>CAVZGT010000015.1:0-468537 GCA_963774855.1 uncultured Acidobacteriota bacterium | reverse complement strand
CGGATCCACGCGCATCGCGCGCCACGCGGGCGGCAGGCTGGCGACGAGCGCCGCGGCGAAGAGCAGCGACGCCGCCATCACGGTGGAAGGGGCGTCGCTTGCGGTGACGCCGAAGAGCACCGTGGCCAGCGCGCCCCGCGCAGACTGGACGAGCACCCATCCGCCGGCCAGGCCGAGCGCGACGAGCACGAGGCTGTGGCGCACGACGGTCGCCCCCACCGAGATCGGCCGCGCGCCCAGCGTGAGCCGAATCGCCAGCTCGCGCCGGCGCAAGGCGACCGACCACGAGAAGAGGCCGTAGACACCAAGCGCCGCCAGGAACGCCGCCAGCACGCCGAACGCACTGAGTGTCGTCATCAGCAACCTGGGCTCGGCGGTGCGCGTGTTGAAGTGATCGCGCCAGGTCTCCACAGTCCCGAGCGGGGTATTCGGCGAGACGGAACGCAACGCCGTCCGCATCGCCGTCAGCGCCGTGTCGGCATCACGCGCGGAAATCGCGATCGTCACGGCGCCAAATGGAAACTGCCGCGTCGGAAAATAGACCGCGGGCTCGACCGGCATGCCCAGCGCCACGTTCTGGATGTCGGCCACGACGCCGATGATGCGAATGCGCGGCTGAATCCGGCGGGTGCCCACTACCTGCCAGGTCAGGTTTCTGCCAAGCGGGCCTATCTGACTGGCCGAGGACAACATCTCGCGTCCCACCGGCGACTCACCGTTGAAATAGCGCTTCGCGGCCGTCTCGTTGAGCACCGCCACGGGCTCGGTCGCCGCCGTGTCCCGCGCCGTGAAGAGCCGGCCGTCGAGCAGAGTGGCGCCCATCGTTTCCAGGTAGCCTTCGCTGACCGAGTGATGCTGCGCCTGCGGCGCTTCTTCGCTGCGCACCGGCGGCTGGTCGCCCCGCACGAGCGGGCCGCGCCAGCCGTGTTCCATCGGCAGGAAGTTTGCGCTGCCGGCCGACGCGATACCCGGCTGCTCGCGCAGACGATCGAGGATCGCCGCATGGGAAGTGCCCAAGGTCTGCCATGCCTCCAACGCGCCCGACGTCGCGGACAACTGAACACTGGCCAGCACCACGCCGTCGCCGCTCACGCCCATCGGCACCCGGGTCATCTGTCCGACGGTCCGGACCAGCAGCGCGGAGCTGACGAGCAGCGCGCAGGCGAGCGCCACCTCCGCCACGACCAGGCCCTGATAGAGGCGCCGGGTGCCCCGCGAGCTGCCGCGCTCGGCCGACCGCAAGTCGGTGCCGACATGTCTCCGCAGGAGCACCAGGCCTGGCACCAGTCCGAATCCCATGGTCATGACGGCGACCAGCGCGAGGGCCAGCGACAGCACGCGTCCGCTGATCGCGGCTTCCGCAAGGCGCGGCACTTCGACGGGCGTGACGGCGACGATGACGGGCAGTGAGACGAGCGCGACCAGCAGGCCCGCGGCCGCGCCGAAGACCGACAGGACGAAACTCTCCGCCAGCAGCTGCGTCACGATCTGGCGCGGCGTGGCGCCGAGCGCCGTCCGGATCGCGATCTCACGCTCGCGGGACAGCGCGCCGGTGAGCAACAGCGACGCCACGTTGAGGCAGCCGATGACGAAGAGCAGGCCCACCGCGCCGAACAGCACGTACAGCGCCGGCCGGTAATAACCCAGCTGGTCGTCGAGCAAGGGCACGATTCCGAATGACCAGCCCTTGTTGCTGCTGGCGAACTCAGTGCCGAGGCGCGCGGCGAGAGTGCGCGGCCGCTACGCGTGCCTGCTCGAGCGACACGCCGTCGGCAAGCCTGGCCACTCCTTCCATGAAGTGCGCGCTCCGGCTGTGTTGAGCCAGGTCCCATCGCAGACGTTGCCAGACATCGACGTCGTCCGGGAACCGGAATCCCTTGGGCATCACGCCGACCACCCGGTAGGGCGTTCCGTTCAGGTTCAGCAGCTTGCCGACGACCGCCGGGTCGGCGTTGTATCGCGTGCGCCAGAGACGGTCGCTGATGACGGCGACGAGCTCGTTCGAAAAGAACGGACCGCCAACCGGAAAACCCGGTCCGGCCTGTGTCCCCACGCCAAGCACGGAGAACAGATTCCCGCTCGCCTCGATCGTCTTGACACGAACCGGATCGAGGCCGGGGTCCACCAGGTTGACGTCGGGGCGCCACCACGCCGCCGCGTCGGCGAACGCCGGCAGCGCCTTGTAGTCCATGAAGGTCACCGGCGAAAACGGATCGTGGCGCAGGCCCTTTTCGGTGTTCGTGTCCCAGAACTTCACCAGCCGATCCGGGGCGCGATACGGCAGCGGCCGCAGCACGACCGAGTCGACGATGGTGTAGACGACCGTGGCGGCGCCCGTGCCGAGGCCAAGCACGAGAATCGTGACGAAGGCAAAGGCCGGGTGCAGACGGAACTGCCGCAGCGCCATGCGAAGGGAATAAATCATTCCGAGACTCCTGGACCGGGATGTGACGGCGATGTCGTCGGCGAGGCGCCCGTGCAACGCCCGCGGATCTCGACGAGGTTCGCGCCGGAGAGGCAGCAGGCCGGAAGCTTCCAGGGCCTCGAGCGCCTCACGGCGCGCGCTTCGTTGGTCGGCGCCGCGCTGGACAGCTGCGAGGTACAAGTCTTCGAGGTGCGCCGCCAGTTCGTCGATCGTGGATGGCGACAGATCGATCCCCGCCGTGCGCGCGTGCCGCGACACGATCGCGCTCCAGTCGCTTCGGTCGTTCGATGGTCGTGGTGCACGTGTCTGGTCTCACGTGGTCTGGTCTCACGCGAACCTGACGCCGGCGACCTGGCCGAGGGCGGCGACGAACCGCGCCCAGTCCTCGCGCTGGCTGGCGAGCACTTTCGTTCCGGCGTCGGTGATCCGGTAGTGGCGCCGCCGGCGCTGGCCGGCCTTCTCGACCCAGCGCCCGCTGATCCAGCGCCGGGCCTCCATGCGATACAGCGTGGCGTAGAGCGCGGCCAGCGTGAACTTCAGCGTGCCGTCCGAGCGCAGCTCGATCTGCCGGGCGATCTCGTAGCCGTGCAGGTCCGCGTCCTCCACCAGGGCCAGGATCAGCAGCTCCGCGCTGCCCCGTTTCGCCTCTTCGAATGCCGGTCGTTCGCTCATGGCCGTCCAATATATAACAACGTGATACATCACCACGCAGAACCTTTGACGGGAATGCCGGGGGAAAGGTTGCCGGCTGGGCGCGGATTGATGTGAACTGGCGCTAGAATCTGCAGTCATCATGCACCTGCCACACTCGACGCCCACCCGGACTGTCCGCCTCGCCGCTGTCCTGGCACTCGGTTTTCCGCTGCTCCTCTCGGTGGGGAAGACCGCGGGGCCCCCGCAGTCCGGCCAGGCGGCGGCGCCCCCGCCCAGCGCCGATGCGCAGCGTTGCGCGGCGCTGGCCAGCGCGGATTTCGAGGGGTTGCCGGACGCACCGACGCGCATCATGCAGGCGCGCCTCGTCGACGTGCCTCCGGCGGATCCGCAGGCGCCGCCCGGCGTTCTCGCCGCGAGCCCGATCAAGCAGGTACTGCCAGGTCATGGGCTATGTCGCGCCGCAGAACAAGTTCGAATTGCGCCTGCCGCTGCCAGCGCAGTGGAACCAGCGATTTCATCTCACGCCGTGCGCCGGGTTCTGCGGCGCGGTCAACGGGAACGCGTGCAACCAGACGCTGGCCCGAGGGTATGCGTCGATCACCGGCAACGGCGGACATGACGGGCATCCCGCGTTCGACGGTGTCTGGGCCGCGAACAACCCCGGCCTCCAGGAAGATTTCGCGTGGCGGCACAATCACGTCATCACCGTGGCGGGCAAGGCGATCACCACGAAGTTCTACGGCCAGCCGATCGCGCGGTCGTACATGACAGGGTGCTCGAAGGGCGGGCACGCGGTCCTGATGGAGGCGCAGCGATTCCCCGAGGACTTCGACGGGCTGCTGCCGATCGCCCCGGTCTACGATCTGACCGGCCGGATCATGGCCGGCGCGTGGAACGCGCAGGCGGTCAGCGACGAACACCAGGGTTCGGTGCTGAACAACGCGGTCGCGGAGGCCGTTCAGAAGTCGGTCCTGGCGCGATGCGGCGCGCAGGCCGGCGTGGACGAAGGGCTCGTGACCGATCCGGCGTCGTGCGACTGGCGGCCGGAGATGGTCGCCTGTTCTTCGAACAAGACCGACTCCGGATGTCTGACTCCGCGCCAGGTCGCCGCCATCAAGAAAATCATGGGCCCCGCCGTCAACGCGAAAGGAGAAGTCATCTACGGCTATCCCGACATTGCCGGCACGGCGACGGAATGGGCGGGATGGCACTACGGCCGCGGCGGCAACCCCGCCGCCCCGCGGGCGTTCGCCAACTACGCGCTGACGAGCAGTTCCTGAAGTACATGGCCGACCCGACGGTCCGCAGCCACGTCGATCCGCTGAAGTTCGACCTCAATCGCGATCCCGCGTCGCTGGCGCGAGCGAAGAAGCTCTACGACGCGTCCTCGTACGATCTGCGCGCCTTCAAGGCCCGCGGCGGCAAGATGCTGATGTGGCATGGCCTCTCCGATGCCGCCATCCTGGCCACGTCTTCGGTGGGCTACTACCAGGGCGTGGAAAAGCTGATGGGCGGCCGCGCGCAGACGCAGGACTTCTTCCGCCTGTTTCTCGTGCCGGGCGTGCATCACTGCGCCGGCGGTCCGGGCTCACCGACTTCGATGCGCTCACGCTGCTGGAAAACTGGGTTGAGAAGGGGCAGGCGCCCGACGTGATGATCGCAAGCCGCAAGGTGAACGGCGTCACCGAACGGACGCGCCCGATTTACCCGTATCCGGTGCTCGCGCGCTATTTGGGGCAGGGCGATGCCAAGCAGGCGGCCAGCTTTGGACCCGTCGACCCGGCACGCAAGTGAAGCACGGTTCGTTGGTCGTGCACCTCATCCGCGACGACCTGATCCATTCGTCGCACTGACGATCGTGAATCATTTTCATAGAGTGAAAAAGATACCTGCCCGCGCCTTACAGATTCGCCGCTGACGGCTCGATTGTGTAAGTGGAAAGCTCGCCTCACGTCTCTTTCGGGGAGATTTGCGCCCTCGCCGCCCGGCCAATGGCCTTCGCCCGTGGCACTTCCGTTGCACCGTAAGTTGGCGGATCTCCACCACAACTCCTCGAGAGCCTTATGGTTTCCATGAATTGGTGCGCCGCGCGCTGTACTGCTCGGTCCCGTGGCGTGGCCGCGGCCGTGGCTGGGCTCCTGGTGCTCGGCAGCGGCATCCGTCCCGCGACGCTGACCGCGCAATCGAACGGCGCGACACCAGGCGCCATTCGAACCTACTCCACGATTTCGTCGATCGGCGTCGAGTGGACCGTGACCGGCGACGCGGATCACGACGCCACGGCTTCCGTGGAGTTTCGAACCGCCGGGACCGCCGCCTGGCGCCCGGCGTTGCCGCTCGTGCGGGTCGATTACAACGGCTCCAACATGCTCGCGGGCAGCATTCTCTTCCTCAACCCGAACACCGCGTACGACGTCAGACTGACGCTCGCCGATCCGGACGGCGGCGCCGCCGTGCAGACTGCCGCCGTCACGACACGGCGTGTGCCGGCGATGCCGGTCGCGGGAAGGACCTTTCACGTCGTTCCTGGTTCCGGTGGTGGGGACGGATCCTCCACGAATCCGTTCAGAGGCATCACCGCCGCCGAAGCGGTGGCGCAGCCGGGAGACATCTTCCTCGTCCACGCCGGGAGCTACGGCGGACGTATCACCTTCACCAAACCGGGCACGTCCAGCGCGCGCGTCGTGTGGAAGGGCGCCGGGGACGGCGAAGCGCTGTTTGCCGGCATCGACGTGTCGGCCAGCTACGTGTGGCTGGAGGGTCTGACTATCAGGGACCAGCCCTACGCCCTGATGTCGAAAAACGCGCCGACCGAGGTCGTCATCAGCCGGTGCTCGTTCTTCAACAATCACTATTCGATCTACCTGCAGCGAGGCGGGAGCAACTGGTACATCGCGGACAACACGATCGTCGGTGACACGCCGTACCTGACGGAAAGCCTCGACGGAGAAGGCATCGAGCTGAACGGCTACTCCGTCGAAAGCTTCGGTCACGTCGTCGCCCACAACCGCATCTCGAACGTGGCGGATGGGATCTCGAACGGCACCTACAACATCGACGCGTTCGGCAACGACATCTTCGACGTGTCCGACGACGGGTTCGAAGGCGATCCGGGCGGGACGAACATCCGCGTGTGGGGAAACCGGATCCACAACGCCGCCCACAACGGCATCAGCTATCAGCCTCAGAACAACTCGCCGTGGTACATCATCCGCAACCAGCTCGTCGGCTTCATGGAAGCGCCGTTCAAGTTCCGGACGACCGATCGATCGGTCATCGCCCACAACACGATCGTCATGTGGGGCTCGATGATCTGCTGCAGCGGCGCACACCTGTTGCGATCGATCGTCAAGAACAACCTGTGGGTGTCGGTCTCCGGCGGGCAGATCTGGGATTTCGGGTCGGCCGTGAAGGACTGGCGGAGCGATTTCGACAACGACGGCTTCGACTGGGGGGCGAGCACGGCGCCGTTCCGCTACGGCGGCGTGAGCTACTCGAGCCTGGCCGCTTTCCGGGCCGCGTCAGGGTTGGAGACGAACGGACGACAGTTCAGCCGGGCGGCGTGTTTCGCGACGTTCAACGTGCTCGGCCCCGCGCCCGTGCCGATTCCGCCGCAGCACCTGACATTGAAAGCCGGCTGCAACGTCGTGGACGCCGGCGCGATCCTCCCGAACATCAACGACGGGTTCGTCGGCGCCGCGCCGGACCTGGGCGCCCACGAGCTCGGCGAGACCGTGCCGACGTACGGCCCGCGTCCTCTGAACATCCCGCACGCCCCGACCAATTTCACAATTATCAGGTAGGCCGCGCTCATGGCACACGCCGCTGTGCTAGGGCCGCTGGCTGAGCTTCGCGCCCGCGGTAGGGGCGCACTCGCTGCGCTCGTGCGAAGGGCGCTCGCTGCGCTCGCGTAGATGCCGCAGCGCTGACGCGCCTAGTAGGGATGCGCCTCACTCGTGCGTAGGGCCGCTCGCTTCGCTCGCGGTAAGGCCGGCTCACTGCGTTCGCCGGGAGGATCCGCGGCCGATTTCGCGGCCTGCGACAGGTCACTTCCCGCTCAGGTAGAGCACGTTCGGCGCGCCGGAGCGTGCCAGCGCGATGTCCGGGAACTTGTCCCCGTTGATGATCGCCGAGCGCAAAGCCGTACGCGGCCCCCTTGGCATCGCCGAACTTGACCTCGGTAAACTGTCGGCCGGTCCCATCGTCGTCAGAAGAACACGGAGTGCGGGCCTGACGTGTATCCGAGCACGATGTCCGGAGCTGCCGTCGCCGTTGAGATCGCCCGCCGCGATGGCGTACGGGGTCCTCGCCTTGTCCACGACGCGAAACCCTGCCGTAAGACGTCCCTTGCCGTCGTTCTGATACACGACCATCGATGCGGCCGCCTCGTCGCCCACGACGAGATCGAGCGAGCCGTCAGCGTTGAAATCCGCTGCGGCGCCCACGCGTGCGGCGGCATCCGGTGGGCCGAAGGGCGCGGTCCTCGAGAAACCAGCCTTCCCGTCGTTGAAGTAGATGTGACTCTGCCCGCCGTCGCGGCTCGGCACGGCCAGATCGATGAACCCGTCCTTGTCGAAGTCGGCCGGCACGATGCTCGTGGCCGATTTCGCCGGGATGGCGATGCACTCGGTCGCGAAACGTCCCGCTCCCTGGTTGAGGCACACGAAACTCGGGCCGGGCCGGTTGGCGGCGATGACGTCAACCTTCCCATCTCCGTTCAGGTCGGCGACCGCGGCGTTTCTCGTGGACCATTCGGCAACACCCCACGTGCCGACGACCGTGAAGCGTCCCTTGCCGTTGTTCAGGTAGACCAGTTTCCTGTCAGGCGTGTCGTTGCTCGTCAGCACGTCCAGATCCCCGTCGCCATCGACGTCGGCGAGCGCCGCCGTGTAGGTCCGGTCGGCTGTCGGGCCGAGGATCCGACGCGACGAAACCGCCCTTTCCGTCGTTGAGGAGCACGCGATCGAGCAGCGGCGTGTGCCGCCCCTTGGCGAGCACCAGGTCGAGATCGCTATCGCCGTCCAGATCGCCCATGCTCACGTTCGCCGAATCCTCCGACGTGGTTTCCAGATTGACGACGGTGTCGAAGCGGCGGGGTGCCGCGGCCGCCGCGAGAACCCCGGCCACGAGCGCGAACACGACGAGAAAATGTCCGCATAGGTTAGCTCCTCGGGCGCCATCTTACATGGAACGAGCCGGGAGGATGACGGCCCTTACCGACGAGCGCAGAAGCGCCCTCCCGCGAGCTCGAGCCTGTCAAGTCCCCGTGCCGCTCGCGTCAGAGGCGCGGCCCCTACCGCGAGCGAAGCGAGCGGCCCCTCCCGGTTGACATCGCCACGAGGCCGATCTACTGTAGGCATAGTTGCTATAGGTATAGACGCATGCCACAACCGGAACAAGCGGATCGACAGGACCTCTTCCCCGGCGCGCTCGAGATGATGATCCTGCAGACCCTCAGGCTGGGCCCGCTGCACGGCTACGCGCTGGCGCAGACGATCAAGCGCGCGTCCGACGATCTCGTCCGCGTGGACGAAGGGTCCCTCTACCCCGCGCTGCAGCGGATGCTCAAGGCCGGATGGCTCACGGCGGCCTGGGCGGTCTCGGACCGTAATCGCCAGGTGCGCCTCTACCGCCTGACCCCGCGCGGACGCAAGCAGCTCGAGCGCAAGGTCAACGCGTTCGAGCGCCTGCTCGCCGGCGTGCTCAAGGTGATGAGGCCGGCGCAGTCATGACCTGGTGGGGACAGATCGTCCGCCGCGCCCGCGCCGATCGCGAGCTCGAACGGGAGATCCGGGGCCACATCGCCGAGCGGGTCGACGATCTCGTCGACGGCGGCATGTCCACCGCCGAGGCGCGGCGCACGGCCCTGCGTGAATTCGGCAACCCGGTGTGCTGCGTCGAGGACAGCCGCTCGGTCTGGCTGATCCCGTGGCTCGTCAGCCTCGGCCAGGATGTCCGATATGTTCTGCGAACGATCCGCCGTCAACCGGTCTTCAGCGCGAGCGTCGTCCTCATCCTGACACTCGGCATCGGTCTCGTGACGGCGCTCTTCACCGTGTTCAATGCACAGGTGCTCCGGCCGTGGCCGGTGCCCGATCCGTCGTCGGTCGTGCTGATCAAGCCTCTCCCGGCGATTGGCGATCCGCATGGCACGCTCTCAAACCTCGAATACCGTTATCTCCGCGAGCACGCGCGCTCGTTCTCCCACCTGGCGTCCCATGTCCCCGGCGGCAGCCCGGTCGGGCGCAGCGACGGCACGATGTTCGCGACGCTGCAGTCGCAATACGTCACGGCGAACTACTTCGACGCGCTTCGCATCCGGATGACGATTGGACGCGGCTTTCTCCAGGAGGAGGAAGACTACCGCGTACCGAAAGAGGTCGTCGTCATCAGCGAGCGCCTCTGGCGTGAATACTTCGCGAGCGATCCGGGACTGATCGGCAGCCCGATTCGGGTCGGCAACGAGCTGGCGACCGTGGTCGGCGTGACCGAACGCGGATTCGCAGGCGTCCGGATCGCGGGCGGCCTCCGGGTCGATCTGTGGATGCCGCTGCCAACCGCGGGGATCGCCTACGACAGGAAATTCTCGGCGGGCTGGCTGCGAGCGCTCGACAACCCGCGGCACAGCGTCGGCCATGTATTCGGCCGGCTGCGGCAGGGAGTGACCGCTGAACAAGCCAGGGCCGAGCTCGACGTGCTCAGCCGTCAGTTCCGAACCCCTCTGGCGATGGAAGCACCCGGTCTCACGGTGGCGGATACGCGGCCGCTCTCGACGAATTACGAGAACGTCCGCCTGGGGCTGCCGACGCAGTCGCTCGTGCTGTTCGCCCTCTTTCTCGTGATGCTGCTCGCGTGCGCGAATGCGGGCAATCTTGTCCTGGCGAAGACCGTCGCGCGGCGGGACGAAATCGCCATCAGGCTGTCGCTCGGCGCCAGCCGGTCGCGCGTGGCTCGACAACTGATCACGGAAGCACTGGTGCTCTCGCTCATTGCCGGCTCGGCCGCGGTATACCTGGCCGCCACGGTGCCGCCGCTGCTGGTCCGCCTCAGTGGAAGTGAGATCGCGAATCATGAGCATCTCGGGCCGGATGCCTTCGTGTTCGGCTTCACGCTGCTGATGTCGATTGTGGCCTGCGCCTTCGCCAGTCTGGGTCCGGTGCTGCGCGCCACCCGCGCGGCCGCGATTGGCAGCGGCAAGGACAAGGCGCTCGGCGGCCCGCCGAGCCACGCCCTTCGCTTCTCGCTCCTGGCCATGCAGATCGCGCTCTCGACGGTGCTCCTGGTGGGCGCCGGTCTTCTCACCCGGGCGATCTCGCATGCGATGTCGCTCGATCCGGGATTCCCCATCACCGAGATCCAGGAGGTGTCGCTCGAGCTGCCTCGCAACGCACCCGCCGATGCGTTGCCGAGAATCCGCGAAGCGCTGACGACGGCCGGCCTGCCGCAGATGGCCTTCAGCTTCTTCCGGCCGATCACCGGCGCCAGAATGGAGATTGGCGTCCGCCATCCGAACAGCACCGCGCAGAATCGCCGGCTGCTGCTGCGGCCGGTCTCCGCGAATTATTTCGGGGTCCTCGGCATTCCCTTCCTGACCGGCCGGCCGTTCGACGATCGCGGCGACGTGCGCGAGCTCGTGGTCAACCAGTCGGCCGCGCGCCTGCTGTGGCCGGACGGCCATCCGATCGGCAAACGTCTCCTCAGCGGTGCCACGGACAAACCGGCAGAGTCCCACGACATCGTCGGCGTCGTGGCCGATGTGCCGACGACGACGCTGACGGAACTGGAGCCCGTGATTTACCAGCCGGTGGGCAGGGCGGGCGTCGTGCTCGTCCGCGATCTCTCGCCCGCGGTCTCGGCACGGATCGCGACGCTCGCGCAGGCCGCTGTTCCCGGCGCGTTGGCGGCCGCTCGTCCCCTCGTCGAGGACGTGCGCGAGTCGTTGACGAGCCTGATCATCGGCAGCCGCATCGCCTGGGTCCTCGGCATGCTGGCCCTGATGCTGGCCATGCTCGGCGCGTTCGGGGTCTTTGCCTCGATGGTGGAAGAGCGGCGGCGCGAGATCGGCGTCCGCATGGCGCTCGGCGCGCGCGACTCGCAGGTCGTTCGCCTGATCGTGCAGCGCGCGGCCCGGCCCGTGCTGGCCGGTCTTGCCGCCGGCATGGCGCTATCGCTCATCGTGACGCCATTGCTGCGACGTTCGCTCTACGGCATGAGCCCGTTCGACCCGATCGCGTACCTCCAAATCGCCGGCATCCTGCTGGCGACCTCGCTGGTCGCGACGTGGATTCCGGCGGCCCGGGCCACGCGGGTCGAACCGGCGATCACGCTCCGGGGCGACTGAAGCGACTGATCAGAGCCGGTTTCCAGACCGCTGGTGGCCTCCGGCTTCAGCCGGACCCGTGTCACGCCTGGATCCGGGCACCGCGATCAGGAGTCGATGCGAGCGGCCGCCGATCGGATCCAACCGTCCCAGACTATTTCTCCTTCGCTGGTGTCTATAACTGACAGCGCCGTTGTCCTGCGGGCGGTTCACCTGCCGCAGAACGGCTCGCGGAGCCGTGCGCCGCGGGCGTCCTGCAAGCTTCTCGCGCCGCGGCGTTCTACAGATCGACAGGCGGGAGCATTCGGCCGAAATCTGGACAGCCTGAGGCTGACCACAGAGTCTCCGTGCGTCTCGCCCGGAAGGAGAGAGGTCATGAAGGTCCGCTCGCATGTTGGTCGTGTCGGTTGGTCCGCGATCGCTGCCGTCTGCGCGTTCGTTGTCCTGGGTGCCGTGCGGGGCGCCCCTCGATTCCCGGCCGCGCTGCAGGCGTCCGATCAATCCGGTCAATCCGCGACGCCGCTCGCGCCGCTGGCCGCAAACTTCACCCTCGAAGGCCCCTTCACGCACGAGAACCTGTCGGTCTACGTCGTACGCGGATCGACCACCGACGCCCGGGCCTACATCACGCTCGATGAAGGGCTCACTGCGCGCAGCGTCGCGGTGCGTGAAAAGGGCGCACGAGCGGGTCAGGATCAGGCCGAAGTCAACACGCTCGAGATCGAGAACACGTCGGACAAATGGCTGTTCCTCCAGGCCGGGGACATCGTCAAAGGGGGCAAGCAGGACCGCACGATCACGACGGATCTCCTGCTGGCGCCGAATTCGGGGCCGCAGCCGATTGAAGCGTTCTGCGTCGAGCGCGGCCGATGGAGTGCGAGTCCGGACGGTCTGGCGTTCACGAACAGCCCCGGGATCGTTGCCGGCGCCTCGCTCAAGCGGGCCATTCAGAGCGAGAAGAACCAGTCGCGCGTGTGGGAAGAGGTCTCGAAGGCAGAGGGACGCGCCGTCAAAGTGGCCAGGGCCGCGGGTGACTCAGTCGCCGCCGATGCCCCTCTCTCGTCGACCGGCACCTACAACGCGATTGCCCGGAACAAGACCCTCAGCGGCAGCCGCGACGCCTACGTGGCGGCGCTGCTCCCACACCTCGAGAAGCACGAGAACGCGATCGGGCTGGCGGTCGCGATCAACGGCAAGGTGACGTCCGCCGACGTGTACCGCTCGGCTGCGCTCTTTCAGCGGCTGTCCGGGAAGCTCCTCGACTCCTTCGCGCTCGAGGCGCTGCTCGCGCGGGACGCCACGCAGCCGGTGCTGGCGCCAGGCAAGCAGCAGGTGACGGCCTTTCTGTCGAACTCCGCCGCCGCCGCCGCGGCCACCGAAACCGTCGGCGAATCGATGCAGCGCTCGACGCGCGAAACCGACGGGGCGGTCATGTACCAGGTACGGCCACCGCAATCAGCCGGCGAGCGCGAAGGGCGGGGTCGTGGTCGTGCACCAGAGCTATCTGAAGAAGTAGCGCATCGACGCGGGCCCGAAGGCCTGTACAGCACGTGGAGAAGGGCCTCGACTTTGCTGTTGCCCTTGGCTGGCGGCGAATTTCGCCTGCTGAGTTGCATTCCGCAACACGATCGCCCTGCATCCCGCAAGGATGCAATTCACGGAGTCGCCATGCGCCGCGTGTTCTGGTCCGCGTCCGCTGTCATCACCCTGCTTCTGTCCTCGAGCGCCACGTTTCACGCACAGCCACCCACGTCGTCCGGGATCTCGCTGTTTTGTCCGAGCGGATCGACGCGAACAGCGTGGCCGCGATCGCGATCGACAGCGAAGGCTACGTCTGGGGCGTCGGCTCCGCTCCGGCGGGCATGCCGACCAGCCCCGACGCGCTCGTGCCGGCGGCGCCGGGCGGCGCGTTTCTGGAACGGATCGCTCCAGACGGATCGTTGTTGTACCTGACGTATCTTGGAACCGGCGGCGAGGTCGCTTACGCGATCGCGCTGGATGGCGCCGGCAACATCTATGTGGCCGGCGCCACGTCATCCCCGGCATTTCCCACCACCGAGGGCGCCTACGACAGGGCCTGCGGCGCCGATGGCGAATGCCGGAACAGCGACGGCTTCGTCATGAAGCTCGCCCCGGGCGGCCGTTCGATCGTGTACTCCACGTACTTGGGCGGGAGCGGGTACGACTACGCGGAGGGGATCGCGGTGGACGCGAGCGGACGGGCCCACGTCGTCGGAAAGACCGGCAGCATGGACTTTCCGGTGACGGCCGGCGCGCCCGACACGACGCTGAACGGGGCTCCCGCGCAGGACGGATCCTACGCGCGGCTCAGCGCCGACGGATCACGGCTCGAGGACTCGACGTACCTTGGCGGCTCCGGGATGGATGATGCGACAGCGGTCGCCGTCGACGCGGCCGGCCGGGCCTATGTGACTGGGTGGGCGAGCGGGGCTGACTTCCCACTCAGGAATGCGCTTGACTCCGTCTCGAGTCCGCCCAACGCGTTCCTGGCCAGATTCGGCGCCGCCGGTCTGGAGTACTCGACGTTCATCGGCGGCACGAGCACGGACATCGCGTACGGAGTGGCCGTCTCATCGACCGCGGTCTACGTCACTGGCTATACCGTCGCTGCCGACTTTCCCGGCGCGCCGCGCGATTGCGCGAGCAGCTGCGGCTCGGCCGTGTTCGTGACGAAGGTTGCACTCGACGGCAGCGCCATTCTGGCGACGAGACTGCTGGACGGCAGCTCGGAGGAGAGCGCCTACGGGGTTGCGGTCGACGCGAACGACGTCGTCTACGTGGTGGGATCGACCGACTCCACCGATTTTCCGGCGACCCAGGACGCGTGGCAGATCACGTCCGGCAATCGCCCGGACGCCTTCTTCGCCGCCATCCCCATGGCTGATGCGCCGGCGGGGCGTCCCGCGTACGCGACGTACCTGGGCGGCTCCGTGAATGACTGGGGGTTCGCCGTTGCCCCCGATGAATCCGGCGGCGCCTGGATCGGCGGCCAGAGTGTGTCGGCCAACTTCCCCCGGGTAGAGCCGCGGCAGAACGGAGACGGCCAGGCGTACGTGGCTCACTTCGCGCAGACGGAGGTCCAGCCGCCTGCGTCGCACGACATCGTGTTGTACGCGCGCGACGCGGCGTCGATCGTGGGCGACTGGCAGCTCGCGGCGGATTCGACCGCGGCCGGGGGCACACGGATCTGGAATCCGGACGCCGGCGTTCCGAAGATCAGCACGGCGTCGGCGAGCCCCGGGAGCTTCTTCGAGCTGACGTTCGACGCGCAGGCGGGCGTTCCATACCATCTGTGGCTCCGGATGAAAGCGGACAACGATTCGTGGACGAACGATTCGGTGTACGTGCAGTTCTCCGGCAGCGTCAACACGTTCGGCACCGCGATGTGGCGGATCGGGACGACGAGCGCCGCGATGGTGAGCCTGGAGGACTGCGTCGGATGCGGCGAGCACGGGTGGGGCTGGAACGACAACGGCTACGACAGTCCGGGCATGCTCGTGTCGTTCGCAACGGGCGGCACGCAGACGCTGCGGATCCAGCAGCGTGAGGACGGCATCTCCATCGACCAGGTCGTGCTGTCGACCCGGACCTATGTCAACGACTCGCCTGGACGGCCGAAGGACGATACGACGATTCTTCCCCCGTCTGACGGCGGCCCGCCGCCCCCGTCCGATCCGACAGAGGTCGTGATGTACGTGGCGGCCGATCGTCTGCCGGGCGGCCAGAACTGGATCGTCGTGAGCGATCCGACGGCCGCCGGCGAAGCCCGCCTGCTGAATCCGGACGGGGCGCTTCCGAAGGTCACGTCTCCGTCCGAGTCGGGCTCCGACTACTTCGACGTCCGGTTCACCGCCAAGGCGGGCATTCCCTACCACCTCTGGGTGCGCAGCCAGGCAACAGACGACCAATACTGGAACGACTCCGTCTACGTGCAATTCAGCGACAGCGTCGACGACAGCGGCAACGCCGTCTTCCGTCTCGGCACGAACAGCGCGACCACCGTCGTCCTCGAAGACTGCGGCGGGTGCGGCGAGCAGGGCTGGGGCTGGACCGACAACGCGTACGCCGCGTTCGCGCCGCCGATCTACTTCGCCACGACGGGTCCGCAGACCATTCGGGTGCTCAGGCGTGAAGACGGGATCTCGATCGACCAGATCGTGCTGTCGGCGGGGAGGTATCTGAACGTGGCGCCCGGACAGTTGAAGAACGACACCACGATTGTTTCCCGGTAGGGCCGCGAGCAGCTCCTACCGCGCGAGCGCCAGCGAGCGCGGCCCTTACCGAGGCGCGAAGCGCCGAGGCCCTTACCGCGAGCAAAGCGAGCGGCCCTTACCGCACGAGCGCAGCGAGTGCGGCCCTACCGCGGTCAGCGAAGCCAGCCGCGGCCTTACCGCTTGCGCCGAGACGTCAGACTGAGAGAGGATCGGCCACGCGTCGGGCACCATGGCTAGCCTGGTGACGATCGGAGCGAGCTCGCCCTGCGGATTGGCTGGTTGACTCTCATCATGAAAAAGACCTCCTCATCGTCCATGGCTGTTCACGTCGTCAAGCTGGTGCTCGTGGCAACGCTGTTCGCCACGCTGACGGCCGCGCAGGCGCCGGCTCCCGCGCAGGCGCCCGCTCCCGCCCCGGCAACCGCGCCCGGCGCCTATGCGGTCACCGTGCAGACCAACGTGCGCGTGAGGATGCGCGACGGGGTCTCGCTCGTCGCCGACATCTACCGCCCGAAAGTCGAAGGCAGGCTTCCGGTGCTGTTGACGCGCACGCCGTACAACCGCCGCGACCCTTCGACGGGTATGTATCTGGCCTCGCACGGTTACGTCGTCATCCTGCAGGACACGCGGGGACGCTTCGATTCCGAAGGCGAGTTCTATCCATTCAGGTACGAAGCCAACGACGGCTACGACACGGTCGAATGGGCGGCGAACCTGCCTTACGCGGACGGCCGGGTCGGCATGTTCGGCGGCTCGTATGTCGGCGCGACGCAGATGCTCGCCGCGTCGTCCGGCCCGCCGCACCTGGCCGGCATCTTTCCCTACGTCACCGCGATGGAGTACTACGAGGGCTGGACGTACGAGGGGGGCGCGCTGATGCAGTGGTTCGCCAGCTCCTGGACGTCGGGGCTGACGGAAGACACCGTGCGCCGCAAGACGGCCGCGGCGAACCGCGCGAGGCAGTGGGTCGAACAGCTGCCCGCCGAGGATTACCGCCTCTTCAACGTGCCGACAGTCGCCGAGGTCGCGCCCTACTTCCGCGACTGGGTCGAGCACGAAACAGACGATGAATACTGGAAAAAGATCAAGGTCTCGGACTCCTACGGCAAGATGAACATCAAGGCGCTGCACGCCGGCGGCTGGCACGACATCTTCAGCGGCGGGTCGATTCGCAACTTCATGCGGCTGCAGAAGGAGGCCCCGGCCCAGGAGGCGCGTGACGGCCAGCGCCTGCTGATGGGGCCGTGGGCGCACGCGGCGACGTCGCCGGAAGGCAAGATTGGCGACGTGACGTTCGGCAGCCAGGCCGTGCTGGACATGAACGCGACGATCGTCAAGTGGTACGACTTCGCGATCAAGGGGAAGCAGAACGAGTTTGCGACGGACGCGCCGGTCAAGATCTTCGTGATGGGCGACAACGCCTGGCGGACGGAAAAGGAATTCCCGCTGGCCCGCACGCGCTACACGAAGTACTACCTGCACGCCGGCACGGGGGCCCGGTCGGCGGCTGGCGACGGCGTGATTTCCACGGCCGCGCCGCAGAAGGAAAAGCCCGATACGTACGAATACGATCCGGCAAGCCCCGTGCGGACGATCGGCGGCAGGCTCTGTTGCGGTGGCATGCCCCCGGGCCCGTTCGATCAGCGCCCGAACGAGTCACGCACCGATGTGCTGGTCTACTCGACGCCGCCGCTCGAGCGCGACGTCGAAGTCACGGGGTTCATCAGCGTCGAGCTCTACGCGGCCACGTCGGCTGTCGATACCGATTTCACGGCCATGATCGTCGACGTCGATCCGTCGGGGTACGCGCGCTACCTGGGCGACGGCATCATTCGCGCGCGCTTCCGCAACTCCACACAAAAAGCGGAGCCGGTCGAGCCGGGCACGATCAACAAGTACACCATCGATCTGTGGGCAACGAGCAACGTCTTCAAAGCCGGGCATCGCATCCGCGTCTACATCTCGAGCAGCAATTTCCCGCGCTTCAACCGGAACCTGAACACGGGCGAGAAGACGTTCGGCGGCACGCGGATGGTGAAGGCCCAGCAGACGATCTACCACGACGCCGAGCATCCGTCGGCGGTCGTGCTGCCGATCATTCCCCGCTGATCAGCGGTCCAGCCGCAGGAACGAGGCGCCGATCCGCAGGCGTCCCGTGAAATCCGCGTCGAAGGCGTACAGAATCGCCAGCGTCCCCAGCGCGTGCGACAACGCCACCGGGACGATGTTCGGGTGGCGATCGTAGAGCCAGCACCACAAGAGCGCGGCGGTCATCGTCACGACGGTCAAGAACGGGTTCGGCATGTGGATCGCCCCGAAGAGCAGCGCGGCGATGAGGATGCCGCCGTTTCGTGAGGCGGCGCGCTGCGCTTCGCGCAACACCACGGTTTGCAGCACCCACTGCTGCGCGGCGCCCCACACGAAGAGGCCGCCCAGGCTCCCCAGAAAGTCGCGGCGGTCGTGGAGCATGCCCATCGCGGCGCCGGTCGCCAGGATCAGCAGCGCAAGCGCAAGCGTGACTGGCAGGGACAGGCGCAGCCCGGGGCCGAGCGCGCGCCACGCGAATCCCCACTCGCGATGGCGGAGGTCGTGCCAGACCGTCAGCATCACCACGAGCGCGCCCGGCACGTAGACGAAGCTACGACCCACGTGCCGTTCGATGAGCCAGACGTAGGACAAGACAACGATCAGGATCGCAGCAGTGAACGGCATTCGCGGAACGGACTCTCTCAATATAGTATCCGTCCCGATCCCGACACCTCTTCAACGGATTCTCGATGGAAGGATTCTGGGGGGTGGCGGCTTCATCGCCACCTGGGTGTGAAAGGAGGGCTCACACCCGCCTCAGGCCGGCGTCGGGTTCCCGCGCTGGACCGAATGCGGCAGGAACCGATCGATCTCCGCGTCCGACAGCGTGTGGGCCTGCGTGGAGGACAGTGCCTGCTTGGCGAGGTGGTAGGCGCCTCGATCGGCCAGCGGCGCCTGCTCGTACACGTTGTGGACTTCGCGGATCAGCACGTCGCGGCGTTCCCTGAGGTCCTCCGGCTGCAGCACGCCGTCCTGCAGTTCGGTCAGGAGCGCCCTGTACTTCTCGCACAACAGCCAGAACCTCGCGGCGCACGAACGGTGGGCGTAGACGCGCGGGTCGAAGTCCAGAGCCACGAACGTCGCATACCCCAGGAACGCCAGGCCGACCGCCACCGCCGCGACAATTTCAAACGCCCGCGCGGTGCCCACGATCGCGGTCGTAGACGCGACGACGCCGACGCCCAGCAGCCCGAGGACCGTCATCTTCATCAGCCAGGACTGGCGCGCGAGTTTCTCGGCGATAGAGGTATGTGCCTTGTAGCTGCAGACGACATCGCCGAAGCTGAGGCGGATGTGGTCGACCACGCTCAGTTGAAACATCGCGTCCCTCCTACGGTGCGTTATCAAGGGTTCGATGAGCAGGCTCGGATGCAAGAGCTGGACCGGGCGGGCGAAACGATTTTTCAGACTAGAGCGGCCAAAAACTGGGCAATTCGCGGAAGCCACGCCGGCGTAGGCATGTACGGATGAGGCGCGTCGCCGGCCCGACCGCGTAAGTTTTGGGTGGCCGCGGTCGGGGTCCGCGGTTCAGGTCGGCGGGCCGGGCCTCGTCCTCTACTGCGGCTTGCCGTACCATCGACTTCCCGACGTCACGCATGACCTGACCCCTATGACGAACCCCGTGAATTACGACGCCGTCGCGCCGGCGTACGACAGGCGCTACGAGAGAAACCGCTACGACGGGGTGACGGCCGTTCTGCAGCGGTTCATTGATGATGCGGCTTGCGCGGACGGTGCGGCTTGCGCGGGCGAGCCGGCCGGCGCGGACGCCGCGGAAGTGGGGTGTGGAACCGGGCACTGGCTCGCCGAGATTCGGGATCGGGTCCGCACGGCCGCGGGGCTCGATCTGTCGGCCGAGATGCTGCGCCGCGCGCGGACGGCCGCGCCGCAGGCTCGAGTCGTGCGCGGGCGCGCGGAGAGCCTGCCGTGGGTGAAGGAAAGCTTCGATCGCCTCTTCTGCATCAATGCTCTCCACCACTTTGCGGACGTGGACGCGTTCATGAGCGAAGCGTATCGAGTGCTCCGCCCGGGCGGCGCGATCATGACCGTCGGCCTCGACCCGCACACGCGGCTCGATCGGTGGTGGATTTACGACTACTTTCCCTCGGCGCTGAGCGCCGACCTCGCCCGCTACCTGCCGGGCGAATCGATCCGCGCACGGCTGGAAGCCGCGGGGTTCGTGGACGCGGTGACCGAGGTCGCGCAGCACATTCCTGCCGCTATCCCGTTCGAGGTCGCAGTAGAACGCGGCGTAGTCGACCGCCGCGCGACCTCTCAGTTGATGGTGATAAGCGATGCCGAGTACCGAGGACGGGTTGCGGAGGCTCACCGCCGAGCGGCCGATCCTCCACGCCGATCTGCGGCTGTACGCGACGGTAGGCCGGCTCGCTGGCGCTCGCCGGTAGGGGGCCCGGCCGCTGCGCTCGCCGGGCTTACTGATAGATGACGACGGCGGGCGGCGGCGTCAAGGCAAGGACCTGTGCAGGCTTGAGCAGATCTGTGTCCTGGATATAGAACAGCTTGAAGCCGCTGAACTCGAGCGAGTGCTGCCGGAGCACCGCCCCGTACGTGTTGCGCTTCAACGCTTGCGATCCGAAGCCGTCCGCGGAGAGGACGATGTCCACGACGTCGCTCTCCCAGATCTTTTCCTTGTCCGGCAGCATCCCGGTTGTGAACTGATGGACGATGAGCACTTTCGGCGGGAGGTGATACCGATCCTGCAGCTGCTCGAGCACCAGGATCGCGTCGTTCACTTCGCTCGCGCGCATGGTGCCGATGCGTCTCCCGGGAATCCCGTCGGTGCCCATCGAGAATTCCGGATCGAGCGCGAGGTAGACATCCGGTTCCTGAAGATACGGCGCCAGATAGGCCAGCTCGCTGAGGACGGTCGAGCGGCCGGTCTGGACGTCGAGAATCAGCTTGAAGCCGGCCGCGCGCGCCGCCGCCAGCATGCGATCGATCACCTCACGGCTCTCGCGCCGGCGATACCCGCCGTCGCGTCCCGGCAACGGCTGCGCAACGATCGCGACCAGCTCGTACGCGGGGATGACCTTCTTTTTCGTGACCGCCGCGTACGCGGCCGCCTGCTTCCGTAAGCCGTCCGCCAGCGCGCGGCCCTCCAGGCGCCCGAGGATCCCCATCCGTCCTACCCAGGGATTGCCATACCACGTCACGAGCAGGTGCGTGTCGAGGAACGACGTTGGCTGAGGGGCCGGCGGAACGACAGCCGGCCTTGCGGGAGACCAGGGCGCCGGCGGGGGCGCAGGCGGCGCCACCGAGAACGCCGCGGCGAAAACCGCGAACGGGAGCAGGAGCAGCACTGCGATCGAGAGAGGCGCGCGTCGCATTTGCCCGAGACAACCGCAAGTGTCGTGCCCGCGTCCGGAAGATGCCGCGAACCTCCGATCGCCGGGAACGGCCGTCTATCGCGCGCAGATCGTTGAATTGGCGGGCAGATCGGAGTGGGAGTGCTTGGCCGGCCGAGGATGCGCCAGGCGCCTCAGTAGGGAAACGATCACGAGGTCGTGATTCGTCGGCGTTTTCTGCAATGGCCCCTACGCACGAGCGCAGCGAGTGCGCCCTACCGCGGGTGCGAAGCAAGCCGCGGCCCCTACCGCCGGTGGGAACCGAGCGGCGGCCGTTACCGCGGGTGGGAACTGAGCCGCGGCCCTCACGTTAACGCTCCCAGGCAGACCACGTCCTCCTGCCGACGGTCTAAACAGGCGACTTGGAGCTCGACGGGACCGACCAGGAGGATCTTCATGATGAAACGACTGGGCGCGCTGATTCTGCTGCCGCTGATGTTCGCGGGAACCTCGGCCCTGTCCGGGCATCCCGGGCCCGGGCGGGGACTCCTCACGAGCCCGGACCTCGTCGCGCACGAGTGGGGCACGTTCACATCGGTCGCGGGACCCGATGGCCGGGCCGTGGAGTGGACGCCCTTCAGCGGCCCGTCCGACCTGCCGTGCTTTGTCACCATCCTGAACCCCACCAGCGTCAAAGTCGGACCGAAAGGCTACCTGCCTCAGCTCAAGGCGACGGTCCGGATGGAAACGCCGGTCATCTACTTCTATTCCAATCGCGCGCAGACCGTGGACGCGCGCGTCCGCTTTCCGCACGGCTTGATCACCGAGTGGTATCCACAAGCGGCCGTTCCGCCGGTTCGCGCACAGGCCTCTCTGGCGCAGATGACGGGCGGGATCACGTGGAACGACGTGAAGATCTCGCCGCTCGCGCGCGGCCCTTTCCCCGTGGAAGCCGGCAAGAGCCACTATTACGCGGCTCGCGAAACGGACGCGTCGCCGGTCCAGGTCGGATCGCAGCACGAGAAGTTCCTGTTCTATCGCGGACTGGCGAGCTTCCCGGTGCCCGTCTCGGCGAGGGTGATGCCGGACCGAACCGTCACGGTGGAGAACGCGGGCGACATGGGGCTCTTCGTGCTCTTCGAGAAACGGGGCGGAGCGCTGGGGTATCGCGTCGTGCGCGGCGGTTCGAAGCAGGTCACGATCGAGCGGCCGGCGCTGACGAGCGACTTCGAATCGCTTCGACAGGTTCTGCAGACCGCGCTGACGAAAGAGGGCCTGTATCCCCGCGAAGCGGCCGCGATGATCGAGACCTGGCGCGACTCGTGGTTCGAGGAGGGGACGCGGCTCTTCTACCTGATTCCACGCGCTTCCGTCGATGCCATTCTGCCGCTCGACATCGAGCCGCGCCCGGCCGAGGTCGTGCGCGTCTTCGTTGGCCGGCTCGAGATCATCACCCCGGAGATGCAGACTGAAGTCGAACACGCCCTCAGGCAGAACGATCTGCGCACGTTGAGAAAGCATGGCCGGTTCCTCGAGCCGATCGCGAAGAGCCTCGAGGCGAGGTTCTCCTCCGCCAGCGATCAAGCGACGATGAAAGCCGCGCTGCTGGCTGTCAGCCCGCCGGCTGCACCGGCACCGGGCAGCGGAGCCCAGGGCAGCAGAGCCGCGGGCAAATAGCCTCTGACGTTTTCCGGTGGTCACGACTGAACCGGGGCCCGCCGGCGGATCGGCGTCGAGGAATCCGGAGCGTTTCCGGGTCTGCGCGCTGGTGCGTCCCTTGCTCGGTAAAGTACCCCATCCAACCGTTCCCTGACCGAATCCTTACCACTCTCTAATGACCCCGCGCGGGGGTGACCGCTACGCTCTCCTCTTGCACAACGTCAGCAAGAGGTAACAGTCATGTGTGTCTTTCAACTCGGTCCGATCGTCCTTGCCGCCGCGCTCCTGGTGGCTGATTTCCATCAATTGCAGCAGCCGCCGGCTTCTGTGCCGTCCGAGGTGCGCGATGCACGGCTCCCGGCCGTCGTCATCAACGACAACCGTCAGCCGGCCGGCAGCTGGCGAATGGCGTATTGACGCTCGACCTTCGGGCGAGCGTCGGCCTGTGGCGCCCGGAGGCGGATGCGGGGCCCGCGCTGGCCGTCGAGGCGTTCGGCGAGGGTTCGTCGCCGCTCTCCGTTCCCGCGCCGCTCGTCAGGGTGCCGGAGGGAACCGAAATCGCGGCACGCGTCCGCAACGAGCTCACCAGCGCGATGCGCGTCCACGGTCTGTGCGAGCGCGGCGGGTCGGCGTGCCCACCCGTTGATGTTCCGCCCGGTGAGAGCCGGCAGGTTCGATTCAAGACCGGTCCGGCCGGGACCTATCACTACTGGGCGACGTCGACCGGCATGCCGCTCGTCGTTTCGCGCGGTCGGCGACACGCAGCTCTCGGGTGCGTTCGTCGTGGACCCGGTGGGGACCACTCCGGATGCCGAGCGCATCTTCGTCATCACCGACTGGACGGCCCTGACCCTCGGCCAGTTGAAGCAGATCGCGAGCGCCACGGATCCTGGCGTCGCCTTCCTGGCGCTGAACCCGAAGTTCACGTTTCTGATGAACGGGCTGTCCTGGCCGCACAGCGAGCGTCTGACGTATCACCTGTCGGAGAAGGTCCGCTGGCGGGTGCTCAACCTTTCCACGCAGGCGCACACGATGCACATGCACGGCTTCTATTTCGAGGTCGACAGCATCGGCGACGGGCTGAGCGAGCAGACGTTCGCTCCCGGACAGAAGGACCAGGTCGTGACACAGCTCATGCAACCGGGGGCGCACGATGGCGATGACCTGGACGCCGGAGCGCGTGGGCAACTGGCTGTTCCACTGCCACATCAAGGCGCACGTCTCACCCGAGCTGCGTCTGGGCGCGCCGCCCGCGGGGCACGCCGGGCATCATGCCGGCCACGACGCGTCGGCAGGCATGGCGGGGATGATCCTCGGCGTGACCGTGCTCGGTCCCGAAGAGACGACCGGCGAGCACGCCACCGGCGAATCGACTTCCGCCCGCAGGATGACCCTCGAGATGCAGGCGGAGCCGAGGCGCTTCGGCGATGCGCCGGCGTACGGGTTCGTGCTGACCGAGGAGGGTGAGCCGCTGCCGAACGATCGCGTGCCCGTCCCCGGACCGACGCTGGTCCTGAAGCGTGGGGAGCCTGTCGAGATCACGCTGGTGAACCGGTTGCCGGAGGGCACCGCCATCCACTGGCACGGCATGGAGCTCGAGAGCTACTACGACGGCGTCCACGGCTGGAGTGGCGCGGGCAAGCGGGTCACCCCGCTGATCGAGCCGGGCGGTTCGTTCGTGGTCCGCTTCACGCCTCCGCGCACCGGCACGTTCATGTATCACACACACCTGCACGACAACCGTCAGCTGACGTCAGGCTTGTACGGCGCGATGCTCGTCGTGGACCCGGGTGAAACGGTAGACGAGGCGACGGACCACGTGTTCGTCATGGGACGCGGCGGCCCGGATCCAAAGGCGCCTGCCGTCCTCAACGGCACAGCAGAATCCGCAAGTCATGTGGAAGGCGGGGGAGCGTCATCGCGTGCGCCTCATCAACATCACGCCGAGCGACATCTTTTCGGTGACGCTGCAGTCGAGCCAGGGGCCGGTCAGCTGGCGTCCGCTGACCAAGGATGGCGCACCGGTGCCCCCCGCGCGGTGCGAGCCACGGCCGGCGAAGCAGCTCATAGGCGCTGGTGAGACGTACGATTTCGAGTATCAGGCTCCGGCCGGGCGGCAGAACTTGTGGCTCGAAGTGCGCAGCCCCGGCGGCAAGTGGCAGACGCAGGGCCACGTGATCGTCAAGTGACGCGTGACGTTTCCTTCGACTCGCCTGACTCGATGCGCTCGCTCAGGGCATGCCCGAGGGCCAGCCAGCACGGGAGCGCCTGATAGAATCGCGAGCGGGAGCGCGCCATGGCGATGTCATTCGGCACAACGGTTCGACTCTTGACAATGGCGCTGGCCGCAGCGCTCGCCGCCGGCTGTGGCGAACGCCCGGCTCCCGCCGCGAATCCCGCGACCAGTTCGAAAGCCCCCGCTACCTTCGTCAACAAAGTATGGAGCGTGCGCGAGTCGCCCGGAGTCGCCGCGGGCACGCTCTACGTCTTCTTGTCGGAGGGCACGCTGGTCATCACCTCTCCCAACTCACGGCCGGCGCTCGGGAAGTGGACCTATGACCAGAAGATCCTCACGATGGTGGAGGAGGGCATTTCCTACAAGGTCGACATCCTGACGCTGACCGCCGATGAATTCGAAATCCTGAGCCACAACCCCGGGGGCGCTCTCGAGATCACCATGGTCCCGGCTCCGAGCTCCTGAGCTGACGAACCCTCTTACTCGGCCTTGTTCAGAAAGCCGTCGAACACCTGCTTCAGGTCGTCGACGGTCGCCGTTCTCAAGTAGTCGTGGTCGAAGTGAAACTCGACCTGGCAGGAAAATGACCGCGACGCAGGACACGATGGGTGGGCGCGGTCCCACTACTCATCCCTCGCCGCCGTCGAGGGAATCTAGCGGGGTGTGCGTGTGACGGCAAGCGTCCGGTTCAGCGAGAGCAGGTTGGCCAGCAGACGATAGGCGCCGGGCACGCCGTACGGCAGCTGCCGGTGGAACGCATACGCGAAGTACGTGTAGTGCCCTTGCCGTACCTCGCGTGCAGCCATCCGCCTTTCTGCGGCGGCTGCCCCTTGTCCCACGTGGCAATCAGCGGCGTGTACTGCGCATCCCACTCGCTCCAGAACTTCGACCCGCGCTGCTCCACCCAGTTGTCGAAATCGCGCGCGGTGATCAGGTTCGGGGTCTTGAGCACCGCCGCGTCGGGCGCGAGGATCTCGATCGGCGAGTCCTCCTCCGAAACCTCCTCGGCGCCGGCCGACAGCGTCGCGGGATACGGGGCGTACCGGTTCGGCACGAATTCCTGGGTGTTGTAGAGGACGATCAGGTTGCCGCCGCCCTTCACGTATTCCAGGAGGCGGCGATTGTATGTCTTCAGGTCTTCCCGGACCGCGTACGCGCGAGTGCCGGTCATGATGGCGTCGAAGCGGCTGAGATCGCCGGTGGCGAGGTCCTGCTCGCCAAGGAGCTGAACGCTGACGCCGATCTGCCCGAGGCCGGACGGCACGTCGTCGCCGACGCCCATCACGTAGCCGACCTTCAGGCCGGGAGCGATCGCCACGTCGATGCCCCGAACCGATGCGACGGCATCCCGGTACAGGTAGCGCGTCTCCAGGTCGCGGTGACGAATAGTCGTGTAGCCTTCGTGATACTCCCGGCCGCCCGAGGAGGCCACGGCCTCGATGCGGTACTCGCGGTTCTCCAGCGACGGAATCGCGACGTCGAAGGCGTAAGGCGTACGTTCGCCGGCGCGCGAGAAATGGAACGGCTGCGAAGCCGGCGTCACCTTCCAGCCAGCGGGCACCTTCAACGCCAGCGTGCCTTTGGATTCCCCTTCACGATTGTTGAGGACCTCGACAGTCACTCTGGTTTTCGGCGTGACTGCTTTGCCCTGAGCCTGTCGAATGGGGACGACCACGTTCGCCGGCGTCAGCGTCACGGCTATCGCGGGGACAACCGCCAGCACGCGCGTGTCGAATCCGTACGGCAGATTCGCTTCGAGCCGCGTGATCGGGCGCCGTATCTCGACTGTCACGCCACTCACCTCATACAGGGCGAACACGTCGAGCGGGCTCTCCGGCGACGGCCGATATCGCTGGCTTTCGTCAGCGACGGTATAGCGCGCCTCCTGAATCGACGTGCGCGAGAAATGTGGCCGCGTCAGCGTCGCGTTCTCCGGAAGCGTTACGGTGAGCTTCCTGACTAATCGGCCTGTTCGGAGCGGCCGCCTCGAGCATCCCTCCCATGTGGACCCCCCACTCCGATTTGGTGTCGTTGGCCGCGACCCCGAAGCGCGGACCCGTCACCTCCAACCGGCCGCGGCTGGTGAACACGGCGCGAACCTCGAAGGTCTGGCCGGGGACGATCGCGGGCATCGCGGGCGGGCCGGCGTTGAACGGCCCGGTCGCCTCCGGCGTGCCGGCTGGCTGCGCGGTGGCGGTCAGGCTGATGCCCAGCGCGGCGTGCATCGCGTCGGCGATCTGCCGTTCCTTCAAGCCGAGCATGAACCTCGACGTCGGGATCGCCGCCGAGTTCTTCTAGCGCTGCACGAGTTGCCGAGAGCGCACGCGCGAGCGCGGGACCAGCAGCGGAGGGATCGGTGAAGCTGAACGAATCGAACGCGGACCGAATCTCTCGATCGATGGCCGACAACAATCCGTCGGCGGCCGGCGGTGCCGTCGTGCGCAGGGCGCGGTACAGACCCGGAACCGCCGTGTCGATGCCGTCGAAGAACGTCTTCTCCTTCGCGGGCGCGTCAACCAGTGACTGTAGACGCTTGTAGTAGGACACGGCCGGACCCGGCTGCCCGCTGAAGCGCCCGCTGTTCTGCGACCGCTGGAAGCTCAGTCCCAGGCGCGCGAACGACTGATACGAGTCCCCGAGCACCGGGTCGTACTCGCCGGCATCCACACGGATCGTCCAGTCCTCGTTCTCGCGCACGCCGCCCATGTACAGCTTCAACGGCTGCCACGGTCGAAGCCCCGCGGCGATCTGCTCGGGGAACACCGTCGGGTCGCCCGCCATCTTGAACGCTTCCTGCGTGACCAGCCCCGCCGCCGAATGGTTGCCGTGGCCGTCCCGCTGGTTTCCCTGAAATCTCGCGATGAGCACGAACGGCCGCTCGGTGCGGATGATGCCGACGACGTCGCGGAGGACGTGTTCCTTGCCCCACTTCTCCAGCGCTTCGTCGAGACGTTTGGAGAACCCGTAGTCCGCCACCGTCCCGAAGTACTGCCGATCGACGCCGTAGTACCGGTCCGCGACGAGCAGTTCCTCGGTTCGTATCAGCCCGAGCCCATCGAACAGCTCCGGGCCGATCGCGTTGTCGCCGGACTCGCCGCGCGTCAGCGTCAGCAGCGAGACCCTGGCGCCCTGGCCGCGGCTCAGCATCGCCAGCACGCCGCCATGCTCGTCGTCCGGGTGCGCGGTCGTGTGCATGGCGCTGGCTGTCGTTCGAAGCTTGAGGAGCTTTTGCCAGGCGCCCGTTGCGCCGAGGTCCTGCGGCGGCATCTGCGCGCGCGCGGGCGGGAGGACGCTCGTCAGGCCCGCGAGCGTGACGATGAGGAAGAGCGAGCGGCTTCGGATCGACATCGGCATACGGACTCTTTCTGGAAAGGAACTGCGGCCGGGCTTGTGTAGTATGAATCACGCCCGGTCTGAACTGTCTACATCCGAACACCCGATTCCCGCTTGCGGAACAGAAAACACGGTTTCCCGGCAAGAAGACCGCCCAGGCCCAGCAAACCGCCGGCTCCAGGTGGCAGACGGCTTGAATCAGTCCCCGGCATGCTTTCTGACCTTCGGGTTGCTGCTCGTCTGCTTCGAGCCCGTCCGTTGTTCACCTGTGTGGCCGTCGCGACGCTCGCGGTCGGCATCGGGTCGAACGCGGCGATCTTCTCCGTGGTCGCCGTGGCTCGCGCTGCGTGCTGAGTGACGCGCGACGTGGCGGCCGCAGACCACGTAGCGATCGCACGGCTGCCGCGCCGCGGCGCCGCTCCCGGATCCTGACGACGGTGCTGCTCACCTAGATGCTTGACATGAGACGCACGCGGATTGATACTGGCGCGGAGCGTCCATGGCGAAGGCACCACACGGCGAATTGCTGCAGGGCACGCTCCCGCTGCTGATTCTGCGCACTCTTGCGACCGGACCGAACCACGGCTTTGCCGTCGCCCGGCGCATCCGGCAGATCTCGAAGTCGGTGCTGCGCGTCGAGCAAGGGTCGCTGTACCCGGCGCTGCACCGAATGGAGCTCGACGGCCTGATCGAGTCGTACTGGGGCACGACCGAGAACAATCGCCAGGCGAAGTACTACCGGCTCACACGGCGTGGCAGCCGGCAGCTGGCCAGTGAAACCGAACGATGGAACGCCATCGCCGGCGCGATCGCCGCGATCCTCCAGGAAGGGTGACATGCCTGGCTGGTTGACCCGCTTCATCCTCCGTGCGCGGGCGACCGTCTCCGCACGGCACGACCGGGAGCTCCGGGACGAGCTCGACCTGCACCTGCAGTTGCTGGAGGAAGAGTACGCCGCGCAGGGGATGCGTCCAGAGGCGGCCCGGCAGCGCGCCCGCCGCGACTTCGGCAACGCGACGCGGTTTCAGGAGAGAAGCCACGACCTGTTCTCGTTCCGGCTCCTCGAGGATTTCGCCCAGGATGTTCGCTACGCGGTGCGGGAGATGCGGCGCAGCGCGGCGTTCACGTCCATCGCGGTGTTGTCGCTGGCCGTCGGCATCGGCGCCGTCACCGCGACCTTTGCCGTCGTCGACGCCTTCATGCTTCGCGGGCTGCCGGTTCACGACCCGGAGCGGCTGGTCGCGTTTTCGACCAGCGGCAGCCGCGACTGGGGCCGCTGGCCGTACGCCGCCTTTCTCCGATGGCGGGACTCACCGGACGCGCCGTTCGAGGTCGCGGCCAGCTCGGACGTGAGGCCGCACGACGTGCCGCTGCGCGGAAGCGGCGTGCGCGGCGAGGTCCGCGTCAGCCTCGTGTCCGGCAACTACTTTCAGGTCATCGGTGCGGACGTCGCGCTCGGCCGATCGCTGGCCGACGCGGACGCCGCCGCCCCAGGGACGGCCGCCGTTGCGGTGATCAGCGATGCGTTCTGGGAGCGATGGTTCGGCAGCGCGCCCGACGTCCTGGCGAAGACGATCGATCTGAACGGCGTCAGCTACGGCGTCGTGGGCGTCGCGCGAAAAGGCTTCACGGGCCACTCTGTCGGGCATCCGTCCGACGTGTGGATCCCGCTGACGATGCAGTCAGCGCTGATGCCAGGCACACAAGGCCTTCTCGAGGATCGTTGGGGGACCGGGGTCCCGTGGCTGAGGATCATCGGCCGCCTTGGAGCCGGCGTGAGCGTCGAGCAGGCCGCAGCCTCTGCGACACTCATTCGCCACAGGTTCATCGCGGACAAGGCGGCCGAGCTTGGGGAGAACAGCCGTGAAGTCGTGCGCGACCGCCGCGACGCCCTGTCGCTGCTGAGGGCGACAACCGGATACGCACCCGAGCGCGCCCGCTACGCCAGGCCGGTCATGATTCTCTCGGGCATCACTGTGCTCGTCCTCCTCGTCGCGTGCGCCAACTTCACGAACCTGATGCTCGCCCGGTCGGAGCGCCGGCGGAGGGAGTTCGTCATTCGCCTCGCCATCGGCGGCGGACGCTGGCGGCTGATCAGGCAATTGGGGACGGAATGCGTTGTCCTTGCGGTCGTGGCGGGGCTCATCGGCCTGCTGTTCGCGAGCTGGGCGACGACAGTGACCCTCAAACAGTTTGCCGTCATGATCGAGCCCGTGGAGTTCGCGCTCGAGCTCGACGCGCGCGTGCTGGCGTTCGCGGGTGGATGCGTGGCGATGGTGATCGCGTTCGGACTGTGGCCGTGCACCCGGCCGGCCCGATCGGCGGCTCTGGCATCCGTGTATCAGGCGGCCAACGCGAGCGGCCGGGCGCGCTCTCGCGTGCTTGCCGGGCGGGTCATGCTCGTTGTCCAACTGGCGGCCTGCACCGTCCTCCTGATCGGCGCCGGCCTGCTCCTGCGCACCGTCACCAATCTGCGATCGCAGGAGTTGGGGTTCGACCGGAACGTGCTCCTCGTCTCGGTCTCGCCGGGCCAGTCCGGCTACTCCGAACAAGCCGCCACGATGCTGCTCCAGCGCGTCAGAGAACGCCTGTCGGCCCTGCCGGGGATTCTGGCTGTCGGGACGACCGGCTCGACGCTGCTCGATCACACCAACTACTGGATCGACCGGACCAAGGTGTTGACGACCGACCGGGGCGTGGTGGTGCCCGACGCGCGATTCACGTTCGCCGACGTGGGCCCCGGCTTCTTCGAGGCGGTCGGGATGTCGCTCGTGGACGGGCGGACGTTCGAGGACCGCGACGCGTTGCCGCCAGCCGACGCCGTCGTGATCAACCAGTCGCTGGCCAGATTTCTCTACGCGAACGAGAGCCCCATCGGCCGGCGGTTTCGCATGCACCCGAACAGCCCGATGAGCTCGGTCGTCGGCGTCGTCAACGACGCCAAGCAGACATCGCCGCGCGATCGCGCCATGGGCGTCGTCTATCGGCAGATGCGCGGCGCCAATCACGTCGTGCTCGCCGTCCGCACGGCGGACGATCCCGCCGATGCCGTCGACGTCGTCAGACATCAACTCGGTTCCATAGCGGCGGATCTTCCGATCGAGAAGGTCCGCACGATCGGTGACGTGCTCGACCAGGCCATCGCTCAGGAGCGCCTGATGAGCGCGATTTCATTGTTCCTGTCGGCGATGGTCATCGCGATCGGGTGCGTGGGCCTGTACGCGCTGATGTCGTACGACGTCGAACAGCGAACCCGCGAGCTCGGCATCAGGCTGGCGCTTGGCGCGACGAGCGCCAACGTCGTCACGCTGGTGCTACGCGGGTGTGCCGCGCTGGTCCTGCCGGGTCTCGCGATTGGCGTGCCTCTGGGGATCGCCGCGAGCCGTCCACTCGCGACGCAGCTCTACGGCGTGCAGCCTGGCGATCCGTTGACGGTGGCAGCGGTGGCGCTGGTGTTGGGCGTGGTTGCTCTGGTGGCGACGCTCAGACCGGCGCAGCGCGCCTCGCGGATCGATCCGATTGCGCTCCTTCGCAGCGAGTAGGAATGCTTCCGGGCAGGCCGCGCGTGCTCGTTGCGACGCTCATCACGGGGCATCGTGCACGTGCGACATTGGTAGCTGTGCTGACAGTCCTGTCGATAGCACACCTCGACCGGCACGGCCCGTAATCCACAAAAACCTAGAGAATCCCTCCGACGCTGCGTGGCAACGAAGTGGCACTGCCACGTCCCGGAACCGATCGCGGCCGTTCTAATCGGAAGAAGTCGATGCGATCGGACGGCGGCCCGCTTTGAGCGATGTGAAGTACTCCACATGCTGCCTGCGTGACAGATCTTCGCTGTAGCGCTCTTCGGCGAGGTGACGGGCTCTTGCTGCCATCGCCTGATAGAGCGCGGGATCGTCCCACAGCGCACAGACAGCTTCATACCAGGGCTCGACCTCCGCCTCGCTCGGAAGGCGGGTCGATTCATGGGTCATCCACTCAGGAATCGGCAGCACGCGTCCGCCTCCGCCGTTGGCGAAATCGCCGCCGACCACGTGCGGCAGGGCCCCGCGGTCGCCCACGAGCGGCGGAATCCCATTGATCATCGCCTCCGCGGCCACGCGGCCGAAGGGCTCCGGCCACACCGAGGGGACGAGCAGGATTCGGGTCAACGCGAAGTAGTCGGCGGGCGTTGGAACGGGCGGCGCCGCCATGATTTGGGGATACCTGCTGAAGTCGATGCCAGGAATGCCGTTCAGCGCGCCGCCACTCTCGCCGGACTGTACGACCAGGACCGGGATGTCCGGCCGTCGCGAGCCCAGCATGTCGGCGAGTCTGGCGAAGAGCAGCAGACCCTTGTGGGGCGCCGGATTGACGAAGGTGACGAAGGCGCGGGATTCGGTGGGCGCGACGACGATCGACCAGTCGATCGGGGGCTCGATCGGAGTGCTGATCAGTCCGACTTCTTCGCGATAGTGATCGGTCAGATATTGGCTGCACGTGAAAGCGTGATCCACGTCCTTGAAGTATCTCGCGTCGTAGTAACCGAAACCTCGAACGGCAAACGCGGTGGTGATGCCTCGGCTCCGTGCCTGCTGCATGGCCTCCAGGATCATCGGGTGCCCGTTGCACGCGATCAACTGGTCAGGAGCGAAGTCGTCCAGCAGCTGGTCGAGGAGCGACAGGAATTGCGTCGCCTCGGCACGGTCGGGGCGCGATTCGTCGTTGTGGCGCGTCAGCAGCAGCGTGACGGGCACGATCCCGACGGCGTAGCGCACGACAGGCCGGTCCGCGACGGGCGGTTTCTTCCCGAGCTGTTTCGCGCGCCTGCCCGGCGGCGGCACAGGCGGCAGCGCGACGGCGCGCCCCCGCAAGTGGTCCTCGATCGTGAACGTGACAGGGCTCTCGAAGCGGGCGGTAGTGAGCACCTGGCAGGCATGGCCGGCCTCAGCGAGCCACTCCATCATCGTCCGGAGGCTGTGTGTCACGCCCGCCGTCGGGTCGCTGATGCAGTGGTTATTGACGAGGAGAAATCGCACAGCTGAGCGTAGCGACCCCGACGACGATGCGTCAACCGCACGGAATCACGTCAACTTCAGGGAGTATGAAATATGTCACAGGAATCTCGTCACGCGGAAGTACGGCAGAAGACGCAGCACCTGCTGCACGGATCGCTCAAACACGTCAGGGCCGCGGGCCTTGCGGCAGCGCTCATCCCCCTCGCCGTGGTGGCCGTGAGGACCGCGGACGGGCAGTCCTGTTCGTCGTCCGGTATCGTGTGCGGCGTGGTCTGGAACGACGTGAACAACAACGGCATTCAGGACGCGGGCGAGCCAGTGATCGAAAACGCAGTCGTGACGCTCGGAGAGGTCACGAAGGCCACCGACGCGAACGGGTATTACGAGTTCGTAGTCAAACCCGGGACCTATGAGATCGTCGTGCAGATACCGCCCGGAATGCAGCCTTCTCCGCCTAACGTCGGGACCAGCGACACCGTGGACAGCGACGGGATCACCGACGGTATCGGAAACGTCCGTGGGCCGGTGACCCTGGTGTCCGCTACGATCTTCGACTCGAGCACCGACTTCGGCTTCTCGATTCCATCAGTTAACCCACCTGGTACCGGCACGCCGGGGTACTGGAAGAACCACCCCGAGGCGTGGCCGGTCCAGACCATCACGGTTGGCGGAGTCTCCTACACGAAAGCGCAGGCCATCACGTGGCTCGAGGCGGTCGGCAAGGACAGGACCACTACGATGTTCAGTTCGCTCGTTTCCGCGAAGTTGAACGTGATCAGCGGCACCGATGGCAGTTGCATCGCCAGCACGATCGACGACGCCGACGCCTGGATGGCGGCGTCCGGACCCGTGGGCAGCGGCGTGCATGCGGCCAGCCTCGCCTGGAAGTTGGGCGAGCCGTTTCATCGTCGTCTGGACAACTACAACAACGGAATGCTGTGCGCTCCGCACCGTGAATAAGTGAGCAGGCAGGATTGCCCGGTGGCCTTCTGGAGGGGTCATCGGGCGACCGTGCTTCGGACGGCGACGCGTGACGCCAGGGTCCGACTCGCCCAGCGACCGGAGAGACGTTCGATCACAACACTCGTCGAGTGAGTTGAGCGTACCTGTACCGGGGTCAGACCCCGGTCGTCGGTTTACCCACGATCGCAGTTAGTGCGTACGGCGTACTGTACAGGGGTCAGACCCCAGCCGTCGGTTTACCCACAATCTGGCGCTTTCTGCTGTTGCGTCGTTGTCGTCGCAGAACTTTCGCCGCTGGATCGCGTATACTGTTGTCAGTTACTGATGTGAGACGGCATTGAGCAAACCAACCGACCTCGTCCAGGGCACGCTCGACCTCCTCATCCTGAAGATCATCGCGCTCGAGCCGATGCACGGGTGGGCGATCGCGCAGCGCATCCGGCAGATGTCCGGCGACGTCCTGCAGGTCGGACAGAGCGCACTCTATCCGTCGCTCCACAAGCTCGAGCACAACGGCTGGATCACCGCCAAGTGGGCGATCAGCGAGAACAACCGGCGCGCCAAGTTCTACACGCTCACCCGCAGTGGACAAAAAGCGCTCGACCAGGAGGCGGCTCAGTGGGAACGCCTCGCCGCCGCGATCTCGCTGATCGTACGGACTACCTGACGCGAGGAGATCGATCACCATGCGCATGCTGAGCGTCCTTCGCCTCCGGCTTCGATCGCTCTTCTCCCGCACGCGCCTCGAGGACGAGCTCGACGAGGAACTGCGGTATCACCTGGCCCGCCAGATGGAGGAAGACGTCGCCCGGGGGATGAATCCCGAACAGGCGCGCCGGGCGATCGCGGGCGTCGAGCAACGCAAAGAAGAGTGCCGCGACGCGCGGGGCGTGAACCTGATCGACAACCTCGTGCAGGACGCACGGTTCGCCGGCCGGCAGCTGCTCAGGAGTCCCGGGTTCACGTTCACGGCCGTCCTCATGCTGGCCCTTGGCATCTCTGCCAGCACGGCGATCTTCGGCTTCGTCGATGCCGCCCTGATCAAGCCCTTGCCCTACCCGGATCCCAACCGGCTCGTCCAGGTGACTGAGAGCACGAAGGAGATTCCGAGCGCCAACCTTTCCTATCCCGACTATCTCGACTGGAAGCGGCTCAACACCGTGTTCAGCTCGATGGATGTCCACACCGGACGCGGTTACCTGCTGAGGACGTCCACGGGCACGGAGCTCATCAGGGGTGCGCGCGTGAGCGACGGGTTTTTTCGAACGCTGGGCGTCGTGCCTGCGCTCGGCCGCGACTTCTTCGCCGGGGAAGACCTGCCAGACGCGCCGGACACGGTGATTCTCAGCCACGCGACCTGGCAGAAACGCTTCGGCTCGCAAGCCGACGTGATCGGCCGGACGGTCACCCTGAACGCGCGTCTTCACACCATCGTCGGCGTCCTTCCGCAGGACTTTCAATTCGCTCCGAGAGAAGGCGCTGAGCTCTGGACCACGCTTCACCCTGCGGGCGGGTGCGACCTGAGGCGCAGCTGCCACTTTCTCGACGGAGTAGGCCGGCTGAAGGATGGGACTTCGATCCCGGCTGCCCTTGCCGAGATGAAGACGATCGCCAGACAGCTCGAAACGCAGTACCCCGACTCCAACCGCGATCAGGGCGCGCGCGTGGTGCCCCTGGCCGACGCGATCGTTGGCGAGATACGTCCCGTCCTGCTGGTGCTGCTCGGCGGCGCCGGACTGCTGCTCCTGATCGCGTGCGTGAACGTCTCGAGCCTCCTGCTGGTTCGCGCCGAGGGGCGCACTCGTGAGCTGGCCGTCCGCGCCGCGCTGGGGGCGTCGCGCGGGCGATTGGTCCGTCAATTCGTGACCGAGGGATTGCTCCTGGTCTCGCTCGGCAGCGCGCTCGGCCTCGCCTGCGCGAGTTGGGCCATGCGGCTCCTCGCCGGGCTCATCCCGGCGGACATGATGGCGAGCATGCCGTACCTGGATGGCCTCGGCCTGAATTGGCGCGTGGGTGTCTGTGCGGGCGTCGTCGCCGTGCTCGCAACCATATTGTTCTCCACGACTCCCGCGCTGCGCCTGGCGTCGTCGAAGGTCGCCATCGGCATCGCCGAAGGCAGCCGCGGCTCCTCCGGAAGCACGTGGCACCGCCTCGGCTTCAAGCTCGTGGTGCTGGAGCTGGCGACCGCGACCGTCCTGTTGGTCGGCGCCGGACTCCTCGGCAAGAGCCTCTACCGCCTGCTCGAAGTGGAACTCGGGTTCCAGCCCGATCGTCTGGTGACGCTCCAGGTCGTGGTCCCGAAGATCCTACGCAACCGACGAGCGGGTGGTTGCGCTGGGTCGCCAGGTCGTGGCCAGCGCAGTGAGCCTTCCCGGCGTCGAATCGGCCGGCATCGTGAGCGTGCTGCCCGTCAGCTTCAACGGCAACACGGACTGGATCAGGTTCGTCGGACGGCCGTACCACGGAGAGCACAACGAAGTGAACCAGCGGGACGTGAGCGCCGACTACTTCAGAACACTTCGGGCCAAGCTCGTACGCGGCCGGTACTTTACCGATGGGGATGTGGCGTCGAAGACCAAGGTCGTCATCATCAACCAGGCGCTGGTGAGGCGCTACTTCCCGGCGCAGGATCCGATTGGGCAACGCTTTGGCGACACCTCGCTGTCGCCGAATTCGATCAAGGAGATCGTCGGCATCGTCGACGACATCAAGGAGGGCCAGCTGGATTCAGAGATCTGGCCGGCTGTGTACTATCCGTTCGACCAGAGCTCCGATACGTCTTTCTCGCTCGTCGTTCGCACCTCGCAGGACGACCCGGCGGTGCTGCCGGCCCTCCGGGCCGCGATCACTCGGATCGACCCCGCGATCGGCACGGCGCGCGGCGCGATCATGCGCGAGAGAATCACCGACTCGCCGATGGCGTATCTGCGCCGCTCCTCGGCCTGGCTCATCGGGGGCTTCGCCGGTGTCGCGCTGTTGCTGGGCGTCGTCGGGCTCTACGGCGTGGTCGCGTACTCGGTGAGCCAGAGAACGCGCGAGATCGGCATTCGCCTCGCGATGGGGGCGCAGCGCGGCTCCGTCTATCACCTCATCCTGGGGGAGGCTGGACGCTTGACGGGCATCGGTATTCTCGTGGGTCTGGTGTGTGCGGTCGCCGGGGCCACGCTGATGCGTACCCTGCTCTTCGGCACCCCGCCCTGGGACATCCCGACGCTGGCCGCGGTCGCCGCGGTGCTCGCGATGTCGGCACTCGTCGCCAGCTACATCCCCGCTCGCCGCGCCGCATCGGTCGATCCGGTGGAGGCTCTTCGCGCCGAATAGCTGCGGCCGGCGCTCACTCCTGCCGTAAGGCGATCAGCGGATCCACGCGCATCGCTCTGTAGGTCGGAATGCAGCACGCGGCCATCGTGACGATCACCATGACGATCGCCACGACCGCATACGTGAGAGGGTCGGCAGGGCCAACGCCGTACAGTTCCCGCGCCAGCACGCGCGTGACGGCCGCCGCCGCAGCAACGCCGATCGCGACGCCGGCCAGCGCGAGCTGCGCGCCTTCCTTCATGACCGACTGAAAGACATCCCGGCGCTGCGCTCCGAGCGCGATGCGGATGCCAATCTCCCGCGTGCGCTTCGAGACGAGAAACGACAGCACCCCGTAGATGCCGATGACGCCCAGCACGAGTGCCAGGCCGGCGAACGCAACGAAGAGCGTGGTCACGGACGCCGGGGACGCGACGGCGCCGGAGACGGTCGCGCCCATCGTCTGCACGTCGCTGACCGGAACCTCCTGGCTCAGACCCGCGATGGCCTGCCGGAGCGCCGCTTCGAAGCGCGGGGCGTCGGTGGTCGTCACGGCCGCGATGGTCATCTCCGCCGGTATCCGGCCATCCTCGAGCGTGGCTCTTGGGCCATACGGCACATACACGGCGCCGGCGATGAAGTCCGGCACGTCCTGCCGGAGGTCATGCGCGCGCACGTCTCCGACGACGCCGACGACGGTGTGCCAGTGGTTCTCGCCGACGAACCTGATCCGCTTGCCGACCGCACTGTCCTCCGTCCAGAATCGCCGCGCCGTCGCTCTCGGGACGATCGCCACCGGAGGGTTGCCCGAGAGATCCGCCTCCGTGAACGCCCGGCCGGACAACACCGGGATGCTCATGACGCGAAGGTACTCCGGCGTGACGACGTTGAGCCAGAACAGCGGGGCGTTCTCTGCCTCGGGGACCGTGCGGCCCTCGAGGTTCAGCGATCGTTTCGCCACCCTGCCGTCGAGCGGGAGGGTGTTGACGAGCGCCGCGCCGCTGACTCCTGGAGATGCGCGAACCCGATCCAGCACTTGCCGATAGAAGGTGAGGCAGCGCGCTCCGTCGCTGCAGAATGGCTGGCTGGGCGTGATACGCGCGGTCATCACGTGCTCGGCCCGGAAGCCGGCGTTCACGTGCGACAGCGCCCAGAAGCTCCTCACGAGGAGCCCCGCCGCGATCACGAGCAACACGGCGAACGCGATTTCGCCGACGACCAGCGCACGGCGGAGGCGTTGCGATACTGACGAAGCCGCGCCCCGCCCGCCGGTCTTCAGCGAGTCCGTGAGGCCCGTCCGCGACGCGTGAAGCGCGGGGGCGAGACCGAAGGCCAGGCCCGTCACGACCGCGACGACCGCGGTGAAGGCGAGCACGCGCCAATCGATCTGGACGTCCGCCACGCGAGGCGTTTCCGGCGGCAGGATTCGCTTCAACAACACCAGCCCCTGCACGGCGACCACCAGCCCGAGGAGGCCGCCCGCCAGCGCGAGGACGATGCTTTCGGTCAGCAATTGCCACGCGATTCGCGGCCGTCCCGCGCCGAGGGCGCTTCGCACGCTGATTTCCGTCGCCCGGGACGCGGCACGCGCGAGCGTGAGGTTGGCGACGTTGGCGCAGGCAATCAACAGGACCACGCCGACGACGCCCAGGAGCATGAGGAGCCGCGCGCGCACGTCGTCCACCATGTCGTTCCGCAGGGGCACGACGCTGACGTCGGCGTTCCAGCTCGCGGGCATCGCCCACGGGAAGAGCGCGGGCACGTGCGCCTGGTACCGCCGCACGTCCGCCCGTGCCTGCTCGAGCGTGACGCCCGGCTGCAGCCGCGCGACGACCGGCATGAAGTCGCCCGCCCAGTAGGTCGCCGGACTGCGCGGATCGGCGTGCAGCGGGATCCAGATCTGCGTCTTCACGGAAGGGAAGCGAAAGTCGGCCGGCATCACGCCCACGACCTCGCGGCTCATGCCGTCGAGCATGATCGAACGGCCGACGATCGCCGGATCCCGCGCGAACCGCTGCTCCCACACGGCATGGCTCAGGATGGCGTAGTTGTCGCGGCCGGCCATGTCTTCGCCCGGCTGGAACGTGCGGCCGAGCGCCGGACGCGCGCCGAGGACCGACAACAGCTCGGCGGAGATCCGCGTGCCCTCCAGCCGAATGGGCTCCCCGAGGCCGGAGAGGTTCAGCGCGTGTCCTTCGACGTACGCCGCCACGCGCATCGTGCGCATCCACGCGCGCATCTCGACGAACGCGCCCCTGGGGTACGTGCCGGTGACGCTGACCAGGCGGTCCGGGTCCGGGTAGGGCAGCGGGCGCAGCAGGATGCCGTTGACCAGGCTGAAGATCGCCGTGTTGGCGCCGATGCCGAGGGCGATCGTCAGGATCGCCACCGCCGAGAATCCGGGGTGGCGGCGGGTGATCCGCAGGGCGTAGCGCACGTCCTGGATCAGCCGCTCGGCGAAGCCCCAGCCCTGGACTTCGCGCGTCGCTTCGCGGATCAGCGTGGCGTTGCCGAAGTCCTTCCTCGCCGCGAGCCGAGCCTGATCCGGCGGGAGCCCCGCGGCGGCGCGCTCGTCCGCCTCTTCGGCGAGGTGAAACCGGATTTCTTCGTCGAGCTCGGCGTCCGCGCGACGCCGGTGCACGAGCGCGCGGAGGCGGGCGCTCCATTGCCGAAGCGTCATGGCGCCGTCCTGATCATCCTCGCGTGCATTGTGTAGACAATCTACTGTATGAGCCTGAGGTGTGTCCAGCCGGTGTCTGCCGGATGGGGGTCAGGTCATGAATCATGAACGGCGCTGAAGCGCCGGCCGTCGTTCATGATTCATGACCTGACCCCGACGCTGCCCGGCGCGGGTGTGATGACCCCGAACCGGCGCGGGCGCGGGGTGCGGGGGACGCTCTTGACACACCGCCGCCGGCTCTAATATGTTGTGGGCCAATATATGGCCCCACACACTGACGTCAAGCGCGGCAGCGCCGAGCTCATGGTCCTCTCGGCGATCGAGCGCCGCGCGCGGCACGGCTACGACATCGCGAAGCGCATCGACGAGCAGTCCGGCGGCGTGCTGCGCTTCCATATCGCCTCCCTCTACCCGATGCTGTACCGCATGGAGCGGCGCGCCTGGATCGACGGGAAGTGGATCGAGAAGGCGGGGCAGCGCCGCCGCCGCTATTACTGCCTCACGCCGGCGGGCCGGAAGGTCCTCGCCCAACAGCGCAACACCTGGCGCGAGCTGTTGAGCGCGGTCCAGCGGGTCGCCGGCCTCGAGCCTGGGGGGTAACCAGCCGATGGATTTCCGCGCTTACGTCCGCGAGTATCTGCAGCGTCTGCCGATCCCCCACGAGGCGGAGATCGTCGAGGAACTGGCGCAGCATCTCGAGGACGTCTACCGTGAAGGCCGTGACGCCGGCCTCGATCACGACGCGGCGTGGGCCCGCGCGGCCGGCGCGCTGCCTGCCGCCGCCGACGATCTTGCCCGCGCGCTGCGCTCGGCCAGCCGGACGCCGCCCGGCCGCGTGGCGGATCGCTGGCGCGCCGCGCTCGACGAACCGGTGCCGTCCGCACCAGGAGTCTTCTCGATGTTCACAGCCCTTCGCCGCGACTGCCGCTACGCCGTGCGGGCGCTGCTGCGCGAGACCGGCTTCACGGCCGTCATCGTGATCACGCTGGCCTTCGGGATCGGAGGGACCGCCGCGGTGTTCAGCGCCGTGGACGCCGTGCTGTTGAAGAGCGTCCCGGTGGCCGACCCGGATCGCGTCGTCAACGTGTACACCGTCTGGGCCGCCCGCGCGACGGCGAATCCGAGCGGCGGCGATCAGGTGGGGACCTCTTCGTATCCCGACTACGCCGACCTGCGCGACAGCGGCGTGCTCGGCGGCCTCGCCGCGTTTGCCGCCATCAGCCTGACGCTCGACACCGGCGGCCTCACCGAGCGAATCGACGGACAGGTCGTGAGCGGCAACTACTTCGACGTCGCCGGCGTGCGTCCCGCCGCCGGCCGAACCTTCAGCCCGGAGGAGGACCGCATCGGCTCAGCGGTCCGTGTCGCCGTGCTGTCGCACGGGCTGTGGCAGCGCCGCTTCGGCGCCGAGACCGGCACCGTCGGCCGATCGATCACGCTCAACGGCAACGCCTACACGGTCATCGGCATCGCGCCGCGAGGGTTCGCGGGATCGCTTCTGGGCGACACGCCGGAAGTCTGGGTGCCGATGGCGCTGCAGGAAGAAGTGCGGCCGCCCTCGGCCGGAGCCCTGCGGAGGAGCCTGGGAACTGCCCGCATGCTCGGCGTCAGGGACGTGCGGTGGCTGAGCATGGTGGGCCGCCTGAAGGACGGCACCTCCGTCGCGGACACGGCCGCGGCGCTCGACGTGATCGGCCGGCGGCTGGCGGCGGCGTATCCGCAATCGAACCGCGATCTGAGCGCGACTGCTCTTCCCCTGGGGGAGGGTCCGGGGATTCGCACGCGGGCGCGGCCGGTGCTGTGGCTGCTCACCGCCGCCGTGATCCTGGTCCTCGCGATCGCGTGCGCGAACGTGGCCGGCCTGCTGCTCGCGCGCGCCGTGACCCGGCGTCGCGAGGTGGCGGTTCGAATGGCGATCGGCGCCGGACGTGCCCAGCTCGTCCAGCAGTGGCTCACCGAGTCGGTCATCCTCGGCGTCCTCGGCGCCGCGGGCGGCCTGATCGTCGCCCGATGGGGCACGCCGATTCTGTATGGCTTCGGCATTCCTGAAGGCGTTGACCTGAGCCTGAGCGGCCGCGTGTTCGCCTTCACGCTCGTCACCGGTGTGGGCACGGGCTTGATATTCGGTCTCGCGCCTGTTCTCCAACTGATACGCCGCGACACGCTGACGGCGCTGCGCGGCGAGGGCGGCGGGGTCGCGACAGGCGCGCGGGCGACCCGCCTCCGCAGCACCTTCGTGGTCCTGCAGGTCGCGCTCAGCCTCGTGCTGCTCGTCGGAGCGGGACTGTTCCTCCGCACCGTGCAGCGGGCCTACGCCGTCGATCTCGGCTATCGCGTCGATCGCATGCTCGTGGCGGAAATCAGTCCCGGCAACAGCTACACCCCGGAGGCCGGGCAGGCGCTCTACGCCGAGTTGCTCGGCCGGCTCGAGGCATTGCCCGGCGTCGTCGGCGCCGGCGCCGCGCGCGTGACCGTGCTGAGCGGATCGGCGCGCACGCTCCCCGTGAGCGTGGACGGCCAGCCGCCGCGCCAGGACCGGAGCAACGTGATTCCGGCGCGCGCCAATGTGGTGAGCCAGGGCTACCTCGAAGCCATGGGCATTCCGGTCGTGCGCGGACGCACCTTCCTCGCGTCCGATGCCCCGACCTCGCCGGGCGTCGTGATCGTGAGCCGATCGCTCGCCAACCGGTTGTGGCCGAACGCCGACCCGGTCGGGCAGACACTGATCTCGATGTCGCGCCTCGAGGTCGTCGGCGTCGTCCCCGACACGGTGTACCTCAGCGCGACGGAGCGCGATCCGCGGCCGGTGTTCTACCTCCCGCTCGCGCAGAACTACGAGTCCGGCGTCACGCTGCACGTGCGCACGGCGGGCGATCCGCTCGCGATGCTGCCCGCGGTGCGCCAAGTTGTCCGCGATCTCGATCCCCGGCTGGCCCTGACGCGGCCGCGCCGGCTCCTCGATGAATTCGATCGGTCGATGACCACGCAGCGGACGATGGCCGTGTTTGTCGGGCTCCTGAGCGGAATCGCGCTCCTGCTGGTGTCGGTTGGACTGTACGGGGTGATCGCGTACTCGACCCGGCAGCGGACGGCCGAAGTTGGTCTCCGTCTCGCGCTGGGCGCGACCCCGGCGTCGATCCTGAGCCTGATCGTCGGCCGCGGCGCGCGCCTCATGGCGATCGGGGCCGGGCTCGGTTTCGGCGGCGCGTTCGCCGCGATGCGGTTCGTGCGCAATCAGCTCTTTGGCGTCGAGCCGACCGATCCGATCACCTGGCTGGCGGTGTTGGCTGTTCTGCTGGTGGTCGGGCTGATCGCCTGCGCGATTCCCGCCCGCCGCGCCATGCGCATCGATCCGGCGGCAGCGCTTCTGTACGTAGCGCAGGGCTTTAGCCCTGCCTGAGCGTGTTGCCAGCCTTACGTATCTTTCACGCCCGCCAGCAGCGCCAGTTCCCGCCACTTCCAATGGCAGTCCACGTCGACGAAGCCGATCGCCCGGAGCCAGGCGAGCTGCGTTTCCAGGTCGAGCAGCTTGTTCGACGCATCCTCCTCGGCCGGATTCACCTGGAGAGCGGCGAGGAACTGCTCGTGGAGCGCAGGCGTGGGTGAGGCCACGTGCTCGAGGTTGCAGAAAATGCCGCGCGGCGCGAGCAGGTTGTACACCTCTTTATAGAGCGCGCGCTTGCGCGGGTGCGGCAGATGGTGGATCGCGAAGCTGGAGACAATCGCATCGAAGGTGCCCAGGGACTGCGGCAGCGGCTGGTCCATGTCATGGCCGATGACGCTGACCGAAGAGTCGGCTGCGAACCGTGCGCGGAGTCGGTCGAGCATCGTGTCGGAGAAGTCGATCGCCACGGCCTGCGCGTCCGGATGGGTCAGTTTGACGAGTGCGAGCAGGCGGCCGTCGCCGCTCCCCAGGTCCAGGACCCGCGTCACCTGCGCCGGCAGGAACTCGAGCAGCGTCCGCTCTCCCTCGCTTCGGTGCGGAATGGTATCGGCGCGAGCCAGATACTCGAGCGCGTGCGCTGGCGATCCCCAGAGGTTGACGCCCGGTCCGGTCATGCTTCCAGTCTCAGAGCGATCGCGGCAGAAGTCAAACTGTGCTTCTACTCGTTCCTCAACACGACCATCGGGCCGGGTCTGTCAACAGTCATGGGGCGGACGCCCCGCTCAGAATGTGTACTTGATCGCGAACTGTAGCTGGCGCGGCGGGCCCGACGTGCTGGTGACGCGGCCGCCGGTCGCCGTGTCGATTGCCGTGCTGGGCGCGCTGAAGCTCGGCGTGTTGGTCACGTTGAACGCTTCGACCCGGAACTGCAAACCGTGCTCCGCGCTCAACCGGAACTGCTTGAAGAGCGACACGTCGAGGGTCTTGTAGCTGTCCTCGCGAAGGATGTTGCCGCCCGAATTTCCATAGGTGAATTGCGCCGGCACGGCGAACGCCGTCGTGTCGAACCACCGCGCAACGGTGGGCTCATCGAGCACGCCCGAGCCGAGCCGGTCCGGCCGCTGACCGCCGACCCCGGTGTTCGCGCGATCGCCGGAAATGGTCGGTGTGAACGGCCGTCCGCTCCGCCAGACGTAGATGCCCTGCACCTGCCACCCGCCGAGCAGCGCCTGCACGACGCCCCCCGCGCCGGAGAGGAACTTCTTGTCCTGCCCGATCGGCAGCTCGTATCCCACGCTGAGCGCGATGTTGTGCGGCACGTCGAAGCCCGAGAGCGCCTTTTCCCGCCCCGTGTTGCCCCCGACCGACGGCGTGTTCTGCGTCGTGATGCTCTTGGAGAACGTATACGACCCGAGGTACCACAGGCCATGGCGGATGCGCTGTTCGACCGACGTCTGCAACGAGTGGTACGTGTTCGACATGTTGTCGTCGAAGTAGGAGATGGCGCCGAACAGCGGGTACGGCCGCCGGGCCTGGATGCCTCCGGCGCCGGCCGCGGGGATGTTGATGTTCGTCGTCCCGTCCAGGCGCGACCCCAGATTGCCGACGTAGTTGACCTCGAGCACGGTCAGCGGCGCGATCTCCTGCTGGACGCCCAGGCTGAAGTGATGATCGCGCCCCATCTTCGTGCGGACGGCGCTCGCGCCGATCGTCGGCGCCGCCGACGTCGTCAGCGCGGTCCCCAGGAAGAAGTCGGCCATGGTGCGGACCGGCGGCGTCTGATCGTTGAAGGACGTCTGATCGAGCCGGAACGGGACCATGTTGTTGTTGACGCGGGCGACGGAGCTTTCCTGTTCGTAGAAGATCCCATAGCCGCCCCGCACCACCGTCGCGTCGCCGAGCGGTCGCCAGGCGAAGCCAAGACGCGGGCCGAGCTGCTTCGTGTCGGCGTGGGTAATCGACAGAGGCAGCCCCGCCTGGCTGCTCGTCTGAATCAGGCCCTGAAACAGCGCGTACGCCGTCTGGCCGGCGAACTGCGCGTCGAGATCGATGCGGTCGCTGTCGCTCGCCACGATGATCGGCCGGGCCGCGTTCGGATCGAACGTCCCGACCTGGCCGCGGTAGCCGGACAGCCACGGCGAGTACTCGTAGCGAAGCCCCAGGTTGAGCGTGAGCCGGCTGTTCACCCGCAGATCGTCCTGCGCATAGACATGCACGTACGTCGCCTGTCCGCCGAAGGTATCCGCGGGGAAGGCCCGCGTCACCTGCCGCGGATATCCCAGCATGAAATCGGCGAACGCGTCGCCGGTGCCCGCGGTGCTTGCCGGGTTCTGGGTGATCGATCCGTTGAAGGCCCACTGTCCCTGGTACTGTTTGCTGTCGGTGAAGAGCGGCACCCAGCGGCGGACCTTGCCGCCGAACTTCAGGATGTGGCGCGACTTGATCCACGTGACGTTGTCGCTGAATTCATAGACCTTGAGGTCCTGCGTCTTCGGGCGCTGATCGAACGCCGATCCGTTCATCGCCGCGTAGCCGCTCCAGCTGAAGTCCGGAAAGGACCCGCCGACGCCGGGCCGCGAGGTCTCCTCGAACCCGGCCACGCCCGCCTCCCCGTAGAAGTTCGTTCCCTGCAGAAACGCCTCGAGGTCAACCGTCGCCGGCACGTAGTTGAAGCGGACCTCGTGGAGCAGGGTCTGCGAGAACGTGTTCGTCATCGAGACGACGATGTTGTGCCCGCGGGTGCTCAGCGGGGCGCTCCCGAGAGCGGGGAACGGGTTGGGATCGTCCATCCGCTGATCGTGGAAGCTGTACCGGGCGAAGAGCCGGTGCCGATCGCGAAACGTCTGATCGACCCGGGCCGTGAGCTGATCCATGTCGAGCCGGCGGACGGGCGCCCACGCAAACGTTCCGGACGAGGTGTTCGGGTCCGGAATGAACCGCGCGAAGTAGAGCGCCTGCGGCGACAGCCGCCCGGTGGGAATCGTGTTGTCGGCAAACGGCTGGCGCGTCGACGGATCGTAGATCCGGTTCGCGATCGCCCTGAAGTCGCCGGCCTTCATGGCCGCCGTGGGGACGATGCTGTTGAAGACCAGGCCCTGTTGCTCACGCATGCCTTCGTAGCTGGCGAAGAAGAACGTGCGGCCCCGGAAGATCGGTCCGCCGAGCGTCCCGCCGAACTGATGGCGCTTCAGCTTCTCGGTCTCGCGCGCGAAGAAGTTGCGCGCATCAAAGGCATCGTCGCGCAGGAACTCGAACGCGGCGCCGTGGAATTGATTGGAGCCCGCCTTCGTCGTCGCGTTCAACATGCCTCCGGCCTGGCTGAACTCGGCCGAGTACGCGCTCTGCTGGACCTTGAATTCCTGGAGGGCATCGACGGACGTCTGGATGAGCGATCCGCCCTGGTGATGATCCGTGACGTCGGCGCCGTCCAGCAGGAAGGTCGTCTGGTTGCCGCGCACGCCGCTGATCGCGGTGCCGGAGATGAAGTTCGCGCGAATGCGCAGCAGGTTTCCGCCGCCCGGCAGCAGCGCCGCGCCCGGGGTGAGCCGCGCGAGCTCGTAGAAGCTCCGCCCGTTGAGCGGGAGATTGACGATTTGGGCGTTCGTGACCACGTGGCCGAGCGTGCCGGACTCGGTGTCGAGGAGCGGCGTATCCGACGTCACGACGGTGTTCTCCGTGACGGTGCCGAGCGACAGCTCGACATTGACGCGCGCCGACTGTCCGATTTGCACTTCCACCGAGTTGACCACGGTGGTCTGAAAGCCGGGGCTGGTGACGGTCACTTTATAGACGCCCGGATTGAGCGGCGTCACCACGTAGGCGCCGCGCTCGTCCGTCACTACGGTTGTCGAGAGGTTCGTGGCCACCTCGGTGACCACGATGGACGCGTTGGGCAGGACGGCTTTCGACGGGTCGTGCACGGTGCCGACGATTCGGCCGGCCTGTACCTGCGCGGCGGCTTCGACAGGAAGGACCAGGATGGCGAGCAGGCCCGCCAGGATCCAGAACCGACTCCGCGTGGGGACAGGAATCAACATGTTCTCGCTCCGGGATGTTCGGGTCAACTGTCGAAAAATCGCCACGATTATGGGGCCGCGGTTGCGGCCGTTCAATGTAATTGTGCGCGTTCTGCGGTGCGCAACAGGGCACGGACAGGAGACAGGAGATCGAATCCCTAATCGCTGGAAGATCGCTAATCGCTAATCCCTAATCGCGAATCCCCGAATCCGAGCCCCGAGACCCTCAGTCCGCTCTGAGCGCAAGCGCCGGGTCCACGGTTGCGGCTCGACGCGCGGGCGCCCAGCTCGCGGCCGCGGCCACGAACAGCAGGAAGGCTGCCGACAGCGCGAAGACCGCGGGGTCCGTTGCGCTCACTTCGAAGAGCAAAGCCGACAGGAATCGCGTGAGCACGATCGCGCCCGCGAGCCCGGCGCTGATGCCGAGCGCCGCGATGGCCAGCCCCTGGCGCGACACCATCCGCCGCACGTCATCCGGCTGCGCGCCGAGCGCGAGCCGGATCCCGATCTCACGGGTCCGGAGCGTGACGACGTACGACATGACGCCGTACACCCCGATCGCGCCGAGCAGGAGGGCCATGGCCGATGCGCAAGCGATGAGGAGGAACGTGAGCGACCTGCGCGCGTACGCCTGTCTGACGATATCGGTCAGCACGCGAACGCGGTACACGGGCAGGGACGGATCGAGACCGCGGACGACGTCCCGGATTGGGCCCGTCAGGGCGGAGGGATCGCCGGCGGTCCGCACGACGAACGCGAGATCGCGCGGCGTCCACCTCGAATCCTCGCGCGCGGGCAGCAGAGGACAGTAGATCATCTCGTCCGCGGGCTGATCGAGCGCCCGGTCCCTGACGTTGCCCACCACTCCCGCGACGGTGTACCACGGTCCGTTCGAGAGGATGCGCACGCGCTTGCCGATCGGGGACTGATTCTTCCAGTACCGCTCGGCAAACGCGCGGCTCACGATGACTTCCAGCAGGACACGCGGCGGGTCGGGACGCGTGAAGCTGCGGCCGGTGATGAACGGGATGCCGGCCGCGCCGAAGTAGCCTGGCGTCACGTACAAGAGAGGATGGATCCCCGGAAGCGATCCGGGCGGAATCGGACGGTCTTCGACGAACACCGCGGTGTCGGTCCGTCCCTGCTCGTCGAGCGGCAGCTTCGACGCGGCGCCCACCTCGCGCACGCCCGGGATCGTCGCAATCCCCTCGGCGGCGCGGACGAAGAATCGAACGGAGTCGCCGGCGCCGGGATAGGTGGCGGACGGGAGCGCCAGGCGAAAGCTGATGGCGCCCGCCGGGTCGAAGCCGGGCTGCACGGATCGGAGGCGCCACACGCTCCTGGCCATGAGTCCCGAGCCCACGAGCACGACGAGCGCGAGCGCCACCTGCGAGACGACGAGGGCGTGCCGGGCGCGGTGGCGCTGCCGGCCCGCGGTCGTCGAGCGGTTCGTCGAGCTGAGGACCGAAGACATCGACGGCGCGCCCGAGCGCAGCGCAGGAACGCCGCTGACGAAGAATGCCGCCAATCCAGTAATGAGTGCCGCGACGCCGAGCACAGTCGCGTCGACGTTGACTTCCGCCAGCCGCGGGATGTCGATCGTGCTGCCAAGTGTTCCGAGCGCTTCCACGCCCGCGATGGCGATCAGCACGCCGAGTCCGCCGCCCGCGGCGGCGACGAGAAGTCCCTCCGAGAGAAGCTCCAGGAAAATGAGCCCGGAACCGGCGCCGAGTGCGCGCTGAACGGCGAGCGCGTTCCGGCGGCTTTCGGCCCGGACGAGAAACAGGTTTCCGACGTTGGCGCACGCGATGGCCAGCACGAGGCCGGCGGCGCCGAATACCACCCACAGCACCCGCCCGATGTCCCCGACGATAACGGCATCGAGCGGACGCACCGAGACGCGCATGTGTGTCTGCTCGATCGAGGGCCGCGTCAGTCGGCCCGGGAACTTGTCCGGCAGCCGCAAAAGGAGCGCCTGCAGATCGGCAGCCGCCGCATCCACGGAGACGCCGTCGCGCAGCCGCGCGACCGCCTGGTAATCGAAAGTGGCCGAATCCGTCTTCGCCGGATCCAGGCGCATCGGGAGCCAGAGGTCTGTGTCCGCCGACGGAAAACGAACGCCGGCCGGCATGATGCCGATGACTTCGTGGAGCACGCCATCGACGGCGATCTGGCGATTCAGCACGCCCGGATCCCGGCCGTACTTGCGCGCCCACAGCCGGTCGGCGATCACCACGACGGGCGCCGCGCCCGGCCGATCGTCGGACTCGTTGAAGACCCGGCCGTGGATCGGCGACACCTGCAGGGCGGGAAACACACCGGCGGTGAGGCGGCCGGCCGGCACGCGCTCGGCATCGGTGCCGCTCGCGGACGCCACTCCAGCGGCGGATGCCTGGTAGCCGCCGAGGTGCGTGAAAGCCCGGCTGTGACGCTGATAAAAGAGGATGCTCGCATCCGTCTGGTCGACGCGCAGGACGCCGCCCACGACGAGCGTGTGCGACAGCGAGACGAGCCGATCGGGCGCGGGATAGGGGAGCGGGCGCAGCAGCACGGCATTGACGACGCTGAACACGGTCGTCGTGCCGCCAAGCCCGAGCGCGAGCGTCAGGATGGCCGCGATGGTGAAGCCGCGCGCGTGGGCGAGACGTCGAGCGGCGAGGCGAAGCGATCGCATCACGACGGTAACAATACTCCAGCGCGATCGGCGGCTTCGGGTGCAGCCGGTTTCAAAACCGAAGGTGGCATCCGGTCAGCGTGGCGTCAGGTTCTCCGCCAGGAACACGCCGGTCTTCCCGCCGGTGACGACGTCGAGGTCGCCGTCACGGTCGATATCGATCGCGATCATCTGGAGCCCTGTTCCGGCCCGGCCGCCGTAGTCGATGATGTGACGCAGCCACGTCACGTTTGAAGGCTGTCCTGGCGCACCGGCCGGCGGCGGAGTGCGGCGGAACTCATACCAGTAGAGGCCCAGCGGCTCCCGCTCGCTGGCATCCTGGGCCGCATTGCGTGCGTGGTACCGCTTGCCCGTGATCAACTCGACCTGCCCGTCGCCGTTGAGATCGGCAAGCGCCGAGGCATGAGCCTGGGCCCAGGTGTTGTCGATCGTCCGGGAGATCCACCGGCCCTCCGGCCCCTGCTCGATCCAGAGTACGCCGTTGGAGTGCGCGAGGGTCGTGACCACGTCGCGTCGGCCATCCTGGTTGACGTCGAGCACGTACATGAACCCGAATTCCGCTGCGGCAGCCTGACCCCAGTCGGTGGCGTGAAACGCCCAGTCACCGGGCGCCCGCGGGTCGGCCGGCGCCTCGAGCCACCCCTTCGCGGTGAGGATGTCGTTGCGCCCGTCGGCGTTGAGATCGCCTGCGCCGATCCCATGCCCCTGGCTCTGCGCACTGACGACGTGCTTCACCCATTTCCGATCCTGCACCTCGTACCAGAGCAACGGCGCACCGGCCGCCCCCGTGAACTGGGGGAGCACCTCGAGCGCCTTGCCGTCGTTGTTCAGATCCACGAGGAAGGCAAACTCGGTGGGGCCGATGGCGTCGATCTCGGTTTCCGCCCAGGCGTTCTTCGACTTGCCGGGGTTCTTCAGCCAGACGATTCGCCGGGCGAAGTAGGCGATTTGCACGATGTCGGTGAAGCCGTCCCCGTCCACGTCCACTGGCAGGTCGCTGAAGTTGTCCACGTACCCCGAGGTGAAGCCGATGTCGCGAACCTTGTGTGGGGTCCACGAGGGGGCCTCGAACCAGTACTCGCCCGAGAGGATGTCGAGCTTGCCGTCGTTGTTGAAATCGGCGACCGCCACGGATTCGCAGTAGCCGGGATCGACGAGCCGCATGCCGAAGCGGATGTCGCGCGACCGTTTGTGGAGGACGGGGCCCGGCCGCTCGGGCCCGCGTGCGGGGGGCGGCGCAACCGTGGGCGGCGCAGCCGTGGGCGCCTGCACCTCCGCGCGGACGACGACCGGCTCGAGCCCGAGGTCCTTCATCTCGTCGACGCGGCGCGACTGACCGGGGGAAATGATGAAGCTGGCAAACTGACGCCGCGGAAGATCGAAAACCCGGGAAGCCGCGGTGTCACCTGGCGCCTCCTTCGGACGCACGAGGGCGAGCGCCACAACTCGAAACCCCGTCCCTTCGTTCCAGCCGGTGAACCCGATCGCGGCGACGATTGCCCCGTCTGGCATTCGCCCGCCCGGTCCAGCCGCCACGGAAACAGAAGGCACGCTGGCTTCCGGGTTCGCCAGCGGCTCGGTCCGCGGCTGAAACCCCCAGCGCGGCTGCCCGGCCGCGTCGAGGACGACAATCGTCGTCTTCGGCTGTGCCAGCGCGCGCGGATCGGCGACGACCGCCCAGGCGAGCAGGGCGGCGACGAGCGCCGTGCATCTGGACATGCGGCGGTGAACACCACTCTGATGGCTCGGGGTCATCTCGGTTCCCTCATTTCGCCGGCCGCCCCAGCGCAACCCGGCGGCGCTATTAGATATTGCGGCGGCCCGTTTGGCAAAGGAAGGGGCCGCGGCTCACTTCGCACATCCGCGGTAGGGCCGCTCGCTTCGCTCCCGGTAGAGGCCTCGGCGCTGCGCGCCTCGGTAGGGGCCGCTCGCTCCGCTCGCGGTAAAGACCAGATCACGGCCTTCGGCGGGGATTGCCGCTCGCTCGCACCACGGGGTCTGGACGGCGAGGTATAGATGTCTATAATAGATGTCGACACCATGCCCAAGACCGACAACCTGCAAGGCGCCCTCGAGATCCTCGTGATGCGAATTCTGCGCCGCGGCCCCAACCATGGATTCGCGCTGGCGTCTTATATCCAGCAGACGTCGGACGAGGTCCTGCGCGTCGAGGCCGGCTCGCTCTACCCGGCCCTGCACCGGATGACCGAGGCGGGGCTCCTCAAGGCGGAGTGGCGCATGTCCGACGCCGGACGCCGGGCGCGGTTCTACGTGCTGACGGCGAAGGGGCGCCGCACGCTCGACGCGCAGGAGAAGCGATGGCGGGCCATTTCTGCCGCCGTCACGAAGGTTCTCGGCACCACCTGAAGCGCCTGCGGCTGCGGCGAGTAAGCGAAGCGAATCGAGCCGCGCGAGCGGGGGTGGGGCCCCGCGAGCAGTAAATAAGCGCCTGCGGCTGCGGCGAGTGAGCGAAGCGAATCGAGCCGCGCGAGCGGGGGTGGGGCCCCGCGAGCAGTAAATAAGGAAAAGCACCATGGGGATCTGGTCCAGGATCACGCGCACGTTTCGCGGCGATCGCCACAGCGCCGAAATCGAGGAAGAGCTGCAGTTCCATCTCGACATGGACGCCGCCGGCGGCCACGACCGTCGTCACGCCCGCCTGCGGCTGGGCAACGTGAGGCGGATTGAGGAGGAGACACGCGCCGTGGGCATCATCGAATGGCTCGATTCGACGCTGCAGGACGCCCGCTACGGACTCCGTCAATTGCGGAGGACGCCGGCGTTGACGCTGGCCGTCGTCCTCTCACTGGCCGTCGGCCTGGGTGCGAACACGGCGATCTTCAGCCTGGTCGATGCGGCCATCCTGAAACCGTTGCCGGTGGGCAGTCCGGACTCGCTCGTGATCGTTGCCTGGACCAACGAGAGCTTCCCACCGGGTACCACCAATCACAACGGTGAATACACCGCCATCGGCGGAGGCCGGCATCAGGGCTCGTCGGTCGCCGCGCACCTGTATCGGCGCCTGGCACGCGAACAGACGGTGTTCGAACCGCTCATGGGAATCGCCGCGTACCCGGACGGCGTGGCGATCGCGACCGATACGTCCCCGGCCGGGCAAGGCAGCTTGCAGTACGTCAGCGCGAACTTCTTCCAGGGTCTTGGCGCCGTGCCCGTGCTCGGGCGGCCGTTCCGGGACGACGAAGACCGCGTCGGCGCGGATCCGGTCGTGATCGTGAGCCATCGGTTCTGGGTGAACCGGCTCGCGCGCGGCGGCAACGCGCTCGATCGCAGCCTCCGCGTCAACAACGTGTCCGCCCGCATTGTCGGCGTCGCTCCACCCGGGTTCTTCGGCTTCAGGCCCGGAGTCTGGCCGGACGTCTACGCGCCGCTCGCCATGAAAGTCGCCTTCCAGCCGAATCAGAACAGCGCCGCGCCGCGGGCGGAAGACGATGGGAACTGGTGGGTCCGTCAGATTGGCCGGCTGAAACCGGGAGTGTCGGAAACAGCGGCGAGGACAGAGGTCGCCGGGCTGTTCCGGAACATGCTGGTCGCCGACGGCACCAGCAAGATCCCCGAATTGATCACCCTGCCGGGAAGGCGTGGCCTCGAGGCGCTGGGCCCGCGAGATACCAAAGCCCTCTGGATCCTGATGTTGCTGGTTGGCGTGCTGCTGCTGATCGTGTGCGCCAACGTGGCGAATCTGCTGCTGGCGCGCGCGGTCGGCAGGCAGCGTGAATCCGCCGTGCGCCTGGCGCTGGGAGCCGGCCGCGCGCGGCTGTTCCGGCAACACCTGATCGAGAGCGGGCTCCTGGCGGTGCTGGGAGGCGCCGCCGGACTCGGGTTGGGATACGCGCTCGCGCAGTCAATCCATCAGCTGTTTCAAACGGGCCGCGACACGAGCAACGCGTTCGACCTCCACGTCGACCTGCGGGTCCTGGGGTACTCGGGTGCGCTCTCGATCCTGACCGCGTTTCTCTTCGGCCTCGCGCCGGCCGCGCGCGCCGCGCGGGGCAACCTCAACGACATCCTCAAGGCGCACACGCGGTCGGTGACAGGCGGCGGCCTCCGCCTGCCCCGCCTGTTGGTCTCGGTCCAGATCGCGCTGTGCCTGGCCGCGCTGGTGGCGGCCGGGCTCCTGGGCCGTTCCCTCGAGAACCTGAAACTGATCGATGTCGGATTCGATCGCGACAACCTGGCCTACGCGTCCGTCAGCCCGTCGCGGGCCGGATACCCGGTCGAGCGCCTCGGACCATATGTCGATCGGGTGCGCGCGGAGATCGCCAGGCTCCCCGGAGTCCTCAGCGTGAGTCCCGTTGCCACACGTCTGCTCTCGGGCGGTGGGAACAACGGGCGCGTCAATTTTCCCGGGCGCCCGTGGAACGACGACAGTCGAGCCAACCTGAACCTCGTGGGCGACGGGTTCTTCGACACGCTGCGGATGCCTGTCGTCGCCGGCAGGACGCTCGAACGGCGCGACATGGACCCGAACGCCAAAGCGGTCGTCGTCGATGTGGCGTTCGCGAAGCGGTACTACGGAAGCGAGAATCCCCTGGGGCGCCGCTTCGGGCTCGATCCGAAAGAGAACAATCACTACGAAATCGTGGGGATCGTCGGCAACAGCCAATACAACCGCATGCGGGGCGATGCGTACCCGACCGTCTATCAGCCCTACCGGCCGGGGGGCACCGTGCACTTCGCCATCCGCACGTCGATGGACTCGGCCCGCCTCACCGAAGCCGTCCGGACGGCCGTTGCCGCTGTCGATCCGGCCGTGCCGTTGACGGAGTTCCATACCCAGACCGGCTTGATCGATCGCCTCCTTCGAACCGAGCGGCTGTTGGGTTTCGTGTCCGCCGCGTTCGGGCTGGTTGCGTTGACGCTCGCGGCCATCGGGCTCGGCGGTCTGCTCGCCTACGCCGTCGCTCGCCGGACGCAGGAAATCGGGGTCCGCATGGCGATGGGGGCCGTCGCCGGCGACGTCGTTCGGATGGTGCTGCGCGATTCGCTGGGGATGGTCGGCGTCGGGATACTCATCGGGCTTCCGTGCGCGTACGCCGTTGCGAGGTTCTTGAAAACGGCACTGTTCCGCCTCGAACCGCTGGATCCCGTGACCGGTGCGCTCTCGTTCCTCGCGCTGGTGGCGGTCGCGCTCGTCGCCGCGTGGGTTCCGGCTCGCCGCGCCTCCGGCATCGATCCGGTGACCGCTTTGCGGGAGCAATAGAGGCCCGACGCCGCGTTCGTCCCGGCCTCCAGTTTTCAGGACTGGGCCGTCGTCGAAACCGGCCGCGACTTACCCGCGCCCGCGGCGGCTCGCAAGGGCCGGAAAAAGGCGCGAATATCTTCGACGAGCAGCGCTGGTTCTTCCATCGCAGCGAAGTGTCCGCCGCGCGGCATCTCGGTCCAGCGCTGAACGTTGAAGAACCGCTCGGCCCATTCCCGCGGCGGTTGCGAGATGTCTTTGGGAAACATCGCGAACCCCGCCGGGACGTCCGACGAACCCGTCCACTGTTTGAACGCCTCGACCATCCAGGTAAGGGGACCGCTGTTCGTGAAGTCGTCATAGGGAAGAAACGACGATCCGATGGTCCCCGTCGCCCAGTAGATCGTGATGTTCGTCAGCAATTCGTCTTTGGTGAACCGGGTTTCGATGTCGCCGTGGCAATCACTCCACGCGTGAAACTTGTCGACAATCCAGGACGCGAGACCGGTTGGGGAATCGTTCAGGCCCTGCGCGAGCGTCTGAGGCCGCGTGCCCTGGATCAGTGCGTATGCGCCCTCGGTCCGTTGCCACTTCTCGGTCCTGGCGAGGAATTGCTGTTCGTCCCGCGAGAGGTCGCCGGGCTTCTGGAACAGGTGCCAGAAAGGCACGTCGGTGAGGTGAATGCCGATCAGCGAGCCGGCATGGCTGCGGGCGAGTTGCTCGGTAACCGTGCTGCCCCAGTCGCCTCCGTGCGCCGCGAAGCGTTCGTACCCCAACTCTTCGGTCATCAGGGCGTGCCACAAATCACCAATGCGAAACGTGACGCCGGCCTTCGAGGGCTTGTCCGAAAAGCCGTAGCCAGGGAGGCTGGGTACGACGACATCGAACGCATCCGAGGCATCGCCTCCGTGCGCCCGCGGATCGGTCAACATGGGAATGATTTTCGAAAAGCGGACGAACGAATCCGGGTAGCCGTGGGTGAGGATGAGGGGGAGTGGGTTGTCCCCCTTGCCGAGCTCATGGATGAAGTGAACGCCGAAGCCGTCCACGGTGGCTCGGAAGTGCGCGAAGTTATTGATGGCCTCTTCCTGGCGCCGCCAATCGAAGCGGGTCAGCCAGTAGTCTGACAGCTCCCGCAAATAGGTCCGATTCGTTCCGTGGACCCAGCCGTCGTCGGCAATTTGGTCCGCCCAACGAGTACGCACGAGCCGCTCTTCCAAATCCATGAGAGTCCGCTCGGGCAGATGCACGACGAAAGGATTTGCGCTCACTTCGCACCTCGGCAGCCGCGATCGCAGTCAGTAGTCGATCATCGACTGATCAACAACGCGATCGCTGATTCGTCGCGAGGTGCATTTCCCGTGCCGCACACTCCTTACGGATCAGTACCGGACTCATTTCGTCGGAGCGAATTACGCCGTCAGGCCGGCAGCAGCACCTTCGACACGGCCGCCGCGAACTGCGACCACTGCTCGATGTCGGCCGCGAGCTGACGGCGGCCCTTCGGGGTGATGCGGTAGAACTTGGCTTTGCGGCCGAGCTCCGACATGCCCCACTCCGCGTCGATCCAGCCGCGTCGCTCCATGCGATAGAGCGAGGGGTACAGCGAGCCCTCCTCGACCGTGACGCGATCGTCGGTCGCGTCTTCAATCCAGCGCGCGATGCCGTAGCCGTGCCGCGCGCCCCAGGTGAGCGTCTTCAGGATGAGAGCGTCGAGCGTGCCGTGGAGCAGCGGATTGGATTCGGACCTGGGCATGTCGGTGCGCCTCTTTGTCTCGTGCCAAGACTATCTAGGTATCGTAGGCGGGCGAGGCCTAGACAGTCAAGGCAATGCGGCCCACGTCCCGGCTAAAGCCGGATGCCACCTGCGCGGTTTCAAAGCCGTGCGCGTCTGCTGTCGTGTTGACAGTGTACTAATAAACTAGTATTTTAGTTTATCGACGGTCGGACCCCACAGAGACGAGGACACGATGCCGGAATGGCAGGCGCTGGACACGCTGCGGCAGGACGTTCGCTACGCGGGGCGGATGCTGCGCCGCACGCCCGGATTCACCGCCGTCGTGGTGCTCCTGCTGACGCTCGGCATCGGCGCCAACACCGCGATGTTCAGCGTGATCAACGTCCTGATCCTGCGGCCGCTTCCGGTACGGGATCCCGGACGACTCGTCGAGTTGATCGGCCACACGCCGGGCGATCCGCGCATGAACATCTTCGGCTGGCGGTTCTTCGAGCACTACCGCGACAACAACCACGTGTTCTCGGACCTGTTCGGCATCTCGCCCACGAGTTTCCAGATGACCGGCGACGGCCTCGAGCCCGAGGCGGTGGAGGGCGAGTACGTCGTGGGGACGTTCTTCACGGCGCTCGGTGTGCAGCCCGCGATCGGGCGCCTCATTGGTGCGCAGGACGATCAGGTGAGTGGCAGCGACCCCGCGGTGGCCGTCCTGAGCTGGGCCCATTGGCAGGCGCGCTTCAATCGCGATCCGGCGATCCTCGGCAGACAGATCGTGCTGAACGGTGTGCCGGCACGGGTGATCGGCGTCGCCCCGCGTGAGTTCTTCGGGATCCGGGTTGGCTTCACGCCGGACGTCTGGGTGCCGGCGGCCATGGAGACCCTGATCCAGCGGCCGAGCCGCAGGGCCACCGGTGATTTGCCGCTGGGGCTGATGGCGCGGCTGAAACCCGGCGTGTCCATCGAGCAGGCGCGGGCGGAAATGCGCGTGCTCGATCGGTACAGGGTCGAGGGGCTCGCCACAGCGAGCAAGAACCCGGTGTGGCGGCAGGCAAGCATCTACGTGGAGCCGGCGGGGGCGGGGCTCTCGCGACTGCGCGACCACCTCGCCACGCCGCTGCTGTCGCTGACGGCCATCGTCGCACTGCTCCTGCTGCTCACCTGCACGAACGTCGCCGGCATGATGGTGGCGCGCGGTGCCTCGCGCCGGCGCGAAATGGCGACGCGCGTCGCGCTCGGCGCCGACCGCGTCCGGCTGGTCCGGCAGGTGCTGACCGAATCGCTGCTGCTGTCAACGGCAGGCGGTCTGCTCGGGGTGTTCCTGGCGTATTTCGGCGCCGGCGCGGTGGTGCGATTGTGGCTTCTCAACGTCGACGTCAGGGCTCGCGGACCGCACACGCTCGAGCTCAACGTCCACCCCGATCCGCAGGTGCTGCTGTTCGCCGCCGGACTCGCGCTGCTGACGGGCGTCCTGGCCGGACTGTTTCCCGCCTGGAACGCGTTTGCGCACGCCTCGGCAACGTCGCTCCGGGAAATCGGCGTGGCGGGAGAAACGAGGTCGCGGCGGCTGCTCGCGCAGAGCCTGGTCGCGGCGCAGGTGACCGTGTCGCTGGTTCTGTTGACCGCGGCGGGCATATTTGCCGGCCACGTTTCGAGCCTCAAGCGCGATCCCGGCTTCGAGCGTGACTCCGTGCTGCTGGTCACGCTGGACCCGGCGCGCAGCGGCTATCAACGCGAGCAGCTGTCCAACCTGTACCGGGGCTTGCTCGAACGGCTGGAGACGATTCCTGGCGTCCGCTCGGCCTCGCTCAGCGCGTTGACGCCGACCGCGCGGGGCGGGGCGGCCCGGTTCGCGACCGTGGAGGGATTCGAGGAGAAGCCCGAGGACCGGCGCTACCTCTCGCTGAACTGGGTCGGGCCGCGATATTTCGAGACGCTTGGTACGCCGCGGCTGGGGGGGCGTGATTTCCAGTTCCAGGACGAAAACCGCCCGCCCGTGGCGATCGTCAACCGGGCGATGGCGCGCTACTACTTCGGCAACGGCAGCGCCATCGGCAGGCGCTTCACATTCGACGGACAGCCCGAGACGTACGAGATCGTCGGAGTGGCCGGCGACGCCAAGTACTCGGACCTTCGCGAAGCTCCGCCCCGGACGATCTACCTCCACGCGTTCCAGGAGGCACGCGGCAGGTTCTCGCAATTTGCGCTGCGGACGGATCTCGCTCCGGCGAGGATCGTGGACCAGGTGCGGGCCGTCGTGCGCGACACGCTGAAGACGGTCCCCGTGGCCAGGGTGACGACGCTGGCCGAACAGGTGGACGAGTCCATCGCTCAGGAACGGCTGATGGCAACACTGTCGACCGGGTTTGGTGGCCTCGGCGCCGTGCTGGCGGCGCTCGGCCTCTACGGCCTGCTGGCGTACACGGTGGCGCGCCGTACCACCGAGATCGGCATTCGAATGGCCCTGGGGGCGACGCGCCGCGACGTGACGCGCATGGTCCTGAACAACGCGCTGAGGCTGGTGTTCGCTGGCCTGGTCCTCGGCGCGCCGATCGCTTTCTGGAGCCAGCGCTTCGCAGCCAATCTGATCGTGAACCTGCGGGTCGAGCCGGTGTTGCCGGTCGCCATCGCCGCGGCAACGATGATCGTTGTGGCGCTGCTGGCCGCTTATGTCCCCGCGAGGCGCGCAGCCCGCGTGCATCCGATGGACGCGCTGCGCCATTCGTAGGTTCGGGGCCGGTGTCAGGCGGGGACGCTATCGAATCTTGCAGTCGTCGACGACGCCGGGCTCGATGTGGCACAGCCGGACGTCCTCGAACAGAAGATCGCCTTCGATCAGGCGGACGCCCTTGCGATAACGGCCGGCGCTCAGAATCGGGAAGTAGGCCACCTTGTGCCGCTCGTACTCGTCGAGGCTGATTCTCACCCCGCCGGCCGGAATTCCGGCCAGACTCTGGCCCATACCTGCGGACCACCGGTAGTCCGTCGGGCGGAGGTCAATCCCGTAATCGGGTAGCAGCGCGGGGTCGACGCCGCCTCCCTCCGCAACGGCGTGCTCGGGACCTGAGTATCGAATCGTGCGATGAATGTTCCGCGTCTGCACCCGTACCGCCGTGTCAAGGTCGTGAATTTCCTGAACGGAGAGCCTCTCGAACGTGCCGCAACCCGCGTCGTCGGCAGCGCAGGGGAACTTCGTCACGCGGAAGAGCCGTTCCCCCTCTTTGAAGTAGAGGCGGGGGCCCGGATCCGTGCCAGGACTTCCGTCGCTCGTGCCGCTCGGGATGCGATCCAGAAAATCGCCGGGCACGCGTGCCTGGAGGGCCCGCCGGTCGGGAACCCAACCGTCTCGAGGTGGATCCAACCCGGAATACCTGACTCTGGGAAACTCGGCGAGCTTCACGTCCGCGTAGGGCCACGGCAGAATCGCAATCTTCTGAGGTGGCCCCGCCGTCAGCAGAAAATGCGTGTGCGACAGCGCCCGGAGCCGTAGCTCCCGCATGCGCTGAACCAGAGGCGCCAGCGCCGCCTCGCCTTCGGCCATGACGTATTGATACCGGGCCGCAAGGAGCGTGATGGCCTGGACCGTCGCCCATTCTTTCCGCGGCACCGCGCCCCGCAGTTCGTTGAAGTTCGCGGCTTTGAACGCTTTCAACAAATCGGAGCGTTCGTCTGCAGGAATCCGTCCACGAAACGTGCGGAACAGCGGGTCTCGATACGAGATCGCGCCATCGTTGTAGACGGTGACGACGTCGTTGCCCGGTCCGTCATACTGCACGAGCCGCCCGGACCGGTTGCAGCCGGGCCCGGGATCGGGCCTGAAGTACGCGACCGGGCCTGTCACTCGGCGCACGTTGGTCAGAACCGGTGTGCCACCAAGTATGGAATCGGGGTTCTGTTCGTTTCTATTCAACGTCACGGTCGCGGTGACGAGATCGTTGAATCGAAGCGTCGAGACGACCTGTTTCGAAGCCAGATCGAGAGCATCGAATTGGGCGATCCGGCAGGAGCTGTTGTCACGCGCCGGCTCGGTGTCGATCTCGATGACCTTCAAGTCTCGACCGACCGTCCGCCACTGGCTGTCGAGCTGCTCCAGCACCAGCGGTGACGCCCTCAGGACGCGGGCGATCACACCTTGTTCGAACGACTCTCCCTCGTGGAACACCGCCCTGACTCGGGGAATGAAGGTCGTCGGATCGCCGCTCGACGACGATCCGTTAGGCGTCTGACCGCTCAGGGGACAGTCGGGGCATTGGAACATTCCCGGGCTCGCGCCCGGCGACTGTGCCGATGTCGCTCCGGCTCCCGCGATCCAGCACACGAGCGTCAGCAGTGCCGTCGGATTCAATCCGGGGCGCATGAATTCCATGGAAGGAAGACCTCGAAGGGGAGCGAGTCGCGGGGAGCGGACCCAACGAGTATACGTTGATGCGTCGCTCGGACCGGTTGAGTCGGCGATTGACGAACCCGTTCTCGAACTGCTTGGATGAGTCCGTGCTACCTCGCCCGAAAGTGGCCGCCATCATCGGCCTCGCCGTCGCCTGGGGCGGGACTGCCTTCCTTGTGAGTCCCTGGTCACGCGTGCTCGGAGAGCCCGGCCGCCTCACCACGGCGCTCGCGGAGCAGGCCGTGCTCTGGCTGCTGTTCGCTACCGTCCTCGCGATCGTGCGGCTCTGGGAGCAACAGCCGCTCGCATCGCTCTGGCTGCGGCCGTTTCGCTGGCGTTCGATCGGATGGGGGCTGCTGCTGGTCGCGGCGTTCGCGCTCGTCATTCTTCCTGCGCGAGAGTGGGTGCGGCGGGCAGCCGGCCTTCCCGGCTACGCCGGCGGCATGGAACAGGTGCTGGCGCTTCCGCTGTGGTTCCGCGTGCTGGCGGTTATCGGAGCGGGCATCGTCGAGGAAACGCTGTTTACGGGGTACGCTGTGACCAGGCTGACCCTGCTGACGGGGCACGTGTGGGTCGCGGCCGGGCTGGCGCTGATCGTGTTCTGCGCGCTCCACGTTCCCGTCTGGGGCGCCGGCGCCGCTTTGGCGTTCCTCGTCGGCGGAGTGCCGATGATGGCTTTTTTTGTGTGGCGAAGGGATCTCCTGGCCATGATGGTGGCTCACCTGACGATTGACGCCTGGGGACTCGTCCTGGCGCCGTTGTTCGCGGAGTGGTGGAAGGACGGGCTGTTCTCATGACACGCCGCGGCTTTTTCCAATTCGTCGTGCTCGCGGCCGGGGTCCCGGGCTTCGCCTTGCCGGCGAGACGATGGGGACAGGCACGGGAGACTCGCTCGAGCGGCGGCGATGTACAGATCGTGCTGTTTTCCGACGCGGGCGTGCGCCTGGAAACGGTGCGCACGAGGAAGGTCGTGAAATCCGACGAGGAATGGCGGCGGCAGTTGTCGCCGCTCGCGTTCAGTGTCGCGCGCCGCGGACAGACCGAGCGTCCTTTCTCGGGCGACTACTGGAACCTGCACGAGAAGGGACTCTTCCGCTGCGTGTGTTGCGACACGGCGCTCTTCAGCTCGGCCGCCAAGTTCGATTCCGGCACCGGCTGGCCGAGCTTCTGGCAGCCCATCGCGGCAGAGAATGTGGAACAACATCCGTCACGGGTCACGATCCATGTCGAGAGCGAGGTCACGTGCCGGCTCTGCGATGCGCATCTGGGCGACGTCTTCGATGACGGGCCGCGCCCGACCGGCCTCCGCTACTGCATCGACTCGGTCTCGCTGCGCTTCGTGAAGTTTGTCTAGCGACACCGGTTCGGCTGAAGCCGGACCGGTGTCGGTTTGAGCCGGCTCACACTCAGCGCGAAGGGCCACCGGGCATGGGCTTGTCGCTGCTGTAGATGGCGTAGGCGACTTTCCAGCTGCCAGCTGACCGCTTCAGGATGACGACGTACTTGCCCGTGTCGCTGATCGCCGCGCCACCCGTCGGCGTGACGCTCTGCCTGTAGGTCCCGACGTCATAGCCGTTGTCGCCACCGGCGTGCGATTCCAGATGCGTCACGGAGAAGCTCGTCACCTTCGCGCCGGCGAATTGCGCCTCGTAGTACTGCTGGATGGCCGCGCGCCCCTTGATCGACGCTTGATTCGGCGGCATTTCCGTGGCGTCCTCGGCGTACAACGCCGCGAGCGCCTTTGCGTCTCCGGCCATGGTGGCCTTGACATACTGGTCGGCCACGGCCCTGACGGCGGCGTCGACTGACGCGCCCTTCGCGGGTGGCTGCGGGGTCGATTGCGCCGCGCCGGCGCTCGAGAGCGCGGCGACCATCACGACACACGTCAAGAGCTTCATGCAGTCCTCCTTCAGTCGGTGGCCCGCTCCGGCGGCGGGGCCCAGGCATGGAAGTCCGTGTAAAACCGCGCGACGTACGAATCGAGGAGCTCGCGGATGCGCGACGTGTCGGTGGAGGCGACGATCAACCCCGCGTGGTGCGGTTTCCGGATCCGCTTGACGATCTCCGGCGCATCGGTACGCGCTCAGGTCCGGCTCCTGCTGCCGCGCGAGCGAGAGCACGATCCCCGCGTGGCCGGCGCGTGACGACGGCGGCTCGTAGCGGCCGTGCTCCCCGCGATCTCGATCTTCGCCCACTCGCGCCAGAGATTGACCCCCGTCGCCGCCTCCACGACGTCGACGATGTACGCGCCGCCGACGCGCGCGGACGTCTCGAGAAAGTAGACCTCGCCGTCCTGGCCGCGGATGAACTCCGTGTGCGACACGCCGCGTCTCAGATCGAACGCGTGGAGGATCCGGGCGTTCTCCCTCATCACGGCTTCTCCCTGCGCGTCCTCCTGTGCCAGCGTCCGCGTCACGAAGATCCCGCCGCCGTGGGCGACGGTCATCGGCGGCGTGCCGTAATGGCTCGGCGTGGCGAAGACCACGCGGCCATCGAAGACCAGCGAGTCCACGTGATACACGTCGCCGGCGACGAATTGCTCGAGCAGGTAATCGGCCCGCGCATCGCCGAGCCCGTGGAGGACCTCCCACAACTCGTCGGCGGAGCCGATGGTGCGGATGCCGATGGCCGCCGCCTGGGATCGCGGCTTCAGGACCCACGGCGGACTGATCCGGGCGGTCCACTGGGCGAGGGCCGCATCGTTGACCGCGTGGACGAATTCCGGGCACCGGATCCCCGCGCTGCGGGCGCGGGCGCGCATCGCGAGCTTGTCGCGAAACCCCCGCGCCGTCGTCTCGCCCATCCCGGGCACGTGCAGGTACTCGCGCAGCATGGCGGCGGTCTCGACGTCGAAATCGTCGAGGGCGACGATGCGATCGAGAGGCTCGGTGCGGGCGAGATAGGCGGCGCCGGCGCGGATGTCCCTCTCGGGCATGTCGCGGCGGACGTAGTAGAACCCGTCGATGGCGTGGCGGGGCCAGTCGGCGTCGCGCAGCTTTTCTTCAGTGAGGAGCAGGACGCGACAGCCCTGGCGATGGCACTCGTCGAGGAAGTCGCCGCCCTTGTGGTAGGTCGCAATGCACAACATGGTCAGCGGCATGCGCGCTCCTTGATTGGTTGGGCAGGGCAAAAGCCCTGCGCTACGACGGCCTGCTGAACCGGCCCATCACGGGCTGGCCTGAAGGCCAGCGCTACCTGGCCGGAGCCTCGTAGTTGATCATGATGACCAGGTCCTCGGTCCCGGTCTGCTTCAGGCCGTGCGAGCTGCCGGGACGCGTCAGGATCGCGGTTCCCGGCCCGACCTCCACCGGCTTCCCGTCGAGCGTCATCACGCCGCGTCCGCTGAGCACGTAATAGATCTCATCTTCCTTCTGCTCGTGGTATCCGATGCCGGATCCCGGCTTCAGCGCGCGCTTCCGGAAGATCAGCCGCAGGTTCGGCACGCTCTTGAAGAAGGAGTAGCCGACAGTCTGGCCGCCGCCCTTGTGCGTGCCTGGCTCGTTGGCGGCGATGTCGGCATCGTGCTCGATGACGTAGCCGCCTTTCACCGCCGCGGATTGTTCGGGCGCCGCCGCCTGGGTCCAGGCAGCGCCCAGGATCAGCGCGGCAAGGCACGTGCCGTAACGGAGGCAGGAAGAGGTGGCCATGATGATCTCCCGATTCAAGGATTCAACGATTCAGGGATTCAAGGATTAGGGATTAGGGATTCGCTCCTGCCACGCCGATCCATGCGGGAACGCGTACGCCTCACGCGACGGGCCGAGGATCGTGGTGCTGTAACCCGGCCTCGACGGCGCGATGTAGTGTCCCTGCCGGACGTCGACCGGATCGAGGAAATGTTCGTGCAGGTGGTCCACGAACTCGATCACGCGGTTCTCGCGAGTGCCGGAGACCGCGATGAAGTCGAACATGGCGAGGTGCTGGACCATCTCGCACAGGCCGACGCCGCCGGCGTGCGGGCAGACCGGCACGCCGAACTTCGCCGCCATCAGCAGCACGGCCAGGTTCTCGTTGACGCCTCCCAGGCGGCACGCGTCGATCTGGCAGATGCCAATCGCTCCGGCCTGCAGCAGCTGCTTGAACATCACGCGGTTCGCGCAGTGCTCGCCGGTGGCGACGCGGACCGGCGCGATGGCCTTCGCGATCGCCGCATGGCCCAGGACGTCGTCCGGGCTCGTGGGCTCTTCCATCCACCAGAGATCGAATTCGGCGAGCGCCTGCACGCGCGCGATCGCCTCGCCGACGTCCCACCGCTGGTTGGCGTCGATCATCAGCCGGCAATCCGGGCCGATCTCCTCGCGCACGAGGCGGATGCGCCGCCGGTCGTCCTCGATCGGGCCGCCGACCTTGACCTTGAAGTGCGTCCAGCCGTCCGCGAGCGCGTCGCGGCACAACCCGCGAATCTGCGCGTCCGAGTACCCGAACCAGCCGACCGACGTGGTGTACGCCTGATAGCCGGTCTCGAGCAGTTCCGCCTCGCGCGCCACCTTGGTCGGCGCGTGCCGCTCGAGGATCGCGAGCGCCTCGTCCGGGGTCAGGACATCCGTGATGTAGCGAAAGTCGATGCACGACACCAGCTGGCGCGGGCTCATGTGCGCCAGCAGCTTCCAGAGCGGCTTCTTCTCGTGCTTCGCGTAGAGATCCCAGACGGCGTTGACGACCGCCGCCAGCGCCATGTGGATGACGCCCTTCTCGGGCCCGAGCCAGCGCAGCTGCGAATCGGACGCCAGCGTGCGCCAGAACCCCCCGAAGTCGGACGTGATGCCGTCGAGCGTCAGCCCGACGACATGGTGCCTGAACGCCGCGATGGCCGCGGCGCAGAGGTCGTTCCCGCGCCCGATCGTGAAGGCGAGGCCGTGCCCTTCCAGGTGGCCGTCGGTTCGCAGGATCACGTACGCGGCCGAGTAGTCCGGGTCGGTGTGCATCGCATCCGTCCCCGCGTTGCTGCGCGAGGTGGGGAAGCGGATGTCGAACACTTGCAGGTCGATGATGGTCATGATTTGCGTTCGTTCACATCGCCGAGATAGAGCCTCAAACGCGCTCTCAGTATCTCCGACGCCAGACTGGGAATCAGGCAGAGCCCCCACATGATCCCGAACCAGGTGACGGCGACGTGCCGCGTCATCGGAATCTCGGGCGGGGTGCGCCACACGATCAACGCCGTGAGGACCCCTGCCGCCACGGTCGTCCAGACGATCGAGCGCGCGAGCAGGAGCAGTATGCGCATCATGTCTCGCGTAGAGGCAGCGGAGACGACGGAGTCAACGGAATTGGCTCTCTCGACCAACCATAAACACGGAGGAACGGAGGCACGGAGGAACGGAGCGTTGTTTTTCATGAGAAATCTAACTCGTCTTTACTCCGTTTCTCCGTTTCTCCGTTTCTCCGTTGCTCCGTGCCAGGCCTCCGGTTTCTCCGTAATCTCCGTTGTCTCGATTCCTACGTTTTCCTCGCCCCTTCCCTCCACCGGTCGAGCGCCACGGCGAGCACGATGATCACGCCCGTGACGATCTGCTGCACCCAGTTGGGGAACCCGCGCTGCGCGCAGCCGATCTGAATCACCGCCATCGTCGTCGCGCCAAGGACGGTCCCGAGGACCGTGCCCCGGCCGCCCGACAGGCTGCCGCCGCCGATGATGACCGCGGCGATCACGTCGAGCTCCAGCCCCACCGCCACCGTCGGGTCCCCAACCGACAGCCGGGAAAACTGCAGCACGCCCGCGACCCCGGCGAGCGCTGCCGCCACAGTGTAGATCGCTACCTTGGTCCGCTCCACTGCCACGCCGCACAGGCGGGCGGTCCGCTCGTTCGAGCCGATCGAGAAGATGTGCCGGCCGAACCGCGTGTACTGGAGCACGCCCGCGACGACGAGCGCGAGCAGCACGACGAGCCAGATCCCGGCCGGCACGACAATCCAGCGGCCGGGATCCAGCGTCCGCAGGAGGTCGTTGAGCCAGGTCGTAGGCGCTTCGATCCGCCGCTCGTCGGCCAGCCCCTTCGCCGCGCCGCGGACGAGGATCATCATGCCGAGCGTCACGATGAAGGGGATCACCCGCAGCGTCGTGATCAGGAGCCCGGTGATCAGCCCGCAGAACGCGGCCGCGGCGATCCCCTCGAGCCCGGCGAGCCCGGGGGAATGGCCGGCCCGCAGCGCGAGCGCGATGATCACCGTCGTCAGCGACACGACCGAGCCGACCGACAAATCGATCCCGCCCGAGACGATGACCATCGTCATGCCGAGCGCCGCGACGCAGACGATCGCCGTCTGCCTCGCAATCAGCTCCAGGTTGGCGCCGCGGAAGAAATTGGATCCAACGAGCAGGCCGAAGATGATCGACACGAACACCAGGCCGAGGACCGGGCCGACCCGTTCGAGGAGACGGCGGTTCACGCGGCGCTCTCCGAGCCGGTCGCGTCCATCATCAGCGCGTGCTCGTCCCAGTCGGACGCCGGGCGCGGGGCCGACAGCTGTCCCCGCCGCATGACCGCGATGCGATCGCAGAGGCCGAGGAGCTCCGGGAGATAGCTGCTCACCAGCAGGACGCCCTTCGGCGACGCCGCCGCATCCGAGACCAGCGCATCGAGCAGCGCGTTGATCTGGGCCTTGCTCGCGACGTCGATGCCGCGCGTCGGCTCGTCGAGCAGCAGCGCGTCCACGTCGTGATGCAGGAGGCGGGCGAGCGCGACCTTCTGCTGATTGCCGCCCGACAGCTCGATGACCGGCTGCCGCGGACCGGCGCAGCGGATCCCCACCCGATCGATCCAGCGGGCGGCTGCGCGGTCCTGGCGCGACGGCAGGACCACCGCGCCGGGCCCGAGGCCGTCGAGCCGTGAGGCGGTGAGGTTATCGGCGACGCTCAGCCCGAGTGCCAGCCCCTCGCCCTTCCGATCCTCGCTGAGCATGCCGACCCCGAGATCCCACTGGCGCCTCGGCGCGGGCGATCCGACCCAGGCCCCCACACGAACGCGTCCCGTTCGAACCGGCTCGAGGCCGAAGATCTGGCGCAGGAGCCGCGTCCGTCCGGAGCCGACGAGGCCGGCGATGCCGACGATCTCCCCGCGGTGCAGGACGAACCGCGATCCCGCGAGGCCGTCCACTTCCAGGAGCGCGTCACCGGGATGGCGCGGCGAACGCGGATACAGGTCGTCCACGGCGCGTCCGACCATCAAGGCGACGATCTCGGTGGCGGGCATCGCGGCAGCCGGCCCGCCGCCGGCGACGCGGCCGTCGCGCAGCACGAGGACGGTGTCGGCGACCGTCTTCACTTCCTCGATGAAGTGGGAGATGTAGACGATCGCGAGCCCCTGGCGCCGCAGCTCGCCGACCAGGTCGAACAGCCGCCGCGCGTCCTGACGGCCGAGGCTGCTCGTCGGCTCGTCGAAGACGAGCACGCGGCTGCCGCTCGCGACAGCCCGGGCGATTTCGACGATCTGTTGAGCCGCGACCGACAACTCCCCGGCCGGCGTGGACGGATCCATGTCGCCGTGGCCGAGGCGCCTCAGGGCATCCGAGGCAATGGCGCGGGCACGGGCGCGGTCGATCACACCGAACCGGCCCGGCTCGACGCCGAGCACGATGTTCTCCGCGACGCTCAGGTGCGGCGCGATCGACAGCTCCTGGTAGATCATCGCGACGCCGGCGCGGCGGGCGTCGAGCGGCTCGCGCGGGCGGTAGGCCGTGCCGTCGAGCGTCATCGTGCCGGCGTCGGGCCTGAGCGCGCCGGACAGGATGCTCATCAGCGTGCTCTTGCCGGCGCCGTTCTGTCCGACGAGCGCGCACACTTCGCCGCCCGCCACGGCGATGTCCACCCCGTCGAGCGCCACCGTCGCCCCGAACGCCTTGCGGATCCCGCGCATCTCGAAGCGCGGCGTCCCGCCCGCTACTTCAGCCATTTCTTGAGATCGGGCTGCATCAGCTCTTTCATCTCGGGCGTATCCATCGTCTCGCGCGTGACGATGCGGACGCCCGTGTCGATGCGCCGTTCGACTTTTGCGCCCTTGATGTGATCGACCAGGGTCTTCACGCCGAGGTAGCCCATCCGGACGGGGTCCTGCAGGACGAGTCCGTCGAGGTGGCCGTCGCGCAGGCCCTTCACGAGGTTGTCGGAGGCGTCGAAGCCGATGAACCGCACCTTGCCCGCCCACCCGTTGTCCTGGAGCACACGCATCATCGCGAAGCTGACCGACTCGTTCGGGCAGAAGATGCCGTCGACCGACAGGCGGCCGTCGGGCGTCTTGAGCGTGCTCAGGAGCGATTCCCCCTTCTTGTACGCCCCTTCGACGTCGGCGCCGCCGTACTGATTCGCGCTGACGATCTCGATGCCGGGCTGTCCCTTCAAGGCGGCCAGGAATCCTTCCTCGCGCCGCGTGGTGCTGTCGTGCCCTTCGGCGTAGCGGAGGAGCACGACACGGCCCTTGCCATTCAGCAGCTTGGTCATGTGCTCGCCGGCCAGCCGGCCGCCGGCGTCGTTGTCGGTGGCGACGAAGCTGACGTAGTCGCTGCCCTTCAGGCCCGAGTCGAAAATCACGACGGGGATCCCGCGCTTCATCGACGTCGAGACCGGGCCGACGAGCGCCGACTCGTCGAGCGGCGCGAGCGCGATGCCGGCGACACCGCGCGCGACGGCGTTCTCCACCTCGGTCACCTGCGACTCGCGGTCGTCCTCGCGCAGCGGACCGCGCCAGACGACCTCGACGTTCAGCTCCTGCGCGGCTTTTTCTGCGCCCGCGTGGACCATTTGCCAGAACTGGTGCGTGGTGCCCTTGGGAATCATCGCCACTGTCAGGCGTCCGCCGGGCTCCGGGCCCAGGCGGGCACAGGCGCCACCGAGCAACAGGCCGACCGCTACAACGGACAGGAGGATCTTCTTCACAGGGACTGTTTTCATCTCGACCTCGAAGGCAGGTTTTGCATCGATGCTGTCTACCGATTCACGCGATCCGGCCCGCGGCGCCTGCCGCTTCGGACACGTAGATGTCCGGCCTGATGCCGGTGCGCTGCTCGTACCCCTCGCCGATCCGGAAGTGGAATTCGTTGAGGGCCTCCGTGTGGACGAGGTTGACGGTGCACCCGCCGAACCCCGCGCCCGTCATCCGCGCGCCGAACACGCCCGGCAGATCGTCGGCGAGCTCCACCAGCAGGTCGAGCTCGGGGCAGCTGACGTCGTAGTCGTCGCGAAGGCTCCGATGCGAGTCCGCCATGAGCGGGCCGACCGCGCCGAGATCGTGCCGGTCGAGCGCCGCCGCCATCCGGCGCACGCGCTGGTTCTCCGTGATGACGTGGCGGCAACGGCGGAACACGGTCTCGGACATCTCGCGCCGGCATGACTCGAGCAGCGAAAGGTCCGCGTCGCGAAGGCTGCGAAGCCCGGGCCGTGTCTTCGCCAGGGCCGCGACGCCCGCCTCGCACTCCTCGACCCGCCGGTTGTAGTCGCCGCCGGCGACCGAGTGCTGCACCTTCGTGTTGCACACGACGATCCGCAACGGGGGCGCCAGCGGCACGAAATGATGCTCGAGCGATTGGCAGTCCAGCATCAGCGCCGTGCCCGTCCCGCGCATGGCACGCGATGAACTGGTCCATGATGCCGCAGCGCGCCCCGACATACTCGTGCTCGGCCTGCTGACACATCCGCGCAATCGCCGAGGGCTCGGCCGTCGCCCCCGCGAGATCGAGCAGCGCCGTTGCCAGCCCGACCTCGAGCGCCGCCGACGAGCTGAGCCCGGCGCCCGGCGGGACATCGCTGTGGACCAGGAGCGTCGCGCCGCCGATCGCGTGTCCGCTCCTCCGCAGCAACGCGGCGACCCCGACGACGTAGTCGCTCCAGTGCCGGAAGACCGGTTGCCGGACCGAGCGGTCCGGCGGCTCGCGACGATGGCCCGCCGCGTCCACCTCGACAGCCTCCTCCATGTTTTCCGAGCGGACGATCAACCGGCCGTCGGTGCGCGAGGTCCCCGCGACGCGGCACGACAGCGCGAGCGCCGCCGGAAGGACGAAGCCGTCGTTGTAGTCGGTGTGCTCGCCGATCAGGTTGACGCGCCCGGGCGAGCGGTAGAGGCGGGGCGTCTCGCCGAAGAGCAGAGCGAAGCGCTCGCCGAGCCACTCGGCCAGCGGGCGTTCGCCGGCGTCCCGGTCTCCGGAGGCACGGTCAACGAACACAGCCGGGCTCCGGCGCCGCCATCACGCGCGTGCGCAAACGTGGGGTCTGGAAGGCGATCACGGGATTTTCAGTTTTCCGTCCGGCGCGGGACCTCGCAATCTCGCGGCGAAGTACGCGCTACGAAAGGCGGCCCAGACACATTATGCTTCCGACTGGCGATAGTGGAACTGGTTTCAAAAAACCGCAGCGTACAAGGAGCGGCGACAGTGTATCTCGGGCGCAACCATGTTTAGTCTTGCCGGAAAGCAGGCCCTGGTGACCGGAGCCGGATCCGGGATCGGCGCCGCCATCGCGGAAACGTTTGCCCGGGCGGGCGCCGATGTCCTGGTCACCGATCGGGACGGGTCAACCGCGGAGGCGACTGCCGGGCGCATCGTCGCGGCCGGCGGCCGGGCGAGGGCCCAGCCGCTCGACGTGACCAACGATGACGAGTGCCTTCGGCTGGCGGCCGAGGTCCACGCCGCGGCCGGCCGGCTCGACGTGCTCGTGAACAATGCCGGCGTGGGACACGTCGGGACCCTGCTGCAGACGGCCGGCGCCGATCTCGATCGCCTGTACTCGGTCAACGTGCGAGGCGTCTTCAACGTCTCGAAAGCGTTTCTCCCCGGCATGCTCGAGCGCCGCGCCGGCGTGATCATCAACATGGCCTCGGTCGGCGGCGTCATCGGCATTCCCGATCGCCTCGCATATTGCACGACCAAGTTCGCCGTGGTCGGGCTGACCAAGAGCATGGCGCTCGACCACGCGGCCGCCGGCGTCCGCATCAACTGCATCTGCCCGGGCCGGGTGGAGACGCCGTTCGTGGCGGCCCGGCTCCGCGAGTATCCCGACCCGGAACGCGCGCGCCGCGAGATGTCGGCCACGCAGGCGGTCGGCCGCATGGGCCGTCCCGAGGAAATCGCGTCGGCGGCGCTGTACCTCGCCAGCGACGAAGCGGTCTTCGTGACCGGATCGGCGCTGATGATCGACGGCGGCTGGAAAGGATAGGGTCCGGACGCGCATGGCTCGAGGCTCCGGTGTGAGGTTACGCGTTGCACTGGTGGGCGGGCCGATGTACGACCCGCTGTACCTGGCGATTCCCGCCTTCGAGCGCGAGACCGGCATCGCGGTCGAGGTCGTCGCGCAGCTCCCGCACCCCGAGCTGAACGCGTTCGTCAGGCGCGCGTTCGAGTCCGGCGCCTGCGATCTCGACCTGCTGTCCACGCACACGAAGTACGCGCCGTCGCAGGCCGACTGGCTCTCGCCGCTCGACGACCTGCTCCTCCCCGACGACGTCGCGGACCTGCTGCCGCGGGCGGCGGAGCTGTCGCGCGTCGGCCGGCGGCTCCTGCAGGTTCCGCGCAACCTCGACGTACGGCTATTGCACTACCGGCGCGATCTGTTCGAGCATGCCTCGGAGCGCGGTGCGTTCGAGACGCGATACGGACGGCCGCTGCGGGTGCCGGACACGTGGACCGAGCTCGCCGACGTTGCGGAATTCTTCACGAGGCCCGGGCTGTGCGGCTTCGTGTTCCCCGGGCGGAGCTCCGGTCTCTTCGGCTCGTTCTACGAGCTGCTGGTCGGCGCCGGCGGGGATCTGTTCGACGTGGCGCTTCGTCCGGCGTTCGACTCGGAGGCCGGCGTGTGGGCCGCGGACTATCTGGCCTCGCTGCACCATCGCCGGCAGGTGACGCCGCGCGGCCTGCCGGGCTGGCACTACGACGAGATCTCGGTGTCGTTCCGCGAGGGGCGATCGGCCATGGTGTGCGACTGGCCCGGCAGCTATCATCTGTATACCGATTACAGGAGCTGCGCGGTCGCCGGGCGTCTCGGGCTGGCCGCGCTGCCGGCCGGGCCGGCCGGGATTCGCGCGGCGTACGCGGGGTGCCATTCGTTTGCGATCGCGGCCGGCTCGCGTCATCGTGAGGATGCGGCGGCGCTCCTCCGGCACCTGACGTCGTTCGATGCGCAGCTCGCCGAGGCGCGGCGCGGCGCCATCCCGTGCCGCGAGAGCGCGCTGCGCAAGGTCCGCGACGAAACGCCCGCGGGATCGGCCGAGGCGCGCAGGTGGGAGCTCCTGTCGGAGGCTGAGCACACGATGATCATCCCGCCGCGGTTTGCCGCATATCCGCGTTGTGAAGACGCGATCTGGCAGTCGATCCAGCACGCGATGACGGGAGAGTGGACGCCGGAAGCGGCGGTGAAGCACGCCGCCCTGGAGATCCTGCCGATCGTCGGCGCCGGTGCGGCGGTCCGATCGTGAGCGACGCCGGCGCGTTCGAGGGGCGCGCCGTGCTCGTCACCGGCGCGGCCCGGGGGATCGGTCGCGCGACGGCCGAGGCGTTCGCGCGCGCCGGGGCCCAGGTCGCGCTCCTCGATCGGGATGCGCGGGAGCTCGACGTGGCGGCTGCGGCGCTGTGCGGCCGGGCGAAGGCGATGGCGCTCCCGGCCGACGTGTCTGATGCCTCCGCGGTCGACAAGGCTGTCGGGGCGTGCGTTGATGCCTTCGGCCGGCTCGACGTGCTCGTCAACAACGCGGGCATCCATTTCGCGCGCGCCATCGACGCGTATACGGAACAGGAGATCGACCGGATCCTGGGCGTCAACTTCAAGGGCGCGCTCTATGCCATCCGATCGGCGCTTCCCGCGCTACGGCGGTCGAAAGGGACGATCGTCTCGCTCTCTTCGATGACGGCAGTCGTCGGGCAGGACCGCGGCGCCGTCTACGTCGCGACCAAGGGGGCGCTGATCTCGCTGACCAAGGCGCTCGCCATCGAGCTGGCGCCTGACGGCATCCGCGTGAACTGCGTCTGCCCGGCCGGCGTCGACACGCCGATGATGCGCGACTGGGTCGAGACGCTGCCCGAGCCCGAGGAGGTCCTCCGGCAACAGGGCGCGATGCACCTCACCAACCGGTTGGCCACGCCGGACGAGATCGCCGCGGCGGTCCTGTTTCTCGCATCGCCGTCCGCGTCGTTCATCACCGGCGTCGCGCTTCCCGTCGACGGCGGGGCGACGCTGGGGTATCGCAGCGGCTGAGGACACAAAGAATCCCTAATCCCTTATCCCTAATCCCCGAATCCCTCATCACAGTCGCGCGACTGGTGCCGCAGTCTGCCGGACGGCGTGACTCAGGAGGTCGGTCATGGCGGTCTGGTCTCGCGTCCTACTCGCGCTCGTGTTCGCCGCGTCCCTGTGCGGACACCCCGGTCTTGCCCAGACGCCGCCCGCCGCTCAGGCGACCGAGCAGCAGATCTACGAGAAGTTCAGAGCGTGGCGAACGAAGCAGCCGTCAGCGCCGCAGACGGAAATCCTCGAGAAGTATCGCGCGCTGCTTGCCGGCGAAGGCCTGGCCGCGGTCGAAATCGATCGCCAGCTTCGCGTCATCACCGAACAGGGGCAGTTCCTCGAAATCGACCGCTGGAACCGCATCCTGACCGCGCCGGCGCCGCGGTTCAACACCAAGCCGAACGCGTTCCTCGTGGAAATCACGAAGGGCATCAATCCCGGCAAGGCCCTGGACGTCGGAATGGGGCAGGGGAGGAACGCCATTTACCTGGCGCAGCAGGGCTGGGACGTCACCGGCTTCGACCCGGCGGACAAGGCCGTGGCAGCGGCGCTGGAACAAGCGCGCGCGCTCGGCGTGAAGGTCAACGCGTTGGTGCTGCGCGACGACGAGTTCACGTTCGGGACGGAACAGTGGGACCTCGTCGTGTTGAGCTACGTCAGCGTCCGGCCCGTCGCCGCGCGCGTGTTCGAGGCGCTCCGGCCGGGCGGCCTCGTCATCGTGGAGGGATTCCATCGTGACGCCACGAAGACGGCGTCGATCGGCGGCGGCGTCGTCTACGACACGAACGAGCTGTTGACGCTCTTCAACCGTTTGCGGGTCGTGCGCTACGAGGACAGCGAGGGCGTCGGGGACTTCGGTATGGAGAAGACACGCCTCGTCCGCCTGGTCGCGCAGAAGCCCTGAACGCAGTTCCCCTGAATACGCCAATGCTCACGACGAACATGGTTCAGGCCCCGCGGTTCCGGCTCGGTCTTCTCCTGTGGTTGGCCGGTATGTCGGGCGCGGTGGTCCTCACCGTCACGGTGCTGCCCCAAGTCTTGCGGGAGATGCCTGATCTTCCCGCGCCCTTGTGGGTGCTGTTGATCGCGAGCCTCGCGCAGAGCGCCGCCCTCTTCGCGCTGGCCACATGGGCGGGCGTCGCGCTGGCGCCGAAGGTGGGCCTCCACGCGCCGGCGTTCGAGGCCGTCGCGGCCCGCCGTCCGCCCGGGCCCGCGCTCATGCCGCAACTTCTGCCCGGCCTCGTCGTCGGCGTTGCCGGCGGAATCCTGCTGTTCTTCATTCTCCGATTGGCACCCGCCGCGGTTGCGGAACTACAGCAGCGGTTCACGCCACCGCTCGTCGCTCGCATCCTCTACGGCGGCATCACCGAGGAGCTCCTTCTGCGCTGGGGGTTCATGACGGTCCTGGTCTGGCTGGCGTGGCGGCTCCTGCAAAGCCGGAGAGGTGCGCCGCGGGTCCTTTACATCTGGCTCGCCATCGTCGCGAGCGCGCTGGTGTTCGGCGCGGGCCACTTGCCGGCGGCGTCGGTGCTGATCGGGACCCTGACGGTCAACATCGTGGTCTTCGTCGTCGTGGCCAACTCGGTCTTCGGCATCCTGTTCGGGTACCTGTACTGGCGATACGGCCTGGAAGCGGCGATGATTGCCCACGGGACTGCGCACCTGGTGAACTACATCGCGGGCCTGGTTTAGGGCGGCGAAGCGCCGAGGCCCCGTCGCGGGTAGAATGCTGTTCGTATGAAGCATTCGATCAGGGTCCTTGCCGGGATGACGACGCTCCTCGTTGCGCTGCCCGGTGTGCAGCGCGGCGACGGCATCGCGGGTGTTGCGGCCGGTCAACAGCCGGCCGCGCAGGGGAGCGGAACACCTGCACAGCTCAAGTCCGGGCTGATCAGCGCCGGGCTCGTGTACGAGACGGCCTCTTTCCCGAGCGCGCACGCCTCCACGATCGTCGACACGGGCGACGGGCTCGTGGCCGCGTGGTTCGGCGGTACGGGCGAAGGAAGGCCCGACGTCGGCATCTGGGTCTCGCGGCACGAGCGCGGCGCGTGGACACCTCCTGTCGAGGTGGCGACCGGTGTCCAGCCTGACGGCACGCGCCACCCGTGCTGGAATCCCGTGTTGTTCGCGATGCCGGACAAGACGCTGTCGCTCTTCTACAAAGTCGGCCCGAGCCCGCAGACGTGGTGGGGCATGGTTCGCTCCTCTCGCGACAGCGGGCGAACGTGGTCCGACGCGCGGCGGCTGCCCGACGGCATCCTCGGTCCGATCAAGAACAAGCCGGTGCGCCTTTCCGACGGAACGCTCATCAGCCCGAGCAGCACCGAGACCCCTGGACGGCCGAGCGCGTGGCGGCTCCACTTCGAGCGCAGTGGGGACGCCGGCGCGACGTGGACGGTCGTGCGCCCTCCCGCCGCTGCGGAGGGAACCGCGATCGACGCCATCCAGCCCAGCATCCTGATTCACCCGGGCGGAAGGCTTCAGGCCGTCGGACGCTCGCGCTCCGGGCGCGTCTTCGAGACGTGGTCGAGCGACGCGGACGCACGTGGACGGCGGTGTCGCTGACGACGCTGCCGAACCCCAGCTCCGGGACCGATGCCGTGACGCTTCGCGACGGCCGTCATCTGCTCGTCTACAACCACACGCCGAAGGGACGGTCGCCGCTGAACGTCGCGGTGTCGCGTGACGGCAAGGCGTGGGAGGCCGCGCTCGTTCTCGAGTCGGAGCCGGGCGAGTACCTGGTACCCCGCCGTGATTCAGTCGGCGGACGGCCGCGTGCACATCACGTACACTTGGAAACGTCAGCGCGTCAAACACGTCGTCGTCGATCCCGCCGGGTTGAAGCCGGTCCCGATGACCGACGGAAACTGGCCGCAGTAGTCCTACTCGGAGCCGGCGCGAGATACCCATGAAAAGATCGGTCCTGGTTTTCGCAGCGATCCTGACGGCGACGCTTCCGCTTGGCGCGCAGTGGCCGCAGTTCCGCGGCCCGGACGGGAACGGCTTCGCGCCGGCCGCCAAGGTGCCGCTCACCTGGGGAGAAGGCCAGAACGTACGGTGGAAGACCGCCATCCACGGCCGCGCGTGGTCGTCGCCGGTCGTGCTCGGCGAGCAGATCTGGGTCACCACCGCGACGCCCGACGGACGTCAGCTGTCCGCGCTGGCGATCGATCGCGTGAGCGGAAAAATCATCCACGACGTGAAGCTCTTCGACGTCGAGAAGCCGCAGTTCGCCCATGCGTTCAACTCGTACGCGTCGCCGACGCCCGCGATCGAACCGGGACGCGTGTACATCACATTCGGGTCGCCGGGCACCGCCGCGCTCGATACCAGGACGGCCAAGGTGCTGTGGGAGCGGCGCGATCTGGAGTGCAACCATTTTCGCGGCGCCGGCTCGTCGGTGGTCATCTTCGAGAATCTCCTGCTGCTCCACTACGACGGCAGCGATCAGCAGTACGTCGTGGGCCTCGACAAGAACACGGGCAAGACGGTGTGGAAGACCCCGCGCTCGATCGACTTCAAGGATCTCGGGCCCGATGGCAAGCCGCAGGCCGACGGAGACTTCCGGAAGGGCTTCGCGACGCCGCAGATCGTGATGGTGGGCGGTGCGCCGGTGATGATCAGCATCGGGTCGAAGGCGACCTATGGGTACGAACCGCGGACCGGCAAGGAACTGTGGAGGATTGAGGAGCGGACGAACCACTCGGGCAGCACGCGGCCGGTTGCCGGCCATGGTCTGGTGTTCTATCCGAGCGGCTTCGCGAACGGTCAGCTGCTCGCCGTGAAGCCCGACGGCAGGGGAGACGTGACTGAAACCCACGTCGTCTGGCGCTTCCAGCGTGGCGTACCCAGCAAGCCCTCGATCCTGCTGATCGGGGATCTGATCTACATGGTCAACGACGTGGGCATACTAACGTGCGTCGACGCCAAGACCGGTGAGGCCGTGTGGCGGGGCCGCATACCGGGAACGTTCTCCGCCTCCCCGATCGCGGCCGCGGGCCGGATCTATTTCTTCAGCGAAGACGGAACCACGACGGTGATCGACGCCGGGCGCGAGTTCAAGCAGCTGGCGACGAACACGCTCGAGGACGGGTTCATGTCGTCGCCGGCGGTCGACGGCAACGCCCTGATTCTGCGCACCAAGACCCATCTGTACCGAATCGAAGAGGCTGTGGCTCCTACCGCGCCAGCGAAGTGAGCGCGGCCCCTACCAGCTGTGGACCGTGCCGTCTGTCTTCCGAGCGGTCGGCAGGTACGCCGGATCGTACGGGAACGTCTGCGCGAGCACCTCGTCGATGTCCACGCCCAGCCCGGGCGCTTCACCCGGGTGCATCGTGCCGTCGGTGAACGAGTAGGCGTGCGGGAAGACCAGGTCGGTTTCGGCCGTGTGCCGCATCAACTCCTGGATGCCGAAGTTGTGCACGCTGAGACCGAAGTGGAGCGCGCGCCGCCATGCACACGGGGCTGAGGTCCGTGGCGCCGTGGCAGCCGGTGCGGACGTGGTGGAGCTCCGCAAGCGCGGCGATCTTCCGCAGATGGCTGATTCCACCGGCGTGCGTGACGGCCGTTCGGATGTAGTCGATGAGCTGTTCCTCGATCAGGAGATGGCAGTCGTAGATCGAGTTGAAGACTTCGCCAACCGCGATCGGCGTCGTCGTGTGCCGGCGGATCAGGCGGAAACCCTCCTGCAGCTCGGCGGGCACCGGATCCTCCAGCCAGAAGAGGTGATACGCCTCGAGGCTCTTCCCCAGGCGCGCCGCTTCGATCGGCGTCAGCCGGTGGTGGACATCGTGGAGCAGGTGGACTTCCTCTCCGAACTCCTTCCGCAGGCGCGCGAACACCGACGGCGCGAAGTTGAGATAACGCTCGGTGTCCCACACCGTGTCCAGCGCGTGTCCCTTTTCAGCCGGTTCGTACTGGACCGTGCCGCGCGGCGCGACGCCATACGCGTGCGCCACGCCGGGGATCGCGCATTGCGCGCGGACGGCCCGGAACCCGAGCTTCAGGTACTTCCCCACCGCCTCGACCGTGTCATCGAGCGTCGTGCCGTTCGCGTGCCCGTAGACCATGACCGAGTCGCGTGAGGCTCCGCCGAGCAGCTGGTAGACGGGCCGGTTCGTGGCCTTGCCGAGAATGTCCCACAACGCCGTGTCCACGGCGCCAATCGCCGCCATCGTCACCGGTCCGCGCCGCCAGTACGCGCCTTTGTACAGGTACTGCCACATGTCCTCGATCCGCCGCGCGTCCTTGCCGATGAGGAGCGGGATCACGTGGTCCGTCAGATAGCTCGCCACCGACAGCTCGCGCCCGTTCACGGTCGCGTCGCCGAGGCCATGGATGCCGGCCTCGGTCTCGATCTTGAGCGTGACGAAGTTGCGGCCGGGACTGCAGACGATGACTTTCGCGCTGGTGATCCTCATCGTTTGTCTGAACGGGAAGCGGGAAGCGAAGAGCTGGAAGCGGGAAGCGGCAAGCGGGAAGCTGGAGACGCCCCGCACGACTCGCGGACGATGAGGTGCGGCGGGATGACGACGCGGCGGTACGGGCCCGACGGGTGCGGACCGATCTGATCGAGGAGGAGCGTGGCGGCTTCCTTCCCCAGATCCTCCTTCGACCAGCTCACGGTCGTCAGCGGCACGCGCAGCACGTCGCCGTGCGCGACGTCGCCGGCGCCGATGACGGCGATGTCGTCGGGCACGCGAAGGCCGGCATCCCAGATGGCCTTCATCGCGCCAATCGCCGCGGGATCGTTCGCGGCGAACACCGCGTCGATGCGCGGGCGCAGCAGCAGGAGTTGCTTCATCGCCTGATACCCGTCGGTCTCCATGAACCCGCTGCGGGCGATCCACCGCGGATCGGGCTCGATTCCGGCCGCCCGCAGCGCCTTGCGGTACGCCGCCTCCCGGCGCCTCGCGTGCACGACCGGGGGACCGGCGATGTGCGCGACGGCACGCCGGCCCTGAGCCAGCAGGTGCGACGTGGCCAGGCGGCCGACCAGCTCGTCGTCGGTGAGCACGCGATGGCAGGGGAGCCTGGGGTAATCGTCGCGATCGATCATCACCAGCGCGGCCCCGAGCGAGGTCATCGCCATGAGGGCGTCGCCGTTCCGGGACGCCGGAGCCGAGGCGACCACGATCCCGTCCACCTGCCGCGCGCGGAGCAGATCCAGCTCGCGGCGCTCCTTGCGCGCGTCCTCGCCGGAGCTGCACAGCAGCAGCCCGTAGCCGCGTGCGCTGACGACCGAGTCGATCCCGGCGACGATCTCCACGAAGAACGAGTGCATCAGGTCCGGGATGACGACGCCGAGCGTGTGCGTGCGCCGCAGCGTGAGGCTGCGGGCGACCGCATTGGGCCTGTAGCCGAGCTCCTCGACGCGCGCCATCACCCGCGCGCGGGTCGCGTGGCCGATGTCGGGCTGGCCGTTGACGACCTTGGAGACGGTCGTGATCGACACGCCCAGGTCGGCGGCGATCCGTTTCATGGTGGTTGCAGTCATATTTACTTGCTCGTGGGGCCCCACCCCCACTCGCCGCGCCTCCGGCTCGAAGACTCGCTTTCGGCGCGGACTAGCGCTGCACTCGTCCCGACGCGTCCCCTTCGGCGAGCCGATCGACTTCCTCGGCGCTCATCCGGTTGAAATCTCCCGGCACGGTCTGCTTCAGCGCGCTCGCGGCGACGGCAAATCGCAGCGCGTCGCCGGCGGCGCGGCCGGTGACGAGGCCGTAGATGAGCCCCGCGGCAAAGCTGTCGCCCCCGCCGATCCGATCGACGAGCCGCACGTCGTACCGCTGGCTGCGCTGCATCGTGCCTTCTTTGGCATCCCAGAGCGCCGCGCTCCACCCGTTGTCGCTCGCCGAGACGCTCTCGCGGAGCGTGATCGCTACCACCGGTGGACCGAAGTCCCGCGTGACGCGCTCGGCGGCCTGGCGGAAGCCGTCGAGATTGAGCTGGCCGCTCGTCACGTCCGTGTCCGGCACGTGCACGCCGAGGACCGACTGCAGATCCTCCTCGTTCGCGATGACGACGTCCACTTCGCGCATCATCGGGCCCATGACGGCCTGCGCCTGCGCTTCGGTCCACAGCTTCTTGCGGAAATTCAGATCGACGCTGATCCGCGCGCCGGCCGCGCGCGCCGCGGCAATCGCCCGCCTGGTGGCCTCGACGCCGTTGGGGCCGAGCGCCGGCGTAATGCCCGTCACGTGAAACCAGTCCGCGCCGTCGAAGACGGCCTTCCAGTCCACCGCGTCGGGCGCCAGCTCGCTGATCGCCGAACGCGCACGATCGTAGAGGACCGTCGAGGCCCGCTGGCTGGCGCCGATCTCCGTGAAATAGATCCCGACGCGGCTGCCGCTGCGCACGATGCGATCGGTCCGGACTCCCTCCGCCCGGAGTGCGCGGACGGCCGCATCGCCGATCGCGTTCTTCGGCAGCGCCGTCACGTACACGCTCTCGAGGCCGAACTGCGCGAGGCTGACGGCGACATTGGCTTCTCCGCCGCCGAACGTCGCGACGAGGAGCGGCGACTGCAGCAGGCGCTCGAATCCCGGCGGGCTGAGCCGGAGCATGATCTCGCCGAACGTCACCACCTTCTTCATCAGCTGTTCCCTCTGGCCGCCCGCACGCTTGCCACGATCCGCTCCGCGTTCGCGCGCAGCACGGCGTAGTCGCTCGCGGCAATGGCCTTGGCGTCGAGCAGCGCCGTGCCGACGCCGACCGCGACGGCCCCGGCTCGAATCCAGTCTCCGGCGTTGTCGAGCGTCACCCCTCCGGTCGGCATCAGCTTGACCTGAGGCAGCGGGGCGCGCACGTCCTTGATGTACGACGGGCCGAGCGCGGTCGCGGGAAACACTTTCACGACGTCGGCCCCTGCGTCCCACGCCTCGAGGATCTCCGTCGGGCTGAAGCAGCCCGGCATGGCGGCGACGTCGCGCGCGTGGCAGGCGGCGATCACGGCGAGCCGGAAGACCGGGCTGACGATGAAGCGTGCGCCGGCGTCGATCACGCGCTTCGCCGTGTCGGCGTCGAGGACCGTGCCCGCCCCGAGCACGAACCCGGCCGGCAGGGTTGGCGCAAGCTGCCGGATCAGCTCCACGGCGCCCGGCACCGTCATCGTCACTTCGAGCGCGCGGACACCGCCTTCGGCGATCGCGTCCACGACCGCGCGCACCTTCTCCGGTTCTTTCATCCGGATGATGGCGACAATGCCCGCCTGCTCGACGGCGGCGACGATCGAATCCCTTCGTTCCCGTGACGTGGTTACGGTCTGGTCCATCTCTAGCGCCCCTTGTTTTCTAGCGTCCCTTGTCGAGCCCCGACGGCGCATCGGCGAAGTCGGGTTGCACGTTGACGACGCCCCACTTGCGGTCCTCGCGCTCGCGCGTCGCCGCCATCATCCACAGAAACCGGATCGCATGCCCGGGCGCGGCCACGTTCGGGTGATAGCCCTGCGGCATCAGGACGATGTCCCCTTCGCGCACGATCGTCGCGAGTTCCGGCTGCATGTGGTCCACATAGACGAGCTGCACGCCGAAGGCGGGGGCCGGCATGTCGATGTAGAGGTAGGCCTCTTCGGCCAGCGCCGCGTGCTCGTGCGGCGGCCATGACGTCCAGTGCCCCGGCTGGCTGAACGTGACCCCGGCCATGAGGCGGCCGGCCTCGATGTTCTTGCCGAGCAGGATATTGACCTCGCGTCGCGCGCCGTCCACGCCGGTCTCGAAGTGCAGCCCGGGATCGCCTTGCACTTCGGCATACGAGACGAACCGCATCGGGTAGCGCTGGTCGACCGGTGCCGCCACTTCCACGATGTCGCAGCCGGGCTCGCCGGGTGCGATCTCGAACGCCTCGGCTCGCGGCACGTAGAGCGCGTCGTACGGCGTCAGCCGGTGCGTCTGGCCGCCGGCCGTTACGGTGGCCTCACCCTTGAGGCAGATCAAACCGGTCTCGAAGAGCTCGGGATTGACGCGGACCGGCGCATCGCTACCGTTGAGAACGATGCGGCCGTAGTGGAGGTAGCGCGCGGCGGTGATGCCTGGCGCGACCGTGCGGGAACGCCCATGCGCGCGCGCCGTGTCCCGGATGATGCAGGTGCGGGGGTTGATGGGATACGGGTGCATACGGACCTCGCAGATAGACGCCACGCTCGCGAACGGGCCACAGAATAGCCCGTTCCCCCCGATCTGTGACAATCGCTCGCCGTAAGGCCTCGGCGCTAGCTGCTAGGCGCCTCGGTAGGGGCGGCTCGCTCCGCCCGCCGTACGTGACTAACCCCTACGGCAACTTCATGACCTGACCCTGTCATGACCTGACCCCGACGGCAACTTCATGACCTGACCCCGACTGACGCCGACGGCAACTTCATGACCTGACCCCGATTCGGTGCGCGCGAGACCCCGCGTCAGCAAAGGGAGCGCGGCCCTGGAGCCCAGTGGCTTTACCAATACTCATTTTCATCGCCGAAGCAGCTCACCTAGCCCAAGAGCCACTTCCCGGCCGTAGTCGCATTTGCATTGGCAATACTGCCTGCAGACGCGCCCTGCCTTGACAGCGCAAAAGCAAAGTGGTATTACCTCATGGCCCTTCCACGCAGAAACCGTTTTCAGGAGGCCCGCATGCTGTCGCGCGCGCTCGTCCTCTGGACCCTGTTCGCGCTCGTCCTGCCCGCCGCTCCCGCGTCCGCGCAGGATCCCCGGGGTTCCCTTGCCGGAACCGTCACTGACGCCACGGGCGGCGTGCTGCCCGGCGTCACCGTCGTGGTCACCAACACCGAAACCGGCGTACTCCAGAACACGGTCACCGACAGCGAAGGGCGCTATCGGGTGCTCTACCTCAACCCCGGCACGTACGCCGTGACCGCGGAGCTCTCCGGCTTCAAGAAATTCAGCGCGGCGCCCACCCGCGTCGGCGTCGGCGACGTCGTCCGCGTGGATGTCGCGCTTCAGACCGGCGGCCTCGCCGAGACCGTCACGGTCAGCGCCGACACCCCGCTCCTCAACACGAGCACGGGCATCAGCGGGACCACGATCGACAGCCAGCAGATCGCGGAGCTCCCGCTCGGAGACGGGACCGCCTACATGCTGACCCGCCTGGCCCCCGGCATCGTCGATTCGTCGGACCTGCATTTTTCCCGTCCGGCCGACAACGGCAACCTCGCCGGCATCGTGGCCAACGGCGTCCAGGGCGGCAACGAATTCACGATCGACGGCGCGCCGAACATGTCGAACGCCCGCGGTGTCGGCTTCTCGCCCCCGTCCGACGCCATCTCGGAGTTCAAGGTGCAGACGAGCGCCTTCGACGCGCAGACCGGCCACACCGCCGGCGCGGTCGTCAACCTGGCGCTCAAGAGCGGCACGAACAGCTTTCGCTTCCAGGGCTCGTACTTCAACCGCGACGACAGCCGCGCGGCGACGCCGCTGCTCACGGAACTGGCTGGCGGCGAGAAGCCGACCCGCGAGTACAACCGCTACACGGGCACGATCGCCGGCCCCATCATCCGCAACCGGACGTTCTTCATGGGCTCGTTCGAGCGCCTGAAGGACGTGCAGCCCGAGCCTTCGAGCTACACCGTGCCCACCGAGAAGATGCGCCGCGGAGATTTCAGCGAGTTCGTGACGCCCGTGTACGACCCCTTCACGGCGACCGGCACGAACCGGACCCGCACGCCGTTTCCGAACAACGTCATTCCGCCGGCCCGCATCAACCCGGTGGCCGCCGCGTACGCGTCCTACTATCCGGCCCCGAACCGGCCCGGGTTCGAGGACAATTTCTTCACCAACCAGCTCCGCCCCTACGACTACAAGTCGGGCATGGGCCGTGTCGATCACAACCTGAGCCCGGCGAACCGGATGTTCGTGACCGGCTACTGGAACAACCGGCAGGAAGACCGCTACAACTGGACGCAGGAAGTCAACGGCGGGGTGATCAACGAGTTCGCCGTGACGCGCGGCTTCGACTACCGCGCCAACACCGGCGCGACGGCCGGCTACACCTCGACCTTGTCGCCGACGATGCTGTTCGACGTGCGGGTGAGCGGCGCCCGGTTCGACGAGTACCGCGATCCCGCCGAGACCTTCGACCCGGCCCGCCTCGGTTTCTCGCAGACCGCCGTGCAGATGATGAACGGCTACGAGTACCTGCCGCTCTTCACCTTCGGCTCTTTCAGCACCACCAATGCGAACTCGACCATCGCGTCGCTCGGCTCGCAGCGCGCCGACTGGGGCGAGGGGTTCGAGCGGCCGATGGACACCTTCGCCGTGCAGCCGACGGTGACGGCGATTCGCGGCGGACACACGGCCCGCGCGGGCTACGAGTTCCGGTATCAGCGGTGGAAGATCATCAGCAGCGGCTACCCGGGCGGCCGCTTTCAGTTCAACGGGTTCTACACTCGCGCGAGCAACAGCGCGGGCCTGAACGACCCGGGGCAGGTATGGGCCCAGTTCCTCCTCGGGCTGCCGACCACGGCGACCGGGGCGGTCGCGGCGCCGGGCACACAGTCGAGCCAGTTCGAGGTGGCGTCGGAGGGCCGGTTCAGCCAGGGCTATCACGCCCTGTTCGTGCAGGACGACTGGCGCGTCGGTCCGAAGCTGACGGTCAACGCCGGCCTCCGGATGGAGATCAACTCGGGGATGAAGGAAGCGCAGGACCGCAATCTGGCCGGCTTCGACTTCACGACCCCCAATCCCATCGAGGGCGCGGCGCGGGCCGCCTATGCGGCAAGTCCGATTCCGGAGATCCCGGTCAGCGCGTTTCGCGTCACCGGGGGGCTTCTGTTCGCGGACGGACCGGCGAACGAGACGGTGACCAAGTTCCTGCCGCGCGCGGCCGCGTCGTATCTGCTCGGCGAGCGCACGGTGCTTCGGGGCGGCATCGGGCTCTTCTCCTACGACTACTTCTTCGAGAACATCAACCAGGCCGGCTTCGCGCAGGCGACGCCGGTCATCGTTTCGACGGACACGGGCCTGACCTTCACCGGTGCGAACCTGACGAACCCGGTCCCGAGCGGCCAGCTGATTCAGCCGGTGGGCTCGGCGCTCGGACTGCAGAGCCAGCTCGGTCAGAACCTCGGAACGCTCTATCAGCGGGAGCGTGAGGCGGCGTATTACACGCGGTGGGAAGGCAGCATCCAGCGGGACTTTGGCGGCGGGTGGGTCGGCGCGTTCACATACATGGGCTCGCGCGGTTCGAAGCTGCCCACGGTCCAGTCCGTCAACAACATCCCGATGGCGTACCTCTCCACGTCACGAACGCGCGACGTCGCCCAGGAAGCGTACCTGAGCCAGACGGTAACGAACCCGCTCGCCGGTCTTCTGCCCGGCAGCACGCTGAACAACGCGACGATCTCGCGGGGCAATCTGCTTCGGCCGTATCCGCACTTCGGCACGTTCGCGAGCGAGACATACGCAGGCACCGATCGGTATCACGGCGGCACCGTCCAGCTGCAGAAGCGCTTCCGCAACGGCAACTCCATCACGACGCAGTACACGCGCTCGTCGCTGCGGGACCAGCAGAACTTCCTGAACCCGGCCGATGGCCAGCTCGAAGATCGGATTTCGCCGAACGACCGGCCGAACCGGTTCTCGATCGGCACGGTCTACCGGCTGCCATTCGGGCGCAATGGCCAGTGGGGCCGCGGGTGGGGCGATCTGCCGGAGGCGATTCTCGGGGGCTGGCAGTTGAGCAGCACCTACCAGTATCAGAGCGGCGCACCGCTCACCTGGGGAAACGTCTACTACGATTCCGGTTGCGGCGATCCGCAGGGGCTCAAGTCCTTCATCGGCAAGTCGGTCTCCGCCGGCGTGGCCGGGATCGATGCGCCCGCCTGGGACACGTCGTGCTTCTACTTCCACGACGCGCCCGTCCAGACCAACGGCGTGGACAACCCGGCGCTCCAGCGCGCCGACCCGCGGATTCAGCTCGGTAACAACGTGCGCTACTTCCCGTCGACGCTCCGGGACGTCCGCACCGACAACCTGCACCTGCTCGACATCGGCCTGTCGAAGAACTTCGAGCTGCCCCGGCGGATGCGGCTGCAGTTCCGCCTGGAGGCGCTCAACGCCATCGACTACACGGTGCTGTGGAACCCGAATGTGGATCCCCGCAACGCCAGCTTCGGGTTGATCAACACGGATCGCAATTCGCCGCGGGACATACAGATCGGACTGCGGTTCACTTTCTAGGACCCGAACCGCGATCCGTTCTTGGTTCTTGGTTCTCGGTTCTTGGTTCCCGGTTCGTTCGTTTTCGTTCCGGTTCCCCGTCGTTTGGGCTCCAGGAACGAAAAACGAACGGCCCTGAGAACGAAGAACGGAGGAACCAAGAACAAAGAACCGAGAACCCAGAACGGCCGTGGGGCACTATAATTGGGCAACCCAATCATGGCCCTGACGAGCGCAGCCCGGAGAGACGAGGACCGAAACCTGGAACCCAGCACCGATCAAGTGGTGACGTTCGTCCGCCATCTGATCGATCGTGGCGCCCTGCGGCCGGGGGACCGCCTGCCGGCCGAACGCGATCTGGCGACCCAGGTCGGCGTCAGCCGGCCGACGGTGCGCGCGGGCTTGCGCGCGCTCGCGGCGATGGGCGTCGTCCGCTCCCGTCACGGCTCGGGCACGTATATCCCCGACGGACCGCCGGCGCTCGGCTTCGAGGCGCTCAGCTTCCTCGCGGCGCTCCACGGCTTCACCCGCGAGGAGATGTACGAGGCGCGGCGCATTCTCGAAGTGGGCGCGGCGGGCCTCGCGGCCGAGCGCGCCTCTCCCGACCAGATGACCACCCTCGCGGAAGAAGTCGCCAGCGTCTTCGCGTCGATCGACGACCCGCAGCTGTTCCTGGTCCACGACATCAATTTTCATCGCGCGGTCGGCGCCGCGTCGGGCAACCCGATTGTCGCCTCCCTGATGGAGATGGTCTCGGCGCTGTATTACGAGCGGCGCCGCGAGACGGTGGGGCAGTCCAGCGAGCGCGACATGCGCGACGCGGCCGACATGCACCGGCGCATCTACCAGGCGATCCGGGGCCGCAATGCGGACGCCGCGCGTCAGGCGATGCACGAGCATCTCATTCAGGCGAGCGCGCATCAGGCCCAGGAGACGCCCGACGAGCGCGCCCAGGCTGCCGCGGCGCCGGTTCCCCCTCCCACCAGAGCGCGCGGGACCCGGAGGCCCGCTTCACGACGATGAGCCTGTTCGATCTTTCGGGACGCGTTGCAGTGGTCGTAGGCGGCACGAGCGGCATCGGCCGCGCGCTGGCGCTCGGGCTCGCGGATGCCGGCGCCGACGTCGTCGCGACCGGGAGGCGCGAGGCGCAAATCGAGGACGTCGCGGCCGAGATCGAGTCGCGCGGACGCAAGACGCTGCGCGTGCCGTCGGACGTCGGCGACATCGCCTCGCTCGAGCGCCTCCGGGAGGCGTGCGTCGGGGCGTTCGGCAAGGTCGACGTCCTCCTGTGTGTCGCGGGAACGACCAAGAAGGTCGCGACGCTCGACATGGACGAGAAGGACTGGACCCGCGTCCTCGAAACGAACCTCACCGGCACGCTGCGCAGCTGCCAGGTGTTCGGGCGCGACATGGTGGCGCGCCGCTCCGGGCGGATCATCACCATCGCGTCGCTCTCGTCGTTTGTCGGCCTCTTCGAGGTGGCGGCGTACGTGGCGAGCAAGTCGGCCGTCGCGGGGCTGACGCGCGCCCTGGCGGTGGAGTGGGCGCCGCACGGCGTCACCGTGAACGCCATCGCGCCCGGCGTCTTCAAGACGGATCTGAATGCCGCGTTGCTGGACACGCCGCGCGGCCACGAATTCCTCACGCGCACGCCGATGCGCCGCTTCGGACGGGTCGACGAGCTCGTCGGGGCGGCGGTGTTTCTCGCGTCGGACGCCGCCTCGTTCGTCACCGGGCACCTGCTGGCCGTGGACGGCGGCTTCCTCGCGAGCGGGGTCAACCAGTGAAGACCGTCCTGGCCATCAGCGCCCGCGACAACGTCGCGACGGCGCTCGAAACGCTGGAAAGCGGCCGGCGCGTCGAGGCCAACGGCGTCAGCGTGACGGCCGTGGAGCGGATTGCCGCGGGACACAAGATCGCGCTGCTTCCGATCCTGACGGGCGAGGCCGTCATCAAGTACGGCAGCCCGATCGGGCTGGCCAGCCGGGACATCGTGCCCGGCGCCCACGTGCACACCCACAACGTCGCCAGCAGCCGCGGCCGCGGCGATCTCGACGCGCGCGTCACCGCCGCGGAGCCGCGCCTCGCCGAGCCTCCAGACACCGCCGTGACAACGCAGGTCGCGACGGCGGACGAATGACGACCGAGCGACCCGGGTTCTACGGATACCGCCGCAAGGACGGCCGCGTCGGCACGCGCAATCACGTGCTGGTCGTGCCGACCGTCATCTGCTCATCCCTCGTCGCGGAGCGCGTCGCGGCCGCAGTTCCGCCATCGGCGTCGGCGCTGCCTCACCTCGCCGGCTGCGGGCAGCTCGGCCCGGACATGCGCGTGACGCACGAGACGCTCGCGGCCTATTGCGCGCACCCCAACGTCGGCGCCGTCGTCGTCATCGCGCTTGGCTGCGAGCAGGTCGTCGCGCAGGTCCTGGCGGAGGCGGCGCGCGCCCACGGCAAGCCGGCCGAGATCGTCGCGATCCAGTCGGAGGGGGGGACCGTGCGCGCGACGGAGAAGGGCACCGCCATCGCGCGGTCGTTCGCGGCGCTGCTGGCCGCCGAGGCGCGCGAATGGTGCGACGTGGCCGAGCTCGTGCTGTCGCTCAAGTGCGGCGGATCGGACTACACGTCGGGGCTGGCGTCGAACCCGACGCTCGGACGGGTCACGGATCGGCTCGTCGAGCTCGGGGGGAGCGCCGTGCTCGGGGAAATCGCGGAGATCATGGGCGCCGAGCACCTGCTCGCATCACGAGCGAGCCGGCCCGAGACCGCCGCGCAGCTGATTCAGATCATCACGCGCGTGGAAGGAGAAGCCCGGGCGCTCGGGCTCGACATCCGGGGCACGCAGCCGTCGCCCGGCAACATCCGCGGCGGCCTGACGACGATCGAGGAGAAGTCGCTCGGCGCGACGCACAAAGGCGGGGAGCGCGCGCCGCTCGAGGACGTCGTGCCGTACGCGGCCCCGATCCGCCACAAGGGATTGACGGTCATGGACACGCCGGGCCTGGACGTCGAATCCGTCACGGGCATGGTCGGAGGCGGCGCCCAGGTGGTCGTCTTCACGACCGGGCTCGGCACGCCGACGGGAAACCCCATCGCGCCGGTCATCAAGATCACCGGCAACGCGCGCACCGCGAGGCAGATGGCCGACAACCTCGACCTCGAGGTGAGCGGCATCATGAACGAGACCGAGACGCTCGACGCGGCGGCGGATCGGCTGTTTGCGGAAGTGCTGGCCGTGGCGTCCGGGAAGGAGACCGCGGCCGAGCGGCTCGGTCATCGGGAATTCGCGATTCATCGGCGCAACCCGACAATCTGACGGAGTCCTGATGCCGACCGGGTCACGCGGCTACTACCGCTGGGTCATCTGCGCCCTCCTGTTCTTTGCCGCGACGATCAACTACGTCGATCGACAGGTGATTTCGATCCTGAAGCCCACGCTCCAGGCCGAATTCGGCTGGAGCGAGATCGACTACAGCGACATCGTCTTCGCGTTTCAGCTCGCCTACGCGATCGGGCTCCTGATCTCGGGCCGCATCATGGATCGCATCGGCGCGAAGCTCGGCTTTGCCATCGCGATCGTGCTCTGGAGCCTGGCGGCGATGGCGCACGCCGAGGCGGCCGTGTTCGGCCGGTGGGTGGCCGCCGCCTTCGCGCTCGTTGGCCTGACGTATTCGGCCTCGGTGGCCGGCTTCATCGCGGCGAGGTTCGCGCTCGGCATCGGCGAAGCGGGGAATTTTCCCGCGTCGATCAAGGTCGTCGCGGAATGGTTCCCGAGGCGCGAGCGGGCGTTTGCGACGGGCATCTTCAACTCGGGCACCAACATCGGCGCCGTGGTGGCTCCGCTCATCGTCCCGTGGATCACGCTCGAGTACGGCTGGTATTGGGCGTTCATCGCGACCGGCGCGATCGGGTTCGTGTGGCTGGCGTTCTGGTGGCTGCTCTACGGCAGCCCCGAGCGGCACCCGCGCGTCGGGCCCGCCGAGCTCGCGCACATCCGGAGCGACCCTCCGGAGACGACCGCCGCGCTTCCGTGGTCCACGATCATGTCGCACCGCCAGACCTGGGCGTTCGCGATTGGCAAGTTCCTGACCGATCCGATCTGGTGGCTCTACCTGTTCTGGATCCCGGATTTCCTCAATCGCAATCACGGCATCGACCTGCGGACCGTCGGTCCGCCGCTCGTCGCGATCTATCTCATCGCCGACGTCGGCAGCATCGGCGGCGGCTGGCTGTCGTCGGCGCTCATCAAGCGCGGATGGACCGTCAATGCCGGACGCAAGACGGCGATGCTGGTCTGCGCGCTGGCGGTGCTCCCCATGGTCTTCGCTTCGGGCGCCAAGGATCTGTGGGTGGCGGTCACGCTCATCGGGATCGCGGCGGCCGCGCACCAGGGGTGGTCGGCGAATCTCTTCACGACCGTGTCGGACATGTTCCCGCGGCAGGCCGTCGGCTCGGTGGTCGGCTTCGGCGGGATGATGGGGGCCATCGGCGGTATGCTCATCGCGAAGCTGACGGGCTACATCCTCGACGCCTCGGGCAGCTACGTGCCGGTGTTTCTCATGGCAGCGTTCGCGTATATCGTCGCGCTCACGATCATCCATCTCCTCGTGCCCCGGCTCGAGCCGGCGCGCCTGGACGTCCGGTAATAACTCGTGGCTTCCGCCTGTAGGCGGAAGTCGGGCCTCCGTGGCATCCTTCCGCCTGAAGGCGGAAGCCACAAGACACGTTATGGAGGACATCGCGTGATGCACACTCGATATCGTCATTCAGGTGCCGTGCTGTTCTGGCTGGCTTGCGCCGGCGTCACGATGCTCGCCGTCGACTGGCCCCACTGGCGCGGTCCCGCCGCGAGCGGGGTCGCGGGCGCGGGGACGCTCCCGGTCCGCTGGAGCGCGGCGGAAAACGTCGCGTGGAAGGCGCCGCTCACAGGCGTCGGTGTCTCGACCCCCATCGTCAGCGGCGATCGCGTCTACGTGACGTCGCAGGTCGGGGCGGGCGTCAGGCGCGAGGGGAACCATCCGCGGCTGGTCCAGGGCAGCGACGCGGCGACGCAGGGGGAGCGCGCGCTCGACACCAGCCGCGCGGCAGCCGACGCGGGCAAGACGTTCTTCGTCGTCGAGTCGTTTTCCCGCGCGGACGGCAAGCGGCTCTGGGAGCGGCGGATCGAAGCCGAGGGCGCGCTCACGCCGGTCCACGACAAGCACAACCTCGCCTCGCCGAGCCCCGTCACCGACGGCTCGCGGGTCTACGCGTGGTTTGGCACCGGCCAGATCGTCTCGCTGAATCGCGACGGCACGATCGCCTGGCAGCGTCACCTCGGCCAGGAGATTGCCCCCTTCGACATCACGTGGGGACACTCGAGCTCGCCGATTCTCTACGGGGATCTGCTGATCCTGCTCTGCGATCACGCGCCGGTCTCGTACATCCTTGCGCTCGACAAGCAGACCGGCAAGGAGCGATGGAAGGCCGATCGCGGCAAGGGGAAGTCCTCCTACAGCACGCCGCTCGTCGTGGAAGGCTCGTTCGGAGCCGAGCTGATCGTGAACTCGAGCGAGCGGCTCGATGCCTACGATCCGCGGACGGGGAAGTTCCTCTGGCATACAGGCGTGTCCAACCGGTTCCCGATTCCGTCGCCGGTGTTCCACGACGGCGTGATCTACGCGAGCCGCGGCTATCGAAGCGGCCCGTACATGGCGCTGCGTCCGGGCGGTACCGGTGACGTGACCGAGACACGCACCGTCTGGAGCGTGGCGACCGGCGCGCCGTACGTCTCGTCGCTGCTGTACTACGACGGCGTGCTCTACATGGCGAACGACGTGGGGGTGCTCACGGCCATCGACCCGGCGACCGGCGCGAAGCTGTGGCAGGAGCGCGTCGATGGCGTCTTTTCCGCGTCGCCGATCGCCGGCGGGGGACACGTGTATTTCGTCAGCGAGAACGGCGACACCGTGGTCGTCAAGGCCGGCCGGGCGCCGCAGATCGTGGGCCGGAACGCTCTGGGCGAGCGTGCCGTGGCGTCCCCCGCGGCTTCGAACGGCCGGATCTTCATCCGGACCGACAACTATCTGTTCTGCATCGGAGCGTAGGGACCTCGGCGCTTCGCGCCTCGGTAGGGGCCGCCTGCCCTGAGCGAGCGCTCTGATAGGCGAGTCGAAGGGCTCGCTGCGCTCGCCGCAGCGCAGGCTCTTATCGTTTCGGGGGCAGAAACCTCTTCGGGAACTTCGCGACCACCGTGTAGTTCGGATCGACGACGTTGGCGACGCGGACCTCACCGACCTGCGACGCCACCTGGAACGCTTCCATCTTCTCGAAGCCGTACTCGGCGACGAGCCATTCGATCAACTCCACGTAGGCGATGCGCAGCGCATCGATGAGCGGGCGGACGCTGCCGAGGACCATGATGTGCTGGTCGTCCTCGACGCGCGGCCACCGGATCCGCTTGCCCTTGATCAGGTCGAACTGAAAGGTGACGTCCATCGTCGTCTCGAGGCCCGAGCCGATGATCTCGCCGTCTCCCTGAAGGGCGTGTCCGTCGCCGAAATAGAACAGCGCGCCGTCGTGGAAGACCGGCAGATAGACGGTGACGCCTTCGCGCACGTCCGAGGCGTCGAGGTTGCCGCCGAAGTCGCCCGGCCAGAGACCGCCGAATGCTTCCTGCCCCGCGGGCGCCACGGCGACGCGACCGAGCATCGGTTTGAGCGGCACTTCGATGCGCTTGCTGGCCGAGTTGGGCAGGTCGAGGATGCCAACCATCCGTTCGCGATCGAGCCGCCAGGTGAACGCGCGGGCGGGCAGCGGATCGTTCAGCATCCGCGTGCGGCCGTCGCCGGCGACGCCGCTGATGCCGCCAGGGTTGTAGCGTGAGACGGCCGTGTCGCGGTTGGGCCGGAGCCGGATGATCTTGATCACGAGCGTGTCGCCCGGCGCGGCCCCCTCGATGTGGAACGGGCCGACTTCGCCCGGCCATGCGCCCCCTTCGTAGTAGTCACCCGGCTTCGAGAACGTCTTCGTTTCGACGATGGCGCCGGGCTTCAGGCGGAGCACCGGCTCGCGGACCGCGAACGTCGGAACGCCGGCTGTTGGAGTGAACGTGATCGTCTGCGCGGCCGCGAGTCCGGGACACGCGAGCGCGAGCAGAGCGGTAAGGCTGATCTTCATAACGCCTCCTCGAGTTGGAGGCCTGGATTGTATGCGAGACGCGGTGCGGAACCCTACCGCGCGAACGAAGTGAGCCCTTCGACTCGCCTAATCCGTGCGCTCGCGCAGGGCAGGCGCGCCCCTATGGCGAGCGAAGCGAGCCGCCCCTACCGAGGCGCGAAGCGCCGACGCCCCTACGGCGAGCGCAGCGAGCCGCCCTTACCGCACGAGCGCCAGCGAGTGCGGCCTTTACCGCGGGGAGCGAAGCCAGCCGCGGCCCCTACCAGCCCGTCTGGGGCAATCCGGGGGCCACTTTGAGCGCGTTCTGGTAATACAGCTTCTTCAACATCGCGTCCGGCAGGCCCATGCCGTACAGCTTCCAGAACGCGTGATAGTTGCGGTAATAGTCGAAGTACTCGTCGGTCGTCTCGAAGACGCGCCAGTAGTACGGATACTCCGTGGCATCGTAGGCGTCCTTGCCGAACATCACGCGGTCCTGGTACTTCAGGAAGAACTCGCGCGCCGCGCGCGGCTGGCGGCCGAACTCGTACAGCACCGCCCCCACTTCGAAATAGACGTTCGGCATCTGATCGAGCATCCGCGCAGCGCGGCCGAAATCGTTGCCGTGCCAGCCGAAGTGGGCCGCGATGTAGCGCGTCTTCGGATTGCGCGCGAACATGCGGTCGCGCTCGCCCGCCAGCGTCTCGAAGGACGGAAACCGGTCCTGCGGGTACGCACGGCCCGGGAAGATCCCCATCTCGAGCCACCGCTCGTTGTGGTTGTCGGGCGTCGTGAAGAACTGCTCCGGATCGGCGGTGTGAATCAAGACCGGGATGTTCAGCTCGGCACACACCTGCCAGATCGGATCGAGCGCGGGATCGTCGATCGGCAGGCGCGATCCGTCCGCCTTGGTGTTCGAGAGACCGAGCCCCTTGAAAACCTTCAGACCGATGGCGCCGTCGGCCACGGCCTGCCGCAGCGCGGCGACTTCCTTCTGGCGCCACTCCGGCGTGCCCGCGCCGTTCCAGCTGACGTTGGCGAACAGACGGAACCGATCCTTGTAGGGGCTGTCGCGAATGAACTGCACCGACTGCCGCAGGCGATCGCCGCTCCCGCCCGAGAGGTTGACCATCACACGCAGGTTCAGCGCATCCATTTCTTTGATGAGCTGCGCCACGTTGTCAGCGTTCACGCCGGTGTGGTTGTGGATGTCCACGACCGGGAACTTCGCTTTCGGCACCAGGTGCTCGGCGGCGACGACGGTGGACTTCGGACGGTAGTCGACGATGGATGGCGGGGGTTTCTCGGGCGCCTGGCACCGGCCCCGGCGCACCTCGGTCATGCCGGGCGGGCACTCCTCGCCGTGCTGAATCGCCGTGCCCGGCTGACCGCCGCGGCCGCGGCCCTGGCCCCCTTGGGCGGCGAGCGTCACGAACGCCGAGACGACGACCAGGCCGGCCGTCGTCCAAGATCTCAAACCAGGCATCATTCCTCCGTCATTCGACGGTCCAGTATCCCACGTCGGTTACCGGAGCCGACCAGGGGGGCAGGGGTCAGGTCATGAATCATGAACGAGCCTGAGGAATTCACGATTCATGACCTGACCCCTCCGCAGTCGACCTCTGCCCGCTGCTGATTCATGATTCATGACCTGACTCCGTGCCACGAATCGGCCGTTCATGATTCATGACCTGACCCCCCCGAGCGTTCCGGCTCCGGTAACTCAGACCCCGAGCGAGACGGAGCGGCTGCGGTACAACGCCACGAGCGCGGCCCCGATCGCCTGCGACAGATCTCCGAGCGATGCCGCCACGACGCTGAGTCCCTCGCGCTGGGTCGGCCACAGGTACGGCGCGGCCGCTTCGCGGAGGATCTGCAGGTAGCGCGCCCGGAAGGGCTCCGTGGTCGCTTCCGGGTCCATCAACCCGCCGCCGATGACGACAAACTGCGGGTCCAGCGCCATCGCGAGGCTGGCGACGTGAAGCCCGAGCGCCCGCGCCTGGAAGTCGAAGATCTCCACCGCCAGCGGATCGCCCTTCTGCGCCAGGCCGCGCAGCGCGAACGCCTGCTGTTTCGGGGGCATGGCGGATCGCGCGAGCTGGTGCTCCGGATAGCGATCGATTCGTTCGGCGAGCAGATACGGAAGCCCCGCCAGCGTCGTGTAGACCTCGACGCAGCCCCACGTGCGGCCGCATCCGCACGGGTACGGCCCGGCTTTCAGCAGGTGCAGCGGCGCGGGCATGTGGGCCGCCTCCATGCCGTTGAGCGTGTCGCCGTCGAGCGGCAGGCCGTGCTGATCGATGAACGCGCACCCGAGACCCGATCCGGGCGCGAGCATGAGGACCGTCGCGACGCGGCCGCCGCGGACGCGCTGCGCTTCCGCCACGCCGCCCATGTTGCCGTCGTTGCCGACGACGAGCGGGACCGCGCGCCCGGCGCGCTGCTGCAGCGCGGCCTGATAGGCGGTGTGCACGTCGAAGCCGGCGAAGCTGTGATGCAGGTTCGGCGATCGGCCGAAGACGCCGTACCGTTCGTACGGACCGGGGATCGCGAGGCCGACCCCGCGGAGCTGCTCCCATTGCAGCCCGTTGTCGGTGAGATAGTCGGCGATGGCCTCCACCCAGGTCGCGACGGTTGCCGCCGGCCCCGCCTCGGAGTTCGTGGGCCGTTGGAGCAGCCGCGTCGACACGGTCGTGCCGTCGTCCCACACCCCGGCGACCTTGGAGGTCGTGGCTCCGCCGTCCGTACCGAGATACACGCCGCGTGCGCGGGAGTCATCCGCCATCGCTGATCTCCAACCGCACGCGGCGCCCGGTCGTCTTCAGCGGGCCTCGCCGCTCGCGAAGCAGTAGAGCAGGCCGGCGCCGCCGGTGCCGACCAGGTTGGCCTGGCTGCACCCGGGGCGCGATCCGTGCGCGGAGTTCCAGGACGTGTTCCCGCCGCCGGTGCGATCGAAGTGTCCGACCTGACCGGATCCCGCCGCGTTGCTGGTCCAGTTCGCGCAGGTGTGATCGGCGCCGTCGGTGAACGCGCGGCCGTCGGTCTGCGAGCCGGTCAGGATGTCGTGCTGGTTCGGCTGGTCGCCCGCACCCTTGATCGGCTCACCTTTCTCGCTGAGCACCGTGGTCCGGCTGAGGTTGTTTCCGAAGCGCGCGGCCTCAATCGTGTCGCCGTGGAGGTGCGCCACATCCGAAGCGATTTGCGCGCCTCGCGCGTTGTGCCAGGGACCCTTGCCGATGCGATCCCGTGCGTTCACGGCCGGCTGGTTGCCCGATGCGCTGGTGCTGAGATACGCGCGCCACGTCCGGTCGCCGGCGCCCGCCGCCGCGGCGAGCTGCTGACAATGCGCGTCTGCGCCGGTGAGCCCACCCAGATTTCCCCCGTCGCCCTTGCCGACGCTCGTCACGAAAAACGACATCGGCTGCGCCGGCGGTCCGCCTTGGCGGCCGGCGCCCGCCGGCGGCTGCGCCGGAGCTCCCTGCGGCGCAGGGGGAGCCTGCGCGAGAACCGCAACCGACGCCAGACCAAACAACACGGCCACGCGGCACCACAGTCGTCCGTTTTTCATATCTCGGCTCCTCGAGAGAACGTGCACTACAAGCGAGCATCGGGTTTCTACGCGCGATCTCCCGATGCTCGTCGACTTCGGCGGCGAGAGTATGCTCAGTGTGAAGGCCGTGTCAACGGCGCGACCTCACGAACATGCCGGACACCAACTGGACCGTTGCGGATGGCGACGCCGGCCTCCGCCTCGACAAGTTTCTCGCCGGCGGCGAGCGGCTCGGATCGCGCGCGCGTGCGGTCGCGGCGCTCGAGCGGGGAAAGGTGTACGTCAACGGCGCCGAAGCGGAGCTCGGCGATGCCTCACGGCGCCTCGTGCCAGGCGACGTCGTCCGGCTGTGGATCGATCGGCCCGGCAGCGCCAGGCGCCGCCCGCGGCTCGGGCCGGCCGGAGATCTGGACGTCGTCTACGAAGACGACGAGCTGATCGTCGTGAACAAGCCGCCGGGACTGCTGGCCGTGCCGCTGGAGCGGAAGAGCGAAGCCCCCTCGGTCTACGAACAGATCGAAGAGCGGTTCCGGCCGCACGGCAAGCGGCGTCCCTTTGTCGTGCACCGCATCGACCAGGACACGTCCGGTCTCGTCGTGTTCGCAAAGAACGAGCTGTCGCAGCGGGCGTTGAAGGCGCAGTTCAAGCGCCAGGAGCCGTCACGCGTGTACTGGGCGGTCGTCTACGGCACGCCCGAACGTCCGGCCGGCACGTGGCGCGACTTCCTCGTGTGGGACGACAAGGCGCTCATCCAGAAGGAGACGCACCCGCGGGACCCGCGCGCGACGGAGGCCGTCTGCGCGTATCGCGTCATCGAGACGTTCGGCCCGGCGACGTTGATCGAGGTCAAGCTGCGCACCGGCAGGCGCAACCAGATCCGCATCCAGGCCCGGCTGCGCGGCCACACGCTCGTCGGCGAGCAGCGATACGTGTTCGGTCCCGACACGCTGCGGCCGATCGCGTTCAAACGTCACGCCCTCCACGCGTACCGGCTGACGGTGCTGCATCCGACCGACGGACGGCCGCTGGATCTGGAAGCCGCTCTGCCGGCGGACTTCACGGAGCTGCTGGCGCGGCTGCGGCGGGGGAATCCCTAATCCCTAAACTAATCCCGAATCCCGATTCCCGAATCCGAATCCCGAGTCCCGAGTCCCGAGTCCCGAGTCCCGAATCCCGAGTCCCGAATCCCGAGTCCCGAGTCCCGAATCCCGGCCTGCGCGCGCTCCCGACTCACCGCGCGCTACGGCGCGGCTGAAGAGGCTAAACTGTCGCAGCATGGATCCGGCCGGCGCCGGACGTTAGAGGGAGGACCTGTCAATGGAACGTATCCTCGGGCGATTTGCGCCCCAAATCTACGCGCTGATGCGGATCGTGGCGGGCGTGCTGTTCGCGTGCCATGGCGCCCAGAAAATTTTCGGCATGTTCGGCGGGACCAAGGTTGACTACGCGTCGATGATGGGCGCGGCGGGTTTCATCGAGCTCATCGCCGGGCTCCTGGTTGCGGTCGGCTTCGCGACCGGTTACGCCGCCATCCTCGCGAGCGGAGAGATGGCCGCCGCGTACTGCATGGCTCACATGCCGAAAGGTGGGGCGCCGATCATGAATGGCGGCGAGCTCGCCGTCCTCTATTGCTTCGTCTTCTTCTACATTGCCGCGCGCGGCGGGGGAGCGTGGTCGGTCGACGGCATGTCGGGCGGCCGGAAGAGATGACGGAGGCGGCAGGGCCTCCCGCTATCTCGTCTGCCAGCGGCGAATCGCGTCGAGCGGGTAGAGCAGCATCACGAGGTTCAGCGTGAGGTTGTCCCGAATCCAGTAGAGCAGCACCAGCTCGATCGCGAGCGTCAGCGCCACGGTCGTCCAGACGGGGAGGCGCGCCGCGAGGGCAAAGCCGGCGGCCATGGCCAGGATGTCGGCGACCGAGTTGACCACGCTGTCGCCGAAGTAGTCGAGGGAGATCGTCGCCTCGCGATAGCGATTGATGATGAAGTCGGTGTTCTCGAGAATCTCCCACGCCGCTTCCACGACCGTCGCGAGCACCAGCCGAAGGCCGATCGGGGTCCGGCGCGCGACGAACCGCAACAGCGCGTAGAACACGAAGCCGTGGATCACATGGGTGAAGGTGTACCAGTCGGACAGGTGCTGCGAGTTCTCGGAGCTCTGCACGACGCCGTGCCAGACCTTGACGTAGCCGCACTTGCAGATGGGCACGCGCCCCATCGCGAGGAGCGTGGCGGCGGCCGCGGCAACGACGAAGGCCGCGCCAATCGCGTATCGGATCGTCCTGCGGTCCGTCGTCATGCGCACCGATGGTAGCATCGCGCGGACGCTTCACGGGCTGCTGGGCGCGCAGCGTGCGGGGCGGCTGGTTCTGGTTCCCTCCGGCGCGCGGGTTTGCGTTATAGTCGAGTACCCCAGCCTCACGCGACTTGCCATTGGCCCCCGGTGCGGAGGCGGCTACCGCGCCGTCACACTTATGGACATCCTGTGCCCTCGGTGCGGTTCGGAAGCGGCCCCTGTCGGTCACGAAGACGCACGCGCCTACTACCAATGTCCAAAATGTGATCGCGTCTGGGCGACCATGCTGACGTCGCTGGCCGGGCGCGAAGGCCCGCGAAGCAAGCGCGGTTCCATCCGGATCCTCGTCGTCGACGATTCCGACGACCTCCGCGGGCTCATCTCCGCGTGGCTCGAGGACGAAGGGTACGCGGTCGTGACGGCGGGGTCGGGCCGCGAAGCGCTCGACGCGGCCGCGGTGTACTACCCCGACATCGTGCTCCTCGATCTGGTCATCCCGCCGCCGGACGGCTTCGAGGTCTGCGCCGCGCTCCGCAATCACCTGCCGCCGCAGGTCATCCTGATGACAGGACTGTCGGATCCCGACCACGTCCGCCGCGCGCTCGACCTCGGGGTCGTCGCGCTGCTGCGCAAGCCGCTCACGCGCGAAGCGGTAGTCGAGTCAGTAACGACGGCTGCAGAACGATGCGGGCGGGATCCCCTGTCGAAGCTGCGGTGGCACTTCGGGAATCATCCGAGGGCCTGACGCCAGCTGGAAGCTGGCCGCTGCCAGCTCCCAGCTCCCAGCTTCCAGCTCTCAATTCACCAATTCAACCTGAACACCAGCTGACCGAGCCGGCCGCCCGGGTCGAAGACGTTGCTGAGATCCGAATACGCGGTGGTTACCTGGAAAATCCCGGCGCCGGTGCCAGGACTGTTCGACTGGTTGAAATTGACGTTGTCGAACACGTTCAGCACGTCGGCGCGCAGCTCGAAGTTCATCGACCCGTGGATCGGGAACTTCTTCGTCACGCCGATGTCGAAGCGCGTGAAGATCGGCGCGCGGATCATGAGCGTCCGCGGCGCGCAGTCACCCGCTTTCAGCTGGATACAGTCGGCGCTGCTGGCGGGTGCGAAGTACCGGCCCTCGGGCTTTCCCAGCGACGTCGAGTAGCCGTCCAGCGTCGTCGTGCTGACGCTGAAGGCGCGTCTGGTGTTGAGGATCACGTCGTCCGGCATCGTGAAGACTGTCCTCAGGCCGGTCGCCGGATCGATGCGGATGTCGTGCTTGTACAGCTTCTGCACGTCGTTCGCCGACATGCCGACCAGCCGGACGTTGCCGAAGTCCACCATGCGGGCCTGGACGCGGCCCACGCCGTTGAAAGTCCATCCCCCGAGCACGCCGTTGAGGATCGGGTTCATGTTGCCGCCGAACCGCTGCCCGTGGCCGACGGGGATCGTCCAGTCCCACTGCGTCTTGAACGCATGGCGCACCGTGTCGTTGGTCGGATTCATCACGCGCCCGTACCTGAACCCGAGAAACGACGAACCGCTCTCGGTCGCGTACTGATAGCTGCCGTTGATCTGCAGCCCTTTCGACAGCCGGCGGCGGATCTCGAGCTGGAGCGCGTGGTAGTCGCTGGACGCGCCGCTGTCGAAGACGTTGACGTTGTTGGCGTCGGGATTGACGACGAAGAAGTTCGCCGGCAGCCCGGCGGCCAGCGCGTTCTGCCGCCGCGCCAGCGTGCCGTCCAGATCGATCGCCGCGTTCGCGGTCCCCGAGTTCACGTTCGGGTTCGTCGCGACGAGCCGCTGCGCGAGGGTCGAGTTCGTCCAGGTGTTGGTTCCCCCCGTGTAAGCGTTGGGATCGGTCGCGTTCCGGCTCCCGTTGAGGTATGCGAGGTAAATCGGGAGCGGATTGGTGCCGGTGCCCGGGCCGAAGTAGGCGAACGAGCCCGCCCGGTTCGTGATCCCCGAGGCGTTGTTGACCTTCAGGTTCGTCATCGCCAGCTTGAACTCGTCGAAGAACCCGTTCTCGACGACATTCCGCTCGTTGTAGTTCAATTCGGACCACTGGTCGACGCCGCGCGTGGCGACATAGCGGATCTCCATCGCGGTGTCGCGCGACAGCGCACGCTGGAACCCGATCGTCCATGAGCGCGCGGAGGCGATGACGATGTCGGGGGCGAAGCCTTCGATGCTGTCGGCACGGTTCGGCCTGGCCAGAATCGGAAACGTCGGCGTCAGCGGGAACGGCTGGTTGTACAGCCGTTCCGGTTGCCGCAGCAGAACCGGCCACGGGGCGTCGGATCCCTGACCGAGGCCCGTGCTGTTGTTGCGCGTCAGGCTGAGCGTGCTCCCGGGATTGGGGCCGTACTGTCCGGTGAAGACCGCCATGCCCTGGCGCTCGTAGGCAATCGCGTAGCCGGCGCGCAGCGTCGCCTGATCGGGATCGCCGAGCAGGCCGCGGAGCCAGCCGCCCTGCACGTTCGGCCGCCAGGCCACGCCGACATTCGGCGCGACGTTGTTCCAGTCCGTGTCGTAGCCGCGGTTCCCCGTCTTGAACTGCGAGAACTCGGGGAACTTGCCACCGGTCGCGCCGGGCGCGTAGAAATTGCATTTGTCGTACGTGCCGCCGCTGCCAAGCCCGGACACGCCGCAGATGTCCGCCAGCGTCACGGTGGTCATCACGTCGTTGACCGGCGTAAACGGCATCTGCAGGTCCCACCGGAGGCCGGCATTAATCGTCAGTGCCGGGGTGGCGCGCCAGGAGTCCTGCAGGAACAGCGAGTACTCGTTCATGTTGCCGGCCCGGCGGCGCGCGCCGAGAAACGAGTATTCCCCGGTGTTCGGATCGAGCGCCGCCTGGCCGGTGACGGCCGTCACGCGGCCGGTCAGGATGGCGTAGAGCTGCCGCGCGTCGGTGAGCTGGCCGGCCGATGCGTCGCGGAAATTGCCGGTCGCTCCCCCGGTGAACATCGAATTGGCCGGGTCCAGCGTCGTGTTGAAGCCCAGGGAAATCCCCGGCACCATCATCTGCGCGTCTTCCCAGGCCCGACCCAGGAAAAGCGACCCCCCGAACGTGAGGCTGTGGCTGCGCTTCTGCCAGCTCAGCGTCTCGTCCACGGTGTATTGGTAGGCGCTTCGCCAGCTCGGGCCGTTCGACGTGAACCAATTCTCCAGGTCGATGTTGTCGTCCGGATCGAAATTGAGCGCGCAGCCGCCCGTGTCCTCGAACGTCTGAGGGCCGTTGGTCTCGGGCTTGCCGAAGTAGCCGACGCCGCCCCGCGTAAAGCCCCCGCGCAGCTCGCTGACGAGGTTGCTCCCGAAGCGTCGAGCGGAGCGTGACGACGCGCGACGGGCGGCCCGACTCGTACTTGCCGATAGTTCGGCGACGTGGGGAACCGGCGATCGGCGTTGTTCAGGTGATCGGGATCGCGGACAACCCAAACCTGGTTCCACGTACCGGACAGCCGGTGGTTCGCGCCGATGTTGTAGTCGATTCTGACCACCGGCTGTTTTTCGGTCTGGTTGCCCGGGCTCTGCCAGACGTAGTTGTTGACCATCGGGTCGGTCGAGGGGTTCAGGACGCCGGTCGTCGGAATCGCGGCGTTGATGTACCCGAGCGTGTTCATGATCGTCGGATCGGAAGGTCGCGAGCTGTCCGTTCGCCGCCGCCAGCTGCGAGGACGTTGACTTCCCGGACCTCGGTGCCGACGGTATAGCGGTACCAGCCCGCTGCGCGCGCGGATGGAGCACGCGGCGGGTGCGCGAGAAGTTGTTCGGCAGCCGCAGCTCCTCGTAGTTGGCGAAGAAGAACGCCTTCCCGCGGCCGTCGTACAGCCCGGGGATGACGATCGGCCCGCCTTGACGGATGCCGGTACTGATTCAGCCTGCACGTCGTTCTTCGGCAGGTTGTTGCGCTCGTTGAACCAGTGTTGGTGTTCAGCGCCGGCGCGCGGTAGTACTCGTAGGCGCTGCCGCTGAACGTGTTGGTGCCGGATCGGGTGGCAAAATTGATCGACACCGCGCCGTGGCCGCCGACGTCGGCGCCGCCGACGGCCGTGGTGACGGTCACCGCCTCGATCGCATCCTGCCGCGGCGTCACCATCGCGAAGAACCCGTCGGTGGACTTGTTGAAGTTGTCGTTGTTGCTCACGCCGTCGAGCGTGATGTTGATGAACGACTGCGGCAGGCCGTTGATCGTCGCGTCGCGGTTGATGCCGGCCGTGTTCACGCCGGGCAGGAACGTGACGGCGTTCAACGCGTTGCGCGAGGCCATCGGCATCTTGTTGATCTGATCCACGTTCAGAGTGGAGGAGATCGTGGCGGTCTGCGTGTTGATGATTTCGCTGCTGCTCGCCACGACGACCGATTCGGTCAGGGCGCCGATCTCGAGCGTGGCGTTCGCCGTGGCGGGCGAACCGAGCTGAACCCGGACGTCCTTGACCACCGCCGTCTTGAATCCGGTGAGCGTGACGGTGACGGTGTAGACGCCCGGGTCGATGGCGGGCACGGAGAATGCGCCGCTGCTGTTGGTCGTGGTGTCGAAGGTCGTCCCGGTGGCGTTGCTCTTGACCACGACACTGGCGCCGGGCAGCACGCCGCCCGCCGTATCGACGATGACCCCGGTGACCGAGGATGTCGACCCGCCCTGCGAGTAGGCCGGGGCGCTGAGGACGCTGACGCACAAACTTGCAAGCACAAGCACACGTGTAGAACTGCGAATCAAGAGCTCCTCCTCTCTTAACTGCCGCGCCCACGATACGCTCCGGTCGCGATGCGGTCAACCCGGGAAAATCGGCTACTGACAAAATTGGCGGGTGCTCCAAACTTGTCGCTGCCGAGTTATTCTTGGCCCATGCTCAGCTTGAAGACGCCGCGCACGCCCCACGTAGCCGGATGCCTGCTGCTGTGCGCCGCCGCTGGGCGGCTCGCGCGCACGGCCAGACGCGCCCCGTCGAGCGCGGAGCGGATCTGCCTTCGGTCGATTTCGTCGCGCTCGCGGCGGACGGCCGATCGCTGCCGGATCTGACCGCCGGGGAAGTCTCAGTGAAGATCGACGGACGGGTGCGCGCGATCCGCGCGCTGCACCTGGTCACGATCGCCAATACCGCGCAGGCGCAGGCTCCGCCCGCGGCGGCGCCGCCGGCTCCGTTCGGCAGCAGCAGCACCGGGGACAAGGGCCGCACGCTGGTCCTCGTCCTCGACGACGACTCACTGCGCGCGGGCAACGAAGCGCGGCTGCGCCAGGGCGTCAAGGGTCTGCTCGCCGGGCTGACCCGGCGCGACCGCGTGTCGCTCGTCACCATGCCGTACGGCGGCGTCAAGGTGCCGCTGACGGAGGATCACGTGCGCGTCGAACGCGCGTTGTCGGTGACGTCCGGGCAGGCGCCGAAATCCGAGACCGGTTCCGAGATGGCCTGCCGCACTCGCCGCGTCCTCGAGTCGCTCGCGGGTCTGCTCGAAACCTACAGCTACCGCGACGAGCCGATGACGCTGCTGTTCTTCTCCACGGGAATGGCCGGGCCGCGCCGCGATGCGCCGGTGACGCTGGCGCCGGGGATGTGCGAGCTCAACAAGGACAAGTTCGAGCAGGTCGCGGTGGCCGCGGCGCGCGCCCGGGCGAACGTCTATGTCATCCAGCCCGACGACGCCGCGATGCGGACGACGCAGACCGAGAACATTGCCGGCTTCGGCTTCTCGGGATTCGAACAATCCGCTCGAGGGGCTGGAGAATCTCGCGGGGGTCACCGGCGGTGAGCGGCTGCACCTGGCCACGAGCGCCGACGCGCTCGGCCGCGTGCTGCTCCAGAGCGCGGCCTACTACGTCGCCTCGCTCGAGCCGCAGACCTCCGATCGCGATGGCCGGATGCACCGGCTCGAGGTGCGTGTGACGCGCCCGAGCGTCGTGGTGCGGGCCAGGCCCAGTATCAGCTTCCGGAAGGACGAGTCGCGCTCGGCATCCTCCACGGTGACGCGGGCCAACGCGCGTGAGATGCTGCGCGTCGCCGACGGGTTCAACGATCTCTCGATCCGTGCGACGGGATACGTCTCCCGCAACGCCGCCGACGGGACGATCAAGGTCACGTTCGTGGCCGAGCCGACCGATCCGCTCGTCCGGTTCGCGTCGGCCGCCGCCGCGCTGATCGACGAGGACGGCCGGATCGTCGGGCAATGGACGGCCAGCGACATGGACGCGGCGCCGATGATGGGGGCGATGGTCGTGCCCGGCCGGGACGTACCGGCTGCGCGTCGCCGCCACCGACGCGGCCGGACGCGGCGGCACGGCGGACGAACGGGTCATCGCCGCGCTCACGCCGGCCGGGCCGCTGCAGTTGAGCACGCTCGTGCTCGGGATCTCTCGCAGCGGCGTCTTCGTCCCCACGCTGGAGTTCGGCTCGGAGCCGGTGGCGATCGCGTCGTTCGAGATCTACGGCGGCGCCGCCGGCACGCCGCTCTTCTCGGCCCTCGAAGTGGCCAGGACGATCGATGGCCCGGCGGTCGCGACTCTGCGCCTCGCGCTCGAGCGGGCGGCCGAGGGGCGCTATCTCGCCACCGGCGCGATCCCGCTCGGCGCGCTGCCGCCGGGCGACTTCGTCGTGCGCGCCACCGTCGGGATCGAAGGGCAGCCCGCCGTCCAGATTGTCCGCACGTTGCGGAAGGTCGCGCGGTAACGGGGGTCCGGCCGAAGCCGGACGCCACGAGAAAACGCATGATGCATCGAGTTCAATCCGGGATGGTGGCCGGCCTTGCCGCGGTCGTGCTCGCGTCACCACTCGCCCAAACGCGGTCTGCCGCCACGCGGTCCGCCGCCACGCGGTCTGCCGCCACGCGGTCTGCCGCCACGCGGTCCTTGGGGCCGACCGTTGCCGCACGGCAGGCGCCGATGATGACGGCCGTCGATCCGGCGCTCTTCAAAGGGATGAAGTACCGGCTGGTCGGGCCGTCGCGCGGCGGGCGCGTCACGGCGGTCACCGGCGTCCCCTCGCAGCCGCGCACCTTTTATATGGGTGTGGCCAGCGGCGGACTGTTCCGCACGACGGACGGCGGCGCGAGCTGGGTACCCATCGGCGACGGGAAGATCCCGGTCGGATCCATGGGCGCCATTGCCGTCGCCGATTCCGATCCGAACCTCATTTATGTCGGCACCGGCTCCGACGGCTTGCGCAGCAACGTGTCCACCGGCCGCGGGGTGTACAAGACGACCAACGGCGGAGAGACGTGGCACTTCGCCGGCCTCTACAACGCCGGACAGATCGGCGCCGTCCGCATTCACCCCACGAACCCGGAGGTCGCCTGGGTCGCGGCCGGGGGCGACGCCTTCAAGAAGAACCCCGAGCGTGGCGTCTTCAAGACCGCCGACGGCGGGAAGACGTGGCGGAAGGTGCTGTTCGTCAACGACGGCGTCGGCGCGATGGACGTCGAACTCCACCCCGGCAACCCCAGCGTCGTCTATGCCTGGATGTCGCGAATCGAGCGGAAACCCTGGACGATCATCAGCGGATCGAACGACGGCGGGTTCTACAAGAGCACGGACGGCGGCGAGACCTTCGCGAAGATCTCGACGGGACTGCCGGGACAGCTCGTCGGCAAGGGCAACCTCGCCGTCACCAGCGCGCGCCCGGATCGGATCTACGCGCTCATCGAGGCGCTGCCCGGGGCCGGCTTCTACCGGTCGGACGACGCCGGGCAGAGGTGGACGCTCGTCAACCCGCAGGCCTCGCTCCTGCAGCGCCCGTTCTACTACACGACGCTCGGCGCCGATCCGACCAACGCCGACGTGGTCTATGCGGGCGCCGAAAGCTTCTTCAAGTCGGCCGACGCCGGCAAGACGTTTGCGATCATGCGCACCCCCCACGGCGACAACCACGACATCTGGGTCAGCCCGCGGGATGGGAACACGATGATTCAGGCCAACGACGGCGGCGCGAACGTGTCGTTCGACGGCGGCCGCACGTGGTCGTCGCAGATGAACCAGCCCACGGCCGAGATCTACGGGGTCTGGGTGGACAACCAGTTCCCGTACAACCTCTACGGCGCGCAGCAGGACAACACCACCATCATCATGACGAGCCAGGCCGACCCGTACACGCGCGAGGACTGGCGCGGCGGTCCGGGCTGCGAGACCGGGCCGATCATGCCGCACCCGTCCAACCCGGACATCGTCTACGCGTCGTGCAAGGGTCAGTACTCGGTGACGAACATCAAAACGGGGCTGACGAGAAACTACTGGATCGGCGCGCAGTCGTTGTACGGAAACTCCGGCCGCGACCTGATTTACCGGATGCAGCGGGTGTCCCCGATGGCGACCTCGCCGCACGATCCGGACATCCTCTATTACGGATCGCAGTACCTGCACCGCACGAGGGACAAGGGCGTGACCTGGGAGAAGATGTCGCCGGACCTGACGGCGTTCCCTCCGTGCTGCCAGGGCGCCAGCGGGGAGCCGATCACGCGCGACGTGACCGGCGAAGAGTTCTACAGTACGCTCTACGCGATTGCGGAGTCGCCGCTCGAGAAGGGCGTCATCTGGACCGGGTCGAACGACGGTCCCTTCCACGTCACGCGCGACAACGGCAAGACGTGGACGAACGTCACGCCGAAGGATCTGGAGACGGGCGGCCGTGTTCAGTGGATCGAGGCCTCGCCCCATCGCAAAGGATCCGCCTACTTCGCCGTCTACCGGTATCTCCTCGGCGACTACCAGCCGTACATCTATCGAACCGATGACTACGGCAGGAGCTGGAAGCGGCTGACGGACGGCAGGAACGGCATCCCTGCCGATTCTCCGGCGCGCGTGGTCCGCGAGGATCCGGATCGCGAAGGCCTGTTGTACGCCGGGACGGAATTCGGCCTGTTCATCTCGTTCGACAACGGCGCACACTGGCAGCCGTTTCAGTTGAACCTGCCGAACGTGCCCATCACCGACTTGAGGGTCCACCGCAAGGACCTGATCGTCGCGACGCAGGGACGCGCCTTCTGGATTCTCGACAACATCACCGCGCTTCATCAGATCGCGCCGGCGACGACCTCGTCGGAGATCCAGCTGTTCAAGCCTCGCGACGGGTATCGGACGCAGGTCGCCGCGCTCGGGCCGGCCATCGAGTACTACCTGCCGGCGGCACCGAGCGGTCCCGTGACGATTGACGTCCTCGACGGGGCGGGGACGCTCGTCGGCTCGTTCAACAGCGACGCGCCGTTGCGGGAGAGCGGACGTGGCGGACGAGGCGGCCGTGGCGCGGCGGCAGCCGGATCCGGACGATCCGGAAGCCGCCATGGCCTTCGGCCGCACGCCCCGTGGCGGCGACGCCGTCGTGGGGCGCGTGACGAACACGCCAGGGATCAACCGCTTCGTGTGGGACGTGCGGCACCCGTCGGGGCTCAGCCTCCCGCCGGGCGGCTATCAGGCACGGCTCAAGGTGGGCGCCACGACGATCACCAAGCCGTTCACCGTCCTCATCGATCCGAACGTGGCCGCCGACGGAACCACGGAGGCGGATCTGAAGGAGCAGTTCGATCACAACATGCGGACGCGGCAGCTCGTGGCCGACGTCAATCAGGCCATCGTGCGCGTGCGCGAGGCGCAGGCGAGCCTGCGCGGCGCGGCCGGCGCAGACGCCGCCAAGGCGAGCCGGGTGGACGCGATTGCGGGCAAGCTGCTGACCGAGCCGGTGCGGTACGGCAAGCCGGGCCTGCAGGCGCACATCACGTACCTGGCCGGCATGACGGCGCGCAGCGACCAGAAGGTCGGCCGCGATGCGCTGGCGCGCTACACCGATCTGAAGAAAGAGCTCGACGCGATCCGCGCGGAGCTCGACCAGGCGCTTTCGCGCTGACGGGAAGCCGCCGATCAGCACTCGAACGTTTACCATCGTCCCCGGGGGGTCTATGAAAAAGGTCTTTGTCGCGCTCTGTCTGGCGGCCTCGGTCTCCGCAACGCTTCGCGCGGAGTTGAAGTACACGGTCCACATGGAGGTCAAGAAGGCCGAGGTCCCCGCGGGCCAGCCGGCCAACCCGTTGATCGCGATGATGGGCGACTCGATGATCAAGGAGATGCTGCCGGCCGGCGGCGCCGATCTGGTCCACTCCATCGGCGAGAAGGGTTCGCGCGTCGAATACCTTCAGCCGGCGATGGGACAGCCGGCGGGCGCGGTCAGCATCTCGCAGCCGGATGGCGCCGTGTTCATGTTGAATCCGAAGGATCAGACGTACTGGAAGACGACCGCCGACGCCACGGCCGCGATGATGAAGACGGCAGGCATGGCGCCGACCGCGACCGTGAAGCGCACCGGCACCTTCGAGAGCGTCGCGGGACTGAAGTGCGAGCTCGTGACGTTCGACTGGAAGATGGACCTGCCGATTCCCGAGGCCGCCCGCGCGAGCCTGCCACCGGACTTTCCCACAGCGATCGTCATGAACGGGAACACGTGCCTGACGACGGATCAGTTCAAGAAATACGCGGAACTGGCGGCGAAGAGCCAGATCGGCAACATCATGTCCATGCTGGGTCTCAAGGAGGCGCTGCAGGGGGGAATCGCCCTGCGGCAGATCATCAGATAGGCGGCATTGAACTGCAGTCGGTGGTGACGAGCATCGGTGAACAGGACGTCCCGGCAAGTGCCTTCGAGATTCCTGCCGGCTACAAAGAGGTGCCCTCACCCGCGGGAGTGCCGGGCATCAAGTAACGCGCCTGCCCTTCGACTCGCCTGAGGGCAGCGCTCGCTCAGGGCCCGCAAAGAGAGGTCAGCCAGGTGAAACGTGCTGTGACGTGGCTCGCGCTGGCCGTGACGGCGCACGCGATGGCCCCCGGGCAGGACCGGACGCCGCGCGACGCGGCCGCCGCGGTGATGGTGCTCAAGCCGGCGCGCGTGTTCGACGGCGACACGCTTCATGAAGGGTGGGTGGTCCGCGTCCAGGGGGACCGCATCCAGGCCGCCGGTCCGGCGACGGGCCCGGCGCCCGCCGGCGCGGAGGTGATCGACCTGCCCGGGACGACGCTCCTGCCGGGGCTCATCGAGGGACATTCGCACGTCCTGCTCCATCCGTACAACGAGACGAGCTGGAGCGACCAGGTCCTGCGCGAATCGCTGGGCCTCCGGACCGCCCGCGGCGTCAATCATCTGCGCGCGACGCTGAACGCCGGCTTCACGACGATCCGCGACCTCGGGACGGAAGGAGCCGGCTACGCCGACGCCGGGCTCAAGCAGGCAGTCGATCAGGGCATCATTCCCGGTCCCCGGATGCTCGTCGCCACGCGCGCGATCGTCGCGACCGGCAGCTACGATCCGAAGGGCTTCTCGCTCGAGTGGCGCGTGCCGCAGGGCGCGGAGGAAGCCGACGGCGACGCGCTCGTCCGCGTGGTCCGCGATCAAATCGGCCACGGCGCGGACTGGATCAAGGTCTACGCCGACTACCGGTGGGGCCCGCGCGGTGAGGCCCAGCCGACATTCTCGCCGGCGGAGCTGACCTCGATCGTCGAGACGGCGCGCAGCAGCGGCCGCCCGGTCGTCGCGCATGCGAGCACGTCCGAAGGCATGCGGCGGTCCATCCTGGCCGGGGTGGAGACCATCGAGCACGGAGACGGCGGCACGGCGGAGATCTTCAAGCTGATGGCGGAGAAGAACGTCGCGCTCTGCCCGACGCTGGCGGCCGGCGATGCCACGTCGCAGTACGCCGGCTGGAAGAAGGGACAATCGCCGGAGCCCGCCGGCATCGCCCGCAAGCGCGCGAGCTTCAAGGCGGCGCTCGACGCGGGCGTCACGATCCTCAGCGGCAGCGATGTCGGCGTGTTCACCCACGGCGACAACGCCCGCGAGCTCGAGCTGATGGTGGAGTACGGCATGCCGCGCGCCGCCGCGCTCGAGAGCGCGACGTCGACGGCCGCGCGCGTCCTGCACATGGACAACCGCATCGGCCGCGTGAAAGCCGGACTGCTCGCCGACCTCGTCGCGGTCGAAGGGGATCCCACGCGCGACATCGCCGCGCTCCGCCAGGTCCGCTTCGTCATGAAGGGCGGAGTGGTCTACAGAAACGGCCCTCTTCGGCTGCGCTGACCCGCTTGCAATTTCAACAGGACGATGGCATCGTCGTCGTCGTCGGCGGCGGCGGCGACGCCGTCCTCCAACGCCCCTCAGGACAAGCCTGTGCGGCGCTGAGGATGATGGACCGGGGGTCGAGAAAGAGCAGGGCGCAGTGCTGGCGTATGGCGAACGGAAGAAGCGGAGAAAGGCGGGAACGATGACCACAGCGGAGTACTTGCAGACGCCGGAGACGATGCTGCCGTGCGAGCTGGCGTACGGCGTCCTGCGCGTCGCCGATGCGCCCTCGATCTCGCATCAGCGGATGGTGGGCGAGCTGTTCCTGTCGTTGACGGCGTTCCTGCGGGCGCGCCGTCTTGGCGAAGTGCTGCTGGCGCCGACCGACGTCGTGCTCGATTTCGATCGCGCGCTGGTCGTGCAGCCTGACCTGGTCTTCGTGTCGGGCGAGCGGAGCCACATCGCGGCCGACCGTATCTACGGCCCGCCGGACCTGGTCATCGAGGTCCTCTCGCCGCACGCACGTGTCGGCCGCGTGGAAGAGCAGGTCGGGTGGTTTGCCCAGTACGGCGTGCGGGAATGCTGGCTGGTTGAACTGGCGGCGCGTCAGATTGCCGTGCTGGCCCTCAACGATCGGGAGGGGGTGTCCCGGCGCACGCTGCACAAATACGGAGAGCCGCTCGCTTCCGATGTGCTCCCCGGTTTCGTTTCCCCGGCCTTCTATGCGTGACAGCGAGTCGAGGAGATGGAGCTGACGGACGACTGAACCCGGAGTTCACTGGTGCCGCGCGGTGTCAACACAAGTGAGCTCGGGGTTACCGCGGGGAACGCAGGCTCAGCTGACGCCCGCTCCCGCCTTCGACCAGTCCCGGGGCGTGTCGGTCACCGGCCGCAGGATCACGTAGCTGACGATGACGAGCGACAGCAGCACGAGCACGCCGATGCCCTGGCCGACGTGTGGGGCCAGGCCGATCTTCTGAATCGTCAGCCAGAACACGAAGGCCCAGATCAGCGGCCCGGTGATCGACGAGAACCGTCCCATCATGCCGTACAGACCGTAGAACTCGCCGATGCGTGACGGCGGGGTCAGCCGCAGCATGAACGGGCGATCGGCCGACCAGATGCCGCCGAGCGCGACGCCGGCGGCGCAGGCGACGACGTAGAGTGTGGCGAGGGGCAGGCCGAAGATGCCGACGGCGGAGGCCAGCAGGAAGACGCCGACCCACATGTAGAGCACGTAGTTCAGCGTCCGCTTCGGCCCGATGCGATCGACGAGCCATCCCCACACGAACCCGCCGATCACCGCGAACGTGATCGCGGTCAGCAGGATGAACTTGGCTCGTTCCTCTCCCTGTTCACGGCTGAGCCCGGTGCTCTCGGCGACGTTGACCGTGTAGAGGCCCATGATCGTGATCACCGTGTTGATCGCGTCGGTGTAGAAGAGCCGGCCGACGAGGAAGCGGACGAGGCCCGGGTATTCCCGGCCGGACCGCACGGTGCGGATCGTGTCGCGCGTGGACTCGCGCATCAGGCGAAGGCTGAAGACGGGCCGTGGGTGCGGGTTGCCGCGCTCCTTGACGAACAGGAAGCAGGGGATCGCGAAGAGCAGGAAGAACACGGCAATCATCGTGAACAGGAACGGCTTGTCGTCCGACCCGAAGACGGCGTTCAGCCCGAGGCCGACCGCGATGTACGAGCCGAGGTAGCCGACGCCCACGCCGATGCCGCTGATTTTCCCGCGGTTCCCCTCGTGGCTCACCTCGGGGAGCATCGCGTCGTAGAACTGCAGCCCCGCCTGATACGCGATGTTCGCGATGATGAAGCACACCGCCGTCATGGTAAAACCGCCGCGCGCCAGGAGCATCGTGAAGAAGACGCAGACGATCGTGCTCACGACGAGGAACGGCATCCGGCGGCGCGCCCGATCCGTCATCGCGCCGAGGACCGGCGACAGTACGAAGATGATGCCCATCGAGATGGCCGTGATCATGCCGAGCACCGAATCCGCGCGTTCCTTGCCGACGGCATCGCGGACCCACAGCCCGAAATACATCGACACGATGCCCATCGAAAAGATCGTGTTCGCAAGGTCGTAGAGCACCCAGCTCACGACCGCGCGGGTCGGGATCTTCCGCGCGTCGGGCACGGCGGCGGGGACAGCCATGGCGGCAGACTACCACGCCGACTCGGACACCGTCCCGGAGGCGGAGAGAAAGCTGGAGCTGGAAGCTGGAAGCTGGGAGCTGGAAGCTGGAAGCGGTTTACTTCCCCTCGCGGATCCGTTTGATCTTCTCGTCGCGCTCCCGCTCGTAGCGGTCGAGATCGCGGCGCATCTCCGCCTCGCGCTCGTCCAGGATGGCCGGATCGAACACCGCCGCGACCGCCGACTGGTGCATGATGCGGCGCTCGGCCGTCTGCGCTTCGTAGACGGTCCGCACTTCGGCGATGGCGGCGCGCTGCGCGTCGGTGAGCGCCTGCTGCTCGGTTCCGGACTCGGCATCCTTCCGGCGCAGCCGCTCCATTACAATGTCGATGGCGCTCTTTGGAGGCTCGGTCATAGCTACCAACTTCATTATGTACATGAAATCGGTCCCTCGGGGGGCACGAGATTCTGCGGGCAGGACGCTCGCGTGTCCGCCAAGGTCCTGGCGCACACGGCGTGCGCTCGGGGCCCTCATGGCGATCGGGCTGGCTGCCGACTCAGCGGCAGCGCAGCCGGCGGCGATCAAAGCGCCCGATGGCATCACGTTGAAGGGAACCTATGTTTCGCCCGGCAAGCCCGGCCCGGCCGTTCTGCTGCTGCATCAGTGCAACCGCGACCGCGGGGCGTGGAGCGGGCTGGCGACGGCCGCCGCGGCTCGGGGGTTTCACGTCCTGGCACTCGACTTCCGCGGGTTCGGCGAGAGCGAAGGGGAACGCTTCGCGACGTTTCAGGAGCGGCAGCCGACGATCGAGCAGAAGTGGCCGGGTGACGTGGATGCGGCATATGCGTGGCTCGTGTCGCAGACCGGCGTCGATCGGGATCGGATCGGCATCGCGGGCGCGAGTTGCGGCGTCAACCAGGCGCTGCTCGCGGCGCGCCGGCATCCCGAAGTGCGGACCGTCGTGTTGTTGAGCGGCGGGTCGACGCCCGAGGCGCGCGACTACCTGAAACAGGCGGAAGCGATGCCGGTGATGGCCGCGGCCAGCCGCAACGACGGCGACGCCGTCAACGGCATGCGCTGGCTGCTCGGGTGGTCCCGCCATCCCGCCAACAAGTTCCTGGAGTTCAAGGCGGCCGGGCACGGCACCGACATGTTCGCGGTCGAGCGAGGCCTGGAGCCCGCGATCCTCGACTGGTTCGACGCGCACATCCGCAGCGCGGCGTTGACCGCTCCGGTGCCGGCGGCGGCTTCGAAGCCGACGCCGGTCGAGGAGTTCTGGACGCTGCTCACGAGCCCGGGCGGGCTGGATCGCGCGTTTCAGCTCTACGACGTGGAGCGGCGGCGCAATCCGAACCGCGTGCTGTTCCCGGAATCGGAAATGAACGCCTACGGCTACGAGCGGCTGCAGAAGGGACATCCCGACGAGGCGATCGCGATTTTCCGGATGAACGTGGATGCCTACCCGCGCTCCGCCAACACGTACGACAGCCTCGCGGACGCCTACCTCGCCGCGGGGAACCGGCAGGAGGCGCTGGCTGCCGCGGAACAGGCGCTGAAGCGGCTGAAGGACGACAAGACGATTCCCGAGGAGTTCCGCGCGATCCTTCGCGAGAGCCTCGAGAAGAAGATCCGCGAGCTGAAGTAGCGCCGGAAGCGGCCGGTGATCGGGCGAGTACCGCATCGCTGGAATATCGCTATACTGCCTCATTCCTCATGCGGCGTGTGCCCAGCCCTGCGGTTCTCCTCGCGACAGCCGTCTACTTCGTGCTCACCGTGGCCCTGACGTGGCCCCTGATCCTGCACCCGGGCGGCCGGGTTCCCAACGATCTCGGCGACCCGCTGCTCAACACCTGGCTGATGGCCTGGAACGCGCGTGTCCTGCCGCTGACCGAAAAGTGGTGGAACGCGCCGCAGTTCTTCCCGGCCGACGGGGCGATGGCCTTCTCCGAGCACCTGCTCGGGCTGTCCTGGATCACCTCGCCGGTGATCTGGCTGAGCGGCAATCCGCTGCTCGGCTACAACGCCGCGTTCTTCCTGTCTTTTCCGCTGTGCGCGCTGTCGGCGTACTTCCTGACGTACTCGATCGCCAGGCGCCACGACTGCGCGTTCGTCGCCGGCCTTGCGTTCGGCTTCGCGCCGTACCGCATGGCGCAATTCGCGCACGTCCAGGTGCTGTCCGCGTACTGGATGCCGCTCGCGCTCGCGGGGCTCCATCGATATTTCGAGGACCCCCGAGGCCGCTGGCTGGTGCTGTTCGCGGCCGGCTGGTTCATGCAGGCGCTGGCGTGCGGGTACTACCTGTTCTACTTGTCGGTGCTCGTCGGGCTCTGGCTCCTGTGGTTCCCCGCCGGACGCGATCGCTGGCGGGCGCTGTCGCGCGTCCTCCTCGCGGGGGCCGTGGCGGCCGCGCTGCTCGCGCCCGTGCTCTACGGCTACTGGACGTACCAGCGCGCTTACGGCATGCGGCGGTGGCCGGACGAGATCATCTCCTTCAGCGCGGACGTCGCGAGCGTCCTCAAGGCCCCGTACAATCTCCGGCTCTGGGGCTGGCTCGACGTCGTCGATCATCCCGAGTCGGCTTTGTTTCCGGGCATCACGCCGATCCTCCTCATCATCGTGGGGCTGGTGATCGGCTGGAGCCGCGCGGCGAAGGAACGGATCGGGTCGCTGCGGATCGCGCGCGTGCTCGTGATCGCCGGCGTGGTCTTCGCGGCCTTCGCGGCGTCGCCGGTGTACTTCGGTCCGTGGAAGATCGAGATCGCGGGGCTGCGCCTGCTGTCGGTGGGCACGCCGCACAAGCCGCTGTCGATCGCGCTGTTGCTCTTCGCCGTGGCGGGCGTGCTGCACCCGTCGGTGCGGACGGCGTGGCGCCGCCGTTCGGCGCTGACCTTTTATGCGCTCGCGGCGGTCGTGATGTGGCTGTTCAGTCTCGGTCCCGCGCCGACGCTGATGGACCGGCCCATCATCTACAAGGCTCCCTATGCATGGCTGATGATGCTGCCGGGAGTCGACGGCGTGCGCGTGCCGGCGAGGTTCTGGATGCTCGCCGTGCTGTGCCTGTCGGTCGGCGCGGGGCTCGCGATCCGGCAGCTCGGCGGACGGTGGCCCCGCTTCGCGCGCGCGCTCCCTGTGGTGGCCTGCCTCGGCCTGTTGTCGGACAGCTGGCCGGTGCCGATGGTGATCCAGCTGCCGCCCGAGGCGAGGCCTGTGCACACGCGGGCCATTGCGCGGCTCGAACTGCCTGCCAACCCGGTGCACGACGCGACGGTGCTCTACCGGGCGACGGCGCACCGCCGGCCGGTGTTCAACGGGTACAGCGGCTACTTCGCGCCGCACTACTGGGCGCTCCAGTACATGCTCAATCAGCGCGATGGCGCCGTGTTGACGCGGCTCTCCGCGTTCGGACCTCTCGAGGTGGTGATCGATCACGACCTCGACGGCGGCGGCGCGTTGCGCACCTTCGTCGGCAGCCATCCGCAGGCCGAGCGGGTCCACGAAGAGGCCGGCTACACGACGTATCGCATCCAGCGCGGTCCCCAGGTCGGACCTCTCGCGAAGATGGAGGGGGAACCGCTTCCGATATCCTCAATCTCCGCCGCCGCCAATGCCGCGCTGGTCGGCGCGATGACGGACCACGACATCATCACGCGCTGGCACGCGGGGCGCGAGCAGCGTCCTGGCGACAGCATGACCGTGGATCTTGGACAGCCCCGCACGGTACACGGCGCCGAGACGCTCATCGCCGGCTACGTCGCGGACTTTCCGCGGCAGCTGTCGATCGACACATCGCTCGACGGCCAGGTCTGGTCGCCGGCCTGGAGCGGCGGGACGGCGATCATGGCGTTGTCGGCCGCCCTCGAGGACCCGCTCAACGTCCCGCTGTCGTTTCCATTCGAGGCGCGCTCCGCGCGCTACCTCCGGTTCACGCAGATGGGATCGGAGCGAACCTACTACTGGTCCGTGGCGGAGCTGCGGGTGCTGGGAAGATAGCGGAGCCGATGGTCTCGGGTCTCGGGTCACCAAAGACCAAAGACCAAAGACCAAAGACCAAAGACCGAAGACACCAAAGACCTGAGACTCAGATGACTAGAGACCGTCTTCCTCCGTTCCCTCCACCTCCGCCAGGCGCCGCATCAACCACCGCCGCTCGGGCTCGCTGCACGGGCGCTCGAGCGCCTCGCGGAACGCCGCCGCCGCCCGCACGCGGTCGCCCATCTCTGCCAGCAGACGCCCCTTCACCGCCGGCAGCAGGTAGTAGTTCGCCAGCGCCGCATCGCTTTCGAGCGCGGCGATCGCCTCGAGAGCGCGGGCCGGCCCGGAGACCTTCGACAGCGCCACGGCCCGGTTGAGCGCGACGACGGGCGAGGGGTTGAGGAGGAGCAGATCGTCGTACAGCGAGAGCACCGCGTCCCACGGCGTGGTCGCGTGCCCGCCGGCGTGCACCGCCGCGATCGCCGCCTGCATGTGGTACGCGGTCATTGCCGGCCCGGTGGCGCTCCGCTCGAAATGCGCGAAGCCGAGCGCGATGAGGTGCGGATCCCAGAGCCCCCGGTCCTGGTGATCGAGCAGGACCATGTCGCCGGCGCCGTCGACGCGCGCGAACATCCGGGCCGCCTGGAAGGCGATGAGCGCGGTCAGCGCGTGTGCTGCGGGCGCGGACGTCGTGGCGGAGCCCGCTACCAGGCGCGCGAGCCGCAGCGCCTCGCCGCAGAGATCGCGCCTGACGAGATCGTCGCCGGCGTGGGCGCTGTACCCTTCGTTGAACAGCAGGTAGATGACCTCGAGGACCGATTCGAGGCGCGTCTCGAGCTGGGCGCCGCCGGGCAGCTCGAACACGGCCCCGGCGTCGCGCAGCTGCCGCTTCGCGCGCACGAGGCGCTGCGCGATGGCGGGTTCCGAGGCGAGCAGCGCGCGGGCGATCTCCGTGACGCTGAAGCCGCCGACGGTCTTGAGGCTGAGGGCGACCCGCGCGTCCCGGGGCAGCGACGGGTGACAGCAGAGGAAGATCATCCGCAGCTCGTCGTCTCGCAGGAGGCCGTCGAGCGCGATCGGATCGGCGGCCAGCGCGTCGCCGGTGCGGCCGATCTCCGCCGCGATCTCGGCGGCGCGGCCGCGGAACGAGCTGTCGCGGCGCAGGGCGTCGAGCGCGCCGTTCCGGGCGACGCGCAGGAGCCACGCGCCGGGGTTGTCGGGAACGCCCGAGTAGGGCCACTGCTGCAGCGCCTTGACCAGCGCGTCCTGCACGACTTCTTCGGCGAGCTGGAGGTGGGCCGGACCGAACACGCGCGTCAGCCATGCGACCATCTGCCCCGCGCGGTTGCGGAACAGATGGTCCACCAGCTGGCGCGCGTCGTTGCCCTGGGGGGTCCCGCGGTCGGGATCCAAGCCTGTCAGGCTCCCATGTTGTCGACCTCGCGAACCTCGATCGTCCCGCCGTACTCGAGGTGCGGGCAGTCGCGGGCGAGATCCATCGCGCGGTCGTAGCTGTCCGCCTCGACCACGTAGTAGCCGCCGAGGATTTCCTTGGTCTCACTGTAGGGCCCGTCGGTGACGCGGATGGTGCCGCCCTTGCCGCGCATCACCTTGCCGGGCTCGTCCGTGAGCTTGTTGTTCGCCGACAGCACCCCCGCCTGCGTCAACCGCTTGCCCCAGGTCATGTACTTCTCGATGACCTTCTGGATCTGTTCCGGGCTCATGGTCGCGAACGATGAGGGGTCGTCGTGCAGCAGCAGCATGTATTTGGCCATAACACTCCTTCAGGGTTTACTTCACTCGCGTGAACGTCTCGGTCTCGGTCATCGTTTTCTTGCCCTTCTCGAAGAACTCCCACTCGGTCGTGAAGTGATCGCGATCGTCGATCCGGTACTTCGCGCGCCGCATGTGGCCGGCCGACGGGCTCGCCAGGTTGGACGCGCGGACGAACTCGAACTGCATTTCTCCGGCGGCGGGGTCGAAGCGCTCGGCGCGCAGCGTCGGCTGGTTCTTCGCGATGCAGTAGTGGGTCAGCACGAGCGAGGCGCCATCGAGATGATACGCCGTCACCATGTGTCCGCCGCCCGGCATCGCAGGGTTGCGGTAGTGCTCCATCAGCACCGTGCCGTTCGCGACGAGCTCGAACGTCGATGTCGCCCGTTTGTCCTCCGGGCCGGGGCCGGCCCACGTGCCCTCCAGCGCCTTCAGCCGCTCGAACGCTCCGGCGCCGTCAACCTTCTCCTCCGGTACCACCGCGGCGACGCCGGCGGCGGCTGCCAGCAGCACCGCCGCTGCCAGGCCCCATCGTTTCAACACGTTACCCTTCGTCACAGGTCCTCCAGTCCACGGTCAGCTCGTCCGTGTCGGGTTAAAGACGAATGGGGGTGGTGAGAATCGACAAAGGGAGCTCACGGAGGGGGTGGAGGCAACGAAGGGGCGCCAAACACGGAGGAACGGAGGAACGGAGGAAGGAAAACGGAGAATTCTTGAATCTTGAAAGTTTGTAGGAGATGCAGCGGATTCGGCGATTCAAGGATCAGGGATCAGGGATCAGGGATCAGGGATCAGGGATTAGGGATTGTTTGACCGTGTGGCGGATTCCCGATAGAAGTGATGAGTGTTGAAGACGATCCTGATGCTGGCCGCATCGGTGAGCCTCGCGGGATGCCTCACGTCGAACGTCCTTGTCACCGTCCGCCCGGACGGCTCCGGGACGATCGAGCACACCACGACGCTGCGCCCGTCGGCGATGGGTGAGCTCGAGACGCTGCTGGCTCCGGACGTCGCCGGCAACCCGCCGCCCGGCGCGGCGAGCGGGCGTCTGTCGGCGCAAACGTTGACGGAGCCGCGGGAGGATGCTCGGAACTCGAGCTCCTGGCATTGGGGCCCGGGCGTCCGGATGCGCTCGACCCGATCGCTGAAGGCGGCCGACTCGGTCGGGTGGAGAACGATCTACGACTTCGACGACGTCTCGTCGCTGGGCGTGGACCTGATGCCGTTCACGCCGGGCGTGCCGGTCTTCTACAGGATCGCGGCAATGGAGAGGACAGCCACGACCCGCCTGCAGATGTCGGTCGAGCCGATCGCCGATGGCGTCGAGCGCCTCACCGTCCGTTTTCCACGCTTCGGCATGGACCCGTCGGCCGAACCGCTCGCGGCCGCGGTCTCCGGATCGGCGGCGGAGATGGCGGCGTTCAGGAACGTCTTGAGAGGATCGCGCATCACGGTCGCGATTCAGACCGAATCCACGTTGCTCCGCACGAACAGCCCGCATCGCGAAGACAACCGGGTCACGTTGTTCGACGCGGACCTGGAGAAGGCCCTCTTCAGCAGGCAGCTGACCATGCTCGCGTCCACGCCGTCCACCTTCGAAGAGCTCCTGGCATCGGTGAGCGATCTCCCCGGCGTGGTCCTCGCGCGGGAGCACGACGTGACGCTCGAGTATCAGGTCCCTACGGCGACGGCGCCCGTGGCCGTCCCACCCGACGCGCCGCCACCCGACACCGAGATCTTTCTCGCCATGTTGTGGACTTCCAACGGGCAGCTCCACGTCGGCGCGCCGATCAACATCACCAACAGTCCGGGGTACGACAACCAGCCCTCGTTCACGCCGGACGGGCGCGAGATTCTCTTCACGTCCGGGCGTGTCATCCCGAAGGCGCCTCCGCCGGCGCCGCCCGGTTTGACGCTGCGGGACGGACAGACCGACATCTATCGCTACGACATCGCCGGCAGGCGCATCTCGCGCGTCACGCAGACCCCGGAAAGCGAGTATTCGCCGACCGTCATGCCCGACGGCAAGGGCATCTCCGTCGTCCGCGTGGAAGCGGACGGCACGCAACGCTTGTGGAGTGTGGTCCCCAGTGGTCCGAAGATTGAGCTGGCGCTGGTGCTGACCGATGTCAAGCCGGTGGGGTATCACGCCTGGATCGACGATCGAACCGTCGCGCTCTACGTGCTCGGCGAGCGAGGGCAACCAGGCACGCTGCGCGTCGCGGACATCACGACCGGAGTTTCTGAACTCGCCGCGACGGGAATAGGCCGATCCCTTCAGCGCATGCCGTCCGGGGCGATCAGCTTCGTCCAGCGGGAGACCGCTGCTGACGGCGCTGCCCAGACCGGCACGATCAAGGAGCTGGCCTACGCTCGTCCGCCGGGACGGACGTCGGCGAGCGACCTCGTGCGGCCGGCGGCCAACGCCGTCGATCCCTTTCTCGCGTGGACTCCGGACGGCACGCTGCTGATGGCGGCCGACTCCAGACTGTATCGCTGGCGCTCCGGCGAGAAGAACTGGACAGTGGTCGCCAATCTCGGTGCCTTTGGTTTGCGCAACGTCACCCGGCTGGCCGTCAGCCCGAAAGGCGACCGCATCGCGATCGTTGCCGAGGCTCGGTAGGAATCTCAATTGCATGTTTCAGCAACACAGGGAGGGACATGAGTATGGGACTCCGCGAGAAATACGCGTACGCCATCTCGACCGCGAAAGGGCGGTTCGACGGCAGCGCGCAGGAAAAGGACGGCAAGCTCCACTTCGTCGGTACCGTCAAGACGGAGGACGACAAGAACCAGGTCTGGAACGCGATCAAGACGATCCCCGACTGGAAGAACGACATCGTCGCCGACATCAAGGTCACCGGGGGCCCTGCGCCGGCGGCGGCCCGGGCCTACACGGTGAAGAGCGGCGATACCCTCAGCAAGATCGCCAAGGAGCACCTCGGCGACGCGAATGCCTACATGAAGATCTTCGAAGCGAATCGCGACCAGCTCAAGAATCCCGACCTCATCAAGCCCGGCCAGGTGCTGAAACTGCCGTGAATTGTTGAGTTTGTCCTTCAAGAGGGCGGAGTTCCCAGACTCCGCCCCACTTCTTGCTTCTCCGGTGTTCCGGCTCGTCTTTTACCGGCTGGAGGGCCGCGTGGTTCCGCCCGGACCGGTTGGTATACTGGCTCGCTGGAGACCACACGTGACCGTCAAGGGGACGCCCCTGAGCGTACTGCTCGTCGAAGACGACCTCGACGGCCGTCGCCTGTGCGCCGAATGGCTGACCGGCGCGGGTTTCCACGTCCACGAGGCCCACAACGGCCTGCAGGCGCTGGAGCGCGCGCTCGAAGCGCGGCCCGACGTCGTCGTCACGGATCTCCACATCCCGGGCATCGACGGATTCGAGTTGACGCGGCGTTTGAAGCGGGACCCGAGGACACAGGACATCCCCGTCGTGGCGGTCACGGGCTTCGTCACGTTTGCGTCCGATCCGGGGCGCGCGCAGCGTGCGGGCTGCGATGCGATGCTGCCGAAGCCGTTCTTGCCGGAGGACCTCGAGGCGGCGATCCGCGCCCTGATCGAGGAGCGGTCGAAGCAACTGAAGCACACACGATGACGCAGACTGCCGCCGCGCCGTTGATTCTGGTCGTCGAGGACTTCGATGACGCCCGCGAGATGTATCGCGACTATCTCGAGTTTTGCGGCTTCCGCGTCGAGACGGCCAGAGACGGCCGCGAGGCCATCGACAAGGCACAGGCGCTTCAGCCCGATCTGATCCTGATGGACCTTTCGTTGCCCGGCGTGGACGGCTGGGAGGCGACGCGGCTGCTCAAGGCCGATCCGGCAACGCGGCACCTGCTCATCGTCGCGCTCAGCGCCCACGCGCTGGCGACCGAGGGAGATCGGGCGCGCGCCGCCGGCTGCGACGGTTTCATCGCCAAGCCCTGCCTGCCTCCGGATCTCGTGACCGAAATCAACCGTTATCTGAAACTGCCGACCGAATCGCGGGAGCGCCGGCCGAGGCCGCGGCGGACCTGATGCTGCTGACCGCCAGAACCGTCGCCGGTCCGCGCACACTGCCGTTCATCCTGCTGGTCGAGGATCATCAGGACACCCGGCAGATGTATGCGGAGTTTCTCGCGGACGAGTTCGACGTGGCCACGGCGCCGGACGGGAAGGAAGCGCTCGATCTGATGCGGGCCCACCGTCCGGATCTGGTGATCACCGACCTGTCGCTGCCGGGCATCGACGGCTTCGCGCTGGTCGCGCTGATGCGCAAGGACGCCGCGCTGTCCAGGATTCCGATTATCTGTCTGAGCGGGTACGGCGGGCACGCCCACGAGCAGCGTGCGCGCGAGGCCGGATGCGACCGGCTCCTGCAGAAGCCCTGTATGCCGGATGCGCTGGCCGACGTGGCCACCGAGCTCCTGCACGCGTTCCGCGACCGGAGGAATGAATCGTGAGCCGCACGGTGTTCATCGTCGAAGACGACGTCGATACCCGGGAGATGCTCGGCCGTTTCCTGGAGCTCGAGGGATATCAGGTGGAATCGGCCCCCAACGGCAAGGCGGCGCTCGAGCTGCTCGACGCCGGATCGCCCGCGTGCGTGATCCTGCTCGACCTCATGATGCCGGTCATGGACGGCTGGCAGTTCCGGCACGAGCAGGCGCAGCATGCGGCGCTCGCCGACATCCCGGTGATCGTCGTGTCGGCGGCCGGCCAGGACCGCATCAAGCAGATCGACGCCGATGCCTACTTGTCGAAGCCCGTCGATCTCGATGAGCTGCTCGCACAAGTGACGCAGTACTGCCGGCCTTAAAAACGTTCAACTCCGAAGGCCCACTCCAAAAACACGGCAGGCCTAAGGCTCGCTACGTACGGCGCTGCGTATTCAAGCAAACTCCGTCTAGCGTGCGGATGTGTCGACCATCTGGCTCGGGCTCGACGCGTTCGAGGCGGTCATCACGCGCGGCTCGCACGCGCGGCAGCCGCTCGGCGACCCTGGCCGTGAGCCGGCCGTCGCTTCCATAGATGTCCTTCCGGAATTGCACCAGGCCATCGGCGGACACGCTTGCGGTCCAGTAGCCGATGTAGACCGGGAGCGGCGCCTTCAACCTGACGGTCTTCTCCTGCCCCGCCTGCATGGCCTCGCCGATCCGCTCCGGCGTCCAGTCCGGCTGATCGCGAAGGACGTACTCGGCGAGCTTGCCGGGTTGCTCCAGCCGGACGCATCCGTGGCTGAACGCCCGGCTGGCGCGCGCGAACAAGGAGTCGGCCGGCGTGTCGTGCAGATACACGTTGAACTGATTGGGGAACATGAACTTCACGAGCCCGAGCGAGTTGGAGACGCCGGGACGTTGACGGAAACGGTACTGCCCGGGGCTGCCGAGATCGATCGATGCCGCATCGACCGGATTTCCCGAGCGATCGACGACCTCCATGTTGGTGCGATCGAGAAAACCCGAGTCCTTCAACACCGACGGCAGCGTTTCGTTCTTCGCGATGTCCGGCGGCACGTTCCAATACGGCGAGAACACCAGGTACGTCATCTGCTCACTGAAGATCGGCGTCGGCGTCTGCTGCTTCCCGACCACCACCCGCATCGTCAGCCCCACGCTGCCGTGCTCCCAGACATCGAGCCGCATTTCAGGAATGTTGACGAGGATGTAGCGGTCACCCATCTGGCGGGGCAGCCATCGCCACCGTTCGAGGCTCAGCTCGATCTGACGGACGCGCGCATCCGCCGGACACGTTCATCTCGGCCGCCGCCGCCGGCGCCGACGACCGCATCGTCGGCGAGACCGTGACGGCGCTGGAACCGCTTCACGGCTTCCTGGAGATCCGTTGTGTAGGCCGCGGGCTGACCGTCAACCGGCAAGGCGCCTGCGTAGTCGCCGGTGGCGGCAAGGCGCCTGGCGACTGCCGGCACGTGCTCGCTCACCTGTCCGGGCTTGAGCTTGATGTCGGCCGGGACCGTGGGCCAGCCGCCGCGCGCGGCGTATCCCGATACTGCGCGAGCGCGCCGACGGAGGGCCCGGTAGCCTGGAGCTTCGGGCGTCAACTCTGCGAGCGATTCGCCGACGCGCTTGTCCTGCAGGGCGCGTTCGAGGCGGTCGAGCGGGTCGAAGGATTGGGACTTGATCTTCCATGTCGGATCGGCCCGGTTGAGATCGGACACGCCGTCGGCGAGGTCGGACGTGTACTTCATGTAGAGGTACGACAAGGACGCATCGATCGCGGCCGCTTCGTTCGGCTCGAACCTCTTCGTCGACAGGAATCCGCCGGACACATCCTGCCTTCGCTGCTCGAGTGCGGCGACATTGTAGAGCCCGGGATCCAGGCCGTCGCGTTCCGCCGCCTGAACGGCCGAGAGGAGTGCTTCCATCTGCGGTTGAGGCGATCCGTTTTCGATCCACGCCGGCGCGAACTGCCGCTTCTCGTAGAATGTGCGCGTCTGTTTCCACAGCCGGGCCCCTTCTTCGTCGCGTGTCACGTAGGCAGGCGTCTCGGACGACTGGAGGATTTCCTGCAGCGCGCCGTTCGCCTCCGCAGTCGCGTCGATGTGGCTTCGCTCCGGTTGGCTCGATTGCGCGGCGCCGAGGCCTGCGCGCGATCCCCACCCGGTCGACAACGTCGTTGCCAGCATCCCGACAATAAGAGCCGCAGTCAGGCGTACCATTTTCGTTTCCCCCGCCGTTCGAAGAGCAAGGGGGGTGCCCAGGAGCCGTATTTACAGACAAGTCGTTTGTATGTCAGATGTTTACAGCCATACTGCAGATGCTCAGCTCGAGGGAGTGTTACCTTGGTTACACACCGGCGGCCGGTCAAGAAGCGGCGGTCCGCAGTCTCATTCAAAGGTCTCTGCGGCGGCGGACGCGATTGCGAACGACGACCTCAACATGGCCGCGGCGGCGCTCCTCTATGACATGGCGGCGCTTGCAAAGCACCGAGCGCAGCCAGTTCGGCTACAAGCGCGCGGCAAAAGCCATCGTCGGCCTGCCGGTCCTTGTCGCGGATCTCGTCGCGGCCGGAACGCTGCGCGACGTCGAGTTCGTCGGGCCCGCCAGCGCGCGGATCGTCACCGAGCTCGTCGAGCAGGGACGCTCCCCGACTGTAGAAGCGGCGCTGGCGAAATCAACGAAGGCGCCGCAGGTCGCTCTCGCTCCGTCAATTCCGCGAGTCGTACCTCAGCCACGTGGCCCTGCAGCAGGCGCTGGGCGCGCCGCTCGGCGCCGGCACCGTCAGCCGCGGCGAGTACCGCGGCGATTTTCAGATGCACTCGACGTGGAGCGATGGGGGAGAACCGATCGAGACGATGGCGGAGGCGTGCCGGCGCCTGGGCCACAGCTGCCTCGGGCATCACCGACCACTCGTACGGCCTTCCGATCGCGCGCGGCGTCACCATGGCGGACATCACGCGGCAGCATCGCGAGATCGACAAGCTGAACGCGACGTACGCCGGACAGTTCCGGGTCTTCAAGGGAATCGAGGCGAACATCCTGGCGGACGGCAGTCTCGATCTCCAGCCCGACGAGCGCGCGGTGTTCGAGTTCGTCGTCGCCTCGCCGCACTCCGCGCTGCGCCGATCGGAGGATCAGACGGCGCGGATGCTGGGCGCCGTCCGCAGCGCCTCGGTGGCGATCCTGGGCCATCCGCGCGGGCGCATGTACAACAAGCGTCCCGGGATCACGGCCGATTGGGACCGCGTGTTCGAGGAAGCCTCGAAGCGCCGGGTAGCGATCGAGCTGGACGGGAACTGGCACCGGCAGGACATCGACTTCGTGCTTGCGCGGCGCGCGCTCCAGGCCGGGTGCCTCTTTGCGCTCGACAGCGATGCGCACTCGGTCGGCGAGCTCCGGTTCAGCGAGTACGCGATTGCGCACGCCCGGCTTGCCGGCATCCCCGCGGCCCGCGTGATCAATTGCTGGAGCAACGAGGAGCTGGACGACTGGATGAAGAGCCGAATCACTAATCCCTAATCGCTTGAATCCTTGAATCCGTGAATCGCGAAGAGTCAGCTACCCGCTACCCGCTACCCGCTGAGCTCAGCTTCCCGCTTCCCGCTTCCAGCGCGTAGACTGGACCCGTGGCACTCCCATCGCGCGTGACCGTCGTTGAAGTGGGACCGCGGGACGGGCTGCAGAACGAGTCCGCGGCGGTCAGCACCACGGACAAGATTGCGTTCGTCGATCGGTTGACCGCCGCGCGTCTGCCGGTGATCGAAGTGTCGGCGTTCGTGAGCCCGAAGTGGGTGCCGCAGATGGCGGATGCCGCGGAGGTGTTTGCCGGCATCTCGCGCGCGGCTGGGACGCGATACTCCGCTCTCGTGCCGAATCTGACAGGGCTCGAGCGTGCGCACGCGGCGGGCGTGAGCGAGGTGGGGATTTTCGCGGCGGCGTCGGAAACCTTCAGCCGCAAGAACATCAATCAGCCGATCGACGCGTCGCTCGAAATCTACCGCGCGGTCTGCGCCCGTGCCGCGGATGCTCGGGGTCCGGGTCCGCGGCTACGTCTCGACCGCATTCGGCTGCCCGTTCGAAGGGGAAGTCCCGGTCTCCAAGGTCGCCGAAGTCGCCGCCGCGCTCATCACGATGGGGGCGTTCGAAGTGGCGATCAGCGACACCATCGGCATCGCGCATCCCGGCCAGGTGCCCCGGGTGATCGGCGCGGTCGCGGATCGCATTCCGATGGACGCGATCGCGCTCCATTTCCACGACACGCGCGGAACCGCGCTCGCGAACGTCCTCACCGCCCTGACCCTCGGCGTCGCGACGTTCGACGCATCAGCGGGCGGCCTTGGCGGCTGCCCGTACGCGCCGGGCGCGACCGGCAATCTGGCGACCGAAGATCTGATTTACATGCTCGACGGCCTCGGCATCGAGACCGGTGTCGATCTGCAGACGGTGGTCGACGCGTCTGCCTTCATCGAGCCGCAAGTCGGACATCCACTGCCGTCTCGGTACTACAGGGCCGCGACGAAACGCTGACCGGAAGCTGGGAGCGGGAAGCGGGAAGCGGGAAGCGGGAAGCGGGCAGCTACTCGATCACAATCAGCGCCACGCCGGGCTGCACCAGGTCTCCCGGCTTGCAGTGCACGGCCTTCACCGTGCCGTCGGCGGGTGCGCGAACGGGCAGCTCCATCTTCATCGCTTCGAGAATGATGAGGGTGTCGCCGCGGTGGACGGTGTCGCCCGGGGCGGCGTCAACGCGCACTACGGTGGCGGGCATCGGCGCCGACAGCGATCCCTGGTGTCCCGTCGCCACGGCGTCGCCGGCCCTCGGGCTCCACCTCGAGCTCGAACACTTCGCCGTCGAGGAACACCCATCGCGTCTCGCCGGTGGCGGCGGTCCAGGCGAGACGCGGAGGGTCGCCTACGCGGACCTCTCCGCCTTCCGCGGCGTGCGTTGGAATCCGGCGGCCCGCCACCGAAACCGATCCATCGTCCTCGAGCGTCGCGCGATGCTCGCCGGCGGTGTCGCGCAGGATGATCGTGCGCGGCACTACCGTCCCCACTCGCGGATTGCGGTCCACGGATCCAGCGCGTCCGGCTGCGAAGCGCCTCGACGAAGAGCATCTTGTCCGCCGAAGCCTTGACGAAGCCGGGCGTCAGGCGTGACGGCCGCGGCCGCGACTGCTTCAGCCGGCGTTTCCCGGCGGGCGATCAGCTCGTCGATATGTTGCTCGATGAAGCCGGTGTGCAGCCGGCCGGCGCGAACCTCGCGGTGATCGAGCAGCCGGATGAGGAAGGGGATGTTGGTCCGTATTCCGAGAACCGCGAACGAGCGCAGCGCGGCGAGCGCGCGGGCGATGGCTGCATCCCGCGACTCGGCCAGCACCGTGAGCTTCGCCAGCAGCGGGTCGTAGTTGACCGAGACGGTGGCCCCTTCCCGGACGCCTGAGTCGACGCGAACCCCGGGGCCCTGCGGCTCCCGGTAAAGCAGCAGCGGACCTGCCTGCGGAAGGAACCCGTTTCCCGGATCTTCGGCATAGACGCGGCACTCGATCGCGTGACCGCGCTGCGACAGCTCGTCCTGCGTCCAGGGCAGCGCCTCGCCGGCCGCGACCGTGAGCTGCGCGCGCACGAGGTCCACACCGGTGACGGCTTCGGTGACGGGGTGCTCCACCTGAAGCCGCGTGTTCATCTCGAGGAAGTAGAAGCGCGCGGCGTCCCCCTCGCCCTCGAGAAGGAACTCGATGGTGCCCGCGTTGCGGTATCCCGACGCGCGCGCCGCCGCCACCGCCGCATCGCCCATCGCCCGGCGGACCGCAGAAGTCAGGGCGGGCGACGGGCTCTCCTCCACGACTTTCTGGTGCCGTCGCTGGATGGAGCATTCACGTTCGAACAGATGGACGACGCCGCCATGGGCATCCCCGAACACCTGGATCTCCACGTGGCGCGGGCGCTCGATCAGCCGCTCGACGTACAGCGTTCCGTCCCCGAATGCCGCCGCCGATTCGCGTCTCGCCGCCTGGATCGACTCCCGCGCCGAGCTCGTCCTCGCGGACGACGCGCATGCCTTTGCCGCCGCCGCCGGCGGACGCCTTGACGAGGACGGGATAACCGATGGCTCGCGCGGCCGCGGCCACTCCGGCGTCGGACTGATCGGCCGGCACCATGCCGGGCACGACCGGGACCTGCGCGGCCTCCATCAGCTCGCGCGCGGCGATCTTGGAGCCCATCCGCTCGATGACGTCCGCGGGCGGTCCGACAAACACCAGACCGGCTTCTTCGCACGCGCGCGCGAACGAGGCGTTCTCGGACAGGAAGCCGTAGCCGGGATGGACGGCGTCCGAGCCGGTCGAGCGCGCCGCGCTCGATCACGGCAGGAATCGAGAGATAGCTCTCGGAGGGCGCGGGAGGACCGATGCGCACGGCGCGGTCGGCGGCGAGGACGTGCGGGGCATCGGCATCCGCATCCGAGTACACGGCCACGCTCTCGATGTCGATCTCGCGGCACGCCCGCATGATGCGAATCGCGATCTCGCCGCGATTGGCAATCAGGAGCCGGCGGAGCCTCATGCGATCCAGCCCGGCTTCCGCTTTTCGAGAAAGGCGCGCATCCCTTCCTGGCCTTCCGGCGAGACGCGCTGCGCGGCGATGCTGTTGGTCGTGAACCCGATCACGTCGTTGGGGTGCTCGCCGGCGATCTCGCGAATCAGCGCCTTCGCCGCGGCGATCGCCTGAGGACCGGCCTCCATCACGTCGCGCAGCCGGCGTTCGACCGCCGCGTCCAGCTCCGCGGCCGGCACGACCTCGTGCACCAGGCCGATCTCGTGGGCGCGCGCCGCACCGAAGCGGCTCCCGGTCAGAAACAGCTCGCGCGACGCGGAGACGCCGATCTTGCGGATGACGTACGGCGAGATGACGGCCGGGATGATGCCGAGCTTCACTTCGCTCAACGCGAAGACGCTGTCGTCGGCGGCAACGACGACGTCGCAGATCGCCATCAAGCCGACGCCGCCTCCAAGTGCCGCGCCGTGGACGCGCCCCACGACCGGCATGGGCAGCGTATCCAGCCGCTCGAGCATGCGCGCGAGGTCTTCGGCGTCGCTCAGGTTCTCGCGGTGCGTGTAGGCAATCGCCTTCGACATCCACGCCGAGGTCGGCGCCGGAGCAGAACGCCTTCCCGGCCCCGGCGAGGACGACGGCGCGCAGCGTCGCATCCGACGCCGCCTGTGCGGCAGCGGCCGTCAGGTCCGCGATCATTCCCTCATCGAAGGCATTCCGTACGTCCGGGCGATTGAGTGTGAGGCGAAGGACGGGGCCGTGACGGTCGACAAGAATCGAAGGCATCGTGTCTCTGCTGCTGTCCGGGCACGGCCCGGCGCCCTACATCCGGAACACGCCGAACTTCGTCTCGGGAATCGGCGCGTTGAAGGCCGCCGAAAGCCCCAGCGCGAGCGCTTTCCGTGTTTCGGCCGGATCCAGGATCCCATCGTCCCACAGTCTCGCGGTCGAGTAGTAGGGGGACCCTTCGCGCTCGTACTTCTCCAGGATGGGTGCGCGGATCGCCTCTTCCTCTTCCGGCGACAGGCGTCCGCCCTCGCGCGCGAGCTGGTCCCGCTTGATGGTCGTGAGCACGCCCGCCGCCTGTTCCCCTCCCATCACCGAGATCCGCGCGTTCGGCCACATCCACAGCAGCCGCGGCTCGAAGGCGCGGCCGCACATGCCGTAGTTCCCGGCGCCGAACGAGCCGCCGATCACCACGGTGAATTTCGGGACGACCGAGTTGGCCACGGCATGGACCATCTTGGCGCCGTCTTTCGCGATCCCGCGGCGCTCGTACTCGCGCCCGACCATGAACCCGGTGATGTTCTGCAGGAAGACGAGCGGCACGCTCCGGGCGTTGCACAACTCGATGAAATGGGTCGCCTTGAGGGCCGATTCGGAGAACAGCACGCCGTTGTTCGCGACGATGCCGACGAGAAACCCGTGCAGCCGGGCGAATCCGGTCACCAGCGTGGCGCCGTAGCGCTCCTTGAACTCGTCGAAGCGCGACCCGTCCACCACGCGCGCGATCACCTCGCGGACCTCGTAGGCCTTCCGCGTGTCGGCGTTGACGATGCCGTAGATCTCGCGCGGGTCGTACGCGGGCTCCTCCGCGGCGACGACGTCGGGCGGCAGCCGCTTGACCGTATTGAGCGTGCTCACGATCGTGCGCGCCAGCTGGAGCGCATGCTCGTCGTCTTCGGCGAAGTAGTCCGCGACGCCGGACAGCCGCGTGTGGACGTCGGCGCCGCCGAGCTCCTCGGCGGTGACTTCCTCCCCGGTTGCCGCCTTCACGAGCGGCGGCCCGGCCAGGAAGATCGTCCCGCCCTTCACGATGACGGTCTCGTCCGACATCGCGGGGACGTACGCGCCCCCCGCCGTGCACGACCCCATGACGACCGCAATCTGAGGGATCCGTTCCGCCGACATTCGCGCCTGGTTGAAGAAGATGCGCCCGAAGTGTTCGCGGTCCGGGAAGACCTCGGCCTGCAGACGGCAGGAAGGCGCCGCCCGAATCGACGAGGTACACGCACGGCAGGCGGTTCTCGAGCGCGATTTGCTGGGCGCGCACGTGCTTCTTGACCGTGATGGGGTAGTAGGTGCCGCCCTTGACGGTGGCGTCGTTGGCGACGATCAGCACTTCACGCCCCGACACGCGGCCGACGCCGGTGACGATCCCGGCTGCCGGGGCGCCGTTGTCGTAGAGGTCCCACGCGGCCAGCGGGGAGAGCTCCAGGAACGGCGAGCCGTCGTCCAGCAGCTTCTGAATCCGGTCGCGGGCGGGGAGCTTGCCCTGCTCGCGATGCCGCTCGACGTACTTCGCGCCGCCCCCTTGCTTCACGAGCGCGATGCGCTCGCCAAGCTCGGCCACAAGCGCGGACATCCGCTCGTAGTTGGTCCGGAAGAGGTCCGAGGCCGTGTCGACCTGAGTCTCGATCCTCTCCATTAGTGACAAGCCAGGCGTCGCCGGTCCCGAGTCCCGAATCCCGAGCTCCCGAGTCCCGAGTCCGCGCCAGTCCCGAGTCGCTCGAGTCCCGAGTCCCGGGTCCCGATTTCCAGCGTCACGTTCACCACCCGCAGCAGTCCGTCTTGTAGCGGCAGTTCGGGCACCGCCAGACGGCATGCATCCTGAACATCTCCGCGCCGCATCGCTCGCAGATGACGGCGTCGTCGTTCGGGCAGGTCCGGCGATCGGTCCGCGTCGGCGCAGGGGTTGGCTCCGCGGGTCTGTCGGGTTCGGCCATGATGGAGGATTATAGGGCACGGGGCAGCGCCTGCGGCCGCGGCGAGCGAGCAAGTAAATGATGATGGACGATTGCGCGCTGCGCCTCGACATGGTGGCGACGCAGATTGCGGCGCGCGGCGTTCGCGACGCGCGGGTCCTCGAGGCCATGCGTGAAGTCCCGCGCCATCGCTTCGTTCCCCGGTCGGACCTCCAGGCGGCCTACGACGATCGGCCGCTCCCGATCGGCGAAGGGCAGACGATCTCGCAGCCCTACATGGTCGCCGTCATGACGGCAGTTCTATCGCCACAGGCCACGGACCTCGTCCTCGAGATCGGAACGGGATCCGGCTACCAGACGGCCATTCTCGCGCGGCTCGCGGCGCGGGTCGTGTCGATCGAACGCCACGCGGTGCTGGCGGCGCGCGCGAAGACGGTGCTGGACTCGCTGGGGATCAACAACGTCGAGATCCACGTCGGCGACGGCACCGAAGGGCGGCCCGCAGACGCGCCGTTCGACCGGATTCTCGTCACAGCCGGCGCCCCCGCCGTCCCCGACTCGCTCCGCCAGCAGCTTGCCGATGGCGGCCGCCTCGTCATCCCCGTCGGTTCCTCCGGCTTTCAGCACGTGACGATTGTCGATCGGTCCGGCGACCAGTATGCGGAACGTCAGGGGGACGCCTGCGTCTTCGTCCCGCTGATCGGCCGGCTTGGCTGGCACTCCTAAGGAACTGACGCTGACAACTCCCAAAAAAGCCAACCCCCAACTCCCAAAGTGTCTTGGGGTGGAAGTCGCGGCGGATTGCACCCGGCTGGTACGGGGTAAGCGCCTTGGGAGTTGGTAGTTGGACGTTGGGAGTTGACGCGGCCGAGTTCCTTTCTGTTTGGTGCCGCTGCGGCCGATAGGCTCGTAAAGAGCTCATCCGACGCTACTTGCCTGTATCCGATTACGACAACTGTCAATATATGGACGGCGGAGTGGAATTCTGTATACTATTCACTTTCGCATTTGGGCCGGCGTGTATTAATGACGGCGCTAAGGGCTCCAAGCGGCTGAGTTCGAACGCGGCTGACCGCGCGGTGGATTGTGATGACGATCAAGAAAAGAAACCGGGTGCTCGCGATCGACGACGAGCCGTCGATGATCGAGTGGCTCAAGATTCTCCTCGAGCACGAGGGGTATGAAGTCCGGACCGCGATGATCGGCACGCGGGGCGAGGAGATCTTCAAGACCTGGAAGCCCGACGTCGTCGTGACCGACATGATGCTCCCGGACGCCGACGGCCTCGAGCTGTTGCGGAAGTTCAAGCAGATCCACGCCGACACCGAGGTCATTGTCGTGACGGGCCACGGCAGCGTGGTCAAGGCGGTCGAGGCGATGAAGGCGGGGGCCCACAGCTTCGTCGAGAAGCCGATCGAGCCCGACACGCTGCTGGCGATGCTCGAGCGCGCGATCGAGCGCCGCGACCTGGTGGGCGAGAACCTGTTGTTGAAGCAGAAGCTCGAAGGGCAGTTCCGGTTCGGGAACATCATCGGCAAGAGCAAGAAGATGCACGAGGTGCTCGAACTGGTGGAAAGCGTGGCGGGGAGCGACGCCAACATCCTCATTCAGGGAGAGAACGGCACCGGCAAGGAGCTCATCGCCAACGCCATCCATTACAACAGCAAGCGGGCGAAGGGCCCGTTCATCAAGATCAACTGCGCCGCGATTCCGAAGGACCTGATCGAATCCGAGCTCTTCGGTTACAAGAAGGGGGCGTTCACCGGCGCCGCCACCGATCGCGAAGGCCTGTTCGAGATGTCCGAGGGGGGCTCGCTGCTCCTCGACGAAATCGGCGAGATGCCCCCGTATCTCCAGACCAAGCTGCTCCGGGTGCTGCAGGAGCGCGAATACCGCCCGATCGGCAGCGACCGCATCGTCCGCGTGGACTTCCGGCTGATTTGCGCGACGAACATCGATCTCGACGCGGCGCTTCGCGACGGCAAGCTGCGCGAGGACCTGTATTTCCGCATCAACACGATAACGCTCCGCGTGCCGCCCCTGCGCGAGCGGACCGAGGATATCCCGCTGCTCTGCGAGCACTTTCTCGAGAAGTACCGGCAGCGGCACCAGCGCAACGTGAAGTCCATCGCGCCGGCGGCGTACCACGTCCTCATCCGGCACCGGTGGCCCGGCAACGTCCGCGAGCTGGAAAACGTCATCGAGCGTGGTGTGCTCGTCGCCAAGGGCAGCGAGATCACGGTCAACGACCTGCCGGAATCGCTCCGTACCGAGAGCGCCACGACGACGGAGTTCGTGATTCCGCCCCATCGGACGCTGGCTGAAATCGAGAAGATGGCCATCCTGCAGACGCTGCAGCGGACGAACTGGAACAAACAGGAAGCGGCCCAGATTCTGGGTCTCTACCGGCCCACCCTGTACAGCAAGATGAAGAAGCACGAGATTCAGGACGGCGGCAAGGGAGCGGCGCGGCGGGCCGCGCCCGTCCAGTAGGCGGGGTCGCGCCCGCGCATCCGACACCTCGATAAACTCGACAAACTCATCAGGGGCGGAATGGCCGAGCCTGACGGCCCAGCCCTTGCACGGTCAACGGCTCGAATGCCTGATCGTCCAGGTTCGGCCGTCCTGTCCCTGTTGGCCACTGTCGGTGAAGTGTCGGTCTTCGGGGGGAAGGCTGCCCGGCAGGCGTTCCTCCCACCCTTCGAATTCAAGGAAACCGTCCGCCAGGTCTACGAGCTCGGGGTCCGGTCGGTGCCGCTCATCGCGGTGTCGGGGATGGCCGTCGGCGTCGTCCTTTCGATGCACACCCGCGCGTCGCTCGAGCGCTTCGGCGCCGAGGCGATGATTCCGTCCGGTCTCGCGATTGCGCTCGTCCGGGAAACCGGTCCGCTGACGGCGGCCCTGCTCCTGTCGGGCCGGATCGGCGCGGGGATCGGCGCGGAGCTCGGCGCGATGCGCGTCACCGAGCAGATTGACGCGCTCGAAGCGTCCGCCGTCGATGCCTTCCGCTATCTCGTCGTCACGCGCGTCATCGCGTGCGTGATCGCGCTCCCGCTCCTGACCACGCTGATGAATTTCGCGGGGATGCTCGGCGGCTACGTGGCCGAGGCCGCCGCGACGGGCATGTCGCTCTCGCTCTACTTCACGCGCGCGTTCTCGCTCATCGACATGTCCGACTACATCCCCGCGACCATGAAGACGATGGTGTTCGGCTTCATCATCGCGACCATGTCCTCCTACCTGGGATTCACCACCACGTCGGGGACGGAGGGGGTCGGCCGCGCGTCGACGCGCGCGGTCGTGATGTCGTCGATCCTGATCATCGTGTCGAACGTCATCCTCGTCCGGTTGATCTTCTTCATGTTTCCGGAGGCGGGAGGCGGATGATGCCGCAGACGGCCGCCCCTCCCGAGCCGCGTGCCGCGGACAAGGCGTCCGGGGAGCCCGCGGTGCGCCTCGATCACGTGAGCAAGGCATTTGGCGAGAAGCGCGTGCTGGACGACGTCTCGTTCGAGGTGCCGGCGGGCTGCGGGTTCGTGATCCTCGGGCGGAGCGGCACCGGCAAGAGCGTCACGCTCCGTCACATCATCGGGCTCGTCCGCCCCGACAAGGGCAAGGTCTTCGTCGAAGCGGACGAGATCAGCGCGCTCGAGGGCAGGGAGCTCGCCGGCGTCCGGCGCAAGATGGGCTTCCTCTTCCAGAACGCCGCATTGTTCGACTCGATCTCCGTCGGCGAAAACGTCGCGTTCCCGATGCGGCGGCACTCCGACCTGGCCGACGCGGAGATTCGCAAGCGTGCGCAGGCCAAGCTGGCTTCCGTCGGCCTCGAGAAGGAGTACGAGAAGATGCCGGGCGATCTGTCCGGCGGCATGCGCAAGCGCGCCGGCCTCGCGCGCGCCCTCGCGCTCGACCCGACGATTCTGCTGGTCGACGAGCCGAGCGCCGGGCTCGATCCGATCACGGCCGACGAGATCGATCAACTGCTGCTCGGGCTGAAGGAGCAGGGCGGCGTCACGCTCATCATCGTCACCCACAACATTCCCAGCGCGCGCCGGCTGGGGGACCAGTTGCTGATGCTGCACGAAGGACGGATTGTCGCGAGCGGCTCGCCCGAAGAACTGGACGAGAGCGACAACGAGATCGTCCGCGCCTTCCTGACTTCCCGGCACGCAGGATGACCGTCTGATATGGCTCGAAATCGTCTCGTCCTCGTGGGCGCGTTCGTCGTCGGCGGCCTGTTGCTGTTCGCCGTGGGGCTGTTCCTCATCGGCAACCGCCGCATGCTCTTCGACGAGACCTTCGACGCGTACGCGGAGTTCTCGAACCTCGCAGGACTGCAGAGCGGCGGCAAGGTGCGGGTCGCAGGGCTGGACGCGGGCGAAGTCGAGACGATCCACGTGCCTTCCAACCCGTCGGGGCGCTTCCGCGTGAAGCTGCGCATCCGCGAGGACCTGCACCAGCTCATCCGGCTGGACTCGGTCGCCTCGATCCAGAACGACGGTCTCGTCGGCAACAAGTTCATCCAGGTCGAGGCGGGCACCGACCAGTCCCAGGTCGTCCCGAACGAGGGCACGATTCAGAGCCGCGAGCCCTTCGATCTGGCGGAGATGCTGCAGCGCATGAGCGAGACGATCGACCTCGTGACTGCCAGCGTGGCAGCAGTGAAAGAGAAAGCGGAGGAGCTGCTGGTTGCCGCGACCGATGTCGCGAAGGAGGGGAAGCTGGTCGTGGCGGACTTCCGCAAGGACGCCCGCGCCATCATGGCCTCTGCGCAGAAGGTCAGCCAGGACGTCACCGCCATCGTCGCCGGTGTGAAGCAGGGGAAGGGCACCGTCGGCAAGCTGCTGACCGACGACGCGCTCTTTGTCAGCGCGAAGAACATCGCCACGCAGGCCGAGAAGGCGATGGCAAACGTGCGGGAGGCCACCGAACAGGCGAAGGGAGCTGTCGCCGACTTCCGCGGCGAGAACGGCCCGATGAAAGGCATCGCCGGGAATCTGCAGCAGACGCTCGCCTCGGCCAAGGACGCGATGGCGGACCTGGCGGAGAACACCGAGGCCCTCAAGCGGAGTTTCTTCTTCCGCGGCTTCTTCAACAGCCGCGGGTACTTCGACCTGGACGACGTCAGCGTGCAGGCGTATCGGCAGGGCGCGCTCGAGACGAAGGAGCGAAGAGTGCTGCGGATCTGGGCCGGCGCGAACGTGATCTTCGAACCGGGTGCGAACGGCAAGGAACTGCTCACCGAGGACGGAAAGGCGCGTCTCGATTCTGCGATGGCGGAGTTCGTGAAATACCCGAGGACGAGCCCGCTGGTTATTGAAGGCTACGCGACGGAGGTGACTGCGGATGTGCGGTTTCTGCTGAGCCGGACTCGGGGCCAGCTCGTCCGTGACTATCTGGTAGGGAAGTTCGGCCTCGATCCGAACGTCGTCGCGGTCATGCCGATGGGGTCGGCCGCGCGCGAGAGTCCTTCGGGCGATCACTGGGACGGCGTCGCCCTGGCCCTGTTCGTCCCGGCGTCAGGGATGTAGAGGTTCCCGTCGCGACGAGCTGGCGTGGATTCGATTCTGCACGGAATTCGAACCTTTCGGCGTGGCACGTCGTTTGATACAACTACGTTCTCGGGCTATCGACGGCCGACAACGTGGCACTTCGAGAGCCGTAAGAGTTGCGGTATGCCGACGATCGGCGTGTACCGAATGGAATGAGGAGTGAAGGAGGAGATTGTGGACGAGCGAGCGCGAGTGCTGACGGCCACCTGTCTGGGCGCCCTGATCGGCGGGGTCTGGGGCTGGTTGTACATGACCGAAAACGGCCGCCGGATCCGCGACCAGATCGAGCCGAAGCTCGACGACTTCATCAACGAGCTGACGCGGGCGCGCGGCACGGTGGAGAAGGCGAGGAGCGCCGCCACTGAAGGATGGCGGTCTTTGAATGACGTCGCCGGCGGCACCGGCCGCTGGTCTGCCTGAAACAGGAGAGTGCCTTGAATCTCGACACGACCAACCAAATACTCGGCGTCATGGCTGCAGTCAGCGTGCTCGAGGCGCTGCTGCTCGTGGGGTTCGCCATCGGCGGGTTCATGGCCTACCGGCGGGTGATGCAGCTCGTCACGGATCTCGAGGCCCGGCAGATCGCGCCGCTTCGTGACAAGGTGGACGCGATTCTCACGGACGTGAAGACGGTGACGGCGCGCGTCAGCGAGCAGACCGAGCGCGTCGACCACGCGATCGTCGGGACGATGGAGCGCGTAGACGAAACAGCGGAGCGCGTGAAGGACTCGGTACGCGAGAAGGTCAGTCACGCCGTCGGCGTCGCTCGCGGCGTGCGGGCGGTGATCATGTCGCTGCTTGGCGGCGACTCCAGGCACAAGCCGCCTACCGCAGCCGAAGGACGGGTGTAAGACAGTTCTCAACGAGAGCGAACAGGCCGGCATGTGCCGGCACGTGAACACACGAAACAGGAGGATGCATGGCGTACGAATACGATCGTTTGGAACGGGAAGACAGCGGCTCGTCGTTTCTGATGGGCCTGCTGGCCGGCACGGTGCTGGGCGCCGGGCTCGGCATGCTCTTCGCCCCCAAGGCCGGCTCGGAGCTGCGCAACCAGCTCGGCGAGCAGGCGGGGCGTCTCCGGACGACGGCGGCTGACGGCTATCAGCAGGCGACGGAAAAGGTCAGCCAGGGCTACCAGCAGGCGACGGAAAAGGTCAGCCAGATCGTCGATCGCGGGAAAGAGGCGTACGACCGCGCGCGCGCGGCCAACCCCGGCAGCACCTCGACCGGCAATATGCCCGGTGGGACGAGCACCTCGGGCACGGTGCCCAGCACTCCCGGTCAGTTTTCCGGCGCCGGGACGAGCGGCTACTCCACGAACCGGTCCTGATCGAATCGGCGGGTCAGGCCGTTGAACGGCGGTGCGGCGTGATGCGACGCCGCACCGTGTCCGTTCAGCGGGGAACGAGAACGAAGAACGAGAACCGAGAACCGAGAACCGAGAACGTCCGCAAACAATGAATGACTCTTCGGCCCAGAAGCTCGCGAACGTCCTGATCGGCGCCGCTGTTATCGGCGCCGCATTCTATGTCGTGCGGACGCCTTCGCTGCGCCGTCTGGCGTGGCGCATTGCGGTGACGGCCGCGACCGGCGCCTTGCCGGCCTGGCTGCAGCAGGAAGTCCAGCGTGAATGGGCCGAGAGCGGCCAGCGACCACGCGATATGCGAGCCCGGTCGCGTCCCGCCCTGGACTGATGGGCGGCGGCCTCGACCGCCGGCAGGCGGCTGCCGGGCACGATATGATGACGGTGTGAGTCTGCCGGCTACGCGGGCCGAGCTCCCGCCCCGCCTGCCGTTCCTGCGGCGGGCGCTCACACGCGCAATCGCCGAGATCCGCCTGACCGCGCTGGCGATCTGGCGCGGCGCCGTCGGCTTTTACAACAGCGACGACCTCACCTTCGCCTCTTCCATCGCCTACTACTCGCTGCTGTCGCTCTTCCCCTTCTTCCTCCTGGCCTTCGCCGTGCTGGCGAGCGTGACGAGCAACGATGCCGATCGCGCATCCGTGCTCGGGTTCGTGCTCCGGTATTTTCCGCGGCAGTTCGAGTTCGTCACGGACCAGCTCGACGCGATGCAGCTCTCGGGCGTGCCGCTCGGCATCTTCGGCAGCGTGCTGATGGTGTGGGCCGCCATGGGCGTCTTCGGCGCGATCACGTCCGCCGTGAACCACGCCTGGGGAGTCGAGAAGCAGCCAAGCTACTTCAAGCACAAGCTGATTTCCTTCATCATGCTGCTGACTGCGAGCCTGCTGCTGCTCTTCGGGCTGCTGCTCGTGAGCGCGATCAACGTCGCCGAGACGCGCTGGTTTGCCGTGGTCTTCACCCGCGTGCCCGCCCTGCTGGTGCTCCAGAGTTATGCGGTGCACTGGGCCAGCACCATCATTTTCATCTTGATCATCGGGCTCGTGTTCTATTACGTCCCCAACGCCGAAGTGCGCTTCCGCGACGTGTGGGTCGGCGCCGTGCTGACCGGATTGTTGTGGCGCGGCGCGCTGGCCGGGTTTTCCCAATACGTGCGCGATCTCTCGCGCTTCAGCGTCCACGGATCGATCGCGGCCGTCGTGGTGTTCCTGTTGTGGGTCTACGTGTCCGCGGTGATCCTCTGTACGGCGCCGAAGTCACCGCCGCGTACGCCCGGCTGCGGCGGCGGAGACCCGATGCGATCCCCGCGGCGCCGACACCGCGGCTGTAGGGGCCGCGGCTCTCTTCGCTCCCGCGGTAGGGGCGGCTCGCTCCGCTCGCCGCCTTTACCGAGGCGCGTCTAGCGCCGAGGCCCCTACCGCGTGAGCGAAGAAAGCGCGGCCCCGTCCGTACATGGCGGGGCAGGGAGTGTCTTTTCGACTCTCCCTGCGCCGTAAGGCAGGATGTTTTGGTTGGGCGGTTGCTCCAGCAGAACGCCGGAGCGGCGGCCGGGCCGCTAGAGCCGCCCGACGGGAATCATTAGAGCAACTGCGGTGCCAGCCGATTCGGCGTGAGTTAGCCGGAAAGATGGCCCCGCGATGCCACCGAATGGCACCCGCCAACCCATCGTTTGCTGGGAAGTAGGTAAAAGAGGGAGCAACGAACGGCCGGGGCTGAGCTGCCGAGTGCCGCCGGCGGCTGAACGGTTTCGCGATTAGCCTGAAGGCCCGCTGTACACAACTGTTCACGGACCGACGGTGGGGGGGACCTCAGGCGTCTTGCGGGTTGGAGGGGTCCAGCGTTGCCGCCTGCTGCGCTGCTCTTCACGCCGCGTAATCAAGTAGTAGTTGAACAATGACGCCGCGCCGATGATGACCCATCCGCCTCCGATGCCGATGCCGACGCGCGCCTGCCGGGACGTCAGGCCGATGAGGAGCATCAGTCCGAAGCCCAATCCCATCATCAACACGCCGGCGGTCCGGTACCCCTCTCCCGGCTCGTCCGGCGGAAGGCCCATGCCGGCCGCAGATTCGAAACCCGCCGGGTCCATCTCGGGCGACGGCATCAATCCCCGCTCGATCATGGCCAGCCGCTCGCGGTGCTCCATTTCCCGCATCCGGCGGCGGTTCGCCATGGTCGTGATCATGCAGCACGGACCCCGCCACGATGATCAGGCCGAAGGTGGCCATCAGCGCGACATCTTCACTTCTCACGGGTACCCTCCTCCGAAGCGTTCAGGGGCATTAGACCAGGCGGCAGCGCCATTTGTTTCAGGTCCCCGGAGAACTCTCGAACAAGTGAGTCGAGGAGTGAAACAAAAGCCGGCGGGAATCGCTCTAACATGGCTGGCGGATGACGGACTTCGACGAGCGCGCGCTGATCGAGCGGTGTCGGACGGGCGACGACATCGCATTCAGCGAGCTCGTCGGCCGCTACCAGAATCTTGTCTACGCCATGGTGTACCGCATGGTGAGCGATCGCTCCCAGACCGACGATCTGGCACAGGAGGTATTCCTCAAGGTCCATCGGGGCCTTCCGTACTTTCGCGGTGAGGCGCGGCTGTCCACCTGGATCTACCGCATCGTCGCCAACGTCTGCACGCAGGCGCGTGGCCGGTACGGTCCGGGAAGTGCCGCTGGAGCGCGACGATGACGACGATCGGCCGCGGCGGGAGCCGGGCGTCGCGGACGCGGCGTTCGCGGATTTCGAGCTGCGCGACCGTCTCGAGAAGGCGATTGCCCAGCTTCCCGACAACTACCGGCTCCTCATCGCGGCGCACTACCTCCAGGGCGTCCAGTACGACGCCCTCGCGGAGGCGCTCGACATCCCGATCGGCACCGTGAAGACCCACCTGTATCGCGCCAAGCGGCGCCTGCGGGAGCTCCTGGCATGACGTGCAAGATGGCGCTCGAGCTCGTCGAACCGATCGCCTCGGGCGATCTCGAGCCGGATGCGGCTGCGCGGGCGCACTTCGAGAGCTGCCCGCAGTGCGCGGCGGCGCTGGCGACCGCCCGGCGGCTCGAGGCGATTCTCGCTGGACGCGCGGCGCCCGCCGCCCCGGAGCGGTTCACCTCCTCGGTGCTGCAGCGGATCCGGCGCGAGCGCTGGCGTGCGGAGCAGCACGTGGATCGCCTGTTCAACGTCGCGATCGCCGTCGCGCTGCTGCTCATCACCGGCGGCATTATGGCGCTCATGAACATGAGCGACCTCATGACCGCGGCGACCGGCACGTGGTCGACCGTGTCGAGCTTCGGCGGCGAGTTCGCTCGTCAGGCGGCTCCGGTCATGACGACCTATATCGCCGCCGCCGGCCTGCTCCTGTCCGTGCTGCTGATGTGGTGGTGGGCGGACCGGAGGCTGTGGATGTAGGAGTCAGCGGAGGAGACGGAGCTAACGAAGGCTCATCCATCAGGCACGCCTTAACACGGAGGAACGGAGGAAAAGACCTCCGAAGGTCGCAGCTCCGCGGGCTCCGTCCCTCTCTGTTGACTCCCGAACTACAACAGCATCGACGCCAGATTCTCCCGCCGCCGCGCGAAGATCGTTCGCGCGAGCGCGAACAGCAGCAGGTTGGCGCCGGCGGCGACCGCGCACCAGCCGAGCAGCAGGACCGGCACCAGCGCAGGGCGCTGGATCCAGCTGGACGCGGCCAACACGATCAGCAGGCACGGGACTCCCGCGGCGACGAATGCGATCAGGCCGAGCAGGCCCGCCAGCCCGTGCGCGTTGCTGCCGCTGCCGATGCTGTTCAGATCGACGACGCGCGGGAAGATCGCCGACAGAATCGCCGCAACCGGCGCGACGAGAAGATAACACGGACGTCAGGGCGATTGGAATGGCCAGCCACAATGCCGGAGACCCGCCGGGAAACATGATGACGGCCGCCAGGACGCAGACGAGCGCGGGCGGTCCGCCGATGAGCGCGTTCCCGACAGCCTTGCCGGCCAGATACTCGCGATCCGTCAGCGGCGACAGCAGCGCCATGGTCACGCCGGCCTTGTCGATCGCGAACTGGTTCATCGCGATCGGCAGGATCGAGATGAGGCAGATGAAGCACCCAAATGACGCGAGGCCGAGCCCGGACTCCAGCAGCCTGAACGGGATGACTTCCGTCATCGCACGGCTCATGAAGAAGCCGAAAATGACGAACATCATGACGGGCCCGATCAGGATCGAACGCCCGCGCGGCGTGCGAAGCGCGAGACGCACATGGGCCAGCGCCACGCCGGATGCGCCCGGGGACAGACCGGGGAGCGTCCAGGCCCATGCGGCGCGCATCGGAATCGCCCGACGCGCGCAGGTGGAGCCGGGCGAGTCGAGCATGCGCGCGAACGCGAACATGCTGACGCCGTGCAGCAGCGCACCGGTGATGGCCAGGCCGGCCAGCTGACCGACCGGCAGACATCCGATCGCCACGCGCCGCTGCCCGCGTGCGCGGCGGTGTAGAGCTCGGTCGGGTAGACCGCGAACGCGCGCCGGGCGGCCGCGGCCACCCATACCGGCGCGCTCAGCCGCTCCTCGGCGGCGGGCTTTCCGTCGTCCCGCTCGCCGCTGTTTCCGCTCGCCGCCCAGCATCGCCGGCAGCATGGCGACCATCGGGACGACGAGGATGAAGATCAGCGTGAGGAGCTCCCCGCGCCGCCGGTCGCGGACGGCCAGGTGCAGCAGGCTCGTCGCCAGCGACGAGAGCGCGACGACCACGGCCACGAGCAGCACGCCGCCCACCAGCGCGAAGAACGCCGCGGCCGGCGCGCCGCCGGCGGCGAGCCCCAGCGGCACGAAGCCGACCAGCGCGAGCATCCACACGACCCAGATGTCGCCGAACGCGGAGGCCGACTGCGCGACGTATAGCGTGCGGCGGGAAATCGGCAGCAGGAGCAGCCGCACCGGGTTCGAGCGATCGGCGGCCGGCAGCAGCATTGGCCCGAGGATGCTGAGGACCGGAACGGCGATGAGCGATGAACCTGACGAGCGAGAAGAGGAACGCGCGCGATTCGTCGCGCGCGAGAGCGAAGCCGCCGGCGGCGCCGAGCGCCGACAGCGCCAGCGCCGACGGCACCATCAGGACCGCGACCATGATCGGCAGAATCTTTTCGATGGCCACGGAAAACCGCTCGAGCGTGTCGCGCGCGCCGGTCTTCTCCATCGAGTTGATCAGCATGCGCCAGCGCAGCCACGCGAACGCGCGCAGGGTCCTCCACATCTCAGATCCAGTCGAGCGCCATCGACGTCCGCGCGTCGCCGCCGACCAGGCCGATGAACAGCTCCTCGAGGGTCTTGCCGCTGCCGCCCCCGGCGCGGAGATCACCGATCGGGCCCTGCGCCACCATCTTGCCGTTCGCGATGACGCCGATGTGCGTCGAGAGCCGCTCCACGATTTCGAGGATGTGCGAGGTGAGGAAGATCGTGCCGCCGCGCGACACGAACGACAGCAGCAGGTCCTTGATCTGCCGGGACGCGACGGCATCGATCCCCTCGAACGGCTCGTCCAGGAAGAGCAGCTTCGGGGCCCGGCAGGAGCGCCGCCGCCAGGGACAGCTTCTTGCGCATGCCGTGGGAAAAGTCGGTGACGAGCGTGGTCCCGGCGGCCTTCAGGTCCATGAGGTCGAGCAGGTCGGCCGACCGCTGACTGGCCGTCGCACGGTCGATCCCGTGCACCTGCGCGACGAACGACAGCGTCTCCTGCGCGGTCAGCCGCTCGAACAGGGCCAGGTCCTCCGGGACCACGCCGATGCGGCGCTTGACCGCCACGGGATCCGCCAGCGGGTCGATGCCGAGGATCCGGATCGACCCGGCGGTTGGCCGCAGGAGGCCGGTCAGGCACTTGATCGTCGTGGATTTGCCGGCGCCGTTGGGCCCGAGGAAGCCGTAGAGGCTGCCGGCCGGCACCGCCAGCGCGACGGCATCCACCGCGCGAAAATTTCCGAAGTCACGCGTGAGGCCGTTCGTTTCGACGGCGAGGTCCGGCGGCATGTGCGGATTGTATCCCGCGGCCCCGGCTCAGCCGTACACATTCCCGGTACGGCGTGTGCGAAACTGGCAGCCATGGAGATCAACGAACTCGTGATGACGGCCGTCCGCGCGGTCGCTGTCTATGTGCTCATGCTCGTCGTCATCCGGGCGCTGGGCAAGCGCACCGTCGGCAACTTCTCCGCCTTCGATCTGCTCGTGGCGCTGATGCTCGGCGAGATCGTGGACGAGATGATCTACGGCGACGTGCGGTTCATCCAGGGCACGGTGGCGATCGTCGCCATCGGCGCACTGGCGTTTGCCGATTCCCTGCTGTCCTACTGGGACCACGGGATGGAAGCCATCCTCGAGGGGAAGCCGACGATCGTCGTCCAGGACGGCGCATTTCACCACACCGGCATGCGTCAGGAGCGGATGAACGAGAAGGACGTCTTCGCGGCGCTGCGGATGCACGGCGTTCGCGACATGCGCGAGGTCCGCCTGGCGATTGTGGAGCACGACGGCTCGGTCAGCGTGATGCCGCACGCCTGGGCCGAGCGCGTGTTGAAGGCGGACATCGACGACGAGATGGCCAAGGCCAGGAAGCAGGCCTTCGCAGGACGCGATGAACCGCCGCCCGAGAAGTGCAGCGACTCTCCCCGCGCCCTCGACCTCGACTCCGGGCAGGTGGTCTGATGGATCTCTGGCGCATCATCGTGCGGGCGGTGTTCGCGTACGTCTTCGCGCTGGTGGTCATGCGGATCGCCGGGAAGCGGACGGTCTCGCGCACCGACGTCTCGAGCTGCGTCGTGCTGGTCGTGATCGGCGACATGTTCGACGACCTGCTCTGGGGCGATGTCCCGGCGGCCCAGTTCGTTGTCGGCCTCGGCGCGCTCGTGCTGGCGCATGTCACGGCGCGACTCGCCGTGTTCCGGAGCGGGGACCGCCGGTGGCGGCAGGAGGCGGGCGGAGCGGGAACATGAAAACCATCGCGCAGATTCTCGCGACGATGACGCTGGCATTGGCGATCATCGCCGTGTGCGTGTTCGCGGCAGGCGATCGGCAGACGCTCGTCCCTCCGCCGGACGCGGTCGCCGAGGCCTTCGTGCGCCAGGCCGCGGCGAGGCGGTACGACCGCGTGCATGCGTTGCAGTCCTGGCGCCGGCGGAAACTCGGAATAGACGAAATCCTCTTCAGCGCGGCGGACCTCCGCCGGCATTTGGACCCGTTGTGGCGCTTCACGGGAACCGTCAACCAGGTCGACGCGGAGCTGGTCTCGATCGATGGAGACCACGCTCGCGCGGTCGCGACCGCATATGGAGACCTGACCGAGGCGCGGTTCCTGTTCGACCTGCTCCGCGAGGACGGGCTCTGGAAGGTCTATAACCTGAGCACGAATCCCATGTTGCCTCCCGAACCGCCTGAGTGAGAAGATCGTCTGACGATGGCTTTCCCTACCGGTGCCGACCCGAATGAACCGTCTGGCCAGCGAGCGTAGTCCCTACCTGCTCCAACATGCGAACAACCCGGTGGACTGGTTCCCCTGGGGGGAAGAGGCGTTCGAGCGCGCCCGGCGCGAGGACAAGCCGATCTTCCTGTCCATCGGCTACTCGACGTGCCACTGGTGCCACGTGATGGAGCACGAGTCGTTCGAGGATGGCGCGATTGCCGAACGGCTCAACCGCGACTTCGTCTCGATCAAGGTCGATCGCGAGGAGCGGCCGGACGTCGACCGCGTCTACATGTCGTTCGTGCAGGCGACGACCGGATCGGGCGGCTGGCCGATGACCGTGTTCCTGACCCACGAGCTGAAGCCGTTCTACGGCGGCACCTACTTTCCGCCCGCGTCGCGATGGGGACGGCCGGGCTTTGCGGATCTGCTCGGCGAGCTCGCGCGCGTCTGGAAGGAGGAGCGGCCCAAGGTCGAAACGGCGGCCGGCGGAGCTGCTGCGAGCGGCTCCGCTCGGTCACCGGCGGCGCACGCGCGGAATCGGAGATCGCCCCGGCGGCGGCGCTCGACACCGCGGTCGAGCAGTTTCAGATGGCGTTCGATCGCCGGCGCGGCGGTTTTGGCGACGCCCCGAAGTTCCCCCGTCCGTCCGAGCTGCTGTTCCTCCTTCGGGAGCATGCCAGGCGATCCGCGTTGGGCGCCGCCCCGCAGGCGCCGCTTCAGATGGCGGCCGAGACCCTGCGGGCGATGGCGCTCGGCGGGATGCGCGATCACGTCGGCGGCGGCTTCCATCGATACTCCGTCGATGGCGCGTGGCGCGTGCCGCACTTCGAGAAGATGCTCTACGACCAGGCGCAGCTCGTGCTGGCGTACCTCGAAGCCGCGCAGGCAACCGGCGAGAGCTTCTACGCGGCCGTCGCCGAAGACACGCTCGCGTACGTCCAGCGCGACATGACGGACGCCGGCGGCGGCTTCTACTCGGCGGAGGACGCCGACAGCCTGCCGCCCGAGCTGGCCGGCACCGAAGGGGCGCACAAATCGGAAGGGGCCTTCTACATCTGGTCCGACGAGGAGATCGGAGCGCTCCTCGGCGAGGATGCCGCCATCGCGCGGATCCGGTTCGGGATCGAGCCCGGCGGCAACGCGCCGCAGGATCCTCAGGGTGAGTTCACCGGCAAGAACCTGCTCTACACGGCGCAGTCGATCGAAGAGGTCGCCGCCCGGAGCGGCCGCAGCGAGGACGACGTCGTGGCGGCGCTGGGGCGCATTCGCACGACGCTGTTTGCCGCGCGGGAGCGCAGGCCGCGTCCGCATCTCGACGACAAGATCCTGACGGCCTGGAACGGCTTGATGATCGCCGCCTTCGCGCGCGCGGCGCGCGTGCTCGTCGATCGTCCGGCCTCGGAGGCGTACCTCGCCGCGGCCACACGTGCGGCGCGCTTCATCAAGGACACGCTCTGGAAGGACGGTCGCCTGCTGCGACGGTACCGGGACGGCGAGGCGGCGATCGACGCGTACGCCGAGGACTACGCGTATCTGATCTGGGGGCTCCTCGAGCTCTTTCAGGCAGACGGCAACGCGGAGTGGCTCGAATGGGCGTTGAGCCTGCAGAGGAAGCAGGACGAGACGTTCTGGGATCCGGACGAAGGAGGCTGGTTCAGCACCTCGGGGCAGGACCCGACGGTGCTGCTTCGGCTGAAAGAGGACTACGACGGCGCCGAGCCGGCCGCCAGCTCCGTCGCGGCGTTGAACGCCCTCACCATCGCGCACCTGACCGGCGACACGGCGATGGTCGAGCGGACGCGGCGGACTCTGGCCCGGTACGGCCCACGCGTCGGCGCTGCGGGGCGCACGATCCCCATGATGCTGTGTGCGCTCTCCGGATGGCACGCGGGATATTCCCAGGTGGTCATCGTCGGAGCGCCCGGCAGCGCGCGTCGCCCTGCGGCAGGAAGCGGCGCGCCGCTATCTTCCGTTCGCCATCGTGATCCCGATCGTTCCCGGGGCCGCGCAGGACGCACTGGCGGGGCTGCTGCCGTTCACCGCCGGGATGTCGGAACTCGATCGCGAGGCGGCCGCTTACGTCTGCAGCGGGTTCACCTGCCGGCAGCCGGTGACGACAGGCGAAGATCTGGCGAGGGAGCTCGCGCCCGAGATGCGCGAGACGCCCGGCCACTAGGACGCCAGGCCCAGCACGTTCATGTCTCACGCGAGCCTTCGCTTCAACGCCGACCAGACTCGCGCGGCGTTCACGATTTGCCATCCACAGGGGAACATCGTCACGACCGACATGACCGACGAGCTGCGGACAGGGCTCGATTCGATCGCGTCGAATCCGCATCTGAAGCTGATCACGATCGAGGGGGAAGGGCCGGACTTCAGTTTTGGGGCCAGCATTCCGGAGCACGCGCCGGATCGGATCGGGCCGATGCTCGCCGGGATGCACCAGCTGATCGAGACGCTGCTGGAGGCCCCGGCCGTGACCGTCGCCATCGTGCGGGGACGCTGCCTCGGGGGCGGTTTCGAGCTCGCGCTCGCGTGCGATCTGATCTTCGCCGCCGACACCGCGCAGCTCGGCCTTCCGGAAGTGCGGCTCGGCGTCTTCCCGCCCGCCGGTGCAGCGCTGCTGCCGGCCCGCGTCGGGGTCGCGCGAGCGACCCGGACGATCCTGACCGGGGAAAGCCGCACCGCGGCGGAGTGGCAGAGGATGGGGCTCGTTGAGCTGGTCGCCGCGCCCGAGTACCTCGAGACCGCCGTCGAGCGCTGGTTCCTGGAGCACCTCGTCCCCAAGTCGGCGGCGGCCATCCGTCATGCGGCCGCGGCCGTCAGGCTCGGGCTGCTGGAGCACGTCCGCGCCACGCTTCCCAAACTCGAACGGCTATACTTGGAGGAGCTGATGCGGACGTCGGACGCTGTCGAGGGAATGACAGCGTTCATGGAACGGCGCCCCCCGAAGTGGACGGATGCTTGAACGACGAACGACGAACCAAGAACCAAGAACGAACCAAGAACCAAGAACCAAGAACCAAGAACGAACAGATGTTTTTTGACATTGAAATTGTCCTGCGCGATCGTGACGCGGCCGTGGCCGAGCGGCTGGAGCACCACGGGAACGATGAGCGCGAGTGGACCGAGCTGGACGTCCAGGAGGTCCTGAAGGCGATGCTGCTGGCCATCGATCGTGCGAAGAACCCCGGCCCGCAGGAACGGTTCGTCGTGCTCCGGGGGTTCAGCTGGATCGTGGAGCCGGCGCCGGGCGGCGTCGTCATCGCCATCGAGATCCCGACGGGCGCGGCCGTCGCGGGTCCGTTCGCCATCCCGCACGCCAGGCTGGATGCGCTCATTACGCGTGTGCTCGCGGTGGCGACTCCATCCCGTCCCGTCGTCCACTAGGCCGCCATTTCAGACTTTTCCGTCCGGTTACAGATCCGCGTGTACCGGGCGTGCAGAAATCGGCAAATCTGCGCTTTGGCGTAGGGTTTCACGTCGTCGGCTGCGGCATTGTCTTTGCCCGGAGTAAGGTCAGCATTAGTCCATCTGCCCCCAGCCGACGATGAAACTGCCCTATCGCATTCTCGTGCTCGACGACGACGAACATGCCCTCGCGGGCATCGTGGAGATGCTCCGCGACGCGGGCTACGTCGTGACCGGTGCGGCGACGTACGACGCCGCCAAGCGGTTGCTCGCCCTCAGTTCCTACGATCTCCTCATCACCGACGTGCGCCTGCGCGGCTTCAACGGGCTGCACCTGGTCCGGCAGAGCCACCGGGACAATCCCGAGATGGCGACGATCATCATCACCGGGTACGACGAGCCGATGATCGAGATCGAAGCGGGCCGGTACGGCGCGGAGTTCGTCCGGAAGCCCCTGAAGGTCGCGGAGTTCCTCAAGACCGTGACGCGGTGCCTCGGCGACGTACGCCGGCAGCGCCGATGGCCGCGCAAGCGTGTCGTGGGAGGCTTTCGCGTGACGGCCGACGGGCGGCCCGCGGCCGTGGTCGATGTCTGCTACGGCGGTCTGCGGCTCGAAGTGCCGGCCGGCGAGAAGCTCCCTCAGAGCTTCGACATCGAGATCGCGGGCATCGGCCTGCACCTCGAAGTGGAGGCGGTATGGTGCCAGCCGTCGGTCGAAGGGGGAGCCGTCAGCTGCGGGGCCGCGCTGGCGTCGGACGTGAGCCCTGCGGCCCGGACCTGGCGCGCCATCGTGGATCGCCTCTCGGCATAGAGGCCGGCCTGCCCTGAGCGAGCGCACGGATTACGCGAGTCGAAGGGCTCGCTTCGCTCGCGGTAGGGGGCGCGCTCACTTCGTTCGCGCGTTAGAATCCCTCAATGATTCGCCGAGCCCTCCGCGCTGCCATTCTCTTTTCGCTCCTCTTCACTGTCCTCGTCTCCCGGACGCACCCGCTCCGGGTCGATGCGCAGCAGGCCGCGCCTGCGCCTGCATTCGATCTCGATGAAGCGACGATCGCCCAGTTGCAGGAGGCCATGACCTCCGGCCGCTACACGGCGAGACGGCTCGTCGAGCTCTACACCGCGCGCATCGAGGCCATCGATCGCGGCGGTCCGGCCCTGCGGTCGGTCATCGAGCTCAATCCCGATGCGCTGTCGATTGCCGATGCGCTGGACGCCGAGCGCCGGACGCGCGGCGTCCGTGGGCCGCTGCACGGGATCCCGGTGCTCCTCAAGGACAACATCGACACCGGCGATCGCATGATGACGACGGCCGGTTCGCTGGCGCTGCAGGGATCGACGGCGGCGCGCGATGCGTTCGTGGCCGGCCGTCTGCGCGCGGCCGGCGCCGTGATCCTCGGCAAGACCAACCTGAGCGAGTGGGCCAACTTCCGATCGACGAAGTCCACGAGCGGGTGGAGCGGGCGCGGCGGCCAGGTGAAGAACCCATATGTGCTCGACCGCAATCCCTGCGGGTCGAGCTCGGGCACCGGTGCGGCCATCGCCGCGAACCTTGCGGCCGTGGGCGTCGGCACGGAAACCGATGGATCGATCGTCTGCCCGTCGGGCGTGAGCGCGCTCGTCGGCATCAAGCCGACCGTCGGGCTGGTCAGCCGCTCCGGCATCATCCCGATCTCGCACACGCAGGACACCGCGGGTCCGATGACGCGGACCGTGGCGGACGCGGCGATCCTGCTCGGCGCGATGACGGGCGTTGACGAGCGCGACCCGGCGACCGCGCGGAGCGCCGGCCGTGCGGCGGCGGACCGCGCGGCGGCGGACTACCGCGGCGCGCTGAAGGCGGACGGGCTGAAGGGCGCGCGGATCGGTGTGGCCCGGAAGCGCTACTTCGGCTACAGCCCCGCCACCGACCGGCTGATCGAGGCGGCCCTCGCGGACATGAAGGCGGCCGGGGCCGTCATTGTCGATCCGGCCGACATCCCGACCGCCGCGCGGCTGGACGATTGCGAATTCGAGATCCTCCTTTACGAGTTCAAGGCGGGCTTGAACGCGTACCTCGCCGATCTGAAACCGGCCGCGCCCGTGCGCTCGCTGACCGAGCTCATCGCGTTCAACACACGGGAGAAGGAGCGCGAGATGCCGTTCTTCGGTCAGGAGATTCTGGTGATGGCGGAGAAGAAAGGACCGCTGACGGCGCCGGCGTATCGCAAGGCCCTCGCGACCTGCCGGACGCGCGCGCGAACGGCCGGGATCGACGCCGTGATGACCCGCCTGCGCCTCGACGCGATCGTCGCGCCGACCGGCAGCCCGGCGTGGCCGATCGATCTGGTCAACGGCGATCATTTCCTCGGCGCCAGCTCGACGCCCGCGGCGGTGGCGGGCTATCCGAGCGTGACCGTCCCGGCCGGTTTCGCGTTCGGGCTCCCCGTTGGCGTGTCGTTCATCGGGCGGGCGTGGAGCGAAGCGAAGTTGATTCAGTTCGCCTACGCCTACGAGCAGGCCACGCGCCATCGGAAGCCGCCGCAGTTCCTGCCCACCGTGCCGATCGACGCGCGGTCGCCTACCGCCAGCCGACCCTGAACCCGAACATCGTGGCAAATGCGGGAGCCGAGTCGTTGTCGACCATCAAGACGACGAAGCGCACGATCGGTCCAACCTCCACGCGCGGCGCGGCCCGGAACGTCATGCCTCCGCCGAACATGAAGCCCGGATGCGTGCCGCTCGTGTCGGTCACCAGGTTGCCGGACGGGAACTCGATCGTCCCGTCGTGCACGGCGATCCCCGCGCCGCCGAGGACGTATCCGTTGACCCTGTCGCTGCCGAAGCGCTGAACGAGCGACGCGCCGAAGAGCGTCATGTATCCATCGGCGCGGAAGTGCTCGCCTCCGCGTTTGTGCTGGAGGAAGTCTGCGGAAATCTCCAGATCGGTGTGGCCCAGTAACCGGAAGTCGGCGTACCCGCCGGCGAGCAGGCCCTTCCCGATCGAGCCTTCGTCGTCCCACGTCTGACCGAATCCGATGGTGCCGCCGAACGACCAGCGCGACGGGGCCGGCGCGGTCTGTGCCGAAGCCGCACCGGCGAGTGTCAGGAAGAAGAACATGAAGAAAGCGGACAGAAGAATACGCCTGCGCATGAAGCCTCCACCCGGTAAGGCGCAGAGAACGGCTCGGGTGGCTCACGAGCCTGTCTCGGGACGCCGGACTCGGGACTCGGGACTCGGGATTCGGGATTCAGGGATTAGGGATTCGTTCCTACCACTCCCTCCCGTCGAGCGCAGCGTTGAGGGCATCGAGGCCGCCGCGCAGCGCGCCGGTCTCGCCGCCGAAGCCAACCCGGAAGTGCGCCGGCGCCTCGAAGAAACGCCCCGGCACGATCGCCGTCTCGCGCTCGTGCAGCAGGCGCTCCGCGAACCGGCTGGAGTCGGCGACGCCACGCAGCCGCGGAAACACGACGGTCCCGCCGCGCGGTTCGACCACCTCGAGCTCGGGCCTCGCGTGCAGGAACTCCCGCACGAGCGGGCCGTTGACCGCGAGCAGCGCCGCCGATCTCGCGATCAGGCGATCGAGCTGCGAGAACGCCAGCGTCGCGAGGCGTTCGGCGACGATCGATCCGGTGCCGTCGATGACGTCGCGCGCGCGTTGAAGCCGGTCCGCCACCGCGGCCGACGACAGAATCCACCCGCACCGCAGCCCGGAGAGCCCGTACGATTTGGTCAGGCTGCTGGTCGTCAGAAAGACTTCGGTGGCATCCGGCTTCAGCCGGATTTGTGCATCGGTGGCATCCGGCTTGAGCCGGACTTCCGGCAGTCCCACGCTCGCATCCAGGTACACCTCGTCGACCAGGACATACGCGCCCTGCGCCGCGGCGATGCGGCCGACTTCATCCAACGCGGCGTCGTCCACCACGACGCCGGTGGGGTTGTGGGGGCTGGTGACGATGATGAGGCGCGTGCGCGGCGTCATCGCCCGCCGCACGGGATCGGGATCGAGCGCGAAGCCGCGCCGGATCGCGATCGAACCGCACGACACGCGCGCCGAGCAGCCGGGGCGCGCCGAGCAGCGGATCGTAGCCGGGCCGCTCGACCAGCACGTCGTCGCCCGGCTCGAGCAGCGCCGCGCACACCAGGAAGTTCGCGCCCGACGCGCCCTGCGCGGTCGTGACCTGTGCGGGGAGGACGCCGTAGCGGGCGGCGATCGACTCGACGAGCGGCGCGTAGCCGTTCTCGTTGTGGCCGGTCAGCGCGATGGCGTCTCGCGCGCCCGTCAGCTCCTCGATCGAGCACGGCAGTATGTTGCTGTTCGCGAGGTCGAAGCGCGGCGACACACCGGGCCTTGGCCCACTCCATGTACGGCGCGTGAAATCGTAGTGTTGTCATCGTGTGCGGCGGCTGAACCAGTAGTAGACGGGGATGCCGGCGGCGAGCAGGAGCGTGCCGCGCAGCGCGCCGGCCGGATCGGCCCAGACTACGCTCAGCACGACGGCTGCCGCAACGGCGGCGAACGCGATCTGCACAACGGGATACCCGGGCGCGCGGAACGAACCCGGCGGACGCCGCTCGAGTGGAAACGTCCGGCGGAAGACGAGCACGGTCGCGACCGTCAAGCCGAAGAAAATCCAGTCGGCGAAGACGACGTAGTTCAGGAGTTGCCCGTACGTGCCGCTGAGCGCCAGGACGCAGGACCACGCCGACTGCAGCACGATGGCCAGCCCCGGCGTTCTGATACGTCGGGTGAAGGTTCGCGAGCGCGGGAAAGAACAGGCCGTCAGCCGCCATCGCATAGTACACGCGCGTCGGCGCGAGGATCGCGAGGTCGAGAAACCCGAACGTCGAGATCGCGATCGCCGCCGTGACGAACCGATCGCCGAGCGCGCCGAACATCCGCTCCGCCGCGTCCGACGCGGGGGTCGTCGTCGCGGCCAGCCCTTCCAGCCCCAGCGCGCGCAGGTAAACGATGTTGACCAGGACGTAGATGACGACGACGGCAATCGTGCCGGCGATGAGGCTCAGCGGGAGATTGCGGCGCGGGTTCTCGATCTCCTCGGCGACGTAGTTCGCGTTCTGCCAGCCGCCGTATGCAAACAGGATCGGCACGAGCGCGGCGCCGAACGCGACCACTGTCGTCAGCGCCGGGGCCGAGGTCTCGCGTGCGGCCGTCCACCAGCCCGGGTGCGCGGGAGCAAAGGCGCCAAATCCGATCAGCACGGCCAGCGCCGCCACTTTCAGGACGACGAGCACGTTCAGCACCCGGCTGCCCGGCTTCACCCCCAGGTAATTGACGAGCGACAGCAGCACGACCGCCGCGATCGCGAGCGGCGCCGGCGCGAGGTCGGGGCGGCCCGTGAGACGGAGGGCGTAGTTGGCGAAGGCGATGGCGACCGCCGCGATGGCGCCGCTCTCGATCAGCGCGAGGAGCGCCCAGCCGTAGAGGAACCCCGCCAGCGGGTGATACGCGTCGCGCAGGTAGACGTACTGGCCGCCCGCGCGGGGAAAGATCGCGCCGAGCTCCGCGTACGCGAACGCTCCCGCGAGCGCGATCGCCCCGCCGGCCGCCCACGCCGCCAGGACGAGTCCCGCGCTGTCGAGGCGCTGCGCGACGATGTAGGGGTTGATGAAGATGCCGGACCCGATGATTCCGCCGATGACGACCATCGTGGCGTCGAACGGGCCGAGGGCGCGCTTGAACGTCATCCGCTCACGGATACAGGCGCTCGATGCGCCACTGCGTGCCGTCGCGCGTGTACAGGACGCGATCGTGCAGGCGATCGGGACGGCCATACCAGAACTCGATGCGGCTGGGCACCAGCCGGAACCCGCCCCAGAACGGCGGGCGCTGCACGGCCTGACCCTCGAAGCGCCGCTCGATCGCGCGATAGCTCTCTTCGAGCGCTTCCCGCGACGACAGCGTCTGGCTCTGATCGGAAGCCCATGCGCCGAGCTGGCTTCCGCGCGGACGGGTCGCGAAGTACGCGTCGGACTCGTCCTCCGCCACCCGCTCCACGCGTCCTTCGATCCGGATCTGCTCGTCGAGCGAGACCCAGTGGAAGCAGAGCGCCGCGTGCGGGTTGTCGCCCAGTTCGTGTCCCTTGCGGCTGTTGTAGTTGGTGAAGAACGTGAAACCGCGCTGATCGGCGCCGCGGAGCAGCACCATGCGCGCCGAGGGACGTCCATCGCTCGTCCGCGGTCGCCAGCGTGACCGGGGCCGTATCGACCTGGTGCGCGCGCGCCCGCTCGACGGCGTTCAGGAACTCGGTGATGGGGTCGGCGCTGGCCATCGGCTCATGATTATATGCGGCGACTAGTCGGGGACCGGTCCGCCCGCGGGTTGGACCGCCGCGTGATCGCACGCAATGGGGGAGGCGCGGTCGGGCGGCACCCACGCGGTCCGCGCGCGGTCGCTGTGGAGCGACTCGCGCGAGTAGAAGCGGAGCAGCGCATCCTTGTCGAGGAGCGCCGGGCAGGCCGCGACGAGCGCGGACGGATCGGGGGCGTCCGGGTGCGCCCCGCGCGCGGCCTGGAGAAGATCGACCCAGGCGCGGGTCATCGTGAGGTGAAACTTCTCGGGGTGTCCCTTGCTCGCGGCGAACCGGCGCACGCCGTCCGTCATCTGCCGGAGCGCGGCGTCCCGCCCGTGCCGCGCGAGATAGACCAGCGTGAGCCGCACGTGATCGGCGTGGTGGAACTCGGCCAGCGATCCGGCCTCGAAGCCGGCAACCAGCTCGTCGTCTGTCAGCACTTTATGGCTCACAGCTTCCAGCTTCCAGCTCCCAGCTCCCAGCTCCCAGCTTCCAGCTTCCAGCTTCCAGCTGCGGAACAATCATTTCCCCGCCTCTTGCGACGACGTCGTCGTCATGAACGGAATTTCTTCATGGGGAGCTCCTCGGGCGACAGTGTAGCGTGGGTGAGAATGGCCCAATGGTGAATTCTTCATACTTCCTTCAGCCCGCCCTCACGACTTGGCGGGCCGGGCCGCGTATGGTCGTGGCTGGAGGGTGTCGATGAAGAAGCTGCTGCTGGTTCTTCCGCTATTCGTTGTCTGCAGCGGGTGCGTGGCGGCCGGCTATCAGATGGGCCCGCCGCCTGGCGGCCATCCGGCGCACCAGGCGATGCATCCCCAGCCGCTGGCGCGGTTCCCGGTGCTTGCGGCGCCGATCGGCCGGTGGGACAACGTCATGATGCTGGCCCTGGGTTCCACCGTGCAGGTGCTCCGCGCCGACGGCGGTGTGGTGACCGGATCGATCGTCGGGGCCAGCGCCAGCAGCCTGCGCGTCCGCGTCGCCTCTGGCGACGTGGATCTGCCGGCGACGGACGTGATGCGTGTCGACCGCCTGAAATCCCCTGGAGCGGGCGCAGTGCGCGACGGCGCGGAGGGAGCCGCCTGGGGCGCCGGCGTCGTCGGCGTGGTCGGGCTCATCGTCGGCCGGATGCCGCCGCCGCGGCTCTTTGCGGCGGGGGCGATCATCGGCGCGAACCAAAGCATCCAGTCTGGAAGGCTCGGGCCGGACGCCGTCACGATCTACGTGTCCCCCGCAGTGGTGTCGGCCTCGCGTCCTGAAGTAAAATAACTTCACACAACCCGAGGGCCCGATGATGACCAGGCTTTCACGGCTCGTCATGCATACCGGGATTGCCGCCCTGATCGCGGCCGGCGCGATGGCCGCCGGCTGCGGCTCCGAGTGGCCGACGACACCCACGGCCGCGTTCGGCGAGGGCGTCACGCTGTATCCGGATTCCCTGTTTCGCGGCGAACGCATCACGCTCGGGGGCGACGTCGGGGACCTCGGCAAGGTGCGCGGTCCTTGCGGGGGAGACAGCGACTCGGGCCAGGACTCCAACTACGACAATTGCGTTTCGTCGATCCGGATCCCGGCTGGCTGGACCGTGGTCGTGTTCCGCGATCGAGAGTTCTCAGGGGACTCCGCGACCTATAAGGCTGACGTGCAAGACCTCGACGTCGTGCCCGGCCCGTGCCGGCCCGGATTCAACGACTGCATTTCCTCGCTCAAACTCTCCCGCCAGTAGCGCCAGGCTCGCGTTCGCGCGGTCCGGCCGCGTGATTGTGCAAGGCGGTAGTCACCGAGAGTAGTTCGCTTCTCTGTCCGTGATGCGCGAAGGCGCCTCCGGCGTCAGCCGGACCGTTCCCAATCACCCGGCGAACCGTTCGAGGCGTGCACTTCTTTCACTGGAGCATTCCTGCGTCCGTGCTCAGCCCGGAAGGTGACGCGCAAGCATATCTGCTCAAGCATCCACCGGTGGGCGGAACAGCTCATGAAGACAGCTGCTCCATTGCCGACGGATGTTGAAAGAGATGCATACGGCGCTGGCCGCGTCGCGATGCCGGAACGACGTGTGACCCGAACGCGGGGCCCTCGCTTGCACTAACTCCGTACGCTGCCGCAATGATGCGGCGTGTTGATCGCGGAGGATTCAGACCATGCAAGCTCGCAAGCCTTCTCATCGCGTATTCGCCAGTGTTGCGCTCGCCGCAATGCTCGCTGTTCTACCTCTCACGTCGTCGGTCGCTCAGGCTCAGGGAGTCGTCAACCGCGGCTTCTCGACAGCCATCTCGGGGACCGCGACGGCCGCCGACGGTACCTGTTCAGACGCTGACCGGCACCTTCACCATTCAGCGTTTTTCCCGAAGCCAGCAGCAGATCTTCGCCGTCGGGACCGTCGTCGGAACGCTGACGAGCGCCACGCCCGGCACGGCGCCACGGACGTTCGTCACGCAGGTGGCCATGCCGCTCGTGATGCCATCCAACAACGCCTCCGCGAATGAAGTGTCGGCGCTGGCGACGTGCGACATCCTGAACCTGGTACTGGGACCGCTCGATCTCAACCTGCTGGGGCTCGAAGTGCACCTCAATCAGGTCATCCTCGACATCGTCGGCGTGACAGGCGCGGGGAACCTTCTCGGTAACCTGCTCTGCGCGGTGACGGGTCTCCTCGATGGCGGCGGTCCGCTCGGGCAGATCGTGACGCTGCTGAATTCGATCCTGGCGATCCTCGGCTAGGGTATTGGGACGATCCGGAGATCCGCGCTCGCGGGATCCGGATGGTGAGTCGGTGAAGGACAGGCTTGGAGCCGCGGGGCGCCGGGCCTGTCTCTTCGTCATGTACGTCACGGGTCCTCGTGACGTGGTCAGGACAATCTGCGACAATCGAGCGGCGCCGGGGTGGCGGAACTGGCAGACGCTCGGGACTTAAAATCCCGTGGGGTAACTCCCGTGAGAGTTCAATTCTCTCCCCCGGCACCAAATCCCTAGCAAATCAATAGATTCTGTCTGCGAGTCCCTTCCTGTACATCCGTTTGTAATCACCGTTTGTAATTGCTACCCTGAGGCGTTCCCTGAAAGGACGGCGCAGCGTGGCTAAAGTCAAAGTGATTGCGCGATACGAGCATCCGAAATTCAACCGGCTCCAAGTTCAGCAGCGTTCCAACTCCCGCTTCCTGCAAGCGTGGACACGCATCGACGGCAAACCCCGGCAGGCGTCGATGAAAACGACGGACGTGCCGCTCGGTCTGAAGCTGGCGGAGGACTGGTACAAGCGCGAAGTCCGGTCGTCCTTCAAACAGGGCATGCAGCATCCCGTCAAGCAACTCACGCATGACCCCACGATGGCGGAACTGTTCGCCTCGTATCGGGGAACGCTGAATCCGAAGAAGGAGGTGTACGCCAAGCAGAAGTGGAACCCGATTGCCGATTTCTGGCGAGCCCGCACGCTCAGCACGGTCAGCGCCCAGATGTTCCGCGAGTTTTTTACATGGAGACGGAGCAACAACGACCGCGTTGAACAGGTGAAGAATCACACGTTGCACAAAGATGTGATGCTGATTCGACAGGTCCTCAAGCATGCCATTGAACAGGACTTGCTGGAACGTCTGCCCATCATTCCCAAAGTCGGCAAGATTGAAGACAATCCCCGTCCGTGGTTCACGGAGCAGGAATGGCGACATCTGTGGACCGTCAGCAAGACACGTATTGTGGACGCTCCGACCAAACGCACGAAGCAGCAGCGGCAGGACTTGCACGACCTCATCGTCTTCATGTATCACGCGACATGTCGTGTCGGCGAAATCGTCAAATCCCTGCGCTTCCGTGATTGCCGCGTGGAGAAGAACACGGACGGACAGAAGATGCTGATTGCGGAAGTGAACGGCAAGACGGGTGTCCGCTCCGTTGTTATGACGTTCGGTGCTGCCTCCGTCTACGAGCGGCGCATCAAGACGACGCCGGACCCCAAGACCGATTACATCTTCCCGACGAAGCCGAAGGACGGCTTTGCCGAGTTGCTGGAAGCGGCAGGACTGCGGACGAACAACGAAGGCTTCATGCGGAATCTCAAGAGCATGCGCAGTTCCAGCATCAGCCAGCGCATGCTGAATCAGCCCGACTTGAACCAGACGTTCATTGCCCGGAACTCCGGTGTCAGCGTCAACACCATCGATAAGTTCTACGCGAAGCGGCTCACGTCGGTCATGCAGAAGAACGCGCTGTCGCTAGTAGCAACGAAGAAGGGCAAGAAGGACCGAGCGGACGATTTGGTTTAGGCACTGAACAGCATCGGCGTACGGGACAGGGCTGAGGACGGTGGGGGAGCACCCACCACTCGGACTCGGCGGCGGGGCGTATACTCGATTCTACGTCCGCAAACGTGCGACGAACCGGGACGTCCGTTTCGGACGCATCCCACAGACGCGGTGGTCGCGGCGGAAGCAGAAGAATGGTCAGCAACATGTTTGGCGACCGACCCAGAGAATCGTATGCGCTTCTGGAAGAAAAGTTTACGCCGATTGGCGCGCGGCTCGTCGTGTGGTCTGTCGTGGGCGGAGCCGCTGCGTTTGGGCTACTCGGAATCGGCAAACTCCTCGTGGCGGTCAGAGACCATGTCGTGCTCCCCACCATGGCATGGCTCACACCCACATCTCTTCCCGCAATGTCGGGACCCAGCGTGTTAAGCGTCGTCATCTCTCTCGCCGTTACCGTCCTCCTGCTTGCTCTCGTTGCGTACCTGACGATTGGTTGGGTTCGCGGGACGCAAAAAGTGTTGATGAACGTCCTCATGCTGCATCTATCGGCGCTTCACAACCGGATTGGAAACCTTGAAGCGAATGCGGCGGACGTTAAGGATACGAAGGACGCCGTGAGCGCGCTGATGAGACGCGTGACGGCTCTTGAACCGCAGAAGCCGATGCCAAAGCTCCGGTCACCGGACGGCGCCGTGGAGGCTTTGAACCGCGTGGCACTAATGCGCGCACTTGAACCCGATGCGAGTGCTTCGATTAGGAGCGTCGGGAAACCTCCCGGAGACACAGTAGGACCGATGGACGGTCAAGGGGAGTACCGGATATCTCTGGCGACTGACAACGCGACTGCTCCTCAATTGACAGTCGCGGGTCGTGACATTCAACTTGCCTCTCTCACAACTATCGCAAACCGGGACATGACGTGGACAGATAAAGTGATATCCGGGGTGACAACGGCGCTGCTGGGCTTTGTAGCTGCCCTTTTGGTGACGACTGCAGGCTCGCTTGTCAGGCATTGGGCGAAGACACCGTAGTCAGGAAAGGGAAGGTGTGAGCCGTGGGAAGGGGGCGATTGAAGACGTGGACTGACCCTGCATGGCAACGGAAGCTGAGCAGAACGTTGACAGTCTCGCGCGTGGACGAAGACATTCCAACTGAGAAGCAGAGAGAGGACCGAAAGCCGTGGCACATCGCGCTGACGCAGAAGCCGGACCAACTTACCCACGTCGGTGGTGTGGACGGCTTGCCCGATGGCACTACCTTGCTGCTGTCTGAATACGATGTGGTTGAACTGGTGCGCTATCTTCTGGAACCACAGACTGCGCTGTGGACAGAGAATCCAAGTCCCACAGAACCGGGAGATTATGGGGCAGTCTGGTTCGTGCAACCCGGCATGGTCCAAATTTCCATGTCCGGACAAGCTGTTAACGGTGAAGAGCAGTGGTCCCCCGAATACTTCAAGCGACAAGAACCCATCGACGGAGAGCAGGACCTCTGTACGCGGAAGGTTCACACGTTGCCGTGGAAACTACCGCAATGAAGTGGGGAAGCAGGGGCAGGACGCGACCGCGCTCCGCCAGCAGTGGAGCGGCAAGGCCGGACGGAGGTGGGAGGGAACGACCAATTCGGTTACTGGCGGTCACCCCGACCGAGCGCGTCTTCCAACATCCGTATCGTCTCCGGGAGCCGAATCGCCAACTCCCTCAACAGGTCATCTCGTACAAACGTCGTTGCTTGGTACGGGTCACTAAGCACCGTACGCGTGCCTCTGATGTGCATCAGTTCTTCAAAGAGGTAGTTGACTCGACCGACTAGGACGTACAACCGCTGGAGTTCTTCCCGGGTCTCGCTGTCGAGTGCTGACAGGGCATTCGTCGCAATTGTCCGTTCGAATCGGGTCACTCCGGAATCCTCCGACGCTTCCTGCCGCTGCTCCTGCCGCATTTCCACCTGTCCGCTGAGACCGCAGAACACGTCTAGGACGCGCTGGCGTCTCCCACCACGGGAGTTCTGACGTATGACAGGGCAACCCCCCTGGGACCGAAAGGGGGTCACCGCGGGGGGGAACGGGAGGAAGGAAGTCGGGTGCGTCGTCGGCTACCCGAGCGTGACGTGCGCGATGGTCCACGCCGTGTGGCGGGATGTCTTCCAGTTTGGAGCGCCGATTGCCGATCTGCTTACTCGGTTGACGACGCACGGCGGCCATCTACCACAAGGGGCACCGACCAGCGGCTATCTGGCGAACATTGCGCTGCTGCCGGCGGCCGAAGCCATCAAGCAGCTCTGCGCGGACGCGGAATGCACCGTGACATTCTACGTGGACGACATCTCGATTTCTGGGCTGCGCGCACGCGAAGTGATCGAGCCGTTGATTGCGATTCTGCACGCGCACGGCCTGTCGGTGGGGCGGGGCAAAACTAAAGTCATGCCGCCGAGCCGCGCGCAGATGTCCACCGGTTACGGAATCAACGCTGGACGGCCGAGCGTTCCGCGGAACAAACGGGACGCTGTGCGCGAATTGATCCACGAGCTTCGTATTCGGCGGAAACTGGGGCACGACTTTACGAAGCTCCTGCGCTCCATTGATGGACGCATCGCCCATGTCGCACGCACGAATCCCGGTAATGCAGAGAGACTGACTCGGCTCCTCGAACACGAGGTGGGCGAGCGCCAAAGGAAGGGTCGCCCTCAAAGTGGCAGGAAGCGCACCTGCCCCTCCCATTCACCCTCGAGGCTGCACTCGGCCAGGAGAATCAAATCGTCGATAACCTGTCCGAGTGGGGCAACGGACCTTACCTCGAAGACTCCTGGCATCGGCTGACCGGCTGCAATTCGCTCGAATGCGTGCGTCGCCAGCGTCGAGATATCGTGCGTGACGATGATGCGCCCCTGGTCGGCGGCCCACTGAAGGACCGATGGGTCATCCGCACCAGAGAGGCCCACGTCTTGAACGCGGACGACATCGAGCTTCGGGTTTCGGCGAAGAAGCCCTCTGACGATGTCCCCGTTGAAGTTCTCGTCGGCTGCAAGCCGCAGCATCGAAAGGGTGTTCCTATCGCCGCCGGGCTATCAGTCGTTCGCGTATGTCCGAAGGAGGAAATCGTCGCTCGACTTCCTCTCGAACGGTTGCGGCCTGTTCCTGACGCCTGTGAAGGTAGGCGGAGACTTCCGTCTTGTGCCGCAGGTAGTACGCGATCACCGAGTACACATCGGCCAGGGAAATGGAGGAGTACTGCTGCGCAATCTCCTCGGCGGTCGCACCGGCGTCGAACGCCGCGACCATAGTGTCGAGCGTCACCCGCGTACCGGCGACACGCACGACGCCGTCGGCGTCGGTGTGAATTGGAACCCGTTCAATCGTTTCGGCTGGGTTCAGGGGAAGCACTCCTGATTCGATTATACGGCCGAGGCCCCATCCGGACCCCTGAGATCCTCGCCGGGACCGATTGCCACGTCTTTCTCAGAGTATGAGGTCCGGAGCAGTCCTCTGGTCGGCTGCGCCCTGTTGCGCCGTGTCAGCATGGGGCTGAATCCACCGCTCAGTGGCCCTCAGGCCCCTGGCGATTCACATCACGGCCGCGCCTCGAGTGCGCGACGACGGACACGCGAGGCGACCAACCGCGTCAAACGCGGACAGCTAGACGGTTTCGATCTCGGCGACCTCGCATCCGAGTTCCAACGGCTTCGCGTTGAAGTCTCAAGGATTGCCGCGATCCCGGCACAGTTTACGGCTCTCACCAGCGTAGTCAAGGCCGGGCGCCAACAGCGGAACACCACCGGCCCGTCCATCCCGATCTTCCTGTTGGTTGGCTGAGACGCCATTAATGTGCCGTCCCAGACCAGAACCTAGTTACGTGGAGGCGGAAGGAACACGTTCGTGTCAAAGTAATTGGTGACTCTGCGAGGCAAGTACGTCCTCGCGTTTGGATCGAGGATTAGGTGAGAACCGATCTCCGCGAAAGCCTCCGCCGGGCCACGAATCGATTGCATGCTTGGAACCCGGATCGGGCGCATCGCTAGAGCGAGCGTTCGATTCAATCGCCATTGAGCCGCCCACTCGCCGGCCTGCTCCAAGCGTACGAGCTCGTTGTCAAATCGAACTAAGGCTGCTACTTCAGCAGGTGTTTTGACGTCAAAGCGCCATTTCGAACCGGTTTTAACGAACCCGACCAACGTCATAAACTCGGCCTGGTCGGACAGGTCGTCTACAGCGTGCATGCATTCGTGAAGGAGAAGTTGCGCCACGAGCAGGTAGCCCCCGTTCCTGTCTCGATCTGTGCCTTGCGCGAACAGCCTATCGTGCAGTTCGATGCCAGGAACGTAACGGCCAGGCCGTAGAGCTGCCGCGATGGCTGGCACCGGGACGGAGTTGTTCAAACCGAACGAGTAGCGCCGAAGGGTTCCTAAGCCTCGCTGCTGAGTGCGGGCGGCGATGTCCTTACCATTTGGGCTGGCGATGATTTCGTCTATGGCTTTCTTAACAAGGTCGATTTCGACCGTCGTCCATTCCTTCGGCACGGCCAACGGACAGTCCTTCTGAGGGGACTCGCAGCGGCCCGGGGAAAAGGCGAACCCATGATAGGCAAGCGCGGCATTCTCCTGACGTAGGCTGTCGCCAGGCCGGGCAGCCAGAAGCGCCACCGAGAGAGCCAAGAGAACAGGGGCCTTCAGAGCCCTCAATTGCAATCCAACCAAGAGACTGACATTAAGTATCGTCCATCTGGCGCGGCGCCCTGGTGTGCTGACGCTTCGAGACACGGGTCGCTGTCGCCATGGCTTGACACTGTATCCTTTAGTACTGTTCGCGTTCAACAGCATCCCAGTGTGCAGAAGAAAGCGCCGTTCCGAAGTGCACAGCCGAGGAGTCGTCGCGTGGCTTGCAAAATGTTTCCCCACGTCGAGGGCAGCCGCAGCCAGCACGTATGAACCGCGCAACGGGCTCCGAAGTGGCGCGAGAACCCACGCGACGGCTCCTGTTGATAAAATGCACGTGTCGTCTTGCCGTTCGTCACCGTTCGCGCACGTACGCCAACCTCTTGCACCGGCGTACGGTGACACGGACGACGCCGGTGCAATCGACCGCGTACGGCGGCATCGTGAGGCGCCGCGGCTGAAGCGCGGATGCTCGCCAGTAGGATCGAACAACGGAATTGAGGCGATCATTTTCAGAATACCGCTCCGCATTCCAGGCACTCTGGCGATCACGCCACGTCCTCGGGGTGGTGATTGGCTGGACGATGACATCGCAGCGCTAGCTGCTGGACGGGTCAGCGTGCTCGTATCTTTGCTCTGCGCGGACGAACAGATTGAGCTGGGCCTCGAGAACGAGGCTGCGGCGTGCCTGGCCCAGGGAGTCGAATTCATCGCACTCCCGGTTCCCGATCTCGGTACGCCGGTGAACTCACGCGAGTTCCTGCAGACTGTTCAAGACTTGGCGGCGATGCTTCGGGCTGGCGAGAGCGTCGCGGTGCATTGCCGTCAGAGCGTCGGTAGGTCCGGACTCCTCGCGGTGTCAATCGCAGTCGCGGTTGGAGTCACGTTGGAATCGGCCATCGAAGAGGTATCCACTGCGCGAGGCGTACCCGTGCCGGAAACAGCCGTGCAAAGCGACTGGCTTCGGCGGAACGAGGACGAACTATCCGCTCCGGAATGGGTCGATTTGTACCCCTTCGTTCCGTACCCACGTCGGCGGTCGACACCTTAGAATCCCGTGACCGCAAGGTCGTGGGTTCGAAAATCGTTTCGGCCGAGTTCACAGAGGCACTCCTGATTTCGATTATCACTGGAGCGGTCCCACAGAGAACGGACCGCCGTGGTATGGCAGCCTGCCAACCTCTTGCACGCCCTTTCCATCTGCCGGAACACGCATCAGCCTTCCACGCGAGAGGAACAGTAACGATGTCCCGTCGATGGACCATCGAGGCCCGTACGCGGATGCAGCCACCCGCCTCAGTCCTGTCCCATCGGCGTGGACGACGTACAACTTCTGATCGCAGGACGTGAACGCAATGCGGTCACCGGCCGGTGACCAATCGGGCGCCCACACTTCACAGGCGCCGAACTGCGCGGGTCCAACCAGCGAACGCGGGCTTGACGTGGTGAGATCGATGATGTCGATTCGCCGGCTGCCGCCTCGTCCAGTCTCATAGACGATCGCGTCGCCCGCCGGCGACCAGGAGTGCCAGCTCGCCCAGCTCGCCGCTGGCAGCGGGGTGTCGACACCGGTATCGAGCCGAACGACGTGGAGGTGGAGATCGACCACGCTTGCGTACGACAACCGCGTTCCGTCACGCGACCACCGTATGGCAACGCAGGGCTCGTCATGATGAAGGGCGACGACTTGCCTGTCGTGCCGTCCATCGAGCTGTGCGACCCGAATCCCCCGATCCGCGCGTGCACACGTATCGAACGCGATGCGCTTTCCGTCCGGTGAAATCTCACCGCCGGCACGCAGGAAGGCCAGATCCATCACATTCGTGAGTCGGGAGCCCTCGATGACCGCGGTGGCATTTCGAGCCTGCCGATCCACATAGCCGTAAAATACGACGCGCATCTTGTCGTCGTCTGCCCCGCGCACCCGGCGCGTGCTCGCCGCGATGGCAACGGTGACGATGACCGCAACCGCCGTAACGGTTCGGGAGCAGACTCGTATTCGACCGCTCATTGGTTGAACTCCGCTACCTGAGCGCACCGCGTATCCAGCGTGCAGGCTCGAGGGCTCACGTGACGTTCCCTCGTCGCACCGGCGTCGGACGCCGCGGCCGGGGCGTTGCGCGTCCTCGTGAAGGGGCGAAATGAACGACGTCGGCGCCGGAGTGAATCGGAACAGGCTCAATCCTTTCGGCCGAGTTCACGGAAGTACTCCTGATTTGATTATACGGCCGCGGACTGGTCTGGTCCCAGATTCTGGGCCTCAGCGCGAGTGTGACAGAACGACGACCGTCCGTCATGACCCGCACCGCAGTGTGGTGGTAACCTTCTCCTTGGCGTTCACCGTTCACCGGAGGGCAGCCGTGCAGTTCGATGTCGTCTTCGTGCCAGAGCCCAACGTGCTCAGGGTACGAGTATGGGGTGCTGGAGGGCCGAACCTGGTTGGGGAGATGGTGACCGCGATCCGGTCGGCCCCGGATTTCCTCCCAGGCATGGGCGTGCTGATCGATGCGGTCGCCACCGACTACGCGCCGAGCACATCCGAGGCGCAGAAACTCCCGGCGTTGTTCGCGGCGCAGCTGCCCGGCTCTCGTCTGGCGCTGATCGTCCGCAGCGGTCCGCAATACAGCGTCGCCTGTCTGGTGGAGGCCGTCGCGACACAGGGCCATGTTCCGTTCGCCGTGTTCCAGAATCGTGCCGACGCGATGCGGTGGCTGACGGGAAGCACCGAGAGCGTTTGACACCGGCTTCTCGCCGATCTGATCCCCCGCGATCGGCGCCGCGAGACCCTTACATCCAGGCCGGAACCAGCCGCGTGACGCCCATATACTGGCGGTCGCGAATGGCCACGTGTCCGGCCGCTGACAGGAGGAACGATGAGACGTCGCATGGCTTTTCTCACGTGGACGCTGGTCGCATTGGCGATTGGTTTTGCAGTCCGAACGGGCGCCACGACACTGCAGTCCCAGCCCGCGCAAACGTCGCAGCGGGAAGATGTGCTCCCTGCGTTGCTGGTCGAGGTCCGGGGGCTCCGCGCCGCCATGGAGCAGATGGCATCGGCCGGCCCGCGCGTGCAGCTCGCCCTGGGGCGGGTGCAGCTGCAGGAACAGCGCGTCAACACGATGATCCGGCGGCTCGAGTCCGTTCACGACGCCATTGCCAAGACCGAGAAGGACGCCAGCGCGGCGGAGACATCGCTCGCGGGTTTCGAAAAGATGTTCAAGGACAGCGGTATGCCAGCCCAAGGCAATCCGTTGACCGAAATGATGGGTGGGCTGAGGAAGTCTGTCGAAGCAGGCGCCGCGGACGTGCAGCGGCTGCAGTCCGAGGAAGCCGAGCTTCGGCAACAGATCGCCGCCGAACAAGGACGGTGGACCGAGCTCAATCAGCGGATGGATGCACTGGAAAACGCGCTGGTGCGGCGGTAGGGTGACCAATCCTTCGATCGCTCAGGGTGTCACTTTCCCTCGAGTGCTTCGTTCTTCGCCACCAACCGGTTGAGCGTGTCAGGAACGAGACGCTCGGCGAAGCCTGCCAGGAATGACCAGACGATGAGCAAGGCATAGGCCACGCCATCGGCAGGCCCGGTATCTCTCAAGAAATCCTTTACCCGGAGCACGTCGCTGGTCGCAACGGGGGCCGCGGATGCTGGGGTGGGCGGAGGAGTCGTCGCAGGTGACTCTGGCGGTGGAGGAGTGGGTGCCGGTTGCTCCACGGAGTGCGTCTTCAGGGTATTGACGATCGGGAAGACAGATCCCTTCAATACCCCCGCCGCAAACAGCACGAAGAGCAAGGTCGCAAAGATCCCTCCGTACAAGGGCGACAACGAAAGCCCTGTCCAGCCGTTGTACAGCGCGGCAAGATTGAAGAGCGCGTCGCCCTCGCTGGGCGCGCTTTGAATGCGCTGCAACATACTGACGCATCCACCCATGATTCCCGCCAGGGCCACCGTCAGCACGGACAGGCCAAAGGCAGAGTCCTCCACGTTGAAAAAAACAACGCCGCCTAGATTGACGAAGATCAGGACCAGGAGCGCCACAACAAATACCAGCGTTCGTCTCACGGCCCGGTTCGTCAGCTCATCGCGCAAGCCTTCACGCGCCGGCAACATCGAGTAATAGAGGTAGAACTTGCTCAAAAGGTATTTGATGTCGGCCTTCAAGACTCGGTGGACGAGCATGACAGACTTCGCTTCAGCTTCAGAGTTGGCAGTCGACGCGTCACGGTCAGGATTACCGGCGTCCGGGTGTTCAGGCTGCGTGTCGGCTTTAGGGGTCACCACGGCCGGCGAGATCAGGATCGTGGTCAGGTCGGGCGGCTTCGAGGCCAGATATTCGTCGTATTCCTTCTGGCCCGCGACGCTGCGGTACTTCGCGCGTGCATCATAAGCCTTTCGGATCAAGCTCTCGAGTGGTCTGACGTCGACGAGTGCAAGGTCAAAGGTATAGATATCGCTCCAGGTCAACTGGCAACAGGCTCGCTTGGTTAGAATGTCCTCCAGCACGGCGATGACGTGCTGATCTTCGATGTTCGACCTGAGCGTCAGGTATTCGCTGTAGAGGTGATCGAAGAACAACACCGCGTAATTCGGCACGACATTCCTGATGCAATCTTCTGGAATTGTTTTGCCGAAGGCGTGTGGTGGCGGGCTCCCTGCGCTGGTGGCATTCTCAGGGACAGCGGTGATTCGATCGGGCATTTGTGTTCCAACCTCCGCGGCAGAGCGGGTATCTAGCATGCCGGTTTCCAGAGTTCCGGCGAGCGTCGACCGATCCCGGACATCAGTCTGTGCCCTTGTCGGCGATCTGCTCCATCGCCGCCGCAAACGTGTCGATCTCTTCGAGCGTCGTATAGACGTTCGGGGTAATGCGCGCGCCTTCGTACTCCGCGTGGACGATCGGCGTCGCGATGATGCGCCAGCGCTCCCATAGCCGCGCGACGACTCTTGGCGTGGGCACGCCGGTGATTTGCACGGTCCCGATGGCGCACGAGTGTGCCGGGTCGAGGTTGGTGTGCAGGCGGATTCTCGGGTGCGCCTTCAAGCGGTTCGCCCAGCGGTTGCGCAGATACCGCAGGCGCGCCGCTTTGCGCTCGATGCCGATGCCGTCGTGGAAGCTCATGGCTTCCGCGATCGCGTTGTGATTCGCGGCGGGGTGCGTGCCGATTTCCTCGAACTTCCGGATGTCGCCGGTCTTCGACACCGCGGCCGGCGTCAGGGGCCAGAGCGGCCCGATGTTCTCCCGGCGGACGTAGAGAAAGCCGGTGCCGATCGGCGCGAGCAGCCACTTGTGCAGGCTCGTCCCGTAGTAGTCGCACCCGAGATCAGCCCGCCTTGTACGGGAAGTGCGCGAACGCATGCGCCCCATCGACGACCGTCTTGATGCCGCGCTTCCTGGCCTCGTCGCAGATCCGCTTCACCGGAAAGATCTGACCGGTCAGGTTCGTGATGTGGCAGAAGTGCAGAACCCTGGTCGCAGACGTCAACCGGCCGATGAGGCGATCGGCGAGCTCGTCCAGCGACGCCGGCGGCACGGGGAACGAGATCTTCGTCAGCGTGATCCCGTCCCGCCTGACGCGCTGTTCCCAGGTGTCGAGCATGCGCCCGTAGTCCTGGTTGGTCGTGATGACCTCGTCGCCCTTCTTCAGTTCGATCCCCAGCTGCGCGATCTGGAGCGCCTCGCTGGCATTGCGGGTGATCGCGAGCTCCTCGGGATCGCAGCCGAACTCCGCCGCGAGCCGCCGCCGCACGGTCTCGATGTTCGGCTCCAGGATCTGCCACATGTGATAGACGGGCGCCTGATTGGAGATGTCCAAGTAGCGCTTCAGCGCGTCGTGAACGACACGCGGGCTCGGACAGCAGCCGCCGTTATTGAGGTTGATGATCGTCCGGTCGAGCGTGAACGCCTGCTGGATCTCGCGCCAGTAGGTTTCGTCGGAAGCGGCGTCGACGCCGGCCTGAGCGGCCCGGCTCTCGAGACGCCGCCCGGCCGCCTGGACGCGCGCCAGCCCGTTGTCCGTGAATGTCGCCACCGCGGCCGCGCCGGCCGCCCCGGTCGTCCGAAGAAACGAGCGGCGGGTCAACATCGGGTGCCTCCTTGAAGCCGTCGCTCGCATTATGGCACCGCCGCGGGCGTGTCGGATTCAGCGGCCTGCTTAGAATCCCCGTCGAAGCGGTTCGATATGCCAAACGATCTGGACAAGCTGCAGGGCGCCTGGAACATCACTTCGTTGGAAACCGACGGCCGGAAGATGGCAGCAGAGGCCGTCGCCGGTTCCACGATTGTGATCGAAGGGACGTCGTTCACATCCGCCGGTATGGGTGCGACGTACGAAGGCACCCTGAAAGTGGACGAGACGAAGAAGCCGAAGACCTTCGACTTGCTCGTGACCGCCGGGCATGCGGCGGGCACGCGCCACCTTGGTATCTACAAGCTCGATGGCAAGAGTTGGACGATTTGTCTGGCGGCGAGCGGCAAGCGGAGACCTGAGAAGTTCGCGACGAAGGCCGGCACGGGCTTGATGCTCGAAACCCTCGAACGCGGGCGTGCGGCACGCAAGACGGCCAAAGCGAAGCCGCAGCCGAAGCCCGCGGCCGGCAGCCCGGCGAAAGGCGCAGACGCTGATCCTGGTGCGACGCCCTCCGGCGCAGCGACCCCATTGGAAGGCGAATGGGCCATGGTCGCCGCCGTGTTCAACGGCGCCGTGATGGCCGAGAACATGGTCAAGTGGTGCCGGCGCATCACGCGCGGCAACACCACGTCGGTCGTCGCCGGTCCGCAGACGATGCTGAAGGCGACCTTCACGCTCGACGCCTCGCGCGAACCGCAGGAGATTGACTACGTCAACCTCGAGGGCGCAAACGCCCGCAAGCCGCAGGCGGGCATCGTCGAAATGAACGAGGGAACACTCCGTATCTGCATGTCCGCGCCCGGCAAGCCGCGGCCTGGCGAGTTCGCATCGAAGCCCGGCGACGGCCGCTCGTACACGACCTGGCGGCTGGTGAAGAAGTGAAGGCTCCTGCCACCATCGAAACCAAACGCCTCCTCCTCCGGCGTCCGCGGGCTGACGACGCGGCGGCCATCTTCGAGCGTTACGCACGCGATCCGGAGGTGACCCGGTTCGTGGCCTTTCGGACACACAGCGCCGTGTCCGAAACGCAGGCGTTTCTCGCGTTTTCCGAGGCGGAGTGGGAACGTTGGCCTGCGGGTCCCGTACGTGATCCTGTCGCGCGCCGATGGCACGCTCCTCGGCGGCAGCGGGCTCGCGTTTGAAACACCGCATCGGGCCGCGACGGGCTATGTCCTGGCCAAGGATGCGTGGGGACACGGCTACGCAACCGAGACGCTCGAGGCGATGGTGGCGCTTGCGCCGACGGTCGGCGTGCAACGGCTCTACGCGCTGTGTCACCCGGAGCATCGGGCATCATGGCGAGTGCTGGAGAAGTGCGGACTCACGCGCGAAGCCACGTTGCGCCGGTACTCGGAGTTTCCGAATCTCGCGCCCGGAGTTCCCGCCGACGTCTTCTGTTACGCGACCATCTTCGACTGATGGCGGTCTCCACGCGAACGCATCACGTGGCAGTACAAGGAACGAATTGTCCGTCACCTCCCTCGACGCTGCGCGCCGCGAACGAACTGCGGCGGCCGTGGCCCGCTATCTCCCCATCGATCCCACGATAGCGGCGCCGAGGAACAGCGGCGCCAGAATCAGGAAGTACAGGACCCAGACGATGACAAAGGCAATCAGGCACACGATGATCGCGCGTCCCGTGTTGCTGTAGTCGAGGACCTCGCGGACCGCGATGACGCCGATCACGAGCATCCAGATCGAAATCGCGAACGAGATCAACGGACCCAGGAACGGGATGATCGCGAGGACGTTGAACACGCCCGGCGAAGCCGTGAACCCGATGACGCGGAATCCCTCGTTGAAATCCGCCTTGGTGGTCGGCTCGGGCATCAACTTGGTTCCAACGAGAACGATGACGAGGGACCAGACCGCGTACGAGATCAGCGTGATGATCAGCGTCATGATCCCGGCCACCGGTCCGAGACGGAAGACGTTGCCGATGAGCGATGCGACCCCCGCGATCACGATCACCGCGACCGCCTGGCCCATCGCCGTCGGATCCGCTTCGATCTCCTGGAACGTCTTCACGTCCGCCTGCATTGCCCCGACCATCCGCTGTCCAAGACTTGCCATGCATCCTCCTCCGCCGGGAGCCTGGGTCGGCTCACGGCCGGGCTAGTGTAGCACTCGTCCCAGGACGCCCGGGCCTGCCCTGAGCGAGCGCTCAAACGACGCGAGTCGAAGGGCTCAGCTCCCGAACCGCGGGTTGACGACGCTGCTGAAGATCGACCCGAACGAGTAGGTCAGGCTGAACTGGAAGTCGGTACTGGTACCCGCTCTGGAGCTCTCGCAGCCGGAGGAAGATTTCTTCGGGCGTCGCGTCGCGGCGGGGCAGCGACAGCTGATCGCGGATGCGGGAGGCGTTGAGCTGGGCGGAGACGGACAGGCCCCGAACCACACGCCACGAGACCTCGCCCTCCGCCTCGAGACGGGACTTGGTGAGATCGTGCAGATACTGCGAGCCTTCGAGGCTGGCCTGCAGCGAGCCCCAACGCTCCCGTTGCTCGTAGGTGACGTTGAGCTCGTGCCGGGGCAGCGTTTCCTCGAGTTTGCCGTACAGCGTTTCCTCGTAATACTGCACGTGCTGCGCGCCGAGCAGGTAGGAGACCCGCAACTGCCGCCGCGTGTACTGGGAGTACGGAAAGACGTTGAACTCGACGGCCGGCGCGGCCTCGATCGCGAACTGCGTGTTGTTGAAGGTCGAGGAGCCGAGCTCCGTCCCGAAGCCGGCCGACCAGTGCTCGCCGAGCGACTTGACGGTGAGCGTGCGAAACTCCCGTTCCTGCCGCTTCACCTTGACGGGTTCCTCCTCGTCGAGGTCGAACTCTTCGGTCTCGTGATCGAGCTCGGCCCCGAACGTGATCTTCCAGTCCGGCGTGATCCGATCCGCCCCCACGGACGCGCCGAGCTGCGACTCCCGGCTGGATTCTTCTCCTTCGAACGAGGCGGAGCCCTGCAGGCTGAAGACCCAGTTGTTCCACCGGTCGCCGGCCACGGCCGGGCGTTCGTCCTCGCTCCCGAGCCGGACCGTCACGCCGAGCCGCTGCGGCACGCCGGCGCGCGCGACGTAATTCAGCAGGCCGATCCGCAGCGTCGTCGCGAGCTGCCGCCGCACGACATCTTCCTGATCCGACTGGGTCGTGATCGCCTTGAGCGTGTGGTCGATCCCCTGGTAGCTGCCGGCGCCGATGAAGGCGGCGGTGTATTCGCGCCCGCCGCCTCCGGTTTCGGTGCTCGTGATCAGGACGTGGACGTCCGCTTCGCTGCGGTCGCGGACGTAGTCCACGAAGGTCACCTCCGTTCTGAGGAAATCCGGAAAGCAGTCGCTGCAGTCGAGGAAGACGCGGATCTGCGGCGGCTGGGTCTGCGCGTGTAACACCGGCCGGGTCGCGGCCAGGGCGGTACAGGTCAGGGCGATGAGAACGGCGGCCGCGGGAATGCCGGACGCCGCCAGCGACGGAATGGTCATGCGGAAGGGTATCAAAAACCCGCGGCGTGACGCTGGCGGCCGCAGGCGGTATGCTCAGAGACGTCGAATCCGCGCCTCGCCGGCGTGGAGCGGGGGAACCAGTGCACGAGCCCAATCGCTCGTGGGGGGCGTATCCGGCGGCACGCCGGAGGAGGACCTTCAACCTCCAGCCCGTCAGCTAACCTCGCAGACGCTATTGGAGGTATGTGCATGCCCTCGCTCAGCGGGGTCCGGCGGCTGTTTTCCGGCGATCCTGTCCCGGCCGGTCCATCAAGCCACGCCCACGCGCAGCGCCGCACGCGTCGAGCCTGGCCGTCCTCACGCTCGGCGCCCTGGGCGTGGTCTACGGCGACATCGGCACCAGCCCGCTGTACGCGCTCCGGGAGTGTTTCCACGGCGCGCACGGCATCGCCCCGACCCGCGACAACGTGCTCGGCGTGCTGTCGCTGATTTTCTGGTCGCTGACGCTCATCATCTCGATCAAGTACCTCGTGTTCGTCATGCGGGCCGACAACAAGGGGGAAGGTGGCATCCTCGCCCTGCTCGCGCTCGTCGCGCAGTCGCCCGATGCCCAGCGGCGCAGCCGCGCGACGCTCGTGGCGCTCGGCCTGTTCGGCGCCGCGCTGCTCTACGGCGACGGGATGATTACCCCCGCCATCTCGGTCCTCGGCGCGGTCGAAGGTCTCCAGGTGGCGACGCACATCTTCGAGCCCTACATCGTGCCGGTCACGGTGGCGATCCTCTTCGGGCTCTTCCTGATTCAGTCGCGCGGGACCGCGCGCGTCGGGTTGCTGTTCGGGCCGGTGATGATCGTCTGGTTCGTCACGATCGCCGCGCTCGGGCTGCGCTGGATTGGCCGGGACACGACCGTGCTGACGTCCTTCAACCCGCTCCATGCCGTCGCCTTCTTCCGCGACAACGGGTGGCACGGCTTCATCGTGCTCGGCTCCGTGTTCCTCGTCGTCACCGGCGGCGAGGCGCTCTACGCCGACATGGGGCACTTCGGCAGGAAGCCGATCCGGCTCGCCTGGTTCGCGCTCGTGCTGCCCGCGCTGCTCCTGAACTATCTGGGACAGGGGGCGATGCTGCTGACGAACCCCGCCGCGGCCGTGCAACCGTTCTACCTGATGGCGCCGCGCTGGGCGCTGTATCCGCTCGTCGCGCTGGCCACGATGGCGGCAATCATCGCGTCGCAGGCGTTGATCTCCGGCGCGTTCTCGCTGACCCGGCAGGCCATCCAGCTCGGATACTGTCCCCGTCTCGCGATCGACTACACATCGGCGAGCCATCAGGGACAGATTTATCTTCCGCAAGTGAATTGGGCGCTGATGGTCGCGACCATCGGGCTCGTGGTCGGATTCCGATCGTCGAGCGCGCTGGCGGCCGCCTACGGCATGGCCGTCACCTCCACGATGGTGATCACGACGATGCTCGCGTATCTGGTGGCCCGTGGGTCGTGGGGTGTGAGCCGGGGCGTCGCCGGCTCGCTCGCCGGGTTCTTCCTCGTGATCGAGCTGGGGTTCTTCGGGGCGAACCTGACGAAGGTGCTGCACGGCGGCTGGTTCCCGCTCGTCATCGGGGTGATCATTTACACGGCGCTCTCGACCTGGAAGCGCGGCCGGGCGCTGCTCGCGTCGCGCCTCCGGGAGCGGATGTATCCCTTCGATCAGTTTCTTCAGGACATCGCGGCGAAACCCCCGACGCGCGTCAGCGGCACCGCGATCTTCATGACGAGCAACCTGGTCGGCACGCCGGCCACGCTCCTGCACAACCTCGAGCACAACAAGGTCCTCCACGACCGCATCATTCTCCTGACCGTCGTGACCAACGACGTGCCGCACGTGCCGGTCGAGGAGCGCAGCGAAGTCATGCCGCTCGGTCAGGGGTTCTTCCGCCTGACCCTGCGCTACGGGTTCATGGAGGACCCCGACGTCCCGCTGGCGCTCGTCGAAGCCTCGGAACGGGGATTCCCCATCGACCTCGGCCAGACGACGTTCTTTCTCGGCGTGGAAACGCTGCTGGCCACGCGGCGCCCCGGCATGCCTTTGTGGCAAGAGCGCCTGTTCGTCTGGATTGCGCACAATGCCGTGCGCGCGAACACGTTCTTCAAGATCCCGCCGGAGCGAGTGGTCGAGCTTGGAATGCAGGTGGAACTGTAGACAGAGCTTCCAGCTCCCAGCTTCCAGCTCCCAGCTTCCAGCCTCCAGCTCCCAGCTTCCGGTTCCCCTCACGAAGCTTCACGCCCGTGCCCGAATTGGCAGCTTTTCACGGCCGAGCTTAGGTTTTGGGGTGTCTTTAAATCCCGAGTTCGTTATCATTACGGTGATGACGGCTCGTCACCGTATCCTCGTGGTCGAGGACGATCCTGCGGTCCGCCGCATGTATCGCACGGCTCTCGGCTTCGCAGGATTCACCGTCGTCGAAGCGGAAGACGGCCTCAGCGCCCTGCAGCACCTCGACGAACGTGCCCCCGATCTGGTGATCCTCGACCTGATGCTGCCGACGGTCAGCGGTCTCATCGTGCAGCAGGAGATCGCCGCGCACGTACATACGCGCGATATCCCAATCGTGGTCGTGACCGGGTCGGCGATGAACCTGGACGATCTCCCGGTCCCGTGTATCCTGCGCAAGCCCGTGTCCCCGGATGAGCTGGTGAGCACCGTCCAATCCTGCTTGAGCAGCGGCGCCTCCAACGGAAAATCGTAGTCAGCTTCGCGCCTCCCGCTTCGAAGCTCTTTTGTCTTCGCTGGAGCTGGGAGCTGGAAGCTGGAAGCTGGAAGCTGTCGCTCCCTCTACGCGGGCGGCTGCCTGAACGGCCTTCCCGCACGGTAGAGTTTCAAGCGGTACTCCAGTTCCGGGACGATCGCCTGGTCGTTCAGCGTTCGCGCGAGGGCCAGCGCCTCTCGGGCGGTTTCAACGGCGGTCTCGAAGCGGCCGGTCTCCGCGAGCGCGGCGGCGAGCGAGTCGAGCGCGATCACATCCCGCCGTTTCGTGAGGCGCGCGGCACGCTCCGCCAACTCGAGCGCCTTTCGGCCGTTCCGCAGACGGTCGTCGGTCGCGGTCGCGAGAATCCAGGCCGCGCGGTTCAGGATGTCCACCGAGTCGGGCTGCAGCTCCGCCGCGCGGAGGTACTGGGGGAGGGCATCGGCGAGCTGACCCCGTGTGGCGTACGCCTCGCCGAGATTTCGATACGCCGCCGCGTAGTCGGGGCGGATCGCGACGGCGCGCGTCAGGTGCGCGATCCCTTCGTCGAATCGTGACTGCGCGCTCAGCGCGACGCCGAGGTTGGCGTGCGCTTCGGCGAACGCCGGGTGGGCATCGACGGCGACTCGAAGGTGCGTCTCGGCCTCCGCGAACCGTCCGTCGGCGATGAGCGCCGTCGCGTAGTTGTTCCGCGCCCGGGCGTTTCGCGGGCGCTTCGCAATCGTGTCGGCCCAGATCCGCTCGTAGCCGTGATAGTCGGCGTTGCGCGCGCGCGTCATGACGAGGAACACGCAAACCGCGAGCGCCACCGCCGCCGCTCCTCCGCGCATCGCAATCCTCGTGGACCGCGGCGTGCCGGCGGACCGCCGCAGCGACGCAAACGCCCCGGCGGCAACCAGCGCGACGATCGACGCGAGCGGCAGGTACATGCGGTGCTCGGCGGCGACTTCCGTCACGATCGGCAGCACGCTCGATGTCGGCGCGAGGATGATGAAGAAGCAGGCGCCGGCAAACCCTGCCGGGGAGCGGCGCCACAATCCCCACGCCGTCAGCATCGCCAGCGCGGACATGACGGCAAAGGGCAGTGCCGCTTCGCCGGCAGACACCGGCGGCATCCACGAGTAATCGAGCACCAGAGGCCAGGGCACGAACGCGAGCCGCAGGTAGTGCAGGACCACGGCGGACTGCGTCAGCAGGTAGCGCCACCACGGCCAGTCCGCGAAGCCGAATCCGACCGAAAGGCTCCGCGGTCCGCCGGCGACGAGCCACGCGAGGATGATCCAGGTCGCGCAGAGCGCCGCGTAAAGCCCGAGACGCCGCCTCCCGATCGCCTCCGCGTTCGAACACGACGTCCCACAGCAAGACGACGATCGGCGCCGTCGCCATGACCTCCTTGCTGCCCATGCCGAGCGCGCACGAAACGACCGCGGCAGCCGACCACCACAGCGCGCTTCGTCGTCCGGCATCAGTCGCCCGGATCGCACAGTAGAGCGTGAGCAGATAGAACATCCCCATCAGGACTTCGACCCGCTGGACGACGTAGGTGACCGAGCTGGTCTGAAGCGGGTGCACGAGCCAGATGGCGGCGACGGACCAGGCGACGGCGGTGGCGGCCGCCCCAAACGTCTCGCGAAGCTTCGCCGTCAGCAGCGTTCGCCGGACGACGCCGAAGAGCGCGAGGCCCGCGATCAGGTGGAGTGCGAGGTTGACGGCGTGATACCCGCGGACGTTCTCGAGGAACAGACGATCGGACGAGCCGGTGCGGGCTGGAGTCAGAGCGTCCCGGACGCCGGCGGGCGCCAGCGCGTAGTTCAGCGCGAACGTGAGGCTGGCAATCGGCCGGCCGGCGAGCGTCGAATCACGAGGCGCCGACATGGCCGCCGACAGCGGCCGCAGGCTCCGGATGTGGACGTTCTCCGCGACGGCGGGCTCGTCGTCGAAAACGAAGATGCCGTCGAAGCTGTTCGCGTAGGCGGCAATGCCGAGCGCAATGAGGATGGCCGCGGCCACAGGAACCGAGAGGGCCCGCGCGGGCGCTCGCCGCCCTCCCGGAGGTCGATCTGCGCGGCGTTTCGGACGACGTGCGGGCACCCGCGGGTTCCCTGCTATCCCCCGCTCTCCGTGATTCCCGTGATCCTCATCGCCATCATCGTCGCATCGTCGAACGCCTCCGTGCTGCCACGGAACGCGGCCACCTGTTCCTCGACGCCGGCGAGCACCGTGTCCACATCGTGCGCCTGCGTCTTCGTGAGCAGGGTTTGCAGGCGCTCGGCGTCGAACATGTCGCCCGCCTCGTTCATCGTCTCGACGAGGCCGTCGGTGTAGAAGAAGAGCAGGTCGCCGGGGCGAACCTCGACGCGAGCTTCGGCGTAGCCGTGGCCCGCATAGAGCGCGATCGGCATGCCGGTGGAGGAGAGTGGTTCGATCCCGCCGCGCGCGCGGATCACGAACTGCGGGTTGTGGCCGGCGTTGACGTAGCGCAGCTGGCGCCCGTCCACGTCCAGAATCCCGAGGAACAGCGTGAGGTAGACCCCGCCGGGCGTGTTCTGACCCATCTCGCGATCGAGTTTGTCGGCCAGCCTGGCGAGGTCGGTTTCGTGCGGCATTCGCGCGCGCAGCGTGGCCTGGATGTTGGCCATCAGCAGCGCGGCGCTCACGCCTTTCCCCGAGACGTCGCCGATGAGCAGCGCCAGGCGGCCGTCGGGGAGCACGAAGTAGTTGAAGAAATCGCCGCCGACTTCCCGGGCGGGGAGCGAGACGCCGGCGATCTCGGCCGGTCCCGATCGCAGCGAGGTGCGCGGCAGCATCTCGGTTTGAATCAGCCGCGACAGCTCCAGCTCGCGCCGCAGCCGCTCCTGCCCGACGGCCTGCGCCTCGTGCCGCTCGAGGTCCTCCGCCATCTGATTGAACGCGCCGGCCAGCACACCGAACTCGTCCTTGGACTTGACGGGCACTCTCGCGCCGAAGTCTCCGCGCGCGAGCTGGTGCACGCCGTCCGTGAGCCTCGTGAGGTGCTGCGTCATCCGATGCGAGATTGGGATGATGCCGACAAACGCGAGCGCGATGACGAGGAGCCCGAGACCGAGGTTCCTCACCGAGGCCCGGCGGATCTCGCGCAGCGATTCGCCGATGGGCCGCGCGATGCCGAACGTGATGCCGCCGGGCGCCTTGCGCGCGACGATGATCCAGTCGCCGCTGCGGCGCGGCGTGCCGGTTGCCGCGACGAGCGCCGTCCGCTCGACGCCGAGCGCCTGCAGATGGGCCTTGTCGGCCGCCTCGGGCGTGTGCAGCGCGCCCGTCCTGTCGATGGCGAACGGGATTTCACCCTGGTCGCGCCGCGCGAAGCCCAGGATCATCGTGAGCGTGCGGTCCAGGTTCAGCATCGCGTTGGCACGCCCGATGACGCGGCCGTCCTTCTGAACGTCCACTTCGACGTTGCGTCCTTCGACGCCGATCGGCAGGGTCTTCCCATCCCGGCGCGCGGCGGACTCGCGCGTGAGCGCTTCGGCCATGGCGTTGAGTCCCTGCTGCCGGGCCGCGAGCTCCTGCTCGATGCGCTTTTCGACCATCGAGCGGATCTTCGGATCGGCCGCGGCGACGCCGGCGGCCGTGGCGGCGCGCGTCGCTTCCTCGACGATCCTCGGGATGTCCATCACGATGACCTGGGATCCGGGTGGCGGCGGAACGTCAGGCGGCCGTCTGCCATCTCGCGGGCGGCCGGCCCAGTCCGGTGCGCCGGGTGGGGGCGGAAAACCGGGCCGCCCCATTCCACGGCCCCGCCGGCGTGGGTTCGGCGCGATGGGGATCGGGACGCTGTCGGCATCGGCTACCGCCGGGGCTGGCGGGACGTCAGGCGCCGGGTGAAACTCCACGCGATCCACCAGCGCGGCGGCGTCGCCGAGCAGCGGCGCGACGCTCGCGCGCACCGTCTGCGGATCGGGATTGAAGGGACGCTGCGGCGATGCCGTTCCGGCGACGAACAGGCGGTCCAGCCGGCGCCCGACGTCGGCCGTAATCATTTCCATGCGCCGGCTGACGTCGGTGGCACTCTGCGTCGCCTCGCGCTGTGCCGCCAGCTCGAAGGCGTGGACGGAGGACAGGTAGGAGACCAGCGTCACCGCGGAAAGCGGGACGACCGACATCAGGACGAACGCAATGATCAGCCGTGTTCTCAGCGACATGGGGCGGGGCCAGCCGCATCAGTCTAATGCACGGCAGAGGGAATGCGGTGCATTGCCTCAAGACAAGAGTGTGGCTTCGCCCGCCTGCCCTGAGCGAGCGTTACGGCATCACGCGAGTCGAAGGGCGTCAGCGCGGAGTCGCATCCTCCTCGCTGATGCGCGGGAAAGGCTCGGGGCGGTGTCGGCCGTTTCCGAAGAGGACACGCCTGGCACGGGACATCAGCGGCGGAGCGGCAGGTCCGCGTTGCGGCAGGGCACGTGGGCGGCGCGTGCGGACCGGGCGTTCGACCACTTCCTCGGCCGCCACTACGAGCGTGCGCTCGACACGCACGGAAGGGACCGGGCTGGCCGGCTCTTGCAGGAGGCGGGCGGCTGGGCTCTGCGGTGCGGCTCGAGCCCGCCACGCCAATGCCGCCGTCCCGATCGCCATCGCCATCGTCACCCCGACGATCGCCCACATTCGCCGTTTCGCGCGCATCGCTCGCATTCTCCAGGGCGGCGCTGGAGCCAGGATCGTGCCAGGTCGCGCAACAGCCGAGGTCGTCTGGTTGAGCCGGCCTGGCGCGCGTCTCCATATGTGTGCTAGTATGTCCATATATGGAGTCACGGGTGGAACGGAAGAGTCAGGCGGCCGCCGGCATGCAGGTCAGGCCCGAGCCGGAGACCCGGCGAAGGCTGTCCGGCCCGGCCCTGCGAACGTTCTTCAACATCGCCACGGTCTGGGGCTTGACGGTCCAGGAACAGCGGGCGCTCCTGGGATGGCCCGCCGCCTCGACATTCCACAAGTACAAGAAAGAAGAATTCGGCACGTTGTCATTCGATACGCTCACCCGCATTTCCCTCGTCATCGGCATTTACAAGAGCCTGCAGATTCTCTACCCGGAGCCGGAGTTTGCCGACCGGTGGGTGCGGATGCCGAACAGTCATCAGCTCTTCGGCGGCCGTCCGGCGCTCGTGCTGATGACGGACGGCGGCATCGACGGGCTGCACCGTGTGCGGCGGCTCCTCGACGGGCGCAGGGGCGGATGGAACTGAACGCGCCCGAGGCCCTGGTGCGCTGGAAGAGCGCGCCCCGGCTCGTCCCCAGCCGCTACCCGGTCGCAGGCCTCCTCGACCGCGTCGCCGACTCGGCCGATCTCGACGCCTTGTTCGAGCTCGAGGGCTGGACGAACAATCGGATCAGCGCCGAAGTCGGCTTGCTCCACACCATCCCGCGCGGCGAGTGGGTCACGGGCCGGCCGATGTCGAGCGTCGTGATGGCGGCGTACTGCCACCCGAGGGAAGGGGGCAGCCGGTTCTCGTCGGGCGACCGCGGCGCGTGGTACGCGGCGCGCGCAATCGAGACCGCGATCGCCGAATGCGTGTACCACCGCACGGCGGAGCTGCGCGAGGTCGGCGCGTTCGAGACCCGCGTGCAGATGCGCGTGTACCTCGCCGATTTCAGCGCCCGCTTCCACGACATCCGCGGCGCGCGGCGCAATCAGGCGGCGCTGTACGATCCGGTCTCGTACGCCGTCTCGCAGGAGTTCGGGCGGCAGCTCCTCGAATCAGGCGCCAACGGCATCGTCTACCGCAGCGTTCGGGAGCCCTCAGGGGAGTGCATCGCGTGTTTCCGGCCCGCGCTCGTCCGCAACGTGCGCGCCGGAGGACACTACGAGTTCCAGTGGACAGGACGGCCCGAGCCTGCGGTGCGAAAGCTTTGACGGGAGCTCCGCCCGGCCTCGGCCGCCTGCGGAATGTTCCGCTGTGGTGCTGGTGGATCCCCGTCGTCTGGCTGCTGAGCCTTCCATGGTTCGGCTTCACCGTAGTGCCGCAGTGGTCACGCGTCCACTGGATCCCGTTCACGGATCCCGCCGACCAGGCGCGGGATCTGGTGCTGAACATCGGGCTCTTCATCCCGTTCGGTTATTCGTACGCGCGCTCTCGCGGGAGGCGTTGGCGGATCGTCGAAGCGCTGCTCGCAGCCACCGTCGTGTCCGTCTGCGCCGAGGCCACGCAACTCTTCAGCACGCTGCGGTTTCCGTCGGCCACCGACGTCATCGCAGCGATGGCGGGCGCGGCGGCGGGGGCGTGGGTCTCGCAGGTCCGAAATGCGCCGGACTAACGCCAACCCTTCCGATGTCGTAATCGTCCAAACACCCACGTCCGGCAAGTGGCGTTAGTAAACAATGCCACCGAGCGAGGCGGAGCCGCTCTGGTGTGAGGCGCAGCCTCGCTCGAGTTGTGTTCGCGCGGTGCCCTGTGCACACTTCTCAGGGCGCCCGGCTTCACGACTGGAAGTCGCTTGCCGCCCCCGGCCTCGCGCGACACGCGGCGGCGCCAATCCCGATATTATCGGCGAGCGGAGAACAGCAAATGCGACAGGACCTGCTATACGCGCTGCGGCACCTCAGGAAGAACCCCGGCTACGCGCTCGTGACGGTGCTGACGCTGGCGCTGGGAATCGGCGCCAACACGGCTATCTTCAGCGTCGTCAACGGCGTGATCCTCAAGCCGCTGCCGTACCCGGACGCCTCGCGGCTGGTCTTCATCACGAGCCAGTTCCCCGGCCTCGGGTTCGATCAGTTCTGGGTGTCGGCGCCCGAGTTCCTCGAGTTCCGCGAGCGGAACCAGTCCTTCCAGGACGTCGGCGGCTATCGGGCCGGCGCCGTCAACCTCGGCACGGCGGATCAGCCGCGGCGCGTCAACTCCGCGCTGATCACGTCCGAGTTGATGCCGGTGCTCGGGGTCGCCCCGATCCGCGGCCGGCAGTTCACGCGGGCCGACACGCTGCCCGGCGCGGAAGACGTGGCGGTGCTGTCGAGCGAAGTCTGGCGCGCCGCGTTCGGCGGGGAGGAATCGGTCATCGGGCGCGTGATCCCCATCGACGGCACGCCAACGCGCATCGTCGGCATCATGCCGCCGGGGTACGACATTCACGACGTGAAGGCGCAAGTCTGGCTGCCCCTGACGCTCGACCCCGCCAATCCGGGCAACCGCGGCGGACACTTCCTGTACCTCGTCGGCCGGCTGAAAGACGGCGTCGGCCTGGCGCAGGCCAACGCAGACGTCGAGCGCATGCTGCAGCAGTGGAGTCAGCTCAATCGCGACACGCACGTGCCAAGCCAGACCGGGCACCGAATCAGGCTCGACGGGCTGCAGGACGATCTCGTCGGCGGCATCCGGACGGCGCTGTTCGTGCTGCAGGGCGCGGTCGCGTTCGTCCTGCTGATTGCCTGCGCCAACCTGGCCAACCTGCTGCTGGCGCGCGCGGAATCGCGGCAGAAGGAGTTTGCGATCCGATCCGCTCTCGGCGCCGGCCGGTGGCGGCTGCTGCGGCAGTTTCTGACCGAAGGGGTGGTGCTCGCGCTGATCGGAGGCGTGGTCGGCGCGGCGATCGGATTTGCCGGCCTGCGCGCGCTGGTCGCCTCGAGCCCGGACAGCATCCCGCGCTCGACGGAAATCGCGCTCGATCCGGTGGTCCTGTTGTTCACCGTTGTCGTGTCGGTCCTCACGGGCCTGCTGTTCGGCATGGCGCCGCTGCTGCAGCTCCGCGAGCAGGCCGTGACCGTGTCGTTGAAGGAATCCGGGCAGCGAACCACGGCCGGTTCGGCGCGCGCGCGCGTCCGCGGCGGGCTCGTGATGGCGGAAGTGGCGCTCGCGGTCGTGCTCGTGATCGGCGCGGGTCTCCTGTTGCGGAGCTTCTGGAACCTGATGACCTTCGACGCCGGCTTCAATCGGAGCCGCCTCGTCACGTTCGGGATCGTGCTGACCGGACAGAGCTATCGGGCGCCGGAGAGCGTCGTGGACTTCTTCAGCCGGCTGACCGGCCGGCTGTCGGAGCAACCCGGCGTGCAGGGCGTCGCGGCGATGACCGGGCTTCCGCCCGTGCGCCAGGTGAACGCGAACGACACGGACTTCGAAGGCTACACCGCGCCGCCCGAAGGGCCGGCCGAGAACATCGACTACTACCAGACCGTGACCCGCGACTACCTGAAAACGATGGGCATCGCGCTCGTCGAAGGGCGCGATTTCGCGCCGTCGGACGTGGCGGGCGGCCCGGTCGTCCTCGTCAACGAGACGCTCGCGAAGACGTTCTTCAAGAAGGAGAGCCCGATTGGAAAGCGCCTGAAGCCCGGGTTCGGCCCGAAGGTGCCGTGGTTCACGATCGTGGGCGTCGTCGACGACGTGAAGCAGGGAGGCGTCAGCGCGAAGACGGGGACCGAGCTGTATTTCTTCAACGAGCAGGGCCCGTCAGCCACGCAGTTCGCGCCGCGCAACATGAACATCGTGCTGCGGACGGCGCTGCCGCTCGAGTCGGTCGCGCCGCAGATTCGGCAGATCGTGCAGTCCATGGATCCCACACTGCCCGTCGTCAAGCTGCGGACGATGGAGGAGGTGTTTGCGGAGTCGATCTCGAGGCCGCGCTTCCTCGCGCAACTGCTCGGCGTGTTTGCCGGGCTCGCCTTGATGCTGGCGGCGGTCGGGACCTATGGGATCCTCTGGTACTCCGTCAGCGAACGCCGGCGTGAGATCGGGATTCACATGGCGCTCGGCGCCACGCGCGCGAACGTGCTGGGGATGGTTCTCGGTCAGGGCCTGCGGCTGACCGCCGTCGGGCTCGTCATCGGTCTCGCCGCCTCGTTCGGGTTGACGCGGGTGCTCCAGGCGCAGCTGTTCAACGTCCGGCCGTCGGATCCGGCGACCATCGCCTCGGTGGCCGCCTTCATCGCGCTGGTCGCGTTTGCCGCGTGCTACATCCCCGCGAGCCGCGCCACGCGTGTCGATCCCATGGTCGTGCTACGCGATGAGTGAGCGCAGCGAACCTGGAACTTTCGAACTTTAGAACTTTCGAACTTTAGAACTTTATGACCGATCCCGACGACATCGATCGCCTGATCCTCGAGCTGCATTCGACGAGCGGACACGCGACGAGCTCCGGCGATGCGGCGCGGCTCGAGCGCTGGCTGCGCCTCCTCGCGTCACGCAACGGCAGCGACCTGTTGCTCGTGGCCGGGGCGCCGCCGTCGCTGCGGATCGACGGCCGCATCCAGCCGCTGGCCGAAGGGCCGCTCGACGGCGTGGACATCGAAGAGACCGTGCTTCCCGCGCTGCCGCCGCACGCCCGGCGAATCTACCGCGAATCCCACATCGTGGATGCCTCGTTCCGCGTGACGGGCGTCGGCCGCTTCCGGATCAATCTGCACCGGGAGCGCGGCCGGGCGGCCGCCGCCGTGCGATTGCTGCCGACGCGCGTGCCGCGCCTCTCGACGCTCGGGCTGCCGCCTTCGGTCGAGCTGCTGTCGCAGCTGCCGCGAGGTCTCGTCCTCATCGGCGGACCGACGGGCTCGGGCAAGAGCACGACCCTCGCGGCGCTCGTCGAGGAAATCAACCGGCGCGACGCCCGTCACATCGTCACGATCGAGGATCCGATCGATACGAGCACGTCCATAACGCGAGCGTCATCGAGCAGGTCGAGATCGGCGTGGATGCCCCGGACTTCCCCACGGCGCTGCGCGCGGCGGTCAGGCAGGCGCCCGACGTCATCGTCGTCGGCGAGATGCGCGATCCCGAGACGATGCGGATTGCGCTGGCGGCGGGGGAGACCGGGCACCTGGTGCTGTCCACGCTTCATACGACGGACGTCGCGTCCACCATCTCGCGTATCGCCGACTCGTTTCCCGCGGAGCGCCAGAACACGATCCGGCAGGAGCTGGGGATGGCGCTGGCGGCCGTGATGACGCAGACCCTGCTCCCGAAGATCGGTGGGGGCGTGGTGCCGGCGGCTGAACTGCTGATGGTCGGCTACGGCGCGCGCCAGCACATCCGCAGGAATGCCGTGCAGCACCTGCACCAGGAAATCACGATTACGCGGCGCAACGGCTCGTTCACCTTCGAGGAATCACTGGCGCGGCTGGTCAAGGACGGCCTGGTCGAATGGCGCGAGGCACACGCGCGCGCCGCGCACCCTGAGGAGTTCGAGCAGTTGTCGCCGTGCCCAGTGCACGAGCGCGAAGCTCAGCGGTAGCACGGGCACAGATGATGCTTTCGTCCCGAGAAGCGATAGTCGCAAACTTGTGGATGGAGGCTTAGATGAAAATCGTCCGGCGTTCCCTCGCGGCCTTCCTGGCGGTTCTGCTCGTGGCCCCGATGGCCAGCGCTCAGAACCACGTGATCGGTAAGGCCGCGCTCGACAACGCGGTCCAGGACCGGGTCAGCCGCGAACAGGCGGACCGCGACGCGATCCTCTCGCTGCTGCAGCGCGCGGAAGTCCGCGACATCGCCGCCAAGGCCGGGCTCTCGCTCGACAAAGCGCCGGCAGCGATTTCGACCTTGCACGGCACGGAGCTCGCCGCAGGCGGCCGCTCAGGCGCGGCAGGTCCAGAACGACCTCGCGGGCGGCGCGTCAGCCGATCGTGATCTCGACGACCACGATCATCATCGTCCTTCTCCTCGTCATTCATGATCATCCTAGCCGTCGATTGACCGGCGCTGCCGCACACCTCGTCCTTGCCGCCGCCGTCAGCCTGACGGCGGCGGTGACCCCGCCCCAGGCCGGCGCGCAGCCGCGCACCGGCTCGCTTCATCTCCTCGATGTGCCGTATCTCCCGCAGAGCGAGGCGCTGTGCGGCGGCGCGGCCGTGGCGATGGTCATGCGCTACTGGGGCGCCGTAAACGTGTATGCCGAGACCTTCGCGGATCTCGTGGACCGCGCCGCGGAAGGCATTCGCGGCGAAGACCTGCTGAGCGCGCTTCACTCGCGGGGCTGGCAGGCCGCGTCGCTTCGGGGTGACCCCGCGCTGGTTCAGACGCCATCTTGCGGACGGCCGCCCCGTCATCGCCCTCATTCAGGATCGGCCCGGACGTTTTCACTACGTCGTGATCGTCGGCTGGTCGCGCGGCCGCGTCATCCTTCACGATCCGGCTCGCGCGCCATTCCGCGTCGTCGACGACAAGACGTTCAGCGCCGCGTGGTCGGAGTCCGGCTACTGGACGCTGGCTGTCACACCCCGGGACCCGGCATCCGCGAAGGTCGCGGCCGGTGATGCGGAGCGCTCCGGTCCGGCAGCGTCGGAGCGTGCCCGAGGGCCCGCGCGATCCGCGACTGGTTGCGACGAGATGGTCGCCGAGGGGGTGAGGCTCGCAGGCGGCGAGGATCTGGAAGGAGCGCGGCGGATCCTGGAAGTCGCTGCGGAAAGCTGCCCCGGATCCGCGGCGCCCTGGCGCGAGATGGCCGGCCTGCACGCGTTGCGCAGCCAGTGGCGGGACGCCGCGGAGGATGCCCGGCGCGCGCTGGCGCGCGACCGCGCCGATCCGCTTGCCTCCCGCATCCTGGCCACCGCGCTGTTCCTCGAAGACCGTCCTGACGACGCGCTCGACGCCTGGAATGATGTCGGCGAGCCCGTCGTCGACATCGTCAACGTCACCGGGCTCGGACGCACGCGGTATCAGGTCGTCGCGAGTACCGTGGGGCTTCAGCCGCGGACGCTGCTCACGCGCGCGGCACTGCAGAGGGCGCGCCGGCGGCTCGCGGAGCTGCCGGCCGCGCAGACGACGCGCGTCGGCTACCGTCCCGGCGAAAACGGCAGCGCCCAGGTGGACGCGGTCATCCTCGAGCGTTCCCTGCTGCCGTCGTCGCCGGTGTTGCTCGCGGCCATCGGCATTCGCGCGATCACCGATCGCGAGCTGAGCGCCGGTCTCGCGAACCCCAGCGGCGGCGGCGAGCTCTGGACGGCATCGTGGCGATGGTGGGAACACCGTCCGCGCGTCGCGCTGGGTTTTGCGGCGCCGGCGCCGTTCGGCGGTGTGTGGGGTGTCGATGCCTTCCGGGAACGCCAGACCTACGCCAACGCCGGATCGACGATCGTGGAAACGCGCACGCGCGCCGGATTCCATGTCAGCGACTGGACGCGCACCGGCTTTCGATGGGATGCCGGCCTGGCGTTCGATCGCTGGCGCGACACGGGCCGCGCCGTGTCGCTGACGTTTTCAGGACTGCAACGTCTCGCCGGCGACCGGGCTCAGGTGGAGGCGCGGGCCGGCGCGTGGGCAGGCGACGTGCGGACCTGGACTCTGGGGTTACGTACTGATTGGCGGTCACGGGCGCGGAACGAACGGACGGTCTGGATTGGACGCGCGGGCGTTGAGGCCGCCGCGGATGATGCGCCGCTCGCGCTGTGGCCTGGCGCCGGAACGGGCCAGGGGCGCGACGTGCTGCTTCGCGCGCACCCGTTGCTCGACGGCGGCGTAATCGACGACGGCGTGTTCGGCCGGCGGCTCGCGCACGGCGGCGTCGAATGGCGCCGATGGCTGCAGCCGGGGCGGAAGCCGCTTCGGATCGCTCCGGCGCTGTTCGTGGACGCCGCGCGCGCATTCGCGGGTGTGGAGTCGTCGGACCGGCGCTGGCACTCCGACCTCGGGGCAGGGCTGCGCATGGCGCTGCCCGGCGCCGGTGTCGTGCGGATCGATGTCGCACGCGGTCTAAGGGATGGGGCGACGGCGCTGTCGGTCGGGTGGGTTAAGAATCCCTAATCCCTAATCGCTAATCCCGAATCCTCGAATCGAACCAACCGATTCAGGGGTTCAAGGATTCACGGATTAGGGATTAGCGATTCGATCGTCGCGACGCCCGTGTGCGAGAACACGATGCGCCGGTCGTAGTAGGTCCACTCCTCGGCCACGTCGTCGGCTGAACGGCGCAGCGACTTGCGCAGCGGATCGCCGAGCGCGAGCTGCACCTGGATGGCCGTGAAGCCCGGACGGATGCGGCCCCGCACCACGTCCATCTTGATGCGCTCGGGCCACTTGGTTTGCTGCACGCGAAAGACCCGCCCTTTGAGCGCTTCGAGCGTGGTCGTCACGAGATTGTCGGGCGACACCGGAATCCACCCGGGCTCCGCCGCTCCCGCCACGGTGGCCCCGTCGACTTTCAACCAACCCGCGGCCAGTTGCCGGCCCGAGACGACGTCGTACGGCCGGAGCGTGAACACCGCGCGGGACTGCACGTTCGGATCCGCGCGCGCCGTGACGGCTTCCGAGACGACGTACAACACTTTGGGCGCATCGACGGACGTGTCGAGCGGACCTTGAGCGGGCGACCCGGCAGACGCAAAGAGCGCTGCCATAAGGAGCATGTTCACCATGTATTGACGTTCGGGAGGTGGGCAGTGTACCCGAGCCGATAAGGTCGATCTGATGGGGCTTTGGTCGGGGTACTCGGACCAAAGGTCTGGCTTGGGATGGCGGGCTACAGCGGGCGGCCGATCCGATCCTGGAGCTTCTCCCGGTACCCGCGGCTGAGGGTGAGGCGGGTGCCGCTCCGCAGGAACACGACGTATTCGCCGTTGAACCAGGGCTGCAGCTCCCGGACGCGCTCGATGTTGACGATGTGCGAGCGGTGAATGCGGAAGAACAGATCCGGATCGAGCTTGCCTTCGATCGCGTTCATCGTCTCGCGGAACAGGTGCGAGTCCGTCCCCACGTGAAGCTTCACGTAGTTGCCCGCCGCCTCAATCCACTCGATTTCGTTCGCGCGGACGAAGAACACCCGGCCGCCAGACTTGACGACGAACCGTTCGAGCGGATGCGGCGTCGGCTTGAGATCCTGCACGAGCGCGAGGAGCCGCCGCTCGAGCTCGCCGTTCGACCGGCGCTCGAGCTGCTCGCGGGCGCGCGCCAGCGTCTCGCGGAAACGATCGCGATCGAACGGCTTGAGCAGGTAGTCGAGCGCGTGGACGTCGAAGGCGCGAAGGGCGTACCGATCGAAGGCGGTCACGAACACGACGAACGGCATCCGCCCGGCCCCGACGGCGTCGATCACGTCGAAGCCGGAGGCGCCGGGCATCTGCACGTCGAGAAAGACCAGGTCGGGCTGCAGCTTCTGGATCGCGGCGACCGCGGACGTGCCGTCGGGGCATTCCGCGACGAGATCGATCCAGTCCTCGCGGGCGAGCAGCGAGCGCAGCCGTTCGCGCGCGAGCGGCTCGTCGTCCGCGATCAGGACCCGCGTCTTGGCCGAGGAGCTGTCCGTCATGCCACCCGGGACGCAGCCTCGTCGGTGCCCGACGGAGCGCGGTGAAAGGGAAAGCGCATCTCGACGGTCAGGCCGGGGCCCCCTTCGGAGAACTCCAGGGCGTGCGTGTCGCCGTAGAGGCATTCGAGGCGGGCCCGCGTGTTCGACAGACCCACGCCGCCGTGCAGCTTCGCGCGCGCGCCGCCGGTCAGGCCGACCCCGTTGTCGCGCACCTCGAGGCGCAGGGCGTCACCGTCGCGCCGCGACGAGATGCGAATGGTGCCCGGACCGCTGCGCGGCGCCACGCCGTGCTGGATCGCGTTCTCGACCAGCGGCTGAAGGATCAGGCGCGGCACCTCGGCGTCGAGCGTCTCCGGATCGATCTCGAACTTGACCGTGAGCCGATCCTGAAACCGCGTCTGCTCGATCTCCAGGTACTTCTGCAGGAACTCGAGCTCCTCCTGCAGCGGCACGCGCGCCGCGCCCGAGCGGGCGAACGTGATGCGCAGCAGATCGCTGAGGCGGCTGATCATGCGGTCGGCCGAGTCCGGCTGGGTGTGGATGAGCGACGAGATCGCGTGAAGCGTGTTGAACAGGAAATGCGGATGGAGCTCGGCCTCGAGCGTTTTCAACCGCGCCTCGGCCAGGCTGGTCTCGAGCTGCGCCGCCTTGAGCGCGCGGGCCTGCGACTCCCGGTAGTACCCCAGCGCGTAGCTCAATCCGACGATCGCGGCGTACGTCATCAGCGCCCAGTCGAGGTTCGTGAGGAGGACGCGCTGAACGAACCGGAAGAAATCTCCCGCGGCTGCATACGACTGAAGGAACGTGCGAGGCCACAGCGCGAAGCGAAGCCCGACCATGCAGGCGAGGTGCAGCACCGAGAACGCCGCCACGCCGAGCGCATGGGCGCCGAGCGCGCGCGGCCACCGGACCGAATCGATCGGGAAGCGATGGGCGATACGGAAAATGGGCGAGGTCAGCGACGCGGGCACGTACCAGTAGGCGAGGTTCAGCACCAGAAGGCGCCACACCTCGATGTTCATCGGGTCTTTGATGTTGAGCGTCGACAGCCGGTAGGCCTGGAGCGTGGAAAAGATGCCCAGAAGCGTCGCCGCGCCGAAGACCAGCCGTACCGGCGGCGTCCAGGCTTTTTGCATGTGCTTCAACTATCGAGCCCTGCGCGCATCCCGTCAAGCATGGAATCGCCACCGCGACGCGATCGAGGCGGCCGTTCGTGGCAGCGGCCAGCTGCCGGTCCCGTCGGCCAATCAATCCGTCACTGGTTTTACGTCGTTGGTCCCTGGGACGGTTTTTGAGGGCCTCGCATTCACGCTACTCCGCCGCGAGCACAATCAGCGTCGCGTCGTCCTGAAACGTGCCGCCGGTGAACAAGGCGACCGCCTCCGCGAGCCGCGCCTGGAGCGCCGGCGCGCTGCACGCCCGGTTCTCGACCGCGAGCGCAATCAGGCGTTCCTCGCCGAATTCGGTGTCGTCTGCCTGACGGGCCTCGGTGATGCCGTCGGTGAACAGCACGAGACGATCCCCGGCGCCGATCGACACTCGTCCCTGTTCGTAGGAGGCGTCCGGGAGCACGCCCATGACCGGGCCGCCGGGAACCAGGCGTTCGACGGTGCCGCCGGCGCGAACCAGGATTGGCGGGTAGTGGCCGGCGTTCGCAAAGGTCAGCGCCCCGATGTCGTTGTCGAACGTGCAGTAGAAGAAGCTGATGAACCGCCCTTCGGCGATGTTGCCGCAGAGGATGCGATTGACCTGCTGGCACAGTTCGGCGGGTTGGGCCGCGTCGGTTGCAAACGCCCGCACGGCCGCCTGAAGGTTCGACATCAACAGCGCCGCGGGAATGCCTTTGCCGACGACGTCGGCGATCGAGAGCGCCAGCCGCGAGCGGCCGAAGCCGATGGCGTCGAAGCAGTCGCCGCCGACGCCTGACGCCGGCTGCCAGGATGCCGCGATTTCGCAGCCGTCGATCTGCGGGAGCGATGCCGGGAGGAGCTTGCGCTGAATCCGGCGCGCCTCCTCGAGCTCGCGCTGCTCGTCCGCGTGCTCCTGCCGCCGGGCCCGGCCCCGTTCGATCTCGACCCGCAGCGTGCTGACGAGCTGGTCGTTGTCCCACGGCTTCTGCACGAAATCACACACGCCGCGCCGCATCGTCTCGACGGCGAGATCGACCGAGCCCCACCCGGTCATCACGATCACCGGCAGGAGGTTGTCGTGCGCCCGGACCCGCCCGAGCAGATCGATGCCCTCGCGCCCGGATGTCGTGTCGCCGGTGTAGTTCAGATCCATGAGCAGCAGATCGAACTTGCCGGCCTCGACCGCGGCGAGAACCGCGTCCGGTGAAGTGACCGCCTCCATGGCGATGCCTTCCCCCTTCAGCAGGAGGCGCAAGGCATCGAGCAGGTCGGGCTGATCGTCCGCGATCAGGATGCGCGGCTGAACGGCGCACGAGGTGGACATGTGTCAGACCGGGACCTCCAAAGCACGTGCCCGCCGGAGGGGGAGCGGGGCATGCAGAAACAGGCGAAAACAGCGGCATCGGGCGTCGGGCGCGGTCTGGGGGCTGTCCGGTATCGAACACCGCCGTCCCGGATTCGGCGCGGGGCGGCTCGCAAAGTGTGCTCCGGGCACCCGCAATCGGCCCGGCAACCCTGGTGCGGGAATTGCGATGCACGTGGGTTCGCGTTCCACGGCCGGCGACTTTCAGTCTGGAGAATTCGAATGGACGCTCTCGTTCAGGACGTGCGCTTCGCGCTCCGCACGTTCGCCAGGCAGCCCGCGTTCACGCTCGTCGCGATCGCGACCCTGGCGCTGGGGATTGGCGCCAACACCGCGATCTTCACCGTGGTGAACGCGGTCGTCCTCGAACCGCTGCCGTTCGCGGCGGGGGACCGGCTCGTGCGCGTGACGGCCGACCTGCCGGGCCTGGGCGCGTCCGACATCGGCGTGTCGGCGCCCGAGCTGTTCGACTACCGCGATCGATCGGGTCTCTTCGAGGAGATCGCCGGCGTCTACCCGATCGACGCAAACCTGACCGAAGTGGACGTTCCCGAACGCGTCGAGGTGCTGCTCGTCAGCCCGTCGTACTTCTCCGTGCTGGGCGTGCACGCGCAGCTCGGGCGGATCTTCGGCGCGGAGGACATCCACCCGGGGATCGCCGAGGTCGTCGTGATCAGCGATGCGTTGTGGCGCAGGCGGTTTGCCGGCGCGCCCGACGTGCTCGGCCGCAAGCTGCGCATCGACGCCGATCTCTACACGATCGTGGGCGTGATGCCTCCGGACTTCCGTCACCCGGGGCGTTCGCTGCGCACGGAGGTCGAGATGTGGGCGCCGTCCGGCTACAGCGCGTCGCCGTTCCGCGCTCCGGCGCGCGGCGCCTATTTCCTGTCCGGGGCCATCGGCCGTTTGAAGCCGGGGCTGTCCCCCGTGGAAGCGCAGCAGCGGATGGACGCCTTCGCGCGTCAGCTCCGCCAGGAGTACCCGGTCGACTATCCCGCCCGCGCGGCGTGGACTCCGCGGCTCATCACGCTGCAGCACGACGTGGTCGGCAGCGTCCGCACGCCGCTGTTGATGATGCTCGGCGCCGTCGCGATCGTGCTGCTCATCGCCTGTGCCAACATCGCCGGGCTTCTCCTGGCGCGCGCGGCCGGGCGCCAGCGCGAGCTCGCCATGCGGCGCGCGCTTGGATCGGGCCGCGCCCGCCTCGCGCGCCTGCTCCTGACCGAAAGCCTGCTCCTCTCGCTGTGCGGCGGGGCTGCCGGCCTCCTGCTTGCGGTGTGGGGCGTCGACCTGCTCCTGAGCCTCGTGCCGACGGAGTTGCCGCGTACGTGGGAAGTGGCCATGAGCGGCCGCGTGCTGGCCTTCACCCTGGGCGCCTCGATCGCGACCGGGATCCTCTTCGGCCTCGCCCCGGCCGTGCAGTTCTCCAACCCCGACGTCCTCACGGCGTTGAAGGACGGACGGTCGCCGGCAGCGCGGTCGCGCCGCGCCCTGCGGTCCGCGCTCGTGATCTCGGAGTTCGCGCTCGCGATGGTGCTGCTCGTCGGCGCCGCGCTGCTCGTGCGGAGCTTCTGGCGCCTCCAGGAGGTCAACGCCGGATTCGACGGACGCAACGTGCTCACCGCGCGCGTGTGGCTGCCGCAGCCGAACGACCCGAAGACGGGGAAGTACTTCACGTTCCCCGCGCGCCTGGCGCTCTTCGACGACATTCTGCGGCGGGTCCGCGCGCTGCCCGGTGTCGAGTCCGCCGCCGCCGTCCAGAACCTGCCGCTCGACGGACAGCGCGGGAGCACGGCGATCACGATCGACGGCCGGGATCCCGAATCCACGGGGCAGATTCCAGCCGTCCAGGCGAACCTCGCCTCTGCCGATTACTTCGCGCTGATGCGGATCCCCGTGCTGCGCGGCCGCACGTTCGACGCGACCGACACCGCGAACGGGGCGCCGGTGACGGTGATCAACCAGGAATTCGCGCGCGTGTACTTCGGAGGCGTCGATCCGATCGGCACGCGCGTGCACTTCGGCGGCGCGCGCAGCAATCCCCGCTGGATGACGATCGTCGGCGTCGTCGGCAACGTGCTCAGCGAGCGGCTCGAGGAGGCGCCACGGCCGATGCTCTTCCAGCCGCTCACGCAGAGCCCGAGCCTGTCGATGGCGATCGTGGCCCGGACGGCCGGCGATCCGTCACGGCTCGCCGAGGCCCTGTCCCGCGCGGTGCGGGAGGCCGATCCGGATCAGCCGACGTACGCCGTGCGCACGATGGAGGAAGTGCAGGCGGCGGCGACGGCCACCCGCCGGTTCCTGATGCAGCTGCTCGGCGGCTTCGCGGGCCTGGCGTTGCTGCTGGCCGCGATCGGCATCTACGGCGTGATGGCGTATCTCGTGAGCCAGCGCACGCGCGAGATTGGCATCCGTGTCGCCCTCGGGGCGCGGCCGTGGACGGTCGTCCGGCTCGTCGTCACGTACGCGCTCGGGATGGCAGGCGCCGGCGTCGTGCTGGGCATGGCCGCCGCGATCCTGCTGACGCGGCTCATCACCGGCATGCTGTTCCAGGTCAGCCCGACGGATCCGTCGACGTTCGCGGCGATCACGCTGACGCTCGTGGGGACCGCGATCCTGGCGTCCATGACGCCGGCGCGGCGCGCGGCACGGATCGACCCGATGGTGGCGCTCAGGGGAGACTGATCAATCCCTACCTAATCTGTTCGAATCCCGAATCCGAGTGTCGGGTAGTACGCAGGCCTTCAGGCCTGCCCGGGCGCCAAAAAGCTGCGAGTGGCGCGCGCTGTCAACACACGTGAGCCCCGGGTTTAGGGGCAAGCGGCCGGGGCGCGGCCTTACAATCTCCTCAATGAAGTTCGAACTGACGCGTCGCGTTCGAATATTCGGGACGATCGCCTTTATCGCCCTGCTTCTCATGTTCTGGATCGGGCTGGCGACGATTCATATCTGTGATGATGGCGGGGCGATGGGCGCTGCCTACCGCATTTGCCGCTGTCGCGGGCAGCAAGTGGAGCTCTACGATCGGACTGCGGCAGATGGCCCTCGCCGGACGCTGTGCCTGGGCTGGGTCGAAAGGTGGAACTGCTACGAGTCCAGGGGAGGACCTCGCGTGGCGTGTCCGAGCCCTTGACCCTACTTGTCGCGCCCGCTCCGTGCCGCGCCCGGGCGGCGCAGGCTGATCGCTCCGCCGAACGACTCCAACTCGACTTCAGCGCTGCCGCTGCCGAGCGTGTAGGTCACGCGCTTGCCGCGCCGCACCTCGGACTGCGGGGGCCCCTTCAGGCCCAGCGACGTGCCGAATCCTCCGTTGTACGTCCTCACGCTGAACGACGCGTTGGACGTCTCGGGCACGATCATCGTGACGTCGCCGTTGTGCGTGCTGAAGGTGTACCGGCCGTTGTTGGCCAGTGTGCCTTCGTAGGCGACGTCGCCGTTGACCGTGGCGACGTCCACGGCCGCCGCCTCCATGCGCGCGAGGCTGATCGATCCGTTGGTGCTCTCGGCCGTGATCTCGCCGCTCGAGCCGGTGACTTTGATCCCCTGGTTCACCGAGCTGAGGTTGATCTTCCCGCGCGCGCCGTCGACGACAATCTCGCCTTCGATCGTCTTGGCCGAGACCAGGCCTGAGCCGCCCTTGACGACGATATCGCCGCGGACCGTTTCGACGGCCACCTCGTTCTGCGCGCCCTCGACCGTCACGTAGAGGTAGTGTCCCTCGATCTTCACGGGCATCCAGTCGGGCGCCGTGATCTCGTAGTCGACCGCCGAGGGCGGACCGTTCTGCGACGACGCGCTGACGTGCACGCCTGCCGGCGTGGTTCGGACGTTGACACGGGTCCGCGCGGAGTGCCGCGCCTGCACGCGCAGCGAATCCTTGTCCCACGTGCGCACGACGACCTCTCCCGCATGATTGTCGACCGTCAGGCGCGTGCCGCGCGAAACGGGCACGGTCTGATCGGTCGCCGGCGTGCGTGGCGGGCGCTCCTGGGCTTGCGCGGCCGGCGCAGCCAGGGACAGCAAGAGGGCCATACTAAAGGTCTGCATCATATCCAGCTTCCAGCTTCCAGCTTCCAGCTTCCAGCTTCCAGCTTTCCGCTTCCCGCTCCCGCTTCCCGCTTCGCGAGCCCCGAGTCCCGGAATCCCGAGTCCCGAGTCCGTTACCCGCCCATCGTCGCCAGCGCGCTGGCGCGGCGGAGGAGCGCGAGCTTTCGCTGGCGCGCGCTCGCCAGGTGGGTGTTCAGATAGACGTTTGCCGGATCGGCCGACAGCGCGCGGCGGCTCTGGTCGATCGCGCGATCGATGGCCGCGAGGTTCTCCTCGAGCACGCGAATCGTCTCGGGGTCGAGCGCCTTTCGTCCGGCTTCGAGCGTCTGCTCGAGGTCCGCGATGGCCTCGTCGTAATGTTCGTCGGCGAAGTTGGCCGGCCGCACGGCCGGAGCGTCGCCCTCGGGCGCGTCGACGTGCGCGCTGATCGGATCGAAGTCCGCGCGCGGATCGCCGGACCGCGCCATCCAGACGAGCCCGCCCGAGAGGACCATCAGGGCAATGCCGGCTGCGGCCAGTTGCGGCAGCGTGAACGAGAACCGGCGCGCCGTCAACGCGCGCCGGAAAAGCGAGACGCGCGGGTGACGAGCCGCCGGCGCCGCGATCCGCGCCGCAATCCCCGGCCAGAGATCCCGAGGCGGCGTGGAATCGTGAAGCGCCCCGGCCCGCGCCGACGACCGCGCGCAACTCGTCGAGTGCCAGCCGGCACTCCGCGCAGCCCGCCAGATGGGCCTCGACGGCCGCCCGCTCACGCGCGTCGAGCTCGTCGTCGGCGTATTCGGAAAGACGATCGGTGAAAGGGTCGGTGGTCATGTCGTTCTTTGCTCTGGCAGGCCTTAAGGCCTGCGCTACGTACCTTCCGGCCGCAGGTGACGCCGCAGCATCATCCGCGCGCGGTGCAGCTGCGCCTTCGACGTGCCGGCGGAAATCTCGAGCAGCGTCGCAATCTCGTGGTGCTTGTATCCCTCGACGTCGTGCAGCACGAAGATCTCACGCGCGCCGTCGGGCAGCTTCGTCAGCGCCGTCTCGAAGTCCATCGAGAGGTCGCGCGAGCGTGACGGCGCCGCAAGCGTCTCGAAGATGCCCTCGCCGTCGAGGAGCCGCTGCCGCCGTGCCGTGTCGGTGCGGAACCGTTCGATGACGACGTTGACGGCGAGACGGTGCAGCCAGGTGGAGAACGCGGAGTCTCCCCGGAAGCTGCCGAGCTTCTGCCACACCCGGACGAAGACGTCCTGCGTCAGCTCGTCGGTATCACGTCCGCCAGCCATCCGCCGGACGAGGCTGTGGACCCGGGGCAGGTGCATCGCGATACACGCGCTCGAACGCCGACACGTCTCCCGCCGCAGCCAGCGCCACGTCGTCAGTCATGCCGCCAGCCATCAGCACGGTGTCGTACCGCAGCGTGAATGCTCCCCCGCCTTCGCGCATAAGATCCCCCCGCGCCTCGGCGAGGCCTCGCCAAAGCTTGTCGTCCGGTGTCTGGAGGACACGTCTAGGCGGCGGGCAAGCTCTCTTTCACCGGGCTCGCGGGGCCCCACCCCCGCTCGCCGCGCTGCGGGCTCGAAGACTCGCTCCTCGCGCGGGCCGCAGGCGCTTCCTGCACCATCTGGACGGTTAGGGGAACCCGAAAGGTTGGAACTCGGCGTCCCGGGATTGTCAACGGTGAAGGATATCGTAGGGGTCGAGGGGCGTCCCCTCCCACCAGCGCTTGGCGGCGGTGAGGCGGAAAACCGCAAAGTGGAGATGTGGCGTATTTTTGGGGGCATTGCCCGAAATACCCACATAGCCGATGACCTGGCCTTTCTTGACGCTGTCTCCCTCTTTCAGCCCGTCGGCGTAGCGTTCCAGGTGGGCGTAGTAGTAGCAGAATCTCTCGGACGGATCGAACTGGTAGACGGTGATCCCGCCGGCCTTGCTGTAGAAGAGCCGGGCGACGGTGCCGTCGTCCACCGCCTTGACCGGCGTGTTGCGGGGGGCGAGGATGTCGATCGCCTCGTGGGTCCGAACGGCGCTGCGCCGGTCTTCGAACGAGCGCGTGAGCTGCTCCGGGCTGATTCCCTCGACCGGAATCGCAAGATCGCGGTCGCGGAGCTCGCCGGGAGACGGCGGCACGATCGTCGCCGTGGGATCCGCGCTTCGTTCCGGGGATGTCGGGCCGGAGGTCGGCGCGGGGACTGGCCCAGGGGCCGGGACCGGAGTCTGCGCCGGGAGCTGCGCCTCTTCGAGGACGGGCGCATCGATGTCCGCCATCCCGTCGTCGGCGCGGACGGCGCCGCCCGATTGCGACAGTTGCGGAGGAGGGGCACCGATCGACGCGCCGTACTTCGACACGATCAGGGCGACGACCAGCGCGCCGGCGACGAAGCCGCAGGCGGCGCCGATCCCGAAGACGCGGGCAGACGAGCGAACGGAGCGCGTTGGCTCTACCAATATCTACTCCGTGAACACCACGCGCGTCCCCGGCTTGACGAGCGCCGCCAGCTTCAGCGCGTCCCAGTTGGTCAGGCGGACGCACCCATGCGACTGCGTGCGGCCGATCGTCGCCGGCTCGGGCGTCCCGTGCAGCCCGTAGTGCTCCTTGGAGATGTCGATCCACACGACCCCAACGGGATTGTTCGGCCCCGCGGGAATCGTCGCCTTCGTGTGCGCCGGCTCCGCATCCCAGAACAGGTCCGGGTTGTATCGGAACGTTGGATTCGTCTGCACGCCGTTGACCTTCCACTCGCCGATGGGCAGCGGATCGTGCTGGCTGCCGGTCGTCACAGGAGCATAGAACACGACGCGCCCGCTTGCATCGGCGACCGTCAACGCCGACGCACCCTTCGCAACCGTCACGACGACGTCGGGCTTGGCCGGTGCGGCCGGTTGCGATGGCGCCGCCGCCGCGGGCTTTGCGGCCTTGTCCGCCGCGGCTTCCTTCGGCGCGTTGCCCGCCGAAGTGTCCTTCGTCGGGTTGCCCGCGCCTTCGTCGGGTCGTCCTTGCGGTTCGCTTCGGCGCTTTCGGCGCGGGGATCACCATCGGCTCGACATTCGGCACCTGGATTTCGACGCCCGCCGCGAACGTGATTCCGGGGTTCAACTGCTGCAGGAACGCCGGCGATGCATGGAAGCGCTCGGCCAGCGCCTCGAGCAGCGAGCTGTACCCGAGGTGCGAGAGCTTTCCCTTCTCGACCATGTCCTCCGGGATCGGCTCGAATGGACCGGCGGCGTCTTCGGCGGTGACGCGATATTTGGTCAGCGGGTCGCCGGCCGGCGCGCCCGCCTGGTTGCCTTGCTTCTGAAAGACCGCGAGCGCCTTTTTCGTGTTGGCGCCCATCCGGCCGTCGATGGCGCCGGGGGAGAAGCCGGCGCGATCGAGCATGACCTGCCACCGCCAGCGCCTCGGCCGGCGCCGGTGGTGCGGCTGGTTTGTTCCGGCCAGCCGTCGGTGTTGCCTGCGCTTGCGCGAGCGTTGCCACGAGTGTGATTAGACAGGCGATGTGCATCGGGTTCTCATCCTGTATGGTGTAGATCCCGATTTCATCTGGCTTCGTCGGTGGCCCCGTGTCAGCTGGTGGCCGCAGTCCCTAGCGCGCTTTGAGTGCCTGGTGGCATCTTTTGCCCTGCGGGCATGTTCCGCGGCGCGCCGGTCGGCGCCCGCGCGTCGGTCGCCGTCGGCGGTCGAATCGATCTCCGAGCACGCGGAACGGCCGGTCTGGAAACGTCTCGCGCATCAGCGACATCGAGACGTTGTAGACGGGAACGTTCTTCGTCGTGCGCCCCTCGGGCTGCCCGTGGTGCGCGTGCCCGTGGAAGACGGCGGTGACGGGGAAGCGGCTCAGCGGCTCCTCGAGCCTGCTGCACCCGAGAAACGGGAAAATCTCCAGCGGCTCTCCCTCGACTGTTTCCTGGATCGGCGCGTAGTGCAGGATGGCGATCATCGTGTCGGTGCGAAGACGCGCGAGCGCGGACTCGAGCTTCAACGCCTCGTCGACGGCTTCATGGACGAACTGCTTGATGATGTTCTCGCCCCAGGGCCCGAGGGCGCGCCGGCCGAACCCGCCCGCGAATCCCTTGACGCCGGCGAAGCCGATGCCGTGAATCTCCGTCGTGTCGCCGTCGAGCGGGACGATCCCCGCGTCGATCAGAATGGTTCGAATCTCGTCCTGCTGCCCCGATTCGAAGTCGTGATTGCCCAGGACCGCGACCGTGGGGATCTTCAGTGCGCTCATCTCGCGCGTCAGCGCCCGCGCTTCCTCGGGGAGGCCGTAGTCCGTCAAATCGCCGCAGAGCACGAGGATGTCGGCCGACTCGCCGATCTGACTGAACAGCGGCTGCAACGCGCCGGGAGCCGCGCTGCGGCCGTAATGCAGATCGCCGATAGCCGCGATCCGCACGATGTCCTTCACTGCAGGCATACCCCTCCCTGAAGGACGGTGAGCAAGATGTATACCGCTACAGCTTGGCGAGTTCTGCATCGAGCGCGGCGAGCGCCTGCTCGAGCATGCGGCGATGGGCGGGGGCGACGGCCAGGCTGAGGTCCGACTCGGCCCGCTTGCGCGAGAGCTCCAGGAGACGCCGGCGCTCCACTCGGGCGCGCTCTTCCGGCGATTGTGCGGGGCGCGCGGGCTTTCGTCCCCGGGCGGCTTCCTCCTGCTGGGCTTCCACCGACTTTGATTCGAAACCGCGGGCCATACCGTATTGTACGGTGTGCCGGGCGACGGTACGGAATGCCTCTGCCGGAACCTATAATAGGAAGCACATGTCACTCTCCGCGCAGGCACGTTCTCGTGCCGCCATTCGGGAGGCCGGGTCTCGGCATTGTTGCCGCTTGCGTGCTCGCCGCCACGTGCGCGCTGGCCGCGGCATGCCGGGGGTCCGAACCGGCCAGCGCCAACTCGGCGCAGCCGGAGCCGTCGCCTCCGCCGTCACGGACCGAAGACACGCGTCCGAAAATCGTCTTCCTGGGCGACAGCCTCACCGCCGGGCTCGGGCTGGTCGACACACAGTCGTACCCCGGGCTGCTGCAGGAGAGGATGAACGCCGAAGGCTTCACGTTCGAAGTCGTCAACGCCGGCGTATCGGGAGACACGTCGGCGGGAGGCCTCCGCCGTCTCGACTGGTCACTCCAGGAAGACGTCCGGATACTCGTTGTCGCGCTGGGCGCGAACGACGGGCTTCGCGGCCTGTCCGTGCAGGACATGAAGCAGAACATCGGGCAGATCATCGAGGCCGCCCGCGCGAAGGGCGTGGTCGTGGTCCTCGCGGGCATGGAAGCGCCGCCGAACTACGGCCCCGAGTACGCCGCGTCGTTCCGGCAGGCGTACCGCGAGCTCGCGCTGAAGTACCGCGTGCCCTTCGTGCCATTTCTCCTGGACAAGGTGGCCGGACATGCCGGCGCTGAACCAGCAGGACGGAATCCACCCGAATCCGCAGGGCGCCGCCGTCGTGGCCGACACCGTGTGGAATGTCCTGAAGCCGCTGCTCGATCAGATCTCGGCCTCATGATCGCGCTGCGCGGCGTCTCGAAAACAGTGCCGAGCGGCAGCGGCACACTCACCATCCTGCACCCGTTGGATCTCGTCGTGCCCGGCCCGGCAGGTCATGGCCATTACCGGCCCGTCGGGAAGCGGCAAGTCCACGCTGCTCGGCCTCATTGCCGGCCTCGACTCTCCGTCCACGGGTCAGATTGCGATCGACGGCACCGACATCACGTCGCTCGACGAAGACGCGCTCGCGCGCCTGCGCGGCCGGCGCATCGGGTTCGTCTTCCAGTTCTTCCACCTGCTGCCGTCGCTGACGGCGCTCGAGAACGTGCTCATCCCGATGGAGATTGCCGGCGTGAGCGGCGCGCGGGCCAGAGCGACGGCGCTGCTCCAGGAAGTGGGGCTCTCCGAACGCGGACATCACTACCCGTCGCAGCTCTCGGGCGGGGAGCAGCAGCGCGTCGCGATCGCCCGTGCGCTCGCCAACGAGCCGCCGCTCCTGCTCGCCGACGAGCCGACCGGGAACCTCGACAGCGCGACCGGACACCACATCATCGACCTCCTGCTGGCGATCAACCGATCGCGCGGGACGACGCTCGTGCTGGTCACGCACGATCCGGAGCTGGCCGCCGTTGCCGACGCGGCCATCGCGCTCAGAGATGGACATATCGTCTCGCGGACGGCGAAGGTCGCTCTCGAGTCTCGAAGTCTCGGGTCTCGGGTAAGACCAGAGACCAGAGACCAAAGACCTGAGACCCGGCCGAGACCCGAGACCAGAGGCCAGAGACCAATGGACTTCGTCTTCCGAATGGCGGCACGCGAACTGCGGGCGTCCTGGCGCCGCCTGCTGTTCTTCTTCATCTGCGTGGCCATCGGTGTCGCCGCCATCGTCACGCTGCGGTCGATCATCCAGAGCGTTCGCGGCGGTCTCATCCGCGAGGCGCGTTCGACGATCGCGTCCGACGTGCTCGTGACGACCAACCGCGCCTGGACGCCCGAGACCCGCGCCGCGCTCGATGAGCGGATCGCGCGCGCGCCGGTTCTCGACCGGCACGAGTCGATCGAGACGGCGACCATGGTGCGGGCCGAATCCGGCACGGCGATCGCGCGCATGGTCGAGCTGCGCGGCGTCGAGCCCGGCTATCCGTTTTACGGCACGCTCGCCCTCCAGGGCGGGACGCCGTACTCCCACGACCTGGTGCGGAACTTCGGGGCCCTCGCTCGCGCCGAGCTCCTCACGCAGCTTGGCGTCCGCGTCGGCGATCGCGTCCTCATTGGCGGCCGGCCGTTCACGATTCGCGGGGTCATCGAGAAGGAGCCCGGACGGCGCGTCGGCGGATTCACCCTGGGGACCCGCGTCCTGGTCGATCTCGCCGACCTCCGGCAGATCGGCCTGCTGACCTTCGGGAGCCGGGCCAGTTACCAGATCCTGCTCAAGGTGCGCGACAACGGCGTGGAAGCGTTGACGCGGGACATCCGTACCGGTTTTCGCGATCGGTTCGTCGGCGCGCGATCGTACAAGTCCACCGAGGATCAGATCGGCGAGAGCATGGAGCGCGCCGAGAATTTTCTCAGCCTGGTCGGCTTCGTGATCGTCGTCCTCGGGGGGATCGGCGTGTGGAGCGTCACCCGGGTGTTCGTCCGCCAGAAAATCCGGAGCGTCGCGATCCTCAAGTGCGTCGGCGCCTCGACGGCTCAAGTCCTGGCGACCTACGTGCTCCAGGTGGCGCTGCTCGCCATGTTCGGAAGCCTCATCGGCATCGGCCTCGCGGCCGTGGCGATCCGATCGATCCCGCCGGCGCTGACGGCCACGTTCGGCGGTCTGCCGTACGGGCTCACGGGCTCTGCCGTCGCGCAGGGCCTCACGGTCGGGCTCCTGGTGTCGGTCCTCTTCGCCCTGGTGCCGCTGCTCGACGTGCGGCGGATCAAGCCGTTGCTGCTGCTCCGCGGCGCCGACGTCTCGATGGCGGCGCTCTCGATAACCGGCCGGACCGGCTTCAGGGCCCGCTGGCAGCGCATCGACTGGGTCCAGCTCGTGACTGCCATCACGGTCGGCAGCGCGCTGGTCGGCGTCGCGTCCTGGCAGGCGGGGTCGTGGCGCGCCGGCGCGGCGGTCAGCCTCGGCTTCGCGGGCGTGTCGGTCGTCCTCTACTTCGCCGCGTGGGCGCTCATCCGCGGCGTGATGCCGCTCGCGTCGGCGCCGTGGTTCCCGCTGCGTCACGCGGTCATCAGCCTCCGCCGCCCGGGCAATCAGACGCGCGTGATTCTCCTCGCGGTCGGGCTCGGCAGCTTCTTCGTCCTGGGCGTGCGGGCGCTCCAGAGCAACCTGATCTCGGAGGTGCTCGTCGGGGTGGACCGCGGCGGGGCGGACATGTTCATGCTCGACATCCAGCGGGACCAGGCGGCGGGCATCGCGGCCCTCATCCGCGAGCGCCAGGATCCCGGCGCGGTGCCGCCGCGGCTCGTGCCCGTGCTGCGGGCACGCGTCACCGGTGTCCGCGGGAGCGAGGTCAACCTCGAGAACTACAGCGACGTCCGCGGCCGCGGCTCGCTGGCACGGGAGTACACCGATCACGTATCGCGACCGCCTGGAGTCGAACGAACGGGTCACAGGGGGGAAGTTCTGGGAATGCTGCGCCCACGGCCGCGGCCGCCCGAGGTATCGATTGAAGAGAGCATCCACGAGCGCTTCAAAATCAACGTCGGCGACCAGATGCGCTTCGACGTGATCGGGCGCACCTTCGAAGCCAAAGTGACGAGCGTTCGGCACGTCGAATGGGGAGACTCACGCAGCGGCGGGTTCATGTTCGTCTTTCGGCCGGGTCTGTTCGACCAGGCGCCGCACACGTTCGTCGCCTTCGTCAAGGCGCCGGAGGACACCACCGCACGCGCGCGCTTCCAGTACGATCTGGTGGCGCGGTACCCGAACGTGACCGCCATCGACGGCCGTGAAATCCTCGCGCAGATTCAGACCGTCATCGACAACGCCGTCCTCGGCATCTCGATCGTCGGCGGCATCGCGCTCATGAGCGGCGTCCTCATCCTCATCGGCGCCGTGGCGATGACGAAGTTCCAGCGCGTCTACGAAGCCGCCATCCTGCGCACGCTCGGCGCCGGCACCCGGCTGCTGACGATGACGCTGGCGATCGAGTACTGCGCGCTCGGCCTCCTGGCCGGGACCATCGGCGCGGCCGGCGCGCTCGGCCTGAGTTGGGGGGTCGCCCGCCACGTGCTCGACATTCCCTGGCGCCCCGCGCCGGGCCTGCTCGGCGCCGGCGCCGTGCTGACGATGCTGCTCGTCACCGCCATCGGCGTCCTGGCCAGCGCGGACGTTTTGCGCAAGAAGCCCCTCGCGACGCTCCGGGCGGAATGAAGCTTCCAGCTTCCAGTTGCCAGCTTCCAGCTTCAGCTGTCCAGTTTCCAGTTTCCAGCAGCTCCAGCTTCCAGCTTCGCGCTGCTCGCAACTCGAACTGGTAGCTGGCAGCTGGGAGCTGGGAGCTGGCAGCTGGGAGCTGGTAGCTGGAAGCTGGAAGCTGGTGCTAAGATTAGGGTTTGCCGAGGCGATGACGTGGCGGCCCGTCGGGCACGGCCGTCCAGGAGAACGTCAACATGGACCAACCGTACAAGGACGCCCTCTTGCGCAAGCGAGGGGAGATTCTATCGACCGGCGGCGGAGTCAAACCGCTGCCCGCGACCATGGAAGTCAACTCGCGGCAGGGGGACCTGGCCGATCAGGCAAGCGGGAACAACGAAGTCCACATTCAGCTCAAGCTCAAACAGACCGACGCCAAGATCCTGCAGGCCATCGAGGAAGCCCTGTACCGCATGGAGAAGGGGACGTACGGAATCTGCCGGGACTGCGGCGAGCCGATCGCGCCGGCGCGTCTGAACGCGATTCCCTGGACCCGCGTCTGCATCACCTGCAAGGAAAAGCAAAACTCGTGAAGGCCACCGAACTGCTCGCGCTCCTCCGTGATTTCTACCGGAACAAGCTCGCGATCCGCCAGCGCCACGTCGCGGCCGCCCGGCACGTCACCCACTACGACTTCAACAATACCTACCAATACGTCATCGCGCGTGAAGACGTACAGCTGAACTGGCTGCGCGACGCCATCACCGACATGGGCGGCGCGCTCGAGGAGGTGGGGGAGCCGCAGATTCCAACCTCCGGGACTGCCGCCGAGGCCCAGGCGGAATTGCTCGTCGCGGACCGCGACGCCGCGCAGGCGTTCGTCGATGCCTGGCGGCCGCGTCTCGAGGCGATGCCGAACGCCCGCCACCGGAGCCTGCTGCGCGTGATTCTCGGGGAGACCCTCGAGCACAAACGGTTCTTCGAGCAGGCGCTCTCCGGCCGCACCGATCTCCTCGGCCGCCGCGCCGACGGCGCCGGCACGGGCGGCGGGGTCCTGCCGACGCGGTGGATGGAACGGTAGGGGCCGGTCTCAGGCCCCTTCCGCCGTGCCCCGAGTCGCGATCGCCATCGGCGCCAACCTCGGCGATCGCCGCGCGGCAGTGGCGTTCGCCGTCCATCGCTTGTCGGCCCACGTCGACGGCCTCACCCTCTCCGACCTCATTGAGACGGAACCGGACGGGGAAGGCCTTCAGGATCAACCGCTCTATCTGAACGCCGCCGCGGTCGGCGAGACCGCGCTGACCGCGCGTCAGCTCCTCGACGAGCTCCTGGCGATCGAAAGGGACTACGGCCGCGAGCGCCCGTTCCCCGGCGCGCCACGGACCCTCGACCTCGATCTGATCCTGCTTGGCGACACGCGCGAGGACTCGCCGGGCCTTCAGGTGCCGCACCCGCGGTTCCGCGAGCGCTTCTTCGTGCTCGGGCCGCTGGCGGAGGTGGCGCCGGAACTGATCGATCCGGTCACCGGCTTGAGGGTCTGGGAGCTGTTGCGGAACCTGTTAAGAGACGAGGAAAGATAGGAGACAGGAGGCAGAATCGCGAATCGAATCCTCGACGCGAATCGATCCGTCTCCTACCTCCTGCCTCCTGACTCCTGACTACGTGGTCTTCTTGTAGACGCGCTTCTGCGTGCCGCGAGCGCTCGTGCTCTCGACCGTCAGAACGCTGCCGGCGAGCGACCAGTTCTGCGTCGTCTCGTTCTCCCCGGCCTTGGTCGTGATGACGAGCTTGCCGCCGTCGAACTTCGCCGTCGAGACCGACTCCATCGGCGTGCCGCCGCGGCCCATCATCGTGTTCTTGCTCTCGGTACCGTCGAGTTTGTAGGTGAGCGTGATCTTGTTGTCGCCCATCGTGCGCTCGATGGTGAGGGTATCGGCGGTCTGCTTGACCGTCGCGGGTCCGTTGCCGAGCCCGCCGCCGCCGCCACGGCCGCCGCCGCCACCGCCGCCACCGGCCGCGGCCATCCCGCTCGCTTCGGGGTCGAGCGTCCAGGTGCCGGAGAAGTCCGGCTTCTGGGCGAACGCCACCGAGGCCACCGCGAAGACCGCGGCGGCGATGATTCCGATTCGTGCCCGCTTCATGCGCTGCTCCTTGTGAAATGAGTAACTGACGACTGACGCGACTATAACGACGAGAGACCGACGACTGGAGCTGATCCACGGAGAGCGGCAACCGGCCTCGACGGCGGCCGCACGACACCCGCGAAAGTTTTACTCGAACCGGAGCGCCTCGATCGGATCGAGCCCGGCCGCTTTCTTCGCCGGATAGAACCCGAAGAACACTCCGGTAGCGGCCGCAAATCCGAACGCCATCCCGATGGCGTTCGCGGGGATAGAGGTTGGCCACTGCAAGAACTTTTCCGCCGCCGCCGACAGAGCGTACCCCATGCCGATGCCGAGCAGGCCGCCAAAAAGGCTGAGCACGATCGCCTCGACCAGGAACTGCATGAGGACGTCGCGGCCCCGCGCGCCGATCGCCATGCGCAGCCCGATCTCGCGCGTCCGCTCGGTCACCGAGACCAGCATGATGTTCATGATCCCGATCCCGCCGACGAGCAGGGACACGCCGGCGATCGCGGCCAGCAGGGTCGTCATCGTCCGCGTGGTCTCCGTCCGCACGCTGGCCATTTCTTCCTGCGTCCGGACGGTGAAATCATCGGGATCAGAGCCCATCAATTTGTGGCGGACGCGCAGCGCGTCGGTGAGCGCCGCCGACACCGGCCCTGTTTCCGGCGAGTCGGCCGAGATCGTGATCCTCTGGATGTGCTGAATGCCCTGGAGCTTCTTCTGGACCGTCGTGTACGGCGCGTACACGGCGTCGTCCTGATCGTCGCCAAAGCCCGTGCTGCCTTTGGGCGACATGACCCCGATCACCTTGAACGGCTGGTTCTTGACGCGCATGATCTGGCCGGTCGGATCGACATCGGGGCCGAAGAGGTTGTCCGAAACGGTCTGCCCGAGCACAGCGACCTTCGCGGCGGAGCTGACATCCTGCGCCGTGAAGAACGCGCCGTACTTCGTCGGCCAGTTGCGGATGAGCGGCAGCTCGACGTCCGTGCCCTGGATTTGGCTGGACCAGTTCTGGTTGCCCGCGATGAGCTGCGCCCGCGAGTTCACCCCGGCCGCCAGGTACTGCACGCCGGGGACACTGCGAAGCGCCTGCGCGTCTTCCGGCGTCAACGTCGTCGACATGCCTCCGCCCTGACGCACGCCGCCCTGCGTGAAGTTGCCCGAATTGATCGTGATCAGGTTCGTGCCTGCCGCCTTGACCTGCGCTTCGATCGTGCTCTGCGCGCCTTTGCCGAGCGCCACCATCGTGATCACCGCGCCGACGCCGATGATCATCCCGAGCATCGTCAGCATCGTGCGCATCTTGTTGCGGCTCAGCGCCTTCAACGCGATCAGCAGCGTCATGAATATCGACATCTGGCTCTCCTACACCACGCCGCCGTGGTGCTCGACCGGCTTCTCGTCGGACGGCTGGTTCACCGGCTCCTCTTCGGGCGGAGGAAGGGCGGCGAGCTCCTTGACGGCATCCCGCCGGTTCGTGATCTTCTGATCGATCTGGATTCTCCCGTCACGGAAACGCACGAGTCGTGTGCCGTATTCCGCGATGTCCATTTCGTGCGTGATGAGCAGCACGGTGATCCCGCGCTCGATGTTCAGCCGCTGAAAAATCCCCATGACCTCGATCGAGGTGCGGGTGTCGAGGTTGCCGGTCGGCTCGTCGGCAAGCAGCATCGTCGGCCGCGTGACGAGGGCGCGCGCGATCGCGACGCGCTGCTGCTGGCCGCCCGACAGCTGGTTGGGAAAGTGGTGAAAGCGCTCCCCGAGCCCGACTTCCTTCAGCGCCTCCATCGCCCGCTTGTGGCGCTCGGCGGTCTTCAGCTTCTCGACGCCGTTGTAGAGCAGCGGCAGCTCGACGTTGTCGAGCGCCGATGTCCGCGAGAGGAGGTTGAACCCCTGAAAGACGAACCCGATCTTCCGGTTCCGGATGATGGCGAGCTCGTCCTTCGACATCCGCGAGACGTCCTTGCCGTCGAGGACGTAGGTGCCGCTCGTCGGCCGATCGAGACACCCGAGGATGTGCATGAGCGTGGATTTGCCGGAGCCTGATGGGCCCGTCACCGCGACGAACTCGCCCGCTTCGACGTCGAGGTTGGCGCCGCGCAGCGCCCGCACCGTCACCTCGCCGACGTGATAGGTCTTGACGAGGTCGCGAAACGAAATGACAGGCATCTTTGGATGTGACTCTCCAGCTTGACGGTCGGCCGTGACCGTTGTGCGAAGGGCGGATCCACGGATCCCGCCCGGTCGAACTAGCCTCTTCCGCCCCGGCCACCACCGCCGCCGCCACCGCCGCCGCCGGGCCCGCCGCGGCCGCGCTGCGGTCCCATCAGCGGGTTGTTCGCGTTCGCGCCACCCGGCGTCGTCGGCTGGGCGTCGGGCAGCACGATGCTGGTCACGACTTCGGTGCCCACATCCAGGCCCTCGCCCGAAAGGATCTCGGTGTTCGTGCCGTCGAAGATTCCGAGCCGCAGCGAGACCGGCTTCAACTGCTTGTTGACCCAGAGCCACGCCCGGCCCGCGGCTTTCAACCGTCGGGAGCGGACCGAACAGCGAGTCGATCGTCGTGGCGCCGGTCGTCATCGTCGGCGTGTTCGCGACGCGGCCCCGCCCGGCGCCTGGACGCGCCCCAGGCTGCGCGTTGGCGGTCTGACGGGCGGGCGCGCCAGGCGCCTGACCGCCGCCGCCCCCGCGGCCGCCCGTGAAGCCCCCGCGCCCGCCGCCCTGGCGCCTGATCGCCGCCGCCGAATCCGCCACGCCGCGCGGCCATGCGCTCCTCGAATGCCTTTCGTTCCTCGGGCGTCATCGCGGCCATCCGCTCTTCCATCCGCTTCCGGCGCTCTTCACGCTGCTCGGGGGTCATGTTCTCGCCCCCGCCGCGCCCGCCGAAGCCTCCCTGGCCGCCACCGCCGGGCCCGCCGAATCCGCCACCGCGGCCGCCTCGGCCATCGGCCGCACCGCCGTCATTACCAGGGGCCGCCACACGATCGCCGCCGCCGCGCGCCTCAGCCGATCCGGCACCCGTGCCACGGGCCTGTTTCTGCGCGAGCGCGTCGGCCTGCGGCGTGGGAGTCGGAGTAGGAGCCGGGGGTGTGGGGGGCGTGGCGGTCCCTGCCGGCGCGGCCGCAGGGGCGCCGCCCGGCCCGCCGTCTCCCGGCTGGCCGCCGCGTCCGCCCTCGCGTCCACCGCGGCCGGCGAACCGGCCTCCCCCCTGTGCCTCGGGGGGCACCGGCTGCTTCAGCGCGGCAAAGATCTCCTCGCTCGGACGGAAGCGCGTCGCGGCCGTCGGGATGCGCAGGACGTTGTTCCTCCGTGCGACCTCGATGTTGACGTTCGCCGTCATCCCGGGCTTCAGCTTGAGCTCCGGGTTGGGGACCTCGATCACGGTCTGATACGTGACGACGTTCTGCACCGTCGTCGGCTGCAGGCGGACCTGCTGGACAGATCCCGTGAAGGTGTCGGTCGGGTACGCGTCAACACGGAACGTGACGACCTGACCGGGACGCATGCGGCCCACGTCGGCTTCGTCGATGTTCGCGTTGACCTGCATCTTGGTCAGGTCGGCGGCGAGGATGAAGAGCGTCGGCGCCGACATGCCGGCGTTGACGGTCTGGCCGAGCTCGACGGCGCGCGAGATCACGATGCCGTCGATCGGGGCGGCGATGACCGTGTGCGCGAGGTTCACCTGCGCGGAGTTCAGCTGCGACTTGGCCTGGACGAGACCGGCCTCCGACGACCGGATCTGCGCATCCGCGGACCGGACGGTGACTTCCGCCGTCTCGAGCTCGGTGCGCGGCAGCAGCTGCTTGTCGAACAGGACCTTCGCGCGGTCGAGCTTCTGCTTCGAGTCGGCCAGCGCGACTCGCAGCCGCTCGAGGTCCGCCTCGGCCCTCGTGACGTTTGCCCGCTGCTGCTCGATTTGCGTCTGCACGAGCGTCGGGTCGATCCGCGCGATGATCTGGCCCTTTCGCACGATGTCGTTGAAGTCCGCGTACAGCTCCTGGATGATGCCGCCGACCTGCGTGCCGACCTGGACGGTGGTCACCGCCTCGAGCGTTCCGGTGGCGGGCACGACCTCGACGATGTCCCCGCGGCTGATTTGCGCGGTCTTCACCTCGGGTTCCTTGGGCGCGCGGTTCATGTAATACGCGCCCACGCCGACGCCGATGGCGGCGAGCACGACGACGATGATGATGAGTTTTTTCATGGGTCCGTCGTCGCTACGAGTGCTTCGCCGCTCCCGTGCGCAGTCCTTTCCAGCCTTCTTCGAACAGCGTGTAGACCGTCGGCACGAAGACCAACGTGATGAGCGTGGACGCGGCGAGGCCGCCGATGACGACGCGCGCGAGCGGCGCCTGCAGCTCCGCCCCTTCGCCGATGCCGAGCGCCATCGGGACGAGGCCGAGAATCGTCGCCAGGGACGTCATCAGAATCGGCCGGAGCCGCGTACGTCCGGCGGTCTCGACCGCCTGCCGCAGCGGCATGTGATCGCGCCGGCGCAGGATGTTCGTGTAGTCGACGAGCAGGATCGCGTTGCTGACGACGATCCCGGCGAGCATGATGACGCCGATGTACGCCTGCAGGCTGAACGTCGTCCCCGTCAGCTTGAGCGCGGCGACGACGCCGATGGCGGCGAGCGGCACCGAGAACATGATGATGAAGGGATCGCGCAGCGACTCGTACTGCGACGCCATGACGGCATAGACGAGGAGGATCGCGAGGATCAGCACCCATTGCAGCTGCTTGAACGCCTGGCCCTGCGCCTCGACTTCGGCGCCGAAGCCGACTCGTGAAGTCCTGCGAGCACGCGCAGCTCCGGCAGCCGGGCGTTGATGGCCTTGACGGCCTCGCTGAGCGCGACCTGCGGCTCGGACGTGACGCGCACGATCCGCTCCTGGTTCTTGCGCTGGATCTCGGTCGGCCCCGTCTGGTTGCGCAACTGCAAGCAGGTTCTTCGCCTGGAGGACCTGTCCCTGCGGCGTGCCGATCAGGATGTCGTTGATGTCGTCGACGCGGTTGCGATCCTCCTCGCGGAGCCGCACGACGATCGGGTATTCGTTGCCGGCCTGGCGGAAGAACGCCGCCTGCGTGCCGCCGACGCTCGTCCGGATGCTGTTGGCGACGTTGCTCACGCCCAGCCCGAGGAGCGCGGCCTTCGGCCGGTCCACCATGATCGCGAGCTCCGGCCGGCCGTCGTCGCGGCCGATCCGCACGTCGCGGACTTCCGGCACCCTGTCCATGACGGCCTTCGCCGCCACGGCCAGGCGCTGGCCCTCCACGAGGTCGTCGCCGCGGATTTCGAGCGCCAGGCGGCTGTCGCCGCCGCCGCCACCGCCACCACCGCCGCCCCCGCCTCCCAGCAGGCGCGTCATCGCCTGGTTGCCGCCGGAGGCGCGCGTCGTGATGATGACGCCCGGGATGACGCCGGCGAGCTGCCGGTTCAGCGTGCGCGCGATCTCTTCGCTCGAGCGCGTCGCGCTCGGCTTTCGGCACGAGGCGAATGGTGGCCTGCGTCCGGCTGGCGCTGCCGCCGCCGAACCCGCCGCCGCCGCCCGCCTGGGTGATGATGGCGTCCTGCTCCTTGACGTATTCCGGGAGCAGGGACTCGAGACGCGTGGCGACGTCCTGCGCGCGCTCGATGCGCGTGCCCACGGGCAGTTCCGCGGTGACCTGTACTTCCCCTTCGTCCGTGACCGGCATCAACTCGAAGCCGATGGTCGGAAGGATGAGGAACGCCACGACCACGAGCCCGACGCCGACGCCGAGCACGGTCGGCCGGTGGTGGAGGGCACGCCCGATCAGCCGGCTGTACCCGAGATCCATGTTGTCGAGGAACCGCTCGCTCGCCGTGTACATCCGTCCCGTGATGCCCTTGCGCTGGTCGACCGGCGGCGGCAGCTTCAGCAGCCGCGAGCAGAGCACCGGCACGATGGTGACCGCGACGAACAGCGACATCGTCAGCGAGAACATGACGACGATCGAGAGCTGCTTGAAGAGGATGCTCGAGACGCCGGTCAGGAAGAGCAGGGGCACGAACACGGCGATGTGCGTCAGCGTGGACGCGAGGATTGCCGACCAGACCTCTTCGCTGGCGTCGATCGACGCCGTCATCCGGTCCTTCCCGTGCTCCATGTGCCGGAACGTGTTCTCGAGCACGACGATCGAGGCGTCGACGATCATCCCGATGCCGAGCGCCAGCCCGCCGAAGGTCATCGTGTTGAGCGTGTAGCCGGCGAAGTAGAGGAGCGCGAACGTGCCGATGACGGAGATCGGAATCGACGTGCAGATGATGACCGTCGAGCGCAGGTCCCGCAGGAACAGGAAGATGATGAGGATGACGAGGAAGGCGCCGATCATCGCGTGCTCTTTGACCGCGTCGATCGAGCGCTTGATGAAGATCGAGCTGTCGTCGAGCACGGCCAGGCGCAGGCCCGGCATCTCGCGGTTGATCCGCTCGATTTCGACGCGCACCGCGTCGGCGATCTCGACCGTGTTCTTCCCCGACTGCTTCGTGACGCGCATCCGGATGCCCGGCTTCCCGTTGATGCGCGTGAACGAGCGGAGGTCCTCGGTCGAGTCCTTGACCTCGGCGATGTCCCTCAAGTAGACCGGGACGCCCTGCCGCGTCATCACCACCAGATCGCGGATCTGATCGAGGTTCTCGAACTGCCCCTGGCTCCGGACCAGGTAGGTCGTGTCGCCTTCGTCGATTTCGCCGACCGGGATGTTCTCGTTCTCCGAGCGCAGCAGGCCGATGATGCGATCCACCGGCAGGTCGAGGGCGCGGACCTTCTCCTTCGAGAGCTCCACGTGAATCTGCCGGCGCAGGCCGCCCTCGACGCTGACCGCCGCCACGCCCGGCACGCGCTCGAGCCGGGGCGAGAGGTCGTGCTCGGCCGTTTCCCGGAGGGTCACCCGGTCCTCGAACTCGCCGGCGACCGCCTCGACGCCGACGCCCATGATCGGCATGGCGTTCGAGTCGAACTTGAACATCACCGGCGCGTCGGCTTCCTCGGGCAGCCGGCCGCGCACGCGATCGAGCCGGTTGCGCACGTCGTCGGCCGCTTCGTTCAGGTCGGTGCCCCACGCAAAGTTCAGCGTCGTCCGGCTGGAGCCTTCCTGCGCCGTCGACTCGAGCCGCTCGAGGCCGGCGACGGCGCTCATCGCCTGCTCGATGGGGCGCGTGATGAGCTCCTCGATCTCGAGCGGGCCGACGCCGGGGTAGCCCACGCGAACGGTGAGGCTCGGGTACGACACGTCCGGCATCAGGTCGACCGGGAGGCGGAACAGCGACAGCATGCCCAGCAGGATGATCACGCCGGACAGCATGAACATCGTGACCGGACGCTGGATGGCGGTGCGTGGAATGCTCATCGGCCGCTCCCTCTCTGCGCACCGCCCTCGGCGGCGCCTCTGCCCTGACCGGGTTCCGGCTTGGCCGCGACGATCCGGTCGCCGTCCTTCAGCGCGCCGGCGCCGGTCGTGACGACCTGCATGCCGTCGCCCAGGCCGGCGACGATCTCGATGCGGTCGCCGTCGCGGATGCCGGTCTCCACCGGCATGAACTTCGCGCTGAGCGCGCGCGCTGCCGGCGGTGCCCCGGCTCCCTTGATCGCTCGCCGGAACCGGCGTGTCGCCGCGCCCCTGCGCCGCGGGGCCGGCGACGAACACGCCCGACTTGCCGGAAAGGATCACGACGGCGTTGTTCGGAACGGTGATCGCGTCAGGACGCACCGAGACGGTCAGCTGGACGCGCGCATACATGCCGGGCTTCAGGCGGTAGACGGGGTTCGGCACTTCGATTTCCATTTCGGCCGTCCGCGTCGCCGGGTCGAACACCGGCGCGATGCGGCTCACCCGGCCCTTGAAGGTCTCGCCCGGAAACGCATCGACTTCGACATCCGCCTGCGTGCCGACCGTGACGCGCTTCACGTCCTTCTCGACCAGGTTCGCCACCATGCGGACCGAGCGGATGTCGACGATCGAGGCCACGGGCACGTTGGGGCTGACGGTCGCGCCGGGGTCGAGAAAGCGCTTCCCGACGAAGCCGTCCACCGGCGAGGCGATGACGGTGTTCGAGAGGTTGATCTTCAGCTCCTCGAGCCGCGACTTCGCCTGTTCGAACTGCGCCTTGGCGAGATCGAGCTGCGCCAGCGCCGCCTGGTGGCGGGCGTCGGTGTCGTCGTAGGTCTGCTTCGGCAGCAACTGGCGGTCGAGCAGGCTCTTGTTGCGATCGAGATTGGTCTGCGCCAGCTTCAGGTCCGCCTGGCGCTGACGGATCGTCGCCTCGGCGACCTGATAGGAGGCCTCGGCCTGCCGGACCTGCTCCTGAATCTCCCGGTCCTCGACCTTGGCGATGATCTGGCCGCGGCGCACCGGATCGCCCAGGTGCACGTCGACGGTCGCCAGGCGGCCGTTGATCTTCGGCACGGCCTGCACGGTGGCGGCGCCGATGAGGCTGCCGACGACCAGCACGCGCTCGGCGAGCGGCGCCCGCTTCGCGGTCGCGAACTCGACCGGCATGGGCGGCCGGGCGCCACGGCCGCCGGCCTGGCCTCCGCGGCCGGCGCCGGCGCCGCTCGCGTCGCCGCCCGCCGTCTCGGCGGAGCTCCGGCCGTAGACCATGAAGCCCGCGACGGCCACCGACGCCACGACGATGAAGATGACGACCACTTTGCGCATGATGCTCTCTGTATCCCGCTCTGCCCGATCTACCGGGGGCTGATCTGCGCGCGCTGGAAATCGACGAGCGCGCGCTGGTAGTTCAACTGCGCGCGGAGCTCGCTGTTGCGCGCGTCGGCCAGGTCGCGCTGCGCCTGCACGACTTCGTAGTTGGTCGCCATGCCGACGTCCATCTTGCTCTGGACCGCTTCGAGGCGCTTTTCCGACAGCTCGCGCGACGCCTGTGACGCCTGAATGGACTCCTGCGCATTGCGAATCGCGAGCGCGGCGGTCGTGACGTCCACGGCGATCTGGAGCTCGGTGACCTTGACCTGTGCGAGGGTCTGCTCGCGCAGGATTTTCTGGCGGGCCAGGTTGGCCTTGGGGGCGCTGGTGCCCAGCGGGTAGGCGAACTGGAGCCGGACGTTCCACGTCGGGGCGTCGAAGTTACCGATGTTCGCCAGGGCGTCGCCGTAGCCGCCGGGAGTGGTTGAAAGAACAATCGTCCGATCGTTCGACAGAGCGGATAATGCCCGTGCCGCCGCGGCCCGACAGGTTGTAGAGCCCGATCAGATCGAGCTGCGGCAACGTCTGGTTCACCAGGCTGCGCAGCTGCACGTCGGCGAGCTCGAGGTTCTTGCGCGTGCTGGTGAGGTCGGTGCGGTTGGCCAGCGCGTTCGCCACCGCCCCTTCGACGTCGACGGCCGTGACGGACATCGCGGGCAGCTCGGTCGGGCGAAGCGTGGCGCGCCACAGCTCGTCCTCCGTGCCGCTGACGATCAGGCGCTTGAGCGCCAGCTCGTTGTTGCGCAGCGTCGCCTGGGCGTTGACGAGCGTCTGGCGGCGGGTCGCCTGCTCGGCCTGCGCCTGCACCACGTCGATCGGCGCCATCGTGCCGATCTCCACGCGCGACTGGTTGTCCTGCACGAGCTTCGACGAGAGCTCGAGCGAGCGTTCTGCCGCTTCCACGGCCTGCACCGCGTAGACCAGTTCCCAATACGCGTTCCGTACCGGACGCGACGGTGCTCGCCACCGTCGCGCTCAGGTTGATTTCCGAGAGCGACTGGTTGATCCGGTTGGACAGCAGGTTCGCCCGCGTGTTGTCGATCTTGAAGTTGCGCAGCAGGGGCTGCACGTAGCTCGCCTGCAGCCCCGAGTTGTAGAGCGGGTTGACGGTGGTGTTGTTGGCGTCGGAGTCGTTACGCGTAGTTGGTCCAGTTGACCGTGTAGTTGCCGCCGCCCTTCCACATATTCTGCGCGAGGCCGCCGGACCAGCTCTGCGTCCCGACGTTGACCGTGTCGCCCCCCTCGAAGAGGTTCGCGTTCAGGTTCGTCTGGCTGTTGTTGGCGAAGCCCGAGGTGACGTTGGGCTGGTAGAACGCCCGCGAAGCCGCGATCGACAGATCCCACGTCTGCGGGGTCAGCCGCTCGGAGGCGATCGTGAGGTTGCGTGTCCATGGCGCGCGCCACCGCTTCGTCGACGCTCAAGCGGATGACCGGGCCGGTTTCCTGAACCACCGGCAGCCCGCCGACCGGCGGCTGGCCTCCCTGCTGGTTCATGGCCTTGGCGATGAGCGCCCTGACGTGTTCGATGTTCGCGCGGTCCTGCGCGGACGACGGCATGGCGGCAACGAGAACGAAGCCGGCTGCAGCCAGCGTGCGTGCGGTCTTACCCACAGAAGCCTCCAGAGATTTGTGCGAGATAGAGAGCGTCGGCCTAGTGCCGGCCTTCGGAGTTCTTCGATTTACGACGTTCGGCCTCCCGCCGTTCGAACATCGCGTCGAGCTTCGCGCGCTGCTCGGGGGAGAGGAGGCGGTGCATACGGTACAGCATCATGGTGCGGATTGTCGCGAGTTTCGCCCGGGCTTGTTCCGCCTGGCCGACCTGCTGCTTGACGGTCGTGATGTCCGCCGTCCCTTCCTTCATGGTCCGGGCGACCAGCTCATCGAGCTTGTCGAGCTCGTCCTTGGCGGCGCGCAGGGTCGGGTAGGTGGACTGGAACACTTCGTCGATGTCCTTGGATTGCTTGTCGGAGATCCCAAGGTCCGCCCGGGTGTCGGCCGCCTTCCACCACGGCATGCGGTGCTCGTCCTTCCGCTTGTCGTTATCCTTGGGGGCGCCGTTCGCCCCACGCTGCCCCTGATCCGGCTTCTGGCCGCCTGACTGCTCGCACTCGAGCGGAGCGGCCAACACGGGTCCGGCGCAGGCCAGAGCAGCAGCCAGAACCAACGCGATACGCAGTGCCATATGTCCTTGCCTTCTTCGGATTGTGTACACGCCCTATTACGACCCCGTGCCGGACGCCGTTTACCGCGACCTGGGAAGTCTTCTGCTCTCCAGCGGTCGCCGGGGCCCGGTAAATAGCTGTCATCTTGCGAGATCCCCGATGGCAGTTGCATTGCAACGGTCGACGTCCGTAGGTGCTGGCTTTTGACGCCAGCGGGCAAGGCCTCCGAAGGCCGAAGCGGCCGGACAGGAGCGGATCGTGCGCATTGCAATGGCAGCGTGGTTGACCCTGGCTCTGGTGCTCGTCGGGCTCGGCATCGGCCGCGCCTCGGATCGAGACGAAGCTGTCGTGACCGCAAAGGTCACGTCGGCCGACCACGAAGTGCAGGAAGGCTATTTTTCGCTCGGCGACAACGTCACCGTCATTGCGAAGCCGGGCACCGACCTCTATCGCTTCCTGTCCCGCCAGCGCGGCCACAAGGTCAAGGTTCAGCTCACCGAAGCCGCCGGACCCGAGCTCTCCCGGCTCGAACGCTGACCAGGTCAGCCTGCTCAGGCAGCCATCTCGGGGCCGCAGAACGCCGCCAGCTTCCGAATCACCTCTCCGACGATGTTGTTCGGCGTCGAAGCGCCGGCCGTCAGGCCGACCGCCACGGGGCCCGACGTGGGCAGCCACCCATGCGCGATCTCCTGAATCCCGCCGGCGGAGCAGGGGACGCTGACCGGGCGGTAGCGCACTTCGTCGGCCGAAACGAGGCACTCCGGCTCGGCGATGTGATACGTCCGCACCTTCTCGGCGCAGATGCAGGCCAGGTTGCAGGTATTGCTGCTGTTGTAGCCGCCGACGACGAGCATCAAGTCCAGCGGCTGCTCCGCGAGCAGGGCGATGACGGCATCCTGCCGTTCCTGCGTCGCGCTGCAAATCGTGTCGAATGCCCGGAAATGCGAGGCGAGCGCGGCCTCTCCGTACCGCTCGCGCATCGCATCGCGGAACATCTCCCCGATCGCCAGCGATTCGGTCATGAGCATCGTCGTCTGATTCGCGCAGCCGATGCGCGTCAGATCCCGGTCCGGATCGAACCCGGGCGAGACGGTGCCGGCAAATCGCGCGAGAAACGCGTCGCGATCGCCGCCCGATCGGATGTAGCTGCAGACGATGGCTGCTTCCTCGTGGTCGAGCACGATCAGGTACCGGCCGTTCGGGTACTTGAGCGCCTGCGACGCCGTCGCGCGGGTTTCCTCGTGCTTCACTTTCCCGTGGATGATCGAGGTGAACCCGTCCTGCGCGTAGCGCACGACGTTCTTCCACACGTTCAGCACCGAGCCGCAGGTCGTGTCGACGAGCGTGCAGCCCTGGCTCGAGAGCTGCGCCATGTCGCTGACCGTGACGCCGAAGGCGGGCAGGATGACCACGTCGTCGGCGCCGAGCAGGTCGGCCCGTTCGCCGGCGTCGGAGAGGAATCGAATGCCGGCGCCGCGCAGGCGATCGTTGACGTGCGGGTTGTGGATGATCTCGCCGGTCAGGAACACGTGGCGCCCGGGAAATCGGCGGCGCGCCTGGTAGGCATAGTCGACCGCCCGATCGACGCCGTAACAGAACCCGAACTCGCGCGCGAGATGCACGGTCAGCCGGCCGGACTCGTGCCGGAAGTCGTTGGCGCGCACGCGATCGACGATCGCGCTGTCGTACGCCGCCGCCAGCTCGCCGGCGACGGCCTCCTTCATGTCGAGGCCCTTGCGGAATATCAGCGGCTGAGACGCGCTCACCGGACTACCTGGCCCGGTCGCCGGCGCGCGGTGTGAACTCGTCGAGCGCGCGCAGTTCCGGCAGGGCCGGGCGGGAGAGCGTGATGTCGACTTCCGAGAGGAACGCCTCCTCGCGGCCGATCGTGCTGACCGTCAGGACGTTGCCTCGTTCGGGGCCGCGGTCGGGCCGCGGGGCTTCGGTGAGCCGCCCCTCGGTGGCCGGCGCAACGGGCGTGCTCAACGAGTGCCGGAGATCCATCATCTGCCCGACACCCACCCCGACGATCAGGCCGGCCGCGGCCGCGGCCGCAATCCAGCGAGACCCGTGCGATGAACCGGACGCCAGCGGCTGGGCGAACTTCGGGAATGCGATGACGCGCGCCGGGCGCTCGGCCGCTTCCAGCCGGCGGAAGATCTGCGCGTGCTGCGCGGCCAGCCGTTCCGGCGGAAAGAGCTCGTCCACTTCGGCGGCGGCATCGGTGCGCACATCCGTCAGCCAGGCCGCGAACGAGGCAAAGCGCGACCGGCAGGCGGCGCACGCCTGGAGGTGCGGATGAGAGGGCGGAACGCCCGCGCCGCCATCGGTCCAGATCGCCGCAAACGCGGCATCGTCGAGATGGCTGCTCAGCCTCAACTTGTCAAGAATGGACACGGCGTTTCTCCACGGACGTTCCGGCGTTCCCGCCGCTTCCCAACAGCGTCCTCAGCTTGCGGATCGCCCGGAACAGATGCACTCGCACCGTCGACTCGTTCAGACCGGTCAACGCGCTCACTTCGCGCGACGTGCAGCCCTCGAAATGGCTCAGCATGAACACCGAGCGCTGCCGCTCGGGCAGCTTGGCGAGCGCACGGCTCAGCGCCTCGCGCCGCTCGCGCGCCAGGAGCTGATCCTCCGGCGACGGGCCCCGGCCGGGCATACGCTCCGCGAAGTCGCGCTCGCCTCCCGGCCCTTCGGGCATCGGCGCGATCCACCGCTCGCGGCGCGTGCGCGCCTTGATGCGGTCCAGGCATCCGTTAATCAGGATGCGCGTGAACCAGACTTCGAAGGGGAGCTCTTCGCGAAACGACGCCAGGTGCGAGTAGGCCTTCACGAACGCGTCCTGCACCGCCTCGTCCGCCTCGGCGCCGTCGCGCATGTAGTGAAACGCGATGCGGGTGGCGCGCCGCTGGTGCCGGCCCACGAGTTCGGCGTAGCGCTCGCGCGCGTCGGCATGCCGGCCGTCGGCCTGCAGGGCTTTGACGGCCGAGGCAGCTGCGCCGTCCGCTTCGCGGCCGGAAAGGCCGGCCGCCTGAGCTCCTGTCATGAAATACGCCTCGAGGGCCGGAACGTTTACGGGTCGCCGGGTTCGGGAAGCCGGGTCGTGCTCTATCTATTATATCCGCTCGCGGGGCCCCACCCCACTCGCATCGCGCTGCGGCGCTCTAAGACTCGCTGTCCTCGCGCGGGCCGCAGGCGCTTATATCTGTCCTTGCTGGGTAGAATGGCGGAATGGCGGTCGAAACCGGCGGTTCCTTGCCTCAAGGGCGCCCCCGTGCCTCGGAATTCGTCTTTGCCCGGCTCCGCTACGACTCCGGAGACTGGGACTACAACCCCAAAGTGGCCGCCAACGTCCTGAACTCCATCGTCGAATACACCTCGATCCCGGTCTTCCCGGAAGAGGTCATCATCCCCCCTTCGGCGGACGAGCTGCTGGCGTTCCCGTTCCTGTTCATGACCGGCCACAAGCTGGTGCGGTTCAGCCGGGAGGAACGCGACCGGCTGCGCCTCTTCGTCGAGCACGGCGGGCTGCTGTTTTCGGACGACTGCAACCACGACGTGAACGGCTTGTATGCCCGCAGCTTCGAGCAGGAGATGAAGTCGATCTTCGGCGAGGCGGGCGCGATGGCGAAGCTTCCGGCGCGGCATCCGATCTACCGCAGCTTTTTCACGTTCGAGGACGGCCCGCCCGCGACGTCGCACGAGCTGAACGGATGGGGTGACGAGATCGTGCACGACTATCTGCGCGCGGTGACGCACCAAGGGCGGGTCGGCGTGCTCTACAGCAACAAGGACTACGGGTGCGAGTGGGACTACGACTGGCGAAACAAGCGGTTTCAGCGGGAAGACAACACGAAGTTCGCGGTCAACATCGTCGTCTATGCAATGACGTAGAGAATCCCTAATCCCTAATCCCTCATCCCTGATCGCGAATCCCGAATCCCGAATCCCGAATCCCGATCCCGAATCCCGAATCCCGAGATCCCGAGTCCCGAGTCCCGACTCCCGAGTCCCGACTCAACTGAGCGTGATGAGTCGGGTGCCAGGGAAGTAGCGCTGCAGGATCGCCGATGGCTTCACTCCCGCTCGAATGCGGGCGAGCGCGCCGGCCTGGCAGAGGCCGACGCCGTGGCCGAAGCCGCGGCCTTCGAACACGATCAGCGTCCGCTCCGCGCGGACGTCGAACCACGTGCTCTTGATCGCGCGATCTCCGAAGGTCTCGCCGAGCACCTCGCGCAGCGTTTCGCCGCGAACGGTCCGCTCCTGTGTGCCGTGCAGCGCGATCCGTTCCGCGCGGCCGGCCTCGTCGCGATCGAGCACCTGAATCCCGTCGAGACGAGCGCCGATGCGCGTCCGCGGATCGGCGTTCAGCGCGCGCAGCACGGCGGACTTGGCCGCCTCGAACCGCCACGAGGTGTGGGCCTCGCCGGCCGGGCCGTCGTCGGCGCGCCCAATCAGGTACGGCCGCGCCGCGCCTCCCCAGACGTCGACGGCGTTGCTCGTGTGGCCGCCGCAGTCGGCGTGAAAGAGGGCGCGTGCCGGGCCGGCGTCGTACCAGAGGACGCTGTGCGCGGTGCGGTCGACCGCCTCGGCTGCCTGTGGCGCCCACCGCGAGGTCTTCAGCCGCGAAGGCTGGAACAACTGGCAGTGTGTCGTCGCGCAGAGGTCGTACCCTCGAGCTGCGTGCCGTCCCAGGTGCGCAAGCGCATACGTGCGGCTGATCACCGCCTGCACTTCGAGCATGCGCTCGACGACACCAGGATCGCCTGACGGGGGCGCGAACTCCGACAGGACCGTGGCTTCGACGTACTCCTCGAGCGGAACCCGGCGGATCGTCGTCCGGCCGTCGTCGACGATGCCGACGCGAATCAGCCGCGCGGCCGCCGGGCCGGCAGAGGGAAGCGCGGCCCGGGTCACCGGCCTGGAGCAGGCTGCGGCCGCGACCGCCAGCATCAAGACACAACAAGACGGCTTCATAACGGCTGTATCGTCATCATGCGGGTATAACATGAGGCCGGCAAAGTCATTCTCAATTCATGTCGCGCATCCTGGTCATCGACGACGACACCGCCGTGCGCGACAGCACGGAGCGCATTCTCCGGGCTGCCGGCCACACCGTGCAGTCGGCGCCGAGCGGCGAGGACGGCCTCGCGCTGGCGAGCGGCGGCGCCTTCGACGTGATCCTTTCGGACATGCGCATGCCCGGCATGTCGGGCCTCGACGTCCTGCGCAAGCTGCGCGAGCGCCGCGTGGATTCGGTGTTCATCGTCATGACCGGCTTTGGCACCGTCGATACGGCCGTCGAATCGATGAAGCTCGGGGCGGTCGACTTCGTCCAGAAACCGTTCTTCCGCGACGAGCTGCTCATGCGCGTGCGGGCGGCGTCGGAGCGCCGGCAGCTCGCGCGGCAGGTCGACCTGCTCCAGCGTCACATCCGGCCGGCCGGCTCCCTCGACGCGCTGGTCGGCGCCAGCCCCGCGATGCAGCAGGTGAAGGAAGTGATCCGCCGCGCCGCGCCCGTGGCGGGCACGGTCCTGATCACCGGCGAAACCGGCACGGGGAAGGAGCTGGCGGCCCGGGCGATCCACGCCGGGAGCGCGCGGGCGGAGCGCCCGTTCGTGGCGCTCAACTGCGCGGCGCTGACCGAGTCGCTCCTGGAGAACGAGCTCTTCGGCCACGGTAAAGGCGCGTTCACCGGCGCCGACGCGGCGCGCGCCGGCCTGGTCGAGCACGCCTCGGGCGGCACGCTCTTCCTCGACGAGATCGGCACGATGTCCAAGGTGCTGCAGGCCAAGATGCTGCGCGCCGTCGAAGCCGGGGAGGTCCGGCGGATCGGCGAGAACGACAGCCGCCGCATCGACGTGCGGTTCGTCGCCGCCACCAACCTGGATCTGAAGGACCTGGTCGACGCGGGCGAGTTCCGGAGCGATCTCTACTACCGTCTCAACGTTCACCGCGTCCACATGCCACCGCTGCGCGATCGCGAGGGCGATCTCCGTCTGCTCGTCGATCATTTCCTCGAGCGGTACGGCACGGGCACCGGTGTCGATGGGTGCGGCGAAGCGGCGTGGGCCCTCCTGACCGCCTACGACTTCCCCGGGAACGTCCGTCAGCTCGAGCACATCATCCAGCGCGCCGTCGCGATCGCACGCGGTCCGCAACTCGGGCCCGACGATCTGCCGGAGGAGGTCGTCGCGCGGCCTCTCGCGATCCCGCCGGCCGAGCGCACCGTCGCGGCCGCCCGTGAACGCGCCGATCGCGAGATGATCGTCGCCACTCTCGCCCGCCACGGCGGAGAGATTGCCGCCGCCGCGCGCGAGCTGCAGGTGAGCCGCACGACAATGTGGCGGCTGATGAAGAAATACGGGATCGGTAGTCAGCTGCCAGCTACCAGCTTCCCGCTCAACCGGACTCCCGCAACGAGCGGCGCGCGCTGTCAACACAGTTGCCCCGAAGCTCGAACCTGAACCTTGAGCTGGAACTGCTGGAAGCTGGAAGCTGGAAGCTGGAAGCCGAAAGCAGCTGTCACGTTCCATCCCTGAAACGTCAGTCTGTTGCATCCCTGAAACCCGCCCGCCTCCGGCAGCGTCTTGCGCTGACCGGCTTTTCGTCTGTAAGCCGCTGCGTCGATGCGATATCCGCCTGCCGACCCTGACGGCCGGCGCTACGGGCGCGTGTCTTGCGGCTGGTCCGGCCGGCGGCGGTGTCCGCGCACTGGCGTGCCGGCTGAGGACTATGCACACACATCCTGTTTCTCTGCTCATTGTCGACGACGACGGGGCCATTGTGCGGATGCTCGCCGATGCGGCGCACCTGCGCGGCTACCGGGCGATCGGAGCCACGTCGCTCGCCGAAACGGAGGCCGCGCTCGGCCACAGGAACTTCGACGTGGCGCTGGTGGATCTCGGGCTCGGCTCGGAATCGGGATTCGATGTCATCCGCCGGATCAAGGATCAGGCGCAGGAGGCCGAGATCGTCGTGATGTCGGGCACGACGTCGCTCAGCTCGGCGATCCAGTCGTACGAGCTCTCGGCGTTTGCGTTCGTTCAGAAGCCGTTCGACACGACCCAGTTGTTCGACACGCTCGCGCGCGCGCTCGAGCGCCGCCAGACGAATCTCGACAATCGCCGGCTCGTCTGGGAGCTGCAGACGATCAACGAAATCGCCGACGGCATGGCGCGCTCGCTCGTCTTGCCGGACGTGCTCTCCAACGGGCTGCAGTGCCTCGTCCGCGCGCTCGAGATCGCCGGCGGCTCCATCCGCCTCAAGGACGCCGCGACGGGCCGCTACGAGGAGCAGGTGTCCGTCGGCCCGCGCGAAATGCCCGGCGTCTGGCGCGACGGCGTGCCGCGGCCGAGCGACCAGGTGATCGAGACGCGCAGCGCGTACCTGCTCGACGACCTCCGCCTGGCGTTCCCGCCCGACTACGCCGAGCCGCTGTCGGCGCTCAGCGAGTTGAGCGTCCCGATCATCGCGGGAGACGAGCTGCTCGGCACGTTGAGCGTCGTCGCCGAGACGCCGCACCGGTTTCACGTGGCGGACCAGCGCCTGGTCGCGATCGCCGCGGGGCAGATTGCCGTCGCGGTGCAGAACGCCCGGCTCCACGACTCGCTGGGTCGCGGGAAGCGCGAGTGGGAACAGACCTTCGACGCGATTGGCGATCCGATCGCCGTGTTCGACGGCCACGGCAGGCTGCTGCGGGGCAACACCGCGCTCGCCGAGCATCTCGGCCGGCGCGTGACCGACCTCCGCGGATCCACCTGCATGCAGATCGGGTTCTGCACCGCGGACGGGCCCGACTGCGCGATTACGCGCGCGCTGGCGAACGACCGCAGCCGGACACAGGTCACGCTGCCGGACGGGCAGATCTTCAGCGTCACGACGTTCCCGGTGGGCGGCGGCGGTGACGGCGCATCGGTCGTGCAGGTCGCGAAGAACGTCACCGAGGACATCCGCGTCGCCCGGCGGATGCAGCAGATGAGCGACGAGCTCGCGGCCGCCAACGCGCGGTCGATGGCGGCGATCGAGCGCTTGAAGTCGACGCAGGCGCAGCTGCTGCAGGCCGAAAAGCTGTCCGCCATCGGCCAGCTGGTGGCCGGCGTCGCGCACGAGCTGAACAACCCGTTGACGAGCGTCATCGGATTCGCCCAGCTCCTCGAGGAGGAAATGCAGAACGCCTCCGAGATCCGCCCCGCCGCGGAGCTCGCGCAGGACCTGCGCCGCATCGCGGAGGAATCCGAGCGTGCGGCGCGCATCGTGCGCAACCTGCTCGCGTTCGCCCGGCAGCAGGCGGCCGCCCGCGAGCCGCAGGACGTCGCGGATCTCTTCAGCCGCGTGCTGGCGCTCCGCGCCTACGAGCTCCGGCTGAACGGCATCGAGCTCGTGACCGACTATCAGCCGGCGCTCCCGACGGTGGTCGCCGACGGCAGCCAGCTGCAGCAGGCGCTGCTCAACCTCGTGCTCAACGCGGAACAGGCCATGCGCGGACGGCGCACCAAGCGCCTGCACGTCGGGACACGCTACGACAAGGTCTCGGCCGCGATCGAGCTGTTCATCACGGATACCGGACACGGCATCGAGCGGACCAACCTCTCGCGCATTTTCGATCCGTTCTTCACGACCCGCGACGTCGGCGAGGGCACCGGGCTCGGCCTCAGCATCTGCTACGGCATCGTCCGCGATCACGGCGGCCAGATCTCGGTCGAGAGCAGGGTCGACGGCGGGACGACGTTCTCGCTGCTCCTGCCGGCGCGGATCGAGGAGCCGGGCGCCGGAACGATCCTCGTCGCCCACGCCGACCAGGGCGAGCGTGACTACATCGCGGCCGCGCTTGGCGGATGGGGCTGGGAGGTCGTGACCGCCTCGTCGAGCGCCGACGCGCTGGCGACGTGCCGGGACACGCCAATCATCGCGGCGTTCATCGACCGCAGCCTGATCGCCGCCGATCTCGGAGGGTGGCGGGCGGCGCGCCCGGCGAGCCACGGAATCCCACTGGTGCTGATTTCCATGTCGGCCGACGACGGCGACGTGGAGCGGTTCGGACGTGAGCAGGCGACGGCCGTCCTGGCGCCGCCGTTTCAATTGCGGGCCATTCGCTCGGCGGTCCGTGCGGTCTCCAAGGAGTGTGTATGACAGGCCAGCGGCCGACGCTCGTCGTCGTCGACGACGAGCAGGGCATTCTCGACGTGGTCAGCCGGTTCGCGCGCCGCACGGGGTTCGACGTGATTCCCTGTTCGGGCGGGCGCGATGCGATCGCGCAACTGCAGACGCGGCGCGCGGACGTCGCCATGGTCGACCTGCGCATGCCGGACATCGGCGGCCTCGACGTCATCCGCGCGATTCGCGAGATCGATCCGCATTGCCAGGCGGTGCTGATGACCGGCTACGCCTCGGTCGACACCGCGGTCGAAGCGATCAAGCTCGGCGCGATGGACTATCTGAGCAAGCCGCTCGACTTCGGCCGGCTCCAGCTGCTCCTCACGACCGTCCGCGACGACATCGAGAAGCGCCGGAGCCTGCTGGAAATCGAGGGGGACGTCGCCAAGCGGCTCGAGTTCTGCGGGATGATCGGGCGCGGCCCGCTCATGCAGGATCTCTTCGGCATGATTCGACGGCTCGCGCCGCACGTGCGCACGGCGCTCATCACCGGCGAGACCGGCACCGGCAAGGAGCTCGTCGCCCGCGCGCTGCACCAGACCGGGCCGCGCCGCGATCGCCGGTTCGTCACCGTGAACTGCTCGGCGGTCGTCGAAACGCTCTTCGAGAGCGAGCTGTTCGGCCACGTGCGCGGCGCCTTCACCGGCGCCACCGACCACAAGACCGGCCTGTTCGAGCTCGCCGACGGCGGCACGCTGTTCCTCGACGAAATCGGCGAGCTGCCCCCCTCCGTGCAGGCGAAGCTGCTGCGCGTGCTCGAGTGCGGGGAAGTGCACCGCGTCGGATCGCTCGAGGCGCGGAAGGTCAACGTCCACGTGATCGCCGCGACCAACCGCGATCTCGAAAACGGAGGTCGCCAGCGGGCGCTTCCGGAGCGACCTCTACTACCGGCTCAACATCGTCGAAGTGAAGCTCCCGACGCTGCGCGACCGGCGTGAGGACATTCCGTACCTGACCGCCGCCTTCGTGCGCGAGACGAGCGAGCGCCTGCAGAAGCCGGTGCTCGGCCTGACGCCCGGCGCCGAGCGGGTGCTGGCGGCCGGGCAGTGGGAGGGCAACGTGCGCGAGCTGCGCAACGTGATCGAGCGGGCCTGCATTCTCGTCGACGGCGACCTCATCACCGAGCGCGAGCTGGCCGTCAGCATGCCGGACGTCGCCGCGTCGCCGGCCCCCGCCGAGCGGGCCTACGCGCCTGCCCTTCCGGCGGTCGCGGACAAGGACCTGCTCGCGACGGTCGAGCGGGAGCACATTCAGCGCGCGCTCGTCCGCGCCGGCGGGAACAAGAAAGCCGCGGCGAAGATGCTCGGCCTCAGCCGCCGTGCGCTTGTATCGCCGCCTCGAGCGGCTCGATCTGTCCGGGACCATCACGCGCCGCCGCGACGGGATCTTGATAGCGAACGCTTCGTAAGCCAGGGTTTTTCGACCGATCGAAGGGGAGCATGACCGCAAGGAAAGAACACGTCGCCGATACGACGGCCGGGGGGGCTCCGGCCAGGGTGCTGATTGTCGACGACGAGAACGGCGTGAGGGAGCTCATGTCGCGCTGGCTGGTGGCTGACGGGTACGCCGTCACGACCGCGGCGAACGCCGAGGAGGCGCTCGGGCGGCTGGAAGCGGCGCCGTCGGCCGTGGCCCTCTGCGACATTCGCATGCCGGGCCGCGACGGGCTGTGGCTGGCCGAGCGGATTCGCCAGCGCTACCCGGAGACCGCCGTCATCATGGCGACGGGTGTGCAGGAAGCCGGGCCGGCGGTCCTGACGCTGCGGCAGGGCGTCATCGACTACCTGACCAAGCCGTTCGGGCGCGCCCGGCTCGAGGAAGCGGTCACGCGCGGGCTCGAATGGCACCGCACCGCCTGGGACGCGCGCCGGTGGCGCGAATCTCTCGAGCAGGAGATGGGCATCCGCCGCACGCGCCTCAACGACGCCGTCAGCGCGATCTACGTCGACAACGACGACGCGCTCGACGCGATGCTGGCGATGCTGACGCTCACCGATCGCGAGGCCTACGCGCACGCCTACCGCGTCGCCGCCCTGTCGGTCAGCATGGCGCGCACGCTCGGCGTGCCCGAGTCGGAAATGGGCAAGATCGAACGAGGCGCCCTGCTGCACGACGTCGGCAAGCTCGCCGTCCCCGAAGCCATCCTCCGCAAGCCGGCGCCGCTCACGATGGAAGAGCAGATGCTCGTGCGATGCCATCCCACGCTCGGCAGCGAGCTCCTGGCGCGGGTGCCGTACCTCAAGTCCGCCGTGACGATCGTCCGCGACGCGCACGAGCGCATGGACGGCCTGGGATTTCCGCGCGGGGTGCGCGCCGCTGACGTGGCGCTCGGCGCGCGCATCGTGTGCGTGGCGGACGCCTACGACACGATGACCCGGCCGCGGGTGTTCAGAGACGCGATCGGCCCGCTCGACGCGATGCTCGAGCTCGAGCGCTGCAGCGGGTCCCAGTTCGATCCCGCGGTCGTCGACGCCTTCCGCCGCGTGATTGCCGCGCTCTGAGAACAGGAGACAGGAGACAGTCCTGCCTCCTGCCGATCTCCTGTCAGCATTATTCAATTGCGCGTGGGGCCCCACCCCCACGCGCTCGCGCTGCGGCGCTCGGAAGACCTCGCGATCCTCGCGCGGGCCGCAGGCGCTTCTGTCTCTTGTCCTGCCTCCGCCTTCTAACTCGATCCCCCTTCATTGACTTCCCGCCGGTCGTGCCGGTACGCTCCGAACGAGGAGAACCAGCGGACCCGAACCTGGAACCCTGTAGAACCCATGTCTTTTGAGCCCGTCATCGGCCTGGAAATCCATACCCAGCTGCAGACCGCCAGCAAGCTGTTCTGCGGCTGCAGCACGCGGTTTGGCGCGTCGCCCAACACCAACACGTGTCCCGTCTGCCTTGGCCTTCCCGGCACGCTGCCGGTCCTGAACGGCCGGGCGGTGGAGCTTGCCGTGAAGGCGGCGCTGGCGCTCGGCTGCACCGTGCACGAGACCTCGATCTTCGCGCGGAAGAACTATTTCTATCCCGACCTGCCCAAGGGATATCAGATCTCTCAGTACGATCGGCCGCTCGCGACCGGCGGGGCCCTCGAGTTCGAGGCGCGCGGCGCGGCCCGGCGGGTCGGGATCATCCGCGTCCACCTGGAAGAGGACGCCGGCAAATCGCTCCACGACGGCCTTCCGGATTCGGATCGCGCGACCTCGCTCGATTTCAATCGCAGCGGCGTGCCGCTCATCGAGATCGTCAGCCAACCGGATCTCCGTTCCGCCGCCGACGCGGGCGAGTGCTTCAGCCGGCTGCGGGCGATCCTCGTCGCGACCGGCGTCACCGACGGCAACATGGAGGAGGGCAGCCTCCGCTGCGACGCGAACATCTCGGTCCGGCGCGCCGGGGACGAGGGCTATGGCGTGAAGACCGAGATCAAGAACCTGAACTCCTTCCGCCATGTCCAGCGCGCGCTCGAGCACGAGATCGACCGGCAGATCGCGCTGCTGGAGTCCGGCGGGACCGTCGAGCACGAAACCCGGCTGTGGGACCCGGCGACGGGGCGCACGCAGTCGATGCGCAGCAAGGAAGACGCGCACGATTACCGGTACTTCCCCGAGCCGGACCTGCCGCCGGTGCACGTCGACGCCGCCCGGATCGAAGAGGCGCGGCGCGCGCTGCCCGAGCTTCCCGATGCGCGCCGCCTCCGGTTCATCGCGCAGTACGCGCTTTCCGAGTACGATGCGGCGCTGCTCACCCAGTCGTCGGCGGTGGCGACGTACTTCGAGGCCACGGCCGCCGCATCTGGCAACCCGAAGGCGTCGAGCAACTGGATCATGGGGGACCTGACCCGCAAGATGAACGAGACCGGCGCCCGAATCGACGACGTGCCGTTGGGCCCGGAGGCGCTGGCGGGCTTGATCCGGCTCGTGGACTCGGGCACTATCAGCGGACCGACGGCCAAAGAGGTCTTCGAGAAGATGTACGCGACCGGACGCCCCGCTGCCGCGATCGTCGACGCCGAAGGGCTGGGGCGCATAGATGACGAGGCCTCGGTCGAGGCTGCGGTCCGCCGGGTGCTCGGCGCACACGCCGACGCGGTGACGCAGTATCGCGCCGGCAAGAAGCAGACGTACGGGTTCCTCGTCGGTCAGGTGATCAAGGCGATGAGCGGCAAAGCCAATCCCGCGCTCGTGAACGCGCTCATGCGGCGCGCGCTGGACAGTCCGGGCAGGGACACCGCGTGATCGAGGCCCACAACGTCTCGAAGACGTATGCGCGCGGCGTGTACGCGTTGCGCGACCTGTCGCTGCGGATCGACAAAGGCGATTTCGTATTTCTCACCGGGCCGAGCGGCGCGGGCAAGTCCACGCTGCTCCGGTTGCTCCTCCGGCGCGACGTGCCGTCGGAAGGACAGCTGATCGTCGGCGGCCGCAATCTCGCGACCCTCTCGCCGCGGCAGGTGCAGTCGTACCGGCGCTCGCTCGGGTTCGTCTTCCAGGACTTCAAGCTGCTGCCCGCCAAGACCGTCCTCGAGAACGTCTCGTTCGTCCCGCGCGTGCTCGGCATGGCCGAGTCGCAGCAGCAGCGCCGCACGTTCCAGGTCCTGAAGTGGGTCGGGCTGCAGCACCGGATGGGCGCGTACCCGCTGGAGCTCTCCGGGGGAGAGCAGCAGCGCATCGCCATCGCCCGGGCGCTCGTGAACGATCCGGCGATCATCCTCGCCGACGAGCCGACGGGCAATCTCGATCCCGACCTCTCGCTCGAGATCATGAACCTCTTCCGTGAAATCAACGCGCGCGGCACGACGGTCGTCGTCGCGACCCACGATCGCGAGCTGATCCGCCGCGTGGGCCGCCGGGCCGTCACGCTCGACCACGGCAACATCGTGGAGGTGACCTGAGTGCGCGCGCTGAAATACTTCGTCGTCGAAGCGGCGGCCAGCCTGTGGCGCGGCCGCCGCGCCGCCCTGCTCGCGGTGCTGACGATCGCGGGAGGACTCTTCGTGCTGGGGTTCTTCCTGGCGCTCAACACCAATCTTCAGCGCCTGGTTGGCCGGTGGAGCGAATCGGCCGAGCTCTCGGTCTACTACAAGGACGACGCCACGCCGGACCAGCAGCGGGTCGTCGACGAGCTGATCGCGCAGAGCGGTCTCGCTTCGAACCGTGAGTTCGTGTCGAAGCAGCAGGCCGCCACCAGGTTCCGCCAGGATTTCCCCGATCTCGCCAGCTCGGTCGAGCGGCTCGACAGCCAATCCGTTCCCGGCATCGGTCGAGGTCCGGGTGAAACCGGAGATGCGGGCAGCCGGACGCCGCGGTCGACAACCTGGCGACAACCCTCGCCGGGCTCGCCGGGGTCGCCGACGTCCGCTACGACCGTCGTTGGCTCAGCCGCTTGAATGCGCTCGTGAGGTTTCTGCGCGCGATCGGCCTCGTCATCGTCGGCCTGCTGGCGGTCGCGGCCGCCATGACGGTCGCCAACGTCGTCCGCCTGGCGGCGCTGGCCCGGGAGGACGAAATCGAGATCATGGAGCTCGTGGGCGCTCCGCTCGGCTACGTCCGGGGGCCCTTCGTCGTGGAGGGGATTCTGCAGGGAGGGGCCGGCGCCGTGCTCGCCATCCTCCTCTTGTGGGGGCTCTTCGTTGCCGCGCGGCTTCGATACGGCCAGCTTGCGGCCGAAACCATCGGCCTCGGAACCATTACGTTTCTGCCGCTCGACCTGTGCTTCGTGATCATCGCCGGGGGGATGCTGCTCGGCTGCGTGGGTGGTCTCATCGTCGCGCGCGGCGTCCGTTGAGGAGACCGCTGGGGGCGCCAATGAGGCAATGAATTCCGCAAGCGCAGCCATAAGGGGGACGTAACCGGGATCGGATACTGTCCCCGTTGACATAGCGGCGCACCCCGTCTAGACTGGTCGCATCCACATCACCACCCACGCGAGGAGTCGCATGGCACGCGTCGTCAGCCCGGGTCGGGTTTTGAGCGTCCCTGTAAGCTTCCCTACGGACTTCTATCGCGAAGAACTCACCAGGCACCGCGAATGCCTTGCCCGACAGCGTGAGTACTTCTCAGAACGCGCCATCACCGATGCCGACCAGGCGTTGGCGCGCGTCCTCGGCCAGCTCGAACAGCTCTGCGCGAAGGACGACGCCGACCAGTTGATGGGGCAGTTGCTCCGAAAGTTCAATGCAGTCACCGGCCTCTCCGGCTGGTCCGATCCCAAGCAGCTTCACTGACCGATTCCCTCCCTCTTCAGTCTTCTCTTCCGCGGCTTCGCGGCGACCTTCAAGTCATTCTTCGCTCTGCCGTCGACGCGGTCGATCCCGGCTCGCTGGTTCGCGCCGCCGTGTCGGGCGGCGCGCTGGACCTGCGGCCGCCGGTCTTCGTAGTTGCGGCCGGCAAAGGCGCGTGGTCGATGGCGAGCGCTATCTCATTGGACTTCGCGCAAGGCGTCGTGGCCGGTCCAAGGATTCGGGTACCTGCCGAGCTCCCGCCCGGACTGGAGTGGTTCGACGCCTCGCATCCGTTTCCCAATACCGCGAGCGAGGCGGCCGGCCGCCGGGCCCTGGCGATCGCGGCACAGTGCGGAGCTCGAGGGTCGCTGCTCGTGCTGTTGTCCGGCGGCGCCTCGTCGATGCTGGCGGTACCGGCGCCGACGCTGACGCTGGCCGACAAAGGCGTCACGTCGCGTGCCCTGATGAACGCCGGTGCGCCGATCGCCGACCTGAACTGCGTGCGCAAGCACCTGTCGGCCGTCAAAGGCGGCCGTCTCGCCGCGGCGGCGGGCCGCACGACGACATTGGCGCTCTCGGACGTGCACGGTCCGGTGGCCGACGATCCCTTCAGTGATTGGATCCGGACCGACAGTGGCGGATCCGACGACGCGCGAGGAGGCGCTGGCGATTGTCCGCCGCGCTGGGGTTGCGGCGACGATCCCCGCGCCTGTGTTGGCGTATCTCGAGCGTGGGGCTGACGAAACCCCCAAGCCGGGAGATCGCCGGTTGAGCGACGCGTCGTATCGCGTGATCGGGAACCGTCACGCGGCCATGGAGGGCGCCGCGCAGGCCGCGCGGGCGCGCGGATACGCTGTCCGGATGATCGAGGAGGCGACGAGCGGCGAGGCCCGGGAAGCGGGGGCGGCCTTCGTCGCCAACGGGCTGCGCGACGCCGGAGCGTCCGGGCCGGTACGCGAGGTTCCCGTCTGCATCATCGCGTCAGGCGAAACGACCGTCCACGTTCGTGGGACCGGGCGCGGCGGCCGGAACCAGGAATTCGCGCTGGCGGCTGTTCCCATGCTCGATCCCCTCGCGCGGTCCGGGGCCGCTATCGTCGTGGCGAGCGCGGGGACCGATGGGATTGACGGTCCCACCGACGCCGCAGGGGCGGTAGCCGATTCGTCGTCCGGCGAGCGCGCCCGGCGCGCGGGCCTGGACTGGGCCGCCGCGCTGCAGGCCAACGGCGCGTACGACTTCTTCGATCCGCTCGGCGATCTGCTCCTGTGGGGTCCGACCGGAACGAATGTCGGAGACGTGCACGTGATGCTGCTCGGAATCCCTAATCCCTGATCCCTAATCCCTAATCCTTGGATCCGGGGATTCAAGGATCAGTGATTAGTGATTGGGATTTCCAGCCGCGACCCGCAACGCTTCAAGCGCTTCGCCGGCCTTCGTGTTCCCCGCCTGGTCCAGCTTTCCCGCGAGCCGCTGACCCTCTTCCACGTGGCCGAGCGCCGCGTCGATCCCCGAAGCCGCATCGTTGCGGCCGGCGTCGTGGTACTGCGCCTTCAGCCGCCGGAGGGGCGGCTTGGCGTCTTCGAAGTGACGGCTGGCGTCTCCGAAGTTGTTGTTGTAGAGGCTGACCCGCGCGTCGAGAATCTGACCGCGGGCTTCGGCGAGATCGAGCCGCTGACGCGCGTCGTCGAGCGCCGACTGGAGTCCGCGTTGACCCGATGCGCCCCAGCCGAACCCGAGACCCAGGCACACGATCAACGCCACGAAGGCGATCAGGATGATCCTGCCGCGAGCTGCCATGCCTCATTCTAGGTCAAGGCGGCCCGTTACCGAGGGGCAAAGCCCCGAGGCCCCTACCGCGGGAGCGAAGTGAGCCGCGGCCCCTACCGAGGCGCGAAGCGCCGAGCCTTACGCGCGAGCGGAGCGAGCGCGCCCTTACCGAGGCGCGCAGCGCCGAGGCCTCCCTCCTACCGCACGATAGTGGCTTTGACTTCGACGCGGACCTTCCGGTCCGACGACGGATCCGCGGACTGAGACACGACCAGCGGCTTGCCGTCCTCCAGCAGCGCGGCCAGGGTTTCCGAGATCGCCATCGGCGACGACTTGTCGGTGTCCTGCGGGGTGTACTCCAGGCTGAGCAACAGGCGGATGCGGTTGTCGCGGACGATTTCCGGCCGCGCGTCGACGTTCAGGGCGATGTTGTTCCGTCCCGTGCGGATGCGGCCGTTCTGGCGATCTTCGACCAGGATCGTGACCGTTTTCGGCGGCGTCGGTACGTCGGTGCGCTGGTCCGTGATCGTCAGCTCGACGCGGATGTTCGCCAACTGCGGCGGGTTCCGCGGCGGCAGGCCCTGCGATTGGTCGGGCGCCGCCGGCTTCGGCGTGGCTGCCTGCTGCGCCGACAGCGCGGCCGCGAGCACAAGCGTTGTCGTCGCGATCATGACCAGCTTCGTCTTCAGCATGAATATCCTCGGTATCGGCAAGGTTACGGAAACGGAGGCGAACGACGCTCCGTTCACTTCTTCCGGCCAGGCTACTTGGGAGGGCCGGGCGGCGCAGTGGGGGGCCGGCCCCCGACCAGCGGCGTGATCATGTCCAGCGGCGCGATCGCGATTGGCGGCGTTTCGATCGGCGGGACACCGACCGGGCGCACGACGAGCGGCGCCGGCTCGGCGATGCTGTCCTCGACATCGGGAGGAGTCGGGGCGGTCCAGACTTCATCAGCGGTCGGATCGGCCGCTGCCGCGATCGCCGCCGTCCGCGTGCCGAAGATGTCGGCCACGGGCGCCATCGGAATCGGCTCGCGGCGAAATCCTCCCGGCGTCCGCGGGGTCACGCGCGGACGGACCGGCGGGGTGGCAACAGGCTGAGGGGGCGGCTCGACCCGGCTGGTCGTCTCTGGTGTCTTTTCCGACACTGCCACCGTGGCGGCTGGCGCATCGACCGGCGCCGGCGCCACGCGGTTGTTGCGCGTCGCCACGACCCCAAGGACGACGATCGCCAGCGCGGCGGCGACGGCAAATCCCGGCGAGCCCCTGAACCCGCGAGTCGAGTCGCCCGTCCTGAGCGAGCCCATGAACCCGCGAGTCGAAGGGCCTGCTTCGATGCGCGCCATGACGCGGCGCCGCAGGCCCGCAGGCGGATCGACCTGCATCATCTTCCGCACGGCGCGGTCGATGGCCTGATCGATCGGCGAGGCCGCGAGGCCCGGCGATTCGCGCCGGGAGGCGAACGGCGAGTCGTCGTTATTCATACGCGTACCCCAGGGCGGTCAGCTTCTTCTTCAGCACCCGGCGTGCCTCCGAGACTCTCCACTTCACGGTGCCGAGCGGCGTCCCCAGCATCTTGCTGATCTGCTCGTAGGTATGCTCCCCGGTTCCCGCCAGGAGGAGCGCGTCGCGCAGCTTCCTCGGCAGCGTCCCGATCAGGCGGGTCACGTTCTTCTGCAGTTCGTCGTCGACGACCGCCTCTTCCTGCGAGCGGCCCATCGAAGGTATGCGTTCCATGTAGTCGAATGCGTCCTCTCCCGAATCGTCGCGCGGAGGCGCGAAGGTCAGGCGCAGCCATCGCGAAGCGCTCTTCCGGCGGTCGATGGCTTTGCGCCAGGTTATTGACAGGAGCCAGGTGCGAAACTGCGCGTCGCCGCGAAAGGTCCCGAGCTTGAGGAACGCGGTCACGAACGCCTCCTGCGCCACGTCGTCGGCCTCGGCCGGCGAGCCGACACACGCCAGCGCGGCGCGGAAGACGGCACGGCGATTCCGTTCGACGAGCTCGCCGAACGCCTCGACGTCGCCGGCCTGCGCCAGTCGGACCAGGTCCAGGTCGGTCACCGCGGAGGGCTCGGTACCGGTCACACAGTCTGTAGACTCAGCCACATGGGGTCTGGTTGGAATAAAGCTGACAAATTATGGCCGCATTTCGGGTGTCCCCCGTAGAATCGTGAGAATGTTGAATCATGAGCAGCTTCTGAAGCTGATCCGGGACAAGCTGGACCATCCCGCGACCCCCCGCGAGATGCTCCAGCGCCTCAAGCTCCCGCGCGAACAACGCCCCACCTTCAAGAAGCTCCTGACCGACCTGGTCGAGAGCGGCGCCCTCGTCGAGACCCGCGGCAACCGTTTCGGGCTCCCCGACCGGATGAACCTGGTCGTCGGACGTGTGGTCACGCACCCGCGAGGGTTCGGGTTCGTCGTGCCGGACCGCCCGCTGGAAGAGGTCAAGGGGGATCTGTACATCGCCGGGAGCAATCTCAACCAGGCGATGCACGGGGACCGCGTCGTCGCGAGGATCGAACGCGTGAGCGACAACCGCGCGGAGGGCCGCATCCTCCGGGTCCTGGAGCGCGGCGCCTCGACAATCGTCGGCCGGTTCGACCTGGACGGCGTCGGGCGTCGGGTTCGTCGTGCCGTTCGACCGCCGGCTGATCATGGACGTGCAGATGCTTCCGGACGAGCACATGGGCGCGAAGCCGGGCGACATGGTCGTCGTCGAGATCACGCGCTGGCCGACGCCCGCCCGCGCGCCGCTCGGCCGCGTCACCGAAGTGCTCGGCGACATCGACGACCCCGGCGTCGACAACGAGATCATCATCCGGAAGTACGGGATTCCCGACGCGCACGGCGAAGAGGCGATTGAGGAAGCGCGGCGGATCGGCGGGGAAGTGCGTGAGGCGGACCTGCGCGGCCGGACCGATTTCCGTCCGCTCGTGACCGTGACGATCGACGGCGAGCACGCCCGCGATTTCGACGACGCGATCACGCTGGAGCGGCTGCCGAACGGGAACTACTGGCTCGGCGTTCACATCGCCGACGTCGCGCACTACGTGCCGGAAGGCGGCCCGCTCGACGAAGAAGCCTACGACCGCGGGACGTCGGTGTACTTCCCGGATCGGGCGGTTCACATGTTCCCGGAGGAGTTGTCGACCGGGCTGTGCAGTCTCAAGCCGCGGGTCGATCGGCTGGTGCAGTCCTGCCTGATGGAAGTGGACCGCAAGGGGACGGTGGTCCGCTACGAGCTGCACGACGGCGTCATCCACAGCAACGCCCGCATGACGTACAACGAGGTGCACGCCATCCTGACGGAGCGCGATCCGGAGACGATCGCCAGGTACCGCGAGCTCGTGCCGTTGTTCGAGCTGATGCGCGAGCTGTTCGAGATCCTCAACATGCGCCGGCACCGCCGCGGGTCGATCGACTTCGATCTCAAGGAACCCGAGATCGTGCTCGACGACCAGGGCCTGGTCGAGGCGATCATCGCCGCCGAGCGCAACGTCGCGCACCGCCTCATCGAGGAGTTCATGCTCCTCGCCAACGAGACCGTCGCGCAGCACCTCGACGACCACGAGGTGCCGACGCTCTACCGCATTCACGAGAAGCCCGATCCGCTCAAGGTGGAGGAGTTCGAGGAGTTCATCACGACGCTGGGCTACAGCCTCGCCGCGCCGCCCAACGACGTGAAGCCGCGCCACTTCCAGAAGCTCGTCGAGAAGATCCGCGGCACGCCGGAGGAGAAGCCGATCGCGTTCCTGATGCTGCGGACGATGCAGAAGGCGCGATACGACCCGGAGAACCTCGGGCACTTCGGCCTCGCCGCGAAGAGCTACACGCACTTCACCTCGCCGATTCGCCGCTATCCCGATCTCGTCGTGCACCGGACGCTGCGCGAGTCGCGCCAGGGCCGCATGGACGAGGATCGCCGGGAGGAGCTCACCGACGATCTGCCGGAGATCGCGCGCCACACGTCGGAGCGCGAGCGGCGCGCCGACGACGCCGAGCGGGAGCTGGTCCAGTGGAAGAAGGTCCGGTTCATGACGGACAAGGTCGGCGACGAGTTCGACGGCTACGTCACCGGCGTCACCGCGTTCGGCCTGTTCATCGAGCTCGTCGAGCCCTTCGTCGAGGGGCTCGTGCACGTCTCGACGATGGCGGACGACTACTACCGGTTCGTCGAGCGGGCGCACATCCTCCGGGGCGAGGGCAGCGGCAAGGTGTACCGGCTCGGCGACCGCGTGAAGGTGCAGGTCATCAAGGTCGACATGGAGCGCCGCCAGGTCGATCTCGGCCTGGTCGAGATTCTCGACAAGGTGCGCGAATCGGAGCGCAATCGGGGGCCGCGCCGCAGCCGCGTCGTCCTCAAGTCGGCCGCCGCGCGCACGGAACGCGCGCCGGGGGCCCCGGGCCGGGAGCCGCGGGCGAAGCGGCCGGCCGCGCGCAAGCAGCGTCCAGGGAAGCGCGAGCGGGCGCGGCGGAAATAGAATTCAGGAGGCAGGAGTCAGGAGGCAGGGCGATCGTGTCTCCCCGAATCTGCCTCCCTGTGTTCCCTCCTGTATTCTGTCTCCTGTCTCCCGACTCCTGTTATGCGCTCCATCGTCATCGGCACCGCCGGGCACATCGATCACGGCAAGAGCGCGCTGGTGCGCGCGCTTGACGGGGACCGATCCCGACCGGCTGAAGGAAGAGCAGGCGCGCGGGATCACGATCGACCTCGGGTTCGCGCACCTCGAGGCTGACGGCGTGAACCTCGCGTTCGTGGACGTGCCGGGTCACGAGCGGTTCGTGAAGAACATGCTCGCCGGGGCCGGCGGCATCGACCTGGTGATGCTGATCGTCGCGGCCGACGAGTCCGTCATGCCGCAGACGCGCGAGCACTTTCAGATCTGCCGGCTGCTCCAGGTGCCCGCCGGCGTCATCGTGCTGACGAAGGCCGACGTCGCCGACGCCGACATGATCGAGCTCGCCAGGATCGAGACGCGCGAGCTCGTCGCCGGATCCTTCCTCGTCCGGCGCGCCGATCGTGACCGTCTCGTCGAAGACCGGCGACGGGCTCGACGCGCTCCGCCGCGCGCTGACGTCCGCCGCGTCGGCGGTGCGCGAGCGCGATCGCGGCGGCCCGGCCCGCCTGCCGATCGATCGCGTCTTCTCGGTCAAGGGCTTCGGGACGGTCGTGACCGGAACGCTGGTGTCCGGACACGTTCGCCAGGACGACGAGCTGGTCGTGCTGCCGCGCGGGCTGACGGTCAAGGTCCGCGGCCTGCAGGTCCACGGCCGTCAGGAAGGGGCCTCCGACGCGGGGCGCCGCGTCGCGGCGAACCTCGGCGGCGATCGACGTGGCCGGCCTGGCCAGGGGAGACACGCTCTGCGCGCCGGGGGCATTCGAGCCCACGCGGCGCGTGGATGCCGTCGTCGATCTGCTGCCCGATGCGCGGGCGCTGCGGCACGGCGCGCGCGTGCGGTTCCATCACGGCACGACGGAGCTGCTGGCGCGGATTGCCGTGGCGTCCGCACGGGACGGAGACGGGATTGCGGCCGAGATCGCCCCCGGGGCGCTCGGCGTACGCGCGCATCCGTTTCGAGGCGCCGGCGGTGCTCACGCGCGGGGACCGGTTCATCGTGCGCGCGTATTCGCCCCCGGTGACGATCGGCGGCGGCGTCGTGCTCGATCCCCACCCGCCGCGCTCGGCCATTCGAAATGCCGCGGCGTTCGCGCGCTACCGCCGTCTCGACGCGCCGGGAGCACCGCCTCGGACAGCGCGGTCCTGGCGTTCATGGACGAGCGCGCGGGCGCCGGGATCTCGCGCGGCGCGCTGATCAGCCGCGCCGGCCTCTCGGAGTCCAGCGCGGACGCCACCGCCAGCCGGCTGGTCGCGCTCGGCCGCGCGACGCGCGTCGGCGATCTGCTGGTGTCGCCGGCCGTGCTGCAGGACCTGTCCAGCACGCCTGCTGGCGGCGCTGACCGCGCACCACGCGTCACAGCCGCTCTCGGAAGGGCTGTCGCGCGAAGAGGCGCGGGAGCGTCTCTTCGGCCGCGCGGCGCCGGCGGTCTTCGAGCACGTGGTGGCGGAGCTCGCGGCAGGGAACCGGATCGCCGGCCGCGATCGGCTGGCGATCGCGGGGCATCACGTCTCGCTCTCGCCGGAGGAAGCGCGCGCGCACGAGGCCATCGAGCGGCTGTTCCGCGAGGGTGGACTGGCCCCTCCGGCGGAGTCGGCGCTGCCCGCGGCGGCCAACGTCAGCGCGGCGGTCGCCGACCGCATCACGACGCTGCTCGTCCGCCAGAAGACGCTCGTCAAACTGGACACGCTGCTGTTTCACGCCGAGGCGCTGGCGGGTCTGAAGGCCGACGTGCGGGCGCGGAAGGGCAGCGCGCGCGTCGACGTCCCGGCGTTCAAGGAACGCTACGGCATCTCACGGAAGTATGCGATTCCGTTGCTGGAGTATCTCGATCGGGAGCGGATTACCCGGCGGGTGGGGGACTCGAGGGTCGTCCTCTACGGACCTAGGCGTCGTCGCCGCCCTTGGTGGAGTCCTTGAAGTTGCGGATGCCCTTCCCGATCCCGCGGCCGATTTCCGGCAAGCGGCTTGCTCCGAAAATCATGATGATAATCAAGAGGATGATTACGAGCTCGGGTATGCCGAGGCGGCCAATCATAAGAGCTCCTTGGACATCGCGTGGAGAATGCGCCGATTGTATCACCGTTGGCGGCCGGTGGCCGCGCGGCGTCGCGTCCGCCTGCCTGCTCGCCGGCCTGGCAGCCGGATGGGGTCCGGGCCTCTCCGCCCGGCAGTTCTCCTCGGGGGTCAACCTTGTCGAGGTGTATGCCAGCGTGACCAACGACGCGCGGCGAGCCGGTCATGGGCCTCACGCAAGGGGACTTCGAGCTGCGCGAAAACGGCGAGGTCCAGGCGATCTCGAACTTTGCCGCGGGGGACTTCCCGCTCTCGGTCGCCGTCGCGCTCGATCGGAGCTTCAGCATGTCGGGCACGCGCCTGGCCCTGGCGAAATCCGCGGCGCGGGCGTTCCTCGGGGAGCTCCGCCCGAAGGACGAGTCGATGGTTCTGGCGATCGGATCCGAGGTGGAGGTCGTCGCGCCGCTGTCGACCGACCGGAGCCCGGCAGTTCGACGCGCTGGCGCGGCTCGATCCATTCGGGACGACCGGACTGCACGACGCGATCATCCGCGCCATCGACGAGGTGCAGGTGGCGAAGGGACGGCGTGCGCTCGTGCTGCTCTCCGACGGGGACGATCGCTACAGCCGGGCGACGGCCGCCGACGCGCTCGACCGGGCCCGGCGCGCCGACGTGATGATCTTCCCGGTGGCGCTCGGCGCCGCGCGTCCCCCGCTGTTCGCCGAGCTCGCAACGCTGACGGGCGGGCGCTCCTTTCACACGCGCGACCCCGCGAAGCTGGCCGAGACGCTGCGCGCCATCGCCCGCGAGCTGCGCGAGCAGTACCTGCTCGGCTACACGCCCGCGCGCCCGGTTGTCCCCGGCAGCAACGAGTGGCGGTCGATCACGGTGACGGTGAAGCGTCCAGGCGTGCAGGTCAGGGCGCGGGACGGCTATCTGGTGAAGTGACAAGAGCGAATCCCTAATCCCTAATCGCTAATCCTTGAATCCCTGGATCCTTGATTCGACGCAGCGGGGGGCTGACGCAGCGGGGGTCAGGTCATGAATCATGAACGGGTTGGGTGCGGTGACCGCGTTCATGCCCCTGGAGGCGCCGATTCAGGGATCGCCGCTGGTACGGTAACCGCGTTCATGATTCATGACCTGACCCCCTGGAGGCCCGATTCAGGGAAGACCGAAGACCAAAGACACCTGAGACTTGAGACCCGAGACTCGAGACTCGAGACCACGTCATACTCCGAATACCACCTCCAGCATCAGTCTCACCTCGAGCGTCCCCAACAGCCGGCGACGAAGTCCGTGATACGTCTGCCGGCCGGCGATGAGGTCGGCCATGACGCGGCGGATCGCCGCGCTCTCCTCGAGGGCGCGGATCAGCAGCCCGGTAAAGCGCGGGGTGAAGAACCAGTCCTTCAGCCGCGCGGCCCGGATGAGCTCCGGGTGAATCGCCGTCCGGATGCGGCGGGAATACTGCGCGGCGGGATCGACGCCCGCGAGGAGGCTGTCGGCGGCCGCGTCAGCCGACAGCAACGCGAAGAAGATCCCCTCACGCGTGATCGGGTCCACCATCCCGCCGGCGTCGCCGAGCAGCATCCAACGCGGGCCGGCCGGCTGCTCGCGCTGCAGGGTCGCGACGCGCAGTGACGGGATCGGCCAGCTGTACCTGACCGTCTCCACGGGCCCTTCGACATTCCCGCCGATCCAGCGCGACGCGCTCGAGAGCAGCGCTGCCGACGAGCTCTCGTCGGCCTGCGCACAGACGCCGACCGCGAGGTGATCGCGCCGCGGAAACGCCCAGAGGTACCCGGCCGGCGGCCCGCTGAACGCGATTGCGATCTCGCGCGATGTCGGGCCGTGGACGAAGAACCCCGTCGCGATGGACAGATCCGCGCGATCGAACGGCCGCAGCACTCGTCGTCTCACGAGGCTGTTCGGACCGTCCGCGCCGAGCAGCCACGCGGCAGAGAGCGCGCCGTCGCGCGTGGCGACGACCCAGCCGTCGCGATGCGGAGTGACGTCGGTGACGCGCGCCGGGATCAACTGCGCCCCGGCCCGGGACGCGGCGGCGAGCAGGGCGCCGTCGAAGTCCCGCCGCGAGACCACAACGAGCCTGCCCTGAGCGAGCGATTGGGACTGCGCGAGTCGAACGGGCCGGAGCATCTTCGCTGACGAGGCTCACGCGCGTCCGGCGCGCGCCGTGCTCGAACGCCGCGGTCTCGATCGGGACTGCCGGGATCTCGCACGGGTCGATCGCATCGCGCACGAGGTCGAGCGCGCGCCCGGTCACGCCGCCGCCGCAGGGCTTCTCGCGGGGGTGGCTGCCGTCGACGATGGCCACGCGCGCGCCTGCCCGGGCCATGCGGAATGCCGCGCGGCAGCCGGCCGGGCCGGCGCCGACAATCGCCACGTCGAATCGGTCCATGCCTCCCGTGATGTTACGCTAGGAGCAATGGCGCACCCTCTCGTTCTGGCTCTGTTTCCGACACCCGCCGCGGCCGCCACCGGCGCGCGCGCCCTGCACGAGGCGGGCGTCACCCACGATCAAATCTCCGTCATCAGCAGGAATCACGACGAAGACTCGCTGCTGGCCAGGCAGATGGATGCCTCGCCGGGCGTCGACATCGAGGATTCGCGACCGGCCGCGCGACTCGGTGAGCTGTCCGGCTACGTGCTGGCCGCCATCGCGGTCGTGCTGCCAGGCATCGGACCGATCGTCGCCGCGGGGCCTCTGGCGGCCGGACTCGGCGAGGCGGCCGGTCACGTCGCCGGCGGGCTCGCCTCCGCGCTGAGCGGCGCCGGTGTGGACGAGGCGCGCGCCACCGCGCTCCAGGACGCAGTCGAGCACGGCGCAGTGCTCCTCGCCGTCCACACGGTGCCGGACCAAGTCTCAGCTATCCTCGCGACGCTCAACCGGAGCGGAGCGACCGACGTCGACACCGCGAACTGGAGCGAGTAGCCACGTGGCGCGCGCGATCGATGAGGACCGCTTTACGATCGGCGTGTTCCAGGACGCGGCGTGGGCGCGGCGCGGCGTCGAGGCGCTGCTCCGCGACGGCTTCACCGCCGGCGCGATCACGATTCTCGCCAAAGACTCACCGGAAGCGGCACTGCTCATCGAATCGACGCTTGGCACGCCGGCCGACCGCGTCGAAATGAAGGCGCTCGGACCGGTCCTCGCACGCGGCCCGCTCATCGCCGCGCTGCAGGGCGGCGACAACGGTCTCGAGTCATCCGGCCTCGGCGCAACGATCGGCCGGGCCGGTTTCCAGGCTCACGACGGCTACATCTACGAAACGCTCACCGGGCGCGGCGGGATTCTCGTGGCGATTCGCAGCGAGCCGCGGGCCGCGGATGCGCTCGCGAGGCTGCACGCCTACGGCGGAGGCAACGCCGCCATCGGGGCCTGGACGGGGAGGGTTTAGCAAGAAAGGCCGAGGCACCGTGCGTCCACTTCAGCCCGGCGAACGTCCAAAGGAAGGGACGGACGAGACAAACGGTCCCGCAAAGGGTGCCGGCAGGCTGTGTCCGACCGGGGCATCCTTATTGCACTCTTGCGGATGTGCCCGGAGTCGGCCACAATGTCTGTATCAACTTTTGACCATCGAATGACCGAGATCTATCAGGGCGCCAGTCCCAACGCGCGGCTTCTTGCGGGCTCCGTGGCCGGCACGGAGACGTCTTGGGCGGCCTACGCGCAGAGCGTCGGCGGATCGGTCCTGACGCACCTGGCCATCCTGGGCGATCATTCTCTACGTGCTCACGCGCACAAATGTGATGGCGCCCGTGATGCAGATGATCGAGCCGCCCAATGTCGTGTGGATCGCGAAGGCGGGCCCGGGCGGCGGCGGTGGAGGCGGCGGTAACAAGATGCCGGATCCGCCCAGAAAAGCCGAGATTGTACCTCCCAAGCCCAAGTCTTTCGAGCCTCCCAAGCCCGAGCCCCAGCCCGTCCCGCAGGTGATGAGCATTCCGGCCGTTACTGTCCGTTGTCGAGCTGCCGGGGTCCACGACGCAGATAACCGCGCCTACCGTCGCACAGGGCCCGGGGCCAGGAGGCGGCGGAGGCACAGGCACTGGTTCGGGCGTGGGTCCGGGAACCGGACCGGGGATGGGTCCTGGCACCGGCGGGGGTTTTGGCGGGGGCATCTATCGCGAGGGCAACGGCGTCTCGTCGCCGCAGTGTCATCCGAGAGGTCAAGCCGAACTACACCGGCGAGGCGATGCGCGCCCGGATCCAGGGCATGGTCACGATGGAAGCCGTCGTGATGCCGGACGGCTCGGTCGGCAACGTCCACATCATCAAGTCGCTCGACAACGTCTTCGGCCTCGATCAGGAAGCGGTCGCGACGATCAAGAAGTGGCGCTTCAAGCCGGGCATGCTGCTGGGCAAGCCCGTGCCGGTGCAGATCGTGATCGAGATGTCGTTCACGCTTCGGTAATCCACAACCCACGAAAAAAAGAAGCCGGCTGGAAGGATCTCCCAGCCGGCTTGACCGTCAGCGCGCGACTGCGTTCTGCAGCCGCCAATCGTTACTCCGCGATCAGTACATTCCGCCCATGCCGCCGCCGCCACCGCCGCCGCCGTGCATCGGCGCGTCCTTCTTGTCCTCGGGGATCTCCGAGACGATCGCTTCGGTCGTGAGGAGGAGCGAGGCGATGGACGAGGCGTTCTGGAGCGCCGAGCGCACGACCTTGGTCGGGTCGATGACGCCGGCCGCCACCATGTCCTCGTACTTGTCCGTGGCGGCGTTGTAGCCGTCGCCGGGGTTCTTCGCTTCCTTCACGCGCGCGACGACGATCGAGCCTTCCTGGCCGGCGTTGGTCGCGATCCAGCGGAGCGGCTCTTCGATCGCCTTCCGGATCAGCTCGACGCCGACCTTCTGATCGCCCTCGAGCTTGAGCGCGTCGAGCGCCTTCGCCGCGCGGATGAGCGCGACGCCGCCCCCCGGGACGATGCCTTCCTCGACCGCCGCCTTCGTGGCGTGCATGGCGTCCTCGACGCGGGCCTTCTTCTCCTTCATCTCGGTCTCGGTGGCCGCGCCGACCTTGATGACCGCGACGCCGCCGACGAGCTTCGCGAGGCGCTCCTGGAGCTTCTCGCGGTCGTAGTCGGACGTGGTCTCTTCGACCTGCGTGCGGATCTGCTTCACGCGGCCCTCGATGGCGCTCTGCGAGCCGGCGCCTTCGACGATCGTCGTGTTGTCCTTGTCGATGGTGACCTTCTTGGCCTTGCCCAGGTCCTCGAGCTTGATGTTCTCGAGCTTGATGCCGAGGTCCTCGGTCAGCGCGCGGCCGCCGGTGAGCGTCGCGATGTCCTCGAGCATGGCCTTGCGGCGGTCGCCGAAGCCGGGCGCCTTGACCGCGACGGCCGAGAGCGTGCCGCGCAGCTTGTTGACGACCAGGGTCGCCAGCGCTTCGCCGTCGACGTCCTCGGCGATGATCACGAGCGGACGGCTCGCGCGGGCGACCTGCTCGAGCAGCGGCAGGAGGTCCTTCATCGAGCTGATCTTCTTCTCGTGGATCAGGATGACCGGGTTCTCGAGCACGACTTCCATGCGCTCGGGATCGGTCACGAAGTACGGCGAGAGGTAACCGCGGTCGAACTGCATGCCCTCGACGACCTCGAGCGAGGTCTCGAGCGTGCGTGCTTCTTCAACGGTGATGACCCCGTCCTTGCCGACCTTTTCCATCGCTTCCGCGATGATCTTGCCGATCGTCTCGTCGGAGTTCGCCGAGATCGTGCCGACCTGCGCGATCATGTTGCCGGCGACGGGCTTCGACTGCTTCTTGAGCGACTCGATGACCGCTTCGACGGCCTTCTCGATGCCGCGCTTGAGCTCCATCGGGTTCGCGCCGGCGACGACGTTCTTCGCGCCTTCGCGGAAGATCGCCTGCGCCAGGACGGTGGCCGTCGTGGTGCCGTCGCCCGCGATGTCCGACGTCTTGCTCGCGACCTCGCGCACCATCTGCGCGCCCATGTTCTCGAGCGGATCCTTGAGGTCGATCTCCTTGGCGACGGTCACGCCGTCCTTGGTGATCGTGGGGGAGCCGAACTTCTTGTCGAGGACGACGTTGCGCCCCTTCGGGCCGAGCGTCACCTTCACGGCGTTGGCGAGCTGGTTCACGCCGCGCAGGATGGCCTGGCGTGACTCCTCGCCGTAGATGATCTGTTTTGCCATATGTCTTTGAATCTCCGTCCTTCATGTCCGGCTGAACCCGGACTCTTGCGATATCACCGCCCGGCGCGACACGCGCCGGCAAAACCCGATGCGGACTTCCGGCCGTGGCCGGACCGTCCGCGCCTACTTCGTGACGACGCCGAGGATCTCTTCCTCGCGCATGATGAGGTACTCCTCGCCGTCCATCTTGATTTCCTGGCCGGAGTACTTGCCGAAGAGGATCGTGTCCCCTTCCTTCACGTCGAGCGGCGTCACCTTGCCGTCCTTCTCGACCTTGCCCTTGCCGACAGCGACGACCTTGCCCTGCTGCGGCTTTTCCTTGGCGGAATCCGGGATGATGATCCCGCCGACTTTCTGCTCGCCTTCGTCGATGCGCTGCACGATGACCCTGTCGTGGAGGGGACGGATCTTGACGCCGGTTGCGGTTGCGGTTGTGGCCATAGAACCTCGACTTCCGATGGTTGTGGGGCGGTCGTCCCGCCCCGGTTGTCCGGCGGAGTTTCCCCCGCCTGCTTCGAAAAGGACCGAAAATTCGGTGTAAATGAAGCGGTTCAGCCCTGCGGCTTAGCAATCAGCAGGACCGACTGCTAATAATATAGGAAGGGCGGCTGGTGTCAAGCAGTCCCAGCCCTAGAGTGCTAATTCTTCGCTGTCGCGGCCGGGATTCGGGATTCGAATCGAGGCCCGAGCCCCGAGTCCGCGAGTCCCCGAGCCCCGACGGGTTTCCTACGTCGATCGCTTGATCCGATACTCGGTGATCTTGCGCGCGATGGTGTTGCGGTGCAGGCCCAGCACCTCGGCGGCGTCGCCGACGTTGCCCTTCGACCGCTGGAGGGCCCTGGCGATGAACATCTTCTCGAACTCGCGCCGGGCGTCGTCGTAGAGCACGCCTTTGTCGAGCAGCTCCTGGACGAGTTTCTCGAGTTGATCCCGCACGGCTACTGGAGCTCGCGGCCGGACAGCCGACGGAACGCGTCGACGTACTTCTCGCGCGTCCGCCGGACCACGTCGTCGGGGAGCGAGGGGACCGGCGGCTGCTTGTTCCAGCGGATCTCTTCCAGGTAGTCGCGGACGTACTGCTTGTCGAAGCTCGGCTGGCCGTGTCCCGGCTCGTACGACTCGCTCGGCCAGAACCGTGACGAGTCGGGCGTCAGGACCTCGTCGATGAGGACGACGTCGGTGGCTGGATTGCCGGCGCCGACCAGCCCGAACTCGAACTTGGTGTCGGCGACGATGATGCCCTTGGACTCCGCGAGGGCGGCGCCGCGCCGGTAGATCTCGAGCGTCAGCGTCTTCAGACGGGCGATGAGCTCGCGTCCGGCGAGCCGGCCGGCCTCGTCCTCGCTGATGTTGACGTCGTGGCCGGTGTCGGCCTTGGTCGCGGGCGTGAAAATCGGCTCGGGCAGCCGGTCCGACTCGCGCAAGCCGGCCGGCAACTTCACGCCGCAGACGCTCCCGCTCTGCTGGTACTCCTTCCATCCGGATCCGGACAGATACCCGCGCGCCACGCACTCGATCGGCACCGGCTCGGTCCGGCGCGCCAGCATCGTCCGCCCGCGCAGGGTGTCGGCATGCGGCCGCGCCGCCTCCGGGAACGCGTCGACGTCGAGCGAGATGAGATGGTGCGGGACGAGATCGCCGATGCGCTCGAACCAGAAGCCGGACAGCTGCGTCAGCACCTTGCCCTTGTCCGGGATGCCCGACCCGAGCACGTAGTCGAACGCGGAAATCCGATCCGTGGCGACGATGAGCAGCGCCGCCTCGCCGGACGGCAGCGTGAGCTCGTACACGTCGCGCACTTTCCCGCGGCGAGCGAGCGTGAGTCCTTCGAGCGATGTGTCGAGTAGAGGAGCGGTGGAGAGCACTGATGACCTCGCGGAAGACGCAGAAGCTTACTGGCACACGGGAGGGGAGTCAACTGAACTGCACGAACCCTAAGAGTCATCTCGCGCGCGTACCGTGATGGAGCCTCGCCCCGTCCGAATCGTGATCGTCGGCCCGCCTCCTTTGACTGCGCCGGTGGCGCGGTGTTCCTCGCCGGTCTTGACGACCCGCACCGCATCGCCGGCGACGGTCACCTCCGCGTTGCATCGCGACGGCGTCGAGCTGATAGCCGCCCGTCCGGCGGGGTGAGCTCCACGCTGTCGCCTCCTTCGCTGTAGATCGCGAGCGGCGCCGCGCGATCGACGACCACGTCCACGTCGGCGCTCGCGGACGTCGATCCGCCCTTCGGTTCGAAGGCCCTTGACGGTGACGGAGCCCTGCACGGCGTTGATCCGGACGATGCCGGTGGTCTTCTCCAGCTTCTCGAGCGACGACGTCGGTGCCGTTCGAGTCGATGTCGATCGGGCCGGCGAGCTCGCTGCCTTTCAGGTCCCCGCCGCGCGTGTTGAGCGAGACCTCGTTCGTGATCCGTTCGAGCTGCACGTCGCTGTCGACCGTCGTCGCCTTGATGGACCCGCTGTCGGTGATGGCGATCGTGCCGCCGCGATGGGTGCCGGACACCCGGCCGGCGACCTTTCGGATCTCGACGTCGCCCCGCGAGTTGAGCTCGACGGCCGGCGACGTTGGAGACGTTGAGGCGGGCGCCCGATTCGAGCGTCGACCTGGAGGCGCGACGGGATCTTCAGGTGCAGCTTGGCGCGCTGGCTGCCTGGCGTCTGGGAATCCACAGGCCCGCCGTCATCCGGCCGCCGGCCCGGTCGATCTTGAGCACCGTCTCCCCGGCCAGCTTCTCGGCCTCGGCCTCGTCGTAGCCGTTGGAGTGCACCTGCAGCTCCGCGGCGATGTCCCCGCGGTCCTCGCCGGTGACGGTGATCTCGCCGCGCGCCACGACGATGCGCAGCTCCGTCGCGCCGGCGTCGAGCGGGTGCGTGCTCGTGGTGGTCTTTTCGGCCGAGGCCCGGTTGCCGCGGACTTCGCGCCTGATCGACTCGATGACGCGCCCGAGCGAGAAGCTCCGCTCGCCGGGGCCGGCGGGGGCGCGGTGACCTGGTAGACGACCGCTCCCGACGATCACGAACGCGACGATCAGCAGTAACTCACGTTTTCCCATAGACTTGGAGGGGGCCTTGTAGTAGAGTTCGCCGGGAGTTCGGCGTGAAGGTCCGGCCGCGGCCGTGCACCGTCAGCCGGTCTCCCCACCGAACACTCCCCGGATTCTAATCCCGACTAGGACACTAGCATTACGCATGCGGCCAGGCGTTCGCACCGTCCTCATTCTGCTGCTCACGCTCGGTCTGCTCGGATTTGCCTTCCGAAACACCGATCTGGCAGGCGTCTGGGCCGAAACGCGCCGGGCCGACAGCGGATTGCTGGTGCTCGCGGTCGTGGTGACGGGGCTGACGTACGCGTGGCGCGCGTGGCGCTGGCAATCGCTCCTGGCGCCGATCGGCCCGACCCGGTTCGTCAACGCGTTCACGACGACCGTCATCGGGTTTGCGGCGAGCTTTCTCCTGCCGGCGCGTGCCGGCGAAGTGATCCGGCCGTACCTGCTGGCCAAGCGCGAGGGCATGAACCCGTCGTCGGCGTTCGCCACGATCGTGCTGGAGCGGCTGCTCGATCTGGCCACCGTGCTGCTGCTGTTCGCCGCCTTCGTGTTCACCGTCGGCCCCGGCGTGATCTCCGGCGATCCGGGCCAGCTTGCGCGTGTCAAAGTCGGCGGCGGCATGGCGGCGGCTGGCCGCGGTGGCCGGCGTGGCGGTGCTGTTCGCGCTCGCCGGGCACCCCGAGCGGCTCGGCCGCGCCGCCTTGCGCATCGAGCGCCTCCTGCCGGCGCGGCTGGCCCGAATCGTGGCCGGGTTCGTCGAGACGTTCGCGCAGGGACTGGCGGTGCTGCGCGATCCGGCCCGGCTCGTCGCGGCCCTCGCGCTGTCGTTTCCGATGTGGATGTCGATCGCGGCCGGAATCTGGCTGGCGTCGCGGGCATTCCACATTACGTATCCTTATCCGGCTTCGTTCCTCGTCATGACGATCCTGGTGGTCGGCGTGGCGGCGCCGACGCCCGGGGCGATCGGCGGGTTCCACGCCGCGTACATCTTCGCGGTCACCGACGTTTTTCGGCGTCGACACGGATCGGGCGGCCGGCCGCGGCGCTCGTGCTGCACGCGATTTCGTTCGTCCCGGTGACGCTGCTGGGGATCGTGTTCATGATGCGCGAAGGGCTCACGCTGGCCGGCGCCCGCCGCCTCGCGAAGGAAGCGCCCGGCGGCGACGGAGCCGCGCCGATCCCGGTCGCGCCGGAGCGTCACCCTGCCGCGAGGCGCGGGACGCCGGGATCTATCCCCCCGCGCCGGATCCGCGCGGCGGGGACCTCGGGGTGAAGAAAGGCGCGCCATGAAGTGCCCGTACTGCGGCAACATGGGAGACAAGGTCGTGGACTCCCGCGAGAGCAAGGAAGGCGACGTCATCCGGCGCCGCCGCCAGTGCCTCCGCTGCGCGAAACGGTTCACGAGCCGCGAGCGGCTCGAGGATATCGAGTACCGCGTCGTCAAGAAGGACGGCAACCGCGAGGCGTTCCAGCGCCAGAAGATGATTGCCGGGCTGCTGACCGCCTCCGAGAAGCGGCCGGTCAGCATTCAGCAGCTCGAGGCGATCGCGGATCGCATCGAGGCGGAGCTGCAGGAGCGCCACGAGCGGGAGATGACCACCGAAGAAATCGGCGCGCGGCTGATGCAGGAGCTGAAACAGCTCGATCAGATTGCCTACGTCCGGTTCGCGTCGGTCTACCGGCAGTTCCGCGACGTCGGGCAGTTCAAGCGCGAAGTGGACGAGCTTCAGAAGTCGAAGGGATGATGCGCCGGGGACTCGCGATTCTTCTCCTGGCCGGCGCCCTGACCGCATCGGTGGCCGCCGCGCAGACGCTCCAGGTCACGCCGCTGCCGCGCGACGGACGCGTGCTCGTGACGTTCAAGCTCGCCGACGCCTTCACCGACGAGATCCGCGCCGCCATCCACAGCGGGTTGACGATCAGCTTCGTCTACCGGGTCGAGCTCAAGCGCAGCTCGGCGCTCTGGCTCGACAGCACGATCGCGTCGACGGAGATTGCCGCGACCGTCCGCTACGACAACCTCACGCGCGCTATCACGTCACGCGGATGCAGGACGGCCGCATCGAGCGGGCCGAGACGACCGAGCGCGAAGAGGACGCCCGCGCGTGGCTGACGTCCGACTTCGACAAGCTGCCGCTCTTCAGCAGCGCCGCGCTCGAGGCCAACAGCGAGTACCTACGTGCGCGTGCGGGCCCACACGACGCCGCGCAACGCCTCGTTCGTCTGGCCATGGGAGCGCCACGACGTCACCGGGCAGGCGAAGTTCACGTTCGTTCAATAGGGTAACCCCGAGGCCGCGCCATGACGACTGTTCGCGACGCGCGGCGCCCGACGCTTCCGGCCAGGCAGCCGAAGGCGCCGCCTCCGGCCGAGCGGCGGCCGTTTCGCGACAACCCGCGGCTGATCCTCCTCGGCATCGTCCTCCTGTTCGGCGCGCTGGCCGCGATGATCGTCCTGGCGGACCAGTCGGCCGAGCTCAACCCCGATTTCCTCAGCGAGGTCGTGCTCTACGCCCTCTCGGCCGCCGACCTGACGATGGTGCTGGCGCTGGTGTTCGTGCTGGCGCGCAACGTCGTGAAGCTGCTGGTCGAGCGGCGGCGCGGCCTGCCGTTCTCGCGCTTCCGCGCGAAGCTGGTGCTCGCGATGCTCGGGCTGACGATCATCCCGTCGGTCCTGGTGCTGATCGTCGGCGGCGAGCTGATCCGGAGCAGCACGGAACGCTGGTTCAGCCAGCCGATCGACGACGTGCTGCGATCCGCGAACGAGATCGCGGTGGACTACTACCGGGATCGCGAGACCGTCGTGGCCAACCACGCCGAGCGCATCGCCCGGGTCGTGCCGGCCGCGCGCCGTCGAGGCGGGCGACATCGATGCCGTGCGGAGCGCGCTCGCGCCCGAAGTGACGCAGGGGCGGGTCGGCCTCGTCGAGGTCTATCGGATCCAGGAGGGCTCGCCGCCGACTCCGCTCGTCGCCGTCGAGTCGCCGTCGCTGCCGCCGGCCACGTCGCGCGCGTCGGCCGATCGGCTGGCGGCGCAGGTCGCCAGCGGCAGCCCGGATCGGCGGGTGCACGAGCCGCTCGACGGCGGCGGCGAGCTGGTGCGCGCCGGCGCCGTCCTGCGTGAGCCCGCGACGAACCGGCCCGTCGGCGTCGTCATCGCGAGCGACCACCTCGCGGGAGAGTTCGCCGAGCACTCGCGGCGGATCACGGAAGCCTACGAGCAATACCGTCAGCTGGCGGTGCTCAAGCGCCCGCTCGAAGGGGTCTACCTGTCGCTGTTCCTGATGATGACGCTGATGATTCTCGTCAGCGCCACCTGGATGGGGCTGTACCTCGCGAAGCGGATCACCCGTCCGGTCCAGATGCTGGCCGCGGGCGCGCGGGAAATCGGCGCCGGGCCGGCTCGATCACCGCATCGAGCCGGAAACGCGCGACGAGTTCGGCTCGCTCGTCGAGGCGTTCAACACGATGGCGGGGGAGCTGGCCGCGAGCCAGCGCAAGCTCGAACGATCGCGGGTCGATCTCGAGCGGAAGAACCAGCAGCTCGACGAGCGGCGCCGCTACATCGAAACGGTCCTCGAGCGCATCGCCACCGGCGTGATCTCGCTCGGCGCCGACGGGCGGATCGGCACGATCAACGCCGCGGCGCTGCGCCTGCTCGAGCTCGACGGCGCGGTCGTCGGCGCCCGCGCCGAGGACGTGTTCGCGCGTGAGGACCTGCGGCCGCTCGAGGCGCTGCTGATGCGCGTCCATCCGCGGCACCGCCGACCCGGCCGCGCAGGAGATCGCGCTGACGCGCGAAGGGCGCGAGCTCCACCTGGCGACCGCCGCGACCCCGCTCCAGGGGGAAGACGGCGGGTTTGCCGGCGCGGTGCTGGTGTTCGACGACGTGACGCCGCTCATCCGGACGCAGCGCGTCGCGGCCTGGCGCGACGTCGCGAGACGGCTGGCGCACGAGATCAAGAACCCGCTGACGCCCATTCAGCTCTGCGCCGAGCGGATGCGCCGGCATTTCGGCGGCGCGCCGCCGGCGGCACGCGCGCTCGTCGAGGAGTGCACGACGACCATCGTCGGCGAAGTGGAATCGCTCAAGGCCCTGGTTGACGAGTTCGCGCAGTTTGCGAGGATGCCGGCGCCCCGCGCGGTGCCGTCGGACCTGAACGGCGTGCTGGCCGATACGCTCGCGCTGTACAAGGATCTGTTTCACGAGGTCCGGATCGAGCGGCGGTTCGCCGACGCGCTGCCGGCCGTGCGCGTGGACGTCGAGCAGATCCGCCGCGTGGTGATCAACCTCGTCGACAACGCGGTCGAAGCGCTCGGCGGCGGCACCGCGGCGGCGCGTCCGTCGGGCGAGCCTCCGACGATCGTCATCGAAACGCGGCTGGACGGCGCGAACGGCGTCGTGCGGCTGACCATCGCCGACAACGGTCCCGGCATCTCCGCGGCCGACCGCGACAAGCTGTTCATGCCGTACTATTCGACCAAGCGGCGCGGCAGCGGCCTCGGCCTGGCGATCGTGCGGCGGATCATCGCCGAGCACGGCGGCAACATCGAGGTCACGGACAACGTGCCGACCGGCACGGTGTTCACGATCGAGCTGCCGGTGTGAGCGGGAAGCGGGAAGCTGGGCAAGCTGAATGAAACCCCACCGTCCTCATCGTCGACGACGAAGCCGGCGTGCGGAGCGCGCTGAGCGGCGTGCTGCGCGACGAGGGGTATGCCGTCGACGCCGTCGAGAGCGGCGAGGCCTGCCTCGATCGCGTGGCGCGCGACCCGTACGACGTCATCGTGCTCGACATCTGGCTCCCGGGGATCGACGGCCTGGCGACGCTGACCCGGCTGCGGGAGCGGCGCGTCGATGCGCCGGTGGTGATGATCTCGGGACACGGCAACATCGAGTCGGCCGTGCGCGCGATCAAGATGGGCGCCTTCGACTTCGTCGAGAAGCCGCTGTCGCTCGACAAGACCGTGCTCGTCGTCGGCAACGCCGTGCGGCAGCGCCGGCTCGAGGCGGAGAACCGCGCGCTGCGGGCGCACGTCGATCGCCGCCACACCATGGTGGGCGAGAGCTACGTCATGGCGCAGCTGCGCGAGCAGGTCGCGATGGCGGCGCCGACCAACGGGCGCGTGCTGATTTTCGGCGAGAACGGGACGGGCAAGGAGCTCGTCGCGCGGAGCATCCACACCTTGAGCCGCCGGCGCGGCGGCCCGTTCGTCGAGGTCAACTGCGCCGCGATCCCCGAAGAGCTGATCGAGAGCGAGCTGTTCGGCCACGTGCAGGGGCGCGTTCACCGGCGCCGTCGCCGATCGGCGCGGCAAGTTCGAGGTGGCCGACGGCGGGACGCTGTTCCTCGACGAGATCGGCGACATGAGCCTGAAGACGCAGGCCAAGGTGCTGCGCGCGCTGCAGGAGCAGGTCGTGGAGCCGGTCGGCGGGACGAGCGGCGTCAAGGTCGACGTCCGGATCCTCGCCGCGACCAACAAGGATCTGCCGACCGAAATCCGCGCCGGGCGCTTCCGCGAGGATCTCTACTTCCGCCTGAACGTCATCCCGATCTTCGTGCCGCCGCTGCGCGATCGCGACACCGACATTCCGCTGCTCGCGGATCACTTCATGGCCGAGCTCGCGCGCGAGTACGGCCGCCGGCCCAAGCGGCTCGATGCGGCAGCCGTCGCGGGCCTGCGGAGCTACCGGTGGCCGGGGAACGTCCGCGAGCTGCGCAACGTCATCGAGCGCCTGATGATCATGGTGCCGGGGCACACCATCGCGCTCGCCGATCTGGCGTTTCTCGACGGCGGCGCGATCAGCCGTGGCCGAACCGGAAGGGACGGCGGCCATGTCCCTGCACGACGCGCGCGAGCGGTTCGAGCGCGACTACATCCTGCGCGCGCTCGCGGCCCAGCAAGGGAACATCTCGCGCACGGCCGATGCGCTCGGCGTCGAACGCAGCAATCTGTATAGAAAGATGCGCGCCTTCGGCATCGTCCCGACGCGGCGCCTGGAGGGGGACGAGGAGGTGGTCTGAAGGGTTCCGCGGGGTTCCGCAAGGTTCCACGGGGTTCCACCAGGTTCAGTTCCACGAGGTTCTGCTAGGTTCAGGTTCGCTGTTTCAGCTTGTTCTCCAGAATCTGATCCCCGCTGAACCGTTCGAGCTGCAGGTAGAACTCCGCCGACGAGACCAGCGCGGCCGCCGGCACCAGCCCGACGATCTCGCTTTCGAGGACCGAGACGCCGTAGCGCTCCGCCTCGCGCTTGACCATCTCGAAGACGCGGAACATCGGCGTCTTCTGGAAGTTCGTCAGGTTCATCGACACCTGCGCGAGGTTGCGATCGTCGATCTTCACCCCCATCGCCTTGACGTAGCGGAGCCCGCCGCTGCTCTGTCGAATCGCGGCGGCAATCTTCCTGGCGACGTCGAGCCGGTCGGTATTGAGATTGATGTTGTAGGCGATGAGCGGCATGCGCGCGCCGATCACGGAGGCGCCGGCCGACACGTGCGGCTTCGCGGGTCCGAAGTCCGGCGACCACTCCGCGGCCGCCATCTTTGCCGCGAGCCCTTCGAACTCGCCGCGGCGGATGTCCTCGAGGTTCCTGCGCGCGGGATTGGCCGACGCTTCCTCATACAGATACACCGGGACGCCGAACCGCTCGGCGACCGCCGCGCCGACCTCCTTCGCCAGCGCCACGCACTCCTCGATCGTCACCCCCTCGATGGGCACGAAGGGCACGACGTCGACCGCGCCCAGACGGGGATGCTCACCCTGATGGGTCCGCAGATCGATCGCGGCGACGGCCTGTTCGAAGAGCGCCAGCGTGGCGGCCTCGAGCGACGGCGGCGTCGCCGACGAGCGTGAACACCGACCGGTTGTGCGAGGCGTCCGACGAGACGTCCAGCAGCTGCACGCCCGGCGTCCCGCGGAGCGCTTCCGCCATCCGCTGGATCACATCGGGACGCCGCCCTTCGCTGACGTTGGGAATGGACTCGATGACGGGCATGCGACTGTTCTATCACTCTTTGGAAACTCTTCCAGCCCCGGGCGCGCACAAACCGCGCGCCGGGCTTGTGCCGGACGCCGGTTCGAGCACATAATCGCTCGACCTTACTCCGGGGCCCCAATCCCCCGGACCTTCTTCTCGGACCGCTGTTCCTCATGACCGATCCGCGCAGATCCGACGCCAGTGCCACCCCGGTGCCCGAGCGCGATCACGAGGCGCGTGTCGAAGAGCTGCTCCTGAGCGGCCTCGATCATTACTTCGCCGGACAGCATGAGCTTGCCATCAACGTGTGGACCCGGGTCCTGTTCCTGGACCGCGGCCATGCGCGGGCCCGCGCATACATCGAGCGCGCCCGCGGGGCGATTTCGGAGCGTCAGCGCGAGGGAGAAGAGCTCATTCACATCGGCGCCGCGGCGTTCCATCGCGGCGAGTCGGATGCGGCGCGCCGGCTGCTGACCTCGGCAGTAGAGCAGGGCGCCGGCACGGAAGAAGCCCTCGCTCTCCTCGGCCGGCTCGACCGTCTCGAAGCGGCGGGCGTGCAGCAGGAGAGCCGGGCCGGACGCCGGACGGCGCCCCGGCGCGGACTCGCTGAAGCCGAAGCGGCGGTATTCGATCGATCGTGGATTGGATGGATTGCCGCCGGCGCGGTCCTGGGCATCGCGGCGGTGGCGATCACCATCGCCGTCCTGTGGGCCCGCGGCCAGGAATGGCTGCCGCTCGGCGGCGTTGCGACCGCGGGCGCGGCGGTCCGCGCGAGCGATGAGCCGCTGCCGGTCCCCTCGGCGTCCGACGTGTGGCTCGCGCGGGCCTCGGCCCAGTACGCGAAAGGGCATTTGCACGAGGCGCTCGTCGCGCTCGACGCGATCGGTCCCGGCGATGCGCTCGCCGCGGAAGCCGACGCGCTCCGCGCCACTATCCAGGGCCAGCTCCTCGCGGCCGCGCGCGCCGGCACATCCGGCCCGGCGTCTCCGCCCGCACCACAGGTGTACCGCGCCAATGAAGTGTCCGAAGTGCCAGTACATCAGCTTCGACAGCAACGAGCGCTGCCGCAACTGCGGGTATGAATTCTCCCTCACGGTCGACACGATGACGCTCGACCTGCCGATCCAGACTGGCGACGAAGCGATCGGACCGCTCGGCGATCTCGCGCTCGAGCGATCCCGGCGCGCCGAGGCGGCCCGCGGGGCCCGTGCGCGCGGCGGGGCCAACGCTGGCCGCTCCCCGCGTGCCTCAACCTCGTCCGGCCACGAGCCCGTTCGATCTGCCGCTGTTCAAGGATCGGTCGATCGACGAGGATGCGCCGCTCGTCACGCCCAACGCGGTGCCGCGGACGCCGCTGTCGGTTCGGCGATCGAATCCGGCGATCGCCCGCGTCAGCGCGAGGCCGGCCACGGACGAGCCCGGGCTGGATCTCGGCGCGCCGCCTCCGTCCCCGGCGCGATGGCCGGCGCCGCTGCCGCACGTGCCGTCGGCTCCGCCGTCCGAGCTGGAGGACGCCGCGACCGCACCGGCGAGTGTATTTGCACGGCTGCTGGCCGCGATCCTGGATGCCGCGATCCTCGGGTCGATCGCCGCTGCCGTGCTGTACTTCACGCTGAAAGTCTGCGGCTTGCAGTTGAGCGAGCTGGCGATCCTTCCGCCGGTGCCGTTCACTACGTTCCTGCTCCTTCTGGGCGGCGGGTACTTCGTGCTGTTCACCGCGGCAGGCGGACAGACGATTGGGAAGATGGCGGCCGGGATCAAGGTCGTGTCGATGCACGGCGAGAGCCCATGGAGCGCGCGGGTTCCGCTCGCCGACTCCGTTCTGCGGGCCGTCGGCTATCTCGTGTCGTTGCTGCCCGCGGGGCTGGGCTTCCTGCCGGCGCTCTTCGGAGCCGAGCGACGCGCCGTTCACGATCGACTCGCCGACACGCGCGTCGTCAAAGCGTGACTCGCCTCGCGGTTTTCGTCGCCACCGTTGGCTATTGCGGGTATTTCCCCTTCGCGCCAGGAACCGCCGGATCGGCCGCCGGGCTCGCGTTCTACGCTGCTCGTGTGGTGGACCGGATCGCCGTTCGTCGAAGCGGGCCTCATCCTGGCGCTCTTTGCCGCCGGGGTCTGGGCCGCCACGACGGCCGAGCGGTACTTCGGCGGGATCGATCCGGGGCCGATCGTGATCGATGAGGTCGTCGGCATGCTCATCACGCTGGCGTTCATTCCTGTCGGATGGTCGGGCGCCGCCGCGGGCTTCGTGCTCTTCCGGATCTTCGACGTCATCAAGCCGTATCCCGCCGGCCGGTTCGAGCGGCTGCACGGCGGCCTCGGCGTCATGGCCGACGACGTGATGGCCGGGGTCTACGCGAACCTCGCGCTGCGCCTGCTGATGTGGCTGCTGCCGGCATGGGTGGCGTGAACGGCGCGGCCGGCCCGATCGCGACCGCTGAAATCATCGCGGTCGGCAGCGAGCTGCTCGGCTCGACGCGCATCGACACCAACTCGCTCTTCCTCGCCGGCCGTCTCGCCGGCCTCGGCATCGAGCTGCGCGCGAAGGCGGTGGTCGGGGACGACCATGCCCGGCTGGCGTCGGTGTTCCGCACGGCGCTGGCGCGCGCCGATCTCGTCATCCTGACCGGCGGACTCGGCCCCACCGATGACGACGTGACGCGCGATGTCGTCACCGGCGCCCTCGGGCTCGAGTCGGAGGAAGACCCCGCAATCGTCGCGCAGATCGAGGAGCGGTTCGCCAGGCGCGGTCTTCGGATGCCGGCGGTCAACCGGCGGCAGGCGATGGTGCCGCGCGGGGCGATGTCGCTCGACAACCCCAACGGGACGGCGCCGGGTCTGTTCATCGAGCACGGCCCGCATCTCGTCGTGCTGCTGCCGGGCCCGCCGCGGGAGCTGCAGCCGATGTTCGACGGGCTGTGCGAGCGGGTGCTGGCCGCGCGCGCGGGGGTGGCGCGGCTCCACAAGGAGACCTTGTTCGTCGCCGGTCGCGGGGAGTCCCACGTCGAGGAGATCTCGCAGCCGATCTACTCGCGATGGACCACGGAGACGCCGCCGATCGAGACGACGATCCTCGCGATGCCGGGTCAGGTGGAGCTGCACCTGACGCACCGGTCGGAGGATGCGGAAGCCGGCGCCCGACGGGTCCGCGAGGCGCGCGACGAGCTGGCTGCCGCGCTGGGCCGCGACGTGTTCAGCATCGATGGGCGGGCGATGGAAGAAGTCGTCGGCGCCCTCCTGCTCGAGCGCGCGGCTGACGATCTCGGCCGCGGAGTCGTGCACCGGCGGCCTGCTGCTGTCGCGATTGACGGACGTGCCGGGCAGCTCCGAGTACGTGCTCGGCGGAGCGGTCGCCTACAGCAACTACGCCAAGACGGAGCTCGCGGGCGTCCCGCCGGAGTTGATTGCTGCGCACGGCGCCGTCAGCGAGCCGGTCGCCGTGGCGCTCGCGGACGGCATTCGCGGCCGCACCGGATCGAGCGTGGCGCTTGGCGTGACGGGCATCGCTGGTCCGGGCGGCGGCACGCCCGAGAAGCCGGTCGGCACCGTTGCGATCGCGCTGACCGGCAGCGGCATCACGGCGCGCGTTCGCACGTTCTCGTTTTTCGGAGGACGGCCGCAGGTGAAGTTCCAGGCCACGCAGGCCGCGCTGGATATGGTCCGAAGGCACCTCCTCGGGACCGCCTCCTAGCGGGAAGCGGGAAGCCACAGTGCGCCTTTTTGTAGCCGTCGAGATCGACGAGCCGGCGCGACGCGCGGCGGTCAGAAGCGGTTGAGCGCCTTCGAGCGGAGCTCTCGCGCCGCGGCGCGCGCCTCGATGTCCGATGGGTACCGGCGGACAAGCTGCACATCACGCTCTGGTTCATCGGCGAGGTGGACGACGCCCGCGCGGCGGCAATCGTCACCGCAGTGCAGCCGCCGTTTCCATACGAGCCTTTCGGCGTGCGGCTCTCGGGGCTCGGCGCTTTTCCTTCATCCGGGGCGCCGAGGGTGCTGTGGCTTGGCGTCTCCGCAGGGCAGCAAGGCCTCGCGGCGCTGCACGCCGAAACCGGCGCCCGGCTCCGGCCGCTGGGCTTCGAGGCCGAGCGGCGGCCCTACTCGGCGCATCTCACTGTCGCCCGCGTGAAGGACACACCCCGCGGGTCCGGCCCGATCGTCCGGGACGTGCTGGCCGGCACCCCGACCGATGCCGCTACCGTCACCGTTTCGGCCGTCACGCTGTTTCGGAGCCGCGTCTCATCCAGGGGTTCGACGTACGAGCCGGTGTCGCGCATGCCGCTCGAGCACGGGCCGAGTGCTATTGACGTGACGCTCCGAGTACCCATTGGTGTAGATGCTGCCGATCCTCCTGGGATACCTGACCGGCTCGGTGCCGTTTGCCTTTCTGCTCGCACGGCGTGCGGGGATCGACGTTCGGGTCGCGGGCAGCGGCAACGTCGGGGCGGCCAACGTGCTGCGCACCACGGGACCGTGGCGCGGGGTCGCGGTCATGGCACTCGATGTCGCCAAGGGCGCGGCCGCCGTTCTTCTGGCGAGTCCCGCCGCCGGCGGCGCGCCGCTTGCCGCGCTCGCCGGCGCGGCCGCGGTCGTCGGCCACGTCTATCCGGTCTGGCTGCGGTTTCACGGCGGCAAGGGTGTGGCGGTGGCGGCGGGCGCCTTCAGCGTCCTGTCGCCCCTCGCGACGGGCGTCGCCGCCGGCCTGTTCCTCTTGACGGTCGCCCTCACGCGGTATGTGTCGCTCGGATCGATTGCGGCGACGCTCGCGCTGCCGCCCGTGGCCTGGTGGGCCGGCGCTCCGCGCGCGGTCGTCGCCGCGGCGGCATGCACCGCCGCGCTGATCCTGTTCCGGCACCGCGCGAACGTGCGCCGGCTCCGATCCGGAACGGAGCGGAAGGTGGGAGCTCGGGCGTGAGCGTCGTGACCGTATTGGGCGCCGGCAGCTGGGGCACCGCGCTCTCGGTTCATCTCGCGCGCGAGGGACGAACCGTGCGCCTGTGGGCCCGCGATCCGCAACTGGTCGAGCGGATGGGCGCCACGCGCGAGAACCCGCGATACCTGCCCGGCGCGATGCTGCCGCAGGGCGTCACGCCGATGTCGGCGCTCGGCGCGGCGCTCGACGGGACGGCCTTCGTGATCGTCGCGGTCCCCTCGCACGGCGTGCGGGCCGTCGTCCGGGCCGCCACCCCATTCATCGCGTCACACCCGATCGTCGTGAGCGCCACGAAGGGACTCGAGGTCGAGACCCACGCGCGGATGTCGGAGGTGATTGCCGACGAGACCGCCGCGCGGTTCCCCGTCGTCGTGCTCTCCGGACCGAGCTTCGCGGCCGAGGTCGCGCGCGGATTGCCCGCGGCGGTGCTGGCGGCCTCGAGCGATCCCGGCGCGGCGGCGCGCGTGCAGGAGCACTTCCGCGGCCCCGGCCTGCGGCTCTACGTGAGCGATGACGTCGCGGGCGTGGAGATTGGCGGCGCCCTCAAAAACGTCATCGCCATTGCGGCCGGCGCCGTCGACGGCCTCGGCCTGGGGCACAACGCGATGTCCGCGCTCATCACGCGCGGCCTCGCGGAGATCTCGCGGCTCGCGTGCGCGGAAGGCGGCCGCCGCGACACGCTCGCCGGCCTCAGCGGCCTCGGCGATCTCGTCCTCACGTGCACCGGCGCATTGAGCCGCAACCGTCACGTCGGCGTCGAGCTCGGCCGCGGCCGGAGCCTCGATGACATCCTGAGCGGCATGCACATGGTCGCCGAGGGGGTCCGGACCACCGGCGCGGCCCTCGCACTCGGCGCGCGCCACGGCATCGAGCTGCCGATCGCCGCGCAGATGGCCGAGGTCCTGGAAGGTCGATCGTCGCCGGCGGCCGCCGTCGAGGCGCTGATGGGCCGGAGGCAAAGGGCTGAGGTGGACGGGTAGATCCGTTCTTGGTTCTTGGTTCTTCGTCGTTCGTCGTTCGTCGTTCCTTGTTCGTTATCGTTTGGCCGCAGTGAAATCGTCGCTCATGAGTTTGCCATCGTCCGGGTTGACGACACGCCACTTGCCCTTCAACGTTGTCGCCGCTTCATCGAGATCGCCGGAATAGTGAGCGGTGATTTCATTCTGTTTCCCGGTCTGGTGCTGGAAGTTGACCTTGCGGCCTTCTACAGTGCCTGTAATCTTGACGGTCTGGCCCTCTTCGCCGCACGCGCCGGTCAATTTGGTGCCCTCCTGCGTGAATGTGCAGTCGAAGCTTCGTGGGTGACCGCTGAAGTCATTCATGTCGAACGTCCAGGTACCCGTCAGATCGGCTGCTACGATGTTCAGGAACATCATCACGGTCAACAGCGGAGTCGTCATCTGTCTCACCCCCCAGTACTGCACTATGAGACGCTATACGAAGCGTTCGGACGGAAAAGATCGCCGTTTCTTGGCAAGATGGCGTCCTGGCACGTCGCCATAACGAACGAAGAACGAAGAACGAGAACGAACGAAGAACCGAACGAACCAAGAACCAAGAACCAAGAACGGACCCAAATACAGCAAAATGGGCTTCTTCGACAAGATCAAGCAATCGCTGACTCGAACGAAAGAGCAATTCGTCGGACGCTTCGACGAGATCGTCAAGCGGGCGGACGATCCGGGCCGGCGGAGCCAGCCGATCGACGTGGAAACGATCGAGGCGCTCGAGGAAGCCCTCATCTCCGCGGACGTGGGCGTCGCCGCGACCGACCAGATCGTGCAGGCGGTTCGGGCGCGGCGCGGCCGGGGCGAGTCGCTGCGCGCTCTCGTCAAGGAGGAGATCCGGCAAATCCTCCGCGGCGCCGAGACGCCGGTGGGCAACGGTCAGCGCCCGCACGTCGTCATGATCGTCGGCGTCAACGGGACGGGGAAGACGACGACCGTCGGCAAGCTCGCGCGGCTGCTCAAGGACTCCGGCAAGTCGTCTTTGATCTGCGCGGCCGACACGTTCCGCGCGGCGGCCGTCGAGCAGCTGGAGATCTGGGCGAACCGCGCGGGTGTGGACATCATCCGGGCACGGACCGGCGCGGATCCGGCGGCCGTCGTGTTCGACGCGCTCGCGGCAGGAAAGGCGCGCAATCGCGACGTCGTGCTCGTCGACACCGCGGGCCGGCTGCACACGCGCGTCAACCTGATGACCGAGCTCGACAAGATCCGGCGCATCGCCGCGCGCGAGGTAGCCGGCGCGCCCCACGAAGTGCTGCTCGTGCTCGATGCGACCGTCGGCCAGAACGGCCTCGCCCAGGCGCGGGAGTTCATGAACGCCGCCGGCGTGAACGGCATCGTGCTCACCAAGCTCGATGGCACCGCCAAAGGCGGGATTGCCGTCGCGATCGCCCACGATCTGAAACTGCCGATCCGCTACGTCGGCGTCGGCGAGGCGATCGACGACCTGATTCCGTTCGCGCCGGACGAGTACGTCGACGCGCTGTTCGAAGAGAAGCAATGGTGAAAGCTTCCCGCTTCCCGCTTCCCGCTGGAACCTGGCTGGAGCTGGAGCGGGCTGGGAGCTGGGAGCTGGGAGCTGGAAGCTGGAAGCTGAGAGCTGGGAGCTTGTTGACTGACACCGACTACATGTCCCGTGCGCTCGCGCTGGCGGAGCGCGGACGCGGACGCACCAGTCCCAACCCGATGGTCGGCGCGGTCGTGGTGGATCGCGACGGTGTGGTGGTCGGCCGCGGCGCGCACGAGGTCGCCGGCGGGCCGCACGCGGAAGTCCGCGCGTTGAGGGACGCCGGCGAGCGTGCGCGCGGGGCGACGTTGTATTGCACGCTGGAACCGTGCTCCCACGTGGGGCGCACCGGCCCTTGCGCGCCGCGTGTCGCCGACGCCGGCATTGCGCGCGCGGTGGTGGCGGTCGAGGATCCGAACCCCCTCGTCAACGGCGCCGGGATTGCGCACCTGCGGGCACGAGGGATGGATGTCGTGACCGGCGTGCTGGCCGACGAGGCCCGGCACCTGAACCGGCCCTTCTTCACCGTGATGCGCCGGCACAGGCCGTTCGTCACCATCAAGGTCGCGCTGAGCCGCGACGGCCGCATTGCGGCCGCGGCCGGGGTCCGGACCCAATTGACGGGCGCCGCGGCCAACCGCGTGATCCATCGGGAGCGCGCCGAAATCGACGCACTTGGCGGTCGGATCCGGGACCATCCTCGCCGACGATCCCCTGCTGACCGCGCGCGGCGCCTACCGCCAGCGGCCGCTGACGCGCGTCATCTTCGACCGGCGTCTCCGGACCCCGCCGGACGCGAAAGTCTTCTCGACGCTGGGCGCCGGCCCGGTCATAATCGTCAGCACGCCCTCAGCCGCCGACTCCGCCCCCGACCGCGCTGTCGGCCCTGGTGGAGGCCGGCGCCGACGTTCACTGTGACGCCGATTCGGGACTGGGGACGGTGCTGGAGCAACTGGCAGCGTGGGGTCTGTCGTCGGTCGTCGTCGAAGGGGGCGCCGCCCTGCACCGCTCATTCTGGGACGCGGGTCTGGTCGATCGCGTCCAGATGTACATGACGCCGTGCACGCTCGGCCCCGCCGGCCCCGAGTGGCCGTTGCTCCCCCTCGTCGAGGCCGGGCCCGGCATCACCGTAACGACCCGCACCGCTTGGCGCCGATATGCTCATCGAAAAGTTATGTTCACCGGCCTGATTGAAGCGATAGGCGAGGTGGCCGAGGTCAAGCCGATGCAGGCGGGCTTCCGGCTGCGGCTGACGACCGCCATCGCGCCCGAACTGGCGCCTGGCGAGAGCCTCTCGGTCAACGGGGTCTGCCTGACGGTCGTCTCGGCGGACCCGGATGGCATCCACGCCGACATCTCGGCGGAGACCGCGCGCGCCAGCTCGCTCGGGTCGCTCAAGCGCGGCGCGATCGTGAACCTCGAGCGGCCGCTTCGCGCCGACGCGCGCCTCGGCGGCCACTTCGTCCAGGGCCACGTCGACGCGACGGGCACCATCGAGGACATCCGGCCGGACGGCGACTCGTACTGGCTCACGATCAAGTTCCCGGCGCTCCTGGCGCCCTACATCGTGCGCAAGGGATCCATCACGCTGAACGGCATCAGCCTGACGGTGGCCGGGGTCGACGATCGGCATTGCGACGTGCAGATCATCCCCTACACGTGGCAGCACACGAACCTCCACCTCGCGAAGCGGGGCGACCTCGTCAACATCGAATGCGATATCCTTGGCAAGTACGTCGTCCGCGTCGCGGAGCTGGCCGGGATGACGACGAAACCAAAACTGAATCACTAATCACTAATCACTAATCGTAATCCTTGAATCCTCGAATCAGCGGATCTCGAGTCCCGAATTCGAGCCGAGATCCAGAGATTCAGGGATTCCGAGATCAGTGATTAGCGATTAGCGATTAGAGACCATGGCCCCGAAGACACGCCGTCAGAAGTCTCCGTTCGCGAAGATCGAGGATGCCATCAAGGCCATCCGCGACGGGCGCATGATCATCGTCGTCGACGACGAGGACCGCGAGAACGAAGGGGACCTGACCATCGCGGCCGAGAAGATCACGCCCGCGGCGATCAACTTCATGGCGAAGCACGGCCGCGGCCTGATCTGCATGCCGATGACGGCGGAGCGGCTGACGGAGCTCGACATCCCGCAGATGGTCGAGACAGAACACGGCCCGCTTCGGCACGGCGTTCTGCGTGCCGATCGAGGCGAAGGCGGTCACGAGCACCGGTATCTCCGCCAGCGATCGCGCCGCCACGGTGCTGGCGGCGATCGATCCGCGCACCCGGCCCTCGGATCTCGCGCGTCCGGGACACATGTTCCCCCTCAAGGCGCGGACGGGCGGCGTGCTGGTTCGCGCCGGGCAGACGGAAGCGGCGGTCGATCTCGCGCGGATCGCCGGACTGTATCCGGCCGGCGTCATCTGCGAGATCATGAACGACGACGGCACCATGGCGCGGGTGCCCGAGCTGACGACGTTCGCGAAGAAGCACAAGCTGCTGATGATCACGGTCGCCGACCTGATCCAGTACCGCATGCGGACCGAGGCGCTCGTGCACCGCGTCGCGTCGGCCGCGCTCCCGACCGAGCACGGCGACTTCCGCGTGATCGCGTTCGAGAGCGCGATCGATCGCGAGACCCACGTGGCGCTGGTGAAGGGTGACCTCGGCGCCGGCGACAACGTGCTCGTGCGCGTGCACTCGCGGTGCCTGACCGGCGACGTCTTTCATTCGGCGCGCTGCGACTGCGGCCCGCAGCTCGACGCGGCGATGGAACGGATCGCCGCGGAGGGCCGGGGCGTGCTGCTGTACCTCAATCAGGAAGGGCGCGGCATCGGCATCGGGAACAAGATCCGCGCCTACGAGCTGCAGGATCAGGGGCTCGACACCGTCGAGGCCAACGAACGGCTGGGGTTCAAGGCGGACCAGCGCGACTACGGGATCGGCGTGCAGATTCTGAAGAACCTCGGCGTCCGCTCGATGCGCCTGCTGTCGAACAACCCCCGGAAGCTCGTCGGGATCGAGGGCTACGAGCTCTCGGTGGTCGAATGGATCCCGCTCGAGATTCCCGCCTCCGACGACACGCGGCGGTATCTGAAAACGAAGAAAGACAAGCTCGGTCACAAGCTCACGTCCGTTTGACACGTCCAGCCCCTTCAGCTACGATAAACGTTTGCGCTGGAAGCGCTTAGGGCTGTGGGGCACGCACCTTCCGCGTGACGCGCCGGCCCTACTCCCAGCCTGCCTCGCCGAAGCTCGCTGCGACCTCTGGAGCGAAGGCGGGCCGGGCTTCGAATCGGGTTTCAACACATGCTGGAATCTCTCAGCGACCGCCTGCAGGCGGTGTTCCGCTCGCTTCGGGGCGAAGTCCGGCTGACGGAAGCCACCGTCGAAGCGGCGCTGCGCGAAATCCGCATGGCGCTGCTCGAGGCGGACGTCAATTTCAAGGTCGTCAAGGCGTTCATCGATCGCGTGCGCGACCGCGCGGTCGATCAGGAAGTGCTCAAGAGCCTCACGCCGGCGCAGCAGGTCGTCCGCATCGTCCGGGACGAGATGCTGGCGCTCTTCGGCGAGACCGCCGGCGGGCTGCCCCCCTCGCAGGCGCACCCGCGGGTCATCCTCCTGCTCGGGCTCCAGGGATCCGGCAAGACGACGACCGCCGGGAAGCTCGGGCGCTGGCTGACGAAGCAGGGGCGGCATCCGCTGCTCGTGTCCACCGACGTGCGGCGTCCGGCGGCCATCGAGCAGCTCAACGTCGTCGGGAAGCAGGCCGAGGTGCGCGTGCACGATCCGGCCGGCGAGCTCGATCCGGTGCGCCGCGCGAGCGGCGCGATGACCGAAGCGCGCAACAGCGGGTTCGACACGGTGATCGTCGATACCGCGGGGCGGCTGCACATCGACGACGAGTTGATGGTCGAGCTGCAGGCGATCAGCGCGGCGGTGCAGCCGACCGACCGTCTGTATGTCGCCGACGCCATGACCGGGCAGGACGCGATCAAGAGCGCCGGCGAGTTCAACCGGCGGATCGGCATCAGCGGCGTGGTGCTCTCGAAGATGGACGGCGACGCGCGCGGCGGCGCGGCGCTGTCGGTCGTGGGCGTCGTCGGCGTGCCGATCGCGTTTGTCGGGAGCGGCGAGCGGCTGCAGGATCTCGAGCCGTTCCACCCCGATCGCGTGGTGTCGCGCGTGCTCGGCATGGGCGACGTGCTGTCGCTCATCGAGAAGGCCGAAGAGGCGATCTCGCTCGAGGACGCCGAGACGCTCGAGCGCAAGGTGCGGCTCGACGAGTTCACGCTCGAGGATTTTCGCGACCAGCTGCGGACGATCAAGAAGATGGGCCCGCTCGAGCAGATCCTCGGGATGCTGCCGGGGATGGGCGGCCTCAAGGAGCTCACGGCCAACCGCGAGAAGATCGACGACAAGCAGCTCGGCCGCGTCGAAGCCATCATCAACTCGATGACCCCGAAGGAACGCCGGAACCACCAGTTGATCAGCGGCAGCCGGCGGAAGCGGATCGCGAAGGGGAGCGGCACGTCGGTCGAGGAGATCAATCGTCTGCTCAAGCAGTTCGTGCAGATGAAGAAGATGCTCAAGTCGATGGGCGGGATGATGGGCATGGCCAAGAAGAAGGGCGCCGCCGGCATGATGAAGTCGTTGATGAACAGGTGATCGGGAAGCGAGCGGGAAGCTGGAAACAGGGAGCTTAAATGTTAGCGATTCGTTTGAGGCGTACGGGTTCGAAGAAGCGGCCGTTCTTCCGCGTGGTCGTGACCGACTCGCGGACGGCCCGGGACAGCAGCTTCGTCGAAGTGCTGGGACACTACAATCCCCGCACGAAGCCGGAGACGCTCGACATCAACCGAGAGCGGCTCGAGCACTGGGTGAAGCAGGGGGCGCGGCCCTCCGACACCATCCGGACGCTCGTGGCGCGGATGCCGCCGGCGCCTGCGGAACCGGTCGCCGACCAGCCTGCGTCGTGAGCCGCTGCCGCGAGGTCGTCGAGATCGTCGCGCGCGCGCTCGCCGATCACCCGGACGCGGTTCGCGTGACCGAGCGCGAGCACAACGGCCAGATGCTCGTGGAGCTGTTCATGGCCCCCGGCGATCTGGGACGCGTGATTGGCCGCCAGGGCCGGACGGCCGCGGCGGTGCGCACGCTGGTCAACGCGACCGCCGATCTCGAGGGCGTGAAGGCGACGGTGGAATTCCGGGATGACGCATAGACCGGGCACGCCCGACGGCGATCTCCTTCTGGTCGGGCGGATCGCGCGGCCGCACGGGCTCCGGGGCCACGTGATCGTGAACCCCGAGTCCGATTTCGTGGAGGATCGCTTCAGGGTGGGCCAGGTCCTGCGCGTGGGTCCGGAGGATCGCGCGGAGGCCCGCGAGATTCGCGACCTCAAGTTTCACCTGGGGCGTCCCATCATCGCGCTCGCCGGGATCGAGACGATGAGCGACGCCGAGGCGCTCGCCGGGGCCGAGCTGTGGTTGCCGCAGGCCGTGCTCGGGCCGTTGCCGGACGGCACGTTCTACCGGCACGACCTGGTCGGCTGCGAAGTGCGCGATACGCAGGACGGGCTGGTCGGGCGGGTGACGGCCGTCGAGGGCACGCTCGACCGCAGCCATCTGGTGGTGGACGGCACCGTGATGATCCCGCTCGTCGAGCACATTTGCGTCGAGATCGACATGCCGGCCCGGCGCGTGATCGTGAATCCGCCCGAGGGACTGCTCGAGCTGTACGGACGGACCAGGGCGGCAGGAAAGGAATCGTGAGCGGGCCATCACGATTCCCGCATCGTGAAAATTGACATCGTCACCATCTTTCCGAGGATGGTGGAGGGGCCGCTCGCCGAAGGGATCGTCGGCCGTGCCATCGAACGCGGCCTGCTCGACGTGCGTGTGCACGACCTGCGGGCGCACACGACGGATCGGCATCGGCTCGTGGACGACATGCCGTTCGGCGGCGGGCCCGGCATGGTCTTGAAGCCGGAGCCCCTGTTTGCCGCGGTCGATCACATCCGGGCCGAGCGCGGATCGCCGGACGCCGTGATTCTGACCTCGCCGGACGGCCGGCGGTTCACGCACGCGGATGCGGTCCGCCTGAGCGCGCTCGGGCACATCGCGGTGCTGTGCGGCCGGTACGAGGGGATCGACGAGCGCGTCTCGGCGAACCTGGCGACCGAAGCGATCTCGATCGGCGACTACGTGCTGTCGGGCGGCGAATTGCCGGCACTCGTGATTGCCGACGCGGTGGCGCGGCTGGTGCCGGGCGTGGTCGGGGACGAACAGTCGGTGGCGCGCGACTCGTTCGCGCGCGGCCTGCTCGACTACCCGCAGTACACACGGCCCGCGGAATACCGCGGCCTGGGAGTGCCGCCCGTGCTGCTGTCGGGACACCATCGGGACATCGAGCGCTGGCGGCGCCGCGAAGCGCTCGTCCGCACGCTCGAGCGGCGCCCGGATCTCATGGCGGACGCCGTCCTGGATGCGGAAGACGAAGCGCTTCTGAAAGAACTGACAGAAGCGCGGCGAACTAAATAAGGGTTCCACGGGGTTCCACGAGGTTCCGCGGGGTTCCACAGGGTTCTGTTCCGCGGGGTTCTACGGGGTTCATGGTTCCAGGTTCTCTAGGTTCCGCGCGGGTTCCGCGCCGAACCCTGCGAACCGAGAACCCCGAACCTAGCGAACCCCGTGGAACAGAACCGAGCGGAACCCTGTGGAACCCAGTGGAACCCCGCGGAACCCATTGATTGAAGGAGCATAGTGATGACTGCCGTAGAGACCGTCGAGCGCCGGAACATGGTGGAGCGCCCGGCGATCAAGCCTGGCGACACCGTCCGCGTCCACGTGAAAGTGCGCGAAGGCGACAAGGAGCGGATCCAGGTCTTCGAGGGAATGGTGATCGGCATGCACCGCGGCGGCGCCCGCGCGACGTTCACCGTCCGCAAGGTGTCGTTCAGCCAGGGCGTCGAGCGCATCTTCCCGCTGCACTCGCCGATCATCGACAAGATTGAAGTCGTCCGGACCGCCCGCGTCCGCCGCGCCAAGCTGTACTTCCTGCGCGAGCTGAAGGGCAAGGCGGCGCGCATGAAGGACGTCAAGAAGCCGACGGCTTAGGCCGTCGACCACCTTCCCGTGGTCAAGGTCCGCGCCTTCAGGACGATTGAGAACACGATCCGGCGGCTGGGGTTCAACCTGGTCGCCGGCGTGGACGAGGTCGGCCGCGGATGCCTCGCCGGCCCGGTGGTCGCGGCCGCGGTGGTGCTCGATCCGCGCCGCTACATCCCCCGCATCTGCGACTCGAAGACCGTCACCGCCCTCGAGCGGAGCGAGCTGTACGAGAAGATCACCCGCGCCGCGCTGACCTGGGGCGTGGCCGGCGCCGAGCCGCTGGAGATCGACACCATCAACATCCACCAGGCGTCGCTGCGCGCGATGCAGCGCGCGATCCTCAAGCTCTCGCCGCTCCCCGATTTCGTCCTGGTCGACGCCTTCCGCGTGCCCGAGATCCCCATGGCCCAGCGGGCGGTCGTCCACGGCGACGCCAGGTGCACGGCCATTGCGGCGGCGTCGATTGTCGCGAAGGTCACGCGCGATCGCATGATGCTCGAGCTGCATTCCCGCGATCCGCGCTACGGCTTCGATCGGCACAAGGGCTACGCCACGCGCGATCATCTCGACGCCGTCTCGCGGTTCGGCTACTCGGAAGTCCACCGACGTTCGTTCCGGCCTCCGTCCCTGTTTGATAGGATGGATGGATAAGCCCCTCCATTGCCGGGCGGTCCGTGGAGAAGTCCTTGCCCCTCGATCGTGAAGACACGCTGAAAAAAGCGGAAAAGCTGCTTCGCCAGGGGCGCCTCGACGGCGCTATCGCCGAGTACCTGCGCGTGGTCGAGGACCAGCCGCGCGACTGGAACACGGCGAACACGCTTGGCGATCTGTACGTCCGCGCCAACCAGGCCGACAAGGCGGTCGCGCAATACGCCCGCATCGCGGATCATTTCTTCCAGGACGGCTTCTATCCCAAGGCGGCCGCGCTCTACAAAAAGATTCTCAAGATCGTGCCGGACAACGAGGCGTCGCAGCTGCACCTGGCCGATATCTCGGTCAAGCTCGGGCTGCTGGCCGACGCGAAGTCGTACCTGACCGCCGTCGCGGCGCGCCGGCGCGCGCGCAAGGACACGCGCGGCGCCGACGAGATCGTCGTCCGCCTGGGGGCGATCGATCCCGCCGACATCGACGCGCGGCTGGCGGGCGCACGCGTCCTGCTCGGAGTCCGGCGACGCAGCGGGCGCCGCGACGCGGTTCCGGGATCTCTACAACGACCTGCTCGAGAAGGGGCGTGCGCCCGAGGCGCTGCAGGCCCTGCAGGAGGCCGTGCGGTGCAATCCCGGCGATCGCGAGAGCCGCGCGATCCTGGCCAGGGCCGCGGTGGCGGCGGGCGACTTCCACGGCGCGCGCGGCTATCTCGATCGCGCGACGGCGGGGCAGGATCCCGCGCTGCTGATGGCGCTCGTCGATATCGAGCTTCGCTCCGGCCAGCTCGAACAGGCGACCCAGATTCTGCCGCAGCTGCTCACGATCGACCGGGAGCTGCGCCACAAGGTCGTCGAGCTCGCCTGGGTGCTCTCCGAGTCGAATCCGGCGGCCGCCTTCGTCTGCGTCGAGGCGGCGGTGGATGCCTCGACGTCGGGGCTGGAATTCGACGATGCGGCCTCGATTCTGCAGGAGTTCGTCACGCGGGTGCCCACGCACGTCCCGGCGCTGCTCAAGCTCGTCGAGATCTGCGTCGACGGCGGGCTCGAGTCGACGATGTACGAGGCGCAGGCGCAGCTGACCGACGCCTACCTGGCCGGCAACCAGGCGGTCGAAGCGCGGGTCATCGCCGAAGATCTCGTCGCCAGGGAGCCGTGGGAGGCCGCGCACATCGAACGGTTTCGCCGCGCGCTCGTCATGCTCCGCGTGTCCGAGCCCGACACGGTCATCGCGGAGCGGCTGAGCGGGCAGACCCCGTTCATGGCGAAAGACCATTTCTCGGACCCGGTGCCCGACGTGCCGCCACCGGCGCCGCCGCCTGCGCCGGCCATGCCCGAACCGGAGCCTCGTCGTCGAGGCCACGAAGGAGAAGGCGCCGGTTCCCGCGGCGCCGGGAAAGTCCAAGCCCGGCGGCTCGGTCGAAATCGATTCTGACGAGCGCGCTCGGCGCGCTGCAAGGCGACGCGTCGCCGCCGCCGCCGGCCACGGCCGTTCCTCCGAAGGAGAGTCTCGACGAAGTCTTCAAGGGCATCCGCAAGGAGGCGGCGCGGAAGGGCATTGCCGATCAGTCGGCACAGCACATGAAGCTCGCGCGGACGTACCTCGAGATGGGGATGCTGGACGAAGCGACCGCCGCGCTGAAAACCGCCGTGAAATCGCCGCGCCAGCGGTTCGAGGCGGCTTCGATGCTCGGGCGGATGTACAAGGAACATGGAGACATCACGCAGGCGATCGAGTGGTTCGAGCGCGCCGCCGAAGCGCCCGCTCCCACGGTGGATGACGGCCGTGCGCTGCTCTACGACCTTGGCCTGACGCTGGAAGAGAGCGGTGAGACGTCGCGCGCGCTCGCCGTGTTCCTCGAGCTGCAGGCCGACTCCGGGGACTACCGGGACGTGGCTCAGCGCGCCGACCGGCTGGCCCGCGTGCAGACCGGAGGCTGATCATCTCGTTCATGACGCGCGTCCTGTTCGCCGCCTACTTCATCGAAGCGGGCCTCATCCTGATCGTGGCTCCGTGGTCTCCGTTCTGGGATCGCAACTTCTTCGGGGCGCGTCTCCCGATCGTCGGCTTCCTGCTGTCGAACCTGTTCGTGCGCGGCGCGGTCTCGGGGATCGGCGGCGTCACGACCCTTGCCGGGCTTGCCGAGCTGGCCGGAATCTTCAGCTCGAAACGATCCAAAGAGCCGGCGCCGGCGATTGACGATTGACGACCGACGGCCGGCGCCCCACGCTCTGTCTCGTCAGCGATCGCCGGGCGATGGGCGAACGCCCGCTGGTCGCGTTCATCGGCGAGGCTGCGCGCGCCGGCGTGGATCTGATTCAGATCCGCGAACCCGATCTCGACGATCGCGCGCTCGTGACGCTCGCGCGGGCGGCGGTCGCCGCGGTCCGCGGCACGCCGGCGCGGGTGATCGTCAACGATCGGGCCGACGTCGCCCTTGCGGCGGGCGCCGCGGGCGTGCACCTGCGCGGCGACTCGATGCCGGCCGGGCGCGTGCGCGCGATGACGGGCCCGGGCTTCCTCGTCGGACGGTCCGTGCACGACGAAGGGGAGGCGGCCGCCGTCGATGCCGAGGGCGCGTGCGATTACCTGATCCTCGGCACCGTGTTTCCGTCGTCCAGCAAGCCGCCCGGGCACCAGGCGATCGGCCTGGCGGCACTGGCTCGCGTCTGCGCCGGCGTGATGGCGCCGGTGCTCGCCATCGGCGGCATTTCGATCGAACGCGCGGCGGAGGCGGCGCGCGCGGGCGCCGCGGGAGTCGCGGGGATCCAGTTGTTCGCGAAGTCCGACGAACTGCACGAGACCGTCCGCGCGCTGCGACGGGCGTTTGACACCTGATCTCGAGGTTGTCTACAGTACTAACAACTTTGTCGTCTTTGTCGTCCGAGTCTGAGGCGGTTGGGCGGTCCAATTCATGAGCGATTTTGGCGGGAAGCTGCGCCTGGCACGGGAACGGCGCGGAATTTCGCTCCGGCAGATTGCCGCCAGCACGAAGATTTCCGTAGCGGCGCTCGAAGCCCTCGAGCGCAATGACGTCTCGAAGCTCCCCGGGGGGATTTTCAGCCGCGCGTTCGTCCGATCGTACGCGTCCGAGGTCGGGCTGGATCCGGACGAGACGGTGCGCGAGTTCCTGGACCGGTTCCAGGGGGAGCCGTCGCCGTCGGCCACAGTCCAGATAGCCGTCCCCGAAGAGGAAAGCACCTTCGAAAGCCAGCAACGCATGGCGAGCGTGGTGCTGAAGCTCGTGCTGATCAGCATTCCGCTGGTGGGCGTCATCCTCTATTTCACCATGCGCCCCCGGCCGGCGCAGAGCCTCCCTGCGGCCGCGGCCGTCGAGCAGACCGGCACCGCCGCCGGACCCTCCGTCGTCGCTGCCGGCTCAGCCGGCGTCGCCGGCACCGTCTGCGGGAGTCCCCGCAGCCCTCCCCGCCGACGCAACCCGGAAGACGATGACGCTCGAGCTGCATCCGACCGGTGACTGCTGGATCGGCCTGACGGTCGACGGCGCGCGCGTCATGTCGCGCCTGATGCGGTCCGGAGAAAAGGACGTCCGCGAAGTGCGCAGCAGCGCAGTCGTCGAGGTCGGCGACGCCGGCGCTTTCGCGTTCTCGATCAACGGCCGGCCGGGCAAGCCGCTCGGCGCCGCCGGCCAGGTCCGCACGCTCACGCTCACCAAGGACACGATGGCCGAGTACCTCCGGTAGCCGCTCTTCATGGAGTCCGGCTACCGCTCGCCGCTGATTGATTTCTTCCGCCGGGGCGAAGTGGCGCGCGACATCCGTGAGATGGCCGCGGAAGGCGCCCTCGCGCCGCGCGCGCACGAGCAGCTCGCGCTCCTCATCCATCTCTCCGACGATGCCGATGAATCGATCGCGGCCAGCGCCAACGCCACGCTCGACGCGCTGCCGGTGGAGCCCCTGCAGGCGTTCCTCGCGCGCTCGGACGTGCCGGATCAGATGCGCGAGTTCTTCGCGACGCGAGGCGTCAGCGCCGGCGATCAGCCGGCCACCGACACCGGGCCGCTCGTCGATTCCGACCCGGATCCCGCGCTCGAGGAGGAGGAGGCCACCGACGAAAAGGCTGAACCGCTGGTCCTGTCCACGCTGTCGATCATGCAACGGATGAAGCTGGCCATGAAGGGCTCGAAGGCGCAGCGGGCCCAGCTCGTCCGCGACTCCAACAAGCTCGTGGCCGCGGCCGTGCTCAGCAGCCCGAAGCTCACCGAGTCGGAGGTCGAGTCGTTCGCGAAGATGGCCAACGTCTCGGAAGAGACCCTGCGGACGATCGCCATGAACCGCTCGTGGTCCAAGAACTACGGCGTCATCGCCGGCCTGACGCGCAATCCGAAGACGCCGGTCGCCATCGCGATGCAGATGGTGCATCGGCTGAACGACCGGGACCTGAAAGCCCTGATGACCGATCGGAACGTCCAGGAGGTGGTCCGGCTCACGGCGAGAAGATTGGCCGTGAAGGGACCCAAGGGCTCAGACTGACTCTCCGTCCGCGCTTGAATTCCTTCCGCATCTCCGCCAGCCCCTGCATGTAGACCGTGGCGCGGTGGCGTTCGTCTTCCGGCATCTCCTTCAGCAGATCGATGGCCCGGTCGAAGTCGCGGTCGATCGTCGCGCGGGTGGTCTTGAAATAGAGCCGCTTGATTTCGGCGAGCCGATCGGGGGGCATGATCCGGCTGTCTCCTAAGCAATGAGGCTCGACGACTCCCAAAAAAGCCCAAGCCGCAACGACAACCGAGTTCCCTGCGTGTCGGACTCTGCTACGTCGCGGCCGGCGGCCTCGTTCGCTCATCGGCGGTTGCGCCGGAGGCTCGCGCGGAGCTCGGCCAGCGGGCGGGTGTTGAGGATGTCGTCCGGCTCGAGCCAGGCGCGTCGCGCGACCGCCGCCCCCCAGCGCAGGACGCCGAGCGCCGCCGGTGAATGGGCGTCGGAATCGATGACCAGCTTCACGCCGCGATCGCGCGCCAGCTTGGCGTGCGCCTCGTCGAGATCGAGGCGGTAGATCTGGCTGTTGATCTCGAGCGCGACGCCGGCGGCCGCCGCCGCGTCGAGCACGCGCTCCATGTCGAACCGGTACGGCTCGCGCTTGAGGATCATGCGCCCGGTCGGGTGCCCGATCACGTCCACCCACGGGCAGCGCGATCGCCCGCAACAGCCGCTCGGTCATCTGCGCCTCGTCCTGCGCGAACGCGGAATGGACCGAGGCGATGACGATGTCGAGCTGCGCGAGGCAGTCGTCGGCGAGGTCCATCGCGCCGTCGGGCCGGATGTCGCACTCGATGCCCGCCAGCACGGTGATGCCGTCGAGGCGCCCGTTGAGCTCGCGGACCGCCCGCGCGTGCTCGAGGGCGCGGGTTTCGTCGAGGCCGTTGGCCATCGCCAGGGCCCGGCTGTGATCCGTGATCGCGATGTACTCGAGCCCGGCCGCCCGCGCCGCCAGCGCCATCGTCTCGGCGTCGGCGCGGCCGTCGGTCGCCGTGGTGTGCATGTGCAGGTCGCCGCGGAGATCCTGCCGCTGGATCAGCCGCGGGAGCGTCCGCTGCTCGGCGGCCGCAATCTCGCCCCGGTTTTCCCGCAGCTCGGGAGGCACGAACGCGAGGCCGAGCGCCTCGTAGATGCCTTCCTCCGTCTCGCCCGCGACCTTGACGGAGTCCTCCACGCGGAACAGGCCGTACTCGTTCAGCTTGAACCCGCGCTGAATCGCGCGATCGCGAAGGGCGATGTTGTGCGCCTTCGAACCCGTGAAGTATTGCTGCGCGGCGCCCAGGCTGTCCCGGGGCACGAGCCGGAGATCGGCCTGGAACCCTCCTGCCAGCATCACGCTCGATTTCGTCTCGCCTCGTCCCAGGACGCGCTCGACGAGCCGGTAGCTGGTGAACGCGTCCATGAGGGACGGGGGAGCGCCGGCGGCGAGGATGTCGAGGTCGCCGCACGTTTCGCATGCGCGGCGAAGGCTGCCCACCGGCGAGATGTCCGCTTCCGGCGCGAGCTCTCGCAGTTCCGCCACCAGCGCGGCGGACATCTCGTGAGCCTCGGGCATGAGGCGCCGGCCCGTGAAGCGCTGGCGCTCCTCGAGCGCTTTGAGGATGAGCGTCTCCTTCTTGGCGCCCATGCCCTTCAGCGCGCGGATGCGGCCCTCGCGCGCCGCGCGCTCGAGATCGTCGAGCGTCCGGATCTCCAGGCCGCGGTAGAGGAGCGCGACCGTCTTCGGGCCGACCCCCTGCAGGCGCAGCAGGTCCAGGATGGTCGGCGGAAACTCCTGCAGCAGATCCTGATGGTAGCGGCAGGTTCCGGTGTCGATGAGCTCGGCGATCTTCGCCGCCAGATCTTTTCCGATGCCGGCGATCCCGAGCCGTTCCGCCGGGGTGAAGGCGGCGACGCGCTCCGCGAGGTGCGTGATGGTCTCCGCGGCGTTGCGGTAGGCGCGGATCTTGAACGGGTTCTCGCCCTTGATTTCGAGCAGATCGCCGATCTCGGCCATGACACGGGCGATGGCGAGGTTGTCCACCGATCGCTACCGTGCGGCCGCGGCCTCGCGGATCTCGATCTTCAGCCCGTCGCGCTCGATCCCGAAATCGAGGACCCGGGCGCCGGCGGTCTCGAGGGCGCGGCGCATCGCGGGGACCGCGCGCGGCTCGCCGATGCAGAACAGGCAGCCGCCGCCGCCGGCGCCGCAGACCTTGCCGCCGTAGGCGCCTGCCGCGCGGGCGGCCGCGATCATCGTGTCGATCTCCGGCGTGGTGACGCCCGGCGCGAGCAGCTTGCGGTTGTCCCACTCCTCGGCGATGCCGCGGCCGACCGCGGGCCAGTCGCCACGTTCGAGCGCGAGGCGCATGGACGCCGCGATGTCCCGGATGCGGCCGAAGCTCGCCTGCACCGCGCGGTCGCCATCGATGTGGCGTTTGGTCACTTCCCAGTTGTTGATGCCGGAGTTGCGCGACGCGTTGGTGTAGGCGAGCACGAGGCGCTGCTCGAGCTGTTCGAGCGTGACCGGGAGCCCGACCCGCCTGATGCCGGCGACGCCCAGCTCCACGGCCGACACGCCGCCGTACAGGGCAGGCCGGTAATCCTGCACGCCGGTGGGCACGTCGATCGCCTGCGCTTCGACGTTCATGGCGATCTGCATCAGCGCCTCGTCCGAGTAGGCCACGCCCGACCACTTGGCCATCGCGCCGCAGACCGCGATGTTCAACGCGGACGACCCGGCGATTCCCGCCCCGACCGGCGAGTCGGAGCGCGTGTGGAGCTCGAGGCCCTGGGCCTGAAAGTGATGGAGGATGCGGCCGAGCAGCCGCAGCTCGTGGTTGTCGCGCAGCTCCGACCAGTGCGCCGCCTCGACGCGCCGCCCGGTGTCGCCCGACACGATCACGATCCGCCGATCGGTGCGCGGCGCGATCGTGCAATGCGCACGCAAGCTGATGGCGGCATTCAGGGTCTGCGCCCCTTCGTGGAACAGGTAGAGCGGCCAGATGTCCATGGTGCCGCCCGCCAGATCGATCCGCGTCGGCGCAGACGATTCGATGTACACGCGCGCCATTATACGGGTTCGCGGGTTCCACGGGGTTCCACCGGGTTCCACGGGGTTCGCGGGTTCCACGTGGTTCGACCGGGTTCGCGGGTTCCACGGTATCGGTATAATCGTCAGAATGTCTCTCCGCGACGTGCGCCGTCATGCCGGCCAGCTTGCGATCGCCGGCTTCGCGGGGCACTCGATTCCTTCCGATCTGCGGCTGCTGGCGCGTGAGTTCGACCTTGGCGGCATCATCCTGTTCGCGCGCAACGTCGACTCGCCGGAGCAGGTCGCGGACCTCGCGCGCGAGACGCGGGAGCTCGCCGATGAGCTTCCGCTGTGGGTCAGCACCGATCAGGAAGGCGGACGGGTCGCCCGGCTCAAGACCCCCTTCACGGTGTGGCCGCCGATGATGACGCTCGGCCGGAGCGGCGACGAAGGCCTTGCCGGGCGTTTTGCGCGCGCGCTGGCGGCCGAGCTGCGGGCGGTGGGCATCTCGCTCGACTTCACGCCCGTGCTCGACATCCTGACCAACAAGGACAATCCCGCCATCGGAGATCGGGCGCTGTCGGAGCGCGCGGAAGACGTCGCACGGCTCGGCCGCGCGATCGTGGAGGCGCTCCAGGCCGAAGGCATTGCGGCGTGCGGCAAGCATTTCCCCGGCCACGGAGACACGAGCACCGATTCGCACCACGAGCTGCCCATCGTCGAGCACCCGCCCGATCGGCTCGACGCCGTGGAGCTGGTGCCGTTCAAGGCCGCGATCGAGGCGGGCGTGGCCTCGATCATGACCGCGCACATCCTCATCCCCGCGCTCGACGATGAACGGCCGGCGACGCTGTCGCCGCGAATCGTGGACGGCATGCTGAAGAAGTCCCTGGGTTTCGGCGGGCTCGTCGTGACCGACGACCTCGACATGAAAGCGATCAGCGCGAAATACGGCACGGCGGCCGCGACGGTCGAGGCGATCGCGGCGGGCTGCGACGCCGTGCTGTTGTGCGGCACGAGCCAGGAGGCGCAGATGGCGGCCCTCGAGGCCGTCGTCCACGCGGTCGAAGACGGGAAGCTCCCCCTGAAGCGCGTCGAGGACGCGATGGCGCGGCACCGCCGCGTCAAGGAACGGTTCCTGGCGCCGCCGCGACCGCTGCCGCTGACCGGGGCGGCGCTTCGCGGCCTGCTCGGGCGGGACGAGCACCAGGCCGTCGCGGCCGAGATGGCGAGGTTCGCGTAGCCGCATGCGCAAGCCTCGTGCGCTCCGGCCAGGGGATCGCATCGCCATCGTCGCCCCGGCAAGCCAGGCGGCGCGCAGCGAGTTCGACGCGGGCGTGGCCGAGTTGCGGGCGCTCGGCTTCGATCCGGTCTTCGACGAGCGCGCGCTCGATCGAAGCGGCTACCTCGCCGGCCCGGCAGTGACGCGGACGGCCGCGTTTCAGCGGGCCTGGAGCGATCCGGCCGTCGCCGCGGTGGTCGCGGTGCGCGGCGGCTTCGGCAGCGTCCACCTGCTTCCGCTGCTCGACCCGTCGATCTTCGCCGCCACCCCCAAGGCGTTCATCGGCTTCAGCGACAACACCTCGATCCTCTCGTGGCTGACGCTGACGTGCGGCATCGTGTCGTTCCACGGGCCGATGCTCGAGGGGCGCCTGGCGCACGGGGAGGCGGGCTACGATCGCGACACGTTCGCGCGGTGCCTGATGCGCGCCGAGCCGGCCGGCGAGATCACGCATCCACAGGTCCAGGTGCTCCAGCACGGCGAAGCGGCCGGTATGCTGACCGGCGGGACGCTCACGCTCCTCGCCGCGTCGCTCGGCACGCCGTACGCGTTCGATCCGCCGGAGGGCTGCGTCCTCTTCCTCGACGAAGTCGCCGAGGCGCCGTACCGGATCGATCGCCTGCTGACGCAGCTTCGGCTGAGCGGCATCCTCGCCCGCGCCTCGGCGCTCGTCTTCGGAGAGCTCCCGCGATGCGACCAGCAGGATGGGACGGTCACGGCGCGGCAGCTCATCGCGGAGCTCACCGCCGGCTTCCGCGGGCCCGTCCTCTTCGGCCTGCCGTCGGGCCATACGAGCGGCGCCACGCTGACCCTGCCGTTCGGCGTCCGGGCGCGCGTGATCACGGGGACGCGTCCCGCGCTCGTCATCGAGGAATCGGCCGTCGAGGACGGCACGGGAGCCCAGGCTTGAAACGGATTCATCTCATCGGGATCTGCGGGACCGCCATGGCGACGCTGGCGGCGCTCCTGAAGAACAAGGGATACGACGTCCGCGGATCCGACCAGAACGTCTACCCGCCGATGAGCGACTTTCTCGTGCAGCAGGGCATCACGACGTTCCAGGGCTACAGCGCCGACCATATCAGCGCGGAGCTCGATCTCGTCGTCGTCGGTAACGCCATCTCGCGCGGGAACGCCGAGCTCGAAGAGGTGCTCGATCGCAAGATCCGCTACTGCTCCCTGCCGGAAGCGGTCCGCGACCATTTTCTCTGGGCCGCTCGTTCGGTCGTCGTCGCCGGCACACACGGCAAGACGACGACCACGTCGCTGGCCGGCTGGCTGCTCACGCACGGCGGCGCGGATCCAAGCGTCTTCATCGGCGGGATTGCCGAGAACTTCGAAAGCAGCTACCGCATCGGCGGCGGGCGCGAGTTCGTGATCGAGGGAGACGAGTACGACAGCGCCTTCTTCGACAAGACCGCGAAGTTCCTCAAGTACCTCCCCGACATCGCCGTCGTCAGCAACATCGAGTTCGACCATGCCGACATCTATCCGGACCTCGACGCCATCCGGCTGGCGTTCAAACGGCTGGTGAACCTCGTCCCGCGGCGCGGCCTGCTGCTGCTCGGCGCGGACAACCCGGACGCGCTGGCGCTGAAGGCGCACGCCCGCTGCCGCGTCGAGACGTTCGGGCTGTCGGCCGGGTCCGACTGGCAGGCGCACGATCTGAAGATCGCCGCGACGTCGACGACATTCGGCGTTCGCCATGCCGGCTCGCCCTCGGTCACGTTCGAGCTGCCGCTGCTCGGCGCCTACAACGTCCGCAACGCGCTCGCGGCCATCGCGGTTGGCGCCGCCGTCGGCCTGAGCACCGACACCATGGCGGAGGGGCTGCGCCAGTTCCGCGGCGTCCGCCGCCGGATGCAGCACCGCGGGACCGCCGCGGGCGTCGCGGTCTACGACGACTTTGCGCACCATCCGACCGCGATCGGCGAGACGCTCGAAGGCGTGCGCTCGGCCTACCCGGACCGCCGCATCTGGGCGATCTTCGAGCCGCGGTCCGCGACGTCGTGCCGGCGGATCTTCCAGTCGGACTTCGCGCGGGCGCTGGCGAAGGCCGATCGCGTCATCCTGCCGGCCGTCTTCCGGTCCAACCTTCCCGACGGCGAGCGGCTGTCGGCCGAGGTGCTCATCGCGGATCTGCAGAGCGCGAAAGTGGATGCGCGCTACATCCCCGAGGTCGGCGAGATCGTCCGCACGGTCGCGAAAGAGGCGCGCAGCGGGGACCTGATCATCGTGATGTCGAACGGCGGCTTCGACGACATTCATCAGAAGCTTCTGTCGGCACTCGAGGCGCGCGCGGCCAAATAGATGATGCGCGATCTGCGAGTCGTCCCGGCCGGCGACGCGGCGTTGCTCGTCGAGTTGCCGCCGCGGATCGATCCCGCGACCAACGCCCAGGTCGTCGCGCTCGGGCGCGCGGTTCGCGACCGGTGCGGCGCGACGGTGCGCGACATCGTCGTGGGCTACTGCTCCGTCACCCTGTACTTCGATCCCCTGCAGATGGATGCGGTGTGGCTGGAATCGGAGGTGCGCGCGCTCGCCGAGGGATTGCCGGAGCCGTCGGCCGTCGAGGGACGGCTGATCGACGTGCCTGTCTGTTATGGCGCCGAGTACGGCCCCGATCTGGCCGGCGTCGCGGCGTTCGCCGGCGCGTCGGAGGACGAGGTCGTCGCGCTCCACAGCGGCGTCACGTATCGCGTGTATCTGATCGGGTTCGTGCCGGGACTCCCGTATCTGGCACGCGTCGATCCGCGTCTCGCCCTGCCGCGCCGGACGACGCCGAGAACCGCGGTGCCGGCGGGATCGGTGGCGGTCGCGGCCGGCCAGACCACGATCTACCCGAGCGACACTCCCGGGGGATGGCATCTCATCGGGCGCACGCGGGTGAAGCCCTACGACGCATCGCGTCCGGAGCCGTCCCTCTTCAGTCCCGGGGATCGCGTCCGGTTTCATCCCATCGATCGGGCGGAGTTCGAGCGATGGCCTCATTGAAAGTCATCCGCCCCGGTATGCTCACCACCGTGCAGGACCTTGGACGCTGGGGACACCAGGACGCCGGCGTGCCGGTGGCCGGTCCGATGGACGCGTACTCCCACCGCCGCGCGAACCGGCTCGCCGGGAACGCGGACGCCGCGGCCGCGCTCGAGGTCACGCTGCTCGGGCCGGAGCTCGAGTGCGACGGTGACGTCGTCTGTGCCGTCGCGGGGGCGGCGTTCGCCCTGACCGTGAACGGGAGCCCGGTCGAGACGGACCGCGCGTTCGTCGCGCCCGCCGGCGCGCGTCTACGGTTCGGCCCGCGAAGCTCCGGCACACGCGCGAGCCTCGCGGTGCGCGGCGGGTTCGATGTGCATCAGACGCTCGGGAGCCGCGCAACGAGCCTGGTGAGCCGCATGGGTCCGTTCGGCGGCCGCGCGCTCGCCGCTGGAGACGTTTTGCCGGTTGGCTCGGCTGGTGCGGTTGCCCCGCGCCCGGCGGGGAGCGCCCTGATGATGCCGGCCGGCGGCGCGTGCCTGCGGGTGCTGCTGGGGCCGCACGACGCGATGTTCACGCCGGAGGCCGTCGAGACGCTGCTCGGTTCCCGCTTCACGATCACCCCGCAGTCCAATCGCATGGGCTACCGCCTCGAGGGTCCCGCGGTTCGACACGCAGGGCCCGGCCGACATCCTGTCCGACGCGACGCCGGTGGGTTCGCTGCAGGTGCCGGCGTCCGGCCAGCCGATCCTGTTGATGGCGGATCGTCAGACGACGGGAGGTTATCCAAAGATCGCGACGGTGATCTCCGCGGACCTCCCGCTGGCGGGGCAGCTCGCGCCGGGTGACTGGATTCAGTTCACGGTTTGTACGCGGGCGGCCGCTGTCGCCGCGCTCACCGCGCAGGAAGCGGCGCTGTCGTCAGAGACCGGATTGGGAAACGGCCCGCCTGGAGCAGATCGTTGAGCGCGCTCGACGCCCGCCTGCGGGAGACGTTCGGCGAGGGCCGCGTCCGTCGCGACGCGCCGCTCGGTCCGCTGACGACCTTCAAGGTCGGCGGGCCCGCGGACTGGCTCCTCGATTTGCACGGAAGCGACGAGCTTCGCCGTGCGGTGCTGATTGCGCGCGACGCCGCCGTGCCGGTGACGATTCTGGGCGGCGGCTCGAACGTGCTGGTCGCCGACGAGGGGATCCGCGGCCTGGTCATCCGTGTGCATGGAGGCGAGGTCCGCGCCGCGGGACCGGCGGCCGTGCAGGCGGACGCGGGCGTCACGATCAACGGGCTCGTGCGCTGGACGATCAATCACGGCGTGGCGGGGCTCGAAGCATGGGCGGGAACGCCCGGAACGGTCGGTGGGGCGGTGTTCGGCAACGCGCACTTCAAGGGCCGGCTCATCAGCGAGCTCATCGAGCGGGTCACGCTCGTGACGCAGGCGGGCGACGTTGTCGAGGCGCCGGTTGACGAGATGGAGTTCGGATACGACTTCAGCCGGCTCCACCGCACGCGCGAGATCGTCGTCTCGGCGGAGTTTCGCTCGGGGACCGGCGAGCCCGCCGCGCTTCGGGCGATCGCGCGGGAGTCGCTCGCGTTCCGCAAGCGGACGCAGCCGCTCGAGTCGTCGAGCGCCGGGTGCATCTTTCAAAACCCGGATCCGGCGAGGGATCGCGTGCCCGAGGGGATCCCGCCGTCGGCGGGCGCGCTGGTCGATCGCGCCGGACTGAAAGGGGCGCGCGAAGGCGCGGCACGCGTGTCGCCGACGCACGCGAACTTCATCGTGAACGAGGGGGGCGCGACGGCCCGCGATATCCGCGCCCTCATCAACCGCTGCCAGTCGGAGGTGCACGCGCGCTTCGGCGTCACGCTCCGTGAAGAGATCGTGTACCTGGGTGACGTGCAGTGGAAATGAATCGGTAGCGCTGGCCTTCAGGCCAGCCCACGACGGCCGGCGGGCCGACCGGAAGGTCGGCGCTACGTGATGTGGAAGGGACCTGACGACACATGGCAAAGCTCCGCATTGAAGGTGGACGCCGGCTGTCCGGCCGTATCACGGTGGAAGGCAACAAGAACTCCGCGCTGCCGCTGCTCGCCGCATGCCTGCTGACGGACCAGGAGTGCGTGCTGACGAACGTGCCGCGGATTCGCGACGTCGCCGTCCTGGTGGATCTGATGGTCGGCCTCGGCGCGAAGGTCGAAGGCGTCGGCACGTCGACGATCCGCGTCCGGTGCGAGACGATCACCAGCGACCGGCCGGATCCCATCCTCGTCGGGAAGCTGCGTGGCTCGGTGCTGTTGCTCGGCCCGCTCCTCGCGCGCAAGGGATCGGCCAGGCTCGCGCAGCCGGGCGGAGACTTCCCGGCGCGGCGCACGATCACCACGCACGTGCAGGCGCTCGTGGCGATGGGCGCCGTCGAGCTCGACGAGCCCGGGCACGCACTCGAAGCGCCGTCGGGGCTGACGGGCGCGTCGTTCTACCTGGATGAAGCGTCGGTGACGGGCACCGAGACGGCCCTGCTCGCCGCCGCCGCGGCGAAGGGCCGTACCGGAAATCCGGCATGCGGCGATGGAGCCGCATGTCGCGGAGCTGTGCCGGTTCCTGCAGGCCATGGGAGTCTCGATCGAAGGCGGCGGGACCTCGACGATTCGCGTGGAAGCGCCGGCACGGTTCACTGGCGCGCAACACCGGCTCGACGGCGACTACGTGGAAGCCGGCAGCTGGGGCGTGACCGCCGCGATCACGGGCGGCGACGATCGAGGTCCTCGGCGCCCGCACGGTGGACCTCGAGGTCGTCACCGCGCCGCTCCGCGGCATGGGCCTGCGCTGCGACTACTCCGGCGATCGGCTGCTGGTCGAGTCCGCGCCGCTGACCGCCGTCAAGCGCATCACGACCGGCTTGTGGCCGGGCTTTCCGAGCGACATGGTCAGCCTCGTGACGGTGCTCGCGACCCAGGCCGACGGCCGCACTCTCGTCCACGACTGGCTGTACGAGCTGCGTCTCTTCGCGCTCGAACAGCTCAGCGCGATGCGCGCCGGCCTCTTTCTCTGCGACCCGCATCGCATCATCGTCAGCGGTCCGACGAAGCTGCGCGGCCGCCTGCTCGACGCACGCGATCTGCGCTCGGGGATGGCGCTGATTGCCGCCGCGCTGGCGGCGGAAGGGGAGAGCCGCGTGACGCCGCTCGAGACGGTGGAGAGAGGCTACGCGTCGCTCGTCGAGCGGTTGCAGTCGCTGGGTGCCATGGTGGAGCGGGAAGAATAGGTTCCGCTGGGTTCCACAAGGTTCCACGGGGTTCCGCTGGGTTCTGTTCCGCGGGGTTCGCTGGGTTCGGTTCCGCGGGGTTCGCTGGGTTCTGTTCCGCGGGGTTCGCTGGGTTCGCGGCGCGGGGCCTGTCAGTAATTTCGTGTGTGGGGCGATTGGACGCTTGAGTTCTTCTTCCTTCTTCGTGGTCAACACCCCGACGATGCGTGTGGGCGCTGTGGGAAACCGCGGTCTGTGCGGTTTTCCAAGTCGCTGTGGGCGCGTTCTGGGCGTCCATAGGGACGGCAGCGTCCATGCGCTCTTCTCGTGCCGCCGGGCCGCGGCCCGACCGCAGCGGCCGAATCGTGCCGGCGGACTATTCTACGCGCTGGGCCTGGTGAAGCGCTCGCCATAGAGGATCGCGAACTGGTTCATCGCGGGTTTCCAGTGCTGCGGGCCGCCCCCCCATCGAAGGGTGATGTTGCGGAGCACGAGCCACATCAGCTTGGTCGCCGCTTCGTCGCTCGGGAAGTGGCCCCGCGTCTTGATGATCTTGCGCAGTTGCGCGTGCAGGCTCTCCAGCGCGTTGGTCGTGTAGATGATCCGACGCACCTCGGGCGGAAAGGCGAAGAAGGGAATCACGTGCGTCCAGGCGCGGCGCCAGGCCGCCACGACGGTCGGGAAGCGCACGCCCCATGGGCCGCGCTCAAACCCATCGAGGACGAGAAGCGCCGCGTCGGCACTGGCCGCGGTGTAGATGGGACGGAGCGCGGCCGCCAACGGCGTGCGCTCTTTCCAACTCGCAAACTCCAAGCTGTTGCGCAGCAGATGCACGATACAGGTCTGCAGCGTCGTCGCCGGATAGACCGCCTCGAGGGCCTCACTCATGCCCTTGAGGCCATCGGTCACCGCGATCAGGATGTCCTGACAGCCGCGCGTCTTGAGGTCCGTGAACACCTTCATCCAGAACTTCGCGCCTTCCGTCTGCTCGATCCAGATCCCGAGCACGTCGCGCGTCCCGTCCGGCAACACGGCGAGCGCCAGATAGACCGCCTTGCTCCGCACGACGGCTTCGTCCCGAATCTTGACGCGGAGGGCATCGAAGAACACGACCGGATACATCGGCTCGAGCGGACGCGCCTGCCAGGCCGTCACCTCGGCGACGACCCCGTCGGTGACCGTACTGATCAGATCCGGCGAGACATCGACGGCGTACATTTCGCGAAGGAACGCCTGAATCTCGCGCACCGTCAGGCCGCGGGCGTAGAGCGCGATGACCTTGTCGTCGAACCCGGTAAACCGGCGCTCGTGTTTGCCAATCAGGCGCGGCTCAAAGCTGCCGTCCCGATCGCGGGGGATCTCCAGGGCCAGCGGCCCGTCGTCGGTCAGTACCGTCTTCCCGCCCATCCCATTGCGATGATTGGTCGTATCCTCGGGTTTGGCCCCGCCGGGGGCATAGCCCAAGTGATGCGTCAGCTCACCGCCGAGGGCTCGTTCAATGATCGCCTTCTTGAACCGGCGCACCACCGCGTCGAGCTCCTCAGGCGTCAGCGGCCCCTGGCGGACGAATTGATCAAGAATCTCGGACGGGATCGGCGCCAAGGGCACGGCAGAGGTCGACGATTTCGGTTTCCGGGGCATTAACACTCCTCATGTTATGCCCCACACACGAAATTCCGGACAGGCTCTTCGGCCCTTCGAACCCTGCGGAACCCAGAACCCTGCGGAACCCCGTGGAACAGAACCCTGTAGAACCCTGCGGAACCTTGCGGAACCCCGTGGAACCCCTAGAGTCCCCCACCCCCGGGTTTTTTCGGCGGGACGACCGGCGTCAACGTTCCTGGCAGCGACGGCTGCACCGGGAAGGACGGTCTGGGCAATTCAATCGACGGGACGTCTTCGCGATCGCGCGGCGGGAGCTGGATGTTCGGCAGATCGACGGTGCCGCCTCCGCCCGTCTCCCGTCCGAGCCGGAACGGCCGCAGGTCGTCCTCCGCGAGATCGAGCACGCGCACGATGTGCGGCGTGAGGGTCAGGATGATGTCGGTCTGCCGCGACTCCTTGTGGTGGCTCGCGAAGAGCCGGCCGATGAGGGGCAGGTCGCTGAGGCCCGGCGTCCCGGAAAGAGTGGACCTCTCGTCGTCGCGGATCAGGCCGGCGAGCATGTTCGTCTCGCCGTCCTTCAGCCGGATGGTCGTCGTGACCTCCCGGTTGCCGAACACTGGCAGCCCGCCGAATCCGACCCCTGTCTGATTGCTGACCGCGATCTTGAGCGTCAGCGAAATCTCGTCGTCGTGGTGCGTGCGCGGCGTGATGTCGATGTTGACGCCGATGTCCTGGTACACGAACGACGTGAACGGCTGCTGGTTGATGCCTCCGGCGGCAATCGGCACGAACTGCGTCGAGGGTATCGGGACCTTTTCACCGAACTTCGCCTGCGCGGTGAGCCCCTCGGACGTGCGCAGTTGCGGATTGGCGAGCGTCCGCGTGGCGGAATCGTTCTTGAGCAGGCGATAGTAGATGCCCGGCAGGCCCGACAAGGCGATGTTCGCCTGTGTCAGGTTCCTCAGGGACTGGAGCGTCTGGTCCGGGGGAGTAATCGTGACCGATCCGGCGATGCCGGGGGCGTCGGCGGAGCTGGCCAGCTCGAGGCCGTAGTCGCGCAGACGGAAGCGGTCCACCTCCAGCAGCTCGACGTCGATGACCACTTCGGGACGCGCCTTGTCGATGGCGGAAATGATCCGGGCCGCGACCGCGATCCGCTCCGGCGTGTCCTTCACCGCGATGGCGTTGGTCGCCGTGATCGGAGAGATCTGACGCACGTCCACGACCACGCGCAGCAGATCGATCACTTCCTTGATGTCCGCGTTGCTCAGATAGAACGTCCGGACGATCGACTCCTCGTATTCGCGGCGCTTCGCGGCGCTGTCCGGGACAATCGTGATGGTGTTCTGGGCGGTGACCCGGTAGAACGTGTGCGTGCTCGCGGTCACCGACGTGAGCGCGTCTTCGAGCGAGGCCTTGCGCAGGTCGATGCTGATCGGCGCCTCGCGGAAGCCCGGATCGAAGACCAGGTTGATCCCCGCCAGCCGTCCGAGCGCCATGAACACCATCCGGCTGCTCGCGTTGCTGAACACGAGCGAGTCCGGAAGCTTGACGCCGGTGGGGAGCTCCAGTCCCGGCGAGGCGAGGTCGCGCGAACGCTCGATGAGCGCCTGCAGCTCCGTCTTGCCTTCGCGCGACACCGCGAGCTTCGTGCGCACCTTCTGGCGGGCGTCCCGCAGCGCCGCGTCGGCGTCGGCGGACATCGGGTTCAGCTCGGACGCGAGCTGGAACTCGACCAGGGCGTCCTCGTGGCGTTCCGAAGCGGACAGCCGCCGGCCGCGAAAGTAATGTTCCTGCGACGCGCGGATCCGCGCGCGATCGAGCGCCAGCCGTGCGGTGCGGTCGTCGGGATTGGCGCGGACGGCCTTGGTGTACTCGACGACGGCGAGGTCGTAGTCCTGCGCACGTTCGGCCTGCTCGCCGGCACGGATGGTCGTCGTCGCGGCGCCGCAGCCGGTCAGGAGCAGCGACGCGGCGAGAGATATCCAGGCGGCAGGGCGGATCCGTTCAACGCGAGGGAGCGCCATTGGTGGTGACATCGGCTCCGCGAGGGATTTTGAACTCGAACGTCTTATCGGCCAGTCCGGCGTTTTCCTTGAAATTCGAGAACCGGAAGGTCGAGCGGCCCCCCTGGACGTCGGCGGCGCTCAAAGACCGGATCTGCAGCGTCCGGCGATCGACCTCGATCTGCAGCCAGTCGTAGTCGCGCTCCGGCAGCTTCGGCAGGAGCTTCAGGACGTAAGTGTCGGCACTCCCGCCCTCCGCGTAGGACACGGTGAAGTCGCGCGACAGGTTGCCCTTGCCGACCAGGAACAGGACCGCGGTGGTCGCCTGATCCTGCTCGGGGACGGGGCTGATGATCACCTGGTTGTCCGCGGGCACGTGCAGATAGAGGCGGCGCCCGTCCGACACGAAGACCTTGGGCTCCGGCGCCTTGTAGTCCCAGCGCATCTTCCCGGGCTTCTTCACCTGCACGACGCCGCGTTCGGTCTGCTTCTTTCTGAGCAGGCCGCCTTCGGATTCCTGCACGAAATCTGCGGTGAAGTCGCGGATCGCATCGTATTTGTTCTGGAGGGCCTGCGCGACCTCCTGCGCCGGGCGCGAGGGCGTCTGCGCGGCGCCAGAGATGGCCGCGACCGACAACAATGGGAGGAGCATCAGGATGCGCATAGTCGGGCCTTGTAGCTGACCTTCAATCTTAGCAGCAGGATCGGACGGGAACCGAAGTGTATCTTTTGTGGAACGCGCCAACGCAGGAGGTTCAGATGTCGTCCACCAAGCTCAGCAAGCTCGTCAAGCTCATGAGGGCCGCAGGGCTGACCCTGGGCATGCTCTCTTTCGCCGCCGCCGCGTCCGCTCAGGCCGCCAAAGCACCCGACACCCTGAACGACGCGTGGATTACGACTCAGGTCTACGCGAGGTTCTTTGCGGATCCGGACATCAAGGGCCGGAACATCGACGTGGACACCACCGGCGGCGTCGTCACGCTCTCCGGCGAGGTGCACAGCGCGTCCGAGAGAGCCCAAGCGGTCGCCAAGGCGCGCGCGACGGCCGGCGTCACGCGAGTCGTGGACAAGCTGACGATGACGCCCGGCGAGCGCCCGCTCACGGCCGACGTCCGCGACAAGGCCGCCGCCGCACGCGACAAGGCGGCCGCCGACTGGCCCAAACGGAAGGAGCAGGCCAAGACCGCGGCCGACCGGATCGGCAAGGAGATATCGGACACCTGGATCACCACCAAGGTGCAATCGATGTACTTCCTCGACCGCGAGGTGAAAGGCATGGACATCGATGTCACGACCAACCGTCGGGATCGTGACGCTTGCCGGCGCCGTGGACACCGAGGCCGCGCGGAAGAAGGCGATCGCTCGACGCCAACTCGATTGAAGGCGTCAAGCAGGTCGTCGACAAGCTCGTGGTGAAGAAGAGGTAGCGGAGCGCAGGCGCTCCTCTAGCGAAGCGCGCGTTTGGCGGCGATGAACGCGCGGACCTCCGCGAGCGGACGCGTGTTGAGCACGTGGCGCGGTTCGACCCAGCCGCGGCGTGCGGTGCCAATCCCGAACCGCATCTGGCGGTCGAGCCAGGCGGCGCGATGGCAGTCGCTGTCGATCGTCAGCGTCACTCCGGCCGCGATCGCGGCACGCGCGTGCTCGCCGTCGAGGTCGATGTGCGAGGGCGCGCCGTCCACTTCGAGGGCCGTTCCCGTCTCCGCGGCCGCCGCATAGAGGGCATCGAAATCCAGCGGATATCCCTCGCGCCGCCCGACGATGCGGTTGGCCGGGTGGGTGAGGATCGTGACGAGCGGATGCCGGATCGCCTGGACGGCCCGGCGGGTCAGCGTTCCCGCATCGTGGTTCGCGGAGTCGTGCAGCGAGGCGAGGACGATATCCAGCGGCTCGAGCAGGGCGTCGGGGAAATCGAGCCGGCCGTCCGGCATGATGTCGGCCTCGACGCCGTGCAGGATCGCGATCTGCGGATAGCGCTCGCGCATCGCGGCAATCTCATCCCGCTGGCGCGCAAGGTCGCGGCGCGTGAGCGTCCGGCCGGCTGCGGCGCGCTCCGAGTGATCGGTGATGGCGATGTACTCGTAGCCCACCGCACAGCAGGCCGCCACCACCGCCTCGAGCGTGTCCCCCCCGTCGCTGTACGTCGTGTGCATGTGAAGGTCGCCGCGGATGTGCTCGCGCGAAATCAGGTCCGGCAGCGACCCGGACGCCGCGGCTTCGACTTCCCCGGATCCGTGACGGAGCTCGGGCGGGATGAAAGGCAGCCCGGCCTGGCCGTAGATGTCCTCTTCGCGAGCGGCGAGCTTCGGGCGGCCGCGGCGCTGCCGCATCGCGTTCAGGTGCGCGCGTGACCCGGTCGCGGTGAAGAGCACCGTGCCGTATTCGTCGGGCGCCGCGACGCGGACGTCGATCTCGCCCTCCCGGCTCATCAGGATCGCCCGCCGGCTGCTCCGGTGAAGCACCGTGCTCGCCCGAGCGAGCGCTTCGATGGCGGCCGGCGGGTCGGACGACCGTCCCACGATCGACGATCGACGAGACCAGCGGCTCGTAGCGCCTGACCTCGCCTGCCGGAGTCAGGAGGTCCACGGTCGGGAGAGCTGCCGACGATGTCGTTGACGCACGCAGCGGCGGTATCCCAGGCGCGACCGAGCGGGATCGACCGGCCCTCCGGCTCGAGCGCGTCGGGGGCCGAACGCAGCCGCATCTCGAGCGTGTCGCCGGCCGACGTTCCGATCCTGTTGTCGTCCAGGGCGGTTTGAAGGTCTGCCGCCGTGAGAATCCCCTGACGGGCCAGCATCGCGGCCTCGTCGCTGCCGATCGCACGCAGTTCCAGAAGCCGCCGGAAGAGCGCCGGAAGGCCGGCTTGCGCCGTTCTGAGGGCAGTCGCACTGCCCCTGAGGGTGAGCTCGCGCAGATGCGCGTGGACGGCCGCGTTGAAGGGGCCCCTCGACTCGCCCGTGTCTGCGCTCGCTCGGGACAGGCCCTCGGGATCGAGCCGGTTGCGCCGGGCGCGGCGCTCCACCTCGGCCACTGCGGCCGGCGGCATCGCCTCGATCTCGGCGGCCGCGCGCCGGAGGGCGGCGGCTTCCTCGGAATCGCCGCGAACGTCGGCGAAGTCCGCCAGGGCTTGCAGCGCGTGAACGAGCCCGGCCGGTGGAGTCACCGCTTCATGGCGGCTGTGACGGGCACGGCCAGCTGCGGGGCCGGCTTGGTGTCTGTGGGGAGCTTCGCGGCCGCCCACGCACCGATGCCTCCCTGGAGGACGGATGCGCGGCAGCCTCGCTCGATGAGCCGGGCGGCGGCGCGCTCGGCGACGAGCTCGTCAGGGTCGGAATCGTAGAGGATGAGGTCGCGATCGGACGGGAGGGCAGCGGTGTCTTGACCTGGACCCATCCGGAGGGCGCCGGGCAGAGTGATTGTGCTGTGTTCGTACGGGTATTTCAGCCGGACGTCAATCAGGAGCGGGGGCGCGCCAGCACGATCGTCGAGCCGGCGCATGAGCTCTTCGCGGGAGATGCGCGGGACGGTCGTCATCCCGCGTATTGTGATCAGCAGCCGCGCAGAGTGTCAACTCGCGCGGCCGCCCGGTTACGCCCGCGTGCCGTGTGCGTGTGAGTGTGCGTGGGCCGGGTGGACCACCCATCCCTGTGAGCGGCGGCCGCACACGACGCAGCGCAGGAACATTGCGCCGTGGTCGCACGAGACGCTGTAGTCATGACCGGTTACGTAGCACGAGATCCAGCTCCACATAAAATCACCTTTTCCTAAGAGACGATACGCGCGTATTCGCAATTCGAATGCCAGCATCAGGGCCTTTGACCTACGAGAAAACGCGCGCAGAATCGTCTGATGTTGTGTTGGAGTGGAACAAGGAAATCGCCGCCGCGATCCGAAGTTGTACCCCGGTTACGGTTGTGAAATCCCTTGAGGCGGGTTCAGAGGGCAGATCCAGACTCTTCTGACGGCATTCCCGGCGGAGTCCGGGTCATTGCGTCGCCCCTTGTTCGAATTGGCGTTCGCCCTCGCGTGGATGGGTATGGTTCCGAGCGTACGCGGAGCCACTCTGTAGTCGCCTGAGGCACACGGGCCCGGGGCCCCAGCGGCCTACGGCAGAGAGGGCTTGTTGAAGTCCACGCTGATGTGGACGGGCGCCGACGCCTTCACGACGGCGGTCACGCGCCGCTCGCCGAGCTTCTGGTGCTTGAACACGATTTCGTGGGTGCCGAGCGGCACCTGCAGCCGGGCGATGGGCGTCCCGCCCTCGATTTTCTTCCCGTCGATCCAGACTTCGGCCCAGTCAGGCGAGGCGTTCAGGTTGATCTCGCCGGTCGGCTGAATGTTGATGGAGCGGTTCTCGCCGGGGTCCACCTCGACGGTCTGCGAGGCGCTGTAGCCGTACGCCTGGTTGCTGAAGGTGAGCACGTGGCGTCCGGGGGAGAGGTTGAGGCCTCCCTGTTCGCTCGTGCCGAGTGCCTTTCCGTTCTCCGAGATGTCGACCGGAATCGGCGAGAACAACGTGACCCAGGCGGAGAAGACCGGGACGTCGAGGACGAGCGCCTTTCCCGCCTCGACCCGGACCGTTTTCTTCACGGTGATGGTCGGCGTGATGAAGGTGAGGGTGTGGCGGCCCGGCGTGACACCCTCGAGGGTCACCGGTGACTCGCCCATTTGCTTCCCGTCGAGCAGCACCTTGGCGCCGGTCGGCTGCGTCTCGATGACAATCGATCCGAGGCTGCCCGTGCGCACGGCCGTTGGGGCCGCGACCGGCGGTTTGGCCGCGACGGTTTCGACGGGGGCCCCGACCGGCTTGCGAGTCGCCCAATAGGCGACACCCGAGCCGACACCCACGAGAACGAGAAACATGGTCGCGGCTGCGAGCTTCCACGAGAACGCGGGGGCGCTTTCGGGGCCGCCGCGCTCCACATAGGGCAGCGCGGTCATGCCGGACCTGGACTCCCGGCGGTCGCTTCGGGTCGGCACCGGTGTGTAGCCGCTCGGGAAGTCGGCCTTGATTCGAAGCCCTATGGCTGTCGGCGGTGGCGCAACAATCGTGGGCGCCGGCGCTGCCTGAACCGGGGCGTCCAGCCGCATTTCGCTGCGGCCGTAGGTCGATTCCTGACCGCCGCCGCGCCCATACACGGGCATCACCGGCGGCACGTAGAGCGGCGCCGGCATCCGCACGGGCGCCATGTGCACCGGGTCCATCGGCACGATCGGCGGCGGGACGATAATCGGCACGGGGTGCATGGGCGCGTTCGATCGCAGTTTGTCGCGGTCCGCCTTCGCGCCCCGCTTGCGCTTGCGCGCCGAGGTGGCGGGCGGCTCCGGTTCGGCGACCGGTTCCGGCGCGGGCGGCGCGGGCGGCGCGGGCGGGGCGGGCGGCGCGGCCGGCGCAGCCTCTTCGTCGAGGGACACGAACGCTGCGCGCCACGCCGCGGTTTCCTGCTGGAGGGCGAGCAGCGGCTCCGACGACGGTTTCTGGATTGCGGGATCGGGGAACGATTCGTCGAAGGCGATCCGCGGCTCGGGCACCCGCTCGGCCTCCATCGCGAACCGTTCTCGCACGAGCTCGATTTCACGTCCGACGGCCAGCTCCCGCACTTCATCGCGCCCGATCATGACCCGCGCGCTTTCATCGGGCGACGGCGCCGCGGCCCGGGCAGCGATGAGCTGCTCCGGAACCGGCTCGACCGCCGGTACGTAGGCTGCGTAGCTCTCGGGGGCCTTCGGTTCTTCGACGGGTTCTGGCTCGGGCTCGGGCGCGGAGTAGGTTTCGGCGACTACCTCTGGTTCGTAGGGGACGTACGGTTCGGCGACCGGCTCGGGCTCATATGGGACGTAGGGTTCGGCGGCCGCCTCGGGCTCGTAGGCGACGTAGGGCTCGGCGGCCGGCTCGGGCACGTACGGGACGTAGGTTTCGGCGACTACCTCTGGTTCGTAGGGGACGTACGGCTCGGCGACCGGCTCAGGCGTGTACGGGACGTACGGTTCGGCGACCGGCTCGGGCTCGTACGCGACGTACGGCTCCGCAACCGGCTCGGGCTCGTACGCGACGTACGGTTCGGCGATGGGCTCGGGCTCGTAGGTGACGGGCGCCGCGGCTGCTTCGTCGGGCGCCGGTGCGTCGGGCGCGAACGATCCGAGCAGCTCGAAGGAGATGGTGTTTGCATCCTCGGCGGCGGCGAGGACCACTTCGTCTTCCTCTTGCTCCGCGCCGCCGGAGGTCGCCTCGTCATCGAATGCCGGCTCGAACTCGTCTGCGCCCGCCTCGAACGCGCTCGCGAACTCGCCATGCGCGGCCGAAGCCATTTCGGCCGCCGCGAGGTTGCGGTTCATGTCGTCCACGAACGCCACGAGGGCGGTGCGGCAGCGGTCGAGGCCGATCTCGCGCGCGAGCTGGCGGAACTCCGTCGCCGCTTCGTCGGCGCTTGCGTAGGGTTTGCGTCCGGGGATCGGCAGCGTGCGTTCGAGGAACCGGTGCAGGCCGGTCGCGAACCGCGCGCTCCCGCGGATCTGCGCGATCTCGACGACCTCGTTCACCAGCGCCGGCAGGCTGTCTGGATACTCGCTGTCCTTGAGCGGGCGTCCGAGGACGATCATCACGCCGGTGAGCGATGCCTGTCCGAGGTCGGCGGCGATGTCGAAGCGCGTGGGCCCGGCGGCCGCCGGCGCCGCGATGCGCAGCTCGGTCCAGAGGCGGCGGCGATTGAAGTGGAGGCGCTCGAGCGTGTGACCGAAGATCGAATCGAGCAACACGACCTGGCCGGTCGGGGTCAGAACCGTGCGATCCGGTCCGACGGCGCCATGGATGAACCCGGCGATCGAGTGCAGCGCCGCAAGGGCCGGAAGCATCTCGAGGAGGAACCCGAGCGCCGCGTCGACGCTGAGGCTCGTGGCGTCCTCGGCGGACAGGCCCGCTGCCGCCTCGAGGAGATCGCAGACGCGGTTGCCGGCGACGAACTCCGACACCACCGTGAGGCCGCCGCCGGGATCGCGCTCGATGCCGCGAACACGCGCGAAGCGCTCGTCTTCGAAGGCCATCGCGCGGCCCATGCGCTCGCGCAGCGGTCCTTCGAACGCGACGAGCTCGGGCCGCACGTGCAGCCGCTCCAGGATCAGGCCGTCTTCGCGATCGAACCGCAGCGTCCGCCGGCCCAGGCCGTCGTGATGGCCTGAAGTCGAGTGGGAGGGCGGCAGCTCGAGCGGTGGTGCTGACATTGCAGGGCGACTATTGCGGTGCAACCTCCGCTCCATACTCGTGTGTGCGGGATCTTCACCGATTCCTGCCGTTTTCGTGACATATCTGGCATCGAGGACTGCAGGGAAAACGGCAGGATCACCGGAACGTAACAGCCGATTGCATTCCTGTAATTGCTGTAAATTTAAGGATATGGCCGATTCGAACGAAATTGGCGCGCTCCAGGCCGCGTTCGGCGGAGCGCTGAGCACGGCCGCGGCGCTCGAGGCCCTGACGGACAAGATCGCCGCGCTCGGTCTGAACCACGACATCGGTGCCGAGGATCTGAACGAGCTCGCGCGCGTGACGCTGGCGCACGCCGTCTCGTCGCAGGCCCTGCGCGGTCTGGTCGAGTCCATGCGCGCGCGCCGCAGCGCCGCGTGACTCGGCTACTGCCGGGGCGGCTCGCGCTGGATGACGATGCGAACGGGGTCCGGGGCGCTCGCGCCAATGTCCAGGCGCGGTGCCGAGACAGGAAGTCGGCCCGCAGTGAACGTGTAGCTGCGGCCCCGACGGAGCTCGAGGACGAAGCGTCCGTCCGTATCGGATGTCGCGCCGCCGACACCACGCGCGATGTCGTCCCTCACTCCGGCGATGTTGTCCCTCACTCCGACGTACACGCCTACCGCAGGGGAGCCGTCGCGCCAGGTGACGACTCCGGCCACGCGGACGGCCGCCAGCGGGGGAGGCATCTGCCATGTGCCGAGATCCGCCGTCTGCCCCAGCGACAGCGTGACGATGTGAGGCGCCGAGCCTCCGCCCGGATAAACCGTGCGGGCGTACGGGTTGTACTCGCTGGGCAGGTCCTTCAGATTCACGCCGGTCAGGTACCGTCCCGGAGGCAGGCCGCCAATCTCGAAATAGCCTTCCGTGTCAGTGGTCGCTGACGCTGTCCTCGGGCCGAACCGAGGATCCGGACGCGCATCCGGCGATGTCGTTTCCACATGGACGCGCGCGAGCCCTCGGCCGTCCGGTCCCACCAGGCGTCCGACAATCCGTCCTGCGGGAGACAGGTAGTAGTTCTCCTCCGCGCAGGCACGTCGATCGGAGAGCAGGACGTCGCGGCTCGCCGAGTAAACCGAATGCCCGTCGGGAACCAGGAGCTCGACGCGATAAGAGCCATCCGGGAGTCCCGTGAACTCGTATCGCCCGCCTGACGATGTCGTGGTTCTTTCCTGGGCGCCGCCGGAGAGCCGCACTTGCGTTTCGGTGGGGATTTCGCTGTGCGAACGATCAGAATCAAACACCCGCACTGCCGTGCGGACGGTCCCGAAGATCCGGCCTCCGCGAGGGGGCGAGTCGAGCGCGCGAAGAAAGTCGGCGGCAGCCCCGCTCCCGTCGAACGCCTGCGTGAGGCTGCAGAGGGATACCTCCAGGCGAGCGTCCTGCCGGCCGTGAAAGGCGAAAACGAGGTACCGTCCGCCTTCTTTGAAGGGAAACCCGCACGAACTTTCCTGGCCGCTCGTCGTGACTTCCAGCGGACCTCTCTCGACACCCTTCCAGCTTTGCCGGACGTCGAGGGTCACGATCTTGTCCGCAAAACGAAATTGCCCGGCGGGCAGCGGTTCGGCCTGGTTGAGCGGGCGTATGCTGACAACCGTCGCGTCAAAGACGGCGTCGGTTTTCCAGTATGCCTGGCACGCCGGACCCGTGCGTCATGCAGGAACACGCAGAAGCGGCACGAGGCGCGACCGCAATCAGCGATACGACCAACCAGGCGAGTGCGGCAAGGCGGCGGCCCATGGCTTTGTTTCCTCCTGCCGCACGCAATTCACCGCATGCGGCCCTCCTGACAACCTGTCTTGATTGTCGCCGACGCGACGGTTTTTTCAAGGTGAGCGGCAGGTGTTGCGACGTCATTTGGTAGTGGGCCCGTCTTCGCGTCGTCAGCCAGCCCGGCCGGATTGCGCGTCGCGGAAAAGCCATGTAGAATCGGCATTCGTGCCTGCGCACCGGCCTTCTGCCGTGCGTCTCCGTACGATCCAGCCAAACGTGGGGCGCGTAGCTCAGCTGGGAGAGCGCTGCGTTCGCAATGCAGAGGTCGGGAGTTCGATCCTCCCCGCGTCCACCATCTTTCGGCTCGGTACACCGTAGCGTCATGACGCACCCCGTTCTCACGCTCAAACACCTTCCGTCCCACGACAACCTGCAGTGCACCGGATGCGCCGCGGAGTTCGTGCCGTCGGAGGACTCCGGCTCGCGCCTCCTCAGCCTCCGCGGCCCCGAGATGTCGTTCAGCGCGCTGCTCTGCGGCGGGTGCCACTCGAAGTGGTCGCACGGATCGCCCATCACGCTGAAGGGTCCCCGGCCCGCCTGAGCGGCGCGGGGGCGCTGCTATACTCGCGCGCATGTCGTCGACGGCGCCCGGCGCGGCCCTCAGCCGCATCGGCATCCTGACGGGCGGTGGGGATGCCCCGGGGCTGAACGCGGTCATCCGCGCGGTCGTGAAGTCGGCGGCCCACGTCAACTGCGAGGTCATCGGCCTCGAGGACAGCTTCGACGGTCTGCTCGAAGCCGACCGGTGGCGGAAGCTGACGCCGCGCGACGTCACCGGCATCCTGCGCATCGGCGGCACGATCCTGGGCACGGCCAATCGGGGAAATCCCCTTGGCGTGCCGGCCCGGACGACCAGCGGCCCGCGCGACTACTCCGAGCGCTGCGTCGAGATGTTTCACGCGCTGAAGCTCGACGCGCTGATCGTCATCGGCGGCGACGGCACGCTCGCGATCGCCTACGAGTTCCACAAGCGCGGCATCCCGCTCGTCGGCGTCCCCAAGACCATCGACAACGACATCGTCGAGACGACGAACACCTTCGGCTTCGACACGGCCGTGAGCTTCGCGACCGACGCCATCGACCGGCTCCACACCACCGCCGAAGCGCACCACCGCGTGATGATCGTGGAAGTGATGGGGCGCAACGCGGGGTGGATCGCCCTCTATGCCGGCGTGGCCGGGGGCGCCGATGTCATCCTCATTCCCGAGATTCCGTTCGACCTGGAAAAGGTCGCACGAAGCATCCGCGGCCGGGACGCCTACGGTGCGCGCTTCAGCATCGTCGTCGTCGCCGAGGGGGCGATGCCGGTCGGCGGCTCGGTGTCGCTGCTGAGAGCCGCTTCCGGCGAGTACGCCGAACGGCTTGGGGGCATCGGTGTGCGCATCATGCCCGAGCTCGAGAGGCTCACCGGGAAGGAATCACGGACGGTCGTCCTCGGGCACCTGCAGCGCGGCGGCTCGCCGACCAGCTTCGACCGCCTGCTGGCGACGCGGTTCGGCGCCCGTGCGGTGGAGCTGGTTCTCCAGCGCCAGTTCGGCCACATGGTGGCCTTTCATCCGCCCGATATCGTAGCGGTTCCGCTCGAGAAGATCGTGGGCCGCACGCGCAACGTGCCGCTGGACTTCGACGTGATTCGTGCCGCGCGGGCGATGGGGATTTCGCTCGGAGATTGAATCCCTAATCCCTAATCCCTAATCCCTGAATCGCGAATCGTCCGAATCCCTGAGTCCCGAAGTCCCGAGTCCCGAGTCCGTCCCGAGTCCCGAGTCCCGAGTCCCGAGTCCCGAGTCCCAGTCCGGGTCCCGAGTCCCGTTCAGGCATTCAGCACATCGAGATACTTCAGCGCCCCGCCGGTGTTGAAGACGACGACGGTTTCGGATGGTTTCAGGCGGCCGTCCTGGACCAGGACCTTGACGGCGTGCAGGGCGGCGCCGCCTTCGGGCGCGGCGCTGATCCCTTCGCGGGAACCGAGCTCGCGCATGCCGCGCACCATGTCGGCGTCCGACACCGCCATCGCGGTGCCGCCGCTTTCGCGGACGGCGCGCAGGACGAGAAAGTCGCCGACCGCCTTCGGCACGCGCAGTCCGTCGGCGACCGTGCGCGCGTTCTGCCAGAGCTCCGATCGCTCCGCCCCCTGCTCGAACGCGCGCACGATCGGCGCGCAGTGCTCGGCCTGGACCGACACCATCTTCGGACGCTTTCCCACGGCCATCCAGCCGATGCGCTCCATCTCCTCGAACGCCTTCCACATGCCGACCATGCCGGTGCCGCCGCCGGTCGGATAGATGATCCAGTCGGGGAACGTCCATCCGAGCTGCTCGCCGAGCTCGTAGGCCATCGTCTTCTTGCCCTCGATCCGGTACGGCTCCTTCAGCGTGGACATGTCGTACCAGCCGAGCGGCCGGCCCTTCTCGGCGGCGATGCGCCCGGCATCCGTGATCAGGCCGTCAACGAGCGTGACGTCGGCGCCGTACAGCTCGCACTCGCGGATGAAGGGGACCTTGACGTCCTTCGGCATGAAGACCTTGGCCTCGAGCCCGGCAGCGGCCGCGTACGCCGCCACCGCGTTGGCGGCGTTGCCGGCGGAGGGTACCGACAGGACCTTGGCGCCGAGATACCGCGCGCGCGTGACCGCGGCGGACAGCCCGCGTGCCTTGAACGAGTTCGTCGGGTTGAGCGACTCGTCTTTCACGAACAGCCGCCGGACGCCAAGCGCGGCGCCGAGCCGTGCGGCATGGATGAGCGGCGTCCAGCCCTCGCCGAGCGAGAGCGGGTGCTTCGCCGTCGAACAGCGGCATCAGCTCGCGATACCGCCACATGCTCGGCTCGCGCGCGGCGAGCGTCTCACGGCTCCACGCGCCGTGCGGCCTCGAGGTCGTAGCGCGCCAGCAGGGGAGCGCCGCAGACGCACAGGTGTTGTTCGACCAGGGGATCGTAACGAGGCGCTCCGCAGGGCACGGAGCACTCGAGATGGGAGAAGTAGGACATGTCAGCTGGAAGCCGGAAGCTGGAAGCTGGAAGCCCACGTTCACTTATTCAGCAGATCGCCATCCTTCTTCTTCTGCAGATCGTCGATGAGGCCGATGTGCTGGTCGGTGAGCTTCTGGACCTCGTCGAGGCCGCGGCGCTCGTCGTCTTCGGAGATGCCGTGGTCCTTCAGGAGCTTCTTGAGCTTGTCGTTCGCGTCGCGGCGGACCTGCCGGATGCCGTTGCGGCCCTCTTCGGCGTGCTTGTGCACCAGCTTCGACAGCTCCTTGCGGCGCTCCTCGGTCAGGCTGGGAATCGGGATCCGCACGACCTTGCCGTCGTTGGTCGGGTTCAGTCCGAGATTGGAGGCGCGGATCGCTTTTTCGATGACGCCCATCAGCGTCGGATCGAACGGCTGGGCGACGATGAGCGTCGGCTCCGGGATCGACAGCGACGCCACCTGGTTGAGCGGGACGTGCGAGCCGTAGGCATCGACGTGCACCGAGTCCAGGATGGTGACGGACGCCCGCCCGGTGCGGACGCCGCCCAGCTCGCGGCGCACGTGATCGATCTGTGTGTCCATCCGTTTCTTGACTTCGGCGAACAGGCCTTTCAGATCACTGACGTCCATACGATTCCCTCGTTAGGCCGTCACCGTCGTCCCGACCGGCTCGCCGGCGATGACCCGGCGGAGGTTCCCGGCGGTGCGCAGGTTGAACACGACGATCGGCAGCTTGTTGTCCATGCACAGCGAGATCGCTGTGGCGTCCATGACCTTCAGGCCCTGCTCGAGCACCTTCAGGTAGGAGATCTGGGAGAACTTCGTCGCGGTCGGGTCGAGCATCGGGTCGGCGGTGTAGATGCCGTCCACCTTGGTGCCCTTGAGGATGACGTCGGCCTTCATCTCCATCGCGCGCAGCGCCGCGGCGGTGTCGGTGGTGAAGTACGGGTTGCCGGTGCCGGCCGCGAAGACGACGACGCGGCCCTTTTCGAGATGGCGGACGGCGCGGCGGCGGATGAAGGGCTCGGCGACCGCGCGCATCTCGATCGCCGTGGCGACGCGGGTCGTGACCCCGACGTGCTCCAGCGCATCCTGCAGCGCGAGGGCGTTGATGACCGTGGCGAGCATGCCCATGTAGTCCGCCGTCGCCCGGTCCATCCCGCGCGCGCTGGCCGCCAGCCCGCGGAAGATGTTGCCGCCGCCGATCACGACGCCGGTCTGCACGCCGAGCTGCTGGATCTCGCGGATGTCCTTCGCGATCTGGGTCGCGACGGCCGGGTCGATCCCGAACTGCTGCTCGCCCATCAGAGCTTCGCCGGAGAGCTTCAGCAGGACGCGGCGATAGGCGGGGGGCATCTGGCGATTATATCAACGGGAGCAAACGTTCTAGGCGATGGCAGGGCTGAAGCCCTGACGCTACGAGGCGCTTTCTCCCAGCTTGATAGCGCACGAAGCGCGGGATCGACGATGTTCTCGCCCATCTTCGCGATCGCGGCCGTGACGATCTGGCCGATGGTGACCTTGGGATCGCGGATGGACGGCTGGTCCATCAGGCACACCTGCTCGTAGAAGCTGTTCAGCTTTCCCTCGACGATCTTGTCGAGGACGGCTTCCGGCTTGTTCTGGCCGTCCATCTGGCCGCGGTAGACGGCGCGCTCGCGATCGAGCACGTCGGGGGGCACGTCCTCGCGCCGCACGTACTGCGGGCTGGCCGCGGCGATGTGCATCGCGATCTCGCGCGCGAGGTTCTGGAAGTCGTCGGTGCGGGCGACGAAGTCGGACTCGCAGTTCACCTCGACGAGCACGCCGATCTTGCCCCCCATGTGGATGTAGCTGCCGACGAGCCCTTCCTTCGCCGCGCGTCCGGCCTTCTTGGTGGCCGACGCGAGCCCGCGCTTGCGCAGAATCGTCGTCGCCTCCTCGAGGTTGCCGTTGGCCTCCGTCAGGGCGGCCTTGCACTCCATCATCCCCGCGCCCGTCAGGTCGCGGAGCTTCTTCACCAGCGCTGCGTTGATGTCTGCCATGACTGAGCTCCTGAGGCTTCCCGCTTCCCGCTTCCAGCGTCCCGCACAACAAGCCGGGAAGCGGCCACGCGTGAGGCTGGAAGCTGTACATGAAAACGCCGGCCTCCTCATCGATGGCCGGCGTCGCAAAAGTCGTCCGACGTGACTAGACCGACGCCGGAGACGTGGCCTGTTCGGGTCGCGCCTGGCGCGCGGGACGGCCGCGGCGCGCGCGCTCGTCCCCTTCGGCCTCGGCGTTGTCTTCGGCCTGCGACGATTCCCGGATGCCGCGCCCCGACAGGATCGCGTCGGCGATGCGCGACGCGAACAGCCGGATGGCGCGCAGCGCGTCGTCGTTGCCGGGGATCACGAAGTCGATTTCGTCGGGGTCGCAGTTGGTGTCGACGATCCCGATGACGGGGATCTTCAGCTTCCGGGCCTCGTCGACGGCGATCTTTTCCTTGCGCGTGTCGACGACGAAGAGCGCGTCGGGCAGCCGCGACATGTGGCGGATCCCTTCGAGGTTCTTCTGGAGCTTGCGCTTCTCTTTCTCGATCTGCGCGATTTCCTTCTTGGAGAGCGACTCGTAGCGGCCGTCGGTTTCCATCGCTTCGAGGTCGCGGAGCCGCGCGAGGCTGCGCTGGATGGTCGAGAAGTTGGTCAGCAGCCCGCCGAGCCAGCGCTGGTTGACGAAGAACATGCCGCTGCGCTGCGCCTCTTCCGCGATGGCGTCCTGCGCCTGCCGCTTGGTGCCCACGAAGAGAATCGTCCGTCCGTCGGCCGCCAGGTTGGCTGCGAACTGCTCCGCCTCGCGGAACAGCTTCGCGGTCTTCGACAGGTCGATGATGTAGATCCCGTTCCGCTCGCCGAAGATGAACTGCTTCATCTTCGGGTTCCAGCGCTTCGTCTGGTGCCCGAAGTGCACCCCCGCCTCGAGCAAATCCTTCAGGGCGATGCCGGTCAAGCTGCCTCCATAAAAAAGCTCCCCGCTTCCAGCTGTCCGCTTCCCGCGTCCGCCAGGAGCGGAACGCAGGGAGCCGGAGCGGGAAGCCTCGTGTTCTTATCTCTTGCTGAACTGGAAGCGCTTGCGCGCTCCCTTCTGCCCGTACTTCTTGCGCTCCTTGATGCGCGCGTCGCGCGTCAGGAAGCCCGCTTTCTTGAGCCGCTGCCGGAGCTCGATGTTGTATTCGACCAGCGCGCGCGCGATGCCGAGGCGGAGCGCGCCGGCCTGGCCGGCAATGCCGCCGCCGGCGATGGTCGCGAGCACATCGAACTTCTCGGCGGTTTCCGTGACGAGGAGCGGCTGCTTGATCTGGGTACGGAGCGCTTCGGTGGGGAAGGCCTGTTCGAGCGGCTTGTAGTTGACGACCATGCCGCCGTTGCCGGGCCGAAGGAACACGCGGGCAGTGGATGTTTTGCGGCGCCCTGTGCCGTAGTACTGAATACCTGCTGCCACGTTATGCGACCTCGCTCGTTGCCTTCAGGGTCCGCGGCTTCTGCGCCGCGTGCGGGTGATCGGCACCCGCGTAGACTTTCAACTTGCGCCACATCGCTTCGCCCATGCTTGGTCTTGGGCAGCATGCCGCGCACCGCTTCTTCGACGAGCCGGACCGGGTTCTTCTGGCGGACGTCCTTGGCGCGCTCTTCGCGCAAGCCCCCTTCGTAGCCGCTGTGATACCGGTACAACTTCTGTTCTTCCTTGCGGCCGGTCAGCCTGACCGTGGCCGCATTGACGATGACGACGTGATCGCCCACGTCGATGTGCGGCGTATACACCGGCTTGTGCTTCCCCTGGAGGAGGCGGGCCGCTTCGGTCGCCACCCGGCCCAGGACCAGGCCGCCGGCATCAATCACGTGCCACTGCCGCTGCACACTTCCGGCAGTGGGGACAAACGAACCCATGACTCAGATCCCTTCCCGCCTTCGCCTGAAGGCTTCCGCCTTCGCTCGTTTCTTCGTCCGGCCGTTCGGCTTCGGGCACCGCCGTAGCATGGGCGCTGGCTGGTCGGCGGACGGGCCGGAACAGTTGCGCAGGCGGTCAGCGTCTTTCAAAGGACGGCAAACCAAAAGGATACCGACGATTATGAGCATTGTCAACCGGAGCGCCACGCGGCGCCACGCGCGCCGGATGGGACTCGACGCGAGCCGGGCATCCGGCCAATGAGGGTCAAAGGCCTGCGCGGTGCGGAGTTGCGGCATCCGACGCCCCGGACTGACGAAAACTGTCAGCTTCCTACCAAAATCGCGATCGGCAACCCCGTCCGTGAAATCTCTCGAACCGGCCCAGATCCCAAATCTGCGCAGTTCTGCCGGAATTGAGATCAACTTTTTCCCGTGGCACCCAATTTGCCGATTGCTCCTGCCGATAAGAGGCTCGGGTTGGTGTTCAATTCAGCACAGCTTTAAGACATCCGATCCTCTAATGTAATCTGAAATGCTTCAGTAGCAATCAGTTACATCGATTCACGAGACAGGACAACAGCGGTGTTCCGTAGACCGAAATCACTCGTCGGCTTGGACATTGGATCGAGCGCTGTCAAAGCGGTGGAGCTGAAACCGAACGGCAAGGCCTTCAAGGTCTCGGCCTTCGGCAGCGAACCCGTGCCGCCCGACAGCATCGTCGACGGCGCCATCATCGACGGGGGCGCGGTCGCCGAGGCGATCCGGCGGTTGTTCGACGGCCGGGGCATCAAGACCAAGGACGTCGCCGCGTCGCTCTCGGGCAACGCCGTGATCGTCAAGAAGATCACGCTGCCGGTCATGACCGAGGCGGAGCTCGCCGAGTCGATCTACTGGGAGGCTGAGCAGTACATCCCGTTCGACATCCAGGACGTGAACCTGGACTACCAGATCCTCGACAGCGGCGCCGGAGGCGGCAAGGGGACGATGGAGGTCCTGCTCGTCGCGGCGAAGAAGGAAAAGATCGCGGATTACACCGGCGTGATCGCCCAGGCGGGGCGATCCGCGGTCGTGGTGGACGTGGACGCCTTCGCGCTCCAGAACGCCTACGAGGTGAACTACGGGATCGAGGCGGGCGCGGTGATCGTGCTGCTGAACGCCGGCGCGAGCGCGACGAACATCAACATCCTCAACGGCGACCAGTCGGTGTTCACGCGCGACATCTCGATCGGCGGCAACGCCTACACCGAGGCGCTGCAGAAGGAACTGAACCTGCCCTTCGAGCTCGCCGATCAGCTGAAGCGGGGCGTGCCGGTCGACGGCGTCTCGTTCGAAGACGCCAAGCCGGTGCTGCGCGCCGTCAGCGAGAACGTGATGCTCGAGATTCAGAAGACGTTCGACTTCTTCAAGGCGACGGCGGCGTCGGATCGCATCGATCGCATCATGCTGAGCGGCGGCGCGTCGCGCGCCGAGGGCTTCACCGAGATGCTGACCGACCGGTTCGAGGCGCCCGTCGAGGTGCTGGATCCGTTCAAGCGGGTCGGGTTCGACGCCAAGCGGTTTCACGTGGAATCGGCGGCCGACGTCGCCCCGACCGTGGCCGTCGCGGTCGGCCTCGCGCTGCGCCGTGTGGGCGACCGATGATTCGCATCAACCTCCTCGCCGTCGAACGGGGCACGACCAAGCGCGGCGCGATCATCCCGGCGGCGCACCGCGTCACGATTATCGCGAGCTTGATCCTGATCGGCTCGGTGATGGGCGTGGGCTGGTGGTTCTGGTCGCTGCGGACGGAATCCGCCCGCCTCGACGAGGCCATCGCCAGCGGCGAGCGGGAAACGCAGCAGCTCCGCTCGGTCCTCGCGCAGGTGCAGAAGTTCGAGGCGCGCAAGGCGCAGCTGCAGCAGCGCGTCACGCTGATCGAGCAGCTGCGCCGCGGCCAGACCGGCCCGGTGCACGTCCTCGACGAGATCAGCAAGGCGATCCCCGAGCGGCTCTGGCTCACGGAGCTGAAGCAGAAGGGGGATGATTTCACGCTCGCCGGCATGACGACCTCCCTCACCGGCGTGTCCGATTTCGTCGCGAACCTCGAGACCACCGCCTGGTTCAAGAAGCCGGTCGAGCTCATCGACAGCCAGGTCGAGGCCGACGAAAAGACCGGCGACATGTTCAAGTTTTCGGTCAAGGCCGTGTTCAACAACCCCGACGCCCCGCCGCCGCCGCCGCCGCCGCCGGCAGCGGGCCTGCGGGGCCGTGGGGCACCCGCGAAGAAGTAACAGGCAGAGGCGCGGTCGGACTGTGTCCGACACGCAGTAGAGAATCCATGGAACTGTCGCTCAGCAAGCTCCCGTGGTACGCACAGATCGGCGCGTTCGTCGTCGTGTCGGGTCTGGCGATCTTCGGGTTCTGGAAGTTCTACGTCGTCGACACGCAGGCCGAGATCGACGGCCGCAAGACGCGCCTGAAGGCGCTGACGGCGGACGTCGCGAGAGGCAAGGCGACGGCGCGGCGCCTGCCGCAGTTCCAGGCGGAAGTGACGGAGCTCGAACGCCGGCTCGAGAACCTGCAAGCCGTGCTGCCGGAGCAGAAGGACGTGGCCGACATTCTCCGGCGCGTGCAGGGACTGGCGACGCAGTCCAACCTGAGGATTCAGCGGTTCACGCCGCAGCCGCCGAAGCAGGAGGAGTTGTACGCGGAGCTGCCGTTCAAGCTGACCGCCGAGGGGACGTTCCACGACCTCGCGTTCTTCTTCGATCGGATCAGCAAGTTTCCGCGAATCATCAACGTCGGCGAGATCTCGATCAAGTCGCGGGTGAAGCCGGAACCCGGGGTCACCATCGACACGGAGCTCGTGGCGACGACATTCGTCCTGCAGGAAAACAAGGCGCCGGCGGCGACCGGGCGCGGCGGCCGCGCTCCCGTCGTGCCGAAGCAGCCGTCCACGAAATGAGCAAGGACACCCGTCGCATGACTCGCGCGCGCACGCTCGTCTGGTTTCGCCGCCGCCTCGGTGCTGGCGCTCGGCGCGTCGGCGCAGACGCCGGCGCCGCGCGCCGGCCGGGCGCGCCCGCCGCGGCGGGGCAGCCGCAGCCCGGGGCGCAGCCCGCGCCGCCATCGGGCCCGCCGTTCACCTACGCCCCGGACGGACGCCGCGATCCGTTCGTCAGCCTGCTCGGCCGCGGCAACGATCCCAAGACGGGGGCGCGCCCGTCGGGCGTGCCCGGCTTGCTGATCAACGAAATCAGCATCAAGGGCATCCTGAAGGATCGCGCCGGGTTCGTGGCGATGATTCAGGGGCCCGACAACAAGACCTACGTGATCAAGGCGGGAGATCGATTGTTGGATGGCACGGTGAAATCGATCGTTCTGGACGCGGTCGTCTTCTCGCAGGACGTCAACGACCCGCTCTCGCTCGTGAAGCAGAAGGAAATTCGGAAATCTCTGAGATCGGCCGATGGGGGTCGCGGATGAGGCTGCAGATGCCGCACATGAAACTGGCGCGGCGGTCCGCGCAGCTGATGCTCGTGACCGCGGTCGCGCTGGCCGGAGGGATGTCCCTGGCGGCCGGGACCGGCCCGATCCGGCTGCTCGGCGTGTCGAGGGAGGGCAACAGCGTCCTGATTGAATCGACCGAGCCGGCCGCCTACGTCGTGAAGCGGCCCGACCCGATGACGCTGCTCGTCGAGCTGCGCAACGTCTCGGTCGCCAACGCCTCGAACCTCGTCGAGCGCCGCGATGCGATCGCGGCGGTTTCGATCGAGCAGGCCAGCGCGCCCGACGGCAAGGCGCTGGCCCTGGTCCGCGTCTCGCTCGCGCGGCCCTCCGATACGCGGTGCGGAGCACGCGCAACCTGATTCGCCTCGAGCTGACCGCTGCGCTCCGGCCGGCGGTCCCGGCGCCGCTCTCGAGCGCCCCGGCAACGCCCTCGATCACGGCGCCGACGCCACAGGTGCCGCGGGCCGAAGCGCCGGACGCGACCATTCTCGATCGCGTCCTGGCGAGCCCGGCCGCAGGCATGACGACCGTCACCCTCGGCGGTAACGGACGGTTGATGCCGGCCGACGTGAGCGAAAGCCAGGACAAGCCACGCCGGCTCGTGCTCGATTTTCCGAACGTCGCGTCGAAGGCGCCCGCGCAAACGACCGTCGTCGGTCCGCTCGTGACGCGTGTCCGCGTCGCCGTGAACAGCCGCGCGCCTCTCGTCACGCGCGTCGTGATGGAAGTGGCCGACGGGGCGACGTATCACGTCGAACGCGCCGGGGCGGACGGACGCGATCTCGCGGTGGTCTTCGGGCCGGCGCAGTCGGCCGCCACGTTCGCGCTGCCACCCGGTGCGCCGGGCGCCGCGCCAGTCGAACAGGAGCCGGACATCCCGCTGGCCCAGGCGATCGCCAACGCGGCGGCCATTACTCCGAGGGAGACCACTCCGGCCGATCCGATCGCGGCGCTGAGAATGAGGGGCTCGGCGGCCCCCGCGCCGGCGCCGCCGCCGGTAGCGGCCGCTCCGGCTCCGGTCGCCGCCGCTCCGGCAGCCGCCGCTCCGCTGGCCCGAGCCGCCGCCCCGGTAGCCGCCGCCCCGGTAGCCGCCGCTCCCGCAGCGGCCGCTCCACGCCAGCAGGCGCCCCCGCCGCCGTCGCCCTCTGCCGCGCAGCTCATCTCGGGCCCGAGCGAGAGGAAGTATCAGGGGAACCCGATCACGCTGGACTTCTCCGGCGCCGATCTCCGATCGGTGCTGCGCTACTTCAACGAGATCAGCGGGCTGAACATCATCATCGATCCGTCGGTCCCGTCGACGCCCATCGACATCGTGCTGCGGGACGTCCCATGGGACCAGGCCTTCGAGACGCTGCTGCGCACACACAAGCTGGGCTACGTCGCCGAAGGCACCATCGTCCGCATCGCCCCGATCGCGGTGCTGGCCGAGGAGGAAGGCGAGCGGCGGAAGCTGTCGGAAGCGAAAGCGCTGGCCGGCGACCTGCGCGTGCAGACCTTCTCGCTGAGCTACGCCAAAGCGTTCGACATGATTCAGTTGCTGACGAAGTCGGCGCTGTCCGCAGCGCGGGCAGATCCAGTTCGACGCCAGAACGAACACGGTCATCATGACCGACCTGCCCGACCGGCTGCAGACCGCCCAGGCCCTGATCACGAGCCTGGATCGTCCCGAGCCGCAGGTCGAAATCGAAGCCAGGGTCATCACGACGAACCGGGAGTTCGCACGCGCCATCGGTGTGCAGTGGGGATTGAACGGCCGGATGGTGCCGCAGCTCGGGAACACGACCAACCTCGCGTTTCCCAACAACGTCCAGGTGGGTGGCCGTCCTCCGCTCGGAAACCAGGGACCCGGCAACACGCCGACCGTTGTCGACCTCCCGGCGCAGAGCGGCGCCCTGGGCGCGGTCAACAGCGCGATCGGCATCGCGCTGGGGTCGGTCAACGGCGCCTTCAACCTCGACGTCGCGCTGTCGGCGCTCGAGCGCTCGGGCAAGGGGCGAATCCTGTCCACGCCGCGCGTGACGACGCAGAACAATGTCGAAGCGGAGATCACGCAAGGCGTGCAGATCCCGGTCACGACGCCAGGGACGATCACCTCACCGGCCACGACCACGTTCAAGGATGCGTCACTGACGCTGAGGGTCACGCCGCAGATCACGAGCGCGAACACCGTGATCATGTCCGTCTCGATCGAGAACTCCACGCCCGGCTCGCCGGTCGGGGAGCTGGGCAACGTCTCCATCAACACGCAGCGCGCGGTCACGCGGGTTCAGGTCAGCGACGGCATGACCACGGTCATGGGCGGGATTTTCGTGAGCACCGAGACCGACGTGACCGATCGCACTCCGGGCCTCAGCCGGATTCCGCTGCTCGGCTGGTTCTTCCGGCGGGATTCGGTATCGGACGACAGCAGGGAGCTGTTGATCTTCATCACGCCGCGCATTCTGAGGGAACTATGAACATCGAGAAGGCTGTCAGGGTGGGCCGATCGGCTGGCGCCGTGATCCTGGTGCTGGCGTCGGTCTCGTGCGGAGACCTGGCGCGGGAAGGGCAGGCGCCTTCCTATTTGATCATCGCGTCGCTGCAGGGGTCCGCCGGCGAGGACGGCGACTTGGGCACCGAGCTCAGGTCCGACGTGCTCACGGGCGGCGGGATCGTCAACGACAACGGTTCGGTCGAGTTCGAGCTGGCGATGAAGGATCCGGGGTTGACCGAGCCGTCGACAGCCAACTTCATCACCATCGACCGCTACCGGGTCGTGTACATCCGCGCCGATGGCCGCAATACGCCGGGCGTGGACGTCCCGTATCCGTTCGACGGAGCGATCACGGGGACGGTGACGGCCGACGGGGCGATTGTTCGGCTTCACGCTCGTCCGCCATCAGGCGAAGGTCGAGGCGCCGCTGGGCGCGCTCGCCTCGAATTTCGTGATCGTGTCGACCATCGCGGAAGTCACCTTCTACGGGCACGATCAGACCGGCCGGGCGGTCAGCGTCATGGGCAAGATCAGCGTCCACTTCGCGAACTTCGCGGATCCCGAATAACACCACTCTCACAGGGTCGAACACAGGGCGCCGTTCACGAACGGTGATTTTCAATATGAAGCGAACATTGTCCCCGGCGCGAACCATCCTCGGCATTGTGCTGTCCGCGCTTTCTGGCCTCGGCTGGCTGCACGATGAAGAACCAGGAGGCGCCGCCGCTGGCCGGCCCGTCGGAGTTCGGCACGTCGATCACCATCACCGTGACGCCCGACCAACTGACGCAGGACGGCGCGTCGCAGTCGCTCGTGACGATCACGGCGCGCGACCAGTTCGGCAACCCGCTGCCCAACCTCTCGCTCCGCGCCGAGATCTTCGTGGACGGCTTACGTGTCGACTTCGGCTCGCTGTCGGCGCGAAACCTCGTGACCGACGCGAACGGGCGCGCGACGCTGGTGTTCACGGCCCCTTCGTCCCCCGCCGGGCCCTCGGTCGAGACGTTCACCACCGTGCAGATCGTCGTGACGCCGGTCGGAACCGACTTCGGCAACGGCAGTTCGCGGCTGGCGACCATCCGCCTCGTCCCGCCGGGCGTCGTCGTGCCGCCCGACGGCCTGCAGCCGAGCTTTACTCCGCGCCGACGGCGCGGCATTTGACGACCAGGCATCGTCTTCTTCGACGCAGCGCTGAGCACCTCGAACCCCAACAACCCGATCGTCTAGCTATTCGTGGGACTTCGGCGACGGCCAGACCGGCAGCGGACCGGACGACGACGCATACGTTACGCGCTGGCCGGCACGTACAGCGTCACGCTGACGATCACGGATTCGTTCGGGCGCTCCGCGCAGACGTCCACACGTCATCATCATTGGCGAGGGTCAGCGAAGCCCACGGCAGCGTTCTCGGTTTCGCCGGCGGACCCCGTCCCGAACCAGTCGGTCTCCTTCAACGCGTCCGGTTCGACGGCACCCGCCGGCCGTCGCATCGTCAGCTACTGCCTGGGATTTCGGGGATGGGTCGCCGATTCTTGTGACCTCGTCGCCGCAAGCGACCAAGCCGCTGAGGTCCGACTGGCAACCTGGTTATGCCCAGAGGGAACGTACACAGTCACGCTTGTCGTCACCGACGAGACCGGGAAAACAGGTGTCGACACGCATACGGTCACCGTGGCGTTCCCTGAGGCGGGATTGAACGCGAAGGGCCCCATCAGAAAATAGCCTTTACCGATGTCGGACACATCCGCGCATTGAAGAGCTCAAACGCCGGGTCCAGTCGGACCCGGCGTCCATCGCGTTCGCGGCGCTGGCCGAGGAATTCCGCCGCTCCGGGCGCTTCGAAGAGGCGATTGCGACCTGCACGGCGGGCCTCGTCCGCCATCCTGCCTATCTGTCCGCACATGTCACGCTCGGGCGCGCGCTGATCGAGGTCGGCCGCTACGAGGACGCACGGGAAGAGCTCGAGCACGTCCTCAGGCTCGCGCCCGAGAACCTCGCGGCGATCCGCGGGCTGGCCGAGATCCATCACCGTCGCGGCGACGACGTGCACGAGCAGTACACCGACGCCGACGCCGCACGCTTTGCGGCGGAGGGAGACGCGGCGCAGGCGGCCGAAGCGGCCCTCGAACGGGCCGCGGCCCACGCGGCGCCTCCTGAGCCGGAGATGGCTCAGCCCGCGCCGACGAGGCGCACCCGGCCGCGCCGTCCGCCCGTACGCGCTCCCGGCCGCCGAGCCCGTCGCGGCTCCGGTCGGGCACATCGCGTTCCGGTCGCGCAGGCCGCCGTTCCGGTCGAGCCGGTCATCGCTGCGAAGCCGCCTGCCGCCGCCGACCCGGCGCTCGCCGGGCTCGAACAGTTCCTCCACGCCATCGTCCGGACGCGCGCGGGGCGCGCCTCACGCTGACGCTGCTGCGCAGAAACTCCCAAAACCTCCAACTACCAACTCCCAACTTCTGGGGGTGAAAGTCGCAGCGAGTTTCACTCAGATGGTACGAATCATCCTCTCTCAGCGTGTTGGCAGCCTGGCAGTTTGGGAGTGGGCCGTTTGGGAGTTGGCAGTCGGGGGTCAGGTCATGAATCATGAACGACGTCAGACGTCTGGAGCCGTCGTTCATGATTCATGACCTGACCCGTTCGCCGGTCCCGCGCGCGCGACGACATGCGCGCCGCCGGCGTCGAGGCCTTGCTGGTGACGCACCTGCCGAACCTGCGCTACCTGACGGGATACAGCGGGACCGCGGGTGCGGCGATCCTCAGCGCGGAGCGCTGCGTGCTCGTCGTGGATTTCCGGTATGCGACCGCGGCGCGCGAGCTGCTCGCGTCGCGCCCGGCGGCGACGTGGATCTGGAGATCGTCGATCGCGGCTACGACGAAGCCATCGTCGACGTGCTGCAGCGCACGAGGGTCCGCGGATTGGCATCGAGGCGGCGTCGATGACAGTAAGCGCTTCAACTGGCTGTCGGCCACGCTGGCGGCGACCCCGGCCGCTTAAGAGGGCGGCAGCCAGACGCTCGTGCCGACCGAGCGCGTGATTGAGCCTCGCCGCGTGGTCAAGGACGCCTGGGAGGTCGCGACGCTGCGCGAGGCGGCCCGGCGGCTCTCCGGCATGGCGCGCGGCGCGCGCCGCGATTCGCCGGTGAGGGGCGCACCGAGCTGGCAGTGGCGGCCGACATCGACGCCGCAATCCGCGCGGCCGGCTTCGAGCGGCCGGCCTTCGAGACCATCGTGGCGTCCGGCCCCAACAGCGCCCGCCCGCACGCGCGGCCGGGGGACCGGACGCTCCAGTGCGGGCGACGGGGTGGTGCTGGACTTCGGGGGCGTCTACGACGGATACTGCGTGGATCTTACGCGGACCGTGCACCTTGGCGTTCCCGCGCCGGCGTTGCGGCGGATCGCCGCGGCGGTCCGGGAGGCGCATGCGGCGGCGCTCGCGGCGGTGCGGCCCGGCGCGCGGCCGAGCCGAGATCGACGCGGCGGCGCGAGACGTGCTCGTGGGGCACGGGCTCGGAGACGCGTTCGGCCACGGAACGGGTCACGGCCTGGGGCTCGAAGTGCACGAAGAGCCGCGGATCGGCAAGCTGCCGGGGGCCCAGCCGGACACGCCCGTCGCGCCCGGCATGGTGTTCACCATCGAGCCGGGCGCCTACGTCGACGGGCTCGGCGGGGTGCGGATCGAAGACGACGTGCTGGTCGTGGACGGCGGGCTGCGAGATCCTGACCGACGTGCCGATAGAGATATGAGCGCCAGCGGCCGCGGCGAGCGAGCGTAGCGAGTCGAGCCGCAGCGAGTGGGGTGGAGCACCGCGAGCAGTGGCATCGTCCTTCCGCCGAGGCGGAAGCCACGTCTTTTGGGGGATGATGGAGTTCGAGGACATTGAACGCATTCTGGAGCTCGTCCGCCAGCACGACCTGGCGGAATTCGAGGTCGAACAGGACGGGCTGAAGCTCCGCGTCCGGAAAGCATCAGCCGTCACTCCCGGCGCCGCCGTCCCATGCCGCCCTGCCGCCGTACCACGCGCCGCACGCCCCCGGCGCCCGTCGCGCCGGCCCCCGCTGCCACCCGTCGCCTCGCCGTCACGATACGCGACGCCGTCGAGCTCGCCGTCGTGAAGTCCCCGATCGTCGGCACCTTCTACCGTTCGCCCGAACCGGGCGCCGACTCGTTCGTGGAAGTGGGTCAGCACGTCAAGAAGGACCAGGTGCTGTGCATCATCGAGGCGATGAAGCTGATGAACGAGATTACGTCCGAGTACGAGGGGAGATCGTCAGCGCCTACGTGGAGAATGGCCAGCCTGTCCAGTACGGCGAGCGGTTGTTCGCCATCAGGACTGACTAGCGTTTATGTTCAAGAAAATCCTCATCGCGAACCGGGGCGAGATTGCGCTGCGGATCATCTGCGCGTGCCGCGAGCTGGGCATCAAGACGGTCGCGGTCTACTCGGAGGCCGACGAGAACTCGCTCCACGTGCGCTTCGCCGACGAGGACGTGTGCATCGGCCCGGCGCGCAGCGCCGACAGCTACCTGAGCGTGCCGGCGGTGCTGAGCGCCGCGGAGATCACCGGCGCCGATGCCATCCATCCCGGCTACGGGTTCCTCGCCGAGAGCGCGTATCTCGCCGAAGTCTGCGAGGCGTGCCACATCAAGTTCATCGGCCCGGCGCCGAACGTCATCCGGCTGCTCGGCGACAAGGCGCGCGCGCGGCGGGCGATGAAGAAGGCGGGCGTGCCGATCCTGCCCGGGAGCGACGGACCGGTCGACAGCGAGGAGAAGGCGCTGAAGATCACGAAGGAGCTCGGCCTGCCGGTGATCATCAAGGCGGTCGCGGGCGGCGGCGGCCGCGGCATGCGCGTCATCCGCCAGACGGGCGAGCTGAGCAAGTCGATGAAGACCGCCCAGCGCGAAGCGGAAGCGGCCTTCGGCGTCGGCGACGTCTACATCGAGAAATACGTCGAGAACCCGCGGCACATCGAGTTCCAGGTCCTCGGCGATCATCACGGCGCGGTCGTGCACCTCGGCGAGCGCGAGTGCTCGATCCAGCGGCGGCACCAGAAGCTGCTCGAGGAAGGCCCCTCGGTCGCCGTGACCGAGAAGATGCGGCGCAAGCTCGGCGCCACGGTCGTCGACGCCGCGCGCGGCCGTGCAATACACGAACGCCGGCACGTTCGAGTTCCTGCTCGACGACAAGGGGAACTTCTATTTCCTCGAGGTCAACACGCGCGTCCAGGTCGAGCATCCGGTGACCGAGTTCATCACGGGCATCGACATCGTGAAGGAGCAGATCCGGATCGCGGCGGGGGAGCGGCTGTCGTTCAAGCAGGGCGACGTCACGTTCACCGGCCATTCGATCGAATGCCGGATCAACGCCGAGGATCCGGAGACGTTCGCCCCGTCCCCGGGCGTCATCCACGCCTTCAGCGTGCCGGGCGGGCCGGGCGTCCGCATCGACACCTTCGTGCACGCCGAGTGCACGATCCCGCCGTACTACGACTCGATGATCGCGAAGATCATCGTGCACGGCCGCGATCGCCAGGAGGCCATCGCCCGGATGCGCCGGACGCTCGAGATGACGGTCATCGAAGGGATCAAGACCTCGATCCCGCTGCACCTCAAGATCCTGGCGGACGCCGACTTCATCGCGGGCCGCTTCGGCACCGCGTTCATGGAGCGGTTCCTGGTCGAAAAAAAAAGTAGCGGCGGCCAGCTGGCCGAAGCCGTGTAAGCGGGCCACGGCCGTCTGCCCGATGTCCGCGTTCGACCCGGGCCATCCTCCCGTCCTCTATCCCATCATCGATCCGGACGTGTGCCGCGCGCGGGGTCTCGACCCGGCTGCCGTGGCGCTGCGCCTGTCTCGCCGGCGGCGCGCGGCTCCTGCAGCTCCGGTGCAAGGCCACGCCGGGCGGCGCGTTCCTCGCGCTCGCCGAGCGGCTGGTGGGCACCGCGCGCCGGTACGAGGCCGAGGTCATCGTCAACGATCGCGCCGACATCGCCTGGCTCAGCGGCGCGGCCGGCGTCCACGTCGGCCAGGAGGACCTGACCGTCGACGACGTGCGGTCGATCGACGGGGCCGGCGGCGGTGGTCGGGCTGTCGACGCACGACGAGCGGCAGGTGGACGAGGCGGTGGCGGGGACCGCGACGTACCTGGCCGTCGGACCGATCTTCGGCACGGCGACGAAAGACACCGGATACTCGCGCCCGCGGCCTCGAGCTGGTGCGCTACGCGGCCGGGCGCGGGAAGCCGGTGGTCGCGATCGGCGGCATCACGCTCGAGCGCGTCGATCGCGTCGTCGAGGCGGGCGCGAGCGCGGTGGCGGTGATCGGCGATCTGCTGACGGGCGACGATCCGGAGAGGCGGACGCGCGAGTTCGTGGCGCGGCTCAGAAAGGAGACAGGAGGTCTCGCGGCCTCCCGAGTTGTGAAGGTATAATGCCGCGACTTTTGCCAGGCCTGAATCACCACATCACCGGAGGGTGAATGGATTCGAATCTCCTCAAGACGAAGTCGATCGAGCAGCTCGTCGGCGACGCGGAGCACGGCGGGAAGTCGCTGCGGCGCACGCTGACCGCGATGGACCTGACGCTGCTCGGGATCGGCGCGATCATCGGGACCGGCATCTTCGTCCTGACCGGGACCGCCGCCGCCAACCAGGCGGGTCCGGGCATCGTGCTCTCCTACGTCCTGGCCGGGCTCGCCTGCGGCTTCGCGGCGCTCTGCTACGCCGAGTTCGCGGCGATGATTCCGATCTCCGGCAGCGCCTACACCTACGCGTATGCGACGCTCGGCGAGATCTTCGCGTGGATGATCGGCTGGGACCTGATCCTCGAGTACGCCGTCGGATCGATGACCGTCGCGGTCGGCTGGAGCGGCTACTTCCAGCGGATCCTCGCGGGCTTCGGGATCCACCTGCCGGTGTGGATGTCGGCCTCGCCGAATCCGGACGTGGGATCGCTCATCAACCTGCCGGCGGTCCTGATCGTGCTCGGGATCATGGTGCTGCTCGTCGTCGGCGTCCGCGAGAGCGCGCGGTTCAACGCGGTGATGGTGGCGATCAAGCTCGCCGCCGTCGGGTTCTTCATCGTCATGGGCGTGAGCTACGTGAAGCCCGAGAACTGGTCGCCCTTCATGCCGTACGGGTTCTCCGGCGTGGCCACGGGGGCGGCCGTCGTCTTTTTCGCCTACATCGGCTTCGACGCGGTCTCGACGACCGCCGAGGAGGCCAAGAACCCCAGCCGCGATCTGCCGATCGGCATCATCGCGTCGCTCGTCGTGTGCACGGTCCTCTATCTCGCCGTGGCCGGCATCCTCTCCGGCATGATTCCGGTGACGCACTACCGGTCGGCCGTCGAGGGACTTCCGGGCACGCCGATTGTCCCGCCGGCGGAAGCGACGTCGTTCCTCAACGCGCCCGTGGCCTACGCGCTGCACGTCATCAACCTGGACTGGGCCGCGGGGCTCGTCTCGGCCGGCGCGGTCGCCGGGCATCACGAGCGTGCTGCTCGTCATGCTCATGAGCCAGCCGCGGATCTTCTTCGCGATGAGCCGCGACCGTCTGCTCCCGGCTGGCGTCAGCAAGGTGCACCCGACGTTCCGGACGCCCTACATCACGACGATCATCACCTGCGTCATCGTGTCCATCGTCGCCGGGTTCGTCCCGATCAACCTCCTGGGGGAGATGACGAGCATCGGCACGCTGTTCGCGTTCGTGGTGGTGTCGGTTGCGGTCATCATTCTTCGCGTGAAGCGTCCGGAAGCCCGGCGGCCCTTCAAGCTGCCGCTCGGGTTCTTCTTCCCGGTGTGCGGCGTGCTGCTCTGCGCGTACCTGATGTTGACGCTGTCGGTCATGACCTGGGTGCGCTTCCTGGTCTGGCTCGACGTCGGCATGATCATCTACTGGTTCTACGGCCGCACCCACAGCCCGCTCGTGAACGCGGCGGAGGCGGGGGCCCGCAGCGGCCTGGAGAACCTCGCGAACTTCCTGAAGATGTTCGGCTACATGCTGCTCTTCAACGGGTTCTGCATCACGCTGCTCGCCTACCTGACCGAGTGGGGCGTGACCAACGAGACCCTGGCGAAATGGAGCGAGCTCGACGTTCTGCTGCAGTACGCCGGGATGCACATCAACCCGGAGATTGCCGACGCGTTCGGCCTGAAGATCATCCTGGCCGGCGTCGTGATCACTGCCGCCGGGTTCGTGCTCGGGCGGTCCTCGAGCAAGCGATAGTCATGTGAGGAAGGCGCCGCCGGCGGCGCGGCCCGACTCCGCTCAACGGAAGAGCGAGCTTCGTCGACGCGGGCCCCTGCTGTCCGGGGCCGCCTCGCCCTGGTGGGCGGGCTGGCGGCTGGCGGTCGCCCTGCTGGCGGTCGTCATCGCCGGAGGCACCGCCGGGTACAGCGTCATCGAGGGCTGGGGCCTGTGGGACGCTTTCTACATGACGGTGACGACCGTCACGACGGTCGGGTACCGGGAAGTGCACCCCCTGTCGCGCGCCGGGCAGGTCTTCACCGTCGCCCTGGTGATGGGCGGCGTCGCGACCGTGCTCTACACGTTCTCGTTCCTGATGGCTCAGGTGGTCGAGGGAGACCTGCAGGAGCGCTGGGTTCGCCGCCGCCGGAAACGCATGCTCGACGATCTGACGCACCACTTCATCATCTGCGGCTTCGGCCGCATCGGGCAGACCGTCGCCCGTGAGTTCTCGAGGCAGGGAGTGCCCTTCGTCATCGTCGAGCGCGACGCCGCCAGCATGCAGGAGGCGATTGCCGCCGGCTACCTCGCGGTCGAAGCCGATGCGAGCAGCGAAGAGGTGCTGCAGCGAATCGGCATCGCGCGGGCGCGCGGGTTCATCGCCGCGGTCGGCACCGACGCGGAGAACGTCTACGCGGTGCTGACGGCGCGCCTGCTGCGTCCCGATCTCTTCATCCTGGGCCGCGCCGAGACCGAAGACGGCAAAGCCAAACTGATCCGGGCGGGGGCCGATCGGGTGCTGTCGCCGTACCAGATTGGCGGACTGCAGCTCGCGCAAACCGCGCTCCGGCCCGCGGTGGTCGACTTCGTCCAGCTGGCCACGAGCTCGGACAACCTCGATCTGAACATGGAGCAGGTGCAGATTGCCGACGGCGCGGCGCTCGCCGGCCGGACGATTCTCGAGGCGAGCCTCCGCCAGCAATTCGGCGTGATCGTCGTCGGCATCCAGCGCGCGAACGGCGAGATGGAGTTCAACCCGCCGCCGGAGAGCGTCATGCGGGTCGGTGACTTCCTCGTCGTGCTCGGCCAGGCGAAGCACCTTCGCGAGCTCGAAGCCGCCGCCGGCCAGCCGGGGCAGGTCGCACGGTGAGCGCGCGCATCCTCGACGGCCGCGCGATCGCGGCGCAGATCCGCGAGTCGGTCCTGCCCGAGGTGCACGCGTTTACGGCGCGGGCCGGACGGCCGCCGGGCCTGGCGATCGTGCTCGTCGGCAACGATCCGTCGTCGGAAATCTACGTGCGGAACAAGGTGCGCACCGGCACCGAGTCCGGGCTGTGGGTGGACCTGCAGCGCCTGCCCGCCACCGCGACGCTCGACGAGCTTCTGGCGCTCGTCGCGCACTTGAACGCGAGCGCCGTTCACGACGCCGTCCTGGTGCAGTCGCCCCTTCCCGCGGCGATGGGGCGCGGGGCCGCGCAGCAGGTGTTCGACGCGATCGATCCCGGCCAAGGACGTGGACGGCTTCCACCCGACCAACGTCGGCCGGCTCGTGCAGGGGCGCGCGCGGCTGATGCCGTGCACGCCGTCCGGCATCGTCGAGCTGCTCGAGCGGAGCGGCATCGCGATGGCGGGCGCGCACGCGGTGGTGATCGGCCGCAGCGAGATCGTCGGGAAGCCGATGGCGATGCTGCTGCTGCAGCGGGACGCGACGGTGACGATCTGCCACTCGAAAACGCCGGACCTCGCGGCCGTGGCCGCGACCGCCGACATCCTGGTGGCCGCGATTGGCCGTCCCGGCTTCGTGACCCGGGCGTTCGTCAAGCCGGGCGCGACGGTCGTGGACGTCGGCACCACCGCGGTGGCCGACGCCGAGGTCGTGCGCCGCCTGTTCGAGCCCGGCTCGCCGCGCCGCGCCGACTTCGATCGCCGTGGATCGATCGTGGTCGGCGACGTCCATCCCGGTGTCGCGGAAGTGGCCGGCGCGCTGACGCCCGTGCCCGGCGGGGTCGGTCCGCTCACGATCGCGATGCTCCTCAAGAACACCGTCGCGGCGGCCCAGTCGCGCCTGCCGGGCGCGTGAGCCATGCTGCGGGTTGCGCTCACGGGCGGCATCGCAACCGGGAAGTCCTTCTGCCTCGGTCTCTTCGAATCGCTCGGCGTGCCGACGATCGACGCCGATCGGCTGTCGCGCGCCGCGGTCGCGCCCGGATCGCCGGCGCTGTCCGCCGTGGCGTCCCGCTTCGGCGCCGCGGTGCTGATGGCCGACGGCACGCTGGACCGCGCGGCGCTCGGCCGGATCGTCTTCACCGATCGCGCCGCCCGCGCCGATCTCGAAGCGATCGTCCACCCCGAAGTCTACCGGCGGATCAGCCAGTGGTTCGTGACCCTCCCGACCACGACGCGCCTCGCGATCGCCGACATCCCGCTGCTGTTCGAGACGGGGCACGAGCACGACTTCGATCGGGTCATCGTCTGCGCCTGCGATCCGGCCGAGCAGCTGCGCCGGGTCATGACGCGCGATCGTCTGAGCGAGCCCGACGCCCGAGCCCGCCTCGCCGCCCAATGGCCGATCGATGAAAAAGTGCGGCGGGCCGACCACGTCATCGTCACGGACAGGACCGTGGCGGAGACGGAGTCGCAGGTCAGGACGTTGAACGAAAGGCTGAAGGTTGAAGGGGAACGACTCTAGGGGACCGTTCTTGGTTCTTGGTTCTCGGTTCTTCGTTCCAGGTTCGTTCCGTTCGACCGTTCCCGGTCCGAGAACGAGAACGATAACCAAGAACCGAGAACCGAGAACCGAGAACGAGGTCCGTTCAGCTCGTCAATGTCGCTTCCGTGTCCTTCGCCGGCGCGATGCGTTCTTCGAGGAACGTGTCCCACTCGTGACAGTGCGGGCACTGCCACAGCAGTTCCGTGCTCCGGTAGCGGCAGCGCACGCAGATGTGGGGGTCGAGGTAGAAGATGGCGTCGCGCGTGAGGTCCACGTAGCGGCTGACGAGCGTGGGGGAAAGCTGCAGGCGCGAGAGCGTTTCCCAGATCGCCTGGTGGAGCGACAGCGCGTGCGGGTTGATCACCAGCGCCTCGAACAACAGCTCGAGCGCGTCGTGGGCGTTCCCGTGGGCCGTGTGATACCGGGCGAGCGCCAGCCGCGCGCGCCAGTCCTGGGGATTGGCGCCGACGAGCCGGCGGCAGAGGGCGGGGAACCGCGCGGCGTCGTTGGGCTTTGGCGCCGCGCTCTCGAGACGGCCGTAGGCGGCCTCGAGCCTGGCGAACGCGAGATAGGCGCGGTCGGGCGACATCTCCACCAGGCGCTCCCACGTCGCGCTCGCGGCCGCGGCGTCTCCCTGCTGGAAGCGAACGTCTCCGAGGTTGAGATACGCCGGAGCGTTCCTGGCGTCGAGCTCGATCGCCGCCTCGAAACGCCGCGTGGCCTCCGTGAGCTCGTTGCGCTTCAACGCGGCGAGGCCGATCTCGTTCTCCAGGAACGCGAGAATCTGGCGGTGCCGCGGCGGCTGCGCGGGCAGGTCGCGCGCCGCCAGCTTCTGCCGCATCGCGTAGGCGTCGGTCCACTGGTGCTGCTCTTCGTAGAGCTTCTCGAGGTTCGACAACGCATACCGGTTGTCGGGATCCAGCCGCACCACTTCCAGGAATGCTTCGAGCGCGCGGTCGACGAAGCCTCCGTGCTTGTAGTCGAGGCCCAGGCAGAGCAGCACGTTGGCGTGCTCGAGCTTCCGGAGGTGCGGCCGCTGAAGCAGGCTTTGATGCTCCTGGATCGCGCGCCCGACCTGCCCCTTCTCCCGGTACAGGTTCCCCAGGATCAAATGAATCTCGAGCGGATCGCCGGCCGCTTCAGCCGCCGTGCTCAGCTCCTCGATGGCCGCATCGATCTGATTGGCGACCAGGAAGTTCAAGCCGAGCATGTAGTGCGGCGATTCCCGCGCGCGCCGGCGGTCGATCCAGCGGCCGTCCTGAAGCTTGTAGCGCTCCCATGCCTTGCCGACCGCGAGTCCGGCCAGGAGGGCCAGCAGCACGAAGAGGGTGACGTAGGGAGCCATCAGACCGTCGGCATGTATTCGCGAATGACCGCGTCCCACCGCTCCTGCGCGCGGAGCACCAGCTCGATGAGCTCGCGGACCGCGCCGCGGCCGCCCGGTGCGGCGCTCACCCAGGCGACGCGCTCCCGCACCTCGGGCGCGGCATCGGCCGGCGCCGCCGATACCCCGGCCCGCGCCAGCACCGGCAGGTCGAGCAGGTCGTCTCCCATGTACGCCACCGCATCGTCGGTGAGTCCCGTGTCGCGCAGGATGCGCTCGTACGCGTGCAGCTTGCTGGTGACGCCCTGCATCACGAGGCGAATCGCGAGCTGCGCGGCACGCTGAGCCGTCGCGCCGGACGATCGCGCCGACAACAGGCCGACCGTCAGCCCCGCGCGCTGCGCCCACACCATGGCGGCGCCGTCGCGGATGTGAAAGCCCTTCGACTCCGACCCGTCGGCGTGCATGACGACCACACCGTCCGTGAGGACGCCGTCGACGTCGAAGAGGAGTAGCCGGACGCGCGCAGCTTTGTCGGTGAGGGTCATCGGTCTCGGGTCTCGGGTCTCAAGTCTCGGGTCTTGGGTCGTCTTCGGTCTCGGGTCTCAGGTCTTCGGTCTCCAGTCTCAAGAGTGGCGGTCTGAAGACCAGACCAAAGACCACCAGAGACCTGAGACCTGAGACCTAGATCATCTGCGTCCGCCACAAATCGTGCAGGTGAACGACCCCTTCGACGACGCGCCGGTCGTCCACGACGACGACGGAGGTGATCTTGTGCATCTCCATGGTTCGCAACGCCTCGACGGCGAGCAGCCCGCGCTGGATAGTGATCGGGTTCGGCGTCATGACGTCGCCGGCCGACAGCGCCAGCACGTTGGAGACGCGGGTCATCAGGCGCCGCAGATCGCCGTCGGTGAAAATCCCGGCGAGCGCGCCGTCGTCGCCGACCACGCACGTCATGCCGAGCCGCTTGCTGGACATCTCGTGGAACACGTCCGGCATCGGCGTCCCGACCCGCACGATCGGGGCGGCGTCGCCCGCGTGCATCACGTGCTCGACGCGCATCAGCCGCCGCCCGAGCTTGCCGCCGGGGTGCAGCGACGCGAACTGCTCCTCGCGGAAGCCTTTCCGGACCAGCAGCGTCATCGCGAGCGCGTCCCCCATCGCCAGCGCCGCGGTCGTGCTCGCGGTGGGCACGAGGTTCATGGGGCACGCTTCCTCGGTGATGCCGCAGTCGAGGATGACGTCCGCCGCGCGCGCCAGCGTGGACGACGCGATCCCCGGTCAGCGCGATCAGGCGCGCGCCCAGGCGCCGGATCGACTCGAGCAGGCGAAGCAGCTCCTCCGTTTCGCCGCTGTACGACAGCGCGATCACGACGTCGTCCTCGCGGATCGCGCCGAGATCGCCGTGGATCGCTTCGGCCGGGTGCAGGAACCACGCGGCGGTGCCGGTGCTCGACAGCGTCGCCGAGATCTTGCGGCAGATGAGCCCCGACTTGCCCATGCCCGTCACGATGACGCGGCCGCGGCACTCGATAGAGCAACTGGACGGCGCGCTCGAAGTGCTCCGGCGCGGCGTTCATGCGGTCGACCAGCCCCAGGATCGCGGCCGCCTCGGTGCGGAGGACCTTTCGCGCGAGCTCGAGGCCGGCGAGCGTGCCGTTCATACGACCAGCTCGTGCGCGATCGCGTGGATCCGCACCAGCCGCTGCAGCAGCGGCTCGAGCAGATCCAGCCGCAGCGCGTTCTGCGCGTCGCTCTTCGCGGACTCCGGCCGCTCGTGGACCTCGAGGAACACGCCGTCGACGCCGGCCGCCACGCCGGCCGACGCCATCGGCTCGATGAATTCCGCCTGCCCCGCTCGTCACGCCGTCGCCGCCGCCCGGCAGCTGCAGGCTGTGCGTGACGTCGTAGACCACCGGGTAGCCGAGCGCGCGCAGCTGCGGGAACGCGCGCATGTCGACGACGAGGTTGTGGTACCCGAAGCTGACCCCGCGCTCCGTCACCATGACGCGCGTGTTGCCGGCGGTCACGACCTTGTCGATCGCATGGCGCATGTCGGCGGGCGCCAGGAACTGGCCCTTCTTGATGTTGACCACGCGGCCCGGTCCGCGCCGCCGCCACGATCAGGTCGGTCTGGCGCGAGAGGAAGGCGGGAATCTGGAGGATGTCGGCCACCTCGGCGGCGCGCGTCGCGTGCGCCGGCTCGTGGATGTCGGTGAGGATCGGCACGCCGGCCGCGGCCCGCACGTGCGCGAGGATCCGCATGCCCTTCCTGCAGGCCCGGGTCCGCGAAACGATCCGCCGGACGTGCGGTTCGCCTTGTCGTACGACACCTTGTAGACGTACTGCACGCCGGCGCGCTCCGCGATGTCGCGGACGGCGAGCGCCGTGTCGATCGCGTGCTGCTGGCTTTCGATGACGCAGGGCCCGGCGATGAGGACCAGCGGGTTGCCGCCCCCCATCGTGAGCCCGCCAAACTGAATCGGCCGCACGCCGTTTACCCTACCACGGAGGCGGCTGCGTGCTGCGGCGCGGCAAGCTTGCGCTGGTGGCTGGCTTCCACGAAACCGGCAAACAGCGGGTGCGGGGTGAGCGGCTTCGACTTGAACTCGGGGTGGAACTGCACCGCCACGTACCACGGGTGCGACGGGAGCTCGATGATCTCGACGAACTTGCCGTCGAGCGACCGCCCGACGATCTGGAGCCCCTGATCGGTGAGCGTCTGTTCGTACAGGCAGTTGAACTCGTAGCGGTGCCGGTGCCGTTCGTGAATCACCGGCTGGCCGTAGAGCTGATGCGCGCGCGACCCGGGCTTCAGCTCGCAGGCATAGGAGCCGAGCCGCATCGTGCCGCCGAGGTCGTCGACGCCGAGCAGGTCGCGCAGCTTGTAGATGATCTTCTGCGGCGTCTCGGGCGAACACTCGGTCGAGTCCGCCTCGGGCAGGCCGCAGACGTGGCGCGCGTACTCGACGGCCGCCCACTGGAAGCCGTAGCAGATCCCGAAGTACGGGATGCCGCGCTCGCGCGCGATCTCCGCGGCGCGCATCATCCCGCGCGTGCCGCGGTCGCCGAACCCGCCGGGGACCAGGATGCCGGTCGCGCCGTCGAGGAGCTCCTCGCCGCCCGGCTGCTCGAGCGCCTCCGCTTCGACCCAGCGGATGTTGACGCGCAGCCGGTGCTTGAAGCCGCCGTGATACAGCGCTTCGTTCAGGCTCTTGTACGAGTCCTCGTAGCCGACGTACTTGCCGACGACGTGAATCGTGACTTCGTCCGACGGGTTCCGGATGCGGTCGACGAGATCGGTCCAGGCGCCCATCCGCGCTTCGGTCTGCGGCAGGTTCAGCCGGTTCAGGACGATGCGATCCAGGCCTTCGGCCGCCAGCACGAGCGGCACCTCGTAAATGCTCGAGACGTCCTTGGCCGTGATCACCGCTTCCTCGTCGACGTCGCAGAAGAGCGCGATCTTCTGTTTGATGTCCTGGTCGAGGAACCGATCGGTCCGGCAGAGCAGGATGTCGGGCTGGATGCCGATCGCGCGAAGATCGCGCACGCTGTGCTGGGTCGGCTTGGTCTTCAGCTCGCCGGCCGCGCCGATGAACGGCACGAGCGTCAGATGGATGTAGAGCGTGTTCTCGCGGCCGACGTCCTGGCGCAGCTGGCGGATGGCCTCGACGAACGGCAGGCTCTCGATGTCGCCGACGGTGCCGCCGATCTCGACGAGGACGATATCCACGTCCTTGCGCGACGCCCCGGACGGCGTCCTTGATTTCGTTGGTGATGTGCGGGATGACCTGCACGGTGCGTCCCAGATAGTCGCCGCGCCGCTCCTTCTGAATCACCGAGAGGTAGATCTTGCCGGTCGTCCAGTTGTTCTGGCGCGTCGTGATCTGGCTGGTGAACCGCTCGTAGTGGCCCAGGTCGAGGTCGGTCTCCGCGCCGTCGTCGGTCACGTAGACCTCGCCGTGCTGGTAGGGGCTCATCGTGCCCGGGTCGACGTTGATGTACGGATCGAACTTCTGCAGCGCGACTTTGTAGCCGTGTCCCTCCAGCAGCGCGCCGATCGAGGCGGCCGCGAGCCCCTTGCCGAGCGACGACACCACGCCGCCAGTGACCAGGATGTACTTCACGGGCCGTCCGGCCCTGGCGTTCCCCTTGGACTCGGTTTGCTGCTGCATCGGCTGTGTCTCTCTCCCGTTCCCTGGTGCAGGGCTGAAGCCCTGCGCTACGTACTCTCCGGTGTCCTGCGCTACGTCACTCGCTTTGGCGAAGATCCGTCGTGCCTGTTCCAGATCCTCCGGCGTGTCGACGCCGATCGACGTGAACGTCGTCTCCACGGTCTTGATCCGAATGCCGTACTCGAGCGCGCGCAGCTGCTCGAGCGCCTCGGCCTGTTCCATCGCCGTCGGCGGCAGCGCCGCCAGGCGCAGCAGGCACTCACGCCGGTACACGTACAGGCCGATGTGGCGCCAGGCGGGGGCCGGAGGGCAGCCCTGCCGTACGAACGGAATCGGGGCGCGGGAAAAATACAGGGCGAACCCGTCGCGATCGACGACGACCTTGGTCACGTTGGGATTGCCGATGTCGGCCGGATCGTGGATGCGGGTGCGCAGCGTGCTCATCATCAGCTGCGGGTCGCCGGCAAACGGCGCGACCGCCTGGTCGATCATGGCGGGCTCGATGAGCGGCTCGTCTCCCTGGACGTTGACAATCAAATCGCACCGGAGGTCCGCGGCGATCTCCGCGATGCGATCCGTTCCGCTCTGATGCGACGCCGACGACATCCGCGACGCCCCGCCGAAGGCCAGCACCGCGCGATGGATGCGCTCGTCGTCGGTCGCCACGATCACCGACGCGATCGTCGCCGCCGCCGTCGCGCGCCGGTAGACGTGCTCGATCATCGGCCGTCCGCCGATCTCGGCGAGCGCCTTGCCCGGGAGCCGCGACGACTGGTATCGGGCGGGGATGACGACGATGGCTGAGACGGAAGCTGAAATTGGGGAAGGCCCTGGACTTGAAACAGGGTGCACGTCAAATCTTACCACAGGTGCACGCGAGTGCACGGCGTCGCGCGCGCCTGGCCATCCATGTAATCCGTGCAATCCGCGGCCCGTTCGGTAGTAGCATGAGGTCAGACGACAGAGCAAGACCCGAAGACCAGACACGAAAGACGAGAGACCAGCCATGTCTCCCACACGCGCGGCGGCGTACCTCGGCGGCGCGGTGCTGTTCGCAGGGTGGCTCGCCTCGGCCGCCGGCGTGACACGGTACCCTCGAGTCGTTCGCGTGCCGCCGCCGCCCGAATCCGCGCGGCTCGACGCGGTGGTCTCGAACGTGCAAGCGCAGGCCTCGCGTTTGCGGCAGCGGATGTCCACGGCCCCTGCGCCACAGGCGCCTTTCCGCAATCCATTCGTCTTCGTTCAACGCGAGTCGCGCCCGGCGGCGGCGATGCGGCGGGAGCCGCGCCCGGCGGCCGCGCCGCCGGAAGTCTTCGTGCCCCTCGAGCCCGAGCTCGATTTTCTCGGCGTCGCCGAGGAAGGCACGACCCGCACGGCGATCATCGGCCTCGGGGACGAGCTCCTGATGGTGACCGTCGGGCACGAGGTGGCGGCACGCTACCGCGTCACCGCCGTCGGGCCCGATATCGTCGAGTTGCTCGATCTCAGGACCGGCGCTACGCGGCGCCTCGCCCTAAAGTCACCAGTTTGACTTCCGTGATGGCGGGGGCGGCGCGCAGCTCCTCGACGGCGCGCGACGTCCGGTTCTCTTCGCTGCTTCGATCCTCGCTCTGATCCAGGTTCACGACCCCCACCGCGCCGCCCTTGCTGCGCCCCAGCGCGAAGCTGCCGATGTTGATCTGGTGCCGGCCGAGAATCGTGCCGACCGTCGCCGATGACGCCCGGCTGGTCCTCGTTGCGGATGACGAGCAGCGTGCCGGTCCCTTCGAGCGGGGCTTCGACGTCCACGCCGTCCAGCTGAGTCAGCCGCGGGCTGTCGCCTTCGAACACCGTCCCCTCGATCCAGCGCTCGCCCCCGGTCGTGTGCAGCTTCACCGACAGCATGTTGGCGAACGATCGCGGGCGCGAGCTGCGCGATTCGACGACTTCGATGCCGCGCTCGGCCGCGATCGCGCGCGCGTTCACGACCGTCACGTTCGTCGACAGCATGGGCCCGAGAACGCCGGCGACGACCGAGCTCGAGATCAGGTCCCCGTGGGCGCTGACGAGCGGTCCGTAGTAGCTGATGCCGATGCCCTGCGTCCGGCCGTCGCCCAGTTGCGAGACGAGCGTGCCCATCCGCTCCGCGAGCAGCATGAACGGCCGCACCCGTGCGAATTCCTCGCCGGGGATGCCGGGAAAGTTGACCGCGTTCCGGATGACGCCTTCGCGGAGGAAATCCCGGAGCGCGAGGGCGGTCTCGATCCCGACCTGCTCCTGCGCTTCGACCGTGGACGCGGCGATGTGCGGTGTCGCGACCACCTGCGGGAGCTTGGCCAGCCGCCAGTCGGCCGGCGGCTCGGTTTCGAACACGTCGAGACCGGCGCCCGCGACGTGGCGCGCTTCGATCGCATCGGCAAGCGCCGCTTCGTCGATCAGCTCTCCGCGCGCCGTGTTCACGATTCGGACACCGGCCTTGCACTGCGCCAGCCGCGCGGCGTTGAAGAGGTGGCGCGTCTCCGGCATCGACGGCAGGTGCAGCGTGATGTAGTCCGCGGCGGCGCAGAGATCGTCGAGCGACAGCAGCGCGATCCCCAGCGTGGCGGCCACCTGCTCCGAGATGAACGGGTCGTGCGCGACCAGGTTCATCCCGAATCCGCGCGCTCTCGTGCCGACCTCCTGCCCGATCCGGCCGAGTCCGACGATGCCGAGCGTCTTGCCCCGCAGCTCGGCGCCCGTGAGCTTCTTCTTCTCCCAGACGCCTTGCTTCATCGACGCGTCGGCGGCCGGGATGGCGCGCGACAGCGCCAGCATGAGCGCGATCGCCAGCTCGGCGACGCTGATGCTGTTGGCGCCGGGCGCGTTCATGACCACGATCCCGCGCTCGGTGGCGGCGGGAACGTCGACGTTGTCGACGCCGGTGCCGGCGCGGGCAATCACCCTCAAACGCGGAGCGGCCGCCATGAGCGGGGCGGTCACCTTCGTGGCGCTGCGGACGACGAGCGCGTCGGCGTCGGCCAGATCGCGCGTCAACTCGTCGGGCGCGCGGCCGCTGCGGGCGTCGATGGTCCATCCGGGCACGCTGCGAAGAAGCTCGACAGCGGAGGCCGGAAGCTGATCGGCAATGACGATGTGCATGGTTTGATCGCTCGTCTCCAATGGCCCGCCGCAGAAAGCGCGCTCTGCGCGAGCCGCGTGTGTTGATTTGACCCCGGACTTCAGTCGCCGTCCGCGTGTCAGTATAATGGCGTGTTTCGTCGGGCTTCTGAGCCGTTCCATCTCGCGCACCGCAGTCGCGTCAGTGCGCGCACCATCGTGGTGCAAACCGCTTGAAACTGCGGATTGACGCGGGGCGATGTGCACACCGGCATCCGATTTCCACAAGCTTTTCCACAGTTTCTGTGAAGATCGGACGCCGGTGTAACGGGGATGTGACCTAAACCTGTATGCCTAATTTTTCAATTCTGAAACCGCCGACTCACGGTACCGCCATCACGCGCAAGAACGGCCGGCTCATTGTGCCCGACGATCCCATTATTCCTTTTATTGAAGGAGACGGCACGGGCCCCGACATCTGGCGGGCCAGCGTCCGGGTGTTCGACGCGGCCGTGACCAAGGCGTTCGACGGCAAGAAGAAGATCGCCTGGTTCGAGGTGCCGGCGGGTGAGAAGGCCAAGGATCAGCACGGCGAGTGGCTGCCGAACGACACGCTCGAAGCCGTCCGGGCGTACAAGGTCGCCATCAAGGGGCCGCTGACCACGCCGGTCGGCGGCGGCATCCGCAGCCTGAACGTCACGCTGCGGCAGGTGCTGGACCTGTATGCCTGCGTCCGGCCCGTCCGCTACTTCACGGGCACGCCGGCGCCCGTCACGCACCCGGAGCGGATGAACGTCGTGATCTTCCGCGAGAACACCGAAGACGTCTACGCCGGCATCGAGTGGGCGAAGGGCACGCCGCAGGCGCTGAAAATCATCGAGTTCCTCGAGCGTGAGATGGGCAAGCGCGTGCGCCCCGACTCGGGCATCGGCATCAAGCCGATCTCGGAGTTCGGGACGAAGCGGCTGGTCCGGATGGCGGTGCAGTTCGCCATCGACAACAAGCGCAAGACCGTCACGATCGTCCACAAGGGGAACATCATGAAGTTCACCGAAGGGGCGTTCCGGGACTGGGGCTACGAAGTCGCGAAGGCCGAGTTCCGCGACCACATCGTGACGGAAGAGGAAGTCGGCAACGGCGCGTCGAAGGACGGCAAGGTCGTCATCAACGATCGGATCGCCGACAGCGTCTTCCAGCAGATCCTGACGCGGACGGCGGACTACGACGTGTTTGCCACCCCCAACCTCAACGGCGACTACCTGTCGGACGCCTGCGCGGCGCAGGTCGGCGGGCTCGGCATCGCGCCGGGCGCCAACATCGGCGACGACATCGGCTTCTTCGAGGCGACCCACGGCACCGCGCCGAAATATGCCGGCAAGGACGTCATCAACCCGGGCTCGGTGATCCTGTCCGGGGTGATGATGCTGCGCTACCTGGGCTGGGGCGCCGCGGCCGATCTGATCGAACGGGGTCTCGAGGAGACCATCAGGCAGAAGAAGGTGACCTACGACCTCGCGCGGCAGATGGAGGGGGCGACCGAGCTCAAGACGTCGCAGTTTGCCGACGCCATCATCGCGAATATGTAGGTCGCAGGTCTCGGGTCTCGGGTCAGGTCTCGGAGATCAAAGACCAAAGCGAGACCGAAGACTGAAGACACCATAGACCAGAGACCAGAGACCAGACGGTGCACAGCTGAGGAGTCTTCATGAATCGTAAAGTGACAGTCGTCGGAGGCGCCGGCGCAGTCGGCGCCACGGTGGCGCGCGCGATTGCCGACAAGGAGCTCGCCGACGTCGTCATCATCGACATCGCCGACAAGAAAGCGGCCGGGGTCGCGCTCGACATGCTCGAGGCCTGCCCGATCGAGGGATCGGACTCGCGCGTGATCGGCTACGGCGCCAATGACGAGGCTGGGCCGCGACGGCCGGCTCCGACGTCGTCGTCATCACGTCGGGCGTGCCGCGCAAGCCGGGGATGAGCCGCGACGATCTGCTGAACGTCAACTTCAAGATCATGCAGTCGGTGACCGAGCAGATCGTGAAGTACTCGCCGAACACGATCATCGTCCCGGTGGCCAACCCGCTCGACGCGATGTGCCAGGCGGTCTACCGGCTGAGCAAGTTCCCCCGGGAGCGCGTCATCGGCATGGCGGGCGTGCTCGACTCGGCGCGCATGCGCACGTTCATCGCCATGGAAACGGGCGTGTCGGTCGAGAACATCCACGCGTTCGTGCTCGGCGGCCACGGCGACACGATGGTGCCGCTGCCGCGCTACTCGACGATCGCCGGCATCCCGCTGCCGGATTACCCGGGGCTGACGGCGGAGAAGATCGAGGCGATCGGCAAGCGCACGGCCCGCGGCGGCCTGGAGATCACCGAGATGGTCGGCACGAGCGCGTGGTACGCGCCGGGATCGGCCACGGCCGAGATGGTCGAAGCCATCCTCAAGGACAAGAAGAAGATCCTGCCGTGCTCGGTCTTCCTGCAGGGGGAATACGGGATCCACGATCTGTTCGTCGGCGTGCCGGTCAAGCTCGGCGCGCGCGGGGTCGAACAGATTATTCAGATCAAGCTGACGGCCGAGGAGGATGCGGCGCTGAAGAAGTCCGCGGCGGCGGTCAAAGAGCTGACGGACGTGATCAAGGTCTGAATCCCGAATCCGTAATCCCGAATCCGGGACATCCGGGATTCAACACGGAGCAACGAAGCCCGCGAACAGTCAGAGCACCGGGACTCCGGGACTCGGACCGGTCGAACGTGCGAATTCCGAATCCCGGATCCCGGCACGCGAAGCTTCACCGACCGGTTTCTGACCCGCCAGGAACCGATCCACGCGCACGGCCAGGTCGGCGAGGTAGGCCGCGTCGCCGCCGCTGACCTCGGTCGTGACGTAGCCGTTGTAGCCGATCTCGCCGAACGCCTTCCGCACTTCGATCCAGTCGATGTCCCCCTCGCCGATGTTCTTCCACGAGTAGGTCGACTTCTCCAGCTTGAAGTCCTTCAGGTGGACCTTCACGATGCGCGGGCCGAGCGTCCGGATCCAGTCCTGCGGGAACGCGAAGAGGACGACGTTGCCGACGTCGAAGTAGGCCTTCACGAAGGGGGAGTCGAACTCGTCGACGTAGCGGGCGAACTCGATCGGGCTCAGCAGGAACTTGTTCCACACTTCTTCGATGGCGATGATGACCTTCAGGTCCCGCGCCATCGGCAGCAGGCGCTCGCGGATCGCGCGCTGCGACCTGGTCCAGACGTCGCGATAGGAATTGGTCGCATCCACGACGCCGGGCACGAGCAGCACCGCGTCCGCTCCCCACAGGGCGGCGTTCTTGAGCGACGCCTCCATGCCCTGCACGCTGCGGTTCACGACCGCCGGGTCGGCGCTCGACATCGGCTCGCGCCAGTGCGCCGAATTCATGACGGAGTGGATGCTGGAGTCCGGTCTTCTGCGACGCTTCCTTGATCTCGGCGGCCTGGTCCGGCGCCGTGATCGTCTGCATCTCGATCGCCTCGAAGCCGGCCGTCCGGGCCATCGCGAACCGCTCGGCGTAGGGCAGTTCCCTCGGCAGCTGGTTGATCAGGCACGACTTCCGAATCCCGGCCGCGCTCCCGCCGGCCGGCGGCGACGGCTTCTGGCCGCGCTTCCGCACTCATGACATGGCTGCCGGCCGCCGCGACGGCGGCAAGCGTCTTCAGAAACGTGCGTCGGTCGTTCATAGTGCTCCTTCGCGAAGAATCAGGAGACAGGATCAGGAGGCAGAGCGATGTGTCTTCGTGACAACCGTCGACACCCTGTCTCCTGTCTCCTGAATTCTACCTCCTATCGCAGCATCGCCTTGAAGTATTCGCGGTTCATCCGGGCGATGTTCGTGATCGGAATCTCCTTCGGGCAGACCGCTTCGCATTCCCCTTCATTCGAGCAGCTGCCGAACCCTTCGCGGTCGTGACGCTCGACCATGCTCACGACCCGCGCGGCGCGCTCGATCTGTCCCTGGGGCAGGAGCGCCAGGTGGCTGACCTTCGCCGACGTGAAGAGCGCCGCCGACGCGTTCTTGCAGGCCGCGACGCACGCGCCGCAGCCGATGCACGCCGCCGAGTCCATCGCCTGGTCGGCGAGGGTCTTCGCCACGAGGATCGTGTTGGCGTCCTGCGCCCCGCCGGTGTTGACCGACGTGTATCCCCCCGCCTGGATGATCCGATCGAAGGCGCTGCGATCGACGACGAGGTCCTTGATGACCGGGAAGGCGCGCGCGCGCCACGGCTCGAGCGTGAGCGTGTCGCCGTCCTTGAATCGGCGCATGTGCAGCTGGCACACCGTCGTGCCCGGATCCGGCCCGTGCGCGATGCCGCTGACCAGGAACCCGCACGCGCCGCAGATCCCCTCCCGGCAATCCGAGTCGAACGCGATCGGATCCTCTCCCTTCGAGATGAGCGACTCGTTGACGACGTCGAGCATCTCGAGGAACGACATGTCGGGCGAGACGTGCTCGGCGCGGTAGTCCACGAGCTTCCCGGGCGAGTCGGGACCCGGCTGGCGCCAGACTTTGAGGTTGATGATCATCAGCTTCCAGCTTCCCGCTTCCAGCTTCCCGCTTCCCGCTGTTGATTAGCAATGAACCTTTAGCTGGAAGCTGGGAGCGGGAAGCTTTACTTGTAGCTCCTCTGCGTCGGCTTCACGTACTCGAACACCAGCGGTTCCTTGTGCACGGCCGCCTCTTTCCCGACGCCCTGGAACTCCCACGCGGCGACGTAGCTGAAGTGTCGCGTCGTCGCGCAGCGCCTCGCCGTCAGGCGTCTGGCTTTCCTCGCGGAAATGGCCGCCGCACGATTCGGTCCGGTGCAGCGCGTCGAGCGCGAGCAGCTCGGCGAACTCGAGGTAGTCGGCGACGCGGCCGGCGTATTCCAGGTTCTTGTTGAGGTTGTTCTTCGGGCCCGGCACCGAGACGTTCTGCCAGAACTCGTCGCGCAGCCGGGGAATCCGCTCCAGCGCCCGCCGCAGTCCCGGCGCGCTCCTGGCCATCCCGACGTCGTCCCACAGCACGGCGCCAAGCTCCCGGTGAAGCTGCCGCGGCGTCCTGGATCCTTTCACCGACAGCAGCCGGTTGATGTGCGCCTGGACCGAGGTCTCGGCCTCCCTGAACGCATCGTGATCCGTCGTCACCGCCGGGAGCGGCGTGCCGCCGAGATAGTGCGCGAGCGTGTACGGAATGACGAAGTAGCCGTCGGCCAGTCCCTGCATCAGCGCGCTCGCGCCCAGGCGGTTCGCGCCGTGATCGGAGAAGTTCGCCTCGCCGAGCACGTGCAGGCCCGGGATCGTGCTCATGAGGTTGTAGTCGACCCACAGGCCGCCCATCGTGTAGTGAATGGCGGGGTAGATCCGCATCGGGACGCGGTAGGGGTCGTCGTCGGTGATCTTCGTGTACATGTCGAAGAGGTTGCCGTAGCGCCCCTTGATGACGTCCACGCCCAGACGCTTGATCGCGTCGGCGAAGTCCAGGTACACCGCCAGGCCGCTGTCCCCGACGCCCCGTCCCTCGTCGCAGACCGCCTTCGCGTTCCGCGACGCCACGTCGCGCGGCACCAGGTTGCCGAAGCTCGGATAGCGCCGCTCGAGGTAGTAGTCGCGCTCGGCGTCCGGAATCTGGTGGGGCGGCCGCGTGTCGCCCTGCTTCTTCGGGACCCACACGCGCCCGTCGTTGCGGAGGCTCTCGCTCATGAGCGTGAGCTTCGACTGATCCGTGCCGGACACCGGGATGCACGTCGGATGGATCTGCGTGTAGCAGGGGTTGGCGAAGAACGCGCCCCGCTTGTGCGCGCGCCAGGATGCCGTGACGTTGGAGTTCACCGCGTTGGTGGACAGGTAGTACGCCGTCCCGTAGCCGCCGCTGCACAGCAGCACCGCGTGTCCCGCGTAGCGCTCGATCGCTCCGGTCAGGAGGTTCCGGCACACGATGCCGCGCGCCTGGCCGTTCACGACGACGATGTCGAGCATCTCCCGGTTGGCAAGCGACGTGACGGTGCCCTTTTCGACCTGCCGCATCATCGACTGATACGCGCCGAGGAGGAGCTGCTGGCCCGTCTGTCCGCGCGCGTAGAACGTGCGGGAGACCTGCGCGCCGCCGAAGGACCGGTTGTCGAGCAGGCCCCCGTACTCGCGCGCGAAGGGCACGCCCTGGGCGACACACTGGTCGATGATGCTGACGCTCAGCTGCGCGAGCCGGTAGACGTTCGCCTCGCGCGAGCGGTAGTCGCCGCCTTTGACCGTGTCGTAGAAGAGCCGGTAGATGCTGTCGCCGTCGTTCTGGTAGTTCTTCGCCGCGTTGATGCCGCCCTGCGCCGCGATGCTGTGCGCCCGCCGGGGACTGTCCTGGATGCAGAAGCTCACGACGTTGTAGCCGAGCTCGCCGAGCGCCGCCGCCGCGGACGCCCCCGCGAGGCCGGTGCCGACGATGATGACGGTGTACTTCCGCCGGTTGGCCGGGTTGACCAGCTTCGACTCGAAGCGGTGGCGATCCCACTTCCCTTCGAGGGGACCGCCCGGCGTCTTGGCGTCTAGAACCATGTCGATTGGCGATTCAAGGATTCAAGGATTCGTGATTAGTGATTCAGATAGACCCAAATCGGAATCACGGCCAGCCCGCCGCCGATCAGGATGGCGAAGACAATCCCGATCGTGGTGAGCCGCCGCGTGTACACCGGGTGATCCACGCCGATCGACTGGAAACTGCTGGCGATGCCGTGCCGCAAATGCAGCCCGGCGACGAGCGTGCAGGCGACGTAGAAGGCGACCCACAGCGGCTGGCTGAAGACCTCGATCTCGGTCCGCGCCAGGTCGCGCATCACCACTGTCCCGGCCGTTTCGTACCAGGTGCCGAACTTGAACTGCTTGACGTGCACGACGACGAACAGCAGCAGCACGAGGCCCGACCAGATCATCGTGGACGAGGCGGCGCTCTTGCGGCTCGTGTGTCCGGCGCTCCTCGTCTTCGCATAGCCGACCGGGCGCGCCGCGCGGTTGGCGAAGTAGTTGACGATCGCCTTGTAGACGTGCAGCAGGAAGATCGCGGCCAGGCCGATCTCGATCGGCAGGATCAGCGGGTTCGAGATCAGCGCGTGCGAGTATTCGTTGAACGTGTCGGGACCCGCGAAGATCAACGCGTTGCCGGCGAGATGCAGGATCAAGTAGGCGAAAAGGGCCAGCCCGGTCAGTCCGAGGAGCAGCTTCGTCCCGACCGATGAGGAGAACACACGACCGAACGTCGACATCACATCCACCCCGGGGATCGCTCGATTGTACTCTTGCTGGCTTCGCACGCGCGCAAGGCGACGGCGCCATCCGGATGCCCCGCGGGCGCTTGATCCGATCGCCCCGACCGGCACATGATTGAGGATTGATGTGCATCGACGATGTCCGGCCATCGCCCGTGACTCGCGATTCACCCTGCACACGTCGGGCGGACACGTATCCTCATGAAGATCCACGAGTATCAGGCGAAGGCCATCCTGGCGCGGCACGGCGTACCCGTACCGCAGGGTGAAGTGGTCTTCAGCGCGAAGGAAGCGGAGGAGGCGGCGCGCCGGCTCGGTGGCACGGTCGTCGTCAAGGCGCAGATCCACGCGGGGGGCCGCGGCAAGGGCGGGGGCGTGAAAGTGGTCAAAGGCCCGGACGAGGCCGCCAGGGTAGCGGCCGAGATCATCGGGATGCGCCTCGTCACCCATCAAACGGGCCCGGCCGGCCAGGTCGTGCAGCGCGTGCTCGTCGAGCAGGGCCTTCGGATCAAGCGCGAGCTCTACCTCGGCGTGGTCCTCGACCGATCGACGGAACGGCCGGTGCTGATGGCGAGCCCGGACGGCGGCGTCGAGATCGAGAAGGTCGCCGAAGACACGCCGGAGCGCATCTTCAAGGAATACATCCACCCCGGCGTGGGACTCGGCGGCTACCAGACGCGCAAGCTCGCCTTCGCCCTCGGCCTCGAAGGGGCCCAGGTGGCGCAGGCCGGCAAGCTGATGACCGCCGTCTACAACGCGTTCACCGCCACCGACGCTTCGCTCATCGAGATCAACCCGCTCATCGTCACCGAAGACGGCACCCTGCTCGCGCTCGACGCGAAGATGACGTTCGACGACAACGCGCTCTACCGGCACCCGGACGTCAAGGAGCTGCGCGACATCAGCGAGGAAGAGCCGCTCGAGGTCGAAGCCTCGAAGTTCTCGCTGAACTACATCAAGCTCGATGGCACGATCGGCTGCATGGTCAACGGCGCCGGGCTGGCGATGGCGACGATGGACATCATCAAGCTCGCGGGCGGGGAACCGGCGAACTTCCTCGACGTCGGCGGCGGCGCCAACGCCGAGCAGATCCGCAACGCCTTCAAGATCCTGATGTCCGACAAGAGCGTCAAGGCGGTCTTCATCAACATCTTCGGCGGCATCCTCCGCTGCGACGTCCTCGCCGAGGGGGTCATCGCCGCGGTCACGGAGCTCGGCGTGCCGGTGCCGATCGTCATCCGCATGGAAGGCACGAACGTGGAGAAGGGCAAGCAGATGCTGAAGGAAAGCGGCCTGAACTTCACGACCGCCGACACGATGAGCGAAGGCGCCGAACGCGTCGTCGCGCTCGCGCGGTAGCGAGAACTTTAGAACTTTAGAACTTTAGTATGGCTGTACTGATCGACAGGAACACGCGGCTCATCGTGCAGGGCTTGACCGGCAAGGAAGGCACCTTCCACGCGAAGCAGGCGGCGGCTTACGGGACGCAGGTCGTCGGCGGGGTCACGCCCGGCAAGGGAGGGACGACGCACGAGGGGTGGCCGGTGTTCAATACGGTCGCCGACGCGGTTCGCGAAACGGGCGCCAACGCGACCGTGATCTTCGTGCCCCCTCCGTTTGCCGCCGACGCCATCATGGAAGCGGCCGACGCCGGCGTGCCTCTGGCCGTCTGCATCACGGAAGGCATCCCGACGCTCGACATGATGCGCGCGCTCGCGTTCGTGCGCGGAACGAAGACCCGGCTCATCGGTCCGAACTGTCCCGGCCTCATCACGGCGGGCCAGGCCAAGGCGGGCATCATCCCCGGCCATATCTGCAAGGAAGGGCGGGTCGGCATCGTCTCGAAGAGCGGCACGCTCACCTACGAGGCGATTCACCAGCTGACGAAGCTGGGGCTCGGCCAGACGACGTGCATCGGGATCGGCGGCGATCCGCTGATCGGGACGAGCTTCATCGACGCGCTCCGGCTGTTTGCCGGCGATTCCGGCGACCGAGGCTGTCGTGATGATCGGCGAGATTGGCGGGAACGCGGAGGAAGAGGCGGCCGCCTTCATCGCGAAGGAGTTCAAGAAGCCGGTCGTCGGCTTCATCGCGGGCCAGACCGCTCCGCCGGGCCGCCGGATGGGCCACGCCGGGGCCATCATTTCTGGCGGCAAGGGGACCGCCGCGGAAAAAATGGCGGCGCTGGCTCGGGCGGGCGTCCACGTGGTCAAGAGCCCCGCGGACCTGGGGGCCAAGGTGAAAGAGGCCCTGGGCGCCCGGTAGGATATAATTCTTCAGTAGGTCTATCTCCTTTTAATTCAGTTCTTTCCCTGTAGAGGTCTGTCTCCAATGGCTCCGAGTGACGTGGCGATCCACGAGGCCGCCGCGAAGCCGGCAACCCGTCGCATCGTCAACGATTTCAGCATCCAGGTCGCCACGGTCAACGGGTCCGGCAGCCAGACCGCCAACCTGGTGCTGCTGCGTTCGATCTTCCAGATGGGCATGCCGGTCTCCGGCAAGAACATGTTCCCGTCGAACATTGCCGGGCTGCCGACCTGGTACACGATTCGCGCCAACAAGGACGGCTACGCCGGCCGCAAGAAGGAAATCGACTTCCTGGTCGCGATGAACCCGGAAACGGCCAAAGAGGACGTGCTGTCGCTCGAGCCGGGCGCGGCCGTGCTCTACGACGAGCCGCTCAAGCTGAACGGGCTGCGCAACGACCTGGTCTTCTATCCGGTGCCGTTCGACAAGATCGTGGCGGAGGTCTGCAAGGACCAGAAGCTGCGCCGCCTCGTCAAGAACATGATCTACGACGGCGTGCTCTCGAAGCTCCTCGAGATCGAGATGGGGGAGATGGATCACGCGCTGCGGAAGCAGCTCGGCAAGAAGACGAAGGCGATCGAGCTCAACCTGGGCGCGCTCCAGGCGGGCTACGCGTTTGCGGAGAGCCACCTCGTCAAGCAGGACCCGTACGCCGTCGAACGGATGAACAAGACGGCCGGGATGGTGCTGGTCGAAGGCAACGCGGCCGCCGCGCTCGGCTGCATGATGGCGGGCGTGACCGTGATCGCCTGGTATCCGATCACGCCCTCGTCGTCGCTGCCCGAGACGCTCATCCAGTACATGAAGAAGTACCGGATGGACAAGGCGACGGGCAAGGCGACGTTCGCGATCGTGCAGGCCGAGGACGAGATCGCGTCGATCGGGATCATGGTCGGCGCCGGGTGGGCAGGCGCGCGGGCGATGACGTCGACGTCCGGCCCCGGCATCTCGCTGATGGGCGAGTTCACGGGCCTGGCGTACTACGCCGAGATTCCCGGCGTTGTCTTCGACATCCAGCGCGTGGGCCCGTCGACCGGATTGCCGACGCGCACCGCGCAGGGGGACATCCTCACCGTCGCGACGCTGTCGCACGGCGACACCAAGCACATCATGCTGATCCCGTCGTCGGTCGACGAGTGCTACACGATGGCGATGGAGGCGTTCGACCTGGCCGAGCGCTTCCAGACGCTGGTGTTCGTCATGAGCGATCTGGATCTGGGGATGAACACCTGGATGGCGGATCCCTTCGTCTATCCGGACAAGCCGCTCGATCGCGGCAAGCGCCTGGATGCCGCGACGCTGCAGCGGCTGGGCGAATGGGGCCGGTATCGCGACGTCGACGGCGACGGCATTCCGTACCGCACGATCCCGGGCGACGGCATGCCGGCGTATTTCACGCGCGGGTCCGGCCACAACGAGAAGGGACAGTACAGCGAGCGGCCCGACGACTACGTCCACAACATGGAGCGGCTGGCGCGGAAGTTCGAGACCGCGCGGCAGCACGTCCCGCAGCCCGAGGTGGTCGACCTCCAGGACGCCGAGATCGGGATCGTCGGGTACGGCACGAGCCGATGGGCGATCGAAGAGAGCCGGGATCAGCTCGAGCGGGAAACCGGCGTCAGGACCGCGTCCTTCCGGCTGCGGGCGTATCCGTTCACCGAGGATCTCGGCGCCTTCATCGACCGGTACGAGCGGATCTACGTCGTCGAGCAGAACCGCGATTCGCAGATGCTGAGCCTGATGCGCCTCGAACTGAGCGCGGACCGCATCGCCAAGCTGCGGAAGGTCGTCCACTTCAGCGGCCTGCCGATCGACGCGCGATCGATTACCGACGAGATACTGGCGCAGGAAGGCAGGAAGGGGCGTGAGTCCGCAGAGGGCTCGCTCGTCTCGGCCGGGCTCTCGGCGGGAGGAGAATAATCGACATGGACACCACGGCACCGGCCCCCGCCCCGAAGAAGACCAACCGGATCGGCCTCGAGATGCAGCCGTATCGCGGCGGCAAGACGACGCTGTGCGCCGGCTGCGGGCACAACGCCATCTCCGAGCGGATCATCGACGCGTTCTTCGAGATGGGGATCAATCCGCGCGAGGTCATCAAGCTGTCGGGGATCGGGTGCTCGAGCAAGAGCCCGGCCTATTTCCTCGGCGCCTCGTCCGGGTTCAACACCGTCCACGGCCGCATGCCGTCGGTGGGCACCGGCGCCGTGCTCGCCAACCGCAAGCTGATCGCGATTGGCGTCAGCGGCGACGGCGACACCGGGGCCATCGGGATCGGCCAGTTCGTGCACCTGATGCGGCGCAACGTCCCGATCATCTACATCATCGAGGACAACGGCTGCTACGGGCTGACCAAGGGGCAGTTCTCGCCCACCGCCGACGTCGGCTCGATCCTGAAGAACGGCGTGGTCAACGATCTGCCCCCGATCGACACGTGCGCGCTCGGCATCCAGCTGGGCGCGTCGTTCGTGGCGCGGTCGTTCTCGGGGGACAAGAAACAGCTCCTCACGATTCTCAAGGCGTCCCTGAGCCATCGGGGAACCTGCCTGATCGACGTGATTTCCCCGTGCGTGACGTTCAACGATCACGAGGGATCGACCAAGAGCTACGCGTACGCCAAGGACCACGACGAGCGGCTCGGCGAGGTCAGCTTCGTTCCGTATTTCGAGGACATTTCGATCGATTACGATCCGGGGACGACCCGGGCCGTGGAGCTGCACGACGGGTCGAAGCTGTATTTGAAGAAGGTGGCCGAGGACTACGATCCCACCGACAAGTTCAACGCGATGCGGCTGATCCACGACACGGCGCAGCGCGGCGAGTTCGCCACCGGCATCCTCTACATCGAGCCGGCGAAGGCCGACTTCGTCACGCTCCTCAACATGGTGGACGAGCCGCTCGCCACGCTGCCGCTCGAGCGCGTCAGGCCGGGGCGCGAAGCGCTCGACGAGATCATGGAGAGCTTCAGGTAACCCCGAATCCCTAATCCCTAATCCGTGAATCCTTGAATCCTTGAATCCTTTATCCTTGAATCGCGACTCAGATTCAGTGATTCAACGATTAGTGATTAGGGATTCAGCCCTCCGTGCCGTCGACGTTGGCGCCGAGCACGTCCTCGCAGATCGCGACCTTGTCTTTCGGCAGGCCCTGATCGTCGAGCGGCGTGTCCGCGTTGGCATTGCCCTGCTGCTCGTCGGAAGCACGGTCACCCTCCACCGCGCCCATGTGCTCGTCCGAGCCGTGACTCCCAGCTGCCTTGTCATTCATGTTTTTATCCGTGTGTATCCGTGTGTACCCGTGTTCATCCGTGTTCCGTGCTAATCCGTGGCTATAATTGGCGGATATGGAACGCACATTTGCCATTATCAAGCCGGACGCCGTCGCGGGGCGGAAGATCGGCCCGATTGTTCAACGCATCGAAGACGCTGGATTCCAGATCCGTGCCATGCGCATGCGGCATCTCTCGAAGGCGGAGGCGGAGGGGTTCTACGCCGTCCATCGTGAACGGCCGTTTTTCGCGTCGCTGACGACCTTCATGTCGTCGGGGCCGGTTGTCGTGCTGGCGCTGGAAGCACCCGACGCGATCAAGAAGTGGCGCACGCTGATGGGCGCGACCGATCCGGCGAAAGCGGATGCCGGCACGCTCCGGAAGGATTTCGGGGCCTCGATCGAGCACAACGCCACGCACGGCTCGGACGCGCCCGACACCGCCGCGTTCGAGCTGGGCTACTTTTTCCCGGGGATCGAGCTCTCCCGCTGAGTCGCCGTGGGCAGGCTGCTGGTCGTCGTCGGCGTGGTCGTCGCGGGCGTCGGTCTGCTGATGATGGCAGGCGTGCCATTCGGGCGCCTTCCCGGTGACTTCGCGTTCAGGAAGGGGAACGCGACGTTCTACTTCCCGCTGGCGACGTCCATCGTCGTCAGCATCATCCTGACGCTGCTCTTCGCGCTTTTGCGCCGGTGAGAGCCGAATCGGATCCCGGCGTTGTGGCCGGTGTGTAGAGCCGGCCTTCAGGCCGGCGTGATCAGAGCCGGGCTGCACGGGCCGATGCCGACCCGAACGTCGGCCGATGCCGACCTGAAGGTCGGCGCTACCTCAAGGAGTTGCATGGCGATCAAGTCGGATCGATGGATCAAGAAGATGGCGCTCGAGCACCGCATGATCGAGCCGTTCGAGGATCGCCAGGTGCGGGCGGGCGTCGTCTCGTTCGGGCTGTCGTCGTACGGGTACGACATCCGCGTGGCGGACGAGTTCAAGATCTTCACCAACATCAACAACAGCCTGATCGATCCCAAGAATTTCGATCCGAAGTCCTTCGTCGACATCAAGGCCGACACCTGCATCGTGCCGCCCAACTCGTTCGCCCTGGCGCGCACGATCGAGTATTTCCGGATCCCCCGCGACATCCTGACGATCTGCCTCGGGAAATCCACCTACGCGCGCTGCGGCATCATCGTCAACGTGACGCCGTTCGAGCCGGAGTGGGAGGGGACCGCCACGCTGGAGATCTCGAACACGACCCCGCTGCCCGCCAAGATCTACGCGAACGAGGGCATCGCGCAGGTGCTGTTCTTCCAGAGCGACGAGCCCTGCGAGGTCTCGTACGCGGACAAGAAGGGGAAGTATCTCAAGCAGCTCGAGGTGACGCTGCCGAGGGTCTGATCGCCGGTTTCTCCAGGATTCCATGGCCACTTCCGCCCTGGCCCGCATTCCGGTCGTCGCCGGCCTCGCCTACGTCGAGCGGGTCCGCCGCCTGCCGTCGTCGTGTGCCGCGACGCTCGTCATCGAGCCGGGCAACCGGTATTTCCCCCACGCCATCGCGGTGCTCGCCAACGGCGAGAAGGTCGGCTACGTCGCGCCGGAGATCGCGCGCGGCTACTACGAGCCGCTCAAGGCATACACCGGCGCCGTGACGTGTCCCGCGCGCCGAGGGACGCACGCGGATCACGAGACGTCGGGCGTCGAGCTGCTGCTCGACTTCACGGCGCTGCCAGTCACGCCCGAATGAGGCTTCCGCTCGTCCTCCTGGCGTGCCTGGTTCTCGGGCCGGGAGGCGCGCCGCGGCAAACGTCTCAGCCTCCAGCAGCCGCCGCCGGGCCCCTGCCTCCTTCAGCCGAGCGGGCGTATCAGGCAGTCGCCAGCCGCTTCAACAGGCAGGACGCGCTCGAAGTGGTCGCGTTCATGGACCGCTACTGGCGGCTCGCCGGCAACCCCGGGTTCAACGCGTCGATCGATCACATCCGCGATCGCCTCGTCGCGGCCGGCTTCGCGTCCGGCGGCGACGCCGGCCCTTCGACTCGACCCGATCGGGTCTCGCTCAGGACAGGCCCGGCGACCGTTCGCGTGGACGAGTTTCCAAACCCGGGCCGCGGATGGGACTACCGCGTCGGGACCCTCGCCTTCGACAATGCCGACGAGCCGCCGATTCTGTCCCGGGAGCGCGATCGCGTGTCGCTGGCGATCAACTCGTTCCCGCCTTCGCTCGATGGCCGGGGCGCGAGCTTCGGCGCGGCAGGCTCGACCGCTGGAAGTCTTCGGGCCTCCCTGGTCGACGTCGGCGGCGGCGCAACCGAGGCCGACTACGCCGGCAAGACGATCAAAGGCGCGGTCGTGCTCGGCGACGCGCCGCTCGGCACGCTGTGGCAGGAGGCGGTCAGGAAACGCGGCGCCGCCGGCGTCGTCTCCACCCAGATTGCGCGCTACATCCGCCCGGCCGATCCGCAGGCGATGTCCGACGAAGAGCGCGACGTCCTCCAGTGGGGCGCCGTCCCGTACGATGCCGGCGTCAAGGGTTTCGGCTTCAAGGCCTCGTGGCGCGCGGCCGACCGGATGCGGCGCAAGCTGCGAGAAGGGCCCGTCACCGTGCGCGTCGAGATCGACTCGTCGTTCTACGACGGGCCGAACCGCTCGCTCGTCGCGGAGATTCGCGGACGGTCGCGTCCGGCCGAGCGCATCGTGATGGTGGCGCACGTCCAGGAGCCGGGCGCGAACGACGACGCGAGCGGGTGCGCGACGTTATATGGTCTCGCGCGGGCGCTGGCCGAGGCCGTCAGGACCGGCGCGCTGCCGCCGCCCGAGCGCACGCTGACCTTCATGTGGGTGGACGAGATTCGTGGAAGCGCGCAGTGGATCGCGTCGCACCCGGCCGAGGCGCGCGGCGTGCAGTACATGTTCGCGCTGGACATGACGGGGGAGGACACGCGCCGGACCGGGGGGACGTTCCTGATCGAGAAGCAGGCGGACCCCTCGGCGGTCTGGGCGCGCCCCTCCGATCCGCACAGCGAGTGGGGAGCCGGCCAGGTCAGCGCCGCCGCGCTGCGGGGGACCCTGCTGAACGATTTGCACCTGGCGGTCTGTCTCCGGCGGGCGCGCGACACGCAGTGGGTGGTGCGCACCAATCCCTACGAAGGGGGCAGCGATCATACCCCGTTCGCCTCGGCGGGTGTGCCGTCGCTCCTCAACTGGCACTTCACCGATCGCTACTACCACACGAACCAGGACACCCTGGACAAGACGAGCGCGGCCGAGATGGAGAACGTCGGCGTGGCGGTGGCGACGTCGGCCTGGCTCCTCGCATCCGCAGACGTGCGCGACGCCGAAGCGTCCGCCGATCTCGTCGAACGCGCCGCGACCCGGCGGCTTGCGCTCGAACGCGAGCAGGGCCGGTTGATCGTGGAGCGGTCGGCGAACAAGCCCGCCGCGGAGGCCACCGAACGGCAGGTGCTAGCCGCCTGGATCAAGTGGTACGAGGAAGCGCTCGACAGCGTCCTGCGGTTGCCCCCCGCCGGTCCGACCGATGACCTGCGCGAGCGGATCGGGCGCGCGAAGCGTGCTCTCCGTTAACGGGAAGCGGGAAGCTGACAGCGGGCAGCTTACTTCGCGAACACGTCCGCGATCGGCGTGATCCGCACCTTCTCCGCGGCGATATTCAGCTTCCGCGCGCCGATCGCCCGATCCTCGTCGAGCAGCTCCTTCGGCTTGTCCCCGTCGTACTTGATCGACGACACCGCGTCGGAGACGAGCGCCTGCTTCAGGCCGGCGGCGTCCTTCGTGATGACCACGATGGACAGGTCCTGCGCCGTGAGGTGCCGTTTGATGGCGGCGTTGACCTGTTCCACCGTCAGCGCCTGCAGCCCCTTGCGGACCGTGTCGGTGAACTCGCCGATGCCGTACCACTGCGAATCGATGGCGTAGCCGAGCTGCTGATCCTGCCGGGCGGTCATGACATAGACGTTGTTCATCAGGTAGTCGCGCGTGGCCTCGAAGTCGGCCTTCGTGAGACCGTTCTGAATCAGGCGGTCGAGCTCGTGCACGGCAATCCGGAGCGTCATGTGCGCGTTCACCGGCACGACCGGACGAATCCAGATCTCGAAGATCTGACGCTGCCGCACGACGTTGGGGTCCGGGAAGAACTGGAACATCCCGCGCGGGAACGCCTCGATGTACGCGTAGTCGCCGTAGTTGATGCCGCGGACCTCGCGGATCCGCTGATACAGACGCCCCGATCCGATGCGGTGCTCTCCCAGCCACGCGCGGGCGATCGACAGCGCCGCGAAATCCGGATGCGCGCGCGTGACCTCGATCGGAAACCCGAACGAGATGGCGGTCGCGCGGGTGTCTTTCTCGAGGATCTCGACTTCGATCCCCGCGGGCCGCGTGCCGCGCACGGCGACGCGCGGAGCCGCGCTGCCGGCGGGCAGGGCAGCGAGCGCGGACTGGAGCGCACCCACCATCTCCTCGGGCGCATCGCCACTCAGTCCCAGCGTGACGTTCGCGCGCGTATACGTCGCCTTTGCGAACTGCCTGACGTCGTCCAGCGTGATGGCGTCGAGGCCGGCGGCCGTTCCAGGCGCGACGTGCGCGTAAGGGGTGCCGCGGAAGATGTTGGTCTGCAGCCGCTCCTTGCCGAGCTCCTCCTCGTTGTTCGATCTGAGGTCCTGCACGAGCGCGTTGAGCTGCGCGTCTTTGAGCCGCCTGAAATCCTCGTCGCGGAACCCCGGGTCGACGAGCTGGGGCAGCACCGTGCCGAGGAACTTCTGCCAGTGGTCCCGATGGATGATGCCGGTGAAGACGGTCATCTCCTTGTCCGCGCGCCCGGCAAACGAGCCGGCCATGGGATACAGCACGGCTTCGATTTGATCGATGGTCATCGCCCGGGAGCCGGCGTCGGCGATCATCGCGGCGGTCAGGGCGGCGAGCCCTTCCTTGCCGGCCGGATCCTGGGCGGAGCCGGCGGTGAAGACCATCTTCACGTTGAGCTGCGGAAGCACCGACTTCTGCTGCAGCAGCCGAACGCCGGAGCTCGTGGCGGCTGCCGCGGGCGGCGGCAGGACCGGCGGGGCGGTCTTGCTCGAGGCGGGCGCGAACGCGGCGGCCGGCTTGACCGAGCCGATCGACGGCGCGCGCTGAATCCCCGCGGGCAGCGGCTGCGTCGACAGCGTCGTCACGATCATGCCGGCATCGGTGAAGTACTTCCGGGCCGCGGCCTGCAGATCCGCGGGTGTGAGCGAGTCGAGCGTCCGGAAGTAGGCGTTCACCGTGTCGAACGACCGCCGGTACGAGGCGTAGGCGGCGACGACCGTGGCAATCCGCTCCGTGCTGTCGAGCGTCCGTGCGAACGCGTACCGGTTGTACGACTTGGCGTCCGCGAGCCGCTCGGCCGGTGACATCGCCGAGCGCGCGGTGGCGATCGTCGCCAGGATCTGATCCCGCACGTAGACCGCGTCGGCCGGGTCCTTTACCCGCGCGAGCACGGTGAAGAGCGAGGCGTCCACGTTGGCGGGCACATCGACGTCGAGGGCATCCACTTTCTGCTCGGCGACGACCAGCTTCTTGTAGAGCTCGGACGTGGACCCGAAGTACAGCGCCGCCAGGATGTCGATGGCCGCCGAGTCCTTGCTGGTTTCCACGAACGCGGGCGAGGGAAACGCCACCGACACGATGGGCAGCGTGTCGCTCGCCCAGGGCACGTGCACGTACATCGGCCCTTTCGGCGCGGGCTCCTGTGGAATCGGCGCGGGCGCCCCGGTCCCGGCCTTCCATCCACCCCAGTATTTGTCGACGAGCGGCCGCACCTGCTCCGGCGTCACGTCGCCGGCGATGACGAGCGCGGTGTTCTGCGGGCGGTACCAGCGCTCGAAGAACAGCTTCGAGTACGCGTACTCCTTCGGCATGTTCTCGATGTCGCGAATGAAGCCCATCGTCGTGTGCTTGTAGGTGTGGGCCTGGTAGTAGCGCTCGCGCTGCGCTTCGATCAGCTTCTGGATCGGGTTGGCGCTGTTCTTGTTGTACTCGCCGAGAATCGCCTGCGCTTCGGTCTTGAAGTCCGCCTCCGCGTACGCCAGGTGCTGGAACATGTCCGCGTAGAGGGCGATGACCTGCTCCAGGTGCTCTTTCGCGAACGTCGAGTAGTAGTGGGTGTAGTCGTCGCTGGTGCTCGCGTTGTCGCGCGCCCCCGCCTTCCCCATGATTTCGCGGTACCTCTCCGGCGGCGTCGTGGGCGTGCCGCGGAACATCAGGTGCTCGAAGAAGTGCGCGAACCCCGACTTGCCGGGCTCGACCTCGTTCCGGGATCCGGTCTGGACGGGAATCTGGACGCTGACCAGATTGGGAAACCCCGTCGGGACGATGATGACCTTGAGGCCGTTGGCGAGCACCAGCTCGGTGGCCTTGAAGGGGAGAACGTCGGCTGTCGCGGCGCGCGGCGGCTGCCCTGACGAAATCGAGGATGTCGCGAGCGCAAGAACAAGGGACGCGCACGCGGCGCGGACGATATATCTCTTCGGGGAGGACATGGATGCTCCAGGGAGTGAACCGGTGACGTTCCGATTCTATAACTCCCTACCTCCAACTCCCAATCTCACAAGAGAGCCGGGCTCCCGTTCCCCGGACCGAACGCGACTATTGACGCACGATCCTCACATCGTCGATCCCCGCCTCCACGATGCTCCCGGCTGCCGCGTCGGCCGCCTCGATGCGGATCCGTATCGTCTGACCGGCGAACGCGTTCAGGTTGACGCTGGCCGCCGCCCAGGCCGCGTCGTCGTCGTTGGCTGCGCCGAGCTCCTGCAAGACCACCGCTGTCGTGGCGCCGACAATCGTGACGCGCAGGTAGTCGGCGGTCGAAGAGTTCGAAGTATGCGCGAGGTAATAGCTGAAGGTCAGCGTCAGGTTGCCACCCGACGGCAGGACGATGGCCGGCGACTGGATCGAAGTTGGCCCGCTGTCGACGTCGAACGAACCCGACTCCGCTCCCGCCAGGCGGCCCGTCACGAGATCGTTGATGCCGCTGACGGTCGTTCCGAGCTGCTTCGTTCCGCTCGAGCTGGTCGATTGCGGATCGCCGCGCTCCCACCGTCCCGTGGTCGCGGTGTCCGTCCCATTGGGATTCGTCGTCCAGCCACGGTCGGTCTCGAAGTCGTCGGCAAACACCACGACATCGGGGACCGGGGCCGGCGCGCGGGACATCTCGATCGGGATGACGGTGGAACAGCTCGGCGTCACGTTGGGGGGGAAACAGCCGGGCGGCACGGTGACATCGTTCACCACGACAGGGGTATAGCCCGCCAGGGAGAATCGGATGTCGTAGGTCCCCGGCGGGAGGAACATGTGGTACCCGCCGCGCGGGCCCCCGCTGAAGTTCGTCTCCCCCTGCGAGAAGGGGACGTTCAGGAGTTCAATCCTGGCCGCCAGCGGGGCACCAGTCTCCAGATCTTTCACCTTGCCACTCACTGAGATCGGGCGCTCGAGCACGGCGAGGATCCCCGGCCAGACCAGCGCGGCTTCGTCGAGGGCGCTCTGGTAGGGCGGCTGGAACTCGGTGCCGGTCTCGATCAGAAACGCGTAGGCGCCCATCTGAGCGAACTGCCACTCATAATGCTCCCCTTCGGCGCTCGGCTCGCGCGTGAGCCCCCCATAGCCGGATTCCTCAGAGAGGGCCTCGGCCTCCTGTTGCATCCAGCTCGTAAAGGGATGACTCAGGCAGCGGTACGCAAACAGCACTTCGCGGCCGCTGGAGTGATAGTCGATGACCTTGGCGAACCGCTCTCTCTGCGACCAGATCATCATCGTCTGCGTCTCCGGCTCGGATGCCGGCGACGGTCCTTTATAGGTATCTGAGGGGGGACTGGTGCTGCCGGCGCAGGACGTTGATCCACGCCTGAGCGTAGTTGCGGTTCTGGTCGACGCCCACGCCGCCCGTCAACACCCGGCGGTTCTTTCTCCACATGTTGTTGGTCGATGAAGACGTAGTTGTAGCCATCCGGATTCCAGACCGGCGCAATCCAGATCTCGTGGCTGTTGACCGCGGCAGTAATCCGAGGATCGCCGCCGCCGTATTCACTGGTCAGCTTCCGGGCGGCCTCGAGCCCGATGACGGGCACGTTGATCTCCCGCGCGTGGTGGGTGCCGACGATCAGCATCGCCGGTTCGTCCTCGTCGAGGTCGACGTTGTCGGAGATCTTCAGCGCGAACATGTGCTGGCCGTTGAACGTTTGCGGCGTGCCGTACGTCGCGGTGATGTCCACGAACTTCGCAATCGCCGGGTAGGCGGCGGCGATCGCCTCCATGTCGTCGATGAGGCCCTCGAGATTCCGATAGTTGGAGGGGACCGCCGCGGCGGTCCCGCCGGGAGCCATCGCGGCGGAAGACCCTGCCGCGGTCTCCTTCGACCGAAGTCCGAGCTCGAACGGATGGCTCTGCTCGATCGGGACCACCGAGAATCCGCTCCTCTCGAGCGCCCGAAACTCGGCAGCAGTCACCACCAGCTCGAGCGTCGAGTCGGCCGAGTTGGTCTCCAGCACGTCGTAGCCGCTGGTCTCCAGCGAGGCTTTCACCACGTCGACATTCGACACGACGATCCGGACGCGCCAGCGCGTCTCGTCGACGCCGCGCTGCCCGGCGTGGAGCGGCACGAGGAAGGCCGCCACGGCCAGGCCGACAAGAACTGCCAGAACACGTTTCTTCATGAGTTACCTCTTATCTACCGGACGATCTTCACATCGTCGATCGCCGCTTCCACGAGGCTCGCGCTTCCCGCGTCAGCGGCGTCGATGCGGATCCGGATCGTCTGGCCGGCGAACGCGTTCAGGTTGACGCTGGCCGCCGCCCAGGCCGCGTCGTCGTTGTTGGCTGCGCCGAGCTCCTGGAAGACCACCGCGGTAGTGGTGCCGACGATCGTGACGCGCAGGTAGTCGGCCGTCGAAGAGTTCGAGAGGTGCGCGAGGTAATAGCTGAAGGTCAGCGTCAGGTTGCCGCCTGACGGCAGGACGATGGCCGGGGACTGGATCGACGTGGATCCGTCGTCGATGTCGAACGCACCAACCGACGTGCCCGCCAGGCGCCCCGTCACGAGACCGTTGACGCCGCTCACGGTCGTTCCGAGCTGCTTCGTTCCGGTCGAGGTGGTCGATTCCGGATTGCCACGCTCCCACTGTCCAGTCGTGGCGGTGTCCGTCCCATTGGGATTCGTCGTCCAACCACGCGCGGTCTCGAAATCGTCGGCGAACACCACCGGGTTGCTGACGGGGGTGACCGTAATCGTCACCGTCGCCACGTTCGAGGCGGCCGTGCCGTCGCTCGCCGTGTAGGTGAAGCTGTCGGTCCCGCTGAAGCTCGCGGCCGGCGTGTAGGTGAAGCTGCCGTTCAGGGCCAGCGTCACGGTCCCGTTCGCCGGGCCCGCGCCGAGACTCGCCGTCAACGCCGTCCCTGGATCGACGTCCGTGTCGTTGCCGAGCACGGTGCCGCTGACCGCCGTCCCTTGCGTCGTCGATGCCGTGTCGTTGACCGCGACCGGGGCGTCGTTGACGGCGGTGACCGTGATCGTCACCGTCGCGAGGTTCGAGACGGCTGCACCGTCGCTCGCTCTGTAGGTGAACGTATCGGTCCCGTTGAAGTTCGCGGCCGGCGTGTAGGTGAAGGTGCCGTTCGCGGCCAGCGTCACGGTCCCGTTCGCCGGGCTCGCGGCCAGCGTGGCGGTGAGCGTCGTGCCGGCATCGACGTCCGTGTCGTTGCCGAGCACGGCGCCGCTGACCGCCGCGTCTTCCGTCGTCGACGCCGTGTCGTTGACCGCCACCGGCGCGTCGTTGACGGCGGTGACCGTGATCGTCACCGTCGCGACGTTCGAGACCGCGGTGCCATCACTGGCCGTGTAGGTGAAGCTGTCGGTCCCGTTGAAGTCCGCGGCCGGCGTGTAGGTGAAGGTGCCGTTCGCGGCCAGCGTCACGGTCCCGTTCGCCGGGCTCGCGGCGAGCGTGGCGGTGAGCGTCGTGCCGGCATCGACATCGGTGTCGTTGTCGAGCACGTTGCCGTTGGTGCCGGCGCTGTCCTCGACACCGTAGCGGTGTCGTTGACCGCGACCGGCGCGTTGTTGACGGCGGTGACCGTAATCGTCACCGTCGCGACGTTCGAGACCGCCGTGCCGTCACTGGCCCTGTAGGTGAAGCTGTCCGTCCCGCTGAAGTTGGCGGCCGGCGTGTAGGTGAAGGTGCCGTTCGCGGCCAGCGTCACGGTCCCGTTGGACGGGCTCGCGGCGAGCGTGGCGGTGAGCGTCGTGCCGGTGTCGACATCGGTGTCGTTGCCGAGCACGGTGCCGCTGACCGCCGTCCCTTCCGCCGTCGTCGCCGTGTCGTCGGCCGCCACCGGCGCGTCGTTGACGCCGGTGACCGTGATGGTCACCGTCGCGACGTTCGAGACCGCGGTGCCATCACTGGCCGTGTAGGTGAAGCTGTCCGTCCCGCTGAAGTTCGACGGCCGGCGTGTAGGTGAAGGTGCCGTCCGCGGCCAGCGTCACGGTCCCGTTCGCCGGGCTCGCGTCGAGCGTCGCCGTCAGCGTCGTGCCGGTCTCGACGTCCGGTCGTTGCCGAGCACGGCGCCGCTGACCGCGGTCTCTTCCGTCGTCGACGCCGTGTCGTTGACCGCCATCGGCGCGTCGTTGACGGCGGTGACCGTGATCGTCACCGTCGCGACGTTCGAGACCGTGGTGCCATCGCTGGCCGTGTAGGTGAAGCTGTCGGTCCCGTTGAAGTCCGCGGCCGGCGTGTAGGTGAACGTGCCGTCCGCGGCCAGCGTCACGGTCCCGTTCGCCGGGCTCTCGGCCAGCGTGGCGGTGAGCGTCGTGCCGGCATCGACATCGGTGTCGTTGTCGAGCACGTTGCCGTTGATGCCGGCGCTGTCCTCGGACACCGTGGCGGTGTCGTTGACCGCGACCGGCGCGTCGTTGACGGCGGTGACCGTGATCGTCACCGTCGCGACGTTCGAGGCGGCCGTGCCGTCGCTCGCCGTGTAGGTGAAGCTGTCGGTCCCGCTGAAGTTCGCGGTCGGCGTGTAGGTGAACGCTGCCGTTCGCGGCCAGCGTCACGGTCCCGTTGGAGGGGCTCGCGACGAGCGTGGCGGTGAGCGTCGTGCCAGTGTCGACATCGGTGTCGTTGCCGAGCACGTTGCCGCTGACCGCCGTCCCTTGCGCCGTCGACGCCGAATCGTTGACCGCCACCGGCGCGTCGTTGACGGCGGTGACCGTGATCGTCACCGTCGCGACGTTCGAGACCGCGGTGCCGTCGCTGGCCGTGTAGGTGAAGCTGTCGGTCCCGTTGAAGTTCGCGGCCGGCGTGTAGGTGAAGCTGCCGTCCGCGTTGAGCGTCACGGTCGCCGTTGGCCGGGCTCGCGCCGAGCGTGGCCGTCAGCGTCGTGCCCGCGTCGACGTCGGTGTCGTTGGCCAGCACGTTGCCGCTGGTGCCGGCGTGTCCTCCGCCGCCGTCGCGGCGTCGTTGACCGCCACCGGCGCGTCGTTGACGGCGGTGACCGTGATCGTCACCGTCGCGACGTTCGAGACCGCCGTGCCGTCACTGGCCGTGTAGGTGAAGCTGTCCGTCCCGCTGAAGTTGGCGGCCGGCGTGTAGGTGAAGCTGCCGTCGGCGTTGAGCGTGACCGCGCCGTGCGCCGGGCTCGCGACCAGCGTGGCCGTCAGCGTCGTGCCGGTGTCGACGTCCGTGTCGTTGCCGAGCACGTTGCCGCTGACCGCGGTCTCTTCCGCCGTCGACGCCGTATCGTTGACCGCGACCGGCGCGTCGTTGACGCCGGTGACCGTGATCGTCACCGTCGCGACGTTCGAGACCGCCGTGCCGTCACTGGCCGTGTAGGTGAAGCTGTCGGTCCCGTTGAAGTTCGACGGCCGGCGTGTAGGTGAAGCTGCCGTCCGAGGCCAGCGTCACGGTCCCGTTCGCCGGGCCCGCGCGAGCGCCGCCGTCAGCGTCGTGCCGGCTCGACGTCCGTGTCGTTGGCCAGCACGTCGCCGCTGACCGCGGTCTCTTCCGTCGTCGTCGCCGCGTCGTTGACCGCCACCGGCGCGTCGTTGACGGCGGTGACCGTGATCGTCACCGTCGCGACGTTCGAGACCGCCGTGCCGTCGCTGGCCGTGTAGGTGAAGCTGTCGGTCCCGTTGAAGTCCGCCGCCGGCGTGTAGGTGAAGCTGCCGTCCGCGGCCAGCGTCACGGTCCCGTTCGCCGGACTCGCGGCCAGCGTGGCGCGTCAGCGTCGTGCCCGTGTCGACGTCGGTGTCGTTGGCGAGCACGTTGCCGCTGGTGCCGGCGTGTCCTCAGTCGCCGTCGCGCGTGTCGTTGACCGCCACCGGCGCGTCGTTGACGGCGGTGACCGTGATCGTCACCGTCGCGACGTTCGAGACCGCCGTGCCGTCGCTGGCCGTGTAGGTGAAGCTGTCCGTCCCGTTGAAGTTGGCGGCCGGCGTGTAGGTGAAGCTGCCGTCCGGCGTTGAGCGTGACGGCGCCGTTGGCCGGGCTCGCCGCCGAGCGTCGCCGTCAGCGTCGTGCCGGTGTCGACGTCCGTGTCGTTGCCGAGCACGGTGCCGCTGACCGCCGTCTCTTCCGTCGTCGACGCCGCGTCGTTGACCGCCACCGGCGCGTCGTTGACGCCGGTGACCGTGATCGTCACCGTCGCGACGTTCGAGACCGCCGTGCCGTCACTGGCCGTGTAGGTGAAGCTGTCCGTCCCGCTGAAGTTCGCGCCGGCGTGTAGGTGAAGGTGCCGTCCGCGGCCAGCGTCACGGTCCCGTTCGCCGGGCCCGCGTCGAGCGCCGCCGTCAGCGTCGTGCCGGCGCTCGACATCCGTGTCGTTGCCGAGCACGGCGCCGCTGACCGCGGTCTCTTCCGTCGTCGACGCCGTGTCGTTGACCGCCACCGGCGCGTCGTTGACGGCGGTGACCGTGATCGTCACCGTCGCGACGTTCGAGACCGCGGTGCCGTCACTGGCCGTGTAGGTGAAGCTGTCGGTCCCGTTGAAGTCCGGGGCCGGCGTGTAGGTGAAGCGTGCCGTCCGCGGCCAGCGTCACGGTCCCGTTCGCCGGGCTCGCGCCCAGCGTGGCGGTGAGCGTCGTGCCAGTGTCGACGTCGGTGTCGTTGCCGAGCACGTTGCCGTTGGTGCCGGCGCTGTCCTCAGTCACCGTGGCGGTGTCGTTGACCGCCACCGGCGCGTCGTTGACGGCGGTGACCGTGATCGTCACCGTCGCGACGTTCGAGACCGCCGTGCCGTCACTGGCCGTGTAGGTGAAGCTGTCCGTCCCGCTGAAGTTGGCGGCCGGCGTGTAGGTGAAGCTGCCGTCCGGCGGTGAGCGTGACGGCGCCATTGGCCGGGCTCGCGCCGAGCGTCGCCGTCAGCGTCGTGCCGGTGTCGACGTCCGTGTCGTTGCCGAGCACGGTGCCGCTGACCGCGGTCTCTTCCGGCGTCGACGCCGTATCGTTGACCGCGACCGGCGCGTCGTTGACGCCGGTGACCGTGATCGTCACCGTCGCGACGTTCGAGACCGCCGCGCCGTCACTGGCCGTGTAGGTGAAGCTGTCCGTCCCGCTGAAGTTGGCGGCCGGCGTGTAGGTGAAGGTGCCGTTCGCGGCCAGCGTCACGGTCCCGTTCGCCGGGCCCGCGTCGAGCGCCGCCGTCAGCGTCGTGCCGGGCTCGACATCCAGGTCATTGCCGAGCACGGCGCCGCTGACCGCGGTCTCTTCCGTCGTCGACGCCGTGTCGTTGACCGCCATCGGCGCGTCGTTGACGGCGGTGACCGTGATCGTCACCGTCGCGACGTTCGAGACCGCGGTGCCGTCACTGGCCGTGTAGGTGAAGCTGTCGGTCCCGTTGAAGTCCGGGGCCGGCGTGTAGGTGAAGGTGCCGTTCGCGGCCAGCGTCACGGTCCCGTTCGCCGGACTCTCGGCCAGCGTGGCGGTGAGCGTCGTGCCCGTGTCGACATCGGTGTCGTTGCCGAGCACGTTGCCGTTGGTGCCGGCGCTGTCCTCAGACACCGTCGCGGTGTCGTTGACCGCCACCGGCGCGTCGTTGACGGCGGTGACCGTGATCGTCACCGTCGCGACGTTCGAGACCGCCGTGCCGTCACTGGCCGTGTAGGTGAAGCTGTCCGTCCCGCTGAAGTTGGCGGCCGGCGTGTAGGTGAAGCTGCCGTCGGCGTTGAGCGTGACGGCGCCATGGGCCGGGCTCGCGCCGAGCGTGGCCGTGAGCGTCGTGCCGGTGTCGACGTCCGGTGTCGTTGCCGAGCACGGCGCCGCTGACCGCCGCGTCTTCCGTCGTCGACGCCGCGTCGTTGACCGCCACCGGCGCGTCGTTGACGCCGGTGACCGTGATCGTCACCGTCGCGACGTTCGAGACCGCCGCGCCGTCGCTGGCCGTGTAGGTGAAGCTGTCCGTCCCGCTGAAGTTGGCGGCCGGCGTGTAGGTGAAGGTGCCGTTCGCGGCCAGCGTCACGGTCCCGTTCGCCGGGCCCGCGTCGAGCGTCGCCGTCAGCGTCGTGCCGGCCTCGACATCCAGGTCATTGCCGAGCACGGCGCCGCTGACCGCGGTCTCTTCCGTCGTCGACGCCGTGTCGTTGATCGCCATCGGCGCGTCGTTGACGGCGGTGACCGTGATCGTCACCGTCGCGGCGTTCGAGACCGCGGTGCCGTCACTGGCCGTGTAGGTGAAGCTGTCGGTCCCGTTGAAGTCCGGGGCCGGCGTGTAGGTGAAGGTGCCGTTCGCGGCCAGCGTCACGGACCCGTTCGCCGGACTCTCGGCCAGCGTGGCGGTCGAGCGTCGTGCCCGTGTCGACATCGGTGTCGTTGCCGAGCACGTTGCCGTTGGTGCCGGCGCTGTCCTCGGACACCGTGGCGGTGTCGTTGACCGCCACCGGCGCGTCGTTGACGGCGGTGACCGTGATCGTCACCGTCGCGAGGTTCGAGACGGCTGCACCGTCGCTCGCTCTGTAGGTGAACTATCGGTGCCGTTGAAGTTCACGGCCGGCGTGTAGGTGAAGCTGCCGTTGGCGTTGAGCGTGACGGCGCCATGGGCCGGGCTCGCGCCGAGCGTGGCCGTGAGTGTCGTGCCGGTGTCGACATCGGTGTCGTTGCCGAGCACGGCGCCGCTGACCGCCGCGTCTTCCGGCGTCGACGCCGTATCGTTGGCCGCCACCGGCGCGTCGTTGACGCCGGTGACCGTCACCGTCACCGTCGCGACGTTCGAGACCGCCGGTGCCGTCGCTGGCCGTGTAGGTGAAGCTGTCCGTCCCGTTGAAGTTCGTGTTCGGCGTGTAGGTGAACGCTGCCGTTCGAGGCCAGCGTCACGGTCCCGTTCGCCGGGCCCGCGTCGAGCGACGCCGTCAGCGTCGTGCCGGGCTCGACATCCATGTCATTGCCGAGCACGGCGCCGCTGACCGCGGTCTCTTCCGGCGTCGACGCCGTGTCGTTGACCGCGACCGGCGCGTCGTTGACCGCGGTGACCGTGATCGTCACCGTCGCGACGTTCGAGACCGCGGTGCCGTCACTGGCCGTGTAGGTGAAGCTGTCGGTCCCGTTGAAGTCCGGGGCCGGCGTGTAGGTGAACGTGCCGTTCGCCGCCAGCGTCACGGTCCCGTTGGAGGGGCTCGCGCCGAGCGTGGCGGTGAGCGTCGTGCCCGGGTCGACATCGGTGTCGTTGCCGAGCACGTTGCCGCTGGTGCCGGCGCTGTCCTCAGACACCGTGGCGGTGTCGTTGACCGCGACCGGCGCGTCGTTGCCCGGGGTCACCGTCACGGTGACGGTGCCGGTGTCCGGGACGCCATTGCTGTCCCTGATCGTGTAGGTGAAGCTGTCCGGCCCGAAGTAGTCCGGCGCCGGTGCGTAGCGGACGACGCCGCTGACGAGCGTCACCGCCCCGTGCGCGCCTTGGGTGGTGGCGGTTACCGACAGCGGGTCGCCATTCGGATCGCTGTCGTTGGCCAGCACCGCGATCGTCGCGGTCGTGTTCTCCGCCACCGTCGCCGTGTCGTCGACCGCCACCGGTCCAGCGTTGGCGCGGGTCACCCTCACGTCGTCGATCCCCGCTTCCACGATGCTCGCGGCCGAGTCGGCCGCGTCGACGCGGATGCGTATCGTCTGGCCGGCAAACGCGCTCAGGTTGACACTGGCCGCCGACCAGGCCGCGTCGTCGTTGTTGGCTGCGCCGAGCTCCTGCAGGACCACCGCGGTCGTCGCGCCGACAATCGTGACGCGCAGGTAGTCGGCGCTCGAAGAGGTCGAAGTATGTGCCAGGTAATAGCTGAAGGTCAGCGTCAGGTTGCCGCCCGACGGCAGGGCGATGGGCGGAGATTGGATCGAGGTGGACCCGTTGTCGATGTCGAACGCACTCGCTGTCGCTCCCGCCAGCCGCCCCGTCACCAGATCGTTGGTGCCGCTCACGGTCGTTCCGAGCTGTTTCGTCCCGGCCGAGTTGGTCGTTTCCGGATCGCCGCGCTCCCATTGTCCGGTGATCGCGGTGTCGGTCCCGTTGGGGTTTGTCGTCCAGCCGCGATTGGTCTCGAAATCGTCGGAGAACACCACCAAGTCGGGGGACAGCTGGATATCGCGGACGGTGGCAGAGGTCGCCGTCACGGTGACGTGGCTCACGACAGGGCTGTAGCCCGGTGCGGAGAATCGGACATCGTAGGTCCCCGGGGGAACGAACATGTGGTACGTGCCGCGCGGACCACCACTGAAGTTCGTCTCCCCTTGCGTGAAGGCGACGTTCAGGATTTCGATCCTGGCCGCGAGCGGCGCGCCGGTCGCCAGATCGGTCACGTGACCGCTCATGGAGATCGGGCGCTCGAGCACCTTGAGGATCCCCGGCCAGACCAATGCCGCTTCGTCGAGGGCGCTCTCGTAGGGCGGCTGGAACTCGGTCCCGGTCTCGATCAGAAACGCGTAGGCGCCCATCTGCGCGAGCTGCCACTCATAGTGCTCCCCTTCGGCGCTCGGTTCTCGCGTGAGCCCCCCATAGCCGGATACCTCGGAGAGCGCCGTGGCCTCCTGCTCCATCCAGCTCGAGAAGGGATGACTCAGACAGCGGTACGCAAAAAGCACTTCGCGGCCGCTGGAGTGATAGTCGATGACCTTGGCGAACCGTTCGGCCTGCGACCAGGCCATCATCGTCTGAGTCTCCGGCTCGGACGCCGGCGACGGTCCTTTATATGTATCCGACGCGGGACTGGTGCTGCCGGCGCAGGACGTTGACCACCCCTGAGGATAGTTCCGGTTCTGGTCCACGCCCACCGCGCCCGTCAGGGTCCGGCGATTCTTTCTCCACATGTTGTTGACGGTGAAGACCCAGTTGTAGCCGTCCGGATTCCAGATCGGAGCAATCCAGATCTCGTTGTCGTTGACCGCTGCGGCGATCCGGCTGTCGGTGCTGTATCTGGACGTGAGGTTATTGGCGGCCTCGAGCCCGATGACCGGCACATTGATCTCTCGCGCGTGGTGGGTGCCGACGATCAGCATCGCCGGTTCGTCCTCGTCGATGGCGACGTTGTCGGAGATCTTCAGCGCGAACATGTGCCGGCCGTCGAACGTCGGCGGCGTCTGGTACTCAACGGTGAGGTCCACGAACCGCGCGATCGACGGGTGGGCGTTGGCAATCGCCTGCATTCTGGCGAGCACGCCGTTGAGATTCTGATAGAGGGCCGGCACCGCGGCTGTGGCCGCGCCGGGGACCGTGGCGGCGGCCGACTCGGCCTTCGCCTGCGGACCCGACTGGAACGGACGGCTCTGCTCGATCGTGACCACGGAGAATCCGCTCTGCTCCAGCGCGCGTAACTCCGAAGCCGACACCACGAGCTCGATGGCAGAGTCGACCGAACTCGTTTCGAGGACGTCGTAGCCGCTGATCTCCAGCGACGCTTTCACCTCGGCGACATTCGCCACGACGATGCGGACACGAAACAGGGGCTCGTCGGCGGGGCGTTGTCCGGCCCGGACCGGCAACTGGAGGATCAGAACGGCAAGGGACACGAGGACTGCCAGCACGCGGATTTTCATGGATGATCTCTATCGAGCACCCTTGCGGGCGCGCTGAAACGTGAATTAGGCGGGGGAGCCCTTGGTCCGGATAATCCCAAGGTGCACGTCCCGTTCCACGTGCGTGTGCTGCCCGTGTGCTGGATCGGGGCTCCCCGGCCGACTCGGTCCTTCGAGAGGAGGGGATGGTTTTGGCGCACACCGCCGGGCGCCGGATCGGTCAGCCGGCTGACGGGTTGAGCGGTTCCCCGCACATGACCGCACGGTCAACCGGTCAGCCGGTCGAGGCAGGGAATTGGCCGATCACGTCGCGGACGGGCATCCGGATTTGTGATGTGCGCGCCGCATTTGTGATCCGTGCGACGCGACCGTCGGTTCCGCCCTCTGGCGGTCTAGCTGGTCTGCGGACAGCACTCCCGCTATAATCCGGTCCTTTATTACTCGAGATCTTCCAAGCCGCTGTCCCTCGGAGATCGGAGGTGCCCTCGTGAAAGTCCCGATCGACCTCACCATCAACGGCCGTCGATACCAGCGCGACGTGGAACCCCGGCTGCTGCTGGTCCACTTCATCCGCGATCTCGGCGGCGTGACCGGCACCAAGATTGGCTGCGATACCAGCCAATGCGGGGCCTGCACCGTCCTGCTCGACGGCGTCGCGGTGCGGTCGTGCACCTGTCTCGCCGTCCAGGCCGACGGCAGTTCGATCACGACCATCGAAGGGCTTGCGCCCGCCGGCACGCTGCATCCGCTGCAGGAAGCCTTCTGGAGCAAGCACGGGCTGCAGTGCGGCTTCTGCACGCCGGGGATGATCCTGGCGTCGCACGAGCTGCTCAAGCACCATCCGAACCCTTCTGACGAAGAGATCCGGCACGGCCTCGAAGGCAACCTGTGCCGGTGCACGGGCTATCAGAACATCGTCCGCGCCGTCCGTGAAGCGGCGACCGTCATGGCAGGGAAGTGACGTATGAGCAGCCGAGTGTTTGGATCAGGAATTCGGCGGCGCGAAGATCCCCGGCTGATCACCGGGACTGCGACGTATACCGACGATCTCACGCTGCCCGGCATTCTCCACGCGGCGATGCTGCGCAGCCCGCACGCGCATGCACGCATCAGGCGGATCGACGTCAGCCGGGCGAAGGAAGCGCCCGGTGTCGTGTTGGCCCACACGGGCACGAATATCTGCAGCGTTCTGAAAGCTGTGCCGTGCGCGTGGCTCCTGCCGAACGCGAACCTCAATGTCGCCCCGTATCAGTGCATGGGCAGCGACATCGTGCGCTACGTCGGCGACATCGTCGCGGTGGTCGTCGCCGAGACACCGTATCAGGCCGCTGACGCGCTCGAGCTCATCGAGGTCGACTACGAGCCGCTTCCGGCGGTGACCGACGCCCAGGCGGCAGCCAAACCGGAGGCGCCGCAGCTGCATCCCGGCGTCGCCGGCAACGAGGCCTTTCACTGGACGGTGGCGGGCGGCGACATCGATGCGGCGTTCGCGAATGCCGAGGTCGTCGTCAAGGAGCGCATCGTCCAGCAGCGGCTCATCCCGAACGCGATGGAGCCGCGCGCGGCGCTCGCGCAGTGGAGCGCGGCATCCGGCGAGCTGACGCTGTGGAACACGACACAGAATCCGCACATCCTGCGCTTCCTGTGCTCCGTCGTCACCGGGGTCCCGGAAGACAAGCTCCGCGTGATTGCTCCCGAGGTAGGCGGCGGGTTCGGCAGCAAGATCGCGACGTATCCGGCGGACTTCATCACGTGCTTCTGCGCGATGACGTTGAATCGTCCCGTCAAGTGGACCGAAAGCCGCAGCGAGAATTTCCAGGCGACGACGCACGGGCGCGATCACGTGCAGGAGGTCGAGCTCGCGGCGCGGAAGGATGGCACGATCCTCGGCCTCCGCGCCAGCATCTGGGCGAACATGGGCGCCTATCTCTCGACCGCCGCGCCGGGGATCCCCACGATCCTGCACGGCCTGATGCTGTCGGGCGTGTACAACCTCCCGGCCGTCAAAGAAGACGTGCACGGCGTGTACACCAACACCACGCCCGTCGATGCGTACCGTGGCGCCGGCCGCCCCGAAGCGACGTTCATGATCGAACGGATGATCGACAAGCTCGGGAGCACGCTCGGCATGGATCCCGCGGACATCCGGCTGAAGAACATGATCCCGCGCTTCGAGAACGGCCACGCGGTCATCACCGGCCTCTCGTACGACAGCGGCGACTATCCGGCGGGACTGAAGAAGGTCCTCGACCACGTCAAGTACACGGACCTCCGCAAGGAACAGGCGGCCGCGCGCAAGAAGGGCCGGTACATGGGCATCGGCCTGGGGACCTACGTGGAGATCTGCGGCCTCGGTCCGTCCCAGGTGGCGGGCGCGATCGGGTTCCAGGGCGGGCTCTGGGAAAGCGCGATTGTCCGCGTCCATCCGACCGGCAAGGTGCAGGCCTTCATCGGCGCCTCCCCGCACGGGCAGGGAGAAGAGACGACGTTCGCGCAGCTCGTCGCCAGCGAGATTGGCGTGGACGTGAACGACGTCAAGGTGATGCACGGCGACACCGACGTCGTCGCCGATGGGCTGGGGGACGTACGGCAGCCGCACGACCGCGGTCGGAGGGGCGGCGCTGATTCTCGCGACACGCAAGGTCAAGGAGAAAGCCAAGGTCGTCGCCGCGCACCTGCTCGAGGCCGCGGTCGAGGACATGGACTACGCCGACGGCAAGTTCTTCGTGAAGGGGTCGCCCGACAAAGCGAAGACGATCCAGGACGTGGCGCTGATGGCGAACGTGTCCTGGAACATGCCGGCCGGCGTGGAAGCCGGCCTCGAAGCGTCGATGTTCTACGATCCGCCGAATTTCACGTATCCGTTCGGCTCGCACGTGGCGGTCGTCGAGATCGATCCCGAAACCGGCCGCGTCGATCTGAAGCGGTACGTGGCGCTCGATGACTGCGGACCGCAGATCAACCCGGTGATCGTCGAAGGCCAGGTGCACGGCGGCGTCGTGCAGGGGATCGGGCAGGCGCTCTGGGAAGAAGCGGTCTACGACGAGACCGGCCAGCTCGTCACCGGGTCGCTGACCGACTACGCGCTGCCGCGCGCCGACAATCTGTGCGACATCGAGGTCATCTCGACCGTCACCCCGTCGCCGCATCACCCGTTGGGACTGAAGGGGATCGGCGAAGCCGGCACGATCGCGTCGACGGTCACGGTCTACAACGCCGTGCTGGACGCGCTCGCGCCCCTTGGCGTCCAGTCGATTCAAATGCCGATGACCGCGGAGCGCGTCTGGCGCGCGATGCAGCAGTCACAGCCGGCTGACCGGAGCTAGTCATGTACGCACCAGACTTCAACTACTACCGGGCCGGCTCGGTCGCGGAAGCGAGCGACCTGCTCAAGAAGAATCCCGGCGCGAAGCTCCTGGCGGGAGGGCACAGCCTGATTCCGCTGCTGAAGTTCCGGCTGGCGGCGCCTCCCGCGCTCATCGACATCGGCCGGATCGCCGAGCTGAAGGGCGTCACGGTGCAGGGGCGGCACGGTGCGGATCGGCGCGCTGACGACGCACGCCGAGCTGGCGTCGTCGGCCGAGCTGCGAGACCACTGCCCGGCGCTCGCCGAGGCGGCGCGCCAGGTCGGGGATCCGGCGGTCAGAAACCGCGGCACGATCGGCGGCAATGTCGCGCACGCCGACCCGGCATCCGACCTGCCGACGGTCCTGGCCGCGCTCGACGCCCGCTTCGTCGTGAGCGGAGGATCCGGGACGACGACCGTGAACGCCGGCGCATTCTTCAAGGGCATGATGACGACGGCGCTTGGCGAGCACGATTTGCTCACGGCGATTGAATTGCCCGCGAAGCAGAACGGCCAGGGAGCGGCGTACGTGAAGTTCACGCACCCTGCTTCGAGGTACGCGGTCATCGGTGTCGCAGCGGCCGTGACCGTCAGCGGCGGGACGTGCACCGCGGCGGCCGTGGCGGTGGGCGGGCTCGTCCCGCGGCCGATGCGGGCGCCCGCGCTCGAGAAGTCGCTGGCGGGCCGGGCGCTGTCGGCCGAGACCATCGCGGGCGCGGCGCGCCTGGTCGTGCAGGATCTCGGCGACGACATCCTCGGCGACGTCTATGCGTCCGCGGACTACCGGAAAGCCGTCGTGCCGGTGTGGGTCAAGCGAGCGCTGACCGCAGCCGCCGGCCGCGCGAGGTAAAGGACCGTCCCGGACTTGCCGCCCGCAGCCGTCGCGTCGATCGAGCAACTCGAGGCGCTGCTCGCGAGCCAGCTGTACATCGCTGACCGGGGCCTGGCCACCTCCATCTACCTGGCGCTCACGCTGCAGCGTCCGCTCCTCCTCGAGGGGGAGGCGGGCGTCGGCAAGACCGAGGTCGCGAAGGTGCTGGCCTCCGGGCTCGGCGCGAGCCTGATCCGGCTGCAGTGCTACGAGGGCCTCGACATCAGCCAGGCCGTCTACGAGTGGAACTACGCCCGGCAGCTTCTCGAAATCCGGCTGATGGAAGCCGCCGGCGTCGTCGATCGGCACAAGGCCGCCAGGGAGCTCTTCGGAGAGGACTTCCTGATCAAGCGGCCGCTGCTGCAGGCGCTGTCGAACGGAGGCGAGCGTCCTCCGGTCCTGCTCATCGACGAGCTCGATCGCGCGGACGAGGAGTTCGAGGGCTTTCTCCTCGAGCTGCTCGCCGACTTCCAGGTTACCATCCCCGAGCTCGGCACGATCCGCGCCGCGGTGCCGCCGATCGTCATCATCACCTCGAACCGCACGCGCGAGCTCCACGACGCGCTGAAGCGGCGCTGCCTGTACTTCTGGATCGAGTATCCCGACTTCGAGAAGGAGCTGCGGATCGTCACGACCAAGGTCCCGGGCGCTCCCGCGCGGCTGGCCGAGCAGGTGACGGCGTTCGTGCAGGAGCTCCGGACGGCGGACCTCTACAAGGCGGCGGGCATCTCGGAAACGCTCGACTGGGTCGCGGCGCTCATCGCGCTCGATCGGACGGAGCTCGATCCCGCCACCATCGACCAGACGCTGGGACTGCTGCTCAAGAACCAGGAAGACATTCAAGCGGTCCGCGGCGAGCGGGTGTCGGAGCTCCTGAACCGGGCGAGGGCGGGAAGATGAGCGCCCTCCTCCCGAACCTGGTTCATTTCGGCAGGCTCCTGCACGCGCTTGGCCTGGATGTCCATGCCGGCCGCATGCTCGACGTCGCCGGCGCGCTGGCGCACGTCGACATCGGCCGGCGCTCGGACGTCTACTTCACGCTGCGAACGCTGCTGATTCACCGGCAGCAGGACCTCGCGACGTTCGACGAGGCGTTTCGCGTGTTCTGGCGCCCGCCGCCGGGCGACTGGTCCACCGCCGATCTTCGCGCGCTCGGCGAGCAGCGGCGGTTCGGCGCCCCGCACGTGGACACGAGCGCCGGCGGTTCTCCCGCCGCGGGCGACGGTCCCCCCGGCACGCCGGTGGACGCCGTCGACGCCATGAGCTACGGATCGCAGGAGGTCCTGCGCGGCAAGGACTTCGGGCAGTTCACGGAGGACGAGATCGCGCACGCGCGCGCGATGATCGCGTCGCTCCGGTGGGATCCCGGGATGCGACGCACCAGGCGCTGGGCGCCCGGCCGCGGCGGTGTGCTCGATTTGCGGCGTGTGGTCCGGCGCAACATCCGGTTCGGCGGCGAGCCGTTGTCGCTGCCGACGCGCGATCGCAGGCTGAAGCCCCGGCCGCTGGTGCTCATCTCCGACGTCAGCGGCTCGATGGAACGCTACGCGCGGATGCTGCTCCACTTCATCTACAGCCTGGCGGCCGGGAACGGCCGGCCCGGCCGGGCGATTCGGGTCGAGGCATTCCTCTTCGCGACGCGGCTCACCCGCATCACGCACGCGCTCAGGGATGCCGGCACCGCCGGCGCCGTGCCGGGCATTCCGCGACGCGTGCCGGACTGGGGCGGCGGCACGCGGATCGGCGAAGCCTTGCGGACGTTCAACGTCCGATGGGGGAGGCGCGTGCTCGGCCACGGACCGGTCGTGCTGCTGATCTCGGACGGCTGGGATCGCGGCGAGCCCGGGATGCTGCGGCGGGAGATGGCGCGGCTGCAGCGAAGCTGTCATCGCCTCATCTGGCTGAACCCGCTGCTCGGGTCTCCGGACTATCAGCCGCTCACCCGCGGGATGCAGGCGGCGCTGCCGTTCGTCGACGACTTTCTGCCGGTGCACAACCTGGCGAGCCTCGAAGCGCTCGCCGAGCATCTGAACCGATTGCCGCGGCGCGCGTCCCGCGCGCGCCGCGCAGCGTAAGGCCGCGGCTTGTCCTGAGCGAGCGCGCGGAATCAAGGCGTTATCGTCCCTGGATCCTTTGGTGAACGCCAGTGATCATCACCGGCGCGGGCGCCATGACCGCCGTCCGGATTTCGCGGCCGTCATCCACAATCACCAGCCGCTCTTCCACCACTACGCCGGGAGCCGCGAAGAACTGGATGCGGCCTGCACAGTCGTGGTTCACTTCGTACGTGCCGAAGCCCTGCGCATCCGGAACGGTTCCCGTGATCGAGCCTTTCACGTTGGACACCTGGCTGAAGCTCCCCCGGCCGTCATAGGTGCGAAGGACGACACCGATCACCGACTCGGTCAGCCCTCCGGGCGCCGGTCTCGTGCCCTGAATCTGAATGCCGTAGTCGCCGCGGATCGTCGCCTCGCTGCATCCTCTCCCGCGCCCACGCTCGTCGTTCTGTTGATCATTGGCGCTCATCATCCGCGCCCCTCCAAGGACCACTGCCACCGTCACGACGGCCGTCGCTACCCAACCGATCTTTCGCATGTGCCCTCCTTCGATGTGCGACCGTCGAGTGTCGCGCGATGTCATGACGAACGCTTAGAGCAGAGGTCAGGCGATCAGGAGCGATTTCATGTTTCTCCCGATGTTCGATCTCCTGTAACCAGGCCTACAGCTTTCGCAAGTACGCGAGGAGCGCCGCGCGTTCCTCCGGTCTGGGCTGTCGATCGAAATTGATCCCGTCAGTCGAGGCGACCGGCGGCGGTGGCAGCCCGGGCAGGGCTAACGGCCTTGATGAGCTTGAACAACTCGATGTAGTGGTCGACCACCTCTTCCAGCGTGGCCGCGCTGTTGTTGTGGAAGTACGGGGCGGTGTTCTTGATTCCGCGAAGTGCCGGGCACGTCGAATTTGTCCCAATCGTCCAGGGGCGGAGGGCCGCCAACGAACCCGGTCAGGAACGCGCGACCGGGATCGGAGCTGGTCCGGCGAACCCTGGTCCCGGCAGGGAGAACCCCGGTCAGGGCTCGGCGTCGGAACAGACAACGCAATCTCGTAGGTCCGGGCATTGCGAGCGAGCCGCGGCGGGCAAGCCGCAAAGGCGAAGCGGGCGGGCGTCACGACCTCGATCGGACGCGTATCGATCGGACGCGGACACTGGCTCGACGATGTTGTGAAATCGAATCGATGCGGGAAGGTGCCCGTTCGACTGCGCGGGTCCGCCGTGGCACTGGGCGCAGGCGCGCTCGAACACGACCTTGCCCTGCGCTTCGAGCTCGTTGAGCGGGGGATCGGGATCCGGCAGCGGTGTCGTCCCCGTGCGGATGGCGTCCGAGAGCGCGCGCACGCGGGAGTTCGTGAACAGCACACGCTGAAAAGAGGCCAGATCGTCGAGAAGCCGTTGCGGGACAACGCCCTGAACCTGCGCGTGATTCTGGCAGCGCCCCGAGCGCCTGCTCCTGAAGCGTGGCGACGCGGCCATCCAACTGGTATCCGCCGGTCTCGTTGGGGCCGCGGAACCAGGGACTGGTGTCGTCGGGGCCCGTGAGCCGGACATCGTTGACGGTCGGGACCATCCGCCACACGTCCGCGATCCGTCTCGTCCGACGGCTGGTTGGTCGCGGGATCGACGAGCCAGATGTTTGCCGGCAGCGGGAAGCTGATCCTGACGAGACCGTTCTCGCGAAGATTGCTGAAATCACTGGCGCTCTCGCCGTTGGTCCGGAAATCATCCGCGTCGATCGGCCGGAACAGCGGGTCGTCCGCATCCGGATTCCGTTGCCGCCGCCGCTGGAGCAACTGGAATCTCGCCTCGGCGCCTGCCGGGGAGAGTTGGAAGTTGTCCGTGAGCATGTGGCAGTCGGCGCAGGCGCGCCCGTTTCCTTCCAGCCCGTGAAGCCGGCGGTCGAAGAACGCGAGGGCGCCGCGCACCACCGCGTCGCAAGGCTCTCCGTCGCAGTCGAGCACACGGTGCGCCGGGAACGCCAGGCACCCGGCTCTGGGACTCCGGGGCCTGACTGGCTCTCATCGCCAGCGTGGACGACACGATGAGGCAGCAGGCGAGCAGCAGCAGTCGTAGTTTCACGGCGTTCTCATTTCTTCAGAAAATCGCGTTGACGCGGAGGCCGACCGTGTTTGTACTACCGCGTGAGACGCCAGGTAACTACCTAGATACGTAGGGTGGAGAGAGGAATTGCGGCAGTCCGGCTAAAGCCGGATACCACCGATATCAGGTGAAACCTAAATCAGGCGCTCGCGCAGGGCTTTGGCGACCGCTTCGCTCTTGGAATGGACCTGCAGCTTTTCGTAGATGTGCTTCAGATGGAAGGAGACGGTGTTGACCGAAATGTCCATCGCGCGCGCGGCGGTTTTGTAATGATGGCCTTCGACCATGAGCTTCAGCAGTTCCGTTTCCTGCGGCGTCAGGTGATACGAGGCGCGCTCCGGCGGGCGAAATTCCCGAAACAGCGTGATCACGCGGTGCGCGACGTCCGGCGACATCGGCGCGCCGCCGTCCACGACTTCTCTCAACGATTCCAGCAGCCGCGCCGGCGCCGTGTTCTTGAGCAGGTAGCCTGAAGCGCCCGCACAAATCGCGTTGAACACATTCTCGTCGTCGTCGTAGACGGTGAGCGCCAGAATCGGCACCGAAGGAAACCGCTCGCGCAGAATTCGCGTGCCCTCGATGCCGTCCATGCCGGGCAGCCCGATGTCCGTCAGGATGACGTCGGGTCGACTGCCCGCCGATGCCCTTGAGCGCGTCCTCCATCGTGCGATAGCTGGCCGCGCACTGAAACCCGTTGGTGCCGTCGATCAGCATCGCGAGACCTTCTCGCACCTCGCGCAGATCCTCGATGACCACGACCCGGACGGGGACGTCAGGCAATCGGCCAGGGTGCCCATGCGGTTTGTCCACGATGTTGTCCATGTAAGGGGTCCGGAAGACGCGACGCCTGCCACAATAGTCTGAAAGGGGTCCTTTCGTTCCCTACGAGTTCACGCAGGGTGATCGGGCCGGACAGAGACGAATCAGCTGGGGATGCTCAGCCTGACGGTTGTTCCCGCGCCGGCGCTCGATGCGATCTCGAGGGTCCCTTTCAGCCTGTGCGCGCGCCGCCTCATGCTCATCAGGCCCTGGCCGTCGCTTTCGAGTGACGTATCGAAACCGGACCCGTTGTCGACCAGCGACAGCACCAGCCGCGGGCCTTCGACGCGCAAGTCGATGTCCACACGCGAACACCCGGAATGTCGCGCTGAATTGTTGACCGCCTCTTTGAAAATCAAGAGCAGGTCCCGGCGAACGTCCACGCCCAATCTCACGCTGTCGTGGGCGCCTGGCGCGTCGAAGCGCAGCGCGATGTCGCGCAGCGTGAAAATCTCATCGGCGTGCTGGCGCATCCTCCGCGTCAAGTCGAGCAGGCTGTCACGCGCCGGGTTGATGGCCCACACGATGTCGCTCATGGAGCCGACCGACTCGCGGGCGATGCGGGCGATCGACATGAGCGGTCCATCCTCCTGCGCGGGCTCCGGGACGTCGCGCGAGCCGCCCCTGCCGGGACCTGTTTCGGTGCCGCGTTTCTGCGCGGCGACTTCACTGAGCAGGGCGATGCGCGTGAGGTTGGCGCCAATATCGTCGTGCAGGTCGCTCGCGATGCGCGTGCGCATGTCGGCCATCTCCAGCAGCCGTGCCACGCGATACCCGTACAGCGCGTAGCCCATCAGCCCCGCCCCGAGCGCAGCGAGCGTGACAAACCACCAGCGCCGCCACAACGGGCTCAGGACCCTGAAGGTGATGGCCGCGGCTTCGGTGCTCACGATCCCGTCGGAGTTCACGGCACGGACGAAGAATCGGTACCGCCCCGGAGCAAGGCTCGCGAACGTCACGGTCCGCTGCTCGCTCAACGCGCTCCAATCGGCGTCTGTCCCTTCGAGGCGGTACTGGTAACGCAGCACGTCGCCGGACCCGAAGCCAAGACCGACGAAATCAATCTGCAGCTGGTTTTCCTGTGGCTGGAAATCCGGAAGCGACATGTCTCGTTCCCCTAATGCCGAGACGAGCCGCGGGACGCCCCTGACGCGCAAGCCGCTGATCCACACCGGCGGCGGTGCCGCGGGCTTCTCGCGCACAGGCGCGAGCCGTGACAGGCCCGAGGTCATGCCGAACCAGAGGACGCCACTGCGGTCGCGGAAGGCGGCTCGAAACAAGCCCGGCGCCAGGCCGTCGGCCGTCGTGAAATGCTTGACGCGGCCGGTCCGCGGATCGAGCCGGTCGAGTCCGTGCCCCCCACCGACGTAGATGTGCCCATCGGCGTCCTCGGTGATCACTTCGGTGTTATTGCTCGACAACCCCTGCGTGGTCGTGTATGCGACGAAGATGGGTCGCTCCGCTCCGAGACCGTCGACGCGAACCAGCCCGCCTCGCGCCGAAGCGAGCCAGAGCCGGCCCGAACGGTCCACGTGGATGTTGACGATCGCGCCTGGCGGCAGTCCCTCGGCCGCGGTAAAGAACGTGAAAGTGCCCTGCGCGTACCGGGCCAGCCCGTTGTTGAACCCGACCCAGACGTTGCCGGAGCCGTCTTCGCCGAACGACCGCGGCAGGTCGTCCTCGAGCGAGGGGAGCCCGGATGAGCCGGCCAGATCGCGTACCTTCTCGCTGAGGCGTTCCCAAAGAGCCAGGCCGCTCGTGTTCGGGGCAATGGTGGAGATCCAGACGTTTCCGCGCGAATCTTCGAAAAGCCGGAATACCTGCAAACCGGCCAGCCCATCTTTCTTCGTGTAAACAGCCAGCGGTCGAGCCGTGTCGAGGTGGGTGAAGTTGTCTGCGGCTGGAAAGCGGTACAGCCCTTCCCCGGTTCCCACCCACCAGTCGCCGTTCCGGCCCTGCAGCGTGACCTGCTCCGTGACCCAGCCGAAATCGGACACGGCGTCGAGCTTGAACCAGTCGAAACGCCGTCCATCAAAACAACCGAGCCGGGTATGGATTCTCGCGTAGTCGGTGCTCAAGAGGTCCAGTTTCGCTCCTTCGAACACGCTGGAGCGAGCTGTCTCCCAGCACATTGCCCTTGAAACAGACGTGACCCGCGCGGTCTTCGAAGATCGCATTCACGGCGTTGATGGCGTCCCCTTCGCCGTAGGTGTTGAAACCATCGCGGGTCAACTTCATCGCCCCGGCGCTGTTCGTGCCCAGCCAGAGATTGCCGGCGAGGTCTTCGTTGAGCGCGGTGATGTCGTAATAACTCAAGCCGTTCTTTTCGGTGTAATGACGAAAGCGGCGAGTCCGTTCCTCAGCGGTGGCGACAAACTCCACGACCCCTCTGTTGGTAGCGGCCCAGAATCGCCGGTCGGAAGTCTCGAAGAGTTGAAACACCCAGGAGGTCGGCAGGCCCTCCGCCGGTGTGATCCGGCGGTCGACCACGGGGGCGCGGTGGGTGGCATCGGCGGTGAAGCCGAAGAAGCCGTTGAGGCGCGTCGCCACCCAGAGACGCCCCTCGTGATCTTCGAGAATGTCCGAAAGGTCGTCGCTCGGCAGACCATCGCGTGCGGTGTAGCGTGCCGCGGTCCCGTCCGGCCAGCGGCGATACAGGCCGCTCGGCGTCGCGATCCACAACGAGCCGCGCGCATCCTCCAGCACGTCCGCAATCACGCGTTGTTCCGGGAAATCGTTGGGAAGCAGGATCTCGATGGGCCGCAACGAGCGGCGGCCGTTGGTCTGCTCCAGGCGGTAGAGCCCGTTGTTCGTTCCAACCCAGATGGTGCCGTCGCGGCCTTCACGCAGCACGTTGATGGCCCCGCCGCGCCGGTTTCCATCATCCGGCACGACCACGGTGAACATCGGGGCGGGCGTCACGGGGTGGTTTTCGTAAACCGAGCCGCTGCCCGGCCGGCCCTTCGGATCGAAATGGACCAGCCCCCCGTTGGTCGCCACCCAGTACTCGCCGCCGCGCGTTTCCAGGAGATCGTTGACGAACGAGTGAGGCAGTCCCTGCGCGGGACCGAAGTTGGTGAACGCATAGCCATCGAAGCGCGACAGCCCGTCGGCGGTGCAGAACCAGAGAAAGCCCCGCGAATCTTTCACGATGCGAGTGACGTTGTTGTGGGCCAGTCCCTCGGCGGCGGTGTAGGTCTTGATCGGCAGCCGCTCGGCCGCGGCGTCGGCCGACGCCATCAGCACCAGGAGCGATGCACACAGTGCGTGCCGGCATGCCATCGCCCGACACACTGAAACAGACGAACCGCCAGGAAGTGAAATCGTCAGGCCCCTTTCGCCTTCGCCTGCAGGCACCCGAAAAACCGATCCATCATCATTTTCGACACGCTGCCGAGCAGCCGCTGACCCACGCGGGCGATGAGGCCGCCGACCTGTCCCTGGCCCGTCACCGTGACGATCGTCGATGCCTGCTCTTCGACGAGCTGCACCGTCGCCTCGCCTTTGACGAAGCCGGACTTCCCGGTCCCTTCGACGACGAGCCGGTATGAATTCGGCGGCTGCTTGTCGAGGATGGCCACGGTGCCCGAGTAGCGGCCGCTGACTGCCGCAACCGCCAGTGTCAGATCGGCGCGATACCGATCCTCGCCAATCGGCTCGAGACGCTCGCATCCGGGAAGACAGGAGGCGACGACGTCCATGTCGTTCAGCAGGTTCCAGACGGTGGCCGGCGGCGCCGCGAATGTGTAGGAAGCAGAGAGGTCCATGGCTCGATCCAGGTCTCAGGTCTCAGGTCTTCGGGGTCTTCAGGGGTCTTGGGTCTTCGGTCTTCGGTCTCTTGGGTCTCGATCGGCGATCGGTCCCGAGGATACACTGAGACAGGTCGTCCGGCAGACTATCGACCACCAGACGCTCAAGCATTCATGCTCCGCGCATTCGGAATCGTGCTCGCGATCGCCTCCGTTGCCCTCGACCCGCAACGGGCAGGCGCGCCGCCACCGGCCGCCCCCGTGCAGGCGCAGCCCGGAGCGGCGTCTCCTGGCCCTCCGCCGATCCCGCCCAAGCCTGCCATCCCGGGCGCCGCACCGGTTCGATCGTGCGACAGCCTCGCATCGCTTGAATTGCCCGGCACCACCATCGACAGCGCGTCGGTAGAGCAGGGCAAGAGCGGTCCGGTGTGCCGGGTCACGGCAACGGTCACGCATCCGCCCGCCGGCGATCGAATCAAGGTCTTCGTCGCGCTTCCGATGCAGGGCTGGAACGGCCGGTATCAGGCGACGGGCGGAGGCGGCTATGCCGGCGGGAGCCCGAACAACATCACGCAGCCCGCGGATCTCGGATATGTCTCCTCCGCAACCGATACCGGTCATGCGGGCGGCAGCGGGAGCTTCGCCCTCGATGCCAACGGGCGGCTCAACTGGCAGTTGATTCGCGACAACGCCTCGCTCGGCGTTCACCAGATGACCGTCGTCTCGAAGGCTCTCACGCGCGCGTTGTACGGAACACCGCCGCGCTACTCGGTACTTCAACGGCTGTTCGAGCGGCGGGCGTCAGGGGCTCATGGAAGCGCAGCGGTTCCCCGACGACTACGACGGCATCCTGGCGATTGCGCCGGCAATCAATTGGGCGCAGTTCCTGCCCGCGGATATGTGGCCGCAGGTCGTCATGCTCGACACGGGGAATTTCGTGCCGGCCTGCAAAGCCGACCTGGCGACGGCCGCGGCCGTGAAAGCCTGCGACACGATCGACGGCGTCGAAGACGGCGTGCTGGAGGACCCGCGGCGCTGCACGTTCGACCCGAAGGCGCTCGTCGGGACGCACACCGATGGCTGCGGCGCGTTCACTTCGGCGGATGCCGCGGTCATTCAGAAAATCTGGAACGGACCGCGGCGCGCCGGCGGCGCGAAGATGTGGTACGGGCTCGCGCGCGGCGCCCCGCTGACCCGCCTCGCCGGAACGACCGGCTCGCCGCCGGCCGGCCAGCCGTTCAGGATCGCGCTCGAATGGCTGCGCTACTTTCTCCTGCAGGATCCGTCCTGGGATTGGACAACGCTCACGCCCGCGCGCTTCGAGCAGCTGTTCGATCAGTCGGTGGAGCAGTACGAGGCAGTCATCGGCACGGCCGATCCCGACCTCTCGAGTTTCCGGAAGTCGAACGGCAAGCTGCTCATCTGGCACGGATGGTCCGACGAGCTCATTCCCGCCGAAGGCGCGATCGACTACCTCGATCGCGTGACCGAACGCATGGGTGGCCGGAAAGAGACCGACAACTTCGTGCGGCTGTTCATGGCGCCCGGCGTCGGTCACTGCGGAGGCGGTCCCGGACCACCGCCGAGCGAGACGCTGGATGCGCTGTTGCGATGGGTCGAGGACGGCGCGGCGCCCGACTCGCTCCGTGCGATTCGGCGTGACGCGGCCGGTGCTGTCATCCGCTCGCGACCGCTCTGCCCGTACCCGCTGGTTGCACGGTACAAAGGACGCGGCAGCACCGACGACATCGCCAGCTTCGAGTGCCGCGCGCCGCTCCCCTGAACCCCTTCCCCGAACCTGGTCCGAGGCGCGTGCAACGGCTGGCAGCTATGCGCAGTCCCCGCGCATAGTGGCCTCGACAGAATTGACAGACCGATTTCAATTCCGAAATCGCGTGCTTCGCCCGGCACCTCATCACTGGCCGAATTCCGTCATCTGACTTGTCAGCTCGACGGCGGTCAGCTTGCACACCGGACCCCGCGATCTCTCCCATTGCAGCGTTGATTCGGCCGTGTGCGCCGTGTGCGGGGAGCAAGCTTTTTTCGGAGGGGGCTGGATGAGCATGGGGACTCGTGGTCGCAGGAGGCTGCGGCTCGCAGCCGTGGTGATCCTCGGTGGACTGGCCGCAGCGACCCGGCCGGCGGGCACGACGGCGCAGGAACCGGCGATGCGTTGGGACGGCTCGCTCGAGCACCTGTCAGCCGATGACATCTACACCTGGCAGGGGGACCAGCCGGCCGGCGCCGCACGCATGTCGCGCCACCCCATGTCACGCGACGGCCGGTACGTCGTGTTTGGCGCCGACTACCCGTACAGCCCATCCCCGACCAACTACAAAACGACCTTCAAGCGCGATCGTCTGACCGGCCAGAGCGAGATGTTCTTCGGCGCGACGGAGGAACCGCCGGTCATCAGCGCCGATGGGAACCACTTCGCCTTCCAGTCGTGCGAGCCCTGGCTGCGGTACGACCAGGCGCCGATTTGCGACATCTACGTCATGGGCTCCGTGTACGGGCCTTTCGTCAACGCGAGCACCACGGCCGACGGTCAGTTGAGCGACGACACGAGCGAAGACCCGGTCCTGAGCGCCGATGGGCGCTTTCTGGTGTTTCGAACGCGCTCGACCACGCTGCTCCCGGTCGGAACGCCGCCCGGCCAGCTCGTGATCCGCGATCGCGATCTGGACGGCAACGGCGTGTTCGACGAGCCGGGCCCGGACAAGGTCAGGATCGACGTCGTGAGCCTCTCGAGCGGAGACCAACCCGGCGACAACATCAGCGGCAGCCCCGAGGTCAGCGCCGACGGGCGGTTCATCGCGTTCCGATCGCTGGCCAGCAACCTGGTCTTCGGCGACACGAACAACGCCTGGGACGTATTCCTCCGCGATCGCGCCGGCGCAGGCATGACCCGCCGCATCAACGTCGGCTGGGATGGGCAGCAGGCGACGCCGACGCTCGATTCTCCGGCCATCTCGATGGACGAGAGCGGCAACGTGATCGCGTTCGCGACCGACGATACGTATCTGGTGAATCCTCCGACGCACGGCATTCCCGACACGAACAACGGGCTCGACATCGCGGTGTACGACCGGTTGAGCGGCACGCTCCAGCGGGTCAACATCGGCGCCGGGTTTGACGAGCAGGGTAACGGCCATACCTACTGGCCGACGCTCAGCGAGAACGGCCGCTACCTCTCGCTCGTGTCCACCTCGACCAACGTCGCCGGACCGCCCGTCACGCCAGGCCGCGCCCATGTGTACGCGCACGACCGCTTCACGCTGCAGACCACCCGCGTGAGCCTGAACCGGGACGGCTCCGAGCCGGCCGCCGACAGCGCCTTCGCCGCGATCTCCGGCGACGGGTCAGTGGTGCTGTTCAACTCGGTCGCGCCCCTGGTGCCGACCGCGACCGGGTTGAACGCGATCTACGCCGCCGCGCACCTCGAGGTCAGCCCCGCCACGCTGACGATGCCGGGGGCCGGCGGATCGGTGACCGCGACGATCACCGCGCAGCAATACGTGAGGTGGCGCGCGGAGTTCGAGGAGTTCTGGAGCGTGTGGCTGCAGTACGAATCCCCGCCGTACGGCATCGGAAACGGCAGCGTGTCGTACTACGCCAACTCCAACAACGAGCCGGCCCCGCGCACCGAGACGGTCGACGTCAACGGCAGGACTCTCGTTGTCACGCAGGAGGCCGGCCTGTCGCTGTCGGCGATCGCGCCGGCGTCCGGCCCGGCGACCGGCGGCACGGTGGTGACGCTGACCGGCACGGGCTTCGAGCCGGGCACGCTGGTCTGGTTCGAGGGGGACCCGACGCCGACCGAGTTCGTGAATTCGACGACGCTGCGCGCGACCACTCCGCCGCACGACCCGGGGACGGTCTTCCTGTATATCCAGACGCCCGACTTCCGGTACGCCCTGCTGTACGACGGCTTCCGCTATCTGGACACGACCCCGCCGCAGATCATCCCGTTTTTCGACGGCACGCAAGCCTCGAACGGGTGGTACACGAGCGACGTCACGGTCAACTGGTGGGTCTACGACCCCGACGGGCCGGCCACGCCTGGCGCGGGGTGCGCTCAAACGACCGTGACGACGGATACCAACAGCGGCGGCGTCACGTTCACGTGCACGGCCACCAGCGAAGGAGGAACGTCGACGAGCTCCGTGTCGATCCTGCGCGATACGAGAGCGCCCTTTGTCTGGGTCGCACGGCCCGAGAGCACGCTCTACCGGTTGAACTCGACGGACGTCGCCTCGCTGTCCTGCTCGGACAGCGCGTCGGGGCTCGCCACCTGCGTGGCCACGCGTCCCGCCGGCGTGCCGTTCGATACGAGCACACCCGGGGAGCACACGTTCACGGTCACAGCCACCGACCACGTCGGCCATACGACCGTGGTGAACCGGACCTACTGGGTGTCGAGCGGGGCCTGCGACGCGCGGCCCGAGGGCCTGATCTCGTGGTGGCCCGGCGACTACGATTATCGGGATGTGATCGGCGGGAATGACGGCGTGCTGACCAATGCGCCTTTTGGCGAGTTTGCTGCCGGCATCTCCCGCGGGTCGATGCGCTTCATGTTCCCGGACGGGAAATGGGTGCAGGTCGGGGACACGCCGGCGCTCAAGCTCCAGGGCGCGATGACGCTCTCCGCGTGGGTCTTCAGCGGCGGTACCAACGTGATCGGTGTCATCGCCGGCCGCGAGGGTGAGTATCTGCTGGGACGCCATGCCGACGGCCGCATTCGCTACTCGATAGCGAATACGAATCCGGGCTGGGGCTGGGTCGACACCAACGTCTACGTGGATCAAAGCCTCTATACCCACCTCGCGCTGACCTACGACGGATCCGAGATTCGGCTTTACAAGAACGGCCAGGTTGCGTACTCACGCGCGGCGAACGGCGAGATCGGCGACGCCCTGCCGGCGATGAACGACTTTCGCATCGGCGCGCGTCAGGATCCGGCGGATCCGTCGGAGTACGCCGGCCTCATCGACAACGTGGAAGTCGCCGGCCGCGCGTTCAGCCAGGCGGAGATCGAACGCGGCTTCCTTGCGGCGCCGCACGGCCACTGCGTCGATCCCAGCGCGCTGACGATCGAGAGCCCGCAGCATGCGACGTATGGGCAGACCCTCACGAACCTGGTCGCCCGGCTCACGCGAGCGGGCGTGCCTGAACCCCACACCGTCGTGTGGTTCAAGTTTCGGGGGGTTTCAGTCGGCGGCTACACCACCGACGAGAACGGTGTGGTCCTGGCGCCGATCTTTCTTCCGGCGAACCTCGCGATCGGTACGTACCCGAACGCCGTCGAGGCCAGAGTCGATACGAACGCCGTGCTCTCGGGATCCTCCGCGACGGCGGACTTCGTCGTCGACAAGAAAGTGCCGGTCGTGGAGTGGAACACGCCGTTGCCCATCGTCTACGGCACGGCACTCAATGGCGCGCAGTTGAACGCCCGGGGCTACACCGACGCCGGCCTCAACCACGGCAACCTGGTCTACTCGATGGCGTGGGGATCGGTCCCGAATGCCGGGACGCACACGTTGTCGGTGACCTTCACGCCCTGGGATACCGCGCATTACACGGCGGCCACGGCGAGCGTCTCGCTCGTCGTGAACAGGGCGAACCCCCTGGTCGAAGTCTACGGCTACACGGTGCCATACGACGGGACGCCGAAGTCCGTCACGGGGCGCGTCATCGACAACGGGAACACGTATCCCGGCCTCCTTCCGCTCAACATCACCTACAACGGGTCGCCGGACGCGCCGGTGAATGCCGGGACGTACGAAGTCCTCGGCAGCTACCCGGGGAACGGGAACTACAACGCCGCGACCGGATCGACCACGCTGACGATCGGGAAGGCGGCGGCGACCGTGACCGCGGCCGGCGGGACGTTTACCCATGACGGTCAGCCGCACGCGGCAACCGTCTCGGCCACCGGCGCCGGCGGCGCGAGCCTCACGCCCGTGACCGTGACCTACAACGGATCGGCCGACGTCCCGGTAAACGCCGGAAGCTACGCCGTCGCCGCGAGCTACGCGGGGGATGCCAATCACAACGCCGCATCGGCAGCGACGTCGCTGACCATCGCGAAGGCGGCGCCGGTGGTCACCGTGTCGGGCGGGACGTTCACGTATGACGCCGCCGCGCACGCCGCGACGGGATCGGTGACCGGCGCCGGCGGCGCGGCCTTGAGCCCGCTGACCATCACCTACAACGGATCGCCCGGCGTGCCCGTCAACGCGGGCAGCTACGCGGTGCTCGCGACCTTCGCGGGCGACGCGAACCACGACGCGGCATCGGCAACCGCGACGCTGGTGATCGGGAAGGCGGCCGCGACCGTGACCGCCACCGGCGGGGCCGTCACGTACGACGGCCAGGCACACGCCGCCGCCGGAACAGTCACCGGCGTTGGTGGAGCGTCCCTGGGCTCACCGACGTTCACCTACAACGGATCGGCCGGCGTCCCCGTCAACGCGGGTAGCTACGAAGTGCTGGCGAGCTTTGCGGGCGACGCGAACCACGACGTGGCATCGGCAACCGCGACGCTCGTGATCGAGAAGGCAGCCGCGACCGTGACCGCGACCGGCGGGACCGTCACGTACGACGGCGAGGCACACGCCGCCACAGGAACGGTCACCGGCGTCGGCGGAGCCTCTTTGGGTACACTGACGTTCACCTACAACGGATCGGCCGGCGTGCCCGTCAACGCGGGGACGTATGCCGTCGAGGCGAGCTTCGCGGGAGACGCGAACTACAGCGCGGGCGCTGCGGACGCGACGCTGACGATCGACAAGGCCACGCCCGCCGTCAGCGTCACCGGCGGCGCCTTCACCTACGACGGCGCGGCGCACCCCGCGACCGGTACGGTCACCGGCGCCGGCGGCGCGCCGGTTGGATCGCTGACGTTCAGCTACAACGGATCGGGGACCGCCCCGGTCGGCGCCGGCGCCTACGATGTGGTCGGCAGTTTCGCCGGCAATGGCAACTACGCGTCCGCGTCGGGAACCGCGACGATCACGATCGGGAGGGCGACGCCCGCGGTGGTGTGGAACCAGCCATCGGCGATCGTCTACGGCGCCGCGCTCGGCGCGGTTCAGCTCAACGCGTCGTCGAGCGCGCCGGGCACGTTCAGCTACTCGCCGCCCGCCGGAGCGGTTCTGCCGGCCGGCGCCGGCCGTGCGCTGACGGTGACCTTCACGCCGTCGGACGCCGTGAACTACAACGGCGCGTCGGCGGCCACGACGATCGACGTCGCGCCGGCGGCGCTGACGATTCGCGGCACTGACGCGGCCAAGCGGTTCGGTGCGCCGCTGCCCGCGCTCACGGCGGCCGGCATCGGGTTCGTGAACGGCGACTCGATGGCGTCCCTGATCGGAACGCTGACCCTCGCTACCCCTGCGGACGCGCAGAGTGCGGTCGGGGCCTATCCGATCGTTCCCTCCGGCGTGAGCTCGCCGAACTACGCCATTGGCTTCGTCAACGGAACGCTGACGGTCGTCAAGGGCGCGGTCGCCGTAGCCATCACAGCCTCGCCGGAGCCGTCCGGCTTCGATCAGCCGATGACGTTCACGGCCTCGGTCGGGGCGGCCGCACCGGCGGCCGGCGCGCCGGGCGGCACGATCAGCTTCTTCGACGGGAGCACGCTGCTTGGTGTCGCCGCGGTCAACGCGGGCAGCGCATCCCTGAGGACGGCCGGGCTTCCCGCCGGTACGCGGGCGTTCGTTGCGCGTTACGACGGGGATGGATCCTTCGAGATCGGGTCCGCCACCGCGCCGCACGTCATCCGCGACGCGAGCCTGACGCCGGCATTCACCATCACGTCTTCGAGGAACCCGTCCTCGAGCGGCCAGAGCGTCACGCTGACCGCCAACGTGAGCATGCCGGCCGGGGCGGTCACGGGGAACGTGGAGTTCTACTCGGGCGCGACGCTCCTCGCCACGCGCGCCATCTCCGCCGGAAGGGCGACGCTCTCGACCACCGCGCTCGCGGTCGGTTCGCACGCCATCACCGCGCACTACGCGGGCCTGGGCACGACCCCGCCGGCGCGGTCGGGCGTCTTCGTGCAGACGGTGGGCGGGTCGGGGTGGAAGAACCGGTCCACGACGATGGCGCTGACGTCGAGCGCGAATCCGTCCGTGCTGGGGACCGCGATCGTGTTCACGGCCACCGTGACCGGGTCCACGTCCACCAAGCCGACTGGCCGCATCCTCGTGATGGTGAACGGTCAGGTCGTCGCGGATCAGGCGGTGACGCCGGGGTCCGGGTCCACGGCGCGGGTGACTGTCTCGGTGCCCGGCCTTGCGCACGGCACGCACATCGTGACGGCGACCTACCAGGGCGACGTGAATTACAAAGGCAGCACCGCGCAAGTCGCGCAGACCGTGAACTAACGCGCCGTGGAGGTGGAGAAGCCCAGGGCTTTAGAGCGCGTGTGAAGAAAACGTGTCAACTCCCAAAAGGCCCAACTCCCAATCAACTGAGTCTCTTCGAAGAGATTTCTTTTGGAGTTGCGGGGTCTCTGGATAGCGGCTGCGGCGGCAGCCGAGTTTTACAGGAGTTCAGAAGGTCAGGAGATCCATTTCTTCAACCAAAAAAACTCCTAATCTCCTGTTCAAGAGACTTTGATCTCTTGTCCCCTCCGATTTGGCCCACTATAGTGGTCGCCATATATGTCTCTTTTCAGCCGGCGAGAGTTTCTGAGTCACGTGGAATCGGCCGCGACGGCGGGCGTGTTCGGCCTGGCGGCCGCGCGTGCCGCGGCGGCACAGGTTCCAGGCGATCGGCCGCGGCAGGCGCCGGAGATCGCCGTGCTCAACCCGGGCACGCGGGTCCCGGTCGGGCTGATCATCGACGACTCGACCTGTCTCGTGAACCTCAATCGCTTCGCGATGCCGCAGTTCGACGAGGCGTTCGGCGGGAGCAACAAAGTCTACGCGCGGGACTGGAAAGCCTGGCCGGTCGAGATCCCCGACAGCTTCGTGCGCCGCTTCGGCACCTGGTGCGCGGAGCACGGCGTCAAGGGAAAGTACTCGATCGTGCCGTACCCGGCGTGCGTCGGACGCCTCGATCGCGGCCTGCCCGGCTGGAGCCGGCGCGAGCTCGACGACAGCCTGGCGCTCGTGCGGACGCTGATGCTCCCCAATTGGGACATCCACCCGGAGATGGTGACGCACACGCGCGTGATCGATCTGGCGACCGGGCATCCCTACGCCGACCATTCGCCGAAATTCATGGAGAACTGGGAGTGGACGACCGGACGCTCGGCGGATGAACTGGCCGCCTACCTCACGTACGCGCTGCGCATCCTCCGCGAGGTCGGCCTGCCATGCGAAGGCGTGACGACACCCGGGGGATTCGGCGCCAAGGTGCTGCCCCAGCTCGCCGTCGCGACCGGTCAGGCCGTGCGCGACGTCTTCAAGGCGGAGATCCCGCACTACTTCCGGCACGCGATCATTCGTGGCCCGGAGAGCGTCGCGCCGCGCGTCGAGAACGCGAGCGGCCTCGACGGCCCCAATCCTCAGTGCGTCGTCAGCATCGTCGCCTGCACGAACGACTGGACCGGCGGCTGGGACAACACGCCGCCCGGCGGCCCGGATCCGTTCATCGCCCCCGACCTCGCGTCGGGCCGCATGGTCGAGGTGATCGAACGCGGCGAGCCCGCGGTGATCATGTCGCACTGGACGGGCATCCACTGGAACGGCCAGGAGCTGGGCTTCCAGGTGTTTCAGGAAGTGGTGCGCCGCCTGCACGCGCGCTTCGATCATCTCGTGTGGATGACGCTGAGCGAGATGTCGCGCTACTGGGCCGCAAAGGCGCTGACGGCGATCGAGTGGAACCCGGGCCGGCTGACCTTCCGGGCGCCGTTCGCGTGCCCGCGGTTCACCGTCCGCGTGCCGTCCGGCGCGGCGGACAGGCCGCCGAGCCTGCGCGCCGGCGGCGGCGAGCGCGTGCCACTCAAGCAGGTGCAGCGGGCGCTCGACCTCTCGAACGGCACGTGGTGCGCCACGTCAGCGGGCCGGGTGATTTGCCTCGAGCTGCCTCGTGGCACGTCCGAGGTTGAGGTGTGAGCGCGGACAGCAAGGGAGGAGACGGAGATATCGGAGCTGGTGAGCGCCATTTCACCAGCGTTTTACACGGAGAAACGGAGTAACGGAGGAACGGAGGGTCTTAATGGTTTGAGTGAAAAACAAAGGAATCTCCGTTCCTCCGTTCCTCCGTGTTTGACGTTGGTGAAATGATCTCTCCGGTATCTCCGTCGCCTCATTATGGAGGAGGTTGTCGCCTGATTCTCCCGTTGATCTCCTCGGCGTCGCGGTCCTTCTTCTTTGCGGGCGGCGTGGCCCGGAGCGAGAGATCGGCGCCATCGGTTAGCGCGAACCTCACGGTGTAGCCCGCCAGCCGCTTGCCGTGTTCCTTGCCCACCTCGAGATCGGACCGGTAGTGGATGCCGCCGTACAGCCGCGAGATGGAGGCTTCGTCCTTCAGCCTCTCGAATTCGGCCCGGTTGCTCGGGAAGAGGTACGACAGCATTTCGGCGGCCGCCCCCGAGAACGTCGAGTGTCCCGACGTGTACGAAGGAAAGTTCGGCAGGCCGATGATCGATTTGAGGTCGGGATCCAGGTGCGAGGGACGCGGGTTGTAGTAGAAGTACTTCGTCTCCCAGCAGCCGACGGCGGCGTCGTGCATCACCATCGCGACGAAGCGCGAACGCCCGCGCGGCGCGCACCTCGCTGTACTCGGCCTTGCGGATGTGCGGCGCCGCGATGAACATCCAGTGGCCGGGCGGTGTCGGCGTGCTCGGGCCGTCGGCCCAGAAGTTGGCGATGGCCAGCTCCTCGCGGTTCCCTTTGTCGACGTACCCCCGCACCTCGGCCAGTTCCCGGGCCATCAGCGGAGACGAGGTTGAAGGCGGCGGTCCCGGACGTTCCGCGACGATCTGCTCCGGCGTCAGCATCCACGCGCGGACGTTGCCGAAGAACGGCAGCATCGGCGGGCGGGCCGGGCTGTCCATGCTCTGCCACGGAATGTCGCCGCGGACGGCGGCGCGGGCCGGCAGCGTGGCCCACAGCGCGGGCGAGCCGCCGGCGGCCCCCATGCCGTCCGTGCCGGCACGCGCGACGAATACCGCGGCGATGGCGCGGCCCAGCGCGACGCCGGCGGCGATGTCACTGGCCGTCGCCTTGCCCGACAGCAGCGCGGCCTGACGCTGTTCGCCCGCCTTGAGCGTGATCAATTCCACGTCCGCGGGAAAGAGCAGCCGCATCAGCTCGGCGTTGACGCCCGACATCACCGCATCCTCCGACGGATACGCGGGCACGTCGGTCGGAATGAGGGCCTGGATGTTGCTGTCGACCTTCGAGGGCGCGGGGCGGTTGTACAGGTACTTGAAGTGCCACGCGGCCTTCAGCGCTTCGTACTGCGCGACGGCGACGTAGCTGTAGGCGCGCGCGGCGTAGGGCGGGTTGCCGAACGGAAACCTCGGATCCGCGAAGGGGTTGGTCGCGTCCGGCACCGGGTACGTGCCGTCGGGATTCGGCGCCGGAGGCAGGTTGGCGCGCGCCACCAGCTGGAGCATCAGCTCGTTCCAGCGCAGCACGCCGCCGCCCCTCCAATAGTCGATGATGCGGCGCTGCTCTCTGGTGAGCCGGCTTTGGGCGGACCTGATCGACGCCAGCTCCGCCTGGTAGTCGAGGCTGGTGACCTGCGCCGGAGGCGCGACTGGTACCTGCGTCGGCCCGGTCAGGACGATCATCCGCCACGTGCCTGCGTCGGGGTCGGTGGTGGCGGCTTTGACGCCGATCGACGGCGCGAACGCGATCGCGGCGGCGAGGAACCAGCAAATGGCCTTGCGTGCGATCGTCATGGAGTGGGACTCCGCCGGCGTTGAACGTGTAGAGCAAACCGATGGTGTACGAATTGGCCTGCCCGACGTTCCGGCCCGTGGCCGTGTAGGCATACGAAAACTGGAACGCGAGCGTCCGGAGCTTCGGCACCGGGTACATCACCATGCCGCCCACCTTGATGAAGTTCATCCGGTTGGACGGGAACGGCATGTCCTGGCGGCGGATGTCGCCGCCGCCGAGCGTCCGCTGCTGGGAGAAGGCGAAGTTGGTGTTCAACCCGTTCTTCATGTATCCCAGGTTCAGGACGTAGTCGAACACGTTGGGCATGTCCACCTGGTCGCTCATCACGAACTCGTCGTCGGTGAAGAAGTACGGCCGATCGAGCGTCGTGCTGGAGCGCCACGTGTAGGCCGTCGATCCGTTCACGTACCAGCCGGGACCGGTCTGCACGTTCGCCGTGAAGCGTCCCGAGAGGCGCGAGCTTCCGGTGCCGATGGACAGCGGCAGGAGCTCGATGTTGTAGCCGGTCAACGGGATTCCCGCGGACACCACCGCGAACGTCCGGAGCGCGCCGATCTTCGTGGACGGCCGCTCGAGGAAGTTCCACTTCGCGGCGACCGTCAGATCCTGGAAGCCCTGGCTGCCGTGGAGGACGCCCTGGCTGGCCTCCGTCCAGATGTAGGGCACCATCGCAATGACGTTCAGCCGGTCCGTGATGCCGTAGTTGGCGTACCAGACGTTGGTTTGCGTCGTGACGGTGCCGACGTTCCCGTTTTCACGCTTGAGAGCACCTTCCCAGTAGTGATCCCAGCTTTCATGGGCGTAGATGTCGCCCGTGAACAGGCTGCGTTTGGCCACCATGATCCCGTCGTCGATGGTCTGGGCCCGGGCGGACACGGCGAGCGACACAAAGACACAAATCGGCGCGAGTTTCTTCATCACAGCGCCGGGTAAGGTAGCGGGAATGCTGAGCTGGAGCAATAACCGGAATCTATTAAGAAAGGAAGGCGGGGCTTCCGGGAACTTTTTCCCCTCAGACTATGTAGAATGCTTTCTAGTAACGAGTGGGAAGGGGCCTCGAACGCGTCACAGGCTATTTCCAACATGGGCAAAGGGTTTCTGACTTTCGCGACCGCCACGATCCTCAACGCGGTGTCGAACGGCTACTCGTTCGGGTTCGACATCGTGGACATCACCGGCATGCCCGGCGGCACGGTCTACCCGGCGCTCAGGCGGCTCGAGGAAACGGGGTGTCTGACCTCGACGTGGGAGAAAGAGCGCGTGGCGCACGCGGACGCCCGGCCGCGCCGCAAATACTACGAGCTGACCCCGGCGGGACGGGAAGCCCTGGAAGACGCGATGAAGCGCTATCGACTTCTCGAGCAGAAGCCCATCATCCGGGCGCGGGCGCCGAAGTCGTCGCGCGCTTGAAGGCTTCCCTGAAGGCATCAATGTCTGGCACGTCGCGCTGGCGCACGCTTCTCTCGAAGCCGCATCTCGGTCTGATTGCCGTCATCGGCGTGATCGTGCCTCGCCGGTTGCGGGTCGATTGGCGCGAGGAGTGGGACGCGGAATTGCGGTATCGCGAACGCCTCCTGAGCGATTGGGATCGTCTCGATTGGCGGCACAAGTGGGATCTGTTGCGCCGGAGCTCGAGCGCGTTTTGGGATGCTCTCTGGCTGCAGCGGCAAAGGCGGGAGGACGAGATGGTGCAGGACCTTCGATTCGGCGTCCGGATGTTGTTGAAGGCCCCGGCGTTCACGCTCATCGCCGTCCTGACCCTGGCGCTCGGGTTGGCGCGAACACCGCCATCTTCGGCCTGGTGAACGCATTGCTGTTGCGGCCGCTCGGCGGCGTCGCCGAACCCGATCGTCTCGTGCAGGCGGGTCGCCAATATCCGGATAAGAGCTACATGAGCGACTCGAGCTACCCCGACTATCTCGACTATCGCGAAGCCAACACGGTGATGTCCGGCCTCGCCGTCATCGCGCCGACGGCCTTCCACTTGAGCGCGCGAAACGAGACGGAGCGGGTCGAAGGCGAACTGGTGTCGGGCAATTACTTCGAGGTGCTCGGTGTGCCGCCCGCGCGCGGCCGGCTGATCGCCAGCGCGGACGACGAGAGCAAGGGCGCCGACCTGGTCGCGGTACTGAGTTTTCGCCTGTGGCAGCGGCGCTTCGGCGGCGATCCCGGCGCGATCGGGTCGACGATCAAGCTCGACGGACACGACTTCGTCATCATCGGCGTGGCCGGCGAGCAGTTCGAGGGCATCAAGACGGGCGCGCCGCGGGACGTCTGGGTGCCGATTGTGACGCTGCGGCGAACCGATCCAAAGATGATCGCGCGGTTCGATCAGCGCCGCGCCTCGTGGCTCGAAATGTTCGGACGGCTGAAACCCGGAGTGACGTTCGAGCAGGCGCGGACCCAGTTTGCCGCGATTGCCGCACGCCTGGCGCAGGCGTACCCCGAATCCAACGCCCGTGCCGGCAGCGGAATGGCATCAGGGCTGGGCCGGGATCCCGACGTGCGAAACGAGATACGCCGTTTCGCGTATCTGCCGTTTGCCGCCGTCGGGATCGTGCTCGTCATCGCCTGCGCCAACGTGGCCGGGCTGCTGCTGGCGCGTGCCGCCGGCCGTCAACGGGAAATCGCCACCAGGCTCGCGCTCGGCGCCGGACGTGTCCGCGTGATCCGCCAGCTCCTGACCGAGAGCCTGACGCTTGCGGTTGCGGGCGGCGCGGCCGGACTGCTGGTTGGACGCTGGCTCACTCAGTGGCTGCACAGCCTGCTGCCCGAGAAATACCTCTTCCTGTCGTTCAATCTCGATTACGGCGTGGACTGGCGCGTGTTCGGCTTCATGCTCGCCATTACGACCGCGACAGGTGTGGTCTTCGGTCTCGTGCCGGCACTTCAGGCGTCACGTCCGGATCTCGTGGCGACGCTCAAGGGGTCGGGTATGTTCGGCCGGCGTGGACGTGGCCTGGGACTGCGCGGCACGCTGGTCGTCACGGAGGTCGCCCTCGCGCTGATCCTCCTGATCGCCGCCGGCCTGTTCGTCAGAACCCTGCAGAATGCCGTGGCGATTGATACCGGCTATGACAGCGGCCGCGTACTCACCGCCCGGATCGATCTCGCCAGACAGAACTACGCCGGAGATCGTGGCCCGGTCTTCCAGCGGCAGCTGATCGACCGCTTGCACGCACGCCCTGATGTCGATGCCGCCGGGTTCGCGGTCACGCTCCCGCTCAATGACGGCCGCTGGGAGGATTCCATCCGCAGGGACGGAGACCCCACGCGGATTCAGACGTTTCAGAATGTCGTCTCGCCGCGCTACTTCGACGCGATGAACGTCGGGCTGCTCGCGGGCCGCCGGTTCTCCGAGCAGGACGACGAGCGATCGCCCAGGGTCGCCATCCTCAACCAGACGCTCGCGCGAATCATGTGGCCGGACGGCGCGTTGGGAAAGCGCCTGACGTTCAAGAACCAGGCGATCGAAGTGATCGGCGTGGTGCGCGACATCAAGGGCCGGAACCTTTTTGAATCCCCGGGCCCGATGCTCTACGTGCCGCTGTTCCAGTCCTACCAGCCGAACGTCGTCTTACACGTGCGAACCAGGGTGCCGCCGGCGCAGGTCATCGCCGCCCTGCGCCGGGAGGTCCAGGCCCTCGACAAAGATCTTCCCGTCTACAGCGTGAAGCCCCTCGACGAGCACGTCACCGCCACGCTGACGCCGCAGCGGCTGCTCGCACATCTCATCAGCGGCTTCGGAATGCTGGCGCTGCTGCTCGCGGGGATCGGCATGTATGGTCTCCTCGCGCACATGGTGAGCGAGCGCACCTCGGAGATCGGAGTGCGGATGGCGCTCGGCGCGGACAGGAACGAGGTGGTCCGTCTGTTCGTGACCCGGGGCATGAAGCTGGCGCTGGCGGGAGTCGCGCTGGGTATGGCCGCGGCTCTGGGATTGACGCACCTGATCAAGAGCCTGCTCTTCGGCGTGAGCCCGCTCGACCCGTTGACGTTGACGATGGTCCCGTTGGCGCTGCTCCTGACCGCGCTCGTCGCGTGCTATGTGCCGGCACGGCGGGCGGCCACGGCAAATCCGAAGGCCGCTCTCCGCTACGACTGAAACTCTCGGGACTCGCCCGCCGTCGCTTGTCGCGCGATGGTCACGAGCGACAAGCTATGGCGCGGCCGCGCCGAAGCGCGCTGAGTCCTGGACGCGCGAAGGCGGGGGACTCGGCCCCCTACGGCGTGATGCGCTTGTACTTGAACTCGGTGGCCACCGGCTTACCGTCCCGCTGGCGTTCGGAGGTTATGTTCAGCGTCGCCGAGTCCGGGCTGTTGAACGTGATTCGCACCGGGTTCGCGGCATCGCCGCCGTGGAACACCGCCCTCCGGCCCTCCAGGCTGACCAGCCGGTTGTTGGCCGACTCGTCTTTCGCTTCCCGGCTGACCAGCCCGGGCCCCGGCGCAAAGTGCTTGATCCGCAGGACGACTCCCTCGCCTTCCTGCTCGATGGCGAGCAGCTCGTAGAGCGTCGCCTTGTTCGCCTGGATGCTCCGATACATCGCGATGATGGAGCCACCGAGCGGCGCGCTCCAGTGCTGCTCGACGGTGCGGTCGCCGAGTGTGCCCGTCCACGCGCCGGTGACCCAGGCGAGCTGATCCACCGTCGCCTTGAAGGCCGGCGCCGCCTGGGCCGCGGGCGCCTGGGCCGCGGGCGCCTGCGCCTTCAGGGCGGGGACCGCCAGCAGCACGCCGCACGCAACGGCCAGAAACATTCTAGCGAGGCTGCGCCTCAGACCAGAGCGGCTCCGCCTCGCTAGGTAGCATTGTTTACTGACGCCGTCTTGATCCCGAAAACTTGACTCAATTGGTGGAAGTTTTCGGGAGTCAAGACGGCTTGGGGCACTCATCAAAATAACCTCTCGTTGTTCGTGTCAGGAGCCTGCGATTACTGCCGGTCGGGCGCGGTCTGCTCCGGAGTGGTCACGCCGGGCGGGAGCTCCATGACCTTGATGTTGCGGAAGTGAATCTCGCCGCCTTCCGATTCCAGGCAGAAGTAGCCCTTCTTCTGGGTCGAGCGCGAGATGCCGTTGACGAACTTGCCGTTGACGGAGAGCTTGATGACGCCGTCGACCGCGACGACGTCGTAGGTGTTCCACTCGCCCTTCCCCAGGGCGCGGTTTTCGATCGACATGCTGCGGTCGCCGCGCGGGTTGTCGGTCGCGGTCTTCACGCCGCCGACGCCGAACAGCTCACCGTGGACGTACGCCACCGGCGGAGTGACGCCGTCGCGAATGTGCTGGTTCGGCCAGTCGAGCTCGAGCATCTGGACCTCGACGCCGTTGGGCAGGCGGCCGCGGGGATCGGGGCGCGCGTTGCTCCAGACGAACACGCCGGAATTGCCGCCGGCCTCCATGTGCCGCCACTCGATGTGGAGCACGAAGTTCTCGTACATCTTGTCGCTGCACATGACGCCGAGCGGCCGGCCGGAGCAAATCAGCATGCCGTCGCGCCACTTCCACGTGTCCTCCGCGGTGTTGATGTTGGTCCACCCGCTCAGGTCCTTGCCGTTGAACAGGTCCTGGAACTGCGGGACCCCCTGGCCGGCGGCGGCGAACGGCAGAAGGGTGCCGAACAGGGCAATCGTGGCGATGTGCTTCATGATGACAATTCTACATCTCCAGCGAGGCTCCGCCCTGAGACCCTGCGGCTCCCGCCTCGCTGGATGGCATTGATTGAACCGCTTCGCGGGGCCGGCGCCGTCTTTCTCACTGCGCGTGGGGCCCCACCCCCACCCCCACCCCCACGCGCTCGCGCTCCGGCGCTCGGAAGACCTCGCTATCCTCGCGCGGGCCGCAGGCGCTCGGGGAACTAACCGATTCGCTGCAAGTTTTCAGAATCAAGACGGCTGGGCCGTGCGTCCGCGGAGCGAGTCCGCGCCATGGACGTGTACATGCCCCACGACGTCAGCCCGACGGCGATGACGAGGAGCAGCAGCATATTCCCGAGGTACCATGCCGACGTGTCCAGAGTCGCGGGTGGATGGATGAGCAGTTCGCTCAGGAACAGCGCGGTCGCAAACGACACGAGCCCCCATTGCAGGACGACGAAGGCGCCGCTCCCGAAATAGAGGAACGAAACCAGGGCCTCGGCCCAGGGGCGATTGTCGTTGCTGAGGGCACTCAGCAGCGCGAAGATCCCGGCAAAAATCAGCGCAGCGCCCCATTGGCTGCGCACGACCCGCCGGATGACGAACAGCAGGAAGAAAAAAAGCAGGACGTTCCGGATCGCATACGGCGCCCGCTCGAGGACGACGCCGGCCGTGCCGCGAATACCCTCCAGCACGGCGGTGTTCCCTGGAAAGCTGGCGAAGGTTTCGCCGCCGGTCATCAGGTCGCCGGCTCTCAGTATCAGGACCCACGCGACCCCCAGCGCGGCGCCGAACAGGACGTCGCGGCCCACCACGGAATCGTGCACGCGCCCGGTCAGGATGTTGGTCGAGGAGACCAGGACATGCGGCCAGTGCTTGCGCACGAACGGCTCCAGCGCGACGTAGATCGTCCAGAGGAGCACGCCGTAGAACACCGACGTGCACACCGCGAGGAGGAACATCGCGAGCAGGCCGAGCGAGGCGACGAGATGGACACGGCACAGCCACAGTCCGAGCAGCATGATCGACATGCCGGCCCCCAGCCGCGTCGCGCCGCGCCAGTCGCCACGGCCCTGACGGAGATTCGCTCGCGCAAGCATGGTGGCCCCGCCCAGGATGGAGAACGCCAGCGCGAACAACACCATCACGGTCGCGTTCTGCCGGCGGGGCGAATCCTCCGGCATCCGCCCGGGCTTGTGCCAGGGTCCGGCCAGCATGAACGCGACCGGACGGCCTCCGAGCGCCGCGGCTTCGACCCGCAGCGGCCGGCCGCTTCCGGGCCAGGTGCCGGTCCAGGCGGCGCGCGTGTCGGATGCCGCCAGCCAGTTCCACAGCGGGTCCGCCGGCTGGAGCTTCGTCCGGTCCAGATCGGCGAGCGTGAACAGCGGGCCCCAGTCGACCGGCGACGGCACGATCGGCGTGTCAAGGCGTTGGGCCGGGATCGTTTCAAAGAGCGTGAGCCGCCCTTCGTGGTCCAGCGTCACTTCCGTCATGCCCGACATGATGGCTGGAGGGTCCTCGGTTTCCACGATGCCGGGCGTCAGCAGGTCACTGTGGAACGTGGTTGCGGTCAACGGTTCCCGGCTTTGCCGGTACCAGAACTCGAGCGGCGAGGGGCGCTGGGTGAAGACGGTGTCCCAGCGGGGGGCAGGCTTGTCGGTGGTCGTCACGTGCTCGGTGAGGTCGTCGTTCCAGGCGAACCCGTAGGCTTCGTCGCCCGGGCGCGCGGTGATGCCGAGCTGACGCAGGCCGTCGCGCGCTTTCTGCGCGAGGACCTCGGCCGGGTAGGCCGGCCGCATCTTGTCGAGCGGGCTCGTCCGCAGGGCCATCGCGAACGACGCCGCCATGCCCGCGAGCACCGCCACGAAGACCGCCCAGGCGACGCGCGGTTCGAGCCCCGCGCCCTTTCCGGCCGCCGCTACCATCTCGGGCGATGGGGTCTCGCCGGCCGCGAGCGCCGCGGCCAGCGGATCGCCGCCGGGCAGGGCCGCCGACACCGCGAGCGCCGAGGCAGGCCGCCGCGCCGGATCCGGATCGAGGCACCGGAGGATGGCGCGCTCGATCGCCGGGTCCATCGCGGTGACGATCGTCGACGGCGGGGTCATCGATCGCGTCTCGTGCTGCGCCACCAGATCGCCCACCGTCGCCGCGGTGAAGGCCCGGCGGCCGGTGAAGAGCTCGTACATCACGAGGCCCAGCGCGAAGATGTCGCTGCGCTCGGTCACCTCTCGGCCGTGGAGCTGCTCGGGCGCCATGTAGGCGGGCGTGCCGGCCCGGATGTCTTCGACGTGTCCGACCGCGGCCAGGCCGAAGTCCATCACGCGGACCCGGCCGGCGCCGTCCAGCATCACGTTCGCCGGCTTCAGATCGCGATGGATGACGCCGCGCTGATGCGCCGCGGAAAGCCCCGCGCACAGCTGGCGCGCGATCTCGGCCGCCTTGTCCTCGGGGAACCGGCCAATCCGCCGCAGCGAGGTGGCCAGGTCCTCGCCGTCGACGTACTCCATCGAGAGATACAACAGGCCGTCGATCTCCCCGATGTCGTAGACGCGGCAGACATTCGGGTGCGAGACGTGCCGCGCCGTCCGCACCTCGTTGTGGAACTGCGCGAGACGGATCGGGTCGCGCTGGAGATCCTCGGGCAGGAATTTGAGCGCCACCGGTTGACCGAGCCGCAGATCGTCGGCGCGATAGACCTCGCCCATCCCGCCCCGCCCGAGGAGGCCGATGATGCGGTAGCGCCCGTCGAGCAGCGTGCCCGGCCCGAAGCGTCCGTGATCGATCGAGTTCGATCCCGTCAGCCAGCCGCTGGACGGCGGGCGGCTCCCGGCTGGCACGGTGCGGCCCGGGCCGGCAGCGGCCGCGCCCGGCGACAGCCGCGTGGCGTCGTCGGCCGCCGCGACGGTGACGGCGTCGGAGGCCGGGGCCCCCGCCGCCCGGTCTGTGCGCGGTGGGGTGGAGGCCGGGGCCCCGCAGGACTGGCAGAACCGCGCCGCATCGGGAATGGCCGCGCCACAGCGGAAGCAAGGCACCGGGGAATTCTATGCGGATCCCATGGCAAAAGGTTGAATGGCGATCGACGGGCGAGCTATGGTGGACAAGCCCATGAAACCCACGACCGTCGAACGGCAGTTTACCGTCGCCCTCGAGGCGCTGGTCGAGCAGATCAAGGGGGATCGCTCCGTCCTCGCCGCCATCCTCTGCGGCAGCCTGTCGCACGACACGGTCTGGGCGAAGTCGGACATCGATCTGGTGCTCGTCACGATCGACGACCAGAAGGTGCCGTGCTCGGACGTGACGCTCTACGCTGACGGCGTCAACGTCCACGCGTCCCTCATGCCGCGCGTCGCATTCCGCAGTACGGTCGAAGGCTCGGTCCACAACTCGTTCATGCACGCGCTGCTCGCGAAGGGGCGCCTGCTCTACACCCACGACGAGACGATTGCCGATCTGTGCGAGAGGCTGCGGAAGATCGGCGATCGCGACACCGAGGTGCAGCTGCTGCGCGCCGCGACGGGCGCGCTCCCGGCGATCGACAAGGCCCACAAGTGGTTTCTCACGCGCGGCGACCTGGACTACACCGCCCTGTGGATTCTCTATGCCGCGACGGGCCTGGCGCGGCTCGAAGTCATCGGCGCGCGGCTGGTGGCGGACCGTGAAGTGATCCCCCAGGCGATGAAGCTGAACCCGGCGTTCTTCAAGATCGTCTACGCCGATCTGCTGAACACGAAAAAGACGCAGAAAAACGTCCAGGCGGCGCTCGACGCCATCGACAGCTACATCGCCTCACGGGCGCCGGCGTTGTTCGCGCTCGTGATCGAGCACCTGCGCGAGGCCGGCGAAGCGCGGTCGGCGAGCGAGATCGAAGCGCATTTCACCCGGAACCTCGACGTCGGCGGGGTGACGACCGCCTGCGAGTATCTGGCCGAACAGGACCTGATTGGCAAGGCCTCGACACCCGTCCGCCTCACGAAGAAGAGCAACGTCGAGATACAGGAGCTGGCGTTTTTCTATATGGGTGACCCACCGGATGGCTTCTAACGCTCCAATCACCTTACGCTTTGTTTTGTTTTGAAAAACTTGTCTCCGTTTCTCCGTTCCTCCAGTCCTCCGTGTTAAGTACTAAGTGTGAATCCCGTTTCCGTTCCCTCCGTCAGCTCCGCTGCCTCCGATGCGTGAACTTGCACGACACGACAGGAAGACGTCACGGGTCGAAGCCCGCACGACGATCGCCGTTCAGGGCGCGCGCGTGCACAACCTGAAGAACATCTCGCTGGAAATCCCGCGCGACAGCCTGATCGTCGTCACCGGGCTCTCGGGCTCCGGCAAGTCCAGCCTGGCGTTCGACACGATCTACGCCGAGGGGCAGCGGCGCTACATGGAGTCGCTCTCGAGCTACGCCAAGCGGTTCCTCGCGCACGTGACCAAGCCTGACGTGGACTTCGTGTTCGGCCTCTCTCCGGTCATCTCGATCGAGCAGAAGACGCTGACCAACAACCCGCGCTCGACCGTCGGCACGATGACCGACATTGCCAGCTATCTGAACCTGCTGTTCGCGACGATCGGTCAGCCGCATTGCCCGCGCACCGGCGAGCCCACGCCGAGCCGGAGCTCGAGCCAGATCCTCGAGGCGATCCTCTCGCTGCCGGAAGGCACCGAGGTGGAGCTGCGCGCGCCGGTCTTCAAAATCTACGGCGAAGACCTGGACGTCGTCCTGACCGAGGTGCGCAAGAAGGGGTGCCGGCGGCTGATCGTCGACGGCAAGGCGGTCGACATCTCCGACCAGGTCGAGCTCGACGAGTCGGCGATCCAGCACATGGACGCCGTCGTGGATCGGTTCGTGGTGGGCCGGAAACACGAGAAGGCCATCAAGGCCGGAATCGCCAGCACGCTGCTCGTCGGCGACGGGCTCCTGCAGCTCCACATCAAAGGCAAGAGCAAGGCGGAGGTGGAGAAGCTCTACCGCGGGCTGTGCAGCGCGACGCATCACTTCGTGTACGGGGACATCACGCCGGAATTCTTCATGTTCAACAACCCCGAGAGCGCCTGCCGGACGTGCGGCGGGCTCGGCGTCGACAAGCTCACGCACCCCGAGCTGCTGATCCCCGATCCGAAGCGGAGCATCGCCGGCGGCTGCTTCGTGAAAGAGGCGTTCAAGTACAACCCGGACACGTGGGACGGGCGCGTGATGTTCAGCCTCGCGAAGACGCACGGGTTCTCGCTCGACGTGCCCTGGCAGGATCTGCCCGAGAAGGCCCGCAACGCCATCCTCTACGGGATTGACCCGAAAAAGATCGTGCTGAACTCGTCCCCGGAGGCGAAGGTCAAACGCGACAACTGGGAAGGGAAGGAGGTCGGCTTCGGCGGCATCGCGCGCCGGATCGAGCGGTACTACCGCCGCTACCGTCAGCGGGGGGAAGCCAGCTCGAAGATGGAAGCGTGGCTCGACAAGGTCATGGTCGAGCACACCTGTCCCGACTGCAAGGGCGCGCGGGTTCGCCCGACCAGGCTGCTGTTTACCGTCGGAGGACGCGCCGGAGCGGAGCGGGGCGAAGGGGTCCCCGCGAGCGAAGGCGCTCGGCGGGGTGCAGGGGTCCCCGCCAATCAAGCAATGACCTCTATGACGCCGGGCAGCTTCACTTCGACGAGCTGCACGCGTTCCTCGGCACGGTGAAGCCCACCGGCCGGGGTGCGGACGCGGGCCGGCAGGTGCTGAAGGAGATCCGCGGCCGTCTCGAGCTGCTCCTGGGCATCGGGCTCGATTACCTGAACTTCAACCGGCGCTCGGGCACGCTCTCGGGCGGCGAATCGCAGCGGATCCGGTTGTCCACGCAGATCGGGTCGGGCCTGATGGGGATGCTCTACGTCCTCGACGAGCCGAGCATCGGCCTGCACCCGAAGGACAACGTGAAGATGATCGCGACGCTGGAGAGCCTGCGCGACATCGGCAACACCGTCATCGTGGTCGAGCACGACGAGGACACGATCCGCGCCGCCGACCATCTCGTGGAGATGGGCCCCGGCCCCGGCGTCCACGGCGGCCGCGTCGTGGTGCAGGGCACGCTCGACGACGTGCTGAAGTGCAAGGCGTCGCCGACGGGGCAGTTCCTGTCGGGGCGGCGGTCGATCCCCATGCCGGCCGAGCGCCGGAAAGGCAACGGCAAGACGCTGACCGTGCGCCGCGCGCGCGAGAACAACCTCAAGAACATCGACGTCGTGATCCCGCTCGGCAAGCTGGTCGCGATCACGGGCGCGTCCGGGTCCGGCAAGAGCACGCTCGTCAACGAGATTCTGTACAAGGCCATCTGGAAGCGGCTGGTGGACACGCGCACGCTGCCGGGCGAGCACGACGCGGTGGACGGCATCGAGCACGTGCACAAGGTCGTCAACATCGATCAGTCGCCGATCGGGCGGAACAGCCGATCGAACCCCGCGACCTACATCGGCTTCTACGACACGATCCGCGACCTGTTCACGCAGGCGCCGCTGTCGATCGATCGCGGCTACAAGCCGGGACGCTTCAGCTTCAACGTCAAGGGCGGCCGCTGCGAGGAGTGCCAGGGTGAGGGCGCGATCACCACGCAGCTCTACTTCATGCCGGACGTCGAGGTGACGTGCGGCGCGTGCAAGGGCGCGCGGTTCAACAGCGAGACGCTCGAGGTCACCCTCCGCGGCAAGACGATCGACGACGTGCTGAACATGTCGGTCGAGGAGGGGATGCTGTTCTTCGCCGGCGAGCCGGCGCTGGGGAAGAAGATCGAGGTCCTGAACGATCTGGGGCTGGGATATCTCACGCTGGGCCAGTCGGCCACGACGCTGTCGGGCGGCGAGGCGCAGCGGATCAAGATCGCGACGGAGCTGAGCAAGCTGCAGCGATCGAAGCACACCGTCTACATCCTGGACGAGCCGACAACGGGCCTGCACCTGGCGGACGTCGAGCGGCTGCTCGGGTCGCTGAACCAGCTCGTCGATGCCGGGCACACGGTGCTGTTGATCGAGCACCACGCGGACGTGATCAAGACGGCCGATCACGTGATCGATCTCGGGCCCGAGGGCGGGCACGCGGGCGGGGAAGTGGTCGTGGCGGGAACGCCGGAAGACGTCGCCCGGTGCAAGGCGTCGCACACCGGGCGGTTCCTGAAGGCGCACCTGCGAGCCTGACATGCCACCTGACTCGCCGCCACCAACGATGAAGGGCCGCGCCAGCCGGGTCCGGAAGAACCTGAGGCAGGGGATGGCGCTGGCCTGGGCGGCCTCGCCGCGCGCGCTCATCCGCTACTCCGTTCTCGGGATGCTCAGCGCGACGATGCCGCCCATTGCCGTCCTGCTGGGCGCCACGCTCGTGAACCGGATTGCCGACGCGCGCACCCACGCGCTTGGCTTCAGGGATCTGCTTCCCATCGTCGCCGGGTTGTGGCTGGCGGCGAGCCTGCAGCGCGCGGTCGGCGCGTATATGGGCTACGGGAGGAACCTGTTCGTCCGTCGCGTGCAGCTGGAGGCCGAGCGGCGTCTCCTGGCTCAGGCGTCGAAGGTGGACATCGGGCACTTCGACAACTCGAACTGGCACGATCGTCTCGCGCGCGCCAAGCGGGACGTCTCCTGGAGGCCTGGCGACCTGACGTGGTCGGTCCTCGGCCTGTCCGGCAACATCGTGACGATCGTGCTCATGGCCTCGCTGCTGGCCAGCCTGCACTACGTGCTCGTCGTGCTGGCGCTGGCGGCCGCCGTGCTCTCGCTGGCGCTCGAGCGCCGCGTGACGTCGCGGCTCTACGAGTTCTTCTACAAGGAAACCCCCGAGGAGCGGGAGCGCGAGTATCTGGGCGACCTGCTCGTCCAGCCGCGCACCACGAAGGAGATCCGCGCGTACGTGCTGGCGGACTATCTGCTCGGCCGGCATCGCGACATCTCCGAGTCGCTGTTCGCTCAACGGGAGCGGATGTACCGATCGGGGACCAACATCTCGATGCTGAGCGGCCTCGTGACCGGGACCACCCTTGCCCTCGCGTACGTGTTCGTCGCCATCCGGGGAGTGGCCGGCACGATCGATCCAGGCGGAGTGGTGCTCGTCATCGGCGCGTTCACCTCGGTCTCGGGCACGCTCGGGCAGATTTCGAGCACGTTCGTGGCGGTCGATCAGCACACGACGTTCCTCGACGACTACTTTTCGTTCCTGGCCATCGACCCGCTGGTCCCGGTGCCGGCCGCGCCCCGGCCGATGCCGCTCCGCCTCGCCAGCGGGATCGAGTTCGACGACGTCACGTTCACGTATCCCGGGGGAACGGGGCCGGCGGTGGCGGGGCTCAGCCTGCACATCCGCAGCGGCGAGCTGATCGCGCTCGTCGGCGAGAACGGCGCCGGGAAGAGCACGCTCGTCAAACTGCTGCTGCGCTTCTACGACGCCGATTCAGGCTCCGTGCGCGTCGGGGGCGTCGATCTGAAGGAGATGGCCCCGGAAGCGCTGCGCAGCCGCATCGGCGTGCTGTTCCAGGACTACGCGAGCTACGAGCTGACCGTCCGTGAAAACGTGGTGATGGGCCGGCCGGACGTCACGATAGACGACGAGCGGGTGCTGCAGGCGCTGCGCGACTCGCGCAGCGAGTGGCTGGTGAAGAAGATGCCGAACGGTCTCGATTCCAAGGTCGGCCGGCTCTTCGAAGGCGGGCACGATCTGTCCGGCGGCGAGTGGCAGCGCCTGGCGCTCGCGCGCATCATGTACCGCGACGCCGACATCTGGATCCTGGACGAGCCGACATCCTCGCTCGACCCGGAAGCGGAGGCGGGCATCTTCGCCGAGCTGAAGGAGAACCTGAAGGGGCGGATCGGCATCGTGATCTCCCACCGGTTCTCGACGGTGCGCATTGCCGATCGCATCGCGGTGATCGACGACGGGCGGGTCACGGAGCTGGGCACGCACGAGGAATTGCTGCTTGCCGGGGGCCGTTACTCGGAGCTCTTCGAACTGCAGGCCGCCGGGTATCGTTGAGCGGAGATCAGGAGAAAGATAAACAGGAGAACAGGAGAACAGGAGAACAGGAGAACAGGAGAACAGGAGATAAGAGGCAAGAATTGTTTTTGTTTTTCTCCTGGTCTTCTGATCTCTTGTTGGATTCTCCTGATCTCCTGTTACTCCTGATCTCCTGTCGAGACACGGCATTCCACGATGAAGCGGCCCGACGCTTGCCGCTCGGTCGCCTGGACGACGAGCCCGGCTGTTCGAGCCAGCGCGCGGAACTCGGTCAGGCTTCGCTCGCGCCCGCCGAGCAGCACCATCATCAGCAACGCCTGCGGCGGGCTCCCGGCCTCGTCGGGCGACACGCCGTTCAGGACGACCACGCGGCCATCGGGGCGCACGGCCTCGGCGCAGCGCTTCAGGATGGCGGTCGCCTCGGGATCCGGCCAGTCGTGGAGCACACTCCGCAAGAGATAGAGATCCGCTCCGGCCGGCAGGGGGTCGAAGAAGCTTTGTCCCACGGTCTTGACACGGCCGGTCACGCCCGCCGCCTTGAAGATCTCCGCCGATCGCGCGACGGTCGGCGGCAGATCGACCAGCGTGCCGCGCAGGTTGGGCCTGGCGCGAAGCACTTCCGCCAGCAGCGATCCCGTCCCGCCGCCGACGTCCACCACCGTGCGGATCGACCCCCAACCGTCGGTGGCCAGCACGTCGGGATCCGGAATGCCGTGCCCGGTCGGTCCCATCAACTCGTCGAAGCTCGCGGCGAGATCCGGATGCGCCTGCAGGTCGTCCCAGAAAGGCCGGCCGAAGATCGTGTGATACGCCGGCGCCCCCGTCCGCACGGCGCTGAGCAGGCTGGCCCAGGCGCCCGCCATGCGGCCGCCGAACCCCTCGAGATCGAGACCCACGCGGACGGCCGGATTGAGCAACGCGCGCGCCTCCTCGTTCAGCGCGAACCGGCCCGGCGCCGGCTCTTCGAACAGGCCTTTGTCGATGAGGTGCCTCAGCACGCGCTGCAGCGAATCCGCGTCGGCGCCCGAGGCCGCGGCGAGGTCGTCGATCCCTGTGATCCCGGCGGATATGTGGTCGGCGATCCGGAGCGTCGCAACCACGTGCACGCACCACGGCGTCGAGAGATCGCTGAGCGCCCAGATGTTCGGCGGTTCCGGCATCGTGCCGCAGATTCTAGTATGGATGCCGCTCGCTTTCAGCGCCCGCGCCCGCCTGACGGTCCCTTGAACGTCTGGACGAGCCGGTTCAGCCGCATTCTTCTGTTGCCTTTCCACAGGAAGCGTGGCATCTTCATGTTGTCTATCAACATGAAAACCCATGGCGCCCGACGCTGAAGTTCCCTACGGCACGCTCGACCTGATGGTCCTGAAGACGCTCGCGGCGATGGGATCGCTGCACGGCTATGCGATTGCCCGCCGCATCGAGCAGGTGGCGGCCGGCGGCCTGGCGCTCAACCAGGGGACGATTTATCCCGCGCTCCTCCGGCTGGAGCAGCGAGGGTGGATCCGGAGCGCCTGGGGCATGAGCGACAACAACCGGCGCGCCCGGTTCTACTCGATTACCGCCGCCGGACGCCGGCAGTTGACCGCGGAGACCGAGCTCTGGTCGCGGACCGTGTCGATGGTCAACCGTCTGCTCGAGGACAAGTCATGAGCACGATTCGAGTCCTGCTGTCGCGAATGCTGGACCTGGTCCTCCGGCGCCGCCGGGACCAACGGCTGACCGAGGAGGTCGAGGCGCATCTGGATCTGCTCTCTCGAGACTACGCCGCCCGGGGGCTGAGCCCGGCCGCGGCGCGCCAGGCGGCCCGGCGCGCGTTTGGCGGCGTCGATCAGATGCGAGCGGTCTACCGGGACCAGCGGGGGCTGCCGTTTCTCGACGCGCTCGGCCAGGACGTGCGGTTCGCGGGCCGGCTCCTCCGTCGCGATCGCGGGTTCGCGATCACGGCCGTGCTGGTGCTGGGGCTCGGGATCGGCATCAACAACATGCTGTTCACGATCCTGAACGCCCACACGCTGCGCGGCCTGCCGATCGCCGGCGCCGGGCGCGTCGTGGCGATCGCGAGCGTTGACGATCGCGGGCCGTCGTGCTGTGCGTCGTACCTCGACTTCGCCGACTGGCGGACCGCGGCCCACAGCCTTGCGGATCTCGCGGCGTTCTCGAACGCTCCGGTGGTCGTCTCGGAAACGGATCGCCTCCCCGAGCGGTTCGACGGGGCCTTCGTCTCGGGCGATGCCTTTGCGGCGATCGGCGTGCAGCCGGTCCTCGGACGCGCCTTCAGGACGGAGGACGATCGTCCTGGCGCGCCCGCGGTCGTCATGCTCGGCGCCGGTGTCTGGCAATCACGATACGGGGGCGATCGGGAGATTCTGGGCCGCGCCGTCATGGTAAACGGCGCACCGGCGACGGTCATCGGCGTCCTGAGCGACCGCTCCGGGTTTCCCAGCACCGCGCAGATCTGGCTGCCGCTCTCTCTGACGCCGGGCCTCGCCGCGCAGCCTCGTGATGCCCGCTCGCTCCGCGTCTTCGGACGGCTGCGCGACGGGCGGTCGCTCCCGGAGGCGCGTGCGGAGCTCGAGGCTATCGCCACGGGTCTGGCGCAGCAGCATCCGGACACGAACGCGAAGATCCGCGCGCGCGTGGTCCCGATCGACGAGCAGTATTTCGGCAGCGTCACCGACACGGTCTGGCTGGCGTTCATGGCGACGGGCGTCATCATCGTCTTGATCTCCTGCGCGAACGTGGCGAACCTGATGCTGGGACAGGCGCTCCGCCGGGCCCGCGAGATCGCGATCCGAAGCTCGCTCGGCGCGAGCCGCCGCCGGATTGTCCGGCAGCTGCTCATCGAAGGCGCGGTCCTGGCCGTTCTGGCGGGGACCCTCGGGCTCTGGCTGGCGATGGGCCTTGTCCGAGTGTTCGGCAGCGCCATTCCGCGAGATGCGCTGCCGTATTGGATCGACTACTCGCCCGACGTGCTCGTCGTCTCGGTCCTCATCGGCGTGTCGGCCGCAACGGTCTTGTTCTTCGCGCTGCTCCCGGCGATCCACGTGTCCCGGACCGACGTGAATGCCGTCCTGAAGGACAGCGGACGTTCCGGCACGGGCCGGGGCGGACGCCGCTGGACGACCGGCTTCCTGGCCGCGGAATTTGCGCTGGCGGTGGTCTTCCTCGCGCAGTTCGCGGTGCAGCTCCGAAACGCCATTCATGACCAGCCGTCGTCCGATGCCGTGATCGACACGACCGAAGTACTGACCGCCGCCATCACGCTGCCGCCGGCCCCATACGACACGCCGGAGCGGCGCGACCGGTTCTACCGCGCTCTTCGCGAACGCCTGAGCGCTCAGCCGAGCGTGTCCTCGATCTCCATGGCAGGGAGCCTGCCGCTGACGGGCGCGGAAGAGCGAGGCATCGACGTTGCTGGCCGGCCCGCCGCCGACGCCGGCTCACAGCCGGTGACTCGTACCGTCGCCGTCGCACCGGCCTACTTCCGGACGCTCGGCCTCACGCTGACGCGCGGGCGTGACTTTGCCGAGGAAGACGGAAGCCCGGGTCACGCGAACGCGATCGTGAACGAGCCATTCGTCGAGCAGTTCCTGGGAACGGCAGATCCGATTGGTCAGCGGATCGCCCTCACTCAGCCGCGATCGCCGGCGCGCGCGCAGGACTGGCTGACCGTCGTCGGCGTGTCGCCCTCGATCCGCCAGCGCCGGGGCACAGACGCGGAGCCCATCGTCTACACGCCGTTCCGATCGGTTTCGCCCAGTACGGGATCGCTGCTGATCCGCGGCCGGGCCGACACCGATGCTCTCGTGTCGGTGGTGCGCGACGAAGTCTCGCAGCTCGACGCGAATCTGCCGGCGTACCGTTTCCGGACGATGGCGCAGGTGGTGCGGGATGCCCTGTGGAACGGACGGGTTTCCAGCAATCTGTTCCTGATGCTCACCTTCATCGCGGTTGCGCTCTCGACGATCGGCCTTTACGCGGTGACTGCGCACGGCGTGGCCCAACGGGCCCAGGAGATCGCGGTGCGGATGGCGCTCGGCGCGCAGCCGCGGCACGTCACCCGGCTCATTGGACGGCGCGTCGCGATGCAGCTCGTAATCGGGTTCATGGCTGGAATCGTGTGCACGAAGCTCTGGGACGCGAACTTCGGAAGCGGCAGCGACGGTGTGACGGCATCGGATCCGAAGTCTCTGCTGATCGTCGCAGTCATCCTCGCGGTGCTGGCCGCGGTGGCCTGCGTGGTCCCCGCGCGTCGAGCGGCACGCATGGATCCGCTTGCCGCGATACGTCAGGAATGACTCTGGGCCGCGTCAAGTCCCAACGTATTTGGTTAGCGCGTTCGCTGTCCTTTAACAGGAGATCAGGAGATCAGAAGTTTTTTGGCTTAAGAAATGAATCTCCTGACCTTCTGAACTCTGTAAAACTTGACTGTCGCCGCAGCCGCTAAACAGAAACGGTCCAAACTGTTTTTCTTGGTTCCAGGCTAACCGGCGGTAAGAAGTCAGAAAACAAACAAAAACTCCTAGTCTCCTGATCTCCTGTTCCAGCCCCGGGTCCAGAGTCAGGGCCCCGTATGTGCGCGGGCGCACAGGTGTGCGGCGCACATCGCGCCAGCTCGACCGCGATTCCAACGCCAAATCTCCCCCGGAAGTCCCGTCCGGCCGTGGCACCGGTCGTGCTCTTCCACCCTGCGGAGTCTCCTCGAAGAACCCAGAACCACATCATGATGAACACTATCCGTGTGCTCGCGCTCGGCGTGCCGGTCTGGCTGATAGCCGCGGCGGCGGTCGCGCAGGTGCCTACGCCTCCACCGGACGTTCCGGTGATGTCCATGGAGGACCTGCTGGCCGTCGAGGTCGTCTCGACCGCGTCGAAGTTCCCCCAGTCGGTCAGGGAGGCGCCGGCCTCGGTCACGGTGATCACGGCGGACGAGATCCGCCGCTATGGCCACCGGACGCTGGCGGACAGCTTGAGAAGCGTGCGGGGCTTCTACACGACCTACGACAGGAACTACGGATATGTCGGCATCCGCGGCTTCGCGCGTCCCGGCGACTACAACGCGCGCATCCTCCTCCTGCTCGATGGCCATCGGCTGAACGACGGCACCTACGACATGGCGCCGATCGGCACCGACTTTCCGATCGACATGTCGCTCGTCGAGCGCATCGAGATCATCCGCGGCCCGGGGTCGGCGCTCTATGGCAGCAACGCGTTCTTCGCGGTGATCAACGTGGTGACGAAGACGGGCGCGAGCGCCAAGGGCCTCCAGGTCGAGGCCCAGGCTGGATCGCTCGAGACGCGCGGGGCCGCCGCGAGCTTCGGCCGCCTGTTCGGCTCCGGCCGCGAGCTCCTGATCGGCGGATCCACGTTCCACTCGGCCGGCCAGGCCAGTCTGCACTTTCCGGAGTTCGAGACGAGCGAGCCCGGAAGCGGGATGTCGATCGACCTGGATGACGAGCACGCCTCCACGATGTTCGGCTCGCTGTCGGCCGGCCGCTTCTCGATTCGCGGCGGCGTCGCGCACCGGCACAAGCAGGTGCCGACGGCGTCCTACGGCACGCGTCTTCGGGGACGATCGGGAAGCCACGACGGACCGGCGCGCGTATGTCAACGCCGTCTACGACGGGCCGATTGGGCATGGCTGGCTGGCGACGGCGCAGTTGGCATACGACTACTACGGCTACCGGGGCGCTTACCCGTACACCGACGATGATGGCGGCCTCGTGGAGGACGGCGCCGACGTCCACGGGATGACGGGCGAGCTGACGGCCCGGCGGCGCGTCGCGCGCGTCCACATGTTTACGGCGGGGATCGAGGTCCGGCGCCAGATCCAGAACCGCCAGTTCGCGGGCGACCTCTCCGGCGAGACGCTCGACGTGGACGCGCCCGGCACGAACGTCGGCTTCTACGCCCAGGACGAAGTTCGGATCTTCCCCTGGCTCCTCGGCAATCTCGGCTTCCGCCTCGACCGGCTCCCGGAGTTCGGCTTTCACGCGACGCCGAGAGCCGGCCTCGTGCTGCTGCCGCGCGAACAGACCGCCATCAAGCTGCTCTATGGCCGCGCCTTCCGCGCGCCGAACGCCTACGAGTTGAGCTACTACGACACCGCTGTCCAGGGAGCCGTCCCGCTCGGCCCGGAGCAGATCCGGTCGTCGGAGATCGTCTGGGAGGAATTGGTTTCGAAGCACGTTCGGACGGCTGTGACGGCCTTCGCGTACGATGCCGACCAGATCATCGAACAGCGTCGCCTGGACGGCGGCACGACCAACGAGCTCTACTTCCTGAACGTCGGCGCCATCCGCGGCGTCGGGATCGAAGCGGAAGTGGACACCAAGCTGTCGAACGGCATCTCGGCGCGCTTCAGCCAGACGTTCGCGCGGGTGCGGGATCAGATCACGAAGGAGCCGGTTTCCAACTCGCCGACTCACCTGTCGAAGCTTGGCGTCCAGATTCCGGTATCGCGCCTGTTCGTCTCGGTCGAAGGCCAGTACGTCGGGGAACGGCTCACGCTTGGCGGGGAGACGCTCGACGGGTTCTTCGCGTCGAACATCGTCCTGACTTCACCGGCCGGACGGCGGATCGGGTTCACGCTCGGCGTCTACAACGCGTTCAACCAGACGTATGCCGATCCGGGCGCCGAGGAGCACGTGCAGCCGTCCATTCAACAGGATGGGCGGACCGTGTTGGCTCGGGTCCGCGTCAGCTTCTGAGCGTGCACGAGCGAACGCGATGGCCATGAGTGTCCCGGCAGGTCTCTCGCGCGTCCTGCACCCCGCGCTGCTTGCGGGTGTGCTGGCACGCCCCGCATTGCTTGCGGGCGTGCTGGCACGCCCCGCTTTGCTTGCGGGCGTGCTGGCGCTCGCCGCGCCTGGCCTTGTCTCGTGCGGGAGGGGCGCTCGAGGCGCTCCCCGTGACCGAGAGTCAGGTCAAGGCGGCGTTCCTGTACAACTTCGCGAGCTTCGTCGTGTGGCCGGGTCCGAGTGACGGCCCGCTGGTGATCGGCATCGCCGGCGACGACGCCTTCGCGGAGATCGTCGGCCAGGTCGTGCGCGGGCGCAAGGTGAACAACCGCGAGTTTCAGACGCGCCGCGTGAAGAGCGCCGACGATCCGTCCGGCTGCCACATGTTGTACGTCGGCGTGATGCGGCCGCACGACGCAGCCGAATTGATGGAACGCGTGAGGGGACCGGTGCTGACGGTGGGGGAGACCCCCAGTTCCTGCGCGACGGCGGGATGGTGCGGTTCTACCTCGAGAACAACAAGGTGCGATTTCAGATCAACCAGAAGAACGCGGAAACGGCGGGCCTCAAGGTCAGCTCGCAGCTCCTCGCGCTCGCCGCGAGATAGGCGTAAAACAGGCCTGTTTCAGCAGTGGTTCGCCCGGTGAGCCGAACCCGCACACGCCCGCTCGTACCGCACGATCCGCCGGGCACCGGCCTCGCGCGGTTGAACCTCGACGGTCTCTCGTCGTCTGCTGCGGGTTTCGCCCGTCAGCCGGCGTAAAACCGGCTGTACGAAGCGTGGACTCCGGGGCCACCGAATGTCTGGCGGCAGGGTGACGGCCGCGGCGCGAGCCATAACCGCACATTCGGCCCGCCAACGCGATCGGCCAGACGGCCGGACGCGGTAAAACCTCAATGATTTGCTGAATTCTCCGATGGCTGAGGTCTTGCTCCGTGAGCGGGTATCGCCGTCAACCCAGTCCTGAGGATCACACAGTGCAGCTATCTGAACCCAACGATGCGTCGCAGGCCGCAGTCGGGATCCCCGCGATCCTCGACGATATCGTGTCGAGTGATCTCGCGGTCAGCCTGGTACCGGCGCGGTTGGCGCGCCTCCATCTGGTCGTCCCGATCTCGGTCGACAATCGTGTGCTGACCTACGCGACCTTCCGGCCGCTCACGTCCGAGGCCGACCACGATCTCGGGTTCGCGTCAGGCCGGCGGACCGCCGCCGTGATCGCGACGCGCGCGGCCGTCGTCGCGGCGCTCGACCGCTACTATCCGACGCAGAGCGATCTGGAGGTGCTGGCCAAGCGGCTGCGCACGAGCGGTGAACGCGCCGGATCGGGCAAGCAGGCCGAATCGGTCGCCATCGAGATGTGCAATCACGTCATCGCCCGCGCGGTCGACGTCGGCGCCAGCGACGTGCAGATGACGTGCGCCGACAGCGGCGCGACGATTCGCTACCGGATCGGCGGCGCCTTCGAAGCCGAGATGACGCTGCCGGCGGCGGTGGGTGACTCGATCCGCGATCGATTCAAGATCCTCGCGCGGGTTGGCGTGGCGGTCCGGAATCGCCCGCAGGCCGGCACGTTCCGGCTCATTCTGAAGGGCAAGCCGACCAACGTCAGCCTCTCGACGCAGCCGACGGCCGCCGGCGAGACGATTGCGCTGAAGATGGCCGATCACGCTCCGGCAGCCACGGTTGCGAGGACGCAGGGAAAATCCCGCGTCCTCATCGTCGACGACGAGCCGATCACGCGGATGCTCGTCAAGCTCCTCCTCGAGCGCGACAACTTCACGGTGTTCGAAGCCCAGAACGGCGACGAGGCGATCGCGATCGCCGCGCGCGAAAACCCGGATCTCGTGCTGCTCGATCTGAACATGCCGGTGATGGACGGCTACGAAGCCATCCACCATCTGCGGCACAACCCCTCACTGGCGCGCCTCCCGATCATCGTGCTCACCTCAGAAGACGGCGCGACCGTCGAGCGGCGCGTGCTCGCGATGGGCGCGGACGACTACATGATCAAGCCGTTCGAGGCCGCGATTCTGCTGGCGCGGGTCCACGCCGTGTTCGGCCGTTTGAAGATGCAGGCCGCCTAGTGGACCGTATCTGCTGAATCGGTCGTGCCAGCGGGCGCCCGTATCAGGTACCGATTCAGTCGAGACGTGCCACCACGTTAGTCACTAGTCCGAATCACGAATCGTGCATCACTGAATCGCTGAATCGTGAGCCCGATTCGAGGATCCGAGGATTCGCGATGAGTGATTCGGGACTAGCCCCGAGCCTTCGACCAGGCCAACAGTCTTGATCTACACTGATCGGCCGATGGGCGGACCCTCCTGTTTCGAGCCTCGCGTCCCCCGCTCCTGAGCCCGACTCCAGCGGCGCCATGAAGATCGTGATTCCAGGCGGATCCGGCCAGGTCGGGACGGTGCTGGCGCGCGCCTTTCAGGAGGACGGTCATGACGTGGTCGTCCTCAGCCGGCAGGACCAGCCGCGTCCGTGGCGTGTCATTCCATGGGACGGCGCGACGCTCGGCGGCTGGGCACAGGAGCTGGACGGGTGCGACGCGGTGATCAATCTCGCAGGCCGCAGCGTCAACTGCCGCTATACCGCCGGGAACCGGACCTCCATCCTCGAGTCCCGCGTGCTGTCGACGCGGGCCGTCGGCCAGGCGATCGCGCAGGCGAGGCGTCCGCCACGCGTGTGGCTGCAGGCGAGCACGGCCACGATCTATTCGCACCGCTACGATGCGCCGAACGACGAGGCGTCGGGTCTCATCGGGGAAGGACCGGACGTGCCGGGCGCCTGGACGTTCAGCATCGACGTCGCGCGGGCGTGGGAGCGCGCGCTCGAGGAGGCGATCGTCCCGCAGACACGCAAGGTCGCCCTGCGGTCCGCGATCACGCTGAGCCCCGACCGGGGCGGCATCTTCGACACGCTGCTCGGCCTGGTTCGATTCGGTCTCGGCGGGACCGCCGGAGACGGCCGGCAGTTCATCTCGTGGGTTCACGGCGAAGACTTCGTTCAGGCGATCCGGTGGCTGATCGCGCACGAGGATGTCGATGGCGCCGTCAACATCGCCGCGCCGAATCCGCTGCCGAACGCGGAGTTCATGCGCGTGTTGCGCGAGGCGTGGGGCGCGCGCCTTGGTTTGCCGGCCTCGGAGTGGATGCTGGCGGTTGGAGCGGTCTTCATGCGAACGGAGACCGAGCTCATCCTGAAGAGCCGCCGCGTCGTGCCGCGCCGGCTCCTCGAGGGCGGCTTCGTCTTCAAGTATCCGCACTGGCCCGAGGCGGCCCGCGACCTTTGTCGACAGTGGGCGCAGGGGCCGCGGCTCACTTCGCTCCCGCGGTAGGGCGGCCCTTACCGCGAGCGAAGCGCCGAGGCCCTGACTAGGAGGACCCATGGCTGCATCCGGATCGGTGTCTGTGCGGATTCGAAGGCGTGCGTGCGCGATCGCGGTTGCGCTCGCCTGTGCGGCCGCGCCGGCGGCGGCGCAGTCGCTGTCGAATCTGGATCGCGGCCGGGTGAAGCAGATGCTCAAGAACATCGGGAGCGATCTGAAGAAGCACTATCACGACCCGACGTTCGGCGGCCGCGACATCGATGCCCTCCTCAAAGCCGCGGAGCAGAGGCTCGACCGCGTGACGTCGCTGGGGCAGGCCCTCGGCGTCGTCGCGCAGGCGCTCGTCGACCTGGACGACTCGCACACCTTCTTCATCCCGCCGAACCGCTCCGTTCGCGCGGAGTACGGCTGGCGGATGCGGATGATTGGCGCCGAGTGCTACGTGACCGGCGTCAAGCCCGGCAGCGATGCGGAAACCCGCGGCCTGAAGGTCGGCGATCGGATCCTGAGCATCGATCGCTTCACGCCGTCGCGCACCGAGTTGTGGAAGCTCGAGTACCACTACTTCGTGCTCAACCCGCGGACGGCGACCACGCTGGTCGTCCAGAGTCCCGGCGCCGGCCCGCGCGAAATCGAGATCGCCACGACGCTCACCCGGACGAAGCGCGTGCTGGACCTGACGAGCGAGGACGGCTTCGATCTCGACACGCTGATCCGGGAGGCGGAAGAGGCGCCGCGCCAGCGCCTGCAGATGCTCGGGCGCGTCGCGATCTGGAAGGTGCCCAACTTCGTGTTCCCGGAGCCGGACGCGGTGCTGAACTGGGCGCTCAAAGACGCGGACGCGCTGATCCTCGATCTGCGCGGCAACCCCGGCGGCCTCGTGAAGACGCTCGAGCTGTTCACGGGCCGGTTCTTCGACCGCGATCTCACGATCGCGGACCGCAGGGGCCGGAAGGCGATGGATCCGATGCGCGCGAAGAAGGGCGGCCGGACGTTCACGGGCCGGATCGTCGCCCTGATCGACAGCCGTTCGGCATCGGCGGCGGAAATCTTTGCGCGCCTGCTCCAGCTCGAGAAACGCGGGATCGTGATCGGCGATCGCTCTTCCGGGTCCGTCATGCAGTCGCGAAGCCATGAAGGCGCGATGGGTGGGGACCGCGTGGTCGTGTACGGCGCCAGCATTACCGATGCGGACGTCCTCATGTCCGACGGCAAGAGCCTGGAGCACGTGGGCGTCGTCCCTGACGAGCTGATCGTGCCGACGGGGACGGATCTGGCCGCGGGGCGCGACCCGGTACTTGCCCGCGCCGCCGAGCTGCTCGATGCGCGGCTCGATCCGGCGACCGCCGGCAAGCTGTTTCCGCTCGAATGGAAATAGACGGTAGGGCCGCGCACTGACTTCGCTCTGCGCGGTAGGGGCGGCTCGCTTCGCTCGCCGTAGGGGCCGCGGCTCACGTCGCTCCCGCGGTACGGGCCGCTCACTTCGTTCGCGGTAGGGCGGAGCGCGGCCTTCCTTCATTGACACTACCGGAAACGGCGCGTACAGTTTTTCAGGCGACAAGAGCTCGCCACCGCTGTCTTCCCCACGCACCGCAGTCGAGGAGGTTCCATGTCGTTCGCCAGGCAGTGTCCACGCGGCCTGATTGCCGCAGTGTTTGCGATCTGTGCCGCCGTCTCCGCGGCCGCCCAGAGCCCCGCGGGATCCATCGAAGGGATCGTCGTGGATGAATCAGGCGCGGTGATTCCTGGCGTGACGGTTCGCGTGGTCCAGCCGGCAACCGGCATCGATCGGAGCGTGATCACGGACGAGCACGGGTTGTTCCGCGTGCCGGTGCTGCCCGCGGGGACGTACGAGGCGATCGCGGAGCTGGTCGGGTTCCAGACCCGCAGGCAGCCGGCCATCCAGGTCAACGTCGGGCAGACGGTCACGCTCCGGATCGAGATGGCCGTCAAAGGCGTGACGGAAACCGTGACCATCGTGAACGAGACGCCCGTGATCGAAAGCACCCGCTCGCAGGTGAGCTCCATCGTCAACGAGCAGGCGGTGCAGAACCTGCCGGTCAACGGGCGGAACTTCATCGACTTCGCGCTGCTGACGCCCGGCGTCACGCGCGACGTCCGGACGGGCGACATCAGCTTCGCCGGCCAGCGCGGCACCCTCAATAGCGTGGTCGTGGACGGCGCCGACAACAACAACACGTTCTTCGGCCAGACCATCGGCCGCACCGGATCGGGGCGCGCCCGTACCAGTTCAGCCAGGACGCCGTCAAGGAATTCCAGGTCAACTCCAACTCGTTCTCGGCGGAATACGGCCGCGCCGGGGGAGCGGTGATCAACGTCGTCACGAAGTCCGGCACGAACCAGCTGCAGGGCTCGGTGTTCGAGTTCTTCAGAGACAAGGCGCTGAACGCGAACAACGCGATCAACGAGCTGAACAACCGGCCGAAGTCCCCGTATCACTACCACCAGTTCGGCGGCACGCTCGGCGGGCCGATCCGGCGCAGCCGCGACTTCTTCTTCTTCAACTACGACGGTCAGCGGAACACGCAGCCGAACATCGTCTTCTTGAACCTGCCGGCGTCGACACCCAGCGATCCGTTGACCCTGGCCGCCATCGAGCGGCTGCGGCCGCTGGCGGAAAGCTGGAACCGCACGCTCGATCAGGATGTGTTCCTGCTCAAGACCGACCACCAAGTCACCGGCGCGCACCGGCTGACGCTCAGGTACAACCAGCAGAACTTCACCGGCGAGGGGTTCGAGAGCGGCGGCGCGCAGAACTCGCTGGAGCACACGGGCGCGTCGCTGGTGCGGACCCGATCGTTCAACGCGTCGCTGGCGACGCTGTTGGGCGCGACGCTCTTCAACGAGGCGCGGTTCCAGTACGCGCGCGACAGCGAACCGGGCGAGGCGAACAGCGAGAACCCGGAGGCGGTCATTCAGCAGGGAGGCGTCACGGTCCTGACGATCGGGCGCAACAACTTCAGCCCCCGTGAAACCACGATCGACCGCTGGCAATTCGCCGATACCGTCACCTGGATCCGCGGAGCGCACAAGCTCAAAGGCGGCTTCGACATCCAGGCGGACGACATCCTCAACCGGTTCCCGGGATTCTTCAGCGGCTCGTATACCTTCCGCACGCTGGCGTCGTTTGCGGGAGGCCGTCCGAACGCCCCGACCGAGTCCTATCAGCAGAACTTCGAGGGCGCCGGCACCACCGGACCGGTGACCCACCCCAACATCCGCGAATACTCGATCTTCGTCCAGGACGAGTGGCGGCCGCGGCGCGACGTGACCGTCAACGCAGGCCTGCGATACGACCTCATGAAGACGGACCCGCCCCCGGTCCGGAACCCTGACGCGCAGCTGGCGTCCGCCGACATCGACACGGCCCGCTTCAACTCGGACACCAACAACTGGGGCCCGCGCCTGGGCATCGCGTGGAGCCCGCAGGGCGGCCGCTACGTCGCGCGCGGCGGGTGGGGCCTCTTCTACGGGCGCACGCCGTCGATCATGCTCGGCACCGCGCACTCGAACAACGGCGTCAACATCGTCTCGCTGACGTTCACCGGCGACGCCGTGCCGACCTACCCGCAGAAGTTCGGCCAGATTCCGGCGGGCGGCACCGCCGTGCGCCCGAGCATCTTCTATATCGACAAGGACTTCGCGAACGCCCGGCTGATGCAGGCCAACGCCGCGTTCGAGTGGGAAGTTGTCAGCGGAACGAGCCTCGCGGTCACGTATCTCTTCGTCGACGGCAGCCAGTTGCCGCGGTCGATCGACCGCAACCTCGGCACGCTCGGCGCGAGGACGTTTACGGTCTCGGCCACCGGCGCCACGGTCTCGTATCCTTTCTTCAGTACTCAAGACCGCCGCTTCGCGAATTTCCAACGGGTCATCGCTTTCGAGTCGACAGCCGAGTCCCGCTACAACGGCCTGACGCTCGAGCTGAACCGCCGCCACGCCAACAATCTCCAGTTCCGCGCCGCCTATACCCTGGGCAAGGTCGAGGACACGGTCCCCGATGCGACCGCGGTGGTTCCCGGCAACGCCGGCGACGATCTGCAAGTACGCGTCGAATCCGGTGGACTTCGACGCCGATCGGACCGCCGGGAACAACGATCAACGTCACCGCCTCGTGCTGAGCGGCGTCTACACGACCGCGGGGCTCGGGGGCGGCCTGACCGGGTTCACGCAGGCGCTCGTCAGAGGCTGGTCCTTCAGCGCGATCCTGACCGCGCAGTCGGGGCAGCCTTACACCGCGCGCGTGGGCGCCGTCGATCTGAACGGGGACGGCAACACGCGCAACGACATCGCCCCCGGCACGGTGCGCAATCAGTTCCGCCTGCCGGCCCTGGTCACCTTCGATCCGCGGATCGCCCGCGACATCCGGTTGGGCCGGGCACGCGCGCAGCTGATCTGGGAGGCGTTCAATCTCTTCAACCGCGACAACTTCATCGCCGTGGACACGACGTTCTACGGCGTGACCGGCACGACCCTGACGCCCGGCACGACGTTCGGCCGCCCGCTGACCAGCGCCGGCGAGCGCATCATGCAGATCGCGATCAAAGTGCTGTTCTGAGCCGCGCGTGCCGGGTCTGTGCATTGTGAACAGCCACCGCTTGCGGCCGTCAGTTACGCTTGCTGCATGGCGGAAGTCATGCTGCTGGAGGAGTTCATCGGCGTAAACCGAGAGGAGCTCATCCGGCGCTGCCGGGCCAAGGTATCGAGCCGGTGGGCTCCGCCGCCGACCGAGGCGGAGCTCGATCACGGCGTCCCGCTGTTCCTGGACCAACTGGTCGAGGAGCTGCGGCACGGACCGTCGGAAACGCAAGCGATCAAGACGAGCGCGCTCAGGCATGGGCGCGAGCTCCTGCTTCAGGGGTTCACGGTCGGGCAGGTCGTACACAACTACGGCGACGTCTGTCAGTCCGTCACCGATCTGGCCGTGGAACTGGCGGCGCCCATCAGCACGGATGACTTCCGCACGCTGAACCGGTGCCTGGACAACGCGATCGCGGGCGCCGTCACCGAGTACGAGACCGCACAGGACGTCGGCCGCGACGGCGATTCACAGGAATTGCGTAACCTGACCAACACGGCGGTCGCCGCGTTCGAGGTGCTTCAGACCGGGCATGTTGGAATCGCCGGAAGCACAGGCGCCGTCGTCCTGCGCAGCCTCCTGGCGATCCGCGCATTCGTCGATCGGACCTACCCACTTCGAAAGTGAGGTTCTTCCTAACCGGCGAGCGAAGCCAGCTGCCCTACCGCGAGCGAAGCGAGCGGCCCTCGTGCGCGGCCTTTCATCGCGCCGGCCATTGCCAGCTTGTGCCGAGCGGATCGGCGCCCGCCAGCGTCGTCTGGCCGAACGTCTTCTCGAGCGTGATCGAGTGGCACTCCGGAAGTTGCTGGAGGGCATCGATCAGCGCCGGCGCATGCGAGACGACGACCACCTGGGATCGTTCCGACGCTTGCGCGATGAGCCGTCCGAGGGCGGGAAGCAAGTCCGGATGAAGGCTCGTTTCCGGTTCGTTCAGGACCAGCAGGCCGGGCGGCCTTGGCGTCAACAGAGCGGCGACCCACAGCACGTAACGCAGCGTCCCGTCGGAGAGCTCGGCCGCTTTCAACGGGCGAAGCAGGCCGTGCTGCTGCATTTCGACCTCGAACCATCCGCTCCCGAAGTTCACCTCAACGCGGCTGCCGGGAAACGCATCGTCGATCGCCTGATTCAGGGCGTCGCCGTCGCCAATCTGCCGAATCGTTTGAAGGGCCGCGGCCAGGTCCGCGCCGTCGTGGCTGAGGATCGGCGTGTGGGTGCCGATCTGCGGAAGCCGCGCGGGGGCCGCTAGGTCCGTGCGGAAGTGATCGTAGAAGCGCCACGCCCGCATCTGCTCCCGCAGCATGAGCATCTCCGGCGTCTGCCGGGGATCCGCGCAGTGCGTCATCATGCTGTCGAAGCTGGCCAGGCCGTGCGTGACGATCGTCCAGGCGTTGGTTCCGTCCCGGGCTTTGACGAGCGGCCCGCGCCGATCCACGAGGACCGCCGACGGCCGCAGCTTCTGTCCGTTCCAGACGCACTCCCGCTTGATCTCGGGATCGTGCCCGAAGGCTCCGCTCGGAGGGGGTGGAAGACCGAGATCGATCGCGTAGCTGAAGTCGTCGCTGGCAAAGCCCAGGCGCAGGCTGACCGGGTGCTTGCGGGTGACTCCTTGAACCGGGTGTTCACCGCGGAGCACGGCGCGCGAGAACGCCTCGGGCCCGGCCCACAAGGTGGACTGCAGTCCGCCTTCGCGGGCGAGCGACGGAATGGCACGGCCCTGGGCCGTTTCGGCGAGCAGGCGAAGCGCCCGATACAGGTTCGACTTGCCGCTGCCGTTCGGGCCCGTGACGAGATTGAGCCGATCCAGCGGGATGACGAGATCGCGCAGCGACCGGTAGCCGGAAACCGCCAGGGTGTTGATCATCAGCGACCCGGCGCAGTAGCCGGATCGGTTGAGTGTATCCGCGCCGTCAAGAATGAGAGAGGCTATACTCGCCGGAACACGGCTGGACGCCGCCGCCACTGCCGTTCGAGCCCACCGACCGCATGCGTATCGCCCTGGTCAACGTGTACGATGATGACAACCGCGGCTCGTGTGCGCTGACTTGGGCGGCGCTGGACCTCCTGCGCCTCGCGCGGAGGGCTGCTCTTTCGAAGCGTTCTGCGGAAGTCCCATGCCGTCGTCGCGCGCGACTCGATCACGAGAGCCGAGGTCCAGAGAGTGGTGCCGGCGAGCCGGGTGCTGCTGGCCCCGGACAGCGCATTTGGCCTGGCGCTGGAGCGCGTGGACATGTCGGGCATCTTCGTTCGCAGGGGTCTCGATCCGGCGTTGCCCACACTGGCGCTCGTGATTGGTTCGACGTTGCGTCCCGAGGAGAGCGCCGAATCCCACGCCGCGCTCTTCGCGAGCGCAGCCCGGACGCTTCTCGACGCGTCGCTCGTCCGTCAGGTTCTGATCGTCGTGCAGGCGGAGGAGGACCGGGCGGCGAGCCGGCAGCTCGCCGCGCTTCTCGGCATCGAGACGACCTGCATCGTCGACGACGATCTGGACCCGGCGCAGCTCACGTCGCTCTACGGCGCCTGCCGGCTCGTCGTCTCGAGCCGGCTGCACGGCGTCATCCTTTCGCTGCTGGGCGGAACGCCGGCGCTCTCGCTGGCGCCCGGGGTGACGTTCAAGGAACGGGCGGTCCTCAGCGTGGTCGGATTGGGCGATCTCTGTGTGCCCACGCAGGAGGGCCCCGAGCGTCTCGCCGAGGCGTGCATCCGTGTGGCCGCCGATCCCATTGCGTTCGCCCGTCGGATCGGTCCGGCCGTTCGGGCCGCGCACCACGCCGTGCTGACTACGATTCCAGCCTTTCTCCGCGAACTGCCGATATCGGGGCCCTTCGACTCGCCATACGCTCGCTCAGGGCAGGCCGGCCCGGCGTGATCGCCGCCACGGCCAGCGCGAACGATACGTCGCCGGACGCCGCTCCCCGCGGCCGGTGGTCCGCTCCGGACGGCATCATCGCGCTCGCCGCGGGCGCGGTGGCTCTCGTGCTGTACGTCGCGACGCTCCAACCGGATCTCGGCGGTCCCGAAGATACGCCCAAGTTCCAGTTCCTGGGATACGTGCTGGGAACCGCGCATCCCCCTGGCTACCCGCTCTACGTGCTCCTGTCGCACCTGTTCGTGCAGCTGCCGATTCGAACCATCGCGTACCGGGCCAATTTGTTTTCCGCCGTCATGGCGGCGCTCGCCTGCGGGCTGACGTACGTGCTCGGCCGGGAGATCGGCGCAACGCGGTGGATGGCTTTCTGTGCGGCGCTCGGGCTGGCGACCGGCGCAGGTTTCTGGCGGGGAGCGGTCTTCGCCGAGGTCTACAGCCTGGCTGCCGTCGTCTCTGCCGCGGGCACTGCGCTCCTGCTTGCGTGGGGGGCGCGTGGCGGCGCCGGGCGACTGCTTGCCGCGGTCGCGGTACTGAGCCTCGGCCTGGGCAATCACTTGACGATCGTCGGCGTCGTGCCGGCGTTCGCGATCTACGTACTCCTGCGCGATCGGCGGGCGCTGACCGCTCGTGTCCTCGCCGGTGCCGCGGTCATCCTGCTGCTGGGCGTCTCCCAATACGGCTTCATCGTCTTGCGCACCCGGCAGGGAGCGTCGTTTCTCGAGAGTCAGGCGCGTTCCCTGCCGGAGCTCGTGAGTGTGGTGACCGCCGAGCGGTTCGCTTCGGAGCGGTTCGCCTTCGGTCCGACCGCCCTGGTCACCGTGCAAATACCGACGGTGGCGCTGGTGGTTGGCAGTGAACTGGGGATCGCAGGGCTCGTGGGACTCGCCGCGGGCCTCATCGCGGCCGTCCGGACGCGCAACGCCGGCGCGATGGTGATCATCGGCGCGGCTGCCGGAATGTTTGCAATGGTGATCAACTTGTCGGGTGACGTCTACGGGTTCATCACGCCGGTCATGGTGCTGATCTGGCCGCTCGCCGGGCTCGGGCTGAGTGCGATCTTCCTCTCGTGGCGTCCGGCTTCAGCCGGACCACTCCAGGCCTCTGAGCGCGGCGGGATCGTGTTGCGCCACGGCGTACGCGTGCTCGCGGTTGCGGCTGCCGCGGCCATGCCGCTCGCCAATCTGGCGGCCAACTACAAGGAGGCCGATCGCAGCGGCGGCACGGCGGAAGCGCGCTTCCTTCGCAGCCTGCACCGTCAACTGCCTGACCACGCGGCCATCGTCGCGGAGAACTACGGCTACGACATGTTGCTGCAGTACTTGCGGCTGACCGGCGAAGCGGGGCCGGACAGGGGGATCGCGCCCATAGAATTTGCGGCCGACGCTGTGCAGAAGGCAGCCCGGGACGGGCGCCGTGTGTTCGCGTTTGCGGGCGCCGCCACTTTCTTTGGTGCGGAGGGGCTGCGCTTCGCGCGCACGCCGCTGGCCGGGCCATCGCTCGACGAGTGGGTCCGCGCGCTGCCGCGCGGCACCGTCATCGTCGCCGCCGCCGCGTATACGCCGGTTCCTCTCGAGCTCTCCGGAATCGATCGCCGCGATCCGCGGGGTCTCGGGCAGCCCCGTTCGTTCTCGGCATTTGTGCGGATGGTGGGGGAGCCCGATGTCGCGCGCGCGGCCGGCCATGCGGCCATTTCGTTGGCCGTGGAGCCGGGCATGCTCAACGCGCGTCTGCCTGTTTTTCCCGGGACGGTCCGCTCGTCGGCCGACGAGCGCGGCGCGCGCCTCGAGCTCGCGGGGCGCACGATTGCCCATGCCGCGACCGGTCTCGCGATTGCCGTGTTCAGCCCGGACGGGGCGCTCGCCCGCGCGTTCACGCTGCAGCGCGACCAACTCCTTCGAGTCCCGTTCGAAGAGGCGCTCTACGAGCTCGAGGGAGAGAACGCGTGCGGGGACGTCGGCACGGATCGATGGAGCGATGTGACGCCGGCGCTCGCCACGGGCAGCTGGGTGGCGACGCTGCCTGCGAACGGATCGGTGGTCATCGACACGGCCATTGCCGATTCACGCGGGCTCCGATCGCGCGCGAGTATTCTGCTCGGCAGCGGCGCCGCTCGCGAGATCGACCGGGCTCCCGGCGCCGATGGCACTGACGTGCTCTCAACAGAACTGACACGAACCCCCGGGGGCCGGCCGGTGTTTCGGCTCGCGTTCGATCGTCCAGTGGTGGCCGCGCGCGCCCGGCTGAAACCCGGCGGGGCCCGTTCGTCCGTGCGGGTGTGCGCGCAGGAGATGTTCCCGTTGTTCGCGGATGGCGCCAGCCAGGCGGTTCTCAGACCCGACTTCGAGTCGGAAGCCTACTTCGGTCCTGGCTGGGGAGATGTGGAGCAGACCGCCACCGGTCGCGTGCGGCGCGGGGCGGATCGCGCCACGCTGTTGCTGCCGCTTCGAAGAGGTTACGACTATCGCGTGTTCCTCGATCTCGCGGGCGCGACGGGGACCCGGATCGACATCGCGTTCAACAACGACGCGATCGGTGCCTGCGCGCTCGGCTCTGGTGTTCCGTGCGAGGTCGCGTTGCCACGCGGCGCCGTACGGGACGGCACGAACACGCTGACGCTCGCCCCGCAGGGATCGTCGCCGATCACGTTTCAGTCGGCGCAGGTTCTGCGGCAAGCCGTCAACGGATCCTTCCACGGTCGTTGACGGTCGCTCCCGAAAAGCACGAGGCGGCTTTCATTCGTCCGAGGTCTCCGCTTCTTCCTCTTCGAAGAACAGCTGCTCGAGCGCCATTCTTCTGATCTCCCACTCCGAGTAGATCGCTTCGGCCACCACGAACCGGCACACCCCGCTCCTGTCGAGCGCGACCACTGCCGTGAAATCGACGTCGACGTCTTCGCTGTGAACGTGAATGCGTGCGTCCGGCGTGCTGGAACTTCACGGCCGCGTCGGAGCCGCGGAATCCCGGCGCGACGACACGTGTGACCTCGAACTCGCCGGTGTCCTCGTAAACCTCGAAGGTCAACCCGTCGTTTCGCCCGAGCAGGCCGTTGCGCCGCCGGACGTCCTGGACCACGCTCGCCTGCAGCCGCACGAACATCGACGCCGCGTTGCAGTTCGCCTGCGCGTCCACCCAGTCGAAGTCGTCCGGGGTCTGCTCCTGTGCCATGGATTCTCCTGCTCGATAGAGTAACGAGAAACACCGGCAGACGCACAGTCCGCGGTGAAACGAGCGTCGACAAGGACTGTCAGAAGACTGGCTGAGGAGCCCATTACCGCCCATTGATGAGTTTGGGTGATAATCTAAGCCTCCCCAAAATCTCAATGAGGTCCTGAGACTATGCGAGTGCTTGTCAAGTTCCTGACACTGCCCGTGTTTCTTCTGTGCGCCGCGCCCGCGCTGGCGCAACCCACAATCACCGCCATCCATCCAACCGGGTCTCCTGCCATCGCTGGCTACGGCGGAGCAGGCCCGCATTCGGTTGAGTTTGGACATCACCGGCACGGGTTTCAGCATCACCCAGAAAGCGACGCGGTTTGTCGGGTCAACAACGACGACATCCTGCAGGGCGTCACTTGCTCGTCGACGACGAGCTGCACGGCCTCCGGCGCACGCCCGAACCGCGTGCCGGCCGGCAGCGTGCAGACGATCCAGGTCTTCGCGATGGTGAACGGCGTCAAGAGCGCCGGGTCCACCGGTTTGATCTACTACGGCGACCTGATCGTCACCGGTCTCACGCCCAGCACAGGCCCGTTCGGCTCCGCCACGTCGGGTTCCGTCAACGGCGGCCCGTTTTCAGACAGTCCCACTTTTCCGGGCATGTCGAACGTCTACGTCTACACCTTCATCGCTGATTACGCGAGCGGCTGCACGTCAACTGGGCAGTGCGCCTTTACCATGCCGAACATTGCCGGCGACCTGAGCGCGCCTCAGGGCGCGTACTCGGTGGCCATTGGAACCCCCGGTGGATCGGCCACGGCCTATTTTCTAGTCGGCACGACGCCGGCGACGCCGACGATCACGTCGGTCAGCCCGCTGACTGGTCCTGCTGCCGGCGGGAACATGGTCACCGTCACCGGCACCGGCTTCAGACAAGTGCCGGGCGCGCAGACGATGTTCATCGTCTCGGTCCCGGGCGCGGGCGTCTCCTCGCAGGTGGGCCCGATGACCTGTGCGAACAACACCACGTGCTCGTTTGTCGCCCCCGCCGGCGGCCCTGGTGGGCTCGCGGACTTCCAGGTGATCACCACCTGTAATTCGGGCAGTGCATGCGCCGGAACGCGAGCCTCGGGAAGCATCCCCAGCACGAAGACAGGCGCGTATACCTACTCGGGCCTCAAGATCACCCCGGGCGGCGGGACCATGCTCTTCACCTCCGAAAGCGGGCAGACGGCGCAGTACACCGTTGCCCTGCGCACTCAGCCCACGGCGAACGTTCACGTCGCGGTGAGCACGATGGGCGGAGGCGGATCGCTGTCCACGTCCGGATTGGACTTCACGACCTCCAACTGGAACACCCCACAGACGGTGACGATTACCGGCCTCGATAACGGGGCGGACGGGGAACGGCTCCTTCAGCGTCGAGAACATCGCGACGAGCACCGATCTCAACTACAACAACGTCCAGTCCAGCCAGCAGTTCACGAACGTGGACAACGAGACGAAGAACATCTACATCTCGCCGCAGACCGGCCTGGTGACGACCCGCGGCGGCGGGACGGCGACCTTCACCGTGGTACTGACCCAGGCGCCGTCGGCGAACGTCGTGGTCAACCTCGTGAGCAACGATCCGGGGGTTGGAACGGTGTCGCCGGGCTCGCTGACGTTCTTGACGTCGAGCGGGGGAGGCAGCGGATGGAACGTGCCGCGGACGGTGACCGTCACGGGACAAAACGACGGCGCGGCCGGCCAAAGCAGGGACTACTCGATCATCGTCACCCGCATCTCTGCGGACGCTGACATATGGGGACGCCAACACGCTCTTCGTGCCCGACGTCCCGGTCACCAACGTGGACGCGCCGCCTCCGGTCATCGGCGCACCGACGGGCGACTTCAACGGGGACGGAACGGTCGACCTCGCGATCTTCAGACCGCAGAGCGGTCAGTGGTTCGTGCGCAACCAGCTCGCGGTGCAGTTCGGCGATCCCGGCGACGTTCCGGTGCTCGGCGACTACAACGGCGACGGCACGACCGATCTCGCCGTCTTCCGGCCGTCGACCGGCCAGTGGTTCGTGCGCAATCAGTTCACCGTCCAGTTCGGGGATCCCGGCGACATGCCGGTTCCCGGCGACTACAACGGCGACGGCACGACCGACATCGCGGTCTATCGGCGCAGCTCGGGCCAATGGTTCGTGCGTAACCAGTTCTCGACCTCGCACGGCGGCGAGGGCTACCTCCCGATCCCCGGCGACTACAACGGCGACGGGACAACCGACGTCGCGGTCTTCCAGCCGAGCACCCGCACCTGGTTCGTGAAGAACCAGTTCACCGTGCAGTACGGCGAACCGGGCGACATCCCGGTTGTGGGCGACTACGACGGGAACGGCTCGGCCGATGTGGCGGTGTATCGCCAGGCGACGGGGCAGTGGTTCGTGCGCAACCAGTTCACCGTGCAGTTCGGCGATCAGCTGGACCGGCCCGTGCCCGGCGACTACGACGGCGACGGCACGACCGACATCGCGGTCTATCGCCGCCTCACGGGTCAGTGGTTCGTGAGGAACCAGTTCACCGTGCAGTTCGGGGATCCCACCGACGTCCCGGTGCCGAGCGCTCCGTCGCTCGCGCACGCGGTCGGCGGGGACTTCAACGGCAGCGGCAATACCGACATCGCGGTGCAGCGGCCGTCGACAGGCCAGTGGTTCGTGCGCAACCAGATGACCGTGCAGCACGGCGACCCGGGGGACAAGCCGGTGCCGGCCGACTACAACGGCGACGGGATCATCGACGTCGCGGTGTTCCGGCCGACGACGGGCCATTGGTTCGTGCGCAATCAGTTCGCCGTGCAGTTCGGCGATCCGACAGATCTGCCGGTGCCGGGAGACTACAACCGCGACGGGATCCACGATATCGCGGTGTGGCGGCCGTCCACCGGCACGTGGTACGTGCGCAACATCCTCGCGACGCAGTTCGGCGACAACGGCGACATCCCGGTGCCCGGCGACTACAACGGCGACGGGATCACGGACCTGGCGGTCTACCGGCCGTCGACGCGGCAGTGGTTCGTGCGCAACGTCATCACGGTGCAGTTCGGCGACCCGGGCGACGTGCCGGTGCCGGGCGACTACAACGGCGACGGCCGCACGGACGTGGCGGTCTACCGTCCGTCGACGGGCAGTGGTTCGTGCGGAACGTCCTGACGCAGCAGTTCGGCGACCCGACCGACACGCCGGTGCCGGGGGACTACAACGGCGACGGCAAGACGGACCTCGCGGTGTTCCGGCAGTCCACGGGCCATGTGGTTCGTGCGGAACATCCTCTCGGTGCAGTTCGGCGATCCGACCGACAAGCCGATGGTGCGCATCGGCGGCCCGCAGTAGCACGGACGTAGCGCAGGGCTTTAGCCCTGCCTTGCGTGCGCCTTGTTGTTGCGTACGTCCAGTTATTCGTTGAATCCTTGCATTGCCGATTCAGGGATTCAAGGATCAGGGATTAGCGATTCGATTCCTCCACGCGGCACGGTCCTTCACGGGGCCGTGCCGCCTCTTCCTCAAACTTATTTGTGTTTGCGTACGCAGCGCAGGTGGCTGTAGCCCTGCCCGCGCGCCTTGTATCGCGTGCTACGCGCGCGCGTGCCGCTGTGCACAACGGCACAGACACGGCTTTCCGGTTTGCCGATGATCAGGAGCCCCCTTAATGAGGTGACGAGACACCATGCGATTGCTCCTCAAGCTCCTGACGCTCCCCCTGGTTCTTCTGTGCGCCGGCCCGGCGCTCGCGCAACCCACGATCGCCGCCATCCATCCAACCGGCTCTCCTGCCGTTGCCGGGTACGGCGGAGCAGGCCCCAACGCCGTTGAGCTGACCATCACCGGCACCGGCTTCAGCACGACGCCGAAAGCCACGCGGTTTGTCGGTCACAACAACGACGACATCCTGGCCGGCGTCACGTGCTCGTCGACCACGACCTGCACGGCGAGCGGGTCACGGCCGAACCGGGTCCCGCCCGGCAGCGTGCAGCCGCTGGCGGTCTTCGCGATGGTGGGCGGAGTGAAGAGCGCGGGGTCAGCGACTCTCCTCTACTACGGCGAGTTGATCGTCGCCGGACTCGATCCCAATACGGGCGCGTTCAACGTCAGCACGCCGGGGAACGTCATCGGCGGCCCGTTCACATCCGGACCCAGCTTCCCGGGGATGTCATCTGTCTACATGTACACCTTCATCCGCGACTACGCGAACGGCTGCGCGACGACGGGGCAGTGCGCGTTTACCGCGCCGAGCCTCGAAGAAGACCTCAGCGCGAGCCAGGGCGCATACCTCGTCGCGCTCCGCACCCCCGGTGGATCGGCAAACACCTACTTCACGTACGGCACGACGCCGGCGACGCCGGCGATCGCGTCTATCAGCCCGTCCAGTGGTCCCGCAGCCGGCGGGAACGTGCTCACGATCACCGGCACCGGCTTTCAACAGACGGCGACCGCGACGACGTTGTTCACGATCTCGGTGCCGGGCGTGGGCATCTCCAACACCGTGGCCGCGACCTGCACGAGCGACACGACGTGCACGGTGACCGCGCCGGGCGGCGGTCCCGGAGGGGCGGCGGAGTTTCAGGCGTTTACCAGCTGTCCGATGGGGACCGCGTGCGCCGGAGATCGAGACGCCGGGAGCATCCCCGGCGCGACGGTGGGCGGCTACTCGTACTCGGGACTGAAGGTCCGTCCGGGCTTCGGGACCACGCTGTACACATCCGAGAGCGGACAGACGGCGCAGTACACGGTTGCGCTTCACAGCAAGCCCGCGGAAGACGTTCACGTCGCGGTGAGCACGAGCGGCGGAGGGGGATCGCTGTCGACTGCCGGCCTGGACTTCACGGACGCCAACTGGGACATCCCGCAGACGGTGACGATTACCGGCCTCGAGAATGCCACGGTCGGGCCGAACCCTGGATACAGCGTCCAGAACATCGCGACGAGCGCCGATCTCGACTACAACAACCTGCAGTCCGATCAGCAGTTCACGAACCTCGACAACGAGTCGAAGAATTTCTACATCTCGCCGCAGAGCGGACTGGTCACCACCCGGGCCGGCGGCACGGCGGCCTTTACCGTGATGCTGACGCAGGCGCCGGCGTCGGACGTGGTGGTCAATCTCGCCAGCAACGATCCGGAAGCGGGGATCGCATCGCCGGCCTCGCTGACGTTCTCGACGTCGAGCGGTGGGGGGACCGGATGGGACGTGCCGAGGACCGTGACCGTCACCGGAAAGAATGACGGCGCGGCAGGTTCGAACCGGGCGTACGCCATCCTCGTCACCGCCGTGTCCGCCGATGCGGCCTATGGCGATCCCAACGTGCTGTACCCGCCTGACGTCCAGGTCACAAATGTGGACGGGCCGCCTCCAGTGATCGGCCGGCCCACGGGTGACTTCGACGGGAACGGCTCGGTCGACCTCGCCATCTTCGGCCTCCAGAGCGGCCAGTGGTCCGTGCGCAACCAGCTCGCCGTGCAGTTCGGCGAGCCCGGCGACATCCCGGCGCCCGGCGACTACAACGGCGACGGCACGACCGACCTCGCCGTGTTCCGGCCGTCCACCGCCCAGTGGATCGTGCGCAGCCAGTTCACCGCGGTGTTCGGCGATCCCGGCGACATCCCGGTTCCGGCGGACTACAACGGCGACGGCATCATCGATGTCGCGGTCTACCGGCCGCTGACGGGCCAGTGGTTCGTGCGCAGCCAGTTCACCGTCCAGTTCGGCGGCGCGGGCTCCATCCCGATTGCCGGCGACTTCGACGGCGACGGCTCTGCCGACATCGCGATCTTCCAGCCGGGCACGCGCACATGGATCGTCCGCGGCCAGTTCACCGTGCAGTACGGCGACCCGGGCGACGTACCGGTTCCGGGCGACTACAACGGCGACGGCTCGGACGATGTCGCCGTGTATCGCCGGGGGACGGGGCAGTGGTTCGTGCGCAACCAGTTCGTCGTCCAGTTTGGCGACCCGATGGATCGGCCCGTGCCTGCCGACTACAACGGCGACGGCACGACCGACCTCGCGGTCTATCGCCGCGCCACGGGCCAGTGGTTCGTGCGGAACCAGCTGGCGGTGCAGTTCGGCGGCCCAACGGACATCCCGGTGCCGCGCGGTCCGTCGCTCGCGCACGCGGCCGGCGGGGACTTCGACGGCAACGGCAATACCGACATCGCCGTCCAGCGGCCGTCGACCGGTCAGTGGTTCGTGCGCAACAGGTCCGCGGTGCAGTTTGGCGACCCGGGGGACAAGGCGGTGCCGGCCGACTACAACGGCGACGGGATCATAGACGAGGCGGTGTTCCGTCCGTCCACGGGCCAGTGGTTCGTGCGCAACCAGTTCGCCGTGCAGTTCGGCGACCCGACGGATCTCCCCGTGCCGGGCGATTACAACGGCGACGGGATACACGATGTCGCGGTGTTCCGGCCGTCGACCGGCACGTGGTACGTGCGCAACGTCCTGGCGTTCCAGTTCGGCGACAACGGCGACATCCCGGTGCCGGGCGACTACAACGGCGACGGGATCACGGACCTCGCGGTCTACCGGCCGTCGACGCGGCAGTGGTTCGTGCGCAACATCCTGGCGGTGCAGTTCGGCGACGTCAACGACGTGCCGGCGCCGGGGGACTACAACGGCGACGGCGTGATGGACGTGGCGGTCTACCGGCCGTCAACGGGGCAGTGGTTCGCGCGGAACATCCTCGCGGCGCAGTTCGGCGACCCGGCCGACACGCCGGTGCCCGGGGACTACAACGGCGACGGCCGCACGGACCTCGCGGTGTTCCGTCCGTCCACGGGGCAGTGGTTCGTGCGGAACCTGCTCGCGGTGCAGTTCGGCGATCCGTCGGACGTGCCGATGGTGCGCATCGGGGGGTCACAGTAGAGATCAGGAGATCAGGAGATCAGGAGGAGGTCAGGAGGAGATCAGGAGGAGGTCAGGAGGCTTCGCAGGGTCTCGCCGCCCAGATTGTGTGGAACGATCGTGCGCTCCGAGATGCGATAGGCGTTCTTGCCCAGGCGCTTGGCCTCGTACAACGCGAGGTCCGCGCTTTTCATCAGCGTGTCGGCATCCTCGCCGTGCACGGGATAGATGCCGACGCCCGCGCTGGTGGTGATGCGCACCGTCTGTCCCTCGATGGCATAGGGCTGCGACACGATCTCGATCACCTTCGCGGCCACCGTGGCCGCACCGTCGACGCCGCCGAGGTGCCACAGCGCGATGATGAACTCGTCACCCCCGAAACGCGCGACCGTGTCCTCTTCGCGCACCGTCGCGACGAGGCGCTCGGCGACCATTTTCAGCAGGGCATCGCCGGCGGCGTGTCCCAGCGTGTTGTTGATCTCCTTGAATCCGTCCAGATCCAGATACAGCACCGCCATGGCGCTCGAGTTCCTCCGCGCATGGCCCATCGCCATCGACATGCGTTCGGCCAGCAGCCGCCGGTTGGCAAGACCGGTCAGCGGGTCCCTCAGCGCCAGCGATTCGAGCATCTCCCCGTGGCTGCGGGCGGCCTCCTGCAGCAGCCGCACCTCCAGCATGTTCCGGACCCGCATCAGCACCTCGGCCAGATCGAACGGCTTGCTGATGAAGTCCCTGGCGCCGCACTGCAGCGCCCGCATCTTGTGAGCCGGATGGGCGGTGAGCGCCAGCACCGGCAGGTAACCGCCGGTTTCGATCTCCTTCAGGTCCTCCATGACCTGGAAACCATCCGTGCCGGGCATCTGGAGATCGAGCAGGATCAGGTCGTAGCCGTTCGCGCGGTGAAGCTCGCAGACCTCGCCGGGATCCATCGTGGACGTGACGGACACATAGCCGGCGCCGCCCAGCATCCGCTCGAGCAGCAGGACATTGACTCGCTGATCGTCGACGATCAGGATCTTGCCGCGCAGGATGTCGGCGGCGCTGATCATGCGGGTGTCAGCGCCTTGTTCGTGCCGCTCGCCGCGTCTGCCGACACCTCCAGCGCCACGTCGAGCGTCTCCATGAACTCGTTGAGCTTGATCGGCTTGGTGAGATAGCGGAAGAACCCCGCTTCCAGGCCCCTCTGGATGTCGCGCGGCATGGCGTTGGCGCTGAGGGCCACGATGAGGATGTGCGCCGTGGCCGGGTCGTCGCGGAGGATTTTCAGGACTTCGATCCCGCTGATGCCGGGCAGGTTGATGTCCATCAGAATCAGGTCCGGCTGGGCGGTCCGCGCCAGCGCGATGCCGAGCGTCCCGTTGACTGCGGTCAACAGCTGCAGATCGGACCGCCGCGCGATCAATTGCTCGACCAGCGCGAGGTTCGCCGGGTTGTCCTCGACGTAGAGCACGGTGCGCAGCGGTCCGCTGGTCGGCTCGGGATCGGCGACCGTCAAGGCGGATTCGACGCCTGCAGCGGCGGGCTGCGGCGCCGGTGCCAGAAGCAGTTCGAACCAGAACACGCTGCCCACGCCGACGCGGCTTTCCACGCCGATCACGCCTTTCATCAGCTCGACGACCCGCTTGCTCATCACCAGCCCGATGCCCGTGCCTTCCTCGCCGCTGCCTTCCTGTCCGAGACGGTTGAACGGCTGGAAGAGCTGTGACAGCTTGTCCGGCGCCAATCCCGCGCCGGTATCCTCGACGCTGATGCGGACGCGTTCGGGACCGCTGATGGCGCACGTCACTTGAACCGTTCCCTGCTCCCGGTTGTACTTGATCGCGTTCGACAGCAGGTTGATGAGCACCTGCTTGACCCGGGTCCGATCGGCATCGACGAAGTAGGGAATTTCCGACTGGGGGAAGGTCATGCTGATGCCGCGCTGTTGCGCCTGCGGCTCCATCATCGCCTGGCAGTCGGAGATGACCTCGGCCAGCGACGCCGGCTCCGGCGACAGCGACAGCACGCCGGATTCGACCACCGCGAGATCGAGGACTTCGTTGATCAGCTTGAGCAGGTGCCAGCCCGCCTGGAGGATCTGGGCGATGCTCTCCGTCTGGGAGGCCGTCGGCAACGGGGACGTCGACTCCAGCAGCTGCGCAAAGCCGAGGATCGCATTGAGCGGGCTGCGCAGCTCGTGGCTCATGTTCGAGAGGAAATCCGATTTCGCCTGGTTGGCTTGCTCGGCCGCGGACTTGGCGCTCTCCAGCTCGACGTTCGTTTCCTGGAGCGCCGCCTCGAACTGCTTGCGCTCGGTCACGTCGCGCGCGGCCGCGAACACGCCCTGCAGCCTCCGGTCGCGATCGTAGAACGTCGTCGCGTTGTAGGAGACGACCGTCTCCTTGCCGTCCCGGGCGCGCGCGGTGAGCTCGTAGTTGGTGACTTTGCCTTCGGTCAGGACCCGCTTGATGCCCGCCTCGGCCGTGCCCGCGTCGGTGAAGTAGTTCTTGAACGGCGCGCCGATCAGCTCGTCGCGCGTGCACCCGGTCAGCGCCTCGGTCTGCTTGTTGACGTCGGTGATGATGCCGCGGGGATCGGTGGTCATCATGGCGTCGATGTTGGCTTCGATGAGCGAGCGCGTGTAGAAGTGCTGATCGCGGAGCCGCTGATCGAGCTTGCGCCGCTCTTCTTCCGCCTGCTTTCGGGCGGTGTTGTCGGTGCCAATCAGGAGATAGCCGATGATCGCGTCCTGCGCGTCGCGCAGCGCCGTGACCGACACGATCGCCGGAAAGCGGGTGCCGTCGCGGCGGATGTAGGTCAGCTCGTAGATGTCCTCGATGCCGCGCGAGGCCTTGAACACCAGGGCCTCGAAGCCGGGCGTAATCGGCGTGCCGAGCTCGACGCTCAATTCCCTGGCGCGCGCGATGACTTCCTGCGGATCGGAGATGTCGGCCGGCGTGATCTTGTTCATCACGTCGGCGGCCGCGTAGCCCAGCATCCGCTCGGCGCCGACGTTGAAGATCTGGATGACGCCCTTCGCGTCGGTCGCGATGCTCGAGAAGTTGGCGCTGTTGAAGATCGCGCTCTGCAGGGCGCCGGCCTTCAGCAGCGCCTCTTCCGCCTGCTTGCGCGCGGTGTTGTCGGTCCCAATCAGCAGGTAGCCGATGATGGCGTCCTGCGCGTCGCGCAGCGCCGTGACCGATACCACGGCCGGGAAGCGGCTCCCGTCTTTGCGGAAGTAGGTCAGCTCGTAGATGTCCTCGATGCCGCGCGAGGCCTTGAAGACCAGGGCTTCGAACCCTGGCGCAATCGGCGTCCCGAGCTCGACGCTCAACGCCTTGGCGCGGACGATCACTTCGTCCGGATCGGAAATGTCGGCCGGCGTGATCTTGTTGAGCACGTCCGCGGCCGTGTAGCCCAGCATCCGCTCGGCGCCGACGTTGAAGATCTGGATGACGCCCTTCGCGTCGGTGGCGATGCTCGAGAAGTTGGCGCTGTTGAGAATCGCGTTCTGCAGGGCCCCGGTCGTGAGCAGGGCCTTCTGGCGCTGGACCTCGCTGATGCGCTCGGCCGTACCGGCGGCTGAATCGAGCACGTCGAGATGGCGGAGTTCGTTGACCGCGGCCGGGCGGCGTGAACGCTTGCTCGTCTGCGGCGCGCGCCTGGCTGTCGTGCCCTGGGCCTCGCGTGTGCGCCGGCGTGGGTCGCGGGGGATCCGGCTCTTCATTGGCTGTCCTTGGGACGTTCGCGTCGCGTGGAATCGCGGGAGAAACGATGAACGCCGGGGCGCGATTCGCGTTGGATGTCCGCACGAGGGGAGGTCGGGGCGCGGAGACAACGCCAATAAGAGCAATAGACGCGCCGTCGTGCTCTGCTTGGCAACGGCCGGGCTGGCGCGGAGATTCTTCAGGCCGGCCGCCTCGCAACGCTCACCGCCCTCGGCACGCGCGCTGCCCGGGCGCTGAGTTTCTGAGCATTGCGTGCGGCGCCGGCGTCGAGCGGACGGCGGGATGCGCGCGTACCGTGGCCCGCGGCCATGATGGCTGAGTCGGATCTCGTCTCAGCGGTGGGTCGCGGACGCTGTTCTGCCGTCTGCACAAAGTGCCCGCAGAGATGGCGTCTTTGCGTTGCCGGACCGCCCGGCGACACTTGCGTCACGAGATGAACGGATCTGTAAGATCGAGCGGGAAGCGGGAAGCGCCCGCCGTCGCTTGTCGCGTAAGACGGGCACGAAGCGACAAGCTATGGCGAAGCCTCGTCATAGCGCGCGTGGAGTCTGGGCGCGCGTAGGCGGGGGAGCGGGAAGCTGGAAGCGGGAAGCTGGAAGCAGAAGGAGGTCCACGCCTTTGACCATCGCACACAGCTCGGTCGAAACCCCGCGCCTCCTGCTCCGTGAGCCGGAGCTGGCGGACGCACAGGCCTTCATGGGGATCATGTGGGACCCGGAGGTCGTCGAGCGGAAGCAGGTCACGCTGCTCGAACCGCCCGGCGGTCTCGATCTGGCGTTGAAGAACACCAACGACATGCGCCGCCAGTGGGAGCTGCGCGGATACGGTCAATGGTCCGTCGTCGAGAAGCTGACCGGAGAGGTGATCGGCATTGTCGGGTTTTACCATCCGCCGCGAGAATGGCCCGGCGTCGATCTCGGGTGGGTCTTTCACCGTTCCCGATGGGGCCACGGCTTTGCGACCGAGGCGGCAGACGGCGGCGCTTGGATGGATCTGGGAACACACGCCGATCGACCGGATCATCAGCCTCATCGCCCCCGATGATCTTCGGTCGATTCGGGTTGCCACGAAGATCGGTCAACGGTTCGAGCGGGCCGGCGTGGATCCCCTGAATGGCGAAGCCGTGCACGTCTACACGATCGACAGATCCGTAAGCCGGAATTCCTGCGCACAATGACCCTGTTTGGGCGATAATGACGTGCTGGACATTTTCGAAGTGTCCTCGCCAACTCGAAACTCGAAGCAACCGCGGAGGAGACCATGTCCCCTATTGCACGCCGCCCGATGCTGTCGAGCCTGCCCACCGCCGAGTAACTCACCCGGCCGGCCGGGCCGGCTCCCAACGCTTTCAACCAGTAACCAGTTGACGGCCGCTGCGTACGTGTCTGCGTACGGGCCGGATGCGCGTGCGCGCGCAGCAGGGGAGCATTTGTCTTGAAGAATCACAATCGTCGTCGTCGGGAGTCGTCGCCGTTGGTGGATCCGGATTTCGCACGGGCGCTTGGCGGAGGCCGGAGCGGCACGCCCCAGGCACAACGCAAGGCGCAGCAGTTCTGCCGGCAGGTCCAGCGAGCGCTGAACCTCGCCCTGGCGGACCGGTATGAAGATGACGGCCTGAATGAGTTGTTCGTGGACGAGGTCACGCCCGCGCCGGACTGCGGGCACTTGCTGGTGCACGTGGTCGTGCCTGACAACCGCTCGATCGCGGACGCGCTGAGCAGCCTCCGGCAGGACGCCCCGCGTCTGCGCTCGGAGGTGGCGATGACAATCAGCCGCAAGCGGGCCCCGGAACTGTCGTTCGTACCTACGGCGCCGAGCAGAGGTGACGAATGACCGAGTCGGTACTCGCACCGGTGCGGGCCTGGCTGGCGGCGCCAATGGACCCTGACGTGTCGGAGGCGATCGAGCGCCTCCGGCACGCCCCGGACGTGCAGCAGATCGCGGTCATGCCCGACGTGCACCTCGGCGCCGACGTCTGCATCGGTGTCGTCGTTGCCACGTCGCACCTGATCTATCCGCAGGCTGTCGGAGGCGACATCGGCTGCGGCATGCTGGCCGTCGCCCTGGACGTGGATGCCACCGCGCTCGAAGATCCTGGGACTGCCGGCCGGATGCTCGCGGCAATCGGGCGCGCGGTGCCGGCGCGGCGGCGGAACCGGCGTGCGCCAATCAGCCGGCCGGCGGACCTGGACACTGCGACGCTGAGCCACCCTGGCCTCGAGTCTTTGCGTCGCAACGAGGAGGTCATCGAGTTCGCGACGCTCGGCAGCGGAAACCACTTCATCGAGATTCAAGCCGATGAAGCCAACCGCCTCTGGCTGATGGTCCACAGTGGTTCGCGAGGGATCGGCCGCGCCGTTCACGATCATCATCTGCGCCACGCAGAGCGCGCCGGTGACGGACTACGGGCGCTGGACGTCCGAAGCGACAGTGGCGCCGCCTACGTGCACGATGCGTCCTGGGCCCGGCGCTTCGCGGATGCGAATCGGCAGGCAATGGCCGTGGAGGTAGGTGCCGCGATCGAGACGACGATGGGCGCGCGTCTCTGTTGGGAGACGGTCATCACGACCGACCACAACCACGTGTCCCTCGAGGCTCACGGCGGGCGCGATCTGTGGATCCACCGGAAGGGCGCGATGCCGGCCAGGGACGGAGAGATGGGTGTTCTGCCGGGGTCGATGGGCAGCGCGAGCTTTCACGTGGAGGGACGCGGTCACGCCGACGCGTTGTGTTCCAGCGCGCACGGCGCGGGCCGGGCGCTGAGCCGAACGGCCGCGCGGGCCCGGGTGACGGAACGGGAGCTGCGCCGCCAGATGGAAGGGGTCTGGTACGACTACCGCCTCTCGGAGAAGCTTCGGGACGAAGCTCCCGCCGCCTACAAGGACATCAGGGCCGTGCTTCGCGCGCAGGCCGATCTGGTGAAGGTGACGCGGGTGTTGCGTCCGGTGCTGAACTACAAGGGGGTCTGAAACGAGCCAGCCGAACGCCAACATGCTTCATCAGCGAGTCCGACTTTGTCAGATCTGCAGACCGTGAGATCGGCGGGCGAGCGGGGCCGTCAGCCGCCGCCGCTCCGCACGCCGGGAAAGCGCTCCCGGCTCATACGCTATCGTTGCCCGCGGCGAGTAAGGGATGGTGTGGGCGACAGACGACAGGCGCACTGATGCGCCGGTGGTCGCGTGGGATCTACGCGGATCACACTGACCGAACTCGCCGCGAGGAATCGCCGGGCCCGCTTTCCGGCTGCGCGCTGGGACGGCGTGCTCCGCATCGCGTCGGCCGACGGCCCCGCCAGCCCGCTGATGCCCGTCCCGGATCGTGAACAGCCTGCTCTTCGGAATCACGGCGACCGATCCCGCGAGCACGGCGATGGCCATCGTGGTCCTGGCGGCCGCGGGGACGCTTGCCGCCTGGTTTCCGGCCCGGCGCGCCGCGAACGTGGATCCGATTGGGGCGTTGAGGCACGACTGATCGTGTGACGTGCCTGCCTGAATGCAAGCAACACAAGCGAACTCCGGGTTAGAGTTGACGCATGAGGCCACGAGGTCGCCTGGCGCCAGGCCTCGCGCTGGCGATCGTCGTCCTGTCCGCCGAGACCGTGGAAGTCCCGGAAGGTGAGGTCGCGCGGACGCGAGCCGTCCGCACGGCGCCCGGGCCACCCACGCTCAATCATGCCTTCTCCCGCATGAATTCGGTGCAGCTCTTGTGGGAGGCCGCGTCGGACGGCGGCGCGGCGATCTCGGGCTACCGGATTTACCGGGGCACCCAGCCCGGCGGAGAAGATCTCGTGACACCGGTCGCGACTGTCGGGAACATCCTCAGCTACACCGACAGCACCGCCAGCTTCGGCTTCACCTATTACTACAAGGTCAGCGCGGTGAACGCCGTTGGCGAAGGTGCGCTGTCGGGCGAGAAGTCCGCCAGGCCGGCGCCCCTCCGGTCCCCGGAAGGCCAACGCTGAAGGTCAGGCTGGCGACGATCACCATGTGTACAGGCTCGCCCAGGGATACGTGCCGGGCGTTACGGAGAAGTAGATGAATCCGTCGGACGACCGGGTCAGGGGCAACTGCCCGCAGGTTCGGGCCGCGCCGCCCACCGTGACCGTTCTGCCGTCGAAATTGGAACAGCCCCAGCCGTTGACGGTGGCGCTGGTCCGGTAGCAGACGGCGCCGGTGGTGTTGAAGTTGTTGGTGTTGCCCGTAAAGGTGATCGGGTTGGCGCAGGGGGTGCCGGTGCCAGTGCTGTTGAAGGTGGCCGTCACCGTTCGCGCCGCCGTCATCGACACCGTGCAGGTTCCGGTGCCGGTGCAGGCTCCGCTCCAGCCGGCGAAGGTCGAGCCGCTGGCCGCCGAGGCAGTGAGCATCACCGAGGTGCCGGTGGAGTAGGTCGCGCTGCAGGCTGGTCCCGCAGTTGATGCCCGACGGGGCGAGACGTGACCGTCCCCGTTCCGCTGCCTGCCTTGGTGACGGCGAGGGCGAAGGTCGTCCCCGTCTGGGGAACGAACGGCGAGAGGAAGGAGCCGCCGATGACCGCCTGTGCGATGCCGGGCCCCTGCCACGAGACGGCCACGTTGTCCCCGCCCGTCGCTTCCTTGTGCAGCACCTCGATGTAGTACTTCTGACCTGCGGTCAGGTTGATGGCCGCCGATCTCTGGGACGGGTACTTGGACCACTCGCGCGGGTTCGTCCAGCCCTCCACGAACGCGATCCGAACGGCGCCCGCCGGGTTGTCGCTCGTGCTGAGGCGCAGCTCGCCGTAGTCGTCGCTGGCCAGCCACAAGGTGTAGGCGCCCGTGATGGGCGGATGGATGTAGCCCCGGATGCGCGCGCCGTAGTTGTCGCCGGCATTGGAGGGACCTTCCAGCGAGGTGAGCTGCTCGCTGCCGGTCGGGCTGTTCGGGTAGTTGGCGTTGGACGTCAAGCTGGTGATGGTCGTACCGGTGACGGCGTTCCAGTACTCACGGAGGATCGTTCCGGTGCCTCCCGTTCCCTGGCGAATGAAGTTGGCCGTCACGGTCGTGTTGCCGAGGATCGTGATCCTGATGGGGTTCGTCGCTCCGCCGGCGTCGCCAGTCCAGCCGGCGAAGACGAAGCCGGTGGCGGGAGTGGCCGTGAGGGTCACGAACGTCCCTCCGGCGTATGTGGTGCCGGTGGGATTGCGGCTCACCGTGCCCGAGCCGTTCACGGTCGTCGTGAGCGTGTAGTTGACGTTCGGGTTGCCGACCCCGGCGCCCCGCATGACGGCGTTCAGCGCGCCCTGGTCGACGACCGCGCCCGTGCTCCGGTTGAACAACGCGAACCCATTGGTTCCCGGTGAAGCCGTTGTCCCAGTAGAACGTCTTGATGCCGTTGTCGGCCGCGCGCGCGTTCATGTACTCGAGGTAGTACTGCCGGGACGCGAGGTCGAGGTTCGGCCGCGTGGCCACGCCGTACTCGCCGATGATGACCGGGACGCCCTGGGCGATCCACTCCGTCCGGACGCGGGCGAACAGGTCATCCACGTAGCTCTCCTGTGCCCACGTGCACGCGCCCTGGGCCGGATACGGGCGCGCCCCAGAACAGGCAGCTCCCGTTGGGGTTCAAGGTGTAGTCGTACGGATCGTAGTGGTGCACCTCGACCATCAGCCGGTTGCTCGCGCTGTCCGTGGGCAGGCTGAAGAAGTCGAGGCCGTGCCAGATGTTGGTGTTGTAGGTCTGCACGACGAGCGTTCGCGACGCATTGTTGCCGCCCGTGGCGCGCACGGCGTTCACGAAGGTCTGGTTGTACGACTGCTGCACCGTGATGTGCTCGCTGGTCGGCGTGCCGAAGTCGGCATGCACCTCGTTGGTGCCGGCGAACAGCAGTCGCTCGTCGTAGCTCCTGAAGAAGTTGGCGATCTGGGTCCAGTACGCCTGCTGCTTCTGGTTGACCGCCACCTGAAACGAAAACAAGGGATGCTCTTCGAGCCAGCCGCCGTCCCAGTGGATGTTGAGGATCACGAACATGTCCTTGCCGATGGCGTAGTCCACCACCTGCTTGACCCTGGCCATCCACGCCGGATCGATCTGGCGCGTGGTCTGATTGGCGTGGCCGTCCCAGGCAGCGGGAATGCGCACGGCATTGAACCCGGCGGCCTTGACGCTGTTGATGAGCTGCTGGCTGATGAGCGGGTTTCCCCAGGCCGTCTCACCACCGGTGGCCTCGAGCGAGTTCCCGATGTTCCAGCCGACGTTGATCCGGCCGGCCACGTCGGATGCCGGCGGAAGCGCCTGTGACAAGGCCGCCGCGGGCATCATGAGCGCGACCACGCAGAACGGGAGTGCCCGCTTCAAGGACGACGGGAACGGCAGTGTTCTCATGAGGGATTTTCTCCTACGAAAACAGACGACCCGATCTCGAGGATTGTAGTGTCCGGGCGAACTCCTTCGATATCTCGTTCGGCATAGGCCCTGATGAATTTTCGATTTGCCACTCCACCGCGATCCGCGTCGCTAATGTTCAGCTACAGTTCTGAGCCCTTTCCGCCGCCGTTTGCGCCTCTGCAGCTGGGAGGGATTCATGACTGTTCTATTGCCCGTGATGCTCATCGCACTCACCGCCGGCACCAGGCCGTTGAATGAACCGGCGTCTGAGCGCCTGCCGGCCGCTCCCTCGCTGCACTCTGCGCTGGCGCGGCCATCTGCATGGCGGTTACCGGAACCTGACTTACGTCAAATATCCACACGCGACGAATTCACGGCTCGCGTGGTGGGACGCCAAGTTGCGCGTCCGCGTAATAGCGCGGTGGCGAAGGTGGGCGCCGGGGTTGTCGGTGCGCTCGTTGGTTTCTATATCGGCGCCAGCGTGGGAGGGGCCATCGATTGCGGCAGGGATTGTCTAACCGGTGCCATAGTCGGGGGATCCGTCGGCACGGCAGCGGGTGCGGTTGTCGGGGTCCTCCTGGCTCGCTGAGACTCAATCACGGCAATAGCAGGACGCGATCACAATCGTCACGGCTAGCGGAATGCGGCTGACCTGCTGTCGCCGTTCACCAGTTCACCTCGCTACTTCGGAACGCCGGGCTTCATCGAACACGGCACGATGAGGCTGTTGGAATTCGCATCCTGCTCGTAGATGAACAGACCGCTGTCGACGTTCAGGATCATGTCCGTGCTCACGATGCGCCCGCGCCACATCTGTAGCCACAGGAGCTGTTCGTTGAGCCACCGCGCGCGTACGCCGCCGCTGGGATGATCGGTTAGTCGAATCCGAATGTGAATCGGGCGCGCCTCGTTCCCAAACACTTCCACCACGCTCGTCCAGGGCCCGGGCTTTGTCGTGTCCGGTTCGCGCAAGATGTACGAGGCGGTTCCTAGCGGGGACCGTTGTAGACGTTTGCCGGCGACTTTGGGGCTCACTCGAGACCCGCCGGGAACGTTTTCCACCTGGATGGATCCCGGCAAGTCCTGACGCGGTGGAGAGTACGACACGCGGTCGTACTCGGGGCACGTCGCCGACGACGTGGACTGTTGTCCGCCGGTCCATGACAAGACCGCGAGAAGGCTGGTCGCAAGGAGCCCCTGCAAATTCATGGTTCGAATCCTCATTCGAGAGGCCTGACGCGCGACGCGGCGGCATCACGGCCGCACCTGGCCGTCCACCTTCCAGAGATAGATGATGTGCAGCGAGCCGTCCGCCTCCGTGAGCGTCTCCTGCGTCTCTGGTTGCCAGTCGCCCATGCCGAACTGGTGTGACACGATGCGCGCGCCCGGCCGGAGTGCCTTGGTCAGGATCGGCCGCAGCTGCAGGTTCGACGAGGTCAGCAGATAGAGCGTGACGACCGTGGCGGGCGAGACGTCCACCGTGAGCGCGTCCTGCTGTCTGAATTCCACGAGCGCTTGCACGCCGGCTTTCTCGGCGTTCGCCTGTGACTCCCTGACGCGGTTCATGTCGAAATCCACGCCCACGCCCCGCGCGCCGTACTTCGCGGCCGCGGTGATGACCAGCCGGCCGTCGCCGCATCCCAGATCGTACACCACGTCGTTGCGCCCGACTTGCGCGATCTGGAGCATGCGCTCGACCACGTCCTGCGGCGTCTGAACGTAGGGCGCCAGCTTCTGCGGCGCGGCGCTCCGCCTGGCCCAGACGAGGAGCCGAGGCGCAACGACCAGGGCGAGGCCGATGGCGACGGCCACCACCATCACCTGCCGGTTCAACATGGCGTTAGTGGGATCCTAGCCGGAGAAGTATCCGCTTCGCGCTTTCACGACTGCCGATGGACGCTTGACCCGGACATCGAGGCGGCGCCACTCGCGGCCGCCGGCGGCTTCGATGGCGAGCACGTACTGTTGGCGCAATCCGTCAATCAGCCTCGAGGCGGCGGTCACCGTCTCGCCCAGGGTGCTCGCGAAGACGAACTGGCCGCCCGTCCATTCGGCGAGATCGCGAAAATCCGCCGCATCGGACGGCACCCGCCCGGACGCCTCCATCAGGAGACGCTGATCGAGCGACGGCACGGTTGCGACGACGAACACGGGGACATCGATTGAACTGGCCAGCCCCGACACGTCGCGCGCGCTCATCGTGCTGCTGGTATCGATGCCGTCGGTGAGGACGACGATCGCCTTGTGCGTCCCGGGCCGGGCGGCGAGGCGCCGCGCGGTGGCGGCGGTCGCGTCGTACAGCGACGTCGTGCCGAAGGGTTCGAAATCGGCCAGGGCGCCGTTCAAGGAGCCGAGCTCGCGCGTGAAATCCTGACGCTCGTGGAGCCGGGCGTCGAACGTGAAGAGCGCCACTTCGTCCTGGCCTTGGCGGAGCTGAGACAACAGCGAGGCGTAGGCTTGCCGGGCCATCGCGATTTTGGAGCCGAGCTGCATGCTGCCGCTCATGTCGACCAGGATCGACACGCTGAGCGGCGACTGGTGATCGGACCGGAGCGACAGGATGGGTTGGAGCGCGCCGTTGTCCCGCACTTCGAAATCGGTCGCCGTGAGGCCGCCCACGATGCGTCCGCGCCCGTCGCGGACCGACGCGTGTATCGTCACGACGTCCGCAGCGCTCCGAAATGCCGGTGGCGCCTCAGCCGGCGCTCGTTGCGCGCTCGGGAATACGACGCACAGCCCGATCAAGCCAGTCGTGATGGCGAATCGAGTAAACATTTGCTGATGTCCTGTGTACCTGCCGGACACGTGCAATCCACGAACAGATTGGGAATTGCGTCCGGCTGCGGCCGCAAGTTGTTGGGGAACGACTAGATGATAACACGCTTCTCGGGGTTCAGGCCGGCTCTGAATCGCTGCCGCCGAATCGATAGCCGACCCACGGTTCCGTGACCAGGTAGCGGGGGCGGGAGGGATCGATCTCTATCTTTTTCCGCAGGGCGCCAACCAGCACTCGGAGAAGCTCGGGCTGATCGACCTGGTGCGGACCCCAGATGGCTTTGAGAATCGTTCGATGCGTGAGCACGCGGCCGGGGTGCTGCGCGAAGAACACGAGAAGCTCGAATTCCTTGGGCGTGAGCCGGATCTCGTCGTCGCCGCGGATGACGCGGCGGCGGTCGCGGTGGATGACGAGGTCACCGGACAGAATCGGTCCCGCCCCGGCCGGCGCGGCCGCCGTCCGGCGAAGGGCGACGCGCATGCGCGCGAGCAGTTCTTCGCTCCCGAACGGCTTCGTGACGTAGTCGTCGGCGCCGGCGTCGAGCGCCGCGACCTTGTCGCGTTCCGCGCCCCGCGCCGACAGGACGATAATCGGCATCGAGTGCCCGTCGCGCAGCAACCGGCAGACTTCCACGCCGTCCATGTCCGGCAGGCCCAGGTCGAGGACGACCACGTCAGGTTGATAAAGCTGGGCCGCTTCGAGCGCCGCTTTTCCGGTCATGGCGGTAAAGACGTCGTAGCCACGGGACCGTAGCAGCGGCACGATGGCGCCGAGAATACCCGGTTCGTCGTCGACCACGAGAATCCGGATGGCCATGGTGCCACGATGTCCTCGCGCGCGATGGTGGTTTCAGCCGGCGCTTTTACGGCACGAAGTGTCTGGCATTCGCGAGTGGCCACCACCTGACCTGCACTTTGCCAAGAATGTACTTCATCGGCACCGGACCAAAGGTTCGACTGTCGGAGCTGTTGTTTCGATGGTCTCCGAGCACGAAGTAGTAACCGTCCGGGACCAGAACGGCATCGCGATTCTCGTGCGATCGGCGATCGGCCGGAATGAAGTGTTCGGCCGTGAGGGCGCCGTTCCGGAGAACGAGGCCCTCACGAAACGCGACAGTGTCCCCGGGCCCGGCTACGATCCGCTTCACGAGATTTTGCCTGGGATTGGCGGGATGGAGCAGCATCACGATATCGCCGACCTCGGGATCATGGAGTTGATACGCGAACTTGTTGACCACGAGGCGGTCCTGGTCTTGAAGAGTGGGCTCCATGCTGCGACCCTCGACCCTCGCGACCTGAAACCCGAACGTGGCAATCAACGTCGCGTAGACGGCGGCGGATGTCAGAGTCCGAAGCCACAAAACGAGCTCTCTTCCGGCCCACTCCACGCGAGCCCGTCGCGGTGACTTGGGGCTGGACTCCGGGATCTGTTCAGACTCGCTGTTCATGAGTATCAACCTCCCACTTCGAAATGCCAGAGCACCAGGCGCACGCCGTACGCGATCCAGGCAACCGCGAACCCCGTCACAGTCGCGGAACAGATCAGGGCCACGAGTCCAACCAACAGCCGCCATCCTCCAGGCCCGCGAGACTTGAACGCATACCAGGGAATCACGACGGGCCACGCGAACCACGCGAACATCCCCCAATCCTGGACGTTTCCGACGCCGCTTCGCTGAGAATCCTTCTGCAACCAGATGATGACGGCCATGAGAGGAGCGAACATCAATATCGTCGCCATGATCTGAGCGGGCTCGAGATCCGTCACCGTGTAGATCGCGGCGGCAATCGAACATGCCATGGCGGTGAAAATCGCCACTCGCAGCGTCCTGTCTTGAGTGACTGCAATCATAGTGAAGGTCCGCCGGTCATGTTGAGGAGCCCGGCCGCTCGAGCCGCGGGCCGAACCCTTCGGACTCTGCGACACGCCTCGAGCGTCGCCGGGATCAAGCGCAGGTCAGGCCGAATGCCCGGCCTTCGGTACGGGCGTCCCACATCGGCGGCAGTAGCGCGACCGCGCCACCGGGAAGACCGGCACCCCAATCGCGAGCCAACTGAACACGGCGAGGTGCCGGCCCCGAAGATTCGAGTCGAAGACGTTACCCCCGCACGATGCGCAGAGGTCGCCGGAGGCCACTGGGGATGGATTGCCGAGTGCCGCCGCGTCCCCGGGCGCGACCTGCGCTTCGACCGCGAGAACCTGTTGCGCCTCGTCTATCTGGTCGGCGCGCACCAGAAGCTTCACGCCCCCGATTGCGTTGGAGTAATGCCACGCCATCGAGACGAGATGGTCATCGGAGATCCTGGCGTCGATACCGGCGCCGCGCAGCGCCGAGCACGCCAGCTCGGTCTCGAGCACGCCAGTGAAGGCCTTCACGACGACCCATGCCGGTGCTGCTTCGTTCATGCTCGGCCTCACTTGTATCGAAGGAGACCACCCTCGTCCTGCGGCAGGCACCCGAGACTCGCACCCAGGCCAGGCCAGCCTGTAATTATCTGAGCCCCATGATCTTAACACGCGGTGCCGCAGTGCTGGGACGGCGATTGGGTGCGGATTTCGTTATAGGCACGGAAGTGCATCCGCTGCCTCACTACTTGCGCAGCGATCGGAAGCCGGCGCGAACCTCTTCCGAGAAGAGCTGCGGCTGCTCCCACGCCGCGAAGTGCCCGCCGTTGTCGAGCGTGTTGTATTCGACCGATTCACTCCGTCTCCTCGAGTTCACGGCTGATTCTGAAGACGTGGCCGTCCGGGTGCCGGACGTGCATCTCGCGAACATTCCACGGCATGTCGGTTGGCGGCCAGGTGACCTCGAGACCCTGCTCGACGCAGCGCTGGTGGACGGTGTCGACGTCGTCCACCCAGATCGACATCCACACGCCCTTGTCGGCAGAGTCATCGCCGTCAGGGCCGAACGTCTTGTGGAGCGCGCTCTTGCCGCGACTGCCCTGCGCGTTCTCGCACAGGAAGATCTCGCACTCGCCGGAGCAGACGCCCCCGAAGTGAGGAGGCGTGCCCCAGTCCCATGCCTTCTTCCACCCGAGCTTCTCGAACCAGGAAAAGCTCTGCTGAATATCCGAGACGTTGAGGATTGGCGTCAGCCGCCTGGCGAGCATGTCTTCGGCCCCTCCATCCTTTACCCCACCCGGTTCTCGTGTGTCGGCTGCGCCGCGAGCGTCCCCGTGACGATCTGACGCTCGGTCTTGCCGGCGGATCGCGCCCGCGCCGTGTGTTGCCACACCGCCACGATGAGGGCGAGGCCCGCCACCGCGCCGTATGGCGGGAAGTGGCTCTTGGCCAGCGCCCATCCCGCGACGGCGAGAGGCAGCGACACGCGCCAGCCCGAGGTTCGCCAGACCGCGATGGCGGCGGCGAAGGCGCCGACTTTCCAGGCGATGCTGGCGCCCTGATCGAGCCAGTCGATCGGGGATGGCTCGAAGAACAAGGCCGAGAACGCGCCGTCCGCGCCGGCGCGGTCGGCTGGCGCGAGTTGCTGGCGATAGCTCAGGAGGATCGAGGATCCGATGCCGAGCACCGCATCGACCGCGACATACAGCGGCGCGTAGATGACCAGTGCGATCTGACTGATGCGGGTGGCGAGACCGGATGCGGGCAGCATCCACCAAATGGTCAGGGCGAGCAGTGGGAACAGCGCGACCCCGCCGAGATGGATCGCCAGCCAGCGGGTGTGAATGGTCGTGAGGTGCTGAATCCATTCATCCGGGCCGGCCTCGGCAAGATGTCGTGTCTCCGACCAGGACAAGCTCCCGTGAAGCAGCGAAAACACGATCAGGCACACAGGGGCCAGCCGCATGACCAGGTACCGTGTGATCGGCCAGAAACCTGACGTCATCACCGCACCCGTGCCCGTGTGGCGAGATCGCCATCACGAATCCAGCGCAGGTAATCTGCTCGAGGAACGTCACGCGACCCTGCAATCGCCGCTTCCACTCGCTGTTGAAATTCATGATCTGACATGATCGCACGGGAGGCGTAGTCGACGATCACTGAGACCGCGCGCGCTCTCGTAGTCACCCAGAAGATTGTGGCCAACTCGCGCGTCGAATCGTCGAATATCCGGTCATCCACGTCGGAGAGCACGGCGTTGATGAGGCAAAAACTCGTCGTCGCTGCGAATGTGGCCGCGGTTCAGTATTCGAAAGATGCCCTAAACGCCAGCCTCTTTCGGCCGATCCGAGGTATACTGAAGAGGCTCCCTGCAACTCCATGACGGAACCGTCATGGACATCGCGTCGCTCCCGCAACGCCGGAGCTTGCCTCCGGAGGTTTCCCCATCAAAATGACATTCTCTCGTTGGCAGGCGTGTAGCCTGCTTGGACTGATACTGCTCACGCCGGTCGGACGGGCGGATGCGCAGCCGACCATCAGCCCCCTGGGTTTTCCCGCGCCAAACGCCACGGGCTGGAACAACAGCACGGTCCGCGTCTTGTTCTTCTGTGCGCCCGCGCAGCCGTGTCCCGAGGCACGGTGGATCGACGACGAGGGGCGCGATCAGGTGGTCACCGGCTCGATAACGGACGGGCAAGGCCCGGGCGTTCGCGAGTCGGTATCGCTCAACATCGATTGGACCGCACCCACGGTGCAGATTGTGGCGCCCGCGGATCGGCTCGTGACGCGTGCCGCCAGCATCCAGATCGTCGCCAATGCTTCCGACGCGCTGTCGGGCGTGGCCAGCGCGACCTGCGGGGGTGTGCCGGCCGGCGTCGACAGCCGCGGAGGCATCCGGTGTGTCGTCGATCTGCTGCCCGGCATCAACGATGTCGTGGTGGAAGCGACCGATCACGCGGACAACAGCGGGTCGATTGGCATTCGCGTGACGCGCACCGGGGAGACGTCGACGTTGCGCGTCGTGCCGCAGGTGCTCAGCGTCCTCGTCGGGCGCGTGCGGACGCTTCAGGTGATGGACGAGTACGGTCCGGTGCAGGACGTGACCTGGACGGTGGACAATCCAGGCATCGCCGCCATTGCCGACGAGACCAATGTCCTGACGCCGAAGGCCGCAGGCGTCGTGACCGTCACCGCGTGGCACGGCGGCATCAGCGCCAGCGCCGTGGTGAATGTCCATCACGACCGGCTGCCTCTCGGCGCCATACGCTGGCGCAGCGGCGGCGCCTCCGTAATACAGGCATTCCCGCCACCTGCGATCAAAGAAGACCCCGCCCCGTCAATGCTGTCGATCGCTCTCGCGGCGGGACGGCGTCCGCTGTTGTCGTCCACCGACACGGCGACCGGCGCGCTCATCTGGTCGGAAGCGCCGGCGATCTCAATCGTCGAGAAGTCGGTCGGCATCCACCGGCAGCCCATCGGAGGCGTGCTGCTCGTTGTCGAGGGACGCGACGGCGTCGGTTCGGCGCTCGTGCGCGGCGGGCCTTCGGCGGCGGGAACGCCGTGGCGCTACCGGTCCCCGGGGCGGCTCGGCCACGAGATCGTCCAGGATGCCGCCGGCAGGCTCCAGATAGTCGAGGTGCGAGCGGACGGTTTTCCTGAGTTCGTGGCGTTCGACGGACGGACCGGCACAATCCTGAGCCGGACCGCCTTTGCTCCTGGCTTCGATGGCGTGCTCAACGTCCGCTGCGTGCCCGCGGCGAACGCCATCCGTCTGGTCCCCGCACGGGTGGGTCAACCGACGATCTACGAGCCGGGCATCGTGCTGTTCGAGGTGGTCGCAACAGACGATTTGCAGGACTACGGCGTCTGTGGCCAGGTCTCCGGACGTCTTCGCCGCACGGTCAGCGTGGTGACGGTGACCGCGACAGACAAGGGGTTCCACACGCTCGGCAGGTTCGAGTCACCCGCGGGCTCTCCCGTTCCGGACATCACCCTGCTGCCCGTCGCCAGTGACGGCATCGGCGGGTTCCTCGCCCCCTGGGCCGTGTCGCTCGACGGCACACGGCCCAAGCCGCGGCTGGCACACATTACCGCTGCGGGCGTCGTGGAGGAGTTCCCGATGCCGGCGGTCGGCGAAATCGTCCCATGGAAAGACCTGGCCTCGATGACGGACGGCACGACGCTGGTGACGTTCAAGGCGGCGACGGGAGAGATCAAGTGGACGCGGGTCTTCCCGGGCGGCGGCGCCCGCATCCTGCCGGGTCCGAAGAACGGCACCCTCTACGTCGTGACGCGGACGAGGGAGGAGCTGGACGAGTTCGGGCGGCTGGTGAAGTAGGTGTCACTGTCACGATCGCTAACCGACGAACGGGCGCAGGTGTTCAGCGGCGGCTCGTTCGGGCCTGCGTTGCGTGAGGCCGGACCCTCACGGTCTCACGATTGCGACGCCTTGAGTCCGTCGAGGTAGGTACGCAACGCGGCGTTCGCCGAGTCGACCTTGCCGAGCGCTTCATCGCCCTGGCTGTTCAGCTTGTCAGCGGCCGGCTTCAACGCGGTCATTGCCGTCGGGGTCAAGTCGCTGCCCAGGAACGTGATCTGGTCGGCGAGGGCCTTCCGGAACGCCTCGAGGGTATCCCCCGCCGCGCGCAACGACGCGAGGACGGTGTCGAAGTCCTTCCGGCTGGTGGCCAGGCGGGTCGCTGCGGTGCTCTGCAGCTGCTGATCCTGGATGGCCTTGTTCGTCGTTTCGCGGCCGGTGAAATAGGTGTCACCGTTCGCCCGCATGTTCGTGATTTCCAGCCGGGCGTCGGCGATCTCCTCGTTCATGTCGTCCAGCGCTCCCATCAGCTTCTTGTAGTCGCCCTTCATGTTCTTCGACGGCTGGGTGACGAGCTTGTTGTACCTGTCGAGCGTGTTCTTCGCCTCGAGCCGGGCGTTCGCGATCGACGCATGGGCGTTGTTGCCGGCCTTGATGAAGCGGTCCGTCTCCTTGATGCCCTGGGTGCGGCTCCTTTCGGCACTCTGTGCGGGCGCCGTCTGCGCGGCCGCCATCGGTGGGGTTGCCAGCAGGGCGGTCAGCAGGACTCCCGCGGCGCGGGCGATCGTGACGTGCATGGTTCTCTCCTCTTCAATGAATGGACGGTGCTAGGTGCAAGGGCTGGGCCGCCGCGCCCAGCCACCGTCGCACGGCGTCGGTGGCCGTTCCCACGAATATACGCTTACCGGCGCGGCTCGGGCGCGTCTAGCACGTTGCGGGGCGGCTCCCAAAGTGCCGGCTATCCTCCGAAATCCCGGGCCTCCTCCGACATCCGGCCAGCTCTGGCGAAGCGCCGCTCGACCGCCCGGCTTCCCGACATTTCGGTCACGATGGATGTCGTTCGATGAACTCGGGGGCACCCAGATCGAGTGAGTGTGCGAGGAGTCGTCAGTCCGGACATGAAGGGGTCATCAAAAAGGAGAGATTCTGCCCGGAAGGCCTGTCTGCGGCAGGAGTCTGCTCGATTGCACCGGTTCATTGTTCCGGCTGCCTTGCGGCATGAAGTACAGATTGTGCGGGTCGATCCGGAGGTACTTGCCAACCAACACGTACTTGTGCGCCGCGAAGTAATCCAGGATCTGCTGCCGAACCTGCCGGTGAGACTCAATGCAGACGAGTGCCGGCTGGAAGCGGTCGATGTCGAACCCGGCCAACGCTTTCGGTTCGGCCAGTTCGATGTCCATTGACACGAAATCCACCTTGGTGATCCCTGCCTGATCCAGCACCGCGTTGAGCGTCGTCGTGGGCACTTCGCGGGCCTGCTCGCCCCCGGCAAATCCCGCCGCGGCATCCGGGGTGGCTGACGAAGTCTTGTCGTCCTTCGTGGAAACGAAGAACTGCACCTTGGAGTCCGCGACGTCTGAGGCGAACATCGCCACGAACCGCGTCTGTGGCCGGTTCTGCTTGTAGCCGTCGGCGTACTCGGCCAGCGCCTCGACGGCCACGCCTGACCAGCCCAATGTCTTTTCCAGGTAGTAGGTGTTGTTCTCGTTGCGGTAGTGGCTGGCGCCGACGTCCAGGAACGTCCCATTCCGGTTGTCTTTGAGGAAGTGCCGGACGATGAGTTCTTCAAAGTTCCTCGAGACCCGGTTCGTCAGACCGTACGCTTCGATAGGCTGGAGCTCGCTCAAAGCTCCGGTGCTGAAGAAGAAATGCGGCTGGAGGACCTGGCGATGTACCACTACGGTGATGATGGAGACGATCGCGCAGGCGGCCAGCAGTTCGATGACGGAGAAGGACCAGAAGGTACGTGACTTGGACACGGGTCTCCCTTTTGGCTGGGGTGGAGTCAAGTCTAACACCTCTCAACAGCTCGACCGTGGGCGAGAATGAGCGTGAGGTGGGCCTGGCGGGCAACGGTAGTTACGCGAAATACGCGAAGACTTGTTCCAGCTCGACCGGCCCGACGGCAATCGTGATTGCGCCGGGCGATACATCGTTTCGAAGTGCGCGGAGATTTCGAGAGGATGTCGGCAGCCGCCGTTGTTCTCTGAGAATCAGATCAATGGGACGATCCGATCACGCCGAAAACACGTGGATGCGTCTCGTCCGGGTCGCGGACCCATCGCTCCACGGCCTCGGGTTGCAAGTTCGTCTGGCGTGTTTTCAGGAGATGCCGATTTCACCGCATAAGCGCGGCTGAGTATAACCCTGGACGCATTATGCTGTCTAGGGCATAATCGTAAGCGTGACGTGGGAGGTTGAGGGCACCGACGAGTTCGCCGGCTGGTTCGACGACCTCTCCGGCGAAGAACAGATCAGCGTCGGCCGCGTCGTGGAGCTGCTCGTCCACCATGGCCCATCGCTGCCATTTTCCGTACTCCTCGGGGATTGCGACGTCCAGACACCGCCACATGCGCGAGCTGCGAATCCAGCACGCGGGCCGGCCGTACCGGGTCCTGTACGCGTTCGACCCGCGGCGAGCTGCGATCCTGTTGTTGGGCGGTGACAAGACGGGAAACGATCGCTGGTACGACGAACACGTTCCGATTGCCGACAGGCTCTACGACGAGTACATCCAGGAACTGGAACGAGAAGGGCTGACATGAAGCGCCACAAGTGGTCTGACATCAAGGCTCGCACGAAGCCGGAGACCCGCACTCGAATCGAGGCGGAGGCGCAACGCCTGTCCGAGGACCTGCACCTCTCGCAGTTACGGAAGGCACGAGGTCTCACGCAGGAGACGATGGCCGAGCTCCTTGGTGTGAGCCAAGCAGAGGTGTCGAAAATGGAGCGGCGGACGGAACTCTACGTGGGGACGCTACGCAAATTCATCGAAGCCATGAACGGCGAGCTGGTGATCGCAGCACGCTTCGCAGACGGGGTAGAGGTCCCGATCCGTTTGAGCGAGGACGAGGACGCGGCCTGAACCGTCTTTGGTCTTGATCTTCTTCGCCAGCACCCGGATGTCTCCGAGCTTGACGCCGAACTGATTGCCGCCGGCGCCGTACTTGGTGTTGTGCGCCCGCACCTTCTCGTTGCCGAGCGCTTTGAGCTGCTCGAGAGTTTCAGGGAGCGTCATGGTCGTGATTCTACTCGGGTAGCCCGGTCGTCAGTAAGTAGACCGCAGACCAGGTCGACCGGAAAGGTTGATCACGCAGTTCGCAGTTTGTGGCGCTATGCGAGTGCCCCATTTGACAGCACGGGGTGACGCCGCCATGATGGACCCTGTAATGCAGCGAGCCTTCGCCGCCCTCGTCGCCGCCTTGATCGTCGCCAACGGGGTGGCGACTGCGGCAGGCTGCGCCGGCTGGAAGTCCTCACCGGCCGAACGGATGGCCTGCTGTCTCAAGGCGAACCACGGTTGCCCCGACCAGACAGTGGCCGACGCGTGTTGCGCCCGCAGCGAGCAAAACCAACAGCCGGTCACGACTGTCGCGGCCTCGAACGGTTTGAGCACGCCGGCAGTTCCGCTCGCGATGGTAGCTCCGTATGCGGCCGATTATCTCCGTTCGATCGGCGCGGCCAGATCGTTCGGGCCCTCACCGCACCTCCACCCTCCGCGATCCTCCGTCGCCCGTTCGCCCATCCTGAGAATCTGATCCTCCGCTTCGGGGCTGTGTCCTGCGGCTTTGATTCGGCACGTGTCGAACAGGAGGAATTCATGCGCACAGATCGCATCAGCACGTTCGTCGGCTTTGTCTCATCGCTGACCACGCTCGTCTGTTGAGCGCTGCCGGTCCTGCTGGTCACCCTAGGTCTAGGGTCAGTGGTCGCGTCGGCCGTCGCAACCGTTCCGTGGCTGGCGGTTGTGAGTCGGCATAAGAGCCTGGTGTTCGGCATCAGCGGGTTGCTGTTGGTGCTGAATTACTGGCTGGTCGTGGTGCGCCCGCGTCGTTGCGAGCCCGGCGAGTTGTGCCATGTCGACAGCCCGATGATGCGGTGGAACCGCCGCATGTATTGGGTGTCCGTCGGTGTGTACGTTTCGGCGGTCGCCGTGACGTACGGCGGATTGTGATTCTCAGTTCGTCGTGAGAAAGGAACAGGCCGATATGTCAGCGCGAACTGTGGTCACGCTGTTGCTGCTGGCTTTCATGGGTGGCCGGGCCGAGGCGTCTGGGCATGGCCCTGTATTCGGCGCGGCCACGCCGACGCTGGGCAAAGGCGGGTGGTCATTCGACCAGGCGTGGATGGGGCGAATCGGCACGGGGACAGACGATTCCGATCAGATGCTGCGGAGCATGGTCAGCTTTGGCCTGACCGAAGACGTGCAGATTTCGGGCTCGTTGCCCATTAGCCTCCAGGGAGGCGGACACATGCCGCTGGGCCGGATGACCCCGCTGATGTCCGGCAATTCCGAACTGGAATTCCTGACCGGCTGGCGATTTCATCGGCGGCCCGTCGGCGACGGTGCGCGCGCTGAGTCCACCGCGTACGTGGGAGTGACGGCGCCCACGGAAGCGACGCGGGGAGGCATCCGCACAGCGCCATCGGCCTACGTGTCCGTTGCGAGCGGGTACGCCTCACGTGCGCACTACTTCTGGGTTGGCGGGGGCTACCAGCGGTATGCCGATGATCGTGGCGACCGCGTCGGTGGGGTGAAATCCTACAGCGTCGTCTATGGCTACCGTCCGCGACGATTGCGGTTGGACTACCCGAAGCCTGATTTGCGCTTTTTCGTCGAGGCGGTAGGGGAAGCGACCGGCGCGGCACGGCACGGCGGGTCGACCATGCCGGACACCGGCGGCCACGTTGTACTGGCCGGCCCGACGGCCTTGCTGCTCTACAAAGCGTACGGAATCGAAGGCGGCGTCCAGTTTCCGGTATATCAACGCACGAACGGTTCGCAGGCGCGTGAGCGTTTTCGGTTTGGACTCAACGTCAGCTATTTTTTCTGGCTCAAATAGGGGACCTCGAATGAAACCAATGGCTCGCGTCACTTCGGCACTGTTGATGGTGCTGATGCTACCGATCGCAGCGTCTGCGGAATTGCGCCGAGTGGAAATGAAAACGCTGGGCATGGATTGAACGGTGTGCGCCCACGCCGTGCGCGTGGCCATTCGCAAGCTGCCGGGAGTGGAGTCGGTCGATGTCTCGCTCGAACGGGCGATGACTGACGTGCGGCTGAAACCCAACAACACCGTCACGCTGTCGCAGTTACGTCGAGTCATCAAGAGCGGTGGTTTCAACGCGAAGGAGGCAACCGTCACGGCTGTTGGCACGCTCATCGAACAAGGCGGCAAGCCGGCGGTTCGCGTGTCGATCGTCAACACAGTCTGGCTTATCGTGCCCGACTCCACACGCCGGTCTGCGTATGACGAGGCCGTCAGGCGCGTCGAATCGCGCCAGTCCCAGGAGATTGAAATCACCGGCGTGATCCAGGAACCCAAAGACAGCGGAGCACTCGATCAGATCACCGTCCACAACGTGACAAACACGAAGTAAGGCCGGGCCCGCGAGGCGGTCGTCATCGCTCGACGGCTGCAACCGGCATGACAACCGGTGAGCGGACTACCGCTTGACATGCAACTCGACCCGATCCTTGCCCGCCGGCCTGCCGTCGAACGCCGCCTTCGCGCAGGCTGCGTCCCATGCCGGGCGCGGCAGGTAGGACTCGTCGTCCGTCTCCAATGCGACGGCTCCGAGGGACTTCAACGCGACGAGTTGCCCCGTCCTGAAGTCGTAGATCGACGGAACCAGCGCGCTCTGTGGTGTTCCCCAGTACGCCACGAACGGACCACAGAAACTAGGGTTTGCGAAAAGCGCCCAGGCGCTGGGCTCTACGGGAACGAACCGAAGCCCCTGTCCCCCGGGGCCTGCGATCACTCGGTCCCACGCTTCCTTCACGCCGCCGTGGCGATTGCCGCGCGTCTGCTCGATGCCGGGGTCGAACTCAACGCAGCGCTGAACCAGCACTCGCGCCGGTACGACATGAGCCCGATGAATCCAACCGACGACTTCCCATTTCACGATCAGCGGGAAGCACGCATGGGTGTCGATCTCATTCTCGAAATTGATCGGCGTGCCCAGTTCAGATCCCGCCACTTGAGGGAATGGACCCGGCCGTAGCTCCGCTTCGCGTTCTCTGTTCGGCTGCGCGCCGACACGACATACCAGCGCAACGAGGACGAACAGGACAAGGCGAACTCGCATCGTGTGAATTGGTGAACGTGACAAAGCGGTCTCAATCGAACGTAATCTACTGAACCTGATAATCGCATGAGATTGACGCACACTCAGGAACGTCGTCTGTACACAATCGCACAGCCGCGTTTGCGCGGGTTCCTGGTGCTTTCGGGCGTGCAGCGAGCGGTAACTGCAGCTGTGGAGCGGCGCAGCGTGATCGCCCATTTCGCCCTGGCGCCTGTCCGTTCCAGGTTGTAGAGCATTCCTCCGGCGGGTGCCGTTGGATCATTGACGCCACTGCGCAGCGACGCTGTTGGTGCGGCCTTCCACGCCGGTCGCAGCCGCCTGCCACCCCCGATATTCCGGAGGGCGCTCCGGCGGCTCGGGCGCGCGTCCCCGCAGGATCGCCGGCCAACCACGACACTCCTCGGATTTCCCAATAAAACCACCAAATCCCCTGACCCGGCCCCTCGGTACGCGTTCTGCACTGAAGCACCGATACCGCGAGGGGCTGCCCGGACGCGTGGCCTCTCGTCACTACATGCCAGTGCTGGGCCGACGCCTTCTTTTGCTCGTCGAGGGAGCGACCTGGCTCTTCGGGGTCGTGGGGCTCGTGGCGTGGGGCACCTACCACCTGTGGGCCCACGCGGCGGCTCGCCTCGACGTCGAGCGTTTCGTGACGCATCAGGATGTCGCGCCACAGGCGGGCACTCCGGATCAGTCGCTGTGGTCCTCCGAGCGGATCGTCGCGTGGCGCAAAGCGGTGGGCGAGTCCGCGGCCACCCCACTCGCCGTGCTCCGGATCCCCAAGCTCCGGCTCGAAGTGGCGGTGCTGCCGGGCACCGACGACCGCACGCTCGATCGCGCCGTCGGGCACATCGAGGACACGCCACTGCCGGGAGCGGATGGCAATTCCGGCCTTGCCGGCCACAGGGACGGCTTCTTCCGTGGGCTGAAGGACATCGCCGAGGGCGATGTGATCGAACTCGAGACCGCCAAGGGGAAGGAGGTCTATCGCGTCGAGCGAACCTGGGTCGTCGACCCGGAAGACGTCTGGGTGCTCGACCCGACGCCCACGCGCGCACTGACGCTGGTCACCTGCTATCCCTTCTACTACATCGGTCCTGCCCCGCGGCGCTTCATCGTCCGCGCCGTGCTGGCGGGGCCCACGAGCGTTCTGTAACGACGGCACCCTGCATTGGAGAAGGAGAGAGGTTATGTCACGCACAACGATTCCGGGTAGTTCTGGCGGCGATGGCCGTGTGTTTCACGGCCGTCACCTCGACGGCACAGACGACGACATCGACACAAACCAAGGAGTTCGAGGTGATCGCGGTCAGCGGCAACGACCTGGTCGTCAAGCTGCCGGAAGGCACGCGGGAAATCAGGGTGCCGGATGATTTCCGTTTCACCGTCGATGGCCGGCAGCTGGCCGCACGCGAACTTGAAGCCGGGCATGAAAGGCACGGCGACCATCACGACGAGGACGACGGTGACGCCGGTCGTCGTGACCGAGGTGAAGAACGGCGAAGTCGTGCAGGCGTCGGGAGCGACGCTCCTGGTCAAGACCGAGCAGGGCTTCAAGCAGTTCAGCCAGGGTGACGTGGAAAAGCGGGGGATCAAGATCGTCAAGGACGGCGCCCCCGCGCAGTTCACGGACTTCCGTGCCGGTGATCGCCTGTCGGCCACGATCGTCACGACGCACCCGCCGAAGGTCATGACCGAGCAGGAGGTGAACGCCACGCTCGCCAAGGCCGCTCCGGCCTCAGGCGGGGCGGGGGCACCCGCAGCGTCGCGTTCGATGTCGAGCTCGGCTCCCGCGCGGCGCCCGCCGAGGCGCCCGCGCCAAGGACGCTGCCGAAGACGGGGAGCGCCTGGCCGCTGCTCGCGCTCGCCAGCATCCTGTCGATCGCGATGGGCCTGACGCTGACCGTTCGCCGCGCGCTTCGTCCGCTAGGTCGTCGACTCCGAGCAGGGCCGCGCCCGCGCGTCGTACGCGCGAGCGCGACCCTGCGCCACAACCCCTACACGATCTCGAAATCACCACCCGCGCGCCAGAAAAGCAGGCCGCCAGGCCTGTGTTGTCAACGCAAGCTCCGGCCTAAGCGCCGTCGGCTCCATCCGGCTGCCTCAGCGGGAAGGTGTCAGTGCCGAGCCTCGAGTGGCAGCCGGCACCACTGAATGCCACGCAGGCGTAACGGCGATTTCGATTGGTCGCGGATTAACCAGAGGACTGCGTCGAGCTCATGCGGTTGAATGACGCACCGGGTCAGACCGGGCGGAGGCGTGCCGATAACAGCTGCTGGCCGGCCCCTACCGCATCGACGGCCCGCCCACGAAGATCGGCGGGCTCGACGACGACCCGCCCCAGCGCGCCGTCGTCCCGATGCCGACGCCGACGCCCGACACGTCGTTGCAGCTGGACGCGACGAGCGCAGCGAACATCAGCAGGATGACGATCACGGCGCGGGAGGCGAAGGGGGGAGGCTTCATGGTGGTGGAGTCCTCAGAACGGATACTTCTGCAGCGCCAGCACCGCGCCGCCGGGATCGGCGATGACCGCGAGCGAGCCGTTCCGCCGCTCGGGCGCGGCCGGGACGACGACGCGGCCGCCGAGCGCCACGGCACGCGCGGCGAAGGCCGCCGGATCGCTGACGAGCACGTAGGGCAGCCAGTTCGGCTGCACGCCGGCGATCTGCGGCGGCAGGCGGAACAGCCCGGCGCGGCCGCGCGTCGATCGCAGGACGTGGTAGTCGATGTCGAGCCGCGACTCCAGCAGCACCGACTGGTACCCCCCGAGGCGCTTGTAGAACACGAGCGCCTGTTCCGCGTCGCGCGCGAGGTACTCCTGCCAGAAGAAATGATGCGGGGACGGCTCGGACGGATCGGGCACGCTGCGCCGGAACTGCGCCAGGCCGAGCGGCGCGCCCTCCGGATCGGTGACAACCGCCACCCGCGCCATCGGCAGTTCACGCGGCTCGACGAGCACCTTGCCACGCTCCGCCTGCACGAACGCGACGCTCTTGTCGACGTCGGAGACCGACATGTAGCTGAGCCACTGCGAGCCGGCGTCCGCATTCCCGCTGATGTCGACGATGCCCGCGACCGGGATGCCGGCCCTGCGCGCGAGAACGTAGGGGCGATCGCCGCGCCGCGCGTTCTCAAACCGCCAGCCGAACAGCTCTCCGTAGAACTGTTTCGCCGCCGCCATGTCCTTCGTCATCAGGTCGCGCCAGACGAACCGCCCGGGCTCCACGGCATCCGCGGCGGCCGGACGCGCCGGCGGCTGCGTAGCGCCGATCGCGCCGGCGACGGCGAGCGCGGCGACGGCAAACGTAGCGGCGATCGACTTGCGTATCGACATGATTGAGCGGACCGGGCGTTACCACGACGAAGTGCACGCGACGTGCCACCGCACGGACCGCCGTGCCGTCGCTGCACAAGTAGTTGGCGGGCAACGCATTCGGGCGTACGAAACGCGCGCGAGGAAGACGCGGGAGCGAAGGCTCGTCCGGAATCTCGTGGGGCGCCTCCGGCATTCCGGACTGCTGCAGCGGCTGTTAGCCAGCGCACCTATTCACCCACCTCGGAAGCTTTGGCCCAGACCACAAATAGTCAATCTCTTGCGGGCCAGGCGGCGAGTGCGGAGTGTCGACCGGGAAGGCTGAGGCAGAAGCGACGCGATCGCCCTCGTATTGGACGCGAAGCACAATCGAGTCCGCCAGGAAGTTCGCAACGAACTCCACGGCGCGCTCAGCCGCCACTCGGTCCCGCTCGGCCGCTGCCACCGCGTCGTCCAGTACGTCTCAAAGTGGCAGTGAAAGTGCTCACCGATTCCCACGGTTACCTCGTCCCCGTCCAGCCACACAACGATGCTGCCCGTCTCGGGATGCAGCGCCGGAATTGTGACGATCAGGCGATCGCTGAACTCCTCGCGAACCTGCAAGTCAGCAAGCCGGCGCCGGAAGGCCGCCCGGAATTCGCGTGCCAGAGGGTCGAGCCGAACTTCGTCCTCGAATTGAAGCATGTCGTAAGTCGTGTGGTCGAACGCTCGCAACTGAGCCGCGGCGCCGTGGCCTGTTGCCAGTGGCGCCGTCGGCTCCAGTTGCTCGTTAGACCGCGTTGCTCGAAGAATCCGCGCCGAGCGCGTCTTTGAGCTGTTGACCCACCGAGCCTGCAACGGCAACATCACGACTGCCGAACCAGCCGAACTCATCGTGTGACACGAAGACAACGTCGCGACCCGACGCAGTCAGCACATGGCAATCCCAAAAGAATAACAGGGACATGGTCAGAATCGAGACGCCGTCTTCGATTTCATCAGGCGCAACAAGATGACCGGGCGCTTCGATCAGCGGCCTGTGCTCTTCGAAGGCCTGCCGAAAGCGGGAAAAGAGCGGCATGTGTTGGCCGGATGGCCAGACGGCCCAGTCGCCTATCCAGATCAGCAGCTCGGGCGACGGGTCGACAAGCCCATAAAGAAATCGCGCCAGCCAGACCTTTCGCCCAGAGTCTGTCGGCAAGGCAAACTCTACACGCTGGAATTCGAGAGCCTGTATGTCCGGCTCTGGCCCGACGCTGTAGCCCTCACGCTGACGAGTGGGATAACCGCGCCCCGAGCACCAGTCGGCCGATTCTGCGTACGTGAGGAATCGCATGGTATGAGTTTCAAAAAGACGGTCTAACGCTCTGCCGATCAGCCGCGAGCGGCATTAACACCGTACGAGTCAACCGGGCCCAAGCGTGCCGCTCGTCGGCTGCAGCAGCTGTTCGGCGGCGAGTCCGTACTCATAGGATGCAGACTCGAGCCCTGGGATAGTGTTGGGGGTCGGCGTCTGCCGACGCGAGACCCACCGGCTCGAGAACTCCACTCGCCGTGCCCCACGAGTAGTGTGGCTTGCGAGAGGGCCGGAATCTCACATCGGTTGCGTCCACCAGCTCTGCCCTCGGCCCGGAGGGCATCTTGACCGGCGTGAGCAGGAGAAGCCTCAGGTGGCGCTCATCCGCGTCCTGGACAATCGCCGAGGATTGCCCTGAAGGTCCCCACCGCAAATCCCACGAGACCCACGCTCTTCGACCCACCAATTCGGCTACGTCGCCAGGCCCGCCCGGCAGGATCCACGTGACGGGAGTGAGCCACAGTTTTCGGAGCACTTCGCCTGGCGCAGGTGCCCCATCGCGAGCCAACCGGCGATACGTCGAAATGCTCAACCAGCCGGCGATCAGCCCGGCCACGCCAGTTATCCCCAGCAGCCACGCAATCAGCCATATCCGAAGCACTCTAGCTCTCTATTCCTGGTCCGCCGCCTGACGACTTGCCGCTCAGCTGCGAGCGGCTGATGACACTTCGAATCCTCCAAACATGCCCGCCCGCTCGTCGGCTGCAGCGGCGGTTAGCCGGCGGGTGCAGAAAGTCCAAGCGACCGCAGCTTTTCAGTTGAGACACTTACCCGTCTCGTAGCGCTGTCGTGGGATCGATCGTCAGCGCCCGGCGTGCGGGTTCAACACACGCGAGCAATCCAACGACGAGCATCACCGCCGATGTTCGCATCAGGGCGTTCAGCACGAACGACATCCCCGCCTCGCCACCCATCCACACGACGAGCAGGATGAAGAGATTTCCGGCAACGATGCCGCCGCCGACGAGGAGAACGGCGCGCGAGAAGATCCCCACGAGCAGCCGCCCGCGACTGGCGCCAAGGGCCGACCGCAGCCCAATCTCGCGTGTCCGCCGCGCCACGGTCACCGACATCAGCGAGAAGATTCCCGCCGCGGACAGAAACAGCCCAAGCGCCACGACACCGGCGAGCGCCGACGCCGAGACCATCGCCGGCAGGTCGATACGCCGCGTCCAATCATCGAGCCGCCGCATCTCTTCGAGCCGCAAGCCCGGATCAACGGTCGACGCAATGGCGCGAACGCGCTCGGAGAAGGTCGAGGGACCGGTGCCGACACGGATGCCCATGGTCAGCGGCGACATCGTGCGCGGCCGCGCCGCGTGAAAGACGAACGGCGCTTCACCCAGATCCGTGGGCGACGTCCCGAGGTCGCGCACCACGCCGACGATGTCCAGCCACGCCTCGGGTGCCGCCGCGTCCGCGATCGCGTATCGAACGCGACGGCCCACGGGACTCGCGCCATTCATGAAACGCCGCGCGAACGCTTCATTCACGATCACGTGTCGCGCGCCGGCCGCAAAATCGCCCTCAGTGAAGCCGCGTCCGGCCACGATCGGGCGATCGAACGCGGCGAAGAACGTGGGCGCGACCGTCGAGGTCCACAGATTGGGTATCGGGATCGGTTCAGATCCTGCCGCCGCGTCGAATTCCCCCCGACGTACGTCGCCATACATGCCGGGAAGCTGTTCGGCGAACGTGACCGCGGTGACGCCGGCTTCCTGCGCGAGTCGCCGTTCGAGCTCGGCGTACGTGTTATTCGCGCGCACGGCGAATGCGGCGTCCGATTCGCCGGCCGCCATGTCTTGATCGAGGCCGATGCGCACGGCGAGGTACTCATGGCCGGGGAATTGCGCCCGGATTCGGCGATCGCGCCAGGCTTCTTCCCCGATGCCCATGGCCGGCGGGATGGAAATCACGGTCACCGCGACCTGCGCGATCATCGCCGTGGTCCACACACCGCCAAAGCGCAGCGTCGATCCCGCGGCAAGGTTCCGGAGTTGCGCCTGCACGTTGATGCCGGTGGCTTTGATCGCGGGCAGCACGCCGAGGATCGCCGCGCCGGTGATGGCGAGGACGATCGCATAAACGATCGTCGCCGGCTTCAATCCCGGTTCGATCCAGAACGGCGCGCCGCCGCTCAGGCTCGAGTAGTACGCGGTCACGCCCCACGTCACCGCCCAATGCGCCGCGGCCACGCCAATCGCCGCCGAGACGCCGGCCAGAACCAGCGCCTCGATGAACAGTTGCGTGATGATGCGCATGCGGTTCGCACCAAGCGCGCCGCGCAGGGCGATCTCCGATTCGCGTGTCGCCGTTCTCGCGTAAATCAGCGTCGCGACGTTCATGCACGCGACGAAGAGCACGAGCAGGATGGGACCATGGCGGACGGCGAGCTCGATGATCGAGGCGCGGTCGCCAGGTGCTTCACCCCCATACGCAAGCACGCGCGGCCGCAGGTGCTCGTGTGTGTGCGGCGAAGCGGCGCGGACACGGTCGGTGATGGCGGTGACTTCATCGTTGGCCTGCTCCTGCGTCGCGCCTTTCGCGATTCGGCCGAAGATGCGCACCGGTGCACCTTCGAGAGGCGCATAACCACTCGGTCGAAGTGGCAACGGGACCCACAGGCGATGGTTGATCGGAAACGCGAAGCCTTCCGGCATCACACCGACGACCGTGCTCGTCGCGCGTCCGAGTTGAACGTTCTGCCCAATCACATCAGCGCTTCCGCCGAATCGCTGTTGCCAGACGTGATAACCGAGCACGACCACGCCTGGTGCACCCGGGGCTTCGTCGGCTTCGATCAAGGGACGGCCGAGAATTGGAGGGACGCGCACGAGTTGAAAGGCCGATGCCGAAATCTCGGCCACCGTCACCGGTTCGGGATTCGCCCGCCCCACCGACAGCAATCGCTCGAGCGTGCGATACGCGCCGATCTCTTCCACCGATCTGAGCTCCTGTCGCCAGATCATGAAGTCGTGCAGCAACCGCCGCTCGTCACCGACGATGCGCGGATTGCGCATTTCGATCTCGACGATACGGTCGCCTGCGGGGAGCGGAATGGTGGGACGAAAGAAATCGCGGGAGACGTTGTACCATCCGGCGCCAAGACCGATCGCAATCGCGATCGCCAGCCCGCCGGCAATCGTCAATCCTGGATACTTCATCAGCATCCGCAGGCCGAGTTTCACGTCCATCCACGACATTCGTGTGTGCATGAGTTGTGTCCGCCAGTCCCGGCCGCGCTCGATCGCGAAACCGATCGCCAACGCGGTCGCATGTCTCCAATAGCGCA
>CAVZGT010000014.1:885000-1934437 GCA_963774855.1 uncultured Acidobacteriota bacterium | reverse complement strand
CCGCGCCTGGAGGTCAACCCGTCATCCGCCACGCGGCAGGCGACCACCCCCTGCCGCGCGACCTCAAATTCAGCCACCTCACCACCAATGATGGCCTGGCCCACGACAACGTCGTGGCCATTTTGCAGGATCGCCGTGGGTTCATGTGGTTTGGGACCGGAGAAGGCCTCAACCGCTATGATGGCGACTCTTTCGTCGTCTACAGAAACGACCCCAAGGATCCCGCGAGCTTAAGCCACAATTTCATTCGCACGGTGTTCGAAGACGACCAGGGGTATTTGTGGGTTGCTGCGTATCCCGGCATCAACAGATTCGACCCCAGGACTGAACGTAGCACTCGGTATCTTCACGATCCGAAGAATCCGAAGAGCTTCAGCGGCGATTCGCTTGCGAGCGTTACCGCCGACAGTCGCGGCCATCTATGGTTCGCTACCCTGGACAGCGGGCTGGACAGGTTCGACCCGGCGACCGAAACATTCACGAACTACCTGAATGACAGCGCCGGTCAGTTCGTCGGGTGGGTCAGGCGCGTCATCGAGGACAAGCGCGGGGAGATCTGGTTCGTTGGCGACCGCGGCCTGTTCCACGTGAACGTCCAGACAGGGCAGGTCACGGGTCCTGCTCCGATCATCACCGGCTTGGCCGTGTATGACGTGTACGAAGACAGCCACGACGATTTCTGGCTGCTCGCCTCCGCCCCGACCGTCGGCCTGATCAAATACAACCGCCAAACCAAGCGGTTCACCGAGTATCCGCTCGGCGCCGGCGCGACACTGCTGCACTCCAGCACATTTCTCGCTGAGGGACCGGATGGCTTCTGGGTGGCGTCCAGCCTGGGCCTCTCCTACTTCGACAGGCGCACCGAGCGTTTCGCTCGCCTCTTCCAACATGCTCGAACCGATCCGGACAGCCTCAGCGATAACAGCGTTATGTCCATATACCGCGATCGGTCCGGGTTGCTGTGGGTGGGCACGGCCAATGGCGGAGTGAATGTTCTGGATCTTCGGCAGAGACAATTCACCCACTATACCCATCGTCCCGAGAACCCGATAGTCTCGCTCCCGGCAAGGTAAGCGCGCTCCACGAGGACTCCGACGGTGTCCTGTGGGTCGGCTCGTTCCCCCGCGCCCTCGATCGGTTGGATCGCAAGAGCGGCCGCATCACGCACTATGTTCCCGGCGCGGAGCCGAGCAGTCTCAGCAAGGGCCCTGAAGTCAATTTCATTCTCAAAGATGCCCGCGGTTATCTCTGGGTGGGAGGCCAGGGCACCGGTCTGGATCGGTTCGATGAACGCACAGGCCGGTTCAAGCACTACCGGCACGACCCTCGTGATCCCGGCAGCCTGATGACCAATGAGGTCATCTGTATCTATGACGATCCTCTCGGCGGGTTATGGGTGGGACAGTTTGGCGGCGTGAGCCACTTTGATCCAGTGACGGAGCGATTCGCCAACTACCGGCTTGGTCCAGTGCGTCGGAAGACCTTCCGTTCAGCGTTTCGGCGATTCATCGCGATCGTTCCGGCACGCTGTGGTTCGGGACGTGGGGCGGCATCTTGAGCCGCTTCGACGACAAGACCAAGACCTTCGTGCACTACACGCCCAGCCTGAGTGACCCTCAGAAGCTTCAGGGAGGCAGCATCGGAGCGATTCACGAAGACCGGACCGGAGCACCTGGCTGGCCTCCGGAATGGGCCTCTATCGATTCAACCCTCAGAATGAAGCCGTCACGCGCTACACGGTAGCAGATGGTCTGCCGAGCAACGATCTCATGGGTATTCTCGAGGATGCCGACGGCAGGCTGTGGATCAGCAGCAAGAGGGGTATATCACGCTTCGATCCGCAGACGGAGAGGTTCAAGAACTACGACGTCTCCGACGGCTTGCGGAGCAATGACTTCGCGCGGAGCTGTTACCAGCGAGGGCGCGCCGGCGAGATGTTCTTCTGCGGCAACGGAGGGGTCACCGCGTTCTTCCCTGAAGATATTCGCGAAAATTCCTTCGTTCCCCCAGTTGTCCTCACGAGCTTCCAGATCTCCGACAAGCCTGTTCAGATCGGCGCTGAGTCGGTGCTCAAGAAGGCCATTCCCTATGCCGACTCCCTGACGCTGTCCTATCGGGACAACTTCATCTGGTTTGAATTCGCGGCATTGAGCTACGCCAACCCCCACAAGAATCGCTATCGTTATCGGCTCGAGGGCTCCGCCCCTGGCTGGAACGAGGTGGACAGCACCCAGCGCCGGGTGATGTACACGAACCTGGATCCCGGACGCTATGTGTTTCGCGTGCAGGGTTCGAACAGCGAAGGCGTATGGAACGAAACCGGAGTGTCGCTGCCGATCGTCATCACACCTCCGTGGTACAAGACCAGCTTGTTTCGCGCCTTCTCCGTGGGTCTGTTCCTGGCGCTGATGTGGGTCGCGTACCAGGCCCGGATGCGTCAGGTACAGCACGCGTTCGAGATGACGGTCGAAGCTCGAGACATCGCCCTGGCCTCGGACGTCCAGCGCCGCCTTCTGCCCGATGCCCCGCCGCGCATCGACTATGCCGATTTCGCCGCAGTCAGCGTGCCGGCCCGCCGCATCGGCGGCGACTACTACGATTTCGTCGAGCTGGGTGACGGCCGGATCGGCATCGCGCTGGCCGACGTGTCCGGAAAAGGCGTCGCCGCCGCCTTGATCATGTCGGTGGTGCAGGCGTCGCTGCGGATCATCTCGTCCGAGGGCGACGTGCCGCCGCCACGCCTCGTCGCCCGGATGAACGAGTTCGTCTACCGGTCGACGCCCGGGAACAAGTACGCCACCTTCTTCTATGCGCTGCTCCACGTCCAGCGCCGGCAGCTGCGCTACGTCAACGCCGGCCACAACGCGCCGTATCTCCTGCGAGCCGGCCGGCGATCTCCCGCCGACTCCGCGTCGCCCGAGATCGAGCAACTGTCCGTCGGAGGCACGGTGGTCGGCATGTTCCCGGAGATGGAGTACGAAGAGGCGACCGTGGAGTTGTGCCCCGGCGATGTTCTCCTCGCCTTCACCGACGGCGTCCCCGAGGCGCACAACCCCGAGAACGAAGAGTTCGGCGAGGAACGCCTGCAGCAGCTGCTCCGCCAAACCGCTCACCTCCCGGCCAACGAGATCAGCGCGCGGCTTTCCGACGAGATGAAAGACTGGATCCGCGACGCGGAGCAGTACGACGATCTCACCTTCATCGTCATGAAGGTGCGCTGACTTCGCTCGCTCGCCGACGCGCGGCTCGCGGTTAAGACCCGGTCGACTGGTGCCGCTTTGCCGCCGCGTTCGACCAGGCCTGTGATCTCGTGCTCGCGTGGCGGGACATAATGCCGGGCAGCGTGCGTGACCGTCCCGCAGCCCCGATCACCCGACGCTGTGATCACGCGTCGAGGGCTGCGCGTATCCTGTTCTCCGCGGACACAGGGCATCGGCTCCTGCCGGTCGAACAGGCATCCAGGAGCCACGCTCCGATCTAGACTTCCGCACGATCGCATTCTTGGAGGAAGATCGAGCGATGACTGCCGCACGAGTCCGGACGGCAAAGGTTCCGGATGGACCGGCGTTTCGGCTGGTGCTGATCGTGCTCGTCGCGGCCTGCGGCGGGCAACCGGCGCTGGCGCAGACCGCCACGCCTGGCGGTCAACCCGTCATCCGGCACGCGGCAGGCGGCCACCCTCCGCCGCGCGACCTCAGATTCAGGCGCCTCACCACCAATGACGGCCTGTCACAGAACAATGTCGCCGCCATCGTGCAGGATCGCCGCGGCTTCATGTGGTTCGGCACGGCAGAGGGTCTCAACCGCTACGATGGCAACTCTTTCGTGGTCGCCAGGAACGGCCCGAACGATCAACCGGGCATCAGCCGCAGTTTCGTGGGCGCGCTGGTCGAGGACGATCGCGGATATCTGTGGTTCGGCGCGTATCCCGGCCTATACAAGTTCGACCCCGCGACCGAACGCAGTACCCCCTACGTTCACGACCCGAACAACGCCAACAGCTTTAGCGGCAATTCGGTTGCGAGCATCACCGCCGATCGTCGCGGTCATCTGTGGGTTGCCACCCTGGACAGCGGGCTGGACCGGTTCGACCCGGCGACCGAAACATTCACGCATTACCGAAATGACAGCACCGGTCAGTTCGTTGGCTGGATCAGGCGCGTAATCGAAGACGCACGGGGGGAGATCTGGTTCGTCGGTGACCGCGGTCTGTTCCACGTGAACCAGCAGACGGGGCAGGTCACTCGTTCCGCCCCGACGATCAAGGCCCTGTCCGCGTTCGACGTGCACGAAGACAGCAACGGCGAGTTCTGGTTCCTGACGTCCTCCCCGATCGTCGGGCTGATCAGGTACAACCGGCAGACGAAGGCGGTCGCCGAATACCCACTTGGTGCGGGGGCTACGCTACTGAGCCGCAACACAGTGCTCGCGGAAGGAGGCAACGGATTCTGGGTACCGTCCAGCCTGGGCCTCTCCTACTTCGACCGCCGGAGCGAGCGCTTCACGCTGTTTCAACACGATCGAGGCGACCCGGACAGCCTCAGCGATAACGGCGTCGTGTCGATATACCGCGACCGGTCCGGCTTGTTGTGGGTGGCCACGGCGAACGGTGTGAATATCCTCGACCTTCGGCAGCAGCGGTTCCGGCACTACACGTATCGTCCGGGCCGCGCCGATAGTCTCTCCCCCGGCAAAGCCACCGCGATTCACGAGGACCCGGATGGCGTGCTATGGGTCGGCCTCTTCCCTCGAGGGCTCGATAGAGTGGATCGACGTATGGGTCGGGTCACCCACTATCGTCCCGGCACGGGCAACCGCAGTCTCAGCAAAGGTGGTGAGCTCAATACCATTCTCAAGGACACGCGCGGCTACCTCTGGCTGGGCGGCTTGGCTGCCGGTCTCGACCGGTTCGATCCGCGCAACGGTCGTTTCAAGCATTACGCCCACGATCCCGCTGATCCTCACAGCCTGATGACGGATGACGTCATCTGTGTCTATGAAGATCGGGGCGGCCAGTTGTGGGTGGGACAGTTCGGGGGTGTCAGCCGCTTCGATCCCGTTACCGAGCGATTTACCAACTACCGGCCTGGCCGAGAGGATGCCGCGAGCCTGGCACACAGCGTCTCTGCTATTCATCGCGATCGCTCCGGCACGCTCTGGTTCGGGACGTGGGGCGGCATCCTGAGCCGGCTTGACGAAAAGACGAACAGCTTCGTGAACTACACGTCAAAACCGGGTGATCCTGGCAGACTGCAAGGTGGCAGCATTGGAGCCATTCATGAGGACCGCACAGGAGCGCTCTGGCTCGGCCTGGGAACGGGCCTGTATCGGTTTGACCCGAAAACCGAGGTCTTCACGCACTATACCCGGCAGCATGGCCTGCCGAGCGACGATGTGATGGGCATCCTCGAAGATGACGCCGGCACGTTGTGGATCAGCAGCAAGAAGGGCCTATCCCGATTCGATTCGCAGACAAAAACGTTCAGGAACTACAACACCTCGGACGGCTTGCGGAGCGACGACTTTTCGCGGAGTTGTTACCAGCGAGGGCGCACCGGCGAGATGCTCTTCTGCGGCAGCGAGGGGCTGACCACGTTCGTCCCCGAAGACATCCAGGACAATCCCTACGTGCCCCCAGTTGTGCTCACGAGCTTCACGATCTTCAACGAAGTTGTAGCGATCGGCGCCGACTCCGAGCTCAAGCGAGCCATCCCGTATGCCGAGTCCTTGACGCTGTCTCATGCAAAGAATGTCTTCTCCCTCGAGTTCGCGGCGCTGAGTTACGCGAATTCCCAGCAAGAACCGCTATCGGTACACGCTCGAGGGCTTTCGTCCCGGCTGGAACGAAGTGGACAGCAAGCGCCGCGTCGCGACGTACACCAATCTCGACCCCGGTCACTATGTCTTTCGCGTGCAGGGTTCGAACAGCGACGGTGTATGGAACGAAGCAGGCGTGTCGCTGCCGATCGTCATCACACCTCCGTGGTATAAGACCAACTGGTTTCGCGCCTCCTCCGTGGTCTGATCCTGGCGCTGATGTGGGTCGCGTACCACGCCCGGATGCGTCAGGTACAGCACGCGTTCGAGATGACGGTCGAAGCGCGAGTCGGCGAGCGGACGCGCATCGCCCGCGAGCTGCACGATACGCTGCTTCAGAGCTTCCACGGTCTGTTGCTGCGATTCCAGACGGCGTCGTACCTGCTGCCCGAGCGCCCGGCAGAGGCGAAAGAGAGACTGGACATTGCGATTGAACAGGCGGCGAAGGCGATCACCGAAGGCCGGGACGCGGTGCAAGGCTTACGGGCGTCGACCGTCGAACGTAACGATCTCGCCGTCGCGATCAGAACCTTGGGCGACGAGCTCGCCACCGACGCGAGCGCCAACCCGCCTCCGGCATTCCGCGTCGGGGTCGAAGGACAGCCGCGGGATCTGCATCCGATCCTTCGGGACGAAATCTACAAGATTGCGGCGGAAGCGCTGCGGAATGCTTTTCGTCACGCGCAGGCCGGACTGGTCGAGGTCGAGATCCGGTATGACGACGATGAATTCCGATTGCGGGTGAGAGACGACGGGAAAGGCATCGATCAGGCGGTGCTCGCCGCCCACGGAATCGAGGGACACTACGGACTGCGCGGGATGCCGGAACGCGCCGCTGCAATTGGTGGGAGGCTGGCAGTCTGGAGCGAAGTCCGGGCAGGCACGGAGGTCGACCTGCGCGTGCCGGCGCGCACCCTCTACGCAACCTCCGCGAGGCGCTCCTGGTTGTCGCGGTTCCTGGCACGGAAGACTCCGGCAAACGTCCGAGGAGACGCGTCATGACCGGCAGCTCCCCAATTCGCATTCTCACCGTCGACGACCATCCACTGGTGCGCGAAGGGATCGCCGGTCTTCTGGGAGTTCAGCCGGATATGACCGTGGTCGCAGAAGCCACCAACGGCCGTGAAGCGATCCAGCAATTCCGCGCGCATCGTCCGGACGTGACGCTGATGGACCTGCAGATGCCGGAGATGAACGGGCTGGACGCGCTCATCACTATCCGTACGGAGTTTCCGGAGGCACGGGTCATCGTACTGACGACGTACGAGGGCGACGCGCAGATCCTCCGCGCGGTCAAGGCCGGCGCCCAGGGCTACCTGCTCAAGAACACCCTCCATTCCGAGCTGCTGCGCACGATCCGGGCGGTGCATGCCGGAAAGAAGAGCCTGTCGCCGGAGGTTTCGTTCCAAATCGCCCAGCACGTGAGTGACGAGGCCCTGACCCCGGCGGAGCTCGTCGTGTTGCGCCTCATCGCGGCCGGGAACGCGAACAAGCAGATTGCCGATCAGCTCGGCGTGACCGAGGACACCGTCAAGGGCCGCGTCAAGAGCATCCTTGCGAAACTCGACGCCAATGATCGGACGCACGCGGCGATGATCGGCGTGAAGCGGGGCATCATCGAGCTCTAGCGCCCGGCAACCTACCACCTCCCAGGGCGCCACCGATAGCGGACCCTAAAGAGTCACTCCCGCGGCCCGGCCGGGGGTTCGCTGCGCGCTGCCCAGCGCGAATAATTGTGTGGGGGTGCGTGTTGCGACGCCTGTATTCCACATTCGCCGGCAGCTGGCCCGGCATCGGTTTGCTGCTCATGCGGCTGGTCATCGGCCCGGTGGTCTTTGTGCGTGCGGCTCCGCACCTGTGGACCGACGCGCCGCTGCACGTGACACTTGGCTCCGCATCGGCGGCGGGATCCGGATTGCTGCTGTTCGCGGGGCTCTGGACGCCCGTGGCCGGAACGGTCGTTGCCCTGATTGAGATCTTGCAGATGCTAAGAGTTGACGAAGACCCGCTGGTGTCCCTGTTGTCAGCAGCCATCGCCGGTGGTCTGGCGATGTTGGGGCCGGGGCGCTGGTCGGTCGACGCTCGACTCTTCGGATGGAAGCGCATCGAGCCGCCTGCCGCAAGAACTCACTCGCGCCCGGCCTGAACCCGGAGCGCCACGCCCTAAAGGGGCCCCCGCACGCCACCCTACCGAGTCGTCGTACCGGACCCTATCCAGTCCTCCAACCAGCGCTAAATGAGCGTAGGAATGCGCCCGAAGGGAGATTGTGACTGCCCGCGTCGACGCCCAGAATCGCTGAGAACAGGGAGGGCTATCGCGATGCTGGCTATTGACGAAACAGCGGCGCACCTTTCGCACTCTCAGGGCGCGTATTTCGATGGCTCGCTGGAACTGCTCCGCGAGCTTGCCGTCACGAGCGATCTCGGCACCGCGTTGCCGCGCCTGTCAGCGATCGTCGGCAAGATGTTGCCGCACGACGCCTTGCGCATCGTGTGCCTCGATCAACAGGGGCAGCCGATTGTGAACGCGTCGACCGCCGACGTGCCGGACGTGATGGAGGCCGACGCAGACGAGGTGATCATCGGTGATCTGCGGTCAGGGCCGGCGGGCGCAACCGCCGCCGCGCACGCGAGGGAGCGGCTGGTCGGCGCCGGCTACCGCTCGGTCCTGGCAGTGTCGACGCTCGCCCCGGAGCCTTTGGTCCGCGTGGCGTTCTGGTCGAAGAGCCCGATGGCCTTCAATCGCGCACACGTTCCGCTCGCGCGACGGATCGCATACCACCTCGGCCTCGGAGCAGGCCGCGGCGAGGTCGGCAACGTCCCCCATCACATCGACGACGCCCGTGCGCAGCGGGCCGACGCCGGCGTGCAGCGAGGGGTCGATCACCTGGCGGTGGGCACCCACCTGCGCGTCGTCGGCGAGTCTGTCGAATGGCGCGGGGTGCTGCGCAAGGCGACGCAAGTCGCCTCGACGGACACGACCGTGCTGGTCACCGGCGACTCGGGCACCGGGAAGGAAGTCGTGGCGCGGTTCATCCATGCGGCGTCTGCACGCAGGAGCCGGCCATTCATCGCGCTCAATTGCGCCGCGTTGCCCGAGCAGTTGCTCGAGGCGGAGCTGTTCGGCTACGAACGCGGCGCCTTCACCGGCGCGCACCAGGCGAAGCCCGGCCAGGTGGAGCTCGCGTCGGGCGGCGTGCTGTTCCTCGACGAGGTCAGCGAGATGAGTCTGTCGGCGCAGGCGAAGTTCCTGCGGGTCCTGCAGGAGCGCGAGTTCCAGCGGCTCGGTGGTATTCGCCTGGTGAAGGCGAACATCCGCGTCATCGCAGCCACGAACCGCGATCTGCGCAAAGCCGTGGAGCGTGGTGACTTTCGCGAGGACCTGTTCTATCGCCTCGGCGTGTTCGACATCCAGATTCCGCCATTGCGCGAGCGTCCCTGCGACATCGTGCCGCTGAGCGAAGCCTTTTTGCAGGAGATCGGCCGGTCCTTCGGCCGGCCGGTCGCCGGTCTCACGCGTGAGGCACGACAAGCGCTCCTCCAGTATCAATGGCCGGGAAACGTAAGAGAGCTTCGCAATGTCCTGGAGCGGGCAGCGATTCTCTCAGAAGGCGCGCTCATCGACGCGGAGCATCTGGCCCTGCAACCAGCCGCCAGGTCAGCGCGCCACGACACCACTGACCTGAGCGCACTCGAGCGCACCACCATTGCCAAGGTCCTGCAGGAGAGCCGAGGAAACAAAACGAGAGCCGCGCGGCGGCTTGGGTTGTCGCGCACACAGCTCCACCTGCGGGTCCGCAAGTACAGACTCGAGGAAGCTGCCACCGCGTGATCGCCAAGCAGTGCCGTGTGGTGAGGAGGTGACGTCATGCACCGGTCGAATCGAATGAAGCGGATCCTGCGGGATCAGTGGGGACACTTTCTCCCGTCCACCCTCAAACGGGGACGGTGAGGTTCACTACTTCGTTGTTGTCTCGCGGAGTCAGCCATGAACAAAGCATTCGTTCGTCGCCTGGCCCTGGTAATGGGCGTCGTTCTCGCCGCGGCCCCTTTCGGGGCTGACTCGCTGCTGGCCCAGTCCCGCAGATTCAGATCGGGCGTGCAGCTCGTGCCGCTGACCGTGACGGTCACCGACCGGGCCGGCCGTTACGTGCCCGACCTGACGGCGGCCGACTTTGCCATCTTCGAGGAAGGAGGGCGGCAGGTGATTTCGCACTTCGCGTCGGGTGATGCGCCGATCGACGTGGGATTTCTCCTCGACACCAGCAGCAGCATGCGGGACCACCTGAGCTTGGCGCAGAAGGCGGCACGCGGACTGCGGCAACGGCTCCGGGACGGCGATCGTGCCGCCGTCGCTGGCATTGGCTCTTCGGTGGCGCTTCACCAGCCGATGACGCCGGATCTGGCGCGCGTCGACGAGGCCCTCCGGTCGACACATGCGGATGGCAATACTGCGCTCTACGATGCGTTGTACATCGTGCTCCGCCAATATCAGCAGGAGCGTCAACGTTCCGCCGAAGTCAGGCGTCAGGTCATTGTGCTCCTGTCGGACGGCCTCGACACGGCGAGCCACGTCACGTTCGAGGACGTCCTCGATCTCGTCCGCCGAGTCGAAGCGACGATCTACATCGTCTCGCTCGGCGAAGATTCTGCGCGGCTGAAGAACGTGCTGAGTGACCGCAGGACCTTCGAATCGGCCCACGCCATGAATACGCTCGCGCGGGAATCCGGCGGCCGGCTGTTCACCCCGCGCACGGCCCGTGAACTGCCTGCGATCTACGATGTCATCGCCGAGGAGCTGAGTCACCAGTACGTGATCGGGTACCTGCCGAGTCAGGGAGCCGACGGTACGTTTCGCCGAGTCTCGGTGGGGGTGCTGCAGCCCCGCGTAGCAGTCGCGCGAACCCGCGCCGGCTACTACGCGGATCGAGGGCGCACCGCTGAGAGCGCGTCATCCCAGAGTGACTCAATCGTTCGTTGATGAACGGAGTATCCTGGACATCGCTCGGATGCGATCGCGGTGAGCCGCCAGAGCACCTCTTCACCGCCCTTCGGCGATAAGGCAGATGGCATACGAGTTGCGCCTCCCAGGTAGGTGACTCGAATCCGATCGAGTTTTCGGGAAACGCCGAGAACGATGATTCGTTCGCTGGTTCGCACACCGCGGGTCGCATTCGCCAAGGCGCGGCATACGCCCGCCTCGCGACCACTCCTGTCGACTCGCTCGGCGTCGGTACGCTGACGCTCTCGCCTGCAACCCCACCTTATCAAGGACGATGGACGGTTCCGCTTCTGGCGAACTGTTCATCGTCTTCCGCTCTGTGCACTCTCACAAAACGGATTCGTTGCCGCGCACTACAGGCATCAGCGTGGCCCACCTGCACGGACTCCAGCTGTCGTCCGCGGCTCAGCGCACTGTGTGTGGGCGAACAGAGTGCTCGAAATCCCGCGCTTTTTGCGGCGCACCTCGACGCCTGTCGCGTGTGCTGGGAGGCATGCGGATTGATGTTACGACCTGCGTCGCACAGCAGCGTTCGACGAAAGAGGTGACCGATGGCGACGATCGATATGCGCTCGCTCACGCCGTTGACGACGACGAGACGCTGTCCGTTCTGCCGTGGGAGTGACGTCCGCTGGTTTGGAATTCTGCGCGTGTGCGTGGCATGCGCCAAAGTGTTCCATTGGCGCGACGCGCTATGCGAGTCGTAAGCCAGTGACGGCCCTGGCGTCAGCAGACCATCCGCGCCTCGTACTTACCGTCACGAACGCGCACGTGGTGACCACTGCGCAGCGAATGCGTGTCGACATTCAGCTCCCGGTCGCAGGCGGCTCGATTCTGGCGACGCGCAGCCGCACCGTCGACGCGTCGATTGTCGCCATCTGATGAAGCGACGGCGCGAGCGACCTACCGGATCCTGCGCGGATCGGCTCCGGCCCGGACTAAGGGGCAATTCGTGTCTCGGCCCGACGATTCAGCCCTAGGCCACGAACGGCCTCGGCCAGTTGGCGAGCGCCGGACATGGCGCCGGTTGCGTCCATCAACGCTGTAGAACCGCGGCAAAGTTCTTGTAATTCTGAGCGCTTAGATATACTATTGACAATGTATATCATTTGGGGGGGGCGCTCATGCAGGTCGCGAAATGGGGAAACAGCTTGGCGGTTCGACTTCCTTCAGCCGTGGTCGATGCACTCGAGCTCAAAGAGGGCGACCAAATTGAGATTCGAATCGCGGGCGACCGGGAGTTCGAGGTCAGCCGCGACCGCAGCAAAGAAAAGGCTCTCGCACGCCTTCGCCGGCTCCGTCGCCCGCTGCCTCCTGGCTTTACGTTCAGCCGCGATGAGGCCCATGAACGATAAAGCGTTCTTCGACACCAACGTCCTCGTGTACGTCGTCGCCCAGAGGGACGAGCGGACGGCAGCGGCGGAAGCACTGGTCGCCGGCGGCGGTGTCGTGAGCGTCCAGGTGCTGAACGAGCTGGCTTCGGTAGCCCGCCGCAAACTCGGTATGACGTGGGACGAGATTGGAGAGGCCCTCACCGCGATAAGAGTCCTGTGCCCGTCGCCCGTGCCGCTCACCGTTGAGACGCACGAAGCCGGTCTACGAATCGCGGCCCAGTATCGCTTTCACATCTACGATGCGTTAATTACGGCTGCGGCACTCGAAGCTGAGTGCACCACTCTGTATTCTGAGGACCTGCAAGACGGCCAGATCATCGACGGACGCCTCACGATCCGGAACCCATTCGCGACGGAGGCACTGTGATCCGACCGCGCTCGGGCCGGCCGGCAGCGGCGGACCGGGGGCGAAGGGCGCGCCGATGGTGGCCTGAAGCGCCTGAGTTCTCTGCCGAACACCCGACCACGCGGAGCCCATCGAGGTCTTAAATCACGAAGCTGGCGCCGCCCAGGATCGCCATGCCGACGATATGCAGTTGAGCACGGTCGGATACACCCAGATGGACGGCGAGCCGAGAGACCAATCAGTGAACGCGCTGTTCTGCAGACGCTGGAAGAACGGCTCGGCTACTTCTTCACATCGTCCTTGGGCCGGGCGATGTCGTGGTACAGACGCGTGCCATCCGGGCGAATCGCATAGAAGAGCGAGATGCCCTTCGATCCGTCCTTCATCGGATGTCCCACAAGTCTGATCGGATCCCCGGCCTTGTAGCTGCCGCGGGTCCACCCCTGTCTCGTCATGATGTTGACCGACCCGCCTTCGACGTCCCAGAGGCCGAGGGTCTGCGGGTCGACGCCAGGCGCCTTCCTGACGTCGACTGTGAGGTGCACGTGCGGGTTCTGCCACTTCCACTCCCTGACGACGCCGCGATACTCCACGTCCTTGTCCATCTCGAACATCGCGAAGGAATGGTGCGCGGCGAGCGACACCGACGCCATCGCAAAGCCGACGATGGCCAGACCGACACGCCCGATGTTCATGCGAACCTCCGGAATTGATGCCGCGCGCACGTCACTTGATGATCTGTTTGGGCGGCACGATCGACTGCCTCTCCACCGGATCGCCCGCGTCGCACCACTCTTCGAGCGCATAACTGACCGGCGATCCGCCGGACCTCACGGTTGGCGCGCGATCGAAATAATACCGATACACGTGCGGCTTCTGATAGACCTTGGGGTCTGTCCACGTGTACGTGATCGTGAGCCGCTGGCCGTCCGGGGACACCTCGAACCGTTCGACGAGAACGGTCTCCGCGGTCCGGACGCCGCCGCCGGCGACCCCGCCGGGCGTGAACCCGGTCGTCTCGACGACGAGTGTGTTCCCCTCGTAACGACCGACCGAGTGCCCGGCTGGCGTGGGGGCCCATGGGCTCGGGTGTGCCCGCCCGTCCAGGTAGACGTGCCGCAGGCCGCCACGCTCTCCTGCGAAGATCACCTCATCCTTGTGCTCGATGAAGTGCACGCCGCCCGAGTCGGGGTTGAGGAGAAGCGCGCCGTTACTGCGGCCCCCGCCACCTCCGCCGCATGGCTGCGCCACCACGATGTAGGGGACGCCTTCCGGGTTCGGCCCGCTCGGCTGCGCCGCGGGCGCACCGCCGCGGCCGCCGCGGCCACGGCCGCCGCGCCCACCGCCGGCGGTCACGCCGGGCAGCAACAGCGCGGGCGGTATCGAGGCCCCAAGCCGGTCGAAGCTTCCTGCCCCGTCAGGATCGATACGAACCCAGTCGCCTTCGAGACGCGAACTCGCCGCGGCCGGCGATTGCGCCCGCGGGAAAGGCGCGGCCGCAACCGGCAGCAGGACCGCCGCGATAACCAGAACCCGGTATGGCATGCTCGTTACTCCTTCGAAATCGCACGGCCGGCTGGCTTCGCGATCCGCGGGGGATCCAGGAACTTCGCACGCTCCTCGTCATAGGGATCGCAGGGCAGCCATTGCCTGGGCTCGTAGGTTGCCGGCAGCCGGTGATAGCGATACTCGTACGAGTGCGGCGTGCGGAAGATCGTGGGATCGGTCCAGGTGAACGTGACCGACAGAAGCGCGCCATCCTTCAACAGGCGGTATCGCTCGACCAGCCGCGATTTCTCCGTGCGGTATCCACCACCCGGGATGGCAGTGATCCCACGCTGTCCGTGGAAGCCGACCGTGTCGACCACCAGAGTGTCCCCATCCCAGTGCGCGATGGAATCGCCGTTGGTCGAGGGGTCGAAGATGTCTTCGCTGATGTGCGCCGCTCGATTCGTGTAGAGATAGCGCGGTGCCGACGAGTTCTCGGGCGCGATGATGACCGCGGTTGCGCCCTGCCGGATGTCGAGCGGGCGCCCGGGATCCATCACGAAGGGAACGCCGAGCAGGTTGCACCAGCGAACGGCATAGTCGTCGCCCCTGGCGCGCGCGTCGATCTTCGCCCGCGTGATGGACGGCAACAGGCTGGCACGCGGCACCTTCCGGCTATCAAAGTTCAGCTCCCAGAAGCCGGAAACGTCCGGATCGGTCCTGGGTTCCTGCGCGGCGCGTCCCACCATCGTCACCGGCGCGACCGCCAGGCACGCCACAGCCACCGAACGGACGCAGAGTCGTTTCATACTGTAGCCCTAATCCTGCGAACAGCCGGTCCCCGCCTACCCTTCTCACCCGCGCCATCGCCGCCGCTTACATAATGCCCCTCTGCTGGTCGCGGTACCTAACGCATTGGAGCCAGGACGGCAAGGATCGTCGAGACGCCCGCCGTCCGGGCCTGTGGTCGCGGATACCAGAAGGTCAGATGACAGGACTCGCAGACGCCGTCGAGGTCGCTACCGGTACTTTCGAGTCGCGCGACGTCCTTCTTGTCGATGGCGTCGAGCATGGACCCCGCGGACCCGTGAAGGTTGTGGGCCATGACTGTCCAGGCGGCCCAATTCTGACTGACTAGCTTCTCGATCTCTGACGGGGGCAACTCCGATCCGGGATCTGCCTCATCGGCCTTGAGCGTCTGCTGCCCCTCCCTGGCCACATGCCGGCCCGGTATCAGCAGGAGGTTCGTCGACTCCATCAGGGCGACCGCATGACGCCTCACCGCGGCCCATTCCTCATCGGATCTCTGGTTCGAGGTCTCTGGTTCCCTTGGCATCGGAGACCCGGCCGACCGAGTCCCACAGGCCCTGGGCGCTCGGCGCGACCATGGACTGCATGAGTTCGCGGATAGTGCTCGTCGCTCGAAACGGCGACTCCGCGGCCGGCGCTGGCCGCGCCTGGCAGGCGGCCGACAAGGCGGCCACCACAAGCACCCCTATCAGACCGGACGTTCGCATGAATCCTCACCAGGTTCTGCGCTGCTGATCAGTTTCCCGTTCCGAGGTACGGCAGCATACGTCCGCAGTACATAACCGCAAACCAGCTGAACAGCGACACTGCGCCGATGACCTTCAAGGCCGTCGTAGTGTCTTCGTCCGGGTGCATCGCCAGCGCGGGAACCGCCAGGCGCGTTTCGAAAAACAGCGCGTTTGCGCCGGCGATACCCAGAAAGGCCACCTTCGCCCACCAGACGCCGCTGCTCAGGTACGAATGCGGCTGCATGATCAGGAACAGCGCCCCCGTGACGGCGTTGATGAGGAATCCGCCCATTGCCCACGGCATCAGCGCCTTCACGTGGCGGATGGGAAGGCCCCGAAACAGCCCCATCAGCCGCAAGTCAAGCAGCCCCGCGCCGCCAATCAGCATGCACAGGCCGATGAAGTGCAGCGCTTCGGACACGGGCCACAGCCAGGAGATCCCGAACAGCGTTTTCGAGATCCAGGTCGACTCCACCCAAGCAGAGAGTTCAATCATCGTCCGGCGTCCGCTTCACAGCTTCACATAGGCCATCAGCCGGCCGGCGACGATGGCGACGACCCACATGCCGAGGGACGCGGCCGCCAGGGAACGGGTCTGGACGGTCGCGACCTGCGGGGCGCCCGTGTCGTCGATCGCCCGGCGCTTCACCACGCCCCCCAGCGCCAGCGCCACCGCAATGCTCGCCATCTTCACGTAGAAGACCGGGTCCACGACCCGATCCGCCGCTTCAGTGAGAAACAGGATGAGGCCGCTCACGAGGTTGATCGTGAAGCCAATCCAGATGAAACGGTAGAGCGGCTGCAGGCGGTGCAGCGGGATGCCGCCTGAGACCTGCAGCACCCGGAGGTTGATCACGAAGCTGGCGCCCACCAGGATCGCCATGCCGACGGTATGCAGCGTGAGCACGGTCGGATACGCCCAGATGGACGGCGAGCCGAGAAACCAATCGGTGAACGCGCTGTTCTGCAGACGCTGGAAGAACGACATTCGGCTACTTCTTCACCTCGTCCCTGGGGCGATGTCGTGGTACAGACGCGTGCCATCCGGGCGAACCGCATAGAACAGCGAGATGCCCTTGGACCCGTCCTTCATCGGATGCCCGACCAGCTTGATTGGGATCCCCAGCCGGAGACGCATCGTCCAGGACGATACGGTATCGACGCTGCAAACGCCAAACGGAGGGCGGGCGTCGTCGATCCGTTGCAGGGCGGCGGAGACTGTCCCCGCGCTCCGTTCCTCAGTGCCAATCCTGCCCACTTGGGTCAATCTGGATGACCCCACTGATCAAGGAACGGCGATCAGACGCTCGTATCGAGCCGCGAATGAAGCCGTTCTGGCTGCCGAACCACCCGCAGTAAGGCAGTCTCTGAAAGTCTCAGCCTCAACCGACCAACTTCAAACGTTCCTGTTTCGTGCAACGCTTACGGTCAGGGGTGCGTGCACCGATGCGAGCTGGCTTCGGAGGTCAGCCCGCTGACGTATTCTTGGACTCGCGCGGATTGATGCGAGTCGGTGATCGCGAAGGTCGTCGTGACCGCCACGTTCGTCAGATTGAGCGACGTGAGCTGCTCGCACGAAGACGACACGGAGGCGGCAGGCTGGCTCTGCTCGAGGACCTTGCTCGCCTCCGCGGCGCGCACGATTCGCGCCGCGTCATCGGGCAGCAGAACACGGTCCGTGACCGCCTGCTCTGCCGCTTTCCTGACCACCGCGACATACCCGTCGTGCGTGCCGTAGCGCTCCTCGAGCGACAGCCGGGGATCGCGATTGGCGATCCGTTCCGCTTTCGTCTTCGCGAAAGGAATCCAGCCCCCCTGGAATCCGCAGCCGTGTCCCGCGAAGACGCCGGCGCGGAACGTATTCCATCCGAGATAGGTGCCGAGCGGCGCCTGCAGCTGCACCGACGGCACGCCCGACGTTTCGTTGCCGTCCTCGTTGACGCGCGGGACGTAGGTCGGCAGGACGCCGACGACCCGCGGTGGGACGCGGGTCATCACCCCCGAGAGGTCCGCGGCGTGGAAACCGGGGCCGAAGTCGTAGCGCAGCACCGGGTTCAGCAGGCGACCGCTGAACGGAAGCCCGGGGATCTCGGGCATGCCCAGTGCCGCGCGCGTCGCCGGCACCAGGTCGCCGTTGGCCAGCGTCGGGTAGCGGCTCAGCGGCGGTGGTGTTCCCTTCGCCACCCAGTCGACGAGCGCGCGCGTCAGCGCGCGCGTCTGCTCGGCCTGCGGGTTCGGATTGGCCGGCAGCGTGCACGGGCTGTTCGCGGCCGCTATCGCCTCGACCGGGAACCCGCCGCGCCCGCCGCCATGCGTCGTGCTGGGATAGTAATAGCGGCGGACGTTCGACGGCAGCGCGAGGTCGCGCGTCGCGTCGGTGCCGATCAAATCCGGCGACATGCGCAGGCCCCAGAATTCCGCCGACCCGAATGCTTCGACGATCTTCGGGCAGGTCTTCGTCGCGGCGCACCGATCGAGAAGGCCCGCCGCCTTCAGTCCACGCGCCTTGTCCGCGTAACGCGTCCACCAGACGACGCCGTCGCTGCCGGGCTCATACATGCCGGCGGCGCCGCCCGGCAGCCCGAAGCGCAGGTTGATCGGCGTCTGACGCGCCGCGATCCGTGGAAACGCGCCGTCCCAGACGATGCGGTTCTGCGTGTCCTGGTTGAAGCCAAGATGAATAAATGTCCGGATGAAATTGCCCGACTGTGAGTCGCCGAGGCTGATCGTGTGATCGACGACGCCGGCCACCGGATTCGGCGTGCCTGAGGCATCGGCCTGCCCATGGCGGAAGAACGAGACGATATCGCGCGTGGCGGCCAGTCCGACGCCCAGCACCAGCGGATCCTTCGCCGTGTATACCAATTCGTAGAACCGGCCGGCGCGGAACGCGTCCTTGACGCAGACGCGCGAAGGATCCGGCCTGCCCGGCCATGGCGTACTCTCGCAGTCGGCGAACGCCCAATCCGCACGCGGCACCGTGTGTTTCGCGTCCTGCTGCCCGGCGTAGTTCTCCCAGGTGTGCCAGGTCAGCGTGGCGCCGGTCTCTGCGAGATCTGCGGGACGGTATGGCTGGGCCGTCCCGAGCGAGGCGAGGCGAATCGGCACGCTCTGCGCGCCGTCGGGAAGATCGAAGAAACGGGCGATCACGCGGCCGGTCACGGGCGAGCCGTCCTTCTTGCGTGCGACTGGAACGGCGATCGTGTGGTTCGTCGCGGTCGGAATCACGTCGCCCTGCCAGCCGCTGACGAGCGTGATATCTCCCTCGGCGTTCGCCGTCGCCTGTCCGTTCCCGCGATTGACCACCTGATAGAGGAGAACGCGCGAGGCTTTTGCGAGATCGACGGGCTTCGCCAGCGCGAAGGTCGCGACGTACTCGACCTTGCCGCGCGCATTCCGTGGCGCCAGGCCGAGATCGTGGATGATGGCGTTGTGTGGATCTCCCGGATCCACCTCGCCGTGGATCCGTCCACGAATCAGCTCGAAGGGGCCCGCCGCACCGGCCTGTTGTCCAGGGCTCATCGGCTCGCGCGAGTCGATCTCCAGCCTGACGACCTGCGCCGACAGAGGTCCGGCGCAGAGCAGCGCCGCACATAACGCCGTTCCGCATTTCCACATGGTTAGAATTCCAACTTCAGCAATACGATACGCGATCCCGCGGGGGGAAGCCGGCGGCCGCGGCGAACAGCTGCAAGCTCATCAAATGGCTCCCGTGATCGACGCGACGATCGTCATGACGACTGTCGTGCCGAGCGCCCATTTGAAGACATACCTCTGATGCTCTCGCAGCGATACGCCCGACAGTCCGACCAGGATGAACGTCGACGCGGTCAGCGGACTGAGCGGAAAGCCGGTCGTCATCTGACCAAGGATCGCGGCCCGGCCGATCGTCACCGGATCCCGGCCGAGGGCCGACGTCAGGTCGGCGAATACCGGCAGCACCCCGAAATAGAACGCATCGGGCGTGAACACCAGACTGAGCGGCATGCTCGTGAGCGCGACGATCTGGCTGAGCCACGGCGACACAGCCGATGGGATATTCGACGCAAGCACGACGGCCATCGCCTTGATCATCCCGCTGCCATTCAGGATGCCGGTGAAGACGCCCGCGGCCAGGATCATCGAAACCACGAGGACGGCGCTCGCCGCGTGGGAGGCCATTTGATCGCGTTCGGCCGTGGCGGTTCTCCGGTTGACCGGCAAGGCTATGGCAAAGGCCACCATGAAGATGAGCGGGGCGGGTAATTCGGGCAGGCCGACCGAGGCGGGGAACAGCCCCTGCAGGAGCAGAACGATCACCACGATCGTGAGAGCCGCGTTGAAATAGAAGAGTGCCCGTGACGCCGGGTGTGGCGTCACGACGGCCTCGGACAACGTCTCGGGCACGAACGGCGGTCCGGTCGCCAATCGTCGCCGTTCCGAACGCCCCAGCCGCCACGCGACGAAGAACACCCACACGATCCCCATGCCCATCGCGGGCAGGACAGGGATGAAGACCTGATCGACGCCGGCGCGAAGCACGCTCATCGCTCGCGCGGTCGGACCGCCCCACGGCAGCAGATTCATCACACCGGCCGCCAGTGCCACGATCGCCGGAAGCACCAGCGGCGTCATTCCCAGCCGGCGATGCACGGGCAGCAACGCGGTGATGGAAATCAGGAACGTGGTGGCGCCGTCACCGTCCAATGCGACCAGCATCGCGAGCGCGGCGGTCGCCAGGCACAAGCGGACGGGGTCGCCATGGACGAAGCCGAGCAGACGCTCGATCAGCGGAGTGAACAGCCCGACGTCGATCATGAGTCCGAAATACAGCACCGCGAACATGATCAGCGCCGCGACGGGCGCCACTGTCCTCAGGCCGTCGACGGCGAAGGCACCCACCTGACCACTGAAACCTCCGGCAACGGCCGTGGCGAGCGGTACCAGGACGAGCGCCACGATCACCGGTATTCTCGTCAGCGTTACGAACGCCAGGAACACACCGATCGTCACGAAGCCAAGGATGGCGAGCATATTCATCACCAAGACCGTCAGGGCGCGGCGCTGCGGCCAAGGCGCCCGAAGCAGAGTATCCCGAACCGGCGGCCGCGCCGCCGGATCGGTTACCTTGAGGAGAGTGCTTGCGGAGCGCAACCGGCGCGATGGTCCGATCGGGCATCGAGAAGGAGTCTCACGTGCGTCACCGCCAGTCGCGCCTCATGCCCCCGAGTGGCCGTCCGCTCCGCATTGGCTGCGGCGCCGGCTACTCGAACGACCGCGTTGAGCCCGCCATCGAACTGGTCGAACGCGGCGACCTCGACTACCTCGTGTTCGAGTGCCTGGCCGAGCGCACCATCGCCCTGGCGCAGCAGGCGAAGGCGCGCGATCCACAGGCCGGCTTCGATCCCCTGCTTCGCGAGCGCATGGAGGCCGTGCTCGCGGCGTGCCACGGGCGCGGCGTGACGCTCGTCACCAACATGGGAGCCGCGAATCCGCATGCCGCCGCCGGCTGCGTGGGTGACGTGGCAAGACGAGCCGGTCTGACGGATGTGACCATCGCCGTCGTGACCGGCGACGATGTCACGACGATCGTGTCGAACGGGCGCTATCGCTCCCTCGAGCTGGACGAACCATTTGATCCCGGTTCTGTCGTGTCGGCGAATGCCTATCTCGGAGCCGATCCCATCGTCGAAGCGATCCATCGAGGTGCCGGCGTCGTCATCACCGGGCGGGTGGCCGATCCTTCGTTGTTCGTGGCACCGATTCTCACGGCTTTCGGGTGGGCCGGCGACGATTGGCCGCGCGTCGGGCTCGCAACGCTTGCCGGCCACCTGCTCGAATGCGCAGGGCAGGTGACCGGCGGCTACTTCGCCGATCCCGGGGTGAAAGACGTCCCACACCTCGAGCGCCTCGGGTTCCCGCTGGCGGAGATCACAGCGGGCGGCGACATCGTCGTGACGAAAGTGTCCGGCTCTGGCGGGCTGGTGAACACTGCCACGTGCACGGAGCAGCTGCTCTACGAGGTCCACGACCCGGCCGCGTATGTCACGCCTGACGTCGTTGCCGACTTCAGTCGCGTGACCATGGAGGCGGACGGCGTGGACCGGGTTCGCGTGTCTGGCGCGGATGGACGCCCGAGGCCCGAGATGCTGAAGGTCTCTGTCGGGCAGCACGACGGGTGGATCGGCGAGGGGCAGATGTCGTACGGCGGGCCTGGCGCCGTCGCACGCGCACGCCTGGCCGCCGAGGTCGTCGCCGGACGACTCGCCCTGGTCGGCCCGGCAGCGACCGACATTCGCTACGATCTGATTGGACTCGACGCGCTTCACGGCGGCGTGAGCAGGCCGGTAGGCGAGCCGTACGAGGTCAGGCTTCGCGTCGCGGCTCGGGTTTCGACCGAGGCGGATGCGTGGCGCGTGGCGCGTGAAATCGAGTCGCTCTATACCAACGGACCCGCCGGCGGTGGCGGCGCGTCGACAACCGTGAAGCGCGTGCTGGCCATGCGCTCCACGCTGCTGCCGAGATCCTCAGTGGCGTGGCAGGTCGACTACGAGACGGTTTGATGAAGCTCAGAGAGATCGCACACGGGCGCACCGGCGACAAGGGGAACACCTGCAACATCTCGGTGATCGCGTACGACCGGCGCAACTACCCCCACCTTCAACGCGAGGTCACCGCGACGCGGGTTCGAGAGTTCTTCGACGGCATCGTGCTCGGAGAGATCGTGCGCTACGAACTGCCGCAGCTCGGCGCGCTGAACTTCGTCATGACACGGGCGCTCGGTGGCGGGGTCACCCGGTCACTGGCGCTCGACGCGCACGGCAAGTCGCTGAGTTCCGCGCTGATGAACCTGGAGATCCCGGATCCTCCTGCTGATCCGGTGACGTGAACCGACCCTGGCGCCGTTCGTTCCACACGTAGTCCTCGATATCGCTGCTGCTCATGAGGATGGACACGCCGTCGCGCGCCAGGCTCCGCAGCAGCGTAGATCTCCGCCTTGAGTCCACCCGCGCGGCCCACTGGATCCGCACGCTCCGGTGCGGTTAGCATAGCGACTCATGAAACCGTCCTGGCGTCGTCCCGGGCTTTTGCGCGCCCAGCGCCGGCACACACCTATAGGCGGGATCTGGAGGTCACGTGAACAGAAGAGGCATCCTGCGAGCGGCGTTCGCCGCGACGACCGCTGCACTCGGCGCGAGCCGCTTCGCCATGCCGGCGGCGGCCCAGACCAGGCACATCCGGCTCTACGTGGAAATGGATGTTGCCCCCGCACGGGAGCGCGAGATGCTCGCCGCCTTCCACGACACGTTCGTTCCGGAGGCGGGCAAGCATGAAGGATACATCAGGGTGAAGATGCTGAAGCGCCGCAGCATCCTGCAGGGCACGGCACCGGCGTCGCACAACTACCGTTTCGAGCTCGAGTTCGAAAGCGAAGAGCTCCGGCAGAAGTGGATCGCATCGGCCCCCCACCAGCGTGTGTGGCCGCTCGTCGAGAAAACCATGACGACACAGAAGGACTACCCGGTCGTGTTGTACGACGAGGTTTGACGAGCGTCAGCGAGGGACCCGCTGATGGCGTGATTCACCGTCCGGCGCGTGGTCTGCATGGCGCCCGCCCCAGCCGCTCTCTGACGCGCCACATTCCTCGGCTCTTGGCGCAGACTCATCGCGTGTCCTGAACCTCTCGCACGGCACATCCGGGCCGCTTCTCGTCGACGATCACCCACGCCCGCCTCGCCCCGGGCCGCCGCGCCCGGGCCCGCCGAGTCGCTGCGGCGGGCTCGCCAGCATGTCGTGCTTCTTGTTCATGTCGCGGGCGATGCCGACGACCAGGAATTCGAGCGCAGCCGCTCCCGTGTTCTCGAACCCTTTCGTCTCGCCGACCCGCAGCGGGATCGCGTCGCCGGCCTTGATCGGGGCGGTTTCCCCGCCCACCGTGGCCGTGCCTTCTCCACTCATCACGTAGTAGAAGCCGCCGATGCCGGGCTCCGAGCCGGGCCCGACCGTCGTGCCTGGCGGCAGCACCAGATGGTCGACGTAGGCCCAGCTCGACTGGAAGACCGTCGGCGGCAGCGCGCGTCGGTACTGCACCGTCCCCTTCCCCCCTTGCAGATCGGCGATCTGCTGGAGCCGCGCGCGATCGAGCCGCATGCTCATGAACTGCGGGATTGGATCGAGCGCGGCGCCGACTCTGCCGTCGCTCAGATCGAAGGCATCGTAGACGCCGCGGAGCGCCGTCACGTTGATGTTCATCCACTGGACCGGCTGGTCGGTCGCGTTATAGATCGCATGCGAATGCCCCATCCGGGCGGGGGCGCCGGCGGGCCCTTTCAGCGTCGTCGTCCGACCATCGACGGTGAACTGCGCTTCCCCGTCGAGGATCACGAACATCTCCTCGCAGTAATTGTGGAAGTGCTGACCGATGCCTGACTTCGGCTGGATGACGCCGCGATGCAGGAACCACAGGTTGGTGTCGAGCACGTCGCCGTTGAACAGCGCGAAGAAGTTCAGCTGGCCAGGCCCTCCGTGGACGCTCGCGGACGGTCGATAGCGGGACGGATCGTCGTGCGCGATCCGCTGTGCGAGCGGCAGGCGAGGGGGATTGGCGGCCGGATTCGGGGCAGGCTGTTGCGCCACCAGGGCAGCCATCGACGAGCCGAGGCCGAGGACGGCAATCGCAAGACACTTCTTCATCACACGCCTCCTCGCGAGGTCGCGAAAATAGTCGGGAGCCGATTCACAGAGCTGCGGCTTACTTGAAAAGCAATGGGGACAGATCGCGGAGATACCGGCGCCAGACCCGCCAGTGGTGCGCGCCCTCGGTTTCCAGGAATGTGTGCTCGATCTTCGCCTGGTCGAGCGCGGCGTGCAGGGTCGTCGCCCCCTTCATCGCGGTGTCTTCCTTACCGCACGCGATCCACAGGAGATCGATCTGCTTGTTGGTCTGGACGGCTACCATCGGTCCGCTCGACCCGGAGATGTATGTCTATTACTTTCCACCCGCACCACGCGCCCGGTCGCCGGGTCGACCTCGAGGCCGTGCGCGATTATACGCATGGAACGGAGGTCGATGGTGCGCACAGACCTACGCGCCATGATGCGACGGACGAGCGCGTCGATCGGGCTACTCCCGGAAGACGAGCTCGCCGAACCGCGACGGCACGTGCGGCCATGAGGTGGTGTTCCGGGGATCGGACCAGATGCTCATGCGGCGCTTCGGCTCGACGCCATCCCAACGGTTGACATTGGCCTTCCACACCGTTCCCGCTACTGGCGGGCGGCGCGACAGCTCTTCGAAGTTCGCCCAGGGGATCGCGACCTCGAGGCTCCATCCGTTGTCGACGTCTTCCCGTTCGTTGAGCGTGCCTCGCACCGCGCTGGCAACCGTCACCCCGGTGGCGTCAAAGCGCTTGAACAGCGTGCGGCTGTTGTAATTCAGGTAATCGTAGAGTACGCCGCGCGCGTTCATCTCGAAACCGTAATACACGGCTTCCTGCTTGGGATCCGGATTGATGAAAATCTCGACCGCGTCGTCTCGATACGTCGGATCGTCGCGCTGGAGCGGGCCGTGACATCCGCATCGTCGGCGTCGAAGCCGACATAGAGCGCCTGGCTGTCCCAGAGAAGGCGGGCCGCCGTCTTCTGCTTGGCGCCCGTCTGCGAGTCCCATAAGAATTGGAGGACGATCGGCGGCGAAGCCTGTGCCCACGCGACCTCGTCGAGCTTGCCGTCGATAGTGGGCGGTGATGGCGCGCGTTTGACCTCGTAGCGGGGAATGTCTGGCAGGCTTACGAAGGGGGCGCCGGCGAGGAGAGCCAACATGGCGAGTGTGCGCATGGCAGAGAGCATAGGGTACTTCCGAGAACTGCTGTCCCAGTGCCGTCTACTGATCCGGTCCGGAATGGCCCGTCCGTCACTACGATACCCGGCGCTACCTGTAAATTCATCACGCCGAAGCCGCGCTTGTGCGGGCACAACGCCTCTGCGCGTGGAACGGGGGCCGTCTGGCAACAGGATAACGGGCAGGACACACGAGCTACGACCGGCGCGGCGGTCAATTCGTGTCCCTGCGCGGCGATTCGGGCCCGACGTCGCGACCGACTTCGAATTCTCCGTTCCGCGGCCGGCGGCAATTTGGGCCGGAGGACGCGGAGTGCCAGCACCCTGTCGCTTCGAAAGTCCAGGATTTCTGGCAATACGTGGCTCCGAAGCAGGGCGAAATGGGTGTGGAATGACGACGGATTTCGCCTCGTCTTGCAAACAAGCCAACTCCGCGGACTCCGGCCTGTTTGCAAGCAGGCTCCCGCCAGAAACGGAAACCCTTTATTCTCTGAAGGATAGTTGGCGGGGTCGACGGGACTCGAACCCGCGGCCTCCGGCGTGACAGGCCGGCGTTCTAACCAACTGAACTACGACCCCGAAAGAACGATCTGTCGCGCGAGCCCTGACGGCTGCCGTGACAACCGTAGCCCGCTCGCGATCAGCCGAGCGAAAACCGGGCTTGCCCAGCCGAAGCTCGCTCGCGGATCAGGCGAGCGAAGGCTGGTGGGCGGTAAGGGACTCGAACCCCTGACAGCCGGCGTGTAAAGCCGGTGCTCTACCAACTGAGCTAACCGCCCCTACGTGCCCCGGCGGGCCCGCCGGCCTTCCGGCCAAAACCCGATTATAGTCGTGAACCCGACCGCCGGGCAAGACCGGCCGGCCCCACGTTTCAGCGCGCGCGCCTTCCACGCGAGCACCAGCAGGACCAGCACGAGCCCCAGGACCGCGCGATATTCGCGGTTTCGGATGGCCCGCGCCAGGCTGAACCGCCGGCGCCCGTTCTCCGTGCGCCCCTCCCGGTACGCCGGATACGCGGCGCCGAACTTCTCGGTGAGGTGCGCTTCCTCCGTCCGTACCGCCGCCGTCAGCGTGATCGCCAGGTACGCGATCACGAGCGCCGCGACAATCACGCTGGCTGACGCGATCGCCAGGCCGATCCCGATGAGCGTCGACCCCAGATACAGCGGATGCCGCGTGAACGCGTACGGACCCGACGTCGTGACCTCGCGGCCCTTCTCGAGATGGCCCGCCGCCCACACGCGCATCGCCTCCCCGGCAATCGCCACGGCCGCGCCGCCGGCCAGGCTCTGCGCGCACGGCCGCGCGAGCCACAAGGCGAGCGCGCTCGACACGAACCCGATCGTGACGCGGCGCCTGGCGATGACGCGCAGGAGGCTGGACGTCATTCCGCCGGCTCCGCCGGACGGACGCTGCCGAGCCGCTGCTGAATCGCGGCGGTCACCTCGGAGACCGGCAGATCGTCGAGACACCAGTCGGACGGTTGCCGACAGCGCCGCTCGTAGTGGCACGCGCACGATCCGAACCGCGACACGGTCACATCGTCCGGCGCCCACGGTCCGTTCCGGGCCGGATCGGTCGGGCCGAAAACCGCCACCACCGGCGTGCCCGCGGCGGCCGCGACGTGCAGCGGACCGGTGTCTCCGGACACCATCAAGGACGCGGCGCGAGACAGGGCCAGAAGATCGCTGAGCGCGGTGGGCGGCGCAACCCGCGCCGAGCCGGAGGATGCATCAGCGACCGCGTGAGCCAGAGCCTCCTCGCCCGGTCCCCACAACACCACCGACCGCAGATGACGGACCTCGCTCAGAAACGCCGCCACCTCGCCGTAACGGTCCGGCGGCCAGCGCTTGTTCGGCCACGCGGCGCCGGGGTTGATCAGCGCGAACGGCCGGTCGCCGTCCGGTTCCGCCCGGATCTCGCGCAGCGCATCGGAGCCCACCTCGGCGAGCGGAAACACGACGCGGTCGTCGTCCACCCCCAGCGTTCTCAGCAGCCGCAAGTTCTTGTAGATGACGTGGATGGGGTCCTGCTGGAGCCGAACACCCTGGTCCGGCTGAAGCCGGACGCCACCGCGATCCGGCTCGACACCACCGGTGTCTTTCTCCGTCTCCGAGTAGAACGGCCGCGCGGTTTTCTCGCGCAGGTGCCAGATCGAAAACCCGAGGACGCGCGGAGCGCCCGACGCGCGCGCCAGCACGGCGGACTTCAGCAGCCCTTGCAGATCGATCGCCGCGTCGTACTTCGACTGCCGCATGCGCCGCGCGACGTCGGCCCAGCCGGCCAGCGTCGAGCGCTCGAGCGCGATCGTTCGATCGACGACGGTAATGAGGTCGACGATCGCCCGGTGCTTCGCGTCCACGACCCAGTCGATCCGCGCATCGGGGAACGCCGCCCGCAACGCCGCCGCCGCCGGCACGGCATGGATGATGTCGCCGAGCGCGCCGAGCCGGACAACTAAGAAATTCATCGCAGGCAATTCATCGCAGGACGTTCATCTGCGGCGGGACGTTCATCCGCGGATTCGACCGAGCAGGTCGCGCGTGGAATGATCCTTGGGATCGCCGACGATCGCGATGCGCCCGCCGTACGCCAGCACCGTCTCCCGCTCGGGGACCGAGTCCGGCGTGTAGTCGGTGCCCTTGCAGTGGACGTCCGGCCGCAGCAGCGTCAGCAGAGGCCCCACGGTCGGCTCCGGAAAGATCGTGACGTAGTCCACGCCGGCCAGCGCCGCGACGAGCTCCGCGCGATCGGACGCCGGAAGAATTGGCCGGCCCGGCCCCTTCGTGCCGGCAATCGCGTCGTCGTTGACCGCGACGACGAGACGGTCCGCTTCGGCCGCCGCCGCCTGGAGATACCGGATGTGACCGGCGTGAAGCAGGTCGAAACAGCCGTTGGCCAGGGCGATGGTCCGGCCGGCGCGCCGATCGGCGGCGACGAGATCGATGAGCCGCTCGCGGGTGACAATCCTGTCAGTCAATGTTGGTCAGGACCGCCTGACGGAGCTCGTTGGCGCTGACGGTCGCGGTCCCCCGCTTCATCACGACGATGCCGCCGGCGTAGTTGGCAAGGTGCGCCGCCTCGAGGAAGCGCGCGCCCGCGGCGAGCGCGAGCGCCATCGTGGCGATGACCGTATCGCCGGCCCCGGTCACGTCGGCGATCTGATCGGATCCGAAGATCGGAATGTGGACGGTCGGTCGATCCGGCTCGAAGAGGGCCATGCCGCGGCTGCCGCGCGTAATCAGCACGGCGGACGTTCGCGTGCGCTTCAGCAGGCCGCGCCCGGCGCGCTCGAGGACGCGGGCGTTCTCGCCGATGCGCACGCCGAAGAGCTGCTCGACCTCCGACTCGTTCGGCGTACAGGCGGTCATCCCGCGGAACCGCAGCAGCGCGTAGCGCGAGTCCACCAGCACCGGCGGCGCCTGCCGGCCGCGGCGGCGCAGCGCCTTCTGCGCTTGCGCGACCAGCGCCGGCGTCACGAGCCCGCCGCCGTAGTCGGACGCGATCAACGCGTCGCACCCGGCCGCCGCCGCGAGCAGCTTCGACGCGATCGCGCGCTGGTAGGCCTCGATCGGCTGCGGGCCGGCGGCCCGATCGATGCGCACGACCTGCTGCTTCGCGGAATGAATGCCCCCGGCGAGGATCCGCGTTTTCGTCGGCGTCCGGAACCCGCGCGGTCGAACCACGCCGCGCACGTCCACGTGGCCGCGCATGGCGTCCAGGAGCCGGCGCCCCGTCTCGTCCTGGCCCGCGAGGCCCACCACGGCGGCCCCGCCGCCGAGGGCAGCGACGTTGCTCGCGGCGTTGCCGGCGCCGCCGGGCACGATCGCGGTCGAGTCGTAATTGAGGATGAGGACGGGCGCCTCGCGCGACACCCGCGCGATCTCGCCGTAGATGAACTCGTCGACGATCAGATCGCCGAACACGGCCGTCCGCGTGCCGGCGAAGTTGTCGATGAGCTCGAGCAGGCGGCCCGAATCGACCGGCGGCGTGGAAGATCTTCGCATCAGGACGGACGCAGGATCCAGGAGACGGCGGCGATCAGGTTGTCGACAACGGCGGCCGGCCGGACGCCGGCCTTCGGCGAGGCTTCGTCGATGCGGCCGTAGCCCGTGCGGACGAGAATGCCTTGCGCGCCGACCGCCTGCCCCGCCTCGAGATCGTGCCAGCGATCGCCGACCACGTACGAGCGCTCCAGCGTGATGCCGAGCTCCGAGGCCGCGCGCGTCAACATGCCCGGCTGCGGCTTGCGGCAGTCGCAGACCTGCCGATAAGGCCCGACGATGCCCTCCGCGTGATGCGGGCAATAGTAGAACGCGTCGATGCGGGCGCCGGCGGCGGCAAGCTGCTCGGTGATGTGCTGGTGCGCCTCGGCCACGAACGACTCCTTGAAGATGCCGCGCGCGACGCCGGCCTGGTTCGTGACGATCACCACCGCGTGGCCGCTGCGGTTCAGCAGGCGGATGGCATCCACGCTGTACGGAAAGAGCACCAGCCGGTCGAGCCGGTTGATATACCCGTCCTCCTCGACCAGCACGCCGTCCCGATCCAGGAACACCGCCGTTTTCATCGTCATCGCGATCCGGCCGACACGGCCCGCGGCTCGAGGCGCGCCGTCACGGCGGCGACGACGGCGTCGGCGGTGATGCCCTTCATGCAGCGGTGATCGATGGGGCAATCGCGCAGCATGCAGGGGCGGCAGAAGACCTGGTGAATCATGACGTCGTGATCGCCGAGCGGCCTGGTGACGCGATCGTCGGTCGGCCCGAAGATCGCGGCGACCGGCACGCCGATCGCGGCCGCCAGGTGCATCGCGCCGGAATCGTTCGACACGAATGCCCCGCATCGCGCGAGCACGCCGGCGAGCACACGCAAATCCGTACGGCCGATCAGGTTCACCGCCCGGACGTCCGCGGGCAGCGAGGATTCTATCTCACGGGCCGCATCGCGATCCGCCTCCGCGCCGACGAGGACGCACACGGCCCCCAGCTCCTTCGACACGCGCGTCACCACCTCGGCAACCCGGCGCGGGGGCCAACGCTTGGCATGCCCGTACGCCGCGCCCGGCGCGAAGCCGACAATCGGCGCGGCGCCATCGACGCCGTGGCGGGCGAGCAGCGCGCCGGCGCGGTGGGCCGTTTCGGGCCGCACGTGCACCCGCGGGAGCGACTCCGGCGCGTCCAGCCCGAGACCGCGCACGAGCTCGCGGTAGTACTCGGACTGATGGAGATGGCGAGCCTTCGGCCTGGCCACCGCGCGCGTCAGCAGCCAGCCGCGAAGATTCGCGGCGTAGCCCCATCGCTCCGGGATTCCGGCCCTGCGGACGGTCCACGCCGCGCGGAACGAGTTCGGCAGCAGCAGCGCGGCGTCGAACTTTCCCTCCGCCAGCAGCCTCTGCTGATTCGGCCTCTTTCCGTGCGCATCCGCGGCGCCGAGCGCAATCAGCTCGTCCTGGGCCGCGGGCGTGTCTTCCTCGAAGAGCGGCGCGACGGACGTCCCGGCCGCGATCGCTATCCTCGCATCCGGAAAGGCCGCACGGATCGCCCCGAGCGCGGGCAGGGCCATCACGGCGTCTCCCAGCCAGTTCGGGGCGCGGACGACGAGCCGGGAGGGCGTGGTCATGGCTCCGTTGCCGCCGGCGGCTCGTCGGTGGTGGCCGCCGGGAACATGCCTCTCACGGTCTCCTCACCGGACACGTCGCGCCATCGACGGTGCATCCACAACCAGAGCTCAGGATATCGCCGCACGTACATTTCCAGCACGTCCGTGCAGCGCTGGGTGAATTTCTGGATCGCCTGCTCGTCGCCGGCCGCCGGAGGCTCGACCGCGTGCTCGTAGACCATGCGGAAGCGGCCGCCCGGGAGGGGCAGCGCGAACACCGGGACGACGGGCGCGCCGGTCCGCAGCGCGAGCGCCGCCAGCGCGGTCGTTGTCGCCGCGGGACGGTTGAAGAAATCGACATAGACCGCGTCGGCCGGCTGCATGTGCTGATCGATCAGAAACGCGACCGCCTGGTTCGACTCGAGCGCCCGAAGGACCCGGCGGATGGCCCCCCGCCTGTAGATCACCGCGTTGCCCGTGGCCGTCCGCACCGACTCCAGCAAATCGTGCAGGAGCGGGTTGTCGAGCGGCCGCGCGAGCACCGCCATCGGCTTGAGCGTCAGCGCGTGGACGAGCGCGTTGATCTCCCAGAACCCGAAGTGCCCGGTGAACAGCAGCACGCCCCGCCCCTGCGCGTGGGCGTGGACGACGCGCTCCTCCCCCTCGAACTCGACGCACGCGAGCATCCGCTCCGGCCGCATGGTGCTGAACTTCAGCAGCACCGCGAGCAGCCGGCCGAAATGCGAGAACATCTCGCGCGCGATCGCGCGGCACTCCGGCTCCGTACGCACCGGAAACGCGGCGCCCAGGTTCTTGATCGCCAGACGCCGGTGACCGCGATCGAACAGATAGAAGGCGCGCCCGAGCAGCGTGCCCGCCGCGAGCACGGCGCGGACCGGAAACACGCGGACCACGGCGACCACGCTGACCACGGCCAGATACTCCAGCCGGTGCCGGAGCGACGGCCGCGGACGCGACGTCGCCGCGCCTGTGGAGCGATGCTGGTCAGCCAACGATGATGTCGCGAGCCGCCGCGACCGATCCGGCAAGCCAGTGCCGGAACTCCGGGAGCGGATCGGGCTCCATTGTAAGCGGCACCCAGCCGGTGGGCATCGAAAACGGGCGGTGGGGCAACAACCGCACGAAATCCTTCTCGGTCGTCAGCACGGCGTCGGCCCCGGCGGCCCGTGCCGCGGCGAAGATCCGGTGCACGTCGCGACGTGAGTACGGATGGTGATCGCGAAACGCCAGGGTCCCCGCCAGCGCGTAGCCGGACGCGCGCAGATCGTCGAAAAACCGCTGCGGCGTCGCGATGCCGGCGACGGCGAGCATCTTGTCGCCCGCCCGCACGCCCTTCAGGCATCCCCAGGACGCGCCGCGCGCCGAAGACCGCGACGTGAGGCTCCAGCCAGTCGACCTCGACCTCGACTTCGTCCTCGGCCGTCACGATCGCGTCGGCGGCGATCAACGTATCGAGCGGCTCGCGGAGACGGCCGCGCGGAAGCGTCTCCGGGTGCGCGATGTCGTCGCGCCCGACGATCACGATGTCGACGTCGCGCTCGAGCTGCAGGTGCTGAAAGCCGTCGTCGAGGACGTGGACCGTGGCGGCGAAGTGGTGCTCCGCCACGCAGCCCGCCAGATACCGATCCGCCGAGACGAGCACCGAGACGCCCGGAAGCTGACGGGCGAGCATCAGCGGCTCGTCGCCGGCGCGCGCGAGATCGCTGCGAATCCCGTCCGGATCGCGCACGACGACGACGCCGTCCTCCCGATCGGTCCGCGCGTAGCCGCGCGTGAGGATCGCGGGACGCTCCCCCATCGCCAGCAGCTCGCGCGCCACCGTGGCGACGATCGGCGTCTTCCCCCGGCCGCCGACGGCCAGGTTCCCGATGCTGATCACCGGCCGGCGCAGGCGCCGCCGCAGATCGGGCCGGCGGACGAAGCGCTCGCGACGTCGCCGCATCGCTGCCGCATAAAGGGCGCTCAGCATCAGCTTTCAGCTTCCCGCTGCCAGCTTCCAGCTCCCAGCTCCGCGCGCTTCAAGCTGACAATTGGTTCAAACCCAGCAATGCTCCGGCCTTCCACGAGCCGGACGCGCCCTGCCTGCGGGAAGCGGGAAGCGGGAAGCGGGAAGCTGAGACTCACACGCGCCTGAAGGGACGGACCACGTTGCCCGGATCGTCCGGGGGGAGGAGCTGCGCAATGGCCGCCAGGCTCTTGGTGCGCGCGCCGCGGTTGGCCTCGACCAGCGCCCGCGCGGCCGCGCCCAGGCTCGCGCGGCGCACCGGATCGCCCAGCAGATCGAGCAGGACCGGCCCGAGCTCCCGCCCGGTCCGGACCTGGATGGCGGCGCCGTTGTCCAGGAACGTCCGCGCGATCTCCGCGAAGTTCTGCATATGCGGACCAAACACGATTGGCTTCCCGAACACGGCCGGCTCCAGGATATTGTGACCTCCAGTGTCGACGAGGCTGCCGCCGACGAACACCACGGTGGCGACCTGGTAGAGCTGCGCGAGCTCGCCGACGGTGTCGAGAATGACGACGTCGTGGCCGCGGCTCGGCGTCGACGCGCAGCTCGCTGCGGCGGGCGACGTTCCAGCCGGCCCGCCGCGCCAGCCGCTCGACCTCGTCGAACTGCTGGGGCTTGCGCGGCGCGATGATGAGGAGCGCCTTCGTCATCGTGGCACGGATGCGCTGGAAGGCCTCGAGGACCGCGCCCTCCTCGCCCTTCCGGGTGCTCGCCGCCATGACGACGGGACGATCGGGCGCGATCCGGAAATAGCGAAGCACGCGGTTGCGCCCGCGGTCGCCGGACGGCGTCCCGGGAAGCTCGAGCGAGTCGAACTTGAGAGAACCGGTGACGCTGACGCGCTGGCGGTCGGCGCCGATGTCGATGACGCGCCGGGCCGACTCGTCGCTCTGCATGCAGAACCGGTCGACGTGGCTGAGCACGCGGCGGAAGAATGGCCGCGCCAGACGGTAGCGAGGATATGATCGCGAGGAGATCCGCCCGTTGACGAGCATCGTCTTGACGCCCTCGCGCGCGCACGCGCGCAGGAGGTTCGGCCAGATTTCGGTCTCCATCATGATGAACAGCCGCGGGCGCACGAGGCGCAGCGTGCGGTTGACGATGAAGCCGAAGTCGAACGGAAAGTAGAACACCTCGTCGACGTACTGAAGGTTGTTGCGCGCGATCTGCTGGCCCGTCATGGTCGTCGTCGACAGGAAGAGCCGCAGCTTCGGGTAGCGCTCGCGGAGCGCGGGGAGCAGGGCGCGCGCGGTCAGCACCTCGCCGACCGACACCGCGTGAATCCAGATCGAGTCGTCGGCGTCGAGGTTGAACGACACGGGCAGCAAGCCGAGGCGCTGCGGCAGGTTCGCGATGTACTTCCGGTAGCGCACCGCCTGGTAGACCAGGTACGGCGACATCACGGCGAAGAACGCCACCATCACCACGCTGTAAAGAACGTACATGTGCCGATCCGAAACACTCTAGTCCGTCGTTTGACCGGCGCGCAAGCCGTTCATTACAATCATCTATTTGACCGCGGGCAAAACGTGCTGCGGTCCACTGGTTGGAGGAATTGACAGATGGCCATCAAAGTCGGGATCAACGGGTTCGGCCGCATCGGCCGCAACATCATGCGCGCCGCGATGGGTGACCGCGGCATCGATATCGTCGCGGTCAACGACCTGACCAACGCCGAAACGCTCGCCCATCTGTTGAAGTACGACTCGATCCTCGGCAACCTGAGGCCGGACATTTCGGCCAAGGGCGACCGGATCACGGTGGACAAGGACGAGTTCCAGGTCCTGTCGATCAAGGACCCGGCTCAGCTGCCCTGGCAGTCGCTCGGCGTCGAGGTCGTGCTCGAGTCCACGGGCATCTTCACGAGCCGCGACGGCGCCGCCAAGCACATCGCCGCCGGCGCGAAGAAGGTCATCATCACCGCGCCCGCCAAGGGCCCGGACCTGACGGTCGTGATCGGCGTGAACGAGGACAAGTACGACCCCGCGAAGCACCACATCATCTCGAACGCGTCGTGCACGACCAACTGCCTGGCGCCCGTCGCGAAGGTGCTGCACGAGACGTTCGGCATCCGCAAGGGCTGGATGACGACGGTGCACTCCTACACGAACGACCAGCAACCTGCTCGACCTGCCCCACAAGGACCTGCGGCGCGCGCGCGCGGCGGCGCTGTCGATCATCCCGACGACGACGGGCGCGGCGGCGGCGGTCGGCGAGGTCCTGCCGGAGATCAAGGGCCGTCTCGACGGCATCGCGATGCGCGTGCCGACGGCGAACGTGTCGGTCGTGGACCTGGCGGTCGTCGTCGACAAGAAGACGTCGAAGGAAGAGGTCAACGCGGCGTTCAAGGCCGCGGCGGACGGAAAGCTGAAGGGGACTCCTGGATACAGCGAGGACCGACTCGTCTCGATCGACTTCCGCGGCAACCCGCATTCCTCGATCGTCGACGCGCCCTACACCAGCGTCATGGACGGAGACTTCGTGAAGGTCCTGTCCGTGGTACGACAACGAGTGGGGCTACTCGAGCCGCTGCGTCGACCTGCTGCGCTTCCTCGGCAAGAAGGGTCTGTAAGCGTTGCCACGCAGCATCAAGGATCTCGACCTCGAGGGCAAGCGGGTCTTCATCCGCGTGGACTTCAACGTGCCGATCAAGAACGGCGCGATCGGCGACGACACGCGCATCCGCTCGTCGCTGCCGACGATCCGCTACGCGCTCGAGCAGGGCGCGACGGTGATCCTCGCGTCGCACCTCGGGCGGCCGAAGGGCAAGCCGAACCCTGAGTACTCGCTGAAGCCGGTGGCCGAGCGGCTGTCGGAGCTGCTCGGCCGGCCGGTGGAGTTTGCCGAGGACTCCATCGGCGACGCCGCCCGGAAGGCGATCGAGAAGGCGGCCGCCGGCGGCAAGGTGGTGCTGCTCGAGAACCTTCGCTTCCACCCGGAGGAGGAGAAGAACGACAGCGGCCTTCGCGAAGCAGCTCGCGGAGCTGGCGGACGTGTACGTGAACGACGCGTTCGGATCGGCGCACCGCGCGCACGCGTCAACCGAAGGCATCGTTCATCACGTCAAAGAGAAAGCGGCGGGCCTGCTGATGGCGGCCGAGGTCGAGTACCTCGGCAGGATTCTGGAGAGCCCGGATCGGCCGTTCGTCGCCGTGCTCGGCGGCGCGAAGGTGTCCGACAAGCTCGAGGTCATCAAGAACCTCGTGCCCCGGGTCGACGCGCTGCTCATCGGCGGCGCGATGGCGTACACCTTCTTCAAGGCGCGCGGCCTGCCGGTGGGCAATCGCTCGTCGAGGAGGACCTGCTGGACGCCGCGCGGGAAGTCGAGCAGCAGGCCAGGGCGCGGAACCTGCGCTTCGAGCTGCCGGTCGATCACGTCGTCGCGCCGAAGCTCGAGGCGGGCGCGCCGGCCGAAACGCTCGACGTGGGCGATCCGGCGATCGGCGACCGGATGGGGCTCGACATCGGGCCGAAGACGATCGACAGTCTACCGCGACGATCATCGCCGGGGCGAAGACCGTCACGTGGAACGGGCCGATGGGCGTCTTCGAGATCGACGCGTTCGCGCGCGGCACGATCGAGGTCGCGAAGGCCGTAGCCGAGGTGAAGGGGATCGACCGTCATCGGCGGCGGGGATTCGATTGCCGCGGTGGCGAAGGCGGGGGTCACGGACCGCATCACGCACATCTCGACCGGCGGGGGCGCCTCGCTCGAGTTCCTCGGCGGACGGAAACTGCCAGGAGTCGTCGCACTGGGGTAGAGTACGGGTGACGGTACGCAGGCGCAGGCGCTTCGATAGGCCTGCCCTCGGCGCTCACGTGGACCGCACAAGGATCACCATGCGAATCCCATTCATCGCGGCGAACTGGAAGATGTTCAAGACCGTGCACGAGGCGGTCGTGTTCGCCAAAGAGTTCCGCAGCCTCGTCAAGGACGTCACCGACGTCGAGATCGTCGTCGCGCCGCCGTTCACGGCGCTGCACGCGGTCGCCGAGGCGGTCGCGGAACTCCCCCGTGGGCGTGGCCGGCCAGAACATGCACTGGGAGCGCGAAGGGGCGTTCACCGGCGAGATCAGCGCGCCGATGCTGAAGGAAGCGGGCGCGGAGTACGTGATCATCGGCCACTCCGAGCGGCGCCGGCTGTTCCACGAGACGGACGAGACGGTGAACCGGAAGGCGCTGGCGGCGCTGGCCGCGCAGCTCACGCCCATCGTCTGCATCGGCGAGACGCTCGAGGAGCGCGAGCGCGACGAGACGCTGACCGTCCTCGATCGGCAGATCAAGACCGGGCTCGACAGCCTGACCGGCGATCAGGTCGCGTCGCTGGTGATCGCGTACGAGCCGGTGTGGGCGATCGGGACGGGGCGCAACGCCACGCCCGAACAGGCCGGCGAAGCGCACGCGCACATCCGGTCGCGGCTGCGGCAGTGGTTCGGCGGGCCGGCCGCGGATCAGTGTCACGTGATCTACGGCGGCAGCGTGAAGCCGGACAATATCCACGAGCTCGTGCAGCTGCCGGACGTCGACGGCGCGCTCGTCGGCGGGGCCAGCCTGGACGTCCGCGGGTTCTTCGACATCGTGACGCGAAGCCGCCAGACTGCGGTATAATCAGCCGTTATGGCTTCTACTACACGCGTCGCCAGCGTGTACGTGCTCGGGTGCTTCCTGCTGCTGCTCGTGATCCTGCTCCAGCAGGGCAAGGGCGGCGACATGGCGAGCGCGTTCGGCGGCGGCGGGAGCCAGACGGCGTTCGGCGCGCGCGCCGGCGCCACGGTGCTCACGAAGGCCACGGCGGTGCTCGGGGTGCTGTTCATGCTCGGCGCGATCGCGCTGGGCGTGATGGGAAGGGATCCTGGTTCGCTGATGCGCGGTGTGGCTCCGCCGCCGCGCGGCCGGCTCCGGTGACGCAGACTCCAGCACCGACGACGCGACGGCGCCCGCCGCGCAGACTCCCGCGCCCGTGGAGGCTCCGGCGTCAACGCCGGCGAAGCCGCCGGTACAGCCGCCGAAGTAGGATTCAGCCGTCGCGCGTCGGATCGACCAGATACCCACCCTCGCGAAAGTGGCGGAATTGGCAGACGCACCAGCTTGAGGGGCTGGCGATCGCAAGATCGTGGGGGTTCGAGTCCCCCCTTTCGCACCACTCGACTCGGCCCTATCGGGCCTCGCTCGTGGCAGGCCACTCGACTCGGTAGTGGCAGCCACGCGACTCGTGTGGCACCCACTCGACTCCCAGTTGCTGTCCATAGCGATCGAGTGGCCTGCCTCGTGGCAGGCCCACCAGGGCCGAGTCGAGTGGTGTCCCGAGCGAGCGCAGCGAGTCGAGGGGCACCACCAGCCATCCAACAGAGCCTGATGAATCAGCGGATGCCATTCGTCTACATCCTGCGCTGTTCTGACAACACGCTGTACGTTGGTCACACTGACGATCTCGATGCCCGTCTACAGAGCCCACAATAGCGGGCATGCTACGCATGTTCACGGCCGCCCGGCGACCGGTGCGCCTCGCATATTCCGAAAGCTTCATCACCCAATCAGAAACCAGCAGCCGAGAGCGCCAACTGAAGCGCTGGAGTGCCAAAAAGAAAGAGGCACTCATCGCAGGCGATATCTCTGACCCTTAAGCAACTAAGCAAACGGCATGCGGTAGGCATGGCGCACCGCGGCTGGGCGAGCGGCGAAAACTCTCGGCCCCGCCAGCCGGCAGGACCTGCCGTTACTCGTGCGGGTTGAAGACCGCCAGGCGCTGGAAATCCGTGCCGCCCGCGCGCCGGCGGACCAGGCGATCGGCAAGGGTGATGAGCTCCTTCGGACGAAAAGGCTTCTGCAGGACCCGCTGGCCGTTCGCTTCGCCCATCATGTCCGGCGGGTAACCGGAGATGAAGATGACCCCGGCATGGGGCTGCAGCGCGGACAATCGGTCGGCGAGCCGGAACCCCGTCATCCCCGGCAGGAACACATCGGACACGATGACGTCGAAGTGGTCGACGCTGGCGACGGCGATCGCGGCGCCGGGCGTTGCGGATGAGTGGACGTCCCACCCATCTTTCGCGGACGCGCGGCTGAGCACCCCACGGACGGCTTCGTTGTCTTCGATGAGTAAGGTCTTCGGTCGCATGCCTCACAATCAGCACGCCAGATGCCAATGGCAGGGCGGCGTGGCATGGACAATCGTGCGGCGCAATCCCCATCAGGGAGATCGATTCGCCTTTCCAGACCTGTGCGGCGCATGTGCGGGAGGCGCACCACGTGCGGTTGCGGCGGCGACACGGCCGCACGGGCGCGACGATTGTCGTTCCGGGCGCGAAGCTCATCAGCTCGCCCGGCACCCGTTGGATGGCGCCAATACAAATGAGTCTTCCTTACATAGCCTCGTAAGTAACGGCGCAATCGACGCATCGCTCCCTGAGCCTCCCCGACGGCAGTAACACTTACTCGCCTCGCCGTCGCGCTCCCTCTCGTCGCGTCCTCCTCCGTCCTACTCTCTCGACGATCGACCGCCCACATCATGACGCCAACGGACACGGTAGGCGCTGACGGCCGCGTGGCCTGACGGCCGGCCGCTTGCTGCTCCAGACCGCAGCGCGCGCAACTCGGCCATTTGATCGTCAACTTGGAGAGGAGAACGTGCACCATGCATGCGAAACACAACTCGACGATAGCGATCTGTCTGACAGCCATTCTCGTTCTTGGTCCGGCCGCAGCCTCGGCGCAAACCAACACGTTCAGCGGTCAAGCGGTGGCTCTGCGCGCAAGCGTGATAGGCGTCGCGCTCGCGCTGTCCGATACGGGCCGCTTCCGGCCACCGGCGGAAACCTGAAAACGTCGGTGGCGAGCGTCAACGTCCTGGGTCTGGTCTCGGCTGACGTGCTGAGCAGCGCCGCGTCCGGCAGCGGCAGCAGCAGTCAGTCGCAATCGGCGGTGGTCGACTTGAACCTGCTCGGCGGCTTGATCACCGCCGATCTCGTGAAGTCGACATCGAGCGCGACCTGCAGCGGCGGACAGGCCGCGGTCAGCGGCAACTCCGAGCTCGTCGGCCTGGTCGTCGCGGGACAGCCGGTTCTCGTGGTCAATCCGAACGTCGCCATCTCGGCGCCGGGAGGCATCAGCGTCATCGTCAACGAGCAGACGAGCTCACCGGGCGGAAACACTGGATCGATGACCGTGAACGCACTGCACGTCACCGGACCAGCCATCGACATCGTCGTCGCGTCGGCGCAATCCGGCATCACTTGCGGGTAACAGAAGAGATCAGGAGGTACAGGAGATCAGGAGATTAGGGAGATCAGGAGATTGAGAGATCTCCTGATCTCTTGATCTCCTGATCTCCTGTTATGGGACACTCCTGGTACGACCCCGCTTTCCCGTCCGCGAGCGCGGCGGGAAACCGGTCACCACGAATGCGCCGGCGCCTTTTCATCCTCGCCGCCTTGCTGCTCGCCGCCGGCGTTGGCGCCTGGCTCGTCGTCCGCTCGACCCTCAACCCCGAGGTCATCCGCCGCGCGGTCGAATCCAGGCTGTCGGCCGCGCTGGGACAACCGGTGTCGATTGGCGGCGTGCGGGTCTCGGTGTTTCCAGTCCCCGCGGTGATCGGCTCGGACATCACGATCGGATCGCGACGCAAGACGCCCGATCCGCTCGCGCCCTTGGTCGAGCCGCCCGACCTGGAGCTGCAGCGCATCCGCATCGTCCCGCGCATCCGGTCGCTGTTCCGCGGCCCCTATGTCATCCGCCACGCGACGCTCGAGGGCCTGACGGTGCGCATCGTCCGCGAGGTCGGCGGATGGACCTTTCCGGGAGTCGTGCCGGTTCCCGGCGGCGATGAAGCGTCCGGACTGATCGTCGAGCGGGTGCGCGTAACCGGCGCGCGCATCCGCGTCCTGGCGCGCGCCCGGGGCCTCATCGAACAGACTTCCCTGATCGAAGACATCGAAGGGGATGCGGTGGCTGACGCGTCGGGTCTGAGGCTGTCACCGATCCGCGGCCGCATCGGGAGCAGTGGAATCACCGGCGACGCCGTCATGAACGCACAGGAGGCGCGGCTCGATTTCCGCATGCCGGAAGTCAAGAGTCAGGATCTCGCGGCGGTGCTCGGGTTGACCGCGACGGATGCGCCGGGTTTCGTGACCCTGCCGAAGCCCGCCTCGGTCTCGCTGGCCATCCGGATCGATCGCCTGAAATCTCGTCTGTCCGGCACGGGGGCCCTTCGCGCGCCGGACTTGTCGGTCTACGCCCTCCGTCTCCAGAACGTCGAAACGCCGATCAGGACGGACGGCGTGCGGATCACGTTCGACCCGATGACGTTCTCGATGTACGGCGGCTCGCACACCGGCAAGGTCGTCGTGGACCTGCCGAGATCGGGCTGGACTCTCGACGGCAAGATGACCGGCGTCGATGTGGGGCGATTCCTGGCCGCGTACTCCGGACGCGATGCGCACCTCGACGGCACGGCGTCGGCCACCGCTTCGCTGCACGCAGGCATCCGCGATCCCTTGCCGCGGGGCCTCGAAGGCCGCATGCAGGTCAATGTCGCCGACGGCGTCATCCGCGAGTTCCCGCTGCTGGCCGCCATCAACCGCGCGCTTCGTCTCGCCGAAGGGAGCCCGCGCGACACGCGCTTCGAACGGTTGTCCGCGACGCTCGCGTTCGCGGGTCCCATACCGCGAACGCCGGCCGAAGCCTTTGGGCCCGGTCACGTCACGACAGACGACCTCCTGCTGCAGGCGCGCGACGTGCGGGTCGAGGCCGCCGGACGCATTGGCTTCGACGGCTCGCTGGATCTCGCGGGCCTGGCGATCCTGTCCCCCGAGCGCTCCGCGGAAGCCGTTCGAAGCGTCCGCGAGCTCTCGGGCCTGCGAAACGATCGCGGCAATCTCGAGCTGCCGATCAGAATCAGCGGCACGATGGACAATCCGGCGTTCAGCATCGATCTGAAAGCGGCCGATCGGCCGATCGATCAAGGAAGAGCTGCGCCGCCGATTCCAGGATCTGTTCCGCCGCTAGTCCAGCAGCAGGCTCAACCCGAAGGCGGGGCCCTGAAACTGTCTCCAATCACTCATCGCGAATCCTCGAATCGCCGAATCCGCGCGAAACTCCCGCGATGGAACCAATCGGACGAGCGACTCAACGATTCAGGGCCCAAGGACAAGTGATTCGGGATCCAGGCTTCAGCGATTAGAGGGATTAGGATTAGGATTGGAGTGGTCTGTCCACTCGTCACTCCCGTCCGGCATGCGCTCGTTCACACCGGCTTGACTGCTCGCCCATACGGTGTAAGGTGAGTCAGGATCGCGTCCATGGAGATGAGCGCCTCTCCCGGCACGCCGTTGCTGACGGCCCTCGAACGGTTGGCGCCGCACGATCACCTCTGCTCGATCTACGAGAGCCCGGAAGAGCATTTCGCGGTGGCGATGCCCTTCATCCGGATCGGCCTCGATCGCGGCGAGAAGTGCATCTACATCGCCGACGACGGGACGGAGGCGGTCGTGCGGGATGCGATGCATGCCGAGGGCATCGACGTCGAACGCGCGATCGCGACCGACCGCCTGGTGCTGGAGAACGAAGGAGGCCGCGTATCTGAAACACGGATCCTTCGATCCGGAATGGATGTTCACGTTCTGGGCGGATGCGACGGCCGAAGCGATGCGCCAGGGCTTCTCGGCGCTGCGCGCGACGGGCGAGACCGAATGGGTGCTCCGCGGCGCGCAGGGACTCGAGCGGTGGATGGAGTACGAGAGCCGGCTGACGCACATGCTGGCCCGCCACAACTGTTTCGCCTTGTGCCAGTACAACCGCCAGCTATTTCCGCCCGAGCTCGTCCTGGACGTCATCCGCACGCATCCGACGGTCATTTATCGCGGCGTCGTCTGCCGGAACATGTACTACGTGCCGCCCGATGAACTGCTCGGCACCAACCGGGCCGCGCGTGAGGTCGAACGCCTGCTCACGAATATCCGCGAACGCGAGACATCGAGTCCACCCTCCGGCAGCAGCGCAACGAGCTGCGGGAGAGCGAAGCGCGATTCCGTCAGATCGCCGAGAACATCCGCGAGGTGTTCTGGATGTGGGATGTCCCCGACGGCCGGATCACATTCGTCAGCCCGATGTACGAGGAGGTGTTCGGCCGGAGTTGCGCCAGCCTGTACGCGAATTCCCGCTCCTTCCTCGACGCGATCCACCCCGACGATCGCGCCGCGCGTCGAGGCGGCGGCTGGTCCGCTCGCGAGCCGGGACGCCGATCGACGAGCAGTACCGCGTCCTCCGGCCGGACGGCTCGCTGCGCTGGATCCGCGGCCGCACGTTTCCGTTCCCGAGCCGGCGGGACCGGTTACGCGCATGGTCGGCGTCGCCGAGGACATCACCGAAGCCCAGCGTCAGCTCGAAGAGATCCGACTTGCCGACGCGGCGCTCCGGTCGAGCGAGGAACGCTGGCGGTTGGTCTTCGAGAACTCCGCGATCGGCATCGTCCTCGCCGACCCATCGGGAAGTTTCGTCGAGGCGAATCGGGCGTTTCAGGAGCTCGTCGGGTTCACGAACCAGGAGCTCAAGACGCTCACCTACGCCGATATCACCCATGAAGCAGACCTCCTTCGCGGCGCGGAGGTCATCCAGCAGCTGCTGTCCGGAACCCGGCGGAAGTGCAGGTTGAAAAGCGGTATCGCCACAAAGATGGACGGTTCATCTGGGTCCGGGCGACGGGCACGGTGATTCCCGCCAGCGACCGGTCGCCCCGGTACCTGCTCGGGCTGGTCGAGGACGTGACCGATCGCAAGATCGCCGAGCAGGAGCTGGACGTCTCGGTCAGCCAGCTGCGCGCGCTCGCGGCCCGCTTGATGCACGCGCAGGACGACGAACGGCGCCGGATCGCGCAGATGCTGCACGAAACCACCGCCCAGGATCTTGCCGCGCTGACGATGTCGCTCGCGCGGCTGAACCGGACGACGAGCCCATTGAGCGACACCGATCGGAACGCTGCTGACCGAGAGCATCTCGCTCGCCGAGCAGTCGATCGCCGACATCCGGACGCTGTCGTATCTCCTCCACCCGCCGCTGCTCGACGAGATGGGTCTGGTCTCGGCGCTCCGGTGGTTCGCCGCCGGGTTCGCCGCGCGCAGCGGCATCGCGCTGGACGTGGAGCTGCCCGAGCACTTCGAGCGGCTGCCGCTCGACACCGAAACGGCGCTCTTTCGAATCGTCCAGGAGTCGTTGATCAACATTCACCGGCACGCCGGGAGCGAAACGGCGCGGATCCGCTTGCGGCGCGACGGCCGGGCACTCGTGCTGGAGATCGAGGATCGCGGCCACGGCATCCCGAAGGCCTCGCTGAAGCACATCACGAGCCGGGGAGGCGTCGCCGGAGTGGGCATCGCCGGGATGAGCGAGCGCATCGAACAGCTCGGCGGGCGTCTCGCGCTCACGTCGAGCGATCGCGGCACGACCGTGCGAGTTCGCCTGCCGCTCGTGAAGGCCAACTAGCGGCGCGTCACTTGACTTCCGGCTGGTCGTATCCCGCGAGCCGGCGAATCCAGATGTTCCGGTAGCGCACCGGGTGTGAGTGATCCTGGAGCGTCAACGGCAGCTCCGGGTCGTGCGCGGTGTAGGCGTGCGGCGTCGCGGTCGCCGAGGTGGACCCCATGATCGGCCGCCGGTGGTGCACCAGCACGCCGTTCCAGATCACGGTGATGTAGGCGGGCGCCACGAGCGTCGTGCCGTTGAACTTCGGCGCCTCGAAGACGATGTCGTAGGTCTGCCACTCGCCGGGCGGGCGTGCGGCGTTGACGAGCGGGGGATACTCGCCGTAGATCGACGCGGCCTGGCCGTCGGCGTAGGTGACGTTCTCGAACGAATCGAGCACCTGCACTTCGTAGCGGCCCATCAGGATCACGCCGCTGTTGCCGCGGTCCTGGCTGGCGCCCTTGCCGGGGCTCGGCGTCGCGAATTCGACGTGCAGCTGCACGTCGCCGAACTTGTCGCGCGTCACGATCGACCCGGTCCCGGCGCCGGTCTCGAAGTAGCCGTCACGGATCGGCCACTCCGAGTTGACGATCTGACCCTTCCGCGAATGCGCCCACTTCGACAAATCGGTGCCGTCGAAGAGCACGATGGCGTCGGCGGGCGGCGCTCCCGGGGTCGCGCCTGGCTTCACCGGCCGCGGATGGGGACGGACCGCGTCGTGAATGCGCCACGGCGTGCCGGGAATCTCCGCGAGGCTGGTGAAGCCGATGATCTCGCCTCCGGGCCCGCGAACCGGCCCGCGCGTGTCGGGCCCGCCGGACCGGCCGGGAGACGGCTGTCCCTGCTGCGCCGGAGCTGGTGGCGACGGAGACGGCGTTGACGGCGCCGGGGTCTGTCGTGCGTCGATGGTCATGACCGTTACCACACCAAGGAGGACGCCGCAGGCGCGTCCGAGAGAGTTGCGCGCAGACGCGGTGCGCGAAGACGCGGTGCGCGAAGACGCGGTGCGCGCGAACGACGTCCTCATTGACGCATCCTTCCTGCGAGCGCTACTTCAGGTTCTTCGCGAAGAACTGCACCGCCACCGGCCAGGCGCCCTGCGCCGCCTTGAGGTTCGCGCCGCCGGCTCCGGCCTGGTTGCCCATGAACCCGTGGCCTGCCCCCTCGTAGGTGTGCACCTCGTAGCTCTTCCCGAGCTTCTTCATCGCGGCTTCGGTCGGCGGCACGGTCGTGTTGATCCGCGCGTCGTTGCCGGCGTAGAGGCCGAGCACCGGTGCTTTGACGTTGGCGAGCTGGGTCTCGATCGTCCCGTCGGCTGCGCCGGGTGCGTCGCCGTAGAACACGACCGCCGCGTTCAGGCCCGGCTGCGCGGCGGCATAGCCGAAGCTCCGCGCGCCGCCCCAGCAGAACCCGACCACGCCGGTCTTGCCGTTGGAAGCCGGCAGCTTCTTTCCGTACTCCGCGGCGGCATCGAGCCGCGCATTGACGTCGGTCAACGACCGGATCGTCTCACCGACCTTCGCCCCGAGCGATTCGGTCCCGCCGCCGTTCGGCCCCTTGCCGGACAGAAAATCAGGCACGATCGCGATGAAGCCGTCCTGAGCCAGCTGATCGCCGACAGCGCGCGCCGTGTCCGACATCCCGCGAATGTCGTGGATCACCAGCACGACGCCTGTCTTGGTCGACCGTTCGGGGTAGACCACCCACGACTTCAGCAGCGTCCCGTCGGCCATCTTGATGTCGACCCACTCGCCGTGGCGCGGCGACTCCTTGAGCGCGCGTGCCGCATGATCGGCGGTGCCCGGCGGGATCGCGTCGTTCCAGGGCACGTCCACGGGCGGCGCCTGCGGGGGCTGGCCTCCGCCCGGCGCGCCGGCCGGCGGACCGGCCTGCGGAGCGGCCTGCGCGTCTTCGTGGACGTGCTGGGCCAGCGCGGGCGCGGCCATCATCATCGCCGCAACGAACAACATCACTCGCGTCATGAATCCTCCGTCAACTTTTCTTCGGACGAATCGGCGGCTTGCACGCCGGGCACGGCCAATACTTCCTTGCCGTGGCCGCGTCCAGCACAACTTTCTTCGAGGGCTTCTCGAGCCTGGCGCACCGCTCGCGGTGATAGTACTTCCCGACCGCGTCGACGAACACGGATGGAGGAGCGGCGGGCTTGTTCGCCCCCGGCCCGCCAGGCGGCGCCTTCGAAGGGTCGCAATCCGGATGCGGCTTCAGGCCGCGCGACTCGGCCTGCCCGCGATTCATCGCGAGCACGCCGGCGCCGCTCTGGACGACTGGGCATCCCGGCCAATGATAGAAGGTGGTGCCCTCTTTCGTGATGACGAGCTGTCCCTGCGCCGCGGCGCCGGCTGCCATCGCCACCAACAGTGCAACCGCTGCAGCACCTCGCCACATTCTCAGATCAAGCCATAGACGGGGCGGAGTTTCAAGCCTGCCCCTGCCGCGCAGAGCGAAGTCGGTGCGCGGCCCCTACGGAGGCGCAAAGCGCCGAGGCCCCTACGGCGAGCGAAGCGAGCCGCCCTACCGCGCAGAGCGAAGTCAGTGCGCGGCCCCGTCACATGCTCAGCCGGAATTTTCCCAGGCGCGCGAGGATCGTCGCCTTCAGATCGGTCTCGGACGTCGCGGCGGTGAGGTCCACGTCGGCGTCGGCCACGGCATCGAGCAGCGCCCGGATCAGCTGTGCGCGGCTGATGGCGGCGCCGCTCTGCGCGCGGATGCTCGCGGCAAGCCGATCCAGGAACACGATCTGGCGGTTGAAGAGCACGACGGTGACTTTCGTCCACGCCTCGTCGTGGACCGGAGGCCGGCCCGGCTTGCGTTTGCCGGCTGCCGTCCGCTTGGTCGGCGCGAAGATGTCGGGAGACGGTTTCGAGGGTTTCGATTTGCGACGCCGCGCCATTCAGCTCTCCGAGGTCTCGCGATCAGGGTTACCGGGCTGATTAGTTCCACCCCGAAAGTCCGGCCGGAACCCACGGTTGAGTCGGCCGCTATTCATACTGGTGGCGTAGTTTACTTCAAGCTCGAGCGCACCGTGCAAACCGGCGGCGCGAGATCGTTCCACCCCCAACTTGAGACCGGGCGAGCTGGTGGTGCGTTCGGGACAACGCGGAGTCAGTGACGCGTCGCGCGCCATCGCTCGAGCACCTCGCCCGACAGCCGGCGGAACGCATCGGCCGCGCGCGAGCGTGGGGCGAACTGAAAGATGCTCTTTCGCGCGGCCGGGGCTTCCTGGAGCGCACGGCTGACGCCGATCTCGGTGTGGAAGACGTGCTCGCGGTACTGCGCCCGCATCCGCTCGCGCGGTTCCGCCGACTGCCTCTTCACGGGTTCGACCATCGTCAGCAGAATGCCGAGCAGCCGGCCCCGCGTGCCGAGCCTGACGCGGACCATTTCGACCGACGACAGGATGCTCACGAGCCCCTCCACCGCCAGGTGCTGAGGCGTCACCGGCACGATGAGCGCATCGGCGGCGACCAGCGCGTTGACGCCGACCAGCGACAGGTTCGGCGGGCAGTCGAGGATGATGACGTCGTAGCGGAGCCGCTGCAGCAGCGTCTTGAGCGCCAGCTCCCGTCCGCGGACCTCGGCGAGCGCGAGGTCGGCGCTGGCGAGCTCGACCGATCCGGTGATGAGATCGAGATGGGGCACCGTCGTGCTGCGGATCGCCTTGGTGACCGGGAATTCCTGCAGCAGGCAGCTGGCCGAGGAGGGCTTGAGACGGGTCCGGTCGACGCCGCACCAGAGCGACGCGGACGCCTGGCTGTCCAGGTCGACGAGCAGGACCTGGCGCCGCGGGGCGGCGAGAGCCGCGGCCAGATTCACCGACGTGGTGGTCTTCCCCACGCCCCCTTTGTTGTTGACGACAGCGATCACCACAGAAATTTGTCCGTCATTCTATCCCGAAGGAAGCGGGCCCTGCCTGCCGTGCGCGCGGACACGGTGCAATGTGAGCGCCAACGGTGCGGAGTCGTCGATGCCTGGCATGGTGCACCGTTCGTCTTGTCCACGCCGGCCGAACGACAGTCAGGTCGAATGACTTGACACCGCGCGCGATGCCCAACCAAACTCGACCACGGATGGATTTGCTGGGATGGTTCAAGGGACGCCGCGGGTCCGGGGAAGATCGGCGTCTGGCGGAGTGGAGGAAAGCCTGGAGCGCGGCGGCGGCGGCGGGGGACACGGCCCAGCTTCTCCCGCTGCGCGCGCAGCTCGACGCGATGGGTCTCACCGAAGACGATGTGGAGATCGAGCGGGAGATGCTCGACGCGCTGCAGGATCTCGCGGAGCTCACGGCGTCGGTCCGGGCCGCGGGATTGCCGGCCGTTGAAACGGGACATCGCGTGGTCGGGTCCGATCGGTGTCATTTCACGGCGCCCGTGTCGATGCCGGACGAGTCGTCGCAACCGAGCGGCCGTCTGCTGCTGACCAGCGGCCGCGCCATCTTCGTCGGCGGGGTGCACGGGGCGGCGGTGCCGTGGCACAGCGTCGGCGAAGCGCTGCACCTCGATCGCGACGTCATCCTGATCCGCAGCGATCGCGACAAGCTCTACCGGTTCCGGTGCAACACGTTCAGCGATGCGCTGCGGACCGCCTTCCTCGCGCGCGAGCTCATGAGGGTCCGCCGCCGCGGCCAGCCGGGTCTATAATCACCGCATGCCGCCGAGCCTCGCTGCCGCGCGCCGAACCGTCACGCTGGGGATCGATCGTCTGCTCGGTCCCGATCGACGTCTCGTGGAGGGGCGGCGCGTCGGGGTCGTCGCCAACCCGGCGTCGGTCGACGCGGCCTTCAGTCACACGACCGATCGCCTCCTGCAGGATCCCGAGGTCACCGTCACGGCCCTCTTCGGACCGCAGCACGGCTTCCGCTCGGACGTGCAGGACAACATGATCGAAACGCCGCACGCGGAGGACGCGCGCCGGCGGGTGCCGGTCTTCTCCCTGTACAGCGAGACGCGCGAGCCCACGGCCGAGATGTTGCGCGGCGTGGACGTGCTCGTCATCGATCTGCAGGATGTGGGCACGCGCGTCTACACCTACATCTACACGATGGCCAACTGCATGCGCGCCGCGGCACGCCACGGGATCCCCGTCGTGGTGTGCGACCGGCCGAACCCGATCGGCGGCGTGGAGATCGAAGGCAGCCTGCTGGGCGCGCCGTACACGTCGTTTGTCGGCCAGTTTCCACTGCCGCTGCGCCACGGGATGACGATCGGGGAGCTCGCGCGGCTGTTCAACGAGGCGTTCGGGATCGGCGCCCCGCTCGACGTCGTGCCGCTCGAAGGGTGGGGACGCCCGATGTACCACGACGAGACCGGGCTGCCGTGGATCATCCCGTCGCCGAACATCCCGACGCTCGACAGCGCGATCGTGTATCCCGGCGCCGTGCTCTTCGAAGGCACGCGCCTGTCGGAGGGCCGCGGAACGACCCGCCCGTTCGAGCTCATCGGCGCGCCGTGGATCGACGGCGAGCAGCTGGCCGAGGCCATGAACGCGCGGGGTCTGCCCGGCGTGCACTTCCGGCCGGCGTACTTCGAGCCGACGTTTCAGAAACACGCGCGTCAGACCTGCGGCGGGTGCCAGCTCCACGTGCTCGATCGCCGCGCGTTCCGTCCCGTGCGCTCGTCGGTTGAATTGATGGCGGAATTCCGCCGGCAGGATCCGGCGCGCTTCCCCTGGCGCGAGCCTCCGTACGAGTACGAGCACGAGAAGCAGCCGATTGACATCCTGTACGGATCCGACCGGCTGCGGGCCACGCTCGATGCGGGCGAGGACGTCGCCGCCCTCGTGGCGTCCTGGGCGCCCGACGAGGACGGGTTCCGGAAAACACGGCAGAAATACCTGCTGTACTGACAGGGTTCCGCGGGGTTCTACAGGGTTCCACGGGGTTCCGCGGGGTTCTGTTCTACTGGGTTCCGCTGGGTTCGAGGTTCGATGGGTTCAGGTTCTGCTGGGTTCTCTGAGACCGCGGACCGAACCATGCCGAACCCCGCGGAACCGAACCCTGAACCCTGCAGAACCCCGTGGAACAGAACCCTGCGGAACCCTGCGGAACCCCGCGGAACCCTGTGGAACCTGTTCACGCCTTCTGAGCCATCTTGACCGCCGCGTCCCTGGCTTCCCTGATCTGCCGCGCGTGCCTGTGGGCGTGGTCGGCATAGGTCTTCAGCCAGGCCTCGACGCCGTAGTGGCCGGCCTCGCTGTGCGTCCCTTCACGCAGCCAGTCTTCGGGCGTCAGCCGCTCGAGGATCTCGGCCGTCCCTTCACGCGCCCACCGGAACAGCTCGAGCGAGGCCTCGTGCGGGCGGTCGTAATGGAGCCGCTCGGCGAACCGATCCTGGTCGTATCCTTGAATCGCCGGATGGTCCTGCGCGACCAGCAGCCGAAGGCGGACGGCCGCGGTCGCCTCGCTGTCGCCGAGATGATGGACGATCTGGCGCGCCGACCAGCGGGCCGGCGCCGGTTTCGCGTCCAGCTCCTCGGGCGTGATGTTGTGCAGCACCTCGACGACCGCGCGATACCCGTCGCGATAGAGCGCGATCAGCTTCTTCCGCTCCTGTGCGTCCACCTCGTCTTCCCTCCTTTCTTACTGCTCTTACTGCGCGTGGGGCCCCCCGCCTTCGCGCGCTCACATTCTAGGCGCGCTACGGCGAGACCTCGCCGTAGCTGGTCGCCCGCAATCTCCGGCGACCAGCGAAGGCGGGCACCCCCACGCGTGGCGGCTCGACTCGCTCCGCTCGCTCGCCGCGGCCGCAGGCGCTTCACCCGCGCGTCTTCGCGATGCCGGGCGCCTTGGTTTCCTGCCGCGTCTCGGGCACCATGTGATGCTTCGTCAGATGGCGCTTCAGCTCCTCGAACGCTTCGGGGACCGAATCGACGCGGCAGAGCAGTTTCAGGTCCTCTTCGTTGATGGCCCCCCACTCCGCCAGCGGTTCCAGGTGCAGGACTTCGTTCCAGGTACTCCCCGCCGTAGAGGATCACGAGCAGCTTCTTCGAGAGCTTGCCGGTCTGCGCGAGCGTGAGGATCTCGAACATCTCGTCGATCGTGCCGAACCCGCCGGGGAAAACGACGAGCGCCTTCGCCAGGTACGCGAACCAGAACTTCCGCATGAAGAAGTAATGGAAGTTGAAGACGAGATCCCTCGTGATGTACCGGTTCGGCGCCTGCTCGAACGGGAGACGGATGTTCAGGCCGATGGATTTCCCTCCCGCTTCCATCGCCCCGCGGTTGGCCGCCTCCATGATGCCGGGGCCGCCGCCCGAACAGACGACGAACCGGTGCCGTTGCGGCGTCGAGCTCCAGGCTCCAGGTCGTGAGCATCCGGGCGAGCGCGCGGGCGTCCTCGTAGTAGCGCGACCATTCCAGCGCCTTCTTCCGGCGCTTGAGCGCGGCTTTATAGTCGGCCTTCGGATGGCCGGTCCTGTTGAGCAGCCGCGTCAGGTTCCGCTGAGCCAGCATGCGGCTCGACACACGAGCCGACCCGAAGAACACGACCGTATCCTGGATGTTGTGCGACCTGAACCGCCGCAGCGGATCCAGGTATTCCGCCAGGATGCGAATGGGACGCGCATCCGTGCTGTGCAGGAACTCGTCGTCTTCGTACGCCAGGGGATGGTCGATGGTCACCGAAAAACTGTATCATCTTCTCCAGGGCCCACGGCTGAACGGCTCAGGGGGTCAGGGCCCGTTTCGAAGGAGTGACCGGGATGATCGCGCGATCGCTTGGAACCCTCGGTGTCGTGCTCGTCGTGGCTGTGATGAGCGTCGCGGAGTGGCGGCCATCTCAGGCCTACGGCCAGGCCAAGCCGGCCGCGCAGCCGTCGGCCAGCGGCTGGCAGTTGCCGCCCGATGCTGCGGAAACGAAGAACCCGCTCACGGTCGACGCGAAGCTGATTGCGACCGGCAAATCGGTCTTCAAGGAGACCTGTCAGAAATGCCACGGTCCCGCGGGCCGCGGCGACGGTCCGGACGCGGATCCTGACGCGGACAACATGGATCTGACCGCCGCGAAACGGGCCGAGCGCAACCCCGACGGGGTCGTCTTCTACAAGATCTGGAACGGCCGCCGGAAGCCGAAGATGCCCGCCCAGAAAGACGAGCTCACCAAGGAGCAGGTCTGGGCCGTCGTGGCGTACGTGCAGACGCTGCGGAAGACCACGGCACCCTGAGGGCTCGGGTCTCAGGGCTCCGGTCTCGGGTGTCTTTAGTCTCAGGTCTCCAGTCTCAGGTCGGACCCAAGACCTGAGATAGACCAAAGACACCTGAGACCAAAGACCTGAGACTGGAGACCGCCCCGCCGTCTACAGCATCCGCGTGATCCATTCCCCGATCAGGTACCCCACGGCCGCGACGCCGAAGCCCACCACGAACATGTCGCGTCCGCTCGCCCACACGCTGCGGCCGGTGAACAGGCTGCGCGCGGCGCCGATCGCGAAGTGCGCGAGCATGCTGATCACGAGCGAGACCCACACCGCGGCCCCGTGCTCGAACACCAGGAACGGCACGATCGGGATGAAGGCGCCGACGGCCGTCGCCGTGCCGGTGATGAGGCCGTCCTTGAGCGGGGCGAGCTCCGCGGGATGGATGTTCAGCTCCTCGCGGACCATCGCCTCGAGCGCCTGCGTCGGATCCTGCATCATGGCGCGCGCGGTCTCGCGGGCGCGGGCCGGCGTCAGCCCCTTGGCTTCGTAGATCACCGCGAGCTCGTCTTCTTCCAGATCGGGCATGAGGCGCATCTCGTGCCGCTCCATGTCGATCTGATGCGCGTGCACTTCCGCTTCGCTCTTCGCCGCCAGGTACCCGCTCGATCCCATCGACAGCGCGTCGGCCAGCGCGCCGGCGACGCCGCTGATGATCACGATGTGCGGCGCGACCGACGCGCCGATGATGCCGGCGACGAGTCCGAAGTTCGCCGTCAGCCCGTCGTTGAATCCGTACACGACGCTGCGCAGGTAGCCGCCCGAGCCGCCGACGTGCCACGGCTCCCCCTCGCGGCCCATCGCTTCGGAGAGCTCGCGCGCGTGCACCGCCGAGTCCGACGCGATGTCCACCGCCGCTTTGTGCGATCTGCCGGTTGCCCGAGTGGCGCGCCAGCCCGAGATAGGCCTGGACCTCGCGGCCTTCCTCGGCCAGCATCATCGGCAGCACCAGCGACGTCCCGAAATGCCTGGCGGCCCACGCCAGCAGGCGCGTGCGCCGGGCCGTCGAGTACTGCGGCAGCGGCCGGCCGCTCGCGCGGAACAACTCTTCCCAGCGCTCGCTATGGCGATCCTCGACGACGGCGAGCTTTGCGAAGAGCTGCTTGAGCTCCGTCGTCTTCTCGACCTCGGCCAGCGTGCGATAGAGGTAGGCGGCGTCCCGTTCGTCGCGATAATGGTGATCCCAGCTCTCGTCGGCCTGCGGCGGGTCCTGAAGGTCCTCGGCGGCGGGCAGCGCGTCCATGGCCCCCAGAGCATAGCCGCTTTACTCCCCGCCGGGTAGCCGGTAGCATGCCGCCCGTGTCATCCGATCCGGCGCCCGCTTCGTTCGATCACTCGATCCTGATCACGTCCGCGCCTACCCGCGTGCTCAGCGCGTTTTTCGATCCCGTCGCGCTGACGGCGTGGTGGCAGGCGGCCCGATCCGTCACCACCGCGCGCCCGCTCGGTATCTACGCCGTCGAATGGGATCCCACCTCCGACGCGGACGAAGTGCTGGGCCGCCTCGGCGGCGTCTTCTACGGAATCGTCGTGGACTACAAGCCGGGGCGCGAGCTGTTCGTCGCCGACGCGTGGTGGATCCCTCCCGATGGCGATCCGGTGGGCCCGATGTCGCTGCAGGTCAACTGCGAGATGGACGGACCGGCCTGCCGGCTGCGGGTCCGGCAGAGCGGCTTCGAGGACGGCACGCGGTGGCGGCGGTACTACAGCGTCATCGAGCGCGGCTGGCGCATGTCGATGGCCGCGCTGAAGGAATACGTCGAGGCCCAAACATGAATCCCTAATCACGAATCCTCGAATCCCTCAATCCTTGAATCGCGCTGACGCGGATTCGCCGATTCAAGGATTAGTGATTAGGGATTCGAACCGCACCTCTTCCCAGCGCGATGGCCAGCGGCGCCGCCAGAAAGCTCAGCAGCGCGCCCATCTTCACTTCGTCGAGGACGGCGCCCGGCGGGAACGCGGCGGTCGCGAAGAACAGCGCGACGGTGAACCCGATGCCTGCCGCCACCCCCAGCACCAGGGTGTGGAGATAGCTGAGCCCACCCGGCGCCCGAAGTCCCATCCGCACCGCCAGGAACGTCGTCACGAGGATCCCGATCGGCTTGCCGATCGCGAGCGACGACAGGACGATCCACGATCCGCTGCCGACGCTCGAGAACGTCACGCCCGCGTTCACCAGCCCGAACAACAGCAGGATGAACTGCACGGGCACCTTCCAGGCGCGCGCAAACCGGTTCATCGTGTCCTCGAGTGCGCGCTCACGCCGGTCGAAGAGTCCCAGGTCGCGCGCCTGGTGCGGCATGAACGGGATGATGGGGACGAGCGCGAGGGCCGGGTGGACGCCGCCAAGAAACAGCGCGGTCCACGACAGGCCGCCGCCGATGACCACATACGGCCAGAAGCTGCTCGTGCGCCGGCGCTTCAACCACCAGGCGGCGCCGAGCGCGGGAATCATGAACACGGCGAAACCGGCCGGCGAGAGCGGCGCGCTCGGGTAGAACACCGCCAGCAGGATCAGCCCCAGGGCATCGTCGGCGATCGCCAGCAGCAGGAGAAACGGAATGGCCGGGTGCGTGCGCGGAAAGATCAGCCGGCGCGGCGAGATAGGAGAACGCGATGTCGGTCGCGCACGGAACAGCCCATCCCGGCATCAGCTCGGGACGGCCCAGGACGATCGCCTGGAGCACATAGAGCCCCGCGGGACCGATCATGCCTCCCGCGGCGGCCAGCATCGGGACGGCCGCCTCGCGCGGCGACGACAACGCGCCGCCCGGGACCGTGGCCTCCACGATCTCCTTTGCGGCCATCGCGAAGAAGAACACCATCCCGACGTCGTTGACGGCGAAGTGCAGCGCGTGCGCGAACCGGTCGTAGGACTCGTGATCCAGGTTCGCCCAGAACAGCGCCGCCACGGTGCCCGCGACGAGCAGCAGCGAGTTCTCGATGACGAGATCCCGGAGGCGGCTCATGGCCGGCCGCCGACGGTTCTCATCCGATTTTCTGGACGTTGACGAAATTGGCGTCGAAGCGAGTCATGTCGACGTTGACGTTGACGAACACGACGACCGACCCGGCCGGCAGAATCCCGCGCTGGAGGAGCATCGCTTCGAGCCGTTCGATGTCGCGCTCGTCGGTGACGATGGTGGCGATCCCCCAGAAGAGCGCGAGGGTCCCGGCGACGCGCTCGCTCGCGGTGGCCGCGAAGATCGGCGCCCGGGGCCGCAGCGCCGACAGCAGGCGCGCGGTCTTGCCCTCCGCGCGTGACCGCGACGATCGCGTCGGCCTCGCCGGCCGAGGCGAGGGTCAGCGCCGCCTCGCAGAGCGCGCGTCCGTGGCGGCTGCCGGTCGGATCGACCGCGAGCACGCTGCGCTCGGCCGGCGGCAGGGACTCGGCGTCCCGAATGATCGCGTCGAGGGTCTGCACCGCGCGGACCGGATACGCGCCGGCCGCCGTCTCGCCGGCGAGCATGATGGCGTCCGCGCCTTCGTCGACCGCGTTGGCCGCGTCGCTGACCTCGGCGCGCGTCGGGCGGGGATCGACGCGCATGGACTCGAGCACCTGCGTCGCGAGAATCACGGGACGGCCGAGGGCGCGCGCGCTCCGGACGATCTGCTTCTGCACGCGCGGCAATTGCTCGAGCGGCATCTCGAGCCCCAGATCCCCGCGGGCGACCATCACGCCCTGCGCGACGTTCAGAATCGCCGGGAGATTCTCCACGGCCGCGGGGCGCTCGATCTTGGCGATGAGCGGGACGCTCGCCCCGGCTTCGGTCATCACTTCCCTGGCCTTGAGCACGTCGTCGGCCGTCTGGACGAAGCTCAACGCGACCAGATCGACGCCGAGCGAGACCCCGAACCGGAGATCGGCCTCGTCTTTCGCGGTCACCGCGGATGCCGGGAGCGCGACCCCGGGCGCGTTGATGCCCTTGTGCTCGCCGAGCCAGCCGCCCGTCACGACGACCGTGATCAGCTCGTCGGGCGCCGTGTCGATGACGCGCAGCTCGAGGCGGCCGTCGTCGATGAACAGGCGATCCCCCGGCCGTGCGGAGCGCAGCAGCTCGGCGTAGGGCGTGAAGACCCGCCCGCTCTCGGCCGGCAGATCGCCCGAGCTGATGCGCAGCTCCTCTCCCTCGCGCAGGCGTAAAGGGCCGCCGCCCGCGATCGGTCCCGTCCGGATTTTCGGGCCGCTCAGGTCCTGCAGGATCGCGACGTAGCGCCCGGCACGGCGTGAAGCCTCGCGGACCGCGCGGAAGATCTCCGCGTGCGACTCGTGGGTCCCGTGCGAGAAGTTCAGCCGGAAGACGTCGACCCCGGCGGCGAGCAGGGCCTCGAGGACGTCCGGCGCCTGCGAGGCCGGCCCGAGTGTCGCGACGATCTTGGTATGGCGCATCTCGGTCTGTTTCAACAGGAGATCAATCTCCTGACCTCCTGACCTCCTCAACTCCTGCAAAGGTGACCGCATCCGACCGCTGCCCGAGAAGACCCGGATCGACGAGCGCCTTGGTGATGCGCATCGCTTCGGCGTCGGCGAGCGCGTCGTTCAACCGATCCAGCGGATACGTCCGTCCGCCGATGCGCCGCCACGGCACGCCGGCGGCGTAGCGCTCGAGAACGCTCAGCGCCCGCAGGAAGTGCCCCGGCTCGCTGCCCCAGCAGCCGCGGATTTCGAGGTGCTTCCGGTTGATGTGCTGATGCGCGTTCACGGAGCTCGGCCCGTTGTCGGTGTAGTGGCCGGCCACGACGTACCGGCCGCCATCGCGCACGAGCGTCAGCCCTTCTTCGATCGCGCGAGCGGAGCCTGCCGCTTCGATCGCGACGTCGACTCCTTCGCCGTGCGTCAGCGCGCGCACCTCGTCGAGGCGCTCCGCGGCGGTCGAGCCTTCCAGATCGTAGACGTAGTCCGCTCCCATCGCGCGCGCCAGATCCAGCCGCGAGGCAGGCGCGCCAATCGCGACGATCGTCGAGGCGCCGCCGAGCCGCGCCAGCGCGATCGCGCTCAAGCCGACGGCGCCGGTGCCCTGGACGAGCACGCTGTCGGCAGGGCGGAGCGCCGCTCGCTCGAGGATGTGCACGGCGGTCAGCAGCCCGCAGCCGGCGCCGATGTAGTCATCGAACGCGACACTGTCGGGGAGACGCGCGATGCCGACTCCAGGCTCGAGATAGATCGCCTGCGACCAGCCTCCGTACAAGCCCTCTGACGCCGGATCGGTGATCCCGTACACGCGGCGCGCGGGACACCGCGTCGGCGTGCGGTGCACCGTGCACGCCCGGCATCGCCCGCAGGTCCGGTGGACGTCGAAGAAGACCGCACGATCGCCTTCGCGGAGCGTGCCGCCGTCGAGCCCGCGCAGCGGTCCGCGAATCGCCTCCAGAGTGCCCGCGGAGACGTGGCCGGGGATAATCGGATACGGCACGCCCGACAGCCGTCCATGCCAGAGATGTACGTCGGTACCGCACACTTCCGAGCGCGCGGTCCGCAGCAGCGCGGAACCGGCCGGCAGATCGGGACGCGCGAACTCGCGCACCTCAACAGGCCGCCCGGGGGCCGGCATCACGGCGGCGAGGATGCGGTCGCTCACGGCGTACGTTACCCTTGAAGACCAGCGAGGGCTGCGCCTCAGACCAACGCGGCTCCGCCTCGCCAGGTGGCATTGTTTACGAACGCCGTCTTGAGCCCGAAAACTTGACACATTGGTGGAGTTTTCGGGAGTCAAGACGGCTCGGCCGCAGCCGGACCGGCCCCAGGCGCATCGTGCGCGTGAGGCGGAAGCCGGTCTGGAATCGCCAATCCGGCGCCACGTGTTCCACTGAGCTTATCAAAATGCGTCATCGTCTTGTCATCGTCCTCTCGGCCCTTGCGGTGCTCGCCGGCGCGGGGCCTGTCTCCGCGCAGACGTATTCCGTGCAGAAGCCGCGCCGTCAGTTCATCACGGTGAGCTACGACTGGCTCTACACGCAGCCGCTGCATTTCGGTGAGCATCCGGTCGCGGATCTCGTCGGCCAGGAGGTGGCGGCGGCGCAGTTCGAGGCCTTCGATTACCGTACCCGCGACGGCTCGATCCTCATCGACGTGCTCGAGTTCAAGCGGCGCGGCCACGGGGCCGGCGTGACGGTGTATCCGTTCGGCCTGAACGTCGGGGCGACGCTGGCGCTCCGCGGGAGCTTCGAGGATCTTCCGATCATCCGCATCGCCTTCGCCGGCGCCGGCGCGCCGCCGCCGTATGCGCTCACCGGCGCGCGGGCGTACGACGTGTCGGCGGCGATCTTCATGGCCGATCGATCGAGCGGCTGGGGCCTCGGAAGCCACGCTTTCGTCGGCGGGGGCATCGGACGGATCAAGAGCGACTCGCACGGCGGCGATCGCATCTTCGCCGAGGGCGGCGGAGGGCTCAACTCCGGTCCGATAGGCGTGGAGCTCTCGATCAAGTTCGCCTGGAACCACCTCACCGAGCCGGTCGATCACCACTTCATCACCGTGCCGATCACCGTGCGCGGCACGTTATCCTTTTAGCCATGGAAATCGAGGCATGGCTGAAAGCCGCGTGTGACGACGCGGAGCGGCGCGGACTGCCGGAGCTGAAGCCGCTGCTCGAGACGCTCGCGCGATCGACCGCCGCGCTGCGCGCCGCGGACCGCAGCGTCCGCTCCGCCGCGTCTGCCCTCGCGGACGACGATCCTGGCGCGCTCTCGGCGCCTGACGACGCGGCGCACCCTGACGCCGCGGAAGGGGACGAATGAGCGCGCCGCCGGACCTTCGCTCCATCGCGGAAATCGCGCCGCTCCTTCAGGGAGGAACCCTGTCGCCGGTCGATCTCGTCCGCGCGTGTCTCGCCCGGATCGACGCGCGCCCGGAGCTCAACGCGTTCATCACCGTGATGCGCGAGCGGGCCCTGGAGGACGCGCGCGTCGCGGAGGCGGAGATTGGCGCCGGCCACTACCTCGGCCCCCTGCACGGCGTCCCCGTGTCCGTGAAGGATCTGTTCGACGTCGCCGGAACACCGACGACAGCGGGGTCGGCGCTGCCGCCGCGCTATCCCCGCGTGGACGCGCCAGTCGTCACCCGGCTGCGCGAGGCCGGAGCCATCCTGATCGGCAAGACCAATCTCCACGAGTTCGCCTTCGGCACGACCAGCGAGGAGTCTGCGTTCGGACCCGTGCGTCATCCGCTCGATCCGTCGCGATCGGCGGGAGGATCGAGCGGCGGCGCGGCCGTGGCGCTCGTCGAGGGCATGTGCTTCGGATCGGTCGGCACTGACACCGGAGGCTCCGTCCGGATTCCGTCGGCGGCGTGCGGGACGGTCGGGCTCAAGCCCACCGCGAACGAGCTGTCGTGCGAAGGGGTCGTCGCGCTCAGCGGCACGCTCGATCACGTCGGACCGCTGGCGCGGACCGTTCCGGATGCGGCCGTGATGTTCCAGGCGATGAAGGGGGACGCGGCGGGCAAGGGGCTCCACCGCCGTTTTCAGCCCGCCGTTCGCGGGAGGCGCGCGGAAGGACGGCGCGTCTTTGGTGTTCCGGAAGCCTATTTCTGGGAGCGGCTCGATCCCGAGGTGCGCGAGACGCTGGCGGGAGCGCTCGAGACGCTCCGCCGTGCGGGACACGACGTTCGGACCGTCGACATCGAGCACGCCGCGCAAACGGCCGACGTCTACCTGCACATCGTGCTGCCGGAGGCCTCGTGGTATCACGCGGCGACCATCGACACCCAGGCCGATCGCTACTCCCCCGGCATACGGCTGCGGCTTGAAATGGGTCGATACATCCTCGCGGAGGACTACGTGCGCGCGATGTTCCTGCGGAGGGTGCTGACGCGGGCCGTCAGCCGCGCCTTGAGGGGGTGCGACGCGTTGATCCTTCCGACGCTCCCGATCCCCGCGCCACCCATCGGAGCGGCGGCCGTGGATGTGGACGGGCAGAAGGAGCCGGTGCGCGCCGTGATGCTGCGGCTCACGCAGCTGTTCAATATGACCGGCCACCCCGCGATTGCCCTGCCGGCTGGCCGGACCCGCGATGGATGGCCGGTGAGCCTCCAGCTCGTCGGTGCGCCGAACGATACGGGCGGTCTGCTCGAGCTGGCTGCCGCGGTCGAGCTTTATATGATCGGCGGCGACGGATCGGTCGGCGGCGGCACCGGGTGAATGTCGGGCCGGTCGCCGGGCTCGGGATCGCCGGGCAGCGCGGGCACATCCACGTTCGGCGGATGATTGATGACATCCGGGTGACGCGGCACGTCGGGTTTCGGTGGTTGTTCGATCATGCCTCCGGGCTTTGCAAAACAGTTGCCCATATCGGGACTCGGGACTCGGGATCCGGGACTCGCGACAGGGATTAGGGATTAGGGATTAGGGATTCTGTGCTCTCGCGAGTCTTTCACGACTGGGAACGGCGGCTGGCGGCCGCTGCCGAACATCGCCTCGTGCGTCCCTTCGAGTGGGGGCTGGACTGGATCGACGGCCTCGGCGTCGGGGTGGAGCCCGAGGTCGAACGGCTGGCAGCCTGGGCGTCGCAGACGGTCTCGAACAGCGACGCGTTCTTTGCGCTGCCGCCGTCCGATGACTTCACGCTCGAGGGAGATCGGCTGTCCTTTCCGAGCGCCGTTCGCACGCCGCACGAGGAGAACAACACCGTGCGCGGGCGGTTTTTTCCGGACGCGTCCGAGCGCGGCCGGCGGCGGGCGGTGGTCGTGCTGCCGCAGTGGAACGCCGACGCCGAGGGGCACATGGGCCTGTGCCGGCTGCTGAACCGGTTCGGCATCAGCGCGCTGCGTCTCAGCCTCCCCTATCACGACGCGCGCATGCCGCCCGAACTGCGGCGCGCCGACTACATCGTCAGCGCCAACGTCGGGCGGACCGCGCAGGTCTGCCGCCAGGCCGTGCTCGACGCGAGGCGCGCCTGTGCGTGGCTCGCGGGCCAGGGCTACACCTCCATCGGCATTCTGGGAACGAGCCTCGGCTCGTGTCTCGCGATGCTGACCGCCGCGCACGAGCCGCTCGTCCGCGCCACCGCGCTGAACCACATCTCGCCGTATTTCGCGGACGTGATCTGGGAGGGGCTGTCCACCTTGCACGTCAGGGAAGGGCTCGACGGCAAGATCGATCTCGAGACGCTGCGGCGGATCTGGATGCCGATCTCGCCGTTCCCGTACCTGGAGCGCGTTCGCGGCAAGCGCCTGCTGCTCGTGTATGCGCGGTACGACTTGACGTTCCCCGTCACGCTCTCGAAGTTCCTGGTGAACGAGTTCCGGAGGCGCGGCATCGAGCACGAGGTCGCCGTGCTGCCGTGCGGGCACTACAGCACCGGCGTGACGCCGTTCAAGTGGATCGACGGGATCGTGTTGTGCCGGTTCCTGAGCAGAAGCCTCTGACTCAACTCCCAACCTCCAACCTCCAACCTCCAACTCCCAACGCGCGTACTTCGTCCCGTTTGGTTGGAAGTCACTGCGACTTTCACCCCCAAACACTTTGGGGTTGGGTAACGGGAAGCGGGAAGCGGGAAGCGGGAAACTGGAAACTGGAAGCTGGAAGCTGGCTCACAGGTACTTGAACAGACCCTGGAGCGCTTCGTAGAGGACGCCGGCGACGGCGCGCATGAGCGGCGACACTTCACCGCTGGCGATGTTCTGGGCGGTCGTGACCGGCTGGGTAACGAGGAGGTAAATGAGCCCGGCGGCGAATACCGCCGTGAGGACTCCGACGATCGCCGCCAAGCTGAGGCTGCGCTGGGCGAAGCTCATAGGTCGTGACAGGTCACAGTTTCCAGTTCCCCGTATCCAGTCAAGCCGTGTCTCCTGAACTGGAAACCAGCCACTGGCGACTGGCAACTAGAGGTTCCAGTCTACAACGACCCCGCATAACTGTCAGTTGGACGAGGCGCCCCAAAGCCGGGTTCCCGGGCGGACCACGGGATTTCGTCCGGCGAGCTTGAAAGCCGCACGCCTCGGTCGATTCGTCAGCCGGGCGCGACTTCCAGCGGCGTGCCGAGGTTCAGCCGCGGAAGCGCGGGTCCGACCTTGTCCCGATCACCGACGATGACGACCAGGAACCGCGACGGATCGATGTGCTCGGCGGCCACCCGCGTGACGTCCGCCTCGTCGACCGCCAGCACGCGCGGGACGAACGTCGAGAAGTAGTCGTCCGGCAGCCCGTAGAGCGCGAGCTGCGCGGCGCCGCGGCTGATCTGCTCAGCCGTTTCGAAGTTCCGGGGATAGCCGCGCGTGAGCCCCGCGCGTCCCGTTTCGAGCTCCTTCCGCGTGACCGGCCGTTCGCCGCGGACGGCGCGGAGCTCCGACAGCGCTTCGAGGATCGCCTCCACGGTCACTTCGGACTGGACGCTGGCCTGGAGCGCGAACGGACCGGGCCCGCGGCGGAAGTCGAACGACGTGCGCGCCCCGTACGTGTAGCCCTTGTCCTCCCGCAGGTTCATGTTGATGCGGCTGACGAACTGCCCGCCGAGCACCATGTTGAGGACGAGCAGCGCGTGGTAGTCGGGCGTGTCGCGCGCCACGGCGACGTGGCCGATGCGCAGCTCCGATTGCGCCGCGGCCTGGCGATGGAGGAACGCCACACGGTCCTGCGGGACCGACGGCCGGCGAGTCACCACCGGATCCGCGGCGCCCGCCGCGTCGCCGGCCGGCGTCCAGCCGCCGAACGCGCGCTCGACGAGATCCGCCAGCGCCTCGTGCGGCGCGTCGCCGGACGCGACGACGGTCATGCGGGAGGGGACGAACATCGAGCGATGGAACGACCCGACCTCCCGCAGCGTCATCGCGCGAAGCGATCCTTCGCTCCCGATCGGGAGATGTCCGTAGGGATGGTGCTGATAGAGCAGCTGGGCGAACGCGCGGTCCGCGAGCGCCGGCGCCATGTCGCGCAGCTGCACCAGCCGGTTGAGCCGCAGGTCCCGCACGCGATCGAAGTCGCGCGGCTCGAGACGCGGGCGGATGAGCATGTCCGCCAGGAGCGAGGCGCCGCGATCGGCGAAGCGCGCCAGGCTCGTCAGTGTCAGGATGGTCGCGTCCGATCCGATCTCGGAGTCGAGGTGGCCGCCAATCCGCCCCAGCGTCTCGTGCAGCTCGATGGCGTTCAGATCGCCGCAGCCTTCGTCGAGCATGTCGCCCGTGATCGCCGCCAGCCCGTGGCGCTCTCGCGGATCCGCAGCCGAGCCGATCGGCAGCAGCACCAGGAAGCTGACGAGCGGAACGGCGTGCTGCTCGACGGTCCACACACCCAGGCCGTTGCCAAGCGTCCGGCGGCGGATTTCGGGAAACTGGAATGCCGGGTCCGGGCCGAGCGCGGGAAGCTTCGAGCGATCGACCCCCATCAGGACACCGCGACCGAACGCGAATCGCTGAGCGCCAGCCCGACGCGTCCCCGCGGGACGACGCTCAACGCGACGCGGCCGTCCGGCCGCAGCCAGTCGCGCGCGGCTCGCTGCATCGCGTCAGGAGTCACCCGCCGATAGCGGTCCAGGTCCCGTTGGAAGAACCCGGGGTCGCCGATGAACATGTTGTAGGCGTTCAGCTGATCGGACTTGCCGCCGAAGCCGCCGACCGTTTGCAGCCGGTAGACGAAATTGGCTTCCGCCTGGGCCTGGCAGCGCTCCATTTCGAGATTGGTCGGACCCTGCGCGACAAACTTCTCGAGCGCGCGCGCAATCGCCCGCTCGAGCTCCGGGAGGGTCCGCCCCGGGGCCGCCGTGGCCACGATCTGGAAGAAGCCTCCAATCTCGCGGGAGTTCTGCGAGGCCGCGATCTCGGTGGCGATGCGCTCCTCGTACACGAGCGTGCGGTACAGGCGCGAGGTCTTCCCGCTCGCCAGGAGCTCGGCCACCAGATCCAGCTCCGCGTCGTCCTGGGCAAACAGCCCGGGCGAGTGCCACGCGATGTACAGCCGCGGCAGCTCGACGCGATCCTCGAGGAGCAGCCGCGACTCGGACGTCATCCTGGGCGGCGGGGTGAATACGACAGGGGGCGGCTCGGCTCCGGCCTCAACGGGGGCGAAGCAATCCGCGGCGAGCGCGAGCACCTGATCCGTGTCAACGTCCCCCGCCAGCGCGAGCGACGCGTTTCTCGGCCGGTAGTAGGTCTGGAAGAACGCCCGCACGTCGTCCAGGTGCGCGGCGCGGATGTCCTCCGCGCTGCCGATGGTCATCCAGTGATACGGGTGGTCCGGCGCGTACAGCGCACCGACGAGCGCCATGCCCGCGAAGCCGTACGGCCGGTTCTCGTAGTTCTGACGGCGCTCGTTCAGGACGACCTCGCGCTGGTTCTCGAACTTCGCGTCCGTCAGCGCGGGCAGCAGGTACCCCATCCGATCGGATTCCATCCAGAGCGCCAGCTCGAGGGCGTTGCGCGGCACGACCTCCCAGTAGTTCGTGCGGTCGGCGTTCGTCGAACCGTTCAGCAGGGCCCCGGCCTCCTGGAGCGGCTGGAAGTAGCCGTGATCGTAGTGCTCCGAGCCCTCGAACATCAGGTGCTCGAAGAGGTGCGCAAAACCGGTGCGCCCGGGCGTCTCGTTCTTCGATCCCACGTGATACCAGAGGTTGACCGCGACGATTGGACAGGCATGATCCTCGTGGATCAGGACGTCGAGGCCGTTCTCGAGACGATGATGGGTATAGGAAATGTTCATATTGACAGCGGCGCACCGGAGCTCAGAACAGGGATAATCACCCGCGAATCCTGTGGCGACCACACATCGTAACGAGAATCCGCCGCAGGGTAAACCGGCGGCCGCCTGGCGCATGCTGGCCATGGTCGCCCTGGCGCAGTTCCTCGGCCTGACGCTGTGGTTCTCGGCAACCGCCGCCGCGCCGGCGATCGCGCTCGAGCTGTCGCTCACACCCTCGGGCGCCGCGTGGCTGACCATGGCGGTGCAGGGCGGGTTCGTGGCCGGCACGCTGCTCAGCGCGCTGCTGAACCTGGCCGACGTCCTCAACGCCCGGCGGCTGTTTGCCGTCGGCTGCGCCGCGGGGGCGATCGCGAACGGGGCGATTCCGTTCGTGGACGGCGCGCCCGCCGTCATCGCGCTGCGCTTTGCGACCGGTGCGGCGCTGGCGTGCGTCTATCCGCCGGGGCTGAAGATTGCCGCCGGCTGGTTCCTGGAGAGGCGCGGCACGGCCCTGGGCGTTGTCGTCGGCGCCCTGACGATCGGATCCGCGTTTCCGCACCTTCTGGCCTGGGGCGCGCACGGCGTCCCGTGGCGCGTGCTGATGTGGCTGTCGTCGTCGCTCGCGCTGGTGGGTGGCTGCCTCGTGCTGACCGCCGTCGAGGACGGTCCGTACGTGGCTCCGTCGGCGCCGTTCGATCCTCATGCGGCCAGGCAGGTCCTGACGATTCGCGGAGTGCGCCTCGCCACGCTCGGCTATCTCGGCCACATGTGGGAGCTGTATGCGATGTGGACCTGGATCCCGGCATTTGCCGCCGCGTCGATCGCCGCGCGCGGCGGAGGCGCGGGGCGGATGGGATCGCTCGTCGCGTTCGTGGCAATCGCGAGCGGCGCCGTCGGATGCGTGGTCGCCGGACGCTGGGCCGATGCGTGGGGGAAGGCGCGGGTCGCCGGGCTGGCCATGGTCGTCAGCGCGGCCTGCGCCGCGTCAACCGGCCTCGTCTACGGCGGGCCGCTGGCATGGCTCTTCCTGCTGGCCGTAGTCTGGGGGTTTTCCGTCGTCGCCGACTCCGCGCAGTTCTCCGCGCTGGTCTCTGAATCCAGCGGACGCCTGCATGTGGGGACCGCGCTGACGCTTCAGACGTGCGCGGGATTTCTGCTGACGATGATCAGCATGCGGCTGCTGCCGGCCGTCGCGTCGGCCATCGGCTGGCAGTGGGCGTTCCTGGTGCTCGTGCCCGGTCCCGTCGCCGGCGCCGCGATCATGCTCCGCTCGCTGAAACGCGAACGCTAGAACGGCAGAACGGAGAACGGCAGAACGGAGAACGCCAGAACGAACGCTTTTACGTCTTCTTCTTGATCTCCCCGCAGGTGCTCATGCCCGAGCCGTAGTACGGGTTCTTGATCACGTCGTCTTTCTGGAGCCAGGACTTCTTGATCATCGGGCAGTACGCCACGCGAAGGTCCGGAATGTCCTTCCAGCCTTCCGCGGTTCCGGCCGCGATCACGGCGTCGCTGAGGGCGCCGAACGCCTCACGCGCGGACTTGAGATCGGCTGACTCCTCCATCGCTTTGGCCGCCTTCACGATCGCGGTTCCCTCGGCCCCCATCCGAGTCCCCTGCTCGCCGATCGCGGCCGCCGCCGGCTTGATCCCCTCGAGCTTGTCCACGGCGAGGCGCCCCTGGATTTCGAGGTACGACCCGACGATCGCCTTCATCGCGTCCGATGCCTGGAGGCCGACGCCGGTCAACGTGACGAACGCGAGCAGCATTGGGATGACGAGCTTCTTCATAGGTCCTCTCTCAACTGTCGATGGCCGACGACCATCGTTGCTCTATGCGATCGGAATCAACGGGATTGCGCCCTTCTTATAGCTGGCGATCGACAGCTGGGCCGCGAGCTGACGGGCGGCGAGGCGGAAGGCTTCCGCAGCCGGCGATCCCCGCTCGCCGACGGTAATCGGCACGCCGGTATCGCCGCCGATCCGGATCGGCTCGTAGATCGGCACCCGGCCCAGGAACGGCACGGACAACTCGGAGGCCAGCGCTTCGCCTCCCCCTTTGCCGAAGATATCGCTCTCGTGCCGGCATTCGGGGCAAATGAAATGGCTCATGTTCTCGATCAGCCCGAGCGTCGGCACGTTCAGCTTGCGGTACATCGCGACCGCACGCCGCGTGTCGGCGACCGACACGGTCTGCGGGGTCGTGACGACGACGCTGCCGGAGACCGGAACGGTCTGGCTGAGGCTGAGCGCGACGTCGCCGGTGCCCGGGGGCATGTCGACGATCAGGTAGTCGATGTTCTCCCAGCGCACCTCCCGGAAGAACTGCTGGATGACGCCGTGCAGCATCGGCCCGCGCCAGATCACCGGCGCGTCGTCGCCCGTGAGGAAGGCCATCGAGACGAGCTGGATCCCGTACTGCTCCGCCGGAATGATCTTGCCGCGCTCGTCGCTCGTGAGCTGGGTCTTGATGCCGAGCATGATCGGCACGTTGGGCCCGTAGATGTCGCCGTCGATCATCGCGACCTTGCTGCCCATCTGGCTGAGCGCGATCGCGAGGTTGACCGCGACGGTCGTCTTCCCGACGCCGCCCTTGCCGGCGCCCACCGCGATGATGTTCTTCATCCCGGCGATCGGCGCCTTGCCCCCCATGTCCCCCGACAGCGTCGAACGCACCTGGGCCGTCATCTCGATGTCGACCCCCGTCACCCCGGGGAGCTGCGACACCAGCACGCGCGCCTGCTCGCGCATCTGGTCCTTCACCGGGCACGCGGGCGTCGTGAGCTCGATGGTGAACGCGACCTGGCCGCCGTCAATCTTCAGGTTCTTGATGAACTTCAGCGTGACGATGTCGCGGTTGAGATCGGGATCGCGGACGCCCCGGAGGGCCTCGAGGACGGTCGCCTCGGAAAGAGCGGTGTTCATGGGTGGAACCATTGTAGCCCGGGATCCGGCAGCCGGGGTCCGGGATCCGGGATCCGAGGATTCGGGATGCGGGATTCAAGGATTAGCGATTAGGGATTAGGGATTCAGATCCTCTCCTCCGCCATGTCGCCCGCGATCGGCAGCTTGAATCGCTCGCCCTGATAAGCCTTGAACATGAGGATCAGCCAGGCGACCGCGGATCCGAATCAACACGAACGGCGCCAGGATCCATCCGAGAAATGGGATCGAGGCGCAGAGCATCAACAGAATGCAGGCGGGACCGAACACGAGCATGGCCTGCATCGCGTGAAACCGGACGAACTTGTTGTGGGGCTCCGTGGCGAAGAAGAGAAGGCCCGTGACCCAGCCGAGGCTGTAGGACAGGGCCGCCGCGACGTTGGGATCGAATCCGCTTGCGGTCTTGTCGGTCTCGTCCACGTGTTGTCAACGCCTCGTCACGAAGACCGCGCGGGACTCGTTGTGGAGGAGCACCCAGAACGCATAGATGCCCAGCGCGGTGCCGAACGGCAGCACGAAGAGATTCAGGACCCCGAGCGTCAGCACCGCAATCCGGCCTTGCGGCTGGCTGGCGGCGCAGCGCGTGCCCGGCCCAGAGGTTGACGCCGCCGCCGGCCAGGAGCGCGACGGCAAACACCACGAACGCACCGGCCGTGACGCCGGCGGCCATCCGCTCGTCGGCGCTGCTGGCGCCGATCGCTATCGCGCCGACGGCGAGCAGCAGCATCGAGACGCCCAGAAGCAGGCCGATCACGCCCCAGACGAGCTGCAGGACACCGAGCAGATGCAGATGAGGACGCATGTGATGGCGCCACGGCCCGGGAGTCGACGCCCAAGGCGAGGCAGCCGGCAAAATCGTATTACAAAACCGCGATCGGGGTAACGGCCATTCGACCAGGCGGGCCTGCCTCGACGAAGCTCGCTGTGTCGTCGAGCGACGTCGGGCCGGTGCGCTCAGCGGATGGTAATCCGCACTTCGACGGAGGTTGCCGGGGCCCCTCTGGGAGAGACGCTGAACCGGAACCGCGCGCCCTCACGCACGCCGGCCGGCACGCGCAGCCGCATCTCGTGCGCGGCCGACACCTCGCCGTCGCCGGCGCACGACGGGCACCACTCCGACCACACCTCGCCCCGGCCGCCGCACCGGGGACACGTCCGCCGCAGCGGCACGTGCAGCGGCACGAGCGCGCCCCAGAACGCCTCCTGCGGGCTGATGATGATTTCCGCCGACAGCGTGGCCTCCGGAGGTCCGCCAAAGAACGAATCGCGCATCCGGTCGAGCACGTTTGCGACGGACGGAAAATCGATCGCCACTTCGTCGGCGAGCCAGTCGGCGCGGGTACCCGACAGGCGTCCTGCGTCGTACGAGCGGCGCCGCTCCGCATCGCGCAGCACTTCGAAGGCACGAGACACTTCGAGAAACGCCGTCACGCGGTCGTCGCCCGAGATATCGGGGTGGTACCGGCGTGCCAGCTGCCGGTACGCGCGCTTGATCTCGTCAGCGCCCGCGCCCGGTGAAACGCCCAAGACGTCGTAGTAGTCTCGCATCCCGCTTTCTGATCCAGAGGCCTGCAGAAATGGTGCCGATGGCTACGATAGGAGGCGCTCGGGGGGAAGTCAAGACGGGTTGCCGCCGGCCCTAGCACCCCTCGCGCTCCCCTGCAACCGGATTCGAAGGCTGATAGAATCCAGTCATGGAATGCCCGATGTGCGGAACGGTCATGCGCCTCAGTGTCCGGGAAGTCCAAAGCTCCGCCGGAGCGGTTCAAACCGTCCGCGAGTGGATCTGCCCGGAATGCGACTACTTCGAAGAGGCTGAAACGAAAGGATAACGCGGGCTCAGCGGGCGCCGAGCGTCAGCAGTACTTCGTTGCGAATGTCTTCCTCAAAATCTGCGAAATTCAACGCGGTCTCGCACTCGTCGCAAAGGACCTCGATGACCGCAGGACGTCCCTCTTCATTTGCTTCCACGCGGGAATCTCGTAACTGGACAACGTGCATCTGCAGGGTCTTGACCAGGAAGTTCTGGTCGTTCCCGCAGCTCGGACAGGTCAAAGCCATCTAGATTGCACTCCTCTCGGCCCCGGGGCCGTACGCCAAACCATCGGATTGTACGAGAACGGCTTTCCCGTACGCAATCAAGATCTTCTGGGCACACGCGCCCCTCGCGGGGTATACGATGCTTGGATGGCCGATAGCAATGTGGATCGGGATGTGCGCAGCGAGGCTCGAGGTCCGCACTGGGTGGCCTGGATCGCCGGCGCTGACGGGAAACCCGAACGTTCGGTCGTGCTGGTTGGAAGGACGCGTGAGGAAGCGGAAGAGAGGGCGAGGAGGTGGGCGGAGGCGAACGCGGGGGGTTGACACCCCTGCCGCTTACTCCTCCGACTCGTCCTCGTCCTCGAATTCCTCGGGATCGCCGAGCCGCAGAATCTGGCCGCTGGCGTGGCCGGGCAGGATGCAATAGGGGCCCTTGGCCTCCAGTGACACCACACCCACGTCCCAGGGACGCGCGCGATAAGCCGCCGCGACGCAACCGCACGGCAAACCTTCAAGCGCTTCGAGCTCGAACACCGTCGTCGTCGGTCTTACATAATTTAGTGCTACTGCAGGAACTGCCATACCGCACCTCCCGTCGCTGGCTTCGATGCAAACCCGACGCCAGTTATTGGATTAGACATCGCTATCATCCGGTTGGTTCCTTTGTCGCTGGAAGATGTTGAAAGGATGACCCTTGCAATGATGATCGCCCCAGGGGGAGAACTCGTTCCAAGTGACACCTGCAGGCTACAAGTGCCAGAACTGGTGAGCCCATCGCGCTGTTGTCACCAGAAGTCGCTCAGCTCATGGGGCTTAGGTCCGACTGACAAAGAATGTCCCGGACCGTCACAGTGAGCCCTAAAACGGCACTCGGGGAAACGGCCGTTGGTGCGGACTTACGAGGGGTAGACAAGTCACGGCTCCGGGCGAGGATTGTCAGGATATAGCAGCCTTCCTTCAACCAACGCCGCGGGGAACAGGCGACGAGCGGCCTCGACGTAAAGGTCGAGCTGCCTCTGGTGGAAAGCCCGCGGCGCTCCCGATTTGAATTCGACGACGACGACCGACCCGTCCTCGCGGCGAATCAGGCAGTCGATCGTGCCGCGAAGAATCATCGGCCCGTTTCCTGCCCGCTCGGGGGCGGAAGCTGTCTCGGCCATCAGCGAGAACGGCACCTCGTAGAGTCGGCTGCCGCTGGCGAGGAGCGCCGCGACGTCTTCACGCGTGCGCATCGATCGCCACGCAGCCACGGCGGCCGCCACGGTGCCCTCCACGTCGTCCAGTGACGCGCGTTCCTCGGGTTTCAGCAGCGTGCGGACGCGCGCCGCCTCGTCGTCAAGTCCGCTGAGGGGAACGAATCCGAATTGGAAGAGTCGGTGAACGAGAGTGCCTGCAGTCAGGTCCCGAATGCCGGTTGCACGGTACGCCGTCTCTGCCGGAGTGAGTAACTGAACGTCCGGGGTCTGACCCCCGTACCGGTACAGTACCGGGGTCAGACCCCAGTACGTCAGGCGACTGCGCAAGCCACTCCGTGACCGAGACGCGCACGGCCCCCGCCTCGGCGACGATCGGGCCGAAATGCGTGTCGCCGGCCGGAGCACCTGGAATCTGGAGCGGCGCACGCCCGGAAACAGCCACGGCCTCGGGCGGCCTGCAGATCCGCCATTCGAACGGATGGCCGGACCGCCCGGACCATCCCAGCGTGACGAACTCGTCGAACGCCGTCGCTGCGCGGCCGAACAGCTGCTTGAGTGATTCCGGCAGCACTTCGGCGAGGCTCCCGCGCCCGGGCTGAAGCACGCCGTCTTTCAACACCGACGACAGATACAGGCGGTCGCGCGCCCGCGTGAGCGCGACGTACATCAGCCGCCGCGTCTCCTGCTTCTCCCGCTCGCGCTCGGCTTCGTCGGTCTCGGAGACGAACGGACCGACCGACACCGACGGCTCGCCCCCTTCCCCGTCCACGATCACGCGGACCGGGCGTGGTGGTCCGCTGGCTCCCCTCGCGAGGTTGACGACGAAGACAATCGGGAACTCGAGCCCTTTGGACGCGTGCACGGTCATCAGGTTGACGGCGTCGAGCGCTTCGATCACCGCGTTCGACTCGTCGCCCGCCGTCAGCGAATCGATGTGATCGGCAATCCGCGCGAGCGTCGCGTACCCGCGATTCTGGATGCGCCGCACCAGCCCGCGCATCTTCTTGAGGTTTTCCCACGCCTGCTGACGCCGGGGACCGCGCAGCTCGTAGGCATACGCGGTGGCCGGCAGAAGCTGCTCGATGAGGTCCGCCGGCGGCACGCGATCGACCTGGACCAGCCATTCGCTCACGCGTCGCGCGGACGTACTCGAGCACACGCCGATCTTCGTCGTCGAGCGACGCGGCCGGATCGGGCACAGGTGGATCGGTGATCGCGGCGGCGACGCGTGGGCCGAGCAGCGCCAGGCCGCGATCCGAGATGCGGATGAAGCGGGAGCGCAGGAACGCGGCCGCTCGCAGGTTCGATCCGGGATCCGCGAGGTAGCGCATCAGCGCCGAGAGGTCCTTGATCTCGTCCGCGTCGAAAAACCCGAGGCCCTTGTAGACGTAGGTTGGAATGCCGCGCACCTCGAGCTCGTGCTCGAATTCACGGTGGCTGGTGCGCGATCGAAAGAGAATCGCGATATCTCCGGGCCGCGCCTGCCGGGGAACGCCCGTCTTCCGGTCGCGAATCGTCTCCTCTTGCAGGATGCGCTCGATTTCCGCCGCCACGGCCGCCGCGCACGCGACGGGATCGTCGGCCACTGCCAGCCCAGGACCGACCGAGGACGACGGGCCTCAGTCCGCTGGCCGTCAGCGGCCCCTGACTGCGGCATGCTTGTAGCGCTGGCCTTCAGGCCAGCCTGGCCGGCCTGAAGGCCGGCACTACCGTCGGAGGCCGGAAAGCGATCCGAGTCCGTGTAGGTGAAGTCGTCCGGCCGCGCCCCTGACTGCGACATCTCCGAGAACAGCTCGTTGATGAACTCCAGCAGCTCCGGCAGCGCGCGGAAGCTGCGGCTGATGGACCGATGCGGGTTTCCGGCCGGCCTGAGCGCCTCGATGTAGCGGCCGGCCTCGCGCAGGACCGCGACGTCCGCGTCGCGGAAGCGGTAGATCGACTGCTTCCGATCGCCGACGATGAAGATCGAGGGACGGGTGGCGAGCCCGAGCCCCTCTCCCCACGATTGAATCAGGAGCGAGACGAGCTCCCACTGCGCGCGGCTGGTGTCCTGGAACTCGTCGACCAGGACGTGGTGGTAGCGCGATTCGAGCCGGAAGCGGCTCTGCGAGAACTCGTCCATCTGCCGGAGCAGATCGAGGGCGCGCTGGAGCACGTCCGAGAAGTCGAGGACCGAGCGTTCTTCGAGGGCCTGGCGATACTGCGTCAGGGCGATCGCGAACATCCGCTTGATGCCGCGCGCGAGGACGACGTTGAGGTCGCGCGAGAAGGCGAAGACGACGTTCTCGATGTGCGGCGCTATCTGCACGACGGCCGCCCGGTGCCGCTTCGATGCCTCCTGCGAAGGATAGTCGCGCTCGGTGTTGTACGGGTGAATGGCCCCGGCCCTCCGCGGGCTGCCGTCCGCGGTCAGGAAGTGGGCCGCCACGCGGTCCACCAGGGCGCGAATCTGCGCATCCCCGGCGGCGGCAGCGTCCCGCTCCGTGCTGAACAGCCGCCGCAGGTCCCGAACGAGCAGTTGGTAGCGTGGATGCGCGACCGGTCCATCGGCAAGGAACCGTTCGAGGCCGCCTGGCACGGCGCGCAGCGCGTCCTGCAGGGACGTGGCCGCCCTTCGGCAGACGACTTCCGCCGTCAGGTCAGCGGGCCCTCGCGCGAGGAAGCGATTCAGCGCGTCCCAGGCGACGAGGCGGCGTTCGAGGAGCGACGCCAGCCCGTCCCGGGTCCTGGAGATCCCGAGCTGCGCCAGCACGAGCGCCACGTCGGGCTCCTGCTTCGCGAGGCGGGCGAAGATCCGCAGCGATCGATCCAGGGAGGCTTCGACGAGCCGCGGCACTTCGGTCTCGTCCGCCATCTCGAAGCCGGGATCCAGATCCGCCTCGAGCGGGAACTCCCTCAGGAGCGAGAGGCAGAACGCGTCGATCGTGCTGATCGAGATGTCGGCGAGCCGATCGCGCACCTCGGTCCAACGCGCCTTGTCGAACTCCGATCGCGCGGCCGCCTCTTTCAGCTCGCGGATGATGCGCTCGCGCATCTCTGCCGCGGCCTTGCGCGTGAACGTGATCGCGAGGATGTTGCCAGGCTCGACGCCTGCCTTGAGCAGATTCACATAGCGCCAGACCAGCACGGACGTCTTTCCGGTACCGGCCGAGGCTTCGAGCACGACGTTGTTGCGCGGATCGATCGCGAAGTCCCGCGCGCCGCTGTCGGAGTCGATCGTCGCGCCGTGCTTCTGGCTGACCGCTTCCAGCTCGCCGCTTTCCGCTTCCCGCTCCCCGCTTCCCGCTTCCTGCTTCCCGCGTCCCGCTTCCGGCTTCCCGCTGCCCGCTTCCCGCTTCCCGCTTTCCAGCTTCCAGCTTCCCGCTTCCAGCTTCCAGCTTTCCGCTTTCCGCTTCCGGCGGCGGTGCGGGGGCAGCCAATTCCGGAACCGCCGCGGCGTCGGAGCCGAAGAGCGACAGCTGCGACGCCGGCGCACCAGAGCGCGTGTCACTCATCGCCAACGTAGTCCTTGCGGCACACCGACGCGTAGCCGCACCGCGTGCAGATGAACGGCTCGTCCGGCCGTGGTGGAAACTCGCCGCGCTCGATCCCGTCGATGGCCGCCAGCAGCCGCTCCTGGCCGGCGCCGACCGCTTCGAGCAGCGACGTCGAGGTGCCGAGGCCGACAAACGCGTTCTTCTCGCGGAACGCCACGTAACCCGCCCGTCCGAGCGTCCACGAGCGGCCGTGACGCCCCTCGAGCGACTGTTGCGCGCACACGCCGTAGACCGGCAACTGCAGCGCACGGGCCGGCTTCGGCGCCTTGCCGAGCTTGTAGTCGACGACGCGCAGGGTGCCGTCGGCCAGCAGATCGATGCGATCCGTCTTGGCGCGCAGCCGCACGGTGCGCGGGCCGGCGGCGGTCGCGAAGACGAACTCCCCCTCGAGCTCGTGCTCCAGCAATCGCTCGACGACCTCGCCTCCCTGCTCGATCTCGAATGCGAACGCGCGTTCCGCGAGGCCGGGGGCGGCGGCCGAGCCGAGCAGGTGTGTCCGTTCCAGGGCGCGGTCCGATTCGGAGAGCGTCGCCAGGTGCGCCTCCGCGACGCGTTCGAACAGCACGACCGCGTCGGCGATGTTGCCCGTCGTCATGCTGCCGCGGCCGGATGCCTGCCACTCGGCAAAGAACTGTTCGAACACTTCGTGGAGAAACTGTCCTCGCTCCTGCGGCGTCAGCCCGGACTCCTCGTCGCGCTCCTCGGGCAGCCTGAGGACGTACGCCGCGAAATACTTGAACGGACACTCGAGGTACCGCTCCACGTGGCTGACCGCGTAGACCCCCGCCTCTCGTGTGCCGGCGTCGCCGTGATACATGCCGCCGGCGGCAGGCGACCGCGAGGCGCGGAGCGCCAGCCACTCGAGCGGCCCGCCAGTCAGGGCGGACGCCACCACCGGTTCGTCGGCCAGCGCCTCGTGAACGAACACACGTGACGGGATCGGCGGCGGCGTGCGCTCGATCGGAAGGCCGGCCACGTCGAGCTCCTCGAGGAACGGCGACGCCGGCACGATCGCGTCGTCTTCGAGCGTGAAGAGCGAGACCGTCACGCGCGTCCTCGCGAGCCGCAGCAGATCGTGGAAGCGCGCGCGTGCCGCGGACAGACGGTCGGCGTCGGCAGGCCACCCCAGCTGGCCGAGCAGCGACGACGGGTAGAAGATGCTGCGCCGGCCGCGATCGGGCCAGTCGCTTTCGACCAGGCCGACGAGCCGCAGCTCATCGACGTCGGCGTATGCGGCCGCCGGCGCGTCGAGGAGCGTCAGGCCGCGCGTGCCCGTGCGCGGAGAGAACGTCTGCCCCTCGATCCACCGGCGAACGGTGCCGGCGAGCTCGGCGATCGCGACCGGCTCGTCGTCGTGCAGGCGATGCGCGTCGCGGAGCGACTCGAGCGCCGACAGAATCGCCGCGCGTGCGCGAAGATGGCGCGCTCGCCACTCGTCGGCGGGCCCGGGCAGGCGCTCGTGTGCCGCCACGAACGCGAGCAACGCAGACACCTGTTGTGACGCCGACGGCGCGTCGACCATCGCGCCGAGCGCGGCCCCGGCCGCGGCGGCCGCGCGTAAGGCCGTTGACGCCCTGCGGCGCGCGCCGCTCCCATCGCTCTCCGCCGCGAGCGACGCGAGGCGCTCCCAGCCGCCGAGGTATTTGACGTCGCGCAGCACGGCATCGGCCGCCGCGACATCGGATCTCCCCACCACATTCCCGTCAGCCTCGAACGTCCAGTGCGGCGAGGCGAGGAGCTCGACCAGCGAGGCGCGGGTCCCTTCCGCGATGGCGAACGAGAGGACCAGATCCAGCGCCGCCGCGAACGGCTCGGCGGCCAGCGGCAGCGCGTCGAGCGCCTGGTAGGGGACCTGCGCGTCCGGAAACACCTGGCGCGCGAGATAGAGGTACGGGAGCGGACGCTGAAAGACGACGGCGGTGCGCTCGAGCCGCGGTGCGTTCTGGCACGGTGGAACCGAAGCGGCCGGCCGCCGTTTGATCGCGCGCGCGATCTCCACGAGCTCCTCTTCGCGATCGCGGCAGACGATCCAGCCGGTGGGCGTCCGTGCCGGCCGGGGGCTCGGGGGCGGACAGCAACGGCGGCGCCGCGGGCGTTCCGACCCGCTCCTCCTCGATGCCGGGCAACACGTCGTGGATGCGCTGATGAAATCCGGCGGCGAGCACGTTCTCCGTCGCGATGACGTCGAGCCGCTCGAGACCGGGCATCCGCGCGAGCAGGTCGTAGTCGGCCAGCCACAGCCCGCGCGGGTCCGCCGATTGATCCGGGACGGTGACGACGATATGGCGGTACGGGGCGGCCTGAGGTCTGTACCGCCAGTGGTGGTGCGCTCCTGGGGTCTGACCCCGAATGTCTGTCACCCCTGATCGGGCGGCGCACACGACGGGTTGGGGCCTGACACCCACGCTGGCCACCACGCACATGTAGATCAAGTTGTTGAGCCCTGTCCCCCGTAGGGGCTCGATCCGTCGGCTGGGATCCAATCCCGGGACCATCACCGGGGGATTCGAGGGGTCTGACCCCGGGACCGGCGGGAAGATACGTGCGGCTCGATCAGCCTGGCGCGGAGCCCGTGCTCATCGACGCGCCCGGTCTCGGCGATCCGGCGCTCGAACACCTCGAACGCCGCGGACAGGAACCTGGTCAGCCGCAGCAGCCGCTCGGCGCCGCGATCGATCTCGGCGCTCGGCTCGAGGCTCGCGGCCATCAGCCGTTCGAACGCCGCGACGGTCTTGTCGCGCCGCCGGAGCTCGTCGTAGAAGGACAGGATCTCGACGATGAGCCCGGGACGCAGGCGGAACGGCGCGGGAGTTCCGTGTTCCACCGCATCGAGCGCGGCCCTCCTGAAGATCACCTCGCGCTCGAAGTCGGTGAGCATCGGGGGAACGCCTGGCAGCCGTTCGTGCAGCTTCTCGTACAGCTCCGACCGCGTGATCAGATCGGGAAGCAGCAGCGCCGGCGACGCCGCGGTCAACTGGAGGGTTTCGAGCGTGCGGCGCAGCGATTCGGCCGCCCCGCGGCTCGGCACGAGCACGGCACAGGCGCGCGCGTCGGGGACTCGGCAGGCCCGCTCGGCGATGGCCTGATGCATCGCGCGCAGGTCCGGCACCCGCACGAGGCGGGTGATGCGTGGGGTTATCACCGGTTTCGGGGCGTTGTCGTCGTCGTCGTCAGCCTGTCGAGCTCCTGAGCCGCTCGATCGAGCAGCATGAGTGCACCCGCGGCCGCGGACGCAGCGTCCCACGCGAGCTTCATGTCTTTTGATGATACCGCGTTCCGCCGGGTGGCCACGGCGCGCCGCGCCATCTGGAACGCGGCGCCGAAGAGCCCGTGCGCCGCGTCGAGCTCGGCGGGAGGCGAGACGGCCGCAAGCTGCTGCTTCGCCATGACGAGCCGCTGTTCGAGCCGCGGCAGCAGCCGGGGCGATGGACCGGCGAGCTCGCGGATGTTTTCGAGCGAGCGCGTCGATCGGCGCAGCTCGCCGATCGCCGGGGCGATCCCGGAACGATAGGCGGTGAAGGCCTCCACCCGCACCACCCAGGCGTCACGCGCGAGCCGGACGCGCCTGGCTTCGTCCAGCTGGAGATCCAGGAACGCGAGCAGGGCGGCGCTTTCCTGCGGACGCCGCCGTCCGAGCCGGTCGTCCGCCTTGAGCACGTTCTGCAGGAGCCCCTGAACACCCGTGACGTCGCCCCGCGCGGCGCGGGCGGTCGCCGTCGCGATCGAGGCCGCCGACAGATCGCGGTACGACTGGTCGATCCGCAGCTCCGTCGCAAGATCCGCCGCGGCGCGCACGTAGAGCGCGGCCTCCCAGCCGCCCCGCTTCGCCGGCTCGCGCAGCGCACTCGTGACGGCGCGAAGCAGGGACACCCGCTCGGCGGGCTCCGGCGTGACGGCTGACGCGGCAAACGCCTGCTCCAGCGTGCCGCGGAAGTCAGGCGCCGGCAGGAGCTCCACCAACGAGGGACCGGTCGTGGCCACGAGGCTCACGTCGAAGCTCGTCTGCCCGGCGGCGACGCGCAGCTCCGAGATCACTTCGTCGAGCATCCCCGTGAGCTGGGCCACCTCTGCCGCGCGATAGCCGAAGTTCTGGGACGGCCACCGCGCCAGGTTGCCGCGCGCTTCCTGGGCCATCGCCAGCCGGCGGGCAGGATCGCGCGTCAGCGCGATCAGATTGAGCGCTTCGGTGACGCGGTTGCCGAGCAGCGCGAAATCCTCGTCGCCGCGCGTTTCGCCGTACCGCCTGGCCCGAACGGCGTTCGAGTACCGGTCGGTGCGCTCCCAGTCGATGGACGTCTCGGGGATGCTGACGAGCTGGAGGTCCGGCGATTCCTCGACCTGGCCGACAGGAATCGAGAACACGACGCGATCGGAGACGCGTGAAAACTCTCCGTAGCTGACGAGCGTCGTCCCGTCGATGAGAAACAGCCGGTACAGGACGGACTCCGCCGCGGTGGCCGGGCTCGCGCAGACGACGGCGAGCACCAACGCGACCGCGGCTGAAGTCACGCGACTGACGGGACAGTTCATCGATTCCCCAAATTATAGCCTTCTGACAGTTGTTTGCCGCGTCCGGTTGGGATGGATTGCTTCAGTGGCGTCCGGCTTCAGCCGGACCAGGTTTCGGCGCTTTTCTTCGGTGTGCTCACTCGATCTTCCCCTTGCCTTCGACGATGGTGACGTAGCGGTCGATTGGGAGATCGGTCACGCGCTCGACGCGGCCGCTCGGTAACGGCCACTTGATTTCCAGCCAGTCGATCTTTGCGGCCGATCCGATCCCGAGCACCTCGCGCATGTCGTGCGACGAGAGATAGCTCCCGCCGTTCGACTTGTATCGGCTTCGCGTCCGGCCGCCCGACGACCAGGTGATCGTCGCGCCGACCGCATCGCGGTTACACGCCGTGCCCTGCAGCTTCACGCCGAGCCAGTGGTTGCCGGCGCCGGCGCGGTTCCGGAGGAGCACCGGCGCCTCCCCGTTGTTGCCGAGGAGGACGTCGATCCGGCCGTCGTTGTCGTAGTCGCCGACCGCGAGGCCGCGCGCCGGGAACGCTTTCTGGAAGACCGGACCGGCCTGCGCGGTCACGTTCGAGAGCTTCGTGCCGTCGTGATGGAACAGGACGAGCGGTTCCTTGTACCGGACCTGCTGCGAGTAGCTCTCGATCATGTCGTCGGGGTGGCCGTTGGCGAGAAACAAATCGATGAAGCCGTCGTTGTCGTAGTCGAAGAACTTCAGCCCCCATCCGCTCAGCAACCGGGTCGCCTGCGCGACGCCGTGAAACGCCGCGATGTCGGAGAAGAACTCGTTGCCGTCGTTCCTGTAGAGCGAGAACATCTCCTGATCGACGTTGGCGACGAAGAGATCCTGCTTGCCGTCGCCGTTGATGTCCGCCGCGTCCACGCCCATGCCGGACCGCGGCGTGCCGTTGGCGCTGTAGCCGACCTCCGCCGCCAGCGCAATGTCTTCCCACTTACCCTTGCCCCGGTTGGCGAAGAGAAAGTTCTGGACCGTGTCGTTGGCGACGAACAGGTCCATCAGGCCGTCGCCGGTGATGTCGGTCGCGACGACGCCGAGCGCCTTGCCGCGCGCGCGCTGGATGTCGGTGCCCGCGCTGACCTCGGTGAAGGTGCCGTCGCCGTTGTTGTGGTAGAGGAGGCTGGGCGTCGGCTTGAACACGCGCGGGATGCAGTAGAAGCGCTTGCCCAGCTTGTTGTCGCCGCAGAACACGTTGTTGGTGAGCGAGAACTCGACGAAGCTGCACAGGAACAGATCGAGCCGGCCGTCGTTGTCGTAGTCGAACCACACGGCGCTCGTCGTCCACCCGGGCGAGGCCACGCCTGCCTTGGCGGTGACGTCGGTGAACGTGCCGTTCCCGTTGTTGTGATACAGCGTGCAGCGGCCGTACGCCGTCACGAGGATGTCGGGGTAGCCGTCGTTGTCGTAGTCGGCGATGGCGCAGCCCATGCCGAATTCCCTGCCGCCCGCAACACCCGCCTTGTCGGTGACATCGGTAAACGTGCCGTCGCGGTTGTTCTTGTAAAGGGCGTTCTTGAGCGGGGCCGCCGGCTGGTAGAAGTCCGTCGCGCCGCTGTTGACCATGAAGATGTCAACCCAGCCGTCGTTGTCGAAATCGCAGAACGCCACGCCGGGGCCCATGGTCTCCGGGAGGTAGCGGTTGGGGGAGATGGCATTCACGTGGACCCAGGTCAGGCCGCTCGCGGAGACCGGAACTTCTTCGAACAGCGGCGACGCGGCCGGGACCTGGGAGCGCACCGGCACCCCGGCCGCGGCCGACATCCCCGCCAGCCCGAGCAGGTGGAGAAACTGCCGGCGTGATGGCACGAGCACACGTGAGGAACTGCGCATTGAATCCCTTATCCCTAACCTAATCCCTAATCACTAATCCCGAATCCGCTCAATCCCCGAATCCCTGATTCAAGGATTCAAGGATTAGGGATTAGTTTAGGGATTAGGGATTAGGGATTCGATCTTCGCTGTTCCAGCGCACGAGACGCCCGGAACGCAGGGCCGTGTTGGCGATGTGGGAGGTCCGCGCCGCCTGATGGCCGACGCGGATATGGGCGTTCGGCGTCTTGCGGCTGCGGATGCAGTCGAGCCAGTTCTGGAGGTGCGCCACCGTGCCGTCGCCGCTCGACCGGACGAAGATCTCCGGCTCCGGCGCATGCGTGCCCGGCGCATAGGTGGCATCGTCGCGATAAAAGGCCAGGCGCGCGCGATCGATCTTGAGCGTGCCGCGGTCGCCCCGGAACTCGAGCCCGCCGTCGTCGACGCGGCTGACATACGTTCCGAGGTACACCGTCATGAAGTTCCTGGGGAACTCGAGCGTCACGTTGACGGTGTCGGGCGCTTCCCACGACTTGATGTTGTAGTTGCGCCCTGTGGCCTCCGCCGACAGCGGCGCCTCGACGTCCATGTACCAGTGCACGACGTCGATCCAGTGCGTCATGAGGTCAGTGACGCACCCGCCGCCGAAATCCCAGAAGTGGCGCCATTGATAGAAACGTTCCGGGCGGAACGGCTGGTCCGGCGCCGGGCCGAGCCAGCGCTTCCAGTCCAGTTTGTCCATTGCCACGGCCGCGTAGTTGCCGGCGCGCGCGTGCTGATACCAGTAGGTCTGGACGAACGTGATCTGACCGAGCCGCCCGGACTCGACAATCTGTTTTCCCAGCACCCAGTGGTCCCAGCTGCGCTGCTGCGTGCCGGTCTGCACGATCTGCTTCGACGCTTCGATGGCCTTCACCATCTCCGCCCCTTCGGCAAGGGTGTGCGAGATCGGCTTCTCGACGTACACGTCCTTGCCCGCCGACACGGCGTCGAGCGTCATGGTCTTGTGCCAGTGGTCGGGCGCACCGATCACCACCGCATCGATTTCGCGATCGTCGAGGATGCGGCGATAGTCGGCGACCTTCGCCACCGTGGGACCCGCGATCTCGGCGGCCTGGAGCACGCGCGGCTCGTAGGCGTCGCAGACCGCGACCATCTCGTTGCCGCCCAGCCGCTTCAACTGGCTCATCAGCCCGCGGGCGCGGCCGCCCGTGCCGATCACGCCGATCCGGATGCGGTTGTTCGCGCCTTGAGCGGCGGCTGCGGCGCTGCGCGCGCCGATTGCGAGCCCGGAAGCGGCCATGAAGAACGTGCGGCGGTTGCAGATCATGAGATCCCTCGGCCCGAATAGTAGCAACTCTGGCGGGTTCCTGACAGCCGTCCCTCGTGCGGTTCAGGTGGCGGTGAAGCGGGAATCCGCCGTGTTAGCATCCGATCCGTGTCTCATATCGGGCGGCCCGGCTTCGCGCGCATGTCCGTGTGGCTCTTCCTCGCCGTCGTCGCCGCGGCGCTGGTCGCGCTCGACCGGCAGACGCTGCCTGCCGACGCATCACAATCGCCTTCATCAAGATCGGATCTCAATCGGCGCCGGCGGTCCAGAGCGACGAGCAGCAGGCGCGCGTCACGTGCGGCGGGTGCCACGCGTTTTCGCCGCCGGACATTCTCCCTCGAGACGCCTGGCGCAACGAGTTCGTCCGGATGATGTTGATCCGCGAAAACCGGCTGCCGCCGATCGGTCCCCCGGACACGGTGTATCCCACGATTCAGCTGCCGAAGGACATGGAGCAGGTGCTGCCGTTCTACATCAGCCGGGCGCCCGAGCGTCTCCCGGCGCCGGAACCCTGGCCGGCCACGAGCGAGTCGCCCCTCCAGTTCTCGCGCCGCAGCCTGACCATGCCGGACATGCCGGGCACTCCGGCCGTCTCGCACGTGCGCCTCGTCGATTTCGACGGCGACCAGCGGCTCGACGTGCTCGGGACCGACATGCGCCAGGGGCTCGTCTTCACAGGCCAGCTGGCGAAGGCAGGCAGCGCGTTGTCGATCGTCGCGAGCATCCCGCACCCGGCGCACGTCACGCTGGCCGACGTCGATCTTGACGGCGTCCAGGATCTGCTCGTCGCCGATCTCGGCGAGTTCTTTCCGGCCGATCACCGCAACGGCGCCGTCATCTGGCTCCGCGGCTTCGGCAAAGGCAAATTCGGCGCCTTCTGGCTCGACGGCTGGCCGCGTGTGGCCGATGTCCAGACGGCCGATTTCAACGGCGACGGCAAGAACGACCTCGCCGTCGCCGCCTTCGGATGGCGCAAGGTCGGACAGATCGCGATTCTCGAGAACCGGACGGCGAGCGCCTCGCAGCCGTCGTTCACGACCCACACCATCGACCCGCGCGCCGGCGGCATTCAGACCATTCCCGCCGATCTGAACCGCGACGGCAAGATGGACTTCGTCACGCTCCTCGCCCAGGAGCACGAGACCGTGCTGGCGTACATCAACAAAGGGACCGGCGATTTCTCGTTCGAGCGGCAGGTGATCTACGCGGCCCCGCACGCCAACTGGGGGTCGTCGGGCATCCGGCTCGTCGATCTCGACAAGGACGGCGATCCCGACGTCCTCCTCAGCCACGGCGATACGTTCGACGACGGGATCGTGAAGCCGTATCACGGAATCCAGTGGCTCGAGAACACGGGCCGTTACCCCTTCGTCGAGCACACGCTCGCGCAGATGCCGGGCGTCCACGGCATCGAGACGGGGGATCTCGACGGCGACGGCGATCTGGACATCGTCGCGGGGGCGCTGCTCGCCGGCGGATCGAACGTCGACGAGAAGACGCTGCCGGCGCTCATCTGGCTCGAACAGACCAAGCCGCGGACCTTCGTGCGGCACACGATCGAGATGGGATCGCCGCGCCACGGCTCGCTGGACGTCGGCGACATCGACAGCGACGGCGACCTCGACATCGTCGTCGGCAACTTCGCGATCGAGAAACTGTCCACGGGCTGGGTCGACGTGTGGACGAATCCGAACGAATCCCTAATCGCTAATCCCGAATCCCGAATCCCGAATCCGTGATTCGTGAATCTACTCGTGCAGTAGTAAAGAACGCCGTCCTGGAGACCTCGCGGACGCCGTCGGTCACCCGGATGCGCAGTTCGTAGGTGCCGGCCGGAAGGGTGCCGATCGGGAACCGGCCGACGTGCTGGACGCGCGAGCCGGTGGCGGCCGGCAGATCGACCGGCGCATCGGCGAGCGTACGGCCGTTCTGCAGCAGCTGCGCGGAGGCCGTCGCAGACCCGACGCTGCCGTAGAGCGTGAAGTAGAACGGCAGCTCGGTCGTGGCGGACCGGCGGATCGGCTCGCCGAGGTTGGGATAGAGCAGCGTGCGGCCGACGTACAGCGGCGCGATCACCTCGGACTCGACAGGCGCCGGGCCGTTGATCTCCTCGGCCCGGCTCACCAGGATCAGGCTGCTCATGCCGAGGGTCGAGGGCTCCGCGGCCGGGACGGTCAGCGTGGCGACGCGCGCGCTCCCGAGCCGCGCGATCGCGTCGAAGACGATCGACTCCACGCTGTAGACGCCTGGCGACAGATCCGGCTCGCGGTAGAACAGGATCTCCCCCGTCTTCGCGGCAGCCACGTCCTTGGCGTCCCCGGAAAAGACGTACTGCTGACTGAGCTTCTGCACCTCGCTCCCCTTGCCATCCCTGATGCGAACGATGATCGCCGCCTGCCCCGCGTAGGTGGACCGCTGCGGATCGACATCGAAGCGCAGCGCACCGGTGGCGACGTGCACCAGCACCAGGGTGAGCCCCGGGCGCGCGGGATCCGGGAAGCTGAATCCCGCGGCTTGCACCGGGAACGCGGCCGGCAGCGGCGTGGCATCCAGCAGGGCAAGGGCGGGACGCTCGTAGCTGCCGGCATCGTTCGCACCGGGCGTCCGGAGGGCCCGATACCCCTTTCGGGCGAAGACCTGCGTGCCCGGACGACGGACCTTGACCTGGATCCGGCGGAACTTCCCGTCGAACTCGCCGTTCTGCGGCGAATAGGTCAGCAGGTAGTGAAACTGGTTGTCCTCGTCGATGCGGCGGAACGCGGACGACAGATCGTTTGTCTGCTCGAGAAGAATGCCTCCGGTGTCTTCGGCCAGCCTGGCAAGGCCGGAGCGGGAATCGATCCGGAGGGTGTCCTCGACTCGCTCGAACGCCATCGTCAACGGGTGTTCGGTCCGGTCGGCCCCGCTGCCGAGCTGGATCATCCGATCCTCGACGAAGCCTTCCAGCTCTTTCCGCGTGTTTGCCGACGTGCTCCTCGCCCGCAGGCCTTTCGCGTCGACCGCATACGTCGTGACATTGGCGCGATTGGCCGCGTCGATGATGTGATCGAGCTTCGCCGAGAGCACGGGCGTCACCGGCAGGCCTTCCGAGAAGAAGACGATCGTCTTGCGGCCCGGGAGATAGGACAGCGATCGGATCACGGACAGCAGCGCCAGCGACGTGTCGTATCCCCTGTGCCCGCGATCGAGGTTGTCGAAGGACCGAATCATGTTCAGCTCGGTCTGAATGAGGCGAAGCTCGGCCTCCCGCTCGCCTATCGCCGACGCGTTGCGAGCCTGGGTGGGGCCGGTTCCTGACACTCCACCTGCGGTAGACGCCTCGGTCTGTCCGCGCAGCTCGCGGCGGCGGTCCATCAGATCGTCGGTCCGCTCCGCCTTGTGCTCGTCCGCGGAGGTGCCAGATGGCAGGATGCGCTCGACGGCCTGCCGGACCAGCGCGCGGTCGGTCGTATACCGCTGCATGACGCGAATGCCGGGATCGGTCGCGAAGACGCCGACCCGGGCGCTCGACTCGCCGGTCGCCGGCACGTAGTCGAGCGTCGCCCTCTGGGCGAGCCGCAGGGACTCCGAGGACAGATGATCGAACACGAGCGCGGTCGTCGCCTCGTCCGCGGAGCCGTCCGGAGTGCCGCCGGCCGGAAGATTCGTCTCGGAGGGCCGCCTGACGGCAACCGTGGTGCCGGGCGACTTCCAGGCGACGCCCACGCCGATGCCGCCGCCGCGCGACACCCGGGCGAACGTATCGACCTTCTGGGTGACGCCATCCTCGGTCACTTCGAAGTCGGCGGCCGAGAGATCGATCACCGGACGTCCGTTCCTGTCGCGCACGACGACATCGACGAGGATCGCGCTGGTTGCCGATGTATATGAGGGTCGAGCCTGCGGAGCGTCGCCGGCCTGGCCGGCCAGGTCCCTGCCGCCCGTGCCGGCCAGCACGAGGGCGGCAGCGATGGCCACGCAAGACTTGCTCATGTGTCTACCTGCGGTCGTTGGAATTCACCACGAGCTAAGCAAAACTCTGCGTGAAACCCCATCGCGGCTAGCGGTGCATCACTCGACAATGCGCACCAACGTCGAGCGGAACAGCTGCTCGGTTCCCTGCTTCACGACGGCGCGCAGCTCGTAGGTGCCGGGCGCGAGGTGTTCGAGCGGGAGTCGGCCGACCACCTGGATGCGGCCAGTAGGCATCGGCGGCGGGCACCGGCATGGGCAGCTGCGCCACGCTGGCGCTGTTCTGCAGGAGCTCGATTACCGATTCGGGCGCCGGCCCGCCCTGGACCGGGTACGCGGCGAAATAGAAGGCCAGTTCCTTCGACGCCTTGCTCACCGGCTCGCCGAGATTCGGCGAGAGAATCATGTCCTTCACGAGGAGCGGGTTGTCGGAGCGGCGGTCCTTCTCCGACAACTTCTCGCTCCGCTTGACGAGCATGAGGCTGCTCATGCGCAGCTTGCCCAACTCCGACTTCGGGACTTCGACGGTCGAGAAGCGCACGCTCGACTTGCCGGACGGCGCGTCGTGGACCACGGTTTCCATCGTGTAGAGGCCGGCCGGGAGCTCGGACTCGCGGTAGAAAATGACTTCCCCCTGTTTGGCGCGTTCGATCTGCGCGATCGGGCCGCGCACTTCGTAGTGCTCGCTGACCTTGCGCGCGACCTGGTTCTGACCGTCGAGGAAGCGCACGAGCACCGTGAAATCGGAGGTGTAGCTCTTGCCGTCGGCGGTGGCCGGAACGTCAGCGGCGCGGTCTTCAGGTCCACCACCACGGGCACGAGACCCGGCCGGCCGCGCTCGGGGAACAGCAGCGCGCCGGCGCGCACGGGAAACGCGTTCGGGACCGGCTTCTGCTCGAGCGCGCCGAGCGCCGGCGCTTCCCAGGTGTTCACCGGCACGCCGCCCGGGTCGCGGACCGCGAAGTAGCCCTTGCGCGCCGCGACCGTGACGCCCGGGCGCTTCACCTTCACCTCGATGGTGCGGAAGCGGCCGTCGAACTTGTCGTTGCTGGGCGTGTATCCCACCAGGTAGTAGTTGCGCAGATCGGCTCTCGATGCGCTCGAAGCCCTGACGCAGGTTGTTGGTGCTGTTGAACAGCAGCCCACCGGTGTCCTGCGCGAGCGTCCCGAGGTTGGCGCGCGGGTCCCGGCGGAGGGACTCCTCGTTGCCCTCGAGCCCCCTCGTGTAGCGCGACCGCCCCCGCTCTCCGCCGAATACCCCGTCGTCGCGCCGAACCCCGCTGCTGCGTTCACCCGATCGCGAGTCATCGCGTTGTCGCTCTCGGCGCGCAGCCCGGCGGCGTCCATCGTGTAGATGCTCACGTTCGCGCGGTTGGCGGCGTCGATGACACCCAGGAAGAGGCGGTGCACCGCTGTTGGAACGGCGATGCCTTCGGAAAAGAGGACGAGGCTCTTGCGCCCCGGAATTCTTCCGAGCGTGCTGATGATCGCGAACAGGCTGTTCGTCGTGGCGTATCCCTGCTGGTCGCGTTCCATGATCTGGAAGTCGCGAACCATGTTCGACTGCATCTGCGCCAGCTGCGCCTCGCCCGGTGCGCCGCCCACGGCAGCCGCCGTCCCCGGGCCGCCGGCTGCCTGCGCGCCCGCCGCCGCGCCCCCCGCCATCGCCGCCTGCCGGTCGGCATTGGCCTTCTGCTGCTGCTGCTCGGGGCTGTTGAAGCCCGCCGACGCGCGGCCGCCCATCCGGGTCAATGCCTGGCGCAGCGCGTAGGCGTTGCGAGTGAACGGCGCGTACGCGGCCAACGACAGATCGATGCCGAAGATGCCGATGAAGTCCGGCCGCCTCTTCCTTGGTCCCGAGGTACCCCTGCGCCGCCTGCACGGCCAGGCGGCGGGCTTCCGGGCTGAGCCGATCGAACACGAGCGCGATGACGCCCGGCCCCGCGTTCTGAGACGTGCGCGGGACCTCTGCGACGGCCGGGGCAGCCGGCGCAGCTGGGGCGGGCGTCGCCGGTCCTCCGGTACCCGTGCCCTCCAGCACCGACGTGAAGGACCCGATCGTCTGCGCCACGCCGTCTTCCAGCACGTCGAAGTCGGCTGCGGTCAGATCGCGGACGGGCTGCCCGCGCCTGTCGCGAACCACCACGTCGACCAGCACGGCGGTGACGCCCTCCTTCAGGACGTCTGCCGCGCGCTGCGGGGCCGGCTGCTGCGCGTCACCGGTGACGACAACTGGCCGCAAAAAGACGCAACACCCAAGACAGTGGTTTTCTGTCGATAGCATGCGTCCATCTTCCTCCGCCGACCGACTGCGCGCCGGTGCGCAGCGTCCGCGCCAGCCGATCCAGACGGGTGAACTCGTCGCGCTCGCGCGCGGCCTCTTCCAGCCGCCCGGCACGCTGGTAGGCGCGCGCGAGGTTGAAGTGCAGGCCCGGGCTCTCCGGCGCGAGCTTGATGCCGGCCTGCAGCTGCCTGATGGCGCCGTCCACATCGCCGGTCTCGAGCAGCGCCTGCCCGAGCACCTTGTGCGCGGGGAACGCGTTGGGTGCGGCGGCCAGGCCTTCTGCGCCCACGGCAGCGCGGCCTGCGCGTCGCCGCGCTTCAGGTACTCGTAGGCAATCTGCATCAGCGAGGAAGGATGCCCCGGCTGCAGCTCGAGCTCCCGCGTGAATTCCTCGAGAGCCTTGTCCGGTTGCTCCTGGAGTAGAAATACGCCGTACGCGTAGTGGACGTTCGGCGTTTCCGGGTAACGGGAGGCGAGCGTCTCGAACGCCGTCGCGGCGGCCGCCGTGTTCCGCGTCGCCATCATGTAGCTGGCGCGGCCGGCCATCAGCACCATCTCACGGCGGTCCGGCGGCGCCTCGGCCGGCAGCAGGGCCATGCGGAGCGTCGCGAGCCCCATGGCTTCGATCACGCGCGGGTTGTCGTTGCCGCCGCCGGCAAACTCGCCCAGCGTCTCGAGCGCCTGTTCGTACTGCTCGATCCGCGTCATCAGGATGGCCGCGTGATAGCGCGCGATGTTGCCGAGATCCTGCGTGTCGCCCACGCCGAGGATCCGCGACTGCATCAGATGCTGGAGCGATCGCTCGTAGTCCTTCAGGCCGAACTCGCAGAGACCGAGAAACGCGTACGCCGCGCCGTTCTTTGGCGCAAGACGCACGACGTTGCGAAACGCCTCCCGGCACCGGGTGTAGTCGTCCAGGGTGTAGTACGCCGTGCCCTGATACCAGTACCCCTCCACGTATCCGGGCTTCAGCTTCACCGCCTTCGCGTACAGCCCGATCGCCTCGTCCCATCGTTCCGCCTGCCGCGCCTCGGTCGCCGCCTTGACCAGCCGCTCGAACTCCGCGGCGCCGGCAGCCGGTTTGGCTGGCGCCTTCGTCGAGCGTGCAGGCGCCTGCGCGGCCGGCTTGGGCGGCGGCGCCTGTCGCTGATGGAGCGAGCCGGTTTGCGCACGCAGCTCACAGCGGCCGCTGACGAGGAGTGAAGCGAACGCGCCAGCGGACGGCACGACCGGGAGTTGCATCGGGAGCTGACTTCATCGGATGGGCGCCTTGTCGTCGCGCGGCTTCGCCTGGGCTTCCGCGTTCAACCGATCGACGATGGCACGCTCCCGGCGGGCATCGTCCGTGCGTTTCAGGCGGTTGTATGCGATCGCGAGCTGCACGTGCACTTCGACGACATCAGGCGCTTCCGCCGACGATCGATTCGAGCATCCGGACGGCCTCGTCGACTTGGCCGGTCTGCAGGCGAAGCGTGGCGAGCAGCTTGCGCGCGGTGAGGTCGGTCGGACGAACGGTCGTCGCGCGCTCGAGGTACGTCGACGCCTCGGCGAACTTCTGAGCGTCCTTGCGCAGGTTCCCGAGCTGGAGGTTCGCCTCGAAGTCGTTGGCGTTCAGTTCGAGCTCTTTGCGGAAGGCCCGCTCGGCGGCGTCCAGCTCCCCGAGCAGCCGCAGCGTCCGCCCGTACAGCGACTGCGCGGTCGGGAGCCGGGGATTGAGCTGCACGGCGCGCTGGAGCTCCGTTTTCGCGGCCCGATAGTCGTGCCGGCCGAGATGCGCGATGCCCATCAGCAAGTGCGCCTCGGCGGACTCGCCGGCGCCGAACACGCGATCGACGTAGGTCTGCCCTTCGGACGCGTCGCCCGTGCGCAACAGCGCCGTGCCGAGCAGGTAGGCATACGCCAGCTCGCTCCCGAGCAGCGCCTCGCGCGGCTTCAGGAGCGCGACGACCTCCTTGTCCTGGCCGGTCTGCAGGTAGCAGTCGGCGAGCACGAGATACGCGTTTCGCGCCTGCGGATCGGACGCCACGACCTGTTTGAGCTGCGGAATGGCGGCCTGAGGGCGCGCGGACTTGTAATACGCCAGCGCGAGATTCAGGCGGACGGTGTGGCTCAAAGGTTCGACTTGCGAGCGCCGCCTCGTACTGCTTGATGGCATCCTCGTATTGGCCGAGGCGAACGTAGGCCGCGCCGAGATTCGACAGCGCATCGGCGCGGGCGGGGTCGATCGTCAAGCGCCGCCTTGTAGGTGTCGATGGCGCCCAGCACGTCGCCGGCCTGTTGCAGCTCCAGCGCACGCGCGAACAGGCCCTCGAAATCCCGGGCCGGCTGGGCCTGAGCGCGCAGCGGCAGTCCAATCAGGACAGAAGTCCAGCAGAAAGAGGAACGAAAACAGTAAGGACCTGGACATGGGAACTGAACGGGGCGCCCTGCGATTGTAGCAGGTCACGCGGCGCGGGCCGCCGGCGGGCGGCGCGCCGGACCACGGCTGAAAACAGCGCGAGGGAGAGAACCCTTCGGCTCTCCCCCTCGCGAGGATTCCGTAGAGACCGGCCCCGCCGGACTAGAAGTAATACTTCAGGACGAGCTCGATCACGCGATGGCCGCGCTTCAGGTTGATCTTCCCGAAGTTGGCCAAGCGTTTGCGGCGTGTAGACGAACCCTTTCGATCGGATCGCACACGTCGTCCTGGAGGACTCCGGTCCCGTTCGGCACGCCGTCGACCTGCACCCGGCACCTCGTGTCCAGCGTCAGGTTGATGTCGTTGGAATTGAACGTGTTCGCGAACGCCTGGTTGAAGATATTGAAGAACCCGATCCGGAACTGCAGCTTCTGCTCACCCCGTATCTCGAAGTTCTTGAACAACGTCAGGTCGTGGTTGAATCGTGTGGGCGTCCGGATGTTGTACGGCGGAACGAGGTCGCCGTTGGTTCCGAACTCCGGCACCGAGATGCAGCCGACGTCGAGGATCTTTTCTCCGACGGCGCTTCCCGGGAGGCGCGGATCGCAGGTGTACCTGGGTGACAGACCATTGCCGCCCGTGTTGCTCGGCCCGACGACATCGGCCGTGCCGAAGTAGGAGGCCGCTGTCGGACCGCCGCCGGCGTCTCCAGTAAAGCTGAGCCGGATCGGAATGCCGCTCGCCATCGAGGAAATGCCCGACAACTGCCAGCCGTTCAGCAGGCCGCGGCCGACCGGGTTGTTCATCGCGCCTTTGGCGCCGTCCGGCAGGAACGCGTTCCACGACACGTTCAGGACGTGCCGGCGATCCTCGCCGAGCACACCGTAGGTGCGATCGGGATCGTACGGGTCGATCACCGAATACTCGCCGCCAAGGGTCCCCTCGGCTCGGGCCGATCGTGTAAGCGGCGAAATACTGCAGACGCCGGCCGGTCTGGCGGCTCAGCGTGACCTGCATGGAGTCGTAGTTCGCCGAGCCGCGGAAATCACGGACCCGGATCTCGTTCAGCGCGTTGTACGGGCGGAACGTGGCGAGATTGTCCCCGACGCTGGCCACCGCGTACGCGGTTCACCGGCACCGACAGATCGACGCCGTTGAAGGTCCCGGAGCATCAGCACGCCGTACGGCATCACGTTGCCGTTGCTCTGGCTCACGAGATCGCGTTTGCCGGGTGCCGACGTAGCTCGCCTCGACCACCTGGTTGCCCGGGATTCGTCGCGCGTAGGACACGCTGAAGCTGTGCGTCTTCGGCCACTTGAACGAATCGGGCGTCAGCGTGTTGATGCCGATGCTGCCGATGCGGCTGGCGAGCGTCGCCTCGCTGACCGTGTCGTACGTCAAGCCGGTGCCGTTGCCGTAACCCTCCGCCCGACCAGAAGTCGACGCCGACCTGGTAGGCGTTTGGCGCCAGCCGCAAGCGTGGTGTCGTACTCGACGTTGCCCATGTTGCGGTTGTAGAAGATCCCGTAGCCGCCGCGGACGACGTTGTTGCCCTTCGCCGTCGATGTCCCACGCGATGTTGACGCGCGGCAGCGCGAAGGGCCCGCGGTTCGGGAGAACGCCGTCGGGCGCGCAGCCAGTCTCGACGTAGCACACGCCGTTCACCCGCTGGTACGTTCCGGGATCGAGGAACGACCCCTTCGTCGGGTCGTACAGGTCGGGCGTGAAGTAGCCGCCCAGGCCCAGAAGCTCCTCGTTGTTGGTCCACGTAGCCGAAGCGCACGCCGTATTCGAGCGTCAGGTTCGACCTCAGCTTCCACTGGTCCTGCGCGAACCCGTCGAAGTTCCAGTACCGGAACTCACCGAAGGGCATGCCCGGCGACGGATTGCCGCGCTTGGCGGTCCCCTGATTGAACTGGCCGATGCGCCCCACGAGCATGTCCGCGCCCGAGTTGCCCGTGCCGGTGTCGTTGTCCGGCCCGAACCAGAGCTGGCCGGCTTCCAGGTTCTGGAAATTCTGCTGCTTCTGGCCGCGCTCGACGGAGATGCCGAACTTCAGCCCGTGCGCGCCGACCAGCTTCGTCAGCTTGTTGCTGAACTGCAGCGCGTCGTTGTGCGCGTAGACGTCGTTGGCCTTGGCCCACAGCTGCCCGACCTGGCCGCTCCCGCCCCACCCGTGAAGAATGTCAGTCGGCAGATACGGGCTGGTCGAATTGGCCGGGAAGATGCCGTTGAACGTGATGCCGCCGGCCCCCTGGTTGAGCACGCTCGGATCCTTGAAGCGGTTGTCGAGCGTAAGGCGGCTGTAACTGACGAGCGCTTCGTTCGTCATCGACGGGCTCAGCACCGTCACGACGTTGCCCGCGAACGAACGGCCGCGGTTCTCGCCGATGTTCGGCGTCGGCAGCGCCACCACGTCGCCCGGCGCCCACCACACGCCGCGGGGGCTCTCGACGGTTTCCCCCTCCTGCGCCATCCGGACGTAGGCCTTCGTGCGGTTGCTGATGTTCCAGTCGACCCGCGCCTTGAAGTCGGTCCGGTTCGCCGGTTCGAGCCGGCTGTACACGTAGTTGTACAGGTTGGCGGGATCGTTGTGGTTCGGGAGCGGATAGAGGCTCGCGAGATACTTCCCCGTCGGCGTCACGTACGCGCCGCAGGTCGTTGTTCGGCGCGGGCTGGCCCGCGTTCGGGAAACCGCGCGGAATCCGCAGCTGCGGGATGCTGTTCAGGTTCGAGCCGCGATTGGCCAGCAGCTCGCTGAAGTCGCCGTTCCGCATGGCCTGGCTGAACGTGCGCGTGAAGGACGAGCCCGAGTCGACCTGCTGCCGCTGCACCTCGAACGCGGCAAAGAAGAACAGCCTGTCGCGGTTCTTCGTGTAGCTGTCGCCGAACGCGATCGGGCCGCCGATGTTGGCGCCCGGATACTGGTACTTGCTCTTCGGCTTGGGCGTGTTGGTGATGCTGTTCGATCGATCGTTGGCGGCAAGCTGGCTGCCGCGCCAGTAGTCGTACAGCTGGCCGTGAAACTGCGACGAGCCGGCCTTGGTCACGCCGCTCACGCTCATCCCGGCCGTGCCGTACTCGGCGGCGAAGTTCGCGCTCTGCACCTTCACTTCCTGAATCATGTCGGTGTTCAGCGAGACGATCACGCCGTTGTTGCTGCCGATGTCGATGAGCGAGGAGCCGTCGAGCGACACGGTGTTGCTCGACGAGCGGATGCCGTTGACCGTGTAGCCCTGCGTGTTGTTGCCGCCGCCGCCGAAGCTCACCGACTCGCCCTGGTTGAACTCGGTGACCACGCCGGGGAGGATCCGGAGCAGCTCGAGCGCGCTGCGGCCGATGATCGACAGGTTGTCGATCTGCTTGGCCGTCAGCACGCCTTCGCGAGCGCCGGTCTGCGTCTGAATCACTTCCTGCTGGGCGGTAACCGTCACGAGCTCGGTCTGCTGGCCGACGTCCAGGCGGATGTCGATGCCGCGGTTATCGCTCGGGCTGAGTGAGAGGGCTTTCCGCTCGTAGGTCTTGAACCCGGACAACTCGACCTTGAGATCGTAGGTGCCCGGGAAGAGGCCGGCGAAGAGGTACTGCCCCCGATCGTCGCTGACGGTGGCCTGCACGGAGCGGTTGGACCGGGTTCGTGACCGTGATGGTCGCACCCGGGAGGACCGCGCCGCTCGAGTCCTGGATGTTTCCGCGAATTGTGGCGGTCGTCGCGCCCTGGCCGAACGCTGTCGTGCCGGTCAGCAACAGCGTTGCTGCCGCCAGCGCGACAAGGGAGCGTACGCGGCCGGAGCCTGCTCGCAGCATGTGCACAAATCCTCCAAAAACTTGCAAAAACGAAGAAACGTGCCGCAGAAACCGTGCGCCGGCTCACCGCCACCGGCCACGACGACGCAAATGCAGACTTTCTAGTCTGTATACACTAGGCGGGCACCGGCTCTACCGCAAGTAGCCGAAGGGGTGTAACGGGATATGTCGAAAGATATAGTCGGCCGCCGCGCAGCGCTTCCAGGCAGGCGGTCAGGGTTGCAGCTGGATGATGCCCCTCTGGAGCGCCACGGTCACCGCCTCGGTGCGGTCCGCCACGGCCAGCTTCCCCAGGATGTTGCTCACGTGCAGCTTGACGGTCCCCTCGGTGATGTCCAGGACCGAGGCGATTTCCCGGTTGCGCTTGCCGCCGACCAGGAGCCGGAGCACGTCGAGCTCCCGCGTCGACAGATGCGAACGGGACATGCCCTCCGCCAGCACCGCGGCGACCTCCGGGGTGATGTGCCGTAAACCCTGGCTCGCCTTGCGGATAGCCTGCGTCAGCTCCTCCCGCTGCACGGACTTGGGAAGGTAGGCCATGGCGCCGAACTGCAAGGCCGTGTAGATCTCCTCGTCGCACACGTAGGTGGAGAGCACGATGATGCGCGCGTCGGGAAACGCGTTTCGAATCGCGTGCGTCGCCTCCGAACCGGACAGGCCGGGCAGCCGCTGATCCATCAGCGTGACGTTCGGGGAATGCGTGCGGTAGAGCGCGAGCGCCTGCTCGCCGGTGGCGGCTTCGGCGCAGACCGTCATGTCCGGCTCGAGCGCGATGATGCTCGCCAGGCCCATGCGGACAAGATAATGATCGTCGACGAGCATGATGCGGAGCTTGTCTGCCATCAAATCACCATAACCCGCCCGCGCGGGCGGGGACGCCTGCTCGAACCGGCACCATCACGGCGAGGCGCGTGCCTGCGCCCGGCGGACTGTCGATCTCCAGCAGCCCCCCAAGTTTGTCGACGCGTTCGCGCACGCCCTGCAGACCGAAATGCGCGCCCGGCTCCCTCCGCTCGCCGGGTCTCAGGCCGCGGCCGTTGTCGCTCACGATGAGGTTCGTGGCCGCCGGCCCGAACGCCAGCTCGATCTCGATGCGGGTGGCATCGCCGTGCTTGAGAGCATTGGTCAGCGCCTCCAGGCCGATGCGAAGGAGATGATGTTCCTGCGCCGCATCGAGGCGCTGGGGCTGCCCCGTCACCCTGACCTCCGCCTGGACGCGCGTGCCGAGCGTCATCTGGCGCGCGAGGCTCGTCAGCGCGCCCTGAAGATCGCGCGTCTCGAGCGCCTGCGACCGGAGGTCCATCACCGATCGCTTCGTCTCTTCGAGGCTGTAGCGCAGCATCTGCCGCGCGACGTCCAGCAGCTGCCGCGCCGCGTCCGGCGCCGTCTTCAGGCTGCCGGCCACGGCCTCGAGCTGCAGCGTGATGCCCGCGAGCCCCTGCTCCACGGTATCGTGCAGCTCGCGCGCGACCCTCGTGCGCTCGGTCAGCACGGCCTGATACTGCTGGCGCTTCCGCTTCGCCACCGCGCGCATCCACAATGCGCCGATGGACGCCCCAAGCGCCAGAATCGCGGCCATGACCGCCGAGTGCCGCAGCGTCCACCACGGCGCCGCCGCCAGGACCCGCACATCGTCGGCAGACCGGAGGAAAATTCGGAACGACGGAGGCGGACCCTCCTGATAGGAATACACGCCCGTCAGGGAGAGCCGGCTGCCGGCGCGGATGGCATCGACCGCGCCGCTCCCCTGCGAGACGTCGACGCCGGCATTGAACACCGAGTCGCCCACCCTGAGGACGAGGACGCGCTCGGTCGGACCGGTCAGCACGCTCAGGAGCTCGCCTTCCATCCGCACCAGCTCGGCGTCGTGATCGGGCGTCAGCACGCTGGGGGTTGAAACGGTCAGCGGGGGCGGCTCGTTGTCGACCCCCACGACCTTGAACACGGCGTTGCGCAGGATCGGCTTTCCCGGGCTGACCCCTGGGAATCCCGCGACCTCGACAAGCTGACCGGGGCGCACGTTGGGAGACTGTTCGGTCTCGACCCGGACGCCGCCGGTCGCATCCTTGATGTACAGCACGTTCAGCATGTAGCGGAACGTCGCCGTGGTCGTGAAGTCGCTGACCTCGACCGGCCGCCCGGGGATGCGCGCGGTGACGACCCCGCGGACGCGGATGCGGCGGTTCACCTCGCCGGCGGACGAGTAGTTGTAGATGGCGCGGCTCGATCGGGCGGGGAGCGAGAACGGATCGGGCGCCGATTCCAGCACGGCCATGTCCCGGATGCGTCCGGCAAACAGCGACACGCCGCGGAGCTGCTCGGTCTGACCGAAGATCGTCCCGGCGTTCCCGCGGAGCCGCACGCGGGCGTCGATGAACCGGGTCAGATCCTCGGGCGCGTAGTCCCAGAACGTCGCGCGGACGAGGCGGTCTTCGGTCGCGACCTCGGCGAACATGACCCGCGTGGTGCGCGAATCCGACGCCCGCCACGTGCGCTGGACGACGCCGACAATCTCGACGTAGTCGCAGTCGTAGCGGCCGGTGAACATCGCGGAGATGGGGACGCTCCGGGCGCGCGGGATCACGCCGCGGCCGATCTTGCGCACCTTCCCGGGCAGCACGTTCGGCGCAAAGCCTCCGCGCACCGTGCGTCCTTCAATCTCGATCGAGATCGCCCGCCTGCAATTCGGCCCAGGTGCCGACGGCGCGCGGGTCGGGGGGCACCAGCACCCACTGCCCGAGCTCGCCGTCGTGGACGATCAGGCTGTTGCCGGCCAGCTGGTCGAAGTGGGTGACCGTCGCGCGAATCAGGACGCGATAGCCGAGCGCGCCGCCGTCCTGCGAGAGGGCGCGGATCTGCGCGATGCGCGTGAGGAGCGGAAGCGCCGCGGGAGTGCTCTCCTGAGCGAGGGCACGGCCGGAACCGACCAGTGCGAGGACCGCTGCGATTTGCACCACCCGGGGATTCCACACGGCGCCCGCATACTACTGCCCGCCATCCCGTCCGGTCCAGTACGGCGTCGGACGGCCGATTTTGATGGGCCGGCGGTACCGTGTGGAAAACATGTTGAAGGAGCGTGCATTCCTTGTGTATCGCTGGACAAATCGAATTATTTCCGGGCGATTTGCGACCAAAACCGCCGCCGTGCACCATGTTGATGCGTCTTCGATAGTCCTTTCGCTTGATTGCCGCCACGACGCGACTACACTACTGGCTCACTGCGACCCTCCGGCACCGAATGTGAACGTTCAACGACTCGACACCATCATCAACGGACGCCCGTACCGCATCGAAGTCTCGAGCGTAGGTCTCGACAAATGGCGGGCCCAGATCGCCCGCGTCCCCGGCGGTTCGGCCGCAACAATGCCTTTCTATGGCAGCACGCCGGACGAAGCGGCGGCACACCTCAGCAAGTGGTTGTCCCTGGCCCACGGGCAACCTCGTCCTCAGCAGTAGCTCCGCTGCCAGCTGCCAGCTTCCAGCTTCCAGCTTCCAGCTTCCAGGCAGGGCTAAAGCCCTGCGCTACGCACCTCGAGCCTCCGGCGCAATCGGACGCCGTGGTAGCAGAGCAACCCGATGGGGCCGAAGAGAAACGTCAGGACCAGGCACGGGGCGACCAGCAGTCGAGGCACGCCGCGCTCGGTGGCATCCCGAACCTCCCACGCACCGATGAACAGATCGAACGCGAGGTAGTGCACCCAGCCGGCGAGCAGCAGCCAGCGATTCGAGAAGAGATCCGCCACGTCCTGCAGCGACGAGAACCCTCCCGGCGCTCCCACGATATTCGAGGCGATGACCACGGCGTACACGACGGCGAGCGAGAGCGGAACGACGACCCCGCCGAACGTCGCCGCCGCCGATGCGGGCCGGCGGTTCTGCAAGGCGAGCAGGAGCGCCAGCCAGCCGGCGGCCGCGACGGGATTGCACACCTGGAAGAGCGTGTCCGGAGTCACAGCGGCACCGACCGCGGGGGTGCAAGCCTCGCGGTGCATTCGGGCGCGGCAACCGCCGCCGCGGCGACGGTGACGGCCGCCCATCCGGCAAGAAGAGCAAGCGTGAGCGCGTCGGGCGCCGTCACGGATTGCCCGCGCAGCGCCTGCGACAGGAGGATCCCGAACATCGCTCCGTAGCTCGCGCCGCCGACGATGACCAGCCGCTGCCGCCTGCGGTCGGACTGGACGCCGCCGAGCAGCAGGGCCATCAACGGGACGAACTGGATCCCGTGAAGCCCCAGGAAATGCGGGACGCGCAGGTCGCCGTGTTCCCGGCTCCATCCCGTCCCCGGCAGGCCGGGCCCGCCATCGGGCGCTCCGACGGTGTGGGCGCCGGCAACGGTCATCCGCCCGGTGCGTGCGGCCTCGAGCTGCGCCGGCGTCGGCCGCGTCATCAGCCCACCCGTCGCCGCGCCCAACACGGTGATCAGCAGGCCCAGCCGGAACGCCCACCCCAGCGCTCGATCGGCGAAGCGGTGCCGGAAGACCGCGACCGTGAGCACGATCGACGTCACCCAGACCAGGAGGATCGCGGAGCCCATCACGCTGAACAGCACCCCGTCGCCCGCGGTGCCGACGTTGAAGTGGCTGCTCACGCCGCGCGCCGCCTGAACGTCGACGATCGCCACCTCGACGACGAACACGATCGCGGTGATCCACCCCACCCAGCGTTTCACCCGGGTCCATCCGTCGAGGTGGGTGAAAAGCCACGCCAGCGTGAAGGCGTAGATCGCGGTCGAGCTCGCGAACTTCGCCGGCTTGAGCCAGGCCGGCGCCCCGGTGACGAGCCGCGGATCCAGGACGAGGCCGATCGCGGCGCCGGCGAGCGCCGCCACCATGAGGAGGCCGACTGCCGTCAGCGGCGGGCTGGCCACCCACACTGAACGCAAACGAGTCCGGAACGCGCGCATCAACCGCTCCTTGGATGCTAATGTTGTCATCGTCAACATCAATCTACTCCGAGATGTTGACTCTGTCAACACCGGCGGCGTATGCTCGGGAATACGGAGGCAGTCGAGCCCGGACCTCCGCATGTTCCGCACCAAGGGAGATCGTGCGCGCGCCCATCCGACGCAAGCCCCGCGGGTCCTATCATCACGGCGACCTCGAGCGCGCCCTCGTCCAGGCCGCGGTGCGCACGATCCAGGACCAGGGCGCGGCGGCGCTCACGCTCCGGGCCGTCGGCGCCAGGCTCGGCGTCTCGCGCACCGCGCTCTACCGCCATTTCGAGGACAAAACGGCGCTCCTGGCGCGTGTCGCCCTCGAGGGCTTCCGGCTGTTCGAAGCGGCCCTGCTCGCGGCCATTGCGGACGCCGCCCGGCAGGAAGGCGATCCCCTCGAGACGATGGCGGCCGCGTACGCCGAGTTCGCCCTGGCGAACCCGGCGCACTACGAGACGATGTTCGGGAAGGCGCTCGACGACTGGAGCCGGTATCCCGACCTGGAACACCAGGCCAACGCGACCTTCGAGTTGCTGGTGAACACGATCGTGAACGAACAGCAGCGCGGCCGCCTCATCGCCGCCAATCCCGTGCACCTCGCCGGCGTCGTCTGGTCCGTCAATCACGGCATCGCGATGCTCGGCATCGCGCGCCGGCTGGAACGCGGCGGGCTCGAGGCGCGCGATCTCGCGATCTTCGCGTATCGCACGCTGCGCGGGGGCCTGGGAACAGGAGATCAGGAGGTCCACAAAGCCGTGAACAGGAGATCAGGAGATCGGGAGGTAGGGAACAGGAAGAAGCGGAAGCGCCGGAGCGCGCGCTGAATTGGACGCGCGTAAGCTCGGGAAGCGGGAGCTGGAAGCTGGAAGCTGGTAGCTGGTAGCGGGTAGCGGGAATTCAGAGCCAGCCGGAGCGTTTGAATCCCATGTACAAACAGCCGCAGGCGACCGCCATCGTGACGAGCGATGCGCCGTACCCGTAGCGCCACGCCAGCTCGGGCATGTGCGCGAAGTTCATCCCGTAGATGCCCGCGATCATCGTCGGGACGGCAATCATCGCCGCCCAGGCGGCCAGCCGTTTCACGTGCTCGTTCTGGGCGATCGACATCAGCGACAGCTTCGCTTCGAGCGCCGTCGTCAGCAGCTCCCGCTGCGCGTCGATGGTCTCGTTCAGGCGCATCACGTGGTCGTAGACGTCGCGATAGTACGGCCGCGTGTCGTCGGGGATGAGAGGCAGCTCGAAGCGCATCAGCCGGTTGCAGATCTCGACGAGCGGCGTGACCGCGCGGCGCAGCGCCAGCAGGTCGCGCTTGAGCCGGTAGATGTGCGCGGTCGATTCGCCGCCGAGCTCGCCGTCCAGAATCTCTTCCTCGATCTCCTGCACCTGCTCCTCGATCGCCTGGACGATCGGGAGGTAGTGATCGACGACGAAGTCCATCAGCGCATAGAGGACGTAGGCCGGGCCTTTGACGAGGAGGTGCGGGGTCGATTCGCAGCGCGCGCGCAGCCCGACGTGCGACATCACCGACCCGTGGCGCACCGTGACGACGTAGTTCGAGCCGAGGAAGACGTGCGTCTCGCCGAACTCCAGGCGCCCGGGCGAGCCGGTCAACTGCGCGGTGCGCAGCACGATGAACAGGGAGTGCTCGGTACTGTTCGAGCTTGGGGCGCTGGTGCGCGTTGTACGCATCCTCAATCGCGAGATCGTGCAGGCGGAACTGCCGCTGGACGCGGCGCAGCAGCGTTTCGTCAGGCTCGTAGAGGCCCAGCCACACGAACCGGTCGCGCTGCCGCAGCAAGGCGTCGATCGCATCGAGCGACACCTCGGTCCGGACGCCGCCGGTATACGCCGCGCAGTTGACGACCCCGGCCGGTTGGGTGAGCGGTTGCAGATCTGTGGAGCCCATCGCGCATGCCGATTATCGCTCGGATTACTGCTCGTGGCTCGCGGCTCGGCATAACAATTGCCGACGACCATTGACCTGAACTGACTGGTGGAGGCATCTCGAATGTTTTGTCGAGACTGCTCCCAGATAAGTTGTCGCCCGCACCGGATCTGTAACCTCGCCTGGCGAACCCCTGGTCGCGACGGCGTGCCGGAGTCATTGTTCCGAGCGCGTGTGGGACAGGGTGCGCGAATGAAAAACAGGTTGGAGGTGGGATGGTAACGCGTACTGCCCTGTCGCTGTCCTTGGTGCTCGGACTGACCCTGATCGGAGGGACCAGCGCCGCTCCGCTTCCGGACGGGAACAGCGGAATCGCGTCGCGATATCCCTCCGATGCGGGGATCGGTTCGGACCCCGCCGTCATCTTTGCCGATGACTTCGAATCCTACAGCGGCGCAGCGGGCCTGACCGGCAGGTGGAATCAGGCGTACCACACGGCCAACATCCGCATTGCGGCCGAAGCGGGCAACGTCTTCGGCGGCGGGAAGTCGCTTGAATTCACGGTGCCCAGGACGAGCAGCGAAGTGTCGAACACCGTCGTGAAGTTTGTCAGCCCTGAGCGGGACGCGCTGTTCCTGCGCTACTACGCCAGGTTCGACGGCGGGTTCAACGTGCTCGGATCCAGCCACAACGGCAGTACCGTCTCGGCCCACTATTGCTGCCCGGGCGTTCGCGCCGACGGTGCCAACAAGTTTCTCGTCAGTTTCGAAGCCTGGCGGGACAACACGGCCACGGCGAATCCCGGCAGGCTCAACGCGTATATCTACCATCCAGAGCAGCGTGACATCTGGGGCGACCATTTCTTTCCCACGGGAACCGTCTTGCCGTTTTCGAGTGTGCCTTTTGATTTCGGGCCGGAGTTCGTTTCCCGCCCGGATGTCACACCGGTGCTCGGCCGCTGGTACTCTTACGAGCTGATGGTGAAGGCCAACACCCCTGGCCAGCGCGACGGCCGCATCGCGTTCTGGCTGGACGGACACGTGATTGCCGACTTTCCCAACTTGCGTCTACGCGACACAGCTGCGCTGAAGATCGACCGCTTCACGCTCGATCTCCACGTCTTCGGCAACAACCTGTCTGTCGCGAAGAAATGGTACGACAACGTCGTCGCGGCGACATCGTACATCGGGCCAATGGTCAACACGCAGCTCCCGGGAGCGCCCACGCGGCTTCGGATCGTCCGGTGACACGTGCGTGGCCGAAGAACCGGCCGAGCGCGACGCTTTGGCTTGTCAGCGTTCGGGTTCGAGCGGCGAAGTGGGCGGCGAGGGACGCCACGCGTGCTCGATGAGGCTGACGATCATCCCGGCGAAGACGACGGCCGCCGCGCCGATCACGTTGTGCCACAGGAATGCCAGCTGGGTGAACGACGCGGCCCACGCGACCGACGCCATCCCGGCACACAGCCCGATGAACGCGCCGTTGCCCGTCGCGCGCGGAAAGGCGACCGCCAGGATGAAGACGCCCAGGATCGAGCCGTAGAAGAACGAGCCGAACCTGTTGACGACCTCGATCAGCGAGCCAAGGGCCGCCGCCCAGACCGCCACCGCGCAGGCAAACAGCCCCCAGAGGCCGGTCGCGATCTTCGACACGCGCAGATAGTGCGCGTCCGAGGCGGCCGGGCGCAGGCGCCGCTTGTAGAAGTCGATGACCGTTGCGGTCGACAGCGAGTTGAGCTCGCCGGCAATCGTGTCGGTGGCCGCCATGATGATGGCGAGAATCAGCAGGCCGACGAGGCCGACCGGCAGCTGCGTCAGGATGAACGTCGGGATGATGTAGTTGATGTCGGAAAACCGGCGATCGTCGCTGTTCTCGCGGACCAGATCAGCGGCCCGGGCACGCACCGACTGAAGCGCCGCCTCGCGCTCCCGCAGGGCCGTTGTCGCGGCCGACAGGCGTGCGGCGTCGCCGGAATCGCGGGCCGCTGCCAGGCTCCCGGCCGCCTCGCGCCGCACCACGAACGCGGCATCGAACTCCGCCTGCAGGGCGGCATACGCCGGCGCGGATTTCCCCGATTGCATGCGCTCGGCATGGACCGAGCTGAACAGCAGCGGCGGCGGGTTGAACACGTAGAACACGAAGACCAGCACGCCGAGGACGAGCACCAGGAACTGCAGCGGGATCTTCCAGTAGGCGCTCATCAGGAGCGAGTGCCGCGCTTCGTCGACCGACCGCGCGGTCAGGTAGCGCTGGACCTGGCTTTGATCGGTGCCGAAGTAGGAGCAGAAGAGAAAGAGCGCCGCGATCGTGCCCGACCAGAAGGTGTAGGTGTTGGTCAGGTCGAAGGAGAAATCGAACGTGCGCAGCCGTCCCGTCGCGGCCGCGATGCCGAGACCGTCCGTGACGCTGACTCCCGCGGGAAAGCCGAGGATCGCCGCCGCGATCACGGCAAAGAGCCCGCCCACGATCAGCACCATGATCTTCACGTCGGTCCACGTCACCGCCTGGACGCCGCCGAACATCGTGTAGATCACCGCGGGCATCGTGATGACGAGCGCCGTGGCGGTCAGATCCCACCCGAGCACCAGCGACAGCACGACGGCGGGCGCCGAGACCACGGCGCCGCAGGACATGCCGCGGGAGACGAGGAAGAGCAGGCTCGTGAAGCTGCGCGTCTTGCCGTCGAACCGCCGCTCCAGGTACTGGTACGCCGTGTAGACGCCGGAGTTGTAGAAAAACGGCACGAGGGTGAGCGACAGGACGATCATCGCCACCGGCAGGGCGAAGTAGAACTGGATGAAGCGAAGGCCGTCGGTGTAGCCCTGCCCCGTGGTGCCGATCATCGTGATGGCGCTGAGCTGCGTCGCCATGACGGAGATGCCGGCGGCCCACCACGGAATCGAGCGCTTGGCGAGGAAGTAGCCCTCGATCTCGTGGCTGTCCTTGGTTCGTTTCAGCCCGTCATAGACGATCCAGACGACGAACCCCAGCAGAATGGTCCAGTCGAGCGGATGCATTCAGCGCGGCCCCGGGCGGATCACGAGAAGTACTCCTGGAAGGCGTAGAGCGCGGCGAGGGTGATCACCCAGACGACGATCACGCGGATGTAGCTGCGCCGCATGCGGTCGTCGGCGGTCGGGGCAGGATCTGTCGTGGCCATGGACGCCTCCGCATCGTAAACCAAAACGCACCCGCGCGCGCTGGCCGGTCCGGCGCCCCAGGCGCGTTGAGGAGTGAACCAATTCACCACAGAGTGAGCGGAGTTAACGGAGAAAACAAGAAATCGATTTTCTCCGCTATCTCCGTTGACTCTGTGGTGAAAAACGTCGTCGCGGGGTCCAGAATCGCTTAGACTCCGGCCGTATCCATGCGACTCACCACGCTCGACTGGGTCATCGTCCTGGCGTCGCTGCTCATCTGCTTTGGCCCGGCGCTGTTCTTCGGCAAGCGCGCCGGCCGCAGCACATCCGAGTTCTTCGGGTCGGGCCGCGCCGTGCCGTGGTGGCTGGCCGGGCTGTCGATGGTGGCGACGACCTTCAGCGCGGACACGCCGAACCTGGTGACCGACATCGTGCGGCGCAACGGCGTCGCCGGCAACTGGGTGTGGTGGGCCTTCGTGCTGACCGGCATCTCGACGGTCTTCTTCTATGCCCGCCTGTGGCGCCGGTCGGGCGTCCTGACCGACCTCGAGTTCTACGAGCTGCGCTACTCCGGCCGCGCGGCGTCCGCCGTGCGCGGCTTCCGCGCGGTCTACCTCGGCCTCTTCTTCAACTGCATGATCATGGCCGCCGTGAACCTGGCGACCTGCAAGATCGCCGGCATCCTTTTCGGCCTCGAGCGCTGGGAGACGCTCCTGATCGTCGGCGTGATGAACGTCACGTTCGCGGCGTTCGCCGGGCTGTGGGGCGTGCTCGTCATCGACATGATCCAGTTCTTCATGAAGATGTCGGCCGTCATCGCCGCCGCCTACTTCGCCGTCATGTCGCCGCAGGTTGGCGGGCTGGGCGCGCTCATCACGAAGGTGTCGGCCATGCGAGGGCCGGGCGGAGTCGACTACCTGGGCCTGCTGCCGGACTTCAACAGCAACTGGGATCTGGCGGTCGCGGTGTTCATCATGCCGATCGCGGTGCAGTGGTGGGCGGTGTGGTATCCGGGGGCGGAGCCGGGCGGCGGGAGCTACATCGCGCAGCGCATGCTGGCCTCGAAGTCGGAGAAAGACGCGCTCAGCGCCGTCCTCTTCTTCAACTTCGCCCACTACGTCCTGCGGCCGTGGCCGTGGATCCTCGTGGCGCTCTGCTCGCTCGTCGTGTATCCGGAGCTGTCGGACATCCAGCGCGCGTTTCCCAATCTCGACCCGCAGCTCCTCGGGCACGACATCGCCTATCCCGCGATGCTGGTGTTCCTGCCGGCCGGCTTCCTCGGCCTGATGGTCGGCGGCCTGATCGCCGCGAGCTCCTCGACGATCCTCACGCACCTCAACTGGGGCGCGTCGTACCTCGTGCACGATTTCTACCGGCGCTTCATCAAGCGGGACGCCGACGAGCGGCACTACGTGCGGGCCGGCCGCATCGCAACCGCGGGGCTGTTCGCGGGCGCCGCGGCCTCGGTCTATCTTCTCGACACGGCGAAAGACATCTTCGACGTGATCCTGCAGGTCGGCGCGGGAACCGGCCTGCTCTATCTCGTGCGCTGGTTCTGGTGGCGCGTCAACGCGTGGTGCGAGATCGTCGCCATGGCGAGCTCGTTTGCCGTCTCGATGGCGCTCCTCGTGCTCAGGACGCAGGGCGTCGTCTTCAGCACGCACGTGGCGCTCCTTGCGACCGTCGCGATCACGACCGTCTGCTGGGTGGCGACGGCGTATCTCGGGCCCGAAACCGATCGCGAGGTGCTGATCAAGTTCTGGCGGACGGTGCGGCCGGCCGGCCCCGGCTGGACGCGCATCCGTGTGGCCGCGGGTCCAGTCCCGGGACGACAACAGGACCGCGGGGGACAACATCCCGCTTGCGCTGCTCGGGTGGTTGGCCGGGTGCACGGCGATCTGGTCGGCGCTCTTCGCGGAAGGCAACTACCTCTACGGCCGGATGCCGCAGGCGATCTTTCTCACCGGCGTCTTCATCGTGTCGGGTGTCGTGTTGACCGTCATCGTCAAGCGCATCTGGGCGTCGTCGTCCTAGATATCGGGGTCCGCGGGAGACTGGAGAGCGTGCTGTGGACAACAACAGCGCAATGCCCGACGAGCTCCTGGGCCGGCTTCGCGATCGGCTGCCGGTCAATCCGCCGTATGACGGGCTGGTTGCCGAGGCCTACGACAGCTGGATCTCGATCGACGAGGAGCTGCCAGACGAGGCGTTCTACACCGCGCTCGTCGCCGAGGTGGGTGGTCCGGTGCTCGAGCTGGGCTGCGGGACCGGACGACCCTTGTTGCGGTGGCTGGCGGCCGGCCATCAGGTCGAGGGGATCGACGCCTCTGCCGACATGCTCGCCCGGCTTCGCCGCCACGCGGCTGAGCGTGGGCTCCGGCCCGTCGTGCATCACGGTGATTTCGCGCCGCTCGCGCTCGGCCGGGTCTACGCCGGCATCGTCTGCCCCGCCGGAACATTTGCGCTCATCATCGATGCCGATCGCGCCCGGCAGGCGGTCGCCAGTTATCTCGATCACCTCCGTCCGGGAGGCGCGCTCGCGTTGAGCCTGGAAGAACCCAGAGACGATTTCAGCGAGGCGATGAACTGGCGTATCCGTCGAACCGGCACCGCGGCAGACGGCACCACGATCGTGGCCAACGAGGCGATCCGCTGCGATCGCGAGGCTCGCCTTCAGGTCGCCTACACGAGGATCGAAACGTACGACACCGCCGGGCAGCTTCGAGAGTCGTGGCTGCGCAAGCACCAGCTTCGCTGGTGGCCACGACCCGACGCCGAGGCTCTGTTGATCGGGGCCGGGTTCATAGAGGTCGAGTCGCACGGTTCGGACTCGTCGTGGGTCACGGTCGGCCGGCGGCCGGCGTTCGGGACCAGTGGATAGACCCGGGCGGCCCGTAGTCGAGAGGGCCGCCACGTAGGATTACCGCTCAGGTCCGCCGGCAACCGACCTCGACCACTGCTCCAGACCGAAATCACTTACGCGGTTAGGTAACGTTGCCGCGTGCGGTTTGACGGAATCCCGAGCCATTTCGCAAATACGAAACGGCACTGCAGTTGCTGAACCTCGCCTGACGTGGCCGTCAGAGGAGAGGATCCCCATGCATCGATCGATCGCCATGCTTGGTCTGGCCGCCGTGTTTCTTTCGTCGAGCTGCGGCGGGGGCGGCGGGACGCCTGCTGCTCCGAGCCCTGGCGCGGGCGGCGGAGCGACAACTGTGACCATCTCGATTACCGGGGTAAAAGGTGCACAGTCGTTTTCCCCAAATCCCGGGACGTGCAACGCGGGCCAGATGGTGATCTGGCGCAACACCGACGTCGTCACGCATCGGGTGAGACTGGACGATTTGTCGGTGGACACGGGTGACATCGCGCCCGGGGCTTCGTCGCAGCCGATGCCGCTCGGCAACGTGTCCAAGGCGTACCATTGTCCGATCCACCCGAACATGGTCGGCAGTCTCAACGCCGCCGCGACGCCTGCTCCGCCGCCCTGCACCGGATATTGCTGACAGTCGCTCGGGCTCATCGCGCGACAAGCGCCGCCAGTCCGACCGCGTACCTGTACCGGGGTCAGACCCCAGTCGTTGCGTTGCACACTGGTGGCAGATTCTGCGATCTCAGACCGTCGGCGGGTGCTCCGCGACTGTCACCGGTCGCGCGTGCACGGAGCGGTCCCGTCGAGGCTGGCCGTTGCGCCGAGACTCAGCGCGATCCGCTGAACGGCTCGCCGGCCGGCATCCATTCGATTGGGACCTCGGTGAGGACCGTCCGCAGCCAGTTCGCGACTTCGAGCATGCCCCAGTCTTCCGACATCATGTGACCGAGCAGGATCAGTCCCTTGGCCTGCCCGAGCGCGGTCGCATCGAGGGCGTATTCCGCGTTGCCGCCTGATTCCGCGATCTCGCCGCCGACCGAGACGTCGACCGCCGGCGTCAACGCCTGCGTGCTGTACCCGGGCGAGACCGCGATCCGGGTCACCTTCGCGTCCGGGTCGCCGACGACGCGGATGGACTGAGCCTTCAGCCGCCGCGCGAAGTCCGCCGCCAGCGCCCGCAGCGTCGTCTGAGGGACGATGTAGATGCCGCGCTCGGTCGGCGAGGCATGCGCGGTCAAGCCGAGCATGCGCGCCGATCCCGCGACGAGCGGATCCGGCCGCAGGGCGTGCGCGTGATCGTGGAACCGGAACACGATCATCCGGTTGTCCCGGATGAATCGCTGTTTGGCCTGATAGATCGGATCGTTTTCGAGTGACGTCGTCTGGTCGGTGTGGTTGTAGAACGTCGGCTCGTGCGTGATGACGAAGTTCCTGCCCGCGGCCGCGGCGCGGCGCAGCAGGTCGAACGTCGCGAGGCCGGTCGTGGCAATGGCCTTGACTTCCGTCTCCGGCAGCCCGGCCTTGAAGGTATCGACGGTCTGCGTGCGCCACGCGACGCCTGCTTTGACAAGGCTTCCTGAATGCGCGCGACGATGTCCGCGGCCGTCATGCGGTCGGGCTCCAATACGGGTCTGCGGTGGGAATCACGCCCACGGTGACTCCGGGGACGATCGATCGAATCCACTCCGCACACGCCCGCGCACCCGGTCCTTCGGAGACGACACGCCCGAGCGCAATCATGCCCTTCGCCTGGCCCGGGCCGGCCGCCCACGTGTCGAGCGTGTAGGGGACCGCTTCCCATTCGCGCGGCTCGCCCGCGAGAATCAGATCGGCGCGCCTGAGGTTCGTCAGGGTGCCGGGCAGATCGGTCGTGCCCGGACTGACGAACACGGTGCGCACCCGCATGCCGGGTTCACCCACGGTCCGGAGCCCGCCGCGAACGCCGAGCGTGGCGCGAACGTGTGCGATCAACGCCGCGAGCGTGGTCTCGGGCACCTGGTAGATGGCATCGGCGCCGGCCAGACGTGCTCCGCCCCATCCAAGCGCCCCCGCCAGGGCTTTCACGGCCTCGCTCGGCTGCCGTGCGTTCCAGTGATCCGAGAAGCGCCACACCACGAGCCGCTGCTCGTCGACGAAGTTCTTCTTCGCGACGTACACGGGATCGGCCGCTCGCGCTCCCGGGCTGTCGTCGGCGGAATAGAAGGTGGGCTCCTGCGTGACGATCAGGTTCTGACGCGCGGCCGCCGCGCGGCGCAGCACGTCCATCGTCGCCATCACGGTCGTCGCGATGCCCGTGACGGCCGTTGCGGGATCGCCGGCCTTGAAGCCGTCGACGGTCCGCTCCCGCCAGGGCACGCCGGCGTTGGCGCGGATCCGCTCGACCACGTCCTGGGCGGTCAGGTCACGCGATTGCGCCCGCGCCGTGGCGGCGGAGAGCACCGCCGTCGTCGCCAGCACGAATTCCCGTCTCGACAGATCCTGTCCCGGCATGTCGGCTCTTCCCCCAACCCGGAGTTTACCTGTGCCGGTACGTAGCTCAGGCCTCGAGAGCAAGAGAACTGTTCCGCGCGGCCGCCTGACGAACCACTTGCGGCGGGAAGCCCGGACGACTGGAGTCTAAACCAACTGCCGTGAAACTCCAGCCGCCTGGCCCGGCGCACCGACCATTGGACATTCCAAAGGACGTCTGCTATCTTCTGTGCGATGTCCAAAGGAACAGGCAAAGCCAAGTCGGAGGTCCTGCAGGGCACGCTGGACCTCATGGTCCTGAAGACGCTGCAGGCGCTCGGACCGCTCCACGGATTCGGCCTCGCGCGCCGCATCGAGCAGGTCAGCGAAGACGTGCTTCAGCTGAACGAGGGCACCGTCTACACGTCGCTGCTGCGGCTTCAGCAGAAGGGCTGGATCTCCTGCCACTGGGGCGCGTCGGAGAACAACCGCAAGGCGAAGTTCTATTCCATCACCCGGCGCGGTCTCACGCAGCTGGCGCGCGAGACCGACGACTGGCAGCGGATGGCCGGGGTCATCGGACGCATTCTGTGCCTTGGCGGCGCCAAGGAGTAGTGCCTGATGGCGGCCCCGGTCCTGCGTCTCCTGATCGCGAGGGTTCGCGGCCTGTTCGGTGGACGGGACGATCCCGATTTCGACGACGAGGTTGCAGGAACACCTGGGCCTGCTCGCCGAGCGGTACGTCCGCCAGGGGATGTCACCCGCGAAGCGGCCGCGCAGGCCGCACGACGCCAGTTCGGCAACACCACGTTGTTGCAGGAAGAGCGACGACAGATGCGCACCATCCCGACGCTCGAATCACTCTGGCACGATCTGCCGCCACGCCGCGCGCATGCTCCGGAAGAATCGGACGTTTGCGGCCACCGTCGTGCTGACGCTGGCCCTCGGCATCGGCGCGAACACGGCCATCTTCAGCATCTGCAATGCGGTGTTGCTGAAGCCGCTTCCGTATGCCGATCCCGATCGCATCGTGATGCTATGGGAGGTGATGGGGAACGGGCAGCTCATCCCGGTCTCGCCCGCGAACTTCGTCGACTGGCGCCAGCAGACGCGATCCTTCTCCGCCGTAGCGGCGATCAACGCGTTCTCGAAGTTTCGTCCTGACCGGCAGCGGCGAGCCGGTACGCCTGACGGCGGCAGCCGTTTCCTTCAACTTCTTTACAGTCCTGGGCACGCCGATCGCCATGGGCCGGGATTTTCTCCAGGAAGAGGATCAGCCGGGCCGCAACCACGTGGCGATTCTGGCTCACGCGACCTGGGTCGATCGCTTCGGCGGACGGCCGGACATCCTTGGCAAGACCGTCACGCTCAGCGACACCAGCTATACGGTTGTCGGCGTGCTGCCGCGGGATTTCGAGTTCGTGGCCAGGGCGGCGGACTACCAGGCGCGAACCCGGTTCGACGTCTGGGTGCCGCTGGCGCTCACCCCGACGCCGTCACGGGGCTCGCACTCGCTGCGCGTCTTTGCCCGGCTCGAGCCCGGGACCGACCGGAGCAGGCGCAGGCCGACGTGGACGTCGTCGGGACGAACCTCGCGCGCGGCTATCCCGAAGAAAACAAGGGGAAGGGGATTCGAGCCGTGCCGCTTCGTCAGCAGGTGACCGCTGATGTGCGACCGGCGCTCCTCACTCTGCTGGGCGCTGTTGGATTCGTCCTGGCGATCGCGTGCGCCAACGTCGCGAACCTGTTGCTCACCCGCGGCGCGTCCCGTCAGAAGGAAACGTCGCTGCGTCTCGCGATCGGCGCCAGCCGCGCGCGCGTCGCCCAGCAGTTTCTCGTCGAGAGCACACTCCTTGGCCTTCTGGGCGGCTCGATTGGGCTGGCTCTGGCGCTTGCGATGACCCGCGTGGCGGTCCCCTACCTGCCGCCGGATCTCGTCCCGGGCCGCCGGCGTGGCCATCGACTGGCGGGTCCTGATCTTCACAGCCGTGATCTCGCTGGCGACCGGCGTGCTGTTCGGGCTGGCGCCGCTCTTTCAGGCGCGGCGGGTGAACGCCAGCGAGTCGCTCTCACACGGGATGCGGGTGGCGGGTGGCCTGCCGACCAGGCTGCGCAGCTCGCTCGTCATCGCCCAGATGGCGGTCACGGTGATTTTTCTGATCGGCGCCGGCCTCATGGCCAGGAGCTTGTGGGCACTTCTGCAGGTCCCACTCGGATTCCGGACCGATCAGATCCTGACGGCGCGCGTCACGTTGCCGAGCGTGCGCTATCCGGATGCCGCCAGCGTCGGGGCATTTCAACGCGACCTCCTCGAGCGGCTGCGAAACAGTCCCGGCGTTCAGTCTGCCGCGGCGACGGCATATCTACCGCTCAGCGGAGACGACAACGGATGGGCCGTGCACATTGAAGGACGTCCGCCCAAACCCGTCGGCGTGTACGACTTCGCGACCTACCGGCCGGTCAGCGACGGGTATTTCGAGACCATCGGCATCCCGATCATCCGCGGGCGCGCGTTCAGCCCGTCCGACGATGAAGACGCTCCACTCGTGCTGGTGATCAACGAATCCATGGCGCGGGCGTACTGGGGCGAACAGGATCCGATCGGACAACGCCTCCGCTTTGGCGGCCCGGCGATGCGGACCGTGGTCGGCATCGTCGGGGACTTCGGCATGAGGGCCTGGATGTCGGGCCGGCGCGGGAGATGTATCTGCCGATGGCGCAGGCGCGCGGCGCCGAAACGGCGCCGACCATCGTCGTGCGCACGGCGATCGATCCGTCCGCGATGACGTCGACCCTGCGCACGGCGGTCTCGGCCACGGATGCATCCGTTCCGATCGATCGAGTCCGGACGATGGAGCAGCTCGTGTCTGCTTCGGTCGGGCAACCGCGGTTCCGGACGATCCTGCTCACGGCCCTCTCGATCCTCGCCCTGGTGATGGCGTCGGTCGGCATCTACGGTGTGACCAACTACATGGTGGTCCAACGCACACGGGAATTCGGGATTCACCTTGCGGTCGGCGCGACGCCGGGCGACCTGTTGCGGCTCGTCCTCGGCCGGGCCGCGGTCCTGATTCTCGCGGGACTGGGCCTCGGACTGCTGGCATCGCTCGCGTTGACGCAGCTCATCGCAGGATTGCTGTACGGTGTTGCGCCGCTGGATCAGCAGACGTTTGCCGCGGTGTCGCTGCTGCTGTTCGGCGTGGCGTGTATCGCGAGCTATATCCCGGCGCGGCGAGCCACGAGAATGATCTCGCAGACGGCTGGGCAGGAGTCAGGGCCCGCCCGCACCGCGACGGTTCAGAGCGAGGCATCCCTCCGTCGCCCGAGTGGCGAGAACGCCGCGCAGGGATTCCATGCGCGGGCGTTCTGAATCGAGATCCCGCCGGAAGATGTCCGCACGTGGAGGAGCGGCCCGCCGCCGCGGGCCGACCCGCGCACCGAGTGACGGCCGATCGTTCCGGAGACGGTCACCGGGAAGCCGACATCAACGCGCCCGGAACGGCTGTTTGCATCGAGCTCGAAGCCTTGCGTATCCGGCAGGTTGACGTTCACGTGCCCCGACGACGCGGAGAGGCGCCACGCGGCCGAGGGCTCACCCTGAATCGTGAGAGAGCCGCTGGATGTCGAGCCCCGGACCCCGCCGCGAACGCCGCGGACCCGCACGGAGCCCGAGCTGGAGGCCACTTCCACGTCGCCGGCGCCGGTCTGCTCGAGGTCGATCGATCCGCTGCTGGTCTTCGCGATGATCGGGCCACTGACGCCGGTTGCGCGAATCGATCCGCTCCCCGCGGAGGCATGAAACGCTCCACCGAGCGTATCGGCGGTGATGGAGCCCGACCCCGAAGAGGCCTTCGAACGGCCGCCCACCTCTTTCAACGTCAACGAGCCGGATCCGCTGCTGGCCTCGATGCTTCCGTCAATGCCTTCGAGGTGCTGCGATCCCGAGCCCGTCTTGGATCGAACGCTCGACGCTGCCGGGACCGTCACCGTATAACTGATGGACACACCCTGGGAAAGCTCCCTGTCAGTCAGGCGGCCGATGCGCACGACGCCGCCCGATTGCTCGATTGGGGGATCGGCCTCGATCCGCCGCACCCGCTCTTCAGGGCTGAGAGGACTCCGGGAGCTCCCCCATCCGTCTGAGGCCCGGATTCGACCGGTGATCTCGATCCGGCCGGCAGGCCCCTGGCGCACCTCGATCCGTCCGGAACCGGTGACGATTTCAATCTCCGGCGGTCCGTTCACGGTGAGCGTCCGCTCAAACGACCCCTCGGCGCGCTGCGCTTCGAGCTCGGCGCAGCCCGGGACGAGCGAAATCGCTGCCAGCAACGCCATCGCGGTCCCGCGATGCCGAAGACGTATGTCTCTGCCAGTCATGAAAGGTCCTCCATCCGGGGATTGGACGGCCGCGCGCGTCAGGAGGTTCGTTCAACCAGGCGAGCCCTCGACGCTAAGTCATGATTCACGACCTGACCCCCGCCTTTGCCGCGCACCCCCGTGACGCAGCCGCCCAAGGCGATTTCGCCCCGTGAACGGCGCCGGTTCAAGATTCAAGACCTGACCCCGGCCACTCCCGGGCAGGCTCGATGGGCTGGCGCACTTTGTGCTACGGCCGCGCTGGCGCCGGGAAATGGTGGCGATTTGGAGCGTCTGATGTCGAGCGAGCAATTGGATCACGACAGTTCCCCTCAGCCTGACGAGGCTTCCCCGGCCGCACCGTCCGCGGTCGGTGTGACGGCGCCTTCCCATCCAGGGACACAGGACTTTCACATCGTGGGTATCGGCGCATCCGCCGGGGGCCTCGACTCACTGGAGCGGCTGTTCACCCACCTGCCGACCGACACCGGAATGGCGTTCGTGGTCCTGCAGCACCTGTCGCCGGACTTCAAGAGCCTCATGGACGAGCTGTTGTCCCGGCGCACGCAGATGCCAATCCGCCAGGCCGGCCACGACATGGCGCTCGAACCGAACACCGTGTATCTCCTTCCGCCGATGAAGGAAATGATTATCCGGCACCGGCGCCTCCTGCTGAACGATCGAGACCCCCGGCATGGCCTGACGCTCCCGATCGACCTGTTCTTCCGGTCCCTTGCACAGGACGTGGGCGAGCGTGCCGTCGCGGTCATCCTGTCCGGAAGCGGGAGTGACGGCTCCCGCGGTGTGCAGGAGATCAGCAAGGCCGGCGGCGCGGTGCTCTGCGAAAGCCCCGATTCCGCCCAATTCAACGGGATGCCTCTCAGTGCGATGCGCACCGGCAAGGTGGACCAGGTGCTGCCCCCCGAGGAGATCGCGTTGGCTGTTGCCGCCCTCGGCCGGCCGGCCGCCGACGTGCCGCCCGGCCGGGCCTCCGACGAAGAGCGCGGGGTGGACGCCATTCTCCGCCTGCTTCGGGACGAGTACGCCATCGACTTCTCGCACTACAAGGCCGGCACGGTCACGAGGCGCATCGAACGCCGCCTGGCCCTCAACCGCTCGCTGGACATCGACATGTACGTCGAGCAGCTGCGGAGCGACCCGCGCGAGCTGAGCTCGTTGTACGAGGATCTGCTGATCGGCGTCACGCGGTTCTTTCGCGACGACCCCGCCTTCGACACGCTGGAGCACCGCATCATCCCGGAGCTGGTCGAACGCACCGATGCCGATGAGCAGATTCGGGTCTGGGTGCCCGGGTGCGCGACGGGGCAGGAAGCGTACTCGATCGCGATGCTCCTCCACGAGCGGCTCAGCGCGCGCCGGCGCCCCGTCAAGGTCAAGATCCTCGCGACCGACGTGCACAAGACGTCGTTGGAGGTCGCGAGCACGGGGCTGTACAGCGAGGAACAGGTGGCCGGCATCGGCGAGGAGCGGCTCCGGCAGTTCTTCACGCTGAAGTCCAACGGGTATCAGATCTCACAGACCCTCCGCGAAAGCATCGTCTTCGCGCCGCACAACCTCATTCGTGACGCGCCGTTCACGAAGATGGATCTCATCACGTGCCGCAATCTGCTGATCTATTTCCAGCCGCACGCGCAGAAAACGGTGCTGACCCTGTTCCATTTCTCGTTGAAGCCGGGCGGCTTCCTGTTCCTGGGGTCGAGTGAGAGCCCGGGGGGCCTCATCGACGAGTTCGACACGATCGACGAGCACGCGAAGATCTATCGCAAGCGCCGCGACATCGGACTCCCGCGCGACCTGAAGCTCCCGTTGCCGCGCAGCGGCTCCGTGCCGCGGACCCTCTCCGCCCCGATGCCGCGCAGCGCCGGCATCAGCCCCCAGCTCCTCGGCATCTACGACCGGATGCTCGATCAGGTTCATGCCCCCGAGTTTCCTGGTCGACGAGCACGGACAGCTCGTCGACACGTTCGGAGGCGTGGAGTCGCTGCTGAAGATCAAGTCGCGGCGCCCCACGCAGAACCTGCTCGACATGGTGGGGGACGATTTCCGGACCGTGGTGTCCGGCGCGCTGCACCGCGTGCGCCGGGATCTCGAGAGCGTCCGCTATCCCGCGGTGACGATGCCCGGCAACAGCCGCCACTTTTCGCTCATCGCCGAGCCGTTGCGGGACCCGCAGGGCGCGCTGACTCACATCCTCATTTCCCTGGCCGACGCGGAAACCGAGAAGGCCGCCGTCCTGGTTCCGCCATTCGCCGACGTGCCTGGCGCGGGGTTGGGCGCCGGGCCTCAGGAGCTGGTGGCGCTCGGCGGCCTGTCCCGCGATCAGCAGCGCGCCCTCGAGGAGGAGCTCGCCTACGTCAAAGAGCATCTGCAGGCGGAGGTCCAGGAGCACGAGACCGCGAACGAGGAGCTGCAGGCGACCAACGAGGAACTGGTCGCCGCCAACGAAGAGCTCCAGAGCACGAACGAGGAGCTCCACTCGGTCAACGAGGAGATGTACACCGTCAACGCGGAGTACCAGAAGAAGAACGTCGAGCTCCAGGAGCTGAACAACGACATCGAGCACCTGCTGAACGGCACCGACGTCGCCACGATGTTCCTGGATCGGCAGCTGTGCATCCGGAAGTTCACGCCCCGGATTGCCGACACCTTCCGCGTCATCCCGCAGGACGTCGGCCGGCCGCTGCGCACGTTTGCGCACGACCTCGCGCATCCCACGTTGGTGGCCGACATCGAACGCGTCCTGCAGGAGGGCGTGACCGTCGAGGCCCAGACCTGGGACAAACGCCAGCGCTGCCTGTTCCTGCGCATCCTGCCGTACCGGGCGCGGATCAAAGAGAGCACCGAGGGACCGTTCGGCGTGCCGGCGGAACGCTCGCTGTCGCCGGACGGGGTCGTGCTCACGCTCACCGACATCTCGGCGCTCGAACACGCCCGGGCCAGGCTCGCGCAGGTCTCGGCGATCGTGGAATCGTCGGACGACGCGATCATGGGGAAGACGCTCGACGGCGTCATTACCACGTGGAACACCGGCGCGTCCCGGCTCTACGGCTACACGGCGGACGAGGCGATCGGACGTCACGCGAGCTTCATCCATCCGGCGGGCCGGAAGGAGGAGATCGACGTGGTCCTTCAGCAGGTCCGCGCCGGCCGCCCGGTCGAGCGGCTGGAAACGGAGCGGCTGCGCAAGGACGGCAGTGTCGTGGAAGTGTCCGTCACGTTCTCGCCGATCCTCGACTCGTCGAACACGATCGTCGGCGTCTCCAGCATTTCGCGCGACATCACGCAGCTGAGGCGCGCCCGCCAGGAAATCGCCGATCGCGAGGAGCGGATCCGGCTCCTGCTCGATTCGACGGCCGAGGCCATCTACGGGATCGACCTCAGTGGGATCTGCATCTTCTGCAACTCGGCCTGCGCCCGGCTGCTCGGCTACGAGTCGCCGGCGGCGCTCATCGGCAAGCAGATGCACCCGCTGATTCACCACACCAGGCCCGACGGCACGCCGTATGCGCCGGAACAGTCACCGATCTACCGGGCCATGCGGCACCGCGACGGCACGCACGTGGACGACGAAGTCATCTGGCGGTCCGACGGCACATCCTTCCCGGCGGAATACTGGAGCCACCCGATCTTCCGCAACCACGAGGTGATCGGCGCCGTCGTGACGTTCCTCGACGTGACCGAGCGGCGCAAGGCGGAGGAGGAGATTCAAGAGGGGGTGCGGCGGCGCGAGGTCTTCCTGGCCATGCTGTCGCACGAGCTCCGCAATCCTCTCGCCGCGATCCTGAGCGCCACCCGCGTCCTCGAGAATGCGAGCTGGACCGACAACGCCTGTCACGAGGCGGGGCAGGTCGTCGCGCGTCAGGCCAATCACATGTCGCGGCTGCTCGACGATCTGCTCGATGTCGCCCGCATCACGCGCGGCCGGATCACGCTGCGGAAGGAGCGGGTCGACCTGCGGGAAACGGCCCGATCCGCGATCGAGGCGCTCCGTCCGTTCATGGCCGAACACGACACGCAGCTGTCGATCGACACGGCCGACGAGCCGCTGTTCGTCATCGGCGATGCGGCGCGGCTGCAGCAGATCCAGGCGAATCTCCTCAGCAACGCGTCGAAGTATTCCCCCCGCGCCGCGCAAGTGCGCTTCGAGCTTCAACGGCAGGGCGACGAGGCCATGATTCGCGTCGCGGACTCCGGCCGGGGAATCGACCCGGTCATGCTGCCGCGGATCTTCGATCTGTTCGTCCAGGGCGATCAATCGCTGGCCCGGGCCGAGGGCGGGTTGGGCATCGGCCTGACGCTGCTGCGATCGCTGGTCGAGCTTCACGACGGCCGGGTCGAGGCGCAGAGCGCCGGCCCGGGTCAGGGAAGCGCCTTCACCGTCTGGCTGCCGCTGGCGCCGGCCGCGGCGATGAACGCCGATGCCGGGGCCGCGCCGCCGCGCGCCGCCGTCACAACCGTCGTGCTCGTCGAGGATCAGGCCGACGCACGGCGCATGATGCAGCTGCTGCTGGAAGCCGAAGGCGTCCGGGTCTTCACCGCCGAGAACGGCGCTGAAGGCGCCGAGCTCATCGAGCGCGTCGGTCCGGAGCTGGCGCTCGTCGATCTCGGCCTTCCCGTGATGAGCGGCTTCGAGGTCGCGCGGCGAATCCGTCAGAATCCGGCACACGGGGGGACCCGACTCGTCGCGCTCAGCGGGTACGGACAGGATTCAGACATCCAGGCTTCAATCGCAGCCGGGTTCGACGAGCACCTCACCAAGCCGCCGGACCCCGAACGCCTCGAGCAGCTGCTGAAGGGATGATCAACTCCCGGTCATCTCTTTCAGCAACGAAAAGAATCCCCGCTTGCGGCCGGAGCTGAGGCCCCAGTTCACGGGCACGCTCTGGTAGCCCTCGTCGAGCCCCTCGCCGGCCATCCGGAAGTCGAAGTAGCCCCACGACGCATACTGGCCGACGGCCGCGATGAAGTGGTTCCCCGGCTTGTCGAAGTCGAAATGGTCGTCTTCGTTGAAGAGGATCGGCACGCTGCGATACCCGCGCAGGCTGCGCGTGTTCTGCACCATCTGGGCAATCTTGTCCGGCTCAGGGACGCCGTTGCCATGCAACAGCAGGAAATCCGCGATCGAGACGACGTTCGCCGAGGGCAGGGACCCGCCGTTGAAGCTGACGCTCACCGGGAGGCGCCGGCCGTCCAGGGTGATGGACTGGGCGAGCTCGATGAGCTCGTGGACGCGGGGCGCCTGAATGAGCGGCTGCTCGTAACTGCGGTTGTCGCATTCGTTGGCGATTTCGATGAGCACGTTGCGGTACCCCTGCTTCAGCAGCCACGTCGTCGCCTCGCGTACCCCTCGCCTGACGGCGGTATCGTTCTCGAGCCGTTGATCCTGCCCGAAGTAGAAGTACCCCACGATGGGCGCCATGCCGAGCTCGTCGGCGCGGTCGAGGATGCGCTCGAGCCGGCCGAGGTAATCGGGCCGAAGCGATCCGTCGGCTTGGAAGGCGTTGTTGTGCCAGGGCTGTTCCCGCGAGTAGCCCTCCGGACTGCCGCCCTGCAGGTTGATCGTGAAGCTCAGAAGCCCATGGCGGCGCCATTCGGGCATCGCGGCGATGAACTCCCGCGTGTTGCGCTCAGCGTCCCACCGCTTCGTATCGGGGTAGGCCCACCGGCCGCGGGTGTCGGGGTTGAGGTCATCGAAGATGCCCTGAACCATCCGCGAGTTCATGAGCAACCCTTCGATCCGCATCCCGCGCCAGCTCCGGCCCTCATAGGTCGGCCGGCCGTTAATCAGAAACCGGTCACCCTGGATTGAAACCGACGTCTGGCGCGCGGCGATTCTCGCGGACTGGCCGGACAGGAGGCCAGCTGCGAGGGTCTTGAGCAGCGTTCGGCGATGCATCAGCGCTCCTTCGTTTTCTCGCAAGCAAATCGCTACCGGCGGGCATCGAACCACTTCGCGAAACTCCCTCGATTGTTTCACGTGTCTGGTCTGCGATTATCCGCCAGCCTCCTACGCGATTGGGCAAATTGCGAAACTCGGTGCTGGTCTCGAGGATCTGATTCAGTTGCGCGTAGAAGAGATGGGCGGCACTGCGCGGCACACGGGCTGTTAAGCTGTCGAGCACATGCTGGTCGGTCTCCTCGCGTTGGCCGTGGTGGACAGCATCAACCCGTCCGCCATCGTCGTCACCCTCTACTTGTTGTCTGGCGGACGCCGGCCGGCGCAGATCGTCGTGTACGTCGCCGCGATCTTCGTCACCTACCTGACGCTGGGGGTGATGATGATGTCGGGAATCGACGCTCTCCTGCCGTCATTGGGGACCATCGGCAGCAGCAGACCCGGGCTCATCGTGCAGGGCGTCATCGGGCTCGCCATGCTGCTCTACGCGATCCGGGCGCCAACCACAGTCAAGCGGGCGCCGCCGGTCGGACCAAGCGCGAACTCAAATGCCGCATTGGCCCTCCTCGGCGTGACGGTGACGACAATGGAGTTGCCTACGGCAGTGCCGTATTTCGGCGCGATCGCGCTTCTCACGACGGCCGATCTCCCGATGATGCAGTGGCTGCCGCTGCTGGTCCTCTACAACGCAATCTTTGTCCTCCCGCCCGTACTGCTCCTCGTGGGTCACATCGTTTTTGGGAAGCGGCTGGATGCGCGGTACGCCGACATTAGAGAGCGATTGCAGGCTGGTGCCCGCGAGACGATGCTCTGGATCTTCGGTCTCGTGGGCGGCGGGCTGCTCTTCTGGAACGTCGCGGAGTACATCGCCCGGTTCGTGATGCGGCCCAACTGAAATTCACATGCCACCGGTTTCGCGACCGGCTGCCAGGGCAGGCGCGCGCGGAGCCAGCGGATCTGGCGGCGATGGTTGATCTCGTCTTCGGCGACGTGGAACCACGCCCAGTGGCCGCGCAGCCGTTCTACACGCGGCTGACGACGGCAGCAGTCGGCTTCGCGCTCCCGGCGGCCAGCAGATACCACGCGAACAGCGCCACCATCACCAGATCGACGGCGATCGCGACGGCCGCCTGCTGCGCGAGGTATCGCGCGCCCTGAGAGAGCACCAGGCCAATGAAGATCGCCTTGCTCACGCCCGCCACGACCAGGATGAGCGGGCGTGCGGGCGGATCGAACGCGCCGTAGATCAGCATCCCCCCGACGAGCGCGACGAGCGCACCCCAGTTGCGGACGACGACCTGCGCGAGCGGTCCGTCGAGCGTCTCGCCGAAGGTCGCGCGCAGCGCCGCCTCGGGCGCGATCGCGGCGTAGATCATCGTCGCCGTCAGCACGCCCGAGACCAGCATGATCCATCGGATATGAGGGACGATTCGAGTCACGGCAGGCTCCTTCGGCTCGACGGGCGATCAAATGCGGCCCGACGATAGCACAGACGACTGCGCGGCCGGTCCGGTCAGGCTGGTCCACCAGAGCACCGCGATCCAGAACGCCTGGAGCGGAGCCCGCAGCCAGAGGGAGGTCGCCGCGGCGCCGCCGAGCGTGACGCCGGCGAGCGCCGCGTAGACGTTGGCTGGAAACAACGCCACCAGCAAAGCCAGGAGTCCCCAGGCGGCAGGCCGTCGAAGCCGGCGGGCCAGCAGGCCGATGGCGCCGGCCATCTCCAGCACCCCCGTCAGGTAGATCAACCAGAGTGCACCGGTGAGCGGCGGCGGGATCATCGCCGCCAGGTCGTACTGCAGACTCGAGAAGTGGGAGCCGCCGGTAAAGAGGAGGCGAGGCACCGCGCGATCAGCGTGGACACAATCTGCACGATCAGAGGCGCCATGCTCAGCTCCTCCTCCGCAGCCAGCTATCGCTGAAACCAGTAGGCAATCTTGAACAGGATGACGTCGTCGGCCGGGGCGCCGAAGACGCCGCGGACATCGCGGCCCAGCGCGAACTGCCCGGGACGCGCGTCGTCCTCGCGCTGTTCGGTCCACACGAAGTACAGCGCGGATCCCGGCCGCCACTCCCATCGGAAGATCGCGTTCAGGCGCAGCGACTTGAAATTGAAGTCGGGGTCGGCGAAGCTGAACGCCGCGCCGCCGTCGCCGGGGACGACGGTGTACCGCTTCGACAGCGGGTCTTGCGACAGCGAGCCGCTGTCCTGGCCGTAGCGCACGAAGTCGTACGTCCGGGGGCGCGCGAGCTCCTTGAACCCGTCGTAGTCGCCGACCGACACCAGGGGCTGCATGTAGACCTGGAGCGACATCTTCGGCGAGACCACGAAGTTGATGCGCGTCTGCAGGCTGAACTCCTCCTGGCGCAGCGTGCCGAAGACGTAGCGGGCGCCGTAGGTCGCGGCGGCCGCTGGATCTTCGAACGTGCCCACGTACTGCGCGAGATTGTGATTGCGCTGGTAGCTCGGACCGCTCGAGATCTCGAGCGATGCGGCCGGCCGGTACCGGACGCTGACACCGGCGCCCAGGCTCGATCCGCCGAATTCGTTCCCCTCGCCGTTCCAGTTGGCGCCAATCGAGATGCGCTTCCGCTGATCGCTGTCGACGCCGACGAACCCAATCTGCGAGCGCGGTGCGCGCATGGATGGCCCCCCTCGCGTCGTCCGGTCGTCCTGCGCGGCACGGAAGAATCCGCCCTGGGAAAACACCGACCAGTAGTTCTTGAGCTCGACGTTGCCGAGCAGAAAGATCCCATCGCTCTGCAGGTCACGCGCGAAGTTCCAGGCGTAGAACTTGGCAATGCCCAGCGAGCGCCGCCGGGTGAACCGGTTGACGTTCGGATTCCGCCACTGGTAGACGGCGTGCATGCCGCCGCGGTCGCCGTTGAAGTTGAACCCGGCATCGCCCGACTCGAAGCCCGGGCTGACCGCCCACAGCGAGGCGTTGACGCCGTGCACGCCGCTGTTGCGATTCAGGTTCACGGCGCCGGTCCAGCCGCGGAGGCTCACCGCGCCGGGGTCGAGCTCCAGATGGGTGGCGTCCGGGCGGTTGTAGTACCGCTGCGGGGCGCGCTGCAGCTGCGACATCGCGCCGGTGCTGCCGGCGACGTGGCTGCCGGTCAGCTGGCCGGTCACCACCCAGTCGCGTTTGCCGTCGAGAAAGTAGTGCGCATCGGCGCCGGCCACGTACGCCTGGCCGGGCAATTCCTCGCGCAGCGCCGGCGAGCGCAGGTCGCGGTTGACGGCCGTGGCGATCAGGCCGACCGCGCCCCGCCCCTTTTCGCGCTGCACGCGTCCGACGAGGTAGTTGGACAGCGGCTCGACCTCGGTCCGATCCTCGAATCCTCTGGTGACCGTCTCCGCCCGCTCGCGCCCGGTGACGGCCTCGAGCAGGCCAACGCTCCAGCCGTTCCTGGTCTTGCCGGTGAGCTTGGCGGCGCCGAGAATCGTCGTCTGGCCCGGGCGATCCACGAAGTCGCCGCCGGCTTCCCCCTGCGGCGACCGCCCGATTCGCCGCGAATAGAAGATGATCGGCTCCGAGCGGTTGAACCCCCAGAAGCTGTTCGCCCCGCCGCGGCCGAAGTTGCTGAAGATGTTCGCCCCTTCGATGAAGAACGGGCGCTTCTCCTCGAAGAACGTCTCGAAGGCCGTGAGGTTGACGACGGCCGGATCGACCTCGACCTGGCCGAAGTCGGGGTTGATCGTGCCGTCGAGCGTGAGGCTGCTGGTCGGCCGGTATTTCAAGTCGAGCCCGGCGCTGCCGAACAGGCGCGTGCCGTCGTTGAACGGATCGCCGGCCGTGGAGGGCGCCACGTACTCGGCGCGGCTCGAGAGGTACGGCAGCAGCTCCAGCGTGCGATGCGGCGACACGCCGTGCAGACCTTCGAGATGGCCCATGCGCGAGGCCAGCCCGCTCTCGGTCTTGGGGACGTGGACCAGCCACGCGCGCTCGTTCTTCCGCTGGATGTAGCGCAGCGCGTTGATGCCGAAGGTGTGCTGCTCGGACGCCGTGAAGCGAAGCTGCGAGAACGGAATCCGCATCTCCACGGTCCATCCGCCCTCGTCGATCTTCACGCCCGATTCCCACACCGCATCCCACGAGCTGTCCTGCGACGAATCGTTGTAGACGGCCGAGTCCCCTTGCACGCCCGCGGCGCTGACGCTGAAGACGGCGCCCGTGAGATGGTCGTGATGGGGATCGACGTAGAGCCAGAACCCGTCGGCCTCGGCTTCCTGATCGCGGCGGGACAACTGCCGCACAATCCGCGAGGGCTCGCGGTCGTGCATCCGCGCGCCGACGTACAGAGCCCCGTCGTCGTACGCCACACGCAACTCGGTCAGTTCGGTGGACGGCTTGCCGTCGTCGGGGTCGCGCTGCGTGAAGGTCGTGGCCGCGGGAGCCCTGAGCCACACCTCGTCGTCGAGACGGCCATCGATGACGATGACGGTGTTCGAGCGCACCGCCTGCACGACCGGCACGGACGCATGGATGGAGCCCTGCCCGCTTGCCGCGGCGGCGGGAACCGCGGCGGCGAGGAATGCAGCCAGAACGGTGCGGAACATACTCGCTTAGACGTGGAGGAGGCGGCGCTGTTAACAAGCATACGCCAACACCGTGGAAGGGCGGATGCTTGACAGGATGCTTGACGGTTGGTCGGACGGCGGGAGTCGCAGAGGTGCGCGACTTCAACGGGGGCGGGAGAAAACCGCGAGGTCCGGCTGAAGCCGGATGCCGAGGGCGGGAGAGCTGAACCGACGTATCTGTAACGGTTCTGCCAATACGGTCACGGGCGCGTTTCGCGCACCTCTAGAGCGGTTGTTCATCTCGTGCATAGGCGTGGCGTCCCAATTGCACTCCCGGTCATCGGTCCCGCGCTGCAAGCGGACGAGTCGGAGACACGTGATAACGCAAAGGACCCGCGCCGTATGAGATGGAAACCACTCCTCCTGGTGTTCGTCGTTCTGCTGTTCGGCATGTCTGCGACGGCTCAGGCCCAGATCGCGGCAAGCCGTCGAATCGACTGGAGCCAGGCTGGCGTCTCCGGAGGCGTTCCCAATCGCACCGCCATCTGCGCCACGCTCAGTCCCGGGGCGACGGCCGCGCAGATCAACAGCGCGATCGCGGCATGTCCGAGTGGGCAGGTCGTGAAGCTGAATGCGGGGACTTATTCGCTTGCTTCCGGCATCGACTTCAATGCGCGCAGCAACGTGACGCTGCGCGGCGACGGGCCCGATCGAACCTTCCTCAACTTTACCGGCGGCGTCAGCTGCGGCGGATTGGGCGCCGACGTCTGCTTCAGGAACGGCGCACTCAACAGCACGGACAGCCCGGGGAATACCGCGAGTTGGACGGCCGGCTACTCAGTCGGGACCACGTCCCTCACGCTCAGCAGCACCTCCAACCTGCAGGTTGGAAGCCTGCTCATCCTCGACCAGCTGAACGACAGTTCTGACAGCGGAGGTGTCTTTGTGTGCGACGCCGGCGGGCTCTGCGCCACCGAGGGACCCGGCGGAACGGGGCGTTCAGGGCGGGTGCAGGAACAGCTCGTCAAGGTCACGGCGATCAGCGGAAACACGGTCACGATCACGCCCGGGCTCTACATGCCGAACTGGCGGAGCAGCCAGAGTCCCGGCGCCTGGTGGTCCTCTGCCGCCCCGATCACCATGAGCGGGCTCGAGGATCTGTCGGTGAACCACGCGGGCAGCGCGTCGGTGATGTCAGGCGTCTATTTCTTCAATGCCTACAATTGCTGGATGAAGAACGTGCGGAGCATGAACGGGAACCGCAATCACGTCTGGCTGTATCAGAGCGCGCACGTGACGGTCCGCGACAGCTACTTCTACGGCACCCGGAACGCGGCGTCGCAGAGCTACGGGATCGAGTCTTACATGAGCTCCGACGCGCTCGTCGAGAACAACATCTTCCAGCACGTCACGGTTGGCATGATGACGGGCGGCTCTACGTCCGGATCGGTCTTCGCCTACAACTATTCCATCGACGATTACTACAACGTCGCCAGCTGGATGCAGAGCAGCTCGTATCTTCACGCGGGAGGCATCGGCTTCGTGCTGTTCGAAGGCAACGAGGGCATCGGGTTCACCGCCGACGCCATTCACGGGACGACGGACTTCGCGACGGTCTTCCGCAACCTGTTCACCGGCTGGGAGACCGGGAAGAGCCAGCAGACCGTTCCGATTCACCTCTACACCTACAACCGGTATGTGAACGTCATTGGAAACGTCCTGGGGAGAAGCGGCTATCACAACCGCTACGAGACGGCTGCGCCGTCGGGCACGGGCGGCAACACGGCCATCTACACACTCGGATGGTCCGGCAACGGCGGCACCACCGACTCGGGCGTGCCGAACGATCCGCGCGTCAAGACGACGCTCTTCCGCTGGGGCAACTACGATGTGGTGAACGCCGCGGTTGTCTGGAACGCGGCCGAAGTCCCCTCGACCCTCACCCCGTTCGGTAATCCCGTGCCCGCCAATCAAACGCTGCCCGCATCGCTGTATCTCGCCGGCAAACCGGCATGGTGGGGCTCGGTCCCATGGCCGGCGATCGGTCCTGACGTCACGGGCGGCCAGGATCCGACGGGGCACGCCTACAAGCTTCCGGCTCGCCTGTGCTACGACGCAACGTCGAAGACCGGCGGCATCCTGAACTTCAACGCCGCCGCCTGCTATTCCACCGTGCAGGACACGACTCCTCCAACCGTTTCGATCACGTCGCCTGCCAACGGCGCGGCGGGCTCGGGTACGATGACGATCGCGGGTGCGGCGTCCGACAGCGGGGGGATCGCCGGGGTCCAGTTCAAGCTGAATGGAGCCAACCTCGGGGCGGAAGCGACCGTCGCGCCGTACACGGTCGCCTGGGACACGACCGGCGCCGCCAACGGCAGCCACAGCTTGACCGCGACGGCTCGCGACGCGGCCGGGAATACGGCGACGTCTGCCGTCATCGCGGTGACCGTCAACAACGTCCAGGACACGACCGCGCCGTCGATTCCGGCGAACCTCGCGGCAACCGCCGCGTCAACCACTCAGATCAACCTGACCTGGAATGCCTCGACAGACGCCGCCGGGGTCACTGGGTACAGGGTCTTCCGATGCCAGGGCGCCGGGTGCTCCGCCACCGTGCAGGTTGCAACGCCAACCGCCACCAGCTACGCGGATACGGCACTCTCCCCGTCGACCGCCTACACCTACACCGTCTCCGCGTTCGACGCAGCAGGCAATGTATCGGGAAAGTCGGCTCCAGCATCGGCGTTGACTCTGTCGTTGACATCACCCAGCGCGGGCCAGGTCGCCGCCTATGGCTTCAACGAGAACGGAGGACAGTCGACGGCAGATGCGTCGTCGAACCAGAACACGGGCAGCGTCAGCAGCGCCGGCTGGACGCCGGGCAAGTTCGGCGCGGGCCTGTCTTTCGACGGAACCAGCAGCTTTGTCAACGCGCCGGACATCGATCCCTTGACCCTGCAGACCACGGCCACCTTCATGGCGTGGGTGTCGTTGAACGGCGCGCCCGTGGAAACGGCGTCGGTGTTCAACAAGTGGAGCCAGACCGTGGACGACGAGTTCCTGTTCGGCCTCAATCCGAACAGAACGTTGTATTTTGGCTGGCGGACGACGGCCGGCGTGGACTGGGGGACGACTGGCTACAATCAGGCGAGCGGCACTGCGGTCGTGCCCCTCGGCACGATGACCCACATCGCCGTGGTCAGAAATGGCGCGTCGCTGAAGTTCTACGTCAACGGCAACCTGGACGTATCTCTGAGCACTGCCATGGACGGGAACAGCTTCCGAAACGGGATCACCACCTTGCGCATCGGCGGTCAAGGCCGCGGGGCGCGAAACCGTTTCTTCAATGGCGTGATCGACGAGGCGCGCATCTACGACCGCGCCCTGACCCAGGCCGAGATTCAAAGCTATATGAACACGGCCATCCCGGTCTCTCTTGCGGCTCCGACGAACGTCAGGATTGTCCGGTAGCCTAAAGTTCTAACGTTCGAAAGTTCTACCGTTCGAAAGTTCACGGGCTCTGGTAGCAGGTGCGGGCGTCGAAGGCGAGCCGGCCGTCGGCGCCCCTCGGGCTGTTCTCGTAGCACAACTGCGCGGGGATCTTGTGCGCGTGGCCGGCGGGGTCCGGGCCGCCGGTGACGTCGGGACCGATCGGCGGCCAGGCCGTCGGGCCCCACCAGGCTGGTCTCTCTGAAAAAAACAGCGAGGCTGGCAATGCCTGCGCCGGAACGGGATGACCGGCCGGGACCTCGTCACTGTTCCAGTGGGTTTGATTCGTCGCGTAGTCGTGGTTGCCCCACCGGAGCATCGTGCTGAGCACCAGCGGATCGTTTCCAAGCGGCTGATGCTCACCGGAGCCCGAGTATCCCAGCACATAGACGGACAGCTCGGGCCAGCCCCGCTTCGCCAGCGGCGCCAGGGAATTCTCGTATATCCGATGGTGCCCCGGTGTGCCCAGCACGTTGCCGACGATGTTGACGGACCGGTTGAAGGCCCAGATGTTGACGGCCGTGGTATTCCCCCACTGCGTCTTGCCAGGCTCGGTTCCCGTCAACCTGTTTCGGTACAGCGTGGCGACGCTTCCCGTTCCGTGGTACAGGTCCATCGAAAACTGATTGCCGACATTCCCTTCGAACAGGTTCATGCCGGTGCCCGCGTCGTGCCCGCCGACGATGCCCGCCATCATCCAGGTCGAGATGGAGTACGGCATGTCGATCATGTAGTTGTAGGCAAACACCGACCCTGAGCTGGGCCCGACCATGATGGGCGTCGTGACACGCTCGAAGATGTTGTTCACGACCAGGTCGTCGGATGTGGTGAACGACTCGACGCCGTAGCTCTGAGTGGCCGCGGTCTTGGTTCCATAGAAGTAGCTGTCTCGCACCTCGATGCGTGCGGCCTGATTCAGCCAGACGTGGTTCCTCCTGGCGTTCAACGACCGGACGTTCCTGATCCAGCATTCGTACGCGTTCTGAAATCCGACGCCGGAGGTCTCGGAGGTCTCTGAATGATCCAGCGTGAGGTCCTCGATGCCGTTCCGGACCGCGGTGTCGCCCCACCACCAGGCCTGCGGCTGCTGACTGTCGCGCCAGTTCGCCATGTAGAGACCGGGAGAGATCGTCACGCGATCGCCGTCGACGGCCGTCACCCGGACGAACTGCTGCTGCGCGCGATTCGCACGGCCGGGGGCGCCGCCTTCGAGAGAGAACCGGCCCTTGGCGTCACTGACGACCACTTCGCCTTCGTCCACGGTATCGTTCAACTGGTCGAGCACGATCACGGTCCCGACGGTCAACCCGGCCGTCGAGTCCAGGGTTATCTGCGTCGTCCCTTTGCTGTATCCCGTCGTCCAGTTGCGAATGTCGCCGGCTGGAACGTTTCCCGACCAGACGCCCGACCACCCGCGGATGCACACGTTCGCGTGGAGTCCGCCGCACGTATCGGTGCCGGTGAACTTCAGGATGGTCTGGCCCGGACCCGCGCCCCTGAGCGTCACGTTGCTGATGCCTCTGAAGGTGATCCCTCCCGACAGGTTGTAGGTTCCGGCACTCAGATGGACGACACCGCCGGCGCAGGCGGCAATGGCGCCGTTGATGTCAGCCGACGTGGCATCGGGACCGAGCGCCGCGCAGGTCCCGCCGGCTCGATGCGGAATCCCGCCCGGCACTCCCGCCTGGCTCCAGTCGATCCGCCGAGTCTGATCCAGGACCTCCGTCGTCGACGAAGCGGCCTGCGCGTGCGCCCGCGGCGTGCGGGACACCGGCCGGTCGAAGGACACCGACGAGAGGCAGCAGACACTGAGAGACAGCAGAAGCAAGGCTCTTGGTTTCATGACGGTAACGGTTTTTGAAACCGGCTCTAGACAGGGCGGAAGATCAGGACGACCGCTTGCGGATCGTCGGCGGTGTGCTTTTCCACGACGGCGAAGTGACTCTCGATCGTGTCGACGATGTCCTGATACTTCTCGGCGTCCGCCATCCTCACGATGAAGACGGCGCCTTCCTCGAGGTACTGCGCGTACCGCTGGAGCATCGCCTTGATGTGCCGGCGCGGCACGTAGTAGATCGAATCCCGGAACAGGATCACGTTGAATGACTGATCCGGCGCGTAGCTGAGAATGTCCGACTGCCGATAGCGGTTCCGGTCTGCCCGGCCATTCGCCTCGCTCCGCTGTTGGGCCCTGGCGATCGCCACATCGGAGATGTCAACGCCGACATAGCGTTCGTATGCCGCCGTGTCCAGCTCGTTTCCGGTACTGCCCGAGCCGCATCCGAGGTCGAGGATGCTGCCGTTGCTGGCGTACTTCACGAGGAACGGATATACGCAGTCGCCGGCCGTGCGATCGAGACAATCCCAGCGGCCGTTCGAGAACTCGACGTCCCACAGCCGCTTCTTGACCGGGCCGGCGCCGTAGGTCTGAAGCAATGCGCGCACCGCACTTCGCGCTTTCGATGCCGCCGTCTTCTGGACTGTTCTCATAAGACACCTGCCGCCGATGGCTTCGACATCGCTGCACGCGGAATCATCTCGCGGACGAGCGCGGACAGCTGGGAGAGTGGCGCGTACCCCCGGTGCAACACGATCACGGCGCCGAGATAGAGCGCACCGAACACCGAGGAGGACGCCGCGATCCGCACGAGCGCTCCCAGGGCGCCGGGCTCGGCGAGCAATGCCGGGGCCCCACGCAGGAGCGCGGCTGTCGCGAACCCGGCAAGCGCCGACGCCACGACGAACCTCCACACCGTTTCGATGACACGCCGAATCGGAAGGAGCGCCGGGCGGCCCGCATACCAGAGGGCAGGAATCGAGAGGATCCAGTAGGAGGCGACGCAGGCCACGGCCACGCCCGCGGCCCCCCAGCGAAGCCCCAGGAGGAACAGTCCGGCCGTGACCGCGAGCTCCACGATCGTCCATCTGAACCACCGGTCCGCTCTGCCGATGGAGAGGTGGATCCAGCCGTTCGTGCCGTAGAGCAGCATGATCCCGATGCCGGGACCAAAGAGCGTGAAGATCCGGCCCGACTCTTCCCAACCCGGTCCCAGCAGCAACCGAATCACGTCCCGGCCGACGAGCGTGAGCGCCGCGCCGAGACCCATGCCGACGAAGGCCAGCGTCGACAGCGCGTGCAGAAAGTGTCGCGCCCGCTTCTCGGGGTCATGCCTGAGCCGGCTCATCGTCGACACGGCGACGTTCGTGAGCGGCGCTGACAGCTGATTGAGCGGGAGCACGAAGAGGTCGTACGCCTTCTTGTAGAACCCAAGCGCCTGCGGTCCGACGTGCCATCCGATGAGGAGGTTGTCGAGGTTCCTGGTGCCGTAGTCGGCCAGGAAGCGCCCGTACGTCTGCGCGGCAAACACCACCATCGCTCCCGTGCCGCGGTGACGGCCCGGCGCGCCCGGGATCCATCGGCACGCGTGCCACGCCCCCACTGCCGTCGCCAGCGGCAGCGCCACGGCTCCCGCCACCAGCGCCCAATACCCCCATCCCGCCCAACCCAGGACGATGGAGACCGCCACCGAAACCGTACGCGCGGCGATGTCGTTCCTGGAAACGACCGAGAATCGCATGGCACGTTTGAGCAGCGCGAGGTGCTGGACCGAAAGGCTGGTGAGAAAGATCGTCGCCGACATCGCGACCGTCACGCGCGCGATGCGCGGGTCGCCGTAGAAGCGCGCGAGAAGGGGCCCCGACAGCGCGAAGCCGATCGTGAGCAGCAGCCCGAGACCGGCGTTGATCCAGAACACGTTGCTGGAGAGGCGGCGATCGATCTCTTCGCGCTGGAGGACCGCTTCGGTGAACCCGTTCAGCCCGACGTTCATCAGCAGCAGGCTGAACGTGCTGACCATCGTCAACAGGCCGAAGTCGGCCGGGGCGAGGAGCCGCGCGAGCACGACGGTCGCGATCAGCTGGATGAGGAAGCCCGCGCTTTGCGATGCGATCGTCACACCAGCGCCCCGGATGGCGAGCCGCCTGAGCGCGTCGCCGCCGGCTGCCGGACGAAACGCTCCCTGCTCGTCGAAGGGCGTCATGCGTGCTCTCGTGTGACGCCGATCGGGTGCGCGACGGCGGCCAGCAGGAATGCGAACCACATGAGGTGAAAACTCTTGAAGGCCGCTTCGGTCAGGTTGTAGAGCAGGGCGACGACGAGATAGGCCAGGCAGAGCCTCGCCATCTCAGCGTCGCGGCGGAACGCTCGCCGGATGTGGACACCCGCCCCCGCCACGACACCGGCCAGCAGCGCCAGTCCCATCCATCCCAGATTCAGGAAAATCTCGAGGTAGCCGTTGTGCGCCTGGTTCGGATGCCACCAATACGTGCGCCAGAACGCTTCGACCCGCTCGCCGAGCCAGAAGCTCTCGAAGCCGGTGCCGAACAACGGATCGACCGGGATGCGCAGCAACTGTTGCCACAGATCGGTGCGGCCGGTGAGCGTCGTGTCGCGCCCCATCGCCTCGACGAGCCCGGTTCCCGAGCTCAGAAAGAGGCCGGCCGCTGCGAGCAGAACCAGCAGGCCGATGAAGACCGTCGCGACCGGTCCCGTTCGCGCGGAGGTCCGCACGGTCGCGATCGCCAGCAGGCTGCCCCCCAGAAGAAAGCAAGCCACGGAAGTCGCCGAATCGGCCTTCCAGAACAGCCAGAGGATCATCGCCAGCACGGCGCCGTGCGCGATGAGCGGTCCCGCCGCCGGCGTCCCCTCGTCGGAGCGAAACGCCGCGAGCCAGCGCCAGAGCGCGCCGAGCCCGAGCACGAGACAGACGTAGCCGAGCGCATTCTTCCCGGTTGCCACGCCCGCGTAATACGGCGACCACGTCCAGCGGTCGTAGCCGCGCCCCAGCTCGGGGTAGGTACTTGATGAACAGCACCGAGAGCGGGATGAGGACAAATGCCGCGCGCGCAAGGAGCCGCTGGACCGCCGCGCGCGGGTCGAGCTCGGTCAGGACGACGAGGACCATCACGAAATCGCCGACGGCTTTCATCCACCGTTTGAACGCGATGCCGGGGTAGTCGGACCAGAGAACGCTGACGACGCAGTAGAGAAAGAACAGGATGACCGGCGCGTTTGCCTGCAGGACGGCCGCGGCGCGCCGCCATCTCCTGGCGAGCACCACCAGGCCGGCCGCGAGGAGCACGGTCAGCACGAAGCGATCGATCGGGCTCCCGTCGAGATACTCGTCGGGAGATTTCATTTGCGGGCCTGTCTGGAGCCACTCGGACACCATCCGGGACCCGGCAATCAGGATCCACATGGTCGGAATCCACAGCGCCGCCGACACGCCGGCCGTTCCGGTCTTCGGCCGGTCGAGCCGGAAGAGCGTTACGATTCCGGCGACGAAGACAACGGCGGCCAGTCCTGGCGGCATTTATTGTCCCCCTGCCTGCGTGGCCACCGTGTGGTGACGCACCACGGGTCGAGCGGAGTCCCGGCCGGTGGCGGGTCGCCGATCGTGTAAGTGGCGCTCGCGACGTCGCTCTCGGCCATCCCGCTCGACGCAGCAAGTGTTCTGATCGTCGTGGCCGTCTTGATGAAGATCGGACCGGTGTAAACCGGTGACGCGGTCGTCGGCGCGGTCCCGTCAGTGGTGTAGTGAATCGTCGCGCCGATGGCCGCGTCGCGGATCGTGATGGAGAGCGCGATCGGCTCGGTGTACGTCCCGCCCGGCTGGCTGAACGCCGGCGTCGGAGCCTGCTGCTGAATCGTGTAGGTGGCGCCGGCGACACCGCTGTCGGCCATCCCTTCTGCCGCGGCCATTGCCTGGATTGTCGTGGTCTCGGAAACGGAGACGGGCCCGGTGTAGACAGGCGAAGACGACGTCGGCGCCGTTCCATCCGTCGTGTAGTGCACCGTCGCGCCGCCGGCGCCGGTGATCGTTATCGTGACCGAGCCGGTGTAGGTGCCGGCCGGCGGGCTCAACGCCGGCGTCGCCACCTGCGGCAGCACGGTCCTGTTGATCAGGATCGAAACGCTGTGGGAGAAATAATCGCCCGAGGCGAGATCCGGCTGGCCATCGCGATTGAAGTCGCCGGCCGCCAGCCCCATCGGGGCCATGCCCACGCCGAAGTTCTGTGCGGGCCGGAATGTCCCGTTGCCGTTGCCCGGCAGCACCGAGATGGTCGTGGAAAAATAATTGGCCGTCGCGAGATCCACGTGGCCATCGCCGTCGAAGTCCGCGAGCGCGGCGCCAGTCGGGCCTCTGTCGGTCCTGAACCAGATGTGCGGCTTGAAGGTGCCGTCGCCGTTGCCCGGCAAGATCGACACGATGTCGGACCAGTGGCCGATCACGGCGAGGTCCGACTTCAGATCGCCGTTGAAGTCGTAGACGACGACGTCCCACGGCGACACGCCGACAGGAAACCTCCCGGCGGGCTCGAACGTGCCGTCTCCGTTGCCCACCAGGATGGTGACGTCGTTCGACCTGTAGTTGCACGCGGCCAGATCCTGCCGCCCATCGTGATTGAAATCGCCGATGGTGACGCAACTCGGGCCATCGCCGGCTCCGAAGAACGTCGCCGGCCCGAACGTGCCGTCCCCGTTGCCGGCCAGGACCGAAACCGTCGTGGCCCGTTGAGTGAACGGACCGTAGTCCGCCACCGCCAGATCCTGGTAGCCATCCTCGTTGAAGTCGCCGACGGCGACGTCGTTCGGACCGCTGCCCGCCTCGAAGGCCTGCGGGGTCTGGAACGTTCCGTCGCCGTTACCCCGCAACACCGAGACCGTCGTGGCCACGACATCGGAGTAATAGTTGTTCGACCCGTAATTGGAGACGACCAGGTCCGCGTGGCCGTCCCGATCGAAGTCGCCCGCAGCGACGGAGGTGGGACCTCTGCCGGCCGCGAAGGCCATGCGCGGCCTGAAAGGTCCCGTCGCCGTTGCCGAGCAGCACCGAGACGGTGTGGGATCCCGCATTGGCGATCGCCAGGTCCTCGTTGCCGTCGCGATTGAAATCGCCGACGACGACGGACTCGGGGTTGAGGCCGACTCTGTAGGTCGGTGTCCTCGGGAAGGTTCCGTCGTTCCTGCCGAGCAGCACCGAGACTGTCGTGGAATAGGTGTTGGCCACCACCAGGTCCGTCACCCCGTCGCCGCTGAAGTCGGCAACCGCGAGCGACCAGCTCACGCCGCCAACCGGAAAGGCTTGCGGTACCTGGAACGTCCCGTCGCCGTTGCCCGCCAGCACGAGGACGTTGCTCGATCCGGACAAGGCCACGGCTAAATCAAGCCGGCCGTCTCGATTGATGTCCGCGACAGCCACGAAGGACGGAGCGCCGCTCACGCCGACGCTGTGTTTCGGCTGGAACGTCCCGTCGCCGTTGCCAGGCAGCAGCGAGACGGTGTTTGCGCCGTTGTCGGCCGTCGCCAGATCCGGCGCCCCGTCTCCGTTGAAGTCGCCGATGGCAACCACCCACACGGCCGCGCCCGCGGCGAAGGTCCGCGGCGCCTCGAAACTCCCGTTGCCGTCGCCCAGCAGCACCGAGACGCTGCCGGACGCCGTGTTGGCGATCGCCAGATCGCTTGTGCCGTCGCGATCGAGATCCCCGGCGCTCACGAAGGCGGGACCGCTGCCGGCGAGGAAGCTGCGGGCCGACTGGAAGGTCCCATCGCCGTTGCCGATCAACACGGAAACATCGTTCGACCCCGTGTTGGCGGCTGCGAGATCCGGATGGCCGTCGGCGTTCAGATCTCCGGCAGTCAACCCGCCGGGACTGCTGCCCACTCCAAGGACGGCCGCCTGTTGGAACGTGCCGTCGCCGATGCCCCGCAGGACGGTGACGGTGTTGGCCCCCGGATTTGTCACCGCCAGATCCGGCTTGCCATCCCGGTTGAAGTCCCCGAGCGCCGCGGATCGGGGATTGTTGCCCGGCCCGAGGTACATCACCCTGGCCGGCTGGAAGGTCCCACCCGCGTTCCCGAGCAGGACCGCGACGGTGCCGTCGAAGTAGTTCGCGACCGCGAGATCCGGGACGGTGTCGCCGTTGATGTCGCCGGCAGCGATCGATGCCGAGCCGTATCCGGACGAGTAGTCCCGGTGTGTCACGAACTGCAACGGCTCTGCACTGACTGACGTGTGAAACACGGCGCAGAGCAGAACCGCTGCAACAAACAGGTGTGACCGGACAGACGTTCTGCTCACGGCGTCATTCCAGAATGCGACTCTCGCCGTCACCCGATGCCGGCGCCTGAATCGGTTACAGCACAACCCTGTAGGTCGCGCTGGCCACCGCGCTCGGCGACTGCCCCGGAGCGACGGCAATCGCCTTGATCGTGGTCGTCGTGAGGGGGAGGAGCAGGATTGGCCCCGTGTAGCGCGTGGAGGACGTCGTCGGCGTACTGCCGTCGGTCGTGTAGTAGATCGTCGCGCCCGGCGTCGCGTCCGAGATCGACACGGTCAGGTTCAGCAGATACGTCCCGCCAGGCGGGTTGAACGTCGGCGTCGCCGTCTGCACGGTGTAGGTCGCGCTCGCCACGGCGCTGTCGAGCATCCCGCTCTTCATCGCGATCGCCCTGATCGTCCGGCTCTGCGTGACCGTGATCGGACCGGTGTAGATCGGCGATGAGGCCGTCGGCGTGCTGCCGTCGGTCGTGTAGCGGATCGTCGCGCCGCTCGTCGCGTCGCTGATCGTCACCGTCACCGATCCTGATATACGTCCCCGCCGCCGGGCTGAACACCGGCGTCGCCACCTGCTGCTGGATCGTGTAGGTGGCGCTGGCCACGGCGCTGTTGGTCATCCCGCTCGCGCGTGGCCATCGCCCGATCGTCGTGGTCTGCGTCACGGGGATCGGCCCGGTGTAGACGGTCGACGCGGCCGTCGGCGTGCTCCCGTCGGTCGTGTAGTGGATCGTCGCGCCGCGCGGTCGCGGTGCTGATCGTCACCGTCACTGCGGTCGCGTGTACGTCCCGGCGGCCGGGCTGAACGTCGGCGTCGCCACCTGGCTGGATCGTATACGTCGGCGCTGGCCACGTTGCTGTTGGCCATCCCGCTCGCCGTGGCCATCGCCCGAATCGTCGTGGTCTGCGTCACCGCGATCGGCCCGGTGTAGATCGGCGACGAGGTGCGTCGGCGTGCTGCCGTCGGTCGTGTAGCGGATCGTCGCGCCGCTCGTCGCGTCGCTGATCGTGACCGTCACCGAGCCCGAGTAGGTCCCGCGCGGCCGGGCTGAACGTCGGCGTCGCCACCTGCTGCTGGATCGTGTAGGTCGCGCTGGCGACGCGCTGTCGGTCATTCCGCTCGCGTCGCGATCGCCCGGATGGTCGTGGTCTGCGTGACGGAGATCGGCCCGGTGTAGACGGGCGACGAGGTGGTCGGCGTGCTGCCGTCGGTCGTGTAGCGGATCGTCGCGCCCGCTCGTCGCGGCGCTGATCGTGACGGTGACCGAACCCGTATACGTCCCCGCCGCCGGGCTGAACGTCGGCGTCGCCACCTGTTGTTGCGCCTGGATCGTGTAGGTCGCGCTGGCCACGTCGCTGTCGGTCATCCCGTTCAGCGTCGCCATCGCCCGAATCGTCGTGGTCTGCGACACCACGATCGGCCCGGTGTAGATCGGCGACGAGGTGGTCGGCGTGCTCCCGTCGACGGTGTAGTGGATCGTCGCGCCGGCGGTCGCGTCGCTGATCGTGACCGTCACCGAACCCGTATACGTCCCCGCCGCCGGGCTGAACGCCGGCGTCGCCACCTGTTGTTGCGCCTGGATCGTGTAGGTCGCGCTGGCCACGTCGCTGTTGGTCATGCCGCTCGCCGTCGCCATCGCCCGAATCGTCGTGGTCTGCGACACCGCGATCGGCCCGGTGTAGATCGGCGATGACGTGGTCGGCGTGCTCCCGTCGATGGTGTAGCGGATCGTCGCGCCGCTGGTCGCGGTCGCCGATCGTCACCGTCACCGATCCCGTATACGTCCCCGCCGGCCGGGCTGAACGTCGGCGTCGCCACCTTCGGCGGCGGCGCGCCTCCGCCTGCGAGGAGGACCGAGACGCTGCCCTCGAAGTAGTTCGCCGCCGCGAGATCCAGCCGGCCGTCGCCGTTGAAGTCGGCTACGGCGACGGCCATCGGCGCGAGGCCGACGCCGAAGTTCCGTGCCGCCTGGAAGGTCCCGTCGCCGTTGCCCAGAAGCACCGAGATAGTGGTGGAGAAATAGTTTGTGACGGCCAGATCCGCTGCGCCATCGCCGTTGAGATCGGACAGGGCAAGACCGGTCGGGTTCCGGTCGGTCAGGAACCAGACGTGGGGCGCGAACGTCCCGTCGCCCCTGCCGATCAGCACCGAGACGATGTCCGACGAATGGCCGGTGACCGCGAGGTCCGGCATCTGGTCGCCGTTGAGGTCGCTCGCGACAAGCGTCCATGGAGCCACGCCGACTGCGAACACGCCCGCGGACTGAAAGGCCCCAAGTCCGTTGCCGAGCAGCACGGACACGGTGTTGTCCACGTAGTTGGTGACGGCGAGATCCTGCTTGTTATCGCGATTGAAATCGCCGATGACGAGGCCGACCGCACCGTTGCCCACGGTGAAAGCCTGCGGCGCTCTGAAGGTCCCATCGCCGTTGCCGAGCAACAGCGACACCGTATTCGACCGTTGGGGATAGATCCCGTAATCGGCGACCGCCAGATCCTGCAGTCCGTCGTTGTTGAAGTCGCCCACGACCACGGCGTTCGGGCCGCTGCCCGCCTCGAAGGGCCGCGGCGCCTGGAAGGTCCCGTCGCCGTTGCCGAGCAGCACCGAGACGGTGGAGGCCACGAAGGAGGCGGGGGCGTAGTAGTCGGCGTTGCCGTAGTTGGAAACCACGAGATCCAGTCTGGCATCGCGATTGAAGTCGCCCATCGCGATCGAAGTAGGACCTCTGCCGGCGTCGAAGGTCCGCGCGGTCTGAAACGTTCCGTCGCCGTTGCCTGGCAGGATCGGACACGGTGTTGGATCCGGCATTGGCGACGGCCTGATCGAGCTTGCCGTCCTGATTGAAGTCGGCGACGACGATGGACTCGGGGTTTCTGCCCACTCCGTAGTTCGGTGTCGACGGGAACGTCCCGGCGCCGGCGTTGAGCAGCACCGAGACGGTGGTGGAAAACGTGTTCGTCACCGTCAGATCCGGCGCCCCATCGCCGTTGAAGTCGCCCGGCGGCGATGCCCAGGCTCTCGAAGCCGGCAGTAAAAGTCTGCGGCGTCCGGAACGTCCCGTCGCCGTTGCCGGCGAGCACCGACACGTAGAATCCAGCCGAGGTCGCCTGGCGATACGACGCCGCGGCCAGATCGACCTTGCCGTCCCGATTGAAGTCTGCCGCGACGACAGTGGTCGGGCTGTTCGCCGCGAAGGGCTGCGCCGCCTGGAACGTGCCGTCGCCGTTGCCGAGCAACACGCGCGATGGTGTTCGCGCCGTTGTTCGCCGCGGCCAGATCCGGCCGTGCCGTCACCATTGAAGTCCGCCACGGCAACCGACGACACTCCGGCGCCGGCGGCGAACGTCCGCGGCGCCTGGAAGTTCCCGTCGCCGTTGCCGAGCAGTACCGAGACGGTGCCCGACCCGCTGTTCCCGATCGCCAGATCCGCCCGGCTGTCGCGATTGAAATCCCCGAGCACCACGAACGCCGGACCGCTGTCGGCCGCGAAGGTCCGCACCGCCTGGAACGTCCCGTCGCCGTTGCCGAGCAGCACCGACACATCGTTCGACCCGGAGTTGGCGGCCGCCAGATCCGGACGTCCGTCGGCGTTGAAATCGCCGGCGGCCACGGAGCCCGGACCGGTGCCCGCCGTCAACGTCATCGCCGGCTGGAAGGTGCCGTCACCGTTGCCCGGCAGCACCATGATGGTGTTGGACGCCTGGTTGGCGACGGCCAGATCCGGTCTCCCATCCCGATTGAAATCCGCGATCGCGGCCGAACGCGGGTTGTTGCCCGGCCCGAGGAACACGACTCGTGGCGGCTGGAAGCTTCCGTCCGCGTTGCCGAGCAGGACCGCGACGCTGTCGCTGAAGCCGTTCGCGACGGCGAGATCCTGCCGCAAATCGCCGTTGACGTCGCCAACCGCGATCGATGCCGGACCAAAGCCGGAGGAGTAGTCCTTGTGGGCGGCGAACTGGAGCGTCTGCGCCGGAATGGATGTCACCCACATCGGGAAGAGCAGAGTTGCGACAACACGCAGCACGAGCCAGGCAGACGTTCTAGTCATGTCAAGATTCCCCGTGGAGAAAGAGAGAGGGACAAATGGAGAGAGAGGGAGGCCCCGGGTCAAAGAGCAAAGTCAGAGGGTCACTGGATCGTTGTGTTGATGAGCACCGACACCGTCGCCGAGAAATAGTTGGCGACCGCGATGTCCAGCCGGCCGTCGCCGTTGAAGTCGGCCAGGACGGCTTTCTCGGGCGCGGCGCTCGCTCCGAAGTCCTGCCCCGGGTGGAACGTCCCATCGCCCCTGCCGGCGAGCACGGAGACTGTCGTGGCAAACCAGTTGGCGACGGCCAGATCCTGGACGCCGTCGCCGTTGAGATCGCCCACGCTGATCCACGCAGGGTTTCGTCCGACGTCGACCCACTGCTGCCCGAGGAACGTTCCATCGCCCCTGCCGAGCAGCACGGAGACGGCGTCTGAAAAGTGATCCGCCACCGCCAGGTCCGGCTTCTGATCGGCGTTGAAGTCGCCGACCGCCACGGACTTGGGCGAGCTGCCCGCCGCAAAGCGTCCGCACAGGCTGGAAGGTGCCATTGCCGTTGCCGAGCAACACTCGAACGGTCGCGTCGTCGCCGCTGCTGAGCGTCAGATCCTGCAGCCCATCGCGATTGAAATCGCCGATGGCCACGCCGGTCAGCGCGCGGCCGGCTTGAAACATCTGCGGCGCCCTGAAGGTCCCGTCGGCTTGTCCGATCAGTACCGCGACGGTCGTGGCTCGTTGGGGATACGGACCAAGGTTGGCCACCGCGAGATCCTGGATGCCGTCACGGTTGAAGTCCCCCACGGCGATCCCGTGCGGTCCGCTGCCCGCCTGAAAAGCGCGCGGCGCCTGAAAGGTTCCATCCCCGTTGCCACGCAACACCGAAACCGTCGTCGCGACCGTGTCGGAGTAGTAGTGATTGGAGCCGTAATTGGCCACGACCAGATCCTGCCTGGCGTCGCGATTGAAATCGCCGACGGCCACGAACACGGGGACCTGGCCTGCCGCGAAGGTGAGCGGCGGCTGAAAGGTCCCATTGCCGTTGCCGAGCAGCACGGAGACGGTGTCGGATCCCGCATTGGAGACCGCCAGATCCCGTCTGCCATCGCCATTGAAGTCCCCCGCCGCCAGCCCCTCGGGGTTGTGGCCGACGCCGATGGTGAGCGCCGCGGGGAAATTGCCGTTGCCGGAACCCAGCAACACCGAGACAGTCGTAGAGGCGGTGTTCCCGGCCGCGAGATCCGCCGCGCCATCCCCGTTGAAGTCGCCTGCCGCCACCGCCCACGACAGGCTCCCGACCGCGAAGGTCCGCGGCGCCTGGAAGCTTCCGAGGCCGTTGCCGAGCAGCACGGAGACGGTGCTCGATCCCTCGATAGTGCCGTCGCGATCGTTCGCGACCGCCACATCGAGCTTGCCATCGTTGTTGAAGTCGCCGGGGACGACCGAGGTCGGACCCGGGCCGGCGGCGAACGCGACAGCGGACTGGAAGGTCCCGTTGCCGTTGCCCGGAAAAAGAGAAACCGTGCTGCCGTCGGTGTTGGCCCGGACCAGATCCGGCCTCGCATCGCCGTTGAAGTCGCCGACGGCCACCGACCAGGCGCTGAGCGTGTTGCCCGGGGGGAGGAGCACCGGCGCCTGGAACGTTCCGTCGCCTTTGCCCAGCAGCACCGCGATTCTGCCCGAGCCCGAGTTCGCGACCACCAGATCGGACCTGTTGTCCCGATTGACGTCTCCGATTGTCACGAAGAAAGGACCACCGGCCACCGCGAAGCTCCGCGCCGTCTGGAAGGTGCCGTTGCCGTTGCCGAGCCGCACGACAACCGTGTTGGAACCGGTGTTGGCGATCGCCAGATCGGGTTTACCGTCGGCGTTGAAATCGGCCGCGGTTACGGAGCTGGGGCCGGCGCCGGCCCCCAGGTTCACCGGCGTCTGAAACGTTCCGTCACCATTGCCGGCCAGCAGGGCGACGGCGTTCGTCCCCGTGTTGGCGACGATCAGATCCGGCCTGCCGTTTCGATTGAAGTCGGCAATCGCAACCGACTGCGGACTGGCGCCCGCCGCGAAATACACCGATCGCGGCGGCTGGAACGTGCCGTCACCGTTGCCGAGCAGCACGGCGGCGCTGTCGTCCCCGGAATTCGCGACCGCGAGATCCGGGACGAGATCGCCGTTGAGGTCGCCCACCGCGACGGAGGCCGGACGATGCCCCGACGGATAGTCTTTGTGGGCCGCGAACTGAATCGTCTGCGCCGACAGGGCGCGCGGAAAGGCCGAAACGGTCAGGGCCGCGGCAACGAGCAGCGGCCAGGCTGCGTGTGTGGTCATGGTGTGTCTCGGGTCTCCGGTCTCGGGTCTTGGGTCTTGGGTGTCTCGGGTCTCGGGTCTCCGGTCCCGGGGTGGACTACAGTCCGAAGACCGAAGACCAACCAAAGACCAGAGACCAAAGACCGACGCGTCATGGAAGCAGCATCGAGTACGTCGCGCTCGCCACGGCGCTCTGAGTCCAGCCCGATGCGACGGCGATCGCCCTGATCGTCGTCGTCCTCAGGACCAGGATCGAACCGGTGTAGCGCGTCGACGCGGTCGTGGGCGTGCTCCCGTCGGTGGTGTAGTAGATCGTCACGTTCGGGCTCGCGCTCGCGAGCTGGACGAACTGCGGCAGCAGGTAACTTCCGCCCGGCGGGTTGAAGGTGGGCGCGGCCGCCTGCAACGTGTAGGTGGCGCTGGCTACGGCGCTGCTGGTCATGCCGCTCGCCACGGCGATCGCCCGGATCGTCGTGCTGCGCGTGACGGAAATCGGTCCGCCATACACCGGCGACGACGCCGTCGGCGTGGTGCCATCGGTCGTGTAATGGATCGTCGCGCCGCTGGTCGCCACGCCGATCGTGACCGTCTGCGCCTGGCTATACGTCCCGGCCGGCGGCGTGAAGCTCGGGGTCGCCACTTGCTGGACGAGCAGATAGGTCGCGCTGGCCACGGCGCTGTCGGTCATCCCGCTCGCGACAGCGATCGCTCTGATCGTGGTCGTTGCCGTGACGGCGATCGGCCCGGCGTAGACCGGCGAACCGGCCGTCGGCACGCTGCCGTCGGTGGTGTAGTGAATCGTCGCGCCGCCCGTCGTCGTGCCGAGCGCGACCGCGAGCGGTCCCGGATACGTTCCCGCGGGCGGATTGAACGTGGGTGCCGCGGCCCTCTGGAGGATCGTCGTGTTGACGAGCACCGAGACCGTCGCCGAGAAATAGTTGGCGACCGCGATGTCCGGTTGGCCGTCGCCGTTGAAGTCGGCGAGGACGGCTTTCTCGGGCGCGGCGCTCGCGCCGAAGTCCTGTCCGGGATGGAACGTCCCATCACCCTTGCCGGGCAGCACCGAGACGGTGGTGGCGAACCAGTTGGCCACCGCGAGGTCCGGTACGCCGTCGCCGTTGAGATCGCCCACGCTCGACCCACGCGGGATTTCGCCCCGTCTCGACCCACTGCCGCGCGAGGAACGTTCCGTCGCCGTTGCCGAGCAGCACCGAGACGGTGTCTGAAAAGTGATCGGTGACGATCACGTCCGGCAACTGGTCGGCGTTGAGGTCGCCGACCGCGACCGACTTGGGCGAGCTGCCGGCCCCGAAGCTCCGGACCGGCTGGAACGTGCCGTTGCCGTTGCCGAGCAGCACCGAAACCGTCGCATCGTCGCCGCTGCTGAGCGTCAGATCCTGCAGCCCGTCGCGATTGAAGTCGCCGATCGCGACGCCCGTCAGCGCGCGGCCGGCCTCGAAGGTCTGCGGCGCCCTGAACGTCCCATCACCTTGTCCGAGCAACACGGCCACGGTCGTGGCCCGCTGAGGATACGGGCCGAGGTCGGCCACCGCGAGATCCTGCGCGCCGTCGCGGTTGAAGTCCCCCACCGCGATGCCGTGCGGTCCGCTGCCCGCCGCGAAATCCCGCGGCGCCTGAAACGTTCCGTCCCCGTTGCCGAGCAGCACCGACACGGTGCTCGCGACGGTGTCGGAGTAGTAATGATTCGAGCCGTAGTTGGCGACGACCAGATCCTGCCTGGTGTCGCGATTGAAGTCGCCCACCGCCAGGAACACGGGAACCTGCCCAGCGGCGAAGGTGACCGGTTGCTGAAAGGTACCGTCTCCATTACCGAGCAGGACGGAGATCGTGCTCGATCCCGCATTCGAGACCGCGAGATCCGATCTTGCCATCGGCATTGAAATCGCCGGCGGCGAGCCCCTCGGGATTGTGGCCGACCGCGATGGTGTGCGCCGCGGGGAAATTGCCATCACCGCGACCCAACAACACCGAGACCGTCGTGGACGCCGTGTTGGCGGCCGCCAGATCCGGCGCGCCATCTCCGTTGAAGTCGCCCGCCGCCACGGACCACGAGATGCTGCCGATGGCGAAGGTCCGCGGGGCCTGGAGGCTCCCGTCGCCGCTGCCGAGCAGCACCGAGACGGTGCTCGATCCCTCGGCTGTGCCGTCGCGCTCGTTCGCGACCGCGACATCGAGCTTGCCATCGTTGTTGAAGTCGCCGGGGACGGTGGAAGTCGGACCACGGCCGGCAGCGAAGCCGACGCCGAACTGGAAAGTCCCGTCGCCGTTGCCGAGCAGTACCGAAACGGTGTCGGCGCCGGTGTTTGCCGCGACCAGATCCGGCCTCGCATCGCCGTTGAAGTCACCCACGGCCACCGACCAGACACTGAGGACGTTCCCCGGGGCGAGGAACAGCGGCGCCTGGAAGGTTCCGTCGCCGTTGCCTTTCAGCACCGCGATCCTGCCCGACCCCGAGTTGGCGACCGCCAGATCGGGCTTGCTGTCCCGATTGAAGTCTCCGATCGTCACGAAGAACGGGCCACCGTCCACCGCGAGGCTTCGCGGCGCCTGGAACGTGCCATCGCCGTTGCCGAGCAGCACGACAACCGTGTTGGATCCGGTGTTGGCGATGGCCAGATCGGGCCGGCCGTCGCCATTGAAATCGCCGGCGGTCACGGAGCTTGGGCCAACACCTGCCCCAACGGTCACGGGCGCCTGAAACGTTCCGTCACCGTTGCCGAGGAGCAGTGCGACGGCGTTGCTTCCCGTGTTGGCGACGGCCAGATCCGGCCGGCCGTTGCGGTTGAAGTCCGCGATCGCCACCGACTGCGGACTGGCGCCCTGCCCCAGGTACACCGATTTCGCGGGCTGGAAGCGTTCCGTCGCCGTTGCCAATCAGCACCGAGGCGGTGTCGTCGCCGGAATTCGCGAGCGCGAGATCCTGCACGAGGTCGCCGTTGAGATCGCCCGCCGCGACCGACGCCGGACGATGTCCGGACGAGTAGTCCCTGTGGGCCGCGAAGTGAATCGTCTGCGCCGACACGGACGCGGCAAACACCTGGAACAGCAAGAGCGCGGCAACACGCAGCGCTACCCTCGCGCATGTCTTGGTCACGGTGATCATCCCCTTGTCAAGAAGGCGGTTTCGAAAAAGCGGTGTGGCGGCTCGCGCTGATCCCTGGACTGCCGATGGACTATTGCGAGTCGAGGAACGAGCGGTGCAGGAGCTCCAGCGTCAGCATCTTGTGGATGGGAGCGGTGTAGTTCCGGTGTGCCGTCGAGGTGCGCCCGCACCATCGCTTCGACGCGGCTGCCGATCAGATACGGACGTGACAGCGTGCGCCGGTCGAGCAGCATCTCCCGGACGTAGTCGGCGAGGCCGTCGCGGTACCACACGCGAAAGTGGTAGAACTTGTGCCGCCCCAGAAACAGCCGCTCGAGATGGAGACCCGCCAACGCGTGATCGATGGCGGCCACCCACTGCGGCATGCCGTAGTCGTAGGCATACTCCGCCTTGAACTGGAACTCGCGAAAACTCCGCGCTGGCGGCCGCGGCGAACTGTCCGAGCCCGCCGGCGCCGCCGCGATCGGTCGGGATGTCCAGCAGGTCCTTGTCACCCTCGGCGATCAACCGCAGGCACGCGTCGTTGGTGGTCACGGCCGACGCCGGGGCGCGGAAGACGGTGCGGACGAAGTCGTTGTCGAGGTACGGCGAACGCAGCGAGAGCTGGGTCTGCTCCAGGGCGAGCAGGCCGTAGTGATGCCACGGCGCCTGCCGGAAGACGGCGAACGACAGCGGATGTCCCTGGACGACGTCGTTGTACGTGCGCGGCTGCGTCCAGAATGTCTGTGTGCAGATCGGCGGCGAACACGCCGCGGCAGCGGGCGGTATCGGCTTGAACGCCCGGACGCGACGGAGGACTTCCCCGCCGTAGTTGCCCGTCATCCTGACCGGGGCGATCTCGCGAGCCCTTTCGTTGACGTAGAGATCCGGAGAGCGTGTGACGTCGGCGCATCCGTCCGTGAGGTACACGGTGCGCTCGGCGTATCGCGGGAAACGGCGCAGGAACTCTTCGCCGACGCCGATGACTTCGTGCGGCTGCCCGCAGGCGCTCGGCGACCTGGCGCGCCACGACGACGTCCTGACAGTCGCGGAACATGCCCCCGAACGTGTAGCAGGGCAGCGATCCCGGACGGGCCTTGTGCCAGGCCATGATCATCCGGGTGTCCATGCCTCCGGTGAGCGACATGCCGACGCGCTGCTCGCGCTTCGAAGTACCGCGGCAGGTTCCGCGAGAAGACGGTGCGGAGTCTCGCGCGCGTAGGCTTCCGGTTCGAGGACCTCCTGCTCCTCCCACTCCCGCGGGTGGAAGTAGCGGCCCTTTCGCTCGAGGACGCCGTCGCCGAACACCCAGGCGGAGCCGCCGGGCAGCACGTGAATGTCCGCGAAGAGCGTCCGGTCCTCGAGGACGGAGCCGCACGCGACGAGCTCACCCAGCCCGCGGAAGTCCGCGCGCCGGCATCTCCGGCCGCACGGCAAGGATGGCTTTGGCTTCGGCGGCGAAGTAGAAGGCGTCTTTGGCGTGGTGGTAGTAGACGCGGTGGATGCCGTACCGGTCGTTGAAGAGCGTCGCCGTGCCGCGGCGCACGATCCGCGAGCAGCCCGTGAAACCGTCCGTTGAGGCCGGCCGGAAACGCGGTCGTCCTCTTCGGACAGGTGCACGAGGTACTCACATCCGCCGCCATCGAACCGGTGTCCGCACCGCTGGAGCCGGCGAGCGGTGTCCGGTTCGGGGAACTCCTCGCCCGAGAAGACGAGCACGGACGTGCCCTGCTCGTTTGTCGAGCGGCATCCCATCCGCGAAGGAACCCTCGAGCACGCTCCATCCGACGTACACGCCCAGCGACTCGTCGATCCAGGTTCCCGGTGCGGTACAGCGGCCCGTGCCGGAGCGGCTCCAGCATCCGCGTCAGCTGACGCTTCGCGTCCTCGGGGGAAGCTTGGTGATGAGACCGGCGATTCCAGGCATGTGGGGCTGAATTCAACAGGAGATCAGGAGGCTGTTCAACGAACTCGCTCAAGCGGTCGTCGCGGCGTGCCAGCGGCTCCGCACTTTGCGGAACTGCGCCAGCACGGGTTCCGGCACGCGATCGACGACGTCGCGGTGCAGGCGCAGGCGGAGGGCCAGCCGTCCCACGGCGGTCAGCGGCACGTAGTAACGAGGCAGGTCGATTCGCTGGAACCCGTTGTGCTCCTTGAAGCCGCTCAGGCCGTCCCGTTCCTTACGGCCGTATGCGAATTGCGAATACACGAGGAACTTGATGTCACGCTGGGCGCACGAGCGGACGGCCTGCGCGATGAGCGCATTGGTCGGAGCCTTGTCGCGATGGCCGACCATCGACAGGATCTGCATCAGCCCAGCCTGCCGGCCCTCGCCGTCGCTCACGAGCTTGGCGAACCCGATCAGCGTGTCGCCGAGGAACACGCCGATGAACACGCTCCGATGAAGAAACGTCCCGTTTTCCCGGCGGACGCTCTCCAGGTCCTTCCCGTAGTGCCAGAACGCGCGTCCCTGCCGGATCGGACACTCGTTGTAGATCGCATGGATTCCCCGAACGAGCGCGTCGTCGAACGGAACTTCCCGGACGGTGAGCGACTTCTCCGCCCGCCGCACCATGTTGCGGGTCTTCCCGTTGATCTGGCGCGTCCACCAGTGATCGAAGGTCGAGACCGGCAGCGCCGCCAGGTTGTCCCACTCGAGCGGGTAGTCGTAGTGCGGCGTGATATCGGGGAGCTGCTGCGTGAACGTGAGGAGATCGACCCGCGCCCCGCAATCCCTGAGTGCCTGCCGCGCCGCTTCCGGATCGGTCAGGAACTCGTATTTCTCCGCCGCGAGGCGCGCGATGCGGACCAGCCGCCCGCGCACCTCCATCTCCTGGCCGCAGACACAGGCGCGATGGCCGCCAACACCGAGCCAGCCTTTCATCGGTCGATCCCCGCGGCACGGCCGCGCGCGAGCACGAGCGAATGGGGGACGATCGGCACATCGCCGATGCGGCGGAAGATCTCCCCGCCCTGCAGGAACCGATGCTCTTCCGGTCTCGCGGGATGCGTCGCGACCTCGACGGCGAACTGGCGCGCGAGCGACGCGATGCGCCGCAGCCGGCTCGCGGGCTCGAGCGGCGTGAGCGAGAAGAAGAAGTCCTCGAGACGATGGCGCCGGGCCAGGGCACGGTCGATCGCCTGCCGGTACCACCGGTTCCAGACGCTCTTCTCGCCGGCCTGAAAGGAAAAGTTCCGGCGCACCAGCGTGCCGGGCGGGAGCAGGCGCTGACGGCGCACGTTCGCGCACAAGTGCGCATGATGGTGGCCGTCGATACGCTCGGGCTCCGCGCCGTAGAGCCGGCGGAATTCGTCCACCTGGGCCGCCACGACGTACTCGAACGCGCGTCGCAGACCCGGATGCACCGCGACTGCCGCGATGCGGCCACGCCGCAGATAGCGGGAGATTTTCTCCTGACGTTCCACCAGGCCGCGCGGGCACGCGCTCGCCGAGAACGTGGTGGTCAGGTTGAGATGGAGGCCGGCGTCGATCCCGCGCTCGCGGGCCAGCGTTGCCGCGCGCGCCGAGTCCTCCATGAAGACCATCGCGCTCACCGAGGAGACAGCGCCGGCCTGGACGCATTCGAAGATCCTGGCCGTGGTCTCGGCGTCTCGACCCCAGTCGTCCGCATTCACGATGAGAGAGCCGGGCATAAAGTGTCACTTAGGCGTAAGCATCCCCTTCAGCCGCGCTTGACGCGCGAACACGCTGTCAGCGGAAGCCGCAGCAGCCCGGGTGCGGGATCGTCAGCAGCGAGGGTCGAGAACTGAACGGGTGGTGTCAACGACTTCGCGTACTCGCGGATTGACAGCTGTCCTCGTGACATCTCGCTCACGGCAGCCGCCACGTCCGTGCTCATGCGCACCCATCGGACGCCGGGACGTGCGCGGACCTCGTCCACGCGCTCCCCGTGGATCGATCGCCACAACAGGTACGGAAAGTCGACGCCGGCGGCGCCGCAGAGCGCATGCCACGTCCAGACGCGGGGGTTGACGTCGAGCAGCTTGTAGCGGCCGTCGCGGCGGTCGTACTTGAACTCGACTTCCGCGAGGCCCGTGTATCGCATCCCCCTCAGCAGCCGCGTCGCCGCGTCTTCCACGGCCGGCTCGTCCACGGTTTCGACAAACGAGCTCGAGTGCCCGAAGTCGATCGGGTACTGACGCGTGCGCCGCGCGGTGACCGACGCGAGCGGGCGGCCGTCCACGCAGAGCGCGCCGTGCGAGAACTGCGTGTCGCCTCCGCCGGGAACGAGCTCCTGGATCATGACGACATCCGCCCCGACGAGCCTGGAGGCTTCGTCGTACATCGCCAGCAGCGTGCCGCGGTCGTCGGCGCGCCACGCCTTGTCGCGCGTGAACCGGTTCACCTCCCGCTTGAACGCCGGCTTCAGGACGACCGGAAACGCGCAGTCCAATCTCGCCACCTCGTCCAGGCTTCGCGGGTAGCAGGTCCGCGGCGTGTCGAGCCCCGTGTCCGCGGCGAGCCGATAGGTCAGCCGCTTGTCGTACGCCCGGGCGAGCACGTCCCATGGCGGCACGGTCATCCGAAAGCGCGCCGCCAGCTCCTCGTGATGGCGCGCGACGAGCGCCGTCGTCTCGTCGCTGGCCGGAAAGAGCGCCCATCCGCCGAGCTGATGACGAGCGGCCAACGCACACAGGTAATCCAGCTGTTCGGCTTCGCCGCCGTTCGGCCACGGGAAACTGCGGCGGCTGTAGCGCGACGTGGACGCCAGCCGTTCGCCTTCGGGCTCCAGGGTCCAGACGGGAATGCCCCGCCGGCCGAGGCTCCGCACGAGGCCGAGGCCGCGACAATGCTCGCCGATGACGATGGCGCCCTGCGCCTGCGTTCCGCGATCGCTCCGCTGCGCGCGATGAACGGACCGCAGGCTGGCCGTCACCGGCGCCTTCTCGAGCACGGCGATGATTGATTCTCCGGCCCTGAGCCGCTCGCCGACCTTTGCCGTGATCCGCACGTCGCTGCGGGCAGGCAGCACGACGTCAACCTGGGAGCCGAACCGAATCACGCCAAGCCGCTGACTCAGCGCGACCGGCTCCCCTTCCCGCAGGAACACGGAGATCTGACGCACAAGACGCGAGGCGATCTGGATCACGGCGACCTGCAGGCCGTCGCGCTCGATGACGGTGGTGGCCCGCTCGTTCTCGAACAGCATCTCCGGCTTTCGGAGGGAGCCGAAGAGCCCGGGGAAGTGACGGGAAAACGTGACACGGCCCTCCACGGGCGATCGGTTCACGTGCACGTCGGCGAAGTTCATGCTGATGCCGATGGAGACGGCATCGTCGCTCGTGAAGCTGGTCTTCGTGAGCTCGGCGAGCGGGTACCGGCGCCCGTGCTTGTCCGAGACCGGCAGCATCCCCCCTTCGGACTTTCGCACGTAGATCACCAGGCCGTCGGCCGGGCTGACGATCACGTCGTCTCGATCCGGCGCCTGGCGCTCGGGGTCGCGGTAGAAGCGATAGGCCAGCAGCGCAACCGTGGCGCCGACGCTCAACAGCCAGACCGCGCCGGCCGCGATCCAGTCGGCGATCGCGACAGCGTTGCGCATCGAATCGACAAGCAGCGCACTCACGGCCGCAAGGGCGCTGATGACGACGGATGCGCGAAGCACGCCGAGTTGCCACTTCCACGCCAGGGGCAGCGCGGTCATCAGCGAGAGAACGAGGCCGGCGATCATCCAGTCCTGCATGACTCAAAAGCCCCGCTTCAGCGACAAGTACGGAATGAGAAACAGCTCCATGAGACCCGGCAAGGGATCCTCGCGGTTGAAGACGGCCTCGACCTGAAAGTCCCGCAGCGACCGCAAGTACTCCCGCCAGTCCAGCCTGCGTGCCAGCATTTCGACGATCCCGGTCGGCAGGTCCGTGACGAGCCGGATCCAGCTCACGCCGGCGCGTCCGCGGCGCGGCTCGATCGTTTCGCCCATCTGATCCGCGAACAGCAGGTACGGGAAATCGACACCGGCGCCGGACCCGAGCGTGTGGTAGCCCCAGGTGCGGCCGTTCACATCGAGCAGCTTGTACTGCCCGTCGCGCGGATCGAGCTTGTACTCGAGCTCGACGAGGCCGTAGTAGTTGACGGCGCGGAGAAAACGCTCGGACAGCGTTTCCAGGATCGGCAGCTCGATGGCTTCGACGAACGTGCTCGCGCGGCCGAATTCCGGCGGGTGCTGCCGGCGCCGGCGGACGACCATGCTCGCCATCGCGCGGCCGTCCTTGAAAAACGCGCAGTAGGCGAACTGCTGTTCGCCGCCGCCTGGAATCAGGTCCTGGATCATCACCTCGCCGGGCCCGACGTGCGTGGCGGCACGGTCGAACAGTTGCCGCAGCTCCGCTTTCGTGTTGGCCCGCCAGGCCTTGGCCTTCGTCGCGTAGACGAAGTGCTCCTTGATCGCGGGCTTGATCGCCAGCGGACCGTCCACTTCGATCGCTTCCACCTCGTCGACGCTGTTCGTGTACCAGGTGCGCGGCGTCGGGATGTCGAGCTCGCTCGCCATGCGGTAGGTGTTCCGCTTGTCCCACACCCACTGCATCGTGCTCCAGTCCGGCGTCGGAACGCGGAACCGCTCCGAGAGCAAGGCCCTGTAACGGGAAAACGCGGCGACCGTTTCGTCCCGCGTCGGGTACAGCACCCAGCCGTCGAGACCAAGCCGGCGGCCGACGTCGCAGACGATCTCGACCGTCTCACGCTCGTCGCGGAGCGATGCCGTCCTCACGGACTGCGTGGCGTATCGCGAGAATCGAGCGATGGAGTGCTCGTCGTCTATGACGCAGACGGGGACGCCGTGGCGGCCGAGGCTTCGGACGATGCCGAGGCCCTGGTAGTCGCCGCCGACAACGATCGCGCCGGTCTTTTCCCCGGCTGCGCTACGCTTTTCCATAAGCGGCTTCCGACATGTCGCGCCCGGTTGAGAGAACCGAACGCCGTTGGGCCTGCTGAACGCGCCGCTGCAGCGCCTGGCCGGCGAATTCCGTGCCCGCGACGAACCGCATCAGCGGGCCGAAGCTCCAGGCCGCCGGCGCCCCGACGAAGTGCAGCGCAGGCGAAGTCGTTTCGAGTCCCGCGTCCAGCACCGGATAACCGTCGACCCTCTTGACGCGATCGACGACGGCCGGCGAGAGGAACGGATAGCGAGAGACGTCCACGCGATACCCGGTTCCGAGGGCGACGTGATCCACCACGCGATCGGACCCGTCGTCCAGGCGAACGCGGACGCGGTCCCCTTCGACGCGCGCGGCTACCGGAAACCGTCCGGGCTGAATGGCCACGTCGGTGCTCGCCATGAGCCGATCGAACACGGCCGGCCGAATCGCTCGAGGCCCCCACCAGTCCTGCACGCGGCGAGGCAGCCGGCGAAACAGATTCGGATGCTGGACGAAGAGGCTGACGCCGGCCGGCCCGATGTCTCCCCGGCCGTAGAACATCCATCGGATCCCCTTCGCGTGCAGCCACTGCCGCTTCTTCCCCAGCCAGCGGACGCCGGGCCTGCGAATCAGCACCTCGACGCGGGCCCCAGCCTCGCGCATGAAGCCCGCCGCCTCGAGCGCGCTCTGACCGGCGCCGACGACGAGCACGTCCTTGTCTTTGAACCTGTCGAAGTCGCGCTGCTCTGATGTGTGGGTGACGAGCGCGGGCGGAAGGCCGCGAAACGCTTCGGGCCGATAGGCGAAAGGCTGGATGCCCCCTGCGACCACGACCCTGCGGGCCATGAGCCGGCCGCCACCTTCGGTCGTGAGCTCGTAGCCGTTGAGCGCACGGTCCACTCGCCTGACGTTGGGCTCGGCTCTCAACCCCGTCTGCCCAAGGACCCAGCGTCCGTAGCGAATGAAATCCGCGGCCGGGACGGGCTCTCCGAAGCTGTTGCCGCCCGTCGCCGTGCGGTACACGTCCAGGCTCAGCTGCGCGTCCGGATCGGCGATGCTCGATGCCGCCCACGGCGAGCGCAGCAGCATCCGCTCCGGCATGTGGCGTTCCCAGAACGACATCGGTTCGCCGAAGAGCCGGATGTCGAGGCCCTTGATGCGCCGGAGGTGCGCCGCGGCGCACAGGCCGTACGGACCGGCACCGACGATTGCTACATCACATCTGTCCATAGGGTCAGAACCTCGAGGAGATCAGGAGATTTAGGAGACTAGGAGACTAGGAGCTAGGAGGTCAGGAGGTCAGGAGCTCTTCCGATCTCCTGATCTCCTGTGAACCGGCGCCGGCGAGCTGGTCGAAGATGTCGTCCATGATTCTGGCGGTGAGGAGAATCTGCCGGTACGGGATGGGCGGCGGCGCTTCGCCGGCGATCGATCGGTAAAACGATTCGATGAGGCATTTCATCCCGGATTTCATCTGAAAGTCGCGCGCCAGGAACGTCCTCGCGTTCGTGATGACGTTCCCGATGTGCTGCCGCGCCACGATCAGGGGCGGAACGAACTTGTCCCCGTAGCTCTTGAACCGCGCGCCGCGAAGCGCGATCAGGGTTTCGTGATCCTGATCGAGCACCAGCCCGTTCTTCGGACCGTAGATCCGGAATTCGTGGATGGACGGGCGCATCTGCGACGAGAACGTGAAGAAGGCGGTCGTGCGCCCGCCGTCCGCGATGATGACCCTCAGCTCGTCCACGATGTCGTGTTCACCGATGCTCCGGAGCAGCTGGCTCACAAACCCGTGCGCGATCACGTGCGGCGACTCGGTGCTCAGGAACTCGGCGATTCTCGCGATCCCGTGGCTGATGATGTTCTGCAGCAGGCCGCCCGGCAGGCCGCGGACCCAGTGCCGCCGGTCGCCGAGCAGGGCCTTCGCGTAGCCGGGCTCGCTCAGGTCGTAGCAGTAGGTGCTTTCCATGTGGACGGGCCTGCCGCCCAGGTAGCCGCTCTCGACCAGCGCCCGCATGCGTCTCGCGGCGTGGCTGAATTGATCGTCGTGGCCGGCGGTGATCTGGACGTTCGAGCGGGTGGCGAGCGCGATGAGCTCCTCGGCCTCCTCCGCATCGAGCGTGAACGGTTTCTCCACGTAGACGTGGACGCCGCGCTCGAGGCACGACCTGGCGATGCCGAAATGGCTTGCCGGCGGCGTCGTGACGTGCACGACGTCCGGGCGGGCTTCACGAAGGAGCTCGGCCACGTCGCCGAAGTGCCGTGCCACGCGAAACCGATCGCAGAACTGCTTCGCCATCAGCGGCTCCCGATCGCAGGCCGCGACGATCTCGCACCCCGGAATCCTCCGGATCTGCGAGGCGTGGGCATCCGCGATCTTCCCGCATCCGACGATGGCGGCCTTAAGCATGAAGACGCTTCTCCCGGCAACTCTGAAAGTAGCGCTGCAACGCCTCGGAGGTGGAGACGCGGGGCGTCCAACCGAGCCGGGTCTTCAGCTTCTCGTTCGTGTACCGGGTCCTGCCCCAGTAGGCGCGCCAGCCGCTGCGCGTGAACACGGGCGGCAGCTGGCCCTCCGACCAGATCGAGTACTTCTCCCACAGCGCGGCCAACGCGTAGCTGACCGGGTGCGGCAGGTAAATCGATCGAAAGCGCCTGACGTGCCGTTTGTACAAACGCAGAAACTGCCGGCTCGACGGAAGGTCGTCGTCAACGACGTTGAACACTTCGCCGTCGATTCCCGGCGTCAGTCCGGCGAGCACGATCGCCTCCGCGCAGTTCTCGACGTAGGTCAGCGGCAGCGTGTTGGCGCCGCCGAGGTGCAGAAAGATGCCGAAGGTGCCGATTCCGACGCGCCCGGTGATCGCCTCGTTGCCGGGACCATAGACGTAGCCCGGCCTGACGATGACGTACGGGATGCCGAACTTCTCACCGTAGCCGGCGACGAGCTCGTCCTGCCTGACCTTCGCGAAGCTGTACGCGTCGCCGCGAAGCTCGGGACGGGGCTCGATCGGGCACGATTCGTCCAGCAGCCGGCGGCGGCGACCTGTCCTGAGCGAGCGCGCAGTCAGGCGAGTCGAAGGGCCGCCCGCGTAGACCGCGAAGGAACTGACGTTGACGAACCGCCGCAGGCAGCCGTGCCGCCGGGCGGCCTCGAGGAGGTTGCGCGTCGTGACGACCGAGTTCATGAACGCGTCCGGATAGGACTTCTCCCCCCGGCCGGCAGCCAGATGAAGGATGACGGCGGCGCCTCTGACCGCCGCGTTGCAGTCGTCCTGCGACAGGAGGTTCCCTTCGAACACCTCGACCCGCCCGCTCTCGAGACGGCGGGTCAGCGCGGCGCCTCTCGTGCGATCGGCGGCCGGCCTGGCGAAGCAGCGCAGGTTGTGGAACCCTCGGTCCAGCAGACGCTCGACCACGCGGCTGCCGATGAAACCGGCAGCGCCAGTCACGAGGATCCGATCGCCGGGGTTGACAATGTGGTCCATTGGTTCTCTGGCGGGCGCTATTCGGTGACGTAAGGTTCCGCGACCGGGTTGATGCCCGCGAGCGCCAGGAGCCGGCCGGCATGGTCGAAGAGCTTCACCAGGCACAGCATGAATCGCGACTGGCCCGTCACCAGCGCGAACGGCAACACCGCCGCATACGCGGGAACCGCCACCAGCGACTTGACGACGGCGCGCAGGCCGAAGGTCGGGTGGAGCAGCGAGATCCGGCCGCGCAGCAGCGCGCGCCTGAGCATGAAGGTGCGCCGCCACCGCACCGGCGGCACGACTTCGTACGCGACGGCCTCGTCGCACCAGACGAACACGTGGCCGCTGTCGATCGCGCGCCTGAAGAAATCCTGGTCTTCCCCGGTCAGGAACTCGGGCCTGAACGGCTGCGCATCTCCCGCGAACACGCGCCGATCGATCAGCAGGTTCCCCGTGCGTCCCTTGCGCCAGTCGATGACGAACCCGGTCGGGTAGGTCGGCCGCGCGTAGAAGCCACCGTCCACGACCCATCGCGGCGGCGCTTCGTCGAAGTGCGGTTTCACCGGTCCGAGCGCGCCGCTGGCCTCGTATCGCAGGCACGTCTCGAACAGGTTCAGCAGCCATCGTCTCGTCGGGAACTCGTCGTCGTCGATGAACGCCAGGAAGTCTCCCGTCGCGTGCTCGACCGCTTTGTTCCGCGCCAGCGCGATGTTCTGCCGCGGCTCCACGCAGTACCAGATCGGGAGCCGGCCCGCGGCGGCGAAGGCGGCGACCGGGATCCTGGACGACTCGAGCCGATCGTTGTCCGCGACCACGATCGCGTAAGTGAATCGCCCCTCTGTTTCGAGGTCGCACAAGGATTCGAGAAGACGCTGCAGAAGCTGCGGACGCCGGTACGTGCAGATGCACACGTCGATGTGCGGGGGCCCGGCGCTCATCGGGCCCACACGGCGCCTTCGGACTGGAAGCCGTAATAACCGTGCACATATGCGGCAACCTCGTGCGGCAGGGCAAACCACGCCTCGCGGCCATACCGGCTCCTCGCATACGTCAGGAACTGCTCGTAGAGTCCCGCGCCAAACTGCGCGCGCCCGCGTTCCGATCCCCCGGCGGGCCGATCGAAGCTCACGTAGTCGGGGTGCACGTTCACGAGGGCCATGCCGCCGCGCGACGAAATCCAGTCCAGCTTGTTCTTCCAGATCTCGATCGTCGATTCGCCCAGCACGAGGAACAGCGTCGAGTCCTGCGGCAGCGTGTACGGCAGCTCGACGTACCCTGGTGCTTCATCCGGACCGCTCCCGTGCCCGGTCGAGGAACGACGAACAAAGAACGGAAAGATGGTCTTTATCCCATCGGGCTGCGGCTCGAACGGATCGGTGTCGAACGTCGACGCGTCGTAGAGGACGTGGAGGCGCCCCAGCCAGTCGAGGTTGTGAAGCATGAAGGCCGAGCGAAAGCCGACGGCGTCCCACGCCTTCAGGTAGTGGTTGATTCGTTCGGCGTGCCGCTCGAATGCCTTCCGCGAGCGGTACAGCTTCCCGTCGTGGTGGAGGTCGTGCACGCCGACCTCGAACCCCGCTTCGTTCAGGAAGGCGCGCAGCGACGGCGGCGTCGCGTACTCACCCTCCGGAACGAAGTTGAACGACGATCGGAATCCCAGGCCGATTTCCATCTCGGCCAGTTGCCGGCAGCGGTCCACGCCGCGTGCCCCCTCGACGTCGTGCGTCAGCACGAAGGCGAACTTCTTGCCCCCGGGCCAGCCGGGCCAGTCCTTGGGGGCCCGGCCCGAGGCTTCGTCGATCGGCCAGCAGTGCCCGACCCGGCGCCGCAGCCGCCTCGCGATCACCCGCCGCGCGGCCGCACGGATCCGCCGCGGGATGGCGGGCTTCAACAGGTAGTAGAGGTCGCGGGGGTGCATGGAATGCCTGCGGTAAAGCGTGTCAACTTCCAAGAAAGCCAACTCCCAATTCCCAAAAGGACGCCGCTCGCACGAGCTGGGTGGAATCCGCTGCGGCTTTCACCCGCAGACACCTTGGGAGTTGCCCGCCGCCGCTTGTCGCACTCGAGCCACGCGCGACAAGCTTTGGCGAGGCCTCGCCGAAGCGCGCTGTGATTCCTACGCGCGCGCAGGCGGGGGAGTTGGGTGTTGGGATTTGGTGATTGTCAGGAACTTCTTCAACCGAACGATCTGCTCACCTCGCCGAAACGCGACGAGCTCCGGGGACACTGGTCTCTCGATGCGCCGGATCATCGACCAGAGGTAGCCGGCGAAGAGCGCGAGTCCGCCAACGACAACCGGGCTCCTCGTCATCTGATAGACGGCCCTGAACAGCTCCCACAACGGATGGCCGCCGAGCGCGTAGTCCAGGGCTCCGGCGCGGAATCTTGCGGCGACGGCGCCGTGCTCGGCCGATCCGATATCGCGATGGTGCCGGCAGACCTTCTCGGTGAACGTCCTGGTCTTCCATCCCTTCATCCGCGCGGTGATGACCGCGACGTGATCCACGCCTCCCGATCGGATCGGAACGTATCCGCCGACGTCCTCGAAGCACGCGCGGCGGAACACCTGGCAGGCGCCGGAGACGTGTTCGATGCTCACGAAGCGGTAGTCGTAGGTCGAGGTGTCCTTGAACGGCGTCCCCACCAGGCCGAGGCGCGGATCCGCCGCCAGCTTGTCCAGCAGAAACGCGAAATGTTCGGGATCGAGCGAGATGTCGGCGTCGAGGCTGGCGATGACGTCGTAGTCCGTGCCGCGCAAGGCCGCGCAGACCGGCGTTGAACGCGTGGACCTTCCCGGCAAAGTGGCGCGTGGCGCGCTCGGGCATGCGCACGAGTTCAATCCACGGATACCGGGCGGCATATCCGCTGACGATCTCGTCGGTGCCGTCGGTCGAGCCGTCGCTGACGATGACCCACCTGGCGGGCCGGATCGTCTGGGCCACGACCGATGCGATCGTCAGCGCGATGAACGCTGCCTCGTTCCGCGCCGGCGTGATCAGCACGTACGTGAAGGGGGCGGCGCCTGATGCGAGGTTTCGCGTCCGGCTGTGGCTGGCCATACGCGTCACGCCGGCACTCGCGCGAGCTCAGGATGGCTCGCGGCCTTCGCATCCCCGGACATCAGCGTGGCCAGCGCAAGGAGCATCCACGCCTGCGACCATCGCATGTACGAGGTCCGGATCGTGCCGAGCCGCAGCACGCGGTAGTAGAAGAACCCGCGGTCGTCCCACATGTTGTCGATCGCCCAGCGGAACAGCCCTTGCGCGAGCCGCACGTTGCCGGGGTCGAGATCCTTCAGCGTGATGAGCGTGATGATGCTCTGCGCGACCGAGTGAATGTCGATCGGATACGTCCGGTCGTGAAAATACCGCGGCGCGCCATCCTCCCGGAAAAAATGGCCGCGGTAGAACGCCAGCCCGCGCCTGACGGCCGGCTCGAACTCGGCTGTCTCCAGGCTGTGCCCGATCGAGTGGAGCGCGCAGAGGTTGTAGCCGGTGTGAAAGTTGTCGATCCAGCGCTGCGTGGGCTCTTCGCCGTAGGCCCACGACCCGTCGGCATGTTGTCTCGACGCGGAGTAGCGGGCGACATTCAGCGCGGGACCGAGCAACTGCCGGTCACCGGTATGGGTGTGGACGCGGCAGAGGAGCGCGGCGCCGAGGAAATTGGCGTTGTGGATCCGGACCCGCGATGCCGGGATCGGATAGCTGAACCCGGCGGCCGGGCCGTCGGTCCAATAGAGCTCGTTGCGGATGTATTTCGCCGCGCTCGCCGCCATCACCAGGCAGCGCGGGTCCCCGCTGCTGCTCGTACGCATCCAGCAGCGCGTTGGCCACAAACGACGTGCAGACCAGGTTGGGCGCCCACCGCGGGACCACGATGGTGCGCGTCTGCCACGGGAAGCTGTAGCCCCAGCACGAATAGCGATCGTCGCGCGATCGAAGCGCGGTCAGCCGGTCGATCATCGTGCGAACCAGGTCGTCCGGCCCCGCATGGCCGGAGCGCGCGATCCTGAGCAAGGCGGCGAGGAAGAGCGCCATGGCCTTCGGGTTCTGGGTCTTCGGAATCAGCGCGAGCGGCCGGATGTTGATGGGGCTGCGTTTCAACGCCTGCGTCACACACAGGCGCGGAACCCGTGAGTTCAGGAAGGGGAATGCCGAGAACAGGCGGCTGTTGAGCGCGTCGTAGGGATCGTAGCCGGCCCAGTCGTTCTTCCGGCAGTACGCGAGCAGCTTCAGCGTGACGGCCCTGACGCGATCGACGGATTCCCGCGTTGCCGGGACTCGGGACTCGGGATTCGGGACTCGGGACTCGGGACTCGGGACTCGCGGCTCGCCCGTCTCCTGCACGCCGGGCTCGACGATCGATTCGATGAGCCGAAGATACCGCTCCTTCATCACGTCCCACCGGATCGGCGCGTACTCCTGGCTGGCCCTGCCGGCGAGCCGGGCCCGCAGCCCGCGGTCACGATACAGGCGCACCATCTGCCTGGCGAGATCCGCCGTGTCGTTGGGCTCGAAATACGCGAGCGCGTCCTCGCTGAAGTAGCGGCGGATCGTCTTCAGGCGGGACACGAGGACGGCCTTCCCGGTGATGATGAACTCCGACAGCTTGTTGGGAAACGCGAAGTCGAGGAAGACGTCGCGGCGCATCGGCAGAATCCCGGCGTCGCACCGGCGCAGCCAGCCGGGGACCTCGGTCGAGGGGACCGGGCCGAGCATCCTGACCTTCGAGGCCAGCCCGCGGCGCTGCACGAGCTCCTTCAGGCTGTCTTCATCGGGGCCGAATCCCAGAATCCACAATTCCGCCGCCGGCATCTCGGCGTGCGCCTGGCTGAACGCCTCGATCGCGATATCGAGGCCGTAGGTCCGCGTCAGCGTGCCGTGATACATCATCGCGAACGTGCCCAGATCGCCCGGCGTGGCGGACGCGGCCGGATCCGGCTGGAAGCGCGCCTCGTCGGCGGCGTTCATGACGATGGTCGACTTCGCGCGGGGCAGGCCGCGGCTGACGAGGAGATCCTGAATCGGCTCCGTGATCGTGATGACGTGATCCGCGAACGCCATGCTGATCCGCTCTTGAAACTTCATCAGCCGCACGAGCCACGAGCCGCTCGCGATCCCGTACTTCGACATGTAGAACTCGGGCGTGATTTCGTGCATGTCGAGGACGAGCTTCGCGCCCATCCATCGCGCGATCGCCGGCGCGAAAATCAGGAAATCGGGCAGCGTGTTGACGTCCACGACCGCGTACTTCCGGCGGCGCATCAGGAGGGGCACTTTGACGAACGCCCACAGGAAGAACGCGGCGTACTCGAAGAGATAGCGCGGCAGCGAGGCGCGCTTCTTCTCGAGCGGCAGCGTGTAGACGGTCACGCCGTTCAGCGTGAACATCCTCTTCCCGCCCGGGCGGCGCAGCGCGAGCACGTCGACGGAGTACCCGGCCGCGACGAGGGCCTCCGCCTTCCGCTTGACTCGCGCGTCGAACTCGTAGAGCGTCTGATCCAGGATGCACACGGACGTCATCGCGGCCCTCATGCTGTCGCGAGGTTGAGGAATCCCGTCTGCGGGCCCCCCGTCTGCGGGCAAGACTCGCTCGAGTCCAGCACGACGGCGGCCCTGCCGTTCCACGGCATGTCGACATAGCTCGAAGGCGCGGATGGACGATAAACGCGGATGGCCAGCGGCGGCCGAATCTCGTCGCCGCGGGCGCGGATCCCGATTCGAGTCCCTCCGGCGGTGTCGACGCGTTCGAAGCCGACCGCACGGCGTTCCCGGAACCACGCGGCCACCTGCCGGGCGGTGCCGAACCACGCGCCACACGACTTCAGCCGCCGAACGAGCTCGATGTAGAACTCGCCCCAGAATCGTTCGGGCCCGTGGCTGCGGTCGTGCCAGAGGATCGTGAGCACGCCTCCGAAGCGCCGGGCATTCTCCATCAGCCGGCCGCAGCGCCGGTGCGCTTCCGGTTCGGACAGGTCGAGCCTCGTGGGATAGAACAGCGCTCCATCCTGAATGTGGAGAGGAAGCTCCAGAAGCGCCTGCGCAGCCAACGGCCGAAACACTTGCCCGGTTCCGTTGCGGTATCCAATCGTCTCGTTGTAGCCAAGGCCGGCGTCGTAGGCGTACCCCGCGGCCTCGAGCGCCGACGTGGTGTTCGCGTCGCGGAGCAGCCAGTGCATCCGGATGCCGTCGGCCGGCACGCCGGCCGCGCCTGCGACCCTGTTCCGTTCCTCCCTGCCCTTGTCCGCGCTGTGCCACGCGTCGATTCCGTGCACGGCCACCTCGCAGTGCGACTCGGTCAGGAGTGCGGTGCGATCCACGACGTCGCCGACGTCGTAGGCCGCCGCCCGGCGCGCGGAATGCCGGCCGGAGATGCCCTCGCCCGCGCGGCCCTTGAACGGAATGACGAAGTAGGTCGCCGGAAGATCCTTCTCGACTCGCAGGTACCACTCGAACGGTTCCCAGAAGTCCCGGGCCCACTTCAGGTACACAAAGGGCAGCGACAGCACCGCCATCCACATCCTCACGAGACGGGCGGATGAGATCCTCCGCCGGAGCCTGCGGCCGACCGCGCCGAGCGTCGACCGGTACAGGAATCCCCACATCGTGTGGTCGAGCAGGTGGTTGCGGATCCCGACGAAGTCGATGTCGTGCGTGAGGCACACGAAAAAGGGATGGCCGGCCGGGCTCGGGGGAATCTCCACGACCGGGATTCCAGCGTCCAATATCCAGTTGCGCAGCATCGCGATGTGGGTGTCGAGCGTGGGGGTGTGTGCGTGTTCGATCGGCTGGCCGTCCGAGAGCAAGGTCCGTATTTCCCGGAACAGATCGAACCCGACCCGCCTGACCGTCGCCTCGCCAGGATGAATCGTCAGACCGGCCATTCCCGACGCCGTCTCGAGAAACGGCCGGCCGGCGCTGTCCTTGGCGAACGTGAGCAGGTCGCCATAGATCGGAAGAGATTCGCCATCATGGCTGACCGTGCCGCCGTGCTGCCGCGCGCACATCGCGATGCCGTGCGCCGCGTCGCCGCCCGTGATGTCCGATCCGTAAATGACCAGCAGCCGCGCACGAACGTCCGGCAGCTCACCCGCCGTGGCGACGACGACGTCGTACGTGCGGCCGGGCTCGTAGCGCTCCCAGGGCGTCTTGAACAGCTCGAAGAACTCCGCGACGACAGGATCGTCATCGCTTCTGGTCAGCACGCCAATCACGCGGTCGCTCCTAGAGGGCCACCGCAGGAGCCGCGGATGCGCCCAGTCCGCCGGCCGGCGCCTCGGCGACGAAAGCCCGGATGCAGGCAGCGACGTGGCGCGCCTGGGCGACGGTCAACTCCGGGTGCACGGGGATCGCCAGCGTCTCTCTGGCGGCACGCTCGCTCTCCGGGAACGCGCCGACCGGCTGATCCAGGTACGCGAAGCACTCCTGAAGGTGCATCGGCACGGGGTAGTAGATCTCCGTCGCGACTCCGCGAGACTCGAGCGCCTTCTTCAACCCGTCGCGGCTGTCGGTCCGGATCACGTACTGATTGAAGATGGGACGATCGGTGACGACGCTCGGGAGCGCGATCTTCCGCGATCCGGCCAGATCCCCCAGGAGCACGCTGTAGAGCGCCGCGTTCCGCTGGCGCGCGGCCGTCCAGCGATCGAGATGCGGCAGCTTGGCCGACACGATGGCCGCCTGGATCGCGTCGAGGCGGAAGTTGCCGCCGATGAGCCGGTGATGATACTTCGGCCGTGCGCCGTGCGCCCGCAGGCAGCGGAGCCTCTCGGCACGGCCTGTATCGTCGGTGACGATCATGCCGCCATCGCCGGCGGCGCCGAGGTTTTTCGACGGGAAGAACGAGAAGCATCCGTAGTGCCCGATGGTGCCGGCCCGCTTCCCGTTGTGCTCCGCGCCGATCGCCTGCGCGGCATCCTCGATGACGATGAGCCCGAAGCTCGCGGCCACCTCCATCACCGCGTCCATGTCGGCCATCTGGCCGTACAGGTGCACGGGAATGATGGCGCGGGTGCGCCTGGTCACCTTCGCGTCGATCAGAGAGGGATTCAGATTGTAGGTCTCCGGATCGATGTCGACGAAGACCGGCGTGGCGCCGACGCGCGCGATCGCGCCGGCCGTCGCGAAGAACGTGTACGGCGTGGTGATGACCTCGTCGCCCGGGCCGATGCCTTCCGCCATCAGGCAGGCCAGCAGGGCGTCGCTGCCCGACGAGACCCCGATGGCGTGCGCGCTTCCGCAATAGCGGGCGATCGCCTCCTCACACTGCTCCACCTTGGGCCCCAGGATGAAGTGCTGGGATGCCATCACCTCCGCGATCGCGGCGTCCACGTCGGCCTTGATGGCGAGGTACTGCGCCGTCAGGTCAAGCAGCGGGACATTCATTGACGGGAACATTGACGGGGGCATTGATGGGAGCATTGATTGAGACATTGACGTCGGCGTCGATAGGGACATCGCTTGGCTTCTCTCTGAGTTGACGGTAGGTTTTCGTGCCCTGGGTGAGCTCCTGCGGCAGCGGCGCGTCCTCGTCGAGGTCCAGGCACCGGAGCACGCCGGCTTCGACTTCCTGGTACCGGTGGCCGCTCTCGGGGCAGCGGCGCACGCCGTCCGCGTCCGGGGCCTCGAGCCGGTGGCCATGGCGGCTCATCCATCCGGTCTGGCGCGCCGGATTGCCGACGACCAGGGCGAAGTCGGGCACGTCCCTGGTCACGACCGAGCCGGCGCCGATGAACGCATACCGGCCAATCGTGACGCCGCAGACGATCGTGGCGTTGGCGCCGACGGTGCAGCCGCGCTTGAGCCAGGTGGTTTCATACAGCGAGTGCCGGTTGACCTGGGACCGCGGATTCGTGACGTTGGTCAGCACGCACGACGGCCCCAGGAACACATCGTCTTCGATCACCACACCGGCATAGACGGACACGTTGTTCTGAATCTTGACGTTGTTGCCGATCGTGGCCCCGCCGTCGACGTTGACGTTCTGGCCGAGAATCGAGCGCTCGCCGATCCGCGCCCCTTTCATGACGTGCGCGAAATGCCAGATCTTCGTCCCCGCACCCACGTGCGCCCCCTCGTCCACGCAGGCCGACTCGTGGGCGAAGTACGCGGCGGCCTTCTTCGCGGGCGCGGCGAGCGGCATGACCGCCGCGCCTCCGTCGAGCAGCGAGCGCTGACAGGTGTCGAGCACGCGCAGCACCCGCAGGCCCTCGTCACCGTCGCTGACGGGAGCCGACCTCGAAGCAACGCAGCTCAGGAAGTGCTGGCATTCCTCGCGCAGCGGCTCGCGATTCTCGAGCTCGACGACTTCTCCCCTGGCCTTGACGGCCGTCGGGATCCTGTTCTTCCACTCGACCCTGTGCGGATACAGCACGAGCTTGTGCTCGGCGGTGTCGTCGAAGACCGCCATCCGCTCCGAGCCGACCACCACCAGCCGCTGTTCTTTGACGGGGTGCAGCCAGCTGACGAAGATGTGGGCCTGCACGCCGCTCGGAAAATCGAAGTGGCTCAAGGTGACGTCGAAGACGCCGGGGTTCAGGTAGGCCGAGCCCTGACAGGAGACCTTCGCCGGCATCTCGCCGAGCAGCGACAACATCACCGAGATGTCGTGCGGCGCAAAGCTCCAGAGGATGTTCTCCTCCGTCCGGATCTTGCCGATGTTCAGGCGGTTGGAATAGAGGTAGTCGACCTTGCCGAGAGTGCCGTTCTGAATCAGCTCGCCGAGCTTCACGATGGCGGGGTGATAGCGCAGGATGTGGCCGACCATCAGGATCCGGCCCTTCGCCGCGGCGAGCTCGACGAGGCTCTCGCCGTGCCTGACGTCGATCGCCAGCGGCTTTTCGACGAACACGTCCTTCCCGGCTTCGAGCGCCGCTTTCGCCATCTCGTAGTGCGTCACCGCCGGCGTCGCCAGCGCTACCGCGTCGATCGACGGATCGGCGAGGACGGCGCGGAAGTCGTGGCAGAACCTGACGCCCGCGTACTCCTGCCGGCAGTTCGTCTCGATGGATCGCTCCGCATCGCAGAGCACGGACAGCGCGCCGAGAGCGTGAAAGTTTCGAACCAGGTTCCTGCCCCAGTAGCCGACGCCGACGACGGCGACGTTGATACCGGGGACGTTGAGTGGGCCACTGTCCATGAAGACTCCTCCCGTCACGACTGCAGACCGACGCTCATCGGTCGCATGCGGTCCGATCCGGCCGCCAGCCCGAGCCGCGCCACACATCGCTCCGCCGCGAGCCCGTCGCCGTACAGAGTCGGCCTCGGGCCCGGAGGCGCGAACGTCCGCACGGCATGAACAATCCTCTCGAAATCAGATCCCACCAGGGCATTCCACCCCGCGTGCACGGTCTCGACCCATTCCGTTTCGTCGCGGAGCGTGAGGCAGGGGACGCCGAGCCAGTAGGCCTCCTTCTGCAGACCGCCAGAATCGGTCAGCACGAGGCGTGCGGCGCCCGTCAGCGTCACCATCTCGAGGTAGCCCACCGGATCGATCACTTGGATGTGAGGCTTCGGCCGCCAGTTCAATTCCTCGATGGCCCGGCACGTGCGGGGATGGACCGGGAAGACGACCGGCTCGTCGAGCGCGTCGAGCGCGAGCAGGATCTGCGCCAGCCGCGCGCGATCGTCGGTGTTTTCACTCCGATGGACGGTCGCCAGCACGAAGGGCTTCGTCAATTCCAGGCGGTGGAGCACTTCGGGCGGCCGCGCCAGCGCGCGTTCGGTTGCCCAGTTCAGAACGTCGAGCATGACGTCGCCGACGACATGGACGCCGCGCGAGATGCCCTCGGCGGCCAGGTTTCGGGCCGCCGTGTCGCTCGGGCACAGCAGGAGGTCCGACAGGTGATCGGCAACGACGCGGTTGACCTCCTCGGGCATGCGGCGGTTGAAGCTGCGCAGCCCGGCTTCGACGTGGGCGACGGGCACGAACACTTTCGACGCGGCCAACGCGCCGGCGAGCGTCGAGTTCGTATCGCCGTAGACCAGGAGCCAGTCCGGGCGTTCGGCGATCAGCACGTCCTCGATCGCTTTCAGCATCGCGCCGGTTTGCGCGCCGTGCGCGCCGGAACCGACGCCCAGGTTCACGTCCGGCGCCGGCATCTCGAGGCCGTCGAAAAAGATCCCCGACATCTCGTAGTCGTAGTGCTGCCCGGTGTGCACCAGGACCTCGGTGTGCCGCTCCCTCAGCTTCCGGCTGAGGGCCGCCGCCTTGACGAACTGCGGGCGCGCGCCGACGATGGAGACGATCTTCATTGCCCGTGGACTTCCAGTCCTTCAATCGGGCTGCTGACGCCGTCCTCGGCGATCGACTCGAGCAGCTCGGCGGCGACGCGCCGCTGACTGTCGAGCGAGAGGCCGGGGAACATCGGCAGCGACAGAATCTCGGAGGCGGCCTGCTCGGCGACCGGGAAATCACCCTCGTGGAATCCCAGGCCCTGATACGCCTGGCAGAGATGCAGCGGCACCGGATAGTGAATGCCGGTCCCGATGCCCGCGGCGGCCAGGTGCGCCTGGACGCGGTCCCGATTCGGGACCCGTACGACATAGAGGTGGTGGACCGGCCGCGACCAGCGCGGCACGTGCGGAAGGATCGGCGTTCCCGCTGCGGACAGGAGCTCCCGATACGACTCCGCGCGCGCGCGCCGCTGTTCGTTCCACGTCGCGAGACGAGGAAGCTTCACGCCCAGGAACCCGGCCTGGATGGCGTCGAGCCGTCCGTTGTACCCCTCGATGTCGTGGAAGTACTTTCTCGACTGGCCGTGGTCGCGCAGCATCTGGCAACGTCGCGCGATTCGCTCGTCGTTGGTGGTGACGGCACCGGCCTCGCCGCAGGCGCCGAGGTTCTTGCCGGGATAGAAGCTGAAGGCCGCGGCCTGGCCCATCGACCCGGCCTTGCACCAGCGGTTGGCCCGTTTCGAGAAGTACTCGGCGCCGTGGGCCTGGCAGGCATCCTCGACGGTGACGAGGTTGTACAGCCTGGCCACATCGAGGATCGGGTCCATGTCAGCCATCTGTCCGTAGAGATGCACGGGCACGACGGCCGTCACCGGACCGCCCGTGCGCCGGCTCATGCGCCGGGCGTTTGGACCGCGCGTGCAATCGCTCTCCAGGTAACGGAGCAGCCTCACGGGATCCATGGTGTAGGTGCGCTCGTCGACGTCGACGAAATCCGGCTGCGCCCCCGCCTGGCGGATCGCCTCGGTGGTCGCGATGAACGTGTTCGGCACGGTGACGACCGTGTCGCCCGGTTTCACGCCCGCGGCCAGCAGCGCGAACAACAGCGCGTCGGTGCCGCTCGCCACGCCGACGCCATGCCGCACGTCGCAGAACCCGGCAAATCCGCGCTCGAACGCTTCGACGGCCGGTCCGCCCACGAATCCGCCGGTCCGCACCGCGCCCCGGAACACGGACACCAGTTCTTCTTCCAGTTCCAGGTGCGGCGTGACCAGATCGAGGAACGGGATCGGAGCGGGCGGCGCAGCGGTGCCGGTTCCTTTCCGCGATTCAGAGAACAACAAGGCTGCCTCTTTCTTTCAGCGACTGGTCGGCGGCCTCGAGCAGCTTCACGACCCGCAAGCCGGCCGCGCCGTCGTTGACGGGCCGGCGGCCCTTCGTGATGCACTCGATGAAGTACGCGAGCTCCACCTTCAAGGCTTCCGTCTGTTCGATCTTGGGCGCCCAGACGTCGCCGGATCGATAGCTCACGAGCAGTTCGTGCAGCCCTTCCTTGTTCGAGATCTGCACGCCCTTGTCGTAGACCTTGATCTTCTCGTCGGGATCCAGGTCGTTCCAGACCAGCATCTTCTGCTCGCCGCCGATCAGCGTGGTCCGGACCTTGACCGGAGACAGCCAGTTGACGTTCACGTGCGCGATGACGTTCCTCGGAAAGTAGATGGTGATGAACGCGACGTCGGCCAGCCCGTTGAGATGCTTTCCGCCCGTCGCGACGACGGCCTCGGGCTTCTCCAGGATGATGTGGTCCATGATCGACAGGTCGTGCGGGGCCAGGTCCCAGATCACGTTGACGTCGTGCTGGAAGAGACCGAGGTTCACCCGTGTCGAGTCGAAGTAGTAGAGCGCCCCCAACGCGCCGCTGTCGACGAGCTCCCGGATCTTCGTGACCGGGCCGCTGAACAGAAACGTGTGGTCCACCATGAGCGTGAGGTTCTTCCGATCCGCCAGCTCGATGAGCTCCTCGGCCTGCGCGGCATTCGACGTGAGCGGTTTTTCGACGAAGACGTGCTTGCCGTTTTCCAGCGCCGCCTTGGCCAGGGCGAAATGCGTCCAGACCGGCGTGACCACGGCAACGGCGTCGATGTGGGGCGACGCCAGAATGTCGGCGCAGTCCGCCGTCAGCGGGATCGCCGGATACTGCCGGCCGGCGCGGCGTAGAGACGCGGGATTCTTGTCGCAGACCGCGACGACTTCGCAGTTGTCGAGACTGTGCAGGTTCCTGACGATGTTGGGGCCCCAGTACCCGTACCCGATCACGCCGACACGAAGCACATCGCCATGGCTTTGGCGGAGCTCGGTGCGCCTGAGCAGGTCGGTCTTGCGGCGGAAACCGGCGGCCAGCGGACCCGGAACCGGGAGGCCGTCGCTGCCGAGCGCGGACAGAGGAACGTTGTCGCTATTCATGGGATGTCTCGGGTGTGGTGTTGAGATACCGCAGGACTCTCGCCGGGTTGCCGGCCACGATGGCGTTGGCGGGCGCGTCGCGGGTGACCACGCTGCCGGCGCCGACGATGGTGTTTTCTCCAATCACGACGTTCGCCAGGATGGTCGCGCCCGACCCGATTGACGCGCCCCGTTTCACCAGCGTGGCCGCCACGTTCCAGTCCTTCTCCGTCTGCAGTTCGCCCGTGCCGGTCGTGGCCCGCGGATAGATGTCGTTGATGAACGTCACGCCGTGGCCGACGAAGACGTGATCCTCAATGGTCACCCCCTCGCAGATGAACGTGTGGCTCGAGATCTTGCACCGCCGCCCGACCCTGGCGTTCTTCTGAATCTCGACGAAGGCGCCGATCTTCGTCTCGTCGCCGATCTCGCAGCCGTACAGGTTGATGAACTTCGCGAACCTGACATCCTTCCCGACTTTGACGCCGGGCCCGATGCAGACGTAGTCGGGCACCGGCACGCCGATCTCGCTTTCCTGCATCGTTGCCTCCATCCCAGTCAGCACGCGCCTCTCCCCGAGATGACCGCGGCCGGCGTCGCCAGGAGGATCTTGATGTCGGTCCAGAGGCCGCACGTCCTGGCATAGCGGAGGTCGAGCCGCACCATCTCGTCGAACGTCGTCCGGCTGCGCCCGGTGACCTGCCACAGGCCGGTGACTCCCGGTTTGGCCTCGAGCACGCGGCGGCGGTGCCAGGGCTTGTATTGCTCGAGCTCGTACGGGAGCGCCGGGCGCGGCCCGACGAGCGACATGTCGCCGCGCAGCACGTTCCAGAGCTGCGGCAGCTCGTCGAGGCTCGTCTTGCGCAGGAGGCGTCCGATCGGCGTGACCCGCGGGTCGCCGGTCAGCTTGAAGAAGGGGATCGCGCCGTTCTCCGCCTGCCGCTGCGAGTTGATGAACGCGCTGACGAACTCGCGATGAAGGGCATGGTCCGCGTCCAGGCGCATCGTGCGGAACTTGAGCATCGTGAAGGGCTTCATGTTCTGGCCGACACGCGTCTGTTCGTAGATGACCGGCCCGCGGGACTTCAGCTTCACCAGCAGGGCAATCAGCAGGAACAGCGGCGACAGCAGGACGAGGAGCGTGGCGCTGCCGGCGATGTCCAGCCCCCGCTTGATCGCGCCGGCGACGGCACGGCGGGACGTTCGCAGCGGACGCGCGATGGGGTCGGCCGGCGCTGCTTGGTCCGCGTCCGCGATCGCCGGTTCGGGCGAAACGTGGATCCGAATCGAAAGCCGGTCTGCAATCTCGAGATTCGATCGGCGGGCGAGCTCTTGACGAAGCCGATCCGCGAATCGCTCGCGGACACGGTCAACACTCGACGCGCAGGCCCCGGGCAGAAGGACGGCGATGGCGCCCGCCCCGATGCGCCCGGCGACGTCCGTCTTGCGCATGACGGCCGCGAGCGCGTCGATGACTGCCTGCTCCGGGCCGGTCTTGAACGTGTTCCCGATAACGGCGTCGCCGCGCTGCAGTTCGAGAACCAGCAGGACGCACGGCCGATCGGAACGGTCCGCGCGCTTTCTCTCCCGCATCAGGACGTCCTCGAAGACCGCGTCGTCGAGCACCCGCGGCCGGACGAGCCGATCCGTCGTGGCGCAAAGCGACAGCGCGCGGCGGCGCGGCCGGCGCGGCGTGCGTGCCGCAGGGCAACCCACCACCATCGGCGGGACGAGACGTGTTCGGTGCCGGGCGTTAGAGATCAAGGGTGAGCCCTCCTGCCGGCGTCGCGCCGCCGGGTTCGCCGTGTTCGTAGACGCGCAGCTGGAAGCCGCGCGCCACCTCCGAGGAACAACTTTCGCGAAGCGCGCCGCCGATCGTTCGAGCCACGCGGCGGCAGACAGCCGCCGCCGTCTCCTGGCCGGGGTCGGTCAGCACCGCTCCGGCGACGCGCGCCTCGTCATACCAGCCGATGAAGTCCGTCTCGCGCAGACACAATCGAAGACTCGAGAAGAGCGTTCGCGCGACCGCACGCGCGATGGGCGCGGGCACGCCGGGCCGCGGCGCCGGCGCCATCAGCAGCAGGAGGAACGGCCGGCCCGATCGATCACAGCGCTCGCGCTCGACCGCCAGGAGGTACTTGAAGACCTCCTCGTTGTAGGGCTGGGACAGCATCGGAAATCCCTAATCGCTAATCGCTAATCCCGAATCCCTGATCGGGACGGTCTGTGCACCAGTTGAAGTGGCCGAGCGGGAGATCGATTCGGGATCGGGATCCGAGATCAGGGATCCGAGATCAGGGATTCGGGATCAGGGATTCGCGATTAGGGATTAGGGATTCCTGTCCGATCACCGCAACGTGCCAGATGTCCGCCTGACGATTCCCTCATTGCCGGCGGCCACGTGACGGGAGCCGGCCACGATCAGGGTCAGGCCGGCGACGACGAACACGGTCATGAGTGCCAGGCGCAGGCGCCGGCGCCGCGCGCCGGCCTTCGTGGGAATCATGCGAATGGTGGCGAGTGCAGGCACGCTGATGTAGGCCCGCAGCTCATCGACCGAGTGAAACGTCGTGTCGAGCTTGTCGGCCGCCACCGTCGCGGCGAATCCCAGCGCAAGGGCCGCGATGAATCCGATGATGAGGAGCCCGGGACGGTTGGGCGCGGCCGGCCGGTCCGGAGGGATCGCCGAATCGAGCACCCGAAACTGCTCCACGTCCTGGCCTTTTTCCAGGCTCTCGGCGAGTTGTGCGTCCTCGTATCGCTTCAGGAGGGTCTCGTACCGCTCCTTGATCGTGGCGTGGTCGCGTGACAGCTCGTCGAGCTCCTGCTGGCGCTTCGGGGCGGTCTCGACGCGCGCCTCGTATCCGGTCATCGCCCTGCGCAGCACGAGCTCCTGTTCCTTCAGCAGCTTGAGCTCGTTGCCGGCTTCGGCCAGCGACCGCTTCAGGTACGCGGTTGGATCCTCCTGCGCCGGGGCGGGCGCGTCCACGGCAGTGGGCGTCTGGGCCGCCTGCTCTTCGAGCGTGGCGATTTCAGCCTTGAGTCGAATCACCTCGGGGTGTTTGTCGCGCAAGTGCGTGCGGAGCTCGGCAAGTTCCTGGCGGCGTTTCAGGAGCGGGTCGGGCGCGAACGCGGGCGCCGGCATCCCCGGGGCGGTGGCCCTCGCATCGGCCTGCTGCCGTTCGAGCCGTTCCTGACGCTCGATGGCCCGAAGCTGATACTCGCCGTTGAGGCGAAGCTCGGTGGCGAGCCTGTCCAGCGCCGCAAGGTTCGCGGGAAGCTGTTCGGGCAGCTCGCCGGTGTGGCGCGACTTGAACTCGTTCCCCTGTTGCTCGCGCGCGTCCAGTTCCTTCCTCGCGTCGGCGAGTTGCGTTCGCAGGACTTCCGACGTGCGCGTCGCCTGTTGCGTGCGGCTCCTGGCGTTCTCGTCCACGTAGGCGGCAACCAGGGTATTGGCGACTTCCGCCACGGTCTGAGGATCCCGCCCGCTGTAGCTGAGCGTGAAGGCGATCGTGGGGCCTCGCCCGACCGCCTGATCGATCCCGGCGAGGTCCAGCCGGACCTCGCGCCGCATCCGTTCGGCCAGCGCGTCGGCGGGCCAGGTGGGCCTGAGCTCCGGATACAGATTCAGCCGGCAGATCAAATCGGTCAACCGTGCGCGGCTCATCACTTGCTGACGGATCGCTTCGATTCGCGTCTCGAGCTCGGCCGTCACCGAGGAAGCGAGAAAGGCTTCAGACACCCGCTGCTTCTGGACGAACACGGTGGCGGAGGCCCGATACAGATCCGGCAGCGACAGCGTGACGGTAACGGCGCCGGCCAGGACCGCGGCGAACACGAGCACACCCACCCACTTGCGGCGATGCCAGAGCTCCAGCAGGTACTCGGGCCCCGGACCCCGCACTGCGTGTTCACTGGACCGATGATGCGTCATGAAATTGCCTGGGATGAAGCGTGCGTCAGGGCCACCGCGGGCGCATCCCGGAGGACCCTGTGCGGGAGGGCGCGTAGCTGTAACCATACGCGTCGCCGTAGCCCCGGGAGAGCGGGCGATCGTCCCCGTTGAACACCAGCCCGATCAGCTTCGAGGGACTGAGCAGGTTGACAGCTTCCTCGACGAGCTTGCGCGGGGTTCGGTGAGCCGCGACGACCAGCAGAAACGCGTCGACCCAATGCTCGAGAATGCGCGCGTCCGGAAAGAGCAGGAGAGGCGAGGTGTCGAGCACGACGAAGTCGAACTGCCGGCGCGCGTGCTGGATCAGATCCTTCATGCGGGACGTCCGCAGCAGCTCGAACGGCTCGTCCGAAAACCTGCCCGCGGGCAGGAGCCAGAGATTGAACGCCGGCAGCTGCGTGACCACGTCGTCGAGCGTCAGATCCGGATCCAGGATGGCATCGACGAGGCCGGCGCGATTGGCGCCGTCGGCGAGGCCGAGCAGCGGGCACACCGAGGGCCGGCGAAGATCGACGTCCACCAGCAGCACCCGTCCTTCGCGGCGGTGAGCCAGGGCGCCGGCCAGGTTGATCGCTGTCGTCGTCTTGCCATCTCCGGCGGCCGGGCTGGTGACGGCCACCGTGCGCAGATCGTCGCCGCCTCGCGCCTCGATGGCATAGCGCAGCGCGTTGTAGGGCTCCGCCTCCGGCGACGAACGATGCCGTAGCGTGACGAGGTGCTCGTCGACGTTTTCGGGCTGGACATCGATCACGCTGGGGATCACTTTGGGGATCACGTTGGGGATCACGTTGGGCGCGATGCTCGGTGACATCATCTGCTCACGACTGAAGCCGGCTGTGACCTCGTGGCTTCCGTCTTCAGGCGGAAGCCGGGTACCCGCTGCAGCCTTCCGCTTGCAGGCGGAAGGCGCGCGAGCAGGTCGTGTCGACGGGATCCACGGCGTCGCACTCGATCTCGACCGCCACGCTGCGCTGGAGGAGCTCGACGGAGAGCACCAGCAGTCCCTGTTTCGGCCGGTTGCGGACGAGAATGCCCTCGACACCGGCCAACGGCCCCTCGGTGATGCGGACGCGCTGGCCCTCGCGCAGGTACGGATACGGCGCGACCGTCAGGCCGCTGTTGCCGACTCGCTGAATCGCTTCAATCTCGTCGTCGCCGATCGCGCTCAGACTGTCCCAGCGCTCTCCCAGGATCCGGACGAGCCCGCGAGCCTTCATGATCTCCACGTAGCTGCGCTTCTCGATCGCATGGCGGACGAAGAGATAGCTCGGAAACATGGGCCGCGGAATCACCCGCCGCACCCCGCCGCGGCGCGACCACTCCCCCACTGTCGGAAGAAAGGTGTCGAATCCCTTCGCCGTCAATTGATCGCGCACGAGTTGTTCGCAGTGGCTGTGCGTCCACAGCGCAAACCATCGCGCGTCGTCCGTTGCCAAGGCTTCGCCCCCTTCGGTTGGGGTCCCTCTCTCGAGCGCCCCAACCACCTGAACCGTCTCGTGACACGTGAGTCGCCGGCGAATCAGCGGGTGGCCGGCGCCACTCGACATCGACTCGCCTCGATTGCGTTTGTCTAAGATACGGGGGAGTTCAGAAGAAGAAAATCACACGCAGGTGACTAGCGGGAGTAGCCCAGTAGGAGGAGGGGATAGAGTCCTAAAGTTCTAACGTTCGAAGGACAGCTCAAGGGGGCGGGAATGCCCGATCCGCGCGCTCGAGGCGATAACTCGTTACGACGACGGCGAATGTCGACCGCCGGCGCGCCCGCACAACCGGAAGGGCTTTGATGCTCCCCCGACCGACGAGGCAACCTCCGAGCTCGGCGGCTGCCGGGGGCAATGAGATGACGATCGCGATGGCCGTATCCCCGGCAGCCGGATACTCGGCTCGAATAACGGTCTCGGCGTCACTGATGCTCTCGGTCAAACCCGCGCGCCACCCGATCTCGCCATCGGCCCGATACCACACGGGAAGCCTCAGCCTGAACCGCCGAGTGCCACGCGCCTTGCGGGACGTCGTCCGTTCGCGTCTCACCATCTCAATGCGCCCACTCGAACTGAGAAGGCAAATCAAGTACCCACGAAGCACGGGTGATTTATTGGGGGAATCACCCGCGTCGTGTATTCGGGCGGCGGTGGGGTGTGTCGTTTTTACCGTGCGGCTCGTGCGAGGTGAGCGCCTGCCGCTATCAAATGGCGAGCGCCGGGCGTTCCTCGGCAATGCGCACGGTCTCCCGCTGCGGCTCGGACTCAGCGGCGTGAAGCAGGCCGCGTTCGGTCGCGATCATCGCAAGCTCGAGCCGGTTGGAGACCCCGAGCTTCTCGAACATACGGGTCAGGTGGTGCTTGATTGTCTGCGCGCTGATGCCGCATTGAACGGCGATCTCCTTGTTCGAGCACCCCGCCGCAACCATCGTCAGCACCTGACGCTCGCGTGGCGTCAAGCCGTACGAGAGTCTGCCTCCGGCCGCGCTGGACGATTCGATGAGCGGGCGTACGGTCTCCAGCAGATCGCTGACCAGCGTCTGGCCCAGCCAGTAGCGCCCCGCCATGACGCACATGATGGCTTCGAACAGCACCTCCGTGGTGACGTCCTTCAGCAGGAGGCCATGGACTCCCAGGTGAACGGCCGTGAGCAACTGGGTCCGATCGATTGTTCCCGCGAGCAGGATCGTCCGGACGTTGTCGCGGCACGTGCCCAGTTCGCGCAGCGCTTCGAGACCCGACATGCGCGGCATCGACAGATCGAGCAGCAGGAGAGCGGGCCGGACCGACCGCACGACTCTGACGGTGTCTTCACCGCTCCCGGCTTCCCCGACGACCTCGAAGCCCGGGCCGACATCCACGCCGTACACGTCTTTGATGACCGCGGCCGGCACGGCGAGCAACTGACGCAGGCTCGCCCGGAAGAGGCACTCGTCATCCGCCAGCACGACGCGGACCGCGCGATCGGATCCACCCGGCCCGCCCGGCCGTCCGCCGAGGCCCTGAGTACAAGTCAACGCCATGGTTAGTGCACCCGGCTAGTGGCCGTGCCCATGACGGCGTGAAGGGCGCTATTCAGTTCTTCGAGCGTGAACGGCTTGGAGATGACTCCCTTGAATCCGTAGTCGCGGTATTCCGTCATCGCCGGATCCTGCGCGTAGCCGCTGACCACGATGGCGTTCACGCCCGGATCGACCTCGCTGAGCAACTCCATTGCCTCCCGGGCGCCCGCGCCGCCCGGCACGATGAGGTCCAGGATCACCGCGTCGAACGGCTCGCCGGTCTTCAGCGCGTGTGCGTACTGTTCAACCGCGGTCCGGCCGTTGTCGACGACGGAGACGTCGTGCCCGAGGAAGGTGAGCATGTTGACCGCCAGCAGGCGGATCGACGCTTCGTCGTCCATCACGAGAATGCGGCCGGGCCCTCCGCTCATCCGCGGCGTGAGCCGCGCGGGCGGCTCGAGCGCGAGCTCGCAGCTGGTCGAGGCCGGAAGGTTCACCCGCAGCGTGGTTCCGTGCCCGGGTTTCGACTCCACGGAGACGGACCCGCCGTGGTTCTTGATGATGGAGTACGACGTGGCGAGACCGAGGCCGCTGCCTTTCTGCTTCGTGCTGAAATACGGATCGAAAATCCTGCCGATGTTCTCTTCCGGAATGCCGATGCCCTCGTCGGCGACGGTGATCCTGACGGACCGCCCGGCGTCGGCACTCCCGGCGTGCGGCCCCGGCGCCCCCGGCTCGACGACGTTCTCGGCGCAAATGCGGATCGCGCCGCCGTGGGGCATGGCCTGCTGCGCGTTGATCATCATGTTGGTGAACACCTGCACGAGCTGCCCCTCGTCGGCCGACACGGACCAGAGCTCCGGCGCGATCTCGAAGCTACAGCTCGCGTTGGATCCTCGGAGCGCGAGGCCGGCCGACTCCTTGAGGATGCGGGGGATGGCGATCGTCTTCTTGACGGGCGCTCCACCTCTCGAGAACGTCAGGAGCTGCCACGTCAGCTGCCGCGCGCGGACACAGGCTTGTTGAGCCTGGTCGAGCGCCCGCATCGCCGGACCGGCCGGCATCGTCGCGCGCGCCATCGAGACGTTGCCCATGACGGCCATCAGGATGTTGTTGAAGTCGTGGGCGATGCCTCCGGCCAGGAGCCCGAGCGAGTCGAGCTTGCTCGCCTTGGCCCGCTCCTCGCGCATCTTGAGCGCGTCGGTGATGTCGCGGAACGCCACGACCATCCCGATCGTCCGGCCGGCCGCGTCGCGAAGCGGCGCGGAGATCTCTTCGATCGGCCGCTCGGAGAGGTCACGAGCGACGAGCACCGTGCTGTGCGTCAGGCTGGGCTGCCCGGCGTTCCAGGCCACTTTCGCAACGGGGTTGTCCCGCCGCTCCCGGGTTTCGGGATCGAAGCTTCGGAACACCGCGCCGAACGGCTTCCCCGAGGCCTCCTCCTGGCTCCATCCGGTCAGGCCCTCGGCGACGTTGTTGATCGAGAGCACGTTCCCGTCCAGATCCGTCGCGATGACGCCGTCGCCGATGCTTCGCAGCGTGACGGCAAGGCGCTCCTTCTCGTCCGCGAGCGCGCGCTCTGCCCGCCTTGCCTGCATCAGCGCCTCGATCGTCTCGCTGTGCAGCTTCTGGGTCTCCTCGACGTGCCGGCGCTGGTCCTCGATACGCCCGAGAAACACCTGATAGGTGCGATACGTCAGATACACCGGCGCGAGCATCAGGATGGCCATCCAGTGATCGCCGCGCTCGATCACCAGCGCGCCCATCGCGCCCGCGGCCCCGGCCACCATGAAGCTGGGTCCGCTCCAGAGGAAGCTGTCGTGCCACACCCTCCAGGCGTTCTGGCGCGTCGACAGCGCGATCGCCCCGGCCAGCAGCCCGGTGTTGACGAAGAAGTACGTGGCGCTCATCCCGACGAGCGCCTTTGGAATCGACGCCACCTGCAACAGCTCCGGCGCGCCGTGGAGCCACAGATAGACGAGACCAGTCGCCTGCATCGTGATCGCTTCGGCCGCCATGCTGAAGACGGTCCGGTACGGCGGATACGGCCGTTTCACGTTGAACGTGCACTGCGTCCAGACGCCGGCCACGGCGACGACCATGGCCTGCTGCGGGCCGAGCAGCATGAGCGCCATGAGATCGGCCGCGCAGGAAACCGAAAGCGTCGAGCCGCTGCTCGGATGGAGAGGAAGATTGACCTTCCACGCTGAGGTGAGACAGGAGAGCGCGACCAGTGCCGCAAACGACGGCGCATCAGGAATGGTGGTGGGGAAGAACTTCACCAACAGAAAGACGCCGCCGGCGATGACGCAGGTGACATAGAGCCGGGCCACCAACGGCAGCGAGCTCCACCCGACGGCGTTGGTCGGCGACTCCTCGTCTGCCGCGCGGCGGCCGGCCAGATCGCGAAGGTATCCGAAGGGTTTCGGGAAGAAGGAGGTCTCCATGGGCTAGCTCCCCCCGCTGCAGTTCGGTTCAGTGCAACTCGGGCTCGGCCAGACTACATCCTCGGGTCCCGAAGTGCCCCAGACCACCGTGTCTTCGTCGTAGGTGGAGGTGCCCCACACAACTGTGTCCTCGTTGTCGTCGGACGTCCCCCACACGACCGTGTCCTCGCTGTTGTCGCTGCTGCCCCATATCTCGCTGTCAGGCGACCAGCTCGTGTTCTGGCAATCAGCGCCGCCGCATGCGGGACCCCACACGATGTTGACGGAGTTGCCGCTGCAGCCGGGGTCCGAACAGAGCGTTCCCCAGCTACTCGTCCCGGCGTCCTCGCAGTCGGCCGACGCGCACAACACACCCCACGTGGGTGTCTGCCCTCCAGGTATCGTCGCGGTCCCCCAGACGACGGTCGTTGCCCACGCGTTGGCCGTGGCCGTCAGCCGGCCGCCTCGCACGCGTTGATTGCCCCAAATCAGCTGCCGGCTCCATCCGGCCGTTGCCGGGTATGGAGCGGCGGGCGCCCCCGCAAGAAAACGTGCGAGCTCGACGGCGCCGCGCGTGTTGAGGAATCCGGCGCCCTGCGAAAACGAGTGATAGCCGCCGTACTTCTCCGCCGTGTACTGCAGCACCGCTTTGACGGCGTTGGGCGTCAGGGCCGGATTGGCCTGGAGCATCAGTGCCACCGTGCCGGCCACAACCGGCGTCGCCTGGCTGGTACCGCTCAGGCTGAGATAAGGGCGGATAGGCCGAAGGGGAACTGCCGTTCAGCAGGTACGGCGACTTGGATGCGAACAACGCGCTGCCCGGCGCGCTCAGCGATTCGATCCCGACCCCCGGCGCCACGAGATCGGGTTTCGCGGCCCGATCGATCGCCGTGGGGCCACGCGAGCTGAATGCCGCGACCGTGTCGTCGGCGCGATCGACGGTTCCCATGTGACTGGAAGCCCCGACGGTCAGCACCCAGGGAGCATTGCCCGGCGCCGTGATGCCGCCATATTGGTTGCGGCCCTGGGAATCCCTGCCGGCGTTGCCGGCGGCCGCGACGACCACGATGCCCCGCTCGACCGCCTTCCTGGCCGCAAGCGTCAGGAGATCGGTGTGGTACGACTCGAACACGCCGGCGGCGACCGACAGGTTGGCGATCCGGATATTGAGATCGTCCTGGTGAGCGACGACGTAGTCGAGCGCGGCAATCACGTTGCTGATGCGGCCGCGCCCGGCCTGATCGAGAACCTTCAGCGCAATCAGTCGCGAGCGCGGGGCGATGCCGGAGCGGGCGCCGTTGGAATCGAAGCCGTCGCCGGCGACGATCCCGGCGACGTGCGTGCCGTGTCCGTAGTCGTCGTACGGCGTCGTGCGGCCGTTGACGAAATCCACGAACTGATCGACGCGCTGAGATCCGAGGCCGTTCTGAGACAGATCGTCGTGCCACAGCGCGATGCCGGAATCGATGACCGCCACGCCGACGCCCGACCCGTCATAGCCCGTGGCCTGCCGCACGGCGGTCGCACCCACGGTGGCCCCCGTCCGCTCGGTCGCGCCGAGGATCAGCCGGTCCAGCGCGACGCGCTTCACGAGCGAACTGTTCGCCAGAAGCGGCAACGAGATGTTGGGGACGTCGGCCACGAAACCCTCGATGAGGGGCAGCTGGCGGCCGAGGACTCCGCCGAGCTGCTGGACGAGCAGCCGGACTGGTCCGATCGACGTGAGACTGGTGGCCCGGACGATGACCTTGGAGCGTCCGGTGAAGCTCGGCACGCGCTGCTGGAGCAGCGGATCGAGCTTGCCGAGAATCGAAGCGGGTAGCGGAATCGGGATCGGCGGCACGGGGAGCGGCGGCAGCAACTGCGCCTCGATCCGGGCACCGGATGAGAGGATCGCGAGCAGCAACAGGAACGATCGCAGGAACATCGTGCTTTTGGCCATTGCGAGACTCACTCGAGGAGCTGGTGATGCAGTGGTGCCGGCGGTCTGGTGAAGGGTCAGGCGGACGTCGTGGAGACCCGCGCGCACAGTAGAGGTATGGTGCGCCAGGGAGGGGGCACGTGAGAATCCCCCGAAGGTGACCAGGGTCGTAGCACCATCGGGGGAGCCCGCCCGGCTTGGCGCCGGCGGATGCTTGTTCGGACAGGCAACTATTGTTTAGACGGCGGCGTCGTGGACGACCCGGGTCGCGACCATCGCGAGCTCGAGCCGGTTGCCGACCCCGACCTTGTCGAACATGCGGGTGAGATGGTGCTTGATGGTCTGCTCGCTGATCGCGCACTGCCGGGCGATCTCTTTGTTCGAATACCCGGCCGCGACCATACCCAGCACCTGCCGCTCGCGGGGTGTGAGCGCATAGAGCGGCTTCGGGGCCACATTGGAAGGCTCGATGAGCGGGCGAACGGTCTCCACCAGGTCGCTCACCAGCGTCTGTCCCAACCAGTACCGCCCAGCCATCACGCAGACAATTGCCTCGAAGAGCACCTCCGTGGTCACGTCCTTCAGGAGCAGACCCCTGACCCCCAGGTGCAGCGCCGTCAGCAGCTGCGTCCGGTCGATCGTTCCCGCCAGCAGGATCGTCCGGACGGGCTCACGGGACTCGCCCAGTTCGCGCAGAGCTTCAAGCCCGGACATACGTGGCATCGACAGATCCAGCAGCAGCAGATCCGGCTGGACGGACCGCACGATACTGACCGTCTCGATGCCGCTCCCGGCTTCCCCGACCACGTCGAAGCCGGCGCCGACGTCGACACCGTAAACGTCCTTGATGACCGAGGCGGGCACCGCAAGCAGCTGTCGCAGGCTCGCCCGGAACAGGCACTCGTCGTCCGAGAGCACGACCCGGATTGGGCGATCGATCGGTGGCGTTCGAGGGGTGTTGGTCGCCGGCAATGTGGCCGAGTCCTTCTTTATGGCCTTTATGGCGTGAAATCCTACAGAGACAATTCGACCCGCGGCGATTCAGCAAGTTTCCTGCCGGGTCAGCTCGTCCGGATTTGGCCGCTGAATCTTGGGGAGGGAATTCCGCCGGCATCCGCCTCAATCCATGAGCGGTAAAGTATCCCTACACAGGCGTACGACGCCGCATGATTCCCAGACACTGGCGATTCCGCCCGCTTCAGATCCCGTCGAGGAGGCGGTGATGGGTGGCGAAGAGCGCCAGTTCGACCCGGTTCGAGGCCCCGGACTTATTGAAGATGTGGGTCAGGTGGGACTTGACGGTGTTCTCGGTAATCGCGGCGCGTTCGGCGATCTCCTTGTTCGTGCAGCCCGCCACGACCGCGCGGAGGATGTCGATCTCCCGGCGCGTCAAGCCGAAGGCTTTGCTCTGCCGCCGCGCGGCGTCGAGCTTCCGCAAACTCGGCAGAACGCCGGAAATCTGCTCGCGGCCCATCCAAAAATGGCCGGCCTTCACGCTCTGAATGCTCTTGAAGAGGACATCGGGCGCGGAATCCCTCGGCACCACGCCGCGGGCGCCCAGCTGCACCGCGCCGACAACATCCGGGCTATCGACCGAGTCGGTCAGGATGATCACCCGGACCGTGGCGCCCGACGCCGCGAGCTCGCCCAACGTTTCGACAGCCGGCCGGCCGGATTTCGTCAGCGCCAGCAGGAGAATATCGGGCTCGTGGGTACGGACCAGGGTGACGGCGGCCGATTCAGCGCCGACACCGCTCACGGTGAGGACGTCCGATTGGGCCTCGAGCAGGCGGCGAAGGCCCTCCCGGAAGATCGGGGGCTCGCCGGCAATCACGAGGCGTACGGGGTCGGCTTCGCTTTTCACATCAAACGGTCCGGTTTCTGAGCGGGGCGACGAATGTGTTACGTGGAGACGCAAGAACGGAACCAAGGACCGGGCTCCGAGCGTCTCGGGAGGACCCTCGCCTGACGTTCGACGCTTTCCCGTCTTATCACGAACGGCACGCGACAGGAAAGCGGGCGAGCCCCCGGCTCGCCCGCTTCTGGAACACGGCGCCTTCAACGGACGTGCTGAGAAAAGTCTCCCTCAGGCGCGCAAGATGACGTCCGACCCGTGCTAGTCCGTGGACTTCTTGGCGAGGGCCAGCAAGTCCGCCTTCGTCTGCGGCTTGTCCGGATTCGGCGCATGGACCAGCACGTGCGCGTCGAAGTCGAGCTTCAACCGCTCGACGTTCTGCACGAGCGTGTTGATGGCCGGGGCCACCGGCTGATTCGCTGCCGGGATGTTGAAGTCGCCCGTGAAGAGGATCTTCTCCTTGGGCAGGAACGCGATCAGCATGCCGTCGCTGTGGGCGAGGTCCTTGACGTGGTGCAGCTCGATCGTCCGGGTGCCGCCCTTGAGGACCTTGCGGTCGCCGGCGCTCTCGACTTTGGGCTTCCGGTTCGCTTTGGCGAGCGCGTCCCCGACCAGCGTCCGCGGGCCGCTGAGCAACTTCTCGAGAAAGTCCTCGTTGTTCTCGTGCGTGATGATCGTGATGCCTTCGGCCGCAAACGGCGCGAGCCCGCTGGCGTGATCGAAGTGCGCGTGCGTGTTGACCAGGTACCGGATCGGCTTGTTCGGAATCGCCTTCTTCGCTTCCGCGATCACTGCCAGGCCGCGCGCCTCGCTCTGACCGCCTTCGAGCACGACGATGTGATCCCCCATGTCGACCGCGAGCGCCACGTAGCCGCCGGTGATCCGGTAGACGCCGTCGGCCAGCTTCTCTGCCTGGACCGCGGGCGCTGCGGGCGGTCCGCCAGGAGCCGCCCCGGGCGCGCCGCCCCGCCCTTGCGCCGGCGGCGGAGGCGTCACCAACTGCGTGATGTTGTCCGGGTTCGCGGTTGCGCTCGTGATCGTCGCCTCGAACGACGGCAGGCCGGCTTGCTTCCGCACGATCTTCCCGGGGACCTTCAGCCCGCCGAAATCCTGGTAGTTGGTGTACGCGGTGTCGACGTGAAGATCACCGGCCACCGGGTGCTCCACCCAGGTTTCGACGCGCTCCACCATGTTCTGATCGTTGATGTAGCCGTTGAGCCGGTACGCCTCTCCGGATGGCGCCTTCTGAGCCGGCGACCACGACACGACGGTGAACGTCCGGCCGCCGATCCGTTGAGAGCGGGACGTCGCGTTGTTGGCCGCGGCGCCTTTCAAGAAGCCCCACGGGGTGACCCAGATCTCCAGTTGCTGCGTCCAGGCGGTGTTGGTTGGGGTGACGTTCTGATTCAGGGTTCCCGGTTGCGGCGGCGGGGCACCCGGAATCGCCGGCGGCATCGTCGTGCCGGTGGCGCGCGACGCGGGGACGGTGAGATCGATCGCGCGCGTGTAGTTCGTGATCGTCGTGATCGCCAGCGGGCCGGCAATGGTCTTGCTCTGCCCGAAGTTGCCGGCCGACGCCGATCCCGCGTACGTGAGCGACTTCAAGTTGTCCGCGCCCATCGCCTTGGACGCGTTGCCGATGACGGCAGTGGCATCCTGTGCCGCGGCGCCTGCCGACACGAAGGTCATGAGCAGGGCGAGTCGAGCAGCGTTTCTGAGCATACGTGCCTCCCAAAATCCGACAAAGTGCGCAGCTGAGAACGACGGTAGGTGGCCGGTAGTGGCCGGATTATACACGGGGGGCCTCGGCGCTGCGCGCCTCGGTAAAGGCCGCTCGCTTCGCTCGCGGTAGGGGCCGCGTCTCGCTTCGCACCACGCGGTCAGGGCCGCGTCTCGCTTCGCACCAGAACTGTATACCTCATTATGGAAGACATTATGGAGTATGATTGTGGTATGAGAGTGAAGACATCGGTGACCCTGTCCGAAGAGACCCTTCGCGCGCTGGACAAGGCCGCCGGGACGGGCGCCAATCGATCCCGGCTGATCGAAGAGGCGGTGCGGGACTACCTCGGCCGCCGGGCTAAAGCGGCTCGTGACGCGCGGGATCTGGAGATTCTGAACCGCTCTGCCGTGCGACTGAACCGCGAGGTACGGGACGTGCTGGAGTATCAGGCGGACGAATGAAGCGGGGGGACCTGTTTCGCGTGCGGCACCCGGCCGGCGATCCCAAACGCTCCCGCGTGTTCGTGGTCGTCAGCCGGCAAGCCTTGATTGAGTCCCAGTTCTCGACGGTCGTGTGCGCCCCCGTCTACAGCCGGCGTGACGGTCTCGCCACCCAGGTGAACATCGGCATCGATGAGGGGCTCAAGCACGAATCCAGCATCCACGGCGATGCCCTCGTGAGCCTGGCCAAGTCGTCGCTGAGCGACTACCTGTCGACCCTGTCGCCGGCACGGCTGCGCGCGCTCGACGACGCGCTCAGAGTTGCGCTGGCTCTCGATTGACTTCGGAAGCCGCGCGGGTATTTGACGACCGGCACATTCTCCGCTTTCTCCAGCGGGAAACCACGCGCTTGCACTCGGCCGCGCTTTGGCGTTCAATGCCCTCGTGCCCATCTACATCTCCCGTCGAGCGTTCCTCAGCCATTGCACGGCGATCGCCGCCGCCACGGGGCTGCCGCGTTGGTTCGTCGAACAGGAGCTGTCGGCCTCCGCGCAGGCCCCACCCGCGCTGAGCCCCAACGATCGCCCGGGGATCGCGCTCATCGGCTGCGGCGGGATGGGCCGCGGCGACGCGAAGAGCGCCATGCGCTTCGGCAACCTCGTCGCGGTCTGCGACGTCGACGAGAACCACGCCGCGGCCACGGCGAAACAGTTCGCCGGCGCGGACAAGGCTCCCGCGCAGTTCACCGACTTCCGCAAGGTGCTCGAGCGGAAGGACGTGGACATCATCATCAACGCGACGCCCGATCACTGGCATACGCTCATCAACCTCGCGGCTGCCGGCGCCCGGAAGGACATCTACGCGGAGAAGCCGCTGACCCACACGATCGACGAGGGCAAGCGCCTCGTCAAAGCGGTGCGCAAGCAACGTGTCGTGCTGCAGACCGGCACGCAGCAGCGCAGCAACCGGCTGTTCCGGCTCGCGTGCGAGCTCGTGCGCAACGGCCGGATCGGCAAGCTCACGCAAGTGACGGTGTTCGTGCCGGCCGGCCTGCGCGACGGCCCGTTCAAGACGAAGCCGGTGCCGGACGGCTTTCATTGGGACCTGTGGCTCGGCCAGGCGCCGCAGGTGGAGTATCTCGAGGAGCGCTGCCATCAGACCTTCCGCTGGTGGTTCGACTACTCGGGAGGCCCCGTCACCGACTGGGGCGCGCATCACAACGACATCGCGCGATGGGCGATTGGACAGAACGGCCCAACCGACATTCAAGCCCGCGCGCTTGACCGAGCCGATCGCCGGCGGGTTCACCACGCCGTCGGAGTTCGAGGCCACGCTCACGTGGGGCAACGGCGTGACCCAGGTGGTCAAGACCACGCGGGACGACAGCCCGTTCGGCGCCGTGATCAATCCCGGCGGCCAGCGCAACGGGGTCAGGCTCGAAGGCACGAACGGCTGGATCTGGGTGAACCGCACCAAGATCGAGGCGAGCGACATGGCGATGCTCGACACGCCGTTGACCGAACCGGCCGTCCGTCTCGAGGTCAGCGACGATCACATGGGGAACTTCTTCAACGCCGTCCGCACCCGCACGGATCCGATCAGCCCCGTTGAAGACGGACACCGGTCCGCCACGGTCGGACACCTGATCGTGATTGCGCTCCGCACCGGCCGCGCCCTGCACTGGGACGCGTCGAAGGAGAAGTTCGTGGGTGAAGGTGACAAGGACGCGAACGCTCACCTGGCGCGCCGGATGCGCAAGCCGTACAACTACGGCTTCGCCGACTGACTGCCGAATCCCTAATCACGAATCCGTGTATCGCTGAATGCCTGAATCGGGGCCCGCGATTCAAGGATTCAACGATTCACGGATTAGTGATTAGGGATTCAGAGCCGCCCACGCGTAGAGGAGCGTGAACGTCGCGAACAGCACCGTGAGCAGGCCGTAGCCGGCCTTCAGCCACCACACGGTGAGGTGCTCCTTGACGTCGAACACGCCTTGCAGCACCACGCGGACGCCCCAGAAGACCGCGATGTACGCGCACACGCCGCGCGCGAGCCCGCTGCCGCCGGCGAGCTCGCGGGCATTCAGGATGCTCAGCAACCCGAACGCGACGATCGCCATCACGACATAGCCGCCATAGACCCAATACATCTGCCTGTGGAGGCGCGGGAGCGAGCTCAACTCCGTGCGCCAGTTCAAGCGCAACGGGACGAGCGCCGACGCGATCAGCACTCCGAGCTGCGCCACGCCGGCAAGGAAGAGGAAGCGGGCGAGAACGTCCTGCGTCACAGTGCCCCCAGAGATCTCATGAAGGGAACGATTATCCGCTGCACGAACGGCGGATGAAACAAGACGGGAGCCGGAACCACGAGGACGAGCATCGTGAACAACCAGCCGCGCGTGCCCTGACCCAGGCCGATCCCGCGGCCGAAGCGGCTGCGCTCGAAGAGAATGCCGAGACCCTGGGCGGCAAAAAACAGCGTCGGCCCGCCGTACCCGCCGCCGGCCGGCACGGAGATCACCAGATCGTGGACCAATCCGCTGAACAGGAAACCGGCGGCGATTCCCGCCCTCACACCCAGCCGCCTGGTCATCGGACGAAACAGAAACCTGTGGGTCAGATCGCGGAAGGCCGTATTCCACCGGCGCCCCCAGAACTCGCCGAGGCCGGCCGAGACCACTGGTCTGTTCATGAGCGGCCGCGCTTCGACCCCGGCACTCTGCCAGGCGCACGACAGCATGTGGAAGATCCCAAAGTGCAGCGCCAGCACGACACCGGTCATCCCCACCCAGCCGGCGGCATGGACACTGTAAGGCGCGACGAACCTCGCGACGCCAAAGAAGAGCGCGGCGCCCAGCAACAGATTCCGGAGCCCGCGGAGCCATTCCTTGCGACCCGGTGGGTCGTCCGCGTCCGCACCGAGGAACGCGGCGGCATCGAGGCCCGGCCAGGCCAGGAGGTACGCGGCGTGTCGCCACGCGGGCACTCCATCGACAGGGGTGCGCCGCCACGTCAGCCACTTGCATCCGCAGTAAATCGCGAACGCGAGCGTCCACATGACGACCCAGCGCGGCCAGCTCGCCGGCGCGAACAGGAGGACAGCCGGCGGCAGAAGCACGAGCGGCGGCCAGCCCCGCCACCAGCTCACGCGCGCGCGCTCGGCCAGGCTCACTGAGATCTGTGCCCTATTGATCTATGGAGGACAGGAGCGACAAAACACCGGGGACGCGTCGATCAGCAGCCGCCACCGCTGACCATGATCGGGTACCGAACACCTGACGGGCCAATTTCCGCGATGCCGTAGGTCTCGTCCTCGTAGCCGTGCTCCTGGATCACAGAAGGTATTCAGCTTGGCTTGGAACAGGAGATCAGGAGTTCAGGTTTCAGGAGTGTCTTGGGCAATTTGTTTTCTCCTGATCTTCTAATCTCCTGTTCAAACGTCTCTTGATCTCCTGTCAGAGACGCAGCGACGCGCTGATCGTCCGCGCGGCGTTGGAGACGCGCCGGGCGGTTGCGGCGTAGCGGCTGATCGGAAAGCGCGTCATCGGCGCCGAGATGCCGATCGACGCCACGATCGCGCCGTCCTCGTCGCGGATGGGGGCCGCGACGCATCGCACCTCCTCCACGTCCTCGCCGTCGTCGATCGCGAAGCCGCGGGCCCGGGTCCGCGTGCAGACCTTGGCAAGCTCGGCGACCGAGCCGATCGTCCGCGCGGTGTGGGTCGGGAGCGTCGCGCTTCCGAAGAGCGCGCGTAACTCGGCAACCCCGAGGTCCGCGACGAGAGCTTTCCCGTGGGCCGCGCAGTGCAGGGGCACGAGCTCCCCTGTCTGGCCGAGCACCGTCACGATGCGGTTGGTGGGCGCGCAGTGATCGATGAACAGCGCGTGCGTGCCCTCCCGGACGGCGAGATGCGCCGTTTCACCGGTCTTGCGGCTCAGGCTGCGCAGCTGCTCGCGGCAAAGCGTGATCAGCATGTTCTGGCCGTACCTCCGCGACAGCCGCCAGACCGACGGACCCAGGATGTAGTCCTTGCGGCCGCTTGGGCTCGCCAGGAAACGGCGCCGCTTGAGGGTGTTGGCCAGCCGGAAGACGCTGCTGCGATCGATGCCGAGCAGCGCCGTCAGATGCTTGAGGGGCACCGGATCGGTCGAGTCCGCGACCGCCTCCAGGATCGAGAGGCCGCGGCCCAGGCTCTGGATGGATGGTGTTTCCCGGCTGCCGCGTTTCTTCATGTGCTGGTCTACGGCCGACGGCTCGGCCCGGGCAGTGGATTTGAGACTAGAGAGCATACCCAATTCACGGTGGGTCACCAAACCGGCGCCGCCCTCTGGTCATCGCCCCCGCGTGTCCGGAGCGAGCGCACGCGAGCCGAAGGGCCTGTCCTGAGCGAGCGCACGCGAGTCGAAGGGCTAAAAACAGAAAAGGCCGCCCGATGGGCGGCCTCTTCTGCGTACGCCGTGATGTCGGCTTACTTCCGGTCCGGGTTCGTCAGGACGACCTTCAGCGCGCGCTCCTTCGCGGCGTTTCCGAACGTGTCGTAGGCCTTCATGATGTCGTCGAGCGCGAACCGGTGCGTGACCAGCTTCGCCGGCTGCAGCTTACCCGACCGCACCAGCTTGAGCAGCATGGGGATCGCCGCGGTGTCCACGAGCCTCGTCGTGATCGCGATGTTGCGGTCCCAGAGTTTCTCGAGGTGCAGCTCCACCGGCTTCCCGTGCACGCCGATGTTCGCCAGCCGGCCGCCCGGCGCGAGAATCGACTGGCAGATGTCGAAGGTCGCGGGAATGCCGACCGCCTCGATCACCACATCCGCGCCGGCCCCGCCGGTGAGCTCCATGACGCGGGCGACGGCCTTTCCATCCGTGCTGTCAATCAGCGACGTCGCCCCGAATTGTCCGGCCACCTTCAGCCGATTCGCGTCAACGTCGATCATCAGGATCGCGGCGGGTGAAAAGAACTGCGCCGTCAGCAGCGCGCTCAGCCCGATGGGACCGGCGCCGACAATCGCCACCGTGTCGCCCGGCAGGACCTTGCCGTTCAGCACGCCGCACTCGAAGGCCGTCGGCAGGATGTCGCTGAGCATCACGATCGCTTCTTCATCCACGCCCTGAGGCACGTGGTAGAGGCTCGTGTCGGCATGCGGGATCCGCACGTACTCCGCCTGGGTGCCGTCGATCGTGTTGCCGAGAATCCATCCACCGGTTCGGCAATGCGAATACATACCCTTCCGGCACGACTCGCATTTCCCGCACGCGCTGATGCACGAGATGAGCACGCGGTCGCCTTTGCTGAACGAAGACACCTGCGGACCGACAGCCTCGACGACGCCGACGCCTTCGTGGCCGAGAATCCGGCCCGGCGTGACCGTCGGCACGTCGCCCTTCATGATGTGAAGGTCCGTGCCGCAGATCGTCGACGTCGTGATTCGCACCAGCGCATCCCCGGGACCGCGAAGGATCGGCCTGGGCTTCGCCTGCCACGCCCGCTGTCCAGGGCCGAGGTAGACCAGCGCCTTCATCATGTGTTTGGTCTCGACACCGGTCGTCACGGGGTTGCCGGCGGCACCGTCAATCACGGCGCCGGCGGCTGTCGCTTCAATCGTCCGCATGACACATCCTCCACTGGGGTTCCGTCTGCTGATCATTCCAACCGCAACGGTCATGCCCGCATCGATCGGCGTGTGCGCGGGCCTTTTTGCTGGACTTCGAACGTGTTGGTGTGGACGGGTGGGGATTCCTCCCCGGCGATGCGAGATTTCCCCCATCGCTGAATCGCCGCCCCGGCCGGCCGCCCGGTTCCTATCGCCGAACCAAGGCCCGGTTCCGCGTCGATGACGCTTCCGTCAGCCAACATGATTCGCGACGGACCGGTCCCTGTTTTGCTCTCCACAGGGGCAGTCACGTGTTTCCGGAGCAGATTCAATGATGTTCAGATATGCAGACGGGGAATTTCCCGCCGCGCCGGCGGAAGTTTCCCGGCGGGCTTCAATCCTCCACCACGAGCAACTCGCCGGCTCGTCACCGGCAGCCCCGCTCCGGCTCGTCGGCTCGGATGTCGATGTCGCCCGCGACGCGGAGCCGTCACACGCCGCAGAGGGACACGGGCTCGCCCACGCGGCAATCCAGCCGCGTCCCACCCGATGCGATCGTGATTCGTCGTGCGAACGCTGCTCGAAGTCGGGCCCGATATTGAAGCGCCATGCGTAAGCTGATCCTGCGAAACTTCCAGTCGCCGGGCGACATCCTGATGCTCACGGCGGCCGTGCGCGATCTGCATCGCGCGCACCCGGGCGGGTTCCTCACCGACGTCCGCACCTCGTGCCCCGCGCTCTGGGAGCACAACCCGTTCATCACGCCGATCGCGGACGATGATGCCGGCGCGGAGGTGATCGACTGCCACTACCCGCTCATTCACCGCTCGAATCAAGTGCCCTGTCACTTCCTGCACGGGTTCACGGCCCACCTCAATCAGCAGCTGGGCCTGTCGATTCGGGTGACCGAGTTCAAAGGCGACATCCACATCTCCGACGACGAGCGGAACTGGTCCCAGCGGGTGGAGACGACGTTCGGGACCGGCCGGCCGTTCTGGCTGTTCGTGTCCGGCGGGAAGCACGACTTCACGATCAAGTGGTGGGATCCAGCGCGGATGCAGCGGGTCGTGGATCATTTCCGCGATCGCTTCGACTTCGTCCAGGTGGGCGAAGCCGGCCACCATCACCCCGCCATGGAAGGGGTCGTCGACCTGCGGGGCGCGACCAACCTGCGCCAGCTCGTACGGCTCGTGCACCACGCGCAGGGCGTCGTCAGCCCTATCAGCCTGCTGATGCACCTGGCCGCCGCTGTCGAAACCAAGCCCGGCGCTCCCAAGAACCGGCCATGCGTCGTCGTCGCGGGTGGGCGCGAGCCGCCGCACTGGACGGCGTATCCGCACCATCAGTTCATTCACAACGTCGGCGCGCTGCGCTGCTGCGACAACGGCGGGTGCTGGCGCTCGCGGACGCTCCCGCTCGGCGACGGCGACGAGAAGGACCGGCCCGAGGCGCTGTGCCTCGACGTGGTCGGCACGCTGCCGCGATGCATGGACATGATCACGGCGGACGAAGTGATTCGCCGCATCGAGCTGTACTTCGCCGGAGGCGCGATCGATTCCGTCCGCCCGGCTCCGGCGAGCGAGGTCCTCGCGCAAGGTCGCTGCGTTTCCGTTTGAAGAGTTGTCAATTGGGAGGGTCCACATCGTGGCCGAAAGAACACTCGCACCGGACGTGAAGAGTCAGGTACCGGATCGCCGTCAGTTCCTGCTGATGCTCTCGGGCGCGGCGTCGTCGATGGCCGCCGGCGTTCTACTCATCGGCTGCGGCGGCGCGCCGGGCGGCCCGACGCCGATCACGATCCCGTCGTCGAGCACGGCCAGCTCGTCGAGCTCCAGTGCCGGCAGCTCGTCGAGCTCGTCTTCATCGAGCTCGTCGGGCTCCAGCTCCTCGTCGTCGTCGGCCTCGTCTTCTTCGACGTCGAGCTCCTCGAGCTCGTCAGGCTCGTCCTCTTCGTCCTCCTCGTCCAAGAGCTCGTCGAGCTCGTCGAGAAGTTCATCTTCCGGATCCTTGACCGGCGATGACGGAGAGGCTGCTCTCGCGGGGTTTGTGGTTTAGACCCGGGGCTCACTTGTGTTGACAGCGCGCGCGCCCCCGGGCCCTGTTCAGAAATCGTGAATTACAGCGGGAGGAAAGGCGGCGCGCAAGGCGTTCAACACGGTCACGACGTCGATGACTTCCTGAGTGATGGCGCCGCTCACGGGACTGAGATGACCCGTGGCGGCGAACCCCATGCCGATCAGGCTCAGCGCCATGCCGCCCACCGCGCTTTGCAGGGCGACCGATCGCATGCGTCGGCTGATGTGCATGAACTCGTCGACTTTCCTGAGGGAGTTGTCCATGACCACGACGCCGGCCGCCTCCGTGGTCACGTCGCTGTTCTGGCCGATCGCCATGCCGACCGTCGCGGCCATCATGGCCGGCACGTCGTTGATGCCATCGCCCACGTAGAGGGTCCTGGCGGCGGCGGTTTCCCTGCGGACGATCGCCAGCTTCTCTTCGGGGCTCTTCTGGGCGTGGATCTCGGTGATGCCCACCCGCTCGGCGAGATACCGCACCTCCGACTCGCGATCGCCCGACACGATCATCACGCGGGAAAAGTGATGCCTCGGCCCCAGGTGTCCCACGAACGAGCGGCTCTCCGGCCGCGGCGCATCGCGAAAGCGCAAGGCGGCCGCGTAGCGCTGGTCGATCGCCACCACGCACTCGAGTCCACCACCGGCCGGCGGCAGATCGCCGGCGCGCGCGATCTGGTCCGCCACGAGCCTGCCGCGGCTCGTGATCAGCACCTGGTGGCCGTCCACGGTCCCGCGAAGGCCCTGACCGGGTGGTTCGCTCACCTCCGTCGCCTCGCGCAGCTGGAGCCCATCGTCCTTCGCCGCCGCGAGAATGGCCCGGGCCAGCGGATGCTTCGAGTAGCGTTCCAGGCTGGCCACGAGGGTCAGCACTTCCGGCCGATCGAAACCAGGGGCGACGAGCTGGTCCGTCAGCGCCGGCTCGCCATACGTGAGCGTCCCGGTCTTGTCGAAGATCGCGGTCCGGCAGCCGGTGATTTGCTCGAGCACGACAGGGCTCTTGACGATGATCGCGCGGCTGGCGCACAGGGAAATCGAGCCGATGATGGCAATGGGGATCGCGAGCAGCAACGGGCAGGGCGTGGCGATGACGAGCACCGCGAGGAAGCGAATCGACTCCCCGCTGATCGCCCAGGCCAGCACCGCGACGGTCAGGGCCACCGGCGTGTAAATGGCCCCCAGTTGATCGCCCAACCGCCGGAGTTGCGGCCGTTGCGCTTCGGACTCGCGCATGACCTCCATGATTTTTGCGTAGCGTGAGTCGGCGGCGCGCCGGGTCGTCCGGATCGTCAGCGCCGAGTCGCCGTTGATCGCACCGGAGATCACCGTCGAGCCGCAGGTCTTGGTGATCTGGAACGGTTCGCCCGTGAGGTAGGACTCGTCCATCACCCCGTGGCCTTCGATCACCAGCCCGTCGGCGGGAGAGATCTCGTGCGGGTAGATCACGAGGGTATCGCCCACCGCCACGTCGGCCAGCGCCACGTCGAGCACGTCCGCCTCGCGCTTCCGGTGGGCAATCGACGGCATGCGCCGGGCCAGCGCGGCCAGCACCGACGAGGCACTGAGCAGCGCGTAGCGCTCCAGCGCCTCACCCCCGGAGAGCATCAGGACGATGATCGAGCCGGCCAGGTATTCGCCGAGCAGGATGGAAGTCACGATCGACAGGCCGCCGAGCAGATCGGAACCAAACTCCCGGTTCAGGAGCTTCCGGAACAGGTCGTAGAGAAGCGGGAGGCCGAGGGCGAGCGTGGCCAGCAGGGGAATCTGGTAGATGCCGGAGGGCGTGTGGAAGCCGAAGCGAAGCACCAGGTGCAGCGCGATGGCGGCGATGGACAGCGCCGCGATAACCGTAGTCCTGTCAGAGAAGAAATTCTTCACCGCTCGACAGTGCCGCCGCTCTCCTTTTCATAACGCTCGAGGGTCCGGTGAAGTTGATCCGCCTGCCAGCCCTTCGGGAAACGCCGCAGCCCTTCCTGGATCGCGGCCTTCGCGCGGTTCACGTCCTTCATGTTCCAGTATGCACGCGACATCGTCTCGAAGGTCAGCGCGAGGTTGCCGATCCACTATGAGGGCACCATCGACGAAAGCCGAGTCATCAGTCGTTTTGTCCGTGCCACGCCTAGCACGCGTCAGACGGATCTGTAAGGGATGTGAGTCGACGTGCCGGGAGGCACCGTGGGGTCGCGACCGCTATCGGAAGCGCAGGGCGGTCGCCGCGTCGGCCGGCGTCACCGCGGGAATCTCAATCGACCTCACCAGCGACTTGCGCCGATCGATCGTAAACACGGTCCGCGTCCCGTCCTTCGCCCACGAGAACGCCTGCCCTTCGACCTCGAGATCGATGGTCGCGATGTGAATCAGCGCGGGGCCCATCGACGGACGGCCGACGACGTACATCTCGGGACGGTTGTGGCCCAGCAGGTAGAGCCAGCCGTCGGGGCCGATCGCGCCTCCCGAGGCCGCGCTCGGGGCCATGCGATCGATCGTGCTCTGCGGGAACAGCCAGCCGCCGTTCCGCCGCCACTCCGAATCGAATGTGGCGACGCTCGAGAAGGTGTGGTCCTTGAACTTGACGCCCCCGTTTTCGTCGTAGTGCGCGAACCCCGCGAGCCAGCCGCCGTCGTACCGATCCATCCACGTGAGCGATCCTTCGTCGCGCAGGCCGAAGCTGTGGCTGCTGACCGGATCGAGCGAGGAGGTGTCGAACACCTCGAGCGACGACCCCATCGGCGTCAGCGGATAGTTCGAGTTCGCGCACCACACCTTCCCGTCGTCCGCCAGGCAGCTGTTCAGGTGGCGGATCAGGCCATTCGGCGGTGCGTCCCATCGATCGACGCGCTGCCCCGAGGCGATCTCGTACTTCGCGAGGACCGTGTTGTTCACCGGATAGAAGAAGCGCGCGTCGGCGGCCACGCCCTGCCCGGCCTCCGGCACGTTGTAGACGCGGAGCGTCCGCGCCGTCAGCCGGCGCAGCTCAGGGGCGGACGCGCCTCGATCGCCCGGCGAAGGCTGCGCTCCGGCCACCGGCCGATCGGCCTGCTCCGACCTCCGCCGGGAAGCCGTCATGGTCCACACGCCGACGAGGCATATCAGGGCGACGCCGGCGGCCGCGAGGGAAAGGCTCCGCACGCGGCAACTCTAATGCAACTGAGCGGCCGTACGCTTCCCCGGCTATCGCGGCGAGGACATGATCCCGAACGGAAGGCCCTGCGGGTCCAGGAGAATCGCGAGAACATCCCCTTCGGGCAGCGTCTGCGGCGCGATGATGGTCCGGGCCCCGAGTTTCTCGGCGCGGCCCACGTAGTCGGGCACCGAGTCCACGCGGATGAACAGCTGCACGAGGTTGTGCCCTTCGGGCGGCGACGGCCAGAAGCCGCCCGGGATCCCGAGCGTCTCCCCAAGGGTCTCGATGCTGCGTCTCGTCATCGGCCGGCGTCCGCGGAGCCACTGCGACAACGTCGAGTGATCGACGTTGACGTGCACGGCGAACGCACGCAGTGAGTACTGCGAGTTGCGTGCGCAGCGCCGGGCGAGCTCGGATTGCAGGAACAACCGGAAACTGGTTTCCGGCGTCGGCGTGGTGAGGGTGAGCGTCGACTTCACGGCAGGGATGCTACTGCATCGGGCTCACCCCGGGACGTTGACCGCGCCACAAAGCGGGGCACTGAGTGAGCCCCGGCGCGCCGGGGCACTCAGTGAGGCCCGGCGCGCGATAACGATCAGGTGGGAAGGCCGGGTTCCGCCCGCACGGGTCCGCCCGCTCGGGTCCGCCCGCTCGGGTCCGCCCGCACGGGTCCGCCCGCACGGGACACCTTCTTGCACTGAGCAGAGATCACGTGACCTTTTGAACGTCCGCGCCGCGCATACCGCGCGGCCGCAGCATGAGCAGAGAAACAAAACAATACGACCAATGCCCAAATCCAATATTCGTCGAGATAAAGCGAAGGCTGCCGGCGCTCGGCGCAACAGCCGCACGACCGTGAGCGGTCCCGCAAACCCCGATTCCGCAACATCTTCTAGGTCCGACGATCTCGCCGCCAAGGCCGCGGGCACCCAGGAACTGGCGTCGAGTTTTCCCTTCAACGCCAACAAGCCGCTCGAGTACGACCCGGACGCCTCGACCGCCCCCGAAGAGGGCCAGTCCGCCGTCCCGGCTGACCCGATCGTGGGCTCCAGCACCGTGACGGAGATGAACGGATCTGAAAAGGTAGGAAGCGGAGGACCACCTGTTGGCACGAACAAGACCATCGGTCCGCTGGATCGGGTCCGCGTGGACTCCACCGATCGGCAGCTGACGACCAATCAGGGCGTCCCCATCGGCGACAACCAGAATTCGCTCAAAGGGGGGCTACGGGGGCCCACGCTCCTCGAGGACTTCATCCTCCGCGAGAAGATCACGCACTTCGATCACGAGCGGATTCCCGAGCGCATCGTGCACGCCCGGGGCTCGGCGGCGCACGGCTACTTCGAGTGCTACAAGTCCCTCGCAAAGCACACGCGGGCCTCGCTGTTCGCCGAAGCCGGCAAGCGGACGCCGGTATTCGTCCGGTTTTCGACCGTCCTCGGCGAGCGCGGCTCGACCGACACCGCCCGCGACGTCCGCGGCTTCGCGGTGAAGTTCTACACGGACGAGGGGAACTGGGACCTCGTCGGCAACAACATCCCCGTCTTCTTCATCCAGGACGCGATGAAGTTCCCCGACCTCGTCCATGCGGCCAAGCCCGAGCCCCATTTCGCCATGCCCCAGGCCGGCTCGGCGCACGACACGTTCTGGGACTTCGCGTCGCTGATGCCCGAAATCACCCACATGCTGATGTGGGCCATGTCGGATCGCGCGATCCCGAGAAGCTATCGGACGATGCAGGGCTTCGGCGTCCACACGTTCAGGCTCGTGAACAGGGCGGGGGAATCGCGCTTCGTGAAGTTCCACTGGTCACCCTTGGCCGGCACCCATTCACTGGTGTGGGACGAAGCGGTGAAAATCTCGGGGGCCGATCCGGACTTCCATCGGCGCGACCTCTGGGAAGCGATCGAGGCCGGCGCGTTTCCGGAGTACGAGCTGGGCCTCCAGATCTTCACGGAAGAGCAAGCCGAGGGCTTCACCTTCGACGTGCTCGACGCGACGAAGCTCGTGCCGGAAGAGCTCGTGCCGATCGTCCCGGTCGGGAAGCTCGTGCTGAACCGCAACCCGGACAATTTCTTCGCCGAAACGGAACAGGTCGCGTTCTGCACCGCGCACATCGTCCCGGGGCTCGACTTCACCAACGACCCGCTGCTGATGGGACGCATCCATTCGTACGTGGACACGCAGATTTCGCGTCTCGGGGGGCCGAACTTTCACGAGATTCCCATCAACGCGCCGGTCGCGCAGGCCCACAACAACCAGCGGGACGGCATGCACCGCCAGGCGATCAATCGCGGGCGCGTTTCGTACGAGCCCAATTCGCTCGGCGGCGGATGCCCGTTTCAGGCAGGGGCGGCGGGATTCGTGTCGTTCCCGGAGCGCGCCGAGCCCGAGGCGCACAAGGTCCGCGGGAAAGCCGAGCGCTTCGCCGATCACTACACCCAGGCGACGCTGTTCTGGAACAGCCAGACGCCGGTCGAAAAGACGCACATCGTCAACGCCTTCCGGTTCGAGCTGTCGAAGGTGCAGACCCCGGCCATCCGGGAACGGATGGTCTCGGGGCTCAGGAACGTCGCGGCGGAGCTGGCCGAAAAAGTGGGGGCGGGCCTCGGGATGCGCGAACTGCCGGCGCCCATGCCGAAGGTTCTCAAGACCGACGTCAAGCCGGAAGTCGCCAAGTCGCCGGCGCTCTCGTTGTTCGCCCGTCCTGGCGACGGCGGCGTGCGCGCGCGCCGGGTCGCGATCCTCGTCGCCGACGGCGTCGATGGCGGCGTGCTGAATGCCATCGCGGAGCGCCTGACCGCCGCTGGGGCGGTGCCGCGGTTCATCGGCTCACGTCTCGGAACGGCGGAGTCCTCGAACGGAGACGCGATCGAGATCGACGCGCCGGTGGACGCGTCGCCATCCGTCGTCTTCGACGGCCTCGTGCTGCCGGACGGCGCCGAAGCGGTTCAACGGCTGGCGGCCGACGGCCGGGCCCTCGAGTTCCTGAAAGACCAGTACCGGCACTGCAAGCCGATTCTGGCTCTGGGGGCCTCCTCCAAGCTGCTCGACAAGGCGGGCATTCCCAAGAACGTGCCGTCCGGCAAACCTGATCCGGGCCTGGTGCTCGGACAGCCGGACGACAGCGCATCGCTTGCCCAGGCGTTCATCAGCGCGCTCGGGATGCATCGGCATTTCGATCGCGAAACAGATCCACCCCTCGTGTAGGTTCGCGACGCTCGACTACGACATCACGGCAACTTGTTCAACATGGCTTAGACACAATCAGGAGAATGACAATGGCTGAAGCTGGAACTCTACATGACGCGTTCATCGACGAACTGCGGGATGCGTACGACGCGGAGAAGCAGGTCACGAAGGCGCTGCCCAAGATGATGAAGGCGGCGAGCTCGGCGGAGCTGCGTGCGGCGTTCGAAGCGCACCTCGAGGAGACGCGCGGACAGATCGCGCGCCTGGAGGAGATCTTCGGGACTCTCGACGAGAAGGTGCGCGGCAAGCACTGCGACGGTGTGGCCGGCATCATCGAGGAAGGCAAGTCCGTCATGGAAGAGGACTTCGACGACACGACGATGGATGCGTGCCTGATCGCCGCCGCGCAGCGCGTCGAGCACTACGAGATGGCGGCCTACGGCACCCTGGTGGCGTGGGCGCGCGTGATGGGTCACAACGAAGCCGCCGCGCTCCTGCAGGAGACGCTCGACGAGGAGAAGGCCGCCGACGAGAAGCTGTCGACGCTGGCCGAGGCGGGAATCAACCAGGAGGCTGCGGACGTCGCGCACCCGAACGGACAGAACGGAAACACGGCGCCGAAGAAAGCATCGAAGCCGGCCGTCAAAAAGCCGGCGCGACGCCGGTAACGCCCCAGCCTTCGCTCAGGAATGCAGGCGAAGGCTGCCCACCGTAGCCTTGGCGAAGGTGGGCCGCCCCGACTGCGAAGGTGGGCCGCCCCGACTGCGAATGAGCTACGGCTGGCAAGCTGCCGTCACGTTCACGATCTGACCCCATGAACGTGACGGCGCTTGCCTGCCCGCTCCTTCTCGGACAGAATTGCCCGTGCCCCGCCTCCAGCGCATCGCCAACGACTCCGCGCTCGGGCGCTGGCAGTTCTGGACGCTGACGCCGCGGGCGCCGCTCGCGGGCGCGGTCCAGATGCTCTGGGCGCTCGACGGCGAGGACGCCTACACCCGCGAGCGACTGCTCCCGCGCGACACGATCGAGCTGCTCATCAATCTTGGGGAACCGCATCGGCTCCTGCCACGGCCCGGCGCCGAAGGGCGCGGCTTCAGCGAGTCCTGGATCTCCGGGCTTCAGGACTCGTGGCTCGACATCGAATCCCCCCCGAACGCCAAGCTGATCGGCGTCCGTTTCCTGCCCGGCGGCTGCCATCGCGTCTTCGGGCTCGCCGCCGACACGCTCTTCGGACGCGTCGTCGATCTGGACGACGTCGTGGGCCCAATCGCGAGGGAGTGGCGCGCGCGCCTGCTCGAGGCGCCCGACATGGAAACGCGATTGAGCCGGCTCGAAGCGTGGATGACGGAGCGTCTCGTCTCCGTCGATCGCGCGCTGCACGGCGCCGTGGCGCTCGCGCTTCACGAGCTCGGGCGATCCCATGGATGCACGCCGATCCGCGCGGTCGCGCAGGAAGCGGGCGTCAGCCACAAACATCTGATCGATCTGTTTCGGACCGAGGTCGGACTCACGCCCAAAACCTTCGCGCGCGTGCTGCGATTCCAGGCGCTGCTGCGGCACGTGCACGCCGGAGGTGAATCGTGGGCGCGCTGCGCGCACGGGCTCGGCTTCTTCGATCAAGCGCACCTCAACCTCGAGTTCCGCGCCTTTGCGGGACACACGCCCACAGAGTTCCTGCGCGCCCGCGGCCCGGACGGCGACAGCATCGTCCTCGACAATGCGCGCACGTCGGGTCAGGTCATGAACATGACGTCGGCTTGCCAGCCGTAGCTCATTCGCAGTCGGGGCGGCCCACCTTCGCCAAGGCTACGGTGGGCAGCCTTCGCCTGCATTCCTGAGCGAAGGCTGGTGAATATTTTCCAAGACGTCTGAGCCGGCCGCGGACAGACTGGGGCCTCTGGAGGGCCGCACTCGCTGTCGCTCGTGCGGTAAGGAGAAACATCACGTGGGTGACCGATACTGGGGGATTCTTGCTTGCGTGCTGGTCGTGGCGAGTTCCGTCGGCTGGCGCGGACACGCTCAGACCAAACCGCGGACCGAAGCGCCTCTCCCGGCCGCGGCTGAGCGCAGCACGCTCTATCTGGCCACGATCGCTGCCGCGGAAGCCGGTCTGCGTCTCCACGAAACGGATCGAGTGAAGCACTGGCTCGCGGAGGCGCCGTCCGAGCACAGGGGCTGGGAGTGGCGCTATCTCTACGCGCTGTCGGACCGGAGCGAAGCGACGTTCGCCGCACCAGGCGGGGCGATCGCCGACCTCAGCGTCAGCCCGGATGGACGGCTGCTGGCGGCCGGCGCCGCGGACGGGACGGCATCGTTGCTGGATGCGAGGACCGGGGCGACGATCCGTACGCTGACCGGGCACACCGCTGCCGTCTGGTCGCCCGTTTTCTCGCCGGATGGGCGCCGGCTCGCGACCGCGTCGTCGGACGGCTCGGTCCGCGTCTGGGACGTGGCCGGCGGCAGCCAGTTGCGGATGTTTCCGGACAACGGGCGTGGCGTCGCGGCGGTCGCGTGGCACCCGGTGCTGCCGCAACTCGCCGTGAGCTCGTGGAATCGCTCGAACGAGCGCGGCGTGTGGGGAACCGTCAACGTCTGGGACACCGAAACCGGGCTGAGCGTCCGGCGCTTCGAGCACGGCGTCAAACCGATCGGGTCGATCGCGTTCAATCACGACGGATCGCTCGTCGCCGCCGGGACATGGGACTACGACGTCGTCATCTGGGAGACGAAGAACTGGACGGAGAAAGCCAGGCTCTGGCCGCCGAAGAACGCGGACTACAAGGCGGTGCGGGACCTGACCTTCTCTCCAGACGGCAGCCGCCTCGCTGTGTCTCATGCCGATGGGCGGGCGCGCATCTGGCACGTGGCGCGCGCCGAAGTCGAACGCACTCTCTACACGCCCGCTGAAGGGTTGATCAAGGAAGCTCACGACGTCACCTACCTTCCCGATGGCGGGCGGATCGCGACGGTCGGCGGCGACTTCACGGTGCGGTTGTGGGATGCCGCAACGGGCGACGCCATCGACGTGCTGCACGGCCACGAGCTTGCCGTGAACACCGTCGCGGCGAGTCCTGACGGCTCGCGTCTCTACACGGCGGACGCGGGCGGAACGGTAAAGGTGTGGGACCTCCAGGCCCTGGATCCGGCCCGTTCGGTCTGGCGGCTTCCCAAGAGCACGTACTCGCTGGCGCTCGATCCGAGTGAGCAGCATGCGGTGATGGCAAGCTGGGAAGGGTGGATCCGCGTCGTCGACCTCGCGACCGGAGTGGAGCGTCGATCGTGGCGGGGTCACGAGATCTCGGGTGTCGATGCGGCGTGGAGCCCGAACGGCCGCTGGATCGCGACGACCGGCAACGACGGGCGCGTCGTGCTGTGGGACGCCGCGACCGGCAACCTGGTCAAGGAGCTCCAGGATCTCGACGGGCAGATCGCCAGCGTCGCATTCAGCCCGGACAGCTCGCTCGTGGCGGCGCCGGGAAGCGGTGGCGCCGTCCGCGTGTGGCGGGTCCCGTCCGGCGAGGAGATCGCCACGCTCAAGGATGGAAACACGGCCGCGCGCACCGTCGCCTGGAGCCCGGACGGCACGCTCGCGTCGAGCGGAACGGATGGCAAAGTGCGCCTGTGGAACGCGGCCGCGGGAACCCTTCGCACGACGATCGACACCGGAGCGGCCGGCATGCCGGTCGCCGCCTTCGATCGAACCGGAACGCGGCTCGCGATCGTCAGCGGCCGGACGTTTCGGATCTGGGATCCGCAAACCGGACGCCGGCTCCATGACTTGCCGCCGCGATCGGGATCGGTCCTCAGCCTGAGCTACTCGGCCGATGGCTCCCGCCTCGCGGCCGGCCTGGCGAGCAACGCCTTCGAGGTCTGGGATGCCGCCACTGGCGACATCATGCTGCGGCTCCCGTTCACCGGTCAGGGAACGTTCCTCGCGTGGACCCGGAACCAGGAATTGATTCTCGGTCCTCTCGACGGGACCGTGCGCGTTCTGCGTGCGGCCGGTTCGCCGCCGCCGGCCGGCACAGCCAGATGAGTTTCGACCCGACGTTTCTCTTCCTCTCGCTGATCCCGGGCGGCGTCGGTTTCGTGCTCTTCGTGTATGGGAAGAAGCAGCAACGCTGGCCGCACATGGTCGCGGGGCTGCTGTTCATGGTGTATCCGTATTTCACGTCCAGCCTCGTGTCGCTGGTTGCCGGCGGCGCGGCCATCGGGTTCGCTCTGTGGTACGCGGTTCGCCTCGGCTGGTGACGCGGTTCCCCATCCTCGCCGGCGATCGCCGGCCCATTCGACGGCGCGCGCCAATTTCCTGTTCCAGCCATCACCCGCCGCACGTCTCATAAAGAGAATCGCGATCCGCGGCGTCAACGGCGACGTGCCGCGGCCCGTTCCCCGCGGAGGAGACGAACATGCGAAGCAGCAGGCACACGGTAGCCGCAGTGGCTGGGGTCGTAGCGGTCGTCATCGCGGCGTGGACCGGTGGTTCAGCAGCGTCAGCGTTTCGTGCCGCCCCCGTTCAACTGCCGAGTGTTGCCATGCCGGTCGCAACAGCGGCGGCTCCCACCGGCTCACACGAGCAGCTGTTGAACGCGTACGCGAACCTGCCGGTCGCGTTCGTGGAGAACCGCGGACAGATCGACGCGCGGGTGCGCTACTACGCGCAAGGCCCGCGCTATGCCTTCTATCTCACGCGAGACGAGTTGGTGCTTTCGTTCATGAACGCCGAGCCGGCGAAAAATGCCGTCGCGATCTCGCTGCAGTTCCTCGGGGGCAACCCCCGGGCCGTGCTGGGAGACGAACGCGCACCGGGCGAGGTCAATTACTTCCGTGGGAACGATCCGGCGCGCTGGCACAGAGCGCTCCCCCGCTACGGACAGATCGTGTATCGCGAGCTCTGGCCGGGAGTGGACCTGAGCCTGCGCGAGCAGGGCGGGACGCTGAAGTACGAGTTCCGGGTGCGGCCTGGGGCGCGGATCGCGGACATCGGCCTGGCCTACCGCGGGTCGAACGGCCTTGCGCTGGATGACGCGGGCGCGCTGCTGATCGAGACGGACATGGGCGTGCTGCGCGACTCCGCGCCCGTGGCATATCAGACGATCGCCGGCGCGCGTGTGCCGGTGGACAGCCGCTACGTGCTGCAGGCGGAGAAGGGCCGCTACGGTTTCGCCGTCGGCAGTTATCAGCCCGACCAGGAGCTCGTGATCGATCCGGGCGTTCAATACGCGACCTTCCTGGGCGGGTCGAGCCACGAACTTGCCACCGGCATCGCGGCAGATGCCGCCGGCAACGCCTATGTCGTGGGCACGACGCAGTCCCCCGATTTTCCGACGCGGCCGGGCTCGTTCAGGCGAACAGGCGCGACGAGCAACTTCTCGGATGTCTTCGTCACGCAAGTTGAACGCGGCCGGGACGGCACTCGTGTACTCGACGTTCATCGGCGGCAGCAACTTCGACTTCGGACGCAGGATCGCGATCGACGCGGCGGGCAACGCCTACGTGACCGGCCAGACGAAATCCTCCAACTTTCCGACCACCGGCGGCGCCTTCGACCGGACGTTCAACATCGCCAACTGCCCGCGCTGCGGGATCGATCAATACGACACCTTCGTCACCAAGCTGAACGCGGCCGGTTCCGCCCTGGTCTACTCCACGTTCCTCGGCGGGACGGACATCGACGACGCTCGCGGGATCGCGGTGGATGGCGGGGGCAACGCCTACGTGATCGGCGAGACGACGTCGCGCGACTTCCCGACCACGGCCGGCGCCTTCGACAGGATCCACAACGGCGCGTACGACGTCTTCGTCGCCAGGTTCAATGCCGCCGGTTCGGCGCTCGTCTACTCGACCTATCTTGGAGGCGTGCAGGTGGACGACGGCGAACGGATCGCGGTCGATGCGGGGGGCAATGCGTACGCGATGGGCTTCACGAGCTCCGCGGATTTCCCGACGACGGCCGGCGCCTTCGACACGACGGCGAACGGGGCGTTCGACGTCTTCGTGACCAAGCTGAACCCCGCGGGCTCGGCGCTCCTCTACTCCACCTACCTGGGAGGAGCAGGTTTCGACAGCGGTGGCGGCCTGACCGTCGATGCGGCTGGCAGTGCTTACGTGGCCGGCGGGACGGGTTCGACGGACTTCCCGACGACGCCCGGCGCGTTCAACACGGTGCCCGACGGCTCCGATGCCTTCGTCACGAAGCTGAACCCCGCGGGTTCCGCGCTCGCCTATTCCGCCGTGTTCGGTGGGACCGCAAGTGAAGGAGTCAACGGCATCGCCCTGGATGCAGCCGGGAATGCCTGGGTGACTGGCATCACCAGTTCCGCCGATTATCCTGTCACCGCCGGGGCGGCCGACAGCTCGTTCAACGGCACGGCGGACGCCTTCGTCTCCGAGTTGAACGCCAACGGTTCGGCGCTGCTCTACTCGACCTATCTCGGGGGAACGCAGTCGGAGAGCGGCAACGACGTCGCCCTCGACTCGGGCGGCGACGTCTACGTCACGGGCCACACCTACTCGATGGACTTCCCCGCCACGACGGGCGCCTTCGACACGATCTTCAATGGCGACACGTCGATTTTCTGGGGCGACGCCTTCGTGACGAAGATTGCAATGGACGCGGACAGCTCGACGCCTCCAGCGCCGCCCGCGATACCGCCGGCACCCGGCCTGCAGACGCCTTTCAACGGCGAGAACGCAACGCAGCCCGTCGGCTTCGACTGGAGCGACGTGTCGAGCGCGGTGTCGTACACGCTGCAGGTGGACGACTCGAGCGCGTTCAGCGCGCCGCTCGTGCGCGACCTGACCGTCACGGCTTCGTGGTACATAGCCAGCGGTCTGGCGACGACGCAGCACTTCTGGCGTGTGCGGGGCGTGAACTCGGCGGGCGTCGCCGGCGCGTGGTCGGCCGTGCGCAGCTTCACGCCTCAGGCGGCGCCGGACCCGCCGATGTTGTCGACGATGGACACCAACCCCTCGACGGTCGTGGGCGGGAACAGCTCGAGCGGAACGGTGGTCCTGAGCGTCGGTGCGCTCGAAGGAGGCGCCCTGATCAGTCTATCGAGCAGCAACCCGGCAGTCGCCAGAGTGCCGGCTCAAACAACCGCGCCCGCGAACAGCTTCACGGCAGTCTTTGCGATCGCGACGTCACCGGTCGCGGCCAGCACGACGGTCACCATCACCGCCGCCTACAACGGCACGACGCGAACCGCGACGCTCACGGTCACGCCCTCGGCGCCGGAGCCGCCTTCGGCGAGCCTGCAGAGCGTGTCGCTCACGCCGGCAAGCGTCGCCGGCGGATCGAATGCGCAGGGCACCGTCACCCTGTCGGGCGGTGCACCGCAACCTGGCAGCGTCGTGTCGCTCTCCAGCAGCAATCCTGGCGCCGCCGGCGTGCCGCCCAGCGTCACGGTCCTTCCGGGCGCCACGAGCGCAACCTTCAGCACGTCGACGACGGCCGTCAGCGTGTCGACGCCGGTGACGATCTCGGCGACTTACAACGGCACGACTCGAACGGCCAGCCTCACCGTGTCGCCGCCCGCGCCGCCGGCGCAAACCGCGACCCTGAGCGTCACCGCGACCGGTCGAAGTGGCGAGCGTGTGACGTCGAGCCCGTCCGGCATCAGCGTCGCCACCGGCAGCAGCGGCGCGGCGTCGTTTACGTCGGGGACGGCCATCACGCTGAGCGTCTCGGACGGCCGCGACGCCGTCTGGTCCGGCGCCTGTTCGAGCGGCGGCAGCAAGAGAAAGACGTGCACGTTCACGCTGACCGGCCCGGCCGCGGTCACCGCCAACGTGCAATGACGCGGTCCGACCAAAGGCTTCAACCACACCTCCGTTCTCTCCGCGATCTCCGTTCACTCCAAGCTACGAGGGATCGCGCGAGCCTCGATCGACCCCGGGCGCATCGGCGATCTGCTTCAGCTCACCGTAGTCGAGCCACACCCAGTCGCAGGCGATGCACAGATCCATCACGATGTTGCCGGGGCCGTAGTACCGATCGACGGTCAGCGGGGCCGCGCACTTCGGACAGGCGAGCTGCCGCCGGAATTCAGCCGGCTCCGGTGGAATCGGGATCACCGGTGGACCCTGGGCCCACGAGCGCCGATGACGGACGATCTCGGCGAAGGTCTTGCGTGGCACCAGCACGCCGCGGCAGGCAGGGCAGTACTCCACTTGCTGCTTTTCCATCAGCGCCAGCACGAGCGGCTGGGCGCAAACGGGGCACGACATGGCCGGGTCGGACGGCCCGAGCACGCGGATGCCCTCGCTGTCCACGGTGTCCGGAAAATGGAACGTGCCGCAATGGCGGCAGCGGTAAGAGCCGTCGGGCAGGGACAGTTGCATCGGCGCGGCGCAGTTCGGACAGTTCACCAGAGCATCATCCCACAGTGCCTTGCCCTTACCGAGGCGCGCAGCGCTGCGGCCTACGGTAGAATCCGGCGCAATGAGCACGACATCAGCTGTTCGTTCCCCGTGGGTCCGCGTCCTGGTGTGCGCGCTTCTGGCCGCGCCGCTCTTCGCACAGACTCCACCCGGACCACCTCGCCGGCACCTCCTGATCCTCGTCGATGGCCTCAGGCCCGACTACGTCACCGCCGAAGTGATGCCGAACCTCACCGCGCTCGGCAAGCGCGGCGTCGTCTTCACCCGGCACCACTCGGTCTATCCGACGGTGACGCGCGTCAACGCCTCCTCGATCTCGACGGGCGCCTACCCGGAAACGCACGGCCTGATGGGGAACACGGTGTTCTTCCCGAAGGTGGACCCGGCGAAGTTCCTCGACACCGCCGACCGCACCAACCTGGTGAAGGTCGCGGAAGTCGAAGGCCGCCTGCTCACGGCCCGCACGCTCGGCGAATCACTCCAGGCGGCGGGGCGGAAGATGCTCGTCGTCAGCTCGGGGTCGAGCGGGTCCGCGTTCCTGAACAACCACACGGTCTCGGGGGGCGCGATCCTGCACTACCGGTACGCGCTGCCGGAGCCGCTCGCAGAGGACATGAAGACGCTCGGTCCCGCGCCGGCCGAGGGCGCGCCCGCCGGCACGCTCGATCGCTACGCGGTGGACGCGTTCCTGAAGGTCGGGATTCCGCGGGTGGACCCGTCGATCACGGTGATGTGGCTCAGCGATCTCGACTCCGCCGCGCACGCGAACGGCGTTGGCGCACCCGCGACGGTCGAGGTCCTCCGGCACGTTGACGGGGAAATCAAACGGATACAAGACGGCCTCAAAGCCGCCGGCCTGTTCGACAGCTACAACATCTGGGTCACGTCGGACCACGGCTTCTCGACGCACACCGGCGCCATCGACCTCGAGACGGTCCTGAAGCCGTTCGCCGGCACGCTTCCCGGCGGATCGCCGCGCGTTGTCGCGAGCGGCGGCGCGATCTACGTGCGCGACGGCGACCAGGCGGCCGTCACCTCGATTGTGGCAACGCTGCAGAAGACGGCAGGAGCCGGGGCGATCTTCACCCGCGCGGCGCAGCCGGGATCGTTCGATGGAAGCGTGCCGGGCACGCTGTCGTTCGACGCGGCGCGCTGGAATCACGAACGGTCCGCCCAGATCCTGTTCTCGCCGGACTGGACGGACGCGGCGAATGCGCACGGAATGCGCGGAACGGTCGCGTCCGGTGGGACCGCCGGTCACGGCAGCTCGAGCCCGTGGGACATTCACAACACCTTGATTGCCGCCGGGCCAGATCTGAGGCAGGGCGTCACAGTCAACACCCCAAGCGCGAACGTAGACTTCGCGCCGACCTTCCTGAAGCTGCTCGCCATGGCGACTCCCCCGTCCGTGCAGGGACGGCCGCTCGAGGAGGCCCTCGTCAACGGGGCAACCCTGGACGCGAACACGGTTCGGACCACGACCCACACGGCGAGGACGCCGGACGGCACGTATGCCGTCACCGGCACGTTCTCGATTGTCAACGCAGGAGGGCGGGATAACCGGTACTTCGACCGGACGGACGTGGCGAGGAAATAGCCGCAGGCGAAAGTCGGCTCCCTGGCCGGCGGGTGTGTCGTCTCTTGCGCTCGGATTCCGATCTTCCCAAGTACGCATGGGTCGGCATCGAGCGCTGGGCTCGCCGGCAATCAAGGAGACTTCGCCATGACACAGAAACATCCGGTCCTCATCGGGGCCGTCATCGCCGCCTGCCTCTCGGCGCTTGGCGTGGCGGCGATCGCATCCGCGAACAACGACCACCGGCGGCCGTCCAGCGGGCAAATCGCGTTCGCCCAGGAGGTGAGCAACCTGATGGTCAACGAGCTGGTCGCGGCGCTCTTCACGGAATTCAACGAGACCACTCCGGACAACGTGGAGCACGGCAAGCAGGCCATCTCGCTGATCTTCAACGACCTGAACCGGGACATGCGTCTCGTGGGCACGTTCGGCCCGCTGCAGGGAGGCGCCAACGACCGGCCGGCCGACCGGTTCGAGGCAATCGCGCTCAGCCGTGCGCTGGACGGCGGCCAGCCGTACTCGGCCGTGCAGAAGGTCAACGACACTTGGTACTATCGGCGCTCGGTTCCCCTGACCAACACGATGCACTCGGCCTGCGTGATGTGCCACACGAATTTCACCGCGGAGTTCTTCGAGCGCACCAACAACCCGGACCAATGGGTCGGCGCGCTGGTCCTGGGCGTTCCGATCAAACGGTAGGGGCGCGCACTCACTTCGCACTGCGCGTAGGGGCCGCGCTCGCTTACGCTCGCACGGTAAGGGCCTCGGCGCTGCGCGCCTTGGTAGGGGAACGGCGGTCCTAGCTCCCGCCGCCGACCTTGCGCGGCGTGCTCATGCGCTGGAATCCGTGCGTGTTCGTCGCCGCCTTCTTCCAGGGCTGATGCGTTCGAGGCCTTGCCTTCTTCGCGGGCGCGGTGTCGGCCGGGGCGGGAGGAGGCGCCTGGGCCGCGGCCTCCGTCCGCGCGGCACGCGCCGCGTCCTCGTCTTTGGCGAGACAGCACTGTTTGTACTTCCGGCCTGAGCCGCAATGACACGGATCGTTCCGCCCGAGCTGTGAGCTGACCATCCCTCCACTCTAACCTACCCGGCCGCCGATGGGCCGCGAACGTGCGCACCCCGGCCGTGAGGCATGAGCTGGCGGCCGCGGCGTGCGAAAACGCCCGTGAGGTCTGTAGAATCGACCGATGACCCACCCGATTCTCGGCCTGCATCACGTCACCGCGACGGTCGACGATGCTCAAGCCGATCTGGACTTCTGCCTGGAATTGCTCGGCATGCGGCTCGTCAAGAAGACCGTCAACTTCGACAACCACGACGTGTACCACTTCTACTACGGGACCGAACGCGGCGGCCCCGGCACAATCTGGACGACGTTCCCGTACAAGGGCCGCGGCGTGCGCGTCGGGGTGAAAGGGGCGGGCCAGGTCGTGACGACGTCGTTTTCCGTGCCGGCCGCGTCGCTCGGGTTCTGGCGCAGCCGGTTGCACGGCCGCGGCGTGGACGCCCGCGACGTCGAGACCCGCTTCGGCGAAGAGGCCGTCCGCTTCGCCGATCCATCCGGGCTGTCGTTCGAGCTGGTCGCCGGCGATCGGGACCCGCGAACGCCGTGGACCGGCAACGGCGTCGACGCGGGTCACGCCATTCGAGGGCTGCACAGTGTCACGATGACGGTTCGCTCCCTGGGGCGCACGCTCGAGCTGATGACCGGCCTGCTCGGCTACCGGGTCGTCAACGAAGCCGGGAACCGGACGCGCGTGGCGGCGGGCGGCGACGGCCCCGGCCACGCCATCGACATCGTCGTCGATCCCGATGCCGAAGCGGCGGCCAATGGCCTCGGCACGGTGCACCACGTGGCGATGGCGATTTCGACGGACGACGAACAGCGGCGGCTCCGTGAAGAGTTGCTGCGCCTCGGCTTGAAGGTGACCGACATTCGGGACCGCTGCTACTTCAACTCGATCTACTTCCGCGAGCCGGGCGGCGTGCTGTTCGAGGTCGCCACCATCCAACCGGGATTCACCGCCGACGAGGACGTGTCGTCGCTCGGACGTGCACTGAAGCTGCCGCCGTGGGAGGAACAGCACCGGGCGTCGATCGAGTCGAGCCTGCCGCCGGTGGAGTACCGCTGACGTGGGGCCGCATGCCGGGCAGCCGGTCGTCGAAGCCGGAGCGCCGCTGGAACAGGCGCCCGCCGCGGTCATCATGGTGCACGGCCGCAACGCCGGACCCGCGAACATCCTCGATCTCGTTCCACGGCTGGCGCGGCCGAATCTCGCGTATCTGGCGCCGGCTGCCGCCAATCGCACGTGGTATCCGTACAGCTTCATGACCGAGATCGCCGGCAACGAGCCGGGGTTGTCGTCCGCGCTGGCCCTGCTCGAGTCGGTCGTCGCGCGGGTCGAAGCGGCCGGCATTCCGCGATCGCGCACCGTCCTGCTCGGATTCTCGCAGGGCGCGTGCCTCGCGGCGGAGTTCGCGATCCGGCACGCCTCCAGGTTCGGCGGCGTCGTCGTGTTCAGCGGCGGCGCGATCGGCCCGCCCGGCACGCGGTGGGACGACGCCGGCCGCTTCGACGGCACACCGGTGTTTCTCGGATGCAGCGACCGCGACAGCCATGTGCCCGAACCGCGGGTGATCGAAACCGCAGAACTCTTCACCCGCATGGGCGCCGACGTGACGACGCGCATCTATCCGGGCATGGGCCATCTCGTCAACGACGACGAGATCGCGTTCGCGCAGGGACTGCTCGACGGCGTCAGCGGAACTGTAAACGACCCGCGGAATGCACTACAGAGATAATCAACAACCTTCGCTGCCAACAGGCTTCGCTGTTCTTCCAACACGGAGGACACGGAGGTCACGGAGTCTCCGGGAGCGAAGCGATTGGGTCGGAGTTCGTATTTTCGACACGATCGCTCAGTTGGCAGCAAGCGCGAACAACACAAGAACACTGAATGCCGATGTCCATGGCGTGAACGCACTCGAGCGCCGGCCGGAGTTGACAACGGGCCGGCGTTGGTAGGTCAGGCGAGATTGCGGATGCAAGCAGTGCACCAGTCGACCACTGTTTGCATCCGCAATCTCGCCTGACCTACTCGCGCTGCGCGCGACTCGAGTGCGTGCGGGAGCGTGAAATTAGAGCCTCCGTGGCCTCCGTGAACTCCGTGTTGGAAGGACAGCGTAAGCCTGTTTGACAGCGACGTCAGTTGACTAGATTGGCAGTAGAATCGCAACCGGATGGCATCAGGACACCCGCGAATCGTCAGCGCCAGCGAGGAACCCATGAAGATCTCTCGGAGAGCGTTGCTCCTCGGCATGGGGGCCGCCCCACTGGTCCTGCGCGCCCAGCGGCGGCCGGCACGGCCGAAGCTGGCCGCGATCTGCACCACGTACTTCAAGTATTCGCACGCCCAGCACATTGTCGACCGCTTCCTCGAGGGCTACGGGTGGAACGGGACCCATCATCGCCCGGCGATGGACCTCATCTCGATCTACATCGATCAGGTCGGGGACAACGACGTGAGCAAGACCCGGTTCAGCGAGTTCCCGTCGCTGAAGCGGTATCCGACGATCGCAGAGGCGTTGACCCTCGGCGGGAGCACCCTTGCCGTCGACGGGGTCGTGCTCATCGGCGAACACGGACGATACCTGCGCAACGAGAAACGCCAGACGCTGTACCCGCGATACGAGTTCTTCCAGCAGATCGTGAAGGTCTTCAAGGACAGCGGGCGCGCGGTACCCGTGTTCAACGACAAGCACCTCTCGTGGAACTGGGAATGGGCGAAGGCGATGTACGACACGTCGCGCAGCATGGGATTCCCGATGATGGCGGGGTCGAGCCTGCCGGTCACGTGGCGAACGCCCTCGCTCGAGATGCCGCTCGGCGCGCGCATCCGGGAAGCCGTGTGCGTCTGCTACGGCGGCGTGGACAGCTACGACTTCCACGGCCTCGAAACACTCCAGTGCATGGTGGAGCGCCGGCGGGGCGGCGAAACGGGCGTCAAGTGGCTGCAGGCCTACCAGGGCGACGCGTTCTGGAAAGCCCACCGGGAGGGTGTCTGGCCGAAGGAGCTCGTCGAGGCGGCCCTGTGCCGGAGCCACACGCTCAAGCCGGCGCGAGAAGGGTTCAACAACATCTTCCCCGGCGTGGACGACATGAAGACGCTGGTGCGGAACCCGACGGCGTATCGCTACGAGCACCAGGACGGCCTGAAGTGCACGATGCTGCTGATGAGCGGCCTCGTCGAAGACTTCAACTTCGCGGCGCACGTCGAGGGACAACCCGGGATCTTCTCGACCCAGATGTACCTGCCGATGCCGCCGGGGCGCACGAGTTTGGCGAACTTCTTCAGCCCGCTCAACTACAACTTCGAACAGATGTATCTGACCGGGAAGGAAACGTATCCGCTGGAGCGCACGCTGCTGACCACCGGGCTGACGGCGGCCGGTGTCGAGAGCCTCTTCCGGCAGCAGGTGCGCTACGAGACGCCCCATCTGGCGATTCCGTATCAGCCGGCGAAGGCCTCGACGTTCTGGAGAACGTATGAGACCATGAAACGGATCGCAGTCGTCGCGACGGTGTACCGCTACCTGTCCCACGCGCAGCACATCGGGGACCGGTTCCTGGTGGGATACCCCAGGAACGGCGCCTGGCACAAGCCGGACATGAAGGTCGTGTCGCTCTACGTGGACCAGAAACCGGAAGGCGATCAGAGCGCGGCACGGGCCAAGGAGTTCGACTTCCCGGTGTATCCGACGATCGCGGAAGCGCTGCGATGCGGCGGCAGCAAGCTCGCCGTGGACGCCGTCCTGGTCATCGGGGAACACGGGGAGTACCCGCGAAACGAGAAGGGACAGAAGCTCTATCCGCGATACGACTTCGTCAAGCAGTGCGTCGAGGTCTTCGAGAAGGACGGCGTAGCGGTACCGCTTTACAACGACAAACACCTGTCGCACAGCTTCGAGCACGCGAAATGGATGGTGGATGCGTCCCGGCGGCTGAAATTCCCCATGCTCGCCGGATCGTCTCTTCCCGTAACCTGGCGCCTCCCCGACATCGAGATGCCGCTGAACGCCGAGATCGAGAGCGCGCTCGTCGTCGGGTACGGCGGCGCCGACGTCATGGACTTCCACGGGCTCGAAGCGCTGCAGTGCATGGTCGAGCGGCGGAAGGGGGGCGAGACCGGCGTGCGGGCCGTCCAGATGATCGAGGGGGACGCGGTGTGGAAGGCAGGCGAGGCGGGGCGGTTCTCCAGGGAGCTGCTCGTGTCGGCGCTCTCCCGGAGCGACACGCCCCAGGGCCAGACGCTCGTCGACGGCCGCACGCAGGACCTCGTCGGGAAAGGCGAGCTGCCAAAGCTGGTCAAGAATCCGGCGGCGTACTTCCTCGAGTATCGCGATGGTTTGAAGGCGACGCTGCTGATGCTCAACGGCGCGGTCAAGGACTTCACGTTCGCCGCGCGCGTGAAGGGGTCGGGCGTGCAGTCGACGCAGTTCTTCCTGTCCCCTGAACCGAACGTGACCTACTCGGCGTGCCTGGCCGGCAAGATCGAGGAGCTGTTCGAGACCGGCAAGGCGCCCTACCCGGTGGAGCGAACGCTGCTGGTCAGCGGCGTCCTCGAGAGCTGCCTGACTTCCCGGCTCGAAGGACAGAAGCGGCTGGAGACGCCGCACCTGGACGTTCGCTATCAGGCCCCCCGGCAATCGCAGCACACCAGGACTTAAAGTTCTAAAGTTCTAAAGTTCTAAAGTTCAAGAAGAAGCCCTCCATGACACGACATCTCGGCTGGTTCCTCGCGTGCACGTGTGCGGTATCGGTGTGGGCCGATTCGGCAAGATCAGCGCAAGGTCAGGTGTCCGATCGCGCCAGGACGCTTCATCAGGACACGCTCGTCTTCGACGCCCACGTCCACGTCGTCAATCGCCAGTTCTACCACGGCGGCGACATGGGGCAGCGCGTGGACGACGGGCAGTTCGACCTGGTTCGCGCGAAAGAGGGCGGCCTCGACGCGATGTTCTTCAGCCTGTTCGTGACCGAGCAGTACTACCCCGCGCGCGTGGAGACGAAGCAGGTGCTCCGGCTCATCGACGCCGCCCACGATCAGCTCGCGCGGAACAAGGACAAGATCGAGCTGGCCTTCACTGCGTCCGATGTCGAGCGCATCAGCCGGACGGGAAAGATCGCCGCCTTCATGGACCTCGAGGGCGGTTTCGATCTCGACGGCGACCTCGCGGTCCTGCGCACGCTCTATCGCCTCGGGCTGCGCTCGTTCCAGCTGCCCGCGCACAACTGGGCCAACAACTTCGCGGACTCCTGCTGCGCGGCGGCGAAGTGGCACGGCCTCAACGACCGCGGCCGCGCCGTCGTCCGCGAAGCCAATCGCCTCGGCATGGTGATCAACATCTCCCACGGCTCGGACGAGACGATCGCCCAGGCGATCGACGTCAGCTCCGACCCTCTCCTGGCCACGCACCACGGCCTGCGCAGCTTCAACGACATTCCCCGGACGATGCCCGACGATCTGCTCAAGAAGCTGGCGGCGAAGGGGGGCGTGATCGGGTTCCAGATCGGCAACGAGTTCCACAACGTGAAGGTCTTCAACTGGCGCACCGCGCACGCGGGCAAGCCGTTCTGGGACACGACCGACATCGGCCGCAAGGAAGCGGGCATGACGATCGAAGAGATCGACAGGCTCGCCGCCCCGCAGTTCCCGATGGTCGGGGTCGCGGCCCCGGAAGACCTCAAGTTCACGCCGTACGACTGGCTCGGCGTCGTCGATCGCGCGATCCAGCTGGTCGGCGAGGATCACGTCATGCTCGGATCGGACTTCGACGGCGGACCCACGCTGCCCCGCGGCATGCGCGACATCCGCGACATGCCGATGCTGACCGACGCGATGCTGAAGCGCGGATGGTCCGAGCAGCGGATCAGGAAGTTCCTCGGCGGCAACCTGCTCCGCGTCGTCCGCCAGGTCACGGAGAAGTAACCGCTACTTTTTCTTCTCGAGCTTGAAGTCGCCGCTCACCTCGCCGGTGACCCGGCCGGTGACCTGATCTTTGGCGACCGTGCCTTCGAGGGTAATCAGCACCGCGGTATCGTCTTTCTTGCCCAACTGCAGTTTCAGGGCCCCCGTCGCCGGATCGAAGGTGCCGGTTTTCACATCGCCCGGGTTCGAGAAACCTGCGATCGTGCCAGACACGGCGCTCTTTCCGTCGAACTTGAGATTCAGCGTCACGGGCACGCCCCCGGGCGGCGCCAATTCGCCCGACCAGGTCCCGGAGACCGGATCCGGTTTCTCCTTCCCCTTTGACTGCGCGGCCATCGACGTCGCGGCCAGGAGCACACAACACGCCATCACGAACAGTCTTCGTGTCATCGATTCTTCTCCTCTATGGTTGGAACGTTCGGTTATTCGTATCGAAGCGCGATCACCGGATCGACGCGCGCGACTCGCAGCGCGGGCAGCGCCGCCGCCAGCAACGCCGCGAGCAGCAACGTCCCCAGCGGCAGCGCCACGCTCCAGAAGTCCAGCGGCGTGACTTCGAAGAGCAGCGTCTTCACGAAGCGTGACAGATACAGCGCCGCCGCCAGCCCGAAGGCGGTCCCCACCAGCGCGGCGCCGCCGGCTTCCCTCAGGACCGTCCAGACCACGCCAAGCTGGCGCGAACCGAGCGCGACGCGAATGCCGATCTCGCGCGTCCGCTGCACGACCGAATAGCTCAGCACGCCGTACAGTCCGACCGCGGCCAGCACCAGGCCCACCAGCGCGAAGAAGCCGGAGAGGAGCGCGAGCAGCCGCTCGCGGATGAGCGTCCGATCGACGACCGCGGATTGGGTCGTGATGGTGGTCACGCGCAGCAACGGACTTGCGGCGCGGACCTCTTCACGCAGTCTCGCCGCGAGTGCCGCTGGATTTCCTGCCGCACGCACGTGCAGGGTGCCGGTGCTTCGTAATCGCAGGGGAATGTAGATGGTGGGGACGGCAGGCTTGCGCAGATCGTACCTCGTGTCTGCCACCACGCCCACGACCTCTTGCATCCCCCTCTCTTCCGTTTCGGCAAACGTCCCCACGAACGTACGACCCACCGGGTGCTCGCGACCGAAGTACAGGCTCGCGAAGGTCTCGTTGACGATCACGCCCGGTGAAGCCGCGCCGTCCAGGTCGCTCGGGACGAACGACCGGCCGGCCAGCAGCGGGATATTCATCGTCTCGAAGAAGCCCGGCGTCACCGGCGCCATGGTCGCTTCGATCCACTCGAACTGCGCGCCGCCCGGCTTGCGAAGGTTGTGGGTCCACGCGCGGCCGACCGGGTTGTACTCGGCGGAGCTGACCGCCAGCACCCCGGGCATGCCGCGGAGCCGATCGAGCACCGCGAGCAGGGCCCTGCGCTGCTCCTGCGCGTCCACGCGCTGGACCGTCTCCAGGTTCAGCAACAGCACGTCGGATGTGGCGAAGCCGGGGTTCACGCTCGACAGCCTGACGAACGACAGGACCAGCAGGCTGCCCACGAACAGCACGACCAGGCCGAACGCGACCTGGGCGGCCACGAACGGACGCATCACGCCGGCGCGGACGCCGGAGCGCCCGCCGGCTTTCAGCGCGGTCATCGGCGCCACGCTCGAAGCGCGCAGCGCCGGCACGATGCCGAACAAGGCGGTCGTCAACAGCGTCAGCCCGCCGGCGAACGCGACGAGCCGCCAGTCCATGCGGAGATCGAGCCGCACGGGATCGTCGGCCGACGCGAGCATGTCCACCACCGCCGGCCCGGCGGCCGCGGCAAAGAACAGCCCCAGCAGGCAGGCGGCCCCCGCCACGATCGCGCTCTCGACGAGCAGCTGCTGGATCAACCGGCCGCGGCCGGCGCCGATCGACAGCCGGAGCGCCATCTCGCGCTCGCGTGCCGCGGTCCGCCCGAGAAACAGGTTCGCGACGTTCGAGCCGGCGATGAGCAGGACCAGCGCCGCGATCGAGGACAGAATCCACAGCGACCGCTCGAACTCGCGGCGCACCGGCGACACCCCGTTGACCGCCGGCCGCACGTAGAGCGGCGCCCCGAGGAAGCGCGCGACGCTCTCGGGCGACCGCTCCGGCCCGAACAACTGTGGCGCATATTCGCGGCGGAAGCTCGTGAACGCCGCCTGCAGCACGCTCTGCGCCTGCTCGAGCCGGACGTTCTCCTTCAGGCGCCCGACGATGCGGAACCAGCCAAACGAGGGGTTGCCGAACGCGCGGGGGTTGTACATCGCGTACGGCACCCACAGATCCGTGGGACGCCCCGGCTCGACGCCGATGAACCGCGGCTCGGCGACGCCGACGATCTGCAGCGGCTTGTCCTCCAGCGTGAGCCAGCGTCCGACGACCGTGGGATCGCCGCCGAACCGCCGCAGCCAGAACGCGTGGCTCAGCACCGCCACCGGACTCGCGCCGGGACGCCCGTCGTCCTGCGCGGTCAGCACCCGCCCCGCGGCCGGTACGATGCCGAGGTTGTCGAACGCGTCGCCGGAGACGTGCTGCACGCGGAGCCGTTCCTTCTCGCCCGCTGCGTCGTGGAGTGCCGCCCGCCGCACCACCTGCGTGCTCATCGCGAAGAGCGCAACCTGTTCGCGCGACAAGTCGCGCAGACGAACGAAGAGCGGATCGTTGAAGGTGTCGGCCTCGGGCCGCTCGGCGGTGTAGGTGGGGAACGCCAGGTAGACGAGCTGCTGCGGGTCGCGCACCGGCAGCGGCCGCAGGATCAACGCGTCGACCAGCGAGAACGCCGCCACGCACGCACCGAGGGCGAGCGACAGCGACACGACGGCGGCGCCCGTGACCACCGCGTCCTTCCGCAGCATGCGCACGCCCAGGCGCGCGTCGCGAACCAGGGAATCGAGCCAGGGCAGCAGCTTGACGTCGAGGCTCCGCTCGCGCAGCCGCAGCGGGCTGCCGAACCGGCTCGCCACCTGGCGGGCCGCGGCCTCAGGCGTCATTCCAGCCGCGGTGAGCTCGCGAATGCGCTCGTCGATATGGAACTGGAGCTCCTCGTCCAGCTCCTGCCCGACGCGGCCGCTCCGAAACACATTCGTCAGACGGGACCACACCGACATCGCATTACCTCAACTTGCCGCGCCGTAGCGTGTCGTTGATCCGCCGCGACACGCGAAGGCGGGGCCGGACCTCTACGCGTGTTTCAGGATCTTGCCGACCGCCGCGGTGATCGCCTTCCAGCGCATCTCCTCCGACTCGAGCTCCTTGCGCCCGGCGGCGGTGATCTCGTAGACGCGCGCCCGGCGCCCGGTCTCGGTCGTCGTCCAGCGCGCCTTGATCCAGCCCGCTTCCTCGAGGCGATGGAGCGCCGGATAGAGCGACCCTTCCTCGACGCGGAGCGTGTCGTCCGACATGCCTTCAATCTGCGTGGCCATGCCATACCCGTGCAGCGGCCCGCGGCGCGCGAGGAGCTTGAGCACCAGCAGCGGAAGCGAGCCTTGAAGAGCGTCTTGACGTGCCATGCCCAGTCATCTTACTTAGATATCTGACTATTGTAAACACGGTGATTCGCGCCTCCATGGATAGACGGGCGGCCGGCTCGAAACGATGGCGCACGGGCGCCGACACCCTCCTACTACGTTCGGCAGGCGGCTTGGTTAACAGCCCGGCGGATGGACGGTCCGGCTGCAGCCGCCTTTCGACGAAGCTCAAGGCGGCCCTGAGTTTTTATCGAAGGGCCGGACGCCACCGGGACACACGGGTCCGGCTGAAGCGGACGCCACCGGAGCAAGTTCGGTAGAATGGTGCTCTTCGCCGTGCCGCCGACCGAAAATGCGGCGCCAGTGTCTAATCGGGTGAACTTCGCCGCGCCCTGAACCCTTGGACCGGAGGGTCACGTGAACTTCCCGGCTGCCGTCGGTACTGGCTTTACTCGGCGTCGCCGCCCAAGTGGCGCCACCCCCGGTTCCCCAGGCTCCCCAACAACCTCCGCGCGACCCCGTCCGCCGTGCGGAACGAGCCGCACCGGCCGGTAGCGGAGTCATCAAGGGACGCGTGGTCGCGGCGGACACCGGGAACCCGATCCGGCGGGCGACGGTCAGCCTGTCCGTGGTCCCGATGAGCGGCGGCCGTGGCGCAAGCGGAACCCCGGTGACGATGGTCCCTGGAGCGAGGGGGTCAGGACCGGCACAGGTGTCGGCGGCGATGGCCATGTCGAGACCGCGCCAGGCGACGACCGACATGCAGGGGGCCTTTGAATTCACCGGCGTGGCCGCCGGCACCTACCGGATCCAGGCCTCGCCGAATCAATTCTCCCCGCAGTACCTCGGGATGGCCTACGGCGGGACCAGGCCGAGCGGGCAAGGCTCGATGGACATCGGACAGCCCATTCAGCTGGCAGAGGGGCAGTCGTTCGACAAGGCGGTCATCGCGCTGCCGCGCGGCGGGGTCATCACGGGGCGCGTCACCGACGAGAACGCCGAACCCCTCGCGCGGGTCCAGGTCTATACCCTCTTCTTTACGCCGGGCAGCGCGCGCGGCATGCGGATGGGTTCCGGCAGTCAGACCGACGACCTCGGTCAGTTCCGGGTCTTTGGGTTGCTACCCGGCGAGTACGCCGTCGCGGCCGAGGCCATGCGCTACAACTTCGTGCCGCCGAACGCGCCGCCGGAAACCGAGGAAGACAAGATCGGTTTCGTCACGACCTACTACCCCGGCACACCGGATGAAGGGTCGGCGCAGCGCGTGCGCACCCGCACCGGCACGGAGACGCCGGGGATTGAAATCAGGCTGGCGCAGAGTCGCCTTTACCGGATCGCCGGCAGCGTCGTCGATTCACAGGGCCGGGCACTGCCTCATGTCAACGGCCAGGTGATGCGCCGCACGGCGGGCATGAGCGGCGGGTCGAGCTTCGGCTTCACGACCGACGAGCAGGGACAGTTTCAGATGCGGAACGTGCCATCGGGTAATTACCGCCTGATCATCAGGCAGACTCGCCCGTTCACCCCGGGACCACAGACCGATCCCGGAGAAATGGCCAGCCTGCCATTGACGATCGCCGGCGCCGATATGGACAACGTGCTGGTCATGACGAGCCCGGGAGTCACCATTTCCGGTCTGGTCCTCTTCGATCAGGGCCAGGAGCCCACGATACCCGGCACGGTCCGCATCATGGCGACGCCCGGCAACCTGGACGAGATGTCAGGCCTGCAGCCGCCGCAGCCCGCGACCATGAAACCGGATCAGACCTTCGCGATGAAGGGCCTGATGGGCGAGCTCATGCTGCGTGCCACGGGGCAGGACTATTACCTCAAGTCCGTCACGGTTGGCAACGAAGACATCACGGACAGCGCACGCGAGTTCAAGGCGAACGAGCGCGTCACGATTACCATGACGGCGCGGGTGTCGACGGTGGAAGGGAACGTGACCGACGCCACGGGCGCGGCGTCCACGGACGCCGGCATCATTCTCTTTTCGGAGGACAAGGCGTCGTGGCGGTTCAACTCCACGCGGACGAGGCGCTCGACCGTGGACCCGACCGGGCACTTCCGCATCACCGGCCTGATGCCCGGGCGCTATGTCATCGCGGCGGTACCGCGCGACCGGCTCGGCGTGCCATCGATGGCCGTCGATCTCGCCTTTTTCGAGGAACTGTCCAAGGAAGCCACGCCGCTCGTCGTCGGCGAGGACGACCAGCGCAAGGTCGATCTGAAAGTCGGGGCGGCGCGCCAGTAGCTCGCCCGGGCAGACCGACCGTCAGGGGACAATCCGCGGGGCCCGCGAGTCCCTGCCAAATTGGTGCAGCACCACGGCGATGGCGCGGCCTTGTCCGTCCACCTCGAAGGTGAGCTGCGCGTTGACCACCTTGTAGAAGAAGTCCCGCTCGCCTGACGCAAAGACCTCGATCGCCGGCTGGCCGGTCAATTGCGCGTACAGCTTCGCCTGCTGCCGGGTAATCGTGATGACGATGGCCGGATTGAGTTGATATCCACCGACATAGGTCTCGAGCACGGCCGGATCGACCGCGATCTCCTTCGGGATCACCGGCTCCCCTTCGATCCGGGGCGCGCGCTGGTCGATGCCGTTCTGGTGCAGCACCACGGCGACGGCCTTGTTCTGGGCGTCGGTCTCGAACGTGAGCTGCGCGTCCACGACCTTCAGGAAGTAGTCCTTCTCGCTTTCAGCAAAGATCTCGAACGTGGGCTGACCGGTGAGCTGAACGAAGAAGCGGTTGCCGTCGCGGGTGATCGTGAGCAGCGCCGATGGCGCCAATTGATAGCGCCCGACGTAACGGTCGAACACGGCGGCATCGACCGTCGTCTCCGTGCGCGGCTTCGGCGGCGTCTGCGGCGGAAAATTCTGCAGCAAAGGAGATGACGGGACGAGCAGATGGCGTCCGATGTCGTCCGGACCGGCGGCCGTACCGGCATTGGTCAGCACGACCACGCCCGTCCGCGACCGGGGTTCGTACCCGGCCCACGTGCGGTAGCCGCCGGTGCCGCCGTTGTGCCAGATGACCTCCGTCTCCTTGCCCTTGAAGATCTGCCAGCCGAGCGCGGTGTCGAGCGCCGCCGTTGACGAGGGTGGACGCCGGGTCGACAGCATCGTGGCGAACGCGCTGTCGAGCGGCGAGCTGCCGTAGCCGAGCGCGGCGGCAAGGAACGTCAGCATGTCGTTCGCGCTGGATCGGAGCGCGCCGGCCCCGGCAAACGTCGGCAGATCCCAGTTCGGCACCGGCTCCAGGACCGGACTGTGCCCCGGCGCAAGGCGCGCCTGCATTTCGGGCGAGAGCGCGATGGCCGTGTGCCGCATCCCCAGCGGCCCGGTCACGCGCGTGCGGACGAGGGTGTCGTAGTCCATGCCCGCACGCCGCGCCAGCACGTGGCCGAGCAGCCCGACGCCGAGGTTCGAGTAATCGACCGCTGCACCGACGTCCCGCGTGAGCTGGTACCGTGAGAGGAACTGATACATCCGCTCCACGGTGTAGTCTGCGTACGGATTCGCCAGGTCTTTCGGCTGGAAGTTGTCCGGCATCCGGGGCAGGCCGGACGTGTGCGTCGCCAGATCCTGGAGCGTGATCGCGCGGCCGCCGCGCTCGGGCATTTTGACCTCGGGCGGCAGATACTTCGCGACCGGATCGCCGAGCGCGACTTCGCCACGGCGGACCGCGTCGGCGAGCAGCAGCGAGGTGAAGACCTTCGTGATCGAGCCGATCTCGAAGACGGTGTCTCCGTCGAGCGGCCGGGCGTCGCCCTTTGCGCGGCTGCCGTACGCCACGATCCGGCGGCCGCCCGGTTCGATCACGCCCACCACGATGCCGACGCTTTGCCGGAGCGTGTCGACCCGCTCGACGAGAATCCTGCGAATCTCCGCATCGGACGGCACCGGCGAGGGCGTTGTCGCCGGGGATTGGGCCGAAGCCGACGTCGCGGCCGCGATCGCGACCACCCATGACGCGAGCGCAGAGCCGCAGATCCCGGGAACGGTCCTGGTCGCCGAGCTCATAACTGTCCCTCGAGCGCGTCGACCTTGTGCAGCTCGCGATCGAGCCCGCGCGCGGCCCACACGTTCAGACGCCAGATCACCGCGAAGACGCCGATGATGACGGGAACCCCAATCAGGGCGCCGGCGGCGGACGACGTCTCCCACTTGTTCGCCGCGATCGCCACCATACCCGGCACGAACGGCAGCAGGTACCACAGCGGCACCGCGCGCAGGACGTCCCGTTGACGCGCGAGCTCGCGCTGATGGAACCGAAGCACGTCCTTCGCCTCTGCATGTTCGGGCACCGCTCGCGATCCGGCCCGGAAATAGAGAAACCAGATGATGAACAGCATGCCGGCGATCAAGCAGCGCATTTCCCGTACGCGCCAGCTCGCTTTCGGCGCGCCAGAGATCCGCGCGTGTTCAGCAGGAGGACGACGACAGCGGCCACCGACTCGCGGGCGTTCCGCCACCAGATCACCTTTTGAAACAGGCGGGCGTGATCGGAGAGGGTGTCGAGCGAGAGCGGCGCCAGCGGGGCCGTGGTCCGCCACGGGGCGGAGAACATGAGGATGGTCGCGATCACGACGCCGAGTGCCATGATCACGCCCACGAGCGGGACGCCGAACCCGGCGGCGGAAGCAAGCGTTGCCAGCACGGTGGTGATGAACACCTTGCGGTTCCACCCGGGCTTGCCGGAAGGCCCGTAGGCTTCCGCGAGGGCGCATCCCGCCACCCACGTGGCCCACGGCGCTCCGAGACGGATCCACACCCCCGGGTCGGCGAAGTGTGGAGCGGTGGGGAACCTCCGGCAGGCCACCAGCGCGATTGCCATCAACACCGCGTTGAAGATGATTCCGCCGACCGTGGCCCGGCGACGGACCTGCGACCAGATCACCCGCGGCAGGATCGAGACGAGGTTGCGAAGATAGGCCGGGCCGGAAGGCGACGACTCGGCCAGATCGCCGAGCACGTGCTCGGCGCTGGCCGGCGGCACCAACGCGTCCCCGAGCGATTCCAGCCATCGTGGAGGTGAGTACGGCATCGCGTCCTCTTGATCAGTATCAGTGCTGACGGGCGGGCTTGAGGCGCCGGCCGGACGGTCCCCAGACGCCCTCGACGGTTTCGCAGATGCGCCGTGACGTCTGGACGGACTGCTGCAGCGCGCGTTCGCCCGCGGACTGGAGCCGATAATGCCGTTTCGAGCGGCCGCCCCGCTCGGGCGTCGGATCCGCGAGCCACGACGTGATCAGCCCCTTGTCTTCCAGGCGGTCGAGCGTGGCGTACACGGCGCCGAGCGACACGGTCTTCGGGGCCGCGAGCTCGCCGACGGTCTCACGAATCGTCACGCCGTAGGCCTTCTCGCCCAGCGAGAGGATGGCGGTCAGCACGAGCTGTTCGAAATGACCGATTGTGGCCTGAATCGACATTAGTCATACAATCTAGATGAAATAGGCCGGCTCGTCAAGCGCGCGCTCTCACCGCTCTCGTGGCGTCCGGCTTCAGCCGGACCAATGTGGTCCTCCGAAGGCGCTACTTCGTGATCCTGAACAAGTGGGTCCGGCTGCGCAGGTACAGATCACCGCCGGCCGGGACCGGTGTCGCGATGAAGGACTGATCCGCCAGCGTGTTGGTCGCGAGCACCTCGTACGACGGCCCCATCTTCACCACGACGACGTCTTCGTCCTCGGACGCCAGATAGAGGCGGCCGTTCACGGCCAGCGGGGACGCCTTGAAGTTGTACGGCTTCGGGAGGCGCTGCTGCTGATAGTGCGCCGCGCCGGTCGCCGCGTTCAGCGCGCTCAGCTGACCGTTGTCGGTGAGCAGATAGAGAATGCCGTCGTGCAGCACCGGTGACGGCGTGTACGACAGGCCTCGCGTTGCCTCCCACAGCACCGCGTCGGTGCCGGTGAGATTGCCGGTGCGGCCGAGACGGATGGCCATCAGCTTCGGGTCGCGGTAGCCGCTCATCACGTAGACGACGTCGCCGCCCTGGACCGGCATCGGGATCGGGTTGACGCCGATGCCCGACACTTCCCAGGCGAGCTTCCCGGTGTGGAAGTCGTACGCCATCGCCTTTGGCGTGGAGGTGACGACGATCTGCTTCTGTCCGTTGTGGGTCACGACGAGCGGCGTGGACCAGCTCGAGCCTTCATTGCGCGGGACGCTCCACAGCTCCTTGCCGGTCGCCGCATCGGTCACGGCGAGCAGGCCCTGCTCCTGGTGATCGAACACCGTGATCAGCTTGCCCTCGTGGAGCACGACCGCGGCCCCCTCGCCGAACTGGAGGCGCATCTTCATCCGCTGGTTGAAGTCGCGCTTCCAGATCTGCTTCCCGTTCATGTCGTACGCGAAGAGCCCCTGCGAGCCGAAGAAGGCATACACGTGCCGGCCGTCCGTCGCGGGATTGTGCGAGGCGAAGCTGCCGTAGATCCGGTGGTAACCCTCGTGCGGCGTCGCGGTCGCCGCGGTCTGCTGCCAGAGCGTCTTCCCCGAGCGGCGATCGATCGCCATCACGACGAAGCGATGTTCCTCCACGCCCGCGTTGCCGCCGGCCCCGCGGCCGCCGCCGTCGCCGGGTGCGCCGTCGCCCTTGCCGGTTGGCACCGCCGTCGTGAGAAACAGCGTGTCGCCCCAGACGATCGGGCTCGAAAAACCGCGGCCTGGAATCTCGACCTTCCAGCTGACGTTCCTGGAGTCGCTCCACTCGAGCGGCGCATCGCCTGGCGCTACGCCGTTCAGCGCCGGACCTCGCCACTGCGGCCAGTGCGCCTGCTCTGCCGATCCACTCTGCGCGTGGGCCGCGCACACGGCCGCGACCGCGATCGAAAGCCACACATGTTTCATCCTGAAGCTCCTGTCCTGGGTTTCCGGAATCTCAACGCACGCCGGTGTATCGCAACCTCGGCGTCGATTATGTCTCAGCCCCGCACCCTGACGTTTCTCACGCGCCGAACTGACGCAGGTGATGGTCCATGTGCAGGTACGCCCAGCGGAGCCAGGCGGCGTGCGACATCCTGCCGAAGATTGGATGCGGGGACCAGGCGAACCCCTTCTGCCGCGTCGCCACCATCTCCAGAAGCGCCTCGAGCTCGGCGACGTCCGCGGCGAACTCGCCCGGCCTCGTTCCTGCCAGCTGCTGATCGATCTCCGGGCGGGTCGGAATGCCGGCCGGCCACCGCACGGGAACGTACAGCGCGAACCACTTCACCAGCGTTCGTTGCAACCGGCCGGTGGCGTCGCTCACCGGCATCTGGCCGGTCCCCATCCGGAAGGCGTCGCTGAGGTGGCAGATCATCTGGTGCGCCGACATCCGTCCCCAGCGGCGGGCGCTCTCCGGCCGCACCGTTCGCAGCCTGCGGACGAGGTCCACCTTGCACTGCTCGCGTGCGAGAGTCTTCATTGGATTCAGCGTGCGTCTGACAGGATCGCCCGGACGCGTGCCGGTGGCCATCGCGACTTCACGAGCCGATCAGCCGCTCTCCACCGGCTTCGCGGAACGCGGTGAGCGCCCGCTGGCGGCCTGCTTCCGCTTCCTTCAGCAGCGCGCGGAACGCGGGATCGCTCCGCAACGCGTCGAACTGCGGACGGGCCGAGAGCGTCGGGGCCACGAAGTAGCCCTTCGCGACCGCGCGCTGAAGGTAGGCGAGCCCGGCCTCGTGCTCGCCGATGTCGCACAGCAGCCATCCCTCCTGGAATATCGCCTCTGGATCGTCCTGGATCTTCAGCGTGCTGAGCGTGGACAAACGGCCGGCCATGTCGACGAAGCGGCGATCGAGCCACGCCATCAGGTACTCGATCCACAACTCGAAGATCGGAATGCGGGACGCCAGCCGCATGTCGTTCAGCCTCCGGCGCGCCTCGTCGCGGCGGCCGGCCAGTCCCAAACCGATCACCCGGATCCCATCGTCGGCGCCCGCGATGACGGGCGGCTGCTGGACGGTCAGGAGCCGATCGATGTCGCCCGCCATGAGCAGCGTCTGCTCGATGCTCGTGGGGACGTTCGGGTCGAGCCGGCGTGCCTCGGCGTGCGCGGCGATGGACTGTTCGTTCAGCCCGCAGTAGCGGCACGCGTGGACGAGCCCCGCGAAGAGCTCCGGATCGTTGCCGTGACGCTCGGCCTCGCCCAGGAGGCGCACCAGCGCGCCGTGCGCCTGACCGATGTCGGCCTCGAGGTTCGCGTAGAACTTGTGGGCGACCGACAGCTGCGGGCTCAACGCGAGCGCGCGGCGGAGCGCGTCCTCGGCGCGCTTCTCGCTGTCGGGGTCGGCCTCGATGTACTTGCCGATGACGCGATGGCAGCGGCCGAGGTGCGCCCACGCCGGAGCGAACCGCGGATCGAGCTCGAGGCAGCGTTGATACAAGTCCCGCGCGGCCTGAAGCCCGTCGTAGGTGCGGGCGAGCTCGTTCGCGCGGAGGTAGAGCTCGTAGGCGCGGGCGTCGTGCGGCGCGTCGGGCGTCGCCGGAGGACTGCCGCCCGACAGCGGAACCGAGAGCGCTTCCGACACGCGCCGCGCGATGTCGTCCTGGAGGCGGAACAGATCGCCCATCGACGACTGGACCGTGTGCGAGGTGAGCAGCGTTCCACCCGGCGCCTCGATGAGCTGCGCCGTGGCCCGCAGCTGATCGCCGGAGCGCAGGAGCGTGCCCATGACCACGCGGTCGACGTCGGCTTCCGTCGTCAGCGCCTTGAGGTCCGGGGTCTCCGCACCGAAGCGCGCGGCGACCACGCTGGAGCGCACGATCAGCGAGGCGCTGCCCGACAACGACGTCGCGATGGCGTCGGGCAGGCTGAACGCGAGGAAGTCCGTCTCGGGATCGGGCCGGAGGACGCGGAACGGCAGGACGACCAGGCGCGTGAGCGGGCGGGCCAGGCTCGGCGTGGCGCCGGTGTCCACGCCGCGGATGGCGCGAAGCTCCGCGGCCATCGCCTCGGCGGAAGGGGGCCGTTCCGCGGGTCGCTTGGCCATGGCGCGGCGGATCACGCGGTCCACCGCGGCCACGACCGGGGAGCCGGTGAGCGCCGGCGGCTGCTCGTGCTGCGTCGCGTGCAGGACCTCGACGATCGTCCGGCCGCTGAAGGCCGGGCGCCCGGCGAGCATCTCGAAGAGGATCGCGCCCGCGGCGAAGAGGTCGCTGCGATGGTCGACGGCGTCGCCGGTCACCTGCTCGGGCGCCATGTATCTCGGCGTGCCGAGCACGACGCCGGTGCGCGTCAGCCCGGTGGCCGGGCTCAGCGCGCCGTCGAGCTCGGGCCGCGCGAGGCCGAAGTCGAGGAGCTTCACGCCGTGGGCGGTCAGGAACACATTGGACGGCTTCAGGTCGCGATGGACGATGCCGCGGGCGTGCAGCGCGGAGAGCGCCGCCAGCATGCCGAAACCGATCGGCAGCGCCTCCGACGTGCTCAGCGGTCCCCGCTGCAGGCGCTCGGCCAGCGATTCTCCTTCGAGGAGCTCCATCGCGATGAACAGGCGGCCGCCGTCCTCGCCGACTTCATAGATCTGGCAGACGTTCGGATGGTTGACGCTCGCCGCGGTCCTGGCTTCTCGCCACAGGCGCTGCCGGGCCGTCTCGTCGTTGGCGGGCGCCGACAGCGTCTTCACGGCGATGGTGCGCCCGAGACGATCGTCGTGCGCCGCGTAGACGACGCCCATGCCGCCTTCGCCGAGCTTGCGTGCGATCGTGTAGCGGCCGATGCGCGCCGGCAGGATCTCGCCCGTGGGCGCGGCCGGGACGTTCGAAGACAGCTGCGGCGACGCCGCGCCCGTCAGCCACTCGTAGAGGGCGCGGAAGCCTCTCCGGGATGTGTTGTCGACCTGGTTGTCTGCCACGCGAGCGTCGATCATACCCCCAGATGCGGGCCAGCTCTGCCGCCGCGTGCAGCCACGGCGTCGCGAGGTTTTGGGACGAGGCCCTGTTCCGGTGGCGGCTTCAGCCGGACCGACGCGCGCGTCTTTGACCGCCTCGCGACGGATTCGTTACAATGGGGGTTCGTCCCTCACCACAAGTGGGCCTGTAGCGCAGTTGGGAGCGCGCCTGAATGGCATTCAGGAGGTCACCGGTTCGATCCCGGTCAGGTCCAATACCTCAAGTCGCTGATTCCACAGCCTATTTCGCGCACCACCTCGTTGGTGGACCGCCGCGGCGCGCTCAGTGGGCGAGCGTAGTCAGGGTCAGGCTTGGGAGCGTTGGTTGCGGGTCGCGCCTACTACCAAGTTAGGCGCAGCGGGAGGTGGATCAATTCTTCTCCTCGGCGCGAAGCGGCAGTGACGCTATGATGGAACGGTCATGATTCGAACGGTTCTTGCCGCAGCATCCTGGCCGGCGCTCCGGCGTTGGCGCACGCGCAATCCGCATCGGCGCCTCTCATCGTCACCGCGACCGTCGTCTCCACCTGCAGAGTGGACGTTCCGCGATCGGCGGAGGCCCGACCTTCGCGACCATGCCGGTCGACGTGACCTGCGCGCGGGGCGGCGCCGCCGCCGCGCGTGCAGCGTCCGATCGCGCCGCGCCGCAGCGAAGTCCGCGACGCGGTCCTGATCATCGATTTCTAGAGCGCTCAGAACAGGATCGCTCACCGGTAGTCGTCGCGTGGTATGGCCCTGCCTCCACTCCTGCCGGCCGAAGATGCGCCCGAACGCCAGCACGATCACCGGTGTGTCGGTTCGGGCGGGTGCAAATCAATATAGACCTGGGTGCTGCCCTCGCCAGTGCCCCAGACCGTCCGGCGCGTCGCGTCGAGATAGATGTTGTATTCCAGATCTGTGTCCGGCCCGAGCATCTGCGCGGGTCGAACGACAGTTGCGCCCTCGCCATTTCGATGCGGATGCGAATGTCCTGAGCCATTCGTGCCGCAGCCCCTGCCGCCATCTCGATGCGGATGGCCACTACGCCAGGGGCTCACCGCGACGTTCACCGCCCAGCCACCGCTACTGACCCGCCGCTGGCCCTGGCAGATGTAGATAATCTGGCCGATCGCATCAACTTCCGTCCCTTCGAGCGGGTCGTAGGCTGCCAAAACTCAGCGGCCGTGTCTCGATCGTGCAGGAGCGTTCTGGTTCTGTGGTTCCGCGCTGGCCAGCAGGCCGCGCGGAAACTGTTCGTCCCCGGCAATCGGACGGGCGCCGATCAGCAGGGCCACTGCCACCATCGCGATCAGACAGCGATCGCGCCGGCGTCACTGCGGCCCCTCCACGCACGTCACCACGCCGGCATCCGTCATCGGCGGCGCCTTGTCCGGCATCTGAATCGTCGCCCGGCACGTGCGACCGCTCCAGCTGGCAACACCCGGATGATCGCCGGGCGGCAGATCTTCGAAATAGAATTCGCCGCTGACGTTCAGCGGCGAACTGAACTCGGTGTCGCCAACGGTCACCGATCAGCGTGCCGTATTCCGGCGCCTTGCCGCCGACGTCGAGACGGCCCGGTCAGCGCGCGGATGACGGTGGCTTCGAAGACCACGACGGCGCCGCCGCGATACGGGACCGCGATGTCCTGCGATATCGCACCCAGCTTCATTTCAACCGGCAGATCGTCCTGCACGATCCCGATCGGGCTCGACAGGTACGAACGCAGGTCGGGAACGAACAGCGATCCGCGCCTGCCCGTGCGTCCGGACAGCTGATTGTTCGCGAGCACGCGCACGCCCCGTGAGTTCGGCACTTTCACGAGCGCAAACCCGTCGTCCACCGGCCGCGACAGCAACACTTCGCCGCCGATGGCGACGATGCTGCCGGCGAGGTTGATGGTGCCGATCGTCTTGTCGTCTTGAGAACCGTCAGCGCGCACGCCGATGATGCCGCGCCGGCCTTGCACTTCGAAGATGCCCTGAGTCCGGTACGGCTCCTGGGCGTCGGCGTCGATGCGGAACCCGAAGCCGGGCCCCAGCGGCAACGATCGCTGGAGGTTGACGGACGTCAACGCCTCGCCCTCCGTGTCGACCGTCGTCACGGCGCTGGCAACCGTGCGCCAGCCGAGCGCAAAGGTCAGCGAGGCAAAGCCCTCCCACGCGGTTGGCGATCCCGCCTTGTCAACGCGTGTCGCGTTCACCGACAGCTGTGCGCGTGACGTGAGGCTCAGGGTGTAGCCCAGTCGCAACAACTTGTCGTGCTGGGTCGCGAGCGCATCCTGCAGCGTCCTTTTCAGCGTTCTCGGGGAGGCGTCCGAGGAGATCCGGATCGATTTGTGAGATGCGCGCCTGTGATCGCCTCCGGCCCGCCCAGCGTCCCGCCGACGGTGAGCGAACCCAACCGGCCGAGCGACACGCTGGCCGACGCGTCGGCGGTCACCTGCGCCTGGTCGGCCGGTTCGAGAAAGAGATTCTGGAACTTCGGCCCGATCCACGTCGCGCGCATCTCGGTGCTGAACCAGTTCGAGATGAAGGAGTAGACGCCGGTCGCGGCATAGCCTTGTGCCTTGTCGGCAGTCTGGCTGGCCAGTCCCTCGGCGCCAAACGTTCCCAGGCGCCAGAGCCTGGCGTTGAAGCCGGCGCCGCCCATCACGAGGTCTTTCGCGCCTTCGGCCTGGAAGCCGATCGTCAACCAATCGGCGAGGCCGATGGCGTGGACCGCCGTGCCCATCGCGCGGCCGTACTTGACCTTGGTGCCGCTCGAGGTTCGTTCCAGCCCTGCGACGTACGAATAGTCCTGCTCGCCGCGTTTCAGCAACTGGGTCGAGAGGTAGAAGCCAAGGTCGATCGACTGCTGGCGGCCGAAGGCATCGCGAATGATCACGCGAGCGTTGCCGAGGCCGGTTTCGATCGGCAGATCGTTCAGCGTGAATCGTCCGGGCGGCAACCGCACCGACGAGACGAGGCGGCCGTCGACGTACACGTCCGCCGTCGACGGCGTGCGCACGGCGCCCCTGATCTGCGGCGCAGGATAGATGGCGTAGTACGGATCGAGATCCTGTTGCGTCGAGAGGCTGAAGCCGCCGACCACCGGCGAACTGCCGAGCGTCGTCGATCGCCCGATCGTGTCGCCGAGGACCCAGCGGCGCCGGCCGCGAACCTGATCGAAGGTCAGGCTGGTCAATCCGGGCGTGACCGCGCCGGTTTCGTCGACGCTGGCGGCGCTCTCGAACAGCGCGCCGAAGAGATGCACGCCGAGCTCGCCGTAACCGGTGGTCGTGTCGTCGGTCGACCAGTTCGAGGAATAGTTCAGGAAGATGGCCTTGTTCGAGCTGACCTTCCATCCGGGTGGGCGCGGGTTGGAGATCGCCAGCTCGGTCGCGCTCAACAGCGCCGGGTCCGCGGAGATGATCAAGCGAATCTCCGCTTCGTCGAGGGTGAACGTGATCTGGGGCGCGAGCGAGGCGAGCAACACGCGCGCGATGGTGTCCGGCGCGAACGCCTGCCGCCGGCCCTCCGGCACCTTCAGCACGCCGGCGGCGACGAGGACCGCTGGATCGACCCACGGCCCATCGGCCGTCAGCACGATCTCGACGTCGCCCTTCGGTTCGTCGTTGAGCACGAGGGCCCAGATCGAGCGCTCCTGCGCGAAGGCCGGCGTGGCCGGAGTGACAACGACCAGCGCCGCGGCGACGATCGTTCCTAGGGCGCAGCGCACGCAGCCGGCGACACCTGGCTTGCGCCCTTGAGCGACCTGTTGTGCCCGAACACTTCCACGGCGACGGCGGTCGTCGACTTGCATTCCGCGGCCGTCATCGGCACTTCAAAGATTCGCGTCGCGCCCGGCAGCACGTACCACCCGGCTCCTTCCTTGGTGAACGTGGCAGCGGCCGATCCGCCAGTGCCCTTGACTGAAATCGTATCGACGCTGATGTGCAGGTTGCCGGTGTTGCGAACACGCGCCAGCACCTTGCCGTTCCCGACCGAGACGCCCTCGATCACGGCGGTCCGCGACCGGCTTCGCCGGCCGCACGAACACCGGGATGCCAACCTTGGTGCGCAGGGCCACCGCGTTCGCCGCCGGCGCCGATTGATCCGGGAGCTCCTCGACGAACAGGCGAAACGACTGTTCGACGTCACGGGCCGTGCCGGCGTTGATGCCGATGCGGATGTTGCGCGACGCGCCGGCGGCAAGCTCGACCAGCTTGGGAAAGAACGTCACGTCAGATGACGGGTTCAGCGTCATCTTGCCGTGCTCGTCTTCGGACCAGCTGACGAGCGTGATCTTCGAATCGCAGCGGTACCTTGCTGCCGTTGCGCAACGTGACGAGCGCGCTGGTCGCCGACGTCGAGAGGTTGACCTCGGTCGGCGTGACGGTGAAGTTGGACGCGGTCGCGGCGTGAGGCGCAAGCAGCAGCGCCACGACGGCCGCGGGGATGAGGTGAAGTCGCATGGTCTTCCCTTAGAAATTCACCGTCGCCACGACGGTATCGGTGTAGTTGCCGACCGTGGCGTCTTGTGCCGCAGCCACGCGTCCGTAGACCGTGAAGTCGCGCGGGTTCCGGCTCGGCGCCGCAGGAATATCGAGAGCGGTGTCGATGGTATCGCCCCAGACGGTGGAATGTCGGCTGTCCTTGTAGAGTTCGTAGGTCAGATACTCGGCGGCGCCCCGCTCATCCGCCGCGTCGTGCCCTGGGCGTTGCCGCCGGGGTTCAAACCCACCTTGGCCGCCGCCCCTTTTGTGCACGTGACCGTGACGGTGCCGATGCCGTCGAGCGGCGCCGTGGCGTTGGCGGTCACCGCGTCGTAGTTGCCGAAGGCCACCGGCGAGGTCGTAATGGTGCAGTTCTTCGAGACGTTGGCGGTGACCGTGAGGGATGCCGATGCGAGGTTCTGGCCGCTGAGCCTGCTCTCCGCCGCGATCGAGACGACGGCGAAACCGGCGAGAACGATCAAAATGCGACGCATACCAACCTCCGGCTGACCACGGACTCCAGGGCCAGCAGCCAAACGCCGCCGACTCGTCGCCGCAGAGCATTACGCGTTCCACACGCTGCTCATGAGGCGGTCCCGTTTACTGGCGTCGAATGAACGACTTGGCTACCTCCATGAGATCCATCCGGAAGTGGTTGGCTCCGTTTCTCCGAGATGCCGGAGCCGTTCCGGAATCCCGGAGGCAATGACCGGACCCAGGCATTGTGCCAGATGCGGGTCGAGCGACCTGCCGGCCCGGCTGGCTCCCTGGCGTGCAGGAGCCCATAGCAGGTCGCGCCGTAGGCGGCCGGCTTCATGCCAAGCCCGGGTGGCCGTCGATGGCCACGAGCGTGCGCAGCCACAGCACGGACGCGGTTCCAACTGGCGCTGGTCTGGTCCATAACCCCCAACCTCTAGCAGCTCACTGACTTCCTGCGATTCCGCAGCAATCTCGGACCTGACGCGAAACCCACTCTGTTAGTCGAACCGCCGTCCTTTGATCGGTTACTCGCGTGGCTGACACGGAAGAGATCAGGTGAGTCATTCGGCGTGTCCGCCGAGGCCGTCACCGAGCGCGGAAGCTTCGCCCAAGTCGTCGCATGCCCTCGTCAACCTTCGCCGTGGCGATCGCACCGTATCCGATAACAAGCCCGTCGCGCGCCGGAGTGTCCATGCAGAACCGAGATATCTGCTGCACCATCACTCCGCGGGCCTCTGCGCGCTTGACCACATCAACCAGATCGATCGACCGACCCGCGGTTAAGTGGGCAGCGACGTGCAACCCAGCAGCGGACGGGATGGCAGACAACCACTCGGCGAAGTCCCGCTCGATGGCCTCGCAAATCCGCGCGTGACGTTTCGCGTATTCCCGCGCCACTTTCCGGATATGGCGGGCCAGCAGACCGTCGTCAATGAACCGCGCCAGTGCCGCTTGGGTCGGCAATTCGCCATGCCAGTCGGTGAGTTGCTTTGCGGTGCGAAGCGCCGGCTGCAGCGAGGCCGGTGCAATCAGAAACCCCAGCCGGAGCGTTGGCAGCATGACCTTGGAGAAGGATCCGACGTACACCACCCGGCCACCGCGGTCGAGGCTTTGAAGTGGATCGAGCGGCCGCCCGACGAATCGGAATTCGCTGTCGTAGTCGTCCTCGATCACGACAGCGTTGTGTTGCTCCGCCCAGGCGAGGAGGGCAGCGCGGCGCGGGAGCGACATGGCCGTACCGAGGGGGAACTGGTGAGACGGCGTGACGTAGACCATGCGCGTTTGGGTCGGTATTCGCGAGACTTCGAGCCCTTCGCCATCGACGGGCACGCAGACAACGCGCGCACCCAGGCTGCGAAAGAGTCGTCTTGCCGGGGGATACCCCGGCTCTTCTACCGCCACCCTGTCGCCAGGATCGATGAGGACACGCCCGATAAGGTCCAGCGCCTGCTGTGCGCCTTGAGTGACGATCACGTCATCCGCACTTGCCCGAACGGACCGGGAGATCCCAATGTGACGCGCAATCGCCGCACGTAGCCCCGCGTGACCGCTCGATTCACCGTACTGTCCCCAGGCCAGAGCTGCGAGTCGAAGCTCACGAGCCATGAGTCGGCGCCACGTCGTGAACGGAAACATTTCCTCATCTGGCCCCCCGACTCGAAAGTCGTACAGCGGCTTGATAGAGCGAGCTGGCTCCGGTTCTGGAATGGCCTTCCACAACGATCGGGCGCGCACGCCGCGACCCGCAGGCGCGCGCCGCGCCTGAAGGTGGCCGACCGGCTCGGTGCTCACGAAGGTACCGGAGCCGACGCGGCTGAGCAGGACACCTTCCGCGACGAGTCGCTCGTACGCAAGGGCCACCGTGTTGCGCGACACCTCGAGGTGGCGCGCCAACTCACGCGTCGGCGGCAATCGCTCACCCTGACGAAGGCGACCATCGAGAACAGCATCGAACAGCTGCCGATAGATACGCGTCGTGAAATCGCCCCGACCCTTCAGGGTGACGTGAACGTCCATACGACAGTCTTATTGGCCCAGTCAGATTAGTCAAGATTGGCTCTTTGAACTGGCCAATTCGCTGGTACGCTGGGCTACGTAAGTCGAGGATCGCATTCACCAGCGGCGCGTCACCACGGGCCGCTTCCGCAGGCTCCGACCGCCGCGTCCTGGTCGCGACGAAAGCAAGAGGAGAAGTCATGAACTCACGTCTCAACTACGGGAAGATCGCGCCTGGAGTCTACGAAGCCATGGATGCGCTGGACCGTTATGTCCAAACGTGTGCCGTCGAGAAGTCCCTGATCATGCTGGTTCAATTGCGGGTCTCGCAGATCAATGGATGCGCCTACTGTCTCGACATGCACTGGAAGGACTTGACCGCAATTGGTGAGCACGCGCAGCGCCTCTACTCGTTGGACGCCTGGCGCGAGTGCCCGTACTACACAGATCGCGAACGGGCGGCGCTGACATGGACGGAGGCCGTGACGCTGATCAGCGATGGTCACGTCCCGGAGACCGTGTACCAGGAGGTGAGCCAGCACTTCAGCGAAAAAGAACTCGCGGATTTGACGCTCGCCGTGGCGGCGATCAACGCGTGGAACCGGCTGTCCATCGCCGGGCGGTTGCCCCCTGGCACCTACCAGCCGGCGTAGGTCACGGCCTGAGCTGTCGCGAGCGGGGCTCGATCCTGCGCACGGCCAGCAAGCGACCGTCACGAACAAGGAGCAGAACATGATCAAACCGACATTTGGATTCGTCGTCGAATACGTGCCTGACATACAGGCAGCGAAACGCTTTTACATCGACGTCCTCGGGCTCGATGTGGAGCGGGACCATCCCACATTTGTTCAGTTCAGTCACTTCGCCATCGCGAATGACGAATCGTTGTCCGGAAGCCGGGATCCCGAAGTGTACTGGCTCGTCGACGATGCGGCGGCCGCCTTCACGGAGCTCAGTCAACGAGCCGACATCACTCTGCGCCTCACACAGAGGCCCTACGGTAAGGTCTTCGGTATCGCGGAGCCTTCCGGTAGGCCACGCTATTTGTTGGAACTGGCCCGGGAACGACCAAGCCGTCCCGTGCAATGAGTGTGGAGCATTGGCGAGCGACGCCGGAAGTTGTTACCTGGGTCGCGAGAGACCTGCACCGAGGCCTCAGACGGCCACAACGAAGTACCAAAGCGGGAATGAAATCATGAATGAAGACGTCTTCAACTACATCGTTAGAACCGCGGAGACCGAATGGAAACCGCTCGTTGAGGGCGGAGTGAATACCAGCGGGATCTTCCTGAAGCCTCTGCGCGTGGATCAGGCGACCGGTCGCGCGCCGACGTTCTTGCTCCGGTTCGAGCCCGGTGCGAAGTACCCGTATCACGACCACCCTGCGGGCGAGGAACTGTTTGTACTCTCGGGCAGCTGTGTCATCGAGGGGGCCACACTGGCGGAAGGTGACTACCTGTATACGCCGCCGGGATCGAAACATTCCGTGCGAACGGACACTGGGTGTACCCTTCTGTTCCAGGTTCCCGCGGAGGTCGTCATTCTGTGATGTCACGGGCGCCTACAAGCGTCTGGGCTGACCTGCCGTTCGCGCGAATCCGCGCTGCGGCGCCCAGGGCAGAAGCGGCGGCACGAACGCTCGATATGAACGGTAAAGTTCACGATTACGCCTACCCGTTGCGCTGGCGTCCGTGATCGCCAGCCAGGCTGGAGAGGCCCTCGGACGTCGTCGCCGAAAGAGGTAGGCTGTCCCAGCATGGTGGACGGCCTCTCTCCGACGATGACGCTGCGCGACTTCGAGAACGGCTACTGGTATCTCGAGCAATTGAAGGACTTCGCCGGGCGCATCGGTATCCCCGCCGCGAGGAAGCTGCGAAAGGACGAACTCGAAAAGGCCATCGTCGCGTTCCTGCGCACGGGTAAGGCCGCATTGCCCACGAAGCGGTCATTGCGCAAGACGGGCGTGAAAGACGTGGAACGTGGCATCAGCCTGAAGCTCCGAATCGAGAACTACACGAGCAACCATGAAACGAAGGGCTTCATCGTCGAACAGGCCCAGCTGATGGCGCCGGAGGTTCGAGAGAAGTCCGGAGTCTGGTATCGCCTGAATCGCTGGCGAGAAGAACAGATCACGAGCGGCAGGCACCCAACGTACGGCGACCTCGTCCGGCAGTACATCGTCCTGAACAAGATGGGGCGCTTCGAAAAGGTCCCTCACGGTCGCTACATCAACTTCGTCGCCGAGTTCCTCGCAGCGGAGAAAGGGGCGACGCGTGCAGAGGCAATCGCGGCGTGGACGGAGCTCAAGAAGCTCGACGTCCCCAAGGACTATGTGTCGTGGGTCCAGGCGCGGGCGAAGCGCAAGGGAAAGAGCCGGTGACCGCCTTGTCGCGGCGGGTGTCAAGCCGCAAACGGATTGTGAATCGCGAGGCCCGCGATCGCCTGACCGGGGTTCAGATCCTCCGACAGCAGCCGCCGGGCGCCACTGCGTATGGCGACCGCGATGATCAGGGCGTCCCAGAACCCGATGCGTGCGTCGTCTTCGATCTGGAATGCTGCCGCAATGTCGGCGGGCGTGAGCCCGTCCACGCACCAGGCGGCGTACGCGCGAACGACAGTCCTCGCAACGGGCTTCGCGAGTGGAGTCCTGATCTTGCGCGTCGCGTTGACGTAAAACTCCTGCAGCACCTGCGTACTGAGAAGACCCGACCGCTCGACCCACAGCTCGCGCACGAGGGTCTTTGCGATCTCGTGCTTGCGCCCCGCATCGACGTCGTGCGCGTAGATCAGGACATTGGTGTCGACGAACGTCTTATCGGTCGTGCCACTCGTCACGGGTCGACTCGATACGGCCGCCGAGATGGAGCCCCTCCTCCAGGAGTGCGAGCGCGTGCCGCTGGGCCTGCTCGTAGGCATCGTCTTCGCCGACAAGCGCTTCGATCTGCTCGGCGAGCAAGCCACTGATCGAGGTGTTGCGCTTCGCTGCCAGCACCTTCGCCTTGCGTAGTGTGCGTCGATCCAGCCGCACGGTGATGTTCTGCTTCACGGACTCTGGGACAGGCATCAGATCCTCACACACGTATTATACGTGCTGCACGCAAAATGCGGACGGCTGGATGATCTGGCGCTTTTGTTGAGTTTTTTGGATGGCACAAGCGCTACCCGGGAGGCTGGCAGCGTGCCTGGAGGCCGTCGACCTGCCGCAGCCAGCCCTGCAGTTGGTTCCAACTCCCGCTGTTCTGGTCCATAACCCCCTCACTCGCTCGGTTGTTCTGGAGCCACCTGTCGGCTCGGATGGCCGCAAGCAGTTCACGGGCAGCTATGAGCAGAAGCGCGATGCCATCATGTTCTGACAACTTGACGCAGGGTCATCACGACGCAGAGGATGGGCGGCCTGGTCAGGCGGCACCGGCACCGGCGGCGCAATTGCGTCGAATCGCTTTCCGGGAAAGCTGCGCCGAGCGTATGCCGCCAACTCCTCGGTGAACGCCGTTGCGTAGATCGGCAGCGCGCGGCGGGCATCCCAGACGACGCTGCCCCAGGTGCCCAGCGACTTCCCGTTCTGGAGTATCGGAATGGAACGGACGGCCTTCGAGACCACACGCACCGTCGACGGGACAACCGCGACACCCTGACCTGCTTCGGCCAGGGCGATGAGCGAGTTCGGTTCCGCACTCTCCAGCACGATCCGCGGGTGAACATGGGCGATGCGGCAGGCCGCGTCGAACAGTTGGCGTGAGCCGAAATCCCGGCGCAGCAGCAGCAGCGGCTCGCTCGCCAGTTCCGTGACGTCGATCGTGGAGTGCCGCTTTCGGCCGGGAATGGTTACGGCGAGGACCCGTATGGGAAACAGCAGACGCCTTTCGAGAGCAGTCCCCGTCAGAATTCCGCTCATCGCCACGTGCAGTGCGCCCTGTTCCACCAGGCTCAGGAGCCGAGCTCCGCCTTCCTCGATTAACTCGATGTCGATTCCGGGGCGTGAGCGCCGATATGCGGCGAGGAAGCCGGGCAGAATGTTCTGCATCACCTGCGGCGTCGCCCCCACCCGAAGGACCCCAACCGCGCCGTCGGCGAGGGCGCGCGCCCGCGCGCCGAGCGACTCGGCCCGTGTGAGCACGTCGCGCGCGCGGGCGAGCAGGTCCTCGCCTTCGGCCGTCAGCCGGATGCCGCGGCCGACGCGCACGAACAGGCGAACCCCGAGCTCACGCTCGAGATCATGGATCTGGCGCGACAGCGCGGGCTGACTGATGTGAACGCGGAGGGCGGCCCGTGACACGCCCGACGCTTCCGCGACGCTGACGAAGTAGCGGAGGTGCCGCAGCTCCACGGTTATTCATGCCCCACAGGTATGGATATTAGATCATCTAAGTATTTGACGGTATAGAAGACCACCTGCGACTGTAGTCGTGACGCTCGGCGAGTCAGACGGAGGTGGACGATGATCATTCGAACGGTTGCAGCGATCGGTGGCGCCGGAATGCTGTTCTGGGCACTCGGGCAGGGATCAATCGAAGGGCACTCGCCGGGCGACGCGCGATCGGCTCAGGTGGTCCCGGCCTGGTACGATACGGCGCGGACGGCGCCGGCCACACCCGTCCAACTGTCACGCGTGCTCGCCATGGTGCACGCGGCGATGCACGACGCGGTCAACGGTGCCGAACCGCGATATGAGACCTACGCGTCGGATCTGACGGATCGGCGCGCACACCCTGAGGCCGCCGCAGCTGCCGCCGCGCATCGAGTTCTGACCGGGCTGTTCCCGCTACAGCAGGAACGATGGGATGCGGCTCTCACGGACTCGCTGTCAACGATCCCCGATGGGCCGCGCCGCAAGGCCGGTATCAGGCTGGGCGCCGCGGTCGGCCGGATCATCCTTGAGATTCGTGCGAACGATGGATGGAACGCGGTCGATCCCTTCAATCCGCCCCAGGTCCCCGGCATCTGGAGACCCACGCCGCCGGCCTTCAGTCCAATGGCCGAGCCGCAGTTTCACAACCTCAGGCCATTCACGATCGTCAGCGGCAATCAGTTCCCGCTGCCTCCACCTGCGTCACTTGGCGACGTGGATTACCAGCGTGCGTTCGAAGAAGTGAAGTCAATCGGCCGCGATACGAGCACGACGCGCACCGACGACCAGACCCACGCGGCCCATTTCTGGTTCGAGCCGCCATACGACAGCTGGAGTCGAATTTCACGCATCCTGACGACCGACAACCGCTTCGACCTCCATCAGACGGCCCGCCTCTACGCGTTGGTGAACATGGTGAGCTGTGACGGTTTGATCGCAGGCTGGTACTGGAAGAGGCACTATGCGTTCTGGCGCCCGATCACCGCCATCCATGAGGCCGACACCGACGACAATCCACACACGGTGGCGGACCCCTCGTGGCGTCCCCTGCGAACGACGCCGTTCCACCCCGATCATCCCTCTACGCACAGCGTCCTCGGTGGCGCCGCCTCCGAGGTCATCCGCAGGTTCACCGGGTCGGACCATCACAGGTTTTGCATGAGCTCGCTCACGGCAGTGCCGGCCGGCTCGACGCGTTGTTTCGAGTCGTTGTCTGAGGCGCAAGAGGAGAACAGCCATTCGCGCGTGTATGCCGGTATCCATTTCCGCACCGCCATTGCGGCCGGCGATCGAGCTCGGCCGCCGAATCGGTCGCTTTGCGTTCGGGCACGTGCTCCGACCGCTGCACGACCGCCGCAGCCCGCTAATATGGTTCGAACTCCGACGCACGTTGACGGTGTTCGGACGACTGACAGGCTTGGGTTGGATCCGGTCGTCGAAACGGGAGTGCGGCGATGACTGACGCGACATCCGAGTTGGCGCGGTTCGTGAGGGAACTCAGGATCATCACGGCTCGCACCGGGGACCCGCTCGCGATTGTGTTGGAGGTCAGCCCGCTCGTCAGGAACCTGGCGCTGTCGAAGACCTGGCTCGAGCTCAGACATTACGAGTGCGATCCCGGCCAGGGGTTTGGTGCGCATCTCCTCCACGAAGAGCCCGATCACACGCTCGCCGTCTTCGCGGGCGCGTGGCTCCCGAGGCGCGGCGCGCCTCCCCACAACCATGGAACGTGGGCAATCGTTGCCGGCGCCGACGGTGCGGAACGGAACATGTTCTGGACGCGAGTCGATGACGGCGGCCGGCCAGGCTATGCCGAAATCCGGAAGGAGGGCGAGCAGGTGGTCGGCCCAGGTGATGTCGTGACCTTTCAACCGGATTCAATCCACAGCGTCGTCAATGACACGGATCGCGTATCTGTGTCGCTGCACGTCTACGGCAGGCACGTCAACCATACCCATCGCTCCCGGTTCGACCCTGACCAGCGGACCGAAGCGGCGTTTTTCCTCAAGGTCGACTAAGTCGCGAGAGGGTTGGAACGCGATGCGGCGTTCCGAAGAGCGTCAACACGCTTCAGCCAGCGGTATCGCCTGAATCGCTGGCGAGAAGAACAGATCACGAGCGGCAGGCACCCAACGTACGGCGACCTCGTCCGGCAGTACATCGTCCTGAACAAGGTGGAGCGCTTCGAAAAGGTCCCTCACGGTCGCTACATCAACTTCGTCGCCGAGTTCCTCGCAGCGGAGAAAGGGGCGACGCGTGCAGAGGCCATCGCGGCGTGGACGGAGCTCAAGAAGCTCGACGTCCCCAAGGACTATGCGTCGTGGGTCCAGGCGCGGGCGAAGCGCAAGGGAAAGAGCCGGTGACCGCTTGTCGCGGCGGGTGTCAAGCCGCAAACGGATTGTGAATCGCGAGGCCCGCGATCGCCTGACCAGGGTTCAGATCCTCCGACAGCACCCGCCGGGCGCCACTGTGTACGGCGACCGCAATGATCAGGGCGTCCCAGAACCCCATGCGTGCGTCGTCTTCGATTTGGAATGCTGCCGCAATGTCGCCGGGCGTGAGGCCGTCCACGCACCAGGCGGCGTACGCGCGAACGACAGTCCTGGCAACGGGCTTCGCGAGTGGATTCCTGATCTTGCGCGTCGCGTTGACGTAGAACTCCTGCAGCACCTGCGTACTGAGAAGACCCGACCGCTCGGCCCACAGCTCGCGCACGAGGGTCTTTGCGATCTCGTGCTTGCGCCCCGCATCGACGTCGTGCGCGTAGATCAGGACGTTTGTGTCGACAAACGTCTTATCGGTCGTGCCACTCGTCACGGGTCGACTCGATATGGCCGCCGAGATGGAACCCCTCCTCAAGGAGTGCGAGCGCGTGCCGCTGGGCCTGCTCGTAGGCATCGTCTTCGCCGACAAGCGCTTCGATCTGCTCGGCGAGCAGGCCACTGATCGAGGTGTTGCGCTTCGCTGCCAGCACCTTCGCCTTGCGTAGCGTGCGTCGATCCAGCCGCACGGTGATGTTCTGCTTCACGGACTCTGGGACAGGCATCAGATCCTTACACACGTATTATACGTGCTGCACGCAAAATGCGGCACGGCTGGATGATCTGGCGCTTCGCCGAAGCCTGGGCGGAGGGGTCAGAAACTGCTACAGCCTCAACTCCAATCGCTTGCGGAAACGGCCAACCGTTTGAACTCGCAGCGGGATTCCGGCCATGTGGTAGGTCTATCGTCAGGCATCTGGTTTCCCTTCTACGACGACCATGCCAGGAGACAAGCGATTCGTCTACGTGCCGAGGAACACGACCCGAAGTCCGGATTTCTACATCCATAAACACCCTCCATGAACACTGCTGACGATCCCCCAGAAAGAGATCGACGGGATCGAAGTTCATGTCTCCCTCGCCGTAGCCAGCGCCGTGAAGGACAACTTGCCCGCGAGCGAGGGGCTCTCGATGACGAACCGTGTCGCAGTGTTTGCGGGGGTGCCTTCGTCACCCACATTTGCGGATTCAGAACGGTCGTTTCGCCAGATCTCGAACCGGCAGAGAAATGTAACGTTCCATGTCTGCCGTGGGAAGATTCCGGAATTTCGGAAGCATGTCCGTATCAATCCATTTCCATCGATCGGTCAAGTTCGTAATATCACCACCAGGGACAATCTTCGAGAATCGCGCTCCTTTCGGGATTGGCGATAAGGCCTGCTCGGACATGGTTTCAGGAATCATATTGTTGTCAGGTATCCTCTGTATCCGTGCATAGTGATCAGTAAATGACTGTACCTTGATAGACCCGATTGCCCCTGATCCAACATATTCCTGCCCTCCTTGGAGGATAAGGGCTTGTTCACGGTATAGTAATTCTCTATTGCCCGCCCAAATGTCCTCCTCTGTATTGGAGTCGATCTTCACCCACGCTTCATAATTTGCGTCGCTCAGTTCTTCTCTGCGGTGCGCGACGTCGATCGCGCGCATTCCTCCCTCAACGTATGCTTGATGCTGCCAGGCAAGGTCCAGAAAAATGTCTTGCTGCATTTCCAGCAAAACTCTTATGGTCGATCCAGCATACAGTTCGTAGAGATCACCCACGCCGATGGTGCTGGGATCATGGTCATCGAGCGCATGGGCAAAATCGATCATCGGCTGTAGATCGCCCTCGAGACCACGAAACACTTCGCCACCTGCCATCTTCGCCATGGCGGCCCACTTGAGTTTATGATTGGCAAGATATAGCGCTTTGTAATACTCATAGACCTTGTTGATATTCTGTATATTGTACGTAAATCCCTTGGAAGGGACCCACTTGTTATAGTCAATGCCAGCGGCTTTCAGCGCCCGAGCCGTCCAGCCTTGTCGAGTCTGACTGTTCCAGATCGACTGGATTGTCTCCACGCTCGTCACTTTGTCTGGCCAAGCCGCCGAAAACTCATTGAACGTCAGGTAGTCCTGCGGATCAATTGGCGACAAGCCATTGGGATCGGAGTGGACAACAGGGTTTTCACTACAGTACGAATACGTGTTGCTGCCGGGATGGACAAACATCGGATCAGGATTGAGCCAACGGCCAAGCCACGGCGCGTAATATCTCGCCCCGTGATACGTGAACCCCGCTCTCCTCATCCCGCTCCATTCCCGTATACCGATACCGCTTCAGTCTGACCTCGGCGGCGCTCCGCCCGCCTTGATACGACGTGCTGCCGTACGGGTAGTACTCCTCGTAGGAAATGATCTGCGCTTCGTCGTCCAACTCCAAGCTGGCCGAGCCAAGGTGGTTGCCGAACTGGTAGCGGATGAGCTGTGCCGGTGAGCCGTCATTGCCTTGGGTGCGTGTCTCCACCAAGCGCGATGCGCTGCTTGTCATCCATGACGTGCAGCGTCTCGCGCTCCAGGGTCACGCTGGTTCCACTGCCGTCGTACTCGCGATAGATTTCGAAGCCGCCGAGATAGATCCGCTCGTTCTTGGCGTGTGCCATTCTGCCGCTCGGTCACCTTGCGCACGCGCTGGCCGGCCGCGTCATACACGTAGTAGGTCGTCTCCGGCGTGCCGCCGTTGTTGACCACCTGCCGTGAGGTCGCGTGCAACTGATCCTTGAAATCCCATTGCATCAGCGTCAGGTGCGGCATGGCGGTCATGTTGCCGTGGGCGTCGTGGGGGTAGACGTCCGGCGTGCCGTTGCCGACCGTCGTGCTGCTCAGGCGGTTGCTCTGCTTGGCCGGCTCGAGCAGGCTGGGCTCGTCGTAGGCGTAGCGGCGCGTCCAGTTGCCATTGGCTGCTTGATGGATCAGCTTCTCGAAATTGCCGACCGCGTCGTACACATACTGCTCGGTGTAGTTGCGCATCGCCTGGCCGTCGTGGGGGTGCGTGAAGATTGACGCGGAACTCGTCGTTCCAGGTGGTCTCGGGCTGTCGCAAGCTGGCCGATATGCTCGCGGCCCTGGCCTCGATCAGGCGATAGAGGGCGTCGTAGATATAGTCGCAGTGCGGCGTCGACGACTTGATCGTTGAAGTAGATCGTCTGCTGGGCGTCGTCGCGGATGGGGGTGATGTTGCCGGCCGGGTCGTAGGTGTAGAGCAGGTCCTGCAACGCGTTCTAGCGCCGCGCAGCGTCTTCAGATGAGCGAGGCGGAAGGTCAGCGGATCGTATTCGTACGTCGGTCCTGACGCCGTTGCCGTAGTCGATCGAGCGTGCGCTGGCCCTTGGCGTCGTAGTCGATGTCGGTGACGAAGGGCGTGGCGACCGCCGCGCCGCGCAGATTGACCTCCACCCGCTCCAGCAGGTTGGCTTCGTTGTAGCCGGGGCGGATGACGCTGGGCTGCATGGCTGGCGTGTGCGGCGTGGTCAGCTCCGTCGGCCGGTTGAGCGCGTCGTAGCGGGTGCGGCTGGTGATAGATGTCGGCTTCCAGCAATGGTGGCACTGCTGCAGACCAGTCCAGCGGCTGTCTTGTATTCCTGCGCAAGCTGGCGCCGGCTGCTCAGCAGGTTGCCCTTGAAGTCGTATTCGTCGCTGGTCACGACGCCGGCCTGATCGAAGAGTTGAACCACTTTGCCGCGCAGGTTGTTGCGCCTCCGGGTTGGGCCGGCTCTCGCCATAGACGCGTGCGCCCGATCAGCAGCTCCGGCACCTGCGCCTTCACGCAGGAAGGCGTTCGTCGGCCGCCGCAGCGGATCGTAAGCGGTGCGGAACTGATGATCCCGGCTGTCCCAGGCGCAGATCGGCTTGCCCGCCACGTCGTTCAGCATCCAGCGCTCGCCCGCCTCCATGCTGGCCTGGTGGATGCGGTTGCCGAGCATGTCGTAGTCGTAGCGCATGACGATGCGGCCCAGCGCGTCGCCGTTCTGCACGATGGCGTCGCGCACCGCGCGCTGGTTGCCTTCGATGTCGAGGTCGACGCGGGTGGCGAACTTGTCTTCCGTGCCGTCGAGATCGTGGCCGTTGCAGACCACTTTGTTGTGGGCGACGGTGAGGAAGGGGCGGCCGAGCGTGTCGGCGTGGGCGACGGTCGGCGTGTCGGCGTGGACCGCGGCCTTCGTGCCGCGGCTTCGTTCTCGGCTCTGATCCTGGCGTGCCGATGCGCTGCGGCGAGCCGGATCGCGCCACGTTGCGCATGCCAGGTCGGCAGGTACTCGGCTCTGGCAGCCGACTGAAGAAATCGCCGCACGTCGGGGTCGGTCTTGGGATCGGCGCATCGAGCACGGTGTCGTTGACGTCCCAGGTCTCCTGCCGCCACGGATCGAAGACGACCTTCTCCCAGGTGTGGTTCGGGTGCAGCGTGGCGACCACGCGCTCGACCGGGTCGTAGAACAGGACCGGGCTGACGCCGATGCGGACGTCGAACTCGAAGCGGTGCGTGTCGGTGAAGAACGGCTCGTACTGGCGGACCGGCTTGCCCTTGTTGTTGAACACCGTCCAGCCGCTGCCCACCCAGCGCGGGCTGACATCGTCCGGCGTCATCACCGGCTGGCCATCCGGGCCCACGATGATCGTGCCGGTGGCATCGCGCTTGGGCACCGGCCCCGGCTCGGCCTGGATCTTCTTCTGGATCTCGCGGCCGAAGCCGTCGGAGTAGGAGAAGCTGTGCTGGATCTTGCAGTCCGCCCGCCGGCACGGGATCGCTGTCGTGGGTCTCGCGGGCCAGGGTATAGACGCACCGGCGGACTGCGGGTCGGATTGGTCCTTGGTGCGCTGGTAGGCGAACGAGGTCGTAGACGAGCCGGGTGGTGGCGTCGCCGCAGGATGGCGTGCGGATCGGCCAGCGGGTTCGTCAAGTGCTCGAGGATGACGGCTTCGGGTCAGGTCGGCCTCGAAGCCGTCCAGCGAGTCGCCCTGACGGTGCTCGCGCGGGCTTGCCCATCACCGCCGTGCCCACCACCATGCCCAGCGCGTCGAAGGCCACTGCTGTGCGATTGCGGTTGGGGTCCATCATCAGCCGCGGCTGCAGCACGCGGTAGTCGTTGCCCGGTGTGGTCAGGTTGCCGGCGGTATCGCGTTCGCCCGCCGTGACGCGGTTGCCCAGCGCGTCGCGGGTTTCCAGCATCAGCAGGTCGTAGGCGTCGTAGGTGACGAAGCTCTCGGTGCTGACCGCGTTGGTGTGGAACGGATCGCGGTAGCGGTGCGGCAGGAAGAAGTGCTGCCGGGCGTGGGCGAGCTCCTGCGCCGGCGTGTCGCGCTGCATCGGGGAATAGAAGATCCGCCCGGAGGAATCCACCAGTTGGCGTCGCCTTCGCTGTGGACGTAGCGGCCCTCGTGCCGTCCGAGCATCGGCAGTCGGTGACTCGGTCCGCCGTAGACCGCCGGCGACCAGGCCCGGCGTGAAGGCCAGCTTGTAGCTCTCACGGCAGGGCAAGCGACTCCAGCGTGCCCAATGGCAACAGCGCCAGCGGATCGTTCTGGGCTGCGCCAAGGTCATCGGGCGGTAGAGCGTGCGCACGTGCTCGATCAGCCGCTTCTGCAGCACGCCCGCGGTCGGGATCTGCTTCGTAGGCGATTGGCGACGGCGCCGCGTTCCGGCGGTCAGCATCTCAGTCGAAGCTGAAACGGCTGCGGCCCGCCGGCAGGGCCGAGACCGGTCAGCTCGTAGGTGCGCGACTCGCAGGGCAGCGGTGTGCGGTAATCGTCGGCTGCCGTCGATCGGCGTTGGTGACGCGGTTCTCGGTGTAGGTGATGAAGATCTGGGTCTGCTTGGCCTGGTCTGCCGCCGACAGGGTCAGTGTCCGGCTGGCGACGGCCGTAGCCGAACGGCGGCCGACTTCAGCACGTTGCCGAACTCATCCACCTCCAGCGTCAGCGCGTGGCCGACGCGCGGGTCGGCGGGGTTGCGCTCGTAGTGATAGCTGATGGCTTCGCGGGCATGGGTGAAGAACACGGCGTGGCGGTTGCCGGCCCGCGGCTGCAGACGCCGGATGGTGAAGTTCTGCTCGGTGACGGTGTAGGGATGCTTCGCCTTGTCGCGTGCCGTCCAGCGCGTAGACCTCCTGGCGCAGCATCGAGCCTTTCAGGGCGCGGCAGGCTTCGCGCTCTTCCTCAGGCGTCAAGCCGTCGGGCAGCACGGTGTCTCGAGCAGGAGCTGTCTTGCTTGGGCATCGGTCAGGCCCGGCTCGCGGTAATACTCGCCTTGATCCTGCGCGTCGAGCAGACCGGCGAAGAAATTGGAGACATGCTCGCGCCCGAGATAGACGCCGGTGTGGAACCAGGTCTTGGTGTGCACCGGCGGCACGTGGGAGGCGGCGTCGATGTTGTCGCTCGTCGGAAGGGCCTCGCCGGCGCTGAGCGCAGCGAACTCTTCGGTGTCCAACTGCTCGACCATGCCGAAGCCGCGGAACTCGCGCTCGTCGCCGTCGAAGTAGCCGTGGTGGTAGGCGTAGCGGGTGACGAAGCGGTTGCGGCTGATGCGGTCGTAGGTCTCGACCCGCTCGACCACATGCACCGGGAAAGGCAGCCGCGTGATCCAGGGCCTGCCGTCGCGCTTGTCCTGCAGATAGAACTTGGTGGAAGGCGCGTACGTGCACCCGCGTTTCGGCGCCGAGGTTGTTGACGGTCTTGACGAGCAGGTGCGGCTTCTGCCCGCCCATCAGGTCGACGTAGCGCATCGGCCGCCGCGCATCGCCCGGCAGCGGCGACGACCAGACCAGGCAGGCGGTGCCGTTGCCGAGCAGGTCGGCGGGGACGATGCTGACGAGGTCGTCCACGCGCGGGAACACGCGCAGGGGCTGCGGCTGCGCTCCAGCTGTTGCCGGACTGGTTGAAGTAGAGGCGCACGCCGTCGCGGTGCAGGTAGATGATGTCGGTGGTGCCGGTGCCGTCGATGTCGGCCAGCCGGATGCGCTGCGTGGTCGAACTGGTCCGGGTGGTCGAAACGGGGCGCGTTGTCCATCGTGACCTTGGCGCCGAAGCGGCCGTAGCCCAGGTTGGGCCAGTAGCAGACCTCGCCGTTGCGGATGCGCACCAGATCGGTCAGGCCGTCGCCGCTCAGGTCGGCGAGATAGATGGACTGGGTGCCGTCGGCAAAGACCAGGCGCGGGCCGTTCTCTTCATCCAGCGCCTGATGGACGCGGCGGGCCGGGCCGAAGCCCTCCTCGGCCAGCGAGGGGTGCCAGACGAAGGCGTCGTCCTCGGTGATCAGCACGTCGGCGTGGCCGTCGCCGTCCAGGTCGACGAATTTCAGGTTGGGGTCGCGCAGGTCGCGGTTGAGGCGCGACGTGAAGGGGCGGAAGGGCTGCCAGCCTTCCTCGTCGTCGTGCTCGTAGAGGCCGGGCATGGGGCCGTCCAGCACCACCAGATCGGGCTGGCCGTCGCCGGCGAGGTCCATGAACTGCGCCTGCCCGCCAGCCAAGGCGAGGTTGGGTTTGGTGGCAACGCGTTCCAACGGCGCGAATTCGACCGGGCGCTCGCTGATCGGGCTGAGGTTGCGCTTGTAGAACCAGGCGCCGGCCTGCTCGGTGAGGATGCCGGGGATGCCTTCGCCGTGCAGGTCGGTCCACTGGTAGGCCGCGCCGTCCACCCCGATGGGCAGGTTCTCCAGGCTGGCGGCATCCACCTCCTGCACCGTGTCCTGCACGATCGGCTGGGTGTATTCGATACTCGACCGGCGGCAGGCTGCGCTTTCGATAGCCGCCGTTGTTGCGCTTGTAGCCAGTTTGAGTGACGGAGAGCAGAAAGGTGTAGACGGGGTTGCGGGCATTGGCGGGGTCTTGCTGGTGGGAATAGGTGAAGTCGGTCGAGCGCACCAGGCAATCGACTCCGACGCCTGGCTCGCCCGCGAAATGATGGAACATCAGCACCCGCTGGCAGAGCCGGCAGGTGCGCACCTCGAAGCCGGCGCGGTAGGAGGAGAACGGGTCGCTGCGGTAGGTCCATGGCGCCGGCGTCATCCGGCTTTGGCGCGTCGGCGGCATGTTCGCCGTAGTCGAAGACCACCTCGAACATCCAGCCGGCGTTCTGGACCTGCGCGACGGTCAGCAGCGCGTGGCCGGTGCCCCGCGTCGTCCAGCAGTGGCACTCGGTTGCCGTAGCGGATGCGCTTGAGATAGCGGTTCGTCGCGCGGCGTGGGTCGTTGCGATCGCCGCGGTTGCGTTCGTGGGCGCGGGTCAGATCGACGCCGACGCCGTCCTCGGGTTTGTACTCGTAGAGAACGGCGTTGCCCTTGTCGTCACGGGTTTCACAGATCAGCCAGGTGAAGACGCGCAGGGGATCGACCGGGTCGGTGATGCGAGAGTTCGAGTCTTTGCCGTAGAGGGTGAGGATGTTGTCTTTGGAGATGGAGCGCCAGTGGACATCGCCATCGGCGTCGCGAGTCCAGCGCTCGATGCGGGCGAACAGCCCTTCGATGCGCGGGCGGTAGCGGTGGACGGTGTAGGTGTCGGTACCGATCGCGCGATCGGGCAGCGTTGCCGGGACCCACTTCCCGTTCTGTTCCACCAGGACCGGCACCAAGTCTTCAGCGCCGGAGAGGATGAAGACGTCCGACTCCTCGGCGTCGTGGTACTGGGGCAGCCCTTTGTCGGTCTTGCGGGTGATCTGGGGCAGGCCGAGCGCCCAGCCGAAGCCGAACGGACCGTTGCCGGCGCCGGAGTCGTAAGCAGAGCGAAAGCTGCGGACCGAAGCCAGAGCGGCCGGGGCTGGTGGCGATCGGCACGGACATCGAGCCGGTGCCGGTGACCGGGTTGGCGGCGAACTTCTCGCCGATGCCGCGGATCGCGCCGCCGCCTTTGGGCAGGGAGATGGACGGCGCCGCCGGCTTCTGCTCGCCTTCACTCCGATCTGTTGTCTTGTCCGTTGAAGCCATGGTCGGTCACGTTCGCGTGAACACCGCCATCTGCGTGGGTGCGCCGACGACCGCGTCAATCGGCCCGACCGGTATCAGGCGAACGGCGTAGCCGTTGTGCTCCGCAAGCCCGCCGGCCCAGCGTTCGAATTCGCGGCGGGTCCATTCGAACTGGTGTCGTTCGTGACGCAGGCCGTGGCGAAACCGGATCCGCCACTTGACGTTGTATTCCTGGTTCGGCGTCGTGATGACGATGGTCGCCGGCCGAATGTAGGCGAACAACACGTTCTCGAAGGCGGACACCCGCGGCGGATCCAGGTGCTCGATCACCTCGGTCGCAACCGCGGCGTCGTAACCGAGCAACCGTGGATCGCGGAAGGTCAGCAGCGTGACGAAAAGATGCACGCGGCTCAACTCGGGCACAGAGAGCGTCCGCCTCAGGCGCGCCCGGGTGTCCCTGAGGACTTCTTCCGCCATGTCCGCGCCGGCAACCGCGTCGAACGAACCGTCCCTGGCGAGCACCTCGATCAGCCATCCGCCTCCGCAGCCCAGATCGATGACTCGCCGCGCGCCGCGCTCCGTCAATGTCCGCAGGACCGCTGTGAGGCGCTGCTGGTAGAGCCTCGGCTGCAGTCCGGGCGCTGTCGACGAGGCCACGGCATCCGCCCCTTGGCGCCGCTGGTGCGGTTCCGGCCCAACGCGCGGCAGCAGGATGCGATTGTGGAACACCGAGGCGCGAAGGCCGGGGGCGATCGTCTCCATCGGGAGCAGATCGATACGCGATCTGAACCGCGCCCGCAGCTCGCCGACGGCCGCATCGCGAAGCGCCGGAGGCAGACCTTCCACCGCCAGATCGATGTCCGAGCGTTTGTCTTGTGTCGTCCCCTTCGCGAGTGAGCCGAAGAGCCAGACGCGACCGGCGCCACGCGCGTACAGCAGCGCCGCAGCGTCCTGCGCGAGCGCCATCCTTTCGTCGACAGAGAGAATGATCATGACGCGAGAGCTCGCGCATTCGCGCCGGCCAGCTCGGCGGCGCTCAGGCGCACGTAGACGCTCAAGCGCGACGACGTCTGAGGTCCGACGCGGATGCTCGCGACGCTGATCATGGCTGCCCGGCCGGCGGGGCGAGCAACCGCCTCGAGCCAGCGATCGTAGGCGCGCAACGACTCCGGGCGCTGGCGCAACTGGGTGCGGACGTTCTGCCGAATCACGTCCTGCGGCAGCGCGAGCGCGGCGACGACGATTTCCAGCTTCACTTCGAGGCCATCGGGGATCTCGCGTAGCGCAAGCACCGTCGTGCCGGCGGGCAGAACGAACGTCCCGCCGCTCAGCGCACGCGCGGTGACGATCAGATCCGGTACGCGGTGTCCGAGGCCGGCCTCCGTCAGGAACGGAGCCAGATCGAGGAGCCGCAGATCGTCCCGGCACACCCAGTACACGCGCTGGGCGACGTGACCCCGGGCCCAGCTCACCGAGCAGAGCAGGGGCGACAAGCCGGGCACGGAGGCGCGCGCGACGAGCGCGGCCTCGCGCACGCGCGCCGGCATCGCCTCGAAGTTCCAGCCGCCGGCCTCGTAGTAGACCTTCACTTCGTCCAGCCCGCCCGGTCCGACGCTGGCACCGAAGAACGCGCCAAACCGCAGGTCCGGCCCGTCACCGCGACGCCAGGATTCGGATTCGCTGTCGAATCGCCTGAGGTCCGCGGCGGAGCCGTGTCGGCCAATGATGCGGCGCGCGTAGCGTGTCGCTTCGTACCGGCGATCGGCCGGCGCGACGGCCTGACCGCATGGCTCGAAGTCCAGCCGCAGAGATTCCCGGGCCGCTTCCGAGAACGACCACTCGAATGGCAACGCCCCGGGCTGGAGCGCGTTGCCGGCATAAGCCTCGTCGTCGAGCGGCCGGTCGAAGCTGCAATCGATCGCCGCGGCGAGGTCGTCGGTGGGATCCATGGTGCCGAGCGCTCGCGCGATGCCGCGAATGCGATCCTGCAGCACGCGCGAGGCGGGTTCGCAGGCCATCAGCGGTACCCTAGAACGTGTAATGCGCCACAACGCCCATGTCTTCGATCGCCTCCGGATCGAGGCGCTCCACGGCCGCGCCGTTGACCTCGACGGTCTTGCGAAGGGCCGCGGGCAGACTCGCCACGTCGACCTGCCAGGGAGTGGTCGTCGAAAGCGCGAGGCCGGCGCCGTAATCCGCTTTGCCCGCCGGCAGTCCTCCTGCGTCGGTCTCCACCACCTGCAGCTCGATCAGCTTCGAGCCGCCCGTCGGCCCCTGGACAGCCAGCGTCAGTGGGTCGTTCTCGTCGTAGGTGCGGCCGGCCTTCAGCCTGATGAACACCGTCAGGCGATCGATTCGGATCCCGCGCTGTCGCACGAATGCGGGGAAACGGTCCGTGTCGAGCGGGAGCGCCAGGCGCTGGGTGCTGGTACCGGCCGGATTGAGGAACCGGTGCCATTCGGTCGGAAAGTCGTGGCGTGCGCTGAATCCGCGGAAGAGTCCGGTCGAGCTCTCATCCAGCTCCATCTCCTTCAACGCGGCCGCGAGCTGGTTTGCCGCCTCCCTTCGCAGCGTCTCTCCCCCGTCCCGTGCCGTGTAGCGCACGTGCAGGACCACGTCCGCGACGGTGTTGTAGTCGAACTGACGGAACTGGTCCGGCAGCTCGATTCGCCAGGCACTGATCGCGCCGGAACCTTCGAACGGCAGATATCGATCATCGCGAAAGCTCAGTTCGAACATCCCGCTGTCTTCCTGCGCCGAGCTGGTGACGACCGATTCGATGCCGCCGGCGTTGTAGACGAAGCGGCTGTCCTCGAAATCGGTCCACTTGTACGAGGGGGACGTCCGGGTGTCGCGCCGGATGCGGTTGCCGAGGAGTGTCAACCTGCAGGTGACGCTCGTGTAGGGTCCGGTCACGCACGGAATGCTCAGACTGACGCTCTTCAGGCGGCGCATGTAGTGACCCGGGCAGTCCAGGTCGAAGATCGCCTCGGGCAACTCGACGAAGCAGCTTCCGTTTTCCCGGAGCGCCACGAGTGCCTCGGGATGGAGCAGGGTCAGCGAGATGTGCTTGGTCATCTCGTGCTCGCGGCGGTTTTGATCCAGGTACGCGACCTCCATGCGTTTGAGGTCGTGGTACAGTCGATCGCCGGCGAGGAGACCCTTCCTCAAACTGTCCCAGTAGCCGAACTGAATGAAGTTCGAGTCCTGCAGCCCCAGCTCGAACCGGTACGCGCGCTCCGCGCGCTTCGCCACGTCGTAGGTGAACTGGTACGCCTGGAAGTACATCGCGGAAATCTGACCGACCATCCAGTTGTACAGCTCGCGGTTGGTGTACTTGTCGCGAAGGAACTCCTCGACTTCACGAGCGTGCTCCCGCTGCTGCGCGTGATTCGTGTTTTCGTGCTTCGCGATCTCCGCCAGAATCTCCGCCGCAACGATCTGTTGATCGATGTGCATGATCTCCTTGGCAGCGCTGTTGCTCTGGAGCAGCCAGTCGTGCTCGCGGAAGACGAGCTGGCTGAGGCGGGCGGACCGCTGGCCTTCATACGTATTCCCGGCCGCACCCTTACTGAAGTGGTTCGCCACAGCCGCGGCCGCGGAGCCCAGATTCTGACCGCCGAATGAAAACCCGCTGCCGACGCCCCACGGCTTCCCGTCGAACGAAAAATTCGGGATGACGTTCAGGACGCTGGCCACGGTCTCCAATTCGGAGGCCGTTTCCTGGTCGTCCTTGGCGTCACGCATTTTCAGCGCTTCCTGTTTCTCGTGCTGAATCAGCTTCACGCCCTCCTGTTCGTGGATGGCGACATTGGCGGCCGCTGTCTGCTCCTGGATCGTCTCTCCCTCGAGAGGAACCCGGACATTCTGCACGCCGAGCAGCTTCTGGAAGTGCTGGTAGCGGCTGACCGCTCCGGCGCGCCCGGCGCGCAGGGCCACCAGGTTCTGGGTCGCTTCGTCCTCCTGCAGCTGCCGCACGTCGGCGATGAGACCGAGCAGGACCGACTCCTGCCGCGCCCGGGTGAACGCGAGCGCCTCGTCGTCGCGCTTTTCCAGCGCCGCGACGAGCGAGGCCCCGAGCGACTTCAACTCACCGCACAGTTCCGAGGTGGTGCGGGCCATGACGGCGAAGCGGTAGCGCGGCGCAGGCGCGTTGATGTCGGTCAGCGCGCTGCTCAGATCCACGCCGGCGGCTGCCGCCCTGACCAGCAGCGCCGGGTCGATCGGCGGCTCGAAGAGCGGCAGCTGGCGGACCACGCCCTCGATGTTCATGCAGTGCCGGATCTTGAACAGGCGATCCGCGACGGTGTCCCAGTACGCCAGCAGCTTGTCGTTCGGCGGCACGCAGAAGTACAGCATCTGGGGGATCAGGAGCGGCGGATGATCGGGCGGGATCACCACGCCGTCGGGCCGGGGTGACGGCACCAGAAACTCGATCGGCACGAATTGGTTGGCGAGCTGGCGCAGCAGCGGATCGAGAGAGTTGAATGTCTGGACCTGCGGCTCGGCACGGGGCGGCATCATCACCGGCCGCGGACCGAGGATCTCGGCCGCCAGGACGTACAACTGTGTCGCTTCGTTGATCGACTCGATCGTGTCCCGCCGGAACAGTTGATCGCCCCAGGCAATCACGTTGTCCAGATACTTGATGACGACGGCCTTCTGATAGGCGACGGGCCGGAGCCGCGCGACGGCGTGCGGCTTGAACGGGTTCAGGCGGTATTCTGCGACCTGCTGATCGAGCTCGGGATCCGGCTGCCCCGCCGCCAGCAACTCGAGCAGACGGTCAATCCGCTGTTTCAGATAGTCGGCCTGCGAGTGCTCGTAGAAGGGGCGTGTCCTCCAGTATTTCCGTGGGACGACGGTTTCCGAGGTGTCAGTGGGATCGAAGATGAAGTGGAACCACTTCTGCGCATCCTCGAACCGCTGATTCTGCGACAGCTTCGTCGCAATCAGCATCGGCACGTGACAGAACAGCTCCCAGTTGTATTGCGAATAGCTTCCGGTCAGCGCGAAGTCGACCTCCTCGAGGGGATACTTGTCCTCTTTCTCCGGATCGCCCTTTTCGATCAGGCCGGTCGGCGTGTACCTCGCTTTGAAGTATGCGGCGCGCTGGAGCTGAACGTGGCGATCGAAGAATCCGCTGAGCCCGTACCGCTTCAGCTCCTTGACGAACAGGCACACGTACGGGTGGAAGAACGGCTCGAACGTGTAGCGCCACTCCCGCCTGGAGACCGGAATCAATCGGCCGCGCGCGAAGATGCGATCGTCCGAAATGTAGTCCGCCACCTTGATCAGCGTGCGCTCGCCCTTCGCGACCATCCATTTGGGCTGGTACTCGAACGCTCCTGCCTGGCCCGGTATGCCGGTGACGGTGTCGGCCGCCGTCGCCGCATTGACCGCAACCGCGGTCCCCGTTGGCAGTCCGCCTAATCCGCCCATCGTCAGCGGAGCGACTCCGGCCGGGCTCGCGGCCACAGCGGCCACACCGACAGCCGCGCCGGCGCCCACGGGCACGTTCGCAGCCCGAGCGGTACCGGCGCCAGCTCTGTTGATCACGTCCCCAGCCACCGGAATCGCGGCGCGTCTCGCGGCGCGTTCGGCGCGCATCGCGATGTCGATCGGCAGCGCCCTCTCGGCTTTGATCGCCGGGCGCACAGGAACGGGCTCGCGTTTCTCGTAGTAGTACCGCTTCAACAGGTCGATATGGTACGGCTCGACGTAGTCCGGGCTCTGCGCCCAGATCCAATAGGTGACGTCGACCTCGTGCGGAGACACGAAATACGTCTTCTCGTCGTCCTGATAGAAGAACGAGCGCTGGCCGGTGATCGCGGCGTCCTGATGCGCGTAGAGCAGCCGGAACGTGCCGGGCGTCGCCTGCAGCGCAACCCCTTCGCCCGAGCTCGACTGCGGCAGCTTGAGCGGCACCGACGCGCGCTCCGTGAACATCATCGAGTCCACGACCGTGCCGGTCGGCTGAAAGACTCCGTTGATTCGTCGATTGAATATCTGGACGTGCCCGTCACAGCCAGTGAAGTGGAATCCCTGCACGATCGCCCAATGGATCGTACTCGTCCCGCCATCGTAGTACGGCGCCGTCGGCACCGTGACCGTGTGCTCGGGATCGTCGTACTCGTACCAAATCTTCAGTCCCGCACCCTCGAAGGCCGTCCGGAAGGTGTGGACCTCCTTCCCGCGATCCGCGGTCCCCTCAACGGGCCTCTTGTTGGATCGGATCGTTTCCTTGGTGATCTTCTTCGTCGTCCACCTGCGATGCTTGCGCTCGCTCCACGCCAACTGGAGGTCGAAGAACTTCTCGCCGTTCTCGGGCTTGTCGGGCAGGGGGCTCTTCGGGACCATCACCTCGGTGAACACCGGCCAGAACAGAAACAATCGACGGTTCCACACGACCGGGATGATCTGCTCTTCGCTGATGTCCACATCCACGCGCTCCCAGTGAGACCATCGGCCCGTGGACACACGCTGACGGTAGTAGTAGACGGGCGGCGTCCCCTGGGTGCGGCCAAACACATGGAGGATCGCAGGGTTGCCTTCGGCCGCCTCCTGATAGAACATGCCGGCCACTTCGAGTCGTGCGACCGCGTCCAGCTTCTCGAGGTAGCTGAGAAGCGCGTCCTCAGCCGCCTCCGGCGTGACGTCACCCTGGAGCAGCTCGTTTTCGAGATCCTGGAAGAACGGCGTCTTGTCGTCGCGCAGCTCCGGCTCGATCCAGTTCTCGGGATACAGGAACACCTTCCGGTTCGCCTCCCAGACGCGATAGTTCTTCATCCAGCGGCGCCAGTCCCTCCATCCGGGATCGACCGTGTCGTCTGCCACCACGTGCGGGCTCGAGGTTCATCAGGCCAGCGCTGCACGAAGAGCTGGACCGAGCCGATCGCCTGCTTGAGACGCGACGTCAGGAAGCACGGCTCCATCTGCACATCGATGAGGAAGTGCGCGTACAGCCCGTCGGCGGTCGTCCAGAACTGGCCCTTCGAGGCATCGGCACGAGGCACCAGGTAGTCGACCAGCGCGCGCCGCTGGTGGGTCCGCAGCTCGTCGCGCAACGGCTTGGCCACGTCGAGCCAGCTTTCCTCCGAGTACTTCGCCTTGACCACCTGGCGGATGCTTCGCGCGTCGGCGGCCGTGATCTCCGGCCTGGACCACGCGACCGATTGCGCGGCCGAGGCGCCGGTGCGTCGGAGCCGCTTGAAGCACGCAATCAGACGGCCCAGGCCGTACTCGTCCCGGAAGTCGTCAGGCACGCTCAGGTTCAGCGCGTTGCCGCCAATCAGGTACGACAGCTCCTCTTCGGCCCAGCCGCTGCGTTCGCTCACCTTCTGCACCAGCGCGGTCCTCAGCGCGGCGGGTGTCATGTCCGTGGTGGCGGCGAGTGCGAACACTTCGGACAGCGCGTTCTCCCCTCGGCGGAAGTAATCGCGCACCCGGCGCAGATCGACCAGTCGCAGCCACGCCGCAAAGAGCGCCCTTCCGTCGACGGTCGCCGCGGTCGGAAGCTGATTGAAGTCCAGCCATCCGGTCTGCAGCACGGCGCCGGCTATCCACGGTGCCTGTCGCAGCGGGACGGCCGGACCGTACTGCGACAGCCACTCCAGCTGTCGCGGGGTTAGCGCCAGCTTGCGGGTGATCTGGGCGACTTTGTCGAGCCGGCGGTACGTGTCGAACTGCATCGGGAACTGCGCCGCCGTAATTGAGACATCCTGGTGACTTTCCGCGAACGCCGGCGCAAGGAAATCCGAGACCGCCGCCACGCCAGGCGCCGACAAGGCGTTCACGCTCCGCGTAATGAGATGCTCGACCGCTTTGACCCCGAGGCTGAGTGCCTCGCTCAGGCTCTGCGTCACCAGGCCGGCGCTGAGCGTGCGCCTGAGATACCCCAGCAGCTTCGTGAGCACGCGCTCGATGCGCTCGCTGCCGGCGGCCCGATCGAAGACGTCCGAAGCATCGGCTGCCGTCATGAACGCGTTTCGGGCTTCCGGCACGTGGGCGGCCGCCGCATCGAACAACGTCTGCACTGCAGACTGGAAGGTGGCATCCGAGGACGACTGGAACAGCAGCGTTCGTTCTGAGGGCGTCATCCGTCCCATGAAGCGCAGCGTGCGCGCGGGCGCGTCGAAATAGATGCGCCCGCGCAACTCGTTCGAGAACACGACCCCCGATGGAAGAGCAGCCAGGTCGGAGCTGAATGCCGGCCAGCTGAAGAGCTTCATCTGCTCCGCCGCGAACTGCCGCGGGGCCTCGAAGAGCTGAGTGACGGCCAGGCGATAGGGCGCATCCGTCGAGGCGTCCCACAGTTTCTGTTTATCGATACTCGTGAGCGGACCCGCGACTTCCAGCGTTCCAGTCGTCGCGCGGTGGCTGACCCGTTCCGCGAGATCGGGCGGGACGACAAAGCCGGACGGGAGCGCGGGGAGCGGCGCCGTGTAGATCATCGAGCCGGTCAGGTGCGCGACGGTCTCCTCGATCGACTCGGGGTGCCACTTCAGGAGCGCCAGCTTCTTGCGCAGCAGTTCTCCTTCGGGATCGGCCTGGAGCCCAGTCTCATCCTGGGTTTTCAGGAGCCCGGCGCGCATCTCCGTCAGCACCTGCGCAACCGCGTCATCGCCGGGCGCCACGTCGACGGCGTCCGAGGTGCGATGGCGCAGCAGATAGTCCAGCTCCGCAATGCTGAAGCCGGACGATCGCACCTTTTCGGCGAGCTCGACCAACAGCACGGCGCTCTCGGTGTGGGCCGGATCGAATGGCTCGACGCCGGCGAGCTCGAACAACGCGACGAGCTCGACGATCGGCAGGTTCAGACCTCGCGCAAGCAGCGTGAAGCGATACAGCGTCGACAGGTTGGCGAGGTTCAGGAGATCGGCGCTCACGGCAGACGACAGGAGCACTGCGAGCTCGGGGGCCGTCACGCCCAGCGCAGCGACGATCGTCGGGACGTGTGTCGACAACGTGGCATCGGCTGGCGAGGACGTCACAATAGCGAGCTCGCCGCCGGCAAGCGCGAACGCCGGATCCACTGGCCGAATCACCGTTGGGTTTTGAAAGAGGCGCGCGTAGAGCGAGTCCGGTCCGCGAGTGTCAATGTTCGACCAGAAGGTCAGAACCTCGCCCACCGAAAGCCCCAGAGCCGACGTCAGCCGCTGCACGTGCGACAACTGCACGATCAGGGCATCGTCGATCCGCGCGTTGACGTCAGGAGTGTTGGCGGACAGTACGCGGATCGCGCGATCCAGCTCGGGGATCGTCCATCCGATCTTGCGCCACAAACGGATGATGGTCCTGGCGCGGCCGAGGACGTGGGTCGTCAGGGTGTTGATGATGAGCTTCGACGTGTCGCACGTCGTCAGGTCGGCTGGATCGGCAGATTCGATCCGGATAGGCGTCCCACCCATGACGTAGTCGGTGCCGAGCAGCTCGTTGAGCTCTTCGTAGGTCAGGCCGCTGCGTTTGAGAAACTCCCGGAGGTGTGTGAGGGCTTCCCGCCAGCCCAGCGAGCTCATAACGAACCCGTCCGCAGCCGTTGGGTCGAACGTTCGAACCTGATTCCCCGCCTCCTGCAACCCCCAGAACTCCCACGGCCTTACGGCGGACGCTTGGAGCGCGCCATCGGATGCCACCCACGCGAGCCACATCGTTCCCGTGTTGGCGGTTCCCTGTTGGACCCTGAGGAACGCCGTCGCCCCGGCTGGCAGCGCTTCGCGCGTCCACGCGCCGCTCGCGGCGATGTAGACGCCGTTCTCCGTCGCGTTCGATTGATCCTTGACGAGAACGCGGTCTTGGTCCGCGATGGTGAGGCCATCGACGGTCAAGAGGCCCGACAGCGTCGCGATGGCTCCTGAGGAGGCAACCCGTACTTGGCGTCCGCCTGTGAGGATCTGGCGTTCGAAGCGGGTCAGCCCAAGGTGCTCGGTCGCGATGTCGATGTCTCTGTAGATCGGCGGCGGCCCTTGCGGATGGAGCTCCTGCATGAGCTCGTGACGAGGCACCTTCAGATGGCTCAGATAAACGCGCGCCTCCTGCCACCACAAGTTCAGCGGCAGTGTCCACGGAAAGAGGGCGGTGGCCAGCCGCTCGTATGCGGCCGCATTCACATGCTCTGGGTTCGCGTTCAGCTCTCTGGGCCGACCTTTCGTCTGGCGCCCCACCGACGTCACGCTAATGGCGCCCGACGTGCTGTTCTTGCGTATCGAGTACAGCACCGCATGGTCGGTGATGAACCAGCTGCCTCCCGTCGTCCCCGCGATGACGACGACCGCATCGGGTGAGAGCGTGTGGCCGTGGGCCACCAACGCAGCCCGGAGCCCGGTCGAGACGACGCGATTGTTCAGCGTGGTCTCCAGTGAGCCGTCGAGGGCAAAGGGGACGAACGGCGAGACGACCTGTTCGAGTATTTCGTTGACGAGGTCGACGCAAGGGAGCGAGGTGTTGGTGTTCTCGCAGGTCAACTCGATGTCGCCGAGATCCGGCCGGCGCTCGAAAAGCACGTCCTTGGCCGTACCGTCAACGGTCGAGCCGTCCGACAAAGTGAGCCGTTGAGGCCGCTGGGCGAGAAACGCCAGGATCTCGGCGAAATACGCCGCCGGGCCGTGAACGGATCGGCAGTGCGTGCACCGACAGAGGTCCAGCGATCCGAACAGGCGCTCCAGGTCCGGAACGCTTTCCGGCTTCGGCGCCTGCAGTACCCGCATCTCGAGCGCATTGAAGGCCGGGCTGTAGTTCGCCACCAGGTTCATCGTGGCAGCGGCCGTGTACGAGGCTCTCTCGTGGACATACGCCGCGTGCGTCGTTCCTCCGAGCACGGACTTGAAACTGTTGACGAACGTGCCCTGATTCATCTGCGCGATCGTCAACGAGCTCAGATCCGCGTCGAGGAGCGGTTTCATGTCGTTGTACGACGGAGTCAGGCTGAACAGGCGCTGAACTCCCTCGGCCTGGGCGATTGCCAGCTGGGGGTTGGCGACGCCCGCGAGCAGGTCGGGATTGGTGCCGACGAGCTCTCGCACGGGAGTGCGCGCCAGGTCGAAGCTGGTGTCGCGCGCCACGATATTTCCGAGGAGCGCGCGCAACTCGCCGGAACGCTGCTCGTCTCTGCGGATCCGGTGGACCAGGACCTCCGTCGGCAGCACATCCTCGAACACGCGCGCCAGCGTCGCCGCGTAGACCCATGCCTTGTCTTCCGCGGTCGCGCCGGGAATCTCCGGCGGAACGCGCTGGTCCTCCGCAATTTCGGGACGCGTGATGATCTGCTTCCACTCGGCGGTTCCGAGGCGCGCCAAATCCCGAAACGTCGAGAATTCTCCCTGCGTGCGCATGCGCCGGAGCGTGTCGACGAGGGGCACGTGGTTGCCCGTGAGCGTCGCCAGCTGCAGCGTGATCTGGAGATCCGGCACGTGCTCCTTCAAGCCCGGGGTTTCGGACAGGTCTGTCCACAGCGTGGACGCCGGACCCTTGTGGGTCGCGTACTTCGTCAGGAACGTGTTTCGCTGGCCTTCGTCCTCGAGCACCAGATTGAGCACGCCGCTGACGGCGCTGTTCTGAACATCGGTGCCGACATAGCGCGCGATGCTCTGGCGGAACTGCTGCTGGATTTTGCCGACCTCAGTACGGTAAGCCGGCCGGGGATCAGGTGTGATCCGATCGCCTGTTGGAGCGCCTGCTGTCTGATTTCCGGGCTCTGCGCCAGCAACTCGGACAGGTTCGTGGTCATGTTCTGACGAGCCAGGCCGTAGAACACTTCGGGCGCAATGTCGGTCCGCGCCGCCAGCTTGTGAGCCGCCACGAGCATGGCGATACGCGAAGCCTCCTGCCCGGTCTTGCCGCTGAGCAGGCTGATATCTTCGGTGCCCTCCTTCTCGAGCAGCTCGGTCAGCGGCAACCCCTCGAGCGCCGGCTCCACTTCGGACACGAGCTGCTCGTACTCGGACCAGGTGCGGTCCACGCCGCCATTGACGAGCAGCCGTACCTTCTCGACCGTCTGAGCCGCATAGATGACTGGCGATTCGGCAAGGAGCGTTTCGCCCACTGCCGGATCGGCCCCGGCGTCGCCTGGTGCGAACGCGCGGACGATGAGATCGGCGTACCGCTTATCGGGATGCTCGAACTGCTGCTCCGAGTACCAGATCTCGAAGTTCCCGGTGACGTCGGTCGTGGTCTCGCCCAGGAGATCTTCGCGCCGGATCTCCTTGTTCCAGGCGCGGACTACGAGACCCGGGATGGCAAGACCGTCGCGATAGATCACTTGACCGCGAACCAGGAACTGGAACTCCTTGGGGATGTCGCCGGGCGGCGCTGTTGGATCAGCCGGTGCCGGCCCGGGCGCTGCCGGTCGCACCACCGGAAGCGCAGCGCGCTCGAACGACACGCGCGAGACGACCGGCGCGTCCGCTCGGCTCGCGAGCGCCTCGACTCGCACGGCACGACTCGCCGGCGTGACGGCCTCGTGGATCGCGGCGCGCGTCTGGTCGTCGACGACACCCGTAACAGCCAGTCGATGCTTCTGCTGGTACTGGCGGATCGCCTCCCGCGTTGAAGGGCCGAAGAACTTGCGATCGAGCTCGGACGGCGCCAGGTCGAAACCGTCCTTACGCAGTCGCTCGTGGAGCTCCGTCACCTCGTCGCCGAAGGCGCCTACCGTCAGCTGTGGCTTCTTCACGCATCGTTCCCCAGGGTAGCAGCGAGCCGAGCGGGCCTGCTATTTGAACTCCAGACGTACGAACGCCCCGCCGTCGAGCGCTGTGAACTGCATGCGCTCGAAGACGCGGAACCTCAGATTGCCGCCCGTATCTGACTGGGTAAACGCCGTTGTGGCTTCGCTCCCCACGTAGACCGTTGTGGGGTGGCCGCCGAGCGAGACGAGCAGCCCGGTCTTCATCGGCTTGTTGCCAACGGCGATGGCGACGGGCGGCTTGACGAGTAACGTTCCCGTTGAATAGAAACCGCCGGGCACCAGCGCGCTGATCCGATCGGCCACGGTCACGAGCGTGCCTGAGCCCGCAACCTGGTGAGGCCTGTACGTGTCCGCGTAGACGCTCGACTCGAGAATCAGCGCATACGGACCCGGGTGGCCGGCGTCGACCAGCTTCGCGATGCCTTCGGCGACGGCCCCAAACACGGACTCGGGGTACCCCTTCTTAGGATCGGTCTCGACCTGGATGACGGTGCTCGCCTTCCCGAGCAGCCCGTTCTCGGCCGAGTCCTTGTTCGTGACGTGGACACCGGGGGGCAGCGTCGCGTCTTTTCCTTGAAAGAGCAACGCGTCTTCGGCGAGCACGAGCGCCCTGGCCCAAAAGCTACTGAGCTTCCCCCCGGAGCGCTCGGTCGCTTCGCTTTCGAGCTGACCCTGCGTCAGGGGAAAATCGATGGAGAGCTCGATGAACGGCTTGGTCCGTCCCTCGACCAGCCCACGGCTTGCCGTGTCGAGTTGATCAGCGGGAACGACCTGCGACGTCGGCATGGGGACGCTCGGGAACACTTTCTGGCCGATCCGGATTTGCCCCACCTGTGTCATGACGCACTTGTCGATGTCGGCCCAGATTGTCGGGTTCCAGACCTTGTCTCGCCCTAGGTTGTTTCCCATGAGTGTTTCCTCCTACGCCTGATCGGCATCACAGTCAGTGCGTGTATGGCGGTTCGGGACGCGCGGCGGATCGAATGACCTGAACGAGCTGGGTCGGAGAGATCTCCCCCAGCTCGGTGCGTCGCGGCAGCAGTTCGTACATGAGAACCCGGTGGCCCCGCGCGGTAATGATCAGGACATGACTGTGCGGCCAGCGCGCGAGCAGCGCGCGCGCCTCCTCGCCGGGCTCGGAGTCGTTCGTTCCGACGACAACGACGTCGGGCGTCGGACGAGGCTCGACTGCCGCACGGGAGAGCACGACGGGTTCAGGGATCACCTCCATGTCGACTTCGCCCGAGATGACCTGTTCGAGAATGTCCCGGAGAATCTTCGGCGCATCTTGGATGAGGACACGGATGTTGGACATCGGACCGTCAGGCAGGATTATCGTGACCAGCGCGGAACGAGAGAATCCATCACACGACGCAAATCGGATGCAGGCTCCGGTTCACGTCCTGACTGAACCTGGACTAGTTCGTACGAACTACCCGACGGCGGCGCGGGTGCCGAAAGGCCGGCGGCGACTGGAAGGAAGGGTGGCCCAGGCCGCGGCCTGCCCGCGCGTCGTGACTTCCAGTTTTTCGAGGAGATGATGGACGTGGTTCTTGACGGTCGGCTCAGCGATATTGAGCTTCTGCGCGATTTCCTTGTTCGACTGCCCCTTGCGGATGCACTCGAGGACCTGCCGTTCGCGGCTGGTCAGGGTTTTCGCCATGGACGGATCGGTCGTCCACCGGTCCTCGCGCTGGGAGATGCGGCTGAAGAGCTGCGCCGCAATTCGAGGAGAGCATACGAGCTCCTCACGCGCGATGCGTTGGATTGCCGTAATGAGGTCCTCGATGGACGCGTCCGCCGTCACGTAGCCTGAGGCGCCGGCCTCGGCGCATTCGAGAATGTCCGACGACACTTCCTCGACGGCGAACGCCAGAATCTTGGGTAGGACAACCCCGTCGCGCAAATCGTGAATCAGGGCGAGGCTCTCCCGCGTCGCCATATCGATCACGACGACGTCGGGGCAAAGCTCGCGAACCTGCTCGCGGGCGTCCGCGCGGTTAGCACTTGTGCCGACCACGAGGAGATCCGGCCGATTCGCAAGGCTTCCGGCCAAACCTTCGCGATACAGGCGTACGTCGGCAACGATGAGTACCCCGGTAGCGTACGCGCGAGCCGAGAAGTCGCTTCCAGCCATCTCATGCTACCTGGAGACCGGGGGCTCAGCTCCCGCGGCGGCACAATGCCAATGCAGCACTTATTAATAACGATGTACGGTCAAGAACCGAACAGCGTGTGAGGAACCGCCGCTTGGACGAAAACAACTGCTGCCGCCCTGCCTACGCAAAGTCTCGCACGCGCCCGTAACGGAACCCTTGTGAACGACCAAGGATACCTTCGAGCCTGAAAAGGTCAAGACTCGTTTTCACAGCAACGCGAGTAAAACGTGCAAACCTTTACAGGGTGCACCTAACAAGCGTACCAGGACCTCGCGCGGAGGGGCAGGTAGCCTGCCGGCGCGCTCAGCTTTGTCGGTGAATTTCTGGTCGCGATCTCAAATCACGAAGCGAAGGGATTCCGAACAATCCGCCAAGGTCCAGGTCACTTCGCCGGCGCGCTGGATGACCCACGGCGCATTGGGATTCGGTGTACATCCCGTCACATGCACACGCCCAACTCGATGAAGAACAGCCGTAGAGTCGTTGCAAACAGATCGTCTCTACTGTGCGCGGTCGAGGTGGAGGCGGCACCCTGGACAGGGCAAGATAAATGAGCCTCACACACACCAATACTGTGATCACGGCGGAATTGGCTAGGGCGATCTGAAGGGTGAGATACTTGTCCAGGGAAGATGCCGTCCATCTGGTCACACGCTCTCATCGTTCTCGACATCGTGTCGATGAAGGTGTTCGTGTGGGTCCTCGGGCGACTGTTTACCTGGGCGGTTGATCCCAACGGCGGAATCCTCGACTCTCATCTCTTCTTCTACGACCGCTATTCAGAGCTCGCTGAGTACCACCGCTTAAAGGGTCGCACCGCCAAGGCCGACGGACTCGCAGCTATCGCGGAGGCTTACTACCAAGCCGCACCCGATGATGACGAACCGGAGGCTGCCGCCATGGCCATGCCGGTGCCGCGTCCCCGGATCAGCACGAATGCGGTAAGCACCACCCGCGTGCCGAAACCGCCAGCCGACGAATCATCAGGCCTGACTCCATCGCCCGCGCACTGAGGTGCGTCACGCCGAAGGGCTGTGCGGCGTCTATCGAAAACGAAACTGAGTCATGGCGCTGACGTACCAGTCTGGCGAGGAGATTCAGCTAGGGGATCGCGTGACGTACGGAGGCAACGCGGGCACGATCGAGCTCGTCGTTGAAGGCCTCACCGGCGACCCTGAGAGGGACTGGCTGTTTGAAACCATCGGAGCTGGCATCATGGTCGCAGAGCCGAAGGTGTTCGGGCGCGTTTACCTCCACGATCCTCATGAGGAGGAGGACCCTTCTGTTCGTTGCGCGGGCGCAATAATCCGGAGGGATGCGATGCCGAGCACAGAGACCTCGCGGAGTTAAACGATGGCACGTCCTGAGACTCTGATTCCGGGCAACTGCTATTTCTCGGTGCACTTTTACGACAACGATCTCGTGCTGCCGATGATCGACACGCTGGTATACGTCGGTCAGGAGACCGACCAGGATGAGGGACGCTTGTGGCTGTTCAAAGAGCCGGAGAGCCGGCCTTGCCCGTCGACCTGGTCGTCCGACGGGAGATGGTTGTATGTGGGGGCGCCCGTGGCAACCGGCAAGACGCACGCGATTCCCGTGCCGTCCGGCAGGTCGCTGCCGGACTTGCCTGCTGAGGCGAGCTACGGATGGCAAGCCAAGCGAGCTCACCTGGCTCATTCCGCGACGTTCCGATCACTTTGGAGACCATTATGGGGGACATGAATCCCGCGGCTTCGTCGGGTGCGGTCGATCTCACGGGCGCGGCCCGGAGGATCGTCTGCGCTCTGCTGGTCGCGTTGACCTGCGCAAGTGCGCACCCGGCTGCCCAGCCGTCGGTGAAGGTCACCCAGATCACTCACGGCCCGCGGCACCACTATTTCGGATACATCGGCCAGAGCCGCACCATCCCGTGGAACGCCAGCGGCCGGTATCTGCTCGCATTGCAGGTCGGCTTCCAGGACCGGCTGCCCGGCGCGAACGATCCCGCGGATGTCTGCCTCATCGATACCCGTGACAACTACGCCATCCGCGTCATCGATCGGACCCGGGGCTGGAATCCGCAGCAGGGGACGATGTTCTACTGGAACCCGCAGCACCCGGAGACGCAGTTCTTCTTCAACGACCGCGATCCGAAGACGGGCAAAGTGTTCACGGTGCTGTTCGACATCGCCGCGAATGGCGGGAAAGGCACGCGCGTCCGCGAGTATCGCTTCGAGGACACGCCTGTCGGCAACGGCGGCGTCGCGCAGAATGGCGGCTACTTCACCGCGATCAACTACGCGAGGATGGCACGGCTGCGCCCAGTCACCGGATACGCCGGCGCGTGGGACTGGACCACGGAGGCCGCCGCACCCGCAGACGATGGTATCTTCCGAGTCGACATCGGCACGGGAGAGAAGACGCTCATCGTGTCGTTTGCGCAACTGAAGGAAGCGCTGCGAGGCACGGTCGAGAACCTCGATGCGCGTCACTTGTTCATCAACCACACGCTCAACAACCGGAACAACGACTCGATCTACTTCTTCTGCAGGGCTGATTTCGAGGAGCAGGTGAACGGCCCGCGCGTGAATGCGGTGTTTACCGTTCGTCCTGATGGCTCCGGGCTGACGCGCCATGAGACCTTCATCGGCGGACATCCGGAATGGGGTTGGGGCTCGCAGGTCATCGGGTCGCACGGCGGCCTGCAGGTCGTCTACGACGCGGCCGAGCAGAAGATTGTGGACTCGCTCGGCGGCAAGAACGTGTTTCCCAACCCCGAGGGAGACATCGCGCTGAGCCCCGACGGAACCTGGTTCGTCAACAGCCATCGCGAGGGCGAGCAGCATCACTATACGTTCCTCGAGATGAAAACGCGCCGGGTGGTGAAGTCGCCGCCCGTGTTCCTGTCGACGTGGAACCGCGGCCCGCTGCGGCTGGACCCGGCTCCGGCGTGGAACCGCACAGGCGACGCGATCGTCGTGCCGGGAATCGCCAACGACGGCACGCGGCAGATGTTCCTGCTCGAGTTGTCTCGCTAGTCCATCGCCGGGAGCGCACGCTCGCGGACCATTCAGCGTCCCGCCAAGCCTGTGGCGAGCGTGACGCGCGCCACCGCCAGCGTGTATCGTGTGTGACAGATGCCGAACGAGCGCGAGCTCACGGTCGACCTTGAAGGCGAGGACCGCGCGGTACGCCTGGAAGACTGCTGTGGGGGTCGGGGATTGTGGAGGTGCGCCGGCGAGAGCCGGCGCGGCGGAAACGAAGAGCGCGACAACGGCGAGGGAAACGGCCGAGAGTCCGCGGAGGGTCAGGCTGTTCATGCCCCAGACGACTGTCCGCAGCTCACTGTCCGCGTGCGTGGCGCATGAGCGTTTCCACCGCCGCCATCGGCTGGAACGGATCGTCCACGACCATCAGGTCGGGCTGGAGCAGGCCCTCGCCCCCGGAGCTGCGGGTCAGGACAAAGCGCGGCACGACCATCGTCATCTGAGTGTTCGGCAGCGTGCTGTTCTGGGTGCCCCCGCTCTGCGTGCTGCGCGCCCCGCCGCCGGTTCCCGCCAGCGTGCCGAATCCGCCATCCTGCATGACGGTGCTGAACAGCACGGCGGATGAATACGTGCGCGGACTGATCAGGACGTACACCTTGCCTGTGAAACGCAGCGGGTTGTCGAGTTGCGGCGGGTATTGCGTTTCCTGGCGGCTGCGGACGACATCGCCGACTTTCTGGCCTTCCTTCTGGCGACCCTCGATGATCTTCAGGCGATAGCTGCTGCCGTTGCTGAAGGATCGGGTCGCGAGGTACGGCATGAGGCCTTCGATCCAGACATCATCATCGCCGCCCGGGTTGGCGCGGATGTCGATGATCAGCGTGCGTGTGCCGGCATTCCGCATGCGGGCAAACGCCGCGCGAGTGAAGGCATAGAACTGCGGTTTGTCGCGCCAGTAGAACTCCTCGATCGTCAGCCGCGCGCCGGCGTCGTCCAGCAGGTCCAATCGGAACAGCTGCGCGAACGACTTCTCCTGGAACGCGCGGGGGATGGCGCTGCTGGCTTCGACGATCGCGTCGGCACCGGCGATGCGCACGCGCACGGTCGTGCGCTCGCCGTAGAACTTCCAATACCAGAACGCGAACCGTTCCGAGAGCAGCTGCGCACGCAACGCCACCGTGTCGCCATTCATGTGCGCCAACAGCTTCTCGGCAACGTCGTGCGCGGTGACGCCGTCCAGCATTTCGATGCGCCTGCCGACCAGCGGTGTCGCCGTCTCATCGAGCCTGGCGCGAATGAAGATCTCGGCCTCCGGTGTCACGTGCACGGCGTACGGAAACAGGCGTCCGCCCCCTTTCACGTACTGCCGGATCTCGTTCGCTGCCCCACCGGGATAGGTCACGGCCAGGTGCCCATCGGCCATCACTGAATTCAACCGACTGAGCACCGTCCAGGCTTCACCCGCGCTCATCGGGTGATCGAGATGTGCGCGGACGTCCTCGATCGCACGGCCCAGCACGGCCGGGTCCACGGAATGCGCGATGTCCGGGTGGGTACGCGCGATCGCCGCTTCGATCGCGGTCACATCCTGGCGCAGCTGTTCGGGCGTGAAGGTCGCGGGCTGCTGCGAGTGCGCAACCGCACAGGCCAGTAACGCGAGTCCGCCTGCCAGGGCACCGCGACCTGTCGAGTGCCTAGTCGTCATCGACCCACCTCACACCAAACAAGACGAGTCCCTACCCGAGGCCGTGTCGGAGCCATACCGGTTCACTACGCGCGAACGCCCGTTTCGGATTGGCACGGAGAGATGTCCGGGTGGTTGGTTACGCTCGGTCCTTGCGACGGCGCGGACGTTTGGGCGGCTCGCGCAGACCCAGCGCGTCGAGGCGCGAGATCAACGTGGTTGGTTTGACCCCGAGTATGTCCGCCGCCCCGTCAGGTCCGTAGATCCGTCCCTTCGCGAGGTGAAGCGCGGTGCGCACGTTCTCCCGCTCCCGGCGCCGCCACTCGATCTCTGGAATGACGACCGGCCCTGCCACCGGCGCTGACTCATTGGATTTGGCACGAGTCGTTTCTTCCGGTTCGGCCAGCGCACCGTCAAGCCGCAACACACCGCCCCGCGACAGCAGCACGGCCCGTTCGAGGACGTGTTGCAGTTCGCGAACGTTTCCGGGCCACGGGTAGGCCGCCAACGTTTTGAGCGCGCGCGCACTGAGTCTGAGCCCACGCCGCCCGTAACGCTGTGCGGCCTGCTCGAGGAAGTGGGTCGCGAGGCGGGGAAGGTCATCGGCTCGCTCGCGGAGCGGTGGCAGCACGATCGGAAACACGCTGAGGCGATAGAACAAGTCGCGGCGGAAATGACCGGAGGCGACTTCCTGTTGGAGGTCCCTGTTGGTCGCAGCGATCACTCGGACGTCGACTCGTCGTGTGGTTTCGTCGCCGACGCGTTCGAATCCACCTTCTTGCAGGACACGCAGCAGCTTTCCCTGGAGGTCGAGCGGGATTTCGCCAACCTCATCCAGAAACAGCGTTCCGCCGTCCGCCGCCTGAAACCGGCCGGCGCGGTCGCGCCACGCGCCGGTAAACGCCCCCTTCACGTGGCCGAAGAATTCGCTTTCGAACAGCTCGCGCGGTATGGATGCGCAGTTCACGCTGATGAGTGCGCGGTGGCGTCTCGGGCTTCGATCATGGATGGCGCGCGCGACCAGTTCCTTGCCGGTTCCCGACTCTCCCTGGATCAGCACCGTCGCCGTTGTCGGCGCCACGATCGCCACCTGTTCGATCACATTGCGAAGTGCCGGACTGCCGCCGATGATGCCGTCCGGGGCGTCGCTCCGAACGTCCTCGCGCAGGCAGGTGTTTTCGAGTTCCAGTTGCTCCTTGAGCTGTTCGATCTGCCTGAGCGCCCGCGCGTGCGCGATGGCGATCGCCGCGTGGTCGGCAAACGTACGAAGCCAGGCGAAGGTGCGACGGTCGCACGGATCGCGATTGACGACATTGCTCGCGAGTGTGTGCACCGGGTCCTGGGTGTACGGGCGCATGGGTCTCCTCGACGGTGTCTGCGCAACGAACCGCAAGGAGCCCGATCGCCTCGAGGCGTCCGGCGCCGGCCAGGTGCCGATCGATCGGCTGGCGGAGATCGCCCCAGCCTGTCGGATCAGCCGCGCGCGCGTCGTCGACGCGGGGCGGATCGTCACGGCCGGCGGCATCGCGTCGGGGATGGAGCTCGGATTCCATCTCCTGCGGCGGGCCGGCTATGACGACGGCTTCATCTCCGAGGTCGCGCGCGTGATGGAATATCACCACGCCTATGAACTCTATCGCCGCGACTTCGAACAGGCGACGGAGGTGGCGCGAGTGCGCGCCTGACCAATGATGACGGTGACAGCGATCTGGCGATATCCGGTCAAGTCGATGGCCGGCGAGCGCGTGGGATCGACGGAACTGACCGAAACGGGACTGGTGGGCGATCGTGTCGTGCAAGTCTACGATCGGCACGGCCGGGTGGTCACCGCGCGAACGTTCCCTCGTCTCTTGCGACTTCACGCGACGCTCGGCATCGACCGGGAGCCTCTGGTGGACGGACTGCCATGGCGCTCGCGTGAAGTCGGCGAGCTCGTCGAGGCGGCGGTTGGGCCCGGCGCACGAGTCGAACGATTCGACGGCCCGGAGCGGTTCGACATTCTGCCATTGCTCGTTTGTACCGACGGGGCGGTGTCGATGTTCGGCCGCGACGTCAGACGCCTGCGCCCCAATCTGATGGTCGGTGGCGTCGAAGGCATGGCCGAGCGGACGTGGCCGGGCGCGACCCTGCGGTTGCCCGAAGCGGAGATCGGTCTCGCTGATCTCCGTAGCCGTTGCGTGATGACGACCTACGATCCCGAGACGGCAGAGCAGGATCCCGGCGTTCTCCGTGATATCGTTCGCCGCTTTCGCGGACAGCTCTGTTTGAACGCAGCGGTCACTCGGGCCGGCCGCGTCGAAGTCGGCCACTCGATCGAACTGGTCGCACCCTGAGCGTACCCGCAAAGCGTATGGCCATGTCGTCCGGGTCTTTGGGCGAGTGCTGCGGCGGGGCGCGGCGCTCTATTGACTCGTCGCTCATGTTCTCCGATCGGGCTTGGTACTCGCGTGATCCACGCCAGCGATCCCACTGACGTCCGCCTCCTGCAGCGCATTGCCGCGCGCGATACCGCCGCACTGGCGGAGCTGTACGATCGGCACAGCCGGCTGCTCTTCGGCCTCATCCTGCGCATGGTCCGCGATCGCGGGGAGGCGGAGGACATCCTGCAGGAGGCGTTCCTCCGGGTGTGGACGCGAGCCGAGACCTACGACGCGCAGATGCGCGGACCGCTGCCGTGGATCGTGCGCGTGGCGCGCAACTGCGCGATCGATCGCCTGCGGGCCCGGCGGGTCCGCGCCACCGTGGTCGCGCCCGCGATCGACTTCGCCGCAGTCACGGCCACAGCGCCCGCCACAGGCATCCAGAGCCCGGAGGGAGCCGCATTGGATGCTGAGACGCGCCGCACGCTTTCCGACGCGCTGGCCGGGCTCCCGGCGGAACAGCGACAGCTCATCGAAGCGGCCTTTTTCGAGGGCTATACTCACAGCGAGCTCGCACAACGTTTCGGACTGCCGCTGGGGACCGTCAAGACGCGTATCCGCGCGGGGATGATCGCCATGCGTCAACGGCTGGAGCACGCCGTGTGATCCCGGACGACATCCAGGCCTGGACGTGAGGGATTTGAAGAGCGGCAAGCCAGAAGGGAACGCCAGGCGGCGTTCCCTTCTGTTCCGTTTCCGACGAGCAGCCGCAAAACGCTACCTGCGATCTCTGTCGCGATGGCCATCTCTGTCGTCATGGCGATCATCGTCCCGATCCTTATCGTCATCATCCCTGTCACCGGGTACGTCTGCCACGTCGGTGCGCAGCGGGAAGGCTTCGTTCGTCAACCAGCGGCGCAACAGGTTGACGTAGAACGGACTACTCGGAACGCCGCTTTCACCGCCAGGCAGGCTCGACACCGACGCAATGCCGTCGGACTCGATGCTGGCCACATAGCGCCGCGACGGGCCACCGGCGAACATGAAGCCGTTGGAATTGTCGCGGTTGATCTGATGGTTGCCGAGATCCACAGTGTACAGGCCGCCATCGGCAGGAATTCCCGGCAGATTCGGTAGCGGCTGCGGGAAGGCGCCACCCGCGGGCGGAATGTTGAACGCTCCGCCGAGGGGATGCGCCAGCACCACTCGATGCAGGCGTCCCCAGCGATAGTCGGACTGGTTGGTGGAGCCATCGAAGGCATCGGCGAAGGCGGGACTGGCCAGCAGGTCGAGCGCGATGCTCACGCTGCGCAAGAGCACGATGTCGCGGCGATCGGCAGCGCGTGCGACTCCGGGCACTTCGAAGAAGTCGATGCCCGAGACACCGACGCCGGAGCGCTGCGGGAAGTTGTCGAACAAGTTCTTCACTGCGGTGAGCTGGAGGTCCCGTGGACTGGCGATCGCCAGGCCCTGTCGCGAGAGGGTGGTATTCAAGATTTGATTCACGATTTGATTGCGCCAGACCGAGTAGATCGTGGCGGCGATGCTGTTGCTGATCTCCCGCACGTCCGGCTCGGCGCGCTTGCCGTTCTGATCGCTGGCGTCGAAGCCCTCGACGATGCCGGTGGGCGTGCTGCGATCCCACACCGCCAGGCGAGCCACTGCCTGCCCGATGCGCGGATCCCTGGCGAAGCCCGTCAGCTCACCGGGGGCGCCGGGCCGTAGGGCATTGCCGAGTGCCCGGACAATGAAGGGAACGAAGAAGTTGGCATCTCCCATCACGACATCCGACTGGACGCGCTGCAGGTCTTCGACCCCGAGCTTCCGGCCGCTCGCCAGGAACGATGTCAACAACTGCTCGATGCGTCCGGCGCGGATGCCCAGGTCGAAGCTATAGCCCGAACCGATATACCGAATGCCGCCACCGGGACGCAGCACGTTGAGCACGTTGTTGTCCCGGTTGTTGCCGGTGGGATCGTTGTTGGAATTGACGATGAACCCGCGCGGCGGATTGATCAGCTGCGGCATCTCGCTGAAGGGCAGGATGGCGAAGGGCAGCGCGCGATTGGGATCGGTGCCTTGTGCCGGCAGCCACTCGTTGCCGCCCTGGCCATCGCGGATGAGGAACGGCGGGAGTCCAACCGGGGCGCCGTTCTGCAGATCCTCACGCAGCGGCAGCTCGCCGGTGGCGAAGTAGGCGATGTTGCCCTGCTTGTCGGCATAGATGAAGTTCTGTGACCCGACGTCGAAGCTCTGCAGCGCCGCGGTGAACTGATTGAGATTGCCGGCGCGATTGATGCTGCGGAAGGCCTGCAGCTCACGGGTGCCGCTGAAGCCTGCGTACTGCACGCTGATGGCGGTGCCCGAGGCCTGGTTCATCGCGATGATGGGCCCTTGATTGCGCCTGGGTACGATCAGCACGGCCGCGGGAATCGCCCCGCCCGGAGGTACCGTGACGACGTTGTTCTGCACGCCATCGCCGGGCGTGTTGGCGCGGAACGTCTGCGGCAGCGCCTGTACGGGCTCCAGATTCCCTTGATACATCGTGCTCAGTCCGCTGGGTGAGTTCGGGTCGGGCACGATGCGCTCCTGATAGACGTCGGTGACGTCCATGAAATGCGTGGTCACACCCCAGGCGAAGCGCTCGTTGTTGCCGACGATGACGAAGGGGGCGCCCGCAAAGCTGGCACCGATGGCGCTGAAGCCGGGCGTGCGAATCTCGTTCTCGTAGAAGATGGACGGGGCCGTGAGCTGGAGATGCGGATCGTTGGCCAGGATAGGCAGGCCGGTGCGGGAACGGTTTCCGGAGATGACGAACTCGTTGCTGCCGCGGTCATCGTCGGGATTCCTCAGCACCGATTGCAGGAACGGGATCGAACGCAGCTGCGCGAGATAGTCGCTGGCCAACCGCATCAGTACCGGGTTGTTCATGGCGGGCGAGGCAGCTGTGAGACTCTCGATGCTGTTGCCGGCTGGGGCGAGGGTTCTCGGCCAGGTTGGCGAGCGCGCTCGTGGAGCCGACCTCGAGCGAGTCGCATCCGGCACGGTGGCTGCGTTGTCGAATGGTGCGAGACGATTGACGTCTTCGAAGAACAGCGCCGCGCCGTTGAAGCCTTGCGCAGCACCTTCGGCCTGGTACTGCGCCAGGCGCGTGGTGCGATCCAGATCGGTGAGCTCGAATGACAGGCCGAACGCGATCAGCTTGACGATCACCAGCGAATCGACCGGCGTCCAGCTGCGAAATGTCGTGATTTCGAGCGTCGTGTATTCAGCGGGCAGCGGATTGCGCGCCACGTAGGCATTGACGCCATCGGCATACGCGCTGAGCGCGTTGCGCATGTCCTGCGACAGGATGGGGAGCGAGCGTTCGGCGGCGCGGCGCAGGCCGAAGGTGCGCAGTTGTACATCGCTGGCCAACGCCCCAGCGCCGAGCAGCTCGGCCAGCGTGCCGTCGGCCGTTCGACGCGTGACATCCATCTGGAAGAGGCGGTCCTGCGCGTGGGTAAACCCCTGCAGGTACATCGCCTCACGTTCGGTGCTGGCCGCGATGTGTGGAATGCCTTCGCCGTCTCGCACGACCCTGCCGGTGGTGCGCGGCTTGCGTGGGAGGCCGTCCGACTCGGTCTCCCGGACCGTCGTGTCTTGTGCAAGAACGCAGACCGGCAACGCTGTCACCACTATCAACACTGCGCTGACGATCCACCCTTTACTCTGCTTCAACATGGCAACCCTCATGGTTTCAGTTACTGCGGTTTGCGACTCGCCGGTGCTCGCCCCGGTGGGTCGCAGCTTCTGCTGGCATTGGTGCGGGCGTACTTGCCGCGCCCGGCACAATCCGAATCCGTGAATCAACCCCGAACGTCAATTTCCCGCGAGGAGGCGGTTGGCGCCGGAGGAGATTCTCGAGGCTATACGCGCCGCGATCGCGATCGGATTTCTGAGGCAGCGGGCGCGCTCAGCGCGCGGGGGTGCCGGAGACGCTCGAGTTTCGTGTCGAGCGCATGTCACGCCGTGGGTGGGTGGATGTCGACCGGCGAGCGGCGCTCCACTCATCGGGCGGGTCGCCGCCGCCGCTGCCGCCGGCGATGGGCGCAGGTCGTCCGGTGTTTCTGCGCCGGCGTATTCAGCGAGCGAGAAGGTCGCGAGCGCGCGTCTCGGTGTACGGATCGCTAGGGCACGGCGCCTTGCGCCTGTCGGTTGAGCGTGCGTTCGGTGACGGCGACAAGGTCCTGAAAAAGCTCCTTCGCCTGCCGGTGGCGGAGGAGCTGCCTGGACTGCCCACTCCAGAGTGCAATCGGGCCGGTGCGGCCTCGTCGAATCGCCTCGTCGCGCAGTGCCCCTACCAGCTGACTTTGCTGCGGATACGGCAGAAATGAGGCCGATTGGTTTTCGAGAGCGTCGGCGCGCGTTTGTACCTGCGCGATCTGCCCGACGCGGAACTGCACCTGCTCGACACCGGCCACTTCGCGCTGGAGGACAAGGGAGACGACATCGCCGCCCTCATGCTCGACTTCCTCGATCGGATGCCGCCCCGCAAGTGACCCGGTCGATCACCGCGGCCAATCGTTCACGCAAAGTAAGGAAAAGGTTAAATCCGCGGTCACCGACATTACGGTTGAGCCGGGCGAGTGGATTTGTGTGGAAGAATCACTGCGCACTCGCGTGATGCATTCCAGCGATCCCATTGACCTCGGCCTCCTGCAGCGCATCGCCGCGCGCGATACCGCCGCACTGGCGGAGCTGTACGATCGGCACAGCCGGCTGCTCTTCGGTCTCATCCTGCGCATCGTTCGCGATCGCGGGGACGCCGAGGAGATCCTGCAGGAGGCGTTCGTCCGGGTCTGGACGCGCGCCGAAATCTACGACGCGCGGATGGGTGGACCGCTGCCGTGGATCGTGCGCGTGGCGCGCAATTGCGCGATCGATCGCCTGCGGGCCCGGCGGGTCCGCGCCACCGTGGACGCACCCGCGATCGACTTCGCCGCAGTGGAGGCCGCGGCGCCCGCCACGAGCATCCAGACGCCGGAGGCAGCCGTATTGTTGCCGAGAGGCGGCGGACGCTGACCGACGCGCTGGCCGGCCTCCCGGCCGAACAGCGGCGGCTCATCGAGGCGGCGTTTTTTGAGGGGTATACTCACAGCGAGCTCGCGCAGCGCTTCGGACTGCCGCTGGGCACCGTGAAGACGCGCATCCGCGCGGGGATGATCGCCATGCGCCAACGGCTGGAGCACGCCGTATGATCCCGGACGACATCCTGGCCCTGGCCCTTGCCGACGCGATTGGGGCGCTCGACCCGGACGAGCACCGAGACTTGGAAGCGCGCCTCGCCGCCCTGCCGGCCACCGTCCGCGCGCAGGTCGCTCACCTCTACGACGCGAGCGTGGAGATCGCGGCGAGCGCGAGCGGCGAGGAGCCGTCGCCAGAGGCTCGGGACGCGCTGCTCGCCAGGATTGCCGCGCCGTCCAACCACACGATCACCGCCGCCGACGGGGCATGGGTCGAGGGCGCGGTGCCCGGCGTGCGGATGAAGGTCCTCGCGATCGACCGGGCGCGGGATCGGGTCACGATGCTGCTCAAGGGCGAGCCGGGCGCCCGGTATCCCGCCCATCGCCACTCCGGGCCGGAGGAGTGCTACGTGATCAGCGGCTCGCTGATCGTCGAAGGCCGGGTCCTGCGGGCGGGCGACTTCCACCACGCGGAGGGCGACAGCGATCACGGCGAGGCGTGGACCGACGAAGGCATGGAGGTGCTGCTCGTGGCCGCGGCCAGCGACTATCTCCGCTAATCAACAGTCCTTCGAGATTCCCCAGATTCTTCCCCAGTCCACGTAGCGCATGTCCCTGTGACGCTCGCGAATGCAGGGGCCATCGCGCACTGGGAAGGCAAGACACTGGATAAGACGCGGAGGGCGGCGAACACGAAAAGAGGCCTTGGCTTTTATGCTGCATCGGCGGTTTCGTTTCGGAGTGTGCCTCGTCCTGGGAGTGCTCGTCGCTGTCCAGTCGGCGGCTGCTCAAATGTCAGCCGCCGACGCCAAAGCCGTCGAGGGGCATCGGCTGTCGGTTGACCTCGTCAAGAGGGCCACGGCCGCGAATCTCGCCCTCAAGGAGGCCGAGAAGGCAGCCCCTGAGTCTGGGAAAACGCTGGACGACGAACTGAGCGGCGAGTCACTCATCGACGAGATGGTAAAGGACATCGAATCAACCGCATGGCAGGCAGCGGCGCTGAAGAGCGCTCGCATCTCGCCGCGCGATTACCTGCTCACCCTGATCGTCGTCGGGCGGGCGGAGGTGACGATCGAGATGACGGCGAAAGGGACGCTGACGGATCCAACGCCGCCAGGGATGATGCGAAACATCGCGTTCGTGAAAGCGCATCCGGCGGAGATCAATGCGTTCGCGGACAGCGCCAGATAACTACCCCGATCGCCATTCGCGGGGTGTCCCATCCTTGACTCGCACGCCGGCCGGAAGATCCGTTGGCGGAGCATACCGTCCCAGCGATTTCAGGTCATCGCCGGGCCTGGTGTGTGAATCAGTGCAGGTCCCCGGAAGGGCGTTGCCGCGCCAATTGTATTAATGTATTAGGATAATAAGTTGCGGTCGCGCGGTCGCGGCGGACCGCAGAGTGGAGCGGATCATGTCGAACTCGAATCACAACGGCATGTGGACACGATCACTGGACGGCATGTGGCACGATGTCCGGCTTGCCCTGCGGATGGTGCGTCGGTCTCCGGGGTTCACCGCGACGATTGCACTCACGCTCGCTTTGGGCATTGGCGCGAACGCGGCGATCTTCGGGGTCATCAACAGCCTGCTCCTGCGTCCCGCTGCCCGTGGCCGACCCGCATCGGCTCGTGACGATCTCCTCCGACGCCGCTATCGCCCGAGGACAGGCCGGGGTTCCCTGGAGCTTTGCGATGTGGGAACAACTTCAGCCGCACGCGTCGCTCTTCGACGGCGCGTTCGCGTGGACGCCCGCACAGTTCGACCTGGCGCAGCGCGGCGAGCGGCAGCCCGTGGCCGGGATCTTCGCCAGCGGCGGGTACTTCGCGACACTCGGCGTTGCGACGGTTCGAGGCCGCACGTTCACGCCAGCGGACGATCGGCCCGGAGGCGGGGCAGACGGCGCGGTCGCGATCATCAGCTACCGGACTCTGGCAACGGCGCTTCGCAGGGGCAGACAGCGTCATCGGTGCACCGCTCGTCGTCGACGGCGCGACGGTCACGATCGTTGGCGTGACGGCACCGGAGTTCCGGGGCCTCGATGTCGGAAGTGCATTCGATGTCGCGTTGCCGCTCGAAGCGGAGCCGATCATCCGCGGCAGCCGCTCGCGGCTGCGAACGTTACGGCTGCTGGTCATGCTGCGCCTGAAGCCCGGCCAGTCGGCCGAGGCGGGCACGGCAACGCTCCGCGGCCTGCAGCCGGAGCTCGGCTCCCCTCCGCCGCCGAACTCGGAGCCGTTCACGCTCGCGCCGGCCGCAACCGGCGCGTCACTCCCCGTTCGGGGACCAGACGGGCTGCGACAGTCCTACGCACGTCCCCTTCTCACGATCCTGATGGTTGCACTGCTCGTGCTGCTGATCGCGTGCGTCAACATCGCCAACCTGCTGCTGGCACGCGCCACGGCGCGCCGGTACGAGCTCGGTGTTCGATTGGCGCTGGGCGCGTCCCGTGGCCGTCTCGCGCGGCAGCTGCTCATCGAGAGCCTCATGTTTCGCGGTGCTCGGTGCGATCGGCGGGCTCGTCATCGCTCAGTGGAGCAGCCAGGCGCTCGTGGCTCAGTTGTCGACGCCGGTCCACCAGATCGCGCTGGATCTCTCGTTCGACTGGCGGGTCTGGGCATTCACCGCGGCCGTCGCACTCGTGACGGCGAGCATTTTCGGGACGGTATCGGCGTTCCGCTCCACGCGTATCGCCCCGCTGGACGTCCTCAAGATGCGGGCACGGGCAGACTCGTCGTCTGGGGCTGGGATGCGAGGTCTTGCCACCATGTCCAGCAGCCTCGTCATCCTCCAGGTTGCGCTGTCGCTGGCGCTCGTCATTGCGGCGGCTTTGCTCGTCGGGTCCTTCGCGCGACTCTCGAGCGTGCCACTCGGGTTCGATCCCGACCGCGTGCTCGTGGTGAATGTCGACACCGAGCGGGTGCGTACCGACGCGTTCGGCCGGATGCGCCTATTTGACCGGATCCTGGATGCGGTGCGCGTCGTGCCGGGCGTGGCGCACGCCGGCGGCTCGATCTGGACGCCGGTCGACGGAGGGATGCGGATGGGGGATTCGCAGAGTCGCATTGCGTTCAACTTCGTCACGCCGGGATGGTTCGCCGCGTACGGCACATCCCTCCGGGCCGGAAGGGACTTCACGGTGCGTGACACCGCCGGATCTTCGCCAGTCGTCATCGTGAACGACGCGTTCGTGCGCGCGTTCATGCCTGGCGCGTCCGCCTCTCGGCGAAACGATCCCGTACCCCCGTTCCCGGACCTGAGGTCCTGCGCACGGTCGTTGGCGTCGTCGACGACGCGGTGTTTGAGTCACAGCGGGAGGGAATCCAGCCGATTGTGTACTTGCCAGTGGCGCAGTCAGGGGGAGGGCCGGGCGGGCGGACCGCGATCAGCCTCGGCGTGCGTCCCGCAGTGGGAGCGCCGATGCAGCTCGCGCGGAGTGTAGGCGACGCCGTACGCGCCGTTGATCCTGACCTGTCCTTCAGTTTCGGCCTCCTGGAGGATCACGTGCAGGCATCAGTTCGGCAGGAGCGGGTCGTGGCGATGCTCTCAGGATTTTTCGGCGCGCTGGCGCTGGTCATTGCGGCGCTGGGATTGTACGGCGTGACCTGGTACACGGTTAACCGCCGTGTCACCGAGATCGGAATCCGCCGGGCCCTGGGCGCGCAGCGGGCGCACGTGCTGGGCCTCGTGCTCGGCCAGAGCCTGACGCTGACCGGTGTCGGCATCGGGATTGGCTTGGCAGTCGCCGCGGCAATGACGCGCGCTCTCCGCGGCCTGCTGTTCGGTCTGACACCGCTCGACCCGGCGATCTTCATTGGCGTCGCTGCGCTGTTCGCCATCGTGGCGACGCTGGCAGCACTGTTCCCCGCACACCGCGCGACCAGGGTCGACCCGCTCGTCGCGCTTCGCAACGAATAGCAGAGTTATCGCCCTCATCTTCCGTATCGAACCTCTCGATTGGAGCCTCGCGGATGAACGTATAATCCGCGTCGTGAACACTCGGATCCCGGGCCTCGCAACCGCGGCGGCCTTCACCACTTCCCGTCGAGGTTACCTGATGCGTTGCCGACACACCGTTCTCACGATCCTGTTCGCCGGTCTTCTCCACTCGCTTCTTCCGGTCGACGCTGCCGTTCAGGAGCCTGCCCTGCCAGAAGCGATCGTGCCGGATCGCCTCATCCCGCTGTTCAACGGCAAAGATCTTTCCGGCTGGAAGCCGGACGTGCCCGCGAAAGACAAGGACCCGAACGCACCCGACAGCTTCATCGTCCGCGACGCCATGCTCGTCAGCCTCGGCGTGCCACGAGGCCATCTGCTCACCGAGGCGTCGTACCGTGACTACCGCCTCGAGGTCGAATACCGGTTTCCGGGCAAGCCCGGCAACTGCGGCGTTCTCGCGCATGCGTCCAAGCTGCGGGCGTTGTCGTCGATGTTTCCGCAGTCGATCGAGGTGCAGATGAACCACTCGCATGCCGGCGATTTCTGGTGCATCCACGAAAACATCGAGGTGCCCGACATGGAGGCCCGTCGCCCGCGGAAGGAGGGGCAAAAATACGGGGGCTTCGAAGGCGACGCGCGCCGGATTCTGAACCTCACCGATACCTCAGAGAAGCCGCTCGGTGAGTGGAACACGATGGTGGTCGAGGCGCGAGGCCGGACCTTGAGAGTCATGGTCAACGGCGATCTGGTCAACGAAGGGTTCAACAGCACAGCGGATCGCGGTCGCATCGCAATACAAGCGGAGGGGGCGGAGGTCGAATTCCGTCGCGTGCAGATCGGGCCGCTGCCGACCCCAGGGAAGTAATCGCCGTCGCACTGATTCTCGAGATGAGTCCTTACGGTCCCGGTCGGGTGGCCTCGTTCGCGCGTGGGGTAACGTCCTCACAGAGGGAGCCGAAGCCTGAACATCATGGCAAAGAAACAAACCGACATTGCAGATTCATTTCCAATCAATCACATCGTGGAGTCACACCCTCTCTTCACCCGGCGTGAAATGCTGGGAGTAGCCGGTATGGCCGGTTTAACGGCGTTGGCCGGTATGACACCTTCGGCCGGCAGCGCAGCCGGCGCGGTGCCGCAGACTATGCAAACACGGCCCCGTATCGCCTGTATCGTGAGCTTTTGGGGTGCTCCGGGATCACATGCGGACTGGATCATAAACAAGCTGATGGATGGCTATTGGTGGCAGGGCGCTCACACTCCTTCGCGGGTGGACGTTGTCTCTGTTTACATCCATCAGTTTGAAACGAGCTTACTGGGCCAGAAAGTATGCAAAGCGAAAAACATACCGATCTATAAGACAGTAGGTGAAGCCGTCAAGCTTGGGGGAACGGAACTTGCGGTGGATGGTGTCGTCATCGTCGGAGAACACGGGGAGTATCCAACCGATCTCAAGGGACACTGGCTCTTGCCGCGCTGGTGGATGTACCAGCAGGTTATCCGGGTGTTCGAGCAAAACAAGCGCTCGGTGCCGGTCTTCAACGACAAGCACCTCTCCTACAATTGGGACGATGCCAAGTGGATGTTTGACAAATCCCGTGAGCTGAACTTTCCACTGACCGGCGGTTCCTCCATACCGACCTACTTCCGCAAGCCCGAGATGGACCTCGCGATCGATACGCCTCTAAAGAACTCGATCGTGGTTGGAGGCGCTGCAGACGAGGGAGCCATTTTCCATTGTGTTGACGTCCTTCAAGCCTTTGTCGAACGCCGCAAGGGCGGTGAGACAGGCGTCAAATCGGTACAATCCGTCCGGAGCCCTGAAACATGGAAGTGGGTCGAACGCAATCCCTGGGCCGGCACGCTGCTTGGTTCAGTAGCGAAACGTTTTGACCTGAAGCCGGGATCCTTTCAGGAGAGCGCCCAGGCAAACGTCTGTATCGTGGAGTATAACGATGGAACGAAAGCGGCTGTAATTTCTGGCCGGGGTGTGGGCTGGACCTACGCCGGCGAAATCGAAGGACAACAAGAGCCGACAATCGTCTCGATGCTTGGCTGGCCCGGCCCGTACTCGCAGTACCACGCCGCGAACGGTCAGCCGCACTGGATTACCGAGATGATGGTAACCAGAAAGGAACCATTCAATGCGGAGCGGCTGCTCTTGTCTACCGGGATCGTGAACCACTACATGGACTCAAACTGGGAGAACGGCCGTTACTCTGCCGTTGGGCACCGCATCGAGACGCCGTTCATGAACATGAAATACCACACCGCACGGGGACCGATGTTCGAGAAGGGGGAGCGTCCGCCGAACATCCCATACATACGGGGTTTTGATAAATAGGCTCAGCGCGGGTTGTGGCGGACGATACATAAGGAGATTTTGTGAGCGACATCTCGAGACGCACGTTCCTGACAACGACCGCCGCGGGAGCAGGCTTGACCATTCTGCCCCGGCATGTGCTCGGCCGCGGGTTCCAGGCGCCCAGCGACACGGTCAATGTCGCCACCGTCGGATTCGGGGGCATGGGCGGCAGCAACACGCGCCGGCTCATGAGTCAGAACATCGTGGCGATCTGCGACGTCGACGACGCGCTCGTCGATGCACAGCTGAAGCGCATGGGGGACGACGCGGCGAGTATGCCGGCCTCGCCGCAGCAACCGCAGCCGCCGACCGCCCTGTCGAAGGCGCAAGCGACTGCCAATGCGCGCAGGCCGCGTATCGACAACGCGGCGGCGCTGCGGCGCTTCACGAGCGAGCAGATCCCGCGGCTGAAGCGATACCGCGACTATCGCGAGATGCTCGACAAGCAGAAGGACATCGATGCGATCGTGGTCGCGACACCGGATCACATGCATGCCGTCATCGCACTGGCCGCCATGGATCTGAACAAGCACGTCTACGTGCAGAAGCCCCTCTGCTGGTCGGTCGAGGAGGCGCGTGCGCTGGCGAAGAAGGCGAAGGAGAAACCCGGCGTCGTCACGCAGATGGGAAACCAGGGACACTCGAGCGACGGCTCGCGCACCGGCTACGAATACATTCGCAGCGGCGCGATCGGCGACGTGCGTGAGGTCCACGTGTGGACGAATCGACCGCTCGGCTTCTGGCCGCAGGGGATTCCGCGTCCGGCGCCGCTCGGGGCCGGCCCGAACACGCCGCGGCCGCTGCGTTTCCCCTCAGGACGCGTCACACCCCTGATCGCCGACGCGCTGTATCGCGAGGCGGCGGCCATCCCGTCGACGCTCTCGTGGGATCTATTCCTCGGTGTTGCGCCCGACGTCGATTACCACCCCATCTATCATCCGCATCACTGGCGCGGATGGGTGGACTGGGGCCAGGGTGCGCTCGGCGATATGGGCGCGCACCTGATCGATCATCCGTTCAAGGCGCTGAACCTCGGTCTGCCTGCCGTGATCGAAACCTTGTCGACGCCGTTCAACGGCGTCTGCTTTCCGCACGCGACCACGACCCACTATCAGTTCCCGGCGCGCGGCGACATGCCGGCGGTGAAGCTGACGTGGTACGACGGCGGACTCACGCCGCCGCGGCCCGAGGAGCTCGGCGAGGAAAAACTGAACGGCGAGGGCGGCATCATCTACGTGGGCAGCAAGGGCAAGATGATGCAGCTGACGTACGGCCACGAACCGCGGCTGCTGCCACGGTCGCTGCACGACCGGATCGGCGAGCCGAAGCCCCTGCTCCCGCGCGTCGCGCACGCGCAGGACGAGCACGAGATGAACTGGATCGAGGCGATTAAGGGCACGGCGCGGATCTCCTGCCCCTTCGAGTACGCCGCGCCGCTGACGGAGGTCATGCTCCTCGGGATCGTGTCGCTGCGCGCCGGACAGAAGACGCCGGGGGACAGTAAGATCCACTACGACGGCGCCAGTATGCGCGTCACCAATACGATCAAAGGACCGGGCGGGACAGTGACGGATCCGAACGAGTTCCTCCGGCGCGAGTACCGCCGGCCATGGAAGCTGACATAACCCTGCGCGAGCGGCTGGCGCCGGCCGAACGCACGATCGAGGTCGGTCGGCTCAGAACCTCAACGTGAGCGCTCCAGCGCCGGTGCTCCAGGTGAACATCGTCCGCTTCGGCCCTGCTGGTCCGTCAACCCGATGGGCAAAGCCGATGCTCGGCTTGAACATGAGAAGGACGTAAGGGCAGCTGTCGCCCCTGCAAGGTTTGCTTCCGAAGGCCCAGACGTAAGTCCTTATGCCCGCTTCAACGCCAACATACGTCGACTCCGGGAGCGCCCCGTGCGTCTGCTTTCGTGCGGGTCACCGTCAGGAGGACGTCGGCCGTCCACAACGGGAGGGCGGCGAGGAAAGGCCCGGCGGCGACACGCCATCCGCCGTCCCCGCCGCTGGCTTGAAACTCGATGCCGCGGGCCTCGAGGGCGGTGAGTTCGCCGCGTCCTACCGCGCCGATCGGAAACAGCACGGACAGGCCTCCCGTCAGCCGCAGCGGCCCACCGGTACTGCGCGAAAGGCGCCGCGAGCGGCCCGTGCGTGCGCGTGGGGATCGGCGTCGGCTGGCCGTTGCTGTTGGTGAGCTCGAGAACGATCAGGGCACCGGCCGTGACGACGACGCGCTGGCTCCAGCGGTAGAACCACTGTTGAAGCCGGGCCGGATAGACGGACTCGACGACGTAGGCGCCCGACGCCAGCGGCGTATCGACCGTTCCATCAGGACTTGTACGAACGCGACGCGTGGGTGACCCGCCTTCTCCTGTGATCATCACGAGGAAACTTCCCACGGGGTACGTCATGCCCGCCTTGGAGTCGGTGAGACGCACGGTCACGCGCAGCTGCCCTGCCTCCTGCGCGTACGCACGATCCGGATCGAGGACGAAGCCGGCGACGGTCAGCGTGAGCGCGGCAAGGGCCGTACGCATGGAGATGCTCCTCTTCTTCTGCCGATCGTGAGGAGCGTATCCGCGAAGGACGGGGCGCGTTGACGCAGGTGGGACGGTTTCTCAGGTGTCCCAGTCGCCGGATGTGCCGTCTGGAAGAGGCAGGGCAAGCCGGGTGTACCCGCGGAGCGTCTCGAGGGAATCGTCCGCGATCACGGGGAAGGCGATGGTGCGACAGCCCGGCGGCGTGCGGCGAGCGGTCAGGACGTCGGCAATCACCACCCTGGCGTCCGCGAGCCCTTTCCGCCAACCCGTACGCCGCGCATCACGGCACTCGACCGCGTCGGGATGCGCTCCGGCTGCCACGAGCATCGTCCGCGCCCACCGGAGGAAGTCCGGCCAGCGCGATGCGACGACGATCAGCGCGTCCGGCGGAATCGGAAGCCACCCGGCCAGCGCGCCCGGCACGGAACGGACATGCAGGGCCACGCACTCGGCCCCGGAGGGCAGACACGCCCGCGCCGCCTCGAGCTTGCTCAGCAGCACGACGGGAATGGCTCCGACCAGTGTGTCGGGACGCCGGCAATCGTCTGGCACGACCGCGACCGTGGGAAACCCTATCGCCGCCTCGATCTCCGCCGTCAGGATGCGCCGGAGCTCCTCATCGGGTTCGATCACCATGAAGTGATCTGGCGGCTGCAGGGTGAGCCAGCGGCGCAGGCGCTCGCGCACCTGTTTCAGCGCCGCACCCTGTTCGCGTGCGGCGCGAAAGAAGTCGGCGATGAGCCGATCGAGCGCCACCTCCGGCGCGACCCGCTTGCGGCGGTCGTGCTGCCGGACGTACACGCCGCTCCCGTGACGCGACTCGACCCACCCTGTCTGCTCGAGCTCACGGTAGACGGCACTCACGGTGTTGGCGTGCAGACCCAGCCGCCGCGCCAGCTCGCGTGTGCTGGGCAGACGCTGGCCGGCGCGAAGATCGCCGCTTAAGAATCGAGAGCAGCAGCTGCCCCACGAGCTGCTCGCGTATCGAGAGATCGCTGTGTCGGGCGATCCAGAGCCGCATACGTTGACGGGATCATACAGGGACGCGAGTTCGCCTTCGCCAGCTTTGCGGCTCAGCTTACAACCGATTGCACAACGCAATCAGAACCGCGCGGATGTGCCGCGTGAGGAAAGGAAGTGGTATGGCCAGGCTCGTGTTCGGAATGAACCAGTCCCTGGATGGCTACGTCGACCATATGGCGTTTGCGCCAAGCCCCACGCTCTTCCGCCACTTCATCGAGGAGGCTCAGGGGCAGGCGGGCAGTGTCTACGGTCGCCAAATGTATGAGGTCATGCGTTACTGGGACGACGATCATCCTGAATGGGATGCAGCGGAACACGCCTTCGCGGCGGCGTGGCGGAACCAGCCGAAATGGGTCGTCTCGCGCTCGTTGAAGTCGGTCGGCCCCAACGCCAGGCTTGTTGAGGATGATCTCGAGGGCGCGATCCGCGAGCTGAAGGCCGGGCGCGACGGGGAGATCGAAGTTGCCGGCCCGGACTTGGCGCACAGCCTGACCGAACTTGGCCTGATCGATGAGTATCGAATCTACCTGCACCCCGTCGTGCTTGGTCACGGCAAGCCATATTTCGCCGGGCCCCGGCCGCCGCTCCGCCTGACGGCTCATGATCGGATTGGCGAGGATGTCATCAGGTTGGTCTACGTTCCTGCTTAGTCTCGCGCTCGACAGTGGGTTCCAACTGGCGCTCGCGGGAAGGAGCGGTCACGAGCGCTACTCCGAAGCGTGCCGTTGAGGATGTGGGACAGGTTAGTATCTGGTCCTTGAGCTTCGAGACGACACGCTGGAGCCTGGTCGTGGCCGCGGGCGGCGACAATTCGTCCGCGGCGCGCGACGCGCTCGCAGCGCTCTGCGAGGCCTACTGGTATCCACTCTACGCCTACGTCCGTCGTCGCGGCGTCGATGTCGACGACGCGCGGGACCTCACGCAGGGATTCCTGACCTCCCTGCTGGAACGGCGCGACTTCGAGACCCTGCGGCCCGAGCGCGGTCGATTCCGCGCGTTTCTCCTGGCCTCGCTGAAGCACTTCCTCGCCAACGACGCCGCGCGTCGCTCCACGCTCAAGCGCGGCGGTGGCGCGATCCTGGTGCCGCTGGCGTTTGACGACGCCGAAGCCCGCTACCGCGTCGAGCCAGTGGAGCCCGCCACGCCAGAGACGCTGTACGAGCGGCGGTGGGCGCTGACGGTCATCGACCGCGTGCTGGCGCACTTGCGTCAGGAATGGGAGGCCGACGGGCGCGCGGCGGAATTCGACGAGCTGAAGGCGTCGCTGCTGCAGAGCGCGCCGGCCGGCGGCTACGCCGCGGTCGCGGAACGGCTCGGGACGACCGAAGGCGCAGTCAAAGCCGCCGTGCACCGGCTGCGGCGCAAGTTCCAGAGCCGGCTGCGCGAGCACATCGCCGAGACTGTTTCGGACCCGGCTGACATCGACGGCGAGATCCGGTACCTGATTCGGGCGCTCGATGCGTAACCCGGGCCCGCCAATCTGTCTGATCGAGGAGAGGTGCTATTGATGTCCAACGAGAACAGCGCGGAAAAGCGTCACGGCCTGGCCTGGCCCGTGGTGATCCTCATAATGGCAGTTGGGATGGTCGCCGGCCAGTCTCTGGCGCTCCTGCTCATCCCCCAGTTGAGCGTGCGTTCCGCCGTGCAGGGCGGCACGATCGCCTTCTGCTCGATCGTGTTCACCCTGTTCATCCTCCCAAAGGTCTCCCGGCGTTTCCGACAGCGAAGCGGCCGTGAATGAAGACCTGACACGCGTCGCCGGGCGCTGCCCGAGCTGCGGCCGGCCGTTGCGGGTCGACGCGCCGGAAGGACTCTGCGCCGCCTGCCTGCTCGCGATCGGCACGAAGTCCCTCGCGGTCAGCTCGGTTGACGAGATGCCAACGATGGCAGCCGCTGCCGTCGGCCCGGCGCGGCATGACGTCGGACCGCGGCTCGAGGAAGGACGGTCGTGGGGCTCGTATCGGATTGGCCGGCTGCTCGGTCGCGGCGGGATGGGAGAGGTCTACGAGGCGGAGCACCTCGACAGCGGACGTCGCGTCGCGCTGAAGGTCCTGCGGAGCCGGCTGCAGACTGCCGAGGAGCGTGCCCGATTCCTGCGCGAAGGACAGCTCGCGGCGTCGATCAGTCATCCACACACGGTCTACATCTTCGGCAGTGACGAAATCGCCGGCATGCCCGTCATCTCGATGGAGCTGCTGCCGGGCGGCACGCTGAAGGACCGCGTCGTCGCACACGGGCCACTGCCCCCCGAAGAGGCGGCGGCAGCCGTGCTCGACATCATCGGCGGCCTGGACGCGGCGCAGGCTGCCGGCATTCTTCACCGCGACATCAAACCGTCGAACTGTTTCGTGGATCACGACGGCAGCGTCAAGGTCGGTGACTTCGGCCTGTCGGTGTCGACGCTGGCCCGCGACGTTCATCAGGATCTTGCCACCTCGGGGTTCGAGGGGACGCCGCAGTTTGCGCCGCCCGAACAGCTGCGCGGCGAGCCGCTCGACGTACGCGCGGACATCTACGCCGTCGGCGCGACGCTGTACTACCTGCTGACCGGACAGCCGCCACTCGATGCGCGCGGACCTCCGCGAGCTCTTCGCGCGCGTCTCGACCGAGGTGCCGAAGTCGCCGCGCGCCATTCGTCCCGAGATTCCGCGCGGGCTTGCGGCCCTCGTCCTGCGATGCCTGGCGAAGGCGCCCGCCGATCGACCGGCTTCCTACGCGGCCCTGGCTGATGCGCTTCGCCCGTTTCTGCCGCAGGCCGACGTTCCGGCGCGGCCCGGGCCCCGCTTCGCCGCCGGACTGATCGACATCGCGATCCTGTCGCTTCCCCTCACCGCATGGACCCTGTGGGCGGTCGATCCGCTCACCCAGACCGCGGAGCGGGTCCTGACGGTCGGGATCCAGACGTCGCTGGCGATCCTGGTCTACTACCTCGTGCTCGAAGGCGTATGGGGCGCATCCTTGGGCAAGCGTCTGTTCGCGCTGCGCGTGGCGACGGCGCAGCGCACCCCACCTTCGTTCGTTCGCGTCGCCTGTCGCACGATTGTCTATACGGTCATGCCGAGTCTGCCGGTCGCGCTGTTATTTGCGACGGGCGTCGTCTCTGCCGTCACGATCAACAACACACGCTCCGCCATCGGGCTCGCCATGATGGCAGTGCTGTTCTCGACGATGCGCCAGCGCAACGGGTGGGCGGCACTGCACGATCTGCTCACCGGCACGCGTGTCGTCGAGCGCGCAAGACGTCATGCAGGACGCGTCGCCGTGGCTCCCGAGCTGCCGCCCGCGCGGCAGTTCGCCGCCAGTGCGGACACGCCACGCCGCTACGGACCGTTTGCGGTCGTCCGCGATCTGTGCGCCGTCGGCGTGGGGCGTCTCGTCCTTGGCTTCGATCCGGTGCTTCGCCGCCAGGTGTGGATTCTTGTCGTCCCGCCCGGTGTGCCGCCCGTCGGCGGCGCGCGGCGAGACGTGTCGCGGATCGGCCGCCTGCACTGGCTGAGCGGGCGCCGGGCGGGCGCCGAGAACTGGGATGCCTTTGAAGCGCCAGACGGGCGGCCGCTCTCGTTGACGGGCGCCGACGTGAGCTGGCCCGCCGTCAAGCTGTGGCTGCTGGACCTGGCGCACGAACTTGCCGCAGCGACGCGCGACGGGTCGCTGCCGCCCCTGCGTGTCGACAGCCTGTGGCTGCGCACTGACGGGCACCTCGTGCTCCTCGACTTTCACGCGCCGGGCGCGGAGACGACCCGTTCGGACGAGCAGGAAATGACGCCGGGTGGATTGCTGTCCGTCGCCGCAACGCGAGCCCTTGCGGCGATGTCGCGGGAGAGCGAGCCACCGCCGATGCCTCTCTCGGCGCGCGCCCTAATCGAACGATGGGCGAACACGGCGCCTGACCCTGACGAGGCCAGCGCTGCGCTCGTGAGGGTCGTCGGCGCGCAGGACCACGTGCGCCGCTCCCGCCGGGCGATCCCGATCGCACTGGCAGCGGCTCCGGCGCTGGTGGTGGTCGCGGGCTCGGCCCTGATACTGCCGTACCTGTTTCGATTCATCACCAACCCCCAAACCGTGGAGATTCTGTCGGGCCTGGGCGCGCTGCAGAATCCGAACCCGCCGCCGGGCAGCCGTCTTCGCAGTCCGGACGTCCGCGACGCGATCGAACGCTACCTTGCCGGACGGCACGGCCACGTTCTGGCCGACGACAGATTCTGGAGCACGCCGATCATGCAGCGCATGGCCGGCCTGCGGCCGATTGCGGCGGATCTCGCCGCTCGGTATCCAGCTGTTTCAGCGGATGAGCTCGCGCGGGCTTCCGAGACGATCGCGCCCGAACGCCGGCAATGGGAGCAGCAGTCCCGGGTGCAGATCCGCGGTCTGTTGACCCTCGCCGGCTTGATCGTGTCGACGGTGACGGCGCTGGCGATCGCCGTCGTTGTGGTTCTCAGCCTGGTGTCAGCGGCGCTGGTGCCCGGCGGGATCGCGATGCGCTCGCTCGGGTACACAGTAGTCTCACGTGAGGGTCGTGAGATCGGCCGAGGGCGATCGCTGCTGCGCGCCGTGGCGGCCTGGCTCCCCGCGATCGTCTGGCTGGCGTACCTCGCGGCGTCGCCCAAGATTCAACGGTTCGTGCCGGCGCCGCCCGCGCCGTGGCTCGGCGTCGCCCTGGCGCTCGGCGTGTTGATGGCCGGCGCCATCTGGACGATCGTCCGGCCGTCGCGCGGTCCGCACGATCGGCTGCTGGGCACGTGGGTCGTCGTGCGGTAACCAGCCTGTATAGCGGTCCGTCCACCCGGCAACCAGTACCCCCACGCTTTCCGAGTTGGTGTCGACGGCCAGGTGGACCCTATAATCCGCCGGATGAGACGGATGTCCGGCGTCCTGGCAGGCTTGGGCTTGCTCTGCTTCTTTGTCGCTCGCACGACGCCCGGCCTCACCGCGCAGTCCTCGAGGCCTCTCGGCACCGCGGGCTCGACCGATATCGCGGCCGGCAAACGCATCTTCGACGCTCAATGCGCGTGGTGCCACGGGACAAACGGCACCGGCGGCACGGGTCCGAGTCTGCAGCGCGCGACCTTGCGGCACGCGGCGAACGACAGCTCGCTGGTCGGCATCGTTCGAAAGGGCATTCCGGGAACCGAAATGCCGAACTTCGAGTTCTCCCTCACCGATCGCGCGGCGTGGCAGACCGCGGCGTACGTTCGCTCGCTGGGCCGCATTGCCGCACAACGGGTTCCTGGCGACGTCACGCGCGGAGGCGCGCTGTACGAGTCGACCGGCTGCGGCGGCTGCCACGTGATCGACGGACGCGGCAACGCGCTCGGTCCCGAGTTGACGGCCATCGGCGCGCTGCGCGGAACAGCGCATTTGCGGGAGTCGATCGTGAATCCCGCGGCGACGCACCCGCCCGGCTATCTCGTTGTCAGAGCGGTGACGCATGCCGGGCGCGAGATCCGCGGCATCCGGTTGACGGAAGACGTGTTCTGGATCCTCATCCGAGATGCGACCGGCGCGGCGCACGTGCTGCAGAAGTCCGAACTGTCCCGGCTCGATCGCGAGCTCGCGGCGACGCTGATGCCTTCTTACGCGACGCGTTTCTCTGACGCGGAGCTCGACGATGTGGTCGCGTATCTGTCGAACCTGCGAGGTCCATCGTGAGCACACGAGCGCTGCTCGGACGCCCATTTGCAGGGTGCGTGTTGTGTGCGGTCATGGTGACGCCCGTCCTCGCTCAGATCAGCTCGTCGCGCCTCGCGAACAACGCGACCGACGATGGCAACTGGCTGATGTACTCGGGTTCATACAGTTCGCTCCGCTTTTCGCCGCTCGATCGGATTTCAACCGACAACGTCGGCCGGCTGAAGCCCCTGTGGGTGTACCAGCCGCCAGGCTCCGGCTCGCTCGAAGCCACCCCTCTCGTCGCCGACGGCGTGATGTACATGACGTCGGGTCCCGCGAGCGTCGTCGCGTTGGACCTGCGGAGCGGAAACCCGCTCTGGCAATGGAGTCGGCCAATCGCGCCGAGCGGTTCTCAACCTCGGCTTCCCGCGCGTCAACCGCGGCGTGGCCATCTTCGACAACCTGGTCTATGTCGGTACGCTCGACGGCTATCTCGTCGCGCTCGATGCGAAGGACCGGTGTTCAGCGTTGGATCGTGCCGGTCGGCGACAACGCGAGTGGCCACGCCATCACTGCGGCGCCGCTCGTCGCGGACGGCAAGGTCATCGTCGGCATCAGCGGCGGCGAGGCCGGCATTCGCGGCTACCTCGACGCGTACGATGCGCAGACGGGCAAACGCGTCTGGCGCATGTACACCGTGCCGTCGCCTGGCGAGCCTGGCAGCGAGACGTGGGCCGGGGATAGCTGGGTGCACGGAGCCGGCGCGACGTGGTTGACCGGCTCGTACGACCCCGCGCTCAAGCTGCTCTATTGGGGCACCGGCAATCCCGGTCCCGACTGGAACGGCGACGCCCGCCAGGGCGATAACCTCTTCACCTGTTCGCTCCTCGCGATTGACGTCGAAACCGGCAGGATGCGCTGGCATTTCCAGTTCACGCCGCACGACGTGCACGACTGGGACGCGAACCAGATTCCCGTGCTCGTCAACGCGGAATTCGGCGGCCGGGCGCGATCCCTCGTCGTCATGGCGAACCGCAACGGCTTCTTTTACGTGCTCGATCGCACGACGGGCGAGTACCTGCTCGGCACGGCGTACGCGAAGCAGACATGGGCTCGAGGGCTCGACGCCAAGGGCCGGCCGCTCGTGATCCCGAACATGGAGCCGTCGGAAAAAGGGACCCTCGTGTATCCGAGCCTGCAAGGGTCGACGAACTGGTCGAGCCCGTCGTACAGCCCGATGACGGGCATGCTCTACGTACCAGTGCGCGAGATGGGATCGATTTACTACAAATCGCCGGTCGAGTATCGGCCCGGGACGTACTTCACAGGCGGCAGCGAAAAGCGGCTCGACGAAGAATCGTGGGGTGCGGTGCGCGCGATCGACATCAAGACCGGACAGGCGGCGTGGGAGTTCAGGCTGCCGACCCCGCCGTGGGCCGGCGTCATGGCGACCGCCGGCGGTCTGGTGTTCGGCGGATCGAACGAAGGCAACTTCTATGCGGTCGAGGCGAGGACCGGCAAACCGCTGTGGCAGTTCCAGACCGGAGGCCCGATCCGTTGCGGACCGATGTCTTTTCTGTCCGAAGGCAAGCAGCGCGTGGCCGTGTCCGGAGGCCGCTCACTCTTCGTGTTCGGGATCGATTAGGGACGATGTGGTTTCTGGAGTTTCCTCTCAGCTGAAAGTCCTGGGGATGTTGGCTGATGGCCACATGATAAGGTACGAGTGTATGAGACGGCTCGCGGCTTTGTGGCTCGTCCTCGCGACGGCAGGTTACGGGTGCTCGAACGGAGAGGTCCGAATGTCGGGAGGAAGCGCCGGAGACTATAAGAAAGTCGCGTTGGGTTTCACCAACGCTCTGGCGACTCGCAACTACGGCGCCGCTTACGCTCTGACGTCCAAGGAGTACCGAGACGGCACGAGCGTGGAGGCCATGCAGGCTGCGTTCGAAGCGATCGTTCCCACCGACTGGAAAACCGTCGGTCCGGTCGAAGTCGGCGAAACCATGGAAGACTGGCCCGGCAGGAAGCGGTCGGACGTCGGGTGGGCGTACGTGAGCGTGGGCGGCGACGTGTACAGTGAGGCGGTCACTGTGGTTGTGACCCTCGAGGAGGATGCCCTGAGGGTTCGCACGGTGGAGTTCGGGCGGCCCTGACGGCCTGACTTTTCGCGCGACGTGACTGCACCGCGAAGGCCCGGTCACGAAGCTCAGTTGCTCCCGAGCAGACCCGCAGTCGCCTGACTCACGTCAGCTGCCCTCCGATGATCCCGGATCACCATGAACAGCGCCATCAGATCAGTGCCTTCGGTCATGACGGGTGCGCTTGCAGTGCTGCTCGGATCGGTCGCAGCGTCGGCTCAGGCCACGGTCGACACCGAAAACAGCTACCCCAATGTTGGCGCGATCATGGTTTGGCGCGTCGATGATTCCGGAAAGCCCGTCGAGTTGCGGGCGTTCGCAAGCGGCACGTTGATTCGCCCGCGCGTCATGATCACGGCCGGTCACTTCACCGCGCCAGCCAAGGCGCTGGGTGAGTTACCACCCACGATTCGCATATTCGCGAGCTTCAGTCCAACGGATGCGCGGGATCCCCGCACGTGGATTCCGGTGATCGCCCAGGCCACGCACCCATCGATGCCGCACTGCCCGCCGCCGCCGCAATGCGATCCGACCGACGAAATCCTGGTCGCGCCACTCGAACCAGGCATTGCCGACGCCGGACTCGTGTACCTCGAACGTGCGCCGGCGGACATTCAACCGGCCGTGCTTGCTGCGCCGGGCACGCTCGAGAGAGCCGAGGGCGCTCGCACGACGATCGTCGGATACGGCCTCACGTCACCCGGGGGAGCGTTGCGTGTTCCAGTGGACGCATGGCCATGGGACGGTAAGCGGCGCATCAGGACCTCGGCCGTGCGGAGGATCGTCGATGAAACCTGGGGACTCTGGTCGATACCGAGCTACGTGTGTTCTGGGGATTCAGGCGGTGGCATTTTCCTGAATCCGGGGTCCGGCCGCACCGCCGAGCGGCTCGTCGCCAACGTCAGCGACGGCGGCCAGGACTGCCGCCGCCACAACAACAACAATCGCCTGGACACACGCGCGATTCAGATGTGGATCGACGATACCCTGAAGGCGAATTGGGAGAAATGATTCGGACGATCGACGCCGCGCTGACCCGGGCCGCAACGGAGCGCTCACTCCTGCTCGAGAACTGCGAGCGGATCCACCGACCGCGCCCGCAGCGCAGCCGCGTACGTGATGAGGGCGGCGCCGCTGACGATCGCGGCCGCCGTGCCGGCAAACGTCGCCGCGTCGTATGGACTGACGCCGTAGACGAGCGACGCCAGGCTGCGCGCGGCCGCGGCGCCAAGGCTCAGGCCGAGCACGACCCCCGCGGCCGTCAGCGCCAGTCCGTGTCCCACGATCATCCGGGCCAGGCGTGACGGCGATGCCCCGAGCGCCGCGCGAATCGCCAGGTCTCGCCGCCGCTCCGCAACCAGGGTCGTCATCGTGGCGAGCAGACCCACCAACGCCACGGCGAGCGCCAGCAGGCCGAAGCCCACGGCCGGCAGCGCGCGAACTCTGCGAGCCGAAATGGACCGGGCCATTGCATCCTCGAGCGACAGAAGCTCCGGAACGGGCACGGTCGAGTCGATCGCCTGCGCTGCGCCTCGAATGGCCGTGGCGAGCCCCATCGGATCGCCCGCGGTCCGGACGAGCAGGTAGCCCCGGCCCAACGGCCGGAAGGCCCATGGCATGTACACGGCGCCGCTTGCCGGCGAATCGAGGCCCTCGTACTTGATGTCGCTCACGACGCCGATGACCCGCGGCTCGCCGGGCATCCGGAACATGGCGGGCATGCGAGTGATCGTCCGCCCGACGGCGTCCTCGCCTGGAAAATAGAAGCGCGCCACCGACTCGCTCAGAATCACCACAGCGGCGCCGGGCCGTGCATCGGCGTCCTCAAAGTCGCGGCCCCCGACGAACCGCGCGCCCAGCGCCCGAAGGTAGCCTGGCGTGGCCGTCCCGACTTTCAGCATCCTGGTCTCGTCCTGATTCTGCCGGACCAGACGAATGGCCATCGTGATCGCAGGAGACTGCGGCGGCAGGTTGGACCCGAAACCGGCGTGCAGGACGCCGGGCAGCGCGCGCACGCGCTCCAGCAGGGCCGGAACGAATGCGGCGCGTTCGGGTCCGTCGAAGAGCACCGTGTCGGAGAGAACCACCTTGGCTTCGAGCGCGCCGGCCGGCCGGAACCCGTGGTCTTCGTGCATGAGCGCGGACACCGTTCTCGTGAGGAGGCCGGCGCCGATGAGGAGCACGCAGGACACCGCTATCTGCGCGACCACGAGCGCCCCGCGCACGCGCCACGCCTGCGGCCCCGGCGAGGATCCCCCCGGAGGAAGGGGCTCACGCGCGTCCGAGCCGCGTGCAGCGCCGGAACGACGGCGCAGATCAGGGAGACCACGACCGTCAGGGCCGCGATCGCGAGCGCGATGGGGATCCCCATCGTCACCCGGTGCAGCCCGGACACGCTTGGCGCCGCCTGGCTCACAAACAGCTGCAGCATCACCGCTCCCAGGCCCGCGCCGATGATTGATGCGATCACGGCAATCAGCGACGTCTCGACGAGCACGCTCCTCACCAGCTGCGGCGTCGTCGCGCCGAGCGCCATTCGCGCGGCGAGCTCCCGCCGGCGCGCCACGTCGCGTCCGATGAACAGCGTCGCCACGTTGGCACAGGCGACGAGCAGCACCAGCAGCGCTCCGGCGAGGGTGATCGTCAGCAGCCGGCGAAGGCCGCCGACGACCGACTCGCCGAGGACGTCGACCGAGACCATCTCCTTACTCGTTGGATTGAGCTCGAGGCGAACACGGTTCGCATCCTCGCGCACCTGGGTGAGGGTGACGCCGGGTTTCAGCCGCGCGACGATCTTCGAGTAGCCGCCGCCCCCGGGTTTGCCGCCTGGAATCAGGGCGAGTGAGGGCAGCCACAGGCCGGTCGCGTCATCGGGGAACGCGAAGTCGGCCGGCATCACGGCGGCGATCGCACGCGGCTCGTCGCTGAGCGACACCGGGGCGCCGATGATGCCAGACGTATCGTCGTTCACGATCTGGCGCAGTACGCGCTGGCCGACGACGACATCCGCGGCCGAGCCGGGCGAGGGGGGCCGGCCGGCAGCGGCGGGCGTGCCGAGCACGCTGAAGAACTGATCGGTCACCAGCGCCGCCGGCACAACCGTGCTTCGGCCCGCCACGCGGACGGTCACCTCGCGACGGTAGTAGCCCGCCGCGGTCTCGACAGTTCTGAGCCGCGGCAGCCAGTCCCGGAGGGCGTTTCCCGAAAACCCGAGATCGCCGCCGTCGGCAAACAACAGGTTGATGATGACGACGCGCGAGGGATCGGCGTAAGGAAGGGGCCGCACGAGAATGCCGTGCGCCACCGCGACGGACGTGGTGTTGACGCCAATCCCAAGCGCCAGGGTGGCGATCGACAGGACAGCAAAGCCCGGGCGCCTTCGCATGCCGCGAAGGGCGTATCCTGTGTCGCGCCAGATTCCGGCTGCAAAGTGCAGCGTCCGCTCCATGGCGCCCCACTTCATCACAGTGGGCCTGGAACCTCAATTGGCGTCCCGGCAGGCTCACGACACATCGAATGCGCCGACCCCGGCGTGCCGCAAGACGAAGCACACGCCCATCACTGATGGGTCACTTCCGGTGACGGCTATTCCGCGCGCAGCGCGGCGCACGGGTCGATCCTGTGTCGCGCGGCGCGCGGGCAGCCATGCCGCCATCAGTCCCACCGCCAGCAGCAGCAGCGTGACGATCGTGAACGCGATCGGATCGGTCGGCGTCACCCCGAACAGGAACCTCTGCAGCACGCGAGTCACGCCGACGGCCCCGGCGAGGCCGACGATCAGGCCGGCGGCGACGATGCGGAGCGCGCGCGTGAGCACGAGGCGGAGCACGTCGCGGCGTTCGGCGCCGAGCGCCATGCGCACGCCGATCTCGCGGCGGCGCTGCGTCACCGCGTAGGCCATCAATCCGTAGAGGCCGCACGTCGCGATCAGCGTCGCGGTCACCGCGAACAGCCCCAGCAGCACCGTCCGGAAACGCGGCTGCGCCACCGACGCCGCCACCGCTTCGTCCATCGTCACCGTGCTCTGGATCGGCAAATCGGGCGCGGCGCGGCGAATTTCCGCCCGGATGCCTTCGACCACGCTGCCGGGTGTGGGCGTGCGCGCGACGAACGCCACGAACCGCAGGAACCCGCTATGGTCCTGCTGGAACGGCACGTAGATCATGGGCTGCACGTCCCGCTCGAGGCTCATCTGACGGATGTCCGCGACCACGCCCACCACCGTCAGCCACTCGCCGCGATCGATCACGTTCACGCGCACGCGCCGGCCGAGCGCCTGGCCCGGACCACCGGGAAAGCATTCGCGCACGATGCGCTCGCTGACGATCGCCACTTTCATCGCGGCCGCCGTGTCCTGGGGCGTGAACTCGCGTCCCGCCAGCAGCGGAATTCCCATGGTCTTGAAATAGCCCGGCTCGATCTTCGGCGTGCCGGCAAAGAGCGTCGGCTTCGGCTGCCCCTCGATGTCGAAGTCGCCCTGGATGAACATCCTGCCGAACGGCATCGAGTTGATCAGGCTCGCGGACGTCACGCCCGGCAGGGACTGGATGCGATCGAGCACGCCGCGCGCGAACGCATGGATGCGTTCGGGCTCGTCGGCGAGGCGTTCGGGCAGCGTCACCCTCACGGTCTGGACGACGCCGTCGCGCCCGCTCGATTCGAAGCCCGTCGACACCGACGTGAGACGCACGAAGCTGTGAATCAGCAGGCCCGCGCCGATCAGCAGGACGAGCGTCATCGCGATCTGCCCGGCGACCAGCAGCGTCCGCAGCCGCTCGCCCTGACGGTCGCCCGTCGTGCGCGCGGCGCCGGCGTGCAGCGCGAGGCCTTCGCCAAACGCGGCCCCGCTGACGCGCAGCGCCGGCACGAGCCCGATCGAGCAGCGTCGAGACGAGCGACAAGCCGAGGCAGAACACCATCACGCGGGCGTCGATCACGATGCCGCCGAGGCGTGGGAGCAGGGATTGCGGCACGAGCGGCAGGGTGACGCCGATCGCGAGCCACGCGAGCATCACGCCGAGCGACGCGCCGAGCAGCGACAACACGACCGCTTCCGTCAGCAACTGACGCACGATGCGCCGGCGTCCCGCGCCGAGGGCCATGCGGACGGACAGTTCGCCGCGGCGCGCGGTGAGGCGCGCCATCTGCAGGTTCGCGACGTTGACGCAGGCGATCAGGAGCACGAACGAGACGGCCCCGAGCAGGATCAGCAGCAGCGGACGCGCCGACTGCGTGCCTTGCTCCTGCAAGCTGCCCGCGCGCGCGAGCGTGCGGGCGTTCGACGCGAATCTGCCGGCCATCGTGAGTGCGCCGGCGGGCGCGATCGACGGATCGTTCACCAGCGCCGTCAATTCCGCTTCCGCGCGTTCCTTCGTCACGCCTGACTTCATGCGGCCCAGCAGGGAGAGAGACGCGTTACTGCCGGCAGCGCCGGACCAGCGACTGGGCAGAAAGATGTCCGCGTCCGGCAGCGCGCCGAGCCGGGGGATCACCAGCCTGAAGGTGAAGTCCGGCGGCAGCACGCCGACGACGGTACGGGGGAGGCCGTCGACGGTGATGGACTGTCCGACGATCGCCGGATCGGCCTTGAGCGACGTGCGCCACAGCCGATCGCTGACGATCGCGGCGCGGATCGTCTGCTGCCGCTCCGCTGTCTGAGCTGCGGCGCCAGTGAGGAAACGCGCGGCCGCGCGCGGGACTGACGCCCAGCGTGGCGAAGAAATTCGGACTCACGTCGAGCGCGGGCAGCTGCAGCGGCTCGCCGCGTCCGGTGAGCTGCACGTCGATGGAGGTATAGGCCGCGAGATGATCGAGCGTGGTGACGCGCGGGCGCAGCCCCTCGTACGTCACGGGCGGCCAGGTCGAGAACGTCTTGACGCCCGTCCCGGTCTGCTGCGCTGACGAGACGATGACGAGGCGATCGGGATTGGGATACGGCAGCGGACGCCAGAGCACGCCGTAGGCGACGGAGAAAATCGCGGTGTTGAGGCCGATGCCGAGCGCGAGCGTGGCGAGAGCGGTGAAGGTGAACGCCGGATCGCGCCGCATCAATCGCAGCGTGTGACGCACGTCCTGCGCGAACGTTTCGACCGTCGCGAAGGTCCACGGTTCGCGCGACTGTTCGCGCAGCCGCAGCGGATTGCCAACCCGCCGCCGCGCGGCCGCCCGCGCCTCGTCGTCGCTCAGGCCATCCGCGTCGGCGAGGGCGTGCGCCTTCATCTCCTCGTGAATGCGCAGCTCGTCTTCCAGATCCCGATCGAACTGATTGCGCTGGAAGAAGAACAGCAGACGGCGGAGCACAGAACCCACGGCACCCTCCTGAGAGTCAGGACACTACGTCGTCTTCATCACGCGCACGATCGCGCCGAACATCTGGGAGAATCGCGATTCCTCGACGCCGAGCTGCGTCGTCCCGGCAGTCGTGAGCGTGTAGAAGCGCGCGCGCCGGTTGTTCGCCGAGATCTTCCACTCGGCCAACACCCATCCCTTGACGAGCATCCGCTGCAGCGCCGGATACAACGATCCCTCTTCGATCGTCAGCACGTCTGCCGACACCATCTGGATGTGCTGCGCGATGCCGTAGCCGTGCATCGGCTCGATCGACAGCGTCTTCAGAATCAACATCTCGAGCGTGCCCGGCAGCAGCTCGTTCTTGCCCTTCGTCCTGGCTTCTTTCATCAGCTTCTCTTTGCATAGACGAACTATGGAAGTGGGAAGTTTCATCCTTTGGGGAGACTCTGTCAAGTGTGGGCGTTTTGGCGTTCATCAAGAGGGAGAAGGCGAAGCCGTCGCGCGACGGCCGGTTTTCACGTTTCAACGTCCAAAGGCACGATCGGAGGACGCGACAACAGCCGTCATGCAGGCCGCAGACCTTCCGCGCACGCTGAGGCATTACACCGTCGCGACGCTCCTGGCCGGTTACGCGGTGTCCTCCTGCGGCGCCGTGGGTTTCGGGCCTGAACCGGCCGGCGCAGCGGCGCAGGCGACGGCTCCCCACCGCACCACCTGGATCATCTTCGTCGACGACCTGCACCTGGATTTCCGAAATACGGGACGCCTCAAGGTCCTGCTCGAGACGATTGCGAGCGAATTGATTCACGACGGGGACGAGTTCGGGATCCGCTACAGCCATTCGGCGTTCGCATCGCGCGGCCCCACTTCCGATCGCAAGTCGCTCGCGGCCGCGATCGGGAAGACGAGCGGCAATGGGCTGAACGCAGCTGACATCCTCCTCAATCCCGACGCCGCGTTGGCGGGTAGGGAGGTGCGATATCGTGCGACCGTGGCGCTTGCCGCGGCGCGGGAGACGATGACGCCGCCGCCGCACGGCCGGCGCACGGCTGTCATCTACGTCAGCAACGGCTACAGCCTCGGCCTCGGTGCGGCCCGCTTTCACGATCAGCTGTCGGAGTTGACGCGCAGCGCCAGCCGCTCACGCATCACGATCTTCGCGATCGAGCCGCGCCGGCTGGCAGACGAGCTCACGAGGTACGCCAACGTGGACGCCGGCGCGTTGGACAACTACTGGACGACGACCCGGAACAGCCTCCGCGCGCTGTCGGAACCCACCGGTGGCTTCGCGCTCGTGGACGGCCCGGACCTCGTCGAGGGACTCGAACGCATCAGCAGCGCGATGCGCCATCCGTCAGCGCGCGACCAATGAGGTCCGCAGGATTCGATCCTGCAGGCCACGCTGCGGATCCAGCAGCGAGGCAACAGCACCGGCGATGAAGATTGCCAGGAGGATCGACGACGGCAGGAGCGTGCCGAGGGACACGTCCAGCAATCGGCCCTGAGCGGCGGAGGGCACGAGGAGCAGGAACGCCGCGATGCCAGTCGCCCACGCGACCGCGGCACGAGCGCCGGCGCGCCCTCTGGACACTTCAGATCCCTCGCGGTTCACGACGCCGATCCCGAGCAGCCGCAGGCCTGCGCCACTTTTTGCGAGGAACGCCGAGACGACACTCACCACGCCGGCAGCAGCCACCAGCATCACGACGACGAACAGCAGGAGCGGCCAGCCGAGGCGTCCTCTCGCGGCGAGCTCGCGATTCCGTTCAGCCGCGGCCACAAGCCCGTCGAGCCGGCGCCGCGCCACCGCGATGTCGTCGCTGGAGGGGTTCGGCTGACGGGCGAGCGCGCCCTCGATGACTGGCCGTCTGATCTCGATGACCGGCCAATACCACGGTGTCTGCTGTCCCGTCAGCAGCGGCCGGAAGCGGCCCACCACGTAGGTCTCGATGTCCTCGCGTTCGCGCATGGCAGCCGGCGTGGTGGGTGCCTCGAGCTGTTGCAACCGTCGCAGTGAGGCCTCGATCAGGAAACTCTCTGGAGACCGTGCCATGAGCGGAAGTGTGATGAGCAGCACCGGGACAAGGACGAGGACGCTCGCCAGCGGCGCCGCGCCACACAGTGCCAGGTGCACACATCGCCGCGCTCTGGTCACGGATATCGGCTTCGTCGCCATCGCGCGCAACCGCTCGACAATCGCCGCGATCGTCGGGATTCGACCGGACGCGAGATCCGCGAGAAAGGCCTGCGCGTGGAGCGGCAACGGCGGCCGTCCTGTTGGCGTGGCCGCAGACGCTTCGAGGCCCAGCCCCAGCACGGCGACGTCGTAGAGAAAGCGCTGCGCGTCTCGGGTGTCCGCGGCATCGATGAGAGTGGGCGGCTCGCCTTCGTCGCCGGACGGCGACCAGTCGAGCAGGGTGACGCGATCGTCTGTGACCCATACGCGATCCGTCGCAAGTGGCCCGAACCCACTGGTGTGTGAAGCGTTCGCGAACTCTTGTGCGAGCTCGAACAGCCAGCCGCGAACGGCCGCCCATTCGCTACCGTGTCTGCCTGGGGTGCTGATGGCCTGACCGGGCGCGGGCTCGTATGCATCCCAGCCCTCATCCCTTTCCCGCCTCCCTGCGAGCCAGCGAAGTCTGGCCGCCCTGTTGACGCTGCGGCGTTCCGACGACACGTCTGGCGTGCCCGGCGGCGCCTGCCGGATCCATACCCGGCGAGTGAGCCGTGGATCGAATCCGACCAGGACACCGGCCTCGGACACCTCATCGAGCACGACGAATGACCCAATACGAGTCGCGCTGGATGCGACGGGTGGCCGCGATTCGGTCACCTGCGGACTCGGGCGCGGCGCGAAGGCCAGTTTCGAGACGACTCGCGTTTGCGAGATGAGGTCATGCAGGCCGGCAAACCCGTTTCGCCGCCGCGCCGTTACGAATAACAGACCGAGGCCGGCGAAGGTGCCGGCGACCGCGGTGAAGTAGCCGACCGCACCCGCACGGGACGCGAGAGTCCCGAGCCCACTCGGACCGAACTTCAGCAAGGCGACGAACCCAGGTACCGTCGCGGCGCACCAGACGGCGGCCCGGATACAGACACGTCCCGCACCAAGAGGCCGACGATCGGCTCGGATGACGCGCAACCCGAGAACGATCTTGCCCGGGGATGCCGACCAGATGGTCTCCGAGAGAACGAAGTAGCAGAGGATCAGAATGGCATGCGCGGCGGCTATTCCGAACAGCGTCACCGGCACGTTCCACTGTATGACCGCGAGCAGTGGCAGGGCGCTGCCAATACGCAGAACCGCCATGTCAACGACGAAGGCGAGCACGCGCGGGCCCAGGGCGGCGGGCACCTGCTTCGCCGAGCTGAACGGCACGAGCAGCGTCGAGAGTCGCGCGTAAGACTGCGGCCGGCGGGCTGGGCTCTGCGCCAGGCACTGCCGAACGATCTTGCCCAGTTTGCGCGGCACTCCGGGCGCCGGTCCCCGCGTGTCCCGCGAGGGGACCGCGGCGGCCGGCGCCTCGCCTTCGGAATGCGGATCGCGCGCCGTCAGCAGGTAGTGAAGCGTCGCGCCCACTGAGTAAATGTCCGACCTGATGTCCGGCGGCGCGGCCCGAAGCTGCTCGGGCGAGGCGAAGGCCCGTGTGCCCACGACATCCCCGGTTCGCGTAACCGTTGCGCCGGGCCTTGTCGAGATCGCCAGACCGAAGTCCCCGACCTTGACCCGGCCGTCCGGGCCGACGAAGCAGTTGGACGGCTTGACGTCTCGATGCAGGACGCCATGGGCGGCGAGCGCCGCCAGGCCGGAGATGACCTGAAGGATCAGGTCTACGGCCTCGATCGACGGCAGCGGGCCTCCCTCGGTCACACGAGCGCGCAGAGTGCTGCCCGTCACGAGCTCGGTGACGAGCACCGGGATCTCCTGGATCTCCTCCGTGCCCACAACGTAGACGAGGTGTGGGTGGCTGATCGCGGCAACGACGCGCCCTTCCCGGAGAAACTGTTCGCGCTGCGGCTCGGTGGCGAGCACGTCTCTGGACATCTTGAGCGCGACGCGCTCGCCGCTCTCGAGGTCCTCGGCCTCGTACGCCTCCCCCATGCCGCCCCGGCCGAGCAGTTGGATCAGGCGAAAGCGGCCGAATGTCTCACCTGGGCTGAGCACCGGCGGACGCCGGCGCATTGTCGTCTCGTCTACGCCCGGCTCCAGCGTGCGAGTCGCGTCTCGGAACTGCGAGCTCTCATCGCGCGCCATACTTCCCGCGCTCACGAGGCCCGACCAGGAGTCGAAGGATGCATCTCGGTCCTTGTCGAATCGAGCGGGTCGGCGATCCGGACCGTGAGCAGGACTGAGCCGATGTGGATCTGGTCCCCGTCCACGAGCCGAGTCAGCGTGTCGATGCGCGTCCTGCCAATCGACGTCCCGTTCTTGCTGCCAAGGTCAGCGACCGTGGCGTAGCTGCCAGCCACGGTGATGATGGCGTGGCGCCGCGACACGCTGTCGACGTTCAGGACGATCGACGCGTCAGGATCGCGACCGACGATGTGGTCGCCATCGCTCAGGGTGGTTGTCCCTCCATCCCATGCGAGTCGCACGGTGCCCGTCGCATGCGCTGGTCTCGCGTGCTCGATATCGACGACGGGCGCCGCGGTGACCATCGGCACACGCGACGACGGACCGGCGACGGCGCTCTCGGGCGCCTGCGCTGCCGGCGGATCTGGCGAGACTGAAACAACGGCAACTGGCGCGATGAAGCGGTACCCCTTGCCCGACACTGTCTCGACGAACACGGGGGCCTCAGGAGAATCGTGCAGGGCCTGCCGGATCTTTCGGATCGCCGTGTGGACGCCGGTCTCGACGTCGACGAACACGTCCTTGCCCCACAGCCGCTCGACAATCTCGCTGCGTGAGACGAGCCGTAGCCGATGCTCGACGAGCAGGATCAACAGATCCATCGGCTGCCGCTCGAGCCGGACCGGGCGCCCATTGTGGCGTAACTGGTAGCCGGCGACGTCGAGGGCGAAATCGCGGAAATGAAGCGTCTCGCGTGAATTGGAGGACACCATCGTTCGTGGATGACTTGCCCACAACGGCCGTAACCACTGCGCCCGCTGCCACGTGCGTCTTCAGAAGAGCGCCGGACTTTCTCCAGTCCCCTCCCCCGCCGTGGCGCACGGGTGGCCCCGCGGCCACTCCGCGACGTGCCGGGGCGAACCCGGCCGCGTGCCTAGTGTCGACTAGCTGGGCGGCAGTGTGCTGTTCAAAAGAGCACAAGGCTCCGCGGATCAGGAGGCGATAACCCCAGTCGCCACGGCCACTTGCTGCTTCAGGAAAACTTCAGGGCCTCTCCAGCCCCTCTCCATGGTCAACCCTCCGCCCGGGGCGCAGGATGCCGCTTGAAGTCACGCGGCAACTCATCGCCGCGTCCATTCCACGAACGGAGCGACGCCATGCCGGTTGACCATCAGACGAAGGCACAAGGGCCGACAACACGGGAACGGAGGCGGAAGGTCCTGTGGAGTTGCGGCGGTACTGCGTTCATGACCTGTTTCACGTTCGTGGCCGCGGGGAGCGCGCAGCCTGCGCCGGCCCTGTCGTCCGCAGCCATCGTCGTTCGTCCGTCGAACCTTGCGGCCGCTTCAGTGTTCCAGCCGTTCCTCGACAGCATGTGGCGGTCGTCCCCGACATTCAACGGCCAGTGCAGGCGACTCCTCGCCGCAGCACGCCTGAAGGTCGTGCTGCGCCTCGAAGAGCGGCAACGTCGCACATCCTTCTCCGCCCGAACCGTTCTGGAGCGGCGGGACGGTGTGCTCGTCGCGGCACACGTCTTTCTCTCTCCGACGCCGAACGCCGTCGAGCTCATCGCGCACGAAGTCGAGCACGTGCTCGAACAACTCGATGGTGTGGACCTCGACGCCCAGGCCGGATCCGGAAATGTCTGGAAGCGGGAAAATGGCGCGTTCGAGACGCGGCGTGCGATCGAGATGGGCCGGCGCGTGGCTCGAGAAGTGCAGCTGCGGTCGGGCGCGAGTGAGCGCTCCGAGGTGACATCATGCCTGCACCCATTCGTCTGCTGACGATCGCCATGCTGCTGGTCGGGTGGCGTGACGGTTCGCCGCAAACGATCGGTGGACACTTTGTGACCATTGTTCAGCGGGACGGTCGAGCGGGTCCTGTTGATGCGCGTTCGGCCCGCGTCAGCGCGCGCGGTCGTCACGTGGTCTTCGCCTCTTACGCACGTCTGGTGCCGCAGGACACCAACCACGTGCGGGATATCTACGTCTTCGATCTCCGGACAGGGCGACTGACGCTTGAAAGCCCCGGCGTGCGTGGAACCGTCGCCAACGGCGAGAGCAGCAGCCCGGGCATCAGCGGGGACGGACGATACGTGGTCTTCGTCTCCTCGGCCGGCAACCTCGCCGACACGCCGATCCCGCGCGGTATGCCGCGTGTGTTTCTGCGCGATCGCGAGACGGAGACGACCCGGCTCCTGGCAACGAGCGCGATCGGCGACCCCGCCAATGGCTACACTCGCAATCCGGCGATCAGCGCAGATGGCACGACGATCGTCTTCGAATCGGCGGCGACCGATCTCGTCGACGACGCGCATGCGGCCGGGAACGCCGTGGCGGTGTATCTGATTCGACGATCCTCCGGCGTGCCCGTGCGACTCAACGTGTCGAGCGCGGGCGAGGTGCCGGCGGGCCAGAGCGTGTCTCCCACCGTCAGTGCCGATGGCCGATACGTGGCCTTCATGTCGAGAGCGGACCTGACCTGTGCCGGCGAGCCGGCGTGTCCGCGGGAGCCACCGGACGGGAATGGCGTGGCCGACGTCTACCTTCGCGACACGGCGACGAACACAACCACACGTGTCAGCCGCGGTCACCTGGGGCGCGACCCCGACGGCCCGAGCTACGACCCGGCCATCAGCGGCGATGGAAGGTATGTGGCGTTCGTGTCGGAGGCATCGAACCTGACGCGTGACGCGAGCAAGCGCGCCGCCAACGTCTATGTGCGCGACATGGTCACCGGGGTCACCGAGCTCGTGAGCCGCAACCCGGGTGGCCGCCAGGCAAACGGCCCCAGCGTCCATCCGGCCGTCTCGCATGACGGCTCGACGGTGGCTTTTCAGTCCTTGGCATCGGATTTTCTCTGTACAGACCGGTGTCAAACCGGCCAGCGCGATATCAATCTCGTCTCGGACGTGTTCGTGCATGACCGCCGCACGCGCCGCACGATCCGCGCGAGTGCTGACGGTGGGGAGGAATGGATGGAGAGCAGCAGAGCGCCCTCGCTCGACGAAACCGGACGCGTGATTGTCTTCGCATCCCGGCATCCGCTGAACGGCCACGACGAGGCCCACGACGAGGACCTGTACGTCCGGCTCGCCCGGCCTTGACTCGCGCGGCCCGTGCGCTACCTGGGGGTCGTCGCGCTGGCCGTATTCGAGTAGCCGGAATCGCCAGCGGCATTGAACGCGCGCACGCGATAACTGTAGGTCGTCCGCCGCTGCAAGCCTGAATTCGAGAAACTCGTCACACCAGCGCCGACCTGCGCGATTTGGGTGAAGTTGGTACAGCCTGCGCCGGTACAACGTTCGATCCGGAACCCGGCTTCGTTCCGGGCGTTGTCCGTCCACGACAGGGTGATCCGGGTCTTCGCGACCGCGCGTGCCGCCAGGCTGCTCGGAGCCGCCGGCGCGGCCGCCGGCGGCGTGCCAGTGCTCTGCCCGGAGAATCTGAGGGTGACGATATCGTCCGCGGTGCCTCTCAACGAAACGTAATTGCTCCACGACGTTCCCGTCACGTAGAGATCGTCAGCGTGATCGAGCGCGGCGCCTGCGACGACGTCGTGCCGATCGCCGGTGCCGTTGAAGCGATGGGCCCAAAGCTGCTGTCCGCCGGGGCTGAACTTCGTCGCGTAGTAGTCCCTGTCCGCCGTCTGAGGATCGAAGACGCTTCCGGCCACGAGCACGTTGTCCTGTGAATCGGTCAGGACATCAGCCACCGCAAGATTGCCGATGTGCGGAACGGTTCGGACCAGGTTGCCGCTCGGGTCGTATGTGTAGAGCCGCGACTCGGTGGCCAGGTGCAGGTTGCCGCCTCGATCCAGCGCGATCGCCATGCCCGTGCCGGGCGACGCCTGCTTGATTGCCCGCAGCAGGTTCCCGCCCGCGTCGTACGTCAGGGTTAGAGGAACAGGAGCGGGGCCTTCCGGATCGGCCGACGGAGACTGGTTTCCGGAAATGTAGATGGCGCCGCCGGCATCGATGGCCAGGCTCAGCGCCTGCTCGTGACTGAGGTCCGTTTCCGTGTAGTTCCTCAACCAGACGACGTTCCCGTCCGAGTCGTACTTCAGCGTCGTCGTGTCATTCGTCACGCTGTCGCCCCGGTTCTTCGTGGAACCGGTGAGAACGAGATTCCCCAGTGGATCGAGCTTCGCCGCGCTGATCAGATCGTCGAAATTCCCCGGTGCGCCGCTGTGACGGCGCGTCCAGAGCAGGGCGCCGCCCGGTGAATACTTGAATGTGATCCAGTCAATACCGCTGCCGTAGGAATAACCGCTGACGTAGATATTCCCTGCGCCATCAATCAGGATATCCGTCGCGGCATCCGGACCGTTCCCACTCCCGTTGTAGCGCCTCGCCCACTGCTCGATGCCGTTTGTGTCGAACTTGACGACGAGAGCGTCCGTCTCGGTGCTGGACATGTCGACGCCGACGTATCCGCACGTATAGACGTTCCCCTGAGCGTCGACCGCAATCGCGAGTCCCTGGCCGCGGAGCCCGCCGCTCGAGCCGCTGTAATTGGCCCGCCAGATCAGATGCCCCTGGCGGTCGAACCTCAGCGCGGCGAAGGTCGGCTTTTCCCTCGCCGCATCCGCTGAGCCGGCGACATAAAAATCGCCCGCCGCGTCGACCGTGATCGCGCCGGCCCGGTCATAGCCGCCGCCATTGAACCGGTAGACCTGCGGCGTGACCTGACCTTGCGCGGTCAGGTGATGCAGCGCTGGCGTGGTGAGGATCAGAGTTCCGATGGCGATCGGAAGAGCTGCGAATCGAGCACGTTCGGTCATGCGGTGCTGCAGCGGCAATAGACGTTCCAAGACAGTCGCCTTGGGACGAGTGTGTTGTCGCAAACAACGCCGGTCGCTGTTTTACAAAGTGCGAAACTTGATACGAAACTCGATCTTGCGAGATCCGTTTGCGCCATGGCTGGGATAAGCACCCGTTGCGCTGAGGTCGGTGATCGCGAGCCAGGCTGAGAGGCCCTCGGACACGTCACCGGAAGAGGTAGGCTGTGGACAGTTACTCCGTTCGAAGCACGATTGCAGGATCCACCCGCATGGCCCGGCGTGTCGGAATCCACGCCGCCGCGACCGCGACGAGGCCCAGCGCCGCGATCGTCGCGGTCTGCGACAGAGGATCCCACGGTTCTATCCCGAAGAGCAGGCCTCGCATCGAGCGCGCGGTCGCGAGCGCCCCGGCCACGCCAAGGCTGATCCCTAATCCCACCACGAGTGACACGTGGCGCACGATGAGCCTCAACACATGCTGGGGACTTGCGCCGATCGCGAGACGCACCGCCATTTCATGCCGGCGAAGAGCCACGAGGTAGGCGAGCAGATCAATGGAGTAGTCCACCGATGACGGAGGGCTCGATGACGGATGAACCCCGCCGTGATGAGAGCCTCACGCTTTGTCGGAGGATTGGTCGAGCCGCGTCTGGCGCCAGGTCATCCGCGAGCGAGCGCGCGCCGGTGAAGCGTGCTCGCGACCTCACGGGCCGACTCGAACGCCCCCTGCATCCACGAGCTCATGTCGGTCATGTAATCGCCGGCGAAATAGAGGCGCCCGTCAGGCTCGCGCAACGGTGCGATCCCCTGATGTGCCGCGGACGATTCCGACCTCCACGAGCCTCGACTCCACGGCACCCGTGCCCAGGTGACGGAGAACGCATTCTCGAATTCGGTCGCGTATTGCGGATGCACGCGGGCGCCATGCTCGAGCGCGAGACGCTGGATTTCGGCGGGCGGGCGCTGGCGCATGGTGCTACGGAAATCGAGGTAATAGCCGACGAGGACGCCCTTGGCCGTGGTCAAGCCGTGCGAGGGGTAGACGATCTGTCCGACCTCCTGATCGGTCCATGAGCGGCCCCCATAGATCTCGTCGTCTTGTTCCCAGAACCGCCGCTTGAATTGCAGACCGATCTTGCCGGCGCCGTCATAGCGTGCCGCGGCGATGGCCGCCTGCACCGGCGGCGACACATCCTTGTCGATGTCGGTGAGCACCGGCAGGGGGATCGTGGAGATGCAGTAGTCAGCGTCGAGGCGCCGCAGCCGCCCCTGACCGTCCGCATAGATCACCCAGACACCGCGCTCGCTCTGCCGGATCTCGCGGACGGCCGCCCGATACGTGATGCGATCCCCCAATCGCGCGGCGAGCGCCGCGGGCAGGCGATCCATGCCGCCGGCGACCTGCATCATCGTCGGTTGAGACGACCAGTCGGTCTGCACGTAGAACCCGGGGATCCCCCCGAACAAATCGCGCATGGCCACTGGCGCGTCGGCGCCGCGTCGCGACGAGCCGCGGTACTGTCCAGTCTCAGTGAGCGCGCCAAGGCTGCGCAGGTAGGCCAGCACCCGATCGCGATCCTCTGCGGTCAGCGGCTGATCGAGCTGCGCCTGCGAGAGCGACTTGCTCAACAGCTCGGCGATGTAGCCGTCGAAATCGGCGCGGGCCTCGCGAAGACGTATCCGGCGCCCTGCCAGCGGGCCGCGCGTCTGGACCAGATAGGCGCTCTCGCAATCGGGCACGAATACTTCGGTCGCCACCTGCAGCTCGCGGCAGTAGGCGAGAGTCGTGTGGTGATGATGCGAAATGCGCATCGGTCCGGCGTTGAAGTACAGTCCGTCGTCAAAGGTCGACGTCTGCGCCGTGCCCGGCTCTTCGCTCGCCGTGCCGCGTCGGACCGTGAACACGCGGCCGCCGGGCCGCGCCCGCACTTCGAGCACGCGGCAGTCGAAACCCGCCTTGCCCAGCTCGTACGCGGCCGTCATCCCGGACAAGCCGGCGCCGAGAATCACGACGCGGACGCCACTGACGCGGCCGGCGAGGTTGAAGGATCCCTGCGACGGCGCGGCGAGCAGGCCGAGCGCGGTCATCGCCTCGTACGCCAGGGAGGCGCCACTCGCTGCGGCAACACGTGTCAGGAACCGTCGTCGCGTGAGGGCCATCGCTCCTCCGAGTCACCTTATACCACCCGATCGGGTTCGGCCGAGTGGCCGAGGTGGACGGTTGGCAAGCCAAGCGGGTTGGCGGCAAGGCCGTTATGAGCTCCTGGCCGTCTAATGTCCAGCGGCCGCAGTCAGGCGGCTGAGGAGGTGCCATGCGGGCTCACAGATCTGCTGTTTTCGCACTCGTCGCGTTCACTCTTGGAGCATTGCCGGCGGCGGCGCAGGAGGCAAGAGCCGTCGAAGTCACGCCGTATGTGGCGCTTGGTTCGGTCGGGGCATCTCCCGTCGGCGCCATCGTCACGTTCCCTGTCACGTCGACGCTCAGTGTCGAGACAGAGGTTGCATATCGTCGTGGCGAGGGCGACTTCCACGCGCTGAGTTCAAGCGCCGGTCTCCTGTATTTCCTTCCGCGCGTCGGCCACGCGGCACCGTATGTCGCCGGGGGAGTCGGGCTATCGCAATACGGGGCGCCCGTTTTCTCCTCCAACGGTCGTGCGATCGGCGCCTCGCCAAGCCTGGCCCTGACAGTGAACGCCGGCGGCGGCCTGAAGATGCCAATGAATGAAAAGCTGGATTTGCGAACCGATGCCCGGTGGTTCAAGTCCTTTGACCGTTACGGATCGGAGCAGTTTCGCGTGGCTCAAGGCGTCTCCTTCGATGTCGGCAAACGGTAGAGGATGCGCCCGCACGGCGCTCGCAGCTTCGACGGCCTCCCGTCGTTCACGGGCGGGCTCCACTACCAGATGACCATCACGCAGGTGCATCGCGCGTGGGAAGGCGGCCTGCGGCTGATTCTCGCGCGCGATTCGCTCTAATTGCCTGCTCTGAGTCCCTGCCGCTTCTACACCTTCCCCACGTGCTTTGCCTTGGCAAAGCGGCTATTGTGAACGACGAGCTGCGCATATCGATCAATCCGGCGATCCGCCGCGAGTGAGCGCAGGCGTTCGCGAAAGGCTACGTGAGATCGTTCCTGAAGAAACATGCTCTCGCAATAGTATTGGCCGCCGGCGTCAGCCAGGGGGTCGCGCTGTCCCAAACACCGCCGCCCCGGACGGAGCCGAGTCCTTCCAGAAACCCTGCCCTGGTACGTGACTGGGCCAATCGCCTGCTGGCCAACGACCCGAAGGTCCGCGCAACCGCCGAAGCCGCCCTGGTCAAAGGGGCGGGGCGTTCGCTCCCTTTGCTGCGACGATTCCTCGACCCTCGGCACGAAGACCTGCATGTGGTGACTCTTGAAATCATCCGGCGGATCGGTCCTCCTGCCATTCCGCTGCTGGTGGACCTGCTTCGGCATGAGTCGGACTCCTTCCGGCGCAGCGCCGCCGATACCTTGATTGACTTGGCGCCCCAGACGGAATGGATTCAACCGGCGTTGCGACGGGCACTGAGAGACGAGGATTCGATGGTCGCGGGCGATGCCGCACGTGCCCTGGGCGCGTTGGGCAAGAGAGCCGGCCCTTCGGTCGGCGCTCTCGTCAATACGCTTTCGCACGAGGATCCATACGTCCGCATCTACGCGGCAGAGGCCCTGGCGTCCATCGGTCCGACGGCGGCCAGGGCGACAACGGCCCTGGCAAGCGCCCTGGACGATCCGGTTCCCGGCGTTCGATGGGCCGCGTGCGAGGCCCTCGCCAGCATCGGCCCGGCCGCGCAGTCTGCAGTGCCGCAGTTAATCGAAGCTCTGGAGGATGAATTCCTCTATGTGCGGATCTTCGCGGCCGGAGCTCTGGGAAGCATCGGACCCAAGGCACAGCCGGCCCGAGACGCGCTGAGGGCGGCAGCAGACGATCCCAGACTGCGTGACGAAGCAGAGTGGGCGTTGAGTCGAATCGCGGGAGTCAAATCAGGAGAGCCTGTCGCGTCACCCGTCGTGCCCGCGCCTTCCGTCGCGCCCCCACTCCAGACGACAGTCGTCCACACGGGCAATCCTCCGGTTGACTGGGATACGACCACCGGCCGGAACATCGTCTGGAGTGTCAAGTTGGGGAACGAAACGTTTGGCCGTCCCGTGGTTGTCGGCGATGCGGTCTATGTGGGCACCGACAACGCCAGGCACATGAACCCCGCCTACCAGGAAGAAGCCGGCGTGCTCGTGGCCTTGCAAGCGAAGGATGGAAAATTCCTGTGGCAGGACGTGGCCCCGCGAGTCGAGCGAGGTCTGCGGGAGTTTCTGTTGCCTTCGACGACAAGTGCGCCGTACGTGGAAGGAAACCGGTTGTACTACGTCACCGCCGAGTGCCAGCTCCGTTGCCTCGACACACAGGGTTTCCGTGATGGCGAGAACAATGGTCCGTATCGGGAGGAGGTCTTCCAGGACAACGCTGCGGCCGACATCGTCTGGGAGTTGGACATGTGTGGCCGCCTGGGTGTCTTTCCGCATGAAGCCACCAATAGCGAAGTGTTGCCCGTGGGTGATCTGCTCATCGTCTCTACCTCCAACGGGCAGAATGAAGGCCACACGCGCGTCCCGTCGCCGCGCGCCCCAAGCCTGATCGCGGTGGACAAGCGTTCGGGCGAAGTGGTCTGGCGCGCCTTCGGCCCCGGCGGGCAGGTGCTGCACGGCCAGTGGTCCAGCCCTGTGGCGGCCAATGTCAACGGGCGCATCCAGGTGCTCTTCGGCGGAGGAGATGGTTGGCTGCGCTCCTACGACGCGGCGTCGGGTCACGAAGTCTGGCGATTTGACGGCAATCCGAAAGACGCCCGCTGGCTTCCGCGACCCGGAGTCCTTTCGCGCAGCGCGATCATTGCTTCACCGGTCTTCGCCGACGGCCGTGTCTTCGTGGCGATGGGACAGAGTCCCGGGCACGGCACCGGCCCCTCATTGATTCATGCGATCAGTCCCAACGGCCAGGGAGACGTCACCGGGAGCAGGCTCCTCTGGACTTCTCGCGACGTCGGTCGCGTGGTGGGAACGCCCATTGCGAAAGACGGCCTGCTGTACGTTGGGGACCTGGGCGGAACGATTCATTGTCTGGACGCGGCGACCGGCGCCCACGTCTGGAAGCACGAGACGAACGAGGCGATTTGGGGATCCCTCCTGCTGGCCGGCGACCGGCTTTACGTTGGGAACGTTGAAGGCAGCATGAGCGTTCTTCGTGCCGGACGGCGAAAGCAATTGCTGGGGCAGATCGAGATGGATGCGCCGCTCTATACGCCTCCGGCGCCAATCGGCGATGCGCTTTATCTGGCCACCGCGAACCGGTTGTACCTCATCGCGGCAAGCGTTGATCCTAAAACGCGTTAAGGGCCCGTTCGTTCCTCTCCGGCGGTCGCGTCGGCGCGCGGTACCGCATAGCGAAGCTCAGCGAACCCCGAACCCACCTGCCGGACCGAGACCAGTGTGAGCGGAGGCTGGGTCAGGCGCCGCGGAAACAGCGGCTTGCCCCGCTCCAGCGTGACCGAGCAGACCTGGACCAGGATCTCGTCCAGCAGGCCGGCGTCGTGAAACTGCCCGGCGAGATCGCCTCCGCCGACGATCCACACGTTCCGGTTCTGCGCGGCCCGGACCATGTCCTCGTGGACCGGCCGCACGTCGCCCCGCACAAAGCGGATGTCGGCGCCCGGCAGGCCCGGCAGCGACCGGCTGGAGAACACCCACGACGGTTGCGTGTACGGCCAGGGGGAACCGGTTTCCTTCGCGACGAGATCCGCGTGGCGCAGCATCCACTCGTAGGTACTCGAGCCCATCGCCAGCGCGCCGACGTCGGCGATGAACGCCGGGTAGCTGGTGTCGTTGACGTTCCCGAGCGGGAACAGCCAGTCCAGCGAATCGTCCTCGGTCGCGATGAACCCGTCGAGACTGGTGGCGGTGAAATACTGCGTCTTCATGGGCGGTGCTTCTCATCAGCGCTGAAAGAAACGAAGTAACCGATGATACAACCGTCACGAACGCCGGCCGCCGGGCGCCGGGCGCCGCACGACGAGTGGCTGAGGTTTTAGAGGGGGACTTCCGCGATGACACACCAAGTGTTGTTCATTCAAGGCGGCGGCGAGGACACCCATGACAAATGGACAACAAAATCGTGGAGAGTCTCGAGCGAGAACTCGGCCCCGATTACGCTGTCCGCTATCCGCGAATGCCCCATGAGGCCGATCCGACGTATGCGGCCTGGAAGGCGGCGATCAAACGGCAATTCGATCGGCTGGACGACGGAGCCATCCTGATTGGCCACTCGATCGGCGGAACGATTTTGATCCGCACCCTGGCCGACGAGCCGCCCAGGCTAACCTTCGCCGGCATCTTCTTGATTGCGGCCCCATTTGTCGGGACGGCGGATGGCAAAGCGAGGACATCGAACCGCTCTCCGATCTTGGCGCCAGACTGCCTGAACAGACGCCGATCTATCTCTATCACGGCAACAAGGACGAAACGGCCCCGTTCGACACGTTCACCTCTACGCGCAAGCCATTCCGCAAGCTGTCGTGCGACGACTCTCCGGCCGCGACCATCAGCTCAATAACGACATGTCAGAAGTCGCCGCCGATATCCGGCGCCTGATAGCTCTACGTCTGTCGTCGGGGGACCTAATCCTTAGCAATTGAGGCAGGCGAGCTTGTGCACGACTCAGGCCTCGCCTCCAGCTGCCGCACGGGGCTCGAATTCGTAGAGCGACGCGGCCAGCCTTTTCAGTCCCCGATCGTGAGCGATGAGGTCGAGATGGAGTGAACCCCAGTCGGACAGCAACACGCTCTCGTTGCCCTCGCCCGATGTACGTCTTGAGGTAGCCGGCGCAGGACTCGCAGTGGTCGATGCGCAGGCCGGGTTCTCCCTCGATGGTCACGCTCGCCAGCCGTTGAACGTCGGTCTCACAGAACGGGCAGCCGGTTCGCTTGAACTGCCAGCGCGTGCCGCAGCAGCCGCACGAGAGCAGACGCCTGCGCCCGGGATCGACGCCGGCCAGCTGGGCCATCGCGGGCAGGGATCCGCACGTCGGGCAATACCGGCGAAGCCACCGCTCCTCGTCTCGCCAACCGTCGAAGCCGTTCAGCACGGGACGGAGAAACCGCGCCATCGCCGTCCACCCCAGATAGCGCAACAGCCCGGGGAACGGCGGTGTGACCGTCTCGTCGCCCAGCAGAAAGTCCGCGATGCGGCGCGAGGGCTGGGGCTCGCGCCGCAGTTCCGTGTCGAGCGCGCGGGCCTCCGCCGCGAGCAATCCCGACGGCGTTCCGGAGGCCAGCCGTTCGAGCAAGCGCTCCCGCCATTCGCCCACCCGGTTCGAGATCGACGCCCGCGTCGGCGCTCGACAGCAGCGGCACACCGGCGAGAAAGTCCGCGCGGTAATCCTCCCAGTCGGGAATGCGCGCGTCGAGGACGTCGATCCCGGCCGCCGCGCGATCGACCTGCGCGCAGAGGTCGGCGACCGGCCGGAGGTACGAATGCGCCTCCACCCACAGATCCGGCGTCATCGGCTCAATGTCCCTCGCTCGGCTGCGCCCGGGAGAGAACCGGCATATGGCGGGCCGCCAGGCCGAAGAGGAAGATCGTCGCGGCGATCAGGCCGATCGAAACCGCCCACTCGACGATCGACGGCGTGTAGCTCTCCGGTGCGCCCCAGGGCATCCGGCCCCGGAAGGTCATCGCGAAGAGGACGACGTTCATGCGGTTGTAGGCCACGCCGAGGACCGTGAGGAGGGACGCGACGAAGAGCACGTCGGCGCGCTGCCGAAGCGACCTGCGGGCCAGCAGGATGAGCGGAAGCACGCCGCCGAGGAGGATCTCGGCCGCGAAGGCCATGCCGAATGGTCCGGCGAAGGCGCCGGCGAGCTGGTTGCGGATCGCCATGTCTCCGAGGCGAAACACGAGGTAGACGAGGAGCGACCAGAACGCGATCTGTCCCACCGAGGCGAGCCGCGCGATCTCGAGCGGGCGGCGCCACCCCTTCGCGATCCACATCTCGACGAGGATCACGAGCGCGGTGCCGGCCGCGATCGCCGACAGGAAGAAGGAGACGGACATCACGGGCGACCACCACTGCGGGGCGAGCATGTTCGGCATCAGCAGGTACAGGGAGCCGAGCGAGCTCTGGTGCATGGTCGACAGCGTGACGGCGGCGATGGCGAGCATGATCGGCTCGGCCTTCTCGTCCCGCGCGCGGAACACCCAGGCCAGGGCGCCGAAGACCACGGCCGTCGCGAGGGCGTAGAGGAGGCTGCGCGACATCAGGTAGACGAACAGCGTCACCGCCCCTGCCACGTAGGCGCCGTTCCATCGCCGCAACGCCGCCGCGGCCCGCGGGTATCCCCAACGCCCGAACGGCACCGGCAGGAATTCGAGCAGGAGGATCGTGATGTAGAGGCCGACGCACCACGACACCTCGAACATCGCCGAGTGCTCCGGCGCCTGCAGGGCGAGCTGGTAGGAGTTCCACGGCAGGCCGAGGTCGGCGAGGAGCGTGACCATCACGAAGGAGTAGCTCAGGAGGCCCATCAAGACGGCGCTGCGGCCCATCCCGTAGAGGTCCTTTCGCTGGAAGACATAAATGATGCCGGCCATCGCGAACGCCCCCGCGGCCACGGCGATCCACACCAGGTCGAAGAGGATCCACAGGCCCCACGGGTAGGTGTCGGAGAGGTTCGTGCTGGCGCCGAGCCCCATGGCGAAGCGCGCGACGAACGTGACGGCGCCGAACGCCATGAGCAGGAGGAGGACCCAGTTGAAGGGGGTCAGCAGCGGGCTCCGGAGAGGCTCGAACTCGACGTGGCCGTGGGCGTCGGCCACCTTCTGAACCCGCTTCCGGAAGAAGGCGTACGCGGCGCCGAGCAAGGCGCCCACGGCTATCACGGCGGGGGGAACGGCGCCGAGCGCCGCCGAGGTGAACGCCGTAAAGGGCTTCTCCCCGTACGTCGGGAAGCCGAGTTTCTCGAACGGCACTCTCGACAGGTACAGCACGGTCGTCCCGCCCAGCTCCTTCTCTCCGTAGACGTGGTTGACGTACTTGTCGGGCCGGTCGGCGATGCGCTTGTGCGCGAGCGCCAGCATCTCGTCCCGGGTTCCGTAGCGCAGGGCGTCGGCGGGGCACGCCTTGACGCAGGCGGGAACCGCGATGGTGTCGGCGAACCGCTTGCCCTCGGCGGCGGACGCCGCCTGCCCGTTGAACGCGATCGGCGCCGGCTGCGCGACGCGGTCGTTGCAGTGCGTGCACTTCGAGATCTTCGGGGCGCGCGTGTTCCAGTCCGCGGTCGGCACGTCCCAGGGACACGCCAGCATGCAGTAGCGGCAGCCGATGCACTCGTCGACGTCATACCTCACCGGACCGTCGGGCTGCCGCTGCAGCGCCGTCGTCGGGCAGGCGGAGACGCAGGCCGGCTCCAGGCAGTGGAGGCACCGCTGCATCACGTAGGCGGAATCCAGCCCTCCCGGCTTCGCCGGGTTCGACATCTCGTGGAACGCGATGAGCGTGTAGGTCTTCGCGCTGAGCACCGCCGGGTTCTGGATGCCCATGTCGGCCTCGAGCTGGGTCTCCTCGCCGTCGCGCTCGTTCCATTGCTTGCAGGCCACCTGGCAGGCGCGGCAGCCGATGCAGTTGGCGATGTCGATCAGCGTCGTCCTGCTCGAGCCCGCGTCCGCGACCGTCGTCGTCATGTGCGCCCCCTCGGTGATCCGGATCGTCGCGCGGCCGAGCGCCCCGTCTTGACGACGTTGACGAGGCACGCCTTGGACTCCGGGGTTCCCGCTCCGGGATCCGCGGCGTCGATCGTGAGGTGGTTGACGCTCGGGCCGGTCGACAGTCCCTGGAAGCCCCAGTTGTACGGCATCCAGACGACGGTGACCTCCTGGTCGCCGATTTTCAGCGCCTGCATGCGCGGCGTGACGAGCGCCTTGACCTCGAGCTCACCGCGCGCCGACGAGACCTTGACCCAGTCGCCCGATACGATGTCGAGCTTCCTGGCGAGGGTCACCGGCAGCTCCACCATCGGTTCGGGCACGAGCTCGTTGAGCCATGGGATGTTGCGCGTCGTCGAACCGCAGCACCAGTGCTCGGCGACCGTGGACGTCATCAGCACGTAGGGGTACTTGTCGGCCGTGCCGATCGGCTGCTGCGACGCGACGCGCGGATACTTGAGCGTCGGGTTGCTCTTCACGCTCGGGTGAAGGATGTTTTCCACCGGGCTCTCGACCGGCTCGTACATCTCCGGCAGCGGACCGTCCTTCGGCACGTAGGCGACGTCGCGCCAGTAGTCGGTGAACCTCGTGTCGGGGTCCTTGTAGACGGCCGCGAAGAGGCGGCCGACGCCTTCCGCGCTGAGGTGGAAGGCCCGCTGGCCGTTCGGCGTGTCGGGTCCGTCGGTCACGACGGGGACGTCCGGCACGTCGTGTCCCGTCCAGCGCTTCGCCTGCTCGTCCCACCAGACGATGGGTTTCGAGCCCGGATAGGGCTTGCCGTTCCTGTCGCACGATGCGCGGTTGTAGAGGATGCGCATGTTGTTGGGCCAGGTCCACCCGAAGCCCGGATAGAGGCCGAGTCCTCCCGGATCCGTTGTACGAGTCGCGGCGCTTCGAGAGGTTCTCGCCGTTGGCGAACACGCCCGCGTAAATCCAGCAGCCGGACGACGTGGACCCGTCGGCCCGAAGATCTCCGACCTTGCGCACGAGATCGCCCTTCTTGAGGCCGGTCTCGGGGTTGTCGCGCACGGCGTAGCCGTTGATCTCGCGCAGGACGTCCTCGGCCGTGGTGTAGGTCCAGAAGGCCTTGCGGATGATCTCGTCCCTCGGCTCCTTCGAGTCCTTGACCAGATCGCGCACTTTGCGGAAGACGAGGTCCACGATCTCGCCGTCGGACTTGGCCTGCCCCGGCGGTTTCACCGCGGCGTGGCGCCATTGCACCATGCCGCCCGAGTTGCTGATGGTGCCGTTCTTTTCCATGAAGAACGCCGCGGGCAGCAGGATCACCTCGGTGTTGATCGACTTCGGATCCACACCCGGACGCTTCCAGAATGCCGCCGTCTCCGTCTCCCAGATCTCCTGGACCACCAGCGTCTCGAGCTTCGCCATCGCGTCGAACGTCAACTTGAGGTTGGGCAGGGTGACGGCGGGATTCTGGCCGACGATCCAGAGCATCTTCAGCTTGCCGGCGAGGGCATCCTCGAACATTGGCAGCGTGCCGTAGTCCTTGGCCGCGTCCCGCTTGGGCAGCCAGGCATAGGCATAGTCGTTCTCGGCGGTGGCCGCCTCTCCGAAAAACGCCTTGAGCGTGTTCACGAGATACCGGCTGTCGGCAATCCCGTTCTTGCGCACATAGTGGTAGATCGTCGGCTCGGCATTGGTCGGGGAGTTGAGGTAGCCCGGGTAGTAGTTGTAGAGCACCGCCATGTCGCAGGCGCCCTGCACGTTCGGCTCGCCGCGCAGCGCATTGACCCCGCCCCCGGGCTTGCCGATGTTGCCGAGCAGGAGCTGCAGGATGGTGAACGAGCGGATGCCCTGCACGCCGGTGGTGTGCTGGGTCATCCCGAGCGCGTAGAGGATGGATCCCGGCCGGCTCTTCGCCATCATCTCGGCGATCTGCCGGATCTGATCGGCCGGAATGCCGGTGATGTGCTCGCCCGTTTCCAGCGTGTAGCGCGAGACGAAGGTCTTCAGACGCGAGAAGACGGAGTGCGGGTCATCCAGGCTCCTGGCGACACGCGGCTTGCCCTTCGCGTCGAGCTGGTATCCCCAGGTCTTGGTGTCGTATTTGTGGTGCTCCGCGTCGTAGCCGCTGAAGACCCCGTCCTTGAAGTCGAAGGCCTCGTCGCCCAGGAAGAGGGCGTTGGTGTGGGTGACGACGTAGTCCTCGTCGAACAGCTTGTTCACGATGATGTGATTGATCATCGTGTTCATGAACGCCGCGTCGGTGCCGGGGCGGATGCGCGCGTAGACGTCCGCGCCCGCCGAGGTCCGGGTGTAGCGCGGATCGACGTGGATCAGCTTCGCCCCGTTCTCCTGGGCCTTGCGGATCCACTTGTAGGCCATGGGGTGGTTCTCGGCGACGTTGCTGCCTTCGACCAGGATCGTCTTGCAGTTCTGCAGGTCGACCCAGTGGTTGGTCATCGCCCCCCGCCCGAATGAGGCCCCCAGACCGGGGACCGTGGGGCTATGTCAAAGCCGGGCCTGGTGCTCGACGTACGGCATGCCGAGCAGCCGGGCCGCCTTTTGAAAGAGGTAGCACTCCTCGTTGGTGTTCTGCGCGCCGCCCATGAAGCCGATCGCGTCGGTGCGATTGACGGGCACCTCTGCGTTGGGGTCATCCTGAGGGACGAACTGTGGCGCGCTCGCGATCCGATCACCCGCCGCGAGATCCACGACGAGCTTGGGCGCATCCACCTTCTCGGTGGCGATCCAGTTCTCGTCGCGCGTCTTCCGAACCTTCGTCGCGACCCGCGCGATCGCGTCGTCCCAGGAGATGTCTTCCCAGTGGTCGCTGCCCGGCGCCCGGTAGCGAGGCGTCTGGAGCCGGTTCGGGGAGGTGTGCGTCGCGAACATCGAGATGCCTTTGACGCACAGCGCCCCGCGGTTCACGATGTGGTCGTAGTCGCCCTCCATCTTCAAGAGCTTGCCGTCGCGGACCGCGGCGATCATGCCGCACCCGCACGAGCAGAAGTTGCATGACGTGGTGAACTCGCTGACCTCCGAGAGCTTCAAGTCCGTCGTCGCGGCCCGCATCGCGGGCACGTCGAGGAGCCCGCCGACCGCGAGTCCCGATCCGCCGCCGAAGGTCAGCCTGAACAGGTCTCTGCGGGTGATGGTCGACGCCGGCGCCTTCAGCGATTCATCCATGGGTTTTCTCCGTGCGATTCCGCACGAGCGGCCGGTCAAGATCGTCCGTGAGGGAGTAGCTCACCACCGGCCTCCGAGCGCCGCGGATCGTGATGCTATTCACGTGCCGTGGCGCCGGCCGGGCGTGCTGGTACGGTTATGCGCTCGGGTCCAACCAGTGTCAAGCCTTTTTCGGGAACAGACGCGAGACTGACGGTTCAAAATCTGCAGGGACCGTCTCGCAGTCGCTCATCGTGGTCGACCGTTCGCATCACGTTACAGATCAGTAAGTGGAACACGCCGATCGGAGTGTCGATCCTACGGATATTCGGAGACCCCCACGGCATTCCGGAGGCCCGCGGGAATCTCGTAGAGCGTTCACATGAAAAAAGCGAGCGAAATGCAAAATAGATCATGGCGCTTGGCTTGCTCAGTGCTACCCTCGTCAATCATTTCACCGAGACATCCGTGGCGCTGATGTCCACCTTGACTTGCGCTGCGTGACGCGCGCATTCAGTGAGTCGACCATGAAGCGTTCGCTGACATTCGCCACTCTGCTGCTCTTCTCGGCGCTGGCGCTCCAGCTTTCAGGAGCGATGGAGCCAGAGTCCTCGCTGGCGCACGCGCAGGCATCTCCCCAGCCGCCGGCAAGACGCCGCCGCCGGCTCAGACCCAGCCGCCGGCTCAGACGCAGCCACCGGCTCTCCCCAGCGGCTACGCCGGGACCGACGCCTGCGTCACCTGCCACACCGATCAGGAGGCCAGCCTCAAGGGCTCGAAGCACGGGCAGGCGAAGAACCCGCGTTCGCCGGCGGCGGCCACCGGGTGCGAGAGCTGCCACGGCCCCGGGCAGGCGCACGTCGACGACGAAGCCAAGGGCAAGATGGCGAAGTTCGCGGCGATGAAGCCGGCCGGACGTCAGCCAGACCTGCCTCGACCTGCCACAACCGCGGACCGCACGCCGGCTGGGAGGCCAGCACGCACGCGGCCCGGAACGTCTCGTGCACGACGTGCCACAGCGTCCACAGTCCCAAGTCGCCCGAACACCAGCTGGTGAAGCCGACCGAGACGCAGGTGTGCGCCACCTGTCATCGCCTGCAGGTGGCGAAGACGGAGCGTGCCGTCGCGCACATGCCCGTGCGCGAAGGCAAGATGTCGTGCTCGTCGTGCCACAACCCGCACGGGTCGATCACCAACGTCAAGAACCTGAAGACCGGCGGCTCCGTGGCCGAGTTCTGCACGACCTGTCACACCGAGATGCGCGGACCGATGCTCTTCGAGCACGCGCCGGTGCGCGAGAACTGCGCGACCTGCCACGATCCGCACGGATCCTCCAACGACCGGATGCTCGTGGTCCGCATGCCGATGCTCTGCCAGCGCTGTCACATCGCGAGCAAGCACCCGGCGACGCTCTACGACAAGGACCAGATCACGACCAACAAGAGCAACCGGATGTTCGGCCGATCGTGCGTGAACTGCCACTCGAACGTCCACGGCTCGAATCACCCCTCGGGCCAGTTCTACATGCGGTAACGGGAGAACGTTGATGCGCCGCCCCGTCTTCACGGCCCTGGTCCTCCTGATCGCCCTTGGCATGTCCGCGCCCGCACGCGCGCAGGCGACGACGCCGCCGCGCCCCGACGCCGGCGAAGCCGGCCGCGCCGGCACAGCCGGCCACGCCTCAGCCGGCCGCCGCGCCGGCCGAGACCGAGCTCGCGCCCAGCCTGTTCGCGCTGACCGACCGGGAGTTCCTCCTCGGCGGCCGCGTGAGCAGCATCGACGGCGATCCGGCGCGCTTTCAGCGCTACCAGGACGTCCGCGACGGGCTGCTCTTCTCCGGCTTCCGCTACGGGTTCGCGCAGCCCGACGGCGACTACGACTTCCACGCGCGCGCGAACAATGTCGGCTTTCGCGACCAGGAGTACTTCGCCGAGTTACAGCCGCATCGGAAAGCTGTCGCTCACCGGGAGCTACCAGCAGATCCCGCAGTTCTACAGCGTGGACACGGCGACGCCCTACACGGGCACCGGCGGCACGCTGCTCCTCGACGATGCGGCGCAGCGCGCCGCCCAGGGCGGAGCGGGCCTCAGCCCCTACCCCGCGATCGCGCCGCAGTTCGACCTGCGCGAGCGGCGTGACATCGGACGCGTCGACGTCACCGCCACGCCGACGCCGAAGATCGACGTGACGGCCAGCTTCACCACGCAGAAGCACGGCGGCGAGCTGCCCTTCGGCGCCAGCTTCGGCTTCAGCAACGACGTCGAGGTGCCGCTCCCCTACGATTCGCGCACCAACGACTTCACCATCGGCACCGAGTGGACGAACACGCGCAATATGCTGCGGGTCGCCTACAGCGGCTCCTGGTTCGACAACATCGCGCCGACGCTGACCTGGGACAGCCCGCTCCGCCTGGACGACATCTCCGGCACGCCCGGACGCGGACGCATGTCCCTCTGGCCGTCGAACTCGGCGCAGACCATCAGCTTCGGCGGGTACACCAAGCTGGCGCACAAGACGCAGGTGACCGGCTCCTTCTCCTACGGCTTGTGGAGCAACGACGAGCCGCTGCAGCCCTTCACGATCAATTCGGCGCTGCCGCAGATCGCGCTGCCCCGGGCGAACACCGAGGGTAAAGCCCACGTCTTCTCGACCAACCTGAGCCTCACCTCGCGCCCGTCGGACGACTGGCGGTTCAGCGCGCGCGTGCGCAACTACACCTACAACAACCTCACGCCCGCGACGTCGATCACGGACATGGTCAGCTACGACGCCTCGGTTTCGGACACGCCAACCGGCGGTCCGGACCTCTACGCGCACAGCCGGACCACGCTTCGACGGCGACGCGACGTGGACGAAGCTGATGCCGTTCGCGCTGAGCGTCGGCTACACGCACAACGGCAACGGCTACGATGCGCGGATCGTCGAGTCGAGCGGCGAGAACGTGTTCCGCGTGTCGGCCGACGCCGTGGGGTCCTCCATGACCACCTTCCGCGTGCAATACGAGGTCGGCTCGCGCAGCGGATCGGGGCTCGACGAACAGCAGCTCACCGCCATCGGCGAGCACCCGGAGATGCGGCATTTCGACCTGGCCGACCGGACGAGAAACCGCTTCTCGGGGCAGATCGACATCGTCCCGTCGGACGCCTGGATCTTCAGCGTGTCGGGCGGAATCCTGCACGACGACTTCAGCAACAGCGTCTTCGGGCTGCAGGAGTCGACCGGGCGCACCTTCTCGCTCGCCGCCGACTACCGCTTGCCGAACGGCATGGGCGCGGGCGGCTCCTACAATCTCGAGCGGTATGCCGGACTGCAGCAGTCGCACGAAGGCGATTCGTCACCGGCGCAGTTCGACGATCCCCTGCGCAACTGGACGTCTGACGCGAAGGAGACCGTCCACTATTTCTCCATCTACGCGACGCCGCCCCGCATCGGCCCCAACACCGAGGTGCGGTTCTCGTACGATTACAGCCACGCCGACGCCAGTAACCTCTACACGATTCCGGCGGGCAGCCCGATTCCGACGCCCAATCAGCTGCCCAACGTGTTCAACAAGCTGCAGCAGCTGCACATCGACCTGCGCCATCGCCTGACCAGCAAGCTGGCGGCGACGTTCTCGTATCTCTACGAGCCGCTGAAGATCTATGACTACGCCTTCGATCCCAGCGTGGTCAACGGCATCGTGCAGCCGAGCTCGCTGGTCATGGGGTATGTGTATCGGCCCTACACGGCCCACTCGGCGGTGTTCGGCATTCGCTATCTCTGGTAGTCTTGTCTCGCCGTCGGCTTCGGAAACCTGGAGGATCACCATGCGCAGGACGCTCGTGACAGGACTCGGGTTCGTTGTGTTCGCTCTCATCTCTTCCGCCGGGATCGCGAGTGCGCAGGACGCCGCGCAGGTGACGAAGGGGGAGCAGGTGTACGCCGCGCAGAAATGTTCGATCTGCCACTCGATCGCGGGAAAGGGCAAGAAGGCGAATCCGCTCGACGGCGTTGGCAAGAAGTTGTCGCGCCGACGAGATACGCGCGTGGATTGTGACCCCGATTGAGGCCGCCGCCAAGGCCAAGTCCACGAAGAAGCCGCCCATGACGGCGAAGTACGGCAAGCTGCCCGCGGCCGACATCGACGCGCTGGTCGCCTACATGCACAGTCTGAAGTAGCGGGGACCGCATGCCGAGCCGTGCGGCGCTCGCCCGTCATCCGCTCGCGATCGCCGGCGCAGTGATCACCACGGTTACGGCCGTGGTATTCATCGTGCTGGCGATCGCCGTCGTGATGGGGCTGTTCGAGAATCCCTACGCCGGCCTCGTCGTCTTCATCGGCCTCCCGGCGATCTTCGTCCTCGGATCTGCTGCTGATCCCGGCCGGGATGTGGCTGCAGCAGCGAAAACTGCGACGCCATCCCGATGCGGTCGAGGATTGGCCCGTCCTGGATTTCCGGCTGCCGGCGGTCCGTCGCGCGGCCCTGCTCATCGCCGGACTCACCGCCGTCAATCTGGCGATTTTGCTGCTCGCCGGGTATGGTGCGCTCCACTCGATGGAATCGCCGTCGTTCTGCGGGGAGACGTGCCACGAACCGATGCACCCGCAGTTCACCGCGTGGCAGGCGGCGCCGCACTCGGAAGTCACGTGCACGCAGTGTCACGTTGGCGCAGGCGCCAAAGCACTCGTGCGCTCCAAGCTCGCCGGCACGCGGCAGCTGTATCACGTCCTGACCAACCAGGTCCCCAAACCGATACCGGGTGTCGCCGACATGCGTCCGGCGCTCGAGACGTGCGGCAAGTGTCACTGGCCGGGCCGCGATTCCGGCGACGTCATCAGGGTCAAGCGGGAGTACGCGGACGACGACGCCAACTCGGAGACAGCGACGATCTTCCAGATGTTCGTTGGCGGGCCGGGCCGGCCGACGTCGAGCGGCCGGGCGATTCACTGGCATGCCGATCCCGGCGTCCGCATCGAGTTCGTCTCCACGGATCACGAGCGGCAGAAGATCCCCTACGTGCGCCTGGTCCGCGCAGGACGGCAAGGTGACGGAATACAAGGCCGAGGGACGCGACCGACGACGAGATCGCCAAAGGCGAGCGGCGGGTCATGGACTGCATCGACTGTCACAACGTGCCGGCGCATCGGATCGCGCCGACCGCCGAGCAGGCCGTCGACGCCGCGATCGCGAACGGCGGCATCAGCCGGAATCTGCCGCTGGTTCGCCGGGAGAGCGTCCGGTTGGTCAAAGCGGACCACTCGACCCAGGAGCGGGGGCTGGAGGAAATCGAGAAGGGATTGCGCGGCTTCTATGCCGGCAAGAGCGGCGTCGACGACGCGGCGCTGGCCCGAACGATTGCTGCCGTGAAGAACGTGTATCAGCGGAATGTGTTTCCGTCGATGAAGGTGACGTTTGGCGTCTATCCCGACAACCTCGGGCACATCACGTCGAACGGATGCGTGCGTTGTCACGACGGCCGCGCGGCGGCGGACGGCAGCAAGATCAGCGACGACTGCGAGTATTGCCACAAGGAGATCGAGCGGCCCGCCGGCGCCAGACCCTAAACCCGGAGTTCCCCGGAGTTCACGTGTGTCGGGTACGTAGCGCAGGCCTTCAGGCCTGCCCGCGCGCTAAAAAGCTGCGAGTGGCGCGCGCTGTCAGCACAGGTGACTTGTCGCAACCGGCTGGTCAGCGGGTTCCAACGAGTGGAAATCTGGTCCTTGGATCGGCGGCGATACTGGTGATCAGGATTTCACGGCAGGTCAAGCCGCAAACGGATTGTGAATGGCGAGACGCAATGATTTTCGAATACGGCACAACCTACGACGGGCCAGACAGTTTTCTCAAGGCCGGGTCTTCTGGATTTCGTAGTTCGGCCCAGACCAGCTTGGCAAGGTCGATGACGGCGATGCCGCTCGAGGCACTCCGCGATCAACTTAGAGCCGCCGACCGCGCGCGGTAGGCGGCGATGAATCGCTACTTCTGCGGGAGGACGGTGGTCCGCTTCGAAAGCAGGCTGAAGAAGAGGAACACTTTCTCCATCTGCGCGGCGCCGCGTCGAATCCAGAATTCGTGATCCTTGTCGGGGAACTCGAGATAGAGGTGGGGCGCGCCGACGGCCGCCAGCGCGGCCACGGCCCGGCGCGAGTTCGCGGGAGACACGATCGAGTCCTTCGCGCCGTGCATGATCAGCGTCGGCAGTGACTTGTACCGTTCCGCGGCGCCGTCGGCGATGCCCCCGGCGCCCGAGATTGGGGCGAGTCCGGCCCAGATGTCGTTGTACTTGCCGCCGAGGTAATACGTGCCCGCACCACCCATCGAGTGCCCCATGAGATAGATGCGATCGCTGTCGACGGCGTATTGCTCCCGGATCGATTTCAGAAGGGCCATCGTGTCGATTTCCGCCAACTCCGTCGTGGAGTAGCGGACGTCGCCGCCGGGCTTCACGGCCGCCGTGGCGACCGGCGTTCCGGTCCGGCTCCCCCACCAACTGGACAGGTTGAATCCCATCGGTGCGAGGACGATGAACCCGTGCCGCTCGGCGAAGTCCGTGGTGCCGTCGAACAGGATCTGTTGCAGTGGCGTGATGTTCAGGCCGTGCAGATCGACCACCAGGGGCGCCGGCTTCTGCGGATCGTAGGTCGACGGCACGAACAGCGTGTAGGGCATGTCGGCGTTCGCCTCCGCCAGGCGGTGCGTGCATTCGAGAATGCGCTGCTGCGACGCCGTGAGCCGGGGCTGAGCCGATCTCGGGATCCCGCTGAAACCGCGCGAAATGTCGGGGGCCGGGATTCCGGCGATCGGCGTGCCGTCGTGGTGGATGTTGACCGTGCCGGCGCTCGCGTCGGCGATGGCTTGCGTGATCGCGGTACACGTGACCCGGGCCGGATCCGCCGCGCGCTGCGCGGAGGCCGGCGCCACCGACACAGCCACGACCATCACAAGCAGCGCGTTCCACGATCGCATCACGGGTCGGTCCTCTCGGATCCTGGGAGCTTGCGCCGGCGTTGGGCGGTTGGCCTGCTATCGCGCAGTTTTTGCGGGCGTGATCACGATGTTGCGGTAGTCCACGGGACCGTGATCGCCCTGGAGCAGCAGCGGCCCGGGGTCAGCCTCGGCGCTGTCGAGCGCGCCGCCGGTAATTCCCGGAATCTCCCGGTTGCTGATGACGGTCGTGCCGTTCAGCTCGAACGTGAGCATCCGGCCCACGAGCGTGACGTCCATCGATTGCCACTCGCCGGCAGCCCTGGCCACGTTCTCGCTCGGCGCGATGAAGCCGTAGAGTCCGCCGAGATGATGCGACGATGGCTCGAGCCCGGCGGCGTCGTCGACCTGGAGCTCGTAGCGGCCCCGCAGGTACACGCCGCTGTTCGACTCTTTGGGCACGCGGAACTCCACGTGCAGCTTGAAGTCGTCGAACTTCTGAACCGTGACGAGGTTGGCGCCGCTGTTCGCGTTCTGCAGGATGCCGCCGGCCGCGCGCCACTGGCTGTCGCGGCGTCCGACCGGCTGCCACCCGTCGAGTGATTTCCCGTTGAAGAGCGCGATCGGTTCGCCCCAGGCGGGCTTTCCCGCCCGCCGCAGCGACGGGGCCCGCGTGCCGGACCATGTCACCTTCTGGCCGTCCCCCATCGTCATCGAACCCGTGATGCGATCGCCCTCGAGCCGTCCCTCGAACGTGATGTCGTTGGGGTTGCTTTCCCACTGTGGCGGGATGGCGAAGCGGAACGTGCCGTCGGTGAACTCGACCTTGGCGATCGGCCGCGCGCTGCCGCCGGATCCCACGAATTGTCCGACCAGGGTGGCCGTGCCGGACCGTTCCACCTCGAGCCACGACGGCGACGTCTGCGTGCCGCGCTGGACGACGAGATCCCATCGGCCCAGCAGCGCGTCGGATGCGGCGCGCGACTGTGCGAAAGTCCCGAATACCCGCGGCCAGGAAAGGGGGGGGGCCGCGGCCGCGAGCGTCAAGCCCGAGGCGGCGCCGATTGCGGCGCGAGCAAACATGATTCCTCCTCGATCCCACTTCTGCATCAGTGGGTGCATCCTACAATAAGCGCATTCCGGCAAGATCGAGCCGGGAATAACAGGTGCGCCCGTGCCTCTGGACCAGCGAATCGCCTTCGTGACGTGTGAGCGGCTGCCGGATATCCATGGTGACGATCGCCTCGTCGCCGACGCGCTGCAGCGTCGCGGATTCCAGGTGACGGCGGCCGCCTGGAACGACCCGGCTGTCGACTGGCGGCAGTTCGCATCCGTCGTGATTCGAGCGGCCTGGGACTATCACCTCGACGAAGCCCGGTATGCCGCCTGGCTGCGCCGGTGCGAGACGGAACAGGTCAACTTGTGGAACCCCGCCGCGGCGGTGCTCGCGAACATCGACAAGCGATATCTCGCCGGCTTCGCGGATGCCGGCGTTGCGATCGTCCCGATCGAATACGTGGAGCGCGGCCAGAGCCAGTCGCTGCGCGCGCTGCTCGAGCGCCGCAACTGGACGCAAGCCGTCGTCAAGCCGGCAGTGTCGGCGAGCGCTCATGGCACCTGGCGCACGTCGCTCGCGACGGCCGCGGCCGACCAGCGGCAGTTGGAAGAAGAGGTGATGCAGCGGCCGCTCCTGGTGCAGCCGTTCGCCGACGAGATCGTCACGTCGGGAGAGTGGTCGATCGTGTTCTTCGACGGCGAGTACAGCCACGCCGTGCTGAAGAAGCCGGCGCCCGGCGACTTCCGCGTGCAGGAGGAGCTCGGCGGCCACGGCGAACCGCGGGATCCGTCGCCAGCGATCGTCGAGCAGGCGCGCCGCGTGCTGTCACATGCGGCCGGGCCGCTGCTCTACGCCCGCGTCGACGGGATCGAGCGGGACGGGGCGTTCGTCCTGATGGAGCTGGAGATCAACGAACCGTTTCTCTACATTGGCTCGTCGAGCGGGGCCGCGACACGCTTCGCGGACGCGATTGTTCGCACAACCGCCAGGACTCGCAGTCCCGCAACATTTCGGTAACCGGCGCAGGTTACGCCGCGGCCGCGATTCAACCCGACGTGTCCGTTTGTGTACAGACGCTACCCCGGAGGTCGAGGCAATCTGATGCCGGACCTTGAGAGGAGTGCGTCATGAATTTGTTGATTCTGCTGATAATCCTTCTGTTTCTGTTCGGGGGCGGCGGTTTTTACATGGGTGGCCCGGCAATGGGGGGAAGTCTTGGCGGCATCATTCTCCTGGTGCTGATTGTCCTGTTGCTAACAGGCAAGCTCGGCAGGCGGGTGTAACCGCAGGTGTATCAACCGATAGGTTGACGATGTGGATTCTGGCCGGGCCAAGGCTTGCCATGCTGGCTCTGTCAGTGACGCTGCTGGCGTCGCGTCCTGCGGAAGCTCAGCCAAAGTGTGCCGAAGATTGGCCCTCCGATGGGTTCAATCTGGCCGGTCGCTTGGACGACGGCGACATTCGCGCGTACCTGGACCTTGGGCATCCCGCCTCAACCGACGACGGCGTGTCCGGAGTCTTTATCTATTCGAGCCGCTGGCAGCCAGGGCAGGATGAGGCCACGGACGAATTCAGCCTCGACGGAACGGTCACCGACGACTGTCAGATGCGACTGAAGGACTCCGGCGGCGGAGTCTGGACATTGAGGTTTGTCGCAGGTCAACCCGTCGTCGGGACTCGAGAACAGCCGGCCCGCCCGCCCGCGGCGGTTTCGCTACAGATCGTCCCTGCCATGGACTGCCGCAGAGGTGCATGGCGTACGTTCGCCTCGCCCCGTTGGCCAATCACATTCGACTACCCGGCATCGTGGCGGCTTGCCGAAAACGGCAACGACATTGTCGTCGAGTGTCCTGATGCGGCAAGCCGGGCTCGGGGTGGCGCGCCGATCTGGTTTCAGTTGGGCCAGGGCCGGGAGAACGTCGTCGCCGACGACGGACGGCGAGGGTTGAGTATCGACGGGTTCATGACTTTTGGAAACGATCGGTGGCTCGTCGGGGACAGCTGCGAGGAACGCCCGCCGGACGATCTGGGCGCTTTCTGCAGTGTCGCCAGGCAGTCGAAGTGGCGAGGGATGACTGTCCTGCAAGGATCGGCCGGTGAGCATCGCCAGGTACAGAACTGGAGGGGGCTACGTCGGGCAGGGCGGCGGCATCATGAGCTATGCGTTCCTCATCGGTGATACCTGGGTGCGGATTCACAGCGAGGACACGCCCGCTTCGATCGACGACCTTGGATCTCCCGGACCTGTGCTGTTCCACGGGGATGGCGTGACAGAACGATTGGTACGCAGTATCAAGCTCCGCTAGTCGACGATCACCTCACAGATTGCCAGACGGAATCCTCACCAGCGGAACGAAAAAATCGTGCCCGTCGCTGGGCGTGGATCCGTCCTCTCCGAAGGCCCGGCCTTGTAGGCGTCGGGCACACTCTTCCAGTCGCTATAGATGCTGCCGCCGAGATAGAAACCCGCCTTGGCCGGCGCCTCGGACGCAACCGGCACCGTGAACAGCGTGTAGACGTGCTGCGGCTCCGACGGCCCGGGCCGGTCGGTGCCCGGCACGTATTCGGGAACGCCGTCGCCGTCGACGTCCGCACGAATCCAGTCCACGTGCAGCAGGCGATGATATGTGCGGTCGGCGATCATGCCGCGTATCTGCGCGTTGAACCGCTCGACGATCGACACCGCGTCGGCGCGCGCCCGGTTGACCGCAAAGTGCAGCTCCCGCGTGACGAGCGGCGTCGACCCGATCTGCAGCTTCGCGCCCGATTCCTTCGGGTAGTGAAGCACGATGTAATGGACGACGAGCTGGTCCATCAGCGTGTAATCCACGGCGCCCTTGAGGAGCTGCGTGACGCTGTCTTCCTCGCTGGGCGACCGCACCCACACCGGGCCGCCCGTGCCGATCGCCTCGCCGTACGAGTAGCCCTCGACGATGGCAATCCGTTTGCCCTGCAGATCGGCCATCGTCTTCGCGGACACGTCGGCGCCATGGCGTCCGACCAGCACGAGGCGGTTCTCCAGATACGGCTGCGAAAAGATCAGCGCGCGCGCGCGCTCCGGGTCCTTCCACACCGCCCCGCTGCCGTCGAACAGGGCGGAGAGCAGCGTCGGTGTGAATTGCGAGGCGCTGACGATCGTCGTCCTGGCGGTGAGGTTCATGCGGCCGAGGGCATCCTCGACCAGATCGAGCGCAAACCGCGGCTGCCGCGGCGGGTTCGTGAACGGAGGCCATGCCGTCGAGACCAGTCGCAGGGGCGCCGGTTGGGCGGCCGCCGTCAGCCACAGCGCAGGGAACAACAGAATGAGGATGACGGCACGCGTCCAGCGGCCGAGGCAGATCGGACTGTCGAGGGAACGCATGGTACGGACCTCCTCGTGTCCACGGTTGGCCTCCGGATTCCGGGGGGACTCCGGCCGGACGGAGCCCGCCGCCGGGCGCCGGCAGTCGCGCGCCGCCTGACGCGCGCCGAAGTCTCCGGAACGCAAACGGTTCCGGCCGCACCGCGCGCGTCGGTCACCAGGGCACTCCCTGTGTCTTTCAAGAGCCGTTCCCGTATGGTCACGCCGGCTCCGTCGTCCTTCTCGCGCATGTGACGCTCTGCGGAACCATTGAGCCTGGCCGCGCCGGCATCGACCCCTACCACAAGCTGACCGACCGCCAGGGCGACGACAACGTCGTTGGGGTGAAAACCGCCGGGACGGTTCCCGCCGGAAGCGGTCGATGAGCGTTTCACTGTGCCTCGTTGCAATTCTGTGCCGGACATACCAAATCCGGAATCTGCTCCCGATACACGGCCAAAATCGCGCGGAATCAGCCGGAACTCCGGCGGCGAGATGATTGCTCTCTGCTGGAGCGTGGCGTTAATCAGCCTTTTGGCGAAGCTCGTGGCGGGCGTGTTCATCGCGTACAAGATAACCACCCGCGGCAAGTTGACCACGTCGGGAATGGCGGCGTACGTGCTCGCCGTCATCGGTGTGATGGCCTGCTTCGACGGGTTCACTCTGGCGTACCGCGAGGAAAACCGCGCGCGTTACGGACGCGTCACATCCGGCGTGATTGTCGAAAAATTCAGTTCGAGCGGCGCTCACGGATCGAGGCAAATCGGGCGCCTGGGCGGACGGGACCAGGCGCGCAGACGCCCGATCGTCACCATCACCGGTTTCCACATTCACGACGTGCTGGCGCGTCTCATCACTACCGGTTCGCCGGCAGCCTGGGTTATCGCGTACCGCTTCCCGTGCGACGCGCCGAACGGCTGCTACGAACGCGACTTCGTGTCCGAGGAGCTGTGGATGCGTCTGCGTGCCGGACAGCCGGTGAATGTCCGTCAGGCCGAGGGTGAGAGCTGGACAGGGCGGCTCGACGAGTACCCGCAGTGGAAGCTCGCCGCTGCCAAGATCGCGCTCGGCGCCGCAGTGCTGTTCGCCGCCGGCCTGTTGTCAGGACGCATTTCCGCGAAGTTTCGCGCCCGCCGCTGGGTCACGGCGCCAGCCGTCGTCCTCGCGGTCGAGCCGGTGCGAACCGGCGAAGACCCGCGCTGGCGCATCCGGTTCGCGTACTTCGATCAAGAGGGTGTGGCCCAGGAGAGCGCGGACGAAGTCGGGACCCGCCCGTGGAAGGTCGGCGACGACTGCGTCGCGGTATTTCAGCCAACCAGTCCGGATCTCGCGACGCTGCGACCGCTCGGTTGAAACCCGAGCTGCGCGAGGTCACCTGCTCAGGGCGCAATCAACGCGAGTGACGGCGCCCGCCCGACCGGCATCGCCCGAAGCTCGCGCCGGGCCACCGGATCGATTGCGAGGATCTGGCCGTGCTCGCCCGTCATCGCGTAGATCATCGACCCATCCCTTGTCGCCACCGCGCTCAGGAACGGCGCGCTGGTGGGGATCGTGCCGACCCGAACCCACGTGTTCGTATCGAAAACGCGGATCTCTTCGGCCAGGCCCCGGCCGTCGTAGGCCCCCGCCCCGGCATAGAGGCGCGCGCGGTCAGCGGCGCCCGGCGACGCGAAAGGCGCGATCACTTCGTTCTGCGCACCGATCACCGGAGTGTCCCCGGCGGTTCGAAATGTCAGATTCACTTCAGCAACGGCGCCGTCGCCGCCGGCGGCGAACAGGCGACGGCGGTCGGCCGACAGCATGAACGCCCGCGCCGATACGTTCGTGTAGACCTGCCGCGCAAACAGCCGGTTCCCCCACGGAAGATGGACCGAAAATTCCAATGTGCCCCGGTCCGGTTCGGTCAGGCGGTAGACGACCACGTCATTCGAAGCCGGGCAGTGGAAACCGAGTTGATGACGTTCCGGGACGGGGACGAATGTGCCGAATCCACAGTTTCCCAGGTCAATCACTCCATCGAGAAACCGTGTGCGCAGGGTGTCGAAGGCCGCCAGCGCGACGGGCGTATCGCCGTTCGGCGGCCCCTGCCACTTCAGCAGGTACACCGTTCGCCCGTCGGACGTTGCCGCGAGCCTCGACGATTCGGGAGCCACCTTGTAGTGCACGCGGTCGGGAATCGGCGTCGTCGACAGCACCCGGCCGGCACGTGTGTCGATCACCGCGAGCAGATCGCAGTTCGACCCGCCGCACTCCTCGACCCCTGACGCCAGATAGAGGCGGTCGCCACTGGGCGACAGGGCAATGTCCGGGTTGTACCCTGTCCGGATCGTGCCGGTTACTTTGCCGCGATCCGGGTTGAAAAGAAGGATCCGCGGCTCCAGCGGCCCCGGATCGACAACATACAGCCATCCCTTCTGCGGAGCCTGCCAGCTCTGCACTTCAATCCGGTGCGATTCGGATCCGCCGGACACGCCGGAGCCAAGCGCAACGACAGCGATCAGGACGGCCATGCGGGTTGTGTGCACGTGGCGACCTCCTTCCAGTTTCGCACGATGTTCGCCAAGCACGTTCTTACCTCCGGTGAGGCACGGCCGTCGGCCGGCAGGAGCCCGGCGAGCGCGGGAATCGGCCGGCCTAACCGGTTAGACTCATTTCCCATGCGTTCGGCTGGGTGGTCACGACCAGCCCGACGTCTGCCGGCGCACGTGTGCTAGCATGGCCGGCCCCTCGATGGGTTTCGCTCGAGTCGTCAGACGGTGAGGGCCACAAACGAGTGCCGGAAGATCCCGAGAGTGAACTACCAGACGAAGATGACGTCATCATCTGGCATCTGCCGGACCGGGATGATTTGGACGCGTACCGCGTGACCAAGGGGTCCACAGTCTTGGGCGAGTTCACAGGCCGAAGCATCGGGTCGGCCGTCTTCCAGGCGGCTGTCGACCATACCGAACCAGGCCGGGCCGTCTGGTTGAAAGACGAGCGTCGATTTCGTCGCCTCAATCCCAAGGAACCCGTGGACTGACCGGCATTGGCCATGGCTGCACTCCGAGCCCGAACACATTTCATTATCCTCTCCGGCCTGCTCCTCGCCGGCACGGTGGTCACGGCGCAGGTGCCTGCGCGGGATCAACCGAAGACGGCACGCGCAGGAACGGGGGTGATCCGCGGGCGCGTGGTACGCGCCGATACGGGTGAACCGCTGCGTCGGGTGGAAGTCCGCATTGATGAATGGACCATGGGGGATCTCAGCGGACCCGCCTCGACGATGACGGACGCCGAGGGCCGGTATGCGCTGACGCAGCTCCCCGCCGGGCGCTACCACGTCAAGGCGAGACGAGGCGGGTATGTCGAGGTCGCGTACGGACAGCGGCGGCCATTCGAACGTGGACGGCCCCTGGAGCTCGGTGAAAGCGCCGTGCTCCAGAACATCGACTTCGCGCTTCCTCCGGGCGCAGTGGTCACGGGCCGCGTCGCCGATGAAATCGGCGAACCGGTGGCCCACGTGTCCGTGTCCCTGGCCCGCCGCCGGTACGTCGACGGCGCCAGGCGATTGGTCCCGGAGAGCGGCAGTTCCACGGACGACCGCGGGGAGTTCAGGATCTTCGGCGTCCCGCCTGGCGACTACGTGATCGTCGCGCAGTTCCAGTCGACGGAGCTGGGCTCGAGAGATCGCGTGCGCTACGTCCCAACCTACTATCCCGGGACGCCGGTCGCGAGCGAGGCGCAACGCGTCACCATCAGCCCCGGGCAGGAGTTGCCCGGGATCGCGATCTCGCTCGCCCGCGCCGCCACGGCCACAGTGCGCGGCGTGGTCCGTTCCTCCGGACAGGTGCCGTTGCGCCCATTCATGTTCGTGACCGCTCGAGAGATCAACGGCTCGCACGCGTATGGCGACGCGGCGGCCGCCATCGCCGCCGGCGACGGATCGTTCGCGATCGCCGGGCTGCTTCCGGGCGCCTACTTCGTGGATGCGCGATCAGAATCGGAGGCCGCGTCGGTGGAGGTCGTCGTCGACGGCTCCGACGTGACCGGCGTCACCCTGATGCTGTCGAAAGGCGCGACGGCGCGAGGCCGGATCCGTTTCGACACGGGCGACCCTCCGCAGGGGCTTCGCCCGTCTGAGGTCGGCGTAGCGCCGGTGTTGGTGGATCGTCACATGGACGGAACGATCGAGATGTCGGGCACGGGCGGCGGTCCGCCGGTCGTCCACGACGACTGGACCTTCGAACTGAAAGGGCTCAGGGGCCGTGGCTTCATCCGCGCCGGCACAATGGGCGATTGGCGGATGAAGCGCGTCCGGCGGGAAGGCGTGGATGTCACCGACACGCCGTTGGACTTCGCCACGGACGTCGACGGGCTCGAGATCGAGCTGACACAGCGGCCGATGACCACCGTCTCGGGCGGTGTGTCGGACGACCGCGACGGCGTGGCGCTCGACGCCACCGTCATCGTGTTTGCCGACGATCCTGTGAAGTGGGGGGCGCACACGCGCTTCGTCAAGAGCGCGCGTCCCGATCAGCAGGGCCGCTTCACGATTCAGGGCCTGCCGCCCGGCCGGTATCTGGCGATTGCCGTGGAATACCTGGAGCCCGGCGAGGAACGTGATCCGGATCTCCTCGAGGGCTGGCGCCGGCGTGGGACGCCCTTCACGCTGTCGGACGGCGAGAAACACGCCCTCGATCTGAAGCTCTCGAAGTTTTGAACCCCTCGACGGAAGCGAGCTCGCACCCGATGCACAACCGCACGATAGCCGGCCAGCACTTCCGACAGGCGACCCTGCGTCTTCGAAGATCTGTGGCGATGACGGTGCTCGCGTCGTGCGTCCCGCTGATGGCGTCCGACTACTTGACCGAAGGCAACGATCCCGGCCGGACCGGCTGGATGAAAGACGAGAAAGTCTTCACCCTCGCCAACGTCAAGGACATGACACTGCTGTGGAAGGTCAAGCTCGATAGCAAGCCGCGCGAGATGCACAACCTTTTTTCGCCGCTGATCGCCGAACGCGTGACCACGGCGCGAGGCCCGCGAGCGGTCGCGATCGTCGCCGGCATCTCCGACGATCTGTTCGGCATCGACGTCGGCAGCGGCGATCTGCTGTGGACGAAGCGCTACGAGAGCACGTTCGCACCGTCCGCCACTACGCTGTATCACACGCTCTGCCTCGGCGGCCAGACCGCGATGCCGGCGATGGAGCAGGTGTCGCCGGGCAAGTACACGATTTACGCGATCGCATGGGACGGGCGGCTTCACCAGATCAACGCGGCCGACGGTTCGGACGTCGCTGCCCCCGACAAGTTCCTGCCCGCCAACGGCAAGCCGTACGCCCTGAACGTCGTCAACGGCGTCGTCTACACGGCCACGGCGCAAGGCTGCGGCGGGGTGCCGAACGCCCTGTACTCGTACCATCTGGCGACACGCAAGGCGAGCACGTTCCATCCGGCCGGCGGCGGCATGTGGGGCCGCCGGGGCGCGGCGGTTTCGCCGGAAGGCGTCGTCTACATGGTGACCGGCGACGCGGCATTCAGTCCGCAGACCCGCAGCCTCGGCAACGCCATCGTCGGCGCCAGGCTCGACGCGAACCAGCAGCTGCAACTCGTGGACTACTTCGCCCCGCGCAACGCCAACTGGATGCGCGCCCGCGACCTGGACCTGAACGTCACCCCCATGGCGTTCGACTACCGTGGACGCAAGTTCCTCGTCGGCACGAGCAAGGAATGCCGCGTGTGGCTTCTCGATCGCGAGGCGCTCGGCGGCGAGGATCACCGGACGACGCTCGACACCACGCCCCTGCTGTGCAATGACGATCAGGCCTTCGATGCCAAAGGCGTGTGGGGAGCGATGGCCGCCTGGCAGGATGGGCGCGGCGATCAGTGGGTGCTCGTGCCGTTCTGGGGACCCGTCAGCCGCACCTTTCACGCGCCGATCGAGTACGGCCGGCCGACGATGGGCGGGGTCGCGGCCTACAAGCTGGAGGAGACGAGCCAAGGCCAATGGCGGCTGAATCCCGCGTGGCTCTCGCGTGACATGGACATGGCGGAAGAGGTCGTGGTGGCCAACGGCGTGGTGTTCGCGTACGGATCCGGCGAGGACACGACGCAGACGCTGCCCGATCTTGCGTGGAACGAACCGAATGGCCCGTGGGTCGGCGGCGGCCTCAATCCGTACTCCGAGCGGCGCATTCCCAACTCGCGGCACGCGACCCTCTATGCCCTTGACGGCCAGACCGGCAAGGAGCTGTGGTCCAGCGGGAACCAGATCACGTCGTGGAATCACTGGAGCGGCCTGACCGTCGCCAACGGGCGCGCCTACCTCGGAACGTTCGACGGCATGTTGTACAGCTTCGGCGTCCCGGCGGCCCAGGCAGGAAAGTGAGTCCAGCCAGTGTCCCGTCCCAGTGGTTCGCGACATAATTCCCGGGCGGGGCACCCGCCTCGCGGCGTTGCTCCTCGCTCACATACGGCCTGTATGCTCGCTCGTCGCGCCTTGCGATCCGGGCGCCGCGCCCGGGACTTACGCCACGATCCACTGGGACGGGACACTAGGATGCGTCTGCGCACTACGTCCATCGCAGCAGTCACCACGCTCGTGACGGCCGGCATCGTTCTGGGTCAGGGACGCGGCAATCCGACGGAATGGCCGACCGCGTACGGCGATGCGCAGCACACGTCCTGGATCCGGAACGACGTGAGCATCTCACCTGAGACCATGAGCCAGCCGGGGTTCGAGCTGCAATGGACGACGACGCTCCAGAGCCCGGCGCGGGGCGGCGTCTCGTTGAGCCCGGGTGTCGTCACATCGGGTGTGAATATCTTCACGCCGCTCTCCACGATCGCCGCCCCGTCCAACCAGATCTTCGCGATCGACAACGACACCGGAAACCTGTTCTGGACGCGCCGTTTCGGCGGGACGCTCGCGGCGGGGACCGCGGCGTGTCCCGGGGGAATCTCCGGCGCGTTGACGCGGATGGTGAGCCTCACGAATCCCGCTCCCGGACCGGGGAGGGGCGGTGGACGCGGAAGAGGGGCCTACAGCAGCGCGGTCGGCGAGCCTGGCGCGGGCGTGCCGATTCCCAGCCGCGGCGGCGGCGCGGGCCGCGGGACCCCCGCGCCTGCAACGACCCCGCCCGCGGGGGCGGCGCCCGCAGGCGGCGGGCGCGCCGCCGTGCCTCCGCCGGCGTCGACGATTCCACCAGGTCAATCGCGTCCGTCACCGTTCCCGACGAACGCGGCGGCACAAGGAGGAGGCGGGGGCCTGTTTCGACCCTCCGGCGTCGTCTACGCGGTGAGCGCCGACGGGATGTTCCGGACGCTCGGGTTGGTGTCGGGTAAGGATGTGCAGCGGCCGGCGCCGTTCCTCCCGGCCGGCGCACGCTTCGCCGATCTGATTGCGGTCAACGACATGGTCTACACCGCCACGAGCCACGGATGCGGCGGCGCGGCCAGCGGCATCTGGGCGATCGACGCGTCGAGCGACGCGAAGACCGTTGTCTCGTGGAAGACCAACGGCGGCGATCCCATCGGCTCGGTCGCCTTCGCAACGAACGGCACAGCCATCGTGGCGATTGGCCCGGGTGACGTCACGTCCGGCGGCTACGCGAACGCCATCGTCGCGCTCGACCCGAAGACGCTCACGGTGACGGACTGGTTCACGCAGCCCGGTGTCGAGCTCGTTGCGCCGCCCGTCGTGTTTCAAGAGGCTGGCAAGGACATCGTGGCCGTCACGACCAGGGATGGGCGCATTCTGCTGCTCGACGCCGGCTCTCTCGGCGGCACGAATCACGACTCGCCGCTCTTCGCGTCGGCGTCGTTCACTGGCGGCGCCGCGACGTTTGCGGCGCAGTCACCGGCCATGTGGCAGGAACGCGTCGCGGTCCCGCCCGCAGCCGCGACCGCGCCTGCCACGGGCGCGCCGGTTGCTCCATCCGCGCCGCTGGCGCCCGATGGCGCACGCTGGCTGCTCATTCCGGTCGCGGGCCCGCTGCCGGCGAACCTGGGAGCAGCCGGGAATGGCGCCGTGTCGACCGGAGCCATACTCGGCGTCAGGATCGCGCACCAGGACAAGTTCTCCGTCCAGCCAACCTGGATATCGCGGAACATCGCCGCGCCGCTGACCCCCATCGTTGTCAATGGTGTCGCGTTCGCAGCGTCCGGTCCGTCGAACGCGCCGGCCGGACTCTACGCGCTGGACGGTGTCACCGGGAAGACGCTCTGGCAAAGCGAAAACACGATCGTCTCCGCGCTGTCGGACCGGAGCCTCTGGGCCGGATCCGGTCACGTGTTCGTGGGAACACGGGACGGCACGGTCTACGCGTTCGGGTTCGCGATGGAACGGCACTAGCGCGTCGAAGCCGGGCCTGAGAAACCCTGTGATGCGGCACTTTCGAGTCGTGAACGCGACGCTGATTCTTCCGGATCGCACGATTCCGGGCGGGGCGATTGACGTCGGCGACGGACGAATCAGGGCGCTCGGGCCGGAGCACGAGCTGGGCGCATGGTCGGGATCGACGGTCGACGCGGCCGGTTGTTTCGTGACCCCCGGGTTTGTGGACCTCCACGTGCACGGCGGGGACAACGCCGACTTCATGGACGGCACCGTCGAGGCGTTCGAGACAGTGGCGCGCGCGCACACGCGCCACGGAACGACCAGCATTGTCCCGACCAGCACGGTGGCCCGCCACGAGCAGACCATCGCGTTCCTGCAGAGCACGAGGTCGCTGCGGCGCCGCGACGCCCAACCGCAGCTCGGACTCTGCCGGGTCGCAGGCGCGCACCTCTATGGGCCGTATTTCAACGAAGACAAAGTGGGATGCCATCCCAAGGATCCGGCACGTCCGCCGATCCCGGCCGAGTACGAGCAATACCTCGACTTCGCCGACGTGCTGCTGACCGCGACGTGCGCGCCGGAACTGCCGGGCGCCGCGAGCTTCTATCGGGCGGCCGCATCGAAGGGGGTCCGGCTGAACGCCGGCCACTCGAACGCGACGTGGACGGAGATGGCAGCCGCGTACGCGCTCGGCCTGCGCCACGTCGATCACCTGTACTGCGCGATGAGCAGCGTGCCGTCGCTGCGGGAACGCTGCGGCACGCCGATGCAGGCCAGCATGCTCGAGTTCGTGCTCGCGACTGCCGACATGACGACGGAAGTCATCGCGGATGGGCGTCACCTTGCACCCGAGCTGCTCCGGTTCGTCGTCACCGTCAAGGGTGCGGACCGGACGGCGCTGGTGACCGACTGCAGCCGCGCACTGGATCAACCGCCGGGCATGTACACCTTCGGACCGCTGGATGGCGGCGAGACGTTTTACAGCGACGGCGGCGTCGGCCTGCTTCCAGATTCCGTGAACCTCGCGAGCAGCGTGCGCGGGATGGACTTCATGGTGCGGCACATGCACCAGGAGGTCGGCCTCGATCTGCCGGACGCGGTGCGTATGGCGACGCTCACGCCGGCAACGATCATCGGGCTGCAGGACGAGATCGGCAGCCTCGCAGCCGGGAAGCGTGCGGATCTGCTGTTTCTCGACGCAGGGCTCAACGTCACGAGAGTGTTCCTGGACGGCGAGGCCGTCACGCTCCGCACGTCCTGAGGTCTCTTCGAAACCTGCGCACATTCGTATATGACGCCTTCCCGCTGGCAATTGATCGGCACGGCGCTCCGGCGCGGACTGCGCAAGCGCTGCCCGCACTGCGGTGAGGGGCGGCTGTTTTCCGGGTGGGCCTATTTCGAACGCTGCTCGGTCTGCGGTCTGGTCTTCGTACGAAATCCCGGTGACACGTGGGCCTTCACCATCTTCGGCGATCGGCTGCCGATTGCCGCGATGATCGTCTTGATCTATTTCGGAGTCGTGCGTTCGCACCGGGTGCTCGGCGTGACGCTGCTGGTCGTCCTGGCGGTGCTGGCGGTCTGGACGACCCCCAACCGCTGGGGCGCGGGTATCGCGCTGCATTACTTGTCGCGCGTCTACTGGCCCGATCCCGCCGATCCCATCCCGCCGCCTCTTGCGACCGAGCGCTGAGGCGAAGAACTGTTCGGGGTCCATCAGCGGTCCGGTCTGCGGCCGAAAAATGTTCGCTGACGCGACCGGACGGGTTACGATGGCGCTCCCGGCACTCCGTCCAGGAAAACCCTTCATGTCCAAATCCTTCGTTCACAGCCCGCTGACTCGTCTCGTTCTATGCGCCGCCCTCGTCCTCGTGCCTGCCTCGGCCCGGACGCAGCGCGGCACCGGATCCGCCGACGCGCGGCTCCGCGCCCTCTATACGGAAGAGTGGAACTGGCGGCAGCAGGAGCTGGCGCGCGGCGGCGCTCAGCCCGGAGGGGCGGATGCGGGCGACCGGTTTCCCAGAGTCGATGCCGCGTCGCAACAGGCGCGGCTGGCTTACTGGACCCGAACGCTGACGACGCTGGACGGCATTCCGCTCGACGAGCTCTCGCCAGAGGAAAAGGTGAACGCGCAGGTCTTTCGCACTTCGATTCGCGCTCTCGCGAACGACGTGCGGTTCCGCACCTACGAGGCCCCCTTCAACAGCGACACCTTCTTCTGGACCGAGTTCACGCCGCGACAGGGTTTCGCCACGGCCGCCGCCTATCGCGGCTTTCTCGGGCGCCTCCGCGACGTGCCGCGCTACTTCGACGAGCAGATCGCCAACATGCGGGCCGGCCTCGCGCGCGGCTTCACAGTGCCCCGCGTATCGGTCGCCGGACGCGACCGGACGATCGAGCCGTACGTGAAGGGGGAGACGACCAATCCGCTGTACGCGCCGTTCACGCAGATGCCCGCGACCATCCCCGCTGCCGAGCAGGCGGCGATGCGCGGCGACGCGGCGACGGTGATCCGCGACGTCGTTGCGCCGGCGTACGAGCGTCTCCTCGGCTTCATGCGCACCGAGTACCTGCCCAAGGCGCGAACGACGCTCGCGGCGATCGCGACGCCGGGCGGCGAGGCCTACTACCAGGCCATGATCGACAAGTTCACCACGCTGGACCTGACGGCCAAACAGATCCACGAGATCGGCCTGCAGGAGGTCGCACGGATCGCGGCGGAGATGGAAGCCACCAAGGAGCGGGCCGGTTTCAAAGGAACGATGGGCGAGTTCATTCATTTCCTCCGGACCGATCCGCAGTTCTACGCGAAGACACCGCGCGAGCTCCTGTCGTACTCGGCGTACGTATCGAAGAAGGCCGACTGGAAGCTGAGCGAGACGATCGGATCCCTGCCGCGGCGCAGGCACGGGATCCGTCCCGTTCCCGAGGCACTCGCGCCGATCTACACCGGCGGCCGCGGCGGCCTCGAGGCGTGCCTGATGAACACCTACAACCTGCCGGCGCGGCCGCTCTACACCCTCGCCGCGCTGACCCTGCACGAGTGCACGCCGGGCCACAGCTTCCAGGCGGCGCTGGCCCTCGAGGGGCCGGAGCGTCCCCCGTTCCGCCGCGGAACGTCGTTCTCCGGCTACGGCGAAGGGTGGGGGCTCTACACCGAGTGGCTGGGCACCGTCATGGGGATCTACGAGACCCCGTACGAGGACTTCGGCCGGCTCACTTACGAAATGTGGCGCGCGAGCCGGCTCGTGATCGACACCGGCATCCACGCCTTCGGGTGGACTCGCGAGCAGGCGATGGAGTACCTGCGCACGCGCGCGGCGCTTTCCGAGCACGAGATCACGACCGAGGTCGAGCGCTATATCGCGTGGCCCGGGCAGGCCCTGGCCTACAAGCTCGGTGAGCTGCAGATCCGCCGCCATCGCCGCGAAGCGGAGGAGAAGCTGGGCCCCAAGTTCGACCAGCGGCACTTCCACGACGCCATCCTGGCGATCGGCTCGGTTCCGTTGCCCGTACTGGAGCAGCGAATGGCCCAGTTCATCGCCGATGGCGGCGTGAACCCGCCCGCTGTGCCCCCAAAGTAGCGATGCGACCCGGTGGCGGGAGGTGGCCGCCGCCGAGTCGCAGGACTTATGAACGCTGGATACCGGAAGCAGAGCCCGGCAGTTACTGACAGCTCGGCGCGATCGACTTCGCCGACTTCACGTCGAGCTTGCGGACGATGTAAGGCAGCTCGACTTCGCGATCCTTCACCGACCCCGCCGTCCCGATCGCCGACGGCACATCCGCCAGTTTGACGTTGGCCTTGCGTCCGTCCGCCTTGATCTCGAGCTCGATCATGCCGTTCTCGCGCTCGACTTCGATCTCCCCGCGCTTGACGTCGCCTTCGACCTCACCGGTGACTTCGACGAGCTGTCCCATCAGCTTCGCGACTTCGTCGTCGTCATCGTCGAGCCAGTAGAGGATCCGGGCCGGCTTCATCTCGTTGGTCGTTGTCGAGCTGACCGTCGACCCTTCCCGGGTCGGCGTAGTGGTCGTGCGGGTCGTCTGCTCCACAGCTGTTGGCGAGCAGGAAACCATCACCGTCGCCGTTTCCCTTCACGGCGCAGCCCGTCAGCGTAACCTTTTCCTGGCCCTCGGCCGCCGTCACCTGCGCGGGTCCGCTCGCTGCCACGAGGACGGCCACGGCCAGCCCTCCCACGATGCTCGTCAGTTTCATGATTTACCTCCGGACCGTTGCTTTGCGAACAACGGGCCAACGTGCGGGGTGAGCCATGAACCGACGGCCGCGCTTGCAGCTCAGGTGGTAAGCATTGATGAGGTGCGCGCAGTGCAGATGTCTCCTGCGCCAATCGATTGCCAACTCATTTGCTCTTGGGCGTCGCTGACGGCACGTGTTGGTCGATGAGGACGGGATTGCCGTCGGGATCGACCAGCGTGAAGCTCGCCGGCCCAGTCCCTGGTTCGTCGGCCTCTTTCGTGGGCTTGAGCCCCTTGGACTTGAGTCGGCGCTGGTGCTCGCGCACGTCGGTGAATGGTTCGACGGCCTGCGCCTTGTCGTCCCAGCCCGGGTTGAAGGTCAGCAGGTTGCGCTCGTACATCCCCTGGAACAGCCCGATGGTGACGTTGCCGTTGCGGAGGATCAGCCAACCCTGCGCGGCATCGCCCATGACCACTTCGAAATCGAGCTTCTCGTAGAAGGCCCGGGACGCCTTGATGTCCTTCACGGCCAGGCTGACGGAGAACGCCCCGAGTGTCGTCGGTTGCTTTGTCATTGTCCCTCTCGAGCTGGTCACGGGTTGCTTTTCCTTGGCCCCGGTACGCGACTGGTCCGCGGCCGCCCTCACGAAACTGCCGCCGGCGCAGGCACCCGCGACGAACACGACGAGTGATATCGCTGAGAACTTCCTCATGTCACCTCTCAACCGCAAGAGTACAATTCCTTTACGGTGCCGGACTTGCCAAATCTTGCGAATCTCGACTACGTCAATCGCATCAACAGGGCAATCGACTACGCCACGCACAACCTGGCCGAGCCGTTGCGGCTCGAGGACGTGGCCCGGGCCGCCTGTTTCTCCCCCTGCCACTTCCACCGGATCTTTCGTGCCCTGATGGGTGAAACGCTCGCATCCTTCGTCAAGCGCGTCCGCCTCGAGCGCTCGGTGTACCTGCTGTCTCACCGGGCCGGCGCAAGCCTGACCGAGATCGCTCTTTCCTGCGGCTTCAGCTCGAGCTCTGACTTTTCCCGTGCCTTTCGCGCCCACTACGGCGTCTCCCCCCGCCGGTTCGATGTCGAACGCTTCCGGCACTCGCGCCGGGACGCGATGCGGGAGTCGCTGACCTCCCCCGGCGATCGGAACAGACTCGCGCGCCTGCCGGCCGGGACGAATCCCGATTCCTTCACGGTCACCTTACGCAACTACGCGGCGCGCCGCGTGGCGTACATCCGCGTGCACCACCCGTACGAAGGCGACCACGTCCCGCAGGCGGCTGCGCGGCTGCTCGCATGGGCCGACGCTCGTGGCCTCGCCGACGGGCAGTGGCTCGGATACCAGTGGGACGACCCTGAGATCGTCCCTCTCGAGAAGTGCCGCTACGACCTGGGCCTCGAGGTTCCCGAGACCACGGTCGCCGACGGAGAAGTCAACATCACCGAGTTTCCATCCTGCTTGATGGCCGAGATCGATATCGCCGGCACCGTCGACGTCGAGCTCCGCGCCCTCGATTGGCTCTACCTCGCATGGTTGCCGACGAGCGGCTATGCACCCGCCCATCAGCCGATGTTCGAGGCCTTCAATGGCCGGCCCTTCGCCCACGGCGGAGAGCACTTCGAGCTTCGCGTGCAGCTCGCCGTTGTCGACGAGAGCGTCCCACTATGAGCTTCCCGCGTCCCGCTTCCCGCTTCCCGCGTCCCGCTTCCCGCTCCCGCTTCCCGCTTCCCGCTTCTAAATAGAAGCATCAGCTGTAGGTCGGGGGTCAAACGCTGCAAGCATGAACCTCCTGCGCGATCCAGTTCACCGGTCCAAGAAACCAATGGTCTGGATTCCTCGTCGGCCGGCCGACTCGATCCGTCCGTGTGATCCGTTGCCGGCGATCCCGCCTGTGTACCGCTGACCACCGTTCGTAACTTCGCATTGGCCGGTCGTCCCTTCCCGCTGCAGTTCCTCCCACGCTCCCCTTCTCAACCGCGATCGGTGCGTGCAGAGGCGGCGAGCGGCGTCGGTCTTGCTCTCGTCTCGCCGACCATTGCGAACAGAACGTCAGTGAATCACCGCGTCCCCGCTGTGCAGGGACGACATGTGTGGAGGGACGAGTCATGCGTCTTCGAATCGTGCTGGCCGTGATCGGCGTGCTGGCTCTCGCGGCCGGCGCCACTGCGCAGACCACCACCGGAACAATCTCCGGACGGGTGCTCGACACACAGGGACTGGCCCTGCCGGGGGCCACCGCGACCGCGACTTCGCCGAACCTGCAGGGGACCAGGGAGTCGGTGACCTCGGAGAACGGCGACTACATCCTGACCGGGCTGCCCTCCGGCCCCTACACGATCTCGTTCTCGCTATCCGGGTTTCAGACCCAGACTCGCAACGTCGTGCTGGCCCCGACGCAGGCGCTCCCGCTCGAGGTGCGGCTCGGCCCGGCGCAAGTCACCGAGGAGGTGAACGTCGTCGGCAACTCGGCCGACACGCTCACGAAGACCGCGCAGATTGCGACGAACTTCTCTCAGGAGCTGATCGCGAACCTGCCGACGTCGCGCGACCTCAACTCCGTCCTGCTGATGGCGCCGGGCGTCCATCCCACCGGCCCCGCGGGCGCGTTCTCGTTCGGCGGCTCGGTCAGCTTCGAGAACCTGTTCCTCCTCAACGGCGTCAGCATCAACGAGAACATCCGCGGACAGGCATTCGACACGGCGATCGAAGACGCGATCCAGGAAACCACCGTCGCCAATGGCGGCGTCTCGGCCGAGTTCGGGCGGTTCAGCGGCGGGGTGGTCAACATCATCACGAAGTCCGGCGGCAACCGGTTCTCGGGCAGCTTCCGGCAGTCGCTCAACAACGACAAATGGCGGACGCTGTCGCCCTTCGAGACCGAGCGCCTGGCGACGACGCCCGAGCCGCGGATCGACAAGGTCGTGCCGACCTACGAGTACACGATCGGCGGCCCGGTGCTGCGCGATCGGCTCTGGTTCTTCACCTCCGGCCGCTTGCGCGACGAGTCGCAGGGACGGACGCTGGTCGCGACCGCGGTCCCCTACGAGTTCAGGGAGGAGCAGCGGCGCTACGAGGTCAAGGGCACCTATTCGCTCACCCCGAAACACCGGTTCCAGATGAACTACAACCACCACGATCGCGCGCAGATCAACTACAGCTTCAACCAGAACCTGACCATGGATACGCGCAGCCTCGGCACGCGGCAGCTGCCGGAGCGGCTCTATGCCGGCACGTACAGCGGCATGCTGACCTCGAAGCTGTTCGTCGAGGCGCTCGTCTCGAAGCGGACGTTGAGTTTCATCGGCGCGGGAGCCAAATCGACCGATCTCATCGACGGCACGCTGCTCATCGACAACAGCCGGGCCGGCGGCGCACGGTGGTGGTCCGACACGTTTTGCGGCGTCTGCACGCCCGAGGGGCGCGACAGCGAGGACGTCTTCGCCAAGGCCTCGTACTTCCTGTCCACGCCGCGATTCGGCTCGCACAATCTCGTCTTCGGCTACGACAATTTCAACGACATCCGGACGGCCAACAATCACCAGTCGGGCAGCGACTACCGCATCCTGAGCGCGGGCGCCATCCTCACGGGCGCCGGCGCCGGCGCGAACGACATCTTCCCGATCTTCCTGGGAGACGGCACCACGACGATTCAGTGGAACCCGATCCCCCTGGAGAGCGAGGGCTCGAGCTTCCGCACGCACTCGGGGTTCATCAACGACACGTGGCGCGTCGGGAATCGCCTGACCGCCAACGTCGGGCTCCGTTTCGACAAGAACCACGGCGCCGACCAGTCGGGCAACGTCGTCGCCAAGGACAGCGCCTGGAGCCCGCGCCTCGGTCTCACCTGGGATCCGACCGGCGCCGGCCAATGGACCGTGACCGGAAGCGTGGCCAAGTACGTCGCGGCGATCTCCAACCCGGTCGCCGATTCGTCGGCGGCAGGCGGCAACCCGCAGACCCGGCAATTCATCTACCGCGGCGCCAGCATCAACGGTTCCGGCACGACGACGCCGGTGCCGACCGCGCAGGCCATTCAATCGGTCTTCGACTGGTTCTTCGCCAACGGTGGCCCGACGCTCCCGCTCAACGGCGCGCCGACCATCCCCGGTGTCACGCCGCGGATCGCCGACGGGCTCACCTCGCCGAGCGCGTGGGAATACGCCGGCGGCCTGTCGCGCCAGTTCGGCGCCCGCGCGTCCCTGCGGGCCGACCTGCTGGTGCGCCACTACACCGACTTCTACATGCGGCAGACCGACACGACGACGGGCCACGTGCAGGATCCGACGGGCCGATCGTTCGACCTCGCGCTCGTGACGAACGCGCCGGACGGCCTGCTGGCGCGCGACTATGTGGGCGGGACGTTCACCGGCACCTACCGCTTCGGACGAACGCTGGAGCTCGGCGCCAACTACACGCTGTCGAAAGCCTCTGGCAACTTCGACGGCGAGAACGTGGCGAGCGGACCGGTTCCGTTCGATTATCGCTATCCCGAGTACAAGCAGGCCGCGTGGAACTTCCCCGATGGCGACCTCGGCGTCGATCAGCGGCATCGTTCGCGGATCTGGGCCAACTACACGCCGGGCTTCGCGCCGGGCCTGACGCTGAGCGTGCTCCAGGCGCTCGAGAGCGGCGTGCCCTACAGCGCGTCGAACAGCAACGGAGTGGACCCGAGGCCGTACGTCACCAATCCGAACAACGCCTACCTGACCCCGCCGGCATCGACGACGACGGCGTATTTCTTCGGGCCGCGCGACGAGTTCCACACCGAGGGGCAGGTCCGGACCGACTTCGCGCTGAACTACATCTATCGGGTTCCCGGAGCGGGCCAGCTGCAGCTCTTCGGCCAGGTGCAGGTGCTGAACGTCTTCAATCAGTTCCAGCTCTGCGCGTGCGGCAGCACGGTCTTCGGCACCGGCAGCGCCGCCAACGCCGGCGGCGTCAACCTGCAGCGTCTCGACACGACGGTGCTGACGCCGGGCACGACCGCACGCTTTGCCACCTTCAACCCGTTCACGACGACGCCGGTCCGCGGCGTGAACTGGGACTACGGCCCGAACTTCGGCACCGCCGCCAGCCGCTTCGCGTACACGACGCCGCGCACGATCCGGATGTCGTTTGGCGTGAGGTTCTGATCTGGAAGGACCCTGAGTCGAGACAGGAGCGGCTGTGGGAACGTCGGGCGCGCGCAGCCTGTGCGCGCGCCCGGAGTCAGTCAGCGGCCCGGCAGCCGCATCACGCCGACGGCCCGCTCGTCGCCGGCCTGCAACTCGATGACCGTCGCGTCGCGTGCGGCTGATACGCCCGGCAGGAACACCTTCGCGCCTGAACGCGGCCCTCGCACCTCTCTCGTGAGATTCACGCCGAAGACGTACGTGCCCGGCGGCAGATTGTCGAAGACAAAGGCGCCTCGTTCATCCGTCTTCACCGGGCGCTGATACGGCGACGGATCGAAGCCGGCCAGTTCGGCGGCGACGGCATCGACCTCGACACCGGCGACTGGACGGCCCGACCCGTCGACGACCGTTCCAGACGCCGTCGCTCTGGGCGCGAGGGTGAAGTCCTGGGCGCTGCACGCGCGCAGATCGGGGATGTCGACCTCGTGTGTCAAGTAGCGTGCGTCGAACCCGAACGGGGCCAGGACCGCGACCGTCGTTTTCCCGATGGGCAGGTTCGCGATCTCGAAGCGGCCATCGGCATCCGTGACCACGTCCTTCTGCACCGTCGCGCTCCGCACGCTGACCGTGACCCCCTCGAGTGGACCGTAGTCCACCCCCTGCTCCTCCGCCGGATCGCGGCGCCATTCGTTCAAGCGCCCGTACACCCGGCCGCCCGTGCCCTTCGCCGGGATCGAGCTCAGGTACTTGATGTCCTCGCCGGCTTCTTCAATCGGCCGCGTGCGCGAACAGATGCCGGTGGTCAATCCCGAGCCCGAGGGCGGCCACTTCCGGGCGTAGACCAAATACCGCTTGCCGATGGCGAAGCGATATCCGCAATCGCCGCCGCCTGAACCGGTTGCCACTTCGACAACACCTGACGGGGCATTGATGTATCCCACCGCGATGTCGAACGTGACCCGAACCGAGTGAAACGGCGCATCTCCTCGGTTGCTTTCGATACGCTCGATGGACCGGACAGTACCCGGAGAACACGGCATCGGCGGTCCACGCCGCCTGGCACGGAGGGCCGCTCCCCATGCACGAGCACGCGAGCGCCCGGCCGGCGAGAGGCACCAGCAAGAGAACAGTCGAGAACGCGATCGCCCGGATCCAGAGTGAGGTCATCGCGATTTACCCTCGGGCAGCATGATCCAGCCGCGCTCGGGCGGCGCGCCGTCGAGCCGCCAGCGGATGTGGCCGGAGCGGATCATCTCGATGTGGAAGCGGGTGTCGAAGTCCGGGGCAAGCGCCGCGATCGTCGGCGAGCTGTCAACCGCCTGCAGCACGGCCGCGACGAGCACCAGCTCTTTGCCGTGGACCTCGAAGAGGTGCCGCGTCAGCGAGTAGCGCAGTCCGCCTTCGACCGATTGTGGACCCTGCCAGTCCACCAGCTCGAGGAGCTCGCGAGGCGCGACGCCGGGCGCCGCGTCCGGCGGAGGCTCGATCGTGCGCGCACGCAGCCGCATGATCATGCCAGGGCAGTCGAGGTCCTGGATTGACACCGTGATCGCCGACTCGGACGCCCGCGAACCTGCTCGATCGATGAAGACGGTCTGCTGCCCCAGCATCACGACCTCATCGCGCAAGCCAAAGGCGAGGCACGACAGCGAGAAGCCGGCCGCCTGTTGCTGGCGTTCCGTCAAGACGTCGCAGTGCGCTCGAACGAACTGCTCGCTTTCGTCGAGGACCGCCTTGTAAGCGAACATCTCATCGGCGCTGCGTATAGACACCCGAACGCCACCTCTGACCATATCCGACACTCGCGCCAGAGCACACGCCAGAACCGGGTCGCGGACCACGCCGGATCCGCGTGCGTACATCACGGCGAGATGCCGGGCCGGCGCCGGATCCGGTGCCGGATCAGCGCCCATCGTCTGCACCTGCTTCATGACGATCGGCTGCAGCAGTTCCGCGGCCCTGGCGTAGTCGCCGGCCGTGTGGGCCTCGGTCCAGGACTGCCCCAGAGCCGGATTCGACAGTCCGCACATCGCCAGAACGAAGAGCCAACCCACCTTAGCCATCGCTAGCCGGTGGTGCGCGAGTCGTGCCAACCCTTCGACGCCGAAGCGAGGACAGTTGACTGGCATTTGCCGGGATCAGACGTCCAACGAGTGCAGAAGGCCTTCAGGCCGTTACGGTTCTGGTCAGCCGGCGCTACGATTGTGCCGGCCGGCTGGGAGCTTGACGGGCTGGCGGGCAGAGGGCGCGGCCGGCTGGCGCCGGCATCGGTCCTGTCGATCAGGCTGCCGGCTCGACGGCTTTCTCGCAATTGATCGACCAGGGTATGCCGAACTGATCGACCAGGACCCCGAACCGGATCGCCCAGAACGTTTCCCGAAGCGGCATCACGATCCTGGCGTTTTCCGTGAGCGCGTCGAAGACGCGCTCTGCTGCGACGGGGTCGTCCATCTGGAGGACGACCTGGAAGCCCTTGGGTTCCTCGTACCGGTCGGGTGGGACGTCCGAGCCCGAGATCTCGGTCCCGCCGATTTTGAGCGTGGCGTGAGCGACCTTCGCGCCCCAACCCGGGGGCGCCTCGGCGGCCATCGGGGAATCTCCCCACGTGAGCAGGAACGCGAGCGTGCCGTTCAGGCACCGTTCGTAAAACCTGAACGCGGCTTCGCATTGGCCGTTGAACGACAGCGAGATCTGCACATTCAGCTTCATCGATACGCTCCCGCGAGACGCCTGGCCCATTGGTTGACGCTACTCTCCAAACCGCAGAGTCCGGCTGAAGCCGGATGCCACGGGCGGTTTGACGCCCTGTCTATTAACGTAATGTCGTCTCAGGCGCCATCATCGCTGCCCGGCAGCTCGTAGTCTTGTAGATTCAGTATGACACTCATGGCCCCAGTCATTCCTTCAGGCGGGCGGACGTGGCGGATCTCGGAGCCATCGAGTGAGAGATTCGCGCCACCCGCGCCGCGCAGCCCGGCGAAGTTCATCGAGGCCGATCGACGGATGCGCTCGTCACTGGCGTTCCGCCGGGCTTCTCTGCGCGCGCCGCCGGGGCCAGTGCCCTCTGGACGGCGGCGAGGAGCGCCGCCGCCGTAAAGGGCTTGGGCAGGAACGCCATGCGCGCGCCACCCGCAGCGGTACGGGGCATGGCGTCGCTGTAGCCGGAGACAAACAGCACCCGCAGATCGGGACGCCGGGTCAGCAGGCGCTCGGCGAGGACGGGACCGTGCATCCCGGGCATGACGATGTCGGTCAGCAGCAGGCTGATGTGGGCCTGCTCGGTCTCGAAGATCGCGCACGCCTCGGATGGCGTCGAGGCGGCGAGGACGGTGTAGCCGGCCCGCTCGAGCATTCCGGCAGTCATCCCTCTGACGGCGTCTTCGTCCTCGACGAGGAGGATGGTTGCCGGTGCCGCGGCCGGCGCATGTCCCGGCGCCGGCGCGGGGCCCGGCGAGCCGGAGGGGCCGTCGTAGGGCGGCAGATACATCGACACGGTGGTCCCCTGTTGCGGCGCCGTGTCGATGGTCACGAAGCCGCCGCTATGGCGCGCGACACCCTGCACGAACGGCAGGCCGAGACCGGTCCCCTCGCCCACCTCCTTGGTGGTGAAGAACGGCTCGAAGAGATGCGCCTGCACGTCTTTGGTCATGCCAACGCCGTTGTCGCGTACGCGAAGCCTGACGTATTCGCCGGCGGTCACGGACTGTTCGCCCGGGACGATCGCAGCGTCGACCGTCGCCGTGTCCAGCAACACGTGAATCCTGCCGCCGCGCGGCAGCGCGTCGCGCGCGTTGATCACCAGGTTGAAGATGACCTGCTCGAGATCGTGCGGATCCATCAGCACGGCGCGCGCCTCTTCGAAAATCATCGTCAGCTGGATATCCTCGCGGATCACGCGCGTCAGCATGTCGTCGAGGGCGCCGATCGTCGCCCCGAGCTCGACGCGTGAGACGCGCGGATCGTGCTTGCGCCCGAACGTCAGCAGCTGCCGGGTCAGCGCGGCGCCGCGCTCGGTCGAGCGCCGGATCTCCATCGCGGCCGAGCGCACCATGCCGTCCTCGCACTCGTCGAGGAGCAGGTCGGTGTAACCCATCGTCACCTGGAGCAGGTTGTTGAAATTGTGAGCCACGCCTGCGGCGAGTTGACCGACCGCTTCCATCTTCTGCGCGCGGCGTAATTGCTCCTCCGACGCGCGGATACCTTCGAGCGTGGCGCGCAGTGCGGTCTCGCTGGCGCGAAGGGCAGCGGTCGCCTTGTTCCGGCCGTCGATCAAACGGTTGCCGACAACCGCGATCGCCGCGAACACCGCGAGGGAAACGGGATTCCACGGAAAGTCGCCGCTCGAGGGAAACGCCAGAAAATTACCGGCGACCGTGAGCACGATGGCGAGCAGCCCGGCCCGTCCGCTTCCCCAATGAGTGGCCACCGCCACCGCGGCAAATACCGGCGCAAACGGCGCAATGGAGAACAATGGCCACGTGACGCGCGTCACGGCCACGCTCGTCACCGTCACCAGGACGGTGAGGCCATAGGCCTTCCAGAGGCTGCGCAAAAAGTGACTCGTGGCGCAGTGTACTCTGCTGGTGCCTGTGCGTTACAGCCTTTCGCCGGTCGAGCTTGGTCGCAGACTCGAACGAGGTCTGGCGTTCCGGACTGAGATCCACCTCAGGGGCGCAGGGCGTCAAGAAGCCTCCCCATGAACGCTCGAACCTCGCCAATCTGGCCGGTCGTGGAGATGAACTCGAACGCCGTCGGACTGACCGCACCGATGCGGCCCTCGAGGGTGGCCGTCAGCGCCGCGGGCAGCACGGGACATTCATCCAGCAGTCCGAGCAGGCTGACCCATGATGGCATGTCGAGCATCGCGAGCACTTCGAGGGCACCGCGCGCGCGCCACGGCGTCCCCGCAGCGCGCTGCCGCACCAGCTCGCGCCGCAGGGCGGCGAGTTCGTCCTGGAACCCGGTATCGACACGCCGCAGATCTCTCAGCGTGACGATGAGGTGTTGCGCCACGAACATGCTCACGTCTTCATGCAACACCGCCCAGCCCACTTCGAACGCCGTCACGAGGTCGTGATCGACCAGAAATGCCTGAGGCAACGTCGCGCCAGGGTCGCCCGTCGATGTTGCCGGGGCCGCATCACGCGTCTCGAAGCCGGGCCAATGCGCCGGCCAGTGCTCGAGACCCAGGTTGCAGATGCCCACGGCCGCGTCAGAGGCCTCCTGGGCGGTAAAGGGCCTCGATTGAACAGAGCACCCGGCCATGAGCGTATTGGCGAGGAACGCGATCTCTCGATTCCGCGTGAAGTACGCGTTGTCGTCCGTGTCGCGGACGTGCTCCATCAGCGGCCGCAGTCGTGTGAAGCGCGGCGGTTGAGGGGCTGTGCCCTCCAGCAGCGCCAGGGGTCGCTCCGGCACCAAACCAGCCTCGGCGAGCAAATCGACGAAGGCGTCGAGCGCCTCGGAGACGGATTCGCCTGCCGGCGCTGCCTCCAAAGCGCGCGGGGCAAGGTGTGAGGCGTCCCGGTCGGGCGACGACGCGGTGGCGTCGGCGGCTCGAAAGTACGCCGCCGCGATCGGGTTCGTCTTGATCACGCCGCCATCCGGCTGGTGGCGTCTTCGCTGCCTCGCCATCTGGAGAAAGGCTCGCGCATCGGCGGGCGTGCTGTATCCCTGCTGCGACTGCCGCTGCTCCCGGTCCACCGCCACATCGTGGAGCAGCTGCTCGGGCGCCATGAGCAGGTCGTCGAGCCCGTCGATTTCCGGCGCGGAGTTGGACAAGCGGCGGCAGCCGCGCATCACCGCGTGAAAACAGGCGGGATGGGCGGCGTCGAGCGCGAGGAGCAGCGCCACGATCGCGTCCCACGCGTCGGGCCTGATCGCACGCACCAGATAGCCGCCGACTTCGCACTCGAAGACTCCGGCCGGCGTCACGTTCCCGTCGGGCGGCTCGTCATCGATGGCTTCGTCCTCACCTGACTCGGGCGGAGCGATCGCCGGCGGATCGAAGACGCGCAAGTACCGCGAGAGCCCGGCAATCACGAGGTCCTCGTCCAGGGCTGCCACGATCCGCGCCGCGACGGTCTCGCCGGTGTCCACCAGCACTTCGACCCATTCTCCAAAGCGATCCACGTCGAACTGTTCGTCTCGCCCTGGCCGGGCGTGACGCCACAAGTCGAGGTCGAGAACCGACGTCAGTTGCGCGGGTGTTGCGGAGGCGACCAGCTCTGCACAGGCGTGGAGTCCACTGTGCCGAATGAGCTGGTGCAGCGTCTCGGGCGCGAGGTGAGGCACCAGTCGCGCGAGGTGCGGCGCATCGAGCAAGCGCGCGAGGGGACCATTACCTTTGCGTTTTGACATGGGCTGGCGATGATACGGGTCTCGCCGCCAAAGAAACAGTCTTGAACTGCAGGGGCCTTCAGGCGGATACTAATAGTGGGGATGGTTGTCCCCGGCCTTTTCTTCCTCCTGCCGGACCGGCGCTCAATAACGTCACACGACGCTCCCGTAAAATCTCGACGCCTTCCGTTCGTCCGAATCGTCGCACCAGCGAAGGATATTGAAACCGCAGCCACTGTTGGCCGTATGTAGCCCTATGCGACTGAACCAGCTCCTCCGCGGCCTCGCGAGAATGCCGCTCTTTACCGGCATCGCGGTGCTGACGCTCGCGATCGGCATTGGCGCCAACACGGCGATCTTCAGCGTCATCCAGGGCGTGCTCTTGAAGCCGCTGCCGTATCCGCGCTCCGACGAGCTGGTGGCGCTCGACCATTCCGCGCCCGGCGTCAACCTCGCACACGCCGGCGCGGCGCCCTTTCTGTACTTCACCTACCGCGAGGAGGGCCGGGCGTTTCAGGATGTCGGGCTCTGGAACACCGGGACGGTGAGCGTCACCGGCGTCGGGGAGCCCGAGGAAGTGCCGACGCTGTGGGTGACCGACGGCGTGTTGCCGATACTCGGCGCGCAGCCGATGCTCGGCCGGGTGTTCTCGAGAACCGACGCCGCACCCACCAGCCCCGAGACGGTGATGTTGACTTCGGGATACTGGCGGACGAAATTCGGCGCCGACAGCTCGGCGGTCGGCCGCACCCTGATGGTCGACGGCGTCAAGCGCGAAATCATCGGCGTGCTCCCCGATACGTTCCGATTCCTCGACCGCAACGTCTCGCTCGTCATCCCGTACCGGTTCGATCGCAGCAAAGTGTTTCTCGGGCAATTCAGCTATTCGGCCATCGCGCGGCTGAAGCCGGGCATCTCGATTGACCAGGCGAGCGCCGACCTCGCGCGCATGATCCCGATCTCCCTCACACGCTTCCCGCCGTTTCCGGGGGGCAACGTCAAGATGTTCGAAGAAGCGCGGCTCACGCCGAACGTCCTCTTACTCAAGGACGATCTCGTCGGCGACGTGCGAACGGTGTTGTGGGTCCTGATGGGGACGATCGGGCTGGTCCTCCTCATCGCCTGCGCGAACGTCGCGAACCTGCTCCTGGTGAGAGCCGAGTCGCGGCAGCAGGAACTGGCGATTCGTGCCGCGCTGGGCGCCGGCTCGGGACGGATTGCCCGTGAGCTGCTGCTCGAGAGCGTCACCCTCGGCATCCTGGGCGGCATCGTCGGGCTCGGCCTGGCGTTTGGCGCGCTGCGGCTGCTGGTTGCGCTGGCCCCGGGGAACCTGCCGCGGCTCCAGGACATCACGCTCGATGTCCCCGTGCTCCTCTTTACGCTTGGCTTGTCGGTGGCCGCCGGTCTGCTGTTCGGCGCGATCCCGGTGCTCAAGTACGCGCGCGCGCAGCCCGGTCTGATGCTTCGCGGCGGCGGGCGGACCTCGACCACCAGCAGGGACCGCCATCGCGCGCGCAATACGCTCGTCATCGCCCAGGTCGCGCTGGCGCTCGTGCTCCTCGTCGGCTCGGGGTTGATGATTCGAACGTTTCAAGCCTTGAGAGACGTGCACCCGGGCTTCGCGCGGCCCGGCGAGGTTCAGACGTTGCGGCTGTCGATTCCAGGCTCGCAGGTCAAGGAGGAAGCGGCGGTGACCCGCATGCACCAGACGATCATGGAGAAGATCGCGGCGGTGCCCGGCGTCTCGTCGGTAGCGCTCGCGTCAACGGTCACGATGAGCGGACAAGGGTGGCACGATTCGCTGTACGCGCAGGATCGCACCTACTCGGTATCGCAGATCCCGCCGATTCGGCTGTTCAAGTTCGTGTCCCCTGGCTACGTGCAGACGATGGGGGCATCGCTGGTCGCCGGCCGTGATTTCACGTGGACCGACGCCTACGAGATGCGGCCGGTGACGATGGTCTCGGAAAACCTGGCGCGCGAGTTGTGGGGCACCCCGTCGGCCGCCATCGGCAAACGCGTGCGTCCGTACGCCAATAGTGTCTGGCGGGATGTCGTCGGCGTTGTCAGCGACATGCGAGACGACGGCCTCAACAGGAAGGCGCCGGCGGTCGCGTACTGGCCGGTGCTGATGGCGGACTTCTTCGCCGTGTCGCCGGACAACCGGAATCTTGTCCAGCGCAACCTCACCTACGTGATTCGCAGCCGCCGGACCGGCTCCAACGGGTTCGTCAACGACCTGGGGACGGCGGTGTGGTCGATCAACCCCAACCTGCCGCTGGCGAGCGTCCGGACATTGCAGGAGATCTACGACGCGTCGCTGGCGCGGACGTCGTTCACGCTGGTGATGCTCGCCATCGCGGGCGGGATGGCGCTGCTGCTCGGCGTGGCGGGGATCTACGGCGTGATCTGGTACTCGGTGTCGCAACGCACGCGCGAGATCGGCATCCGCATCGCGCTCGGCGCGCAGCGGCAGTCGGTCACGCGCATGTTCGTGGTCCACGGCCTGATGCTGGCCGGCGCCGGCGTGGCGATCGGGCTCGTCGCGGCATACGGGGTGACGCGGCTGATCTCCTCGTTGCTGTTCGAGGTCAACCCGGTCGATCCGCTGACCTACGGCCTGGTCTCGCTGACGCTGATGGCCGCGACGGTGCTCGCCAGCTACGTGCCGGCCCTGCGCGCCACGGCCGTGGATCCCATCGAGGCGCTCAGGTCGGAGTAGGCGTCCGCGCGAGGCTCACCGCTCCGGCAAATCCAGCAGGACGATATCCGAGTGCTGCTGCACGCGTTCGAGGACGACTTCACGGCCATCGGGAGACACGTCGAAGTCGCGAATCTTGAAATCGGGCGCGAGGTCGGTCAACTGCCGTTCGGCGCCCGTTTCCAGATCGAGCAGCCACAGGTTCTTGTGCTCGAATCTCTCCGCGCAGGAACACCAGCGCCAGCCGCCCGGCCAGGAACGTCAGGTGCCGGGCCCCGCGAGTGAGGACCAGCGCTGGAAATGGATACGCGGTCGCATCAGCCCTCACAGCCTTGACCGGAAACGTCGTTCCGATGTCCGGCCCCGAATAGACGACGAAGCGGCCGTCGGGCGCCCATGACGGGATCGGTCGAGTACTCATCGACAAGGCGGGACGGGGCGCCGCCGTCCACGGGGACGCGGAACAGGCGCGGCGCGCCGCGCTCGATCGCCGCCGACGCGATCGACAGGCCGTCGGGCGCCCAGGCTGGAGCGCCGTGCAGATCGAGCGAATCGGCCACAATCCGCGCGGCGGTGCCGTCGGCACGCATGGCGTACAAGAGTGTCTTGCCCTGTTGCCGGACCGAGAACGTGACGTGCTGCCCGTCGGGCGCAATCGCCGGTCCGCCGAAAATGCGCGCTCCGGGACCGGTCCAGAGCTCGGTGGCCTTTCCGTCCACAAGCTTCCAGATACTTTCGCTGCTGCCGGTCGCCGAAACATACAGAAGATAGCCGGAACGCAAGCGCGGCGAGAATGCCGTGCCGCTTGTCAGCGTGATCGGCGAAGGGACCGACAGGCCGGCGGGTGTGTCGGCGATCGGCAGGCGCCAGAGCGTTCGCTTGGGACTGTCCAGCGTCGCCACCAGACGGCGGCCGTCCGCCGTCGCCGCCAGCGACGTGTACTGATCGAGCCCGGAGCTCAGCCTGTGGGGAATGCGGCGCTCGACATCGATGCTGTGGAGCCACGGGCCGGAACCATCCGGATCGGTCGCCAGATAGGCGAGCGTCCGCTGATTCAAGAGCACCGGATGGCTGACGCGTCCGTTGTGCGACGTGATCCGCTCCGGCGAACCGCCGCCGGAACCGATCCGCCAGATATCCATTTGATCCGGGAGGGAACCCTTCACGAAGTAGATCGACCTGCCATCGGACGCCCACAGCGGAAAGTGACCGTGGAGGCCGGCAGCGAGCCGTGAAGATACGAGTGCCCTCGGACCGCCGGCCGGCGTCGGTCACGAACATCGGATCTCCGGGTCCGGGCGTGTGGTACACGAGCCGGGCTCCGTCGTGGGACCAGTCGGCCTCGGCGACGCCTTCGAGGTACGGCCTCGGCTCGCCCCCGAGCGTCGACACCGCCCAGATGCTGATCGCACCAGCTTTGGAGCCATCCTGCCTGCGAACCCAGAACGTGACCAGCAGGCCGTCGGGCGAGAAGCCCAGGAGGCGGACTGAAGGATTCACGAGCTCCGGGGCGCTGCCGCGCGTCAGGTTGTGGAACGATCCGGAACCGACCTGGGTGATCCAGACGTCCATGCGCCCGTCACGATCCGAGAGAAACGCGACCAGGCGCCCGTCGCGAGACACTGCGGCGGCCTGCTCCACGGCATCGAAGTCGGTCACCCGCTGAAATCGTGCGTCGGCGATGGGACTCCGCCAGAAGAATTCGGTGGCTCGAAGCCACATGCTTCCGCCAATCGCCGCCGCTGCCCCAGCCGCGGCAATCAGTCCCAGGACGACGGTCGATCTGGTGCGGGAGCTCGAAGCCCCCGGCCCCACCAATGGTTCCGAAGCCGTGGGCGACGCCTGCGGCCTCGGGCTCCGGGGACGCGCTATGGCTTCGCCGGCGCACCCAGGCGTCCAACTCCGTGCGGAACGCATACACGGAGCCCATCCGGTCGTGCTGGTGGCGGTGAACGGGCATCGCCTCCCGCTTCTCCCAGCGCTGGACGGTGGTCACGTCCCGGTTGAGATATGCCGCGATTTCCTTCCACGAATCCAGCCGGTCCCAGTACACCGCTTCTCCTTCAGTTGCCATCGCGGCAGAGCGGGGATTGTAGCGCCGCGCGGCAGCGGCGGCAAAGGACGGCATTCGACGGCACGGGAGGAAATGCCGCGGATTCCGCGGTTTACCGTTTGCCCGCGTGACGCCGGTCTCCGATTGTATGGGGCGAGTCTGCGAACACGACGGCAACCGCAAAGGAGACCGACATGCGACGGAGACGAACGTGGGGAGTACTGCTCGGCGCGACGATCATGATGGTCATGCTACCAGTACGCAAGACCTGCGCAGGCCACGCCGGCGGCCTCGTTCACGAGCACGACCCTCGCCCTGGGAAGATTCGGCGACATCGATGTCGCCAACCACCTCATCCCGCCGGACTTCTGGAAGCCGGGACAAAGGGACAAAATCTGGCTGTCATGGCAGAAGACGAAGGGCCCGTCGGACGTGTACGTCCAGAGCAACGTCTGGGCGCCGGGAGGCAGCTCGGGCTGGCACACGCATCCCGGTCATAGCCTGATCACCGTTACCGCGGGAACCGTGACGGCCTACCACGGAGACGATCGCAGGTGCCGGCCGCACGTCTACACCCAAGGCATGGGATTTGTCGACGCCGGCGGCGATCACGTGCACAACCTTCGGAACGAAGGCACGGAAGAGGCGCGAACCATCACCGTCCAGCTCATCCCGGCCGATGCGACTCGCCGGATTGACGCGGCGGACCCTGGGAATTGCCCGTTCTGACGAAGGCGGACTTCGACGCGGCTGGTCGGGCTCCGCGGCCGCGGAGCCCGACGCGCTGCCCGGTCAGCGCTTCGGGACGACGCTGCGCTCGTCGAAGGGTCCGCGTGACCCCTGGCCTGTCGAAGGGTCACGCATGTTCGTCCCCCGTGACGCGCCGCACGGCTTCGACGAAGGCGGCCCACGTCTTCCGCTGCTGCGCGAGCACGCGCCGCCCTTCGGCGGTCACCTTGTAGAACCGGCGGCGCCGCTCCTCCGGCTTCTCGACCCACGCGCCCTTGATCCATCCGCGCTCTTCGAGGCGGTAGAGCAAGGGATAGAGGGAATCGATGTGGAAGGTCAGCTGGCCGCCGGACCGTGTGTGGATCAGTTTGCTCAGCTCGTATCCGTGCCGGGGCCGCGCGTCGAGCAGCGAGAGGATGAGCAGCTCCGCGGACCCGCGCTTCAGCTCACGGTCGAGCGCGCGCGTGTCGATATCTGTCATGGACAGATAGTATGTCGACAGGCATCGCGCGTCAAACGCCGTCGATCAGTCCGCGGGCGGCGACGCCGTCGACGCGACGCGGAGGAGTTCGGCCTGAATCTCGTCCTTGACCGCCAGCACATGGCGCGTGTACGCCTCGAGCTTCCGGAATTCGGCCTGTGTCTTCCGCAGCTCCGCCTCCACGGCCTCGTAGCCCGCGCGCAGCGCATCACGATCGGCGCGCACGGCTTCGCTGTCGGCGATCACGGACTCGCGATCGGTGAGGAGCGCCTGGCGCTCGGTCCACAGGGAGCGGCGCTCCTGATCCACGCCGATCGCCCACTGGCGCATGTCGAGATATTCGACCGCGGTGGTCGCGTCGAACGAGTTGGTCAGTTCGATGAGCCGCGACAGGCCGAACCCGTAGATCCGCTCCGCCACTTCCAGGCACGCCGGATCCTGCAGCTGGCGGTACAACCGTTCGAGGCCGAGGGCGCGCACCGCCGGGATGTCGTGCTGCAGGTACAGGAACGACTGCTCGAGCTCGGTACTCGTGCCCATCGGCGAAATCCGGTCGAATGAGACGCCCGGCGAAGGCCGCACGGAACAAATCGGCCGGACAGCCGGAGAACAGGCCGCGGTAGATCTGGCACATCTCGAAGTAGGCGCGCCGCGAGTTGGCCGGCGTGCTGACGTTGGCGCCGTCGCTGTGCACGCGATACTCCACGAGGCGCTCCGGCAGGAGCCCGAGCTCGTGCTGCTTGACGAGCGCCAGCCACATCGCGAAGTCGGGCAGCTGCGCACTGGTGACCGGGAACAGCCCCGCATCGACGAACAGTTGCCGCTCGGCCAGGCAGCTCACGGTGCAGAGATAGTTGCCGCGGAAGAAGAACCAGGCCAGCATCTCCGCCCGCGTCTGCCTCGGGTGATTGAACCACCGGCTCGCGAAGTGCTCGCCGCTCAGCGGCTCCCCCACGTCGCCGATGAAGTCCGTCCACGAGAAGACGATGCGCAGTCCCGTCTCGTCGAGATAACGGAGCTCGCGCTCGAGCCGGTTGGGCCGGCAGATGTCGTCGGCCGCGAACAGCGCGACGTAGCGGCCGCGCGCCGCGCGGATCGCCGCGTTGGTGGCGTCGGCGGCGCCGCGATTGGCTCGAGAGAGCAAGACGATGCGCGGATCGTCGAAGCGCCGGACGACCGCCGCCGTGCCGTCGCTCGACCCGTCGTCCACGATCACGAGCTCGAGATCGTCGACGGTCTGCGAGAGCACACTGTCGATCGCCTGGGCGATATGCCGGGCGTTGTTATATGCCGGCATCGTGACGGTGACGAGTGGCGCGCGGGTCATCACGGGGTGCTCACGGCCGCCAGGCCCCCGGCAGCGATCCCCTCCGCGGCAAACGACCGAATCATCAGGCCGATGGTGGCGGCCTGTTCGGGCGCCACGCCCGCATGGAGCGGCAGGCACAGCACCTGCCCGGCCGCCTCGCGGGCAACCGGCAGCGCAGACGGCGCGGCGGAAGCGAGGTGACGGTAGCAGGGATAGTCGCTGCAGAGCGGATAGAAGTACTTCCGGGTGAAGACGTTCAGCTCGCGCAGCCGCCGCTGCAGCTCGTCGCGCGAGCAGCCGAACCGATCGCGGTCGACGCGAATCACGTAATACAGCAGCCCGCCTTCCGCGGTGGCGGGACCCGGCAGTGCCAGACCGGGCAGATCGGCGAGCGCGTCCCGATAGACCGCGCTCAGCCGCAGGCGCGCACGCCACTCGTCTGCGAGATCGTCGAGCACCGACAGGCCGAGGGCCGCCTGCAGCTCGTTCATCTTCCCGTTCAGGCCCGGCAGCTCGACCTCCTCCTCGCTGCGGATGCCGAAGTTGCGCAGCAGCGCCGCGTGGGCCGCAAGCTCCGGGTCGCTGCACGCGAGCGCCCCGCCTTCGGCCGTATGGAACACTTTGGTGGCGTGGAAGCTGAATGCGGACGCGTCGCCGAAGGTGCCGATGCCCCGGCCGCCGACGCGGACGCCGAACGCGTGCGCGGCGTCGTAGACCAGCTTGAGCCGGTGGCGCCGCGCGATGTCTTCGAGACGATCGACGTCGCACGGCGTCCCGTAGACGTGCACGGCCAGGATGCCCGTGGTCCGCGGCGTGATCAGCGCCTCGATGCGATCGGGATCGATGGTCAGCGTCGCCCGGTCGATATCGGCAAAGACCGGCGTCGCGCCCAGCCAGCTCAAGACGTGCGGCGTCGCGGGAAACGTGAACGGCGTGGTGATGACCTCGCCGTGCAGCGACAGCGCGCGGCAGGCGGTCAACAGCGCCATCGTGCCGTTGTTGAAGAGCGACAGGGATGGCACCCCGAGCATCTGTTGCAGCCGCACTTCCAGCTCGATGTGCTGCGCGCCGCCGTTGGTGAGCCAGCCCGACGCCCAGATCGTTCGCAGCCGCTCGACGAAGCCCTCGAGGTCGGGCAGGCGAGGCCGGACCACGTGAACCGGCGTGTCGAACGGCGTCCTCGGATCAGCAGGCACCATCGTTCTCCCTCGATCACGAGCCGGGTGCAGCCGGCTCGTGCCATCCGGCCATCCTCGTCTTGACCGTGCGGCCCGGGACGCCGACGACGGTCGCATCGGGCGGAACGTCGTGGATGACCGTGCAGCCCGCGCCGATGGTCGACCACCGTCCCAGGCGCCGCCGCTCGATCACCGACGCGCCGATCCCGACGAAGCACCCGCTGTCGATCTCGACGTTCCCCGCGATCCGCGCGCCGGGCGCCAGCGTGACGTGGTCGGCCAGCGTCACGCCGTGCGACAACGTGCAGCCGATGTTGATCTGGCTGTGGTCGCCGATGCGAATCCGCTGCGTCAGGACACAGCCCGCGGCGATCACCACGCCCTCGCCCAGCACGACCCCCGCACCCACGATGACGCTCGGGTGCACGAGCGTCGCCGACCGAACGCCGTAGCGGTGGCAGATCCGGCTGAATCGCAGGCGCAGCGCCGGCGATCCCACCGCGCAGAGAGTATGCACGGATCCGGCCCGCCCATGCAGCCACGAAGGGTCGCCGAGAATCGGCACGCCGTCGATGGACGTGCCGGGCCTGCCGTACGCCGGCTCCACCAAGTAGCCCGCGAGCTCGTAGGCGGTGTTGCCCCCGGCGGCGCAGGCTGCGGCGATCCCGGCGATCTCGCGAGCGTGATCGCCCGCGCCCAGCAGAACGAGCGGCGTCATGGCAAACAGCCGGGACCGATCATGAGGTCGTCAGCGCTGCGCGGGGGGCCCACATGCAGTCCGTGAGCACGGAGAGCCGGGGCGCCAGTTGCCCCTCCACACCGTAGATCTCACGGCACCGTTCCTGTCCGCGCCGCGCCAGCCGGTGGAGCCGGCCCGGGTCCGCGCGAAGCGCCATGACCCGATTCACGATCGCTCCGGGATCGGCGTCGACAATGCAGAGGTCTTCGCCGTCGACGAAGTGCCGGTCGGCGTTCTCGGAGAACGGATCGGTGCACAGGACCGCCACGCCGTTGAGCGCGGCTTCGGTGCACGTGCCGGTGGGAAATCCATCGAAACCGCCGGGCGTCAGGCGGAACCGCACGTTCGGCGAAATGATGAGGTCCATGCCGGCAAAGAACTCCGGCAGCCGATGCGCCGGCTGGGTGCCGTGAAACGTGATCCGCTGACTCAGCGCGCCGAGGTCCGCGTCATCCGGGCCAAAGCTGCCGGCGACGTGGAAGCGAAAACAGGGATCGAGCTCCGCCAGCCTGCGCGCGGACGCGACGAACGTGTCGTATCCCTTGTCGGCGCCCCCCTGCATGTACTTGAGCGCGGCGAAGCAGACGTCGAGCGTGGGCTTCTCTGCCGGCCAATAGCGCCTCGCAACGCGCGGCGCGGCCGGACCCGCGGCTTCCTGCGTCGGCAGTCCCCAGATCAGCTCGAGCTGACTCGGGGCGGGCGAAGCCGCTGTTCAAGACGTAATCGCGTGTGGCGCGCTGCGTCACGATGATCCGGCGGACGCGCTCCGACCTGGCCAGCCGTGACAGCATCAGGTCGCTGGCGCGATGGAAGAGCTCGAAGCCGCCGCCAGGGTACAAGGTGAAGACGAGCGGCACCCGCCAACGCTCGGCCAGCGGCAGCAGCGCGTAGGCGTTGTTCAGGAACACGCAGTAGAGCAGCGAGCAGTCGGCCGCGCGCTCCGGATCGAGGCGCCGCACCCGGTCGGCCAGGTGCGGATAGACAGCCGCGTAGCCGCGCCACACACGGTCGAAATCCGGATTCGTGGAATAGACCGCGCAATCGAGATGCTCGAGGTACCAGTTGAACTCGGCGAGACGAAACCCGGTGACGAGATCGGGGAAGAAGTCGTCGACGATCGAGAGGCGCGCCGGCACCGGCCTGGCGGGACGCGCCGGACTTCGTGGCGAGCTCACCGCGGGCGCCGCCGGCGACGCCAACCCCGCCCACGCCTCGGCGTGCTGCGACTCGATCTCGGACATCAAGCGTGCCCGGAACGTCTCGTAGTCCCTCGGCAGCAGTGGAAACTGGGCGAGGCGCCGGAACACGAGGGTCCGCAACCCGATGCCCGCGTCCGCGATCGTGGCGGCAAGACCGCTCAACGCCGGCGCAAACAGATCCTGACGGCCGCGCCGGACGAGCATCGGCGCGAGGTGCGCCGCGAACAGGAAGCAGAGCTCGAGCCACAGCTCGCGCCGATCGTGCGTGTGGCTGACATTGGCGGGATGGCTCCGATACGCGGTCAGCCGCTCGGGAATCATCGTGAATCGCCCGCCCTGGGCGAGGAATCTCAGCCACAGCTCGAAATCCGGCGCGAGGTGGAGCTGCGGGTTCAGTCCGCCGACCCGATCGTGCGTCGACTTGCGGATCAGCGCGGACGAGTGGGTCAAGAGGTCGCCCGGCACCCACGAGTCGAGCGCGTTGAGGTCACGGGGTTGATTCACCGCGGCGGCGTTGAGGCCGTCCACCTCGCGGCCGTCGGCGTCGATCTGGACGATCCAGGTGCCCACGACGTCGAGGTCGGGACGAGCCTCCAGCAGCGCCACCTGCCGATCGAGTTTCTCCGGCAGATACAGGTCGTCCGCATCCACCGTGCCGAGATACGTTCCGCGGCACTGCGCGTACGCGATGTTGTAGGCGCGGCAGGCGCCGTGGCGGGACCGCAGCGGGAGGACGACAATCCGTGGATCGTCGAACCGGCGAATGACCGACAGCGAGTCGTCCTGCGACCCGTCGTCGACGATCACCAGCTCCCAGTGCGGATAGGTCTGAGCCAGGACGGACCGGATCGCCTGTTCGATGTACCTGGCGTAGTTGTACGACAGGGTGATGATCGAGACCAGCGGCGGCGGCATCAGGGGCGCCATTTTAGTCGATCACGGCCGGCCGCGCGTTCCTCCTTCAGCGTCCCGTACGACGGCAGGCGCCACGGCGTGATCGACGATCCACTCGCTTCCCGGAATCGTCAGGTGCGCGACATCCGACGCGATCAGCGCCTGCTTTCCCCGTGAGCTCACCGCGGCCATGCACCCATCGCCGGTACACAACAGCTCCCGAAGCGAGACATAGCCGGCGCCGACCTCGCGGCTCATCGCCGCAAGCCGCCGGTCCAGCTTTTCCAGCGCCGCGTGCGAAGCGTCGTGCATCCTCGCCGGCAGCCTGCCTCCATGTCGAAAGGTTTCCTCGAGGGCCTTCTGGGGCAGGGCCGGAGTCCACTCCGGAGTCGGCCCAACGATCACCCCGTGCACCTGAAGGCGGGTCAACGCCAGGATGACCTTCTGCAGTTCTTTGACCACATCGGTCGCGTGAGCATCGTAGTACGACCAGCGGGCAGACAGGACGACAACGCGTGGACGCGCCCGTTCTATGTGGCTGAAGGCGCGCCTGGTGATCGAGGCGCATTGGACGACGATTCCGGTGACCGGATTGAACTGCGCGGCGCCGGGCTCCCGGGTTGGCACGGTATCGGGTTCGGGGAACAACAGGGGTGGACACGCCCCCGCCGTCACCTGAGTGAGCCTGAACGATTGAAGTGCGGGCGCATGCGCAAATCCGGGCCAGAGATGGGCTGCGTGCGAATCACCGAAGAGCAGAACCTCCACCCCCTGTGACGGGCTCGCCGGTGCGAAGCATTCGTTTGCGAGCTTCTCGCCGCCATCCGGTGGAGACAGGAAGCACCGGTTTTGCCTGATGCTTTCCTCTGTCAGCGCGGCCCCGAACACATCGGCGACCAGCGGCGGCACACGTTTCGGAAGGCCGCTCTGCCTCACCACGACTCCCGCCACGGCCACCACCGCGCAAGCAGCCGATGCCATGACGATCCCGTGCCAGTTGTTGGAGCGGCCGGCCGGACGGCGATGAAATGGCCGTTCGATGGCCACGCGCGACGCAAGCGCGAGTACCGAGCGTGATCACGAACAGGCCGGCGATATCGAGCGCGCTGCCCGTGCGGTCAAAATGCCGGGCGGCCAGCCAGACCGGCCAGTGCCAGAGGTAGAAGGAGTAGCTGATCACCCCGATGAATTGACTGATGGGATTCGCCAGGAGCCATCCGTGCGACGGAACGGCAAGAATGAGCGCTGACCCGGCGACGGGAAGAACACCGATTGCGGTTTGCGGCAATGCCCCGAGCGAGATGATCGGCAGCGCGACGGCGATGAGGGCCAGGCCGAGTCGAGGCAGGTGCGTCCGCCAGGCACTCGGAACTGAATCGCGCACCACGAACGCCAGCGCGCCCGCGAGAAACTCCCATAGCCTGAGCGGCGTGAAGTAGAACGCCGCCGAGGCATCTCTGAAGCTGAAGTAAAGACCGGAGGTGAACGAAAGGCCGCAAAGACCGAGCAGCACGTACATCAACCGGCGGCGCCCGCGGCGGTGTGCCCACAGGACTATCGGAGGAACCGCGAGATAGAACTGCAACTCCACCGACAGCGACCAGAGGTGCAGCAGCCAGTTGGATTCGCGGTCCGGGGCGAAATAGCCGGTCTCTGAATAGAAGCGGTAGTTCGCGATGCCGGCCAACGAGAAGAGCGAGTCACGCCCCAGTCTCAGATATTCGGCCGGCGCGAGGAAGAGATAGCCCAGGGCCAGGAGAATCCCGACGAGGGCGAGCATCGCCGGGTAGATTCGGCTGGCTCGAGACAGATAGAAGCTCCGCAACGAGACGTGCCCCCCTCCTTCCCGGGCAAGAAGGATCTGGGTGATGAGGAAGCCTGAGATGACGAAGAAGACATCGACACCGATGAACCCGGCCGAGAATCCCGGCACTGAAAAGTGAAAAAGAACGACGAGCAGAATCGCCACGGCACGGAGGCCATTGATGTCGGCGCGGAATGCCCCCGCACGTGTGCCAGAAGGTACTAGCTGACAGGAGGACGGCGATCGGCGAGGCGGGCGAAGTCGTAGTGTGAGCTAGCACGTGCCGGCCGGAGCCGTCATCCTAACCGAATTCTTACCTTACCGTCACCGGCCGCTTACGACTTCGCGCGTTGCGGGCGGTACCTTCACGTTCGTATGCTCATCACAACGACTCGAACCGCCGCCATGCTTCTCGCGATGTTTGCCGCCCTGGCTCTGGCATCGCCGGATGTGTCGTCCCACTTCAGGACGCAACAGCACTCAGAAGAGGACGAGGCTCAACTCGCCGATGTCCTCCGTAACATCGACGCCGACAACCTGGCCCGGGCCGCCGCCGGACAGCCGCGCTCGCGGAACGACAAGGCGAAAATCGTCCGCGGCGCCGTGAACTTCTTCCGGCCGTTCCCGGGAGGCAACGGCCGCTCGTGCGCCACGTGCCACCAGCCGCGAGACGGGTTCAGCCTCGCACCCGCCACGGTCGAAGCGCGATGGCAGCGGCTCCAGCGTGCGAGACGGCACAACCCCGGCGCGGACGATCCGCTCTTCCGCGCGATCGACGCGGACGACGCTGAAGACGACTTCACGCTCCTGAGGACGCGGGCGCTCGTCAAGGTTCGGGTGGCGCTGCCGTCGCGGGTACGGCTGACGGACGATCCCACGTCGACACATGTGACGCTCTCCCGGGCGGTGACGCCGCTGAACATGCTGAAGCACACCGCGCCGTATCAGCAGGATCGTTCGGCCGCGACGCTCGAGGCGCAGGCGCTGGGCGCGATCAACCAGCACATGGAACCGGCGACGCCGCCCACGATGGAGTTCCTGGAGAGCGTCGCCGAATTCCAGCGGCACATCTTCTCGTCGGCGAAGGTCAGGAAGCTCTCAGCGGCGATCGACGCCGGCCGTCCGCTTCCCAACCTCGACCCGCCGCTGACAGAGCTCGAACGGGTGGGCAAGGAGAAGTTCGACAACTTCTGCGGCCGGTGCCACGGCGGGCCGGCGCAGGTGCAGAATCTCGAGAACCGCATCTTCCCGCCGCATGACGGCTCGACGAACCCGGTGTCGATCAACATCGTGGTCTCGAACCCGCCGCCGAACGGTTTTCCCGGCAGCCTCATCCAGGGTCCGGGATTCGATCTGCCGATCCAGCGGTTCAGCGTGGACCTGCCCAACGGGACGACCGTCGTGCTCGAGTCGAGCGATCCCGGGACCGTCCTCACCGACGCCAAGGCGCTCGAAACGGTCGGCGGAAACCAGGTCTTCAACCGCTTCGACATCCCGCAGCTGCGCGGCATCAACGAGACCGCCCCGTACTTTCACGATCACCGCGCGAAGACCCTCGAGGACGTCGTGAAGCACTACCAGGTCTTCTTCTTTTTCATCAACGCCATCCGCGGCTTTCCCCTGCCGTTGATCCCCGACGAGGACATCGCGCCGATCGTGGCCTATATGAAGAAAGCGTTCTGAACACAGGGTTCCACGAGGTTCCACTGGGTTCCGCAGGGTTCCGCGGGGTTCTGTTCAGCGGGGTTCCGTTGGGTTCGGGGTTCGTGGGTTCTGGGTTCAGGTTCTGCTGGGTTCTAGAACCCAGAACCTGCAGAACCCTGAACCCTGCAGAACCCAGTGGAACGGAACCCTGCGGAACCCTGCGGAACCTTGTGGAACCCAGTGGAACCCTGTTTTTCGTGCGCCGACGTCCTTACTGGAAGAGCCGGCCGTACTCGGCGTTCGCGAGCGCGATGTCCACTTGTGCCCAGAACCGGTGGTAGGTGAAGGTCGGCGCCGGGCCTCCGTCCAGGTAGCGCTGCACCTGCATCCAGTCCGGATCGGTCACGTACTGCGGCCGCAGGCCGAGGAACGTGACGCCGGGCTGGATGACCGCACTCTGCGCGTTCACCCCGCTGAAGCCGCTCGGGACGAAGATCTCCTGCGCAAACCGGTTGTAGTCTCTCCGCGTTTCCGGCACCGCGACACCGATCGAATCGCGGTAGCGCGTCCACATCCGGTCGAGCAGCTCCTTCGCCATCATCTGCGACGCGACGTGGTGGGTGGCCCAGCGCCGCGTCCCGGCGCTGTAGTAGATGAGCGTCTTGGCCAGCGCCGCCGTCACACCGAGGTCCGTCCCCCATTCGGTGACCGTCACGCGCAGGTTCGCGTTGAAGGTCGTGTCCGCCGCGTTCCAGTTCTGGCTGGCCGCGGTCCAGTTCGTCGACGGCTGTCCGCTCCAGGCCAGCGTCGAAGGAACCAGGAACGTGCCGTCGGCGTTCAACCGCGTCTGGCCCATGGCCCAGGGGATCCATTTGTCGAGGACCAGCTTGGCCTGAGCATTGTTCGTTTCCTCGTAGAACTCCGCCACGCGCTCCATCGACCAGGCCTGGAACCCGAACCAGGTGTTGCTGCCCGGATCGAGATAGACGGGGTTCTCCTGATAGAACATCCCGTAGAACGTCGCGACCCCGGCGGGGGGCGCCGCGTAGCGCCCGCCCCAGCTGTTGGTGGCGCCACCGCCGATGCCGCCGTCGGCCGACTGCAGCCACCGGTAGAACTGCAGCTGGCGGCCGAGGCTCGTCGTCCAGTCGGTCGTTGCCTGTGCGCCGGAGCGCGGACGCAACGCCGGCACCGTCGTCAGACCCAGCGCCGCCATCGGGTTCTGATACCCGAAGTGGTTGTGGCTCGACCCGATGCGGAACGACCAGCCGCCGTTGGGCGGGATCGGACCGCCCCACGCGTAGTACCACGACATCAAGTAGTGCGCCGCGTTGTAGCCGGTGCCGGCCGGGCACTGCGGGCTGGCGCACCCCATCGTCTTGAAGTACTTGTCGAACATCCCGTAGCGCAGGAAGTCCCCCATCTGCGCGGCCTTCGCCGAGAGACTCACGACGGTGGGATGGCCCGGGCTGAACTGGTTGGCCCAGTACATCGCCTGGATCAGGCGCGCATCCGCGTCCGGCGCATTCGTGTAGCGCCATTGCTGCGCCGGCGCCGGACCACTGATGAACAGCGGCAGGAAACCGCCGGCCAGGCCGGCGCCCCACTGGAAGTCCTCCCACGACGGGTGCGGCACCGTTTCCCACGTGGACTCCTGCGGCCCGCGCTGGAACGTGTTGATGTAGGACGGCTGCGACGTGCCGTCACCGCGCCGCCCGTAGCGATAGAAGTTGTCGACGTCGAGGATCCAGTGCATGCCGTACACGTCGGCGCCGTACGTTGTCCGCAGTGCCGCGCCGATCGGATCCGAGCCGACGGGCACGGTCGAGCTGATCGGGGATGGATAGCCGCTCGGCAGATCGGCTTCCGGAGCGTAGTCGGCAGGATCGGCCGGATTGTAGAAGCTGTTGGTCGGCTGATCGGCGGCCGTCGGGATGATGTTCGCTTCCATGCTGTCGAACATCCGCTGCAGCGGCGTCCAGTCGCCCGTGATCCGTCCGTTCATCACTTCGAGCCACGCCCAGTAACTGTAGGTTTCCGAGGTCGTTTCGTGGCCGTGGTCGGGGGCCTCCACCATCAGTGTTTCGACCGAATGGTACGGAATCCCCGACGGGTGGAAGTAGCCGTTGTTCCCATGCAGGTCGGCGTAGAGGTCCAGGAATCTCTGCGTGTAGGCGTCAACCGTCGGCCTTGCCGTCGTGGACGCGCTGCGTGCCGCGCTCGCCGGCGAAACGTTGCCGGCCGCGTCGAAGGCCGCGACGGTGAATGTGTAGCTGGTGCTCGGCGTCAGCCCATCGGCGGTGAAGGAGGTGGTTGCCGATGTGCCGGCTGCGGACGCGCCGCGGAAAATCCGGTAGCCGGTCACACCCACGTTGTCGGTGGACGCCGTCCACGTCAGCGCAATCGTCGTCGACGTCTGCGAGGGGGAGGCGAGGTTCGCCGGCGCCGCCGGCGGCTGCGTATCGATCACGGAAGGCACCGGCTCGGTGCCCCAGACCAGGACCCCCGCGCGGTACAGCGTGACCCGCGTCCAGTCTGCGAACGCCGTCTTCGTCGGGTCGAACGAATAGTCGTTCGCCTCGTTGTAGGTGGCCCAGTTCTGGTTGTGCAGCCGGTTCTGAATCGTGTCCGTCTGCTGGCCGCCCGACAGAACGCCGGCCGCCGGCGCGAAGCCGATCTCCAGATAGGTGTCCGCCGTCGCGGTCGTCGAAGCCGGCGTCACGAAGCGGGCCGTGATGTTCGCGCACCCCCGCACCGCGAAGTCGCAGTCGTACACCTGCGTCTGCGTCGTGTCCTTCGTGTACCAGTAGCGGACCGTCAACTCGCTCAGCGGCACGGAGGTGGTCCCCGCGTTGACGATGTTGAGGTGCGGCGTGATCTGGTTGTTGGTCGGGTTCGTGTCCGCGGCCCGGTACTGCACCTTGAGCGTCGCCGTCGACGTCGTGTCGGTCGTCACCGTCACGGCGTTGCTCGACGCAGAGACGTTGCCGGCCGCGTCGACCGCGACGACCGTGTAGCTGTGCGTCGAGGCCGGCGCCAGGGCGGGCACGGTGAAGCTGGTCGCCGTGCTCGTCCCGACCTGCGTCGTGCCCTCGCGGATCCGGTAACCCGTCACGCCGACGCCGTCCGTTGACGCCGTCCACGTCAGCGCAATCGTCGTCGCCGTGTGCGAGGGCGAGGTGAGATTTGTCGGCGCGGTGGGAGGCGTCGTGTCAACCGTAGTCGGCGACGTCGTCGCCGTCACTCCGCTGCCTGGTGCGGATACGTTACCCGCGGCGTCGACCGCGACGACCGTGTAGGTGTGCGTCGAGGCCGGAGCCAGGGCGGTCACGGTGAAGCTGGCCGCCGTGCTCGTCCCCACCTGCGTCGTACCCTCGCGGATCCGGTAGCCCGTCACGCCGACGTTGTCCGTCGACGCCGACCACGTCAGCGCAATCGTCGTCGGCGTCTGCGACGGTGAAGCGAGGTTCGCCGGCGCGGTCGGCGGCTGCGTATCGATCACCGAAGGCCCCGGCTCGGTGCCCCAGACCAGAACGCCGGCGCGGTACAGCGTGACCCTCGTCCAGTCGGCGAACGCCGTCTTCGCCGGATCGAACGAATAGTCGTTCGCCTCGTTGTAGTTGACCCAGTTCTGATTGTGCAGCCGGTTCTGAATCTCCCCGGTCTGCTGGCCCGCCGCCAGGGCGCCGGCCGCGGGCGCGAAGCCGATCTCCAGGTAGGTGTCCGCCGTCGGGCTCGCCGGCGCCGGCGTCACGAATCGGGCCGTGATGTTCGCGCACCCCTTCACCGCGTAGTCGCAGTCGTACACCTGCGTCTGCGTCGTGTCCTTCGCGTACCAGTAACGGACCGTCAACTCGCTCAAGCGGAACGGCGGCCGTCCCCGTGTTGACGACGTTGAGATGCGGCTTGATCTGGTTGTCGGTCGCGGAGGTGTCCGCCGCCCGGTACTGCACCTTGAGCCCCGGCGGCTGCGCGGCTCCGGGCTGCGCGGACGCTCCGAAAACCAACGAGAACAGAGCCGCTGTCAACCAACCGCGAGGGACTTGCCGATTCATGACCACCTCCACGCGGTCCTCGGAGATCGAGGGCCACTGCAAGCCAGTCGGGGCGCCTCCGTCGCCCGGCTGATTCGTATTGCGTGTTCAGATTTTGCCGACTGTGCTGTTGCGATCGTTTCCGCGGTTGTCAGGAAGGAGCCTGGACGCCGGACTAGCAAAGGAACGTATCACGGTGACGCTCCGGGCAATTCCAGCCTTCGACCATGTTCAGGGCAGGTCCTTCGACCATGATCGGGGTAGTTCCTTTGGACCGTTCCAGCTGGTGAGTATCCCGCCGACTCATCCAAGGCTCTCGTTGCGTCCGTGTCCTGGACGCTCGAAAGAACCAGCTTAGGCAGCGGTCGATTGCGCGCTCAGGAGCGGGCACTCGGTGGTGCCGGCCTCAGAGATTTTTCATAGCGCCACACTTCCAGCGGAAACTGCCCGCTCGACGTGTCCAGGCGATTGGCCATTGTCCCCACGCGATGCCATCCGCATTTCTCGTAGAATCTCGCCGCCCTCTCGTTTCCGATCGCGCAGGCCAGCCAGGCGGTTTCCACGCCGCTCTCGGCAAGCCGGGCTTCTGCGTCCGCAATCAGCGCGGCGGCGACGCCCGAGCCCCGTGACCGGTGCCGACACGAAGAGTTGATAGAGCTCGGCGCCCTTGACGGTGCAGAATCCGACGGGCTCGCCAGGGCGTCCCACGACCCGGACGTGCAGAAGATCTTCCTGAAGCCTCTGTCGAAAACTCTCCAGCGTCCGGAGCCGGGTGAGCTCCGCCGGCACGATCGGCGCGTGAGATTCATGCCAGCCGTCGTACCACACCCGTGCGAGCCGATCGACCTCGGTATCCTCGGCGTCTCTCACATCCATCGAATCGTCCTCAAGGCTGCCTGTGAAGAGATCCTTCCACCTGAAGGCGGAAGCCACAAGTGGTTCTCAGGGGACGCGGAAAGCCATCCCAACGAGTATGATTCAGGGAAGACGATCACCCGGCCGCCACGCAATCGTGCCGGAAGCCGGACGAGCGCTCGACGATAAGGGGAAACATATGCCGCGACTGACCGTGTCCAAGCTGACGATGATGCTCGTGCTGGTGCTGACGGCCGTCGTGCCGGAGCACGCGTCCGGACCGCCGTCGATGCAGGCGGGTCAGGCGGCCCCTGCCCCGCCGGTTCAGACAGCCCCTGCCCCGCCGGTTCCGACAGCCCCTGTCCCGCCGGTACAGATTCCGCTCGAACTCTTCCAGGTGCCGGAAGGGCTGGAAGTGACGCTGTGGGCCACGACCCCGCTGCTGCGCAACCCGACGAACATCGATATCGACCGCAACGGGCGGATCTGGGTGGCGGAAGGCGTCCGTTACCGCTCGCACCATCTCCGGCAGCCCGAAGGCGATCGCATCGTCGTGCTGCAGGACACAAACGGAGATGGCAAAGCCGACAGTACGCATACGTTCGTCCAGGAGCCTGGCCTGATCGCGCCGCTCGGTGTCTCCGTCATCGACAACAAGATGATCGTCGCGCAGCCGCCCGACCTCATCGTCTACACGGACGTCGATCGGAACCTGCGCTTCGACCCGGCGGTGGACAAGCGCGAGGTGCTGCTGACCGGCTTTCAGGGCGTCAATCACGACCACTCGCTCCACTCGGTGACGGTCGGGCCCGACGGCAAGTGGGTGTTCAACTCCGGCAACATGGGGGCGATGTTCACGGACAAGTCGGGGAAGACGTTCCGCATCTTCAGCGCCTATCGTCCCGGCCCCGTTGGTCCGTTCAAGTTTCCGCACGACCCCGCGCCCTATGCCGGGAAGCCGAGCGACGACGGGCACGTGTACATCGGCGGATTCACCGTGCGGATGAATCCGGACGGCACGAACGCGGAGATCATCGGACACAACTACCGCAACAGCTACGAGCAATCGGTCACCTCGCTCGGCGACGTCTTCCAGAACGACAACGACGACCCGCCGGCCTGCCGCGTGAGCTGGGTGATGGAGTACGCGAACTTCGGTTTCTCGTCGAACGACGGCCAGCGATCATGGCAGGCGGACCGCCGGCGCCGGCCAGACCGTTCCAGTCGCGGAGTGGCGCCAGGACGATCCCGGCATGATGCCCGCCGGTGACGTGTACGGCGGCGGCTCGCCGACCGGCAATGTCTTCTATGAGAACGGCGCCCTCGGCCCGGCGTTCGAAGGAACGTTCCTCGCCGCGGACGCGGGGCGGAACGAGATCTTCTCCTACAAGGTGGCCCGCCAGGGCGCGGGGTTCGCTCTCGACCGGAAGGTCTTCATGACTTCGAACGTGAAGCAGCAGTATGCCGGGTCCGATTTCGTGATGGGCAGCACCGGCGTCACCAACGCGATCATGACACTCTTCCGGCCGTCGGACATCGCCGTCGGTCCCGACGGCGCGCTGTATGTCAGCGACTGGATCGACGCGCGCGTCGGCGGGCACCAGGATCTGGACCAGACGCTGTCCGGAGCGATTTACCGGATCGCCCCGAAGGGTTTCGTTTCGAGAGTGCCCGCCTTCGACGCCGCCACCATCGACGGCCAGATCACGGCGCTGCGGTCGCCCGCGCCCAACGTCCGGGCGATCGGGTTCGAGGGGCTGAAGGCGCGCGGCGCGTCGGCTGTGAACGCCGTCGCGGCATTGCTGAACGACCCCAGCCTCTACATGCGCGGCCGTGCGATCTACCTTCTCTACCAGCTTGGTCCCGAAGGCCGTCAGCGCGCGGGGGCGCCCGAGTCATTCACCGATCCGGCGCTGCGCATCGCGGCCTTCCGGGCGATGCGCCGCGCGGGGCTCGACATCCTGCCGGTGGCCGCGCGGCTCGCCCGCGACGCGGACCCCGGCGTCCGGCGCGAGGTGGCGCTGTCGCTGCGCGACCAGCCGGCCGCCGCGGCGCTGAACATCCTGGCCGACGTCGCGCGCGGCTTCGACGGGAAGGATCGCAGCTATCTGGAAGCGCTGGGAACGGGCGCCACTGGAAAAGAGCCGGCGCTCTACGAGCGGCTGCAGCGCGATCTCGGCGTGAAAGATCCGATCGCGTGGCCCGCCACGTTCACGTGGCTTGCGTGGCGGCTGCACGTGCCGGCGGCGGTGGACGGATCTGTCGGCGCGTGCGCGGTCGCCGAAGCTGTCGCCCGCCGACCGGCGGTTCGCCGTGGATACGCTCGCGTTCATCAAGGACCCCGCCGCGTCGAAGGCCATGCTCGGCTTGTCGCAGCCGGACAGCCCCGCGCGCGAGCAGGCGACGGTGTGGCTGTTGAACCGCATGTCCAACGACTGGGCGGATCACGGCCTGCGGCCGGCGCTCAAGGCGGCCGGCATCTACGATCCCGACACGGTGGTGCTGCGCGAGTCGATCGTGCCGCGGCCGGCGGCGGATCTCGCCGAGCTCTCGATCGAGGAGAGCGTCCGCCTCACCGGGGACGCGGCACGCGGGAAGAACACGGTCACCCGCTGCCTCATGTGCCACGCGTCCGGAGGCACCGGCGCCGAGCTGGGCCCGGCGCTCGATGGCTGGGGGCGCGGCAAGTCGGCCGAGGTGATCGCGACAGCCCTGATCCGGCCGAGCGCGGAGATCGCACATGGCTACGAGGGCATGGAGCTCAGGACGAAGGACGGGCTGACCATTCAGGGGGTCCTGATCAAGGAGGGCAATCCGCTGATGATGCGCAGCATGGGCGGCATCACCCAGATCATCCCCGCCGACCGTGTGGCCAACGCGCCGGCGGATGCCGCAGTCGCTGATGATGAGCGCCGCGCAGCTGGGTCTCACGACGCAGGACGTCGCCGATATCGTGGCGTTCCTGCGGAGCAACTGAGCGGCCTCGATGAGATCGAACACCGGCGGCCGCTTTCGACACGGTCAGGAAGGTTGGGCTCGCGCTGCCGGGCGTCGAAGCCGGCACGAAGTACGACGGCTCGCCGGTACTGAAGGTCGGTGGCGCCTTCATGGCCGGCCTGGCCACCCATCGCTCGGCGGAACCAGACACGCTCGTCGTCAGAACCGGCTTTGACGAACGAGCGTGCCTCCTGGAGGACGCGCCCGAGACCTACTACCTGACGGACTACTATCGAAGCCATCCGGTCGTGCTGGTGCGCTTGTCGCGAATCGATCGGGACGCGTCTGCGCGATCTGCTGTCCGTGTCATGGCGCCTGACCTTGCCGAAGGGGCGAACACGCGGCCGAACCCGGCGCTCCGCGAGAGGCACCGCAGAGTCGGTTCGTTCCTGACGCCGGCGGGCTGACTCCGGCAGCGACCCATGCGCGCCCTCGAGCCGAGGTGCGGGACGTTATACTGGGGCCGGCATGCATTTCCGTCAGGCCTGGCAGGTGCGGCTGCCGGACTATTCGCACGGCACGCTCGCTCACGCCGGGAATCGCCTCCTCACGGTCATCGCGGGTGAGCGTCTCTCCTGCTACCGCGAAGACGGCACGCCCGCCTGGTCGCGGCCGGTCGACGCCGCGATGACTGGCTCGCTGCCGACAGCGCGCGGCAGCGTCTACATCGACGCGTCGACGATTCTGCGCGTCGACATCGAAACGGGACGCGTCCTCGCCTGGCGGGACGTCGAGCCGGAGTATCCCTACATCTCGCTGAACGAAGAACGAAGACCTGCTGCGGTTCTCCGCACAGATGCCCTTACGCCTGTTCGGACTCGATCTCGAGACGCTCGAGACGCGTCTGGAGATGCAAGGCCACGTCGATCACTTTCATCCACATCACGGAATGCTCTGCGAGTCCGACCCCGACGGGGACATCAGCCTCCGCGATCCCGTCACAGGTCACGAAGCCTGGCACTGGCAATTGCCGACGACGGCCGGAGGATATACGGGGCATTTCCACTACGGCGATCTGTACTGCCGCATGTCCGGCGTCGAACGCATCGCGATCGACGTGCGCAGCGGCCGGATCCAGTGGCGTGAAATCGAAGGAGACCCGGCCGTGCATTTTTCGCCGAACGTCCACACCTTTTACAAACGGGTCGACGCCACGGTCTATGCCGGGACCGACGGCCTGAGCGTGTACGACGCGACAAGCGGCGCGCTGAAGTGGCGGGTTCCACTGGGCCGCATCAGGATTGGGCCGGCGTTCGACGGACCGCGCGCCTGCATGGCAACGGAGGATCACCTCGTGCACGTAGTCGACCTCACAGCGGGTAGTGTCCTCGCCACGCACGATCTCGTGCGCAAGATTGGCGATATCGTCCTGGCGGGCTCGCGGGTCTTCGTCAAATCATTCACGCACGACCAGGACGCGCACGAACTGTACGGCTTCGATTTGTTCGACGATTGACGATTGATGAGCGCCGACCGTCCCGGTGAGCGCGCCGTCGTTCACGCCGTGTTTGCGGCCTTCACGGCGCTCGTCCTGATCAAGCCGCCGGCCGGCGCGTCCCGCGTGCTGCTCGGCGCCCTGGCCGTCGGCGCCTGGGGGTTCGCGACGCGCGGGCGCGGATCGAGGCTGATCGCGCTCGGAATCGTTGTCATGGGTTGGTTCGCCGGCGCGTGGACTGGCTGGATCGCGCTGATTCTCGGTTGGACCGTCCGCCGCCGGCTCTTTCCCAAGCCGGCGGCCACGTCATCACCGTCCGAGCCGAAACAGACTGACCACACCCGCCGGCCGCCCGACGCCACGCACGCCCGAACAGGTCCTGGCGGAATGGCCGCCCAATGCGCGTGACGTTCTTGCGGCCGCACGCGCCGAGCATGGGGACGGCTATGTCGAGGTCGTCATGAACGACCCGCGGCGTTACGTCCGGGAGTATGCGATCCGGGAGTTCGGCCGTTTACACGAGACACGCGCAGTGAGCGCGCTGCTCGCACGGCTCCACGACGAAGACATCTACACCTGTCACTACGCGCCAGTCGCGCTCGCGCAGATTGGGACCGACGAAGCGCGAGAAGGCCTGTTCGAGGAGTTCCGTCGCGCGTGGACGGCGCAGACCCGCCTGAAGAGCCCGATTGAGACATCTGAGGAAATGACTGCGCTCAGTAACGAAGCGCGCGGATTGCGCGAGATCGCGGAGGCGTTGGTGATCGTCGGACCGGCAGCTGTCGAGCCGCTGATGGTTGCTCTCCGCGATGGTTCTGAAGAGGTCGCGGGCTGGAGCAGCGTGCCGGCGGGAGCGCTCGGTGCGGTGGAGGCCGTTCCACTGATGCTGAACAGCCTGACGGAGGACGACAACTTCTTGAAAGGGCAGGTTCGCGAGGCCATTCGCAGAATCGGGCCACGGGCCATGCCCGCGCTCGTCGAGAATCAACAGGCGTCGCCCGCTGCCCGTGTCCTCGCCGCGCAGATGCTCAGGTCGCTCCAGGGCATCCCGGCTCCGGGGACGGAAGACCTGCCCGATCGGCCGTGAGCCGTCCTCCCGTCCGGACGTATGAGAACCAAGCCAGAAATCCCAGCGGAGATTGAAGAGTATCCGCGACGAGCGCTGGCGCCGCGAAGCGACGCGGCAGGTCGAGACCGTCTTCGACGCGGAACGCTTCATCGAGCAGGCCGGCTTCGCGGCCTGCCTGACCGATTCACGCCGGCCGGGGCCGTCGCTCTACGTGGCGGTCTGCGGGCGGCGCGACGCCGTGATGCCACGCCAGGTGCAGAAGGACCCCGAGGCCTCGCTGACGTGGGCGTTGAAGGACGAGATCGTGCGGCGCGGCAAGGTCTACTATGCCAAGCTCGCCCGCGGCAAGGCGATGTTCCTCGCGCCGCGCATGATCCCGTACTTTCACGCCATCTGGGGCGTGCGCCGATCGGAGGAGAACGCGGCGATTGAGCAGGAACGCTCGCGCGATCCTGAAAGTGCTCCGCAAGGAATGGGAGATCGGCACGGCGGACCTGCGCGATGAATCCGGCGTGAAAGACCGCCAGGCGTTCACGCGAGGCGTGGACGAGCTCCAGGCCGCGATGGTCGTCGTGCCGAGCGAGGTCCTCTATCGGCCGAAGTTCACCTACATCTGGACGCTCGGCGTCGGACGGTTTCCGGACGCGCTGCGCCGGCGCGTCGAGCCGGGAGACCGCCCTGCGCGAAATCGCCCGCGGCTTTCTGGCCGGTGCGGGCATGACGATTCCCGGCGAGCTGGCCCGGGTGACAGGCCTGTCGCGGCCGGAAGCCGGACGCGGCAACCGCGCGCTGGTCGCCGAAGGCTACGCGACCATGCTGTCGTCCGGAACCTATCGATTGGCGGCAAGCCGGAACCTGGACGAGGCGGGCTTCAGCACGAACGGCGAAGCCACACCAAGCCTGTGACCCCGGGAACCCGGGCTATCGGGTCTGATGAGATTTCCCGTCTGCAACCGTTGCGCGAGTGTCAGCGAATCCCAGACAGCCACTGCGGACATCAGTTGTCCGCGTTCCCGCCGGGCTCGCGGCCGAAGAGCGCCCGGTAGTCCTCCGGAGTATCCACATCGGCAACAACCCCCGCGTCGTCCACGTCGACGTTGACGATCGCGAGGCTGCGCGCGCAGCACGGCCTTGGCGCCGACCGCGGGATCGGCACGCCGCAGACTGTCGAACACGCTGCGCGAGAACACGACGGGATGTCCGTGCCGTCCGCGGTATACCGCACGCACGATCGGCGCACCGGTCGAGCCGAACACGGCGAGCAGCGTCGCGACGGTGGCGGACGTCACGAGCGGCGCGTCAACCGGCGTCACCAGGAGGCCGCTGGTGCCGGGCCCATCGGCCGCGTCGAGCCCGGCGAGCACCGACGACAACTGCCCGGCGTCGGCGCCCGGGTTCTCGACGAACCGCGCCGGCCACGGCATCGCGGCCACCTCTTCGCGCAGCGCCCGATCCTCGGGCCGGCCCACGACGAGCGCGTGCTGCACTCCCCCTTCGCAGAGCGCGCGCGCCAGCGTCCGCACGAAGGACTCGCCGCCCGGCTCGCTCTCGAGCAGCGCCTTCGCGCGGCCCATGCGGGACGAACGGCCCGCCGCGAGGATCACACCTGGGACCATTCGACCGGAATTGTAAGCCGTGGCCTGCCCTGAGCGAGCGCCACGGCATCAGGCGAGTCGAAAGGCCTGCCCTGAGCGAGCGCCACGGCATAGTCGAAGGGTCCGTCCGGGGCTAGAATTGGAAAGGATGACGACCGGCGATCTGCAGATGCGCTGTCAGCGCTGTGGCGCGCAAATGGAGATGCGCGACCCGGCGCCTCGGACACCCTGGAAACCGGATCAATTCTGGGTCTGCCCCACGTGCGGCCGGCATTTCTGGACGACCCACCCGGCCGAGCCCCACCCCGCCGCGGCACAAAAGGGGGCGGAAAACCCCTGAAAACAGGCGACTCTGGCGGCGCCCCTAGTTTGCGTCGCTTTCTTGACTTCCCGTCCGGAAGTCCCTACACTGGCCCCCGTTTTCAAGCTCCGCGCGCGTCCGGCCACGGCCGGCCGTGGGAGTCTTGGGTGCATCGGCAGGTCGTCGGCGCCTTCCAGCAGTTCGCGGGCCGCCTCCTCCGGCCCGGACTCCCCCGCGCTCAGCTTGTCGCAAGCCCCTGAGATGATCTCGGGGTCCGTTCATCGGAGGATACGGTATGCCGACCGGGACCATCGCTCGCCTTTTGATCGACAAGGGGTTCGGATTCATCCGCGATGAAGGGGGAATCGAGCACTTCTTCCACCGCAGCTCGGTGCGCGGTGCGGTGTTCGAGCTGCTTCGCGAAGGTCAGCGCGTCGAATTCACGCAGGAAGAGTCCGGCAAGGGCCCCCGCGCCGGCGAAGTTCGGCTCGTCGAAGGCTAACGCACCCCTCACAGACCCGGCGGGCGGGGCAAGGGCCCCGCCTTCTGGAAGTTTTCTCCTGACAATTTCATGCCGAGCGCGGGATTCAGGCGGACACGCCGCATCATCCTGCGGACCGCGGTCGCGATCGCCGTGATTGCCGTGGTCGCGGCCGGCGTGTTGCTGCGCGCGGCAGGGCCGGTACCTGATTGTCGAGCAGGCCCTCGAGCGATCGGACGCGATCGTGGTGCTCGGAGGCTCGCGCGTGGACCGGTGGCTCGAAGCGGTGGACCTCTACCGCGCCGGCTGGACGCGGTACATCGTGCTCAGCCCCGGCCGAATCGAGCCCTCCGAACTGCGGCTGCGCCAGTCCGGGATTCGGTTTCCGGCCGAAGCCGATCTCGTCCGTGACGCGATGGTGCAGATGAAAGTACCCCTCGATGCCATCGTGATCCTGCCGACGTCGCTCGACAACACCGCGCAGGAGGCGACGTCGGTTCGGCAGGCCGCGTTGGCCGCCGGCTGGCATCGCCTCATCGTCGTGACCTCGAAATATCACACCCGCCGGACCCTGTTCGCATTCGAGCGTGAGTTTCAGGGCACTTCGATCGAAATCCGCGTCCGCGGGTCCCAGTACGAGGTCGCGACGCCGGACCGCTGGTGGACCTCACGAGCGGACTTCCGCTGGGTCACGTCCGAGTTGCAGAAGCTCCTCGCGTACCGGTTGGGACTGAGGGAATAAAGTTCTAAAGTTCTAAAGTTCTAAAGAGGCTGGCGGAAGCGCCTGGGAGTCGAACCCAGCCCGCCCGCGAAACGCGGGCAGCGACCGGTTTTGAAGACCGGGAGGGCCACCGGGCCCCGTTCACTTCCGTTGGGAAAGTTCTTAGAACTTTAGAACTTGACTCGCCTCAGTCCAGCAGCTCGAGGAAAGCCTCGCGGTCCCCGAGATCCTTGAACACGATGTCCGCACCGCAGGCCCTCAGCTGATCGACGGTGAACCCGCCGGTCGCGACGCCCACGGGGGTCGCACCGGCCGCGCGCGCGCAGGCGATGTCGTGCGGCGTGTCGCCGATGACGATGACGTGCCCGGCGTCGATCTCCGGCAGCCCGGCGCGCCGGGCGCGCTCGACCGCGAACGGCACGAGCGCATTCCGATCCTCCGCGTCGTCTCCGTACGCGCCGCAGCGGAAGTAGCGCCACAGGTCGAAGTGATCGAGCTTGATTCGCGCGCCTTCCTCGAAGTTGCCGGTCAGCAACCCGAGGAAGACATCGGGACGCTGCTGCAGGGCGTCGAGCAGCTCGCGGATGCCGGGCATCATCGACTTTGATGCCCCCGCGCGGCCCGAGGTACTCGGCCGTCGGCACGACTCCAGGCATCAGGATTTCCTCGCGCAGGTGCGCGATGTACCTGTCGCGCAGCATCGCCAGCAGCTCGTCGTCGAGCGCCCGGTCCATGCGCGCGACGACGTCCGCAAGGATGATGCGATCGGTCCGGCCGGCGACCGGAATGCCGGAGAGCGCGTCGGCGTGCCCGACGAGCTCGGCGCACGCGCGGTTCATGGCGCGCAGCCCGGCGCCGCCGGTCAGCACGAGCGTCCCGTCGATATCGAAGAGCACGAGCTTCATAATGTCTAGAGTTCTAAAGTTCTAACGTTCCAAAGTTCTAACGTTCGAAAGTTCCAAGTCGAAGCTCGAGCGTTCTCGATCTTTAGAACTTTTGAACTTTAGAACTTTGAACTTTAACGCGCGATCTACAATCACCCCTCAGGAGGATTGGAATGAAACTGTCGTATTACCCCGTCGCGGGGATCCTGGTCGCACTCGCCGGCTCCGTCATCATCGCTCAGACGCCGGCACCCAAATCCCCGGAGCCCGCCTCGTACATCGCCGCGCGCCGAGATCAAAGGAGAAGGCATCAGCGGCAGTGCCAGCCTGATCGAGCGGAAGGAGGGCACCGGCGTAACCGTCCAATACACGATTAACGTGAAAGGCCTCACGCCGGGCCGGCACGGCGTGCACCTGCACGCGGTCGGCAAGTGCGAGCCGGACTTCGCGGCGGCCGGGGGACACTTCGATCCTGGTCCGGCTGGCAACACGGATCCCGACGCGAACCATCCGTTCCACATGGGTGACATTCCCAACCTCGAGCCCCGCGCCGATGGAATTGCCGTGCTGCAGAGCGTGACGACGCGCGTGACGGTCTCGGACGGGCCGCTGTCGCTCTTCGACGCCGATGGCAGGCGATCATCGTCCACGCGAATCCGGATCAGGGCATCACCGGCGCGCCGAAATCCGGCGTGAGCGGAGGCCCCAGGGTGGCGTGCGGGGTGTTCACCAAGAGCAACAAGTAAGTCACCGGAACCAGCCCCTCTTCACCGGGCGAAGCTCCCCCGTGGCGCCGTTGAGCGCGAGCGTGCGCTGCGCCACGACCGCGGCAAACCCGGTGTCGTGCGTGAACACGAGCGCGGCCATCGCGCGCGCCTCGCACACGCGGGCGACGACGGATCCGAACGCGCCGCGCTCCGCTTCCGGGAGCGCGGCGGCCGGGTGTTCCATCAACAACAGCGCCGGCCCGAGCGCGATCGCGCGGGCGAGATGCGTGCGCGCCCGGACCGCCGGCGGGAGCGAGCCGGCCCGGCTGGTCCAGCCACTGCGGCGCGATGTCGCATTCGTTCGCCAGCCGGACCACGCGCTCGAGCGTCTCCGGCTCAATCGGATCGATCGCCAACGTGAAGGGCATCGTCAGGTTCTGCGCCAGGGTCGCGCCCTCGAGGATCACCGCCCGATCGGTGACGATGCCGAACCGGTCCAGCGATGCCAGCCATGCCTCGGCGGTCCGCACGTCGACGGTGCTGCGGCCGAAGACCCGGATCTCCCCTTCGTCCGGCAGGCTGGCGCCCGTCACGAGGTTGACCATCATTTCCGCGGCCGCGGCGTCGAGGCCGGTCATCGCGACGCGCTCGCCGGCGCGCGATCGCGAGCGACTGAATCCGGAGAGGACGCAGGCTCCCGTAGCTCTTGCGCATGCCCGTGATCTGAAGGGCAGGACCGTCCGCGCTCATCTCACGAGCTCACCGCTCGGGTTTCGAGCGCCGCGAAGTCCTCGGCGGACAGCGTGACGGCGCCGAGCGCCGTGGCGCGATGGCCCGAGTCTCCGTGAAAATCCGATCCACCGGAGGCCGCGATCCCGAGCGCCGCGGCGAGCTCGCGGTAGCGCTGTTCGGTCGAGGCGTCGTGGTCGGTGTGCCGGACTTCGAGGGCGGTCAGCCCGGAGGCCACCAGCCGGGGAATGATTCCGTCGACCTTCGTCAGCCCGGGGTGGGCCAGCGACACGATCCCTCCGGCTCTTCCGACGATGGCGATGACCTCGTCGGGTGTGGGGCCGTGACGCGGAACGAAGGCCGGGGAGCCGGCGCCGATAAAGCGATCGAAGGCGTCGTTTCGATCGCGCGCGTGCCCGGCGGACACGAGCGCGGCGGCGATCTGCGGACGGCCGATGCTCCGGCCGGCGTGCGCGGACGCCGAGGCCAGCACCGCATCGACATCGACGGGATAGCCGAGCGAGCGCAGCCGATCCGCGATGTCGCGCACCCGCCGGATGCGATCGACGCGCTGACGATCCAGGAACGCCGGCCAGCCCGGCATCGGCCGGATCGATGAAGTAGCCCAGCATGTGCACGTCGCGGCGGTCCTCGACGGCCGTGATCTCGACGCCGTTCACGAGCCGGACGCCGTGGCGCGCCGCCGCGTCCCGCGCCTCGGCCAGGCCGGCCAGCGTGTCGTGGTCGGTGACGCTCACCACCGTCAGCCCGGCGCCGGCCGCGCGGGCGAGAAGCCCGGCCGGCGACAACGTGCCGTCGGATGCGGTCGTGTGGAGGTGGAGGTCGATCAAGACGCGCTGGCAGCCCGGTCGCGGCGCGCTTTGCGTTTCGGGACGCGCTTCGCCGCTTTCGCCGGGCGACGCCGCTGGCGCTCGACGAGCGATCGGTACTCGCGGATGAGCAGCTCGAGATGGGTGCGCTCCTCGTCGGCGAACTCGAGGAACACTTTCTTGCCTTCGGAGTCCTCGAATTTTTCGCCGTAGCGCTTGAAGAAGCGGTGCGAGCCGCGCTCGCACTTGATGCCGATCATCAGTGCCTGGCGATCGTCGACGCCGTTGGCCAGCTGCTCCGCGCCGGCAGCGAACAAGCCGTTGGCGGCGCCTTTGAAGAACAGGAACGTCGGCCGCGACTCGAGCTGGGGATCGAGCTGCAGAAGCTCCGCGTATCGCGCTTCCAGCGTGCCGAGGTGCTCCTTCTCCTCCTCGGCCAGCTTCTCGAAGACGCGGCGGCCGCGGGCGTCGCGCGTGATCCGTGCGGCGCGCGAGTAGAACTCGAGGCCGCTGCGCTCGGTCGCGATCGCGATGCGGAGCGCGTCGCGCGCGAAGAGCAGCTCGGTCACGCCGCCTTCGGCCACCGGCGCCCGGCCGGTCCGGCACGATTCGCACGTCCCGTGAATCTGCAGCACGCTCTGCCGCGCGGTGAAGTTGCGCGCCGCGGCGACCTCTTCGAGCAGCGACTCGATGTCGGAGCTGAGGAACTCGAACGAGCGATTGCAGCTCTTGCAGATCAGGTGGAAATGCCGGGGGTGGCGGTAGGAGTGCTCGAACCGGAACCGGCCCTCGCCGAAGTCGACTTTTCTCGCGATGCCCGCGTCGACCATCCACTGCAGCGTGCGGTAGACCGTCGCGCGGCTGATGGCTTGCGTTGGAGTCGCCTTCTGCGGGTCCGCCTGCGCAGCATCCTCGCTGCGGATCAGATCGAAGAGATCGTCCGCAGTGAGATGCCCTTCCTGACGGAGGAAGACGTTGACGATGAGATCGCGCTTGCTCGATCGCTTGCTACCCGCCGGGCGCAGGCTGTCGAGAAAGGCGGTGGGTTCCATCAATCGAACCCACGAACGCCTACACGCTGAACGAGGAGCCGCAGCCGCACGTCGACTTCGCGTTGGGGTTCTTGATCGTGAAGCCCCCACCGGTCACGTTGTCGACGAAATCGACTTCCGCGCCCTTCAGATAGCGCGCGCTGATCGGATCGACGAGCAGCTTGACGCCGTTGGACTGGATGACCGCGTCGGTGGACGCGTCGCCCTCGCCCTCGTCGATCATCAGGCCGTACTGGAATCCGGAGCAACCGCCCCCCTGCACGAACACGCGCAGCCCGGCCTCGACCTTGTTCTCTTCGGACAGCAGCTCGGATATCTTCGACGCTGCTGACGGTGTGACATTAATCATGAGATGGAATCTCCCTGAGCGAAGCGACATTCAATTATAGCGGGTGCGTGTCAGCCATACAACCGGAAACACGCCGGCCGGCAGCCGCCCCACTCCAGCAACTGCCATCATTGCAGCGACTTAGACGCTCCAACTGGACCGCTGGTCTCCGGCTGGACAGCCGGACGATACTGGGCCGCTGCCGGGGTTGGCCCGTGTCCCGGCCAGACGAGCTCAGCCGTTCAAAACAATCCTGATGACACTCTGCTCCTGGACGGCCGCTCCGGTGAGTTGAGCCCTCGACGTGCGTATCGCATTCAGTCATGTGGACCTCACAGCGTCGCGGCGTGTTCAGCCGGTCCGGCTAAAGCCGGACGCCACCGGAGAGCGTCTCGAGGATCTTGCCCGACTGCTCCTCCACATCCTTGTGCAGGCTGTTCCCGTGCGCGTCCATCGTGACGATCGCCGGAAAGTCACGCACCTCGAGGTGCCACATCGCTTCGGGCGTCCCGAACTCCATCAGCGAGACGCCAACCACGCGCTCGATGCAGCGCGCGTAGAACTGCGCGGCGCCGCCGATGGCATTCAGGTACACGGCGCCGGACGCCTCGAGCCCGGCGAGCGTCTTCGCGCCCATGCCCCCTTTGCCGATCACGACCCTGACGCCGTAGCGCTTCAGGATCTCGGCCTGATACGGCTCCTCGCGGATGCTGGTCGTGGGGCCCGCGGCGGTCACCCGCCATCCGTCCCCCTCTTTCATGACGACGGGCCCGCAGTGATACAGGACCGCGCCGCGCAGATCGACCGGCGGCTCGTGTTTCATGAGGTGCGCGTGCACGGCATCGCGGCCGGTGAACATGCGGCCCGAGATCAGGACGACGTCGCCGACATGGAGCGAGCGGATTTGCTCGTCGGAGATTGGCGCCTGCAGCGGGATCTCGCGTCCGGTGCGCGCGAATCCGGCGGCGACGACCTCGGGCGCCAGCATCGGCTGCGAGGCGGCCGTGCCCTCCCGGTACAACCACCGGTTGATGGCGCCGCTCGTCGCATCGAGACGCACCCCGAGCCGCCGGAAGGCCCAGCAATCGTACGCCACCGACACGAAGAAGCTCGCCGGGAGACGATTCAGCGCGCCGATCTTGCACCCGATGAGCGACGTCGCTCCACTGAATCCCATCGTCCCGACCGACAGCCGGTTCGCATCCTCCATGATGGAGGCCTCGAGCGCGGCCAGCCGCGGATCCGGGTTCGTGTCGTCGAGGGTGCGGAACAACTGTTCCTTGGCGTGGGCGTAACCGGACGTCCGATCTCCGCCGACACAGACGCCGACCGCACCGGGGCTGCACCCTTTCCCCTGGGCCTTCCAGATCGCGTGCAGGATGGCTTTGCGGACGCCCTCGAGCGAGCGATCCGCGCGGCCGAGATGATCGAGCTCCGACGGCAGGCTGTACTGCGCGTTGGTGTTTTCGCAGCCGCCGCCCTTCAGGATGAGCTTCACCTCGATGTCCTCTTCGTCCCATTGATCGAAGTGGATGATCGGCGTGCCCGGCCCGAGGTTGTCCCCCGAGTTCTCGCCGGTGATTGAGTCGACCGAGTTCGGGCGGAGCTTGCCGCGGCGCGTGGCTTCCGCGACCGCGTCGCGGATCCGGGCGCGCATCCAGATCTGGTTCGCGCCGAGCGGCACCTTCACCTCGAAGGTCGGCATGCCGGTGTCCTGGCAGATCGGCCCGTCGCACGCCGCCGCCTGATCGACGTTCTGCGCGATGATCGAAAGCGCCTGGCCGGCGCGCGTCGCCGGTTCCTCCTGGCGCAGCGCCAGGCCCATGGCCGCACGCACGTCCGGCGGCAGATCGGTCGACGTGCGCGTGATGAGGTCCACCATGCTGTCGAGAAAGGCGGGAAGCATATGGGGCAGTATAATCCGCGGTAGCCATGCATTTCCGTGTCGAGCGCGATCCTCTCGGCGACGTCCAGGTGCCCGCCGATGCGTACTACGGCGCGCAGACGCGGCGGGCGGTGGAGAACTTCCCCATCAGCGGCCTCGCCGCTCCGGCCGAGCTTGTCGTCGCCACGGTGCAGATCAAGAAGGCCGCCGCCGAGGCCAACGCCGCGCTCGGACGGCTGCCGGCGGAGATCGCCGCCGCCATTGTCCGTGCGGCCGACGACGTGCTCGCCGGGAAGCTGCGCGATCAGTTCGTCGTCGACATTTATCAGGCCGGAGCCGGCACCTCTCACAACATGAACACGAACGAGGTCCTCGCCAATCGCGCGGCGGAGATCCTCGGCGGCGCGCGCGGCGAGTACTCGCGCGTGCACCCGAACGATCACGTCAACATGGGACAGTCGACCAACGACGTGTATCCCACGGCGACGCGCCTCGCGATCATGAGCATGGTGCCGGGCCTGCTCTCGGCCGCCAGCGGTCTGGCCAGCGGCCTTTCTGCCAAGAGCACCGAGCTCGCGCACGTTCTGAAAACCGGGCGCACCCACCTGCAGGACGCCGTGCCGATCACGCTCGGCCAGGAGTTCGGCGGGTACGCCTCGAACGTCATTCACGCGGGCGGCGACGTCGCGGGCACCGCCACGCAGCTGCTCGAGCTGAACCTCGGCGCCACGGCCGTCGGCACCGGTCTGAACGCAGGGGCGGAGTACACCCGTCTGGCCATCCGTCAGCTCGCGACGTACACGGGACTGTCCCTCCGGCCGGCCCAGGACCGGTTCCGCGTCACGCAGAGCATGGGGGACGTGCTCGCCTTCTCGGGCACGCTGCGGCGGCTCGCGGTTGAAGTCAACAAGGTGGCGTCGGACCTGCGCCTCCTCAGCATGGGGCCGCGCGCCGGCATCGCGGAGATCCGCTTGCCGGCCGTTCAACCCGGTTCGTCGATCATGCCGGGCAAGGTGAACCCCTCCGTGCCGGAGATGGTCAACCAGGTTTGCTACCAGGTGTACGGCTGCGACGCGGCCGTTCTCGCCGCGTGCGATGCGGGGCAACTCGAGCTGAACGTGATGATGCCGGTCATCGCGTGGAATACGCTCCATGCGACGCGCATTCTCAGCAACGCGATGCGCGTGCTGCACGAACGCTGCGTGGCGGGCATCCGCGCCGACGAGGATCGATGCCGCGAGCTGCTCGACCGCAGCACCGCGCTCGCGACCGCGCTCAGTCCGTATATCGGTTACGCGGCAACCGCCGAGATCGCCAAGGCGTCTGTCGAGACAGGACGTTCGATCCGGGAGCTCGTGCGCGAGAGAAAGCTGCTGCCCGACGACGCAGCTCGATGCGATTCTGTCGGCGGAGGCCATGACGACACCCGGCGTTCCCGGGCGGGAGGGCCCCAGGCTGGAGAACCCCGAACGCCCCCAGGAGACACTATGACGAGACACCGAGCACCGGCAGTGGCCCTGTGCCTGATCCTGGCGGGAGCGGCGATCGCAGCGGCGGCGCAACAGCACACGCGCCTGTTCCGGCCGGAGGATCTGGGTCAGCTCGAGCCGCCGGATCGCGACGAGTGGCAGCTGCCGGCCCGGATAATGGACGTGCTGGGGGTGGGGGACGGAAGCGTCGTCGCTGACCTCGGCGCCGGGAGCGGATGGTTCACGATTCGTCTCGCCGAGCGCGTCGGGCCCAATGGCATCGTGTTCGCCGAAGACGTCCAGCGTCAGATGATCGAGGCGATCACACGTCGGGTCGAGAAGATCGGCCGCAAGAACGTCAGGACGGTGCTCGGCACACAGAGCGATTCCCGCCTCCCGAAACCCGTCGACGCCGTCCTGATCGTCGACACCTACCACGAGATGGAACAACCGATCGTGCTGCTCCGGAACATCGCGAGCAAGTTGAAGCCGGACGGGCTCATCGGGATCGTGGACTTCAAGAAGGATGGCGGCGGACCCGGACCCGCGATGGCGGAACGCGTGGATCCGGAGGTCATCATCGGACACGCCCGCGCCGCGGGTCTCGCGCTGCGATCCCGGGAGTCGTTCCTCAAGTACCAATACATGCTGGTGTTCGAACACCCGCGGCGATGAGCGCGGTCCCGCCGTTCTTCGCCGAGTATCAGGCGCTCGTGAACGCGGAGCTCGGACGGCTGGTTGCCGGAGATGGCGGCGTGGTCGCACGGTCGATGGCCTACACGGTGCTCGCGCCCTCCAAGCGCGTGCGGCCGGTGCTGACGCTGCTCGCCGCGGAGCTCTGCGGCGGATCGACCAGGGCGCGCGGTTCCCGCCGCCGCCGCGATGGAGCTCGTGCACGCGTCGTCGCTCATCCTCGACGATCTGCCCTCGATGGACGATGCCCCGCTGCGCCGGGGCCGGAAGTCGAACCACCTGGAGTTCGGCGAGGCAGTCGCCATCCTCGCGGCCTTCGCACTGCTGAATCTGGCCTACGACACGCTCGCCCGCGCGTACGAGGCGGCGCTCGCGGCGCGGTTGTGCGCGCTCGTCGCGGAGGCCGTCGGCCCCGGCGGGTTGATCGGCGGTCAGGCGGCCGACCTCCTTGCGGCCGAGCAGCCGATCACCTTCGAGATGCTCGAACGGATCCATCGCGGGAAGACCGGTGCGCTCTTCAGCGCGGCCGCGACCTCCGGTGCGCTGATCGCCGGGGCGCCGGCCGACACGGTCGCGTCGCTCGCGGCCTACGCGAAGAACCTCGGTCTGGCCTTTCAGATCATCGACGACCTGCTGGATGTCGAAGGCGTTCCGGCGGACACGGGCAAAGCGACCCGCGCGGACGCCAAGAAGACGACCTTCGTCTCGTTCAGCGGGGTGGCGGGCGCGCGCCAGCTCGCGACGGAGCTGTGCCAGACCGCCGATCTGGCGCTGGCGCCATTCGGCCGGCGTGCGGATCGCCTGCGGACGCTGTCGGCGTTCGTGGCCAACCGAAGCTGGTGACCGTGGCCGAAGAGCCCCCCGACCGGCGCGTCGACGAGCTGCGCCGGAAGCTGCGTGCGCTCGGATATCTCGACGCCGGCGTCAACAGGTTCGTCCTCGGCCCCGCCCGGGGCACGCGAAAGCCGGCCGTCATCGCGCTACTGGCCAGCCTGCGCGTCGGCATCCTCGCGGCCCTGCTCCTCGGACCCGCGGCGGCCGTCGGGCTGGGCGCGCGACTGCCGGGCCTCGTCACCGGACCGCGCGACGCGATCGTTGTCGCCGCTGTACATCGGCGCGTTGTTCGGCGCAGCGGTCGCGATTGCGGGATTCGCCGCGAGCCTGATCGTCGCGTCGATCGCGACCGAGCGAGTGGGGCTCCGCGCCCGGGCGTTGTCCATCCGCGCCGGCGCCATCGTGACGCTCGCCTGTCTCGTCTACCTGACCCTGTGGTGGCGCACGGCAAATGCGGGCTTCGCAGGAACGTCGGCGTTGGCGTGGGCCGCCCCCGTCTGGACCGGTTTTGCGCTCGCGGTCGCGGTCGCGATCAGCCTGCTGCTCGGCCACGCAGTCCGGGTGACGGCCTTTGCATCGCTGATGGCTGGGCTCCCGCCGGGGGACGTGCCTGCCGACACGCTCCCGATAGAGGTCTTGACCGGCGGATGTCGGCCGTGGCCGGGGTGCTGGCCTTCGCGGGCGCGGCTGCGCTGCTGGTCCTGACGGCGCCGGACGACACGCGACGACGGTCGGGTCCTCCGCTGACCGTCGTCTCGGCGGGCCTTCGCGTTCGGCTGTTCGCGATCGACGGATTCGACCCCGTCGTCTTTGACGAGCTGGCGCGGGCGGGCCGCGTGCCCAGGCTCGCCGCGGCGTTTGGTTCGTCGCATGCGCGGCTGGCCGGCGACAACACCCGCGATCCCGCGCGGGTCTGGACGACCGTCGCGACGGGACAGCCGGCCGACGTGCACGGAGTCCAGGGACTCGAAACGCGGCGCGTCGCCGGACTCCACGGTTCGGTGCCGTCGAGCGAACCGTCGCGGCTCGGCGGCGCCATTCAGGCCGCGACCGATCTGTTCCGCCTGACGCGTCCGGGGATCGCAAGCAGGCACGAGCGGCGCGAGAAGACCATCTGGGAGGTGGCATCGGACGCCGGGTTGTGGGCGGTCGTGGTGAACTGGTGGGCGACGTGGCCGACGGAAGCGAACGGCAACATCATCCTGAGCGATCGCGCCACGCTGCGGCTGGAGCACGGCGGGCCTCTCGACGCAGAGATCACGCCTCCGTCAGTGTACGAACGGCTCGGGCCGCGATGGCCGGCGATCCGCCGGGAGGCCGCCGACGAGGGCCTGGGGGCTCTGGGACCGTTCCCGATCAGGGGTGAGGGAGTGTTCGAGGTGGTGCGGCGATCCGTGGAGCTCGACGCGATTCAGCTTGCGCTCGGACGTGAAGTGTCCACGCCGGCGCCGGATCTGCTCGCCGTCTATCTCCCGGGCCTCGACATCGCGCAGCACGCGCTCCTCGGCGGCCAGGGTGGCGCGCTCCCCGCTTCAGTGGTCGCCACGCGCCTCGACGCGCTGCGCGACTACTACGTGGTTCTCGATCGGCTGCTGGAGCGCTCGATCGCGCCGTCAGCCAACGTGGTGGTCGTGCTGGTCAGCCAACCTGGGCGGACGACGGCCGCGGCGGATGGATGGCTGGGACTGAGCGGACCCGCGGCGGCCGCACGCGCCGCGATCGCTGGACGGTCGACCGACGTCATGCCGACCGTGCTGCACCTGCTGGGAGTCCCGATCAGCGACGAGCTGTCCGGCAGGCCGCTCACCGGACTGTTCGCCGAGCAGTTCGTCACGCGTTATCCCGTCCGTCAAGTCAAAGGCTACGGACGCCCCTCTTCCGGCACAGCGGCACGCACCGGACAGCCGCTCGATCAGGAAATGATCGATCGTCTGAGAAGCCTGGGGTACGTCCGGTAGAACGAATCACTAATCACTAATCGTCGAATCGTCGAATCGTCGAATCATCCAATCGGGATTCAGGGATTCAAGGATTAGGTTAGTGATTAGTGATTCACACGACGCCGACGACGCGCGAGGAGCGGATGCGATCGTCGGAGGTGACGAGCTTGAGCCCGTGGACGCGTGCGGTCGCGGCGATGAGCTGATCGGCGGGGTCGCTATGGAACCCGGGACCGAGCCGCGTGCTCTCGAGCGCGATTCTCGGTGACAGCTCGAGGACGCGGATGGTCGGGTGCTCTTCGATCTCGTCGAACACCTGGTCGGCCGGCACTTCGAATTCGAGCCGGCCGCGTTCAACGAGCTTCGCGATTTCCCAGAAGCAGATCGCGGGCACCCCGATGCGATCGCCGCGCGCTTCGGCCCGGCGGAGAGCCGCGGTCTGGGCGGACGTCAGACGTTCGTGGCCGGTCAGCCACCAGACGAGGGTGTGCGTGTCGAAGGCGAGGGTCATTCAATCACTAATCCTCGAATCCTTGCATCGCCGAAGCCTCGAATCTGAATCCTTGAATCTTTGAATCTCGAATCGCCGAATCCAGCGATTCACGGATTAGGGATTAGGGATTAGGGATTAGGGATTTCTCTCTTGCCGCTTCCCACTCGTCGTGCCAGTCCATCGAGACGATATCGCCGGTAATCCGGATGCGGCCGGCGAACGCGCCGTGAAGCGACGTCGGAGCCACGCCGGCGGGGACGACGCGGGCGACGGGCTTGCCGTGCTTGGTGACGATGTATTCGACGCCCTCGTCGCGGACGCGATCGAACAGCTTGAGGCACGTCGCCTTGAAGTCAGCGGCTCCGACGTCCTGCGCCGTCGGGGGTTTCTTGCGCTTCGCCATGGCCGGTACGTTATCATGTCGCATATGACCGGTCAAATGGTCATATCAACCGCGGAGACCCGCCAAATCAGGCGAACGTCCCGGTCAGGCGCCGCGCTGGCCGGTCAATTTCCAGAGCGCGGGCATCACCGCGGCGGCGATGAAGATCTTGATCACATCCGCCGGAATGAAGGGATACAGGCCCGTGCGCAGCGCCTGGTCGAGCGTTGCGGCGGCCGGCCGGGCGAACCACGCCAGCCAGACCACGCCGAACGTGAAGACGACCGACAGGCCCGCGGCCATCGCGAGCACCGACGTCAGGTAGCGGCGATCCAGACCGCGCTCGGCCAGCACACCGGTCAGAAACGCGGCAAACGGATAGCTCATGAGATACCCGCCGGTCGGGCCGAGCAGGCGCAAGGCGCCCTGGGGCAGCACCGCCGACGCCGCGAAGACGGGAAGGCCCGCGATGCCGGCGAGCAGGTAGAGGACCTGGGCGCACATCCCGAGGCGTGACCCGAGCGCCGCGCCGCCGAGCAGCACCACCATCGGCTGCAGGGTGAACGGCACAGGCGTGAACGGCAGCGGGATGCTGACCTGGGCGGCGGCCGCCGTCATCGCGGCAACCAGCACGACCGAGGCGACACGAATCCCGGTGCCCATTTCGGCGCGTGACGCGACGGCCGAAATCAAGGTTCCAGGCGCGCCCGCGAGAGCATTGAATCGAACGGTCATAACGGGGATTCTACTATCCTTCCGCCTGTCGCGCTGGACGTCAAGCCAGCTGGCACTTGTCCCCGACACGGCGGGAAGCTGGACGCCCGCCGTCGCTCGCCGGGCCCTCGACGCGCAGACGGCGCGGAAAGCGGGTAGCGGGAAGCGGGTAGCGGGAAGCGGGAAGCTCTCTTTTATGCGCACAGCACTCACAATCGCGGGGAGCGATTCGGGCGGCGGAGCCGGCATTCAGGCAGACCTGAAGACCTTCGCGGCGCACGGCGTCTTCGGCACGAGCGCCATCACCGCGGTCACCGCCCAGAACACGCTCGGCGTCGTCGCGTGGCAGGCCCTCCCGGCGGACCTCGTCACGGCGCAGATCGAAGCGATCGCCGGCGACATCGGCGCCGATGCCGTGAAGATCGGCATGCTGGCAAACGCCGCGATCGTCGAAGCGGTCGGCGCGGCCATCGAGGACATGAACCTTCCGCACGTCGTCGTCGATCCGGTGATGATTGCAAAAGGGGGGGACCGGCTGCTCGAGGCGGACGCCGTCGCCGCCATGCGGGCCGAGCTGCTGCCCCGGGCCCAGATCGTCACCCCGAACGTGCCGGAAGCGGAAGTGCTGGCGGGAATGCCGGTGCGCTCCCTCGACGACATGCGGGAAGCCGGACGGCGGATCCTGGAGCTTGGGCCTCGCGTCGTGCTGGTCAAGGGAGGCCATCTCGAGGGCCCAGACTCGATCGACGTCGTGTGCACGGCGGACGGGACCTTCGATATCCGGCGCCCGCGGATCGACACCCGGCACACCCACGGGACCGGATGCACGCTGTCGTCGGCGATCGCGGCGAACCTGGCCCTGGGGCTGACGGACCGCGACGCCATCGAGCGCGCCCGGGACTATCTCGACGGGGCGATCCGCCACGCGCCGGGCCTCGGCGCCGGCCACGGCCCGCTGAACCACTTCTGGCGCGCGGTATACTGAACGGGATGAGGGGTCCGGACGAGCGGTTCAGGGTGACCCCTGATGTGCTGACGGCGGGCGCGATCGCCGACCTGGTGGCGGACCCCGCGTGTGGCGCCGTCGCGACCTTCGTCGGGCTGGTGCGGGATCAGAATGCCGGCCGCCGGGTGCTCTGGCTCGACTACGAGGCGTACGCGCCGCTGGCCCTGAAGGCATTCCGGCAGATCGAAGAGGAGGCGCGTCGCCCGCTGGCCCTCCGCCGGGCTCGCCATCCACCACCGGACGGGCCGGGTGGCGATCGGTGAAGCCAGCGTCGTGATTGCCGCGGCATCTCCCCATCGCGCCGATGCATTCGCGGCGTCCCGGTATGCGATCGAGCGGCTGAAGCAGATCGCCCCCATCTGGAAGCACGAGCACTTCGAGGGCGGCGAGGTCTGGATCGAGGGCGCGACGGCGGATCCGGGAGACGAGGCCGCGCGTCAGCTGGCGCTCGCGCGGGCATGCTCGTAAGGATCCGGCTGTTCGCCCGGCTGCGCGAGATTGCCGGCGCATCGGAGCTCGAGCGCACGCTGCCCGACGGCGCAACGGCGCGCACCGCCTGGGACGCCTCGTCGGCGGAGTTTCCCGCCGCTCGGCGGACTACGCGGCCGCCGTCTCCTGCGCGGTGAACGAAGAGTACACGCGGCTCACGGCGACGCTCGCGGATGGCGACGAGGTCGCGTTTCTTCCGCCTGTGTCCGGCGGGTCCGGGCCAGGGGTCCGGCTGTAGCGCGGATCCGATAGAGTCAAGAGCATGTTCGACAAACTGGCATCCGTCGAAGCGCAATACGAAAAGCTGATGGCCGAGATGGCCGATCCCGCCGTCCAGGCGGACACGACGAAGTTCCGTACGCACTCGAAGGCGCTCGTCGGAAATGCAGCCGCTCGTCGAGAGCTTTCGCGAGTACAAGGACGTCGTCGCGAAGCTCACGGCGACCGAAGAGCTGATGAAGGACCCGGACATGCGCGAGCTGGCCCAGGAGGAGCTCAGCGCGCTGGAAGCCCGCCGCGACGCGCTGCTCGCCGACATCAAGGTCCTCCTCGTCCCGAAGGACCCCAACGACGAGAAGAACGTCGTCCTCGAAATCCGCGCGGGGGCCGGCGGCGACGAGGCGGCGATCTTCGCGTCGGATCTGTTCCGCATGTATTCGCGCTACGCCGAGCGCAAGCGGCTGGCGCGTCGAAGTGCTGAACATGAGCGAGAGCGGCGCGGGCGGCACCAAGGAAATCACCGCGATCATCGAAGGACGCGGCGCGTACAGCCGCCTCAAGTACGACAGCGGCGTGCACCGCGTCCAGCGCGTGCCGACGACCGAGGCCCAGGGGCGCATTCACACGTCCACCGCCACGGTCGCCGTGTTGCCGGAAGCCGAAGAGGTCGATATCCATATCGAGGCGAAGGACCTGCGAATCGACACCTTCTGCTCGAGCGGGCCGGGCGGCCAGAGCGTCAACACGACGTACTCCGCCGTCCGCATCACGCACATCCCGACCAACACGGTCGTCTCGCAGCAGGACGAGAAGTCGCAGGTGAAGAACCGCGCGAAGGCGATGAAGGTCCTGCGCTCGCGGCTTGTACGAGATGGAGATGCGCAAGCAGCAGGAGGCGATCGCCAAGGATCGGCGCACGCAGGTCGGCACCGGCGATCGCTCCGAAAAGATCCGGACCTACAACTTCAAGGAGAACCGGATCACGGACCATCGCATCGGGTTCACGATGCACCAGCTGACCCAGGCGCTCGACGGCGACCTCGACGCGCTCATCGACGCGGCGGTCACGCACTTCACGTCCGAGAAGCTCAAGGACGCAACCGACACCGACGCCGCGGACACCGCTACAGACGGCGATACCGTGCACTGATGGCGTCGCTCAACGAGCGCCTGGTGGAAGCCCGGGAGGCGTTTACCAAGGCGGGCATCCGCCCGGACGAGGCGGCACTCGACGCGGAAGTCCTCGCCCGTCACGTGCTCGCATGGGACCGTGCGGCGGTCCTGACGCACGGCCCGGATCCCACCCCGACCGACTTCGACGACCGCTACCATCCGCTGGTCGCGCGGCGCGCCGCGCGCGAGCCGGTCGCCTACATCGTCGGGCACAAGGAGTTCTGGGGTCTCGAGTTCGAAGTCAACACCGACGTGCTCATCCCGCGCCCGGAGACGGAGATCCTCGTCGAGGAAGCCATCATCTGGGCGCGCAGCCATGCCAATTGCCGGCGCATGATCGACGTCGGCACGGGCTGCGGCTGCATCGCGATCGCGCTGGCGCTCGAGGTCCTCGAAGCCGAGATCATCGCGACCGACAGTTCCGCGGCCGCGCTGGCCGTCGCCCGCCGGAACGCGCTGCGCCACGGCGTGGACTCCCGCATTACCTTCACCCAGACGGATCTGCTCGAGGATGTCGAAGAGACCGCCGAGGTGATCGTGGCGAACCCCCCGTACGTCCCGCAATCCGATGCCGAGGGCCTCCAGCCGGAGGTCGCGATGTACGAGCCGGCCACCGCGCTTTACGGCGGCGAGGGGGACGGTCTCGACGTCATCCGGCGGCTCCTGGCGGCGGCGCCGAAGAACCTCGCCGGCGAGGGGCATCTCGTCATCGAGTTCGGGTTCGGGCAGCACGAACAGGTGCGCCTGGTGCGCCCGGGAGGCCGGGTGGGACGATCACGCGCGTGCGCAACGACCTGCAGGGAATCCCGCGCGTCGCGGTGCTCAGGAGGTAAGGTGGCGGACTGTCTCTTCTGCAAGATCGCCGCGAGGTCAGATTCCCGCGGCCATCGTCTACCAGGACGATCGGCTCGTGGCGTTCAAGGACCTCAACCCGCAGGCGCCGATGCACGTGCTCGTCATCCCGCGCCGGCACATCTCCAGCCTCAACGACCTCGACGGCGGCAGACGATGCGCTCGTCGGCGAGATGATCCGGAGGGCGGCGTCGCTGGCGGGCGAGAACGGCTACGGCGACCGCGGCTATCGGACCGTGTTCAACTGCAATGCAGACGCCGGGCAGACGGTGTTCCACGTGCACCTGCACGTGCTCGGCGGACGCTCGCTGAAGTGGCCGCCTGGATAGCTGCTGATGGTCGACTCCTCCCAAGAAAGCCAACTCCCAACTCCCAAAGTGCCTGGGGGGTGAAAGTTGCAGCGACTTCCAAGCGGCTGGGACAAAGCGTGTAGCTTGGGAGTTGGGCGTTGTTGTCACCCCTGCCCCGACGCAGCCTTCGCCAGCAGATACTGTCCTCGTCCCGCCTCGCGCGACAGCAGGAAATCGACGGCCCGATAGCTTCGCCCGAAATACGCCTGGAAAATCCGGCGCGTCGTCATCCGCCAGTCGAGCGCCAGCGCGGGACGGCGCGCCTGGATGTCCACGAAGTCAGTGGGGATTTCCACGAGGACGCGCGCCGCGTCGACGTCGAGCGCCCCCTCATCGGGCTCGAGCCACTCCCCCGCCTGGCGGGACGGATTGACGACGATGGCGGCCGCGACGCTGCTGTCCCGCATGCCCTGACGCCCGGACGGCGAAACACGCCGCTGGACGTGCGGTGTCGACAGCGCCCACTGCGCGACGAACCGGTCGGTCGGCGTGCCGCGGTGCAGCGGACTGCTCGAGTCGCCGTAGAGGTTCTCCGCGTACTCGCTGACGACCACGCCGAGCTTGGCGAAATTGAAGTGGGCGTTGAGCGCCTGGAGCGGATCGTAGGTCCACTCAATCAGATCGATCCCCATCCGGAGGGCGTGCTCGCGCTGCGCGAGCTTGAGCGCCAGGCCGAGCCCGCCGTCGCGCGCGTCCGGCGTCACCCCCAGCATGTGCGACCACTGCGTCGGCAGGCCCTCTTTGAGCGCGGCCATCGAGTACACGAAGCCCTTCATCTCCCCCGAAGCGTCGAACGCGCCGAGCAGGATGCCGCCGCGTTTGATCGAGACGATCAGGATGGGAGGCGGGACAACGTCCTCGCCGTCGGTGTACCCCCACACGGATTTTTCCAGCTCCGTGACCTTCCGGCAGTCTTCGAGCGTGGTGAGGGGACGAATGATCACGTCGAGGGCGGCAGGAGCAGCGCGTGCAGCTCGTGGAGAGATCGGATGACCGGCACGTCGGCCGGGCAGCCGGCGACGGGGCCCCCGGCGCGCGCGACGAGGATGGCGCGCATGCCGAGGCGGCGCGCTCCTTCGACGTCGTGGACGAGGCTGTCGCCGACCATGACGGCCTCGGCGGCCTCGGTTGCCACCGCGCGCAGCGCCGCCTCGAAGATGCTCGGGTGCGGCTTCAGATAGCCGTGCTCGTGCGAGGACAGCGTGACGGAGAAGAGTCCCTCGAGCGCGAAGTGGGTCTGGAACGAGTCCAGGCAGCGGTGCGAATTCGAAATCAATCCGATCTTCAAGCCGGCGGCGTGCAGCGTCCGGAGCGCGCCGGGAACGTCGTCGTACATCGTGAAATGGTGGCAGGCGGCCCATTCGGCGTAGATGTCGCGTGCCGCGGCTTCGACCCCGGGTCCCGCGCCTCCCATGCCTTCGATGATCCGCCGCGTGTAGTCGACGTAAATCTGCGCGTCGTAGTCGTAGATGTCGCCGCGCGGATCGAGCACGGAGGAAGCCGCGGCGACGGCGCGATCGAAGGCGCCGGGATTGACCGCGACGCCGTGGCGCGCGCAGAAGTCACGGTACCCGCCACCCTGGAACGCGGGGCCGGGGTAAATCAGGGTGAAATCGACATCGAAGAAGACGGCACGGGTCGTGGATTGGATGGCCGGCGCGGTCACGGCTCCGCCTCGTCCGGGGGAGCGACGGGCCCGGCGACCACCACGGCGGCGCGCTCGGGGATCAGCACTTCCGACGCCGCGGATCGGATCTCGTCGATCGTCACGGCTTCGAGGAGCGCCGGCAGGCGCCGATCGTAGTCGAGCCCCAGGCCGAACTGCTCGCACGTCTGCAGGAAGCTCGCGATGCTGTAATTCGTCTCGAGCAGCCGCGGGATCGACCCGATCAGGAACTCGCGCGTTTCCGCGACCTCGACGGGCGTGGGCCCTTCCGCGCCGAGCTGCCGGACTTCCTCGTCGATGGCCTCGAGCGCGCGATCCACGTTCTTCGGATCGACTCCCGCACGCACCACCAGCGGCCCTTCGCCCATGGTCGGATCGAACGTGCTGAACGCGTAGTACGCCATCCCCTGGCGTTCGCGGATGTTGTCGGCCAGCCGGCCCCCCAGGCCGAACTGCCCGAGGATGTTGTTCATCATCCAGTACCGCGTAATACCGCGGATCGAACCGGCTGATCGTGGTGAATCCGTACGTGATGTCCGTCTGCGACTTCCCCGGCATGGAAATCACGCGCATCCGCCGGTCCTGCGGAACGAGCGGGGGCGGAACGACTGCCGGACCTGCCGCCGCACCTGTCCAGCCATCGAGCTCGGCGGCCGTTCGATCGATGACGTCCTGCCCGCCGACGTCCCCCACGACCGCAAGGGTGAGCACCGCGGGACGGACGTATTGGCCGTGGAAACTCGCGATGGCATCCCGATCGGTGCGCTCGAGGCTGGCAACGGTGCCTTTCGCGCGCCGGCCGTAGGGGTGATTCGTGCCGTAGAGGAGCTCGGAAAGACCCACGACCGCGCGAACGGCGGGGTTGTCCTCGTCCTGCCGCACGGCGGTGATGGCTTCGGCGCGGCGTTTGGCCAGTTCCCGATCCGGAAACACCGGCCGCCTGGCAACATCCATCACGATCGCGAGCACGTCGTTGAAGTCCTCGGCAAGGCACGTGCACGAGAGCGTCATGGTGTGCCGGGTGGTCGCGACGCGCAGCGAGATGCCCCGCTCGTCGAGCTCCTCGGCAATCACGTCAGCCGATCGATGCTCCGTGCCCCGATCGATCACGCGCCCGGTGAGATACGCGAGACCCGGAAGGTCGGCGGGCTCGTAGAGACTGCCGGCCAGGAACGTCGCATTGATCGCGACGGCGGGAGTGGCCGACGTCTCTTGGACCACGACGACGGCTCCGTTGTCGAGCGTGGCGCGAACGGGCGCGAGGCTCCCGGCCAGGGTCGGCGTCGGCGTCGGCGTCGGCGTCATTCAGTGCGACTCCAGCGGGCGGAACCATCCGACCGTGCGGGAGGCCGGGGCAAGCCGGCGTCGCGCGACATCCCATACCTGTTCGGCCGTGACAGCGTCGATGCGACGCTGCAGCGAGCCAAAGTAGTCCGCCCCCGTGACCGTCTCGAAATACCCCAGCTGATGGCCGACGTTCGTGACGCTGTCGTTCTCGAATACCAGCCGCGCGCGGAGCTGGCGCTTGGCCCGCGCGATCTCGGCGGGGTCGACGCCCGCGGCCCGCACGCACTCGATCTCGGCCGACACCGCGGCCTCGACGGTGGCGAGCGCCGCCCCTTCCAACGCCGTGAAGGACAGCGTGTAGAGAAAGGGCTGCTCAGTCGGGAGGAGCGCGCCGGAGACGGCCGAGGCGAGCCCGCACTCGACGAGCGCGGTGTACAGCCGCGCCTTCCGCTGCGGCGGCGACCCACGGAAACTCGACCACAGATTGACGCCTTTGGCGCCGGTCAGCACCGCATCGAGGACGAGCATCGGGAAGAAGTCGGGCTCGTGGGCGGCCGGGGCATGAAAGACCATTTTCAGATAGGCCGTCGTGCCTTCGCGTTCGAGGAGGACCCGCCGCTCGCCAAGCTGCGGGGGCTCTTCGATTCGAATGCGCTCGGGCTCCGCGCCCGGCGCGATGCCGCTGAAACGATGCGCGGCACGCCGCAGCACGTCGTCGGCATCCACGTCGCCCACGACGACGAGCGTCGCGTTGTTCGGGATGTAGAAGCGGCGATAGTGGCCGTAGAGGTCGTCGCGCGTCATCGACCTGAGATCCCCGAGCCATCCGATCGTCGGGTGCCCGTACGGATGGGCCCGGAACGCGCTGGCCGTCACTTCGGTGTCCAGCAGTTGATCCGGATCGTTCTCGCCGCCCTGGAGCTCGGAAATGATCACCGTCCGCTCGGATTCGCACTCCGCCGAGTCGTACAAGCCATTGGCCATGCGCTCGGCTTCGAGAAACAACATCTGATCGAGCGCGGCCCGGCCCGCCGTCTCCATATAGGTCGTTTGATCGATCCACGTGTACCCGTTCCACATGCCACCGAACCGCTCGATGATTCCCTTCATCTGCTCACGCGGGATGTTCGCGGTTCCCTTGAAATTCATGTGCTCGACCCAGTGCGAGACGCCGGTGCGGCCCGGTCCCTCGTCGCGCGAGCCGACGCGATACCAGCACCACACCGACACGAGCGGGGCTGTGTGAATCTCCTGCACGACGATCTTCAGACCGTTGTCGAGATGTTCGGTGCGGCTGGGAGAGTGCAGGGCGGGGGCGGCCGAGGAGGGCATACTGTCCATTATACAAGCCGGTTTTCGGCCATTTTTAGCCAATCCTGGACTAAAACTGATGAGGTGGCCCAGAATTATGAGTAACTTAGCAGTGGCCCCTGGTTTGCACTCGCAGTAGGCGTGAATGATTTTCGAAGCCGACCGTAGAAGACGGCTCAGCTGTCGATTGCACACGATTTCAGGAGGAGAAGAAATGTTGAAGCGTACTATTCTCGCGATGTCCGTGGCGGCCCTGACGTTTACGGGCGTGGTCCGGGCTCAGGAGAATGCCACGCTCACGCTGCGATCCGGCGAGCGCATCAACGCTCAGCTGGTCGATCTGGGTGGCGTCGGCTTTACTGTCAGGATTAATGGGGCGGAGCGTCAGATTCCGACGAACGACGTCGCGGTGATTGATTTCACCGGCGGCACGATGAGCGACGCCGACTGGTCGCGGATCGCCAACGGGCAGCAGGTCGTGTGGTTGCGCAACGGCGACACCATCAACGGCCAGCTCTACGATATCGCCGGCTCTTCCCCGCTGCGCATCACGTTCAAGACCAGCTCGGGTGAGCGTGAGTTCTCGTCCGGAGAAATCGGGCGGATCGTGCTCGCACGGCCGAACAACGCGGTCGCCACGTCCGGGACGGGCAACCTCGCGCCGGCCACCGGCTCGGGCATCTCAGTCAACCCCCGTAACCCGTGGACCGCGACGGGCCTGACTGTCCGCAAGGGCGAAGTGCTCAACTTGAACACCACCGGCGAAGTACAGCTGAGCAACGACGCTGCCGACATCGCCAACGCAAACGGCTCCAAGACCGGCCGCAAGATTGCCAATGGGCCGCTGCCCAACGGATTTGCGGGAGCGCTGGTTGGCCGCATCGGCCCGAATGGCCAGCCGTTCGGAATCGGCGGCGCCACCTCAATCACGGCGCCGGCCGCCGGTCAGCTCTTCCTCGGCGTCAACGACGACGGCTTCGAGGACAATCAGGGTGAGTACCGCGTGGAGATCACGCGCACCGGCCGCCGCTAACGCTTATCGCGTGCAAGACCGCCCGGCGTCTCCTCGAGGCGCCGGGCTTTTTTTGTTTCTGCGCGGGACTCCCGGTTCCAGAAATCACCGACTGGCTGCGACAGGGAGTTTGGCTGCATGAAACACGGCGCGATCCTGACGAAAGGCCAGCGCCACGGAATTCCTTCGACGGAGGCGATGGTAGACCGCCCGCGCGGCGCGGTAGAGAGCGCCCGGTGGGGTTGCCGTCGTTCGAACCTGTTGAAAGCCCACGCTCGTCAGCATTCCGCGAACCGCCGGAACATTCGGACCCCACCAGTTGGTCGGATCGCCATTCAGCTCCCGGTCCGGGTAAAAGGCCATAGCCGGCCTCCGGATCCCCACCATGTCGACCACGGTTTCGAGAATGAGCAGGTTGCCGGTCACGGAAGCCACTCGCTCGAGCGCGAGCAGCGGGTGTCGCAGGTGGTAGAGCACGCCGAGGAACAGCACGACGTCGAACGTCCCGACACGTTCGGGCGACAGATCCATCACATCGATATCTACATCCTCGACTCGTGAGCCCAGCGCCTCGCGCGCGAGCTGAAATGCCGCCTTCGTGCCCCATCCCGGCCCGTGCCACGAATAGTGATCGGCCGCGACGACGCGCGACGCACCGCGCCGCTCGCACTCGAAGGAGAAGAACCCGTCCCACGCGCCGATGTCGAGGACCGAGAGTCCCTCCAGGGACGCCGGAAGATCCAGCAGGGCCAACCGGTACGCCGTGTCGACGATGCCGTTGGTCACGACGCCGCCACCGAGGTCGATCGAGTGAAACCAGCGAAGCGCCTCGGCCCGTGATCGAAGATCGTTGACCGGCATCGGGCTTCATTGTGGTCCGAAATGTGGCCGCCATCAACGAGAGCCCGGCCCTCCGTCGGTGTCCGTCACCGAACAAATGCCGGGACTTCGGTTCATGCACTAAAATGGACGGATCACCATGGCTGAGTGGAAAGACACGCTCAATCTGCCCCGCACCGGCTTCCCGATGAAGGCCAACCTCCAAACGGCCGAGCCGCAGGAGCTCGCCCGCTGGAAGGCGATGGGGCTGTACGAGCGGATCAGGGAGCGCCGCGCGGGCCGTCCGAAGTTCGTCCTGCACGACGGGCCGCCATACGCGAACGGCAAGATCCACCTCGGCACCGCGATGAACAAGATCCTCAAGGATCTGGTGGTGAAATCGCGGACGATGATGGGCTTCGACTCTCCTTACGTCCTCGGCTACGACTGCCACGGCCTGCCGATTGAGCTGAAGGTGGACCGCGAGCTGGGGCCGAAAAAGCGGGACATGTCGGTCGCCGACTTCCGCCGCGCCTGCCGCGCCTATGCGACACGGTTCATCGACGTCATGAGCGTCGAGTTCCAGCGGCTCGGTGTCTTCGGCGACTGGGATCACCTGTACCTCACCATGGACTTCCGCTACCAGGCGGCGATCGCGCGGGCGCTCGGGCGATTCGTCGAACGCGGCCTGGTCTACAAGGGCAAGAAACCGGTCCACTGGTGCATCCATTGCCGCACGGCGCTGGCGGAAGCGGAAGTCGAATACAGCGATCACGCGTCGCCGTCGATATACGTCGAGTTCCCGCTGGCCGAGAGCAGCGTCGAGGAATTGACCGCGCGGGTCCCGGAGCTCGCCGGGCGCGGCGTGTCCGTCCTCATCTGGACGACGACCCCGTGGACGATCCCGTCGAACCTCGCCGTTGCCTTTCACCCTGAGTTCGACTACGCGGCCTACGACGTGGACGGCCGCGCCATCATCGTCGCCGAAGCGCTGGCGGCGAAGGTCGCCGAAGTGGCCGGGCGGACCTTCGGAGCGCCGATCGCGCGGATGAAGGGGCGCCAGCTCGAACAAATCAAGTTCCGCCATCCGTTGTATGCGCGCGACTCGGTCGCCGTGCTGGCGGACTACGTCACGCTCGAGCAGGGCACCGGCGCCGTGCATACCGCGCCCGGGCACGGCAGCGACGACTTCGCGACCGGCATGAAATACGGGCTCGAGATCTACGCGCCGGTTGGGCCGGGCGGCCACTTCCTGGACACGGTGGAGCTCTTCGGCGGGCAGCGGGTCTTCGACGCCAACCCCAAGGTCGAGGAAGCGCTCGAGGAGCGCAAGCGGCTCTGGCATCGAGAAGGCTTCCAGCATTCGTATCCGCACTGCTGGCGCTGCCACAACCCCGTGATCTTCCTCGCGACCTGGCAGTGGTTCATCGCCATGGACGGCGAGCTCGACGGCTCACGGACGCCGGATGCGGGGTCCGAATCCGGCCCGCCCGCGAGCTCGGGCGGGACATCCTCCTCCGGGGGCAGGACGTTGCGCCAGGCGGCAATCGAGGCCATCGACAAGGACGTGAAGTGGTTCCCGGCGTGGGGACGCGATCGGCTCTACGGCATGGTCGCGAACCGGCCCGACTGGTGTATCTCCCGCCAGCGCGCGTGGGGTGTGCCGATCCCGGCGGTCGACTGCACGAAATGCGGTGAAGCGCTCCTGACGCCGGCGCTCGTCGACCGTGCCGCGGGGGTGTTCGACACCTACGGCGCCGACGCCTGGTACGAGCGCCCGATCGAGGAGTTCGTTCCCGAAGGCCTGACGTGCCCGGCGTGCGGCGGCACCGGGTTCGAGCGCGAGCGGGACATCCTCGACGTCTGGTTCGACTCCGGCTCCAGCCACGAGGCCGTGCTGCCCTTCCGCCCGGAGCTCACGTGGCCGGCGGATCTCTATCTCGAGGGGAGCGATCAGCACCGCGGCTGGTTCCAGAGCTCGCTCCTCGTCGGCCTGGGCACGCGCGGGAGGCCGCCCTTCCGCGCCGTGGTCACCCACGGCTTCATCGTCACGGAAGACGGCAAGAAGATGTCGAAGTCGCTCGGCAACGCGATCGAGCCGGAAGACATCATCAAGGAGAGCGGCGCCGAGGTCCTCCGGCTGTGGGTCGCGATGGTGGACTACCGCGAGGAAATCAAGGTCGGGCGTCAGGTCCTGGCGCGCGTCATCGAGGCGTACCGCAAGATCCGCAACACGCTGCGCTATCTCGTCTCGAACCTCTACGACTTCGATCCGGCGGCCAATCGGGTCCCGCTCGAGCGGATGAACGAAGTCGATCGGTTCGCGCTCGGGCGCTACGCGACGGCGGCCACGACCGTGCTGCGCGCGTACCGACGAGTACGACTACCCGACGATCTTCCAGGCCATCAACCAGTTCACCACGGTGGACCTGAGCGCCTTCTATGCGGACGTCTCGAAGGATCGGCTCTACACGTTCGCGGCCGACTCGCCCGAGCGGCGCTCCGCGCAGACGGCGATGTACGTCGTCGCCGACGGCCTGACGCGGCTGCTCGCGCCGATCCTGCCTGTGACGACCGAGGAGCTGTGGCGCCATCTGCCGGGGACCCGCGAGGAATCGGTCCACCTGGCGGAGTTTCCGCACGATGCCGCCAGGCTCATCGATCCGGCGCTCCTCGAGCGCTGGGATCACTTGATGCGGATCCGTGACGACGTGAACCGGGCGCTCGAGGCGGCGCGGCAGGCCAAGACCATCGGCAACTCGCTCGGCGCCCGCGTGGTGCTTCGCGCCCGCGGCGCCGACGCCGCGCTCCTCGATCGCTATCGCGACGATCTCGCGATGCTGTTCATCGTGTCGCAGGCGGACCTCGAGGCCGCGCCCGGCGACGGCTCCGGAGTGGAGATCGCCATCACCCGGGCGGACGGAGACAAGTGCCCCCGCTGCTGGCGGATCGTCCGCGCCGTGTCCTCGGCCGCCGGGACCGAGGGGCTGTGCGACCGCTGCGTCGACTCGCTGCCCCGCAACGACGAACCCCCTCGCGAGATGACTGCCTGATGACAAGCCCTCCGGAGACGACCGACACGGCCGTTCCCGCGGCGCCCCCGCTCGAAAGCGCGGCGCCGCCGCGCTACGCCCAGCCGCTCGAAGTGGGCACGATGGCGGCCATCGTGATCGTCGATCAGCTCACCAAGGCCGTCGTCCGGCAGACGCTGCCGCTCGGGGAGAGCCACAGCCTGATTCCGAACCTCCTCGACCTGACGCACGTGCACAACACCGGCGCGGCGTTCGGCCTGTTGAACGCCGCCGATTTTCCGTACAAGCCGGTCGTGATGATCGCGATTGCCGCCGTGGCGCTGGTCGCGATCGCCGCCTATGCGACGCAGCTCGGGTTCCACGAGCGGCTCGCGCGGTTCGGGCTCGCCCTGATCCTCGGCGGCGCGTTCGGCAACCTGATCGATCGCGCGGTCGCGGGCCACGTCGTCGACTTCGTGGACGTGTACTGGGGCACGACCCATTTCTGGGCGTTCAACGTGGCGGATGCCGCCATTACGATCGGGGCCATCCTGGTCCTGCTCGATATGATCGGGCTCGGACGACGACATGCATCCCATCCTGTTTGAGATCTGGGGCTTCCCCGTTTACACCTACGGCGTGCTGCTGGCCGCGGCGTACCTGCTCGGGCTGCAGTTTGCGCTGGTGCGGGCCCGGACGCGCAACCTCGACCCGAACCGGGTCATGGATCTCGGCATCTGGATCATCATCAGCGCCCTCGCCGGCGCCAAGCTCCTCCTGCTCGTCGTCGACTTCGACAGGTACTGGAACGATCCGCGGGAGCTGCTGGCCCTGCTCCGCTCCGGCGGCGTGTTCTACGGCGGGCTGATCGCCGCCGTGGCCGTGGCGCTGTGGTATCTGTGGCGGCACCGGATGCCGATGTGGACCGTGACGGACGTGTTCGCGCCGGGCATTGCCCTTGGCCACGTCATCGGCCGCATGGGCTGCCTGTTCGCGGGCTGCTGCTTCGGCCGTCTGACGGACGTGCCGTGGGCGATCACGTTTCGAAGCGAGTACGCGGCGCGGAACGCCGGCACCCCGCTGAACCAGCCGCTGCACCCGACGCAGCTGTACGAGGCGGGTGCCGAGCTGCTCATCCTCCTGTTTCTCCTGGCGACCGAGCGCAAAGGCCGGCCGTTCCCGGGCCGGACGTTCTGGGGATACATGCTCTTGTACGGCATCTCGCGGTTCATCATCGAGTTCTACCGCGGAGACATCCGCGGCACGGTGGGCATGTTCTCCACGTCGCAGTTCGTCTCGATCCTCATCGTGCCGCTGGCGATCGTCATGCTGATCGTGCTCGGCCGCCGCGCCGGCCCGGCGCCGCAGGCGGATGCGCGACGGGCACGGGCGGCGTAACGAGGCTGAGAAAAATGCGTCAACCCCCAAGGCACTCACGCCAACTCCCAACCGCCAACTCCCAACTCCCAAGGTACGTGCGTCGTACCAGCTGGGTGAAACTCGCTGCGACTTTCACCCCCAGACACTTTGGGAGTTGGGAGTTGGGTGGTTGGGAGTTGACAGGTTTCCTGGGCTCGTAATGCCCGAGGCAGGACCGCGCGCACTCGTCGTGGAAGGGGACCACGACGGCTCGCGCCTGGACAACTTCCTCACCGCGCTCCTGCCCGACCAGTCCCGCTCGCACATCCAGCGGCTGATCAAGGACGGACGGGTGACCGGTCCGGTGGCGACGCTCCGTCCGAGCACGCCGGTCCGGGCGGGCCAGGTGTACGCCGTCGACGTGCCGCCTCCCACTCCGGCGACGCCCGAGGCCGAGGCGCTGCCGCTCCGCATCATCTACGAAGACTCTCACCTGGTGGTGCTCGACAAGCCGGCGGGGATGGTCGTCCACCCGGCCGCCGGGCACAGCAGCGGCACGCTCGTGAACGCGCTGCTCCATCACGTGAAGGACCTGAGCGGCATCGGCGGCGAGATGCGGCCGGGGATCGTGCACAGGCTCGACCGCGGCACATCGGGCGTGATGGTCGTCGCGAAGCACGACCGGGCGCACCAGGAGCTGTCGCGCCAGTTCGCGGATCGTGAAGTCGAGAAGGAGTACATCGCCCTGGTCTGGGGCGTCGTCCACGCCGGACGCCGGATCGACTCGGCGATCGGGCGCGACCCGGCCGATCGCCAGAAAATGTCCACGCGGGCGCGGCGCGCGCGGCAAGCCGTCACGCGCGTCACGACGTCGCGGCATTTCAAGGGCGTCTCGCTGCTCAGGGTCGCGATCGCCACCGGGCGCACGCACCAGATCCGCGTCCACCTGAGCGCGATTGGCCATCCGATCGTCGGCGATTCGACCTACGGCGGGCTCCATCGCCGGACGCCGGCGAACCTGCGCGCCGTCCAGCGGCTCGAGCGGCCGTTCCTGCACGCGACCCGGCTGGCGTTCACGCACCCCGGCGACGGGCGCCGGGTCGAGTTCGATTCGCCGCTGCCGCCGGACCTGCAGGCGGTGCTCGAAGATATCGAAGAACGTGAGATGCTCGCCGAGGCAGAGTAGAGGTGACGACATGTCCGACCCTGAGCGCGTGACCCACGAACGTGCCTACGACGGCAAGGTGTTCAGCGTCGATCGCGATCGTGTGCGAATGCCGAACGGACGCGAGGTGACCGTGGACGTCGTGCGGCATCCCAAGTCGGTGGTGCTGCTGCCGATGCCCGAGCCCGGGCACGTCATCCTGATCAAGCAGTATCGATACGCGGTCAACCGCGTGCTGTGGGAATTGCCGGCCGGCAGCGTGGACGAGGGCGAGCAGCCGGAGGCCGCGGCGCGCCGGGAATGCCACGAAGAGATCGGGAAGGTCCCGGACACGATCGTCCGCCTCGCCGCGCTCCACCCGACGCCCGGCTACTGCGACGAGGAGATGCTCTTCTTCCGGCTGTCGGGGCTGTCGGAGCCGGCGGACGCCGCCGAGCTGGACGAGGACGAGGACATCGAGGCGAAAGTGTTCAGCCTCGCCGACGCGCGCGACATGGTGCGGCGCGGGGAGATCACGGACATGAAGACGGTCGCGGGACTGGCGATGATCTGAGGGACGTCGGGATCTCGGGACTCGGGACTCGGGGACTCGGGTCTCGGGGACTCGGGGCTCGGGACTCGAGAGTCCGGACTCCGAAGACCGAATCCCGAATCCCGAGATCCCGGCTCTATTGCACGGTCTGCCCAATCTCCTCGTCGAGCATCCCCGAGTGCGTCTGCGACGACGACGGCAGCAGCGCGATCGCGAGCACTTCTTCCATGTGCGTCGCGTAGTGGATGGTCAGCTCGCGCCGGAGCTCCTCCGACAGATCCTCGTTGACGTTCTTCTCGTTCTGGCGCGGCAGGATCACCTCGGTGATCCCGTGGCGGCGCGCGGCGAGCACCTTTTCCTTGATCCCGCCGACCGGGAGGACGCGGCCCGAGAGCGTGATCTCGCCCGTCATCGCCAGGTCGCCGCGGACCGGACGGCCGGTCAGCTCGGACGCGAGCGCCGTCACCATCGTCACACCGGCCGACGGCCCGTCCTTGGGGATGGCGCCCGACGGGACGTGGAGGTGGATCTCGGAATCCTTGTAGAACGCCGGATCGACGCCGTACCGCGTCGCGTGCGCGCGGAACCACGACAGCGCCGTGCGCGCCGACTCCTTCATCACGTCGCCGAGGTGGCCCGTCATCGTCAGGCTGCCGCCTCCCTGCATCCGTGACGCCTCGATGAACAGGACCTCCCCGCCGGCCGGCGTCCACGCCAGGCCGACGGCGACGCCTGGATCCTTCGTCCGGTTCTCGATTTCCTCGTCGAGGAACGTCGGCGCCCCGAGCATCTGCGCGACGACCTCCGGCGTGATGACGACCTTGAGGTCGTCCCCCTCCGCCTTCCGCCGCGCCACCTTCCGGCACAGCGCGCCGATCTCGCGCTCGAGGTTGCGGACGCCCGCTTCCCGGGTATAGCCGCGGATCACCGTGTGGATCGCCAGTTCCGTGAACTCGATCTGATCGGGCGTCAGCCCGTGGTTCGTCACCTGCTTGGCGATGAGGTGCTCGAAGGCAATCTTCAGCTTCTCCTCCTCCGTGTAGCCGGCGAGCTCGAGCACTTCCATGCGGTCGCGCAGCGGCGGCGGAATCGGGTCGAGCACGTTCGCGGTCGTCAGGAACAGCACCTCGGACAGGTCGAACGGCACGTCGAGATAGTGATCGCGGAACGTGTTGTTCTGCTCCGGGTCGAGGACCTCGAGCAGCGCCGACGCCGGGTCGCCCCGGAAATCCGAGCCGAGCTTGTCGATCTCGTCGAGGATGAAGACGGGGTTCTTCGATTCGGCGCGGCGCAGGCCCTGGATGACCTGTCCGGGCAGCGCGCCGATGTAGGTCCGCCGGTGCCCGCGAATCTCCGCCTCGTCGCGCATGCCGCCGAGCGAGACGCGCACGAACTTGCGCCCCAGCGAGTTCGCGATCGACTTGGCGAGCGAGGTCTTCCCCACTCCCGGCGGGCCCAGGAAGCAGAGAATCGGACCCTTCACGTCGGGATTCAGCTTGCGCACCGCGAGGAACTCGAGCACGCGGTCCTTCACCTTCTCGAGCCCGGAGTGGTCGGCGTCGAGCACCTGTTTCGTGTGCCGCAGGTCGAGGGAGTCCTCGGTGCGCTTGGCCCAGGGCAGCGCGACGATCCAGTCCATGTAGGTCCGCGACACCGTGTACTCGGCGGCGGCCACCGGCATCTTCGACAGCCGATCGAGCTCCCGCAGCGCTTCCTTCTTGACGGCCTCGGGCATGCCGGCGGCGTCGACCTTGGACCGGAGCTCGTCGATCTCCTTGGCCTGCTCGTCGCCCTCCCCGAGCTCCTTCTGAATCGCCTTGAGCTGCTCGCGCAGGAAGTACTCGCGCTGGTTCTTGCCGACCTCGGACTGCACCTGCGACTGGATCTTCGAGCCGAGCTCCAGGACCTCGAGCTCCTTGATCAGGATGCGGTTGAGCGAATCCATCCGCGCCCGGATGTCGAGCGTATCGAGGACCTCCTGCTTCACCGGCGTCCCGATGGTCGTCAGGCTGGACGCGATGAAGTCGGCGAGCTTGCCCGGATCGGTGATGTTGGCCGAGAGCGCCTGCAGATCGTCGGACAGGAGCGGCGACAGCGACACGACCTGCTGAAAGTTGCTCTTGATGTTCCGCTGCAGCGCGTCGATCTCGAGGAGGTCCTCGTCGCGAAGGCTCTCGTCGGCGGCGGTGACCGCGCCGCGCAGGTACGGGCGCGTCTGGACGATGCGATCGAGCCGGACCCGGGCGAGCCCCTGAACGATCAGCCGGAGGCTGCCGTCCGGGAGCTTGAACATCTTGTGAATGTGCGTGGCGGTGCCGATGGGATACAAATCCTGCTGGACGGGCTCCTCGACCGACGCCTCACGCTGCGTGAAGACGGCGATCATGCGCCCGGAGGTGGTGGCCTCGTCGATCAGGCGGACGGAGGCCTCGCGGGCGACCGCCAGCGGCATGAACGAGTTGGGGAACAGGACGGTGTCGCGGAGCGGCAGCACCGGCAGCTCCGACGGGATGAACAGCGGACGATCCCCGGCGGCCAGCAGATCGTCGTCGAGACGCTGGATCTGCTCGGCCTGCTCGGCCTGCTCGGACTTGTCTGATCGATCGGGCCGATCGGGTCGATCGGACTGATCGGACTGATCGCTCATTGGCGATCCTCCTGAAAGCGGCAATTGCCAGGGACCTCACCCGACAAGCCGGATGCGGCGCTCGTTACGGACGGGCCGGCGCGAAAGCTACGGCCCGCCGGGTGATGATACGCGGAAATGGGGGCTGAAGGAGGGGCGCGGGCGCCTTTTGGGCGGACGGCCCAGCCCGGCGCGCCTGTGAGGCACGCCGGGCCGGCCGGGTTCTTACCCGTGCATGTCGATGAACAACGACGCGGCGCCACGGCGCTGCGCCATCGCCCGCTCGCGCTGCTGCGCGGTCTCGCGAGCCTCTTCGCAGTCCTTGCAGCGGACCGCGAACGGCAGCGCGCGCAGCCGGCGCTCGGAAATCTCCTCGCCACACTCGAAGCAGTAGCCGAACGTGCCCTCTTCGAGACGACGGAGAGCTTCCTCGATTTTGTGCAGCGTTTCCGCCTTCATCTGAATGAGGGCGAACTCGATTTCGTCCTGGATGTCAGATTCCGAGCTTTCGGCCGCGTCGAGCACACCCTCGTCGTTCGGGCCATCGGTCCGGACGTCGCGAATCTTCTCCTGCACCTGATCCATGATCTCGCGACGGCGTTCCACGAGAATGCTGGTCAGCTCAGCGTATCGCTCCCGCTTCATCTCCCCACCCGGAGTTTTATGAAGGTCCATATGATTCCGCTCCTTTCCATCTACGCACGGCCGCTACGAAGTCGCTGGCGTGCATGCAAAACGTTAGCCAACACCAATGCCCTGCAGTTTTGACCAAAAGGCCGCTAGCTGAAGCTAAGTTGTGTCGGGAAGACTGGTCAGGGGGGGCAGATATTGACACCCGGCGGGTGCGTGCCTACCCTGACTCAGGCCCCACGGCCTCTTGAGTTACGGCTCGCCATCTGGTTCATCATCAGTAAGTTACAAGCCCATTGCTCCCGTTCGTGGCTACCCGGCGGCGCTGATGGTTCTTTAGACGCCAGACCCCCTGCCTCCGGTTCTCGAAAATGAACGAAGTTGCTTACTGAATGAAACGGCTGCCCACGGTCCCATTGGGGAGGATGCCGCGGTCGATGAGCTTCTGCCCGTCGCGCGTGCTGCCCGTCCGCAACCACTTCTCGTAGAGCCGAAGCAAGTCGCTGCTCGAGGTCACCGCCGTCCTCTCGCTGACGTCACCGAGGACATCCATGAACCCGACGAAGTTGCGGGCGAGCTCGCCGAAGACGTGGGAAAACCCGTCTTCATCGCGGTGGCTGAGCGACCCGTAGGCGTATTCACCCATGGAAACGTAGTAGTCGACGTCGACCGTACGGCGGTTGAGGCTGTCGGGAAAGAACCCCGACATGAACAGCGAGAAGTCGCCCAGGCTCCGCAGCCTGGCGCGCTGCTCGGATCCGCCCGTCTTCAGCGCCTGCCCGAGCCTGAAGGCCAGCGGCTCTCCATCCACCCCGAACCGACTGGCGGCGTCCGGCCTGACGAACTGGCACAGGAGGTTCACGAGGTAGTACTCGGTCAGATTGCCGGCCTGCAGATGTTGACGAGCGAGCGCGGCCTCGACCAGTTCCTTGAAGTACTCGACTGGCGCCTGCTCGCGTAGAAGCGAACGCTCCATGAGCCCTCCTCCGGTGGGGCGTGGCCCGGCCACGCCTTGTCGGCCCGGCACTCATTCGCGGGCCGGTGATTACGTAAACTGCAACTCGTATTCCTATGCCGCGCAGGCCGGGAGACCGCGCGGTCCGAGGCGGGATTAGGGCTGATTATACGGGTTTTGCTCCGGTTTTCGATCGGCTCCTGCCGGACGGTTTCCCGTCCACTTCTGAGGCCAGGTGTCCCGCGTCGGCTGTGGAATTTCGATTCTGTAATAGGCGGGACCTGTGTGATCCGGTAGCGGGAAGTGGTATAATTCTGCGTTTGTCCTCACTAGCTGGCCCGGATGTCCAGCTGAATCAACGCTTTAAACCCCTTACAGGCTTGATCATGGCGAAACGCTGCGAGATCTGCGGAAAAGGCCCGGTGGTCGGGAGAAATGTCAGCCACGCGCACAACGTGACCCCCCGGCGGTTCGAGCCGAACCTCCAGCGGGTGCGGGCGATGGTGAACGGCGGCATCCAACGGCTCCGCGTCTGCACGCGGTGCCTGCGGTCGAACAAGGTCGTCAAGGCCGCCTAGCGGACCAGTATGCGGCAGGCCATCTCGACTCCCTTGGCGCCGAAGGCCATCGGTCCGTATTCTCAGGGCATTCGCGCCGGGTCGCTGCTGTTCGTCTCGGGCCAGGTCCCCATCGATCCCGCCACCGGCGCGATCGTCGAGGGCAGCATCGCGATCCAAACCCGCCGCGTCTTTCAGAATATCGGCGAAATCCTCAAGGCCGGAGGCGCGTCGTTCGATCACGTCGTCCGCACCACCGTGTTCCTGGCCGACCTGGACGACTTTGCGGTGATGAACGAGGTGTACGGGACGTTCTTCGCCCCGCCGTTTCCCGCCCGCGCCACCGTGCAGGTGGCGCGCCTGCCCAGGGACGCGCGAATCGAAGTCGATGTGATCGCTTCGCTCTGAATCGCTAATCACTAATCCGTGAATCGTTGAATCCCTGAATCGGTTCGATTCGAGGATTCAGGGATTAGGGATTAGGGATTCAGTCACCGGCTCGCCCGCTCGACATCCACGACCCCCGCGATGCTCCGCAGCGACTTGATCACCTTCTGCAGGTGCTTGACGTCGCTGATCTCGACGGTCATGTCGATGCGTCCCATCTGGTCGTCGACGGTGGCCTCGACGGTGCGGATGTTGGTGTTGATGCCGGCGATCTTCGAGCTGACGTCCGCGAGGATGCCCTTCCGATCTTCGACCTGGATCGTCAGCCGGACGGTGTAAGGCGTGCCGTCGGCGCCCTTGTCCCACTCGACGGCAATCCGCCGCTCCGGGTCGTAGAGCAGGTTGAGCACGTTCGAGCAGCTGGCGGCGTGGACCGACACGCCCTTCCCGCGCGTGATGTAGCCGATGATCTGTTCGCCGCGGATCGGGTTGCAGCAGCGCGCCCGGAACACCATCAGGTCGTCGATGCCGTGCACGGTGATCTTGTCCTCGCCGGTGCCGAGCACCCGGCGGACGACCGATGCAATCCCGCTCTCCGTGGCCTCCTTCAGCTCCTCCTGCGGAACGAAGCGGGCCAGCACGGTCTTCGGCCGACAGCTTCCCGTAGCCGAGCGCCGCGTAGAGCTCGTCCGCCTTGCCCATCCCCAGTTCCCCGAGCACCCGCGCCATCGTCTGGGGCTCGGTCAGGTTCTTCAGGTTCAGCCCGAACCGCTTGGCCTCCTTGTCGAACAGCTTGCGCCCGAGCTCGATGCTCCGCTCTTTCTCTTCCGAGTGGATGAAGTGCTTGATCTTGTTCCGCGCGCGCGAGGTGACGACGAAGTTCAGCCAGTCGCGGCTCGGCTTGTGCCCCGCGGCCGTGACGATCTCGACGATGTCGCCGTTGCGCAGGCGGGCGCGGAGCGGCACCATCTTGCCGTTCACCCGCGCGCCGACGCACTGGTGGCCGACGTCGGTGTGGATGGAGTAGGCGAAGTCCACCGGCGTCGCGTCGCGCGGGAGCGCCTTGACCTCCCCCTTCGGCGTGAAGATGTAGACCTCTTCGGGGTAGAGCTCGATCTTGAGGTTCTGGAGGAACTCCTGGGGATCGCGGACCTCCTGCTGCCATTCGAGGAGCTGCCGCAGCCAGACGAAGTACTGTTCGTCGCTGCCGGCGCCGACCCGGCCTTCCTTGTATTTCCAGTGCGCCGCAATCCCGTCCTCCGCGGTCCGGTGCATGTCCGCCGTGCGGATCTGCACCTCGAAGGGCACGCCGCGCTCGCTGATGACCGACGTGTGGAGCGATTGGTAACCGTTCGGCCGCGGCATGGCGATGAAGTCCTTGATGCGGCCCGGAACCGGCGACCACGTCTGATGGATGATGCCGAGCGCGCCGTAGCAGTCCTTGACCGACTGCGTCACGACGCGCAGCGCGACCATGTCGTAGACCTGATCGAGCTCGATCTTCTGCTTCTTGAGCTTCTGGTGGATGCTGAAGAGGCGCTTGATCCGGCCGTCGATCTCGATCACCGGGACCTGCGCCTCGGCGAGCTTGGCCGAGACGTTCTTCTTGAGCTCGTCGATCATGCCCTCGGTCGCGCGGCGCCGCCGCTCGACGCGGATCCGGAGCGCCTCGTACGCGGCCGACTCGAGGTACTTGAACGCCAGCTCCTCCAGCTCGTTCTTGATCTTGCTCATGCCGAGCCGGTTGGCAATCGGCGCGTAGATGTCGCGCGTCTCCTGCGCGATCTTGATCCGCCGCTCCTCCGGAGATGGTGGAGCGTGCGCATGTTGTGCAGCCGGTCGGCGAGCTTGACGAGGATGACGCGGATGTCGTCGACCATCGCGAGCAGCATCTTGCGGAAGTTCTCCGCCTGCCGCTCCTCGCTCGAGGAGAACGAGATGGCCCCCAGCTTGGTGACCCCTTCGACGACGTGGGCGACGTCGGCGCCGAAGAGCTCCTTGATGCGCCCGATCGGGGTCTGCGTGTCCTCGACGATGTCGTGCAGGAGCCCGGCCGCAATCGCCACGACGTCGAGCTTCATGTCCGCGAGCTGGTCGGCCACCTCGAGCGGATGGACCAGGTACGGCTCCCCGGAGTGACGGACCTGGCCCTTGTGCTCGAAGGCCGAAAAGACGTACGCCCGCCTCAGCAGGTCAATATCGGCGTCCGGGTTGATGCCCCGGACTTTTTCGACGAGGTCCTCGAACCGGATCATGAAGTGCGGTGTCTAACGAATTGACGGGGAAGCCGGCCCCGAAGCCCCGGTTGACTCGGCGTTTTTCGGTTCACTATACTGACCCGGTTCGGGCGCCGGCAATCCTACCGTGTTCGTGCCAGCACTGCCGAAACCCTTGGACGCGACGGCTTGGATCCATTTTAATACCCACTTTCGTCCGCACGGCGCCCGACGCCCTGGTGCGACGCCGGTTTGAGGAGAGCATGACGAGACATCGAACGACGTCGGCTGGCGCGATCGCCCTGGTGGTCGGCCTGAGCCTGGCCACAGCCGGCTGTGGCAAGTACTCCTGGTCGAAGCTGGTCGCCCAGAAGTCCTACAAGGACGCCAACGCCCTCTACGGCGCCTCGGACTGGAAAGGGGCGGCCGCGAAGTACGAGGAGGCGCTGAAGAGCGACCCCGAGAAGTTCGAGATTTTCTTCTACCTGGGCAACAGCTACGACAACATGTTCAAAGTCAGCCGGCTCGGCGAGCCGGAAAACGACGCGAACATCCACAAGGCCATTTCGCTACTACGAGAAGTCGGCCGAGCAGGACCCCAAACCGGAGATGAAGAAGCTGGCGCTCCAGTACCTCGTCTCGGCGTACGGCCCTGAAAAGCTGAACGATCCGGGGAAGGCCGAGCCGATCGTCCAGAAGATGATTTCGATCGAGCCGGGCGAGCCGACCAATTACTACGCGCTCTCGAGGATCTACCAGGACTCCGGCCGGTACGAGGACGCCGAGCAGGCCCTGATGAAGGCCCGCGAGGCCAAGCCCGACGACCCCATCGTCTACACGACGATGGCGGGGTTCTACAACGCCCAGGGCGAGTTCAACAAGACGATGGAAGCGCTCAACAAGGCGGCGGAGCTCGATCCGAAAACCCCCAGGGCTACCAGTTGCTGGCGACCTACTACTGGGAGAAGGTCCACAAGGACCACCGCCTCAGCACCGCGCAGAAGAAAGAGTACCTGGCCAAGGGTGTCGAGGCGGTCAACAAGGCCCTCTCCCTGAACCCGGACTACTCGGAGGCGCTCGGTTTCAAGAACCTGCTGCTTCGCCTGCAGGGGAACGAGGAAACCGACCTGGCCAAGCGCGCCGCCTACTACAAAGAGGCGGACCAGCTCCGGAACCGCGTCGATCGAGCTCAACAAGAAGAAGGCGACCGGGCAGGGACGGTAGAATCCCTAATCCCTAATCCCTAATCGCCGAATCCTCGAATCCCTGATCAAGGGCCGTCCGCGGTAACGCGGACGGCCTCTTTCTACGTTTACGCCCTGCTCACCGGGCCGGCGCCCGCATGCTCTCGGTGATGACGCCCACCCGGGCGACGCCGGCCCCCTTCGCCGCGTCGATGAGCGTCACGACCTCCCCGTAGCGCAGTCCCCCGTCGGCGGAGATGTAGAGCGTCTTGTCGTGGCGCTCGCGGAACAAGTCGCTGAGCCTCGTTTCAGCCCCTGAGCCTCCACGGGCTGGCTGTTGATCGTCAGCCGGCGGTCGGCCGAGTCCTCGAGCACGATGCTCGTGGACGGCCCTGGAGCGTCCCGCACGGGCTCGGGCACCGAGGTGTCGAGCCCCCGTTGGGTCAACGGCAGCGCGGATAGAAAGATGACGAGCAGCACCAGCAGGACGTCGATGAGTGGCGTGATGTTCGGCTCGATCTGAACCGGGGTCCCCGGGGCGCGGTTTGTGCGCCCTGGGGTGGAAACCGGGATCCCCGGGGCGGTTTGTGCGCCTGGGGTGGATCGTGCCGGTGCGGGCCGCGCGCCGTGTCGCTTCGCATGTGGGGTCCCTCCTCGGCCTCAGCCAACGCCGAGGCCTTTGAGGATTTAGACCCCGTACAAACGAAAAGGGCGACCCTCGGGCCACCCTTCTCAGACACGCACGACCGGCTTCCCTGCACGTCAACACGCGCTCGGGGGCCGGCGAATCAACTCACGCGTCGGCGGTTCGGCGCGACCCGACAACCCATCCCGGGCGTCGGTTACTGGCTGCCGCCCGTTGGCGCCCCTGACGGGCCCTTTCGCATCTCGTCGGTCACGATGCCGACCTTTTCGATCCCCGCGCCCTTGGCGGCGTCGATGACCGTGACGATCTCGCCGTAGCGCAGCGAGCCGTCCCCGGCGATGAACATCGTCTTGTCCTTGCGGCTCTCGAAGATGTCGCGGAGGCGATCTTCCAGATCCTTGAGCTGGATCGGCTGCTTGTTGACCGCGATCTGGCGGTCGGCCGTGTACTCGAGCATGACCTGCGTGTTGTCGGTCGTGGTCGGCGCCTTGGTCTCGAGCGGCAGGTTGATGTCCACCCCGCGCTGCGTGAGCGGAAGGGTCGCCATGAAGATGATGAGCAGCACCAGCAGCACGTCGATGAGCGGCGTGACGTTCATGTCCGCACTGGCGTGCGGGGTCTCGCCACGGACGACTTTCTCGGCGCCGAAGTGATTGTGTGCGTGCGCCATGGCTACTTACCTCCCACTGGCGCGGGCTTCAGCTTGGGTTCGGTGATGAGGCCGATGTCCTCGATCCCGACGCGGCGCAGGTCGTCCATGGCCTTCATGATCGAGCTGTAGAGCGCGTCCTTGTCCCCCTTGATGTAGACGATTTTTTCGGTCTTGTCCTCGAGGACCGTCTTGACGCGATCCGCGAAGTCCCCCTTCGGGGCTTGCAGCCCGTTGACCCAGAACTGGTTCGCCGAGTCGATGGCGACGACCGTCTGGTTCCCCGGTGTCCGGCTTGACCTCGGTGTTGCCCGCCTCGGGCATCTTCACCGCCACGCCCGCTCTGCAGCATCGGGGCGACCAGCATCATGATGATGAGCAGCACCAGCATGACGTCGACGAGCGGCGTCACGTTGATGTGGCGTTGAGCCCACCCGATTTGCCGACATCCATTGACATGGTCGATCTCCCGGTTCAGCGTGCTTACGCCGTCTTCTTGATGAAATAGTCCAGCAGCTCGGACGACGAGTTGTCCATTTCGACGTTGAAGTACTCGATGCGGCCGGTGAGGTAGTTGTAGAACCACACCGCCGGAATCGCGACGACGAGCCCGAGGGCCGTCTCGACGAGCGCTTCGGAAATACCGGCCGACACGGCGCCCAGACCGCCCGAGCCGGTGGCCGCGATGCCCTGGAAGGCCGTGATGATGCCGACGACCGTGCCGAGCAGTCCGACGAACGGGGCCGTCGCGCCGATGGTCGCGAGGGCGGCGATCCCCTTCTTGAGGTCGTTGGCGGTCAGCGCCGACGCCCGCTGAATGGCGCGGCGGACCGTGTCGACGAGGTCCTCTCGACTGAGGTTGGAACCGCTTTCCTGCTGGAACTGATATTCCTGCAGGCCGGCGAGGACCACCTTGGCCAGATGGCTGTACCGGTAGGTCTTGGAGGACGAGATGGCGATCGCGTCCTTCAGACGGCCTTCCTTCAGGTGCTTGGCCACCTGCGGCGCGTACAGCTTCGACTGCTTGCGCGCCTGGGTGAACGTGTAGATACGCTCGATCGCCACGCCAAACGAGATCATCGACATGAAGATCAGGATGACGCCGATGCCCTGCGCCACCCATCCCATTTCGCTCCACATCTTGATCAGATCCATGTCGCCACTCCTCCAGTAATCTGGACAGCCAGAAATTTAAGTCGACGGTTCGTGAACAAGCGTCACTGCAGCGTGAAATTCACCGTGACCGTCATGATGACGGGCACGGGCACGCCGTTGAGCAGCGTCGGCGTGAACTGCCACTGTTTGACCGCGTCGAGCGCGGCCTGGTCGAGCAGCGGGATCGAGCGCAGCACCTTCGCGTCCTTGACCCTGCCGTCGGCGCCGATTGTCGCCTCGATGATGACGATCCCCGAGACGCGCGCCGACTGGGCGATGGGCGGATAGACGGGCCTGACGTCCTTGGTCTTGTTCGGCGTCTTGATGTTCCCGCCGACGCGGACCGGCGCCGCGGCGGCGGCGGCGGGGCGGCGGCGGCGCCTCGGGCAGCCCGCCCACGACGCCTCCGATCGCGCCTCCCGGAACGCCGCCTTCGACGCCCCCGGTCACGCCCGACGCCGACCGGCTGGCGGCGCTTCCGGCACAATCTCCTTGGGTGCCTCGACCGGTGCCGCGTTGGGATTCGAGACCGGCTGCGGCGCCACCTTGGGCGGCGGCGCGGCCGCGGGCGGCGGCGGCGGGGGCGGCGGCGGAGGCGGCGGCGCCCCGACGAACGCCATCATCGTCGGCGGCGTCGGGCAGCACGTCGGCGGCCATCAGGGGAATGATGATGACCGCGCCGAAAATCACCACGTGCGCCAGAATCGAAAGCGGCACGGTGTACCACTTCTGCGACCCGAGCTTGATCCTCGGGTTCACGACGTCGCCGAACATGTCACGCGGCACGGCTCAGTCCTCCTGGCTCACTCTGGCGGCGTCAAGACCGCGAATTATAGTCAGAGCCAAAAACCAGTGTCAATGAAACACCCTCCGAGTGGTTAGACACCGGCATTCCCAGAATGGCCAGCCGTGGCAGACAAAACCCTGCCGTCGGTCTCACAATGTCAACCCCGGCCCGGCTGCCTGAATCCGCATCCCGTAAAACGAACGCCACACGAACACCACCGACCCCAGGATGAACGCGCCCGCCAGGACGTGGCTCATCATAGACCCATACTGTTCTGCAAGCTGCACGCCCAGTTCTACCGCCAGCAGCCCGAACAGCGTCGTGAACTTGATGACCGGATTCATGGCGACCGACGACGTGTCCTTGAACGGGTCGCCGACGGTGTCGCCGACCACCGTCGCGGCGTGGAGAGGCGTCCCCTTTTCCTTGAGCTCGACCTCGACAATTTTCTTCGCATTGTCCCACGCGCCACCCGCGTTCGCCATGAAGATCGCCTGGAACAGCCCGAAGAGCGCGATCGACATCAGGTAGCCGATGAAGTAAGTACGGCTCGAGGAAGGCGAACCCGAGCGTGGCGAAGAAGACCGCCAGGAAGATGTTGAACATCCCCTTCTGCGCGTACTGCGTGCAGATCTCGACGACCTTCTTGCTGTCGGCGACCGACGCCTTCTCGATGACCCCGTCGAGCTTGATGTTGGCCTTGATGAACTCGACCGCCCGGTAGGCGCCGGTCGTCACCGCCTGCATGGACGCCCCCGTGAACCAGTAGATCATGCAGCCGCCGGTGATGAGCCCGAGCAGGAACGGCGGGTGCAGGAGCGACGAGCTTGTCGAGGTTCTGCGTCAGGCCGTGCGTCAGCACGACGATGATCGAGAAGATCATCGTCGTCGACCCGACGACGGCGGTGCCGATCAGCACCGGCTTCGCCGTCGCCTTGAAGGTGTTGCCGGCGCCGTCGTTCTCTTCGAGCAGGTGCTTGGCGCGCTCGAAGTTCACGTCGAACCCGTAGTCCTTCTTCAGCTCCGCCTTGATGTTGGGGATCGCCTCGATCGTCGACAGCTCGAAGACCGACTGGGCGTTGTCCGTGACCGGGCCGTAGGAGTCCACCGCAATCGTCACCGGGCCCATGCCGAGGAACCCGAACGCGACGAGCCCGAACGCGAAGACCGCCGGGGCGATCATCAGCGGTGCTCGAACCCCTGCGTGCTGACGCCGTAGGCCACCGCCATCAGCGCGACGATCACCATCCCGAGCCAGTAGGCGCTGAAGTTCCCGGCGACGAGCCCCGAGAGCACGTTCAGGGACGCGCCCCCCTCGCGCGAGGAGATCACCACCTCGCGCGTGTGCGCCGACTCGGTCGACGTGAACACCTTGACGAGCTCCGGGATGATCGCGCCGGCGAGCGTCCCGCACGTGATGACGCTCGAGAGCTTCCACCAGAGGCGTGCCGTCGCCCAGGTCGGGGATGAGGAAATACGAGCACGACGTAGGTCAGGACGACCGACACGATCGACGTGAGCCACACCAGCGTCGTGAGCGGCGTCTCGAAGTTCATCGTCGCGGCGCCCTCGTAGCGGCTCTTCGCCCAGGCCGCGTTCAGCAGATACGACGCGCCGCTCGCGATGACCCCCATCACGCGCATGACGAAGATCCACACGAGCAGCTGGACCTGGACGGTCGGGCTGGCGACGGCGACGAGGATGAAGGAGATCAGCGCCACGCCGGTGACGCCGTAGGTCTCGAACCCGTCGGCGCTCGGCCCGACCGAGTCCCCCGCGTTGTCCCCCGTGCAGTCCGCGATGACCCCGGGATTGCGCGCGTCGTCTTCCTTGATGTTGAAGACGATCTTCATCAGATCGGCGCCGATGTCGGCGATCTTGGTGAAGATGCCGCCGGCGATGCGGAGCGCCGCCGCGCCGAGCGACTCGCCGATCGCGAACCCGATGAAGCAGGCGCCGGCGTAGTCGCCGGGGATGAAGAGAAGGATGCACAGCATCATGAAGAGCTCGACGCTGATGAGCAGCATCCCGATGCTCATGCCGGCGCTCAGCGGAATCGCGTAGATCGGATACGGCTGGCCCCGCAGGCCGGCGAACGCGGCGCGCGAGTTCGCGAACGTGTTCACGCGGATCCCGAACCACGCGACGCCGTAGCTCCCGCCGATGCCGATCAGGCTGAACAGGAGGATGATCGCGACCTTCATCGGGGCGAAACCCTGCAGCACCCCGAAGTAGAACACCATGATCGAGCCGATGAAGACCTCGAGCAGCAGGATGAACTTGCCCTGCGTGATCAGATACGTCTTGCACGTCTCGTAAATCAGCTCGGAGATCTCCAGCATCGAGCGGTGCACCGGCAGGTTCTTGAGCTGCATGTAGATCACGAGCCCGAACGCCAGGCCGAGGAGGCACACGACGAGGCCGCCCATCAGCAGCGTCCGGCCGTTGATGCCCTGGAACTCGACCAGCCCGAGGTCCGGCAGCACGAGGTTCGCTTCGCCCCCGGCGGGGCGCGGGGCTTCCTGCGGGACCGCTGCGGTCTCCGGGACTTGCGGTTGCGCCGCGGACGACCGCGGGGGCCATCGCCAAACATGACAGCAGCAGGGCCGCCGCGAGCACTCCGGTGCGCGCCAGGCGTGAACAGGACGTGTCGGACATTTGTCTCCTTATTGAACCCGCCGGGCGCAGGCGGGACCGTGAAAAGCGTCGAATCGTACCCCAGCACGGCCAGAGCCGCAATACGTCAGTGGTCTGGTCCCGGCTAAGCCTGCAGGCCCTTCGACTGCTCAACCCCTGCGTCGCTCGGGCAGGCCCCCTACCGCGAGCGAAGCGAGCGGCCCTTACCGCGACGGAGTGAGCGGCCTACCGCGGGAGCGAAGCCAGCCGCGCCTCTACACCCGGAAGTCCCCGACCCGGTCGTCGCCGCGGCGTGCCTTGATTCGGCTCGACAGCGCCATCCCCCCGGTCAGGAAGATCCGGATGCCCTGCTCGACCGTGATGTCCGGATACGACGCCTTGTCGCGCGCGCAGATGATCACGTCCCCCAGATACAGATGATTGGTCGGCACGTAGACGGCGATCATCGGCTCCGGGCCCTGGCCCCGGTCGACGGTGAACTCCTTGGTCAGGAAACCCATGACGAACCCGCGCGACGGCTCCTCGATCAGCACGACGCGCTTGAAGCCGTACTCGTTGTCCGGGGAAAACGCGACGACCAGCTGCTTGACGGGCGCGTAGATGGTGCGGAACACCGGCACGCGCAGCAGGTATCCTTCCGTCTTCTGCAGCAGCCGCTTGCCGATGACGTTGGTCGCCAGCGCCCCGACCGCCAGCACCAGCAGCGCGGTCGTGAGGATGCCCAGCCCGGGCACGTTCGTTTCCAGCCGGGGATGTTCCGCTGCAGCCACGCCGTGTAGAACGGCCCGACGAACCCGTCGATCAGCCGGAAGATCCAGACGAACGCCGCCACGCTGATCACGAGCGGCACGGTCACGAAGAACCCGGCGATGAAGCTGCGGCGGAACCACTGCATCGATCGATCTACAACCAGCCGGCCGCCATCGCTCCGAACAGCGCGAGACCGGCCGCGATGCGGTACCAGGCGAACGGCACGAACCCGACCCGCCGGACCACCGCGAGGAACGGCTTGACGACCAGCGCCGAGGCGATGAACGCCATCACGAAGCCGATGGCGATTTCGACGGCACGCTCCGGCGCGAGATGGTGCCGCACCTTGAGCAGGCTGTGCGCGAAGGCCGCCATCATGGTGGGCATCGCCAGAAAAAACGAGAACTCGGCGGCCGCCGCGCGATCCAGACCCACCACCATGCCGCCGACGATCGTGGCGCCCGACCGCGAGACACCCGGCACCAGCGCCAGCACCTGGCACGCGCCGATCGCCAGGGCCTTCGTGAGGGGCGTCCGGTCCGCCTCGAGCACCGACGGCGCCGGGCGATACCGTTCGACCAGCAGCATCACGATGCCGCCCAGCACGAACGTGGTCGCGATCACGGCCGGGCTGGCGTAGAGAACCGTCGTGACGTAGTCGGCCAGGAACGCGCCCGCGAGAATGGCCGGCGCGAACGCGACGAGAATCACCGCCGCAAACCGTCTCGCGTCCGGATCCGACGGCAGCCCCGCCACGATGCGGATGATCTTGGACCGGTACAGCCACATCACGGCGAGAATCGATCCGAGCTGGATCATCACCGTGAACACGCCGCCGGGATCCTGATAGGCGAGCAGGCGCCCGCCGATCAGCAGGTGGGCGGTCGACGAGACCGGCAGAAACTCCGTCAGGCCCTGAATGACGCCCAGCAGCGCGGCGACGAGCAGTGTCACGAACAGCGGCGGCTCACGTTACGACACGCGGCGCCGGGTCGGCTTGCGCGCCGGCGTGGCGGCCGCGGCGGCCGCCTGCCCGCCCAGCGGTTTCCGCCCCTGCCACATGATCGCGATCGCGGCCGCGATGAAGACGGTCGAATACGTGCCGCTGACGATGCCGACGAGCATCGTGAACGCGAGCCCGTGCAGCACTTCCCCGCCGAAGAGGTACAGCGCGAGCGTGCTCAGGAATGCGGTGCCGGCGGTAATCACGGTCCGGCCGAGCGTCTGGTTGACGGCCACGTTCACGATCTGCTCGAGGTTGTCGCGCCGCATGCCGCGCATGTTCTCGCGCACGCGATCGAACACGACGATCGTGTCGTTGACCGAGAAGCCCGTGATGGTCAGCAGCGCGGCGATGACGTTCAGCGTGATGTCGTAATTGAAGAAGGCCAGGAAGGCGACGGTCACGAGCAGGTCGTGGATCGTGGCGACGATGGCGCCGACGGCGAAGCTCAACTGGAACCGCAGGGTGATGTAGATGAGAATGCCGGCGAGCGCCAGCACCGTCGCCCACGTGCCTTGCCGCTTCAATTGATCGCCGACCACCGGCCCGACGATTTCCCGGCCGATGACCTCGAACGTGCCGAGATTCGCCTTGCGGAGCACCGCCTCGACGGCGTCGGCCGTCTGGCTCAGCGAGCCCCCGGATTCGGCCCCGACGTGCGCCACCCGGATCATCACCTGCCGCTGCGACCCGTCGCCGTACTGCTGCACGACCGCGTCGTTGCCCAGGTTCCCGGGCAGCGCCTGCAGCGACGACCGCACGCGCTCGAGCGTCGGCTGCGGCTCGGCGAACTTCACGATGACGATGCTGCCGCCCTCGAACTCGACGCCGAGCTTGAGCCCTTTGGTCCCGATCACCACCGCACCCGCGAGGATCACGACGAGCGACAAGGCCAGCGCCGGCCACCGCCACGCGACGAAGTTGTAGTTGGGATTCTTGAAGATCTGCATGATGACCCTGGAGCTTTCGGCTCTCTCGAAACCTGACGTTCGAACGTTAGAACTTTAGAACTTCAAATGCTGAGCCCGGTCGCGGCGGCGTCGCGGCGCGACAGCACGACCTCGAACAGCGTTTTCGAGACGAAGATGGAGGTGAACAGGTTCGTGAGCAGCCCGAGCGACAGCGTCGTGGCGAATCCGCGAATCGGGCCGGTCCCGAACTGGAACAGGAACGCGGCGGCGATGAGCGACGCGACGTGGGTGTCGAGGAGCGTCAGGAAGACGCGGTCGAAGCCGTTCTTCACGGCCGCGCGGACGCCGCGCTGCGCCGCGAGCTCCTCCTTGATGCGCTCGAAGATCAGCACGTTGGAGTCGACCCCCATCCCCATCGTGAGGACGAAGCCGGCAATGCCCGGCAGCGTCATGGTCGCGCCGAGGTACGCCATCAGTCCCAGCAGGATGACGAGGTTCAGCAGCATCGCGACGACGGCGTTGACGCCCGACAGCTTGTAGTAGACGAGCATGAAGGTCACGACGAAGATCAGGCCGACGAGCGACGCCTTCACGCCCGAGCGAATCGAGTCCTCGCCGAGCGTGGGACCGATGACGCGCTCTTCCAGGTAGCTGAGGGTCGCCGGGAGCGCGCCCGAGCGCAGCGTGAGCGAGAGGTCCGCCACTTCCTGCGACGAGAACACGCCGCTGATCCGCCCCTCGTCGGTAATCCGCCCGTCGATGCGCGGCGCCGACACCACGCGCTTGTCGAGGACGATCGCGAGCGAACGCCCGATGTTGTCGCCGGTGACCTTCCCGAACTTCCGCGCCCCCTCGTTCTTGAGCGAGAAGCTCACCGCGGGACGGCCGTTCTCGTCGATGGTCGGCTTGGCGCCGCGCAGATCGTTGCCGGTCACCGCGGGGATCTTGCGGACGAGATAGAAGACCGTGCCGGCGCCCCCTTCGTCGCTGGAGCCCGCGCCCGAGACGACCTCCATGTCCTCCGGCTGCTTCCCGCCGTGCTGCTGCAGCAGCGCTTCCTTCGTGGACATGGGACCGGCCTCGACGAGCTTGAGCTCGAGGAACGCCGTCGACCGGATGATCTCCTTCGCGCGGGCCACGTCGGTGACGCCGGGCAGCTGCACCAGCAGCTGGTCGCCGGAGTTGCCGTACACCGAGATGTTCGGCTCGGTGACCCCCAGCTCGTTGACGCGCCGGTCGATCGTCGTCCGCGCCTGCACGACCGCCTGCTCGCGCATCGTCCGCTCGATGTTGGGCTTCAGCTTGAACTCGTACGTGCCCCCGGCGCCCGGGCTGCGATCGTATTCGGCCGTCGCGCCCTGTTCGTCGGCGATACGCCGGAGCTCGGCGTCGCGATCCGGCGGGATGCCCTCGACCTTGAACGACTGCGGGGAGGCGACGGTGATCGACGTGAACGCCACGTTGGCGCTGGTCAGCGCCTCGCGGATCTGCTCGGCCGTCGTCGTCGTCCTGATGCGCAGCGCGTCGTCGGTGTGCACGCGCATGACGAGATGCACGCCGCCGCGGAGGTCGAGGCCGAGGCGCAGCTGCTTGGCCATCAGCCACGGCGGAGCCGGCAGATGGTAGCGGTTGGCCAGGAGCGGGTACACCCCGACGCCGAAGAAGACGATGACGACCGCGAGGATCGTGAGGACTTTCCAGCGAAGGTTCTTGTTGATCATGATGACAACCCCGGCGACGCTGCGCGTGCCGTCCCGGTTCACGCGTTGCCGGATTCGGAGACGACCGGATCCTGGCCCTGGTATCCGCCGACCGACGCGCGCGCGACCTCGATGCGCACTTTGTCGGCAATCTGCACCTGCACGGACTTGTCGTTCAGGCGGGTAATCTGCCCGTAGATGCCGCTGGTCGTCACGATCTTGTCTCCGACCTTGAGCGCGTCCTGAAACGCCTGGACTTTCTTCTGGCGGTGCTGCATCGGCATCAGGATCGAGGAGGTAGAAAATCGCGAGGATCAGCGCGTACGGCAGGATCAGCATGAGCCCGCCGCCCTGCCCAGTCATCGCGATCATAAAAGGATCAAGCACCCGGTACGGCATTCAATATTGAGGTCGGCGGGAGAAGGTTTGACGGAACTCCTGGCGGAGCTTTTCAAACGAGCCGAACACTATAGCCTCCCTAATCCTCCGCATGGTGTCAAGGTAAAAGTGGAGGTTGTGCAACGAGTTGAGGGTCGCGGCGGTCATCTCTCCGGCGATGAAGAGGTGCCGCAGATACGCCCGGGAAAAGTGCGGCAGGTGTAGCAGCGGCAGTCCGGATCCGGCGGCGAGACGTCCTCGGCGTAGCGCGCGTTCTTGATGACCAGCGGCCCCCGGCTCGTGAGGAGCTGGCCGTTGCGGGCGTTGCGCGTGGGGAGCACGCAGTCGAACAGGTCCACCCCCTGGGCGACGCATTCGAAGAGATCGTCGGGCATGCCGGTGCCCATGAGGTAACGCGGCCGCTCGTCGGGCAGCAGCGGCGCGGTGTGGGCGACGACCTCGTACATCACGTCCACCGGCTCGCCGACGCTCAGGCCGCCGATCGCGTAGGCCTCGAACCCCGACTCGACGGTCGCCTGCACGCTTTCGGTCCGGAGGCCGGGCGAAATGCCGCCCTGGATGATCCCGAACTGCGCCTGGCCGGGATTGGTGACGAGCACGTCCGGCGCGGAGGCCGGATCGTGCCGGAGCTGGAGGTGACGCGCCCGCGCCCGGCGCGCCCACCGCACCGATCGCTCCATCGCCTCGCGCGCCGGCTCGGGTCCGGCCGGCGAGGCCACGCATTCGTCGAGCACCATGGCGATGTCCGACCCGAGCTGGGCCTGGATGTCGGCCGCGCGCTCGGGCGTGAGCATGTGCAGCGACCCGTCGATGTGCGAGCGGAACTCCGCCCCTTCTTCGCGGATCTTGCGCATCGCCGCGAGGCTGAACACCTGGTAGCCGCCGCTGTCGGTCAGGATCGGCCGGTTCCACCCGATGAAGCGGTGGAGGCCGCCGCACCGGGCGATCAGCCCGTCGCCCGGTTTCAGATACAGATGATAGGTGTTGCCGAGAATGATCTCCGCGCCGAGGTCCTCGAGATCGCGCTGCGTGATCGACTTGACCGCGCCACGCGTGCCGACGGGCATGAACGCGGGCGTCTGCACGAGGCCGTGGGGGGTCGTGATCTCGCCGCGGCGCGCCGCGCCATCGCGGTTCAGGATACGAAACGCGAAACTGTCGCTCACTGGAGTCCAGCATAGCGTCAACGTCTCGGGACTCGCGACCTCGGGACTTCGCGTTTCACCCCCAGACACTTTGGGAGTTGGGAACTGGGACTTGAGGCCTTCGGATCTTCCGCCCGACTCCCGCCTCCTGTATTCTTCTGGTGTGAAACGACTCCGGCTCGGCGTGCTCTATGGCGGGCGTTCCGGTGAGCACGAAGTGTCGCTGGCGTCGGCCGCGGCGGTCTTCGCGAACCTCGACCGCACGCGGTACGAGCCGGTTCCGATCCGCATCGAAAAGGACGGCCGCTGGGCGCTGGCCGATCGCGCGCCGACGGCCGTGTCGGCGGCAGAAGTCATCGAGCAGGCGCGGCTCGATTCGGCCAGGCCGTTGCGCGAGGGGCGCGAGGTCCACCTGGTCGCGCGGCCCAGCGCGGAAACCATTCTCTCCATCGATCGCCGGCGGAGCTCCCGCGACGAGGAGGAGCAGGCGGTCGTCACCGGCCTGAATCTGGACGTCATCTTTCCCGTCCTCCACGGCCCGTACGGCGAGGACGGAACCATTCAGGGCCTTCTCGAGCTCGCCAACGTCCCGTACGTGGGCGCCGGTGTCCTCGCGTCGGCCGTCGGCATGGACAAAGCCGTCATGCGGGTCGTGTTTGCCGCCGCGGGCCTGCCGGTCTGCCCGTATCGCGTCGTGCTGCGCCACGACTGGCAGGGCCGGCCGCGACGCCGTGGCGAAGTCGCTCGAGGCGGCGCTCGGCTATCCGATGTTCGTGAAACCGGCGAACCTGGGATCGAGCGTCGGCATCTCCAAGGTGAAAACGCGCGCCGGGCTGCCGGGCGCGATGGATCTCGCGGGCGCGTTCGATCGCAAGATCGTCGTCGAGGCGGCGGTCCCGGATGCCCGCGAAATCGAATGCGCCGTGCTCGGCAACGATGCGCCGGAGGCGTCGGTGCCCGGCGAGGTCGTGCCGTCGCGCGAGTTCTACGACTACGAAGCCAAGTACATCGACGACGGATCGAAGATCATCATCCCGGCCGACCTCAAGCCCCGGACGGCGGCGGAGATTCGCCGGCTGTCGATTGCGGCGTTCCAGGCGATCGACGGCGCCGGCATGGCGCGCGTCGACTTTCTGGTCGTCCGCGGCACCAGCGAGATCTTCGTCAACGAAGTGAACACGATTCCCGGGTTCACCACGATCAGCATGTACGCCAAGCTCTGGCAGGCGTCCGGGGTCGAATACCCGGCCCTGCTGGATCGGCTCGTGGCGCTTGCGCTCGAGCGCCACGCGGAAAAGCAGCAGCTCCGCACCAGCCTGACATGATCGCGACCTCTTCGCGGGGTCCCCAGCGTGCGCTCCATGCACGGTGGGGTGCCTGGCGGGGTAACCAGCGTGCGGGGCGTTCATCGCGGGGCGCTCTGCTGCTCTGCGCCGCGCTTGCCGCGGGCGCGACGGCGCCGCGGGCGGCCGTTCAGCACGACATCCGTGGCGCCGAGGCGCTCGTCCGCGTCTACGACGTCATCCTCGACGCGCGGTTCGACCGGGTGGACGCGGAGCTGCGCCGCGCGTGCGGTCCGGCGCCCCCCGAAGCCTGCGACGTGCTGAGCGCCACCGCGCTCTGGTGGCAGATCCTGCTCGATCCCGAGAGCCGCGCGCTCGACGAGGAGTTCTCCGCCGCGGCCGAACGCGCCATCCGCACGACCCAGGCGTGGACCGAGCGCTCGCCGGAAGACCCCGAACCCTGGTTCTACCTCGGCGGCGCGTACGCCGCCCGGGTGCAGTGGCGCGTCCTGCGCAACGAGAAGCTCGCCGCGGCGCGCGACGGCAAGAACATCAAGCTCGCGCTCGAACGGGCCATCGCGCTCGATCCCGACCTGGAGGATGCCTACTTCGGCCTCGGGATGTACAAGGTCCTACGCCGACGTCGCGCCGGCCGCCGCCAGGTTCCTGCGCTTCCTGCTGCTGCTGCCGGGAGGCGACCGCAAGGAAGGGCTCGAGCAGATGCTCCGCGCGCGCAACCGCGGACGGCTGCTGCAGGGAGAAGCCGACTATCAGCTGCACATCGTGTATCTCTGGTACGAGCGGCAGACGCCGCGGGCGATGCAGCTGCTCCACGCGCTGCACGATCGGTATCCCGCCAATCCGCTCTTCCTCGCGCAGATTGCCGACATCGAGGACCGCTATCAGCACGACGTGACCGCCAGCCTCGCGACCTGGCGGCGGCTGCTGAGCGCGGCGCGCGAGCCGCGCGCCAGCGCCCCCGTGCTGAGCGAAGTGCAGGCCCGGCTCGGCATCGCCCGGCAGCTCGAGGCGCTGTACCTCACCGACGACGCGATCGAGACGCTGCACGCGGTGATTGCGCTGCGGCCGAGCGCGCCATACGGCTCGTTGCCGCTCGCGTACCTGCGCCTCGGCCAGGCCCTCGACCGCCTCGGAGACCGGCCCGCGGCGGTCGATGCGTATCGCGCCGCCATCGCCGCCGCGCCGGCGTCCGACCCGAACCACGTGAAGACCGAGGCCGGCCGGCACCTGCGGCGCGCGCCCGATGCCGGACGCGCGGAGGCGTATCGGCTGTCACTCGAAGGGTGGCGGCACCTCGAGGACAACGACCTTCCGGAGGCCGCGGCCGCGCTCGAGCGCTCGCTGGCGTTGAACGGATCGGATCCGGTCGCGCGCTATCGCTTCGGCCGGATCCTGCAGGCGCGGAAAGACGACGCCGCGGCGCTCGCGCAGTTCGAACACGCGATTCGCGGCGCGCCGGCGTGCCCCTTGCCGATCCTCGGCGCCGCGTACCTCGATGCCGCGCGCCTCTCCGAACGGCTCAGCCGGCGCGACCAGGCCCTCGCGTACTACCGCACGGCATCCTCGCTCTTCGGCGCCGCGGCCGACACGCGCGCGGCCGCGATGCGCGCGCTCACCCGTCTCGATGAGCGCTGACCAGCGCTGACGATTCTCCACCGCGACGCGAGGCGCGCGTTGACCGCGCGCGACGATCGTCAGCGGCGCCCGCGGCCGGTTTTCCCTCTGTGGCGCACGCGATCGCGTGACCCGTCGCGGAGTGGAATCGAGATCCGCCGGCGACGAGCCGTCTCTCACCGGCGTTCGCCGTCACGCGATCGCGCCGCCGCGCGAATCGATCCGCACTCGGCGTCATCCACGCGAAAGATCGATCGTCACTACAGGTCATCCGCGTTCGAGCCGACACATCTGTCGTGCGATTTTTTGACATTCGAGACACTTTGTGCTTGACACTGCATTTTTCTCATCCATAATCTACATCTTGTATGAGGGTGGATCGCTCAGCCCACCTGTTGTAACGTCGGTCGTCGGAAACAAAGCTGAGTTGCCAAGTTCCAAGGAGGAATAATGGCGAAAAAGACTGCTAAGGGCGGAAAGAAAAAGGGCGGAAAGAAGCGCTAAGCGCGCCGTCCTGGGAGACTGGGGGTGTCGAACGTTGACACCCCCAATTTTTTGATGCGGACCTCCCGCGCTCCTCGGGAGTGTTGCAAAGAAGCGAGGGCGCCGACCGAGGCGGGCCGACGTGCCAGGCAGGCAGCGGCGCTGCAAGGACGGTGAGAGCTCTTCGCAATCGGAATCCTACGAGTGAAGGGGGGGATTAAGCGCAATGGCCAAGAAGGCAGCCAAGGGCGGGAAGAAGAAGGGCGGCAAGAAGCGGTAGCCACCTCTCCCGTCTAAAGGGGGCGTCGGTCGCCCCCTTTTTTTGTGTACGCTTCGCGCGCTTCGTTCCGCTTCCAGCTCCGCGCTTCGCGCTGCGCGTTACTGCATCGTCTTCCCGTCCCACACGCGCACCCGCTGGACCACGTCTCCCAGCTGAATCCGGTCGACGACATCCATCCCGTTCACGACCTGCCCGAACACCGTGTACTTCGCATCGAGGTGCGGCTGCGGTGAGTGCGTGATGAAGAACTGGCTTCCGCCGGTGTCCTTCCACGACAGCGCCATGCCGACGGTCCCCCGCACGAACGGGCGCTCGTTCAGCTCGTCGCGGATCGTGTAGCCCGGTCCGCCTTCCCCGTCGCCGCGCGAGTCGCCGATCTGCACGACGAAGTTCGGGACGACGCGGTGGATCTGGATGCCGTTGAAGAACCCCTTGCGCGCGAGCGCCATGAAATTCGACGACGTCTGCGGCGCGTCGAGCACCGCCAGCTCGAATTCGATCGTGCCCTTCGCGGTCTCGATGAAGATGTGCGGGGACAGGGCCGGCGCGATGAGCTGCGGATCGTCGTACGCCGCGATCGGCTCGCCGGGAACCGGGCGGATCGCCGCGCGATCGTCGGCGGCGGGATCGAGCTTGCGAAGCAGCTCGACCGCGTGGACCCGCACCGCCCAGTCCTTGTCGGCGAGCGCCGCCTTGAGCGCGGGCGTGGCCTCCGCCGCGCCGTACTCCGCCAGCGCGGTCAGGATGGCGGCGCGCGCGTCGATGGCCGCGTCCGCCTGGGCGAGCGCCAGGGCTTCGCGCAGCGCCTCCGCCCCGCCGGCCGGCTTGAGCTCGCCGACCAGCCGCGACGCCGCGGCGCGCACCGCGAAGTCGGGCTCCTTGAGCTGGGCCAGCGCCACGGCCGCCAGGTTGGGCGCCTTGAGCCGCGACAGCGCCGCGAGGACCGCGGGCACGACGCGGCGATCCTCGTCCTGCAGCATGGCCTGCACACGCTCGACCGCGGTGTCGGCAGGCAGCGCGGCGAGCGCCTCGGCCAGCGCCGCGCGCACGATCCACTGATTGTCCGGATCCATGCTGGACAGCACGAGCAGGAAGCTGTCCGGGTCGATCGCGACCGCCGCCCGCAGCGCGGCGACGCGCATCGCCGGCCACTCGTCCGTCAGGAGATCCTGGACGACCGGCACGCCGTCCGGCGCGCGCAGCGTCCCGAGCGCCGCGACCGCTTCGAGGCGCACGTTGCGGTCCACGCCCGGCTCGGACGCGAGCCTGATCAGCGGTCCGACCGCGCGGCTGTCTCCAATCAACCCGAGCGCGCGGACGGCCGAGACGACCACTTCGAGCGGCGTCTGGGCCGACTCGACCAGCGCCACGAGCGGATCGACCGCTGCGCTTGCCTTGGTCACGCCGAGCCCGCGCGCCGCGAACGCCACCGAGTACTTTCCCCGTGCGCGCAGCAGCTCGAGGAGCGCCGGCTGCGCGCGCGCATCGGCCACGCGCCCGAGCGCGTACGCGACCGGCCACCACGTGGTGACGGGGTGACTGTCCGCGTCGAGCACGGCGGCAGCCAGCGGCTCGTATGCGCGCAGCCGCACGAGCGCGAAAATCCCCAGCCGGAATCCCTCCGCCTCGGGAACGGCCGGCCACTTCTCGTCGTCGGGCGGCATCGCCATCACCGCCGGAGTGCGCCCGAGGTCCGCCGCCATGCGGCCGATCGGCTCGGCGGCTTCCTTCGCGCCGATCAGGCCGAGCGCCTCGGCGGCCCGGCCGCGGACGATCGGGGCCGCGTCCGCCAGCGCCGCGATGAGCGCCGGCGCCGCGGAGGCGTCGCCGATGAGCCCCAGCGCGAACGCCGCCATCTCACGCACCTCGAGATCGGTGTCCGCGAGCGTCGCGGTCAGCGGCTTGATTCCCTCGATCAATCCGACGCGCCCGAGCGCCATCGCCGCCCGCCGCCGCACGCGCGGCTCCGCGTCGCCGACGAGCGCGGTCAGATCCGGCGTGACGACGGGTGGAGGCGGGGGCGCCGGCCGCGCGCGCCCGCGCTGGGCCACAGGAGGGGGCGCGGCAGGCGCTGGTGGTACCTCGAGTCGAAGAATCCGCCGATCCTCGAGCTGGAGCATCCAGGCCATCTTCTGTTCGAAGCTCGTGGTGGGCGCAACCGGAGCGATTATCGGAGCGCTCGCGCACCCCGAGGCCATGAGCGCAGCGAGGAGCGTCAGGGCGCCGGCGCACGTCGAGACGGAGTTGTTTTTCATAGGTTCATGCCGAAGCGCGGAGCTCGAGGCGATCCACGGAAGCGGCCCCGATCCGCTCCTGGACGACGGTCACGCCGATGCCGGGAGCATCCGGCACCGCGATCGTGCCGTCCGGCCGGACCTCGATTCCCGGCTCGATCAGATCCGGATCGAAATACCGCCGGCTGGCAGCGACGTCGCCCGGCAGCGTGAAGCCGGGGAGCGTGGACAGATGAATATTGTGCGCGCGGCCGATGCCCGTTTCGAGCATGCCGCCGTGCCACACCGGGACGCCGTGAGCGGCAGCCACGTCGTGCAGCCTGATCGATTCGCCATGGCCCCCGACGCGCCCCGGCTTGATGTTGATGATCCGGCAGGCGCCGAGCGCGATGGCGTCCTCCGCGGCCCGCACGGTGTGGAGCGATTCGTCGAGACAGATGGGGGTCCGGATCTGCTCCTGCAGCCGCGCGTGGTCGCGGATGTCGTCGTAGTCGAGCGGCTGCTCGATCATCATCGAGATCGAAGCGGTCGAGGCCCGCCAGGTGCGCCGCGTCGGTCAGGTGATAGGCGGCGTTGGCATCGACCATGAGCGGGATCGCGCCGAACCGCTGGCGGAGCGTCTGCACCGCCTCGATGTCCCAGCCGGGCTTGATCTTGATCTTGACGCGGCGGTAGCCCGCGGCCAGCTCGACCGCGACGCGTTCGGCGAGATCGTCGAGCGAATCCTGGATGCCGATCGAGACGCCGGAGGCGATGCCGGAGGCGATGAGCGCGGGGCTTCCGCCAAGCACGCGCGCGAGCGGCTCCCCCTGCTGCCGCGCGAAGAGGTCCCACGCCGCCATCTCGACGGCCGCCTTGGCCATGTGATGGCCGCGAATACCGGCCAGCGCCCCGAAGATCTCGCGGGGGTGCGCGAAGGTGCGCCCGAGCACCAGCGGCGCGATGAAGTCCGCGATGATGTGCCACGCGGTGCGCGTCGTTTCCGAGCTGTAGTGCGGGTTCGCGTCGGCAACGCACTCGCCGAGTCCGCTGGCGCCGTCGTCATCTACCCTGACGAGCACGAACGGGCGATCGACGATGCGCCCGAAGCTCGTCTCGAAGAAACGGACCAGCGGAAGACGCAGGAGACGCAGCTCGATCCGCTCGATTCGCACCGGACAATGCTATCGCAATCTCCGGTACTCGCGAGGCTGCGCCTCAGACCATATAGAGGCTCCGCCTCGCTAGGTAGCATCGTTTACTGGCTCGCCGCCTTGATCCCGAAAACTTGACTCAACTGGTAGAAGTTTTCGGGAGTCAAGACGGCTAGCGGCTGAGGTGCGTCCCTCGTACCGCGCGCGGTACGTACCGGGGTCTGACCCCTGTACGTACCGCGCGCGCGCGGTACGGGGGCAGACCCCGGGGGTCAGACCCCGGTACGGTACCGACGGCGTTTGGCTATACTTCGCGGCTTGGGGTCACCCCTGAACTTTCGCTACATCGCGATCGAGGGACCGGCCGGACTCGGCAAGTCGCTGCTGGCGGATCGGCTCGGCGCCCGCCTCGACGCCACCGTCGTCCTCGACGAAACGGAGAACCCGTTCCTCGCGGACTTCTACGCGGAGCGCCCCGGCGCAGGGTTCCAGGCACAGCTTTTCTACACGCTCTCGCGCCACCGGCAGCTGACGTCGCTGCGGCAGAGCGACCTGTTCAGTCAGCTCACGATCTGCGACTACCTGTTCGATCGCGACAAGATCTACGCCTACCTGAATCTCGACGACAACGAGCTGTTCATCTACCAGCGCCTGTACGAGCTGCTCGCGCCGGACCTCCCGTCGCCGGACCTGGTGATCTACCTGCAGACGCCGACCGACGTCCTGCGGCGCCGCCTGCGCGAGCGCGAGCGCACGCACCCGGACCTCGGGCCGCTCGCCGACGAGTACGTCCGGGAGCTGAACGAGGCCTACAATCACTACTTCTTCCACTACACCGCGACGCCGCTCCTCGTCGTGGAGACCTCCCAGGTCGATCTGTCGTGGGGCGAAGAGGCGCTGGTCGATCTCGAGCGTCAGCTGCGCGGCATGGGCAAGGGGACGCGGTACTACGTGCCGAGAACGTGACGCCGGGAACTCCCAACTGCCAAAAGGCCAACTACCAACTCCCAAGGTAATTGCCGCGCACCAGCCGGGTGCAACCTGCCGCGACTTCCACCCCCCAGACGCTTTGGGAGTTGGGAGTTGGCGTTTTGGGAGTTGACCCCGAGCGGAGCGAGCCGCCCCTACCGAGGCGCGAAGCGCCGAGGCCGAGGCCCTGTGTTGTATGCTCGTCGAATGGCCTGGTTCAAGAAAGAGCGCAAGCCGATCGAACCGCCGTCCGACAAGAGCCGCGTGCCAGAAGGGTTGTGGGTCAAGTGTCCGACCTGCGCGCAGATCATCTATAACAAGGACCTCGCCGCCAGCCTCAGCGTCTGCACCAAGTGCAGCCATCACTTCCGGCTCACCGCCGCCGAACGCCTGCGCACGCTGTTCGACGGCGACTGGCGCGAGTACCGACTCGGGGCTGACCTCGACCGATCCGCTGCAGTTCACCGACACCAAGCCCTATCGGAAGCGGCTCGACGCGAGCATCGCCGGCACCGGGCTCAACGACGCGATCATCACCGCGACCGGCCGCATCGGCGGCATCGAGTGCGTCGTCGCGGCGATGGAATACGGCTTCATCGGCGGGAGCATGGGGGTGGTCGTCGGCGAGAAGATCACGCGGGCGATCGAGCGCGCGATTGCCGGGCGGCTGCCCGTTGTCATCGTCTCCGCGTCGGGCGGCGCGCGGATGATGGAAGGGGCGCTCTCGCTGATGCAGATGGCGAAGATCGCCGCGGCGCTGGCGCGGCTGGATCGCGGCCGGCTCCCGTATATCTCGATCCTCACCGATCCCACGACCGGCGGCGTCACGGCGAGCTTCGCCATGCTCGGCGACGTCAACATCGCGGAGCCGGGCGCGCTCATCGGGTTCGCCGGACCGCGTGTCATCGAGCAGACCATCCGGCAGACCCTGCCCGAGGGCTTCCAGCGCAGCGAGTTCCTCGTCGAGCACGGCATGCTCGACCTGATCGTGGATCGCCGGGAGCTCAAGGACACGGTCACGCGGATCCTTCGCTTCGGGGGCGCGGGCATGCAGCCGCCAGCGTCTTGAACAGGAGGTCAGGAGATCAGGAGACTTGTCTTTCTTGGGTCCAAGCTAACAGACGGTAAGAAGTCAGAAAAACAAATAGAAACTCCTGATCTCCTGTTCTCCTGATCTCCTGTTAGAGAACAGCGAAGAACGCTAACCAAATACGTTGGGAGTTGGAGATTGGGAATTGACAGGGCCTGTTTTTCAGCGGTCTGTGTCGTGAGCGCTCTCGACCCCCTCGACTTCCTGTTCAGCCTCGAGCGGCTCGGGATGAAATTCGGCCTCGAGAGCATCGCGGCGCTCTGCGAGGCGCTCGGCCATCCCGAGCGTGCGTTCCGGTCGATCGTGATTGCCGGCACGAACGGGAAGGGTTCGGTCACCGTCATGGTGGAGACGGCGTTGCGCGCCGCCGGACACCGCACCGCCCGCTACACGTCCCCCCACCTGGTCCGGCTCGAGGAACGGTTCCACCTCCTCGGCCAGGATGTGAGCACGTCCGACCTGCGCGACGCCGTCGGGCGCGTCCAGGAGGCGGTCGAGTTGCTGCTGAGAACCGGCGCCTTCCGGGCGCCGCCGACTTTCTTCGAGTGCGCCACGGCCGCCGCCTTCGAGCTGTTCCGCCGTGGGGGTGTCGACATCGCGGTGCTCGAGGTCGGCCTCGGCGGACGCCTGGACGCCACGAACGTCGTGATGCCGATTGCGGCCGCGATCACGTCGATCGACTTCGATCATCAGGCACAGCTGGGGGACACGCTCGAGGCGATCGCGCGCGAGAAGGCGGGCGTCATCAAGCCGGGCATTCCCGTCGTGTGCGGCCCGCTGCCGCCGGAGGCCGACCGCGTGGTGCGCGACACGTGCGCCGAACGCGGCGCGCGGATGGTGCGCGCCGCGGACGTCGTGCGCATGACGGCGCGCGGCGATGGCGCGATTGACGTGGCCGCCGGGCCGCGCCGTCTGGACGGTGTCACGCTTGCCCTGAGCGGAGGGCATCAGCAGGAGAACGCGGCGGTGGCGGTGGCCCTGCTCGACGAGCTTGCGCGCTCCGGGATCGCGGTGCCGGACGGTGCGGTGCGCGCGGGGCTGAGCGGCGCGGTGTGGCCGGCGCGCCTCGAGCGATTCCAGGTGGACGGGACGGACATCCTCCTCGACGCCGCGCACAACCCGGCCGGCGCGCGGGCCCTGGCCGCCTACCTCGCCGAGATCGGCTGGACGGGCATCACGCTCCTGTTCGGCGCGCTCCAGGACAAGGACGTCCGCCGCATGCTCGAGCCGCTCGCTCCCCTGTGCGCGGCCATCGTCTGCACGACGGCGCCCACGCCGCGCGCCTTCGCGGCAGAGGAGCTGGCCGCCATCGCCGCGGAGGTCATGGCGGGGCGGGCCGTCGTCGAAGCGGTCGGCGATCCGGCCGCCGCGCTGGCACGCGCACGGCGCGGCAGGGGGCCCATCGTTGCGGCCGGTTCTATCTTTCTGATCGGTCCCCTGCGTGATATTCTTCGATGACTTCCGCTGCGGGATCATCACGGACTTCATGCTTCGCTTCAGCTCCATTCTCGTCATGTGTTTCGCCGTCGAGTGGTTGGCGGCCCCCGCCGCCGCGCGCGCGCAGGGCAGCCTCGCGGGCTGCAAGGCCTACAAGCAGCAGAACATGACGGGCTTCAGCTTCGCAGGCGACCACTTCGTGCTCGACGGCACCCCCGATGCGCCCGTGCAAATCGACTGCGACGACATGCAGCTCTTCGCCGATCACGCCGAGCTCTTCCAGGCCGAAGGGCGGGTCACGGCGCGGGGGAACGTCGTGTATGTGTCGGCGGGGAACCGGATTATCGCCGAGCGGATGGAATTCAACACGAAGACGCGGACCGGAACGTTTTACGTGGCGTCGGGCACCGCGACGCTGCGGGGGAGGCCGGCGCCAGCGCCGGCGCGGGGGCGTCGCCGGCGCGCAGGAGCCGGACCTGATGTTCCGCGGCGACGAGATTCACAAGATCGGGCCGAAGAAATACCGGATCGTCGGCGGCAACTTCACGACCTGCGTGCAGCCCACGCCGCGGTGGGAGATGCAGTCGCGGTCGATCACGCTGACCCTCGACGACTACGCGCTGCTCAAGAACGCGGTCCTCCGCGTGAAGAACGTCCCGTTGATGTACCTTCCGGCCTTCTATTTCCCCATCCAGGAAGACGACCGCGCGACCGGCTTCGTCATGCCGATTTACGGCAACACGACGACACGGGGCCATGTCGATCAGCAACGCCTTCTTCTGGGCGATCAGCCGCAGCCAGGACGCCACCTTCATGCACGACTGGTTCTCGAAAGCCGGCCAGCAGTACGGCGGCGAGTACCGGTACGTCCGCGGTCCGGGGTCGGAGGGCAGCAGCACGGTCTCGATCCTCAACGAGCCGGCACGCACGGTCGAAGGCTCGGAAGACGTCGTGCCGGGCCAGCGGACCTACACCGTGGTCGGTGGCATCGTCCAGCGGCTGCCGATGAACCTTCGCTTCCGCGCCAACGCGAACTACTACTCCAGCATCGTCACGCAGCAGAACTACCAGCAGAACATTTTCGATGCGACGACCAGCTCGGCGCACGCGTCAACACCAACCTGAGTGGAAGCTGGAGCGAGTACTCGCTCAGCGCGACGCTCGAGCGCACGGATTATTTCTCCGGCCCGACGACGTTCACGAGGACCGGCTCGCTGCCGCGGATCACGTTCACCCGCGGCGAGCGCCAGATTCGCGGCATCCCGGTGTACTTCGGCGTCAACAGCGAGTTCGTCACCCTCGAACGGAGCAACACCGTCAACGATGTGTCGACCAACGATCAGGGATTGAGCCGCGCCGATGTCAACCCGACGCTGCGGATTCCGTTCACGCGCTGGCCCTTCCTCACCGTGAACTCGACCGTCTCCTGGCGCGGGACGTACTGGACGGAGAGCTGCGTCACCCAGACGCCGGGGGCCGGAGATACGCGCTGCATCGACGCGACGCGGGTGCAGGTCGAGGAAGCCGTCAGCCGCAAATACTTCGACTTTCAGACGCGGATCACGGGACCGGTGTTCAACCGCATCTGGAACACGCCGGGCAACGGCTACGCGGAGAAGTTCAAGCACGTCATCGAGCCCGTGCTCACCATCCAGCACACCACGGCGATCGACATGTTCGACCAGATCGTCCGGCTCGACGGCACGGACTTCACCGTCGGCGACATCACGAGGTTCACGTATGGCGTCGCGAACCGCCTGTACGCGAAGAAGCAGTCGTCGCGCGAGATTCTGAGCGCGACGGTGGCGCAGAGCTACTTCACCGACGAGCGCGGTCCGCAGTTCGACCCCGGGAATCTGAGCGGATTCGGCTCGCCGTCGAAGACGAATTTCGGCGCCGCTGTGGCTGACGGTGCGCGGGTCGCCGACCGACCGGCTGCAGGCCGACTTCCGCACGGACTGGGACCCGACCGCCCACACGTTCCGGTCGCTCACCCTGAACGGCACCGTCAGCGCGGGGAGCTGGCTGCGCACCGGCGCGGGCTGGAGCCAGCTCCGCTACATTCCGGGCTTCAACAGCCCGTCGAGCGCGACGAACTACCTCAACGCGAGCGCGGATCTGCGCCGGGCGGGCGGGCGGCTCGGCGACCAACTACGCGTTCAACTACGATCTGCGGCGCGACAGCTTCCTGCAGCAGCGGTTCACCGTGTATTACAACGCGCAGTGCTGCGGCATCGCCGCGGAGTACCAGAGCTACAACCTGCCGGGCACCTTCTCTCCGCTCGGCGTCCCCGAAGACCACCGGTTCAACCTGTCGTTCACGCTCGCAGGCATCGGCACGTTCTCGAACCTGTTCGGCGCCTTCGGCGGACAACAGGGCCGGTGAATGAAAGGGCTGATTCTCAGCGGCGGCAAGGGCACGCGGCTCCGGCCTCTGACGTATACGAGCGCGAAGCAGCTCGTGCCGGTGGCCAACAAGCCGGTCCTCTTTTACGGGATCGAGGCGCTCGCCGAAGCCGGCATCCGCGAGATCGGCATGGTCGTCGGCGACACGCAGGCGGAGATTCGCGCCGCGGTCGGCGACGGCTCCGCCTGGGGGGTCGCCATCACGTATATCGAGCAGGACGCGCCGCGCGGCCTGGCCCACGCGGTCCTCATCAGCGAGGCGTTCATCGGCGGCGAGCCGTTCGTCATGTACCTGGGGGACAACCTCCTGAACAAGGGGATCACCGGGTTCGTGGAGGAGTTCGTGCGGGAGAAGCCCGCCGCGCAGATCCTCCTGGCGCGGGTCCCCGATCCGCAGATGTTCGGCGTCGCCGAGCTCGCCGACGGCCGGGTGGTGCGGCTCGTGGAAAAGCCGCAGGAGCCGAAGAGCGATCTCGCGCTCGTCGGCGTCTACATGTTCTCGCCGGCGGTGTTCGACGCCGTCAAGGCGATCCGCCCGAGCTTCCGCGACGAGCTCGAGATCACCGACGCCATCCAGTACCTCATCGACCGCGGCCTCGAGGTCCGGCCGCACATCGTCAACGGGTGGTGGAAGGACACGGGGAAGCTCGAAGACATGCTCGAGGCCAACCGGCTGGTGCTCGACCGGATCGAGCGGCGCGTGGACGGCACGGTCGACGCCGAGTCCCGCGTCGAGGGGAAAGTCATCATCGAGGCCGGCGCGGTGATCGAGCACTCGGTCGTCCGCGGTCCGGTGATCATCGGCGCCCGCGCGCGCATCGTGCACGCGTACGTCGGCCCGTTCACCTCGATCATGAACGACGCCGAGGTCCGCGATTCGGAGATCGAGCACAGCATCGTGCTCGAAGGCAGCACCATCAGCAACCTCGCCTCGCGCATCGAGGACAGCCTGATCGGCAAGAACGTGAAGATCTACCGGCTGCCGGTCAAGCCGTCGGGCTACCGCTTCATGCTGGGCGACAACTCCGAAGTCGGTATCCGGTGGTGAGGTGAGCGCATGTCGGCACCCGTGAAATCCTCGGCGGCAGCGCGGCCCACGATCGAGGGCGTCAAGGTGAAGCCGCTGCGCCTGGTCGCCGACGAGCGCGGCTGGCTGATGGAGATCCTCCGCGCCGACGAGGCGGACCTGTTCACGGCGTTCGGCCAGGTGTACGTGTCGGCCACCTATCCCGGGCGTCGTCAAAGGGTGGCACTACCATCGCCGGCAGATCGACAACTTCGCCTGCGTCGCCGGCATGGTGAAGCTGGTGCTGATCGATACGCGCGTCGGCTCGCCGACCGAAGGCACGGTGAACGAGTTCGTCATCGGCGTGCTGAACCCGATGCTGATTCAAGTGCCGAACCTCGTGTATCACGGCTGGAAGTGCATCAGCGTCGAGCCGTCGCTCGTCGTCAACGTGCCGAGCGAGCCCTATCAGCGCGACGCGCCCGACGAATACCGCCTCGAGCCGCACGGGGCGCTCCCGTACGACTGGTCACGCAAAGATGGTTGACGTTCTCGTGACCGGCGGCGCCGGGTTCATCGGGTCGAACTTCGTGCGCCACGCCCTCGCGGCGCATCCGGACTGGCACATCACGACGCTCGACAAGCTGACCTACGCCGGACGGCTGGAGAATCTCAAGGAGGTCCTCGACGATCCGCGGCACACGTTCGTGCGCGGCGACGTGGCGGACCCGGCGGCCGCCGCGCCGCTCGTGATCGCCGCCGACGTCGTCGTCCACTTCGCCGCCGAGACGCACGTCGATCGATCGCTGATGAGCGCCGGTGAGTTCATCATGACCGACGTCTACGGCACGTTCGTGCTGCTCGAGGCCGCGCGGCAGGCGCCGCATCTCCGGCGCTTCGTGCAGATCTCGACCGACGAGGTCTACGGCAGCGTGCCCGACGGATCGAGCCGGGAGACCGACGAGCTGCGTCCGCGGAATCCCTACTCGGCGAGCAAGGCGGGCGCCGATCGGCTCGCCTACAGCTACTGGGCGACCTACGACGTGCCGGTGATCATCACGCGCGCGTCGAACAACTACGGTCCGCATCAGTTCCCCGAAAAGGTCATCCCGCTCTTCATCACGAATGCCATCGACGACGTCCCCGTGCCGTTGTACGGGGACGGCCTGAACGAGCGCGACTGGCTGCACGTGTCGGATCATTGCCGGGCGATCGATCTGCTGCTCGACCGCGGGACGCCCGGGCGAGGTGTACAACGTCGGCGGCGGCAATCACGTCCGCAACGTCGACCTGACGAAGCGGATCCTCGACTGCGCGGGCAAGCCCGAGTCGCTCATCCGGCCGGTCGCCGACCGTCCGGGACACGATCGGCGATACGCGCTCGATACGTCGAAGCTGCGGGCGCTCGGGTGGGCTCCGCAGGTGCCATTCGAGCTCGGCCTGCGCGACACCGTTGCGTGGTACCGGCAGAACGAGTGGTGGTGGCGGCCGATCAAGGACGCCGATCCGGCCTTCCGCGCGTACTACGACACCCTCTACGGCGAACGTCGCGCCTGACAGCCTGCCGTGCCTGGTCCCCCACTGGTTACGGGCGCCACCGGATTCGCGGGCAGCCATCTCGTCGACGAGCTGCTCGCGATCGAGCCCACGGTGGCCGCGTGGTCGCAACCGCGGCGGCCGCGCGCCCCTCCGTCGACGACGCGCGCGTGCGCTGGACGGCGGTCGATCTGCTCGATCGCGAGGCCGTGGCGCGGGCGCTCGCCGACCTGCGTCCCTCCGCCATCTACCACTGCGCGGGCGTCGCCCACGTCGGCGAGTCGTGGTCCGAGCCCGAGCGCGCGCTGCGCGTGAACGTGCTCGGCACGCACCATGTGCTGGAAGGCGTGCGGGCCGCCGGACTCGAGTGCCCCGTGCTCGTGACCGGCTCCGCGCTCGTCTATCGCCACTCGACCCGGCCGATCGTGGAAGACGATCCCGATCGGCCCCTCGGATCCGTACGGGGTGAGCAAGCTCGCCCAGGAGATGCTCGCGTTCCGGGCCGTCCACGCGCCCGTCTTCGTCGTCAGGCCGTTCAACCACGCCGGCCCGCGGCAGTCGCCGGCGTACGTCACGTCGAGCTTTGCGCGGCAGATTGCCGAGATCGAAGCCGGGCTGCGCGAGCCGGTCCTGAGCGTCGGGAACCTCGAGACGCGGCGCGACATCACGGACGTGCGCGACACCGTGCGCGCGTACCGGATGCTCCTGCAGCACGGGCGCCCCGCGCGTCCGTACAACGTGTGCTCCGGCCGAGGCGTATCGCGTGCGGGATCTGCTCGACGCGCTGGTCGGCCTGTCGCATCGGACCATCGATCTCGTGGTCGATCCGTCGCGCCTGCGGCCGGGCGACCGGCCCGTCATCGCGGGGGACCGCTCGCGCATCAGCGCCGAGACGGGCTGGACGCCGGAGATCCCGATCGAGCGCACGCTCGACGACCTCCTGAACTACTGGCGTCACGAGACAGCCCGCACCCTGACGCGCCACTCATGAGCCGGACGCCTGCCCTGAGCGAAGTCGAAGGGCCGCGGTTCTCCGAAGACGGCCGGCAACTGGTGCACATGGCCGTGGGCGGCTTCGCGCTGCTGCTGCGATACCTCAGCTGGTGGGAAGGCGCGGTGCTGGCCGGCGCGGCGCTCGCCTTCAACCTGTACGCGCTTCCGCGAATTGCCGGAGACCGGTTGTTTCGCCCGGCCGAAGCGGCGAGGAAGTACCTACTCGGGCGATCACGCTGTATCCCGCCGCGATTCTGCTGCTGCTCTTCGCGATGCCCGACCGGCGCGACATCGTCGCCGCGGCGTGGGGCGTGCTCGCCTTCGGCGACGGCATGGCGACGCTCGTGGGCCGCACATCTGAGGAGCCCGCGCATCCCCTGGAACCGGGAGAAGTCGGTGGCGGGCAGCGTGGCGTTCGTGCTGGCCGGCGGCGCGGCCGGCTCGTTCCTGTGCTGGTGGTGCCGGCCGGTGATCGTCCCGCCCCCGTATCCGTGGTTCTCGCTGGCGATGCCGTTCGTCGCAGCGCTCGCGGCCGCGGCGGTCGAGACCATCCCGATCCGGCTCGACGACAACATCTCCGTGACGCGTGACCGCGGGCGCCGTCCTGTGGTGCGCGTCGCTCGTCAGCGAAGATCTGATCGCCGGCGGCGGCGGCCTCCGGCGATGGCGGCGCTCCCGGCGGCGTTAGCGGTCAACGCCGCCGTCGCGGCCGCCGGCTATTTCGCGCGGACCGTCACCGTGCCGGGCGCCGTCGTCGGCGCCACGCTCGGCCTGACGATTCTGCTGACGGCCGGGTGGGGCGGATGGACGCTCCTCATCGCCACATTTGCGCTCGCCGTCGTGACGTCCCGGCTCGGCCTGCGGCGCAAGACGCTGCTCGGGATCGCCGAAGAACGGGGCGGCCGCCGCGGCGCCGGCAACGCGTTCGCGAACACCGGCGTCGCGGCCATCGCGGCCGTGCTGTCGGCGCTGACGTACGCGACCGGGCCGGCGCTCGCCGCGTTCGTCGCGGCGCTGGCCGCGGGCGGGAGCGACACGGCGGCGAGCGAGATCGGCAAGGCGTGGGGCCGCCGCACGTATCTCGTGCCGCACGTTTCGACCTGTGCCGCCGGGGACTTCTGGCGCGGTGTCGCTCGAAGGAACGGTCGCGGGGCTGATCGGCGCGTTCGGGCTCGGCGCCCTCGGCGTGGCGGCCGGGCTCATTCCGTCCGGAGTGCTCCTTCCAGTCGTCGCCGGCGCGACCATCGGGGCCTTCGCGGAGAGCGTGCTGGGCTCGACGCTCGAAGCGGCGGGCGTGGTCAACAACGACGTCCTGAACTTTCTGAACACCGCCATCGCGGCCGGCGCAGCGGTCCTGCTCCTGAAGGCGAGCGCGTGAGCCCGGAGCTGCGTCCGTCTCTCCTGCTCGAGTTCTCCCGTCCCTTCACGCTCGTCGCTCCCGCGCTGGGGTTTGCGTCGGGCGCGGCGACGGCGGCCGGCGCCGCGCCGCGAGAGCCGTGGGGCGCGGACCTGCTGCTCTATCCGCTCGTGGGGCTCGTCATGGCGGCCGTCCTCAACGCGGCGTCGAACGCGCTGAACCAGATCTACGATCTGGAAATCGATCGCGTGAACAAGCCGAAGCGGCCGCTGCCTTCCGGGCGTCTCCCGCTGCAGGACGCCTGGATCTTCACCGCCGTCGCCTACGCCGTCGCGCTCGCGCTGGCCTGGTTCGTCGCGCCAGGCGGCCGGCACGAGTGCTTCTGGATCGTCCTCGCCGCGACGGCGATCACCGTGCTGTACTCGGTGCCTCCCTTCCGGACGAAGCGCCTCGGCATCTGGGCCAACGTGACGATCGCGATCCCCCGCGGCGTGCTGCTGAAAGTGGCGGGCTGGTCGGCGGTCAAGACGATCTCCGGCGCCGAGCCGTGGTTCATCGGCGGGATCTTCGGGCTGTTCCTGCTGGGCGCGTCGACCACCAAGGATTTTGCCGACATGGACGGCGATGCCCGCGGCGGCTGCCGCACGCTGCCGATCGTGTACGGCGTCCGCCGGGCGGCGTGGATGATCTCGCCGTCGTTCATCGTGCCGTTCGTCCTGATTGCCGCCGGCACGTGGATGCGCGTGCTCACCGGCCGCCCGGTGCTGCTCTACGCGCTCTCCGCCCTGATGACGGTCTACGGCGCGTACGTGTGCTACCTGATGCTGCGCCGGCCGGAAGATCTGGCCGTCGAGGAGAACCACGTCTCCTGGGCGCACATGTACCGAATGATGTTCGTCGCGCAGATTGGTTTCGCTGCCGCGTATCTGCTGTAGCGGCCGCCGCGGTCGGAGGGCGGCCGTCGCGGTCAGGCGTGGCGGCCGCCGCGGTAGGGGTCAGGTCATGAATCATGAACTGGCCAGAGCTCAGGTCCGGAATCACGAGTCTTGCCGGCAGCCGGCCACCGCTGAACCTGCCGGCCGCTGACCGACGGGGTCAGGTCTTGAATCTTGAAGTTGGCGGCTACGGCGGGCAGTTCAAGATTCAAGACCTGACCCCCCGCCGGGAAACGCAGCGCCGTGCGGCGGCAAGTTCAAGATTCAAGGCCTGACCCCCCATCGGCGCCCCCCGCCCGGGCTGCCCAGGCCGGCTGTTGACACGAGGCGAACAAAAGACGAAACTACAGCGGCCGTGTCCGAGCAGCCCCTCATCTTTGATCTCGGAAAACGCCCTCCAACCACACGGGCCATCGCCCTCGAGATTCGGAAGCACGGCGACGCGGCGCTCGACGAAGCGCAGCGCCGCGCCGATCAGGCCCGCTACCAGGAAGTCACCTGCCGATCCGCTCTCAATCCGGTCAAGGGGATGCCGTTCAACTGGACGTTGAACCCGTATCGCGGCTGCACGCATGGCTGCCACTACTGCTTCGCGCGCCGGTACCAGACGCAGTTCGAGCTCGGCCCCGACGATCACTTCTCCAGCGTGATCTTCGTCAAGATCGAACCTGGTCGACGTCCTGCGCCGCGAGCTGGACAGGCCGTCGTGGAAGCGCGAGCTGGTGGCCGTCGGCACCGCCACCGATCCGTATCAGCCCATCGAGGGACACTACAAACTCACGAGAGGCTCGCTCGAGGCGCTGCTCGCCGGCCGCACCCCCATCGGCCTCGTGACCAAGGGACCGATGGTCGTGCGCGACGCGGACCTGCTCGCGGAGCTCGGGCGCCGCTCCGGGTGTACGGTCTGCATGAGCGTGCCGACGGTCGATGAAGACGCCTGGCGCGCGCTCGAGCCTGGCACGGCCCATCCGCTGCAGCGCCTCCGCGCCGTCCGCCGGCTTCGCGACTCGGGCGTCAACGCCGGCGTGCTGATGGCGCCGGTCGTCCCGGGCTTTACGACGCAGCCGTCGAAGCTCGAGGCGACGATCAAGGCGATTGCCGACCACGGCGCCGCGTTCATGGGCGCCAACGTGATGTACCTGAAGGGGGGCACGAAGGACCACTTCATGGGCTTCCTCGCGAAGGAGTTCCCGCAGATGGTCGAGTCGTACAACCGGCTGTATGCGGGGGCGTACGCCAAGGCCGATTACGTCAAGGCGGTGCGGGGCATGATCGACACGCTCCAGGAGCGCTACGATGCTAGGCACGGCGGCGCACCAAGGGCAGCGCGCCGCGGCCGGACCAGGGGCCAGCAGGGGAAGACGTGGAAGACAAGGCCGCCCACGAGCAGGCGGCCTTTGAGTGGAACGACTAACCCGGTGTCAAAACGGTACGTGAAAGTACCGATCTTGAAAGCGACTGTCGCTCGGATTTACGCCGTCGCGGCGAGCGCAAAGCGCCCGGCAGCCCTGGTCACGTCGATCTCGACCCTGCCGTCGCGCACGGCCGCCGTGAACTCGTCCCCCTCCGTCCAGCGCTGGCTGATCGGCAGCTTGATGCGCGTCTCGATCACGCGCTTGAGGAACCGCGCCCCGTACGCCAGGCTGTAGCCGTCGGTCACGAGCTGCTCGAGCGCCTCGGGCGTAACCTTCAAGGTGCGTCCGGTCCTGGCCAGCGTCGTCTCGATCTTCGCGATCTGGTGCAGCGTGATCTGCCGCACTTCATCCTTCGCCAGCGGCCGGAAGACCACGACTTCGTCGATGCGGTTCCGGAACTCCGGCGAGAACCGGCGTTCGAGCTCCCGCATGATCTCCCCTTGCACCTGCTCGACGCCGATCTGCTTGGAGAAGAACCCCAGCGGACTGCTCAGCTTCCGGAAACACTCAGAACCGATATTTGACGTCATGATTACGATCGCGTCGCTGAGATAGACGCGCTTGCCGCGGCCGTCGCTGATCCATCCTTCGTCGAACGCCTGGAGGAACACGTTCAGCATGCTCGGGCTGGCCTTCTCGACCTCGTCGAGCAGGACGACGGAGTACGGGTTGTCCTTCAACTGGTTCGTGAGGACGCCGCCTCGCTCCGAGCCGACGATGCCGCGCGGCATGCCGATGAGCTTGTCGACCGCGACGGCGCCGTCCTGGTATTCGGACATGTCGACGCGGACCATCTTCTTCTCGTCGCCGAACAGGAACTCGGCGACCGACTTCGCGAGCTCCGTCTTGCCGACGCCGGTCGGCCCGAGGAACAGCAGCACGCCGTCGGGCCGATCGAATCCGTCCTTCAACGGGCCCTTGTTGAGCACGAGCCGCCGGGCGACGGCATCGATCGCCTCGCGCTGCCCCACGACCCGCGCGCCAAGGCGGGACTCGATGTCCGTGAAGCGCTCGGTCACGTCCCGGAAAACCATGTCTTCGGGAATCTGCGCGATCTTCGAGATCACGTTCACGACGTCGGCGCCGGTGACGTCCCAGCGGCGGCCGATCTCGGCCTTGACCGCCGCGGTATCGAGCCAGCCGATGACTTTGTCGGGCAGCTGGAGGTGCCGCATGTAGCGCGGCGACATCTCGAGCGCGGTCTCGATCGCTTCGTCCTTGATCCGCACGGAGTAGTTGCGCTCGAGGCGCGGGCGCAGATTGTAGAGGATGTTGCGCGTCTGCTCGATCGACGGCTCCTTGACGTGCACGGTGCGGAAGCGCCGCGCGAGCGCCTCGTCCTCCTGGATGAACTCCTTGTACTCGTTCATCGTGGTCGCGCCGACGATCCGGACCTCGCCGCGCGCCAGCACGGACTTGAAGACGTTGGCCGCGTCGGACGGGGCGCCGAGCGCCGAGCCCGCGCCGATCATCGTGTGCACTTCGTCGATGAACAGGATCAGGTTCGGCCGCTCCTTGATCTCGCGGATGACGTTCTGGATCCGATCCTCGAACATGCCCCGCAGCATCGTTCCCGCGACCATCGTGTTCATCTGCAGGTTGACGATCTGGCAGTCGCGAAGCCGCACGGGCACCTTGTCCGGCTCGAACTCGATGCGGCGGGCGAGCCCTTCGGCGATTGCCGTCTTGCCGACGCCCGGCTCGCCGAGCAGGAGGACCGAGTTGGCGCGCTCGCGATGGCAGAGCACCTCCATCACCTGGTCCATCTCGTAGTCGCGGCCGAAGACCGGCGGCACCTTGTCCTGGCGCGCCAGCTGGTTCAGGTTCGTGGCGAAGTGTTTCAGGAAGGGGGGCAGCTCGAAGCGCTTCTTCAGGCGCTCCTCGCGCAGCTCGTGGTCGCGCATGCGCGTCGCGAGGCGCGTGACGAGCGCGTCGGGCTCGATGCCGTGGCGCCGGATGATCGAGACCGGGATCCCCTGCGTCTCTTCGAAAATCGCCGAGAACAGATCGGTCGCCTCGATGGTGTGCCGTCCCGATCGGCTGGCATGCAGCAGCGCGAGCTTGAAGAGCAGTTTGGTGGACGGCGCGACGCGCAGATCGCGGCCGGGCACGCTCGGCAGGAGCCGCAGGTGCTCCTCGAGCGCCTGCAGGATCTCGTGCGGATTGAGCTCCAGATCGCGGATGACCTGGCCGAACATGTCCCATTCCACTTGCGCGAACGCCAGGCACACGTGCTCGTTCGTCAGCAGCGCGTGGTCGCGGCGCCGCGCTTCGTCGACGGCGCGATCCACGACCCGTTCGGCCGACTCGGCCATTTTGTTTTGCGGAATGTCGAAATCCTCCACAGCCGCCTCCACGGTGAGCCACGTTCCGGCGTCTGGCCGGCCGACCCACTACACCTCAACGAGCAAAAGGTAGGCCATCCGTTAAGACGGCTGGGTCGGGTGGCTTAATCGCTTGAAAAGAGACGGGAATGGGATGAAAGGCTGGCCGGCGCCGGGTGAGGGATCGCCCTTCAGCCGGACACCGGCGGCTTACTTGTGAAGCGACTTTCCTTCCGCGCGTTTCCCTCGATGCCGTGCCCGACGAACGCGGAGCGGCATCGAAGGGACAACCCGCGCGTGTTAGCGGCCGTCGCCGAGGAGCGCGCGAATGCGCTTCTCCGTCGGCGGGTGGCTGCTGAAGAGCGACGTGATGCCGCCGCCCGAGAACGGACTCATGATGAACATGTGCGCGGTGGCCGGGTTGGCGTCGAGCGGCACGCGCTTCGAGACCGCGTCGATCTTGCGCAACGCGTCCGCAAGCCCGTACGGATTGCCGGCAATCGCCGCCCCGCCGGCATCCGCGGCGAACTCGCGCGAGCGCGAGATGGCCATCTGGATCAGCATCGCGGCCAGCGGCGCGAGAATCAACATCGCCAGCATCACGATCGGGTTCCCGCCCTGGCGGTCCCCGTCGCGGCTGCCGCCGAAGAACATCGCCATGCGCGAGACCATCATGATCGCCGCCGCGAGCGTCGCCGCGACCGAGCTCGTGAGAATGTCGCGGTTCTTCACGTGCGCCAGCTCGTGCGCGATGACGCCTTCCAGCTCGTGCTCGCTCAGCACCTTCAGGATGCCTTCGGTCGCCGCCACGGCGGCGTGCGAAGGGTTCCGCCCCGTCGCGAACGCGTTCGGCGACGGATCCGGAATGATGTACACCTTCGGCATCGGCAGGTTCGCCCTCGCGGCCAGCCGCTCGACCATTCGGTAGAGCGGGTGCTCCGGCCCGACCGGCTGCGCGTGGTACATGCGCAGGACGATCTTGTCCGAGAACCAGTACGAACCGAAGTTCATCAGGACGGCGAAGCCGAACGCCATCATGAGACCGTTCGGAGCCGCCGACCAGCTCGCCGATCAACAGCACGAGCCCGCTCATCAGCCCCAGAAGGACCGCCGTTTTCAATCCGTTTGGCATGGGTGTATTTTAGCGCGTCCGGCCGGACCGGACGCTGGAATGTTGTCTCAACGCAGTCGTGCCAGCAGCGCCGCCAGCAGCGCCGCCCGCCACGGTAAATCCGCCTCGACGACGTGTTCGTGCAGCGCGTGCGCGCCGTCGCCCATCGGCCCGAGGCCGTCTAATGTAGGAACACCGAGCGCGCCGGTGAAATTCCCGTCCGACCCGCCCCCGGTCCCTCCCTCGGCGAGCTCGCGTCCGAGCGCCGCGGCGGCTGTCCGCGCGAGCTCGTACAGACGGACGACGCCAGGCGAACGTTCGAACGGGGGCCGTTCGATCCCCCCGGTCAGCTCCAGGCGCGTGCCGGGGATCTGCGGGCGCAGCCCGCGCAGGGCCGCGTCCAGCCGCGCGGCGTCCGCCAGCGTCGGGACCCGCACGTCGATTTTCGCCGACGCGTAATCCGCCACGACGTTCGGGCGGGAGCCTCCCTCGACGACGCCGACATTGACGCTGATACCGAGCGGCAGGTCCCGGAATGCTTCGATCGCGAGAATCTGACGGGCCATTTCGTGGATCGCGCTCGCGCCTTTGCCGGGATCGACGCCGGCGTGGGCGGACACCCCGTGCACCGCCAGCTCGAACTCCCCGACGCCCTTCCGGCTCGTCTTCGCGCCGCCTCCCGGCAGCGACGGCTCGAGCACCAGCACGGCGGCGCTCGCCCGCGCCTCTTCTTCAATCGCCGCGCGCGACGTGGAGCTGCCGATTTCTTCGTCGGTCGTCCACAGCATCACGATGGTCGGCAGCGGGGCGGCCTCGACCGCGTGCAGCGCGCGGACGGCCAGCAGCGCCACGCCGATGCCGGCCTTCATGTCGAAGACGCCAGGTCCATACAGCCGTCCATCGGCCCGGCGCACCGGCATCCGCTCGAGTTGTCCCACCTGCCACACGGTGTCGAAATGGCCGAGCAGGAGCACTCGAGGTCCGCCGCCGCTCCATTCGGCCCGGAGGTGATCGCCGCGCGCCTCCTGCCGCAACCGGCGGACGTCGCCGCCCGCCGACACGAGCAGCTCCTCGACCGCGGCGCCGCAGCGGTCCACGGCCGCCTTGTCGGTGCTGGGCGATTCCAGCCGCACCAGCCGCTCGATGGTCTGGCGCAGCCACTCGCCCTGTCGCTCGCAATAGGCAAGCAGAGTCGTCGGAGGATCATGCTGGTTCCACAGGGTTCTACATGGTTCCGCGGGTTCCACTGGGTTCTGTTCTACGGGGTTCACGGGGTTCGCGGGGTTCTGGGTTCTGCAGGTTCTGCTGGGTTCTCTGCTGTAAGCCTCGGAACCCCGCGGAACCGAACCTGCGGAACCGAACCCTGCGGAACAGAACCTTGCGGAACCCTGCGGAACCTTGTGGAACCCAGCGGAACCCTTTCCTATAATACGAACATGCTGCGCACCATCGCCGCGCTGGTCCTGTCGGCGTCAGCGGTCCTGCAGGTTCCCGTTCCGTTCCCGCGCCCCGGACAGCCGGCTTCGGGCCGGCCGCTCCCGCCGGCCGCTGCACCCGCGCCCGCTCCCGAGCCGGCGCAGCGCGCACCGGCGCCACAGACGGGCGATCCGAGCGAAGCGACGCTCGGCACATCGATCTATCCCTCGGCGCGCTTCATCGCGTCGTACGACGCAGGCCGCGGGCAGCGCTACTACCTCTTCGGCACCGAAAGCGACTTCGTGCAAATCGTCAACTACTACAAAACGGTGCTGAAGCAGAAGGGCGAGCTCGTCTTCGAGGAGCCGCCGGTCCACATGTTCGACCTCGGCAGGTTCAGGGAGGAAACGATGGCGTTTCCGCCGAGCGTGACCGTGAAAGACTACACGTGGGCCGGCTCGATGGGGTATCTGAATCCGAACCCGGACGCCACGCCGGCACGCTTCAAGACCATCATTCAGATTGTGCCGATCCCGCCGGCGGTGACGAAATAGCCTCGCCGGACCGCATGCGAACGTCCCTCCGCTGGCTGTCGCTCCTCACCCTCGCGCTCGTGGCGGCTGTCGCCGCCGCTTCCGGGCAAACCGGCACACCGGCCGTGCAGGCGTTCGTCGGCGCTCGCGTGATCGACGGAACGGGCGCGCCGGCGATCGACAACGCCGTCCTGCTCGTACGAGACGGCCGGATCGAAGCGGTGGGACCGCGGGAAGCGGTGCGTCCTCCCGCAGGCGCCCGGACGATCGACCTCGCCGGCAAGTTCGTCATCCCCGGGTTGATTTCCGCGCACGCCCATGTCTCCGATGTGCACGGCCTGCGGCCTCGGGCCTACACCGAAGAGAACACGCTGCGCCAGCTCCGCCTGTTTGCCCGCTACGGCGTGACGACGGTGTGGAGTCTCGGCGGCGAGCAGGAGCCGGCCTTCCGGGCGCGCGACACGCAGCAGGTCCCGTCTCTGGATCGCGCGCGAATCTATCTCTCCGGCAGCGTCATCGTCGGAAAGACACCGGAGGACGCCCGCCGGATGGTTGGCGAGGTGGCGGCACGAAAGCCCGACGTCATCAAGATTCGCGTGGACGACAACCTCGGCGCCGCCGCGAAGATGCCGCCGGAGGTCTATCGCGCGGTGATCGACGAAGCTCACCGCCGCGGTCTGCGCGTGGTCGCGCACGTCTTCTATCTCGACGACGCCAAGGACCTGCTCCGCGCGGGGGTGGACGTCATCGGGCACAGCGTCCGCGACAAGGAGATCGACGACGAGCTGATCGCGCTGATGAAGGCGCGCGGCGTCGCGTATTGTCCGACGCTGACGCGCGAGCTCTCGACGTTCGTCTACGAGACGACGCCGGCGTTCTTCGCCGATCCGTTTTTCCAGCGTGAAGCGGACAAGGACGTCGTCGCGCAGCTCCAGGAGAGGCCGCGGCAGGAGGCCATGGCCGCGTCCCGCACCGCGCAGGCATACAAGGCGGCGCTGGCGGTCGCGCGGCGCAATCTGAAGAAAGCGGCGGATGCCGGAGTGCTCGTCGTCATGGGCACCGATACCGGTCCGTTCCCGGAGCGGTTCCAGGGATACTTCGAGCACCTCGAAATGGAGATGATGGTCGAATCCGGACTGAGCCCGGCACAGGTCCTGCGGGCCTCCACGCTGGACGCCGCCCGGGCGATGAAGGTCGATGGCGTCGGCATGCTCGCGAAGGGGGCGTGGGCCGACTTCGTGGTCCTCGATCGGGACCCGCTGCAGGACATCCGCAACACGAGAACGATTTCGGCCGTGTGGATTGCCGGGAACTCAGGTCCAGCGGTGAAACCCGTGACGGGCTGTCCCGCTTACAAAACCGTGTTCGGCTTGTCCCGTCTGTAACCCCTTCTACGGGAAGACCCTCGAAAAACCCTCGCCTGCCGGGAATGGCCTGTCGGCCCTTACATTGCAAACCCGGAGCCCCCTTTCATGGAATTCAGTGCCTTCGCGGAAAAAGAGACATCGGCGCTGATCGCACGAATTCTGTCCGAATCGTCGCAGGCGATCGCGCCAGCGCGTCGAGGCACTTCGGGCCGCGCTCGACACCGCGGCGAAAGCGGTCGAGGCCGCCGTCACCCACACGCCCGACACGCAGGGACAGGTCGCGGACCTGGTCGGCCAGCTCACGAAGGCCGCGGCGGCGGAGGCCGACGCGCGACTCAAGCGGCTCTCGTCGGAAGCCCGCAAGATCACCGACTCCCTCCGCGCCGACCTCGAGCAGAAGACGACCGAGCTCGAAGAGCGAACCACAGAAAAGGATGCCATCGAAGGGTCGTTGAGGGACGCGCTGGGGCAGCTCGAGGGGGTGCTGTCCGAGCTCAACGATCAGACGAAAGCCAGGGAAGGCTTGGTGGATGGTCTCAAGGAGGCCCACGCCCAGGCCGATGCGCTGCGGGCTGAGCTCAACCATTTCACGCACGAGCTGAGCGCTCGAACACAAGAGAAGGATGCGCTTGCCGGAGCCTTGAACGAGGCCCACGGGCGGGCGCACGCGCTCGGCGCCGAGCTGGAAGCGGAAGCGAGGCGGGCGGGGGCGCTTCAGCAGCAGCTCGACGCGGCCCACGCCGAGCACCACGCGCTGCGCGACGCGCTGAAGAACGCGGAAGCCACGCGCGAGATGGATGCGAGCGCGCGTGCCGGGCTCGAATCGGACCTTCGAGCCGCGCACCACCTGCTCGAATCGGTGCAGGCCGAGGTCTCGAGTGCGAAGGGGGGCCTCGAAGCGGAGCTTCGCGCCGCGCACAACCTGATCGAGTCCGTGCAGGCCGAGGCTGCGAGCGCGAAGGGGGGCCTCGAGACGGACCTTCGCGCCGCGCACAACCTGATCGAGTCCGTGCAGGCCGAGGCCGCGCGCGCGAGAGCGGGCTTCGAAACGGAGCTTCGCTCGGCCCATCACCTCGTCGAGACGGCCCAGGCCGAGGCCGCGCGCGCGAGCGATGCGCGCGAACCGGAGCTGCGAGCGACCCAGCACCTGCTCGAGACCGCCCAGGGCGAGATCGCGCGCATGCAAACCGAGCTGCAGGCGATCGCGGCCGAAAAAGGGAAAGTCGAGCACGCCCTCAGCGAGCTCACCGGACATGCGCAGGCGGCCGAGGCCAAGCTGGCCGCGACCACGACCTTGTTCAAGACGAGCTCCGCGCGGGTCAAGCTGCTCGAACGCGAGCGCGAACAGCACGAGGACGCCATGCACGCGCTCGAAGCGAGGCTCGAGGCGGAGGGCACCCGCGAAGTGGAGCTCGAGTTCGCGCCGGCCAGCTCCGCCCCGGCGGTCGCGCTGCTGGACGGCCTCCTCGGCGCGTTCGAGGCGATGGCGAGCGCGGCCACGATCGGCGATGTCCTGTCGACGCTCGTCGAGCAGCTCGTCAACGAGTTCCCGCGCGTCGCGTTGTTCCGGGTGAAAGGCAACCGGCTCGAAGGCGCGCATCAGATTGGCTTCGATCTGACGAACGACATCGGGAAAGTCATGATGCCGCTGGCGATGGATTCACTGCTCACGCGCGCGGTCAGCTCCGGGCGCACCGAACGCGTCAACGGGGATCGGACGGACAGCAGTCACCTGCCCTTCGGCGGATCGCCCACGTGTGCGCTCGCCATGCCGATCGTCGTGGACGGAGAAGCCGATGGCGGTCGTCTACGCCGACGATTCGGGCCGGCCCGAGTCGGAGGAGGCCACACGACGACTTGAACGCCCGGTTCGCGGAGGCCCTCCGGCACCACGCGGTCGCGCTGCTGACGCGGCTGACATCGGAGCTGAAGGCCATGGCGGAGCTGCGAGGCTACGCCGGATCGCTGCTCAGCGAAACCGAGCAGATGTACGAGGCGGACGTGGCCGCCGGCAAGACCGGGGACGATCTGCTGAAGCGGCTGCACGCCAACCTCGACTACGCGCGCAGCATCTACGCGAACCGGGTCGCGTCGGAGCCGGCCTCCACCGCGGGGCTTCTCGAGGCGCAGCTCGCCGGCACGATCGACCTGCACCGCGACAACGCCTTCGGCCGCGATCTCGCGACCGTCATGGTCTGGCAGTCCAACGCGCAGCCGTCCCGCAAAGCAGAAGCGTCGTAACCGTCAACGCGGCGCGCCGTTCGACTCCGGAGGATCGCAAGTCGCTCAGGGCAGGCGATTCGTGGACGGCAGCGCGAAGGCGACGTACGACGCCGCCCGATGTCGATCCGCGGGCGCCCTTCCCGCCTCCGGCCGCAATCACCACGAACTGCCGTCCGTCCACCTCGTAGGTCGCCGGCGTCGCGTTGCCGGCAAACGGCAGCGTGGTTTCCCAAAGCAGCTTCCCCGTCTTCTTGTCCAGCGCCCGGAACTTCCGGTCGAAGTTCGTCGCGCCGATGAAGACGAGCCCGCCGGCGGTGACGATCGGACCCCCGTAGTTCTCGCTGCCGGTGTTCCGTGATCGCCTTTCGCGACGAGCTCGGGATACTCCCCGAGCGGAATCTGCCAGGCATACTCCGCGGTGTTCAGGTCGATCGCGCTGAGCGTCCCCCACGGCGGCGCGACGGCGGGATAGCCGTCGGGATCCAGGAACTTGTTGTATCCGGTGAACCGGAACTGCGTCGGAGCGGCGGCGATCCGGACCGGGCGCCGCAGGCGTCGCGGCAGGTCCGGCGTCCGCTGCGATCATCTGCTGGACGATCGCGTTCACCGCGTCCTGGCTGAGCGTCGGGAAGCCGGGCATCCGGCCGGCGCCCTTCCGGATGATCTCCGCCAGCTCGACGCGCGAGCGGCGGGCGCCGATCCCCACGAGCGTCGGGATCGCCGGGGGCGTTCCCGGCGCGATCGTCCCGATGGCAGGACGCGCAGTGCTGCAGGTACAGCGCCGGAGCCGTTCTGGCCGGCCGGCATCGGGGCGAGCGCGCCGGTCCACGCAATGTCGTTCGCGTTGACGTACAAGATCCCCGTTTCGGGATCGACGGCCGAGCCGCCCCACTCCGCGCCCCCGTCGTATCCCGGGAAGATCAGCGTGTCCTGACCGACCGCGAACGGCGCGAACGTGCCGTTGCGGAACTTGCGGAACTCGGCGACCGCCCAGTTGTGCGCTTCGGGCGTGCGAGTCGTGAGCATGTCCTCGGTCAGCAGTTGCCGCGCGAACGGCTTCGGCTTGGTGGGCAGCGGCTGCGTATCCGCGGCGGCCTCGCCCGGGACGTCGCTTGCGGGATACTTCCGGTACTCGATCGGGAAGAGCGGCGTTCCGTTCGTGCGATCGAACACGAACACGAAGCCGTGCTTGGTCGTCTGCACGACGGCGTCGATGGCGCGGCCGTTCTGCCGGAGCCGGACGAGGCTCGGCGGCGACGGCAGATCGCGATCCCAGATATCGTGCCGCACGACCTGGAAGTGCCAGATGCGCTGCCCGGTCTCCGCGTTCAGCGCCAGCAGCGAATTGGCAAACAGGTTGTCACCCGGCCGGTCGCCGCCGTAGAAATCGGCGGCGGCCGATCCGGTCGGCACGTAGACGATCCCCCGTGCCTCGTCGAGCGCCATCCCGGCCCAGTTGTTGGCCCCGCCGTTGTGGGTCCAGGACGATTTCCCCCACGTCTCGTAGCCTGTCTCGCCGGGGTGCGGGATCGTGTGGAACGTCCACCGCAAGGCGCCGGTCCTCGCGTCGTACGCCCGGACGTGCCCCGGCGACGACGGCAACCCTTCGCCGACGCGGCCGCCGACGATCACGCAGATCCTTGTAGACGACGCCCGGGCTGGTCAGCCTGACGTTCTGGCTCGCGGGATCGCGATCGAGGTTGAGGCGCAGATCGATCCGCCCGTTGTCGCCGAACGTCGCGATCGGCTTGCCGGTCTTCGCGTCGAGCCCGTAGAGATACTGATCGACGGCGGGGTAAACGCGCGCGTCGCTGCCGTCGGTCCAGTACATGACGCCGCGGTTCGCGCCGCGTCCCACGATTCCCGGATCGAACGTCCAGAGATGCTCGCCGGTTCCGGCGCGCAGGGCGAAGGTCTTGTGCGTGGGCGTGTAGGCGTACAGCACGCCGCCGGCGACGATCGGCTGCGTCTGGAGACCGCCCGATTCGCCGCTGTCGTACGTCCAGGCCACGGTCAGCTGCTGGACGTTGGCGGTGTTGATCTGTTTCGAGTGACGAGTAGCGGATCTGCTCGGGACCGCCGCCGTACGCCGCCCATCCCGTGTACTCGCCGCGCGCGTCGCGGTGCGATCGGGCGCCTGCGCGAGCCGAAGAAGCGGCGCGGCCAGCAGCAACGGAGCGATGAGCAGCCAGTATGTCTCATCGTCGGGACTCGGGATCGTCGAGATCGGGATTCGGGATTCGGGATCTCTGGGATTCAGTCCTGTTTCAGGTAGATCGCGCCGCCCTTGCTCCTGAACTCGCGCGACTTCTCCGCCATCCCGGCTTCCGCCTCCGCCATGTCGCGGACCTGCTGCGTCAACTCCATCGAGCAGAACTTCGGACCGCACATCGAGCAGAAGTGCGCGACCTTGGCGCCGTCGGCCGGCAGCGTCGCGTCGTGGTAGGCGCGCGCCGTGACCGGATCGAGCGACAGGTTGAACTGGTCCTCCCAGCGGAACTCGAACCGCGCCTTCGACAGGGCATCGTCCCAGGCCTGCGCGCGGGGGTGGCCCTTGGCGAGATCGGCCGCGTGCGCGGCAATCTTGTAGGCGATCACTCCCGCCTTCACGTCGGTGCGGTCCGGCAGGCCGAGGTGCTCCTTGGGCGTGACGTAGCAGAGCATCGCGGTGCCGTACCAGCCAATCTGCGCGGCGCCAATCGCCGACGTGATGTGATCGTAGCCGGGGGCGATATCGGTCGTCAGCGGCCCGAGCGTGTAGAACGGCGCTTCGTCGCACCACTCGAGCTGCTTCTCCATGTTCTCCTTGATGAGGTGCATCGGGACGTGGCCGGGCCCCTCGTTCATCACCTGCACGCCGTACTCCCAGGCGATGCGCGTGAGCTCGCCCTGCGTCTTCAGCTCGGCAAACTGGGCTTCGTCGTTGGCGTCGGCGATCGAGCCGGGCCGCAAGCCGTCCCCGAGCGAGAACGAGACGTCGTAGGCGCGCATGATCTCGCAGATCTCGCGGAAGTGCGTGTAGGTGAAATTCTCCTTGTGATGGGCCAGGCACCACTTCGCCATGATCGAGCCGCCGCGCGAGACGATGCCGGTGAGCCGGCGCGCGGTCATCGGGATGTAGCGCAGCAGCACGCCGGCGTGCACCGTGAAGTAGTCAACGCCCTGCTCCGCCTGCTCGACGAGCGTGTCGCGGTAGATCTCCCACGTCAGGTCCTCGGGCCGGCCGCCGGCTTTCTCGAGCGCCTGATAGATCGGCACCGTGCCGATCGGGACGGCCGAGTTGCGGATGATCCATTCCCGCGTCTCGTGAATGTCCCGCCCGGTCGAGAGATCCATGACCGTGTCGGCGCCCCACAGCGTCGCCCAGCGGAGCTTCTCGACTTCCTCGTCGATCGAGGAGGACACGGCGGAGTTGCCGATGTTGGCGTTGATCTTCACGGCGAAGTGCCGGCCGATGATCATCGGCTCGAGCTCGGGGTGGTTGACGTTGGCGGGGATGATGGCGCGCCCGCGCGCGACCTCCGAGCGGACGAACTCCGCCTCGAATCCCTCGCGCACCGCGATGAACTCCATCTCCGGCGTCACGACGCCCTGACGGGCGAAGTGCAGCTGCGTGACCGCGCCGTCGCCGCGAAGCGCCGTGCGCATCCGCTCGGCCAGCGCCGGAGGCATCGGCCGCGCGCGCGCCGGCCGCCGGCCGGTACGAGCGCTCGACCTCGCGCACGCCGCCGCGCGCCGAAATCCAGTCGCTGCGCAGCGCCGGCAGGCCCTCGCGCGGATCGTAGCCCTGCGGCCCGCTCGTGTCGTACAGCCGCAGCGGCGGCTCGCCGCCGGAGAGCGCAATCTCGCGCATCGGCACCTGCCCGACGTGCACCTTGCGCGAGTTGGGGAAGGCTGAGGTGAAATCCGCGGACTGCAGCGGCGGGAGCGGGATGCGAGTCGTCATGGGGTGTCCTCCAAGGACTATAGCATTCCGTCTCGGGACTCGGGGCTCGGGACTCGGGACTCGGGACTCGTCGGGGAGCGGGCTTGCCAGCCGAAGCTCGTTCGCAGACAGGGCGGCCCACCTTCGCCAAGGCTACGGTGGGCAGCCTTCGCGGGCATTCATGAGCGAAGGCTGGAAGCTAGTCGACGGTCCTGGCGATCCTGAATCCGAGGCTATATCCGGAATCCTGCGGCCGATGAGTGTAGCGAAGGCCGCAGCGGGAACTGTTGCCGTCGAAAGCCCAGCTGCCGCCGCGGATGACGCGGTACTCGCTCGAGCACACACCGCGCGGATCGGTGGCCGGCCGATCCGGTACAAGCAGTACCAATCTGACGTCCACTCCCAGACGTTGCCCTGCATATCGAAGAGCCCGAGCGCGTTGGGCGGGAACTGGCCGACCGGCGTCGTTTTTCCACGCGCGATCCCGGCCGCCCCGCCGTAGGGCTGCGTTCCCTCGATGTTCGCGTCCGTGCTGCCCAGTGCCGCGGTCCGTCCGAACGGTTCCGCGCTGCCGGCCCGGCACGCCTTTTCCCACTCCGCCTCGGTCGGAAGCCTGAACCCCGGGCCCGAGCGCTCGTTGAGCCGGGCGATGAACGCATCGACGTCGTGGAGGCTCACGCGTTCGACCGGGCACGTGTCGCATCCCTGAAAACGGCTCGGGTTCGTCCCCATGACCGCCTTCCATTGCGCCTGCGTCACCTCGTGCCGCCCGAGGTAGAACGATTTGGTCAGCGTCACGGCATGCGGAACTTCCTGCGCTTCGCGCCCCGTCTCGGTCAGCGGGGTACCCATCTGAAAAGTGCCCGCCGGTACCAGGCCAAATGTCATCCCGGTGGACGGTTCGGTCCAGGCGGACCGCAGGCTGCCGGGCGCCCGCAAGGCACCGCGGCCCAGGAGCAGGGTCGACAGGACGAACACGAGGATCGCCGATTTCTTCATGTGCCTCGCGTGCCGCCACGCGGCTGCGCGGTCAAGGTGCGTTGGAGAATGGCGGCCGCCTTTCGCAGCGTCGCTCGCTCGTCGATGCCAAGCGGACGCAGCGCATCCGCCAGGTTGGCCACGCGGAGCCGGCGCCCTTCGGCCATGAGCCGGCTCCCCTTGGCCGTCGCCCGTAGAATAACCGCCCGGGCGTCCGACGGATCGACTTCCCGCGTAATCAGGCCGTCACGTTCGAGGGCGGCGACAATCGGCGTCATCGTCGGGGTCTGGACCTGCTCGGCGCGGGCCAGCGCGGAGATCCGCACGGGGCCGCCGAAGACGATGACCGAGAGCGCCGACAGCCGGGCCGGCGCTCAACCCGACGGCCTCGTCTTCGCGGCGGACGCGGCGCAGCAGCCGGATGGCGGCCGAGTGCAGGTCGTCGGCCAGGCTGGAGAGGTCCCCCGGGGGGCTTGCTTTCTTCGGCATGCCGCAGTATAACTTAGTTAGGTTAACTAACTATTCAACCCGGAGGGCCGCCATGTCACACGATCCCGGATCCGCCATCCTCCTCGCGCTCTACAACCGGAAGCCGGACGAAGCGGAGCGCCTGGCCGACGGGGCCACGCTGACAATCTGGGAGGCCGCGGCGCTCGGGCGCGACGCGCGCGTCGCCGAATTGCTTCGCGACGACCCCGCAGCCGCCAATGCCTGGGCCGCGGACGGCTTCATGCCGCTCGGGCTGGCCGCCTTCTTCAATCGTCTCTCCACCGCCCGGGCGCTGCTCGACGCCGGGGCGAACGTCCACGCCACGGCGCGGAACTCGATGAAGGTCCAGCCCCTCCACGCGGCGGTGGCGGCGCACAGCCAGGACCTCGTGCAGCTGCTCCTCGAGCGCGGGGCCGATCCGAACGCGAAGCAGCAGGTCGGATACACGCCGTTGATGGGGGCGGCCGGCGCCGGCCGCGACGACATGGTGTCGCTGCTCCTCGCGCACGGCGCCGACCCGTCGATTGCGTCCGAGGATGGCAAGACCGCCTCGAGCATCGCGCTGGAGCACGGGCACGCCGCGATCGCGGAACGGCTGGCGGTGTCGAACACCTGACGGGAGGCAGCGGAGGTGACGGAGACACGGCCAGGCCTTGAACAGGAGATCAGGAGAATAGGAGATCGGGAGGGAGATTGCCATTCTTGGTTCAAGCGTCAGGAAGTCAGGAGATTCATCTTGAAAAAAACAAAAACTCCTGAGCTCCTGATCTCCTGTTAAAAGGCAGGCCGGCGAACGCAGCGAGCCGACCTTCAGCGCGGCGCCGCGGGCGTGGCGCGTCCGAGATCCGCGAAGTCCGGCATGTAGGTCCGGAGTGCCTTGTCCGGCGTGTTCTTCGAATAGCCCGCGACGAGCTGCTTGTCGTAGCGCGCCGAGAAGAAATCGAAGGGGTCTTTTGGATCCTGGTCGATCAGCTTCAGGTCGGCCTCGGACATGGTGAGCTTCCCGAAGCGGATGCTGCCGCCGCGGAACCAGATGTAGTTCCCCTTCCCAGTGCCAAAGGCGGGCGTCGCGCCTTTTCCGAAGACCTGGACGAGCCGGTCGCCCCGCACGAAAACCTTGGAGAGCTTGCCTCGCGTCTCGGGGGGTGGCAGCATTTTCGACGGGTCCAGGAACAGATCGTTGTCTTTGAACGTGATCCCGCGATCCGGCCGGCTCTTCACGATCTCGTCGAGCTCGATGCCGAAGATCGACATCAGCTTGGCCGACGGAATACCCGCGGTCTTCACCTTCACCGGATGCATCATCATGAGCCCATCGGGAGTCGCGGCGACCGAGGCGACGATGGAGAACGGCACGGTGATTCCCTTCTTCAACTTGCCGTGCTGCACGAGGCTGCCGCCCTCGAAGCTGACCCGCACGTCCGACAGGGCCGCGCCTTTGTAGTCGAACGCGCGATTGACCAGCGCGGTCAGGCTCGCCGCATCGATGGCAAGCTCGGCGTCATCAATCTCCATCGCGAACGAGTTCTGGTCGTCGAAGACCGGCGGCCCGGCCGAGGCGCTCCGGAGGTGGCCGCTGATCCACTTGACATCCAGGATGGCATCCTCGGCGACGTGCAGCCGAACGTTCCGCATCTCGATGCCCACAGTCATACCGCGGGGCTTGGCGGGTGCCTGCGGCTTGGCGGGTGCCTGGGGAAGCACGAGCAGGACGCTGAGTGCCAGAAGATATCGCGTCACAACGGTCCTCTTTTTTTGCTCGCCACGCCGCGGCGCTCACTCGCTCTCCTCGCGCGGGCGGCAGGCGCTTGCTCAGGCGAGCTTTCGCAGGATGAAGCACTTCAGGTAGTAGGTCTCCGGCACGGTCAGGAGGACGGGGTGATCTCGCGCCTGCATCCGCTTCTCGACGACCGCGACCTCGGCGTGGGCGTCGACTGCCGCCGACGCGAGCACGTCCGCGAAATCTCCCTCGCTGATGTTGTACGAACAGCTGCAGCTCATCAGGAAACCGCCGGGCGCGAGCAGCTTCAGCGCGCGCAGGTTGATCTCCTTGTACCCGATAACGCCTTCGGGATCGAGCTCTTGTTTTTCGCGAACGCGGGCGGATCGAGCACGATGGTGTCGAAGCGCTCCCCGCGCCGCTCGAGCTCCCGCAGCTCGTCGAAGACGTTCATCGCGCGCGCGTGCACGTTCGGCAGGCCGTTGCGCTCCGCGTTGACGCGGACGCGCGCGACGGCGTCCTCGGAGATGTCGATCGCCAGGACCTCGTCGCACTTCGGCGCCAACGCGAGCGCGAAGCCGCCGGTATAGCTGAACCCGTCCAGCATCCGGCCGCGCGCATACTGCGCCGCCGCCACGCGGTTCTCGCGCTGATCCAGGAACAGACCTGTCTTCTGGCCGCGATACGGATCCACCAGAGAGGTGACGTGCCCCTCGCGCACCTCGATCGCCTCGGGGACAACGCCGTGCAGCACCTGGACGCGCTGCTCGAGCCCCTCGAGCAGCCGCACGCGCGGATCGTTCCTCGCGAGGATGCCCGCGGGGTTCACGAGGTCCACGAGGATCTGCGTGATCTCGGGCACGAGCCGATCGACGCCTTGCGACAACGCCTGCAGCACGAGGTAGTCGCCGTAGCGATCGACGATGAGCGACGGCAGCCGGTCGGCTTCCCCGTGGACGAGACGATACGCCGTCGCGTCGATGCCCAGCGTGCCCCGGAAGCCGATCGCCTGCTCGAGCCGCGATCGCCAGAGCGCGAGATCGGCCACCTCCGGCCCGCGGGTCAGCAACCGGAGTGCAATTTCGGATCGATCGCTGTATAGCGCCTGACCGATCGCCCGGCCGCGTTGTCCCACGACGCGGACAGTCGCGCCCGCCTCGGCGCGAGCCTCGGCGACATCCGATCGATAGATCCACGGATGCCCGGAACGGACCCGCTCCTCACCGCGATGCGTGATGGTTACGACGCTCATGAGTCATGGCCTGCGTGAATCGACGTTATCAGGCTTGTGACCCAGCGAGGCGGAGCCTTCATGGTCTAAGGCGCAGCCTCGCTAGATCCGGTGTCGATTCAACACCGCTGTATAATCGCATTCTATGCGTATTGCGATCGGCGCCGACCATGCGGGGTTCGCGCTGAAACAGCACGTGATCGGGACGCTGCGCCGGCTCGGCCACGAGGTGGACGATCGCGGCACGCACAGCGACGCCGCGGTCGACTATCCGCCGATCTGCGCCGAGGTCGCCCAGCAGGTCACGCAGGGCCTTGCCGACCGTGGCATCGTCATCGGCGGGAGCGGCCAGGGTGAGCAGATGGCCGCCAACAAGGTGCCGGGGACGCGCGCCGCGTTGTGCAACGATCTCTACACCGCCCGCCTGTCGCGCGCGCACAACGACGCGAACGTCCTCGCGATCGGCGGGCGCGTCGTCGGCGTCGGGCTCGCCGACGAGATTCTCGCGCTGTGGCTCGCCACGCCGTTCGACGGCGGACGGCATCAGCGGCGGCTCGATCAGATCGCCGCACTGGAAAAAGCACCGGAAGGTTCGAGGAGCGCACGATGACGACGACCAGTACCGAGAGGCCGCTTCGCTGGCGCTCGCTCGCCGAGGCCGACCCCGAGATCGCGGACGCCATCGCGAAGGAAATCCACCGCCAGAACAGCGGCCTCGAGCTCATCGCGTCCGAGAACTTCGTCAGCCAGGCGGTCCTCGAAGCCGCCGGATCGGTCCTGACGAACAAATACGCCGAAGGGTATCCGGGCCAGCGCTACTACGGCGGGTGCGAATTCGTCGACGTCGCCGAATCGCTCGCCATCGCCAGGGCGAAGGCGCTCTTTGGCGCCGAGCACGCCAACGTGCAGCCGCACTCCGGCGCGCAGGCGAACATGGCGGTGTACTTCACGCTCCTCAAGCCCGGCGACACCGTCCTCGGCATGAACCTGGCGCACGGCGGCCACCTGACGCACGGGCACCCGCTGAATTTTTCGGGCAAGCTCTACACCATCGTGCCCGTACGGCGTCCGCCAGGACGACGAGCGCATCGACTACGACGAGCTCGAGCGGCTCGCGCACGAGCACAAGCCGAAGATGATCATGATCGGCGCGAGCGCGTATCCGCGCGTGATCGACTTCGAGCGCATCGGCGCGGTCGGCCGGGCGATCGGCGCGGCGGTCGTCACCGACATGGCGCACATCGCCGGCCTCGTCGCCGCCAACGTGCACCCCAGCCCCGTGCCCCACTCCGACTTCGTGACGACGACGACGCACAAGACGCTTCGCGGCCCCCGCGGCGGGATGGTGCTGTGCCGCAGCCAGTATGCGAAGGATCTCGATCGGGCGCTCTTTCCCGGCGTACAGGGCGGACCCCTGATGCACATCATCGCGGCAAGGCCGTGTGCCTGAAGGAAGCGATGGAGCCCGGCTTCACCGAGTACCAGCGGCAGATCGTCGTCAACGCCCAGCGGCTCGCGCGCGGGCTCTCGAGCGCCGGGTTCCGGCTGGTCAGCGGCGGCACCGACAATCACATGATGCTCGTTGACGTCTTCTCGAAGGGCCTGACCGGCAAGGTCGCCGAGACGTCGCTCGAGAAGGCGGGGATCACCGTCAACAAGAACGCGATCCCGTTCGACAAGAACCCGCCGATGGTGGCGAGCGGCATCCGCATCGGCACGCCGGCGGTGACGAGCCGCGGCATGCGCGAGCCGGAAATGGACACGATCGCGGAGCTGATCGCGCGCGCGCTCGCGTCTCCAGACGACGACGGCGTGCTGGCGGCCGTGCGGGTCGAAGTCGAGGGACTGTGCCGGAAGTTCCCGCTGTACCCGGAGCGGTAAGACCGGGCGCGGTCGCGGCCACGTTTGCCGCCGGCGGCCCGATCGCGGCAGCCTGCCCGGGTTCGAGCCCCGCCCGGGGCAGCTCGAGATGGCCGAAGCCGTCTCGACGGTGTTCGCCAAGGGCGGCGTGCTGCTCGCCGAGGCGGGCACCGGGACCGGCAAGACGCTCGCCTACCTCGTTCCCGCAATCCTCAGCCGTCAGCGCGTCCTCGTCTCGACCGGCACCAAGAACCTGCAGGAGCAGATCTACTTCAAGGATCTCCCCATCCTGCGGGACTTCAATGGGCGTCCCGTTCACCTCGACCTACATGAAAGGACGCGGAAACTATCTGTGCCTGCACCGCTTCGACGCGTATCGCGACGCCGCGTTGAATGGCGGCGCCGCGCCCGGCTTCACCCCGACTCTTGACGGCTTCAGCCGGGGCTCCCGCGCGGAACCTGCCGACGAAACCATCTACATCCGCCTCATCGAGGAGTGGCGCCGCGAGACGCAGACGGGGGATCGCGCCGAGATCGAGGACCTCCCCGAGGACCTGCCGTTCTGGAAGGAGATCGCGGCCACCAGCGAGAACTGCATCGGCGCGGAGTGTCCGCAGCACCACGAATGCTTCGTCACGCGGATGCGCCAGCGCGCCGCCGAATCCGACGTCGTCATCGTCAATCACCACCTGCTGTGCGCCGACGCGGCGGTGCGGCAGAGCGAGCACGGGGAAGTGATTCCCGACTGCCGCTACGCGATCGTGGACGAGGCGCATCAGCTCGAGGACGTGGCGACGCAGTACTTCGGCATCGCGGTCAGCAACTACCGCGTCGACGATCTGGCGCGCGACGTCGAGCGGGCGGTCGGGGCGAAGCTGGTCCCGGACCAGGAGCAGGCGGACGGGCTCGCCGACGACGCCGAGCGCGTGCGGAATCGTGCCCGCGAGTTCTTCGGCGCCGTCCAGATGGTGCGGTTCGACGTGCCGGGCGTCGGCGGCGGAGACAGCCGCGTCCGCGTCGGCCCCTCGCAGACGGTCAAGGTTGCCGACCAGGCCTCGGCGTTCCTGCGGGCCCTCGAAGCGCTCGAAGCCGGCGTCGCCCTCGCGCGCGAGGCGCCGGTGGACGTGCTGGCGCTGGGGACGCGCGCCGCGGAGCTTCGTAAGGATCTCGCCTTCCTGCTGCGCGCCGACGATGCCGGTTTCGTGTACTACCTCGAGGTGCGCGGCAGAGGCGTGATCCTGCGGGCGTCGCCGATCGACGTGTCCGCGATCGTGCGCGAGCTGTTGATCGATCGGATGACTGGCACCGTGCTGACGTCGGCGACGCTGACGGTTGACGGATCGTTCGAGTACGTGCGCGGCCGGCTCGGCATCCGCCGTGCGCAGGAGCTGCGCCTGGCTTCCGAGTTCGACTACGCCAGGCAGGCCATCCTCTATCTGCCGAAGCGGATGCCCGATCCGCGTTCGCGGGAGTTCGCGGCCGCCGCGGCACGCGAGGTCGTCGAGATCGTCAAGCGCACGCGCGGCCGCGCCTTCGTGCTCTTCACGAGCTATGCGACCCTCCGCGAGGTCGAGGCGATAGCCTCCGACGAGATCGAGTATCCGATCCTCGTGCAGGGCGCCGCGCCCCGCTCGGTCGTTGCTGCGCGATTTCAAGGCCACGCCGAACGCCGTGCTGCTGGCGACCTCCAGCTTCTGGCAGGGCGTCGATGTCGTCGGCGAAGCGCTGAGCTGCGTCATCATCGACAAGCTGCCGTTCGCGTCCCCAGGGGATCCGATCACGGCCGCACGCATCGAGGCCATCACGGCGCGCGGCGGATCGGCGTTCGGCGAGTACCAGATTCCGCTCGCCGTGCTGGCGCTCACCCAGGGACTCGGGCGGCTGCTGCGGCACCGCCAGGATCGCGGTGTGCTGGCCGTCCTCGATCCGCGGCTTCGCACGATGGGTTACGGCCGCCGGTTTCTCGCCTCGCTGCCGCCCGCGCCTGTCACCCACGATCTCGCCGCCATCGAGCGGTTCCTCGCTCCCTCCCGCGGTCCGGGCCCCTCGACTCCGCTCGGGACAGGCCCCAGTGGTTAGGAGCGACGTCTCGAACGGCGCGTCCGCGCCGGTCCGGCCGATTCTGAAATGGGCGGGAGGCAAACGGCAGCTGCTCCACGCGCTGAGATCTTTCTATCCGGAGGAATTCAACCAGTACATCGAGCCGTTTGTCGGCAGTGGCGCCGTCTTTCTGGACCTCTACAACACGGGCCTGCTCGAGGGGCGTGAGGTGCGCCTCTCCGACATCAACGCCGACCTCGTCGGTTGCTACCGTGCGGTGCGGGACGGTGTCGGCGACGTCATCGATGAGCTGCGGCGGCTCGAGGCCGGGCATCAGGCTGGCGGACGCGACCACTACTACGACGTCAGGAACGAGCGGTTCAATCCGGTCCGCCGCGAGGTCCACGCGAGCGGGCGGCCGGCGGATCGATACACGCCGGCCCTGGCGGCGATGCTGATCTATCTCAATCGCGCCGGCTTCAACGGCCTGTTCCGCGTCAATTCACAGGGGGCGTTCAACGTGCCGGCCGGACGTCACGCCTCGCTGAGAATCTGCGATCCGGACAATCTGCGGCGCCTGGCGACCGCGCTTCAAACCCCGAATCTATCGCTCGAGGTGCGGCCGTTCCACGACGCGCTCGCTGAGGGGGCCGCGGGGGATTTCGTGTACCTCGATCCGCCGTATGCGCCCGTCAGCCGGACGGCGTCCTTCACGTCGTACACGACCGCGGGTTTCGGGCCGGGGCAACAGGACGCGCTGCAGCGCGCGGTGATCGATCTCGTCGACCGGGGCGCGCACGTGCTGCTCAGCAATTCCGTCGCGCCGGAGATCAGCGCGCTTTACGAGGACAACGTCGAGGCGCGCCGCGCCGGGCTGACGGCGTACCGGGTGGCGGCGCGCCGGGCGATCAACTCCTCGGCGTCCGGGCGGGGGCCGGTGCTCGAATACGTCATCACCAACGTCGCGCAGCACGGGACCGTGACCAGGTCCTGACCGACACGACCTGTGCAGCGGCTCCCGGCGGACCTCGACTTCGCAGGCCCCCGGGCTTCGCTCGGGGACGGCCTTGCGGCCTGCAGGGCCGCAGGCTCGGTGATAAACTAACGCCAGATCCGGTTGCGGTTTACACCGTTATTTCTTAAAGCTATCGATGGAGGTTTCTATGGGGGGCAGCCACAATTTCGGCCGGTCGCTCGGGCTCGGCGCAATGGTGCTGGGTCTCGCCCTGACGGCGGCGCCGGCACTCGCCCAGACGGGGCAGTTGAAGGGCAAGGTCACCGACGCGCAGAAGAAGCCGATTGAGGGGGCCACCGTCCTGATCGAGCACCAGGACAGCCGGACGAAGTACACGCTGAAGACCAAGAAAGGGGGGGACTACATCCAGATCGGCATCCCCCCGGGGAACTACCTGGTCACGGCGGAGAAGGACGGGCTGAAGCAGTCGTTCCCGACGCGGGTCAGCCTCGACATGACGGAAGTGAACTTCGAGCTCAAGCCGGGGGGCAACACCGGGCCCGTGTCGAAGGAGGACGCCGCCAAGGCCGCCGCGCGCACCGAAGCGCTGAAGGCGGCGTACGCGGAAGGCGCCAACCTGAGCAACACCGGCAAGCACGACGAGGCGATCGCGAAGTTCAACGAGGTGATCGCGCAGGTGCCCAAGTGCACGGAGTGCTACGTGAACATCGGGTCGAACTACGCCGCGAAGAAGGACTACGCGGCGGCCGAGACGGCGCTGAAGAAGGCGCTGGAGATCGATGTCAATTCGGTCGACGCGTATAACCTCCTCGCGACGATTTACAACGACCAGAAGAAGTTCCCCGAGGCGCAGGCGATGAGCGCCGAGGCCAGCAAGCGCGCGGCCGCCGGCGGCGGCGCGAGCGCCGACACGCTGTACAACCAGGGCGTCATCTCCTGGAACGCGAACGACTTCCCCAAGGCGCAGGAGTTCTTCGCCGGGGCGGTGGCGGCCAACCCGAATCACGCGGAGGCGCACTTCATGCTCGGGCAGGCGTACCTGAATCTCGGGAAGCTCGCCGAAGCGGCGAAGGAGTTCGACGCGTACCTCAAGGTCGCGCCCACGGGAAAGAACGCGAAGCAGGCCCAGTCGAACGTCGACATGCTGAAGCAGGTGATCAAGTAAGTGCGCGCGTAGACGGTGGATGCCACCATTGCGGCCAACCTTCAGTCGGTAACGTCCCGGATCGGCGCGGCCGCCCGCCGCGCCGGCCGGGACCCGTCGGATGTCCAGCTCATCGCGGTTTCGAAAACCTTCGGCGCCGATCACGTCCGCGCCGCCTGGGCCGCCGGCCAGCGTGACTTCGGCGAAAACAAGGTCCAGGAAGCCCTGCAGAAGATCGGCGAAACGGCCGACATGGAGATAAGGTGGCATCTCATCGGCCACCTGCAGTCGAACAAGGCGAAGAAAGCTGCCGCCCCGTTCGCCTGCATCCACTCCGTGGACTCGGTCGATCTGCTCCAGAAACTGGACGCGGCGGCTCACGACCAGGGGGCATCCCCTGAAGTGCTGGTGCAGGTCGATCTGGCCGGCGAAGCCACGAAGTTCGGGGCGGGGGCAGGCGAGGCCCGGCGCATCCTCGATGCGGCGCTGGCCGCACGGGCCGTCCGCATGACGGGGCTCATGCTGGTTCCGCCCTGGAACGAGGATCAGGAGCAGACGCGCCCCTGGTTCGTCCGGCTGCGGGAGCTGCGTGACGCGTGGCGGAGCGAGGGGGTGCGGCCCGACGCGTTGCGGCACCTCTCGATGGGCATGAGCCACGATTTCGAGGCGGCCATCGAAGAGGGAGCGACCCTCGTGCGGGTCGGCACGGCGATATTCGGAAAGCGTACCCGTAACGCGGGGCCCTAGCCCCGCGTAGCGGGGCGTTATCAAGAACATCCCGCGCCAGCGGGGCGTTATCAAGAATGCGGGCTGGCGAGGCGGAGCCGCGTTGGTCTGAGGCGCAGCCTCGCTAGCCTCGCGATGGAGGGAAGAATGTTCGACCGACAGCCCGGGCAGCCGCTGGCGCAGACGCCCACGTCGACCTCCGCCGCGCAGGCCGGGTCGCTCCCGCCGGAGCGCGTGATGCGCATCGCGCCGCTCGACCTGCGGCAGCAGAAATTCAAACAGTCGATGCGGGGCTTCGACAAGACCGAAGTCGTCGCCTTCCTGACGGAAGCGGCCGATGACTACGAGCACGCGCTTCGCGAAATCGATCGCCTCCGCCAGGACCTGGCGCGCATGGAGGCCCTGCTCAACGAGCATCGCGAGCGTGAGAACAACCTGCGGAACACGCTCCTGACCGCACAGCGCCTCTCAGACGAGGTCAAGGCCGCGGCGCAGAACGAGGCGAAGATGATCGTCCGGGAGGCGCAGGGACGCGCCGACCTGCTGCTGCAGAAAGCGCAGGCGCGCCTCGACGACATCGATCGCGACATCGCGGAGCTGCGGCTGCGCCGCCGCGACGTGGAAGGCTCGCTCGAGTCCTCCATCCAGGCGCTCTATCACGCGCTCGAGTTCATCCGGGATCAGGACAAGCAGGACAAGCCGGAAGAGAAGGTCCTCATCCATCGCCCGCGGCAGGCGGAGGCCCCGGCCCAGCCGCGGCCGCCAGCGAGGGGCCGCCGCGCCGCCGAGGATCGCAACTAGCGCGCGGTTTTGAACCCCTTCCAGGAGTCCGTGCCCATCCCGCTCTCCCGGAGCGCGGCCGGGCTGACGTTTGCGGTCCGCGTCGTCCCGCGCGCCGGCCGCACCGCCATCGCCGGCGTCACGCGGCGACGCCTTCCTCGTCAGGCTCGCGGCCCCTCCGGTTGACGGCGCCGCCAACGACGCCCTGATCGCCTTCCTGGCCGAGCTGTTCGATCGGCCGAAGCGCGACGTCACGATCGTGTCCGGCCACACCTCCCGCCAGAAACGCATCGCCATTGCCGGGCTTACCGAGGATCAGGTGTCAGCGCGGCTCGGGGCTATACTCGCGGCGTGACAGCTGACGGCTTCCCGCTTCCAGCTTCCAGCTTCCCGTATCAGCTTCCCGCTGCCCGCCAAGCGCACTATTCGATCGAATTGCCCGCATGACAAGAGCGGGAAGCGGGCAAGCAGGAAGCTGGAAGCGGAAGCGGGAAGCTGGAAGCTGGAAGCTGGTAGCTGGTAGCTGACACGTGCACCCCTGCGACCTGATCGTCCACAACGCCCGGCAGCTGATCACGTGCGCCGGCCCGGCGCCTCGCCGCGGCGCCGCCCAGGCCTCGCTCGACGTCGTCGCCGACGGCGCGGTGGCGTCGCTCGAGGGGACCATCGTCTACGCGGGACCGTCAGCGGGCCTGAAGGCGCGTGTCCAACCGCTGCCGGACGCGCAGCAGATCGACGCCGGCGGACAGTCGATCGTGCCGGGCTTCGTCGACGCGCACACGCACGCGGTGTTCGCGGGCGATCGGCGCGAGGAGCTGCGCCGCCGGCTGGCTGGCGCGACCTACGCGGAGATCGCCGCGGCCGGCGGAGGCATCGTGGCGACGGTGGCGGCCACGCGCGCCGCGACGGAGGACGCGCTCGTCGCCCAGACGCGGGTCCGGCTCGACGAGATGCTCGCGTGCGGCACGACGACGTGCGAGATCAAGAGCGGGTATGGGCTGAGCGTCGAATCGGAGCTGAAGATCCTGCGCGCGATCGCCCGGCTCGCCCGCGAGCACCCCCTCGACATCGTGGCGACCTTTCTCGGCGCGCACGAGATCCCGATCGAGTTCCGCGCGCGGCGCGAGGCGTACATCGATCTGGTGATCCGACGAGATGATTCCGGCGGTCGCCGCCGAGCGCCTGGCCGGCTGGTGCGACGTGTTCTGCGAGACCGGCGTGTTCACGCCGGACGAGTCGGCGCGCATCCTGACCGCGGGGCTGCGCGCGGGACTGCTGCCGCGGATCCACGCCGACGAGCTCGGCGCGAGCGGCGGATCGACCGTCGCGGCAGAGATCGGCGCGCGCTCGGCCGATCATCTCATCTTCGTCCCGCCCGACGGCATCGCCGCCATGGCGCGCGCCGGCGTCGGGGCGACGCTGCTGCCGATCGCGGCGTTCTATCTCAAGCTCGGCCGGTTCGCCCCCGCGCGCGCGCTGATTAGCGCCGGCGTGCCGGTCGCGCTCGCCACCGACGTCAACCCGGGCGGCGGCTTCTCGCCGTCGATGCCGTTCGCGATGGCGCTCGCCTGCTTCGGGATGGGACTGACGTTCGAGGAGGCGCTGACCGCGGCGACGCTCAACGCCGCGTGGTCCCTGGATCGCGCGGGTACGGCCGGCAGCCTCGAGGCCGGCAAGCAGATGGACGCCGTGCTCGTGAACGGCGACGCGATCAACCTCATCCGGGTGGGTGCGCCGTCGATTGCGGCCGTCATCAAGCGAGGACGGGTCATCATGAATCACTAATCACTAATCCTTGAATCGGATTCGGTGATTCGATGATTCGGTGATTAGTGATTAGTGGGATTGACGTGAAGCTAACCGACCACCGCCTTTCCGAGTTCCTTGCCGCGGTGCGCTCACCGGAGCCAACCCCCGGCGGCGGCTCGGCGGCGGCGCTCGCGGGAGCGGTCGGCGCGGCGCTGCTGGCGATGGTCGCGGGGCTCCCGAAGCCGCGTGCCGCGCGCCGGAGGAGCTCGCGCGGCTCGCGGCGGCCGGCGCGGGGTGCGTCGCGCTCGGCGATCGGCTCGCGGCGCTGATCGATCGCGACAGCGAGGCCTACCTGCTCGTCGTCGCCGGATTCCGCCTGCCGAAGGGAACCGACGAGGAGAAGGCCGTGCGGGCGGCGGGGATTCAGGAGGGGCTGCGGCTGGCGACCGAGACGCCGCTCGACGTGATGCGCGCGTGCGGTCGAGGCCATCGGCCACGCCGCGCCGGTGGCCGCTCTCGGCAATCGTCACGCGTCGAGCGACGTGCAGGTTGGCCTCGAGCTGCTCGGCGCCGCGGTGCGAGGCGCGAAGCTCAACGTGGCCGTGAACCTCGAGAGCATCAAAGACCCGGCGTTCGCCGCTGCCGCGAGCGAAGAAGCGGCCCGGCTGGCGTCGGCGGCCGAGGCGGGCATCGCGGCTGCCCGCGCGCGGCTGACGAACGGCAGTTAGGCGGAGTCTCACTTCAACGCCCGGGCGACAACGTCGAATTCCCACGTGTACTGGGTGCCGGGAAAAAACCGCAACGTCTCCAGGTAGGCGGCGTTGATGGCGAGCGAGGTTGGCTGCCGGTTCACCTGCACGTATTCACGCTCGAGCGGAATGCTGTGCTCTTCGGCGAGCGCCATGACGCGATCGACGAGCTGGGCATTGGTGGATTTGCCGGGGAACAGCGCCAGCTCCTCGACGGCGTCCTTGAACCGAAGGTAGTGCAGGGTGACGGGGGCGATCTGGTAGACCGCGTTCGCGATCGCCAGAAAGACCGCGAGCTTGATCACCTTCTTGATCATGGAGTCCTCCCCGGCCCGCCGCGATGGGTCAGTGGATCTGGTGGAACAGCCGCTCCCAGCGCGTCTTCGTGAAAAAGTGCGTCACCACCGAGAACAGCCGCTTCACGGTCGCGCCGACGCCCTCGTCGAGGTAGTCTTCGCGTCCCGATTCGTATGACCAATAGATCATCAGGGCCCGGCCTTTGATGTAGTGCCGGGGCAGAAAGCCCCAATACCGGCTGTCCTGCGAGTTGTCGCGATTGTCCCCCATCACGAAATAGTGCCCCTCGGGCACCCGCACCGGGCCGTACCGCTCGCGGACGTCGAACGACGTGACTTCCTGCGCGGTCGAGGCGGGCTCCAGGAAGTGCACGTACGGCTCGTCGAGCGGCTGTCCGTTGATGTAGACCTTCTTGCTCCGGAGCTCCAGCGTCTCGCCCGGCAGCCCGATCACGCGCTTGATGAAATCGCGCTCCGGCTCGTCCGGGTACTTGAACACGATGACGTCCTGCCGGCGGATGTCGCGGACCGGCAGCACCTTGAACTCCGGCGCGGTCGCCGTCGGCCCGAAGACGAACTTGTTCACGAGCAGGTGATCGCCGATGAGCAGGTTGTTCTCCATCGACCCGGTCGGGATCTTGAAGGCCTGCACCACCCAGGTCCGGACGAACAGCGCGAGGATCACCGCGATGACGATCGACTCGAAGTACTCGCGAACGGTGGATTTCTGAAATGTCGTCACTCCGTCCCCACCTTCAGCACCGCCAGGAACGCTTCCTGCGGAATCTCCACGCGGCCGACGCGCTTCATCCGCTTCTTCCCTTCCTTCTGCTTCTCGAGGAGCTTGCGCTTGCGCGAGATGTCGCCGCCGTAGCACTTCGCCAGCACGTTCTTGCGCAGGGCCTTGACCGACTCGCGCGCGATGATGCGGCTGCCGATGGCCGCCTGGATCGCGATCTCGAACATCTGGCGCGGGATGAGCTCGCGCATCTTCGAGGCCAGCGCGCGGCCGCGCTGATACGCCGTGTCGCGGTGGACGATGATCGAGAGCGCGTCCACCGGCTCCTCGTTCACGAGGATGTCGAGCTTCACCAGCGGCGCTTCCTGGAACCCGGTCACATGGTAGTCGAGGGAGGCGTAGCCGCGGGAGATCGTTTTCAGCCGATCGTAGAAGTCCATCACGACCTCGTTGAACGGCAGCTCGTAGGTCACCAGCACGCGATTCTCCGCCAGGTACTCGATCGACTTCTGCACGCCGCGCTTCTCCTGGCAGAGCTGGAGGATCGCGCCGACGTGCTCGGCGGGGGTGAGCATCATCGCCGTGATGATCGGCTCCTCGATCTTCTCGATGCGGCCCGTATCCGGTAGCTTGGACGGGCTGTCGATTTCCTGGACCACGCCGTCGGTCGTCGTGACGCGGTAGAGCACGCCCGGCGCCGTCGTGATGAGGTCCATCCCGAACTCCCGCTCCAGGCGCTCCTGGACGATCTCCATGTGGAGCAGCCCGAGGAACCCGCAGCGGAAGCCGAACCCGAGCGCGGCCGACGTCTCCGGCTCCCAGAAAAACGACGCGTCGTTCAGCCGGAGCTTTTCCAGCGCGTCGCGCAGCTGCGGGTACTCGCTGCCTTCGACGGGGTACAGCCCGGCGAAGACCATCGGCTTGCTGACCTTGAACCCCGGAAACGGCGCCTCGGTCCGCCGCGAGGCCTCCGTAATCGTGTCGCCGATCTGCGCGTCGCTGACCGTCTTGATCCCGGCGAAGATGAACCCGACCTCGCCGACCCCGAGCTCGGCCACGGCCACCGGCTTGGGCGAGAACACGCCGACCTGATCGACGTCGTACTCCTGCCCCTTGGCCATCAGCCGGATCTTCATGCCCGCCCTGAGGACGCCGTCGATGACGCGCGTGAGGATGATCACGCCGCGATACGCGTCGTACCACGAGTCGAAGATCAGCGCCTTGAGCGGCGCGCCGGGATCGCCAACCGGCGGCGGCAGCCGCGCGACGATGGCCTCGAGAATCTCGTGGACGCCGGTCCCTTCCTTGGCGCTCGCCAGGATCGCGCCGCTCGAGTCGAGGCCGATGATCTCCTCGATCTGCCGCCGGGCCTCGTCCGGCTGCGCGCCCGGGAGATCGATCTTGTTGATGACCGGGATGATCTCGAGGGCGTTCTCGACCGCGAGGTACGCGTTGGCCAGCGTCTGCGCTTCCACGCCCTGCGAGGCATCGACCAGCAGCAGCGCCCCTTCGCACGCGGCCAGCGAGCGGGTGACCTCGTACGAGAAATCCACGTGCCCGGGCGTGTCGATCAGGTTCAGCACGTAGTCCTGCCCGTCGTCGGCGTGGTAGGTCAGCCGGACGGCGTGCGCCTTGATCGTGATGCCGCGCTCGCGCTCGAGGTCCATCGAGTCGAGGACCTGCGCTTCCATTTCACGCGGCTGGAGCGCCCCCGTGATCTCGAGAAACCGGTCTGCGAGCGTCGACTTGCCGTGATCGATATGGGCGATGACGGAGAAATTGCGTATCAGGCGCTGATCCATAGTGCCGTAACCTTTGAGTATAGCATTGAGCGATCTGGACTTACGGCCGTTCCCCGCCCGGACCCGGGGCGGGAAGCTGGAAGCGGGAAGCTGGCAGCGCTCTCAGCGATTCTCTATCGGCCGGAGCGTCTGTGGGTATGCCGGGCCGATGTAATCGGTGCGCGGACGGATGAGCCGGTTGTTCGCGTACTGCTCCAGGCAATGGGCGGTCCACCCGGAGACGCGGCTGACGGCGAAGATCGGCGTGAACAGGTCGATCGGGATCCCGAGCGTGTAGTACGTGGACGCCGAATAGAAATCGACGTTGGGGTTCAGCTTCTTCTCCCCCTTCACCAGCTGCTCGATCCGCTGCGACATCTCGAACCACCGCGTGTTCCCCGCCCGCTCGCCGAGCTCCTTGGACATGCGCCGCAGGTGCGTCGCGCGCGGATCCTCGGTCGTGTAGACGCGGTGGCCGAACCCGGGGATCTTGATCTTTTTCGCCAGCTTTCCGCGGATGGCGTCGTCGATCCGATCGGGGGGCGCGTCGGGGCCGATGTCGATCAGCAGGCGCATGACGTCGGCATTGGCGCCGCCGTGGAGCGGGCCCTTCAGCGTCCCGATGGCCGCCACCACGGCCGAGTAGAGATCGGTCAGCGTCGCCGCCGCCACGCGCGCCGCGAACGTCGAGGCGTTCAGCTCGTGATCGGCGTGCAGCACGAGCGCCACGTCGAACGCGTGCGTCGACAGCGCGTTCGGACGATTGCCCGTGAGCATGTACAGGAAGTTCGCCGCGTGTCCGAGCGCCGGATCCGGCTGGATCGGACCGCCTCCGGCCTGCAGGCGGCCGTAGGTGGCGACCAGGCTCGCGAGCTGCGCGGTGAGGCGCACGGCTTTGCGGTAATTCGCGGGCTGCGAGCTGTCTGGCGTCTCCGGATCGTACAGGCCGAGCGCCGAGGTGAGCGTCCGCAGCACGTCCATGCCGTCGGATGAGGGCAGCTGTTTCATCAGCCGCAGGATCGGTTCCGACAACGGGCGCGCCGCGGCGAGCTGGGACTGCAGATCGCCCAGCTCGGCGCGATTCGGCAGCCGGCCGTGCCACAGGAGGTGACAGACCTCCTCGAACGACGCGCCGCGCGCGAGATCGTGAATGTCGTACCCGTAGTACGCCAGGACGCCGCGATCGCCGTCCAGATAGCAGATGGCGGACGTGGCCGCCACGACATCTTCAAGTCCCGCCTTCGGCGTCGCGTCCGTCGTCATGCTTCAATCATATCCAATTCGAGCCTGCCGCTTCAGCCTGTCCCGAGCGAGCGCAGAAGCAGGCGAGTCGAGGGGCCGGGGGTCCTGGACGGCCGGTCCGCCTCAGACGACCGCCGGCCGTCGGGCCGCCACGACCGCGGGCTTGTAGATCAGCCCGACCACCATGCCGTAGACGGCAAACTCCACGACGAAATCGATCAGCCACGCGGCGAGGAGGCCCGCGCTGACCGGCCACATCATGTAGTCCCACACGCTGCCGAACGCGCACAGCATGATGCCGACGAGCACCCCGAACCGGAGCCCTTCCTGCACGCCGCTGCCGCCTTCGTACCCTTTGGCGTAGGCGTACGCGAAGGCGAAAAACCCGACGAGCGCGCAGCCGAACGCAATCGGCAGAATGGCATTCGCCTGGGCCTCCGGCCGCATCACGCTGACGTACTGAAGGTAGGTGTCCTTGAGCAGGACGCCGTGGACGAGAAACCCGATGCCGAGGTACAGCACCCACGACGCCACGGCCGCCAGCGCCACACGCGGGAAGTTCATAGCCGCTCCTTTAAGAATGAATATGGTGGAGAAGCTGGACTATACCGCTTCCAGCTTCCAGCTCCCAGCTAGCAGCCTGAAGCGGGAAGCGGGAAGCTGGTAGCTGAAAGCGGGCTTGCCAGCCGTAGCTCGTTCGCAGACAGGGCGGCCCGCCTTCGCCAAGGCTACGGCGGGCAGCCTTCGCGGGCATTCATGAGCGAAGGCTGGAAGCTGGCAGCTGTCAACTACTTCGCGACTTCCGGCGACTTGAGCATCACGCTCTCGCCGGTGTACTGCTGCAGGATCGAGAGCAGGCCCGTGTAGAGGAACCCGATCTGGAACAGCATGAGGAACGGCAGCGTGGCGTAGATCTGGTTGACGAGCGCGTAGAACACCGTGGCGGTGAAATACAGCCCCAGCGCCAGCTCGATGAGCGGCTGCACCCCGACGGACTGGTGGTATTTCTTGCCGACCCATTCGTCGCTGTCGCGCTCGATGCCGTACTTCGGCGTGCGCGCGAACTCGCTCTGCTTGTGGAAGAGCGCTTCGAGCACGGCGCGCGTGTTGTTCACGCAGAGCCCGATGCCAATCGACATCAGGAACGGCAGGTACTTCATCCGCTGCCGCCAGTCGGGGTACAGCTCGCGCTGCGCCTTCACGTAGAACACGGCGATCGAGGCGGTCGCCGCAAAGAAGAGCGGCACGTCGATGATCAGCATCTCCGTCCACCCCATGTTGTACCGCACCCACATCGCCGGGAACATGAGGATCGACAGCATCGACATCAGCAGGTAGTTGAAGTTGGCCGAGAGATGGAAGAACGCCTCGGCCTTGACCGACAGCGGCTGTTTCGATCGCAGGATGCGCGGCAGCAGCTTCATGCAGGTCTGGATCGATCCCTTGGCCCACCGGTGCTGCTGCGACTTGAACGAGTTCATCTCGACCGGCACTTCGGCCGGCGAGACGACGTCGGGGAGGAACACGAAGCGCCACCCGGCCAGCTGCGCGCGGTAGCTGAGGTCGAGGTCTTCGGTCAGCGTGTCGTGCTGCCACCCGCCCGCCGAGGCAATCGCCTCGCGCCGCCAGACGCCGGCGGTGCCGTTGAAGTTGAAGAAGCACCCGCCGCGATTTCGTGCGCCGTGCTCGAGCACGAAGTGCGCGTCGAGCAGCATCGACTGAATCTTCGTGAGCAGCGAGTAGTCCTGGTTGATGTGCCCCCAGCGCGCCTGGACCATGCCGATCTTCGGGTCGGTGGCGAAGTACGGAAGCGTCTTCTGCAGGAAATCGCTGGGCGGAATGAAGTCCGCATCGAAGATCGCCACGAACGCGCCGGTCGAAACGCTCATCCCCGCCTCGAGGGCGCCCGCTTTGTACCCGGTGCGATCGACGCGATGGAGATACCGGATGTTGAAGCCGCGTGACGCGAAGCGGCGCACCGCCCGCTCGGCGATCTCGGTCGTCTCGTCCGTCGAGTCGTCGAGGACCTGAATCTCGAGGAGCTCGCGCGGGTAGTCCATCTCGCAGACCGTGGAGATCAAACGGTCCGCGACATACATCTCGTTGAAGATCGGCAGCTGCACCGTGACGCTCGGCAGCGTCTCGAGCGGCGGTGCCAGGAGCGGCGCCTTGTCCTTGTTTTTCGTGTAAAGATAGACGAGGTAATAGCGGTGCCACCCGTAAATGGCCAGGATGCTCAGGACGAAGAAATAGAGGACGAGGATCAGCGTCTCAACTGGCGTCATAAGTTATGAATCCGTCGCACGAACAGCACGATACTATTACAGCTCGGCTCATGCGCAAACCGGCACCGGGCAATCACTTGGCGCGATGAATCGCCTGCAGCTCCGCGCGCTGCTCGACGAAGTGCAATCGGGCGCAGTTACCCCTGACAGCGCGCACGAGCAACTCCTACAATATCTGCGCCAGGCCCCATTTGAAAATCTCGGGTTCGCCCGCGTGGATCACCATCGCAGTATCCGACAGGGCTTCCCCGAGGTCGTGTTCGGTTCTGGGAAAACTCCCCAGCAGATTGCCGCGATTTCGGAACGAATCGTCGCGGCCGGCCACAACCTGCTGGTCACCCGCACTACTCCGGAGGCCCATGCCGCGGTCAACGCGCGCGTCCCCGGAGTGTCATTTCACGAACAAGCCCGGACGATAACCTTTCGCGCGGCCGCCGTGCCCGCCGGCCGAGGCACGGTCCTCATCGCCGCCGCGGGGACCGCCGATCTCCCGGTGGCCGAAGAAGCGGCCGTTTCGGCGGAAATCATGGGCAATCCGGTCGATCGGCTCTACGACGTCGGCGTCGCCGGCCTCCATCGCCTGCTCGCCGAGCACGCCCGTCTCACCGCGGCGCACGTCCTCATCGTCGTGGCCGGGATGGAGGGGGCGCTGCCGAGCGTCGTCGGCGGCCTCGTGGACGCCCCTGTCATCGCGGTGCCGACCAGCATCGGGTACGGCGCCAGTTTCGGCGGGGTCACGGCGCTGCTCGCCATGCTGAACAGCTGCGCCGCCGGTGTCTCGGTCGTCAACATCGACAACGGATTCGGCGCCGCCGCCGTCGCCAGCGCCATCAATCACCTGCCGTAGAACCGGTCATTTCCGCGGCTCGGCCTTTTGCCGGAGTCCCGCCCTCCGCTAGCCGTCTTGACCGGCCGAAAACCCATGCTCTTGAGTCAAGTTTTTCGGCGGGCAAGCGGCGAAACAGTAAACAATGCCATCTAGCGAGGCCGGAGCCTGGACGGTCTGAGGCGCAGCCTCGCTAGAACGCAAAAGAATTTCGATAATTACAGGCAAAACGAGTTATTGTGGCGATTATCGAACTGAGCTATAGTTAGCGATTGTCCCGTCCGCCGTCGCTCACTCCTTAATCACGCCCTGATGCATGCCGGAGCCCTGAGGGCCCTCGAATTCGATCGCATTGTGGAGGCCGTCCGCCGCTTCGCGCTGACGCCTCCGGGCGCGGCGCGGCTCGCCTTGCTGCGGCCGGAGACCGATCCGAACACGGTCGCCGCTGCGCTGGCCGCCACCTCCGAGACCGTCCGCTTCCTCGGCGAAAACCAACTCGGTCTGCACGCGCCGGCCGACCTCGACGCAATCCTGGCCTCGCTCGGCGTCGAAGGCCGGGCGCTCGAAGCTGTGCACCTCCTGGGACTCGGCGCGTTCCTGGCCTCCGTGGAGGTCTCGTGCACCGCCGTGCGGCGCGCCCGGAGCGCCTGTCCGATTCTGCGCGCGATTGCCGACACCGCCGCCTCCTTCGAACCGGAGATCGCCGACGTCCGCCGCAAGATCGACGCCGGGGGCGAGGTCGTCGACGATGCGAGCCCGGAGCTGCGCAGCGTGCGCGATCGGCTGCGGAAGCAGCGCACGCGGCTGCGCGGCACGCTCGAGTCGTATCTGCGCGGCAAGGACACGTCCAAGTACCTGCAGCAGCAGATCGTGACCGATCGCAACGGCCGGTACGTCCTCGTCGTGCGATCCGAGCACCGGGCGGCGATTCCGGGCATCGTCCATGGCAGCTCCGGCAGCGGCGCGAGCCTCTTCCTCGAGCCGCTCAGCACGGTCGAGATCAACAACGACATCGTCGCGCTCGAGCAGCAGGAGGCCGAGGAAGTCCGGCGGATTCTCCTGGCCCTCGCCGATGCGTTCCGCCGGCGCGCCGGCGACCTCCAGCGGACGGTGGACGCGGCGACCGAGATCGACGTGCTGCAGGCCCGGGCGCAGTTCTCGATGACCGTTGACGGCACGCAGCCCGCGATCGCCGCCGACGGCCGACTCGAAATCCGTGCCGGGCGTCATCCGCTGCTCATCCCGGCGGTGCGGCGGCACATCGCGGAGCATGCGCCGGCCGCTGTCGCCTCAGAGCCGGAAGCGCGGAAGCCGGAGGCGGCGGTCGTTCCCGTCGATGTCCTCCTGATTCCGCCGGTGCGCGTGCTGGTCGTCACCGGCCCGAACACCGGCGGCAAGACCGTCGCGCTCAAAACCGCGGGACTCCTGTCGCTCATGGCGCAGGCCGGATTGCTGATTCCGGCGGCGGACGGCTCGCAGATCCCGGTGTTTCGCACCCTCTTTGCCGACATCGGCGACGAGCAATCCATCGCCGCCAGCCTCAGCACGTTCTCCGGCCACATCGCCAACGTCGTCGCGATGGACAAGGCGCTCGAGCTGCCGGCGCTCGTCCTGCTCGACGAAGCGGGCGCGGGCACCGACCCGCTCGAAGGCGGCGCGCTCGCGATGGCGATCATCGATCACTTCCGCCAACGCGGCGCGATGGTCGTGGCGACGACCCACTACGACGCGCTGAAGTCCTACGCGTCGACGACCGAAGGGGTGATGGCGGCCGGGTTCGGGTTCGACCCGCAGACGTTCGCGCCGACGTATCGCCTGAACTACGGATCGCCCGGCAGCAGCCTGGCGCTCGAGATTGCGAACCGCCTGGGCATGCCGGCCGCGGTGATCGAGCAGGCGCGCGCCCACCGGTCGGCGCGGGAGTCGCAGCTGGCCGACCACCTGGCGAAGGTCGAGCGGGACATGCAGGCGCTCGAGCACGAGCACCGGCTGGCCGCGCGCGAGCGGGACACCCTCGCCGAAACGGCGGCCAAGCTCCACGGCCGCGAACAGGATCTGCGCAACCGGGAGGAGACGTTCCGGCGCCGGCTCGAGGAGCGCATCGAAGAGCGCCTGCGGGACGCACGCCGGGAGATCGACGCCGTCGTCGAGGCGTTGAAGGCGCGCACGGACGCGCTGGCGACGGACGCCGAGCGGCGGACCGCCCGGCTGATCCCGACCGGCGACACGGGCGGCGCGCGGGCCGAGGCGCGGGCCGCGATTGACGCCATCGGCGAGCGGCTCCGCGCGCACGAGCAAACCGATCGGACCCACGCCGTCCAGACCGAGCCCGGCCGGGTGCCCGCGCTCGGCGACCGGGTGCTCGTCGGCGCGTTCGGGCTCGAGGGAGTCGTGCAGGCGCTGCACGACCGCGAAGCGGAGGTCGACGTGCGCGGCAAGCGGCTGCGCGCACGCATCGACGAGCTGCAGGTCGTGACGCCCGCGGCGGCCGTCAACGCGCAGCCGGCGCGGGTCCGGGTCAACGTGGATCTGCAACCCCGCGACGGATCGCTGACGGAGCTGAACGTGATCGGCTGCCACGTCGACGAAGCGCTCTCGCGCACGGAGAAGTTTCTCGACGAAGCGCTCCTGAGCGAGCTCAAATCGGTGCGGCTGATCCACGGATACGGCACGGGGCAGCTGAGGAAGGCGATCGCCGGCTTCCTGCAGTCGCAGCCGTTCGTCGCGCACTTCGCGCCGGCGCCGCCGGAACAGGGCGGGGGCGGAGTCACCGTCGTGGAGTTGAAGGAGTAGAGCATGGCGCTCTTCCCCCTCTCCTTCATTCAGGACCTGAAGTCGCACGCCGACATCGTGCAGGTCGTGCAGGAGCGCGTGCCGCTCAAGCGGAGCGGTGCCGCGTGGAAGGGGCTCTGCCCGTTTCACGGTGAGAAGACCCCTTCGTTCCAGGTCAACGGCGACAAGGGGGTGTTCCACTGCTTCGGCTGCGGGGTCGGCGGCGACGTGATCAAGTTCGTGGAGCTCTACGACAAGGTCTCCTTTCCCGACGCGGTGCGGCAGCTGGCGGCCCGGGCGGGCATGACCGTGCCGGAGGGGGAAGACGCGAAGCAGGACGCGGAGAGCCAGCGGGACCGTGATTCGCTGCTGAAGGCGCACGAGGTCGCGGCGGCGTGGTTCCGGGAACAGCTCGAGACGCCGGCCGGCGCGGCGGCGAAGCGGGAGTTGAAGGCGCGCGGTCTCACGGCGGAGACCGTCCAGCGGATCGGCGCGGGCTACGCCCCGGCGGCTCGTGAAGGGCTGAAGGCGCGGCTGTTGAAAGAGGGGTTCACCATCCCCCTGCTGCTGCGAAGCGGCCTGCTCGTCCAACGAGATGCGCAGGGGGATGCCGGCGTGCTGGATCGCTTCCGGAACCGCCTGATGATCCCGATCTGCCGCGACAACGGCGCGATCATCGCATTCGGCGGCCGGGCGATGGACTCCGGGCAGCAGCCGAAGTACCTAAACTCACCGGAGACGCCGATTTATGTCAAGGGACGGACGCTTTACGGGCTCCACCTCAGCAAAGCGGCCATCGCCAAAGCGAAGCACGCGGTGATGGTCGAGGGCTATTTCGATTTTGCGCAGGCGTTCCAGGCCGGAATCTGCCATGTGGTGGCCTCGTCGGGCACGGCGCTCACCCCCGCACAGGCCAGGCTCCTGAAACGATTCGCGTCGAAAGTCGTCCTCAACTTTGATCCCGATGCGGCCGGTCAGGGAGCTGCGGCGCGTTCGTCGGAACTGCTGGTCGCCGAGGGGTTTCAGGTCAACGTCGCCATGCTGCCACCGGGTGACGATCCCGATAACTTCATCAGGAAGGCCGGCCGGGGGGCGTACCAGGAACAATTGAGGAATTCGAGGCCGTATCTCGATTACCTCCTCGATCGCACGGCGGCCGGGCACGATTTCTCGAAGGACGACAGCCGGCGGGAGTTCCTGAACGCCATGCTGGCGGTTGCGGCGCGTGTTCCAGATGCTGCGGCGCGTGACCAGTTTGCCGACAGGCTGGCGCACAAAGCGCGGATTACGGAAGAGGTTGTGCGGGCGGAGATCCGCAAGGCGGCCGTCCACCGGCAGGTGGCGGTGGAGGAGCGGAAACTGCCCTCGCTGAGAGAGGTCAAACCGGCCGAGCGCGGCCTGATCTGGGCGATTCTGCGGGATCCCCAGGCCGGGGCGGCAGCGCTCGGGAACCTCGAGGATGGCGACCTGGACGGGCTGGCGACCGAGGGGATCCTGCAACAGGCGCGATCCCTGCAGGAGTGGCCGGTTGACTCCTTACCTCGGGCGCTCGTCGAGCGTCTAACCAAAGGGGAGGCCACCGTGGTCGAGGAAATCGGCCGTCAAACCAGCCCTCCGGCAGCGGCATCGGACTGCGTCCGGGCGCTCAAGAAGCTGCGGGTGGACCGGGAACTGGCCGAAGTCCAGCGCGACCTCAATGGCCTTCAGGAACAGGGCGCGGCGCGGGACGACACCCGGACCGACGCGCTGCTCGTCGCGAAGCGCGTGTTGTTGCACCGTCGTGAATCGCTGATGGAAGCGGAAAGCCGCTCGTAGGGCATAGAAATCGGGAACACGGGGTTCGTTCAGGAGGCATGCCGTTGTCGATCGAAGAAAAATACGATGAAGTGAGGCAGCTCATCTCCATCGGCAAGGAAAAAGGGTACCTGCTCTACGACGAAGTCAACGAGCTGCTCCCGGCCGACATCACGTCGTCGGACGAGCTCGACGATCTGTTCAGCACGTTTGGCAGCGCCGGGATTGAAGTCGTCGATTCGGAGCAGAAATACCGGGAAGACAAGCTGCTCGATCGCACGGGGGAAGGGGCCGAGGAGCTCGAGCTGGACCTGACGCCCGGGGCCCTGGACAAGACCAACGATCCCGTGCGGATGTACCTGCGGGAAATGGGCACCGTGCCGCTCTTGACGCGCGAGGGCGAGGTCGAAATCGCCAAGCGGATCGAGCGCGGCAAGCTGGCCGTGATCAAGTCGATCTCGCGGACGCCGACCATCGCGCGCCTGATCATCCAGATGGGCGACTCGCTCAAGGCGGACGAGCGGAGCATCCGCGAGCTCGTGACGTTCGTCGACGAAGAGCTCACCGACGAGAAGATCGACGACCGCAAGAAACAGGTGCTCCGGCAGATCGAGAACGTCCGGAAGGCCTGGCAGGCGGTCGAGAAGTGCAAGGAGAAGCTCGAGAAGACGCCGAAAGGGGCGACGACCCGCGACAAGCGGAAGTATCGCCGCGTCCGCTGGGAGTCGCTGCGGGCGCGCGTCGAGGAGTCGAAGCTCATTCGCAAGATCGAGTTCACCGAGAACATCAAGCGCCGCATGATCGACCAGATCAAGGAATCGGTCGAGGCGGTGATGCGCGTCAAGCGGCAGATCGACCACATCGAGCGGCAGATCAACCCGAAGAACAAGAAGAGCCGGCTGAAGGAAGACGACCGCAAGAACCTGACCCGGACGCAGAAGGAGCTCAAGGTCCAGGTCAAGGCCATGGCCGACGAGCTCGAGGAGACGCCGGACCAGCTGATGCGGACGCTCGAGACCATCGCGCGCGGCGAGGTCCAGGCGGAGCAGGCGAAGAAGGAGCTGGTCGAAGCGAACCTGCGCCTCGTCGTGTCGATTGCGAAGAAGTACACGAACCGCGGGCTGCAGTTCCTCGACCTCATTCAGGAAGGCAACATCGGCCTGATGAAGGCGGTCGACAAGTTCGAGTACCGCCGCGGCTACAAGTTCTCGACGTACGCGACGTGGTGGATCCGGCAGGCGATCACGCGGGCGATTGCCGACCAGGCGAGGACGATCCGGATCCCGGTCCACATGATCGAAACGATCAACAAGCTGATTCGCACCTCGCGCGCGCTCGTGCAGGAGCTCGGCCGGGAGCCGACCTCGGAGGAGATCGCCAAGCGCATGGACATCCCGGTCTCGAAGGTCCGCAAGGTCCTGAAGATCGCGCAGGAGCCGATCTCGCTGGAGACCCCGATCGGCGAGGAGGAAGATTCGCATCTTGGCGACTTCATCGAGGATCGCCAGGTCGTCTCGCCGTCCGATGCGGTGATCAACCTGAACCTGAAGGAACAGACCGACTCGGTGCTGAAGACGCTCACGCCCCGCGAAGAGAAGGTCATCAAGATGCGGTTCGGCGTCGGCGACGGCAGCGAGCACACGCTCGAGGAGGTCGGCCAGAGCTTCGCGGTCACCCGCGAGCGCATCCGGCAGATCGAGGCCAAGGCGCTGCGCAAGCTGCGTCATCCGTCGCGAAGCCGGAAGCTCCGGGCGTTTCTGGAGGGACGAACGTAGTCGCACTGAGCGGTGCCGACAGGTGAGTCGAAGGGCCCGCGCCGAGCGAACGGTGAACACAGGTGAGTCGAAGGGCCCATAGCTCAACGGTTAGAGCCGCCGGCTCATAACCGGCTTGTTCCAGGTTCGAATCCTGGTGGGCCCACCCTTCGACTCGCCTGTTTCCAGCGCTCGCTCAGGGCAGGCCCCGTCCTGAGCGGAAGGGTAACGGGCGAGCCGAAGGCCCTGAGCGACGGGGACGGGCGAGCCGAAGGCCCTCAGCGACTAGCAGGCGAGCCGAAGGCCCTGAGCGAGCGGTGGGCACACGCGAGTCGAAGGGCGGAGTAGCAGGCGAGTCGAAGGGTTGATGCATCCAGATCTCGAACACCTTATCCAGCTACAGGATCTCGACCTCGCGGTCGACCGCGCGCGCCGGCGCATTGCAGAGCTGCCGGCCGCGCAACAGGCGCTCGAAGCCCGGCTCGCCGAGCGCTCGGACAGCCTCGCCGGCGTCAAGGAGCGGATCGCCGCCAGCCAGGCCGCCCGCCGGGAGATCGAGAAGGAGCTCGCCGCCGTCCAGGGCCGCCTGTCGAAGTACAAAGGGCAGCTCATGGAGCTCAAGACCAACAAGGAATACCAGGCGATGCAGAAGGAGATGGCGGTCGCCGAGCACGATGTGCGCGCCCACGAAGACAAGCTCCTCGAGCACATGGAGCACGCCGAAACGTTCGCCGCGGAGTTGAAGGCCGCGGAGGCGTCGCTCAAGGCGGAGCAGGCCGATGTCGCCAAGGCGCAGCGGGCGCTCGACGCCGAGCGCGGCGAGCTCGAACGCGAGCTGGAGCGCGTGACGAACGCGCGCGGAGCGCTGATCGCGCAGGTTCCCCGGGAAGCGCTGATGTTGTTCGAGCGTGTGGCGCACGGCCGCAAAGGCATTGCGGTCGCCGAGGCGCGCGATGGGCTGTGCACCCTGTGTCACGTCCGTCTGAGACCGCAGAAGTTCAACGAGGTGCGGCGCAACGACGGACTGCACCAGTGCGACAGCTGCACCCGGATCCTCTACTTCGTCCCGCCGCCGGCGACCGGCGGCGCGGCCCGGCCCTCCTGATTCCCGGATGATCGTCGCGTACATCGACGGTGGCGCCCGCGGCAACCCGGGCCCCGCCGGGTACGGCGTGCGCATCGAAGCGCCCGGCGGCACGGTGCTCGCCGAGCTGCACGGCGGCATTGGCGTCGCCACCAACAACGTCGCGGAGTACAACGGCCTGCTCGCGGCCCTGCAATGGGCCGTCGATCACGGTCAACCCCGGTTGCGCATCCGCGCCGACTCGGAATTGCTCGTCAAGCAGATGCGCGGGGAATACAAAGTGAAGAACCCCGGGCTGAAGCCGCTCTACGTCCGCGCCAGGCTCCTCGTCATGTCGCTGGACGAGGTCGTCTTCGAGCACGTCCGCCGGGAGCTCAACGAGGAGGCAGACCGGCTGTCCAACCTCGGGATGGACGCCGCGGAAGCGGCGCTGCGGGGGCGATAAGGGCCGCGCAAGCGGAGCGAGCGCGCCCCGACCGAGGCGCGAAGCGCCGAGGCCCCCAGCAACCCTGGTTGTCGCCGCGTCGCGCCCGCGCGTGCGGCCGGCGTGCCCCACATCTCCGGCCGTCCCGCTAACCCTCGCCGCTGCAGCCCGATTCGCGTACAGTGCCGGCGCTTCCCCCGCCGGGCACTCCGCTTGCCATCCTCCCGCCCGGAAAGGCCGAACGCGGCGTTGATGGAGCGCACACGATGGCACCAGGCAATCTCGCTTTCATAGTGGCCCTGAGCATGGCGGGCACGTGGCCGCCGGTCTTCGCACCGGCAGTCAATCGTGCGGGCGCGTCGAGCGCGGCGCAGAAACCCGCGCCTCCTCCCTCCGCCTCTCCACCGGACGAAGTCATGGTTATCGACGGCAGCAAGAACCCTGAACTGATTCCGCAGTGGTCGGCCTGGGAGTTCGCGTTCCGGGTGATTGGCGGAGGGCCCAGGGAGCTCCCGACGAGCGTGCATCGGGTCGTTTCCACGGAGGAGCGCGCGCTCATCCTCGCCGAGGCGCAAGCGAGCCTGCGGCGGGACAAGGCGTGCCAGGAACGGATTGAAAAGCTGGTGCCGCTCCTCGGCAAAGAGAGCAACGCGGCCATCAACGCGAAACAGCGGGAGATACAGCTGGACTGCCGATGGGAAACGATTCGTGCCCGTGATCTCCTGCTGCAGCGGCTGCGCCCGGAGGGCCAGACAGAGTTGATCCGGTTCGTCGAGGAAACGAAAGCGGGCACCACGGTGACGATTCCGAAGCGGGAGCTCGCCCATTATCTGCGGCCGCAGTAGAAAGGATCGGTGACACATGACGCGTGGTGTATGGATTGTTCTGGCATTGACTGTCGTGGCCACGCCGGCATTCGCGGATGACGAGCAGCTCGACTGCGGCGCGTTCACCAATACCAATACCAGTCACCAATCGGGGGAAGGCACGTGGCTGGAGTACATCGTGGAGACGCGCAGGCCGGTGACCGCGTGCCCGTACTCTGTCGAAGTCGAGGCACATGTCGTGAATGTGAGGGGCTCGGCTTCGACCAAGTCCGATTTGTTCACCGCGTCGGTCAGACGGTCGGTGCCGGTGCCGAACTGGGGCCGATACCGGACCAACGGGAGACACACGCGCGTTCTCTTGGGCGTGCGCTACGACAATGGCTCCACGACCAGTGAGGCGGAGATCCAGCCACGGGAAGAAGAGGACTGTTCGACCCACAACGGCGGCGGGGAGTACTACGTCTGGAATTCGCAGGAAGGGCGCTGCGTGGTGTTCCTCGGCAGTCCGATCATCGTCGACACGGCCCGCGATGGCTACCGCCTGACGAGCGCCGCGAACGGAGTCTATTTCGACGTGAATGCGGACGGTACGCCGGAGCGGACGGCGTGGACGCGGCGTGATTCGGATGATGCGTTTCTCGCGATGGACCGCAATGGGAACGGCCGGATTGACGACGGCACGGAGTTGTTCGGCAATTACACGCCCGCGTATGCGAACCGGAAGGACGTGACGACCCTGAACGGATTTGAGGCGCTGGCGTTCCTGCAGGGAGCCTCGTACGGCATCAGCCGGCTCGACCGCCGGATCGACCTCGCCGATGCGGCGTTCGTACGGCTGCTCCTCTGGCAGGATGCGAATCACAACGGCATCTCCGAACCGGAAGAATTGACGCCGCTCGGCGCGTCAGGCGTCCGGGCGATCGGTACGGACTACACGGAAAGAAAGCGTGTGGATCGGTTCGGGAATGAATTCCGCCAGAAGGGCCGCATCGCGTGGATGGATGGGAAGGACGACGCGGTGTTCGACGTGTGGCTTCAGCACGACCGGTGACCACACCGTCGCGGAACCGGAGAACGGGGAGGCGGCGGCGCCTCCCCGGCACTTTGTGCTTCCAGGCCGATGATTCGCCAACGCCTGCGGACTGAACCTCGCAGAACCCCTGCAGGACCCTGCGGAACAGACCTCGCAGAACCCTGCGGAACAGACCTCGCAGAACCCTGCAGAACAGAACCTGGCGGAACCCCGCGGAACAGAACCTGGCGGAACCCCGCGGAACAGAACCTGGCGGAACCCCGCGGAACAGAACCTGGCGGAACCCTGCGGAACCTTGTGGAACCCAGTGGAACCTCTGCCTACTCCCTGGCTCTGATGACTCCCACCATTCGGCCGGCCCGGTCCCCTTCCGCGCGATACGAATGCAGCGCTCCCGCGTGCGTCTTCGTGCACAGCCGCGCCACGTGGATGTTGCCCGCTTGCAGCCCGGCCGCTTCGAGCTGGTCGGCATTGGCTCGCCACAGGTCGAGGTACGGACGGCCTGACGGACCGGTGACGAACCAGCGCCCGACCCGGTCCTCTCCGTGTCCCGCCTCCCGGAACGCTTCCACCACTTCCGGTCCAACCTCTCCACAGCACGGCCCAAGGCATGGACCGATTGCCGCAACCAGATCGCGCGGCTCCGAGCCGAACTCGCGCGTCATCGCCTCGACTCCGGCCGCGGCCGCTTCCTGAAACGTGCCGCGCCAGCCCGCGTGCACGGCGCCCACGGCGCCGTGCCGGCGATCCGCGAGGAGAACCGGCGCGCAGTCCGCGACCCGCACGCCGACGGCGCTCGACGGATCGTCGCTGACGATGGCGTCGGCGTCGGGTCGATCCCACCGGCCGGTGCGTCCGCGGCGCACCACGGCGACGTCCGCAAGGTGGACCTGCCGGATGAGGAGCAGCTGATCCAGGCTCAGCCCCATCCGTTCGGCGACGGCCGTCCACTCGCGATCGTCGGCGCGAAGCTCGAGGTCGCCGGCGGTAAAGAAATGATCGGCAAGCTCGAGCAGCGGCCGGCATTGCAGGACGTGGCCCCACGGCGCTTGCGTCCACTCGAATCCACCGCTAGGCTGGGGTTCAACCATGGATATTCTCGGGCTCGGCTTCGACGCGACCGACATTCCGCGCATCCAGAAGACGTTCGATCGTTACGGCGACCGGTTCCTCCGGCGGATCTTCACCGACGGAGAGATCGCCTATTGTACGCGGCGCAGAAACCCTGTGCCGCACCTGGCGGGACGGTTCGCGGCGAAAGAGGCCACGATGAAAGCGCTCGGAACCGGGCGCTCGCGCGGCGTGCTCTGGAAGGACATCGAAATCGTGCGCGTCGGCGGTCCGCCGCAACTCCGGTTGCACGGCGGCGCCGCCCGTCAAGCCGCGCGCCTGAAGGTCAGCTCGTCGCTGGTCACCATCACCCATTCCGAGGCGCTCGCCATGGCGCAGGTCCTCCTGCTCGGGGGCTGACCGCCGGTCCCGCCGCGCGTCCTTTGCGCGGTGGGGGGGAACGCCGGTTGTCGCCGATCGGGGGACGGCTCCCGTGCCGGGCATCCCCCTGGCTCACCATCCGTCCACTAACTCCAGCGCTTGCAACGCGATTCGCGTGCACCGCCGCCGCGGCGCGCCCGGGCCCGTGGCTTGCCCTCTCCCATCGCTGACAGCCGACCGACAGCCTCGAAGGAGAGAAACGATGACGATCAAGATTGTCCCGAACGACAAGGGGAACCCGCCCGGAAAGCTCGCCGATGCGGAGCTGCACTTCAGCGAGGGGCCGCTCGTTGGGTTGAGGCTGATCGGATTCGCGGTGTGGGAGCGCAGGACCGGCAACGGCCGGAACGTGACCTTCCCCGCGCGCGCGTACTCCGTCAACGGCGAGCGCCGCAGCTTCTCGCTCCTGCGGCCGATTGTCGACACCACCTCGCAGGACCGGATCCGCGACTTGATCCTGCAGGCGTACGCCGAGCACGAACAGGCAGCCGCGGTCCCGACGTAACGCTGACCTTTTGATGCCGACGTGGCGCAGGCCTTCGGGCCTGCTAGAGCACCGGGAGGAACTTCGCGTTTTCCTTCTGGCGTTTCGGCGCCAGTGTCCATTCTTCGCGGAGGCCCTTGTCGAACTCCGCCTTGAAGAACGACGCCTTCAGGCCGCCGTCGATGATGTCCCAGGGCAGCACGGCGTCCTGCGAGCGGTCCCGGAAGATGTAGAAATCAGCGTCGAGACCCGTCTCCGCCACGGCGGCGCGCCATTTCCCGCCGTTGCGCTCGGCCGCCTCGATCGTGGAGGCCACGCGCCGATCTCCCAGCGAGAGCAGCGCCTGGTAATACGAGTGCCGCTCCGACTTGATGTTGAAGTACACGTTGTCGAGACGCGACAGCAGATGCCGCAGGCGCTTGCCCTTGGCATCGGTCACGGCGGGGTCTTCCATCGGGAGCCACTGATAGGCCGTGCCGGGCTTCGGAATGAGCGGGTTGACGCTGCCGACGATGCGTCCGACGCGGCCGCGGGCTTTACCGTGCTGCATCATGATCGTGCGCATCGCCACGGTCAGGTCGTAGATGGCGACGAGGTCCTCCTCCGTCTCCGTCGGCAGGCCGATCATGTAGTAGAGCTTCAGGTTCTCGATGTCGTTGGCGAAGATCAGCTCGGTCGCGGCCAGGATCTCCTCGTTGGTCACGGTCTTGTTGATCACGCGGCGCAGCCGGTCGGAGCCGGTCTCCGGCGCGATGGTGATCGAGCGCTCCCCGCTCTTCCGCAGCAGCCGGACGATCGGCTCCGTCAGATCGTCGAGGCGCAGCGACGCCGGGCTGATCGAATAGCCCATGTCGAGGAGCCCGGTCAGGATCCGCTCGATCTCCGGGTGATCGCAGAGCGCGATGGAGACGAGGCCGGCCTTGCTCGAGTACTGCTTGGCCGCGGCGGCGAGCTCGAGGATGCGATCGGCGGGAAAGGAGCGGACCGGCAGGTAGTTGTACCCCGCCCAGCAGAAGCGGCACAGGTTCGCGCAGCCGCGCACCACTTCGATGAGGAACCTCGATCCGAACTCGGTGTCGGGCGTGAAGATCGACGTCGCCGGCGGATCGAGGCGGTCGACGCTCTTCACCGCGGCCTTCTTCACGACCGGCGGCGCGCCGCTGCCCGGCCTCGGCTCGAACGCCGCGATCGTGCCGTCGCCGGCGTAGCGCACGTCGTAAAACGACGGAATGTAGAACCCGCGTTCGAGCGCGAGCCGGCGCAGGAGGTCGTCGCGATCGTCGGCCGCGCGAATCGCGGCCGCGAGCGCCGGGATCAGGATCTCCCCTTCGCCCGCCGCAATCACGTCGGCGAACGGGGCGAGCGGCTCGGGGTTCACGAACGTCACGGCGCCGCCGACCACGACCAGCGGATCGCCCGGGCGCCGCGCGTCCGCACGAGGCGCCACGCCGGCGAGCCGCAGCAGCGTCACCACGTTGGTGTAGTCCCACTCGAACGAGACCGAGAACGCGATGACGTCGAAGTCGCCGATCGGCGTCTGCGATTCGAGGGTCAGGAGCGGAGCGCCCGCCTCGAGCTGCGCCTGCAGCTCCTGCTTGGCCGGCAGAAACGCGCGCTCGCACACCACATCGTCCAGATCGTTGAAGAGGCGGTAGACCGTCTGGAAGCCGAGGCTCGACATCCCCACGTAGTAGGTGTTCGGGAAGACCAGGGCGACACGAATCCGGCCGCCGTGCGCCTTGCGCACGTACCCGACTTCGCGTGCGAGCACGTCGCGCGCGCGCTCGCGGTATTGCCAGTTTTTCATTGAATGCCGGAACCGATGAACGAGGGACGCCGCGGAGAGCCGCAAGCCCTGAGCGAGCGCTTGATCACGCGAGTCGAAGGGCCGCGGGTATGTCCGGTGCGCGGCCTGGCGCTCAGACGTCGCCGCTCCCGCGTCCCGTGGATCTTCCTAGTTTACCACGCGCGGCGCGGCGGGCGCCCCGGCGCAGGGCTCGAGCCCAGCCATGACGGCCCTCGGGCCTGAAAGCCGGTTTCAAACCGTCCGTGGCCTCCGGTTCAGCCGGACCCTGGGATTGAAGCCGGTTTCAAACCGTCCGTGGCCTCCGGCTTCCTTGGCCGCCGTAGCCGCGCAGAGGGAGGCGGCGAAGGCGGCAGCCGGACCGGTTTGAAACCGCTTCGAAAACCGCTTGGGGCATCCCCCTTCACGCGGGAAGGATGCAACCGACGCCCGACTTCCTCCTGAAGGTGGAAGCCACGAGAGGTTTTTTCACAGGCGCTGAAGGCCCGCGCTACGGCTACGCGTCACTCCGCCTGCCGCCTCAGGAACGCCGGAACGTCGAGCGGCGAGACCGGCTCGAATTCAGCCCCCGGACCGAGGTCGTCGACGGGAGCTTCGATCGGCGGCGGCAGCATCAGCGGCAGGTCGAGGACCGCGCGGCGCGCGACCGTCATGCGCGAGCCGCCCGCGGCCGCGACACGCTCGCCCGCCTCCTGCTTCCAGGCCGAGTACCAGTGCAGATCCACCGGCGTCAGCGCGGCCGAGGCTGCCGGCAGCCTGGCCGCCCCCGGGCGATCGAACCCGGTGGCGATGACGGTGATCTTCACCTTCCCCTCCATCTTCGGATCGACGACCGCGCCGAAGATGATGTTGGCTTCCTCGTGCGCGGCCTCCTGGATGATCGCTGACGCCTCGCTCACTTCGATGAGCGACAGGTCCGGGCCGCCGGTCACGTTGATGATGACGCCCCGCGCGCCCTTGACGGAGGCATCCTCGAGCAGCGGGCTCGAGATGGCGAGGTTCGCGGCCGACATCGCGCGGCCATCGCCTTCCGAAAGCCCCGTGCCCATGATGGCGAAGCCCATGCCCGCCATGATCGTCTTGACGTCGGCGAAGTCCAGGTTGATGAGCCCCGGCACGAGGATCAAATCGGAGATGCCCTGGATCGCCTGCCGCAGCACGTCGTCGGCGCTCGTGAACGCGTCGGTCAGCGACGTCGTCCGCGCAATCGTCGCGAGGAGCCGCTCGTTGGGAATCGTGATGACCGTGTCCACGCACTCGCGCAGCTCGTCGAGCCCGCGCTCGGCCTGAATCTGGCGCTTCCGCCCCTCGAACTTGAACGGCTTGGTGACGACCGCAATCGTCAGCGCGCCGAGCTCGCTCGCGAGGCTGGCGATCACCGGCGCGGCGCCCGTCCCGGTCCCGCCGCCGAGCCCGGTCGTCACGAACACCATGTCCGCGCCGTCGAGCGCTTCGATGAGCTTCTCCGTGTCCTCGAGGGCGGCCTGGCGGCCGACGTTCGGATCGGCGCCGGCCCCCAGCCCCTTGGTGAGCTTCCCGCCGATCTGCAGCTTGTTCGGCGCCGCATTCATCCGGAGCGCCTGGAGATCGGTGTTGGCGACGATGAACTCGACCCCGTCGAGCCCGGCGGCCACCATCCGGTTGACGGCGTTGCTCCCGCCGCCGCCCACGCCCACCACTTTGATGCGCGCTCCCGACCGGCTGGTTTCGTCGAGCTTCAGCCGCAGCGTGGACCCGTCGGTCCCGGTTGTCGTCGTGCGTCGTCCTTCAGCCATGTGTTGCCTCCGCGCGAGTTTGAGTACCGTCGCAGTCCGGTTTCGGCGTCTATCCGTGTTATCCGTGTGTATCCGTGTCTATCCGTGTCTTGTCCGTGGCCATCCGTGGCCATCCGTGGCCTAGAAGAATTCCTTGAACAACGTGCGCAGCCGTCCCGCGACGCGGCCGAAGGCGCCGGCGCCCACCGGACGGGCGGGCTCGCCGATGCGGTTCCGGTGCGCGTACATCACCAGCCCGACGGCGGTGCCGAACGCCGGGCTGTTCACGTGGTCCGCCAGCCCGCCGACCCCGGCCGGCGCGCCGCGCCGGATCGGCAGATCGAAAATCTGCTCCGCGATCTCCGCCATGCCCTCGAGCATCGCGCCGCCGCCGGTGAGCACGATGCCGGAGTTCAACGACTTCTCGAAGCCGGCGCGGCGGATCTCGTCCCACAGCAGGTGGAAGATCTCTTCGGCGCGGGGCTGGAGGATTTCCGAGAGGATGCGGCGCGCCATCAGCCGCGGCTTGCGCCCGCCGACGCTCGCCACCTCCATCGTTTCGTCCTCGTCCACCATCGCCGACAACGCGCAGCCGCAGCGGCGCTTGATCTTTTCCGCGTCGGGAATCGGCGTGCGCAGGCCCACGGCAATGTCGTTCGTGAAGTGATCGCCGCCGACGGCGACCACGCCGGTGTGCCACAGGCTGCCGCGCTCGAAGATGGCGAAATCGGTCGTGCCGCCGCCGATGTCGACAATCGCGACGCCGAGGTCCTTCTCGTCCTGGGTCAGCACCGCTTCACTGGCGGCGAGCTGTTCCAGCACCGTCTCGATCACCGCCACGCCGGCGCGGTTCACGCACGCGACGATGTTCTGCGTGGACGACGCGCTGCCGGTCACCACGTGCACGTTGACCTCGAGGCGCGTCCCCGTCATCCCGACGGGCGCCCCGATGCCGTCCTGCTCGTCGACCACGAAGTCCTGCGGGAGCACGTGCAGGATCTCGCGGCCGCTCGGAAGCGCGACCGCCTTGGCGGCGTCGATGGCGCGCCGGACGTCCTCGCGCGTGATCTCGCGGTTCTTGCCGGCGACCGCCACGACGCCGCGGCTGTTGAACGCCTTGACGTGCGCCGCGGAGAGCCCGAGATGGACCGAGTCGATCTCGACGCCGGCGGTCAGCTCGGCTTCGTCGATCGCCTTCTTGATCGACTCGACCGCCGCCTCGAGGTTGACGACGACGCCGCGGCGGATGCCGCGCGAGTCCGCGAGGCCGATGCCGATGATGTCGAGCCCGCCGTCGTCGGTGATCTCGCCGACGATGGCCGAGATCTTCGACGTGCCGACGTCCAGCCCTACCAGATAGCGTTCCTTGCGTGCCACCAGGGTCCCCCGTTTCCTTCAGGCCCGACGGCCTGCCTCCCGATTGCCGCGACTGAACTGGTCCGGCAAGAAGCCGGACCAACACGGATCCGCCATGCACACTACCGGGACGTGTTCACCGGCCGCACGTACACGCGCGAGTCGAACCGCAGATCGACGTAGTCGATGTCCGGCACCCGCTCCCGCAGGGCGGGCGCCAGCTCGAGGTACGACTGCAGCCGCTCGAGGAAGCGTTCCTCCCCGAGATGGACGAGGGCGGCGTCCCCTTCGAGCAGCACGACGGCGTCGTGGAGATCCGCGACGTCGATCTGCGAGAGGCGCTGCGCGAGATCCTTCCGCTCGGCGACCGCGTCGATGACACGCGACGCGAGATCCGCCCGGCGCGGGTCGAGCGCCGGTTCGCCCGCCGACGGCGCGCGCACGAGGCCGTCGATGATCGGCAGATCGAACTCGGCGTACTTCGGTCCGAACTCGTCGATCACCATGCCCTGCCGATCGACGAGGTACAGCTGGCTGCCCAGCCGGCACAGCCCGATCGGCCGCCGCTCCGACACGAACACTTCCACCGTCGCCGGCAGCACGCGCCGAAGGGCGACGTCGGCGACCCAGGGCGAATCCAGGAGCCGCCGCCGGTACGCCGCCAGATCCGCCGTCAGAATGTTCGTGCCGCGGAGGCCGTCCACCAGTGTCTGCACCTCTCCCGCGGAAAGCCGGACGTTGCCGTGCACGGCGATCCGCTGCACGTGCAGCGTGGACGCGCGGGCAACCAGATCGATCGCGCGGTAGCCGGCATACACGACGAGGACCCCGCACACGACCGCGCGGACGCGGCGCCACGAGATCCAGGCGCGCCCGCCCTTCCGCTTGGCGGGCTTGACCCGCGCCCGGCGGAAGTTCTTCTCGGACGGCGCCTTGACCTTCATCGCCGGTCCCCTGTAGCCACGCCGCGCGCGCGAATCGCCTCGAGGATCCGATCCCCGACCGTGCCGATGGAGCCGGCGCCGAGCGTCACCACGAGGTCGCCGCTTCGCGACAGGGCCGACACCGCCGCGGGCAGCGCCTCGAGCGACTTGACGACGTGCACCGGGCACGGCGCGGATGCGCGAACGGCGTCGGCGAGCGCCTCGATGGTCACGCCCGGAATCGGCGCCTCACCGGCGGAGTAGATGTCGGTCAGCACCACCTCGTCGGCGGCGCCGAGCGCTCCGCCGAACTCCTGCATCAGCTGGCTGGTGCGCGAGTACCGGTGCGGCTGGAACACGACGACGACGCGGCGATCGATGCCGGCGCGCGCGGCGGCGATGACCGCGGCAATCTCGGTCGGGTGATGGCCGTAGTCGTCCACCACCATCACGCCCTGTTCCTCGCCGCGCATCTGGAACCGCCGCTCCGCGCCCTGGAACTCCGCGAGCGCGCCGGCGATGCGCGCGAAGGGGACGTCCGCTTCCAGCCCGACGGCGATCGCCGCGAGCGCGTTCAGGAGGTTGTGCCGGCCCGGAACCTGGAGCCGGAGCGCGCCAAGCTCCGTTGTCACGCCGTCCGCGCCCCGGCGCAGCACGTCGCAGGAAGACCCGAACGCTTCGAGGCGCATGCCGCGGCCGACGACGTCGGCCTGGCGATCGCTGAGCGCGTAGGTGATGACCCGCCGGGTGAGGTTCGGCAGCAGCTCGCGCACCGGCCCGTCGTCGGCGCACGCGATTACGGCGCCGTAGAACGGCACCTTGTTCGCGAAGTCGGCGAAGGCCTGCTGCAGGTTCTCCCAGCTGCCGTAGCTTTCCATGTGCTCCCGATCGATGTTCGTGATCACCGCGATGGACGGCGACAGCTTCAGAAACGAGCGATCGCTCTCGTCCGCTTCGACGACCATGTACTCGCCCCTGCCGAGCCGGGCGTTGCTGCCGAATGCGCTCAGCCGTCCGCCGATGACCGCCGTGGGATCCAGCCCGGCCCGCTCCAGCACGAGCGCCGCCATCGAGGTCGTCGTCGTCTTGCCGTGTGCGCCCGCGATCGCGATCCCGTAGCGGAGCCGCATCAGCTCGGCCAGCATCTCGGCGCGCGGGATCACGGGAATTCCGCGGCGCCTGGCCTCGACGACCTCCGGGTTGTCCGCCGGAATGGCCGACGAGGTCACCACGACGTCCGCGGCGCCGACGTGCGCGGCCTCGTGCCCGATCCACAGCCGGACACCAAGCTGCTCGAGCCGGTCGGTGACGTCGGACCGCTTCGCGTCCGAGCCGGTCACTTCGTACCCGAGGTTGGCCAGCAGCTCGGCGATGCCGTTCATGCCGCTGCCCCCGGCGCCAACAAAATGGATTCTTCGTGTTCGACCGAGCATGTTTCCGTTCTTGGTTCTCGGTTCTTGGTTCTCGGTTCTTCGGTTCTTCGTTCGCGTTCTCCGTTCGTCGTTCGTTCGTGGTGTTCTGTCTCTGTTCCTCCCAAAACGAAAAACGAGGAACGAGGAACGAAAAACCAAGAACCAAGAACCAAGAACCAAGAACGTCTACGTTCCCCGCCCTGCCAACTCCAACGCTCTGTCCGCGATAATCTTTGCGGCGTTTGGCCTCGACATCGTCCGCGCCGCGGCCGACATGGCCGCGAGGCGCGCCGGGTCGCCGATGAGGGTCGCGATGCGCTCCGAGATCAGGGCGCCGGTCAGGTGCTTCTGCTCGACGATCTCGGCGGCCCCTGCCGCGGCCAGCACCTCGGCGTTCTTGCGCTGGTGATCGTCCGCCGCGCTCGGCAGCGGCACGAGCAGCGCCGGCCGGCCGGCGGCGGTCAGCTCGGCGATCGTCGTCGCGCCGGCGCGGCAGACGACGAGATCGGCCGACGCTATTTCGCGCTCCATGGCGAACAGGAACGGCTCCACCCGGGCCTGGACGCCGGCGCGGCTGTATCCTTCCTTGACCAGTTCAAGATCGCGCTCTCCCGTTTGATGCGTGATCGCCATCCCGCCAGGGTGGGCTGCCAGTTGCGGCGCTGCCTCCACCATGGCCAGGTTGATCGCGTGCGAGCCCTGGGAGCCGCCAAAGATCAACAGCCTCGGTGGCCCCGCGGCGCGCACTCCGGGGGCGGGGTTTTCCGACACGAACTCGGGACGCACGGGGTTGCCTGCGACAAATGCCCTCCTTCCGAAGTAGTCCGCCGTCGAATCGAACGTCACCGCCGCCGCGCTGACGACCCGGGCGAGCAGCCGGTTCGTCAGGCCGGGCACCGCGTTCTGCTCGAGCAGCAGCGTGGGGATGCCACGCACCGCGGCCGCGAGCATCACGGGCCCGGAGCTGTAGCCGCCCACGCCGATCACCAGGTCGGGCGAGCGGCGCGACAGGATGCGCCACGCGTCGAAGCCGCCGAGCGGCAGCAGCAGCACGGCGCGCAGCAGCGCGGCTCCCGACGTGCCCTTCAGGCCGGCGCTGCGCAGCAGGTCGAGCTCGAACCCCTCGAGCGGGACGACCCGGGACTCGATCCCGCGCGCGGTCCCCGCAAACGTGATGCGCGCGTCCGGATGACGGCGCAGCAGCTCGCGCGCCACGGCAATGCCGGGATACAGGTGGCCGCCGGTGCCACCGCCCGCAATCACGATTCGCGCAGGCCTCATGCATCCTGGGCCGTCATCGTCGTCGTGATGACCTGCGTCGTGGATGCGTGCTGCGAGATGTTCAGCAGGATCCCCATCGCGACGAGGTTGGCGAGCAACGACGAGCCTCCGTAGCTGACGAACGGCAGCGGAATCCCCTTCGGCGGGACCACGCCCAGCACGACGCTGACGTTGAGGAACGCCTGAAACACCACCATCGTGGTCAGGCCGATCGCGAGGAACGCGCCGAACCGATCGGGCGCGCGGACCGCGGTGCGCAGGCCGCGCCAGGCGATGACGCAGAAGCAGGCCAGCACGACCGTCGCGCCCATGAGGCCGAGCTCCTCCGCGATGACGGCGAAGATGAAGTCGTTGTGCGGCTCCGGCAGGTAGAACAGCTTCTGGACGCCGCCCATCAGCCCGCGGCCGAACAGGCCGCCGGTGCCCACCGCGATCATCGACTGAACCATCTGGTACCCGTTGCCGAGCGGGTCGGCCCAGGGATCCAGGAACGCCACGACCCGCCGGCGGCGATAGTCCGACGCCATCACCAGGAGGTACAGCGCCGGAGGCGTGACGAGGAAGAGTCCCACCACGTAGTGGTAGCTGATGCCGGCGGCAAAGATCATCACGGCCGTGATCATCAGGATCATCACCGCGGTCCCGAGATCCGGTTCGGGGAGGATCAGCGCGACGATCGCGGCGACCACCACTCCGATCGGGAACAGCGTCGAGGGCGTCTCGGCCATCCGATCCATCCGCCGCTCCAGGAGCGCCGCGACGAACATGATCACGGCGATCTTCGCGAACTCCGACGGCTGCACGCCGAGCCCCCAGATGCCGACCCAGCGGCTGGCGCCGTTCACCGGCCGCAGGAAGAGCACCGCCACCAGGCCCAGGCCAACCACGGCGAGCGTGGTCCAGATCACGACCGGCCGCCGATAGTGCGCGTAGTCGACGCGCATGACCAGCGGGACGAGCAGCAGCCCGACCAGCGCCCAGGCCCCCTGCTTGAAGAGATACCGGTGAGGATCGTGGTGGTTCTCCATCGCGACGACGGCCGACGCGCTGTAGACCATCACGACGCTCGTACACACGAGCAGCAGCGTGGCGGTGAAGAGCAACTTGTCGGATTTGAGCTTTCGCGCCATACTCCGCCGCCTAAAGGTCCGGCCGAGCCGGACCGACAACTATCGCGGGACCCCGCGGGCCCGCGGGACCGTGCAGGGGCGTGCACGTGCACAGAACTGCACCGGCAACGCCGCGACGATCCCCGTTCGCCGATCCGCGATTACCGGATCGCGATCCGCGAGCTCAGCGTGAGCAGTCAGCAGTCATCAGCCGGATGGGGGCTAAGACACCACCCTCGCAGACCGGGGCAGCCTGCGTTCCCAGCGGACGGTTCTTCACCGCACCACCCGGACTGATGACTGCTCACTGCTCACGCGTGACGTTCCATTCCTCCTGCAGACGCAGCACTTCCTGCTTGAACACGCGGCCGCGCTCGGCGTAGTCGCGGAACATGTCGAAGCTCGCGCACGCGGGCGCGAGCACGACGGTGTGGCCGGGCGCGGCCGACGCAAAGGCGGTCCGCACGGCGCCCGACATGTCCGCCGCCTCGTGCACGGTGACGCGGCCGCCGAGCGCCTCGCGGATGAGCGGCCTCGCTTCGCCAATCGCGACGACCGTGCCCAGCCTCGCCGCCAGCGGCTCGCCGAGATCGGCGAAGTCCCCCCCTTTGAACCGCCCGCCGAGGATGACGACCACGCCTTCGTCGAAGCTTTCAATCGCGCGCCGCGCGGCTTCGATGTTGGTCGCCTTCGAGTCGTTGACGAACCGGACGCCCCCGACGTCGCCGACCGGTTCCAGCGCGTGCTCGAGCCCCGTGAACCCCTCGACCGCTCGCGTCATCGACGCGGCATCGACGCCGACGAGCGTCGCCACGGCCGCGGCCGCCGCCACGTCAGCCATCAGGTGGCGGCCGAGCAGGCGAATCGACGACAGCGGGATGAGCGGCTCGTGGCCCGACACGGTACGCCGCGCGATGGCGTTGCCCTCCACGACGATGCCCTCGGCGATCGACCCGGCCATCGAGAACAGCAGCGGACGCGCACGCGTCGCCGAGGCCATGGCGAGCGTCGCCGCATCGTCGGCGTTGAGCACGGCCCAGTCCTCCTCCGTCTGCCTGGCGAAAATCCGCGTCTTCGCCGCCGCGTATTCCTCGACGTTCTCGTGCCGATCGAGATGGTCCGGGGAGAAGTTCAGCAGGACCGCGATCCACGGGTGGAACGTCTGGGTGGCTTCCAGCTGAAAACTGCTGGCTTCGACGACGTGGATCGTTTCGTCGGTGGAATCGTCCACCTGCGCGCTGAGCGCCAGGCCGATGTTTCCGCCGACCAGCACGCGGTGGCCCGCCGCCTCCAGCATGCGTCCGGTGAGCGTCGTCGTCGTGGACTTCCCTTTCGTGCCCGTGATCGCGACGATCCTGCCGCGCAGCCACCGCGACGCGAGCTCGAGCTCGCCGATGACGGGCACGCCGGCGCGCCGTGCCGCCTCGATGACCGGCAGCCGCGCCGGGACGCCCGGGCTCATGACGACGAGGTCCGCTTCCGTGAAAGTCGTGTCGTGATGGCCGCCGAGCTCGAGCTCGACGCCGAGCGACCGCAGCCGCTCTTCCTCGTCGAGCCGATCGCGGACGTCGGACAGCGTGACGGTGGCGCCGCGGCGGACCAGCAGCTCCGCGGCCGCCAGGCCGCTCCGCGCCGCACCGGCGACGGTGACGCGCTTGCCGCGAACGGAGAACGAACGGTCTGCCGTCATCTGAGCTTCAACGTCGTGAGGCTGAACAGCGCGAAGACGATCGCGAGGATGACGAACCGGGTGATCACCTTCGGCTCGCTCCAGCCAATCAGCTCGAAATGGTGGTGGATGGGGGCCATCTTGAACACGCGGCGGCCCGTCAGCTTGAACGACCCCACCTGGATGATCACCGACAGCGCCTCCATGACGAACACGCCGCCGACGATCACGAGCATGAACTCCTGTTTGATGAGCAGCGCGGCGACGCCGAGCGCTCCGCCGAGGCCGAGCGACCCGACGTCGCCCATGAAGATGTCGGCGGGATAGCAGTTCCACCAGAGGAATCCGAGGCTGGCGCCGACGAGGGACCCGCAGAAGATCGTCACCTCGGCCGCCTCCGAGTTGAGCTTGACGAGCTGCAGGTAGCGCGCGAACTCGGCGTGTGTCGAGACGTAGGCGAGGGCCGTGAACGCGACGGCCGCGACCGTGAACACGCTGATGGCGAGCCCGTCGAGGCCGTCGGTCAGGTTCACGGCGTTCGTCGAGCCGACGAGCACCAGAACCGCGAACGCGGCGTAGAACCAGCCCAGATCCGGAATCAGCCGCTTGAAGAACGGAAAGACCAGGCGCGTGCTGTAGAGCGACGGGTCCTGCGCGTTCAGCATGAGCAGCCCCGCCCCCACGGCGATGGCGACGACGATCTGCCATCCCATCTTGTAGCGGGGCCGCAGGCCGTGGTGCGAGCGCCGGACGATCTTCAGGTAGTCGTCGACGAACCCGATCGCGCCGAACGCCGCCGTGGCGAGGACGGCGATCCAGATGAAGCGGTTGGTCAGATCCGCCCAGAGCAGCGTCGGCACGAGCGCCGAGGTCAGAATCAGGAGGCCGCCCATGGTGGGGGTGCCCGCCTTGGCGCGGTGCGTCGCCGGGCCGTCCTGCCGGATCACCTGGCCGATCTGGAACTCCCGCAGCTTGCGGATCATCACCGGCCCGACGAACAACCCGATGACGAGCGCGGTCAGGCTCGCCGCCGCGGTGCGGAACGTGAGGTACCGCGTCACGTTGAAGACCGCGAGCTCGGTGTGCAGCGGGTAGAGGAGGTGATACAGCATCAGGCGAACTCCGCCTTCAGCCGCTCGACGATGACGTCGGTGCCGATGCCGCGCGAGCCCTTGACGAGCACGAGATCGCCGGGACGAATCCGCTGCAGCGCCCGGTCGATCGCGTCGGCGCTCGAGCCCACGTGGAGCACGGCGGTCGACGGCATGCCGGCCCGGAGCGCGGCGTCGGCCAGCGCGCGCGCCGCCGGACCGCCGACGGCCACGAGCAGGTCGAGCCCCGCCGCCGCGGCCGCGGCGCCGGACTCCTCGTGAAGCCTGCGTCGCGTGCGTGCCGAGCTCCAGCATCTCGCCCAACACGGCGACTTTCCGGGCGCTGCCGGTCGCGGCGCGCATCGTGTCGAGCGCGCGCGTCAGCGCGGCCGGGCTGGAGTTGTAGGAGTCGTCGATGAGCGTGATGCCTCCGGGCAGGCGCAGCAGCTCGCCGCGGCGGCGCGCCGGCTGCAACGCCGCGGCTGACGCGGCGATCCGATCGAGCGGTACATCGAACTGCAGGGCGACCGCGGTCGCGGCGAGGATGTTCGCCAGGTTCCCGACCCCAAGCAGCCGCGTGTCGACCCGCATGGTCCCGGCGGGCGTGCGCACGTCGGCGGTCATGCCATCGAGCCCGCGCTCCTCCACCGACGTCGCCTGCACGTCGGCCCGCGCGTGAATGCCGAACGTCACGACGCGGCCGGCAAACGCGCCGATGCGCGCCGTGATGCGCGGGTCGTCCGCGTTGGCCACGACGACGTCGTCCGCGCGCGCCTGCTCCAGCACCTCGCCCTTGGCGTCGGCGATCCCGTCCACGGACGCGAAGAAGCCCAGGTGCGCGTCGCCGACGTTCGTCCAGACGCGGACGTCGGGCTCCGCGACGCCCACGAGCGTCCGGATCTCGCCGGGATGATTCATGCCGAGCTCGACCACTGCCACCTCAGGTCGCGACCGCAGCTCGAGGAGCGAGAGCGGCAGGCCGATGTGGTTGTTCAGGTTCCCCTTGTTCCGGAAGACCCGGTACCGCGTCGAGAGGAACTCCGCCGCGATTTCCTTCGTCGTCGTCTTGCCCGCGCTGCCCGTGATGGCGACCACCCGGGCGCCCGATCGCCGCCGGACGTCGCGTGCCATGTCCTGCAGTCCTCGTGTCGTGTCCTCCACTTCGATGATCACGGTCCCCGCGCCCGCCTCGCCCGCGGCCGCCGCCGCAGCCGGGCTGGCGCGTTCGATCAGCGCCCCCCGCGCTCCACGCGCCAGCGCACTCGGGACGAACTGATGGCCGTCGAAGCGCTCGCCGCGAATCGCGATGAAGAAGTCCCCCTCGCCCACCGTGCGCGAATCGATCGAGATCCGGTCGATCGCCTGCGCGGCGTCTCCGCGGATCAGTTTCCCGCCGGTGGCGGCCGCGACCTCCCCGGCAGTCAGCGCCAGCCCCTCCACGGCGCTACGACACCCTGGAGCCGGCGCGCCGCCGCGCCAGGGCCCCACGCGCGACCTCGACGTCGTCGAACGGCAGCACGCGGTCGCCAATCACCTGGTACTTCTCGTGACCCTTGCCGGCGATGAGCACGAGATCGCCCGGGCGCGCGTCGCGCACCGCGCGCTCGATCGCCGCCTTGCGATCGGTCACGGCCAGGCACGGCGTCGATTTGAGTCCTGCCTGTCCCTTCGGCGGCACCCGGTCCGCCGGCATCCGGTCTGCCGGCATCCGGTCTGCCGGCATCCGGTCCGCCGGCAACACGATGCCCCGCTTGATCTCGTCGATGATTTGCTCGGGATCCTCCGAGCGCGGGTTGTCGGACGTCACGATGACGAGATCGCTCAACCGCGCGGCGACCGCGCCCATCAGCGGACGTTTCGTGCGGTCGCGATCCCCGCCGCAGCCGAAGACCGTGATCAGCCGGCCGGACGCGAGCGTCCGCGCCGTCTCCAGCAGGTTTTTCAGCGCGTCATCGGTGTGCGCGTAATCGACGACAACCCGGACGTCGTCGGCCGGATCGGAGACCACCTGGAAACGGCCGGGCACGGCGTCGAGCTGCCGGATGCCTGCTTCGATCGCGCTGAACGGCACGTCGAGCGCCATGGCCGCGGCCGCAGCGGCCAGGATGTTGTACGCGTTCGGACGTCCCACGAGCCGCGAGTTGAGACGCAGAGTGCCGCGGGGCGTGCGCACTTCGAACGAGAGTCCATCGAGCGAGAAGGCCAGCGGGCCGGGACGGACGTCGGCGGGCGCGTCGATCGCGTACGTCACCGGACGCCGGGCGGCCGCGGCGATCCCGGCGCCGCGGCGATCGTCCAGGTTGGCGATCGCCACGCCGGTGTCCGGCAGCAGCTCGAACAGGCGGCGCTTCGCGGCGAAGTACTCCTCCATGTCGCGGTGGAAGTCGAGGTGATCGCGCGTGAGGTTCGTGAAGATCGCCGCGGCAAAGCGCAGCCGATCGGTGCGCCGCAGCGCGAGGGCGTGCGACGACGCTTCCATGACGCACGCGCCGCAGCCCTGGGTCACCATCTCGCGCAGCATGCGCTGGAGGTCCGGCGCCTCCGGTGTCGTCCTCGGCGCGTCGCGCTCCTCGTCGCCGATCCGGTAGCCCACGGTGCCGATCCGCCCGCAGCGGACGCCGGCCGCTTCGAAGATCGAGGCGAGCAGGTACGAGGTCGTCGTCTTGCCGTTGGTGCCGGTGATGCCGACGAGCGTGAGCTCCTCGCTGGGGTTGCCAGACAACGCGGCGGCGAGGCCGGCCAGCGCGAGCCGCGCATCGCCGACCTGGATCCAGGGGACGCCGGCGTTCCCCGGAGGGGCGGCTTCCGACACGACGGCCACGGCGCCGCGGGCCACGGCGTCGCGAACGAACGCGCCGCCGTCGGCGTGCACGCCCTGGAGCGCGACGAAAACCGATCCGGGCGCCGCCTGCCGCGAGTCGTACGTCACCGCGGCAATCTCGGTCGCCGCGGCCGCCGCCGTCAGATCCGGTTGAGCAGCTGGCCCGTCGCGCAGGACGCCGCCGGCGCGGAGCAGCTCGCGAAGCGTCACGGCGTGCCTCCGGCGGGCATGGCCGGACGCCTGCCAAGCATCAGCACGGAGGCGTCGCCGCGGGCCACCGGGGCGCCCGGCTGCGGCGACTGTTCGATCACGAAGCCGTCGCCGTTGATCCGCGCCGTCAAGCCGATGCGCGTCAGCGTGCGCAGCGCTTCGCGGGCGCTCAGCCCGCGGAGATCCGGCATCTCCCCCGCGGGCGTCGAATCCGGGGCGCGGCCGATCGCCGGCGCGCGCACGGGCCGGGCCGTCATCCCGTCGGACTGCGGGTCGTGCCGCGCGACGAGCACCGGCGCCGGCGCGTTCACCGTCGGGCCGATCCCGAGGTGTCGCAGCGCCGATTCCGCGATGCGCCGGAACACCGGCCCCGACACCGTGCCCGCCGAAATAGCCGTTGGCATGTGGGGAGTCGATGACGACGACGATCGTGAGCGCCGGCTTGCGCGACGGCACGAACCCGACGAACGACGCGTTGTAGTCGGACTTCGAGTACCGGCGGTTGACCAGCTTCGACGCCGTGCCGGTCTTCCCCGCGACGGTGTAGCCCTCGATCTTCGCGACCTTCTCGCCGGTTCCGCGCTCGACGACCGCTTCCATGATCTCGGTCAGCGTCGCCGCCGTCTCCGCGGAGATCGCGCGGCGCAGCACCTTGGGCGCCACCGGTTCCCGGCGGCCGTTGCTGATGAACGCGCGCACGACGCGCGGCTCGATGAGCTCGCCGCCGTTGGCCACCGCGCTCACCGCCGTGGCCATCTGCAGCGGCGTCACGCCCACCTGATATCCCATAGACACCGACGCCAGCGCGCTGGGATCCAGCCGCGCGGGATTCCAGACGATGCCGGCGTTCTCGCCGCGGAAGTCGGGCGCGAGCGCCTGGCCGAAGCCGAACCGGGTGATGTAACGGCCGAGCCGCTCCGGGCCGAGCCGCATCCCCACCCTGATCGCCCCGACGTTGCTCGATTTCGCGATGACGTCGATGAACGGCAGCGTGCCGTACTGGTGCACGTCGTGAATGACGCGGCTGCCGAACGCGATGAACCCGGGCGCGCAGTCCACCGGATCGTTGGTCGCGATCACCCGCTCCTCGATCGCGGCCGAGGCGGTGACGACCTTGAACGTGGAGCCCGGCTCGTACAGATCCTGGACGGCGCGGTTGCGCCGCGCGACGACGTCCGCGCCGCTGAAGACGTTCGGGTTGAACGTCGGCCAGTTCGCCAGCGCGAGGATCTCGCCGGTGTGCGGCTGCATGATGATGGCGGTGCCGCCGGCGGCCCCGTTTTCTTCGACACCGATACGCAGCTCGCGGTCCGCGATGTGCTGCAGATACTCGTCGATCGTCAGCTCGAGCCCGTCGCCCGGCGGTCGGCGGGCGCTCCTCGCGGGTGGACATCGCGTGCCGGCGCGCGTCGGTCTGGAGCAGCATCTTGCCCTCGCGGCCCCGGATGCGCTCGTCGAACGTCGATTCGAGCCCCGCCAGACCCGTTGTCCACGCCGACGTAGCCGAGCACGTGCGCGGCGAGCTCTTTTTTCGGGTAGTAGCGCCGGCTCTCCTTGAAGAAGAGGAGCCCTTGCAGGTCGAGCGCCTTGACGCGGCGCGCCTCCTCGGGCGAGACCCAGCGCGCGAGGTACGCAAACCGCCCCTTGCCGCGGAGCCGCTCCGCCATGAGCTGCTGCTGCGCCGGCTCGCAGTCGTCGAGCTCGTCGCACACGAGCTGGGCGATCGAATCAGGGTCCTCGATGTCCGAGGGATCGGCGGCGATCGTGTCGGCGTCCACGCTGTACGCCAGGACGCGCCCCGAGCGATCGACGATCTCGCCGCGCTTGGCCGGGAGACTGATGGTCTTCAGCTGCTGCCGGTCGGCCCGCGCCATCATCTCGTCGTGCTGGAACACCTGCAGGTAGAGCAGGCGGGCCTCGATCCCGACCGTCCAGGCGGCGAAGAGCGCGGCGCAGATGAGCAGGCGCGACCGGATGGTCCCGCGCCAGTCGGCCGGGGCGGGCGCAGGCTCGCGCCTCAGGACCCGCTGCGCGAGGCCACGCGGGGAAAACCCGAATCGGCTGCCGTGTTGGTCCGCCACCGGTGCTCCTGACACGCTCGGCATTTCTTGATAACGCCCCGCTGGCGCGTGGACGGTCTTGCCCCAAAAACCTGACTCAAGTGATCCAAGTTTTTCGGGTCAAGACCTCTAACGCGCCGCGACGATGGACTTCCCGGGAGGCGCCGACGGCGTCACCCGCTCGAGGACGATGGCCTGATCGCGCACCGGCGCCACCAGGTGCAGTTCCTTCGTGGCGATCCGCTCGATGCGGGCCGGCGATCGCAGGGTCTCGATCTCGAGGCGCAGATGGCGGTTCACGTCTTCCTCCGCCGCGCGCTCCCGCTGCATGCGCTGGATCTCGTACCCGTGGCGCAGCAGCTCGAAGTGCTGCCAGGCCGAGAACAGGATCACGAGGACGAGGAACCCGCCGATGGCCAGCGACCGCCACAACTGCCGCTGGCGCGCATCGTCCACCTCGCGGACGATCGGGTTGTTCCGGACGTCCTTCTTGATCGCGTATTCGAAGTCCATCGCGCTCATGCGAGCCTCTCAATCGCGCGCAGCTTCGCGCTGCGCGCCCGCGGGTTGCGCGCCACTTCGGCGTCGCCGGGCGTCACCGGCTTGCGCGTCAGCACCCGCAGCGCCGCTTCTCCGGCGGCCAGCGCCCGGAACACGTGCTTGACGATGCGATCCTCGAGTGAGTGGAAGGTGATCACCGCGAGCCGCGCCCCGGCGCGCAGCCGCCGCGACGCCTCCAGCAGGAAGCGCGTCGAGCCCCTCGAGCTCGCGGTTGACCCAGATGCGCAGCGCCTGGAACGTCCGCGTCGCCGGGTCGATCCGCTGGTAGCCCTTGTGCGGGACCGCGCTGCGGACGATGCGCGGCGAGCTGACCGGTCGTGGCAATGGCGGCCGCCTGGCGCGCCTCGACGATCCGCCGCGCGATGCGGCGCGAAAAACGCTCTTCGCCGTACTGGAAGATCACGTTGGCCAGATCCTCTTCGCCGGCGGCGGCCAGGAGGTCCGCGGCGGTCTGGCCCTGCGTCTGATCCATCCGCATGTCGAGCGGCTCATCGCGCCGGAAGCTGAACCCGCGCCCCTCCGTGTCGAATTGCATCGACGACACGCCGAGGTCCGCCAGCACGCCGTCGACGCGGTCCAGGCCGCGCGCGTCGAGGATCGCGCCGAGCTCCCGGTAGTCGGCGTGCACGAGCTCGACGCGGTCTGCCACAGGCCGCCAGCGAGGCGGCGGCCAGCGCGAGCGCCGTCGTGTCGCGATCGAGGCCGAGCACGCGCGAGGCGCCGGCCTCGAGCAGCACGCGCGTGTGACCTCCGAGCCCCACGGTGCAGTCCACGAACAGGCCGCCTCGCGACGGCATCGAGCAACGCGACGGTCTCGGCCGCCATCACCGGCTCGTGCGTGGGCAAGCGGTCCATCAGATTCCGAACTCCGACAACGCCCGCGCGTCGTCGTCCGTGTAGCGGTTCGCGCTGCAGCTTCGCGACGAAGCGTTCGTGGTTCCAGACGTCCAGATAGTCGTACTGGCCGAACACGTCGACCTCGCCGCTCATCCCGGCCGACTCGCGCAGCCGCGGGTGAATCAGGACGCGTCCCTGGCCGTCGAACTCCGCGGTCTGACCGAAATAGTTCACGCGGTCCAGGAACTTCAGCCGCGCGGGGTTCGTCGTCGGCACGCGCGACGAGCTTTTCCTCGAGTGCCGACCAGACGGGCATCGGGTAAATGCGGACGTACTCCCCCGTCAGGCTCGTCACGAACAGCTCGGTTCCATGCGCCCTCGACGAGGCTTCGGAAAGCGTTCGGAATCTTGAGCCGGCCTTTGTCATCGATTTTGGCGGCGTAATTACCCCGGAGCACGTCTCAACACTCCACTTTGCTCCACAATTTTCCACCGCGATAGTAGAGAAGCCAGGTAGGTATGTCAACGCAAATCCAACATGCGACAGGGGTTACGCTTTTGTTTCGCCGGGCGAAGATAGCGGCGAAGGTCGTCGGCTGAGTTGCCACCGCGTGCTACGATGTGCAGATTTGCCGGTCAGCGGAGCGGGCGCATGGGACATCGGTCCGGCTAAAGCCGGACACCACCGAAGTCAGGTGCACCGGCTGTTTCAGGATCGAGTGGTTTGATGCTTCGTGCAGGCCTCATCGGATTTCCGTCGTCGGGAAAGACCGCGCTCTTTCAACTCCTCACGAGCGCACGGGAAGCGCCGCGCGCGGGCAAGTCCGGCAAGGCGGACGCGAACGTCGGCGTCTCGCGCGTGCCGGACGAGCGCCTCGACAAGCTGACGGCGATCTTCAACCCGCGCAAGCACGTGCCGGCGACGGTGGAGTTTGCCGACATCGCGGGCGTTGGCGGCGCGCGCGCCGGGGCGCAGGCGCTCCTCGACGTGGCGCCGTTCCGCAACGCCGACGCGCTGCTGCACGTCGTGCGGATGTTTCGCGATCCCGCGGTGCCGCATCCGGCCGGCTCGGTCGATCCCGCGCGCGACGTGCGGGCGATGGAGGACGAGGTCATCCTCGCGGACCTCGGCGTCGTCGAGCGCCGGCTCGAGCGGCTCGAGCGCGATCTCAAGAAGGGCAACACGCCCGAGCTCCGGAAGGAGCAGGAGATCCTCGTCCGCTGCCGCGCCGCGCTCGAAGAAGGCCGCGCGCTGCGTGCGCTCGATCTCGCGGGCGACGATGCGAAACGGCTGCGCGGATTTCAGTTCCTCTCGGCCAAGCCGCTGCTCATCGTGCTCAACCTGGACGAGGCGGATCTGCCGCGGGCGGATGACGCGGTCACGCTCGCCGGGCTCGAAGGGTTCATGTCGGGCGCCGCGACGCGCGCGGTCCCGATCTGCGCGAAGATCGAGCTCGAGATCGCGCAGCTGGATCCCGCCGACGCCGCCGCCTTCATGGCGGACCTCGGGTTGCACGAGTCCGGGCTCGATCGCGTGATCCGGGCCAGCTACGATCTGCTCGGCTACATCTCGTTCTTCACCGTCGGCGAGGACGAGAACCGCGCCTGGTCGATCCCCCGCGAGACGCCGGCGGTGATCGCCGCCGGCGAAATCCACACCGACATCGCGCGCGGCTTCATCCGCGCCGAGGTCGTCGGCTACGAGCACCTGCTGGCGCGCGGCACCCTGGCGGCGTGCCGCGACCACGGCGAGCTGCGGCTGGAAGGCAAGGAGTACATCGTCAAGGACGGCGACGTGATCAACTTCCGGCACGCGACGTAGAAGGCGTGATAGGGTCTGTCGTCAGTCGACGACCGAGTCCCGAGTCCCGAGCCCCGAATCCCGAGTCCCGATCCCGAGTCGAAGTCACGATGACAGTCCGTACCGTGCTCGTGTGCGAGGCACAGGTGCCGTTCGTGCACGGCGGCGCCGAGGTCCACGTGCGGCAGCTCGTGCGCGAGCTGCGGCTGCGCGGGTTCCAGGCGGAGCTCGTGAGCGTCCCGTTCAAGTGGTATCCGAAGGAAGAAATCCTGCCGCACGCGGCGGCGTGGCGGCTGCTGGATCTCAGCGAAAGCAACGGCCGTCCGATCGATCTGGTGATCGCGTCGAAGTTTCCCTCGTATTTCGTGCGGCATCCGAACAAGGTCGCCTGGCTGATCCACCAGTACCGCGCCGCCTACGAGCTGTGCGGCACGGAGTACAGCGATTTCGCGCACACCGAGCTCGACGTGGGCATTCGCGAGACGCTGATGCGGCTCGACACGGAGATGCTGTCCGAATGCCGCGCGGTGTTCAGCAACGCGCGGAACACGGCGGCGCGGCTCTCGAAATACAACGGCCTCCGGGCCGAGCCGCTGTACCATCCGCCGCAGCTGGCGGCGAGGCTCGTCGCCGGTCCGTACTGCGACTACGTGCTGTCGGTCGGCCGGATCGAGTCGGTCAAGCGCGTGGATCTCATCATCAAGGCGATGGCCGGAGTGGATTCGCGAATCCGCCTCGTCGTGGCGGGCGACGGCACGCAGCGGCAGAACGCCGAACTGGCGGCGGCCAAGGCGGGCGTCGCGGATCGGGTCACGTTTCTCGGCAACGTGGGCGACGACGAGCTGATCGGCCTCTATGCCGGCGCGCTGGCCGTCGTCTACCCGCCGTTCGACGAGGACTTCGGCTACGTGACGCTCGAGGCCTTCCTGTCGAGGAAGCCCGTGATCACCTGCACCGATTCCGGCGGCCCGAACGAGTTCGTCGTGGACGGCGTCAACGGGTTCGTCTGCGCGCCGAACCCGGAGGCGCTGGCGGCAGCCATCGACCAGCTCGGCCGCGACCGTTCGCGCGCCGCCGCGATGGGGGATGCCGGCCACGACGTCGCGCGCCGCATCACGTGGGACGGCGTGATCGAGAAGCTCGTCTCGTGAATTGCCAAACGCCCCGGACCTACGGATAATTGCGACCGTTCGTGACGAAACTGATCATTCAGATCCCCTGCCTCAACGAGGCGGCGACGCTGCCGGCCACGCTGGCCGACCTGCCGCGCGCCGTTCCCGGCATCGACGTCGTCGAGATCCTCGTCATCGACGACGGGTCGCGCGACGGCACGGCTGATGTGGCGCGCGCCTGCGGGGTCGACCACCTCGTCCGGCTGCGCCGCAACAAGGGGCTGGCCGCCGCGTTCATGGCCGGCATCGACGCGTCGCTCAAGGCGGGCGCCGACTACATCGTCAACACCGATGCCGACAACCAGTACGCGGGAGACGACATCCCGAAACTTCTCGCGCCCATCCTGAGCGGCGAGGCCGACATCGTCATCGGCGACCGCAATATCGGGACGATGCAGGACATGTCCTGGCGGAAGCGGCAGCTGCAGGGGCTCGGCAGCTGGGTCGTGCGGCAGGTCTCGAACACGACCGTGCCGGACACGACGAGCGGGTTCCGGGCCTACACGCGCGAGGCCGCGCTGCGGATGACGATCGTCTCCGAGTTCTCGTACACCCTCGAGTCGATCATCCAGGCGGGCAAGAAGCGGATGGCGATCGCGCACGTGCCGGTGGCGACCAACCCGCGCACGCGCGAGTCGCGGCTCTTCGACAGCCTGTTCTCGTACATCAAGCGATCGGCCGCGACGATCGTGCGCATCTACGCGATGTACGAGCCGCTCAAGGTCTTCACGTACCTGGGCCTCCTGCTGTTCGGCGCCGGGTTCGCCGGCTTGCTGCGCCTCGTCTACTACTACTTCCAAGGGGAGGCGAACAAGCACCTCGCGTCGCTCATCGTCTCCGCGGTGCTGATGATCGTCGGCTTCCAGGTCTCAGTTGATCGGGCTGCTCGCCGACGTCATCTCCGGCAACCGCAAGCTCCTCGAGGATCTCCTCTACCGCGTGCGCTCGCAGGAGCTCCCGCCGCGGGAGGGTGACGCGCCACACGCGTCGGCGCTCGGCCGATCGACGCAGCCGGATCGGTGGAACCACTAGCCATGAAAGCCGAGCTGACAACTCCCAACCCCCAACTCCCAACTCCCAAAGTATCTGGGAGTAAAAAGTAGTGGCGGATCCGTCAGCGGTTTCCGTCGTCATCCCCGCGTACAACGAAGCCGACGTCATCGGCGAGGTCGTCTCGGCGCTGACCGGGGCCGGTCCGTGGCGCGAGATCATCGTGGTCGACGACGGATCGAGCGACGACACGGCGGCGCGCGCGGCGGCCGCCGGCGCCACGGTCGTCAGGCATCCCTACAACAAGGGGAACGGCGCCTCCGTCAAGAGCGGCATCCGCAAGGCGGCCGGCGAGTTCGTGATGATCATCGACGGCGACGGCCAGCATCGGCCCGACGATGCGCGGCGTCTCGTCTCGCGGCTCGGCGAGTACGATCTCGTCGTCGGCGCGCGCTCTCCTGAAACGCAGGCGAACCACGGGCGGAGGCTCGGCAACTCGCTGCTGAACGGGCTCGCGAGCTACCTCACCGGCCGGGACATTCCCGACCTGACGTCGGGCTTCCGCGCCGCGCGGCGCGAGTGCCTGCACGAGTTCCTGCATCTCCTCCCCAACGGATTCTCCGCGCCCACGACGACGACGCTGGCGTTCATCAAGGCCGGCTACAACGTCGTGTTCGAGCCGACGGAGGCCCGCCCGCGCGTCGGCACATCGAAAATCCGGCTGGCGCGCGACGGGGCGAAGTTCCTCGTCATCATTCTCAAGATCGTGACGCTGTTCAGCCCGCTGCGGATCTTCCTGCCGATCAGCCTGGCGTCCTTCGTCCTCGGCGCCGGCTACGGGCTGTGGACGGCGGCCATGCAGTCGAAGATCCCGAACGGCGCCGTCCTGCTGATTCTGTTCGCCGTCGTGGTGTTCCTCGTCGGCCTCGTGTCCGAACAGATTTCCGCGCTGCGTTTCGAAGGCCGGCAGTAGATGGCCGGGTCCGCGGCCGGGCGGCGGCTGATCCTCGCGGCGGCCGTGGCCGGTCTGATCGTGCGGCTCGCGTTCGGGCTGCTGTACTGGGTTCACAAGCCGCTGACGCACGACGAGCGCGAGTACCTCGCGCTGGCGCAAAGCGTCGCGGCGGGTCGCGGGTTCGTCTACGACGCGTCGCACGACACGGGCACCGCGCAGCAGGTCGGACGGGCCCCGGTGTATCCGCTGTTCCTGGCGATCGTCGGCGCCGGCTCGGGCGAGCACGACGCCGCGCCGGTGCGCGTGAAGGTCGCGCAGGCGATCGTCGGCGCGATCGGCGTGGGGCTCATCGGGCTTCTCGCGAGGCGCCTGGCGGGAGACAGGGCCGGCATTGCGGCCGCGGCGATCGCCGCCGTCTATCCGCCGCTCGTCTGGATCTGCGCGTACGTCCTCAGCGAAGCGCTCTACAGCACGCTGGCGCTGCTGACGGCGCTGCTGCTCGACGCGGCGCTCGACCGGACGGCGGATGTTCGGACGGAAACCCGCAGCGTGCACGGCGGGAGCGCGATCGCGGCGGCCGCGGGCCTGACGGCCGGTCTCGCCGTGCTCGTCCGCCCGGCGATGCTGGTGTTCCTTCCGCTGGCCGCGTGGTGGCTGATCTCGCAACGCCGGCCGGCACTGGCGGCTGTGCTCGTCGTCACGTCGATTGCCGCGATCGCGCCGTGGACGGTCCGGAACATGCGCGTCTACGGCACGTTCGTGCTGGTTGCGTCGGAGGGGGGCGTGACCTTCTGGACCGGCAACCATCCGCTGGCGCGCGGCGAAGGGGATCTCGCGGCCAACCCCGACATCAAGCTCGCGGACATTGCGTTCCGGCGCGAGCACCCCGGGCTCACCGCGGAACAGCTCGAGCCGCTCTACTATCGCGAGGCTCTGCAGTACATCGCGCGGCACCCGGTGTGGTGGGCCGGCCTGCTCGCGAAGAAAGCGTTCTACACGGTCGTCCCGATTGGCCCGTCGTATACGCTACACTCGACGAGGTACCTGGTGTCATCGGTGGTCTCGTACCTGCTCCTGCTGCCGCTCGCGGCCGTTGGCGCGCGCGCGTGGTGGCGCGGCGGCCGCCGGCCCGAGGCGCTCTTTCTGCTGGCAGCGTCGGCCGTGATCGTCGGTCTCGTATTTTTTCCCCAGGAGCGGTTCCGGATTCCCGTCATCGATCCGGCCCTGATCGTGTGCGCGGCCGTCGCCTGCGCGGAGCGCCTGAAAGGCTAATGAACGTCCTCGTCGTCGTACCGACTTACAACGAGCGGGAGAACCTGCCGCTCCTCGTCCGCGGCGTGCTCGCGCACCCCGGGTTCCGCATGCTGATCGTGGACGACGGATCGCCCGACGGGACGGGGGCGATCGCGGACGCCCTCGCGGTCGAGTACCCGGGCCGGATCGAGGTGATGCACCGCACCGGCAAGCGGGGGCTCGGCCGGTCGTACATCGACGGCCTCCGCCTGGCGATCGGCATGCCCGGGATCGATCTCATCTGCCAGATGGACGCTGATCTCTCGCACGACCCCACGTACCTGCCGGCGCTGACCGCCGCGGCCGAGACAGCCGACGTCGTGATCGGCTCGCGTTACCTGCACGGCGTGAGCGTCGTGAACTGGCCGCTGCACCGCATCTTCCTGAGCACCTTCGCGAACCGGTACATCCGGGCGGTGACCCGGTTGTCGGCCAGCGACTGCACCAGCGGGTTTCGATGCTGGCGCCGCGACGCGCTCGCACGGCTCCCGCTCGGCGCGATGGTCTCGGACGGCTACTCGTTCCTGGTCGAGATGCTGTTCGACGCGGCGCGCAACGGCTGCCGGATCAGCGAAGTGCCGATCATCTTCGTGGAACGCCGCCAGGGGCAATCGAAGCTGTCGTCGGCCGTCCTCATCGAATCGTTCATCATGCCGTGGCGCCTGGTGCTCCGCGGCGCCCGGCCCTGACCCGATGGCCCACGTCGTCGTGATGGTGACGACGTCGTACCCGAGATTCCCGGGCGACAGCGTCGGCACCTTCATGGAGCCGATTGCCCGTGCGGTCGCGGCCCTCGGCCACGAGGTCCACATCGTGGCGCCGTGGCACCCGCTCGTCGCGCGCGGCGCCGAGGAGCAGGGAGTCCACTTTCATTTCTACCGCTATGCGCCGCTCCGGGCGTTGAACGTGTTCGGCTATGCCGTGTCGATGCGGGCCGACGTGCGCCTCCGGAGCGCCGCCTACGTCGCGGCCCCGCTGGCGTTGGCCGCCGGATGGCGCGCGGCGCGGGCGGTGGCGCGGCGGCATCGGCGCGACGGTCATGCACGGCCACTGGGTCATCCCCGGCGGCGTGACTGCCGCCGCCGCGGCGCCGGCGCTTCCGCTCGTCATCAGCCTTCACGGCTCCGACGTCTACATCGCCGAGACGCTCGCTCCGGCGCGCTTCGCCGCGCGGCGGGCGTTCCGGCGCGCCGGGTTCGTGACGGCGTGCAGCGACGATCTCGCGGACCGGGCCATCGCCCTGGGCGCCGACCGCTCACGGCTCGAGACCGTGCCGTACGGCGTCGACGTCGACCGCTTCCGTCCGAACGCCGCGTCCCGTGCCGAGCGGCGCCGTGAGCTCTCCGTCGGCGATCGCGTCCCGCTGCTGTTTGCCGCCGGGCGCCTGGTGCGCAAGAAAGGCTTCGAGTACCTCATCGACGCGCTTGCCGAACGTGCCGGGGGCGGTCCTCGCGATTGCCGGCGACGGCACGCTCGGCGACGAGTTGCGCGAGCGTGCCCGCGCGCGCGGCGTCGCGGAACGCACCCGGTTTCTGGGCAACCAGCCGCAGGATCGGGTCGGCGAGTACCTCGGCGCCGCCGACGTCGTCTGCGTCCCGTCCGTGAAGGACGACAGCGGCAACGTCGACGGGCTGCCGAACGTCGTCCTCGAGGCGCTGGCGTGCGGCACGCCGCTCGTGACGACGGCCGCCGGGGGGATCGGGGCCGTCGTCGAGAACGGCCGCACCGCAGTCGTGGTTCCCGAGCGGGATTCAGCCGCGCTCGCGGCGGCGGCGACCCGGATCCTGGCCGATCCCGAGGGCGGCCGCCGCATGGGCGAAGCCGCCCGCGCGCTCGTGCAGGCGCGCTTCGGGTGGCCGCGGGTGGCGGAGCGGTTCGACGCGGCGTACGATCGCGCGCTTGCCTTCACGTCGAGGGCTCGCTAGATTACGGATGCCGATGCCGCTGCAAGCCGTCCGCAAGCCGGGCCTAAGTGTGTTCTTTCCCGCGTACAACGACAGCGGGACCATCGCGAGCCTCGTCATCACCGCGCTGCAGGCCGCGCGGCGCCTGACGCCCGACTTCGAAGTCATCATCGTCAACGACGGCAGCGCCGATTCGACCGCGGCCATCGCCGACGAGCTCGCGCGGACCTACCCCGAGGTCAAGGTCGTCCATCACCAGTGGAACCGCGGCTACGGAGGGGCGCTGCGCAGCGGCTTCGCGGCGGCCACGCGCGAGCTGGTCTTCTACACGGACGGCGATGCGCAGTACGATCCGGCGGAGATGGCGCTGCTCTGGGAGGCGTTCGGCGACGGCGTCGACCTCGTCAACGGCTACAAGATCAGCCGGTCGGATCCGCTGCACCGCATCGTCATCGGACGCGTCTACCATCACACCGTCAGGCTGCTCTTCGGCCTGAAGGTCCGCGACGTGGACTGCGATTTCCGGCTGCTCCGGCGGTCGATCTTCAGCCGGGTCACCCTCGAGAAGAGCAGCGGCGTGATCTGCCTGGAGATGATGAAGAAGATTCAGGACGCCGGGTTCAGGATTACGGAAGTGCCGGTCCACCACTACCACCGCGCGTACGGGAGGTCGCAGTTCTTCAACTTCCGCAGGCTGGTGCGCGACGGCGATCGACGTCGCGAAGCTGTGGTACGTGCTGGTGATTCGCCGGGAGCATCTCCGAGCGCCTTCGCGCGAAGCCGGGGCGGCGCGCGCGTCGGCGGGGCGGGCCGGCGCCGCTGGAGAAATGCCTGACCCCGACGGCGTCGGTCCCGGGCGCATCCGGCCGGCGTGGGGCCGCCGCGCCCGGGGATCGACGCGTGACCGATCGCCAGGACGACGGCGCGTATCGCGGCTACTACCGCGGCCGGCGCGTCATGATCACGGGCGGGCTCGGGTTCATCGGCAGCAACCTCGCGCGCCAGCTGGTCGATCTCGGGGCCGAGGTGCTCATCGTCGATTCGCTCCTGCCGGACTACGGCGGGAATCTCTTCAACATCGAGGACATCGCCGGGCGCGTGCGCGTGAACATCGCCGACGTGCGCATGCAGAGCACCATGGGCGTGCTCGCAACCGGGCAGGAAGTCATCTTCAACCTCGCTGGGCAGGTCAGCCACATCGACAGCATGCGGGACCCGTACACGGACCTCGAGATCAACTGCCGCGCCCAACTGTCGATTCTCGAGGCGTGCCGCACGCACTGTCCCGGTGTTCGCGTCGTCTTTGCCGGCACGCGGCAGGTCTACGGGCGGCCGGATTACCTGCCGGTGGACGAGCGGCACCTCGTGCGCCCCGCCGACATCAACGGCGTCAACAAGGCGGCCGGCGAGTACTACCATCTCCTCTACAACAACGTCTTCGATCTGCGGGCGTGCTCGCTGCGGCTGACCAACGTCTACGGACCGCGGCAGCTGATCCGTCACAACCGTCAGGGCTTCATCGGCTGGTTCATCCGGCTGGCGCTCGAAGACCGGGAGATCCAGATCTTCGGCGACGGATCGCAGATGCGCGATTTCGTGTTCGTCGACGACGCGGCGGACGCGTTCCTGCGCGCGGGGGCGTCGGACGCGTGCGACGGCGACGTCTTCAACGTCGGCGGCGAGCAGCCGATCACCCACCGCGATCTCGTCGCGCTGCTCATCGAGACGGCCGGCGCCGGCCGCGTGCGCTACGTCGACTGGCCGCCCGAGAAGAAGCGGATCGACATCGGCAGCTTCTATTCCGACTCGACGAAGTTCCAGACGCGCGTCCGGGTGGACGCCGGCCGTCGATCTGCGGGAAGGACTGCGGCGGACGCTCGCGTTCTACCGCGAGCACATGCCGCACTATGTGGAGGCCGGGGCGTGATCCCGTTTCTGCGGCTCACGCCGGGGGAAGACGCGGCCGCCGTGCGCGCCGCCGTCGATCGGGTGATCACCCGCGGCTGGTTCATCCTCGGGCCCGAGCTCGAAGCCTTCGAACGCGAGTTCGCCTCCGCCTGCGGAGCCGCGGACGCGGCGGGCGTCGGCACCGGAACCGACGCGCTGTCGATCGCGCTGCGCGCGCTGGGGATCGGACCGGGCGACGAGGTCATCACCGCGCCGCTGTCGGCCGCCTATACGGCGCTCGCCATCATGATGGTGGGGGCCCGCCCGGTGTTTGCGGACATCGACCCGGACCGGCTGACGCTCGATCCGGACGCGGCGGCCGCCGCCGTCACGCCGCGCACCGCCGCGATCATGCCCGTGCACCTCTACGGGCAGCCCGCGGACATGACCGCCATCGCCGCCGTCGCCTCGCGTCACAACCTCGCCATCGTCGAAGACTGCTGCCAGGCGCACCTCGCCACGTGCGACGGCCGTCCGGTCGGCAGTTTCGGGGCGGCCGCCGCGTACAGCTTCTACCCCACCAAGAATCTCGGCGCGCTCGGGGACGGCGGAGCGGTGACGACCAGCGACGCGCGGATCGCCGCACACGTGAAGCGCCTCCGGAACGGCGGCCAGACCGATCGCTACCGCCACGGCGAGTTCGGCGTGAACTCGAGGCTCGACGAGATACAGGCCGCCATCCTTCGCGCGCGCCTTCCGCTGCTGCCGGATTGGACCGAGCGGCGCCGGGCGCTGGCGCGGACGTATCGGACCGCGCTCGCCGGCACGCCCGGACTCGCCGTGCCGCCCGAGCGCGATCCGGGCCACGTGTATCATCTGTTCCCGGTGCGAAGCGAATCGAGGACCGCCCTCCAGGCGCGGCTGCAGGAGGCGGGCATCGAGACGCTGTCCACTACCCGATTCCGATTCCCCGGCAGCCGGCGGTCGCCTCGCAGGATCCGGCGTGCTGCCCCGTCGCGGACCGCGTCTGCCGCGAGATCTTCTCCTTGCCGCTGTATCCGTCTCTCCCACCCGACGCGATCGGCCGGGCCGCCGGCGCGCTCGCGTCGATCTCGTGACCACCCATCCGCGGCACGTGCGGCTCCGCCGTTTCGGGGCGTTCGCGATCATCATGGCGATCCAGTTCGGCGTGTTCGAAGCGGCGATGCGCACGTGGGGCAGCTCCGAGGCCGCGCCCGGTTTCCAGTCGCTGTTCACGAACGACCCGGTCATCGGCTACCGCCTGAAGCCCGGCACTCGCGTGCGGTTCACCACGGTGGAGTTCGACACGGAGATCGCCATCAACGGCGCCGGCGTGCGCGACGACGACGAGATCGGCCCGAAGGCCCCGGATGAGCGGCGCATTCTGATTCTGGGAGACTCGCTGGTCCTCTCGGTGCAGGTCCCGTTCCGCCAGACGTTCGGCGAGCTGCTCGAGCAGCGGCTGAACGCGAAGCCCTCCCCGTACCGTTACCGCGTGATCAACGGCGGCGTCCAGGGCTACGGGCCGGTCCAGGAGCTGCTGTTCTTCCGCGCGATCGCGCCGGCCGTGCAGCCGGATCTGGTCATCGAGACGATCTTCGTCGGCAACGACGCCGAAGAGGCGGTCGCATTCGAATACCGTCTGGACGAGCAGCCCCGGCCATCCTTCGACGTGCTGCGGGAGGGCGCCCTGACCCGGCTGCGCCGTCTGGTGCGCCGCAGCATGGTGCTGCAGGTCCTCCGCCTCCGCGTGATGTCGGCGACCGAGCGGTTCAGGGGCACGCTGGCGCCGCCGGAACCTCCGATCCAGAGCTATGCGGCCAACCCCGCCCCGCGGATCGCGAAAGGACTGGCGATTACCCGGCGCGTCGTGGACGAGATCGCGCGCGACGCCGAGGCACGAGGCGCGCGGACCGCGGTGATGCTGATGCCCGCGCGCTTCCAGGTGGACGACGGGGATTTCGGGAGGCTTCGGGACGCGGTGGCGCAAGCGGGGGGCGAGCTGGTGCGCGACGCCGCCACGCGCCGGTTCGATGAGGCGCTCGCGAGCGGGCCGGCGCCGCGGTTCGACGCCCTCCCGGCGCTGAGGAGCGCCCTGCCGGGCCCCGACGTCTTCTTCCAGCGCACGGTTCACCTGACGCCGCGCGGCCATGAGGTTGTCGCGGGAGCGCTGGAGCAGTTCCTCCGCGATTCCGGCCTCTTGCCGCCGCCGCCCGCGCGGTGATCGCGCGATGGTCTTCAACTCCCTTCACTTCGTCTGGTTCTTCATCGTCGTCTACGCCGCCTACCGGCTGCTGCCGCATCGAGGGCAGAACTGGCTGCTGCTCGTGGCGAGCTACTACTTCTATGCGGCGTGGGACTGGCGGTTTCTCGGGCTGCTGATCGCGTCGACGCTCGTCGACTTCACCTGCGGCCTGTGGCTCGGCCGCAGTCTGTCTCCGCGGACGCGGCGCGCGCTCCTCTGCGTGAGCCTCGGGTTCAACCTGGTCCTGCTGGGGTTCTTCAAGTATTTCAACTTCTTCGCCGACAGCCTGCACACGGTGTTCGGGGCGCTGGGATGGCAGCTCGACTTGGTCACCGTGCGGGTCCTGCTGCCGGTCGGGATCTCCTTCTACACGTTCGTGACGATGAGCTACGTCATCGACGTCTACCGCCGCGAGATCGCGCCGACGCGCAGCCTGCTCGATTTCGCGGTCTTCGTCGCCTACTTCCCTCACCTCGTCGCGGGGCCGATTCTGCGTGCGTCGCGGCTGCTGCCGCAGATCGCCTCTGCCCCGCCACGTCACGCGCGAGCAGATGCGCGACGGGGCCTGGCTCGTCGCGTGGGGGTTCTTCCAGAAGATCTTCGTCGCCGACAACCTGGCGGGGATCGCCAACCTCGTCTTCGATCCCGCCGCCCACCCGACCGGCGTCAACGTCCTGCTCGGCACGTACGCCTTCGCGTTCCAGATCTACGGCGACTTCGCCGGCTATTCGAACGTCGCGCGCGGCACGTCGAAGCTGATGGGCATCGAGCTCATCGAGAACTTCCGGTTCCCGTATCTCGTGCGCACGGCGCAGGACTTCTGGCGTCACTGGCACATCAGCCTGTCCACGTGGCTGCGCGACTACCTCTACATCCCGCTCGGCGGGAACCGCGGGTCGGCCGCGCGCACGCGCCGCAACCTGCTCATCACGATGGTGCTCGGCGGGCTCTGGCACGGCGCGGCGTGGACGTTCGTCCTGTGGGGCGTGTACCATGGACTGCTGCTCATCGCCTACCGCGGCGCCGATCGCGTGCGGCGCCCTGCAGGCCTGGCTGACCGGGGACGGCGCGCTCGCGCGCCTCACGTCGTGGGCGGTGATGTTTCACCTGACGTGCTTCGGCTGGCTCATCTTCCGCGCGCGATCCGCCCATCAGCTCCGGGAGATGTCCTGGAGCCTCTTCACGCACTTTGCCCCGACGTCCGCGAACGTGGAGGCGATCCTGGTGCCGCTGCTGATGTACACCACACCGCTGCTGCTCGTTCACGCCATCGAGGCGCTCCACGACGACCTGCTGATCGTGCCGCGGCTGGCGCCCGGCGTGCGATACTCGCTCTACGCCGCGACGTTCTACCTCACGATGCTGTTCGGCAATTTCGGCGGAGCCGAGTTCATCTACTTTCAGTTTTGACACACTTCAGCGTGCTTCCGCTTCTCCAGCTTGCCGCGATCGCCTGGCTGCCCGGGGCGGTGATTTTCAGGCTGCCCTGGCTCGATCGGGATCGCCGGGCGGCGCTCGACGCGGAGGAGCGGCTCTTCTGGGCGATCGTCCTCAGCGTGATGGTGTCGCTGTCGATCGTTCTGGGCCTGGCCGCCCTCCACCGGTATTCCTTTTCACGGTTGCTGATTGGTGACGTCGTGGTGGCCGCGGCCGCCGCCGCCGTGGCGCGCGGGCGGCTGCGGTTCGGCGCGGCGGCGCGCCGCCCGGGAATCAGCGCGCTGGTGGCCGTCGCGCTCGTGCTCTTCGCGGCCTGGCGGTTCTTTCCTCCATCCGAGTACGTCATCGGCGGGAAGGATCCCGGGACGTACATGAACGAGGGGATTCAGATCGCGCAGCGCGGCGCGCTCGTCATCCGCGATCCGGTCGTGGCCGCGGTGCCGCCGCTGTCGCGCGATCTGTTTTTCCCCTCGCACGGACGCACCGGAGTACTACGGGACCCGGTTCATGGGGTTCTTCATCCAGGACCCGTCGGCGGGCACCGTCATCGGGCAGTTTCCGCATCTGTTTCCGGCGTCGATCGCGATCGGGTACGGACTCGACGGGCTGACTGGAGCCCGCCGCACCGTTGGCGTGTGGGCGATTCTGGGCGCTGCTCGCCGTCTACTTCACCGGCACGCGGCTCGTGGGCCGCACGGCGGCGGCCGCCGCCTGCGCGCTCCTCGCGCTGCACGCGATCGAAGTGTGGTTTGCGCGATACCCGAACGCGGAGGTCGTGATGCAGGCGCTGCTCTTTGCCGCGCTGCTCGCGAACGCACGGGCGCACGTCGACGGCGACCGGTTCTTCGCGCCCGTGGCCGCGACGCTGCTGGGGCTGCTGCTGTTCCTCCGGTTCGACGCCGTCCTTGGGATCGCCGGAGTGCTCGCGGGACTGGTGCTCGGCGTGTTCAACGGGCAGCGGCCGCGCGCGGCCTTCGTGGCCGTCTTCACCGCCTGGGCTGCACTGGCCGCGCTGTACATGGTCGGGCCGATGCGGGCCTACGCGATTCTCCCGATTGTGTTTCTCAGCAATCTCCCGTGGTGGCAGTACGCGCTGCTGGGGGCTGCGGGCGCCGCCGGCGCGGCCGCGATTGGGTTCGGGTCGCGCGCCGCCAAGCTGTCCGCGGGCGTGGTCCGGTGGACGCCGGCCGTCGTGATTGGGGCGCTGTGTGTGCTGGCCCTCTACGCGCTGTGTCTTCCGGCATCCGGCCGGGAAACTCGCGCTGCACGACGCGTACGCGCTGCGGATGTTCACGAACTTCTATCTCACGCTGCCGGCGCTCGTCGCCGCGCTCATCGGGCTCGCTCTCGTCGCGCGCCGCGCCTTCTGGCGCGATCCGGCGCTCATGGCGACGGTGACGATCTTCTGCTGCTTCTTCTTCTTCAAGATCCGGATCATGCCCGACCACTTCTGGATGACGCGCCGGTTTCTTCCGGTCGTTCTCCCCGCCGCGCTGCTCTTCGCGGCCGCGGCCGCGCTCGCCGGATCGCGCGGCGGCTGGAAAGGCACGGGCGCCGTGCGGTCGCTCATCGGGGTCGTGTTCGTCGCGCTGCTCGCGGCGCACTACGCCCGCGTCAGCCGGCCGCTGCTCGCGCACGTCGAGTACGCGGGCCTGATCCCGCGGCTGGAGCAGCTCGCCGGCACGATCGGAGACGACGATCTCGTGATCGCGGAGTCGCGCGATTCCGGCAGCGACGTCCACGTGCTCGCGCTGCCGCTCGCCTACATCTACGCCCGCCAGGTGCTCGTGCTGAACAACGCGCGGCCGGAGAAGGTTGCGTTTGCCGCGTTCCTCGAGTCGGCGCGAACCCGCCACCGGCGCGTGCTGTTCATCGGCGGCGGCGGCACCGATCTGCTGTCGTACCGGTACGGGGTGCGCTCCCTGGCCAGCGAGCGGTTCCAGGTGCCCGAGTACGACGCGCCAATCAACGCGTTTCCCCGATTCGTGCGCCAGAAGGAGTTCGATTTCGGCGTCTACGAGTTCACGCCGCCCGACCCGCGCACCGGCCTCTGGTTCGACCTCGACGTCGGCCTGCGCGACGACCTGCACATGCTGCGCTTTCACGCGAAGGAACAGACCGAGGGCCGCAGCTTCAGGTGGACGAGGACGACGTCCTACGTGTCGGTCACGGTGAACCCGTCGAGCGCCGAAGTGACGCTGTGGATGAACGACGGCGGGCGGCCGAAAGGCGTGGCGCCGGCCGACGTCAGCGTGTATCTGCACAATCAGCGGCTCGGCTCGATTCGCGTCGGATCGGGGTTCGCGCCCTACACCCTGCCCATTCCGGCCGACCTCGCGAAGCGCGCCGCGGACTTCGGCGATCCCGTCGAGCTCAGGCTCGTGACGCCGACCTGGAATCCGCACGACGTGCTCGGCACCCCCGACGACCGCGATCTCGGCGTAATGGTCGATCGCGTGGCGGTAAAATAGCGGGAGCCTGAATGTCCCGGCTGCACATCCACGATCGCCGCGAGCGCGCGCTCGTCGCGGCGGCGGACGGCCTGTTCGCCACCGCGGCCGCGATCGTGCGGCCGTTCCGGCGCCGCCGCCCGCCCGCGCCGCCGCGCCGGATTCTGCTCCTGCGTCTCGAGCGGATCGGCGACCTGCTGATGGCGCTGCCCGCGATTGCCGACGTGGCCGCCTCCGCCCCGGACGCGCAGATCGATCTGGCCGTCGGGAGCTGGAATGCCGATCTGGCGCGCGTCATCACGGCGGTCACGAACGTGGAAACGCTCGACGCCGCGTGGCTGGCGCGCGACGGCGGCGGCCTCGGGCTGTCCGGGCTCCTCCGCGCCGCGCGCCGCTGGCGGCGGACCGGCTACGATCTCGCGATCAACTTCGAGCCGGACGTGCGCAGCAACATGCTCGCCGCGGCATCGGGCGCGGCCTGGACCGCCGGCTACCGCAGCGGCGGCGGCGGCCCGCTGCTCGACGTCGCGCTCGAGTACGACACGCGTGCGCATACGACCGACAACGCACAGCGTCTCGTCGCGGCGGTGTTCGGCGGCGCCGTGGCACAGACCGCCGGGCGGATCCTGGTGATCCCGCCGGAGGCGCACGAGCGCGCCGCGCGGCTCCTCTCGACCAGCTCGGCACCCCCCGACTCCGCTCGGGACAGGCCTCTCGTCGGTGTTCACGTCAGCGGCGGGCGCGCGATCAAACAATGGGAACCGGATCGGTTCGCTGCCGTCGCAAGGCGCCTGGCGGCCGAGGCCGGCGCGACGATCGTGCTCACCGGATCGGCCGCGGATCGGCCGCTCGTGGACCAGGTGAAGCGGGTGCTTCCGCCGGCTTCCGTGATCGATACGGCGGCGGATCTCGACCTGCTGACGGTCGCCGCCGTCCTCGAGCGGCTCGATCTCCTCGTTACCGGCGACACGGGACCTATGCACCTGGCCGTGGCGGTCGGCACGCCCGTCGTCGCGGTCTTCGGGCCCTCCGAGCCGGCGCGCTACGCGCCTCGCGGTCCGGACGATCGCATCGTCCGAGTCGACCTGCCGTGCAGCCCGTGCAACCGCATCCGCCGCCCGCCCGCCCGCTGCGTCGGCCACACGCCCGACTGCCTCGCGTCGGTCAGCACCGACAGCGTCTTCGCGGCAGCCATGTCCGTCCTGGACGCGGTCGCGCGCCGCCGAGGCGAGCCCGCGCACACGTCCTCCGCATGACGGACGACGTGCTGGTCGTCGACAGCGGGACGGGAGCGCGGCGCGTGCGTCTTGGCGATTACCTTGACGGCGGCGCCGAGGAACAGGCGGTGGCAGCCGCGCACGGCTGGATCAAGGCGCTGCGCCACGCGGCCGTCGACGGGCAGCCGCTCAGGCGCCGGTTCACGCTGCGCGGCGACTCGCTCTGGTGGTTCGCGGAGCTCTATCTCCACAAGCAGAAGGTCATCCTCGAGATCTTCCGCGCCGTGGCGGCGCTGCAGCAGGCCATCGAGCGCGAGCGGCCGCTCGAGATCGGCATCGGTACGGGCGGTCGCATCGTCCGGGCGCTTGCGCCCCAGGTGGCTCGCGCCCGGAAGGTCCGGTGGAAAGGACGCGCGACCGGCGACCGGGCGTGGCTGCGGCTGGCACGGCTGGATCTGCGCGCCCAGGGGCTGATGCTCGCGGCATCCGCGTCGAGGCTTCGGCCCCGCGCGCCGGCGAGCCGGACGTCAGGCGTCCCGATCGCGGCGTTCGTCCACAGTGCGTTCTGGAAGCACGGCGTCAGCGACGGCGGCGCCGAGTCGTACATCGGGCCGGTCCTCGACTCGCTCGAGTCGCGCCTGCCGGCGGGCAGCGTGCACTATGTCGGCCTGGGGCCCTCGGAGAATTTCGCGGCGAGACGCTGGTGGCGCGCGATTGGCGCCAGCCGTCCGGCGCCGGCGGTCGTGCCCATCGAGCGCTACGCGCCATGGGCGGCGCTCCGCGATTCGCGGGCGGTGTGGCGCGAGCGCCACGCGCTGCGCCGCGCGCTCTGGAACAGCCCGGCGCTTCGCGAGCACGCGGTCATCGAGCGGTGCGACTGCTGGCCCATCGTCCGCGAGGAGCTCGCCGGCATCGCGCTGCTGCAGTGGCCGTGGTCGGCCCGCGCAATGGACGAAGCGGGCGCCGCGCTCGACGCGCTCCGTCCGGGCGTCGCGCTGACGTACGCGGAAGCGGGAGGCTGGGGCCGCGCGCTGATGCTCGAATGCCGGCGGCGCGGGATTCCGTCCGTCGGACTGCAGCACGGCTTCATCTACCGCCACTGGCTGAATTACCTGCACGAGCCGGACGAGATGGCGCCCGCCAACGATCGTTCCGAAGATGTCCGTTCCGAAGATGTCCGTTCCGAAGATGCCCGTTCCGAAGATGTCCGTTCCGAGAGTGCGCGTCCCAAGAATGTCCGTCCGGAGGATGCCCGCCCCGAGGATGCCGGTTTCCCCAGGCCGGCGCTGACGCTGCTCTTCGACGACTACGCCCGCGGCCATCTCGAACAGCACGGGCGCTTTCCTCCGGCGTCCCTCGCGGTGACGGGCAGCCCGCGCCTCGACGCGCTCGTCGCCGCCGCGCGATCGGCGACCGCCGGCGACATCGTGAGCGCCCGCCAGGCGGCCGGCGCCGACGGCTCCGCGGCGCTCGTCGTGTTCGTCGCGAAGTACAAAGAAGCGCGGCACGTGCTGCCGCCGCTCGTGCAGGCGGTGGCCGCGATGCCGGGCGTCCAGCTCGCGATCAAGACGCATCCGGCCGAAACACCGGACGCGTACCAGGCCGTCGCCGGGGGCCGGCCGAACATCCGGGTGCTGCCGGCGTCGGCGCCGCTCGCGCCGCTGCTTCGCGCCAGCCGCGCGGTCGTGACGATGAACTCGACCGTCGCGCTCGACGCGGCGGTTCTCGGCATCCCGGCGCTGGTGATTGGGCTCCCGAACAACCTGTCGCCGTTTGTCGAGGCGGGGATCATGGCGGGCGCCGCGTCGCCGGGAGAGATCGCGCCCGCGATCGAGTCGAATCCTGTATGATGAGGGATTCCGCAGGCAGCTCGAGGGAGAACGGAGTGCGTACCTCGCGCGCTTCGGGATGGGGTCCGACGGACGTGCGGCCGATCGGGCCGCCGAGGCGGTGATCGGATTGCAGAGACCCGCGACATAGCGGCGGCGCCAGAACAGAAAGGAACTCGGCTGCGTCAACTCCCGACGTCCAACTACCAACTCCCAAGGCGCATGCCTCGTAGCAGCTGGTGTGAAATCGCCCGCGACTTCACGCCCCAGGCACTTTGGGAGTTGGGTGTTGGTTTTTTTGGGAGTTGTCGGCGTCAGTTTCTTACGAGAGGATCAGGATTGATGCGTGTGCTCATTACGGGCGGGGCGGGCTTCGTCGGAAGTCACCTGTCCGAAGCGCTGCTCGAGCGCGGCGACGAAGTCTTCATCATCGACAACCTCTCGACGGGATCGATGGAGAACGTCGTCCACCTCAAGAGCCACCCGCGATTTCACTACACGATCGACACCGTCGCCAACGAGCCGGTGCTCGCCGAGCTCATCGACCGCTGCGACATCGTCGTCCACCTCGCGGCCGCGGTGGGCGTGAAGCTGATCGTCGAGCAGCCCGTGCACACGATCGAGACGAACGTGCACGGAACGGAAGTCGTCCTCAAGCTCGCGAACAAGAAGAAGAAGCTCGTGCTGGTGGCATCGACGTCCGAGGTGTACGGCAAGAGCACGGACGTTCCCTTCCGCGAGACCGCCGACCTGGTCCTCGGCCCGACCACCAAGCACCGGTGGGCGTACGCGTGCAGCAAGATGATCGACGAGTTCCTGGCGCTGGCCTACTGGAAGGAGCGCAAGCTGCCGGTCATCGTGGTGCGGCTCTTCAATACGGTCGGACCCAGGCAGACGGGCCAGTACGGGATGGTGATCCCGAACTTCGTGCGCCAGGCGCTGGCCGGCGAGCCGATAACGGTCTTCGGCGACGGCACCCAGTCGCGCAGCTTCACTTATGTCGGGGACGTCGTGAGGGCTATGGTAGCCTTGATCAACGAGCCCCGCGCGGTCGGCCAGGTTTTCAATATCGGCAACGGCAACGAAATCACGATCGGAGACCTCGCCGTCAAGGTCAAGACGATGACCGGCAGCGCGTCCGACATCGTGACCATTCCCTACGATCAGGCGTACGAAGCCGGGTTCGAGGACATGCCGCGCCGCGTCCCGGACATCACACGCATCCGCGAGCTGATCGGCTACGAGCCGACCGTCGAGCTCGACGAGACCCTGACGAAAGTGATCGAGCATTTCCGCCAGGCAGAAGCGAGCCGGCCATAGAACGCATGTCCAAGTCCCCCACCATCAAGGCCCGCGCCCGGCGCGCCGCGGAGAACCTGCTCCGCAAGCAGGCGAAGCCGGTGCGGCGCCTGCTGCTGGCCACGGGGCGGGACCGCGCGCCGTCGATGCCGGAAATCGTGCAGATCGAGAGCACCAACATCTGCAACGCGAAGTGCGTGTTCTGCCCGCGCGACGAGATGCACCGGCGCCAGGGGATCATGAGCGTCGAGCTGTTCCGCAAGATCGTGGACGAGTGCGTCGAGCTCGGCATCACCCACGTCCGCATGCACAACTACGGCGAAGCCTTCATCGACAAGCAGCTCGTCGACAAGGTGCGCTACGCCAAGCAGAAGGGGATCCAGGAGGTCGGCGTCATCAGCAACGGGTCGCTGATCACCGAGGCGGTGGCGCGCGGCATGATCGAGGCGGGGCTCGACGCGATCAACATCAGCGTGGACGCGGCGGGCAAAGAGGTCTTCGAGTCGACGCGCATCGGCCTGAAATACGACAAGGTGATCGCCAACATCGAACGCCTGGTGCGCATCCGGGCGGAAAGCGGCAAACGCCGGCCGAAGCTCATACTGTCGTTCGTCCGGCAGAACAACACCGCCGACGAACAGGCGTTCATCGAGCACTGGCGGGCGATCGCCGACAAGGTCCACGTCACGGATCTGCACAACTGGGCCGGCACGCTCAACACCGAGTCGGACGTCAATTACCCCTGCTACCGCCCGTGGCTCACGTTCACGGTGCTCTGGGACGGCCGCGTGTCGCTCTGCTGCGCGGACTTCGACGGCAAGATCATCCTGGGCGATCTGAACTCGTCGTCGATCCGCGAGATCTGGAATGCCGGGCCGTACCGGGACGCACGCCGGCAGCACCTCGAGAGCGGCGGGCCCGATATCTGCCGCGCGTGCGACCTCCCGCGCAAGGATTCCCCCCTCTGGATCACGAAACTCGCCTGAGCCGTAAACCCGCAGGTACCGTTTTTCTCTGCTTTCTCCGCTAACTCCTTGAAACCCGGGCAGCCCTGAACGGCTGCGCTATCCGACCCTCAGAAAACCCGTCCGGCGGGCCCCCGGGACCGTCTAACAGGCGTATACTGGTAGGTAACCCCTATGAAGAATTGCCTCTGCCGTGCCGTCTCTCTGGTCGTATTGGCGGGCTCCGCGATCGCCGGCTCCGCGTGGCCGGCAGCCGCGGGTGACCTGAAGCTGACCCTGGTGGATGGGCGCGCCACGCTCATCGCCCAGGACGTGCCGCTCCGCCAGATTCTCGCCGAGTGGGCGCGGATCGGGAAGACCACCATCGTCAACGGGGACAAGCTCACGGGGCCGCCGATTACGCTCCAGCTCGTCGATCGGCCGGAGCGCGAAGTGCTCGAAGTGCTGCTTCGTTCGGCGAGCGGCTACATCGCCGCTCAGCGTCAGGTCAGCCTGGCGGGGGCTTCGATGTTCGAGAGCGTGATGATTCTCCCGACGAGCCGCGGGCCAGTCGGGGTCGCTGCTGCCAGCGCGCCGCCGACGCAGTTCCCGCGTCCGGGCCTGCAGCAGATGCCGGTGATGGAAGACGACGAGCCACTCGACACGCCGCTGAATCAGCCCGGAGGAGGGATGGGGAACCTGCCGAACCTCCCGCCCGGAATGTTCCAGCCGCCGCCTACGGGTCAGGGCCAGGGTCAGGGTCAGCAGCCGGTGATGACGGCCCCGCGCCCCGGCATGCTGCCGCCGCCCGCCGGGCAACCGAACCCGTACGGGACGCCGCTGCCTCCGGGCGTCCGGCCGCCGGGCGGGGAGAAACAATAACGGTAGCGTCCGCCTTCAGGCGGACGTTCTCAGGTCCGCTAAAGCCGGACACCACCGGTAACGCGATACAATCAGCACGACCATGCCCGCCAGCCCGCCGGTGGTGCGCCGCGGCGAGTACGCCGCGCGCGGTGATTACCACCGAGCGCCCGATCCGGACTGGGAGTACTACCCGACCTACATCGCCAAGCTCGAAGCCGTGCGCCGCTGGCTCGATCCGATGCCTGCCGGCACGCGCGTGCTCGACGCCGGCTGCGGCGAAGGGGTCCTCGTCGACGAGTACAGCGGCCGGCTGAACATCGAGGGCCTCGACGCGAACTACTCCTCGGATCGCGTGCGCAGCGGATCGCTGACGGCGCTCCCCTTTGCGAACGCGACGTTCGACCGCGCGCTGTGCCTCGACGTCCTCGAGCACCTCGCGTTCGACGAGCAGCCCCTGGCGCTCGCGGAGCTCCATCGCGTCCTCCGTCCCGGAGGCGAGCTGCTCGTGTCGATCCCGAACCTGGCGCACCTGCAGTCGCGCGCGCACTTCCTGCTGCAGGGCCGTCTCATCCGCACCGCGTCGGAGCTCAAGCACCCGGGCGATCGTCCGGCGGGCGAGTACATCGAGCTCGGGCGCCGCGCCGGGTTCACGCTGATCGCCCGCAAGGGTATCTTTCCGACCGTGCCCGTGGTGACGCGGTTGATCCGCCGTCACCCGCGCGCCCTGCTGCCGCTGCACCGCTGGCTCACGCGCCTGCTGCCGATCCCGGGCTGGTGCTTCCTGAACCTGCTCACGTTCGTAAGACGGTGACTGTTTCTTTACAGAACAGGAGATCAGGAGGAAGAGATCAGGAGATTTTGTTGGTTTTGAAAATGAATCTCCTGACCTCCTGAACTCCTGTAAAGCTGACAGCGACCCCTCCACAGTGCCGATGCCACGATCCCGACTTCACTCGATCTCCGTTCTGGCAGCCATCTGCGTGCTCGCGCTCGGCCTCAGGGTGCTCGGCCTCACCTACGGGCTGCCGGCGGTCTACAACCCGGACGAAACGCCGATCCTGAACCGCGCGCTCGCGTTCGCCAAGGGCGATCCCAATCCCCACAACTTCGTGTACCCGTCGCTGTACTTCTACGTCCTGTTCGCATGGGAGGGGCTGTTCTACGTGGCCGGGCGCGTCGCGGGGCTCTTCGACTCGCTCGGCGCCTTCCAGCGCGACTTCTTCATCGACCCCTCGCGCCACTTCCTGGCCGGGCGGGCGCTGACGGCGTTGTGCGGGGTCGCGACGGTGGCGGCGCTCTACGCGTTCGGCCGCCGGCTCTACGACCGCGCGACCGGCCTGGCGGCAGCGGCGTTCCTCGCGGTCGCGCCGATCGCGGTGCGCGATGCGCACTACGTGAAGCTCGACGTGCCGGTCACGCTCGCGACCGTGCTGGCGCACGTGGCCCTCGCGCGCATCGTCACCGATCCCGGCGCCGCGGCGCGCCGGAGAAGCTGGGTGCTGGCGGGTCTCCTCGCGGGCCTGGCGGTCTCGACGCAGTACTACGTCGTCTTCATCGCCTTCTCGATGATCGCCGTGGCCGTGGCGGATGTGAGTCGATCGGGGAACTGGCGGGAATCGGGCCGGCTGTTCCTGTGGAGCACGGCCGGGGCGGTGATCGGGTTCTTCGCCGGCACACCGTTCATTCTGGTCGATCTGCAGAAGGCGATCGCCGACGTCGCGCACGTCCGGGAAGTGGACATCGATCGCGCGATGGGCGGTGGACTGTTCGGGGCGCTCGGCGCATACCTTGTCATGATCTTCAGGGATGCCGTGGGCTGGCCGATCGCGGCCGCCGCCGCCGCAGGAGCGATCTGGTCGCTCGTCGCGGACTGGCGGCGCGGGCTGCTGCTCGTCGCCTTCTCGGTGACCTTCCTGGCCTTCATCGCGAACACGGTCCCGATGAGCCGCTACCTCAATGCGATGCTGCCCTTCGTCGCGCTCGCCGCAGCCTTCGCGTCCGTACGAGCCGGCCGCGCCTTCGGCCCGTACTCACGGCCCGCAACCGTCGCCCTCGTCGTGCTGGCGCTCATTCCGGGGCTCCTGGACAGCGTGCGGACCGACCTGTTCATCAGGCAGGCGGACACGCGCACGCTCGCGCGCGACTTCGTGCTCGATCACGTGCCTGCGGGGTCCTCGTTCCTGGTGCAGCCCTACAGCGTGCCGCTTCGTCAGTCGCGCGACGCGCTCGTCGAAGCCATCCGCGCGAACGTCGGCTCGGAATCGCGCGCGTCGGTCAAATCCCAGCTCATGCTGGCGCTCGAGCCGTTTCCCGCGCCCGCGTACAGATTGATCTACTTCGGGGACGGCGGGCTCGACCTCGACAAGATTTACGTCCTGCCCGCATCGCTGCCGGCGGCCGACCGGCTGGCGCCCCTCCGGCAGCTCGGCATCGAGTACGTCGTCCTGAAGCGCTCCAACACCGCCAACCCGGAGCAGCAGCCGCTCGAAGAAGCGCTCGCGCGCGACGGGAAGAAGCTCGCCGAGTTCACGCCGTATCGCGCCGATGTGCCGGACGCAGCACGAGCCGCTGTTTCCCCGTATTTGCACAACACGTCGGCGTTAATCGACCCCGCGCTCGAACGGCCGGGCCCGACGGTGGAGATCTGGTCGATTGCACGGCCTAGCGAGGCTGCGCCTCAGACCAGCGCGGCTCCGCCTCGCTAGGTGGCATTGTTTACTGGCGCCGTCTTGATCCCGAGACTTGACTCAATGGGGGGAAGTTTTCGGGATCAAGACGGCTACAGACGAGACAGCGCGTGGCGTTCGAGGGGGCCAGGGGCTACAATAGATTAGATCTGTGCCCAGCATTTCCGCCCGTCTAGCCAGGCCCGTCACGGCGCTGCGCCGGTCGATCGCGTCGCGCGCGCGGGCGATACCGCTTGCCCGCCACGCGTGGGCGCGCTATCGCCGCGTGCGCTACGAACAGCGGATTCAACGATTCCTCGACGAGAAGACCGGCCGCGCCGATCGCCTCCCGATGGGCGCCGTCTACGAAGCGACGATGCGGTGCAACCTGCACTGCGAGTTCTGTTATGTCGGCGACCTGCTGAACATCGAGGGGGAGTGGCGCGAGGAGATGAGCATCGACGCGCTCCGCCGCGCGTTTCCCGACGCGCCCGATTTTCAGGTCAGCCTGACCGGCGGCGAGATCTTCATGCGGAAGGACATCATGTCCGTCCTCGATCTCTTCCGCGAAAAGGGCTACGCCTGCGGGTACCTGACGACCAACGGCACGATCATCACCGAGGAACGGGCCGAGGCGCTGGCGGATCTGGCCGCGTCCGGTTTCCTGAAGCACATCAGCGTCTCGATCGACGGCCCGGGGGAAATCCACGACGTGGCGCGCGGCCTGGCCGGCACGTTCGACCGGACCTGTGTGGGGCTCAAACGGCTGCAGGACGCGGCGCGGCGCAAGGGCGCTCCTCTACGGGTCAGCATCAACACGACCGTGGCGCACGAGAGCCTCGACGCGCTCGACCGGATGGTGGATGTCGCCGAAGAGCTCGGCGTGGACGCGATCGGCCTGAACCATCTGATGTTCAGCACGCCGGAAGAAGTCGCGGAGACGGTGCGCCTGATCGGCGCGAAAGACGCCTCGGTGATCGCGACGTTCGTGACCGCCGACCCGGGGCTCGACATCGCGAAGGTGCGCGAGAAGGTCGCCGCGCTCGAGGAGAAGTGCCGGCAGAAGAACGTGCTGTTCGACTTCAGGCCGAAGGTGCACCCGCAGCTCATCGAGAACTACTACACGCCCGGCGCGGCGTTAGAGGGGCGCTGCCTCTATCCGTTCCTGCACGCGCGCATCTCGTTTTCGGGGAAGGTGTACTTCTGCCCGTTCATTCGCGTCGAGGTCGGGGACCTGGCGAACTCGACGCTCGAGGAAATCTGGAACGGTGAGACGTACGTCGAGATGCGGCGGCGGCTCGTCCAGAAGGGCATCTTCCCGGTCTGCCGCCGCTGCTGCAAGGTCGAGCTCTCGCCCGAGCCGCTGGCCGAACCGTTCGGCGCCGGCGTGGAGCCGCCCGGGCGCCGGATGATTCCCCTCACCGTCGTCCGCTGACCGGTTCGCTCTGTAGTGCCGACCTTCAGGTCGGCCCGGGCGGGCTGGCCTGAAGGCCAGCGCTACACACAGCGCCATACGGCGTTCGGATGATGCCCACCGCCGGCAGATCCCCCGGGGACCCGAACTGCACCGCGAGGAGATTCCGCACGAACCAACTTCCCGTCGACGGCCGGTAGACCGCGATGTCGGTGCGGCCGTCGCCGTTGAAATCGCCCGGCACCGGGATGTCTGTCGGGTCGCCGAACTGCACCGCCAGCTGGTTGCGCACGAACCACTGCCCGGTGGACGGCCGGTAGACCGCGAGGTCCGCGCGGCCGTCGCCGTTGTAGTCCCCCGGCACGGGGATGTCTGTCGGGTCGCCGAACTGCACCGCCAGCTGGTTGCGCACGAACCAGTGCCCGGTCGACGGGCGATAGACCGCGAGATCCGTCACGCCGTCGCCGTTGTAGTCGCCCGGCACGGGGATGTCGCCGGGGTCGCCAAACTGCACGGCGAGCTGATTCTTCACGAACCACATTCCGGTCGACGGCCGGTAAACCGCGACGTCGGCCACGCCGTCCCCGTTGTAATCGCCCGGCACAGGCACGTCGATCGAATCGCCGAACTGCGTGGCGAGCTGATTCCGCACGAACCACTGGCCGGTCGCCGGCCGGAACACCGCCACGTCCATCGCGCCGTCGCCGTTGTAGTCCGCGGGGACCGCACGGTCGCCCGGATCCCCGAACTGCACGGCGAGCTTGTTGCGCACGAACCACCCGCCCGTCGAGGGCCGATAGACCGTCACGTCGGCGACGCCGTCGCCGTCGTAGTCTCCGGGTGTCGCGGGAGGCGTGGACAAGCCGCGCGGCAGGGGGATGTCGCCGGCCGACCCGAACTGCACGGCGGCCTGCCCCTTCACGAACCAGTGGCCCGATGACGGCCGATACACCGCGATGTCGGTGCGGCCGTCGCCGTTGTAGTCGCGCGGCACCGGCAAATCGCCCTGGCTCCCATACGAAAACACGAACTGGTTCCGCACGTACCAGACGCCCGTCGCCGGCCGGTACACGGCGATGTCCGCCGTCCTGTCGCCGTTGTAGTCGCCCGCCACCGGCCGGTCGCCCGGTTCGCCGAACTGCACGGTGAACTGGTTGTCGCACGTACCAGGTGCCAGTCGACAGCCGGTAGAGGGCCGGATCGACGGTTCCATCACCGTTGTAGTCGGCCGGGACGGGCACGTACCCCGGCCCGCCGAAGCCCTCGATGGCAGGTTGATTGCGCACGTACCAACCACCGTTGGACGGTCGATATACGGCGAGGTCGGTGTCGCCGTCGCCGTCGTAGTCGCCAGGAACCGGCAGGTCGCCGGGCTCGCCGAACTGAATCGGGTTGAGCACGTCGTCCAGGAAGAACCAGCGGCCGGTGGCCGTCTCGTAGACGACGATGTCGGCGGACCGATCGCCGTTGTAGTCGCCGGGAACGGCCACGAAGCCCGGCCCGCCCCACGCCTTCGTGAACTGGCCGCGCACGAACCATTCGCCGGTCGCCGGCCGGTAGACCGCGATGTCGGCGTCGAAGTCGCCGTCGAAGTCCGCGATCGCCGTCGTCGCGCCCGTCCCGGATACCGGGGTCGTGACCGTCGCCGTGGACGGATCGACATGAACCGTGATGGTTCCGCCGTAAGTCGTCAACGCGGTGGGCGTGAACCTGACAGTGATGTTTTGCGTGGCGCCGGGAAGGATGATGCCGGCCGTGAACTCGCTGCTGAAGCCCGCCGGATACGTGATGCCCGTCACCGTCACGAACGCGCTGCCGCTGTTCGTGATGCTGATGATCTTCGACGCGGTCTGACCCGCGAGCACCTGGCCGAACGACAGATCGCCGGCGAGCGTGACGCGCGGTCCTCCGATGGTCGCCGTCCTGGCCATGTTGCCGACGATCCGGCCGTAACCCGCCGAGTTCACGCCGAGGAAGCGCTGATCAACCGTGCTCGCCGCAGCGCTTGGCTGCGTGCTGAAGGTGAGGTTCTGGATGGCGCCCCACGCCGTCAACTGGAACTGCGTCGCCGGGGACTCCGGTCTTGCTCACCTCGACGGCCCATACCTCCGCGTTGTTGATGCTCTGGTACACCGCCAGGTAGGTGTTGCTGACCGGGTTGTACGCGAGCCCGATGCCGTCGCCGATACCGTTGGCGGCTATCACCTGGGGCACCGCTCGTCAGCGGCTCACCATTGCCGTCAGCGAGGCCGCCTGTGATCACGAGGCCGCCCCACGTGATCGCCAGGAACTGGTTGTCCGTCGAGTTGTACGCAATCTCGGGATACTGCGCGAATACGCTGCTGTAGAGGGTTGAACGAGTGAGCAAGGCACCTGTTCCCGGCTTCACGCGCTGAAGGATGACGCTGTTTGTCTTGCTCGGAGGTTCGAAGTAATAGCCGACCATGTACTCGTCTTGGGCTGAGTTGTAGGCAAGCGTCGGGAGCATCTCGTCATGCCCGGCCGTCTGCGCAACAACGATCGTCGGCCCCGCGAGCGAACCCGCCGGGGTGACGCGCTGGGCCAGAATATCGGCGCCCGGAGCGGTTTGCCACGCGACAAGGAACTCCCCCGACGCGGACGCGGCCACTCCAGGAGCCGAGGCGTTGCCCTTGAGGCCAACGGCGTTGATCGGGAACGCGGCCGTCACCGGATCCACCTCGCCGGCAGTGTTCCGAATCAGCCGGCCCATTATTGTGCTGGGCTCCTGTACCCACGCGACGAGACATGCACCGGCCGCCACAGAACACGCTACGCCCGGAGCGCCGGCTCCGGCCGGGTTCAGGGAGTCGTCGGGTCCCAGGGGGACGCCCGCCGCGGAGATAAACCGCGCGCTGACTTTGACGATACCGCTCACGACCAGGTAGCTGTCACTGGCCGAGTCGTACGCCACTGCGGGGAACCGCGAGTTGGACGAGGGAGGAATCACCTCGATGTTCCCACCCATGCGCGAGGCCTGCGCGAACGCGGAGCCCGGAGCGGTGAGACCGGTGAGCAACACCGTTGCGACGGCACAAGCGCTGATCAGCCGAAACCGTTCGTGTAGTGTCACGTGCATATCCCCCGGGAAACAGAACTATTCAAAACTTCGCCGTCATCTCGTTTTCGGGGAAGGTGTACTTCTCCGCGTCGAAGTGGGCGACCTGCGAACTCGACGCTAGAGAAATGCTGGAACGGTGAGACGTACGCGGAGATGCGGCGGCCGTCCGGAAGGGGATCTTTCCGGTCCGCCGCCGCTACAAGGTCGAGGTCTCGCGCCCGCTGACGCGATGAGCGATTGAGCGATCGTTACGGCGTCCGGATGAATCCCACCGCCGGCAGATCACCCGGGGACCCGAACTGCACGGCCATCACGTCGCGCACGAACCACGTTCCCGTCGATGGCCGGTAGACTGCGATGTCGGTGCGGCCGTCGCCGTTGAAGTCAACCGGCACCGGCAGGTCGTTCGCGTCGCCGAATTGCACGGCCAGCTGTCCGTGAACGAACCACTGCCCGGTGGACGGCCGGTACACGGCGAGGTCCGTCCGGCCATCGCCGTTGTAGTCCCCCGGCACGGGAATGTCGCCGGGGTCTCCGAACTGCTTGGCGAGCTGGCCACGCACGTACCACGTGCCGTTCGACGGCCGGAAGACCGCAAAGTCCAGCGCGCCGTCGCTGTTGTAATCGCCCGGCACGGGAATGTCGCCGGCGTCGCCGAACTGCACCGCGAACTGATTCCTCACGAACCAGTGCCCGGTGGACGGACGGTAGACCGCGACGTCCGCCACGTCGTCGCCGTTGTAATCGCCCGGCACCGGCACGTCGGTCGAATCGCCGAACTGGGTAGCGAACTGATTCCGCACGAACCAGCGGCCGTCCGACGGCCGGAACACCGCCACGTCCATCGCGCCGTCGCCGTTGTAGTCCGCGGGGACCGCGCGGTCACCCGGCTCGCCAAACTGTACGGCGAGCTTGTTGCGCACGAACCACCCGCCCGTCGAAGGCCGATAGACCGTCACGTCGGCGACGCCGTCGCTGTCGTAGTCGCCGGGGGTCGGCGGCGGTGCGGACAGCGCGCGCGGCAGCGGGATGTCGCCGGGCGATCCGAACTGCACCAGACCCTGCCCCTTCACGAACCAGTGGCCGGTGGACGGCCGGTAGACCGCGAGGTCGGTACGGCCGTCGCCGTTGTAGTCGCGCGGCACCGGCAGATCGCCGAGGCTGCCGTACGAAAACGCGAACTGGTTCCGCACGTACCAGACACCCGTCGTCGGCCGATACACCGCGATGTCGGCCGTCCTGTTGCCGTTGTAGTCGCCCGGCACCGGCCGGTCGCCCGGCTCCCCGAACTGCACAGAGAACTGATTGCGCACGTACCAGGTGCCGGTGGCGAGCCGGTACACGGCCACGTCGGCGGATCCATCGCCGTTGTAGTCGGCCGGGACGGGCACGTAGCCCGGTCCGCCGAAGCCATCGATGCCGAGTTGATTGCGGACGTACCAGCCGCCGTTGGACGGCCGGTAGACCGCGATGTCGGTGTCGCCGTCGCCGTCGTAGTCGCGCGGGACCGGCAGGTCGCCCGGCTCGCCGAACTGGATCGGGAACTGGCCGGGGAAGAACCAGAGTCCGGTGGCCGTCTGGTAGACCGCGACGTCGGCGGAGCGATCGCCGTCGTAATCGCCGGGGACCGGAACGTAGCCCGCACCGCCGTACTGCGCCGTGAACTGCCCGCGCACGAACCATTCACCGGTGGACGGCCGGTAGACCGCGATGTCCGCGTCCGCGTCGCCGTCGAAGTCCGCGACCGCCGTCGTCGCGCCCGTGCCGGATGCCGAGGTCGTGACCGACGCCGTGGACGGATCGACGTGCACCGTGATGGTTCCGCCGTAGGTCTTCAACTCGGTCGGCGCGAACGTCACCGGGACGTTCTGCGTGCCGCCGGCCTGAATGACGCCGGCCGTGAACGTGCTGCTGAAGCCCCCCGGGAAGGTGATGCCCGTGACCACCAGGAGCGAGCTGCCGCTGTTCGTGATGGTGATGTTCTTCGTCGCCGTCTGGCCCGCGAGCACGGTGCCGAACGACAGATCGCCGGAGAGCGTGACCCGCGGTCCTCCGCTCGTCGCCGTCTGGGCCATGTTGCCGACGATCCTGGCGTAGCCCGCCGAGTTCACGCCGAGGAAGTGTGGATTGACCGTGCTCCCCGCCGCGCTGGGCTGCGTGCTGAAGCGGACGTTGTCGATCGCGCCCCACGCGGTCAACTGGAACTGCTGGCCGGGGACCCCGGCCTTGCTTATCTCGACGGCCCAGATCTCAGCGTTGTTGATGCTCATGAAGACCGCCAGGTACGAGTTGCTGACGGGGTTGTAGGCTAGCCCGATGCCGTCGCCGATCCCATTGGGGGCAATCACCTGGGGCACTCCGCCGGTCAGCGACTGCCCGGTCCCGTCAGCCAGCCCGCCGGTGATCACCAGGCCGGCCCAGGTGATCGCGAAGTACTGATTGTCGGTCGAGTTGTAGGCAATCTCGGGATACTGCGCGAAGGGGCCGGAATACATGATGGACCGCCCGCCGATCAGCGCGCCGGTGCCGGGCTTCACCCGTTGCAGCGCCACCTGGTTGCTGGCGGACGGTTCGAATTGATAGGCGACCGCGTACTCGTCCAGCGCCGAATTGTAGGCCAGCGAGGGCAGCAAGGAAACGGCGGTGGTCGAGACAGGAATCTCTCCACCTGCGAGGGTGCCGCCGCTGGTTATCCGTTGCCCCTTGATTGTATTTGGCCCCAGTTCCGTCCACGCGACCAGGAACTCACCCGACGCAGACGCCGCGACTCCAGGCGCCGACGACGAGAGCTTGGCGATGCCGTTCGTGCTGACCGGAAAGGGAGCCGTCAGATATTGCAGCTCGCCGCCGTTACTCCGCAGCAAGCGAGCCATGATGGTGGTCGGCTCCTGGATCCAGGCGACGAGACAGCTATTCACCGCGGCTGAGCACGCGACGCCTGCCGCGCCCGGACCGGCGTTGTTGATCGAGTCGGCCGGCCCCAGCGGGACGCCCGACGCGGACACAAACCGCGCGCTGACCTTGGCGACCCCGGTCACGACCAGGTAGCTGTTGCTCGCGGCGTCGTACGCAACCGCGGGGAAGCGCGAGCTGGCCGACTGGGGAATCACCTCGATGTTCCCGCCCATGCGCGAGGCTTGTGCGAAGGCTGAGCTCGGAGCCGTGAGCAACGCCGCGGCGACGGCACAGGCGCTGATCAGCTGAAACCGGTCGTGTCGTGTCACGTGTCTTCCCCGGGTAAATCGGACTATTGAAAACTTCAACCGTAGTTACCGGTTCTTATCGGTGGCATAGCTGCCGCGGCATAGAGTACTCGATGAGTACTTCAAGGGCTACGGTTCAGCTGACGAAATTGTCGATACCTGACAATCGCTGAGGTCTGGGGAACCATCTGAGTGTAGGGAGTGGCACGATGATTGTCAACGCTAAACTACTGACGGATTTAGTGTTGAGGTGGGCTTGAGCTCTACCGTTCCGCTGGAAATTGACGCCGGACCATTCGTAATCCAAGATGAGCGGGGCCACCGCGAAGCGAAGTGAGCGGCCCCTTAACGGCGACCGAAGGGAGCCGGCCTCTACCGCGCGACCGAAGTGAGCGCGGCCCCTACCGCGAGCGAACAGCCCTGACACAGGTATTCAATGGACGTCTTCATCGATTCGCGTTTCGACGATTTGTACCGGCGCCACCCGCTGGTCCTCGTCGACGTCGGCGCCCGCGGCGGTCTGAAAAGCAACTGGATCCCCGCCCGCCGGCACCTTCACCTGATCGGCTTCGAGCCCGACAAGCGGGAATTCGATCAGCTGGTGGCGCGGAAAGCCTCGCAGGAAGGCGCCACGACGTTCATCGACGTCGCCCTGCACAATCGCCGCGGACCGCTGAGCCTGCACGTCGCGCGCGATCGCGGGCTCACCTCGATCTTCGAGCCGGACCGCGCGTTTCTCGATGCGTTCCCGGAAGCCGATCGCTTCGACACCGTCGAGACCCGGGAGGTGGACGCGGACACGCTCGACAACGTGCTCGACGCCCGAGGCGTGGAGGATGTCGATTTCGTCAAGGCAGATACCCAGGGCAGCGAGCTGCTGGTGCTCGAGGGGGCGTCGGGCCGGCTGATGGCCTCGGTGGTGGGCGTGGAAGTCGAGGTCGAGTTCACCGGGATCTACAAAGGTCAGCCGCTCTTCGCGGACGTGGACGCATTCCTGCGCGGGCTCGGCTACCAGTTGTTCGATCTCCGCCCGGTCTACTGGAAGCGCAACGCCGGCCGCGACATCGGCGGACCGCACGGACAGATCGTCTGGGCCGACGCGCTGTACTTCAAGAGCCTGCCGGCCCTGGAGTCGATGCTGGCCGTGCTCGATCCGGCGCGGCGGAAGAGCAAGGTGCTCAAGGCGATGTCGGTCGCGCTGCTCTACGGGTACTACGACTACGCGCTCGAGATCGCGCGCAGCTCCGGCGCCGTGCTGTCCGCCGAGGAGCTGAAGCTCGTTCACGATCGGCTTCGCCAGGGCGGCGTCGAGCCGGAGGACCTGCCGCCGTTCCCGGGGAAGCACACGATCGCGGCCGCACTTCACCGGCTCTGGCGCCTGTTCCTGCCGCGCGACGACAAAGCGTGGTCGGTGAGCGGCGCAAAGCTGGGGAATTGAAAGGATCAAGCGGAGATCAGGAGGGGCAGGAGATCGAGGAGGGTGTTTTCGGCCCCGTGTCGACGATCTCTCCTGCCATCTCGACGTGCGGCTCGGCCGCCGGCGGCGGCGCTTCTCTGCGCGTCACGCGCTGCCGGATGTCCCGCAGGACCTTGAGCTCCCCCGAGTGGAAGAAGCCCGTGAGCAGCAGTCCGAGCGCATAGACCGCGAGGATGACCCCGGGGCGCACGACCAACCCGATCGCGTGCGGGAGTGACTCCGGCACCGCGCGGCTTGCCGCGGCGAACGCGAGGCTCCCCGCCACCGCCACTCGAAGCAGGCGTCCCCACTCGTACGGAATCGGATAGGCGCGCCACGAGAAGCCGACGGTGACGGCCGCCAGCGTGCCGTAGGCGATCGTGTTCGCCCACGCCGCGCCCATCAATCCGAAGCGCGGAATCAGGAGCGTATTGGCCGCCAGGCTCGTCGCCGCCGCGATCCCGGTCGCCAGCGGATAGCGCGTGGTTCGTCGCGTGATGATGAGCCCGATCGATCCGACCAGGTACACGCCCTGGCACATCACGCCCAGCGCGATCCACGGCGTCACCGCCGCGGCCTGGTGAAATTCCGCGGTCGTCGTCAAGGCGATGATGTCCGGGGCAACCGCGCACAGCGCCGCCGTCAGGAAGACGAGCACGGCGAGGACGTAGGTGGACACGGTGCTGTAGATCTTTTTCGCGTCCGGCTCGCGCATGGCGCCGAGGAAGAACGGCGTCCAGGCGTATTCGAAGGCGCTCAGGAACAGCTTCAGCGCCAGCCCGAAGCTCGCGCCGATCGAATACAGGCCGACGTCGCGCAGCGTGCCGAACGCGTTCAGGAAGTACCGATCCGCGACGCCGATGACCTGCTGCGACAGGCTGTGCGGAATGCGCGGCAGCCCGAAGCCGAGCGCTTCCCGCATCAGCGGGCGCGAGAACACGGGCCGGATGAGCGGCGCGAACCACCGGCTGAGGACGACGGTGAAGACGGCGGTCACCAGGAGATCGGCGACGACCACGCCGAGGACGCCCATGCCGGCGCCGATCACCAGCACGAGCCGCATCAGAAGAGTGGAGGCGGACCGCGCGAAGACGAGCGCGATGAACTGCGCCGATCGCTCGCCGATGCGCATCACCTGAAACGGGATGAAGTAGAAGCCGACGACGAACGTGTTGAGGATCACGAGGCGGATGAGCAGCGCGTGCGCCGGCGTGTCGAACAGCTTGGCGCTCAGCCAGCCGGCGGACGCCACGCCGGCGAGGACGAGCACGCCGTTGCCGGCGAGCAGGAAGAAAAAGATCGTGCTGGCGAGCCGCTGGCGGGCCGGCGCGTCGGCGCAGTCGTAGAACATCCGCATGAACGCGGTGTCCACGCCCCACCTGAAGAGGATCTTCGCGACCGCCTCGATCGTGAGCAGCATCGCGATGATGCCGTAGTCGGAGGGGGACAGGTAGCGCGTGTAGACGGGGAGCAGCAGCAGGCTGACGATCGACATCGCGACGTCGCCGGCGCCGTAGATCGCCAGGTTACGAAAGAGGTTCCGGAGGCGCGCCAGCACGGGATCTGCTGCCCGCGTCCGCTAGCGCGTGAGCGCGAGCACGCGCGCGGCCGCTCGAATCCTCGTGAGCCGCGCGGGGCTCCTCAGCAGGCGGCGCAGCAGCGTGAGGTCGCTCGTGATCGCCTCGCCGAGCGCCTGCGACGCCAGCTCGCGAATCGCGCCGTTCTCGCTGGCCATCAGCGGCTCGAGCACGGTGCGCGCGAGCTCCGGGTCGTGCGGTCCAAGCAGCCGCGCCGCGCCCACGCTGATCTGCGGATTCGGCGACGCGGCGAGCTCCTTGACGAGCGCCAGCCACGCGGCATCGGGACGGACCGCCATCCCCTCTGCGGCGAGCAGCTTCACCTCGGGCGACGCGTCGGCCGCGAGCTCCTGCAGGGTGGCCTGGCCGGTGGTGTCGCCGAGCCGATAGAGCGCGCCCGCGGCCTTGGCGCGTACCCACACGCTCCGGTCGCTCAACAGCGGCGTCAGCCGCGGCGCCACATCGCGCTGGCCGAGCTTGCCGAGCGCCTCGGCCGCGAAGCCGCGAATCTCCTGCCTGGTATCCGTGAGCAGGTCGGCGATCGGCGCGATCGCTTCCGGCCGGCCGCTCGACCCGAGGGCCGTGAGCGTGCGCACGTCCACGGACGGGCCGCTGAGGCTGTCAATCAGCGCCTTCACCGAGCGCTCGTCACCCTGGGCCGCCAGCGCGTGGGTCCCGGCGATTCCCGTTTTCGACCCGAACGCGCGCAGCTCGTCGGCCGCGCGCGCGTCGCCGTCCTCGGCCAGGCCACGCAGCGCCTCGAGCCGCGCGGCAGGTTCCTGGCGCTGCGACGCCTCTTCGCGCAGCGACGAGGTCGAGATGCGCCGCAGCATCGCCGGCTCCTCCAGCGTCCGCTGCCCGATCCAGCGGTCGTAGTAGTCGAGCCCGGCGCGCGATTCACCCCTCGCGATCTCGACCTCGAGCGCGAGCCAGACGGCAGACGGATGGCGAGGCGCCACCTTGATCGCCTGCTCGGCTTTCGCGGCGGCTCTCGGGAAATCCCCTTGCGCAAGAAGCGCCCACCCCTCGGCGACGACCTTCAGCTCGGCGGCGATCGCCGTGCCGGGAGGTCTTGCCGGGGCCGCGGGCGCGGACGCCGGCTGATCCTGGGCGGAGGCCAGTGCCGGACCCAGCGCCACGGAGAAGACGAACAGCACGCGAGTCAAAGTCATGGGTGTCAATTATGACGCACCGCGTCGCGCGTGGGCCGGGTGAAGAGCTGGGTGTCTGGTCCGGCTTTAGCCGGACCAGCTAAGGCCGGACACCACCGGAGCCCAACGTGCGGATCGGCACGCCGCCGACGGTCTCCCGCTCCGCGACGTCCCGGTTCACCAGGCTGGCGGCGGCGACGAACGCCTCGGGGCCGACCGACGTGCCGGCCAGCAGCGTGGCGCCGGCGCCGATGAACGATCCGCGGCGCACGATCACGCCCGCCGTCTGCGGGGGAAACGCGGCCTGCAGCGGATGATCGCGATAGCCGACGTTCAGGTGCGTGAGCACGGTGGCGCGCGCCGCCAGCGTCACGTGATCCTCGAGCGTGACGGGGCCGGCGAGGTCGATGAGGACCTCGTCGCCGAGGAAGCAGTTGTCGCCGACCCGCAGCGCGCGGAAGCCGCCGCGGTCCACGTTGATGAGCGTCACACGGTGGATGACGGTGTGCGATCCAATCGTCGCCCCGCACAAGCGCAGGAACACCGCGCGGACCGGCGGCACCCAGGTTCGCCGCAGCACGCTCAGCAGGACCGACACCCAGAGGAACCGCACGATCCGCCCGGCGCCCACTTCCTGCAGCGCCTTCACGCGTGCCCCTTCAGCGCGCGCACGACCGATCGGAACCGCCACAGCTTCACGAAGTAGTCCACGCTGTCACGGACGGCACGGACGGAGGACTGCTTGTCGAACCGCCGCAGGAACAGCGCCGGAATCTCGACGATGCGCAAGCCGGCGTAGTGCGATCGGACCATGACCTCCGTGTCCCAGAACCACCCGCGATCGACGCACCGATCCAGGACTGGAAGGATGCGCTCCCGCCGGAATAGCTTGAAGCCGGTCTCGGTGTCCTGCACGGGGACGTCGATCAGCCGCGACATCAGCCAGCGGTATCCGCGGCTCATCACGTAGCGATCGAGCGAGCGCCAGCTGAAGCGGTACACCCGAAGCGCGGTGGCGACGTCGGCGCCCGCCTCGAGCGCCAGGAGACACGGCAGGAGATAGCGCGCGTGGACCTCGAGGTCGATGTCGATGAAGCCGACGAGCGGACCCCGCGCGGCGCGGATGCCGTCGGTCACCGTGCCCCCGCGTCCGACGTTGACGTCGTGAAGGATTGTCCGAAGCATGCGATTCGGGTGGGCCGCCACGATGCGCTCGATCGCGGCCCGGGTGTTGTCGCGGCTCCGATCGTCCACGAAGATGATCTCGGATCGCCAGCGCAAGGCGTCCAGCACCTGAAAGGTCTCCGCCACGCTGGCTTCGAGAATCGGCTCCTCGTTGTAGCACGCGACGACCAGCGTGAAATCGACCGGCCCGGACGTCATCGCATCGGCCCGAAGGAGGGCGGTGCCGGCCGGACCGTGTACAGGCGGACGATCGGATCGTTTCCCGTCAGCGCACCCAGGTCGGCCGCGCGCGTGAACGTTTCATCCATCCAGGCGAGCACCCGGGCCTGCTCGCGGGCGTCGGACGCAAACGACCGCGTGGACTGGCCGACGATCCAGATCCTGGAGTACACGGCGGCAGCCGCGCCGATGCGCGCGCGCGCCCGCTCGAGCTCGACCGGCGGCGGCTTGATCACGTAGCCTTCCTGATCCTCGAGCGCGGTGAAGACCAGCCCTCGTATCGGCCATTGCTCTCCCAGATACCAGCGGTAGAAAAACGCCTCGTACGGATGGACGACCATGATGGCGTCCCCCGGGGCCGATTGCTGCGCGATCGCCCGGGCCACGGCGCGATGATCGTAGCTCCACGAGTACCGCGTGAAGAAGTGCGCAAGCGGGATCGCGCACAGGACGATCAGCGCGATCGACACCAGAAGTGCACGCACGCGCGTGAGCGAGGCCAGGCCGCAGCCCAGCAGGACGAGGTATCCCGCCATGAAGGGCACGAAGAACCGCAGCGCGATGAGCCGCCGGCCCGAGCCGATGTAGATCGCGATCGGCACGATCGACACGGCGCAGAACAGGAGGACCAGGTCGCGGCGGGTCCGCATCCCCGACGCAACGCCGGCGACCCACAACACGGGAAACAGGATCGCGGCCGCCGCCATCGTGATGCGCCGCGTGACGGGGTCCGCGAAGCCCAGGCTGCGCGGCCCGAGATTCAGGTCCGAGACGAGATTCGGAACGACGCGGACGAGCGCCTGGGGCTCGGGGCGATCTTCGTTCCGGATGCGGTCGTACTCGACGTTGTGGAGCAGCAGCGGGAGGCCGGGCACGAACAGCACGCCGGCCGCGCACACCGCGGCCGTCCACGCAAAAAGACGCGTCCGCGCCTGCCACCCACGCACGAGGACGAACAGGCCTTCCGCCGGCAGCAGGAGCAGTGAAAGATAGTGCGTGTAGAAAAGCGCGGCCGTCACGAGCACGAAGACGGCCGCCCGGCCGGCGGTCAGGGGCACCCGGTCGTCCATCCAGTCGATGACGAGCCAGACATGCACGGCGACCAGGAGGGTGAACAGGCTGTAGCTCCGGACGTACTGCGCGTATTCGACGTGCGCGGGGGCAATCGCCATGACGGCCGCCGCCGCCACGCCGGCCCGCCACCCGAACGCGCGGCAGCCCACCAGCCCGACGGCCAGCACCGCGAGGACGCCGAAGATCGCGGAAAGCAGCCGGACCCAGGCGTCGGCGCGGCTGACGCCCATCCAGAAATGCAGCAGCAACGGGTAGAGCGCCGGGCTCGCGTCGATCTGCCGCATCACCGTGGCCATCGAGGCGAGCGGCTGCGACGCGACGGTGATGGTGCTGATCTCGTCGACGTACAGGGGCTTGTCGAGCGCACCGCAGCGCAGCGCCGCCGCGACGATCAGCACGGCGGCAAACCAGGCGCGCCCGGCCCGCGGCATGCGCGCTGAGGACGCCGGGGCCGCGCCAGCCTCCATCAGGCGGGAGGGCGAGGCGAAACCAGGCGTGTCACGACCTTCATCGTGGCGGAGGCCACATCCTCGAGGTCGTCGTCCGACATCGCGGAAAACAGCGGAAGTCGAACGAGCGATGCGCTGACCAGCTCGGTCGCCGGCAGGTCGCCGGTGGAATAGCCGAACCGGTCACGGCCGAACGGCGAATCGTGCAGCGGAACGTAGTGAAAGGTGGCGCCGATGCCTTCGGCCTGGAGCGCGGCCAGGACACGCGTGCGCACGTCTCGCGGCACCAGCACGGGATACAAATGCCAGTTGCCCTCGACACCGGGCCACTCCTCGGGGAGCACCACGCGATCGGCAAGCGGGGCCAGGCGCGCGGACAGGCGCGCGGCAAGCGCGCGCTTCCGCGACAGCATCGCCGGAAGGCGGCCGAGCTGCACCGTCAGGATGGCCGCGAGCACGTCGGACGCGACGAAACTGCTGCCCTCGGCCACCCACGTGTACTTGTCGACCTCACCGCGGAGGAACGCCGCGCGGTTCGTCCCCTTCTCCGACATGATCTCGGCGCGTTGCCGGTCGGACTCGCTGCGGCAGACCAGCGCTCCGCCTTCGCCGCACACCACGTCCTTCGTGCCGTGAAAGCTGAAGCAGCCGAAATCGCCAATCGTCCCGAGCGGCCGGCCATGCCACCTTGCGCCGAGCCCGTGCGCCGCATCCTCGATGACGCGCAGGCCATGACGGTCCGCCAGTTCGAGGATGGCGGTCATGTCGCACGCGCGTCCCGCGTAGTGGACCACCATGACGGCACGGGTCCGCGGAGTGATGACGCGTTCGATCGCCACGGGATCGATGTTGAGGGTGGCGGGATCGAGGTCCGCGAACACCGGCCTCGCCCCCGCGCGGACGACGGCGTTGGCACAGGAGACGAACGTGAAGCTCGGTAGCACGACTTCGTCGCCTGGCCCGACACCGGAGAGCAGGACGGACGCTTCCAGCGCCGAGCTGCACGAGTTGAGGAACAGCGGCCGTGCCCCGTCGAGGTGCGTCGCGAGCGCCGCCTCGGCGACGCGCGCCGCCGGACCGCCGCCGATCAGCAGGTTGGCGCGCACGGCCTGCGCGGCCGCCTCCGCCTCGGCTTCTCCCATCCACGGCCGCGTCAACGGCAAGCGGGAGCGCCGCACGGGGGCGCCGCCCTCGATGGCGAGCGCGACGGATTCGTCGGTGGACGGGAGACCAGAGTCCATGGGCATTGGAGAGCCGTCGGGGCGAACGTCGAATTATACGCGAAGCGAGACGGCCCTTAGCGAGGCGCGAAGCGCCAGGCCCTTACCGGCGAGCGTGCGAGCCCTTCGACTCGCGTAGTCCCACCGCTCGCTCAGGGCAGGCCGGCCCCTCCGCGGTCAGCGAAGGGAGCGCGGCCCCTACCGCGTGTGCGAAGCGAGCGCGGCCTAGCCGGTATACTGACAGCGACAGCCGCGGCACGTTTCACCTCATCGGATCAATGACAGTCGGGAATCGACCTTTCTTGAAGCAGACGCGTGTGACGCAGACGGGCGGGCGTGCGGAGGATTGACGACGGCGCGATCAAAGCGCACGCGGACCTGCGGTTTCGCTCCGAATACGACTACGCGCTGTTCGAGTACTACCGGAGCGCGAAGGTCATCGCGTTTCTCGAGCGCGCGGGGGTGACCGTCGGCGGCCGCGTGCTCGACGCGGGCTGCGGCGGGGGCGGCATGCCGCTGTCGCTCGCGGAGGAAGCCGTGGCGGTGGTCGGGATCGATCCGGCCGAGCGGTTCCAGGATGCGGGCGTTCGCCTCGGCCGCGAGCGCGGCCTGCGCAACCTGCACTTCGCCCTCGCCGACGGCATGGCCCTGCCGTTTCCCGACGGCGCGTTCGACCTCGTGTTGTCGCACGCCGTCATCGAGCACGTGGCTGATGCCCCGCTGTATCTGCGCGAGTGCGCGCGCGTTCTCGCGCCGCGCGGGCACGTGTACCTGTCGACGGCCCCGTACCTGTCGTTGGCCGGCGCGCACCTGCCCCGCCTGAAGATCCCGGTGCCCCTGCACCTGATCGTGGGACGCCGCATCGCGTTCGCGACGTTCCGGACGCTCGCCCGTCACGCGGCGTGGACGCTCAAGGAGCCGGCCAACGAGAACTCCTTCATCAAGGCGGCGCGGCGCGGCGAAGTCAAGGAAGACGACCTGCTCGAGAAGGTCCGCGTGGCGCGGCTGCGCGGTCAGATTGCCGCCGCCGGCCTGCGCACCGTCCGCGAGGAGCTGCACGTGACGGCGACGGTGCGCCGGCTGCCGGCGCCGATCGCGCGGTGGCTGCGCGACAGCGCGGTCACCCAGGACGCGCTCATCAGCAACATGGAATACGTACTGGCGGGAGCCTGAGGCGTGGCGGAGATCGAACGATACAAGCCGGAGGACAGGCGCTCGGTGGACGCGCTCTACCGGCGTGTGTTCGGCCACGACGCGGCCGAGGCGAGCCGGCTGCGCTGGGACTGGCAGTACCGGCGCAATCCGAACAACCCCGGCCAGGAGCCCGAGATCTGGATCGCGCGCGAAGGCACCGCCATCGTCGGGCAGTACGCGACGATGCCGGTGAAGCTGTCGGTCGCGGGGCGGGAGGTGCAGGGATCCTGGGGGATGGACGTCATGGTCGCGCCCGAACGCCAGCGGCAGGGGCTCGGCGAGTCGCTGTTCCGGACCTGGGATCGCAACGTCGGCGCGTCGCTCGGCCTCGGGCTGTCGGACTCGTCGTACCGGCTGTTCCAGAAGCTGCGCTGGCCCGACGTGGGTCCGATCCCCTGCCTGGTGAAGCCGCTGACGCGCCGCGCGCTGCGCCGGCCGAACTGGCCGGTCAGCCGATCAACCGGCTCGTGTCGGCGCTGACGCTGCCGATCGTCAAGATCGTCGCGCGCTCGCGGCCGCTGCGCGCCGAGGTGCGGCTGATTCAACGGTTCGACGACAGCTTCACGGCGCTCTGGGACGAGCTCGCGCCGAAATTCGACCTGGCGGTGCGCCGCGACGCCGCGTACCTCAACTGGAAGTACGTCTCGGCGCCGCACGTCCGCTACAGCATCGCCGTCCTGCGCCGCGACGATCGCAACGTCGGCTACGCGGTCTACCGCCACCTCCACGAGCCGCGCGGACGCGTCACGCTGCTCGTGGACTTCCTGGCGGATCCCGACGACGAGCCGACGCTCAGCACGCTGCTCCACTGGGTCGACCGGGAAGCGCGTGAAGCGGACTCCGACAAGATCCGCGCGTTCGCCGTCGCACGGCAGTTTCCGGCGCCTGCTGCGCCGCGCCGGCTACTTCCAGGTGAAGTCGACGATGGAGTTCGTGGTGAAGGTCAACGCGCTGGAGGTGGGGCCGGGCTTCTACGACAAGGTCGACCGCTGGCACGTCACGCTGGGGGACTCGGACCAGGACCGATGAGGCTCCTCGTCGGCATCGACACCGAGGGGGACAACCAGTGGGACGCCGCCGCCCGCGCGCGGCAGACGTTCGAGAACATCTACGCGCTGCCGCGGCTTCACGCGCTGTTCGCCAGGCACGGCGTGCGGCCGACCTACGTCATCACGTATCCGGTCGCGGTCGATCCCCGGTCGGCCGACGTGCTGCGCGGGTTGCTCGCCGGCGGCGATTGCGAAATCGGCGCGCATCACCACGCCTGGGAGACGCCGCCGTGCTCCGAGGCCGACGTGCGCCGGCATCCGTACGCCTCGTCGCTGCCGCGCGTCCAGTTCGAGCAGCAGCTCGAGTCGCTCACGAGCGCAATCACCGCCGCGTCCGGGACGCGGCCCGTGTCGTACCGGTCCGGGCGGTTCGGGTTCTCGGCCGATCACGTCGCGGGCCTCGAACGGCTCGGGTATCTCGTCGAGTCGAGCGTGGCGCCGCTCTTCTACGAATCGCACAAGGGAGGCCCCGAGTTCGTCGAAGCGCCGCTGACGCCGTATTTCCTCGCCTACGACAGCGCGACGAGACCGGGCAGCAGCGACGTCCTCGAAGTGCCGGTCTCGGCGGCGCTGAACCGGCGGCTCCCGAAGTTGCTGCAGTACGCGTACGCGCGCGCGCCGCGGCCGTACACCACCAAGCGCGTGCTGCGCGCGCTCCGCCTGCTGCGCATGCGATGGCTCCGCCCGTCGTACTCGTCGCTCGAGGACATGATCGCGCTGGCGCGGGATCTGGCGGCGGCGAAGGAACCGGTGCTCAACGTGCTGTTTCATTCGAGCGAGGCGATTGTCGGCGGAAGCCCCTACAACAAGACTCAGGCGGAGCTCGACGCCTTCTGCGACCGGCTCGACCGGTTCCTTGCGTTTGCCACGCGCGAGCTCGGCGCGACACCGTCGACGTTTGGCGAGTTCCGCCGCGCGTATGCTCCGTGACGGAACAGAACCTTGAACCCCGAACCCTGAACCTGTAGAACCTCGCGGAACCCCGTAGAACGGAACCCTGTAGAACCCCGCGGAACCCCGTGGAACCCGGCGGAACCTTTAGAGAATGCACATCCTCCACGTCACCCCGCACCTTCCCCCCGATCAGGCGGCCAACGCGCTGTTGCCCTGCCACCTCGGCGAGTGGGCGAAGTCGCGCGGCGACGCGGTCGAATACCTCGCGCACCCTCCGCGCGCGAGCGGCAGGATTCCGCTGCCGGGTCCCGTGACGTGGATCGCCCGCCGGAGCGGAGGCTTCATCGATCGGATCCCGCTTGCCGGCTCTCTCCTGAGCGGGATGAGGATGGCACGCGCCCTCGCCCCCTGTCTCGCCCGCGCCGACATCGTCCACGTGCACAGCAACGGGCTGCTCCCGGAGCTGGCCGTCCTGCTGGCGCGGCGGCGCGGAATACCGGTCGTGCTCACGCTGTACGGGACGGAGATCTGGCACTACACGCGCAAACGGTTCCGGCCGGACTTGTTCACCCGCGCCTACCGCGGCGCTTCGCAGGTGACGTTCTACAGCGATCGGCTGATGTCGCGGGCGTTCGAGCTCGGGCTCGGCCGCCGCGACGCGCGCGTGATCTATCCGCCGGTCGGCGCGGAGTTCGTCTGGCACGGCGAGGACGCGCAGGCGAACGAGCGCGAGGCGCTCGGCATCGCCAACCGGCACATGCTCCTGAACGTCAAGCGCCTGCACCCGCTGGCCGGCCAGCGGATCCTGATCGAGGCGATGGCCGACGTCCTTCACGCGTATCCGGACACGCGGCTGATCATCTGCGGGACGGGGACGCTGCTCGAGGAGCTGCAGTCGGCCGCCCGATCGGCCGGCGCCGAGCGGCACGTGACGTTCGCGGGGCTCGTGGACAACGCGACGGTCGCGCGCTACTGCGCCGCGGCGGATGTGTTCGTGCTGCCGTCGAGGCTGGAGGCGCTGCCGACCGTGGCGGTCGAGGCGCTGGCGTGCGGCACGCCGGTCGTCTCGAGCGACAACCCCGGGGGGCTCGAGCTGAACGCGCTGTTCGGTCCCGACGTGTCGATCGTGCCGGGCGAGCAGCCGATCGCGCTGGCCAGGGCGATCGTGTACTTCCTGGAGCACAAGCGGCGCACGCTGTCGGGGACGCGCGAGACGATCGAGCGCGAGTTCCGCGCCGCCGCGGTGGACGGGCGCTATCGCGCCGTGTACCAGAGCGCGATCCAGGCGCGCGGCCCGGACGCGTCCTGACACGGGGGAATTGGTCCGGCTGAAGCCGGACACCACCCGTCGTCACTTGGTCCGGCTGAAGCCGGACGCCACCGTTACAGCTGAAACCGGACCAACCCGCCGTGCTTGACAAGCGCCGCCACGTGTTGTATTAAACCTATAGGTTAATTAACTTACTGGTTCAATACAGATGGCCGATCAACTCAGCACGACGTTTGCCGCCCTGGCGGACCCGACGCGCCGGGCGATTCTGGCGCGGCTGGTCTCGGGCGAATGCTCGGTCACCGAGCTCGCGGAGCCGTTCGACATGAGCATGCCCGCCGTCTCGAAGCACCTGCGGGTGCTCGAGCGCGCCGGCCTGATTGCACGGGGACGCGAGGCCCAGTGGCGGCCGTGCCGGCTCGAGGCGGGCCCCCTCAAGCAGGTCGCCGAATGGGCCGAGCGGTATCGGCACGTCTGGGAAGCGCGCCTCGACCGGCTCGATACCTATCTGCAGGAGCTCAAACAGAAAGAAAAACAGGAGGAGAAGAAACATGGCCGTAAGCAGCGTGGCAAATAGCCACACCTTCAAGGTGACGACCCCTTCGGATTGCGAAATCGCCCTGACGCGCCTGTTCGACGCGCCCCGGCACCTCGTGTTCGAGGCGATGACGAAGCCCGAGCACGTCAAGCGGTGGTGGGGAATCCTCAGCGACAAGCACTCGGTTCCCGTCTGCGAAATCGACCTCCGCGTCGGCGGCGCGTGGCGGTTCGTCGGCCGCGGCCCCGAGGGCGACTACCCCGCCTTCTACGGCGTGTATCGCGAGATCGCGCCCCCGAGCGATTGGTCTTCACCGAGTCCTTCGAGCCGTTCCCCGATGGCGAATCGCTCGTGACCTCGGTGTTCACGGAGGAGAACGGGAAGACGCGTCTCACCGTCACGGCGCGCTATCCGTCGCTGGAGGTCCGCGACATGGTGATCAAGACCGGCATGGAGAAAGGCGCCGCGACGAGCTACGACCGTCTCGAAGAGGTCGCGAGGGAACTGCAGCAAGCATGAGAGAGTTCAGCGCGAAGCAATTGCGGACGCGCTCGCTTCCCTGCCCGTCAGGGAAGCGAGCCGTCGGCAATACGACAGATCGATCGCACACGCCGAACAAACACGCTGCGGACGTGCACCCACTCACCCCAGCCACGCGATCCATCTCTGCACGCCGGAGAACCCTGCGGCAATCACGAGCCCCGCTGACGCGATCCGCAACATCGTCCCGGCGCGCCACGCCCAGGCGGCGCCGAGCGCCGCAAGGATCACAACCGCGGGGATGGTCGCGTAGTCGACCCTGGAAATGAACTCGTCGGCATACCGCAGGAACCCGGCTTCAACCGGTGCGGCCACCGACATGGCCACAAATGCCACGTAGGTCAGGCCCACGGCGGCCAGGACGAGCGTCAGCCGATCGCGCCCGCCGCCGGACCATGCGCGCCAGATCCCGGCGCCGGCCAGCAGGACGATCGGCCAGCCGAAATCGGTCACGCCCAGCCCCGCCGCCCTGACGGCCCGGCGGTGCACGGTATGTCCGGGGTCAGACCCCGTACTGTACCGGGGTCTGACCCCCGTACTGTACCGGGGTCTGACCCCGGCGCCTGGGCTGTCGCACCGCGCGCGCGCACGCGGTTCAGCGTCTCGTACGCCTCGCCGAACTGCCCGTAGTACACGACGACCGAGAACACCGCGGCAACAATTGCGGCGAGAAACACCGCCCGCGACGGTGCGCGGAGTTCCGGACCACCGCGCCAGCGGTAGAGGACCGCGGAGGCGGCGAGCGCCGCGAGCAGGAGCGGGAATACGCCGACGTGCGACAGGAACGCGAGCGAAGCGAGGAGGAACAGGACGGCGAGCTGGAGGACATCGCGCGACCGGAGCGGCAACAGGGTCGCGGCCATCATCGTCGCAATCGCGATCGAGGCGCCGAAGGCGTACGTCAGGTTGGCGTTGCCGATGACGACATACGGCAGCGGCACCAGGTGGAAGAGCACCACGGCCGCGGCGCCGGCGAGGCTGTCGCCCCACACGCGGACGACCATCGGATACAGCAGCGCGCCGGCCAGGGCGTGGGTGACCGAGACGACAATCCGGAGCAGCGCGACGTGGTCGCTCGCGACGGCCGCCCACGGCGCGGCCGCCACGTACAAGCCGATCGCGTACGGAAAGCGGACCCCGTCCGGCATGACCTGCGTGAAGTAGTAGCGGCCGCCGAGCACCCACTCGAACCTGTGCGCGTGGAACACGGCATCGATGACCGCCTTGAGCGGGTGGAGAAGCACGAGGAGCTGAACGAACAGGGCGCAGGCCGAGAAGGCCACGACAAACCTGGCGGCCGCCTCGAGCGGACGACGCCGCCACTGCTCGACGATCGCGACGCTCAGCACCATCCCGGCCGCGATCCACACGGCGGTCCAGGCCGCTCTGGCTTGATAGAGGCTGTAGGGGGCCGGCCCGGTCGAAAGCGGCACGGCCTGCGCAACGGCCAACAGCGCGGCTCCCGCAACCGCGCCCCCGGCCGTCAGACCGATGAGCACGAGCGCCGCCCCGAAAACCGCGCCCGAGATCGCCGCGGTCAGCAGCGCGCGCCGCGGCGGAAAGGCGAGCCCCCCGGCGGGCCGGCAGACAACGCGATCCACCTGCACGCCCAGCTCGCGGCGGTCGGCCGGACCGGGCACGAACGTCGTGGAGCTGGCGACGGTGAGAATGAAGCCGGACCGGGACGGCTGCGCGGGGGCTTGCACGTCGAGATCCTGATACTCGTTGGTGACCGTGGCGCTCGCGAGCGTGATCCCGTCGATCGCCACGTCAACGGACGGCTGCACGAGCGGGGCGCTCCGTGCGCCGCGAACGCGGACCGAACAGCGCCACGGAATCCGGCGATCGAGGCCCGGCAGCCGGACCGCGGCGCTGCGCCCCGTCCAGGCAAAGGTGTCGTCGCGATTGCGCTCGACCGGATGGAAGCCGGACGTGATGCGCGGCAGATCCCGATCCATGTCCAGCGCGACCACGGGATCCCGGGCGAAGGCCACCGTGAGGCACGCGGCCCCGAAGAGCGCCCCGGCAAGCGCGGCCGCCAGCGCGCGTGGCATCGAGTAGGACATACCTGTGGCGCTCCAGCGGGCCGCACGAACCGGCCGGTACGGTGTAATCGCTGAAGAGCCCGGGCATTCTCACACGGCAGCTGGCCGCCGGCCAAGACAATGTCACTATTCCCGCAGCGCATGGCGGTGAGCCGCCGTGCGGCGCAGGAGTCAGACATGCCTTTGATGGATCAGATCAGCCAGGACATCACCGCCGCGATGCGCGCCAAGGATCAATTGCGGCTCGCACCGTTGCGAATGGCCAAAGCGGCGCTCGTGAACAAGGAAGTCGAGAAGGGCCGGGCGCTCGACGAGGCCGAGTCTCAACAGGTCATCTCGTCCTTGATCAAGCAGCGCCGCGATTCCGCCGAACAGTTCGAGAAAGGCGGGCGCGCCGAGCTCGCCGCGAAAGAGATCGCGGAGATCTCGATGCTCGAGGCCTACCTGCCGCCGCCGGTGGACCCCGGGGATCTCGAGCGGGCGGTTGACGAGGCCATCCAGGAGACCGGCGCGACCTCGGCCAAGGACCTCGGCCGTGTGATGAAGGCGGTGATGCCGAAGCTCGCGGGGAAGGGCGCCGACGGACGCGCGATCAACGAGATCGTCCGCCGCAAGCTGGGCGGGTGATTTCACCAAACCTTTTTCACGGGTGTGCCGTCTAATCTGTTGAAAGGCACGCACAAGCCTCTCATCCATCCTCCACTTAGCCCCTGCCGCAAGGCAGGGGCTTTTTTTTGCTCCGCGCGTCTCGATTCCGGCACGGGAGTGCCCGGAAAGTGCGAAATCGGACAGGCCGCCTGCCCGCCGAAGCTAAATGAGCGCTGCGAAGGCGGAGCCTGCCGCGCCGAAGCAGCCAGGGTAATGAGCGCTGCGAAGGCGGGGCGACCCGGTTTGTAATGGATGTAAAGGCCGTGTGGTACGCTGGTCCCTTCTGATGAGCGTCATCAGGCCGGTCGTCGCGCCGGCCATCACACCGGTCGTCCCGCGGTGAGCTCGAGACTGGCCCGCTCCGCAGGGCTGATCGGTGTCGCGACGATGGCCAGCCGGGTGCTCGGCGTGGCCCGGGAGACGGTACTGGCGGCGCTGTTCGGCGCCAGCGCCGGGCCTGAAATGGACGCCTTCAACGTGGCGTTCCGGGTCCCCAACCTGCTGCGCGACCTGTTTGCCGAAGGGGCGATGACGGCGGCGTTCGTGCCGACCTTCACGCGCACGCTCACCGAGCGCGGGCGCGACGCGGCCTGGCGCCTCGGCAATCTCGTCATCAACTCGCTGCTGCTCGTCACGGGCGCGCTGGTCGTCCTCGGGATCATCTTCGCCGCCCCCATCATCCACACCCTCGCGCCCAAGTTCGGCGAGAGCCCGGGCAAGCTCGAGCTGACGACCGAGCTGACGCGGATCATGCTGCCGTTTCTCCCGACCATCGCCGTGTCGGTCGCGATGATGGGGATGCTGAACTCGCTGCGCCGGTTCTTCATTCCCGCGCTGGCCCCGGCGATGTTCAACGTGGCGACGATCGCGTGCGCGTTCGCGCTGGTGCCGCTGATGGAGTCGGTCGGCCTGCCGCGGATCGCCGCCATCGCGATCGGCACGCTCATCGGCGGCCTCGGCCAGATTCTCCTTCAGTGGCCGGTGCTCCGGCGCGAGGGCTTCCGCTACCAGCCGGTCCTCGACTTCAAGGATCCCGACCTTCGTGAGGTCCTCCGGCTGATTGGTCCGGGCACGCTGGGCCTCGCGGCAGTACAGATCAACGTCGTCGTGAACACGATTCTGGCGTCCAGCGAGCCGCAGGGAGCCGTTTCCTGGCTCAACGCCGCCTTCCGTCTGATGTACTTGCCGATTGGCCTCTTCGGCGTGTCGATTGCCACGGCGGCGCTCCCGGACATCGCGCGCCATGCGACGGCCGCCGATCTGCCCGCGATCCGCCGGGCCGTCTCGGGGGCCCTGCGGATGATGTTGATGCTGAACGTGCCGGCCACCATAGGTCTGATGGTGCTGGCCGAGCCGATCATCGCGTTGCTGCTCGAGCACGGACGGTTCAATCCGTCCGACACGCAGGCGACGGCCGCCGCGCTGATGTTCTATGCGCCCGGGCTGCTCGGATACTCGGCGGTGAAGATCGCCTCGCCGACGTTCTACTCGCTGCGCGACAGCCGCACGCCCGTGATCGTCAGCGTGCTCTCGGTGCTGGCGAACCTCACGATGAATCTCGCGCTCGTCCGCGTGATGGGATTCCGCGGCCTCGCGCTCGGGACCGCCTTGGCGGCGATGTTCAACGCGGTGGCGCTGCTCTGGCTGCTCCGGGGCCGGCTCGGCGGGCTGGAGGGGCGCAGGATCGCCACATCGCTGCTCAAGATCGTCATCGCGTCGATCGTCATGGGCCTGGCGGCCTGGTATACGTCGGCGTGGCTGACGGGCGCGATTCCGGGCGACGCGCTCCTGTGGAAGGCCGTTCGCGTCACGGCCGCGATTGGCGCCGGCGTGGTCACGCTCGTGATCTCGGCGCGCCTCCTCCGCATCGCCGAATTCGAGGAGGCCCTGAAACGCGTCCTGCGCCGGCTCAGGCCGTCGTCATGACGGGAGAGCGGCGACTCCTCGGGCTCCATCCGACCATCCTGCTGATGGCCAGCGCCCACGTGATGGTGGACGGGTACGGCAACATCTACGCGCCGCTGCTGCCGCTTCTGATCCCGCGGCTCGGCCTCTCGCTGGCGGCGGCAGGGACGCTGACGATGCTGTTTCAGCTCGCGGCGTCGGTGGCGCAAATCGGGTTCGGGCACATCGCGGATCGATGGCGGCCGCGCACGCTCGTGATGGTGGGCCCGGTCGTCTCCGTCAGCGTGCTGAGCCTGATCGGCCTCGCGACGTCGACGCCGGCGCTCGCGTTGATTCTGATCGTCGGAGGCCTCGGCGCCGCGGCGTTTCATCCGCCCGCGGCCGCGCTGGCGCACCGTCTCGGGGCCGACCGGCCCGGCTTTGCGATGTCGGTCTACATCACCGGAGGGACGCTGGGCTTTTCGTTCGGTCCGCTGGTGTTCGCGCCGTTCGCGCAGCGGTTCGGGATCGAATGGACGCCGCTGCTGGCGATCCCCGGCCTGGCGGTCGTCGCGTTCTTCCTCAGCCGCGTGCCGCCGATACCGCTGCAGCCGTCGGCGCGCGGCGGTTTCGGGGCGCTTCGTCCGTACGCGAAGCCGTTGGGACTCCTGTACGCGATCGTGGTCCTTCGCACGTTCACGTCGCTGTCGTTTGCCACGTTCGTGCCGGTGATGCTCACGCGCCGGGGATACAGCGTCGGCGAAGCGGGGGCGGCCGTCGCGCTGTATCTGTTCGGCAGCGGCATCGGCGGATTCTTCGGCGGCCCGGCAGCGGATCGGTTCGGCGCGCGGAAGGTCATCGCCCTGTCGCTCGTCGCGTCCTGTCCCTTTCTGGTCGCCGCGCCGTTTCTGACGGGCGCGCCCTTTGTCGTCGTCCTGGCGCTCGGCGGGCTGTTCCTGCAGTCCACGCTGCCCGTCAACGTGACGTTCGGACAGGCGCTGGCGCCCGTCAGCGCCGCGACCGTGTCTTCGCTGATGATGGGGTTCGCCTGGGGGACCGGCGGCCTGAGCGTCCCGATCGTCGGGCTCATCGCCGATCGCGCGGGCATCGAGCCGACGCTGGTGGGCCTGGCGGTCATTCCGCTGCTGGCGGCGGCGTGCGCGCTGCCGCTGCCCGATCGTTCGCCGCGGCCGAGCGCCCCGCAGCCGGCGGATGTCGTCATACCCGAAATCAGGCCCTGACGGCATCGGTAGCATCCGGCTTTAGCCGGACCATGCGACGATCGCGTGGCATCCGGCTCTTCGATGAAACTCACGGCTGCGTCGAAAGAACGCTTTAGCCGGACCAACTCGTACCCTGTGGTACGATGCGTCTTTGGACCTTCGGGCCGATGACGCGCTACGCACGCCCCACCGTTTCCAGCTACTCGTTCGGCCCGGGACCGATCACGCCCGCGGTCAAGTGGCTCATCTGGGCCAATGTCGGCGCCTTCGTCGCGACCATCATCTTTCCAGTCGTCACGCGCTACCTCGGGCTGATCCCGGAGGCGGTGTTCGAGCGCCAGTGGATCTGGCAGCCGGTCACCTACATGTTCCTCCACGGGGGCATCACCCACATCCTGTTCAACATGCTCGGCATCTGGATGTTCGGGGTCGAGCTCGAGCGTATGTGGGGCACCACGTTCTTCATCCGCTACTACGCGATCACGGGGATCGGGGCGGCCATCACGACGCTGGTCGTGGCGCTGCTGCCGTTCGACTTCGCCGCGGACACCTACAGGGCCGTGACGATCGGCGCATCGGGCGCGCTCTACGGCCTGCTGCTCGCCTTCGCGATGTACTACCCGAATCGGCCGATCCTGATGTTCCTGCTCTTCCCGATTCCGGCGAAATATTTCGTCATCATCATCGGCGCGATTTCGTTCCTGTCGGCGACCGGAGGCGGCACCCCGACCGTCGCGCACGCGGCGCACCTGGGGGGCATGATCTTCGGGTACTTCTATCTCAAGGGAGGCGGCGGCGGCCTGACGGCGGAGATCAAATACCGCTACCTGAAATGGAAGATGAACCGTCTGCGCCGCAAGTTCGACGTGTACTCGGGTGGCCGCTCCGATTGGGACCGTAAGGTGCACTAGGGCCGCGCGGACTTCGCACACGCGGTAGGGCCGCACTCACTTCGCACACCGCGGTAGGGCGGCGCTCCCTTCGCACACGCCGTAAGGGCCGGCTCGCTTCGCTCGCCGGTAGGGGCCTCGGCGCTTCGCGCCTCGGTAGGGACGGTGCTCGCTTCGCCCGCACCGTCGGATCGAGCTACCGCGGTACGTCGTGGAAGTACTCGTCCGTGTGATCCAGCCAGTCCTGACGGATCGGGCTGAACAGATCCAGCTCGAAGGTGTCGTCGAGCGCCTCCGCCTGATGCTCCACCCACGACGGGATGTGCAGCACTTCCCCTTCGCGCACGGTGATCTCTTCACCGTTGATCAGGAACTTGAGCGCGCCCTGGAGCACGTACGTCATCTGCTCGCTCTCGTGCGAGTGCATGGGGACGAGCGCCCCCTTCTTCAGATAGATCTGCGCCAGCATCTCCCGCTGGCCGGTCACGATCTTGCGGGAGATCATCTCGGTCACTTTCTCGAGCGCGATCTCGTCCCAGCGATGGAGCCTGACCGTTTGTGCACTCACGTCACGGACCTTTCACCTCTCTCCGAGGAGGAAGACCGGCGATTATACCCTCGAGGCCCCGGTGCTATAATGGCTCGTTTGGCCACGCGGCCCGGGCCAACGCCAATAATCAGGCGAAAGGGACCTCCCGCGCATGAAAGGTACGGCGGTTAGCAACGGCGCGCGCGCCCGGACGGATGCGGCCTCCCCGAGCAACCACGGGCTCTCGCGCGATGATCTGCTCCGTGCCTACCGGACGATGGTGCTGTCGCGCCGGATCGACGACAAGGAGATTCAGCTCAAGAACCAGAGCCTGATCTTCTTCCAGATCAGCGGCGCCGGCCACGAGGCCTTGCTCGTCGCCGCCGGCCTGACGCTCAAGCCCGGGTACGACTGGTTCTACCCGTACTACCGCGACCGCGCGCTCTGCCTCACGCTCGGCGTCACGCCGCTCGAGATGTTTCTGAGCGGCGTCGGCGCCAAGGACGATCCCAGCTCCGGCGGCCGTCAGATGCCGTCCCACTGGGGCAACAAGCGACTGAACATCGTGTCGCAGTCGAGCCCGACCGGCACGCAGTGCCTGCACGCGATCGGTTCGGCCGAAGCGGGCCGCCTCTACGAAAAGATCACCGCCATCGAGGGACGGGAGCAGCGCTTCCGGCACGACGAAGTCGTGTACCTCTCGGTCGGCGAAGGGGCAACCAGCGAGGGAGAGTTCTGGGAGTCGCTCAACGCCGCCTGTCTCGGCCGCCTGCCGGTCGTCTACGTCGTCGAAGACAACGGCTACGCGATCTCCGTGCCGGTGGAAGTCCAGACCGCCGGGGGCGACATCTCGAAGCTCGTCGCCTCGTTCCCGGGACTGTTCGTGCAGAGCATCGACGGCACCGATTTCGTCGAGAGCTACCGGGCGATGTCCGACGCCGTCGCATACGCGCGGGCCCGCAAAGGACCGGCGTTCGTTCACGCGAGAGTCGTGCGCCCGTATTCGCATTCCCTGTCGGACGACGAGAAGCTCTACAAGACCCCGGACGAGCGCGCGCAGGAAGCGACGCGCGACCCCATCGTCCGGCTGTCGGCGTTCATCCTGTCCGAGGGGCTCGCCACCGAGGCCGATCTCGAGAGCCTGGCGCACGAGGTCCAGGAAGAAGTGAACACGGCCGCCCGGCGCGCGACGGACGCGCAGAAGCCGGCCACGGAAACCGCGACGTTGTACGTTTACTCGCCGACGGTGAATCCGGCGTCCGAAGCCTTCAACACCTCCCCGGTCCCGGAAGGCAAGCCGGAGACGATGGTGGCGGCCATCAACCGCACGCTGAAAGACGAGATGGCGCGCGAGCCGCGCATTGTCGTGTTCGGCGAGGACGTCGCCGATGCCAGCCGCGAGGCGGCGCTCGGCGCGGTGCCGGGCAAGGGGGGCGTCTTCAAGGTGACGCACGGCCTCCAGCGCGCGCACGGCTCGGCGCGCGTGTTCAACACGCCGCTCGCCGAGGCCGCCATCATCGGACGCGCCGTCGGCATGGCGGTGCGCGGGATCAAACCGGTCGTCGAGATTCAGTTCTTCGACTACATCTGGCCGGCGATGATGCAGATTCGCGACGAGATGTCGATGCTGCGCTACCGCTCCAACAACACGTTTTCGTGTCCGATGGTGATCCGCACCCCGATCGGCGGGTACCTGCGCGGCGGCGCGCCCTATCACAGCCAGTCCGGCGAGAGCATCTTCGCGCACTGCCCCGGCATCCGCATCGCGTTCCCGTCGAACGCCCAGGACGCGGCCGGCCTCCTGCGCACCGCCATCCGCTGCGACGATCCGGTGCTGTTCCTCGAACACAAGCACCTCTACCGCCAGACGTACAACAAGGGCGAGTACGCCGGGCCCGACTACATGGTGCCGTTCGGCAAGTCCTCGGTCCGGCGCGACGGCACCGACATCGTGGTGATCACGTGGGGCGCGCTGGTCCAGCGGTCCCTGCTGGCGGCGCAGCAGGCCGAGAAGGAAGGCATCAGCGTCATGGTGCTGGATCTGCGGACGATCGCGCCGTTCGACTGGGACGGGATTGCGGCCGCCGTCCTGAAGACCAACCGCGTCATCATCGCGCACGAAGATCAGCTCACGTGCGGGTTCGGCGCGGAGCTGGCCGCCCGCATCGCGGATCAGCTGTTCGAGCACCTCGACGCCCCGGTCCGCCGGGTGGCGGCGCTCGACACGCCGGTCGCCTACTACCCGACGCTGGAAGAAGTCATCCTCCCGCAGGCCGCCGACGTCCTGAAGGCCATCCAGGCCCTGTCGGACTATTGACCGTCCGGACAAATTGTTGCAACACCTGCTGGCTGCGGCGCTCGCGGTCGGAACGGCGGCGCTCGCGGTCGAAGAGCGGCGATCGATCGGAGGGCTGCGTCCGCACGTCGCGGGGGCGTTCGACGAGATCGCGGCGTGCCATCTGACGCCGTCGGGCGACTATCTGGTCTTCGATCGCCGTGCCCACGCCGTCTCCACCGTCGCGGTCGGGGCCGACGTCCCGAAGAAGATCGTCCAGATCGGCCACGAGACGGGGCGCATCCTCCGGCCGACCGCGTTCGACTCCGCGCCGAACGGCACGTTCGTGGTGGCGGACTCCCCGGGGAACCAGCACCGCATCCAGTTTTTCAGCGATACGGGATCGGATCAGGGGGGATTCACGTTGCCGGGCCGGCACGCGCCGCAGATCACGCTGGGCGATCTCGTCCTCAGCGGCATCGGCTCGCTGAAGTACACGGGCGAGAGCGTCCTCCTCAGCCAGCCGGACATCGGTGCGCTCGTCACGGAGTATTGGTTGAACGGCGCCACGCGGCGCACGTTCGGACAACTCCGCCAGACGGGCCAGGAGAAAGATCCCGCGGTCCACGCGGCGCTCAACGTCGGGCTGGCGCTCCTCAATCCCGCGGGCGGGTACTACTTCGTGTTCGTCTCCGGCGTCCCGATGTTCCGCAAGTACGACAAGGCCGGCGCGCTCGTGTTCGAACGCCACGTCGAGGGGCTCGAAGTCGATGCGCAGCTGCGGTCGCTGCCGACCACGTGGCCGCGGCTGGCGGAACGAGAGTTTCCGATCGTGCCGGCCGCGATCCGGACGGCCGCGGTCGATCCGGCAGGAAACTTGTGGATTTCTCTCACCGCGCCGTACACCTACGTTTACGACAGCGCCGGGGACAAACGGCGCACGCTGCAGTTCCGCGCCGCCGGCGTCGTCGCCCCGACGAGCTTCTTTTTCACCCGCGATGGCCGAGTGCTGATCACGCCGGGGTGCTACGCTTTTGAAGCCCTAATCACTAATCCCTAAACTAATCGTTGAATCCTCCGAATCGTCGAATCGTGATTCAACGATTCAACGATTAGAGGGATTCGGACTAGACCAGTTTCCCAATTGGTCCCAGGTCGAGCTTCAGGTCTTCCGGCGCGAGCCCGAACTGGGCCCCCATCTCGCGCACGGTCTCTTCCAGGCGCATCAGCGCCAGGCCGACCGACTCGGTTTCCGCCTCCGTCAGCGTCCCGGCTTCCATCCGCCGGATCGCTTGACGCTCGAGGATCTGCCGGATGAACTCGACGAGCGTCAGCACGAGCTTCGCGACGGATCGGCGGACGTCTTCCGGATCGGCGTTCCAGCGCGGCGCCGCAGACGACGCGGCGAGCCGATCGAGCTCGGCGCGCAGCGACTCGATCTCCTGGACGTCGAGGCCGGCCACGCCAGGGGTGCTTGCGGGACGCTTCTTCGGGCGCGCGCGCTTCCGGGCCGGCCGCTTCACGGCCACAGCTCCGGGACGAACGCGAACGGGGGCCACGGGCCGGTGACGCTCATCATCTGTTGGTCCGGCCCCGGCGGAATGGCCGCGAGCCTCTTCTTGTACTTCTCTACCGCCGCGCGATCGACGAGGTGATAGATCGTCGCTGCCACGCGCCCCTGACCGGCTTCCGAACGCTCCGCGGCGACGATGTCCTTCACGGCCGCGGTAATCGCCGCCACCGGCTGCGGCAGCGCGCGCCCGGCGGCCGCCTCCCGCCGCGCCTGCAGGTACTCGGTTCCGCTTCTCGCCGCCGTGGCCGCGTGGGCCAACGGGACGGCCGCCTCGGCATCGAACAGCCGCACGCTCATCTGGACCCGTCCGCGCACCAGGTCCAGCGCGTCACGAATCGCCTCCCGGCGGAGCGCCACGACGCGCTCGAGCTCCTCCACGTCGACGAGCGAGCCGAACCGCGCCGGCAGGATGGCATCGACCTTCGCGGCAATTCGCGCGACGATGTCGTGCTGGGCGCGCAGTGCCGCCTCCGAGACGGCCGGCCGTTCGTCGAGACGCTCGACGGCCGCATATACGGCGTCTGCCTTGACGAACTCGATCCGGTGGCCTGCGGCGCTGAACGTTCCGGCCTTCCCCGCGGCAAGGGCGAAGACGTAGAGGCTCGACATTGACAATCCCTAATCCCTAATCCCTGATCCCGAATCCCGAATCCCGAATCTCGAATCCCGAATCCCGAGTCCCGACTCCCGAGCCCCGAGCCCCGAGTCCCGAGTCCCGAGTCCGGCGTCACCGCCTCGGAAGCACCCGGTCGGCCGAGCACAATAGCGCCGACAGCCGGAGATAGACGAGATCGACATCGGCGAGCGCCAGGATCAGGTCCGCATTCAGCACGACGCCGCGGGTCAGCAGGTTGTCGATCACATCCACGAGCGACGTCTCCGACTGGTCGATGATGCGGCCCACCACGCGCTCGGTCAGTTTCGGCAACGTCACGCGCGGCGGCCGCGGCGGGCTCCTTCGCTTGGGAGGCCGCGGCGTCGGCGGACGCTTGGCAGGCTTGCCGGCGGGAACGGTCGAGCGTCGCGGCTCCCGCGGGCTCATCGACGCGGCTCGGCCTGGATGAAGTTGTACGCCGGCCAGGGGCCGCTGAGCGTCATGTCCGCCCCGGCTTTCGCGGTGCCGGCGGCGAGGCGTCGGGTGAGCGATTTGAAGCGCGCGCGGCGGCCCGACGGGACCAGGAACGCCGCGTCGAGCAGCGGCGGGGCCGCGCCCTCGGGAGCATCGTCGCGCCGGCGCGCGTCGCGGGCGACGGCCGCGAGCGTCTCGAACGCGCCGTCTGCCAGCGCGCCCGCCGCCCGCACGGCCTCCCGCGCGTCGTCGCGCGCCTGCTTTTTCGCCAGGAGAAACGCCGCACCCGACGAAGCCCGTTCCGCACCGGCCTTGCGGCGGGTCACGGCCGGAACCGCCCTGGTGATCCGCACGCCCCATTCCTCGCAACCGGCAATCCGCTTCAGGACGGGATCGAGATCGCGACGGCGGGAGCGCATCTCCTCGACGGCCCGCTCCGTCGTGGAGAACATCGTGAACAGCTTCATCGGAATCACGGTGGTCCTCGCCTGCCGCGCGAAATGCTCGACGACCGCTTCGTGGGCGACGGCAACGTCGGCGACCCACTGCATGTCCCGAAGCGACACCTCGAGGGGCGCGGGGCCGTAGCGCTCGAGCGGCACGGACGCGACGACAACCCAGAGCGACCGGCCGGCGGGCAGCACGGATGGCCGCGTCGCGCCGGGGAGGCCCTTCGGCGCGCGCGACGGCTTCGGCGCGGCGGCCGCGTGCACGATGCAGTAGAGGTACGTCGCGGTGGAGTCCGTCACGGGTCGGAAACGATGATATCGCAGCCGGTCGGGGGGTTCAGGTCTTGAATCGTGAATTGCGACCACGTGCTCTCCCAATTCACGATTCAAGACCTGACCCCCCGGCCACCCGCACGGACTGTCACGCCATGTCTTCTGCACGATCGTCCCGGGGTGTCTGGCCCAGTTCACGATTCATGGCCTGACCCCCACCTCCGCTGCCACCGCCGCAGCCCGGCGGCGCCGTGCGGAGGCGGCACCTCGGCAGGCGCGATGACGACGTGACGCGACCGGCCGGCCGAGCGCCGGAGCGCCGCGATCTCGCGTGTCTCGGCGGCGGAGGCCCGGCGGCAGCGCGGGCACGTTCCGCGGCCCACGGCGTTCACGACGATGGCGGGTACGTGGACCTTCATCCGTCGCAGCGCGGCGATGAGCCTGGCCGTTTCGGCCCGCGGCAGCGCCGCCCCTCGCGTCACCGCCACGAACGACGTGCGCCGCGGGTCCGCCAGCAGGGCGCGCAGGCGTCCGAGCCCCTGCGAGAGCTCGAGCAGAACCGCGCCGAGCTCCCCCACGCCCGCCACAGGCTGATACTTGAGCACGATGGACATGAGCGCCCGGGCCCAGTCGTGCACGAGGGCGGGCATCTCCAGCAGCCGCAGGGCATGCCCGCTCGGGGCCGTGTCCATCACGACGAGATCCCACGCATTTTCCTCACGCTCGAGAGCATCGGTGACGCCGATAACGGCGGCGAGCTCGTCGATGCCGGGCGGCGCCAGATCGATCAGCCGTTGCATCACCCGCCTGTCGTAACCCGCATCGACCCCGACGCCGCTGGAGCTGCCGCGCGACAACCGGTCGAACAGCGTGTCGATGGCCGCGGCGTACCGCTCCCGCACGTCCCGGAAACCGTTGGCCGCGTCGATTTCGCGCACGGCAAGGTTCCGCGGGCCCCCCGTGACGGCAGCGGGCTCGTCCGACACCGGCGATCCGAACACGTCGGCCAGCGAGTGCGCCGGATCGGTGGACATGAGCAGTACGCGGCCGTTCGGCCGGACGGCCGCGATCGCCATCGCCGCCGCCGCCGCGCACGTCGTCTTGCCGACGCCGCCCTTCCCGCCGAAGAGGAGCAGCCGCGTATCGTCGCCGATGAAGCGGGCCAGCGGCACGGCCCCGCCACCGAACGGCTTGGGACGCCAGGTCGCGGGCGCGCCCGCCACGCGACCAACAGCAAAACTCCGCGCCGCCTCCAGCTCCGCGCCGATTCCACCCAGCGCGCGAACGCCGCGCGGCTCGGCATCGCGCGCCGCAAGCGGCACCAGGGGCAGGCCCGGCACCCGGCGCTTCAATTCGCCGATGGCGCGCCGCTCCAGCGCGCGCCGCGCATCGCACCATCCGCACGCGCGATCGGGTTCCGGCGTGATCCGGTTGACGACGATGTGGTGGAGCGGAATGCCGGCTGACCGGAGGGCCGCGACGCCGTCCGCGGTTTCCTCGACCGCCATCCGCTCGGGCAGCGTCACCCACGACACGCGCACGCGCGCCGGATCGCGGAGCAGCGCGGCGAGATCCTGCCCGTCGCGATCGATCCCGTCGATGAGCGCCTCTTCGGCATCCGGCGTCCAGGCCCCGCGCAGCGCCTCGACCATCACGCGGTGCTTGGCCTGCATGGCATCGAAGACGCGGGCGATCTCCCGCAGCGTGCCGGGCATGTTCAGCATGCGCAGCGTATGACCGGTCGGGGCAGTGTCGACGACGACGAGGTCGTACCGTCCGGTCCGCGCCAGGCGCGCAATCTCGAACAGCGCGGCCAGCTCGTCGATCCCGGGCAGCGACAACCGCAGGAGGCGGGACACGTCTTCCTGATCGAGCCACGTTCCGCGCAGCGCGATCCGCTCGAGCGTCTCGCGGCGGGCGGCGAGCCACCGTTCCAATGCGCGGCGCGCGTCGATCTCGACGCCGTACAGCGAGCCGCGTGCGGCGGAGATCTTGCGGGGCGAGCCGCCGAGCGGCCGGGCGAGCGCGTCGCCGAGCGACGACGCGGGATCGGTGGAAATGACAAGGGTGCGGAGCCCGCGGTCCGCCGCCGCGCGGTCCGCCGCCCCGCGGTCCGCCGCCCAGACGGCAACGGCGGCGGCGCACGTCGTCTTGCCGACGCCGCCTTTGCCGCCGATAAAGAGGAATTCCGGGCCGCCGGACGTCAGGCCGCGATCACTCCTCGGAGCGCTCGTCGCCGCCGAACGTGGCTTCGATGCCGGTGATCTTGTAGTCGCTCGGCGAGAGCGTCGCGGCACCGGCACCCTGCCTCCGATCGCGGATCTCGCGCAGGCGCGCCAGGATGTCCGCTTCGAACACCTCGAACTCGTCCTCGCTCATCTCCCCGAGCTCGACGCGCATCTGGGCCGCGAGCAGCTGGTCGCGCAGGTGCGTGTCGTCGTTCAGCTCGGTGTCGACGGCCGCGGCGATCTTGTCGAACACGAACCGCAGGCCGCCGACGAGGATCGTGTCCAGGATGAACATGCGGCGTCTCGGGTCTCGGGTCTCAGGTCTGTGGTCTTTCGTCTTCGGGCTTCGGTCTTCGGTCACGAGACCAGTTCCCCTCAACGATTTCACACCCTGGCGTCAGTGCGCACGCTCCAGCTTCAAGCGGATGTTGACGAAATTGTACGGCGGCCACGGCCCCGTGTACTTGAACGTCAGCTTCTCGTAGCGCTGGCCGATGTCCTTCACGCGCGCGTCGAAGGCCTGCTCGAGGGTCCGGGCCACGAGGAAGGCGGCGTTCATGATCATCCGGTCGCCGATCGGCTTGTTCGAGCGGGACGCGACCGACACGTTGCGGAGCGCCTCGAAGATCTCGCTGACGTACCGCTCCGAGCGTGCCTGCAACGCGGCATCGATCAGGCGCCCGTACTGCATCCGCGCGAAGTAGGTCGATCCCTTCTGCGTCGAGATCTCCCCCTTGAGCCGCCGGATGTCTTCGTCCTCGTCCTCGATCTCGCGGACGATCTGGTCGCGATCCCAGAGCACCTTCAGGCCGAACTCGAACTTGTCCTGCATCTTGTTCAGGACGTCGGTGAACGCGTCGTAGGCCGACCGCAGCAGCTCCATGATGTCGTCGTCGGTCTTGAACACGGTGCCGAACGACATCGGGATGACGGTGTGCTGCTGCATGACCGTCTCGTTGACGCGCTGGTGCGCCAGGACGTTGTCGCGCGTCGGATCCTGCACCACCATCGGCGTGTTCGAGACGATCGCGGCGATGTCGCGGTAGTGGACCGTGTGGACCTCGGCGGGATCGGGGCCGATGCCCAGGAGCCCGAAGCTGAGCGGACGCTCGGACTTGATGACGCAATACACGTACTTGCCTTCGTTCGCCTCGTCGGCCGGGCCGGCCGCGCCGGCGCGCGCCGGCTTGGGCGTCTGCGACCGCATGCGGACGCGCTCGAGCTTGCCGCGGGCGTTTGGCGGCGGCGGCGGCGCCGCGCGCACGGTCCGCTCGCGCCCGACCGGCGCGGCGGCGGGCTTCTTGCGCTTCTGGGTCACCGTTGGTTTCGGTTTTTTCTGCGTCTTTGCCATCACCTGATGTCCGAAAGGCGGCCGTCACCGGCTCTCAGCGTCTGCGTCCACCCGGCTTCACGGGGCGCTTTGGCTCGCCGGCTTCCGGCGGCAGACCGCGGTCGGCGAGCATGCGGCGAATCTCGGCGACGAGCGCGTCGGGCAGGCACGGCTTGGTGACGAACGAGTCGCACCCGGCCTGCCGCGCGCCTTCCGCGTGGCCGGCCAGCGCATGCCCGGTCAGCGCGACGATCGGGATGTGCTTCGTGCGCTCGTCGGACTTCAGCCGCCGCGTCGCTTCCCAGCCATCCATCTTCGGCAGCGCCAGGTCCATCAGGATGATGTCCGGGAACAGCTCGAGCGTCTTCTCGATGGCTTCCAGGCCGTTGGTGGCCTCGGCCACACGATACCCCGAGAACTGCAGGTACGCGGCGTACATCTCGCGGGCGTCCTGATAGTCCTCGACTACGAGCACGAGCGCCTGTTTGACTTCAGTATCACTCATCGTCGTCTGAGCCGCGTCGGGAGACGCAGCGTGAACACCGAGCCTTTGCCGGGGGTGCTCTGCAGCTCGATTGAGCCGCCGAGCATCTGGGACAGCCGCCGGCAGATCGACAGCCCCAGGCCTGTGCCGCCATACCCGCGCGCCGGCGAGCCATCGAGCTGGCGAAAGTCCTCGAAGACCTTGACCTGGTCGTCGGCGGCAATCCCGACGCCCGTGTCCGAGACGGCGATCGCGATGTGCCGGGATTTCGACTCGTAGGCGGCCCCGACGGTCACCGAGCCGGCCGGCGTGAACTTCAGCGAGTTACTCAAGAGGTTGAGGACGACCTGTTTCACTTTCTGGCGATCGCTCTTGAGCGCCGGCAGCGTCCGGGACATGCTCGGACGCACGACGAGGTTCGACCGCTTGATGATCGGCTCGAGCTCCGACATCACCTCGTCGACGAGCTCCGGGAATGTGGAACGTCGTCAGCGTGAGCGGCATGCGGCCCGCTTCGATCCGCGTGATGTCCAGGATGTCGTTGATGAGCGCGAGCAGGTGCCGCGAGTTCGAGTCGATGCGCGTCAGGCTCTTGCGCTGCGTGTCGGCGACCGGGCCGGAGACGCCGTTCAGGAGCATGTGCGTGTAGCCGAGGATGGCGTTGAGCGGCGTCCTGAACTCGTGCGACATGTTCGCCAGGAACTGGGACTTCAGGGCGGAGGCCTGCTCGAGCGCGATGTGCTGCCGCCGGAGCAGCTCGTTCTGATCGGCGAGCTCCGTCGTCGCTTCCTGGACCTTGCGCTCGAGCTCCACGGCGCCTTCCTTGAGTTGTTCGTAGAGGCGCCCCTTCTCGATCGCTTCGGTGAGGTCGTGCAGGATCGTCACGACCCACATCAGCTCGCCCTGCTCCGACAGGATCTGGCCGGCGAGCCCTTCCACCGGCGACGGCCGGCCCGTCGCGGGATCGGTCAGCTGGATCTCCCCGCGATACCGCTGCTCCCCGCCGCGCGTGAGCACGTTCGACACGAACGAGGTGAGGTTCGCGCCGTTGGCGTGCACCCGCCGCTGCGCCCCCTCTCCCCCGGACCGCGGCGCGTCGAAGAGCCGCTCGGCCGGCTCGTTCATCAGCACGATGTCCCCTTCCTGGTCGGTGACCAGGATCGGATCGGCCACCGAGTCGATGATGAGATCCAGCCGGTGGCGCTCGTCGCGGACTTCCGCCTGCGCGAGCCGCAGCGTCCGGTAGCTCTCCTCGATCTCTTCCTTCGCGCGCGCCAGGTCGGTCACGTTGCGCAGCACCGAGACGACGTAGGTGCCCTGCCGCTCGTCCTTCGCGCGGGAGCTCAGCAATTCGAACAGGAGATCGGAGCCCTCGAGCGGATCGACCAGCAGGAGCTCGCGGCGCGCCGCCTCCGTCTGGGCGACGGCGCTCGTCGAGAGCGCGGCCGAAAACAGCATGTTGTTCAGCGCGACCGCGCGCCGCCAGCCTTCGCTGGCATCTTCGGGCGCGGCGAACAGCTTCTCCGCGTGCGTGTTCGCGATGATGAGCTTCCCCTCCGGATCGGTGAGCAGGATCGGGTCGGTGACCGCATTGATGATGCTGTACAGCAGCATCCGTTCCTGCCCGAAGCGTGTCTCGGCGAGGGTCTGGCGGCTCTGGAGCCTCGCCACCTGCCGGCCGAGCATCCGGGCGATCCAGATCACGTCGGGATGGACGTTCGGTCCCGACGCGCTCGCCAACAACAGGCCGCGGGCCGTCACCTCGTCCTCCGCGCGGAGCGGGACCGCGTGGAACGCGCCATCCTCGATGGGCGCCCGGACCTTCCCCGACACGCCGTCGAAATAGGTCGGGTCGGCGCTCGCCATCGCCCGGACCAGCGGATGCCCTTCGTCGTCGCGCGACAGCGCGAAATCGACGATGGCCGACGACGAGACGCCGTGCTCGGCCACGAGGAGGATCGGCCCGGCGCCAGGCTCGGCCACGGCGACCACCGCCTGCAGCACGCCGGCGTGAGCGGCCAACCAGTCGATGGCACGGCGTGCGGAAGCCTGGAGGTCGGTGCTGGTCAGCAGAAACTCGAGCAGCGCGAGCTTTGCTTCCGTGTCGACCCGCGAAAACTGCGCGGCCGTGGCGGCGGCGGACCGGGACACGGGTTACCCTTCGCTGCGCCTCCGCGCAACGGACCGGACGACCTTTCCGGCGCCTTTCCCGGCTTTTCTGGCGGCGTTCCCCTTGAGCGTGGCCACTTCGGCGCGCAGCGCGACGTTCTCCGCGAGCACGTTCTGGTGCGCCGTCAGCTCGGCTTGCGGCCGGGACACCGGCGACACCTGACCGACCGCTTCCGAGTACTTCAGATACGTATCGATGGACGCGACGACGACACGCGCTTCGACGGTGATGAGGTCGATGCCGACCAGCGAGACGCGGACCCAGGCGTCGATCACGATGCCCTTGTCCAGGACGCGGTCGAGAACGTCGATGAGACTCGTGCCGCCTGCCGCTCGTTCAACTGCCATTCTCTGCTCCTGGTGTCGGACAGTCCGCCGGGTGCTTCAGCGCCGCTTCCGCGGCCGCGGTGCCGACCGCGTCCGCAGTGCCGTCAGCGCGTTCACCTTCCGCTCGAGCTGCTGAATCTGTGCGCGCAGCTCGCCGTGTTCCTTGATCGCGTCCCGTTGAGCGCCTGACGACAGATCCCGGTCGTACCGCCACCAGTCGAGGCCGATTTCCTGCGCCTTGTCGAGTGAACAGATGAGCAGCCGGATCCGGATGGTCAGCAGCTCGACTTCAGCCAGCGACACCTTGATGTCGCCCGCGATCACGAGCCCCTTGTCGAGCACCCTGTCCAGGACGTCGACGAGGCCCGTGCCGCGGTGATGAGACGGCGAATCGAGTGCCATGCGGGTGCGAATATATCCCACGCCCTCAAAGGCAGGCAACACGCCGGGGCTGCCCCGAAGCCATGGATGAGCTGGTTTTTCGGCTTATTTTCGCACCGTACCGGGTTCAGAAATCGCCTCGACCAGCTCACCGGTCGTCTTGTCCTTCTTGACGCGGGTCGCGATATCGGCCTGCGCGATGATGCCGCACAGGCACCCTTCGGCATCGACGACCAGCATCCGCCGAACCTGACGATCGGACATGCGCGACACCGCGTCGTTCACGTCCTCGTCTTCCCGGCACGTCGATGGATTGCTCGTCATGGCCTGGCGAACCGCCGTGCTCTTCGGGTCCCGCCCTGCCGCCACCACCTTCACGACAATGTCGCGATCCGTGATGATGCCTACCGGCCGGCGCGACGCCTTGGTCTCGATCACCGGGACCGCGCCGACGTCCTGGCTTTTCATCAGCTCCGCGACCCGGCTGATCGCTTCCTCGGGCTCCACCGATACCGGCTCGCGCGTCATCACCTCGCTGCACTTGGCCATCGAACGCCTCCTCTGATCGACCTCTGATCGACGAGTAAAAGGCCAAACAATGCAAGCATGCGGCCACAGGCTGAGCTGAGCGAGACGGCAGTTGACCGCCGCACTTCGTTGTCAACGTTGCGGCCGATCGAGCACGATCCGATCGGGCTACGGATGAGTCGGCCTCTCGCCGCAGGACGTGTCATGGGCGAAACGCCGTTACGAAACGGTGATCGATTCGGAATCCGCCGCGGCGATCGGCGAACAACGTGTGGGCTCGCCGGAACTTTGTCAGCCGGGTACGGCCGCCTTGAGCTCCCTTTTCAGAATCTTGCCGGTGGCGCCCATCGGGAGCGAGTCTCGGAATTCGACACTGCGCGGATACTTGTAAGACGCGAACTGTTCGCGGAACCACTCGAGGAGCTCCTCTTCCGTCGCCGTGGCGCCTGCCTTTCTCACGATGAACGCTTTGACCTCTTCCCCGAGGCGCTCATCGGGGATGCCGACGACCGCGACCAGAGAGACAGCCGGGTGGGTCATGATCACTTCTTCGAGCTCGCGGGGATACACGTTGAAGCCGCCGCGCAGGATCATGTCCTTCTTCCGGTCCACGACCGCCAGGTAACCCTGATCGTCGAGGATCCCGATGTCCCCGGTGTGGAACCAGCCGTTCCGCGTCGCCTCGGCGGTCGCTTCCGGGCGGTTGTAGTAGCTCTTCATGACGTTCGGGCCGCGCACGACGATCTCCCCGCGTTCCCCGACAGCCACGGGCCGTCCCTCGTCGTCGACGCAGCGGACGTCGACGCCGAAGATCGGAAACCCCACGGTGCCGGGCTTGCTGGGCTTCTGCAGCTGGTTGAAGCAGACGACCGGCGAGGTCTCCGACAGCCCGTAGCCCTCGAGGACCCGCACGCCGAACGTGGTCTCGAACCGGCGCAGGACCTCGACGGGCATCGGCGCGCCACCCGAGACGCAGACCGCGCAAGTGCTGCGCGATGGGACCTGCCTCCGGCCTTGCCGGACGCGACGTGCTCCAGCAGCGCCCAGTACATCGTCGGGACGCCGATCCAGAAGCCGACCTGCTCGCGGACGATGGTCTGGAGCACGACGCCGGGATCGAACCGCGGCAGCAGCACGAGGCGGAAGCCGCCGTAGAAGCCGGCGTTCATCTGGCACGTCTGCGCCGTCGAGTGGAAGAGCGGCAGCGTGACGAGCGAGACATCCTGCTCGAAACCGGCGCTGGCCGCCGGCAGGAACATGTCGCGCGACGCCACGGCGTTGGTCAGCATGTTTTCGTGGGTGAGCTGCGCGCCCTTCGGATGACCGGTCGTGCCTGACGTGTAGAGGATCACCGCGGTGTCGTCCGGGCGCCGCCGCCGCGCATCGAACGCCGCGGGCTGACCGTGCATGATCTGCCCGAGCGTCAGCGCCGGCGCGACCGGGCTCGGCGCGGCGTGATCGGCGGTCATGATCAGCAGGTGCGGGCAGGCCGCTTCGTCGCAGGCGGCCCGGGCCATGGCGGCGAGCGGCAGCTCGGCGGTGCCCTCGAAAGCCAGCAGCGCCTTGGCGTCGCTGTCCTTCAGGTGATAGGCGATCTCGCGCGGCTTCAGGAGCACGTTGAGCGGGACGACGACCGCGCCGGCCTTGAGGATGCCGAAGTAGGCGAGCGGGAACCACGGCACGTTCGGGCACGACAGCGCGACGTGATCGCCGGGCGCGATGCCCAGGCCCAGCAGGCCGCCGGCAATCTGCGACGTCCCGGCGTCGAGCTCGCCGTAGGTGATCCGGGTCGAACCGAACGTGACCGCGACGCGATCGGGCGTCAGCATCGCCTGGTGTTCGAGGACGCTCGCGAGATTGAGGGCGGTGGCGTGATGAGGAATCATGAATGCAGTCTGTGTCAGGAGAATTCAGTGGTGAAGAACTGAGATAACTCCCAGAAGCCAACCCCCCCGCCTTCGCGCGCAGATCCATCGCGCGCTTCGGCGAGGCCTCGCCAAAGCTTGTCGCTGGTGCTCGAAGGCGACAAGCGGCGGCGGGCAACTCCCAAACTGCCTGGGGGTGAAAGCCGCGGCAAATTCCACCCAGCTGATACGCGTCATGCACTTTGGGAGTTGGTAGTTGGGACGTTGGGAGTTGTCGACCATCACCATTCACTATGCACCGCTCCCGGCCGATCGATCCGCTCGTACGTGTGCGCGCCGAAGGCGTCGCGCTGGGCCTGCGTCAGGGTCTGCGGAAGGCGTGGGGAACGGTACGAGTCGAAGTAGCTGAGCGCTGCCGCGTGGGCGCCAAGCGGCAATCCCGCGTGCGCGGCCCGTGCGATCGTGCGCCGCCATCCGGCCTGGGCCGCCTCGACGGCCTTGCCGAGCGCCGGATCGAGCAGCAGGTTCACGAGCGACGGTTGCGTGCCGAACGCCTGACGAACCGGATCGAGCAGGCGTGCGCGGATGATGCAGCCGGCTTTCCAGATGCGCCCGATTTCCGCCAGGTCCACGTTCCACTTGTAGCGATCGGAGCCGGCGCGGATGAGCGCCATCCCCTGCGCATAGGCGCAGACGCGCGCGGCGTACAGCGCGTCGTGCAGGTCGGCGATCACCTGTTTCGGATCCTCGGCGCGGTAGACGTCCGCCGGCGGAGGGCCGGACAGCTGGCCGCCCGCCTGGACGCGCTCGCTCTTCAGGCTCGACAGCACGCGGGCGTCAATCGCCGCGGCAATGGTCGGGATCGCGACGCCCAGGTCGAGCGCGACCTGTGACGTCCAGCGCCCCGTTCCCTTCTGCCCGGCCTTGTCGAGGACCAGGTCGACGAGCGGCTGGCCGGTTTCCGGATCGATCGTCCGGCAGACCTGCGCCGAGAGCTCCGACAGGAACGACTCCAGCGGGCCGGCGTTCCAGGCGTCGAACACATCGGCGGTCTGCGGCGCCGTCATCCCGAGGCCGCGCCGCATGACGTCCCACGACTCGGCGAGGAGCTGCATGTCGCCGTATTCGATGCCGTTGTGCACCATCTTCACGAAGTGGCCGGCGCCGTCCGGCCCCACGTGCGTGACGCACGGGCCGGCCTCCGTTTTCGCGGCGATGGCTTCGAACACGTCGCGCACGATGGGCCACGCCTCGTTCGGCCCGCCGGGCATGAGCGACGGACCGTGGCGCGCCCCTTCTTCCCCGCCCGACACGCCGCAGCCGATGAAATGGATCCCGGCCGGCCGCAGCTCCGCTTCGCGGCGGAGGGTGTCCTCGAACCACGAGTTGCCGCCGTCGATGACCACGTCGCCGCGGCCGAGCAGCGGCAGGAGCTTCTGGATGGTGGCGTCAACCGGCTTGCCCGCGGGGATCATCATCATGATCCGGCGCGGCTTCTCCAACGCGGCCGTGAACGCCTCGAAGGTCGTCGTCCCTTCGAACGCCGTGCCTGGATGCTCGTCGATGAAATCCTTCACCCACTCCGGTTCGAGGTTCCAGACCGCGACGCGATAGCCACGGGACTCGATGTTGAGCGCGAGGTTGCGCCCCATCGTGCCCAAACCGATGATGCCGAACTGCGATCCGCTCATGCGACTCCTCCGACGGCTTCGACGGCACGCTCGAACGCGAGATCGCGGGATCGTATCCGCAGCTCCTCCGCGATCAACGCGCACAGTCCCTGATCTCCGAGCGAGACGATTCGCGACACGTCGCCGGCGTGCCCGTGCACCCGCGCGGCGGTTTCGATGCAGGTGCGGCTCGACCCGGTGCGGAGCGAGAGCGTCTGATCGCCGTCCCCCACTTCGACGCAGTCGATCGCCGCCCCTCCCGGCCGCTCGACCACCTCGAGCGTGGCGGGGGTCCACTTGAGGGTCGACATGAGCCAGGCCGCGTAGAGACGCGCGGCGTGGAGATCCGACCCCTCGATGCGGAGGCGATTGAATCCCGGCGCCGCGGCCCGCACTTCGGGGATCTCCCAGAAGTGCGCCATCAGCGCGCGCCATCGCGTCAGGCGCGTCCAGCGCAGATCGCTCGTCGCGGTACGCTCGGCAACCGCCGCCACCCGCGCCCAGACGGGCCTGGGATCCTCTGCGTCGAGCACGAGCCGATCGGCGAGCTCGGCCAGCCCCTCGAGCGTCTCCGGCGCGCCGCCCCGCCACCAGACGAGCGTCGGGAGGCTGGAGAGGCGCAGCGCCGCCACGGCGTTGTTCAGATAGTGCGGCGTCAGTCCCTCGAGGGCGACGGTGTGCTCCCCGACACGGACGATCGGTACGGTGCGGTCGCCGTACGAGATGAGAATCGCACGGATCGCGATGTCGGTCAGCTGTGTCAAGGCATCGGCCGCCTCGAGCAACCGCTCGGGAGGACCGGCGGCAACGACCGTGGCGGTCAGCGCGAGACCGGAGGCACGCCTGCCTTCCTGAGAGCCGGCGCGGCCGAACGCCGCCTCGATCTCCGCAAACGGCACCTCGACGCCGTTCTCCAGCAGGCGGCCCGCGGGCGCTTCGCTCACAGTGTCCTCCACCGGCGGCCGTCGCGCTGCATCAGCGCGTGCGCCTCGGCCGGTCCCCACTCGCCCGCCTCGTGGACGGGAATCTGCGCCGGCGCGGCGTGACGCCATCGCTCGTGCACGGGCGTGATCAGCGCCCAGGAGGCCTCGACGAAGTCGTGGCGCGCGAAGAGCGTCGGATCGCCGATCATCGCGTCGAGCAACAACGTCTCGTACGCTTCCGGCACCGAGCCGCCGAACGCCGTCCCGTAGCGGAAGTTCATCATCACCGGCGCGAGCTGCATCCGCGTGCCCGGGAGCTTGGCCTCGAACCGCACGGAGATGCCTTCGTCCGGCTGGACGTTGATGATGAGCAGGTTGGGGGCGACCGACGACGCGCTGACGCGCTTGAAGATCTGCAGCGGCGGCCGCCGGAACTGGATCGCAATCTCGGTCGTGCGCTTCGGCAGCCGCTTCCCCGTCCGGATGTAGAACGGCACACCCGCCCACCGCCAGCTGTCGAGCTGCAGCCTCAACGCCACGAACGTCTCGGTCGTCGACGCCGGAGACACGTCCGGCTCGGTTCGGTACGCCGGCACTTCCTCCCCCGCGACCCATCCCGCGCCGTACTGGGCGCGGACCACCTGCGGGCCGTCCGGCGCATCGTCGTCGAGGAGCGGCTGCGCGGAGAGGAGCGCGTCCATCTTCCGATCGCGCACGCTCTCGGCGGTGAACGCGATCGGCGGCTCCATCGCGACGAGCGACAGCAGCTGCATCAGGTGGTTCTGGACCATGTCGCGCAGCGCGCCTGCGCCCTCGTAGTACGCCGCGCGGCGCTCCACGCCCACCGTTTCGGCCGCGGTGATCTGCACGTGGTCGATGTAGCGGCGGTTCCAGATCGGCTCGAACATGCCGTTCGCGAAGCGGAAGACCATCAGGTTCTGGACGGTCTCCTTCCCGAGATAGTGATCGATGCGGAACACCTGCTCCTCGTCGAAGTGCCGGTGCACGAGCCGGTTCAGCTCGCGGGCGCTTTCGAGATCGGTGCCGAACGGCTTCTCGACGATCACGCGGCGCCACGCCGTCGCCGACGCCTGAGCGGAGAGCCCCGCGGCGCCGAGCTGCTCGATGACGGTCGCGTACGCGCCGGGGGGAATCGCCAGGTAGAAGAGCACGCCGCCGGCGCTGTCGATCTCGCGCAGCCGCTCGGCGAGCCGTTGATAGACCGCACCGTCGGCGAAGTCGCCGCCCACGAAATACATCCGCTCGGCCAGGGACCGGGCCACCTCGTCCTCTTCGGTGACGCCGGCGAACTCACGCAGGCTGACGCGGAGCTGGTCGCGGAACCAGGTGTCGCCGCGATCCTCCCGCGCCGCGCCGATGACCGCGAAGCGGGCCGGCAGGCGCTGGCCGCGGAAGAGCCTGTAGAGCGCCGGCAGCAGCTTGCGCCGCGTCAGGTCCCCGGTCGCGCCGAAAATGACGAGGGTGGTAGGACCGGGGGCTGGCTCGAGGCGAAGGCCGTCCAGCAGGGGATTGGCGGGCATGTGAATCACTAATCGCTAATCGCTGAATCCCTAATCGCTAATCCCTGAATCCGTGAATCCCTGAATCCTGATCGTTGAATACTACATCGTGCGGAGCGGCTTCGGCCGGATTCGAGGATTCAGGGATTAGTGATTCGGGACAGCACGATGCCTGAGACTGAGCTATTTCCGCGCCGCCAGGTACGCCGAGATCGCGTCGAGCTGTGCGGCCGACAGGCGATCGCCGAACGACGGCATCTCCGCGTCCGGATCGACCAGCTCCGGATCGACGATCCAGCGGCGGAGCGTCGCGGCGTCGTGCTTCTCACCGGCGCGCGTGAGATCCGGCCCTTCGGTGCCTCCGTCTCCTTCGATCTTGTGACAGCCGACACAGTAACGCGCGAAGATGGCCCCGACGGTCTCGACCGGCTCCGGAAACCCCGGATAGGGCTGGCGCGAGGCGCGGCGGACGTAGGCGACCATGGCGGCCGCTTCGCGCTCGTGCACGACCGTCGGCGCCTCCCGGAGCCCGGGCGCGATCATTTGCGGATCCGCGACGTGCCCGCCAATCCACTCCAGCGTGCGCGTCGACGCCATGCCCTCGAGCGGATCGGCGACGCCGTCTTCGGAATGGCACTTCGAGCACGCGGCCTTCTGCACGAACGCGCGGCCGCCGATTTCGCGCAGGGTCCACGTGTCGCCGGCCGCGGCGGCCGACGGCGGGCTGTCGCGCCAGCCGAGCGTCGTCAGGACGCCGACGGCCGCGACGCCGATCGCAACCACGGTCATCAGCTTCCGGCGCTTCCGCGGATCGCGGTCAGGGCCGCGGTCGATCCAGGGAAGGAGCGCCAGGAAGCCCGCGGCGATGCCGGGAATCACCATCGCCCCGACGACTTCCCACTTCCCCGGAAAATACTTCAACAGCTGAAACAGACCGAGGAAGTACCACTCCGGCCGCGGCACGTACGTGGCGTCGGTGGGATCCGCGGGAGCTTCCAGCGCGGGCACGCCCCTCAGCGCCCACACGACGAGAGCGATCAGGACCACGGTGACGACGGTCACGTCGCGGGAGGCCTGAAACGGATAAAACGCCTGAGACGGACCGGTGTGCGGCCGGACCGGGCCGGAGATCCCGTGACGGCGCATCAGGAAGACGTGCGCCACGACCAGCAGAACGAGCGCGGCCGGCAGGAAGATCACGTGCGCGGCGTACCAGCGCGTGAGCGTCATCGCGCCGATCGTGTCGCCGCCGCGGAGCACGCCGGCGACGATCTCGCCGCCGAGCGGCGTCAGCTGCGCGATGTTGATGGTGACGACGGTCGCCCAGTAGGCGCGCTGATCCCATGGGAGGAGATACCCGGTCAGCGCGAAGCCGAGCACCAGGGCGAGCAGCACCAGACCGGAAAGCCAGGTCACCTCACGCGGCGGCTTGTACGACCCGAAGGCGATTACGCGCAGCATGTGCAGCGCCAGCGCGACGACGAGGAAGCTGGCGCCGTAGTGATGGAGGCCGCGCACGATCCGGCCGGCCGGGAGCGCGGTGATGAAGCGGACGCTGTCGTACGCGTGATCGGGGGTCGGCGCGTAGTAGAGCGTGAGGAACGCGCCGGTGAGAAGCTGCACCGACAGCAGCGCGAGGAGCACGCTCCCGAGCGTGAAGAACCAGCCCGTGCCCGGCGGCAGCGGCTCGTCGAGCATCACGTGCGCCGCCTCGCGGTATCCGGTCCTGGCGTTCAGCCAGTCCTTCATAGCCGCACCAGCACCGTGTTGTTCGCCGGATCGATGCGCGCCTCAACCGTATCGAGCGGCCTCGGGGGCGGCCCTTCGACGACGCTTCCGTCGGCCGCGTAGACGCCGCCATGACACGGGCATCGGAATTTCTTTTCCTTGGCCTCCCACCGCACCTGGCAGCCGAGATGCGTGCAGGTCGCCGACAGCGCGCGGATCGTACGGTCGCCGTCCCAGACGAGGAACACGGTCTGACGAGCTCGCTCGCGGTACCAGCCGTCCACGCGCGCCACTGCCAGCACGCGGGGCACGGGCTCGTCCGGCTTCGAGATCCTCGGTCGTTCCCGCCCGGAACCATCGGAGGCCGGCCGCCCCACCGGGCTGCGGCCTCAGCGCGAACGCGCCGAGCAGCGCCGTGAGTCCGCCGCCGATCGCCGCAATGGCGGTGTTGACGAAGATCGCAAGGGCGCGACGGCGGCCTCGCAGGCTGGAGGAGTCAGTAGGTGGCGGCATGGATCCGAAAGCCTGACTGCGAACCGGGGGCCAATCCCACCGGACCCTAACTGACGGCGGCAGGCGCTTTCAGCACGCCCCCGCTCCGCCGCGAGTTCGGGAATCGTAAGAGCTTACGGATGATGGGGGGAAAACGGGGGAATGGTCAATGGCCTCGCCCGCCGTCGCTCGTCGCGCGACACGGCACGAGCGACCAGCCATGGCGCGGCCCTGCCGAGCCGCCTCCGCCCAAGGCTACGGCGGTCCGCCGAAGCGCTTCGCGCGAAGTCGGAAGCGCGCTGAGTCCGGGTCGCGCGGAGGCGGGGGTCTCGGGTCTTGATTTGGTCTTTGGTCTTCGCAGGTCTCGAGTCGACCGAAGGCCAGTCAAGATTCCTGGAAGAGTTGGTGGCGCTGCTCTATCGCAGAGCAGAGGACGAGCCGGCAGCACTTCCGTGACACGAACCCGATCAGGCCGCCGTCTCAATTCGGTGCCGCTTCACAGATCGTGATTTCCTGTTCAGGCGGATCGTTCGTGATGTTTCGCCACCGAGGCTCATGAGCGAACCACTGGCTCGAGGCGACGACACGAAACGAGAACGTTTCCGAGAAGCCTCGCCAAAGTCTTCGATCACCACAACGCTGGATGGTGCTGTGTGGATTCTTCAACGAGTGGTTTCGAGCCGTGCGAGTTCTTGCCGAATTAATTCCTACCACGCCCGACTTGAAAGCCTGCAGCGGGACAACAGCGGATGCGGCGATAGCAATGGTCAGTCGGTTGGCACGTCGCGTGCTCCCAGCCGCGTCGCCACTTGTTCCGCCGATGCGGAGCCCGCCCACGGGTACTTTTGGCTAGGAGGTAAGACACCTTCACCATGCGCTCACCACCCCTTCTTCAAGTTTCGTAGAGCATGCGGTCCAGGCCCCGGGACTCATCACCAACGGGTTAGAAAGGACACTCAATGCTTCGACATCCATCATTGCCGATACTCTGTACCGTCACAATCATGCTCGCCGTCGCGCCAGTTCGGGCGCAGACGCCTGATGGAAAGCCATTCGCTCACCTGCGACAGCTTTCTTCAAACACTAAAGCCGGGATGTCCAATTCAAAGGCCAGGGCGATCGGTGCTGAGGCGGCGCGTTACAGCGTCGTTGCACAGCTCGCGTCGCCAGCGGGACCGGATCGGGAAGCACTCGAGAAGCTTGGAAACCTCCTCGGCGACCAGCAGATGTCGTGGCAGAAGAGAGAGACAGCTGGCATTCAGGAGGCGGCGCTGCTGGGTGCCTTGAACCGTGAGCTCTCGCTGAGTCGGGCGCCCGAGTATATGCGCTTCCGGCCTCGCGAACTCCGCGAGGCCAGGATGTTTGTCTGGATGAACGTGCCCGAGCTCAGCACAGGCCGCGATAGAAGAGAGCGGGGCAAGGAAACGCCAGGACCAATTTTCGCGAGTCCGATGATGTCGCCCATGGAGGCGTACCTGGCCGCCGATTGGTTGATCTACCAGAAGCTCGTCAACGACGACTTCGTCCTGACCGACGCAGAGGCGGTGAAAGCGAACCCCTCGGCGAAGGTTGCGTTGGCACCCGGCATTCATGCCCGCAATGCGAACCCGCGCCGGATCGAGTTCGAGCGACACATCCATCAGGTCGCTACAGCGAAATGGCGCTCGGTTGACGACGTTGTCGACGCGATTAACTCGATTCTGGGGGGAAAACAGTGACGGCCCAACCATCGGTCACGCGTGCGGCGCACCTGTGGCGCGTGTGCACACAACGTGGCGTGCTCTTAGCACTCCTCTGCACATGGGTCGCCTGCGGAGGCCCTCCGTTCAACACATACGATCCGCCACCTACCTTCGCCGTCCACTACACGACCAATTATCCAGATTTGCAGGCCAGGTACGGAGGGTCCTTCATCTCAGGTGAATTGATCATCGATCTCGTGGACCCTTCATTCACGACCTACGGTATCTCTACAGCTTCGAAAGACTGATCACCTTCGGAGAGTACGAAATCGTGTACAACGCCCGGTGGCCGGCACGATGGTTCTTCAAGTCGGTCGCCGGTTGCGGCACCGGAACGACGGGCACCGTCGATGTACGCGTCAAGATTGTGGAGTTGCAATGCGTTCCGAGGCCGGCCGGCGCGAACATGACCCCAACGAGTTACCAGGGAAACGCCCCCCCTTCTCACCTGACACTGCAGTTCGACACCGGAACCGTGCCACCGGGAACGGAATCCGTCGTATGGATCGTCAGTGAGTCTCTCAACTCTGTTATTTCCGACACCACCGTCTATGTCGCTGGCAACGGGACCGTTGAGGTCCCAGCGCCTGTGCTAAACGATGGGCACTATGACGTTCTGGTCGAATTCAACGGGCTCCCAGACGTTGACGGCGCACGGATCGGTTTCGATGTATGGGGCAACCCCGGAGGAGGAGGAGGGGGAGCCACGATCCTTTGGCCCGGCCAGTCGCTCTACCCCGGACAGTCGATTGCGTCCCCGAGCGGGCAGTTCGTCCTGACGTACCAGGCAGACGCCAATCTCGTGCTGTACAACTACGGATCGGCCCACTGGGCTATCAACTGCTGGCCGACTTGCACCAACATCGGCGCAGCCGGCATCACCACAATGCAGAACGACGGCAATTTTGTTGTGTATAACGCGGGCGGCAGTCCTGTCTGGCACGCCGGAACAAATGGGAATTCTGGCGCGTACCTGGCCGTCCAGGACAACGGCCGCCTTGTGGTGTACAGCGGGGGAGGCACGCCGCTGTGGTCCAGCGGACCCTGACCCATTAACCAGTTACGCTCGCACCTCACAACCCAGGGGGCTCACTAGGATTTGGGGAGGGTGACCCGCGGGTCAGCGAATCTCGTGGATCGCGAATTTCTGCGAGGCTGACCGCGGGCCTCCCCAAGGCCGCCAATGAAGCACCCGACGACGCGACATCCAGCAACCGTGTGTATGGGGATAAAATAAACCGGGGTCAATCAGCATGACGTCTATGCGTCTGGCTCGGCATTTTCTCGCATCACTCGCCTGCCCTCAAGACCACCAGCATCCTTTACCAGCCTACGCCACAGGGCCGCCGCTACCTCAGCTCTTTGAACGCCGGCGTGTGGGCATGCCTGTCGGAGAGAAGCACCCGACTGCACCTATGTTGATCCGGAGCAGCGATAGACCCTCATCTCGTCCCCTTGGTTCGTTCACTCTGCCGCCCAATCCCGGTGGCGGATTGCAGCTCCAGCTCTCGGTGGCGTCACTGGTGAGTGTCACGGCCGCAGACCGGCCCGACTACGTGTTTTCATTCTCGATCGATTGCGACGACCAAGGCTCCTCCATAGACTGGCCTGAAATCAGTATGCCGGAATCCATAGATGCGCGTCGCAGGGTTGTTGTGGCTGCCTCTACGCGCTGGCCGCTTCCTGCGCCGCTTGTGTATGTCGATGTTATCGGTCCTGGACAGGGCTCGATCGACATTGTCAGCAACCACAGCGCAATAGACGTTTTCGGCATCACCGGACCGCTCAGGATCTCAACCTCGCACGGAAGAGTTTGGCTGGCAGGTGTCGACGATGCCGTAGTGTCAGCCACTGACGGTGGCCGCATCGTTTGGTCCGGAACAGGCGGCAAATTGAGGCTCAATGCGGACCTGGGAATAGATCTGCTGATGGCTGATGCGACTTTCAGAGGCGAGCTTGAAGCTACAGCGAGCGGTTCCGTTCGGGTAGTTGTTCCGCCAGGGTTTCGGTCACTAGTCCGCGTGGCGGTTGGGTCCCCTGAGCGTTTCATCTGCCGGGCGCCGATCTCGTGCCAAATCGAGCACCTTAGTCAAAGCCCAAGAGTCGTTCGTGGACTGGGCTCGACGTCATCTTTCGTGTACCTGAAGTCCTCAGAGGGCGCTGTCACGATCGATGCGCCCCCTTCTGAAGCCAAGAGCATGTAGCTTGCACCGGTTGGAGTTGCTGCAGACCACGACCAGAGACGACCACACTGAAACCTGAGCCTATTTCCGCTCGACCTTCTCGACGTACTCCATCGCCTTCGGCGTACCGAGCTCGCGCAGCCGCGTCAGCACTTCCCGGCGCATCGGCTGGTCGCGCTCGCGCTCGGCAATGCGAATCAGGTACTCGTCCGCCTGGGCGTAGAACAGCCCCTTGATGATCGGGCGCTTGGCGTCGGAGGGCGCCCGGTTATAGAAAACGAAGAGCTGTTCGCCGGCGCCCGCCTGCCCGAGCGTGGCGATCGTCATATCGCGCAGCTCGCGATCCGTCTCCGACTGCGCAATCTTCAGCAGCGCAACCGCGTCGTCCCGTGAGCCGAGGGAAGTGACGACCTGGTACTTCACGCGGACGGTGCCCGTCGGGTAGACCTGCAGCAGATCGTTCGACACCCCCGAGCCGCCGAAGCGTCCGAGCTCGCGGACCGCCGCAATCCGCACGGTCTCCGGACCTGTCTTGGCGACGTCCACGACCGTCGAGCGCGCTTCGGGACGGCCCGACTGCACGAGCACGAACAGCGCGCGCCGTGACTGGTTCGGCCTGTCGGCCTTGAGCGCGATATCCTTCAGCATCGGGATGACCTTGGCGCCGTCGGTGCGAATCAGGCTGCCGAGGGCCTGAATGCGCAGATCGGTATCCGGCAGGTACCCTTCCGGCACCCACATCGCCAGCGGGGTTGGCGGCGGCGGTGGCGGGGGCTGCGCGCCGGGCGCCATCGGCGCACGCATACGGCCCGGGGGACGCGAAGGCGGCGGTGGAACAGGCGTGGGAGGCACCGCCGTCGGCGGCAGGCCGGGGCCTTCGGGCGGCGGCGGCAGCCGGGGGGCTTCGGGCGACCGCGGCGGCGGCGCCGGGTAGACCGCAATCGGCGGCGGCACTGTCGGCGAGGCTTCCACGGTCGCGACCGGCGGCACCGGCGCCGCCGGCGGGGCCGGCGGGAAGGTGTGCATCCAGAGCACGTCGTTGCGCTGCAGGCGCTGCGCGATCTCGATTCGCAGCGAACGCGCGGGCTTCACCCAGCGGCTCGCCGGAAACGCGCGCTCGAGACGGCGGATGGTCTCGACTGCGCCCAGGAAATCGCGCGACTGGTTCTGGCTGTGGGCCAGCCAGAACAGCGCTTCGTCCTTGTTGGCTTCCTTCGGGTCGGCCGCGGCCGCCTTGAGCTCGTCGACCGCGCGCGCCCACTGCTCGTCCGCGATCAGGTCCTTCGCGCGCTCCATCCGCTGGGACTCGGGCATCGCCGCGCGAAGCCCTTGCGGCCCCGCCAGCGCGACGAAGAGGATGACGGCCGCGGCGTGGACGGCGATTCGATTGTGAAACATGGTGGTCATTTATGGCGCCAGTCCGAGGTGGTTTACGACTTCCATCTTCTCGAGAAGATCGCGCTTGTGAATGAGCCGCTGGATCTGCCCGAGCGAGGCCGGATCGGTCTCGTCGGTGAGCGAGGTCTGCAGCAGCACGACCTCGAGGTCGCTCATCACGCCGGCGAGAGACTCCAGCCCTCGATCCTCGGCGGCCATCCGGTACATCCGGGTGTCGGCGAGCAGCGCCGACGCCAGCTGGCGTTCGTACGTCCAGTCGCGTGACGTCGCGCGCCCGGCATCCTTCGTCGTCAGGCCGAGCACCACGAGCTTCGATTTCTCGAAGTGCTCCTCGCTCAACTCCGCAAACGCCTGCCGCTCTCCGGCAGGGTCCGCGGCGATCGACCCAGACGTTGTCTGAACGGGGGTCTGAACCGGGGCCTGCCCTTCGATTCGCGCGGTTCCGTTCGCTCGCTCAGGACTTCGTGAACGCATCACGACCACCACGCTCATCGTCACGAGCGCCAGCAGCGCCGCCATCGCGAGATAGCCGACGTAGGACCGGCGCCCGACGGCCGCTCGCGAGGCCAGCGAGCGAACGGAGCCACGGGCCTGTTCGTCCTCTTCCGTCGCACGGTCGAGCCGCGACATGAACGCCGACCAGTCGCCGTTGGGCGGAGCGGAGACAGCCGGCCGCGCGGCGAGGGCCGCGCGGATCGTGTCGAGCTCCTCGAGCGCGCTACGGCACAGCTCGCATCCGGCAAGGTGCCGTTCGAAAGCGTCCCGTTCGGCCGGGGTCAGCTCGCCGTAGAAATACAGCTCCGTTGTCCCGGATGTCCGGGACGTCGCAGATCATGTCCGTCCCCCGACGACCACGTTCGCGTGCGACAGCGCCTGCCGGAGCCGATGCACGGCGGCGTGGAGCTGGCGCTTGACGGTCCCTTCAGCCAGGCCGAGCGCCTCGGCAATCTCGCACAGCTTCATCCCCTGATGATGCCGCATGACGAAGACGATGCGCTGGCCCTTCGGCAGCCGGCCGATTTCCGTTTCGAGAACCTGCCCGAGCTCCTCCGCGTACGCGTGGTCCTCCGGGTCGGGCCGGGATTCTGGAGTATTCAACATCTTCTGTTCCGCCTCTTCCCCGAACGGCGCGGCGCCGGCAGGCGAGTGACGACGGCGGTGGTCGATGCAGGCGTTCATGACGATTCGGTACATCCAGGAGCTCAACTGCGAATCCTGCCGGAAACGGTCGAGCGAGCGATAGACCTTGATGAAGACTTCCTGCGCGATGTCTTCCGCGTCGTGGTGGTTCCCGGCGAACTGGTACGCCACGCGATACACCATGGATCGATGACGCTCGACGAGCGCCTGGAAAGCGGAGGCGTCGCCCCCTGCGGCGCGGGAGATCAAGTCCGAATCAGCCGGCATCTGTTGTCAATCTGCCCGGACTCGAGGCTCCAGCCCGTGTCATGCATATGACGCAGCCGCGGGACGGACGGTTGATCGGCGGAGGGAGCTATTTTGCCGGGGCGAACGTCTAAGGCTCTGACGAATCAAGGTTTGTACTGATTCGGCACCTCGATCCGGATGTCCCGGGTCCTCTCCAGGAGGCGGCATGCGTTCGTATTCGTATTCGAGCTCTTTCCTGATTCTGCTCTCGCATCCTTCTCACATTCCCCGCGTTATCCACGGGCGCAATCGGTGGCCGAGCCGAAGACCTGGACCGTGACGCCGTTTCTGGGTGGATCGTTTGGAACCTCCAACGACCTGGGCAGCAGCCTGGTCCTCGGGGTCGGGATCGGATTCGACCTGACGTCCAACCTCGGATTCGAGGGGGAGCTCGGATATGTGTTCGACGTCGAGGGCGACCAGCCCAACGCCGACTGGTCGATCACCAATTTCAGCGCGAACGCGCTCTACCATTTCAATGCGCGCGCGTCACCCCGTACGTGACGGTCGGGCTGGGAGTCGAGCGATCGAACCTGACGATCGACGACCCGGATATCCTCGCGCTCTATCCGCCGGACAGCAACGAGGTCACGTACAACTTCGGCGGCGGCATCAAGTATCCCCTGTCCCAGAACTTCCTCGCGCGCGCCGATCTGCGCCGCTTCCAGGCCACCGACCTCGCGCCCGATCACTGGCGGTTCTACGGCGGACTGACGTGGTGGATCAAACGCTGAGAAACTCCCAAAAAACCAACTCCCAACTCCCAACTTGTCTGGGGGTGAAAGTCGCGGCGATTTTCACCCGGTTGGTCCGAGCAAGTCCTTTGGCAGTTGGGACTTGGCGGTTGGGAGGTATACTGGTGAGATGCCTCTGGCCCAGAAATCCGCCTCTACCATTGCCAACGCCCTTCGGCGGAACGTGGCGATCATCGCGCACGTCGACCACGGCAAGACGACGCTGGTCGACGCCCTGCTGCACCAGAGCGGGATCTTTCGCGCGAACGAGCGCGTGGCCGAGCGCGCCATGGACAACACGGACCTGGAGCGCGAGCGCGGCATCACGATCCTGGCCAAGAACACCGCCGTCCACTACAAGGACGTGCTCATCAATATCGTCGACACGCCCGGCCACGCGGATTTCGGCGGCGAAGTCGAGCGGACGCTCGCGATGGTCGATGGCGTGCTGCTCCTCGTCGACGCCTCCGAGGGGCCGCTCCCGCAGACGCGCTTCGTGCTGCGCAAGGCCCTCGAGCGCCGGCTGACGCCGCTCGTCGTCATCAACAAGGTCGACCGGCCGGACGCGCGCTCCCAGGAAGTGCTCAACGAGATCTACGACCTCTTCATCGATCTCGACGCGACCGAGGAGCAGATCGACTTCCCCGTTCTGTACACCAGTTCCCGCTTGGGGACGTCGACGCTGTCGGCCACCGAGCCGGGATCGGATCTCCGTCCGCTCCTCGACGCGATCATCGACCACGTGCCGCCGCCGCGGGGGGACCCCGAGGCGCCGCTGCAGATGCTCGTCGCGAACCTCGACGCCAGCGACTATCTCGGCCGCATCGCCATCGGCCGCATCTTCAACGGGCGCGTGAAAATCGGGGACCAGGTCGCCGTCTGCAAGCTCGATCGGCGGGTGCAGGAAACGAAGGTCACCAAGCTCTTCGCCTTCGAGGGACTCAAGCGGATCGACATCACGGAAGCGGCCGCCGGCGACATCGTCTGCCTCGCCGGCATCGAGGACATCACGATCGGCGAGACGATCGCGGACGTCGTGCACCGCGTGGCGATGCCGGTGATCGCCATCGACGAGCCGACGGTGTCGATGATCTTCGGCGTCAACACCTCGCCGATGTCGGGGCGCGACGGCCAGTTCGTGACGTCCCGGCAGATCAAGGATCGCCTCGATCGCGAGCTGCTCGGGAACGTGTCGATCCGGGTCGAGCCCACCGACAGCCCCGAGCAGATGAAGGTGCTCGGCCGCGGCGAGCTGCAGCTGTCGATCCTGATCGAGATGATGCGGCGCGAGGGCTTCGAGCTCCAGGTGTCGCGTCCCGACATCGTGACCAAAGAGGTGGACGGCAAGACCATGGAGCCGGTGGAAGAGCTGGTCATCGACGTCGCCGAGGAATTCCAGGGCGTCGTCATCGCGCAGGTCGGGACCCGGCGGGGCACGATGACGAAGATGGTGAACCACGGCAGCGGCCGCGTGCGGCTCGACTTCCGCATCCCGGCGCGGGGCCTCATCGGGTTCCGGTCGCAGTTCCTGACCGAGACCAAGGGCACCGGCATCATGAACCACCTGTTCGACAGCTGGGAGCCGTGGCACGGGGCGATCGCCGCCCGCGCGACGGGGGCCCTCGTCGCCGATCGCGCCGGCGTGGCGACGGCGTTCGCGATCTGGAACCTGCAGGAGCGCGGCGAGATCTTCATCGAGCCGGCCCTGCCGGTCTACGAGGGGATGATCATCGGCGAGAACGCGCGCGCGAGCGACATGGACGTCAACGTCACGAAGGAAAAGAAACAGACGAACATGCGCGCCTCGAGCGCCGACGAAGCGGTGCGCCTGATTCCGCCGCGCAAGCTCGGCCTCGAGCAGGCCATCGAGTGGATCAACGACGACGAGCTCGTCGAGGTCACGCCGAAGAACATCCGCATCCGCAAGCGGATCCTGACGGCAAATCAGCGTCCGCGGCGCAGCGCTGAATAGCAAACAGGAGATCAGGACGGCTGCGTCTCCTGACCTCCTGTTACAGCTTCACCCACCGCACGTTATTGACCCGCGTCGCCAGAAACCGCTCGAAGTCCGCCACGCTGATCGTCACGCTCGCGGTGTTGATGTTGGGGTGAAAGATCAGCCGCTCCGACCGCGCGGAGATCCTGATCGACGATCACCCGCACGCCTCCTGACCCCTCGTGCAGCAGGCCGAACGGCGAGACGGATCCCGGCGTCACGCCGAGCTGCGCCATCAGGCGATCGGCCGATCCGAAACTGAGCCGGTCGTCGCCAATCACCTTCACGAGCTGCCGCAGGTCCGCCTGCTTGCCGATCTCGAGGATCACCAGGTAGTGGCGATCCCCCTTCTTGTTCCGCAGGAACAGGTTCTTGACGCGCGTCGCGGGAATCGGCGCCCAATGCTCGGCGGCCTCCTCTCCCGTGAACACCGGCGGATGCTGGTACTTCTCGTAGCGGATGCCCTGCGCGTCGAGCGCGTCGTAGACCTCCTGCGGATCGGCCATAACCGGCATTCTACTTCTGGCACAATACCGTCCGGGAGGCCGCATGACGACGCTGACCGACCGGTTCGACCTGGCGTTGCGCTACGCCCATGAAGCCCACGCCTCGCAGACGCGCAAGGGCACCGGCGCGCCCTACCTCGGCCACCTCATGGGCGTCGCCTCGATCGTCCTCGACGACGGCGGCAGCGAGGACGAGGCGATCGCCGCGCTGCTGCACGATGCCGCCGAGGATCAGGGCGGCCGCCCGCGCCTCGACGACATCCGCCTCCGCTTCGGCGACGCGGTCGCCCGCATCGTCGAAGACTGCACCGATTCGTGGGAGACGCCGAAGCGGCCGTGGGCCGAACGCAAGATGGCGTACGTCGAACACGCCCGCACGCTGCCGCCGTCGAGCCTCCGTGTGTCCGCCGCCGACAAGGTCCACAACAGCTACGCGATCCTGCGGGATCTCCGGAACATCGGCGAGGCCGTGTGGGAACGGTTCAACGCGAGCGCGGATGACGTGATCGCGTACTACCAGGGACTGGTGCGTGCGTATCGCGAGGCCGGCGGGGGCCGTCTCGTCGACGAGCTCGAGCGGATTGTCAGAGGAATCGAGCGCGAAATGGGTTCCACTCAGCCATCGTTAAGGCTCCTGAACTCACTCGTCACAAGTCCCGCACGGCCGGCCAGCCGGGGACCCCAGTCGCGGCTCGCACGCCGCGGACGATCGCCTCGGCGATGACATCCGCGGCCAATGCGCCGAGCGCCGTGAGGGCGACGTCCGTGCGCTGGAGCTTCCCGGTCGACAGCGCAAACAGCTGATCGCCGTCGCCGGTCGTGTGATACGGGCGAATGGCCCGCGCGGCGCCGCAGTTGGCCATCATCGCGACCTTCGTGAGCTGCGTCTTCGTCAGCGTGACGTTGGTCGCGACGACGGCGAGCGTGGTGCTGCGCAGCGCCGGATCGTCGAGCGCGGGGCCCGGCGTGCCGCTCACGATTCCGCGCATCACCTCCACGCTGTCGGCGAAGCTGCCATCGGCGCGGCGCGCGCCGGCGACGGTGCGGCCGCTCCGCCAGTCCAGCACGTCACCGGCGGCGTTGACGACGGCGAGCGCGCCGATCACGACGTCGCCGAGCTTCAGGCTCGCCGTGCCGAGACCGCCTTTCATGCCGCCGAGGCCGCGGCCGCGGTGCATCTTGCCGACCGTGGCGCCGGCGCCCGCGCCGACGTTGCCTTCAGCCACCGGTCCGGTCGACGCGGCCGCGCAGGCCTTGTACGCCGCGTCTGCATCCGGCCAGATCCGCGGGTTGCCGACCGCGAGGTCGTCGATCACCGCCGAGACGACGATCGGAATCCGCAAATCCGGCGTGCCCCAGTCGTAGCCCACTTTGCGGTCGATCAGAAAGCGTTGCACGCCGCCCGACGCGGACAGCCCGAACAGGCCGCCGCCCGTCAGGAACAGCGCGTGGATGCGATCGACCGGGCTGACCGGCTGGAGCATGACGACCATGGACTCGCCGGGGGCGGAGCCGTTGTAGTCCACGCCGGCCGCCGCCGGGGCATCGAAGAGGATCGCGGTGCAGCCGGTCGGCCGCCGCGTGTCGGTGAAATGCCCGACGCTGACGCCGGGCACGTCGGTCAGCGTTCCGGCCGCCGCCTGCGCCTGCGCGCCGATGGCCGAGACTGCGGGGGGAACGGACGTGAAGGTGGCCGCCGCGGCTGCCGTGTTGAGAAACGCCCGGCGCGTGACCGCCATTATCCACTCCTTGGCTCGCGGTGGTTTCAAAACCCGCTGGCGGGTCCTGTCCGCGAACAGCCCCACCGGGTGCTCAGGCAAGTGCCCGTGTACACGGGAGCCTTCCGCGCCCGGCGGGGCGGCCCCGTTCGCGGCCACCCGCGACAGGTTTTGAAACCCTCCGCTAGAGATTCTGGTACGCCCGGAACATGCCGCGGAAATACTTCAACACCCGGACCGGATCGGCCGACGCGTCGATCTCGGCAAAGCAGTAGCCCTGGAATTTCATGTCCGTGAGATTCGAAAACAGCGCCCGCCAGGGATAGTCGACAAACAGATCGCGCATGTGGATCTGGCCGATCTGGTCGCGCACCAGCCGGAAGTTCGACTCGAAACCGCCGTCGAGCAGGTCCGTCGGGTTCGAGTTCCAGCAGACGCGGACGCCCGGGTGATTCCCTCCGTAATCGAGGATCTTCCGGATCCGCGGCAGCCGCTGCGTCTCCGCTCCGTGCACTTCGAGCTGAATCTTGACGCCGTTCTCCTGCGCGAACGCGCCGCACTCCGCGAGCGACTTGCCGATCTGCTCGAGCGTCTTCTCTTCCGGCACTTCCTTCGGCATGCCGTTGGGCCGCACCTTCACGCTCGGCGAGCCGAGGTCGCGCGCGAGCGTCACCCACTGCTTGGTCTCGTCGATGTTCTTGCGGACCACGGCCGGATCGGGGGCGTGATACTCGCACGTCGTGCCGAGCCCGCCGATCTTCACCGCGGAATCCGCGAACTGTTTGCGCACCTCCGCCCGCGCCGCCGGCGAGAGCGCGATCTCGACGCCATGCTTGTGCGTCGTCCGCAACTCCACGGCGTCCATCCCGACCTCCGTCAGGCTCTTGATGATGGTCGGGACATCCCAGTCCTTCGCGATGTTGTAGGTGACGGTGCCGAGCTTCAGCGGTGCGCGGCCCGTTGCGGGCTGCGGCGCCGGCGATGGGTGAACGGCCGCCAGCGCCGGCACAGCCGCCACGGTGGAGAGGAAGTCGCGCCTGTTCATGGGCCAGAGCTTACCGCAGGAGGGAGAGTTAGGCGAGTCTCCAAATCTACGAGGAGTGGTAAGACCGAGTCGGGACTCGGGACTCAGGACTCGAGACTCAGGGATTCGGGATTCGGGATTCGGGATTCGCCGATTAGTGATTTTAGTGTTGATCAGCGACCGAATTTCTGCTTCCGCAGAATGCCCGCTCCCTCGCGAATGACGACGAGCTGATTCGCCTTCGACGTTCGGGATCTTCTCCATGGCGCCGTTGGGCCACCGGATGGTGAGGTCCGCGGCCGTCGCGGCGCCCAGCCCGAAGTGCAGGCGGCGGTCGTTGGCCGAGTAGAAGCTCGACTGCGCCGTCACCTCCTGCGCCTGCGTGCGGCCTCCGTAGCGGGCGGTCACGCGCGCGCCGATCGCGCTGGCGTTCGACTTCACGCCCATGAGCAGGACCTTCAGCCAGTGGCCGTTGCCCGAGACGTCGTTGCGCAGCAGCGACGGCGGCTCGTTCATGTTCACCACGACGATGTCGATGTCGCCGTCGTTGTCGAAGTCCCCGAATGCACAGCCACGGCTCGTGTGCACCGCAGCCACGCCGGGTCCCGCTTCGTCGATGAGCTCCTCGAACCTGCCGTCACCCAGATTGCGGAAGACCAACCTGGGCGTCCGGAAGGGGTAGGCGGGAAGCGTCTTCTCCACCTCGGGGTAGACGCTGCCGGTCGCCACGAACAGGTCGGGGAGGCCGTCGTTGTCCAGATCGACCATCCCCGTTCCCCATCCGACGTAGCGGGTCTCCACGCCGATGCCCGCGCGGATGCTGAAATCGTTGAAGTAGCCTTTCCCGTCGCTGCGGTACAGGACATTCGTGTCGTCGGAGAAGTGCGTCTTGAAGATGTCCAGCGTGCCGTCGAGATCGTAGTCGCCAACCGCGATGCCCATGCCCGCCTGTTCCAGCCCGTCTTCGCTCAGCGCCACGCCGCGCTCCAGGCCCTCCTCGCGGAAGGTGCCGTCGTGCTGGTTGCGGAACAGCCAGCTCGGCGTGGAATCGCACGCGACGTAGATGTCCGGCCAGCCGTCGTTGTCGTAGTCCGCCGCCACGGCGGTCATCGGATACGCCCCCGCTGCCGCCGCCACCCCGGACTGCCGGCTGACGTCCGTGAACGTGCCGTCACCGTTGTTGTGAAACAGCTGGACGAACCCCGTGGGCAGGCCGCGAGGACCGCAGTTCACCGGCACGCCCTTCCAGCGGCAGTCGGGGTTCTCGCCCGGCTTGGGGAGCTTCTCGAGCGTGGTGTTGAGGTAATTGGCGACGAACAGATCCAGCCGCCCGTCGCGATCGTAGTCCACCCAGGTGCAGCCGGACCCGTAGCGCACGGCGTCCTGCCGAAGACCGGCTTTCTCCGTCACGTCGGTAAACGTGCCGTCGCCGTTGTTGTGGTAGAGCACGTTGTGGCCGTAGTAGGTGATGAACAGATCGTCGAAGCCGTCGTTGTCGTAGTCGCCGACCGTGACGGCCGACGCCCAACCCGTGCGCGTCAGGCCGGCCTTGCCGGTCACGTCGGTGAACGTGCCGTCGCGGTTGTTCTTGTAGAGCCGATTCGTCGTGCCCGGCGGCGCGCCTTCCAGGCGGGTGCCGCTCAGGACGAACAGGTCGAGCCAGCCGTCGTTGTCGTAGTCGAGGAACGCCACGCCGCACCCGACCACCTCGATGATGTAGCTCTTCGTGTCGACGCCGCCGTAGACGATCGGCTGCGTCAGGCCCGCCTGCTTGGCGACGTCGGTGAAGCGCGCGTGAAAAGGACGGCCGGAAGGCTTGCCGCGCGGCTGCGGCCTGACGCCGCGCGAGGAGATCCCCTGCGCCGAACGCGCGCGTCGGCCGAGCACGCCAGAAGCGCGAGCATTTCGCGGCGGGTGATCATCGCCTCGGCCTCCGCGAGCGCCGACCAGCGTCTGGCCCCGGCACTTGCCACGTTCTCGAATCGTCTGCACGACTCCGGACGGCCAGCGGATCTCGACGAGCTTGGCCGTCGGCGTCGCCGCCGAGACCCGACGAGCAGCCGCTTGTCGCTGGCCGAGAGATAGCCGACGGCCGTGTTGACGGTGAAGTACTGCGTCAGCTCCGGACGCGGACACGACCTTCACGCGGCAGCCGATCCCGTCGCGGTTCGACGTCTTGCCGACCGTCCGGATCGCGAGCCAGTTCCCGCGATTCCCGCCGTCGTTGCGCAGCACGAAGGCCTTCTGGCCGACGTTGCTGACCACCACGTCGACGTCGCCGTCGTTGTCCAGGTCGCCGAACGCCGCGCCGCGGCCGGCCCAGTCCTTCTGAAAGACGTCGCCGGGCAGCACCCTCACGAAACGCCCGGACTCGTTCCGCAGCAGCAGCGGCGGCTGCAGGTATCTCAGGTTGGGCGCCGTCTTCTCGATCGTGTCCATCACGTGTCCCTGCGCGACGAAGATGTCCTTCCAGCCGTCGTTGTCGTAGTCGAAGAACCGCGTGCTCCAGCCCGAGAACGGCAGCGTGGCGCCGCCGACGCCGGACATGTTGGTCACGTCCCGGAAGCTGCCGTCGCCGTTCTGGCGAAACAGCCGGTAGCGCTCGTTCGAGAGATCCGTGACGACGATGTCGGGATGGCCGTCGTTGTCGTAGTCGGCGAAGTCCACGCCCATGCCGGCGAAGGTCTTGCCGTCCTCGTTGAACCCGACGCCCGCCAGCAGGCCGACCTCGGCGAACGTGCCCTTCCCGTTGTTGCGGTACAGGAACGACTGCACCGAGTCGTTGGCGACGTACACGTCCATGAACCCGTCGTCGTCGTAATCGGCGAACGCGACGCCAAGCCCCTTGCCGTTCGCATCGGCGATGCCCGCCTTCGCGGAGACGTCCGCGAATGTCCCGTCGCCGTTGTTGCGATACAGGATGTTGGCGATCCCGTTGTAGTTGTCGGGATGGCAGTAGGCGCGGTAGCCGGGCTTCTTCTCCCCGCAATAGCGGTTGTCCTGGAAGCTCCAGTCCACGTAGCGGGTGACGAAGAGGTCGAGCCGGCCGTCGTTGTCGTCAGTCGAAGAAGCCGCGCTCGCGCTCCACCCGCCGGCGCCGACGCCGGCGCGCTTCGGTGACGTCGGCGAACGTGCCGTCGCCGTTGTTGCGATAGAGCGTGTTGCCGCCGTAGTTGGTGACGTAGAGATCCGCGAAGCCGTCGTTGTCGTAGTCGCCCGACCGCGACGCCCATGCCGTAGTGGTTCTGCGGCATCCCGGTGAGGCCAGCCTTCTCCGTCACGTCGACTGAACGTGCCGTCCTCCTTCTGACGGTAGAGCCGGTTCCAGAATCTCGCGGTCGGACTTGTCGGGCTGCTTGCCCGTCGGCATGGGATCGTCGATCTTCGCGCCGTTCGTGAAGAAGATGTCCAGGCGGCCGTCGTTGTCGTAGTCGAGCAGGCGCCACGCCGCCGCCCATGGTCTCGATCAGGTACTTGTTCGAGGTGGCGGAGTTCTCGTGCTTGAAGTCGATGCCGGCCGCCTGGGTGATGTCGGTGAACTGGACGTCCGGAGCGGACGCCGCGCCGATGGCGAGCAGCAGGAGGCAGAAGCGCTGCCGAAGCCGGCACGGTCCGGCAGCCGCCGCATCGCCGGCACTCACCTGAACCTCCGGCTGCTGGCGATTCCCTTCGTCTCCTGGATGACGACGAGGTGATTGGCGGGCAGGTCGCGGAACGTCTCCTTCACGCCGGAAGGCCAGGCGAGCTCGACGCTGTCGGCCGTGGCGGCGCGGCCCAGCCCGAAGTGCAGGCGGAAGTCGTTCTGCGAGTAGTAGCTCGAGCCGCTCATCACCTCGTCGATCTGGCTGTGCGCGCCGCGTGGTGACCTTCACGCGCGTGCCGATCGCCGATCGGTTCGAGCGCGTGCCCACGCATTTGATCAGGATCGAGTTGTTGCCGTTCCCGCCGTCGTTGCGCAGCAGCGTCGGCGGTCCGTCCAGGTTGTTCACGATCACGTCCACGTCGCCGTCGTTGTCGAAATCGCCGAAGGCGCAGCCGCGGCCGAGGTTCTCCGCGCGGATCGCCGCGCCGGCTTTCGCGGAGACGTCCTCGAAGCGCCCGTTGCCCAGATTGCGGTAGAGGACCTTCGGCTGCCGGTAGGTGATGTGCAGCTTCCGGCCGGCGAGCTGCGCATACACGTGGCCGTTCGCGATGAAGATGTCCTTCCAGCCGTCGTTGTCGAAGTCGAAGAAGTCCACGCCGAAGCCGACGTACTTCCGGTTGACGCCGAGGCCGGCCCGGATGCTGGCGTCGCCGAACCCGCCGCCGTAGTTCCGGTAGAGCGTGGTCACCTGCTCGGAGAAGTTCGTCCGCACGATGTCCAGCCAGCCGTCCGCGTCGAAATCGCCGACGCCGACGCCCATGCCGGACAGGGCGACGCCGTTCTCGTCGAAGCGCGCAGCCGGCCGGGACCGCGATCTCCCGGAACGTCCCGTCGTGGTTGTTGCGATAGAGCAGGCTCGGCGCGCTGTCGCAGGCGACGTAGATGTCGGGCCATCCGTCGTTGTCGAAATCCGCCGCCGCCGCGCCCATCCCGTAGGAGCCCGTAGGACTGCCAGTTGCTGCCGACGAACACCATGGTCGAAGGCCCGCGCGGACGGGCGATCCCCGACGCTTCCGAGACGTCCGCGAACGTGCCGTCGCCGCGGTTGCGATAGAGGATGTTCGTGCCGCCGGCGAACCCCTGCGGACCGCAGGGGACGGGGATGTCGTTGTAGCGGCAGTAGGCCGACTCGCCCGGACGGGGCGCCTTCGCCGGATCGAAGTTCACGTAGCTGGCGACGAACAGATCCAGGTGACCGTCACGGTCGTAGTCCAGGAAACAGCAGCCCGCGCCCCAGCGTGTTCCGGACCCCGCGACGCCGGCCTTTTCGGAGACGTCGGTGAACGTGCCGTCGCCGTTGTTGTGGTAGAGCACGTTGCGGCCCCAGTACGTGACGAAGAGATCGTCGAAGCCGTCGTTGTCGTAGTCGCCGACGCAGCACGCCTGGCCCCAGCCGGAGTGGGTCAGCCCGGCCTTCTTCGTGACATCGGTGAACGTGCCGTCGCGGTTGTTGTGAAACAGGTAGCTGGACGGCTTGCTGTCCCGCACTTTCGGATCGAGGCTGCTTCCGTTCACCAGGAAGATGTCGAGCCAGCCGTCGTTGTCGTAGTCGAAGAACGCGGCGCCGCAGCCCATTTCCTCGAGCAGGAACTGCTTGTTGTCCGGGCTGCCGGACACGTTCCTGGCCTGCAGCAGGCCGGCCGCGGCGGTGACGTCCGTGAACACGACGGGCCCGGGCGATTGCGCGCGAGCATCAGCCGGGTGACGCCGAGCGCGGGCGTCAGGAGCGGCCGCCGCCGAGCCCCCGAGCATCCGCAGGAACCGACGGCGTGGATGGCTCCGGCTGTCTCCGCTACTCACGCTCGCGTCCCGGCCGGCGACGGAGCGGGCTGCCGGCAGTACCGCGCCGCTGCGCCGCTTCTTCTCCAGCTCGCTGCTTTCCTGCTCGAGGCGCTTGAACATCTCCAGCGCCTTCGGCTTTCGTCGGTCATGCCGAGACGCCGGTAGACAGTCCGCCAGCACGTAGTAATAGGACGAGGCCCGCGGGTTGAGGGCGATCGCCTGGTTGAGCGCGTCGACCGCCGCGTCCAGGCTCCCTTTCCGCTCGTCGGCTCGTCCTTTCTGGAACCACGCCCGGTCGGACTTCGGATCGAGCTCGATCGCCTTGCGGGCGTATTCGAGCGCCTTGTCCGGATCGCCCGTGCGATTGTAGTACGCGCTCAGGTTCACGTGAGCGGAGCTGAAGCTGCCGCCGCGCGCCGCGTTCAGCTCGATGGCTTTCTCATACTTCGCGATCGCGCCGGGATCGTCTCCCAGCGCTTCCAGCGCGAAGCCCAGGGCGTCGAGCGCCTCGATGTACGAGCGGATCGATCCGAAGCGCCGACTCGAACGCCTTCCGCGCCGGCTCCCAGTTGTCCTGGACGGAAAAGAGCTTGCCGAGGTTGTAGTGCGCCTCCGCGGAATCCGGCTTGTAGCGGAGGGCCTGCTCGAACTCGAGCTGGGCGGCGTCGAATCGCCCGATGATCATCAGGTTGCGCCCGAGGATCTTGTGCGCCTCGGCGTTTCGAATGTCGAGCTCGAGAGACTTGGCCAGCGCCTTGATCGATTCACCGATCTTCTGCTGCGCGAACAAGCTGTAGCCGAGCGCGTACCAGCCCCACGACGAGGCCGGGCGCTGCTTGACGTACTCGGCAAGGAGCGGCTCGACCTCCTTGAATCGGCTCTCGCGGATGAAGCCTTCGAGCTCCGCGATCCGGCTGGCGTCGTCTGCTGAGGCGGAGGCAGCGCGCCCGCCCCTGGTCCGGCTGAAGCCGGACGCCACCTTCGGGCGCACTCCCCTGCTTCTCGAGCACCTGCGCCAGATAGCGGCGCGCGTCGGACGAGTCGGGGCGGAGCTGGATGGCACGGCGGAATTTTGCGGCCGCCTCGCTCGAGGTCACCCTTCTCCAGCGCGGCGCGGCCTTCCGCGACGTCGAGCGCCGCGCGTTGATTGCGATCGTCTGCCGCGACGAGATCGCGCCCTTTCTGGAGTTCGGCCGTGGCCTCGTCCTGCCGCCCCGCCCGCGCGAGGGCCAGCCCGAGCTGATACCGGGCTTCGCCGCTCTTCGGCTCGAGCCGCGAGGCTTCCTGGAGGGCCGCAACCGCGTCGGACACCTTGCCGTCCCGAAGGAGCGCCTTGCCGAGCGCCAGGTGAGCCCGGGCGAACGCGGGCGCGAGCTGGATGACCTTGCGCAGCTGCTCGATCTCCTTCGCGTATCCGGGCGTCCCGCTGGCGCCATACGCGACCGCCAGGTTGAACTGCGCGCTCGCGGATGCCGGCGCCAGCGCGACGGCTTTCTCGAGCTCCCGGATCGCCGCTTCGGCGTTGGTGGGGGTCAGGGCGGCGCCAAGATTGGCACGCGCCTCCGCGTAGTCGGGGCTGATGCGCACGGCCTCGCGAAGCGACGCGATCCCCGCCTCGTCTTCTCCGGTCTGAATCAACACCAGGCCGAGATGGTTGTGGGCTTCGGCGAAATCCGGCCGGAGACGAATGGCGTTCGCGGAATTCAGCAGCCACGTCGCGGCTCGGAGCGCCGTTGCGGCCGAGCAGGCGGCCGAGAATGTTGTGTGCTTCCGCGGGGGGTTCGGCGCCGCCGCTCTTCGCGCCACGTCCGAAGGCCGGCAATCGCGGAGTCCCAGTCCGGCGCGGGCACGGACGGCGTCGGGACATTCAGCCCCGCTTCGAATTGTCCGAGCGCCTTGTCGGGCTTCCCCGCTCGAAGATACGTGATGCCGAGATCGACGAAGACGGCGGCGGTCGGCGGCAGCAGCGCGATCGCGCGCTGCAGGCTCGCGCGCGCGCCCGCCAGATCCCCGTTCTCACGCAGGGCGGTTCCGAGAAACGCATGGCTGGCGCCCGCCGCGGGATCGAGCGTGACGCTCTGCCGCAGCTCGGACAAGGCTCTGTCCCTGGAGCCGCCGTACCACAGCGCGACGCCGAGGCTGTAGTGGGCCTCGGCCGATTCGGGCCGGAGCGAAACCGCTCGCTCCAAATGCGGCACCGCGGCGGACAGATCTCCCTCCTGGCCCAGAATGAACCCGAGCAGGTTGTGAGACTCCGCGTGGTTGTCGTCGAGGCGGAGCGCGTCGGTGAGCTGTTCGCGGGCGGCGCTCAATTCGCCGCGCGCCGCGGCCTCCTGCGCGCGCCTGGAGAGATCGTCCGCCGGGCTCGGAGCGGACGGCCGTGGCTTGCGCGCGGCACGCGCTCTGCTGCTTCAGCGCCAGCCCGAGCCCGTAGTAGCCCTCGCGCAGCTCCGGCTCGATCTCGATCGCCTTCTCGAATGCCGCGATGGCGCCGGCGAGGTCGCCGCTCTGACGCAGCGTCTGTCCGAGCTCGTACTGAACACCCGCGTTCGCCGGATCGCCCGCGGCGACGCGCCGCAGGTGCTCCAGCGCGCCTTCCGGATCGCCTTTCTCACGCAGCGCGAGCCCCAGGTTCATGTGCGCGGCCAGGCTGTTGGGCTCCAGCGACAACGCCTGCTGGAACACCACCGCCGCCCCGGCAAAGTCGCTGCTCCTGACCAGCGCGGCGCCCAGATTGGTATAGGCGCGCCCGTATTTCGGATCCAGGGCGATCGCTTTCCTGAACGCCGCGATGGCGCCGGGAAAATCGGCCTTTTCCGAGAGGGCGACGCCGAGCCAGTTGTGCGCCTCAGCGGACCGCGGTCCGGTCTGCACGGCGCGGCGGAACGCCGTCAGCGCGCGCGGGTAGTCGTTGCGCTCCCAATACGCCAGGCCCAGCGCGACATGAAGCTTGGCGTTGGCGGGCTCGCGCTTGATCGCCGCCTGGAGCTCGCTCACGGACGCCTGAGGCTTTGGCGCCTTTGGCCCTTTTGGGAGTGGGAAGTTGACAGCAACGTTTCTTCGTCAGCGCCGGCCCGAGCCGCCACGACGAGTTGTAAGGCGGCGCTCAACAAAACCAACACGAGAAGAAACGTTGTCTGTCTTCGCGTCATCGGTCGGGCTCCAGGAGTCGAAGCTGCAGGCGCGAGGTGGCTTCGTCTTCCTTCCGCAGCGACTTCGCCAGCTCGAGCTGTGGTCCGCCTCTTCCTTCTTGCCCATGCGCGCCAGGAGCAAACCCAGCTGGTAGTTCGCCTTCACGGATTTCGGGGTCAGTTGAACCGCTTTCCGCATGCTGGCTTTCCGCCTCGGCATAACGCCCGCGCTCATCAGCAATCCGCCCAGCGCCTCGAACGACGCCGCGTGATCGGGATAGCGCTGAAGCAGTCGCTGCAGGATACTCGATGGCCTCGGCGTCCTGACCCTGATCCCTGGCGACCAGGGCCAGGTAATAGTGGGACGCCAGCTGATCCGGCTGCAAACGGATGCTCTCGCGCAAACGCGCGGCGGCCTCGGCGCAGACGCCCCTGGATATAGAATACCTACCCAGCGCGTACTGAAGCTGCGAATCGTTCGGCCGCTTCGCGATGAGCGGCTTCCAGCAGTCCTGGGCGGCTTCGAACTGGCGCTTGCCAACCTTCGCGGCGGCCAGCGTGTACTGGTAGGTGGGCTCGTCGGACTTCAAGGCGGCGGCTTCGCGTCAGCGCGGGCTCGGCATCGTCCAGGAGATCCATCTTCAGGCAGACGCGGCCAAACCCCAGGAGAATCTCGGGGTCCTTCGGTTCGATCTTCCTGGCGCGCATCCAATAGGACAGCGAGCGCTCGAGCTCGTTCCGCTGCTCGGCAAGAGCAGCTGACTGCCGAAGCGCCGGAACGGAGTCGGGCTTCAGGGTCAGCGCCAGGTCGTAGGCGTCGAGGGCGCGCGCCGGATCGGCGTTCAGCACGTACGCGCCGCCGAGGTTGAAGGCCACTTCGTAAGAAGGAGGGCCGGTCTGCCTGACGCGCTCGAGGATGGCGACGGCTTCAGGAACGGATCCGTCTTTGACGAGCAGCAGGGCGAACTGGATGGACGCTGGCCTGAGGAACGTTCGCGAGTTGCGGGTCGAGCTCGAGGACCCGCCGGTAGATTCCAACCGCCAGTTTCCGCTTTTCCTGAAGCGCGTAGACCTGCGCCAGGTTGAGATGCGCGCCGAGCAGACGGGGCTCCAGCCGGATGGCCTCCTGGAGAAACTTCGCGCTTTCGTCCAGCCGGTTCTGTCGAAGCCGGATGGCGCCGAGGACGGAATTGGCCGGGGCCTTCGTGGTTGGATCGGCCAGGGCAAGGCGCGCCTGCTCGTCGGCCTGCTCGAGCCGTCCCTGCTGGACCAGCATGGCGGCCTTCTGAAGCGCCTCGCGGTCCTTCGACCTGGCTCAGGGCGGCAGCGCGCCTGTCAGCGGCTACGACGCACGTGAACAGCAGGACCAGCAGCCGCGCGCGGGAAGATCGCGTGGAAACCATTGGCCGCGGCTCAGCAGAGGTTGTCTGATGCTGACGGCATCCCGAATGGTAACTGGAAACAGGAGATCACGAGAAGGAGGCAGGAGATCAGGAGATCTCCTGACCTCCGATCTTCTGACCTCCGCAAGGCGGGCGCGGGCTGTTTCCGCGCCTGTACGACCTAGAAATCGTACCTGATGGCCATCTGAATCGAACGCGGCGAGTTGGCCTGGCCGAACACCTGGCCGAAGTTTGCTGCGCTCCAGTTGTTCGCCGGCTCGCCGAAAAGTGTCCGGTTGAAGATGTTGCCGAACATCGACTCGAACCGGATTTTGTGTCCGTTCGGCAGCGGGAACACCTTGAAGATGTTCAGGTCCTCGCTGTAGACGGGGAAGCTGCGCACGGTGGTGTCGCGCTTGGGCGCGTTGCCGAAGGCGAGCGGTCCAGGGTCCGTCCACGCGGCGCGGTCAAAGTAGCGATCGGTGTTGGGATCGAAGTTTCCGCTGGCTGCGGCTGTCACACCATCAGTGCCCGACACGCGATTCGGCCTCTTCTGGCCGTTGAAGAGCAAGCCTCCCAGATCGTTGTTCATGACGATGTTGAGCGGCCGGCCGCTCTCGTAGCGGAAGATCCCGCTGATGTTCCACCCCGCAAGCAGCGCTCTCGAGACGGGCTGACGTCCACTTGCGGCGCCGGGCACCTCCCAGGTGAAGCCGGTCAGGAAGACGTGCGGCGTGTCGTCGGCGCTGAGCTGCCAGGCGAGCGGGTCGGACGGGTCTCTGCACGCCCCCGTTGATTCCTTCGACACCCTGGGCGCTCTCCGCGCCGTTGTTGTTCAGCCTGGAGAAGGTGTACCCGAACCTGGCCTGGAGACCCCGCGAGAAACGCCGCTCGAGCACGAACTCCATCGCATGGTACTGGCTCTTCCCGGTGGGAACACCACGCCATTGGATCCCCTGGTACTGCGGGAACTTTCGCAGTGCCTGCGCGACGTTCCCGTTGAATCCCGGATAAGGGATCGGGATGTTGGCGGCTCTGTGCAACAGGCGAGTTGATGTTCGACTGCAGGACGTTGGCGCCCAAAGCCAGCACAGACGGATCGTTCATGTTGGCGTCGACGCCGAGCGTCTGGAAGTGGTGGTTCAGCCGTGTCCCGCGGTTGCCGATGTAGGACACGTCCAGCATCATGTTGTCGGTGAGCTGGCGCTGGTAGGTCACCGACCAGTTCGCGAAGCGCGGCAGCGTCAATCCATCCGGAGGCACCGCGATGGGCGAGCCGCCGACCTGGAATCCGGGTCGATGAATGGCGGCCGCTGCACTCGATCCGCCGGGAACCCGTTGTCCAGGTAGAAGGCCGGGGCCTGGCCGTTGGTCGTGTTCGGCGCCAGCATGTTCGACGAGAAGCCAAGCGTCGGCTGGCCAACGAACTGGTCGAAGGCGATCCCCGAGTAGTAAATCCCGTAACCGCCTTTGAGCGCCTGCTTCTCTCCCAACCGGTATGCAAAGCCGACCCGGGGCCCCATGCGTCCCACTTCGGGTTCTCGAACGTCCGTCGTCCGGATCGGCCCTCGCCCGATCCCGCGAAAATCAAGGCGCCGGGAATGTTACCGGCGGCGGGGTTCGGCGTGTTGGGATCGAACGTCGAGTACTCGTCGTTGCTTTCCGTGCGCGCGGTCTGGTAGTCGATCCGCATCCCCAGCGTCAGCGTCAGGTTGTTCGACACCTTGAATTCGTCGTTCACCCAGAGGGCCGTGTACGCCTCGTTGAACGTCGGACGGGCCGCGACGGTCTGAGTCGCATCCTGGACCTGACCGAGCAGGAACGAGGCGAACGGATCGCCAGTCGCAGCGAGGTTGTTGCCGGCCGCGTCGTACCCGGCGGTGCCCAGCCGATTGAAGTTGAACTGGCCGCCCTCGGCGGCGCCCCAGCCGTTGAACGGGAAGTTGTGGTTTCGGTACTCGAAACCGAACTTCATCGTGTGCCGGCTCTTCACCCAAGTCAGGTCGTTCGAGAACTGCCAGCGATTGTTCACGAGATCAGCCGAATCGGGTCCAGTTCTGGCCGACGGCTGAGTAGTTGATGTTGCCGCCGAACGTGAAGACGGGCGGGCCCGCGTCCTGCGCTAGGAGGCCGCCTTGATTGGCGCCAAAAAGCGCCTGCGGCCAGCCCACTCCTGCCGACAGCGAATTGCCGCCCATGAACCAGCGGTCGTACGCGATCGTGGAGTGGTTCAGGAGGTTGTTGCGGATCACCCAGTCGAACTGCTGATGCGCATGATGCGTGGAGATGCGCTGGTAGAACCCCTCGCCCGATGTAACTGTCGTTCTTCTCCGGCTCCAATTCCCCGCTGAACTCGGTGGTGCACCCGCCGACACCGCCGCAGTTGCGAATCGAGGGGCGGCGGTTCCAGTAGAACGTGTGGCTCATCTTGAAGTTCGGCGTGAAGTTGTGGTCCAGACGCCCGAGGATGTTCCGCGCGTTCAGCTCCCACGTCTGGTCGCCCGCCGGATTGCCGGCCACGTTGAACGAGGTCTGATCCCGGTCCGGCCGGACCATCAGCGCGGCGACCCTGGCAGCGACCTGGCTGCGCAGCGGATCGTTACCCGGGATGAAGTTGTTCGGATAGGGATCGCGCACGGGCACGCCGTTGACCAGGCGCGTCGTCGCGGGGTTGAAAATCTGCCCGCTCAGAATCGGCCGTCCGAGTGCATCCACGCCGACCTGTGTCCCGGTGAGAAGCCGGCCGAAGTCGCCGGCCTTGAACGCATCGACAGGCGTCGTGTTGCCGAACCCGGGCAGCACGCCGGACCGGATGCGCGTGTAGTCGAAGTTCGTGAAGAAGAACGTCTTGTTGCGGCCGTTGTACAGGTTCTTCAGGACGACCGGCCCGCCCAGCACGCCGCCGAAATTGTCGTTCCGCAGCGGTGTCTTTCCGGCCCCGAAGAACCCCCTGGCGTTGAGCGCGTCGTGCGCGAAGTACTCGTAGGCGCTTCCCCGCAGCGAGTTCGTCCCCGACTTGGACGGTGTACTCGATGAAGCCGCCGCTCGTGTGGCCGTACTGCGCCGAGTAGCTCGTGGTGATGACCTTCACCTCCTGGATCGCTTCGACAGGAGGCGTGCTCTCGTGACTGCCCTGGTGCCCGACGGCGTACCCGAACGCGGCCCCGTCGAACACGTTCTCGGTTGCCCTCGCCTGGCCGCCGTTGATGCGGGAGTTGAACTGGCTGCCGCGGAACATCGGCTCGCCGTTGGGCCGCATCGGCAGGTAACCCGGCTGCATCTGCAGCACTGCCTCGGCAAGCCGGACATCGCTCGCCGTGACGATGGGAAGGTCGCGATAGTACTTTTCGTTGACCGTGTGGGCCACGTCGGGCCGGGTGTCGCTGAGGCCGCCGGTCTGGCCGGTCACCTCGACGGTCTCCGTCAGGGCGCCGACTTGCATCGTGACGTCGTGCCGGACCTGATCGCCGCCCTGGAGCAGGATGCCGGAGGTCACGGACTTCTTGAACCCGGTCAGGTCCACGGAGACCGAATAGGTGCCCAGCACGAGCGGCGGAGTCGCGTATGCCCCCGCGGCGTTGGTCACCATGACGCTCTCGATGCCGGTGCCTTCGTTGCGCACGGTCACTGTTGCGCCTGGCACGGCCGAGCCCTGCGGATCGCTGACGACGCCGCTGACGGTGGCGCGGTCGGCTCGCTGGGCAAAAAGAGGACTGCTCAGGCCGAAGCCCAAGCAGAGGACGGTCGCCGCAACTCGGGTAAAACTCCTCGTCATCTCAACCTCCCGAAGGGGTCAGAGAAAGATGAACGTTTTCGGGATGAGAAACCGCTTCCACATCAACGCTCGGCGGACAAACTAGCGCCAATAACCAAGCACTGTCAAGCCTAATCTGTTTGAACTACTTCGTCCCCGTTCTGTCCGGATCCCGAACAAAATACGGGATCTGACGGCGCAGAATCTGCGATCAGTGTGTAACTCGACGACTGGGGTCTGACCCCGGTACAGTACGGGATCTGAGGGGCTAGCGCGCTCGCTCGAGCTCGGTCAGCGCCGCATCGACGATCCCGAACCCCTCCCGGAGCTCGGACTCGGTGATGCAGAGCGGCGGGTTCGTGAAGAACGTGTGCCAGCGGGTGAACGTGTAGAGGCCCTTCTCCCGGAAGACCTGCGCCAGGCGGCGCATCTCGTCGGACGTCCCGCCAAACGGCGCGAGCGGGGTTTTCGTGTTTTGATCGCGGACGAGCTCGACGATCCCGAAGAGCCCGATGTTGCGGTGCGCGCCGACCGAAGGGTGACGGACCGCCAGATCCTGCAGCAGCGCTGTCATGACGGGCCCCAGCCGCCGCGCGTTGCCGACGAGATCGTCCTCTTCATAGACGCTCAGCGTGGCCAGCGCCGCGGCGCACGACATCGGATGGCTGTTGTACGTCAGCCCGCCCTGGAACACCTTGTCGCGGAAGTGCTCGGCGATCGGCCGCCGCATCCCCACCGCGCCGAGCGGCAGATAGGCGCTCGTGAGCCCCTTCGCCATCGTCATGATGTCGGGGACGACGTTCCAGTGGTTGACCGCGAACCATTCACCGGTGCGGCCGAACCCGGCCATCACCTCGTCGCACACCATCAGGATGCCGTGCTTCGTGCACAGGTCGCGGACGCCCTGCAGGTAGCCGTCCGGTGGAATCAGGATTCCGTTGGTGCCGCTCACCGTCTCGAGGAAGAACGCGGCGATCGTGTGCGCGCCCTCGAGCTGGATGATCTCTTCGAGCGCCGCGAGGGCGTCGGCCGCGGAGTCCCAGCCGCGCGCCATCCCGTGATACGGGTCGAGGACGTGGACGACGCCGGGCATGCCGGGCTCGGTGCTCCAGCGGCGCGGATCGCCCGTCAGCGCCATCGCGCCGTGCGTCCCGCCGTGATACGAGCGATAGCGCGCCAGGATCTTGTGCCGGCCGGTGTAGGCCCGCGCGATCTTGATCGCGTTCTCGTTGGCCTCGGAGCCGCCGTTGGTGAAGAAGAACACGTCGATGTCGCCGGGCGCGAGCGCGGCGAGCCGGGCGCCGAGCTTCCCGCGGACTTCGGTGGCCATGAACGGATTGGCGTACGCGAGCGCGGCCGCCTGGGCGGCGATTGCGCGAACCACACGTTCGTCGCCGTGGCCGATGTTCACGCACATCAACTGGCTGTTGAAGTCGAGGTAGCGCTTCCCTTCCGGCGTCCAGAAGTACACGCCCTTGGCGCGCGCCATCGGAATCGGATCGACGCTCCCCTGCGCGGACCATTCGAAGAACGTGTGCTTCCGGCAGAGCGCGACGATGTCGGCGCCCGACATCGTGTCGTGGTTGGTCGTCGTGGTGGTCATGATGCGCTCTTCAATCCTTCGTCTCCGGCCTTCGTCTCCAGCTGCGGCGCCGCGTATCCCTCCGGCGCGTCGTGGCCGCCGAAGTACTCCTTCGAATCGGGCCGCCGGATCTTCGAGTGCGACACGATGCGATCGCGCCGCAGGCCGCGGATGTCCTCGAGCGTGCGCCATCCCCGATCCGCGTGCTGGTCGAGAAAGGCGCGCAGCCCGCCGGTGAGCTCCTTGATGATGGTGGACCCGATGGCGTGGTCGAGCATCGCCGCGGTGCAGACCTGCACGGTGCCGCAGCCCAGCAGGAAATAGTTCAGCGCGTGCGCGAACTCCGCGATGCCGCCGATCCCCGAGAACGCGCGATCGGGGAAGGCCTGCGTCATCTGCGCGACCTTGGCCAGCGACTGCGGCAGGATCGCCGGCCCGCCGAGCCCGCCGCTCGAGACGAGCCCGTCGACGTTGACCTCGAACTCCAGGGTGGCCGGATCGATCAACGGAATCGACGGGAAGGTGTTCGACGAGACGATGGCGTCCGCGCCGCCGAGGAACGACGCGCGCGCCTCGGCGACGATGTCGGTCGTCGACGGCGTGATCTTGCACCACACCGGAACCTTGGCGACGTCCTTGACCACCTGCGTGACCACGGAGATGAGCCCCTCGTCCTGGCCGATGTTCGAGCCCATGTCCTTGCGATCCATGTGCGGGCACGACAGGTTCAGCTCGAACGCGTCCGCGCCGGCATCCTGGCACGCCGTCGCCAGCGTCTGCCAGTTCCGCAGCTCGCGATCGTTGCCGGAGCCCGCCATGATCGACGCGACGAGGATGCGATTGGGGTGGGCCTGCTTGATCCGCGCGAGCCGGGGCAGCCACCAGTCGAGCGGCTTGTCCGAGATCAGCTCCCAGTTCCAGGACGAGTGCAGCGCCGACCCCGTGCGCTTCTGCATCGTGATCTCGTACGAGTCGGCGGTGGCGCGGAGGAACTTGGTTTTCGGCCCGGCAACGTTCGCGACCGGGTGGAGGCCGATGGTCTTCGTGACTACGCCGCCCCAGCCGGCATCGAAGGCACGCATGATGTTGCTGTCGGACTCGGTCGGCGGGGCCGAGGAAAGCAGGAACGGGTTCTCGAACCTGAGCCCCGTGAACGTAACCGACAGGTCGGCAGCCATGCACCCTCCGCTTTGTTGGGAGATCCTGGATTATACGGCGGGGATGACCCATCAAAAGGACAAGTTCGGTAGTACGCTGGATCGGCCCCTCGAGGGCCTGCATGCGACTCTTCTGTGCGGGGCTGCTCGCTGTGCTGGCTGTCGGCCGACCGTCCCCCGGGGTCGATCTGGCCGGGTCGACGGCAGTCCGCGACAAACCGATCGCGGACGCGGTGGTGTGGCTGGACGCGCCCGGCGCGCCCGCCAGGCCGGCACGGCAGAACGTCGTCCTCGATCAGCGCAACCTCCGCTTCGTTCCACGCGTGCTCGTCATTCAGGTCGGAACGACCGTCGAGTTCCCGAACAACGATCGCGTGTTCCACGACGTGTTCTCGTTCCGCGACGGCCGGAAGTTCGAGCTCGGGCTGTACCCGGTCGGGACGGTCAAGTCCGTGCCGTTCGATCGCCCCGGACTGAGCCGCGTGTTCTGCAACATCCACCCCGCGATGGCGGCCTACATCAGGGTGGTGGACACGCCGTACTTCGCCCTCTCGGATCGGGACGGGCGTTTCACGATTGCGGAGGTTCCAGCCGGAACCTACACGTACCACGCCTGGCGGCCGGGCGGCGAGATCCTGACCGGATCGACGGCCGTCCGGCCGGGCGCATCGCTGGACGTCAGGTGGCCATGAACGTGGCGACCGTCATCTGCGCGGGCGTCACGCTGGCGGGCGCGCCGCTGGCCGCCGCGCCGGCGATGGGCCAGTCGATCACGGTGGAAGCCGACCTGTCGGCCGGCGTCTCGACCGAGAACGTCCGCGCCGCGGCGGTGCAGGGGCGCGTGTTCGGCGCGACGCCGTCCGACTGGCGGTTCTTTGCCGAGGCGACGTTCGGCGGCGCCGACGGCCAGCCGTCCGACGCGTTCGCTTCCGCGTATCCGTACGACGGACGGCTCCGTCCCATGGAGATTTACGTCGAGAAGATGTTCCGGCCGCGCGGCCAACTGCTGGGGGTTCGCGGCGGACGCTACCGCACGCCGTTCGGCTTGTCGTTGCGCGGCGATCACGCCTATACCGGGTTCACCCGGGCGCCGCTCATCCGCTACGGCGAGGACTTCGCGCTCTCGAATACGTTCATGGAAGGGGGCGTCAACCTCATCGCCGGCTCGCCCCGGCTCTACGCGGAAACGAGCCTCGGCATTCCGCTGGATGAAGGGCTGCTCCGGCGCAGGCAGGAGTTCAGCGCCACCCTCCGCGTGCAGGGGTACTACAAGTCCCTGATCGTCGGGGCGAGCCGCCTCGACACCGGCCGCGACGAATCGCTCGGCAGTTTTGCAACGGGGCGCGCGGTCTTCAACGGCGTGGACGTCCGCTGGACCTCAGGCGGAGTGCAGGTGCGGAGCGAATGGATCTTCGGGCGTCCCTTCGACGGTGTCAGCACGCGCGGCGGCTACATCGACGCGATCGTGCACCGCCCCGGCATGGGACCGGTGACCGCGGTCGCCCGCGTCGAACGGCTCGACTACACGGCGAATACGGCGGCGCGATCCCTGTACCTCAATCGCTTCACCGCCGGGGGCCGGGTCCGCTTCGGGTGGTGCCTGAGCGGAACGGTCAGCGTCATCCACCAGCCATCGGGCCTCGCGGCCGGGCGCACGAACGTGCTCGACGCCGGCCTCACGTGCACGGTCCGCCGTTGACTCGCGAGCAACGGCCGCCGCCACCGGCCGCCGCGTCCGCGCGCGGCACGTCCGCGCGCCCCGCGTCCCCGCGCCACACCTTCATCCCCTGGCACCGCCGTCTCGAGGCGCGCGTGCTGATCGCCGTCGCGCTGATTGCCAGCGTGTCGCTGACCGCGGTGCTCTATGCCGCCAGCCGCGTGGTCGAGGTCTATTCACTTCAGCGATCCGCCGACGATTTGCAGGCGGCGAAGGCCGCGTTCGATCGCCTGGTCGAGAGCCGCGCCAAGTTCGCCGCCGCGCAGACGCGCCTCATCGCCGAGCTGCCGGTCTTTCGCGCCCACATGGAGCCGGGCTCGGTCATCGCCGGGGATGCCGCCACGATTTCCGCGATGGCCGAAGAGTATCGCGGCAAGCTCGCGGCCGACTTCTGCCTCGTCACCGACGCGCAAGGGCGTTGGATCGGCGACCCACGAGAGCCCGGGAGGATGACCGCGCTGCCGATCACCGAGGCGATGAGCATGGCGCGCGGCGGCCGCTCGGCCTACGACATCGTGCTCTTCGAACGGAGCCTGTATCTGATCGTGTCCGAGCCTGCCATGTTCGCCGACGAAGTGCTCGGCACGATCACGGCGGGCTACGAGCTCGACGACGCGGTCGCGTCGGAGCTGGCGCGCGCGACGAACTGCGAGGTGAACCTGGTGTGCGCGGGCAATCGGCTGTGCGCCAGCAGCCTCCCGCCTGCCTTGCGCGAGGATCTGACCTCGCTGCTGACCACCAACCGGGCGCAGCTCCGGACCGACGAGCCGGCGCAGGAGCGGTACAGAATCGGGAACGAGCTCTACGTCAGCGGCGTGTACCCGCTGGTGCCGAGCCGCGGCGGCGGCGAGCTCGTGCTGTTGAAGTCCTGGGCTCCCACCCAGCAGGCGCTCGCCAGGATGCAGCGCTGGCTGGTGTGGGTCGGGATCGCGACGCTGGCCGTCGCGCTCGCCGGCAGCCTGATCGCGACCCGGCGTCTCACGCGGCCGCTGCGCACGCTGGCGGACGTGGCGAACGACGTCGCCGCCGGCGACTGGTCGCGGCAGGTGCCGGTCGACACGAGCACCGCCGAAGCGCGGATGATGGCGGACGCGTTCAACGACATGACGTCCACGCTGAACCACTGGCACCGCGAAGCCGCGAGCCGCTCGGAACAGCTCCAGGGCGCCTACGAACGCTTTCGCGCCGTCACGGAGTCCGCCCACGACGCGATCGTCTCCGTCGATGGCGAGTCGCGCATCGTGTTCTGGAACCGCCGCGCGCAGGAGGTGTTCGGGTACGCCGAACAGGACGCGCTCGGACAGCCGCTCTCGGCGATGATCACGGAGTCGGATGCCGAAGTCCGCCGCTACCTCACGGCGGAGGGCGACCAGTGGGGCCGGACGATTGAGATCGCGGGCCGCCGCCGGGACGGCAGCGCCATCCCGCTCGAAGTCTCGCTGTCCACGTGGAAGTCCGGTTCGGACGCGTTCTACACCGCCGTCATCCGCGACATCACCGATCGCCGGCAGGCCGAGGCGGCGCTCCGCCATCGCGACGAGCAGCTTCGACAGGCGCAGAAGATGGAAGCGGTGGGCCGGCTCGCCGGCGGGATCGCGCACGACTTCAACAATCTGCTCACCGCCATCATCGGCTATACCGAGTTCCTGGTGACCGACGTGCCCGCGTCCTCGCGGCGAGACGTCGAAGGCATCCAGAAGGCCGGCAAGAGCGCCGCGGTGCTGACCCGCCAGCTCCTCGCCTTCAGCCGGAAGCAGGTGCTCCAGCACGAAATCCTGGATCTCAACAGCGTCGTCGAGAACACCGACAAGCTGCTGCGCCGCCTCATCGGCGAGCACGTCGAGCTCGCGCTCGACCTGGAGTCCGGCCTTCCGCCCGTCAAGGCCGATCCCGGGCAAATCGAGCAGATCCTGCTGAACCTCGCGGTCAACGCGCGCGACGCGATGCCCGACGGCGGACGGCTCACTATTGCGACCACGAGCGAAGTCATCGGCGCCGCCACCCTTCGGGGCGGACTGCCGGTCCCGCCCGGACCGTGCGTCGTGCTCACCGTGGCCGACACCGGAAGCGGGATGTCCGACGAGGTGCGCTCGCACATCTTCGAGCCGTTCTTCACGACGAAGGAGTTCGGTAAGGGCACGGGGCTGGGGCTGGCGACCGTGTATGGGATCGTCCAGCAAAGCGACGGCTACATCGAAGTCGACACGGCGCCGGGGAAGGGCACCCGATTCCGGATCGGGCTGCCGGCGACGTCGCAGGCCAGGCCGGCCGGGGCGCCGCTGCACGCCTCCCCGCCGGCGCCTCGCCGCGGCTCGGAGACCGTGCTGCTCGTCGAAGACAACGAGTCGGTGCGCGAGCTCACCAGCGCGGCGCTCACCCGCGCCGGCTACCAGGTGCTGGAGGCCGCCAACGGGGAGGACGGCCTGCAGCTGGCGGCAGACCACCCGGGCACGATCGATCTGGTCATCACCGACGTCGTCATGCCGGTGATGGGCGGACGCGAGCTGGCCGTGCGGCTGGCCGCGATCTGGCCGGATCTGAAGATCATTTTCACGTCCGGCTACATGGACGATGCGGTGGTGCAGCAGGAGGCGCTCGGCCCGCGGTCGGCGTTTCTTCAGAAGCCATTCACTCCGGACTCCCTGGGCCGCATCGTCCGCGACATCCTCGACGATCGGGGGGCCTCCGAGTAGGAGACAGCGGAGCGGACGGAGACAACGGAGATCGCTAATCACCTCCGTCAGCACGGAGGAACGGAGAAACGGAGAAACGGAGGAACGGAGTTACTATTTCTCGGGAAGCGGGAAGCGGGAAGCTGACAAGGGATTCGATCTATGACAAGCCGAATCGTTCGCGGCGGGCTGATACAGATGAAGGCGGACATCTCGCTCGAGGGGACCGCTGAAGACATCAAGCAGCGGATGCTCGAGAAGCACTTGCCGCTCATCGCGGATGCGGGCCGGCAGGGAGTCCAGCTCCTGTGCCTTCAGGAGCTGTTCAACGGGCCGTACTTCTGCGCGGAGCAGCAGCCGCGCTGGTACGAGATGGTCGAACAGATCCCCGACGGGCCGACGATCCGGACGATGCAGGGGCTCGCCAAGACGCACGGCATGGTCATGGTCGTGCCGATCTACGAGGAAGAGATCACCGGCGTGTACTACAATTCGGCGGCGGTGATCGACGCCGACGGTACCTACCTCGGCAAGTATCGCAAGCACCACATCCCGCACGTCGGTCCCGGCTTCTGGGAGAAGTTCTATTTCCGTCCGGGCAATCTCGGCTACCCGGTCTTCAACACGGCGGCCGGGAAAGTCGGCGTCTACATCTGTTACGACCGGCACTTTCCGGAAGGGGCGCGGATCCTGGGGCTGAACGGCGCGGAGATCGTGATGAACCCCTCGGCGACCGTCGCGGGGCTCTCGGAGTATCTCTGGAAGCTCGAGCAGCCGGCGCACGCGGTCGCCAACGGGTACTTCGTCGGGGCCATCAACCGGGTCGGCGTCGAGGCCCCGTGGAACATCGGCGAGTTCTACGGCCAGAGCTATTTCTGCGATCCGCGCGGCCAGCTCGTGGCCGTCGCGAGCCGCGACAAGGACGAGCTCGTCGTCGCGGATCTGGATCTCGGGATGATCCAGCAGGTTCGAAACACGTGGCAGTTCTACCGCGATCGGCGGCCGGAGACGTACGGCGCGATCACGGCGATGTAAAGCCCACCAGCATTTGACAGCCGGTTCCCACATGCGCACCCTGAAGAACTTCATTGGCGGAGCGTGGCGCGAGTCCGCGAGCGGCACGTTCGTCGAGGACCTCAACCCGGCCGACGTCACCGACGTCGTGGCCGAGGCGCCCGCGTCCACGGCGGCCGAAGCGGCGGAGGCCTGCGACGCGGCGGCGCGCGCGTTCGAGGGCTGGCGCAACACGCCGGCGCCGGTCCGGGGCCAGATCCTGTTCCGCGTCCAGCGGCGGATGGAAGAGCGCAGGCAGGAGCTCGCCGAAGCGCTGACGCGCGAGGAAGGGAAGACGATCGCCGAGTCGCGCGGCGAGATCCAGCGCGCCATCAACGTGGTCGAGTTCTTCGCCGGCGAGGCGCGGCGGATCACCGGGGAGACGATTCCCTCGGAGCTGCCGAACAATTTCTGCTACACCGTGAAGCAGCCGATGGGCCCGGTCGGCATCATCACGCCCTGGAACTTCCCCGTCGCGATCCCGATCTGGAAGATGGCGCCGGCGCTCGTCTCGGGGAACACGGTCGTGTTCAAGCCGGCGACGCTGACGCCGCTGACCGCCACGCTGATGGTGGAGATCTTCGACGAGTCCGGCGTGCCGCCCGGCGTGGTGAACCTCGTCTACGGCGGCGGGCGCGAGGTCGGGGACACGATCGTGCGGCACCCCGCGATCCAGGGCGTGTCCTTCACGGGCTCGAACGACGTCGGCACCGGCCTCTACAGCGCCGCGGCGGCGCGCGGCATCAAGTGCCAGTGCGAGATGGGGGGCAAGAACCCGATCGTCATCCTCGCGGACGCCGATCTCGATCTGGCCGTCGAGAGCACGGTCCAGGGGGCGTTCGGCTCGACGGGACAGCGCTGCACGGCGACGAGCCGCGCCGTCGTCGTCGAATCGATCGCCAACGAGTTCCTCGAGCGGCTGGAGGCGCGCACGGCGTCGCTCGTCGTCGGGAACGGACTGAACCCGGGCACGCACGTCGGGCCGTCGGTGGACGAGCGGCAGCTCGAGACGGTGCTCGGCTACGTCGCGACCGGCAAGCAGGAGGGGGCCCGGCTGGTGCGCGGCGGCGATCGCGTCCGCGACGATGGCCGGGACCGTGGCTTCTTCGTGTCGCCCGCCATCTTCGACCGCGTCGGCGAGGACATGCGCATCGCGCAGGAAGAGATCTTCGGCCCGGTCCTGTCCGTCATCCGCGTGCCGGACAACGGGAAAGCGCTGTCGGTGGCCAACGGCGTCCGGTTCGGGCTCTCCGCATCGGTCTACACGACCGACGTCGCGTCCATGTTCCGGTTCGTGGACCGGCTCGACGCCGGCATCATTCACGTGAATTCCCCCACCGTCGGCGGCGAAGCGCACATTCCGTTCGGCGGGATGAAGGCGACCGGCGTCGGCCTCCGCGAGATGGGCCGCGTCGCGATCGATTTCTACACCGAGCTGAAGGTCGTGTACGTCGATTACACCGGGGGAGTCAGGAAGACGAATCTCTACTGATCGTGTCGGGACTCGGGACTCGGGACTCGGGACTCGGGACTCGGGATTCAGCGATTCGGGATTAGTGATTCGAGACTAGCCACTGCCTTAGGAATTCCAATGTCTTTGTTGATAACGAAAGGCCGAGTCATCACCGCCTCGGACGACTACGTCGCGGACGTGTATTGCGCCGACGGCGTGATCCGCGCGATCGGGACCGACCTTCCGGCGGATCGCTTCCCGGCCGACCGGACGATCGACGCGTCGGGCCAGTACGTCATCCCCGGCGGCATCGACGTCCACACCCACCTCAACATGCCGTTTGGCGGCGCCACGTCGGCCGACGACTTCGAGTCGGGGACCATCGCGGCGGCGTTCGGCGGTACGACCAGCATCGTCGACTTCGCGATCCAGTACCGCGGCCAGACGATGCGGCACGCGCTCGACGACTGGCGGAAGCGGGCCGACGGCAAGGCGGTCATCGATTACGGCTTCCACATGATCGTCACCGAGCTGGAGGACGCGGGGCTCGGCGAGATGGACCGCATGGTCCGCGACGAGGGGATCACCAGCTTCAAGCTGTTCATGGCGTATCCCGGCGTGTTCATGGTGGACGACCAGACGATCTTCCGCGCGTTGCGGCGCACCGGGGAGAACGGCGGCCTCGTGTGCATGCACGCGGAGAACGGCGGCGTCATCGACGAGCTCGTCAAGGAGGCGCTGCGAAAGGGCGAGACCGCCCCGAAGTATCACGCGCTGACGCGGCCGCCCACCGCCGAGGGGGAAGCGACCGGCCGCGCCATCGCGCTCGCCGAGATGGCGGGCGTTCCCATCTACATCGTGCACCTGTCGGCCGCGCACGCGCTCGAGAAGGTGCGGCAGGCGCGCGACATGGGCCTTCCGGCGTACGCCGAGACGTGCCCGCAGTACCTGTTCCTGTCGTACGACAACTACGAGGAGCCGGGCTTCGACGGCGCGAAGTACGTGATGTCGCCGCCGCTTCGGGAGAAGTGGCACCAGGACGTGCTCTGGAAGGGGCTCGCGAAAAACGACCTGCAGGTGATCTCGACCGACCACTGCCCGTTCTGCATGCAGGAGAAGGCGCTCGGCAAGGACGACTTCAGCAAGATCCCGAACGGCGCGCCCGGCATCGAGACCCGGCTGACGCTCGTCCACGACGGCGGCGTCCGCCCGGGCCGGATCACCCTCAATCGCTTCGTCGAGTTGTGCTCGACGACGCCGGCGAAGATGTTCGGGTTGTTTCCACGCAAGGGGACGATCGCGGTCGGGAGCGACGCCGACATCGTCGTCTTCGACCCGAACCGATCCGCGACGCTCGGCGTCAAGACGCCTGCACATGAACGTGGACTACAACCCGTACGAGGGACGCACGGTGCAGGGATCGCCGTCAGCCGTGATCTGCAACGGCCAGGTCGTGATTGAGGGAAACGAGTTCGTCGGCCGCAAAGGCGCCGGCCGCTTCCTGCGCCGTGGCCCGAGCCGCGCGCCGGCGGGGCTGTAGCCAGTGCTGTTGCGGAAGCCCAGCATTCTGCTCGTCGACGACGACAGCGCAGCGCGCGACGGGTTCAGCCAGCTGCTCGAGATGGCGGGATTCGCCGTGGCGACAGCGAGGGACGGCGTGGAGGCGCTCGAGAAGATCAACAGCCAGAATTTCGACCTGATGCTGCTCGATATCTGGCTGCCGCGGATGACGGGCCTCGAGCTCCTCGCGCAGTTGCCCGACCAAGCGAACCATCCCAGAGTGATCGTCATGACCGGCGACGACTCGCAGGAGACGCTGCTGCAGACGCTCCGCAAGCAGGCCTATCAGTACGTGCGGAAACCGATTCAGCCCAAACAGCTGTTGGATCTGATCCGGAGGACGCTGGCGGCGCCATCGGATTTGCCTGCCATCGTCGTGCTGTCGGCCTCTCCAACGTGGGTCGAAGTCCTCGTCCCGTGCGCGCGCGACGTCGCGGAGCGGATCCGGAGCTACATCAGGCAGCTCGAGGTCGATCTGCCCAGAGAGGTCCGCGATACGGTGGGGCTGGTGTTTCGCGAGCTGCTGCTCGATGCGATGGAATCGAGGGGCCATCTCGATTCGAACTGCAGAGTCCGCATCGCGTATCTGCGCGCGGAACGCATGCTGCTCTACCGCATTTCCGACGCCGGTTCGATCTCCAGCAACCTGGACGCGACGCAGCTTGCCGATGGCAAACAGGGCGGCGCCGGATCCGAAACGGCTCCACACCCTCAGGGCGAGAAGAGGCTCCGGCCCGGGCAGCTCTTGGCGCTCGCGCAAGCCGACGAGCTGCTCGTCAACGAAGCGGGAAACGAAGTGGTCGTCGTGAAGTACCTGGATTGAGAGACGCATCGTGACGACAACCGCCACGCAGATCGAGTTGCCGGACGGGCGGGTCGAGCTCCGCGACACCGCGCGGGTCGAGCGCAGCCCGCTGTACAACGAAGACCTCGCGCCGGTGCCGATCGCGCGGCGCACGTGGACGACCTACAACTACGCCGCGCTGTGGATCAGCATGGCGCACTGCATCCCGACCTACATGCTGTCGGCGGGGCTGATGGCGGCCGGCATGAGCTGGGCGCAGGCGCTCTTCACGGTCGCGCTGGGCAACACGATCGTCCTGATTCCGATCCTGCTGAACTCGCACCCGGGGACGAAGTACGGCATCCCCTTCCCTGTCTTCGCGCGCGCCGCGTACGGGACCTTCGGCTCGAACGTGCCGGCCCTGATGCGCGCCATCGTCGCCTGCGGGTGGTTCGGGATCCAGGCCTGGATCGGCGGCGAGGCGCTCAACACGTTCTTCACGAGCATCATTCCGAACTGGCACAACCTGCTCGGCCCCGGCTTCGACGGTCACTCGACGACCGAATGGCTGTCGTTCCTGCTCTTCTGGAGCCTCAACGTCGCGATCATCTATCGCGGCATGGATCTGCTGCGCGCCGTCGAGAACTGGGCCGCGCCGTTCGTGCTCGTCATGACCGGGCTGCTGCTCGCGTGGGCCGTCACGGAGGCCAACGGCTTCGGCCCGCTGCTCTCGCAGCCGGGCAAGTTTCAGTCGCTGGGCGATTTCCTGCCGGTGTTCTTCCCCTCGCTCACCGCGATGATCGGCTTCTGGGCCACGCTGTCGCTCAACATGCCCGACTTCACCCGCTTCGGCCGGAGCCAGCGCGAGCAGGTCATCGGCCAGGTGGTGGCGCTGCCGACGACGATGTTCGTGTTCGCGGCGATGGGCGTGCTGATCACGAGCGCGACGACGATCATCTACGGCGAGGTCATCTGGGATCCGATCAAGCTCATCGGCCGGTTCAGCTCGCCGCTGGTCATCGCCATCTCGATGTTCACCGCGGTCGTCGCCACGCTGGCCGTCAACATCGCCGCCAACGTCGTCTCGCCGGCCAACGATTTCGCGAACGCGTTCCCCCGGCTGATCACGTTCAAGACGGGCGGGCTCATCACCGGCATTCTCGGCATCCTGATTCAGCCGTGGCGGCTGCTGGCCGATCCGTCCGGCTACATCTTCAACTGGCTGCTCGGCTACTCGGGCGGGCTGGGATCGATCGCGGGCGTGCTGATCGCCGATTACTGGCTCGTCCGCAAGACACAGCTGTCGCTCGAGGATCTCTACCTGACCACGGGCCGGTACGGCCGATGGAACGCGGCCGGCATTGTCGCCACCCTCGCCGGATGCGCCGCGGCATGGGGCGGGCTGTTCCTCGAGCCGCTCCGCCCGCTGTACGACTACGCCTGGTTCGTCGGGTTCGGTGTCGCGGCGGGCGTATATCTGGCGATGAGCCGTACGGAGATCAGGAGGATTAGGAGATCAGGAGATTAGTTCGGCCGCAGCCAACCAGGAACTTCCCCACTCCCGACCCGGACGTATCCGTCCAACGCGTTCTCTTGTCTCAACTCCTGATCTCTTGACCTCCTGACCTCTCTTATCTCCTGACCTCTCTTGATCTCCTGACCTCCGTTTCGTCTACGACGTTTGTCGTATTGACACGTCTACGACAAACGTCGTAGACTCCTGACCGTGAAACAATTCCTGAAAAAGCCGACCAACGCCGAGGTCGCCATCCTGCGCGTGCTCTGGTCGCGCGGGCCGAGCACGGTTCGAGAGGTCGCCAGGGCCATGGGGCGCGAGGCGGCCTACACCACGGTCCTCAAGCTGATGCAGAACATGACGGAGAAGCGGCTCGTGCGCCGCGACGTCTCGTCACGCACCCACGTCTACGCGCCCGCCTCCACGGAGGAGCAGACGCAAAAGCAGCTGGTGACCGACCTGCTGGAAAGAGTGTTCGACGGCTCGGCGTCCAAGCTGGTCATGCAGGCACTGGCGGCGGCGAAGACGTCACCCAAAGAGCTGGCGGAAATCCGGAAACTCGTGGACAAACACCGAGGAGGTCGCCGATGAATCCCTGGATGCAGGCAACCGGCTGGACGTTGATCCATTTCGTCTGGCAGGGCGGGCTGCTCGCGCTCGCAACCGCCGTGGGACTGCGCCTGTGCCGGCGGCGCTCGTCGGAGGCGCGGTACGCAATCGCGTGCGCCGGCTTGACGGCCATGCTCGCGGCGCCGGTCGTCACCGCCGCGTTCTTCAGGACACCTGATTCAGCGCTCGTGTCGCGGGGGAACGTTCTCCCCGCCGTCCCCGGCTCCGAAGCCGTCGTGACCGTGCCACGAAGCTCGACCGATGAAGCGTCATCGCCCACGAACGCCGCAGCAACTGGAGCCATCCGGCTCGACGCGGTGCTTCCAGTTGTCGTGTGGGGCTGGCTTGCGGGCGTGACGGCGCTCCTCGCGCGGTTCGCGGGTGGCTGCTGGCGCGTGCACCGTCTACGCGCCGCTGCCCTCGCGGAGACCGTGTCGCAGTGGCAATCGGCCAGCGAGCGGCTTGCCGTGCGGCTTCGATTGGATGTCCCCTTTCGAGTGGTGGAATCGGGGCTCGTCGATGCTCCGGGCGTCGTCGGATGGATGCGTCCGGTGATCCTCTTGCCTGTCGCGATCCTGGCCAACCTGACCCCGGTCCAGATCGAAGCCATTCTGGCGCACGAGCTGGCCCACATCCGCCGCCGCGACTACGCCGTGAACTTGCTGCAGACCGTTGCTGAAACCCTTTTGTTCTACCACCCCGCGGTGTGGTGGGTATCGGCGCGCGTCCGCGAAGAACGCGAGCATTGTTGCGACGACGCGGCGGTGGAGGTGGTTGGCGAGCCGGCGGCGTACGCGCAAGCCCTTGCGGACCTCGCGTCCTGGCGCAGCCGCGAAACCGCCCTGGCGGTTGGCGCGACGGATGGATCCCTCCTCGCGCGAATCCGGAGGCTCCTGCACGAACCGGACGACGATGAAACCCGGCCCATCAGCGGGTTGGTTGTCCTGGCGCTGGGGATGTCGTTGGCGGTTGGGTTGGCCTTTCAGTTGTCTTCTTCGGTTGTCGCGAGCGACGCGACCGTGCAGGGACCTTCATCGCCGCGTTCGCCTGCAGGTGCCCAGGCCGCTCCAGCGGGGCTTCCGCCGGGAGAGTGGCGCGTACACAAGACCGATCACTTTGACATCTTCTACACACCAGACCTGGACCTGCACGCCGAGCGCGTCGGCCGGGAGGCGGAGCGTGCACACGAGCGCGTCAGCTCCGACCTGAAACACAACCTGGCCTTTCAGGTGCCCATCGTGCTGGTTCACACCGCCAACGAGCTCGAGCAGGCCGCTCAGGCGGGCAGATTGGGGCCGCCTCACGTCGCGCTCATCGTCCGACCCTTCCCGCGACCGCATCTTCCTCGCGATGGACCAGCCCGCCGATCAGTGGTACGGGCTCATCGCACACGAAGTGACGCACCTGTTCACATTCGACATCATCCCTGGCGCAGCAACACCTCGCTGGATCATGGAAGGTCTGGCGGAGTACGAACGCGGTGACTGGGATCCGAGCGATCTGGTGGCCCTTCGCGACGCGGTTCGCGCCAACGCGATCCCGAAGATGAGCGGGCTTTCCGGATCCGGCGGCAGCACGGACCCGCGCCTGCTCCATGGCCTCGGGCACGCGGCATTCGACTTCATCGAGTCGCGATGGGGCAAGCCGGGCATGCGGCAGTTCGTCTTCGGTCTTCGTCAAACCGCCATCAACGGGAGCGATCCGTACCAGAGCGGCCTTCGGATCGGACGAGACGAGTTCGATCGGGCCTTCGAACAGTACCTGAGGGAGAAGTTTGCTGGACCTGCGGGTCAGATCCCGGCTGAGAGGTTCGACTATGGCGCAACCGTCCGAATCGAAGGAGAGGTCATCGCGATCAGTTCCCCCGTGCCGATCGGGCTCGCCTGCATCGAAGTGTGGGCAGTGCCCGAGGGAGGGATCAGACGGCGATGGGCCGTGGAGTGTGGCGACAAGAGCGAGGAGTGTCATGCGCGCATTGAAACCAGGCGATCGCGTGATCGTCACCGGCCCGCCGGCGCGCCGGCCGGCTACACAGAGGATGGTCATGCAGAGCCTGGTGCGTAAGGAGATCAGGAGGATTAGGGAGATCAGGAGATCGACGTCAGTGCAGGCCCGCGCGCTTCACCATCCCGCCGTCAACGTCGGCGAGGGGATGCGACGTGACGAAGGCGTTCCGGTCGAGCGACCGCACGATGGACTTGACGCTGCCGATCTCGAGTCTCGTGACCACGCAGTACAGGATTTCCTGATCCTCGCCGCTGAGGCCCCCGCGTCCCTTGTAGACCGTCACCCCGCGCCCGAGGTGCGCCAGGATCCTGGCGGCGATCTCCCCGCTGAAGCGCGACACGATCGTGATGGCGGTGTACTCCTCGATCCCGTTGATGACGAAATCGAGCGTCCGGGCCGCGGCCACGTAGGTCAGGATGGAATACAACGCTTCTTCGACGCCGAGCACCGACATCGCGACGATGAACAGCACGACGTTGAACAGGAGGATCACGTCGCCGACCTTGAGCAGGTGGCTGCGCTTGCTGATGAGCAGCGCGGCGATCTCGGTCCCGTCGAGGACGGCGCCGCCGCGGACGGCGAGGCCGATCCCCGCCCCGATGAAGAACCCGCCGAAGACGGCCGTCAGCACGAGATCGTGCGTCACGTCCGGGAAGTGCAGGACCGCCAGCGACACGGCCAGCCCGCCGATGGCGAGGGCGCTGCGGAACGCGAACAGCCGGCCGATCAGCTTGTAGCCCAGCCCGATGAACGGCAGGTTGACGAGCGGAAGCCAGATCGAGAGCGACAGGCCCGTCACCTTGGACAGCAGCATCGAGATGCCGGTCACGCCGCCGTCGATGAAGTTGCTGGAAAAGAGGAAGCCGTGGAGGCCCATGCTGGCCGACAGGATGCCCAGCACGATGAGCAGGACGTTGAGGAGCTCCCGAGCCACTGCTCGATTCGCGCGACGATTCATGGCGCAATCTTACTTGCGGGAAGCGGGAAGCGGGAAGCGCCCGCCGTCGCTTGTCGCGCAACGGGTATGAGCGACAAGCTATGGCGGGCCTCGCCGTAGCGCGCGGTCAGTCCGGCCGCGCGTAGGCTCGGGGAGCGGGAAGCTGACGCCTACGCGGCCCGCCGATCGATCCGCGCGCGCAGGGTGGCGAGCGCCGCGCCGATCTCGCGCAGCTCCTGCTCGGTCGTTCGGAGCTTCTCGCCTTCGGCGCGGATGAAGCGGCTGTAGGGCCCGATGCTCTCCCGGATGCGGCCGCCGCTCTTGCCGATCTCCTGCTCGAACTGCACGTGCAGCGCCTTGGACAGCCGCTGCCGGATGTCGGCGATCTTCCGGCGCATCTCCGCCTTGCCGTGCTCGCGCTTCGCGGGCAGGATGAAGAACCCCAGCGCCGCGACGACCGAGGCCATCACGATGCCGGTGACGTCCGCCGCCGCCGTCGTCGCCGCCATCGTCACGATCGTGCCCAGCCCGAGCGCCCCGGCGCTGACGGCCGCCGCGGCCGCCACGGCGTTGCGCGCGCCGTCGGCCAGCTCGCGCGCTTCCTTGCGGCGGTCGTACGAGTCGACGACGCGCTGCGATTCGCGGCCGACCGAGTCGATGAGGCGCGTCCGATCGTAGTGGAAGCGGCCCGCGTCCTCGTCGCCGACGATCCGATCCTGGTACTGACGCTTGCGCTGCGCCAGGTGCTTGGTGATGTCCTGCCACTGCCGCAGGTCGGCGTCCACGAGCCAGTCCACCAGCTCCCCCACCTTCCGCTCGATCTGCTGCGGCGCGTCGCCGACGACCTCCTGCTCGAACCCCTGCTGCATGCGGCTGCGGTTGAGCAGATCCATGACCCGCCCGATGCGCATCGTCTCGTCGAAGTACGCCTGCCCGCGCCGCTCCATCTCGAGGAGGATGTTGTCGATGTCGGCGATCCGGAAGCCGAAGTCGCGCATCCGATCCTGCTGAAAGACCTCCAGCTGGCGCTCCACTTCGTCGAGCGTCGCAAAGTCCTCTTTGAGGAGCGCGGCGCGATCGCGCACGACCGTCGCATGGCGCTCGGTCAGCGCGGCGCCGACACCGAGCGGGTTCAACAGCTTGAGGTGGACGCGGCCGGGGGCGTCGAGCGTCTCGCGGATGTAGCGCTCCAGCGCCTCGAAGCGGCTCGCCGCCCACGCCGACGGGTCGCCCTGCTTGGCGCGCAGCGCCAGCCGCGCGCTGACGGGGAAGATCTCCGGGCTCACGCCGAGCAGCGCCCGCGCGTTGTCGGCCACGAAGGCGCGGACCTCCTCGAGCTGCGGCTCGCCTTCCAGGATGTCGATCTTGTTGATGACGATGATGACCTTCTTGCCCCACCCGCGCACCTGCTCGAGGAACACGCGCTCGGTTTCGGTGAAGGGACGGTCGGCCGAGGTCACGAACAGCACGAGGTCCGAGCGCGGCACGAACTCGGACGTGATCGCCTCGTGCTCGCGGATGATCGCGTTGGTCCCGGGAGTGTCGACGATGTGGATCTCGCGCAGGATCTCGGCGGGCGCGCTGATGACGTGCAACGAGGACCCGCGGACCTGGCGCTCGAGCGTCTCGCCGTACTGCAGGATGTTGATCTGCGCCGTCGTCGGCGTCACGCCTTCCTCGGCGACCTTGCTGCCGACGAGCGCGTTGATGAAGGCGCTCTTGCCGGAGTTGAACTCGCCGACGATCACCAGGAGGAAGAGCTCGTCGAGCTGGGCGATCGACGCCTCGAGCGCCTGCTGGTGCTCCCGCGAGGCGTCGAACCGGGCGAGGGCCACGCGCAGGCGGCCGAGCACCGCGCGCTCCTCGCGAAGCAGCTCATCCTCTGGCGCGGAGAGAATCTTCGTCAGCATGCCCGTGCGTTATTTTGCAGGATTTGGGCCAGCTTCGGGTAGGGGTTCCGCAGGGTTCCACCGGGTTCCACAAGGTTCTACAGGGTTCTGTTCGCAAGGTTCCGCAGGGTTCCGGGTTCAGGGTTCCGGGTTCTGGGTTCCGGGTTCTCTCACCGCGATTGTGTCGCCGGACGGACGTGCTCGGCCGGCTCGGACCGGCTCCAATCGGTGTGGGGCGCGTGGTTCTCGACGATCCACCCGTACACCAGGCGGCCGTAGCTTTGCCACCGCATGCCCTTGCGCTCGTAGAAGGGCACCAGGGCGCGCTGCACCGCGGGGAGCCGGTAGAACGGCACGCCGGGAAAATAGTGATGCTCCAGGTGGTAGTTCGAGTTCAGGTACGCGAAATCCCAGAACCAGTGCCCCTTCATCAGCGTCCCCCACTGGGCCGGATCGTCGGGGTTGATGTCGTAGTGCTGGCCCAGCCGGTTCAGCGTGAACGCGATCGGAAAGACGAAGAACACAGGGATGATGCTGGTGCGCAGCGCGGCAAAGATCCCGAAGAAATACCACAACAGCCCGATGGCCGTCAGGTGCGCCGCGATCGAGACCTTCCGTTCCCAGCCGATCGTCCGTTGAAGCGTCGCGGGATACGTGGCCGATTCGCGGCGGGCGGCGCGGAAGTAGATCGGGAAAAGGACGGGTGTGCAGTACAGCAGCTTGTACCACCGCTTGTTGACCTTCGGCGACAGATGATGCCGCTTCGGATCGTCTTCGTCGGAGCCGAGCTCCGCGTGATGATCCAGGTGCCACTGCGTGAACTGGCTGGCCGAAATCCCGCTCGGGATCGCGTACACGAGCCCCAGAATCCGCTGCGCCAGGGGGCGCTTTCGCTGGAAGACGAGGCCGTGCACGACCTCGTGCAGCAGAATCGTGAAGTTGAAAATCGTGAAGCCCTGCACGACGGCGAGCGGCACCCAGATCAGCGGGTTGTCGAAACGGATGAGCCCCCAGGTGGCGGCCGCCAGGAGCGCAAACTGCCGTGCGGCCACGACGAGATGGCGGGCCGCTGACTTCTGGTGGAAGTCGCGCATCTGCTCCCGCGAGATCGCTTCGCCGAGCTCAGCCCTTAGGCCGGCCGCGTGCTGCGAATAGTGGTGGGATTTCACCTGGAATCGATTGTAGCTGAATTCGGCAGCGCCCCCGATGGCCCGGCTCTTGCGCCGATCGGCCCGGATCGCCGTCCTGCCCCGGAAATCCATGCATTTTCGCGCAATCGGGTGGCCGGAATGCCGCCGGGCGGGTACACAATGGAAGGGTTGCGCTCTATGCATCGAACCCTGGTCGTGGACGACTCGCCGACCATCCGACGGATGGTCATTGCCTCCCTCAAGGACGTCTGCACGGGAGGCTTCTCCGAAGCGGCGACCGGCCTCGAGGCGATCGAACAACTCGCCCTCGACCCTGTCGGGCTGATGGTGCTCGACCTCAACATGCCCGACATGCACGGGCTCGAGGTGTTGAAGTTCGTGCGCAGTCACCAGAGATATCAGGGCATCCCGATTGTCGTGCTGACCACACGAAGCGACGACGCCAGCCGCGCCACGCTGATGGCTGCAGGCGCGTCGCTCTACGTGACCAAGCCCTTCGCGCCGCAGGCGTTCGCCGGAGAGATCCGCGCGCTCCTGAAGCAGCAGCATGGCGGCGAGATGTCCGCCGGCGCCCGGGAGGCCGGCAGTGTCTGACGGCGCCGACGAGTTCATCTCCGGCTTCATCGACGACTACTTCGCAGAGTGCGAGGAGCACTTCACGTCGGTGCGGCCGCTGCTGCTGACGCTCGACGGCGCGGTCGGCGGTGCGGCGGCCGACCCGAAGATCCTGGACGAGCTCTTCCAGGCCTTCCACTCGCTCAAGGGGATTTCCGGCATGGTGGAGCTGCGCGACGCGGAAATGCTCGCGCACGAGATGGAAAGTTACCTGCGCGCGCTGCGTCAGCGGGAGACGGCGCTCTCGCAGGCGGGCGTGGATGCCCTCATCGGCGGCGTGGACGCGCTCGAACGCGTCGTCGCGGCGCGGCGCGACAACCGCGCCTCGCCGCCGGTCAGTTCCGCCATGCGCGCCATCGCCGCGGTCGTCCCCGCGGCCTCGGCGTCCTCGCCGGCGCCGGTCCCGGGCGGAGGCGGGGCGCCGGCCGTTTTCGCGCCGTGGATCGTGACGTTCACGCCGTCCGCCGCGCTCAACGCGCGCGGCCTGAACGTGGACACGGTCCGGGCGCGCCTTCGCGAGCGCGGGACGATCCTGCACGCGGTGCCGAAGATCCTCGACACGGGCATCGCCTTCGAGTTCGGGTTTGCCGGCGATCTCGATGACGAGACGCTCGAGGCCTGGACTGCCGACGGGCTGATCGCCGCGCGATCGGTCCGGACGCCGGTAGTGGAGGCCGCCGCCCCGGACCGCGACGAGCCCGAGGCGCCCCTGCCGTCCGCCGCCTCGCATTACGTGCGCGTCGATCTCGCGAAGCTCGACGAGCTGATGCGGATGATCGGCGACCTGGTCATCAGCCGGGCGCGGCTCGGCGACACGCTGGCCCGGATCGAGCCGCAGCGTGCCCCCGGTCGAGTGGCGCGCGGTGCACGAGAACAGCGCGGCGATCGAGCGCCAGCTGCGCGACTTGCGCGAAGGGGTCGTGCGCGTGCGCCTGGTCTCGGTCGGCGAGATCTTCCGGCGCATGCCGTTCGTCGTCCGCGACCTGGCCAAGGACTCGACGACGAAAGTGCGGCTGGTGCTCCAGGGGCAGGAAACCGAGATCGACAAGTACCTGATCGAGCGGATGATGGACCCGGTGCTGCACCTCGTGCGGAACGCGGTCAGCCACGGGTTCGAGCCGCCCGAGGAGCGGCGGGCCGCGAACAAGCCGGAAGAAGGCACGCTGACGCTGTCCGCGGCCGCCGCCGGGGACTCGGTGATGCTCGAGATCGCCGACGACGGACGGGGCATCGACGCGGAGGCGGTCAGGCGCCGCGCCCGCGGCCTCGGCCTCGCGGTGCCCGACGGGCCGCTCGACGATGCGACGCTCCTGGATCTGATTTGCGCGCCCGGGTTCTCGACGCGCGACAGAGACCGATCGGGCCAGCGGGCGCGGCGTCGGGATGGCCGTCGTGAAGTCCACCGTCCAGCAGTTGAACGGGACGCTGGCGCTGGACACGGAACCGGGGCGCGGGACCCGCTTCGTCATCGAGCTGCCGCTGACGCTGTCGATCACCGACGCGATGATCGCGACGGTCGGGGACCGGACGTTCGCGGTGCCGCAGTCGTCGGTCCGCGAGGTCATCGAGCTGGAGCCCTCGGCGCTGCGGGCGATCGAGAACCACGAGATCGCGCCGTACCGTGGAGGCGTCCTGCCCATCGTCCGGCTCAGCCGGCTCTTCGGGATTGCCGAGCGTCCGCGGCGGGCGCTGCACGCGTTCGTCATCGGGACCGGCCTCGAGGCCGTGGGCATCGCCGTCGATCGCATCAACGGGCAGCGCGAAGTCGTCGTGCGGACGATGGCCGACGAGATGATCAAGGTCGAGGGGATTGCCGGCGCGACGGATCTCGGCGACGGGCGGGTGGTACTGATTCTCAACATGGGGGTGCTGGCGCGGATCGCCAGGCCCGCCCTGGACGCGGCCGGCGCGCGCCGGACCGGGAGCGCCTGATGGCCGAGAACTTCATCCTCTTCACGCTGGCGGGGACGAGCTACGCGGTGCGCACGAACGAGGTGGCGCACATCGAGATGATCGAGCACGTCACGGGCGTGCCGAACGCCGCGCATTTCGTCGACGGCGTCGTGTTCTCGCGCGGCCAGGTCGTGCCGGCGCTCAACCTGCGGGCCCGTTTCGGGTTCGAGAAGGCGGAGTACGACCTGCGCACGAGGCTGCTCGTGGTGCAGCACGGCGGCCGGAGCGTCGGCCTGGTCGTCGATTCCGCCCGCGAGTTCCTGTCCATTCCGCCGACGGCCATCCAGCCGCCTCCGCAGGCGCTGCAGGGCCTGAGCGGCCGGTACATCGAGGGCGTCGCGAATCTGTCGAACCGGCTCATCCTGATTCTCGACCTGCGTGAAGTGCTCAGTTTCAGCGAAACGATCACCGCCGCGTGAAGCGGCGTACCCCAAGGAGAACGTGATGGCTACCCGGACGAAAACGAACGGCCGCGCGAACGGGTCGCGCCGGGGGTTCGACCCGAGCCTCGTCGCGGCGCAGACGGACCAGCTGACCGCCGCGGCCCACGCGATCGCGCGGATCACCGATGACGTGTCGGAAGGGGCCGACACGCAGGTGCGCTCCCTCGACGCCACGCTGAGCGGGCTGAACGAGATGGCGGCATCGCTGAAGGAAACCGCCGGCCAGGCCGCCTCCGTGGCGGCGTCCGCCGACGAGCTGCTGTCGTCGGTGAACGAAATGGCGGCGTCGATCGAGCAGGTCACGGCCAACACGGTCAGGGTAGCGGGCGCCATCGCCGGGACCAGCGCGTCGATCCACGAGACGAGCGCCTCGCTGCGCCAGGTGGGCGACGCGGCCGCCGAGCTCTCGACCTCGTCTCAGCAGGTGACCGCCTCCATTACGGAGATGTCCGCATCCATCAAGTCGGTGAGCGGAGATACCGAGACGATGACCGCGTCGGTCAACGAGACGGCGGCGGCCATCGAGGAGATCTCGCAGTCGATCCGCAGCGTGGCGGGCAACGCCGACGAGCTCGCCGCGGCCGCCGAGGAGACCTCGTCGTCCATCAACGAGATGGCGGCGTCGATCGAGGAAGTCGGCGCGATGACCGAGCGGCTCGCCACCTCTGTCGAGGAGAACTCGTCGTCGATCGAAGAGATGTCGCGGTCGGTGCAGGCCATCGCGACCAACGGCCGGCGGATCGCCGAGGTGGGGGATGCCGCCTCGACGAGCGCCACCGCAGATGGAGCGCTCGATCGAGTCGGTCGGCTCGCTCGCCCGGCAGGCCGACGAGATCACGCGCCGCGCCGCCCGCGACGCCGAGGACGGCGGCGCCACGGTGCAGCGCTCGATCCAGGGCATCGTGCGGATGCGCGATTCGATGGCCCAGTCCGCCACCGTGATGCGCGAGATGGGCAAGCGGACCAGCGACATCACGACCATCGTCGACACCATCAACCTCATCGCGGAGCGCACCAACCTGCTGTCGCTGAATGCCTCGATCGAGGCGGCGCGCGCGGGTGACGCGGGGCGCGGCTTTGCCGTGGTCGCCGAGGAGATCCGCAACCTCGCCGATCGCTCCGCCAGGGCGACCGCCGACATCGCGGCCATCATCAAGGCGCTGCAGGAGGTCTCGGCCGAGGCGGTGAGCGCGTCCACCGAGGGCCTGCGCATCGCGGACGAGAGCAGCGCCACGGCGGAGACCGGCGCGGCGGGGCTGAAGAAGATCCTGACGGGAGTGTCCGAAACGGCCTCCCTGGTCTCGCAGATCGCCCGGGCCACCGACGAGCAGCGCACGGCCGGAAAGGCCGTCGTGACGGCCATTGCCGCGACCGCCGAGCAGGCCCGGCAGATTTCCGTCGGCACCGGCGAGCAGGCGATTGCGGCGGGGACGATCGTGCAGGCGACCGGGGAGATGCGGAAGATCGCGCAGGAAGTCACGAAGGCGGTCGCCGAGCAGGGGCGGGCCGCGCGCGACATCCTCAAGGCGGCACAGGCGACGACCAAGCTGGCGGTGCAGGTCCGCAAGGCGTCGGGCGAGCAGGCGCGCAGCGCCGTCGAGATCACCCAGGCCGCCGAATCGATGCGCCGCGGCGCGGTGACGACGTCGCGCGCGGTGAGCGAACAGGCGACCGCCAGCAGCGAGATCGCGCGCGCCGCGGAGAGCATGACGCGCACGGTGGCGACGGTCAGCAAGGCGATCGTCGAGCAGGCGAGCGCGACCGCGGAGATTACCCGGGCCGCGGAAAGCATGAGGGTGGAGGCCGATCAGGCGGCGAAGGCGCTCAAGGAGCAAAGCCGCGCCATGAAGGACATGACCACCGCGGTGGCGAGCACGACCCGGGAGATCAAGCTCATCAGCCATGCCAACCGCGAGCACTCGACGGTCGCCGGTACGCTCCTCGGAGAAATCGGGGAGATCCGCAAGATCACCGATCGCAACGCCCGCGGCGTGAAGGAAACACGCACGAGTACCGCCGACCTGCTGCGGCACACCGAAGCGCTCAACGCCATCGTGGACAAGGGCGCGGGACGTCAGGGCACGAACGGCGGCGGTCCCAAGGCTCACGGCCGTTGACGACCCCTTCGGAACCGCCGGCCGAGGCGCTGCCGATCGGCGTGCTCACGGTCGACGCCTCCCTCACCGTTCGCACGTGGAGCGAGTGGATTGAGAGCGCCACGGGCATTCCCGCGGCCGCCGCGTGCGGCCGCGCGCTGGCGGACGTGGTCCCGGATGCCGGCGCCCGCGGGGTGCTCGACCGCTTCACGCGCGTGCTCGAGAGCGGCCAGGCGCAGGTGCTGGCGCCCGCGTTCCACCACTACCTGATCCCGTGCGCCCCCCGCACGCCGTCCCCGAACTTCGAGCGCATGCAGCAACTCGTCACGCTCGGGGCGCTGCGGGAGGGGGATCGCGTGGTCGGCGTGATGGCGACGATCGAGGACGTGACGCCGCGGCTCGACGCCGAGCGCGCCCTCGCCGCCGATCTCCAGAGCGAGGACCCCGGGACACGCGGCCGCGCCGCCGAGCGCCTGCAGGCCGTCGACGCCCTGCACGCGCCGCAGGCCTTCACCGGCGCGCTCCGCCACGACAGCTGGCAGGTCCGGCGCGCCGCGGTCCAGGGGTTGTCCCGGCACGCCTCGCGCGATCTGCTCGCGTCGCTCATCGCGGCGCTGCGCGACGAGCATCACGACTTCAACGTCCTCAGCAGCGCGCTCCAGCTGCTCTCGATGACCGACGTGGACGTCACCGTCCCACTCGCCGAGCTGCTGCGCGATCCCGATCCCGGCCTGCGCATCCAGGCGGCGCTGGCCCTCGGCGAACAGCGCCATCCGGCCGCGAGCGCCGCACTCATCGAGGCGCTCGAGGATCCCGACGCGAACGTCCGGTTCCACGCGATCGAAGCGCTCGGGCTCCTGCAGTCCCCCGACGCCGTCGACCCGCTGTCGCGCATCGCGGAGTCGCGCGATTTCTTCCTCGCTTTTCCGGCGATCGACGCGCTGGCGCGGATCGACGATCCGCGTGTCGCGCCGCGCCTGGTCCCGTTGCTCGACGACGACGTCCTGGCGGTGCCCGTGGTCGAGGCGCTGGGCCGGCTGGGAGGGGGAGACGTCGTGCGGCCGCTCGTCGCCCTCCTCGATCGTCCGCGCGCGCCGGTCGGCTCGATCGCGGCGGCGGTCGCCCGCCTCCACGCCGGGTTCGAAGCCAAATACGCCGGCGGCGCCTACATCGTCTCCGAGTTCCAGGCCGCGCTGACCCCCACCGGCGCACGGCAGATTCTCGACACGGTCGGGAGCGCGCACAAAGACGAGCTGCGCGCGCTCGTGCTGCTCCTCGGCTGGGTGCAGGGACCGGCCGTCGAGCGCGCGCTGACGCGCCTGCTCGGCGACGCCGATCTGCGGGCCGACGTGCTCGAGGCGCTGGTCCGCCGAGGGGCCGCCGTGGTCGGCATTCTCATCGAGCAGCTGCAGTCGGAGGATCAGGACGTGACGCGGGCCGCCGTCACGGCGCTCGGGCGCCTCGGCGATCCGCGCGCGACCGAGGCCCTCACGCGCATGCTCGACGGAGATCGGTCGATCGTGAGCGCCGCCGCGGGCGCGCTGGCCAGGATTGGCGACGCGCGGGCGTTCGAGCCGCTGCTCGCGCTCCTCGGCCACCCCGATGCGACCGTCCGGCAGGCGGCCATCGGCGCCCTGAACTCGCTCGGACACCCGGACATGGCGGACCGCGTGGCGGCCCTCCTGAAGGATGCCGATCCGCACACCCGCGAGTCCGCGGTCCGCATCGCGGGCTACTTCGGGTATGCGGCGTGCGCCGACGCCGTCTTCGCGCTGTACGCCGATGAGGACGAAGCGGTCAGGCGAGCGGCGCTCGAGCACCTCCCGTTCATCGACGAAGCGCGCGCCTTTCCCGTGCTGCAGCGCGCGGTGAAGGAAGACACGCCGCGCGCCCGGGCGTCCGCCGCGACCGCGCTCGCGCGAGTCGACGGACCCGGCGCACGAGCCCTCCTCCTCGAGGCGCTCGAGGACGCCGACGCCTGGGTCCGCTACTTCGCCGCCCGTGCGCTCGCCCACCACGGGCACGAGGAGGCGCTCGACACACTGGCGTCGCTGGCCTCCGGGGATCCCGCGCCGCATGTCCGGATCGCCGCCCTCGAGTCGATTGGCGCGATTGGCGGGCCGCGCGCGGCGGCGATGCTCCAGCCCTATGCCGGCGCGGCCGAGCGCGACATTGCCGTCGCGGCACTCGGCGCGCTCGGGCGTCTGGCCGGCCAGGACGTGGCGCCGCCGCTGCAGCAGGCGCTGCGGTCCGACGATCCCGCGCGCCGGCTGGCGGCGATCCAGGCGTTCTCGCGGCGCGGCGGCGCCGACAGCATCAGCGTGCTGCACTGGACTGCGGGGGGCGACGCCAGCGCCGAGGTCGCGAACGCCGCCCTCGACGGGCTCGTGACGCTCGCGGCCCAGCCGGCCGGGAGCTGGGCCGAGGCGATCGACGCGGTCGTCGAGCTCAGCGCGGACTCGAAACACCGCGACGCGGCGGTCGCCGCGCTGGCGCGCATGCCCGGCGCGCGAAGCGAGCGGGTCGCTCGGGGCCTCACGCACGCATCGCCCGAGGTACGGCGCGCGACGGTCGAGGCGCTGACGCGCATGAAGCATCCGGACGCGTCGCTGCGCGTCCGCGCCGCGCTCGACGCCCCCGACCCGACGGTGCGCGAGGCGGCCGTGACGGCGCTCGAGCGCGTGGGCACGAGCGGATTGACGCGCAAGCTCGCAGCCATGGCCGCCGGCGACGCCGACCAGGCGGTGCGGCGCGCCGCCGAAGCGGCGCTCGCCCGGCAACCCTACAAGGAGGGCGACGGAGGCGCCCGCGCCTGAACGCACCCGGTACCCATGGGTTCCCAAGTCGACACACTCGGCCTGAACAGCGCGGCTGTTCCGCTGCTGCGGGATCTGATCCTGGCCCGCACCGGCCTCTCGTTCGAAGACGGGCGGATGGACCTCCTCGCCGAGCGGCTGGCCGCGCTGGTCGTCGAACGCGGGTTCGCGTCGTTCCTGGACTACTACTACCTGCTGAAGTACGACGAGTCCGGCGTCGCCGAGTGGCCACGGGTCATGGACGCGCTGTCGGTGCCCGAAACGTACTTCTGGCGCGAGATCGATCAGATCCGCGCCCTGGTCGACACGATCGTACCGGCGCTGGTGTGCGCGCTCCGGGGGGAGCCGCTGCGAATCTGGAGCGTCCCCTGCGCGAGCGGAGAAGAGCCGCTGACCATTGCGATGATGCTGGACATGGCGGGCTGGTTCGGGCGGGCGGCGATCGAAATCCACGCGAGCGACGCGAGCCCCGCCCAGGTCGCGCGCGCGCGCGCCGCCCGCTATCGGGAGCGCTCGTTCCGCGCCCTGCCGGCGAACGTGCGGGAGCGGTATTTCCGCGCCGACGGCGACGCCTGGGTCCCCGACGCCGGGCTCGCGTCGCGGATCACGTCGTGGTCCGTGGTCAACCTGATGGATCGCGAACGGGTGGCGTCGCTGGCCCGCGCGCCGGTGATCTTCTGCCGGAACGTCTTCATCTACTTCTCGGCGGACGGCGTGCGCGACGTCGTCAATCGTTTCGCCGACCTGATGCCGGCGCCCGCGTATCTGTGCGTCGGCGCCTCGGAATCGCTGCTGCGCGCCACGACCCGGTTCACGCTCGAAGAGATCGGCGGCGCCTTCGTGTACGTCAAACGTTGACTGAACCATCCGGAGAGGCTGGCTTTGCCTGACATTATCCGCGTCCTGATCGTCGACGACTCGGCCTACGTCCGCAAGGTCGTCGCCCAGATGCTGTCGCGAAGTCCGTTCATCGAGGTCGTCGGGACAGCCCGCGACGGCGCCGACGCGCTCGAGCGCGTCGAGGAGCTGCGGCCCGACGTCGTGACCTGCGATCTGAACATGCCCGTGATGGACGGCCTGACCTTCGTGCGCACGCAGATGGCCCGCCGCCCGATCGCCATCGTCCTCATCAGCATCGCCGCGGAACAGGGCGCGCAGGTGCTGGCCGCGCTCGACGCGGGGGCCTTCGACTTCGTCCAGAAGCCCACCGCGCTCGCGACCGAGAAGCTGATGGACATCGCGGACGAGCTGGTCGAGAAGGTCAAGGTGGCGGCGCGCGCGTCGATGCGGCCGCCGGCCCCCGCCATCGCGACCGTCGACGTCCCGGCCGGCCTGGCGACGCCCGCGAAGTCCGACAAGGTGGACATCGTCGTGATGGGGATCTCGACCGGCGGGCCGCAGGGGCTGAAGATCGTGATGCCGCGCTTCCCGGCCGACTTCCCGGTGCCCATCGCGATCGTCATGCACATGCCGATCGGGTATACCGAGATGTACGCGCGAAACCTGAACGACGTGTGCGCCCTCACCGTGGTGGAGGCGCAGGAAGGCCAACCGATCGTGCCGGGCACGGCTTATCTGGCGCCGGCGGGGCGTCACCTGACGTTCGCCCGCTCCGGCGCCTCGGTTCTAGCTCATCTGGACGTCCGTCCCCTCGACACCCCGCACCGCCCGGCCGTCGATGTCCTGTTTCAGTCTGCCGCCGAAGTGTTCGACAGCCGTGTGATTGGCGCCGTGATGACCGGCATGGGCTCGGACGGCCGCGACGGGGCGGCGTGGATCAAGGCGCGCGGGGGCGTTATTCTGACAGAGGCCGAAGAGACGTGTGTCGTCTACGGCATGCCACGATCGGTCGTCGAGGCCGGACTCAGCGACAGAGTTCTGCCGATCGACGCCATCGCCCGCGCCATAATGGAGCAAGTATGAGCAAGGTGCTGCTCGTCGACGACTCGGGCCTGGCGCGCCGGAGCACGCGGCGGATTCTCGAAGAGGCGGGGTACGAGGTGGTCGAGGCAGAGGACGGGATCTCCGCGATCGAGCGGTATTTCGTCGAGAAGCCCGACGCGGTCATGCTCGACCTGGTGATGAAAGGGATGTACGGACTGGAAGTGATCGCCAAGCTGCGGCAAATCGATCCGGCCGCGCGGATCGTCGTGCTCTCCGCCGACATCCAGACCTCGTCGCGGGAGATGGTGCAGGCGGCAGGGGCGGCGGGGTTCCTCAACAAGCCGGTGGACCGCCAGCAGATGCTGGACACGCTCGCCACGGCGATCGCGAATGGGGACTCATGGAGCTGACGGCGCTCCAGCAGGACGCACTCGTCGAGCTGCTGAATGTCGGCTTCGGCCGGGCGGCGGCATCCCTTTCGCAGCTGACCGGGCATCGGGTCGTCCTGGAAGTGCCGCAGGTCTCGGTCCATCCCATCGCCGACCTCGATGCGTCGCTGCGGCGCGTGATTACGGACGACGTGGCGAGCGTGCACCAGATTTTCTCGGGCCCGGTCGCGGGCGACGCGCTGCTGATCCTCGACTATACCGCCGCCGGCATGCTCAAGGAGCTGCTCACGAACGAGGCGCCGCTGCCGCTGCCGCTCGACGCCACGGCCCGCGAGGTCCTCACCGAGGTCGGCAACATTCTCCTCAATGCGTGCCTGGGCACGTTCGGCAATCTTCTCCAGGTGCAGGTCTCGTTTTCGGTGCCGCACCTCAGCCTCGACAGCCTGTCGGGCGTACTCAACTCGTTGATCGTCAACCGCGAGGGGCTCCGCTACGCGCTCGTCGTGCACGCCGGGTTCCGGCTGCGCGACACCGAGCTGACCGGGTACCTCGTCATCGTCCTGAGCGTGGCCTCGCTCGATCGCTTGATTCGAGCCGTCGAAGTCTGGGAGCAGAAAGGCTAGTGGCCGGTCCGCTGCACGCCACAGACCTCCTCGCCGCCGGGTTCCGGCGGTGGTTCGATGAGCTCGCGCAGCAGGGCGTGTTCACCACCGACGCCGATCTCGTCGTGCGCAGCTGGAACCGGTGGCTCGAGGACAGCACCGGCCACGCCGCGTCCGCGGTCATCGGGCGCCGCCTCTTCGACGTGTTCCCGGAGCTCCTCGCGCGCGGGTTCGAGACGTACTACCGCGCGGCGCTCGGAGGGGAGATCAAGGTCCTGGCGCACGGGCTCCACCGCAACGTGCTGCCGGTCCGCGACGCGCAGCGTGGCGAGTCGCGGCAGAGCGGTCGGATCGCTCCGCTCGAAGTGGACGGCGTCGTCGTCGGGACCGTGACGGTGATCGAAGACGTCACCGAGCGGTTCGCGAGCGAGCGCGAACTGCGCAACCAGATTCAGGCGTCGGAGCAGGCGCGGGCGCTCGCCGAGGAAGCGGTGCGCGTCAAGGATGAGTTCCTGACGACGCTGTCCCACGAGATCCGGACGCCGCTGAACGCCGTGCTCGGATGGACCAAGATCCTGCTGTCGCGCACGGTCGATTCGGCGATGCTCGCCCGCGCCCTCGAGGTGATCGACCGGAACGCGCTGGCGCAGACGCGGCTCATCGACGACATGCTCGACACCGCGCGGGTCATGAGCGGCAAGCTGCGGCTCGAATCGCAGCCCGTGGATCTGACGCGCGTCGCCCTCGCGGCCATCGACGTGGTCGCGCCGACCGCCGCCGCAAAAGGGGTCGAGATCCGGCCGGAGTTCCAGCCGCAGGCGTTCATGATGATGGGCGACCCGGATCGGCTGCAGCAGATTGTCTGGAACCTGCTGGTCAACGCCGTCAAGTTCACCGAGCCCGGCGGGACGGTGACGGTCGGCATCTCCGAAGGCCAGGGTTTGCTGACCCTGACCGTCACGGATACCGGCGAGGGCATAACGGCGGAGTTCCTGCCGCAAATCTTCGAGCGGTTCCGGCAGGCGGATCCGTCCGCGAGCCGGCGTCACGGCGGACTCGGGATCGGCCTGTCGCTCGTGCGCCAGCTGGTCGAGCTCCACGCGGGCCGGATTACCGTCAAGAGCGTGCTGCACGAGGGATCGACCTTCATCGTCACGTTTCCGAGCCGCGCCGATCTCGCCGAGTCGGGCTCGATCGTGAACCCGGCCGAAGGCGATGCGATGCTGACGAATATCCGGGTGCTGGTGGTGGGCGGCCATCCGGACTCGCGGGAAATGCTGACCGTGGCCCTCGAGCATTACGGCGCGCGCGTCGCCGTGATCGAGTCGGCGCCGGGAGCGCTCGGCTACCTCGACGCGGCCTCGCGCCACGATCTTCCGCACGTCATCGTGGCCGACGTCGGAGAAGCCGACGAGTCCGGCCTGACGATGATCCAGACGCTCGGCCGGCGGTCCCGGGCGCGCGGCGGTGACATTCCCGCCATCGCGGTGACGCCGTACGATCAGGCGCCGCTCAACAACCGGGTGCTCGCCGCAGGCTTCCGGATCCACTTGGCGAAGCCGGTCGCGCCGAGCATTCTGGCGGCAGCCGTCCGGAAGCTCGTGCGGACGGTGTGAGGCAAATTCTTGAACAGGAGGGCAGGAGGACAGGAGATTTTTCTTTTAAAAGATCAAAAACTCCTGATCTCCTAATCTCCTGTTCAAAGCTCTTTTGATCTCCGCTGGCGCCTGGGTTACTCGCAGGCCGGCACCGCCATCCGGCCCCCGCCGACCCTCGTCAGCGCGACCCCGGCCAGGACGGCCGCCGCGCCGACCACCTTCCTGACGCCGAGCGGCTCGCCGAGGAACAGCACAGCGCTCAGCATCGCCACGATCGGCACGAGGTTGGAATAGACCGAGGTCCGCGCGTTGCCGATTTCGCGCACGGCGGAATACCAGATCGTGTAGGCAATGCACAAGGCGAACAGCGCCGAATAGACGATCGCGAGCCACGTCCCGCGGCTGACGGCAATCCAGTTGACCGCGCGGATGTGCGGCCATGCCGCCGGCACGTAAATCAGCGTCCCGATCGCCATCGACAGCCCGGTGACCCCGACGGGCGAGTGCCGGGTCATCAGCGGCCGCGACCCGAGCGTGTAGATCGCCCAGCAGCACACCGCGACCGCCATCAGGAGATCGCCGCGCAGCGAGCCGGCGCCGATGCTCATGCCATGGCCGACGACGATGTAGATGCCGGTCAGCGAGAGCGCGGCCCCGGCCCAATGCAGGGGACCGATCCGGTCCTGGCCAAGGGCGGCCGTGATGAGCGCGATGATGACCGGCGTCGCCGCGATCATGAGCGAGCTGTTCGCGACGCTGGTCTGCGCCAGGCCGGCAACGAAGGTGGCCTGATACAGGAAGTGCCCCACGACACCGAGACCGGCCAGCGCCAGCCAGTCGCGCCCCGTGATCTCGGCCGGCGTGTAGAAGATGCTGGCGAGCGATCCGCCCCGCTCCGAAGACAGCGGTGGACGCCATCGCATCGCGACGATGATCGCCAGGAACACGGCCGAACCGATCGTCAGGCGGACGGCATTGAACGCCTGGGGGTGGAGCTCGGCGAACGCGCCTTTGACGACGGAGTAGTTCATGCCCCAGATGATCGCCATCAGGAGCAGGAGCGCGTCGATGCGGCGGAATTGGAACGGCGTCAACTGCGGGAGGTGTCGATCGGGGGATAGGGGCCCCCGGAGTAAGTCACGTCCGGCGAATCGTCACAGGGGCGGAGCCGCGCCGCGCGCGGTCCCGACACCAAAGCCTAATCCGTGTAATCCGTGTGATCCGCGGCTCCCGTCCGGCATGTGGAGCGCGCGCAGCTCGCCGCCGTGCCGGGCGGAAGCTGCGCGCGCGATCGTGCGCGCCCGGGCGCGGACGGCTAGGCGGAGAACGGCTTGAGGAAGAACAGGATCAGCGAGATCACGAACACGTAAATCGCGAGCGACTCGATCAGGACGAGGCCGAGGAGCAAGACCCCGCGAATGTCCCCCGCCGCGCCCGGGTTCCTGGCAATCCCCTCGGCGGCCGCCGCCACCGCGCGCCCCTGGCCGAGCGCCGCGAGGCCGGCGCCGAGGCCGAGCGCGAAGCCGGCGGTGATGATCGACCACTTCGCGATCTCGATGTTGAGCGAGGCGGCCTCGCCACCCTGCGCGTAGAGCGGCGCGGCGAAACCCGCAACCAGCACGAATGCGAACGTCAGAACTGCGCGTGTACTCACGACCCAAGCCTCCTCTGAAGACAACAACCCACGAATAAATGATGCCTCACGCCGCCGCCGGCGCGGCATGACCGGCGGGCGCGTCGTGCCCATGCTCGTCGTGATGGTGCTCGACCGCCACGGCGCCCTGAAGATAGATGATCGACAGGAGCATGAAGATGAACGCCTGCAGCCCCCCCGTCACCAGCCCGAGAAACATCATCGGGAGCGGCACCAGGAACGGCACGATGCTGAAGAGCACCAGGATGACCAGCTCCTCGCCGAAGATGTTGCCGAACAGCCGGAGCGACAGCGACAGCAGCCGGGACGTATGGCTGATGATCTCGATGGGGAACATCAGGAAACCGAGCATGAACGGCGCGCCCGGCGGCGCCCAGAAGTGCTTGACGTACCCGACGATCCCCTGCACCTGGATGCCCTGGTAATGGTAGTAGACCCAGGTCGTAATCGCGCACCCGAGCGTGACGTTGATGCTGCTCGTCGGCGCCATCAGGCCCGGCACGAGTCCCATGTAGTTGCCGAGCAGGATGAAGAGCCCGAGCGTGCCGATCAGCGGCAGAAAACGGTGCCCATTGGGACCGATCCACTCGTCGAGGAGTCCGATCACGGCGCCGATGCCGTCTTCCATCACGATCTGCAGCTTGCCGGGGTTCTCGACGCTCAGCCTCGACCGCACGAACAGGCAGCCGGCCGTAATGAACACCACGATCAGCAGGACCATCACGAGATAGGGCGGGATCACTTCGTGGCCGGTGAAATGAAAGCCGAGCGCCTCGCCCACCCGCTGCACGAGCGGTCCGAGCAGCGCGTTGACGATTTGCACGATCCAGAGGGGGTGTTCGAGCTTCTCCATCGTCCCAAACTTCAACCGGCAGCGATCAGGGCTTTTTCACGAAGACACGGACGGCTTCGACCGTCACCGCCGCCACAATCGAGGACGCGCCTGCCAGCAGGCCCAACGGGTGCAGGCGCAAACGCGCAATCATAACGTACGCCATCAAAGCGAGTAAAGCGTACCTGCCCAAGAGCGACAGGACGATGCGCCCGCGTGGCACGCCGGTTTCGGTGGCCCCCGGAAGGTTCGAGACGCCCGCCTTGAGCAGCCAGTAACTCGTACCGACCAGCAGTCCGCCGGCCAGAACCGCCAGCGCCGGGCCGGGCGATCCCCGCGCGACGATCAGCGCCGCAACCGCCATCGCTCCGCACAACCCGAGCGCGGTGTGCTCGACGCGCCGCAGCAGCGGGTCGGACTGCACTTATTTCAGGAAACGATCGGCGGTCCGGTACACGTTGAGGATGCCCGCGGCCAGCCCGAACAGGATGAACAACAGGAACAGCCAGGGGCTGGTCCCGAACCATTTGTCGAGGTAGTAGCCGATCAGGGCGCCGAGCCCGACCGCGAGCACGAAGGAAAACCCGACGGTGCTGAGCGCACCGATCGTCCGGAACGCGTCGGCCATGCTGCCGCGCTTGGGCGGCGGCTGCGGATCCATCACCTATCGTAGCCCGAGGACCGACGCCGCTCCGAGCGTCGACGCCGACGCCTCCGCGAGCTCGAACAGGAGCCTGGGATACACGCCGAGGACGATCGTGCCCGCCACGGTCACGATCAGCACCGCGGCCAGCGCCGGCGACACGCGGAACGGCGGGAGCGCCGCGTCCGGCGGCGACATCCACATGTACACGACGACGCGCGCGTAGTAATACAGCGACACGGCGCTGTTGAGCACGCCGATCACCGCGAGCCAGATGTACCCGGCGTCGATGGCCGCGCCGAAGATCCACAGCTTGCCCATGAACCCCGCCGTCGGCGGCAGGCCGCCGAGCGACAGCATGAAGAGCAGCATCGCCGCGGCGGCAGCCGGGTGCGCCGCGTAGAGCCCCGCCAGGTCCTTCAGCTCGTCGCCGACGACGTCGGCCCGCCGCATCAGGACGACGACGGCGAGCGCGCCCATCTGCATGAACGCGTAGACCATCAGGTAGACGAGCGCCGCCGTGATGCCGCGCGGCGTGCCGGCGACGATGCCGATGAGCACGTACCCCGCGTGCGCGATCGACGAGTACGCCAGCATCCGCTTGATGTTCCCCTGCGTCAGCGCCGCGATGTTGCCGACGGTCATCGTCACCACGGCGAGCACGTAGAAGAACGCGCTCCACCCGAGCGGCTGCCCCCAGATCGTGCCGAGCCCGCCCATCCGGAACGCCGGCAGGCCCTCGACGAAGATCCGCAGGAGCATCGCGAAAGCCGCGGTCTTCGACCCGACCGAGAGAAACGCGGTGATGGGCGTCGGCGCGCCTTCGTACACGTCGGGGGCCCACATGTGAAACGGCACGGCCGCAATCTTGAACCCGAGCCCGGCGACGAGGAGCATGACCGCGAACGGCAGCAGCAGCCCGCCGTCGCCCGCCGCGAGCGACGTCGCGATCGTCCGCAGGTGCGTGCTGCCGGTGAGCCCGTAGAGCAGCGACATGCCGTACAACAGGATCGCGAGCGAGAACGCGCCGAGGAGGAAATACTTGATGGCCGCTTCGTTCGAGCGCCGGTTCGGCCGCAGGTATCCCGTGAGCACGTAGAACGACACCGCCATCGTCTCGAGGCCGATGAAGAGCGTGATGAGGTCGATCCCTCCCGCCATGAACATCATGCCGAGCGTCGCGCAGAGGACGAGAAAGTAGTATTCGCCCGGCCGGACCCCTTCGATGGAGAGATAGCGCGGGGACATCGCGACCGTCAGGGCCGCGGAGACGAGGAACAGCAGCTTGAAGAAGAACGCAAACCCGTCGACCGCGACGAGCCCGCGCGCGACGGTGACGGTCACGCCGTCGGCCGCCAGCAGCGCGACGGCGGCGGCGGCCAGCACCGCGACGGTGAACCACGACAGCGATCGGTCCCACCGCCGCGGCAGCGTGACGTCGAGGATGAGCACCAGGAGCGAGCCGGCCGTCAGCACGATCTCCGGCAGGAGATAGTAGAAGTCCGCGCCGGAGAACCCCGCCGGCATCAGCGGCCGCCTCCGTCCGGCTTCGGGGGCGCGGCAGGTTCGGGGCCCGTGGTGCACGGCAGGATCAGCAGCATTCCCGGCGGGCCGTCCGGGACGGCGACCGGCGCCGCCGGGCCGCAGCCCGGGACGGTCTTGGCAATCGCCGGCGCGTAGACGGTGTTCACGCGCATCACGATGCGGCCGACCGACGATTCGAGCCGGCGGAGGATCGGCGACGGGTAGATGCCGATCCAGATCGCGAGCGCGACGAGCGGCACGAACGTGGCCACTTCGCGCGCGTTCAGGTCCGGGAGCGACGCGTTGGCCGGGTTGTCGATCCGGCCGAACATCGTCCGCTGATAGAGCCACAGCATGTAGGCCGCGCCGAGGACGATGCCCGCCGCCGCCACGGCCGCCCAGGCCTTGTTGACGACATAGACGCCCTGCAGGATGAGGATCTCGCCGATGAACCCGTTCAGCGCCGGCAGCCCGATCGACGACATCGTCATCACGAAGAAGATCGCGGCAAAGACCGGCATCGCCTTCGAGAGCCCGCCGTACTCGGAGATCGCCGTCGTGCGCCGCCGCTCGTAGACGATGCCGACGATCAGGAAGAGCGCGCCGGTCGAGATCCCGTGGTTGATCTGCTGGACGATGCTGCCGGTGATGCCGACCGGCGTGAGCGCGAACATCCCGAGCATCGCCATGCCCATGTGGCTGACGCTCGAGTAGGCGACGAGCCGCTTCCAGTCGCTCTGCGCGAGCGCGACGAGGGCGCCGTAGATGATGCCGGCGATCGACAGCCCGATCATGAGCGGCACGAAGGCGTGCGTCGCGTCCGGCAGGATCGGCAGGCTGAAGCGCAGGAAGCCGTACGTGCCCATCTTCAGCATGACGGCCGCGAGGATGACCGAACCGGCGGTCGGCGCGTCGGTGTGGGCGTCGGGCAGCCAGGTGTGCAGCGGGAACAGCGGGACCTTGACGGCAAAGCCCAGGAAGAAGGCCAGGAAAATCCACTTCTGCAGCGTGGCCGGCACGGTGAGCTCGTGAAAGGCCGTGACGTCGAACGTGTACGCGGCAGTCGGCGAGACGGAGTGGCCGTAGAAGTAGAGCGCGAGGATGCCGAGCAGCATGACCACGCTGCCGACGAGCGTGAAGAGAAAGAACTTGATCGCCGAGTACAGCCGGCGGCCGCCGCCCCAGATGCCGATGAGGAAGTACATCGGGACGAGCATCACTTCCCAGAACAGGAAGAAGAGCAGGAAATCGAGCGCGACGAACGCGCCGATCAACCCGGTCTGCAGGACCAGCAGGACGATGTAGTACTCCTTGACGCGCTCGGTCACCGCGGTCCACGAGGACAGGATCGCGATCGCCCCCATCAGCGTCGTCAGCAGGATCAGCAGGACGCTGAAGCCGTCGACGCCGAGAAAGTACCAGGCGCCGATCGACGGAATCCACTCGGCCCGCTCGGTGAATTGCCACCGTTCACCCTGGGGCTGATACCAGAACCAGAGCGGCAGCGACACGGCGAACCCCGCCGCGGCGAACGCGTTCGCGATCCATCGGACGGTGTGTGCCCGTTCCCGGCCGACGAAGAGCAGCACGAGCGCCCCCGCCAGCGGCGTGAACAGGATGATCGAGAGCAGATGGCTGCGGAACACGGACATATCACCTGGCGAGCAAGTAAACCGTCAGAAACACGAACACACCGGCCACCATCAGGAGCGCGTAGTTCTGAACCAGGCCCGTCTGGACACGGCGGATGCCGAAGCTTCCGAGCGCGGCGGTCCTGACGGCCAGGTCCACCGCGCCGTCGACGACGTGCTTGTCGAGCATGTGGGACACCCACGAGGCGATCTGCGTGAGCGCCGCCACGCCGTTGACCGCGCCGTCCACGACGCGCCGGTCGATCGACGAGAGGCCGCGGGCGGACGCGAGCGTGCCGCGGACGACGGTCGAATGATAGAGCTCGTCCACGTAGGTACTTGTGCACGAGGAGGGCGTGCAGCCCGGGCCACTTCGCGGCGAGCCCGCGCGGGAGCTCAGGTTGCGTGATGTAGAAGTGCCGCGCCGTCAGGAGGCCAGCGCCCGCCACCAGAACGGAGAACAGCATCAGGCCGAACTGCGGACCTGGAGACAGCGCGGCGCCGGCGGCGGCAGCGCCGGGCTGAAGGCCGGCCCGGCCGGCCTCGACCGAAAAGCTCGGCGCCAGGAAATGCTCGAGCGTGTTGGTCCCGCCGAGCACCGGTGGAATGCCGATGCCGCCGGCGATGATGGTCCCGACCGCAAGGGTCATCAGGGCCATCGTCATCGCGCCGGGCGCTTCGTGCGGACCGTGCCATCCATCCAGAATTCTGTCGGGATCCGGGACTCGGGACTCGGGATCCGGGACTCGGGACTCGGGATCCGGGACTCGCCCGCCGTCGCTTGTCGCGCTGGGGACGAGCGACAAGCTCTGGCGCGGCCGCGCCGAAGCGCGCGCCGAGTCCTGACGCGCGGAGGCGGGGGATCCGGGATCCGGGGCTCGCAGCGCGTCGGCGGCGCCGTGCGTGACCTCGTGGCCTTTCCGCTCGGCCTGGCCGTGCGCGTGCGCGTCGCGCGGATGCGGGACCCCGTGCGCCGCGGCCTCCGCCACGGCCGCGGGCGACGCGACACGGGACCACGCCGGACCGCGGTACGATCCGTAGAAGGTCAGCGCCATCAGCCGGAACATGTAACACGCGGTCAGCCCCGCCGTGGCGAGCCCAATCCCCCACAGGATCCGGTTGTGCGCGAACGCGTGGAGGAGGATCTCGTCCTTGCTGAAGAAGCCGGCCAGCGGCGGGATCCCGGCAATCGCCAGCGCGCCGACCATCATCGTGACGAAGGTGACCGGCATGTGCTTCTTCAGCGCGCCCATGCGCTGCATGTCCTGCTCGCCGGCCACGGCGTGGATCACGGAGCCGCTGCCGAGGAACAGGAGCGCCTTGAAGAACGCGTGGGTGACCAGATGGAACACGGCCGCCGCGAACGCGCCGACGCCGGTGGCAAGAAACATGTAGCCGAGCTGGGACACGGTCGAGTACGCCAGCACGCGCTTGATGTCGTTCTGCACGAGCCCGATCGTCGCGGCCATCAGCGCGGTGAGCGCGCCCGACGATCGCCACGATCTGCATCACGAGCGGGGCCTGCTCGAAGAGGATCGCGTTGCGGGCGACGAGATAGACGCCGGCGGTCACCATCGTGGCGGCGTGGATCAGGGCGGACACGGGCGTCGGCCCTTCCATCGCATCCGGCAGCCAGACATGGAGCGGAATCTGCGCGCTCTTCCCCGCCGCGCCGACGAAGAGCAGCAGGCACACGATCGACAGGACGCCGAAGCCGCCGGTCTCGCGCGGCATGGCGGCGGCCGCCGCCGCGACCTCGCGAAAATCGAGCGTGCCGAACGTGAAGAACACGAGGAAGATGCCAAGCAGGCAGCCCACAGTCGCCGATCCGGTTGGTGAGGAACGCCTTCTTCCCGGCGTCCGCCGCGCTGGTCTTCTCGTACCAGAAGCCGATCAACAGGTACGAGCAGAGGCCGACCCCTTCCCAGCCGGCGAACAGCACGAGGAAGTTCCCGGCCAGCACGAGGACGAGCATGAAAAAGCAGAACAGGTTGAGGTAGCAGAAGAAGCGCGCGTACGCGCCCCGCGGCTCGTCCTTCATGTAGGCCGTCGCGTAGACATGGATGATCGAGCCGATGCCGGTCACGACGAGCAGCATCACCGCCGCAAGCGGATCGAGGCGGAGGGACCAGGGGACGGTGAAGCTGCTGATACCGTTCGCCGTGGCGAGCAGGATCGGCGGGATCCAGGTGCCCAGCACGACGTCGTACACGCGCGCGCCCTCCGGCCGGGCGAGCAGATCGACGAACGCCCACGCCGACAGGCCGAACGCGCCCGCCATGACCGCGCACGCCAGCCCCCCCGCCAGCGTCCGGCTGAACCACCGGATCCCGAACAGGCCGTTGACCGCCGCGCCCGCGGCAGGGAGGAGAGGGATGAGCCAGATCAGCTTCATCGAACGCTGTTCTTGAACAGGAGATCAGGAGATTAGGAGATCAGGAGTTGTCTTGGTTTTACGCACGAATCTCCGACCTCCTGTAAACCCAACCGGTGTTGCAACCACGATCCGAAAAACTACGAACGAAAACGACGACGGAACGACGAACGAAGAACCAAGAACCAAGAACGCCCCCATCACCACCGCATGATATCCATCTCGTCTATGTTGACCGTCTCCTTGTTCCGGTAGAACGCCAGGATGATCCCGAGCCCCACGGCGGCCTCGGCCGCGGCCACGGCGATGATGAAGATCGCGAACACCTGGCCCGCGGCGTTGTGAAGCTGGTACGAGAAGGCCGCCAGGTTGATGTTCACCGCGTTCAGCATCAGCTCGATCGACATCAGGACGATGATGATGTTGCGCCGCACCATCACCCCGATCAGGCCGATCGTGAAGAGCGCCGCCGACAGGACGAGATAATGATAAGGAGTGATCGGAGTCACGGCCGTCACATCTCCTTCTTGGCCAGGAGAATCGCGCCAATCATCGCGACGAGGAGCAGCATCGACGCGAGCTCGAACGGCACGAGGTAATCCGAGTAGAGCAGCAGGCCGACGATCTCGGTGTTCCCGCCTTCGGGACGGACCGGCGCGGCCGCCACGGCGGACGCCGGCCGGCCGGCGGAATACGTGAGGATCGCCGAAATCTCCGCGAGCATCAGCGCCGCCAGGATGAACCCGAGCCGCGACTGCCGGCGCGTGTCGAGCGGCGTGTCCTGGGCGCGGCGCAGGTTGACCAGCATCACGACGAACAGATACAGGACGACGATGCCGCCGGCGTAGACGAGAATCTGGATGACGGCCAGGAACTCCGCGCCGAGCAGCACGTAGACCACGGCGACGCACAGGAAGTTGGCGACGAGGAACAGCACGCAGTGCACGGGGTTGCGCGCCGTCACGACCAGCACGCCGAACCCGAGGATGAACGCCGCGAGCGCGTAGAAGACAATCGATTCGAGCATTACAAGAGCACTTTCATGATCGCGGTCACCACGAGGTTCGCGATCCCCAGGGGGATCAGCACCTTCCATCCGAGCCGCATCAACTGGTCGTAGCGGTAGCGCGGCAGCGTCGCGCGGATCCAGATGAAGATGTAGAGAAACACGAACGTCTTCAGCACGAACCACATCCACCCGGGCACGTAGCCGAGCAGCCACAGCGCCTCGACGTTCGGAAACGGCCGCAGCCAGCCGCCGAAAAACAGCGTCGTCGCCACCGCCGACACGACGATCATGTTCGCGTATTCGGCCAGGAAGAACAGCGCGAAGCGCATCCCGCTGTACTCGGTGTGGAACCCGCCGGTCAGCTCCTGCTCCGCCTCCGGCAGGTCGAACGGGGCCCGGTTGGTCTCGGCCAGCCCGCCGATGAAGAGGATCACGAAGGCGACCGGCTGCACGAAGACGTACCACAGCCCCGCCTGGTACTGCGCGCCGACAATCCCGACCATGCTGAGCGTGCCGGACATGACGACGATGCTGACGAGCATCATCGTGATGGCGATCTCGTAGCTGATGAGCTGCGCGGAGGCGCGGAGCCCGGCGAGCAGCGGGAACTTGCTGTTCGACGCGTAGCCCGCGAGGATGATGCCGTAGACCCCGATGGCGGTCACCGAGACCACGTACAGCAGCCCCACGTTCAGATCCGCGATGAAGAGCGCGACCGGGTACCCGAAGAACGTCGCCTCCAGATCGAACGGAATCACGGCGAAGGCGATGAGCGCCGGGACCATCGAGACGATCGGCGCGAGCGTGAACACCCATCGGTCGGCCCGCGCCGGCGTGATGTCTTCCTTCAGGAGCAGCTTGACGGCGTCCGCGATCGGCTGGAGCGCGCCGTGGTAGCCGACGCGCATCGGGCCGAGCCGCACCTGCACCCAGGCGATGACCTTGCGCTCGAGGAGCGTCATGAACGTCACCGACACGAGGACGGCGTTCAGCAGCACCACGATCTTGAGGAGGGGGACGACGTAGGTGTCGACCATGGCTTCAGCGCGATCCGCCGGCGCTCATCGATCGACCTCGCCGAGGACGATGTCGATCGACCCGATGAGCGCGACGACGTCCGAGACGAGATGTCCCTGGATGAGCTGCGGCAGCGCCTGCAGGTTGCAGAACGACGGCGGGCGCACGCGGAACCGGTACGGCGTGTTCGACTTGCCGTCGCTGACGATGAAGAACCCGAGCTCCCCTTTCGGCGATTCGATCGCGTGGTAGGTCTCGCCGGCCGGCGGCTTGATGAGGCGCGGCACCTTGCCGACGATCGGCCCCTCCGGCAGGCCGTCGAGCGCCTGGCGGATGATCCGGATCGACTGGAGGAGCTCCTCGAGCCGCACGAGGTAGCGGTCGTACGTGTCCCCCGCGGTGCCGATCGGCACGTTGAAGTCGAAGTCGGCGTACGCGGCGTACGGCTCGTCCTTGCGGACGTCGCGCGGCACGCCCGATCCGCGCAGCGGCGGACCGGTCAGGCCGATCGCGATCGCGTCGTGCCCCTCGATCACGCCGATGCCCCTGGTGCGGCCCTGCCAGATCCGGTTGTGCGTCAACAGCTCCTCGTACTCGGCGACCTTCCCCTCGAACAGATCGCAGAACCCGCGGACCTTGCGGTCCCAGCCCGGCGGCAGGTCGAGTGGCAGGCCGCCAATCCGCATGGCGTTGTACGTGAGCCTCGCGCCGCAGTACTCCTCGAAGAGATCCAGCACCAGCTCGCGCTCGCGGAACGCATAGAGGAACATGGTCATCGCGCCCATGTCCATCGCGTGCGTGCCGAGCCACAGGCAGTGGCTGGCAATCCGCTGCAGCTCCGCGAGAATCGTCCGGATGTAGCGCGCGCGCCGGGGCACCTCGAGCGACATCAGCTTCTCGACGGTCTCGCAGTATCCCAGGTTGTTGCTCGCGGCCGCCACGTAGTCCATCCGATCCGTGATGAGGACGATCTGCGCCCAGTCGCGATGCTCGCAGAGCTTCTCGATCCCGCGGTGCAGGTAGCCGATGACGAGGTCGCAGCCGACCACGCGCTCGCCGTCGAGCCGCAGCACGACCCGGAGCACGCCGTGGGTGCTCGGGTGCTGCGGACCCATGTTGATGACGAGCTCGTTGGTGTCGAACATACTCTGCGTGTTCTCGAGTTAGCGGAGCGGACGGAGTGACCGGAGGGTCAACACGGAGCACGGAGGAACGGAGCAACGGAGGAAAACAATTTTAAAGAAACTCCGTTCCTCCGTTCCTCCGTTCCTCCGTGTTTCAACCCATGTCGAATATGATCTCTTCCGTTCGTCTCCGTCCCCTCCGCTACCTCCCTCATTCGATGCCGTCCCGCGTACGCTTCACCCTCAGCCAGTCCATCGGGTTCTCCATCAGGAGCTCCCCCGGCCCCTCGAGCGGGTAGTCCTTCCGCTGCGGATGCCCCTGCCAGTCGTCGGGCATCAGGATGCGCCGCAGGCCGGGGTGGCCGTCGAACCGGATGCCGAACATGTCGAACACCTCGCGCTCGAGCCAGTTGGCGGACGGCCAGATCCCGCTCACCGACGGCGCCGCGCCCTCATCGGCCACGCGGACTTTCAGGCGGACGCGATGGCGGAGGCGTGTCGAGTACAGCGAGTAGATCACGTCGAACCGCTCGGCGCGCGGCGGCCAGTCGGACGCGGTGACGTCGGAGCACCCGTCGAACTGCGCGTCGGGGTGGTCGCGCAGGTGCCTGGCGGCGTCGACCAGGCTGGAGCCCGCCATGACCAGCGACCAGTCGCCGACCCAGAACACGACGCGCTCGACGGCATCGGGGAACACGGCCTGGAGGCCGGAAATGAACGCCGGAACGGGCATGCCGGCCGGGGGCGCCGGCTCGGACGGGCCCGCCGGAGGAGCAATGGTCCTGACGGTTTCCGGATTAGACATTACGAGATCAGGAGATACAGGAGATACAGGAGATCAGGAGATCAGGAGATCGGAGGAGATACAGGAGATCGGGAGTTATTCGGTAAGTCCAAGAATGAACTCTCCTGGCCTCTAATCCTCCTGGTCTCCACTTCCCGGCCTAAGAATGAACTCTCCTGGCCTCCTAATCCTCCTGATCTCCGCTTCCCGGACTACGTCTGCCACTCGAGCGCACCCTTCTTCCACGCGTAGAAGTACCCGACGACCAGGATGAAGAGAAAGACCAGCATTTCTATGAGGCCGAAGACCGCCAGCCGGTCGAGCGAGACCGCCCAGGGGAACATGAAGATGGTTTCGACATCGAAGATCACGAACAGCATCGCGATGAGGTAGTAGCGGATGCTGTAGCGATCGCGCGCATCGCCGGCCGACTCGATGCCGCACTCGTACGGCTCGAGCTTGACGGTGTTGGGCTTGTCCGCGTGGACCAGCCTGGACAGGAGAATCGTGAAGACCGCGAACCCGGTGGCAATCGCGACGAAGAGGAAAATGGGGATGTAGCTCCTGAGCATGGGGCGAAGTCGGGCAGGTATAACATGCGGTCCGGGGGGTGTCAAGAAACGGCAAATCCCTTTGTACCAACAATTTTGGGCCAGCGGGCGTTCCTTGACGCTCCGCCGGGCCGGACCTATACTCGACCTAGGGGCTCCCGACCTTCGCTCACGCTTGCAGACGAGCGCATGAGCTGCGGTTGGCAAGCCGCTCGAAGGTTGTCCCATCGCGGCGCCACTCGATCGTGGCGCCGAGGTGGACCTGGTTGATCCCAGCTTTCTCCAGGTAAGAAACATGATCTACCGGCTCGTAGCGATAGGGCTTGCCGTGCTCGCGTCCGGTTCGCTCGATTTCAGTCTCCAGGCCCAGTCCCGGCCCCCCGAGGGCTCCGCGCGCACGCGCGACATCTACGCGAGCGTGCTCGACTCGAAGGGCGCGGCCGTGCCCGGCCTGACCGCGCCCGATTTCGCCGTCCGCGAAGACGGCGTCGCGCGGGAAGTGCTCAAGGCCGGCCCCGCCACGGCGCCGATGCAGATCATCGTGCTCATCGACGACAGCGAGCACGCCACCAGCGCGATTCAACGGATCCGCGAGGGGCTGACCGCCTTCGTCGACAAGCTCAATGGACGGGCGGAGATCGGGTTGGTCACGATCGGCGAACGGCCGACGTCGCTCGTGCAGTACACCACCGACGCCGCCGCCTTGAAGAAAGGCATCGGCCGGCTCTTCGCCCGCCCGGGCGCCGGCGCCTACCTGCTCGAGGGCATCCAGGAAGTGACCCGCGGCCTGGAGAAACGGGAGCCGGAGCGTCCGGTGATCGTCGCGGTCACGACCGAAGGCGTGGAGTTCAGCAACCTGCAGCACGAGCAGGTGGTGAAGGCGCTCGAAGCCAGCGGCGCGGCGTTCCACGTGCTGGCCATCGGGATGCCGTCCGCCAACATGGCCGACGAGATGCGCAACCGGGCCATCGTGCTCGCCGAGGGGACCGAGCGGACCGGCGGACGCCGCGATCAGCTCCTGGCCGAGTCGTCGATCGTCGAAGCGCTGCCCCGGCTCGCCGACGAGCTGTTGAACCAGTACGTCGTCACCTACGGCCGTCCCGAGATGCTGATCCCTCCTGAAAAGGTCCAGGTGTCGGTGTCGCGTCCCGGCGTGACGGTCCGGGCGCGGACGCGGACGGCAGGCCGCCGATGATGCGGCGCCCGGCCGCGCTCGCCGCGGCGTGCGCGTGCTTTGCGGCGGCGGCCCTCGCGGCCCAGCAACCGGGAAAATTCCGGGCGGGCGTCGAGCTCGTCTCGCTGAACGTGACCGTGACGGACGGCGTCAAGTACGTCACGGGCCTCGAGCAGGACGCCTTCGAGGTGTTCGAGGACGGCGCCAAGCAGGCCATCACGTTCTTCTCGCGCGTCCAGCAGCCCATCGCGCTCGCCATCCTGCTCGACACGAGCAACAGCATGGAGGAAAACCTGTCCACCGCGCAGGAGGCGGCGGTCGGCTTCGTGCGGCGGATGCGGAAGGAAGATGCGATCGAGGTGATCGAGTTCAACAGCCAGGTCCGCGTCGCCCAGACGTTCACCAATGACGTCGCCGGGCTCGAGCGCGCCATCCGCCAGGCGACGGTGAACGGATCCACGTCCCTCTACAACGCGATTTACGTGTCGTTGAACGAGCTGAAAAAAGAGCGGGCGCGGTCGGTCGACGAGATCAGGCGCCAGGCGATTGTCGTCCTGTCGGACGGCGACGACACGTCGAGCCTGGTCGAATACGACGTCGTGCTCGAGATGGCGAAGCGATCCGAGACGGCGATTTACGCGATCGGCCTCCGCCAGACCGAAATCGGGCGCCCGAAGTTCAGGGAGGCGGAGTTCGTCCTGCGGCAGCTCGCGCAGGAGACGGGAGGCCGCGCGTTCTTCGTGACGGGCGCCGCCGAGCTGCCGAAGATCTACGAGCAGATTTCCGAGGAGCTGGCGAGCCAGTACAGCATCGCGTATTCCTCGAGAAACCCGATGCGCAACGGCGCCTGGCGGCGCGTGGAGGTGCGTGTCAAACAGCCGGGACTCTCCGCGCGCGCGCGCCGGGGCTACTACGGCCCGGCCTCCTCAGCACACTAGAGCTATGCATCTGCTGCCGCTCCTGTTGTACGCCGCCGCCGCGGCCGCGTACGTCGTCCATTTCGCGTGGCGCGACCCGCGCGTGGGACGGCTGGCGACCGCGATCCTCGGCGGCGGCATCCTGGCCCACACCTTCCTCATCGGCATGCAGACGGTCCAGGCCGGGCACGCGCCGCTCGTCGGCACCAGCGCGGCGATCTCCGCCTTCGTCTGGGTGCTCGGGTTGTCGTATCTCTACATCGAGCTGACGTCCGACGAGCGCTCGATGGGCGCGTTCGTCGCGGTGCTCCTCGTCGCGCTCGACGTGATTCCCGCGCTGGATTCGACGGTCAGCACGCGGCCGCCGCTGCTGCAGAACCCGCTCTTCACGATCCACATCATGTCGATGCTCTTCGCCTACGCGAGCTTCGCGCTCGCGTGCTTCCTCGGCGTCACGTACGTGCTGCTGTTCAAGGAAATCAAGGCGAAGCAGCTCGGGTTCTTCTACACCAGGCTGCCGCCGCTGCAGGCGCTCGACGTGATGAACGGCCGGGCGATCACGGTCGGGTGGATCTTCCTGACGATCGGGGTCACGGTCGGCGGGATCTGGGCGGCGCAGGTCCAGGGCTCGTCCGATCCGAGGGCGCAGGCGATGTCGATCGCGGACCCGAAAATCCTGATCGCGCTCGTCTCCTGGGCCGTGTACTCGTTCGCGCTGTTCGCACGGAAGGTGATCGGCTGGAGCGGCCGCCGCGCCGCGTACCTCTCGGCGCTGGCGTTCGTCCTGGTCCTCCTGAACTTCGTGCCGGTGGGCTACTTCCTCACGAAGAGCCATAACTTCTGACCCACGCCATGCGCCTTTTCGCAGTCGGCCTGAGCCACCGCACCGCGCCCGTCGAGCTTCGAGAAGCGGTGGACTTCGCCCGCGGCGGGGTCGACACGGCGCTCTCCGCGCTGGTGTCGCGGGGCGTGGGCCGCGAAGTCGTCGTCCTCTCGACGTGCAACCGCGCCGAGATCTACGCGGCCGGCGATTCCGACGCGACCGTGGACGGCCTCGGCCGGTTCTTCAGCGACTACCACAACGTCGCGCACGCGCACGTCGCCGAGCACCTCTACGTGCGGCGCGGCATGGAAGCGGCCCGGCACCTGTTTCGTGTCGCGGCCGGGCTCGACTCGCTCGTCGTCGGCGAGCCGCAGATCCTCGGGCAGGTCAAGGCGGCCTACGCCGTGGCGAACGACGGCCACTACACGGGCGCGCTGACGAACCGGCTGTTCCATTCGGCGTTCGCCACGGGGAAACGCGTGCGCTCCGAAACCGGCGTGGGAGAAGGCGCGGTCTCCGTCAGCTACGCCGCGATCGCGCTGGCGAAAAAGATCTTCGGACACCTGAAGGGCCGCGCCGTCCTGATCGTCGGGGCGGGCGACATGGCGAAGCTGACCGGCGTCCACCTCCAGGCGCAGGACGTCCAGCGGATCGCGATCGTGAGCCGGACGCTGGCGACGGCGCAGGGCCTGGCGAGGCGGCTTGGCGGAGACGCGGTCCCCTGGGACAGGCTCGACGATGCGCTGACCGCCGCCGACATCGTGATTACCGCGACGGGGGCGCCGGATCCGGTGCTGGGATTGGCGCGGGTCGAGGAGGCCATGCGGCCGCGGCGCAACCGGCCGCTCTTCATCATCGACATCGCCGTGCCGCGCGACGTCGAGGCGGCCGTCGGGAACCTCGACCAGGTGTTCCTCTACAACATCGACGACCTGCGGACGATCGTCAACGAGAACCTCGCCCGGCGCGGCGGGGAGCTCGAGCGCGCCGAAGCCATCGTCGAAGAGGAAGTGTCGCGGTTCACCGCGTGGATGCAGTCGCGCGAGATCGTCCCCACCGTCGTCGCGCTCCGCCGGCGGTTCGAGGCGATCCGGCAATCGGAGCTGTCGCGGCTGGAACCGAAGCTGTCGGGCCTGCCGCCCGAGGCGCGGGCGCGGGTGGACGAGATCACCCGCCTCATCGTCGAGAAGCTGCTGCTGACGCCGACCGAGCAGCTCAAGGCCGTCAGCAACGAGGCCATGGTGGTGGCCTACGCGGACGCGTTGAACCGGCTGTTCAGCCTGGCGCAGGATCAGGCGGCGCGCGAATCCCCGGAGAAATCCGAGTCCGAGGTCCCGTCGTGACGGCGATGCGAATCGGCACGCGGGGAAGCGCGCTCGCTCTCTGGCAGGCGAAGGCCGTCGCGAGCCTGATCGAGGCCGCCGGAACACCGGTCGAGCTCGTCGTCATCTCGACGACCGGCGATCGGCGGCAGGCGGGGCCGGTCTCGGCCGAGGGAGGCAAGCGGCTGTTCGTGAAGGAGATCGAGGACGCGCTCCTCGCGGGGGAGATCGACCTCGCCGTCCACAGCGCGAAGGACATGTCGGCGGTGCTGCCCGACGGGCTCGAGGTGGCCGCGACGCTGCCGCGCGACGACCCGCGCGACGCCGTGGTCCTGCGCGACGGCATCCGGACGCAGGATTTCGCCGGCGCGCTGGCGCACCTCGGCGAGGGGCCGGCGATCGGCACGAGCAGCATCCGGCGAATCGCACAACTCGCGCCGCTCGTCACCCGCGCCAGGTTTGCGCCGATTCGCGGGAACGTCGACACCCGGCTGCACAAGCTCGACAGCGGCGGGTTCGACGCGCTCATCCTGGCCGCCGCCGGCATGCGCCGGCTCGGCGTGGGGGCGCGGATCTCGGCGCCCATCCCCATCGAGGCCTGCGTGCCGGCCCCCGGCCAGGGGATCGTCGCGATCGAGATCCGGCAAGGCGACGCGCGCGCGCGCAGCCTCGTGGCATCCGCCAGCGATGCCGCGGCGGCGGCGTCCTTGACGGCGGAGCGGGCGGTCGTAACGGCGCTCGGCGGCGGGTGTCAGCTGCCCCTGGGCGCCATCGCGCTGCACGAGCACGCCACGCTGCGGATGCACGGCGTCGTCGCGACGCCGGACGGGGTGCGCACGATCCGCCGCGAGGTCGTGGGCCCGGTCGGCGACCCCGCCGCGGTCGGCGCGCAGCTCGCCGAGGCGCTCGTGCGCGCGGGAGCGATGGAGATACTGGATGCGTTACGAGTGGGTGACTGAACGGGTGTTACGCGGCGTTTGCTCTCGGATTGAGGATTTTGGGGTAGATTGCTTCGTCCGTTCTTGGTTCTTGGTTCTTGGTTATTCGTTGGTTCCGTTCGTCGTTCTCGGTTGTTCGTTCTTGCGACTATGCTGATTTGACGGTCTTCAGCGTCCAAGGAAGAACCAGGAACGAAGAACGAAGAACGAAGAACGAAACCAAGAACAAGAACCAAGAACCGAGAACGAACAGCGAAGAATTCCGATCCAATGAAACAGCCCTGCGTCTACATCGTCGGAGCGGGCCCCGGAGATCCGACGCTGATCACCGTTCGCGGCCAGCGCTACCTCGAAGCGGCCGACGTGGTCGTCTACGATCACCGCGTCCACTCGCGGCTGCTGCGTGCCGCCCGGGCGGACGCGGAGCGCATCGACGTCGGCGCGCCGGCGCCGAAACCGCTGGAACAGGATGCGATCTGCCTGCTGCTTGCCGAGAAGGCGCGCGAAGGCAAGACGGTCGTGCGGCTGAAGTGGGGCGACCCGTTCGTCTTCGACAGCGGCGGGAAGGAGGCGCTGTTCCTGCACGAGCAGGGCATCCCGTTCGAGGTGGTCCCCGGCATCCCCGTGACCGTCGGGGGCCCGGCCTACGCGGGCATTCCGGCGACGTACCCCGGCGCGGGGGATGTGCTGGCGCTCGTCCGCGGCAACGAGAGCGAATCCGGAGCCGCGCGCCCGGTTGACTGGGGCCGGCTGGCGGGGATTGGCGGCACGCTCGTCTGTTACGCGCGCGCGCGGCAGATCACGGCGGCGACCCAGGCGCTGGTGGCGAACGGCCGCCCGAAGGAGGAGACCGCCGCGCTCATCTACGACGCAACGCTCCCCTCGCAGCGGACCATCGAGGGCACGCTCGGAACGATTGCCGCGAGCGTCGACGAGAGCGCACCGGCCCTGCTGGTCGTCGGCGCGGTCGTGGGGTTGCGTTCGCACCTGCGCTGGTACGACGACCGGCCGCTCTCGGGACGCCGGATCGTCGTCACGCGATCGAGCGAACAGGCGGCCGAGCTCGTCGACATGCTGGAGGAGCGCGGCGCGGAGGCGATTCCGGCCCACGCCATCCGGATCGCCGCGCCCGAGGACACCGCCGCGCTCAACGCGGTGTGCGCGCAGGCCGGGTCGTACGACTGGATCGTCTTCACGAGCGGCAACGCCGTCGACTACTTCATGCGGCAGCTGCTGGCGACGGGCGACGTTCGGGACCTGCACGGGGTGAAGCTGTGCGCCGTCGGCCCGTCGACCGGGTCGCGGCTGCAGCGCTACGGGCTCCGCGTCGATCTGATGCCGGCCGAATACCGCGCGGATGCGGTGCGGGAGGCGCTGAGCCTGTCCGGCCCGCTGAAGGGCCGCCGGATCCTGATGCCGCGGGCCGACATCGCCCGCGAGCGGCTCGGCGAGGAGCTGCGCGAGGCCGGCGCCGACGTGACCGAGGTGGTCGCGTACCGGACGCTGCCTGGCGAAGCCGAGCGCGGCAGCGACTACGACATCTACAGGATGCTGCTCGATCGGCAGATTGACGCGGTGACGTTCGCGAGCGCGTCGGCCGTCAGGAATTTCGTCGCGATGATCGGCCGCGAGCAGGCGGCCGACCTGCTGCGGACCACGGCCGTCGCCTCGATTGGCCCGGTCACCGCGGAAGCGGCGCAGCAGCTCGACATCGCGACGACCGTCATGCCCGGCCGCTACACGATCCCCGATCTCGTCGACGCGCTCGTGGAGCACTTCAGCGCAGCCACACGGACCTGAATCATGGCCATCAAAACGCCGTACGACGTACCGCCAGGATCACGATCGCGGAGTCCGAACAGCGACTCGGCGGACTTCCCGCGCCATCGGCCGCGCCGGCTCCGCCGCACGCCCGCGTTACGCGGGCTGGTCCGGGAAACCCGGCTGTCGCCCGAAACCTTCATCTATCCGCTGTTCGTCTGCACCGGCGAAGGACAACGGCGCGAAGTGGGCTCGATGCCGGGCGTGTACCAGCTGTCCGTCGACGAGGCCGTCCGCGAGGCGGCCGCCGCCCACGCCGATGGCATCCCCGGCGTGCTGCTGTTCGGCCTGCCGGATGGGAAAGATCCCGTCGGCTCGGGCGCCTACGATCCCGAAGGGCCGGTGCAGGCGGCGACGCGGGCGATCAAGCGCGACGTGCCCGGCATGGTGGTCGTGACCGACGTGTGCCTGTGCGAGTACACGTCGCACGGCCACTGCGGCATCGTGGTGGACGAGGAGATTGCCAACGACGTCACCGTGGAGCAGCTCGTGCGCGCCTCGCTCTCGCACGCGGCGGCCGGCGCCGACATCGTGGCGCCCTCGGACATGATGGACGGCCGCGTCGGCGCCATCCGAACGGGCCTCGACGAGGCCGGGTTCACCTCGACGGCGATCATGCTGTACGCCGCGAAGTACTGTTCCGCGTTCTACGGGCCGTTCCGCCAGGCGGCGGATTCCGCTCCGGCGTTCGGCGACCGCCGCTCGCACCAGATGGATCCCGCCAACGTCGAAGAGGCGCTGCGCGAAGTGGAGCTCGACATCGAGGAAGGCGCCGACATCGTCATGGTCAAGCCGGCGCTGCCGTACCTCGACGTCATCGCGAAGGTGAAGTCGGAGTTCGGCTACCCGACCGCCGCGTACCACGTCAGCGGCGAGTACGCGATGCTGAAGGCCGCGGCCCGCAACGGCTGGATCGACGAGCCGCGCGCGATGCTCGAAACGCTGACCTCGATCCGCCGGGCCGGCGCCGACATCATCATCACCTACTACGCGCGCGACGCCGCGCGCGCGCTCGGCTGAATTGAACAGGAGGTCAAGAGATCAGGAGATCAGGAGATTTTGTCTTTTTTGGTTTTTTCTGTGCCCCAAGCTAACAAGCGGTCGGAAGACAGAAAATACAAACAAGAACCTCCTGAACTCCTGATCTCCTGTTCAAGATACTGGCTACTACCTACGGAATCCCCACCACGATCAGCGTCGCGTCGTCCTCGAACTGACCCCCCGTGAAGGCGTTGACGTCGGCGAGCAGCGAGTCCTTCATCGCCTCGACGGGCTGGGTCCGTGACGCGGAGGCGGCGGCGGCGAGCCTGTCTTCGTCGTACCACTCGCCCGCGTCGTTTCTCGCCTCCGTGATGCCGTCGGTATAGAACACCAGCCGATCGCCCGCTCCAAGCGGCAGGTCGCCCTGCTCGTAGGAGTTGTCGGGAAACACGCCGAGGACCATGCCGCCTTCCGTCAGGCGCTCGACGGCGCCGCCCGCGCGGATGAGCAGCGGCGGATTGTGCCCGGCGTTCGAGTAGACGATCCGGCGGCCGGCGGCGTCGATGCGGGCGTAGCAGAACGTCGCGAACCGGCCGCTCGCCATGTTGCGGCACAGCAGGCGGTTCACGCTGCTGCAGACGGAGGAGGGGGCGGCTGACTCCTGCGCGAAGGCGCGCACGGCGGCCTGCAGGTTCGACATCAACAGCGCCGCCGGAAGCCCCTTGCCCGCGATGTCGGCGATGGAGACGCCGAGACCGGTCGCGAACGCCAGCGTGTCGAAACAATCGCCGCCGACGCCGTCGGCCGGCTGCCACGTGACGGCGAGATCGATCCCCGCAATCCGCGGCACGCTGGTCGGCAGCAGGCCGCGCTGAATCAGCCGGGCGTCCTCGAATTCGCGCTGATGCTTGTGATCCCGCCGTTTCGCCGCGCGCGCCTCGGCCACCTCGCGCTCGAGAATCTCGAGGAGCGTGACGTCTTCCCACGGTTTCTGCACGAAGCTCCGGGCGCCGCGGCGCATGGCCTCGACGGCGGTGTCGATGCTGCCCCACCCCGTCATCACGACGATCGGCATGGCCGGGTCGTGCGCGCGGACGCGCGGGATGAGCTCGAGCCCCTCTCGCCCCGACGTCGTGTCGCGGGTATAGTTCAGATCCATCAGCAGCAGGTCGAACGGCTCGGCGCGCAGCCGCTCCATCACGGCATCGGTCGACCCCACGAACTGCGGCTCGTACCCTTCGCCAGTCAGGAGCCAGCGCAGCGCTTCGAGCACGTCCGGCTGGTCGTCGGCGACGAGCACGCGCGGGGGAGGCATGTCGGTCTGCGATGGCATACGAAAGCCCGTCAGCGTTGTCTTCATGCTCCGCGAGCATGGATCCCAAGTTGCGTACCACGTCCCATCCCCCGGAATCCCGGGCGTTTCCCGGAGCGGGCGTGGGATCGGTCGCATCCGCGCGACTGCGAAGTCGCGCCGGTGCGAACAGTATCCTATGCGGGCAGCGCCTCCGGACCGTCCTAGGCTCCGGAGCTTGCCGGCGAGGCTCGTTTACGTTTCGCCTTGCCGGCCGAAAGCTTGGCTCGACGAGCATGACTTTTCGGCCTGTCACTTCGGCTAGGGCGGTAGCGTCCGGCCCGCCTACCGCGGCGAGTGGCGGATGGGCCCCACGAGACTTTATCAGTTCAAGATGCCAGACACCAGCCCGGTCCGTGTGCTCGTCGCCGACGACCAGGTCGACATCCTCGACGCGTTCAGGCTGCTCCTGTCCGACGAGGGCTACGACGTGACGGCCGCCCGCTCCCCGGGCGAGGCCCTGGAGCGGCTGGAGGCCTCGGACTTCGACCTCGCGATCCTCGATTTGAACTACACGCGCGATACCACGTCCGGCCAGGAGGGCTTCGACCTGATGGAGCGGATCCGGTCGATCGATCCGACGCTGCCCGTCCTGGTCGTCACGGCCTGGAGCAGCGTGGCGGGCGCGGTCGAGGCGATGCGCCGCGGGGCGCGCGACTACATCGAGAAGCCGTGGGACGACGAACGGCTGCTCGTGACCGTCAGGACCCAGATCGATCTGCGGCGGGCGCTCAGGAAGAGCCAGCGGCTGCAGGAGGCGAACGCGAGGCTGCAGCGCGGCGCGACCCCGGTGTTCATCGGCGACTCCCCGGCGATCCTCGACGTGCGGCAAACCATCGAGCGGATTGCCCCGTCTGACGCAGCGGTGCTCCTGACGGGCGAGCACGGCACGGGCAAGGAAGTCGCCGCGACCTGGCTGCACGCGCTCTCGGAGCGGCGCAGCCGCCCCCTCGTCACCATGAACGCCGGCGGCCTCGCGGAGGGGATCGCCGAGAGCGAGCTCTTCGGGCACGTGAAAGGGGCGTTCACCGACGCGCGGTTCGATCGCATCGGGTGCTTCGAGCTCGCCGACGAGGGCACGCTGTTCCTCGACGAGATCGCCAACATGCCGGTCCGGCTTCAAGCCAAGCTGCTGCGGGTGCTGCAGACCGGCGAGCTCCAGCGCGTCGGGTCCTCGAGGCTGCGGTTCGTGAACGTGCGCGTGCTGTCGGCGACCAACGCGCAGCTTCCGGCCGAGATCGCCGCCGGCCGCTTCCGCGAAGACCTTCTGTATCGTCTGAACACCGTGGTCATTCACCTGCCGCCGCTGCGCGATCGCCCCGAGGACATCGGACCGCTCGCCGCGCACTTCCTGGCGCACTACGCGGCGCGGTACCGGAAACCGCTGGCCGGGTTCGAGCCCGCCGCCACGGCGGCGCTGGCCTCGCACCGCTGGCCCGGCAACGTGCGCGAGCTCGCGCACAGCATCGAGCGCGCGGTGCTGATGGCCGACGCCACGGCGACGTCGATCTCGGGGCGGCACCTCGGCCTGCAGAGCCCGCGCGGGACCGAGCCGAGCACCGAGGCGATGTCGCTCGAAGGCGCGGAGCGGGTGTTCATCGAGAAAGTCCTGGCCCGGCACGGCGGCGACGTCCGGCTGGCGGCCCGCCAGCTCGGGATGAGCCGCAGTGCGCTCTATCGGCGGCTCCAGCAGTATGGCGTCCGTGAGTAGCCACTCGCACGGATCCTCCGGCGCCGTGCGGACCCGATCCGTCCATCGGAGCCTCGAGCACTCGGTGTTCCTGCTCGTCCTGCTCGCCGGGCTCCCCGCGGGGCTCGCGCTCATCTACCTCACGTGGGGACAGGACTACTCGTTCGAGGTCCGCTGGACGCTGACGACGTTCGTCCTGCTCGTCTGGATCGGCTCGGCCATGGTGGCGTACCAGATGGTGCAGCGGGTGCTGTTGCTCCAGGCGAACCTCCTCGGCGCGCTGCGCGAGGGGGACTACTCCATCCGCGGCACCGGCGCGCGCGCCGGCACGGGCGTCGATCTCGTCATGGTCGAGATCAACGCGCTCGGCGACACGCTTCAGCGCCAGCGGACCGAAGCCGTGGAATCGACCGCGCTGCTGCAGAGCGTCATGGGCGCCATCGACGTGGCGGTCTTCGCGTTCGACATGGACGAGCGGCTGGTGCTGGTCAACCCGGCCGGTGAGCGGCTGCTCGGGCAACCGGCGTCGCGCCTGCTCGGTCACCACGCGGAGGAGCTGCGCCTCGCGAAGTGCCTCGACGGCGAGACGCCGCGGATGCTCGACCGCCCGTTCGGCCCCGAGAGCGGACGCCTCGAGCTCAGACGCTCGACGTTCCGCCGGGAAGGCAAGCCGCATCAGCTGCTCGTCTTCGCCGACCTCAGCCGCGCGCTGCGCGAGCAGGAGCAGCAGGCCTGGCAGCGCATCGTGCGCGTCCTGTCGCACGAGATCAACAACTCGCTGACGCCGATCAAGTCCATCGCGCACAGCATCAGGCGGATGATCTCGCGCGTGCCGGACATCCCGCGCGCCGCCGAGATCCAGGACGGCCTCAATCTGATCGAGACCCGCTCGGGCGCGCTCGGCCGGTTCCTCCGCTGCCTACGCGCAGCTCGCGCGGCTGCCGAAGCCGCAGCAGAAGAATTTTCAGGTGATGCCGATCGCGCGGCGCATCGCGGAGCTCGAGAACCGCCTGCCCGTCTCGGTGACGGCGTCCGACGACGTCGTGATCAACGCGGATCCGGATCAGATCGAGCAGCTGCTGATCAACATCGTCCGCAACGCCGTCGACGCGACGCTCGAGACGGGCGGCCAGGTGTGGATCGACTGGAAGCCCGTGGACGGCGCGCTGCAGATCACCGTGGAGGACGAAGGGCCGGGGCTGCCCGACACGTCCAACCTGTTCGTGCCGTTCTTCACCACGAAGCCCGCGGGCTCGGGCATCGGCCTCGCGCTGTCCCGGCAGATAGCCGAAGCGCACGGCGGCACGCTCGCGCTGGAGAATCGGTCCGAGGGACGGGGCTGCCGCGCGGTCCTGCGGCTGCCGATGTAGCGCAGGAACTGTAGGTTAACCCCAGGGTTCCACGGGGTTCCAGTCGGTTCCGCAAAGTTCTGTTCCGCAGGGTTCGCAGGGTTCTGGGTTCCGCAGGGTTCTGGGTTCGGGGGTCGGAACCGACGAAGGAACCTCGCGGAACAGGAACCCGGCGGAACCCTTTGGGAGTCCACAGGCTGGCACTCATGCCGCCGGCCAGCTCTGCCGTGGCCGTGTTATCGTCCCGGTATGCTCGGTCAAAAGCGCTCGCGTTACTCGCACTCCGAAAAACTCTTCACCGCGGCGTGCCGCATCCTTCCCGGCGGCGTCGACAGCCCCGTCCGTGCCTTCAAGTCGGTCGGCGCCACCCCGCTCTTCATCGTCCGCGGGCGCGGGCGCGCAGATCGAGGACGCCGACGGTCACAAATACATCGACTACGTGATGTCGTGGGGACCGCTGATCCACGGGCATGCGCCGAAGGGGCTGCTGAAGGCGCTCGCGGACGCGGCATCCCGCGGCACGAGCTTCGGCGCGCCGACGGAGCTCGAGACGCGGCTGGCCCGCCGGGTCGCCATGCTGATGCCGTCGATGGAGCGCGTGCGGTTCGTCAGCTCCGGCACCGAGGCGGCGATGAGCGCGGCGCGGGTCGCCCGCGCGGCGACCAGGCGCGACAAGATCGTCAAGTTCGAAGGGTGCTATCACGGCCACGCGGACTCGTTCCTGGTGCAGGCGGGCTCGGGCGCGACCACGCTCGGCGTGCCGACGAGCCCGGGCGTCCCGGCCGCGGTGGTCGCCGACACGCTTGCTGGCCCGCTACAACGATCTGGACTCGGTGCGCCGCGTCGTCGATCGCCATCGAGGACACGTCGCCGCGATCTTCGTCGAGCCGATCGCCGGCAACATGGGGCTGGTCCCGCCGCGCGACGGATTTCTCCACGGGCTGCGCGAGATCTGCGATCGCGAGGGGATCCTGCTCGTGTTCGACGAAGTGATCTCCGGCTTCCGCGCGGCGACGGGAGGGGCGCAGCAGATCTTCGGGGTCCGCCCCGATCTGACCTGTCTCGGGAAGATCATCGGCGGCGGGCTGCCGGTGGGCGCGTATGGCGGACGCGCCGACATCATGGCGCTCGTCGCGCCGGCGGGGCCGGTCTACCAGGCCGGGACCCTCTCAGGCAACCCGCTCGCGATGACGGCCGGGATCTGGGCGCTCGAAGAGCTGTCCGCCCGGCTCTACAAGCACCTGGCGAAGCTCGGCGCCCAACTCGCCGACGGCCTCGCGGGCGCGGCGCGCGACGCCGGCGTGGCCCTGCAGGTCAACGCGTTCGGCTCGCTGCTGACGCCGTTCTTCACGAGCCAACCGGTGCGGGACTACCAGTCCGCGCTCACGTCGGACACGGAGGCGTACGGCCGCTTCTTCCGGGGAATGCTGGACCGTGGCATCTATCCGCCACCGTCGCAGTTCGAGGCGTGGTTTCTCTCGGGGGCGCACACGTCGCGCGACGTTGAGAAAACGGTGAAGGCCGCGCGGGACGTGCTTGAAGCGTGCGCCTCCTGACCTCCTGTATGATTCACCTACCGGATGTTCGGCGGCGTGTCGAGCCGGACGCGCAGGATGGTGCCGGGCGGCAGCGTGACGTCCTTGCCTTCGGTCGCGGCAATCGTTCCGCCGCCGCCGATCAGCACGCCGATCATCGCGCCTTTGACCCCGCCGAGGATGCCGCCGATGATCGCCCCGACCGCGCCGCCGGTCCCGATCCTGCCGACTTCCCCTTTGATGCCCTCGCTCTCGATCGCCTGGGTCACGGTGCCGCGGATCGGGTAGTTCCGGCCGCGCACGGTGATCTGATCGAACGAGACGGTCAGGCTGCCCTTGCGGTCCGTCCGCGTCGCTTTCTGCACGGAGCTGACGACGCCGCGCATGACCGATCCGGCAGGAATCAGGACGTCGCTGCCACGATACACGTCCGCCACCGTCGTGGCTTCGAAGCGCTGCTCGACCTGCGCGTTGTCGGACGACAGCTCGCCCTGCAGCCGGACGTCGATCTCCTGCCCGACCGGGATCACGCTCGTGCCGCTGCGCGTGCCCTGCTCGACCCGCGTGTCCTGATCGGTTCTGTCGCGGTCGTCGATCGTCCCGCCGGACCGGCTGACGCCGCCGGTGCCGCCGCGGGTCGTCGTGCCGGATGCCGGGGTCGCTGTTCGTGCGCCATCCCGTCGTGTCGCTGCCGCGCGAGTCGCTGCGCGCACGGGTCCGCAGATCCTGCAGCCGGTCGCGCACGTCGGCGTAGTCGGTGCGCGAGACGCTGCCCTCTTTGCGCAGCTTCACCTTGAGGTAGACCACTTCGTCGCGCAGGTCGTCGAGCTCCGACTGGAGACGGGTCGTATCCCCGCTGCTGCCGCGAAGCCGGGAGATGTCGCCGCTCGCCTCGTAGACCTGATCCTGCAGCCGCTGGATGTCCGTCGAGCTGACGGTCGTCTGGGCCGCGGCCGGCAGGGCGCACGCGACAACGAGAGCGGCCGCACCGCACGCGCGCCACAGAGATGTTCCCAATCTGTTTCGATTCATTTCAGTCCTCACTTCGACCTCACTCCTCACGTCACCGTCAGCCGTCCGCGTTCCAGGGTCGAACCCCATGAATGGACACCGGCCGGCAACCCCAGAGGTTGATGCAAAACGAACGCCCTATTCAGGCTGAGCGCCCGGCGAGCTCAGCCAATCGCGTAACCCTTTAGACGCACGGGGATTGGAGGTGGACCGGATCCCGGCTCGGCCGGCCGGGACCTCGTGGTGCGGGTGGTATGATCGTCCCTGTTTAGCTCCATGGCTATCCTCAAACTGCACAAGACCGTCGGGGTCCGCGTCGGCCCGGTTCAGGTGGGCGGCGGAGCCCCCGTCGTGGTCCAGTCGATGACGATGACCGACACGGCCGATGCCGCCGGCACCGCCCGGCAGTGCATCGAGCTGGCCGAGGCCGGGTCGGAGATGGTGCGCGTGACGGTGAACGTGCCCGAAGCCGCGCAGGCCGTCCCCGAGATCAAGCAGCGCATGCTCGACGCCGGCGTGACCGCCCCTCTTATCGGCGACTTCCACTACAACGGACACCTGCTGCTGACCCGCTACCCGGCGTGCGCCGGCGCGCTCGACAAGTACCGGATCAATCCCGGGAACGTCGGGACGGGCCGGCGCCGCGACGAGCAGTTCGCGACGATCTGCGGCGTCGCGCGCGACCTGGACAAGCCGGTCCGCATCGGCGTGAACGGCGGGTCGCTGAACCAGGAGCTCGTCCTGGCCAAGATGCAGGAGAACACGGACCGCGATCTCGGGCACACGTCCGAGGACATCATCAACGAGTGCATGGTCCTGTCGGCGCTCCAGTCGACCGAGCTCGCGCTCGAGTCCGGCCTCCGCAAGGATCAGATCATCATCTCGTGCAAGACGTCGCGCCCGCGGGATCTCATCGCCGTCTATCGCGATCTCTCGCGCCGGACCGACCAGCCGCTCCATCTGGGCCTGACCGAGGCCGGAATGGGCACGAAGGGGCTGGTCTGGTCGGCCGCCGCGATGGGCGTGCTGCTGAACGAAGGCATCGGCGACACCATCCGCGTCTCGCTGACGCCCCGCCCGGGAGGCGATCGGCGCGACGAAGTGTATGCCGCGTGCGAGCTGCTGCAGTCGCTCGGGCTCCGCTCGTTCGCGCCGAGCGTCACCGCCTGCCCCGGTTGCGGGCGGACAACGAGCAGCACGTTCCAGGAGCTGGCCGAGCGCACGCAGGACTACATCCGCGAGCGCATGCCGGAATGGAAAGCCCGCTACGAAGGGATCGAGACGATGACCCTCGCCGTCATGGGCTGCATCGTCAACGGGCCGGGAGAATCGAAGGCCGCGAACATCGGGATCAGCCTGCCGGGCACCGGCGAGGCGCCGCATTGCCCGGTGTACATCGACGGCCAGCACTACACGACGCTGCGCGGGACGTACGACGAGCTCGCGGTGGCGTTCCGCGACCTCGTCGACACCTACGTGGACACGAAGTATCCGCGCAAAGTCGCTACCGGCAGGCCTGAAGGCCTGCGCTACGTCTGAATCGACCGACCGGTGCAGGCGATCGCGAACCGTCGCCTCGCTAATTCTCTATGTCGGCAATGAAGTTCGTGCCCTGACCGCGCCGGTCGGGCTTAGCCGGGTTGCCGTCCTGCGAGTCGTCGCCGGGTTCCTCGTGCTTGCTGTCGATCACGTCCTCGAGCGGATCGCCGTGCGGTCTTGGCGGTCGGATTGGTCAGGCATGGAACCTCCGCCAAATTATCAACCGCGACGGCCTGGGAACAACCTTTTCCATCCGGCTGATGCGACCCGGCGCTCGACACGGCTGGTGTACCCGTCGCGACCACACGACCACGAGCGCGACGCCGCAAATGATCAGGCCCGACGAGAGCCCCCACCACAACCCGATCACGCCAAGCCCGGCGATGAAGCACAACGTGTAGCCGAGCGGAAGGCCGAGCAACCAGTGGGCGGCGAGGTTCCAGAGCATCGGCGTCCGCGTATCGCCGAGGCCCCTCAGCACACCGGTCGCGACCCCCTGAAGCCCGTCGAACAGCTGAAAGACCGCGGCCACGAAGAGCAGCGACGTGCCGACCTGCAGCACGGACACGTCCGTTGTGAACGCGCCGATCAGCACGCGGGGGATGAGCAGGAACACCGCGGATGCGCAGGCCATGAAGAGCGTGCCGAAAAGCAGCGCCGTCCAGCCCGAGCGCGCGGCGCCGGCGGCGTCCCGCCGTCCGACCGCCTGGCCGACCCGCACCGCCCCGGCCGACGCGACGCCGAGCGGCACCATGAAGGTGAACGACGCGACGTTGATCGCGATCTGGTGCGCCGCGAGCGCTGCCGGGGGCAGGCGTCCCGCAAGCGCGGTCGCGGCGGCAAACACGCCGACTTCGAGGGTCACCTGGCTGGCCGCGGGCAATCCCAGCGCGACGAGCCGGCGCATGCGCGCCCACTCGATCCGGAGCGGCGTCTCGAAGAGTCCCGGCCGGCGGCCGTGCTCGCGGCGCAGAATCACCACGAACAGAAAGGCGCACATCACGACCCGCGCCGAGACGGTCGCCCACGCCGAGCCGCGCACGCCCATCGCCGGCGCGCCGAGATGACCGAAGATCAGCACCCAGTTGACGAACGCGTTCAGGATGTTGGCCGTCGCGAGCGCGATCATCACCGGCCGCACGACGCCCATGCCCTGGAGATACCGCCTGAACGAGGCATACACGAGCAGCGGCGGGATGCTCCAGGCCAGAACGGTCAGATACGGTTGGGCGAGAGCGAGCACGTCAGGATGGAGTCCCAGCGCGCCGAGCGAAGAGGCCAGGCCCAGCACGAGGAGCGTGATCGGGACCGAGAGGAGGAGGCTCAGGACGACGCCGTGCGCGAGCCACTTGTGACATTCGTCGAGACGGCCCGCGCCGAAGGCCTGCGAGACCAGCGTGTCGAGCCCGAGGAGCAGCCCCATCGCGAAGATGCAGACGGCCATGAAGAGCGAGCTGCCGATGCCGACGGCGCCGATGGCCTCGGGCCCGATCGGGCCGACCATCAACGTGTCCACCAGCCCCATGGTCATCCACCCGAGCTCGGCGAGGACCACCGGGACCGCCAGCGAGAACATCGGGGCGAATTCCTGCCGCAGGTCTCTGGGCCGCACTTACGTCGCTCCTGCGGTAGGGCCGGCTCGCTTACGCTCGCCGGTAGGCTTCGGAGTGTTACCGGCGGGTGCGCCGCTGCGCGTTCCACTTCTCGACGACGCGGCGCAGCTCTTTGAGCGGCTCGGGGCTGTCGTCCACCTGCAGGCGCAGGACGACGTCGTTGTTCACCCAGACGCCGCCGTTCTTCTTGACGATCAGCATCGCGGCCGACTGCATGCCGCGCTTGTCGCCGCCGGCGGCCTGTCCGGCGTCGAGCGCCGCCATCAACCGCAGCGACAGGTGCCCTGGAGTGTTCTCGAAGGCATCGACCATCCCGCCGACGACCGGTTCCCCCGCCAGGATGTTGCCCTGCGCGGTGCAGAGCTTGCCGCCTTTGTTTCCAGCCCAGGAGGTCGCCTTCGGTCCGGTGTGCGCGGCGTAGTTCCCTTTCGCGTCCATCACGGCGAACTGACGGCCTTCCTTCGACCAGTCGGCCGGGCGCGGATCCGGGTCGCTGTCGAGAATGGCCTTGATGATGGCCGGCGGAGACATGCCGGCGCGAAGGAGTGCGAGCGCTTTTGGCCCGTAGCTGACGTCGACGATGGCCTGCGTCGCCGCGACGCCCACATCCGCTTCGGCCCACAACACGCCGTTGCCGACCGAGAAGACGCGCGACTGTACCGCGCCGCCGACTTCTCCCGTCTCGGCGTCGTAGCCGAGAATCGAGAACGTCGCGACTGGAGGATACGGGAGGTCAGCGCGCCCGGCGCCGGGGAAGGCGGTACACGCGGCCAGCGTCAGGCCGACGGCCGCCCATCGTTTCAGCGCCATGGCATCAGCTTCGAAATCCACTGGATGCGCGTCAGGTCGTTGTAGATGACCGTGACCATCAGCATCAGGAGGAGGACGAAGCCGGCCAGCAGCATCTTCTCTTTGACCTTCATGCTGAAGTCGCGCCGCGAGATCCCTTCGAGCGCGAGGATCGCGATGTGGCCGCCGTCGAGGACGGGGATGGGCATGAGGTTCAGCAGGCCGAGGTTCAGGCTGATCATGGCCATCAGGCCGAAGAGCGCGACCCAGCTCGTCTCCGCGGCGTCGCGCGTCACCTGGGCGATGGCCACCGGACCCATCAGCTGCTTCACCGACGTGTCGCGGGTGAACAGGCCGCCGAGCGTCTGCACGATCATCTTGCCCCAGGTCCAGTTCTGGACGACGCTCATCTTGAGCGCTTCGAACACACCCGGGTTGACGGAGCGCAGCTCCAACTGAGTGAGCTGCGCGCCGATGATGACCGTGTCGCGGATCTTCCGGGGCGTCACGATCATCTGGCTGATCTGGCCGTTCCGCTTGATCTCGAGCGGCAGCGGCTTCCCCTCGTTCGCCTTGATCAACTCGATCAGCCGCGTGTTCGAGACGTCGCGCTCGCCGCCGGCGGCGACGACGACGTCGCGAGGATGCAGGCCCGCTTCGTCGGCGGGCGTGCCCTTCTCGACCGCGACGACTTCGGGGTGCATCACCGGCACCACGCCGATGGTGCCGATCTCGAACTTGCCCTCCGCGGCAGGAACCATGTGCAGCTCGACCGGCTTGCCTCCCCGGTCGATCTGGACGGTCACCTGCCGCTTGGCCTTGCCGGCGATCACCATCGAGAAGACTTCCCACGTGTCGATGGTCCGGCCGTCGATGGTGAGGATGCGATCGCCGGGCTGCACGCCCGCGGCCTGGGCGACCGAGTCCTTCAAGAAGGATCCGACGACGACCGGCTCCTGCTCGAACGCCGGCACCGTGGCGCCCTGATACAGCACCGCGGCCATGACGAGGACCGCCAGGACGAGGTTCATCACCGGCCCCATGATGAGGACCTGGAACCGCTGCCATTTCGTCTTCGAGAGGAACTCGTCGGACGCCCCCGTTCGCGCCTCCTCCGGGTTCTCCCCCGCCATCTTCACGTAGCCGCCGAGCGGAATGGCGCTGACGCAGTATTCCGTGTCGCCGCGGCGGAACGACAGGAGCTTGGGCCCGAAGCCGAGCGAGAACGTCAGGACGCGGACGCCAATCCGGCGCGCCATCAGGAAATGGCCGAGCTCGTGCACGAAGATCAGCACGCCCAGCACGAACACGAACGAGAGAATCATGGTCACTGTGAACCTCGGACCTGGATCTTCGATTGTACCCCACCCGGGGCCGCCCGGTCGCGAACTCGTGGGCCCAGCGGTCGATCGCGCGCACATCCGCCAGCTCACGGACCGGCATCGCGCCGCGGCGCTCGTAGGCGTCCATCGCCCTGCAGATGAGGTCGGGGATGCCGGTGAACCCGAGTCCGCCGTCGAGGAACGCCGCCACGGCAACCTCGTTGGCCGCGTTCAGCACGATCGGCAGGCCCGCGTCCCCCTTCAGCGCGCGGAACGCCAGCCCGAGACACGGAAACCTCGACGAGTCGGGGACTTCGAAGTCGAGATGGCCGGCCCGCGCGAGATCGAGCGGCGCCAGCGTCGTCTCCCAGCGGTCCGGGTACGAGAACGCGTACTGGATGGGCAGCCGCATGTCCGTGACGCCGAGCTGGGCGATGATCGATCCGTCCACGAGCTCGACCATCGAGTGCACGATCGACTGCGGGTGCACGAGCACGTCGATCCGCTCGGGGCCGACGTCGAACAGCCAGCGCGCCTCGATCACCTCGAGCCCCTTGTTCATCAACGTGGCGGAGTCGATGGTGATTTTTGGCCCCATTCGCCAGGTGGGGTGCCGGAGCGCGGCCTCGGGCGTGACCTCGTGCAGGTCGCCGGCCGAGAGATCGCGAAACGGACCGCCCGACGCGGTGAGAATCAGGCGCCGCACCTCGGACGCGGCGCGCGAGTGGAGGCACTGGTGAATCGCGTTGTGCTCGCTGTCGACCGGCAGCACGGCGACTCCCTGGCGGCGCGCCGCCTCCATCACGACCGCCCCGGCCATCACGAGAATTTCCTTGTTCGCGAGCGCGATGGTCTTGCCCGCCGCGATGGCGGCGAGCACGGCATCGAGCGCCGCCGTGCCGGACGTGGCGAAGAGGACGAGATCCGCGCCGGGATGGGTGGCGACGGCAATCAACCCCTCGGCGCCGCTGGCGGCGGTGTGCGCGAGAGGCCGGCCGGCACGCGCCAGCGCGGCGCGCGCCTCGTCCAGCGCGTCCGGCGTCGCCATGGCGATCGCGTCGGGAGAGAAGCGCGCCACCTGTTCGACGAAGCGCGCGATGTTCTCGCCGGCCGAGAGCCCCACGACCTGGAGGCGATCGGGATACGCGGCGGCGACCGCCAGCGCACTCTGGCCAATCGATCCGGTCGAGCCGAGGATGGCGATCCGTTTCATCGGGTCACGGGACCTGCAGGTAGCGGACGAAGACGTAGTAGACGGGCGCGGCGAACAGCCAGCTGTCGATCCGATCGAGCATGCCGCCGTGGCCGGGAATCAGCGCGCCGGAGTCCTTCACGCCGGCACTCCGCTTCAGCAGCGACTCGAACAGATCGCCCACGATCCCGAGAGCCGAGACGGTCGCGCCAACCAGCGCGAGCATCAGGACGCCGGTCGCCGGGAACACGAACCGTCCGCCGAGCACGAGCGTGGCCGTCCCGAAGACGAGCCCGCCGATCGCGCCTTCGAGCGTCTTCTTCGGACTGATTGACGGCGAGAGCGGGCGCCGTCCGAAGGCGCGCCCGGTGTAGTACTGCGCCGCGTCGCTGACGATGATCACGACCATGAGCAGCAGCACCGCTTCGCGGCCCCCCGAGACGTGCACCGCCGCGAGCGCCCCGAGCGGCAGGCCGATGTAGACGGCCGGGAGGATCGCAGCGGCCGCGTCGCGGAGAATGGCGGGCCCGGGCTGTCCGGAGCCGACGGCGAGCGCCCCGATTGTGATCAGGGCCGTCATCAGGACGACTTCGGTGGGCACGTACCCGCCGCCGGCCGCGGCGCACGCGGCCAGCACCGCAATGCCCGAGACCGCGCGGGGCACGTGCGCGCCGAGCGCTTCGGCGATCGCCGCGTACTCGACGAACGCGAGCCCCGCGGCGAGGAGGGCCATCACCAGCGTCGCGATCGGGGGAAGGAACCACACCGCGCCGATGACGATCGGCAGAAGGACGAGCGCGCTGAGGACGCGCGTCATCAGGGCTCAGAATCCCGCGGCCAGCTTCCAGCTTCCCGCTTCCCGCTTCCCGCTGCCCGCTGCCCGCTCCCGGGTAGTCGAGTCCCGAGTCCCGAGCCCCGAGTCCCGAGTCCCGATACGGTTCATCGCCCGGCAACCGCCGGCTGGTTGATGCCGCCGTACCGGCGATCGCGTTTCTGGTAGGCGAGAACGGCCTCGAGCAGATGTTGCTTCCGGAAGTCCGGCCACAGCGTGTCGGTGACCCAGATTTCGGCGTACGCGATCTGCCACAGCAGGAAATTGCTGACGCGCATCTCGCCGCTCGTCCGGATCAGCAGGTCCGGATCCGGCTGGCCGGCGGTGTAGAGGAAATCGCCGAAGCGCTGCTCGTCCAGCTCGTCGGGCGCCATGCCGGAGGCGAGGGCCCGGCGCGCCGCTTCGACGATCTCGGCGCGGCCGCCGTAGTTGAGGGCGATGTTGAACAGCATGCCGGCGTTGCCTGCCGTCTTCTCCTCCGCCATTTTCAGCTCGCGCCGCACGTCCGGCGCCAGCTCCTCGTCGCGGCCGATCACCTTGAACCGGATGTCGTTGCGGAGCAGCGTGTTCAGCTCGAGCCGCAGGTAGCGCTTGAGGAGCGTCATCAGCGTCGAGACTTCCGTGACGGGACGCTTCCAGTTCTCCACCGAGAACGCGTACAACGTCAGGACCTTGATCCCCAGCCGCGCCGACCCTTCGACGACTTCCCGCACCGACTCGATGCCGGCGCGATGCCCCTCGACCCGCGGCAGATGGCGCTGCGCCGCCCAGCGGCCGTTGCCGTCCATGATCACCGCGATGTGCACGGGCAGCCGGTCGAAGTTGACCTGCCGCGCCAGCGCCTCCTCGGGGGACCCGGCCGGGACGACGGTGAGGATGTCTTGGAGCGACATGGCTGCTGGCTGACCTGAAACCCTGATGATACCGGCTGTTACGGGCGGCGAACAAGGGCCTGGTCTGTCCCGCCCTGTCGTCGCGCCAGCCGCGACTCACCCGGGTGTCGAAGCGCCAGGGAATGCCGGTGATGGCTCCTCGCCGAGGGCGTTGACCGCGAACCGGAGATAGAGGGCGGTGATGATGACGGCCGCCGGCCATCGGAGGTACCACGGCGGCTCGGTGTAGAAGAAGATCCACAGGAGCGTGCGAATCACGATCACCGGCGTGACGGCGACGACCGAGACACGGAGCGCGCCGGCGAAGTCGAGCGTCACGTTCCGGCTTTGCGCAAACATCTGCGTGAGCGCTCCGTAGACGCACGCCTGAACCGAGCGGAAGACCAGCGAGGCCAGCAGGCACAGAAGGTAACCGGCAGCCGGCACCCAGTTTGGCAGGGAGGTCAGGAACCTCTCGATCTCGTCGCGCGTGACGTCCATGTCGGCGCGGCTCGTCAACTCCAGCACGCGGCGCTCGTTCCGATCGGGCCGGTAGACCACGAGCTCGCGGCGCGTCAGGACGACCACCGGTTTCTCGAACTCGGCCGGGGCCTGGTCGATGGTGTCGTCGATGATCAGAGGCGGATCGTACGGCGCGCCCTGTGAGTCGGAGAAGCGGATCTCGTGGCGCCCGGGCGGCCGGGCCTGCATCACGCCGTTCGAGATGTTGATGTCCGGGAACTGACGCGCAATCTTCGGCGCCTCGGTGGCTGCGAAACCGCGAAGGGTGACGAACCAGCGCACGGGAGTCGGCAGCCAGCACAAGGCGAGCACGATCGTCAGGTAGAGCAGCCCCGACCCTCTCCAGTTGCGCGCGGCATCGCGGTACAGCTCCGCCGAGTAGAACGACATCCAGATCGCCTGTACCGGACTGAACTGTTTCATCCGTGGCTCTCACCCTTCACGACGCGCGGAGCGCCCGGCCATCCTACTGCTGTGACAACGCGGCGATCGGATTGACGCGTGCGGCGCGGCGGGCCGGCCCGAGGCACGCGGCCAGCGACGCGAGCGCGAGCACGACGGTCACCGTGAGGATGACGATCGGGTCGAGCGGGCCGACACCGTAGAGCTGCGACGCGATGAGGCCGCGCAGCCCGAGGGCGCCGGCCATTCCAGCCGCGAAACCAACCAGCACGAGCCCGAGGCCCTCGTGGAGGACCAGGCGCATGATCCCTCTCGCATCGCTGCCGAGCGCCATCCGGATCCCGATCTCGCGCGTGCGCTGGCTGACCTGATGGGCCAGCACGCCGTAGATGCCCACCGATGCCAGCAACAGGGCGACGATCCCGAACGCGAGCGACAGCAGCATCGGCGTCCGCCGCGGGTTGAGCGACTTCCCGACGCGCTCGGGCATCGAGAAGACATCGTACGGCTGCAGCTCGGGATCAAGGGTCGTGAGCGCGCCCCGGACCGCGTTGGTCACGGTGGCGGGATCGCCGCTGCTCCGGATGGCGAAGCCGATGCCGCGCTGAACGTCCTGCATGTACGGGAAATAGTACGCGCCGGCCCGGGCCTCCTCTCCCTCGACGAGTCCTTTCAGCTTCACCGCCCCGACAACGCCGACCACCTGCAGCCAGATTGCGCTGGGGCCCGGCTTCACGACGTCCTCGAGCTGTTGCGGCAAGTACATGCGGCGGCCGATCGGATCGGCATTCGGCCAGAACTTGCGGGCCAGCCGCTCGTCCACGATGACAACGCGCGGCGCGGTCGGCCCGTCCCCCTCGGTGAACAACCGGCCGCGCTTCAGCGGAACGCGCAGCGCTTCCAGGTACCCGGGAGTCACGTGCAGCACGCTGGGCGAGACGACCGACTCCCCCGGGGCCATCACATATCCCTCGGGAATGATCACGCTGCTGTTTCCGTCCCAGCTGAACGGGAGGAAGCTGCTGACGCCGGCCGCCTCGACGCCCGGCAGCGCGCGGATGCGCTCGAGCGCGCGGCCCACATACGTTCGCAGCGCCGCATCATCCGGATACCGGGCGGGCAGCGGGCTCACGCGCCCGGTCATCACGTGCTCCGCCTCGAAGCCGGGGTTGACGCCCAGGAGCTGCCGGAAGCTCGCGAGCAACAGCCCGGCGCCGATCAACAACACGAATGCCAGCGCCACTTGCGCGACGACGAGCCCGCGGCGGACGTAGCGGGCACTCCGGCTGGCGGTTCCGGTCCGGCCGTCCTCCCGCAGGACGTTGCTCAGGTTCCGCCCGGACACCTGCATCGCGGGCACCGCGCCGACAACGAGCTCCGAGCGCCAACGTCAGAACGGCGGTGAACGCCACGACCGTGCCGTCCATCCGGATCTCGTGGGCGCGCGGCATGTCGGCCAGGCCCAGCGACGACAACGTGTCGAGGCTCCAGAACCCCAGCGCGAGGCCGAGGCTTCCCCCGATGACCGTCAGCAGCATCGTCTCGGTGACGAGCTGGCGGGTCACGCGCGCGCGATCCGCCCCGAGCGCGTGGCGCGTGGCGAGCTCCTTCAGACGCCCGCTCGCGCGCACGAGGGAAAGATTCGTGATGTTGACCGCCGCAATCAGCAGGACGAACAGCACGCCGCCCCACAGCAGCTGGAGCGACGCGCGCACCTTGCGCACCACGTCGGCTTCGAGCGACACGAGCTTCGTGTGATAGCCCGCGTTGATGAGCGCCTGCTTCAACGAACCGGACCGCTCGAGAATCACGGCATTCAGGGCGTCGATGCGTCCCTGCGCCTGCGTCAGCGTGGCGCCGGGCGCGAGCCGGCCGATCTCTTCGTGGTTCTGGCTGTGGCGGGATTCTTCGGAACGCTGCTTGTCGGTGAACGCGAGGGGCACCCAGACTCGCAGATCGGGATTGAAGAAGGTGAAATCCGGCGGCAGCACGCCGACCACTTTGTGGAGCTCGTTGTCGAGACGGAGATCGCGGCCGACGATGCCGTCGATCCCGCCGGGCTGGCGCTGGGCGAACGTGTAGCTGAGGACGGCGACCTTCTGACGTCCCAGCTGGCCCTCCTCCTCCGTGAACAGCCGGCCGCGCACGGCGTTCGTCCGCAGGACGCGGAAGAACGACGGCGTCACCTCCATCGAGGACACACCCTCGGCGCTCGCGCCTTCGCCGACTCGAAACCCGCCGAACTGATAGAGCGCCTGCGACTCGAGCACGGGCGTCAGCGCCAGGCGGTCGAAGTAGTTCGGCACCGACGTCCCCGCGCGTTCGACGCCGGCGCCCGGGAAGGAGTCGTACATGGACACGAGCCGGCCGGCTTCCGGGTATGGCAGCGGCCGAAGGAGCACCGATCGGACGACCGTGAAGATGGCGGTGTTGGCGCCGATGCACAGCGCCAGCGTCAGGAGGGTGGTGAGGGCGAAGGCCCGGTCCTTCCAGAGGAGCCGGAACGCGAATACGAGATCCTGCCGCAGTCTGTCCATTCATTTACTCCGCGCTCGAGGGTGTCCCGCGTACCGGGGTCTGACCCCCGTCTCCGGGGTCTGACCCCCGTCTCCGGGGTCTGACCCCGTCTGCGCCGGGTCGGTTGGACGCACACCGCTGTTTTTGCGCGCATTTTTCGCAACAATCGACCGGCCCGCCGAGGAAACTGTATGGATACGCGACGGGGGTCTGACCCCGACTCCGGGTGCCAGGTCACTACGACGGCGAGCAGCGGCGGGTTCGTGCTCTTTACCGTGTCACCCTGATCGCCGTGAGGACTTTCTGCTCCGCCGCCGGCGTCCGCGCCCGCGGCACCCGACGCGCTGACCTCGATCACGTACTCTCCCGCGCCGAGCGGCGCCAGCGTCACGTCGGCCGTGAGCCATCGCTGGCCGGTGGCAGTGTCGGTGCGCTCGCCGATCGTGACCGCCACCTTGAGCTCCTGGCCGTTCCTGTCGAGCAGGCGCCCGGGACCCGGCTTCATGTCTGCGCGCATTGGCAACTCCAGGCGCGCGCGCTCGCTCCGGCTGAACTGGAAATCGGCCGCCGGCTGAAGACGGTTCGCCGTCGAGGGTCCACGACGGAACAGGAGCGGTTGGGGCAGCGCTCCCGGCGACACATCGAGGCGGATGGTTTCCGCAAAGGGGGTCACCGAGGGATCGGGGCTCGTGAGACGCCCGCGGACATCGATCGAAGATGCGGCCGCGCCCTGAACTGGAATCGACGTGAGGAAGGCCCGTTCTCCCGGCTTCAGCGTCACCTGGGCACCGCCCGACGCTCCGGCGCCACTGATGTCGAGCACGGCGGTCCCTCCTTGCCCCCATCCCTGCTGCGAAGAAGGCAGCTCTCCCGCGACCCACACCGTGGTGACGGGAACGGCGTCCGTGCTCCGCACCGGGATCGCGTGCAGGCGGAATCGCGCGTCCGGCCGCACGCGGGCCAGGGCGGCGACCGCCGACGCGACCGCGTTCACCGCCGGCGCCGTCGCGGGCGCGGCCGACGCGGTCCGCGCGGCCGCGACCTCCGATTCCGTCGGCGCCCGATATCCCTGGCGCGCACGAATCTCGACCCCCGGACGCTTCACGCGGACCGCAATCCTCCTGAACCGGCCGTCGAGCTTCGCGTTCGTCGAGTAGTAGCCGAGCAGATAGTACCGAGCTCAGGTCGTCCGCGATGCGCCGAAGCCCCGCGTCGAGATCGTTGCTGTTCATGACGGCGATGCCGTCGGTGCCGCTGGCCAGGTTCGCCATCGCGTCGTGGCGGCGCCGCAAGCTGTCTTGATCCTGGATGACATTCGGCGCCACCCCGACTTCGTCCATGTCGCGGTAGATCGGCATGTCGAAGGCCGCGAGCCCGCGCGGATCGACGGTGTAGAACGTGGCGTTGGCGCGGTTCGCGTCGTTGGCGAGCTCCTGCGCGAACTGGAAATTGTCGATGTTCGCGAAGCGCATGCGATCCGCGTTGCAGTCGTTCACCGCCACGGCGCCATTCGGCGTGTCGATGCTTCCCGTCCTGAACCTGCCGTCGGGGCCGACGCGGATCGGCTCCACGCCCGGCACCGCTTCCTTCCAGGGACTCAACGGCGGGAAGGGCTCGCAGCCGCCGCAGTCCTGAAGATCGCCCCGCGTCATCGGCCGAGGGCACGTGCACTCCTCACGGAGCCTCGTAATCCTGTCATCGGGCCGGTACAACGCCCAGCCCTCGGTGACCGCGATGATGGCCTTTCGCTCTTCCCGGACGTCCCGCAAATGCAGCACGAGATCGCGCAGCGCTTCGAGGGTGAGCACTTCCCGCCGCCTGACCGTGAGGATCCTCGCGAGATCGGAGACGAACTTTCCCTGCTCGAGCTCCTGCTGCAGGACCCGGTAGCACGACTTGTAGATCTGCTCGCGCTGGTCCTCGTCCGTCGTGAACCGGCGGCCCCAGGACGCGTCGCGCAGCCCGTTCTCGATGACGAGGGTCTTTCGCGCGAGGACCACGTCGGCCGGAGACATCCAGGGCGTCATGACGCCGACCAGATCGTCCGGCGCGAGCGAGCGATCCAGGAACCGGATCAGCGCCTGGCCGATGTTCCGCGCGCCGTCGGCGGTGACGTGCGGCGCGTCGAGGAAGATGACGAAGATGCGGCTGCGCGGATTGGCGGCCGCCTGCCGCATGGCTTCGATCGAGCCGGGATCGGCGCGCTCCGACTGAGGGCCGCCGGCCGAGATCCGCACGTGTTCGAACGTCTCGATCGCCTGCGGGCGGCCGTCCTCGAGCACCTCGAACTCCTCCTTGCGGAGATCGAGAAGGGGTTTGCCGCCGCTCGTCGGATACACGTCCACGCGGACGAAGTTGGCTTCGGTACGGAACGTGGGCCGCTGGGGATCCTGCGGCGTGGTCTGCGAAGGCTGCCGGGGCGCGACGGCGGCGGCGCCCGCCGCCAGCAGGGCCGCCACGGTCACCTGGGAGAACACACCTAAGGCCGGATGGCGCAAGACATCTCCTCACCGCAGGCGCTCGACAGCTGGCAGCCCGAGTCTACTGCATCACCAATCCCTAATCACTAATCGCGGATCGTCGAATCGCTGATTCAACGATTCAAGGATTAGTTTAGGGATTAGGGATTCAGTAATTCACGCGCACGAGGAACAGCCCCTGCGCCGGGGCGGTCGGGCCCGCCTGCGTCCGGTCGCGCGACGCCAGAATCCCGGCGACCCGCGACGGCGGCCAGCGGCCGACGCCGACGTCGACGAGCGTCCCGGCGATGATGCGGACCATGTGGCGGAGGAACCCGTCCCCCTCGATCCGCATGACGATCGGCAGATCGTAGCCGCCGCCATCCTCCCATTCGATCGCCCGGACGGTCCGCGTCGTCGACGTGACCTTGGCGCGCGCGCCCTGAAACGCGGCGAAGTCGTGCGTGCCGACGAGGAGCGCCGAGGCCTCGCGCATCATCTGCAGATCGATGGGCTGGCCGACGCGCCACACGTACTTCTGGAGGAACGGCGAGACGAGCGGCGCGTTGACGATGCGATATTCGTAGACCTTGCCGGTCGCGCTGAACCGCGCGTGAAATCCCGGCGCGGCGTCCTCCACCGTCAGCACGCGGACGTCGGGGGGGAGGACGGCGTTCAGCGCGCGGGCCAGCGCGGGAGGCTCCATCGCGGCCCCGAGCGTGACCGTCGCCACCTGCGCGAGCGCATGGACGCCGGCGTCGGTGCGTCCGGCGCCGTGCACGACGACGCGCGACCCTTCAATCGGTTCGAGCGCATCCTCCAGCAGCGCCTGGATCGAGGCGCCGTTCTCCTGCCGCTGCCAGCCGGCGTACGCGGTGCCGTCGTACTGAAGCACGACCTTCAGAGTGCGCATCGTCACATGATCTCACCGCGTCAGCTCCGGGAGCCCGGTTTCGAGACGGGGACGTCTCGTGCGCACAACGGGCAGGACTCTGGCTGGTAGGCCGCCACTTCCATCTTGACGAGCGCGAAGAGCGGCAGGCTCAGCCGGGTGAGATCGCGGCTGCGGTCCACGATCGCGGCGGCGCCGACGACGTGCGCGCCCGCATCGATGGCGACGTCGGCCGCCTCGCGCGTCGATCCGCCGGTCGTAATCACGTCCTCGACGATCAGCACGCGGTCCGTCGCCGACAGCGCGAACCCGCGCCGGAGCATGAGACGCCCGTCCTGCCGCTCGGCAAAGAGCGCGCGGACGCCCAGGGCGCGCCCCACCTCCTGGCCGATGACGATCCCGCCGAGCGCGGGCGAGAGCACGGCCGTCGGCTGCAGGTGCCGCGTCCGCTCGGCGACGGCCGCGCCCAGCGCTTCGGCGAACTCAGGGAACTGGAGCACCAGCGCGCTCTGGAGATAGCGATCGCTGTGCAGCCCGGACGAGAGCCGGAAGTGGCCCTCCAGGAGAGCGCCGGCTTTCCGGAAAAGATCGAGGACGTCGTCTTGGGGCATGTCGGCGGCAGTCTATAACAGGAGGTCAGGAGATCAGGACTCCTGATCTCCTGATCTCCTGTTCAAGATCTTATTGGGAGCTGGTCGTTGGAGGTTGGGAATTGAGACGCTTCAGCCGCAGGTTGTCCTCGAACAGCTTCAGGATCCGCTTGTACTCGTCCGCCCAGCTCGTTTCCTCGGTGAAGCCGTGGTTCTCGACCGGGTACGGGGCCAGCTCCCAGTTCTCCTTGCGGAGCTCGATCAGCCGCTGCGCGAGGCGCACGGAGTCCTGGAAGAACACGTTCGTGTCGACCATGCCGTGGCAGATGAGCAGCGCGCCCTTCAGCCCTTCGGCGAAGTAGATCGGCGAGCTGCGGCGGTACGCCTCCATGTCCTTCTGGGGCACGTTGAGGATGTTCGAGGTGTAGCCGTGGTTGTAGTGCGCCCAGTCGGTGACCGGGCGGAGCGCGGCGCCCGCGGCAAAGACATCCGGCGTCGTGAACATCGCCATCAGCGTGATGAAGCCGCCGTAGCTGCCGCCGTACACCCCGATGCGCTTCGGGTTGACCTGCTCGCGGGCCGCGAGATACTTCGCGCCGTCCACGATGTCCTCGAGATCCTTGCCCCCCATGTGCCGGTAGATGGCCGTGCGCCAGTCGCGGCCGTAGCCGGAGCTGGCGCGGTAGTCGACGTCGAGCACGACGTAGCCGCGCGAGGCGAGCAGGTTGTGAAACATGTATTCGCGGAAGTAGCTCGCCCAGTACTTGTGCGCGTTCTGCGCGTAGCCGGCGCCGTGCACGAAGACGACGCCCGGATGGCTGGGATCGCGGCGCGCGCCGATCATCTCCGGAGTGAAGAGCCGCGCGTACACGTCCACGCCGTCGCGCGCCTTGAACGTGATCACCTTCGGATCGATCCAGTTGAACGACTGCCACTCGGCCGTCGGCGTGGACGTGACCGGCGTGGCCGGCGCGCCCGGACGGTTCGCCGCGATGAACACCTCGGGAGGCTTGTTGCTGTACGAGGAGACGAGCCCCAGCATCGAGTCGTCGGGCGAGATCTCCGCCGCGTTCGATCCGGTCATCGACGTGAGCCTCGTCCGCTCGCCGCCGTCGATCGGCAGCGTGTAGAGCTGGCGCTCGCCCGGGTGGACCTCGGTGGACGTGAGGTAGAACCTCCGCCCGTCGCGCGAGAGCTCGGCCGCGGTGATCTCCCATTTCCCTGACGTCAGCTGCGACGGCTTCGCGCCGTCAGCGGAGACGTCGAGCGTGTAGAGGTGCATCCATCCGTCGCGCTCCGAGAGGAACCACACGCGCGTGTTGTCGCGCAGGAACTCCAGGCCCGTTCCGCCCATCCCCGCTTCACGGACCCACGCGTCGTCGTGGAGGGTGTCGATGACTTTCGTCTTCCCGGTCTCCGCGTCGAGGGTCACGATCCAGCGATCCTTGTTGTCGCCCGACCGCGCGCTCGCGACCGCATGCTTGCCGTCGTCGGACACGACCGGCATGCTCCAGCGGATCTCGCGCTCCGCCTTTCTGCCGGCGTTCTCGCGCGGGCTTCTCGGCTTCCGGCACGGGAGGCGCGCCGTCCGCGGCCACGAAGCTGGCGTCGGCCCACGCCGTCTTGCCCGTCTTCGAGATTCAGGATCGCCAGGAGCCGGCGATCCTGCGTGTCGCCGACGTTCGATCGTCCGGGGATGTCCTCGATGTAGCCGGTCTCGGTGACGTAGTTCGGGACGATCGCGTTCTTCGCGCCGGCCGGCCGCTCCGTCACGACGATGAAGAGGTGCGTGTCGTCGGGCGAGAGCATCAGGTCCGAGGCGGTCTGCCGTTCCTGCAGCTCGAATGCCGGCAGCTTGTTCTTCTTCGCCTTCTCCTCGTCCTTCTTCTTCTGCTCTTTCTGCTCGCGCACGAAGCCGATCAGCTTCTCTTCTTCGTCGCGCAGGAACTTCTGGCTCTCGGTCAGCTTCGGCTCGGCGCGCTTCGGGGCCACGTCGGCCAGCTGCGTCACCAGCGCGGCGTCGCTGCCGTCGACCGGGACGATGAAGAGATTTCCGTCGCGCACGTACGTCACGTGCGTGTCGTTGCGCGCCCACCGGGGGTTCGATTCGGCGCCGGACGTCCGCGCGTGATCGCTGCCGGCGGGATCCCCGCCTGCGCTCACCGTCAACCAATACGATGTCGCCGTCGTCTACAAAGAGCGCGCGGCGGTGCGCCTTGTCCCAGCGTCCGTTCGCGGGCGGCACGTTCTTCACCTCTTCGTCGGTCAGCTTGCGGGGCGCCCCGCCGTCGCGGCCGACGACGTAGGTCGAGGATTCCTTCTCGCCGGGCTTGCGCCAGTCGAAGTAGAGGCTGCCGGGAGTCGGCGGACCATCGCAGGGCCGTCGGTGTCCAACCGACGAGATTCGGGCCGCGCATGATGCTGTCGACCGTCAGCTCGAACCGGGCGGCGGCCGCGGCAGGGCCGGCGCTGGGTTTCTGGGCCCGGCGCCGGCCGGCACGTAATGATGGACGGTCCGAGCAGGAGAGCCGTCGCGAGCGCGAGGCCGAATCGTCGCATGGAGAGTTGTCCTTGAAGGTGAAGCGCGTGGTGAGGCCGACGGTAAATATTATACATTTTGGGGAAACCCGGGCTTGCCCCGATCCGTCCAAATCCAGCATCCTTTCGGCTCGCCGGACCGATCGCGCCCGGTTCTTGCTGTCCTTGATCCGTCACACTTCTCTTTTCCTGTATCTGGAGAGACTGCAATGCGTTTCGAGCAACAAATATCGGCCTATTCGAGGCCTGCGGCGATCGCCGCGCTGATCCTGTGCCTGTTCGCTTCCGGCCGCCCGGTGTCCGCTTCCGGACAAGCCCGGGGGCGCCCCAGACCCCGACGCCAGCCCAGGCGGCAGTGATCGGGGCTCAGGGTCCGCTGCTCCAGATCACCGCCGACGAGGCGGTGAAGATGGCGCTCGAGAACAACCTCGGCATTCAGGCGCAGCGCCTCAGCCCGCAGATCCAGGCGCTCCTGCTGAGCCAGACGCGCGCCACGTACGCGCCGCTGCTGTTCTCGAACACGACGAAGAACAGCAACAGCAATCCGCCGAGCAATTTCCTGGAAGGCAACGACTTCACCACCAGCGCGGGTGTTCGGAACAACACGGGTTTCCAGCAATTGCTGAAATGGGGAGGGGGCCGCTACGCGGCGTCGATCGACGGCGCGAGGAGCACGACCAGCGACCGGACCGATGCCTTCAACCCGCGCCTGTCGTCGAACTTCAACTTCAACTACACGCAACCGCTGCTGCGGGATTTCTCGATCGACAGCACCCGTCAGCAGTTGCTGATCGGCCAGAAGCAGCAGGAGATCGTGGACGTGCAGCTGCAGCAGCAGGTCACGCAGACCGCCCGCGCCGTCAGGAGCGCGTACTTCGATCTGGTCGGCGGCGATCGGCAGCTCGAGGTCTCGCGCAAGTCGCTGGAGCTCGCGAACGAGTCGCTCAGAAACAACCAGAAGCGGGTTGAAGTCGGCACCATTCCCCCCATCGACATCGTCGAGGCGCAGGCGGAGGTGTCGCGCAACGAAGAGTCGGTGATCATCAACGAAGCGCGGATCAAGAGCCTCGAGGACGTGGTGCGGACGCTGATCATGAACCCGTCACAGCCGGACTACTGGACCGCGCGCATCGTGCCGGCGGAAGAGCCGGCGCTGACGCCGCGGGCGGTGGACGTGGAGGCGCGCGATCCGGAACGCGCTCGACAAGCGCACCGACCTCGCGCAGGCGCGCAAACAGCTCGAGCAGACCGACATCGGCATCAAGTTCGCGCGAACCAGCGGCTGCCCGGGATCAACGCGATCGTGAACTACGGCCTGGCGGGTGTCGGCGGCACGAGCACCATCTACGAGGAAGTGCGAAGGCGGGTTTCCCAGGCCGGTCGGCGTGGTGCAGCGCAGTTTCGGGGACACGTTGCGGGACATCTTCGGCAACGAGTTCAAGACCTGGAGCGTCCAGCTGCAAGTGAACTATCCCATCGGCACCAGCGAAGCCGAAGCGGGGCTCGCCCGGGGCCGCGTGCAGCGCCAGCAGGACGTCACGAACCTGCGCGAGCTCGAGCTGCAGGTCACGGCCGCGGTGCGCGACGCGGCCCGGCAGGTGGACACGACCCTGAAGCGCGTCGACGCGACGCCGCAAGGCGCGCGAGTTCGCCGAGAAGCGGTCGAGGCGGAGCAGAAGCGGATGACCGTCGGCCTGTCGACGACGTTCCAGGTGTTCCAGGCGCAGCGCGACCTGTCGCAGCAGCAGCTCGCCGAGCTCAACGCGATCATCGCCTACAACCGCGCGCTCGTGAACTTCGAAGCGGTGCAGCTCGTGCCGGTCAACGGACGGTAGCGCGGAGATCAGGAGATCAGGAGATCGGAGGCCAGGAGACAGGCTCTAGGTCCTCCGCTCCGTCTCCTGGCCTCCTGCCCCTGCCTCCTGATCTCCTGGCCCCTGCCTCCTGCTCCTGATCTCCTGTTACACTCCGTCCCGTGAAAGTGACCGTCACGGTCATCACGCGCGAACGAATCGGCGCACATCGCCGCGGCGCTGCAGTCGGTCGCCTGGGCCGACGAAATCATCGTCGTCGATTCGCGGCAGCACCGACGACACCGTCGCGATCGCGCGAGCGGCATGCGACGCGGGTCGAGGTGCGCGACTGGCCCGGCTACAGCGCGCAGAAGAACCACGCCGCGGAGCTGGCCGCGCAACGACTGGATTCTCTCGCTCGACGCCGACGAGCGCGTGACGCCGGAGCTCGGCCGCCGAGATCCGATCGCTGCTCGACGGCGAGCCGGCCGCGCGAGGCTACCGGATGCCTCGCGTGACGCTGCTACCTCGGGCGCTGGATCCGCTCAGCACGGACTGGTATCCGGACTATCAGCTCCGCCTGTACGATCGCCGCGTGGCCGCTGGAACGGCCGCCGGGTGCACGAGTCGGTCGAGCTGCAAGGGGCAGGGCAGCCGCCGAGCCGGGCCTCTGCACCACGAGCTGCAACACTTCGCCGTACCGCGACATCTCCGACCATCTCGCGACGATCGATCACTACACGACGCTGGCGGCCGAGCAGTGGCTCGCGAGGGCCGCCGCACCAACGCGCTCGAGGCCGTCATCCATCCGCGCGGCTGCGTTCCTCCGCAATTACGTCCTGCGCGGCGGCATCAAGGACGGCGCCGCGGGGCTGCTGGTGTCGGCGCTGAACTCGTACTACGTCTTCCTGAAGCTGGTGAAGCTCTGGGAGCTGCAACAGCCTGCGCCGCAGCCGCCGCTCCAGCGAGCCAGCCGCCGGCGTCCACGACCAATCCCCGCCTTCGCTCGATCGCGATCCGCGCGCGAGCTGATGTTCTCCCTCCATATCGACACGGCGCGCACGTGGCGAGGCGGGCAGAACCAGGTGCTGGTCACGGTGATGGGCCTGCGCGCGCTCGGGCACCGGACGATGCTCGTGGCGCATCCGAAGGCGAGCTGCGGCAGCGCGCGAAAGAAGGACTGGATCTGATCCCGCTGGCGCCGAAGACCGAGATGGACCTCGAGCGCGGCCTGGCGCCTGTCGCGCATCATCAAGCAGCTCAAGCCCGACATCGTCCATGCGCACGATCCGCACGGCGTCGCGATGGCGGCGCTGGCGCTGTCGATGAGCACCCAGCTCGCGAAGCCGCCGCTCGTCGCGTCGCGCCGCGTCGACTTCCGGATGCAGGGCAATTCGCTCTCACGCTGGAAGTACCGGCAGGTGGACTGCTTCATCTGCGCGTCGGAGGCGATCCGGCAGCTGCTCGTCGCCGACGGCGTGCCCGACGCGCGGGCGATCGACCGTGCACGAAGGCATCGATCTCGGACGCGTCGAGCGGCCCCGCCGGCGAAGCTGCACGAGGAGTTCTGGCTGCCGCATCAGGCGCCGCTCGTCGGCAACGTCGCCGCGCTGGTGCCGCATAAAGGACAGCGTCACCTGATCGAAGCCGCGATGCTCGTGCTGCGCCAGGTGCCCGATGCCCGGTTCGTGATTGCGGGTGAAGGCGAGCTGAGGCCAGCGCTCGAACGGCAGATCAAGGAGCACCGGCTCGAGAAGCACGTGCATGCTGGCCGGCTTCAGCCCCGATGTCCTGTCGCTGCACAAGGCGTTCGACATCTTCGTCGATGAGCTCGGTGACCGAAGGTCTGGGCACGTCACTGCTCGATGCCATGGCTGCGGCAAGCCGATCGTGGCGACCACGGCCGGCGGCATCCCGGAGGTCGTCGTCGACGGAGAGACCGGATTCCTCGTGCCTCCACGCGATCACCAGGCGATGGCGGATGCGCTGGTGAAGCTGCTGAAGGATGACGAGCTGCGCAAGACAGATGGGCGACGCCGGCCTGTGCGCGCGCGCAGCAAGTTCAGCGCCGATCGGATGGTGCAGGAGACGCTGCGGGTGTACCAGCGCGTCGCGATGCACCGCATCAGAGGAGATGACGCGTAACGCCAAATCGCAGCAATCCCAACTCCCAAAGAGATCCAACTCCCAAGCTCCCAAGCTACCTGGGCCTGAAGTTGTTGCGACTTTCGACTTCGTCTCGGGAATCCGCTTGGGAGCTGGGAGTTGGGATTTTGGGAATTGTTATTGCGGCACCGCCACAAGCCCCGACTCGCACCCCGATCGCCCGCGCGGGCAGTCGTCGAACGTCACCGCGGCTGCCGTTCTCCGAGAACGTCACCCCGCGCGCGATGCGTGAGGACGGCATGCCGTCCGGCGTCGATCAGGTTGAACTGGCCGACCGGCCTTCCGGCTCTCGCGCGTCGTAGATGCGCAGCTGGTAGCCGTTGACGAGAAGCCACGCGGTTGCCGTCGTTCGTCCACGCGATCTCGTCGCAGCGCTCGGTCCCGGGCGCCAGCGAGCCACCTGCATCGCGTCCTCGCCGGTCGTCCCGATCCAGATCGTCTCGCACCATGCCGGCGGCGCACGGCTGCTTGCGCACGAACGCGATGCGCGTGCTTCCGGCGGGCGCCGGCGGCACATCACCTCCTGGACCGTGCCGGCGCGCCAGCCCGCCAGTAGCGCCGCGACGACGGCCGCCAGCGGCGACGGCGACGCAGGCCCGCGCCTTCAGCCTGCTCGCTCGACGCACGCGAGGGCGGCACAGTCCTTTGAGCGGACATTGGGTATCTCCCTGCTTCCTGCCGAAGCCGCAGGCGTTCATCATGCCGACGTGGCACAGCGAGAAATCGAAGCGCACCGGATCGTCGGGATCCAGCTGCGCGCAGGGATGCGGTGATGTCCGCCGCCATCTTCCAGCCCGGGCTCATGTACCGCGTCAGCCGCAGGCATCGGCCGAGCCGGATGACGTGCGTGTCGAGCGGCACGATCAGCTTCGACGGCGGGCACGCGCGTCCAGACGCCGAGATCGACTTCGTCGCGCCGCACCATCCATCGCAGGAACAGGTTCAGCCGCTTGCACGCGCTGCCGGCGGACGGCCGCGGAAAGAAATAACAGACGCCCGGCCGGCTCGGCAGGCGGCCGTATGCGCGCCGCACGTCGAGCGCAAGCGCGCGCGTCGAAAAGCTGTCGAGCGCCGCGCCGACGTCCGGTGCTCGTCGCGGCACCCTTCGAGGAAGAACCGCTCCATCGAACCCGACCGTTCCAGCATCTGCCGCAGGATCCACAGCAGCGCCACCAGATCGTCGCCGCGGATCCAGCGGTGCACCATCGCGCGCATCTCGCGGATGCGGCGCTCGGGATCGAACCTGCGCACGAAGGCGGCGGGATGCGGTCCCATGATCGCGAAGCAGCGTGTCGATCGAGTTGAGCACGCTCGCCACGCGGCCGAACGCCAGCGCCCCGGCGCAGAACCCGGCAATCTCCCGATCCGCCGTATCGGCTGAACGGCCGGACCCGATGCACCGGATCGCTCGCGGAATCCTCGCGGTTGTAATCGTGGTAGAGCGTGTCGAGCGCGACGCCAGGCGCACGCCGCCCTTGTCGATTCTCTCGAGCGCGGGGGCATCAGGTGGGACCGATCATAACCCGCGCAGGCGTTATCACTCGTGGCCATTCAGCCTCGTGTGGGTCCCAGCTTCAGCCGGAAGAGGCGCGCGGGAGGTAACATCTGCGGCGGCGATGCCGTCACTGTTCTGCCCAAGTTCGCGCCCCCGTTCCCAGCAGCGCCATAGGGCCGGAAAATCATCTGACTCACTGGCTGTGGCGGCAATGCGCGCTTGGCGGGTTGGGGTGAGAACGTAGGCCCACGCCACAACCGGGGGCCAGCGGGCCGGCGCCGGAGAGGCCATAGGCCGGAAAATCACTGCGCCAAGCCAGATACTGCCCACGAAGAACGCCAGAAAACACAGCCCGAGCGCTGGATGAAGCGGTGCGCATCAAGTTCGTGAGCACAGGTGCGTTTCAGCCGATGCGCCAACCCGTGCTGCGCATCATCCCACTGCCATGAAAGGTCTCTCCTCCACCAACCCATAGCCCAGCAGGCCACCACTGGAATGGAGCGCCACGCCCCGCTGGGTTTGATCCCCTCGTGGAGGTGCCAAACAGCGATCAGGTAGAAGGGCAGCATCAGGACACCCAGGTAATGGCCCAGCAGCAGTCGCCACACTGGAATCGTGAGCAGCATCGCATCCGATTCGTCACCGCCCGCCGAGGAGTACAGCAGAGAGATATCCGCGATGCTGAGGGCGATTCCAGTGATGATTCCGGCGATTCCAGTCAGCCGAATAACTCAGGGTACGCCCCTGTGCGATCAATGAGGAGCTCCTTCTGGATTTGTTACAGGCTCTTCGCTTAGAAACTGGTGATCTGCTCGCCCGCGGCGCACATCGGACATTCCGCCGCGGCGTAGTTCTCCGGCGCCGGGTACTCGGCCAGCGCGAAGTTCGGCACGCCGAGATCGACGATCGCTTCCATGCGATCGCAGATCTCGACGGTCGCGATCACCGTGCCGCCGGCCTGCCGTGACCAGCTCCGCGCACCGCTGAAACGTCTTCCCCGTATTCCGCACGTCGTCGGCAAGCAGCACCCGCTGGCCGTCGATCCGCGCGCGTAGAAGCTCCGCAGCGCGAACCCGTCGTCCGCGAGCGTGAACGGCGCGAAGCTGCAGGGCGGATGCGTCAGCGCCGCGGCGGCCGTCGAGCAGACCGGCGATCGTGTGCGCGAGCAGCGCGCCGCCGGTCGCCGGTCCCGCGACGACCTCGGTCCGCGCGAGCAGCTCCGCCGGCAGCACGTCGAGCAGATCCTGCGCGAGCCGCCAGATCGTCGACGGATAGAGGAACAGCTGGTGCGGGTTCAGGTAGACGCGGCCGTGGTAGCCGTTGCCGTAGTCGAAGTGCCCGTCGCGCATCAGCACTTCGAGTTCCTCGAGCTTCTTGAGCGCCTGTCGGCGCAGATCGTCTGACGAGTTCACTTCGTTCATGGCCTCCGGTCGACAGCGGCTTCGAACACCACCGCCGCCGACGATCGTGCGGCGACGCCGCCCCGCAGCTGCCAGCCGTCGAACGGCGTGTTCTTCGATCTCGACTCGCAGCGCGGCCGCATCGATCGTGACCGGCAGGTCCGGCGCCAGCATCGGTGATGTCGGCCGGCGCGCCCTTCGCTCAGCGTCCCGCCGGGCAGGTTGAGGAGGCGCGCCGGGTTCACCGACAGCAGCTCGATCATCGCGGACGAGCGAGATCCGCCCGGTGTGCACCAGCCGGTCGAAGACGAGCGGCACCGCCGTCTCGAGCCCGACGATGCCGAACGGCGCGCGGTCGAACTCCACCATCTTCTCGTCGACGTGGTGCGGGGCATGGTCGGTGGCGATCACGTCGACGGTGCCGTCGGCGATGCCCTCGAGCATCGCGTCGCGATCCGCCGCCTCGCGCAGCGGCGGGTTCATCTTCAGGTTGGTGTCGTACTTCACGGGCCGTCGAGCGCCTCGTCGGTGAGCGTGAAGTGGTGCGGCGCCACCTCGCAGGTGACGCGGACGCCGCGCTCCTTGCCGGCGCGGACGGCGCGGAGCGACTGCCGCGCGCTCATGTGCGCGATGTGGACGTGCGCGCCGGTCAGCTCCGCGAGCGAGACGTCGCGCTCGACCATGATCGACTCGGCCACGCCCGGAATCCCGCGCAGCCCGAGCCGCGACGCGTGATAGCCCTCGTGCGCGACCCCGTCCCCCTTGAGCGACGGATCCTCGCAGTGATCGATGACCGGCACGCCCAGCATGCCGGCGTACTCCAGCGCCCGGCGCATCAGCAGCGCCGTCGCCACCGGCCGGCCGTCGTCGGAGAAGGCGACGCAGCCGGCGGCCTTCTGCTCGCCGAGCTCGGCGAGCTGATCGCCGCTGCGACCCGATCGACACCGCGCCGATCGGATAGACGCGCGCGAGCTGCGCCTCGGCCGCCTTCTTCAGGATGAACTGCGTGATCCCGGCGTGATCGTTCACCGGATCGGTGTTCGGCATGCACGCGACCGCGGTGAAGCCGCCGGCCACGGCCGACGCCGTGCCCGTCGCGATCGTCTCCTTGTGCTCCTGCCCGGGCTCGCGCAGGTGGACGTGGATGTCGATCAGGCCGGGCGCGACGATCCAGCCCGCGCGGCAGCTCGAACACCTCGGCGCCTTCGACCGGCAGATCGCGTGCCGATGCGCGCGATCGCGCCCGTCTTCGATCAGCACGTCGAACGCGCCGTCGCGCCCGCTTGCCGGATCGACGACCCGGCCGCCCTTCAACAGACAGTTCGTCATCTCGTGCACGCCGATCACTCTGTTCGATCGTGGCCGGCCAGCAGATACAGCACCGCCATGCGCACCGCGACGCCGTTGGCGACCTGCTCCAGAATCACCGAGCACGGGCCGTCGGCCACTTCGGAATCGATCTCGACGCCGCGGTTCATCGGCCCCGGGTGCATCACGATCACGTCGCGGCCGCGCGCGCGCAGGCGCTGCCGGCGTCATGCCGAACAGCGTGAAGTACTCGCGCACCGACGGGATGAAGTGGCCGTGCATCCGCTCGTGCTGGATGCGCAGCATCATCACGACGTCCGCGCCCTCGACCGCCTCGTCGACCGACGTCGTCGCCCGTACGCCGAAGCGCTCGATGCCGCGAGGGCATCAGCGTCGCCGGGCCGCACGCCCACACCTCGGCCCCCATCGTGTTCAGCAGCAGCACGTTCGAGCGCAGCACGCGGCTGTGCAGCAGGTCGCCGACGATCGCGACCTTCAGGCCGGCGAGGCGGCCCTTGTGCTCGCGGATGGTGAAGGCGTCGAGCAGCGCCTGCGTCGGATGCTCGTGCATGCCGTCGCCGGCGTTGATGATCGCGCGACCGGCAGATGCGCGCCAGCAGGTGCGGCGCGCCCGACGAGGCGTGGCGCATCACGATCATGTCGGGCGACATCGCCTCGAGGTTGCGGACGGTGTCGAGCAGCGTCTCGCCCTTGGTCACGCTCGACGTCGCCGTCGCGATGCTCAGCGTGTCGGCGCTCAGCCGCTTCTCGGCGATCTCGAACGACGTCCGCGTGCGCGTGCTCGGCTCGAAGAACAGGTTGACGACCGTCCGGCCGCGGAGCGTCGGCACTTTCTTGATCGCGCGGCCGCCGATCTCCTTCATCGCCTCGGCGGTGTCGAGGATCAGCGTGATCTCGTCGGCGTCGAGCCCGTCGATCCCGAGCAGGTGCCGCGACTGCAGCGTGACGGCGGCGGTCGGCGCCTCGGTGTCGTCATGCGTCCCCCTCGATGACCACTTCGTCGGTGCCGTCGATCTCCTGCGAGCCGCACCTGGACGCTCTGCTTCGAGCGAGGTCGGCAGGTTCTTGCCGACGTAGTCCGCCTTGATCGGCAGCTCGCGATGGCCGCGATCGACGAGCACGATCAGCTGGATCGCGCGCGGCCGGCCGAAGTCGATCAGCGCGTCGAGCGCCGCCCGGATCGTCCGCCCGGTGTACAGCACGTCGTCCACCAGCAGGATCTTGCGGTCGTCGATCGAGAACGGGATCTCGGTGCGGCGCACGACCGGCTGCGGGCCGACCGGATGGCGCATCAGATCGTCGCGATAGAGCGTGATGTCGAGCGCGCCGGTCGGCACCTCGTCGCCGTTGATCTCGCGGAGCGCGCGCGCCAGCCGGCGCGCGAGCGGCACGCCGCGCGTGCGGATCCCGACGAGCGCGATCTCGTCGAGGCCGCGGTTGCGCTCGAGGATCTCGTGCGCGATGCGCGTCAGCGCGCGCGACATCCGGTCGGCGTCCATCACCTGGGGCATCGGACACCTCCGGCCGCGGCGGCGAACACGCGGGCTGGGAAAGACGAGGCCGCGGCGGACGCCGCAGCGAGACCGGGAAGAGGAACCTCACACATTCACCTCTTGGCGGCCTCGCAGGGATGCCGTTAAAGAGTTCGGCAAGATGGTAGCACGAGCTTCCAGTGCCAGCTTGCGGGTACGCGGGTCGAGCTGGGCAGCTGGGACAGCGTATCGGCGCTCACCGGTCTGTAGCTCGGAATGAACACGACCGGGCGCTCCGCGGTGAACGCGCGGGTGAAGAGATCCGCGCGCGCGTAGCCGTCCATGTCGCGCGCCACCGGCAGGCCGAGAAAATACAGGACGGTCGGCGCGACGTCGACGATCGGAGCCGCGCTGGCGGCGGCCGGGCTCCACGGCAGTGCCGGACGCGAACAGAACCCGTCGGGCGCGCGCTCGTGCGTGCCGCTGAAGTCCGGGATCGCCGAGCAGCCGCCCGATCGCCTGCTTGATCGGGTTCAGCCGCTGCATCCCGAAGCCCGAGACGACCACGAGCAGGTCGCCCGGCTCGATGGCATCGAGCGCCCCGCCGATCTCGCCGTCGATGAACGCGTAATAGCGGTCGATGACCTGCGACAGGCGCCGCCGTTCTTCCTCGGGCGCGTCACGGAACGAGCGCGGGCGCGTGTAGCGCAGGTAGTAGTGCCCGACGGCGTCGAGCCCGTCGTAGCGCAAGGCCATGAAGCGCGGCTCCGCCCCGGCGGCCAGGTCGCGCATGGCGCGGCTGTACAAACGGTCGCGGCGCATGGCCGACGATTCCGGCGACGTGGCCGCCGCCACGCCGTTGCGCCGCTCTTCCGGCATCCCCGCCGGGCGGCAGATCGGCGAACGCCATCTCCAGGACCGGCAGGGTCTCCGGCGGCGAGGCCGGGCGATCGAATTCCGCATCGATCCGACGAGCTGATGGAAGCGATCGCTCACGATGAACCCTTCACGGGCTCGACCGGATACGTCAGCGGCCAGCGGACGATGCCGACGGGGAGGCCCGAGCCGGCGACGATCGACCAGAGCGGCCGCGCGCGCCAGCCGGTCGAGGCGTTCGGCTCGTCGCGGATGAACCCGAGATGGACGAGCGCGTGGGAGAAGCAGTGGTCCGGCAGCAGATCCACGGCCGCGGGTCGTTCCGCGCGTAGTACGACGCGGCCGATCGCACGCCGTTCTTCGACGGGATACATGCCGGTGGCGACCGCCGCCCAGACGGGATCGGGCTGGGTCGGCCGGATCGTCGCCAGATCCATCAACGCGCCCTTTTCGAGCAGCCGGGCGAACGCCGGGAGCCGGCCCTCCGCGACCCGCGGCAGGATGTAGTCGAGCGACGCGCCGTCGAGCAGGAGCATGACGACGCGCGGTCCCGGCAGCGCCTCGGTGCGCGTCCATTCCCGCTCCGCGATCCCGGCCGCGACCGGCGCTGCAGGCGCAACCGCGGGGCCGCGCGCGGCGAGCGGCAGCGCCAGCGACGCGATCACCGCGATCGCGAACAGCGACGCGCCGACGCGGCTGCCGCGCCGCCCGAACGAGTAGTGCGCGATGGCGATCCCGAGCAGCACCGCGGCCGACGCGCTCGTGGCGATCGCACCGGCCGTCATGCGCCATGCGGCCATCTCGGTCAGCGCGGCGCCGAACCCGCGCACGTTGAGCCACATCAGCGCCGCGGCCACGGCCGCCGACGCCGCGCCATCCAGGCGAGGACGCGGACGCTCGCCCAGCCGGGCGAGAGCACGTCGAGCGAGAAGAACTCGCGCACGACCATCACGAGGTAGAAGATGACGGCCAGGTGCAGGCCGTAGAGCGCGCCGAGCGTCGCGAACCACCGCCAGGTCGTGCCGGACACGAGCGGAATCTGCGGGTTCAACTGCAGCACGAGCACGGTCGAGGTAAGCCGCGCCGAGCGCGCCCGCCGAGCAGCGAGTTCGTGAGCATCCGCAGGAACCGCATGCGGATAATGTAGCGCGGCATTGTCAGCGCTCACCTGGTGTGGACTCCGGCGCGTGACTCGTCGCGCGCGAGCGTAGAGTATACTCTCCGTGCATGCCCGTCGACGTCGACGCTGCGGTGATCTCGAACACCCGGCTGTCGGAAGACTACAGCGTCGTCGCGCTGGCGGCGCCCGAAGTGGCATCGCTCGCGCGTCCCGGCCAGTTCGTGATGGTCAAGCCCTCGCGCGGATCGGATCCCCTGCTGCGGCGGCCGTTCTCAATCTTCGAAATCCTGCGCGAGCCGGACGGGACCCCGCTCGGCGTCTCGCTGCTCAACAAGCGCATCGGCGCCGGCACCGGCCTGCTCTACGAGACCGAGCCGGGCGCGCGCGTCGGATGTCTCGGACCGCTCGGCCGGCCGTTCGAGCCGGTCGATCCGCCGGCGCGAAGCGCTGGATGGTCGCCGGCGGCGTCGGCCTCGCGCCGTTCGTCACGCTGGCCGAGGCGCTGCAGGCGCGCGGCACGACGACGCGGCTGTTCTACGGCGCGCGCCGCGCCGCCGAGCTGCACTACGTCGAGCTGTTCGAACGGCTCGGCGTCGAGCCGGTGCTGGCGACCGAAGACGGGAGCCGGGCGCACGCGGGGTTACGTGACCGCGCGCGCTCGACGCGGCCCTGGCCGCCGTGCCCCGCCCGCGGCGACGTGCGGCTGTATGCCTGCGGGCCGACGCCGATGATGCGCGCGGTCGCCGCGCTCGCGGCCTCGCGCGGCACGCCGTGCGACGTCTCGCTCGAGCAGGTCATGGGCTGCGGCCTCGGCGGCTGCTACAGCTGCGTCGTGCTCGCCCGCGACGCGGACCGGCGCGCCGCACTTCATCCGATCCTGCATCGAGGGCCCGGTCTTCGACGCGGCCCGCATCGTCTGGAACGCGCTTGCGCCACTGATATGGATCTCTCCGTCTCAATCGGATCCCTGACGCTCGCCAACCCGCTCATCGCGGCCAGCGGCTGCTTCGGGTACGGCGTCGAGTACAGCGACGTCGTCGATCTGTCGTCGCTCGGCGGCGTCGCGGTGAAGGGGCTGTTCCTCGCCGAACGCGAGGGACATCCGCCGCCGCGCATCGTCGAAACGCCGTCCGGGATGCTGAACGCGATCGGGCTGCAGGGCATCGGCGTCCATCGGTTCGTCCGCGAGAAGCTGCCGGAGCTGCGCGATCGGCGCGCCGTGGTCGTCGTGAACATCTGCGGCACGACGATCGACGAGTACTGCGAGATCTCGCGCGATCCTGTCGGACCACGAGGGGGTCGCGCGCCATCGAGCTCAACATCTCGTGCCCCAACATCAAGGAAGGCGGCATCACGTTCGGGTGCAGCCTCACCGGCACGCACGACGTCGTCAGCGCCGTCCGCAAGGTGACCGCGCTGCCGATCATTCCGAAGCTGACGCCGAACGTCACCGACGTCGCGTCGTTCGCGCGCGCCGCCGAGGACGCCGGCGCGGACGCCGTGTCGCTCGTCAACACGTTCCTCGCGATGGCGATCGACGTCGACACGCGCCGGCCGAAGCTGACCAACATCGTCGGCGGGTTGAGCGGCCCGGCCATCCGCCCGATCGCGGTGCGGATGGTCTACGAGTGCCGGCAGGCGGTGAAGCTGCCGATCATCGGCATGGGCGGGATTGCGACCGCGGACGACGTGCTGGAGTTCATGATCGCGGGGGCGACCGCGGTCCAGGTGGGAACCGCCAACTTCGTCGATCCGTTCATCTGGACGACGCCTCCTCGACGGCCTTCGCGCCTACATGACGCGGCACGGGCTGACGCGGCTGGCCGATCTGACCGGCACGCATCGACACGACGAAGAAGGAAACGGCGTGGATCAGCTCCTGATCGCGCTGGACGTGGACAGCGCCGCGAAGGCGCTGGCGCTGGCCGACGCGCTGCGCGGCGTCGCTGGAGGATTCAAGGTCGGCAGCCGGCTCTTCACGGCGGAGGGGCCGCCGCTCGTGCGCGCGCTCGTCGAACGCGGCGATCGCGTCTTCCTCGACCTGAAGTTTCACGACATCCCGAACACCGTCGCGACGGCGGTCGCCGCGGCCGCATCGCTCGGGGTGTGGATGGTCAACGTGCACGCGTCGGGCGGCACGCGGATGATGCAGGCGGCGTCCGATGCGGCGCACGAGACGGCGGCACGCGCCGGGACGATTCGCCCGCTCGTGATCGCCGTCACCGTGCTGACGAGCATGAACACGAGGACGCTGGCGGAAATCAACGTCGGGGTGCCGATGCTCGACCAGGTGCTCGCGCTGGCGGAGCTGGCGCGGGCGGCCGGACTCGACGGCGTCGTGGCCTCGCCGCAGGAAACCGCCGCGATCCGGCGGCAGTCCGGCGCCACGTTCGCGATCGTGACGCCCGGCATTCGGGGCGGCGCCGCGTCAGCCGGAAAGGACGATCAGGAGCGGACGATGACCCCCGCGGAAGCCGTCGCCGCCGGCGCGACGCACATCGTCGTGGGGCGGCCGATCATCGCGGCGCCGGACCCGCGGGCCGCGGCCGAAGCGATCGCCGCGCAGATGAGGGTCACTTCGCTGTGACGATGAAGTGCCCGCGGCGGTTCTGCTGCCAGCAGCTTGCCGTTTCCTCGGAGCAGGCCGGCTGCTCTTCTCCCTTGCTGACGGTCGTGATGCGTTCGGTCGGGACACCGAGGCTGACCAGGTAGTCGCGGACCACATCGGCGCGGCGCTCGCCGAGCGCCAGGTTGTACTCGGTGGTGCCGCGCGAGTCGGCGTGCCCTTCCACCATGATCCGCGTGCTGTTCCAGCGCTTCAGCCACTCGACGTTCTTCTGCAGCGCCGCTCGTGCCTCGGCGCTCAGGTCGGTCGAGTCGTACGCGAACAACGCGTCGGCGAGCGGCTTCTCCGCGTTCAGCTGCTCGAGCGTCTTCGTCCGGAAGACCTCGTCCTCGGTCGGCGGCGGGGGCGTCGGAGTCGGAGGCGCGGGCGGTGGCGGCGGCGGTGGAGTCGGTGTCGCGGGCGCGGGCGGCGCCGTCGCGGCGGGGGTCGGCCCTGGAGTCGGCGCCGACGGCTTCGGGTTTCCGCCGCAGGCGCCGGAGGCCATCGCGGCAGCTATCAGGAGGGCACCGCACAAATCGAATCTGCGAATCATCAAACGCTCTCTCCAGTCTCAGTGGGCGGGTTCCGCGTCCGGGGCACTGATCGCTCAGGTAGAATTGGGGACCGGCTTGCAGCTTACTGTCCGATCACCATGGTGTCAATTCTTCCAACCTGCCGATGGATCGACTTCTCGTAGCCACGGAACGCGCCGAGCGGGACCACTTCTGGTTCCGCGGCTTCCGGCGGTTCATCGGCCCGCTTCTCGCCGAGGCGGTTCGCGGCCGGCCAGACCCCGCGATCCTGGATTGCGGCTGCGGCACCGGCTTCAACCTGAGACTGCTGCGGAAATACGGCCGCGCCGCGGGCATCGACATCACGTGGACCGGCCTCGCCTTCGCCCGAGCGCGCGGCGATCGCGCCGTGGCCCAGGCGTCCGCGGCGCTGCTGCCGTTCGGCGACGAGTCGTTCGACGTCGTGACGTCGTTCGACGTCATCTACGGACTGGAAGACAACGACGAGCGGGCCGCCCTGCGGGAAATGTTCAGGGTCCTGCGGCCCGGCGGTCACCTGGTGCTCAACGTCGCCGCGATGCCCATGCTTACGGGCAACCACTCGGTGCTCGGCGGCGAAGTGCGGCGCTACAGCCGCGCCGTCCTCGCCGATCGGCTGACACAAGCCGGATTCACCGTCCGGCGCCTGACGTACACGAACGCCGCGATCTTCCCCGTTGTGGCCACCGTCCGCCTGTTGCAGCGCGTCTCAGGACACAAGGAATCGGAAAACGAGATTTCGATCCCCTTCGCGCCGGTCAACGCGGCGCTCAGCGCGGCGCTGGCCGTCGAGGCGGCCGCGCTCCGCGTGGTGAACATGCCGTTCGGCAGCTCGCTCCTGGCGCTGGCGAGGAAGAGCGATCTCGCCGACGCGCGCTGAGTCCTCTACGCGCGCGCTCGGGACTCGGGACTCGGGACTCGGGGCTCGGGAAGCGGGAAGCGGGAAGCTGGGAGCTGGAAGCTGGGTTCGCTCTACCGAACCGAAAGCGAGTAGATCCGCAGCGCCAGGTGGCGGCGATCCGGTACGGCGTCGCGGTCGGCGGGGACGAACCACTTGTCGGTGTCGATCACCACGCGCCCCTGGACTGACGCGAGCGCATCAGCCGGCAGCACGACGTCCTGGGTGAAATCCGTGGACGGCTCGAAACGCGCGACCTGCCGGCCGGCGACGCTGACGGTGACGGACGGCGCGGCAGTGAAGTAGCGCAGGGGAGATTCCCCCGTCAGCCTGAGCGTGACGTCGCGGCCGATGGGCCGCACCCAGAGAACCCCGTGTTCGCTCGTCCAGCGCCACGAGCGCGCGGTCCTCGGGTCGTATTCGGGCTCGTGCCATCCTTCCGCGAGGCTCACCATCGGCACGCCCGCCGACTGCAAGTCGAACTGCTCGAGTCCCGTCGCGATCACCCGGCCACTGTCGTCGGCCGCTTCCGATTTCACTTCGAGCGGGACGTACGGCGCCGACGCGGTCAGCGCGCCGGCGGGCACCGGCATGACGATGAAGAAGAACCCCGGCTTCGCGTCGAAGGTGTACCACGGGCTGCCGTTCAAGGTCAGGCCGATGCGGACGTCGGGATCCGTGGCCGAACCAAGGTGGCGGCCGCCGATCGTCAGCAGTGCCTCGTCGCTGCGGCTCCGGATCCACGCGATGCTCGGCTTCAGGTGCGGGCCCGAGACCGTCGCGCGCGGTGACGCCGCCGACTTCGGCCGTCAGCGCCCATCCGCGGTCCAGCATCCAGCCGGGCGGATGCAGGGCGTAGACGTCGGAATTGCCCGGACGCGCGCCGCCGACGAAGGGCGGCTCGACAAACCCCCACCGGAACGGCCGCGGCGCCGACCTGGCCGCCGGATCGAACAGCGCGAGATCGGTCCGCCGCGGATCGGCGACGAACGAGACGACCGAACGCGGGCTGGATTTCCAGTGCTCGACGAGCGTCAGCCACTCCCGCCCGTGCGGCGCCATCAGCACGCGCTCGGGAAGCGCCGCCCCCATCCATTCGACGACGCGCCGCACTCCGGCGTGAAAGCCGATGACCCGCTCCGGCAGCGCCGGATCGACGGCGCCGGCGCCGGCCACCTCGGCGACGGCGCGAAACGCGGGGCTGCCGCTTTGTCCGTAGGTCACCGTCGCGGGCAATGTGACGATCAGAGACCAGGCCGCGAGCGCAGCGGCGCCGGCGTGAAGGACTCCTCTGCCTCGCGCCTCCAGCGCGCTCACGACGAGATAGGCCACCGGAATCACGAGCGGCAACGCGTACCGCACGGTCGCCGTCTCCTGGAACAACAGGTGGAAGATCGCGTACGGCACGAACGCCACCAGGAGCAGGCCCAGCGTGCGCGGCGTCCACCACGCCAGCCGCACGAACCCGATCGCCGCAATCGCCACGACGATACCGCCGGCGACGGGATGCGCCCACGGCCAGAGAAACGAGCTCAGCACCGCGTCGAGCACCGCGCGCGCGGTGTGCACCCGCCACAACATCACCACACCGGAGAAATCTTCACCGGCCTGGGTCCCGAGGGCAGCGGCGTACGAGTCGAGGCCGCCGCTGGCGGCAATCATCGGGATGGCCCAGACGAGGGCACCGATGACCGCCGCGCCGAACGCCGCGACCCGATCTTTCAGGCGCAATCCGAGCCTCGGCATCACGAGCGCGAGCCCGAGCAGGGGCGCGGTCAGGAGGAGCGTCTGCGAGCGAACGCCGACCGCCAATCCCGCTACGAACGCGCCGAGGATCAACGTGCGCGAGGCGCCTCGCCGCGCGATCGCCGAAACGACGAGCGCCTGCGCCGCCACGGCCGCGGCCAGACCGGTCATGTCGCTCAGCGGCCGCAGCGCCGTGAACCAGAAGAGCGGCGCGCACGCCGTGACGACCGTGGCCCACAGGGCGCGCCACTCGCCGGCTTCGTCGAGCTTGACCGAAGCCGCGGTCGCAGCCGCAGGCCGGCCGACTTCACGACCGCGTCTGACCCCGGTCGCTTCGTCGAGCCTCGCCGAAGCCGCAGGCGAAGGCCGGCTGCCCAGCGCGCGGAAGAACGCGAAGAGGAACACGATGAGCGCCGCCGCCCGAGAGCACGCTCCAGATCGCGAGCCCGCGCGCCTCCGGGAACCACACGCCCGCCGCCCGAAGCATGGCGGTCGACGCCTTTCCGAGGGCGATGAAGACGGGATATCCGGGCGGATGGGGCTGGTGCTTCGCGACGTCGAAGTCGGCGACGCCGAGGGCGAAATTGATCGAGTCGATGTCTTCGAGCGTCGGCGGCAGGAACCAGAGGTGCGCCGCGACGAACAGGAGCGCGAACGCCGCCAGGGCCGTGCGCACGGACGGGATTGGAATCACACCTCGCGCAGACGGAGCGCGTCGTTCAGGCTCCCGAGACGGTACCCGCGGAGATCAATCGTGACGTGGGCGTAGCCGATGGCCCGCAGCTCGCGATCGATGGCCGCCGCCGTCTCCGGCTCGAACGCGCGCGCCATCTCGTCGAGCCCGAGCTCGAGCCGGGCGATGGTGTCGTGGTGCCGGACCCGGCAGATGCGGAAGCCCAGGTCGCGCAGCACCGTTTCGGCGCGCTCGATCATCCGCAGCTTCTCGTCGGTGACCTCGCTGAAGTACGGGATGCGCGACGACAGGCACGCGGAGGCCGGCTCGTCCCACGTCGGCAGCCCCGCCAGGCGGGACAGCTCGCGGATTTCCGCCTTCGTGAGGCCGGCTTCGTCGAGCGGGCTGCGGACGCCGAACTCGCGCGCCGCCTGGCGGCCCGGGCGGTAGTCGCCGCGATCGTCGGCATTGCTGCCGTCGGCGATCGCCGGGATGCCCCGCGTGCGCGCCAGCGCCGAGAGATGCGTGTAGAGCTCGTGCTTGCAGTAGTAGCACCGGTTCGCGGGGTTGGCGCGGTACTCGGGGCGCGCCATTTCGGCCGTCTGGATGACGAGGTGATTGAAGCCGAAGTCGCGCGCGAGACGGAGCGCGAGCGCGCGATGGCGCTCGGGGTAGCTGGGGCTGTCGGCGGTGACCGCGAGCGCGCCGGCGCCGAGCGCCCGGTGGGCCGCGTAGGCCAGGTACGCGCTGTCCACGCCGCCGCTGTACGCGACGATCAGCGACGGAAGATCGCGCAGAGCGCCGTCGAGAGCCGCTGCTTTGCGTTCGAGATCCGGCCCGGCCGGGCGAGCGCCGGACGCGTCGCCGGCGAGAAAGTCACTCGCCAGCGGGGCGTGGGTCACTAGTCGAAGTCCTCGGTGGATTCATCCTCGTCGACGTCGTCCGCATCGTCGTCGTCGAGCTCGTCCTCGTCGCCCTCCTCGTCATCGTCCTCGTCCTCCTCGTCGTCCTCAACGGACTCGAGCTCGACGGGGGCGATGCTGGTCACTTCGAGATTGGAGCCGCAGTCGGGGCAGCTGATGAGATCGCCCTTGTCGACATCGAACTCGTCGACTTCGATTTCGGCATCACATTCCGGACAGGTGGCCATACATACTCCTGAAGGCGGGCGCGCCCTCCGCGCGAATCAGCGATCCGAAGGACACGGCCGGTCGTGTGTACTGGATCGCGATAGGCTTCGGATTATAACGAGAACCTGATAAATTCTGCAACGAGCCTGCCGCGCCGGATCGGCCCGCCCGATACGTCCGCACGACGGCGTCCACCGTGACCACGACCAAGCTAGTCATCGTTGCCGATGATACCGCCTTTGTGAGGGACCGGTTCGCCACCGCCCTCCTGAGCGCGGGGCACACGGCGCTGACCGTCAAGAGCGCCGCGGAACTGCTCGCGCGCGTCCGCGCCGATCTGGCGCGGATCGACCTGATCATCCTCGACCTCCGGCTCCCGCACGCCGGCGGGGTCGAACTGGTCCGCTCCATCCGCAAGCTCGACGACGGGCGCCTCCCGATCCTGGTCTTCAGCGGCACCATCGCGACCGCGGACGAAGTCAAGAACCTGGCCGCGATGGGCGTCGCCGGTTACGTGAACGAGTACAGCGCCGTGCAGCATATCCTGCCGTCGCTCGCGCCGCACCTGTTTCCCGACAACTTCAACCGCCGGGGCAGCCCGCGGGTCGTGCTCGGCATCCCGGTGGCGTACCGGTTCGGCAACACGATTGCCGCGGCCCTGACCCTCAACCTGAGCAAGGGCGGTCTCGCGATTCGCACGATGAGCCCCCTGCACGAGAGCGCGAAGGTCCGCGCGCGGTTCCGGCTGCCGGGATCGAAGCGCGACATCGAAGCGGAGTCGCGCGTGGCCTGGAGCGACCGGCGCGCCGGGATGGGGCTGCAGTTCGAAAAGGTGATTCCGGTGGATCAGGCGGCGATCGACGAGTTCGTCGATCAGCATTTCTTCACGAACCGGAAGGCGTGACCAGTCCGTCGTAGCGTTCCCGCTTCAACAGGGGAGGCCTATGTTCTGCCCAAAGTGCGGATCCGGAGTCGCCGCGAATGCGGCGTTCTGCGGCGCGTGCGGCGCGCCAATCGCGGCCGGCGTCGCACCAATCCAGGCGTTGACCAGGCCCGGCATCATCACCCTTCTGGCCGTCCTGCAGTTCATCGCGGCAACCGTACTGCTGCTGGGGGGCGCCATCGGGTCGTTCGCGACCCTCATGAGCGAAGACCCGGACCGGGGTTGGGGCCTGCTCGCCGCGGTTCTCTTCGGCGGCGTCGGGGTTTTGCAGCTCGCGTGCGGCATCGGCCTCTGGAAGCTGAAGCCCTACGGCCGCGTGCTGCAAATCGTGCTCGCCGTCATCGGCCTGCTCGGCATCCCGATTGGCACCATCATCTCCATCTTCATATTGATCTACATGTTCAAGCCTGGAATTCGGGCCCTCTTCTCGGGCAAGGCCATTCCAGAGCTCACGCGGGCCGAGCTGGTGGAAATCGCGGCCCTTACTCAGGGCTCGCAAGCCACCACGGTTCTCGTCGTCGTGCTGGTCCTGGTCGCTTCCTTTTTCGTTGTCGGGATCCTCGCAGCCATCGCCGTGCCGAGCTTGCTCAGAGCGCGAATGACCGCCAACGAAGCGTCGGCCATCGGCTCGCTTCGGGTGATCAACACCGCGCAGGCAAGTTACGCGTCGGTGGCCGGTGCCGGCCGCTACGCGGTCACGCTGGCGGTTCTTGCGGCTGCGTGCCCCGGTTCCTCGCAGGGCTTCATCTCGCCGGAGTTGTCGCGGGATCCGTCTGTCAGGAACGGCTACACCTTCAGCCTCGAAAGCGCCGGTGCGGGCGCTGGAGCGGACGACTGCAACGGAGTGCGGACCGAGATCGACTATTACGCGACAGGGATACCGGTGCGTGCCGGCACGACCGGCGTCCGCGGGTTCGCAACGTCGGCGGCCGGAACGATCTTTTTCGACCCGTCGGGCGCCGCGCCATCGCGGTCGGACACGCTCGCCGCCACCGCGCGCGTGGTCGAGTAGCCGACGATCGCCCGGGAAACGATTTGATCTCCTAATCTCCTGTTCAAAGAGACGGGCTACTCCCTCAACAACCGCAGCGCGTTCGCGATGACGATGAGCGACGCCCCCATGTCGGCGGCGACCGCCATCCAGAGCGTGGCCGCGCCCGCCACGGCCATGATCAGGAACGCCGCTTTCAGCACGATCGAAAACGCGATGTTCGCGTAGATGTTGCGCGAGGTCGCGCGGCTCAGGCGCAGCGCGTACGGGATCTTCAACAGCTCGTCGGCCATCAGCGCGACGTCCGCCGTCTCGAGCGCGGCGTCGGTGCCGGCGACGCCCATCGCGATGCCGACGTCGGCGGCCGCCAGGGCCGGCGCGTCGTTGACCCCGTCGCCCACCATCGCGATGGCGCCGTGGCGGGCGCGCAGCTCCTCCACGGCCGTGACCTTGTCCTCCGGCAGGAGCCCGGCCCGATACCCGTCGAGATCGAGGGACTCGGCCAGCGCGCGCGCCGCCGGTTCGTGATCGCCGGTCAGCAGGACGACGTGCCTGACCCCTTGCTTGCGCAGGAGCTCCACGGCCTCGCGTCCCATCTCGCGCGGCTCGTCGGCCACGCCGATGACGCCGATCGCGATGCCGCCGGCGCCGACCATCACGGGGCTGCAGCCCCGCGCGGCCAGCGTGTCGAGCGCCGCTTCGAGCGCCGTCGAGCACAACCCGCGCTCCTCGAAGAGGCGGTGGCTGCCGACGACGATCGTGTCGGACCCGAGGCGGGCTTCCGCGCCGCGACCCGGAAGAGCGTAGAACGCCTCCACCGCCAGCGGGGAGATGCCGAGGGCCAGCGCGTGCTCGACAATCGCGCGGCCGATCGGGTGCTCCGAGCGCATTTCGAGCGACGCCGCCACGCGAAGCACCTCGGACGCCTCGGCCCCGCCGACCGGCAGCACGTCGACGACGTGCATCCGCCCGCGGGTGAGCGTGCCGGTCTTGTCGAACGCCACGCACCGGATGGCGGCCATGTTCTCGAGCCGGGCGCCCCCCTTGATGAGCACGCCCTTGCGCGCCGCGGCGGCCAGCGCCGACACGATCGACACCGGCGTCGAGATGACCAGCGCGCACGGGCAGGAGATCACCAGGAGCACGAGCGAGCGGTAGAACCAGGTGCTCCACTGGCCGTCCAGGAACACCGGCGGCAGCACGGCCACGGCAATCGCCGTCGAGGAGCACGACCGGCGTGTAGACGCGCGCGAACCGGTCCACGAACGCCTGGCTCGGCGCGCGCTGCGCCTGCGCGCGTTCCACCAGGTGAATGATCCGCGCCAGCGTCGAGTCACGCCGGAGGCGCGTGACGGCCACGTCGAGCGCGCCGCGGCCGTTGATCGTGCCGGCGAAGACCTCGTCGCCCGGAGCTTTCTCGACCGGGAGCGACTCCCCCGTCACCGGCGCCTGGTTGACGTGGCTGTCGCCCGATGCGACGCGGCCGTCGAGCGGAATCTTTTCGCCGGGCCGGACCAGCACCGTGTCGCCGACCGCGACCTCGTCGACCGGGAGGCGCACTTCGCGGCCGTCGCGCCGGACGAGCGCCTCGACGGGCGCGAGATCCATCAGCGCCCGGATCGCGCCGCGCGCGCGGTCCATCGCCCGGGTCTCGAGCAGCTGGGCGAGCGCGAAGAGGAATACGACCGATGCGGCTTCCGACCATTCGCCGAGCAGCGCGGCCCCGGCCACCGCGATCAGCATCAGCACGTTGATGTCGAGCACGCCGGCCCGCACGGAGACGACCGCGCGCCGCGCGGTATACAGACCGCCGAGCGCGACCGAGAGCACGTAGGGGATCCACACCACCGCGGCCGGGGCGTGCCACACGTACTCGGCGAAGAGGCCGGCGGCGAAGGCGGCGCCCGACAGCGCCACGAGCCGCTGCCGCGACGTCGTCGACGCGGAAATCGGCGCCGGTTCCTCGTGCTCGAGCCACGCGCGCATGCCGGTCTGCGCGACCGCCTCGGCAATCGAGGCCGCCGAGAGCTTCGCGGCGTCATATTTGATACGCAGCCGCTGGCCCATGACGTCCGCATCGAGCGCTTCGAGGCCGGCGAGCCGGTTCAGCCGGCGCTCGAGGATCGCGACCTCTTCGTGGCAGTCCATCCCCTCGATCTTGAAGGTGGATTCGGCGTGCAGCTCGCAGACGGGGCAGGTCGTCATCGGGATGCGCGCCCCGCCTCTTCGACGTGCGTGAGGGCCTGCTTCAGCAGCTCGAGAATGTGATGATCGTCGACGGCGTAGTAAACGAGCCGCCCGGCACGGCGTGGACGGACGAGACGCATGCCGCGGAGGAGCCGCAGCTGGTGCGAGACGGCCGACTCGCTGATGCCCACGAGCCCCGCGATGTCGCACACGCAGAGCTCCCCCGGCGCGAGCGCGTCGAGGATGCGCACGCGCGTGGGATCGCCCAGGACGCGGAAGGTGTCGGCCAGCGCTTCCACGGTCCGCGCCCCCATCAGCGTCCGCCTGCGGACGGCGGTATCGCGCACGTCGAGATGCGGGGCGGGACACGGCTCGCCCAGGGCGGTCGGGGTGTCGGCAGAGGGGAACGGGCTCGAAGCCATTGGCTATACCTGAATATATGAGCACATGCTCATATATAGGTTAGCCCACTGGGCCGGCTGGGTCAAGCGGGCAAGGCCCCGCCGACGGCTTGACACATTTTTCCCGGTGTCAGTAGTATGCAGGATTCGACGGTCATCGCCTTTTCTGCCAATGAATACCCTTTGACGGCCCGGCGTCAGCCGCGCAGCATCGGCCTCTCGTCGCGGGCTGAAGCCCCGCGCCACATCTACGTTGGGAACGGAGCAACCGTGTGATCGAGGTTCAACACATCAGCAAGCGCTACGGCAGCGTCACCGCCGTGGACGACGTCAGCTTTCGCGTGGAGCGGGGGGAAATCCTCGGGTTCCTGGGGCCGAACGGCGCCGGAAAGACCACGACCATGCGCATCCTGACCGGCTACATGCCGCCGTCGGAAGGGCGCGCCGTGGTGGCCGGCTTCGACGTGTTCGACCAGCCGATCGAGGCCAAGCGGCGGACCGGCTACCTCCCGGAAACGCCGCCGCTCTACCCCGACATGACCGTCCGGGAGTACCTCGACTTCGTCGCCCGTATCAAAGGGGTGGCGGCCGGGGAGCGCAAGCAGCGGGTGACGGCGGTGATGGAGCGCACGCGCGTCGCCGACATGGCCGCCCGCCACTGCGGGAAGCTCTCGAAGGGGTACCGCCAGCGCGTGGGGCTCGCGCAGGCGCTCATCCACAATCCCGAGGTGCTGATTCTCGACGAGCCGACCGCCGGTCTCGATCCCAAGCAGATTATCGAGACGCGCGATCTCATCCGGAGCCTGGCCGGGGATCACACGGTCGTCCTCAGCACGCACATCCTCCCGGAAGTCGCGCAGACGTGCCAGCGCGTCGTCATCATCAACAAGGGACGCGTCGTGGCGGTGGACACGCCCGACAACCTGACCGCCCGCCTCAAGGGCGCCTCGACGATGTATGTGCAGGTCGATGCGGCGGGCGCCGACGCCGCGGCCGCGCTGGCCGCCGTCCCGGGCGTCACGCGGGTCGCGGTTGCCGATCAGCGCGGCGGAATGGCGCCCGACGCGCTGCCGCTGCCCGATGCCGGGCCGATCGCCTTCGAGGTCGAGAGCGAGCCCGAGGTGGACGTGCGCCGGGAGCTCGCGCGCGCGGTCGTCACGCGCGGCTGGGGGCTGCTCGAGCTCCGGCCCGTCCGCATGAGCCTGGAGGACGTCTTCCTGCAGGTGACCACCGAAGAAGTTCCGGAGGAGGCGCCCCGTGCGTAACACGCTCGCGATTGCCGACAAGGAGGTGCGCTCCTACTTCGCGTCGCCCATCGCCTACATCATCATCGGGCTGTTCGCGCTGCTGTTCGGCTTCTTCTTCTACGTGTATCTGATGGCGTTCGATCGGCAGAGCCAGCAGATGATGCAGTTCGGCGGCGCCGGGGGCGGCGCCAACATCAACCAGATGATGATCCGCGGCCTGTTCCAGAACGCCGCCGTCATCATCCTGTTCGTGATGCCGATGATCACGATGCGGACCTACTCGGAAGAAAAGCGCTCCGGGACCATCGAGCTGCTGTTGACCTCCCCGGTCTCCGACCTGCAGATCATCCTCGGCAAGTACTTCGGCGCGCTGACGCTCTACGTGACGATGCTGCTCGTCACGATGATCTACATGGGCATGCTCTTCTGGCTGGGCGAGCCGGAATGGCGGCCGATCGCGACCGGCTACCTCGGGCTGCTGCTGATGGGCGGCTGCTTCCTGTCGGCCGGGCTGCTCATCTCGAGCCTGACGAAAAACCAGATCGTCGCCGGGTTCCTGACGTTCGCGACGTTCCTGATGCTCTGGATCATCAACTGGCCGGGAGAGTACTCCGGCCCGACGACCCGCGACCTGCTGAACTACCTGTCCATCACGCAGCACTTCGACGACTTCGCGCGGGGCGTCATCGACACGAAAGACATCGTCTACTACCTCAGCTTCATCACCTTCGGGCTTTTCCTGACGGCCAAGTCGGTCGACAGCGAACGGTGGCGCGGGTAACCGATACTATGCTGAAACGAGTGCTCGGACTTCTCGGATGGCTCGGCGTGGCGCTGGTGTTCGCCGCGGTGGCGATTCGCTTCGCGCGGCTGGAATGGCCGCCGTGGTACCCGCTGGCGCTGGCGGGTCTCGCCTGCGTGGTGCTCTACCTGCTCAGCCAGTGGCGCGAGATCGGGCGATCGTTCTCGGGGCGGCAGGCGCGTCTCGGCAGCCTGGCCGTGGCGAGCGTCTTCGTCGTGCTCGCGATCATGTTCGCCATCAACTACCTCGCCTCACGGCACAACAAGCGGTGGGACCTGACGGCGTCCAAGCAGTTCTCGCTGTCGGATCAGACCAAGAAGGTGCTGCAGGGGCTGACCAAACCCGTGCGCGTCCTCGTGTTCGATCGGGCCGACGGGTTCCCGCGGTTTCGCGAGCGCCTCGACGAGTACCGAGTACGGCTCGAAGCAGCTGAAGGTCGAGTACGTCGACGTCGACAAGCGGCCGAGCATGGCGAACCAGTACAAAATCACGGCGCCCGGCACGGTCGTGTTCGACTACGACGGACGGACCGAGCGGGTCGACCTCCGACGGCGAGCAGGAACTGACGAACGGCTTGATCAAGGTCGTACAGGGGAAGCAGCACAAGGTGTACTTCGTGCAGGGCCACGGCGAGCACAGCACCGACTCGAACGACCGGACCGGCTACAGCACGATCGGCGCGGCGCTCGGTTCCGACAATTTTCTCCCCGTTTCGATCGTGCTCGCGCAGGAGAAGCAGGTGCCCGACGACGCCTCGGTGCTGGTCGCCGCCGGCCCGAAGACCGATTTCTTCCCCGGCGAAGTCGACATGCTCAAGACGTACCTCGCGAAGGGAGGCAAGATCCTCTTCATGCTCGATCCGCCCGATCGGGCGGACTCTCCCGCGCTCACCAACCTCGAGGCGCTGCTCAAGGACTGGTCCATCGAGATCGGCACGAATGTGGTCGTCGACGTCAGCGGCGTGGGACGGCTTCTCGGCACCAACGAGTCGGCGCCCGTCGCGGCGAAATACGGGGCGCACCCGATCACCGATCGGTTCGATCGCCTGACGGCCTATCCACTCGCCAGGTCGGTCGTCGGCTCGAGTGGCGCGAACGGCCGTACCGCGCTGAACCTGGTCATGACGAGCCAGGCCAGCTGGGCGGAAACGGACATCAAGGGGCTGACGACGACGGGCGCGGTGTCGCGCGACGTGGACAAGGGGGACCTGGCGGGCCCCGTCTCGCTCGCGGCCGCGGTGTCGGCCCCAGCCACCGACGCGCCGCCCCCCGCGCCGGCCCCGGCCCCGGCCGACGGCTCGAAACCGCCGGAGCCATCCAAGCCGGAAACCCGGATCGTGGTGTTCGGCGACTCCGATTTCGTCGCCAACGGGTACCTCGGGATTCCGGGCAACAAGGATCTGTTCCTCAACTCGGTCAACTGGCTGGCGCAGCAGGAGAACCTGATTGCCATCCGGCCGCGCGACCCGGACAGCCGGGGTGTCACGCTGACGGCCGAACGCGCGGCGGTGGTGTTCTACCTGTCGATTCTGATCATCCCGGGGCTGATTCTCGCGTTGGGAGTCCAGACCTGGTGGCGGAGGCGATAGATGCGCGGATCGCGGTCGCTCCTCGTGCTGCTCGCCATCGCGATTCCGCTCGCCTGGTATGCGTACCGCGAGTCGCTGAAAGGACCTGTCGACGACAGCCCGAAGCACGACAAGGTCTTCGCCGTCGAGGCGGACAAGATCGACGAGCTCCAGGTCAAGTCCGAGGCCGGTGAGCGCACGACGCTCCAGCGGAAAGGCACCGCTTGGGAAATCGTGCAGCCCGCGGCCGCCGCGACGGACGAGGCCGCCGTGTCCGGGATCACCTCGAACCTGGCCTCCGTCGAGATTCAACGCGTAATCGACGAAAACCCCACGGACCTGAAGGAGTTCGGCCTCGCCGAGCCGAGAATCGAAGTGGCCTTCAAGTCGGGGGGCCAGGAGCGCCGCCTCCAGATCGGGCAGAAGACGCCGTCGGGAACCGACCTCTACGCCAAGGTGGCCGATCAGAAAAAGGTCTTCCTCATCTCCTCGTTCCTCGACTCGACCTTCAATCGCGGCACGTTCGACTTGCGCGACAAGTCGGTCCTGAAACTGGATCTTCAGAAAGTCGATTCGCTCGAGGTGACGGCCGAGGGGCGCACGATTCGCTTCCAGAAGCAGAACGGCGAATGGCAGATGACCCAGCCGGCCGCTGGACGCGCTGGACTCCAACGCGGTCGAAGGGCTCGTCTCGCGGGTCACCGGCCTCCAGATGAGGTCCGTGCAGCCCACCGATCCCCCCGAACCGAAGAAGTATGGGCTCGAGGCGCCGGCCGCGACGGTCAAGATCGGCTCCGGCTCGTCGCAGGCCACGCTCGTGCTGGGCGAGGCGACGGGCACCGGGGACCTGTACGCCAAGGACCTCGCCCGGCCGATCGTGTTCACGGTCGAGGCCGGGCTCCTCGACGACCTGAAGAAAGCGCCGTCCGAATACCGCCAGAAGGATCTGTTCGACGCGCGGTCCTTCAACACCACGCGTCTCGAGATCGCCCGTGCCGGTCAGACCATCGCGTTCGAGAAAGCCAAGGTCAAGGACAAGGACGGCAAAGAGGAAGAGAAGTGGCGCCAGGTGGCCCCGGCCGCAAAGGATGTCGACGCCGCGAAAATCGAGGCGCTCATCACCGCGGCCACGAGCGTCCGCGCCACCGGTTTCGTCGACAGCTACGGCCAAAACCGGGCTCGAGAAACCTGAGCTGACCATTGCCTTCCACTACGACCAGAGCAAGGACGAGCGCGTGACGTTTGCGCGAGCCGGCGAGTCGGCCTATGCGGCGCGCGCCGGCATCCCGGGCGCCGCGACGATCGACGCCGCCTCCATCGAGGGGATCGTCAAAGCGCTCGAGGGCATCAAATAGCCGCGCGCCCCATGCGCCCTAGCCGTCGTGACTCCCGAAAACTTCCACCAATTGAGTCAAGTTTTCGGGATCAAGACGGCGTTGGTAGACAATGCCACCTGGCGAGGCGGAGCCTCTCTGGTCTGAGGCGCAGCCTCGCCAGGACTATCGCTCGAGGCGTCCCAGGGCGAGTCGAGGGACGCCTTCCTGCCGGCGCTCAGGGCTCCGCCGGCGTCGGTGAGCGGCTTCGTACGGCGGTGCTCATCGCCACTCTGGCTGCGCCGGCGTGCGCGCCCGGCCGTCCTCCACAGACAGCCCCCACTCAGGCCTCGCGTGCGGTCCGCGAGCTGCGAGCCGACCTGGCACGCGTCTTCGGCGCCCCGATCATGGATCGCGGCGTCTGGGGCGTCGACGTGCGATCGCTCGACTCCGGCGAGCGTCTGTACTCGCTGAACGCCGGCAAGCTGATGATGCCGGCGTCCAACATGAAGATCCTGACCGTCGCGGCCGGCGCCGAGGTGCTCGGGTGGGACTACAGGTTCACCACGACCCTGGAGACCGCCGGCACGATCGCCGGCGGCGTGCTGCGCGGCGATCTGTTCGTGCGCAGCAACGGCGATCCCTCGATCAACACCCGCGAGGGACGCGCCGACGCCGTGCTCCACGAATGGGCACGAGGGCTCGAGGCTGCCGGCATCACCTCGATCGAGGGGCGCGTCATCGGCGACGACCAGGCGTTCGACGACGAAGGGATTGGGGCGGGGTGGGCCTGGGACTACCTGCAATACGGGTACGCGGCGCCGGTCGGCGCGCTCGAGTTCAACGAGAACGTGGCCACGCTCACCATCGCGCCGGGAGCGGCGGCGGGCGATCCCGGTCTTCGTGCGCCTGACGCCCGGCAGCGGTCTCGCGATGCTCAACCGCGCGTTCACGGGGCCCGCGGGCTCGGAAGACACGCTCGACTACCGCCGCCACCTCGATCGCGCGACGCTCGAGGTGACCGGCTCGATGCCCGCCGGATCCGCCGAGACCACTCGTAGCGTCGCGGTCGTCAATCCCACGTTGTTCTTCGCGCAAGCCGTCAAGGACGGCCTTGCGGCGCGGGGAATCGCGGTCGGCGGCGAAGCGGCCGATCTGGATGATGTCGCGGCCGGTCTGCAGGCGCGTGGATCGTTCGAGCGCCGCGTGCTGGTGTCGACCGCGTCCCCTCCACTGCGGGACATCGCGACAGTGTTGATGAAGGTGAGTCAGAACCTCTACGCCGAGACGCTGCTGAAGGCGATGGGGGCGGCGCGCGGCGGCCTCGGGACGGCCGAGGGAGGGCGCCGCGCCGCGCGGGCCGCGCTCGACGCCTGGGGCATTCCGGCCGACTCGTATGTGATGTACGACGGATCGGGTTTGTCGCGCTACAACTACCTCACCCCGGAGACCGTGACGAGCGTGCTCGCGCAGATGTACCGGGATCCGCGGCACCGCGAGTCGTTTGTCTCGACACTGCCCGTCGCGGGCAAAGACGGCTCGCTCGCGGCGCGGATGAAGCGTACGAGAGCGGAAGGGAACGCCGCGGCCAAGACCGGCTCGATCTCCAACGTGCGCTCGCTGTCGGGGTTCGTCCGGAGCCGCGACGGCGAGATGCTGGTCTTCTCGATCCTCAGCAACGACTTCGTCATCCCCGCGGCGACCGTCAACTGGATCGCCGACCTCGGCGTGGAGATCCTGGCGAATTTCACGCGGCGGTGACTCCGTGTCACAGGAGACCAGGAGAGCAACCTCCTGCCCTCCTGATCTCCTGTTTATTGACAGGTGCGCGCTGGCTCATCCGGGCGCTGGCGCGCCACGCGTACAATGGATCGCGTGAATCGGCTTCTTCCGGTGCTCTGCGTCGTCGCGGCGGGGGTCGCCGCCATGCTCTGGTACCAGCAGGGGGGCCTGATTCGTCCGGTTGAGGTCACCGCGCCGGCGCCGAGTGAAGATGCCTGGCTGGACCGGTTGTACAGCCAGAACCCCGCCGAAGCGGCAGAGGCGGCTCGCCATGTCGAACAGCTCGGGAAGGCGGCGCTGCCGCTCATTCACGCCACGCTCCAGGACCCGGCCGCAAACGCCCAGCAAGTGAAGGCGGCGCTGAAGGCCTGCGGCATCCTCGGCCCGGTGGCCGCGCCGGCGATCGTGGAGGTCGCCGAATCGCTTCCCGACCCGAGCCTGACGGCGGAGGCCGCGATCGCTCTGAGCTTCATGGGGCGCGGCGCGTTTGCCCCGCTGCGCGACGCGCTCGCCAGCGACGATCCGGTCGTGCGGCGCGAGTCGCTGCGCTCGATTGGCAAGCTGAAGGACCGTGCCCCGCTCGATTCGGCCGCCGTGGTTCCGCTGCTCATCAAAGGGATGCGGGATGGCGATGCCGGAGTACGAACCGTGGGGGCGACCTATCTGGGAATCATCCAGGACGGAGGCGGCGAGGCCGTCCGCGCGCTGATCGACGGACTGACGGATCCGGATGCCGCCGTGCGCCGCACGTCGGCGGCGGCGCTCGCTTCGTTCGGCGCGGAGGCGGCCCCGGCGGTCCCGGCGCTCCGGAAGGCGGCGGTCGACAAGGATCCCGACGTCGCGCGCGAGGCGGGGGTCACGCTCGTGAAGCTGCAGCCGGGAAGATAGCTCCCAGCTTCCCGCTTCCCGCTTCCCGCTTCCCGCTCCGCGCTTCCCGCTTCCCGCTCCGCGCTTCCCGCCTCCAGCTGCACCCGCTAAAGCCCTGCGCTACGAGGGCCTCACACCAGGCTGCGCGCGACGGCAATGAAGTCCTCGGCGCTGCCTTGCAGGCCGCCCCCTTGCGCCAGATCCGATCGTCCGCCGCCTTTGCCGCCAAAGCGATCGGTCAGCGCCTTCAGGATCGCGGCACAATCAACGGCAGCGTCCGGCGCGCGCGAGACGACGACCGCCGACGGCGGCGGCATCCCGAAGAGGACCGCGACGTGCCCCGGACGGCTGGAGATGACGGACGCAACGGCTTTCAACCCGCTCGCATCCCAGCCCTCGAGCGCCTCGACGACGAGGCGCGCGGCGCCGTGTGGTTCCGCGCGCCCGGCGAGCGCCGCCGCCTCGAAGGACGCGAGCCGCGCCTGCAGATCCTTGAGCTGCCGCTTCGCGTCCTTCACATCCCCCAGCATCCGCTCGATGCCGGCCGGGAGGTCGCCGGGGAGGATGGACAGGAGGCGGACGCTCGAGGCCATCGCGTCCCGCAGCGCCCGGTAGCCGCGCAGCGCCCGCACGCCGCAGAGGAACTCGACGCGGGTCCCGCCGCGCACGCGCTCGGATCCGGCGGCGGCAATCGTTCCGATCGCGCCGGTGCGCGCCACGTGCGTGCCGCCGCACGCGGAAATGTCGAAGCCCTCCACCTCGATCAGCCGCAGCCGGCCCGTCCGGGCGGGTTCCTTGCGCAGCGGAAGCTTCGCCGCTTCGTCGGCGTCGGCGAAGCGGATCGCGACGGGCCGATCTTCCCAGACGATCCGGTTCGCTTCGTCCTCGGCGCGCTCGATGTCGGCAGCCGACACGATCCGGCCGAGATCGATCGTGGACGACACGGCGCCGAGGTGAAAGCTCTCGGTCCGCGCGCCGGCGACACGGTCGAACGCCGCGGAGAGCACGTGCTGCCCCGTGTGCTGCTGCATGTGCTCGAAGCGCCGCGCCCAGTCGATCCGCCCGTGGACCGGTCCCTCGGGCAGCTCCCCTTCGACCACGTGCAGGATCGTGCCGTCGTCTCGATCCACCACGTCGACGACCGCCACGCCGCCAAGCTGGCCGATGTCGAACGGCTGGCCTCCGGAGGTCGGATAGAACGCGGTCCGATCGAGCACGACGGCCGGGCGGCCTTCGTGCGCGCCGGCGCTGATGATCCGCGCCTCGAACTCGGTCAGGTACGGGTCGGTGTAGTAGAGACGCTCGGTCACGAAGGATGTCCCCCGGCAGGTCCCGCGGGATCGGCGGCGCCCGCTTCCTCGAAGCCGCGCGCGCGCAGGCGGCAACTGTCACACCGGCCGCAGGCGCGGCCTTCCGGATCCGGATCGTAGCAGCTGTGAGTGAGCTCGTAGCGGAGCCCGAGCGCGAGGCCCTGCCGCACGATCTCGGCCTTCGAGAGCCGGAGCAGCGGCGCCAGAATCCGCAGCGGCCGTCCGTCGACGCCGGCCCGCGTCGCCAGCGCCGCGACGCGCTCGAACGCCTCGAGATATTCAGGACGGCAGTCAGGGTAGCCGGAGTAGTCCAGGGCGTTGACACCGATCACGATGGCCTGCGCCCCGACCACTTCCGCCCAGCCGAGCGCCAGCGACAGGAAGATCGTGTTTCGTGCGGGCACGTACGTGGACGGGATGCCGGCATCGTCGAGATCGCGGTTCTTCGGGATCTCACCGTCGCCGAGGAGCGCGGAGCCGCCGAACGCCGCGAGGTCGACGTCGAGCTCGATGTGGCGCGCGACGCCCAGATGGCGCGCGACCTCCCGCGCCGCGGCGACCTCGCGCGCGTGCACCTGGCCGTAGCGCACGGACAAGGCGTACAGCTCGTACCCCTCGGCGCGCATCATCGCGCCAGCGGTGTAGGAGTCCAGCCCGCCGCTCAACAAAAGGACCGCTCTCATGCTTCCCGCTGCCAGCTCCCCGCTTCCCGAGCCTACGCGCGCCGAGCCTCACCGCGCGCGACGGCGGGCGCTTCCCGCTTAGTCACACGCCCCGGACATCCGCGCCCCAGATGTACTTGTGGGCTTGAAGCTGGAGGCGCACCTGAAGCTTGTCCTCGAGGATCCATTCCGCCAAATCTTTCGGGGCGAGGACGCCGTGGACCGGAGAGAACAGAACGGCGGCGCACCGGCCGGTCAGCGAGTGCCGTGACACGACGTCGCGCGCGAACTCGTAGTCCGTGCGATCGCGAATCACGAACTTCACTTCGTCGTGCGCCGTGAGCAGGCTCAGGTTCTCCCAATGGTTCCTGCCCGACTCGCCGCTGCCGGGGCACTTGACGTCCACGATCCGGACGACCTGCGGGGGAACCCGGGCGATGCTGAGGTGTCCGCCGGTCTCGACCATCACCGTCACGCCGGACTCGAGGAGCCGATCCATCAGCGGATAGACGTCACCCTGGAGCAGCGGCTCACCGCCCGTGATCTCGACCAGGTTGCACCCGAAGCCCGCCACCTGCCGGACCACGTCGTCCACGCTGCGCTTCGTGCCTTCGTAAAACGCGTACGGCGTGTCGCACCACGAACACCTGAGGTCGCAGGCCGCGAGCCGTACGAAAACGCACGGCCGGCCCGAGTGAGTGGACTCTCCCTGAATCGAATGAAAGATCTCGTTAATGGTCAGCATCGGCCCGCGCGCCCAAGCCTCTTATTGTAGGTCAGGGGAGAAGGCGGGCACACGCCTGCTAGAATACCGGCCATGCCAAAGTCCATCTTCTACTGGAAGCCCACGTGAACGACGTGTCGAAACGCCAGAAGTTTTCTGGATACACGGAAAGAAGACGTGGAGGAGCGCGACATCAACCGGGACCCGCCGACCCGCGCGTTTCTCGAGCAGCACGTCGAAGCGGCGCGGTTTCTCGACTTCGTCAGCACGCGCAGCCCCGTCTTCAAGCAGCGCCCGCTTCCCAAATCGAAGAAGGAAGCGATTGATCTGATGATGGAGCAGCCCAACCTGATCAGGCGCCCGATCCTCATCCGGGGCACCCGGGTCATTTTCGGCTTCGACAAGGAGAGGTACGCGCAGGGCAAGTAATTTCGCCGCTCACAAGCGGGAAGCTGGAAGCGCCCGCCGTCGCTTGTCGCAACGGGTATGAGCGACAAGCTATGGCGGGCTTCGCTGTAGCGCGCGGTCAGTCCTGGCGCGCGTAGGCTCGGGAAGCTGGGAGCTGGAAGCGGGAAGCGGGAAGCTGGGAGCGGGAAGCTTTCAATGGGAGACATCCGCATCGGCACGTCGGGCTGGAACTATCCGTCCGGCAAGGGCACCTGGAACGGCATCTTCTATCCGATCGCGCCGGGGCGGCGTACCCGCAAGGCCGGCGGATTCGACGAGCTGCGCTTTTACGCCGAGCACTTCGACACCGTCGAGATCAACTCGACGTTCTACGGCGTGCCGGCCCCGGCGACCGCGCGCGGGTGGGCCGAGCGCACGCCGCCCGGGTTCGAGTTCTCGCTGAAGCTCTATCAGAAGTTCACCCACCCGGACATGTTCCTCAAGACGACCGGACAGGATCCGTGGAGCCTCGGGCAGCCGGACGTGGACCAGTTCCGCCAGGCGATCGATCCGCTGGCGGCCGCCGGAAAGCTGGGCGCGCTCCTCGCGCAGTTTCCCGCCAGCTTCAAGAACGAGCCGGACACGCGCGCCTACCTCGAGTGGCTGCTCGAGCGCTTCAAGGATTACCAGGTCGCCGTGGAGCTCCGCCATCGGAGCTGGAGCGATCGGCCCGTGGAGACGCTGCAGCTGCTCGACGCCTTCGGCGGGGCGTGGGCGCAGATCGACGAGCCCAAGTTCCGGTTCTCGATCCGGCAGAACCTGCTGCCGAACGCCCGCACGTTCTACTACCTGCGGCTGCACGGCCGGAACGCCGAGCAGTGGTGGAAGCACGAGAAGTCGGAAGACCGCTACAACTATCTGTACTCCGCCGACGAGCTGCGTCCGTTCGCTGCAGCCGCGAAGGCCGCGTCGAAGGAGGTCAGGAAGGCGTACCTCTATGCGAACAACCATTTCTCGGCGAAGTCGGTCGCCAACGCGGCCATCCTGAAGGCGGATCTCGGCCAGCCGCTGCCGGGGGAGTACACGCAGGAGATGGTCGAGCGCTATCCGGACCTGAAGGGCCTCGTCAAACTGCTACCGGCCCCGGCAGGGATTTTCCCACCTTCATGACACCTACTCTCGGGCAGAGATCGAACAGCACGCAGCTTCCGCACAGCGGGTAGACCGGCCGGCACACGTTCTGGCCCCACGTCACCAGGTACAGGTTGATCACGGGCCACCACCTGCGATGGACGACCGCATACAGCGCCCGCTCGGTTTCCTCCGGCGTGCGCGTCGCGACCCAGCCCAGGCGGTTCGAGATCCGGTGCACGTGCGTGTCGACGCAGATGTTCTCGGCGCTCCGGTGCGCGAGGATCAGCACCAGGTTCGCGGTCTTCCGGCCGACTCCCGGCAGCGTCAGCAACTCCTCCATCGTCCCCGGCACCCGGCCGGCGTAGCGCGTGAGCAGCTGCTCGCACGTCTGGCGCACGTGGACCGCTTTGTTCCGGTAGAAGCTGACGGGATAGATGAGGCGCTGGACCTCGCTGACCGGCAGCTTGACCATCGTCCGCGGCGTCCGCGCGGCGCGAAACAGCCTGGTGGAAGCCGCGTGGGTGACGGCATCCTTGGTCTGCGCGGACAGCATCGTCGCGATCAGGACCTGAAAGGGATCTTCCTGCTGGTCCTCGGCGATCTTCTCGACCGCCGGGTCCTCGAAGCGCTCGATCGCGCGCCCGAGGCGGCGCATGACCGCCGGGATCCGGCCGCGCGGGACGGCCGGCTGCGGCGGAAGCTTCATACGGGCGTGACGGGCGGGCGTCCGTCGAGGACGGCGATGACGTTGGCGACGGCGAGGTCCGCCATGGCGGTCCGGGTCTCGCGCGTGGCGCTGCCCAGGTGCGGGGCGAGGACGACGTGCTCCATGGTCAGCAGTCCGGGATGGACGATCGGCTCCTTCTCGTAGACGTCCAGTGCCGCCCCGGCAATCAGGTGCTCCCCGAGCGCCCACACGAGCGCCTCTTCGTCGACCAGGGTCCCGCGCGCCGTGTTCACGAGGATCGCCGAGCGTTTCATGCGGGCCAGGGCCTTGCGATCGATGAGGTGCCGCGTCGCCGGGGTGGACGGCGCGTGAATGGAGATGACGTCGGAGCTGACGAGCAGCTCGTCGAACGACATGTCGTGCTTCGCGAAGACCGCCGTCATGCCGAACGCGGGCGCCCTGGCGGCGACGGCGCGGCCGATCCGGCCCCGTCCGATGATGCCGAGCTGCTTGCCGCGCAGCTCCATGCCGAGCATGAAGTCGAGCGCCCAGCCCTTCCACTCGCCCCGGCGGACGAGGCGATCCCCCTCGGTAATCCTCCGCGAAGCGGCGAGAATCAGCCCCCACGTCAGCTCGGCCGTCGCCTCGGTCAGGACGTCCGGCGTGTTCGTCACCACGACCCCGCGCGATTTCGCCGCCGGCACGTCGATGTTGTCGTACCCGACCGCGATGTTCGCCACGACCTCGAGCTCCGGCGCGGCGTCGAGCACGGCGCCGTCGATGCGGTCGGTCAACACGCAGACGAGCGCCCGCTTCCCCGCAAGCCGCCGCTTCAACTCGTCGGCGGGCAGCGGCGACGGCCCATCGTACAAGTCGACGTCGCAGGCAGCCTCGAGGCGGGAGAACACGGCGGCGGGGATGCGTCGGGTCAGCAGGACTGGAGGGGGCACGAATGTCTCCAATGTCGGGACTCGGGACTCGGGATTCGGGACTCGAGATTCAGGGATTCAAGGGTTAGGTTAGGGATTAGGGATTAGGGATTCAGTGTCCGTGCGACTCGCAGTAGCCGCAGTGATTGCACGCCACGCCCGGCTCGATGAGGCACGGCCCGCCGGAGGGCGGAAGCGGATAGCGGCCGTGGCTCAGATCCGTGGCGGCGATCACGCCCGCGGCCGCCGACCCGGCAGGCTCCGATTCCTGGCCGAGCCGCCGGGCGACCGCTTCGCGGATCATCGCGCGCAGCATCTCTTCGTTCATGCGTCGTCCCTGTAATCGACCGTGTCGACAATGCCGATGACCGCCGCGTCGACGGCCGCTGCCTTCCGTCCGAGCGCATCGCCGGCGGCCTTTCCCTCGATCACGACGAGCACCCGCTCGCCGACGCCGGCGCCGACCGAGTCAATCGCGATCAGGGTCACGCCGCGCGGCTGACCGTCGAGGGTCATGGGCTGCACGAGCAGCAGCTTCGCTCCCTCGAGCTTATGGTTTTTCTTCGTCGACACGACCGTGCCGACGACGCGGCAGATCTGCATGGGCTTCGGTAGCGTCCGGCTTCAGCCGGACCCGGACGGCGAACCTTCATCCTCGAGATCCCAGTGATCGACGATCCCGATCACGGCGGCATCGACCGGGGGCTCGGCGGGATAGAACGGGTAGGCGGCCTCGCGCCCGCGCACGAAAAAGACGTGCTCGCCGACGCCGGCGCCCACCGAATCGAGCGCGACCAGCGTCCGCCCCACGGGCGCGCCGGACGCGGCGAGCGGCTGGAGCACGAGCAGCGTGCCAACCAGGTTGACGTCCTTCATGCTCGACACGACTTCGCCGATCACCCGCGCCAGCTGCATCAGCTCTCTGGCTCTTTCACCTGGATCGTGTCGATGATGCCGACGATGGCGGCGTCAACGGGGCAGTCTTTCAACCCGGAGGCCATCCGCGCGGAGCTGCCGCTCACGATCAGGACCGTTTCTCCGAAACCGGCATCCACCGTATCGACCGCGACGAGATAGGTCCCCTCCGCCTTGCCGTACGGATCGATCGGGCGCGCGATGAGGAGCTTGTTGCTGACGAGCCGCTCGTCCTTCCGCGTCGCGACGACGGTTCCCACGATCCTGGCGACGATCATTTCGCGGCGGTGGCGTTCGCCTTGCCGATCGGCAGCGCGTCCTCGAGGTTCGCGTGGGGGCGCGGGATGACGTGGACCGAGACGAGCTCGCCGACCCGGCGCGCCGCCGCGGCGCCGGCGTCGGTCGCCGCTTTGACCGCGGCCACGTCGCCGCGGACGATCGCCGTGACGTAACCGGCCCCGATCTTTTCCCAGCCGACCAGCGTGACCTTGGCCGCCTTGACCATGGCGTCGGCCGCTTCAATCATCGCCACGAGGCCTTTGGTCTCGACCATGCCGAGCGCCTCACCCATGCTGTCGCTCCTTTGTCCCGGGGATATCTTCAGATTCCTCTTCCGGCTGTCGCTCCAGCGCGGACCTTCAGGGCTGCGCTGCGCCGGCGGGCAGGGCTGAAGCCCTGCGCTACGACCTGTTGCTCTACTTCAGATTTCGAACCGCATCCTCTATTAATGCGGTGAGTTCCCGGTATGTTAGCCGAATTTCCTCGTCCGCACCTACTGGCCCCGGGCGCCCGGGCACGAGCCGCTCCCCCGCCGCGGCCGGAGGCGCGAAGAGCACCTGGCAATCCTCCGCGCCGGACTCCGAGGCGCTGACCGGGTCGGCGCAGATCGGCGCCGGGGAGACGATCCCGTACCGGCCGCGCAGCCCCTGCAGGCGCATGACCTCCTCGCGCGACAGCAGCCGCTCCCCGCCGAGCATGCGCGCCACGAAGCTGATGTTCGCGAAGTGCTCGATGGTCTCCATCTTGTAGTAGGCCGAGAAGAGATCCGCGCCGAGCGTGAGCGCGCCGTGGTTGGCGAGCAGCATGCCGTCGTGCGCCTTGACGTACTTGCGGACCGCGGCGGGCAGCTCCTTCGTCGACGGCGTCGCGTACTCCGCGATCGGCACGCTCCCCAGCGTCGTCACGACCTCCGCGAGGACCGCGCGATCGAGCGGAATGCCGGCGACCGCGAACGCCGTCGCCACCGGCGGGTGCGCGTGCACGACCGCCTGGATCTCCGGGCGCTGGCGGTACACCTCGAGGTGCATCTGCATCTCGGACGACGGGTTCCGTTCGCCCGCGAGCTTCTTCCCCTCGAGATCCGTGATGACCATCATCGACGGATCCATGAAACCCTTGCAGACGTTCGTCGGCGTCATCAGCAGCCGTCCGGCATCGAGCCTGACGCTGATGTTGCCGTCGTTCGACGCGGTGTACCCGCGCGCGTACAGCCGGCGGCCGACCTCGACGATGTCGGTGCGGAGTGTCTCCTCTCGTTGCATGATCCCTGTCAGGTGGCGTGCGCTCAGCCGGACCCCGTTCACGCGGCATCCGGCTTCAGCCGGACCCTGGTCGCGGCTCGATCCCTACTTCTTCCCCCACTCTTTCCGGCACTTCTCGGAACAGAAGTATTTCGTGGCCATGCCGGTACCGGTCGTGAGCGCCTGGCCCGGTACGACGTAGACGCCGCACACGGGATCGCGGACGAGCGGCATGCCCTTTTGCCCGGACATCTCGTGGCGATACCCGGCCCCTTCGAGGACGCCGCGCATCAGCCGTGACACGGCCCGCACGACGAGCAGGATCAGGATACCCCACAGGATCATCTTGGCCATGTCAGTCCGACCCCCCGGGTGGCTTCCCGGCCGGCGGTGTCCCGGTTTGCGTGGGGTGCGCGGAGCGGATCCCCTCGAGCCCGCGTTTGGCGAGCGCCGCCTCCTGGCTGTCGGGCGCGACATCGAGCACCTGCTGCCACGCCTTCTCCGCCCCTGCGAGATCCTGCTTCCCGAAGGCGCGGACGATTCCCTGGTTGAGCAGCGTTTTCGAGTGCTTCGGATCGATCGCCAGCGACCGCTCGAACTGCGCGAGCGCGCGATCGGGCTGGTTCGAGTAGTAGTACGCGATCCCCAGGTCGGTGCTGGCGTTGACGTGCTTCGGGTTCACCTTCAGCGCCGCCTCGTACCAGGTCACGGCCTCGGGGTACCGCTCGCCATCGAAGTACATGTTGCCGAGCAGCACGCGCGTCTCCGCGTCGGACGGGTTGCGGTCCGCGGTGACCTTCAGCGCGGCCGCGGCCGACTCGTCGAACGGAGCGGGGGCCTGCCTGGCCGGCGCGGTCTGGGCCTGCGGAGCCTGGGCCGGAGCCGTCACGCCACCGGTCGTCTGCTGGCTCCCGATGATCCAGCCCACGAGGAGGCCGAAGAAGATTCCGGCAACGCCGAACACGAGGGAGTCTTTGCGCATGATTGGCGACAGTCTTGGGTCTTGGGTCGTTCCGTCTTTGGTCTCTAGTCTCAAGTCTCTAGTCTCACCCAAGACCAAAGACCCGAGACCTGAGACCTGAGACCTGAGACGACCCGATCATAACAACGTCCGCCGAAACCAGTCCACCAGCATGCGGGCGAGATCCTGATCGCGGCTGAGCATCACGGTGCCGTGGCCGGCCTGGCTCAGCACGACGGCCTCGCGCGTGCCCCCGCCGGCCTTCTGAAGATCGTGCACCGAGCGCGTCGCATACGGGTCGTCGTCGCTCGACACGAGCAGCGCCGGCCGGCTGCCGTACTTCTTGACGGCCGCCTCGATGCGCAGCCCGCGGTAGTCGAGCGAGGGCGAGAGCAGGGCGAGGCTGGCAACGGTCGCGTCCCCGGCGGCCTCGAGCACGGCGAGGTTCGCGCCAATCGACGCGCCCGCGATGCCGACCCGCGCCTGCACCACGTCGCTGCGTGACGCGAGATACCGGCGGGCGGCGCTCACGTCGCGGACGAGCGCCGAGTAGTCGGGCGTCTCCCCTCCCTCCATGGCTCCACCCGACTCGCCGTGGCCGCGCAGATCGATCGCCAGCGCGCCGATCCCCTCCGACGCAAGCCGCGCCCCCACCGCATCCCAGTCGCGCCGGGACTTGTTCAGCATGTGAATGAGAATGACGGCGGGCGCCGGCCTCGTGCCCGGCTCGTACCACGTCGCCGCCAGCGACACGCCGTCCTCCGTCCGGATGGTGACGCGCTGCGTCCCGGCCGCGGCGGGGCCCGGCAGCAGCAGGAGGACCGCCGCGACCATCGCGGTGATCACGACCACGCGCCCGCGTCGCTCGGACATGGCGCTCAAGCCCCGGCCACCGCCGCCACGTAGTCCCGCACCGCCCGGTCGAGCCCGACGAACAGCGCGTGGCTGATGAGCGCGTGGCCGATGGAGACTTCCGCGAGGTGCGGCAGCGTGCGGAACAGCGGCAGATTGTCGAGATCGAGATCGTGGCCGGCGTTGACGCCAAGACCCAGCGCGTGAGCGGCAGTCGCGGCGGCCGCGTAGCGCGCAAACGACCGCTCGCCTGCCCCGCGTCCCGAGGCGAACGCGCGTGCGAACGGCTCCGTGTACAACTCCACGCGATCGGCGCCCACCGCCGCCGCCATGGCGATCGGCGCCTCCTCGGCGTCGACGAACAGGCTCACACGCACGCCCGCGGCCCGGAGTTCACGCACGGTCGCCGACAGCTGATCCCGCGGCGTGTCGGCCGGCCACCCCGCCTGGCTCGTGATTTCACCCGGCCTGACCGGCACCAGCGTGCACTGGTCGGGCCGCACCTCGAGCACCATGGCGATGAGATCGGCGCGGGGATCGCCTTCGATGTTGAACTCGACATCTCCGCGCCGCGGCGCGAGCTCGGCGGCGAGGGCGCGCACGTCGCCCGGCCTGATGTGACGCTCGTCGGCGCGTGGATGGACCGTGATCCCCGCCGCGCCGGCCGCCATCGCGACCCGCGCGGACTCGACCACGCTCGGGACCGTGCCGCCGCGCGAGTTGCGGAGCGTGGCCACCTTGTTGACATTGACGCTGAGCCGGGGTGCACGGCCGGTGGCGCTCATCAGAGGTGCTCTTTCACCGCGGCGGCGATCTCCGAGGCCCAGCCCTGAATCTCCTGCTGGTTCCTGCCTTCGATCATCACGCGCAGGAGCGGCTCGGTCCCGGAGTAGCGCACGAGCAGGCGTCCTTCGCCGGCGAGCCGGCCCTCGATCCGCTCCAGCACCTCGGCGATGGCCGCGACCGATCGGAGCTCCCGCTTCTCGCGCACGCGGACGTTGACGAGCACCTGCGGGAACGTCACGAGCTCGGACGCGAGATCCGCGAGCTCCCGGCCGGTCTCCGCCATCACGCGCAGCACGCTCAGCGCCGTCACGATGCCGTCGCCCGTGTAGAGATGATCCGAGAAGATGATGTGCCCGGATTGTTCGCCGCCGATCGAGAGATCGCGCTTGATCATCTCTTCCATCACGTACTTGTCGCCGACCGCGCACCGCACCAACCCGATTCCGCTGTCGCGAAGCGCGATCTCGAGGCCGATGTTGCTCATCACCGTCGCGACGATGGCGTTCCCCTTGAGCCGTCCGCCGGCCTTCCAGTGCCGGGCGCACATCAGGAGCACGGCGTCGCCATCCACGACCCGGCCGGATGCGTCGACGAAGATCGCGCGGTCGCCGTCGCCGTCGAACGCGACACCCATGCGGCAGCCGCGCTCGCGCACCGCCTGCGCGAGCGGCTCCGGGTGGGTCGAGCCGCAATCGAGGTTGATGTTGCGCCCGTCGGGCGACGCGCTCAGGACCTCGACGTCGAAGCCGAGCTCCCGGAACAGCCGGGGCGCGACGGTCGTGGTGGCGCCGTTGGCCGCGTCGATCGCCAGCTTGAACGCCCCGAGCCGCCGCGGGTCCGGCAGCGCCAGCCCCACGTGCGCGATGTAGGCGTCGATCACATCCGTGCGATCGACCGGCAGATCGGCGCGCCCCGAGACGGTCCAGCTCCTGTCGTGAATGATCTCTTCGACCTCGCGCTCGAGCGATTCGCTGAACTTCTCCCCCTTGCCGGAGAACACCTTGATCCCGTTGTCCTCGAACGGATTGTGCGACGCGGAGATGACCAGGCCGGCATCGAACCCCATCGCGCGCGTGACGTACGCGACCGCCGGGGTCGGGATGACGCCGGCGGTCGTGATCTCCGCGCCGGCCGAATGGATTCCCCGCGCGAGCTCGCGCTCGATCCACTCCCCCGACTCGCGGGTATCGCGCCCGACCAGGAATCGCAGCGGCCGGCCGGCCGGCGCCGATCGCGCCGCGGCACCCATCGCCCGCACGAGCGCGCCCCCGAGGCGGGCGACCGTCTCATGATCCAGCGGGTAGTCGCCGGCCTTGCCGCGAACGCCATCGGTGCCGAAGAGCCGGTTGGACATGGGGTGGGACACTGGGTTCATTGAATACGGAGTCAACGGAGGTCAAAGAGACGAGGAGAGAGCTCGATCGCCTTTCACTTGATCGTGACGTCGACCACGGCTGGATTCATCGAGCTGACCCCGAAGAGCTGGGAAGGGTCACTGTGGACGCGAAGATTGTACCGGCCGGGCCCGAGACCGGCAAGGTCCACGAACGTATCAATGGCCCCGGCGCGCAGATCCGCCAGCGACTCACGCCGGCCGCGCACGGTCACCCTCGTGAGGCTCGGCTGCACCTGGGCACGCAAACCGGCCCCGAGATTCCGGTACCGCACCGGCACGCCCGCCAGCTCTCGTTCGACCGGCGCCGGCACGACCTCGACCAGGACCGTGGCGTTCTGCGGCTGAACCAGCCGGACCGCCGAGTCGCTGATCCCGACCGTGACGATGTCGCGGACCCGGCTGCGGCTTCCCGTGACCTCGACCGGCTCGGTCGTCGCGCCCGTGAGCTGCCGCAGGCGGCTCTCGGGTCCCGCGACTTCAACGGTGGCGGGATCGGAGCTCACGCGGCCAATCACGAACCCGGGCGCCGGCTCGCCGTCGAGCGCGGGCACGATCCGCAGCGTCCGCTTTCCGGACTTCTCGAGATCGAGCGCGAGCGTGCCGGGAATCACCTGCGCGACCTCGACGCCGTACGGCGCGCGCACTTCGTCGATGCGCAGGTGGAACATCCGCGACCCCGGCCGCGCCGTGCTGAGGTTCAACACGGCCACAATCTCCCGCGGCTCGATGCGCGCCAGCAGCGCCGACGATCCCCGAAGCCGTACGTCCACCGTCTCGGGCGGATCCCCGACGATTTCGATCTCCGGCGGAATGTTCCGGAACTCCAGCGGCACGCGCATGCTCCGCTCGACGAAGTGATCGCCGGCAACGCTCAGCCAGAGCAGCGCCGCCAGCGCGATCGCCGTCACTTTGAGACCAAGATGCCGGAAGGGATGGAACTTCACTTATCCGTGTTATCCGTGTTATCCGTGTCAATCCGCGGCTTTAAACGTCGTAGGCGCGGGCGCCCGAGCGCCGCCGCGATCGGCGCAGCAGCACCAGCGACCGCATCCGCTCGCGCAGGGCATCGGGCGTCAGCGCGCGTTCGATGTGTCCGTCGAGCGCCAGCGAAATCTGCCCCGTTTCCTCCGAGACCACCACGGCCACGGCGTCGCCTTCCTCGGTCAGGCCGATCGCGGCGCGGTGACGGGTCCCCAGCTCACGGCTGACGCGCGGGTTCACGGTCAGCGGCAGGAAACACGCCGCCGCGGCGACCCGGCTGTCCTGCAGAATCACCGCGCCGTCGTGCAACGGCGAGCCGGGACGGAAAATCGTCACGAGGAGGTCGTAGGTCAGCATCGCGTCGAGGGGAATCCCGCTCTCGATGTAGTTGCGCAGGCCGATCTCCCGTTCGACGGCGACAATCGCCCCGATTCTCTGCGCCGACAGCATCGTCGCGGCCACGACGATCTCCTCGATGGTCTCGTCGGCAGCCACCTGGCGGTTCAGGTACCGGAAGAACGGCGCCTGGCCGAAGTGGGCGAGCGCGCGGCGGATGTCCGACTGGAAGATCACGATTGCCGCAAACGCCACATACACCAGCATGTTGCGGATCAGCCAGTTGACCGTCTGGAGCGGCGCCAGCCGCGACACGTAGAAGAGCCCGACGATGATCAGCGACCCGGCGGCCATCTGGACCGCGCGCGTTCCCCTGATCAGCTTGAGGAACTCGTAAATCAGGAGCGAAACGATGGCGATGTCGAGCAGATCCCACCAGCCCATGGGGGGCCGGCGCAGGATGCCGCCAAGGAAATCCATCATGCAGGCCTAGCTTATCTGACAGCCTTTGCCGTGGCTACGGTTACCCCGGGTGGGCGCGGGGACTGGGGGGTCCGGAGTCAGCACACGCGATCGCGCCGACGAACACGAAAGAGACTGGATAATGCCGGGAGTGGTGAGCCGACGGGCATGGCGGTCGCCATACCCGTCGGAGGAGGCGGATTAAACGGCGTCGTTCTTCTGCTGGCGATCCTTCCCGGCGGCGTTCTCACGCTCGCCCTTTTCCTCGAGGCTTTCGTCGTCGATGATCTCGCCGGCAATGTCCTTCGCCGCGCCCTTGATGCGCTGACCAGTGGCGGACACTTCCTCGCGGACCGACCCGGGCGTGTGACGCGGCGCGTTCGAATCGTCCGGGCGATCGTGATCCATGTGACCCATCGGAACCTCCTTGAGCGGCGCACCTGATGTGCGCACGCTGCCGATGGCGGGTCAAAGAGCAACATTATTGCCACCCGGGGCGTGCCGCGTAACGCGGGTTTACACGGATGAGCGGACGCACCTCGGAAGGTTCGCCAACGAGAAAGTGGAAGATCCCGACAGTGTTGGAAGCCGGGAGCCCTCAGCGGGCGGCGGCGATGCGGTCGGCGACGCGGACGACGTCCAGCATCTCGCGCACTCCGTGCACGCGTACGATGTGCGCGCCGAGCAGCACGCTGGCCGTCACGGCCGCGGCGGTGGCCCATTCGCGCGCGGCGGGCTCCCTGTCCCCGATCGCCTCCTTCAGAAACGACTTCCGCGAGGGCCCGGAGAGGATCGGCCGATCGAGGGCGGCGATAGTGTCGAGGTGGGCCAGCGCCTCGTACGAGTGGGCGGCGCGCTTGGCGAACCCCAGTCCCGGATCGAGGATGATGACGTCCCGCGCAACGCCGGCGGCGGTGGCGCGCGACACGGCCGCCGCGAGCTCGGTCGCGACCTCCGCCGCCACGTCCGCGTACACCGCCTCGCGATACATCTCGCGCGAGCGGCCGCGGTTGTGCATCAGGACGACGGCGGCCTTCGTCCCGGCGACGACCTGCGCCAGATCGGGATCGAACCTCAGCCCGCCGACGTCGTTGACGATCGTGGCGCCGCGCGCGACGGCTTCCTTCGCGACGACCGCCTTATAGGTGTCGATGGACACGGGCACGCGGCCGGCGGCAAGCCGCTCGACGACCGGCAGCACTCGCCGCAGCTCCTCGCCGGCCGGCAGGGGCTCCGCACCCGGCCGCGTCGATTCCCCGCCAACGTCCAGCAGGTCGGCGCCGTCCTCGATCATCTGAAGCCCGTCGTCGATGGCGCGCTGGGCGTCGAACCGCACGCCGCCGTCGGCGAAGGAATCGGGGGTGACGTTGATGATGCCCATCACCAGCGTCCGTGCACCAAGGACGAGCGGCTCGCGGCCGGGCAGCGGGATCGAGTAGCGTCGGCGGGCAAACATGAAAAGGGCCACGAAGAGTGTATCTCCGTGGCCCCTGTGTGATTCGTGCGTTTCAAGCCCGCGTAGTCCGGCTGAAGCCGGACGCCACACTATTCCTGCGGCAGCGGCTTGTTCAACGGCGGCAGCGGCGGCACCATCGACGGCCGTTCCTTTGCCGGACGCTTGGATCCGTCGTCGGTGGCCGAGACGACGCTCCGCGGCGTGTGCTCTTCGAGCGCCTCGCCGGCCAGGATGCGCCGCACCTGTTCGGCGTCGAGCACCTCGCGGGCGAGCAGCTCCTCGGCGATGCGGGCCAGCGCCGGCTTGTGCTGCTCGAGGACGGCGCGGGCGCGCTCGTAGTTGCTGGTCACGAAGCGCTTGATCTCGTGGTCGATGCGGATGGCCGTGTCTTCGCTGTAGTCCTGGTGCTGCGCGATCTCGCGGCCGAGGAAGATCTGCTCTTCCTTCTTGCCGAAGGTCAGCGGCCCCATCGCGTCGCTCATGCCCCACTCGCAGACCATCTTGCGCGCCACTTCGGTCGAGCGCTCCAGGTCGTTGCCCGCGCCGGTGGTCATGCCGTTCATCGTGATCTCCTCGGCGATGCGGCCGCCGAGCAGGATCGCGATCTGATCGTTGAGGTAGTCGCGCGTGTAGTTGTGCTTGTCCTCGACCGGCAGCTGCATCGTCACGCCGAGCGCCATCCCGCGCGGGATGATCGTGACCTTGTGGACCGGATCGGCGTGCGGCAGCAGGACCGCGAGGAGCGCGTGCCCCGCCTCGTGGACGGCGGTGACCTTCTTCTCCTCGTCGTTGATGATCATGGACCGGCGTTCCGATCCCATCATCACCTTGTCCTTCGCGAACTCGAAGTCGAGCATGCGCACGACTTTCTGGTTGTAGCGCGCCGCGTTGAGAGCCGCTTCGTTGACCAGGTTCGCGAGGTCCGCGCCGGAGAAGCCGGAGGATCCACGCGCCAGCACGTGGATGTTCACGTCGTCGGCGAGCGGGATCTTCTTCGTGTGGACGGCGAGGATGCCCTCGCGTCCCTTCACGTCGGGCCGGTTCACGACGATCCGGCGATCGAAGCGCCCGGGGCGCAGCAGCGCGGGATCGAGCACGTCGGGACGGTTCGTGGCGGCGACGAGGATGACGCCTTCGTTCGACTCGAAGCCGTCCATCTCGACGAGGAGCTGATTGAGCGTCTGCTCGCGCTCGTCGTGACCGCCGCCGAGCCCGGCGCCGCGATGACGGCCGACCGCGTCGATTTCATCGATGAAGACGATGCACGGGGCGTTCTTCTTGCCCTGCTCGAACAGATCGCGGACGCGCGACGCGCCCACGCCGACGAACATCTCGACGAAGTCCGAGCCGCTGATCGAGAAGAACGGCACGTTCGCCTCGCCGGCGACCGCGCGCGCGAGCAGCGTCTTCCCGGTGCCGGGCGAGCCCATGAGCAGCACGCCCTTGGGAATGCGGCCGCCGAGCTTCTGGAACTTCTGCGGTTCCTTCAGGAACTCGATGATTTCCTGCAGCTCTTCTTTCGCTTCGTCGACGCCGGACACGTCCTTGAACGTGACCTTCTTCTGGGAGCTCGACGACAGCTTCGCGCGGCTCTTGCCGAACGAGAGGGCCTTGTTCCCTCCGCTCTGCATCTGCCGCATGATGAAGATCCAGAAACCGATCATCAGCAGGATGGGCGCCCACGAATAGAGCATCGTCGCCCAGACGCTCGTCGTCTCGGGTTTGACCTTGATCGCGACGCCCTTTTCATCCAGCAGGTTGCCGAGCTTCTCGTACGCGGAGGTGGCGTACGTGCGGAATTTCTCGGTGCCGTTCCCGCTCGTTGAGGTCCTCGTGCCGACGATCTCGTTTCCCGTCATCGTCACCTCGACGATCTCCGTTGGAGTCGCCTTGAGGTGCGTGAGGAATTCAGAGAACGCCATCGTCGTCTCGGATTTCCCCGTCAGATTTGTCGAGAACGTCCAGATCAGGACCCCGACAACGACGAGGACCATCCAGAACAGCAAGCTCTTGAGGGTCGAGTTCAACCTAGGCCTCCTAACCGCCTTGCTTTCAAGAGTATCACGGCTCGTGACGGCTCGGTGACCCGAAAATCCTCGGCCACCGACTCCCCCACGACCCACACAATTCTGTCATCGCGATCGACCACGAGCGGCAGGGAATCCCGCGTTTCCCGCGGGATTTTCCGGTCCACCAGAAAGTCCTGCAGCTTCTTGCCGTGGCCGAGGCCCAGCGGCCGGAACCGATCCCCCGGACGCCGCGAGCGGATCGCAAGCGGGAGACTCGAGGATTCCAGCGCCACGGCGACGTTGGCCGACCGGGCCGGCCCGGGGCCGCCGGGCCAGTCCAGCCGTTCGGCGCGCTCGGCCGAAATCGCCCAGCCCTGGGCGCCGAGCGTCACCTCACCAGGAATAGACAGCGGAAATCGAAAAGCGTTCGGCTGTCCGGCTGAATTTTCTTGCGCCCGCAGCGGTTCGGGCCCCAGCACCATCCGGGTCCCCCGGTGCACGGCCTGCTGCCCCGGCAGGCTCATGGCTGAACCGGGGCCGCCGTCGCGCGCGAACCGGAGCAGCCGTTCGATGTGGTCGAAGCCGATGAACGTGCCCGGCGACTGCGCCTCCATGGCCAGCCGCACGACCCGCGACGCGAGCGCCGGATGGAGCGATGTGAGCGCCGCGGTGTCAACATCAACGGTGTCCCTGCTTGTTAAGACGATGGAAGCAGCCAGATCGATTGCTTCCCGCTGCAGATGATCCTCGTCGTCGCGCGCGATCGCCGCTTCGCGCGCGAGCACGCCGCTGATTCCGGGGGAGAATTCGCGCTGGAGATACGGAAGGAGCTCGTGCCGGACCCGATTGCGCGGGATACCGAGGTCGGCGTTGCTCGTGTCTTCCCGCGAATCGAGCCGGCGGCCGGCTGTGTACTGCCGCAGGTCTACTCGCGGAATATCGATGAGCGGGCGCACGACGCGCCCCGACTTCGGCAGGATGCCGGCCAGCCCCCGGGCTCCGGCGCCCCGGATGAGCCGAAGCAGAAACGTCTCGGCCTGATCGTCGGCGCTGTGGCCGACGGCAATCACCTCGGCCCCGAGGCGGTCCGCCGCGTGTTCCAGGAATGCGTACCGCGCGGCGCGCGCCGCGTCCTCCACCGAGCGCCGCTCGTCGCGCGCCAGCGCCCTCACGTCGCCGCGTCCGACTTCGATCGGCAGGTCGAGCGATGCCGCCATCGTGCGGCAGAACGCTTCGTCCGCATCCGCGTCGGCGCCGCGGAGCTGGTGGTTGAAGTGCGCGAGGCCGGCAACCAGGAGCTCGCCGTCCGCCTGGAGCTCGAGCAGCAGGTGCACGAGCGCGACCGAATCGGGCCCGCCCGACAGCGCCACGACGACGCGCCCGCCGCGCGCGATGAGCGTGTGCCGCCGAACGGTCCGAAGGACGCGGCCGGAGAGGGTCACGGGCAATCCCTAATCCCTAATCAGTCAATCCTTGAATCAAAACCGTCCATAGCGGCAGCAACGAGCGCGCCATCCGTGTGGACGATCGGGCCGATTGCGAACCGTTTGAGTCAGGTAGAAATGGTGGCGGTGCAGGGACTTGAACCCCGGACAACGCGGATATGAGCCGCGTGCTCTAACCAACTGAGCTACACCGCCGGAACCTCCGATTTTAGCATGACTCGATCAGCGCGGCCGCGAGCAGCGGGATCATGATCTCGTGATGGCCGACGAGCGAATAGCCCTGCCCGATGCCTGCAACCGGCCGTGAGACGACGTTGGTCTGCGGGCGATAGAGCCTGGTGAAATCGAGGTTCACGGTCGTGAGCCGATCGAGCGACGCGCCGCGGTTGCGCGCCAGCGCCACCGCCTTCAGGAACACCTCGGGCAGCACCACCGCCGATCCGCAGTTCAGGAACACGCCGCCCTCGAGCCTCGCGACGTTCGAGACGAAGTAGCGGAAGTCCCGGAGGCTGCCCTCGCCGAGCGCCGCGCCCGACGCGTCGGGGTGCATGTGGATGATGTCCGTGCCGATGGCGACGTGCACCGTCAGCGGGATCTCCAGCCGCTCGGCGGCGGCCACGATGCTCAGCGATTCGTGCGGGGGGGCCATCGCCCGCAGACGCCGGCCGACCGCCTGGCCAAGGCCGAGGCCGGTCTTCACCCCGTCGTTGATCGCCGCGTTGAGGAGGCGGCCGGTCTCGTCCGCCATGCCGAACCGGCCCGGGCCGAGCGCTTCGTCCACATCCTCGGACGTGCCGCCCGACAGCGCCAGCTCGAAGTCGTGGATGATGCCCGCGCCATTGGTCGCCAGCGCCGAGACGAACCCGCGCTCCATCAGGTCGATGACGACGGGCGCCAGGCCGGTCTTGATGACGTGCGCGCCAAGGCCCCAGACGATCCCGCGATCCCCCGCGCGCGCGTCGCGGATCGCCGCGACAACCGCCTTGAAATCCGCCGCCGCGAGGATCTGCGGAAACGAGTCCAGCAGCCCGCGCACGCCGCCGTCCGCGCGATACGGCTTCGCGAAGTCGGCCGCATTCGCTTTGCTCTTCCGGGACGCGAGAGGGTAGGTGCGCACGCCCGAAAGGTCGAACTCTTCGTAGGGGAGCTTCACGGGGACAGAGGATAGCGCAACATCCTCAATCCCTAATCGCTAATCCCTGATCCCGAATCCCTGATCCCGCTTCCCGCTTCCAGCTGCCAGCTTCCCGCTCCCAGCTTCCCGCTTCCCGATCCGGATCCCGGATCCCGGATCCCGAGTCCCGAGTCCCGAGTCCCGAGTCCCGAGGATTCACAGAATCAACATCGCATCCCCGTAACTGTAGAAACGGTATCGCTCCTCGACCGCTTCGCGATACGCCTCCAGCACGCGGTCGCGGCCGGCGAACGCGGCGACCAGCATCAGCAGCGAGGACGACGGGAGGTGAAAGTTCGTGAGCAGCCCGTCAATCGCCTGGAAAGCGTGACCGGGGTAGATGAACACCGACGCGTCGGCCGTTCCGGCGTCGATTCGTCCGTGGCCGCGGAGCGCCGCGTCCTCGAGCGCGCGCGTGGTCGTGGTTCCGACGGCGATCACGCGCCTTCCTTCGGCCCGCGCGCGGGCGATGGCGGCTGCCGCGGCCGGGGAAATCTCGTACGGCTCGGGATCGACCACGTGATCGCAAACGCGGCCGGCGCGCACGGGCTTGAACGTCCCGTACCCGACGTGCAGTGTCACCTCGGCGCGCTCGATCCCCCGGCGTTCGAGCGAATCGAGGAGCTCCGGCGTGAAGTGCAGGCCGGCCGTCGGCGCCGCCACCGAACCGCGCACGCGCGCGAAGACCGTCTGGTATCGCTCACGATCCGCCAGGGTGTCGGCCCGCTTGATGTACGGCGGCAGCGGCACGTGGCCGAGCGCGTCCACGAGCGTCTCCACATCGCCCCCCGACTCGGACCAGAGACGGATGGTCCGGCGGCCGTGGAAGTGGCGCTCGAGCACCTCCGCCATCAACACCCCGGCGTCCCCCTCGAACCGCACGAGCGCGCCAGGCTTCAACTTCTGCCCGGGGTGCATCAGAGCATGGACGACACGGTAGTCGGGACTCGGGACTCGGGACTCGGGACTCGGAATCCCCGACTCGGGACTCGGGATTCGGGAAGCTGGGAGCTGGGAGCTGGAAGCTGGAAGCTGGAAGCTTTCCCGCCCCGGCGAGCTCAGCAGCAGGCACTCGACCGCCCCGCCGCTCGGCACGCGGCGGCCGAGCAGTCGCGCGGCGAACACGCGCGTGTCGTTGACGACGAGCAGATCTCCCGCGCGCAGCAGCGCCGGGAGATCGCCGATGCCGCCGTGCCGGCGGGCGCCGGTGACGCGATCGAGCGCCATGAGCCGCGAGGCGCCGCGCGGCGCGGCCTCCTGCGCGATCAGCTCGTCCGGAAGGTCGAACGCGAAATCGGAAACGTTCATGAACAATTCACAATTTGCAATTCACGGTCAGTCTACAATCGCGATTGTCGATACTTGATGAGCGAAGAGGAACCCCGACACGTCCTGCCGTCGAACGCTGCTGAGGCGGCGGCCCCTCCAGAGACAGGCGAAGCACCCGCGCCGGTCGTCGTCAGAACGGCCGTAGACATCAGGAGCGTCGCGTTGACCGTGATCGCGGTGCTCGCGGTGATCCTGGTGCTGCAATACGCCCAGGTTGTCCTCATTCCGATCGTCCTTGGCGTGCTGATCAGCTACGGCCTCGCGCCGCTGGTCAAGGTCACTGCAGCGCATCCATATCCCGCGCGCCGTCGGCGCCGCCATCGCGGTTGCGGTCTTTGTCGGCACGCTCGGGCTCGGGGTGTATTCCCTGACCGACGACGCGATGGCGATCGTCGGGAGCATCCCGGAGGCGACGTTGAAGATCCGGGAGCGCCTCCGCGTGTTCCGCCGCGCGCCGGGGGACGCCCTGGAGAAGGTGCAGCAGGCGGCGACGGAGATCGACAAGGCCGCGGAGGAAGCCGCGGCCCCGGTGAAGCCTCAGGCGTCTCAACCGCGGGGCGTCCAGCAGGTCCAGGTCATGGAGCCCACGTTCAAGGCCAGCAATTACCTGTGGTACGGCGGCCTCGGCCTCGTGGGCTTCGCGGGACAGTTCGTGCTCGTCCTCTTCCTGGTCTATTTCTCCCTGGTGACGGGCGACCTGTTCAAGCGGAAGCTCGTGAAGATCGCCGGCCCGACGTTGTCCAACAAGAAAGCCACGCTGGAAATCCTCAACGACATCAGCGAGCAGATCGCGACCTTCATCCGCGTCCAGATTCTCACGAGCCTCGTCGTCGCGGTGGCGACGGCCGTGGCGCTCTGGGCGTTCGGCCTCGAGCAGTTCCTCGTCTGGGGGCTGCTGGCCGGCCTCTTCAATTCCATTCCGTACCTTGGGCCGGTGATTGTCACGGGCGCGCTCGGCTTCGTCGCGCTCCTGGAGTTCAACGATCCGGTGAAGACGGCATATCTCTGCGCGGTGACGTTCGCCATCACGAGCCTCGAGGGCTTCCTGCTGACGCCGTGGCTCATGGGGCGCGCGGCGCAGATGAACCCGGTCGCGATCTTCGTGGGCCTGCTGTTCTGGAGCTGGGTCTGGGGGATCTGGGGCACCGTGCTCGCGGTCCCGATGCTCATGATCCTGAAAGCGATCTGCGATCACCTCGAGGATCTGCAGCCGGTCGGGGAGTTGCTGGGGGAATGAAGCCAGATCTTTTTACAGGAGATCAGGAGGGCAGGAGACTCTTTTTTTTGAAAAAAAATTTCTTTTTCTAAAAAAGAAAAACTCCTGATCTCCTGATCTCCTGTTCAAGAACGGTTGCGCCTAGACCAGCCGGAACTGCGACAAGAGCCACGCCAGAAAGAGCAGCGGTATCACCGTCATCACGCCGAGCAGCAGGAGCACGACGGTCACGAAGGCCCAGTCGTCCGGCGTGGCCTTCGACCCCGGGCGCGCGTGCAGCTCGAGCAGCGCCAGGTTGCGCACGTTGGCTTTCCACCCGAAGTCCATGAAGTCCCCGACAAGCGGGATGAACCCGATGGCGAGATCGATCCCGGCGTTCATCAGCATGCGCAGCAGCACGACGCGCGGGATCCGCAGCCGGACGGCGTGCAGGAGCAGCAGCGCGGAGAAGAACGGGGTCGCGAGGTCGCCGAGGCCGGGAATCAGGCCGAAGATCGGGTCGAGCCCGAACGTCATGCGTGTGCCGGGCACGCGGAACGCGCTGTCGAGCAGGACGCTCCACTTGCGCAGGGCCTGGAGCGTGCGGGCATCCTGTTCACGCATCGGCGGCAGCGGAGCTGACGGAGGCAACGGAAACGGACTTCATATCTAAGTACTTAACACGGAGGAACGGAGGAACGGAGAAACCGGAGACAAATTTTTCAAAACACACAAATCTCCCTTCCTCCGTTTCTCCGTTTCTCCGTGCTGAATGCCGATGGAATAAACTCCGCTATCTCCGTCTCCTCCGCTGGCTCCACAGCGCAAGGTGATTGCAACCTCGTCCATGAACGTGGTACCTAACGATCTCTGTGCCAACCACACATATGCGCGTCTGGCCCGGCGCTCCGTACCCGCTGGGGGCGACCTGGGACGGCGTCGGCGTGAACTTCGCGATTTTTTCGGAGCATGCGACCCGCGTCGAGCTGTGCCTGTTCGATTCGCTCGACGCCGAGGTCGAGTCCGTCACGATCCCGTTGCCCGAACACACCGACATGGTGTGGCACGGCTATCTGCCGGACGTGCACCCCGGGCAGCTGTACGGATATCGCGTGCACGGCCCGTACAAGCCGCACCACGGCCACCGGTTCAACCCGCACAAGCTGGTCATGGACCCGTATGCGAAGGTCGTGGGCCGCGCGATCCGCTGGAACCGGGCGCTGTTCGGGTTCCGGCCCGGCGAGGACGACATGTCGTTCGACGATCGCGACAGCGCGCCCTACGCGCCGCTCGCCGCCGTCGTCGACTCCGCCTTCACGTGGGGGGACGACCGCCCGCGCCGCACACCGTGGCACGAGACGCTCATTTACGAGCTGCACGTGAAAGGCTTCACGCAGCTCAACCCCTACGTGCCCGAGGCGCTGCGCGGCACCTACCTCGGGCTCGCCTCCGAGCCGGCCATCCGCCACCTCACCTCGCTCGGCGTCACGGCCGTCGAGTTGATGCCGGTGCACTTCCACACCGACGACTGGGACCTGGCCAAGCGCGGGCTCAAGAACTACTGGGGCTACAACACGCTCGGCTACTTCGCCCCCGATCTCCGCTACGCGTCGTCGAGCTCGCCGATGGAGGCGGTGCGCGAGTTCAAGATGATGGTCCGCGCGCTGCACGCCGCGCACCTCGAGGTGATTCTCGACGTCGTCTACAACCACACCGCGGAGGGTAACCACCTCGGCCCGACGCTGTCGCTGCGCGGCATCGACAACACGTCGTACTACCGGCTGCTGCCGAACGAGCCGCGCTTCTACCAGGACTTCACCGGCTGCGGCAACACGCTGAACATGCGGAGCCCGCGCGTGCTGCAGCTCATCATGGACAGCCTGCGCTACTGGGTGCAGGAGATGCACGTCGACGGGTTCCGCTTCGATCTGGCGAGCGCCCTGGCTCGTGAGTTGCACGCCGTTGACAAGCTCGGGGCGTTCTTTGACATCATTCATCAGGATCCGGTGCTGTCGCAGGTCAAGCTGATCGCGGAACCGTGGGACCTCGGCGAAGGCGGCTATCAGGTCGGCAACTTCCCGACGAAGTGGACCGAGTGGAACGGGAAGTATCGCGACGCCGTGCGGCGGTTCTGGCGCGGCGACGGCGGCGTCGTCTCCGAGCTGGCGACGCGGCTGTCCGGCAGCAGCGATCTGTACGAACAGAGCGGCCGGCGGCCGTACGCCAGCATCAACTTCATCACCGCCCACGACGGCTTCACGCTCGCCGATCTCGTCAGCTACAACGAGAAGCACAACGAGGCGAACGCCGAGCGGAACGCCGACGGCGAGAACCACAACCTGAGCTGGAACTGCGGCGTCGAGGGGCCGACGGCGGATCGGCGGGTGACCGAGCTGCGCGACCGTCAGCGGCGCAACGTGATGGCGACGCTGCTGCTGTCGGTCGGGGTCCCGATGATCAGCGGCGGCGACGAGATGGGGCGCACGCAGGCGGGCAACAACAACGCGTACTGCCAGGACAACGAGGTCAGCTGGACCTCGTGGGAGATCACCCCCGAACGGCGCGACTTCCTCGAGTTCACGCGCCGGTTGATCCGCATCTGGAAGGATCACCCCGTGCTGCGGCGCCGGAAGTTCTTTCAGGGCCGGCGCATTCGCGGCGCCGACGTGTCCGACATCGCGTGGCTCGATCCCTCGGGGCGCGAGATGACCGACGACACCTGGAGCTCGCCGGACGTGCGCTGCCTGGGAGTCCGGCTGAACGGCGACGCCATCGACGAGGTCGACGAACGCGGGAATCGGATCGTCGGCGATACGCTGGTGCTGATTCTGAACGCCGGCGAGCAGTCCGTGGCCTTCACGCTGCCCGCGACCGCTCCGGAAGAACGGTGGGAGGCGCTCATCGACACCGCCGACCCGTGGGCGCCGCCGCGGCGGCTGCGCTCCGGCGGCCGGTACGAGCTGCTGCCGCGATCGGTGGCCGTGCTGAAATTGAATTGCCGGAAGGAAGACCTGCGCCGCGCCGAGGATTGGGGACCGATGGGGGTTTACTGACGCGGCTCGGGACTCGGGACTCGGGATCGTCGGAACTCGGGATCCGGGACTCTGGATCCGGGACTCGGGACTCGGGATCCGGAAGCGGGAAGCTGGGAGCGGGGAGCGGGAAGCCTCATCAAGGATTCAGCGATTCAAGGATTAGTGATTAGTGATTAGTGATTCATTGCGTCGCGTCGTGGTCGAGGGCGTCCTGCCCCAGGTCGATTGCGGGCGCTTTCCGATCAAGCGCGCGCTCGGGGAAACGGTCGCCGTCACCGCGGACATTCACGCCGACGGCCACGACGCGCTCGCGGCGGTGACGATGTACCGGCGCGCGGGGGAAGACGCCTGGCGCGAAGTGCCGATGGAAGCCACCGGCAACGATCGCTGGCAGGCCGGTTTCAAGGTGGACGCCCTTGGCGAGTACCGAGTACACCGTCGAAGGCTGGATCGACAGGTTTGGCAGCTGGCGGTCCGAGCTCTCGAAGAAGTTCGGCGCCGGCCAGGACGTCGCCAGCGAGCTCCTCGAGGGGGCCGCGGTCATCCGCGAGACAGTGGCGCGGCTGCAGACGATGGCCACGGGTAAGCGGCCCGCCGGTTTGGAATCGAAGGCGGTCACCTTGCTCGCGGACCGGGCGGCCACGCTCGAGGCCATCGCCACGCCGCAGGGCGAGCGCGTGGTGCAGGCCTTGTCGGAGGAGCTCCACCGGCTGATGACGGCGCACCCGGATCGCAGCCGGGCGACTCGCTTCGACCGCGTGCTCGGCGTCACCGTCGAGCGCGAGCGTGCGCGCGTCGGCGCGTGGTACGAGATGTTTCCACGGTCGGCGGGCACCGACCCCTCGCGCAGCGCCACGTTCGACGAGGCGGCGGCGCGGCTGCCCTACGTGGCGGCCATGGGATTCGACGTCCTCTACCTGCCGCCGATCCATCCGATCGGCCGCAGCTTCCGCAAGGGACCCAACAATTCGCTGACGCCAGGCCCGAACGATCCGGGAAGCCCCTGGGCGATCGGATCGGCCGAGGGCGGGCACATGTCGGTTGAACCGGGGCTCGGCACGATCGAGGATTTCGATCGCTTCGTCGAGGCGGCGCGGCGGCAGGGCCTCGAGATCGCGCTCGACATCGCGTACCAGGCCTCGCCGGATCACCCCTACGTCCGCGAGCATCCCGAGTGGTTCCGCCACCGGCCGGACGGCACGATCAAGTACGCCGAGAACCCGCCGAAGAAGTACCAGGACATCTATCCGATTCACTTCGAATCGCCGGACTGGGAAGCGCTCTGGGACGAGCTGAAGCGCGTGCTCGAGTTCTGGATCGAGCACGGCGTGAAGATCTTCCGCGTCGACAACCCGCACACCAAGCCGTACCCGTTCTGGCAATGGGTGATCGCCGGGATCAGGCGCGAGCACCCGGACACGATCTTCCTGTCGGAGGCGTTCACGCGCCCGAAGGTGATGCGCTACCTCGCGAAGTCGGGGTTCTCCCAGTCGTATACGTATTTCACGTGGCGCACCACGAAAGCGGAGCTGACCGAGTACTTCACCGAGCTCACGCAGACCGAGGTGCGGGAGTACATGCGCCCGAACCTGTTCGCGAACACGCCCGACATCCTGCACGCGTACCTGCAGCGCGGCGGGCGTCCGGCATTCCAGGTGCGTCTCGTGCTGGCGGCGACGCTGGGCGCCACGTACGGGATCTACAGCGGCTACGAGCTGTCGGAGAACGTGCCGGTCAAGGAAGGCAGCGAAGAATACCTGGACTCCGAGAAGTACCAGATCCGGCCGCGGAACTTCGAGCAGGCCGGGTAACCTGGCGGAGCTCATCGGCCGGATCAACGCGATCCGCCGCTCCCATCCGGCGCTGCAGCACGACTGGGGCCTCGCGTTTCACCAGACCGACAACGCGGAGATCATCGCCTACAGCAAGCGGTCGGTCGACGGCCGCGACGTCGTGCTGGTCATCGTCAACCTCGATCCGTTCCGGATGCAGCACGGCTTCGTGCAGCTGCCGCTGTCGGACTGGGGCCTCACGTCCCACGCGACCGTCGAGGTCTTCGACCTGCTGTCCGGCGAGCGCTACTTCTGGCGCGGCGAATGGAACTACGTGCGGTTCGATCCGCAGAGCCGCGTCGCGCACATCCTGCACGTGTCGCTGCCCCATCCCGTGCCCTGAACCCCGGACCCGCCGATGCCCGATCCGAACGATCCGCTGTGGTACAAGGACGCCGTCATCTATCAGGCGCACGTCCGCGCGTTCTTCGACAGCAACAACGACGGCATCGGCGACTTTCCCGGCCTCACGCAGAAGCTCGAGTACCTCCAGGGGCTCGGGATCAACTGTCTCTGGCTGCTGCCGTTCTACCCGTCGCCGCTCCGGGACGACGGGTATGACATCGCTGACTACGAGAACATCCATCCGAGCTACGGCACGCTCGAGGATTTCGATCGGTTCATCGCCGAGGCCCATCGCCGCGGGATCCGCGTCATCACCGAGCTCGTCATCAATCACACCTCCGATCAGCATCCGTGGTTCCAGGCGGCGCGCCGCGCGCCGGCGGGCTCGCGGGAGCGCGACTTCTACGTGTGGAGCGACACGAATCAGAAGTACCAGGGCGTGCGGATCATCTTCACCGACACCGAGACGTCGAACTGGGGCTGGGACGACACGGCCAAGGCGTTTTACTGGCACCGGTTCTTCCAGCATCAGCCCGACCTGAACTTCGACAACCCGGCGGTGCTCGAGGCGGTGATCCGGGTCATGGGGTTCTGGCTCGACCGCGGCGTGGACGGCCTGCGGCTCGACGCCGTGCCGTACCTGATCGAGCGCGAAGGCACGAACTGCGAGAACCTGGAAGAGACGCACGTGGTGCTGAAGCGCATTCGCGCGGCGCTCGACGCGCAGGTACCCGGGCCGCATGCTGCTCGCGGAAGCGAACCAGTGGCCGGCCGACGTCCGCCCGTATTTCGGCGACGGCGACGAATGCCAGATGGCGTTCCACTTCCCGCTCATGCCCCGCATGTTCATGGGCGTCCGGCAGGAGGATCGGCATCCCATCGTCGAGATCCTGCGGCAGACGCCGGACATCCCGGACAACTGCCAGTGGGCGATGTTCCTGCGGAACCACGACGAGCTGACGCTCGAGATGGTGACCGACGAGGAGCGCGACTACATGTACCAGGCCTATGCCGCGGATCCGCAGATGCGGATCAACGTCGGCATCCGCCGGCGCCTGGCGCCGCTGCTCGAGAACAGCCGCCGGCGGATCGAGCTCCTCAACAGCCTGCTGTTCTCGATGCCGGGCACGCCCGTCATCTATTACGGCGACGAGATCGGCATGGGGGACAACATCTACCTGGGCGATCGCAACGGCGTCCGCACGCCCATGCAGTGGACCGGCGACCGCAACGCCGGCTTCTCGCGCGCCGATCCCGCACGGCTGTACGCGCCGCCCATCATGGACCCCGTGTACGGCTACCAGGCGATCAACGTCGAGGCGCAGGAGCGCGCGCCCTTCTCGCTCCTGAACTGGATGAAGCGGATGATCGGCCTGCGGAAGCAGACGGCGGTCTTCGGCCGCGGCACGATCGAGTTCCTGCCGGCGCTGAACCGGAAAGTGCTGGCGTTCGTCCGGCGCTATCAGGACGAGATCGTGCTGTGCGTCGTCAACCTCGCGCGCACCGTGCAGCCGGTCGAGCTCGATCTGTCGCGTTTCAAGGGCATGACGCTCGTGGAGATGCTCGGCCTCACCGAGTTCCCGCGCATCGGGGATCTGCCGTACGTCCTGACGCTCGGCCCGTACGCGTTCTACTGGTTCCGCGTGCAGCAGCCGGCCCCGGCGATCACGGCCCGTGTCCCGGATCGCGGGGCGGCGGAACCGTCTCCCGTCGTCTCAGAGGCGCCGGGCCTGCTCGTCGGCGCCGCGTGGGAGACGCTCCTCGACGGCAACGTGCGGACGTTGATCGAGCGCGATCTGCTTCTGCCCTTCCTGCAGCGGCAGCGCTGGTACGGCGACAAGGCACGACCGGCCAGGAAAGTCCGCTTCGTGGACTGGGGCACGCTGCGACGCAGTCCACAGCCGCTGTTCCTGACCATCGTGGAGGTCGAGTTCGACGACGGCAGTCATCATTACTACTTCCTGCCGCTGACGATTTGCGCCCACGCGGATGCGCGCGCGCTGGCGGAACGGGCGCCGCACGCCGTGCTCGCGACGATCACCGGCGCGCGCAAGGGCTTCCTGTTCGACGCCTGGCTGGACGACGGCTTCGCGCGGACCGTGCTGGAAGCCCTGGACCGGGAGGAGAAGACGGCCACCAAGCGCGGCAGCGTCCGCGTGGTGAAGACGGCGGCTTTCGCCGCGCTTCGCGGAGCGACGACCGACGCGCTGCCCATCGCCCGCACGGCAGGCGAGCAGACCAACACTTCGATCGTGTACGGCGATCGGCTGATCGTGAAACTGTTCCGGCGTCTGGAACCGGGGATCAACCCGGACTTCGAAATCGGCCGGCAGCTGACCGAGCAGGTTCGTTTCAAACGCGTGCCGGCCGTGGCGGGGGCCCTCGAGTACGTCGGCCCCGGTGACGAACCGGGCACGCTCGCGATGATGGAGGAGCTCGTCGAGAGCCAGGCCGACGGCTGGGCGCACGCCACCGACGAGATCGGCCGGTTCTTCGATCAGGTCGAAGGCGAGACGCCGCCCGCACGGCCGGCAACGGACACGTTCGCCGATCTGATGGCCGCGCCGGCGCCAAAGATCATCACGACCGTGATGGGGAGCTACCTTGGCACGGCCGAAACGCTGGGCCGGCGCACCGCCGAGATGCACCTGGCGCTCGCCGCGGACTCGACCAAGCCGGCCTTCGCGCCGGAGCCGTTCTCGAAGGAGGACCTCGACGCGGTCGTGGCGGACGCGATCGCGCAGGCCCACCAGGCGCTTCAGACGCTCGCCGCACCGGCCCAGGCGCTTCCGCCTGCCGTGGCCGAAGGCGCGGGCCTGCTGCTCCAGTCCCGCGAGGCGCTGCTCGACCGGATTCGATCGGCGCCGGCGCTCAAGTCCACCGTCTCGAAGATCCGCGTGCACGGCGACTATCACCTCGGGCAGGTGCTGTGGTCGGAAGGGGACTTCTATCTCCTCGATTTCGAGGGCGAGCCGGCGCGCTCCATCGCCGAGCGGCGCCGCAAGCAATCACCGCTGAAGGACGTCGCCGGCATGCTCCGGTCCTTCGGCTACGCGGCCTACGCGGGGTTGTTCGCGCACACCGCGTCGCGTCCTTCCGAGCTCGAGCGGCTCGAGCCGTGGGCACGCATCTGGCAGGCGTGGACCAGCGCCGCGTTCCTGCGCGGGTATTTCACGACCGCGGCCGGCGCGCCGTTCGTGCCGGCCCTGGACACCGAGCGCGACGCCCTTCTGCAGTTGTTCGTGCTCGACAAGGCGCTCTACGAGCTCAACTACGAGCTGAACAACCGGCCGGACTGGGTACGCATTCCGCTGCGGGGGATCTTCGAATCTGCTGACCGCGAGATAGCGGAGTCGACGGAGACAGCGGAGTCGTCTAACCAGCGGCGGATTCAACACGGAGAAACGGAGGAACGGAGAAACGGAGTAATTAGTGGAAAGAAAGCCAAATGGCTTTCTCCGTTGCTCCGTTTCTCCGTTCCTCCGTGTTAAGCAATGTCTCCGCTAACTCCGTCACCTCCGGTGCCTCACGAGCGTTTACTGCATGTCAAACGCAGACCATCGAGACCGGCCGCGGTACGTGCCGCTGAGCACGTACCGGCTGCAGGTCCATCACGAGTTCCCGCTGACGGCCGCGCGGGACGTCGTGCCGTATCTCGCCCGCCTGGGGATCGACACGTGCTACACGTCACCGTACTTCACCGCGGAGCCCGGCAGCACCCACGGCTACGACGTCTGCAATCACAACGAGATCAACCCGGAGATCGGAGGCGCCGCCGCGCACGACGAGTTCTGCGCGGCGCTCGCCGCCCACGGCCTGCGCCACATCGTCGACTTCGTCCCGAACCACATGGGCATCGGGACCGGCAACAACGCCCGGTGGAACGACCTGCTCGAGAACGGGCCCAGCGCGCCCTCCGCGATCTTCTTCGACGTGGACTGGAGGCCCTCGAAGCCGGAGCTGCAGGCCAAGCTCCTGCTGCCCATCCTCGGCGATCAATACGGCAACGTGCTCGAGCGCGGCGAGCTGAGGCTCGCCTTCGCCGACGGCGCGCTGGCGCTGAAATACGGCGATCAGGTGCTCCCGATCAATCCGAAGCAGGCGCCTCGGGTCTACCGCATGGCGGCGGAGGCGCTGACGAGCGCGGCCGGCGCAGACAACCCGCAGCTGCACGAGCTCCAGAGCATCATCGTGGCCCACCAGAACATGCCGGCGTACACCGAGACCGCGCCGGAGCGCGTGGCCTTGCGGCATCGTGAGAAGGAAGGGGCCCGCGCGCGCCTGGCGCGGCTCGCAGCCGAGGCGCCTCTCGTGCGGGACGCGATCGAGGCCGCGGTGGACCGCGTCAACGGCACGCCGGGCAACGCCGCCAGCTTCGACGCGCTGCACGAGCTGCTCGAGGTTCAGGCCTACCGGCTCGCGTACTGGCGCACGGCCTCGCACGAAATCAACTACCGCCGGTTCTTCGACGTCAATACGCTGGCCGGGCTGCGCGTCGAGCACCCGGAAGTCTTCGCGGCAACGCACCGGCTGCTGGCCGAGCTCGTTCGCGACGGCAAGGTCCACGGCGTTCGCATCGACCACCCGGACGGGTTGTTCGATCCGGCCAGCTACTTCGAGATGCTGCAGGAGCTGACGGCCCGGGCGTGGGATCTCGACCGGGCCACGCTCGCCGGCCCCGGCCAGCCGCCCGATCGCCCGCTCTACGTCGTCGCCGAGAAGGTCCTGTCCGGCGAAGAGCCCCTGCCGGCGCAGTGGGCCGTTCACGGCACGACCGGCTACAACTACCTGAACGACCTGAACGGCCTCTTCGTCAACCAGTCGCAGGCGCGCCGCACCCGCCGCGTCTACGCGAAGCTCACCGGCCGCAACGAAGCGTTCGACGATGTCGTGTACGCCGCGAAGCGTTTGATGATGACGACCGCGATGGCGAGCGAGCTCACCGTGCTCGCCCACATGCTGGACCGGATCGGCGAGAACAACCGCCGGTCCCGCGACTTCACGCTGGACAGCCTGGGCGACGCGATCGCCGAGGTGGTCGCCTGCTTCCCCGTGTATCGCACCTACGTCGACGAGCAGGGCTGGCGGGCCGAGGACCGCGCCGTGATCGCCCGGGCGATCGCGCGGGCGAGGCGCCGCAATCCCGCGATGGAGTCCTCGCTGTTCGATTTCTTCCGCGAGGTCGTCCTGCAGCGGCACGTCGCCGAATGACAAGGACCAGAAGGACGGCGAACGCCGCGGCGGGTACCCGCCGGCGGATGCCGACGAAGCGCGGGCGCGCGTGCATTTCGCCATGAAGCTGCAGCAGTACACGGGGCCGGTGCAGGCCAAAGGACTCGAAGACACGGCGTTCTACCGCTACAACCTGCTGCTCTCGCTCAACGAGGTGGGAGGCGACCCGTCCAGGTTCGGCCGGTCCGTCGAGGAGTTTCACGAAGCCAATGCCACCCGGGCGGCGGAGTGGCCGTTCGAGATGCTCGCCACCGCGACGCACGACACGAAGATGAGCGAGGACGTCCGGGCGCGGATCAACGTGCTGTCCGAAATGCCGGACGAATGGGGCCGGGAGGCCGGGCGGTGGATGCGGATCAACCGGACGCACCGCTCGCTCGTCGACGGCGAGCCGGCGCCCGACCGTCTCGACGAGTACCGTTTCTATCAGGCCCTGTTGGGGATCTGGCCGGCCGATCTGCCGGACGACATCGGCGAGGCGCCTCCCGAGCTGATCCAGCGGCTCTCGGACTACATGATCAAGGCGGCGAGGGAAGCCAAGATCCACACGAGCTGGCTGACGACGAACCAGCCGTACGAGGATGCGATCGTTCGCTTCGTGACCCGCACGCTCACCGGGCCGGGCGGGGAGCGCCTGCTCGCGGGGTTTCTGCCGGTCCAGCGCCGGGTGGCGGCGGTCGGCATGATCAACTCGCTCGCGCAGGTGACGTTGAAGATCGGTTCTCCCGGCGTCCCGGATTTCTATCAGGGCACCGAGCTGTGGGATCTGAGCCTCGTCGATCCGGACAACCGGAGGCCGGTGGACTTCGCGCTCCGCGCACGCCTGCTCGACGAAGTGGACGGTGTGCTCGCGCAGGATGCGGCGACGCGAGCCGGCACGCTGGCCGAGTGGCTCCGCTGCTGGACGGACGGGCGCATCAAGCTGCTCATCACCGCCGCCGGGCTGCGCCTGCGTCGCGAGCTGCCCGACGTTTTCCTGGCCGGCGCGTACATGCCGCTGGCCACCGAGATCACCGTGCCGGCCGGCGCGGTCGCGTTCGCGCGGATGGCCGACGCCGAAGGGAATCTGCCGGCCGTGCTCTTCGCGGCCCCGCGGCTCTGCGCCGGGCTCGTGGACCGCGAACATCCGGTCCCGCTCGGCGGCGAGCGCTGGAAGACCTCACGGATGATGCTGCCCGCGGGACTGCGCGAGAGCACGTTCCGGCACGAGATCACCGGTGCGGAGATCCGCCCGACGCGAGGCGCCGACAGCGCGTGGATCTTCCTGGGGGAGGCCTTCCAGACAGTGCCCGTGGCTATTCTGCGGGCGATCTGACGACCTGTCAACTCCAGGCCTAGTCCTTGAACAGGAGATTAGGAGATCAGGAGTCTGAGCTTTTCTCGTTACGAACGAATGCTCTCCTGAGCTCCTGAGCTCCTGTGAAGCTGACAGGTCGCTCAAGCCTGCCGGACGACGGGCTTCGGTCTCGTTGCGGATCCAGCTTCGGCGGCCGACCGCCGTGGCGCACGGCGCCCGCGACCGGCACGTAGTCGAGCTCCTCGGCCGACGAGACGCAGCGCAGCAGCAACCCGCCGCGGCTCATGTCGCCGCGGCCCACGAACGCCGACGGAAACACCAGCCGATCGCCGAAGATCCCCTGCAGCACGTCGACGTACTTCGGCGACGCGATGCTGCCGAGCAGCACGACCTCGCAGTCGGCGCCGATGTCGGCGGCGATCGCCTTGGCGCTCCTCTCGAGGGGCCGGCGGTATTTCGGGTTGTCCGGCGCCACGTCCACGCCCGCGAACGCGCGCAGGGCGTCGATGGTCACGAGCGTGTCGGCCGAGCGCAGGCCGGCGATCGGCGTGATGACGAACACCCCGGCGCCCGAGATCGCGGATTCGCGATCCGGCGGGGCCGCGAACGCCCGCGCGTACGCGAGCTTCCCGCGGAAGTACAGGCCGCTCATGAAGCTGAAGAGCTCGCCGAGCGGCGCCCCTTCACGGGTCCGCAGCCGCGCCGCCAGCGGAAACGCGGCGCGCTCGGACATCACCATGCGCGCGCGCATCCCGGCGCAGTTGGCCGGAGAAAGAAGAAAAATGCGTCCGCAGACACGCCCGATTCATATTTTCTCGATTGGGCTCTTGAACTTTCGAACTCTTGAACTTGCGAACTTTGGAACTTTAGAACTTTAGAACTTTAGAACTTTAGGATTCACAGGCTCCACCGCAGCAGCACCGCCCCCACCGTGAACCCCGCGCCGACCGACGCCAGCAGCACCAGGTCCCCTTTTTTCAAGCGCTCCTGGCGCACCGCATCGGCGAGGGCCAGCGGGATCGTCGCCGCGGTCGTGTTGCCGTACATGTCCAGGTTGATGATCACCTTCTCCTCGGGGAGCCCGAGGCGCTCCGCCGCGGCGGTGATGATCCGCCGGTTGGCCTGATGCGAGACGAACAGATCGAGCTGGGAGGGTTCGACGTGGTTGCGCTCGAGCACCCGGCGGCAAATCTCCTCGCTCTTGCGGACGGCGAACTTGAACACCGCGTGACCGTCCTGCTTGACGTAGTGGAGCCGCTGGTCCACGGTCTCGTGCGACGCCGGGCGCCGGCTGCCGCCGGCCGGCATGCACAACGCCGGACCGCCGCTGCCGTCGATCTCGGCGGCGAAGTCGATGATGTGCGGGTCCCCCTCCGCGGCCGCCGCGAGCACCACGGCCCCCGCGCCGTCGCCGAAGAGCACGCACGTCGTCCGATCGGTGTAGTCGATGATGCTCGACATCACGTCGGCGCCGACGACCAGCACGTACTCGTGGGTCCCGGTCGCGACCATCTGCATCCCGGTGACCAGCGCGTAGGTGAACCCCGAGCACGCGGCGCCGAGATCGAACCCCCACGCGTGGCGCGCGCCGATCTTGTGCTGCAGCAGGCACGCGGTGCTCGGGAAGATCGTGTCCGGCGTCGTGGTCCCGACGACGATGAAGCCGATCTGGTCCGGCGTCACCCCGGCCTGGCGCAGGGCGCCGACCGCCGCCTCCGCCGCCAGGTCCGACGTGGCGACCCCCGGCTCGACGATGTGCCGTTGCCGGATGCCGGTGCGCTGCAGGATCCACTCGTTGCTCGTGTCGACGAGCTTCTCGAGATCGTCGTTGGTCAGCACCCGCGGCGGCACGTACGTCGAGAGTCCGGCAATCTTCACGCGGCGCAGCGCCTTCACCACAGACGGTCCTTTCCTGGATCGGGGATCCCGAAATACTCGTAGGCGCGGGCCGTCGCCACGCGGCCGCGCGGCGTGCGATCGAGAAAGCCGATCTGGATGAGAAACGGCTCGTAGATGTCCTCGATGGCCTCGCGCTCCTCGCTCATCGCCGCGGCGAGGCTCGCCACGCCGACCGGGCCGCCGTTGAACTTGTCGATGATCGTCCGCAGCAGCCGGCGATCGATCTCGTCGAAGCCGTGCTCGTCGACCTCGAGCAGCCGGAGCGCGCGCAGCGCGACGTCGTGCGTGATGTGCCCGGCTGGCCCGCACCTGGGCGTAGTCGCGCACCCGCCGCAGCAGGCGGTTCGCCACCCGGGGCGTGCCCCGCGCTCGCCGCGCGATCTCGACCGACGCGTCGAGGTCGATCGGCACGCCGATGATCCGCGCCGACCGCGTCACGATCTCGCGGAGGTCGTCTTCGCCGTAGAAATCCAGCCGGTGCACGATGCCGAACCGCGAGCGGAGCGGAGAGGTCAGCAGGCCGGTCCGGGTCGTGGCGCCGATGAGCGTGAACCGCTGCACCGGCACCTTCACCGATCGGGCGCTCGGCCCCTGGCCGATCACGATGTCGAGCTCGTAGTCTTCCATCGCCGGGTAGAGAATCTCCTCGATCGCCGCGCTCATCCGGTGCACTTCGTCGATGAACAGCACCTCGCGCTCCTGGAGGTTCGTGAGGATGCCGGCGAGGTCCCCGGGCTTCTCGATCACCGGGCCGGCGGTCGACCGGATCGGCACCTCGAGCTCGTTCGCAATCACGCAGGCCAGCGTGGTCTTCCCCAGTCCCGGCGGGCCGTAGAGCAGCACGTGATCGAGCGCCTCGTTCCGCTGTTTCGCGGCCTTGATCGACACGCTCAGGTTCTCGCGGATCCGCTCCTGGCCGATGTACTCGTCGAGCGTGCGCGGCCGCAGCCCGGCTTCGTACTGGGCGTCCTCATCCCCCTTCGCGGCGGTCAAGATGCGATCGTCGGACATTATTTTTACTGCTCGTGGGGCCCCACCCCCACTCGCTCGGCCTGCGCGCTCCAAGAGTCGCGCTCCGGCCGGGCCGCAGGCGCTCCTTCCTCTATCGGCGTTTCATGAGCGATCTGAGGACCTCTTTCAACGCCTGCTCGAAGCCGGTCTGCGTGGCGTCCTTGAGCGTTCGGTCGATCGCCGGTTCGGCGACCCCGCGCTGATAGCCGAGATTCAGCAGCGCCGACAGCAGATCGGCGCGGAGCTGATCCTCCGGTTGGTCCGCCCGGGCCGGCTGGCCGGGGGCCTGAAGCTCCGCCGGCAGCCGATCCTTCAGCTCGAGGCCGATGCGCTCCGCCGTTTTCTTGCCGATACCGGGAATCGCCGTCAGGCGGGCAACGTCCTGCAGCCGTATCGCCTTGATCAGTTCCATCGGCTCGATGCCGGAGAGGACCGCGAGGGCCAGCTTCGGGCCGATGCCGCTGATCCCGATCAACCGCTCGAAGAGCTGCTGTTCGAGCGTCGTCGCGAACCCGTACAGCGCGATGACCTCCTCGCGCACGTGCGTGTAGATCCGCAGCGAGACCGCGGTCCCTGCCTCACCGAGCACGTAAAACGTCGACAGCGGAACCTGGACGTCGTATCCCACACCCCCGATATCGACGATGAGACGGCTCGGGTTCTTCTCGAGCAGCGTGCCCCGTAACGACGCGATCATTTCTTACGGCTCGTGGGGCCCCACACCCACCCCCACTCGCTCGCGCTGCGGCGCTCGAAGACTCGCTCTCCTCGCGCGGGCCGCAGGCGCCGTGACGCGTTGCGGATCCTGCGCGTCACGGCCGGTAGTCACGCCACGAGCGGAGCGGCGACGCCGGCGCGACCGTGGCGGCCCTCTCGGCGACGATCCCGGTGGCGCTGTGCACGTGGCAGATCGCGACCGCGAGCGCATCCGCCGCGTCGTGCGGAGAGGGCACGGCGTCGAGGCCGAGGAGCAGCTTGATCATGTGCTGCACCTGGCGCTTCTCGGCGCGCCCGTACCCGACCACCGCGCGCTTGATTTCGGCCGGCGCGTACTCGACGACCGGAAGCCCGGCCTCCGACGCCGCCAGCAGCGCGACCCCGCGCGCCTGCCCGAGCTTGAGCGCGCTGTGGACGTTGCGCGCGTGGAAGATGCTCTCCACGGCGACACAGTCGGGCCGGTGCCGGGCGAGCAGCACGGCGAGCCCGGCATGGATGTAGTGAAGCTTTTCGGGAAATGTCGAACGGGCGGGAGCCGAAAGCGAGCCGCAGATAACCAGAAGGTGACGGCTGCCGGCGCTCTCGATGCAGCCATACCCCGTACGCCCGGAACCGGGATCGATCCCGAAAATCTTCACGCCAATGAGGCCTCGATCTCCTTCTCTTCGATGTCGGCGTTCGACCACACCTTCTTGCTGTCTTCGTGGTCCTCGAGGGCTTCCATCAGCTTGATCATCTGCTGCGCGGGCTTGCCTTCGAGCTTCACGTAGTTCTGCGGCAGGAAGGCGATCTCGGCGGCGCCTGGCTCGATCCCGAGCTTCTTGACCGCTTCGAGCACCTTCTGGAACGCATCGGGCGCCGACACGATCTCCCACGCTTCCCCGTCGTCGCGCAGGTCGTCGGCGCCGGCGTCGATCGCCGCGGCCATCAGCGTGTCCTCGTCGGCCTTGGTCTTCTCGACGACGATGTAGCCTTTCTTGTCGAACATCCAGGCCACGCTGTTTTCCGCCGCGAGGTTGCCGCCGTGCTTCCCGAGCACGTGGCGGATCTCCCCGACGGTGCGGTTCTTGTTGTCCGTCAGCGTTTCGACGATGACGGCGGCGCCCCCGGGCCCGTAGGCCTCGTAGGTGATCTCTTCGTAGTTGACGCCGGGCAGCTCGCCCGTGCCGCGCTGGATCGCCCGCTTGATGTTGTCTTGCGGCATGTTGGCGGCTTTCGCGTCGGCCACGATCGTGCGCAGGCGCGGATTCATGTCAGGGTCCCCGCCGCCGGCCCTCGCCGCGACGGTCAACTCCTTGATGATGCGCGTGAAGACCTTCCCGCGCTTGGCATCCGCGGCGCCCTTTTTATGCTTGATCGTGTGCCATTTGGAATGGCCGGACATGGTGAGAACTCCCCGGGTTTACCGATGAAATGATTGGGGATGTTACCACATTGTCGGAACCCGGTTTCGGGGTTTCGACGCCGGTTTCCAGCAGGCGCAGGCGGCCGCGAAGGCCTCCGGCAGGCGGCCATGGCGTCCGCGCTTTTGAAACCCGCCCCCGGGTCCGCTCGAGCCGGACAGGTACTGCGCCCTGACCTGAATTCTTCAATAAATCCCGGCCTCTGCCCCGCAGAGACGTCGTTTCTCCGCCACCCTCCGCAAGCGAATGGCTGCGTGCGTCAGGTTCGCGTGTCCGGATCGGCCGAGGGCGTCGTTTTGAGTTGGTGACCACGGTGATGGGAGCGCGGGATCAACCGCGGCGGCTCTGTGAGCTGCCCTTCACTTCACGCCAATCCGTTTTTGAGACGAGGACACGCCGATGATGATCATGAACGTTGTTCGCCGCTGGAACGCTGCTGGCCGTCCGCCACGCCGGACCAGTGCCCGACGCGGACGCGCGCCCCTGCGCGCCGTCCGCACCATGAATTTCGCGCTGGTGCTGCTGGCCGTGTCAGGGGTACTCGCGACCGCGATTCACTCTGCGTCGGACTTTCCCCGGCGACTCCGGTACCAGGTCGGCAAGACTTACCAATACGACTACCGTGCCACCATCGACGCCTCGTCCTCCTCGCGGGATTCCGCGGGCGTGCACAAAGGGGGGGCCTCGACGACGGTGATCGAAGCCACGGCCAACCTGACTATCTCCGGCCTGGAGACTGACGGCCGCTACGCCGGCGAGCTCTCCCTCCAGAACCCCTCGATGCAGCGCACCGACGGGACCGGCACTCACGCCGTCGACGATGAAGCAACGATGCGAGCGCTGGCGGTGCCGTTGCGCTTCACGCAGAGTGCAAATGGTGCGATTGCCACGGTATCGTCACCAGCCGCCGCGCCACCGCAGGCGGTCAACATCCAGAAGGGCGTGCTGAACGCGCTGCAGGTGACGCTGATGCCGGGCAGCAGCTACGTCGCCTCGGAGAAAGCGGGCCAGGGGTTCCTTCAGGTGCGCTACACGCTCCAGGAGAAGAATGGCCAGGTTCAGATCAGCAAGCACTACGACCAAGGCAGCTTCGGACAGATGGTCACAGTCGGCGAGCCAGCCGACACCTTGAAGCTGAAGAACCAGGTGGCGATGGTCCTGGACCAGGCCTCCGGGGTGATCTCGGACGTCTCGTACAACGAGAGCATCTCGACCGGAGACGGCGCGGCGCCGGTGAACGCGGGCGCAACCGGCTTCGACGGTGTCACGGCCTGGAGCACCATCAAAGCCTCCGGCAGCCTGAAGCTCCGAAAGGTCATCAATGCGGTGGCACGGCCGTCGAAGGCCGCCGCGTATGCGACCGACTCGATGCAGGCGAAGCTGACCGCCGGGCTGTGGAACAGGGCCGGCATCGACCTGACCACGGTCGACGTGCGCAGCGAGCTCGCCCTCCTGGAGAATGAGCCCGGGAATCCGGCGCATCACGCACGCGTGGTCGCGCTCGTCGCAGCGGACACCAACCCGAACGACGGCATCGACGTGCTCGGAGCCGTGGCCGAGCGGCTGATCGCCACCGCGGGTAACGATGTCATCTCGGCCGCCTACGTGGACGTGCTCGGTTCGGTGGGCACTTCCGTGGGACAGAGAATGCTGAGCGCGATCCTTGGCAACAGCCAGGCGCATCCCGCGCTTGGCAGCGTGCAGTTCGGCGTCCGTGTGCAGGACCAGGCGCTGCTCAGCGTCGTCCGCCTGAACGCACCGACGACGACGACGGTGCGGACGGTAACAGCGTTGACCGAGCGCGCCTCAGCGCTCCACGACACGGCGGTCACGGTGCTCGGCGCCGTTGCCGGCCGTATCGCCTCCTACAACCCGACCGAGGCCAGGCGGCTGGTTGGCCAATTGGAGTCGGCTCTCGCCGCCGCCAACACGGCATCCGACATCGAGCTGTACCTCAATGCGGTCGGAAATGCCGGACTGCCATCGTCGCTGGGCGTCATCGCACGCTACGCGACGCCACAGGCCAGCTTCGGCACGGACGCTGCCGCGCCGGAAGCAATCCAGGCTGCCGCGTTGACCGCTCTGCGCAAGATTCCCAGCGCCGAAGCGGACGCCCTGCTCCGCGATGCGCTCGACGACGTCTCCAGACCGGCCGCGATCCGCTCGCTCGCCGCAAGTGTCGTGGTGGACCGGGGCGCGCAGACCGTGAGCGTCAAGCCCGGTACGGCGCTCGCGCGGCCGATTGAAGACGAGCCCGGCGACGATCCGCCGCCGCCGCCGCCGTCTACGCCGCCCGCGCCGCCTTCGCCGCCTCCCGTGATCGGAATGTATAACCAGTCATGGAACCACACGTTGGGCAACGCCGACCTGGGCGTCGAGTTCCCTGGAGGCATCAAGCTGGACGTGCCGCCTGCGTCAACCAACGGCATCTCCGCGCACGCCTACCAGCAGGCCAACGCGCTGCTGTTAGGGCGCTCGTTCGAAGTGATCAAGGGCGAGCTGCGCACCTTCCACCAGGGGAACGATCAGGTGTTCGGAGCGTATCTCTCCATCGCGAACAACCTCATTCGACGTCAGTTCGAGCTACGGGTCCCCTGTGCAGCCGACCGGACGGGGAACTTGTACAACGCGAAGGTGACGTTCTTCAACTTCAAGCACTCGATCCCCACCTTCGCCGGGATCCCAATCACCATCGACGTGAGCGCCACCGGCTCGCTGAACGTGGATTGGAACTTCAGACTGGACATCTGCCGGTTCGATGCCCTGACTGTGCAGGCCGGCCTGGTGCCGACCGTAGAGGTCTCGGCGAAGGCGAGTATCTATGTGGATCTCATAGTCGCACATGGTGGCGCCACGCTGACCGCCACCCTGCTCGATACGTCAATTCCGGCGCTCGCGTCCGTTGTCTTGACCGCTAACCCACCCGCGGCCAGATTCTGCATCGACGTCCAGGCGACAACGCGGCCGATCAGCGGTTATCTGGATGTATGGGCCGACGCATTGGGCGTGTCCCTCGGCTCGTTCCGGCTCTGGGAATTCAGCACGCCGACCGCGTCGTACCCCCTGCTGGTCCAGTGCTTCTAGACTTTCAGGTGCACATCCCAGCCGGGCGCCACTGAACCCGACTGGGAGACGTAGGAGATTCGGTTTTGGAAAGCCGGGGGCTGCGCGAGCATCCTCCGGCTTTCGATTTTTCTTGTTGGAACCAGGAATTCCTATGCCGTGCCCTGGGCCAACGCGGTGAGGCGCCGCAGAAGGTCTGAGGCGCTGCGCGGACGTCGTGAGGGATCGGCGGCGAGCGCCTCGGCAAAGAAAGACCAGACCTCGGGAGGCACGCTCGTGGATCGTCCCGCGAAGGCCCGATCCAAGCCTCGGGCGATCCGCGCCGCCGTCCGCTGTCCATCGAGGAAGGGGTGAATCCCCACAACGGTTTCGAACAGGACGACGGACAGGGCCCACAGGTCGAGGAAAGGTCCCGGCGGTTCGCCGGTGAGGACTTCAGGTGACAGATACGGCAGTGTGCCGGCCAACACCGTCGGGCCACCCTCGGACGCGCGGCTCAGGCCAAAGTCGAGGAACTTGGGAGACCCTGATTCGGTGAAGCCGATGTTGCTCGGTTTGATGTCGCCGTGATACCAGCCCGCCCGGTGGACGTGTTCGAGCGCGGTGGCGAGATCGGTCGTCAGGTGGACAGCGGCGGCGAGGCTCACCGGTCCGTCCTTGACCCGCGTGGCAAGCGTGCCCCCACTCAAATACTCCATCATCAGGTACCTGGAGTCTGCTGCCACGTGCCGGTCCCATACAACACGGCGATGTGGCCGTGCGACAAGGCGGCCATGACCCGCGCTTCACTCATGAGCCGATCCGCGGCGGTCATTGTCAGCGTGGGGAGCGTCTTGATCGCGACGCGGCGGTGCAGCTCGGAATCCATCGCCAGGTACACCACGCCCATGCCGCCCGATCCGAGCACCGTCTCGAGGTCGAACCGGTTGAACAGAGTCTTGGGAAGCGCAGAGGGTGTGTACGGACCGCCGCACGGGCATCGGCCAGCCTCGGGACGCCACGCCTCGATTCGCCCGCATTGGTTGCATTGGATGGCGAGCTCGTCGCACTCATCCGCTGGAGTCGATGGAATCCCGTGCAGGGCCTCGGCGGCAAAGCTCACTGAGGCCGCGGCCGTCGTCACGAACCGCAGAAGATCGGCGCTGAACGCCTGCGCCGTGCGGCGGCTTTGCAACGTCACCACCGCGAAGAGCCTCTTCTGCGCGCGACCCGCGGTCAGCGGCACGATGACGCCGATTCGCGCCGCGTCTATCCAGCGGCGATCGCCCGCGCTGACCAGGTGGTAGTACGACGCGGCATGCCCCGGTTCGAGGACGCAAGGTCCCTCTGCGCCTCGTACGAGCAGCGGAACCAGCGACGTATCCGGCGCCCTGGGAACGTTTGCCGACACGGGCGTCAACCGCTCATCGTCGCCGAGGATGTGCACCTCGGCGCTCGTCTGCAGCGCACGTTCGCAAGCCTTCGCGAACGCGGACGCGAGCTCCATGGGTGTCCGGCACATCCTGAGCTGCTCGGAGAGCAGCGCCAGCATCGTGGCCGGTTCGTCAGCCCCGGGGGCGACCCACCGATCGAGGGCGCGTATCAACGACCCTCGAAACACCACCAGCAGGGCCCCGGTCGCGATCACCACCAGGAGCACCTGCGCTCGCGGCGTCGCGAGGACGTCCGCCACTGACTGATCTCGACGGCTGTATATATAGGTGATGAGGATCAGCAGGCCGCCGGCCGTTCCCGACGTCACGAGCCATCTGGCCAGCAGATGTCGGAACCCTTGCCGCACCGCCACGCGCACGCTGAGCACATCGTGAACAGCGACGACGTAGGCCGTCATCACCGGCATCATCAGGATAGGTGGGTAGAGCAGCCACGCACCCCAGGCTCGACCGACGGGCGCGTTCATCACCAGCGCCACGCCCGGAATGAGCGCCTCGGCGAGGACCTCGACGGTCACCGGGCCCAATCCGATGGCGATTCCGAACAGGAACGCACGCACACGGCGGCGCTCTCGGGCCGTCGCGTCCCGGGCCCGCAGCGGCAGCGCCACCAACGCCGGCAGCGTCGTGGCGAACACGACAGCCCAGAACCAGTCGCCGTTGCCGCTCAGGCGATCGAGCGGTTTCACCCACGCGTTGAATGGCAGCGCATTCGTGACGGCGGGAAGGACGTTCGCGACAAACAGCACCGTGCCCAGCAGGAGGCTCACGCGGAAGGCGTGGCGGCAGAAGCGATCGATGCCGCCGAATCGTCTCGCCACCGGAAATTCCCGCGCGAACTGCCAGAAAAACGCCCCAAGGAATGCCTCGGGCCGCAGAGCGTCCAGCACGCCGGATGTTGTTCCGCCTGTGATCGCATGGAAGAACTGGCCAGTGCCCTCAACGGCAAATGACGCCGCAATGCTCCAATACGCCCCGCCAAGGGCAGCCGCGCCGGGGTGGCGGGTGCCCCAGACGAGCAGCAGACCTGTGGCGGCGTAAGCGCTGACGATCAACAATCGCAGGGCGTCGCGGCCGTGCAGCTCTGTGCCCGAGACGATTCCGACAATGCCAAGCACCGCAATGGCCGACGCCAGAAGGGTCACCATCTGGAGAATGAGGGGGACGCCCCTGCCGGCGAACGGATCGCCGGGCGCTCGCTCACGCGGCGGACTGATCTCGGACAGCGTCTTCAGTTGTGCCGCGAGTGCCCGGTTTCGCGACGAGCCCAGACGGGAACTGGCGTGACGCCAATCGACGCGCTCGCCATCCGTCACGGCGTCGGCGAGAGCGGCCACTCGGCGATTAATCATCGGACATGCTTTCCGCGAGCTTCACCACGGCGCGGCGCAGCGCCTTTCGCGCCGCCTCGGGACTCGCACGTCCGCTGATCAGGGCCAGCTGTTCGTACGTGTACTCCATCTCGATGCGCGCGACCACCAGCACGCGATCGGCTTCGCTGAGCGTGGCGAGCGCCTGTTTGTAGCGACGGGTGCGTTCCGCATCGAGCGCCGAGTCGAGTGGGGATGCGGCGGTAGCGGGAACATCCTCGAGGAGCTCGGTCGCGATGGGCCGGCGGTCAATTCGCCTGAGCTCGTCCCGGATGCGGTTTTGAACGGCCTGGCGTAAGTACGCCTGGAGCGCTCCGTGGCCGCGATCGTCGAACTGATCGAGCCGCCGGAATGTCTGGAGCAGCGCATCCTGCACCAGATCGACGGTGTCCATGACATGACGGGCCCACCGTGGCAGCCGCCCCCGGGCCCAACGGCCGAGCGCGCCGGCTTCCCGCCGGAAGAGCGCGCTCAGCGCGCGCGTGTTGCCGGCACGGGCCTCGCGCAGCAACTCTTCAGACGCGCGGAGCGACTTGCCGTCGGACGGCGGCCCGAGGTCTGTCATGGTACCGGTCCGGTTGGGTTACCCAGGTCCTGTCGGTCTCACGGACCAGTCCGATCGCGTTTGCACCATTGCCCCTCGTCGTCGCCCACGGAACAATACTGTTCGACCAGCTTGGCGGCTTCGTCAACCATCCACTCCTTGACCGTGCGTGGATCGGGTTGGAACTGCAGCGTTGCGAGGGCGCTCGCGATGACGCCGACTTGCCGCGCGGCGTTGAGCACGTTCCGGCTTTCGTCCGCCCACACTTCTGCTTTCACGAGGCGTTCTTTGAACGAATTCCGGTACAAGGTAGTAATGAGCTTCCGGCTGCCTGCGTCGATTGGGAACGCGGAGCCGGCCTCAATCTCCTTTACGACCAAGCTGAGCGCCTCGTCGACTGAGGGGTTCGGACGTTGTGCTGGAGAGGCCACGATACACCTCCAATGCTCAAAGGATGGAGTACGCCGAGGCGTTGCGAGACAGCTTTGGTGCTTTTATAATGTCCCGCGTGAGCCGTCAAGCCGGAGGCGAACGCCGGGTTCACATCTGTGTATGGACGGTCGTGGCGGGTATTTCGGTGGCCACAATCGTCGCCCTGCCGCAGTCTGCGGATGGACAAAAACCGGATCTCCACGCGTACGTGTCCAACGATGGCACCGCCGTGTCGGTTGTCGAATCCACCTCGCCGGAACACGAGCCGCCGTTCAACCCGCTCCTGCCAGACGACCAACAGATCATCTTTGGCTCACGTAACGAGCTGAAGAAAGTGCTGGCTCCGGCCGCGTTTCCCTATCGGGCCCTGGTGTTGATCAAGGCCGGTCTGAACTCCTGCTCCGGATGGTTGTACGGCAAGAACGTCGTCGCCACAGCCGGTCACTGTGTCTCTGATGAGAAAGGCAACTGGTTCACAAAGCTGACGGTCGTTGCGACGGCCGCACCGCAACGCTCCTGCAACGCGAAGACGCTCTTTTCAACAGTCGGATGGACGACCGGTGGCGGCGAGGAGTACGATTACGGCGCTATTGAACTCGACTGCGATATGGGTCTCACGACAGGCTGGCTTGGTTACGGTTGGGAGAACATCACACCCCAGAAGGCGCGCACCAGAGTCATCGGCTACCTCTCCAAACCCCCCGACTCATCGCCGGAGCTGTACTCGAGCCCGGGCAAGATCCGTGCGGTCCTCGGCGGCCAGCTCTTCTACGACAACGACACGCTCAAACAAATGTCAGGGAGCCCGGTATTCCTCGAACACAACGGCATCTGCAGCGACTGCGTGGTCGCCATTCATACGAAAGGTGTGCACGGACCGCAGGCGCCGCACACTGCCGGCAACCACGGGACGCTGATTTCCCGCAGGGTGTTCGAGAACATGCGCGCGTGGAAGCAGCGGCCGTAGTCGGAACTCGGCTCGAGTCCGCTCATCGTCTTGCCGCGAGGATCACCCAGACGTCCGCCCGGCTGTCCCACGGCCCTCCCTGGTAGTCGCCGAGCACGGCCTGGATGCGAAAGCCGGCCGTTTCGAGACGCCGGGCGATCTGGGGCACCGACAGCGTGCGGAACGTCAGCGAGAAACGGTGCACCCGGCGCTCGCGCCCGCGCCGCTCGATGTACTCGTGGTCGAAGATCGTGAGCCGGCGCCGGCGATCCTGGCGCACCGATTCGACGAGCGTCAGCCGCGTGCCGCCGCGCGTGCCGGCGAGGCTCGTCCGGCGTTTGTATTCCGACCACCGCGGCAGGTCCGGGACCAGATCGATACCGAAGAGCCCGCCGCGCGGCACCACGCGCGCCACCGAGCGCAGCGTCTCCATAAGGTCGAGCTCGCGCGTCAGCGACTGCAGAATGCCGTAGGGCGCCATGACGAGGCGGAACCCCGGGCGGGATCGGAACGGGAGCGCACGGATGTCGCCGCGCACCAGCAGCGCGCGGTCCTGCAGCTTCGCCCGCCGCAGCCGCTGCCGCCCGCGCGCCAGCATCTCCGCGGATCGGTCGATGCCGACGACGTGCGCACCGGCGCGGACGACGGGGACGGTGATGCGTCCCGTGCCGCACCCGAGCTCGAGCACCGGGCCGTCCTGGGCCGCGGCCAGCCGCTGCCAGAACGCGACGTCCCGGCGCGCGACCGTGCGCGCGTTCTCCCAGTCGTAGAACGGCGCGTAAGCGTCCCAGCCTTCCCAACCCTGTGCGCGTGCGGTCATCTATCGTCAGCTCCCCACTGGCAAACTCAGAGCTGGTCGAAGCAGGAGATCTTGTCGTGATTTCATTCCTACCGCCAGTTGAATTAACCGAGAACAATTCCCGATCTCCTGACCTCCTGTTCAACGCGGCGATTCCGAGAGGCCCTAGCTTAGCCGCCTTCCCCTATAATCAGGGCGCGCTCCGCATTCGCCGGCGCGCCGGCGTCTTCGCCCACGGGTGCTGCGGCGCGCGGCTTTTCTTGAACGGTGGCCCGACGAATGAGTCTCCTGGGACGCGCCGGGTTCGCGGCGATCGTCTGGTTCGTCGTGGGGTCCGCGACCGCGATGGCGCGTCAGGCGGGCGCCGAACCGCCACCTCCAGACGTCCTGATCTCTCGACAGCTTGCGGAAGCCTTCGGCATCGCCACCGGAACGGTCGTGCGTTTGTCGACCGATTCGGCGGGGGGCAACGCGCGGGCATTTCGCGTCGCCGGCGTGTACGAGCCGGCGCCCGATCCGCTGAAGCTCAACGCGGCGAAGCACGAGGTGCGCCTGCACCTGCCCGATCTGCTCGCGATGACGGCCGACCCCGCGGATCCGCTCGCGGCCGGCACCGTCGACGCGATCAACGTCGCGCTGGCGAACCCCGATGAGGCGCGGGCATTCGCGCGCGACGCCGTGTCGCGCATTCCGGGCATCCGCATCAGATTCGCGGCAGGAGCGATGCGCGAAGCCGACGTCTTCGTCGTGCTCGAACGTTTCCACCTCGCGATCGCGATCGTCACCATCGTGGCCAGCACCATGTTCCTGCTCGCGCTGTCGGTCATGGTCGTGGACGAGCGGCGCGAGACGGTCGGCATCCTCAGGCTGATCGGTCTCACGACCCGGCGCATCCTGGCGCAGGTGCTGGTCGAGGGCCTCTTCATCGCGGTGGCCGGAGCGCTGCTCGGCCTCGGCCTCGCGCTCGCGTCGCAGGGGCTGATCAACATCTACTTCCAGTGGCGCTACGACACGGCGCTGGTCTTCGTCCGGATCACGCCGTCGGTGGCGCTGCGATCGATCGCGATCGCGGTGCCGCTCGGCGCGCTGGCGAGCCTCGGCGCATCCTGGGTGCTGCTGCGCCGCAGCGTCCTCTCCCTCGCGCGCCGATGAAGCCGCTGGCCTTTGCGTGGAGGGGCCTGGTTCGTCAGCCCGCGCGCGCCGTGCTCGGGATCGTCGGGGTCGCGGCCGCGGCGGCGTTGCTCTTCGACATGCTGCTGCTGTCGCGCGGCCTCGTCTTGTCCATGCAGGCACTGCTCGATCGGGGCGGGTTCAGCGTCCGCATCATGGCCACGCCGGCGATGCTCGGAACCGGGCCGCGCATCACTCGCATCCACGACACCGCCACGGCCATTGCGAAGCTGCCCGGCGTGGATGAAGCCGTGGCGCTGCGGCTGGCCGAAGCGGAGATTGCCTCGGCGGCCGGCACCGAACCGTTCTTCGTGTCCTTCCTCGGCGTGGACAATTCTCGCCGGCGGCCGTGGACTATCGTCGAAGGGCGCGACGTGGCCGGCGGCAGCGCCGCCCCCGGCGAGGTGTTGTTGAATCGCCAGCTCGCCGATCTCCTGGGGCGCCGTCCGGGTGAGACCGTGACAGTCCGCGCCTCGTGCGGCGCCGCCGGGGCCTCCACGCTGCCACCGATCGGGCTGAACGTCGTGGGGATCGCGGAGTTCCCTTTCGATGACCCTTTGCAGCTGACGGCAGCGACGACGCTGCGCCATGCGCTGCGGGCGTGCGGCGATGACAGCGAGGACGATGCCGACATGATCCTCGTCGCCGGAGCCGAAGGCGCCGACGCGGGGGCCGTTCGCGCCGCGATCCAGCGGTTGCGGCCGGATCTGCACGCAGCGACGAACCGCGAGGTCGTGGCGCGGCTGCAACAGACCGAGTTCTGGTACTTCCGCCAGATCTCGGTCGTCCTGGTCACGGTCACCGTGTGCTTTGCGGTCCTCCTCATCACGGTGCTGCTGACCGTCTCGGTCAACCAGCGGCTCGGAGAAATCGCCGCGCTCCGCGCGCTCGGCTTCTCGCAACGCCGTGTCGTGGCCGACGTGTTCTGCGAGTCGGCGCTGATTGTCGGCCTCGGCGGCGCGCTGGCCCTGCCGCTGGGGGTCGCGCTCTCCGTGTCGCTCGATCGCATTCTGAAAGCGATGCCGTGGGTCCCGTCGGAGCTGCATTTCTTCGTCTTCGAGCCCCGTGCGGTGGTCGTGCACGTCGCGCTGCTCGCCGCGACCGCGGTCCTCGCGGCGCTGTATCCGATGCGGATGGTCGCGCGGCTGCCGATCGCGGCCACCCTTCGCAAGGAAGTGATCTCGTGACGCCGCCCGTCGTGGAAGCGCGGAACGTGACGCGCGTCTTCCCGATGCCGGCGGGCCCGGTCGTGGCGGTGCGGAACGTCGATCTGCGTGTGGGCGCCGGCGATCACGTGGCCATCTCCGGTCCGTCAGGATGCGGCAAGTCGACGCTCCTGCACCTGCTCGGCTGCGTCGACACACCCAGCGGCGGGACGTTGCTGTTCGACGATCGCGATGTGACGACGCTCGGGGACCGCGAGCGGAGCCACATTCGATTGACGCGCATCGGCTTCGTCTTCCAGCGCTTCTTCCTCCTGCCGATGTTGACGGCGGCCGAGAACGTCGAGCTGCCGCAGGGCGAAGCGGGCGTGCCGCGCGGCGAGCGGCGGCGCCGCACGATGGCGCTCCTGCAGTACGTCGGGCTCTCGGCGCGCGCCGATCATCGTCCGTCGCAGCTCTCCGGAGGAGAAATGCAGCGCGTCGCCATCGCGCGGGCGCTCGCGAACCAGCCGCGGCTGCTGCTGGCCGACGAACCGACCGGTGAGCTCGATCAGGCGACGGGCGAGCAGATCGCGGCGCTGCTCGATCGCGTGAACGCCGACGGGACGGCACTCGTGATCGTCACGCACGACGTGGCGCTCGCCCGGCGCGCCCACCGGATCCTGACCATGCGCGACGGCGCCATCGTCAGCGAGGCGCCGGCGTGATCGCCAAGCTGGCGATGCGGTCGCTGTTCGCGCATCCGGCCCGAAGCGCCGTGCTGGCCGCAGGGTTCGGCACGGGCGTGTCGGTCATGGCGATCCTGCTCGGCGTCGCCGAGGTCGTGCTCGAGCAGGCGCGCTCCCCGGGCCTCGTCGGCGGCGGCGACCTGGTCATCAGCGGACCTGGAAGCGGATTGCCTGCCGCTCGCGTGCTGTTGTCGGGCGCCCTGCAGACCCCGTCGCTGGCCGGCCGCATGCGCGCGGCATCGCCGTGGAGTGAGACGACGTTGTATCTCGTGCGGGAAGGCGGAACGTCGCCGGTGGAAGCCCGGGGTGGGATTCCGAGCCGCGAACGCGCGCTCCTCGACCCCGAGGTCTCCAGCGTCGCCGGCTGGGTCGATGCGGCGTCCGACGCCGGCTGGACCGCACCGGATCCGGCCGATCTCCTTCGTTCGATCGACGGCTTTCGTCGAGTGCCCGACGTCCCCGCGCGTGCGGCCTCGTGGGCGGAGTGGCTGTACTTCAACGGCCGGTCGCCCGAAGCGCGGTTCTATCTCACTTTCCTTGCCGGTCCCGCGCGGCCCGATGGCCGGCGCGTGGCCGGCGTGCGGCTGCAGCTCGATCGCGGCGGCCGGATGGAGACGTTCAGCGCGTCCGCCGAGCTCGACGAAGCCGCGATCGCCGCCGCGCCCGAGCTCACGATCGGCGGCAACCGCATCCGGCTGGAAGGCCTTCGATATCACCTCACGCTCGATCTGCGCGGCGAAGGCGGCCGCCGCGTCGTCGGCGATCTGTTCATCGAGGGCACGGCCGACAGGCTGATGACGCCGATCGAGATCCACGGCGCCGGCGGCTGGCGGTCCGGCTACGTGGTGCCGGTGATGTCGGGTGCGCTAGGCGGAACGCTGGTGGTGAACGGCACGCGCGTCAGCCTCGACCAGGGCGTCGGCTATCACGATCACAATTGGGGATTCTGGAAAGGGGTGTCGTGGCAGTGGGGCCAGGTCCAGCACGGCGAGACCTCGATCCTGTACGGCCGCATTCTGCCGCCGCGCGACGCCGCGGATCCGGATCGCATGCCCGGCTTCCTCGCGGCCATCGGGCCGGACGGGCCGATCGGATATGCCACGAACGTCACGATCACGGAGGTGGATGCTCCCGGGCGCTCCCGCCCCGAGCGCATCACCGTTCGCGGCCGCAGCGGGTCCATCGATCTCACGCTCGGCTTCTCGGTCGAGGATCAGATCGTCAATCAGATGTCAGGAGGGCCGCTCCAGGGTGCGATGGATTTCCTCCAGCTGCGGGGACGCTACACGGTCACGGGGACCGCGGGAGGACGCGCCCTTTCATTTCAGTCGCCCGGTTCTGCCGAGACTTTTCGAGGACGGTGATCGGTGGCGACCTCTTCTCTTCCTGCGGGGGGCAACGTCCGGCCGGCTCCGCGTCCCGAGCGCCGCCATCCGGATCGGCTCGCGTACGCGGGTCTGTTCGTTCTCGCTCTGCTGACTCGACTCCTGTACCTTCTGCTCGAGAGACCGCCGTTCGACGGCGACTACTGGGCGCTGTCGGACAGCCTCCTGCGCGACGGGTCGCTGAGCCTCTACGGCGTCCGGACGACCGCGTTCGAACCCGCATATCCGCTGTTCCTGGCACTGGCTCGCGTGGTGGTGGGACACAGCGTGCTGCTCGTCCAAGTCATCCAGTGCACCGTCGCCGCGGCCGGCGCGATTTTCCTGTACCGGCTTGCGGCGAGCCTGACCGCCTCACCGCGTGCGGGTGTGATCGCCGGAGTCCTCTACGCCGTCTATCCGTTGCTCGTACGCCATTCACCCGACCCGACCGATGCGGCGCTGATGACCACGCTGCTCATCGCGTTCGCGGCGGAGTTCGTGACGTCCACGACGGCGGCCGGCGCCGTGCGCGCGGGCATCTGGCTCGGATTGGCCGTGCTGACCCGCACCATGGCGCTGCCGATCGTCGCGCTGGCGGCGGCCGTGTACTGGTGGACCGGCGCGCGGCGTTCGGCTGCCGCGGTGACGGTGACGGCGCTCCTCGTCATCGCGCCGTACGCCGTCCGGAACTACGCGCTGAACGGCGCGATACTCCCGACGCGAAGCGGGCTCAACCTGTTCATCTCGAACTCGCCGTACACGCCGAACGTCTTCCCCGACTACGGCCCCGATATCCTCCTGGAGTACGCGTGGTCGGTCCTCGAGGGTGCCAGCCGCCCGCCCCAGCCGGAATCAGCCGCGCTCGAACGGGCACAGGATGCCGAATGGACCGCGCTCGCATGGCAGGAAATCCGGCGGCACCCGCTCAGGACGGCAGGCCTCAAGGCGAGAAACGTTCTGTATTTCTTCTCGCCGCGGCTCGTGCCGTACCACGAACCCACCGAGACGACGCGCATTCTGCTCGGCGGGAACGGACAGTTCACGGTCGAGAACAGCCCGCCTCGACGACGGTCGCATCAGTTCATCTACGCCATCTGGTACACGCCGGTGCTCGCGCTGGCGATCGCGGGCGTGTGGCTGCGGCGCCGCGAGATGCGCCGCGACGCCATCCTGTGGTGCGTGGCCGTCACCTTCGTGGCGGCACACGCGCTGTATTTCCCGACGACGCGCTACCGTGTGCCGATGGAGTTCGTGTTGCTGTTCTACGCCGCGGTGGCGCTCGACCGCCGGCTCCGGCGCACACTCTCCGCGCCATCCGTGGGCCAGGGCTCCTTTGACATGATAAAGCGATGAAAGTATTCTTATATCATGTCCAAGACGATGGTCCAGATTCGCAACGTGCCCGCCGAGTTTCACCGCCGATTGAAGGTCAGGGCGGCGATCGAGGGCATGTCGATGTCCGACTACGTCCTGCGTGAGGTCGGGAAAGCGCTGGATCGTCCGACCCGCCAGGAGGTGCTCGAGCGGCTGCGAGCCCGGCCGGTGCGGCTGCTCAAGCGCCGCGCCGCGGACGTGATCCGCGCCGAACGGGACGCGCGGTGATCGTCCTCGACGCCTCGGCGCTCGTCGAGCTGGTGCTCGGCACGCCGACCGGTCTGTGCGATCGCGACCCGCATCGCCGACCCGGCTCTCGCCCTGCACGTGCCGCACCTCGCGGACGTCGAGGTCGCGCAGGCGTTGCGGCGCTACGCGAAGGAGGGTGAGGTGGATGCGAAGGCCGCCGCGGTCGCCCTCGAAGAACTGCGTGCCCTGGACCTGCAGCGTCACGCGCATGAGCCGCTGCTCGATCGCGTGTGGGCGCTCCGAAACAACCTGAGCGCCTACGACGCCGTCTACGTCGCGCTCGCCGAAGTGCTCGATACCACGCTGCTGACGTGCGACGGACGGCTGGCACGCGCTCCGGGTTTGGCGCGCCGCGTAGAGCTCGTCAAGCCTGGGCGGTGACCATCACCTCTGCCTGAACCACCGCGGCGCGCCGCGCGCGACGCGGTAGACGTAGGCGAGAGGCAGCAGCGGCGCCGGGCATCGCGGGTAGACGCGGCGCATGTACGAGACGGGGGGCATCAGGTGCTCGGCGACGAGCTGCAGCCGCGCGCGCGAGGTCGGCAGCGTGCGGAAATCGGTGAGGGCGACGTCGATCATGCGCGTGCCCGGAGCGAGAAGCGGCGCGGGCGCCTCATGCGACGCGAGGTCGCGCAGCTTCTCGAGGACGACGCCGGGCGCCGACTGACCGAGGGCGCGTCCCGCGCGCTCGATCCCGCGCAGCACCACCGCGCCCAGCTGCTTCGCTTCCGCGAGCGTCAGCGCGCGCGCCCATTCCTCCCCCGTCAACGAACCGGCGAGCAGGCGGATGTCGTACAGCCACAGCAAGTCGTCGGTGTCGGCATGATGCGCGATGCGGTGGACGCAGGCGATGACGAGCGAATGGACGGGCGATGGCGCGAGCGCGCGGGCATCGAGCCGCGGCATCGGCGCCGCCTCGGCACGGATGTCCTCGTACGAGAGGCGGTCCGCGTAGACCAGCGCGTTCGAGATCTTCAGGTGGAGGTCGAACAGGTACACCATCGCGCGCGCATCGGTCCGCCGGAACCCGAACTGCGACGCGATGTGCTCGCCGGGAGGCTGCAGCTCCGGCTCGTAACCCAGCCGTTCGAAGATCGCGCGGACGCGCCCGGCCTCGTCCGGCCGAATCAACATGTCCTGATCGGCGCCGGGCCGCAGCGCGGCGTCCGGGTAGAGCGTGTGGGCGAGCGCCGCGCCTTTCAGGAAGATCGGCGCGATGCCCGCGCGGACGAACTCGTCCACGACGCGCCGCAGCTCCTGTTCCTGGTGCACGGCGTACGCGGCCTGCCGGCGAGCCGCGTCGAGCCACGCGTCGCGTCCCTCGACTCCGCTCGGGACAGGCCCCTCGACTGCGCTCGGGACAGGCTCCGAGGCCCGCCACAGCAACGTGGTGAGCTTGTTTCGCAGCGCCCACCGGAGGAGCGCTTCCCTCTCGTGCGCGCCGAGCTCGTGGAGCGCGCGATGCCCCCGAAGGACCGCGGCGGCCGATTCCCAGCAGGTCTCGTCAGTCATGGCGCGATCGCTGAATGCTTTCGCGCCATGATACTGCCGCTCTCAAAATCGGCTCGTGCCGGCCCAGCGACACATCCACATTTTCAATGATGAGCTTGAATACCGCACACGATCACCTCTGAGATTGTTTGACACTGCCCGGTACCTGTCTCACAATACCCGCGACCTCCCGGTCCGTCGGTGTCGATCCAGAGACTGGAGACGTGATGGGCGACATGAGCCGATATGTGGATCGTGGGGACGACGGCAAGTCGTTCGTCACGCGGCGCATCGCGGGCGAGACGATCCTCGTGCCCGTGACCGGCCACGTCGCCGAGCTCGACTCCATCTACACGCTCAACGAGGTCGGCTCCTTCATCTGGCACCTCATCGACGGCCGCCGCTCCGCGCAGGCGATCGCCGAAGCGGTCAGCGCCGAATACGACGTCACGCTCGAACAGGCCCTCCGCGATGTCGACGAGCTCCTGACCACGCTCGAGGCAAAAGGGTTTTCCCGGCCGCTTGGCGGCGGACCGCTCGAGCAAGCGAGGGACATGTGAAAACGGCGACGTACGGTGCGTTCAGCGATCAGATCCATCGCGCGGCCGTGTCGCGGAGCCTGCCTCTCGACGGCACCTTCGAGATGACGCACCGGTGCCCGTTGACGTGCGCCCACTGCTACAACAACCTGCCGATGGGCGACGCGGCCGCCCGCGATCGCGAGCTGACGCGGGACGAGCATTACCGGCTCCTCGACGAGCTCGTCGAGGCCGGCGGCATGTGGCTGCTCTACACCGGCGGCGAGATTTTCGCCCGCCGCGATTTTCTCGACATCTACACGCGCGCCCGGCAGAACGGCTTCCTGATCACCCTCTTCACGAACGGCAACCTGATCACCCCGCGCGTCGCCGACCATCTCGCGGCGTATCGCCCGTTCGCGATCGAGATCACGCTCTACGGCCGGACCCGCGAGACCTACGAGCGGCTCACCGGGATCCCGGGCTCGTTCGACAAGTGCATGCGCGGGATCGACGTGCTGCTCGAGCGCGGCCTGCCGCTGGCGCTGAAAACGGTCGCCGTGTCGATCAACAAGCACGAAGTCTGGGACATGCAGCGCTTCGCCGACGATCTCGGCGTCGAGTTCAAGTTCGACACCGCGATGAACCCGCGCATCGACTGCTCGCAGAGCCCGCTGGCGGTCCGGCTGTCGCCCGAAGAAGTGGTCGCCTTCGATCTCGAAGATCCCAAGCGGATGAACGAGTGGGAGATCTTCGCCGAGAAGAACTTCAAGCCGGCCAATCCCCCCGAACGCGAGGACGAGCTGTACCACTGCGGCGGCGGCGTCACCTCGTTCTCGATCGATCCGTACGGGCGCATGAGCATCTGCATCCTCTCCCAGCAGGACAAGTACGATCTGCGAACCGGCACGCTGCGCGAAGGCTGGGAAGGATTCCTGCGCAACGTCCGCCGGAAGAAGATCACCCGGCCGACCAAGTGCACCGATTGCCAGCTGAAGACGATGTGCGGGATGTGCCCGGCCAACGGAGAGCTCGAGAACGGCGACCCCGAGGCGCCGGTCGACTTCCTCTGCCGCGTGGCGCACCTGCGCGCCCACGCGTTCGATCTCCCGTTCGGCCGGCACGGCGACTGCGAGTACTGTGAGGGCGGCGTCGGCCACGACGAGCTGCTGCGCTCGGCGGCCCGGCTGAAGCTGCTGCCCCGCGGCAGCAAGCAGCCGCTCTCGCGGCAGATGCTGCCGATGCTCCAGCAGCCGGCCGCCGGCGGGGGCGGGTGCTCGAGCGGAGGGTGCCAGAGCTGCAGCGCACACTGACGGAGAAGAGAGGCCGATCACGATGAACGATGAATCACAGTCGGAGCGCACCGCGAAGCGGGCGTACCAGAAACCGGAGCTGACGCAGGTGTCGCTCAAGCCCGAAGAAGCTGTCCTCGCCGTCTGCAAGATCGCGGGCCGCAGCGGACCGGCCCAGGCACGGTGCACCTTCCCGAAGGCCTGCAGCTCGTCCGGATCATAGGTGTCTGAGGGGAACCGATGATCGCGCCCGCCGCGGACGCGGGCGGCCGTCCCCTTTCGAAGCGGCTCACGCTGCGTGTCGCGGACATCACGACACAGGTGACCTGCGACGATTCCGCGCTCGGCTTGACGGTCTCCGGCACGAGCAGCAAGTTCCTGGTTCCGGCCGGCAGCACCGACGAGCCCGACGTCACCACGCAGGTCCGGCGCGCGCCTGACCTGGATCAACCCAGCGGGGATTTGCTCTTCGACTCCGGTGGCACCTGGCGGATGTACCGCCACCAAGACGACTTCGTGTTCAGCTTCGTCTCCTCCGCGCTCGGCCCGGCGCCGTACCGGCTCGCCCGCTTCGATTCCTCGTTCACCCGCGGCACGATCTCGTTCAACGCCGCCTGCATCCCGAACAGCGCGTCGCTGCTGCCGCTCGAGTTTCCGCTCGACGAGCTGATGATGATCAACCTGCTGGCGCGGGGCCGCGGTGTCGAGGTGCACGGGTGCGGGGTGATCGATCGCGACGGGGCCGCGTATCTGTTCGCGGGACACTCCGAGGCGGGCAAGAGTACCAGTGCGCGGCTCTGGCATCGCGAAGGCGCCACCGTCCTCAGCGACGATCGCGTGGTGCTTCGCCTCCGCGAGGACCGCGTGTGGATGTACGGCACGCCGTGGCACGGCGAGGAGGAGTTCGGGTGCCCCGCGTCGGCGCCGCTCGCGCGGATCTACTTCCTCGCCCACGGCCGCGAGAACTCCGTGCGTCCCGCCGGCGGCGCGGGCGCCGCCGCGCGACTCTTTACCTGCTGCTTTCCGCCGTTTCACGATCACGCGGGCCTCGACTTCACGCTCGGTCTCCTCGGGCGCATCGTCGATCGCGTGCCGTGCTTCGAGCTCGCCTTCGTGCCCGACCCGGCGGTCGTCGGTTTCGTGCGAAGCCGGACATGACCTCGATCCCGGTGGTGTCCGGCTTCAGCCGGACCAAGGCCGCGTGCGCTCCGGACCCGCCGCGATTCATGCGTGTGCTCGAGACGCTGTTGAGCGGAGGACAGCCGGTGCGGTTCCGCGCGCCGGGGTGGAGCATGTACCCGACCATCCGCGACGGCGACACCATCACGGTGGTGCCGCTCGGCCCGTCGCCGGTCCGAGTCGGCGACGTCGTGCTCTATCGCAAAGGTCCCGCGGCGATCGCTCATCGTGTGATTCGCGTGCGCCCGGCCGGTTTCGTGATGCGGGGCGACGCGGCGCACACGTGCGATGGTCCGATCGAACCGTCTCAGGTGCTCGGCCGGGTCTCGGCAATCGAGCGCAACGGGCGCACGGTCCACCTCGACCGTATGGGTCCGGCCTGGTCCCGCGCCGTCGCTTACGCATTGCGGCTTGCGCGAGAGGCCCGGAGCTCAGCAGCGAGGATCGTCGACCTCATGTTCCAAAAAGGTACGTAGGCTCTCTCGCCGTCCGGGTTTTCGATTCAAGAATTACCGCTGTAAGTATTTGATATAGCGCTCATTACAGTCCTCCGGCCGGTTCGGCCGTGGTCTTGCCTTTGCCTATGTCAGGGCCCTCCTCGTCTTCCCTCTCAATAATCCCGATCGATGGAATACGGGGCTCCGCCGATACCACTATGAAAATGGCTCATCGCATCGCGCGCATCGTTCCCCGGCTGGCCGCGGTGGCCCTCAGCCTTGCGGGCCTGTGGCTCGCGCCCGGGACCGCGTTCGCCGCGGTGGCGCAGCAGGTTCAGTCCGGAACGGTGGTCAACACCGCCAATGGCATCCAGGTCGTCAACATCGCCGGAGTCGATCCCGCGAAGTCGTTCCTGATCTTCGAGACCCGCCACACGGCGAACCGGCCCGTCGCGGCGCTGTTGCGCGGCCGCATGCCGATCGCCTGCGCAAACCCGTGCACGACCATCGAGTTCGAGCGTGTGACGAACGAAGGGGCCCCCGCCGCGATCAACATCCAGTGGTACGTGGTGACGTTCGTCACCGGCGTCAGGGTCCAGCGCGGCGAGACCACCCAGGATTCGCTCTTCAAGAACGTGACGCTTCCGCTTACCCTCTCGGCGGTCAACCAGGCATTCGTGCTCTGGTCCAAGACGACGGACTCGCCGGCGGCGAATTCAGCGACACCGACGAAACGATCCTCGGGCGAAATCACCAGCACGACGACCGTGCAGTTCCGGAGCAACGATGCCGTCCCCTGGACATCATCTCGTGGCAGGTCGTCGAGTTCACCAACGCCGCCGACATCAACGTGCAGAAGGGCCATCGACCACGATGCTGGGCCCGACCACATCGGTCACGGCCACCTTGAGCCCGCCGGTCGACGCGAACAAGACCTTCGTTCTGGTCGGGTTCAGAACAACCGGCACCGGCGCCGCGCCATCGGCTCGAGGATGCTCCGCGCGCAACTGACCGATTCGACGACGATTACGATCGAACGCAGCCTCCCCGGCACTCCCGACGACATCACCGAGATCTTCTGGCAGGCGATCGAGCTGAAAGACAAGTCGACGGTCGTCCGCGGCACCAGCACCTTTGCCGTTGCCGCCGCCCAGGTCAACGTTCCGATCGCCCCGCACCTGGACGTCTCACAGTCGATCGCGTTCGGCTCGGTCCAGTCCGGCGCCGGACAGAACATGGGGCAGGTCTCCGTACGTGGCCGACGACATCATCGGCGTCGGGCTCCGCCACGATGGCGCTGTCAGCGACGCAGCTCACGCTGGACCGGAACAACACCGCGGCGACCGCGGAGATCGACTGGTTCATCGTGGAGTTCGAACAGGACGATCGAGGCGAGGGTCCTCTCCGGGTCGTACACCGGCAACGGGGTGAACAACCGCGGGATCGACGTCGGCTTCGAGCCCGATTTCGTCATCCTCAAGACCTCGGGTCAGATTGCCGTCTTTCGCACGTCCACGATGCCGCAGAGCCCGGCCGCCTCTTCGAAGCAGTCGGCGGCGGCGGCCGCGCTGGTGACCAATCGCATTCTGGATTTCGATACGGTCAACGGCGGCCGGTTCCTCGTCGGCACCAACGCCCAGGTCAATGCCGCCGGTTCCATCTACTACTGGACGGCCTTCAAAGCGGGCGCCGGCAAGATGGCCGTCGGGACCTACGTGGGCAACAGCGGCACGCCCGTGTCCGTCACAGGTCTCGAGTTTTCGCCGGAAGCGGTCTTCGTGATGGGCGCGGCGGCGCAGAATCCCGTCATGCGCGTGTCCGGCATGGCCAATTCGACGCGGTTCAGCGCCGACGCCGGCAATGCCAACCGGATCACCTCGCTGAACGCGGACGGCTTCACCGTCGGGACTCGACGGCGACGTCAGCGCCGTCCCCGGTACTGTCACCTTCCATTACGTCGCCTGGAACGAAGTGAAGGGCGAGATGGACATCGGCAGCTATAACGGCAACGCCGCGGACAACCGGAACATCACGGGCGTCGGGTTTTCGCCCGAGCTCGTGATCGTCAAGAACGTGACCGACGGACGTGCCCGTGCTCCGTCCCAGCTCGCTGGACTTCGTGGCCGACAGCACCGCCAATTTCACCGCGACGGCCAACGCGACCAACAAGATTCAGGCGCTGCAGACCGACGGGTTCCAGGTCGGGACCAACCGTCGAGGTGAACGAAAACGCCACGGTCGCACTTCTATGCCGCCTGGGCGCGCGCGCAGCAGCCGATCCTCATCACCGGCGACTACGAAGGGGACGCGGTGGACAACCGCGTGATCACGAGCCTGAGCTTCCAGCCCGACGTCGTCATCATCAAGGGCGACCTCGCTCAGGGCGCCGTGATTCGGACGTCCACGATGGCCGGCGATCTCGCGAAGCCGATCCTCGGCGGTGTGCTCGCGGCCGAATCTCGTCCAGTCGCTCGATCCGTCGGGCTTCACCATCGGCACCAACGTGACGGTCAACAGCAGCGCCGGCTGCCCCGGCCTGTGCACGCCGTACTGGTTCACCGCGTTCAAGGCCGGCCCGGGCACGATGAAGGTGGGCACGTACACCGGCAACGGCCTCGCCGGCGGCCAGTCGATCGCCGGCGTCGGCTTCTCACCCGAGCTGGTCTTCATCATCCCGTCGAACGCCACGGAGGCGATCCACCGATCGTCCGCTTCGACCGAAGCGCACAATTTCGCGAACAGCGGCGTCAACCCGCTGTGGATCTCCTCGCTGAACGTGGACGGGTTCACGGTCACGACCAACGACACGCACGTGAACGCCAACGGCGTCGTCTATCACTATGTCGCCTGGAACCAGATCCCCGGCCACATGCGGGTCGGCACCTACGCCGGCAACAACGCCGACAATCGGAACATCACCGGCGTCGGGTTCGAGCCCGAGTATCTCGTCGTCAAGCGATACGGCGGCGCCGCAGTATGCGACCCAGTTTCCGGCGTCGCTCGGCCGAAGCACCGACTCGGCGATGGGGTTCCTCGCGAACCCGCTACATTACGCCGGGCAACAACGTTCAGGCGTTGCAGCCCGATGGATTTCAAGATCGGCGAGCGGGTCCAGCGAGATCAACACGAGCGGGGCGAACTACGCGTACTACGCCTGGAAGCGGCCCCAGGCCGCGGCGCTCACCCTGACCGCGGTGCGGTTGACGGCGTTCGACGCGACGCGCTACGACCAGGGCGTGCTGCTGAAGTGGCGGACCGGCTACGAGATCGACAATCTCGGGTTCCACGTCTATCGCGAGGTGAACGGCACGCTGGAGCGCGTCACGCGATCGCTGGTCGCCGGCTCGGGGCTCATGACGGCTCAGGGCGCCGCGGTGAACGGCGAACATCGGTATGCCATTTGGGACACGGCGCTGCCGCTCGATCGATCGGCGGTCTACTTCCTGGAGGATCGGGCCTTCAGCGGCAAGAGCACGTGGCACGGTCCGGTGAGGCCGGTGGACGGCGGACTCGAAGCGCCGCCGAACGTCACGCCCTCGATCGCGCTGCGCGATCTGGGCAAGGGCACGGGCAAGGGCCAGGATCGCCGCAGAGTGTTCCTCGAGAGAGGCGCACGGCTGGATCGGCGCGACGAGCCCGGCCCGGCCGGGCCCGTGGTGAGCGCGACCGACATGCAGCGGACGCTGGCGGCCAGGGCCGCGGTCAAGATCAGCGTCAACCGTCCGGGCTGGTATCGCATCACGCAGCCCGAGCTCGTCGCGGCCGGGCTCGCGCCGCGCGCCAAGGCTCGCACGCTGCGGCTGTTCGTCGACGGCGTCGAGCAGGCGATGATGGTCAGGGGCGAGGAGGACGGGCTGTTCGGGCCCGCCGACGCCATCGAGTTCTACGGCACCGGCGTGGACACGCCGTACACGGACACGCGCACGTACTGGCTCGTGGCGGATTCGCGTCCGGGCCTGCGCATGCGCGTGCACCCGCGAGCGGGCCTGCACGCGCCGCCCGTCAATGCCGGGAGCTTCGGCTTCACGGTCCAGCAGAAAGAGCGCAGCATCTACTTCGCCGCGCTGCGCAACGGCGAGGCGGAGAACTGGTTCGGCGCAGATGGTGTCCGATGTGCCGGCGGACCTCGTGGTCGATGCTGCCGAACATCGACGCGGCCGGCGCGGCCAAGATCGAGATGTCCATTCAGGGCGTCACGGAGACGACGGCGCGGCACGGATCACGTGGTTGCCATCGCCGTCAACGGCACGGAGGTCGGCGAGCTGCGCTTCAACTGGCGCGGCTGCTCGGAGTCGACAGCTTCGAGATCCCGCCGGGCACCCTCACCGAAGGCGCCAACACGGTGACGGTGACGGAGCGCGGTGAGGACGTGTTCAGCCTGGTCGACGCCGTCCGGCTCCATTACGCGCACACGTACCGCGCCGACGCCGATCTCCTGCGCTTTACGGCGCCGGCCACCGGCACGATCACGGTCGGCGGCTTTGCGAGCAGCGCCATCCGGGTGATCGACATCACGGATCCGCTCGCCGCCGAGGAGCTGCGCGGCACGGTGGCCGCGGACGGCGGACTCTGGGCGGTGACGGTCCTCGTGCCGGGCGGCGGACGCGGACGCTGCTCGCCTTCACCGAGTCGACGGTCGCCGCGCCCGTGCTGGTACGCGCGAATGTGCCCTCGCGCTGGCACGCGGCCACCAACAAGGCCGACTACGTCGCGGTCTCGCACGCGGCGTTCGCCGACGCGCTCGGTCCGCTCGTCGCGCGGCGCGAGCAGCAGGGCCTGTCGGTCCTCCGCGCCGACATCGAGGACGTCTACGACGAGTTCAGCTTCGGCCAGAAGACGCCGCAGGCGTTGAAGGACTTCATGCTGCACGCGCGCGCGAGCTGGCAGCTGCCGCCGCGCTTCCTGCTGCTCGTCGGCGACGCCACCATCGACCCGCGCGACTACGCCGGCTTCGGCGATGCCGACTTCGTGCCCACCAAGCTGATCTCGCTCGAAGGCAAGGAGGCGGAACTGGAGACCGCGTCCGATGACTGGTTCGTGGACCTCGACACCAACGGGCTGCCGGACCTGGCGGTTGGCCGGCTGCCCGTCCGCACCCTCGACCAGGCGAACGCGACGGTGGCGAAGACCCTGGCCTACGAGATGGAAGCGGATGCCCCGTGGCTGAACGACGTGACGTTCGTCGCGGACGTCGACGCGACCCAGGTTCGCAATCCGTACGAAGCGGCGAGCCGGCAGCTCGAGGCGCTCCTGCCCGCAGGACTACATTCGGCACGAGCTCTTCGCGAGCGAGATCGGAGCCGCCGGCGTGAAGCAGGCGCTGGCGTCGCAAGTCGCCGAAGGCCGCCTGATCGTGAACTACGCCGGCCACGGGTCCACGCAGGTGTGGGGCGAGCACAGCGACCTGTTGAATCCCGACGACATCAACGGCTGGAGCAACTCGCGGCTGCCGTTCGTCATCGCGATGAACTGCCTCAACGGGCTGTTCCAGGGGATCTACGACGAGGAAAGCCTGGCGGAAACGCTGCTGCGCGCGCCCGACGGCGGCGCGGTCGCGGTCTGGGCCTCGTCCGGCGTCACGAACACCGCGATGCAGGAAGTGATGACCCGGGAGCTGTACCGGCTGATCTTCCAGGGCGGCCCGTCCACGCTGGGCGAGATGGTGGCGGCGGCCAAGCGCGCCGTCTCCGACCGCGACGTGCGGCGGTCCTGGATCTTCTTCGGCGATCCGGCGCTGCGGCTCAAAGGGATCGGCGCCGCGAGTACGCCTCCCGTGCCCGCACTCCAGACAGGCACCGAACGCGATCGGTCCGAGACGAAGCGTGCGGCAGAACCCGAGGTCGACGCGCGACGAGCCGGTTGCGCCGGTCGTCGCGCCTGGCGACTTCACCGGCGACGGCCGCGACGATCTGTTCCTCTACGACGCCGAGCGCGGCGCGTGGACCGTGGCGTTCAGCGACACCGGTCTTCGCGCGATCTCGGGAACGTTGGGCGCCGGTCTGCAGGTCACGGCAGCGCGTCTGAACGCCGACGCGGCGGCCGACCTCGTCTTCTACCGCGCCACGACGGGCGAGTGGGCCGAGGCGCTGAACGTGGGCCCGGGCCGCTTCGTCGTCCGCGCCAGCGGCACGGGCGTGCCCGATCAGCAGCTGCTCCTCGCCGACTTCACCGGCGAGGGTCTCGACGATCGCCTGCTGTATGACCCGCGCACCGGCGCGGTCGCGGTGACCACGCACAACAAGAGCGGCGACGTGACCGAAGCGCGCCGCACGTGGCCCACGGGCGTCCGGCTCCACGCCGGCGATTACAACGGCGACGGCTTCGCCGATCTCGCCGGCTACGACGCGCAGACCGGCCGCGGGTTCCTGGCGCTCCGCACCAGGAACGACTTCGTCGTCGTCGACACCAAGTGGGGCATTGGATGGGCCGTGACGCCCGCCCGGTTGAATGACCCGGGCGCAGCGACCTGGTCTTCTACGACGCGCAGACCGGCGCCGCGCGCGTCGCCGTGAGCGATGGCCGCGGCGGCTTCACCTCGGAGACCCACACGTGGTCGGCCGGTCTGGACCTGCAAGCCGCCGACCTCGAGGGCGATGGCCGCGAGGATCTCTTTGGCTACAGCTCCGCACAGCGGCGCGTGGTGGACCGCGGTGTTCTCGTCCCGCGGCGTGTCGGTGTCGAAGGGCGAGTGGACCCCCGGCTGGACCGCGGCCACCGGCGATCTCGACGGCGACGGCCGCACGGACGTAGTGCTCTACGACCCGCTAAGCGGATCCGGCTACCGCTTCCTCACCGTGAATCCGGGCGTGTTCGAGTACCGTCCCGAAAGCTGGAGGGCGGGCGCCACGCTGATCGGCCGGTAGAGCTGCCGCGCAGGATCGTCGACCGCATGTACCAAAAAGGTACCTGGAGTCCTTTTCAGTACTGGTCCGCTCGATCGATATAATCATCTAACTGATTTAGATATAGCCACTTACAGTCCCATTGCCGGTTGGGCAGTGGTCTTGCCTTTCCTGTCTCCGGGCCCTCCTCGTTTTCCCAATTCTCCGTTCGTCGCTGACCGCGCGGGGCCCGGCAGGACAACCGACAGATACCATGATGAAAAAGGCCGATCGCCCCTTGCGCCTCGCCTCCCGGCTGGCTCTCTTGAGCGCCCTCGGCCTTGCAGCCCTGCTGCTGGGACGCGGGACCGCGCTCGCCGCCGTAGCGCAGCAGGTGCAGTCCGGAACAGCGACCCACACGACCGCCGGCATCCTGGTCGTCAATATTTCCGGCATCGACCCGGCGAAGTCGTTTCTGATCTTCGAGACTCGCCACAACTTCAACCGGCCGGTTGCCTCGGCCCTGCGCGGCCGGATTCCGATCGCCTGCGCGAACCCGTGCACCACCATCGAGTTCGAGCGCGTGACGAACGAAGGCGTCCCCGCCACGATCAACATCCAGTGGTATGTCGTGACCTTCGTCACCGGGGTCAGAGTCCAGCGCGGCGAGGTCATCCAGGACGCGCTCGTCAAGAACGTGACGCTTCCGCTGGCCCTGTCGTCCGTGAACCAGGCGTTCGTGCTCTTTTCAAAGACGATGCTCGCGGTGCACAACAACTGGGACAGCGACGATGCGATCGTGACCGAATTGATCGACACGACAACTCTGCAGATTCGAAACAACGAGGGGTCGGGTCACATCATCACGTGGCAGGTGATCGAGTTCACGAACCCGGCCGACATCAACGTCCAGACCGGCTCCATCACGTCGATGGCCGGGGCGACCCTGTCCGTGACGGCGACCTTCCCCACGCCGGTTGACGCGAACAAGACGTTCGTGATGGTCGGGTACCGGACCACCGTGACAAACGTCCCCGCCATCGGCGCGCACGTGTTCCGCGCGACGCTGACCGACACGACCATCACCATCGATCGAGCCACCGCGGGGGTCCCGAACGAGACCATCACCGAGATCTTCTGGCAGGCCATCGAGCTGAAGGACAAGACGATCGTCGCGAGCGGCAGCGCCAACTTCCCCGTGGGCGTCGCCACGGTCAACGTCCCCATGCTCCCGCACTTCGACGTCTCACGGTCGATCGCGTTCGGGTCGGTCCAGACGGGCGGCGGGCAGAACATCGGGAGGACGACCTACGTCGCCGACGACATCCAGGGCGAGACCGCCTTCACGATGGCGCTGTCGCCCACGCAGCTCACCCTGCAGCGGGACAGCACGCTGGGCGTCTCGGACGTCGGCTGGTTCTACCTGCAGTTCGAACAGGACGACGAAGCGAGGATCGTGTCCGGGTCCTACACGGGAAACGGCGTGAACGGGCGCGGGATCGACGTCGGCTTCGAGCCCGATTTCGTGATCCTCAAGGCCTCGAGTCAGGTCGCCGTGTTTCGCAGCTCCACGATGCCGGACAGCCCGGCCGCCTCTTCGAAGCAGTCGGTCGGGGCGACCGCGCTGGTGACCAATCGCATTCTGTCTTTCGACGCCGTCAACGGCGGGCGGTTCCTCGTCGGCACCAACGCAGAGGTCAATACCCTCGGCACCATCTACTACTGGACGGCCTTCAAAGCCGGCGTGGGCAAGATGGCCGTCGGAACCTACACCGGCAACAACGTCACGCCCGTGTCCGTGACGGGTCTCGACTTCTCGCCGGAAGCCGTGTTCGTGATGGGCGCAACGGTCCAGAACCCGGTGTTTCGACTGGCCGGCATGACCAATTCAACCCGGTTCACGAACGAGCTCGGGCCCGGCAACGCGAACAGGATTACCGCGCTGAATCCGGACGGCTTCACGCTCGGGACCGATGCCGAGGTCAGCGCCGCCCCCGGTACTGTCACCTTCCATTACGTGGCCTGGAACGAAGTCCAGGGCGAGATGAACGTCGGCAGCTATACCGGTAACGCCGCGGACAACCGCAACATCACCGGAGTCGGGTTTCCACCCGATCTCGTCATCGTCAGGAACCTGACCACCACCGATCCGCCCGTGCTCCGCAGCAGCGCGATGGACTTCGTGCCCGACACCTCAGGGAATTTCACGGCGGTTGCCAACGCGACCAACAAGGTTCAGGCGCTGCAGAGCGACGGGTTCCAGATCGGGACCAACGCCGAGGTCAACAGAAGCCCGACGGTGCACTTCTACGCCGCCTGGGCGCGCGCGCAGCAGCCGATCATCATCACCGGCGACCATCAGGGCGACGCGGTGGACAACCGCTCGATCTCGGGCCTGGGTTTCCAGCCCGACGTCGTCATCATCAAAGGGGACGTCACTCAGGTGGCCGTGATTCGCACGTCGTCCATGACCGGCGACGTGTCGAAGCCCCTGACTGGCGCGACCGCGCTGACCGCGAACATGATCCAGTCGCTGGACCTCTCCGGCTACACGGTCGGGACGCACGCGACCGTCAACGGCAATGCGGGCTGCCCGCTGACGTGCACCACGTACTATTCCATTTCGTACCGGGCCGGCCCCGGCGCGATGAAGGTCGGCTCGTACCTGGGGACTTCGGGAGCGAGCAATCCGATCACCGGCATCGGGTTTTCTCCCGAGCTGGTCTTCATCATGTCGGAAGGCGCCCATGAAGCGGTCCACTACTCGTCCGCGAACACCGCCGAGTTCCACAATTTCGGGGCCGGCTTTGGCACGGCGGCCGCGGGGATCATCGCGCTGACCGCCGACGGCTTCACGGTCGGGACCGCCAACACGAGCGTCAACCTCACGGGCGTCAGGTACCACTACATCGCCTGGAACGAGATTCCGGGCCAGATGGACGTCGGCAGCTACGTCGGGAACGTCACCGACAATCGCAACATCACGGGCGTGGGATTCGAACCCGAGTACGCGATCGTGAAGGAAGTCAACGCCGAGCCCGCGATTCACCGTCCGGCGTCGGTGGTCCGGGGCACCGACTCGTCGCTCTTCTTCAGCGCCACGGTCAACGCCGCCGATCGGATCCAGGCGCTGCAGCCGGACGGGTTCCAGATTGGCGTGAACGCCGACATCAACGAGGCGGACACGTTCGTGTACTACGCCTGGAAGCGGCCGGAGGCCTCGCAGGTCACGCTGACGGCCGTGCGGTTGACGTCGTTCGCCGCGACGCGCTACGACGGCGGCGTGCTGCTGAAGTGGCGGACCGGGTACGAGATCAACAACCTGGGCTTCCACGTCTATCGCGAGGCCAACGGACTGCGGACGCGTGTCACGCCGTCGCTGATTGCCGGATCCGGGCTGCTGGCGGGCCGGGGCGCGGCGGTGAACACCGCGCAGCAGTATGCGGCTTGGGACACGGCGGGACCGATCGATCCATCGGCGGTGTACTACCTGGAGGATCGGGATTTCAGCGGCAAGAGCACGTGGCACGGACCGGTGACGCCGGTGGACGGGGGGCTGGAGGCGCCGCCGGCCGTCACGCCTTCGATCGCGCTGCGCGATCTGGGCAAGGGCACGGGGAACGGCCGGGACCGCCGGGTGTTCGTCGAGAGGGGCGGGGGGCTGGCGCCTCGCGGCAAGGCCGGCGCGAGCCCGGTGGTATTGAGCGCCGCCGAGATGCAACGGACGCTCGCCGGCCGGGCCGCGGTCAAGATCAGCGTCAACCGGCCGGGGTGGTATCGCATCACGCAGCCCGAGCTCGTCGCGGCCGGGCTCGCGCCGCGCGCCAAGGCGCGTACGCTCCGGCTCTTCGTGGACGGCGTCGAGCAGGCGATGATGGTCGCCGGCGAGGCGGACGGACTGTTCGGGCCGACCGACGCGATCGAGTTCTACGGCACCGGCGTGGACACGCCGTACACCGACACGCGCACCTACTGGCTCGTGGCGGATTCGCGTCCGGGCCTGCGCGTGCGAGTACAGCCGCGGACGGGCAATTACGCGCCGGCCATCGGCGCCGGCAGCTTCGACTTCACCGTCCAGCAGAAAGAGCGCAGCATCTACTTTGCGTCGCTGCGCAACGGCGATGCCGAGAACTGGTTCGGCGCGCTGGTGTCCAACGTGCCATCGGACCTGGTGTTCGATCTGCCGAACCTCGACGCGGACGGCGCGGCCGAGATCGAGATGTCGGTTCAGGGCGTCACGGACACGCCCGGCACGGATCACGTGGTTTCGATCGCCGTCAATGGCACCGGCGTCGGCGAGATGCGCTTCGGCGGGACCGCACTCGGTGTGCAGAGTTTCGCCATCCCTCCCGGCACCCTCACCGAAGGCGCCAACACCGTGACGGTGGTTTCGGGCGGCGACGAGTTTGAAGTCAGCCTGCTCGACCTCGTCCGGCTGCGCTACGCGCACACGTACCGGGCGGACGCCGATCTCCTGCGCTTCACCGCCGACGGCACCGGGACGGTTACGGTCGGCGGCTTTGCGAGCAGCGCCATCCGGGTGGTCGACATCACCGATCCGCTGGCCGCCGAGGAACTGCGCGGCGGGATCGCCCCGAACGGCGGATTCTGGGAAGTACGGGTCCTCGTGCCGGGCGGCGGACCGCGCACGCTGCTGGCCTTCACGGACTCCACGGTCGCCGCGCCCGCGCTGGTGCGTGCGAATGTGCCCTCGCGCTGGCACGCGGCCACCAACAAAGCCGAGTACCTCGCGGTCTCGCACGCGGCGTTCGCCGGCGCGCTCGGGCCGCTCGCCGCGCGGCGCGAGCAGCAGGGCCTGTCGGTCCTCCGCGCCGACATCGAAGACGTCTACGACGAGTTCAGCTTCGGCCAGAAGACGCCGCAGGCGTTGAAGGACTTCATGCTGCACGCGCGCGTCAACTGGAAGCTGCCGCCGCGCTTCCTGCTGCTCGTCGGCGACGCCACGATCGATCCGCGGAACTATGCGGAGTTCGGCGACGGGGACTTCGTGCCCGCCAAGCTGATCGAGCAGAGTAGCAATGACTCGTTCGCGGAATTCGAAACCGCGTCCGATGACTGGTTCGTGGATTTCGACAACAACGGCCTGCCGGACGTGGCGATCGGACGGCTGCCCGTGCGCACCCTCGACCAGGCGAACGCGATCGTCGCCAAGACCCTGGGATACGAAGTGGACGCGGATGCCCCGTGGGTGAACGAGGTGCTCTTCGTCGCGGACGTCGACGCCCAAACCCGCAATCGGTACGAAGCGGCCACCCGGCAGCTCCAGGCGCTCCTGCCCCAGGCCTACACCCGGCACGAGCTCTTCGCGAGCGGGCTCGGAGCGGCCGGCGTGAAACAGGCCCTGGCGTCGCAGGTCGCCGAAGGCCGGCTGATCGTGAACTACGCCGGCCATGGGTCCACGGACGTCTGGGGCGAGCACGAGAACCTGCTGAATGCCGACGACATCAACGGCTGGACCAACTCGCGCCTGCCCTTCGTGATCGCGATGAACTGCCTCAACGGGTTGTTCCAGGGGATCTACGCCCGGGACGGCGAGGTAGGCGCGGAAGGCGAGGAAAGCCTGGCGGAAACGCTACTGCGCTCGCCCGACGGAGGCGCGGTGGCGGTCTGGGCCTCGTCCGGCATCACGGATCCCGCCATGCAGGTGGTGATGACCCGGGAGCTGTACCGGCTGATCTTCCAGGGACCTCCGTCCACGCTGGGTGAGATGGTGGCGGCGGCCAAGCGGGCGGTCACCGACCGCGACGTGCGGCGGTCCTGGATCTTCTTCGGCGATCCGGCGCTGCGGCTCAAAGGGATTGGCGCCGCGAGTACGCCCGCCGTGCCCACACTTCAGACAGGCACCGAACGCGATCGCTCCGAGACGAAGCGTGCGGCAGAACCCGAGGCGACGCGCGACGAACCGGTTGCGCCGGTTGTCGGACTGGCCGACTTCACCGGCGACGGCCGCGACGATCTGTTCCTCTACGACGCCGAGCGGGGCGCGTGGACCGTGGCGTTCAGCGACACTGGCCTCCGCGCGATCTCGGGAACGTTGGGCGCCGGCCTGCAGGTCACGGCAGCGCGTCTGAACGCCGATGCGGCGGCCGACCTCGTCTTCTACCGCGCGACGACGGGCGAGTGGGCCGAGGCGCTGAATGTGGGCCCGGGCCGCTTCGCCGTCCGCGCCAGCGGCACGGGCGTACCCGATCAGCAGCTGCTCCTCGCCGACTTCACCGGCGAGGGTCTCGACGATCGCCTGCTGTATGACCCGCGCACCGGCGCGGTCGCGGTGACCACGCACGGCAAGAGCCCGGCGACGTCACCGAAGCGCGCCGCACGTGGCCCACGGGCGTCCGGCTCTACGCCGGCGACTACAACGGCGACGGCTTCGCCGATCTCGCCGGCTACGACGCGCAGACCGGCCGCGGGTTCCTGGCGCTCCGCACCCGGAACGACTTCGTCGTCGTCGACACCAAGTGGGGCATTGGATGGGCCGTGACGCCCGCCCGGTTGAATGACCCGGGGCGCAGCGACCTGGTCTTCTACGACGCGCAGACCGGCGCCGCGCGCGTCGCCGTGAGCGATGGCCGCGGCGGCTTCACCTCGGAGACCCACACGTGGTCATCCGGTCTGGCGCTGCAGGCGGCCGACCTCGAGGGCGATGGCCGCGAGGACCTCTTTGGCTACAGCTCGCGCAGCGGCGCGTGGTGGACCGCGGTGTTCTCGTCCCGCGGCGTGTCGGTGTCGAAGGGCGAGTGGACGCCCGGCTGGCACGCGGCCACCGGCGATCTCGACGGCGACGGCCGCACCGACGTGGTGGTGTACGACCCGCTCAGCGGGCTCGGCTTCCAGTTCCACACGGTGAGTCCGGGTGTGTTCGAGTACCGTGCCGAAAGCTGGAGGGCCGGCGCCGCGCTCATCGGAAGGTAGTCGTCGGGACTCGGGACTCGGGACTCGGGATTCGGGATTCGGGATTCGGGATCAGGGATTCGGGATCAGGGATTAGCGGATTAGGGATTCGCCGCCCGTTGGCCGACAGTAGCGAAGAGCATCGTGTTCTGAATCTCGACGAACGAGGGGCCGGCCGCTTTCGCGTCCTCCGCGTACTGGTCCAGCAGCTTCACGTAGTCGTGACCGAGCCTGCGCAGCCCGCTGTCCCCCGCTTTTTCGACGGCCTGCTGGACCGCGAGCCGGCGGTCCTCCCATACGGCCGGCGGCGGCGGACCCAGTCGCGCGCGCGACACCGGGAAGAGCTGCACGTCGAGGAGCTCGATGCCGGTCCTGGCAAATAGCGTCGGCAGCTTCGGACCGACCGCGGGATCGGTCGCGTCGCCGCGCTCACGCCCGACGCTCGCGAAGAACTGCCCCGCGAGCTCGTAGGCGAGCATGCCGACGCTCGACGAGCTGTAGAAATACCGCGCCGCGTTGTCCGGCTCGACGGCGACGATCCGCCCGGCGGGCCGCGTCACGCGCGCGAGCTCCCGGACGGCGCCGGCCACGTCGCCGATGTGCTGCAGCACCGCGACGCAGAAGACCGAATCGAAGGTTTCGTCGGAAAACGGGAGCGCTCGAGCATCGGCCGCGGCAAAACTGGCGCGGATGTTGTGGGACCGCGCCGCGCCGAGCGCCTCGCGCGCCCGGTCGGCCAGCAAGTCAACGGCGACGAGCGTGACCTGCGTGAGGTGCAGCCTCGACAGCTTCACTTCGGCGGTCCCCGTGCCGCACCCGACGTCGAGAATGCGCCGTCCCGCTTTCGGCTGCACGGTATCTCTCACGAACGCGGTGAACGAATCGTCCCACCAGCGATCGCGCAGGTGCTTCAGAGTCGGGGCGGTCAGCACGTCGACGTCGCGTGTCATGGCTCAGGTAATTTACCGCACATCTTCGAATGGCGGAGCCCCTCGACTCCGCTCGGGACAGGCCGGCGCTCCTCGATGTCGAGCTTGGGGTCGGGCCCGGTCCGCCAGTGCTCCAGCTGGCCGGCACCGCCTGGTGCCCTGCGCCCGGAATCGCTGCACCAGGCACCCGGATCGAACCCGGGGATCACCAATTCGTGCGCGGCGTCCGATTTTGTAACGGAGCCATGACCACACGGCCGCGAGAACTGAAGATCGTGCCGCGAGCGGCCGATAATAGATGGCAAAGCAAGCCCTAATTAGTGGATAATAAAGAGGTTAGTTAATACGAATCGGCCTGGCGCGTGTCCTGGTGCGGCGCCGGGAACAGGCTCCTGATTCACTGATTCATTCGTAATCCTTAGCCCGGTTTTGCGATCCGCGACGGGTACGATTGTTGGTAGTGCAGAAGAGGTCCAGAAGACTTTTTTCAGCGCCGAACCTTTGGAAGCCGGATATTCGAAGAGGGGTAAAGTCAATGGGGTTTCGCCTGCTGCGCACCTTCGCGCTTCCGGCTCTCGCGTGTGCCGTCGCCATCTCGATGGCCTCGGCGGCAGCGTCGGCGGCTGATGCGAAAGCCGCCGTCAAGGCGGTCGCGAAAGGCCGTGGGATCACGGTGAGCTCGGCGCTGCCGGGCGGAGCGGTGGCGGGACGGGCGACGTCGATCCTGGGCGCTGCGTGGAAGGCGGACAACACGCCCATCCCGGCGGCGAAGATCCGATTGCGCAATGTCCTCACCGGCCGGATCGAAGCGACCTCGGTCGCCAACGATCTCGGACAGTTCACGTTCGAGGGGATGGAAAGCGGCTCCTATGTCATCGAGCTCGTGTCGGACAGCGGAAAGGTCCTCGCCACGGGCCACCCGTTTACGGTGGCGGCCGGCGAGACCGTCGCCACGTTCGTGCGGCTGGCCGCCAGGTCGCCATGGTTCAGCGGTTTCTTCGGCAACGCGGCGTCAGGCCTCGCCGCGGTTGCCGCATCCACCGGCGTGACCGCCGTGGCGCCGGAAGAGATGGCGTGCGCCAGCCCTCCGTGCTCCCAGTAGCGCTGCCGGACGCCACGTAAATGTTCGATACCCAGGAGCTTCGAGCGGGGTCCCTGCCCGGGGACAACATGCCTGCCGTGCCGTTGCCGCCGACCGGCAGCGGACAGCCGATCCATCTCCTGGACCGCCTCAACGCCGTCTTCAAGCACCGCCGCGTGGCCGGCACCGCCTTCGTCCTCGTCGTCACCGCGATGATGGTGCAGACCTACTCGACGATCCCGATGTACCAGACGGCGGCGCGGATTCAGATCGAGGACGAGCGGAGCACGTCGGTCGGCAACCTCGGCGTGAACGATCCGAGCTACTGGCAGGAGTCGGCGCCGTACTACCGCACGCAGGAAAAGATCCTGACGAGCCGCGAGCTCGGGCGGCGGGTCGTGCTGAAACTGGAGCTCCAGAAGCATCCCGACTTCAACGGGAACGCTCCCGAAACCCCGCGATCCGATCACGCTTGATCAGGCAGGCGCGCGCGTCGGCGTCCTCGTGGATGCGCGCGCTGGTCTCGAAGCCGACCCGGCAGGCGGCGGCGCCTGCGGTCCCGGACGAAGACGGGCAGGAAGCGTCGCTCGTGTCGGCGTTCCTCGCGGGCGCGTTCGTGCGCGCCGTGCCCGAGACCCGGCTGGTGGACATCGTGTACAGCCACACCAACCCCGATTTCGCCGCGCTGGCCGCCAACACGCTGGCCGAGGAATACACCGCGCAGAATCTCGACCTCCGGCTGAACAACACCGGGAAGATGCTCGACTGGGTCAACACCGAGCTCACGAAGGCCACCGCGAAGGTGAAGGCGAGCGAAGACGCGCTGACGCAGTACCGCGAGTCGAACAACGCGCAGTCGCTCGACGATCGCCAGAACGTCGTCGTCAGCCGGCTGAACATGTTGAGCCAGACCGTCACGAGCAAGCGCACGGAGCGGCAGCAGAAAGAGGCGCTCTACACCCAGGTGAAGAACGCCGATCCCGCCAGCGATTCGGCGGACGGGTATCCGCTCATCGGGAACAGCCCGTCGGTTGTCCTCGCGCAGGGGGCGCTCGCGGCCCTCAAAGCGGAACAGGCCACGCTCGCGCAGAACTTCGGCCCGGACAACCCGCGGATGAAGGACGTCGATCAGCGGGTCCAGGGCGCCACCAGGATCCTCGTCGCCGAGCGGCGCCGGGTCATCGACAACGCCAAGAACGACTTCGAAGCCGCCGTCGCGCAGGAACGCAGCTTCACCGGCGACCTCGAGCGCGCGAAGACGGACTCGATCGACCTCGATCGCAAGAGCGGCGACTACAAGATCCTGCTGCGCGACTACGAAGCCAACCAGGAGCTCTTCAAGTCGCTGCTCGATCAGCAGAAGAGCCTGGCGGTCGTGGCGGGCAACCGCGCCAACAACGTCCGGCTGATGGATCGCGCCGAACCGCAGCGCACGCCGATCTCGCCGAATCCGCGCAAGGACTGGCTCACCGCGATCCTCGCCGGGCTGACGATCGCCTTCGGCCTCGCGTTCGGCATCGAGTACCTCGACGACACCGTCAAGACGCCCGAGGACGTCACGCGCCGGCTGAAGCTGCCGCTGCTCGGGCTCGTCCCGGCCGTCCGCGGCGACCACGTGCCGGTCCTCACCGAGACGGTGCCGCACGACTTCGGCGAGGCGTTCCGATCGCTCAGGACGTCGCTCGTCTTCACGAGCGGCGGCGAGTCGACGCGCATCATCGCGGTCACGAGCAGCCAGCCGCTCGAGGGCAAGACGACGACGGCCTGCAACCTCGCGCTCGCGCTGGCGCTCGGCGGCTCGCGCGTGCTCGCTCATCGACGCCGACATGCGCCGGCCCGGCCTGCACAAGACGATCGGCCTGCCGAACGACGTCGGCCTCTCCCACCTGCTCGTCGGCCAGGCGCGCGTGCGCGAGGTGGTCCAGCGGACGACGGAGCCGAACCTGTTCGTGATCACCGCCGGGCGGACGCCGCCGAACCCGTCGGAGCTGCTCGCCTCGGAGCGGATGAACCACCTGATTGCGAACCTCGCGCACGGGTCCGTTCGACTGGGTCGTGATCGACACGCCGCCCGTGCTGGCGGTCACCGACGCCGTCATCATCGCGCAGAAGGTCGCGGGCGTCGTGTTCGTGATCGGATCGGAGATGACGCGCCGCGTGCACGCGGAGCGCGCGCTCGAAACGCTGCAGAGCGGCCGCGCGCGCGGCATCGGCGTCGTGCTGAACCGCGTCGACTTCGACCGCAACAAGTACTACTATTCCCGCTATTACGGCTACCAGTACAAGAGCTACTACGGCCAGAACAACGTCGCGTAGGCGCCCCGGATCCGCCGGGCCCATCGTCCTCGCCGGCATCCTGGCGTGGACGGCGTTTGCGTTCGGCGGCATCTATCACGGGACGCTGATCGTTCCGGCGCTGGCCTGCGCGGCGCTCGCCGTCAAGTACCGCCCTGCCCTCCTCGATCGCTCCCATACGCCGAACCTCGATCGTCTGGATGTTCGCCGTGCTGGCCGCCACCGTGCTTCAAACCGTCCCGCTGCCGCGCGCCGTGATCTCGATCGTCTCGCCGGCGGCGCTGGCCGTGGCCCGGACGCTCGCGCTGGTCGATACGGGAGGACCGCTGCCGATCAGCATCGACCTGCCGGGCTCCGCCGCCGCGATCCTGCTCGTCGCCGGCGTGCTGGTCATCTTCTTCACGGCGCGGCAGATCTTCGCCATCGGGGGCATGCGGACGACGACGCGCCTGCTGGCACTGACGGGCCTCGTGCTCTCGGGGATCGCGCTGGCGCAGGACGCGACCGGGCACGGGCTGATGTACTGGCGCTGGAAGCCGCTCGACGAGGGGCCAAACCCGTTCGGTCCGTTCGTCAACCGCAACCATTTCGCGACCTGGGCGATGATGGCGGTGCCGCTGTGCATCGGGTACCTGACGGCGCACGCCTCGGCCCATCACGGCGCGTCGCCGATGGCCACGTGGCAGCGGAAGGTGGTGGCCGCGATCGACGCGCGAGCGTGGATGCTTCTCGCCTCGGCCACGCTGCTCATCGTCGGGATTGCGGCCTCGCTCTCGCGATCGGGGCTCCTCGGGCTCACGGCCGCGCTGGCCTGCGGCGCGATGCTGGCCCGGTGGCGGCATCGAAGCGACGCCGCCTCGGTTCAGCCGGGTGGCGCCAGGGCCTCTTCTTCCCGCGGACGGACGCTCGTCGTGGTGCTCGGCATCCTCGTCATGCTCGCGGTGCTCACCCAGGTGGGTCCGGGAGCAATCGCCGGGCGGTTCGGCGCCAGCCGCGGCGCCGTGGCGGATCGGGTCCTGATCTGGCACGATACCCTACCGGTGCTTCGCGACTTCTGGCTGACCGGAACCGGGGTGGGGACCTTCCTGACGTCCATGGGCGTTTACCAGCGGAGCAGTCCGGGCGTGATCTTCAACCAGGCCCATAACCACTATCTGCAGGTGGCGGCCGAGGGGGGACTCCTCGTGGGTCTTCCGGTCGCCCTCGCGCTCGCGGCCTTCGTCCTCGCCGCGCGGCGCAGCCTCGAGACGGATCGATCGGGCGCGTTCTGGATGCGCGCGGGCGCCGCATCCGGGCTGTGCGGCGTCGCGATTCAGAGCTTGTGGGAAACCGGGCTCACGGTCCCGGCGAATGCCGCGATGGCGGCCGTGCTGGCCGCCATGGTCGTTCATGTCCCCGAGCGCTCCGGATCGCGGAGCCGCTGATGTCGCTGCGCATCGGCATCGACATCGACGGCGTCCTGGCGGACTTCCGCACGGCGTTTCGCAAGGCGTCGAAATCCAGCCTCGGGCACGACATCGACGAGCAGAGCGATCCGAAGCAGTCCGAGTCGCTCGGGGCGAAGGACGTGAAGCGGGTGTGGGAGCAGATCGCGCGGACGTCGAACTGGTGGATGACCCTGCAGCCGTACGAGCCGGACCAGGTGGCGCGGCTGTACAGCCTGACGCGCGCGTCGGGGTGGGAAGTGTTCTTTCTGACGAACCGGCCGCCGAGCGCCGGCGATACGGTGCAGTTCCAGACGCAGTGGTGGATCGAGCGTCTAGGCTTCTACCTGCCGGCGGTGCTCACGGTGCCCGGCTCGCGCGGCGAGGTCGCCAACGGGCTCCGCCTCGATCTGGTCATCGACGACCTCATGCTGAACTGCATCGAAGTCGTCAGCGCGTCGACGGCGAAGGCGCTGCTGCTCCTGCGCAACGGCGACAAGGTGGCCGAGAAGCACGCGATCGAGCGCGGCATCGGCGTCGTGACGAACCTGGCCGAGGCGCTGATCGTGATCGAGCGGCTGCACGCGCTCCTCCCCAACCGCCGCGGCCGCCTGCTGCGGCTCGCCGACTGGTTCCTGCCGGCCGAAGAAGGCGAGGCGCTTCCTCACAGTCCGCGCGTCGTTCGGCCGCTGCCGCCGGTGAAAGAGGCGAAGTAGAGAAGCTTCCCGCTTCCAGCTTCCGGCTTCCAGCTTCCGGCTAGCGGCAAACGAACCAGACCTGGCTGTTGAGGAGCGCGCCGAGAGGGCCGAGCGGGGTGAACAGGCGCTGCTCGACGGCGAAACGCTCCACGATCTCGCGTTCGAGAATGCGCCAGTCGAAGCCCTTGTGCCCGCAATAGCGGGATGGTCCGGAGGGCGTCTCGACGAGGTACTCCGCGCGAGCGAGATGGGGGCGTGCGAGCGTCGCGGCCAGGAGCTCCCGCGGGGTGTAGGTCTCGCGGAACTGGTAGTCGCCGTGCCCGCGCCACGCAGCCAGCGCGCGGAAGAACTGCTTGCCGACGAGCGCCGGTCCGATCTCGATCGGCGCGCTGATGATCACGCGCCCCCCAGGCACGGCGAGCCGCCGCAGGTTGTCGAGCACGCGCCGGCGCTCGGCGTCCACGCAGTGTTCCAGCACTTCCATGCAGGTCACGGCGTCGTAGGCTCCGGCATGCCCCGGCGCCTCGAGCGCCGCGTTCTCGACAAAGCGCACCCCCGCCATGCCGGTGAATCGCCGCCGGCACTCCGCGAGCTGCGCGGCATCGAGGTCCGCGCCGACCGCGTCGGCGAACGTCCCGTGGGTCAGCGCGAGGAAGGTGCCGTCGCCGCAGCCGTAGTCGAGGAGGCGTCCGCCCGCCGCGGGCGCCGACAGCCGCGCAGCCAGACGGAACCGGCTGCCGTGGCTCCACGCCACGACGCGGCTCGGACAGTAAATCTGTTTCCGGGCGTAGTCGCCGGTGGTGAGGGGATCGGTCACGTGGAGATCACGGAGTGGACGGAGATAACGGAACGAGGATCAGCCGGGCGGCTTCAACACGGAGCAACGGAGCAACGGACCGTTCCTCCGTTCCTCCGTTGCTCCGTGCCAACAACCCGCCGAATTGAGAACCTCCGTTCGCTCCGTCCCCTCCGCTGCCTCAGCTCCAGAGCGAAGCGAGCAGGATTTTACGGAACTGCGGGTGCTTGAGAAGCGCGAGCGCGGAGGCGCCGTGCCAGTTGAAGTTGGCGGTCTGCTTGAGCAGCGGCACGAGGCCGTCGATGCGCGCCAGCTCGACGAGCGCGTCGATCGCGCGGTCGTTCAGGCGGGACGCGAGCGCGCGGAATTTCAGGCCGGCGCGGATCTCGGATCCGAGCCGCGCCTGCCAGCCCGTCTGGTAGGCGCGCAGCCTCGACTCGCTGAGATCGTCCTGCTGCAGCGCGGGACCGAGCACGTCGGCGGCGATCTGGCCGCTGATGAGGCCGTAGTAGATTCCACCGCCCGTGGTCGGCTTCACGAGGCCCGCGGCGTCTCCGGCCGCGAGCAGCCGCGTGCCGTACGTCTTGGCCACGGGGCCGAGCGGCAGGATCTTCATGCGCGGCTCCGGCCAGGGAGTGCCGTCGAGGCCGTAGCGCTGGCGGACCGACACGCCGAACTCGCTGAAGCGGTCGATGGCGCTGTGCTCGCACATGAGGCCGACGCGGTTGAACCGCCGGTCGCCGCGGTTGAACGGCACCGTCCAGGCGAAGCCGGCCGGCGCCACCGAGCGTCCGAGATGGACCTCGACGTGATCGGGCCCCTCGAACGGCGTCTCGAGCTGCGCGCTCTGCACGAACGCGCGGGGCACGCCCAGCCCGAGCGCACGATTGAACCGGTAGCTCGCCCCGCACGCGAGGATGCACGCGCGCGCCTCCACGCCGGCCGCCGCCCCCTCCCCGGTGATGCAGACCCGACCGGCGTCGATGGCGATCGTGCGCACGCGCGCGCCCGGCCGCAGCTCGGCTCCCGCCTGCCGGCTCGCGTCGGCCAGCGCCTGATCGAACACGACGCGATCGACGACGGCCGCGCGGACCCCCGCGGCGTCGATGAAGACCGAGCTGCCGTCGGCGGCGACGAATCGCGCGGCGTGCGTGGTGGTGAGGATGGCGTGCCGGGGAAGGTCGATCTCGTCGAACGCGTCGATGCCGAGGAGGCCGGTGCAGTGAACGGGGACGCCGATCTCGTCGTGCTCCTCCAGGACCACGACGTCGTGTCCGTTGGCGGCAAGGGCGCGCGCCGCCACGAGCCCGGCAGGTCCGGCGCCGACAATGACTACGTCATGCAAGTCGGGTCCTCAATACTTCCTGCCTCGGGCTTCCCATCTGCCCAGCAAGCTAATCCAAAATGAGAGGAGAATCAATCGAACGTCGAGCACCCACGAGCGTCTGCCGACGTAGAGTCGATTGTACCGGAATTTCTGACGCCGTGCGACATCGCGCGGCGCGTAAATCTGTGCGAGGCCGGTGAGCCCGGGCCGCACGGTGATGCGATGCTCGAAGCCCGGCACGTCCTCGAGCCGCACGAGCCGGCCGCCGCTGTCCGCCTCGATCTCCCCCGGCCGCAGCGCCCGCGGCCCGACGATGCTCATGTCGCCGCGGAAGATGTTCCAGAGTTGTGGAAGCTCATCCATCGCGGTCGCGCGCATGAGCCGGCCGACGCGCGTGACGCGCGGATCGTCTTCGCTCGCCTGCACGGCGCCGGTCAGCGCCTCCGCGTCCGGGCGCATCGAGCGGAACTTCAGCGCGCGGAACGTCCGTCCCCATTGCCCGACGCGCTCCTGCGCGAAGAAGACGGGGCCGCCGTCTTCGAGTTTGATGACGGCCGCAAACAGGATCCACAGCGGCGCGGACGCGATGAGCCCGGCCGCTGCGATCAGGATGTCGAACGTGCGCTTGACCATCGTTCAGATCGGCGCGAGCCGCGTCAGGACCGCCGGTTCCGACGCCACCTCGCGATACAGCGTGGCGGCGGCCGTTCGCATCCGCTCCATCGTGAACTCCGAGAGCACGCGGCCGCGCCCGGCGGCGCCCATGCGCCGGGCGAGATCGCGATCGGCCGTCAGCGCGGCGATGGCCCGGCCGAGCGCCGCCGCATCGCCGGGGGCGACCGTCAACCCGGTCACGCCGTCGCGGTTCACCCAGGGGACGCCCGAGGGCAGGCGCGTGCTCACGACCGGTCTGCCGCAGGCCATCGCCTCGAGCTGCACGTACCCGAACGCCTCGGCCCGCGTGATCGACGGCAGCACGAAGACGTCGCACGCGTGATAGAGCGCCGCCAGCTCCTCGTGCGAGACTTCCCCCGCGAAGCGGACGCGATCCGAGATCCCGAGCTCGCGCGCGAGCGCCATCCAGCCGCTCCGCGATGGTCCGTCCCCGGCGATCACCGCGGCCGCGTCGAGCCCGGCGAGCGCGCGCAGCAGCACGTCCACGCCTTTGTACGGCACCATGCGGCCGGCGAAGAGGACCAGCGGGCGCCCGCGCGACTCCGCGCGAATCGACGCGGCCCTCGCGCCGACGGCCGCCGTCGCCTCCCAGCGCGCGACGTCGATGCCGAACGGGATCACGGCGATGCGATCGCGGTACGGCGCGAGGGCGGACGCCTGCTCGCCCAGCGCCGGCGACGACACGACGATCCGGCGGGCGCGCCCGTAGACGGTGCGCGCGAGCGGATGATAGAAGAGCGCATACTGCAGCCGCGGCCGCACCACTTCGCTGTGGAACCAGACGACGAGCGGCACGCGCGGCGGCGCGAGCGCGAGCGACAGCAGCGCCCACGGATTCGGTTCGTGCAGGACGATGACGTCCGCGCGCGCGCGGCGCAGCTCCAGCGGCAGCCCGGGCGCGATCGGCACCGAGCCGGCGGCGCCGATGGTGCCGACGCGAGTCACCGGCACGCCGTGGACCACTTCGCGGACCGTGCCGCGACCCGTGTTCGCCACCAGCACACGGTTGTCGATCCCCGCGTCGTTCGCGCCCCGCTGCGCCATCAGCGACGCGGCTTCCGGCAGCGGGCGGCACAGCGATTCCAGCACCTGCTCCATTCCGCCGGGCACCGGCGGATAGAACTTGCCCACGTGCAGGACCTGGAGAACCTTCGACGCGGTCGTCATCGCGCGGCCGCCGTCTGCGGCACGGCGGCGATCAGGCGGCGATACAGCGCGACGACGTCGGCCGTGTAGTGCGACCAGCTGAACGACGCGGCGCGCTCGATCCCCGCCGTCCGGCGCGCGCGCCACAGCGCCGGATCGTCGCGCCGCTCGGCCAGGACCCGCACCACGGCGCTCGTCCACGCGTCGATGTCCTCCGGTGCGCAGTAGTCCACGGCGGTCCCGCCGACCTCGCGCAGCGCGTCGATGTCGCTCGCGACGATCGGCGTGCCGCACGCCAGCGCTTCCAGCACCGGCAGGCCGAACCCCTCGCGCTCGGACGGCAGGAGCACGAGGGCGCAGCGCCGGTAGACGGCCGCGAGCGTGGACCGATCGAGGAACGGCAGCACGACGATCGCCTCCTCGATCCCGAGCTCGCGCGCGAGCCGGCGCTGATCGGCGGTGAACGGCCCGCCGACGCGCACCAGCCGCACGTCGGGGCGCTGCTTCCGGACCGCCGCGACGATGGTCAGCAGCACGTCGATGCGCTTGCGCGCGATCGTGCTGCTGACGTGGAGCAGATCCGTCGTCCGGCTCGCATGGCCGAGGAGGCGCGCCGCTTCGACATCGGCGGCCGGCTCCGGCACGGGCGAGCAGCTGGGATGCGGACCGTTCAGCACCACGCTCGTTCGCGCCGGATCGACGCCCGCCCTGGCGACGAGCGCATCGCGCGTCGCCTCCGTGTCGCACGCCACGTGCCCCGCGGCGCGCAGCCCGGCCAGGATCCGCCGCGTCATCGCCCGGAAGAGCGCCGGCCTCGGCTCCTGCTCGGGCTCGAGGATCGATCGGAACGTATCGAGGTCGTGACAGGTCACCAGCGTGCGCTCGGCCGGCAGCGTGTGGACGAGGTGCGCGTAGCTGTGATCGACGATGTGAAAGAGGTCGAAGCGGCTCGACGCCTCGCGCGTCGCGCGCGGGTAGTCCCACAGGCGGTTGGCGAACCGGTCGATGGTCAACGCCGGCGGCAGCCCGCCCGCCAGAGGAAGCCTCGAGGCGCGCGCGCGCAGCGGCGGACGGATCAGCGTGGGCTCGACCTGCCCGCGGTAGTCCGCCCGGAGGTGCTCGACGAGCATGTCCGCGACGAGGTCCATGCTCGGCCAGCTTTCCTCGAGCAGATCCGCGATGATGGCGACCTTCAATGGGATCATGAGCAACCTGTCAAACCGCCAACTCCCACCGGATTTGTCAGCGCGTGCGTTTGTCTTGAACAGGAGATCAGGAGATCAGGAGCTTCTGTTTTTTCCAAAATGAATCTCCTGACCCCCGGACCTCCTGTTCAAGAACCACCCGTCGTCAGTGCCTCGAAAAACTCCAGGTGCCGCCTGGCGACGGCGGTCCACCCGAACTCCGTCCGGGCGCGCCGGAGGCCGCGGTCGGCGAGGTCGCGGCGCAGCCCCGCATCCGCCAGCACGCGCGTCAGCGCCGCGGCCCAGCCCGCCGCGTCGTCTTCGGGCAGCAGGATGCCGGCGTCGCCGAGGACGTGCGGGATTTCCCCGCTGCGGCTGGCCAGCACCGGGACGCCGCACGCCATGGCCTCGATCAGCATCCGCCCGAACTGCTCGCGCCACCGGGCCGTCGTCTGACTCGGCGCGCACAGCACGTCCATCGCATTCAAATACGCCGGCATCCCGTCGTGCGTAACGCCTGACGCGATGCTGACACGGCCCGGGTGCGCGGCCGAGAAGGCCTGCAGCGACGGCAGCTCCGGACCACCGCCGACCAGGAGCGCGCGCCAGGGAACGGACAGCCGCCCGAGCGCCTGCATCAGCACCGCGAGCCCCTTCTCCGGGACGAACCGGCCGGCGAAGCCGATGACGGGCACGCTGTCGTCCCACCCGCGGCTGGCGCGGACCCGCGCGCGCGCGTCCGCCTGCGGCGAGAATGCGACGGTATCGACGCCCGGTGGAATCGTGCGCACCGGAAGCGCCGCATAGCCGTCCCGTCCGGCCTGTGCGTCTCCCACCGTCCGGCCGAAGGCGATCCATCCGTCCGCGCGCCGCAGGACCTGGCTCTCCATCCAGCTGAACGGGGGCGGATACGTCTTGGCCAGGTTCTGAAAAGAGGAGAACACCAGCGCGGCGTCGCGTGGAGCCCGGCGCGCGATCTGCCATCCCGACACCACGTACGGCTCCTCCCAGCTGTGAACGACGTCCCACTGCTCCGACATCAACGCGCGGAGGCCGCCGTAGAACATGAGATGCGGAGAGCGATCGAGGTGCACCGGCAACCCGACGACGCGACAGGCTTCGTCTCCGGCCGGCTCGAGCGTGATGCGCCCCAGGTCCCCCGCGTAGCTGGACGGGGCCGCCGCGGTGACGCTCCATCGATCGCTTCCCTGCCGCGCCATTTCATCGGCCAGGCGCCTGTTCAAGCCGACCACGTACGAATGGCCGATGGTCAGGAGGCGCTTCATGTTCTCAAAGGAGACAGCAGGCAGGAGTCAGGGGGCAGAGTGGGACGTGTCCTTTGTGACATCCGTCGACACTCTGTCTCCTGCCTCCTGTCTCCTGTCTCCTGGTATCGGCCTGTACGGAGTCGGCGTCCGCGACATCCCCCGCCATTTCCTGACCGTCGCCCACGACACCGCGCGGCGGTCGCGCCGGATTTCGGGCAGCGACCGCCGGAGCTCGCGAAGGATCCACTGGATGCCGCCCGATTCGGCGTCGTCCCCCGCCATCCGGCGGTAGCGCCACAGCCGGATCGGGAGGCTGAGCGCCACGAGCGGCCACGGTTCGTTGTAGAGCGAGTACAGGCAGTCGTTCCGGATCGCGAACCGGACGTAGCGGGTCGCGCTGCGCCCGCCGCGATCCGGCACGTGGCCGACGACCGCGTCGGGGAGGTACACGATCCGCAGCCCCGCCTCGAGCGCGCGGACGCAGAAGTCTTTCTCTTCGCCGTAGAACACGAAGCTCTCGCGGTAGCCGCCGAGCCGGACGAACACGTCGCGGCGCACCAGATGCGCGAACCCGATGTACGCCGCCACGTAGGAGGGCTGCTGTCCCCGTCCGGGCTGCATGCGCTCGGGCCACGGACTCCCGTCGGCTTCTCCCTGCGCGAAAGCGACCGCGGCGACGTTCGCGTCCCCATCGAGCACGGCAATCGCGCGCTCCACCGCCTCCGCTTTGAACAGCACCGCGTCGTCATCCAGCAGGAGGACGTAGGGCGTGGCAGCTCCGCGCGCCATGAGGTTGCGGCCCCCGATGTAGCCCCTCTTCTCGTCGCGGATCACGGCGACGTCCATGCCGGCCGGCGCCGCCTGCGCGACGATCGTCTCAACCGGCACGTCCGACCCGTCGTCGAACACGAGCACGCGCGCGACGAGCGGCCCCAGGCACGCGAGCGATCGCACGCAGCGCTCGATCGCGAGCGGGCGGTTCCGGGTCGTGATGCCGACCGTCAACGGGCGCATGTTTGTTCGCGATTCAACGCTTTCACGTAGACGTCGATGGTGCGCTGCGCCGTGCGCGCCCAGGACATCGACGCCACCGCCGCGGCGCCGGCCGCGCCGAGCCGCGCGCGGGTGGCCGGTGACGCCATCAGCCGCGTCACCGCCTCGGCGAGCGCCGCGCTGTTGCGCAGCGGCACGATGACTCCTGTGTCGCCGTCACGCACCAGGTCGGGCACGCAACCCACAGGCGTCGCGATCACCGGAAGCCCCTGGCTCATCGCTTCGAGGACGACGAGACCGAAGCCCTCGTACGTCGACGGAAACACGAGCAGGTCGTGGCGGCGGTACTGCGCGACCACTTCCTCCTCGGACACTCGATCGACGATGGTGACGTGCGGCCGCAGGACCTCGGGAAGAGAGGCGAGCACGTCCGCCGGGGGAATTCCGCAGCCGAGAATCGTCAGCGGCACCGGCCGGCCCTGCTCGGCGAGCAGCTGAAACGCGCCGACCAGGTACGGCGTGCCTTTGACGCGATCCCAGGCGCCGCAGAACAGCGCGCCGGCGCCGCGTGGGGCCGCTGCGACGTAGCTGCCGAGAAAACGATCCGAGACGCCGTGCGGGACCACGTCGATCCGATCGGCCGGCAGCCACCGGCTCGCGATCGCGAATTGCCGGTCCGTCTCGTTCAGCACGATCAAGCGATCCGCGACCCGGGCGGCGCCCGCCACCTGCGACAGGCGGGACAACGGATACCAGACGCGACGGCTCCAGGGTTTGGGCGCCAGCCCCGCGGTGCTGTCGCCGATCATGCGCCGGTAGTTCAAGTGCTCGAGGCCGTTCGATCGGCACACCAACGCGGTCGATCGCCAGGAGCCCAACCGTTTCCGCACGCCAAACCAAAGCCCCTCGGCGCTGGCGACGTCCACGACGTCGTACGGCTGGCGCGACAACGCGCGGCCGATCGCCCGCGCGGCCAGCACCGGGACCACGAGCTGCCGCGCCTGCCGGCCCGCCGGGCGCGCCGCGATGTCCCCGGCAAACAGCGCGTCGCAGTGGTGCCCGGCGGCGCGCAGCTCTTCGCGCAGCTTGTGCGTCACCTTCGCCGAGCCGAGACGCGGGTCGTCGGTGTAGTCGCCAACCAGCAGGATCCGCAGCGGCGGTCCCGTCATGCGCCCACGGCAGGGCTCAACAGCGCCGCGAGCGTCCGATCGATCGCGAAGCGCTCGCCGTACGCGCGGCGGCCGGCGGCAGCCAGCGCGGCCCGGCGGGTGGGATCGCAGAGGAGCGCGACGACGGCCGCGCCAATCGCGCGGGCGTCCGACGCGGGCGCGAGCGCCACGGCCCCCGTCTCCTGCCACACCGCTTCGGTCAGCGCTCCCGCGGTCGACACGGTCGCCACCCCGTTCGCCAGCGCCGCCATCACCGACGTCCGTCGCGTGGTGACGCCGTCCGGGTACGGCTGGACCACGACGTCGCAGGCGCGGAGCGCGGCCGCGACGTCACCGTGCGAGATGTCGCCGGTACCGTCGATGCGTCTGGCCAGCGACGGATCCTGCCGGCAGAGCCTCGCCACGAATGCTTCGCTGCCCCGGCCGATGCAGATGAACCGCGCCTTCGCGTGCGAGTAGAGGACGACGGGGACGACACGAATGAGCTCGCGCGCCACGTGGTCGCCATACGTGCCGAAGTGCCCGACGATCGCGGCGCCGCCGTCCTGTCCCTCGTGCCGCGCGCGCCACTCCGAGACGTTGCGCGGGTCGGCGGCCGACGGGACGGTCGATGGCGTCGGCGCCACCACCATCGGGATCTGCGGGGGCGCCAGCGGCCGCAGGTAACGCACCCATGTCTCGGTCGAGAGATAGACGACATTGCTCGCGCGAAGCAGCACGGCCGCCATGACGCGCTGCAGCAGGGCGAGAACATTTCCGAGCGGATGGCGCCAGGAGAAGTAGAGGTACGGTTCGTGGAACATCACGCGGACGTCGGTTCCGCGCCCGTGCATCCGCCGCAGCCAGAAGCAGAACGGCAGGTTGGCCCCGCGCGCGCCGAGCGCATTCGGCACGTACTGCAGCACGACGGTCCCGGGACTTGCCGCCAACGCCGCCTCGAGCAACCGGCGCGAGCCGTGACCGAAGACGTCCGGCAGCGTGTGCAGCGTCACGCCGCCCGTCACGCCGTCCGTGACCGCCGGGCACCAGACGTGGACCGTGAACCCGCCGTCCGTCAACGCGCCGGCGACCAGCCGCGTGTAATCGCCGACGCCCCCGCTGTGCGGCGGGTATTCCCCCGTCAGCATGTGCACGGTCGGCGTCACGCGAGGACCGCCCGCGCCGCGATCGCCCGCGAGAACACGCGCTCGAGGATGTCGAGGTGCGCGTCGAGGCTCAGCAATCGCGCGGCGCGGCGCGCGCCGTCACCGAGGCGGGTCAGCTCCTCCGGCGTCGTGCACATGGCGGCGATCGTCCGCCCGAGCGCGCCGGCGTCATCGATCTCGCGGACGATCCGCCCGCCGACGCCGTCCTGCAGCCACTCGCGAATGCCCCCGACGTCGAAGGCAACCGCGGGCACGCCGTGGGCGGCCGCCTCGAGGCCGACGAGGCCGAACGGCTCCGGCCACAGGCTCGGCACCGCGACGATGCTCGCGCTGCGCAGGACCGCGGTGCGCTCCGGCCCGCTGACCCACCCGGTAAACGTCGCGTTGACCCCGAGGCGGACCGCGAGATCGCGCCAGTGCTCCCGCTCCGGACCGTCGCCCGCGAAGATCAAGCGGAGCGGGACGGGCATGAGGCGATTGGCGGCGGCGGCGGCGCGAACGAGCACCGCGCCTCCCTTGATGCGCGTCATGCGTCCGGCAAAGACCACGATGGGGGACGCGGGAAGCGGACGGGCCGAGGCCGGCTCTCCGTCCGTGGGAAAGAGCGGTGCTGAGGTCAGGCGGTCGGCCGCGATGCCGTGCCGGCCGTACTCCTCTGCCATGTGACGGCTGGCGACGACGACCTGCGCGTAGCGATCGAACAGCGCGCGCTGCCGCGATGCCCACCCGTACTGCTCGATCATCGCGAGCGGCCGCCGCTGCCCGCAGCGCCGCGGCAGATACAGCGCGAGGCACGGCGGCCCGAACTCGCGCCGGCAGGGCACCACGCCGGGAAACGCGTGCGCCTTCTGCCCGCCGATGCAGGTGCCGAAGTATCCGTGCATCATCTTGACGACCGGCCACTCCGAGCACAGGCGCTCCTCGACGTCGAGCTGCCGCATGTTGTGAGAGAAACAGACATCCGGCCCCCACGTCCGCATGCGATCGGACGCGCCGTCCAGCCCGTCGTCGCTCACGCTCACCGCCGGCATGTCCGCGTGCGCCAGCCGCGTGGGTCCCTGTTCGCTGCGCGGATTGTGGTGAAGAAACGCGAGCCGGTGCCCGCGCGCGGCCAGGGCCGGGATGAGAGCGGCCAGATAGCTTTCGACGCCGCCGCCGCCCGCCGCCGCCTCGTGGGCGATCAGGATGCGCATCGTGTCATCCGCAGGCACACGCCTTCGATGGACCACACGTCGGGCCGGCCGTCGAGCCGTTCGGGCCGGAGGTGCTGCCGTTCGAGCTCCTGTTCGATCTCCGGCTGTGACGTCCCGAATGCCGGCCAGAGGTGCGGGTGCATCTCCACGTACAAATCGAGCGACGCGCCGCCGGCCGCAATCGTCTCGCGCGCGCCTCTCAACACGTCGAGCTCCGCGCCTTCGACGTCGACCTTGATGAACCGGGGCTGCAGATGCCGCTCGCGGCAGAACGCGTCGATGCTCGTCGTCGCGACCTCGATGCGATCGGGCGCGTCGTCTCGCTCGAGCCGCATGATGCGGTTGTCGCCGTGCGGGCCGGACGCGCGAAACCGCGCGGTGCCCTCCTTCTCGGCCATCGCCTCGGGACGCACGACGACGCGGCCGGTCAGGCCGTTGAGCGCGACGTGCCGCTCGAGCCCGAGGCGCGCGCGGGGCGCCGGCTCGAACGCGAAGACCAATCCCGATGGGCCGACCCATTGTCCGAACAGCACCGCATACGCGCCGAGGTTTGCGCCGACGTCGAGCACGGTGTCGCCCGCGGCGATGTCGGACTTGAACGCGTGGTACTCCTCGGCGTTCCACGTGACCTGCCTGAACGCCGCCGCGAGCCGGACCGATTCGCCGTGCGGAAAACGGCAGACGAGCCGATCCCCGGGGAGGCGATCGAGCACGGCTTCGTAGGCACGCTTCAGGGGGGCCCTCAGCGGGGAGCGCGCCAGCGGGGCGCGAAACAGCGCCGCGACGCGCTCGACCCAGCTCGCATGACGGAACGCCTCGCCGGTGCCGAACTCCATCACGGGACCGGCGGGTGCTCGACCTCGGGCACCGGGAAAAGGCGGCCGAGCCGCACGCTCGCGAGGCGCGCGCGGATCATCGCGGCGACAGGCGGGTAGCCAAGAATCAGGGGACGAACGCACCAGAGATACAACAAGGCGGTCAGCCCGCCGAGAGGAATCGAGATCCACATCGGAACGGGGTAGAACACCGGACCCGCGACGGCACACAGCGCTATCACCGGGAGCGACCGCAGCGCCCATGGACGCACGACGTCGCGGGCGAACCGGACCGGTGTCAGGCCGGTCCGATCGGCGAAGGCCGGCATCAGCAAAGGAATGAGGACCAACACGTGGGCGCAAAGCGCCGCGAGCGGCACGCCAATCACGCCGAACCGCCGGCTGAGCAGGAGCGCGAGGGCGACCTGCACGGCCCCCCCGACCAGCGTGGCGACGCCGACGTGCATCCGTCTTCCCAGGACCGACGCGATCGTGGAGACGCCGTGCGTGACGGTCCCGACGACGATGAGCGTGGCCAGGATCGCGTTGACGCGCCAGCCGCCGAACAGATGACCGCCGACCCAGCCGCGCACGAACGCGCCGTTGGCCGCGAGCACGACGCACATCCCGGCGGTCGCCAGGGCCAGATGGACGCGGAAGACCGCGGCGGCGGCCTCACGCATGCGGTCGGGACGCTGCTCGCCCGACAACTGGGCGAGGCCGACGAGGCTGCTGTCCCCCGGCACCCAGGACATCTGCGTGAGCATCTGACCGAGCTTGGCTGTCATCGCGAGCACGATGATCGCGACGGGATTTCCGAGCGAGGCGAGAACGATCGCGTCGGTGGCGGCCGACAGGCGCCAGCCCCAGGCCCCGAGCCACGCGCCGAAGCCCTCGCGAAACAGCCGCGCCACTTCTTCCCACGAGGGCCGCGGCCAGCCGGACATCAGATCGGGTGCGATGACCCGCACGCGCGCGAACGTCACCACGACGCCGAGCACCGACGGCACCGCCGCGCCGAGCGCGAGCGCGTACAGACCGTAGCCCTTCAGCAGCAGCGTGACGGTGATGATCAAATCGATCGCCCAGTTCGTCGTCGACAGGACCCCGTAGAACTTCACGTCCTGCAGGCCCAGCAGCACGGTGCCGAAGACACGGGCCGGCATGATGATCGCGGTGACGGCCGCAATCAGCGTCAGCGGCCCGGCGATGGCCGCGCGGTCGGCCGGCTCGAGCTTCAGCACCCCCGGCGCGATGCGCCACAGCACGAGGACGAGGATCGCGTAGATCGCCGCCACGACGATCGCCGCGCAGAACCCGGTGCTCATCAGGCGGCGGATACCTTGTCGATCGTTGCGGCCGTCCGCTTCGGCGATGAGCCACGGCACGACGCCCATCACGCCGAGGTCCGCCATCGCCGCGTAGGCGAGCACTTCGCCGGAGGCCAGCCAGTAGCCGTAGAGCCGGACCCCCACGTGGTGCAGCACGAACGGCACGAGCGCGACGCCGACCGCGATCGACAGACCGAACTGCAGGTAGGCGAAGACCGCCGCGAGACCGGCGCGCTCGGTGCGGCCGCCCTTCGCGTCCGGCTTCGGCGGCGCCTGATCGCTCATGCGGGACCCCCGGCCAGTTGGCGGACGCCGAACCGGGCCATCTGCCGCAGCGTCGTCGCCCATCCGGCCGCGGTCGTGCGGCGCGGCCAGGTCCGGCGGACACGCGGGTGCTGCGCCGCGATCGCCTGGTCCCACCGCGCGTGAAACAGCCGGCCGTTCTCGAGGACGCGCGCCCGGTACGGCGCCGACGGCGCCCGATTGATCGTCGTGCTGCCCAGATGCACGTACGCGCCAAGCCGCTCGTACCCGCAGGTCGCCACGCTCCACCCGGCTCCCGCGGAGGCGCTGCGCGAGATCCGCCTCGTCCCACTCCGTCGGCCGGAACGCTTCGTCGAGCGGACCGAGACGATCGACGCACGCCTTTCGCACGATCCACGGCCGGATCACGATGTCCACCTCCTGCAGGCGGAACCAGTTTGCCGGCGACGGACCGATCGTGCTTTGCAGCCGGCGCCAGTCGGTCAGCTGCTCCCACGTGTCAATCGGCTCGTCGAGCGGCACGCAGTTCAGACCGCGGCTCAAGCTCACCATGCCGATGTCGGCGTACGCGGCAAATGTCCGGATCAGTTCAGGCACGAGCCAGGATGCGCGGAGGAACATGTCGTCCTGCCAGGCCATCAGCAGCGCGCCGCGCGCGGCGGCGAACCCGCGATTCGTGCAGCGCAGCTCGTGCGCGTCGCTCTCGTGCACCAATCGGAGCTGACGCCGGCCCCAGGGCGTCGCGGCGATCTCTTCGAGATACGCCGGGGTCGCGTCGCGGCAGCCATCCTCCACGACGACGAGCTCGACGTCGTCTCCGCCATGCTCGCGCCAGCCGTCCACACATTGCCGGAGCACATCGAGGTTGTTGAAGGTGGGTATGACCACGCTGATCGCCGGAACGTCCGTCATGCCGTCCTGGCGGCCTGGATCCGCGCCGCGGCGGGCCGCCGCCCGTATGCCTGGAGGTTGAGCGTGAGCGGCGTATCCAGACCGCCCGGGAGCAGCCGGGCCGCGTAGTGGACGGCGCGCCTCGATGCGCGCGACAGCGTGCCCCGCAGTCCAGGCGCCGCGGGCAGCTCCGGCGCGCCAGGCCCGACGGCGACGTCGACGAAGCCCGCGCGCTCGAGCGCCCGGCGCAGCGACGCGGGAGAAAAGTGGCTGACGTGAACCAGGTTGTCGGCGACCGTGGGCCGATAGCCGCGGAGGATCCGGCCGCGCCAGGTTTCCTTCAGCAGCTGGCTCGGACCGCAGGGTACTTTGACGGCCACCCATCCATCGGGTGCGAGGAGCGAGGCCGCGCGCATGAGGACGCGAACCGGATCCGGAATGTGCTCGAGGACGTCCGTCAGCGTAATCGCGTCGTACGCCTCGTCGCCGACGGCGGCGTCGTGCACGTTGAGCTGCCGGATCGACGCGCCGGTCCGCCGCGCCGCGTACGCCGCGGTCTTCGGGTTGAGCTCCAGCCCTTCGGCCGTCCACCCGGCGCGTTGAGCCAGCGACACGAAACGGCCGGCGTGCGCGCCGACGTCGAGGAGCCGGCGCCGCGCGGGGCCGAGACGCCGGGCCAGCGAGCCCAGGATCTCCGCGAAGATGTCGTCCTTGTACTCCGCCTCGAACTCGTTGCGGATCCAGTCGTCCGACCACCGCTGGTCGTACATGCGATCGAAATACCGCGGCAGCGCCGGAAGCGCCGCCGGCTGCGCGAAGCCGCACCGCGCGCACCGGCAGAGCGTCAGACGGCTTCCGGTATACGCCGCCAGCTCCGCATCCTGGGTGTCGTACGCGGACAGCTCGAAGATGAGGTCGTGGACGGGCACCAGCGTCGTGCCGTCGCAGATCCAGCAGGTCCGCACGGGATCGAACGCCGCGGTCATCATGCGCCGACCGCCTGCTGGATCTCCGCGGCCATGTCGTTCCAGGTGCGCGAGCGCAGCCGATCGGAGAGCGGCCGCACGCGGCGCGCGGCCCCGGACATGTCCCGCCGCCATCGGCGAAGCCGTTCGGCGATCTCGGCGCTGTCTTCCACGTTCTGAATCAGGAGGTCGGACAAGTCCGGCGGGTAGAGCTCGGCGACGCCGGCCGTCGCGCTCACGATCGCCGGCAGCCCTCGACAGATGGCTTCGTGCACGCCCAGCCCGTAGGCCTCGTAACGAGCCGGGTGCACGAGCGCATCGGCCGCCGCGAGCACCGCGGACACGTCTTCGCGAAATCCGAGGAACCGGATGCGGCCGTCGAGCCCGGACTCCGCCGTCAGCCGGCGCCACCGCGTCAGCTCGCCCCCATGCCCCGCCACCGCGAGGTCGGCATCCCACGCGCTGTCGCGGCACAACTGCCGCCACGCGTCGAACAGGCGATCGAACCCTTTGCGGCGATCGCCGAGCGCCCCGACGAACGTGACGACGGGACGATCCTCGGCCCACTGCAGCTCGTGGCGCGCGGCGGCGCGCTCGGGGGCCGTGACGAGGGGAAACCGCTGCGGATCCGAGCCGTAGTAGATGACGCGCGTGCGTTCCGGCGGGACGCCGACTCTCTCGTGGACGTCGCTCGCCGTTCGCGCGCTGTTGCACAGCACGATCCTGGCGTGCCGCAACGCCCGGCGCTCGCGCGACAGGTAGTACCTGATGCGCGGCGCGTCCCTGCAGCCGCCGGCGGATGCCGCGGGACCGCGGCGTGTGCGCCGCGTGCAGGTAGTGGACCCAGACGACGTCGCCGGCGTCCGCATTGCCGCCGTTGGCAACCACCGATCCGCCCGCGAACGCCTTCGCCCGCCGCTCCCCTTCGGCCGCCAGCAGCGGAGCGCCCACCATGTGGGATCCGAACGGACGGCGGACCCGGTGGACGAACACCCCGCTCGTTCCCACGAGATCCGGCCACACACGATGCGCCACGAGGTGCACCTCAGCGCCCGGCGCAGCCGCAAGACTGGAGGCGAGCGCGTAGTTCGCCCGGTCCATGCCGCCGAGCGGCGTGAAGTCTCCCGCGATCAGCAGCCAGCGGCTCATGCATCCTGCAGCCGGTAGTTGCAGGCCACTCCGTGCAGGGCGCCCGCGAGGAACCAATACTGAATGCCGATCTGGGTGACGAATGGCGTGAAGCTGAACACCATCGCCGTCGTCCCGAGGTTGGCCGCCAGGACAACGGCCGCGCAGGCCGCGATGCGGGGGTGCTGCGTCATCCGGGCGAGGCGGACCTGCGCGAGCGCGCCGACGACAATCGCACCGCCGTAGAGGAAGATCATCGGGACGCCGCCGTCGATCATCCAGCCGGCGATTTGAATCTCCGCCCACAACCCGGGAAGGCCTGCCGTGCCGAAGTAACCGCCGGCCATGCCCCATCGTCCCAACCCGGCACCGAGCGGGTACTGATAGAGCATTTCGGTGAACGTGGTTTCGAGCTGCACGCCGCGCGCGCGGTAGTACACCGCCATCGGGTCTTCGGCGAAGAGCGTCATGAACCGATCCGTGATGCTCTGGCCGCCGAGGGTGACGGCAATGAGGAAACTGCCGGCGATGATGCCCCCGGCCAATATGCCGAACGTGGTCGCTTTCGCCGCTCGCTTCTGCACCAGCAAGATCAGGACGTACACGCCGAACATGAACACGGCGACGACCAGGCTGATGCGGACCTGGCTCAGATAGATGGCGGCGATCCCCGCGGCCGACATGGCAAAGGCGCCGGCCCGCTGCCACAGGGGCAGCGCGCTCAGCCCGAAGATTACGCCGAGCAGCGCCGCGAACATCCCCGGGCCCGCGACGGCGCCCGGTGTATCGAACAGTCCCGGGGGCCGTACCGATCATGCGCCCGTCCGGACCGGTGTAAGTCACGGCGCCCAGGCCGAGCGAGGAATTGGTGATCACGCGCGACAGCTCGGTGGGCATCCACCGATCGGGGTCGTACACCTGCAGCACGCCGACCATCGAGTTGATCCCGCTGCAGATGAGCAGAAGCCCGAGCAGCCGTGCGAGATGCTCCGGCGTCTTGACGAATGCCGGCGCCCAGAACAGCGGCGACATCACGGCGAAGTACACCATCATGTGCGCGAGGCCGCCGACGAGCGACGTCGTATAGGGGTTGAACAGCATGATGGCCAGCAGCCCCATCACCGCGGCGACCCAGGAGTAGGCTCGATGCGCGGGCGCCCGCGAGTCCGACTGCAGCTGCCACCACACGAACGCGACGAGGCTGATCGCGAACGCCGACACGCGGAGCGACAGCCGGATCCCCTGGTTGCCGGGCAGGTAGAGCATGGCGGGCAGTGCCGTCTGGCTGATCACGAAGATCTCCGGGAAGCCCCACTTGGCTTTTCCGGTCGTGGCCGCTGGAGCCGTGGCCGCCTCCCGGTGGCCGAGTGCGGTCATGCTGTTCATTGCTGTGCCATCGCTTTGTCGCACACCGTCTCGTACGTGCCCGCGAACTCGTCGCCCAGCCTCGCCGCGTCGAACCGCCGCACGGCGGTGTCGCGAGCCGCGCGGCCGAGCCGGGCTCTGAGCGGCGCGTCGTCGACGAGCCGTTCGATCCGCGACGCCAGATCGGCCGGGTCACCCGGACGGTGCGTGACGGCGTCAATACCATCACGCACGAGCTCGGCTGCGCCCCCGGTCCCGCTCGTAATCACCGCGCGGCCGCACGCCATCGCCTCGGCGATGACGAGCCCGAACGGTTCCGGCCTCGTGCTCGCGTGCACGACGACGTCGAGCGCGCGCATGACGCCGTCCACCGAGTCCACGAAGCCCGTGAACCCGACGCGGCCGTCGAGGCCGAGGCTCGTTGCCAGCGCGCGCACCTCCTCGGCCGAATGCTGGCTGCCGTCGGTGTCGTACAACGCGCCGCCGACGACGTATCCGCGAACCGGCAGCCGCGGCCGCAGCGCCGCCATCGCCCGCAGAAACGTCTCGTGCCCTTTCCAGCGGCTGAACGTCGCGACGAGCCCGACCCGCACGGTGCCGGCCGGCGCGCGAATCAGGCCGCATCGCGCGTCGAGATCGATGACAGGGCCGGCGGCGGAAAAGCGCTCGAGATCGACGGCGTTGTAGATGACGCGCACGTCGGCGGCCGGCCCCGTAATCCCGCGGACGTCGGCGGCCACGCTTTCCGAATTGGCGACGATCGCGCCGGCGCGCCGCGCGTACCGGCGCAGGAGCCTCCGCGTCATCGGCCGGTCTCCGGCATATTCGTGCACGTGCCACACCAGCCCGCGGCACGTCCGGCGCGCGCGCGCACCGACGATGTGGGCCTTGAAGCCGTTGGTATGGAGCACGTCCGGCCCGATGACCGACAACACCTCGCGGAGACGTCTCTCGTAGGCGGGCAGATCGGCCGCGGCGCGGAGCAGCCTCAGGACCAGCGCGCTCCCCCGTCCGGCCATCCCCCAGTCGCCGAGCCGGGACAACGACAGCGGCATCGGCACCGCCACGACGTGTGCCCCCAGGGCAACGGCCCGATCGGCCAGCGGGCCGGTACCGGGCAGGACGACGTGGAGCGGCCAGGCCGGGCGCGATCGACCGAGCGCGGCGAGGATCTGCAGCAGCATCGCCTCCGATCCTCCGATCTGATCGGAGACGCTGAGAAAGGCGACGCGCATCAGCCCGGATCCGGCGCAGCCCGGGGCGGCAGCCAGCACGTGCGGCCATTCGCCAAGGCGCTCGCCAGGAAGGTACGGCCGCATCAGCTCCCGTGTTGGCAGCGGCCGGCTGGCGGCGCGCCGGTGGAGCGCGGGCGTATGCGTGATGAGCCATGCGCGATACCCGGCGTCGAGCAGGCGCGCGAGACAGTCGCTCTCGGTCAACCCCCGCTCGGCGAGCAGCGCCGGATGGCACTCCATGATCACGTAGCGATAGCGGCCCTGCGCCAGGCCGCGAGCCATGCCGGTCAGCACGTCCGCCTCGCCGCCTTCGACATCGATCTTCGCCAACTGGACCGTGCCGATGCCGGCGGCATCGAGCGCGTCGTCGAGCGCGATGGTCTCGCAGTCGAAGTCGGCCGCGGCTCCCCCGACGATCGATTTCGTTTGCCCCCAGTTGTCGCTGTCGGCACGAAATGCCGTGAAGCCGATGCGGCCGGGCCCGGCGCCCGCGGCGGCCCGGTACGCCTTCACGAAATCGAGCCGGTTGGCTTCCAGGTTGGAGGTCAAGAGCGCGAACAGCCGCGGCTCCGGCTCAAAGGCAATGACTCGTCCACCGGCGCCGACCCAGTGCGCGCCGGCCAGCGTGAAGTACCCCCAATTCGCGCCGACGTCGACGAAGACGTCTCCGGCATGCAGGAGCCGCGACGCGAGCAGCGTCTCCTGAGGCTCGTAGCAGCCGGTGAAGCAGACCTCGCGCGACACCGAGTCGCGTGAATCGCAATGGAAGGCAAACCCGCCGAGGCCGGGTGGAAGCCGCATCACGAAGGGAGGGACGGCGAAGCGGCGGAGTTGATGGACCAGCCAGTAGCGCCCGACCGGCATCCAGGGAAGACCGCGCGCGAGCCCGCGTACCCAGAGCGGCGGCGGGCGATCAATCACGCGTCCGGCCGATCACCGCCACGTTGTCCGAAAGCGCCCTCGGGAACCGCCGCGCAAGCCATGCCGGGTAATGGCGGCCCGACAACGGCAGACGGCCGCGGCCGGTGAAGCGCACGGCGATGTCGCGAAGCCCGCACTCGGCGGCGATCCGCCGCAGATCGATTTCGAGGAGCGCGGTCCGGTGCGCGGGGTAGCCGCCGTCCTGAAACGCCACGAAGCGCTGCTTCACGACGAGCGTCAGCAGGCTCAACAGGCTGAGCTGGTTCGGCGTCGTCACGACGACCCACCCGCCGCGCTTCGCAATGCGGGTCAGCTCGCGATAGAACGCGCGGGGGTTCTCGAGATGCTCGATCGTCTCGACGGCGGCGACCACATCCGCGGAGCCGTCTGCGAGCGGCAGGATGACGCAGTCGAGATCGGCGTGCGTGAACTCCACGTCCTCCGGCAGGCCATCGTAGCGGACCACGTCGAGGCCCAGACAGCGTGAGAACGACGGCGCGACCTCGCGCCAGAGGTTGCCGGCGCCGCAGCCGACGTCGGCGAGGACGCCGCCGGCGCCGCGCTCCTGCAGGAGATCGGCCACGGTCCGATAGATGGCCGCGCTGCTCGATCCGAGGCTCTGCCGGGCACGGATGTCGAGATCGCGATCGCGCGCGACGGCGTCGATCACGCGCTGACCTGTCTCGAGCTCATCGGGCGTGGCATGGTTGTGAGGGCGGCCAGGGCCGAGAGCTGGCGCCCGGGATCGCAGAGCTCGCGCGCGCGCGCGGGTCCGGCGGATCCGAGCCGTGCCCGCGCCTCCGGATCGACGACGAGGGCGCGAAGCGCCTGCTCGAGCGCGTCCGCGTCACCGGGCGGCACCAGCACGCCGCACGAGGGCGTCACGATCTCGAGGGCGCCGCCCATGGCGGTCGTCACGACGGGCAGCCCGGCATGGAGCGCCTCGACGAACGCGAGGCCGAACGGCTCGGGCGCCGTATTCGGCTGGCAGAGGATGTCCGCGGCGCGCATCAGCGCCGGCACGTCGCGGCGCTCGCCGAGAAACGTCACGCGATCCGAGATGCCGGAGGCTGCGGCGAAATCCGCCAGCGCTCGTTCGTACGCGTCTTCGTCGCCGCGCTGGGCGCGGCCGGCAATCCACAGGCGCCATGGTTCGGCAATCCGCGCGGCCGCCGCGAGGAGCTCGCGGTGCCCCTTCCACGCCTCGAACCGGCTCGCGATCAGGATGACCGGCATCCGCTCGCCCAAACCGAATTCGGCCCTCAGCTCGGCGCGGTGGCACGTCGCACGACCCGGAGAGACGGGCGCGTAGAGCACGGACGGCGCCGGACTCCGGTACACCAACGGAACGCTCGCCGCCGTAAAATCGCTGTTCGCGACGATGACGATCCGGCGCGGTCAGGCCCGCCCATCGCTCGGCCCACGTGCGGCCGGACAATCGATCGTGGACCCACAGCACCAGCGTCGCGTCCGCCGCGCGCACGACCGGCGCCGCCAGGCCGAACGTCCACGCCGAATGGCAGATGACGGCGGCCGGACGGTCCCGCGCGAGGAGACCCGCGAGCCGGTGCCGGGCGCGCATGATTGTGTGCGGACGGCTGACCCTGACGGCGCCGAGCCGCGTGCACGGCACCCCGGCCTCGTCGATCTCCTGCGCGAGCCGCCCGTCGAAGCAGACGGCAAATGAAGGGGCCATCTCCGGGCACAGCGCGCGCGAGATCGCGCACTCGGCGACGATCCGTTCGACGCCGCCGTACAGGTTCCCGGCACAGAGATGCAGGACGCGCAGCGGCGCGGCCTCGTGGCTCGTCACCAGAAGCGCTTCGGGACCTTGATCGTGTCGCCTGCCTGGACCAGCGTCGACTCCTTCGCCTTGATCTCGACCTTCTTGCCGTCGACGACGCGCTCGATCTTGATGTTGCCCCGGTTGGCGCGATCGGTCACGCCGCCCGCCATCGCCAGCGCCTGCAGCACGTTGAGCTCGCCGTTCAGGACGTACTGGCCCGTGGACTTGACCTCGCCGGTGATGAAGAACTTGTCGGCCGTCGGGACGAAGATGAAGTCGCCGGCGCGGAGGCGGATCCGGCTCGCCCGCCCGTTGTCGATGTCTTCCCTCGCGACGCGGATCTGATCCTCGGGACGGATGTCGACCGGGGCCGCGTTGGTCGGCGGCTGGCCTTCCAGCGGATGCGTGATGAGGACGTACGAGCCGGACTCGACGGTCGGGTATCCCGCTTCCGACAACGCGCGGGTCAGGGTGAATTCCCCCTGGAGCTCGACGAAGCCCGGAATTCGCACCGCGCCGGTGACGTAGACGCGCTGGCTGCGGAACTCCTTGACGGTCACGCTGATGTTCGGGTTCTTCAGGAACCCGCGCACCCGCCCCTGCTCGTCGGTGCGGACGCCGAGCAGCCGCCGCAGCTCCTCTTCGATCTGCCGCGTCGTCATCCCGGTCACTTTCACCCGGTTGATGTACGGCACGTCGATCGTCCCTTCCTTGTCGACGATCAGCGCCGGGCGCGAGAGGGTCTCGTCGTTGAAGACCGTGAGCGTCAGCACGTCCAGCGGGCCGACGACGTACTCGTCGACGACGATCGGATCCGCCCGAGGCGGCGCCGTCTGGGCCGCGGGGGTCTGCCCGGCGAGCAGGAGGAGTGTCAGGAGGATACTGGTCATCGGTTCAATGCTCCCCAGTTCAGAGACGTCACGATGCGTGTGTTGCGGTATTCGCGCGCGGCGTCGCGCTCCGACGTCCGGTGCGAGAATTCCACCTCGAACACGAACCTGAGACGATCGGCCAGACGATACCCGAAACCGCCCCCGTAGAGATCCACCCGATCCTTGCCGGGGGGGTCGCACCCGCGAGGGCGCGGTAGTTCATCGACTCCAGCCCGCCGGTCACGCGGAGATCGAGGGCGGCCACGGTCTGCACCGCGAGCGTCGCGCGGCCGCCGCTCACGATGTAGTACGGGAGCCCCTCTTCATAGGAATACCGCACATCCCGGGTGAATAGCGTGTCGAGCTTGTAGCTTGCCGCCGAGGAGGAGCCCGATGCCACCGGAAGCGATGAGGCCGCTGTAATCCGGCAGCGAGGGGTCGAGGCCGTTGAACCGCCGATAGCCGATCGAGCCCGTGCCGGTAATCTGTCCGAGCGGGCTGAACGTCACCGTCGGGGCGATGCGGAGGCTGTCGGCGTCTCGAGTCGGGGAGTGATCGAAGCGCTGCTCTTCAATGCCGGTCACCAGGCTCAGCGTCGTGAACGGCGTCAGCTCGAAGCTCAACGCCGCCTCGTACGCGGTCGTCTTGTTGTCGAGCAGCGTCGAGAGCTGCTCTCCCCGGAACTCGGCACTCTCGTCGTAGGACTCGGTCGCGAGGCGCCCCGTGAAGGTCATCGAGGTCCGCGAGGCGAGCTTGACGCTCGTGCCGGCGGAGAAGGTGCGCGGATAGTGACGCGCCCTGGCGTCGATCTCCGAGTTCGGCCGCGCGCTGGTGTGCGACGAGTTCGCCGTGAAGAACGGCTTGAGGAACGTCAGATCGAGGTCCGCGCGGCCGCCGACGGTGCGGTTGATGCTGCGCTCGCTCGTGTACTGCTGGAAGTACACGAGCTCGGAACCGGTCGTGAAGGCCACCCGCAGGCGGCCCGGATGGACCGACACCTCCAGGTCCGGCGCGGCCGTGAACGTGAAGTCCTGCTTCGGGTCCGTGTTGTCGTTGAAGACGTTGTAGTCGACGCCGATGTTGTTGAGCAACAGGCGCGGCCTGATCTCGAACGGCCCGAGCTTGAGCGTCGGCCGCTCCGGCTCCGCTTGCGCCGCCGCGAAGGCGGGCGCCAGGACGACGGCCGCCGCCAGAGTGCCCGTCACGAGCCGCCGCGTCCGTTCTTGCCATTTCATGCTGACATCCTCACGACACTGCCGCGCGGGGGATTCTCGCGATCCCGAGCTGACGGGTTTTCCGATACAGGTTGGCGCGCTCGATCCCGAGGGCGCGCGCGGCCTCGCTCATCCGCCATTGATGGCGCTCCAGCACCGCGGCAATGTAGTCGCGTTCGAAGCGGCGCCGGGCCTCGCGGAGGCTGGCCGTGAGATCGGGGCGCGCGAACGCCCCGTCAATCGGCACGTGGGCCAGCACGTCCTCCTGGGTGACAATCGCCCCGGCGTGCGCGAGGATCTTGCCGAGCACGTCCACGAGCTCGTCGAGGTTCCCGGTCCAGGGCAGCGCGGCCAGCACGGTGACGGCCGGCTGCGTGAAGGGGCGCGGCGCGCCTCCCATGTCGGCCACCACGCGCTCGATGATGGCGGCCAGATCGCCCGCGCGCTGCCGGAGCGGCGGCAGCACGATGCGGCAGGTCCCAAAGCGCCTGAGGAGCTCCTGCCGGAACCGCCCTTCGCGGACCTCGGTCTCGAGATCGCGGGTGGTCGAGGCGACGAGCCGGAACGGAAGCGTGACGGCCGGCTGCCGGGACGTCAGCCGCACTTCGCCGTCGCGCAGGATCCGCGCGAGACGGCGCTGGGCGGAAGCCGGGAGCTCGTCGATGTCCTCGAGGAACACCGTGCCGGCGCCCGCGGTCACGATCGCCGCGTCGGCGCCGATCGATTCGAGATCACGCGCCGGCGTTCGCTTGGAGACGGTCCCGAACAGCCGGCTGTCCATGTCGGCCGGCCCGGCGGTCCCGCAGTCGATGGCGACCAGGGGTGAGCGGGGGCGCGTGCGCGCGTGGAGCAGTTCCGCAATCAACTTCGGCCGGCACCCGGGCTCGGCGATCACCAGCACGGGCGTGCGGCTCCCGGCCGCGAGGTCGAGCGCGCGGCGCGCCGACGCCGCGGCGTCCGCGACGCCGAGCAGCGGCAGCGCCGCCTCGGCGCAGCGCGGCCCGGAAACGATGACGGATGATTTGCGCAACTGGAGCAGTTGGTAGAGCTTCGCCCCGTGAGTTACAGGCCGTTGGGGCAGACACCGGACGCCGTGGCAGGGAGGGACTCGAAGCTGGGGGAGAACTGCTTGGAATTGTGACAGCTTCCGTGGGGGTGTGTCAATGGAGACACGAATGTACGACGCGCCTGACACACATGAGCTGGTTAACTAACGCTGACAACTCCCAAAAAACCAACCACCAACTCCCAAAGTGCCTGGGGGTGAAAGTCGCGGCAAATTTCACCCGGCTTGAGCGAAGAATTACCTTGGGAGTTGGGTTTTTTGGGAGTTGGGAGTTTTTCAGCGTCAGCGATCGGGACCCACGTATTCATACAGCGCGAACACGCACGCGTCGCACCCCGTGGCGTGCTGCTGGGTCACCAGGCGCCAGGCGCTCGAGAGGCCGCCGGGGAAGTGCGTCCTCAGGACAGCCGGCCAGTCGAGGAGCCATCGGACCCCCGCACGGCGGCAGTAGGCCTCGAGCGATCCCCGCGCGGCCAGGGCGTCGGCGTTGACCTTGCCGTCCAGGTTGGTGACCCGGTCGCGAAAGAAGCCCAGGGTGCCGGACTGTCCGGCGGCCAGCCGATCTCCCGGCGGCACGTAGGCGGCGGCGATCCGCACCATGTCGTAATGCTGGCGCACCCGGAGCAATGCCGCTCCCGGGCTGACGAGGCTCAACCACGCCACCACGAGGGACGCACACGCGAGCGCGGCAGCGATCGCGGGGCCGCGGCGCGCGCCGCCGATCGCCGCGGCAATCATGGGAACGGTCAGGACGACGATCGGGGCGGTGTACCGCTGATACATCCACCACGCGCCACTGGAAAGGGCGTACCAGGCCGATAGAGCGATCCCGGACGCGGCCAGGAGCAGGACGACCGACGCCGCCTGCGTGTGGAGCGCCGCCGAGATCGCGCGCCGCGCCTCGGCCGGATCCGTGCGGCGCACGACGACGAACGCCCACGCGGCGCCCGCGACGAGCACCGCGAAGCAGACCTGTTGATACGTGCCGTCCCAGTAGAACGAGGCGCCGGACCCGAAGGCATGGCCGAGCAGATACATGAAGGCCACCACGAGGCGTCCGGGTGAGATTCTCCATGTCTCCTGTGCGATCCCGCTGATCGGCATCAGATGCCCGAACTGGCGGACGCCGAAGAGGAGCCACGGCGCCAGCGCGGCCGCCGAACATCCCCAGATGACAGCTGCCGCGCGGAGCCGATGGCGCGTGTCGAGACCGGGCTGCCACGCGGTGCACAGGGGCACGAGCGCCACGAGAAAGACGGCGTCCAGCCTCGTCAGGCAGAGCACCGCGGCGAGCGCGCCGGCCGACCAGACGTCGCGAGCGCGGCGCCAGTCGATCTGCAGGAGGCGGAGGACGAACAGGGCGTGGAGCAGCAGCACGAGCCCGGTCTCGAGCCCGTTGAAGTGCAGCTCGAACAGCGTGATGTTCGACGCGTAGAGGAGCGCCGCGAGCGCGACAGCCAGATGGCTCCCCCGGCCGAGGACGCGTGCGGCCCGCCGCGCGATCGCGCAGACCAGGGCGATCGTCGCGGCGTAGATCAACCAGTGGAGCAGCAGCACGAACCGCAAGCCGAGATCGCGGTCGCCTCCGGCGAGCGCAAAGAGCGGCGCGGTCAGGAAGACCCACAACGGCTGGATGCCGTTGGTCAGCTGTGTTCCGTCGATGGTGAGGCCGTGCCCGGTGCCCAGGTTTCGGGCGACGCTCAAGCTGTAGTAGCCGTCCTCCGTCAGGGGAAAGAGATACAGGTCCGGCGCCGGGAGCCACGCGCGGGCGAACGCCGCCGTCCCGAGAACGGCGGACGCGGCCCACAGCAGCAGCGCGAGGAGACGGACGATCAAAACCTGACCAGGAGCCGCGCGGCGCGCTCGATTTCCTCTTCGCCCGGAAGAAAGAACTCCTCGAGCGGCGGCGAGTACGGGACCGGCGTGTCGAGCGCGCCGATGATCCGGACCGGCGCATCGAGCCACTCGAACGCCTCTTCCTGGATGATCGCCGCCAGGCTTTCGCCGATGCCGCCGGTGCGCGAGTCCTCGTGCACGATGAGGACGCGGCTGCAGTGCCTGGCCACGGCGAGCACGGCGGCGCGATCGAGCGGCGCGAGCGACCGCAGATCGAGCACGCTCGCCTCGATGCCGTCGCCCGCCAGGCGTTCCGCCACGCGCATGGCCGTGTGGACGTAGGCCCCGTACGAGATGAGCGCGAGGTCGCCGTCCGGCGCGGCGCAGCGCGGCCTTGCCGATGGGGATCGCGTCGGGCGGCGTCTCGTCGAGCGCCTGCCGGATCCGCGGGTCACGGTAGAGCGCGATGTGCTCGTAGTACAGGACCGGATCGGGATCGGCGACGCGCTCGCCATGAGCGCGCGCGCGTCCGACGGCGTGGACGGGACGACGATCTTCAGCCCGGGCGTGCGGTAGAACCAGGCCTCCGTGTTCTGGCTGTGATACGGGCCGGCGTGCCGCAGACCGCCCCACGGCATGCGCACCACCATGGGCACGCTGCCACTCCACCGATACCGGATCTTCGCGGCGTTGTTCACGAGCTGGTTGAAGCCGGTCGCGACGAAGTCGTTGAACTGCATCTCGCCGATCGGCCGCTGGCCGCCGAGCGCGGCGCCCACGCACACGCCGAGCACCGCGCCTTCGGCCAGCGGCGAGTTGAGGATCCGATCGCCGAACGCCTCGAGCAGCGGCCGCAGCAGCAGGAACGCGTTGCCGTAGGGGCCGCCGATGTCCTCGCCGTAGAGGAACACGCGCGGATCGGATTGGAGAACGTCCCGGAGCCCGAGCATGATCCCTTCGAGAAACGTGCGCCCCTTCCGGTCGAACGGCGCACCCGGCTCGAGAGGCGGCAACGCCCCGGCGCCGGCTGTCATCGTCGAAGCCGCGATCGAGCGGCTCGAGGCGCACGCGCGGCGCTTCGCCCGCCAGCACTCCGGCCCCGGCGTCTTCGGCCCGCGGCCACGGCGCGTCGATGACCAGGCGGGCCTGCGCGTCGACGATCGCGGCGGCCTCGCGCTTCAGGCGCGTCGAGCGCGCCGCTCTCGAGGAGTCCTTCGGCCTCGAGCCGCGCGGCGTACGCGGGGATGGGATCGCGCGCCGCCCAGTACGCGTACTGCTCGCGGTCCACGTACCCCTGGTCGCCGGCCGGCGGGTACTCCCACGACCCCTGCGGGTCCTTGCCGAGATAGAGCATGTCGTCGTGGTGCGCGTGGCCGCACATGCGCATGCACACGAGCTCGATGAGCGCGGGGCCGCGGCCGTCGCGGGCGCGCTCCACCGCCCACGCGAACGCCGCCGCGATCTCGTCGGGATCGGTGCCGTCGATCGTGAGGCCCGGGATGCCGTAGCCGGCGGCCTTGTCGGCGAACACGCGGACCGCCGATTGCTCGCGGACGGGCGTCGACAGCGCGGTCTGGTTGTTCTGCACGCAGAAGACGGCGGGCAGCCGGCGCGTGGCGGACAGGTTGATGGCCTCGTGCCACTCGCCGAGCGACGAGCCGCCCTCGCCGATGAACGAGAGCGCGACGCGGCCCAGCCCTTCGCGCGCGAACGCCAGCGCGAAGCCCGCGATGGTCGGCGTGCCGATCCCGAGCGGCGCCGCGGGCGGCAGCACCCCGTGGTCGATGTCCCCGATGTGCAGGTCCTTGCCGTTCATCGGCGGCCCCGCCTTGGCCATCTGCGCGGACAGCACCATGCGGACGGTGTCCGGCCCGGGCCGCATCGCCATCACCACGCCCAGGTCGCGGATCATCGGCGCGATCACGTCCCCGCGCCACGCGCCGGCCTCTCGATGGCGTTCGCCGCGCCGGAGCCGGATACCGGCCGCGTAGATCGCTTCCTGCCCGAGCGATCGGAATCCCTTGCCCTGGAAGGGCGCGTCGCCGATACCGGACCTCGCCGCTCGTGAAGAACGTCTTCAGCCGATTGTCGGTCGCGCGCGTGAGGAGCATGCCGCGGAGGATCTCGAGCCGCTCCGCGGCGGAGAGGGACGCGCGGATCGCCGCGCGGCGCAGGAAGCCGTCGCACGCCTCGGCGATCTCGTCGACGGCCGCCTGGAAACGCCGGGCGGCCGGCACACCGGGGGTCGTGTCTCCAAGCCCCGGCACCGCGAGCCCGCCGACGCGCGCACGCAGCTCCGGCTGGAACCGCCCGCGCGCCGCCTCGAGCGCCGCTTCACCCTGAGCGCCGGGCGCGCCGCTGGCGTCGAACGCCTCCATCGCCGCCGCGCACGCAAACGGATAGCGCTCGAGGACGAACGCGCCGAACTGCCGCGACAGCCTCGGCGGACGGAGATTTCGTGTGCATGAAGGGCGAGGCAACGGCACGTGACGCCGATCAGGGCGTGCCGAGCGCCCCGTTCACGAACGCTTCGATCTTGGCCGCCGGCATCGCGCCGCTCGTCCTCGCGATTTCCTTCCCCCCGCGAAACACCGCCATCGTCGGAATCGACCGGATGCGGAAGCGCTCGCCGAGCTCGGGGACCTCGTCCGTGTTGACCTTCACGACGACGAACCGGCCGGCGTTCCTGGCGGCGACCCGCGCCAGCTCCGGCGCCACCATGCGGCACGGGCCGCACCACGGCGCCCAGAAATCGACGACGACCGGGTGGGTGGCATCGCGGACGAGCGCGTCGAACTCGCGCTGCGTTGTGGACCTCGACCGGCTCGGCCGCCGCCGGCAGCGCCGTCTTGCAGCGGCCGCAGCGCGTCTCGATGGCGTTGAATGCGACGCGGTTCTTCTGGCCGCAGGAAGGACAGACGGTGATGAGACCGCGTTCGTCGACCTCGATGGCGCTCATGGATGACCTCGAGTGGGGCGGCCGGCCGCCGCGTCCGTCAGGATCGTGGTCGAGACCGCCCAAGTAGGTTGCCGGGTCCGCGACGCTCTCTATTATCTCGCGCGCACGCGCCCCCAGTCGATGGCGCAGTTCGGCGGAGCCGGCGAGCACGGCCAGAGCGGCCTGGAGGGCGGCCTGGTCGCCGGGCCGCACGAGCAGGCCCGTTTCCCCGTCGAGGATGATCTCCGGCACCGCGTTGTGCCGCGTGCCGATCGCCGGCAAACCTGCGGCGGCCGCTTCCTGGTACACCAGGCCGAAGGCCTCGTTCCGGGTGGGCATCACGAAGACGTCCGCCGCCGCCCAGCAGGCGCGCCACGCCGGCGAGTGCGGCTCGATGTTGCGGGTGACCGTCACGCCGGGGGGAAGCGGCACGGGCACGGCCCAGTTGGTGACCAGCTCGAGCTCGGCACCTTCGTGAAAGCGGCCGGCCCGCCACGCGTTGAGCAGATCGGGCCCCCCCTTGCGCGGGAAGTCCCCCCCGACGAAGAGGAAGCGCGGTTTCGCCCCGGCCCCGGCGCGCGCCTGCCGCGCCTCGATCCACGCGCGATCGAAGTGCGGCAGCAGCACGGGATTCGGCATGACGTGCACCGGCGTCGCGCAGTCCGGATACATGCTGCGCAGCGAGTGCGCCGCCCAGCGCGACGTCGCGATGACGGCCGTGGCGCGGCGGAACACCGCCCCGTCGAGCTGCACGTTCGGACGATACGACGCGCGCTCGATCGCGGACGTGGCGTCCTGCTCGACGCACTCCTGCGTGCAGTCCATCGACACGACCGACGGAATCCGGCGCATCAGGTCGAGGCTGGCGTACGCGGTCGCCTGCCGGTGGAAGTGGATGACGTCGAATGGCTCGGACCCGGCGGCGTTGATCCGCCGGCGGGCGAGCAGGCCCGCGTGCAGCTCGTGCCGGAAGCGCGCCAGGTCGAGGTTCCGGATGCCGAACGCGCCGTCGATCCACACGCGCTGGCAGAGCGCGCGGCGCACGGCGCGATCGAACAGCGACAGATCCTCGGTGAGGACGATGTGCCGCCCTTCGATGGCGGATTGGTGTGGGAGATATTCCCGGAGGAAGTGGTGGAAGGAGGCGAGCCCCAGGATGCCGCCGTTGACGAACAGCACGCGGACCACTATCGCAACTCCCAACCTCCAACGGAACCGTTGAGCGCGCTCGCCTGTCTTGAACGGGAGATCAGGAGATCAGGAGTTTTTTGATCTCTTGAGAATAAACCTCCTGGTCTCCTGATCTCCTGTAAAAAGCCCTTGTGCATGTGCTCAGCCTTCGAGGCACCGAGCTCAGTCCGACACAGCGAGCTCGCCGGGGACGATCGGGCGGGTGCGGGGCAGCAGGCCGCGCCGGGCCATGTTGCCGACGTAGGCCAGGATGGCGACGAACACGGCCAGCTTGATCGCGTCGGCGGTCGGCGTGCGCGGCAGCGCCCGGTACAGAAACCACAGCACGGGCTGCGCGATGCAGACGGCCCAGACGGAGCCGTAGAAGTAGCGCCGCTCGTGCCCCTCGTTCTCGGTCGACGGCCTGACCCGCGGCAGCAGGCCGATCGCGCCGAGCACCCAGATCGCGATGACGATCGGGAAGTAGGCCGCGTCGTACAACTGCCGCATGCGCCACACGCCCGTGGTGAGCGCCATGACCAGCCCGGCGATGTTCAACACGGCAAACGCAATCACTTCGCTCCACGCGAGCGTGTAGCAGACGCGCCGGTAGAGCGGGTTCGGCCGGTCTTCGGTGAAGCGGATGATGTAGGGCCGCGGCTCGACGCCCGGCAGGCGCCCGCGCAGCCCCGCGATGCCCGTCCCGATCATCACCACGCCGAGCCACACGCGCCATGCGCGAATCGAAGCCGCGCTCGAACAGATCGAACGTCAGCGGCCCGGGGGCGATGAAGAACACCCAGATCCAGATGGGCCAGTGCGCGAGGCGGTAAGTGATCTTGTTGCGCTCGCGGATCGGACGATCCTCGGCGAGCTCGATGCGCGTGGCGTGGCCCAGCGTGCGTTCGTACGACGGCGGCAGCAGCCCGCGCCTGGGTGCGCGGGACTCCTTCTCATCAGGCGGTGCGGTCATCAATAGGTGGCGGTTCTCCCGCTGGAAACAGTATCACGCGGGGGTCCGCAGAACCCCGTCAACTGCCAACCGCCAACTCCCAACTCCCAAAGGAGTCTGCGTCTTTTTGGGAGTTGTCTGCCGATCTTCCTGTCCTCCTGACCTCCTATTTCCGTCCCCTCCTGACCTCCTGTTCAAAACAGGTGGAACAAACCATCCCGGACTCCCCGTAAAGGCCACCATGGAAACGATCTGGCAGGATCTGCGGCAGGGCTTCCGTGTGCTCGCCAGGAGCCGGGCCTTCACCGCCACCGTCGTGCTGACGCTCGGCCTGGGGATCGGGGCGAACGCCGCCGTTTTCAGCATCATCAACACGCTGCTGCTCCGGCCGCTCCCGGTCGCCGACCCCACCAACCTCTACGTCCTCAGCGTCACGCACCAGGACAACCAGCAGCCGCACCAGGTGTCGTGGCCCGATTTCGTGGACTACCGGGACCGCGCCGGAGTGTTCTCGGACCTGGCCGCCTACGCCATCACCTTCGCGGGGCTCAGCGCCGACAACCGCGCCGACCGCATCACCGCCGGGTACGTCACCGGGAATTTCTTCTCCCTGCTCGGGGTGGCGCCGGGGCTCGGCCGGCTGATTCTGCCGTCGGAAGGGGCGGCGTTCGGCGCGGATCCGGTGATCGTGCTCGGACGGTCGTACTGGAAGAGGCGGTTCAACGGGGACGCGGCGGTGATCGGGCGCACGGTGCTCGTCAACGGCCAGCCGTTCACCGTGGCGGGGGTCGTCCCCGAAGGCTTCTACGGTGTCTACGCGCTGGTCGAGTTCGACGCGTACATGCCGTTCGGCATGCTCTTCCCCGAGCAGAGTTACAAGGAGACCGTCGAGCAGCGCGACAACCACGGGCTGCGCGTCGTCGGCAGGCTGAAGCCCGGCGTCCCGCTGGCGCAGGCGCAGGCGGCGCTCGACGTGCTGGCGCGACAGCTCGAGCAGCAGTATCCCGACACGAACAAGACGGTCCGCGCACGCGCGATCCCCGAACGTCTGGCGCGCCCGGAGCCCAATGCCGCGAACAGCAACCCGCTCGTCGCGGGGGTGTTCCTGCTACTCGTCGCGCTCGTCCTGCTCGTCGCGTGCGTGAACGTCGTGAACCTGCTGATGGTGCGCGCGACGGTGCGCCGCCGGGAGCTCGCGCTCCGCGCCGCGCTCGGCGCGGGCCGGCGCCGCCTCGTGCGGCAGATGCTGACGGAGAGCCTGATGCTGGCGGGCGCGGGCGGCCTGGCCGGCGCGTTCATCGGCCGCTGGCTGAGCGTCCTGCTGTCGGGCATCAAGCTGCCGGCCGATCTCCCGATCCGGTTCGATCTCCCGTTCGACTGGCGGGTCTTCTCGTACATCGCGGTTGTCGCGCTCGGCACGGGGCTCGTCGTGGGCCTCCTGCCGGCGGTGCGGGCGTCGCGCACGGACCTGAACGAGGTCCTCCGCGAAGGGGGCCGCGGCATGTCCGAGGGCGAGCGGCCGTCATCGCATGCGAAGCGCGCTCGTCATCGCCCAGGTCGCGGTGTCGCTCGTGCTGCTGGTCGCGGCAGGCCTGTTCGTGCGAAGCGTCCAGCGCGCCCAGTCGATCGATCTCGGCTTCGATCCCCGGCACGTGCTGAACCTGTCGATGGACGTCTCGCAACAGGCGTTCGACGAGGCGCGCGGCCGCGCATTCTATCGGGAGGTCGAGGCGCGCGTCCGGGCGCTCCCCGGCGTCGAGTCGGCCAGCTACGCGTATTCGATCCCGTTCGGGTACTACAACTCGGGCGAGAACGTCGAGGCGGAAGAGCATCTCGTCCCGAAGGACCAGCCCAAGCCGAGGGCCGGCAACAACGTCGTCGGACCGGACTACTTCCGCACCCTGAAGGTGCCGATCGTCCGCGGGCGCGCGTTCACGCCCGAAGACGACGAACGCGCGCGCCCCGTGGCGATCGTCAACGAGCTCATGGCCAAGCAGTTCTGGCCGGGCCAGGACCCGATCGGCAAGCGCTTCCGCACGCAGGCCAACACCGCGCAGTGGCTCGAGGTCGTCGGCGTGTCGGGACCCGGCAAGTATCAGTACATCTTCGAGGATCCGGGCCCCTATTTCTTCGCGCCGATCGCCCAGCAGTACCGCGCGCTGCGCGTGCTCCACATCCGCACGGCGGGGGCGCCCGCGTCGATCGCGCCGGCGGCGCAGAGAGAAATCCGGGCGCTCAACCCCGATCTGCCGGTCTACGACGTGCGGTCCCTGGAGGAGATGCTGCAAGGGCCCAACGGGTTCTTCCTGCTCAAAATGGGCGCGCTTTTCGGCGGCGCCCTCGGCGCGCTCGGCCTGGTGCTCGCGCTCGTCGGCATCTACGGCGTCGTCTCGTACGCGGCGGCGCAGCGAACGCAGGAGATCGGCGTCCGCATGGCGCTCGGCGCCCAGCGGCGCGACATCCTGCGCCTCGTCGTCGGCCAGGGTCTCACGCTCGTCGGCGGCGGGATCGCCCTCGGACTCTGCGCGGCATTCGGGATTTCGCGGCTGCTGGCCAACCTCCTGTTCGGGATCTCTTCGACCGATCCGCTGACCTTCGGCCTCGTCCCGCTGATCCTCGGATCGATGGCGCTGGTCGCGTCGTATCTGCCGGCGCTCCGCGCCACGCGCATCGACCCGATGACGGCGTTGCGGAAGGAATAGCGCGAAGCGCGAAGCGGGAAGCGGGAAGCGGGAAGCGGGAAGCGGGAAGCGGGAAGCGGGAAGCGGGAAGCGGGAAGCGGGAAGCGGGAAGCGGGAAGCTGGAAGCTGGTTACCAGGAGATTTCATGCGCAGCCTCATACAGGACGTCCGGTATGGCATCCGCCTCATGACCAGGAACCCGGGATTCTTCGGGGTCGCCATCGTCGTGCTGGCGCTGGGCATCGGGGCGAACACGGCGGTGTTCAGCCTCGTGAACGCCATGATGTTCCAGCCGATTCCTTCCGAGGGCGCCGATATCGTCGGCATCTACAACCGGGACAAGACGAAGCCCGACAGCTACCGGGCGTTCTCCTTCGAGGACTTCCAGGACGTGCGCGGCGCCCGCGAAATCTTCACCGACGTGCTCGGCTACTCGATGACGCTGGTGGGGGCGAGCGAGGGTGAGCACACGCGCCGATCCTTCGCCGCCATCGTCAGCGCGGGGTACTTCTCCACGCTGAACGTGCACCTGGCCGCGGGCCGCGGGTTCTCGGAGGAAGAAGAGCGGGCGGGCAGCGACATCCCGGTCGTCATCGTCGGATACGACTTCGCTCGGAAAAAAGGGATCGCTCCCGGCGACGCGATCGGCCGGCGCGTCCGCGTCAACGCCCGCGAGTACACCATCGTGGGCGTCGCGCCGGAAGGATTCGCCGGCACGATGGCGCTCGTGGCGCCGGAGTTCTGGCTGCCCACCGGCGTCTACGCCCGGGCTGCGGACGACGTCTTCCGCGACGGACGGACGGACTTGAACGATCCCTCCAATCGCGCGCTGATGCTCGTCGGGCGTCTGCGGCCGGGGGTGACGCCGAAAGCGGCCGAGCCGCTCGTGGCGCTGCTCTCGGAGCGTCTCGAGCGCGCACGGCCGGCGAACCGCGATCGCGCGCTGATGATTCAGAAGCTCCCCCGGCTCTCGGTCAGCACGAGCCCGAGGACCGACACCGGTACCGGCGCGGCCTCGGCCCTGCTGATGGGGATGGCGGGACTGGTGCTGCTCATCTCGTGCCTCAACCTCGCGAACATGCTGCTGGCGCGCGGCACGGCGCGCCGCAAAGAGATCGCGTTGCGGCTCGCGATCGGCGGCAGCCGCTGGCGGATCGTCCGGCAGCTCCTCACCGAGAGCTCGCTCATCGCGATCGCGGGAGGAGCCGCGGGACTCCTGCTCGCGATCGGGGGAACCCGCTTGCTGGTCTCGACGCTCGTGCCGGTCGTCCCGATGGTCCTGACCTTCGACGGCCGTCCCGATATCCGGGTGCTGGCCGCGACGATGGGGTTCTGCATCCTCAGCACGATCGTCGCCGGACTGGTACCGGCGTGGAAGGTCACGCGGCCGGATGTGCTCCCGGACCTCAAGGAGCAGGCAGCCGACAGCGCGGGCGGACGGCGGCTGTCGATGCGCAACCTCCTCGTGATCGGCCAGGTCGCCTTGTCGCTGTCGCTGCTGACGGCGGCGGGGCTCTTCGCGCGCGGCGCCGTCAAGGCGTCGGTCGCCGATCCGGGGTTCCCGCTGGAAGGCGTCATCGCGAACGTGAGCCCGTCGCTCGCGGGCTACGACGAGGCGCGGGGGAGGACGGCGTTGCGCTCGATCCTGCAGCGCGTCCGCAGCACGCCCGGTGTGCAGTCGGCAGCCTTCGCCTCCGCCGTTCCGTTTGGAGAGATCCGCGAGGGAAGGCAGGTGCAGAAAGCCGGCACGCCGCCGGCGTCGCCGGGCCAGCCCGAACCCGGGAACGACGCCACCTATACCATCATCGGGGCGGATTACTTCGAGACGCTCCGGCTCCCCGTGCTGCGGGGACGTGGATTCACCGCGCTCGAGGAGGAGTCGTCCGGCGGGACGCGGATCGCCATCGTCGACGAGCCGCTCGCGCGGCGGTTGTTCGGCGCCGACGACCCGGTCGGCCGGCGCGTCCAGTTCGCGTCGCGCGACGGACGCCCCGTCGAAGAGTTCGAGGTGGTTGGAGTCGTGGCCGGCGTGCGCGACGACATGTTCGACAAGACGCCCGAACCGCACGTCTACGTGCCATTCGGCCAGAACTACCGCGGCGGGATGATCGTGCACGCGCGCCTCTCGACGCGCAGCGCGGCCGCCGAGGCCGCGATGGTCGGCACCCTGCGTCAGGAGATTCGGGCCGCAGACGCCGGCGTCCCGGTGGTCGCGTTGAAGACGCTGCGCCAGCACCGCGAGGACGGGATCATGCTGTGGGCCGTCAACACCGGGGCGCAGCTCTTCGCCGTATTCGGCGGCGTCGCGCTCCTTCTCGCCGTCGTCGGCGTGTACGGCGTGAAGTCCTACCTCGTCTCGCGCCGGACGCGCGAGATCGGCATCCGGATGGCGCTCGGGGCGACCGCATCGGACGTGCTGTGGCTCGTCCTCCGCGAGGGCATCGTGCTGACCCTGTCGGGTGTCGGCGTCGGGCTGCTGCTCTCGTGGGGCATCGGCCGGCTGCTGAGCGGGATGTTGTACGAAGTGAGCCCGCTCGATCCGGTCGTTTTCGCGGTGGCGCCGCTCGTCCTCACGGTTTCGGCGCTGCTGGCGTCGTACCTGCCCGCGCGCAAAGCCACCAAGGTGCTGCCGCTGACGGCGCTGCGGACGGAATGACCGATTTGCGATATCGTTGGAGCCCATGCTCCGAGCGATCGTCGCGGTCCCTGTTTTCGCCCTGGCGCTCGCGGCCACCTCAAGCGTCAGCCTCGCGCAGGACACTCGAACCGCCGCGCTCGAACAGCAGCGCGCCGAGAAGGCGAAGCAGCTCCAGCACTACGCGCCGGGCCGCATCGAGAAGCTGCTCCTCTACATCGAGCGTGTCGACCCGGTAGCAAAGCTCTCGCCGCACGACGGGTTCTTCGTTCGCTACGGCTATACCGGCAAACCGCTGGGAGCCGGGGTGGGCCTCTCCGCGGGTTACCGCCACGATCTCTTCAACCGCCACGCGCGAGTTCTGGTCGAAGCGGGTGCGTCGATGCGCAAGTACCGGATGCTGCGGGGTGATTTTTCCTTGCCGTATCTGGCGCGCAACCGGTTCGAAGTGGGCGTGGAGGCCACCTATCGGCACGATCCACAGGACGACTTCTACGGTCTGGGAGCGGACAGCCTGGAAAGCAACCGGGTGAGCTTCCTGAACGACCGGACGGAGTTCCAGGGACGGGCGATCTTCAAGCCGTTTCAAGGCGTGCAGATGGGCGCGCGCTTCGGCCGCATGAACCCGGAGCTGGGTCCAGGTCAGGATTCGCGGTTTCCGTCGATCGAGGAGCGATTTGGCGACGCCGAGGCGCCGGGTCTGGACGCGCAGCCCGACTTTTCCCATATGGGGCTGTTCGGCACCGTGGACCGCCGCGATGAGCCGGGCAATCCGCGCGCCGGCGGCTACTACAGCCTCATCTGGCGCCGATACTCGGACCTCGACCTCGACCGCTACAACTTTCAGGGCGTCTACGTCGACCTCCAGCACTTCATCCCCGTCTTCGACAAGAAGCGGGTCTTCGCGCTGCGCGGCCGGATGTTGACGACGAGCCCGGAGTCGGGGCAATCGGTCCCGTTCTACATGCAGCCGACGATCGGCGGCAACGACACGGTGCGAAGCTTCGCGGACTTCCGCTTCCGCGACAACAGCGCGCTCGCGCTCAACCTCGAGTACCGGTGGGAAGCGACGTCCTGGCTCGACATGGCGCTCTTCACGGACTGGGGCAAAGTCGCGGCGCGCGCGGGCGATCTCGATTTCAGCGATCTCGAGCACGCGTACGGCATCGGATTCCGGTTCAACTCGAGCAAGACGGTGTTCTTCCGGGCCGACATCGCCCTGTGGGGCGGGGAAGCGCCGCAATACTTTCTGAAATTCAACAAGGCTTTCTGACCGGATGCGCACCTCAGTCGTACTCCTCACGTCGACACTCGCCGCGGCGCTTGCACTGTCGGACGCCGGCCGCGCGAGCGCGCCGAAGTTCTACCGCGACGATCCCATCGTGCGCGATCCGGAAACGCAGGACGCCTCGGGCGCACAGCCGATCGAGGTCAGCGGCCAGTTCGACCTTCTCGAGAACTCATTTGGAGACGAGGGCGACAAGACGCCGGCGCGCGCCATCAACGTGAACACCATCGACGAGGTGCCCGACTCGAGTTGGTTCACGAACCGCGCCGGCACCGCCGGCTGGTCGGCGGCGGATGCCGCCAAGGGGTCCGACACGGGCACCGGGCCCGCACCCGGCAGCTGGACGATCGTGTCGGGGAAGTTCGAAGGGATCACGCCCGGGCTGACGATCCGGGACAGCGCGGGAGACACCTACTTCATCAAGTTCGATCCGCCCGCGCACGCGGAGATGGCGAGCGCTGCCGAGGTCGTGTCGACGAAGTTCTTTCACGCGTTCGGGTACTTCGTGCCTGAAAACTATCTGGCCACGGTGCGCCGCGAGTCGCTCGTCATCGGCCCCGACGCCCCCGTCGAGGACGAGACCGGCCGCAAGCGCGACATGCGGCCGGCTGACGTCGATGCGGTGCTGGCCCAGGCGGCACGCAACGCCGATGGCGCCTACCGGATCGTCGCCAGCAAACAGCTGCCCGGCAAGCCGCTCGGCCAATTCCGTTACACCGGCACGCGTCCGGACGATCCGAACGACATCTTTCCCCACCAGCACCGTCGCGAGCTGCGCGGGATCTCGGTCTTCGCCGCCTGGCTCAACCACGACGAGTGGCGCAGCGGCAACTCGCTCGACACGCTCCTGCCTGAGGGGAACCGGTCGATCATCCGCCACCACCTCCTCGATTTCGGGTCGACTCTCGGCAGCGCCAGCACGAAAGTCCAGAGCCGGCGCGCCGGGAACGAATACGTCTGGGAAACCCGGCCGACGCTCTTGACGATGCTGACGCTCGGCTTGTACGTGCGCCCGTGGCTCAAAGTGGACTACCCCGACATTCCGGCGATCGGCCGCTTCGAAGCGAACTACTTCCTGCCGCAGGCGTGGAAGCCGGATTACCCGAATCCGGCATTTCGCGCGACTCGGCCCGAAGACCGTTTCTGGGCCGCGCGCATCGTCGCGGCGTTTCCGGACGACGTGGTGCGGAGCATCGTGGGCACCGCGAAGTTTTCCGACCCGCGCGCCACCCAGTACCTCGTCGAAACGCTGCTGGCGCGGAAGAGCAAGGTGCTGATGGCGTGGCTCAACGGGACGAACCCGATCGTGAAGCCGTCGCTGAGCCCGTCGGGGATGCTGACCTTCGAGAACGCCGCCGAGGAGGCGGGTGTCGCGAAGGCGGCCGAGCGATACACCGTCGCCTGGTCGCGATTCGACAACAGCGCCGGAACGCATCATCCCGCCGGCGACGAAGTCACGGTCACGGACCGCCAGGCCCAGGCGCCGGCCTCTCTCCTCTCCGCGAATCCGGAGTTCATCGCGGCCCGTCTCCGCGCGTTCCACGCCGATCGCCCCGAGTGGGCCCAGCCGCTCATGGTGTATTTCCGCCGCGGCGATGCGGGCTGGACCCTGGTGGGGCTCGAGCGCGGCAATCCCTGACGACGCCATGCGGCGATCCCGGCTCCCCACCGCGGCGATCCTCATCGGCGCCGCCATCGTGCTCCTCTCGCTGCTGTTCGCCGGCAAGGTCTCGCGCAAGATGCCGGACTTCGAGGTCTACTGGACGGCCGCGGTCCGCGCCCGTGCGGCAGAGCCGTTGTACCGGTCCGAGGATGGGCACTACCAGAACAAGTACCTGCCCGCGTTCGCGGTCCTCGCGATCCCGGCCGGGCTCGTGCCGCTGCCGATCGCGAAGGCGGTCTGGTTCGCGATTGAGATCCTGCTCCTCGTCGCGCTCGTCGCGCTGAGCCTCGCACTGCTCCCGGAGGCGAGGAAGCCCGCGTGGCTGCTCGTCACTGTCGCGCTCGTGGCGATGCTGAAGTTCTTCGGGCACGAGGTCGTGCTCGGGCAGGTGAACACGCTCCTCGGGGTCATCGTCGTCCTCGCGCTGCTGGCGATCCGGCGCGGGCGCGAGACCGCCGCCGGCCTGCTCGTCGCGCTCGCGGTCGTCGTCAAGCCGTACGCGGTCATTTTTCTGCCGTGGCTGGTTGCGAGGCGCCTTACGGCTCCCGCCCTTCGAGAGTCTCCGGGACGCCCCGCGCCAGGTCGAGGGGCGATTGCCGCGGCGATTGCCGGACTTGCCGCCGTCGCGGCTGCGCCGGCGCTCGTCTACGGCGCGCGCGGAAACATCGAGCTCCACCGCACCTGGTGGCGCACCGTGACCGAGACGACCGCGCCGAACCTGACCAACGCCGACAACGTGTCGATTGCCGCGATGTACGCGAAGTGGATCGGAGCGGGACAGACCGCCACCGTGCTCACGTTCGCGACGATCGCGGTCCTGCTCGCGGCGGCGGCGTTCGTGTTCCTCCGCCGCGGGACGCTGCCGTTCCCCGAAGGGCTCGAGGGCGCGCTGCTGCTGACGTATATGCCCCTCCTGTCCCCGCAGGGGTGGGACTACGTGTTCCTCCTGTCCACGCCGGCGATCGTGTTCCTCGCCAACTACGAGGACCGCCTCCCCCGCCTCCTGCGGCTGCTCGCACTCGGGGCCGTCGCGATCATCGGCCTCAGTCTCTACGACCTCATGGGCCGGGCCGCGTATGGCGCCTTCATGGCCTGGTCGGTCATCAGCGTCTGCTATTTCGTGGTGATTGCCGCGCTGTGCGCGTTGCGCGTACGGGCTGTCGCGTGAAAACGCGATCAACAGGAGATCAGGAGAACAAGTGATCAGGAGGTCAGGAGATTAATTCAAAAGATCAATGACCCTCCTGATCTCCTGACCTCCTGTTCGAGATCGAACCCGGAAACAGATACGATGCCCACATGATCCGGACGTCGATCCTGTGTGCCGTCGTCCTGTCCAGCGCGATGACACTCGCAGCCCGGCCCCCCGCAGAACCCGCGGCGGGTGTCCCGCTGTCGCTCGCGACAGAGCGGGCGGGCCGCATCCAGGATCTTCGATACGAGCTGCGCTTCTCCATCCCCGCGGAAGCCGGCAAGCCGATCGCGGGACAGGTCACGATCCGCTTCACGCTGGAAGACGCGTCACGGCCGCTGGCCCTCGACTTCCCGCCGCTGAACCCGCAGGGCGCGCGGGCGAACGGCCGCAGCATCGGGCTGTCGGCGGCTGCCGATCACCTGATCATCGACTCGTCCGATCTTCGAGAAGGACCGAACGAGCTCGCGATGGGGTTCGACGCCGGCGACGCTTCGCTCAATCGCAATCCCGACTTCATGTACACGTTGTTCGTGCCCGCCCGTGCGCGCTTCGCGTTCCCGTGCTTCGACCAGCCCGACTTGAAGGCCCGGTACAGCCTCACGCTCGACATTCCCACGGGATGGGAGGCGCTGGCCAACGGCGAGGAGATCGGCCGCGAGGAACAACGCCACGCGGCGGACCATCCGCTTCGCGGAGACGCCCCCGCTGCCGACCTACCTGTTTGCGTTTGCCGCGGGGCGCTTTCAGATCGAGACAGCGGAGCGGAACGGACGGCGGTTCCGGATGTTTCACCGCGAAACCGACGCCGCCAAGCTCGCGCGCAACCGCGAGGCGATTTTCGATCTGCACGCCTCGTCGCTCGAATGGCTCGAGCGCTACACCGGGATCGGGTACCCGCTCGGGAAGTTCGACTTCCTGCTGGTCCCCTCGTTCCAGTTCGGCGGCATGGAGCACGCCGGCGCGATCTTCTACAACGCCTCGGGGCTCCTGCTGGACCCGTCGGCGACGCAGAACCAGCAGCTCGGGCGCGCCAGCCTCATCGCGCACGAGACGGCCCACATGTGGTTCGGGGACCTCGTGACGATGCGGTGGTTCAACGACGTGTGGATGAAGGAGGTCTTCGCCAACTTCATGGCGGCGAAGATCGTCAACCCGTCTTTTCCGGCGATCGACCACGAGCTGCGGTTTTTCCTCTCGCACTACCCGGCGGCGTACGACGTCGATCGCACCCCCGGCACCAACGCGATCCGCCAGCCGCTCGACAACCTCGCCGAGGCCGGCTCGCTGTACGGCGCGATCATCTACCAGAAGGCGCCGATCGTCATGCGGCAGCTCGAGATGATCCTCGGCGAGGACGAGTTCAGGGCCGGACTGCGTGAGTACCTGCGCGCGCACGCGTTCGGCAACGCGACGTGGGGCGATCTCATCAACGTCCTCGACGCGCGCACGTCCGAGAACCTCGAGACGTGGAGCCGCGTGTGGGTCGAGGAAGCCGGCCGCCCGATCGTCGCGACCGACCTGCGCGTCGAGCGCGGCCGGATTGCGCGGCTGGCGCTCGTTCAACAGGATCCCGTGCCCGGGCGCGGGCTCGTGTGGACGGAGCGCCTGCAGGTCGCGCTCGGCTACGACGACGAGATTCGGCGGATTCCCGTCAGCCTGAATGCGGCGCGCGTGGACGTGGACGCGGCGCGCGGGCTGCCGGCGCCCAGGTTCGTGCTGCCGACCGGCGCCGGCGTGGGCTACGGCGGCTTCACCCTCGATCCGGCGAGCCGCGCGTACCTGCTGCGCCATCTGCCCGACATTCCCGATGCGCTCACGCGGGGCAGCGCGACCGTCACGCTCTGGGAGGAGATGCTCGACGGCCGGGCCCGCGCCGCCGGCGTCGTCGACATGCTCGTCACGGCCCTGCCGCGCGAGCGCGACGAGTTGAACGTGCAGCGGATGCTGTCGTACACGCAGCAGGGATACTGGAGGTTCCTGTCCGATCGGGCGCGAGACGCGCTGACGCCGCGGCTCGAGCGGACCTTGAGAGGCGGGCTCGAGCGCGCCGCCACCCCGAGCTTGAAGTCGGCGTGGTTCTCGGCGCTGCGCGACACGGCGCGGACGCCCGGCACGCTGCAGTGGCTCGAACGGATCTGGAGACGGACGGAAACCGTGCCCGGGCTGGTCCTCGCGGAGCCGGATTTCGTGGCGCTCGCGCAGGAGCTGGCGGTGCGCGGCGTGCCGGCATGGCAGGAGATTCTCGACCTGCAGCTGGAACGAACGGAGAACCCCGATCGCAAGGCACGGTTTGCCTTCGTCAGGCCCTCGCTGTCTCCCGACCCGCAGGTCCGCGACGCGTTCTTCGAGAGCCTGGGGGATGGACAGCGCCGCCGCCGCGAACCGTGGGTGCTCGAAGGGCTGTCCTACCTCCATCACCCGTTGCGAGCGGAGGCGTCGCGGCGCTACATCCCCCGAAGCCTCGCGATGCTGCGCGAGATCCAGCGGACCGGCGACATCTTTTTCCCGAAGCGATGGATGGACGCGACGCTCTCGGGGCATAGCTCCGCGAGCGCCGCGCAGATGGTCAGGACGTTTGTCACGACCCTTCCACCGGACTACCCCGACAGGCTCCGGCGGATCATCCTGTCGTCTGCCGACGATCTATTCAGAGCGACGCGCTAGGCGGCCTTCTTGCGGTTGCTGCGACGCTTCACGTACACGATTCCGACCACACCGATGAGCACTGCTGCGATTGCTGCGAACATTCAAATACCCTCCTTGGGTGCCTGTTCACAGGCAATTGGAATGCCGACCCCGGCCGTTTATCCCCTCGGCAAGTGTAAGTGTCTGACAGTCGAGCGGTTAACCACCCGGCTCAGCAGCGCGCGCATTACAATATGGAGCGGCCGCGATTTGCGATTCGGTATTCGCGCGCGCAAATCCGTCAGCGGGCCTACTTGAAAACGTACCTCGGCGAGCTCTTCGGTAGCGGCCGGCTCAGCCGGCTAACTTGAGAACTGTAGACCTATGACCATCCGCGTCCTCGTCACGGGCGGCACGTTCGACAAGAAGTACGACGAGCTCACGGGACGGCTGTTCTTCAAGGGGACCCACGTCCCCGAGATGCTCCGGCGCGGCCGCTGCCGCGTCCCGGTCGTCGTGGAGACCGTCATGATGATCGACAGCCTGGAGCTGGACGATGCGGGACGGGCCCTCGTCGTCGACCGCGCGCGCGCGTGCGAGGAGACCGCCATCGTGATCACGCACGGCACGGACACGATGGTGGAGACCGGCCGCGCGCTGGCAGAGGCCGGGCTGTCGGGGAAGACCATCGTGCTGACCGGCGCCATGGTGCCGTATGCGTTCGGAAGCTCGGACGGTAAGTTCAATCTCGGCAGCGCGCTGTCGTTCGTCCAGGTGCTGCCGCCGGGGGTGTACGTCGCGATGAACGGTCAGCACTTCCCGTGGAACGCGGTCCGAAAGAACACCGCGACAGGCTGCTTCGAGGGGCTGATCTTGAACCGAGAACAGGAGATCAGGAGTTTCGACTTGCAGCAAATTTGACCTGACTTGACTTGAACTTAAACTTAGAACTTAACCTTGCCTCCAGTCCAAACTGCCGTCCGTCGGCACGACGATCTTCACGGTCATGTCGCGCCTGGCGGCGGACGTCGGCGCGATCAACCTGTCGCAGGGGTTTCCGGACTTCGACTGCGATCCGGCGCTCGTCGACGCGGTCACGCAACACATGCGCGCCGGCCGCAATCAGTACGCGCCGATGCAGGGCGTTCTCACCGCTGCGCGAGGCAATCGCCGCGAAGTACGAGACCTACCACGGGCGCCGCTACGATCCGGAGACCGAGATCACCGTCACATCCGGCGGCACTGAAGCGATCTTCGACGCGGTCGCGGCCTCGGTCCATCCGGGCGACGAGGTCATCGTGCTCGAGCCCTGCTACGACTCGTATGTCCCCGCGATCGAGTTGAGCGGCGGGGTGCCGGTCGTCGTGACGCTCACGTATCCCGCCTACGCCATCGACTGGCCGGCGGTCCGCGCCGCGGTGACCCCGAAGACGCGGCTGCTCATCATCAACTCCCCGCACAACCCCGCCGGGGCCGTCCTCGGGCCGTCGGACATCCGCGAGCTCACGGCGCTCGTCGCCGGAACCGGCATCCTCATCGTCAGCGACGAGGTGTACGAGCACATCATCTTCGACGGCGTTCAGCACGAGAGCATGGCGCGCCACGCGGAGCTGGCCGCGCGCAGCTTCATCATCGGGTCGTTCGGCAAGACGTATCACACGACGGGATGGAAGGTCGGCTACGCGGTCGCCCCCGCCCCCCTCATGGAGGAGTTCCGGAAGGTCCACCAGTTCGTGACGTTCTCGACCCACACGCCCGTCCAGTACGCGCTGGCGGACTTCCTCGCGGACCGGCGCGGCCTCGCGGAGCTCGCCCCGTTCTATCAGGCGAAGCGCGATCTGTTCCTGCGGCTGATGGAGGGATCGCGATTCGCGCCGCTGCCCTGCCGCGGCAGCTACTTTCAGCTGATGGACTACTCGGCGATCACGGCCGACGCCGACGCCGACTTCGCGGTGCGGCTGACGAAGGAACACGGCGTGGCGTCGATCCCGACTTCCTCGTTCCTCCGCCGGTCGCCGGCGCCGCACGTGCTCCGCTTCTGCTTCGCGAAGAAGGACGAGACGCTGGAGCGCGCCGCCGAGCGCCTGCGGAAGGTTTAGCGGTCCTGGCAGACGGCGCCGTGTGGCGGACCGCGTACTCCAGGACAAGCAGTCCGCTGGGCAGCGCCGAGTGGCTCATGAGCTCGAGCCGGACCGCGCTCGTGAGCGGCGGGGCGGCCGCGAGCATCGGCGTCCCTGGAGACCCGAGCAGCAACGGGCTCACGCCGAGCTCCACGGAATCGACCAGGCCGGCCTCGAGGAGGCTGCGAAGGAGCACGCCGCCTCCGCACAACCAGATGTCCTTCCCGGACCCGCTCTTCAGCCCGGCCACCGTGCGCTCGACGTCCTTCCCGAGAATGGTGACCTCCGGAAAGTCCTCGGGACGCATCGTCCGCGAAATGACGTAGTTCCGCAGTCCCGGGTACGCCCGCATCCCCTGCCGCACGGCCTCTTCGTACGTCACCCGGCCCATGAGGACGGTGTCGATCGACCCGAAGAACGGCGCGGAATCGTAGGTGGCGTCGGAGACGAGAAAGCTCGTGCGGCCCCGGGCGTCGGCGATGAACCCGTCGAGACTCATGCCGACGCCGTATCGGATACGTCGCATGTTTCAGCCCTCTGTCGGTGGACGTCGTCGTGAGCTCAGGGCGCTCCGGGTGCGGGAGCCCGTTCGTAGCCGACATCGACTGCGAGATCCCCGCTGCCCGCGGCACACACCGCGAGCTCGTCGCACCGTTCGTTCTCGGCGTGACCCGCATGCCCTTCAACCCACTGGACCTCGATTTGATGGGGCTCACAGAGCTCGAGCAACCGATGCCACAGCTCCCAGTTCGGGACCGTCTTCCCCGACCGCCGCCAGCCTTTCGCACGCCAGCTTCGGGCCCATCCCTTGGCAATGCCGTTCAGGACGTACTGCGAATCGCTGACCAGCGTCACGGAACAAGGCTCCTTGAGGGCCTCGAGCGCCTTGATCGCCGCGGTGAGCTCCATGCGGTTGTTCGTCGTGCGCCGGAAACCGCCCGACAGCTCGCGGCGGTGCTCTCCGTACTGCAGGATCACGCCGTACCCGCCCGGCCCCGGGTTTCCCGTGCAGGCCCCATCTGTGAACACCACGACGCGCTTCGGCACTTGTTCAGGCTCCTGAAGGTTGGCGGGTTGGCTGCGGCTCCGGCATCACTTGACGATCTTGACTTCCGGATCGCGCGGCGACACGGTCACATACGCGCTGACCAGGCTCTCGTGCCCGCCGGGACCGAGCGCCGCGACGCCGAAGACGAAGTCATCGGTGGACACGTTGCGCAGCACGTGCCCGGTGACGTTCCCGATGGTCTGTTGGAAGCGCCAGTCGTTCGTCCACGCCTCGCGCCAGTAGACTTTGTAGGCGGCGGCGCCGGGCGCGGCGTTCCATCGGAGGTTGGCGTCGTACCCGGTCGGTTGCCGTCCGAGCATGGCCTGCCCCCGTTGGTCGAGGATCTTCGGCGCCGGCGGGGCGAGCGCGAGCGACGCCACGCCGGCGGCATTCACCCGGGCGTTCTGCGCAAGATACCTGAAGTCCACGCCGTCCAGCGTGTCGTGCACCGAATGCTGCCGGGCCCAGTTCTCGTGCGACTCCCGGAAGACCACGGCGGGATAGCCGTACTGATTGAAGGCGGAATGGTCGCTGCCACGGTTGAAACGATCGTGGCGCGACATGAGCCGGATGCGGTGCGACGGCACGTAGACCGCGGAGATCCGTTCGATGTAGCGGGCCAGCGACCGCGACATCGAATCCTCGGGCCCTTCGGATACACCCGCACGCTCCCCGCATCGGCGACGCCATTCCCACCTGACGAGTTGCCGACGACGTCGTTGTTGAAGTTGGCTTCGACGACAATGCCTTCGGCGGCAATCGTCTGCGCGTGCGCCCGGGCGCCATAGGACCCCTGCTCTTCGCCGGCCCAGCACATGAACACCAGCGTGGCGTCGAACTCGATGCCGCTCTCCGCGAACACGCGCGCCAGCTCCATCGTGAGCACGGTGCCGCTGCCGTCGTCATTCGCGCCCGGCGCCGGCTCGTCGGGGTCGAAGGCCGGCGGCAGAACCGCGCCGGGTTCACTGCGATTGCGCAGCTCCTGACCGCCCGGGTAGGCAAGCGTGTCGTAATGTCCCGTGATGTAAATCCGCCGCGGATTCCGGCCGGGCAAGACTGCCATGACGTTCCGCACCTCGACCGGGCGCGGGATGCGTTCCTGAGGCGCAAGCGTGTACGTGTCGAAACTGACGCGAAGCTTCGCGCTCGACCGCTTGAGCTCGTCGAAGATCCACTGCCGCGCCGCACCGATACCGCGCGCCGTGGACGCCGGATCCGAAAGGGTGTGGCGTGTGCCGAAGCTCGTGAGCCGTTCGTCGAGCTGCCGAAGCCGTTCTTCGGAGACGGACGCGACCAGCTTCTCGATGCGCGGATCCAGATCCGGCCGGGGCGCGTGCTGCGCCGGAAGCCGGCCCGCTCCCAACGCCGCCAGAATCAAGAGGCACGTCAGCACGCTCTTGATCATGCCGCCTCACCCTGTTCGAGGGCCGCGGTCCACCCGTCCGTCCGGACTACTCCACCCACGAGATGAATTGACCGCCGCCCGGGTGACGATGGAATGCGACCAGGCCCGGTCCCCGCCGCTCGATCTGATCGAGCGACAAACGAATGGCCTCCGGATCGAACTCGGTGTCGTCCAGGAACGTCAGCTGGCCAAGCCACGTGAACTCGCGGTCGCGTCCGGCATAACGGCGCGCGAGCCAATACGGGACCGTGATGCGGACGATGCGTGGGCCGCCGCGTGTGTCGAAAATGACCGTATGAAATGACCGGAGCCGCGCGGCGGGTTGCGGGACGGCGGGCACGTCGATCGCCTCCCGGCGGCTCATGTCGAGGAGCGGCTGCTGGTTGGAAAAGCGCGCACGCAGCTCGGAGAACTCCACCTCTGCGAGTTGCGCGGACGCCGAAACACTGTCGCGGTGGCTCACGAAGAACCAGATCCCCGTGCCGATCGCGGCGAGGATAACGATGAGCACGACGACGGCGGCAGCGCGCACGATGGATCGGATCGGGCGATTCATGTTGACCTCGTTTCAGGCTCGCGGCAGAGGCGTCTTACGGCAGCTGCTTCGGCACCTTCTGGCAGGCGTCCGTGAACCCCTTCTGGCACGACTTCGTCCAGAGCTCGACCGCCTTGGCCGGATCGCTGGGCACGCCGTTGCCTTCGGAGTACTGCATGGCCAGGTTCGAGCAGGCGACGGCAAAATCCAGATTGCACGCCTTCTCGAAGAGGGCCGCCGACTTCGCCGGGTCCTTTGCGACGCCGAAACCGTCCAGGTACTTTATCGCGAGGCCAGTGCACGCCCCGGCGCTGCCCTTGTCGCAGGCCTCCTGATAGATCTGGGTCGCCTTCTCACAGCCCTTGGCGTCACGGCCCTCGCAGGCCCGCTCGAAGAGCTGGACTGCCTTGTCCTTGTCTTGAGCGACGCCGCTGCCGGCCAGGTACATCTCGCCGGCGGCAGTGCAGCTGGCCAATCCACCGCTCGAGCACTCTTGTTCCAAGGCGGCCGCCGACTTCGCGCAGGCTGCGGAGGCCGTCGCGGTCAGCGCGAGCAGAAGGGCCGAAAGAGTCGCGCGCATACGCCCCACCTTTCCTGGTTGCGGACGGAGGGTTGAATTACCCGGTCACCCTGAACGCGAGGCGCTCCCTGACGGCGCCGTTCGCGTTCGAGCCGAGGAGCTCGATTTGATACGCGCCGGGAACGAGCCACGCGAGTTGCAGCGCGAACTGGGTGATGCCCTCGCGGAGGGTACCGCCGGTGGCGTCGATGGCGCGCATCGGCTGACCGCGCTCGTTCAGGACCTGCGCCGTCACCTGGACGGCCACGCCGCTGGCGTCGAAAGCGGGGACGCGAATGAGCAGCCGATCGCCGCGCGCGAACGTGCGGACGGAGGAAGGCGCCGCGTCCGGGTTGGCGCTCGCCGTGTTGAAATCGCGCAGGGAGCGCGCCCGGACGACCTCCGGCGCGAGCAGCACCGGCCCGCGCTTCTGCGATCGCAGATCGGGCACGTCGAAGTCCCTGACGTCGGTGTCGAGCAGCTTGCCCGCGATGTCGAGGATCGCCAGGTCCACCTCGACGCGGCCGGCCGGCACGTCGAACCGCACGCTGTCGCCCGCCTCGCCGGATCCCGATCCCACGCGGCGCACCTGCCCGTCGAACAGCGCCGCGCCCTTGGACGTCCGCGCCTTGACGACCACGACGTCCGGCGAGACGGTACTCCGGCGCGGCTCCCATGACAGGACCATGCGCGCCCGGCCGCTGGCGTCGGGCACGAGCCCGATCCACGCGTCGATGAGGGTGCTTCGGCGCAGCGCGCGTCGCGAGATCGGAGCGATCGTCGAGGCGCTCATCGCCAGCCTCTCGCCGGCGAGCGGCGCCCAGTAGCCCGGCCGGCTGCGCAGTTGCACGTTGCGCCGCTTCGCCCGCACCTCGACCGCGTGGAACCGGCCGTCGGCCTGCGCCGGCTGATAGGTCAGCGCATAGTACGACTCGAGATCGTGCGCCAGGCCCGCAAGCCCTGCCGTCAAACCGTCCGCTTCGACGGCGCGCCCGCCCGTCTGCGCGGCGAGCCACTGGAGCGTGGCGGACGCGCGCTCGCGCTCGTCGGCGGGGCCGGCGTCCTCTGCCGGAGCCGAAGGGTTGATGGTGTAGACCGCCAGGTGGAACCGGCTCGATGCGCGGACGACCCCTTGCAGATCCTGAACGCGCCCTCGCGGCGACGGACTGTCGCGCGGGAAGCCTTCGCTCACCAGCACGACGACGCCCCGGTCCGCGTTCAGCTCTCCCATCCGCATCGTCAGCTCCCGGAGGCCGGCGTTCACAATCTGCCGGCGCGCCGTGCTCACGGTGACGGGCGCGCGGCCGATGTACTGCTCCTCGAAGGAGGACCGCGGGGCGAAGTCGCCCTTCCGCCCGGTGAATCCGGCGATGGCGCCGTGCAGCTGGGCCCGGTCGCGCGTGAAGCGGATCCCGGTCACCGAATCGAGCGGCCTCAGGGCGATCGCGAGATCCTGGGGCCGGAGCTTCTCGTCGACGAAGCGGGCCAGTGCGTCGCGCACCCGATCGGTGCTCGCGCCGGGGCTGACGTGGAACTCGTCGAGAAAGAACGCGAACACGCGCGTGCCTCTTTCGCGCGCCGCACGCTCTTCATCCTTCTCGGTTTCAATCGGGGTCGCGCCGGCCGGGTCGACGCGCGGAAGCGTGCGCAGTTCGACCGCGCCGATGGGCCGCGCCGCGCCGTTCTCGAGGATCTCGAAGTCCGACGGACGCAGATCCAATACCGGCCGGCCCTTGGCATCGGTCACGACGGCGTCGATGCGGATCGAGGGGATCTCGGACGCCGGCTTGGCGGCGGGATCCGGGACAGGCTGCTGCGGCGAGATCCAGACGGATGACCCGAGCGGCGTCGAGGGGCGTGCCCCGACCGTCATCGAGGGGCCTGTCCCGAGCGCCGTCGAGGGGCCCGTCGTCAGCGCCAGGACCATGGCGGCACAGGCGGACGGCATCAGCCGCGAGGCAGGGCGTGCCACCACGACAGTGTAGCGCGAGTGTCATCCGGCCGCTGGCCGAATGGCACTTGTGAACGGTCTCCGCCAATTGTAGGGTTTACGGTCTGGAGCTCACATGATTAACAGCCAGGATGTGTCGCTGAGGGACATTCGCAGGGTGTTGTCGTCGACGACGGCGACGTTCCGGTCGCTCGTCACCGGAGCGCCGGACTCGGCGCTCGATTTCGTCGAGGCGCCGGGCGCGTGGACACCGCTGCAGGTGCTCTGTCACGTCACCGACGGCGAGGTGACCGACTGGATGCCGCGCCTGGACCTGATTCTGTCCCCGGGTGAATCCAGGACCTTCACGCCGTTCGATCGGGAAGCGGGGTTCAGGGTGTACGCCGGGTGGAGCACGGAGCAGGTGCTCGTCGAATTTGCCCGGCTTCGCGCCGCCAATCTCGCCCGGCTTGGCGCGCTCGATCTTCGGGATAGCGATCTTCAGCGGACGGGCGTCCACCCGGAGCTCGGTGTCGTGACCGCCGCGCAGCTGCTCGCCTGCTGGGCGATGCACGACCTCGCCCACATCGCGCAGATCTCGCGAGCGCTCGTCCGGTTCTTCGGACCGAACGTCGGGCCGTGGCGAAGGTATTTCAGCCTCTTGGCTGATGCCTAGCGGGCATCAGCTTGGCTGATGCCTAGCGGCATCAAGCTTGGCTGATGCCTAAGGGCGCTCGCTGCGCTCGCGTAGGTGTTCATCCCCATTCGCACGAGGAGACCATGGCAGAGACCACGCAGCAATACATCGAACGCATCCTGGCATGTGCCGGCTCGCGCGAACCGCTCGAGGTGCTGCGCGGCACCGCGCCCGCCATCGCCGCGCTCATCGCCGGACGCCCCGCAGAGGACCTTCGGTGGACCACGTCGCCGGAGCGCTGGTCGGCCGCGGCGATCGTGACGCACCTCGCCGATGCGGAGATCGTCGCTTCCTATCGTCTGCGGATGATCCTCTCCTCGCCGGGCGTCGCGATTCAGGCATTCGATCAGAACGCCTGGGCCTCGGCATTCCGTTACGCCGACCAGGACGCGTCGGCATCGCTGGGGCTCTTCCGCGTGCTGCGCGAGTCGTGGCTGAACCTCGTGGCGGGAGTCGAAGAGACCTGGCTCGATCGGTACGGCGTGCACCAGGAGCGAGGCAAGGAAACGGTGCGCCATCTGCTGCGGCTGTACGCGGGACACGACCTGAATCACCTTCAGCAGATCTCCAGGATCCTGGACGAAGGCGATCGCGCCCGAGGCGCGCGCTGACGAGCGGATTGGGCCAACACTCGAAAGCCGGTCCAGCATTGGAAGAACTGCGCGAGCCGGGGCGGCGGCGCTACGAGCGGCTGTGACGCCGAAGCCAGGGTCCGACGGGCGGATTGAATCCCGCGTGCCGGCACGCTAGACTGCGGACCGCCGCGCGAGTACCGGACTCCCCGCGCGGCCGGATACTCCATGGACGGATCGCTGTCGGCGGTGGGCGGCCAGACGGCCGGCGATCGAACGCGCAGCGTTCGTCGGAAACGACGGAGGACGCTCATGTCGGCTGAGAACAAGGCCCTCGTTCGCCGCTGGTTCGAAGAGGTCTGGAACAAAGGGCGCGTCGCCGCGATCGATGAGCTGCTCGCGGCCAACGGCGTGGTGCACGGTCTCGGCGGGGACATGCAGGGGCCGGAGGCGTTCAAGCCGTTCCACGCGGCGTATCGCGACGCGTTCCCGGACGTCAGGATCCAGCTCGAGGATCTCATCGCCGAAGGAGACAAAGTCGCGTTCCGATGGTCCGCGACGGCGACGCATCGCGGCAACGGCCTGAATTTCGCCGCGACGGGCAGAGCCGTGACCTTTGCGGGCATGGGCGTCATCCGCGTCGAGAGCGGGAAACTGGTCGAAGGCTGGAACATCTTCGATCAGCTCGGCATGATGCAACAGCTCGGCGTCGTCAACCTGCCTGCGTGAGGACGGCCCGGTTCACGGTCAGGTCCACGGATGCCGCTTCCGACCTCGCTCGTTGTTCTTCTGAGCGTGGCGACCGTGATCGACCTGGCAAGCCTCGCGTTGGTGCACGCGAGCCGCAGCGGCACGGCCGGGCGCAAGTATTTCCCGCTGTACGCGGCTCTCCGCGCGGGCCTGCTGCTTGGCATCGGCGTGGGCCTGAGCGTGCCGCGTGTCCTCCTGATCGTCGTGATTGCCGTCCTGACGCTCCTCTCGTACGTGCAGCTCAGAAGGTTGCAGTTCTGCGGGACGTGCGGAAGGACGGTTCCTCGGCAGAGGCCCTTTTCCGAACCAGAGTTCTGCACCCGGTGCGGGACGTCACTCCGGCCGTAACCTGCCACACCGGCTCCAGGTGGGGAGCAACCCGCTCGTGGGAATTCCCGTCGAAGGGATGGTTCTGAGGAGGCCCGCAATGTCGAGACTCGCCCGCGACGTCCGTCATGCCGTCCGCGCGTTCGTTCGCGGCCGGTCCGTCACCGTGCTGGCCGTGCTCGCCTTTGCGCTCGGCATCGGCGTCACGACCGCCGTGTTCAGCATCTTCAACGCGGTCCTGCTCACGCCTCTCGCCTACCCCGGCTCCGGCGACCTGGTGGCCGTGTACGACACGCAGCCCGCGTGCGCGACGTGCCCGGCGTCGTTTCGGAAGTACCACGAGTGGAGAGCCCGCAATCAGGTCTTCGCCGCGATCGGCGGCTCGACCCCGGCGTCGCTCGTGTTGACCGGCCACGGCGATCCCGCGCGGGTGGCCGGCCTGGCCGCGACCCCGTCGCTCGTGGACGTGCTCGGGATCCCGCCGGCGTTCGGACGCTGGTTCAACGACGCCGAGAGTCAGGCCGGCGGCCCGAAGGTCGTGGTCCTCTCTCACCCGTTCTGGGTCCGGTGGATGAACCGCGACGCGCAGGTGGTCGGGCGCACGCTGACGCTCGACGGCCAGCCGTACGACATCGTCGGCGTGATGCCCGAGCGGTTTGCGTTTCGCAACGCGGAGCTGTTCGTGCCGCTTCAGCGCAGGCTGGATCCCGCCGACCGGGCGCACTTCCTCGCGATCGTGGCGCGTCTCAAACCGGGAGTGACCCTCGAACGCGCCACGAACGACATGCGGGCGCTCGGCCCGGCCATCGCCGCGGAGTTCGGCCAGAACCACGGCATCGACGTGCGGTCGCTGTACGAGGTCACGGTCGGGAACATCCGCACGCCGCTGCGGGTCCTGCTCGGCGCCGTTGTCCTCGTCCTCCTGATTGCGTGCGCCAACGTCGCGAACCTGCTGCTGGCCTCCGGCCTGGCCCGCCGCCGCGAGCTGGCGATTCGGCTGGCGCTCGGCGCCGGCCGCGGCGATCTCGCGCGCCAGCTCACGGCCGAAGCGCTCGTCCTCGCCGTCGCCGGCGGCGCCTTCGGGCTGCTGCTGGCGTCGTGGGCCGTCCGGACTTTCGTGACGCTCGCCGGCAACGTGCTCCCGCGGGGCGGCACGGTGCAGATCGACGGCCGCGTGATGGCGTTCACAGCCGTGGTGTCCCTGCTCGTCGGGGTGGTGTGCGGTCTCTGGCCGGTGCTGCGGCTGCGCACCCGCGACCTCGCACACGCCGTGCGCGAGGGGGATACGCGCACCGGCAGCGGAACCGGCAGCACGTTTGGCAACGGCCTGGTCGTCGCGGAGATTGCCCTGGCGTACGCGCTGCTCGTGGGCGCCGGGCTGCTGGTGAAGAACCTGATGCTGCTCGAGGATCGCGACGCCGGCATCCAGGCCGCGCGGGTCGTCGCCTTCGACGTCGCCCCGGCCGGACCGCGCTACGCCGATCAGGAACGGGTGGCGGGCTTCTATCGCGAGGTGCTCGATCGCCTGCGCTCGACTGGCGGCGTGCAGTCGGCCGGCGCGACCAGCCATCTGCCGATGTACCGATTCGGCGCCAACGGCGAGATGACGATCGAGGGAGGCAACCCCTGGGGCCCCGGTGACGCTCCCCTCGTCGAGTTCCGCTGGATCGCCGGCGACTACTTCAGGACGATGGGAATCAAGCTGCTCGACGGCCGCCTTTTCGACGAACGCGACCGTCAGGGCACGCAGCAGGTCGTCGTCGTCACGCAGTCGATGGCGGAGAAGTTCTGGCCCGGCAAGAGCGCCGTCGGCCGGCGGATCGCTCCCGGATCGAGCAACAACTGGTGGGAAGTAATCGGCGTCATCAACGACGTGCGTTCGTACGGCCTCGCCGCCACCACGCCGTACGAAATGTACCGCACGATCGAGCAGCAGCCGTCCCGATCGATGACGGTGGTGGCCCGCACGTCCGCGAACGATCCCGGCCAGACGATCCAGGCGGCGCGGCAGATCGTCAGCGCGATCGATCCGGCCCTGCCGGTCACGGCGGTGCAGACGATGGAGGAGGTCGTGTCGGCGTCGGTGCGTCAGCCGCGGCTGCTGTCGGCGTTGACGTCGCTCTTCGGCGGCCTCGCCGGCTTGCTCGCGATAGTGGGCGTCTACGGCGTGACGGCGTACAACGTGCGGCGGCAGCGGCGCGAATTCGGCATCCGGCTGGCGCTCGGCGCGGCGCCCGCCGCCGTTCAGCGGCTCGTCGTCGGCCGCGGGGTGATCGTCTCGTTGTGCGGGGTGGCGCTCGGCGCCGCCGGCGCGCTGGCGCTCACGCGCACGCTGCAGGCGATGCTGAACGACGTCAAGCCCACCGATCCGGCGGTGTTCGCCGTCAACGGCGGTGTCCTCCTGCTCGTGTCGATCGCCGCCTGCTACTTCCCGGCGAGGGCCGCGGGGCGCGTCGATCCGATGGTGGTCCTGCGGGACAACTAGGCAGGCCTGAAGGCCTGCGCTACGCCTACAGCGCCTACTGCCCGCGCGCTATTGATCGTACGTAGCGCAGGGCTTTTGCCCTGCCCGCGCGATGCCCTGTGGAACTGAACCTTGCGGAACCCCGTGGAACCCGGTGGAACCCAGTGGAACCTGGTGCTCACGCCTGCCACCCGCCGCCCAGCGCGCGGTAAAGCTGGACGAGCGACAGCAGTTCGTTGCGCTTCGTCTGGGCGAGTCCCAGCTCGGCGGCGAACAGATCGCGATCGGCGTCCAGCGCGTTCAACAGCGTATCGACTCCACCGCGATACCTGATGTAGGACAGACGCGATCGATCCTGGAGTGTCGCGACCAGCAGCTCCTGTTGCGCGCGGATCTCCCGGACCTTGCGGTACTGAATGAGCGTGTCCGAGACTTCTCTGAAGGCCGTTTGGATCGTTCGCTCGTACTGAATGAGCGCGAGCTGCTCCTGCGCCTCGGCGAGCCTCACGTTCGACCTGTTGCGGCCGGCGTTGAAAATGGGCTGCGTCACCTGCGGCGCGAACTGCCACACCCTCGCCGCGCCCGTGAAGAGGCTGGACAGCTGGTTGCTCTGAAAACCCAGGAAGCTCGTCAGGCTGATGCGTGGAAAGTACGCGGCCTTGGCCACCCCGATGATGGCGTTGGCGGCGACGAGATTCTGTTCGGCCGCTCGGATGTCCGGCCGGCGTTCGAGCAGTGCCGACGGCAACCCCGCGGGGACGGCCGGCGGCTGCTCCTGTTCGGTCAACGGACGGCCGCGCGCGATCGCGCCCGGACTCCCGCCGAGCAGCAGGCTGATCTGGTTCTCTGTCTGCTCGATCAATTGTTCGAGATTCGGGATCGCCTGCGCGGCGCCGTAGACGAGCTGTTCACCCTCACGAACCTCCAGGGTCGTGCCGAGTCCGCCCTGCAGCCGGGACTGGATCAGCTTCAGTGACTCCTCGCGAGCCGTCAGCGTCCGGCGGGCGATGGCCAGCTCCAGGTCCAGTTCGAGGAGGTTGAAGTACGCGCTCGCGACGTCGCTCACCAGAGTCGTCACGACCGCCTTGCGATTCTCCTCGCTCGCGAGCAGGTCCGCCCTGGCGGCTTCGGTCGCGCGCCGCAGCCGGCCCCAGACATCGATTTCGAACGAGAGCAGATTGAGTGTCGCCGTCCCGGTGGTCCGGGTCGGTTGGAGCCCTTCAGGAAGCGGGAACGTCCCGCTTTCGGAGCTGCGCACGGTCGTCACGTTCGCACCGGCCTCGACGGTTGGAAACTGGTCGGCCCGGGTGATCCCGAGATTGGCGCGCGCCGCCTCGACCCGCACCAGGGCATCGCGGAGATCGTGATTCCGGACGAGCGCGGTGCGGACCATGCCCTGCAGCCGCTCGTCCTTGAAGACCTCGAACCATTTCAGGTCCGCGAGCGACGTGAGGTCTGATGCCGTCGCGCTGCCGCGAAAGATCTCCGGCGACGTGACGGCCGGCCGGTGGTAATTCGGACCGACCGTGCAGCCAGCCAGCAGGCCGGCGGTCAATATCACGATGTCAATTGGTTGCGGTGGCGTCCGGCCCTCGCCGGACCTTGCGTCTTCATGGCGTTGTCCTTCTCCCGATATTCTTCAGGCTCGCTTACGCGAGCCGGCAGGCCTGAAGGCCTGCGCTGCGTACGAAACTGCGCTACGACTGCTGCTCCGGGCGGAGAAGGTGGCGCCCCTCGAGCCCGGCCCTCACCAGCCCTGGCGATCGGTGGAAGCCGGGCGCAGCCGGTCCGGCTTCTTCGCCGACCCTGCCCGCAGCCGTTGCCGCGCTGCGCCTCCGCGCCACCAGCATGTAGATCGACGGCACCACGAACAGCGTGAACACCGTGCCGATGATCATGCCGCTGACGAGCATGATGCCGATGCTGTTGCGCGCCCCCGCGCCGGGCCCCGTCGCGAGGACGAGCGGGAAGTGGCCCACCACCGTCGCCGCCGTCGTCATCAGGATCGGGCGCAGCCGTGTGCCGGACGCCTCGATGATCGCGTCGAGCTTCTCCCTGCCGATCTCCTGCAGGTGGTTGGCGAACTGCACGATCAGGATGCCGTTCTTCGACACCAGGCCGACCAGCGTGATCAGCCCGACCTGGCTGTAGATGTTGAGCGTCGTCAGCCCCAGGAACGAGAACAGCAGCGCCCCGGACATGGCCAGCGGCACCGAGCCGGCGAGGATGATGAACGGATCGCGGAAGCTCTCGAACTGGGCCGCCAGGACCAGGTAGATCAGGATCGCCGAGAGCAGGAAGGTCCCGAGGAACTTGCTGCCCTCCGTCCGGAGCTGGCGCGACTCGCCGGCGTAGTCGATCGTGAAGCCCTGCGGCAGGATCGCCCGGGCCTCGTCTTCGAGGAAGCGCAGCGCCTGGTCGAGCGGAACCGGCGGCGGGATCACGCCCTGAATGCGCACCGCGTTGAGCTGCTGAAACTTCTTCAGCTCCCGCGGCTCGGCGGTGGTTCGCAGGGTGGCGAACGTCGACAGCGGGACGAGCCTGTCGGCGGATCCGGTGATGTACATCTGTCCGAGTTGATCGGGCGTCAGCCGCTCCGCGCGCTTGACCTGCGGAATGACCTTGTAGCTCCGGCCCTGGATGCTGAAGCGGTTGACGTAGTCGCCGCCGAGCAGCGTCGACAGATCCTGCCCGGCCTGGCTCAGGTCGACGCCCTGCGAGCGCAGCTTGTCGCGATCGAAGACGACCTCGGCCTGAGGCTGGTCGAACTTCAGATCGGCGTCGGCGAAGATGAACAGCCCGCTCGCGAACGCCTTCTGCACCAGCTGGCCGGCGAGCTCGGCGAGCTGCTGCGGCTCCGCGGCCGAGGCGATCACGAGGTCGACCGGGAAATTCCCGCCGCCGGGCAGCGGCGGCGGCGTCAGCGGAATCACGCGCATGCCCGGAATCTTCGACAGCGGCCCCATCGACTCCATCAGCAGCTGCTGCGTCGTCTTGGTCCGCTCGCTCCACGGCTTGGTGACCATGCCGCCGAAGCCGCCCGTCGGGAACGTGAGCTGAAAGATGCTGGCGGTCTCGGGAAACGACTCGATAGACGTCGTGGATCTGCGCCGCGAAGAGCTTGGTCTGATCGATCGTCGAGTTCGGCGGCAGCCTGAACGACCGAGAACACCACGCCCTGATCCTCGGCGGGCGCGAGCTCCCGCTGCGAGAACATGTAGAACGGCACCGTCAGCGCCGCGACGATCGCCCAGAGAACGAGGACGACCGGCCGGTAGCGGAGCGTGCCGGCCAGCATCCGCGTGTAGCGCGTTGCGCACGCTTTCGAAGCGGCGATTGATCCAGCCGGCGAAGCCGCGCTCGGTGTCGCCCGCGCGCAGCAGCTTCGCCCCCATCATCGGCGACAGCGTCAGCGCCACGACGCCCGACACGATCACGGCGCCGGCGAGCGTGAACGCGAACTCGCGGAACAGCGCGCCCGTCAGCCCGCCCTGGATGCCGACCGGCGCATACACCGCGGCCAGCGTGATCGTCATCGCGATGATCGGGCCGACCAGCTCGCGCGCGGCGTCGATCGCCGCCCTGTACGGCAGACTTGCCTTCGTGCAGGTGCCGCTCGATGTTCTCCACCATCACGATCGCATCGTCGACGACCAGGCCGACCGAGAGCACGATCGCGAGCAGCGTCAGCAGGTTGATGGTGAAGCCGGCGACGAGCATCAGGAAGACGGCGCCGACGAGCGAGATCGGGATCGCGACGATCGGGATGATCACCGCGCGCACCGAGCCCAGGAACAGGAAGATGACGACGATGACGATCAGGAGCGTCTCGGTCAGCGTCGTGAGCACCTCGTTGATGGCGTCCTGGATGTACTCCGTCGAGTCGTAGGGAATGCCGACCTTCATCCCCGCCGGCACCTGCGCCTCGATCTCCGGGCATCGCCTCGCGCACCCGGCCGATCACGTCGAGCGAGTTGGCGGTGGGCAGCACCCAGACGCCCATGAACGTCGCGGTCTCGCCGTTGAAGCGGACGTCCTCGTCGTAGTTCTCGGCGCCGAGCACGACGTCGGCGATCTCGCCGAGCCGGACGACGACGCCGTCCTTCTCCTTGACGACGAGCTGACGGAACTCTTCCGGCGTGCGCAGGTCGGTGTTGGCGATCAGGTTCACCGACACCATCGACCCCTTCGTCCGCCCGAGCGCCGACAGGTAGTTGTTCCGCGCCAGGGCCTCGCGCAGCGCGGAGGGCGAGATGCCATGCGCCGCCATCCGGTCCGGCTTGAGCCAGATCCGCATCGCGAAGGTGCGGTCGCCGAGGATGTCGGCGCGCTGGACGCCGCTGATGGCGCTCAGCTTCGGCTGCACGACGCGCGTCAGGTAGTCGGTGATCTGGTTCTGATCGAGATCGGCGGACGAGAAGCCGAGGTACATCGCCGCGAACTGGGTGTCGGCCGTTTCGAGCTCGATGATCGGCGCCTCGGCCTCGGGCGGCAGGTCGTTGCGAACCTGCGCGACCTTCGCCTGGATCTGCGTGAGCGCCGCGTTGGTGTCGTAGTTCAGCTTCAGGTGCACGGTGATCGTGCTGAGCCCCTGCGCGCTCGACGACTCCATGTAGTCGATGCCGTCGGCGCTGGCGATGACGCGCTCGAGCGGCGTCGTGATGAACCCGCGCACCAGGTCCGCGTTCGCGCCGACGTAGACCGTCGAGACCCGCACGACCGCGATGTCGCTGCGCGGATACTGCCGGACGCTGAGCGCGCGGATCGACTGCAGCCCGGCGATCAGGATCACCAGGTTGACGACGATCGCGAGGACCGGCCGCTTGACGAAGAGATCGGTGAACCGCATCAGCTGTCCTCTGGCTTCGGGGCCGGATTGTTGCCGGGCTGCACCTTGTTGTTGACGAGCACGGCCGCGCCGTTGCGCAGCTTGAAGACGCCGGAGGTCACGACCTCGTCGCCGGGCTTGACGCCCGAGAGGACCGCGATCTGATCGCCGCGCGCGCCCCCGAGCTTGACGAACTGCTGCCGCACGCCGCGGTAGGTCTGACCGTTCGGATCCTTGAGGTCGGTGACGACGAAGACCGAGTCGCCGTACGGCGCGTAGCTGATGGCCGAGGCCGGCAGCGTGACGACCGAGCGGCTCGCGCCGAGCATGACCTCCGTCTGGACGAACATGCCCGGGCGCAGCTTGCCGCCGGGATTGGCCAGCGTCGCCTGCACCTGAATGTTGCGGGTCGCCTCGTCCACGACCGAGTCGATCGCCGTGACCCGCCCGGTGAACTCGACGCCCGGCCAGGTCGTCGGTCGTGATGCGCACGCGTGCGGCCGACCGCACCTGGCCGGCCTCCTGCTGCGGCACGCCGAAGTTCACGTAGATCGGATGCAGCGACTGCAGCGGGACGACCGGATCGCCGCCGGCCAGGTACTGGCCGAGGTTGACCTGGCGGATGCCGAGGATCCCGGAAAACGGCGCCCGGATCGTCTTCCGCGCGATCGTGGCGCGGATCTCTCCGACCCTGGCTTCCGTCTGCCTTCTGCTCGGCCGCCGCCCGGTCGTAATCCGCTCGAGAGATCGCGCCTTCGTCCACCAGCCCCTGCATCCGGTCGAAGTTCAGGCGGGCCAGATCGCGCGCGGCCTCGACGGCGGCCAGCTGCGCCTGCTCCTGCCGCGTGTCGAGCTGCACGAGCACGTCCCCCTCGCGAACCGGCCTGCCGGACTCGAACGCGATGCGATCGACGATGCCCGGCAGATCGGCGCTGACGGTGACGCCCTGAACGGCGGCCATCGTGCCGATGGCGCTCAGCGTGGCCGGCCAGTCCTCCTGCTGCGCGACGATCGTCGTGACGGCCTCGGGAGGCGGCTGGAAGGCGGCGCCCTCGGCGATGGCGGTCTGAATCTGCCGGAACTTCACGAAACCGAGGGCCGCGACGAGCGCGACCGTCACGGTCAGCATCAGGATCATCCGTTTTGCCATGAGCTCCTCTTCACTTCACACTTCACTGCCCGTGCGGCGCGTTCGCAATTACCTCGGAGGTTATCGGTCCCTGCTCCATAGACGAATGAAGGGCTCCGGGATCGACAACTCCATCTCTCCAGCACGAGAATTCGAAAGCGGGATGAACTCGACGGCGACGACATCACCGCACCCATTGACTTCATTCCGCGACTACATCCCGCTACGACGAGGAAATCGGTGAACAGGATTCGTCGATTCGCCGTCAAAGTTCACGTCTGGGCGATCAGAGCGAGAGCGATCTACGACTTTTGGACGATGCGGTCATCGGCCTTGCGGGCAACACGGAAGAGGTGTGTCGATCCCGGGACGAACTGGTGAATAATTGGAAGAGCGTCGCCGTACCGTTACACAGTGCGCAGGGGGGAATCGTGGAACCAGGAGCCGGCAACTCGATGGCATCGGCCGAGCGCAGCCAGTCGTCATGCGATGGAGATCACTGGCGACGTCAGCCTGTTGAAGTCGCGTCGTCCGATCCGGAGGTGCTGCGCGCGGCGTTGATTCGCGAGGCTGCCGAACGCCGCCGTGCCGAGTGCCGCGTGAAGATCCAGTCCGGAGGTCGTCCAGCTCGCCCTCGATCTGCTGGTGCGCGAGCCGGACGTCGAGGGCTTCTTCGGCGCGTTGACGAAGACGATGGTCGAAGACGGCGAGCTCCACGCCTGCGGCGTGTGGCTGATCGACGACGACCAGCAGCGGTGCGATCTGTGGATGGCCTACATCGGGAATCGGCTGTACACCTCGGACGAGCCCGGACTGGGACACGCTCCAGCTGCCGCGCGAGAGCATGGCGGGCCATGTCTTCGGCTACACGCCGGGATGGAGCCAGACGGTCGAGTACCAGAGCGACGACTCCCGCCTGCCGGAGCCGGTTCGGGCATTCAACCGCGAGGCGGGCGCGAATTCCCTCGTCGTCACACCGCTCGTGCTGGGCAGCCGCACTCTCGGCTGGGTCGCGATCTCGACGTTCCCCAACCCGGAGTGCGACGGCTGGTGGCGCATCGCCCTGCTCGAGGCGATCGCCCGTCAAGCGACGCTGGCGCTGCACCAGAGCCGGCTGTCGGAGCTGAGCCGGCTCGAGGAGCGCCGCAAGGCCATCCTCGAAGAGCGCAACCGGCTCGCGCGCGACATTCACGACAACCTCGCGCAGGGGTTTGCCGCGATCCTGATGCAGCTTCAGGCCGCCCGGCGGGAGACCGGCACGCTGCCGCCGCCGTCGCAACGAGCCTCGAGACCGCGGTCGATCTCGCCCGCACGCACCTGACCGAGGCGCGGCGATCGGTCGGCACGCTGCGTCCGAACGTCGGCCCCGGCGAGGACGTCGCGACGGCGCTCACGCGTCTCGCGGATCTCGGGCAGCGCACGACCGGCGTGCCGATCGAGGTCATCATGGAGGAGCTGCCGCGCTTCGGCGACGGCGTCGAGCGGGAGATCATCGGCATCGCCCAGGAGGCGCTGACCAACGCGGTGCGCCACGCGCGCGCGCGCCGCATCACGATCCGCGCGTCGACCGTGCGATCGATTGGCTTGCGGTTGTCGGTGGCCGACGACGGCCGCGGCATCGCGCGGGAGCGCCCCACCTCCGGATTCGGCATGACCAGCATGCAGGAACGCGCCGAGCGGATCGGCGCGTCGCTGACGATCGTGACGGCGCCGCGAAGCGGCACGGAAGTGGTGCTGGCCTGGGAGCCGTCTGCCTTGCCCACGCAGGTCCATGCTGCCGTCTGAGGCCGTCGCCGGGTCCCCCGGCAGGGCCCGCGTGCTCGTCGTCGACGACCACGCGCTGCTCAGAACCGGCGTCGCGAACATCATCAACCAGGAACCGGATCTGCGCGTGGTCGCCGAAGCCGGCAACGGCGTCGAGGCGATCGACGCCTACGAGCGCCATCACCCGGATGTGACGCTGCTCGATCTGCGGATGCCGGTGATGGAAGGGGTCGAAGCGGTCCGCCGGATCCGGGAACGAGACCCGCGGGCGCGGGTGATCGTGCTCACGACCTACGACACCGACGACGAGATCTCGCGGGCGCTCAAGGCCGGCGCGCAGGCGTACGTGCTGAAGGACATCTCGGCGGACGACCTCGTCGGCTGCATCCGCGACGTGCTCGCCGGGAAGACCTATCTCGCCCCGGCCGCGGCAGCCAAGCTCGCCGAAGGCGTGACCCGCGTCCAGTTGACGCCGAGGGAGATGGCCACGCTCCGGCTGATGGCGGACGGCAAGGCCAACAAGGAGATCGCGAGCGAGCTCGCGATCAGCGAGCGCACGGTCAAGACACACCTCGGACACCTGTTCGAGAAGCTCGGGCGTGACGAGCCGGACCGAAGCGATCAAGGTGGCGACCCGCCGGGGGCTGGTGCGGCTGGAGTAAGCGCCTGAGGAGGTCAGGAGCATCTCCTGATCTCCTGACCTCCTGTATCTCCTGACCTCCGCCGGTTCAGAACGTGAAGCGGAACCCGATCTGTCCGACGCGCTGCTCGGGCTGACCGGCGTCGCCGGCGAACGCGTTCGGCTTCATGAACTACGCGTTCGGTGTTGGGCTGGTGAACGAGCCCGTGAACCGAGCCCCGGCCGTGGCCGCGCCGACGTTGAACGCCGGGTTGATCTCGTTGAAGAGGTTGAACACCTCTCCGAAGAGCTCGACGTTCATGCCGGTCCGGATCCGGATCGCTTTCGCCACGCGCAGGTTCAACTGCGACAGCGGCGCGCCGCGCCCGCAGTTGACGGTCTCGCACGGCCCGATCTCCTCGAAGGACGGCACGCCCGCATCGTCGATGTCCTTGAACCGGTAGGCCGTTGGAAAGAGGTCATTGCTGACGCTGTCCCCGTTGTTGTCGTAGCCGTACCAGATGTGGATCGGGGTCGCCGACCGGTACCGGAAGATCGGCGAGACCGTGACGCCCCACGGCGCCTGGATGATCGCGCTCACCGTGACCTTGTGACGCGCGTCGGCACGGGCCGAGGGCCCCAGCTGCACGTCGGCCAGCGGCTGCGTCGCATCCTGGACGAGGTTCGTCGTCAGCTCGTCGATCGCCTGGCCGCCGCGCCCGACAGCCTTCGAGAGCGAATACCACGCGTTCAGCTGGATCCCGTGATCCATGTTGCGGCGAATGCCGAAGTTGACGCCGTCGAACCTGCCTGACCCGATGCTCATGTTCATCGTGGGGTTGGCCGGGTTCAGCCCCAAATCGGCGTAGCGGCGGGCGCCGCCGCGAACCGGCGTGGTGTTCAACGGCCAGCGGACGCCGATGTCCCGCCCATCGAGGTGCACGTAATCCACGTCGACGACCGTCGTCGGCGTGAACTGGTGCGTCCAGCCGACCGACGTCTGGCTGGTCCAGGGCTGCCGGATCTGCGGGGCGGCGACGTTCGTGCTGTAGAACGGCCCGTTCGGGTTCGGACTTCATTCCGGCGGGCGATGTTCGTCGACCGGCTGGCCGACTCTGAAGAGTGCTTCCGTCCGCGTTCTTGATCCCCTCGGTGTCGGTCACCGTGTAGATCACGCCCGACCCCCCTTGCGCGCTCAACCCCGGGAACAGGATGTTGGCGTTCGTGAAGCCGTAGTCGTAGTAGATGCCCCAGCCGGCGCGCACGATGTCCTTGCCGTCGCCGCGGAGGTCGAACACGGCGCCGATCCTCGGCTGGATGTTGTTCTTGTCCTCCTGCGCCTTCTTGCCGAACTCGTCGAACCCGGGCACGCCGTTGAAGCGGCCGGCCGCGGCCGCCCCCGTCAGCGCGATGTAGTTCGGGATCTTCGACTGATCGATCAGGAAGCCCGTGACCAGGTCGTAGCGGAGCCCGGCGTTGACCGTCAGCCGGGCGTTCACGTGCCAGTCGTCCTGAATGTAGAAGCCGTACTGGTTCATCGGCAGGTTGGCGGACGCGCCAGGCTTGTTTTTCGTGATCAGCCTGATCGGGCCGTTGAGGTCGTTGGTGGTGTGCGTGTAGGCGTAATCGGCGCTTCCGGAGCTGAAGGTGACGTACAGCTTCGGCTCGTAGATGTAGTTCACGCCCGCCTTGAAGTCGTGGCCGAGGCCGCCGCCGCCCGTCATGTGCCAGGAAAAGTCGTCGCGGAACTGGAACTTGTGCTGGATGGTCGTCTGCGGCGTGTTGGTGTTGTAGCCGATCGCCACGCCGTTCGGGAACGTCTGCTGCGGATCGTCGGTGCGCGCCAGGATGTGATTGGCGAAGTCGGCGTACTGGAACACGAACTCGTTGAGCTTCGACCCGGCCAGCACCCAGTTGTGGTTCAGGTTGATCGAGTTGAAGGTGTTGGCGCTGTCGCCCCAGTTCTCCCGTCGCCAAGAGAGGTCCGGCGTTGTAGACCTGCGAATTGGTGTTGCGGCCGTAGCGCACCGACGCGTACTGCGACGGGGTCAGGTTCGCGGACGCCTTCGCCGTGAACAGGTTTTCACGGCTGGGAGTCGGAAACACGCCGTCGCTGCTCGGGATGAGACCCTGCGTGTTGACCGCCTGCGTGGTGTCCTGCTGCGTGCGCTCGAACGCGGCGAAGAAGTGCGCCTTGTTCTGGACGATCGGCCCGCCGAACGATCCGCCGTACTGGTAGCGGCGGTAGTCCTGCTTGCCCACGTTGGCCAGCTTCTCGGTCTGCGTTTTCGCATTGAGGCTCTTGTCGCGCACGGAGGTGAAGAAGCTGCCCCTGACGTTGTTCGTGCCGCTCTTGGTGACGATGTTCATCACGCCGCCGTTGCTGCGCCCGTACTCCGCCTTGTAGCGCTGCGTGACGAAGTTGAACTCCTGGATCGCCTCGAGCGGGAAGAGCTGGAGCAGCCCGCCGACGGTGTCGTCGTTGTTGTCGCCGCCGTCGATCTGGTAGTTGACGTTGCGGCCATTGCCGCCCGCGATCTGCGGCGAGTACTGCGTGCTCTTGGTCGGATCGGAATGGAAGCCCAGGCCGACGCCGGGGATCGTCATCGCGAGGTTGGCGAACTGCCGGCCGTTGAGCGGCAGGCTCTCGATCTTGCTCACGTCCACGACGCCGCCGACCGAGGAATCGGTGGTCTTGACCATCGGCGACTCGGCGCCCACGATGATCGACTCGGTGATCCCGCCGAGCTTCAGCTCGATGTTGAGATCGGTCGTCTGCGAGACGTTGACGACGACGCCTTTGCGATCGAAGGTGCTGAACCCCTGGAGCTCCGCGGTGATGTCGTAGGTGCCGACCGGAAGCGCCGTCAGCCGATAGACCCCTTCGCCGTCGGACACCTCGGTGCGGACGAAGCCGGTCTGCGTGTTGCGGCCGGTGACGGTCACGCCGGGCATCGCGGCGCTCTGCGCGTCCAGGACCCGGCCGCTGATGTTGCCGGTGGTCTGCTGCGCGTATCCGGGCGCACTCGCCGCGGCAAGCGCGCACAGGACGATCATCGCAAGGATGATCTTTCTCATACCTCTAGCTCCTTTGGATTCGGTGAGTAGCCCCCGCGGCGGGACGAAGTGCCGCACCGAGGGACGAATGGACAATAGTACGGCAATCAGGGGCGGGTTATAGCAGATCTGGGACGAAAGAGTGGGAAACCGTGTGAACAGCAGGGACGGCCGACTCGACCAATCGGCCGGCCCGTCACAAATTCACAACCGATCGACGTCTACCCTCAGGCTTCGGCTGAGACGGCGGCGATGAGCGCCTTGATGTACCCGATGGCAAACGCGAACCCCTGAGCGTTGCCGGCATCCCCCTCGATCGACGGCACGTGGTCCGGCATCATCATGCCGTCGTAGCCGACTTCCTTGTACACGCGCATCGCCTTCAGCATGTCCACGTCGCCGTCGTCGATGAACGTCTCCCGGAAGTTCAGGAACCCGCCCGCGATGTTGCGGAAGTGGACGTTGAAGATCTTGTGGCGTGTGCCGAAGTAGCGGATCACGTCGAAGATCTGCTCGCCGGGCTTCTCGAGCATCTCCGACACGGTCCCCTGGCAGAAGTTCAGACCGTGATACGGGCTCTCGGCAATCGTGACGAAGCGCTTCAGGCCGTCGACGGACCCGAGCACCGTTTCGATGCCGCGGAAGCCCTTGCCGCGCGGCATGCCGGGATCCTGCGGATGGCATGCGATGCGGACCTTGGACTCCGCCGCGACCGGCACGACCCGCTCGAGGAAATAGGTGATGCGCTCCCAATACGTGTCGGCGTTGATGGGGCCGGCTTCGGTCAGCGGCGGATCCTGTTTGGCGTCCGCGTAGACGAACGTGCTGTACCGCGCCTTGCCGCGGCCGGGTGTCGGGGCCGAGCGCGGCACGCCGAGGAAGGTCAGGTTGTACTTGACCGACGGAATGCCCGCCCGGCCGGCGTTGCGGATCATCTGGCAGATGCCGTCGATCTGCTTGGTGCGATCCGGCTCCTTCGCGAGGAGGATGGCGGGGCTCTCGCTTCGGGAGATCTCGCTCGAGCTGAGGGGCAGCGGCACCATGTCGAGCGTGAGGCCGAACGATTCGACGCGCTCCCGGAGGCGCGTCAAGGCCTCGACCGACCACGCGTCGTCCAGGGTGGGCGAGGGCAGACGGCTGCAGATGTGATTGACGCCGAAGCCGGCCATCGCCCGCAGGATCGCGTCCGAGTCGCCGTGCTGCGTGCCGGCCTTCATCCGCGCCTTGCCGGGCGCCGCGGGTTTCCTGGCCGCGGGCTGCGCCGCCACCTGCGCGGTCACGAGGCCCTCGGCAATCGCGCCGGCCGTGACCCCGCTGCCTGCCAACCGCACGAATTCCCGGCGATTCATCGTCTCCCTCCCAAATCCAATCACTAATCACTAATCCAATATTCACGCTTCGCTTCCATTTCCCGTTCCAATTTCCGCGACGTGCGCCGCCACTGCGCTTCAGGTTCAAGGATTCAACGATCAGCGATTACGTGATGTCATTTCTACGACCTGCCAGGCCGATTCACCTTCCGTCACCCTGATGAACGCGTTGACGGGCGGATTCGCGAACGTCTGCGTCGTGCCGCCCGGCCAGCGCACCTCGAGAGCATCGATCTTCGAACGCTTCTCGAGGCCGAAGTGCAGCCGCGTGTCGTTCTGCGAGATGTAGCTGCCGCCGCTGCGCCGCTCGGCGATCTGCACGAGGTCGCCAGACGTGATCTTCACGCGGGCGCCGAACGCGCTCCGATTGGACGGACGGCCCGCGAGGTCGATCGTGATGAAGCCGTTCGCGTTGCCGCCGTCGTTGCGCAAGAGCGTGGGCGCCCCGTCGAGGTTGTTGATCACCGCGTCGACATCGCCGTCGTTGTCGAGATCGCCGAACGCCGCCCCGCGGCTGACGTCGGGCGCGATCGCCGCCAGGCCGGCCTCCTGGCTGGTCTCGGAGAACGTGCCATCGCGCTTGTTCCGGTAGAGCAGCTTCGGCTGGCGGTAGGCGGTGCCGAGCCCCGCGCGCTCCAGTTGCGGGTACACGTGGCCGTTGACGACGAGCAGATCCAGCCATCCGTCGTTGTCGTAGTCGAGGAATCCGGCGCCCCAGCCGACGTGGGGAACACTCGCTTTCGCGGTCTGCGACGGGTACGACGCGTCCGTGAAGAGGAAGTCCTTGTCGTGCCGGTACAGCGCGTTGTATTCGTCGGAGAAATTCGTGACCAGGATGCTCCAGCGGCCGCGGTGGTCGTAGTCCCCGATCGTGACGCCCATCGAGGCCTGCGCGGCGCCGTTCTCGCTCAGGGCCGTTCCCGACGCGAGCCCGACGTCGGTGAAGGTTCCGTTGCCGTTGTTCCGGTACAGATAGTTCGCGCCGGTGTCGTTGGCGACGTAGAGATCGACGCGGCCATCGTCATTGAAGTCGCACCAGGCCACGCCCATCCCGAATCGTCCCGACGCGTCCGAGACCCCGGCCTTGACCGAGACGTCGCTGAACGTCCCGTCGCCGTTGTTCCGGAAGAGCGAGTCCCCCGATCCCGGGAGCCCCTTCGGGCCGCACTGCACCGCGAGCCCCTGGAACTGGCAGTTCTTGCCCTGGCCGAACTCGGGCAGGGCGTCGAGGCGGACATCCACGTAGTTGGCGACGAAGAGGTCGAGCCAGCCGTCGTTGTCGTAGTCGCCGAAGGCCGCGCCGGTGGACCAGCGCGGATCGCTGACGCCGGCCTTCTGCGTGACATCGCTGAAGGTCCCGTTGCCCTGATTGCGGAACAGACGATCGGGGCCGAAGCACGTCACGTAGAGATCGTCCCAGCCATCGTTGTCGTAGTCCCCCACGGCGACGCCCATGCCCCAGCCCGCGGATCCGACGCCGGCCTTCTCGGTCACGTCCGCGTACGTGCCGTCGCCGTTGTTCCTCCAGAGCTCGCTGCGCGCGCCGCGAGGGTCCCCGGCGTCCGCGACGGCCGGCGCGTTGACGAGATAGATGTCCAGCCGGCCGTCCTTGTCGAAATCGATGAGCCCGACTCCCCCGCTCATCGATTCGAGGATGTACTTCTTCTCCGGCGCGAGGGCGTGCCTGAAGGTGATGCCGCTCGCGCGCGTGACATCGGTGAACACCACGCGGGCGGCGGCCGCCTGTGACGGGCCGGTCGACAACGCCACAGCCGGACTCGCGAGAAACGCGGCAATAACACAGCGGCTGAGACTTCGCGATCCCTTGTCCGTCATCATCCTCATCGTGGGGGCTTGGGCGGCGCCTTCGTCTCGAGGGTCTGCTTCGTCACTTCGTCACGTGACGGGGCCGCCGCTTCACTCCGGCGGGACGCCGCGTTCTGGAGCTGCTCGAACATCGCGAGCGCTTTTTCCTGCGCCGCGGTGTCGCCGAGAGCCCGGTACGCCTGGGCGAGCTGATAGTAGGCCACCTCGCTGGCCGCGTTGAGCGCGATCGCTTTCTGAAGGTGACCGACCGCGAGCGCAGGCTTGCCGAGGGGAATCAGCGTGCGTCCGAGCCCCACCAGCGCTTCCTCGAACTCGGGGTAGTGCTTCAGGGCCAGTTCGAAATGCTCCCGCGCGTTGTCGAGCCGTCCTGCCTTGCGGTGGATTTCGCCGATCTCGTAGGCGGCGTTGGCATGCGTCGGATCGAGCTCGAGCTCCTGCTGGAACTCCTTCAGCGCCTGGGCCTCGTCGCTCCCGTCCGACGCCGGCCGCAGCGAGCGCGCCAGCAGCACGCGGCCGAGACGGAAGTGCACGCCGGGCCGGCGCGGATCGATCGCGAGCACGGCCCGATAGTCCCTCAGCGCACCATCGTCCATGCCCTGGCTCTCGTTGGCCTCGCCGGCCGCGAGGTGCACCCAGATCGAGTCCGGTGCGGCCTGTGACAGGTTCTGAAGCGTCACGAATGCGAAGTTCGCGAACAAACGGCTGGCGTGGTACAGAACCTCGGGATCCTTCGGGTACAGGCGGGACAGCTGGAGCGCCACGTCAACCGCCTGCGCGTCGCGCCGCAATCCGGTGTAGGCGCGCTGGAGCTGGAGTCCGGCCGAGCGTTTGATCGCGGGATCGGCCGATTGCGCGAACCCTTTTTCCAGGCCGGGCAGCGCTTCGTCGAATCGGCCGAGCTCGGAGAGGGACATCGCCAGCAGCACGGGAAGGTTTGGCAGGCCCGGTTTCAGCTTCAGCGCCTGACGAAGCGCCGAGACCGCCTCCGTGAACTTCCGCTGCTGAAAATAGCTGAAGCCGAGGCTGGCGTGCACTTCAGCGACGTCGGGGCTGAGCGTCCGGAGCGTTTCGTAGGCCCGTGCGGCGTCGGCGTATCGATGCTCGGCGAGCGCGCGGGCACCGTCCTGGAACAGTTGGGCCCGGGCATCGGGCTGTTGAGCCGCGACGGCCGGGCCCGTTATCCACAGCAAAAGCAGCGTTCCCATCGCGCGACGACCCGCCCGGAGCAGCATCAATCCCTCCCGAATGGCGCGAAGGGCAGATCATACCTTCAGGACGGTTTCGTCGCGCGATCACTGACTGGTCCGGCTAAAGCCGGACGCCACCGTTCCGGCTCAAAACAACAGCTTCAACCCCAATTGGTTGATGCGGGCCGGCCGGGTGCCGGTCACGCGCCCGAAGTTCGGGTTCGAGACGTTGGTGTTTGGCGCATTCCACTGCGTGTGGTTGAACGCGTTGAACGATTCGAACCGGAACTGGAGCCGCGACCCCATCCCGAGGTCGAAGTTCTTGAACAGCGCCAGATCGAAGTTGTTGATCCCGGGGCCCCGCAACGTATTGCGCCCGATGTTGCCGAACTGGCCGTTCGCCGGCTGCGCGAACGCGGCCGTGTTGAACCAGGCGTTGATGGTCTGCTCGAAGCCGCTCGGGTACGGATCGCCGACCAGGTTCGCCCGATTGGTGCCGAAGCTGTCGTTCAGACCGCCCCCGTCCGCCGCCTGGATCGTCATCGGGAACCCTCGCTGGAACGTGGCGATGCCGTTCACCTGCCATCCGCCGACGAGCGCCTGCTTCAGGCCGGTCGCGTCGGCGGCGAGCTTCTCCCCGTTGCCAAACGGCAGGTTGTAGACGAAGCTCCCGACCAGGCGGTGGTCCACGTCGAAGTCCGAGCGCCCGCGATCCAGCTCCGGGCGGCTGTTGTCCAACAGGCCCTGCCACCCGTTGAACCCCGACGCGCCGATACCCGCCGCGGCCGACTTGTTGTCCGTGCTCTTCGCCCAGGTGTAGACGAGCGTCCCGACGAGCGAGCGGGTGTGACGCTCGATCTTCGCGTTCATCGAGTGGTAATTCGAGTCGCCGGAGAAGTCGCTGTCGATATACACCTCGAAGTTCGGGAACGGCTTGCGGTCGCGCACCGACAGCGGATTGGCCGGGTCGTACGGCAGCGCCTGCGCGATGTTGCGACGCATCAGCAGGTTCGTGCCCTTGGTCCCGATGTAGTTCACCTCCGCGATGGTGTTGGTGAACAGCTCGCGCTGGACTCCGAGAGACCACTGCTGCACGTACGGGTTCTTCGGGTTGGGCGACATGCTCACCGCCAGGAACGTATTGGCGGCAGGCGTCGCGGCGCCGAGGTCCGCAAAGCTCGGAAACAGCTGGTTCGTGGTCCTGAGCGACGTCTGCCCTTCGCTCTGGTTGTAGCTGCCGCGGCTGACGTACGGATAGATGTCGGCGGCGCCGTCGATCTCCCGCCCCTCGAACGAGTCCCAGAACATCCCGTAGCCGCCGCGGACCACCGTGGACTGGCCGCCGAACGGCCGGAACGCGAAGCCGATGCGGGGCGCAAAGACGTTCTTCGAGGCATCCTTTGGATTCCGCCGTCCCGCGAACTTGTAGTAGCTCGAATCTCCGACGATGCCTCTGTCGACGAGGGTCTGATCGGCGACGAGCAGTCCTCCGCGCGGGTTCGAGAGATCCCGCCAGCCCATGCGGTCGTTCGATTCGTTCGGGATGGTGCGGAAGTCCCAGCGGAGGCCCAGGTTCAGCGTGAGGCGCGAGCTCACCTTCCAGTCGTCCTGCACGTACGGCGCGAAATACTGCATATTGAACTGCCGCGGATTGCCGGATCGGCCCTCCACGCTGAAGCCCGCCGGCTGGAAGACGCTGGAACCTGAATAGTACCCGAGCAGCATGTCGGCGACGGCGTTGCCGGTGAAGAACCCGCTGAACGTGAACTGGCCGAGGAAATCGTTCGCCAGATCCCTCTGGAGCGACCACTTGCGGTAGTTCGCGCCGAAGTTCAGCGTGTGACGCCCCCGGATCGTCGTCGTCGTGTTGCTGATGTCCCACATCGGCTGGTAGCTCGCCTGGTAGTCGTTGACGGCGCTGCCGGCGCCGGCGAGCCCGGCACCGAGGGTGCCGCCGAACCCGATCGCCGGATACGTCCGCTGGTCGTCGGTCAGATCGGTGAAGACGCCGGTCAGCCCCGCGGCATCGATGTCGGCTTGCGGCGCGGTGGCCCCGTGCTGGTCCGCCCGGGCCCCGACATAGCCGATACGGAACTGGTTGACGAGGTTGGACGAGATGGGCATGGAATGCGACACCTGCCAGTTGCGCGTCTTCTGGACGAAGAACACGTCGCCGAGCTCGGTGACCGTGCCCAGCGCGATGTTGGTCCAGTCCGTCTGCGTGTAGCGTCCGAACACCGTGCCCCAGCGTGATCCGAGCTGCTGGTCGATGCGCACGGTGAGCTGGTTCGTGTCGGTCGGCAGGTCCCGCTGCCGGATGTAGTTCCCTTGAGGGAGACTGGCATTCGGCGCCGGCCAGTAGTTCTTGGAGAGCGCCAGGTTCGCCAGCCGCGTGAAGCGGGACTGCGGAATCGTGTTGTTGGCGAACGGCTGGCCCGTGACCGGATCGATGATCGTCGTCGAGAAGCGGCCGGCGAGCTCGTCGGGCAGCGGCACCCGAAGGAAGTCCTGACTACCGACTTCCCGCCTCATCCCCTCGTAGTTGACGAGGAAGAACGTCTTGTTCCGCCCGTTGTAGGCGCCGGGGAGCAGCACGGGGCCGCCGACGACGAAGCCGAACTGCTTCTGGTCCAGCTTCTGTTTCTCGACGTCGAAGAAGCGCTTGGCGTCGAGCGCGTCGTTCCGCATGAACGAGAAGACCGAGCCGCTCAGCCGGTTCGTCCCGGTCTTGCTGACGATGCTGATCTGGTTGGCGCTGAACCCGTACTCGGCCGAGTACGTCGCCGTCTGTTCCTTGAACTCCTGAATCGCGTCAATCGACAGGATCGCGGCCGGGGTCCCGAGCGCCGTGTCGGTGTTCGACGTGCCGTCGAGCATGTAGTTGTTGGAGGTCGGCCTCGACCCGTTGATGCTGATCGCGTTGCCGGCGCCCTGCCTCATGTCGCCCTGCTCGCCGTTGGTTTCAACCGCGCCGTTGCCGAGGAACAGGAGCTGGAGGAAGTTGCGGCCGTTGAGCGGCAGCTCCGTCACCTGTTTCTCGGTGATCACGTGGCCGATTCCGGCCGTCTCGCTGTCGAGCGCCACCGACCGCCCCACGACCTCGACGGTCTCGCTGAGCATCCCGAGCTCCATCGTCAGATCGACGCGCAGGATCTGATCGACCTTGAGCTCGTTGGCCGACGACGCGGCCAGCTTGAAGCCCTCTTTTTCCGCCGTGACCAGATACGCGCTGACGGGCAGCAGCGGGACGGAGTACGTGCCCCGGTCATCCGTGGTCGCTTCACGGCTCAGACCCGTAAGCGTGCTGGTGATCTTGATTTTCGCGCCTGACACGAGCGCGCCGCTCGCGTCGGAGACCGTGCCGGTGATCTGACCGGTCGCCGTCTGTCCCCAGGATGTCGCGGCCGTGCAGGCCAGGACCGCCAGGACAGAACAGAAACTTCCCGCTCTCTTTTTCATCGTGGATCTCCCCAGGGAGTCGTCCAATCGACGTATCCACACGCGGATACGTCAGGGATAACAGACGGCGGTTGTACCCGCGCCACGCCGGTCAATCCATCGTTTTTGGGGGTCGCGCGTTTTTTTCGCACCACGAAACGCGAACAAAAGGCTGCGCCGGGGAAGATTTCATGGAGGGAGGTCACCGGTCGAAAGCCCCGGCACGAGCTTGGTCCCTTGGCTCAGCGCGGGGGCGCATTTCGCAGTATGAAATCAGTGGCTTTACCAGTCGGGCAAAGCTCAGGCGCCGTACCGGCGTGTGGGCGTTTATCGGTCTGACGCCGTCACCTGACTGGCGCCCATCGGCCGCCGACGGTCAATAGTGCTACGGCTGGAGGGACCCTGAAGCGCACCGGCAGAATGCTCGTTCCGATGCCGGTCGCGACGAACAGATGCCGGCCGTCCTCGACCACATGGCCCGCGGCGAAACGCTGACGATAAAGGGATGGCACGACCGGCGCGCCCACGAACGGGAAGCGCACCTGCCCGCCGTGCGTATGACCCGCGAGCGTCAGCGACACGCGATCCGGGACATCGGGAAAGATGTCCGGGTTGTGGGTGAGCAGCAGAACGGGCGCCCCATCTGCCTGAACGCCGGAGAGAGCGGCCTTGATGTCATGCGGTCTGGTCCAGAGATCGCTGACGCCGGCGACCCACACCGGTCCGGCCGGAGTCTCGACCCGCACGGCGGTGTCTTCCAGGACCCTGATGCCCGCCTGCTCGACGGCGCGGCGCACGCGGTCGTAGTCGAGCCACGCGTCGTGATTGCCGAGAACCGCCAGGACGCCCGCCGGCGCCCGCAGCCCGGCCAATTCGACCGCGATCGCTTCAGGGGGCACGAATCGTCCGCCGGCGACCCCTTGAATGACGAGGTCCCCGAGAATGCAGATGATGTCGGGCCCGGCCGCGTTGGTACGGGCGACGACCGCACGAAGCTTGTCCAGGCCGTTGAAGGGAGAGCCGACGTGAAGATCGGTGAGCACGGCGATGCGGAGCGGACGCGGCGCGGACCACGGGATGTCGAGATCCTGTTCGACGACCGCGAAACTGGCCGGCTCGAGCCAGAACGTGCGCAGCCCCAGCGCGAGGAAGACCACGCCGATGACGGCGAAGAAGTACCGTCGTGCCCGCCTCGCGTGCGGGCTGGATGCGAGCCTGCTTCTATTGACCATCGTTCATGGACGACCACCCTTGTCCGGCCGGACCCGCCATCTTGACCGTGAAACCGCCCGAAAATCCAATTGCCGCCCGGGGCCGTAAGACACGAGAAGGCTTCACGGCCCAGTCACCCTCGACCCGATGCCTGCACCGCCGTTCGCATTGCTGATAGAATCCGCCATCGCGAAACCGATGGCAGAGATCTCTGACGAGACACGCGCCGACGTGGCGCTGATCGACCGGGTTGTCGCGCGGGATCCGGCCGCAATTGCAGAGCTCTACGACAGGCACAGCCGCCTGCTCTTCGGTCTCGTTCTGCGGATCGTGAAGGAGCGCGGCGAGGCTGAGGACGTCCTGCAGGACGTGTTCCTCTCCGCCTGGACGAGGGCGGGCACGTACAAGCCGGCGCTGGGAGCGCCGGTCGCGTGGCTCGTCGGTATCGCGCGCAACCGCGCCATCGATCGATTGCGCGCGAACGGCGTCCGTCTCAATGCCGTCGAGGCCGTGCCGGCCGGCGCGCCGGCGCACGGCCCCGAGTCGCAGGTCGTGCGCGCGGAGCGGCAGCGGGACGTGACGCGCGCGCTCGACGCGCTGCCCGCGGAGCAGCGGATCCTGATCGAGAGCGCGTATTATCTGGGCTTGACCCACTCGGAGCTCGCCGCCCGTTTCAGCCTGCCGCTCGGCACGGTCAAGACGCGGGTCCGCACGGGCATGCTGGCCTTGCGTCAGCACCTTTCGGAGGACTTCATCAGCCGATGACGACCGACCCTGCCGACGAGGTCGAATTCGACGAGCTCATCGCGCTCGCTCTGGCGCGGGCGGCGGACGCGGAGGAATCGCCGCGCCCGGACGTCAAGCCCCGGCTGATGGCCCGCCTCGCGGAAACGCCGGCGCCGATCCCGCCGGGCTTCTCGTTTCGTCTCGCCGAGGAAGAGGACTGGCAGCCGCATCCGGTCCCCGGGATCCGGATGAAGGTGCTCGCGCTGAACCGCCCGCGCGGCTATGCGACGCTGCTGCTGGATGTCGCGCCCGGCACGACGTTCCCCGCGCATCATCACGGCGGTGACGAGGAGTGTTACGTGATCTCGGGGAGCGTGGTGGCGTGCGGCCGGCGCATCGGCGCCGGCGATTTCCATCACGCCGACGCCGGCAGCGATCACGGTGAGTTGTACACCGACGTCGGCTGCCGCGTGCTGCTCGTCGTCGCGCCGGAGGATTACCTGCCGCCCGCCTCGGCAGGCCGCTGAAAAAGAGGCCCTGTCAACTCCCAAAAAAACCAACTCCCAACTCCCAAGACGCGCGCTTCGTACCTGATGCGTGGAAGTCGTTGCGACCTTCACCCCCAGACATTTTGGGAGTTGGGAGTTGGTCCCTTGGAAGTTGACACGGCTCTCTACGGCCCCCCGCGTCCGCGGCCACCGCGCCCGCCCGCCGGCGTCACGACGTTCAGGATCCCGTTCATCACCTGCCAGTGCGCCGGGAACGTGCAGACGTACGGATACTGGCCGGCAGCGGTGGGCGCCCTGAACTGGAACGTCACGCTCTGCCCCGGCTCGAGCAGCCTCGTCGAAAACATGACCTGCGGGATGTCGGGGACGTACTGCTGCGTGAGTCCCGCGGGGGACGTCGCGAGCTTGTCGGCCGCCTGGCCGATCTGCGTCAGCGATCCGGACGCGCCCAGCACGAAGTTGTGCTGCATGACGTCGGGGTTCGAGAAGATCACTTCCACGAGCTGGCCCGGCTGCGACGGTGAGCTCGCCCACGTCGAACTTCAACTGGTTCGGGATCACGCTCAGCCTGAGCACGACGTCCGGGACCGGCGGCGCGACGGGAGGCAGCGCTGCGCCGGCGGCCCCGGCAAGGCCCCCTTCGCCGGTGAACGCGACGTGCGCCGCGAGCTGTCCCGGCCTCGTGTAAAACGCGCCGGCGTTGGTCTGGCGCTCGATGCGGTACTTCCACGTGCCGGCGAGCGGCGTCCGGTTCTCCCCCGCCTGGATGAACATCGATTCCGGAGTGCCGATGAACCCGCCGTCGTTCCGCGCATTCTGGATGCGGACCGTGATGGTGTTCTTCCCGGCACGAAGCGCGCCTGCCGGCACGGCAAATGTCGATGACGCGGGGCCTCGTCCGCCGGCGGGCGGTTGAGCGGCAGCGCCGGGGCCGCGTCCGCCGCCGGGCGCCGCGGCGGGCGTCGCAAACGGCGCCGGCGTCAGCAGCTGGCCGTTGACCCAGACCTCCCCGGAGTTCCGAACCGGCCCGATCGACAGGCCGCTCGGCGCGGCGGTCTCGGTCCAGTCGAGCGTCCGCGTGAACCAGACGACGCCGTCGAAATCCGGGAGGCCGCGGGATTCCCAGTTGCCGGGGACCTGCATGTCCTTCCATTCGCTCGTGAGTTCCGCGTCGGCCGGCGCGCGCCAGTCGGGTCTCATCGTGCCCAGACGCAGCGAGATCGGGAGCCCGGTGTACGGGAGCGCGTTCGGATCGGCGCGATACGCCGCCGTGAAGACTTTCTGGTGCCGGTTCGCGGCGATGTAGATCGCGCGGCTCAACCACCGGTCGCCGTAGTTCTCCGGTCTCTGGCTCGCGGTGTAGAGCGCCTGTCCGATCTCGGGGGACGTCGGCAGATCCGCGACCGCCAGGATCGCAGCGAGACGGGTGTGCAGATCCGGATCCTGCAACAACCCGGAAGCGAGCAGCGGCTGCGCGGCGTCCGCGGAGGGCAACACCATCGCGGCCGCCTTGCGCACGCCGGCTGCGGGGTGTTTCAGCGCGTCCACCGCCGCGTTGTATGCCGGGGTCGTCGCGGAATCCGCCAGTGGGAACTGCGCGGAATTCAGCTCGCCCAATCCGTGCAGCGTCCACAGCGCGTGAAGCGCTCCGCCGTTCGTGCCGATCTCGTCGACCGCCTTGTTGCGCACCATGGCGATGAGCTGCGGGACGATGTCCTTCTGGCCGCGCTCGACGATCAGGCGCTGCGCGTGCAGCCGCCAGAGCATGTTGTCGGACCCGAGCGCCTCGAGCAGCCCCGCGGTGTCCCCCTTCGACAGCGATCGCTTCTTCGCCGCCGGCGCGCCCTTGTAGACGACGCGGTAGATGCGGCCGCGCAGCTTGTCGCGCATCGACGTCTCGTACGCGGCGCCGCGGCCGACGCTGAAGCCGACCGGCGTCGGGTTGTGCTGCTGGATGAAGTTGTACCAGTCGGTCACCCACACGGCGCCGTCGGGCCCCGTCATCGCGGCGATCGGGGCGAACCATTCCTCGGCGCCCGACAACAGGTTCCATCCGTCGCGGGTGACGAAGCCGGCGCCGTCTTTCTCGATGATCGCCTGTCCGACGAGGTGCGCGGTCGGCTCGGTGATGAACGCGATGCGGTTCCAGTATTCCTTCGGGAACGCGCGGCCCGTGTACAAGTAATGACCGGCGGCGGCGGTGTAGCCGCCGAACACGTCGACCTGCCGGATGTACGGCGTCGTCGGATGCACGCCGTAGAAGGCGGCGGCGCTCTGATAACCCGGCCCGCCGGCGCCGCGGCCGCCGCCCGGCAGCCCCTCGATGTTGGCGAAATACCGGTTGGGGATCGCCAGGTACCAGCTCTGATCGTTGTTGGCGGTCGAGCCGAACACGTCGAACGTCTCCGAGAAGCCCAGCCCCCACGTGTTGTTGGTCGACATCGTGAGGTATTCGAACCCGCTGCCGTCCGGCTTGAAGCGGTACGGGCCCTGCGTGAACTGCATCGGCTTGCCGTTCATCAGTCCGTCGAATCCCGAATAGCCCACGACGCCCCAGACGTGATTGTCGGGCGCGTACTGCAGGTTCGACGGCCCGGCGTGCGTGTCGCGAATGCCCCAGCCGGTGTTCATCACCTCGCGCGAGTCCGCCTTGTCGTCGCCGTTCGTGTCCTTGAGAAACAGGAAGTGCGGCTGCGCGGCGACGATGACGCCGCCGTTGGCGAACGTGAGGCTCGACGGCACGTTGAGGTTCTCGGCGAAGATGGTGAACTTGTCCGCGCGGCCGTCGCCGTTGGTGTCCTCCAGGATCTTGATCCGGTCGTCGCCCGGATTGCCGTTGAGCACCTCGTTCGGGTAGTCCATCGCTTCGATCACCCACAGCCGGCCGCGCTCGTCGAACGCCATCGTGATCGGCTTGATGATGTCCGGCTCGCTGGCGAACAGCTTGACCTCGAACTCGCCCGGCGCCTGGATGAACTTCGCCGCGTCGGGCGGCGTGAAGGGCAGCTGATACTTGGGGGCCGGATCGCGCTGCTCGTAGTTCGGCACGTTGAACCCGTCGACGTAGGTGACCGGCGGGATCTCCAGCTGCTGCCAGCTTCGCCGCGCCACGTCGTCCACGGCCCATGCGACGGCGCGCTCCACCAGGGTCTGGAACTCCGGCTTGCCCCACGTGCGCTCGTCGTGGCCGTACGCCGTGTAGAACACGCGGCCTTTCCCTTGCGTGCGCACCCACGTCCACGGTTCCCGTCCCTGCGCGTCCACGCGCTCCATCAGCACCGTCCGGTCAACCGTGTTGTGCTTCGTGTGGACGTAGGTTTCATCCCACGTCATGAACGGCTTCATGCCCTGCGTGATCGGGTGCGCGGGCTGGACGATCTCGGCGGTGAACTCGCCGGTGCCGTGGCGCTGGAACTGTCCGCCGACGAGCGAGACGTACTTGTCCGACGCCGGAAACTCCGCCGACGCCGAGTGCAGCGCGATGAGCCCGCGGCCGCCTTCGACGTAGTCGAGCAGCGCCTTCTCCTGCTGCGGCGTGATCGCCTCGTGATTGCCGAACAACATGATCGCGTCGTAGTAGCCGAGCTTGGCGGCGGCCAGCGCGTCGGCGGGCGTGCTGACGTAGGTCAGCTGGATGCCGCGCCGCGCCAGCGGGGCGGCCAGCAGCGGGAACATCCGCGCCGGGTTGTGCGGGGTCGCCTGGTCCTGACCGAGGAACAGAACCTTGATTGGCCGTCCCCCGGGGCCGGTCGCCGCCGGTTTGACGGTCTGTGGCGCGTTTCGCGTTTGTGCAACGAGCGACAGGCACGCCAGCGCAATCGCGGCGCCGACAACGGTCAATCGAACAGGACGCGACCCGGAGCTGAGGAATCTCATGGTGGATGACCTTTTCTATTGCTCGTGGGGCCCCACCCCCACTCGCTGCGGCTCGACTCGCTCCGCTCGCTCGCCGCGGCCGCAGGCGCTGTGTCACGGGGGCGGATAGCGGCCGGGCCCGGAAGGACCCGGCCGCGCTGAGGCTATTCTAGAACTGAAAACGAATCTGCGCCTGCATCGACCGCAGGTTGAAGGCACTGGTCGCCGCGCCAAACCCCGCGTCGGCCGGCCGTATCCTGGTCGGCACCAGGCTCCCGTCCGGGTTGTACTGGGGGTTCGTCACGGTTGGATCGGTCGGACTCTGGATGTTCACCTGCGTGTTCCGGTTCGAGTAGACCACTGTGTCGAACGCGTTGAACATCTCGAGGCGGAGTTGGACCAGGCGGCTGCCGCCCAGCCGGAAGTTCCGCGCGATGGCCAGGTCCCAGAAGTTCTCAAAGCAGCCGGTCAGGTAGTTCTGGCCCGACTCGAGCCCCACGCTGCCCACCGGCGGGCCGGAGACCGCCGCGGTGTTGAACTGCGCGTACTGATTGTCCGCACAGCCCGACCCGAGATCGCCGTTGAGGACCACGCGTCCGCCGTAATTGGGCGACCCCGTGATGTTCACGTTGCCGCCTCCGCTCTGATAACCGTACCCAAGAGAGTAACGGTCGCCGGATTGTCCGCTGTAGATCCCCGACAGCTGCCAGTCGTTGGCCACCGCGGCGAGCACGTGCCTGGCCATGTTGGAACCTCGTTCGAGGTCCGGGAGATCCCACACGAACGTGCCTTTGATCGTGTGGCGCTGGAGCTGCCCGCGGCCGAGGATGTCGTCGGCCTCTTCCTGATCCGCGCGGTACTCGAGCTGGCCGTCCGCCCCGTGTTGCAGCCGGGCGCCCGCGTTCGTCGTGTTCGTCAAGCCGAGCGTCCAGTTGACGCCGAACGAGAGCCCGTCGGTGAACCGCCGGTTGTAGGAGGTCTGGATCGAATGGTACTTGTTCCAGCCACGCCCCCAGAACTGGTTGATCTGCCCGTAGCCGCGGAAGGCCCGCATCAGATCCGTCGCCACCGCATTCCCTCCAGGAACCGTCGAGTTCAGCGTGCGATCCTGGTTCTGCTGCAGGTAGGCCGACTGCATGTCGACCTGGTTGATGTCGACGGTCTGCCCGAGGTTGTAGCCGTACTGACCCACATACGACACGTCCAGAGCCGAGGACCATGGCAGCGCCATCTGCACTCCCGTGCTCCACTGGATCGACGACGGGAGCTTGGCGTCGTACTCGAAGACCGTCAGCGCCGGCGGCCCGATGATGTTCGACGTCAGGTTCTGCAGCTGCCCGAAGTTGATGGTCACGGCGGAGGAGTTCGGAGGATTCGCCACCAGGCCGTAAATCGAGTTGCCGTCCGGGCGGTCGTAGAAGAGTCCGGTTGCGCCGCGCCAGATGAACCGCTGCTGGCCGCTGACGTCATACGCCCACCCGAACCTCGGCGCCAGCGCCAGCGCCGGCCACGTATATGTGGTCTTGGCGATGCCCTGTCCGGACAGGAAAATCCCGTTGGTCAGGTTGCCGGTGCCGGGGACGATCTGTCCTATCGACAGCGCGGAGAGCGGCCCCAGAAACTGGTTGTTCCTCGGGTCCATCGCCTGGCGGTTGGTCCCCGAGCAGGGGTAGACCCCGTTGGCGCAGCCCGCCACGTACTGGACCGGCGCCTGCGACGGATCCCAGGTCTCGGGCAGGAAGTTCGACCCCTGGAGCAGCGCGTCGTACTGCGGCTGCTGGTGCACGAACCGCACGCCGTAGTCGAGGGTCAGCTTGCTGTTCACCTTCCAGTTGTCCTGGATGTACGCCTCGCGGTTGTTGTAGACGAAGCTCCCTTCCATGAACCGGGACATCTGGGTGTAGGAGTTGATGATGCCCAGCGCCGCGTTGGAGTAGCCGAACCCCGAGTCGATCGGGTTGCTGGTGTTGTTGGCGAAGCTCATCGCCCCGGGCCCGCCGAAGTTCAGGCCGCCGGTGCCGCGGTTCTGGGCCTTGAAGCTGTGGTGATTGTAGTAGCCGGTCTTCAGGGTGTGCCGGCCCCAGACCTTCGTCAGGCTGAGCGAGAAGTCGTGGGTCCGGTTGAGGTTCAGCCACCCCGGATAGCTGATGTTCGGCGGCGCGTTGCCGATGCGGTTGCCCCACGCGAAGGTCGGCGGCAGGAGGATCTGTCCGTTCTGCCAGAACGGCGGATTCATCCCGTTGAGGGTCTTGTACTCGTAGTAGCGCGGGTCCATGCCGAGGCCGTCCGGGAAGATGAGCGGCAGGCCGCCCAGCCCCACGTTGTTCTTGTTCGACGGCTGCCCCATCGGGACCGCGGCGGCGCAGACGCCGTTGAGCGTCGTGCACCCGGCGAGCTCGTTCTGAATCCGGCCGTACGTCGCCTCGAGGAACGTCGAGGCGCTGATGGTGTAGTTCACCGTGGCCGCGTACGTCGCGATGATCGGGTTCTGCGTCTGGACGTCGTTGAACCCGGGGATCGAGCCCGGGAAGACTTGCTTCCGCTGACTCTCGGCCGCGTACCTGAAGATCGCCCGGAGCGGCGTGATCGGCTGGTAGTCGAGCCGGATCGTCGGCTGATTGTTGAGCGTCTTGATTTCCGGCGCGGGGGCCTCGTAGTTGTACGCGAGGCCGGGGGTGTCGAGGTTCGGCATCGGGTACTGCTTCAGGATGTTCAGCCCCGTCTGATAGAGCGCGCTCGCCGGAATCCTCCCGACGACCCCGCCGTCCTGGTAACAGCCGGCGGTATTGGCCGCGGTACAGGGGAGATTGGTGGACGCGTTGCGAATCAGGTTGAAGACGTTCCCGTTGTTGTCGCGCGACTGCGAGAAATCACCGGCCCGCTCCAGCGCGGTCGGGAAGCGGAACCGGTTGAGCGCGCCCGCCGTCGTGCGCGGCTTCCATTCCTGGCTGAAGAAGAAGAACAGCTTGTTGCGGCCGCCGGGCTTGCCGATGGGCCCGCCGATCGAGTAGCCCCAGTCGTCCTCTTTGTTGACCGACTTCGCGTTGCCGTTCTTGATGTTGGCCCAGGAGTTCGAGTTCCAGTCCGAATCGCGGTGCACGTCGTAGATCGAGCCGCGGAACCGGTTCGTGCCGCTCTTGGTCACGGCGGTGATCTGGATGCCGCTGGCCTTGCCGTATTCCGCCTGGTAGCCGGAGGTCAGCACTTTGACCTCGGCAATCGCTTCGAGGTTGAGGAAGAGCACCGGCTGGTTGTTGCCGGTGTCGACCGTGGAGACGCCGTCCATCAGCGTGTTGTTCGAGCCGCCGCCGCCGAGCCGTCCCGGATTGTTGCCGCTGATGTCCACGCCAGGGGCGAGCGAGGTCAGGCTCGTGAAGCTGCGGTTGCTGATCGGCAGGTTCTGGACCGAGTCGGTGGCGACGGTGAACGATCGTTCGCCGGTCTGCGACTGAATCAGCGCGGCCTCGGCGGCGACGGTCACCGTCTCGGCGAGGCCGCCGACTTCGATGACGAGCGGCGGCACGGCGACGCGATCGCCGGGGCTGATGGCCACGCCGGAGCGCTCGAGCGTCTTGAACCCGTCCATCGTCACGCGGATCATGTAGGTGTCCGGCGGCACGTTCGGGAAGGTGTACACGCCGTCGGTGTCCGCGGTGACGGTCGCGAGCGTGGTCCCGCGCGTGCTGCTGATGAGCGTCACGGTGGCGCCCGGTATGACGCCGCCCTGCGCGTCCTTGATGTTCCCGGTGACGGTGCCGGTCGTCACCTGCGCCGCCGCGGGGATCGCCAGTGCGCACACGGCGATCGCCACAGCCAGCACCCGGAGAGTCGTCTTGAACATTCGAGCTCCTCCTCTCGCCCCCACGCGCGATCCGCCCTTGGCTACGTCCGGTATGGAACCGGTTTCACAAGTGCGCCACGAATACACCCGCGAGTCGGCTGAGGTCAAGCCAATTCTGCGGCGTTTGCAGGGCGAAAACGTGACCAGCGACCGGGGCCTCACCCTGCGGTGGCGTCTGACCCGGCCGGGTGGGGTCAGACCCCGCTGAGGCGTTTGTGATGCTAGGCCTGTCCCCGTTGGCCGCGGGCAATTGAATGGCAAGTTGCGTTTTCCAACGATTTTCCGACGACCGCCGTTGCAGACTGAAAAAAAGTGCATGAAAGCGAGACGGGGGTCTGACCCCGATCGGGGGACGGGGTCTGACCCCGTACCGTACGGGGCAGGCGCGATTGCAAGCGTCAGTTCCTCTGTGTTACAACCCGGGCTTCCACCACACGACAGGAACCGCTTCCACAAGGACGAACATGGGCTCTGACAAGAAGATTCGCGTCGGCATCGTCGGCCTCGGCTTCGGCGCCGAGTTCATTCCCATCTATCAGCAGCACCCGAACGCCGAGATGTACGCGATCTGCCGGCGCAACAAAGCCGAGCTCGACGCCGCGGCGACCGGTTCGGCGTCAAGGCGCGCTACACCGACTACGCCGAGATGCTCGCCGACCCCAACCTCGACGCCGTGCACGTGAACTCGCCGATCGCGGACCACGCGCCGCAGTCGATTGCCGCGCTGAAGGCCGGCAAGCACGTCGCCAGCACGGTCCCCGCCGCGACGACGGTGGACGAGTGCCGGCAGATCGTCGAAGGGCAGCGCAAGTCCGGCAAGGTCTACATGATGATGGAGACCGTCGTCTACAGCCGCGAATACCTCTTCGTCAAGGAGCTGTACGACACCGGCGAGCTCGGGCGCATCCAGTTCCTCCGCGGCAGCCACCAGCAGGACATGGAGGGCTGGCCCGGCTACTGGGAAGGGTTTCCGCCGATGCACTACGCGACGCACTGCGTCAGCCCGTGCCTCGCGCTCCTCGGCAAGCACGCCGAGCACGTCGTCTGCCACGGCTCGGGACGGATCGACGAGGCGCTCATCCCGAAGTACGGCAGCCCGTTCGCGATCGAGACCGCGACCTTCAAGCTGCGCGACTCCGACGTCTGCGCCGAAGTGACGCGCAGCCTCTTCGCGACGGCCCGGCAGTACCGCGAGAGCTTCGACGCCTACGGATCGAAGAAGTCCTTCGAGTGGCAGCAGGTGGAGAACGAAGATCCCGTGATCCACACGAGAAGCACCACGGAGCGCCCGCTCGCCGAGCCGGAAATCCCGCAGCGCGTGAAGGTGCCCGACTACGCGCGGCTGCTGCCGGAACCGATCCGGAGATTCACGCAGCCGGCGGCGATCCAGGACGCCGACCATCTGTCGTTTCTGCAGGGAGGCGGCCACGGCGGATCGCATCCGCACCTCGTCCACAACTTCCTGATGGCGTGCCTCGGGGAGAAGCCGCCGATGCCGGACGCCGAGACGTCCGTCAACTGGACGCTCGTCGGCATCTGCGCGCACCAGTCGGCGCTCGAGGGCGGGAAGACGATCGCGATCCCGCGTTTTTGAGGACGCGGGGATCTAAGTCCGGCTAAAGCCGGATGCCACCGGGGACGCATCGATCATTTCCGGGCCAGCGCCCAGACCACCATCGGCAGGTCCGCGTCGTTCTTCAAGGAATGCACGTGCCGGTTGAAGAGCCGGTACTCGCGCCGGAGCGTCGCCTCCAGGCACGCGCGGTTCCCCCACGATCCCGTGGTGATGGCGTCCAGTGGAAATCCGCACTCGGCCAGGAAATACCTCATCCCCGTCTCGGTCCAGCGGGTGCAGTCGTACGGATTCGGGTGCACCTTGTAGAGGAATGGCGTGACGATCAGGAAATGGCCGCCCGGCTGCAGCATCTGCAGGACATTGCGGCCCGCCTTGTATGGCCACAGCACGTGCTCGAAGATGTGCTCGGCGATGATCAGATCGAACGATCCCGGCAAGGTGTCCCGGCAGACGTCGAATGCCGGGTACTGAGCAGACGCATAGGATCGGAATCCGAAGCCTTCCCACACACGCCCGGATATTTCGAGGGCGCTGAGCCCCGGCGGATCGAGCCGGGTCACCAGCCTCCGCGTCTCTTCGTCGGCGACCTTCCGGGTCCAGAGCGTCTGCTCGTACCCGGCGGAATGCCGAAGCCACGTCGAGCCACGCAGGCGGCTCGCAAACGGGAGAGCCTTCACGAGCCTCTCGAGATAGTCGAGCTTCATTGGTGTGCCGTACGCAGGATCGCACAAGTTGACATATAAGCTATCTCTTACTAGACTTCGCGACCATGCCCGCAAAGTCTCGGCCCAAATCTCCGTACAGCGTGCACCCGAGCCTCTCGATGGTGCAGTCCTCCCTGCGCAATCTGCTCGAGCGCACCGGCAAGTCCGCCGATGAGTGGGTCGCGATCGTCCGAAAGCAGGGGCCCCTCGACGAGAAGGCGCGCCGCGACTGGCTGAAGACCGCGCACGGGTTCACGACCAACTACGCGTGGTGGATCGCGGAACTGTCGGTCGGCAAGGGCCAGGAGCACGCCGATCCGGACGCGTACCTGGCGTCCGCCGAAAAGTACGTGGAGAACATGTTCGCGGGCAAACGGGCGGCGCTGCGTCCGATGTACGACAGGCTGCTGAAGCTGGGGCTCGCGGCCGGCAAGGACGCCAAGGCGTGTCCGTGCCAGACGATCGTGCCCCTCTTTCGCCACCACGTGTTCGCGCAAATCAAGCCGGCGACCAACTCGCGCATCGACATGGGATTCGCGCTCGGCGATCGCAAGTGCACCGGCCGGCTCGTCGACACCGGGGGGTTTGCGAAGAAAAACCGCATCACCCACTGCATTCCGATCACGTCTGCCGGCGACATCGACCAGGAAATAACGCGCTGGCTGAAAACGGCGTACGACATGGACGACGCGAAGTGACGCGCGATCTGCACTTCGAGGCCGTCTACCCTCACGCAATCGAGAAAGTCTGGCGCGCGATCACCGATCCGGACGCGATCGGCCAGTGGCTGATGAAGAACGACTTCCAGCCGCGCGTCGGCCACCGGTTCCAGTTCCGCGCGCCGCCCGGCAAAGGATGGGACGGGATCGTCAGCTGCGAGGTGCTGACCGTCGAGCCACCGTCGCTCCTGGAATACACGTGGAAAGGCGGACCGCTCGACACGCGCGTCAGCATCACGCTCGAAGCGGTCGCCGGCGGCACGCGGCTCTCGCTCGATCACACGGGCTTCCGCGGACCCAAGGCGCTGCTCGTGAGCCTCATCATGGGCCGTGGCTGGCGCGGTATCGTCGCGACCGGCATCCGCGGCGTGCTCGATCGGCTCGAGAGCGTGCAGCCTCCCATGGCCGGCTCCCTGCCCGCCGGCGGGGTGCAGCGATGATCGCGCCGGCGACAGCGGCCGTCCTGCCTCCGAGGATCGACGTCGACGTCGACGTCTTCAAGGCGATCTCCGATCCGACCCGCCGTGCCCTGCTCGACCTGCTACGGACGCGCGACCGTTCCGTGAACGAGCTGGCCGAGCCGTTTCACATGAGCCAGCCCGCGATCTCTCAACATCTGCGCGTCCTGAGGCACGCGGGGCTCGTCAAGCCGCAGCAGGTCGGACGCCGGCGCGTGTATCGGCTGAACGCGAAGCCGCTGCGGCAGGTGCGCGACTGGGCCGCGCTCTACGAACGCTTCTGGCACAAGAAGCTCGCGGGGCTTGGGAGAGTTACCTGGATCGGTAGCCGACGTGGACTCGGGACTCGGACTCGGGACTCGGTCGGACCTGAGACCAAAGACCAGAGACCACCGAAGACCTGAGATCGACGCCCGTCTACTCGTTCCGCAGCGTCACCAGCGGATCCACGCGCGCGGCGCGCAGGGCCGGCATCGCGCTCGCCGCCACGGCCGCGCTCATCACCAGCAGGCTGACCCCGGCAAGCGTCAGCGGATCGGCGGGCGACGTCGCGACAATCAACCCGCGCAGCGCCAGGCCGCCGAGAATCCCGAGACCCAGGCCGATCGCCAGGCCTGCGGCCACGAGCGTGGCGCTGCCTCCGACGACGAGCCGGACGATCTGCGACGTGCCCGCGCCGATGGCCTTGCGCACCCCGATCTCCTTCGTGCGCTGCACGACGCTGAACGACACCATCCCGTAGATTCCCAGCGTCGCGAGGAGCGCGGCAATCACGCCGAACCCGGCCGTGAAGAGCGCGCCCGCGCGCGAGGGCATCGTCGCGGCCGCGGTCGCCTGGACCATCGGCTCGATGTCCGGGGCCACGCCAGGGGCGAGCCGCCGCAGCTCCGTCCGCACGGCCTGGGCCGCCGCGGGCATGTTCGTCGTCCGGATGTGAAGGTTCATCGCGTCGACGACGGTTTGCCGATAGGGCCGATAGACCGTTGGGGAGATCGTTTCCCCGAGCGTCCAGTATTTACTGTCTGCCACGACGCCGACGATCTCGACATCGGGGGACTTCAGCCGCTTGCCGACCGCGTCGCCGTTCCACAACAGGCGCGCGAGCGTGTCGTTGACGATGGCGACCGCGGGAGCGCCGTCGCGATCCTGCCAGGTGAAGTCGCGCCCGGCCAGGAGTGGAATTCGCACGGTGCGGAACCATCCGGGTGTGAGGCGGTTCCCGTGGACCCAGGGCCGGACTCCGGACGAGTCGGCGTCAACCAGGGTCAGTCTGAACTCCTCGCGGCCCATGAGCGCGAGAGGCACGACGCTCGACATGCCGGCCGATGCCACGCCGGGCAGCTGCTCGATCCGGCGCTGCAGTTCGACGAAGATCGCGTCGCTCTTGCCGGCCTCGTCGATCACCTCGCCGAGGCCGATGTCGGCGACGACCACGTTCGACGGATCGAATCCGGGATCGACGCCGATCGCCCGTTGCAGGCTGCGCGCGAAGAGACCGCCCCACACGAGCAGCAGGGTGCAGAGCGCCACCTGCCCGACGACCAGCGCCTGCCGCATCCGCTGACGGCGCGCGCTGCCGCCGTCGTCTTTCAATGACGGCACCAGATCGATGCGTGATGCCCGGCGTGCCGGCGCGAGCCCGAAGATGAGCGCGGTCAACACCGAGAGCGCCAGCGCATAACCAAGGACCCGGCGATCCAGCGCGAGATCGAACTCCACGGGGAACGGCAGGCGGGCGGCGAACAGGTTCAGCGTGCGGGAGAGCCACACCGCGAGGAGCATCCCCGCGGTTCCTCCGGCCAGCGCGAGCAGCAGGCTTTCCGTGAGGAGCTGACGCACCAGTCGTCCGCGTCCCGCGCCGAGCGCCAGACGGACCGCGATTTCCCGGCGCCGTGCCGCGGCCCTCCCCAGCAGCAGCCCGGCGATGTTCGCGCAGCCGATGACGAGGACGAAGCCCGCCACGATCGTCATCAACGCGAGGAACGCGAAGACCGGCATCAGCGTGCCGGCCGCGCCGCGAAACGCCTCGAACCCGTCGATCGCAAAGACCTGCGTGCCCGCGAACCGCTCGTTGACGTCGGGATGTTCCGCCCTGAGCTGACCGGCCACGACCTGCACCTCCGCGGCGGCCTGCGCCAGCCCGACACCGGGCTTCAACCGTCCGACGATCTCGAAGCGCGCGCGCGGCGCGATCCTGCATCCGCCGATCGGCGCCCGTCACGTCAACCGGCACCCAGAACTCGCGCAGGAGTCCGGGCGGCGAGATGCCCCGGAACAACGGAGGCATGACGCCGAGGACTTCGTGTGAACGGCCGTCGAGCGACACGCGACGCCCGACGATCGCCGGATCGGCGCCGAAGCGGGTCCGCCAGACGCGGTCGCTCAGCACGACGACATCGTTGCGGAGGTCCGACGGAAGCAGCGTGCGGCCGAGCGCGGCGCGAACGCCGAGGATCGTGAAGAAGTTCGCGGTGACGGCTTGCCCCATCAGCCGGACCGCGCCATCGGATTCCGACAGCGCCATGATGGCCGAGCGATGCGCCGTGATATCCGCGAACGACGTGCTCCGGGCGCGAATGTCCTGATAGTTGGGCCACGACATCTGGCTCTCGCCCGGGCGGATCCGCGCGAGCTCCTGAGGCGCGGCAAACGGCGCCGGCTTGAAGATCAGCGCGTTGACGACGCTGAAGATGGCGGTGTTGCCGCCGATCGCGATCGCGAGCGTCGCGATCGCGACGGCCGAGAATCCCGGGTTACGGACGATGAGACGCCAGCCGTACGCGGCGTCCTGCTTCAGCTCCGACGCGAAGCGCGCCAGCCACCGCTGCCGCTCGACCGCGGCGCCTCGATCCGCCAGCCGCCGCGCGCTGCCGGCGGCATCGCCGAACTCGCGTGCCGCCTCGCGGCGGGCTTCGGGCTCGCTGAGGCCGTCCCGCATCAGATCCGCGATCCGCATCTCGAGATGGAAGCGGAGCTCGTCGCGAACGTCGGTCCGGATGTCGGCCGTCGTCCGTGACGAGAAGCGGAACAGGCGGCGGACTCCGCGAGGTTTCATGCCCGGTTCCCCTGTCGTGACTCGAAGTGGTTTCAAAACCCGCGAGGTCCGGCTGAAGCCGGATGCCACCTGCGGTTTTGAAACCGGCTCCTACGTGGTTTCGATCAGTTTGAAGACGGCCTGGGCGTAGCGCTTCCAGGACGTCACCTCGGCTTTCAACTGGCGCCGGCCCTCCGCGGTGAGGCTGTAGTACTTGGCGCGGCGGTTGTTCTCCGACAGCCCCCAATCGGCCTCGATCCACTCGCGCGCCTCGAGCCGGTGGAGCGCCTGATAGAGCGCGGCATCCTCGATCGCGAGCACGCCGTCGGTCCGTTCGCGCACGCGGCGCGAGATCGCGTAGCCGTGGGCCGGCTCGTGCTGGATGGCGCGCAGGATCAGCAGGTCCACGGTGCCCTGCAGGAGCGACACCGCGTCGCGGCTACGTGGCTTCATGAGACGGGACCGCGGCCGGAAACGTTCCACTCATAATGTGAGGGGAGTGTAGCATGGCCGCCCGCCCTCGGCGCGAAAAACCCAACCCGCGCCGCCCGGCCCGGTCTAATACGTGTGAGCTTCGAATGGCCTGAGACCGACTCCCCCTGACTCCCCAGCGATCCTTCCCCGAGATCCTCTCTGGAGCCTCCGCCGCCGGGCGGGGGCTTTTTCTTCGGAAAGCGCTTTCACTTGACACCCCTAAACGCCGGGTGTAGAAGCGGTTCCATACAGCCAGTTCCCTGGCTATCGGATCCGATCGGTGCGTCAGGAGAGTGCCATGAAGAAAGTCAGACCGCTTGGGTTGTCCGTGCTGCTCCTGCTCCTGCCTCTCCTCGCGACGGTGCCCGTGAGCGCGCAGTTCAGCAGCGCGATTCAGGGGACCGTCACCGACAGCCAGCAGGGCGTGGTCTCGCAGGCGACCGTCCGGGTCACCAACACCACGACCAACGTCACGCGGGAGGCCACGACTTCCGTCGACGGCGTGTACCGTGTGCTCAGCCTCGGCCCGGGGTCGTATCGGGTCGAAGTCGAGAAGCCGGGGTTCCTCAAGGCACAACGGGACGCCGTGACAGTGGGGATCAGTGAAACCGCGCGGCTGGACGTCACCCTGGAAGTCTCCGGCGTGCAGGAAAGCGTGACCGTCGCGACCGCCGCGCCGCTCGTCGAAACGGAGCAGGGCCGCGTGTCCGGGCGCGTCGATCGCATGCAGCTGCAGGAGATGCCGCTCAACGGCCGGAACCTGTACAACCTGATCGCGCTGCAGCCCGGCGTGACCGGCAAGGGCGTGTCGTCCACCTTCGGCGCCGGCGGCGCCGGCAACGACTCCTTTTCCGGCGAGTCCGCGCCCCGCATCAACGCCAGCGGCCAGCGCGACGAAGCCAACTCCTTCACCGTCGACGACACGAGCACGAACGGCGTCGCGCGCGGCGGCATCACCAACCTGACGCCCAACTCCGAATCGGTCGAGGAAGTGCGCGTCGTCGCGAACAACTTCTCGGCGGTGGACGGGCGCAACAGCGGCGCGCAGATCCAGGTGATCACCAAGGGCGGCACCAACGACTTTCGCGGGAGCGCGTCCCACTATTTCCAGAACGACGCCCTCTCGGCCCGGAACGTTTTCGAGACGTCGGTCCCCGACTTCAAGAAGAACCAGTTCGGCTACACGTTCGGCGGCCCCATCGTCCGCAGCCGGTTGTTCTTCTTCACGTCGTACGAGGGCCTGCGCCAGGACGGCGGGCGGGGATCCTCGTTCACGGTCGAGACCCCGGATTTCCGCAACTTCGTCACGCAGACGCGTCCCAACAGCATCGCCGCCCAGTTGTTGAGGGACTATGCCCCCGCGGCGGACCCGACCTCGAACTTCCGCGATCTCGGCAGTCCCGCCAACGGCGCCAACGTGACGGGCCCCCCCGACGGCATCATGGATGTCGGGACCGCGTTCTTCGTTCCGGAGGCGTGGCGGAAGGGCAACCAGTTCAGCGGCCGCGCCGACTACGAGCTCAGGCCCGGCCGGGACCGTCTCTACGGCAACTTGTACCGGACGACGTCGTACACGATGAACAACGGCATCCGGCCGGCGTTCACGGTGCCGGTGCTCGAAACCACGCACTTCGGCAACGTCAACCACACGCACACGTTCAGCGCGAACAAGCTGAACGAGTTCCGCGGCGGGTTCATGCGGCTCGTCGGCGAGCCGCAAACGCAGCTGCAGCCGCTCGAGGTCCCGGGCATCACCATCACCGGCGCCACCGGGTTCGGCACGGCGAGCTATCCGAGGGGCTGGTGGCAGACGAACTGGCACTTCAAGAACGTCTTCACGTGGTCCCGTTCGAACCACCTGTTGAAGACGGGCGCCGAGCTGAGGCAGATGTACGGCTCCGCGGTGAACACCACGGCGTACATCCCGGCGTACAACTTCGCGAGCATTCTGAATTTCGCCAACGACCAGGCGCTGCAGATGACCCGGTACGTCGATCCGCGCACGGGAGAGCCGGTCACGGCGTATTCGGAGCTGACGCAGACCGAGTGGGCGATCTTCATCAACGACGACTGGAAGGCCACCCGCAACCTCACGATCAACGCCGGCGTGCGGTACGAAAACTACGGGACCTTCAAGGACAGCGACGACACGCTTCGCAACATCGTGTTCGGGTCCGGCTCGACGTTCGAGGCGAGGCTGGCCTCCGCGCGCGTGGACTTCGTCGACCGGTTCTACCCGACCGACAACAACAACATCGGTCCGCGGCTCGGGTTTGCGTGGGACCCGATGGGCGACGGCAAGATGTCCGTGCGAGGCGGGTACGGGATCGCGTTCGACCGGCTCATGAACCTTCCCGCGGAGAACTACCGGCACAGCCCGCCGCTGCGCGCTTCGGTGTTGCTCGGCCAGTTCTTCGGCACGCAGTTCACCTACAGCCTCGGCGATCCGTCCAAGCCGTATCACGGCTACCCGGTCGATCCGGCGCTGCAGGTTGGTCTCGACCCGCGCAACGGCGTCATCGGGGCGCGCGTGGCCCTGACCACCGTCGATCCGGATCTGAAGAGCCCCTACGCCCACAACTGGTTCGTGGGCGTGCAGCGTGAGATCGGGCACGGCATCGTGGCGGATGCGAACTACATCGGCTCGGCGGGCCGGAACCTGCACAACGCCTACAACGTCAACCGGTTCAGGGGAGACCTGCTCGACGGACGGTTCGACGGCTTCAATCCCAGCTTCTCGTCGATCAACATGGTGACGTCGACGTCCCGTTCGGACTATCACGGCGCGACGTTCCAGCTGAAGCGCAACTTCCAGCAGGGCTTCCTGCTGCAGGGCGCGTACACCCTCGGCAAGGCGATGAACGACGCGGACATCGCGGTCGGCGCCACGGCCTTCCAGGATGCCGCCGACATCGGCGCCGAGTGGGCGCCGGCCGGCTACGATGTCGCGCACAAGCTGTCGCTCGTCGGGCTGTGGGAGCTGCCGTTCTTCAAGGACAGCTCGAAGGTGACCCGGGCGATCGTGGGCGGCTGGCAGATCGCGGGGTCCGCGATCCTCCAGACCGGATCGCCGCTGAACGTGACGAACAGCGCCGCCTTCCCTCGCGGCGACTTCAACGCCGACAGCAACGGCGGGGATCGGCCGAACGCGCCGGATGCCAGCGTGAAGCAGAGCGGCTGGAGCAACGCGGAGTACCTCGCCGGCATCTTCAAGGCGACCGATTTCCCGACGCCTGCAGCGGGCCAGAACGGGAACCTGCAGCGGAACGCGTTCCGCGGCCCCGGATTCATCGACGTCAGCCTGTCGCTGTCGAAGAAGTTCACGCTGACCGACCGGTGGTCCGGCGAGTTCCGCCTGGACGCGTTCAACGCGCTGAACCGCGTCAACCTCGGGGACCCGGTGATGGACCTGAGCAACACGAACTTCGGACGATCGACGTCGCAGCTCTCGCCGAGGTCGCTGCAGACCGGCGTGCGGATTCGATTCTGATCGGTTGGCAGCGAGGTTTCCGTTTAGTCAACGGACTTCGCTGTCAACAGGCTTCGCTGTTCCTCCAACACGGAGGACACGGGGGGCACGGAGTCTCCGGCAACGAGGCGATTGGGTTGGAGTCCGCATTTCAACGGGATCGCTCGTTTGCAAGCGCGCGAACAAGCAACGCCACTGAAGTCTATGGCGGCAACGCACTCGAGCGCCGGCCTGCTGCCACACGAGGCCGGCGTTGGCAGGGTCACACGAGATCGAGGAATGCAAGCCGCTCCGCGCGGCTCGAGTGCGTGCGGGAGGTTGAAATTAGAGCCTCCGTGCCCTCCGTGAGCTCCGTGTTGGAAAGACAGGCGTAGCGAGGCGTGATAGCGGATCGGGCGTTCACGACCACGAGTTTTCATTCACCGGCGTGAACGCACTTCTGCGGCACTCGGTGGTGGGCTACGCCCTCACTCTTCCCGTAAGGCCACCATCGGATCGAGCCGGGCGGCGCGCAGCGCGGGCACGCCGCAGGCGACGATGGCGATGACGAAGAAGCCGGCCGCCATCGCGGCAAACGTGACCGGATCGGTCGGCTCGACGCCGACGAGCAACGTCCGCATCGCGCCCGTCAGCGCGAAGGCCGCCACGAGACCACAGGCGATGCCGGCGGCGCTCAGGCGAAGGCCCTGTGCGACCATCATGCGGAAGATCGCGCCGTGCCCGGCGCCGAACGCCATGCGCACGCCGATCTCGGCGGTGCGTTGCCGGACCGCGGTGGACAACACGCTGTAGAGCCCGACCGCCGCGAGCACGAGCGCGATCCCGGCGAAGATCGCGATCAGAATCAGCGCGAACTTCGTCTGCGCGCGCGCCTGGCCGACGAAGACCTCCATCGGCTGGACCTCGATGACGCCGGCGCGCGGGTTGAGATCGGCGACCGCGGCGCGCACGAGCGGAGCGAGCGAGGCGGGATCCTCCGATGTGCGGACGGCCCAGCGGCTCGCGGCGCCGAACGTCATGTAGCCGTCGGTCAGGTACATCGCTTCGCGTCCGTCGGCGGCCAGCGATTCGTGCCGCTGATGATCCACGACGCCGATCACCTCGAAGCGCTCCGGCTCCGGCGTGCGCACGCGCGCGAGCAGGGTGCGGCCGACCGCGGACTGCCCGGGGAAGGCCCTCGACGCGAGCCGGCGGTCGATGACGATGACCCGGGCGTCCGGCGTGTTGTCGGTCTCGCTGAACGTGCGCCCCTCGATCACGCGCGTCCGCATCGCCTCGAAGTAGCCGGGCATCACGAAATACGTCGTCGCCTGCTGGAACCTGGTCGGATCCGTCAGCGCCTCCTCGGTACCCCAGCGTGCGTTCTGCACGCGGCCGTCGAGCGGAAGCGGGGTCGCGGCGGTGGCGCTCGTGACGCCCGGCATCGCCTGGAGGACGGCGCGCAGATCGCGCATGAACGCGTGGCGCGCCTCGGCCTCGGGCAGTTGGAGATTCGGGACCAGGAACGTCAGGATGCCCTGGGTCTCGAACCCCGGCTGCGCCCGCTGCAGGGCGACGAAGCTCCGGATCATCAGGCCGGAACCGACGAGGAGGACGAACGACAGCGTGACCTCGAGCGTCACGACGCCGCTGCGCAGCCAGCCTCCGGAGGACAGCCCGCCCGTGCGGCCGGACTTGCGCAGCAGATCCATGACGTCGGGGCGCGAGGCGCGCAGCGCCGGCACGAGCCCGAACACGATCGCGGACACCAACGCCGCGCCCACGGCAAACGTCATCACCGCCGGATCGATCCCCACGTGCTGAAGGCGCGGCAGGTTCTCCGGGCCGAGCGCCAGCAGCAGCCGGATGCCGATCCACGCGAGCCCGACGCCGGCGATGGCGCCGGCGCCGGCGAGCACCAGGCTCTCGGCGAGCAGCTGGCGCACGAGGCGCGCCCGCGTGCTCCCGAGCGCCGTCCGCACCGCCAGCTCGCGCTCGCGCGCGGCCGCGCGGATGAGCAGCAGGTTCGCGACGTTGGCGCACGCGATGAGCAGCACGAACGTCACCGCACCCATGAGCGTCAGGATCGCGGGCCGGACGTCGGCGACCAGGTCCTCGTGCATCGGCTCGACGCGGAAGTGCACGCCTGCCGTCTGCTTGATGGGAAACTGCGCGCGCAGAGCCGCCGCCACGGTCTCGACCTCCTGCTGCGCGCCGGCGCGCGAGACGCCGGGCCCGAGGCGCGCGATCACGCGGAGGAAGACGTTGATGCGGGAGCCGGCCGCGAAATCGACCCGCAGCGGCGTCCACAGATCGGGCCCGCGCTCGACGTTCGTGCCGGGGGGAAACAGCAGCTCGAACCCGGGCTCGAGCACGCCGATCACGTCGAAGGGCTGATCGCCCAGGCGCACGACGGTCCCGACTATGGCGGGGTTGCCGCCGAAGCGGCGCTGCCAGAACTCGTGGCTGAGGATCGTGCGCGGCGGCGGCGGGGGCGCCTGCGCGGCAGGGGGTCCCGCCGGAGCGGCGCCTGCGGGGGCGGGGAGAGGCGTCCCGTCGGCCTCGGCGAAGTCCGATCCCATCACGATCCTGGTTCCGAGCACGCGAAAGAGATTCGGCGTCGCCGCCCCCGTGCGGACGACTTCCGCGTCGCCGTGGCCGCCGGCCCCGACGATCACCTGCCGGCCCGTCGTCAACGCGGCGATCCCGTCGAACGACGTGGTCTGCGCGCGGAGATCGTGGAAGTCTGCAGGAGGCCACGGGAAGTCGGAGACGTTGCGGTTGCGCATGTCCTGCCAGACGTGCACGAGGCGCGCGGGCGCCCGATACGGCAACGGCCTGAGGAGCACCGCATCCACGACGCTGAAGATCGCGGCGGTGGCGCCAATGCCAAGCGCCAGCGTCGCGATCGCGGTGATCGCAAACGCAGGCTTCTTGTGGAACGTCCGGATCGCGTAGGCCACGTCGGCAATGAAGCGTCGCATGGAGAAGATTTATACCCGAATCCCGGGATTCGGATCAGGGGATTCGGGATTCAACGATTAGGGATTAGGGATTGGGGACTAGGGATTCCGTGCCCTTGATTACCGAGGGGAGATTTGCTACGCTCACTCGGTAACCGATGGGAAGGCCCGGGAGCGGGAAGCGGGAAGTGGAAGCTGACTAATGAGCAAACCATCCGATCTCGTCCAGGGCACCCTGGACCTTCTGTTACTGAAGATTCTCGCGCTCGAGCCGCTCCACGCCTGGGCCATCGCGCAGCGCCTGAAGCAGGTCTCCGGCGACATCCTCCAGGTCAGCGACGGCTCGCTGTACCCCGCGCTGCACAAGCTCGAGCAGGAGGGCTGGATCACCGCGGAATGGAAGCCGAGCGAGAACAACCGGCGCGCGAAGTTCTATGCGCTCACGCGCCCCGGGCGCAAGCACCTGGAGCGGGAAGCGGCCAACTGGAGCCGCCTGTCCACGGCGATCTCGCACGTCGTCAAGCTGAAGGAGGCCTGATCATGCGCCTGGAACGATGGCTCTACTCGATCCCCCTCCGCCTGCGCTCGCTCTTCCGCGCCAGCGACGTGGACCGTGAACTGGACGAGGAGCTCCAGTTCCATGTTCAGCGATTGACCGACGAGCACATCGCCCGCGGTGTCTCGCCGGCAGAGGCGCGGCTGATGGCCCTTCGCGCGATGAACGGCCTCGAGCAGCGCAAGGAAGAGTGCCGCGACACGCGGCGGGTCCGGCTCGTCGAGGACGTGCTGCAGGATCTGCGCTACGCCGCACGCACGCTGTTGCGAAGCCGCGGCTTCACCGCCGCGGCGATCGTCACGCTCGCGCTGGGCATCGGCGCCAGCGTCGCCATGTTCACCGTGGTCAACGGCGTGCTGCTGCGGCCGATGCCGTTTCCGGAGCCGGATCGTCTCTTTCTTCTGTCGCACGCGCAGATTGGGCCGTTCATGAGCCAGCCCGCCCTGGCGGACCACCAGTACCTGGAGTTTCGCGCGAGCGACCGGCTGTTTTCGCATCTCGCGCTGTTCACGAGGGCATCCGGCGCCAGCCTCACCGCACCAGGCGATCCATCCATCGTCCGGAGGGCCCGGGTCACACCAGAGTTCTTCGCCGCGCTGCGCGTTGGGCCGGCGACCGGGCGCACGTTCGAGGCGGGCGACGACCAGCCTGGGCGCGACCCCGTCGCTCTGTTGAGCGACGGCCTGTGGCGCAGCGCCTTCGGAGCCGATCCGGCAATCACCGGACGCGAGATCACGCTCGACGGCATCCGCCACGGCATCGTCGGCGTGATGCCGCCGGGTTTCAACTTCCCCGGCGAGGCGGCGGTCTGGACGCCCATGGTCGTTCGGACCACTTCGGGCAATTCATTGATGTACTCGGTCCTCGGCAGGCTGAAGCCGGGCGTCCCCGTCGCGCAGGCGCAGGCCGAGTTCGACACGATCGTCCGGCGAACCGACAAGCCTGAAACCGACACGCAGTGGATCAGCGGAGTGATCCCGCTGAAGGAGCTCCTGGTCCGCGACATCCGGCGGCCGCTCGAGATCTTTGCCGGCGCCGTCGGCTTCGTGCTGCTCATCGCGTGCGCGAACGTGGCGAACCTTCTGCTCGCCCGCGCCACCGGCAGGCAGCGCGAGATTGCCGTCCGCGCGGCGCTTGGCGCCAGCCGCGGGCGGCTCGTGCGTCAACTGCTCACGGAGAGCACCCTGGTATCGCTGGCCGGCGGCGCCTGCGGCATCCTTCTGGCGCGATGGGGCGTTCCGGCATTGCTGGCCCTGGCGCCCAAGGGACGTATCCCTCGCATGGAAATGATCCAGGTCGACGGCCGGGTGCTCGCGTTCGCGCTGGGCCTGTCGGTGCTGACCGGGATCGTCTTCGGGCTCGCCCCGGCCCTTCGCATCACGCGGCGCCGTCTCAGCGGATCGCTGCTGCCGGGCGGACGCGGCCCGGCCGCCGGTCAGGAGCGTCTACGCGCCGCGCTGGTCGTGGGAGAGATCGCGCTCGCGCTGGTCCTGCTGACCGGCGCCGGCCTGATGATGAAAAGCTTCACGAGGCTGCGCGCCGTGGATACGGGGTTCCGGCCGGAGAACGTCGTCACACTCACCGTCGATCTGCCGGACGTCGTGTATCCAACGCCCGAGAAGATGCAGGCGTTCCACCAGGAGACTCTGCTCAAGCTCTCGACGCTGCCCGGCGTGGCCAGCGTGGGGGCAGTGAACTCTCGTCCCCTCGGCACCATGCTCATGAGCGGCGACTTTCAGATCGAGGGAGGTCCCGCGCTCGTGGGGGACATCCGCGCGGACAAGCTCGCGGTTAGCCCGGGATATTTCTCCTCGATGGGCATCCGTCTGATCCGTGGGCGCGACTTCACGGAGCGAGACGGTGCCAAAGGCGCCGGCGTCGCAACCGTCAGCCGGACGGTGGCCCGGCTGATTTCGCCGTCCGAGGACGTCGTCGGCCGGCGGATTACCCTCGAAAGCAGGCCGAAGCCCGAGGACTGGGCCACGATCGTCGGCGTCGTCGACGACGTGAAGCAGTGGGGACCATCGCAGCCCGCGCACATGGCGATCTACCGGCCGTATCTCCAAGTGAAGAAGCCTTTCTTTCTCAGCCACATGACGTATACCGTCCGGACGCAGTCGGATCCGCTCGCGCTCGCGCCGGCGCTTCGCGGCGTGCTCCGAAGCGTCGACAGGAATCAGCCCGCGCAATCGATCGCCTCGATGGCCGACGTGATGGCGGCCGCGACCGCGGAGCCCGGCTTCCAGGCACGGCTGCTCGGCGCGTTCGCCGCGCTGGCGCTGCTGCTGTCGCTCGTCGGCACGTACGGCGTTCTCGCGTACTCCGTTGCCCAGCAGACGCACGAGATCGGGCTGCGGATGGCACTCGGCGCCCGACGCCGCGCCGTGATGTGGATGGTGATCCGCCGGACGCTCGTGCTGGGCGGACTGGGCGTGGCGATCGGCACGCTCGGAGCGCTGTGGTCCGGTCGCCTCCTCGCGACGTTCCTGTTCGAGATCCAGCCGACCGACCCCGCGACGTTCGTCTTCGTGGCGCTCATGATTCTGCTGGCGGCGCTCGCGGCGGGGGTCATTCCCGCGCGCCGCGCCACCCGCGTCGACCCGCTGGTCGCGTTGCGCCACGAGTAAGAAAGAGGGACTGGATCGCAGAATCTGCCGTCAGTACGTAACGGAGCGCCTGGGGTCTGACCCCGGGTCACCGGTACGGGTCAGGTCGCGTCCTGCTGCGCAGTCCGGATTCACCGCCATCGCCGTGCTCTCGCTCGCCCCCGGCATCGGCGCCAACACCGCCCTTGGGAGTTGGCGGTTGGGAGTTCGTGGGCCCTGCCAGTAAACTAATCTCCAACCAACCGCGTCTCATACCTGACTCCAGCCTCGAGGGACAATCACCAGTGAACCTGAAGCTCGCCATCCGCCGGCTGTTCAAGACCCCGTTCGTCAGCGTCATCGCCATCCTCTCCCTCGCCCTTGGCATCGGGGCGAACGCGGCGATTTTCTCGCTGTTCGATCAGACGCTGCTCCGGGCGCTTCCAGTGCAGCGGCCGAACGAGCTGGTCAATTTCTCGTCCCCCGGGCCGAGACAGGGTTCCAATTCGTGCGGCCAGGCGGGCGACTGCGAGTCGGTGTTCAGCTACCCGATGTTCCGCGATCTCGAGAAACAGCAGACGGTGTTCAGCGGCATCGCGGCACACGTCGGGTTCGGCGCGAACCTGTCATATCAGTCGCAGACGAGAAGCGCCGACGGAATGCTCGTGTCCGGTTCGTACTTTCCGGTGCTCGGCCTGCAGCCGGCGCTCGGCCGGCTGCTGGACCCCAGCGACGACAAGAACCCCGGCGGGCACTTCGTCACGGTGCTGAGCCATGCCTACTGGACGACGCAGCTCGGCTCCAGCGCTGACGTCCTCAATCAGACGCTGATCGTCAACGGCCAGCGGCTGACGATCGTCGGCGTCGCCCCGCGCGGGTTCAACAGCACGACGCTCGGCATGGAGCCCGAGGTCTTCGTGCCGATCACGATGCGCGAGTTGATGGTGCCGGGCTGGAAAGGGTTCGACAACAGGCGGAGCTACTGGGTCTACCTGTTCGCACGGCTCAAGCCGGGCGTCTCGATCGATCAGGCCCGCGTCGCGATGAACGGCCTGTACCGGCCCATCATCAACGACGTGGAGGCCCCGCTCCAGAAGGGCATGAGCGATCAGACGATGGCCCGCTTCAAGGCCAGGACGCTCGTCGTCGAACCGGGACGGCGCGGCCAGAGCCAGGTCCACGAAGAGGCGAAGACGCCGCTGATCCTGCTGTTCTCGATTACGGGGATCGTGCTCCTCATCGCGTGCGCGAACATCGCCAATCTGCTGCTCGCGCGCGGGGCCGGACGCGCGACCGAGATGGCGGTGCGGCTCTCGCTCGGCGCCACGCGGCGGCAGCTTCTCGCGCAGCTCCTCACCGAATCGTGCGTGCTGGCGGTGCTCGGGGGGATCGCGGGACTGATCGTGGCGCGGTGGACGCTGGCGCTCATCGCGTCGCTGCTGCCGGCCGACGGCACCGCGTCGCTGCAGTTCCAGATTCAGCTGCCCGTCGTGCTGTTCGCCGCCGTCCTGTCGGTCGCCACCGGCCTGCTCTTCGGATTGTTTCCCGCGCTGCACGCCACCAAGCCCGACCTCGTGTCCGCGATCAAAGCCCAGGCGGGCCAGCCCTCCGGCGCGCGGGCCGCAGCCAGGTTCCGCAGCACGCTGGTCACGGCACAGATCGCGCTGTCGATGGCCCTCCTCATTTCGGCGGGGCTCTTCGTCAAGAGCCTGATGAACGTGAGCCGCGTGAACCTCGGCGTGAAACTCGACAACCTCATCACCTTCGGCCTGTCGCCGGACCTGAACGGCTACGACTTCGCGCGCGCGCGAACGTTCTTCGAGCGGACCGAGGAGGAGATGTCGGCAGTCCCCGGAGTGACGGCGGTCGCCGCGTCGATGGTTCCCCTCCTGGCGGGGAGCAACTGGGGCAGCAGCGTGTCGGTCCAGGGCTTCGAGAAAGGCCCGGACACCGACGCCCACGCCTTCTTCAACAGAATCAGCTCCGGCTATTTCCGGACGCTCGGCATCCCGCTCATGTCGGGGCGCGAGTTCACGGCCGCCGACGCCGCCGGCGCGCCCAAGGTGGTCATCGTCAACGAAGCGTTCGCGAAGAAGTTCAACCTCGGGCGCGAGGCGGTCGGCAAACGGATGTCGGACGGCGGCCCGGAGCTCGAGATGGAGATTGTCGGGGTCGTCCAGAACGCGAAGTACAGCGAGGTGAGGCAGGAGCCGCCGCCGGTCTTCTTCATGCCGTACCGCCAGAACGACCGCGTCGGATCGCTGAACTTCTACGTCCGGACCTCGCTCGATCCGGAACAGATGCTGCGGACCGCACCCGGCATCGTCGCGCGGCTCGATCCGAACCTGCCGCTCGAGAGCGTGAAGACGATGCCGCAGCAGGCGCGCGAGAACGTGTTCATGGACCGGATGGTCAGCACCCTGTCGGCGGCCTTCGCGCTCCTGGCGACGGTGCTGGCGGCGGTGGGGCTGTACGGTGTGCTCGCCTACACCGTGTCCCAGCGCACGCGCGAGATCGGCCTGCGCATGGCGCTCGGCGCGGACGGCGCCCGCATGCGGACGATGATCCTGAAACAGGTGGCGTGGATGACGCTCGTCGGCGGCGTGATCGGGATCGTCGCCGCGTACTATCTCGGGAGGGCCGCCGAGTCGCTGCTCTTCGAGCTCAAAGGCACCGACCCTGTCGTGATGAGCCTCTCGGTCGTACTGCTGACCATCGTCGCGTTCGCCGCCGGGTATATCCCCGCGTACCGCGCGTCACGCGTGCACCCGATGCAGGCGCTTCGGTATGAATGAAGCTTCCCGCTTCCCGCTTCCCGCTTCCCAGTCCCCGCTTCCCGCTTCCCGCTTCCCGCTTCCCCCCCCCGCTTCCCGCTTCCAGCTTCCAGCTTCCAGCTTTGAACCTTTATCAACTGGTAGCTGGTAGCTGGTAGCTGTCCCTTAGTCGTACCTCAGCGCCACCATCGGATCGACCCGTGACGCGCGCCGCGCGGGCAGGAACCCCGCCAGCGCGGAGACGAACACCATGACGCCGATCGCCGCCGCCATCGTCATGGCGTCTGTTCCGGCCAGGCCGTACAGGAGCGTGGCGACGAACTGGCTCAGCCCCAACGCCACCGCGACGCCGAGGACGACGCCGACCACGACGAGGATCATGGATTCGCGCATCACCAGGCCCAGCACGTGTCCGCGCTGCGCGCCGAGGGCCATCCGGATCCCGATCTCATTCGTCCGGCGCGACACGCTGTAGGACATCAGCCCGAAGAGCCCGATCGCCGCGAGCAGCATCGCGAGCGCTCCGAACAAGGCGTAGGCCTGCGCGAACAGCTTCTCCTGCTCGAAGCGGCGCTCGACCTGTTCGAGCTGCGTCGAGACGTCCACCATCGGAAGATTCGAATCGACTTGCCTGACGGCTTCCCGCACGCTGCCCGTAGCGGTGGCGGGATCGCCGGCGGTCCTCACGGCGATGATCGCGGACGCCGCGCGCGTCTGCACGTACGGCACGTACATCGTCGGCGGCGCGGCATCGCGGACGCTGTCGTACTTCGCGTCACGAATGATGCCGACGACCTCGAGCTGGCTGTTGTTCTCGACGCTCGAGCCGAAACGCTGGCCGATCGCGTTCTCGTTGGGGAAAAACTTCTTCGCGGCGGCGTCGTTGATGACCACCACCTTGGGGGCCGCCTCGTTGTCGCGCGGCGTGAGCCCTCGTCCGAGCAGGATCGGAATCTCCATGACTTCGAAGAAGTTGGGAGAAACCACGAGACGATTGATGCTGGTCCCGCTGTCGCGCGCGTTCGCGTAGACGCGTCCGCGCACGAAGATGCCCGTCGAGTTGACGCTGCCCGTGAGCAGCGCCGGGTTGGTGAGCGCGGCCGCGCGGACCCCGGGCACCGCGGCAATCCGCTCGAGCAGCTGGCCGTACAACGCCGCCGTGCGCTTCTCGTCGTACCGGTTCAACTGAGGCTGCACCCGGAACAGCAGCAGGTTCTGCGGGTTGAACCCCACGTCCACGTGCCGCAGGTTGTGGAGCGTGCGGAGAAACAGCCCCGCGCCGACGAGCAGCACGAGCGAGATGGCGACCTGGGCGATCAGCAGCGATTTGCTCAGAACGCTCCGGGAGCCGGCCACGCTCCGGCTGCTCTGTTTGAGCGCGGTGTTCACGTCGACGCCGGTGGCGCCGAGCGCGGGCGCGATGCCGAAGACAATCCCGGTCAGGGCGGTGACCGCCAGCACGAACGCGAGCACGCGCCAGTCGAGCAGCGGCGCCTGACCGGTAGGCCCGGGCAGCAGCTGCTTGCCCCAGTAGCCGACGAGGACGCCGAGGACGCCGCCGACGGCCGCGAGGAGCAGGCTCTCGGTCAGGAGCTGCCGGATCAACCGGAGTCGAGTGGCGCCGAGCGAGAGCCGGACGGACAGTTCCTTCTGGCGGGTCGCCGCGCGCGAGAGGAGCAGATTCGCGACATTCGCGCAGACGATCAACAGAACGAGCGCCACCACGACGCCGAGAATAGTGGCCGCACGCAGGTTGGTCGTGTTGACGTCGTAAATCCCGCGGCTGCCGGAGTCCACGCGCAGGTGCGGCACCTCGGTGCGCGTCCGGTTCATGGCCGTGCCGCGCTCGGCCTCCGGCAGCCCCTTCATGTACGAATCGAGACCGGCTCGCGCCGTGTGCTGGAAGACGCCTTCGAGATTGCCCTGCACCTGCGCGGCCGTCGCTCCCGGCTTCAGGCGTCCCATGACCTGCAGCCACCAATACGTCGGCTGGCCCAGCCGGGCCTCTCCGAAGGTGTTCAGCTGAGGCTCGAGCGAGAGCGGCAGACCGATGTCGGGCAGCTCGCTCACCGGCTGTTGAATGCCCGTGAACTCCGGCGCGATCACGCCGACAACGGTGACGACGACGTCGTTCACGCGGATCGTCTTGCCGACGGCCGCGGGATCGGTCATGAACCGCGTGTGCCAATACTTGGAGCTGATGACCGCCGCGGGAGGCGCGGACGGCTTGTCGTCCTCAGGCGTGATGATGCGCCCGGCGCGCGCCCGGATGCCGAGGACCTGGTAGTAGTTGCCGGTGGAGACGAAGGCGGTGGCGAGCTCCGCCTGCCCGTCCACGACGACGTTCACCCGGCCGTACGGCGCGCAGGCGAAGAGATCGCTCATCGTGCGGTTGTCGGCGGCGAACTGCTGGTACATCGCGTACGAGAACGTCGTGCGCACGTTCTGCCCGTCAGCGGCCTTGGCCGAGAAGCCGTAGTCGCTGGAGCTCGTCACCATGTCGTTCCGGCCGCTGTACCGCAGACGCACGAGGGTGTCGGGGTCCCTGACCGGAATCTGCGTCAGCAGCAGGCCGTTGATGGCGCTGAAAATGGCGGTGTTCGCGCCGATGCCGAGCGCCAGCGACAGCAGGACGACCGCCGTCCACCCCTTGGCGCCGAGCAGCATGCGGACCGCGTGTCGGAGATCTTTGAGCATGGAGGCCTCGGAATCGGGGTATCTCAACAGGAGATCAGGAGATAGGGAGATCAGGAGTTTCTTGGTTTTCAAGAATAGATCTCCGGACCTCCTGACCTCCGGAAAATCTCGTCAGCCGCAAGGGGCCGCTTACTAGACGGCGCCGGAAGCCCTAAGGTTTACCTGTTCAGCCGGTAAACTCGGGGCGATGCCGACCGCCACCGCAGCGACGCCGCTCATCGCCATGGGCGGCATGCGCCTGTCCACCGGGCCCGACCGGGACGAGGCCCGCGCGATCGCCGTCCTGCACGCGGCCTTCGATGCCGGCATCAACTTCATCGACACGGCGGACGCGTACTGCTGGGGCTCGAGCGAGGCCGGGCACAACGAACGTCTGATCGCCCGCGCGCTCGCGGGCTGGCACGGTGACCGGGCGCGCGTTGTGGTGGCAACCAAGGGCGGTCTCACACGTCCGGAGGGCCGCTGGATCGCGAACGGGCGGGCGCGTCATCTCGCCGCGGCGTGCGAGGCCAGCCGGCGCGCGCTGGGCGTCGATCGCATCCATCTTTATCAACTCCATGCGCCCGACCCGCGAACGCCCCTCGCGACCAGCGTCCGGGCGCTCGCCTCTCTGAAGCGCGACGGCCTGATCGAGTCGATCGGTCTCTGCAACGTGAACGTCGGACAGATCGAGGAGGCGAGAAGGATTACCGAGATTGCCGCCGTCCAGGCCGAGCTGAGCATCTGGAACGACGAGAGCATCCTCGGCGGCGTGGCCGAGGTACTGCATCGCGAACGGCATCCTGCTCCTGGCGTACCGGCCTCTTGGCGGTCCGAAGCGTCTGCGCCGCACGCGGCTCGGAACCCGTGCTGGGGACTCGTCGCGGCGCGCCATGGCGCCACACCGTTCGAGATCGCGCTGGCATGGCTGCGCGACCTGTCGACGCTGATCCTGCCCATCCCCGGACCGACGCGTGTGGAGACCGTGCAGTCGGTCGCGCGGGCACACGAGATCGTCCTGACCGATGAGGATCGCGCCCTCCTGGACGAACGGTTCCCCTCAGGCCGGGCCCTGCGGCGCCGCGGGGAACCCAACGAGCCTCGCCCACTCGAGCCGGAGCGTGAACCGACGGCGAGGCACGATTGAGAACGCCGAGGTGGTGCTGATCATGGGCCTGCCGGGCGCCGGCAAGAGCACGGTTGCCGAGTCGCTCGTCGCTCGAGGCTACGAGCGGCTGAACCGGGACGACCGCGGCGGATCGGTGCGGGGGCTGCTGCCCGCCATCGCCTCCGGCTCTTCACGCATCGTCCTCGACAACACGTATGTGTCCCGAAAGTCGCGCGCGGCCGTGATTCAGGCAGCGTCGCAGCGAGGACTCCCCGTCCGATGCATCTGGCTCTCCACCGGACTCGAGGATGCGCAGGTCAACGCGGCGGGGCGAATCGTGTCGCGCTACGGCCGGCTGCTCGAGTCCGGAAGAGATGCGCGAAGCCTCGAAGCAGGACACCGCCGCGTTTGGCCCGACGGTGCAGTTCCGCTATCAGCGCGAGCTGGAGCCTCCCGATCCGTCGGAGGGCTTTTCACGGATTGAGGTCGTGACCTTCGAGCGCCGTCGCGACCCGTCGTTCACCAACCGGGCCCTCATGGTGTGGTGTGACGGCGTTCTTCGCCGCAGCCGATCCGGTCAGCGCACTCCTGTTTCCGCGGAGGACGTCGAGGTGTTCGCGGAGCGGGGAGAAGTCCTGCGCCGCCATCAAGCTGCCGGCTGGCTGGTACTGGGGCTGTCATGGCAGCCTGAAATCGCCGACGACACGATGACTTCCGTTCAAGTCGACGAGGGCTTGGCGCGGATGCAGGAGCTTCTGGGTGTCACGATCGAGATTGCGTACTGTCCGCACGGCGCCGGGCCTCCAACCTGCTGGTGCCGCAAGCCCCTGCCGGGCCTGGGCGTCGTGTTCGTTCAACGCCACAAGCTCGACGCCGCGCAGTGTGTGTACGTCGGGGCCGGACCACAGGATCCGGGCTTCGCCCGGCGGCTCGGGTTCCAGTACCGCGACGCGGCCGGCTTCTTCGCGCCAGACCGGCCTGCGTAGCGCACTCCTTCAAGCCTGCATCAGCGACGATCGTCGTCCTGCACGCCGGCGACAACCCGCGCGGTGGTGACGGCCTGCCCTGCGTGGCGCTGCGTGTGCTCGGCCGCGTGAAACAGGAGGCCGATCACCGTGGTCGGCAACTGCGCGCGCCCGACACTTCGAGCTTCCACCAACGACGATTCATCGGTGTTCCTGAGTTGGGCGAGCGCGCGTTCGACCGCGTCATGGAACGCGGCAAGAAGGCTCGCGCCGACGTTCGGGGTCAGATCGGGCTCTTCCTCGACGGCAAGGGCGGCACGCTGCTCGCTCGAGAGTTGCTCGCCGCGCGCGTACGTGAACAGACGGTCGAGGCTGCCGGCGGCGTGCCGCACGTGAAACCCAATCGACGCGACGCCCGAGGGGGTCGTCCAGATCTGATCGGCCGTCAGCCCCGTCACGACCGAGGAGAGCTCTTCGCGGCATTGAAGCAGACCGTGGGCGACGGGCTGCAGGAGTGCCGGGACAGCCTCAACGGGCCCGCGAAGCCAGACTTCCGGCGGCGGCTTGTTCACGACCTGACCCTGAATTCATGTTTCATGACCTGACCCCGTTCACGTTCATGACCTGACCCCGAATTCAGGTTCATGACCTGACCCCACCGCCGAATTCATGTTTCATGACCTGACCCCACCGGCGAGCGAAGCCAGCGCGGCCTCAGTGACCTGACCCCGAATTATGGTCCGAAAAAGGGATGAACGCAGGGACCAGGCCTCGCGAATAGTGGAACCAATCGCCATGTCGCGGGAAAGAAGTACAGAGGAACTCCAATGACCCAATCCCTTCGCCTCGATGGCCGGCTGGCTCTTCGCGTCCTCGGCCGCTCGCCGGGGACTGCCGCGGCCGCAATAGTGACGCTCGCCGTCGCCGTCGGCCTCAACCTCGCCATGTTCGGCCTCATCGACCGCGCCCTCCTCAGCCCGCCCGCGCACGTGGCCGACGCCAGCCGCGTCTTCACGCTCGCCTTCGAGCACGAAGCGGACAACGGCGCAATCGCGCGGATGACGACCACGTCGTACGTCACGTTCGAAACCATTCGTGAACAGGTTCCAGCGATCGCGGATGCCGCGGCCTGGCAGCGAATCACCACCAGCGCCGTGGTGAATGGTGCGCAGATCGGCGCCGAGGCGATGCTCGTCTCCGGCTCGTACTTCCGGCTGCTGGGCGTCCGGCCGCATCTCGGGCGCGGCGTTCTGCCGGATGACGACGCGCCGCCGGCGGGATCGCCCGTTGCCGTGCTGAGCTACGCGTTCTGGATGGGAGCGTTCGGCGGCGACCCCGCGGTGCTCGGCGGCCGCGTGACGGTCCGCGGCGTGGACCTCACAATCTCCGGGGTCATGCCTGCCGGCTTCAGCGGGCACTCGGCGGTGGGCGTGGACGTCTGGGTGCCGTTTCACGCGGCCATGCGCGAGATGCCCGGCTGGGACCGCGACCCCTTCCGCAACATCGCGGCGATCGTGGTGCGCCTGAAGCAAGGCGAGACTCCGGCAGCGGCGTCCGCGCAGGCAAGCTCCGCGATCGAGAGAAACGACAGACGCGTCACCCTGTCGCCAATCGGCGGCGGAGACGTGACGGCCACCGAGCAGCGCATCGCCTATTGGCTGACCGGCGTCTCGGTGCTGGTGCTCGTCATCGGCCTCGCCAACAGCGCGACCCTGCTTCTCATTCGCGGCGCCGCACGCCGGCGGGATTTCGCGATCCGATCCGCTCTCGGCGCCACGCGCGGCCGGCTGATCGAGCAGGCGACCGTCGAAGCCACGCTCCTCGCGGCGACGGCCGTCGGCGTGGCGCTCCTGCTCGCGTACTGGTTCGACGAAGCAGTACGGAGTGTGCTCCTGCCCACGGTCGTCCACAGCGCCGGGCTGACTCTCCGGACTCTCGCGGCTGCCGCGCTTGCGGGCGTCGTCATCCTGGTTGTCGCCGCGGCCGCGGGCCTCGCGCAGATGCCGCGGAGCCTGCGGGACGCGGATCTGGCAGGCCCTTCGACTCGCCCGCGCTGGATCGCGCGCTCAGGCCAGGCGCTCCTCCTCGTCCAGACGACGCTGTCGGTCGTGCTGCTGGCCGGGACGGGCCTGTTCGGACGAAGCCTGTACAACCTCATGTCCCAGGAATTCGGCATGCGCACCGACGACGTGCTGCTCGTCGAGTTCGACCGCGGACCGGGCGCCGTTCGAGAGCACGAGCAGCTGTACTCGTCGGCGCTCGAGCGCATCCGCACGCTGCCCGGCGTGGAAATCGCGACGACGGTGAAGACGATGCCCTTCACCGGGTTTCACGTGCCGCCGATCAGCGTGCCGGGCCTGGCCGGGCCGCCACAGGTCAACGGACAGCTTCCGTTTCTCATCGCCGCCACGCCGGAGTTCCTCGACATCCTCGACGTGGCCATCGTCGAGGGGCGCCGGTTCGTCGAGTCCGACGAGCGCGGCGCGCCTGTCGTCATCGTCAACGAGACGATGGCGCGGTCGGTGTGGCCCGGCGAGAGCGCGCTCGGCAAGTGCATCCGGATCGGGTTCGAGCCGTCGTTCGATCCGTCAACAGCGGCCGGTCCGCCGCCGCCCCCGGCGACGGTTCCGTGCCGCGAAGTGATCGGCGTCTCCCGCAACGTGCGCCAGCGATCGGTCGTGCCCAGTGGAAGCGAGGATCGCCTGATGCAGTACTTCGTGCCGTTCTCGCAGGTCCCGCCTCCCCCGGCGGGCGTCGGGCCGGGCCCGGGCATTCAGGGCCTGTTGCTCCGGACAACGGCGGGCCCCGGCGTGCTCGCCGCGCCGATTCGCCGCGTGGTGCTGGACGGCCGGACCGACCTGCCGTTCCTTCAGGTCCGCCGCTATTCAGAGCTGCTCCAGCGGCAGATGCGGCCGTGGCGGCTGGGCACGGCGCTGCTGTCTCTCTTCGGCGCGTTGGCCCTCGGCGTGGCCGCGGTCGGGCTGTACGCAACGTTTGCCCACGCCGTGGGAGAGCGGCGCCGCGAGATGGCGATCCGTCTCGCCGTCGGCGCGCGGCCGCACCGGGTGCTGGTCATGATCCTGCGGGAAGCCGCCGGCCTCGCGCTGGCAGGCGTGCTGTGCGGAGCTTTCGTGGCGGCCCTCGGCGGTCGATGGATGCAATCGATGTTGTTCGGGACGGCCCCGTTCGATCCGCTGGTGCTCGGATCGGCGGCGATCGTCATGCTGGCCGTAGCGACGCTCGCGACGTTCGTGCCGGCGCGTCACGCGTCGCGCACGGATCCGAGCTCGCTGCTGCGCGCGGAGTAGCCGGCGCCGTGAAGGGCTGACGTTCTATCAGCGCTTGGCGGTGATCACGAAATCGCGCCGGGGATCCAGATCGGATCGGTTGACGCGGGTCTCGCCCGGCTGTTTGGTGATCGTCTCGCCGGGCTGCAATTCGATCTCGAGGCGGTAGATACCTTCCGGGACCTTGAGGGTGTAGCCGCCGTTGATCCCGGTCGTCTCCTCGAACCGCGTTCCGGTTGCGGTGTTGACGGCGGCGACCTTCCGGCCTGGAACGGCGGCATTCCCGTCAGTCGAAACGATTCCCGCGATGGTCCCGCCGACCGGCAGGGGTTTCGAGCCCGTGCCGACGACGGGCCCGGGATGGCACGCTACGACTGTCAGCAGAGTGAAGGGCAATAGAAGATTCAGGAGCTTCATGATGTCCGTAGATTACACCGAAGGCTGCCGACGAATCATCGTGCGGCGCCCGGAAGCGGCACGTGAACCGGATAGGCCTTTTCGCCGGCCAGAATCTTCACCGGCAGGCGATTCTCACGGAGCGGGATCGGACAAGTCGTGTACGGGTTGAACGCGCACGGCGGGTTGTACGCCATGTTGAAGTCGAGCACCGTCGTGTCGTCGCCGCGCAGATCCGAGTACACGAAGCGCGCGGTTTCGTACGTCTCCTGGCCGCTCGACGCATCGCGGAACACGAAGTAGAAGCGCGTGGGCCTCGTGGTGAAAGGCCGCAGGCGCAGCGTCTGTCCGAGCAGCTGGAACTCGACGACGCCTTCAGAGTTGTATTCGTCTTCCTGGCTGTAAGTGTTCAGTACCTTGAACCGCTGCGGCGCGGGGTCCCTGATGAGCCGCCCGACGACGCGATACCGCGCGTCCATCGGGAACCAGGTAAAGCCGAGGAATCCCCGGGCCTGCGGACCGTCCGGATCGCGCACGCGGATCGCACGCTCTCCGCCGCTGACATGGACGACGAGCCGCACGTTGCCGACCACCAGCTCGTCGGAGTCGCGGACCGAATCGTCGCGCAAATCGATCGCGGCCGTCACCGGCTGATCGTCGAGCAGCACGCGCACGCCGGGCGCCGGCTCGAAACGCACGCGCTCCCCGTCGAGCGCGAACCGGCCGACTGCCGGAGGCGTGGACGCGGGCAGCACGATGTCGTTCGTCCGGGCGCTGCCGGCGGTGTTGTTCCCCGGCTTCAGGACGTGCAGCGCCGCGATGCTCGCCCAGTCGCGCCGGTAATCCTCCTCGTGCTTCGCGCGCCACTCGTGGGCGGCCGCGTTGGCCGTCTCGGCGTCCGGCAGGGCCGAAGGCGAGTCCTTTGGTTTGTCGCCGCACCCGCTCATGACCGCGATCGCGAGGACTATGAACGTGCTCCGGAGGGGAGGCTGGCGCATTTGGAACTTCAACGATAACTCCCAACTCCCAAAACCCCCAACCCCCAACATCTCCTGACCTCCTTACTCCTTACGTCCTCCTGACCTCCTGATCCTCCTGATCTCCGCGGCTGGAGTATCATCCGCGCAACCCGCCTTTCTCTCCAGGAGAGACCATGAGCCGTGACGTTTCGACATCCCCGCACTCGCGCCGCCGAGTAACCTCCGTAACCCTCGCGATGCTGCTCGCGCTCGTCTCCGCCTACGCGCTGCCTGGCGCACAGGCGCCGGCGAAGAAAGCGCTGACGGTTGACGACTACACGAAATGGCGCAGCATCACGGATTCCGCGATCTCCGGCGACGGCAAGTGGGCGACGTATACGCTGCAGCTCACCAACACGATCCCCGCCGAGGCGAAGCCGGTCCTGCACCTGAGGAACCTCGAGACCAGCGAGGATGTCACCGTGCAGGATGCGACGGGGGGGACGTTCTCCGCCGACTCGAAGTGGATCGCGTACCAGGTCGATCCTGGCGCTGCGGAGCGCGCGCGGAGGGACCGTGGACCGTCGTCAGGCGCAGGAAGCGGCGGGACGACAGCGCCGGCTGTCACGCCGCCGGCAGATCCCGCCGCACCGCCCTCCGCTCCGGCGCCGCCGCCCGCGATCGCTCCGGGGACCGTCCCGCCAACGACTGCGCCTGCGGCCCCGGCGACGCCGCCGCCGGCTCCGGGCGTCACGCCAGCTCCGTCTCCCGCGCCCGCTCCGCCCGCCGCGCCCGGTTCTCAGCCGGCTGCACCGGCGGGCTCAGGACAGGGCCCTTCGACAAGCTCAGGACAAGGCCGCGGAAGCGCTGCATCGACAATCCCGCCGCGGCGCGTCGAACTGCGGAACCTGGCGGACGGCACGGTGCGGTCGTGGCAGGACATCGGCTCGTTCACCTTCTCGCCCACCTCCACTCACCTGATCCTCCGTCGTCGTGCGCCGGACGCTGCGGGCGGCGGCGGACGTGGCGGAGCTGCCGGCGGACCGGGAGGCGGCGGACCCGGCGGTGGCGGAGCGGCGGCCGGCGGGGGTCGTGGTTCGGGCGACGCGCCGGCGGGTCCGCGCGGGCTGGATGTCGTCCTCCTGGACCTCAGGACCGGCCGTCATCAGCTGCTCGGCAGCGTCGGGGACATCGCCTTCAATCGCACGGGCAGCCTCCTGGCTTACACGGTGGACGCCGCGGTGAAGGACGGCAACGGCCTCTTCGTCTTCGACGCGCGCACCGGGCGCATCACGCCGCTCGACAACGACGGCAAGAGCTACAACCGGCTCGCCTGGAACGAGGACGGCACGGCGCTCGCCGTCCTCAAGGGCAGCGACGTCGAGAAGATGCGCGAGAAGGACAACGTCCTGGTGGCATTCCCGAACGTGCCGGAGTGCCTCGACGGCGAGGGCGCCGTCACGACGGTGATCCTCGATCCGGCGAAGGCGGACGGTTTCCCCAAAGGCTGGATCGTCAGCGACCGCGCGGCGCTCGCGTGGAGCGAAGACAACGCGCGCGTCTTCTTCGGCATCAAGGAGCAGGCCCCGACGCCCGACACCACGCGCAAGACCACCGACGAAGCGGCAGACGTGGACGTGTGGAACACCGCGGACGAGCGGATCCAGTCGGCGCAGATGATCCGCGCGGAACAGGATCGCAATTTCACGTTCCGCCAGGCCTTCGACGTCTCCGCGAAGCGGTTCGTGAAGCTCGCCGACGAGACGATGCGGGAGCTGGATGTCGCGCCAGACGGCAAGTGGGCCGTGGGAAGGGACACGCGCGGATACGTCCACGATTACAAGCGGCCCGCGGCGGACTTCTATCGCGTGAACACGTCCACCGGCGAGCGGACCTTGATCATGAAGGGGCTGCTGACCGGCAGCCACACGTTCGGCATCACGCCTCACGGCCGGCAGTTCCTCTACTGGAAGGACAACAGGTTCCAGGCCTACGACCTCGACGCCGGCACGAGCCGGATGCTGGGGAACGGCGGGACCGCCGCCTTCATCGACATGGAGTTCGATCACCCGGGGCCGAAGCCGTCGTACGGCATTGCCGGGTACAGCAGCGACGGGAAGGCGGTCATCGCGCAGCACCGGTATGACCTGTGGCTGCTGCCGCTCGACGGCTCCGCGCCGAAGAGCCTGACGAACGGCGCCGGCGCGAAGGGCGACATCCGCTTCCGCGTGATCCGCACGGAGCCGGTGGATCCGACCGTTCACCGCGCGACCGGTCCGCGCGGGACGTTCGATCTCTCCAGGCCGCTCACGTTGTCGGCCTACGGCGAGTGGACGAAGAAGGCGGGCTTCTACACCCTGGCGGACGGGCAGCTGAAGGAGCTCGTGTACGAGGATGCGTCGTTCAGCGTGCCGGTGAAGGCGGCGAAAGCGGACCGGTTCCTGTTCACGCGGCAGACGTTCGTCGAGTACCCGGACCTGCGCATCTCGGGCCCGGGCTTCACGGACTCGAAGAAGATCAGCGACGCGAACCCGCAGCAGTCGGAATACCAGTGGGGCCGGCGCGTGCTGTTCGAGTACAAGAACAAGGATGGCGTGCGGCTGCAGGGCATCCTCGCGCTCCCCGACGACTACAAGCCCGGCGAGAAGCGGCCGATGCTGGTGACGTTCTACGAGAAGAACTCGCAGAACATGCACCGCTACAACGCGCCCTCGTTCCTCAGCGGCATGGGCGGGTCGCCGATGGAGGCCGTGAGCCGCGGCTACGCCGCCATGCTCCCGGACGTCCACTTCCGCACCGGCTCGTCGCACTCCGACATGCTCGAGTGCGTCGAAGCCGCGACGCGCAAAGTCATCGAGCTGGGCTACGTCGATCCGAAGCGGATCGCCGTCACCGGCCACAGCTACGGCGGCGAGGGTGCGGCGTTCATCGGCGTGATGTCGAAGATGTTCGCCGCCGTCGGCATGGGCGCCGGCGTCACCGATCTCTACAACGACTTCAGCCAGAACTGGGGCTGGGCGTATCAATACTCAGGGGGCAGCGGCGCGAACGGGAGCGACTACTACCTCTACGGCCAGGGCCGCTGGGGCTTCTCGCCGTGGGACAACCCCGATCGGTACCGCCTCGAGTCCGCGCTCACCCACGCGCCGAAAGCCTCCGCGCCGTTCCTGATCATGCACGGCACCGCCGACCCGACGGTGGACTTCAACAACGGCCTCGGCTTCTACAACGCGCTGCGCTACAACGGCAAGAAGGCGGTGCTGCTGGCCTATCCCGGTGAGGGGCACGGGCTGCGCGGGATCGCGAACCGCAAGGACCTGACCGTCCGCTTCTTCCAGTTCTTCGATCACTATTTGAAGGACGCGCCGGCGCCGGCGTGGATGACCGAGGGCGTGCCGTTCCTCAAGAAGGACGTGAAGTAAAATGAGGGGCATGGCTCTCGACGAACGCGCGTTCTTCACGGACAAGCCCGAAACCCGGCAGGGCCGGTATCACTGCCCGAAGTGCCGGCGCGCCGGCGACTACAGCATCAGGTGGGTACGGCGCTCGAAGAAGGACAGGCTCCCGGGCGGCGCCGACGAGGCGGACCGCGCCAAATTCGCGAAGCTGCGCGATTACCTGCTCCGGCTCGACGACGAGGTCACGTGCAAGGCGTGCGGGAAGAAATTCGAGATCCCGTCGCAACAGTCGCTGCTGTTCGTGGACCAGCTCGGCGGCCTGCCGAACGACGAAGATCTCGAACGGGAGATCGCCGCCGCGTCGGGAGAGCCGGAACCCGCCCCCGAGACCAAGCCGCCGCTCCCGTCGCGGTTCACGCGCAAGTCCACCGGCTGGAAGTAGCCGGCCCCTACGGCGAGCGAAGCGAGCCGCCCCTACGCGTGGGAGCGACGTGTGCGCGCCCTACGGCGAACGAAGTGAGCCGCCGCTACGCGCGAGAGCGAAGTCTGCGCGCGCCCGTCAGTCCCGCATCCCTCCGGCCGCGAGCGACTTGAGCATGTCGATCGGCAGCTGCGTGCCGGCGCGCGCGTTGGCGCGGCGGATGCGGTCCGGCGTCAGGCCGTGGTCGCGCAGGGTCACCAGATCCTCGACGGCCAGACGGTCGTATCCAAGCGCCTTCAGTTCCTCGACGTAATCCGGCGTGACGCCGTGGTCCCGCATCCGGACCAGCGTCGCGGCGGCAACCTTGTGGCCGAGCGCGGCCATGCGCCGGGCGAACTCGACGTCCACGCCGTGGTCGCGCACCCGAATCAGCTCGTCGAGCGGCAGCGCGTGCCCGAGCTCGCGCATCTCGTCGCACGTACTCGGGGGTGACGCCGTGATCGCGCACCCGAATCAGCTCGTCGATCGGCAATTTGCGGTGCCCGGCGTCGCCGAGCTCGCGGACGAACTCCGCGGTCACGCCGTGGTCCCTCGAGTTGATCAGCTGCTCCATCGTGAGCGAGCCGTAGCCGGCGTCGCGCATCCCGCGCACGTACTCCGGGGTGATGCCGTGATCGCGCGCGCGCGCGAATGGCATCGGCGGACAGCCCCTTGTAGCCCAGCTCGGCCAGCTCCCGGACGTACGTCGGGCGTGACCCCGTGGTCCCTCAGCTCGATCAGCGGCGCGCAGCGAGCCGAGCCGGTAGCCGAGCGCGCCCATCTCGCGCAGATAGGCGGCATCCACGCCGTGCTGACCGGCGCGAACCAGCTCGGAGAGTCGCGGCTTCGCATACCCCTGCTTGGTCAGCTCGTCCAGGAACGCGAACCCGACGTCGTGCCGCGCCATCTGGTACTGCTCGCCGGCCGTCGGCCGGGCAAAGCCGCGCTTCGCGAGCTCCGCCGGGAAATCCGGATCCGGCGTGAACGAGAACGTGCCGGCGCCAACGCCGCTGCGGACGACGCCTTCGAACGTAAACGTGCCGGCGTCGCGCCGCAGCCGGAACTGAACCGGTCCGCCCGCGCCCGTGAGCTGCGCGGCCGTCAGCCCTTCCAGACGCTCGATGGGAACGTTCGAGCCGGAGGACGAATTCAGTTCCACCAGCCGCAGATGGACGGTGCCTTCCGTACCGGTCGGACGGATCTCCCACGTGCCGGGCAGCCTGTCCTGCACGGTGCGGCCAAACGCTGCCGCGCCACGCGCACCAGGCGGTGCCGGCCATTCTGCCAGGCGCGCCTCGAGGGCATTCAAGTCCGAGATCGGACACGGGATCCTGTTGCGGGGCGGCTGCCGCAGTGCCGAGCCGGTTCCGCTCGCCGGCGCCGCAACGGTCGACGTGGCGCTCGCCAGCGGAACCAGCAACGCGGCCGCGAGCGCCGCCCACGCGACGCGCACGCGCACCGACGGCACGCGCCGGTTGCGCGCGGCATCGAGCACGGCGAGCATGCGGCCTTCGAGCTGTCGTGGACGCGCCATGCTGACCGCGAGGGCCGGCGCCCGATGGCTGCCGAACGTGTACGCGATCTCGAGCAGATGGCCGGCATACTCACGCGCCCGGGCGCCCGCCGCGATCACGCGGTCGTCGCACGCCAGCTCGCGCTCGATGCGCAGGCGGCGCGCGACCCACCAGGCGGCCGGATGGAACCAGTAGATCGTGCAGGCCGCGAACGCCAGCGATTGCGTGAGGCAATCGTACCGCGCGACGTGCGCCAGCTCGTGAAGGACCACGGCGCGTCGTCGGTCCTCGGGCCACGTGTCGGCCATGGCCGGGATCAGGATGGCCGGCCGGCGCGTGCCGAAGGCCATCGGCATGCTGCGCTCGCGGCTGCGAAGCAGGCGAACGGGACGATCGACGCCCAGGCTGCGCGGCGCACTCGCGCAGCAGCCGCGTCCAATCCGGATCGCGCACGTCGGTGGCCTCGCGCGCCAGCCGCCGGACGCTCCACCGCTGCAGGCCCAGGTGAATCAGCATGACGAGCACGCCGGTCGCGTACACGCCGGCCATCACACCCGGCCACGCAAGCGCGTCCGCCCGGGCGGCAAAGCTCCGAAGGGGGATCCCGGCGGACGGCCGGACATCGGCCGCGGACTCGGCGCGTGCCGCGACAGACGGCGGCGGCTGGGCCGGGGTTGCTGGATTCGTCGACGCGCGCCATCGTTGGCTCTGCGTCCACGGCGCTCGGGCGCCGCCGTGCGAATCACTACTACCGCCCACTCCGGCAGCGCGAGCGACAGGATCGGAAGCAGGAGCAGGCCGGCGACGGCAAGCGTCCAGACCAGGTGGCGCATCGCCGCCGACAGTCGCCGGTACAGGACGGCCTGCACGAGCGCGGCGGCGGCCAGCAGCACCGAGGCCTTGACGGCGATCGAGAGCGCGGCGGACGTCGCGGGATCGAGATCGAACGGCATCATGACTCGTCTCCCTGTTCGCGGACGCGGTCGAGGAGGGTGCTCAGGCGCCGGTACTCGGCAGCCGACAGCGGCGCCGACGTCATGTCGAGCAGCGCGGCGATCGCCGAGCCCGGCGAGTTGTCGAAGAACGTGCGCACCAGCTGCTTCAGCGCGGATCGGCTGGCGGCTTCCGGTTTCACCGCGGGGAAGTACACGAAGCGCGGGCCGTCGTACTCGCGCGCCAGCAGGCCGCGCTCGATCATGATCTCCAGCAGCTTGCGGACGCTCGACGGGCTCGGCGCGTCCGGCAGCTCGGCTCGGATCTCCTCCACCGTCGCGCGGCGGCGGCGGTAGAGAATCTCCATGATCTGGCTCTCGCGGCGGGTGAGGTCGACCGTTTTCGGCTTCGGCATTGTGGCTGGCAGCTCTGGTCTTTCGGCGAATGTTTTGTGGGCGAATTTTTTCGCCCTAGGCGAATATATTCGCGCAGGCGGCCGTTGTCAACCGTTTGTTTCCAAACAGGAGATCAGGAGGGCAGGAGTTCAGGAGTTGTTGTTGTGTTTGTTCTGTTTTCTTACTGCCTGTTACCTGGGGCCAAGAAAAACAAATCTCCTGATCTCCTGCCCTCCTGTTCAAGGCGTAACCCCGTCCATTCATTGACGGCTGTGGAACGGGTAAGCTAGGCTCGCGCCCTCTCTTATCGGCGAAGGAGGTGTATTCGTGCGTCGAGATCCGCAAAGCGCGCACGTGATTGCGCTCGGCGTCACGGTCCTCATGCTGGCGCTGCCGGCTCAGGCGCCGGCACATGAGACGAAGCTCATCGGCGCCGGCCGTCTCACGATCGGCTGGGCCGAGGAACCGGCGCTCAGCGGCCTCAAGAACGCCGTCGAAGTTGACGTGGTCGATACCCGCGGCGCGCCGCTGGCCGATCCGCACGCGTCACTCGCGGTCGAGGTGTCCTTCGGCAGTGAGCGGATCAAGCTGCCGATGGCCGCGGCCGCGCAGCACCCGGGCAGGTTCCGCGCGGCAATCGTTCCCACTCGACCCGGCACCTACGCGTTCCGCGTGACCGGGACGATCAAGGGCCAGCCCGTCGACGCCGTGTTCACCTGCTCCGAGACGACGTTCGCGTGCGTCACGGACATCTCGGCGGTGCAATTCCCGGCGAAGGACCCGTCGGCCGGCGAGCTCGCCGACCGGATCAGCCGTTCGCTGCCGCGCGCCGAACGGGCGCTGGAGGCGTCGGCACGCGCACGAAACGTGGGGTTCGCCGCCATCGCCGTGGCGGCGCTGGCACTCGCGGTGACGATTGGGTTCGGCGTGCGGCGAGGCGGCAGGAGCGCCTGACCGGGTGCGCAGCCGCGTCGCCATCGTCCTCGCGCTCCTCGCAATCGCTGGAACGGTTCACCGCAACCTCGAGGCCCACGCGGGCCCCCGGGCCTCGGATCCCGCGGACGGCGCGACGCTCGGCGCCTCGCCAACGTTCGTGCGGCTGTCGTTCTCGGAGCGGCCCGAGGTCTCGCTGTCGACGATTCGCGTCCTCGACGCCGCCGGGGTGGCGTACCACATCGGCCGGCCGGAGCTCGTCGCCGCAGACCCGTTCTCCATTTCGGTGCGCGTGAAGCCGCTCGATCGGGGCGTGTACATCGTGAGCTGGCGGATCGTCTCCGCGGTTGACGGCCACGCGACCGCGGGCTCGTACGCGTTCGGCGTCCTGGTCGCGCCGGACGCGGCGGCCGCGGCCGCGATCAGCACGTCGCCCGCGTCGCGATTCGAGATGGCGGCGCGCTGGATCCTGATCGCCGGGCTGGTCCTGATGCTGGGCGCGGCGACTGCGACCCTGGCACGGTTCGGCGGCGCCGGGGACTTCAAGATCGCGGCCGGCGGGCTGCTGCTGGCGGTCCTCGGCCTGCTCCTGCTGACGCTCGCACAGAGACGCAACGCGGCCGCCTCGTTCTCCGACCTCCTGAACACGTCGGTCGGCCGCGCGCTTCTGGGCCGGGCGGCGGCGATCGGTGTAGCGGGCCTGGCGCTCGTCGCGGCGCGATCGACTCGGCCACGGACCGCGCGCTACGGCATGGCGGCCGCCGCGCTGGCCACGCTCGCAGCGATCGCGGTCCACGTAGCTTCGGGGCACGCCGCGGCGGATCGTACCTGGTTCGGCGTCGTGGCCATCGCCGCGCAGTGGGCGCATTTTGCCGCGTCGGGCATCTGGCTCGGCGGCCTGGCCGCGCTGCTGTTCGCGGTCCGCGGCGCCGCGTCGGAGACGAAGGCGGCAGCCGTGCGGCGCTTCTCGACTGTCGCGGGTGCCGGCCTGATCGCGGTCATCGCGACCGGACTCTATCGAACGTTCGGCGAGATCCCGGCATGGGGGGATCTGTTCTCGAGCGGCTACGGCCGTGCGGTGGTGGTCAAGATCGCGTTGATTGCCGTCATCGCGGCGCTCGGCGCGATGAACCGATGGAGGAGCGTCCCGGTCGCCGCCACCGACCTCGGGCCTCTGAGGAGAGTGGGACGCGGCGAGCTCGCGCTGGCCGCGGGCGCCCTCGCGGCCGCTGCGATCCTCGGCACGCTGCCTCCGCCGGCGTCCGGGCTTGCCGCGCCGCTCGGCCTGAGCGCCTCGGGAAGCGATTTCGGCACGACCGCGCGAGTCCAGCTCACGGCCGCGTCCGATCAACCAGGACCCAACCGCTTCGTGGTTCGCGCCCTCGACTATGACTCGGGCCAGCCGGTGCCCGCCAATCGTGTGAGCCTCCGCTTCACGCCACTCGACGATCCCGGCGTCGAGCCCTCGACGTTGATCCTGACTCGAGCCGCCGACAATTCGTGGGAGGGTTCGGGAGCCAACCTCGCCTTCGACGGCCGATGGCAGGTGACGGCGCTCGTCGAGCGGGACGGCGACGCCGTCGAGGCGCCGATGGAGATCGAAACACGCGGGCCGGAGCAGTTCGTCTCCATCGCCCGCCGTCCCGGTGAACCGCCGGCCTACACGGTCATGGTCGCGGGCGCCGGGCACGTGCGCCTGTCGCCGGACCCCGAGCGCGTGGGACGGAACACGCTCCGCATCACCTCGTACGACGTGCTGTCCAACCTCCGGCATGTCGAAGGCGTTGTCGTCACGATCGCATCGGGGAAGGAACGTGCTCTGCAGCAGGCAGTCACGCGAGTCGATCACAGTACCTTCGTTTCCGAGATCGATCTGCAGCCTGGCCGTAACAGGATCGTAAGTGTGGTGCGGGCGACTGACGGAACTCGTCTCCGCGCCGCGATCGAGATCGACGTCGCAAAAAAATAACGCAACGACGCCGGGTTTATCGTTGACTACCGAAACTTAACCGTTCCTTCACCGGAACGTTAGGACTGCCGCCGGCCGGACTGGCTATTCTCGCCCTTTGAGGAAAGGAAAGGGCGAGATCATGGCGACTGGAACTGGCCGCTCAAGAGCGGCTGTGGCAGAGCAACAGCAGGGTGACAGGCCGCCCGCGCTGTTCGAGCGGGTCGGCGGCTGGCCCCGAATCGAGTGGCTTGCCGATCGGTTCGTGGACGAAATCCTGACGGACCCGGAGCTGGCACCCGCCTTCGCCCGGGTGGACTTGGCCTCCTTCAAGAGGTCACAGGCGGCGTTCTTCACCGAGGCTTTCGGTGGCCGCCTTCCCGAAGCGGCCGCCGATCCGCGCACGTGCGTTCATCTCGAAGGCGACCAGCTCGTCCGAGTCGCCCTCGTCCTCCACGACATACTCATGGACCTCGGCCTGCCGGACGAAATTCAGGACGGGCTCGTGCTCGCCGTGGTCTCGCGGGTCCTGCGCCTGCCCACGTAGGGCGGGCTCGAAGGCCTGCCCGCTGTGCGCCGTTACGTGGTCACCGGCTTGTTGCTGATCTTCTGCCGGCGGCGATCGAAGAAGAGCACTTCGTGCTGCCGGTAGGCCTGCACGCCCATCGCGATGGCCGCCATCGCCTGATACCCGAGCTTCGCGGGGAAGTTCGGCTCCTTGCGTGAGCGGACGCTCTCCAGGAAGTTGTCCATGTGCGGGTGCGAGCCGCGCGGGAACGGCTGCACGTCGACCTTCATGGTCTCGGCGCCGGTCTTCTTCGTGAACTCCTCGCGGTACTCCTGGTCGGGCACGATCTCCATCTGCGTGTTGTTGAGGCTCTCGCTGTTCTGCCCGACGAACAACGTGGCCTTGCTGCCGTGGATGACGAGCGGCGCGCCGACCCCGCTCCCCACCGAGCACGCCAGCTGCATCGTCCAGGCGGGATAGTCCACGTTCATGAAGAACGTGTCCGGCACCTCGCGGTCCTTCTGCAGGTAGATGCCGCCCGACGACGTGACGCGGAGCGGGAAGTCGCCGCCGATGGACAGCAGCAGCGGCGAGACCGTGTGATAGAAGAGGTCCGTGGCGATGCCGCCGGAGTAGTCCCAGTATTTCCGCCAGCGGAAATAGCGCTCGGGGTCGAAGGCGCGCTTCGGCGCCGGACCGATGAACGCCTTCCAGTCGAGCGTCTTGTCCGTGGCCTCCGGATCGATCGCGTAGTTCCACTCGCCGCGCTGGTTGCGGTTGCGGCCGAACCCGCCGGACGCCCAGACGACCTCGCCGAGGAGGCCGTCCTGGATCGCTTTCTTCGCCTTCCAGAAGTGGTCCATCGACGTGTACTGGCTGCCGACCTGAAGGACGCGGCCGCTCGCCTGCACCGCGTCGGCGATCTCCCGGGCTTCCTCCACCGTGTAGGTCATCGGCTTTTCGAGGTAGACATCCTTGCCGTTGCGCAGCGCCTCCATCGTGTGCAGGTGGTGCCAGTGATCGGGTGACGCGATGACCACGACATCGACGTCCGGCCGGGCGCACACCTCGCGATAGTCGTGGTGAACGGATTTTTCATCCACGCCGGTCGCCGTGCGGGCGCGCTCCTTGCGTTTGTCCCAGATGTCGTTGACCGCGACCGCCTGGACATCGCCGCGCTCCTTGTTCCGCTCCATCACACGCCGGATGTGCGTGTTCATGCGGCCGCCGCACCCGACGAAGCCGACGTTGATGCGGTCGTTCGCGCCGATCACGCGGCCCTTGGCCATGGCAGGAAGCTGTCGCGCGCCAAGGCTGTCGCCCGCCGCCACCGTCCCCGCCACCGCCACCGCGCCGGCGCCCACCCGCTTGATGAAGTCGCGCCGTGTCGTCTCGTTCTGCGTCGTCATGGTCTCTCCTTCACTGCGAACGGCCGTCAGGCCGCTCTCGAGCCGGGGCCCGGCCGCGTTCCGTGCGAGCTGAAGTAGAAAGTATCACTTGTAGCCGCGGCTGAGCAGGTGCGCCGCTCCAGCCTCGAACGCCGCGCGCGGGCCGACCTCGAACTCGAAGGTGTCGGCGAGACGCGTGATGACGTTGAACGCGAAGCCGACGTTCAGGGCGTCCTCGACCTGCGCCCGGGTGACGCCAAGGGCCAGCAGCGCCCGCGCGTCGTCCGCGGTGACGGCGCCGGGCTCGCGCGTCACCTTGCGCAGGAACGCGAGCGTGGCGCGTTGCGGCTCGGGGATCGGCGCGGTGGCCGGATCCGCGAGCACGGCCTGCACTGTTGCTTCTCCGAGGACCTTCGACGCGACCGCGCCGTGGGCCTGCGTTCAAAACTCGCAGGCGTTGACCCTGGAGACGTAGGCGGCCATGAGCTCGCGGTCGCCTACCGACCACTCCGACGGACCTCGCATGACTTCCTGAAACAACTCGCCCATCGGCGCGCCGAAGAACTCGGGACGGTACCTGAGGGTCTTCACGACGTCTGGAGCGCGATGTCGCGAGATCAAGCGAATGAGGACGAAGAGGGCCTTGGTCTTGATGCCGTGCCCGTGGTCGAGCACGCCCAGCCTCATCGCGTCCCCCCGTCGGCCGGATGCGTGGCTGGCGTCACGGGTACCGCTGCGGACTGCGTCGCGGCGTCGAGCGCGGCGAGCGCGGCGTTGAGCTGGCGCGTCGCCTGACCGAGCGCCGCACAGACGACCAGTTCGAAGATCTCGTCCTCCGAAACGCCAGCCGTTTTCGTGGCAGCCACGTCGGCGGCGGCGACCTTCCAGGCATGGCGCGCCACCTTGTCAAGCAGAGCCCGTGACCGCTCGTCCACGCACTGGTTGTCGAACGCCGCCCGGCGCGCGGCACTGCTGGCGTGCCCCGGACCGTCCACCGCGCGATCGACGACCAGCTCGCGAAATCGCCTCGCTGCTTCGCTCATGCACTCACCATAGCACCTTCGGCTGTGCTGGTGGGGATCGGGGCCGGTGCGGGATTCATCGTCGAAGCTACCGGACGTCGAACCCGAGGCCGCCGCCGCCCATCGTGCCGAAGTTGAACGTGTACCGATATCCGGCGCTCGCCCCGAGTCGAGTCGTCGGCTCCAGGGTCCAGAACATCTCGCCGTGCGCCCGCACGATGGTGTTGGCGAAATCGAGGACCGTCCCTTGCGGCGCGTCGATCGAGAGCAGCTTGCCGCCGGGGATCCCGACCAACCGGCCGTGTGACCCAGCTGCCGCGCGAGCCGCTCGACCGCCTCCTGCGGCGAGACGTCGGGCATCCGTTCTCCGGGCACGAGCCTGAACAAGAGGCTCTGGGGATCGTTCCAGGAGGCGGTGGGCCGGAACACGATGACACCGTCCATCTCGCGCCACTCGTATCGCGGATCGATTGCGACTATCGCGTCCAGCACTTCGCGCAGCGTCCGTCCGGTCGCCGGGATCTCGGCCGAGCGCTGAGGATTGCCCGGTACCGAGGACCTCGATGCCCATCGGAACCATGGTCGCGTTCGCCAGGTCCCGGACCGCCGACGAAAGGGCCCGTTGACCACGAGCGGCCGGCCGCTCGCGGTGGTCCCGACGATGCGATCGAGGACCGCCGCGGACCCTCCGGCGGAGAAGAGCGGCGCGTCCGCGTACCGCGACACGTCCACGGTCTGCCCCGGTGACCGCCCTGGCACGCCGCAGCCCGATCCCGCCGAGCCCGACCACAACGTGACGGTGAACGGAAACGTCGAGTCGGCAGGCTTGGCCTCGAAGGCCCACGCCAGCTCGCCATGCGCGCTCACGGTGGCGTTGAGCACGTCCAGCACCGTGCCGGTGTCGACCCGCAACGCGAACCGCTTCGTGTCGCCCAGCTGCACTTCCTTGTACTGAGGCGCGTCGAGGAGCGCCGCGATCAGACCGAGGGCATTCCGGGCGCGGATCCCGGGCAGGTGAATCGCCGGCACGCTCCCGCTCAGCGGATGATCGCCACGCTCCCACTCCGCACTCGAGCGGAGCACCGTGACGCCGTTCATCTCCCGCCACTCGTATCGGCGATCGGCCGCGGCCATGGCGTCGAGCGCCTCGCGGACGGTCAGTCCTGTGAGCGTTACAGGCTTCGTCCTGCGGGGCCGGCCCGGCGCGACCTCGATGCCCATCGGCACGCCCGCCGCTCTCGCGAACTTTCCGATGAGCCTCGGATCGATGGCCGTGACGACAAGCGGTGCGCCGGACTCGTCAGGACCGACACGGCGGTCCGGCGCGAGCTGGGCGGCAACGGGACCGGCACCGGTGAGAGTCAACAAGCCGGACAGCGCCGCCGCGCGCAGGAACTGCGACATGATGCGCTCACTTTTGGGGCAGAAGCGTGGCGGCTGGGGGGCCTTGATTATACCGCGAGGACGGTCACGTTATGGATTTGGCGCTCCCTTCGGGCCGGAGGACACGCTCGGAACGGAGCGCTTCGGCTGCGCCTTCTCCCATTCCTCGCGCGAGACGGTCTTCTTCTCGTGCAGGTGGACGAACGTTCCCCGCTTGTTGCCGACCACGATGTCGGGCAGGCCGTCGCCGTTGATGTCCCCCGCCACGACCTGCGTGCCGACGCCGGACTCGCTGTCGATCAGGTAGGGGATGAAATCGACGCCCTTGCCGGCGTGCCGCGCGAGCTTGAACCAGTAGAGGACCGCGGCGTCGTTGCGATCGGGATCGCCGGTGCGGCCGTGCGACCAGAAGCGCTTGCCCGTGACGATGTCCTTCAGGCCGTCGCCGTCCATGTCGACGAGCTCGATGGCGTGGATCTCCGAGAACTTCACGCCGTACGGGTTGTCCTGCGGGGTCCTGTTCATCAGAATGTGCTCGCGGAACCGGATCTCGGAGCCTTCGCGATACTGCTCGTACCACGCCAGCCCGAACTCGTGCGCGGCGAGCGCGGTGATGATGTCGTTGAGGCCGTCGCCGTTGACGTCGTAGACGTGCATCTGCGAGCCGCCGGCGCCCATCGGCTGCTTGTGAAACGTCCAGACCGGATCGCCCGCGAGCGACGCGGGCTGTTCCCACCAGCCGTTCTTCTCCAGCAGATCAGAGCGTCCGTCGCCGTTCACGTCGCCGAGACCCATGCCGTGCGTGAAGTTGCCGTACTTGTTGTTCGGTGAAATCGGATGGAACGTCCACGGCTTGGCCGGATTGCTCCAGTCCGGCGCGGCATAGCCATACTGACCCTTGGTGATGCAGACGAGCTCAGGCTTGCCGTCGCCGGTCAGATCGGCAAAGGTCGGCGACTCGTTGTCCGTCTGATCGAAGATCCGGTGCCGCACCCAATGCGTGTCCTTGCCCTTCGGGTTCTCGAACCACGACGTCTCCTTCCCGGGAAAGCCGATGATGAGGATGTCGTTCCAGCCGTCCTTGTTGAAGTCGAGGGCCCAGGCGAAGAAGTTGTCGGAATACTTGTTCTCCTTGCCGAGCGTGCCCTCGAAGCCCGGCACGTCCACCTCCGTCATCGGCCCGAGCTTCAACTTGAACGTCGTCGTGGCGGGATAGTATTCGTGGCGCTTCTTGAACTCGGGTCCCTCCCACCACCACGGGCCGGAGATGATGTCGTTCACGCCGTCGCGGTTCAGGTCGCCGAAGGTGGCGCCCTCGCCCCAGAACTGGTCGCTCAGCTGAATGCGTTTGAAGGTGTGGAGCTCCTGGGCCAGGGCCAGGGTGGCCGTGGACAACGCGCTCAGGGCGAGCAATGCGGCGCGGATGAAATTCTTCATAATGTGTCTCTGCTGTCGAGTCCTGCGGTCTCGGACAGGCTAGTTCACTTCGTCAGGAGAAGCCAAGTGCGACTCACTGCGACGCTCGTGCGCTTTTTGTTTCTGGGGGCCCTGCCAACCTTGGCCGCCGTCACCGCGGTGGTGACGGGCGAGCAAGCCGACGTCCGATCGACGGTCGCCGACCGTGTGACGGCACTCACGAGGGATTCGCCCTGGAGGCTGGTCGAATCCATCCCGATCCGCTTCACGACGCACCATCCCCAGGGCATGGTCAAGATCGGCGAGACGTTCTTCGTCTCTTCCGTCGAGATCAAGGTGCGGACGAGGCGCTACCTTCGGCCCGCGGACGGGTACGACCGCGACACCGGCGAAGGCGCCGGCCATCTGTTCACGTTCGACAGGGCGGGCAACCTGATCGCCGATGTCAGGCTGGGCGAAGGGACGATCTACCACCCCGGCGGCATCGACTACGACGGAAAGCACATCTGGGTGCCCGTGGCCGAGTACCGGCCGAACAGCCGCTCGATCGTCTACCGGATCGATGCCGCGACCATGAAGGCAACGGAGATGTTCCGCTTCGCCGACCACATCGGCGCCGTCGTCCGGAATACCGACGACAACACGCTTCACGGGGTCAGCTGGGGCTCACGCCGCTTCTATCGCTGGACGCTGGATGCAAACGGCAAGGCGACCAACGCGGGTGCGGCTCCCGAGAGGCTGCGTACGCTCAACACTTCGCACTACCTGGACTACCAGGACTGCAAATACGCCGGCCGCCGCCGCATGTTGTGCACGGGCGTCACCGAGATGCGCCAGTCGCTGGCCGCGCCGCCCTTCCGCCTCGGCGGCATCGACCTCGTCAACCTCGCCGACGGCCGTCCCGTGCACCAGGTCCCGGTGCTCCTCTGGACCGCGGGCGGGATGGACATGACGCACAACCCCGCGTGGATCGAGCCGACCGCAACGGGCCTGCGCGCCTACTTCATGCCGGAAGACGACCGGTCGACGCTGTACATCTACGACGTCGTCGAACCGAAGTAAGCCACATCACAAATCGACGATGACCGAGAATCCGCCGTACGCCATGCGCTTGGGGTCGAACGGCATCGCCTTGGGATCCATCATCTTCTCCAGGCGCGGGTCCTTCATCACCTTCTTGTTGACGCGATCGCGATGGGCGCGGGACTTGTACACAATCCAGGAAAAGACGACCGTCTCCCCCGGCTTGCGCTTGACCGTTGCCGGAAAAGCCAAAGCCATACCCTTCTTGACCTCCAGGTCGTCGCCGACGCACTCGCGATACTCGAGAGCGCCGTGTTCGCGCCACACTTTGCCGGCCTTCGCCGACATGCGTTGGTACGCGTCCAGGTTCTTTTTCGGAAGGGGCAACAGGAATCCATCGACGTAACGGGCCATGCGAGTCCTCCAAGCAAAGGTCAAGTCAGACTATCGTGATCTCCGCGCGGTCTTCTACTGATCTGATGCCGCCGTCGCCTCCTGCAGGAACTTGCGATACACGGCCCGCGCCTCGTCGAACTGCGCGTAGACGTGATCCTTCTCCTTCTGCGACCGCCAGCCGGGCCACTTGTCCGCCATCTGCTGCAGCTTGTCGATCCACTTGAGGCAGTAGGTCGCGGCCGCGGCGCTGCGGACGGGCCGATCGCCGACCGTTACCCACACGGGATTGGTGAAGGCCTGGGCGAACGTCGTGTCGAGCGGATAGCGCTCCTTCGGGTTTCCCTCGGCTCGCAGGTGATACCAGCCGCTGCGCGCCGCCTTCAAGGTCTTCGTGAGCTCCGCGCTCTTGCGATCCGCGGAGAGCGGAATCGTCTCGACGACCTCGCCGTTGAAAACCAGCATGACGCGCTCGAGCGGCGTGATCGAGCGCACGCGCGCGACGACCGAGACCTCGCCGCCTGACGCGGGCAGTCTGGCTTCCTCGCCGGGCATCCGCCCGTTGACCGTCAGCTCGACGAGCGGCCCGGTGGTGACGAACGCGCGCCCTCTCCGCACCCCTTCGAACCAGGCATCCGCGTCGAGGCCGCGATCGCCGGTGTAGACGTAGGTGCGCGCGGAGCCGACGAGCTTCGATCGATGCAGGCTGCTGATCGAGTCCTCGCCGCCCACGGCCGTGATCGGCAGCCCGTTGTTCAGGACGGCATACCACGGGTGAAACCCCGCCGTGCCGGCCGTCGACCACTCCACGGCGTCCGTCGTCCTCAACGCGGCGTCCACGATGAAACCCTTCGCGCCGCCGAGATCCGCGTCGATCGGGTCGTTGCCGCCCGATCGATCCGCGCTCTGGCTCCCGAATGCGTGCACGTACCCCACCGTCGCACCCTGCGCCTTCGCCTTGCGGAACATGTCGGTGTTGCTCGGATACAGGCTCTCGATCGCCGTTCCCTCGTAGCCGGTCGTGAACGGGCTGATCAGGTGATCGCGCAGCTGGAACATGAACACATGCCCGTAGAACGGCGGCCGGTACTCCTGGCCGACGACGAGGACGCGGTCGCGCGTCGACAGCGGGTGCGCCTTGCCGCCCGGGACGAAGTACTGGTGATCGAGGATGCGGTTGTCCTTGTTCGCGATCTGCTCGTTCACCATGTCCTGATCTTCCGCGGCCGACATCATCATCAGGTTCTCGAGCGTGTTGTGCAGGTTGCCCGCGTAGTTCATGTGGACGTGCGTCGAGCCGTTGTACCAGCCGCGCGCCGAGAAGTTCGTCAGCGGCGTGCAGCTCGAGGTCGGCGTGCGCGGCCTGGCCCTCGATCGCCTGCACGGTCGTCTTCGCCGGGACGTACTCGAACCCCTTCACGGCTTCGACGGTCACGGCCCCGAGCGGCACGTCCACGCGGAACGATCCGGTCTGGTGGAACAGCCGGTCGCCGGCGCCGCTCACCCGGGAGTACGCGTCCACCGGCGTGTAGTGCTTGCCGTCCGACGCGGTGAGATGAATGCGCGCCGCGGTCGGCTGACCGGTCGCCGCGTCGATCGTCCGCACGGAGAGGACGCTCATCGGCCGCTTCCAGCGGCGCTCGGTCACCGCAATCTTCTGGAGCGCGCCCCCGTACGTCTCGAGCAGCTGGAGCTGCGGCAGGCCGCCCTCGTTGGAGATGAACGCGATCCACTCGCCGTCCGGCGACCAGCGCGGATGAAAGGCATCGTGCTGGAAGAAGGTCAGCTTGTAAGGCTCGCCGCCCGAGGTCGGCTGCACGTACACGTTGTTGAACTGGTCCGCCGCCCCTCGGGTCGAGGAGTAGACGAAGCGCTTGCCGTCGAGCGAGACGTGCGGCCGCGTGCGATACAGCGTCTGTTCCGCCAGCACCGTCGTCGCCTTGTCGATCCCGTTCGCGGCCGCGGGCACGCGCAGCACGTTGCCGGAGCCAAGCGGCGTGTGCCGGTTCGAGACCAGCAGCAGCTCGGTGCCGCCGGGCAGCCAGGCCGGCGTGATGTGCATGTCCATCCTGCCGAAGTAGAGACGATCGCGCCCGAAATCGCTGTCTCGCGTCACCGCGATCTCGTCGCCCGCGAACTGACCGTCCACGATCGTCCGGATGAACACGTTGAAGTTTCCGTTCGGCTTCGTGGCCACGTAGGCGAGGCGCGTCCCGTCCGGAGAGAAGACCGGGTCCATGTAGATCTGCGCGTCGGACGTGAGCGCGCGGCTTTCGCCGGTCGCGACGTTCACGATCTCCAGCTGGATCGTGGCTCCGCCATCGTCGGCGACGTAGGCAATCCAGCGCCCGTCGGGCGACCAGTCGGGCATCGAGTGATATTTGCGGTTGTAGGTGAGCTCGCGCGCGCGGCCCGTTGCGCGGTCGACGATCCAGATCGAACCGCTCATCGCGACCGCCAGAGACGAGCCGTCCGGCGACCATGCGGGAGCCCATGGAGTCGAGCTGGGCGCCGGCGCGAAGTAGTAGTTGTGCATGTAGTTCCCGCCGTGCTTCGCGGCGGGATACGGGACCGTGCCCTGTCCGGCCAGGTGGGCGCTGACGAGGATCAGGCCCGCGGACAGGACGATCAATCGGCGGAGCATGTCAGCGGGTCAGGGCTTGGGGGTCGGCTCGTCATGCGCCGCCAGACGACGGCGGTTCAGGTTCACTTTGTAGTTCTCTTCGAGATAGTCCACGCCGTCGGCGGTCACCACGAGACGTGACTGATCGTCGCGCGCCAGGTATTTCTTCTGCAGCAAGTACCAGATCGTGAACTCGAGGTGCTCGCGCGGCCGCCCGAGCAGGCTCTCCAGCTCGGTCGGGTAGAGCGATGGCGCTCCCGGGTCGGTGCGCCGCTTCGTGTACAGCGCCTCGAGCAGCGTCAGCCGGAACATGCGCTCGAACGCAAACTCGTCCTCCGACTTGCCGCCTTCGGAGATGAGGCGCCACCGATCCTGCCGGTGCCGCTGCGAAGCAATGTCGTATTTCGCCCGCTGCTCCGGATCGATCAGCACCGTATACGCGGTGTGCAGCTCGCGGAAGCGCGCCTCGTTGCCCGTCACCTGGTTGTCCGGATGAAACCGCTGCGCCAGCAATCGGTACGTGCGGCTGATCGTCTCCGGTTCGGCGTTCACGCTGAGCTGGAGCAGTTCGTAGTAATCAACAGGTGCGTCGTCGGCCATGAAAGGAGAGCCTAGCCCTCCTTCTGGTTTACCTCAAGCCAATTTGTCCGGCGGTCTATTCCTCCCGCAGCGACACGACGGGATCCACGCGGGTGGCGCGGAGCGCCGGCAGGTAGCTGGCCAGCAGCGCGCTCCCGGCCAGAATGACCGGGACCGCGGCAAATGTCGCGAAATCCGTGGCGCTGACGCCGAACAGCAGGGTCGCCATCACGCGCGTCAGCACCGCCGCGCCGATGAGGCCGAGCACGATTCCCGCGCCCGTCAGCTCCATGCCCTGCCGCATGACCATCCCGACGATGCGGCTTCGCTGGGCGCCTAGTGCCATCCGCACGCCGATGTCGCGCGTGCCCTGCGTGACCAGATACGACATCACGCCGTAGACGCCGACGACCGCCAGCAGCAGCGCGAACAGCGCGAAGGCGCCCAGCATGATGGTGGAGAATCGCTGCCGGGCCAGCGAATCGCTCATGCGGTCCTGCATCGTGCGGATGTCGTAGACCGGTATGGTCGGATCGACCTCGTGGATGGCGCCCACGATGGCGCCCGCCACGGCCGCCGGGTCCGACGACGTGCGCGCCACCTGGTACGAAAGCAACCCGGGGGACGGGCGGTAGAACACGATGCGGCCGTCGATGTCGAGGCCGTACTGCTTCACCGTGCCGACGACACCGACGATGGTCATCGGCTGCTTGGGATCGCCCCAGAGGTGCTTTCCGATGGGATCCTCGTTGGGCCAGAAACGCTGCGCGAACTTCTCGTCCACGATCGCCACCCGCTGCGCGTTCGTCATCATGTCGAAGTCCGAGAAGAACCGCCCCTTCAGCAGGGGAATCTCCATCGTCCGGAAATAGTCGGTCGTCGCGGCGCGCTGATCCACCTGCAGTTCCTGCCCGGGCTGCGGCGTGAACCCCTCGACGTTGATCGACCCCCAGCCGACCGACGAGGTGAACGGCAGCGCGCTGACGGCGCCCCGCACCTTCACGCCCGGCACGGCGGAGATCCTGTCGCCGACCCGGCGGAAGTACTCGACGGCGGCGTCGCGGTTCGGAAACTGCCGGCCGCTGGCCCCGAGCCGCATGGAGATCACGCTGTCGGCGTTGAATCCCGGCGACACACTCTGCAGGCGCACGAAGCTGCGAATCAGCAGGCCCGCGCCGATGAGGAGCATCAGCGAGAGCGCCACCTCGGACACGACGAGCAGGCTGCGCAGCCGGCGGCGCGAGGTATTGAAGCCGCCATCCGCAGCCGCGCTTCTCCCTCCCGCCTTGAGTGACGTGTTGAGATCGACTCTCGCGGCACGCCAGGCCGGCGCCAGCCCGAACACGATCCCCGTCAGGATCGACATCCCGAAGGTGAACGCCAGCACTGAGCCGTCGATCGCGATGACTTCCAGGCGCGGGATGTTTCCCGGGTTGACCGTCCGTACAACGTACAGGCTCAACCTGGCGATCAGCAGGCCCACCACGCCGCCCATCAGGCCGAGCAGCACGGTTTCCGTCAACAGCTGCCGGACGAGGCGCTGCCACCCGGCGCCGAGCGCCGTGCGGATCGCCACTTCCTTCTGGCGGCCGCTGGCGCGCGTCAGCAGCAGGTTCGCGACGTTGGCGCAGGCGATCAACAGCACCAGCGCCACGGCCCCGAGCAGCACGAGCATGGCCCGGCGGACGTCGCCGACGACCTGATCGCGCAGCGGGACGACGCTGATGGTGAACGTCCGGTCGCGCTTGTCCTTGTCGCGAATGTGTCCCGCGATGACGCTGATATCCGCCTGCGCCTGCTCCATCGTCACCCCCGGCTTCAGGCGCGCCATGAGGTTGTAGTTCTCGTCGCCTCTGCGGGTGACGGCGTCCGCCCCGAGTGGAAGCGGCAGGAAGATGTCCATTTGCCGGATGCTGGCCACGGTCGGCATGATCTCGGCGTTCAACACGAAGTCCGGCCGCAGGACGCCGGCGACCGTGAACAGGTTCTTCTCCGATCCCGTTCCCGGGATGATGCCGTTCAGGGTGATGGCCCGGCCGACGACGTTCGGATCGGAGTTGAACAGGCGCTTCCAGAATCCGTGGCTCAGGACCACGACGGCCGGTTTGCCGGGTACGTCGTCCTCCGGGAGCAGCAGGCGGCCGTAGAGCGGGCGGGCGCCCAGCAGATGGAACAGGCTCGAAGAAGTGCGCAGAGCCTCCACGCGTTCCGGTTGATCCAGCCCCACCAACGTTCCGCTCCGGCCCTGCGAGATGGACATCTCTTCGAACGAACGGTTCCCGGTCTGGATGTCGATGTATTGGCCGGGCGACGGCCAGTCCTGGGGAATGTTGATGCCCGGGGAACGCAGCCACATGATCGCCAACCGGTCTGGATCGGGATAGGGCAGCGGCTTCAGCAGGAGCGCATTCACCACGCTGAAGATCGCGGTGTTGGCCCCGATGCCGATGGCGAGCGAGGCGACGATGACGAACGTCAGACCCGCGCTTCTTCGCAAGGTGCGAAGCGCATACCGGAAATCGTGCAGGAACGTGTGCATGCTTCCCTCTCTAACGCCGTGGACGAACGTAGTATAGATATTGCGCGGCCGCCTCGCGCGCGAGCGCCGCGTTGACGCCGGGCGCCAGCCGCACAATTGGACGATCGCCGGACCAAATGGGTTGGCGCCTCAGGCACGCTGAGTAGAGCACGGAGTGGGGTATTCGAGCATGCATTCCCGTCGAGAGTTTCTGACCAGTGTCGCGGCCGGACTTGGAGTCGCGGCGGCGCCGCCGTGGACGGCCTTGACGGCGTTACAGGACGAGATCAGGACCACGCTCAACGGAGCCATTGGCCTTCAGCTCTGGAGCCTGCGCGAGTACCTGCCGAAGGATCTGCGCGGCACGCTCGCGAAGGTCAGGAACATGGGCTTTCGCGAGGTCGAGGGCGCTGGCTTGTGGGGCCATTCCCTGTCAGAGATGCGCGCGGCGCTGGACGGGGCCGGCCTGCGCTGCCAGTCGGCGCACATCGGTTTCGAACGCCTGCGCGACGATCTGGCCGGTGGGCTCGCCGAGGCCAAAGGGGTTGGAGCCTCGTGGGTGGTCTGCCCGTGGATCCCGCACGACAAGGCATTCACGCGGGACGTGGCGCTCGCGGCAGCCGAGGCGTTCAACAGATTCGGGACAGCCGCTGAGAGCTCGGGGCTTCGCTTCGCGTATCACTGCCACGGGTACGAGTTCGTCCCGTCACCGGAGGGCACGTTGTTCGAGACGCTGGCCGGCGCCACGGATCCGAAGCGTGTGATGTTCCAGGTGGACGTGTTTCACACGCTGTACGGCGGGGCGGACCCGGCCAAACTGATCGAACGCTACAAGGGCCGCGTCCCGAGCCTGCACCTCAAGGACCTCAAGAAAGGTGCGGCGATCAAGGCGGGCACGGCGATCGGGCGCCCCGAAGACGACGTCCCGGTTGGCTCCGGCCAGGTTGACATGCCGTCGGTGCTCCGGGCGGCAAGGGAGGCCGGGACGTCGCTGTATTACATCGAAGACGAGAGCGCCGATCCGTGGGGGCACATTCCGCAGAGCGTGTCGTATCTGAGGAACGTGAAGTAGTCTCGTTTCGCGAACCACCCCACTCAGCTGGACGGCGGCACCAAGCCAAGCATGCGCATGTAAGTAATGATGTTCCCGTAATGCAGGTTGGTATGCGCGATGTTGGCCATGAGCTGACCGGCCTGGCTCTTGGCAACGTATGCCGCGCTGCACGCGTCGGTCGACTGCTTGAGCTTTTGAACGAGCGCAGCCTTGTCGGTGCTGCCCTTCTCGATCGCATCCGACCACTGCACCTTGCGGCCCGCCGCGGTCGCGCAGTAGTAGTTGTACGCGTCCGCGATGTGGCCGATCTGCTGACCGAAGGTGCGCACGGAACCCACCGGGCGGTACGAGTACTTGTCCGCCGGCACCAGCTCTGCCGCCTTGGTCACCCAGCCGCTCACCTCGGTGAAACCGTGGTGGAGTCCCTGGGCCAGGTCGCCGGCGGCGGGCTGCTGCGCGGTCGCCGGACTGCCCGCCCCCTTCGCGATCATCAGCAGCGAACACGCAAACACGAGATACCTGAGCTTCATCGCCTCGTCTCCTTTACTTCGGCTTCCTGGCCGGCGCCAGCGGTCCCAGCGAACGCGCCGGACCGATGCGGCGCGCTTCGATCGTCAGATGATCCTTCTCCCACGTCTTCCCGCCGTCGTTGGAGCGCTCGGCAGCCCAGGAGAACCGGTCCGGCCGGATATCGTAGTAACGGATCCGCCAGATGGACGGCTTCGCGCTCATGACGCCGAACTTCTGCTCGATGTGCATCTCGGCGCCCACGCGGCGGGCGGTGCCGAAGTTCTGGAGCCCGGCGCCCGGCTCCGCTGAGACGAGCTCCCAGCGATCGAGGACGGCGTTGTACCCGCGGATCGTCGACGACGCGTAATAGGTCTCCCCCTCGTCCCCGACGACGCGGTACTCGTCCAGGATTTCGGCGCCCTCGGCGAGGCGCACCGCGCTCCAGAATCCGCGCCCCTTCCCGTACTCCTTGCTCACCGAGGTGAACTCCCACTCGCCGAGGAGGTAGTCGAACTCCCCCTTGTGGGCCTCGAGAGAGGCCTTGATCTGCTCAGGCGTTTTTTGAGGAATCGCCTGCGCGGCGGCCGTTGAAGCGGCCAACACCATGGCCGCACAGACACCGAGAATCGTGTGCTGCATGTTGACCTCACACTCCGGAAAGATTGAACTCTCGCCGCACCTGCGGTCGCCGGTCAACGACGAATACGCGAGCGGCGCCTGGGCTGCCGCGAGCGGTCGTCCGCCGAAGCGCAGTGCGATCCGGGCGCGAAGGCGGGTTACGCCTGCCGCGCCCGCGATAGCGTGTGCCCGTGCTCCGGCCCCGCGCGCGCCCGTGGATGATCGTCTCCGCCGTGTGGATCGCTCCAGCCGTCCTGGCGACCATCAGCATGGTGGCGCAGCGCCGTCTCCAGGGAGAGCCGCCGGCAAGCCTGCAGGAGCTCCTGTGGACGGGCGGCGACTGGCTGGTCTACGCGGTACTCACGCCTCCCGTCTTCGCGCTCTCCCGCCGATGGCCGATCACCCGCCCGCACATTGCCGGCCGGGCGATGCTGCACCTCGGGTTCGCGCTGCTCTTCTGCGTGGGATGGGCGTTGAGCGGCAAGGCGCTGCAACTGGGGCTTGGACTGCTGCTGAACCGTCAAGAGGTACGGGCGTTCGTGCAGTCCTCGGGCGATCGCCTCTGGCAGAACATCGGCCAGGACGTGCTCGGGTGGATCTTCATCACGCTGCCGTTCGGCGTCGTCGTCTACCTGTCCCTCGCCGGGATCGCGCACGCGATCCGGTATTTCGTCGAGGCCAGCGAGCGCGAGGTCCAGATGGCCCGGCTGTCGGAGCAGCTGACCGGTGCACGCCTCGCGGCCCTGCAGTCGCAGCTGAACCCCCACTTCCTCTTCAACAGCCTCAACACGATCGCGGTGCTCGTGCGCGACGGCAACCGCGCCACCGCGACTCGAGTCATCGAGCAGCTGAGCGAGGTGCTCCGCAGCACGCTGAGCCGCACGCAGGCGGTCGAGGTCTCGCTCGAAGAGGAGCTCCGGCTCGTTCGGCAGTATCTGGCGGTCGAGCAGGCCCGGTTTTCCGATCGCCTGCGGCCCGCGTTCGAGATCGACCCCGCGACGCTGTCGGCAGCCGTGCCGCGCTTCGCCCTGCAGCACCTGGTCGAGAACGCGCTGCGGCACGGGATCACGAGGCGTACCGAGTCCGGCCGCGTCGTGGTGACGGCGCGGCGCGACGCCGGCATGCTGGACCTGTCGGTCGAGGACGACGGCGCCGGGCTGACCTCGACCGCCGTGCAGGGAGCCGGGCCCCTCGACTCGCCGGCTGCTGCGCTCGCTCGGGACGGGCACGGACTCGAGAATACGCGCGAGCGCTTGCGGACGCTCTACGGCGATCGCGCCTCCCTGGTGGTGACGGCCGCGGCGCCGCAGGGTACGATCGCGCGTCTCCGGATCCCCTTTCGCGAAATCGTGCTGGAGGCAACGGATGATGCGCAGCGCTAAATGGAGCGTGCTCGTGGCCGACGACGAGCCTGCCGCCCGCCGTGGCGTCCGGCAGCTGCTCGCCGCCTTTCCGGAGTTCACCGTCGTCGGGGAATGCCGCGACGGGCGCGAGGTGCTCGCCGCGCTCGACGTTTTGCGGCCGGACGTGCTCTTCCTCGACATCCAGATGCCCGAGATCGACGGCTTCGAGGTCATCCGGCGGAGGACGCCGGAGCGGATGCCCGCGGTGGTGTTCCTGACCGCGTACGACCAGTTCGCGATTCGTGCGTTCGACGCCGAAGCGCACGACTACCTGGTGAAGCCGGTGAGCGAAGCGCGCTTTTCGGCAACCATCAGGCGGCTGGTGAAACGCCTGGGGTCGGCGGACGGCGCCGGCGCGCGCGAGCCTCGGATCGTAGTCTCGTCACCGCGCGGCGCGAGGGTGCTGTCGCTCCGGGAGATCGATTGGATCGAGGCCGCCGACAATTACGCGCGGCTGTGGATGGGCGGCCGGAGCTTCCTGCTGCGCGAGTCGCTCGGCCAACTGGAGCGGCGCGTGAGGGCGCACGGCTTCGCGCGCGCCCATCGGCAGGCCCTGGTCAGGATCGCGGGCGTGCGCGCGTTGCAGGCGAGCGAGGCGGGCGATCTCGTCGCGGTGCTCGCGTGTGGCGCACAGGTCCCGGTCTCACGCCGCCGGCGCGCGGCCTTCGCCGCGGCGGTGCGATCGCAGTAGGGGGGACGCAGGAAGGGCCTGCGATGTTCTCGCAGGCCCTTGTCGGTTTTATCGAACGCTGCAGGCGGCGCCGAACTCCTTCCCGGGGCTGCCCGGAACGGGGTCGCCGATCTTGCCGTCACCGTGTGCCCTGTGAGCCGGCTCCGCGTTCACGCTCACTTCGATGAGGTGGTACGAGCCGTTGCCCGTGCGATGGCACAGCTGGACCTTGGGTCCGTCCCCGTCGCCGGGCGCCACTCCCAGGTAGTGGCTGACATCTGAGTCCGTGACAGTGCCGCCGGACCAGGTCGCCGTCACCCGTCCGATGTTCTTGTACTGCCCCAGGGTGGCGACACCGGTTCCCGTGCACGTCATCGATTGGCCGGTGGCGAGCGTCGTCTGTCCGCCGCAGCTGACGGTGACGTTCCGATCGTCGACGACAACGGCGTTGGTCAGGTTCACGTTGCCAGTGTTGGTGACGACATATCGCCAGGTCACCGGGCTGCCGACCGCGAGTGACGGTCCAGGCGCCTCGTCGGCGTCCTCGCCGTTCGTGGACTTCTTGATCTCCACCGCCGCTCCCACGGGCTGGCAGTTGCTGTCGAACACTTTCGTCAGGTCGTTGGGGACGCGATCGCCGATCTTGCCGTCACCGTGGGCCTTGTGGGCGGGTTCCGCATTCACGCTGACTTCGATGAGATGGTACGAGCCGTTGCCGGTGCTGTGGCAGAGCGACACTTTTCCACTCGATCGCACTTCGTCGACAATTGTGGCGATCGTGCCGCTCACGTTCACCTGGATTTGAATCAGCTCTTCACGGCCCACATTGGACACGGGGACCATGGCGCTGACATTCGCGTAGGTAAACACCAGTCGAACGTCCCCCGCCGGCACGCCGTCAATCACGAACTGGCCCGACGTATCCACGGACGCGTTGAGGCTCGTTCCGACAACCGTTACGGTCATCCCGGAGGGCGCCCCCGCTGCTGTGAGCCCTGCGGGCGCTGCCGTTGCCGAGGACGAAAGGGCACGGCCACCGTTGACGGTGCCGGCAATAGTCGCGGCGGACGCGGCGGGGCCTGACGGGGCGACGGGCCCCGCGGAGCCACCGCAGCCCGAGGCCGCCACGAGCGCCAGACACGATGCAGCGAGCAAAAGTCGGATTTCGGTCTTCATGATCTCCCCACCTGGACAGACAACGACGTCTTGGATGATTTCCGAAGGTGGAGGGAGCAAGACACGTTCCGCGGGAGGGACGCGTCAATCTTCAAGCCGGTCAACCACTTGGGGTGTGCGCGGCAGATTTGGTCAGGGCGCCTGCGCGTACAGTTGGTGCCGACGTTACATATCCGGGCTCTATTTGCGCGGCCTCCCCGCGCATGTATCATCGCTACCTGAAACGGCCCGGTTCGACGAGCCCGTGGGCGCCCCGCGAGCCGTGAAGGGGAGAGTGGAACGATGACACGACGATACCAACTGGTAGTGGCGTGCCTTGGGCTCGCGATGACGGCGTCCGTATCGCAGGCACAGGAGGCCGGATTCACGCGGCTGTTCAACGGCAAGGACCTGACCGGCTGGGTGTACGGCCGTCGCGCCAGCGGCGTCGAGAACAAGTCGGGCAAAGGCTACCAGGTCGCCGACGGCGTCCTCTTCACCACGAAGGAAGACGGTGGAAACCTCTACACCGAGAAGGAATACGCGGATTTCGTTCTGCGGTTCGACGTCAAGCTGACCGAGAACGCGAACAACGGCATCGGCATCCGCGCGCCGCTCGTGGGCGACGCCGCGTACGTCGGGATGGAGATCCAGGTGCTCGACGACGGCGGCTCGCAGTACACGAAGCTGCAGCCCGCGCAGTACCACGGGTCGATCTACCACATGTTCGCGGCGAAGCGCGGCCACCAGAAACCGGTGGGGGAATGGAACGCGGAGGAGATCACCGTGAAGGGGCGGCAGATTACGGTGAAGCTCAACGGCGTCACGATCACGGAGGGCAACCTGGACGACGTGAAGGACGAGGAGCTCCTGAGCAAGCATCGCGACCTGAGCAAGCCGGAAGGATCCCGCGGCATCGCCAACACCAAGGGCCACGTCGGCTTCCTCGGCCATGGCGCCCACGTCGAGTTTCGGAACATTCGTATCAAACCACTGTAGAGCGAATCCCTAATCACTAATCCTCGAATCCCTGAATCCCTAAATCGCCCATGGCACCTTCCAACCGTCTGGTGGTCCTCGCGCTGCTGGGCGTGTCCATCGCCCTGCTGATCCCCGGGCTGTTCGCCCCGGTCCTGACGATTCGCGGCGTGCTCACGCGCGAAGGCGTCGCCCATGTGGCGCCGATGATGCTCGAGCGGGGGCTCAGCGACGAGACGGTCGCCGTCCTCAAGTCGATGCTGAACCCGGCGATCCTGGCCTTCATGGAAGCGGGGGGCGTCGACCTGCGCAAGACCATCATCGACAAGCTCACGCCGGCCATCACGAACTCGCTGCAGCGGAACGTGCAGGAGGTGCCGGTCTACGAACAGACTCGCAGCATCCTCGGATCGGTGAGACAGCTCTATCGGGTGGGGAGTCCGGTGCCGGCAACGCTCATCCTGCTGTTCAGCGTCGTCGTGCCCCTCGGCAAGGGCGCGCTCGTCGCCTGGGCCATGTTCATGACCGACGCAGCGCGGCGGCGCACCCTGCGCTTCGTGGAGGCGATCGCCAAATGGTCGATGGCCGACGTCTTCGTGGTGGCGTTGTTCATCGCGTATCTCGCCGCGCACGCCACCCAAACGCAGCCGGGGGAAGCCGCGGCGGCCCCGCCGCTGATCGCGTTCAGCGCCCACTTCGGCTCGGGCTTCTACTGGTTCGCCGCGTACTGCCTCTTCTCGCTCGCGTCGCAGCAGTACACCAGGCGCCTGGCCACGGCCACGCCGGCGGCGCCGGAGGAATCAGCGGCGGCAGGTGACGATCGGCGCGGCTGACGCACCGGTCAGCAGGGCGCTCGTCGGCTGGTCCCAGTCCACATCAGCGTTCCCGACCGGGCGCGAGTAGAGCACCGACGCATGGTAGCGCTCGATGTCGGAGAAACGGGTCTCGCCGCACGACGAGCGATGGACGATGGAGTCCATGAGGCCTCCCTGGTCGTGGTGCCAGAATCCCATGGCGTGTCCGACTTCGTGCGCGAGCGTACTCGGTGAGATGCGCTCGGCGCCGCATTCGCTGGCGCAGCGATCGTAATTGATCCAGATCTTGCCGGGATCGGCGCCGACGTTTGCCTTGCCGCAGTAGTTGCCGTCGGGCACGTACTCGATCTCGACGTTGATGAAGCCGGCCTGCAGCGGGCGGTCTCCGGATCCGGACTCGATCGTCCCGGCCTGATACCGCCCGCCGGTCGCCTGCGGCACCGCGGTTCGGATCGTGCGCAGCATCAGGTCCAGCTCGCTCGGCAGGATGTCGCGCCCGGTCCGGGGGTTGAACGTGTTGATGTAGAAACCTGGCGCGGTCGTCCACCGGCGGGTCCATTGGAGCTGGCCGGGGGCGTCGTGGTCGTTGCGGATCAGCTTCTTGTAAAACGTGTACCAGAACGGCGCCGCATCGCGGATCATCTCGATCGCCAGATCGCTGCGTCCGGCGCGGTCCCACGTGACGTAGACGCGGCGGTCCAGATATCCGGCGGCCTTCACTTCGACAAACAGCGTGCTGTTCGGGGTCCCGGAGCGGCGCAGCACCCACTGCCCCGACCCGTCCGCGGTCACGGACTCGAGGTTGAAGAACGCCAGCACCGCGGCGCCGACCGGCGTGCCGGTCAAGGTTTCGGTGACCGTCCCGCTGAGCGACCACGTCGCAGGCGCTGCCGGCGTGGGCGGGGTGGGAGTCGGCGTCGTCGGCGGCGGGCTGGACCCGCCTCCACACGCCGCCGCCATCGCCAGCAGAACGAGCAGGAATGCGCGCAAGCCGCAAGGATACCCGATCTGGCTCGCCTGAATTATCTATACAAAAGCGAACTAAAGTGGTATCACGTGCGTCTGTGAAAGGCGACCGACTCGGCGAGTTCGAGGAGTTCACGCTGCTGGCGGTGCGGGCGCTCGGCGATCACACCTACGCCGTGCCGGTGCAGCAGTTCGTCGAGGAGGCCACGCGGCGGCCCGTCTCGATCGGGGCCGTCTATGCGGCGCTGGCGCGACTCGAGGACAAGGGGTTCGTGCGGTCCGAGATGGGGGAGGCGACGGCGCAGCGCGGCGGCAAATCCAAGCGGTTGTACGAGGTCACGCCACTCGGGCTGCGGACGGCCAGGGAACTGCACCGCGTCCGCGACAGGATCTGGACCGCCATTGCGGGGGACCGGCAGTCGTGACGCGCGGGACCCCGCCGGCGTTCGCCGGTCTTCTGCTGCGGATCCTCCCGCTTGGCGATCGCCGCCCGGAGGTCGAGGCCGACCTGCTCGAGCTGTTCTCGATGCGCCGGAGGATTCACGGCGACCTGTACGCGCGGCGCAGATACTACGGCGACGTTCTCAGTTTATGGAGGCGGACTCGCGTGCGCACAGATCCTTCACCTTCCCCCGCGCGCTCGAGGCTATGTGTTCGGCGAGATCGCGCGCGATCTCACCTACGCGGGGCGCCTGCTGCGGCGCAGCCCCGGTGTCGTGACGGTCACCGTCCTGGGGCTCGGCCTCGCGATCGGGGTCAGCACCGCCGTGTTCAGCCTGTTGAACGTCGTGGCCTTCCGGCCCACCGGCATCGTCGATCCGTCGTCGGCGGTCCGCAGTGATGCGGGCCTATCGAACCGGGATCGGGAACGCGTGGCCGTATGCCGGCTACCTCGGCGTTGCGCGACGGCGCGCGCAGCGTCAGGCTCGAGGCGTCGCTTCGCGACGCCGCCGTCGTTCAGCCGGACAACCCGGCAGCGACGTCGCCGACACGGCGAGCCTCCTTTCGTGAGCGGTGGCTACCTTTCCGCTCCTGAGCAATCGCCGTCCGCTCGGCCGGACCCTGGCGGCAGCCGACGATGTCGCCGGGAGCGCCGCCGGTCGCGGTCGTGAACCACGGCGTCGTGGTCGCGACAGCTCGGCGGCGACCGCACGATCGTCGGTCAACAGGTCTGGCTGAACGGGACGCCGTTCACGGTCGTCGGCGTCAGCGAGCGCGGGTTTCGCCGGCACGACCGATACGCCGCCGGCGGTATGGGTGCCGCTCGCGAATTACCACGTCGTGCTACGGCGGCCCGCCGCGTCGACCGGCTCTCGTCCACACACGTGAACATCGTCGGCCGGATCGCGAGCGGCGTGTCGCACCGCACAGGCGGAAACGGAGCTCAGCGCGGCCGCGTCGGCGTCAGGTGCAGACCGCTTGGAGCCTTCCGAGCCGGCCGCCGAATCTCCCGCCGCGCTGACGCGCGCCAGCGATCGCGCCCGCGCCCCTGAGGAAGTGCTGACCGGCGTGCGTTTCGAGCCGTTCGCCGGCCGCAGCGGCAAGAACGCGTCTGCGATCGCGCTCGTCGTCGCGATCGTGACGACGGCGATCGGTCTCGTGCTGCTGCTGGCGTGCGTCAACGTCGCGAACCTCCTGCTGGCCAGCGCGATCTGCGCGCCAGCGCGAGATCGGCGTACGGCTCGCGCTCGGCGCGAGTCGCGGACGCATCGGCCGCCAGCTCCTGACGGAGAGCCTGTCGCTCGGCCTGGTCGGCGGGGCGACCGGTCTGTTGTTCACGATCTGGCTGATGCCCGTCCTTGCGAGAGTGGCCCAGGTGCCCGCGACGATCGACGTCGACGCCCGACATGCGCGTCTACCTGTTTCTCGGGCTCATCTCGGTGCTCGCGGGACTTGGCGCCGGCCTGGCGCCGGCAAGACATGCCATGCGACGACAACTTGCTCACCGCTGAAAGGCGTGGGCGCGCGAGCGGATGGCGGCACGGCGCGTTCGGCGCGGCTGCGTTCGGCGCTCGTCGGCGTGCAGGCCGCGGCTTCGGTCGTGCTGCTGGTGCTCGCCGCCCTGCTGGCGCGGGGGATGGTGCGCGCGGCGCACGTCGACGTCGGCTTCGACGCGGGCCGGCTCCTGACCGTCGCCCCCGCATTCGGCCGAGGCACCTACGATGCCGCCGGAGCGAAGGCGTACTGGGACCTCGCGCTCGAGCGCGTGCGGGCGCTCCCGGGCGTTCAATCCGCATCGCTCGCGGACTCTCCGCCCTTCGCGGGCTCGAGCCGCGTCACGATTTTCAGGCGCTCCGGCGGCCGGTACACGATTTATCACAACGACACACGCGCGGATTATTTCGCGACGCTTGGATTGCGCGCGGTGCGGGGCCGGACGTTCACGGCCGAAGAGGCCGCCGGTCGCGCCCCGGTCGCGGTCATCAGCGAGGCGCTCGCGCGCGATTTCTTCGCGGGCGAGGATCCCATCGGGCAGCCGATCGATCGCATCGTCGAGGGCTCGCGCGCGACGATCATCGGCGTCGTCTCGAACGCGATCACGGCCCGCCTTCGCGAGCTGGGTTCCGCGACGATCTACCAGCCGATGCGCGAGACGCTGGGCGCGAAGATGGTCATCCGCAGCAGCGGCGCGCCCGAGGCGCTGATCCCCTCGGTGCGCAGCGCGCTCCACCCGATCGATCCGCGCGTCCGTCTCGCCATCACGCCGGTCAGCGACGGCCTGCAGCAACAGCTCGCCGAGCCTCGTGCGCTGGCGTCGCTGGCTGGTGCGCTCGCGGGACTTGCGCTCGGGCTCGCGGTCGTGGGCTTGTACGGCGTCACGGCGTTCGTCGTCGGCCAGCGCAGCCAGGAGATCAGCGTCCGCGTGGCCCTCGGCGCCAGCGGCAGCGACATCATGCGGCTGCTCCTCGGCGACAGCCTGCGGCCGGCGTTCTTCGGGCTTGCCGGGGGCGTCTTCCTCGCGCTGCTCGGAAGCCGCACGCTCGCGGGTACGCTTTACGGTGTCGGATCGGCGGACCCGATTGCGTTCGGCGCCGCCGTGCTCGTGCTGCTGACCGCCGCCACCGCCGCCGTGATCTTCCCTACCCGCCGCGCCGCGCGCGTCGATCCCGCCTCGGTGTTGCGGCAACTGTAACGCCGCTCCGCTTTCTGTCGAGGAACGGGATCCGACGGCCAACGTTGCGCGCCTGCGCCGTTGCTATATATTGCGCGGCGAGGTGTCCCATGTACATGCGCTCCCCCAAGTACATTGCAATTCTGATCGTCCCGGCACTCGCCGTCATCGCCGCCTGCGGGAACCCGGCCCCCGCGAGCCCGACCGCGCCGGCCGCACTCAAATCAGCGCTGCTTACAGCTGACCCGATGACGGTCAAACCGGAGTCCCTGCCCATCTCCTTCTGTCCCGCGGGGCCGCCGTTCGGCTTTCGGCTGGTCCTCACAGTCGGCAGCGGCCGCGACAGCTTCTTGCTCCGGCGGCTGCTCTTCAATTTCACGGATCTCCGCGGCGGTTTTTCGGTGCCGGCCGTGACGCCGATCTCCACGGCGCGAATCGGATCCATACCCGATTCCATGCCGATCCCCCTTCCGAGCTCGACGTCGATTCCATTTCCGAGTTCGTCGCCGATCCCCATTCCCGGTTCCCTGACGCTCGAGGACCCGCGGATCGCGGCCGGGGCGTCGCAGACGCAGGCGGTGTTCGTGCAGTTGGGGTGCGGCGTGCCACCGGGCGGGACGCTTGTCGTCATCGTCGACGGGACGGATTCGAGCGGGGGGACAGTCAAGGGAAGCGTTCGCGTTCGCGTGGCGGACTAATCCACGGGGCCGCCCCTACGGCGAACGAAGTGAGCCGCCCCTGCCGCGCGGAGCGAAGTCCGGCGCGGCCGTGGCGCCAACCAACCGTGCCACTCGCACGTCCTAGTCGAGCGAGGTCGGCATCTCGCGTGACCTTACGCATCTCGACTGGCTTGCAGGACCGGCCCCAGGCCGGCCTGCAGGCCTCTCGGCCTGGCCGGACGGCCAGCGCCGTATGCGCGTTTCCAGAGAATCTCGCGGCGGAGGATTCGAGCGATGAAGGAAGAGGCTCGCCAGGCCCGCGGTCAACGGCTCGTCGAATCGGTCGCTCGCGACGTTGCGTACGCCTTGCGGGTGCTGCGCAAGAGCCCGGGCTTCACAACAGCCGTGGTGTTTTCGCTCGCCCTGGGCATCGGCGCCAACACCGCGATCTTCACCCTCATGGACGCCGTGATGTGGCGGATGCTGCCGGTGAAGGACCCCGAACGCCTGCTCGTGGCCGGCCGCCAACAGCGCGATACCGTCCAGACCGGGTTCACCTACGGTCAGTACCGCCTGCTCCGGGACAACAATGCGGTGGCAGATCTGGCCGGCTACACGACCGCCCCAATCAATGTGAGCGTCGATGGGCCCCAGGAACCGGCCATTCAGGGTCAGCTCGTGTCGGGCGGCTATTTCTCGCTGCTCGGCGTGAACCCGGCGATCGGCGTGGCGATCGGACCCGACGATGACCGCGTGCCGAACGGGCATCCGGTCGCGATGCTCAGCCACGGCTACTGGGAGCGGCGGTTCGCGAGCGATCCGTTGGTGATTGGCAGGACGATCCGCCTCTCGGCGACGCCGTTCACCATCGTCGGCGTCACGCCGCCGGGGTTTTTCGGCGTGGAGACCGGGACGGCGCCGGACGTCTTCCTGCCGATCATGATGCAGCCCACGGTAATGCCGGCGTTCGAGAACCTGCTCGAAAACCCGATCGTCAGCCGGGGGTGGGTGCAGGTGATCGCGCGGACCAGGCCGGGCATCGAGCCGGATCGGGCGGCCGCGGCCCTGAACGCGGTGTTGCAGAGCCAGGACGACAACGCCGCACGCGGCCAGGCCGCCAAAGGGCCGCCGCCGGCGCCCCTGGTGCTCACGTCGGCCACGGCGGTGTCGGATCTGCGCCGGGAGTTTTCACGCCCGTTGTTCGTGCTGCTGGCCATGGTCGGCCTCGTCCTGTTGATCGCCTGCGCCAACACCGCCAATCTGCTCCTCGCGCGCGCCGCGGCGCGCCGGCCCGAGCTGGCGATGCGGCTCGCGCTTGGAGCCGGCCGCCACCGGCTGATGCGGCAGCTGCTCGTCGAGAGCGTGGTTCTCGCGTCGCTCGGCGGCCTGTGTGGGGTGCTGCTGGCGCGTTGGGCGACCCAGCTGCTCGTGGTGTTCATGTCGTCGGGACGCACGCCGATCGCGTTGGATCTGACTCCCAATCTCCGGATTCTCGCATTCACGGCGGCGGTCTCGATCGTGACCGGCCTCCTGTTCGGGCTGGCGCCGGCCTGGCGAGCCACGCGAATCGACCTGGCGCCCGCGCTGAGGAATGTCCGCGGCTCGGTGACGCGGAGCTTGCGGCCCGGCCGCATCCTGTCGATCGCGCAGCTCGCGCTGTCGCTGCTGCTGCTGGTCGGAGCGGGGCTGTTCGTGCGCAGCCTGCAGAAGCTGAACGCCGAAGGCACGAGCGGGCTGCGGCAGAGCGTGCTGATTCTGCGTGTGGAGCCGCGGGGCAGCGACCAGAGAAGCGTTCCAGGGACGTCCGAGCGGCTGGACCGTACCTATCAGGAATTGATTCGAAGAGCCCGGGAGATTCCCGGCGTCCGGCTGGCCAGCATGGCCAACGGGATTCCGTCCGCGCCGACGTCGAGCGCCGGAGCCGTCGTCCCGATGCCGTCGGGCGCGCGGGAGCGCCTGCCGCTGCTGATGGTGTATCCGGATTACTTCGCCACGATCGGCATCCCGATGGTCAGCGGCCGGGACTTCAACGCCGCGGACCTCGGCGAGTCCGCGCCACCGGTGTGCATCGTCAACGAGTCGTTCGTCCGCCGGGTCTTTCCCGGCGAGAATCCGATTGGCAAGCCCTGCTACACCGGTCGCCGCCCGAGGCTGCTCAGTACGGCCGCAGACCGGCCGGTGGAAGTGCCTTACCGCATCGTCGGCGTCGTCAAGGATTCCCGCTACAGCAACCCCAGGGGTGAAACGCGGCCGATCGTCTACATGACGTTTCTGCAGACCAACACCGGGCGCGGGCAGATGGTGCTGCACGTACGCGTGAGCGGAAACGCCGGCGCCGTCATGCAGCGCCTCCGGGAGCAGGTCGCCGCCGTCGATCCGGCGATGCCGATGTTCGACCTCCACACGCTCGAAGAAGAAATGCACGCGGCCCTCGTGCAGCCGCGTTTGATCGCGATGCTCTCGAGCCTGTTCGGGGGCCTGGCCCTGCTGCTGGCGTGCGTGGGGCTGTACGGCCTGCTGGCGTTCACGCTGGTTCAGAGGACCGGCGAGATCGGAGTCCGCATGGCGCTCGGCGCCCGGCGCGGCGACGTGGTCTGGCTGGTCGTGGGCGAAGCGCTGCTCCTGGTGGCAACCGGCATCGCGATTGGCGTCCCCGCGGCGCTGCTAGTGGCCCGGCTCGCGGCGAGCCAGATCTCCGGCCTGTTGTTCGGACTGGAGGCCACGGATGCGTTCACCATCCTCGCCTCGGCGCTCGTTCTGGCTTCCGTGGCCGCGATCGCGGCGTACCTGCCCGCGCGGCGGGCGTCTCGCGTGGACCCGATGGTTGCGCTGAGAGCGGAGTGATCGACCACGCCGGCGCCAGGCCGCACTGCGCATGACTTCGCCCGGCTCGCGGACGAACGCGTGTCAGAAGCCGATGCCGACGTGCACCGCGAAGCCGATCGACGTCTGCACGCCACCGGCGGGATCCTCCTGAAAACGGACCGGCATCACCCCCTCGACGAACCACGAAGACGCGTGGCCTTCGATCGGAAATGCCTTGTTGACGAGCGGCGTGAAACCCCACGACGCCGCGTTCGCATCGAACGCCAGCCGAACGCCTGCCGCGTAGCCCTTCGACAGCCCGCGGATGATGCCCGGATGCACCGTGAGCGACACGAACAGCGGATCGTTCTGGATCACGGGCACGAGCTCCAGGTCGAAGGCCCAGCGGTCACTGAGCTTCACCGTGATGCCCATCGGGAACCCCACCGTGAAATCGTCGCCGATGGTCGTGGTCTCGCCGCCGGCGTGCGACACGAGTGGAAAGACAGCTCCGAAGTGCCCGCCGACACGATTCTGCGCGGCACCCCATCGCGGGATCGTCAGAACAATCACCACCATCGCAACGCGAACGAGCACACAACGAACCGGCTTCATGATCATCGTCCTTTCAGGGTGTCTGCCCTTTTGTCGGCGCGCCGGGCAAACCCCGCAGGGATCGTGGTGTCGCCACGTCCCGTCCCTCTCTTGGCGGCCACTGTGAAGCTCCACGTCAGCGCGTTCGTCGTGCACGGGCCGGTGTAGCGGCACACACCGGGCGCGACGCGCGCCGTGTAGGTTTCCCCCGCGGTCAGGAAGACGCGATGCGGAAAGAGACCCCAGGTCCCCTCCCCGATCTGATGGACAGAGGCCGGCACGCGTCGGCCGGCGGCGTCCGTGAGGGTGAACGTGCTGCCGTTGACTCTCGTCACGGGCTCGGAGAACGTGACTTTGGGCACGACATCCTCGAACACATCGGCAGCCCCGGGCGCTGGATACCTGAAATGCACACCGGGCGGCGCAACGTCGGTGCGGGAACCCTCGATCACAATCATCCAGTTGCGCACCGCCATCGGCACCGGCGGCGCGCCTTCGACGACCGGGGGCTCGACCGCCGGACGACGACCGTCGCAGCGGCCACCCAGCACGCACGGTTCGAGGACGAAGTCCGTGTCGGTGTCGGCGAGGTTGCCGAGAAACTTCTTCGCGACAATCGCCTCGAGCGACTGGTAGTACACGGCGGCCGAGACCGCCACGGGCCCGCGCGTGCCGGGAGGAATCACCACGGAGTAGCGATCCAGCCTCACCGTGGCGCCGGCATGCGGCATCGGACGAAGCCGCGTGTCGCGGAGGAACGAGTCGTCGTAGAGGTCGCCGTTCCCGTTCAAGTCCGTGAAGATGGGAAGCCCCGTTGGATTGTTCTTGTCGATGACCATCCCTCGCGCGTCAATCGGCAGCCCTTTCGCATTCGTGACGAGATTGCGTGGGGCCGCGTACACCAGATCGAGCGTTGGACAGCCGTCGCCGAGTGTCGCGACCGCTTTGAACTGAAACGCGAACGGATCCGGCGAACCGGCCGGCACCTTCCAGCCGCACGACGGGAATTCCGGATCGATCGCGTCGGCCGCCGTCAAACGGCCGACGCCGAGCGACGTGCGGTTCCAGGCCGAGTCGTGGATCGGCAGCTCCGTCCCGGTGGCAAGATCGAACGCCGTCACGGTGAGCCACGCGGTCCGCCCTTCGGGAAACCCGGTCGGGAAGTTGTGCCCGCTGCCGGTGTTGGCCACGGTGACCGCAATGGGCGCGGATTGTCCGGACCTGGCGCTCGCCGGACCGGTGAGATCGAGATCGAGCACGTTGCGCAGGCGATCCCATGCGAGCCGGGCCTGCTGGCTCGGGGCGCCGCGGCGGTCCGCGTTCAGAAAGTAAGCGTTCGAGTAGACGCTCCGTTCGTCCGCCGAGGAGAAACTGAACGTCGACAGTTCGGGATACGGCTCCGGGTTCCCTGTTCCGTCGAGGCTCGCGCCAATCAGCCCGGGGATGTACGCGTTTCCGCCGACGAAATGATGGCTGAAGTAGGTCCGCGGCGGACCATCGGTCGCCACGGGTCCGTCCAGCGGCGCAACCGGTGCGCCGCGCTTGTAGAGGGTCTGCGCGGTGCCCGGCTGCCCGTAGTCCTGCTGCATGTGGCAGGTCTGGCAGTCGCGCTTGTAGGCGGGGTCGAAGCTCCGGTTCCCGGGCCGATCCGCGTAGCGGCTGTTCGCCCACTCCGCATACGTGCGCTCGATCGGAAACCCGCCGACCCATTTCCCCGCGCTGTTCTTGATCGTCAGCGGGTTGGTCACGTCGTGACACGAGCTGCAGAACTCGGCCCGCGTCGAGAGCACCTGCCGATAGCCCTCGTGCTTGGGCGACCACATGGGTTCGGCCGAGGCCGGGACCTTGAACACGCCGCTCAGGTACTCGTCGCGTTCCGCCGGCCGCAACGGCGACAAGAGGGGACCCAGCCGTACGGGAAAACCGATCGCGTACGGCGACAGCCGGTACGAGCCCGTGCCCACGCCGTATCCGAGGCTGCTGTTTGCGGGGTCCGGCACGTCGAGGATGTCGCGGACGATGTTGCGATCGGGGTCGCGTTTTTGTGGACCCGCGGGAGCGTATCCGCTTCGACCCGGCGCCCGGGGGTAGTTGTGGTACGGCGTGTTCCGTGTCTCGGCCATGCTGTGGCAGACCATGCACACGACGCCCGCCTTGCCGGAGTCGGTGTTGCGCCACTGCGAGTCGAGCGTCGCAAACGCCAGCCCCGTCCCGTTGTCCGACGTCGGGTGGAAGTTGACGTCGAGCGGCGCGTGCTCGAGCCCCGTCGAAGCATCCGTCACGATGGTGCGGAACGGCACGTTGTCCACGTAGTTCGTCGGCATGTGGCACCTCGAACAGGCGCCGTCGACGAGCGATCCGGGACGCGAGACGACGTGGTAGCCCTCACCGAGATCGAAACGCGAGACGCACTCGTCGACGCGCGCGAACGGGTTGTGACGCGCCTTCTGCGTTCCATCCGGCGGCGCGGGCGTGTCGCAGTTGCCGTTGGTCGAAATCTGCCGGGCGGACAGGAGAAATGCGCCGCGCCAGGCCGGATCGCGCCAGGCGTTGGCCATCATCGATCCGTTCCACTCGGCAAACAGCGACTGATGGCAGTTCTGGCACTGACCGGGATGGTTGATCGATTGCCAGTAGTCCTCGAAGGGAGGGGCCGCGAAAGCCGCCTCCGCCGTCACGTACGGCGCCGCCTCGGGAATCCGGTTGGGCAGTTCCGCGGGACCCGGGGCACGGCGATACACCAATACCGCGACAGCCAGCGCCGTGGCGATCGCAATGGGAATCGCCGCCCGGAGCCGAAGACGTTCGTCCGGTTGACGATCAACCACGTCGGGTCAACCAGGGGAGACGCCGCAGAGCCACCGGCGCGGCGATCCGCGACGCCACTCGATCGAGGGACGCGAAGACGAGGCGGGCGGTCCCGGTGAACGGCGCGATCGCCAGCAGCGCGAAGGCGCAGACCACGTGGAGCCGCACGAGAAACGGCATCCCTGCCACCAACTCTACGGCCGGTTTCATGTGCAGCAGCGAGACCAGGTACGGCACGAGCGTCACACCGGACCAGGAGGACCCCCATCGATAGAGCACCGCGATCGCCAGACCGGAGATCACTTCGATGACCACGAGCGTGCCGGCGACGACCTCGACTGCGGAGCCCGCGCAAGGAGGTGGGTTGGCGCGCACACGTTTCACGACGACCGCGCACAACGCGACGAGCGCGATCCCGCCGGTCAACAGGCCGGTCCCTTCCAGCAGGTACAAGCGGACGGGCTGACGGTTCCAGAGCAACACCGTCCGTGGAAACGCGAACGCCAGCAGGTGACCGAGGAGCACGATCGCGATCGCCAGGCGCCAGATCGCCGCCGCGCCATTGGTCTCGCCGGTGGTCGCGCCGGCGCGGGCTGCCGCGGGCTGACGACGCCAGCCGATATAGCGGACGAGGCCGCCGCACAGCGCGATCAGCACGGCCGCCGCGGGGAAGACGACGAAGAGTCCCCAATCGTGCATCACGGGTCAGCGCCGCGATGTCGATCCCGCCGCCTCGGCCGCCTGCCGGCCCGTCTCCGCCTGCCGGAGGAACGCCCTCACCGAAAACAGTTCCTGAAGGGTCAGCGCCGCGACGGGCACGCGTGGAAAGCATCCTCGCGCGAGAAACGACGCCAGTGCTTTGTCCTGAAACTTCGAGTACGCGGTCACGAGGTCCGGACCGAGGCTGCCTCCTGCGGCGCCTCTGCCCGTGCGGTGGCAGGCGCTGCAGGCGGCGCCTCCGCCGGCGAGCGCACGCTGCCCGAAAAAGAGCATGCGGCCGTCTTCGATTTCTTCGCGGGTGGCCGTGTCGGCGCGCCGGGCGCGCAGCCGTGCCGCGTCAGGACCGCCGGCGGCGAGGAAGTCGAGCACCGCCGCGATCTCGATCGCCGACAGGCCCATGTCGGGCATGAGCATCTTGTATTTGCCGAGCAGCGCCGTGGCCGCAGGGTCGCCCGATCGGATGAGCTGTTGCGGCGAGGAAATCCAGGCGGTCAGCCAGGCCCGGTCGTGACGGTCGGTCGTCCCTTTCAGGTCGGGGCCGACGAGGTCCCCTTTGCCATACGTGTGACACCCACTGCACTTGGTGGTGAACAGGACGGCCGCGCCGTCCGACGCGCGCGCGCCTGCCGCGATGCCCCACACCGCCACAAAGCAGATGAGAACTGCTTTCATGTCTTCCTCCTCGTGGCCGCGATCGTCATTACCAATTTGAAATGTGTGACCCTTGCCGACCGCGTACTTCCTGCACCAGGACGGCACATCTCGATGTCGCTGACGTCGATTCGACGGAGGGATCTGGCGAGCGGGCCAAATCGTCGAAGTGCCTTCACCTTGCTGCGGCGCAAGAGGCTGGGTCGAGTTGCGCCGCGCTGTGCTGCCGGGTCTCTCCTACCCCTGGTTTCGGCGTGATTGGTTGTTCCGTCAACGCAAGGTAGGAAGAGCGGCGGGTTCCGTCAAGGTGAAGAGGAGACTCTTTGTTGACACTCTGCACCTCTCGTGTTAGCTTCACGCCCCACTGCGGAGTCTGTGGGGTGCTCCGGTGACAGCTGAGGAACACGATCAGCTCGCGCCTCCCGTCTGCGAGACGCTTCATTCGCTAGCCAACCGGTGTCAGTCGCTGCTCGGTGCCACGTCCGACACGGGCATCCTGGAGATACTGGGGCACCTCATTTCAGCGGCCCGCCGTCCTCCGAGCACCGCGCTGTCCGACTTCCTGTGCCGGCGGGCACTCGCCGACATCTTCCTGCGCTTTCCGCTGGGCCTGACGGGCGACAACATACAAAACTGGCAGGACCTCGTCAGGAGAGCGTTCGCCGAGCGGGCCACGCTGGACGAAGCCATCGAACATCTGATTGGGCAGATGTTCAGCGTGGCGCCGAGCGCGCCGCCCATGGCGCAGAGGATCCTGGAGTGCATCGAGGAGGGGCACACGAACCCGCGGATTCGTGAAACCGATGTGGCGAAGCAGCTCCACCTGTCCAGGAACACGGTCAGCCGCCTGCTTCGGGCGGCAGGCACGACGTTCAGGACACAGCTGCGAACGTCGAGGCTCAAGCACGCCACGGCGCTGATGCGCTCGAACCTGAGCTTCAAGGAAGTGGCGTCGGTATGCGGCTACCCGCAGCCGTCTCAGCTTTGCCGGGACTTCCGGCGTGAGAACCATTGCTCCCCGTCGGCGTACCGCGAGCGGTTTCGCGGCGTAACCGTTCAGGCGCCCTTGTACTTCGGGGATGGTTCCGTGCCCTCGGGCGACTGACTCCTTCGACTCGCTTGACCCCTCCGCTCGCTCAGGACAAGCCCTTCGACTCGCGCGACCCTCCGCTCGCTCAGGACAAGCGGCTTACGACGGGCCAGGTGAGGCGTGGCGCGCAAGCCGCAGATCGAGGTGCTTCCGGATGTCGGGCCACTCCGCGGCGAGGATGCTGTAGATCACCGTGTCCCGCACGGTGCCGTCGCGGCGCATCGCGAAGTGCCGGATCACGCCGTCCTTCTTCGCGCCCAGCGCTTCGATGGCCTTTTGCGAGCGCAAGTTGAACCCGTCGGTGCGGAGGCCCACGACCTTGCACCCGAGCGTCTCGAACGCGTGGGCGAGGAGCAGGCGCTTGCAGGTCGTGTTGACGAACGTCCGCTGCCGGCTCTGCGCGTACCACGTGTACCCGATCTCCACGCGGTCGATGTCGGGCAGGATGTCGTGATACCGCGTCGAGCCGATGACGGCGCCGCTCGCCACGTCACGCACGACCCACGGGAGCATGTGCCCGTCCTGCTGCCCCTTCAGCGCGGCGGCCACGTGCGCCTGCATGTCCTGGGGAGGCGGCACCGACACGTAGAACAGCTCCCACAGGCGGCCATCGGATGCGGCCGCCGCGAGCGCTTCGTGATGGGTCTCGGCCAGCGGCTCGAGGCGGATGCCGCCTCCCTCGAGAATGACGGGGCGTACGTCAATCATGCCCGAAGGCTACAGGCAAAGCGGCCTCTTTGATAGAGCCAATCCGGCGGTCCCCGGCCCACGGCCGCCCTTCGACTCGCCCTAAAGCCGTGCGCTCGCTCAGGGCAGGCCGGCGGATGAGCTACATGCAACTGGGAGGTTGCATATCGGCGGAGAGTGCGCTACTCTTCATGCAACCAAGAGGTTGCATATGAACATGACCAGCACCGACCGTATCGAAAAGACCGTGACCCTGCGCGCGCCGCGGGCGCGCGTGTGGCGCGCCCTCACCAACGCCGCCGAGTTCGGCGCGTGGTTCGGCGTCAGGCTCGAGAGCCCGTTCGCCGAAGGCGCCACCGTCCGCGGCACGATCACGCATCCCGGCTACGAGCACGTGACGATGGAGGTCCGGGTCGAACGGATCGAGCCCGAGCGCTATTTCGCGTACCGGTGGCATCCCTATGCGATCGACCCCGCCGTCGACTACTCGCCGGAGCCGACGACGCTCGTCGAGTTCACCCTGGACGAAGCCGAGGGCGGCACCGTCCTCAGGATCGTCGAGTCGGGCTTCGATCGCATCCCCGCCGCGCGCCGCGCCGAGGCCTTCCGGATGAACGAAGGAGGCTGGACCGCGCAGGTCGAGAACATCGAGCGCCATGTCTCGCAGGCGTAGCGCGGCCGCCGCGAAGGTGACCGACGCCGCGCCGGTGTTCGCCGCGCTGGGAGACGCGACGCGCCTCAGGCTCGTCGCCCGGCTGTGCGGCGACGGCCCGCAATCGATCGCCCAGCTCAGCGAAGGCGCCGGCGTCACGCGCCAGGCGATCACCAAGCACCTCGACGCGCTCGCCGGGGCCGGCCTCGTGCGCGACCGCCGCCGCGGACGCGAGCGGATCTGGGAACTGGAGCCGAAACGCCTCGAGCGGGCGCGCCGCAGCCTCGAGCAGATTTCCGATCAGTGGGATGCGGCGATCGGCCGGCTCGAGGCGTTCGTCGAAGAGGAACCCTGAACGCCGGTCCGGCCGGCGAGGTCGGGCCCGCCGCCGCCGATTTACCGGGTGGGAGGGGCGGGCATCTCGCGCCCGACCACTTTCATCGCCAGCGCGATCATGGATCCGACGTCGGCCACGTTGGCCGGCAGCACGATCGTGTTGCCCTTCTTCGCGAGCTCGCCGAACTGGGTGATGTACTGCTCGGCGACGCGCAGCTGGACGGCCTCGTAGCCGCCGTTCATCTTGATCGCGTCGGCGACGCGCCTGATCCCTTCGGCGGTGGCGGACGCGACCGCGAGGATCGCCGCCGACTCCCCTTCCGCTTCGTTGATCTGCTGCTGGCGGCGCGCTTCGGACGCCTTGATCACTTCCTGCTTCACGCCGTCGGCGGTGTTGATGGCGGCGTCGCGCGTGCCCTCCGAGGTCAGGATCACCGCGCGTTTCTCCCGCTCCGCCCGCATCTGCTTTTCCATCGCCGCCAGGATGTCGTGCGGCGGCGTGATGTTCTTGATCTCGTAGCGGAGCACCTTGACGCCCCACGACTCCGACGCCTTGTCGAGCTCGCTGACGACCGACGTGTTGATGTTCGTCCGCTCTTCGAAGGTCCGGTCGAGATCGATCTTCCCCACCTCGCTCCGCAGCGTCGTCTGGGCGAGCTGGCTGATCGCGAACATGTAGTCGGTGATGCCGTACGACGCGCGCTCCGGGTTGAGGACCTTGAGGTACAGCACGCCGTCGACGCCGACCTGCACGTTGTCGCGGGTGATGCAGACCTGCGCCGGAATGTCGACCGCGATTTCCTTGAGCGAGTGCCGGTAGCGGATCGTGTCGACGAACGGGAAGAGCACGTGGAACCCGGCGCTGATGGTCCCGTGATAGCGGCCGAGCCGCTCGACCACGTACGCGCTCTGCTGCGGCACGACGACGGCCGTGCGCGCGATGACCACCATGATCACGATCGCGAGGATGAACAGGACGATCAGGCCGCCGGTCATGCGCGCACTCCTTCAGGTTCGAGAAAAATCGTCAGGCGATCGACCCGGACCACGACGCACCGCTCACCGCGCAGCAGCCGGCGGTCGGCCTCGTTGCGTGCCGTCCACACCGTGCCGCGCAGCTCCGCCCGCCCGACGGCGTGAGGGGCGATGTCCTCGAGCGGGAGCGCCGTCTCGCCGACCATGCTGTCCACGTCCACGCTGGGCTTGTCGAGCTGCAGCCACCTGAGCAGCGGGCTGCGGAAGAAGAGCAGCGATCCGACGGAGAGGACGGAAAAGAGCAGGAACTGGACCCAGACGGGCCCCGCCAGGTCGAGCAGCCGCAGGCCGGCAATCGCGATGGCCGCGATGCCGAAGAAGATCACGTAGAAACCGCCGGACGCCGCCATTTCCAGCCCGACGAGGATCAGGCCGAGCGCGAGCCAGTGCCACCAGAGTGGTCTCATTCGGAAGAGCTCTATTGTATTGAACTTTCGAACTCTTAGAACTTTAGAACTTTAGACGGATCCCTTGCCGGCGTGGAGCTTCCACCAGTGGTAGCGCAGGCGCGCCTTCACGTCCCGGCCGGCCTGGAACAGCCGCTCCCCGGCCGTGGGGTTCCAGACGAACACGTCGCGCGCCCAGGCGGCCTCTTCCTCGGCGCCGGCGTCCGCCTGGCGCAGCCGCAGCAAGCCGTCCCAATACCGGCACCACAGGCTGAAGTAACGGGCGTCGAGCGCGCACAGCATCCGCACGTACTCGCCGTAGTGCGGGGAGGGCATCGGCCCGGGCGGGTGGATTTCGTGCCGGACCAGCGGACGGCGGTTCTCGAGCACCGCGTCGCCGTGGCAGAGCAGCACCGATGTGTAGACGTTGTCCCATCCGCCTTCCCCGGCGATGTACGGGCGGAAGCGCGTGCGGTTGGCGGCCCACCAGCGCGTGGCGATCGCAAACACGTCGGTGCCGGCCACCTCCATGCTCGCCGGCATGCCGGTACGGCCGTCGAAATCCTGGCGCGACAGCACGAACGCGTCCCTGGGCGTCGAGAGCATGAACTCGACGGCGTCCTGCGAAAAGATGATGTCGGCGTTCGTGAAACAGAACACGTCCAGGCTGCGCGCCGCGGCGTGCGCGGCGAGCGCGTCGAGAAGCTCCGACATGATTGGCTTGGCCGGACCGCGCCGTCCCGTGATCGCGTTGGACGTCCCGCGCAGCACCGCCAGCGTCGGGACGCCATCCGCGTGGTGCGGATCCCGTTCGAACTGGACGTTGACGATCTCCACGTCGCCGAGCGCGCAGAGCGAGGCCACGCCGGCCGCCTGGCGGCGAGCGCTGTCGCCCGCCGCCGCGAAGGTGTGCGTCCCGATCAGCAGGCGGGGCCGACCGGACGGCGCCCGCGCGCTGTTTACGGGCATGGCAGAGATGGCATGTCAGGCTGAGCTTACCCGTCCCGCTCGCTGGGCCGACCCGGTAGTTGAGGCATAATGCTAAAGGCTCCCCGCCACGGCCAGGCTCTCTTATGAATGAGACCCGTGTACTCGTGACCGGCGGGGCCGGCTTCATCGGGCATCATCTCACGAACGCGTTGAAGCGCCGCGGATACTGGGTCCGCGCGATCGACATCAGGCCGCCGGAGTTCGGCGCGCTCGAGGCCGACGAGTTCGTCCTGCTCGACATGCGGCGCCCCGACGATGCGGCCGCCGCGACGTGCGGCGTGGATCACGTCTATGCCCTCGCGGCGGACATGGGCGGGATGGGCTACATCTCGCAGCACGACGCCAGGATCCTGCACGACAACTCGCTCATCAACCTGAACACCGTCGAGACGGCGCGCTCCAACGGCGTGACCCGCCTCCTCTATGCCTCGTCGGCGTGCGTCTACCCGGAATACCGGCAGGACGAGGCGGACGTCACGCCGCTCGCCGAGGAGCACGCCTACCCGGCGCAGCCGCAGGACGCCTACGGCTGGGAGAAGCTGATCTCCGAGCGCCTCTGCATCTACTACCGGCAGGACTTCGGGCTCGAGACGCGCATCGTGCGCTTCCACAACATCTACGGGCCGGAAGGGACGTGGGACGGCGGACGCGAGAAGGCGCCGGCGGCGCTCTCGCGCAAGATCGCGACGGCGAAGCTGACCGGCCGGCCCGAGATCGAGATCTGGGGCGACGGCGAGCAGACGCGGTCCTTCTGCTACATCGACGACTGCCTCGAGGGGATCCATCGGCTGATGCAGTCGGACCATCACGAGCCGCTCAACCTCGGCCAGGATCGGCTCGTCAGCATCAACGACCTCGCGTACATGATCGCGGCGATTGCCGAGTGGCCGGTGACGCTGCGGCACGTGCCCGGTCCGCAGGGGGTGCGCGGACGGAACTCCGACAATACGCGGCTGCGCCGGGTGCTGGGCTGGGAGCCCGGGGTGACGCTCGAGGATGGCCTCGCCTCGACCTACGCGTGGATCGAGCATCAGGTCGCCGCGCGTCTCAAGCTCCCAGACCCCGTCTCATGACCGGGCCCTCCGGCACGGCCCCGCCTTCGGCTGTCTCCGTGGTCGGGCTGGGGAAGCTCGGGCTGCCGCTGGCCGCGTGCCTGAGCGCGGCCGGATTCCGCACGATTGGCGTGGACGTCATCGCGCGCAACGTCGCGGAGATCAACGCGGGCCGATCGCCGATCGTCGAGCCGGGGCTCGCCGAGCTCGTGCGCGCGCACGGCGGATCGGCGCTCCGGGCCACGACGAACATCCGCGAAGCGATCGCCGAGACCGACGTCACGTTCATCATCGTCCCGACGCCCAGCGACGAGACCGGCGGCTTTTCGAACGCGCTGCTGCGCGAGGCGATCGGCCAGATCGGCGCGGCCGTATCGGACGGCCGCCGCGGGGCACACCTGGTCGTGGTCAGCAGCACGGTCATGCCGGGCTCGATCGATCGCGAGCTCGGGCCGCTGCTCGCGGCGAGCAGCGGGCGGGCGCTCGGCAACGGCGTCGACATCTGCTACGACCCGGATTTCATTTCCCTCGGCGAAGTGGTGCGCGGCCTGCGCGAGCCGGAGCTCGTTCTGATCGGCGAGCACCGGAGGCCGGCGGGCGACATCGTCGAGGCCATCCACCGCCGCATGGCGACCAACCGGCCGCACGTCGCGCGGATGTCGATCGTCAGCGCGGAGATCACCAAGCTCGCGCTGAACGCGTACGTGACGATGAAGATCAGCTTCGCGAACAACCTCGCGAACATCTGTTCGGGAATTGCCGGCGCGGACGTGGACGCGGTGACCACGGCGCTCGGCGCCGATTCGCGCATCTCGCCGCGCTATCTGGCCGCGGGGCTGTCCTTTGGCGGCACGTGCTTTCCGCGCGACACCGTCGCGTTCCGGAGGCTCGCGGCGTGCGCGGGGACGGCCGCCCCGCTGATGGATGCCACCGAGCAGATCAACCGGGAGCACGCGCGGCGGCTGTCGGCGCTCGTGCTCGACTGCCAGCGGTCATCCGGCGGAACCGTCGCGGTGTTGGGGCTCGCCTTCAGGCACGACACGCCGGTCACGGCCGTCTCGCCATCCATCGCGCTCGTCCGGGATCTGCTCGACGCCGGCATCAGCGTGATCGGCTGCGATCCGATGGCGGCCGACTCGGCGCGTCAGGAGCTGGGCGAGTCGATCGCCTACGCCGCGACGCCGGCCGAGGCGCTCGCGCGATCGACCGTCGCCGTCCTGACCCACCGCAGCCGCGCCTTCGCGGAGGCGATCGAAACGTTCGCGCCTGCCGCCCCGCTCGCGGTCGTCGACTGCTGGCGGATGATCGATCCCGCGCGCGTCCGCCCCGGCGTGTCGATCGTCCCGTTCGGGCGGTGGATCCCGTAACGCCACCTCATCATTTATCGCACGTCGATCGAACCGCTTCGGTGACGTCGTCGCAAGCCCGACGATTGTGAATGAGGCTTGACCTCGGAGCCGAGACGGGATGAAGTGCAGGGATGCAGGCCGAAAAGAAACAGCCGTTCGATGAGCAAGCCACCCTCGAGGAGCTCGAGCGGATGCGGCAGTCCATCGAGCGGTTCAGGCGTCAGCGGACGGAGGTGCTGGAGGAGTTCGATCGCTTCACCGGTTCGTTTGCCCGTTCTCGCGCGGAGGAGCCGGTGCGCGATTCCGCTCGCACCGAAGTCCCCGTCTCGATCGGGCCTCTGGAGACCGCGGCGGCGGGTTCGGCCGGCGTCTCTCCATTCCAGAAGAGGGAGCCGGCTGCGACCTCTGACCTGGACCATCCACAGGATGGGTTTGCCTCTGACGCTGCGGCCTTACCACCTTCCGAGCATCCGCTTGTCGCACCCGGCGTCATGCCGCGGGAGGGTAAGCAGTCCGGTCCAGTGAACCGGCCGCTGCGCTCCCGCTTCCTCGTCATTCCTGGAGGCATCGCGATCCTCGTTGTCCTCGTTGTCGTGATCGACCGCTCGGTGCGCCCGGCTCCGTCCGATCAGGGCGTCCCTGCCGTCGAGACGTCATCTCCCGCAGCCGGGGTGCCAGACCCGAACACTCCCGTCACGCCGGCCGTTCCCAGCGCCCTCCCCGGCAGCGTGGAGGCCGGCGGCGTTCAGGTGGAACTCACCACGATCAGGAAGGTGTGGGTGCGGGTGCTGACGGACGGCGCGCGCGCGATCGAGCGCGAGCTCGAGGCTGATGTCCGCATACCGTTGCGGGCGGAGCGCACGATCGCGATCCGGGCCGGTAACGCCGGGTCGGTGCGGCTTGTCGTCGATGGCCGGCCTCGCGGGCTGATGGGCGAGGACGGGGAAGCTGTGACCCGTACGTTCACGGCCGCGAAGCACTGATGGCCGTTCTCCCATCTCAATCGGGATTCGCGAGCTTCCACAGCTGGTACCGCGCGACCGCCTTGACGTTGCGGGCCATCTGAATCGCCCGGTCGGCGGCGCCCGGGCGCCACACGAACACCTCCCGCGCGAACGCCTCTTCTTCCTCGGGGCGTGCCCCGGCCTCGCGCATCGACGTCAACCCCACGTAGTAGTGGCACCAGATCGAGAAGTATCCCGCGTCGAACGCGGACAGCACCTGGATGTACCGCCCGAACTCCTTCGACGGGACCGGCACCATCGGGTGCGCCTCGTGGCGCACCAGCGAGAGGCGGTTCTCGATCGCGGCATCCGCGTGGCACATGATGATCGTCGTGTAGACCTCGTCCCAGATCCCCTCCCCGGCGATGTACGGGCGGAAGCGGTGGCGGTGCCGAAACCACCACGCCGGCGCGATCGCATACACGTCATACCCGGCGAACTCGATCGTCGTCGGCGCGCCGGTCGCGCCGTCGACGTTCCGCCGCGAAAAGATGTACGCCTCCTTGCCCGCCTGATGGATCCAGTCGATCGCCGGCTGCGAGATCAGGATGTCGGTGTTGGTGAAGCAGAAGTACGGGAGCCCGCGCGCGGAGGCCTCGCGGGCGAGCGCGTCGAAGAGATCGACCATCACCGGCTTGCGGGGGCCCTTGCGCCCGGTGAGCGAATTGGAGTCGCGCGGCAGCACGGCCAGCGTCTCGAGGCCGGGGTGCTCGTGCGGCCGCTCGCGGAACTGCACGTTGACGATGGCGACGTCGCGGAGCGCGTGGAGCGAGGCGATCGCGTGCGCGTTCCGGCGCGCCGCGTCGGCGCTCGCCGCCCAGGTGTGGGTCCCGAGCAGCACCCGCGCCGGCGCGCCTCCGGTCATCGCGTCTCGAGGCCGACGGGACACGCGATGCCGGTCCCGCCGAGCCCGCAGTAGCCGTCAGGATTCTTCGACAGGTACTGCTGGTGGTAGTCCTCCGCGTAGTAGAACTCCGGCGCCGGCAGGATCTCCGTGGTGATGGCGCCGTACCCCGCGCCGGCGAGCTGCTGCTGATACGCGTCGCGCGATCGCTCCGCCGCCTCGCGCTGCGCCTCGCCGTAGTAGTAGATCCCCGAGCGGTACTGCGTGCCGACGTCGTTGCCCTGGCGCATGCCCTGCGTGGGATTGTGGCCCTCCCAGAACACCTTCAGGAGGTCGGCGTACGAAACGCGCCGCGGATCGAACACCACGAGCACGACCTCCGAATGACCGGTCATGCCGCTGCAGACCTCGCGGTAGGTCGGATTCGGCGTGTGCCCCGCCGCGTACCCGACCGCCGTCGTGTACACGCCCGGGAGCTGCCAGAACACCTTCTCGGCGCCCCAGAAGCAGCCGAGCCCGAACAGGGCCTGCTCGAGACCGGCGGGAAACGGCGGCTCGAGCCGCGCGCCATTCACGTGGTGCTGCGCCGGCACCGGCATCCTCTGCGCGCGGCCAGGCAGCGCGTCGTCCTTCGACGGCGTTTTCAGTTTTTTTTCAAACATGGATATTCCTCCAGTCGGTCCAGCTGACCTGAAGCGTCCAGCTTCAGCCGGACCCTTCGTTCAGCTCAGCATCATGACAACCACAGCGACAATGATCGCGAGCAGCACGAGCAGCGCAATCTTCCAGGCACTCTTCGGGTACTGACCCGCCATGCGCCCGTCGTACGCGTTCACGACGACCTGGTAGGTCTTCGCACTGTAGAGGTACGACAGCAGCCAGACCGGTACCAGTATGTGCTTGAACGTCTGGGCCGAGAACGCCGGGTGAATCTCCAGGTTGCGCTGCGTATCGCCCGGCACCTCGGCCGCGCACATGTCGCGCAGCTTGTCGATCATCGACTCCTGTGAGCGCTGCGCCGCGTCGAGCAGCACGATCTGATAGTGCTCCACCACGAACCCCGAGAGAAACGCCGTGGCGTACGGCACCAGCTCGGACGTTTGAAAGGGCTCGACTTCCTTCAACAGCGCGTGCGACACGCCGTGCGTCCCCGGCACCGGCTCGTCGTCGAAGAAGTGGCGGACGACGCCGGAGGCCGGTTCCCAGCGGACGTGCCTGACCTGCCGCGTCTGGGTGTGGCCTTTCTGGTCGCGGTACGTTTCGCTCGTGTAGTAGTAGTGACCGGCCTCGGCTTCCCACGGACAGACCGCCTGCGCGTCGAACGTCCAGTAGGGAATGTAGACGCCGCGGACCCGATCCACGAGCGCGCGGCTCTTGAGCCTGCCGGGCGCGAGCCACTTGCTCGCGTACCATCGCCGGATCTGCTCGCGGACCTGCGCTTCGGTGACCTTGAACGGGAGCAGGCTCTGCGGACGGATGGGCGCCTTGATCTCCGTGTAGTCGACGAGCGACGGCGACCCGCAGAAGCTGCAGTTCTGCCCGACCCGCGCCGGATCGAACACCGACACCGCCTTGCAGCTCTGGCACTGGACGGTGCGCTTCTCGGTCAGCCAGCCGCGGGCCTCGTCGGGCAGCTCGCGCAGCGCCTTCGCGAGATCGTTCTCGACCATGGCGCCCGAGGCCGCGTCCACGGAAAACGGGGCGGCCGTGCCGCAGAACGGACAGACCAGCAGCTGTTTCGCCGGGTTCCACTCCGCCTGTGCCCCGCACGCGGCGCACGGATACTTGTCGAGGGCGGCGATGTCGGGCATCGTGGGGGCTCGGGATCCCGCCGACGCTTTCGATGCGGGCGGGCTGCACAGGTTGAACGGCCGATTTCACCACAGAAGCAATTCAATCAACGGACTTCGCCGTCACACAGGCTTCGCTGTTCTTCCAACACGGAGACCACGGAGTGCACGGAGGCTCTAGTTTCACCCTCGAGCACGCACGCGGGCCGCGCGGAGCGCTGCAGGGTCAACGCCGGCCTCGTGTGGCAGCAAGCCGGCGCCCGAGTGCGTTCAGGCCATGGGCATCGGCATTCGGGGTTCCCGTTTCGTCCGCGCTGGCTGCCAGCCGATTGAGCGATCATGTCGAGATACGAACTCCAACCCAGTCGCTTCGGTCCCTGAGCCTCCGTGCGCTCCGTGAACTCCGTGCTGGAAGATCAGGCGCAGCCGGGCGTGACAGCTGCTCCGAACTTTACTTTGCCAAGTACACGTCGACCGCGGTGCGCTTGATGCGGTACGACGCGCCGATCTTCTTCGCCGCCAGCTCGCCCGACTCGATGATGGCCATGACGTCCGCTTCGGAAACGCCAAGGGCCTTGGCGACGTCGGCCGGCGAGAGCAGCTCGGGGATCGCGGCCGCGGCGCCCGCCGCGGCGCCCGCGGCCGTGCCGGGCACGCCCTGCTGCTGCATGATCTGTTGGGCGATCGACAGGCCCACCGCCAGCTCGGTGGCCATCCCTCCCGAGCTTCCGCCCTTCTCCATGCCCTGCGCCATCTGGAACTTGACGTAGTCGTTCAGGTTGCCGACCGCCGCCATGCTCGACCGTTTGTCGATGGCCGTCTCCACCTCCGCCGGCACCGACACGTTTTCGACGATGAAGCTCGCGATCTGCAGCCCGTACTTCGCCGAGACGACCGGGTTGATGAGCGGCAGCAGCGCCTCGCCGAGCTCGCCGTAGCGGCTCGCGACGTCGAACACCGGGATCTTCGCGGACGCCAGCGCGTCGGCGAAGATGCTCACGATGCGCGACCGCATCGTGTCGGCGAACTCGTCGAGCCGGAAGTTCTGGTCCGAGCCGGCCACTTCCTTGAGGAACAGCTTGGTGTCGGCGATCCTGAAGTCGAACGTCCCGAACGCGCGGGCACGGACGATCCCCAGGTCGTCGTCGCGCATCATGATCGGATTGGAGGTGCCCCACTTGTTCCCCGTGAAGAGCCGGGTCGTGACGTAGTACACGTCCGCCTTGAACGGCGAGTTGAAGCCGTACTTCCACGACTTCAGGCGCGTGAGCACCGGGATGTTGTCGGTCGTCAGCGTGTGCTTGCCGGGTCCGAACGTGTCGCCGAACTCGCCGAGGTACACGAACTGGACCTGCTGCGACTCGCGGACGATGAGCTGCGCGCCGTTCTTGATCGCCTTGTCGTCGTCCGGAAACCGGTAGGACAGCGTGTCCCGGGAGTCGTCGGTCCACTCGATGACGTCGATCAGCTCGCCCTTGATGAAATCCATGATGCCCATAAACATTGCCTCTCGCTGACGCTGAAGAACACGGCCGGAATCGGCCGCGACTTCTCCCCCATTTGACCCGGTCAGCATTATTCTAGTCCCCAGTGGACGCCTCCGCCCTTCATTGTCCCAATTGTGGCGCCGCGGTGGATCCGGACGCCCGCCGGTGCCCGTATTGCCGCGCGCGGCTCGCGACGGTGAGCTGCCCCGGCTGCTTTGCCCTGATTTTCGAAGGCGCGGCATTCTGCCCCAAGTGCGGGGCGCGGCGTGCGCGCACGGAGACCGAGGCAACCGCCGCCCGCTGTCCGGCGTGCCGCAAGGCGCTGGAACAGGTCGCGGTCGGCACGGCGTCGCTGCTGGAATGTCCCCGGTGCGACGGGGTGTGGCTCGAGGCCGAGGCGTTCGAACGCATCTGCGCCGACCGCGAATCGCAGGCCGCGGTGCTGCACCGGTGGACCAGCGGTCCCCCGGCCACGGCCGTCGAACCCGTGCGCTACCGGCCGTGCGTCCGGTGCGGCAAGATGATGAACCGCACGAACTTCGGCCGGCTGTCCGGCACGATCGTGGACGTCTGCCGCGGCCACGGCACGTTCCTCGACACCGGCGAGCTGCACGCGGTCGTGACCTTCATCCAGCAGGGCGGGCTCGACCGCATGCGCGCGCGGGAGATCGACGATCTGAAAGAGGAGCAGCGGCGGCTGAGGGAAGTGCAGACCGACGCCGCCCGGCGCGACCACCATGTCGACGCGCGGCTCGAGCTGGGCGCCCGCGGCTGGGACGGGACCAGCATCAGCGATCTCGTGGAGTGGCTGAAACCTGACTAAAACAGGAGATTAGGAGTTTAGGAGATCGATTTGTTTGCAAAAAAAATCCTCCTGATCTCCTATTCTCCTGATCTCCTGTTCTCTATTCGGAATCAGCTTCGAAGTTCAGCGCCACGCCGTTGATGCAGTAGCGCAGGCCGGTCGGCGGCGGGCCGTCCTCGAAGACGTGGCCCAGGTGACCGCCGCACCGCCGGCAGTGGACTTCCGTCCTCGCCATGAAGAAGCTGGTGTCGGTCGACGTGCCGACGGCGCCCTCGAGCGGCGCGAAGAAGCTCGGCCAGCCGGTGCCGCTCTCGAACTTCCGGCCCGTCTTGAAGAGCGGGTTCCCGCACGCCACGCACTTGAACGTGCCGGCCCGCTTCTCGTGCAGCAGCGCGCACGTGCCGGCGCGCTCCGTGCCGTGGCCGCGCAGCACGCGGGTACTGTTCGGGCGTCAGCTCGCGGCGCCATTCTTCATCGGACTTCACCACGTCGAACGTTTCAGTTGGACCGGTCATTTTTTCTCCGTCGCCTGTTTTGCGATGTCGAGTACGTCGGCGGCCGGCAGGATCACGGCCAGAAGGCCGAGCCCTTCAGGGCCGTTCATCGCCGCCAGCGGACTCGAGCGTTCCGTCTGGATCTGTCTCAGCGTCAGCACGCCCACCACTTTCCCGTTCGGCAGGAACGCGGGCGTCCCCACACCCGCCGCTTCCCCCGCGAGCACGTAGAACGTCCGCGGCTTGAGGATGATCCCGCCGATGTCGCGGAGCGCGGCCGACGTCGCCCAGCCGCCGACGCGCCCGAGCCGGCCGAACACGAGCACCTCGTCGAGCAGCGCCGGCTGCGCGGCATCGGCGAGGTCAATCGAGACGAGAGGCTTGTCCGGCGCGGCCGTCGGACGGATGAACGCGATGTTGAGGTCCTCGTCGCGCAGCACAACCGTCGCCGCAAGCTCGCGGCCGTCCGAGAGCCGCAGCTTCACGTCCGTGGGCTCGCTCACAATCTCGACCCCTTCGGTGCCGGCGCCGGAGCCCATGAGCTTGGTCATCATGCCGCCCGGATTGATCGATCCGAGCGCCACCACCGTGAGCCCGCCGGGATCGATCACCGTGCCGATTGCCTCGAGTGTGTCGTCGCTGGACCTCACCTCCCGGCCGCCCATCGACATCCGCAGCTTGACCACGACGCGGACGTTGACCACCGCCTCCTGCCACTTCTTCACCAGCGCCCGCGCCGCCGCACGATTGTCCTGCGCCCGCGCCGGTCCCGCGGCCAGCAGCAGCCCGATTCCCACGACCGCCGCCGCCGCGCTTCGTGATGTCAGCATCCACTCTCCCACTCACTGCCCTGTTTGCATCTCCACGAAGAACGTCCGGATCCCGCGCCTGACCTTCAGGACGACGGAGGCCGGCTTCGTGCGCGCGACGCGCTCCATTTTCTGCTGCACGGCGGCGACGTCGGGCACGGGTTCTCCGTCGATTGCCAACAGCACGTCGCCGTCGGCCAGGTGTCCGAGCGCCGCCCAGCCGCCCTCGCGGACCGCTTCGACGAGCACGCCGGACTGACCTTCCGCGAGGCCCACCGCGGCACGATCCGCAACCGCGATGTCGCGCACGCGAAACTCGAAGTCGGTGTCCTCGTACTTCTTCATCTCGCGGGGAAGACGCGGCGAGGCCTCGAGCGTGACCGCGAGCTTGCGCTCCGCGCCGCTGCGCAGCACCGACAGCTCCGCGGTCGATCCGATCCGGTACTGCCGGATCATCGTGGCGAAGAGGTCCGAGTCGGAGGACTGCGACGCCTGCACGGGCGTACCGTCCACGGCAGTGATGATGTCCCCGACTTCGAGCCCGGTGGCGGCCCCGCCGCTCAGCAACCGCGTCACGCGGACGCCGGAGCGGCCGGCGAGCCCGAGCGCGGACGCCAGGTCGCGGGTCAGCACCTGCACGCTCACCGGGACCCACGCCTTTCGCGCCTCGACGCCGGGATCCCGGAGCGACGCCCGTCCGACCTCGAGCACCGTCAGCAGGCGCTCGCGGCGCCGCTCGAAGGTCAACAGCGTTCGGACAGGCGCAGCCTGTTCCGCCGTCAGGCGCGCCTCGTGCGCGATCAGCTCCTCGACGTTCCTCACAGCCTTCCCATCGATCTCCACGATCACGTCGTCGTCTGTCAGCGGCGGCTTCGCTTCCGCCGCCGGACCTCCCGGCCTGATGCCGTCGACACGGACCCCCGCGCGATCGGGCCGTCTCAGCTCCTTCGCCGACCACGCGGTCAGGTTCGACGCGGTGATGCCGAGCGCGGGCAGCTCACGAACCCGCGCTTCGACGCTTTCGCGATCCTCCGCGACGACGCTCAGGGTTTTGGGGGCGCCGTCGCGGAGCACCGTCGCGGCGATTGGCTGGCCTCGCGGCAGGCGCATCACGAACTGGTTGAACAGCGGAAGCTCTTCCCCGAAGCGCACGTCGATGTCGCGCCCGCCGAGCGTGACGAGGACGTCCCCCGCCGCGAAACCCGCCCTGGCCGCGGGGGAACCCTCGACCGTGCCGGCGACGAGCGCGCCGCGCCGGGATACCGACGACTTGAGCAGCGGCTGGACGTCCAGGCCGATCCAGCTCCGGCTGACCTTGCCGTCGCGGATGATGGCGGTCGAGACCTCGCGCGCGAGGTCGCTCGGAATCGCGCCCGCGAGCCCCATGCTGATCTCGTTGACGCCGACAATCTCGCCGTCCAGGTTGACCAGCGGGCCGCCGGAGTTCCCGCCGAAGATTGCGGCGTCGTGGCCGATCCAGCGGACGATCGATCCGACATCCTCGCCGTCGAGCGTCATGCGGTTGAACGGCCAGAACATGCCCGGCATGATCATCTCGGTGTTGCTGACGATGCCCATCGTGACCGACTGCGAGAGCGCGAGCGGGCTGCCGAGCGCGAGCACCCGATCGCCGACCTTGAGGCGCGACGCGTCCCCGAACCGCGCCGCCGGAAACACCCGAGGCCGGGCCGGACGGAGCTTGAGGACCGCGATGTCGGACAGCGGATCGGTCCCGATCAGATCCGCCGGGATCTCCTCGCGGTTGGCGAGCGTGCAGACGATGGATCGGGTGCGGCCGGCCACGTGGTGGTTCGTGAGGACGTGGCCCTCCGGGGTGATGATGGTGCCGCTGCCCGACGATTCACGTTTGAGCTCGCGGCCGTCGGAGTACGTGAACGCGACGACGTGGATCCGGACGAGGCTCGGCGAAACCCTGGCGAGCGCGGCGTCGATGGCGGCGCCGGGTCCGGCGGTCGTGCTCCGCGACTCCTGACCGCTGGCGGGGAGCGCCGTCGTGAACGCTGCGAAGACTGCCGGCAGAATCGCGTGCCATCTGAACCTGCGGATCAAAGCTCCTCCGTTGGCGATCGTACGTAGCGCAGGGCTTCAGCCCTGCCTCGTGTCTTCGCGAAGCGTCTCCTTCAAGAACTGTATCAGGAGATTCTCCGCCACGCGCAGCCGATAGCGCGCGGTCGAGCGGACGTCGTCGATCGGGGCGATGTCGCGGGCCAGTGCCTGCCGTGCCGCGGCGACCACCTCGTCCGCAAGCGTCCGGCCACGGAGCGCCGCTTCGGTGTGCACGCATCGCACGACCGCCGGCGCGACGCTGCCGAGCGCGAGCCGGGCATCGCGCACGACATCGCCGTCGAGAGTCGCGGCGGCCGCAAAGCAGATTTTCGAGATCGCCTGCGCCTGGCGCGTGCCGACCTTGCGATAGGACTCGATCCAGCCCTGCCGCCCCCGCGGAATCGTGATGGCTCGAATGAGCTCGTCTGCCGCGAGGTCCATCTGCTTGTAGCCGGTGTGGAAGCGATCGTACGGCACGCGCCGCGATCCGCGGACCGAGATCAGCTCGAGCTCCGCGTCGTAGACCAGCAGCGCGGGCGGAGAGTCCGCGGCCGGAGAGCCGTTCGCGATGTTGCCGCCGAGCGTGCCGCGGTTCTGCGTCGCGACGCCGCCGGTCTCGGCCGCCGCCCGCGTCAGCAACGGAAACTCCGCAGCGAGGACCGGGTGCGCGAGCACCTCCGAGTAGGTCGTGAGCGCGCCGAGCGTCACCGCGCCGCCGGTCACCTCGACGCCGCGGAGCTCCGGCAGTCCCCACAGGCTGACGTACCGGCCGCGGGGCAGCGTCCCGGCTTCGAGCAGCACCATCAGATCGGTGCCTCCGGCAAACGGCCGGCAGCCCGGGTTGTCGGCGATCATCTGGAGGACGGCCGTCAGGTTTCCCGGCGCCTGGAGATCGTACGCGGGCAGATAGGCCCTCATTTATTTACTGCTCGTGGGGCCCGGCATTACTCAATGCGCCCGGGGCCCCACCCCCAGGCGCAGCGGCTCGACTCGCTGCGCTCGCTCGCCGCAGCTCAGGGCTGTCACTCGCTCGCGCTGCGGCGCTCGAAGACTCGCTCTCCTCGCGCGGGCCGCAGGCGCCGGTGGCGCGGCATGCCTCGAGCACGGCCTCGAAGATGCGCATGTACCCGGTGCACCGGCAGAGATTCCCGGCGAGCGCTTCTCGCACCGCCTGCTCGTCCGGATGGGGCGTCCGTTCGAGCAGCGTCACCGCCGCGAGGATCATCCCGGGAGTGCAGATGCCGCACTGCGCCCCGCCGTACGCGATGAAGGCCTCCTGAACGGCATGCAGCCGATCCCCGTCCGCGACCCCTTCGATCGTGACGATGACCGACCCGTCCGCCTGCAGGAGCGGCACGAGGCAGCTGTTCACGAGCCGGCCGTCGAGCGAGATCGAGCACGCGCCGCATTCCCCCTCGCCGCATCCTTCTTTCGTTCCCGTCAGGTGCAGCCCGGTACGCAGGGCATCGAGCAGCCGCGTCATCGGATGCCCCTGCAGAGTCGCGTCGGTCCCGTTGACGCGGCATCGGATCGAAATCGGCGCGTCAGGCACCGCCACCCTCCATGAGCGCCATCAGTTTCTCGGGCGTGATGGGAATGCTCCTGATGTTGACGCCCGCCGCGTGCGACACGGCGTTGGCAATCGCCGGCGCGGCGCCGTCCATCGGCAGCTCGCCGATGCCCTTCGCGCCGCCGGGGCCGTGCGCGTACGGCACCTCCTCGAAGAACACCCGGATGGGCGGAAGGTCCATCGACGTGGGCATGATGTAGTTGGTCATCTGCGCGTTGACCATCCGCCCCTCGCGCCAGGCGACCTGCTCGAACAGCGCCCAGCCGATGCCCTGTGCGACGCCGCCTTCGATTTGCCCGGCGGCCAGCACCGGGTTGATGACCTTCCCGACTTCCTGCAGCGCGACGAAGTCGTCGAGCCGCACCTCGAAGGTCGTGGTGTCCACCGTCACTTCCGCCACGTACACCGCCCACGCGTACGTGCCATAGGCGTCGCCCTCGTAGCGCTCGTCGTCCCATCGGGCGCCGCCGTCCGCGCGATACTGCGAGGAGGCGCGCAGCGGCCCGAACTGTGCGATGTACTCGCGGCAGGCGGCGGAGAAATCCTCGACGCTCCCGAGTTTCCGCTCGAGCGCCGCGCGCAGCTCGAGCGCCGCCGATTCGACGAGCTTGCCGACCACCATGCAGGTCCGCGACGCCACCGTCGGGCCGCTGTTCGGCACCACCGCGGTGTCGGGCTGCACGACCTCGATCGCGCCGACGTCGAGCCCGAGCGCGTCGGCGGCGATCTGCGAGAAGATCGTGTTGGTCCCCTGGCCGATCTCCGTGCTGGCGGTCAGCACGCGGACCCGGCCGTCCGCGGCCGCCTCGACGGTGACGATCGACGCGAGGTGATCCTCGCCCGAGCCGGTGAACCCCGCGCCGTGCATGAACGCGGCGAAGCCGATGCCCTTCTTCAGCGGGCCCCGCGCGTTCGCGGCGTCGAACCGTGCGCGCCTGGCGTGATAGTCCGACAGCGTCAGCGCGCGATCGAGCAGGCCCGCCATGTCGACAGGATCGCGCATCACCTGCCCCACGGCGCTCGTCTGGCCGGTCTGGATGAAATTGCGCCGGCGGAACTCATCGGGGGAAAGCCCGGCGGCGGCCGCGACCCGGTCCATGTGCCGCTCGAGCGCGAAGAGGCTTTGCGGCGCACCGAACCCGCGGAAGGCGCCGTGCGGCGGCGCGTTCGTCGCGACCGCGCGCCCGCGCACGCGGACGTTCGGGCAGAAGTACGGTCCCGGCGCGTGGATCGTGCCGCGGGACAGGACGACCGGCGTGAGCGTGCAGTACGCGCCGCCGTCGATCGTGAAGTCGATGTCCATCGCGACGAGCCGGCCGTCCTTCGTGATGCCGGTCCGATGGCGCGTCCTCGACGGGTGCCGCTTGGTCGTCGCGACCATGTCTTCGGCGCGGTCGTACACCATCTTCACCGGACGCTCCGACTTCCACGCCAGCAGCGCCGCGTGGCCGGCGAGGATCGAGGGGTATTCTTCCTTGCCGCCGAACCCCCCGCCGGTCTCCATCTGGACGACGCGGATCTTTTCGCCGGGCAGGCTGAAGAGCGCGGCCAGGGCCTTGTGGATGTAGTACGGGCACTGCATCGAGCCCCACACCGTGACGCCGTCCACGTCGCCGCCCACGTGCGCCACGGCCAGCATCCCGTTCGGCTCGATGTAGAGCTGCTCCTGCGCGCCCGTGTCGTATTCCCCCTCGACGATCGTGTCGGCCGCAGCCAGCGCCGCGTCCACGTCCCCGCGCGACACGAGATAGGACTTGAAGAGGTTGTCGGCGCCCCAGATGATCTCTCTCCCCGACAACGCCTCGTCCATCGTGAACACCGGCGGCAGCGGGTCGATCTCGATGGTGACGCTCCGCCGCGCTTCCTGGAGCAGCACCGGGTCGGCGTGGGCGAGGAGCAGCACCGGCTCCTCCGCGTGGTTCACAGTCCCGGCCGCGAGGTACGGCTGATCGTCGGTGATGAGCGCCACGACGTTGGCGCCGGGGATGTCGCGGGCGGTGACGATCGTGATCGCGTCCCAGGGAATGCCCGGGCCGTATCGGATGTCGCGAATCACGCCCCGCGGCGACGGGCTGCGCACCGTGACGCCGTGGAGCATGCCGGGCAGCCTCAGATCGTCGACGTAGCGCGCCTGGCCGGTGACCTTCGCGCGTCCTTCCTTGCGTGGGATCGATTGCCCGATGGCTGGCATGACGGATTCTAACGTGTGCGGGACGGGCCTCCAAGCTCGGGGCACATCCGACACTCGGGCACCATGGACTCGAGGTACCGGAGGTTACGGAGGCAACGGATTCCAAACACGGAGGAACGAAGGAACGGAGGAACGGAGAATTGTTTTTGTTTGTGTTCTCCGCTACTCCGTTTCTCCGTTTCTCCGTGTAAAGACCTCCGGTGTCTCCGTCCTCTCCGTTATCTCTTCGGATCGGGAAACGCGTACGGCGTCGCCAGCATGTGCACCCAGCCGCACATGGCCGGGGTGACCCGTACTTTCCTCGCGTCCGGCACGAAGTTCCTGGGGAGGACGGCCCGCACGCTGTATTCGCCGGCCGGCAGTCCCCAGACGCGGAACCAGCCCTCGTCGTCGGTCGTCGCCTCCCACTTCTTGCCACCGCCCTCGACGACCACGCGAACACCCTTCATCATTCCCACGCGTCGGCGTCGCGTTGGTCTTCGGATCGCGGCCGATTTCGAGGATGGTTCCCTCGAGGCCGGCGCCGCGGCCCGGATCGCCGCGCTTCCGCAGGAAATCCAGATCAGCGGCCGCTTCGCTCAGGAGTCTTGTGCGCGTGCAGATGCTCGTGTACAGCCGCCCGGTTTCCGGGAGCTCGCCGGCATAGACCAGGTAACGCTCGCCCGTGCGGAAGTGAAAACCGCAATCACCGCCGCCCTCACCGGTCGTGACTTCGATGGACGTTCGCGGCTGGCCGCGAAAGTTTTCTTCCACCTCAAATCGCACCAGCTGGTAGCGATAGACGAAGTCGTTCTTTTCTGTCTTGTCGGGGATGGACAGCTCGCTGACCTGGGTCACCCGGCCGGCGAAGAGCACGGGGGTCTTCGGAAACGCTATACAAGGCGGCCCGGTGGCACCGCAGTCGCAGGCCTCCGCTGCCGGCGCCAGCAGCGCGCCGGCCAGTGCGACAAGTAGCGCCGCAAAAACACGACGAGGCATTCCACCCTCCTTGCTCCTACAGGTAGAACGACTCGTCGTGGATTCCTTGCGCTATTGGTGTCCGCTACCGTGGGCCGAATCCCTCTTTGTATCCGAGGCGGAACCCGGCGCGATAACCGGCCTGATACTGGTCGCGCGGGCCGAAGCGCGTGTCGTAGCCCGAATCGGCCTGTTCCAGCTCCCGCTGCCCTTCGAGATCCCAGCGGCCGCCGTTCACGTTGCGGTCGTCCCTGCCGGCCTGACGTCCCTCGGACAGTCCCCTGTCGTGACCCGCCTTGTATGCGGGAGACTCCGCGTTACGCGGCCCGAATCCCTCCGTGTACCCGAGGCGGAACCCGGCGCGATAGCCGGCCTGATACTCTTCCCGCGGGCCGAAGCGCGATTCGTAGCCCGAATCGGCGTGTTCGAGCTCGCCCTGCGCTTCGAGGTCCCAGCGGCCGTTGATACTCGCGCCGCGGTCTCCCTTCCCCTCGCTGCGTCCCTCGGCCATGCCCCGGTCGTACCCTGACTGGTACGCAGCCGTCGGCCGCCGCTGGCCCGAGGTGGGCGCGGTACGATCGTTCTCCGCGGTGGCAAACTCGGTGCGGGTGACGAGCCCATCGCCATTCGTGTCCATCCTGGAGAAGGCGCGCGCGTTGCCCGTCCACTCGTCGCGGGCAATCCGGCCGTCGCGGTTGCGATCCGCGTTGTTGAAACGGGTGATCGCGTCGCGGCGCCGCGCCTCGTCATTGGTGACCGTCGCCGGCTCGAGCAACTCGCGCGCTTCGCTGCCCGAGAGGACCCCGTCGCGGTTCCGATCGTGCTCGCGGAAAGCCTGGACGTCGCCCCGCCACTCGGCGCGCGTGATCACGCCGTCTCCGTCCACATCCTGGAAGGCGACCGTGCGCACCTCGTCCCCGGAGAGCACGCCGTCGTGGTTCGCGTCCTGCTGCCGGAATGCCCCGATGTCGTCGCGCCACTCGGCACGCGTGATGACACCGTCCTTGTCGGCATCCATGCTGACGATGCGGGCGGTCGTTGCCGCGGCCTGTTGCCGCCGCGACTCCTCGTCGGCCCCGGGCGCCGGCTGCGGAGTGACACCTCGTATCTCGGTGCCGGAGAGCACGCCGTCGCGGTTCGTGTCCTGCTGCCGGAAACTCTGGTCGTTGCCGCGCCACTCGGCGCGCGTGATGACCCCGTCCTTGTCGGTATCCATGCCGCGAAAACGTGTTTGCGCCTGGCTGCCTTGCTGGGCGGCTTGATCCGCGAGGGCGGGAGAGGACGACGCGGCGCCGACGACAACGACCAGTGCGAGCGCTTGGTACATCTTCTTCATCTGAACATCCTTGTCATGCCGGTTGGAACGCGTCGCAGATCTTCGTCCGTGTTCATCGTTTCCGTGTCAATCCGTGTATCCGTGTTCCGTGTTCATCCGTGTCATCCGTGTTCCGTGTCATCCGTGTAATCCGTGTAATCCGTGTTACTGGAACGTCTCGCAAGCCTCCGGATCGCCGCGCTCGAAGCCGCGACGGAACCAGGTCACGCGCTGCTCCGACGTGCCGTGGGTGAACTTGTCCGGGAAGACGCGGCCGGTCTGCATCCGCTGGATGCGATCGTCGCCAATCGCGGCCGCGGCGCGAAGCCCTTCCTCGATGTCGCCGCTCTCGAGCTCGACCCGGCCGTCCGACGAGCGGCCGGGCCTGTTGGTGGCGTGCCCCCAGACGCCGGCGAAGCAGTCGGCCATGCAGCTCGAGCCTCACCGAGAGCTCGTTGCGCTGCGAGGGATTGCGCGACGCCATCTCGCGCATCCGGCTCTCGATGCCGGTCAGCGCCTGCACGTGATGTCCGACCTCGTGAGCGAGGACGTAGGCCTGGGCGAAATCACCGGCGGCGCCGAAGCGCTGCTGCAGCTCGTCGAAGAAGCCCAGATCGAGGTAGACAAAGTGGTCGCCCGGGCAATAGAACGGGCCGCTCGCCGCTTGCGCGAACCCGCAGCCCGAGGTATCGACGGCATCGCGGAACAGGCGCACGCGTGTCGGCTGATAGCGGTTCCCGAGCTTCTGTTGCCACATCTCCTGGACGTCCTCGATGACGGCATCTACGAAATCGACTTTCTTTTCTTCGGCAGGCGTGGTGGCGACCGGACCGCTCCCTGTCGTGCCGACCGACGACGAGGGCGCCGGACCGCCGCCGCCGGCGAGCGACGTGAAGTCCACCCCGGTCGCCCAGCTGAGCAAGAGCAATACGACTACGCCGCCGATCCCCATCGGTACGGCGCGCATCCCACCAGTCCGTCCACGCAGGTCCTCGACGTTCCCGCGATCCCCGGTCGTCCACCTCATCGGTTCGCCCTCCTCCCGGGGATCATCTGCAAGAACTGGGTCGTGCTCGGCGTTGGGAGAAATGGCCATTCGGCAAGACAGGATGAAGCCCTGCGCTACGAGGACGTCAGCCGGAGCGTCATTCCACCTTGATATGGCGCCACTTACCCTGTTGGAATCGGGCAACCGACAGCAGGCACCGCGTGGAATGGCCGAGCAGGATCGCCGTCCAGACACCCGACGGCTGGAGCGTCCCCATCTGCTGGAGGACGAAGCACAGGCCCAGGGGCAGCGCAACCTGTGAAACCAGGGTGATGTAGAGAGGACTGCGCGTGTCACCCGTGCCCTGGAGGCCGCCGGTATAGGTCAGCGCGACGGTAATAAAGAGTCCTGAGATGCTCAGGTAGCTCAGGAGCTGCCGCCCCAGTTGCACGACGATCGGCTCGTTCAGGCCGAAGATACCCAGCAGCTGTTCGGGGATGAGAAGGAACAGCGACCCGATCGTGGCGGCGACGACCAGGCCAAGACGCGCCGCGATGTGGACCGCGTGCGCCGCGCGGTCCGGCTGTCCCGCGCCGAGGTTCTGCCCTGCGACCGCGGCCGCGGCCCCCATCAACCCGACCGAGGTCCACGTGATGAGCGAGAACAGCTCCGCGTATCCGACCGCGTACGCCGCCTGCGCCTCGGCGCTGTGCTCGAGCGATCCGATGAAGCGCAGCAGCATCACGCCCGCGACGTTCATCGCGACGCCCTGGATGCCCGCCGGCAGGCCGAATCGGAACAGCGATCGGATGATCTTGAAGTCGGGCCGCAGCGGCATCCCCTTCTCGAAGTGGACCACGAGCTTTCCGGCAAACAGCAGCCACAGCGCAACCGACGACACGGTGAGGCTCGCGATGACCGTGCCGATCGCGGCGCCCCGCGTGCCGAACGCCGGAATCGGCCCCAGACCGCGGATGAAGACGACGTTCAGGCAGAAGTTCAGAACGGTCATCGCGATGCCGAGACGAAGCGGCGTCCGCGCGTCGCCCGCCGAGCGCAGCGCGCCGCCGAGCATGAAGAACATCAGCAGCCCGATGCTGAACAGGAACATGGTCCGCAGGAAGGGCAGCGCTTCGGCGCGGACGGCCGGCGTCGCGTTGACGAGATCGAGGAGGCTCGGCGCAAGCACGTAGCCGAGCGGGGCGAGGATGCCGAGCGAGATCACGAGCGCCGTCAGGAACGCCTGGTAGACCGTCCGGTTGACCTTGTCGTGGTCGTTCGCCCCCGCGGCGCGCGCCACCAGCACGCCCATGCCGGTGAACAGCGACGCGATGAAGACGATCACGACGAGGAAGATCTGCCAGCTCACGCCGATGGCGGCGTTGCCCGTGAAGCCGACGAAGTGGCCGACCAGCGCGTGATCGACGATCCCCTGGAGCCCGCCGATCGCGTTCTGCAACACCGTCGGCCACGCGATCTTCCACACCGCGGGCACGATCGGCCCTTCGACGATGGAGCGATCGAATGAGGGACGCCGGCGTCCACCCGACGATTGGGGATGGCCGGCCGCAGGCGGGATCTCAGCGGCCACAGTCGCGCGTGATCATGCCACGGATAGCCACGCCACGGATAGCCGCGGATTACACGGATTACACAGATAAAGCCTGTCACGCTGTGGCGCCTTCGGCGCCCTGTCTTAAGAAAAACAGGAGAACAGGAGGCAGGGGGTAGTGGGACGCATTCCGTCGGCTGGTGTCGCGCCGCCTCGGCCGGCGCGAAGCGTGACATATCCGTGTAATCCGTGAATCGTGATCCGTGGCCCGTGTTTATCCGTGTACCGCGGCTCGCCTTGATCGCGCGCCTGACTTCGGCGTGCGCGAGGACGACGGCGGGCTGCCGCTGGAGCGCGTCGTAGTAGCGGCGCTGAAAGCCCTCGCCCGTTTCCGACGCGGTCAGCAGGTGCTCCACCTGCTCGATGAGCGTCGCCGCGTCCGCATCGGTGGCCGGCGAGTCCGGCTCGGCGGTCTGATCGATTCGGACGATCAGCTCCGAAAGCGAGTGGAGCCACGCGAACCACGGATCGCCGATCACGAGCTGCAGGAGCGTCGCGCTCGAGGCGACACGTCCGCGATCCATCTCATACGACACTCTCGCATCGTCGAGCAGGACCTTGTGGAGCTGCAGCAGCTTGCCGCGCAGATCGCGGAGCCGCGCGCGGTTCGCTTCGGTCATGAGCGCGTACGGCGAGTGCGCGTCCGCGCCGGCAACCGCCGGCGTCTCGGCGGCCGCGGCGAGAAGCCCGGCAAGATCGAGCGGCTCGGTGGTCATCTTCAATGTGCCATCGGGGTGCCTTGGCCACTCGGCGCGAGGACGATCCCAGTAGAGCTCGAGCCCGTTCCCGTCCGGATCGTGCAGGTAGAGCGCTTCGCTGACACCGTGATCGCTCACCCCGTCGAGCGGGATGCCCGCGGCGCGCAGGCGGCGGAGCGCGTCTCCGAGCGACGCGCGATCGGCGTAGCGGACGGCGAAGTGGTACAGCCCGGTCGTGCCGGGGGCGGGCGGTCCACCGTGCTGACTCTCCCACGTGTTCAGCCCGATGTGATGGTGGTACCCGCCGGCGCTGAGAAAGGCGGCCGACTGACCCATGCGTTGCGTCAGCTCGAACCCGAGCACGCCCGAATAGAACGCCAGCGCGCGGTCGAGATCGGAAACCTTCAGGTGCACGTGCCCGATCTCGGTGCGAGGATCGATGGGCTTCGCCATGGCACATAATGGCGCAGCTGCGGGGGGGCAAATCAAGCGCCCTTCGACTCGCCTGAGAGTCATTCGCTCGCTCAGGGCAGGCCGCGGCAGCTCATCAGAACGGATGTGGCGGCAGATTTGCACCCAGCGGGGCGGAGGCGTTCCAGTGGCTGAAGTATTCGTCGAGTTCGCGGAACCGGTGTCAACGAAAGACGGCATCCCTTACATTGCCCGCGCCTGCGGCTCCGAGAACGAGTACGGGCACTGGCAGGGATGGGTCGAGTTCGAGCCGGTGGCCGGTGGCGAGATCGTCCGATCGGGTCGCGAGACGACGCAGCCGAACCGGACGGATACCGAGTACCGGGCCACGGGGCTGACGCCGGTGTTCCTCGAGGGGTCGCTCGCCCGCGCGCTGAACCCGCTCGTCCGCGCCGAACGGCCGTCCGTCCCACTCCCCGCACACGACGGCCCCGCGCCGGACTTCCTCCCCGCGCGGCCGGCCCAGAGCATCCTCAACCCGTTCTCGGTGTACCGCAAAGGCGAGGCGCTGTTGAGAAGCCAGCTCCACGCCTTCTCCGCGTGGCACCTGGTCAACATCATCAAGGCGTACGAACTGAGCCCCGTCGATCCGGCGGTCCTGACGCAGATGGCGCCCGCGGCGCTCGTGGAAACAATCGTCACAGCTGTTCGCACCCGGGAAGAAACAACGGCCTGAGCGCGCGGGTCCCCGCCGCTATAATCGGGGGCATGAAAAGCTCAGCCCGCCGTCTGCTGTTGATCCCGCTCGCCCTGGCTGCTGGACTGCTGACTCCCCTCGCGGCCCAGCAGAAGGAACGCAGTGCCGTCCCCGACAAGTACAAGTGGGACCTGACCAAGATTTATCCTGACGACAAGGTGTGGCGGGCCGCGAAGGAGAAGCTCTCCGAAGAGCTGTCCGCGATCAAGGCGTTCAAGGGCACGCTGTCGTCGTCGCCGCAGAAGCTCGCCGACGCGCTCGAGTTGACGACGCGGCTGTCGAAGGACTTCACGCGCATCTACGTCTACGCGAGCATGCATTCCGACGAGGACACGCGCGTCAGCACCTACCAGGGCATGCAGCAGGAGATGGCGCAGCTCGGCGCGGGGTTCGGCGCCGAGACGTCCTTCGTCGAGCCGGAGATCCTCAAGATCGATCGCGCGACGATCGACAAGTTCGTGGCGGGCGAGCCGCGCCTGCGGGTCTACAAGTTCTACCTGGAGGACATCCTGCGCCGGCGGGAGCACACGCTGACCGACGCCGAAGAGCGGCTGCTGGCGGGCTCCTCGGTCATCGCCAGCGCGCCGTCCGACGTGTACGGGATTCTCTCGAACGCGGATTTCCCGTTCCCGTCGGTCACGCTCGCGGACGGGAAGAGCGTCAAGCTCGACAGCTCCGCCTTCGGCCTCTATCGCGCCGTCCCGAACCGCACGGATCGCGAGAAGGTCATGAGCGCCTTCTTCGGATCGCTTGGCGCGTTCCGGGGCACGTTCGGCTCGACCATGAACGGCCAGGTGCAGTCGGACGTGTTCTACGCGAAGTCGCGGAAGTACAACAGCGCGCTCGAGGCGTCGCTCGACAGCGCGAACATCCCGACCTCGGTCTACACGCGGCTCGTCGACGGCGTGAACCGCAATCTCCCGACGTTCCACCGGTATCTGAACCTGCGCAAGCGCATGATGGGGCTCTCGGAGCTCCACTACTACGATCTGTATGCGCCGCTCGTCTCGTCGGTCGATCTCAGCTACACCGTCGAGGAGGCGCAGAAGCACGTGCTCGCCGCGCTCGCCCCGCTCGGCGCCGAGTACGCCGCGGCCGCGACGCGCGCGTTCAACGAGCGCTGGATCGACATGTATCCGTCGCCCGGGAAGCGCTCGGGCGCCTATTCGAACGGCGGCGCCTACGACGTCCATCCCTACATGCTGCTCAATTACAACGGCAAGTACAACGACGTCAGCACGCTCGGCCACGAGCTCGGCCACGCCATGCACTCGCACTTCTCGAACAAGACGCAGCCGTTCGCGCTGGCCGGCTATCCCATCTTCGTCGCCGAAGTCGCCTCGACGTTCAACGAGGCGCTCCTCAACGAGCACATGCTGAAGACGATCTCGGACGACTCGGTGAAGCTGTCGCTGCTGGGGAACTACCTCGAGGGCATCAAGGCGACCGTGTTCCGGCAGACGCAGTTCGCCGAGTTCGAGCTGCGGACGCACCAGATGGCGGAGAAAGGCGAGCCGCTGACCGGCGACGCGCTGTCGAAGCTCTACGCCGAGCTCACCAAGAAATACTACGGCCACGACAAGGGCGTCTGCATCGTGGACGACTACATCCAGCACGAGTGGGCGTTCATCCCGCACTTCTACCGGAACTTCTACGTGTTCCAGTACGCCACGTCCTTCACGGCGTCGGCGGCGCTGTCGGAGAAGGTGATGGCGGGGGACCCGGCGGCGACGAAGCGGTACCTGACGTTCCTCTCGTCGGGCGGGTCGAAGTATCCGATCGATCTGCTCAAGGAAGCGGGCATCGACATGACGACCGACGAGCCGCTCGAGCTGACGATGAAGAAGATGAACCGCGTGATGGACGAGATGGAGAAGCTGCTCGCGAAGAAGAAATGAAGGGTCCGGCTTTAGCCGGACCCTTCCCTGACGTCATTGCGGGAACAGCCGCACGGTCGGGACCACGGCTTTGGGAATCGAGGCGTGGCTCCACAGCAGCCGCGCGGTGGCGTTGCCGCCGTTCTCGTAGAAATCGACCCGGATGGTGTACCGCTGCCCGGCGGTCAGCGAGATCGTCGCGCGGTTTTCGGTCGCTCCGTGGTCGGTCCAGTTGCTGATGATCCGCTGGCCGTTGACCCACAGGCGGATGCCGTCATCGCTGACCGTGTAGAACGTATAGGTCCCGGTGACGGGCGCTTCGATCGACCCCGTCCAGCGCGCGCTGAACGTGTTGGCGGCAATCGCCGGCGCCGGCGAGCCCGCGCCCCACGCGAAGTCCACCGTCGGATCCACGCGCGCGACCGTGCTCCCGGTGAAGTTGATGTTGTTGAAGTATGTCGCCGTCAGCCCGTGCGCCGTTCCCCCGGTGGCTCGGAACGTGGCCGTGTAGGTCGTGGCCGCCGCTGGCGTGGACACGTCGTGGCGGGCGGCGCCGCCATCCGACCACGAGACGAACTCATACGTCGTCCCGCCGGACACCTGCGCCGTTGCTTCGAGGTTGCGCACGATGCCGACAACACCGTCGAACGAGAGCGGTGTGGTCACGGGCTGGCCGTCCAGGTTCACCTGGAGCCCGGCGGGGTTCGTGGCGAGCGTCAATCGCACGATGCGCGGCAGCACGTCGCGCTGCGTCGTGTGCGTGAGCCCGCCGGAATCCTGCACCGTCAGGTAGATCCGATACCAGACGTTGGCCTCGGTGTGTCCTGTCGTCGGAATGGTGAACGACCCGCCGGCCGCGCCGGTCGTCGGCGCGATGAACGGATGCACGTGGTCGGCGTGGTGGAAATCCACACGCCACGTGAATGCGGATGCCGGCAGCGTGCCGTCCTGGGGATCGGTGGCCGTGCCCGCGTAGGCGATGACGCTGCCGCCGCTGTACAGGGCGCCGGCGGACGGTTGCGTGATCGTCCCGGTCGGCGCGCCGTTGGTGCTCACCGTCAGCACCGCCTCGTTGCTGAGCACGTTGCCGAAGTCGTTCGTGACCCTGGCGCGGAACCGCGCGCCATTGTCCGACGCGGTCACGGAGGCGATGGTCAGATCCTGCGCCGTGGCGCCTGCGATGTCGGCGCCGTTACGTTGCCACTGATAGCGGAGCGGCGCCGGCCCCGACGCGCGGACGCTGAACGTCACCGAGGCGCCGGGTTGGACGGTGCGGCTGGAGGGATGCATCGTGATGCTGGGCGCCGACGCGCCGAACGTCACTCGAAAGACGACCCCGCCCCCGGATCCCGATCCACGCGCGAGATAGTAGAGGCTCCCATCGTCGGCGACCTTCAGATCGACGGGAAACGAGATCCCCGTCGCGAAGGCCGTGACGGTATTGCCTGACAGCGGATCGAGCCTGCGGATGAACCCGGCGCAGTAGTCGGCGAAGAAGTAATCGCCGGCGTATGCGGCGGGAAATTGCGCGGTGGGCGGCGAATAGAACGCGCCGCCGGTGATCGCGCACGATCCGCTGTCGCTGTGGTTGTAGGCGTGTCTCGGTCCGACGAACCGGGGATCCGTTGTCGGCCCTTCGGTCGTCGGCCACCCGTAGTTGGCGCCCGCTCGCCCGTCGTTGATCTCTTCCCACGTGTTCTGACCGACGTCGTTGATGAACAGCTCGGGCCGTCCCGGATTGAACGCGAAGGTAAACGGGTTGCGAAGCCCCAGCGCCCAGATCGCGCGATTCTGGCCGGCTGCCGACGTGAAGAAGGGATTGTCGGAGGGAATCGTACCGTCGGAATTGATACGGAGCATCTTGCCGAGCAGGTTGTTCATCGACTGCGCGTTCGCGCTGTTCGCGTTCTCGCCGACCGCGGCGTACAGCTTGCCGTCCGGACCGAACGCCAGCGCCCCGCCGTTGTGATTGGTCGCGCTGCTCAGATTGTTGAGCTCGAGGATCACCACTTCGCTCCCCGGCACGACGGTGTCTCCGTTGGCCGTGAAGCGACTGATGCGATTGTGTACGGCTGGACTCGTCGCCGTGTAATAAAGGTAGATGAACTGATTGCTCGAGAAGGCCGGATCGAAAGCGACGCCGAGCAACCCGCGTTCACCGGATGAGCTGACGGTCAGCGTCAGGAACGGAGTCGGGAGCAGCGCACCGTTCTTGATCACCCGCAGCCGGCCGCCTTGTTCGCAGACAAACAGCCGTCCATCCGGAGCAAATTGCATCGCGGTCGGACTCTGCAGGCCGCTGGCGACAAGAGATTCCGAGAATCCGGTTGGAAGCGTCGCTGCGCGTGCAGGCGCTGCAGCGAGCGCAACGGCGGCGAGAACGAAATAAATCAGACGCGTGGTGCGCGCGAAGGGATAGGTGATCATCCTACGCGCCAATGGAAAGTTCGTACCGCCGTCGGTCGCGACGCCGGGTCGGTACTACCCGTTTGAACAGGAGATCAGGAGACTAGTGAACAGGAGGTCAGGAGTTCAGGAGTGTTTTGTTTTCAAGAGTTATTTGTTCTTCTCCTGATCTCCTGCCCTCCTGTTTCAAGACTGCGAAGGAACGCTCTCCGCTCTTGATCTCTTGTTTACGATGCGAGCTGAAGGCCGGGCTTGGGCGCCGCGTTGCGCGTCTCGGCTTTGCCCTCGAACATCGCGCCGTCCTTGACCAGGAACGTGGGCGCGGTGAGCTCCCCCTCGACGTTCGCGGTCGGCCCGAGCTCGATGCGCTCGTCGGCGGACAGCGTCCCGAACACCTGACCCGACACGACGATGGCGCGTGCGTTGATGTCAGCGACCAGCTCGGCGCCGGCAGTCACCGTGACGGAGTAGCCGGACGCGGCAATCGAGCCTTCGACGCGGCCGCTCACGATGATGTCTTCGTGCGCCGTGATCTCTCCCTTGACGACAAGCGACGCGCCGATTTCCGTAGGCCGTTCCATATTCTCCTCCACCGACGAGTTCGAGATACGGCGTCGGTGGCAATTCCCGTTCCGCGGGCAGACATCGGCGGCTCAATGTGTTACGAGGTGTGGCCGTGCACGCGGCCACGGATTACGACGCGCGATTACAATCTGGACTTTCGCGGCCGGGATCGCGGGCGCTGTTCCGCCTCGAGCGCCTCGCGCACACGCTCGAGCTCGCGCCGCTTGCCGGCATCGATCTTGGGGAGCTGCAGGTTCAGGCTCTCGAGCGCGTCCACGACGGCCGACGCCACGACACAGCGCGCGTACCACTTCCTGTCGGCCGGGACGACGATCCACGGCGCGTGCGGGGCGCTCGTGTGGCGGATCATGTCCTCGTAGGCGCGCATGTAGTCGCCCCAGCGCTTGCGCTCCTCCACGTCCGCGATCATGAACTTCCAGCGCTTGTCGGGCTCCTCCAGCCGGCTCAGGAATCGCCGGCGCTGCTCTTCCTTGGAGATGTGGAGGAAGAACTTGCGGATCAGGTAGCCGTTGCGCGCCATGTGCAGCTCGAACGCGTTGATGTCCTCGAATCGCTCACGCCAGATCCGCGGCGTGACGGCGGCGGGGGAGCTTCTGGAAGCCGAGCAGCTTCGGGTGGACGCGGACGATCAACACCTCTTCGTAGTACGAGCGGTTGAAGACGCCGATCCGTCCCCGCTCCGGAAGGCGCCGCGTCGTCCTCCACAGAAAATCGTGATCCAGCTCTTCGGACGAAGGAGCCTTGAACGAGGAGACCTCGCAGCCGTGGGGATCGAGGCCGGACAGCACGTTCTTGATGACGCCGTCCTTTCCTCCGGCGTCCATCGCCTGGATGATCAACAGGACGCCCCACCGGTTCTCGGCGTAGAGCCTGGCCTGGAGCGTGCACAGCCGTGCGACGGTTTCGCGCAGCAGCGCGACGGCCTTCTCCTTGGGGAGCGAGGACCTGCCCGCGCCTTTTGGGTCGACGTTCCGCAACCGGAAGCGGCTGCCGTCCGTGATCACGTAGGGAGGGATGATGCGAGCCGGCGTCTTCGATGCCATCAGAACCTGGAGCCTCCCGCGGATCGATCCTCGTACGGCCGCAAATGCCATTCGAAGAACGTCCACACGCGGTTCCACGAATCGCGCTGCTCGGGCGAGTCGTTCCGCTCGAGGGTCTTCGGATTCGTGCGCCGGTTGAACGTGTGCCCGGCGCTCGCCGGCCCAGGCGGCGGATCGACGTAGACCCGCGTCTCCGCGAGATCCGGCTTGCGGGACCGCAGCGCGTCGATGATCTGCTGGTCTTCCACGAAGTTCACGTCGGTGTCGTTGGTCGCGACGTGCACGAGCAGCGGCGTCTTGAGCTTGTCCACGTGATAGAGCGGCGAGCGCTCGATATAGAGGTCACGCTTCTCGAACGGCAGCCCCTGGATTCTCGCCTGCGTGGAGAAACCGCGCTGGTAGTTGGGCCCTTTGTAGGACAGGCGGAACACCAGGTTGGTGACCGGGACCATCGAGGCCGCTGCCTTGAACGGCGTCTCGTCGCGGAAGACCGAGAACAGCGTGATGTAGCCGCCATGGCTCCAGCCCATGATCCCGAGCCGGGCCTGATCGACGTGCGGCAGCGTTTTCAGGAATCCCACCGCGCTCATCACGTCGTCGACCTCGTAGCCGCCGTAGTCGATGGCGTTGTGGTGCTTCTCGCCGTAGCCCGTGCTGCCGCGATACTCGGGGCAGATCACGACGTAGCCGCGCTCGACCGCCTCCCGCACGAAGGGGAACATGCTGATGCCCCAGTCGCCGTGGACGCCGCCGTGTACCCAGACCATCGCGGCGTGCCCGCCGGCGCCGCGCTTCTTGAGTGGCTGGAAGAGGTAGGCGGGAATGTCCATGTCGCCGACGCTGCTGCGATAGCTGATTTTCTGAAAATCCAGCACGCCGCGGCTGGCCTCCGCGTGGCGCCTGTCGGTGGCCGCCTTCTCGTCCATGTCCTGCTTGAAGTCGTAGCCGGGGGCATGGTCCTCGGGCTTCGTGCTGACGTAGAGCTGCCGCGCCCGATCCGGATCCATTGCCGTGTCGGGACGCGGCCGCGCGCCGCGCTGGCCGGCCGGCGCCTGCGCCGCCGGCGGATTCTGGGCCGGCGTCTGTTGCGGTGGCCTGCCGGGCTCTGCCGAGCTCACAGTCAGCGCTGTGCCGAACAACGCCGCGGCCGATATCCAGAGGGCCGAGCGGGTGAACGCGATCATCGGAGACCTCCTGCGCGGGTCAACGCCACGGGTAACCACGGATGAAGACGGATATCACGGATTACACGGATAAGACGAATAACACAGATCACGACTAAAGCATCCTAGCGAGGCTGCGCCTCAGACCAGAGAGGCTCCGCCTCGCGATCCACTAGAATCAATCGATGCCCCGCTCGTACCCCGAAATGAAGCTCGTCGCCGAGCACAAGCTCACCGACTTCCTCACACCACCGCAGGGAAGCGGCGTGCTGGAAGCAAGCGGCGTCGTCGCCAAGGGCGCGCACTACTACGTCATCTTCGACAACATCCGGCGGATCGCTCGGGTTCATCGCGGGCTGACGCCGGGCTCGAAGGCCCACGGCTGGTTCGGCCGCGCCAGGGAGGGTGAAGGCTACGAAGACATCGCCTTCAGTCCCCGCACGCGGCGGTTCTACCTGCTCATCGAGGCCGAAAAGCATCCGGACGGGACGTACAAGGCGTTGATCGACGAATGCGACGAGAAGGCGCAGTTCAAGAAGCGCCGATGGGTCGACTTCCCGTTCCAAAAGCGCAACACCGGGTTCGAGGGGCTCGCCGTCGTGCGGTCGGGTGGACAGGATTATCTGCTCGCGCTCTGTGAGGGGAATCACTGCGGCGCGGGACGCAAGGGACGCAAGCGCCGGGGCGGGCGCATTCAGGTGCTGCAGCGAAAGGGGACGCAGTGGCAGCCGGTGGCGCGCGTCAAGCTGCCGAAGTCGGTGAAGTTCGACGACTACTCCGCCGTTGCGCTCCGCGGCACCCGCATTGCCGTCATCTCGCAAATGACCGCGCGGTTGTGGATCGGGACGCTTCGGTTCCGCGACTGGACGATCGCGGGTCGAGGCCGGACGTATGACTTTCCGAGAAAGAAGAGCGGCCAGCCGAAGTACTGCACGCTCGAAGGCATGTGCTGGCTGTCGGATCGCTCGTTCGTGATGGTGTCCGACCTGTCGAAAGCCCACTATCCCGGCATCTGCCACAAGTCCGACCAGTCGATTTTCCTGTTCGATCTTCCAGGCCGCCAAAAAAAGCGGTCCGCCTGAGGCCCGACCCGGCCTCGGCATTCGTATTGCTATCCCATAGGTGACTGTGGCAAGCTACGAAGCCATGGCGACCATCAGACGGCTGCGTGGGTGGGTCCTCCGGCTCGCCGGCACCTTTACCGCCGGGCGCCGCGACCTGGACCTCGCCGACGAGCTCCACAGCCACCTCCAGCTCCACATCGACGACAACCTCCGCGCCGGGATGACGGCGGCGGAGGCGCGGCGGCGGGCGATTCTCGCGCTCGGCGGAGTCGAGCAGACGAAAGAGCCGTACCGCGATCAACGCGGCATGCCCGCCGTCACTCACCTGATCCGGGACGTCCGCTACGGCCTCCGGACGCTGCGCAGGAATCCGGGCTTCGCGGCGGCCGCCATCGTCACGCTTGGCCTTGGCCTGGGCGCCAACATGGCGATGTTCCGCTTCGTGGACGCCGTGTTGCTCGAGAGCCTGCCCGTTCCCCATCCCGAACAGCTGGTGATTGTTCGCCCGTGGAATTTCAGCTATCCGGGGTTTCGCGAATTCGCCGCCAGAAACGCGGACGTGCTCGCCAGCACCGCGCGCTCGACTGTCGATGTCAACCTGACCGCGGACGGCACTACCGAGTACCTGCCGGCCGAGCTCGTCAGCGGAAACTACTTCGCCACTCTGGGTGTGAAGCCGGCCATCGGTCGTCTGCTCATTGCGGAAGACGACGGAGCGGAAGGCGCGCATCCCGTGTGCGTGATCAGCTACGGTCTCTGGCGGCGGCGCTTCGGCGGCGACGCCACCGTCGTCGGTCGCATGATCGAATTGAACGCAAAACCCTTCGAGATTGTCGGCGTCACTGAGGCGCGGTTCACCGGGGCGGACTTGCACGCGCGGTATGACTTGCAGATCCCGATGTCCATGACCTTCAACTTCCATGGCATGGAGCGCGACTCGCACGGCTGGAGCTGGCTCACGATCGTCGGACGGCTGGCGCCTGGCGTGTCGCGCCAGCACGCGGACGCCGTGGTGCGAGCGAAGTTCGAATCGAAACTCGATTGGCAGAAGCCGGCGCTGTTGTCGCTCGGCGATGGGCGGCAGGGCAGAGGATCGCTGAGGACTCAACTGGAAAATCCGGTGCTCGTCGCGCAGTTGCTGAGCGCGTGTGTCCTCTTGATTGCGTGCGCCAATCTGGCGAGCCTGCTCCTGGCGAAGACCTCAGCACGGCGCCACGAGCTGGCCATCCGCCGATCGCTCGGTGCATCGCGGGGCCGGCTGATCTCGCAGCTGATTGTCGAGAGCCTTCTCCTGGCCGGCGGGGGTGCGGCCGTCGGCACCGGGCTCGCGATGCTCCTCGATCGACTGCTCACCGCGATGCTGGCCGCGCCGGGATCGAACGTGAACCTGCCGGCCGTCCCGTCCACGCTGGGCCTGGGAGTGTCCTTCGGGCTCATGGTGCTGGCCGCGTTGTCGGTCGGTTTGCTGCCGGCGATGGCAGCCACGAGGGAAAACCCGCTCGATGGCCTCCGTGATACGCCGCGAGCCGGCGCGCGCGCCGGATGGCTGGGCCGCGGGTTGGTCGTCGCGCAAGTGGTCGTGTGCCTCGTGCTCGTCTTCGCAGCCGGTCTCTTCGCGCGATCGCTGCGCAATCTCCGGACGATCGACCTGGGCCTCGATCCGGAGCAGGTCGTCGTCCTGACGACCGACCCTGACCGCAGCGGCTACTCGATGGAACGGAATCGCGAATTCTACGCCGAGTGGCTGCGCCGGGCGCGCCTCGTCGCGGGCGTGTCCTCGGTAGGCCTGGCCAGCGTCACGGCGATGTCCGGCGGGATGTTCGCCGGCAACGTCACCGTCCCGGATGCCGAGCCCCGCACCGGACCCGAGCCCAACAACAACTTCAACGTGGTGTCACCGGACTACTTCAAGACCGTCCGTCTGCCGGTCATCGCGGGGCGGGCGTTCACGGACCGCGACGACGCGAGCGCGCCGCCGGTCGCCATCGTCAACGAACGGTTCGTCGAGTACCTACTGGCCCGGCCGTTCCCCGATCGGCCGGCGCATCACCGTGTTTCGAAAGAACGTGGAGATCGTCGGTCTCGTGCGGACCGCGAAGTACCGGGCGGTCCGCGAGGACCCGGAGATCACACTCTACTTCCCGACCACCCAGCGGCCCGTGAGGGAGCTCACGCTGCATGCTCGCGTGATGGGAAGCACGCGGGCGACGACAGCCGCGTTGATGGAGACTGCCCGCGCGACCGATCCGAGAGTCCCGGTTTACAGCGTCGGCGTCCTCGAGGATCACGTCAACGCGGGGCTGGCGAGCGAGCGGGTGCTGAACGTCCTTTCCATCCTGTTTGCGTCGCTCGCCCTGCTCGTCTCGTGCGCCGGCCTGTATGGTCTCGTGGCCTACGCGGTGGTGCGCCGCCGGCGCGAGATCGGCATCCGCCTCGCCCTCGGAGCGCAGCGGCCGGCTATCCTGAGCCTGTTTGTGAAAGACGCCGTGCTGCTCGTCGGCATCGGCATCGCGCTCGGCATCCCGCTGTCGGTCGCAGTGAGCCGGCAATTCAGCAGTCTCTTGTACGGTCTGGAGTCCTCCAGCGTGAGCACGCTTCTGCTCGCCTCGGCGATTCTTGGCGCCGTCGCGGCCGTCGCCGCGGGGCTGCCCGCCGCGCGCGCCACACAAGTGGATCCGATCGGCGCCCTGCGGGAGCAATAGCGGCCTGTATCGCCTGAATCATTGGCGTGGTCGAACGCTAGTTGCCAGTCCCGAATCACTAATCGCGAATCCTCGAATCGCCTCGAATCGAGTCAGGATTCAGTGATTCACGATTAGTGATTCGGACCAGCAACTGACGTGGTGCCATCCAGCGGTTCAATACTGCCGGAAGGTCAGATTCAGGCGCCCTTCGAACGGCAATCCCGGGGGCGCCGTCCCGGGCAGGATGCGGGTGACGCCGTGGTACCGCAGGCGCGCGGGACCGCCGAACACGAACGTGTCGCCCGATTCGAGGAGGATTTTCTCGACCGGCTCGCGCCGCCGAAGCCCGCCGAACAGAAAGCGGCCGCTGTCGCCGATCGAGAAGGACACGACCGGCGCGCCCTGCGCAATCGACTCGGGACTCTCGTCCTTGTCCTGGTGCAGTCCCATCCGGCTGCTCGCGGTGTACCAATTCACGATGCACAAGTCCGGGGAGAACGTGAACCCCGCGTCGCGTCCGGCGCGCTCGGCAAGGCGGGCCAGCTCCCCCGGGAGTGCCGGCGCAGGACGGCCGTCGATGTCGGTCCGGCTGTCCTCGTAGGTGTAGGTGAGCGCGTTCCAGTGCCGCCCCAGACACACCATCCGCACGCTCATCGGATGGCCGCCGCGCACGATCGGCGTGTAGAAACCGGCGTCGCCGGCGCCGATCTCCATGCAGACCGCGGCGATTGCCCGCTGTTCGTCGCTCGACAGGTACTGTTTGAGGTGAACCGCGCCAGGTGCAATCGCCAAGGTCTCGACTGGCGTGTTCGGCATGTCTTCAGTCTTCCACGTTCCGTCGTATCCGATCAATAATCCCCGAACCAGCAAAACAACCATCGCGAATCTCTGTGGTATCCGCCTGCGTCGGCCGGACACCACCGGAAGGCGTTCCCATGAAAACCTCTCCGCCCAGGACCGCCGGGAAGAAGAGCGCCATGCGTCCGATGGCCGTGACGGGCAGCTTCAAGGACTACGTGCTCGGGCAGTTCGACGAGTTCGGGGACGTCGCGGCGCGCGCGATGTTCGGCGGAATCGGCCTCTACAAAGGCGACCTCTTCTTCGGCATCGTCGCGGGCGACTACCTCTATCTCAAGGTCGACGAACAGAACCGCGAGACATTCGAAAAAGCCGGGATGCCTCCGTTCAAGCCGTTCGAGGATCGGTCGGGGACGATGCAGTACTACCGCGTGCCGGTGGAAGTGCTCGAGAGCGCCTCGGAGCTGGCGCGGTGGGCGAAGGCGTCGGTGGCGGTCGCCGAACGCGCGGCCAGCCGCCGCGGGGTCGCCGCGCTGAAGGCCGCGCGCGCGCGGCGGAAGTGAAACAGGAGATCAGGAGTTGGAACAGGAGATCGGGAGATCAGGAGTTTTTGGTTTTTCTCCTGATCTTCTGAGCTCCTGTTTGTTCTCTTGATCTCTTGTGAGACTACTCCGACTGGACGCTGTGGAACTCCGGGATGTCGGGCTCGGCGATCGGCAGGTCCGTGAGAATCCGCGCGCACGTGTTCCACCGGAGGATCGCTTCGTCGTTGCCCGCCGGCCGGATCGCTTCCGCCTGCTCGTAACAGGACATCGCTTCGCGGAGCCACTCGTGCACCGCGCGATGTGAGCCGGGACGATCGGTGTGCAGCTCGGCCTTTCCGCGCCGCTCCCGAATGATGCCGGAATAGTACAAGCGCTTGTAGTCGTCGCGGAGCGTCACGACCGCGCGCTCCGCCGCCGCCATGGCCCTCGCCACCGGCCCGTCCGGGAACTGGTCGGTCAGCGCGAGCACCAGAGTCACCAGCGCGTCCTGATGCGCCGGGTCCACGCGCAGCACGTCGAGGCAGATGCTTTCCGCTTCGACGGGCTCGTTGAGCAGCCGATAGCGCTCCGCCTGCGCCAGCGCCGCCGGAATCGCGTTCGTCGAGAGACGCTTCAGCTCGAACATCAGTGTCCTCCGAGCATCCTGAACAGCTTCAGTGACCGGATCGTAGAAGCGATCGACGACGCGCTCCTTGAGCGGGATGATCGCGTTCTCGGTGATCGTGATGTGCTCGGGGCACACCTTCGTGCAGCAGCGGGTGATGTTGCAGTAGCCGATGCCGTGCTGATCTTTCAGCGCCTCCAGCCGGTCCTCGGCGTCGAGCGGGTGCATCTCCAGCGCCGCGGCGTAGACGAGGAAGCGCGGCCCGATGAACTTGGCGTGCAGCGCGTGATCGCGCAGGACGTGGCAGACGTCCTGGCACAGGAAGCACTCGATGCATTTGCGGAACTCCTGCACGCGATCGACGTCGGCCTGGGCCATGCGCCACGTGCCGTCCGGCGCGTCCGGCGGCCTCGGCTTGAACGGCTTGATCGACTTCTTGACCGCGTAGTTCCACGACACGTCCGTGACGAGATCCCGCAGCAGCGGGAACGCCTTCATCGGCTCGAGCGTGACGGGCTGATCGAGCGGGAGCTCGTTGAGACGCGTCATGCACATCAGCCGCGGGTTCCCGTTCACTTCCGCCGAGCACGACCCGCACTTGCCGGCCTTGCAGTTCCAGCGGACGGCCAGATCGTTGGCCTGCGAAGCCTGCACGGCGTGGACCGCGTCGAGGACCACCATCCCGGGGACCACTTCGGTCGTGTAGTCCCGGAACTGCCCCCCGGCCGCGTCGCCGCGCCAGATTCTGAATGTCGCCTGCGCCATCGTTTCCTCGGCAGCTCTGACCGTCTTCGGTACGCAATTACTGCGATCGTGGGTAAACCAACGACTGGGGTCTGACCCCTGACTGTACCTCGGTCTGACACCCTGCCGCCAAGGTACGGCCGACCGCTATTTGTTCTCGTCGATGACCTGCTTCAGCTCGGCCGGCATCGGCGGGATCGGCACGCGGCGGACCTCCATCGAACCGTCGGGCGCCTGCCGGACGACGATGTTGATCGAGCCGAACTCCGGCGACTTCTCCGGGTAGTCGTCCCGGAAATGTCCGCCGCGGCTCTCCTTCCGTTCGATCGCGCACCGCGTGACCGCCTCCGACACGGTCAGCAGGTTCCCCAGATCGAGGGCCGTGTGCCAGCCCGGGTTGTACTCGCGATGTCCGGAGACCGCCGCCCGCGCGGCGCGCGCCTTCAGCCGCCCCAGTTCGGCCAGCGCCTCCTGCATCTCCGTCTCGATCCGGACGATCCCGACGAGCTTCTGCATCGTCTCCTGCAGATCGTGCTGGATGCTGTACGGGTTCTCGGTGCGGCCCGCGCTCGAACGGCTCGAGCGACCGCTTCGCCGCCTCGTCCACCTGCGCCTGATCGATCCGGCCGCGGGGGTTCCCCTTCGCGAACTTCGCCGCATACTCCCCCGCGCGCTTGCCGAAGACGAGCAAGTCGGACAGCGAGTTCCCCCGAGCCGGTTGGCGCCGTTGATCCCGGCGGCGCACTCCCCGGCCGCGAACAGACCCCGGCACGTTCGACATCTGCGAGTCGGCGTCGACCCGCACGCCGCCCATCACGTAGTGCGTCGTCGGGCCGATCTCCATCGGCTCCTTCGTGATGTCGATGTCGGCCAGCTGCTTGAACTGATGGTACATGCTCGGGAGCTTCCGCTTGATGTGATCCGCCGCGTTCGGCAGGCGCTTCTGGATCCACGCGATGTCGAGGAACACGCCGCCGTGCGGGCTGCCGCGCCCTTCCTTGACTTCGCGGACGATCGCGCGGGCGACGTGATCGCGCGTCAGCAGCTCCGGCGGCCGTCTCGCGGACTTGTCGCCCTGCGTGTAGCGCCAGCCTTCGTCCTCGTTGTCGGCGGTCTGGTTCTTGTACGCGTCCGGGATGTCGTCGAACATGAAGCGCCGGCCGGCCTTGTTCAGCAGGATCCCGCCCTCGCCGCGGACCCCCTCGGTCACGAGGATGCCCTGCACGCTCGGCGGCCAGATCATGCCGGTCGGATGGAACTGCACGAACTCCATGTCGATGAGCTCGGCCCCGGCGCGGTACGCCAGCGAGTGGCCGTCGCCGGTGTACTCCCAGCTGTTGCTCGTGACCTTGTAGGCGCGGCCGATCCCGCCGGTCGCGAGCACGACCGCGGCGGCGCGGAAGACCTTGAAGCGTCCGCGCTCGCGCTCGTAGCCCAGGACCCCGGCGACCCGATCGCCGTCCTTGAGCAGCGTCACGATGGTGAACTCCATGTGCACGTCGATGCCGCGATGGACGCCGTGATCCTGGAGCGTGCGGATCATCTCGAGACCGGTGCGGTCGCCGACATGCGCGAGGCGCGGATAGCGGTGGCCGCCGAAGTTGCGCTGCAGGATGCGGCCGTCGTCGGTCCGATCGAAAACAGCCCCCCACGCCTCGAGCTCGCGGACGCGGTCGGGCGCTTCCCGCGCGTGCAGCTCCGCCATCCGCCAGTTGTTCACGTACTGGCCGCCGCGCATCGTGTCGGCGAAGTGGACCTTCCAGCTGTCGCGATCGTCCACGTTGGCCAGCGCCGCCGCGATGCCCCCCTCCGCCATGACGGTGTGCGCCTTGCCGAGCAGCGACTTGCACAGCAGGCCGACCGTGACGCCTCCGGCCGACGCTTCGATCGCGGCGCGAAGACCCGCGCCGCCGGCGCCGATCACGAGAACGTCGTATTCGAGTGTGTCGTAGTCCATGTCGGAAACGGGCTGAACGGATCCAGGGAGGGATAGCGGCCGGGCTCAGAGGATTCTGATGTCGTGCCAGATGCCCATCGAGCAGAGGCGCACGTAGACGTCGGCGAAACCGACAGAGAACAGGCTCATCCAGGCAAACAGCATGTGCCGCCGGTTCAGCGCGCTCGTGCACTTGTAGCTCGCGGCGCAGAGCGACGACTTGGAGATCTCGTCGCGGACGCCGCCGGCGAGGTGGCGCAGCGAGTGGCAGCCGAACGTGTAGCTGCCGAGGAGGACGACGTTGGCAGCCAGGAGGAGCGTACCGAGACCAATGCCGAAGCTGACGGCCCCCGTCGCCGGATCGGTGAACCATAACGCCAGCCACACGTCATAGGTGAGGATGACGATGAAGAGCAGCGCCAGATAGAGAAAGTACCGGTGGACGTTCTGGAGGATCAACGGGAACGAGCGCTCGCCGAGATACGACTTGCGCGGCTCGCCGACGGTGCACGACGGCGGATCGGCCCAGAACGCCTTGTAGTACGCCCCGCGGTAGTAATAGCAGGTGAAGCGGAAGCCGCCGGGCGCCCACAGGATCAGCAGCGCGGCCGAAAACGGCAAGGCGCCGGGCCACCAGCCGGGCTTCGGTCCGAACCACGCGTGAGGCCCCTCGCCGAAGAGCAGCGGCGAGTAGAACGGCGACAAGGTACGGCCCGGACTCGTAGTGAGTGCCCTGAAAGGCGGCCCACGTCGAATACACGACGAACGCGGACAGACCGAGGAACGTGAGCACCGGCTGGACCCACCAGGCGTCGCGCCTGGCGGTCTCCCCGAACCCGCGATGTGTTTCTCTCAAGGGCCACGCGGCCTGAGCCATCAAGTTTCTCCCCGACAAAGGTACCGGCTGGTTCGCTGACACCTTAATGGGGGGCGCGCCGGATTGCAAGGCCAGCTGAAAGGTTGCGACGTTGAAGCCTGTTCGCCTTCCCGAGCGTATGTATCCTTATGGAGAGCGGGAAGCGGGGAGCTGGAAGCGGGAAGCTTCGCTTGACAAAACCGGCCCCAAAGCCGACTCTTCCACTGGCTCAGGGTTTCGAGGAGGTGTGACGTGCGCGCGCCGCTGCTCACCACAGTCGTCTCGGTGGCGTTTGCCGCCACGCTCCTCGCGCAGGCGGCGCCTCCAGTCCCGCAAGCCACCTCGCAGCGTGCGCCGGCGGCGCTCACCGACGCGCAGATCGAAGCGTTCCTCCTCAAGGCCGAAGTCATCAAAACCAAGACCTCGAGCAAGGGGGTCACCGGCACGATCCGCGCCACGATGACCGACGGCACGATGACCCACGATGCGCAGATCCAGACCATCGACGAGCGCAAGTCGCAGTTCGTCGGCACCAAAGGGACCGAGTTCAACTTCCGCGACTCCTGGGCGTTCAACGTCGCCGGCTACAAGATCGACCGGCTGATCGGCATGAACATGGTCCCCGTCTCCGTGTCCCGGCGCTGGCGCTCGCAGGAGGCCGCCTACACCTGGTGGATCGACGACGTGATGATGGAAGAGGGGGACCGGCTCAAGAAGAATATCCAGCCGCCGAGCTCCGCGGCGTGGAACCAGCAGATGCAGATCGTCCGGTTGTTCGATCAGCTGATCGCGAACGTCGACCGCAACATGGGCAACCTGGTCATCACGCGCGACTGGCGGGTCTGGCCGATCGATCACACGCGGGCCTTTCGGACGAACAACACGCTGGCAACCCCGACCAACGTCACCCGAGCCGATCGCGTGGTCGTCGAACGGCTGAAGGCGCTCGATCGCGACACGCTCAAGGCCGCGACGGATAAATACTTGTCGAGCTTCGAGATGGACGCCCTGCTGAAGCGTCGCGACGCCATCGTCAAACGGCTCGAGATGTTCGGCCCGGTGGCGTTGTTCGAGCGTATCGTGTGGGCGGTGCCTCCCCCGTCCTGACTCCTGACTCCTTTTCCTCCTTCCGTCAACCTGACGCTTGCGCCGGCCGCCCGCGGTGCGGCACGATCACCGCCGGAGGTCACCCGTTGCGTCTGTCGATCCTGTTGGCCCTGGCGATCCTCGCCGGTCCCGGCCTTGCGTTCTTTCCCCAGGCACCTGCGCCCGCGACCCAGGCGTCCGCGCCCAAGGCGTCCGCGCCCAAGGGTGCGGCCGTCGCGCCGGCGACCTACGTCGAGCAGATTCCAACCACGAACGTGTCGTTCGAGATGGTCTTCGTCCCGGGCGGGACGTTCGAGATGGGCAGCCCGGCAGACGAGCCCGGCCGCGAAGCCGACGAGGGACCACGCCACGCCGTCACGGTCGGCGGCTTCTGGATCGGCCGGCACGAGGTCACCTGGGACGAGTACGAACGGTTCGCGTTCGGCGCGAACATCGAGCCGCCGCCGGGCAGCCCTCTCGCCCGGGAAATCGTGACGCGGCCGACGCCCCCGTACGGCGATGCGGCGTTTGGATTCGGCAAGGGGCGGCAGCCGGTCATCAACATCACACACCACGCCGCGATGGAATACACACGGTGGCTGTCGCAGGCGACCGGTAAGTCCTACCGGCTGGCGACCGAAGCGGAATGGGAGTACGCCGCTCGAGGGGGAACCAGCACGCCTTACAGCTTCGGCGGCGATGCGCAGGAGCTCGACGCCTACGCGTGGCACGCGGCGAACGCCGGCGACCGGCCCCACCCCGTCGGCCAGAAGAAGCCCAATGCGTTCGGCCTGCACGACATGCACGGCAACGTAGCCGAATGGTGCCTCGATCAGTACGCGCCTGATTTTTACGCGCGGAGCCCCCCGAAGGCCCCGGTTCTGCTACCCTCGGATCGCCGGTACCCCGATGTCGCCCGCGGCGGGTCCTGGGCGGACGATCCGAAGCAGCTGCGAAGCGCCGCCCGGCGCGGATCGACGGAGGCCTGGAGCCGCCGCGACCCTCAAAGTCCGCAAAGCATCTGGTGGCACACCGACGCGATGATCGTCGGGTTCCGCATCGCGCGCGCGGTCGAAGAAGAGCCCGCGCTGCGCGGCGTGCGGTCGAAGGTGACGCGGGCGAGCGAGTAGCGGGACGCGGGAAGCGGGAAGCGGGAAGCGGGAAGCGGGAGGGGGAGCGGGAAGCGGGAAGCGGGAAGCGGGTAACTGACATCAAGAATGAGGCAGCCATGAGCGACAACCACGATCTCGACACGGCAACGAGCGCGTCACGGCGCGACTTCATCAGGACCGCCGCCGCCGCGGCGATCGGGACGACGCTGGCGGGGCGCGAGATCCACGGAGCGTTTGCGCAGGGGAGCGACGCCATCCGCATCGGGCTCATCGGGTGCGGCGGACGCGGCACCGGGGCAGTGGCCGACGCCCTCGCCGGGTCGCAGGGCGTCACGCTCGTCGCGATGGGCGACGCCTTCAAGGATCGGCTGGACGAGAGCCGCGCTCAGCTGCGGAAGCAGCACGGCGCGAAGATCGCCGTGACCGACGACAAGGCATTCGTCGGCTTCGATGCCTTCGAGAAGGTCATCGCGACCAACGCGAACTACATCATCCTGGCGACGCCGCCCGGCTTCCGCCCGCAGCACCTCAAGGCGGCGGTGGCGGCCGGCAAGCACATCTTCACCGAGAAGCCCGTGGCGGTCGACGGCCCGGGGATTCGGACCGTGCTCGGCGTCTACGAAGAGGCCAAGGCCAAGAACCTCGGGATCGGCGCGGGCACGCAGCGGCGGCACCAGACGGGGTATCTCGAAACGCTCAAGCGCATCCACGAAGGGGCCATCGGCGACATCGTCGCGGCGCGCTGCTACTGGAATCAGGGGGCCCTGTGGCACAAGCCCCGCGAGGCGGGCTGGAGCGACATGGAGTGGCAGCTGCGCAACTGGCTGTACTTCACCTGGCTGTCCGGCGATCACATCGTCGAGCAGCACGTCCACAATCTCGATGTCGTCAACTGGGCCATGCAGGGACATCCCGTCCGCGCGGTCGGCATGGGCGGGCGGCAGGTCCGGACCGGCCCCGAGTTCGGCCACATCTTCGATCACTTCGCGATCGACTACGAGTACGGCAACGGCGCGCACCTGATGAGCATGGCCCGCCAGATCAACGGGTGCGAGGACAGCGTGTCCGAAGCGCTGCAGGGCACGAGAGGCAAGTGCCAGGTCAACGACTACAAGATCGAAGGACCTCGAGCGTGGAAGTTCGGTCAGCCCGACAGCAAGCCGTACGAGCAGGAGCACACGGACCTGATCGCCAGCATCCGCGCCGGCAAGCCGTACAACGAGCTGAAGAACGTCGCCGAAAGCACGCTGACCGCCATCATGGGACGCATGTCGGCGTACACGGGCAAGGCCGTCACGTGGGAACAGGCGCTGGAATCGAAGGAAACCTGGGCGCCGAAGCAGATGACGTTTGGGACGGTCCCGGTGCCGCCGGTGCCGATGCCGGGCGTGTCGCCTCTAACGTAGGAGACAGGAGACAGGAGTCAGGAGACAGATAGATCGGTGTCACGATCTATCTGACTCCTGCCTCCTGAATTCTTCGTGTCATGATCTATCTGTCTCCTGACTCATTATTATTCAATGCTCGCGGGGCCCCACCCCCACTCGCTCGCGCTGCGGCGCTCGAAGACTCGCTGTCCTCGCGCGGGCCGCAGGCGCTTCTCCTGAATTCTTCGTATGCGCGCCCCCGTCCTGCTTCTCGCTTGTGCGGTGCTCGCGCGCCCTCCTGCCACCGGGCTGGCCCGCTTCGAGTTTCAGCAGCCGCACATGGGCACGACGGTCCGCGTCGTGTTCTACACCAGTGACGCGCCGGCCGCGGAAGCGCTCGCGGCGGCAGCCTTCTCGCGGATTGCCGCGCTCGAGGATCGCCTGAGCGACTACCGCGAATCGAGCGAGCTGATGGCGCTCTGCCGGGCGGCCGGGGGCGCGCCAATCGCCGTGAGCGAGGATCTCTTCACCGTGCTCACCGCCGCTCACGCGTTCGCGTCCCGGACCGATGGCGCATTCGACGTCACCGTTGGACCCGTGTCCAGGGTGTGGCGGCACGCCCGCGCGACCGGTGAGCTGCCGGATTCGTCCCGCCTGGCGGAGGCGCACCGGCTCGTCGGCTTTGCGAAGATGCAACTCTCACCCGAGCACCGGACCGTGCGGCTCGCGGAGCGTGGCATGCTGCTGGATCTCGGCGGGATCGCGAAGGGGTTCGCGGCAGACGAGGCGCTGGCGGTGCTCGCCGGCCGCGGCGCGCGGCAGGCAATCGTCGCCATTGGCGGGGACGTCGCCGCCGGAGACGCGCCTCCTGGAACGGCCGGCTGGGAGATCGGGGTCGCGCCACTCGGTCCGGATCGCAGCGGTGCGCTGCCGCCGGTGAAGCTGCGCCGCGCGGCCATCTCCTCGTCCGGCGACGCCGAGCAGTATCTCGATGCCGGCGATCGGCACTTCTCCCACATCGTCAATCCGATCACCGGGAGCGCCGCGACGGGCAGGCGTGGCGTGACGGTGATGGCGCCGAACGGGATGACCGCCGACGCGCTGGCGACCGCCGTCAAGGTTCTCGGCGCGGCGCGCGGGCTGCAGGTCGTCGACGACACCGAAGGGGCCGCCGCACTGGTTGTCGAAGACACGCCGGAAGGACCGCGGTTGTCCCGGTCGAAGCGCTGGCCCCGCTAGCGCCTGCGCGGAGCAGGCTTCTTTCGGGCGATGTTCTGCCACGCGAGGGTCATCGCCTCGCCGAGCGTCTCCTCATCGACCGCGCTCAACAACACCCTCGTGCAGCCCTGACGCCCCCACGCGCCGTTCTCGGGCTCGAACGCGTCCGGATGCTCGCTCAGGAACGTCTGCTGCTGATCCGGTGTGAGCTTGACCATTCCGTGCACGTCGCCCGGGTGGAGGGTCGCGAAGATCTTGTTGTCGAACCGGAAGTCAGGATGCCCCATGTGGGCGCCCTCGGACGCGCCCGTCATCCCGAGTGCGATGCGGCGAAAAGTTTTCGGGCTCATGACATCGCTATTATGAACCGTGAGCCCACCGGGTCGGGAACAGGAGATCAGGAGATCAGGAGTTCAGCTGAAGTTTCTGTTTTGGATTCCTGACTTCACCCGCTCTGTTATGGAGCTTGAACCAAAAAAGGGCACAACGTCCTCCTGATCTGCGCCTTGATCTCTGTTCAAGACAGGGCGTCGGGAGGCGGCAGTTGGGACATTGTCGTGGCCGGCCGGCGGGTCAAGGCGCCTGGTGGCCAGCTGGCCCTTCGGCCGCGCGTCAACGCGCCGGAAAGATGACACGGCACGACAGGCGTGCTCGTTCCAGCCACGAGCCGCGCGACACCAGACCTGAACCGGCCGAGCGCACCGCAGCTGCTTCGCGTCCCTTCCGGAAACATGATCAGGACGTTGTCCGCACCGGCCAGGAGCTGACGGCACACGTCGAGGCTGGCGCCGCCGTGGTGGTCGCGATCGAACGGCAGCCCGTTGACGACGATGACGGAGAGGACGCTCCGGAGCGGACTGGAAAAGAAATAGTCGGCCGCGGCAGCCGGAAAGGCGCGGTGCACGCGCCGCAGCGGCAGGCTCGCCAGCAGGCAGAGCGCGTCGAAGTGGCTCGAGTGATTGCACACCATGACGAACGATCCGCCGGCCGGCAGGTTCTCCCGCCCCACGACCTCGAACTGGTTGTAGACGCGCAGGAACACTCGGAACGCGATCTGAATCGTGCCGCGGAGCGCGCACACGGCCATGCCGGGATCGCGAGGAAAGCGCCGCATGCCCTCGGCAGCGGACAACTCGAGATCGGCGGCAGGCTCATACTCCCAGGCATCCATTTTCTTGGCCCTCAGTACACGTCGTAGAACCAGCGCACCATGTGGAAGAACAGCGGCCCGGCGAAGATCAGGCTGTCGATGCGATCCAGCAGCCCGCCGTGGCCGGGGATCAGCGATCCCATGTCCTTCACGCCGATGTCCCGCTTGATCATGCTGATCGTCAGATCGCCCAGCTGGCCGCCGACCCCCACGATCAAACCGGTCAGGACGAGCTGCAGCGGCCCGAAGTGTGGAAAGCTGAACCACAGCAGCCAGGGCAGCGCCATCGACACGGCCAGCGCGCCCAGCGCGCCGCCCCAGGTCTTGTTCGGGCTGATCTGCTCGCGCAGCTTGTGCCGCCCGAACAGGTTTCCCGAGATGAAGGCGGCCACGTCGCTCCCCTCGACGGCGAGGAGCAGAAACAGCAGGTACCCGTAGGCGTGCGGCGAGTTCGCCAGGAACCCCACGTGGCTGAACATCCAGCCGAGATAGATGAAGCCCAGGATCGCGAGCGCCGAATTCTGAAGCTGACCCTTGGCCCGGTTCCTGGCGATGGGAATGACAAGGATGAGGCTCACGATGTACACCGGCAGGGCCATGAAGAGCCCGTACCAGCCCGGGACGTGCGAGCCAGGGATCCTGAACCAGAGAGACTGACGCCGACCGCGACGATGCCCAGGTAGACGGCGCCCGTCATCCACCAGTCGCGATGGAGGCCCGTCGCGCGGGCGAACTCCCTGAAGCCGAAGATCGCCAGCACCGCGACGCTGACGATCGTGGCCGCGCGGCCGGCGAGCACGACGGCCAGGATGAGCGGCACCATGACGAGCCAGCCGCAGTAGTTGCGCCAGACACTCCCAAGCTGCCGCTCGAGGCCGTAGGTCAGAAACAGCAGCACGGCGCCGCTCCCCGACAGCAGCGCCCCCGCGAGGACGATGTACGTCAGGACCGTGTCGCTGGCGAACGCGGCAGCCGGAGACATCACGTGCTCGCTCGCAGTTGCGCCGCGATGCGCTGCAGACGTCGAATGGCGGTCAGCACGCCGCCCGCGACGATGAGCGCGAGCGCGAGGCCGACGGCCGCCGACGCGCCGCTCGCGAGCCCGCCGAGCCAGCCGGCCGGCACGCATGCGCTGTAGAGGCACGCCGCCGTGATCGTCGCCATGCGCTGAGGCTTGGCCATCGGGCCCGTGAACAGCGCGTGCACGCCGACCGAGCCGCCCAGCGCCCGTACGTAGGCGACGAAGATCGCGACGAGCGCCGCCAGGTATCCCGAGCGCCGGCGTGCCTCCGGCGGCAAAGCCGGCCCCGATCAGGATGAGCGCATCGGCGACGCGATCCGGAACTTCGTTGTAGAGCTCCCCTTCCGGCGACGCCTGTCCCGAGCCCACCGCGACCATGCCGTCGAGGAGATTCGCCAGCAGGCGGGCCTGGACGAAGAGAGCCGCCAGAACGAACAGCAGCCGGACACTGCCGCCATCCGTCCAGGCCGTCCCCACGAGACAGCAGCGACGCCAGCGCGGCAAAGACGATGCTGCAGAGAGACACGGCGTTGGCCGAGACGCCTCGGGCGATCAGCCAGGCCGCGGCCCGCTGAAAGATCTGCAGGTCGCGGCTCGCCAGAGGCCGCCGCTCCGCCGGTTGGTAAACAGCGTCGATCAGTCGTCTCATGCGTCACCGGCATACGGTGGCGTCCGGCTTGCGGACCTGAACTCCGGTGGACCTGAACTCCGGTGGCGTCCGGCTTCAGCCGGACCTGAACTCCGGTGGTATCCGGCTTCAGCCGGACCTCGATCGACCTCTGGAACTCCCGCAGTGCCACCCAGGCCTCCGGGCGCACGACGAGAGTCGGACGCGCGGCGCGCAGCAAAGCGACCGCCTCTTCCGCCGTGGCGGCGAGGCCGGCGTCGAGCAGCCAGGCTCCGACCGACGCGGCGCTGCGCGAGTAGCCGATCTTGCAGTGAACGTAGACCGTGCCCGTTTCGCGATGCGTGTTGATGAAATCGGCGGCGGCGCGCAACTGCTGCGGCGTCGGCGCCGTCAGATCGAGGACCTGGAGGTTGAGATACTCCAGCGTGAGAAACGGGCCGGCCTCGGAGCACTCGCCGGTGAGATCGAGCACCGCGGTCACGCCCTGCCTCACCGCCGTCGCGGCTTCGCGATCGTTCAGCCGCCGGCCGATCCAGACGTTCGGAACGACCTCATTCCACGGGACGGCAGTGCCTGCGGTAGTAGACGCAGCGACAGATGTTGACCGAACAGCCACGGCGCCAGAATGATTCGTGCGCGGCGCAGCGGCAACCGCAGCCGTCCTCTGCTTGCGCGCGATGCCGGCGTACAGCCCGAAGTACGCGCCCGCCACGATCGCCAGCGAGACGCGCGGGCCAGAGCAGCGGCCAGCCCCACGGCCGGAGCCATGCGCCGAGCCCCGCGAGCAGCGCCGCGGCGGCCGCGTAGAGCAACGCCGACGCGGGGATTGGTGGTCGACCGGCTGCCGCGCGGTGTACGATCCGCGTCGAGCGCGTAGTAGCAGCAGACAACGCGAGGGCGAACTCCGCCGGCGACGTCGATCACGTGGTGCTGATACGTCAGCACGGTGGACAACGCCGATCAGGCCGAACCAGCCGTGCGTCAGCACCCGGACGCCGCCGCGGGTGTGGCGATCGTAGGTGCCGGCGAGAATCATCCAGATCGCGATGTGCAGCGACGGGAACATGTTGTACGGGACGATCGAAGCCGTGGAGCGCGTCGAAGATCGGCGCCGGTCCAGCCGGCCGGCTGCCGGCCGCGGAAAGGCGAGCTGCAGCGGCATGAGCAGGAAGCACGCGCCGGCCGACGAGGATCGGCGACGGTCATGCGCCGGCGCGAACGCCCGCAGCTCCACGCGCGTCCGCGCACAGGAAGGGCGCGGCGACGAAGAACAGATCGAGCGACATGTACGGCACGATCAGCCAGCGGGACCAGCGGGAGGCTCCGTTCCCAGTCGAAGGACCACGTCCCCACGTCGCCGCGCAGGCGACGTGAGCCAGGCCGTTGCCCCGTAGACGGCGACGAAGAGGACCGACAGCGCGAGCGACGTCGCCCGCGCTCAGGACACGCGGCGCGCGAGCGACACCGTGAACATGCCCCATTGATCGATCTCCATTCGCGTTCTTCTCGAAGCCCGCCGCGCGCACCAGATCGTCCATCTCGGCCTGCGTGCGGCGGCGCATCACCCACGGCTTGCCGTCCCAGTCGGTCAGCCCGCGGGCGATGAGCTCGAGCTGCGGGTGCCAGGGCTGGTTCGTGTAGATCAGCGAGCCGCCCTCGGGCATCACCTGCGGCCAGCCGCTCGAGAGAGCCGAGGACTCGGCGTGTTGTCCGGAAACAGCTCGTAGAGGCCCGACACGACCGCGATGTCCGGCCGCGGCAGCCAGGCGGTCGGGCGGGCCCGGATCGAAGGCGTCGCCCGCGGACGAAGGTGACGTTCTCGAGCCCGAGCGAGGCGGGCGATCGGCTTCCCCTCCTCGAGATTCCTGGGTTCGAAGTCGCGCAGCTCGGCGGTGACCGCGCATCGATTCACAGCCGCTTCAGGGTCTCCAGCATGTAGCGGCCCGCGCCCGCGGCGATGTCCACGACGTGCACGGATCGTTTCCTCGCGTGCGTCTCCTCGATGGCCCGCTGCACGACCCGTTCGAGCAGCCGCCGGCGGACGCGGACGCCGCGCCAGCCGGCGCCGTTGAGGTAGTTGCCGATCGATGATCCGTCCCAGCGCCGTGAATCCGCCGGCCCGGTTGCGATAGACGTAGTCCAGCGTCCGGCCGGAATTGAACCCGCTCTCCCAACCCAGGCCGGATCCCATCGCTCCAGCGGCCGAGCGTGCGCAGGAACAATCCGAAGACCTTGTCAGAAGATCCACTTGCGCGACAGCGGCGTCAGCGGCGCGCACAGCGCGCGGTACTCCTCGAAGGTGTAGCCCCTCTCGTGGGCATCGAGCAGCGGCGCGACGTCCGCGGGCCGGGCAAACTCTCCCTCGATGAACGCGCGCGTCACCTGCAGCGGCCGCGCGGCGTCCGCCTCGTGATAGACGTCGTGGTAGTAGCCGGGCAGCATCTCGAGGTGCTTGACGGGCGAGCCGAGCCGCTCGAAGAACTTCATCTGCGCGGCCGCGCTCGACCACCCAGTCGGAGCCGGCCACGAGCACGAGCGTGGGCACGCGATCGCCGCGGCGTCCTGAATCAGCCGCGTGGCGGTGTCGTGCAGATCGAGCAGCACCCTGGCTGGAGATGCCGTGGCTGATGAGGCTGTCCTGCTCGTGTCGGACCCGCTGCGCCGGATCGTGCGTCAGCACCCGCGCCTTCACGTAGCTCGGCACGTATTTCATGATCGCGCAGCTTCTGCGCCAGCCGGAGCGACTGGATCGCCAGTGGCACATAGAGCCGGATGCGGAAGGCCGGCGTCGCCAGCACCGCCACGCGCAGGCGCGGGGCGTAGTCGTGGATCCACGCGGCGACGATGGCGGCGCCCACGCTGTGGCCGACGACCGCGATCTGCTCCATCGGCACGCCTTCGGTCTCGGACAGATGCCGGACGAACAGCTCGGCATCCCGTGCATAACAGCCGAAGTTCTCCGCATCGTCGCGAGGGCCCTCGCGAGCGGCCGTTGCCGCGGGCGTCCCAGGCGAACACCGTGAAGCCCTCCGGCGCGAGCGCGTCGACCACGTCCGCCCAGCGGCCCGAGTGCTCGTGGCCGCGGTGGAACAGGACCAGGATCTTGCCGGCCGGCGCCGACGGCCGCCACGCTCGATAGAACAGGGCCGTGCCGTCGCCGCTCGTGAACCAGTGCTCGGAGGTGATGAATCGCGGCGTTGGCGCCCGATGCTGCGGGCTTGCCGGCCGGCGGTCGAGGAGAGTTGTGGCCATGAAACGAGGATAGCCAGCCGGCTGGTGAGAAGTCCTGCCCGGACGCTGAAATACCCTGAATCGTCGTGAGCACGGGAGCAGACAGCGTTGATTCGGGGTCAGGTCGTGAAGCGTGCAGCCGTAGTCGCAGCGGGGCACTTCGCCAAGGCTACGGTGGGCAGCCTTCGCCTGCATTCATGAGCGAAGGCTGGGTCAGGCTGAACGTGAATTCGTTTCAGGGCGGATGCTTTGTATACTCTGGCCCGAGTCGAGACCGGAATCGCATCGCAGGAGGAGTCAGTGATGAAACTGCCGATCGTCGTGGCCGCGGGGCTCGCGCTGTACGGCGTAGCCCTTGCCCAGGAAGGGCCCGCGCTTACACCGATCACGCTGCAGACCGCGCTCGCGGCCAAGCCTGAAGGGGCGGAAGCCGAGCGGCTGGCCGAACGCATCCGGACGTATTTCGGCGGCAGCGAGGCCCTCGTGAAAGGCGCGCCGGCGAAGATCGACGAGTTGACCGTCGCCTGGGCGCTCGAAGCGCCGCAGCTCGCCGCGAACGCTCCGATCCCGAGAGTCGCGTGGGATCCCGGCAACTACAACCTGCCGCTCACGAAAGTCGGCACGAGCGGGCTCTACGCCGGGACCGCCACGCTGGCGCACGGCACGGCGTTCAACTGGCACTACGAGGCGGGCGACCGGCGTTTCGGCGGCGGACAGGTGGAAGTCTACGAAACCCACCCGGACAGCCGCGAGCAGCCCGGCGTTCCCAAGGGGACCGTCAAGCAGATGCCGTCGTGGGAGAGCAAGATCTTCAGCGGCACCAGGCGCGACTGGTGGGTCTACGTTCCCGCTCAGTACAAACCGGAAACGCCGGCGGCGGTCATGGTGTTTCAGGACGGCGCCGGCCCGAAAGACTACGTGCCGACCGTGTTCGACAACCTGATTGCGAAAGGGGACATGCCCGTCACCGTCGGCATCTTCATCCAGCCGGGCGTGTTCGCCGCCGACGGGCGGGCCAACCGCAGCTTCGAGTACGACACGCTGTCCGATCAGTACGCGCGGTTCCTGCTCGAGGAGATTCTGCCGGAAGTGGAAAAGACCGTGAAGCTTCGCCACGACGCCGCCAGCCGCGCCATCTCCGGCGCCAGCAGCGGCGGCATCTGTGCGTTCACCGTCGCCTGGGAGCGGCCCGACCAGTTCAGCAAGGTGCTCTCCTGGATCGGGAGCTTCACGAACATCGCCAGCGGGAAGACGGTCCGGGAGGGTGGACACAACTACGAAGCGATGGTCCGGAAGACGATGCCGAGAAAGCCGATTCGGGTCTTTCTCCAGGACGGCGCGAACGATCTGGACAATGCGAACGGCAACTGGCCGCTCGCGAACCAGACGCTCGCCAAGTCGCTCGCCTTTGCGAGGTACGACTACAGGTTCGAGTACGGGCAGGGCTTCCACAGCAACCGGCACGGCCGCGCGATCCTGCCGGATTCGCTGCGTTGGCTGTGGCGCGGGTACAAGCCGTAGAGCAATAGAGAAGTTCAAAACAGGAGAACAGGAGCAGAGGACCTGTTGGCTCTTGGTTTGAGTGCAGCTGTGCAGTAACCCCTGCTTGGAACTTTAGAGAATGCCCGCTTTCCTGATCCCGCTCCTCGTCGCGCTGCTGCAGACGCAGCCGGCGCCGCTCGCACGCCCCGCCGAGGGGGACTACGTCATCAGGAACTTCAGGTTCACCTCCGGCGAAACGCTGCCGGAGCTGCGGATGCACTATCGCACCTACGGGACACCCGCCCGCAACGCGCAGGGCGTGGTGACCAACGCGGTGCTGATCATGCACGGCACGGGAGGGACCGGCGCCCAGTTCGTGGGACGCGGGTTTGCCGGCGAGCTGTTCGGTCAGGGGCAACCGCTCGACGCATCGCGCTACTACATCATCCTGCCCGACGACATCGGCCACGGGCAGTCGAGCAAGCCGAGCGACGGGCTGCGCGCGCGTTTCCCGCGCTACGGCTACATCGACATGGTCGAAGCGGAGTATCGCCTCGTGACCGAGGGGCTTGGCGTCAATCACCTCAGGCTCGTGATGGGGACGTCGATGGGCGGGATGCACACGTGGTTGTGGGGAGAGCGCTACCCCGACGCCATGGATGCGCTGATGCCGCTCGCCAGCCTGCCGGCCCAGATCGCCGGCCGCAACCGGGTCTGGCGGCGGACGGTCATCGACGCCATCCGTCAGGATCCGGAATGGAAGAACGGCGAGTACACGCACGCAGCCGCGGAGCCTGCGTACGGCGGCGCAGCTGCTCTGGCTCGTCGGCAGCAACCCGATCCTGCGGCAGACGAGCGCGCCGACGCTTGCCGAGGCGGATCGCGTCATCGACCAGTACGTGGCGAGCTATATGAAGACCGGCGACGCCAACGACATCCTCTATGCGCTCGAGGCCTCACGCGACTACGATCCTGGTCCGGGACTCGAGAAGATCAAGGCGTCCCTCGTCGCCATCAACTCGGCGGACGACTTGATCAACCCGCCGGAGCTGCAGATCCTGGAGCGGGAAATCAAGCGGGTGCCCAACGGCAAGGCCATCGTGCTGCCGCTCAGCGACCGGACCGCCGGCCACGGGACGCACACGCTGGCGGCGGTGTGGAAGGCGCACCTGCTTTCGCTGCTGCGCGACACCGAACGACGATGACGCAGGCAGACGCTACCAGTCGATGAGCGGCGTCTGCCGGCCGTTCGTGCGCAGCTCCATCGCGATGCGCCATTCCCCATCGACCTGGCGGCTGTAAATCACCACGTAGGCGCCGGTGACGGCCGTCGAGCCCGCGCTGTCGGTCCGCGAGGTCTCCACGGTCGTGCCCGTTTCGCTCCGGACCTCGCCGGAGGAGTCGAAGCGGGCCGGGGTCAGGGTCAGGGTTCCGCCGGCGCGCGACGCCGACGTGCGCTCGAAATGCGCGCCGATTTCGCCGGTGCCGTGCAGCATGCGGCCGTCGCTCAGCACGACGATGGCGTCCGGCGCGTAGAGCGCGGCGAGCCGTGTCGCATCGCGGTTGTTGAGCGCATCGACGAACGCGGTACGCACCGCGTTGAGCTCGACCGAGGCCGGGCGCACGCGCTCCTCGAGCCGCGCGACGACCTGCGCGTATGTCAGGCTGGTGGGGAGCACCAGGGCGCCGACGAGCAGAGCCAAAGTGCGTTTCATGGCGGTTTCCCCCAAATTGGCCGTTTGTACGCCTGACAGCGGTGCAAGGAGTGTGCTGGGCCCGATTCCGCTTTCTGCAGGGGTTTCCGGGGACACCCGTCCGAGGCTGTAACCGGGATGACAGGATCGTCAGCGCGACGGGAGCCGACTCGTACGTAGCGGAGGCGTTTAGGCTTTCCCGGGGCCGGCCCTTTAGACCCACCCCGGGCGCTCGGGGAGCCCGATCGATTACTGCATGTGCGAACGCAGCCGGTGATTCAGGCTGTGAATGTGCCGGCGCACGTTCTTCAGCTGGGAGCGGTCCTCGGTCTGCAGCGCCAAATCCCGCTGCCGTTTCAGCTCGCGGATCTTCGCCTTGATCCCGGCCTTGTCGATCCCCACCACGACGTGATGCTCCCGCATGTCGACGCCGAGCGCCGTGCCCACCGCAGGGAGCAGGTGGTCCTTCTTCATCTGCGAGTAGCCCTGCACCGCGGGGTGTTGAATGCCTGCCGCGATCTCGCGTAGTTGGATGAGTGTCTTGGCCTTGAGCTCCTCGTACGTGTAAGCCATGTCGGACCTCCGTGGCGCCGGCGGCGCGCAAAAATCCCACCCGCGGCCCTTTCAGAATCAGGGTTTTTCGACGGATGTGCCCGGCATGATACACCCGCCTCGCACCTCCCGATGAGCTCAGCCGTTCATGACGTTTTGGTGGCAAGACGGCCGCGGGGAAGCGACGCCGCCGCCCGTGGCGTAATAGCAGAAACCGTCTGCGATTGAGGTTTGAAGGGAGTAGGGAGTGCAAATGTTTGCGACGCGACGCTGGATGACGGGAGTTCTGGTGGCCGTGGGAGTCTCGATCGGCATCTGGCCGGCGACGTTGGGCGCCCAGCAGGCCGGGCAGGTTCGTTTCGAGCTGGCGCCGGCCGGCAACGAGGCGCGTTACCGCGTCAAGGAACAGCTTGCCGGGGTCAATCTCCCGGGCGAAGCGGTCGGCGCGACCTCCGCGATCACCGGCGTCGTCGTGCTGACCGGCACCGGAGCAGTCGTGCCGGGCACCTCGAGCTTCGTGGTGGACATCACGGGGCTCAAGAGCGATTCAGCGCGGCGCGACGGGTACATCCAACGGAGCACGCTGCAGACGGCTCAGTTTCCGAAGGTCGAGCTTGCGATCAAAGAGCTGCGGGGACTCACGTATCCGCTGCCCGCGTCGGGGGAGCTGAAGTTCGAGCTGGTCGGCGATCTGACCGTCCACGGCGTGACGAAGCCTTCGACCTGGCAGGTGACGGGGACGCCGAAGGACGGCGGCGTGGCGGGCACAGCGACGACGTCGTTCGGGTTCGACGAGTTCGGGTTGACGAAGCCGAAGGTGATGTCGGTGCTGAGCGTGGACGACACGATCAAGCTGGAGTACACCTTCCATCTGGTGCCCAGGAAATAGGGGAGTCGAGCGGGGAACTACATATCGGTCCAGACGCTGTCGGCCGGCTGCCGGGGATCGAAGCGGGCAATCCCTTTGTCTCCTGCATGCCATTCCAGCGCCTGCGACGCGGGCATCGGGGCGGATGTGCCCTGGTGCGTGTGCCCCAGGTGATCCTGGAACTGGTACGCGACGGCCCACTGGATGCGGCGGTTGATGGAGACGTTCGTTTCGTGGACGGAGGTGACGGTTGCCTGCACGGGCTGGCCGTGCCGGTACAACCGCATCCGCCTGGTGACCAGACGCGCGCCACGGAAGAACAGCCACAGCCCGAGCATGGCAAGGGTCGCGGTCAGCGCTGCGGCCGCGCCGAGCAGACCGTCCCAGTTGCGACGCGCGAGCCGAAGCGAACCTGGATCGCCAGGCACATACTGAACACGGAGCGTGCCGCCTTCCTCCACACGCTCCCAGGCCGCCACATCGACGGCGTCCGTTCCCTGCCACTCGGCGCCGCCCGATGCGCTCGCCCTGTAGGTCAGCTCGTACGCCGTGCTCGAGTCGGACGTCGCCGGCCGCATGTGCTTCCGGATCACAACCGCGTCCGCATGCACTCCATGACGGTATGCGCGTTCCTGGAGGAACGCCTGACCCGTGACGGAGAAGAGCACGCCGCCGATCGCCAGCAGAAGGATGCCCGCGAACAGCTCGATCGACGACAGCGCCTGGCGGAACAACGATGGGCCGCCGCTCATGCTCGCGCGAACCCCCGGGTCGTCATCACGGTGGCGTAGAGCAGGGCGCCGGCGACGAGCACTTTGATCGGACCGGGGCCGATCACGAGGAAGAGCCCGAAGAGGCCGTACGACAGCAACCCCGCGCCGGCCGAGACCAGGAAGAGGCGGCGCCACTGCGGGTCGCGGCGCCATTCGCCGGAGCGCCACGCGTCCTTCATTCCCGCGAACGTCGTCTCGCTGGCGGCCTGCTGTCCCGCGGCAGGGCCGAACACGCGATGCGCCGAGGCACGCCACACGGCCGGCTCACCCGCGCCGCTCCGCTGGGCGACCGCGGCCTCGATTTCCTCGTGGGTCATCGGCTCCCCCGACGCCATCAGCAGGTTCAGGATCCCGCCCATGAACACGGCGAAGCCGAGCGCCGCCAGACCGATGGCCACGCCGAGCAACGGATCGCGCAGCCGATCGACGGCCTGGCAAGCCTGTTTGATCCCCGGCATCTCCGACAGGACCGCGGCGGCCAGCACGAGACCGAACATCCGTGCCCAGTCCAGGAGCTGCTTCATGGGGTGGTCCCGCCCGTCCTCCCGATCCAGACGGCCTGGTCCGGGCGATTCGGATCGAACAGCACATCCCCCGTATCGCCCGCGTTCCATCGGCTCGCTTCCTCCGCGTCGAGATACATCGAACGGAAGTGCGATCGGCTTTGATGGTCGCGATATTCGTACTTCAGTTTCCACTGAGGCCGGCCGTTGACCCGGAGGTTCATCGCTGTGACTTCGGCGACCGTCGCCGGCGCGCGCACGCCGTCCGTCAGCAGCCTCGTGCGCAGCCGCGCCTTGCGGACGGCGACCGTCACGATCGTCCCGCCGGCGATCGAGAGCAGGCAGCCCACGAACGAAAAGATCAGGAGCATCGTCAGCTGGCTCGATCCGACGACGCGGTTCACGGACGGACGATTCGGCAGATACGCAACACGCACGGGGCCTCGCTCGCTCAGCGAGCTCCAGATGGACTCTCCCACTTCGCTCTTGCCTTCGATCGTCCTGCCTTCTGCGGTCGTGAACCGGTACCTGAGCGACCGGTGCACGCTGTCGCCCGACCGGCTGATGTCCTTGGTCAGGACGATGGCGTCCACGACGCGCCCGGTCGTGGCGAGCCGGCGTTCCTGGATGATGAAGTACCCGGCCAGCAGCACGAACGGCAGGCCGACCAGGAGCCAGATCGATCCGAAGAACACCCAGAAGTTGTTCTGAACTGCGGATGTGATCGGGCGCTTGCCGGCCGGTTTGGCGTTCATGTCGCGCACCTGCTGCAGCAGCGTCACGGAAAGAACCTGTCCCGGAACAGGCTCCAGAGGTAGTCTCGCAGGCGGTCGGAGTTCGTGAAGAAGGAACTGAAGATCAAGACTCCTTGATAGAAAACCCTGACGTACCATCCGGTGACAGGCTGCCCGCCCGGCCCGGCGCCTACCCCTGGTTCCACCGTGACGTTATAGTCAGCCCCGGTTTGGTAGAGACCTTCATCCGTTATCCCGATGGTCTCTCCTGAGCGCGGATCAATGGCCCACCAGGCAATGCGGGGTCGATCGTCGACTGTCACGGCCTGTGCCGGGGTGACGACATGACCTCGGGAGAGCGATTCATGAACTCGGGCTTGCGCATCCTCGGGGACTCCGATCTGCGGGCTCGCGCCCTGATCGAGGAGGACGATCTTGACGTTTTGTGCCTGGGCGCGATCGAACACTGAGCTGGTGCTGAGGATGGAGCGCAACTGGACCTGGGGGCCGGCTGCGATGTATTCCATCAGAACCCGCTCGAGCGTGCCCTCGACGACGCCCTTGAAGATCCGTGCGGCAAAGACGTCTTCCGGATACGGAATCCCTTCAGCTGAGTCTCCGCGACTGCTGCGAAGCGGACCGCGAGCGACGAGACTTCGCTGACGGCGAAGGTCCAGGGAAAAGCGGAATTGACCGCTGCGCTCGGTTCCGTCCAGGATCTGGACCCGCGGTGAATCCGGATAGATCGCGATCCCGCCGCGCGACGGCTCTCTCAGATGGCCCAGAATCGCGTCTGCCGTAGCTGAGAAGATCAGCGCGGCTCTCACCATTCCTCGGCGGATATCGGCTGACTCCTCTTGACTCCGTGGCGCATCGGCGAGTTTGTGGAGGTGCGCCGGAGCGATAGTTCCGGTGGTGAAGAAGAGGGCGTACACCGCACGACTCATGTCCAGGGCGCCCTCGGCCTGGGTGAGATCGTGCAGCTCTCCGTTGTTGATGGTTCGGCCGGCTCGACGGCGCGCCTTGCCCAGGACGTCGAAGAGCTCTCGCTCAACCGTTTCCGGCTGATGCCCGGGGCCTGAAAACTCGAGCGCCACGGACTCCGCAGTGGCGATCCGAACGGACTCTCGCGCCCCCCGGCCACTCAAGAGATCCTTGAGTCCGCCCATCCCGGTCAGTTTGGCTTTCTGCTGGAACGCCTCACCCACAATGATCTGATTTCCGGCGATCAGGACAGGTTGAACTCGCCCGGCATCCTCGATGGCCGAGCCTATGGCTCCACCAAGATCTCCTGCCGGCCCTTTCCAGTTTTCGGGCTGATGGGACAAGAAGATGTCCACACCGGAGAGGTCGGCGGCCCGAGTCGCAAAGGTGAGAACGTCGCGGGTGGTTGGATTGCCTTCGAAATATTCTTCCACGCGGACCCGAATTCTGACTCGATGGAGCAGGGTCTCGGGAAAGTCGTTGAACGTCTCTTCCACCGGCGCATAACTGCGCCCTGGGACGGCATCGACAAACGAGGGGTCGAGATCGAGCCACTTGCCATCTTTGGCCCACTGCACCCACCAATGAGCCTGGGCCCCGCGGGCGAGATCGGCAAGCGAGGGTCCTGAGTCATTCCCTGAAAGCCGGCCCTTTGCCTCGAGCTGATCCCTGATCGAGGTGTAATCTCGCTTGAATGCGCGGATCAGGGTTTCCCCAGCGGCGACAAGAGCGGGGTCAGGTGGAGTCGCGGCCTGAGAGCGTGCCACCTGCGGGCGCTCGGCCCACATGGAAGTCACAAGGTCGCGAGCGTCGTTTTCAGGCAGCGTGCCGCGAGCATATCTGACGCGTTGGCCGGATTGCTGGAGCATCGCACCTAACAGGGCCGCACGGTCAACGGAGTTGCCGGCCAGCGCCATGAGCGTCCCCCGCGGGCCACGAAGGAGGCCGCTGTACGCTTCAAAGGCGACACTGTCCCGCAGGAAATCGAAGATCCGTACCGGGTCATTCGCGAGCGCCGCCGCGTAGTGGGCCGGCTCTACGTGCACGAGTTCGAGAGTGCGTGGCACCGGCAGGGTGATGCTCCCGGCCGTGGCCTGACGCATCCCGGGACCGCGGGAACTCACCTCCGCTGGAGCAGTATCACCGGCACCAATGCGGGCATCAGCCGTGAGCCCCGACACTGCCATGAGTGTAATGAGGGCCAGCGCCAGACTTTGCTGGAATCCCCAGCCGCGTCCATCGGGTGCCCGCAGACGTCTGAAGGCGTCGAAGATTTCTCCCGCGATCGCCAATGGAACGGTCACGAGCGAACCGACGAACGCGCCCTGCAACCAGTAAGGCAGCCGTCTCCACAGGCTTCCGCCGTTGAAGAGGGCACCGTACGTAGTCCCGTCCATGATCCCGAGGACAAAGGCCGCAACACCGTACAGGGCAAGGAGACCGAAGGCCGTGCGTCCCCACCAAGGTAGAAACCTCGCACGGACGGCCGCACCACCCGCGATGGCAACGGCGAATGCGCTCACCGCCGACAGGACCACCGCCGTGGGCTGCCGCAACATGGCCACGCCGTTCGTCAACCCGCCGGGCAGCCAGGCGGTCCACGCGAGCAGGCCGAGCAGAGCAAAAACCGATGCTGTCGCGAGCCTCGGCCAGCTGACCAGAGTGTCAGGCGCTCGCCGCCGGACGACAACGGCCAGCCCTAGATACGCCGCTACCACGCCCGCGACCCACCACCGCACCGGCGCTCCGCTCGAGAACGTCTCGACGGCCACGTCGAGGAGGAGGAGCGAGAGCAGTACCGTCAGAATCCTCGCGCGTGGCTCGCGTCGAGCCGCTCGGGCGGACGGTGTGGCTTGCTTCGGCGATAGGGGTGCTTCCCCGCTATCGTGCTTTACATCTGGCATCGGCTTCCTTCTTCATCGCCCAGGCCGCGTCGAACAGTCGACGCACGTTGTCGGGCAGGGCATCCGACATCTCCGAATACCAGAACGTGGTGTACTTCGCGGGCGTCCCGTCGGCCTGCTGCATTTCCAGCGTCAGGGAGTATCGAAACTGATCGCAGCAGCCGTCGGGATTGGCCGGGCGCACGTACGAGGGGATCCACGTAGCGGGTTTCGCCTCCGCGACGGCGCGCGCGAGCGGCTCGAGGTCGGCTGACGTCAGCTGCCTGCGGCACGGCCGCGTCATTCGCGCTGTGCCGCTGCGCGCGTCGAACGTCGCGACGATGCCGCCGATGCCGTGTCCGATGAACCCGCCGCTTGTTGTGATCGTCACCGTCCATTTCTCTGGCACGGGCCTTACGAAGCCACGACCTGCATGAGTTTCAGCACGTTGTGCGAACGGTCTCTCAGCGCCTCCCGAATCATGACGGAGCGGCGTGGGTGCCTGCGCACGCATACCCTGGCACGCCACATGCCCAAGTCCCAGGAGAACGATGATGAACATGATCGGCCGGCGGGATACTGCCACCGATGACGGGCGAGCGCGCCGGCCCGTTCTGGCGGACGTACTCGCGCCAGCGGTGGGTGCGCGCCGGGCGTCAGTCCGGGTTCTCATCCTGCATCACTGACGGCGCCAGCGAGGCCCGTTGGTGACGGGATCCCACTCAAATCTCGTCGGCAGTGACGGAAGCGGCGCCTCCGCGGGGTTCGCCTGTGTAAGCGGGGACGCCGTCGACGAGGGCTGCCCGGAACTCGAAGTCGTGGCCGGAGCCGGAAGCGTTCCGCGCGTACCGCCTGAAACCGCCGTTGTGCCGGGCACCGGCCCCGGCTTCCCAGTTGCTGTCGACGATGGCACCGGTGTAGCTGTCGATGTCGGAGAAGGTTGTGGCATCGGCGTGGGTGTGGGTGTCGATGTCGGAGAAGGTTGCGCCGTCGGTGTGGCCGATGGCGTGGATGTGCCCGTGGATGTCGGAGAAGGTTGCGGCATCGGTGTGGCCGATGGCGTGGGTGTGGGCGTCCTTGTCGGCGACGGCGAGGGCGTCGCGGAAGGCGACGGTGAAGGCGTTGCGGACGGCGTCGGCGCCGGAGTCGTGGACGGCGTGGATGATGGCGCGGCCGGCGGGGTGCCTGACGGAGCGGGCGACCCGCTCGGCGACGGTGAAGGCGAACCGGTCGGCGAACCCCCTGAACCTGAACTTCCGCCAGGGGATCCTCCAGTTCCCGTGGATCCGGGAGGCCAGCCACCCACACCACCGTACGCAGGCGGAAGACACATGTGCCCCGTGAACACGCCGGCGCCGGTCCAGACCGCTCCGAAAACCGGGTGCCTGACGAGCACGTGCGGCGCTGTCAGACCGGTCACCATCAACCCGGAGAGATAGAAAAGCGCTTTGCAACAGTTCTGAAGACGGCCGGCTGGAGCCCTGATTTCGCAGATCTTGAACAACATGGCGGCCGCGGTCGCTCCCAACGCCATTTTTTGGGTGAGCGTCATCTCTTGCGAGATCGCAACCCGAGACCCGTGAAGTCCCCCGGGAATAATCGAGACGGTCTCTCCCGTCTTGAGATCGATACTGAAAAAGCCGGCCGTCTTTTGGTCGCCAACCTGCACCGCGTCAGCGGGGGCCACCACAACTCGCCCCCGGGCTATCTCTGTGCGCGCGCTCGTGTGCAGGTCCGCGTTCATTGAAAGACCGGCGGGAAGAGCGTCGACCGTGTTGGCGAGGACAAGTTGTGTTCGACTCGCGCGCGCGGCTTCGAGAACCGAACTTCCGGCCAATGGTGGGACACCGCGGCCTCCTGCCAGAACGTCCCGTTCAAGTGCCGAGTTCATGACACCGCGCGCAAAACGCCACAACGTCGCGTCAGCCTCCGAATCGGGACCACGGGACAGCACTCGCAGCGTGTCGCGCCAGAGGTCAATTGAAACCACGAGGAGCTCTGATCGGCCGGCCTCCGGTGCCGTCAGCGAGAGGGATGTCAGATAGAGCCGGGGGCTGGCCGGGTAGGCACGCACGGTTGCCATTCCATATGCGCTGTTCCCGTCGTCCGCACGCGCCACGACCGTATCGCCGGCCAACGCAAGCGCACCGACGGTCGCGTCGATCTCTGCTTCGTCGATGTTGTCATTCTGGCCTTCCATCTGATCCTTCAGCAGCGGCGCGATGGCATCAAACAGGCCGCCGATTCGAGTCGACAGCTCGGTTTTCGAGAAACGTCCGGGCGCGACCGTCAGGGCATGAACAGCGACGAGCTCTGTGGGTACGCCATTGACCAAATGCAAGGGAGCGAGTGCGCCCCCGGATTGACCGGATCGCTGGGCAGCGCCAACGCGATCGAAGAGAGTCCGAGTCACTGTGGACGATTCGCCGGAGAACGGCTGCACGAGGTCGGCGTCCAGCCACTCGGCTAGTGGCTCCTCCGCGGGCGTCGATGGCCGAGGAGACGAGAAACCCGGCAACCTGGCGAACATGCCGGTGCCTGGCGAATCCTGCGACTTCGGAATCGAAATCGGCTTTCCGGTGATGGGCTTGCCGGCGCCAATCCTGATGAACGGCACGTACCCGGTGTCGCCGGTGATCGCGCCTCCCAGGCCAAGTGGATCGCCCGAATCGCTCGCACCAGATGGGACATGGCCAAGAATGATGCGTTCGCCAAAGAGATCGGCCGCAGTTGCTTCCGATTCAAGCAGCACCGACGTCCTGGACCCCTCGGGCCGGGACGTTTCGAGGCGAAATCGCAATTTGACCCGATGGAACGCGTCCTTGGGAATTGTGTCGTCGACCGCGCGAGACTCTGCGTACGCTTTCCCGGTTGTGGCGTCAGCAAACGACGGATCCAGATCCAGCCATTGGTTACCTTGGTAAACCTGCAACCAGAGATGGCGAATGAGCTCCTCGCTTGGAACAGATGGACCCGGCCCTCGCGACGCGCTCAACCTGTCGCCGACAACCCAGAGCAGCGCCGCGGCATCGCGTCGAAATCGATCGACGAGGGGATTCCAGAAGGACGCCGGCATCGAGCTTGGGGCGCCTGCACGGACGCCCGCGCGCTCCCAGACGCGAGCGGCGAGCTGCTGAGCCCGTTCGGCTGAGAGATCACCGCTGACGAAACGTGTCCTGAATCCCTGCTCGCGCAGGAGTGCAGCCAACAGCAGGCTTCGATCCCACGCGTTGGCCGCCTGGCTCCAGAGAGCACCACGTGCCCCTCGCAACACCCCTGCGTACGGCTCAAACGCGATGCGGTCCCTGACGAAAGCAAAGGTCTTATCCACATCAGGTCCGAGTTCGTGGGCGGCCGTTTTGACATCGAACGGAAGGCTCGGATCCTCGAGCGCGGGGAGATTCATGTCAGCCTGTTGAGCCGCCGGGTCGACGGGACGGCCAGCCTCGGACGAGTGCGGCTCTCCTGCTTGATGAACACTACTGCCGCGCAACCCGAGTCTGGACAAGACGGCTGAAGTCGACTGGCGAACCAACCGCACGTTCGTCGACTCGTCCGGCAGCCAGGCGGGCAACGTCAGGAGGCCGAGCAGGACGAAGACCGCCGCCAAGGCCTGCCGCGACCAGCTAACCGGCTTGCGGCGCCGACGCGACAGAACGAGAGTGGCCACACTCAAGTACGCGGCGACCGCGCCGACAACCCCCCAGCGCACTGGAGTGCCGCTGACGAACGTCTCGACCGCCGCGTCGATGAGCAGCGCCCAGACCACAACCGTCAGTGCCGCCGCACCACGTTCTCCCGCTTTTCCGGATGGCGCGGTCGTCACGACTGAACCCGTAGCCAAAGGTCGTTGCACGGCTTGCTCGTCATTCATTGCGTCACCGTAGCTGTCTGGGTTCGCGAGTGCCGCCGTTCAACCCTCGAGGTTGATGCGGGTCATTTCCTCCGCCTTCGCTTTGATCTCCGCATCGACACCGAGCACGTCCCTGCACTGCGCCTCGACTTCAGGCACGGTGCGTCCCTGGCCGTGCAGCGCGTAGACGTCCCGGCCGATGCGCTCGAACAGCTCGGCCTTCCGCTCGTTCAACTTGCCGATGTCACGCTTGAGCCGCGTGGTTTCCGCGAAGTCGGCGACCTCGTCCTTCGCCTTTTCCATGCCGCCCATGAATTTGTCCATCAACCCCATCGCGACCTCCTTCGAGCGGTCAGCCGGTTGTGACGACTCCCACCGGTTCTGATGAACGCCAGCACAGCTGCGCGCTGTGCTGGCATCGGGTTGCATCAACTACTTTGCATGGCTCCTCGACCGCCTTGCCGTTGACGATCTTGTAGCACTTGCCCACGGCCTTCGTGTTGGCGTTGCGCGGCACGTTGGAACCGCACGGCGCCGTCCCCGTGCCGCTCGCCGCCTGGCCGGTCGCTCCGGTCGGAGGCGGCGTCGGCACCAGGCCTGTCAGATCGATCGCGATCGCCGCCCCGGTTTTCAGCATGCTCACGTCTTGGGGGTCGTTGAGTTGGACCTCGTAGGTGCAGCTCGTCTTCTTCTCCGTCAACGTCACCATCCTGGTGCGCGCGTTGATGCTCTTGATGTTGCAGCACGGCTCACTAGGCTCCTGCTGTGCCGACAGCGGCGCCATCAGGCCGATGGTCAGGACCGTCGAGCAGGATGCGACGACGAGCGCGACGATGAATCTGGATCTCATGAACGTCTCCTTTACGAATTGACCACCGCTATTGGCCCGAGAGCTCCGCCGTGACGCCGGCGCCCGCCTGACGCAGCCGCACCGTGACCTCGCCGAGCGGCCCGATCGTGACGTCCTGCGCGACTCTCGACGAGCTGACGTCGAAGCGGACCTGGTACGTGCCGATCGGCAGCATGACGCGCGCGCCGTTGACCTCGCCCTGGCCGACCTGCTTGCCCCGCGCGTCGAACACCGCATAGCCGAGCCGCAGCACGCTTCGCTCGAGCGCCGCCTGCAGCTCGGCGCCGTCCTGCGCGTTGAAGTAGGCGCCGCCGGTCAGCTCCGCGAGCTTCCGCAGCTGGTCGTCGATCGTCTGTTCCTTGATGTCGAAGCTGATGACGATCACCCGGATCGACCGCTCCTTCGCCTGTTCCGCGGCGTCCTTGATCGCCCCGTTGCAGCTCTCGCCGCCGTCGGTCACCAGCACCGACAGCCGCTCGACATCGTGCAGCTTCGCCAGCGCCTCGAACGACTGCAGCAGCGAGGCCACGATCGGCGTGCCGCCCTTGGGCTCGATGGCCTCCACCGTCGCGACGTACGCCGGCTTGTCCACCTTCGCGATGGGAATGAGCGACGCGATCGTTGTCGCAATCCGTGAACACCCGCAGGCCGAGGGGCGTCTCGACGGGCAGCGCCGTGATCAGGCTCTTGACGGCCCCCTTGGCGACGGCCATGCGCGTGTTGTCGAGCAGCTTCTCGTTCATGCTGCCGGACGCGTCGAGGACGAGCTCCACGTGCCGTCGAGGCCCGACACCCGGATCGGCCACCGCCGTCAGCCAGCCGCCGCCGGCATTGATGAACGTGCTTTCGGCCCGGCCGATGTTGCCGGCGCGATCGGCCAGCTCGATGGTGAGCTTGTTCTCGCCGAGGGGCAGCGGGTTGGTCGGCGCGATCTTGCCGCTCGCCCCCTGGCTGTGATGCTCGAAGGCCGCGGAGTGATCGCGGCCGTTGATCATCGCGCGGAACGACACCACCTGGACACCCGTGCCCTCGTCGTCGTAGACCAGCTCGATGGCGGGCGTGAACGTCTCGATCCGGGCCCCCGGCGCGGGCTGCGTGATGCGGATGGCAGGCGGCGTCGAATCCGGCGCGCGCCGAATCCGCTGGGCGCCGGCGTCCGGCGGCGCGAACAGCACCGCCGCCAGACACACGCCACGTGCAATCCCAGGTGTGATCAATGTCGACAAGTTCATGGAAAACTCCGCCGTCAGCGGGAGAACCGCTTCAGCTCCGCGACGGTGGCCTCGATCTGCTTCGTGTCTTCGGCTTTCGGATCGAGCGCGAGGTAGCGCTCGAGGCTGCCGATCGCGTTCGGCCGATCGCCCTTGCGGTAATAGGCCAGCCCCAGCTCGCGGTGCGCGGGCGCATACGACGCGTCGGCCTTGATCGAGTCCGCGAGATGCGCGAGGGCTCGCTCGACGCCGTCGCCGGCCCCGGTCTCGAGCGCGATCTTCCCGAGGTAGTAGTGGGGCACGGGATCGTCCTGCCACGATCGAACCGCCTTCTCGAACATGGCCTTGGCCGTGTTGAACCGCTGCTGTTCGTAGTCGAGGCGCCCGGTGGCGATCACGACCGACCGCGTGATGCGCTTGAATTCTTCGGTGTTGACAACGAGCCGCTTGTCTCTTGACGTCACTCGCGTACTTGTCCTTCACGAGCGCGCTCAGGGTCTCGTAGCGGTCGACGTTGTTCGGATGGCTGCCGTAGAAGAAGTTCACGAGCCGTGACTGATCCCCGTGCTCCTTCAGCAGCAGCTCGAAGGTGATCGGCCCCTCGCGCGGGTCGTATCCGGCCTTGACCATGTAGTCCATGCCGACCTTGTCGGCCTCGCGTTCCTGGCCGCGGCCGTGCCCGTTCACCGCCGCGTTCATCGACGCGTCGTAGGCAACCTTCAAGGCGTCGCCGGTCGGCAGGATGCCGGTCGACGCCCCGGCGACGACCGCGCTGTTGCCGATGAGTTGAGTGGTATAGGCCTGCTCGATCCCTTTGGTCACGTGCTTCTCTGTGACGTGAGCGATCTCGTGCCCGAGGACCATGGCGAGCTGGGCCTCGTTTTCCATCCTGGCGATCAGGCCGGCGTGGACGTACAGGAGACCGCCGCCGAACGTGAACGCGTTCAGGGTCGGATCGCTGACCACGCGCACGCGGTAGGGAAAGGGCCGGGGCTTCGCCACCGCGACCAGCTTCTGGACCATCCCGGTCAGGTAGGTTTCCAGCAGCGGTTCGGGCCACATCTTGTGCTCGGCATCGAACTTCTGGGACTGGGCCTGCGCCATGCGCCCCTCGTCCTCGTCCGTGAACTTCGGACGCGTCGCCACGCTCTTGCCGATCTTGATCGCGTCCTTCCACTGTGCCTCGGCCGGCGCTGCGCGACCGGCCGCAAGCACGAGAACACCCGCCAGAACGAATCGTGAGAGACGGCTATGCGCCATGGTGCGTTTCTCCTCCAGGTCGACGGTTTGACAGTCGGCGCCCGATCTCGTTTCACGGGCTGCAACACGCGAAGGGAGAAGGGGTTAGGAGGGGGCTGGCTGGAGGTACTGCCGGACGCTGCGGAAACGCGCCGAAACGGCGACGCTACGGGGACTCGGTCCGGCCGAACTTGTAGACGCTGCCGCCGTGGACCACGATGACGCGCTCACCCAGGTCTGCGAACGGACGCAGCGCAGGCAGCTTCTCGAGAAGGACCGCCCGCTCGGCCGGCGTTGTCACCGCGACGACGGGACGTGGGTCCGTGGGATCGTAGGCCGCGTCGATCCATTCGCCCGCGACCAGCCGGAACCGCTTGTCGCCGACTCGCCGCTCGGCCCCTCGCACGCGCATGGTCCGCTCGTCTACGGGAGGCGACGGACGTGGAGGCAGAGGCGCGTTCGCTGTGGACGGAGGCGTCGTGCTCACGGCCGGCGGCACACCGGAGGATGGGTGTGGCACTGCCGACGGCGTCTCCACGACCGGAGACGCCGGGGGAACCTGATCCGCGCGCCGCTGCGCGCGCTGCAGCACGCCCGCTACGGTGACCAGGACGATCGTGGCCGCGATCGGCATCCACACCCGTGGCCTGACGGCTGCGGTCCAGCCGCGACGCGGGCCCTTCGCGGTTTCACCGTCTTCGGTCGTAACCTTGACGTACGCCGCCAGCGCGGCTCTGCAGTCTCCACATCCTGCAAGATGCGCCTCGACGGCGGAACGCTCGTCTTGATCCAGCGTCCCGTCGATGTAGGCGGCGAGCACGTTGGGATCGTGCAAATCGGCGGTCATCCAATTCTTAGACACTGTCCCGGCCACCTCCTTCCACCGGCGCCAGGAGCAGGGACAGATCCAGCTCGACGCGATCGAGCGACAGCCGATTGCGGATCGAGTCGGCAGACGCGCCGTACGCGCCGGCCGCCAGCCCGTCCAGTTCCCGCTTGAGGGACTCGCGCGTGCGCTTCAGCCGCCGGCTCAGCGTGGCTTTCGACGCGCGCAGCACCGGTTCCATCTGTTCCAGGGTCAGGCCCTGCTCGTAGTGCAGCTGCAGCAGCAGCTTCTCTTCGGCGGGCAACGTCGCGACCGCACGGGACACCAGGTCGGACAAGAGGCGCGCAGCATCCTCGTCTTCGGGCGCATCCCTCGCCGCCGATTGCGCGTCGTGCCGCTGCCCGGTCTCGCGCAGTTGGACGGGATCGAGCGCGATCACCGGATGAGGGGCTTTCTTCACGTTGATGGCCGCGTGGGCGACAACGGCGCCGATCCAGGTCCGCAGCGAGCTGCGCGCCGCGAAGTTGGCGATCTTCCGGCGCTGCCAGAGATCGGCGATGGTCTGATCGGCCAGGTCTCGCGCCGCGGCGTCCGGAAGAAAGCGATGAGCGAAGCGCCGGATGAAGCCGAAGTGCAGGCGCTCGCACTCCGCCCATGCGTCGCCGTCGCCCTCGGCGCAGGCGGTCGCGAGATACAGATCGTCGAGCGCGAGGCGCCCCGCGTGATCGAGGACACCCGCGCCCGCCGCCCTGGCAAGTTCCGCGATGCGTTCGCCAAACTGCTCCGCCGTCACGCTGAACCGCACGGACACCCGGCTCCTGATGAGCGCGTGGAGCGGCTGGACGTCGCCGCCGTGGCCGCGGACGGCGCGGCCGGGGACCGCGCGCGCCCGGGGGAGGAGCCTCACCGGGGCTCCCCGGCCAGAACGAACGCCGCCCACAGCGCGGGATGCGAAAACTGACGGCGCGTGGCGCGCTGCGCCGCGGCCAGGGCGTGCGCCTTCGAGGCGCCGCGCGCAAGCTGAGCGTAGAAACGGTCCATCAGCACCGCGGTCGCGTCATCGCTGACGTCCCAGTTGCTGACCACGACCGAAGGCGTGCCCGCGTAGATGAAGGCGCGGGTCAGCCCGAAGATGCCGTCGCCCGTGAGCCGCCCGAGGCCGGTCGAGCAACCGCTCAAGACGACGAGATCGGCATCCAGCTCCAACCCGAAGATCTCGTCGACCCTCAGGTAGCCGTCCTCGCCGTTCCCTTCCCCGAGGACGAGCGAGGATGCGATTGGACGAACGGGGGAGACCAGGCCGTGCGTCGCGAAGTGGAGGATGCGGCGCCCCCCGACCGCGCCTTTCACGGCCGACTCCGACGCGGAGGCGCCCGTGAGGACCAGCGATCGACCGCCGATCCGGCGCGCCACCAGACGGCCTTCCTGCAGCGTGCCGGGCAGGCGTTCCAGTTGCGAGGCGGCGGGAGGCACGGGGTCCGACACGATCAAGGCGTCGTCGACAGCTCGGAGCTCCTGCCGCTTGGCCGGCGTGTACCGGAAAATCGAAATCGCGGGTGCGACGGCGATCGTATAGCGCTCCACGAGCGGCACGCCCCGGGCGTTCTCGAGCGCCGCGAACGGCACCAGCGCGGTTGCGCCGTGGGGAATGACGACGATGGTGCTGGCGGGCGCTGCCGGGGGCAGCCGGCTCAGGATCGGAGACACCAGGAGCTCGTGCAGCGCGCGCAACTGCGGGGCGAGGACGCGCGGGTTTTTCAGGTCCGCCAGCGTCGGCGACTCCAGCCCGCGGCGAAGCGTCGTAACCAGCCCCTCGATTCTTGCAGCGGTCGTATTGGTCCGGACATGGTCGACGCGGCCGGACGGAGAAACGACCCAGATGAGCAGCGCGTCCTGGGTCACGAGGTACTCGACGAGCGTGGCGTCCAGCCGCTTCGCGATCGCCTTGATCTCGTCCGCCTTCGGACTTTCGACGGCCACGAGGCTGGCCAGCTCGCGGTTCTGCTGTTGCAGGCGTTGCAGCGCTTCGCCGACCCGGTCACTGCCTGCCCGAAGGCCGGGCGATGCGGGATTGGCCGCGCGCCGGAAGAGACGACTGGTCGCTCGACAGCGCCGTCCGCAGATCGCGCAGCGGCGCCTGGTCCGTTCGACGCCCGCGGATCTGGCGCTGATTCAGCAGATCGGCAAACGCGCGGGCGCGCCCGGCTTCGGCCGCTTCGAGCGCTTCGTCGGCGCGTCCCGCTTCGCCGAGCGCGATCGCCAGGTCGTGAAACACGGACTGGCGCGTGTCGATGTAGGCGATCTTCGACAGGTCGCTGCTGACGTTGGCGCGCAGGTCGTTGACGATCGCGGCGCTCGCCCGAAGGTCGGCGATGGACGCCTCGAACCGGCCCATGCGCCGTGCCGCGACGCCGCGGTTGGCGAGCACCTGATACTGGAGATTCAGGAACTGCAGGTCGGAGGCGATCTTCAGCGCGGCGTCGAACCGCTCCATCGCCGACGGCAGGTTGCCGGCGAGCGTATCGAGGCTGGCCAGCTCGTAGAGGACCGTGCCCTCCGCCTCTCGATCCTCGTTCGTCACCGCCGCGGCGAGCGCTTCGAGGAGGGTCGCGCGCCCGCGGTCCGGATCCTTCAGCACGAAGCCCTGCAGCGTGCCGATGCTCACGAGGGTGTAGGGGATTTGCGCCCGCCGGTCGATCTTGCGGAACGTCGCGAGCGCCGACTGATAGAACGCCAGCGCTTCTTCCGGCCTGGGTATGCGCGACAAGGCCGCGGCCAGGTTCTGCTGCGCGAACGCGACCTGCGCGGTGTAGGCGATTTCTTCCGCCAGCTTCAACGACTGGCGATTCAGGTCGATGGCCCGATCGTATTGCCCGAGGTCGAGGTAGACGTTGGCGGTATTGCCGAGCACCTGCGACTCGCCGCGCCGATCTTTCGTCTCGCGCCGTGCGGCCAGCGCCTCCTCGTAGAAGGAGAGAGCCCGGTCGAACTCGCCGAGCGCGCGGTTGACGATGCCGAGAAAGGTGAGGACCTGCGCCATCGCCGGACGGTCGCCGGAGCCGCGCGCGATAGCGACCGCGCGTTCGAGCACCTCGGCCGCCTCGGCGTAGCGCCCTTGCGAGCGGTACGTCGACCCGATGTTCGACAGGATCAGTCCCTCTTCAACCGGGGCGTTCGCCAGGCGGCTCGCCTCGAGCGCGAGGCGGTACTGTTCCAGGGCCTCGTCGTGGCGCCCCAGGCCGTAGTAGGTCTCGCCGAGACCGCGGAGCGTCAGCGCCTGGCGCGCGACGTCGCCCCGCTTCTTGAAGATCTCGAGCGCGCGAAGGCGGGTCTGGAGTGAGGCCTCGTACTGGCCGGTGGCCCACTGCCCCCAGCCAAGGCCCGAGAGGGCGGAACCGAGGAGGCCCTCGTCGCCGAGCCGTTCGGCGAGAGGCACCGCTTCCTGAAAGCGGCTCAGGGCGAGCTTCGGGTCCCCCGCCTTCGTGGCTGCCGCGCCATCGGCCACCAGCTTTTCCAGCGCCGGGCGATCGGGGCTCTGCCGAAGAACGCCCGGTTGCTGCGCGCGGGCCGCGAGTCCGGGCCCGAGTCCGGAAACAGTCAGTGCGATCGAGAGGACGAGGTGCCGGCCGCGACGCGCCCGCGTTACGCCCGCACGGATCGGCGACAGGACAGTAGGCATGGTTGCAGGGGTCGGCCGCCCGGAGAGAGGGCCGCCTAGAGGGACTCTAGCGACTCGGCGCGCGTGGCGCAAGGGAGGTGATCGGTCACGAGAAAAAGGACTGCCGTACAAGAAAGAAGGGCCGCTGCATTCAGCGGCCCTTGAAGAAATAATCCCGGCAGTGACCTACTCTCCCACAGCGCCTGCGGCCGTCGTCGAGCGCGGCCGCGCGAGCGGGGGCCGCGCGAGACGACCAGTAAGAAAAGCCACCCAGGGTAACTGTGTGGCACCGACAGACTGCCGTACAAGAAGAAGGGCCGCTGAATTCAGCGGCCCTTGAGGAATAATCCCGGCAGTGACCTACTCTCCCACACAGTTACCCATGCAGTACCATCGGCGGTAGAGAGCTTAACTTCCGTGTTCGGAATGGGAACGGGTGTGACCCCTCTCCTATGACCACCGGGAAAGCCGCCTGCGGGGTGCGCAGGCTGAAAATGGTTGCCTGGGGTTCGGTGACGTGACGCGCCTAATATTTGCGCGGGCCATCAACCGATCGTCCCAGACTATGTCAAAGAACAGCTTCCAGCTGCCAGTCTCCCGCTACAGCGAACTGGTGCGCCGCTTGCGCGGCGCGCTTCCAAGTCTTTCCGTTTCCTCAGCTGGAAGCTGGGAGCTGGAAACTGGAAGCGTTTTCCAATTGAATATCCTGCAAACGGTAGTTTCTTCGTTCCACGAGCACGTCACAGTGTGAGCACTGTAGAAGAAGAAATGGTCAAGCCTCACGGCTGATTAGTATCGGTTAGCTTCAGCCATCGCTGGCCTTCCACACCCGACCTATCACCTGGTCATCTTCCAGGAGCCTTTAGAGGCCTTACGGCCTGGGAGATCTCATCTTGTGGAGGGTTTCACGCTTAGATGCCTTCAGCGTTTCTCCCTTCCGCACGTAGCTACCGAGCGCTACCCTTGGCAGGATAACTCGTACACTAGAGGTGCGTCCATCCCGGTCCTCTCGTACTAAGGACAGCCCCACTCAAATCTCCTGCGCCCATGACAGATAGAGACCGAACTGTCTCGCGACGTTCTAAACCCAGCTCACGTACCGCTTTAACCGGCGAACAGCCGGACCCTTGGAACCTGCTACAGCTCCAGGATGCGATGAGCCGACATCGAGGTGCCAAACCTGAGCGTCGATGTGAACTCTTGGCTCAGATCAGCCTGTTATCCCCGGCGTACCTTTTATCCGTTGAGCGATGGCCCTTCCATGCGGAACCACCGGATCACTAAAGCCTGGTTTCCCACCTGCTCCACTTGTAGGTGTCGCAGTCAAGCTCGCTTATGCTTTTGCACTCTACGGCTGATTTCCAAACAGCCTGAGCGAACCTTCGCGCGCCTCCGTTACAGTTTAGGAGGCGACCGCCCCAGTCAAACTACCCACCTAGCAGTGTCCCTGACCTGGATGACAGATCGAGGTTAGAACGCCGGAGTGTTAAGGGTGGTATCTCACCGTTGACTCCCCCAAGCCCGAGAGCCTGGGTTCATAGTCTCCCACCTATCCTGCGCATAACACGCCAGCATTCACTACTAAGATGTAGTAAAGGTGCACGGGGTCTTTTCGTCTAGTCACGGGCAACCGGCGTCTTCACCGGTACCACAAATTCGCAGTGCCCCTCGTTGAGACAGCGCCCAAATCATTACGCCATTCGTGCAGGTCGGAACTTACCCGACAAGGAATTTCGCTACCTTAGGACCGTTATAGTTACGGCCGCCGTTTACCGGGGCTTCAGCTCGAAGCTTCGCCTTGCGGCTAACCTCTCCCTTTAACCTTCCGGCACCGGGCAGGCGTCAGGCCATATACGTCGTGTTCGACTTAGCATAGCCCTGTGTTTTTAGTAAACAGTTGCTTGGGCCTCTTTATTGCAACTCGTTCGCGCACACGACCGCGAGGATCGTGCACGGTAATCGAGCACCCCTTATTCCGAAGTTACGGGGCCAGTTTGCCGAGTTCCTAAACGAGGGATCACACTCGCGCCTGAGGATATTCTCCTCGCCTACCTGTGTCGGTTTGCGGTACGGGTACCCTTCCCACTCCTTAGAGGCTTTTCTCGGCAGCATGGCGTGACCGGCTTTGCGGGGCAGAGCCCCTCGACATGGCACCTCAGGGAATGTGACTCTCCGGATTTGCCTGGAGAATCCCCCTACATGCCTGAACCCACACGTCCAATCGTGGGCCCGGTTAGCCTCCTGCGTCCCCCCATCGTGATAACGTGTAAAGGTAGTTCCGGAATGTTGACCGGATATCCATCCGCTACGCCTTTCGGCCTCGCGTTAGGACCCGACTGACCCTGAGCGGACGAACCTTCCTCAGGAAACCTTAGGCTTACGGCGGGGAAGATTCTCACTTCCCTTATCGCTACTTATGCCGGCAGGGTCACTTCTCGCCGCTCCACCAGTCCTCACGGTCTGACTTCGCTGCGACGAGAACGCTCCTCTACCAATATGAGACCCCGCAGGGTCTCGTCTATTCTACGGCTTCGGTCCTGTACTTGAGCCCCGTTGTATTGTCGGCCCAGAGCCGCTTGACCAGTGAGCTATTACGCTTTCTTTAAAGGATGGCTGCTTCTAAGCCAACCTCCTGGTTGTCTGAGCGTCTCCAGATCCTTTCCCACTTAGTACAGAGTTAGGGACCTTAGCCGGTAGTCTGGGCTGTTTCCCTCTCGACAATGAAGCTTAGCCCCCACTGTCTGACTCCCGAGATACGTGTCGCTGGCATTCGCAGTTTGATTGGATTCAGTAAGCTGGTAAGCCCCCTAGTCCATTCAGTTCTCTACCACCAGCGCCGACCTCTCGAGGCTATCCCTAAAGATATTTCGAGGAGAACGGGCAATCACGAGGTTTGATTAGCCTTTCACCCCTACCCTCAGCTCATCCAAGCTGTTTTCAACCAACACTGGTTCGGGCCTCCATACGGTGTTACCCGTACTTCACCCTGGCCAAGGGTAGATCACCTCGCTTCGCGTCTAATCCCAGCGACTCGTCGCCCATTTCGGACTCGCTTTCGCTGCGGCTCGCTTTCGCTTAACCTTGCCACTGAGATTAACTAGCCGGCTCATTATGCAAAAGGCACGCGGTCAGGCATTCCTCGGCCGAAGCCAAGGCATAGCCCTCCCACTGCTTGTAGGCATACGGTTTCAGGTACTATTTCACTCCCCTCGCAGGGGTTCTTTTCACCTTTCCCTCACGGTACTGGTTCACTATCGGTCGCCAGGAAGTATTTAGCCTTACGGCATGGTCGCCGTAGATTCACACGGGATTTCTCGTGTCCCGCGCTACTCAGGTGCCTGTCCAACGAGCCAGCATGTTGTCGCCTACGGGGCTGTCACCCTCTGTGGCCGATCGTTCCAGATCGTTCGACTAACGTGCTGGTTGGTAACTCGCCGGCCTTGCGGCCAAACAGGTCCTACAACCCCATCGTGCAAGCACGATGGTTTGGGCTCTTCCGCGTTCGCTCGCCGCTACTAGCGGAATCACTATTGTTTTCTTTTCCTCCGGGTACTGAGATGGTTCACTTCCCCGGGTTGTCTTCGCCAGGCCTATGTATTCAGCCTGGGATACTCAGGTATTAGCCTGAGTGGGTTTCCCCATTCGGAT
>CAVZGT010000014.1:0-882500 GCA_963774855.1 uncultured Acidobacteriota bacterium | reverse complement strand
TAACGCGAGCGCCTGTTGATGACTTGGCTCTACACGTTGTTCAGTTCGTCAAGTGATGAGTGGTTCGCAGCCGGCCACAGTCGGTGAACTACACCCCCTGCACCGGAAAGCACTGCGCCACCCGCTGATACTCGACGGGTTGTCACGACCCCGCGCCTTGCGGCGCGACGTCGTTACTGTGCTTGCACGTTCTATCTAGTTTTCAAAGAACCGGCAGGTCTTGCCCGCGCGTTCCCCGTCAGGTCTTTCGTCTTCAGGGGAACCTTACAATATTACTAACCGAATCCGGCCGTGTCAACCCCGCGCCGAAACTTTTCTTCCCGAGCCCGCCGCCCGTTGAACGCCGAACGTCGCGACTCCATCCGGCGTCACCACCTCGGTGGCCGCCGGTCACGCGCGCTCGAAAGCGGCTGGGGGAGAGCGTGCTGAAGGACTTCTCGGAATGATGCGCCCGCGGGGAGCACATCGCCCGGCCACTCGGCGCCGGTCCACGCTCAGACAGATGAATATACGCGGCCGTTACCCGACTGTCAACACTCTCGTCAGAAAAATCGCGCCAGCTCGACGAATCTCCTGCTGAGTCGGCGCCATTACCGCTTCCGCCGCACGTTCACCGCCGCGTGTTTGCCCGCCTGCAACAGGTAATCAGCAGCCGGCGCAGACGAGCCGACGGCGACTTTCTCGCCGTTGATCCGCACGCCCCCCTGCTGCACCTTGCGCCGCGCGTCGCTCGTCGACTCCGCCAGCCCGCACCGCACCAGGCGCTTCTCGATCGACGCGTGCCACTCGTCGTCGTCCAGCTCGACGATCGCGGCATCGACCGGCAGCTCCTTGTTCGTGAACCGGCGTTCGAACTGCTCCGCCGCCCGCGCCGCTTCGTCCGCTCCGTGGAAGTCCGTCACGATCGCCGTCGCCAGCTCCACCTTGGCCTGCTTCGGATGCAGCGCGCCGCTGTCCACGCGCGCGCGCACGCCGGCGATCTCGGTCCGGCGTGAGATCCGTCAGGAGCACGTAGTACCGCCACATCAACTCGTCCGAGATCGACATCAGCTTGCCGAACATCTCGGCCGGCGCGTCGGTGACGCCGATGTAGTTCCCCAGGCTCTTCGACATCTTCTCGACGCCGTCCAGCCCCTCGAGGAGCGGCGTCGTCATGACGATCTGCGGCTCGAGGCCGAACGACGGCATGATGTCGCGCCCGACGTTCAGGTTCCACAACTGGTCCGTGCCGCCCAGCTCGACGTCGGCGTGAAGGAACACGGAGTCGTAGGCCTGCGCCAGCGGATACAGGAATTCGTGGACGGCGATGGGCTTGCCGGACTCGTACCGGGCCTTGAACTCGCGCCGCTCCATCATCTGCGCGACGTTGTAGCGGGCCGCGAGCTTCACCCATCCAAAACTGCCCAGCGGCTCCAGCCACTCGCTGTTGAAGCGGACGACGGTCTTCCCGGGGTCGAGGATCTTGAAGATCTGCGTCTTGTAGGTCTCGGCGTTCTCCGCGATCTCTTCCGGCGTGAGCGGGGGCCGCGTCTTCGAACGGCCCGTCGGATCGCCGATGAGCGCGGTGAACGCGCCGACCACGTAGATCGACGGTGTGGCCGAGGTCCTGGAAGTGCTTCATCTTGCGAATCAGCACCACGTGCCCCAGGTGCAGATCGGGCGCCGTCGGATCGAAGCCCACCTTGACGACGAGCGGGCGGCCCGTCGCCTGCGATCGCTCGAGCTTCGCGCGAAGTTCCGCCGGGCGGACGACGTCCACACAGCCCTTGGTCAGATACGCCACTTGTTCGTCGATGGTCATCGTGTGGCATTATAGGGGCAGCCGTTCCTCGGCTTTCGCGGGGACCATCCGTCAGATCACACCCAGTCAATCGATGCTGAAGCCTCTCGCGGGACTGCTGCGAAGAGGCCGCACGGCAATCGCGGAAGCGCTGGCCGCGGCCGTCGCCGCAATGCCGTTTCTCGAGTCGCCATTCATCGCCGCGGGCAGGCGCGCCGCGCGTTGGCATCATCCCGGCACCGTCTACTGGGAAAGCCATGAGGCCCTCGCGCGCCGGCTCCGGAGCAGCGGGCGCCGGTTCCGCGCGCTGACCGTCGTCGGGCATCCGCTGATTCTCGACGTCACCGATGGGAGCGCGTATCTGCGTTACTTCCACGCGCAGCCCTACGAACCCCAGCTGACCGCCTTCATTGCGGAAGCCGTCCGTCCGGGATCGGTGTTCGTGGACGTGGGTGCGAACATCGGACTGTTCACGCTCCTCGCGGCGCGGTGCGCCTCGCCGGGCGGCCGGGTCCTCGCCTTTGAACCGCATCCCGGCGCGCGGGCGCAATTGCGGCATCTGATCGAACTGAACGGGCTCACGGACGTCGTCACGGTCTCGGACGCGGCGCTCTCCGACCGCTCCGCTCCGGCCACCACTCTCTTCCTGGCGTCAGACAGCGCCTTGTCGACGCTGGACCCGACCCTCGCGCCACTCGGCGACTTGCACCCGTTCCGCACGAGCGTCAAGGTTCCCGTTTCGAGCCTGGACGACTGGCTGGCGGCATCCGGTGCAGCGTGGGCGCTCACGCCCATCGACGTGATGAAGATCGACGTCGAGGGAACCGAGGAGCGCGTCCTCCGCGGCATGACACGGACGCTGGCGCGCCATCCGTCACTGAAGATCGTCTGCGAGACCACCGCGGGCAGCGCGGCGGACGATCTGCTGAAAGCCGCGGGGTTCTCGGCAGGTGCGCTCGAATCGCTGCACGGCAGCGTCGGAAACTATCTCTACGTGAAAACGCCGTGACCGCGAGCCGCACCGTCGACCGGCTGCTCGACACCGCGGCCGCCGCGTGCGCTGAGGCGGTCGGGGGATGGTCGGCGCTCGAAAGGCCGTTCGTGTGGGCCGGTTGCGCCACGGCCGGATTGGCAGCGGGCCGGGCGGTGTATCGGCGCGCATGTGCCCGGCTGGTGGTGCGGTTGCGCGCCGAGGGTCGCACGGTACGCAGGGTGACGGTCCTCCGGCAGTCATTGCTCCTCGATGTGTCCGACACTCCGGGCTACCGGGCCTACTTCGACCGGCGTGCCTACGAGCCGGCGCTCTCGGAGCTCGTCGCCGGTCTGCGCGAGGGGGACACGTTCCTGGACGTGGGCGCCAACGTGGGGTTCTTCACGATCCTCGGCGCGCGCGCGGTGGGCCCGACGGGGCGCGTGTACGCGTTCGAGCCGCATCCCGACGTGCGCTCGCGGCTTCTGGCCGCGGTGGCGCGCAACGGCGTCGAATCACGCGTCCACGTCGTCGGCGGTGCGGCGGGTCTCGTGACGGGCGATCGGTACGGCTTTACGTGAGCGATCGGGGGCTGGAATTCTCGAGCCTGGTTCCGCATCGCGCCCCCGCGTCCCCGGCCGGCTTCACGGCGTTCGTCGAAGTCGAGACCGTGTCGCTCGACTCATGGCTCGCTGAACGCCCCGTGGACCCCGCGCTCATCAAGATTGATGTCGAGGGAGCGGAGGACCTGGTCGTGGGCGGGATGGAGCAGACCCTGCGCGCCCGCCCGCCGCGCCGGATCGTCTGCGAAACCATCAAAGGGGGCCCCGCCGACGCGATCCTCCGCGCGCACGGCTACCGGGTGCGCTCGCTCGAGGCGTCCGACGCCCGTGTACGGGAATTTCCTCTACGAGCGGGACTCAATCGAGCCGGCGCGTTAACATAGCTTTCGGATGCCCCCCATAACGAAAGCGCGCGGCGTCAGCAGACGCGACCTGCTGAAGGGCGCCGCGGCCGCGGGGATCGGAACGATCACCGGGGCGCTCGCGCACGGCTATCTGTACGAACGTCATCGCATCGAGTTGACCCGTCAGACGCTGGAGGTCTCGGGCCTTCCGGCCGCGTTGTCCGGACTGCGCGTCGGGTTCCTGACGGACTTTCACCGCAGCGACACCGTGTCGCACGAGATCGTCGATCACGCCGTCCGCATGATCATCGCGGAGGCGCCCGACCTCGTGATCCTCGGCGGTGATTACGTCACCTGGGGCGATCGCCGGTTCGTCGCGCCTGTTGCCGAGGCGCTCGCGCCGTTGTCCGCGCCGCACGGCGTCTTCGCGGTGCTGGGCAATCACGACGACGACCGCGACATGCCGGCGGCGCTTGTCGCGAAGGGCTTCGCGGTGCTGAAGGACGCGCGCACGCGGCTCACGATCCGCGGGGAGACGCTCGACATCGCGGGGATCCGGTTCTGGACGCGCCGCCTGTCCGACGTCGCGTACGTCCTGCGCGGCGCGGCTTCGAACGTGATTCTCCTCGCCCACACGCCCATGCGCCTCGCGGAGGCCGCCGCCCTCGCCGTACCGCTGGTGCTCAGCGGTCACACGCACGGAGGGCAGATCGTCCTGCCTGGAATCGGCGCCATCGCCGCGCGCGAGTTCCCCGTCGTCGCCGGCACCGGGCGGCGTGACGGCACGACCATCTTCGTCAGCCGCGGCGTGGGCACCGTCTACGTGCCCTTGCGCCTCAACTGCCCTCCCGAGGTCGCGCTCCTGACGCTGCAGCCCGTCCTGACCGCCCGCTGAACTGATGAGTTGCGTTGTATCGGGAAAAGGCGCATACTGCCGGTGATTTTGATTAATCAAAATTAAAAATACTCTACACTCAAATACGTGGAGCACGTCATGGTTAAACGATTGAAACGGTGGGTCTTGAGTTCAGGCATCGTGACCGTTGGGCTGTTCGCCCTGGCGGGAACCTGGCGCGATCCCTGGTTGTGGGCGTACGCGCTCATCTGGTCGATGACGGCCGCCTACGCCATGTTCTTCATCGACGAAGATCTCGCTGCAGGAGCGCTTTCATCCGCCTACTGCCGGCGCGGATGGCGTCGCGCTTCATTTCGTCAGGGCCGCCGCGCTCTCGCATCTTGTCGTGGGAGCGCTCGATTCCGGCCGGTGGCATCTGACCTCGGTGCCGCCTGGGCTCCGCGCCGTCGCGCTGGCCGTCATGGCGGTGACGCTCGGGATGTTTTTCCGGGCGATGCGCGAGAACCGTTTCTTCTCGTCGGTCGTCCGCGTGCAGGACGAGCGCGGCCATCGCGTCGTCGACAGCGGTCCGTACAGCATCGTGCGGCATCCGGGGTATGCGGGCCTCATTTGGGCGATACCGTTCAGCGGCCTGGCGCTCGGCTCATGGCTCGCGGCCGCCATCGGACTCCTCATGTCCGGCATGATCCTGCGCCGCGTGCTGTTCGAGGATGCGTTTCTGAACAAGAATCTGGACGGGCTACGCGGCGTATACCGGCCGGGTCAGACACCGGTTGATTCCCGGCGTGTGGTGATCACGTCGTCCGATCGGTGAGCCGGCGAAACCGCCGGCCGTCCACGCGCCATCGGCCGTCGAGGACGGTGCGCACGGCTTCGGGATAGATGCGGTGTTCCTCGACGAGGATGCGCGCCGACAGCGTCTCGGCGCGTGTCGTCGTCGAGCACCGGAACGGCGGACTGCATGACGATCGGCCCGCCGTCGAGCTCTCCCGTCACGAGGTGCACCGTCGCGCCCGCCAACGCGGCGCCATGTTCGAGCGCCTGGCGCTGCGCGTCGACGCCCGGAAACGCGGGCAGCAGCGACGGGTGCACGTTCAGGATCGCGTTGGGAAAGGCCTCCAGCAGCGGAGGGCCGACCAGTCGCATGAACCCCGCCAGGCACACGAGCGTCACGTGCCGCGCGCGCAGCGCCTCCGCGAGCGCGCGGTCGAAGTCGTCGCGCGAGGCGAACTGCTTGTGATCGAGAACGAGGGTCTCGATGCCCGCCGCGCGCGCCCGCTCCAGGCCGGCCGCGCCTGCCTTGTTCGAGATGACGACGGCGATCTGCGCATCGAGGCGGCCACCGGCGATCGCGTCGATGAGCGCCTGGAGATTGCTGCCGCGCCCCGAGATGAGGACGCCGATCCGCCGCCGGGGGTCAGACCCCATCCCGGCACATTCCGTTGCAACCCGGGGTCTGACCCCGGTCCGACCGCTTTGGATGCGAGACGCGGACGGCAAGCGGATTGCCTTCCACGTTCGCATCATGGCAAGACATCGTCGCTGCACCCCTGGGGGTTACGTGTATCACGTGTGCAATCGAGGCTCGAGAAAAGGGCCTCTTTTCACATCGCCGGAGGAATATACCGCGTTTGAACAGCTTGCTCGCGTATGGCCGGGAACGGCAAGAGATGCGAATAATTGCGTACTGCCTGATGGTTAACCATTGGCATCTTCTGCTATGGCCTGACCGCGATGGCGATCTCTCGAGTTTCCTTCATTGGGTAACTGGCGTTCACGCGATGCGATTAAGACGTCAGACGAAGACGCAAGGTGAAGGCGCCGTCTATCAGTCGCGATTCCGGGCGATCGGTGTCGTCGATCTCCTGCACTTCCTTCGAGTGTGCCGATACATCGAACGCAATCCGGTCGCAGCGAATCTCGTGGAACGGGCCGAGGCGTGGCCGTGGAGCAGCGCTGCGCAGCGCGCCGGCGCAGACACCGAGCTTCCAATCGACGACGGCCCGATGCGGTTGCCGTCGGACTGGCTCGCAATCGTGAATCAGGAACGCGATCTGTTTGAGGGCGACCTGGTCGTCGCGCTGTAGGGCCGGTCTCGAGTCCGTTCCGCGCTGACACACGCCTGCGCCTTGGGGTCAGGCCCCCGATTGCCACTGCCGTTGGTCCCTAAATTGGGGTCAGGCCCCGCGGACCCCCGCGTGACGGCGGCCACCGCGCAAGGTCTGTCCCCCTCCGATGCTTGACGCCGGACCTCCATGCCTGCGTTTTTCTTGAACAAATTCTTCCGAACCCAAGGACCCCGTGGCACAACTGACTCAAATTGAGGCGGGGGTCTGACCCCACAGCCTGTCAGACCGACCCCGCACTCGACTGGGGTCTGACCCCCTGACGCGATCAAGTCGCGACGTAGCGCACGCCCTCGCCGCCGGCGGCGACGTGGCCGATTCGGGCGGCGTCGGGCTCCCCCGCCTTCCGGAGATCGGCCAGCAGCGTGTCGGCCGAATCGCCGGCGCACGCGACGATCAGGCCGATGCCCATGTTGAACGTCCGCAGCATGTCGTCATCCGGCACCTGACCCGTGCGCTGGAGCCACTGGAAGATGGCCGGGACCTGCCCAGCGCGATCGGTCGATGACGGCGTGCGTGCCGGGCGGCAGCGTGCGCGGAAGATTGTCGGTAATGCCGCCGCCCGTGATGTGCGCCATGCCCTTGATGACGCCCGACGGCAGCAGCGGCCGGATGACCGGCAGGTACGATCGATGCGGCGCGAGCAGCGCGTCGCCGATTGTGGCGCCAAGCTCCGGCACGCGCGAGTCCACGCGAAGCCCGGCCATCTCGAACACGATGCGCCGCGCGAGCGAGTAGCCGTTGGTGTGCAGACCCGAGGACGGGAGGCCAATCAGCGCATCGCCCGGCGCGATCCGGCTGCCCGTCGATCACGCGATCCCGCGCGACCGCGCCGACGATGAAGCCGGCGACATCGTACTCGCCGTCCGCGTAGAACCCGGGCATCTCCGCGGTCTCGCCGCCGAGCAGCGCGCATCCGTTCTCGCGGCACGCCACCGCCAGCCCCTCCACGACCTGCACGGCGACGTCCGGGTCGAGCCGGCCCGTGGCCAGGTAATCGAGAAAGAACAGCGGCTGCGCACCCTGGACGAGGATGTCGTTGACGCAATGGTTGACGAGGTCCACGCCGATCGTCCGATGGACGCCCGTCAGGAACGCGACGCGAAGCTTCGTGCCGACGCCGTCGGCGCTGGCAACCAGGACCGGATCCGCAATGCCCGCGGAGTCGAGCCGGAACAGGCCGCCGAACGATCCGATATCCGAGAGCACGCCGGGCGTGAACGTGCCGCGGGCCAGCGATCGAATTCGCCTGACGACCTCGTTGCCGGCCTCGATATCGACCCCGGCCTGCTTGTAGTCCATCAGAAATCGAGCGTCTGGATGAGGGCCGCGGCGATCTTGCGCGCGGAAGAGCCCTCCGGCGCCGCCCAGTAACCCCGGCGGACCGCGACGAAGAAGCGTTCTTCCTGGAGATCTTCCTCGAGCATGTCGAACGCTTCGCCGAGGAGAAGGATGGCGGGCTTCGGATCGGGCTGACTCTCCAGGACCTTCAGCATGAGCGGCGTGTTGCGCAGCGCGACGGCGCCGAGCGCGAGCGCGATGGCCGCGCGTGCGGGATCGCGGCTCGGCGCGCCGGCCTCGATCAACGCGGCGGCCGACGACGCGTCACCCGCGATCGCCAGCGCGGCCAGGCCCGATGCCGAGGCGCGAAGGAGCTCCTGAAACCCCAGGTTGTCGATACCGAACCGCAGCGACTGCACGAGGTAGCTCTGGTGCGACGCGCAGTTGATCCCGAGCAGGCAGATGGCGGCCGCGATGGACGGCTGCGTCTTGCGGGGCGCGGACCGCTGAAGCGGCGCCAGCGTCTCCAGCGATCGCTTGTCGCCGATCTTCCCGAGCGCCACGACCGCATCGTCCTGCAGGGGCCCGTCGAGCTTGGCCACGTCGGTGATCGGTTTCAGCGCATACGCGGCCTTGTAGTCCCCGAGCGCTTCGATGACGACGCTGCGGAAGAAATCCTGTCCCTTGAGGACGAGGCCGCTCAGCACGTCGCGGACCCGGCTGTCGCTGGCGTAGGCGGCAAGCGTCCGCGTCAGCGCCGGGCGGACGAATTCCGATTCCTCCTTGTCCAGCGCGTCGAGCAGACGCGGCAGGATCTGCGGATCGGGGTTGTGCTCGAAGTAGGTATACGACACCGTGCGCAGGCGATCGTTCGGGGAGGCGAGGACCCCGGCCATCACGTCGCGGGTGCGGGGATCGTTGAATCCGGCGAGGAGCACGAGCGCGCGAAAGCGCACGTAGCCGTCGGTGTGCGCCACGACGGCGTCGAGCAGGGCCGGAACGGCCGTCGCGGCCGGCGCGCGTCGAATGGTACGGGCGGCAGCGGCGCGGGCGGCGTACTCGACGGTCCCCAGCCGATCGATCGCCGCCTTCAGCTGCTGCGGCGTCACGGCGACTTCGCGCTGCGGTTCGTTCTTGGGGCGCGCGCCGGGACCCGGCGGCGCTCCGCGCTGCGGCGCGGGCACCGGGGCGCTCCCCGTGGACTGCGTGGCTGTGGGCGCGACCGGCACGAGTGCCAGGATGGCGATCAGCAGGACGAAGACGCGCATGGACTCAGTCGACGGCTTTGAGGGACAGCTGCAGGTACGCCTGCTGGTCGCGCGGAAACGCCACCGGATACACCCCGGTGTAACAGGACGTGCAGTAGGATTTGTGATCGCTGCCGACCGCGGCACGCAGGCCCTCGAGGCTCAGATACCCGATCGAGTCGGCGCCGACGTATCTCCGGATCTCGTCGATCGTGTGGCTGGCGCCGATGAGCTCCGTGCGGCTCGGCGTGTCCACGCCGTAAAAGCACGGGGATATCGTCGGCGGACAACTGATCCGCAGGTGCACTTCGCGCGCGCCCGCCGCCTTCACCATCTTCACGATCTTCCGGCTCGTCGTGCCGCGCACCAGCGAGTCGTCGACGAGCACGACGCTCCGGCCCTCGAGGATGCTGCGCACGGGATTCAGCTTGACCTTGACGCCGAAGTGCCGGATGGACTGCTGCGGCTGGATGAACGTGCGCCCGACGTAGTGATTGCGGATGAGACCCATCCGGAGCGGCACCTTCGCCTCCTCCGCAAAGCCGGTCGCGGCGCAGACGCCCGAGTCGGGAATCGGCACGATCACGTCGGCGTTCGCGGGCGCTTCCCTCGCGAGCACCCGGCCGAGCTCCGTACGGACGTCGTTGACGCTGCGGCCGAACACGTAACTGTCGGGCCGCGCAAAATACACGTGCTCGAAGACGCACTGCGACAGCATCGGCGCCGGCGGGAAGGCCGGGATCGAGCGAAGGCCGCCGGCGCCGATGATGATCACCTCGCCCGGTTCGACGTCGCGGACGTACGTGGCCCCGATGAGATCGAGAGCGCAGGTCTCGGAGCAGACGATCCACGCGTCGCCGAGCTGCCCGAGCGCGAGCGGACGGAAGCCGTTCGGATCGCGCGCCGCAATCAATCGATCCTTCGTCAACAACGCGAGCGAAAACGCGCCGCGAATCTGCGCGATCGATTCGATCAGGGCGTCTTCAACCGAAGTCGCCTTCGCGCGGGCGTACAGATGGAGCAGGACTTCGGTGTCGCTGCTCGTCTGGAAGATCGAGCCGTTGCGCACCAGTTCGTCCCGCAGCTCGAGCGCGTTGACGAGGTTGCCGTTGTGCGCCACGGCAATCTGCCCGTGGGCGCAGTCGATGAGGAAGGGCTGCGCGTTGGACAGGCGGCTCTCGCCGGCCGTCGAGTAGCGTGTGTGCCCGATGGCCAGATGGCCGGGGAGCCCCTGGAGTGCGGCTTCATCGAACGCGTCGGCGACGTGCCCCATGGCGCGCGACACGCGCATGCGCTCGCCGTCGGCCGTGACGATGCCCGCGCTTTCCTGCCCGCGATGCTGCAAGGCGTACAGGCCGAGGTAGGTGAGGTTGGCCGCTTCGGGGTTCCCGAAGATGCCGAAGACGCCGCATTCGTCTTTGAACTTGTCGAGCACCGGAGTCCTTATTTTACGCCGCCCGGCCGGCGAAGTGTCGCCCAATCGCACTCGACCAGATCTGTTCCGCTTCGCCGACGGCACAATCGATCGCCGGGCGGCCGGCAACCTGGATCGTCAGGCGCGATCCGCCCGTCCGTCCGATGACCTCGGCCGGAACTCCGCCGTCAGCCGCCATCTGCATCAGCGCCGCGCGATCCTCACGCCGCACCGACACCACGGCGCGCGACGCCGATTCGCCGAACAGCGTCGCGATGACATCGGTCGCCACGGCAGAGCCGGCGCCGGCCGCGACATGGCCGGGCAGATCGACCGTCAGCCCAATCCCCCCGCTGTCGAACGCCGATTCGGCGAGCGTGACCGCCACGCCGCCGTCGGAGCAGTCGTGGGCCGAGCGCAGCAGGCCGGCGGACGCGGCGCGGCCCAGGAGCGCGATCAGCGCGGCTTCCCGCGCCAGGTCGAGCCGAGGCGGCTGCCCCTTCACCGTCCGGTGCACGGCCTTCAGGAATTCGCTCCCGCCAAGCTCGCCGAAGCTCTCCCCGAGCAGCACGAGGTCGTCCCCCTCGTCCCGGAACGCGCGGGCCACGACGCGGGCCGCGTCGTCCAGCACGCCGACGACGCCGATGATGGGAGTCGGGTAAATCGCCTCGCCGTTGGTCTCGTTGTAGAGGCTGACGTTGCCGCCCGTGATCGGCACGTCGAGCGCGCGGCAGGCTTCGGCGATCCCCTCCACGGCCTCGACGAACTGCCACATGATCTCGGGACGCTCGGGGTTCCCGAAATTCAGACAGTTGGTCGCGCCGATCGGCGTGGCGCCGGCGCACGCGACGTTGCGCGCCGCTTCCGCCACCGCCAGCATGGCGCCGCGCCGGGGATCGAGGTAGCAGTAGCGGCCGTTCCCGTCGACCGACATGGCGAGCGCGCGCGACGTCCCTTTCACGCGGACGACGCCCGCGCCCATCCCGGCCAGCACGAGGGTGTTGGTCCGGACCATGTGGTCGTACTGCCGGTAGACCCACCGCTTGCTGGCAACCGTCGGCGACCCGAGGATCGCCAGCAGCGCCTCCTGCGGCCGCGGCGGATCGGGCAGCGACGACGGATCGAATGCCTGAACGTCGTCCAGGTACGCCGGCCGCGCGGTCGGCCGATCGTACACGGGCGCCTGGTCGACGAGCGCCGTGTTGGGAATCTCGGCGACGATCGCTCCGTGATCCTTGACCCGCATCAGGCCGTCGCCGGTCACGTCGCCGATGTGGGCCGCGTGCAGGTCCCACTTGTCGAAAATCCGTTCGACCTCCGCCTCGCGCCCCTTCTTGACGACGAGGAGCATGCGCTCCTGCGATTCCGACAGCATGATCTCGTACGGCGTCATGCCGCTCTCCCGCTGCGGCACGTGCATGACGTCGATCTCGATGCCGGCGCCGCCGCGCGAGCCCATCTCGCAGGTCGAGCACGTGAGCCCGGCGGCACCCATGTCCTGCACGCCGATGAGCGCGTCGGTCTTCATGAGCTCGAGGCACGCCTCGAGCAGCAGCTTCTCCATGAACGGATCGCCGACCTGCACGGCGGGGCGCTTCTCGGCGGACGACTCGTCGAACTCCGCCGAGGCCATCGTCGCGCCGTGAATGCCGTCGCGGCCGGTCTTCGAGCCGACGTAGTAGACGGGATTGCCGATGCCCGAGGCGCTGCCCAGGACGAGCGCGTCGGCGCGCGCCAGGCCGAGGCAGAACACGTTGACGAGCGGATTCCCGGCGTAGCGGTCGTCGAACGCGATCTCGCCGCCCACGGTCGGGATGCCGATGCTGTTGCCGTAGCCGGCAATCCCGGCGACGACCCCTTCAACCGTGCGGCGGGTCCGGGCGCCTTCGGGTCCGTCCATCTCGCCGAAGCGGAGCGAGTTCATGAGGGCGATCGGACGCGCGCCCATCGTGAAGATGTCGCGAATGATGCCGCCGACCCCCGTGGCCGCCCCCTGATACGGCTCGATGAACGACGGGTGGTTGTGCGACTCGATCTTGAAAACGGCCGCCAGCCCGTCGCCGATGTCGACGGCGCCCGCATTCTCACCCGGACCCTGCAGCACGCGCGGACCTTCGGTCGGCAGCTTCCGCAGGTGGATGCGCGAGCTCTTGTAGCTGCAGTGCTCCGACCACATGACGGAGAAGATGCCGAGCTCGGTCAGCGACGGCTCGCGCCCCAGCGCGCGGACGATGCGGTCGTACTCGTCGGGCTTGAGACCGTGACGTTCGAGGACACCGGGTTCGACTGGGGTCATGATGATCGGGTCAGCAGAAACAGGGCGAAGAGTGCATCGGCGGCCGCCGTCGCGGCCAGCACCAGGGCAATCAGCGTACGGCCGGACTGGGCGGGCGGCAGCGCGACCCAGGTGCCCAGCGCCATGACGCCGAGCCCCGCCGCGCTGAGCAGGAGGACCTTGCCGACGCGCGCCCGATTCTGGTCAGCCATGCTGTCCCACGCTCAGCACGGCCCCCTGGCTCGAGAGCGCGTGCATCACGGACTCGAACATCACCAGGCCGTCGGCGCTGCCGAGCGCCGCCTCGCAGGCGCGCTCCGGGTGGGGCATCAGGCCGACGACGTTGCGTCGGGCATTGCAGATGCCGGCGATGCTGTTCAGCGCGCCGTTGGGATTGGCGGCGTCGGTAATCTGCCCGCGCGTGTCGCAGTACCTGAAGATCACGCGGCCCGAAGCCTCGAGCTCGGTGACGACCTCGGGCTCCGCGTAGTAGTTGCCCTCCCCGTGCGCGATCGGCACGCGCAGCACTTGTCCCCTCGACGTACGCGAGGTGAAGGGCGTGTCGGTCTGCTCGACCCGGATGTGCACGTGCTCGCAGTGAAACTTCAGGTCGCGGTTGCGGAGCATCGCGCCGGGGAGGAGTCCCGCCTCGCAGAGAATCTGGAAGCCGTTGCAGATGCCCAGGACCGGCCCGCCGGATCGGACGAAGTCGCCGACGGCGGTCATCACCGGGGAGAACCGGGCGATCGCGCCGGTGCGCAGGTAGTCGCCGTGCGAGAAGCCGCCCGGCAGCACGACGACGTCGGCGCCGTTGAGGCTCGTCTCCTTGTGCCAGACGAACTCCGCCTCCTGCCCGAGCACGTGCTTCACGGCGTGATACGCGTCGTGATCGCAGTTGGATCCTGGAAAAACGATGATGCTGAATTTCATCTCAGCTCCCAGCTACCAGCTCCCAGCGCCCAGCGCCCGCAGCCTGCCAACAGGCTGGAAGCTGGAAGCTGGAAGCGGGAAGCTATTCAATCTCCACTCTGTAACTCTCGATGACCGGATTGGCCAGCAGCTTGTCGGCGACTTCGGCGGCCAGCGCGCGCGCCTGATCGGCGGACGCCGCCGCCAGCTCGAGCTCGAAGTACTTGCCCTGCCGCACGTCGCCGACGCCCGCATAGCCCATCGAGTGCAGCGCATCGGCAATCGTCTGTCCCTGCGGATCGAAGACGGAGGGCTTCAATGTGACGAACACGCGTGCTTTCATCGGTCTCCTGAGACGCTGCCGCCCAGTCTAGCTCTTCCGCGCGACGGCGGACGCGACAAGTGTGTGCTCGACCACGGGCGCCGTGTGGAACACGCGATCGAAAATCACGTCGACGTTGCGCAGATGATGGTCGAGATCGAACGCCCTCTCCACTTCGGCGGGCGTGAGCACCTGCATCAAGTCCGGATCGGCGAGCACCAGTTCCTTGAAGTCCCTGTGCTCGTGGAACGACCGCATCGCATTGCGCTGCACCCACTCGTAGGCCTGCTCGCGCGAGAGGCCCCGCCGCGCCAGCTCGAGCAGGATGGTCCCGGAGAACACGACGCCGCGCGAGCGATTCAGGTTCTCCCGCATCCGCTCCGGGTACACGACCATGCCGCGCACGATCCGCGTGAAGCGCCGGAGCATGTGATCGAGCGCGATGAAGCTGTCGGGCAGAATGACGCGCTCGACGGACGAATGGGAAATATCGCGCTCGTGCCACAGCGCGACGTTCTCGAGCGCCGCCATGGCGTTGGCGCGGACCAGCCGCGCCAGGCCGGTGATTTGCTCGCAGCCAATCGGGTTGCGTTTGTGCGGCATCGCCGACGAGCCCTTCTGCCCTTTGCCGAACGGCTCCTCGACCTCGCCGATCTCGGTCTTCTGCAGTCCCCGGATCTCGAGCGCGAACTTCTCGAGCGAGGCGGCCGTGATGGCGAGCGCGCCCATCAGCTCGGCGTGCCGGTCGCGCTGGATGACCTGCGACGACACCGGCGCCGGCTGCAGGCCCAGGCGCTCGCAGACGCTGGCTTCGATCGCCGGATCGAGATGCGCGAAGGTCCCGACGGCGCCCGAGATCTTGCCGACGGCGACGGTTTCCCGCGCGCGCAGCACGCGATCGAGATCGCGCTGCAGCTCCGCGTACCAGAGCGCGAGCTTCAGCCCGAGCGTCATCGGCTCGGCGTGGACGCCGTGGGTACGGCCGATCATCGCCGTGCGCCGGTGCTCCTCGGCGCGGCCGCGGACGGCGTCCATCAGGCCGGCAATCCCCTTGACGATCAGATCGCAGGCCTCGCGCATCTGGATCGCCTGCGCGGTGTCCACGACGTCGGACGAGGTGAGACCGAAATGGAGCCAGCGCGCGGCGGGGCCGACGTGCTCGGCGACGGCGGTCGTAAAGGCGATGACGTCGTGCTGGGTCGTCCGCTCGATCTCTTCGATGCGCGCGACGTCGAAAGCGGCCTTGGCGCGAAGCTCGCGCGCGGCGTCCGCGGGCACGAGCCCCGCATCCGCCATGGCGTCGGCCGCCGCCAGCTCGACTTCGAGCCACGTCTCGTAGCGACGCTGCTCGCTCCAGATGGCGCCCATCTCAGGGTGGGTGTAACGGGGGATCAATTCAATCACTAGTCCCGAATCACTAATCCTTGAATCGTTGAATCGTTGAATCCCCGAATCACGCTGCAAACCGCCGCTACGCCCCGAGGTCGATCCGCGCGCGGTCCAATGCCGGCACGGACGGGCCGAGCACGGTCGCCGCCAGCGAGCCGTTGGAGAAGAGATCCTGCGCGACGCGCTGCACGTCGACGTCGGTGACCCGCTCGACACCCGCCAGCGTTTCGTCGAGGCCGAAATGGCGATCGAAATAGATTTCCTGCCGCGCGAGGTGGGACATCCGGCTGGCGGTGTTCTCGAGGCTCAGCATCAGGCTGCCCTTGAGGTGATCTTTCGCGCGCCGCAGCTCCGAATCCGGGACCGGCGCCCGCTTCATCCCGCGCAGCTCCTCGACGCACAGATCGATCACTTCGCCGACCGCCTCATTCGAACAGCCGGCATAGATGGTGATGTTGCCGGCGTCGCGGTACGCGCTCAGCCCGCTGAACACCGCGTACGCGAGGCCGCGCTTCTCCCGCACGTTCTGGAACAGCCGCGAGCTCATCGACCCGCCGAGCACGGTGTTCATGATGTAGCTCACGTACCGATCATCGTGGTTTTGCGGGTAGCTGTTGGTGCCAAGACAGATATGGCTCTGTTCCAGCTCCTTGGTCCGGGTGATGACCTGCGGCACGACCCGCGGCGGATCGGCGGCGAGCGGCTCCCCGTCGGACGGCACCGCGCCGAAGGCGCGCTCGACGAGCTCGCGCACGTGCGCGTGCTCCAGGTTCCCCGCCGCCGAGATGATCATGTTCCGCGCGACGTAGGCGCCGTGGAAATACGCGAGCAGCGTCTCGGCGGTGAACGACTCGACCGTCTCTTTCGAGCCCAGGATCGGCCGGCCGAGCGGATGCCCCTCCCAGAAATGCTGCGTGAAGAGCTCGTGGACGAGATCGTCCGGCGTGTCCTCGACCATCTTGATCTCTTCGAGGATCACTTTCTTCTCGCGCTCGATTTCCTCGGCGGAGAAGGCCGGCCGCAGGACGATGTCCGACAGCAGATCGACGGCGAGCGGCAGGTGCTCGTCGAGGACCTTGATGTAGTAGCTGGCGTATTCCTTCGCGGTGAACGCGTCGAGCTGGCCGCCGATCGAATCGATCGCCTGCGCGATGTCTTCGGCGCTGCGCGTGTCGGTCCCCTTGAAGAGCATGTGCTCGACGAAGTGCGCGATCCCGCTGCGCTCGTCGCTCTCGTGGCGCGACCCGCGCATCAGCCACACGCCGATCGTCACCGATCGCACGTGCGGCATCGTCTCGGTGATGAGACGGAGGCCGTTGTCGAGCACTTCGCGGACGACCATGCGCTGAGATGTTTGTACGGTCACAAGTGGGGGCCTCCACGATAGCGGTCCGGCACCCGCCGGTCTTGGACTTCACTACCCCACGTTATCCCAGAACGGGGCTCGCAAGTTGTTGCGGTAGAAGGGATTACGAGAACTGCCCGGAGCCCGGATCTTATCACGTGAAAACGGCGCAGTTCAAGGCACAACTGGCGTCCGTGGCGGCTTGTTGCGATCGAGCCTGACGCCGCGAGGTTCCGCGACCGACATAGTACAATTGGAATTCACGCTTCTGACCGGGCCGGTCCCGATTCATCATGCCCATCCATACCCGGACCGACATCGCGGAAAGCGAGCGACCCGAGCTCGAGCATACGCTCGAGCGGCTCGGGCACCCCCGTTTCCACGCCCGTCAGATCTTCCAGTGGGTCTACAAGCGCGGTGTCACCGATTTCGCGCTGATGAGCGATCTCGGCCGCGATCTCCGCGCCCAGCTCGCCGGGTCCTGCGTCATCACGACCCCCATCGTCGAGGGTCAGGAACGATCTGAAGACGGGACAGTCAAGTTCCTCCTCCGGCTGGCCGACGGCAAGCGCATCGAATCCGTTTTCATTCCCGACGCCGCGCCGGCCGGCGCCGGCGGCACGCAGCGGGCCGCGCGAATCACCTTCTGTATCTCCACGCAGGTCGGGTGCGCGATGAAATGCGCGTTCTGCCTCACGGGGAAGATGGGCATCGATCGCAGCCTGACCGCCGGGGAAATCGCCGGGCAGGTCCGTGTCCTGGCGCGCGAGCTCGGCTTCCTCGATGCCCGCTTCAACATCGTGCTGATGGGGATGGGCGAGCCGCTGCACAACTACGAAGAGACGATGAAGGCGCTGCGCATCCTCGCTGACGAGCACGGCTTCGCGATGTCGGCGCGGCGCATGACGCTCTCGACCGTGGGGGTGCTGCCGGCGCTCGAACGGCTCGCCACCGAGCCGCTGATGCCGAACCTGGCCATCTCGCTGCATGCGACGACCGAGGATCAGCGCGACCGGCTCGTGCCGATCAACCGCAAGTACGGGCTCAAGGAGTTGCTGGAGGCCTGCCGCCGGTTCCCGCTGAAGCGCCGCGAACGCATCACGTTCGAGTACGTGCTGCTGCAGGAGGTCAACGACACCCCGGAAGACGCGCGGCGGCTCGTGAAGCTGCTCCACGGCATCAAAGGGAAGGTCAACCTGCTGCCGCTGAACGAAGCGGCCGGCATCCCGTTCGAGCGGCCGTCCGACGAACGGGTGAACCGCTTCGCCCGCATCCTGGCCGATCACGGCCTCACCGTGTCGGTGCGCAAGAGCCGGGGGCGCGACATCCGCGCCGCGTGCGGACAGCTCATCACCGAATCGGCGCGCAAGGCGCCGGGGGCGCGGATGGCGATGATGATGGAGTGAATCGCTAATCCCTAATCCCTGATCGCGAATCCCTGAATCCCGATCCCGGATCCACGAATCAGCTGTATCCCGAATCGACGACACCGCCTACCGTCCCCGTCCACCCTGACCGTCACCCGCTGATTCCGCGGAACGCCCGGCGCAATCCTGACCTTCAGATAATTGTCCGTGACGACGAGGCTGCCGTCCTCGAGCGTGAGGCCCGGCCTGGCGGTTCCGGCCTGCGACTGGCGGAACCGGCTGGCCAGCGCCGAGCCGATCTCCCGCACCTGCCGTCCGCGCTCGCGGATGGTGATCCCCTCCACCTTCTCGCGCATCCCGGTCGCCGCGGTCCCGGGCCGATCGGAGTAGGGGAAGACATGCAGGTGCGTCAGCGGCGACGCCGGCAGGTAGTCGAGGTTCGCCTGGAAATCGTCGTCGGACTCGCCGGGGAAGCCCACGATCAGATCGGATCCGATCGACGCGTGCGGCAGGCGCGCGGCAATCCCGTCGACGAGCCCGCGGTACTCGGCCAGCGTGTAGGGGCGCCGCATCAGCGCCAGCATCCGATCGCTGGCGTGCTGCAGCGGAAGGTGGAAATGCGGCGCGAAGCGGCCGCCGCTCGAGGCCACGAGGCCGACGATCGCCTCGGTGCAGTCCATCGGCTCGAGCGAGCTGATGCGAAACACGACGTCCGCCGCACAGGCGTCGAGCGCCCGCAGCAGATCGACGAGCGACCGGCGCGGTTCGAGGTCCCGCCCGAAGGAGCCGAGGTGCACGCCGGTGAGGACGATCTCCTTGAATCCGGACGCGGCGATCCGCAAGACCTCGCGGACCACGTCGTCAATCGGCAGGCTGCGGCCCGCGCCGCGCGTGGCCGGGATGATGCAGTAGGCGCACGCCTCTTCGCATCCCGTCTGGACGCGCAGCGTGAACGCCGTGCGCCCGGCGATCCCGGGCTCGATCGCGGATCCGCACGGACCGTCGCCGTCCTGCGCGTGCGGGTTGCCCGCCGGGGAGACCCCGCCGAACAACTCCTCGACCAGACGGTCCTTCGCATCGTTGCGCACGACGCGGACCACGTTGGGCAGCGCCGCGACGTCCCCGTCGCAGCGCGTCGCGTAGCAGCCGGTCACGACCACGCGGACCCTGGGGTTGTCTCGTGCGATGCGGCGGATCGTCTGGCGGGCGCCCTGATCGGCGGCGGCGGTCACCGAGCACGTGTTGACGACGACGAGATCCGCGCCGGAGGCCGGCGCGTCGAGACCGCCGCGCGCGCGCAGCTCCTCTTCGATGCGCAGCGAGTCCGCCTGATTGACGCGGCACCCGAAGGTGATGATGGAGTACTTCATTCCTGTCGGGACTCGGGACTCGGGAACTCGGCTGTTACTGTTCCAGTTTCTTCGCCGCCGCCTCGACCTTCTCGGCGAGCTTCTTCTTGTACGCGTCCAGCCGCGCGGCAATGGCCGGATCGCCGACCGCGAGGATCTGCGCGGCCAGCACGCCGGCGTTCGTCGCGCCGGGCTTGCCGATCGAGACCGTCGCCACCGGGACCCCCGGCGGCATCTGCACGGTGGACAGCAGCGCGTCGAGGCCGTTCAGGGCGGAGGAGTCGATGGGCACGCCGATGACGGGCATGATCGTGTGCGCGGCGACGACGCCGGCCAGGTGCGCCGCGGCCCCCGCGCCGACGACGAAGACCTTGACGCCCCGGCCGGGCGCCTCGCGCACGAGTCGCATGACGCGCTCGGGCGATCGGTGCGCCGAGGCGACGGTCATCTCGGACCGAATCTCCAGGTCGCGCAGGATGTCGACCGCTCCCTGCATCACCGGCGCATCGGAGTCGGAGCCCATGAGAATGAGGACGCTGATCGGATTCATGTCAGGAGAGCGCCTTTCGCCCGATGTCGTGCCGATAGTGCATCCCGTCGAACGAGATCTTCGAGATGCCCGCATACGCGCGCTCGACCGCGTCTTCGTACGTGGCCCCGCGGCCGACGACCGTCAGCACGCGGCCCCCGGCGGTGACGATGTCGTCGCCGCGCCGTGCCGTCCCGGAGTGGAACACGAGCACGTCCTGCACGCGTCCGGCCGACAGCAGTCCCGAAATGGGCAGCCCGGTCGGCCCCGATGCGGGATAGCCGCGCGAGGCGAGCACGACGCCGACGTGCGGCTCGGGCCGGAATGCCACGGGCGTGCTCTCGAGCGCGCCCTCGGCGGCGGCCGCCAGGCTTGGCGCGAGCTCCTGCGCGATCATCGGAATCACGACCTGCGCTTCCGGATCGCCGAACCGCACGTTGAACTCGATCACCTTGGGGCCGTCGCAGGTGAGCATCAGCCCCGCATACAGAAACCCGCGGTACTCGTGCCCCTCGGCGCGCAGCCCGGCGACGACCGGATCGACGACCTCGCGCATGATCCGCGCCTGCATCGCCTCGTCGACGAGCGGGCTCGACGCAAAGGCCCCCATGCCGCCGGTATTCGGCCCTTCGTCGCCGTCGAAGACGCGCTTGTGATCCTGCGCGGAGACCAGCGGCACGGCGCGGCGCCCGTCGCAGATCGCGAAGAACGACACCTCGGGCCCGACGAGACATTCTTCGAGCACGACGCGCGATCCGGCATCGCCGAACAGACGGTCCTCCATCGCGGCGCGGACCGCGAGGCCAGCGGTTTCGCGATCGGGTGCGACGACCACGCCCTTTCCCGCCGCAAGCCCATCAGCCTTGACGACGAGCGGAAAGCCGAGCTCGCCGGAGGCGACGACGGCGTGGGCCGCCGACGCCTCGTCGCACGCGCGATAGCGCGCCGTGGGAATGCCGTGCCGCGCCATGAACGCTTTTGCGAAGACTTTGCTGCACTCGAGCTGCGCGGCTTCGCGCGAGGGACCGAAGAGGCGGAGCCCGCGCGACTGGAAGAGATCGGCAATCCCGCGGCCGAGCGGGAGCTCGGGGCCGACGACCGTGAGATCGATCCGCTCGCGCGCGGCGAATGCGGCGAGCCCTTCGGGATCACCAGCGTCGATGGCGGCCAGGCGCGCCACGTCCGCAATCCCCGCATTGCCGGGGGCGCAGACGACTTCGCGGACGCCGCGTTCCGAGGCGAGCTTCCACGCGATCGCATGCTCGCGGCCACCGCCGCCGACCACCAGCACTTTCATGACGCCGTCATTAAGTGTAAGTCAGAGAGGACTTTGGAAAGAGGTGTCCGACCGGATGGGACCGCGCGTTCGGCGGTTGACGACCGACCAGCTTTGTGCCTAGAATCCCCGTTTACCTGTGATAGCCTAGCATATTCTGTCGTATTCAAAGGGCCCAACAGAGGACCAGACGGCCGCGCTCGTGACATTTAGGTGAGACCGCCCACATGATCACGCGCACGGCCGGCCGGTGTTCGCGCACGAGGGCCGCGAAGGAGGTGTTTTTCAAGCTTGGCTGAAGTCAAAGTTCAGGAAGGCGAATCGATCGAAAGCGCACTTCGCCGCTTCAAGCGCAAGGTGCAGCAGGAAGATATCATCAAGGATATCAAGAAGCACTCCTTCTATTTGAAGCCGGGCGACCGTCGCCGCGCCAAACAAGCGCTCGCCCGCAAGCGTACACGCAAGAAGCAGCGCCGTGAGGTCGAGTAGCCGGCGCGCGGGATCGAGCGATCGAGTTGTCGTGAGGAAGTAAGACGGATCCGTTCGGCACAGCGGGGCCGGACGGATCTCATCGTTCGGGGGGCGGCGCCGGGCGAGTTCGCGAGAGGTAGGGACCGATGGAGTTCCAGGACAAGTTGCTCAGTTGCGTGGATTGCGGCACGGAGTTCATCTGGACGGCGGGCGAGCAGCTCTTCTTTGCAGACAAGAACTTCAAGAACGAGCCAAAGCGCTGCAAAGGCTGCAAGGCCAAGCGCGCATCCCGGCCGGCACCGGGCGCGGCCGTCGCACGGGAACGCGTGGAGACGACCACCAATTGCTCGGCTTGCGGAAAGGAAACGACGGTGCCGTTCCGGCCGACCCAGGGACGCCCGGTGTTCTGCCGGGAGTGTTTTCAATCGCGCAAGTTCGCTGGCGCCGGCGGCCTCTAGTCAGCCCGCCCATCGAGCTCGGCACATCCCCACGAGGCCACGCCTCTCCAGCGGCGTGGCCTTAGTTGTTTGACGCGGATCCTGAACCACCGCGGACGCGTCAGAGGTACTGATTCCATCGCATTCCGTTTGCGGTCCTCCATGTTGCATCCGAGCACGCGTGTCACTGCCCTCCTGATCCCGGTCCTTGTCGCGCTGGCCCTGTCGGCGTGCAACCGCGGAGGCGCTGCGCCCGCGGGGGCCGCGGGACCGCCGCCCGCCGCGGTGACGCTGCTCACCCTCCAGCCGAAGCCGGTCGAGCGAGCATCGGAATTCATCGCCACGCTTCGGTCGCTGCGCTCGACGACGGTCCAGCCTGAAGTCGAGGGATCGGTCACCCACATCTTCGTGAAGTCGGGGGATGTCGTGCGCGCCGGCACCCCGCTCGTCCAGATCGATCCCGACAAGCAGCAGGCGGCGATGCGCAGCACCGAAGCCAATCGATCGGGGGCGGCCGCCGACGTGCAGTACCTGGCGCCAGCAGGTGACACGGCTCGAGGCGCTGGTCACAGCCGGGGCGGTCAGCCGGCTCGAGCTGGAGCAGGCGCAGAATTCCCTCAAGACGTCCGAAGCCAGGCTGGCCGCGATCGACGCGCAGGTGAGCGAAGAGCGCGTGCAGCTCCAGTACTATCGCGTCGTCGCGCCGCAGGCGGGCGTCGTCGGCGACATTCCCATCCGGGTCGGCGATCGCGTCACGCAGTCGAGCGTCATCACGACGGTCGACGAGAACAGCGCGCTCGAGGCGTTCATCCAGGTGCCGGTCGATCGCGCGCCGCAGCTGCGTCTGGGGCTGCCCGTCCAGCTGCTCGACACCGAAGGCAAGCCCGCCGCAGTCAATCCGATCTCGTACGTGGCCCCGCGGGTCGACGAGTCGACGCAGTCGGTGCTCGTCAAGAGCCTGCTGAAGGACGTGCCGCCGCGGCTGCGCGCGCAGCAGTTCGCGCGGGCGCGGATTGTCTGGAGCTCCGCACCGGGGCTGACCGTACCGGTCGTCGCCGTCACGCGGCTCAGCGGGCAGTACTTCTGCTTCGTCGCCGAGCAGCAGGACAAGGGGCTCGTGGCACGGCAGCGGCCGGTCCAGGTGGGCGAGGTGCTCGGGGACGATTACGTCCTGGCCGGCGGCTTGAAGGCCGGCGATCGCATCGTCGTCTCGGGTATCCAGAAGCTCGCGGACGGGGTCCCGATCCAGGCGCAGTGACCCCGGTCATCACTGCCATGCACTCGTAACGGTTCCTGTCCCCCATGTTCGTAGACACTTTCATCCGCCGGCCGATCCTGGCCTCCGTCTGTTCGCTCGTCCTCATTCTCGCGGGGGCGATTGCGATCCCGACGATGCCCGTCGCACAGTACCCGCCGCTCGCGCCCCCGGTCATCACCGTCACGACGTTCTACACCGGCGCCGACGCGCAGGCGGTCGAGACCGCCGTCACGACGCCGCTCGAGCAGGCGATCAACGGCGTCGAGGGCATGCTGTACATGACCTCGTCGAGCACCAACAGCGGCGCGGCCAGCATCAGCGTGGTCTTCGACGTGACGCGCGACTCGGACATCGCCGCGGTCGACGTGCAGAACCGCGTGTCGACGGCCCTGGCGAGGCTGCCGACGGAGGTCCGGACCAACGGCGTCACCGTGCAGAAGGGGCAGACGGGCTTCGTGCTGGCGGCCGGCGTGTACGCGGAGAAGTCCGAATACGACTCCCTCTTCATCAGCAACTACATCGACGTCTACGTGAAGGACGCGCTGAAGCGCGTCGAGGGGGTCGGCAACGTCCAGATCTTCGGCGAGCGCCGCTACTCGATGCGGCTGTGGCTCGACCCCGGCAAGCTCGCCAGCCGCGCCCTGACGGCGGGAGACGTCGTCAACGCGCTGCGCGAGCAGAACATTCAGGTCGCGGCCGGCGCCATCGGGCAGTCGCCGACGCGCGACGATCAGCGGTTCCAGATCAGCGTGCGCGCGGCCGGCCGGCTGCACGAGCCCGCCGAGTTCGAGAACGTCATCATCAAGGCCGGCGACGGCGCGCTCGTCCGGATGAAGGACGTCGGCCGGGTGGAGCTCGGCGCCGAAACGTACGGATCGCAGCTGCGCTTCCAGGGCATCGACGCCGTCGGCTTCGGCGTGACGCAGCTGCCGTCGGCCAACGCGCTCGACGTCGAGCGCGGGGTCCGCGCCGAGCTCGACCGGCTCTCGCTGCACTTCCCGCCGGGCCTGAAGTACCAAGTCGCGTTCAACACGACCCAGGTCGTCGCCGAATCGATTCGCGAAGTGCTGATCACGCTCGCCGAGGCGATCGGGCTCGTCGTGCTCGTCATGTTCCTGTTCCTGCAGAGCTGGCGGAGCACGCTCATCCCGACGATCACGATTCCGGTGTCGCTCATCGGCGCGTTCGCGTTCGTCAAGCTGATGGACTTCTCCATCAACACGCTGACGCTGTTCGGCATCATCCTCGCCACCGGGATCGTCGTCGACGATGCGATCGTGGTGATCGAGAACATCGAGCGGCACATCCAGGAGTACCGGACGCCGGCCAGGCAGGCGGCGTCCGATGCGATGCGCGAGGTGTTCGGCGCCGTCATCGCGACCGCGCTCGTCCTCGTCGCGGTGTTCGTGCCGGTCGCGTTCTTCCCCGGAACGACGGGACGGCTCTACGCGCAGTTCTCGATGACCATCGCGTTCTCGGTCGCGCTGTCGGCCTTCAACGCGCTGACGCTCACCCCGGCGCTCTCGGCGCTGCTGCTCGATCGCGGCCACCACGGAAAGGGCATGTTCTTCTCGAGGGTCGAACACGTGATCTCGAGCGGCACCAACGCGTACGTGTCGGTGCTGACGCGGCTGCTGCCCCTGCGGTGGGTGGTGGTGCTCGTGTTCGCGGGCTGCCTCGGTCTGACCTGGTGGATGTACCGCATCGTCCCGCAGGCGTTCGTCCCGGTGGAGGATCAGGGCTACTTCATCAGCATCGTGCAGGCGCCCGCGGGGGCGTCGCTGCAGTACACCGGCGAGATTTCGCGGCAGGCGGAGCAGATCCTCCTGAAGGATCCGGATGTCCTGGGGGTGTTCTCGGTGATGGGGTTCAGCTTCAGCGGCGCGGCGCCGAACCAGGGGCTGATCTTCACGAGCCTGAAGCCGTTCGCCGAGCGCGAAGGGGCGGCGCATTCCGCCCAGACCGTGATCCAGCGCATCTTCGGCCAGTTCGCGGGGATCAGCGGCGCGAACGTGTTTCCCACGCTGCCCGCGTCGATCCCCGGCCTCGGCGCGTTCGGCGGGTTCGAGTTCCAGGTGCTCGACCAGGGCGGCACCGACATCAACGCGCTGGCGAACGCGACCTACGCGATGGCGGGGGCGGGCAACCGGTCGCCGCGGCTGCGCGGGCTGTTCACCTCCTTCACCGTCAACGATCCGCAGCTCTCGGTCCAGATCGATCGCGACCGGGCGCTCGCGCTCGGCCTGCCGGTCGGCGAGATCACCAGCGCGCTGCAGATCTACCTCGGCTCGCAGTACGTCAACGACTTCGACTTCAACAACCGCGCCTACCGGGTGTACGTGCAGGCCGACAAGGCGTTCCGCTCCGAGCCGAGCGGGCTGAAACAGTTCTACGTGCGAAACCTCAAGGGGCAGATGATCCCGCTCGAAAGCGTCGTCCGCGTGAGCGAGACGACGGCGCCGCAGGTCATCAGCCACTTCAACCTGTTCCGGTCGGCCGCGATCAACGGATCGGCCGCGCCCGGCTTCAGCTCGGGGCAGGCGCTGCAGGAAATGCAGGATCTGGCGGGGCGGACGCTGCCGCAGGGCATGAGCTACGCGTGGTCGGGGCTGTCGCTCGAAGAGAGCAAGGCGGGGCGTCAGTCGTTCCTCATCTTCGGGCTGGCGATTCTGCTCGTGTATCTCACGCTCGCCGCGCAGTACGAAAGCCTGGTGCTGCCGTTCATCGTGCTGCTGGGGGTCCCGCTCGCCGTGCTGGGCGCGTTGACGGCGCAGTGGGCGCGGGGGTTTGCCAACGACGTCTACTGCCAGATCGGCCTCGTCATGCTGATCGGGCTGGCGGCCAAGAACTCGATCCTGATAGTCGAGTTCGCCGAACAGCTGCGCCACAAGGGCGCGTCCGTGGTCGAGGCGGCGGTGCAGGCCGCGCGCATCCGGCTGCGGCCGATTCTGATGACGTCGCTCGCCTTCATCCTGGGCGTGCTGCCGCTCGTCGTCGCCTCCGGCGCGGGCGCGGAGGCCCGGAATTCGGTCGGCACTGCGGTCGCGGGGGGGATGCTGGTCTCGACGTTTCTCAACCTCATCTTCATTCCCATGCTGTATGTCGTCGTGCAGACGATTCGGGGTGGCCGCGGCGCAGCGGAGCCGCAAAAGGCCAACTAATTGGTTCATGTCGCGCCGACCGTCAGGTCGGCAGGAGGCTGGCCTGAAGGCCAGCGCGACAGATTCGGTGTCTAAGCCCCCGAACAACGCGGCGGACGGGGCGGAAAACCTGCGGAATTCTTGACACTCTTCTGAATTGCGTAGTACGCTGCCCGGTCTATTTTCTTTGAACTGTAGGGCCTGTAGCAGGCGTTTCGGCGGTTGACTGTCAGGCCACGGGCGGGGGCCGGGCGTCCCGCTGGCGCGGTCGGGCTTGGAGGAAGCGGCGATGCAAATCGACGAACGGGTCGTCGACGGAGTGACGATTCTGGACCTCAAGGGCAAGATGACCCTCGGTGAAGGCGACGAGCTCCTGAAGGACAAGATCAACTCCCTGATCCAGCAGGATCGCAAGAAGCTGCTGCTCAACCTCGAAGGCGTCCCCTACATCGACAGCGCGGGCCTGGGCGAGATCGTCCGCACGTACACCACGGTGAGCCGGCAGGGGGGGAAGCTCAAGCTGCTGAACCTCACAAAGCGCATTCAGGATCTGCTTGCCATCACGAAGCTGCTGACGGTATTCGAGACGTATGAGTCCGAACCGGACGCCCTCAAGAGCTTCAGCAGTTAGCCAGGCCGCGCCAGCAGCACCCGCCGCGCTCTAGATGGCGCGACACAGCATTCCGGACATCATCGAGCGGGCCGAGCCGCGTCAGACGCGCATCAGCGTCCCGGCGCGGCCGCTGGCCACGAGCCTCGTCCTGTCGCTCCGGCCGTCGCAGTGGACGAAGAACCTCATCATCTTCGCCGCGCTGCTGTTCGGCCAGCGGCTGCTGGACGCGCGGTCGGTCCTGTATTCCCTCGCCGCGTTCGTCATCTTCTGCGCGCTCTCCGGCGTCGTCTATCTCCTCAACGACGTGGCGGACCGGGAGGCCGATCGCAGCCATCCGATCAAGCGGTATCGGCCGATCGCGTCCGGCGCGGTTCCGGTGCCGGCCGCGTTGGCGACGGCCGCGGTGCTCGGCATCGCCGCCCTCGGGGCCGCGTTCTGGCTCAGGCCGGCCTTCGGCCTGCTCGGCGCGGCGTACGTCGGCCTGCTCGCCCTCTACTCCGGGCCGCTGAAGCACGTCGTCATCATCGACGTGCTGACCATAGCGATCGGCTTCGTGCTGCGCGCGGCGGCGGGCGCCGTCGTGATCAACGTCCGCATCAGCCACTGGCTGCTGATCCTGACGATCCTGCTGGCGTTGTTCCTCGCGCTGAGCAAGCGGCGCCACGAGCTCGTGCTCCTCGCCGACGGCGCGACCGGCCATCGCCCGATCCTCGGGGAGTACAGCCCGTACCTCCTCGATCAGATGATCTCGGTCGTCACCGCGTCGACGCTGGTGTCGTACGTCGATCTACTCCGTGAGCCCGGAGACGGTGCAGAAGTTTCACACCGACTACCTGGGCCTGACGCTCGTGTTTCCGCTCTACGGCATCTTCCGATACCTCTATCTGGTGCACCAGAAAGAAGGCGGCGGCAGCCCGTCGGACATGCTCCTCAACGACCGGCCGCTCCTCGCCTGCGTCGCGCTCTGGGCGATGGCGGTGGCGATCGTCATTTACGGGGCCGACCTCCACCTCCTGGGATTGACCAACTGAATGGGCAAATCAACCGTCGCGATCCTTCGAACGACGCCGGCCACCGTGCTGCGCGACTACCACGACGTGATGAACCTCGCGGGCTATCAGGAGGTCATCGCGAAGGACGCCGACACCGCGCTCAAGGTCAACATCTCCTGGCACTTCTTCTTTCCCGGGAGCTCGACGACGCCCTGGCAGCTCGACGGCGTCATCCGGGCCCTGAAGCAGGACGGGTACGATCCGTCGCTGATTCACGCCTGCCACAACCGCACGGTCGTCATCGACGCGCACCTCGGCGAGCGCGAGAACAAGCAGGTCCACGTCGTCAACGCGCACGGGCTGCGGAACATCCACATCTACGAGACCGAGGAGTGGATCAACATCCGCGACGCGGTCGGCGATCTGACGAAGAAGTTCACCTGCCTCAACGAGGTCTACCCGAAGGGCTTCATGATTCCGAAGCGCTTCATCGGGGAGAACATCATCCACCTGCCGACGATCAAGACCCACGTCTTCACGACGACGACGGGGGCGATGAAGAACGCGTTCGGCGGGCTGCTGAACGAGCACCGGCACTGGACGCACCCGGTGATCCACGAGACGCTCGTCGACCTGCTGATGATCCAGAAGCAGATCCACCGCGGCGTGTTCGCCGTGATGGACGGGACGTTCGCCGGCGACGGGCCGGGCCCGCGCTGCATGATCCCCTACGCCAAGAACGTGATCCTCGCCAGCGCCGACCAGGTCGCGATCGACGCCGTCGCCGCCAAGCTGATGGGGTTCGACCCGCTGTCGATCAAGTACATCCGCATGGCGCACGAGCTCGGGCTCGGCTGCGGCGATCCGCGCGAGATCGAGATCGTCGGCGACACGGCGGCGGGGGCCGAGAACTGGCACTTCGTCGGGCCGTTCGCGAAGATGACCTTCGCCTCGCGGATGCAGCACAAGATTTACTGGGGGACGATGAAGAAGCACGTCGAGTGGTCCCTCAAGACGGTGCTCGCCCCGTGGGCCTACATCGCCAGCGTCATCTACCACGACAGCTTCTGGTATCCGCTCAACGCGAAGCGGCTGATGCACGACGTGCTCGCGAGCCCCTGGGGGCGGCTGTTCCGCAACTGGGAGACCGTCCGGCCGGACGCCGACGGCTACCCCGACGTCGGGACCGACGTGGCGCAGATTGAGAAGACCGGCGGCCGGGCGCTGCTGGAGTCCATCGGCATCCTCGGCACGTGCATCAGGGAAGCGCCGGAGTTTGCCAGCCGGCGGCGCGCGAAAGACGCCGCCAAGTAAGCGAAAGACAATCGACACGTGTAGCGCCGGCCTTCAGGCCGGCCCCCGGTGCCAAGCCGGCCCGAAGGCCGGCGCTGCAGCACCTCCAGAGTTCATATGACCGAATTCTCAGTACGCTCCGACAACGTCGACGTCGAGCAGATCATGCGGCAGATCCGCTCGCGGATTCGCGAGAAGCGCGGCGTCGACTACACCGAGGACGAGATCCGCGAGCTCGCCAACGTCAAGCTCGAGAAGTTCCTGGATCCGCGCGGCGTGCGCTCGGACCTCCTCGAACAGTTCCGCCGCAAGCGCGAGGCCTCGCTGCCCCCGAACTTCGCGTTCGAGGACACGACGCTTTACGAAACCCACCGGGGGTTCCTGCGGTTCATGCGCCGGCTGCTGCGCCCGATCCTGAAGCTCTTCTTCAATCCCAACCCCCTCATCGAGGCGCTGCACATCCAGTCGAAGCTGAACGCGCAGCAGGCCGCCCTCGAGCCGCTCTACTACGAGGTCATCCACAACCTCGTGCTCGAGACGACGCGGCTCGGCATCGAGGTGAAGAACCTGAAGATGCGCGTCGAATCGATGTCGAGCCGGCTCGATTTCGACGAGCGCCGCGCGCGCGCGCTCGAAGGGGTGGTGCAGTACCGGCCCGGCGCCGTGCCGCCGCTTCAGCCTCCCGCCGCCGGCGCCCCGGGCGGCGGGGCGGAGCGGCCGCTGACCGAGGCCGAGCAGGCGGAACGGCGTTCGCGGCGCCGGCGGCGGCGTGGACGGCGCCGGCCGGGAGATTGGCCGGAGGGAGCCGAAGGCGGGAGAGGTCCTTCGAGTCGCGAGGGGGACAGCGCTCGCTCAGGACCAGGCCCTTCGAGTCGCGAGGGGGTCAGAGAACAGAGCCCCGGCGGTATTGACCGCGCCGCGGACGACAGCGCCCAGCGCGGTATTGACCGCGCCGCGGACGACAGCGCCCAGCGCGGTACCGACCGCGCCGCGGACGACAGCGCCAGGCGTGCCGCCACCAGCCGCGACGAGGGCACGAGGAGCGAGGGCGCCGCGGGCGCCGGGGAGGGCTGGCGCGATCCCGGCGAGGGCGGCAACTCCGGCTCGTGAAGCTCGCGGTCGTGGTCCAACGCTACGGCGCCGACATCAACGGCGGCGCCGAGCTGCACGCGCGCTACGTGGCCGAGCGCCTCTCGCGGCACGCGGAGGTCGAAGTGGTCACGACGTGCGCGCGCGACTACGTCACCTGGCGCAATGAATGGCCGGCCGGCGTCGAACAGATCAACGGCGTCACCGTGCGCCGGTTCCCGGTCCGGCACGAACGCCATCCGGATCGCTTCGGGCGGCTGTCGCGCCGCGTGTTCGAGCACACGCATTCCATTGCCGACGAGCTCGCGTGGCTCGACAGCGAAGGCCCGGCCAGCCCGGCGCTCGTCAATCACCTGGCCCGCACCGCCGCCGGCCTCGATTTCGTCCTCCTCTTCAGCTATCGCTACTATCACGCGTGGCAGGGCGCGCGGCGGGTGCCGGCGAAGGCCGTCCTCGTGCCGACCGCCGAGCGCGATCCGGCGGTCGCGCTGTCGATCTTCGGCCCCACGTTCCGCGGCGTGCGGGCGGTCATGTACAACTCGCACGAAGAGCGCGCGATGATCCACGCGGCCACCGGCAACCAGGAGGTCCCGGGCGTCGTCGTCGGCGTCGGATCGGAGGTGCCGGCGCTGACCGATGCGGCCCGGTTCCGGAGCGCGTACGGCCTGCGGCGCCCGTTCGCCATTTACGTCGGCCGCATCGACGAGAACAAGGGCTGCAAGGAGCTGTTCCACTTCTATCAACGCTACGCCGCGACGTTCCCGCGAGGCCTGGATCTCGTCCTCGTCGGCAGCGCGATCATGCCGATCCCGGAGCATCCCCGGATCCACCACCTCGGCTTCCTCTCCGACCGGGACAAGTTCGACGCCATCGCGGCCTCGGACCTGCTGATCATGCCGTCGTACTTCGAGAGCCTCTCGATGGTGGCGCTCGAGGCCTGGGCCCTCGGACGGCCGGTGCTCGCCAACGGCCGGTGCGACGTGCTGAAAGGACAGTGCATCCGGAGCGCCGCGGGCCTGTACTACGAGCGGTACGAGGAATTCGCCGAGACGTTGTACTCGCTCGAGTCGAACGGTCCGCTCCACGAGCGGCTCGGACGCAACGGCCGCGAGTACTTCGCCCGGCACTACGGATGGCCGGTGATCGAGCGGAAGTATCTCGACATGTTCGACCGGTTGAGGCGCGAGGAGGCGGGCGGCCCGGGCGCGGACGATGGAGCCGCTCCCCGGCTGGCTCGCGCGCAGGCGGCGGGATCGGCCCGCGGCAGCGGACCTCCTCGCCCGGATTCCAACCGGCGCGGTCATGCCCGGGCGGGACTCGGCGGACGATCTCTCGCAGTCCGCATGAGCCCGAGCCCCCTCGCTCCACGCGTCCATCAGGTCCTGGCCACGCTCGGCTACGGCGACGCCATCGGCCACGAGGTGCTCGGCATCCAGCGGGTCCTGCGCGCCGCCGGCTACGAATCGGAGATCTTCGTCGAAACCGCGGACCCGCGGCTCGAGGATCAGACGATCGACTACCGTGAGCTGGTCGGTCATGCCCGCGCGACGGACGTGCTGATTCACCATTTCTCCATCGGCTCCCGGGCGTCGCGGACCGCGTACGCGCTCCCGGGCCGCATGGTGCTCGTGTATCACAACATCACGCCGCCGGAATACTTCATCGGCGTCCACAAGGACCTGGTGAAGCTGTGCTTCCGCGGACGCCGCGAGCTGATGGCGTACATCGACCGGTGCGGGCTGGCGCTCGGCGACTCCGAGTACAACCGCCAGGAGCTCGAAGCGCTCGGGTTTCGCGCGACCGGTGTGCTGCCGGTCGTGCCCGACTTCACGCACCTGCAGGGGAACCCGGATCGCATCCTGGCGGCCGGCTTCGACGACGAGTGGACGAACGTGCTGTTTGTCGGACGGGTGATCCCCAACAAGAAATTCGAGGACGTGATCCGCGCGTTCCACGCCTACCGCACGCGCCACAATCCCCGCTCGCGGCTGCTCCTCGTCGGCTCCTACAGCGGCTTCGAGCGCTACCTCTCGATGCTGCAGTCGCTGATCGCGCGGCTCGGCACGCCGGATGTCCATTTCCTCGGCCAGGTCTCGAACGAGGAGCTCACCGCGATCTACGACGTCGCGGATCTCTTCCTCTGCGCGAGCGAGCACGAAGGCTTCTGCGTCCCGATTGTCGAGGCGTTCCACAAGCGCGTCCCGGTGCTGGCCTACGCGGCAACGGCGGTCCCCGCCACCATGGACGGCGGCGGCGTCCTGTACGACACGAAGGACCCGTTCGAGGTGGCGCGCCTCATGGACGCGGTGACCGACGACGCCCGGATCGAGGCGGGCGTGCTCGAGTCCCAGGACGCGGCGCTCGAGCGGCTGCAGGGCAAGGACTTCGGCGGCACGCTGCTGCGGTTCGTCGCCGGCGCCCTGCGGGAGCCGCCGCGGGACGCGCCCGAGGTCGCATGGGACTTCTGGCAGCAGTTCGACCAGTTCGAACATCTCGAGGAGCTCAGGCAGTTCAGGCCTGCCGTCTATCGAGCGCTGCCTGCCGATCCGGGACTCGGGACTCGGGCTCGGGACTCGTCGCGGAGTCGAGGATCGAACCCGCAACCCCGATCCCGAGTCCCGGGTCCCGAGTCCCGAGTCCCGGCCATGATCATCAATCAGTGGGTCCCGGCGGCGCACAAGGGGGACGCCATCGGCGACAGCGCACGGCGCGTGCGCGGCATGCTCCGCGCGGCCGGCCACGCGTCGGATCTGTTCGCGCTCACGATCGACGAGGAGCTGCGCGGCGAGGTGCGGCCGTTCGCGGATCCCGAGGCGCGGCGCGGCGACGTCACCATCTTCCATTTCGCCCTGCCGTCGCCGATGACTCAGGCCTTCGCCGCGCTCGACGGCGCGCGGGTGCTCCAGTATCACAACATCACGCCGGCGGCGTTCTTCGCGCCGTACGATCCGGGGCTCTTCCGCCTGGCGGCGCTCGGGCGGCAGGAGCTCCGCACGCTCGTCGGCCTGGTGGACCTGGCGCTCGGCGACTCCGAGTTCAACCGGCAGGAGCTCGAGTCGATGGGGTTCGCGCCGACCGGCGTCATGCCGATTGCGATCGACACGGCGCGGATCACCGGAGCGCCCCGCCGTCCCGCCCTCGAGAAGATTCTCGGCGACGGACTCATCAACATCCTCTTCGTCGGCCGCATCGTCCCCAACAAGCGGATCGAGGATCACATCCGCCTGGCCGAGATGTACAAGCGGAACGTCGACAGCTACTACCGGTTCATCTTCGTGGGGCGCTACGATGCGCTGCCGCGCTACTACGCGCAGGTGCGCGCCCTCATCTCGGAGTTCCAGATGCTGCCGGATCGCTTCTGGTTCACGGGGCCCGTGCCCGACGAGGATCTGGCGGCGTTCTACCGGTGGGCGGACGCGTACGTTTCCCTGAGCGAGCACGAGGGCTTCTGCGTGCCTCTGCTCGAGGCCATGGCGGCCGACGTGCCGGTGCTGGCCTACGCCGCGGGCGCCGTGCCGGAAACGCTCGGGGGGGCCGGCGTGCTGTTCGCCCCGAAAGACCTCGAATTCGCCGCGGAGTTGCTGGGCACGCTCGTGTACGATCACGCAGTGAGGACTTCGATCATCGAGGGACAGCGGCGGCGGCTCGCGGACTTCGCGCCCGGCCGGATTGAGCGCCGGCTCATGGAGGTCATCGCGCCGTTCGCCGGCCGTGCGGCCGAAGACCAAAGACCAGAGACCCGAGACCCGAGACGCTAGAGACTAGAGACCCGAGACGCGAGACCAGAGGTTCCAGGTTGAAGATTGCATTCATCGTCCAGCGCTACGGCACCGAGATTCTCGGCGGGTCGGAGTACCACTGCCGCCTGATTGCCGAGCGCCTCGCGCCGAAGCACCAGGTCGAGGTGCTCACGACCTGCGCGCAGGACTACATCTCGTGGAAGAACGAGTACGCGGAGGGGACCGACCGGGTCCGCGGCGTCACCGTCCGGCGCTTCGCCAACGCGATGACGCGCGACATCCACGCGTTCAACCGCTACTCCGAGTGGATTTTCAACAACGCGCACACGCGCGAGGACGAGATGGAGTGGCTCCGGCAGCAGGGGCCGTGGTGCCCGCCGCTCCTCGAGTACCTGGATCGCAACCAGCAGCAGTACGACGTCGTGATCTGCTTCACGTATCTGTATGCGCCGACCGTGCTCGGCGCCCGCATCGCGCCGCACAAGACCATCCTGGTGCCGACCGCGCACGACGAGCCCGCCATCCACCTCGAGATCTACCGCGAGCTGTTCAGCCTGCCGGCCGGGCTGGCCTACAACACCGAGGTGGAACGCCGGTTCCTCACGACGCACTTCTCGATCCGCGCGATCGAGGAGGAGACGATCGGCTGCGGCGTCGACCTGCCTCAGGCGCAGGATTACCCGCGCGAGGCCCCGGCTTCGGCCGACGCGGACGATCAGGCGGCCGAGGACGAGCCGTTGGACGACGGCTCCCCGACGTTCCGTCCGCACCTGGCGCAGCGCGGCTCGATGTTCCGCCGGCGGCACCGCCTGGACGGGCCGATCGCGCTCTACGGCGGCCGCATCGATCCCGGCAAGGGGTGCGAAGAGCTGATCGAGTACTTCAGCACCTACGTCCAGGAAGGGGGCGAAGCCACGCTCGTGCTGATGGGGGTGAAGCTGATGCCGCTGCCGGAGGAGCCGTTCATCCGCTTCGCCGGGCGGCTCTCAGACCAGGAGCGGGTCCAGGCGCTCGAGGCGGCGACGGTGGTGGTCGTGCCCTCCCCGTACGAAAGCCTCTCGCTGCTCGCGCTGGAATCGTTCGCCGTCGGCACGCCGGTGCTGGCCAACGCGCGCAGCGAGGTGCTCGTCGAGCATTGCCGGAAGAGCAACGCCGGGCTGTACTACGCGGACCGCGACGAGTTCTCGGAAGCGCTGCGCATGCTGGTGAGCGACCCGTCGCTGCGCGCCGGGCTCGGGCGCCAGGGACGCGAGTACGTGCGGACGCACTACCGGTGGGACGTGATCCTGGCGAAATACGAGCGCATGTTCACCCAGCTCAAGGGGCAGGGACGGAAGGCCGCTACTCGCGGTTGACGGCGCCGACCGTGTCGGGATCGTCGTCGCTGACGTCCTCGATGTCGGGCACGTCGGCGCCGGAACGGCTGCCGAGCGCGCCGCGCTTCCGCCGCGGCCGGATCTCGTAGCGTTTGATCATCTCGTTCAGCGTCGTCGGCTTGATGTGCAGCAGCTCGGCGGCCCGCTTCTGCACCCCGCCGGCCGCTTCGAGCGTGCTCTCGATGAGCCGCTTCTCGAAGTCGTTGATCACCTCGCGGAACGAGATGCCTTCCGGCGGCACGATGAACTGCGGCATCTGGAAGCGCTTGCTGCTGCGGACGTGATCGGGGACGAGATCCGCGTCGATCTTCGCGCCGGTGGACAGCACGACCGCGCGCTCGACGACGTTCTCGAGCTCGCGGACGTTGCCGGGCCAGTCGTACTCCATCAGCAGATCGAGCGCCTCGCCGGTGAGCTCGAGATGCGTCTTCTGGTTCTCCTGCCCGTATTTCTCGAGGAAGTTCTGGACGAGGAGCGGGACGTCGTCCTTGCGCTCGCGCAGCGCCGGGAGCTGCACGGTGATGACGTGCAGGCGGTAGTAGAGGTCCTCGCGGAACTTCCCCTCGTCCATCATGTGGCGCAGGTCGACGTTGGTCGCGGCGATGATGCGGACGTCGACCTTGATGGTCTCGACGCCGCCGAGCCGCATGAACTCCCGCTCCTGGATGACGCGCAGGAGCTTGGCCTGCGTCTCGAGCGGGATGTTGCCGATCTCGTCGAAGAAGATCGTGCCCTTGTCGGCGAGCTCGAAGAGCCCCTTCTTCGGGTAGACCGCGCCGGTGAACGCGCCCTTGACGTGGCCGAAGAGGTTCGACTCGAGGAGGTCCGGCGGCAGGTTGCCCGAGTTGACCGTGATGAACGCCCGATCGGAGCGCGAGGAATTCTGGTGGAGCGACCGCGCCACGAGCTCCTTGCCGGTGCCGCTCTCGCCGTTGATCAGGATCGTCGTCCGGCTGGGGGCCGCCTGGATGATGAGGTCGAACACCTGGCGCATGCGCGAGCTGCGGCCGATGATCTCGCCGAACCGGTTCGAGCGCGCCTGCAGGTTCTGGCGAAGCGCCCGGTTCTCGGCGACGAGCCGGCGCTGCGCCAGCGCGTTGCGCAGCACGACCAGCACTTCGTCGTTCTTGAACGGCTTGGTGATGTAGTCGTAGGCGCCGCGCTTCATCGCGGCAATGGCGTTCTCGACCGAGGCGAACGCCGTAATCATCAGCACCGGCAGGTCGTCGTCGATCTTCTTGAGCTCGTCGAGCGTCGAGATGCCGTCCATGCCCGGCATCATCATGTCCACGATCGCGGCGTCGAAGGGGATCGACCGGATCAGCTCGAGCCCCTCGGCGGCGCCGGCCGCCAGGCGCACCTCGTAGCCCTCCTGGGTGAGGAGCGCCTCGAGGATCTCGCGCATGATGTCTTCGTCGTCGATGACGAGGATGGACCCGCGGCCGGTCAGGCGGGCCGCAGCGGCGTCGGAAGGAACAGCGCGCGCCATCGTCAAGCCTGCCTGTTCGCGGCGTGCGCCACCACGGCGGCCCGCGACGACGCGAGCGGCAGCGCGAGCGTGAAGCGCGTGCCTTTGCCGATGGAGCTGTCGCAGGTGATCGTGCCGGCGTGCTCCTGCACGATCCCGTAGGTGATGGACAGGCCGAGGCCGGTGCCCTTGCCGATCTCCTTGGTCGTGAAAAACGGATCGTAGATCCGCGAGAGCTGTTCGGCTGAAATCCCGGAGCCGGTATCGCCGATTTCGACCCCCGCCGACCCACCCTCCGTTTTCGTGACGATCGTGAGCCAGCCGCCCTTGGGCATCGCGTCGCGGGCGTTCAGGAAGAGGTTCAGGAACACCTGCTGGAGCTTGTACTCGATGCCCTGCACGACGACCGCCGAGGCGCAGAGCTCCTTCCGCACCTGGATGCTCCCCGTGCGGAACTGGTGATCGAGCAGCGCCAGGACGTCGTTGATGACGGCGTGGAGATCGACCGGGCCGCTGTCGACCTGCGCGGGCCGGGCGAGATTCAGCAGGCCGTTGACGATCTTGGCGGCGCGGAAGGTCTGGCGCTCGATCTTTTCGAGCACCTTGGTCCTCGGGTCGTCCGCATCGGCGCCCTGCAGCAGCATCTGCGTGAAGCTCGAGATGCCGGTCAGCGGCGTGTTCACCTCGTGGGCCACGCCGGCGGCCAGCAGCCCGATCGACGCCATCTTCTCGGAGATCTGCAGCTGCTCTTCGAGCTGCACGCGCGTCGAGATGTCCTCGATGATCACGATGCTCCCTGCAATCGCCCCGTCGGAGTCGCGGAGCGGCGTGGTCGCCACGTTGACGAGCAGCCGGCGCGTCCCGTCGTGCCGCGTGACGAGCGGCACGCGGTAGAACGCCGCCCCTTCGGGCGACTCGGCCCGCGCCGCCCGGAGCACGTCGAGGAACCCCGGCTCGAAGATCTCGTCGAGCCGGCGCGAGACCGCCTCCTCGTGGCGCACGCCGTAGAGCTCTTCGAGACGGCGGTTCCACCGGACGATCCGGTCGTCGCGATTCACGACCGCGAGGCCGTCGTTGAGCGACTCGAGGATATTCTCGCTGAACTCGCGCATCCGCTCGAGCTCGTCCGCCTTGACCCTGAGCTGACGGTAGAGCCGGCCGTTCTCGAGCGCGGTGGCGGCCTGCGCCGCCACGGCCGCCAGCAGCGCCATGTCCTCGCTGCTCAGCGGCTCGTTGCTCGCCTTGCGGCCGAGCGCCATCACCGCCATCGTGCCTTCCTTCGAGACGCACGGCACGAAGTAGTGAATCCCGGCCTCGCGCCAGAAATCGACTTCGCGCCCGTCGACCCGGCGCTGCGCGAGGGGATCGTCGAGCGTGAGCGTATGCCCCGCGATGAGCCGCGCGCCGACTTCGGACGAGCGCGGCAGCACCGGCGGCGGACCGCCGAACCCGATGTGCGCGATCGTGGTGAACTCCCCGTCGCGGCCGGCCGAGACCGGCGCCAGCAGCAGCGCCATCCGATCGACGACGAGCGTTTCCATCACGCGGTGGACGAGCCGCTCGCTCAGGCGGGACAGATCGAGGTCGCTGTTCAAGTCGCGCGCGAAGCCGACGAGCGCCCGCCGATAGTCGTACCGATCGCGATAGTAGACGCGGTCGAGTCCGGTCTGGATCGCGTTCTTGACGGGCCGCGACAGCAGCACCACGACGAGCGTCGCCAGCAGCGCAATCACCGAGTTGTATTTCTCGTTCCCGTCGCGCAGGAACACCTCGCCGGCCAGCTTCAGGAGCACCGCGTACATCGCCGCGATGGCCGCGAGCGCGGCCGCGTAGACCAGCGTGCGCTTGATGATCACCTCGACGTCCATCAGCCGATAGCGGACGATCGCCGAGGCGAAGGCCAGCGGCACGAACCCGAGGAGCACCGCCGTCAGCTCGAAGCCGCGCAGCGCGTTGAACCCGAGGGCGTACGGCAGCGCATACCAGAGCACGAACGGGACCGCGCCGAGCGCCGTGCCCCAGACGATCCAGCGCAGCTGCCGGCGCGCGGTCACGGACCGCACGCGCCCGAGCGCGCGAATCATGATCGCCAGTCCCGCGATGAGCCCGACGCTCAGGCACAGCAGCTCGCCGCGCTCCACCAGCGTGAGCAGGTTCGACAGGACCGCGCGGTGATCGCCCGTCCGCAGCATCGCCGCCACGCGCGCGCCGCCGAGCAGCAGCGCGGGGAGATACAACAGCGGCAGCGTGCGGCCCGAGTCGCTGCGCGCCCAGCTGTCGGGACGTTCCGGGAACACCAGCGCGAAGTGCACGAACAACGGCGGCAGGAGCAGCAACGAGACGACGTCCGCCCAGTAGATCGCCCAGTCGAGCGTGTCGAACCGCCCCGAGAACGAAAACGCGAGCATCCCGAAGAACGCGATCGTCAGCCAGAAGAAATGCAGCGTGGCCTGATTGTCGGGCCGCCGGAAGCGGACCGCCGCGCCGACGAACAGCGAAAAGATCCCGACGGCGGCGAGCACGTAGTAGAGCCCGCGTTGGCCCGATGGGATCGGCGCGAGTTGGATCTGGAGGATGTCGGGCGACAGGAGCGACGTCCGCCGTACGACCGTGTAGTTCAGCGCCTGGCCGCCCGGCGTCGCATGAAGCCTGGCGTTGACATCGTCGACCGTCTCGATCGGCCGGCCGTCGATCGCCTCCAGGACGTCTCCTTCGCGCAGGCCGGCGCGCGCGCCCGGCGATCCCTTGGCGACCTCGGTGGCGGCGATCACGCCTTCCGGCGTGCGGTTCCACAGCACGCCGTCTTCCAACTCGCTCCACGTGGCGCGCACGTAGATGTTGGCGACGGCGAGGCAGAGCAGTGCCAGGATGACGGCAAGCTGAGCCGTAAGCCGGAACACGGCGCGACCTCTGAATCCGGTGTTCAACACGTGCCCTGTCGCAAGTACATGGATAGCTGGGGGTCCGATAGCAAAGGGCGTTCCCTGGGGCTCAGTTGATTGACGAGTGTAAATACCTGATATGTAAGGCCTTTTGTCACATTCACAGGCTCGATTGACGCACGACTTCCAACCAGGTGGAGCCACGGTTCAAAAAGCCGGATCGATGTTTTTTGCCAAAAAAAAGGGGCCGCCCGCCTTTCCTGACGGCAGGCCCCCGGCCGCGGAACGGGACCGGCGACCGCCGGCCCCTAACCTTCTTAGAATCTCACCAGGAATCCGCCGACGACGCGCTTCGGCGGCCGGACGACGAGCAGCTCGTCGTACACCGACCCCACGTCGTTGGGATCTCTGAACAGGTTGCGCACGCCGACGAGCACTTCCCACTTCGTGCCGCCAAGGTCGAACGGCAGCGCCTGGTTCACCTGGACGTCGAAGCGGCCGTCGAAACCGGTATCGCTGAAGTCCGCGGTCCGCCGCATGTAAGCCGAGTTGATCTTGTAGAGCACGAACACGCGCGTCGCCGTCTCCGGAATGTCGGTGTGGAAGGAGGTCGTGATGTCGTGGATGTTCTGGAGCTCCGCCCGGGCGGGCGCCGACGGACCGGACCCGAGGAACCCGAGATCGCCGCGCGACGTCCAGCGGCCGCGCGTCCGGCTGTAGTCGATCGATCCGCCCACGCGTTTGGATGCCGGCAGGCTCAGCCGAACCGCCCACCCCTGCGCGTCCACGGAGCCCGCGCTCGCGACGTAATAGTGCCCGACCGACCGCGGGCCGGATGCCATCTCCACGCCGAAGAGCGTCATCAGCTGATTGTCGACGCCCTGGAAAAACCGCCGGACGCCGACCGCGTAGGCCCCGCCGAACTCGTGCTCGAAGAGCACGTCCAGGTAGCGCGCGCGCTGCACCCGCAGATCGCGGCCGACGAGCGGCGAGAAGGTCCGCTCGGGCGGGAGCCACGCGCCCGCGACGGCCGGCGACAGGAATTCCTCGGCCCCCGGCGCGATCATCCGCTGCGCGAGCACGGCCGTCACGCGCGTGCCCTTGACGGGCTCCAGCGTGAAGCCGGCGCGCGGGCTGAACAACCCCGGGCGCGCGAGATAGTCGTACCGCGCGTAGCGGCCGCCGTATTCGAAGGACACGCCAGGCCCGACGGTCCAGCGATCGAGCGCGTAGATCTCGCCGACGTTCCGGCTGCCGTCGCTCACCGCCGCGAGCGCGGCCGGGTTGCCCCCCTGATACTCCTGCGTGCTGTACGACAGCCCGAGATCGTACGAGTGGACCGGACCGCGCTTCGACACGAACGAGCCGGCGACGATCCACGACGAGAGATCGCCTTCGCTCATCGCCGCGCGGACCGCCCAGTCGCCGGCCGGCGTCGGCGCGCCGATCGCGAGGTAGGCCACGCCGCGGGGCTGGCCGTACGCCGTCGGCGAGCCCGCCCGGCGCGAAGACCCCGGTCGTGAGCAGATTCACTTCGCCCGAGAACGGCAGGTCGGAAAAGAGCGCCGCGGCCACCGAGGCCGACGGCAGTTTCGTGCGGCCGAACATCGACTCGGCCTGCGCGTCCGCGTCGTCCTCCTCGGACAGCACCGCCGGGTTGTTCGTCGAGTCCTTCAGAATGCTGCGCGGGAGATGACGGAGGCGCCAGGCCGTATCGCTGTGTGAGTGATCGCCTTCACCTGCCGGGGCCGCGGTCGCGGATTCGACTGCCGGCAGACCGAATCCCGCGGCAATGATGGGGCGAGCCGGCAACGTGTCGGGCATGCGGCCGGTCGTGGCGACGGGCGCGTCGAGACGCCGCAGCTCCAGCCGATACGGCGCGCCCGCCGCCGGGCCAACCCGGACGTGCTCGCGGCGCGACGCGACGAACCCAGGCAGGTGCGCGCGCAGCGTGTAGTCGCCGGCGGGAAGCTTGTCGAGCGAGAAGCGTCCCTGCACGTCGGTGACCGTCATCGCCATCGTCGCGCCGAACAGCGACACCATCGCGCCCGGGAGCGGTCCGCCTCGATCGTCGCTGACGACGCCGGTGATCGTGCCGCTGACGACGGCGGCATTCACCGCCACCGCGCGGAGCTCGGGGGAACGCGCCGACACGGCTCTGACGACGGACTGCGCGAGCGCCGGCGAGGCAGCCGCCATCACCGTCCCCGCGACCGCCGCCGAGAGCACGCATTTCCATCTCAGCGCGCGAAACCCGCGCGCCGGGAGCCCCGCCGTTACGCGTCCCATGGCCCTCCTCCGTTCAGGCTACGAACCGACGACGGTGAACGTCACGTCCCGGGACACCGTTTTCCGCGAGACCATGTCCGTCACCGTGATGCCGAGTCGATATTCGCCGTCCTGAAACGACGATAACAGAATCCCCTGCCCCGCCAGCATCGGCTGGCCGGCGGCGGGATCGAAGTGCGCGCCCATCACCGGCGGCGTAAACCGCTGCGGGTTGGTGCGCGTCACGTACCGCTCGCCCGCCCGCGCTGCCGGCTGCCCGGCCGCCGGCGCCGCCTCGCCCGCCGTCCCTGCAGGCACCTTGCGAAACAGGTGGTAGTCGACTTGAATGTCGAAGTTCTTCTCCGCCGTGACCGCCGGGTTGTAGATGAGAAACACGACGATCAGCTCGCGGTTCTTGCGGAAGTCGGTGCCCGCCGCCGGGTGAATCTCGTTCTGGCCGATCACATAGGGCCGCTCGAGCACGTCGTCGCCCGCGATCGAGGCGGGCAGCGCGTCGATCCGATCGGCGAGGATCACGGTGCTCGTCATCAGATCGCCCGGCCCAGAAATCCGGCACGGTCAGCGGCTGCTTCAGGACGGCAGCTCTTGAGACGCGTCTCGGCGCCGAGCGGGTCCTCGGCGCGCTCGCGCACCGCGACGTACACATCATAGTCGCCGGCCGGCACGGCGAACCCGCGCGTGATGCGGATCGACTGTGACGTCGGAACGTTTTGGGGCGCCGGCAGATCGACTGGAAAAATGATGTCGAAGGGGTAGCGGACGGGCATGCCACGCGCGGGCGCCGCCGCGTCCCGGCGTGCCGCACGGACGTACATGAGCAGGCTCGCGGCCGTGAGCGCCGAGCGGTCGACGGTGAGCGTGAACGGCACGAACGTCCCGTTCTGAGCCTTCAGAAAATCGTTGCGCCACTGGATGGAAAAATCCGAGGACGCGCGGCCGCTCATCGCCGCATCCGCGAGGCTGACGAGCGCCTCGCCTTCCCTGCGTTGCGCCTCTTCGAAACGCGCCGAGGCCTGGCGATCCCCCCGCGTCTGCACCGGGCTCTGCAGGGGAGCCGCGCCGGCTCCCGCGACGGCGCAGACGAGCGTCCACGCCGCGACGGCCGTTCGGCGTCTCGACCGATCCCGGCCCGTATTCGACGCGAATCGTTGTGTTGTCCGGCGCATGTACCTGATAAATCCACTTGATCATAGGCGACCTCCCCACTCAAGTCAAAGCGCGCGCCGCGCGGTGAAACGGGCTCCGGCGAGAGGTCACGACCCGGTGTAACGCGCTCGAAACGCACCGCAGGCCGGGCGCTACGGCCCAGTCGGCGCACCGAATGACAGGGCTGACTGCCGAGCCGGGGGTGGTATCATCTCCGGTCTTATGGCTCGCGTGCCCAAACTCCTGGACGTGAGCGTGCCGCTCGCCGCAGGAATGCCCGCCTACCCCGGCAACCCCGAGTTCGAGTTGCAGCCGGTGAAGCGTATTGCGACCGGTGGCAGCTCCAACGTGTCGCGGCTCGTCATGGGCACGCACACGGGCACGCACGTCGACGCGCCCAGGCATTTCTTCGACGAAGGGGCCGGCGTGGACGGGCTCCCGCTCGATCTCCTGCTCGGCCGCTCGCGCGTCGTCGATCTCCCCAAGCGCGGCGGCATCGGGCCGGACGAGCTCGCCGCGGCCGGCCTGCGTGAAGACATCCGCGTGCTGCTCAAGACGCCGAACTCCGCGCTGTGGAACGGCGAACGCTTCCACCAGGACTACACCTACCTGACCGAAGCGGGGGCGCGGTACCTGGTCGATCAGGGCGTGAAAGTGATCGGGATCGACTACCTGTCGGTCGAACAGTTCAAGAAAGCGGGGGCCCCGGCGCACCGTGCGCTGCTGTCCCAAGGCGTGGTCATCATCGAAGGACTGAACCTCGCCGAAGTCGAACCGGGCATGTACGAGATGTACTGCCTGCCCTTGCGCGTTGTCGGCGCCGACGGCGCTCCCGCGCGCGTAATCCTGAAGCGCTGAGGGGCGGACGTGCTGGACGATGTGCTCGTCATGGTGCTGGCCGGAGGGGTCGGTGAGCGCCTCTACCCGCTGACGAAAGAACGCGCGAAACCCGCGGTGTACTTCGGCGGGCCGTATCGCATCATCGACTTCACGCTGAGCAACTGCATCAACTCCGGCCTGCGCCACATCTTCATCGCGCTCCAGTACAAGTCCCTTTCGCTCAGCCGTCACCTGCGCATGGGCTGGAGCGTGGTGGCCGACGAGCTCGGCGAGTTCATCGAGATCCTGAGCCCGCAGAAGCGGGTCGGCGAGCACTGGTATCTCGGCACCGCGGATGCGGTCTACCAGAACCTCTACTCCATCCTGCGCGAGAACCCGCGGCAGCTCATCGTGCTGTCCGGCGATCACGTCTACAAGATGGACTACGCGAAGATGCTGCACTTCCACAAGGAGCGCGGCGCCGGCGCGACGCTGGCGGCGATCGAGGTGCCGTCGGAGGAAGCCCAGCGGTTCGGCGTCCTGCAGGTCGACGCCGAGAGCCGGCTGACCGGCTTCCTCGAGAAGCCCAAGGACCTCCCGCCGGGCGAGCAGGTGCTCGCATCGCTGGGCATCTACATCTTCGACGTGAGCGTCCTGGTCCCGGCGCTCGAAGAGGACGCGCGGCGGTCGTCCTCACACGATTTCGGCAAGGACATCATCCCCGAGCTGATCTCGAAGGTCCCGGTCTATGCCTACCGGTTCTACGACGAGAACAAGAAGGGGGCGAAGTACTGGCGCGACATCGGCACGCTCGACGCGTACTACGACGCGAACATGGATCTCTGCCACGTGAACCCGGACTTCAACCTCTACGATCCCGAGTGGCCGCTGCGCACGAACCAGGTCCAGGCCCCTCCCGCGAAGTTCGTGTTCGCGGACGAAGGCCGGCGGTGCGGCCAGGCGCTCGACTCCGTGATCTCCGCCGGGTGCATCATCTCGGGCAGCCGGGTCGCGGGCAGCGTGCTGTGCCCCAACGTGCGGGTGCACAGCTTCTGCGACATCGATCAGAGCATCCTCATGCCGGGCGTGCGCGTCGGACGCCACGCGCGGATCCGCCGCGCGATCATCGACCGCGACGTCTTCGTCCCCCGCGGAGCGCTCATCGGCTACAACGCGGAGGAGGATCGCCAGCGCCACACCGTCAGCGAAAGCGGCATCGTGGTCGTGACGACCGACGACGAGCCGTTCATCGGCGAGATCGGCGCCGAGGCGCTCAGGAACGAGTCGGAGTTCGATCGGCGGGGAACGGAACCATAGGTTCCACGGGGTTCCACCGGGTTCCACGGGGTTCCACGGGGTTCTGTTCCGCGGGGTTCCACAGGGTTCTGGGTTCTGGGTTCGCAAGGTTCGGTTCCGCAGGGTTCAGAACCCCGCGAACCCAGTAGAACCCCGTGAACTGAACCCCGTGAACTGAACCTAGTGGAACAGAACCCAGTGGAACAGAACCCAGTGGAACCCGGCGGAACCCCGTGGAACCCTGTGGAACCCAGATTAGGAGCCATGTTTGCAGATTCAGCGAGTGACAGGGACGCGAGATCATCGACTCACGCGGGAATCCGACGGTTGAAGTGGACGTCACGCTCGACGGCGGCGCGTTCGGACGCGCGGCGGTGCCGTCGGGCGCCTCGACGGGACAACGCGAAGCGCTGGAGCTCCGGGACGGCGACAAGAAGCGCTTCCTGGGCAAGGGGGTCAGGACGCGCGGTGTCCCATGTGAACGGCGAGATCGCGAAGGCCCTCGCCGGGCGCGACTCGGACCAGCGCGCCGCCGACACCTTCCTCATCGATCTGGACGGCACGCCGAACAAGGGCCGGCTCGGCGCGAACGCGCTGCTCGGCGTCTCGATGGCGCTCGCGCGCGCCAACGCGAACGGCGCCCGCGTGCCGCTCTACAAGCACCTCGCGACCCTCTACGGCGCGCCGTCCGCGGGCCGGGTCATCCCGGGATCGGCGGCGGCGGGAACGGTCCTGCCCGTCCCGATGATGAACATCCTCAACGGCGGCGCGCACGCCGACAGCAGCGTGGACTTCCAGGAGTTCATGGTGATGCCGGTCGGCGCCCCGTCGTTCGCCGAGGCGGTCCGCACCGGCGCGGAGATCTTCCACACCCTGCGCGGCATCCTGAAGAAGAAGGGGCACTCGACGGGCGTCGGCGACGAGGGGGGCTTCGCGCCCAGCCTCTCGTCGAACCGCGAAGCGCTCGACGTCGTCCTCGAGGCGGTCGTCCAGGCCGGCTACAAGCCCGGGGAAACCGTCTACCTCGCGCTCGACGTCGCCTCGAGCGAGCTGTGGAACGACAGTAACCAGACGTACGAGTTCAAGAAGTCCGGCGACAAGACGCGCACCGCCGACGAGATGGTGGCGCTCTACGAAGACTGGTGCCGCCAGTATCCGATCGCCTCGATCGAGGACGGCCTCGCGGAAGGCGACTGGGACGGCTGGAAAACCCTGACAAAGTCGCTCGGCGCCCGCGTGCAGCTCGTGGGCGACGACGTGTTCGTCACCAACCCGGAGATCCTGCGCCGCGGCATCGCCGAAGGGATCGCCAACGCGCTGCTGGTCAAGCTGAACCAGATCGGCACCGTCAGCGAGACGCTCGATGCCGTCGCCATGGCGCGCGACGCGGGCTACGTCAGCGTCATCTCGCACCGCTCCGGCGAGACCGAGGACACGACCATCGCGGATCTCGCCGTCGCCACCAACGCGGGACAAATCAAGACCGGCTCGGCGAGCCGCACGGACCGTGTGGCCAAGTACAACCAGCTCCTCAGAATCGAAGAGGAGCTCGGGCCGGCCGGGCGCTTCGCAGGCAAGGCCGCGCTCAACGGGAAACTGTAGGTCTCGGGACTCGGGACTCGGGGCTCGGGGCTCGGGACTCGGGACTCGGGACTCGGGGCTCGGGACTCGGGACTCGGGACTCGGATTCTGACCTGAGACCTGAGACCAAAGACCCGAGACCAAAGACACCAAAGACCAGAGACCAAGGACCAGAGACCCCCATCCGATGTCGTCCCCTCCCCTCGTTCTCATCGTCCTCGACGGCTGGGGCATCCGCGCGGATCCCGCCAACAACGCGATCGCGATGTCGCGCACGCCCGTCTACGACGCGCTGCTGGCGCGCTATCCGCACGCGCAGCTCATCGCGTCGGGCGAGGAGGTCGGCCTGCCGGCCGGCCAGATGGGCAACTCCGAAGTCGGCCACATGAACATGGGGGCCGGCCGGGTCGTCTACCAGGACCTCACCCGCATCGACAAGAGCATCCGTGACGGCGAGCTGTTCGAGAACGCCGCGCTCGCGGCCGCGATGGATCGGTGCGCCCCGGGCCGGCATGCGCTCCACTTCGTCGGGCTCGTCTCCGACGGCGGCGTGCACAGCCATCAGCGGCATCTGCATGCGCTCGTCGAGATCGCGGCGCGGCGGCGCGTGGGCCGCGTCTTCGTGCACGCGATCACCGACGGACGCGACGCGTCGCCGACCGGGGCTGCCCGGTACCTGCCGCAGCTCGAAGAGGTGATGCGGCAGGCCGGCACGGGCCGCATCGCGACGATCGCCGGGCGCTACTACGCGATGGACCGCGACAAGCGCTGGGAACGGACGAAGCTGGCCTACGACGCGATGATGCACGGCCAGGCGGAGACGCTGTCCGCAACCGCGCTGGCCCCGGTTCAGGCGTCGTACGAAGCGGGCGTCACCGACGAGTTCATCCGGCCGATCGTGATCGCCGGCGCCGACGGCCAGCCGATCGGTCCGATTCGCGACGAGGACTCGGTCGTCTTCTTCAATTTCCGCGCGGACCGGGCACGGCAGCTGACGCGCGCCATCGCGCTCGACGACTTCGACGGCTTCGAACGCCCGCACCGGCCGCGCGTCCACTTCACGACGATGACGGTCTACGATCGCACCTTCAACCTGCCGGCCGTCTTCACGCCCCAGACTTTCAGCGGCAACCTCGCGGACGTCCTCTCGGAGCACGGCCGCACCAACCTCCGCCTGGCGGAGACCGAGAAGTACGCGCACGTCACCTACTTCTTCAACTGCGGCAGGGAGGAACCGTACCCCGCCGAAGATCGGATCCTCGTCCCTTCGCAGAAGGTCGCGACCTACGATCTGATGCCGGAGATGAGCGCGGCCGGCATCGCCGACGCGCTCGTCACCGACCTGGCGGAGCGCCGGCACCAGGTCGTGATCTGCAATTTCGCGAATGCCGACATGGTGGGGCACACGGGGAACGTCGCGGCCACGATTGCCGCGGTCGAGACCCTCGACGCCTGCCTGGGACGCATCGTGACCGCCCTGCGCGCGGCGGAGGGGCGGGCCATCATCACCGCCGATCACGGAAACGCCGAGCAGATGTGGGACGACCAGCTCAACGGTCCCCACACCGCGCACACGACCAATCCCGTCCCGGTCATTCTCTGTGACGAAGGCTCAGTCGGAAGGTCGTTGCGGGACGGCACGCTGCGCGACGTCGCGCCGACGCTGCTGGGGATGCTCGGTCTCGCGATCTCTGCCGAGATGACCGGGTCGAGCCTGTTGGAGTAAGAGTGCGGCCGCAAGAATAGAAAAGGCCGCCTCGCGAATGCGAAGCGGCCTTTCATTGAACTTTAGAACGTTCGAACTTTCTTACTCGACTTCTTTTTCCTGCGTTTCGTCGGCCGCGATCCGCAGCGAACGGAGAAAGCGCTTGTCGTTGGCGCTGATCTCGAACGTGCGGCGCTCGGTGGCGCGCGCCGCCTTCTGAGGCGCGGTGCCGATCTTGGCCAGCGCGCCAGGCGTCGTGCGGTTCATGAATCCGATCACCGCTTCCAGGGACACCTTCATCTCGAACCCGGCCGCGCGCGCGCGCTCGCGGCAGGCCTCGATCCGCGGATCCTCGGCAACGGCGGCAGCAATGGCGTCGGAGAGCTCTCGCGCCAACCGGTTCACGACGTCGTCCATACGGGACCTCCTCACCGCCGCCGGAGCTGGGAAACCGGAAGCGTCTGCCGATCCGATCGCCTACAAGCGCTCAGCACAATCTGGGCCTGCCGGACGATCCATCTGCCCGGGGTCGGCGGCAGGGATCGGGCGCCAAATTTGTTCATATGAAGGATTTGCAGCGCGGGAACGCATGTCCATTGTAAGCTCGGCCCGATCGAGTGTCAATGGTCCAGCCGCCCGCTTCTCGTGACAGTTTCCGGACATTTTCTACTCGCGGGGACCCCCGTCCTCCGCAGCCGCAGGCGCTTTCTGACGGGCGCCGGTGGTTGCTACAATGACGCCGCATACCCTCTGTCATTAGGACGCGCCAGCCAGGACGAAAGATTGAGCCAGCAGCCCTACGCCGACCCCTCGTCGCTCGCCGGGCACGATCCCACAGTCGATATCGGGTTCCCGGGCGACCTTTCCTTACACCCGCGGCATCCACCCGACCATGTACCGCGGACGGCTGTGGACGATGCGGCAGTACGCCGGGTTCGGGTCGGCGGCAGGAGTCGAATCAACGCTACCGGTATCTGCTCGCGCAAGGGGTCACGGGCCTGAGCGTCGCGTTCGATCTGCCGACACAGATGGGCTACGACTCGGATCACGAGCTCGCCGCGGGGGAAGTCGGCCGCGTCGGCGTGGCGATCGATTCGATCGACGATATGGCAGAGCTTTTCGACGGGATCCCGCTCGATCGCGTCTCGACGTCGATGACCATCAACGCGACCGCCATCATCCTCCTGGCGCTGTACCTCGCCGTGGCGCGGCGGCAGGGACATCGCGCCGTCCGCCGTTTCCGGCACGATTCAGAACGACATCCTGAAGGAATACGTCGCGCGCGGCACCTACATCTACCCGCCGCGGCCGTCGCTCCGGATCGTGACGGACATCTTCGCGTTCTGCGAGCGCGAGCTGCCCAACTGGAACACGATCTCGATCAGCGGCTACCACATCCGCGAGGCGGGATCGACGGCGGTCCAGGAGGTCGCCTTCACCTTCGCGAACGCGATCGCGTACGTGCAGGCGGCCGTCGACGCCGGGCTCGACGTCGACGGCTTCGGCCAGCGGCTCTCGTTCTTCTTCAACGCGCACAACGATTTTCTCGAAGAGGTCGCGAAGTTCCGCGCCGCGCGGCGGCTGTGGGCGCGGATCATGCGCGACCGGTTCGGCGCGACGAACCCCCGCGCGCAGCAGCTGCGCTTTCACACGCAGACGGCCGGCAGCACGCTGACCGCGCAGCAGCCCGACAACAACATCGTCCGCGTGGCGCTGCAGGCGCTCGCGGCGGTGATGGGCGGCACGCAGTCGCTGCACTGCAACGGCCGCGACGAGGCGCTGGCCCTGCCGACCGAAGAGTCGGCGCGCATCGCGCTGCGGACGCAGCAGGTGATCGCCGCCGAAACCGGCGTGGCCAACACGGTCGATCCGTTCGGCGGCGCGTACGCGATCGAGGAGCTGACCAACCGCATCGAGACGGAGGCGCGCGCGCTGCTGGATCGAATCGACGCGGCCGGCGGCACGCTGGCGGCGATCGAGCGCGGGATCATCCAGCGCGACATCCAGGAGTCGGCCTACCGGGCGCAGCAGGCGATCGAGAGCGGGCGAGCGCGTCGTCGTCGGCGTCAACCGCTACGCGACGGACGACGCCGCGGCGTATCGACGTCCTGCAGATCGATCCGGACGTCGAACCGCGCCAGGTGGAGCGTGTTCGCGCCGCTGCGCGCGTCGCGGGACGCCGCCGCGTGGCGGGCGGCGCTCGACGGGGTCGTGTCCGCCGCGCGCAGCGGACCCAACCTCGTGCCGCCGATCCTCGAGGCCGTCGAAGCGCGCGCCACCGTGGGCGAGATCTCCGACGCGCTCCGATCGGTCTTCGGCGAGCACAAGGAAATCGATGTCTAAAGAATCGGGATTCGGGATTCGGGACTCGGGATTCGGCGAAGAGCTCCGCCACGAGCCCCGAGCCCCGAGTCCCGAGTCCCGGACCCGGTTGTTTTCGGTCGAGCACCTCACCACCGGCTTCGACATCGGCGGGCGGTTCGTGCCGGCCGTGATCGACGTCAGCTTCGACGTGTCGGCAGGCGAGACGCTGTGCCTGGTCGGCGAATCCGGCAGCGGCAAGTCGGTGACGGCGCTGTCGATCATGCGTCTCGTGCAGCGGCCGGGCCGGATCGCCGAGGGGCGGCTCGCTGTTCAAAGGGCGCGACCTCCGATCGTTCGGAGACCGCGAGATGCAGAAGGTCCGCGGCGCGGAAATCGCGCTCATCTTCCAGGAGCCGATGACCGCGCTCAATCCCGTGTTCACCATCGGCAGCCAGATCGAAGAGACGCTGCGGGTGCACGGCCGCGCGACGCGGCGCACCGCCCGCCAGAAGGCGATCGAGCTCCTCGAGGCGGTGAGCGTGCCCGAGCCGCAGAAGCGGGTGCGCGACTATCCGCACCAGCTGTCCGGCGGGCTGCGCCAGCGGGCGCTGATCGCCATGTCGCTCGCCTGCGAGCCGGTGCTGGTGATTGCCGACGAGCCGACGACCGCGCTCGACGTCACGATCCAGGCACAGATCCTCGATCTGCTCCGCTCGCTGCAGCAGCGGATGGGCCTGGCCCTTCTCCTCATCACGCACGACCTCGGCGTCGTCGCCGAGATGGCCGATCGGGTTGCCGTCATGTATGCGGGACGCATCGTCGAGGAGGCGCCGGTGCGGACGCTCTTCGCCGATCCGAAGCATCCGTACACGCGCGGGCTGATGGGATCGATTCCAGGCGGCGCGCCGGGGACCCGGCTGCGCGCGATTCAGGGGACCGTGCCGCCGCTCGGCGAGCTGCCGCCGGGCTGCTCGTTCACGCCGCGCTGCCCGAACCGGTTCGAGCCGTGCCCCAAGGCGTTTCCGGGGACGACGGTGTTTCTTCCGCCCAAAGGCGGAAGCCACGCGCCCGTTTCGGAACTTCCGCCTAAAGGCGGAAGCCACACGACCACCTCGGATTCTGGTGGCCCGCCTTCAGGCGGAAGGACCGCACACGGCGAAGTGCTATCTCTACGGCGACGCCGTGGATCCGGACGTGCGCGTCGTGGAGGAAGCCTGATGGCGCTCCTCGAGGTGCGCGATCTCGTGAAGGAGTTCAGCCGGCGCCGGGGGTTCCTCGCGCCCGCGTCGATCGTGCGCGCGGTGGACGGCGTGAGCTTCACGATCGAGGAAGGGGAAACGTTCGGGCTCGTCGGCGAGTCGGGCAGCGGCAAGACGACCACCGGCCGCTGCATTCTGCGGCTCATCGAGCCCACGTCGGGCGCGGTCCGGTTCAGGGGCGACGACGTGCTGGCGTTTTCCCGCAGCCGGCTGCGCCAGGCGCGGCGCGACATGCAGATTGTCTTTCAGGATCCGTATTCGTCGCTCAACCCGCGCATGCGGGTCGGCGACATCGTCGAGGAGCCGCTCATCATCCACCGCATCGGCGACAAGCCGGCGCGGCGCGCGCGCGTGGCGGAGCTGTTCGAGCTGGTCGGGCTGGACGCCTCGCAGCTGGCGCGGTACCCGCACCAGTTCAGCGGCGGACAGCGGCAGCGCATCGGCCTCGCCCGCGCGCTCGCGCTCAACCCGTCGTTCATCATCGCGGACGAGCCGGTGTCGGCGCTCGACGTGTCGGTGCAGGCGCAGGTCATCAACCTGCTGATGGATCTCCAGGAGCGGCTGAAGCTGACGTATCTCTTCATCGCGCACGACCTCAGGCTCGTGCGGCACATCTGCACGCGGGTGGCCGTGATGTATCTGGGGAAGATCGTGGAGATGGGATCGACCGACGCGCTCTTCGCCGCCCCGGCCCATCCCTACACGCGGGCCCTGCTCTCGGCCATCCCGACGCCGGATCCGGACGCGCCGCGCCAGCGGATCGTGCTCGATCCCGCGTCGTTCAATCGGGCCGCGGCGCTGAAGCAGGTCGCCGCGGAACATTGGGCAGCTGTCTAAAGCCGAACAGGAATCACGAGTCGGAATCTCTGAAGCGAAAGAATAACTCTGATTCGGACTCCTGATCAGAGTCAGGGCTCAGGCGGCTCGCTTCGCGTCCTTCTCGACCTGCCCGTCGCGGATGTTGATGACGCGGTGCGCGTAGGCGGCGATGTCGGCCTCGTGGGTGACCAGGATGATCGTGTTCCCGCCTTCGTGCAGGCGCGCGAACAGGCCCATGATCTCGTTGCCGGTCTTCGAGTCGAGGTTGCCGGTCGGCTCGTCGGCCAGGAGGATCGACGGATCGTTCACGAGCGCGCGCGCGATCGCGACGCGCTGGCGCTGGCCGCCCGAGAGCTCGTTCGGGCGGTGCGTCGCGCGCGACGTCAGCTCGACCTTCTCGAGCGCCAGCTTCGCGCGATCCTGACGCGCCTTGCCGGAGACGCCGGCATAGACCAGCGGCAGCTCGACGTTGTGGAGCGCCGTCGCTCTCGGCAGCAGGTTGAACGTCTGGAACACGAACCCGATCTCTTCGTTCCTGATCCGCGCGAGCTCGTCGTCGTTCATCGACGCGACCTCTTTCTCGTTGAGCAGGTAGCTGCCCTTGCTCGGCGTGTCGAGGCAGCCGATGAGGTTCATGAGCGTGGACTTCCCCGAGCCCGAGGGGCCCATGATCGCGACGTACTCGCCGCGCTCGATCTCGATCGTGACGCCGCGCAGCGCGTGGATCTCCTCCTCGCCCATGACGTAGGTCTTCCACAGATCGCGCGTTTCAATCAAAGCCATAGGAATGTGCCTGCTGCCTGATGCCGGGGGTCTAAGCTTGAACGCGAAACACCGCGCGAAAGTTCCCGGTTTCCCGAAGCCCCGGGCGTGACGCCTACGCCTTGCCCTCGCGCAGCCACTGCACGATGGCCCGGACGGACGCCGGCGCTTCCGGGGGGAACAGCGCCTCCCAGTCTCTCACATCGACCGGGATGAGCACAGGCCCGGCCGTCCGCGACTTGCGCCGCTGCTCCGCGATGGCGAGCGCCAGCTCCTTGGCCGGCGCCACCCCGGCCCCCCCGAGCAGCAGCAGGCAGACGGGGTCGTTCCCCTTGGCCGCCTTGACGGCGAGCGGCCAGCAGGCCGCGACCGCCGCGGCGTCCACCTGCGGGACGAACCTCGCGAGAAGGCGGACGGGCGGTTCACCCTTCTTGAAGAGGCCGCTCTTGCCCTTCACGTCGAAGGCCGCGTCGAAGCCCACAATCGGGAGCGCCGGGGCCCCGCCCGTGATGGCCGCGACCGCGTCGCGCAGGCGCGACACTCCCGCCTTCCGCACGAAGTCACTCGTCGTCGCGCGCTCCTGCTGGAAGCGGCGATCGACACCGGACGGCGGGGCCGGCTCAGGCGGCGGTTCGGTGCGCGGGCGGGCCGGTTCGGGCCTGGCGTCGGCGGGAGGACGGGCGGCCGCGGCGCGCGACCGGCTCCTCGTCCGTCAGCGATTCGTCGTACTTGCGCCGCGCCTCCTCGTCCATGAGGATGCGGTACGCCTCGGTCAGCTCCGAGGCGCGCACGGCCGCGATGTCCTGGAACTCGGTCCCGAGGTGCTGGACCTTGTCCGGGTGATAGCGGGCGATCTCCCTCCTGAACGCTTTCTTGATTTCGTCCGCGGAGACGCCGGGAGCGACGCTGAGCAGCTCGTAGTAGCTCTTCAACGATTCTGGTTCTTGAATTCAGCGACGTTCGAGGCCGGAAGCTCGAGCGTCTTCCCCTGGTCGCGCAGTTTTTTCTTCGGCCTGGCCGGAGTCGTGCTCGTCGCGCAGAACGGGCAGAAGGTCCAGCCCGGCTGGAGCGCCCGGCTGCACCTCGGGCACCCTCCGCTGAGGCGGTGGCCGCAGTGCGGACAGGCCATGAAGTCGATCGCGACCGCCCCGCTGCACTTCGGGCAGAGCGTGCGCATCTCGCGCACCTCGGTCACCACGCGCAGCAGCTCCTCGGCGGTCGTGACCCCCGCCTTGACCTTCGCGAGCCCGTCCTCGCCGAGCGTGATCATGCCGGCCTCGACCGCGGCGTCGCGGATCATGTCTTCGCCGCCCTTCTGGGCGATCAGGCGCCTGACCTTGTCGCTGACCCGCATCACTTCGTACAACGCGATCCGGCCGCGGTAGCCGGTGTGGTGGCACTCCTCGCACCCGACCGAGCGGTAGAAGACGAACTGCGCCGCGTCGGCGTCCGCGATGCCGAGCGCCCGCAGCGTTTCGGCTTCGGGAGTGTACTGCCGGCGGCAGCTCACGCAGAGCCGCCGCACGAGACGCTGCGCGATCACGCCGATGAGCGCCGAGCCGATCACGTAGGGCTCGATCCCCATGTCGGTCAGCCGCGTCACCGTCGACGGCGCGTCGTCGGTGTGCAGCGTGGAGAGGACGAGATGGCCGGTCTGCGCGGCCTGCATCGCGATCTTCGCGGTCTCCTGATCGCGGATCTCGCCGACCAGCACGACGTCGGGATCCTGCCGGAGGATGGCGCGGAGCGCGGTCGCGAACGTCAGCTTCGCCTTCTCGTTCACCTGCGTCTGGTTCACGCCGGGAATCTGGTATTCGATCGGATCCTCGATCGTGATGATGTTCGTGCGCCCCGACTTGATCGACGTGATGGCGGAGCTCAGCGTCGTCGTCTTGCCGCTGCCGGTCGGACCGACGACCAGGATCATCCCGTGCTGGTGACGGAGGAAAAACCGGACCTCCTCCATCGAGCCGGCGGCCAGCCCGAGCTCCTCGAGCGGCGGCGCCCCCTTGCGGTGATCGAGCACGCGCAGAACGACTTTCTCGCCGAAGAGCGTCCGCAGCGTCGACACGCGGAAGTCGACGTCCTTCCCGTCTTCCGTCTTGATCCGGAGGCGTCCGTCCTGCGGCAGCCGCTTTTCCGCGATGTCCATGCCCGCCATGATCTTCATGCGGGCGACGAGCCCCTCGTGGACCCACTTGGGCAGGTCCATGACTTCCTTCAGGAGGCCGTCGAGGCGATGCCGGACGAGGACCCCTTTTTCCATCGGCTCGATGTGCACGTCGCTCGCGCGGCTGGTGATCGCGCTGTTGACGACGAGATCGACGAGGTCGATGATGGGCGCCGAGTCGCTGCCTTCGCGCGCGGCCGCCGCCACGGCCGACGGCTGCTCGAACACGTCGTCCTCGGCCCGGCGAACGAGCGCGCCGTGCGCGGGGTCGCCCGGCCGCCCGGGCTTCTGGGTGGGATGCGGCGCCTGCACCGTCAGCCCGCCCCCCGTGTATTTCGCGATCGCCTTGTCGGGATAGCCGTTTTCGATGGTCTCGAGGATGTCGGTCCGCGTGGCGACGACCTGCTTGATCCGGTAGCCGGTCTGGAACTCCAGGTCCTGCACGAGGCTGAAGAGCAGGGGGTCGGACATCGCGACGGTCAGCAGGTTTTTCTCGAGCTTGACCGCGACGCAAATGCGCTTGAGGGCGACCTCTTTCGGAATGAGGATGATGGCGGCGGGATCGGGCGGCTCGTCGCTCAGGCTCGTATACGGGAACCCGAGCTGGTAGGCGAGCGCCTTGGTGATCTGCTTCTCGGTCGCGAGATTCAGACGTACAAGGACCGCCCCAACGCGCTCGCCCGTGCGCTTGTGCTCGGCCAGAGCTGTCTGGAGATCGTCTTCCGTAATCAGCCCGGCCTGAATCAGGCACTCGCCGATTTTCTTCCGCACCCTGGGTCCCTCTTCTTGTCGGATCGTGATTCTATGGGCGAACACCCAATGCCCGCAATCCCGGGCAGGTTGATTGCGATAAATCGTTCTATTGCTTAGTATTTACGACCCAATCAGAGGGTCGTCTTGACGCGGAGCGCGATGCGCACCGACAACCCCGATGGCTCGCGCAGCACCACACCGGCCGGATCGATCTGCACGACGACACGAGGACCGACGGTGTCTCCGATCGACACAATCGTGCCGTCCACAATCGCGAGGCGCCGTTCCTGGTCGATCAGGATCGAGTCCACTTTCGGCAAGGCATCCTTGAGAGGCGCCAGCGGCCGGCCCGGCGCGGGGGCTCGAGGTTCGGGCCTGCGCAGCGCCGCATTCGGCGCAGGCGGCTCGAATGTTCGCGGCGCGCCGGGGAAGGGTCGCGCGGCTGGTCCCGGTGATGCGGCCGCGACAGCAGGCTCGGCCCGCATGGCCGGCGGCCTGACCGGCGGCGCCACGACCCTGGCCGACGGGGTCACAATCGGGCCGGTCTCGAGTTTGGCCGTCGCCGGGGGCGCCGCAGCCGGTCTCGGCTCGACCTTTGGCGGTGCAGTCACGATCGGCGGAGGCGTCTTGACCACGGCGGTCACCGGGGCCGTCGTAGCCGGTTTCGGCTCGACCCTTGGCGGTGCAGTCACGATCGGAGGAGGCGTCTTGACCGCGGCGGTCACCGGGGGCGCCGCAGCCGGTTTCGGCTCGACCTTCGGCGGAGGCGTCTTGACCGCGGCGGTCACCGGGGGCGCAGCCGGTTTCGGCTCGACCCTTGGCTGTGCCGGCGTCACGGTCGGTTTTGGCGCGGTAGCCTGAGCGATCGAACCAGGGGCTCCGGAACGTGCCGCAGGTTGCGTGACCTTAGGATCCCCGGCGACCCGAGGCGGCACAACCGGCGGACCTGGAGGCGCCGCGGCCAGAGACGGGGCCGGGACGACAGCTGGCTTCGTCACCGCCGGTCCCTGGGCCCCCGGGCGGTCGATCACGGCGGCCCGCGCCCTGCCCTGCGGGCTGCCGGTGGCCCTGGCAGGGCCTCTCGCGGCTGGGCCCGGCGGGACGGCAGCCGGCCGGGCAGCGGACTGCCGCGGCGTACTCGGCGCGGTCCCGGCCGTCGATGCCGCGCGCCAGAGCGCGTAGCTCCCCCACCCGAGCGCCGAGATGACGGCTACGGCAGCGGCGATGCGGGCGACCGACCGGGTCGCGGATCCCCGCCGTTTCGACGGAGCCAGCGCCACCGCGCAGGCCAGACGGATCGCGGGTGCGGACTCGACGAAGCGCTCGGCCTTCGCCTTCCCTGACCGCGCGAAGCCCGTCAGTCGAATCGAGCGTCTCGACCTCGAGATCCAGCTCCTCGATGAGGGGCATCGTGAGCGAGCGCAGCTCCGGAAGATCGCCGCAGGTGACGGCCTGCTCCACCGTCAGGCCCCGGTTCGCGAGCACGGCCGCGATGCCCCGGCGCACTTCCGGCGCGAGCTGCGCGACGAGCGAGTAGCGCTGCAGCAGCTGCGCCTTTCCACTCGTATTCAGTGCGCTGTATGACCACTCGAACGTGCGCGCGAAGAGCAGCTCGCCGTCGTGCACGATCGCGATCGCCGCGGCCTGGATGTTGAGCGCAAGCCATGCGACGGCGCCGTTACCGGAGCGCGGGCGGCTCGCCGCCAGCAGGGCGAGCGCCTGCGGCGGGGTGACGATCGACTCGACGCGGAAACCCGGCCGCCAGAATCGGACGCTGCAACCAGCGCGCGGTGGCCTCGTCGCCGGCCGGATCGTCGGGAAGGCCCCAGGCCACGATCCGTGCGTTGCGCGGGAAACGCTTGCCTCGCCGCACCCCCCGGAGGGTCTCGACGAGGGCCACGTCGAGCGTCGGCCAGGCCCCGGACTCGATCGTGTGGAGTGCCACGACGTCCGCGATCCCGGTGCGGGACGGGCGGACACCGGCGAGCACGCACGCCTCCCGACCGAGCTCGATACCGGTAGTGCTGGCCATGGCTGGTGTGGATCTTTCGGCCCTTGCGGGCCCATACATTACTAAGGGAACCTACTATTAGACGACGGCGAGCCGCCCAGCCGCAAGCTGAGCCATAATTGACACCATCCCAGGCTCGATTTCGTGCTTCGCCCCCGCGACGCACCGGCACGGTGGAACAGGTAAGATCGACCAAAATGACAGGGCGACTGAGAGATGTCCCGCGCGACGTCCGCGCGCAGATCGCGAAGGCGATCCGGCAGCGCGCCCAGGGGCTCATGGAGGACCTGGCGGGCACCCTGAGCACGGAGCCGGGGCTCGACGCGGCCGGCTGGCAGGGCTGCAGCCGGACCCTCATAGACGTGCTCGCGCTGGCGATCGAGGAGAGCCGGGTGGACCATGGCGGCGGCATCCAGGAACTGTCGCGCCTGGCCCCGCCGCTGCTGCTGCGCCAGATCATCCAGGCCATCCACGGCGCGGAGCACGTCGTCCTGGATGAGCTCTCGCGGGACCAGCGGCTGGGCATCACGTCGAATCTCTGGCCCGTCGTCGCGGACTCGGTCCGCGCGGGTGCGCTCGAGGTGATCGCGGCGTTCGCGGAACGGGCGGGAGGACACCACTCGCTTCGCGACCAGCTGACGACGCTCATCGCCGGGCACGTGTTCGATCTCGCGCTCGAACAGGAGGCGCTGCGGGCCCAGCGGCACCATCACGGCGTCGCCATGATTCTCTTCGACATCGACGACATGTCGCAGGTGAACCGGGCGCACGGCTACGGCGCGGGCGACCGGCTGCTCGAGCGCCTGGGGATTCTCGCGCGGCGGTTCTTCCGCACCCACGACTGGGTCGCGCGGCACGGCGAAGATTCCATCGCGGTGCTGCTGCCGGAAACCACGCTGGATCAGGCCGCCACGCTCGCCGCCCGGTTCTGCGAGACCGTGAAGCAGCGCCTCGTGCTCGTCGACCACAAGACCGATACGCTCACGGCCGTCACCGTGAGCGCGGCGGCGGCCGGCACCGACCTGGTCCAGGCGGAGATCGATCCGTCTTACATCCTTGCCGAGGCGGACGCCGCGCTCGTGCGCGCGAAGATGAACGGCGGAAACCGTGTCGAGCGCGTGGCGCTGATGCCGACGTCGGTCACGATCCTCGGCGCCGCGACTCTGCTCGGCATGACCCCCCGGGAAGTCGCCGGCATGGTCAGGACCGGCGAGCTGCGCGCCGCGCGCCGCGGCCGTCACTTCCACATCGACCGATCGCAGATTGAGGAGCAGCGGAGGAAATACTGATCCCGAATCCGCTGATCCCTGATCGCGAATCCTGATTCGCGATGCGGATTCACGATAGGATCGAGGGATTCAGATAGGGATTAGGGATGAGGGATTGCGTCTCTACCCTTCCTTCTCCTCGTACTCCTCTTTCAGCTTCGCGACGACGTTGGGATCGGCGAGCGTCGTCGTATCGCCGAGCGCCTTGCCTTCCGCGATGTCCCGGAGCAGCCGGCGCATGATCTTGCCCGACCGCGTCTTCGGCAGGTCGGCCGCAAACAGGATCTGATCCGGGCGCGCGATGGCGCCGATCTTCTTGACGACGTGCTCCTTCAGCTCGTCGGCGAGCGCGGCCGACGGCTTCACGCCCTCCTTCACGGTGACGAAGGCCGCGACGGCTTGGCCCTTTATCTCGTGCGGACGGCCGACGACCGCGGCTTCGGCGACCTTGGGATGATCGACGAGCGCGCTCTCGACCTCCATCGTCCCGAGCCGGTGGCCGGCCACGTTCAGGACGTCGTCCACGCGACCCATCAGCCAGTAGTAGCCGTCCTGGTCGAGGCGCGCGCCGTCCCCGGTGAAATACACGCCCGGCCAGCGCGACCAGTACTGCTTCACGAACCGCTCGGGATCGCCGTAGATGCCGCGCAGCATCGCCGGCCACGGCTTGGTCAGCACCAGCAGCCCCCCGCCGGTCTCGACACGCTTGCCTTCTGCGTCCCGGACCTCGGCGATCACCCCGGGAAACGGCTGCGTCGCGGAACCCGGGACCGTCGTCGTGATGCCGGGAAGCGGCGTGATCATGATCATCCCGGTTTCCGTCTGCCACCACGTGTCCACGATGGGGCAGTGTTCGCGCCCGATGTTCTTGTGGTACCAGATCCACGCTTCGGGGTTGATCGGCTCGCCGACCGATCCCAGCAGCCGCAGCGTGGATAGATCGCGTCCGGCCGGCCACTCGGTGCCCCATTTCATGAACGCGCGGATGGCCGTGGGCGCCGTATAGAAAATCGTCACGCCGTGCCGCTCGATCAGCTCCCAGAAGCGATCCTTCTTGCGGCCAGTCCGGCGCGCCTTCGTACATCACCACGGTCGCTCCATTCGAGAGCGGCCCGTAGACGACGTAGCTGTGGCCGGTCACCCAGCCGATGTCGGCGGTGCACCAGTAGACGTCGTCCTCCTTGAGGTCGAACACCCATTTCGTCGTCGCGTAACAGCCGGTGAGATATCCGCCCGTCGTGTGCACGATGCCCTTCGGCTTGCCGGTCGTGCCGGACGTGTAGAGGACGTAGAGCATGTCCTCCGCGTTCATGGCTTCCGGCTCGCAGACCGCGGCGGCGTGCTGCATCAGGCGGTGATACCACTGATCCCGGCCTTCGACGAGCTCCACGGGAATGGGCGCACCGGGCTGGCGCAGCACGACGACGACGTTCTTGATCGACGGCGCGTCGCGGAGCGCTTCGTCGGCCGTCTGCTTGAGCGGTACGACCTGGCCGCGGCGGTAGCCGCCATCGGCCGTCACGAGCAGGACCGCCTGGCAGTCGTTGATGCGATCGCGCAGCGACTCGGCGCTGAAGCCGCCGAAGACGACGTTGTGGACCGCGCCGATTCGCGCGCACGCGAGCATCGAGATGGCCAGCTCGGGGATGAGCGGCAGATAGAGCGCCACGCGATCGCCGCGCTTCACGCCGAGCGACTTGAGGACGTTGGCGAAGGCGCTGACCTGCCGGAACAAGTCCCAGTACGTCAGCGTCCGCCGGTCGCCGGGCTCGCCTTCCCAGATGATGGCGGCCTTGTTGCGGCGCGCGCCGCGGACGTGCCGATCGAGGCAGTTGGCGCTCGCGTTGAGCGTGCCCGCCGTCGAACCAGCGCGCGTTCGGCGGGTCCCACTTGAGGACGGAGTCCCAGGGTCGCATCCACTCGAGCTCGCGCGCGAACCCCGCCCAGAAGGCTTCGGGATCCCGGGCGGCGCGGGCGTAGACCTCGGGATCGGAGATGTTGGCGGCCGCGCGAAACGCGGCGGACGGTGGAAAACGGCGGTCTTCGGTCAGAAGGGCGTCAATCTCGGACATGGTCACTCGGGAATCCTGGAGAGCGCCTCGACGCGGGCGCGGACGGCGGCCGCGCGCGGCGCGTACTCGGTGCCGGCGTATTCGAGAAACTTGCGGTAGTGGTCCACTGCGCGCGCCGCCTCGCTCGTCTGATCGTACAGCTGCGCAAGATTGTAATGCGCCGCGGCGCTGCGCGGCGAAATGGTCAGCGCGTCCAGCAGCGTTTCCTTCGCGACCTCGGGCTGCCGGCCGTCCCGCTGGGCCAGCGCCAGGTTCACGAGGGCGTCGACGTTGCGCGGATCGAGCTTCAACACGGTGCGGAACTGCGCGGCGGCCTCATCCGGCCGCCCCTGCAGCAGCAGCGTCACGCCGTAGTTGTTGTGCGCCAGCACGTTCCCGGGCTCGATGAGGATCGCGCGCGACAGCTCACCGGCCGATTCCACCAGCAACTTCTTTTCCTGATAGAGCAGGCCGAGATTGTTGTGCGCCTGGGCGTTCAGCTCGTTCCGCTGCAACAGCGCGCGGTAATGCTGCAGGGCGTTCTCGAAGTCCCCGGCGCGATGGTAATACAAGCGCGAGCGCGAGATCGTTGGCCTCGCTGGTCCCTCGCGGCGGGGCCTGCGCGCCGGACTCCGCGCGCGTCACGGGCAAGGGAGCGGGCGGACGCGGCGCCGGCAGCCGGGGCCTGTCCCGAGCGAGCGCCAAAACGGGCGAGTCGAGGGGTTCCCCTGGCGCGACTGGTGCGCGCTGGGATGGAAGCTCCGGGCGAGGCGCCTCAGGATCGGGAACCACCGCACGTGACACAGGCGCCGGCTGACCGGTCGAGCCGGGCGCGGCCGGCTGCGAGGCTGAAACCGGGGGCGTGGACACCGGAGGGGTCGCGGCTGCCGTCGGGGGGATCCCGGTTGTCGTTGTCCCAGGGTCCCTGCCGCGCGGATTCTGCGCCGTGGGATTCGAGAGAGCAGCCGTCGGCGCCGGAGGCACAGGCGTGCGGAGCCACCGGTTGTAAACCTGCCAGCCGGTCCAGCCCAGGACTACGACGACCGCGAGCATCAGGATCCGAACGATCGCGGATCGCGCGCGGACGTGGCGGGGAACCGGCGCGTAGCCGAGCGTCGCGAGGACGGCGTCCCCCTGCGCCGTGCGCGGCGCCCTCGACGGCGTCTGCGACGGCCGCCCACGCCGGAGCGAATCAAAGAGCTGGCTCACTGCGTTATGAGACGCGCGTCGGCGTAGCCCGGCATCTGCCGTACGCGCGCCTCATCCTGCCGCGCCTGCTCGAGATCGGCGTACGGACCGACCGATACCTGATGCCAGGTGCCGCGATCGGCCGATTCGAGGCGCCCCGCGCGGGCGCGATAACCGAGCGCCCGCAACTGATCGACAAGCGCGCCCGCTTCGGCGTTCTGACGGAACGATCCGACGACGACCGAATACCTGCCGGCCTGTTCGGCAGCCGGATGTTCGGCCGCCGGCAACGGCGGCGACGACGGAGCCGGCTCTGGCGGCATAGCCGCGGACGGCGTGGCCGCGGACGGCGTGGCCTCGGACGGAGTGGTCGTCGCGAGGGGCGTGGCCGCGGACGGCGCGGCGACAGAGGACCCTTCCGGAGCCTGTGCCGAAGCCGGCGATGGTTCCGTCACCGCAGCTGCGATCTCCGCCCCGGACTGGATCGGGACCGGACGCGGATCGATCGTGCCGGCCAGCACGCTGCGCGACTGCACCGTTATCACCGTGTACGCGGCCGCCAGCGACATGGCGGCCGTCAGCGCCGCGCCGGCGGCGAACGCCGCCGCGCCTCTGCGCAGCCACCCGAACATCGATCGCCGCGGCATCGCGAGGTCGAGGCCGATCGCCGCCGCGCCAACCATCTCCGGCGTGATGCGGTTGACCCGCGCCGAATAGCCGCCGAGCAGCGCGCGGTCGCACACGAGATTGATCAGCCGGGGAATCCCGTCCGTGTACCGGTGCACGAGATCGAGGGCCTTCGGCGAGAAGCTCACCGACGCCCCGCCGCCCGCAATCGTCAGCCGATGCGCGACGTACGCCGACGTTTCCTCGCGCGTCAGCGGCTTCAGCTCGTACCGGATGGAGACGCGTTGATCGAGCTGACGCAGCTCCGGCGATCGCAGCCAGTCCTTCAAGTTCAGCTGCCCGACGAGCACGATCTGCAGCAGCTTCTCTTTGTCCGTCTCCAGGTTCGAGAGAATCCGGATCTGTTCCAGCACCTTCAGCGGCAGGTTCTGCGCTTCGTCGATGATGAGCAGGGCGCCCGCCCGCAGCGGCAGCAGCGACAGCAGGAACTCGTTGAGCGTGTCGATCAGCTCCTGCTTGCTGACCCCGTTCGAGGCGTCCCCGCTTGATCTCTTCCCGCGAGACGACGCCGAAGTCCTGGAGGATGATCCGGAGCAGATCCTCTTCCGACAGGAACGGGTTCAGCACGAGCGCGGTGAACGTCTTGCGATCGAGCTGCTCGAGGATCGCCCGGCACAGCGTGGTCTTGCCCGTGCCGATGTCGCCCGTCACCACGACGAAGCCTTCGCGGCGCCGTATCGCGTACTGGAGCAGATCGAACGCGTTGGCGTGCGACTCGCTCTTGTAGAGATACTTCGGATCCGGGGTGAGGCTGAACGGCTTCTCGACGAACCCGTAATATTCCTCGTGCATAGGATCTCTCTCCCGTGGTGTCCGACTTCGGTGGCGTCCGGCTTTAGCCGGACCAGATATCGGTGGCGTCCGGCTTCAGCCGGACCCTACCGCGTGCCTTCGACCCCGCCCGCATTCACGACCGTGGGCGTCAGCAGGATGACGAGGTCCGATTTCACCGTCTCGCGCGACTGCGCGCCGAAGAAGCCGGCGAGGCCGCTGCCCTGCCTGGCCTGCAGGCGATCCTGCAGGAAGCCGGAAATCACGACCGTCTCGCCGTCCTGCACGCGGACGAGCGTGTCCGCCTCGCTGACCTGCAGCACCGGGAAGAAGTCGCCGGCCGCCGACTTCGTCTGGCCCGTCTTCTCCGTGTACGTCGGCGCCACGCTCAACTGCACGATGCCGTCCGAAGCAATCTGCGCCGTCACCGTCAGCGTCAGGCCCTCGAGGATCGCCACCGGCGTGGACGTCCGCTCCAGCCGGCCTGCCTGATCGAGCTGCGACGCGGTCGTGAAGTAGACGCCCTGGGTACCCGCCCGCATGACCGCCGGCTCGTTGTTCATCGCGACGACGTGAGGCGCCGCAATCATCGTCACCGTGCCCTGCTCGCCGAGCGCCCGCTTCAACGCGTCGAAATCCTCGATTCGCATGCCGACCGCGCGGCCCGAGTCCTTGCCGACGAGCGCGCCCGAGCGGGCGGCCGCCGCTTTCCAGTCGATGGCCGCCGCGGCGCCGTCCAGCGTGACCTGAAGGACGCGCGCCTCGATCCGCACCTGACGCGTGGCGCGCAATTGCACCGCCTCGACGTACACGCCGATCTGATCGAGGCGATCCGCGAAGTCGGTGACCTGGACGAGCCCGGCGGATCGATCCACGTGCATGCGGCCCGATTCGGAGAGCAGCGCCTGGACGCCCTGGCCCAGCTCGCCGAAGAGGTCCGACTCACCCGACGTGGACAACTCCATCGCCGGCGCCTGCGGGCCGGGCGGGGAGACCGCGCTCCGCACCGAGCGCTGCCACGTCCGCCGGAGGTTCAGGTAGTTCACGTCGAACAGCCGCGTCGCGGCCTTGCGCGGAAACACCCGGACGAGCGATCCCTGCACGTCGTAGTCGAGACCGCGCGGGAACAACACTGCCTCCAGGGCCTGGCGCATCGTGAGGTTCGTGAGCGCTCCGCTGAAGGAGCCGTCGACGCCGTCCTCCAGCACGAAGCTCAGAGGCGTGCCCGTGAGAAGCAGCTCGAGCATGTCGCGCAGCGGCAGGGGTCTCGAGATCGTGAGCGAGATCCGCCGGGAGCCATCGAGATCGGCGGGCCGATCGTCGAGCTGCGTCATCGGGAGCGAGGAGAGCTCCCCCGGCCGCTGGACCGGCGGCTGCAGTGCAGTGCCGGCCCGTTCCCCCGCCCCTGCTCCTTCGAGCCGCGTGACAGGCAGGTCGGGAGGCCGCACCGGGGGCGTCTGCGAGAGCCCGGGCGAGGCGCAGACCCCGCAGGCCACCAACACCAGCGCCCCGCTCCCCCGCCGCCACGCCAGGCCCCCCATGTGAGATTAAATCCTTATTACAGAACTGTTTATAACTGAGGCGCAGGATCGCGCAGAATCGCCCAAACCTGCACGCTTTTTCTAAGGAGAAGTTTCGGTAGTGGGGGACTGTAACTGTAGGGAAGGGCAGTGACTAGTCCCGAATCCCTAATCCTGAATCATTGAATCCGCGAATCGAGTCGCGGATTCGAGGATTCAAGGATTAGGGATTGGGGATTAGGGATTCTTGGGCTCTATCCTTCGGGCGGCAGCACGTCCATGGTCCCGGGCGGCGGAAGCGGCGGGTTCTTCTTGAAAACGGCGACGCCGAGGAGCCCGCCCAGGAGCCCGAACACGGCTCCCATGACGCTGTAGATCACGAAGTTGAAGGCCACCGCGGCGACGCCGCCGCCGCCCCTGCCCGCGCGCTCCAGCATGTCGCGCGTCTCGGGCGGAAAGTCCGGGTTCTGCGCGACGACCCAATCGACGATCTGCTGCTGGAAGGGGCCCATCGCCATCTCGATGGGAATCGACAGCACAACCCCCAGGATTCCGCCGAAGAGCCCGGCCAGGAGCCCGACGAGCGCCCCTTCCGCCGACGTCACCCCAAACGGGGAATTCTGCTGGCGGAGGTAGACCGCGAGCATCCCGCCCGCGACGACCCACAAGCAGCAGCAGCAGTTCCCCAGGTTGACGATCGGCAGGGCCGACAGCACGCCGATCAGCAGTCCCCCGTACAGCGCCGGTTGCAGCCTGTCTGAGTCCATCAGTCGTAGTACTCCCGGCCGAGGTGGGTGATGAGCTCCTCACCGCGCAGGAACCGCAGCGTGTTCTTGAGCTTCATCAGCTGGATGAACAGGTCGTGCTCGGGATACAGCCCCGGGCGCGTGCATCGGGCTCTTGAAATAGAACGAAAGCCATTCCTGGATGCCGCTCATGCCGGCACGCTTCGCGAGATCGAGGAACAGCGCCACGTCGAGGACGATGGGGGCCGCGAGGATGCTGTCGCGGCACAGGAAATTGATCTTCAGCTGCATCTTGTAGTTCAGCCAGCCGAAGATGTCGATGTTGTCCCAGCCCTCTTTGTTGTCGCCGCGCGGCGGATAGTAGTTGATGCGGACGACGTGGCAGAGGTCTTTGTAGAGCTCCGGGTACAGATTCGGCTGAAGGATGTAGTCGAGGACCGACTTCTTGCTCTCTTCCTTCGTCTTGAACGACTCCGGATCGTCGAGCACCTCGCCGTCGCGGTTGCCGAGGATGTTGGTGGAGTACCACCCTTCGACGCCGAGCAGGCGCGCCTTCAAGCCTGGAGCGATGATGGTCTTGATCAGCGTCTGACCCGTCTTCAGGTCCTTGCCGGTGATCGGCGATCGGGTCTGGGCGGCGAGCTCCATCAACGCCGGAACGTCCGCGCTCAGGTTCGGCGCCGCGTTCGCGTACGGGATCCCGTCCTTGAGCGCCGCATACGTGTAGATCATGCTCGACGGGATGTTGTCGTCGCTGGCCTCGAGCGCTTTCTCGAACGCGGCCAGGCTGGCATGAGCGGCCGACTCGGTCAGATACACTTCGGTGCTGCCGCACCACACCATCACCAGACGATCGCACCCGTTGTCCTGCTTGAACCTGCGCATGTCCTCGCGCAGCTGTTCGGCGAGATCGCGCTTGTTCTTCCCCTTCTTGACGTTCGGCCCGTCGAGCCGCTTGACGTAGCGTCGATCGAACACCGCCGGCATCGGCTTGATGGCTTCGAGCTCCGGCCGGATCTGCTCGAGGAGATCCGCTTCGAGCACGCCGGCCGTCTTCGCGGCTTCGTACGAGTTGTCCTCGAAAATATCCCATCCGCCGAACACCACGTCGTCGAGCGACGCGAGCGGAACGAATTCCTTGATGAGCGGAGAGCGGGCTTCCGTTCGCTTGCCGAGACGCACGGTGCCCATCTGCGTAAGTGACCCGATCGGGCTCGCGAGCCCACGGCGCACAGCGAGCACTCCCGCGATCGTTGTAGTACTGACGGCACCCATTCCGACGAGAAGAACGCCGAGTTTTCCCTTGGCCGGCTCGATTTCTGGCGGATTTTTCACAGCCGGGAACTATATCATCAGTCCTTGAGCGGACCAGAGGAGCGTGGAAGCCGAACGCGCGAGGGCCGGCGCCGATGAAGCTGTTCGACATCTTCAAGCGTTCGGGGGAATCGCTTGCCGTCTCGATGGCGGGCATCAAGATGGGCGACCGTCTGCTCGTGCTGGGCTGCGGCGATCCCGTCCGGCTCGCGCAGCTGGCGGTGAAAACGGGATTGACGGGACGCGCCTGCGCGATCGACGCGCGCGAGGCCGTCACCACGCGCGCGGCGGAGATCGCCGCCCGCGAAGGCGCCCTGATCGAAAGCTTCACGGCCCCATGGGCGGCCCTGCCACTGGAGGCCGAGTCGTTCGACGTCGCGGTCATCGACGACGTGCTCGCGGGCCTCGATGCCGGAGAGCGAATCAGGTGCGTCGTCGACGTCCATCGCGTGCTGCGCCCAGGCGGCCGCTGCCTGGTGATCGATCCTGGACGGCGTGCGGGACTGGGTGGGCTCGTCCGAGGGCCCGCGTCCGATGCCGACACCGGCTACGTCTCGAGAGGAGGCGCGGTCGCGGCGCTGGAATCCGGCGGGTTTCGCGCGGCGCGGTTGCTGGCCGAGCGGGACGGGCTCGCGTTCGCGGAAGGGGTGAAGGGGAACGTGTGAAATGGTTCCACTAGGTTCCACATGGTTCCGCGGGGTTCCACAGGGTTCTGTTCCGCGGGTTCGGGGTTCAGGGTTCCAGGTTCTCTGCGAACCTGCGGAACCGGAACCCTGAACCCAGTTGAACCCTGTAGAACTGAACCCTGTAGAACCTAGTGGAACCCCGTGGAACCCTGTGGAACCTGATCATTCTCACCTCGCGCAGGTCAGATGTCGCCCTCCATCAATCGAGATCGTCTCCCCCGTGATCCACCCCGCCTGATCCGACGCGAGGAAGAAAATCAGATCCGCGATTTCCGTGGGCTCACCGGGGCGGCCAATCGGGTGCGTCTTCTTCGAGTGCTCGAGGAACGCCGCGTAGCTCTCCTCGTTCATCCCGCCGCGGCGGTGGAGATTCGAGACCACGACGCCCGGATTGACGGCGTTGACGCGGACGCCTTTCGGCGCGAGCTCCAGAGCCGCGCACCGCGTCAGCTGATCGACGCCTGACTTGCTCACGCAGTACGCGAGCACTCCCGGAAACGCTCGCAGGCCCGTCACGCTCGAGACGTTCACGATCGATCCGCGCGACTCGGACAGCGGCGCGGTCGCGGCGCGCATCAGCCGGAATGGCGCGCGGAGGTTGACGTCGAGCATCGTGTCCCACTGCTCGTCGGTGGTCGATTCGACCGATCCCGAGGCGATGATCCCCGCGGCATTCACGACCGTCGTCAACCCGCCGAGTTGTTCCAGGGCCGCGGCGACAATCCGCGCGGGCGCGTCGGCGGCGGTCACGTCGGCCACGAGCCTCGCGCTTCGGCCCCCCTCCCGCTCCACCGCGGCCGCAACGTCGGCCAGATCGGCTTCACTGCGCCCGACGACGAGGACGGAAGCCCCGTCGCGCCCGAATCTCAGCGCCGCCGCCCGCCCGATGCCGCTCGAGGCCCCCGTCACGATTACTTGCTGCATGGGGGGGTTTGTAGCACACTGCAGGGGTCGGGACTCGGGACTCGGGACTCAGGTCTCAGGTCTCAAGGTCTCAAGGTCTAAGGTCTCAGAGACCAAAGACCCCTGAGACCAGAGACCGAAGACCAGAGACCGAAGACCAGAGTCCGAAGACCAGAGTCCGAAGACCAGAGACCGAAGACCGGAGACCGGAGACCGGAGACCGGGAGACTGTCCCCGTTCCCATGCCACACTGTCACAGGCGGAGCACAGCCCAGGAGGGGCGCCGCCAACAGGTTTCCCCGATACAGGCCGAAAACCGGGGTGGAGCAATCCGTCTACCCGCCCGCGCCGCGGCAAGGATTTTGCCCCTTCAACAGAGAACTTCCATGTCTTCTGTCACCAGCACCGTCCCGGACGTCTTCACCGCGCGCGAGATCGCGCGGGCGGCGGGCGTCAGCGCGCGCGAGGTCAGGGCCCTGATTCTCGCGGCAGAGCTGGCGACTGTCGATGGGCGGTTCGTGGCCGCGGCTGAGGCGGTGCGCGCCGTGGGACTGCTCCGAGGGGGTCCTCTCGAGGCCGGCCGCGGATTGTTCAGACCGCCGGCGCGGCCGAAACGCTCTCCCGCGCGGGCCTTTGCGGCTTCGGGTGCGCTCCACGCGGCCCTGCTCGCCGGACTGGTCGTGTTGACGACGATGGGTGTGGCGAGCGCGCCGGACGAGACCAGGCGCGAGCCGACGCACATGCGGCTGGTGTTTCTCTCGACGCCGGGGCCTGGCGGCGGGGGAGGAGGCGGCGGGCTCCAGCAGCCTGTGCCGCCGCCGCGAGCGAAAACGAAGGGCCGGAGCGTTCTGCGCAGCCCCGTGCCGCCGCCGCGCCGGATCACCACGCGTCCTCCGGATCCCGAGCCAAGGCCGACGCCGCCGCCGCCGGTCAGAGTGGAGCCGGTCCAGCGTCCGATCGAGCCGCCGCCTCCTGCCCCGGCGCCTGTACCGCTGCCGCAGGTGGTCGCACCCGTCGCCCCGGTGCCGGCGGACGACCGCGATCGCGCGGGCATCATCGCGGAGGCCCCAAAGGAATCCGACAGCCGAGGCCCCGGGACCGGCGCCGGCGCGGGGACCGGACAGGGCACGGGCATGGGTGAAGGCAGCGGCTCCGGCATCGGCCCCGGATCTGGTGGGGGCACGGGCGGCGGTCCGTACCGCGCGGGCAGCGGGATCACGGCGCCGGCAATCGTTCGGGAAGTGAAGCCGGATTACACCGAAGAGGCGCGCCGCCGCGGGGTCGAAGGGGATGTGGTGCTGGAGATCGTCGTGCGCAGCAACGGGAGCGTCAGCGACGTGAAAGTGCTCCAGGGCCTGGGCGCCGGCCTCGATCAGCGGGCGGTCGAGGCGGTGCGGCAGTGGCGCTTTTCTCCCGCGCGCAGGTTCGGCACGCCCGTGGACGTCATCGTCGAAGTCGCGGTCGCGTTCAAATTGAGATAACAGACCAATGGACACCCTCCTGATCGGCGTGACGGCGGTTTCACTCGCGATGGCGGTGGGCCTGGCGATGGTCGTGCTGAAACTGGTTCGCGACGACCGCAGGCGTTCTGAAGCGCGCGTGCTGGCGCTGTCGGCGATGTCGGCCGCGCCCGTCGAGCGGCCGCAGCGATTCGCCGCACCCGATACGGCCCCGGTCAGCCCGAGGCCGCGGCCGATTACCGAGGCGACAACGGCGCGCGTCCACACGCACGCGGCGCGCCTCGACGATCTCGAGATTCGCCGGGCCGAGCCGGTTGCGAGCGTCGGCGATCTGTTCGCAGAAAGGAACCAGCCGTCTCCCTGGGGGCGGCGCGTCGCGGTGATTGGCGCGCTCGCGGCGGTGATCGGGGCGATCGGGTTCCTGGTCGTGTCGTCGAGCAACCGCAAGGCGGCGCCGGCCCCCGCGCCCGCCGCGTCGCAGACGGCGCCGGCCGCGGAGCCCCTGCCGCTCGAGCTGCTGTCGCTTCGACACCTGCAGCAGGCGCAGACCCTCACCGTCACCGGCCTCGTGCAGAACCCGCGCGCCGGCGCCCCGCGATCGGGCATCGTCGCGACCGCGTTCGTGTTCGGGCCGGACGGCACGTTCCTGTCGAGCAGCCGCGCGCCGCTCGACTTCACGACGCTCGGGCCCGGCGACGAGTCGCCGTTCGTCGTCACCGTGCCGGTGACCGGGGCGGTCTCTCGATATCGGATCGGCTTTCGCGCCGAGGACGGCGGCGTGATCGCGCACGTCGACAAACGGGCGCCGGACGCCGTCGCGGGACTTCGGTAAGGCTTCAGGCGGACCAGGGGTATCGGCCATGAAACCAATGAAGGTCTTCGCTGTCGCCGCGTGCGCCGCCGCCACGCTCGTCATGAGCGCGCGGCCGGAGGGGCGGGCTCAGAGGAGCCAGGAGCCGCAGGCGGAGAGCGATCCGCAGTCGTTCCGCTTTCGCACCGGCGTCGAGCTGATCAACGTCACCGCCACCGTCTCGGACCACTCGGGGCGCTTCGTGCCGGATCTGCAGAAGGACGACTTCCGCGTCTTTCAGGACGACGAGCTCCAGCCGATCACGCACTTCAACAGCGAGCGGGTGCCGGTCAGCCTCGGGATCGTGCTCGACACGAGCGGCAGCATGGTCGGCGAAAAAATGGCCGCCGCGCGCGACGCGCTCAACCGTTTTCTCTCGCAGCTGCTCGGCGAGGATGACGAGGTGTTCCTGTACCGGTTCGACACGAGACCGATGCTCATCGAAGGGTGGACGGTCGACAAACGCGCCGTCGGACGGGCAGTGGCACGCCTGCAGCCGAACGGAGGCACCGCGATGTACGACGCGGTTGCCGATGCGTTGCCGCTCGCGCAGGCCGGACGCCACCGGAAGAAGGCGCTCCTCATCATCTCGGACGGCAACGACACGAGCAGCCACACGGACGTGCTGACGCTCAAGCGGATGATTCGCGAGACCGAAGTGCTGGTCTACGCGATCGGCATCGACAGCCAGGCGGGGCCCGGGCAGTGGCCGAGGCGCTACAGCCAGAACACCTTCCAGCGCCGGCCGCCGCGTGTGCCCACCCCGTTTCCGTTTCCGTTCCCCGGCAGACGGCCCCCGCCGCCGGTCTACCCGCCGCAGCCCGGGCCGCGCGGCAACAACACGCCCGCAACGCGAGGCGACGAGGGCGTCAACGTCGCCGCCCTGCGCGACATCACCGACGACAGCGGCGGGCGGACGGAGATCGTCCGCAGCCCGGGCGATCTCGCTCCGGCGACCGCCGGCATCGCGGACGAGCTGAGCAAGCAGGTACTACCTGGGATACGCGTCGACGGGCGTCAAGGACGGGCGCTGGCACACGATCCGCGTCGAGGTCCGGCAGCCGAACTACACCGTGCGCGCGCGGCGAGGGTTCGTGGCGACGCCGTAGAGGTAGCGCCTGCGGCCCGCGCGAGGATAGCGAGTCTTCGAGCGCCGCAGCGCGAGCGAGTGGGGGTGGGGCCCCGCGAGCATTGAGAAAGAGGAGACGGAGGGACCGGAGATCCTCATTCCCAACATTTTCTTAACACGGAGAAACGGAGGAACGGAGAAACGGAGCTTTCCTTTTAACAAAAATTTCTCCGTTGCTCCGTTTCTCCGTGTCAAGAAGCGGTGAAACCCTCGCTCCGTTCTCTCCGTCATCTTCGTTTCCTCCGCGTGTGCGCTATAGTCGCCGCGTGCGACTTTACGCGGCCGCGATCGGCCTGAGCGTCCTCGGAAGTTTTGGCGGTCTGCTCGCGGCCTCCACTTTCCTCCTCCTCGGCGACGGCCTGCGCGTGAAGATCCTGCCGTGGGCGATCAGTTATGCCGTCGGCACCCTGCTCGGCGTCTCGCTGCTCGCGCTGCTGCCCCAGGCGCTCGGCGCGCTCCCGGCGTCCACGGCGCTCGGCACGCTCCTCGCGGGTGTGCTGGCGTTCTTCCTGCTCGAGAAGCTCGTGCTGTGGCGGCACTGCCACGACACGCACGACTGCGAAGTGCACACCAGCAGCGCGGCGTCGCTCGTCATTGTCGGCGACGCGTTCCACACCTTCGTCGACGGCGCCGTCATCGCGGCCGCGGTGCTGACGTCGATTCCGCTCGGCGTGACGACGGCGCTGGCTGTCGCGACGCACGAGATTCCGCAGGAGGTCGGCGACGTCGCGATCCTCCTCCGCGCCGGCTTTTCGAAGACGCGTGCCTTCACGCTGAACCTGCTGTCGGGCGCCGGCGGTATTCTCGGCGCGGTCGTCATGCTGGCCGCCTCGAAGACCGTGCCCGACTTCCTTCCGTACGTCCTCGCGTTTGCCGCCGGGAATTTTCTCTACGTCGCGATGTCGGATCTGATTCCGGATCTGCACCGCGGCGGCGTTCAGGGAGGGCCCCTCAAGCAGCTTCTCCTCATCGGCGCCGGGATCCTTACGATCATCGCGCTGTAAGACGGCTTCCAGCTTCCCGCTTCCCGCTTCCCCCGCCTCCGCGCGTCTGGAACTCAGCGCGTTTCGGCGGGGCGCGCCAGTCCGACAGGGGTCAGACCCCAGTCGTTGCGTTGCACACTGGTCGCAGATTCTGCGATCTGAGACCGCCAGCCGGCGCTACATGCGAACTGTCCTCATGAGCATGGATGAGGACAACGGGACCGCTTCCGCCCGCCCGAGAATCCGCCGAAGATGGCCTGTTTCCGGCGATATCCGCTGGCATCCTCCTTGCCCCTATCGGGGTGTCAGCCCGGCTCGCCTGCCGGACAGCCGCACCAGACACGGTGGCGGCTCAGGAGCGACGCAAGGCGTCGCCAGGAACAGGAAGGTTCGACCATGAACGCCAGGTTTTCTCTCGGAGCGATGCTCGCGGTCCTGCTCGTCGTATCGAGCGCCGCGGCAGCGCAGGATCGCCGGGACACGCGGCTGGCCGACGAGATCGGCCGCGCGCTCACCGGCTACGCTCAGCTCACGATTTTCGACGACATCAGCGCGCAAGTGGAGAACGGCGCGGTCGTTCTCACCGGCAGAGTGACGATGCCGTACAAGAAGAACGATCTCGAGAAGCGCATCGCGAAGATCGACGGCGTTCGCAGCCTGCGCAACGACATCGGCGTGCTGCCCGTCTCGATTTTCGACGACCAGCTCCGCTACCGCGTGGCGCGGGCGATCTACGGCAACCCGTCGTTCTGGCCGTACGCCGCGATGGCGAACCCGCCCATCCACATCATCGTCGAGCGGGGCCACGTCACGCTGACCGGCGTGGTCAACAGCAACGTGGAACGGATGCTCGCGCGCTCGCTGGCGACGGGGCAAGGAGAGTTCTCGGTCACGAACTCCCTCAGGACCGACGCCGAGAGCAGAGCCGAGTAGTCGAACAGGCCGGGACCCGGCGCGCGGCGCGCGCGCCGGGACAGTTCCCGGCGTTCCGGCTCAGTCGGGAAACCCGCCGCTGCACTAAACTCCTGGTGACTTCCGAAGGTCTAACAAGCCGGGAGACTCCTCGAACATGCTGGACTTGCACAGACGGCCGGCGCTCGCCGCGACGTTCGCGCTCACGCTCGCGGCTGCGATCGCTGTCGCCGCGCAGGCTCCCCCTTCCCCACAGCCGCCTGGACAGGGCCCCGGAAGACAGGGACAGCCACCCGGTGGCGGACGGCGTGGCGGCGCCCTGCAGCGCCCGCAGCGCGACCTGGCGGCGCCGGCGGGTACCGCGGTCATCGCGGGGAGCGTGATGGCTGCCGACACCGGGCGCCCCGTGAAGCGGGCGCGCGTCATCGTGGCGGGCGGGGGACGGCCCCGCGCCGCGACGACCGACGAGCAGGGACGCTTCCGGATCACCGCCCTTCCGGCCGGCACTTACAGCATCACGGCGACGAAGACAGGGTTCGTCGACGGCGCATTCGGTCAGCGGCGCGCGCTGCGCACGGGCACGCCCGTCGAGCTTGCCGACGGCCAGCAGCGCGCCGGCGTCGATCTGAAGCTGTCGCGCGGGGGCGTCATCACCGGCCGAGTGCTCGACGAGGATGGCGAGCCGCTCGCGCGCGCGATGGTCGGCGTTCTGCGCCAGCAGTACGTCCGCGGCGAGAAGCAGCTCACGCCGGCGGGCGCCGATCAGTCGGACGACCGCGGGCAGTTCCGCGTCTTCGGCCTGCCGCCCGGCGACTACTACGTCAGCGCGACGGCGGGTGGCGTCGAGCAGGTCCTTCGCCAGCTGGCAGGTCCGGGGCGCGGCGGTCTCGAGCAGGTTGCGGAGAGCAGCGGATACGCCGCCACGTACTATCCCGGCGTGATCGCCGCGGGGGACGCGACACGCGTCAAGCTCGCGGCGTCGCAAGAGCTCTCGGGGATTGATTTTCAACTCCAGATCGTCCCGCTCGCGACGGTCAAGGGCGTCGTCGTCGGCAGCACCGCCATGGTGATGCTCGTGCCCGAAGAAGGCGGCGCGCCTGGCGGCCGCGGCGGAGGCCGCGGAGGCGGGCTTGGCGCGGTGCTGCTCGGCGGTGGACTGCGGAGCGTGACCAGGCAGGACGGCTCGTTCTCGATCGCGAACGTCACGCCCGGGAAGTACACCATCATCGCGCGCGCCGACGGCGGACCGAACGGCGGAGGGCCCCCGGGCGGTGGATCAAATCGGCCCGGGCCCAGGACCGCCTCGCAGCCGCTCGTCGTCGCCGGCGAGGAAGTCCACGTCGTGCTGACGCCGGCGCCCGGAGTAGTGTTGAGCGGCAGCGTGACGTTCGAGTCGGCGGGCACGCCCACGCCGGCGAGCTTCGCCGGCTTTCGCGTCAATCCGGTCCCGCTCGGCGCCGCGGTGGCAACGGCGCGCCTCGTGCGTCCGGCGGAGGCCAACGAGAGCGGCCAGTTCTCGGCGCCCGACGTGACCCCCGGCCAGTACATGATCCGGGCCGCCGCCCCGCGCGGCTGGACGATGAAGTCCGTGTACGTGGACGGCCGCGACGTCACCGACCAGCCGCTCGACGTCAAGTCGGAGAACGTCAGCGGCATCAACGTCATCTTCACCGACCGGATCAGCGGCCTGGGCGGCGCCGTGCGCGACGGCCGCGGCAACGGCGTGGCCGGTCTGACGGTGATCCTGTTCCCGTCCGACGAAAGTCTCTGGCTGCCGCAGTCGCGAAGGATCGTCACGGCGGTGACCGACGCCGCCGGCGCGTACAAGCTGACCGCAGTTCCTGCCGGCGACTACCTGGTCCTGGCGGTGGACGATGTCGAGCAGGGTGAGTGGTTCGACCCGGTGTTCCTCGAGGAGTCGAAAGCACGGGCCGTGAAGGTGACGATCGGCGAGGGCGAGCAGCGGACGGCCGATCTCAAAGCCCCGTCGCCGTCGTAGCCGCGTCTTCCGATCCTTTTCTCATCGTGAACCAGATGAGAAACGCCAGCACCGCGATCGCCGCGGTGAACGCGCCGCCGAACAGCCAGAGGGTGCGATGGAGAATCGACTGGCTGTCCATCTCCACCTTGATGTCGAGCGGAGCCCCGTCCAGCCGATCGGCCAGGTGCTGTTCCCAGGCGAGAATGTTGCCGCGGGCCTCGCCGCGCGCTTCGTTCGTCTCGAGGTCGCGCGAGTTGTGCCAGATGATCCGGCTGGGAAGGTGCAGCCGGAACCCGACGACTTCGCCGCCGGTCCACCCCACTTTCTGGAGCGTGCCCGGCCGCAGCGCGGAGGCCCCGACTTTCTGCTCGAACACGTGGTGCCCGCCGCTCGGGGCGAGCCGATAGCGCGACCACGACAACGGCGCGGCCTCGCTGAGCTTCGTGATGTCGCTGGTCTCGAGACGGACCTGGACGAAGCGGCGTCCCGAGCGCCGCCACTGGGTCAGGCGCGTCACCTTCGTGACCGGGGATTCGTACGCGGCGCGGATTTTCGCGAGATCCGGCGGCGCCGACGAGAGCGGATCCAACGGCAGGCCGCGCAGCGCGACGAGCGCCGGAATCGACGCGTTCACGATGAGGGTCGCGGATCCGTCGAGCGAGAGATGCAGATCTTCTTCGTACTCGTATTGCTTCCCGAATAGGCGGCCGTTGCAGGCGGCAGCCGCGCTCGCGATGACGACGGCGAGCAGCGCCGCGCTGAACCATGACCGCTTCCCGGAGAGCGACATCGTTCGAATGATATACTGATTGTCCGCGCCATCCCGCCGGTGACATGTCCCAAAGACTCTTCCTGATCGACGGCAGCTCGCAGATGTACCGCGCGTATCACGCGATGCGCGGGTCCGGCCTCACGGGCCCGAGCGGGAAGTCCACGCACGCCGTCTACATCTTCGTGACGATGCTGCGGAAGCTGCTGCAGGATCACCACCCGGAGTTCATCGCCGCCTCGTTCGATCTCGCCGGCCCGACCTTCCGTTCCGAGATGGCGACCGACTACAAGGCGAACCGCAAGGCGATGCCTCCCGATCTCGCCGAGCAGATCCCGTGGGTCCACGAGGCGTGCGAAGCGCTCGGCGTCCCGATCCTGACCTACGAGCGGTTCGAGGCCGACGACGTCATCGGCACGCTGGCGGCGCAGGCCGTGGGCAGCGGCTTCGACGTCGCCATCGTCACGGGCGACAAGGACTTCTTCCAGCTCGTCCACGGCGGCATCAAGGTCTACAACCCGCGCGACGACGGCGCGTGGTTCGACGCCGACGGGGTCAAGGAGAAGTTCGGCGTGGCGCCGGAGCAGGTGGTGGACGTGCTCGCGCTGATGGGCGACTCCATCGACAACATCAAGGGAGTCCCGGGCATCGGCGAGAAGGGCGCGCGGATCTCATCGCGACGTACGGCACGCTCGAGGAGCTGCTCGCGCACGCGCCCGAGGTGTCCAACAAGCGGTACCGCGAGGGTCTCCTGGCGCATGCCGACGACGCGCGGCAGAGCAAGGAGCTCGCCCGGATCCGGACGAACGTGCCGGTGGAGTTCGTCGCCGAGAGCGTGCGCTATCGCGGCGCGTCGCGCGAGCGCTGCTTCGAGCTGTTCACGCGCCTCGGCTTCCGGACGCTGGTGATGGAGTACGCGCCGACGGCCGGCACGATCGGCAAGGACTACGCGGTCGCACGGACGGTCGAGGAGGTGCGGACGCTCGCGACGGCGTTGAAAGAGGCCGGGCGCTTCGGCTTCCGCGTCCTGCCCGATGCCCCGTCGTCGATGCGGTCGGGCATTGCGGGGCTCGCGTTCTCGAGCCACGGCAGGCACGCGCGCTACGTGCCGCTGGCCGTGGTGCCCGCGCTCGATGGCGACCTGTTCGGCGCCGGCCCCGGTGGCGATGCCGGCGGTATTGACCCTGGTGCGCTCGCCGTGGAGGACGCGCTGGCGGAATTGAAGCAGGTCCTCGAGGACGAGTCCGTCGCGAAAGTGGGGCACGACCTCAAGTTCGACGCGATCGTGCTCGAGCGTCACGGCGTGGCGCTGCGCGGGATCGAGACGGACACGATGCTGGCGAGCTACCTCCTCGATGCCACGCGCTCGGGCCATCCGCTCGAGGAGCTCGCGCTCGAGCACGCCGGCTACAAGGCCCTTCGCGAAGAGGATCTGTGCGGCCGCGGGGCGAAGGCGATCCCGTTTTCGCAGGTCCCGATCGCGACCGCCCTCGATTACGCGGGGGAGCGAGCGGATCTGGCGCTGCAGGTCTCCGGCACGCTCCGGGACCTGCTCCGGAAAGAGGACCTCGAGACGCTGTACCGGGATCTCGAGCTGCCGCTCATCCCCGTCCTCGTCGGCATCGAGCGCGCGGGCGTGCGGATCGATGCCGCCACGCTGGCGGCCCAGGCACAGCACGTCGATCGCGAGCTCGCGCGCCTGGCCTCGAAGGTGTACGAGCTGTCGGGCGAGGAATACAACATCAACTCGCCGAAGAAGCTGTCGGAGATCCTGTTCGACAAGCTGGGACTCCGGACGGAGACCATGCGCCGCACGACGAAGACCAAGGCGCAGTCGACGGCATTCGAAGTGCTCGAGGAACTGGCCCAGTCGCACGATCTCCCGCGGCTCATCCTGGAGTGGCGGAGCCTGCAGAAGCTGAAGGGGACCTACATCGATGCGCTCCCGCAGCTGGTCAACCCCGACACCGGCCGCGTCCACACCTGCTTCAATCAGGCGATCGCGGCGACCGGGCGGCTCAGCAGCAGCGATCCGAACCTGCAGAACATCCCGATTCGGACCGAAGTCGGCCGCGAGATTCGCCGGGCGTTCGTCGCCGAAGCCGGGCACGTCCTGATCTCGGCCGACTACTCGCAGATCGAGCTGCGCGTGCTGGCGCACCTGTCGGGCGACGACGCCCTCATCGACGCCTTCCAGCGCGGCGAGGACATCCACGATCGCACGGCGCTGAAAGTGTTCGGGACCGACAGCGGGCTCGGCGCACACGAGCTGCGCCGCCGCGCGAAGATCATCAACTACGCGCTGCTCTACGGGAAGACCGCGTTCACCCTGGCCAAGGACATCGGGGTCACCCAGCAGGCCGCGCAGGAGTTCATCAACGCGTATTTCGCCGGCTTCCCCGCCGTGCGCGCGTTCATCGACGATCTCCTCGCGTCGGCCCGTGAAACCGGCGTCGTCAAGACGATGTTCGGCCGGCGGCGGCTGGCGCCGGACCTCAACAATCGGAATCAACAGCTACGGTCGCGCGCCGAGCGCGAGGCCACGAACCTGCCGATCCAGGGGACCGCCGCCGACATCCTCAAGCGCGCGATGATCGACGTCCACGCCGCGCTGCCCTCGCTCGCGGGGGGACGCACGCGGATGATCCTGACGGTCCACGACGAGCTGCTCTTCGAGGCGCCGAAAGAGACCGCGGATGAATCCGCCGCGGCGCTCCGCGAGCTGATGGAGCGCGCCGTGCCGCTGCGCGTGCCGCTGACGGTCGACGTGGGGATCGGGGAGAACTGGAAAGAGGCGAAGAGTTAGGGCAGGGCTGACTAGGGCTGCTTCAGCGGCGTCCAGCGCGCCTTGAACGCCTCCCATTCGGCGATCATGCCGGCGAACGCCTGGGTGTGATCTTTGAGCGACAGCCGCGCGGCCCGGTCGCGAAGAATGCCCTGGACGACGAGCCGATCGAGGTCCGCGCGAAGCGCCTCCCCGCGGTCGCCGGCGAGCTGGGCGCGCACCCAGCCGGCGGTCGCCTCGTTCAGCGCGCGGTCGAAGTCCCCGGCGCCCCGCGCGGCCGCCGCCAGCCAGTATGCGGCGGGCTGCGATCCGCCGTCTTTCGCGATTTCCGCGGCCATGCGGGCGCCGAGGCGCGCATAGAGCTCCTGCCGCTCGGCGGACGGCCGGTTCTGCGCCTGCCGATCGAGGGCCGTCGCCCACCAGTCCAGCACCCGGCCGTGCGCCACCGGGCCGAGCGTCGCCGACCCGTCGAGCGCCGACTCGAACAGCGCCGCCGCCGGGCCGAATCGATCCTCGAGATACAGCGCCTCAGCGAGGCCGACCGTCAGCTCGATTCGCTCGCGCGCGTCGAGCCGGCGCGCATCGACCGCGGTGAGCGCGGCGATCGCGTCGGAGAGCTCGGCAGGCGCGGAAGACCGCCGGTGGCGTTCCAGTTGAATCCGGCCGAGGACGACCCGCGCGCCCTCCGCGCTCGCGGGAATGCGCAGCGCGTCCCGGGCCGCCCGCTCGGCGTCGTCGTACTGGCCCTGGTTGTACAGGCGCCGCGCGTCGGCCAGGGGATCGGCCCCTTGAAGGGGCACCGCTCCGGCGACCAGGACCGCCAGGACCAACAGGGAACGCATCCGGCGATGGTAGCATACGCGGCGGAGGCCTCTAACTAACTGAGAATCAGTAAGTTAATCGTGTCCGCGCGCTCAATGGTGATATAATTTCGCTCGATGGCGGAGCCGACCATCGTCCCGCGGTCCCAACACGTGATCTCCCGCCGTGACGTCGATCCCGACGCGCTCAAAGTTCTCTATCGGCTGCACGAAAACCACTACGTCGCGTATCTCGTCGGCGGCAGCGTGCGCGATCTGCTGCTCGAGCGGCGGCCGAAGGATTTCGACATCGGCACGTCCGCCCACCCGCACCAGGTCAAGAAACTGTTCCGCAACTGCTGGATCATCGGCCGCCGGTTCCGCCTGGCGCACGTGAAGTTCGGAACGAAGACGATTGAAGTGGCGACGTTCCGGCGGCACGTCCCCGCCTCCGAGCTCACGCCGGAGGCCGAGATCGCGGAGCTGACTCCGGCCGACCCGCTGCCGCCGCCCATCGACGAAGGGCCGCCGAGGCGGCGGGCGGAAGACCATCGGATCCAGCGGGACAACACGTACGGCACCCCCGAAGAGGACGCGTTCCGCCGCGACTTCACGGTGAACGCGCTCTTCTACGACATCGGCACCTTCTCGATCATCGACTACGTCGGCGGGTTGAAGGATCTCGACGCGCGCCTCATCCGCTGCATCGGCGATCCCGAGGTGCGTTTCCTGGAAGACCCCGTGCGCATGCTGCGGGCGGTCGTCCTGGCCGCGCGGCTGCAATTCACGATCGACGAACCGGTGCTCGAGGCGATCGCGGCGCACCGTCACGAGATCTCGCACAGCGCGCCGGCCCGGCTGGTCGAGGAGTACTACAAGATTCTGCGATCGGGGCACGCCGAAGACGCGCTCCGTCAGCTGCGGACGACGGGCCTGCTGAAGGCCATCACGCCGGAGCTCGCGGCGGCCGGCGATGAGCTGTGGCGGTCGATCGCGGCGATGGATCGGTATCGCGCGCGGTTCGCGGGGGCGCCGGACTCGATGACCAACGCGATCCTGGCCGGCACGCTGCTCCAGCCGCTCGGGCTCGTCAACCGGCGCCGCTTCTCCGCCGACGCGCTCGAGCGCCGCGTCGAGCTGGGCATGCTCCCGATTGCGCGGCGGGACATCGAACGGCTGCAGCAGATTCTCGCGCTCCAGCCGAGGCTGCTGGACCTCCAGGCGGCCCCGCGCACGCAGCGCGGGCTGCTCCACCGCGCGGTCCTGAACGAAGCCATCACCTGGCTCGAGATCCACGGCCAGCACCCCGACGTGGTCGCGCACTGGCGCGAGCTGCAGGCCGAGGACCACGCACGCCCGTCCGTCGTGAGCGATGCCGCCGCGGATGTCGCCGCCGACACGGCGTTCCCGCGGAGGCGCAAGCGCCGCCGGCGCCGGAGGGGCGCGCCGCGGGTGACGGGGAACTCGTATGAATCCCTAATCCCTAATCCCTGAATCGCTCGAATCCCTGAGATCGCATAGATTCAGGGATTCAGACGGATTCGGGATTAGCGATTAGGGATTAGGGATTCGTAGGCTGTGCAATGAAGCGATAGCCGACGCCGCGCACGGTGAGGAGGTGCTTGGGGCGGCCCGGCTCCTTCTCGATGTAGCGGCGCAGCCGCACGATGAAGTTGTCGATGGCGCGCGTGTCGGTGTCCTCCCGCACGCCCCACACTTCCTCCAGCATGGACTTGCGCGACACGGCCTTTCCCTCGTGCGAGATCAGATAGCGAAGCAGGTTGGCTTCCATCAGCGTGAGCCGCAGCCTCCGGTCGGCGACCCGCAGCTCCAGCGACTCGAAGTCGATCGTCTTTCCCGCGAAGGTGTACTGGTCCTGCGCCTGGCGCAGCCACCCGGAGCGCCTGAGCAGGCCGCCGATGCGGGCCAGCAGGATCGCCAGCTCGGTCGGCTTGGGCAGGTAGTCGTCCGCGCCGGCGGCAAACCCTTTCAACACGTCTTCCGGACGCCCGCGCGCCGTCAGCATCAGGACGGGCACGAACTGCTTCGCGGCGCGAAGCTCCGAGACGACGGTGAAGCCGTCCTTGCCGGGCAGCATCACGTCGAGCACGACGAGATCGAACCGGGGACTGGACGCGCCGAGCAGTCGCTCCAGCGCGCCATCGCCCGTGTCGACGACTTCGGCCTGGAAGCCTTCCGCCTCGAGGTTGAAACGGAGCCCCTCGGCCAGGTGCAGCTCGTCTTCCACGATGAGCACGCGCTGCATGTCAGACGCCCGGGGCCTTCGGCAGCAGCAGCGTGAACGTGCTGCCCTGGCCGACGCCGAGACTCTCCGCGAAGGCGCGGCCGCGGTGCTTCTTGGCCACGGACCGGACGATGAAGAGACCGAGCCCGCTGCCTTTGGCGCGCACGGCGACGGTGGCGGGAATGCGGTAGAAGCGCCGGAAGATCCGCTTCAGCTCGAGCGGGGAAATGCCGATGCCGCGATCGGTCACGCGCACCGCCAGGCGCTCGTCGTCGAATTCCTCGAGGGCCACGTGGACGGCGACCCCGGTCGGCGAGTACTTCACGGCGTTGTCGATCAGGTTCCAGACGGCCGCCTTCAGCTCGTCCGAATCCCCCAGCACCAGCGCCGCGCCCGGCTTCACGCGCGGCTCGTAGGTGAGCGCGTCCCCGTCGAGGTGGAACCGCGTGCGCGCCAGGTCCACGCAGTCCTTCGCGATCTCGCTGAGATCCACGCGTGAGCGGGCGGTGCGGCGGATGCGCGAGCCGGAGCTGCCGGCCCGCAGCACCTGCTCGATGGTGTGCAGGAGGCGGTCGCTGTCTTCGAGCATGATGCGGTAGAACTCGGCGCGCTTGGCCGGGTCGAGCTCGCGCGCCTGCAGCGTCTGCAGGTACAGGCGGATCGACGCCACCGGCGTCTTCAGCTCGTGGGTGACGGCGTTGATGAAGGAGTCGTGCTGATCGTTCCGGCGGATCTCGCGCACCAGGAAGATCGTGTTCAGCACCATCCCGGCAATGATCAGCAGGAAGAACACGACGCCGAGAATCGCCAGCACGAGATTGCCCCAGTTGAGGACAATCCAGCTGACGTTCAGCGCGACGGCGATCGCGACGAGGCAGATGCCGAAGACGGTGAAAAAGATCACCGACCGACGGCGGCCGCTAACCATCTACAAAGAATACAGGAGACAGCCGTCGACTACGCCGCCTCTTCAACCGGCAGCCGCGAAGCGACCTTGGCGACCTTCAGGTCGCGGACCAGCCCGATGGCGTTGAAGAACTTCAGCGTGATCCAGCTGATGTCGAACTCGTACCAGGTGAGGCCGTGGCGGGCCGACACGGGGTGCGCGTGGTGGTTGTTGTGCCAGCCCTCGCCGAACGTCAGCAGGGCCACCCACCAGCTGTTGCGCGAATCGTCGCGCGTCTGAAAGCGGCGCGTGCCCCACATATGAGTGGCGGAGTTGACCAGCCAGGTGCCGTGCAGGCCGACCACCGTGCGCAGGAAAATGCCCCAGAACACCATCGGCCAGCCGCCGATCGCGAGGAGGGTCAACCCGACGGCCACGATCGGCACGTAGTGATACGTGTTCAGCCAGCGGTAGAACGGGTCGGTGCTGAGATCCGGCGCGTATTTCCCCATCAGCGCGGTGTCGTTGTGATGCGTGTCGCCGAACAGGATCCACCCGGCGTGCGCCCAGAACCCGCCGTCGCGCGGCGTGTGCGGGTCGCCGTCGTGATCCGAGTGCTGGTGGTGCTGCCGGTGCGTGGCCACCCAGAAGATTGGTCCGCCCTCGAGCGTGAGGGTGCCGCACACGGCCAGGAAATACTCGAACGCCTTCGAGGTCTTGAAACCGCGATGCGTGTGCAGCCGGTGATAGCCGAGGCTGATGCCGAACCCGACCGCCATCCAGTGGAGGACGAGCGCGACCATCAGGTTCGTCCAGCTGAAGAAGAAGAACGCCGCGACGGCCAGAATATGAAATATCACCATGACGGTGGCGGTCAGCCAGTTCACGGTGGTGAGCGAATAGACGGGGTGGGCGGCGGCTTTCTGTGTGCTCAACTATGGCTCCTCGAAGTAACTGCACGTCGAGAGTAACAGGTACTTCGGGGGCCGTTTGTAAGACTTCTGTACGCTCCTAAATTACTGTTTCGGCACCACTTTCAGCCGTTCTTCCGCTCGAATTCACGCATGAACTGGACGAGCGCGTCTACCCCGGCCTCAGGGAAGGCGTTGTAGATCGACGCGCGCATGCCGCCCACCGACCGATGTCCCTTCAGGCCGTCCAGCCCGGCCGCAGTGGCCTCTTTGCCGAACTTCTTTTCCAGCTCTTCAGTGGGCAGCCTGAACGTCACGTTCATCCGCGATCGGCTGTCCTTCTCGGCGTGGCCGCGATAGAACTCGGTGCGATCGATCTCCGCGTAGATCTTGTCCGCCTTGCGCGCGTTCTGCGTCTCGATGGCCGCCAGGCCGCCCTGCTTCACCAGCCACGCGAGCACGAGCCGCATGATGTAGATCGCGAACACGGGCGGCGTGTTGTACATCGACTTGTTCTCGACGTGCACGCCGTACTGCAGCATCGTCGGCAGCGTCGAGGGGGTGCGGGCGAGCATGTCGTCGCGCACGATCACGAGCGTCAGCCCGGCGGGCGCCAGGTTCTTCTGCGCCCCCGCGTAGATCAGCGCGAACTTCGACACGTCGATCGGGCCGCTGAACATGTCGGACGAGGTGTCGGCGACGAGCGGCACGGGGCCGGCGTCAGGGACGTAGTGGAACTCCGTCCCGAAGATCGTGTTGTTGGTGGTGTAGTGGACGTAGGCCGCGTTGGGGTCGAGCGTGAGCTCGCGCTGCGCCGGCACGCGGGTGAAGCCGGGCTCGGTCGAGGCCGCGATCTTCACGCCGCCGACACGCTTGGCTTCCTTCACGGCCTTCTGCGCCCAGGCGCCGGTCACGATGTAGTCGGCGGACTGGCCCGGCGTCAGCAGGTTCATCGGCACCATGGAGAACTGCAGGCTGGCGCCCCCCTGCAGGAACAGCACGTGGTACCCGTCCGGGATCCCGGCCAGCTTGCGCAGATCCGCCTCGCACCCTTCGATCACGTCGTCGAAGGGCTTCGATCGGTGGCTGATCTCGAGGATCGACATGCCGACGCCTGGCAGCGACAGCAGGTCGCGCTGGGCCTGCTCGAGGACCTCGAGCGGCAGGACCGCCGGGCCGGCGGAGAAGTTGAAGATGCGGGTCATGGTCGTCATGTATGAAGCCTTCCTTCGTTTCGGGTCTCAGGTCTCGGTCTCGGGTCTCGGTCTCAGGTCCGCCGACCGGCTCACAGCCTCACGACTTGCAAGTCGAGAATATCGGTGTTCTGCGCCTTGATGCGATCGCACAGCGCGGGCGGCGGCGCGCCGTCGAGATTGATGCGGGCCACGGCCGCCTCCGCCCCTTCGAAGACGATGTTCTCGGTCTCCTGAACGTTCAGGTTGTCCTGCCGGAGGTGATCGAACACGTGGGCGAGCACGCCCGGCCGATCGCGGTGCCGGACGACCAGCATGTGCGTGGCCGGCGTCCGCTTCGCGAGGTTGACGACGTTCGGCACCTTGCCGGTGTCCTTGTAGCTGCGGACGATCCGGACGGTCTCGGCGGCGATGGCTTCCTGCGCCTGGTCGGTCGACGCGCCGATGTGATGGGTGCCGTACACGTTGGGCAGCGCCGCCAGGTCGAAAGTGAAATCCGCAGCCGTCGCGGCCGGTTCGTTCGGGAACACGTCGAGGCCGACGCGCAGCGGTTTCTCGCGCGCCGCGGCCGCGAGCGCGGCATGATCGACGACGTCGCCGCGGGCCGTGTTGACGAAGATGGCGCCCGGCTTGAGCCGCGCCAGCAGCGCCGCGTCCACGAGGCCCTTCGTCTCGCCGCTGAGCGCAAGGTGGACGCTCAGGATGTCCGAGCGCGACGCGACATCCCCTGGCGTCGGCGCGAGATCGATCCGGACGGTGCGCAGCGCGGGCTCGATCCCGAGATCTCTCGCTTCGTGATCGTGCATCGGGCGGTCTTCCCCGGCGAAGCGCCGGCTCCAGACGACGAGGTTCATCCCGAAGCCGGCCGCGCGCCGGATCACCTCCTGCCCGATGCTGCCGAGCCCGAGCAAGCCGAGCGTCTGCCCGTACAGGCCCTTCGCCTTCGAGAACTCCTTCTTGTTCCACTTGCCGGCGCGCAAGGCGGCGACGTTGTCGGGCACACGTCGATCCAACGCCAGGATGAGCGCGAAGGCAAGCTCCGCCACCGCGATGGCATTCTTTCCGGGGCAGTTCGACACGTAGATGCCGCGCGACGACGCCGCGGCCACGTCGATGGTGTTGTAGCCCGCCCCGGCGCGCACGATTAGCGCCAGCCGGCCCGCGTCGAGCATCGGGGCCGTCACCATCGTGCCGCGCACGACGAGCACCTCGGCCGACGTCGCCCGGATCGCCTCTTTCAAGCGATCGTCCTTCAGGTCGGGCTCGTACACGACCTCGCAGCCGGCGCTCTTCAGCCCGTCGATGCCGCTCTGCTCGAATTTGTCCGCGACGAGCACTTTCATATGAGGTGGATCAACAGGCCGTCGCGAAGCTTCGGCTCGAACCACGTGGACTTCGGCGGCATGATGTCGCCCGCATCGGAGATCGCCATCAGATCGTCCACCGTCACCGGGTACATCGAGAACGCGGCGGCCGCCTTTCCGGAGTCGACGGCCGCTTCGAGCGCCTTGGTTCCGCGCGCACCGCCGACAAAATCCATGCGCGTGTCGGTGCGCACGTCGCCGACGCCGAGGATCTGTTCGAGCACGCTGCGCTGCAGGCGCGCGACGTCGAGGCTGCTCGCGCGGGAGGCGTTTTCCGCGGGGACGCCGGTGAGATCGATCGCATACCAGCGCCCGCCGAGATACATCGACACGCGCCCCTGACGGCCCGGCTCCGGCGCTCCGTCGGTCACGGTGAAACGCTCGCGCAAGGCCGCGAGGAACTGCTCGGGGGTGCGCCCCTTGAGATCCTTGACCGTGCGGTGGTACGGGAGGATCTGCACCTGATTGTCGGGAAACGCGACGGCGATGAACGTTTCGGCCTCCTCCGAGGTCCCCGTACGCGTCGCGATCTCGGCGCGGGCGCGCGCCGCGCTCGCCGCGCGGTGATGCCCGTCGGCGATGTAGAGCGCCGGGATCCGTCCGAACGCGTTCACCAGCCCGGCGGTCTGATCGAGCCCCGCCCTCCACACCGTGTGCGTCACGCCGTCGTCCGCCGTGAAGTCGTAGATCGGCTCACCGGCCGCCACCTGCCGCGCGAGCCCGTCGATACCGGTATCCGCCTTGTAGACCAGGAAGACGACGCCCGTCTGCGCGCGCAGCCCGACGATGTGGCGCGTGCGATCGTCCTCCTTGTCGCGGCGCGTGCGCTCGTGTTTCTTGACGACGTTCGAGTCGTACTCGTCCACCGAAAAACAGCCGGCGATGCCGGTCTGCTCGTGATTCCCCATGCGCAGGCGGTAGAGGTAGAGCGACGGCGCCTCGTCGATCACGAGCGGTGCGCGCTCGCGCAGCGCCGCCAGGTTCTCGCGCGCCTTGTCGTACACCTGCGGCGAGTACGGGTCGGTGCCGGCGGGAAGATCGATCTCGGAGCGCGTGACGCGCAGGAAGCTGAGCGGATTCCCCGACGCGAGCGCCCGGGCCTCGTCGGTGCTGACGACGTCGTAGGGCACCGAGGAGACGGCGGGGGCTGCATCCGGCGCCGGACGCAAGGCGCGGAAGGGATGGATCGAGGCCATCCGATCATTGTAGGCCACGGATTACACGGATTGCACGGATTGCACGGATTGCACGGGTTAGGCGGAGGGACGTGCCAATCGTCGCGGCCGTGAGGATCTAACCCACATAGCGGAGATAGCGGAGAAAGAACACGGATAGCCGCGGATGAACACAGATGAACACGGATAGGGGCGGTCGCGGCGCGCTTCGCGCGCGGGGATCGGGAGAGACGGAAAACACAAGCACTCAACAACCGCCGCAGTGCTTGCGTTTGCCGTCTCTCCCGACCGACCGACGCCGGCCGGAGGCGCAGAGGCCGGCGCGCGACCGCCCGCTTTCTGATCCGTGTAATCCGTGTAATCCGTATGATCCGTGGCTTTACTGCAGCGCCTTGACGGCGTCCGGCTTCTGCCGCGGAGCGTCGGCAGCGAGCGTCGTCGCGATCTGCTGGACCATCGCGTCGCGCGCCGCGAGGAACGAGGCGCGGTGGATCGGCGCGATGGGTTCGCCAGGGGGCAGCTTACTGTGCTCCCTCAGCGGATTGACGAACACCCCGTTCTTCCTGAGCCGGTAGTCCAGGTGCGGACCGGTCGCCGTTCCCGTGGCGCCGACGCGGCCGATGACCTGTCCCTGCTCGACACGCGCGCCACGGCGGATCCCGCTGCCGAATCGCGAGAGGTGCAGATAGTAGCTCTCGAAGCCGCTCGCGTGGCGAAGCCGCACCATGTTGCCCCCGCCGCCGCTCCAGCCCGCCGAGACGACGGTGCCCGAGGCGACGGCGACGACGGCGGACCCCGCGGGCGCCCCGTAGTCGACGCCGAGGTGCGCGCGATAGGTGCGGTAGACGGGGTGGAGCCGGTTGCGCGAGAACCCGGAGGTGACGCGGGGCTCGAACCGCAGCGGCGAGCGGAGGAACAAGCGCTTCAGGGAGCGTCCGTTCTCGTCGTAGAACGCCGACTTGCCGCTGGCCGGATTGGTCCACCGGAAAGCCTGGTGCTCGCGGCCGTCGGCCATGAACCGCGCCCCCAGGATCGCGCCGTACCCCGCGAACTGCCCCTCGTGCGTCGTCTTCTCGAACAGCACCTCGAACGTGTCCCCTGGCTGGAGGTCGCTCTCGAAATCAATCTGGCCGCCGAAGATCTCCGCGACCGTCATCGCCAGCAGAACGGACTCGCCGGCCGCGTTCATCGCGGCGATGACCGACGAATGATCGGCGTCGATGCGGCCCCGGATGGCGACGACCGAGCTGAGCTTTTTGTACGGCACGACGGCCGCGTCGAGGATCGGCTCGACGGGGTCGCGGGCGACGATGCGCAGGAAGCGATCGCTGTCGATCTGGTATTCGAATTCCCGCAGGAGGCCGTCGAACGACCGGACGAGACGGTAGGGTCGATCGGCGCGGATGCGTCTGAGGTCGAACACGGCGCGGGCGGATTCGACCGCCGCGTCCACGACGGCGGCGGACAGCTCGTGCTGGCGCAGCAGGCTGTCGAGCGTCGCATGCCGCGGGACGCGCGCCTCGATGGTTTCGGTTTCGGCGCGCAGCGCGACGTCGGCGCGGCGCGCGGGCGCCGGTGCCGGTGCCGCCGCGCAGCCGGCGGCCAGCGCCGCGACCGAGAGGGCCAGAACGACCTGCCGCCTCATGTGGGCGGCAGTGTAGCAGGCGGGACGCGCACGATGAAGCAAAAACAATCACTAATCCCTAATCCTTGAATCCTTGAATCCTTGAATCGGGATACGTCGGGCAAGTCACGATTCGCGGACTACGATTCGAGATTCCGCGATTGGCTGATTCGGGATTAGTGATTCGGGACTGGTGATTGTCGTTTTTAACCCTGCTTGTTGCGTCAACGTGCGGCCATCACCCACACGCCCCACTTCCCCTCGCTGCGGGAGTGATATGCGACGCGGCGCCCGTCCGGCGACCAGGTGTATTCCTCCGCCGAGGGATCCCTCAGCACCCTGCGCATCGACCCGTCGCGGAGCTCGAGGATCCAGGCGCCGTCGTGACGGACCTGGAACATGACCCGTGTGCCGTCCGGCGAGACGGCAGGCGTCCGTACCAGCCGGCCCTTCACCGGCGAGGGATACACCCGTTCGCGGCCGTTCGAGAGATTCAGCACGACGAGGCGCTGTTCGTGGCTGTACGCGATCCGCTGCCCATCCGGAAACCACGAGCCGCCCCACGGCTGGCCGACGCGATGCGCGGTGAGCCGCCGCATGGCACCGGTCGCAAGGTCGGCCGTCCACAGGTTCCATACCTTCGGCCGGTCCGGCTCGGCGCGCACGAAGGCGAGCGTCCGGCCGTCGGGCGACCAGCTGGGAACGGCCGCGAATCCGTCGCCGCTGACGCGTTGCACGCGGCGTCCATCGGAATCGGCAACGTAGACCGCGCGCTCGCCGTCCCGATCCGAGTCGAACGCGATCTGCGTGCCGTCCGGAGACGGCCGGGCGTGAAAATTGTGGGCCCGATCGTCGACGATGCTGGTGATGCGCAGGATCGCGCCGCGGCTGTCGGTGTCGGCGCGCATGAGCGCGCTGTGGCCGCCCGACTCGGCGTGGTAGAACATCGCGCTTCCGGCGCTGGCAAATGCCGGCGAGTAGGCCGGGCCGTCGGAAATGCCGCGCGCCGGGCGCGGCTCAATCGGCCCGTCGCTCGCCGCGGGCGCCGCGGGCGCGGACGCCGCGGGCGCGGACGCCGGCAGCGCGCCGGCCGTCCTCGAGTCAACCGTCACCGACGGCCGGATCGCAGGCAGCGCGGACGCCGCGGGCGAGGACGCCGGTGAAACCGATCCGTTCGAGACGCTCCGTTCCCACACGGCCGGCCCGACGGCAATCGTCAGCATGGCGGGAATCGCGAGCGCGGCGAGGAGCCAGTGACGCGGCGAAGGCCGGCTGTCCCCGGCGGGCGGTGCGAGGCGCACGAGGTCCATGCTCTGCGGAATCTCCACGGTCGGCTCGTGCGGGATCGTCTCGACCGAGACGACTTCGGGCTCGCGCTCCCACGTCATGAGCAACGGCCAGACGGTTTGCACGACCAGCTGATCGTCGAGCCCGGCAGCGTGCGCGTACCGCAGGAGCTGGTGCCGACCGGCGTCCGATCCCGGCCAGTTGCGCAGGTAGCCCCACTCGAGCTCGCGCAGCAGGCGGATCGAGATGTGGCTGCGCTCCGAGATCTCGGCGAGCGTCAGCCCGGTTGCGCGGCGCGCCCGCCGGATGTCGGAGATCGTGAGCGACGAGCGCTCCGGATGGGTCTGCGCGCTCTGCGCGGTGCCGGTGCCTTCGCGCACCGCCAGGTCGTAGACCTCGGCCGGCGTCGCTTCGGCAAGCCGCCGCCGCGGCGGGTCCGCCGCAGCCGGCTGACGGGCGACGAGCGCGCGGACGGTGCCTTCCAGATCGTCAGAGGCAAAGCGCGAGAGCGCCTGCGCAAAGCTGTCGAGTGACGGGTACGGCGGGAGATCGAGTGTGCCGAGCGCACGGGCCAGCACCAGCCGAAGCGCTCCCGGGACTCGCACGGGCGCGTCGATTGGGGGCAGCAGCGTGTCGAGCAGATGCGCCGCGCGCGCCACGGATCGGCTGTCGGCCGCCATGGGGCCGCCCACCGAAACCATCCCGGAGGCGGAGAGCCGGATCACGTGAGCCGAGGGGACGCCGCGGAGCTCGCCGCGCTCCACGCGCAAGGCCAGCTCGCGCACGAGGGTGACCGCCTCGACAGGCCGGAGGCTGATGCCGGCCGCGGACAAATCGGCGAAAGAGTAGGAAAGGCGATCGATGGGTAGCATCGGGCCGGGAGGATTGCGACAACCCTGCCATCCCCCACGGCCGGCACAAAACGAGAAGTTGCTTAGGAAAATGGCGCTGGCGCGCGCGTGGAGCCAGGCTCCACGAGCTACTGATGAGCACCGCAGAGTGCAACGCTTCTACAAAACTACACGACTCGACAATATCGGAATGGCTGCGGATCCTCGGCGCAATCGAGAGATCGCAGAATCTGCCACCGTGTGCAACGCAACGACTGGGGTCTGACCCCGTACCGTACGCCCGGACCGGCGGGGCGTCAGCGGCTATTTTTTCTCGACCACGATCTCGATGAGCTTCCGGAACTTCACGGGCACGCCCGCCACGGTGGCCGGCCGGTAGCGCCACTCGCGGGCGGCCGCCATCAACAGCGAGTCGTAAAGCGGGTGGACCCCCTTGCGGACCGTGATCCCGATCACGCGTCCCTGCTCGTCGATCAGAATCTCGAGCAGCCCGCGATCGCGCGCCTGGGTCGTGATGGACGACGGGACGCGCGGCATCTCCTGACGAATCGGCGCTGGCGCGGTCACCCCGGAGTCGTCTCCCGTCCAGATGCGCGCGGGCGACTGGACGGACGGCGGCGGCGGCCGCCGCGACCGGCGCCGGCTCTTCCTTCTTCGGCTCGGGGCGGCGGCGCGGCGGCGGCGGCGCTCAGCTCGAGGAACCCGGCGCGTGATCACGCGCAGATCGCGCGAGCCGCCCGGCCATCTGCGGATCGTCGAGCAACGCGAGCAGGTCGCGGAACTCACGTTCCGCCGCCGCGTGCTCCTTGCGATCGAAGGTCGCCTTGGCGGAGGCGTACCGCGATCTGGCAATCTCGGGCAACAGGCGCTGGCGCACGTCGCTGAAGGCGGCGCGCACGCGCGGCGAGGCGTCCGATTCCCCCGGCACGAACGTGGGATCGACGGTCACGACCGCCGCGATGGCGCTCTCCGCCTCGGTGCCGCGGCCGAGCGCGAGCAGGCACAGCGACCGGTACTGCTCGATCGCGCGTCGATCCGCACGCGACGCCGGTCGACGACTGCATGGCGTTCAACACGACCAGCGCCTCGTCGTAGCGGGCCGAGGCGTAGAGGTCACGCGCGGCGTTGAGCGACGCCTGCTGCGCGGACGCCGGCGACGCGAGCGCGGCGGCGATGCAGAGGGTTGCAATGATGGGGAACTTCATGGGTACCTTCTATCGGAACTCGGGACTCGGGACTCGGGACTCGGGACTCGGGACCTCGCAATCCGAAGCCGCCCGCCTCCTTCTGCGGACGAAGTTCTCGGGCAACAGATCCGCGACTTACTTCATGTCGATGCTGACCCGGATGGGCGCACCGAGCGTGACTGACACCGCCTGCCGCTTTTCGCCGAGCTGCGGGTGCTTGAACACGATCTCGTGCGGTCCGATCGCGACGCTCAGGTTGCCGATGGGCGTGTCACCCACGCGCTGACCGTCGATCCAGACTTCGGCCCAGGGGGTGGCGTTGAGGTTGACGACGCCCTGCGGCAGCTCCACGGCGATCGCGGCGACCTTGCCCGGGACCACCTGCACGGCGCGGGTCGCCCGATAGCCGAGCGTCTCGTTGACGAGCTCGAGCTCGTGACGGCCCGCGGCCATCATGATGCGGTCGGCATCCGAGGATCCGAGCAGCTGCCCGCCCTCGCGAATCTCCAGCGTGAACGGCGCCTTCACCGTGACCCAGCCGGACACCGGTCCGGCGGTCGCAGCGCCGCTCATCGGGATGACGAGCGACGCCGTGCCCCCGGCGATCACGGTGACGGTATGCCGCGCGCTGACGCCGTTGCTCTGCAGCTCCACCTGATGATCGCCGGGCGTCAGGTCCCGTATGGTCAGCGGCGCGATGCCGCGCTCGACGCCGTCGACCAGCACTTTCGCGCCGACGGGCTCGGACTGGACGGCGAGCTGCCCGCTGACCGGCGCTTCGGCGAACTCCAGGTACTGCGAGACTTCCGCGCCGGGCGTGATGGTGAGCGGAATGCTGCGCGGCACGCCGCGGCCGCGGAGCTCGAGGATGTGCGACCCGGCCTTCAGCGTCACCCGCAACGGCGTTTTCCCGTGCTCGACGCCGTCCACGAAGACCGGCACGCCGGCGGGGTTCGACTGCACGACGAGCGCGCCCGTCGACGGCGCCCCGGCGGCGGACTGGCCGAACCATTTGAATGCCGAGCACGCCGGCGCCGGCGAGCACGAGCACGACGGCGGCCACGGCGATGAGGCCGGACCGCGAACGCTGCGACTGGGACGGCGGCGGCGGCGCCGGAGCATCAACGGTTGCGGCCGCGGTGAACGGCGCGTCGGGGTCGAAGAGCGGCCGGAGGGCGGCGACGGAATCGTCGGCGCGCGAGACTTCAGGCAGCGGTTCGGGACCGAGCAGATCGGTGATGTCGTGAATGGGCTGACCGGTCCGGCGGCACGGGCGGCAGATCCCCTCCGTCTTCCCATGCGCTGTGCGGTGAATCGGTCGATTCGTCTTCCCAGGAGTTGACCGGGATCTGCTCGAACGGCGTCGTCGTCGCGAAGTCGTCGTCGATGCGGAACGCGGCGCCCGGACGATTGAGCCGCGTGGGCGCCTCGAACGACTCGAACGACAGCGCGGGAGGTTCGAACGCCTGATGGCGCGGCGCGGGTGGCGCGGGCGGCTCGAACGCCTGCTGGCGAGGCGCGGGTGGTGCGGGCAGCTCGAACGCCTGATGGCGAGGCGCGGGAGGATCGAAGGCCTGAGGCCGCGGCGCGGGCGGCGCGTCCAGCGCGGCATGCCACGACGCCATCGACGACTCGATAACGGGGGCCCGCGACGGCGCCGGCCCTTCGAGCAACGATTCGCTGTAGCGCGACAGGAACGTCTCGAGCGCCACCGGCGCGGCGACGTACATCGAATCGTCGGCGACGAGCTCCTCGAACGCCGTCATCGCTTCGGGCGCCGATGCGAACGCGCGGCGGACGTCCACCTGCAGGGCGCGCGAGAGCCAGGTGCGGAGCGGCGCCGCCAGCGGCTGCTCCTCGCCGAGCGCCGAACGCTCGCGGGCCTCGTTCAGCAGCGCGGGAATCCGATGCGGGAACTCGTCGGCGGTGAGCGGACGGCCCAGGATCAGCGCCAGCGCGACGAGGCCCATCCCGGTGACGTCCGAGCGGTGATCGAAGCGCGGCAGCCCGGCGCTCGGCGGCATGGCGATCCGGAAGTCCTGCCACAGCCGGTCGCGGCCGAACTGCAGCTGCTCGATCGCGGCGCCGAGCACATGCTCGGCGATGACGAGCCGCGCGTTCGGCGTCACGATCAGCCGTTCGGGCGCCAGGAGGCCGTGCGCGACGTCGCGTGCGTTCTCGTGGAGCACGGCGACTGCCGGCACGAGCTGCCGAATCAGGCAGAGCGCCGCGTTGATGTCGAGCTGCAGGCCGCGCTCGTGCGCGACGCGGAGGATGTCGGAAAGCCGCGTGCCCTCGATGTGGTCCGACACAATCGCGAGCGACGAGGCGGGCGGCATGCCGCGGTCGACGCGGCGCACGCGCGCGTAGTAGGCGTGGCGGAAATTCGCGAGGCGCGCGGTGCGCTCGCGCAGCGCGAACTCGAACGACGGCACGGCGAGGAGCGTGGGGCGCAGGCGGAGGATCTGCAGCAGCTCACCCGTGGCGCCATCGGCGGCCACCACGCGTTCGCCGACGCCGTCGGAAAACAGCGGGGCTTCGGGATGATCGCTAGCCGCAAGACTGGACATGATGACACTTGTAGTGCAACGCCAGGACCAGTCGGCGGCGCGCGAAAAATGAGCCGCAAGTCGTTGTCCGAGAGGGAGTCCGGGCGATCGGCACGGAGTATGGCCAAGGCCCGGCGTTTACAGGATTGTCAGCGGACATGACGGATTCGTCAGCGACTGAGCTATTCTGGCGCGGCATGCGCCGGGGCGCGATCGGAGCGTTCGTCGCCTTCGTGGCGCTTGCCGTGTTCTGGACCTGGCCCCTCGCGTCGCACATCACGTCGCGCGTGCCGCACGATCCCGGCGACCCCATTCTCAACACCTGGCTGCTCTGGTGGAACGCGCAGGCGGTGCCGTTCACGGACCGCTGGTGGAGCCCGCCGATTTTTCATCCGATGGCCAACGCGCTCGCGCTCTCGGAACATCTGGCCGGCATCGGCGTCGTCTCGACACCGCCGCAGCTGCTCGGAGCCAGTCCCCTGACGGCGTACAACATCGCGCTGATCCTCTCGTTCGCGCTGTCGGGGTTCTTTGCATTCCTTCTGGTGCGGCGCCTGGCCGGTCCCGCATGCGGCGAGGGTCCGGTCGTGATCGCGGCGTGGTGCGCCGGGCTGGCCTATGGCTTCGGACCCTACCGTGCGGGGCAGCTGGCGCACCTGCAGGTCCTCACGTCGCAGTGGATGCCGCTGGCGCTGCTCGGCATGCACGCATTCCTGGACGAAGGCAAGCGCCGGTGGCTGGCCGTGTTTGCGTTCGCCTGGCTGGTTCAGGCGCTGTCGAACGGCTACTACCTCCTGTTCTTCCCCGTGCTGATCGCGCTGTGGCTCGCGTGGTTCGTCGACTGGAGGCGCGAGTACCGCGCGCGGGCTCACCCTGGCCGCGACATGGGTCGTCGCATCGCTGCCGCTCGTGCCGGTGCTCCTCAAGTACGACGAGGTCCACCGCGCGCTCGGCCTGGCGCGCACGCCCGGGGAGATGACGAACTTCAGCGCGAAGGCCGCTTCGTTCTTCCACGCCTCCGGCATGCTCGCGTTGTGGCCGCCGACGCCGACTGAAACCACGGAAGTGTCCCTCTTCCCGGGCGTCATGTCGGTTGGGCTCGTGGTCGCGGGGTGCGCTGCCGGCCTTCGGACCGGGGTGGGATGGCGGCGTCGGTCGCCGGGCCGCTCACCGTTTCTGTTCTATGCCGCGGCCGCGGTGATCATGTGGGCGTTCGCATTCGGGCCCGGGCCTCAGGGCTCGCCGGGCGCCTGGCCGAGGCCCTACAACGTGCTGACCTGGCTGCCCGGCTTCAATTCGCTCCGCGTACCGGCGAGGTTCGCGATGCTCGGCACGCTTTGTCTCGCGATTGCCGCCGGACTCGGCGCCCGGCGCGTGCTGCCGACGCGGCGCGCGCTTCGGATCGTCGTCGCGGCCGTGGCCATCGCCGGGCTGGCCGCCGACGGCTTGATGCTGCCGATGCCGCTCGCCGTCCCGCCGGGCCGCGCGATCCTGCCGGCCGTCCCTGACGCGCTGGTGCTGGAGCTTCCCAACGAAGGCGCGATCGATACCGCGGCGATGTATCGATCGATGCACCACGGCCGGCCGATCGTCAACGGCTACAGCGGGCACATCCCGCCGCATTACGCGATTCTGTCTCACGCGCTGCGCCGGCGGGATCCCAGCGTCTTCACGGAGCTCGCCCGCGGACGGCCGCTCGTGATCAGCGTGAACGGCAACTTCGACCACGGCGGCCACTTCCTGAGGCTGGTGGAGGGTGTTCCCGGAATCCAGCCGCATGGCAGCTCGAGCGGAGGGGCGCTGTTCGTGCTTCCTGCGCAGGCGGCCGCGCGCGTGGCCCCGGTCGGCGACGCCTGGCCGGCGGTGGTTCGTGCCGCGCCGGTGGACACTCTGGAGATCGATCTCGGCACGACGCGCGTGGTGCGCACGATTGGGTTCGCGGTCAAATGGCGTTACCTCGAGCTCGATCGGCGCGTGGCCGTCGAAGGATCGCTGGACGGCCAGACGTGGAGTACGGTCTGGGAAGACTGGACGGGCGGTCCGGCATTCGTGGCCGCCGTGCAGCAGCCGCTCGAGGTACCGGTCCGGCTTACAGTGCCGGACGTGCCGGTGCGCTACCTGCGGGTCCACCCCGCGGCGCGATGGCTCGAGCGGGAAATCAAAGTGTATGGGCCGAGGTAACTCTCGGGACTCGGGACTCGGGACTCGCCGGGGGTTTCCACTTCACCGTTTCAGCCATGTATCATTGAGTGAGCCTTGCTGGCCGTGGTTCCCGCCCGGCCGATCGATGTCATCGGATCCAGCGTCAAATCCGTCCATATGAAACCACTCCTCAGAACGTTCGCGGCCATCCTTCTCATCAGCCTCGTCCCGGCGCGGCCGCTCTCGGCTCAGCAGCACCGCGCGGCCATCAGAGGGGAGGTCGTGGATGCTTCGCTGGCGCCGCTCGCAAACGTCGAGGTGCGCGTGACGCGCGAAGCGACGAACGACGAGCGGGTCGCGCGGACCGACGAACGGGGCCGCTTCGCCGTTCCCGAGCTGCCGTCGGGCACCTACCGCATCGACGTGCGCCAGAGCGGGTTCGGGCCGTTCGTGGGGCGCGCCGAGCTGGCGATGAACGAGGAATTCTGGCTGCGCGTGCCGCTGCAGGTCGGCGACGTCCTGCAGGCGGTGGACGTGACCGCGCCGTTCATGCCGGTGGACCGCTACTCGCCGGAGCTGCACACCTTCATCGACGACCGGCAGGTGACCGGGCTGCCGCTCGACGGCCGGAACTTCCTCGAGCTGGCGCTGCTCGCCCCGGGCGCCGTCCCGCCGCCGCAGGGCTCGGCGAGCTCGAGCCGCGGCGACTTCGCGTTGTCGATCAACGGCGCCCGGGAGGACTTCAACGGGTTCCTGCTCGACGGCGTCTACAACATCGATCCGAAGCTGAACACGCCGGGAGTGCGGCCGCCGGTCGACGCGATCCGCGAGTTCCAGGTGCACACGTCGACGTACGACGCGTCGTTCGGCCGGAACGCCGGCGGCCAGATCAACGTGATCACGAAGTCGGGAGCGAACACGATCTCGGGGTCGGCGTACGAGTTCTTCCGCAATGGCGCGCTCGCCTCGCGCAATCACTTCGCGCCGGAAGACGAGCCGGAGCCCGACTACAGCCGCCACCAGTTCGGCGGCTCGATCGGCGGTCCCGTGGTGCGCAATCGCACGTTCTTCTTCGCCGACTACGAGCGCACGCATCTGCGCGAAGGCGTGACACGGATCACCAACGTGCCGACGCCGGCCGAGCGCACGGGGGATTTCTCGCAGTCCCTGTTCGCGAAGCCGTTCAACTTCCTCGTCGGGCAACCGTTCGCCGGCGGCGTCATCCCGGAGTTCTTCCAGAGCCCGTCCGGCCGGGCGATCGCGGCGCTGTACCCCGAGCCGAACCGCAGCAGCCCGTTCGCCAACTTCGTGTCCTCGCCGACCCGGCGCGACGATGTCGATCAGGCCGATGCACGGATCGATCAGTCGTTCGGCGGCGGCCGCGACGCTGACGGCCCGGTACAGCTTCAGCGATCGGCGCTTCTTCGATCCGTTTGCCGGCCCGGCGTTCGCCTTGATTCCGGGTTTCGGCACCGACGTCCCCCGCCGCGGGCAGAACCTGGCGACGACCTTCACGCACGCTCCGACGTCCAAGCTCGTCAACGACGTGCGGTTCGGGTACAACCGCGTCTCGATCGGCGTCTTCGCCGAGAACACCGCCGTCAGCAACGCGTCGGTCGGCGTGCCGGCGCTGACGTCCAATCCCCGCGACGCCGGCCTCAGCGTGATTTCCGTGGCCGGTTTTTCGTCCCTCGGGCACGAGTACACCACGCCGCAGGAAAGCACCTCCGACACGTTCCAGCTGTCCGACACGGCGACGTGGGCGCGGGGCACGCACCTCGCCAAGTTCGGCGGCGAATGGTACGGCGTGCGCCAGCGCGCGTACCGCGACGTGCAGGCACGCGGGTTTTTGAACTTCGTCAGTCAGGGCTACACCGGCAACGCGCTCGCGGATCTGCTGATGGGCCTTCCCGTCCTGACCGGTGGCGCGCGGCTCGACAACCCGCAGAACCTGCGCGCGCAGAGCTGGAGCCTGTTCGCGCACGACGACTGGCGGGCGACGCCCGCGCTGACGATCTCCGCGGGCGTGCGCTACGAGTACGCGTCGCCGCCGGTCGACGCGGACGATCGCGCGAACCTCTACGATCCGGCGACCGGGCAGCTCGTCCCCGTCGGCACCGGCAACATGCCGCGCGGCGGCTACGAGCCCGATCGCAACAACGTCGCGCCGCGCGCCGGCTTCGCCTGGGCCATGGATCCCGAATCCGCGCAGGATCCTCCGCGGCGGCTACGGCATCTACTACAACCAGGGTCAGCTGGCCACGTCCGAAGGGCTGTTCTTCAACCCTCCGTACTTCAACCTGAGCGTGTTCTTTCCTGGCGTCGGGACCCCGGTCACGCTCGCCGATCCGTTCCCGGCGTCGTTCCCGGTGTTCATTCCACAGTCGGCGACCGCGTACCAGCGGGACCTGCAGACGCCGTGGATGGAGCACTGGAACGTCAACGTGCAGCACCAGATTGGGCAGAGCCGGGCGATCGAGATCGCCTACGTCGGCTCCCGCGGCCACGATCTGATCTCGGCGCGCGACATGAACCAGGCCTCCGCGGGCGCCAGGCCGAACCCCTGTTCGCCGACATCACGCTCATCGAGTCGCGCGGAACGTCCCGCTACAACGCGCTGCAGGTGCGCTACCAGCAGCGGCCGGCCCACGGCATGTCGGTGCACATGGCCTACACGCTCGGCAAGTCGACCGACGACGCGTCGGGCTTCTTCACGAGCGCGGGCGATCCGAACTTTCCGCAGAACAGCCTCGACCCCGCCGCCGAGCGCGGCCCGTCGTCATTCGACATCCGGCACCGGTTCACCGCAGGGGCCATCATGCCCGTGCCGTTCGGGACGGGGCAGCCGATGCTGGCCAATCAGGGGTGGTTGAGCAAGGCGCTCGCCGACATGGAAGTGCGGCTGGTCTTCACGTTTCAAACCGGCCGGCCCTTCACGGTGGCGCTGCTGCCCGACGTGGACAACAGCAACACCGGCCGATCCAACCTCGGGTTCGGCTTCAACGATCGTCCCAACGTCAACGGGGATACGTCGCTCGATGAAGGCACCGCCGACGAGTGGTTCGAGACCGTCGGCGTTCTCGATGCCCGCGTTCGGGACGTTCGGCAACAGCGGACGGAATGCCTACCGGGGGCCCGGGTATTCGAACCTCAACGTCGCGCTGGTAAAGCCGATCCGCTTTGGACTGACGACCACCGTCGAGCTCCGGCTCGAAGCGTTCAACCTGCTCAACCGGATCAACTACGATCTGCCCGACGCGTTCTTCGGATCGCCGACCTTCGGCCGGATCCTCTCGGCGCAGGATCCTCGGCGGTTTCAGATTGGAATACGGGCGGTGTTCTGAACGGGGGTCCGTTCTTGGTTCTTAGTTCTTAGTTCTTGGTTTTCGTTCTCCGCGTTCGGTTCGTTCTTCGTTCTCATCCGGAGGCACCGACCCGGCCGGTAACGAACGGAAACGGTAACCAAGAACCAAGAACAAAGAACCGAGAACGGACATCTAGAACCGTTCCCCGATAGCGAAGAGATGCTTTTCGCCGCGTATGTAGATGTGCCCGTTGGCTATCGCGGGCGACGAGTAGACCGGCTCGTCGACGGTATTGGTGCGGACGATCTCGTGTCGCGGACCTGCCTTCAGCATGAACGTCTCGCCGTCCTCGCTCGTCATCGCGATGAAGCCGCCGAACGCGACCGGCGAGCCCATGAAGTGCGACGGCACCGGCGGCCGGCCGCCCTCGTACGTGATCGCCCCCGTGAGCGGCATCGAGGCACGTGACGACGCCGTTGTCGGTCAGCAGGTAGATGTAGTCGCCGTACAGGATGTTCGAGACGACGTAGCCGGTTCCCTTCGCGTACTCCCACGCCACCCGCTTGTCGGCGGCGACCGCGCCGGGACGGATCGCGATGACTTTCTTCGCCGGGTAGCCGGCCGTCACGACGACGAGGCCTTTCCCGGCGAGCGGGGTGTGGATGGCGTTGCTGTCGACGCCGGGCGTGCGCCACAACTCCTTGCCTGTGGCCGGGTCGTATCCGATCACGAGCTCGTTGCCGTTGGTGACGAGCTCGACGCGGTCCCCGGCCGGCACCAGGACCGGCGTGCTCCAGCTCAGCTGCACCGGGCGCTTCGCGGTCCAGGCCTCTTTGCCGGTCCGCTTGTCGTACGCCGCGATGACGGACTCTTTTCCCTCGTTCTCGTCGCGCTGGATGATCACCAGGTTCTGGAATATCACCGGAGAGGTGCCGGTCCCGAGGCCGAGCGTCCTGAACTTCGCGACCACTTTCCACGCCAGCGTGCCCGAGAAGTCGTACGCGTAGAGGCCCTCGGGGCCGAAGTAGGCGTAGATCATCGTGCCGTCGGTGGCCGCGGTCGGCCCGGCGAAGCCGCTGCGACGGTGACGCGCGTCGAAGACGGTGCCTTCGTACGCCGTGCGATCCCAGAGGATCTTCCCGCTCTTCGCGTCGATCGCCAGCACCTTCAGGGTGTGCTTGCGATCCGCCCCCACGCTGTCGGGATGGATGAACTCCTTCCCGTCCATGGTGTGGATTGCGGCTTTCGCCCCGGGCACGACTTCCCCCTGGACGGCCGAGGTCACGAAAATCCGATCGCCCCAGACGATCGGCGACGAGTGTCCGGCGGGGAGCTCCGTCTTCCACGCTACGTTCTTGCCGGCCGCCCATTCGGTCGGGAGCTGCGTCTCGTTCGAGATCCCCTGGCTGCCGGGCCCGCGCCACTGCGGCCAGTTCTCGGCGGCGGCTGGCGCGCCGGACGCTGCCATGAGTGCGAAGGCGGCAAGGGTGTAGCGAATCAAACGGGGCATGCGTATGAAGCTCCTGAAGGGGTGTCGAGTTGCCGATTATAAGCGGCATCCCCTGCGCTTCCCGATCGTTGGTACGAGCGTTGTGATGTCAGCTTGCCAGCTGGGTGAAAACGGAGCCAGCTGACGGCGTGTGGGCTGGGAAGCGGTCACAGCCTGGCAGACCAGGCTACGCTGGAAGCCGGAGCTGGTAGCTGGAAGCTATCCTTGTAGGTCACCTATGAAACCGCACTCCCTTCGCCGTCCCTACCGTCTGGCTCATGCTTGGGCTCGTGCTTCCGGCCACGGCCGTGCTTCGCGGCGCGGACTGGCCCGAGTGGCGCGGCCCGGCCCGCACCGGTGTGTCCACCGAGACCGGGCTGCCTTCCGCGTGGTCACCCGCCGGCGAAAACCTGGCCTGGACCGTGCCGTTCGGCGGCCGATCGGGTCCCGTGGTGTTCGGCGATCGCCTGTACCTGCAGAACACGGCCGGCGGCGGCGCGACGGAGCAGGAACGGCTGATGTGCTTCCACGCGGATACCGGGAAGCTCTTGTGGGAGCACAAATACAACCTCTTCACCAGCGACGTGCCGCCGCACCGCATCGCCTGGGCTTCCCCCGTCGTCGACGCCGCGACCGGCAACGTCTTCGCGATCAGCGGCAACGGCCTGGTCATGTCGTTGAGCAAGGACGGGAAGGTGCTCTGGGAACGATCCCTCGCCGAGGAGCTCGGGATGTGGACGACGCACGGTGGACGCGTGTCGTCACCGATCATCGACGGTGATCAGTTGATTGTCAGCGGGCTGACATTCAGCTGGGGACAACTCGCCGGCGGCGCGCACCGGTTCATTTCCTTCGACAAGAGCAACGGGCAGATCCGCTGGATCGGCTCGCCCGAGGGCCGGCCGACCGATACGATTTATGCGAACCCGTTCGTCGCCGACATCAACGGGACGCGGACGATGTTCTCGGGCGGCAGCGACGGCGCGATGCACGCGCTGAAGATCGCCACCGGGGAGCCGCTGTGGAACTGGAAAGTCAGCCAGCGCGGCTTGAATACGGCGGCGCTGGTCGTCGGCAACGACGTGATCGTGACGCACAGCGAGGAAAACCTCGGCACGAGCGAGATGGGGATGGTGGCGGCGGTGCCGGCGGCGTCGAAGGGCACGCTGACCGACAAGGACGCGCGCTGGATCGTTCGCGACGTGCAGGCGGGCTACGCCTCTCCGGTTTCCGACGGCGAGCGGCTCTACCTCGTGGACAACGGCGGCGTGCTGTTCGCGTTCGATCTGAAGGACGGCCGGCAGCTCTGGCGCAAGAACCTCGGCACCATCCAGAAGTCGTCGCCGGTGCTGGCCGACGGGAAGCTGTACGTCGGCACGGAGAACGGGAAGCTCTACATCCTCAAGCCGCGGGCCGACGGCGTCGACGTCGTCGACGAAGACGTGCTGCCGAACGGATCGGACGGCAAGCCGCAGGCGATCGTCGCGTCGCCGGCCGTCGCGCGCGGCCGCGTCTACCTCGCGTCGATGGACGCGCTCTACGCGATCGGACCGAAAGGAACGCCGGCCGGCAAGCCGGCGCCGCCTCCACCTCCGGGACCTGCTCCGGCGGCGGCCCGGCCGGCGTCCGTGCCGGCGGCGCTGCTCGTCACGCCGACCGAGCTGATTCTGAAGCCGGGCCAATCGATCGCGCTCGGCGACCCGAGCCGTTGACGCGAACGGCAGACGTGCAGGGAGGCGCCGCGCCGCAGGCGACCTGGACGCTCGAGAACCTGAAAGGGACGATCGAGAACGGGACGTTCACGGCCGATCCCAAGTCGGGCGCGCAGGCCGGCCTCGTGAAAGCGGCCGTCGGCTCGCTCACCGGCGCCGCGCGCATCCGCGTCGTCCCGGACCTGCCGTGGACCTTCGACTTCGAGGACGGCAGCGCCGTGCCGCCGGCGCACTGGGTCAACGCGACGGGCAAGTTCGCGGTGCGCGATCTCGACGGCAGCAAAGTGCTCGTGAAGCTCGCCGAGAACCCGTTCGCGTTCGCGAAGCGCTGCCGCGTGTTCTTCGGCGGACCCGACTACAGCGACTACACGATCCAGGCCGACGTGCGCGCGATGGAGCGCCGGCGGCAGCGCGGCGACGTCGGCATCGTGGCGCAGCGCTACGAGCTGATGCTCTCGGGCAGCCACGAGCGCCTCGAGCTGCAGCCGTGGCAGCCGGAGACGGAGCGGACCGCGAAGGTCGCGTTCCCGTGGAAGCCCGACACCTGGTACGTCATGAAGCTCGAGGTGCAGTCGATGGGCGCCGGCAAGGTCCGCGCGCGCGGCAAAGTGTGGCAGAAGGGACAGCCCGAGCCGGCCGCGTGGACGGTCGAGCGCATCGATCCGATCGGCAGCCTCAAGGGCGCGCCGGGCCTTTATGCCGACGCGCCGTCGGCGGCCGGCGGCGGGTCGGAGATCTACTACGACAACATCCAGGTCTACAGGAACAAGACGGCTAAATAGGTTCAGCAACGTCCAAATATCATGCTGCAAACAGACCACGACCTTCCTGCTGATCCTCGCGGCGGCGTTCGGCGTCACGCAGACCAGCTTCACTTCGCCGTCGGATCCCGGAAGCGGCAACTGGCCGATGTGGGGCGGCACGCCGGATCGCAACATGGTCTCGAGCATGAAGGGGCTGCCGACGACCTGGGACCTCAAGTCGAAGAAGAACGTCAAGTGGGTCGCCGAGCTGGGCTCCCAGACCTACGGCAACCCGGTCGTCTCGGGAGACATCGTGCTCGTCGGCACGAACAACGAAGCGATGCGCGATCCGAACGTCAAGGGGGACAAAGGCATCCTGATGGCGTTCCGCGTGTCGGACGGCCAGTTCCTGTGGCAGGCCGTCCACGACAAGCTCGCGGCCGGCCGCGCCAACGACTGGCCGTTCCAGGGCATCTGCTCGTCGCCGCTCATCGAGGACGGCACCGCGTACTACATGTCCAACCGCGGCGAGCTGATGGCGGTCGACCTCGACGGCTTCCGCGACGGCTCGAACGACGGCCTCGTGAAGGACGAGAAGAGCGTGCGCGAGACCGACGTCGACGTCATCTGGCGCTACGACATGATGGAAGAGCTCGGCGTGATGCAGCACAACATGGCGAACGGCTCGCCGGTCAGCCATGGCGATTCTGATCTTCGTCAACACGTCGAACGGCCAGGACGAGAGCCACGTCAACGTGCCCTCGCCGAAGGCGCCGTCGATCATCGCCGTGAACAAGAAGACCGGGAAGCTCGTGTGGGAAGACAACTCCGTCGGCGAGAAGGTCCTCCACGGCCAGTGGTCGTCGCCGGCGGTCGGCAAGGTCGGCGCCAACGTGCAGGTCGCGCTCGGCCAGGGTGACGGCTGGGTGCGCGGCTACGACGCGCCGACCGGGAAGAAGCTCTGGGAATTCGACATGAACCCGAAGGACTCGGTCTGGCCGAAGACCCGCAACGAGGTCATCAGCACGCCCGTGTTCTACGAAGGGATCGTCTACATCGCCAACGGGCAGGACCCGGAGCACGGCGAGGGCGTCGGCCACCTGTACGCGATCGATCCGACCAAGACCGGCGACATCACCAAGACCGGCCAGCTGTGGCACTACGACAAGATCCGCCGCTCGATCTCGACGGGGGCGATCTACAACGGGATCCTCTTCTATTCGGACTTCAGCGGATTCCTGCACGCGCTCGACATCAAGACCGGCAAGCCGTACTGGACGCACGACATGTTCGCCGCGATCTGGGGATCGCCGATCGTGATCGACGGGAAGGTGTACCTCGGCGACGAAGACGGCGACATCACCATCATCCCCGCGGAAAAGACGCTGAAGGTGCTCGCCGAGAACAACATGGGCAGTTCCGTGTACTCGACGGCCGTGCCCGCCCAGGGCACCCTCTTCATCGTCAATCGCAACCAGCTCATCGCCCTCGCCGAAGGCGCTGGTGGATCCAAGTAAGAGGGTCGGAGGTTACGGAGTGACCGGAGGGCTCTCAATACGGAGAAACGGAGAAACGGAGTTTTCAAATGATTTGATTTCCTCCGTTCCTCCGTTTCTCCGTGTTATCGCGCTCTTCGTTATCTCCGTCCTCTCCGTTATCTCAGCCAGCGCTCAGGCCCCGGCGGACAGCTGGCCACAATTCCGCGGATCCGCCGCCGCTCCTCGGCACGTCGGCCGCCACGCTCCCGCCGACGCTCAAGCTGCTCTGGACCTATGAGGCGGGTGACTCGATCGAGTCCTCGGCCGCCATCGAGGACGGCGTCGTCTACGTCGGATCGCAGACGGGCGATCTCCACGCGGTGAACCTGGCGGACGGATCGCTCAAGTGGAAATACAGGGCGTCGCCCGACGGGATCGGCGAGTCGTCGCCCGCGGTGGCGGGCGGGCTCGTGTACATCGGCGACACGAGCGGCACCGTGCACGCGGTCCACGTCGCGACCGGCAAGGCGGCGTGGACGTTCAAGACGGGCGGGGAAGTGAAATCCTCGCCGGTGGTCTCCGGCGACCTGCTGCTGATCGGCTCGTACGACTCGCACCTGTACGGGCTCGCGGCGAAGACCGGCAAGCTGGCGTGGAAGGCGAGGACCGAAGGATACGTGCACGCCACGCCGTCGGTCGTCAACGGTGTGGCCTACATCGCCGGCTGCGACGAGATCCTGCGCGGCATTCGGGTCAGGGACGGCCGGGAGATCTTCAAGCTTTCCTCCGGCGCGTACACGGGCGCGTCCCCGGCGATCCTCGACGGCCGCGCCTACTACGGCACGTACGAGAACGAGGTGCTGGCGGTCGATCTGAAAAGCCGGAAGATGGTGTGGACCTACCGTCATCCCGCAGCGCAATTTTCCGTTCTACTCGTCGGCCGCGGTGTCGGGCGGCCGCGTGTTCGTCGGCGGCCGCGACAAGCTGATGCACGCGCTCGACGCGCGCACGGGCAAGGAGGCGTGGTCGTTCCAGACCGGCGCGCGCGTCGATTCGTCGCCGGTGGTTGCGTCCGGCCGCGTCTACGTCGGATCGAACGACGGGAAGCTCTACGTCTTCGATGCGGCGACCGGCGCGTCCATCCAGCAGTTCGACGCCGGCGGACCGCTGTCGGCGTCCCCCGCGATCGCGTCGGGCCGGCTCGTCATCGGATCGCAGGACGGGAAGCTGTTCGCGCTGGGGGGCTAGCGGAGCGGAGATCAGGAGAAAGCAAACAGGAGATCAGGAGAATAGGAGGTCAGGAGGTTCTTGTTGATCTCCTGATCTCCTGATCTGTTTCTCCTGACCTCCTGTACTCCGTCAGCAACTCAACGATCGCGTGATGCCCTCGCCGCGTCGCCCATGCCAGCGGCGTCGCCCACGGCGGATCGTCCGGGAGAGTCGGCCTGGCGCCGCGCCGGAGCAGGAACTCGACCATGCGGGCCTTGCCGGACTTCGCCGCGTACCCGAGCGGCGTCGAGCGGAGCTCCTCGTCGCGCGCGTGCAGATCGGCGCCGTGATCGATGAAGACGGCGGCGCTGTCGATCGCGCCCTGCTCGGCGAACTCGTGCAGACGGGTGATCCCCAGCCAGTTCGGCCGGTTCGGATCCATGCCGTGGCGAAACAGCAACTCGGTCAGCTCTCGCGTCTTCGCGACGACGGCGATGCGCCGGGCCAGATCCGGCTGGTAGCGAAGCATCAGATTGACAAACGCCTCGTCGCCGCTTCCCGCCGCGCTCGCCAGTGCCTCGGGGTCGTCGGCCAGCGCGGGGTCTGACGCGAAGAGCGCCGCCGCCGTTTCGACGTCGCCATAACAGGCCAGGATGCCGACGGAACGCTTGACGTTCCTCGCGGCGATTTCGCGGTAGGTGAGCGAGGAGGGCCATCCCATACGCGTTCAGCTGGATGCCGGCTCCGGCGCGAGCTGCACGGGGATTTGCCAGGTGGCGCCGTACGACGCGAGCAGATCGATCATCCTCGTGTCGGAGTTCATGATCGCGATGCTCAGCGCGTCCGCCGAGCTTTCGACTTCCGGATTCGGATAGGCGCCATGTTCGAGCAGGAGCCGGGCAATCTCGACGTGTCCGTTGTAAACGGCGGCATACAACCCACGGCCGTGCGGCGCATTGCCTTCTTCCCGCAGGTTCGGATCGGCGCCGCGCTCGAGCAGGAGCCTGACAATGTCGATGTGCCCTCTGGCGGCAGCCTTGACCAGTGGCGCTCCGGTGTTGCCGTAGTCGGCCACGCGGTTGACGAGCGACGGATCCTGATCGAGCAGCTCGCGCACCCGCGCGAGGTCTCCGAGATGCCCGGCCGTCCAGATGTCGCAATACGCGCCGCGGGCCAGGAGGTGCGCGAGCACGTCGTCCGGAGCGGGCGCGAGCTCTTTCGGCACATCGCGCCAGCCGCGAAAGAAGTAGTCGCCGTTGGTCAGCTCGACGGGATGGGCGCCGTCCTGACGGCGCGCGTCGATGTTCGCGCCGCGGCGCAGCAGGTCGTCGAGGATGTCGATCTGCCGGGTCATGACCGCCCAGTGAATCGGCTGACTGGATCGGCCGTCTCCGGCGTGCAGGAGCTCGGGCGTTTCGTCGAGCAGCGTCCGCACCTTTTCAGGATCGCGCTCGCGGATCGCCGCCGCGACGGGTTCGCCCTTCGACGAGGCGTCGTGAAGGCTCGCATACCGGCTCGTGAGCAGCGCCTCCATCTCGACGTACCCGCGATCGCGCGCCGCTTCGACGAGGTCGCCGCCCACGCCAAGCGGATCCGCACCGCGATCGAGCAGGAACGCCGCGACGTCGAGCCGGTTCTCCCGCACGGCGAAGGACAGGGGCGTCCGGTATTCGTAGTGGGCCCGCACGAGCGACGGGTCCGCCGCCACCAGGCGCGTGACCGACTCCAGATCTCCCGCGATGCAGGCGCAGAACAGCTCCCAGACATCAGTGCCCTTGCCGGCCGACCACAGCAACGGTTCGTTCTTCGTCAGCTCGTCGGGCCGGATCATGGCTCACTCGGTCCGCAGCGCATCCATGGGGCTGATGGCCGTCGCCCGATAGGCGGGAATCCAGCACGCGAGCGCCGCGCCACAGAGGAGGAGCGCGAGCGACGCGCCGTAGGTGATCGGATCGCGCGGATGGACGGCGTACAGCTGGCTTTGCAGCAGCCTGGCCGCAATCGCGGCGCCGGCCAGGCCCGCGGCGCTTCCCGCCACGGCGAACGTCAGCCCCTCGCGCAGCACCTCGCGCATCACTTGCACGGTGTCCGCACCCAACGCCCGCCGCACGCCGAACTCGTGACGGCGGACCGCGACGGCGTAGGCGAGGACGCCGTAGACGCCGATGCAGGTCAGCGCGAGCGCGGAAGCCGCGAAGGCCGCGGCGAGCAGCATGGTGAATCGCCGGGTCGCCCGCGCGGCCTCGACGTACGTCCCCATCGCGCGCACGTCGTAGATCGGCAGCCGCGGATCGAACGCCGCGACCGCCGCCCGGACGTCCGCGGCGAGCGCGGAGGGGTCGCGATCGGTCCGCACGACGTACGCCATCGGACTCCGCTGCCAGATCCGGTAGGGAATGTAGATCTGCGGCGTGAGATCCTCGACGAGGCTGCGCAGCCTGAGATGCCGCACGACCCCGACGACGGACACGCGTCGATCGGGTGAGGCCTGCCCGAGGAGGAAGTGCTGTCCCAGCGCGCTGCGGCCGGGCCAGAGCCGCCGCGCCAGCATGTCGTCCACGATCACCACCGGGGTCTTCTCGTCGTCGGTGAAGAACCTCCCTTCGACGAGCCGCACGCCGAGGGTCTCGAGGAGCCCGGTTGAAATCGAGCGCGTGTCGGCCTTCGCCACGCCGCTGTCGCCGCGCGGCGCGCCCTCGAGCGCGAACGTCAAGCCCCAGTTCGGCAGGTCGTCGTACGGAAGATGACTGATGGCGCCCGCGCCGGTCACGCCGGGAAGCGCCGCGAGCCTTCGCCGCAGCTCCGTCGCCGCGGCGAGAACCGCTTCGGTGCTTCCGTAGCGGCTGTCGGGAAGCGCCACGCGGAACGTCAGATGGCGATCCGACCGGAAGCCGATATCGACCCGCTGCACTTCGACGAACGCGCGCACCAGCAGCCCGGCGCCGATGAGCAGCACGACGCTGAGCGCGATCTGCACGACCACCAGCGTGGCGCGGGTGCGGTATCGCACCGGCGTGAGGGTCGACCGCAAACGGGGTTGAAGCGAGCCGTGCGGGCCGGTCCTGAACAGCTCGGTCGCCGGCGCGAGGGAGAACAGCACGCCCCACACGACGGAGATCACGAGCGTGAACGCGAAGACCGCCAGGTCGATCCGCGGGGCCCCGATGCGGCCGAGCGAATCCGGCGCGAGCGCGAGCAGCACGCTGCAGCCCCACGTAACCCGCCAGCACACCGGCCGCGGCGCCGAGCAGCGTCAGGACCAGCCCTTCGACCAGCGATTGCCGCAGCAGCCGCCAGCGGCTGGCCCCGAGGGCAAGCCGCAGCGCCGTCTCCCTCGCCCGGGACGCCGCCCGGGCGACCAGCAGGCTCGCCACGTTGACGCACGCGATCAGCAAGAGGATGCCGACGCCCGCGAACAGCGCCAGCAGCGGCCCCCGAATGTCCCGGACGTCGTCCGCCTGCAAGCCGACCGTCGTGAAGGCGCGCTCTCTGCCGAGCTCGCGGGTTATCCGCTGCGCAATCGCGTCCGTGTCGGCGCCGGCCTGCGGCGACCGTGACGCCGGGCCGCATCCGTCCGATGACGCGCAGGAACAGATTCCCGCGCGGCCCCTGCTCGAGGTCGTTCCAGAACGGCTGCCAGACCTGGAGTCGATCGGGCACGCTCGAATCCGGAGGCAGCAGCAGTCGGAACGTCTTCGGCATCACGCCGATGACCGTCGTCGGCTCGTCGTTGACGAGAATCTGCCGTCCGACGATCGACGGATCGCCGCCGAAGCGGCGCTCGAAGAGCTCCCAGCCGAGGAGGATCGTCGGCGGCGCGCCCGCCGCGCTGTCTTCGGGACGGAACGTGCGGCCGAGCGCGCTCTCGGCGCCGAGGACCTGGAAGAAATTCGTGGTGACGAACGCCGAGCGGAGCTGCTCCGGGTCGCCGTCGCCCGACAGCGCGACCGTGCCGGTCGCCCAGATGGCGCCGAACTCGGCGCACGTCGTGCTGCCCTCGCGCAGGTTCCGCAGATCCGGACCGGAGAGCGGCCCGCGCGGGTATCCGATCGCGGTCTGATCGAGCCAGACGAACACGAGCCGGTCGGCGTCCCGGTACGGCAGCGGCTCGATCAGCATCGCGCGCACGACGCTGAAGATCGCGGCGTTCGCGCCGATGCCGAGCGCGAGCGTGACGATCATGACGACGGTCAGGCCGGACGTCGTCCAGAGACCGCGCCAGGCGTATCGGAGGTCGAGCAGCAGCGAGTCGATGCCCGCTCCGACGCGGCCCTCGCGTATCTCTTCCTTGACGCGGATGCTGCCGCCGGGACCGCCGAGCGCCGCGACCGCAGCGCGCCGCGCGGCGTGCGGGCTCATGCCACCGGCCAGATGGCGGTCGACGAGCGTCTCCTCGGCCGCGTGGATCTCCTCGTCCAGCTCGCGGTCGAGCGCCGCCTTGCGGAACAGCGTGTTCCGGAGGCTCGCCAGTCGCGACAGGATGCGCATGGCCTTCATGCCGTGTCCTTTATTTACTGCTCGTGGGGCCCCACCCCCACTCGCTGCGGCTCGACTCGCTCCGCTCGCTCGCCGCGGCCGCAGGCGCTCTTTATCGCGCCGTCATTCCGCGAGGACCTGGCCGATCGCCAGCGCGATGCGCGCCCAGTGCTTCTTTTCGGCAGTGAGCTGCCGCTGGCCGGCCGCGGTCATTCGATAGTACCGGGCGCGCCGCCCCTCGGGCGTGACGCTCCATTCGCCGGCGATGAACCCGTCCTGCTCGAGCCGGTGCAGCACCGGGAAGAGCGAGCCCGGGCTGACCTGGAAGGTGCCGCGCGTGGTCTGCTCGATGCGGTCGGCGATGCCCACGCCGTGGCGCGGCTCGAGCGCGAGCGTCTTGAGCACGAGCAGGTCGAGCGTGCCCTTCATGATCTCGGTGGGACGTTTCGCCATCCAGCCTCGCTGATTCGATATCGGACTCCGATATCGGCGAGACAATAGCGCCGCGCGCGCACGGTGTCAAGGAGGTCTTGAACAGGGATCGGAGATCAGGAGATCAGGAGTTTTGAGTACGTAGCGCAGGCCTTCAGCCGCAGACAACGGCACCGCTGGCGTCCTGGCATCGCGTGTTCGCGACCGTCGGTCTCCAGCCCGGCCAGCGGCGGCCTTCGAACGTCTTAGGGAAGCCGGGTACGCCCAGACCGCGTGCGTGCGTCCTCAACGCCGTAGAATTGAAAGACAAAGCCGGGCCAGCGCGGGAGAAATCACGATGATTCTGTTGAGGACCCTGGTCGGGTATGGTCTGCTGCTCACGCTCCAGGGCCCTCCTGAAAACGCACCCCTGCCGACGTCAGACTTCCCGCCCTCCGACTCGAACGCATTGGCACTGCAGCGCAGAGGACTGGAACACAAGCTCATGCTGCGGCAGCTCGAGCTCGCCCCCGACAGCCCCGAGACGGTCGCGCTCTTGTTTCAACACGAGCGGTTCGACGATGCCCTGAGGATCGCGCAGAGGATCGTCGAGACGAGACCCGAGCGGATGGTTCAGACCCTGAAGATAGTTGTCAGGCACTGGTCGCTTCAGAATCCAGAAGCTCAGGGGATCATCGCCGCCGCGCGCACGCGCCTGGCTTCACTGCCAAGGGAAGATGCCGCCAGGGTTGCGCGTCTTTTGCTCTACTCGAATAGCCCTCGCGACCCTGCCGGCGACAAACTTGCTCGACTCACGAAACTCATTCAGGAGTATGAGGGTACCCAGGAGGCCCAGCTGGCAAAGATTAGCGTCATTGCACTCAATCCCGACATCGTGAAACAGGTTGAGGAGTTGGACGCGTTTGCGCGGCGTCATCCGGGAACGGTCGAAGCCGCCAGCGCGCTTCACTACAAAGGCTCCCTCCTACGCTCCGACCTCAGAGAGCCGGCCGGCGGCGATCCGACGGAGCGTTTCATGAGAGTCCTCGACGTCGTGAACGAGCTCGAGAGCGGGCGGTATCCGCCATGCGAGGCGGTCGAGACTGCACCATCTCTCGTGTTCGAGTTCTTCGCGCACGACCCGAAGTATTCCCCCGAGAATCTCGACCGGATGATTGAGGCCCACACGCGCTTCGTCAAAGGGCACTTCTCGCTGCTCGATAGGGATCCTGGGGGGTCTGGCGTGGGAAACCTGATCACGTCCAGGATGGCGGAACTGTTCCGGCACAAGGGTGAACCGATCGCCGGTGTGGAGCGGACGCTTCTGCAGCTCGAGCGGGATATTCCCGACATGGCGGCTGTCCGCTACTTGACGGCGCTGTTCTATATGAACGGCCTGCGCGGCCGGCCACCCGCCGATCGAGCCGAATTGCTGAAGAAGGCTGAGACCACGCTCGTCACACTGTCGCGGGACACGAGCGGACGGTACCAGAGCAAGGCACTCGCCACGCTTGCGTCGCTGCATTTTCGCGAGGGCGACCACGCCACGGCCATAGGCGGCTTCAGAGCCTACATCGACGCCTATCCCCGAGGCGACTGGGCCTGGGTCGCGGCGCTCAGACTCGGCCAGTCACAGGAGGCGCTCAACGACCTCGAGGCCGCGGCGGCATCGTATCGAACCGCGGCGTCGCGATACGCATCCGTTCCGCCGGCTCGCGTGTTCGGACACGCGTATGCGGCGAGCGCTTTTGAGGCGCTCGGCAGGTTCGACCAGGCCCTCATCGAGTACCAGGCCGCTTTGGACGGCTGGGACGACGATTACGGACGGGAATACCTGTCCTACTTGTCGCGCGCACGCTCGGAGACGCCGCCGGTTGCTGACGACGTCACCGAGATCTTCAAGGCGGATCTTCCAGACAGGATCGCCCAGCTCCGGCGATCGAACGCTCTTCCAGGCGGCGCTCTGGTCGAGCGCGGCCGCTGGTTGCTGGCCAGAGACCGCGTGGTGGATGCGCAAGCCGTGCTGCAGGACTTGTCGAGACGGTACCCGCGCTCCGCGGCAGTTCGAGACGGTCGGCCCCTACTTCACACGGCGCGGCTGCTGAGCGCACTGCGCCTCGCCGACGCGGCGAATCCGGGCGCGGATGAAACGAAGGCCGTCGAAGAGCTCGTCCGCCTCGAGCGTGAACCGTATACCTTCGGCGTGTGCGCCGCGAAAATCGCGAGGGCCACCATTCTGTGGAAGCGGGGCGCCGCAACAGAGGCCCGGGCGCTCATGACCGCGGCATTGAAGGAGTGGCAGGCCCGCCAGGACGCAGCGTCCGGCCCGGCGCTGACCTCGATCGAAAAGGACATCGCCGGCATTCGCAATCTCGCCTTCCGGCCGAAGGGCGATGGTATCTACACAGGAGCAGACTGGAACATCAGGTTCCCCGATGCGTCCCAGCCGTTCCTCATCGTGAATCGGTCGATGCACGTGAAGCACGCGGACGGCACGGTCCAGCGGGTTCCGCTCCGCCGCGCAGCTGCTGAATCCGGGCGCGCGGTGCTGCTCTTGACTGCGGACCAGCAAACGCTCTTCGGCCGCATCATCACGCACCTCGACGAAACCGGGACGCGGCCGGCCGCACCCGACGTCATGGCGTTCTGGAACGAGTTCTTCGGGACGCGCCCTGCCCGTTGGGGTCGATGGATCTTCTCCAGCTATCCCTTCATCACGGAAATCGAGTTCTTCGATAGCGCCCGCACCGAAGCGGCCGCACGCATCACCGTCGGATCCAGTGGCACATCAGTGATTGCAGAAAAGAAGAACGGAACGTGGGAGGCCGTGGGACTGGGCCGCTTCTGGGTCGAGTAGGAGCTTCTCCAGACTCTTTCGCGTCCCGTGAGTCTAATTGAACGAACGTCCATGCGGACCTGCCGCATCATTCTCGTGCTTCTCACTGTCGTGATTTGCCCCGCGGCGGGGACCGCGGTGGACGATCGGCAGGCGCCCCCGCGCGATGCCAGGCCGGCACCGATCAGAGATCCAGCCCCGCGAGGCAAAGCTCCCACAGCCTCCAACCGGAACAGCCAGCATCTCGGGAACGGTGGTGGCCTTGTCTTCGGACGAGCCCGTTGCCGAGGCCACGGTGGGGATCTACGCACCGGTGTTTCCGGACGGCCGCGTCTCGACGACGACAGACCAACGAGGACGATTCCAGTTCACGAACCTTCCTGCGGGACGTTACACGGTCGGCGCCTCCAAGCCAGGGTTCGTGAATTTCACACACGGTCAGCGCCAGCACGGCCGCGGCGGACGCGCGATTCCGATTCGAGATGGAGAGCATCGCGACATCCGGCTGCCACTCCCACGGGTCAGCGCCATCAGCGGCATGGTCGTGGGCGCGCGCGGGAGTCCTCTGGCCGACGCGTCGGTTCGCGCCTTTCGATCCTCACATGGCGAATGGGTACCGCCGTTGGATGTCGGTCGGCTCCGCGATGACCGACGACCGGGGCGTTTACCGCATCCTCTCCGTCCAGCCCGGCGACTATGAGGTCTGCGTGTCGACCCGCGAGACCGGACCGCTGAACGAGTCTCAACGGCTTCAAAAGGAGATCGACCGGCTCCGTCGAGGCGTCGAGTACGTGCTCGGCCCCGAGGGGGTTGCGGCGCAACGGGCAAGCCGCGCCGCGCCTGGCGGCGCTCGAGGCGCGCCTGCCGCCACAGGTCGATCCCGTCTTCGGCTATGCGCCGGTCTGCCATCCGGGCACCCCATCGATGCCCTCGATGATCAGAGTGGCTCCGAACGAAGACCGGACTGGGGTGGATTTTCAGCTCGCGCTCACTCGCCTTGCGCGCATCGAGGGCGTCGCCGTGGGAATGCCCGCACTGAACACGTCGATGGATCCCATCATGCTGGTCAGTGCCGACGGGAGGGAAGACGGCGCCGTAGAAGGCGCGCGTCCAAATCTCGAGGGGCGGTTCAGGTTCACGAACGTGCCGCCGGGGCGTTACAGGCTCGTCCTGCGTGGGACGGCCGGCGAACTGTTGCCGAATCTTCAAATCGGGGCCGATGCGGACGTCGTTGTAGCGGACGAGGACATCAGCAACGTCGTGCTCGACCTGCAGCCGGCCGCGACCGTAGAGGGGAAGGTTCTCTTCAGCGGGACCTCCCGTCCTCCCTCGGCGATCGTCGCTCGTGTGCAGGTCAGGATGGATCCGGCCGTCCCCGGCCCTTTGTCAGATTACCAGGGCCCCGTGACAGCCACGCCGGATCCGACGGGCCGGTTCGTGTTGGCCAATGTCTTTCCTGGCGATTACCGGATCTCGGCGAGCTTCAGGGAAGAAACGGGATGGTTCGTGGACTCGGCGACGCTCGCCGGCCGGGATGTTCTGGACCAATCGCTCGAGGTGAAAGCCAACCAGAGCGTGACCGGCGTGGTGCTGACTCTGACGGATCAGCGTGCGGAGCTCTCGGGCACCATCGTCACCGAAAGCGGCGAGCCGGCGCCTGAGTACCTGATCCTGGTCTACCCATCCGACGAGCGATACTGGACCGCACGCTCAGGCCGCATGTCGGGGACACGTGGCGGAAACGACGACGGGGCGTTCGTCATCCGTGGCCTTCGAGCTGGTCACTATCGTGTGGCGACGCTGCTCGACCCGGAGTTCGGCGCGTGGTTCGACCCTGAATTCCTGCGGCAGCTCGAGAGCTCCTCGAGTCCTCTCTCGATCGCCCACGGCGAGAAGAAGCGGCTGAACCTGCGCGTGCCGCATGGCCGCTGACGGGTCCCGGACTAAGGGTTCCACTGGGTTCCGCAGGGTTCCACCGGGTTCCACGAGGTTCCGTTCGACGGGGTTCAGTTCAGCGGGGTTCTACGGCAGGGTTCGGTTCGACGTGGTTCCGCGCCGAACCCAGCGGAACCCTGTAGAACCCAGCGGAACCCCAGTGGAACCCCGCGGAACCCCGTCGAACCTAGTCCAGCCCCGCGGAACCCAGCGGAACCCCGTGGAACCCTGTCAGCGCCGAGCCCCCTCAGCGTTGCAGCAACGCGGGCTTCAACGTCCACGCCTGCAGCCGCGCCAGCTCCATGATGCGCGGGGCGTGGAATCCCTCGGGGAAGATCACCCAGCCCCACAACGCCGGCGAATCCTGGGCCACGTAGCGGTCGGCGGTGTAGTGCCCTTCGCGCCGGATCACGTCCGCGGGAGGCTTGCCGGAAGCGGCCATGTCGTCGAAGGTCCGTGCCAGCGTCGCGAGGTAATCAGCCGGCGACAGGCTCTCGGACCCAATCCAGATTTCGTCGGGCACCCGGCGCGTCGAGCGGCAGTAGGCGGAAGTCTCGCGCACGGCTTGAGCGAACGCGGTCCAGCGGAAGCTCGACGATCGCGTGCCGCCGGTCGACGGTATGTACACCCTCGCCGGGCCATCGAGCGCCGTCACCTTCATCGTCGAAGGGCACTTCGTTCCGCTCGAGAAACGCCAGCGCGTCCGTGAGCAGGCCGAACACATCCGCCGCCGAGAGCGCATAGCCGTCGAGCTTCTGAAACGTGATTTCCTTCTGGGCGAATCGAGCGATCCGCACCAGATCTTCCAGTCGGACGTTCCGCGTCATCGCCGTGTCGGCATAGAGCGCCTTCAGCTCGGTCGCGGTCACGAATTTCACGCCCGGCTGCGCCTTCATGAAGCGGACGTACTGCTCGAAATCCTCGAAGGCCTTTTCGGTCTCCGCGGCCGGCCGCGTGCCCGGCAGCTTCCACTCGGCGCGAGGCGGGTTGGCGCCGCGCCTGAAATTCACACCGTCCCAGAACTCGGTCTGGATCCACTCGTTGGGATGGTAGTAGATGCTGATCGTGCCGCCGCCCTTGCTTCGCAGCTGCCCGGAGATCTTCGTGAAGGCGGCCTTCCCGTTGGCGAGGCTCGCACCGCCGCTCAGGTCCATCCGCGCGAGGTTCGATCGCATCTTGAACACATTCAGCATGCCCCCGTAGTAAAACGGCTGATCGTCGATGCCGACGTGGTCGGCTTCGTCGAGGTACATGCCGATCCCCAGATCGCGCAGCGCCGGATACGTCTGCGGGGCCCACGCGCTTCCCGGCTGGCCGTAGGCGACGGGGGTCACGCCGAAGATCCGCTTCATGTCGCGGACGCCCTGGACTTCGCGGCGATAGAACTCGGCGCGTCCGTCCTCCCACCCGGCGTTCTGGAGATAGACGGCAATGGTCGGCTGCTGACTGTGGGTGTTCGTGTGATAGCCGATGTCGTGACGCTTGAGCGCGGCAATCACGTCGCGGCGTCCGCGGCTTTCGAGCACGCGGGCTTTCTCGCCGACGATCTTGAACGTGGCCCGCACGCCCAATCGCGTCAGCATCTCCGCCAGACGCTTCGTCGCATCGTCGTCCTGCGGCAGGAGGTAGTCCTCGGTATCGAACCACAGCGTCACGTAGACCGGCGGGTTGGTGTTCTGACCGTTCAGGCCGCTCGCGAAGGCGAGCACGATCAGCAGCGACAACAGAGCTCTCGTCACAATCGTCTCCTGGACTAGGGGTTCCACTGGGTTCCACAAGGTTCCGCAGGGTTCCACGGGGTTCTGTTCCACGGGGTTCTGTTCCGCACTGAACCTCGAGGAACCCGAACCCAGAACCCAGAACCCAGAACCCAGAACCCAGAACCCAGCGGAACCCTGCGGAACAGAACCTAGTGGAACCCCGCGGAACCAAGCGGAACCCAGTGGAACCCAGTCACGGATTCTGTCCCCGCCACACGAGCGAATCCTGGCGGATGTTCCAGCGCTCGCTCTCTGCTTCAGCCCGCAGCGCCACCGATGCTTCCCACTGGGTCCCCGCCGTGTAAAGCGTGGCGGCCGCCAGTGAACCATCCGCGAGAAGCGTGATTCGAAGCTCCTCGAAGCTCGCGGCCCATCGCTTGTTCTTCTGGCGGAACGCGATCTGCGCGTAGTAGACCTCGTGGAGCCAGCGGCGCGCCGCCAGGGACGCGTCGGGCCTGAACGTGGCGGACCCGGGTCGCGCGGTCGAGAACTGCACGTAGCCCCACGTCTCGGGACGGTGCATGTTGACGACGTGCTGCGGAGACCACACCCAGTTGTTCTCGGGCCGCTTCGGGACCTTACGATAGGCGCCGTTCGTGATCTCGAGCGCCCACTGCACCCGCGAGAAGTTCACGCGCCATTGATCGCCGTCGGCCGGCGGCGAGGTCCGTCTCGCCAGCTCGCCGAGCGCGCTCCACGGCACCGCCAGCTCCACCGTCCACCCGCGGTCCGTGTCGGTGACGACGTTCAGGGTGCCGTCGAGGTGCACGGCCGACTTCAGGCCGAGGATCTCCCAGTTGTTCACCGCCTTGCCGCCGTCCTTGTACGGACGCGGCAGGAGCAGATCCCAGCCGGTGCCGAGCGCGTTGATCTCGAACTCGTAGTACTCGTGGTTGTCGCCGTTCGGGTCGATGAAGAACTCGAAGTCGTTGTCGTGGAAGATCACCGCGTCGTGCTGCGTGATCGTGGCCCACAAGTGCGGCTCGACGAGCTCGGCGCCGATGTAGAAGTAGGTGTCGTCCCAGAGCATCTTCGCCCGCGTGCGAAGCGTGGGACGCGGCTTCTTGTCCCCTTCGATGTCGACGAAATCGTCGGTCCACGGTGCGTCCCGCCACGCGCCGTCGTCCAGGCGGCCGTCCACGGCGACCGGAGAGGTCGCGCGGTAGCAGACGTACCCGCGCGGATCCGATGCGGCGGGCTGCGCGGCAGGGACCGCGGGGTGCGGCCCGAGGATCATCAGCACGACGACGAGCGTCACGTGGCGCATGGGTAGATTATCGGCGGATCACCGGAAAGGTGGCATGGATGTTTCCGGCGGCGCAGGGCGGATCTCGAACCCCGGAATCTCGACGGTCCTCGTGACCGAACCGGCAGCAACCGTGCGCACGATGACCAGCTCCGCGTGCGACAGCCAGTCGGCCGTGATCGGGACGGTGTCTTCCCTCGAATCATAGTGAGGGAACCGGAGGTAATCACCCTTCACGCTGAAGCCGCTCGTCGTCTCGGCCGAACCAGCCCCTGCGTGCACCAACGGGATCGCCAGGCCCGCCGACATGCCTATCGCGCCGTTGGACCTTCCCTCAACCGCCTGGCCGGCATCGCGGTTTCGAAGATAGAAACGACAGCCGTGTAAGGGTTTCCTGGTCGAACATCGTCGAGGCCACGAACTGGCGAACCCGGATGGAAGCGGACTGATCCTGCTGAATGACCTCGTCGATGACGATGCGGCGCCGGCGATCGTGGTGCTCGGCGCCGGCCCGGAGCGGGAGGGCGGCCGCGATCTCGACGCTGATCAAGATCCACGAAGAAGCGTCCGCGATACGTGCCGCTCGCGGCCGAATACTTCTCGAAATCGGCCTGGCTCACAACGATCGCTGGCGCGGTCATCGGAAGAAAAGGCCCTCGCTCCTGTCCCGCCACTTGTCCAACGCCGAGGACCTGACGCATCACGACCCGGTTTGGGAAATCGTCGACCGACTCGAATGGAATGATTTGCTGGTACCCGTTTCCCGCGGTCGCGAGGGTGGCGCCATTGGCGAGCTCCACCGTCGCCCCGGCAAGCCGGAGCGTGGGCAGCCAACCCTGTTCGACTCCGCGCAGCCTCAGCCGGGCCCGGCCGATCCGCCACTCGGTGCGATTCGAATCGGGCCAGCTGTCGCGGGCCCTGAACTCGCCTGTCGAAGACTCCGCAACCAGGCGCAGCGCGGATTCCTGGCTGGCCCATGCCGGCACGGGGAGGAACTCCCCACGCGAGGGCCAGGTCAAGGCGAACAGAATCGCGACGGCAAAGCCCGCGACGCCGGCGCCCACCGAAGCTCGAGTGAGCCTCGTTTTGTATTGAACGACAAGCGGCAGGACGGCCGCGGCAATCAGCAGCAGCAGCGCCACAACGCCTTCGGCGGGACCCGACACCGAGCGGCCCGCCACGATCCCCAGCTGCGGTCCATCGTTGAGGTTTCGCATCGACACGGCGATCACGATGCTCATCAGGAGGACGAGCGACACGAGCACGCCCCCGGCCACGAGGACGAAGCGGGCGAGGTTGCGCGTCACCGCCGACAGCGACATCACGATGCCGAGCCAGAGCGACTGGAGCAGCAGGGTCTGCAGGGCGACGAAGAGCATCTCCCGGATGGGCACGCGGCAGGCCGCCATCAGCACCACTTCGCACAGGGCCGATACGAGGACGAACGTCGTCCCGAGCAGAAGAACCTTGGACGCGAGCAAGGCTCGCGGCGGAATCGGCCGCGTCATCCAGAACGCGTCGCTGCCGACGAGCGGGTGCGTCTGCACGACGAGCGGCACGATGAAGATCAGCCCGAGCCACCGCGTCAGGAACAGCACGACCGCCAGTAGGCCCAGCGCCGTCCTTGTGCGTACGTCGGCGGCGAGAGCGGGCTGGACCGCGGTGAAGACCGTGTTCAGCACTTCCATGAGCACCCACGCGGCCAGCAGCAGCCTGAACCGCCGCACGTCCGCGCGGACGAGATGAGCCACCAGCCTCATGCCCCTTCCCCCTTCGACTGGCGCGCGTGGTCCGCTCGCCCGGGCGAGGCCGCTGGCGATGCGGTCGATGCGTTGCGCGCGAGCGTGACGAAGATCTCGCGCAGCGGAAGCGGCGACATCCGGACGTCGCACGCTGGAAACGCCGAAGCGATCCGCGAGTCCGCATCCGTCTCGTCGTGGTGCGTGTCCACGAACCGGAGCGTGCGGCCGGCCGTCCCGTGCGGCAGCCAGCGAGGGTCCGCCGGCATCACCGGCGGCGTGTCGCCGTCCGGCACGACTTCGACGAGCCGGAACCGCTCGAGCAGCGCCGGCACCGGCTCGGCAAACAGCAATCGCCCATCCTTGAGGAACCCCACCCAGTCCGCCAGCCGCTCCACTTCGTCGATGTCGTGGGACGAGATGAGGACCGTCCACGTCCGCTCCCCCGCGACCTCGAGCAGGCCGCGGACCAGCTCGTCGCGGACGAGCGGATCGAGCCCGGTGAACGGCTCGTCGAGGATGACGAGGTCAGGGCGGTAGGCGAGCGAGGCCAGGAGCGCCGCCTTCATGCGGGTGCCGCGCGACAACGTGCGCAGCGGCGCGCGCGACGCCAGCCCGAGGTCCGACTCGAGCTTCGCCTGCAGCGCGTTGTCCCAGTTCGGATAGAACGGGCGGCAGTAGTCGAACAGCTGGCCGGGGGTCATCCACTCCGGCAGGCGCTGGTTCTCCGAGACGTAGCCGATCCGCTCGAACTCGCGCGGGCCGAGACGCCGCGAGTCCACGCCGAGCACGGTCGCGCTGCCGCGGGTCGCGCGCACGAGGTTCATCAGCACCTTGAGCGTCGTGGTCTTGCCGGCGCCGTTCGGGCCGAGGAGCGCGAAGATGCTGCCGGCCGGCACCCGCAGGTTCAGGCCGTTGACGGCTTCGGTCCGCCCGAAACGGCGTGTCAGGTCGACGGTCTCGATCGCGATGGTCATGGATGGACTTCCTCAGTCTTCGTGGTCGAGCGTGCCCGACCAGTGGCGCCTGATGGCGCTTATGAGGTCCTTCAGCGGCACGCCGGCGCGCCTGGCTTCGACAACCAGCCGCTCGGCGTCCTGCTCGAGAACGTCCCGGCGGGCCGCCGAGCCGCCGGCGCGCGATTCGGCCACGACCGTGCCGATGCCCGGCCGCACCGCGAGCAGCCCTTCGTCGGTGAGCGTGCCGACGATCTTGTGGGCGGTGTTGGGGTTGATCTTGAGCGCCTGGCTGAGGGCGCGGACCGACGGAAACGGATCGCCGGCCCGCATCTGGCCGGTGACGACGGCGCGGCGGACGGCGTAGACGACCTGTTCGTGGATCGGCGTGCCGGGACGGAGAGCGATACTGAACGGCAGCATAGGCGGTGTACCAGTTGCAGTAGAACACCTAGCTGTATGATCTACAGTAGTACACCGACGATGTCAACAACGTCGCGTCGTTTTGTTAACAGGAGATCAGGAGATCAGGAGTTTTTCTTGGGTATCAAACGAGAATGAATCTCCTGACCTCCTGGCCTCCTGCTAAGGCGACTGGCGCAGTCGTGACGGGGTACGTGGACGTTGAGAACCGTTTCGAACGGTTGAGCTCTACCGAACCGTGTCCCGCAACGCCTCGAACAGAATCTGAATCGCGGGGCCGATCGCGTCGACCGGCAGGAACTCGGCGTCGCCGTGCATCGACATGACCCCGGCGGCGGGCACGATCACCGGCGTGAAGCCGTAGGCCTTGACCCCGCGCGGGCGGAAGTCGTTCGCGTCCGTCCCGTAGGGGACCGTCATCGGCGTCACGATCGCATCCGGGTGCCGCCGCTTCACGGCCGACTCGAGCGCCCGGTACAGGGCCGAGTCCTGCGTCGTGACGATCGGATCTTCCCCTTCGTAGATGATCTCGATCTTGATTTCGGGATCGCCGAGGCGCCGGGCGATTTCCGCGAGCCACTGGTCTTTCGTCGTCCCCGGGAGGACGCGGCAGTCGAGCGTCGCCTCCGCCACCGACGGGATGACGTTGGCCTTCGGCGGATCGCCGACCCCCGACCGCAGGCTGGTGATCGAGATGGTCGAGTGTTGAATCGCGTTGTTGAACTTGTTCACCGCCAGCGGCCCGACGCGCGCCTTCATCGTGTCGAGCACGGCGAACGGCGCGGTCGGCAGCGGCTGGGCGAGCAGCCGCGCGAGCGCGCGCGTCAGCCGGTCGTTGGGATTCTGGTCGTGCGGCTGCGAGCCGTGCCCGGCGATCCCCTCGGCGCGCACCTTGAGCCACAGGATCTTTTTTTCCGCGACCGAGATGCCGAACACCAGCTTGCCGGGAGCAAAGAGGTCGCGGCTGCCGAACCCGCCTTCGTCGATGATGTATTCCGGATCGAACTCGCTGTAGTGGTTCGCGCGCATCCAGTCGGCCCCGAGCGCGCCGCCGGTCTCCTCGTCGGGGACGGCCATCAGGATGACATCACGGTTGAGCGGGACGCCCTGCCGCTTCAGCGACAGGAACGCCATGAGCTGGACGACCCCCAATCCCTTCATGTCCATCGTCCCGCGTCCCCAGATGTTGCCGCCGGCGATCTCGGCGCCGAACGGCGCGTGCTTCCATCGGCTGGGATCGGTGGGGACCACGTCCATGTGGTGCAGGAGCAGGAGCGGCTTGGCGCTGCCGGTGCCCTTGAGGCGGGCGAGGACGATCGAGCGCCCCGGACCGGACTCGTACCGTTTCACCGGCACGCCCTCGCGCTCGAGGATGCCGGCCAGGAAGTCGGCCGCCTTCGTGACGTCCCCCGGAGGATTCGACGTGTCGATGCGGACGTACGATTGAATCGTCCTCGTCGCCTCGGCCTCGACGGCTTTCCAATCCGGTGCGGACTGCGCGCCCGCCACGCCAGGGAACAAGACCATCGCCAACGTGGCCATTCGGATGCGTCGCGTCAAGTTTCCTCCCGCCTTCACCGCCCTTGATCTACGATCGAGCCTCTGCGCCGCATGTTACAACGGAGACCCGCCGGATGATGGATCAAGAAACGCTGGTGATCGGCTTCCTCTGGTTCGTGGCATTTCTCTTCTCCACGACCGTTCACGAAGCGATGCACGCGCTCGCCGCGCTGCGCGGCGGGGATCCCACGGCGTATCACGGCGGACAGGTGACGCTCTCCCCCATCCCGCACATCAAGCGCGAGCCGATCGGCATGCTGCTGGTGCCGCTGGTGACGGCGTTGACGCAGGGCTGGGCGATCGGCTGGGCCAGCACGCCGTACAACCCGTACTGGGCCGCGAGATACCCCAAGCGGGCGGCGCTGATGGCCGCGGCAGGGCCCGCCGGCAACCTCGCCGTCGCGTTCGTCGCGTTCGTCGTGCTCAAGATCGGGCTCGCCAGCGGATGGTTCATCCCGCCCGACACCGTCAACTTCAACCAACTCGTGAGCTCGGCCTCGGGGGAGCAGACGTTTGCCGGCGCGATCCTGTCGATCTTCCTGATGCTGAACGTGCTCCTCTGCGCGTTCAACCTGATCCCGCTCCCGCCGCTCGACGGCGCGTCCGTGATTGCCATCTTCCTGCCGACCGACGCCGAGGTGAAACTGCGGGAGCTCAGTCGCAACCCGATGTTTCAGATCGTGGGTCTGGTCGTGGCGTGGCGCGTGTTTCCGGTGATCGTCCGTCCGCTGTTCGACCTGGTCCTGGCCGCCTTGCACCCGGGGGTGTACAGGCCCGTGTGAATCGGTTCCAAACGGAGTTCTCTTTTCGTGTGCCCAGGCGCTTGGAGGAATACCGAGGTTCAACATGACGACAACAACATTTCCGGATCGGACAGAGGCTGCGGAGTACTACTTCACTTACATCGACAAGGTCGGGCCAGGCGATGTTTGCGGTGTCCTCGAAGGACAGTTGCCGGAGACGCTCGCGTTCCTGAACGGCATTTCCGAAGAGCAATCGCTCGCCCGGTATGCCCCCGACAAATGGAGCATCCGCCAGGTCGTGAGCCACCTGAACGACACCGAGCGCCTGTTCGTCTTCCGCGCGCTGTGGTTTGCGCGTGGGTTCGACAGTCCGCTGCCGAGCTTCGATCAGGATATCGCGGTGTCGACGGCGGACGCGGACGCACGGTCATGGCGTAGCCACGTCGACGAGTTCCGGGTGGTCCGTGCCGCGACCCTGGCGTTCTTTCAAAACCTTCCGCCCGAAGCGTGGACGCGACGGGGCGTTGCCAGCGGAAATCCATTCACGGTCCGTGCCCTCGCTTTCATTTCGGCAGGACACGTGACGCACCACGTGAAGATCCTGCAAGAACGATATCTGTAGGACGTGGCTGGAAAGTGACTGCCTCGCTCTGGGGCCGCCTCCCCGTCGTCGTGCGGGCTGTTCTCGCCGGAAGCGTATTGGGCGCGGCGGGCACCTTGCCGTGGGCCGCGCTTGCGTCGGCAAACTCCAGGTATTGGACCGCGGTGCCGTGGGCGGTGCCTCCAACCGCTCTTTATCTGTGGCTCTTCTGGCGATATGTCCAGGGAGCAGGGTGGCCTCGATCGACGTCGGAAGCACGGCGCACGAGCTGTCGCGCGAACCGCCTCTCGGAGGACGTCTGGGGGGCGGCGCTGCTGGCCGGCGGGCTCGGCCTCTTTGCCCTGGTGCTGTTTCTCGGCGTCATGAATCGTCTGGTCAGGCTGCCGGCGCAGCCGACGGACGACCTGGCGCACGTCCCGCTCGTGACCCTGGTGCCCTGGCTGCTCATGAGCGCGGCCGTCGCCGGAATCGCCGAGGAATCGTCGTTCCGCGGCTACATGCAAGGACCCATCGAGCGCCGTCACGGACCGGTGATCGCGATCCTGGTGACGGGAAGCCTGTTTGGATTCGTGCATTTCACGCATCCCGAGGTCACGCTGATCCTGATGCCGTACTACCTGGCCGCCGCCGCCATCTACGGTGCGCTCGCGTACCTGACGAACTCGATCCTGCCGGGCGTGGTGCTTCACGCGGGGGGGAATGTCTTCACCGCCATCGGCCTGTTTGCGGGAGGACGTGCGGAGTGGCAGGCCACGTCGAACCCGGCGCCGTTGATCTGGGAAACCGGCGCCGACGCGTCGTTCTGGATCGGCTCCGCGGCAGCGCTCATCGTGGGAGCCGCCGCCGTCTGGGCGTACGCCGCGCTTGCCGGCGTGGCGCGGAAACCACCGCAAGGATGGAAGTGGCGTGAGATCACCCGGTGGAGGGCATCTGCAGGATGATGGCGGTGACGTCCCCCTCAGATCCGGAGCCGCAGGCTCACGATGGACGTGACGCGCCACCAGCGGTTTTTGACACCGGCTCTACTCGTCAGGCTACTGTGGGAGCCGCGTACGCGGCGGTGCTGACGAGCGCCGACGCACCCCGCAGGCGTGGCTGCTCACTGAGCGGGACGACGCGGATCTCGGTCTCGCCCGCCTCGCGCAAGAGGGCCTGCTCGCGCAGCGCCTCGCGCACCGCGGAGGCAAACAGATCCCAGGCCAGCGTGATCTCGCCGCCCACGTAGACGCGGGCGGGGTTGATGCTCTTCACGATCATCGCGAAGCCGCGGCCCAGGTAGTAGCCGGTCTCGCGCAGTGTCTCGAGCGCCCGCCCCTCGCCTTGCCGGGCGAGGGCCACGATCTCCTTCACGGTGGGTCCGCTGGGCTCGGCCGACCCGGACCACGAGGGGTCCGTGCCGAGGTAGCGGGCGGTGATGGCGCGCTTCGCCACGTAGGCCTCCCAGCAGCCCCGTTGGCCGCACGAGCAGAGCGGGCCGTACATGTTCAGAGGGACGTGGCCGAACTCGCCCGCGATGTGGTGGGCGCCGCGCAGTAACTTGCCGTCGATCGCGATCCCCACTCCTACGCCGTCCGAGACGTTCACGAACGCGACAGGCCCATCGGACGGCACGTCCCCGGTGACGGCCCAGACCTGCGCCAGGATGCAGGCCTTCACTGAGTTCTCGACGACGACCGGCAGCCGGGTGGCCGCCCTCAGCGGCCCGACGAGATCCACGTCGCGCCAGCCGAGCGTCGGCGAGTACCTGAGCAGACCGGCATGGTCGACCACGCCGGAGACGACGACGCCCACGCCCACGCATTCTCCGAATTCCGGATTGTCGGCGAGGATGCGGCCGATGCGAGCGACCAGTTCCTTCACCAGGGCTCGCGGCTGGCGGCGCGTCGGGAACTCGTGAACGTCGCTGAGCGGGTGCCCGAGCAGGTCGGTCACCACGATCGACGTATGACTGGCATTGATGTCGACGGCCAGCGCGCAGCGCCGCCGCGTCTCGAGGTAGAGGTAGGTCGGCCGCCTCCCGCCCTTGCTCTCCCCTTTGGCTCCCTCGAAGACGAGGCGCGAGCCAAGCAGCTCGTTCACGAGCAGGCTGACGCCCCCCGGGCGAATTCCCATCAGCCGCGCCAGATCGGCACGCGAGATCGGCTGCTTCTCCCGCACGAGGTTCAGCGCGATCTGGCGGTTGATTTCCCGCGGTGTCCCGCGCCGGGCGATGCGAAAGTCCGTCGGGTTGATCCGGCGCATCCAGTCTCTGCTCCTTCGATCCAGACTCCGCTGGGCTCGAGACGAGCCGGCGGTGGCCGGTCGCTATACTAGCCTCTCAGCCTCTCCGCGCAGACTTTCACCGCTCAAGAGAACAATAGCTCGAGGCTCCCTCAGCCGCGGAACGCCTTCCTTCGGCGCGCGCCGAGAAAACGGCCCACTTCCACCCGAAACGGAAGCGGGCGACCACAGATTCATGTTGACACCAAACTGATGCGGGACTTATAAACCACCAGTTTGTCCCTATCAGGGAGAAACTCGACATCGGAGCGACCCTCGCACAGCAAGGAGACAAGCCAATGCTTCCGTGCAGCAAACAGCGGATCGGTTCGATCGACACGGGACTGAAGCGATGGCTGGCGATCCTCCTCATGGCGCTGTGCGTGCCGCGGGCAGCCGACGCCCAGGTACTCTACGGCACGCTGACCGGCAACGTGACCGACACCACCGGCGCCGTCGCCGTGGGTGCCACGGTCCAGGCGTTGAATGTCGGTACGAACGTCGCCAAGACGGCGACCACGGACGAACGCGGCGTCTATCTCTTCAGCGACCTCCAGCCGGGCGTCTACACCGTCACGATCCAGGTGCAAGGCTTCGTGCCACTGACGCGACAGGACATCCGGATCGAAGCCACCGCCGTCCGGCGGCTCGACGCCGAGCTCCGGGTATCGGGGGGCACCGAGACCGTCGAGGTGAGCGCGGCGGCCCCGGTGCTGCAGACCGATCGCGCCGACATCCACGTCACGCTGACGGCCAGGCAAGTCAACGACCTGCCGCTCACCGGCAGCGTGAGCCGCAACTACCAGAGCCTGATGCAGATCGTCCCTGGAGCCCTGATGGCGGGCGAGCAGAACTCCGAAGCCGGCAGCCCGCAGCGTTCGATCTCGTTCAACGTCAACGGCGTGTCGCGGATGCAGAACAACACCAAACTGGACGGCGCCAGCGTCACCTACGTCTGGCTGCCCACGAACACCGCCTACGTTCCGTCGGCCGAGGCCATCGAGGAAGTGAGCATCGTCACCAACTCCTTCAACGCCCAGCAGGGAATGGCGGCGGGCGCGGCGGTCAACGTGATCACGAAGTCCGGGACGAACCACTTCCGCGGGACGGCCTGGCTCTACGATGTCGACAGCGATCTCAGGGCCCGGAATTTCTTCCAGGCGCCGCCGCCCGGCTTTTCGACGTGGGAGGCCTGGGACGCCGCGGACCACGGCTCGCGGCCGCCCAAGAACAATCCGGACAAGCTGCGCCAGTTCGGCGGCAACGTCGGCGGCCCGATCCTCAAGGACAAGCTGTTCTTCTTCGCCAACTGGGAGCGGTACGACAGAAAACGGGACTCGCCCCAGCGTTTCGTCAGCATTCCGACGGAGGCGCTCCGGCGCGGCGACTTCAGCGGGACCGGTGTCACGATCTACGACCCGGCATCGGACAGCAACCCGGCGCTGCGCACGCCGTTCCCCGGCAACGTCATTCCCGCCAACCGGATCGATCCAGGTGCGGCCTGGCTCATCGCGCGCATGCCCGCGCCCAACGTGTCCGGCACCACGTTCGTGAACAACTTCACCGCGCAAGACAAGATCTCCTACGAGCGGGACAACGTCGACACCAAACTCAACTGGCAGGCGAACTCCAGGCTCCAAATGTTCGGGAAGTACAGCTACTCCCCATCGCTCATCTTCGACGCGCCGATCCTCGGGGATGCCGGTGGCGATTCCGTTGGCGGCGGCCAGCCCGGAGAAGCGCCCGGGCGCACCCATGTTGCGGCGATCGGCGGGACATACACGCTCAGCTCGACGCTGCTGCTCGACGGCACGCTCGGCTTCACGAAGCAGAAGCTGGGTGCCGAGTTCGACCTCGATCACAACTGGGGGCTCGAGGACATGGGCATCCCGGGCACGAACGGTCCCGATCGGATGCAAGGGGGCATTCCGGGGTTCCAGATCACCAACTGGTCGAACCTGGGGAACCCGAACACGGGAAATCCGTTCCAGTTCGACGACAAGCAGTACGTGGCGGCGGTCAGCCTCCAGTGGACGAAGAAGGCGCATGCGCTCCGCTTCGGCTACGACTATCAGAACCAGCAGATGAATCACTTCCAGCCGCAGGGCGGCGCCTTCCAGACGCCACGTGGCACGTTCGGTTTCAACGGCCAGACGACGATGCTCCAGAACGCACCTGCGCCGGCCGACGCGAGGTTCAACTCCTGGGCGGCATTCCTGCTCGGGCTGCCGAGCGCCGCCGGCAAAGTCGATCAACTCCGCAACCCGAATTCGTTCCGCATGCTGTCGCACGCGGCGTACGCGCAGGATTCATGGCAGCTGTCCGCGCCGCATGACGGTCAATCTCGGCCTGCGCTGGGAGATCTATCCGTTCCCGACCCGCGGCGGCGGGCTCGGCGTGTCCCGCTTCGATCCGGACGACGGCAACGTCTACAACGGCGGCGTCGGCAGTGTACCGCTCGACACCGGGGCCAGCTCGGGCAAAGGACAGCTCCTGCCGCGCGCCGGCCTCGCGTTCCGCGTGAACGACAAGACCGTTCTCCGCGCCGGCTACGGCCACTCCTCGGACGTCCGCCCGTTCATCGACTTCCGCAACGCATTCCCGATCGTGAACGTCTGGTCGCACCCCGCCGCCACCTTTGGCGGCGCGACCAACGCCTACGTGCCAGTGACGACGCTGCGCCAAGGACTGAACACGGCGCTCTACGGCACCGCGCCGGATCTCGGCCAGGGCGTGCTGAGGCTGCCCGTCGGGCGTGAGCACCACCACCTACCCGAAGGAGCCCGACCGCGGGTACATCCAGTCCTGGAACGTGATGACGCAGCGCGAGTTCAGTTCGTGGCTCTCCGGCCAGGCGGGCTATGTCGGCACGCTGATCAAGGGGCAGATGGGATTCATCAACATCAACACCTCCGCCCCCGGCACGGGCAACGCCGGACGGGCGCTGGCCGCGTTCGGGCTCACCCAGGACATCAACATGATCGAGCCGTTCGGCGACGGCACCTACAACGCACTCCAGGCCGAGCTGAAGGCCGCGGAGCCGGAACGGGCAACTGGGCGTCGTGTATACGCTCTCGAAGGCCGAGAACTACCAGGACAACGACGCCAACCCGCGCATCCCATACTTACCCGAGAAGGAGCGCAACAAGGGTCTGGCCAGCTTCGACCGGACGCACAATCTTCAGACCTACTGGGTCCACAACCTGCCCTTCGGCAAGGACCAGCGCTGGGCCACGGGCGGTTTCGCCGATGCGATCCTCGGCGGCTGGCAGATCAACGGGATCCTCGCCGTTATGAGCGGCACGCCGATCAACATCATCCAGGGCACGGCCGGCAACTTGAACGCCGCCGGCAGCGGGCAGTACCCCGACCTGGTCAAGCCGGACGTGGCGATCTACGCCGACAACCTGAAGAAGCTCCCGGCGGCCGGAGCGGACCCGACCAGCTACCAATACTTCGACCGGAGCGCGTTCGCCGCGGTCAGCATCCCCACCGGCCAGCCGCAGCGGTTCGGGAACTCGCCGCGGAATCCGATTCGCGGCCCCGGATTCTGGAACGTCGACTTCGGCCTCTTCAAGTCGATTCCGTTGCCGCGTAGCGGGCAGTTGCAGCTCCGTGTCGAGGTGCTGAATGCTCTCAACCACCCGAACTTCGCGAACCCGGGATCCGACATATCCAACGCGGGCGCATTCGGGTTCATTACCGGGACGACCGGAACCGGCGAGCGCACGATCCGTCTCGGGGCGCGCCTGTCCTTCTAGCGAGGCTGCGCCTCAGACCAGAGAGGCCGCCTCGCCAGGTGGCATTGTTTACTCGTGACGGAAAGGTGATGATGCCTACTCCAGCGAACCCTCGCGGGGCGGCTCGGGGAGCCAGAAGCTGGCGATGAAGCCGATCAGGTAGACGGAGAAGCCGACCGCCGCGGCGACGAGCGCGACCTTGGTCGGCGCGTAGGCCCGATCGGCGGTGACGGCCAGCGACGCGGTCACCCACGCGAACGACGTGCCGATCATCCGGCCGCCGATGTTGGCGGCAAAGCTCTCGCCGGTGCCCCGGAGGTGCACCGGATAGACCCGCGGCAGGTAATTCCCCCAGAAGCTGAACTGCCCGACCGTGAACATCCCCGCCAGGAACATGCCGATATACAGAGGTGTGAGCCCCGTGATCGCCGCCCAGCCGAAGACGATGGGCATCACGATCATGCCGGGCACCTGGAATATGCGAATCAGCTTGCGGCGGCTGACGATCGCCACCGCGAGCCAGGCGAGCCCAACGCGTCCCACCAGCCCGCCGACTTCCTGCACTTTCGTCACGTCGGACGCGATCTTCTGTTCGATGAGCCGCGCTTCCGGTGCGGGACGCCCCTGCGTCATCTGGCGCACTTCCGGCAGCCCCGGCACGATCTGCGGGATCTGCTGGATGGCGCCGAACGCCGCGCCGTACGCCATCGCGAACATCACCGTCGTCACGATGGTCGTCCGCCGCAGCTCGGGCGAGAACAGCGCCGCGATGCTCGGACGCTTCAGCGTGCCGGCCGCGCGCTTCTGCTGCCAGATCGGCGACTCGGGGAGGAACGGCCGGATGAGAATCAGCGGAATCGCCGGCAGCACGCCCGACATCAGCGTGTAGCGCCACGGCGCGTGCGGGTTCTGGACGGCGTCCAGGCCGAACCCGGCGATCGCCGGCAGGCTGCCCGCATAGGCGACGCAGAGCCCGTTGGCGGTCGCGACCAGCAGGCCGCCAAGCGACGAGAACGCCTGTGTGTAGCCGAGCACCTTCTCGCGCTGCTTCGGATCGGGGAAGAGCTCCGCCAGCCACGCCACGGCGGCCACGAACTCGACGCAGACCCCGACGAACACGAAACAGCGCAGGACGAGCAGCATCTCGATCGACGTCGCGAATCCCGAGAAGAACGCGCCAATCGCATAAATAAGGATGCTGTAGGTGAGGATCCGCCGGCGGCCGAACCGGTCCGTCAAATACCCCCCGAGCAGGCCGAAGATCCCCCCCGCAAACGCCGGTATGTAGAACAGGCGCCCGACCCACATCTGGAACGCGGGCGATCCCGGTGCCGCGCCCGTGAGCTCGAGCAGCGCCGGCCGCACGATGAGCGGCAGCATCAGGATCTCGTAGATGTCGAACGCAAAGCCGATCGCGGCTATCGCGCAGATGAGCCACTGGATCGGCGTGAGGCGGGACGGTGTCGGCATAGGTCGGGACCCGGGCTGCATCTCTTTCGCGCGTCGGAACAGGAGGTCAATCAGGAGTATATAGAAAGTCAGAAGTATCAGAGAGATCAAAACAAAACTCCTGATCTCCTGATCTCCTGTTCAAGGAACAGCAACGAACGGTCGAGACTCGAGTCGGATGGTAGTCTACTGCAGATGGTTCCATTCGATTTCCAGCTCCGCACGCGCGTGGTCTTCGGTCGGGGAAGCCTCGCCCGGCTCGGACCGCTCGCACGGGAGCTCGGGTTTCAACGCACGCTGCTCGTCACGGACGCCGGCGTCGTGGAGGCGGGGCACGCGGGCGAGGCGGCGCGGCTGCTGGAAGCCGCCGGGATCGAAACGGCGCAGTTTCACGACTTCGGTCCGAACCCTGATAGCGCGATGGTCGAAGCGGGACGCCGCTTCGCCGCGCCGCTCCGCATCGACTCCATCGTCGGGCTCGGCGGCGGCAGCTCGCTCGACTGCGCGAAGGGGATCAATTTCGTGCTGACCAACGGCGGCAGCATGGGCGACTACCAGGGCTACGGCAAGGCCGCCACGCCGCTGCTGCCGATGATTGGCGTGCCGACGACGGCGGGGACGGGGAGCGAGGCGCAGAGCTACGCGGTCATCGCCGATGCGGCCACGCACATGAAGATGGCGTGCGGCGATCCGTCGGCCGCGGTGCGCATCGCGCTGCTCGATCCGGAGCTGACGTTGACCGCCCCCCATCCCGTCACCGCCATGGCGGGCTTCGACGCCATCGCACACGCGGTCGAGACTGCCGTCACGCTGCGCCGGACGCCGCTGTCGGACACGTTGTCGCACCGGGCCTGGACGCTGCTCGGCAACGCGTTCGAGCGCGTCCTCGAACAGCCGGCCGACGGCGAAGCGCGGGCGGCGATGCAGCTCGGCGCGCACTTCGCCGGCATGGCGATCGAGCAATCGATGCTCGGCGCCGCGCACGCGTGCGCCAATCCCCTCACGGCCCGCTACGACGTCCCGCATGGCCTCGCGCTCGCGATTCTCCTCCCCCACGTCGTCCGCTGGAACGCCGCGGCGGCGCGCGATCACTATGCGGCGCTGCTCAATTCGCCGCGCCGCCGCGCGCGCGACGACGATGCCGCCGAGACGATCGCGAGCCGGGTCGAAGATCTGGCGTCGGCCGGCGGGCTGGGGATGAAGCTGTCCGACAGGGGCGTGGAGGAGAGCGCGCTGCCCGGCCTCGCGGCCGAGGCCGCGCAGCAGTGGACCGGGACCTTCAATCCGCGGCCGTTCGATGCCGGGGGGGCGCTGGAGATCTATAGGGCGGCGATGTAGCTTCCCGCTTCCCGCTTCCCGCTTCCCGCGTGCAAGAATCGTCAAGAAGTCGCGGGCGTCCCGCAGTACACTCGGCGCGTTCCCGGATGCGTTCAAAACTCGACACCGTCCAGCCAGCGATCCACGCGGCAGTTCTACAACTCGATGCCGATCTGTCCCTTGGTGCGCTCGCGAGAGTGGCCGGAGTATCGCGATTTCAGTTTCACCGGACGTTTTCAGCAGTCGTCGGCGAAACGCCGAAGCGGTTCGCAGCCCGCCTGCGCGTCGAACGCGCGGCGTGCGCACTGGTAACCACGTCAGACCCGCTCATCGAGATCGCTCTCAACTGCGGATTCAAGAACCCCGAAACATTCTCGAGAGCGTTTCGACGGGCGTACGGGATGTCGCCTCGTGAATATCGCGCCCGCGCCTTTCCGGGTCTGTCGACGGACGCTATTGCCAAACATTCCGCCTTCATACGGGACGCGGGACCGTGCATTGGTCTGTACCACTACTCACATGGAGATGCGATGGATCTCACGATCGAGCTCAGGGACTTGCCAGCCCAGCCGGCGTTGTTCGTCAAGCGAAGGATTCGGCGGGCGGACATTGCGAACACGATCGGCGCGGCGCTGCCGTTGGTATTCAAGCACTCACAGCGGGTCGGCGGGGCCATGGCGAGCGCTCCCATGGCGCGTTACTCGGAAATGGGTCCGGGGATGCTCACCATAGAGACAGGCTTCATTGTCGCGACGCCGGTGGCGGGTCACGGGGAAGTCGAGGCGGTCACACTTCCTGCGGGGCAGGCCGCGTGCGCGACGCACGTCGGTCCCTACGACACGCTCGAGCAGACGCATTCCGCGATGGAAGTTTGGATCGAGGAACACGGCTTGAAAGCGGCCGCCATGTCTTGGGAAATCTACGTAACCGATCCCGGTGAGGTGCCAGATCCCAAAGACTGGAAAACGGAGGTCTACTGGCCGGTCTCGAGAGCCTGAACCTGCCGGACGTGCGTCAGATATCCTTCTGCTCGCATCTGGCGCTGCGTGGGGCAGCACCTTGCGCGATCCAGGAGCTGGCGGGGCATCAGGAATCTGCCCCAGGTGCGGACGGTGCCGTCACGAAAACCCAACCACCCCGAACGCCACGTCGCTGGCGGCGCGCAGCAGGCCGGGCAGCGGCGACGGGGTGCGGACCGGCGGCCCGTCATCGGTGGGTGGCTGGGCCGACGGCGTGTCTCCCCACACCAGCCACGAACCGTCGGCCAGTCGCGCCGCCGACATGTCCGCATGCGCGTAGATGCGGGTCACGCCGGTCAGCGACGGAATCGTCGTTGGCACCGGACGGGACCGGCGGAGGGACCTGCGCTGCCAATGCAGACATGAGTACGCCGCCGAAGATCATGAGCATGCTGGAAGTATGTCATGAGGACAACGTCCCATCCGAGGGACCCGCCCCTCGATCCTTCGCGTGGCTCACGCTTCGGCGATGTGCTCGCGTGAGCGAAGGCTGTGCCTACGCAGACAGTCACGTGCCGCGCCGCCTCGCTGCCCAGGTGGCGCACTCTCCGATGAAGCCGTCCTCGTTGTCAGCGGCGATGACGGCCACGACATGCGGCGGCATGTTGCGGCAATGACAGTAGATAGCATCATCTCGGCGCGTGGCGGTTGACAGCGTGGAAGGTGACCGGCACAATATCGCTGCTCTTTCAACACCGTCGCGGTTGCGTGTGCGACAAGATATGGTTGCGATACCGGCGGCAAGCCGAGCGGATCGTCCTGTTGGTGACCGGGCGAAGGTTGGGCCGATAGGTATCGCAGCGCTCAACTGACTGGCACCCCAAGCAGTTAGTGTTCGGCAGTGGCCGTTTCATCGGCCCCTCCAACTCGCGCGTACGTCAATCGCGCGTAAAAAGGGAGTCACAATGGATGAGTTCCTCGGCACGATAAAGCTGTTCGGTTTCAACTTTGCGCCTCGCGGCTGGATGACGTGTCAGGGCCAGTTGCTGAGTATTGCGCAAAACACCGCGCTGTTCTCCCTGCTCGGCACGACGTACGGTGGTGACGGAGTGACGACGTTTGCGTTACCGAACTTGGCCGGGCGTGTGGCTGTCGGACAAGGCCAGCTTATCGGCGGCTCCGTTTACACCATGGGCGAGGTTACGGGCACCGAGTCGACGACGATCCTGTCGACCCAGATGCCCGCCCACACCCACACCGCGACTGCAGCGACGACCGCCATCCTGTCGGCGGAATCCACCCAGGCGAACGCGCAGAACCCAGCCGACAAGTGCCTGGCCTCCGGCACGAACATCTACGCCACCGAGGACCCGGCAGCCAACCGCCCGATGTCGCCAACCTGCATTGCCGCGACCACGACGGTCACGGTCGCGGCGGCGGGCGGCGGCCAACCAGTCGGCATCCTGCAACCGTTGCTCGTCATGAACTACAGCATCTGCACCGAGGGTCTCTTCCCGTCGCGAAACTAGCGTTCGGGTCAATCCAATACGATGCCGGTAGCGAGTCCTCGCCGCCGGCGTCGTGTTGCCTTTGGAGCCTGGATCATTCCTCTCAAGATCGGCGCACTCTTACCCACATCGCGGCTTTATCCGGCCGTCGATCAGAGCTTCGTTGCCGGACTCCGCGGCGCGCTTGCCGATGCCGGCGTCGCATTCGAGCTCGCCGTCGAACCGACCGGCACCGCCGCCGTCAAGGACACCGTCACCGAGAAAGTCCAGCGGCTGCTGCTGCAGCACGATCCTGACGTCGTGATCGCCTTGATCGGCGCGGGTCTGTCGCGCCACGTGCACCCGTTGTTTCGCGACGCGGAAACGCCGCTCATCGTCGCTGACCTGGGCGCCGATCCGATCATGCTGGGCAAGTCTCGAAATCCGTTTGCCTTCAGCACGACCCTGAACCTCTGGCGAAGCGTCGCCGCTCTTGGCTACTGGGCCGCCCGTTCCTGCGGGCCGAAAGCATGCATCGCCGCTGGTTTTCACGAGGCCGGCTACGGAATGGTGCCGGCGTTCTGGATGGGATTCCAGGAGGCCGGCGGTGGAACGATTCTCTCCACCGAGGTGACGCACCGCAAGGACTCGGACGAGGATCCCTCCGAGCAGCTCCAACGAATCGCGGCGGTGAATCCGGACTTCGTAATGTCCTTCTACTCGGGACGCTCGGCGATCTCGTTCGCCGATGCCTGGCACGGCACCGGCCTGTCGGCCCGCCTGCCGTTGCTGGCGTCACCGCTGTTCACTCACGACGCCTGGCTGACGCAGATGGCCGCCCCACCGGCGGGCGCCAGAACGGCATGGTCGTGGGACCCGACCGCGCACGTCGAAGAGCAGGAGCAGTTCCGCCGCCTGTCGAAGATCGGCGAGCGCAAGTCGCCCGCGGTGTTTGCGCTCCTCGGCTACGAGACAGGGCGGATGCTCGCGTCCGCGGCGTCGCGGAGCGACGGCGAACGCTCAGGCGAGGCGCTGTGCCGGGCGTTGTCCGGTGCGTCGTTCATGTCGCCGAGAGGACAGCTGCTGGTGGACGAAGTGACGGGTGACGTCACGGGATCGCACGACTACCTGCAAGAGTTGCGGTGCGGCCCGGATGGCGCGTGGTCGCGCGTCACGACCGCGACGCTCATACCGCCGCCATCCTTCCACGCCGCCTACGACGCGCTCAGACAAGCCGACGAGCGATCCGGGTGGCTCAATCCATATCTGGTGACATAGCGGTAGCCGCTCGGCGCTGCTCGAGCGCGGCGAATAACGCATCGAGCGGCCGAAGATCGACGCCCTGGAGGCATGGCAGCGTCTCGCCGCCGAACCGTTCGTGCGGACGCTTCGCGTGGTACCCGCAACGCTCGTGAATCAGTCGCAGATCATCGGCAGCGAACGATCGGCCAAGCCACGCTGTCGTACGCAGGAACACGGCAGGAAACCCTTCCTCGTAACCTGCCAGCAGGCTGCACTCGTCCGCGACAGCGATGTCGAGCATCGCCGCATAGTGACGTTCGAGTACGGCGGCGGCGTACTGATCGAGCATAAGCCGCTCCGGGTCGTAGGGCACGTGAAACGGCGGCGCCTCGAGGACGCCGGGCACCATGTGCATGCCGCGCATCTTTTGGTGCGATCCGAGGACATCAGCCGGTCGCCGGTAGAGCAGGACGAATCGCGCCTGCGGGTACAGCCGGCGCAGCGACGCGGCATGGAACAGGTGCCAGCCGTCAGTCTTCACGACGAGGCGGAATCCGGCTCCGTCGCGCGGGCGGCCGAGCAGCCGCAGCGCTGCGTCGAACAGCCGCGCGCGATCGCCGCCGTCCGTCCGCAGGATCGCGTCGAGCAGCGGCGTTTCGGACAGCACCAGCGTTCGTTCGTCGAGCCCGAACAACTGCGACATCAGCGTCGAGCCGCAGCGCGACACGTGAAAGATGAAGACGACGTCGTTCACCGCCGGCACGGTGGCAGCCTCATCAAGCAGCTCAGCGACCGTCGACCAGCGTTCTGTCGGCGAGTCCCTCCGCCGCCGTCTCACGGTGGAGTCGAAGAAGGGATCCGTGAATCGGAGTCCGGCGACGTCGATCCAGCGGCAGCGGGCGTCGCCCGTGTTGTCTGTGACGAAGCGCTCGGGGATCCAGCAGGGTTGGGGAGCGGCCCCGCTCATCGCGGCGCATCCGCGCCGTCTTCGAGCTGGCTGGCGAGCTGCAGGTCGACCTCGCCGCCGCGCGCGCGCAGCTCGTTGATGATCAGGCACCGGGTGTGCGGATCCATCTGGCGCTCGCGTGCCTCGGCCGCGAAATCGTACCCCGCGGTCTCGAACAACCGGTCCGACCATTCATTACGGGATCCGTCGATGATCAAATGCACGCGATCGGTGGCGCCGTCGTTGCGCACGCTGTGAGGCAGGGTGAAGTCGGCGTACCAGCAGTCGCCCGGCTGCATCGGCAGCGACTCGCCGTCGACGATGAAGCGGGTCTGATCGTTGGTGGTGATGGGAACGTGCAGGCGGAAAAATCCGTCGGCGTAGGACGCGCCCAGGTCGCGATGCTCGCGGATAACGCCGCCGGGCGCGAGCCGCAGCAGCCGCGCCGTTTCTTTCTCGCACGCGAGACCGTCGAGAATCTCGGCGAAGTAGCGGCACTCCTCGAGCAGCGGCGTATCGCGGTAGCCATCGCTGCCGGGAACCGACAGGAGATCGCCGGGACTGCCCGAGGCCGAGCGGAGCGCGATGCCGGTCCACTCGCCCGTGTAGTCCCGCTGGTTGGCATGGCGGGTCCACTGGGCGGCGCACGATCGAATCATGTCGGCCACCAGCCTGGACGGTTCGAAGGACAACGGCAGACGCAGGAACCGCGTGCCCATGGACCGCATTATACGGTGGCCATGTCGCGCCAGCTTTCGGTCGTTGCGCTCAAAGCCTACGCGCTGGCTGCAGGACGATTCACGTCGGCGAGGCGTCGATCGCGTCGATGAGACGCAACCATCCGCCCCCCCCGCACAACCCGCGCGAAAAATCGCTGTTGGTGAAAACGCGGCAAGTCGTTGGCAGGAACGTGGTGAGCCTAAATTTCCCGAGTTGGAACCGCATTGGGGAATGGCTCAGGCGGCTCGAACAACTGCGAAACGTGGGAGCTGGAAGCTGGAAGCTGAGAGCTGGAAGCCTTTCTCACTCGTACCGCTGAATCGTCTGCCGAGACGGCGGCCGCGTGACCAGCGAGACGGCGATCATGAGCAGGCACGAGATGATCGTCATCGGCACGACCGGCATCAGGCCGTACCAGGCCAGGGCGCCGGGCACGCGGGCGGTGTAGATGACGGCCGCCGCGGTCCACACGGCGACGGCCAGCGCGCCCCACTTCGTGCTTCGCCTCCAGAACAGGGCCGCGAACAGCAACGGCGACAGCGCCGCGTAGCCCGAAAACGCGTACTGCACCGCGATATCGAAGATGCTCTGCGGCGCCTCGAGCGCCACGGTGTACGCGACGACGGTCAACCCGACGACGAAGAGCCGTCCGGTCTGCACCTGCACGGCCTCGCCGAACCTGGCCGTCCCTCCGTAAAACGCAAACACGTCCTCGGTGAACATCGTCGAGAGCGCGAGGATCTGCGAGTCGCTCGCCATCACCGCCGCCATGATGCCGGCGCCCAGGAGGCCGGCCAGCCACAGCGGCGCGTACCGCTCCAGCATCACGAGCACCACGTCGTCGCCGGCCGCCTGCCGGCGGAGGGCCGCGCGCTCGTCGGCCGGCATGGACGGCGACGCCGCTGCCAGCGCCGCACGGGCCTCGAGCTTCTGCTCGATGCGGGGCACGTCCTGCATGGCGTTCGCCGCCAGGCCGAGGAACGTGCACGGGAGCCAGATCGCGAGAATGCACAGCGGGTAGAAGATGACGGTGCGGCGGAACTGCTCCATGCGCCGCGCGGTGAGACAGAAGATGGTGATGTGCGGAAAGGCGATGGTCGAGAGGGGGATGAACGTGTAACTGAGGAAGAAGAGCGGCGACACGCGTTCGCGCGTCAGGAGCGGCGCGGTGGCCGGTGACGCGAGCAGGCCTTCGATCGCGGCGGAGAAGCCCCCCATGCCGCGCCCGATGACGATCACCGCGACGGCGCCGAACGACAGGAACAGCACGGTCTGAAACGTGTTGACCCAGGCCGTGCCGCGCATGCCGCCGAAGAACACGTAGCTCATCACGACGAGCGCCACCACCGCGCCGCCGAGCCAGTACGGCACGACGCCGCCGGTGATCGCCCGGATCGCGGTACCGCCGCCCATCACGCCGATGACGATGTAGGGCACGAGCAGGGCCGCCTGCACGGCGAAGATGACGGTGCCGATGTGGCCGCACTCCCAGCGGTCGCGGAACATCTGCACCGGCGTCATGAACCCGTGGCGCTTCCCGAGCGCCCACATCCGCGTGCCGACGAAGAACAGCGTCAGCGGGATGATGAAGGCCGAAGAGGACGCCATCAGCCCGAAGGTCAGGATCCCGTTCGCGAACGCATGGCCGGCCGACCCGAGGATCGTGAACGCGGTCATGTTGGTGCCGAAGAGCGACAGCAGGAACACCGCGGGACCGAGCGATCGTCCGGCCAGAAAGTAGTCTTCCGCGCCGGCGCCCGCCCCGCGCGCGCCGCGGAACGCGAAGATGCCGATGTAGAGGACGACGGCGAGGTAGGAAAAGACGATGATCGCTTGAATCATATTTACTGCTCGTGGGGCCCCACCCCCACTCGCGCGGCTCGACTCGCTTCGCTCGCTCGCCGCAGCCGCAGGCGCTTTTTACTGCTCGCGGGGCTTTCCGCCCGGGTGGGAATTCTCCAGATGAGCCGGCCAGACCACGCTCGTCAGCACCCACATCAGGAGCGCGGCGGCCAGGCAAAACAGCGCGTGATATGCGAGGCCGATCGGGAGGAACCCGAACACGAGCGGTCGTGCGGTCCGCCAGAACCAGATGTCCTGGTGCAACAGGTAGAGCGCCGCAATCGCGAAGCCGAGGAGGATACGGGTTCTCACGCAGGAGTGATCTTTTTATCACAACGAGCCCGGCTCAGCCGCATCGGACTCGATCGCGATACATGCCGCTGATAGAATTGAGCTTCTGCCGCGCGGTTTCCCACAAGGAGCTTTTTCACGAAATGCGTCTCTTGATTTGTTTTCTGTTCGTCGTGTCGCTCGGCACGCCGTTCGTCACGACCGTCGCGGCGCAGACCGCCGGGACCATCACCGGCACCCTTTCGGACGCGAACGGCGGCGTGCTTCCGGGCGTCTCGGTGACCGTGCGGGACACCGCCACGGGTCTCTCGCGCACGGTCGTGACCGGGGCGGCGGGACGGTTCGTCGTCGCCGCGATCGCGCCCGGATCGTACGACCTGCGCGCGGAGCTGGCCGGCTTCAAGCCCCACGTGCGCCAGGCCGTGACCGTCGCGGTCGCGACGACGGTCAACCTGAACATCACGCTTCAGATTGGCGCGCTCGAGATCGAGGATGTCGTCGTCGGCACGATGCCTCTCGTCAACACGTCCACGTCGGAGCTCAGCTACCTCGTCGGCACTGAAGCAATCGAGCGGCTTCCGCTCAACGGCCGCAACTACACCGACCTCGCGCTGCTGCAGCCCGGGGTCAACGCGTTCCCGCACCGCGACGGGGGATCGGTCGTCGCGCACGGGCTCGGCATGAGCGTCAACGGGCAGGACCCGCGGTCGAATACGTACCTGCTCGACGGCACGCTGCAGAACGATTTCACGAACGGGCCGGCCGGGAGCGCCGCCGGCACCGCGCTCGGCATGGACACGATCCGCGAGTTCCGCGTGGAAGCCAACGCCTACAGCGCGGAGTTCGGCCGGAACTCGGGCGGGCAGATCAACGTGCTCACCAAGTCCGGCGCCAACACGTTTTCGGGGAGCGCCTTCGAGTATCACCGCAACGACGCGCTCGACTCCAGCAACTTCTTCGACGCCGGCGAGAAGCCGGATTTCCGGCGGAACCAGTTCGGCGCCACGCTCGGCGGACCGATCGCCAAGGATCGCGCGTTCTTCTTCGCCGGTTACGAGGGGCTCGTCGAGCGGCTCGGCCGGAACGTCTCGACCGTCGTGCCCGACGACAACGCCCGCCTTGGGATCCTGCCCACGGGATCCGTCGGGATCAACCCCGCCGTGGCGCCGTACCTGGCGGAGTTCCCACGCGCCAACGGTCCGCTGCTCGGGCAGGGTCTGGCGACGCATACGTTCCCGTTCAACCAGACGGTCGATCAGCATTTCCTCCAGGGCCGCCTGGACTACCATCCCGGCGCCAACCACCAGTTCTTCGCCCGCTACACGCTGGACGACGCGGATCAGTTTCTGCCGACCGACTACCCGCAGTTTCCGCGGACGTTTCTTTCCCGCAATCAGTTCTTCACCGGCGAATACCGCCGGATCCTCTCAGCCCGGACGCTCAACACGGCGCGCGTCGGTTTCAGCCGGACGCGGATCGGCCAGAACGTCCAGGCGAACACGACACAAACCCTCGCGCCGTTCATCGCCACCCGCGATCTGATGGGCGACATCGACATCGGCGGGATGAAGCGCTTCGGTCCGCAGAGCTCGGGCAACCTGCGGCTGGTGCAGAACGTGTTCAGCCTGCAGAGCGACCTGGTGCACAACCGGGGCCGCCACACGCTCAAGGGGGGCGGGCTCGCCGAGTACTACCAGGACAACATGGTGAACCCGACGTTCTCGCTCGGCATCTTCACCTTCGCCGACCTGAATGCGTTCCTGACGAACCGGCCCGCGACCTTCGTCGGCCTGACGCCCGAGGCGCAGTTCGATCGCTACTGGCGCTTCACCGTGTTCGGCTTCTACGTTCAGGACGATTTCCAGGTCGCGCCGCGGCTGACGGTGAACGGCGGCCTTCGCTACGAGTTCTCGACGATGCCGCGCGAGAAGTACGACCGCGATTCGGCGCTGCCCGACCTCAGCGCATCGCAGCCGACGATCGGACCGCTCTACGAGAACCCGACGTACACGAACGTGTCGCCGCGCGGCGGCTTCGCGTGGGACGTCTTCGGCGACGGCCGCACCTCCGTGCGCGGGGGCTACGGGCTCTACTTCAACACCAACAGTCACCAGAACCTGATCGTCACCGTGACGAACCCGCCGTTCACGCCGCGTCCGGTCATCGTCAACCCGACGTTCCCGAGCCCGCCGTTCGATCGCGCGACCGCGATCTCGATGCGGCCGATGCAGTTCGACATCAAGACACCGCGCGTCCACGTCTTCAACGTCAACGCGCAGCGCGAGCTGTGGTGGAAAACCGTGGTGACGGCCGGCTATGCGGGATCGCGCGGCGCGCACCTGTGGCGCAGCGGCGACGTGAACCTCGCCCAGCCGACCGGCACGACGGCCGACGGCCAGCCGTTCATCGCGGCCGGGACGCCGCGGATCAACCCGGCGTTCTCGACGATCGAGCTCAAGAGCAGCGACGGCGACTCGTGGTACAACGCGTTCATCTTCGAGGCGCGGCGCCGCTGGAGCGATGGGTTCTCGGTGCAGTCCTCGTACACGTTCGCCAAGAGCGTCGACACCACGCAGGCCTCGACCTTCTTCTCCGACGCGACCAACGGCACGACCTCCGCGCTGCCCGAGTTCGTGCCGGGCTACAACAAGGGGCCGTCGGATTTCGACACGCGGCACAACTGGATCATGAACGTCACGTGGGAGGTCCCGTTCGCGAAGGGGCTCACCGGTCCGGCCGGCGCGGTGCTGGACGGCTGGAACGTGTCGGGGATATGGACGCTGCGCAGCGGCAACCCGCTGACGGTGTTCGTGCAGACCAATCGATCGCGCTCGCAGTGGAACCCGTCGCGCGGCCCGGGCATCGGCCAGGATCGCCCGAGCTACGCGCCCGGCTTCGGCCCGGATAACGCCGTCCTCGGACGCGTCGACCAATGGTTCGATCCCGCCGCGTTCGTGCTGCAGCCGGCCGGCACCTTCGGAAACACGGGACGGGGCGACTTCACCGGGCCGAATTTTCGGACGCTCGACCTGTCGCTGATGAAAACCGCGCGGTGGGGCGTGCTCGGCGGCGGCGGCCGTCTCGAATTCCGGATCGAAGGGTTCAACATCCTGAACCGCGCCAACTTCGGCGTCCCCGAGCTGCGCGCCTTCGCCGGCACGCGCGACGGCGAACCGGCGCTCTCGACCTTCGGGCGCATCACCACGACGGTGACGTCGGCGCGCCAGGTGCAGGTGGGAATCCGGGCGGTCTTCTAGATTCGCGCTACGGCAGCGGTCTAACAGCGAGTCCATGAGGTCAGGAGTTCATTCTTGAAAAACAAAAACTCCTGATCTCCTGATCTCCTGTCAAGACAAACGCACGCGCTAACCAAATACGTGGGGTTGGAGATTGGCGGATTTGTTCACACTCTCTGAAGGCCTGCGCTTCGTCCGCACACGAGTGTAAGATTCCAACGGAAGACCGATCATCGGACACTGAGAGCAGGAGCCATCATGCATTGGTTGACGTTCGTCGCGGGCGCGGTGTTGTCGTGGGGTGTGTACGGCGCGATGCTCCACCAGGGACAGGTGAAGCTCGGGAACCCGATGCGGGCGCTGCTGTGTGTCGGCGTCGCCTACTTCCTGGTCGGCGTGGTCGTGCCGGTCATCGTGCTGATGACCCAGGGGCAGGGGTTGCGCGGGTTCAACTCGTCGGGCACGACGTTTGCGACCGTCGCGGGAACGCTCGGCGCGCTGGGCGCCGTGTGCATCATCTATTCGTTCCGCACGGGCGGCCTTCCGACCTACGTCATGCCGCTCGTCTTCGGCGGCGCGCCGCTCGTCAACGTGCTCTACACGATGTACATCCATCCGCCGAAAGTCGCCCCGAGCCCGATGCTCTACGTGGGGTTCCTGCTGACGGCGATCGGCGCCGGCACGGTGCTCTACAACAAGCCGCCGGCGTAGCGGTGATCAGATCAACTCCCAATTCCCAAAAGACCAACTCCCAAGTTGTCTGGGGGTGAAAGCCGCGGCGACTTCCACCCCAAGACACTTTGCGAGTTGGGAGTTGGTTTTTTGGGAGTTGACAGGACACTGCTCTACTCGGCGATCGCCCCGATCACCTTCCCGAGGAACTGATCCAGGCTGCGGTTGTTGTCGATCCAGCGCACGACGATGACCATGTCGTGGTCCCAGTCCATGTAGACGGCGTTGACGCCGTTGCCCTGGAACGTGATCGAAGACCGCGGCGCCGACGGGAACGGAAGCGGCCCCTCGGTGCCGTCCGCGCGTTTCGGCGGGACGTTCAGGAACCAGTTGCAGAAGCCGTAGGTGGCGTTCGCGGGGCCCGGCGTCCTGGCCATCGCGATCCACTTCTCGGACACGAGCTGACGGCCGTCCCACTTCCCGTTCTGAAGGAACAGGTAGCCGAACCGCGCGAGGTCGTACGCGCTGATGAACATCCCGCCGCCGAAGTGCCCGCCGCCGGTCACCGACTTCATGCGCTTCCCGCCGATCTCGACCCATGCGTTGTCGTAGGCCTCCCAATGCCACGTCGTGGACGCGCCGATCGGATCCATCACCGATTCTTTCAACACCTCGGGCAGCGGCCGTTCGAGCACGTAGAGCGCCGACAGCGCGAGCACGTTCACGCGGGTGTCGTTGTACTTGTAGAAGGTCCCGGGCGCGTGCATCTCGCGGTTCGGCCATTGCTCGGGGGTTTGTCCTCGCGGCGGCCGATCGGCCCAGTCGGGCTTGCCCCAGAGCGTCCCCGACCAGTCGCTCGTCTGGCGCAGCAGGTGTTCCCACGTGATCGGCGCGTTGTGCTCCGAGGCGAACAGATCGACGCCCTTCGGCATGTAGGTGGCGACGCGATCGGTCACGGCGCGAATCCGGCCGCGATCGAACGCGACACCGACGACGGTCGAGAGGAAGGTCTTCGTGACGCTGAACGTCATGTCGGCCCGAGCCGTGTCGCCCCACTCGGCCACGACCGAGCCGTGCCGGATGATCACGCCGCTCGACCCGCCGCGCGGCTCGGTCGGTCCGATGAGCGTGTTGTAGGGCGCCTCGTTCCGGAACTGCTCGACCGTCGAGACCGCCAGGTCCTTCGTGTTCGGGTTCTCCCGCGAGATCGCAAACGCAATCGCCTCGTCGAGCTTCGCCTTGTCGAGCCCGGCGGCCGCCGGCGGCTGCTTCCGCCACTCGCCTCGAGCCGGGAAATACGGCCGCGTCGCGGTGGTTTGGGGGACGGCCGCGACGAGCGCCGTCGCCGCGACAACGGCCGCCACGAGCGCGGCGAGCCGGGTGGAGAGCCAGGACTCACGTGCCATGCCGCTACGCTCCTTCGATTTCAGACTGCCGCGCCGGTCCACGGCCGGGCCGGTCCTGATACATTATCAAGGATGGTCGCGATGACGCGGCCGGTCCGGCTGAATCCGGACACCACCGGCTTGAAGAAAGGACACTGGACTGATGATCCCCGGACCTCCTGACGTCGCCGCGCCGCCAGCCGACGCGCTCACCACACCAACTGGTCTGGCCACCAAGGTTCTCACGCCGGGCACGGGCGCGAACCACCCGCGCAAGGACTCCCGGGTGCGCGTGCACTACACGGGGTGGACGACCGACGGCAAGATGTTCGACAGCTCCGTCGCGCGCAACGAGCCGATCGCGTTCGGCCTGAATCGCGTCATCGCCGGATGGACGGAAGGCGTGCAGTTGATGGTCGAGGGTGAAAAACGGCGGCTCTGGATTCCCGAGAAGCTCGCCTACGGCGGACAGCCTGGCGCGCCCAAAGGCATGCTGGTGTTCGACGTCGAGCTGATCAAGATCGAGTCGTAGTCGCGGCTGTCCCTTTGAACAGGAGGTCAGGAGATCAGGAGATTTGGTTTTTTCAAAAACCAAAAATAACTCCTGATCTCCTGATCTCCTGTTCAAAACGGACGTTGGAGATTATCCACCCATGCCCACCACCCCGAGCGCCGCCTCGACGCCGCCGTCGTCGAACTGAAGGGCCTGCTCGGCGCGCGGGCCAGCGATGGCCTCGCCGTGCGCGAGCATCACAGCCACGGGGAGTCGTACCATCCTCCCGCGGCGCCGGACGTCGTCTGCTTCCCGGCGACGACCGGCGAAGTCGTCGAAATCCTGCGGATCAGCGCGCGCTTTCAGCTGCCCGTCGTCCCGTTCGGGGCGGGGACGTCGCTCGAGGGCCACGTGCAGGCGCTGCGCGGCGGCATCACCGTCGACCTGCGCGAGATGAACCAGGTGCTGCGCGTCGGCGTGGAGGATCTCGACGTGACGGTGCAGGCGGGCGTCACGCGCCTGCAGCTCGCGAAGGCGCTGCGGAACACCGGGCTGATGTTTCCGATCGATCCGGGCGCCGACGCCACGATTGGAGGCATGGCGGCGACGAGAGCGTCCGGCACGACCGCGGTGCGCTACGGCACGATGCGCGAGAACGTGCTGGCACTGACCGTCGTCCTCGCCGACGGCCGCGTCGTCTCGACGGGCACCCGCGCGCGCAAGTCCGCCGCCGGGTACGACCTGACGCGCCTCTTCGTCGGATCGGAGGGCACGCTCGGCGTCATCACCGAGGTGACGCTCAGGCTTCACCCGCTGCCCGAGGCGGTCTCGGCCGCGGTCTGCTCGTTCGAGTCCATGCGAGGCGCGGTCGACACCGTGATCGCCACGATCCAGCTGGGCGTCCCCGTCGCGCGGATCGAGCTGCTCGACGACGCCCAGATGGACGCCGTCAACCGGTACTCGAAGACGGCCTATCCCGTCGCGCCGACCCTGCTCTTCGAATTCCACGGCGACACCGACCGCTACGTCGCCGAGCAGGCCGCGAGCGTGGAATCGATTGCCGCCGAGCGTGGCGGACACGCCTTTCAGTGGGCGACGCGGCTGGAAGATCGCGAGAAGCTGTGGCAGGCGCGCCACGACGTCCACTACTCGGCGCTCGCGCTCCGTCCCGGCTGCCGGTCGTGGGCGAGCGACGTCTGCGTGCCGATCTCCCGGCTCGCCGACTGCGTGGTCGAGACGAAACAGGACCACGAGCACACGTCGTTCCCCACATGCCTGGTCGGGCACGCCGGCGACGGCAACTTTCATCTGATTTACCTCCTCGATCCCGCGAGCCCGGCGGAGTTCGAAGAGGCGCGCCGCCTGAACGACCGAATGGTGGCGCGCGCGCTCGCGATGGGCGGCACCTGCACCGGCGAGCACGGCGTCGGTTACGGGAAGATGAGGTTTCTCGAAGCCGAGCACGGCGAGGGGCTCGCCGTCATGCGGGCGATCAAGCGCGCGCTCGATCCCGACAACCGCATGAATCCAGGCAAGGTGGTAGATATCTAGGAAATACACTTCAAAGGCGCTAGAGAACTTTTACAGGAGGGCAGGAGATCAGGAGTTTTTTATTCTTCAGACATGAACTTCAATTCAACGACGCTCATCGCTGGCCTGAAGCGCGTCGACCATCCTGACCGTTACGTGAATAACCCGTCCTGATCTCGGCCGTCTTTTGAATCCGCACATAAAGAAGTCTCCTGACCTCCTGTTCAAGGACTGGCCGGCTTGCCCGTACCGATCGCGTAGAGATACTTGTCGGTGCGCAGGAACAGCTGGCCGTTCGACACGGCGATGGTGCTGAGCGTGTATTCGCCGGTCGCGTTTTCCCCGAGCACCTCGAATTTCGGCCCCGCCCTGAACACTGACGTCAGGCCGTCTTCGTTGGTCACGTAGATCTTGCCGTCGGCGAGCGTGGGAGAGGCGCTGTAGATCGCCGGCTTGAGACGCTCGGGACCGTAGACGACCGCGCCGGTCTTGACGTCCAGCGCGTGGACGATGCCCCGGTCGTCAACGGTGTAGAGGAGCGTCCCGTCGCTGACCGGCGTCGGCACATCCGGTCCGCGGGCGAAGCTCCAGGCGACGTGCGTGCTCGTGACGTTGCCTCGCCCGCCGGGGCGGATCGCCAGCATCGGCCGCACGCGCGTGGGGGCGATGACGAGCCCGCCGGCCACCAGCGGCGACGCGATGATGCGGTACCAGGGGTCGTTGTCCGGGTTGAGCCCCTCGACCCGCCACAGCTCCTTGCCGGACGCGGGATCGTGGCCGGTGACGGTGTCGCCGCCCGTGGTCACGATCTCCGTCGTGTTCCCGTGCTGGAGCAGCGCCGGCGTCGTATAGGCATCCGGCGACTCCTGGATCGCTTTCGTCGGACGCTCCGTCTTCCAAAGTGTTTTGCCTGATTTCTTGTCGAGCTTCATCAGGTACGACGGGTCGTCGGTCTTCATCCCGTGGAAGACCTGGACGTACAGCGCGTCCTGATGAAGGAGCGGAGAGGATCCGTAGCCCCAGTTCAGCCCGAAGGTCCCGTAGTCCTTCTGAATGTCGCGCGTCCACAGCTCCTTGCCGGCGAAGTCGAACCCCTTCAGGATGCCGAGGCCGGTGAGGACCCACACGCTGGTGCCGTCCGTCACCGGGGACGGCGACGACATGTTCTGCTTGTTGATCCGGTAGTTGCCGGCCGTGATCGGACGCTTCCACTGGACGGTGCCGCTGGCGCGGTCCACGGACCACAGCTCGACCGCTCCGCCTTTGTCCTCGGTCGCCACGTTGAGGAAGATTCGGTCGTTCCAGACGATCGGCGTGGCGCCGGTCCGGCTCGGCATCGCGAGCTTCCACAGGATGTTCTCGGTGGGACCCCACTTGACCGGCAACCCTTTGTCGGCGGCGGTACCGTTCAGCTGCGGACCGCGCCACTGGGGCCAGTTGTCCGCCGACACCGCCGTCACCGCGAGCACGCCGAACAACACGGACAACTTCGCACGATGCATTGGGGACTCCTCCCGCGTATCGTAAACCAGGAAAAGTTTCCAAGTCCAAAAAACCAAACAGGAGATCAGGAGATCAGGAGCCATTAATTTTTCTCCTGATCTTCTGACCTCCTGTTAAATACGAGTGGACCCCGCTGATCTCCTGATCTCTCACATGCCCAGTTCGAACGCCATCATCTGCTTGCGATCGCGCACGTACAGCTTCGTCCCGACCAGTGTCGGCGTCGTCCAGGCGCGGTTGGTCAGGATCGACGCCTTCGCGAGCACCTTGTATCCCTGCCGCGTCGCGGATGCGAGGCCGATGGTGCCGTCTTCATCCATCACGATCAGCTTGCCGTCGGCCTGGAGGAACGTCGAGCGCGCGAAATCGCGGCTCTGCCACAGGATCTGCCCGGTCTTCAGATCGATGCCCACGGTGGGGCACGGTCCGAAGTCGCCGCTCGAGCCCACCGCGAAATCCCCCAGCCTGATCACCGTGCCGATGTGGACCCGCATGCGGTTCTGCGTCCACAGCTCCTGGACGGTCGTCTTGCCGCCGCTCTGCGCGAGCTTCAGCAGCCGCGCCACGTTGTTGTACGCGGCAGAGATGAAGAGCAGGTTCCCCTCGCCCCACACCGGCGTGCTGATGTTGAGCCCGTAACTCGTGGGATTGCGATGCGTCCACAGGACCGCGCCGTTCGACGGGTTCATCCCGACGATCTCGTTGGCGCCGGAGACGACGAGCTGGTCCTGGCCGTCAACGGTGATGAGGACCGGCGACGCGGGCGCGACGGCAAAGCTTCCGCCCTTCCACGCAATCGCGCCGGTCTGCTGGTTGAGCGCGACGACCGACGCGCCGGGACCTCCCGCGGGCACAATCACCGTGGTCCCGTAGGCAATCGGGCTCGACGAGTAGCCGCGGTCGTCAACTGTCGCGCCGACCTCCTTGACCAGGTCGTGAGACCAGAGCCGCTTGCCGCTCTGCTTGTCGAGCGCGATGATCTGGACGAGGCTGCTCATCGCGAACAGCCGATCGCCGACGATGAGCGGCGTGGCGTGGGGACCGGCGCCCTCGGAGAGGTTGAGGCCGGCCGTCGGAGCGTCGTAGGGATGCTCCCAGATCGTGCGTCCGTTCGACGCGTCGATCGCCGTCACGATCTCCTGCTGCGATCGCCGGACCAGCGAGAGCATCCCCAGCGGGCGGTACATCGTGTAGAGGCGTCCGCCCTCCACGAGGATGGACGAATGCCCCTCGCCAAGCGCGCGCTCCCAGAGCTTCTTCGGGCCGGAGGCCGGCCATGCCGACGCCAGCGCGGGCGTCTCGGCCGTGAAGTTGCGCCGCGGCCCTCCCCACTGCAGCCAGGAGGGGTCTGGAGCCGCGGACGGCGCGGCGATGGATAAGAGAAGGAGTGCGTGAGAATTAGTTTTTTCATGGCCATCCGATAGCGTTCCGGCAGGGCTGAGCCTGCGCTACGGCCAATCCCGGTACGACCGTTTCAGACGCCTACTCCGCGCGGAGAGCCTCGAGCATGTTGCCGCCGAGGGCGGCGCGCGTGGCGACGATCGACGAGAGCAGGCCCGCGGCGGCGACGGCGAGCAGCAGGCCCAGCAGCCCGGGGCCGGGAAGCGTCCCGCCTCGGCCCAGCCACGCGGGGGCGACCGCAAGGGCCGCGCAGCCGGCGCCGGCGGCGAGGCCGGCGCCGAGCAGCAGCGCCGCCTCCGCCACGATGACGATCGACACGCGGCGCGCGTCGTAGCCGACGGCGCGCAGCAGCGCCAGCTCCCGGCGCCGCTCCAGGACGTTGCGGAACATGATCGCCGCGAGGCCGATCGTCCCGAGCAGCAGCCCGAGCCCGCCGAGCGCCTGGAACGTGGACAGATACGTGTTCTCGACGCGGTGGAACGCCTCCAGCCGCTCGGCCGTCGTCACCGCATCGAACCCGAACGGCGCGAGGTCCTGCTCGAGCGCGCCCGCAAGCGTTGCCGCGTCGGCGGGCGTGCGCGCGTCCGGCGCATCGATCAGAAAGAGCCGGTAGCCCTGCTGCGCCGGAAAGAGCCGCACGAAGTGCTCTTCGGCCATGACCAGCTCCCCCTGCAGCACGCTGTCGCGCAGCGATGCCACGAACTGGAGGACGAGCGGACGGCCCGAGCCGTTATCCATCGAAAACGTGTCGCCGACCGCGGCGTGCAGCACGTACTGGAGCGATGTCGCATCCGCGACGACCGGAATGGGGCCGTCGGTCACGGGCCGTTTCAGCAGCAGCCACGGGTTCGCGCGCTCGGCATCGGTTTGCGCGAGAGAGGCCGCGAACGCGAACCGTCCACGCTCGATGAATCCCGCCTCGGGGGCCACGATAGTCGGGTTGGTCGGACGGTAGAGATTCAGACAGCTCGTGTCCTCGCCGGGCCGGACGCGGAACCGTGTGAAGCGCGTGCGCGAGAGCGCCGCGCCCTGATTGAACACGCCCAGCGCCTCACGGCCGGCCGGGTCGTTCGGGTTGTGGAGAAGCGGGACGTCGGACTGGCCGATCAGCACGAAGCCGCCCGTGCCCGAATGCGGGTCGGTGTCCATTCCGCCAGGCCCGCGGCGAAACGCGTCGACCGACACGATGATGAAGGCCGCCGACGCGATGAGCGCGGCCGACAGGACGCTGCGCGAGGGACGGAATGACGCGCTCCGGAAGCCCAGCCGCCAGAGCGGCCAGTCCCCCCGGCCGGACAGCGGACGGCCGTCGCGCGAGCGCAGCCACGCCGAGAACAGGAACAGAGACGCGACCAGGAGCGCCGCGCCCGCGCCGAAGAACATCCCGGTCTGCGCCGCGCTCGAGACGAATCCGCCGGCGAGCATCGCCAGCCCCGCGAACGCGAAGACGATCCCGATCACTTTCCGGCGCCGCGCACCGCGCGCGTCGGCGACTGGCAGATCGATGGCCTGCGCCGTCAGGAGCGCGCGGGGCGACAGCCGCGCGACGGCGCGCAGCGACACGATCACGCAGAGCGCAGCCGCGACTATCCCCGCCACCGCCCCAATCGCGAGCGACAAGCCCGACACGTGCAACTCCAGCAGCGTCGTCCCGACGGCGCCTCGCCACCACGTGCGCAGGCCGTAGACGATCAGCTGGCCATATGCGACGGCGCCAAGCACGCCGAGCGCGCTGCCCGCGGTGGCGAGGACGAGCGCCTCGGTCAGCAGCAGGCGGCGCACGTGCGCGATCGTGAAGCCGGCGGCGCGCAGGATGCCGATCTGCCGCAGGCGCTGCTCGACGCCGAGGCGGAAGAACAGGATGGCGAGCAGCAGCGCAGACACGACGAGGAAGAAGCTGAAGTACGGTGAAGTACTCGCCGAAGTCGGTCGCGCCCGACGAAGCCTCGATCGCCAGACGACGCACGGGAGAGATGGTGATCCCCATCGCCTGCGGCTGCAGCGACTGGCGCAGATCCTCGCCGATCAGATCGGCAAACACGGCTGCGTCGTCCTGCGCTGGAGACCTGCATCCGTATCGACGTGGCGCTTCCATACCGCGTCTTCCACAGCTCGCGCCCGCGCTCGAACGCGATGAAGGCCTTCGGCGTGGTGCGGTAGTCGTTCCAGTACTTCTCGTCCTGCGGACGGATGCGGGAGAGATCGACGGGGAACGGCGGATCCCAGTTCGCCAGGCTCGTCGCGCCGGTGATGCCCGGATACTCGGGGGCGAGCCGCCGATCCGCGGCGAAGCCCTCGATCCGGACGCGACAGCCGGAATTATCGACCGTGAAGGCCGCGGTGTGCGTGGTGAGCCCGGCCGCCGGATCCCAGAGGAAGTAATCCAGCTCGATGCGATCGCCGTCAGACGCCTGGAGCTCGTCAACCGCCCACTCGTTCAGGACGATCCGATCAACCTCGCCCGGAGGAATCGGCTCCCGGGCTGCTTCCGGAGCCTGCCCTGGTACCGTGCCGGCCAGACAGGACCCGGAAAACACCGAGAGATCCGTAGCGGTGACGAGTGAGTACGGGATCTGGCGATCGCCGCTGCGAATGGTGTTCGCGAGGTACGTGAACACCGGCAACGTCTCGAGCCTGCGCGCCAGGGCCGCCTTCCTCGCCGCCGCCTCGAGCGGCTCGCTGAGGATCCCCATCGCCCCCTCGACGACAACCGAGGGGGGCTCGGCGGCGGTGGACACCTTGACGCCGAGATCCTCCAGCGTCAGCGCGGCGCGCGCTGCGGCCTCGACGGAGGCCTCCGGCGCCGAAGCCAACAGAACGGTGTTGACCGTTCCGCCGATCGCGAGGTCGCGCTGAATCCGGCGCAGCGGCGCAAACACCGCGCGGACTTCGGATTGCTGCGGGCGAAGCGCGAACTCGCCGAGCCGCTCGCGCGGCTGAACACCGGCCACATCCAGCCTCACCGTCCGCCCCACGTCGTCTTTCCGTCCGAACAGCGATTCGAGTGGAATCGCGGACGGCTTCTGCAGCCGGACGAGCAGCACATCGCGCGCGGCCGCGCCGAGCTCCGCCGCGAGCGCGGGCGAGATGACGACGCCTTCGGGAGGCGGCTGGCCATGGAACTGCCAGAACCGCTCGTCGACGCCGTACACGAGGACGCCGGCCGCTCGCCGCCCCGATGCTTCGTGCGTCACGAACCCGCTGGCGATGACGAGCGGCGCGGTTGCGGTTCCGGCGCCTTTCGCGCGGAGATCGTCCGCCAGCGCCTCGCGAAAGAACCCGCTCGACGTCACGATCGAATCGGTACGTCCGAGGCGTCCGACCGCGATGTCGCGCAGGCTGCCGCGCACCGAGTCGCCGACGAGCAGCGCGCCGGCGAGCACCGCGACGGCCGCCGCCACGCCGAGCGTCACGGCGAGGTTCGTCCGCCAGTGATACCTGGCGCTGCGAAGGATCAGCCGGGTCGAGGTCATCGCAAAAACTCCCAACGCCCAACTCCCAACTCCCAAAGGGTCTGGGGGTGAAAGGTGCGGCGACTTTCACCCAGCTCGTACGAAGCGGGTTCCTTGAGAGTTGGGAGTTGGAAGTTGGGAGTTGAGGTCATCGGTCTTCCACAGCCCTCAGCCGTCCGCCATCCATCTCGTACCGCACAGGAAACCGCTCCGCCAGCGCGGGGTTGTGAGTCACCACGACCAGGATCGTCTGCCGTGCCTTGTGCAGGTCGAGGAGAAGATCGGCGACGGCGTCCGCGGAGCTGCGATCGAGGTTGCCGGTCGGCTCGTCGCAGAGCAGCACGGAGGGGTTTCGGATCAGCGCGCGCGCGACGGCGGCACGCTGCTTCTCCCCGCCCGATAACTCTCCGGGACGGTGATCGAGACGATCTTTCAGGCCGACCTGGCCGAGAATCTCCCGCGCGCGGCGCTCGTCCTCGGCCGCGTTGCCCTCGGCCGCGGGGGCCGCGAGCGTCGGGGTCAGCACGTTCTCGAGCACCGAGCACTGCGGCAGCAGGGAATGATCCTGGAACACGAAGCCGACGTGCCGATTGCGGAACGCCGCCTGCGCGCGCTCGCCGAGGGTGTACGGATCCTGCCCGTCGAGCGTGACGGTCCCGGACGTCGGCGGCTCCAGCGCTCCGAGGATATAGAGGAGCGTGCTCTTGCCGCTGCCCGAGGGACCCATGACGGCGACGGCGTCCCCGCGATCGAGCGTCAAAGAAATGCCCGAGAGGATCGTCAGCGCGCCGCGCGGCGTGGAATACGATTTTGCGACGTCCTTCGCGATCAACATGTGGAACTTCGGAACTCCAGAACTTTAGAACTTTAGAACTTTAGAACTTTAGAACTTTGGACGGGATCAGGTGCGGGCCGCGGCGACGAGATCGTGATAAATGGCCTCGACGTCCTCCGCCATGCGCCCGGCGGTGTAGTGCTCGCGCACGCCCGCGGCGCCGGCGGCCCCGAGCGCGGCCGCGCGCGCCGGGTCACGCCAGAGCGCCAGAAGTCCCTCGGCGAGCGCGTCGGGATCGTCCGCATCGACAATGAGGCCGCCGCCCGTCTTCCCGACAATCTCCGGGAACGCGCCGCGCCGCGGCTGCACGACGGGCACGCCGTTCGCCATCGCCTCGAGCAGGAAGATCCCCTTCGGCTCGTCGTAAGTCGCCGGCACCGACAGCACGTCGAGGCCTTGCAGAAACGCGATCTTCTGCGTGCGATCCACTTCGCCGCGGTACTCGAACTCGCTCTCGAGCCCCGCCTCGCGCAGCAGCCGGATCGCGCCGTCGAGATATCCCTGGTGCTCCGGCGCCAGATAGCCGGCCGCCACGAGGCGCGATTGCCCGGACGGGTGCTTCGCGCGCAGGCGGCGATAAGCCTCGCACAGCGCCTGGAGTCCCTTCTCGGGCGCCACGCGCGCGAAGTAGCCGATCGTGAACGTCCCGCTTCGCGGCGCGCGGCGTGAATCGTATCCGTCGAGGTTGATGCCGAGCGGCGCGAGCCGCATCTTCGACGCCGGCACGCCGAGATATCCCGGCATGTAGTCCAGGTAGTACTGACTGACGGGCAGGAACGCGTCGACGTGCACGCTGGCGGCCCGAATCAGGTCGAGCGACTGCTGCCGATACGGCTCGCCGAGGCCGTCCAGAAACAGGTCCTCCCCCTGGAGCGTGCAGCAGACGGGGACCTTCAAGGTCCGCTTGATCGGCTCCGCCATGCCGATCAACAGCGAGTACGGGAGATTGACGACGTCGAACCGGGGCTCGGTGACGAGCCACTCGAGCAGCTTGCGGATCTCCTTCTGCTGGAGGCCCTGCTCGCCCCGCAGCATCGACACGGTCAGCTCCCCGAGGTGTTTCGGATCGACGGAAATCTGCTTGCTCGTCGCGAGTCTGCAGCGCCCACTCCGAATCCCACAGCCGATCGAGAAATCGCGGCGTGTGCCGGAACAGCGACGAGTACTGCTCGAGGAACACGCTGATGCCGCCGAAGAACACGTGGCGCTGGCTGACGTTGCGCTCGTCGGTCCGCGTCGGCGTGTAGACGGGCATGAGCAGCACGTCATGCCCCCGCGACAGGAGCTCAGCCGCAAGCGCGTTGTCGCGCAGGCAGCTGCCGCAGTACATGGTCCCGGCGCCGCCCGTGAAGGACAGGATTCTCAACGCGTTCCCACGCGGCGCCCGGGTCGTCGGCGGGGAAGGGGAAGATGGATCATGCGAGCCAAAGTTGGAACGAGACCCACGGCGCCAGTGACATGGAGCTAATGATACCAATTCGGGCAGCTCAGACTCAGCCGCGCGAAATCCCAACAGCTGCCGTCTCAGCCATCGTCTAACGCCAGGCGGATGGGATAATTGTTTCGGACGGCACAAGGGGGAATACATGAGTCGCGCGTCTGAGCGATGGCGGACTGAGCTCCGATGGGCGCGGCGCAATCTTCGCGCCCGCGGGTGGCGTGCGCCGCTGGCCGCCGCGCTGCTGGCGATCGCGCTGGCCGCCAACTCGCTCGTCTTCTCGACGGCGGACTCGCTGGTGTTCCATCGCGTTCCCTACCGCGACGCCGAGCGTCTCGTCGAAATCCAACAGCGCGATCCCCGAACAGGACGGCCAGGCGGTTCCTTCCTCTCGGTCGCCCTGCTCGACGAGTGGCGGAAGCAGACCGACCTGTTCACGGCCGTCCAGGGCTCCCTCACCAAGGTCATCTTCCTCAGCGGCAGCGGTGAGCCGGAACTGGTCCAGGCGGCGGACGTCACCGTCGGTCTCTTCGAGCTGCTCGGCGCGCGCCCGCGGTGGGGACGGTCGTTCGTCGACGGGGACGATCGGCAGACGGCCGAGCAGGTCGTCGTCATCGCGGAGTCCCTCGCGCGGGAGCGGTTCGGCGATCCGGCGCGTGCCGTCGGCCAGAAGCTCGAGACCACCGCGGAACCGCTGATGGTCGTCGGCGTCATGCCGGCCGAGTTCCGGTATCCGGACGGCAGTCAGCGCATCTGGCGCGCGCTCGATCCGCGCGGGCCTTTGACGCGCGGCTTCGGCGGCATCGCCTCGATTGCGCGAATCGTGCCGGGCAGGACGCTCGACGCCGTCGCACCGCTGGTGGAACAGCGCAGTGCCGCGGTCGGGATCGCGGCGGGAGCGCGTGCCGGCTACACGGCGACATCAGCGCCTTTGCGCATGGCGGCGACCGTCGCGGAACAGCGGCGGATGCTGCTCGTGCTGGTCGGCGCGGCGCTGTGCCTGCTGCTCATCGCGTGCGCCAACGTGGCGAGCCTCGAGCTGGCGAACGCGGTCGGCCGCGCAAGAACTTACGCGATCCAGCTGGCGATCGGCGCGTCGCGCGGATCGCTGGCGCGGACGGCCCTCGCCGAGGGCGCGTGCCTGGTCGGCGCCGCGGTCCTCGCCGCGTGCGTGCTGGCGTACGCCGCGGCTGACGTGCTGGTCCGCTACGTCACGCCGGTGCTGGGCAGCGGCGCCAATCCCATCGACGTCGACGAGCGTGCACTGCTGTTCATGGCGGCGCTCGGCGCGCTCACCTGGATGGCGTCGACATTGCCGGTTGTCGTCTTCACATGGCGCGCCAGCTTGATGGGCGTGCTGAAGCTCGAAGGGCCGTCGGTCGCCGCGTCGCGGAGCGGCACGTTCGTGCGCCGCGCGCTGACCGTCGCGCAGGTCGCGCTCGCCGTGCTCCTGCTCGTCGGCAGCGTCCTGTACGTCCGCAGCTACCTCGCGCTGCTGCGGCTCGACAAGGGCTTCGACAGCACCGGCGTCGTCGCCGATAGCTCTCATCATCCCTCCGCAACTGTTCGGGACCGCGGCAGAGCGCCAGGTCCTGACGCAGACGATCCTGGACCGCGTGCGGGCGCGTCCGGGCGTGATCGCCGCCTTCGCGGGATCGCCGCCGCCGACATACGGGAGACAGCCGCCACTGGCATTCCACAGATCGAAGTGGACGATCGGCCGCCAGAGGACACGACCCTGATGCTTTCCGCGGCTGTGGGTGGAACCTGACTACTTCACGACACTGCGGATTCCGCTCCTCGCCGGCAGGATGTTCGAGCCGGGCGAACCGCCGTCCAGCGTGATCATTACCGAGTCGCTCGCCAGGCGTCTGTGGCCGAACGGCGACGCGGTCGGTCACCGGTTCCGCGTCGACCCGCGTCTGCCCTGGAACCACGTCGTCGGCGTCGTCCGCCACGTGCGGACGCTGCAGGACACCCCGACCGGTCCGGACAGGTATTTCCAGCTCTACGTCGCTCGCCAGCCGCCGCCTCCGCCCGCGCCGGTTCCACCGGGCCGGCCGCGCGCGGTCGAGCACGGGCATGTCGTATGGCTTTCTGATGATTACCGCGCGGGTCGATTCACGCGCACGTGCGAGCGATGTGTATCAGACCGTACGCGCGCGTCGACCAGCGCAATATCCTGAAGCTCGAGTTCGTGGACGACCAGTATGCGCTGAAGTTTGCCGACAAGCTGCTCGCGACGCGGGTGATCGGCGCATTCGGGCTGCTGGCGTTCGTGATCGCCGCCGCCGGGATCTACGGCGTGATGGCGTTCCTCGTCGCGCACCGCGCCCACGAGATCGGCATCCGCATCGCGCTCGGCGCGGACGCGTCGCGCATCAACCGGCTCGTCCTCGGCTCGTCGCTCAGGCTCGTCCTGCTCGGCGCGGCACTCGGGATCGGAGGCGCGATCGCGGCGTCGCGGTGGGCTGAATCACAGTTGTACGGCGTGCGCGCCGCCGATCCCGCGACGCTCGCGCTGGTCACGCTGGGGGTCGTCGCCACGGCGCTGCTCGCGACGTGGCACCCGGCGCGGCAGGCCACGCGAATCGATCCGAAGGTGCTGTTGAAGAATTAGAGCCGCGGCCCTTACCGGCGAGCGCAGCGCAGCCGGCCTATTTCAATGACCACACGGCCACGGAACCGGCGTCGCGGATGACGACCCGCGTTCCGAGCACGACGGGATGCGCCCACGTCTGACCGTCGGCGACTTTGTAGCGGCGCAGCTCTTCGAACTTCTCCGGGCTCCGCGGCGCGACGATCAGCTCGCCTTCGGTCGTCAGCACGAGCAGATTGGGGCCGGCGCTCTGGATGGCGGCGTTCATGCCCGAACGTCCTTCAGTGGCCCACTTGAGCGCACCCGTCCGCCTGTCGAGACAGACAATCTGTCCCTTTCGCTTGTTCGAGAACCCGTATAGATAGTCGCCATCGGCCACAGGCGTGCTCATGTACATCGACACGTCCGCGTTGTGCCACACCTCCCGCGGCGTCCAGGTCGAGCCCGCCGCCTCGAGGCGGTAGCCGAACGTGCCTTTTCGCACGCCGGAGATGATCACCAGGTCCCCCGCAACCACCGGCGTGATGATGTTCTCGTTCCAGTCGTCGGGAAAGGGGATCTGCCACAGCAGCTTGCCGGTGGCGACCTCGACGCCCACGACAGCTTTGTCCGTCATCGTGACGAGTTGCCGCGCACCGCCCGCCGCGAGCGCGACCGGTGACGCGTAGCCGGGCCCGTGCCCCGGGAGCGACCACTTCTCGTCGCCGGTTGCCGGGTCGAACGCCCGGAACGCACCCTTCATGTCGTCGCCGACGTGCACGATCAGGAGACCGCTGTCGATGATCGGCGACATGGCCGAGCCGGTGAACAGCTTCGACGTGTCGATCTCCTTCGACCAGTCCTTTCGCCACTTCAACGTGCCCGTCGCGACGTCGAACGAGGACAGCACGGCGCTGACCCCGAGCGTGAAGATCCGCCCGCCGGCGACGAGCGGCGTCGAGAACGGGCCCTTCGACATCATGGTCGCGTACTGGTTCTTGGTGAACGAGGACGGGTAACGCGCGCTCCAGATAGGCTCGCCGCTCTCCAGCTCGAACGCGGAGACGACTTCGTCCGGCTCGCTCCGGCTCAGCACGAACACGCGGCCGTCGTCCACCACGGGCGACGAGTACCCTTCGCCGATCGCCTGACGCCAGCCGGGCGACAGCTTGTCGGGCCACGCGGCTGGCACGGACGCCGCAGGCACGACCCCGTCGCGCGCCGGCCCGCGCCACTGCGGCCACTGGCCGTGCGCGGTCGCGGTAAAGAGCGCAAGACTGGCGACGAGGACTGGGAGTCGGTGCATGCCGGTCTCGGGTCTCGGGTCTCGGGTCTCAGGTCTCAGGTCTCAGGTCTGGTCTTTGGTCTTGGCGTCGGGACCGCCGGCGTCACCCCGCCGTCTGGAACGCGCGCGCGCGGAACAGGAAGTCGACGATGTTGCCCTCGTGCGGCTGGAGCCAGTTGAGCTGAATCGTCGGCACGGGACCGAGGTTCAGGCGATCGATGTGCACGGCGTCGATCAGCTTGCGGCGGAGCTCGGGCTTGTCGGTGATGGCGCTGCACACCAGCGTCGGACCCATCGCCTCGAGCATCTTCGCCTCGGGGCACTCGACGACCGTCACGAACGGGAACATGTATTCCTTCTTCGCGATCTCGGCCTCCGGCGAGGCGCAGTGCACGACCGTCGGCAGGAGGTAATCGGCGCTGCCCTCCTTGACGACGCGCGGCGCCTGACGGTGTGTGGCGGTGACGTCCGCGACGCCGGGGGCGCGCAGGTCCGCGTCGATCGACCCCGAGATCGCGTCGGCGGCGCCGGGAATCGTGAACGCCGCGAGGCTGGCGTCCGGATGTTCCGGCGGAAGCGGCCGCACTTCGGCGAGGCGGCGCGCCAGCGCGTCGGCGATCTCGCGGGTATGACGGCTCGCCCAGATGCCCGAGCAGTTGATGCAGCCCCGCCCGCTGTTGGCGAACACGCTGTCGACCATCACGTCGAGGTACTTCTCCCAGTTGTCGACTTGATCGTCGCCGAAGATGATCTTCGAGAAGCCCGGGCCGTGCGCCTGGACCCGCGCGTTGCCGCGATAGCGATCCACCGTCGCCGTCCCGCCGAAGATCAGGCTGCGTTCGCAGCTCTCGAGCACCGCGGCGCCGACGTCGCCTCCCCCGGGGTACACCGAGATCGCTTCGCGCGGGATGCCGGCCTGGAAGAACGCTTCCGCCATCCGGTACGGCGTCCACGGCTCCTGCGGCCCGGGCTTCAGCACGAGGCCGATCTGCATCGGGATGATCGGCAGCCACAGGGTGTGGACCCCCGGCGAGTTCGAGGGCAGGACGAGGCCGAGGACCGGGCTCTGCGCCTGATAGCTGATCGGCACGCCGCGCTCTTCGCCGTATCCGCGCGAGAGCACCTCCAGGTCCAGGCCGCGCGTCAGCGACGTCAGGATGCGCCGCATCTCGCCCAGGACGAAGGTGTTCTTCTTCATGTTCCCGCGGCACAGCCGCTCGGGCAGGCCCGTGCTGGCCGACTGCGCGCGGACGAAGTCCTCGGGGTTCTGGGTGCCGTCGCCCATGGGGAGCTCGGCGTTCGCGTACAGCTCGCCGGCCTTGCCGACGCGCGTGATCAGATCGTCGATCGGGATCTCGCGGAGCACGTCGCGCGCGCGCTGCGCCTTGCGCATGTCGCGCTGAATCATCCCGCCGTTCGCGCGGCTGACCTTCGCGATCGGCTCCCCGGTGGCGAAGTGCACCACGTCGTCCACGTCCATGCTCGTGTACGGCTGGCCCCAACGCAGAACTGGCAGGTGCAACATAAAGTTCTAGAGTTCTAAAGTTCTAAAGTTCCAGTCAATACACGCCCACCGTGGTCGTGGCCGCGAAGCCGCGGTACGGACGGACACCGCTGACGCCGTCCCACGGATACTGCTCGCACGGCGGCTCGCGCTCGCCCTCGTCGCGCTCGAGGAATCCGGGCATGAAGAACTCTTTCGTCAGCGTCGTCAGCTTGACGCGCCCGGTCTGGCCGTACTCGACGACCTTGTTGGGGTCGTCGAAGTCCACGACCTGAAGGGCGGCGCGCGGCTGCGGGGCGTAGTACGTAATCTTGTAGTTGTTGTGCGGCCCCGTGGGAGCGCTCGCCGCCAGCCCCATCAGCGTGTTGCCGTAGGTCGGGGTCATGTAGGCCCCGTCGAGCAGCTCTTCGTGCGCGAAGCGGTTCCACTGCGGCGTGAACTCGGTGCCGCCGGAAAAAATCCCCGTGATGCCGGCCTTGCGAATCGAGGTGCCCAGGACGTCGAGCCTGTTGGCCAGCGCTTCGAGCAGCTTGGGCGTCGTGAACATGCACCGGATGTCGTGGCCGGCGTTGAGGATCGTCACCGCCTGTTCGATGACGTGATCCTTGTAGGCCTGCATCTGGTCGCTCGAGCCCTTCTTGATCAGCTTGATCACCCAGCGCGGATCGAGATCGACGGCGAAGCAGATGCCGCCCCGATGCTGCGCGAGGTGCTCGATCGCCAGGCGCAGCCGCCGCGGACCGCTCGGGCCGAGCATCAGCCAGTTGGATCCTTTCGGAAACTTGTCGTCCGGCAGCGTCGTGCTGAACAGCTCGTAGTCGATGCGGAAGTCCTCGACGTTGATGCGTGTCTTGGGGACACCCGTCGTGCCTCCGGTCTCGAACACGAATACGGGCCGGTCGGCGAACGCCTTGGGGACCCAGCGCCGGACCGGACCGCCGCGCAGCCACTCGTCCTCGAACAGGCCGAACTTGTCGAGGGCCGCGAGGCTCCCGATATCCTTCCCGGGATCGAAGCCGAGCGTCTTCGCGCGCTCGAGCCAGAACGGACAGCCGGTGGCGGAATCGAAATGCCAGCGGACGATATCGCGCACGTGCGCGTCGAGGCGCGCGCGGGCGGCGTCAATGGCGGACTCAGACATGCAGGGGGATTTATCGCAGTAATCCCTAATCGCTAATCCCTGATCCCGAATCCCCGATCCCGATCCCGAATCCCTGATCAGGGATTGCCGACCCGTTCCATCACCCGGCGGATCCCTTCGAGGAAAACCGGCGGTTCGGGCAGGAGGCTGACCACGAGGAACGCTTCGTGCGGGAAGTCGAAGAAGAAGCCCGGATGGACGAGGACGCCGTCCTTCTCGATCAGATCGAGCACGGCCTCCTCCTCGCTCCTGGTCGAGGCCACGCGCAGCACCGCGGACCACCCGGCCTCGCCGTGCAGCAACTCGACAGACGGGTATGCGGCCGCCAGCGCCCGCAGCGACTCGTGGTTGGCCCGCACGCGATCGAGAATGCGCTGACGGACGGATGCGCCGGCGTCGATCAGTCGCGGCGCGGCGATCTGGACCGGGGTCGCGACCGACAGATAGGTGTCGCAAATCAATTCGAGGCGATCGAGCGCTTCGCGGACGAGGGCATCCGGGCCCTCCACGCCGATCCATCCGAGCTTGACCTGCGGCAGCCCGGCCGACTTCGAGAGCCCGCCGAGGCGGAATGTCAGACAGGGGGTATCAAAGGTCCAGCTAAAGCCGGACGCCACCGAAGTCTCGCCGGAGGCCACGGGAGACAGGGGATAATCGGCGAACACTTCGTCGAGGATCAGCGCGGCGTTACGCTCGGCGCATCGCCCCGCGAGCGCGTCCAGCTCGGCGCCGTCGAGGATCGACCCCGTGGGATTGTTCGGGCTGACCGCGAGCACCGCGCGCACCCGGACGGACCACTCGGTGTCCACCGTGGCGAGATCGACGGTCCAGCGGCCGTGGTACTCGAGCCGATACGCGACAGGCGTCACGCCGTCGAGCCGCGTCAGGTGATCGAACAGCGGATAGCTCGGTGAAGGCACCAGCACGGCGTCGCCGGAGGGCTCGCAAAGCAGCTTGAACAGAACGGAGTAGGCCTCGCTCGTGCTGGCCGTCAACACGATCCGCTCCGGATCCATGGCGATACCGCGGCGCGCGTAGTCGCCGGCCACGGCCGCCCGCGCGCTCGGAAGTCCAAGGGGCGTTGGCTCGTATCGCCCGGACGCGCGATCCGCCAGGGCGCCGAGGATCGAGGCGGGATACTCGATCCCGGCCGCGGTGGGATTCGTCAGCGTCAGATCCAGCAGGGTCCGTCCGGCTGCCCGGGCCCGCTGCACGACCTGGGTCAGCCGGTTGGGTTCGAGCTCGCGGGGAACGCGGGACGAGAACATCGCTTGATAGACTACAGGAGCGTCAATCTTCGAACCTCGGGAATCATCCTATGCCTCAACTGCGCGCTCCGCTCTACACGGTCGTCCTCTGGTCCGCGCTCACGGCCGCGCCCTCCGCCGGGCAGCAGCCGGCACCGGCAGCACCGCGTCCGGCGCCGGCGCCGCGCCAGGACGCGCTGACGGTGCCGTTCACGCAGTTCACGCTGCCCAACGGGCTTCACGTCATCCTCCACGAGGACCACACGGTCCCGCTCGCCACGGTGAACGTGTGGTATCACGTCGGCTCGGCCCAGGAAAAACCGGGCCGCACCGGCTTCGCGCACCTGTTCGAGCATTTGATGTTCGAAGGGTCCGCGCACGTAAAGGAGGGGGAATTCGACACGCTGCTCGAGGCGGCGGGGGCCACCAACAACGGCTCGACGCAGACGGACCGCACGAACTACTACGTCGACGTGCCGGCGACGTCGCTCGAGCTGGCGTTGTTCCTCGAGTCGGACCGCATGGGCTTCCTGCTCGAGGCGATGTCCCCCGAGCGCGTCAACGGCCAGCGCGACGTCGTCAAGAACGAGCGCCGGCAGAGTTACGAGAACGCCCCGTACGGCATGGCCTCGATCGAGCTCGACAAGATGCTCTACCCGGAAGGCCACCCGTACCGCTGGCCCACGATTGGATACATGGAGGATCTGACCGCCGCCAGCTACGACGACGTCGTCGAGTTCTTCAAGAAGTACTACGCGCCGTCGAACGCGAGCCTGGTGATCGCCGGCGACATCGAGCCGGCGAAGACGCGCGCGCTCGTCGAGAAGTGGTTCAGCGACGTCAAGGCCGGGACTGCCGTCATCCCGCCCATCGATCACCCGCACGTGAAGCTGTCCGGCGTGAAGCGGCAGACTCTCGAGGACCGCATCCAGCTCCCGCGCCTGTACCTCGCCTGGCTGACGCCGCCCTTGCACAGGCCGGGCGACGCGGAGCTCGACGTCGTCTCACAGATTCTCGCGGGCGGCAAGAACTCGCGGCTCTACAAGCGCCTCGTGTACGACCTGCAGATCGCGCAGGACGTGAGCGCGTTCCAGGCGTCCGCGGCGCTCGACTCGGCTTTCCAGATCGTCGTCACGTCGCGGCCGGCCGATGCGGGCGCGACGCCCGAGGCGCTCATCGATCGCATCCGGACGATCGTGGACGAGGAGCTGGCGGCGCTCCAGAAGACGCCGCCGGCTGCGCGCGAGTTCGAGCGCGCGATCAACCAGATCGAGGCGTCGTTCTACAACCGCATGGAAAGCGCCGGCGGCGGCTTCGGCAAGGGAAACCAGCTGAACGCCTACTACTTCGCCACGGGGAATCCGGACTACTTCAACGAGGACCTGTCGCGCTATCGATCGCTGACGGCTTCCGACGTTCAAGCGGCTGCCGCGTTCTGGCTCCCCTCCAACCGGCGCGTCGAGCTGAGCGTCGTGCCGGTGAAAAAGCCGTGACTATGCACCCAGCGCTCTCATCATCTACTTCGCGGCTGAAGGCTCTCGCTCGCGCCCGGGCCGCAGGCGTTCTGCTCTGTGGGTTCGCCCTCGCCGGGCCCGCCTTCGTCGAAGCCCCGGCGGCACAATCGTCCGCGCAGTCACCGCCGGATCGCTCGGCGCCGCCGAAGCCCGGTCCGCCGCCGGCGCTGAAGCTGCCCGCCATTCACAAACGCACGCTGTCGAACGGGCTGCCGGTCTGGATCGTCGAGCTGCACAAGGTGCCGGTCGTCCACGTCTCGCTCGTGGTGAAGGCCGGCAGCGGCGCCGACGTGCGCAACAAATTCGGCGTGGCCCACCTCACCGCGGAGATGCTCGACGAGGGGGCCGGCGCGCGTGACGCGCTGCAGATCGCCGACGGCATCGACTACCTCGGCGCCAGCCTGTCGGCCTCGAGCACGTTCGACGCGTCGTTCGTGGAGCTGCACGTTCCGGTCGCGCGCCTCGGCAGCGCGCTGCCGATCATGGCGGACGTGGCGCTGCGGCCGGCGTTCCCGGAGAAGGAGCTGCAACGCATCCGCGAGGAGCTGCTGGCGTCGATCGTCCAGGCGCAGGACGACCCGGAGGCGCTCGTCCAGTTTGCGTTCCCGCGGCTCGTCTTCGGCCCCCAGCACCGCTACGGGACGATGCCGTTCGGGACCGCGGCGTCGGTGAAGAGCTTCACGGTCGCGGATCTCCGGCAGTTTCACGCCGCTCACTACATCCCGTCGAACGCGGCGCTCATCGTGACCGGAGACGTCACGGCGGCCTCCGTCGTCGCGCGACTGGAATCCGCGTTCGGCGCCTGGAAGGGGACGGCTCCCCCTGCCGTTTCCGTACCGCCCGCGCCGCAGTTGACCTCGCGCAAGGTGTATTTGATCGACAAACCGGGCGCCGCGCAGTCGCAAATCCGGATCGGCTGGGTCGGCGTGCCGCGATCCACTCCCGACTACTTCGCGCTTCGCGTCCTGAATACCGTGCTCGGCGGGGCCTTCACGTCGCGGCTCAATCAGAACCTCCGCGAGGAGCACGGCTACGCGTACGGCGCGAGCTCTGCGTTCGACATGCGCGGCTCAGCAGGACCGTTTTACGCCGAAGCGGCCGTGCAGACGGACAAGACCGCGGAGGCGCTGACGGAGTTCTTCAAGGAGCTCGACGCCATCCGCAAGCCCATCCCCGCCGGCGAGCTCGACAAGGCGAAGAACTACGTCGCGCTGCGGCTTCCGCGCAACTTCGAGACCACCGAGAACCTCGCCGGGTCGCTGGCGCAGGTATTCGTCTACAATCTGCCCGCCGATTACTACGCCACGTTTACCGATCGCGTCCGGGCCATCACGACCGCCGACGCGCAACGAGCGGCCGAACGGTACCTTCAAGCCGACAAGTTCGCCGTGGTCGTGGTCGGCGACCTGAAGGCGATCGAGCCGGGAATCCGCGCGCTGAATCTCGGTCCCATCACGACCGTGACGATCGACGAGGTGCTGAAGTAGCGGGGGCCGATGCCGGGGGGGTCAGGCCTTGAATCTTGAACGCGCCGGCCGGGGGGTCAGGTCTTGAATCTTGAACGGCTGGGGCACCTGCGCGCGGCGGGAAGCGCGTTCATGATTCAGGACCTGACCCCCGGCCCTGGGAACTGCCTATGTCGCTGTCGCTGACATTTGACGAGCTGCTTCGCTACACCAACGGCGAGCGCGAGAAATGGCGCGCCTGGTTCGGCGGCCACCCTGCCGCGCTCGAGGCTCCTGTTCAGGCCGGCGATCGGTTCCCGACGGTGGGCAAGCTCATCGACCACATCTTCCTCGTCGAGCGCCGCCATCTCCAGCGTCTGCTGGGCGATCCCCTCTCGGACCGGACGGGCCTCACCGGCAACAACGCGCCGCCACTCTTCGACTACGGCGCGTCGGTCCGGCGCGAGCTGGAACAATACGTGCAGGATTTGACGGACCTGGAGGACGACGCCGCGGATGAGGAACGGGCGTTCGTAGTGAGGGATCGGGAGTGGTCGATGACGCCGCGCAAGCTGCTGTTCCACATCCTGCTGCACGAGCTGCGGCACTGGGCCCAGATCGCGCTTGCGGTCAGGATCGGCGGCTTCGAGCCGCCCGGCGATCACGATCTGTTCTACAGCAACGCGCTCCGGTAAGGCGCCGGGTTCAGAAATGATCACACCGCTCGCCCGCCTCGGCTTCGTCTCGAAGGCGCTGATCTACGGGGTCGTCGGCGGGCTGGCTGTCGCGGCAGCCGCGAAGGCCGGCGGGCGCGTCACCGACACCAGCGGCGCGCTCCGCTTCATCCTCCGCCAGCCGTACGGTCAGGCTCTGCTCATCGCGCTGGCGATCGGCCTCTTTGGATACGCGCTGTGGCGGGTGCTGGACGCGTATTACGATCCGGACCGCCACGGAACGAGTGTCGGCGGGCTCGTCGTCCGGGTTGGACACGCGATCCGCGGCGGCGTCTACGGGGTGCTGGGGATTGAGGCGTTCCGCCTGGCGCAGGGACTGCGCGGGTCGAGCGGCCGCGAGGCGCAGTTGTGGACGGCGAGGATCATGGACCTTCCCTTCGGGGACTGGTTGATCGGACTCGCCGGGCTCATCATCATCTGCGTCGGCGCCTCGGAAGTCTGGTACGGCCTGACGGCCGGCATCGACAAATCGATCGACCTGTCACGTATTCCGCGCCGGCTCCGCAACGCCGCGACCAACGTGAGCCGCTTCGGCGTGGGTGCCCGCGGCGTCATCATCGTGGTTCTCGGCATGTTCCTCGTCAAGGCGGCGCTCGAACGCGACCCCTCCGAAGTGCACGGCACCCGCCAGTCCATCCTCGAGCTCTCGAACGCCGTCAGCGGCCGCTGGATGCTGGCGGCGATCGGCGCCGGCCTGATCGCCTACGCGATCGATCAGGTGCTGCACGCCCGCTGCCGCCGAATCAGGCCGGTGCTCTGATCGGAAGAGCGTCAACCGCCAATCCCCAAGAAAACCAACTCCCAAGGCGGTCGCTTCGAACCAGTTGGGGTGGAAGTCGCTGCCATTCTCACTCCGAGATACTTTGGGAGTTGGGAGTTGGAGATTGGGAGCTCTTGGCTTGCGCCAGCCTCTCGCGGCGCTCGCGCTCGGCGTGGGCGTGCGACGCGTTGAGTTGAATCAACCGCGCCGCGATGAGGATCATGTTGATGCCCAGGATCGTCGGCAGGATCAGCATGCCGCGGGACGCCGAGTAGTCGAACCAGAAGAGCCCGAGGGCGGCGAGCGTGAGCGCAATCGCGGCGCGCTTCCGGATTCGGATGCCGCGCGGGTTGCCGTCGAGCGCCGCGACCCGCGACGGGTGGACGATGGTGAGGAGCGGCGGTTGGGTTCTGCCCTCTGAATCGTAGACGTCGAAGCGGATCGACGGCACGTCGAGGACCCGTGTCTCGCAGAAGCCCCGCGCCTCCTCGAACCGATCGAACGTCAGGCAGGCGATCTCGCCGCTCGAGCCGAAAGGCCGCCCGGCCGCGTCGCACGGTCCTCCGCTGTCGATGTGTTTCGAGAACGCGACGAACTGGCCCGGGCGGACGATCTCGGTCCAGCTCGCCGGCCGCCGGTCGGGATCGTAGAGCCGCAGGACATCCACGGGATCAGGGCACGGGAATCAGGGCACGTCGATCGCAAGCGGGACGACGACCGTGCCCCAATGCAACACGAGCTCGGCGTGCTTGCCGTCGACGACCGGAAAGTAGAAGGCGAGCGTTTCCATGTGCCCCCCCTCCCTTGGCTTGGCCGGCACCCGCAGCACGTCCTGATCGGGCGGGTGGCGCGTGTGGAACACGGGATTCGCGCGGTTGAAGATGATCGTCCAGCGGTCGGCTTGCGGCTCGGCCCAGATGGAGTACGCCCCCGCCGCGAGCGTCTCGCCGTTGATCTGGACGCTGGTCGACAGGTCGATCGACGTGCACGTGTCGGCGCCGGGGCACCACACGTGGCCCCACGGCACGAGCTTGCCGAAGATCTCCCGCCCCCGCGCGACGGGCCGGTTGTAGGTGACGGTGATCGTCGTGTTCGCGATCTGCTGACTCACGGTCCCATGCTGGCTCGGCTTCGGCGCCTGCGCCCAGCCGCGGCCGTACAGCCCGAATACGGCCATAGCGACCGTCATCAGAACAACCGATGCTGCAGTTTTCATGTGCGTTTCCTCGAGGCCACCGTGTACATCCATTTCAATCGACGGACTTCGCTGTCAAACAGGCTTCGCTGACCTTTCAACACAGAGTTCACGGAGAGCACGGAGGCTCTAACTTCACCCTCCCGAACGCACTCGAATCGCGCTTGCGCGGGCGCCGGCCTCCCGCCACACAAGGCCGGCGCTCGAGTGCGTTCTGCTCTGGACATCTGCATTCAGTGTTCTTGTTTTGTCCGCACTTGCTGTCACTTGAGCGATCGTTTCGAAAATACGAACTCCAACCCAGTCGCTTCGGTCCCTGAGCCTCCGTGCCCTCCGTGAACTCCGTGTTGGAAAGACACGCGCAGCCGGGCGTGACTTACCGCAGCCGCTTGCCCCTGACGAGCACCATCACGTCGCGCGGGGCGAACGCATGCGCGTACGTCGGACCGGCCGGAGACTGCACGAAGTTCACCGCCGCGCCGCTCTCCATGTTCTGCCAGATCGCCTCCGGCACGTCGGGGCCGAACGCGAAGGTCACTTTCTGCGGCGTGTCCGCGTGATTGATGGCGACGAGCAGCATCGCGCCGGCCGACTCGAGGAAGCGCGCCTCGACGAGGCCCGCGGCGCCGTCGATGCGAATCTCGGGAACGACGCCCGCGCTGGCCACCAGCCGCTGCAGCAGCTCGCCGTTCGCGCGCATGGTTTCCGGCTGCTGCTCGAAGGCGGCCGACGGAAACGACCCGATCAGTATCGCCCGGCCCGCGCCGTAGGTCGACATGACGATCGCCGGGTCGCCGGGTGCGCTTCCGGCCGCCGGAAAGCGCGCCAGCACGCGCGCCGATTGGCCCGTGACCTCGAGGTGCTCGGCAAATGCCACGCCGTTGAAGGTCCGGCCGGCGAGCGGCGCGAGGGGCCCGTCGAGATCCTTCTCGCCCGTAAACGTCACGGCCTCCGGAGACCGCAGGGCCTTCTCGCGCGCGCCGAAGACCTCGTCCAGTCCCGCGCCCGGGATGCGCGTGTTCGCGTGGCCGCGCTCGTTGTTCCACGCCGGGCGCGCTTCGCTGATGAGCGTGCCGCCCCCGCGCACGTAGGCCTTGAGGGCATCGGCAACGGCCTGCTGCAGCATCAGCGGATAGCTCAGATACACGACGTCGTACTTCGAGGCGAGCCCGGCCGCGACCTCGTCGGGATGAATGAAGTCCGCCTGGATGTTCTGCTCGAACAGCGCCCGGTAAATCCCGAGCATCGAGTTGCGGACGAGCGTGCCCGGGCCGACGGTGTTGCCGCCCACCATGTACGACAGCCTGTTATAGAGGATGGCGACGCGCGAGGGACGCGGCCGCATCGGCGCAAAGAGCGCCGCGTTGCGCGCGATGACCCCGGCGAACTCGCCGGCGATCTTCGCCCGCTCGGTGACGGTCCCGTCCAGCTCGATCAGGCCGTAACCGTTCGACTCGTACCCGGAGCTCATGGGATACCACGCGTAATAACTGATCGCGCGGACGCCGCGAGAAATCGCCGCCCATCCCCACAACCGCAGGTCCGCCCCGGTCACCGGCGCCGCGACGCGCACGCCCGTGGCCCCCTGCCCGGCCTGCAGCTCACCCATCCACCAGCCCCTGTCGCGCGCCGCGGACCGTATGCCGTCGAGGGCCGACGTGAGCCGGACCGGCGACCACGGCGTCGCCGCCGACGCGTGCTTCGGATAGATCGACGTCCCGTAGTGATCGACGATCTGCGTCATCCACCAGTCGTCCGGGTTGCCGAACCCCGACAACGGGCTGACCATGACCGCCGGCGCATCGGAGTGACTCGACACCAGGCGCGTGCCGCGCGGCGCCGACGCGTCCGCCTTGAGCTTCAGATCTTCCTGGAGCTTGACCGCGACGAACGTCTTCCAGTCGATGAAATCGCTATACGAGAGGATGGTGCCGTATCGCGGCGCCTCCGGCTCGTCCCACGAGCTGAACGTTCGATACCACGCGATGTTGAGCCCCTCGAGCGTCCGGTATCGCGCCTTGAGCCACTCGCGGAAGCGCGCCTGCGTGTGCGGGCAGTAGCAGAACTCGACGGGCGTGTTGAACCACACCCAGTTGACCAGGTGCGGCTCGCTCCAGACGTCGATCGCGTAGAAGGCCTGGTGCCTGGCGGCGGCCGCCGACACGGCCGCGATGAACGCCACCATGTCGGCGCGCACGCCGGCGTGATCGAGGCAGTACCCCGGCGACGCCTGGGAGCCGATGCGCGCGCCCTGGTCGCTGACGAAGCTCGAATCCGGATAGCGCTTCCCCAGCCACTCGGGGGCGGCATCCGTGTAGATCTGGACGATGACCTTGAGGCCGTTTTCCTCGGCGAGCGACAGCAGCTGATCGAGCGCGTCGAACCGGTACCGGCCGCGCTCGGGCTCGGCGCTCGCCCAGTCCACCCACGTCTTGACGCTGTTGAATCCCAGCGACTTGATCGTGGCCAGGTCGCGCCCCCACGCCGCCCGCTCCGGCGCCGGATCGCGGACGACCATCGGGGCCCGTACCGTGCCCCCGCCGTACCACACGCCGACCGGAACGAACGGCTCGGACGTCTGCGGCGGCGGCGCCGCCGACAGGCAGATGAGCGCGACGACGCACAGCGCGAGCCGCATCCGGGTATTGTAGGCGGTCAAGTTGAACAGGAGATCAGGAGATCAGAGAATCTTAGTTTTTGAGAATCTCCTGACCTCCTACGCGAATCAGACCTCGAGACGCTCTTCGTAGGGCACGATCTCGTTGTGTTCGAGATAGCGCCGCAGGATGCGGAGGTACATGGCCCAGCAGTGGCAGGAAATCCGGTAGTGCTCGTTGGCCCGCGGCCACCCGGTGTGATGGAACCGGAGCAGCGTGGATCCGTCGTCCTTCGATTCGAGATCGAAGCCGACACGAGTGCCGATCCAATCCTCGTCGGCCGCGACGAGCTCGAGCTCGAACCGCGAAGGGCTTTCCGCGCGGATCACCCTGGCACGCCACTCGTGCTCGGGTCCGAACCAGAGCTCGTACTCGGCGCCCTCGATCGGCTTGCCCGCCGAATACTGCGTCCACCACCGGTTCAGTCCATCGGGCGTGCTGATGGCATCGAAGACGCGGTCCGCGCCCGCTTTGATGGGGAGGTCCTGGAGGATGTCGGCCACGGGAGTATAGTAATCCTCCCGTGCCCACTTCCACCGACGAGCTCGTAACCATCGACGACATTCGCGCCGCCGCGGCGCGTGTGGCGCCCATTGCGCGCGTCACCCCTGTGCTCGACCTCTCGGCCGCGGCCGGCTGGCCGCTCCTGCTGAAATGCGAGTGCCTGCAGCCGGGCGGCGCGTTCAAGATTCGCGGCGCCTACAACATGGTGGCGCAGCTGACCGGCGAACAGCGCCGCCGCGGCGTCATTACGTTTTCCTCCGGGAACCACGGACAGGCGATGGCGCTTGCCGCACGCGAGCTCGGCGCGCCGGCGGTCGTCGTCATGCCCACGACCGCACCGCAGGTCAAGATCGACGGCACACGCTCGTTCGGCGCCGAAGTCATCTTCGCGGGCACGACCTCCACCGAACGGCGCGCGCGCGCGGAAGCGGAAGCCGCGGCGCGCGGCCTGACGATGGTGCCGCCCTTCGATCACGAGTGGATCATCGCCGGCCAGGGGACCGCCGGCCTGGAGATCCTGGAGCAGCGGCCGGACGTCGCGGCGGTGATCGTCCCGATCGGCGGGGGCGGGCTCGCCGCCGGGGTCTCCGCCGCGATCAAGCTGACGCGTCCGGGCGTGACGGTCATCGGCGTCGAGCCTGCCGGCGCCGCCGGGATGAAGGCGTCGATCGACGCCGGCCACGTGGTGACGCTCGATCGCGCGCACAGCATTGCCGACGGCCTCATCCCCGTGCGCCCCGGCGATCTCACGTTCGACCACGTCCGCCGGTTCGTCGATCGCGTCGTGACCGTCGAAGACGAACAGATCATCGACGCGGTGCTCTGGATCTTCGAGCACGCGAGGATCGTCGCGGAGCCTTCGGGGGCCGCCGCCGTCGCCGCGGCACTGGCCGGCGCGGCAGGGGTTGAGGGTCCCGTCGTCGCGATCGTCAGCGGGGGCAACATGGGGATGGATAAGCTGGAAGAGTTACGGCGATCGAGATAGCGGAGGCGACGGAGATACCGGAGAGCTCATTTCACCAACGTCAAACACGGAGGAACGGAGAAACGGAGATTCTTTTGTTTTTGATTTTCAATTCAGATCCTCCGTTACTCCGTTCCTCCGTTTCTCCGTGCACGACGCTGGTGAAATAGGCTCACCGAGTGCTCCGATCTCTCCGTCACCTCTGTTACCTGTACTTTGCGTATGCCGATTGAACTCTTCGAGATGGAACGGATGCAGTCGACCTGGGAGAACCTCGTCGACTTCGACATGAGCGAGAGCGGCGTGCGGCCGCTGACGCTGCGAGAGCTGGTCGGGATGGGGTTCGATCTCGACGAGTTCCTCGATCAGCCGCTGGGATACAGCCAGTCGAACGGCACCCTCGAGCTCCGCGAAGCCATTGCCGCGATCTACCCCGGCTCGAGCGTCGAGCAGATCGAGGTGACCAACGGCACGTCGGAGGCCAACTACCTCGTCGCGCTCAGCCAGCTCCGCCCGGGCGACGGGTTTGCCATGGAGGTGCCCAACTACATGCAGATGCCGGGCGTCGCGCGCAGCCTCGGGGCGGAGGTGCGGACGTTCAGCCTGCGGCAGGACACCGGCTGGGAACCGGACTGGGAGCGAGTTCGAGCGCGCGCTCTCGGGCGTCCCCTCGACTCCGCTCGGGACAGGCCGAAGCTCCTTTATCTCTCCAATCCCAACAACCCGACGGGGGCCGTGCTTTCCGATGCCGCGATGGCTCGAATCGTCGAGCGTTGCGAGGCCACCGGGACCTGGCTGCTGTCCGACGAGGTGTATCTCGGCGCCGAGATCGATCGGCCGCGCACCCGGAGCTTCTGGGGCATGAGCGACCGCGTCATCGTCACGAGCGGATTGTCGAAGGCGTATGGCATCCCCGGCGTGCGCATCGGGTGGATCGTCGCGCCGAAGGGGCTCGCGGAGGCGTGCTGGACGCAGCACGACTACCTCACCATCGGCCCGGGCAAGATCTCCGATCGCATCGCGCGCGTCGCGGTCCAACGGGAGAACCGCGAGCGGTGCTACGCGCGGACCCGCGCCATCCTGGCCGGCAACCTGCCGATCGCGCGGGACTGGATCCAGGGTTTCGGCGGCCGTGTGACCTGGCGGGAGCCGCAGGCGGGGGCGATCGCCCTGATCAAGTATGATGCGGACCTTCCCAGTTTCGCGCTCGCCGAACGCGTCCGTACCAGGCAGAACACGCTCGTCGTCCCCGGCGCCCACGTCGGGCTGGAAGGCTACCTGCGCGTCTGGATCGGGGGCCGGGAGGCGTTCCTGCGGGAGGGCCTGAAAAGGATCGGCCAGGAGCTCACGGCGCTGTTTGACTGAGGTTTTTGTTAACCAACCGGCCCGGGGCTGAGTAATAGCTGTGTAAGGAGCCGATTTCGAATGACCCACACAGCCTTTCGCCCTGGTTTCGTTTCTGTAGTCGCCGCCGCTGCGGTGTTGTTGCTGGCGTTGCCGGGCGCGGCCGCTCAGCGGTCGCCGACCCCCTCCTCCGGGCGTTTGCCGGCCGTCGAGCAGGATCGGACGGGATCGGCTCCGATTGGCATTCTGGACGATGCCGACGCGGAGCGGACCCGCGAAGAATTCAACAACCTGCTGGAAAAATACCCGCCGGCCCTCGGGCGCGTGCTGAAGCTCGACCCCTCGCTGATGACCAACCCGGGCTACCTCGCGCCCTATCCGGGGCTGGCGGCGTTCCTCAACCAGCATCCCGAGATCGTGCGGAATCCCGAATACTTCCTCGAGCGCATCAACAGCCCGAACTACAACTACAATGACCCCGGGCACAGGAAGCGCGAGGACATGCTCGCCGTGCTCGCCGGCTTCGCGGCGTTCTGCACGTTCCTCGTCGTCACGAGCGTCCTGATCTGGATCATCCGGATGATCGTGGCGCACCGGCGGTGGAACCGGCTGTCGAAGGTGCAGTACGAAGTGCACAACAAGCTGCTCGACCGGTTCACGTCCAACGAAGACCTTCTGGCCTACGTGCAGACGCCCGCGGGCAAGCGGTTCCTCGAGTCGGCGCCGATTCCGATGCAGGACGAGGCCCCGATGATGTCGGCGCCGTTTTCGCGGATTCTCTGGTCGGTCCAGGCCGGAGTGGTGCTGACGATCGCCGGGTTCGGGCTCCTCTACGTCAGCACGCGGTTCATCGACGAGCCGGCGCAGTTCTTCATGGTGATCGGCGTGCTCGAGCGTGGCCCTGGGGGCCGGATTCATCGTCTCCGCGGTGGCGGCCTATGCGCTCTCGCGAAAGCTCGGGCTGCTGGATCCGCCCGTAACCCATCATGCGTGACGTAACGATCTCCGATATCGAACGGCTCCGCGCGGAGGCCACCGCCGCGGACGCCGTCTTCGAGATGGACGAAGACACCTTCGGCGCCTTCTACGCCCGGACCGCCCGGGCGTTGTGGGCGTACTTGTCGCGGATGACCGGCAGCCCGGATCTCGCCGACGACCTGCTGCAGGAAACGTATTACCGGTTCCTGCGCGCCCACGCCACGCACGAGAGCGACGCCCACCGCCGCAATTCGCTCTTCCGCATTGCCACGAACCTCGCGCGGGACGGCCGGCGGCAGGGCCGCCGCGCGCAGCTCGTCGCGCTGCCCGACGGCACCGGTGGCGCGTCGGAGCTGCCCGCGAAGGTGGACGTGGCCGGAGACGCCGAGCGCCGCACGGACGTGGGCCGGGCGATGGCGCGGCTCAAGCCGAGAGAACGCGAGATGCTGTGGCTGGCGTATGCGCAAGGCTCGAGCCATCGCGACATCGCGGGGACGCTCGGGGTCAAGACCGCGAGCGTGCGCCTGCTGCTGTTTCGTGCGCGTCAGAAGCTCGCCGGCCTGATGCGCGAAGGCCGCGGAGCGAGTGCAGAGAAGAGAGGCGACGGCCGTGAAAACTGAATGCCCGCGCGAACAGGATGTGCTCGACGCGCTCGCCGCCCAACGGTGGCCGGCGCGGTGTGATGAGGAACTGCGCGGGCACGTCGCGGCCTGCACGCTGTGCACGGATCTGATCGAAGTGGCCTCCGCGCTGCTCGTCGAACAGGAGTCGGCCTGGCAGGAGGCGACCGTGCCGCCGTCGTCGGTCGTGTGGTGGCGCGCCCAGATACGCGCACGCGAGGAAGCGGCGCGGTCGGCCGCACGCCCGGTCGCCTTCATGCAGGGCGTCGCGGCCACGCTGGCGCTCTGGATTGCCGTCGTCGGGCTGCGCGCGCTCCCATGGCCGGCGATGCCGAACTGGCGCGGATGGATCGATGGCATCGTGCCGTCGTTCAGCCTGAAGTTGCCGGATCTCTCGTCGCTCGCGGTCGCCATCCCCGGTGGCTGGCTGCTGCTCGCCCTCGCCCTCGTGCTCGGCGCGTGGCTCCTGCTGGCCCCCGTGGCCATCTATTTCGCGGCGAACGACGAATAACGGTGGCATCCGGCTTTAGCCGGATTCCGATCGGCGTCACATCCTTGTTCGTTACCGCATGACGAAGTACACCCACGGCGAACCGATCAGCAGGTACACCGCCAGGAAGGCGAGGGTGATGAGTCCGCCGAGCTTGTAGAGCTCGCGCTGCGTCAGATAACCGCTCGCCGCGAAGATGATGTTCTGGCTCCCGCCCTGCGGGGTAATCACCGAGAAGTAGCTGCTCGCGAAGAGCAGGCCGAAGGCCATGAGCGGCAACGGCACCCCGCCCTTCGTGCCAACGTCGAGAAAGACGCTGAACAACGCCAGCACCTGCGACGTCTGGCTCACGAACATGTAATGGATGACGACGTAGAGGACGATCAGGGTCACGTACAGGGTCGTCCAGGACAGGCCGCCGAGGCCCAAAGCGAGACGCTCGCCAACGTACCCCATGAAGCCGAGCTCGTTCAACTGCGCGCTCATGGCAAAGAGCACCGCGAGCCAGAGGAAGGTCACCAGCGTGTCGCCCTGCTTGGTGATGTCGTCGAGCGTGATCACGTTCAGGAACAGCAGCACGCCGAAGCCCATGAACGCGACGCTGGTCGTGTTGAGCTGCAGCTTGTTGCCGAAGATCCAGCCGGCGACCATCAGCACGAATGTCCCGGCCGTGATCCACTCGTCGCGCGACATCCCGCCCATGCCGGCCAGCTCCTTGCGCGCCGCCGCGGGGGCCTCGGGTGTCTTGCCCACGCGCGGCGGGAAGAGCTTCGCGACGATCAGGGGCAGGAGCCCGATCGCGATGAGCGAAGGCACCGCGGAAGCGAGGAGCCACTTCGCGAAGTCGATCTCGAGCCCGGCCTGCTGGACGATCTGCAAGGCGACCGGGTTGGCGGAGGTGGCCGTCATCCACAGCGCGGAGGAGACCGCAAGGCCCGCCATCGAGCAGAACATGAGGTAGCCGCCCAGGTATCGGCTCTCGGAGTTCGGCTCCGAGCCCGCCCCCTTGGAGACGGCGAGCACGATCGGGAACAGCACTCCGCCGCGCGCCGTGTTGCTCGGGAAGGCCGGCGCGATGGCCGCGTCCGTGAGCACGATGCTGTAGGCGAGGCCGAGCGACGAGCCGCCGAAGTGACTGACCATGAAGAGGCTGACGCGCCTGCCCAGGCCCGATTTCACCACGGCCTGCGCGACGATGAACGCGATCACCACCAGCAGCACGCTCGAATTGGCGAAGCCCGAGTAGGCCTGCTCCGGCTTGATCGTCCCGGTCAGGACGATGGCGCCTACGGCCAGCATCGAGGCCGTGAGGAGCGGGAACGCGTTGATCAGCACCGAGGCGATGGCCGCGGCGAACACGGCGAACAGGTGCCAGGCGGGCGCCGTGAGTCCGGCCGGAACCGGGAAGAACCAGATGCCGAGCGCCAACGCGAAGGGCACCGCGCGCTTGATGCGCTCCCCAGTGGTCCTCGGGGCGATCGTGAAAGGCGTCATCGGGGCGACCCTCCCGGTGGGGGACCGGGCTGAACGCGACCACGCAGGTCGACGGCGCGCCCGTGGACCGCGCCGTCCTCGCCCTCCATCACCCACTGCCAGGAGAATTCGTAGGAGCCAGTCACGCCGGCGTAGCGCCCCGTGCCGGAGAGGATCGTGCCCGCGATGCGGTTCTTCGCCGCGGTGCCTTCGCCCCGGAGCTCGCTGTATACCTGGTCGCCGTGTTCGTCCGTCCAGACGCTGCGGCCCTGGAAGCCCGTGGCGCTGTCGGTGAGTCCAATCACCTCGGACTGAAATCCGACGCCGGGCCGGCCCGGGCCCGTGAGCAGCATCGTGCCCTTCAGACCGACGATCGCGCCAAACCGCTCCGCGCCGAGCGAGATGGTGCGACGGCTGCCGATGCCGCTCCAGGAGCCGCTGAACTCGAGCTCCCCGCCGGACGCCGCGGCAGACCTCGGCGACTCTTGCGCCGGCCCGCAGGCCGCGGCGGCGAAGGCCAGGCCGAGGAGGAACCGGCAACGCGGCACGTCGCCACGCTTTCGACCCTGCCTCGGCGCGCGTGTGAGAAATCTCATGTCTCGCTCCCGTCGCCGCACTGATGCTCCGCGCGGTCTCCTGCCCCTTGGGACGGTGCAGAGTAGCATGTGTCCGAGACCGCCTACGAAGGGATGTTCAACTCGCCGAACACGGACACCGTCGCGATTACCGCGCGCCCGGCGCGGTGAGGACCTGGCCAGGCCGCGCGCCGGTGTGCTGGCCGTTGCGGACGACGGCCACGCCGTTGACGAGGACGTAGGGAACCCCCGCGGCGAACGCGTGCGGGTTCTCGAACGTTGCGGTGTCTCCCACCTTGGCCGGATCGAACACGGTGATGTCCGCCGCCTGCCCTTCCCGTATCAGCCCGCGGCCCTGGAACCGGAAATGCTGCGCCGGTAGCGACGTCATCTTCCGGATCGCTTCCTCGATCGGAATCACGCGGCGGCCGCGGACGTACTCGCCCAGGACCCGGACGGTGTTGCCGTAGCCGCGCGGATGCGGCGCGCCTTCGCCTGGCGTGAGCACCGAGCTGTCGGACGCAATGGCGACGTACGGATGGCGCATGATCCGCTCGACGTCGCCGTCCGACATGAAGTGATAGACCATCGAGGCGCCGCCGGCGATCATCATGTCGCGAGCGGCTTCGAGCTGCGCGTCGAGGGTCTCGGCCCCTTTCCGTTTTGCGGCCACCTGCTTCATCGAAAGGCCGTTCACGGCCGGATCCGCGCGGTGCGAGGCGACCACGGCGAACGAAAGATCGGTGAGGCCGCGCTCGGCGAGCAGCGCCACGATCTCCTTCTTGATCTTCGCCCACGTCTCGGGATTGTCGAGCCGGGCGGTGATGGCGGGCTGTCCGCCTTCGAGGGCCCACGCGGGGAAGCGGATGCCGAGCGACGAGCTCGCCGCGGTGTACGCGTATTGGTCGGCCTGGACGTCGACACCGCGGGCGCGCGCCGCATCGATGGCCGCGAGCGCGCTCGCGCTGGCGCCCCACCGGTTCGGGCTGTCCACTTTCAGGTGCGAGATCTGCACGCGGCAGCCCACGAGGTCCGCGACGCGAATCGTGTCCGCGATCGACTTCTCGAGCTCGGTCCCCTCGTTCCGCATGTGCGAGGCGTACAGGCCGCCGGCGTTGCCGGCCACGCGCGCCAGCTCCATGATCTCGGGCAATCTCGCGTAGGTTCCCGGCACGTACTGCAGCCCGGTCGAGAACCCGACGGCGCCGTCCGCCATCGCCCGCCACACCAGCGATTTCATCCGTGCGAGCTCGCCGATCGTCGGTTCGCGGTTCGCGGTCCCCATCGCCGCGGTCCGGACGGTGTTGTGGCCGACGAGCGTCGCGAAATTGACGGCGATCCCGGCCTGACGGATCGCCGTCAGCGCTTCGCCGATGTCGAGCGCCGAACCGCCGCAGTTGCCGGCGACGACGGTCGTGACGCCCATGCGCACGAAGTTTTCCGCGCGCGGCGTGCTGGCAATGCTGTCGGCGTGGGTGTGGACGTCGATGAACCCGGGCGCCACGACGAGGCCCGTGGCGTCGATCGACTCCGGGGCGCTGTCGCGAGGCAGGATCCCGATGGCCGCGATTCGGCCGTCCTTGATCGCGACATCGGCGCGCCGCGCCGGTGCTCCCGATCCATCGATCAGCGTGCCGCCGGTGACCACCAGGTCATAGCGCGGCGACTGCGCGATCCCGGACGTGGCCAGGAAGGTTCCGAGCAGGGCGATGCTGACTAACGCGAGGCCGGTGACAAACAGGGCTAAGGAACGTCGATTTCCTGTCGTGTAGCCGGGAAGACGCTCGAGCGGGTGCACTGAGCGGAGTATAACGTCAGGGCTGGCCCCACCCTACGGCGAGCGAGGCGAGCCGCCATTACGCGCGGAGCGAAGTCGGGCGCGCCCTACCGCGAGCGCAGCGAGCGGCCTTACCGCGGGTGCGAAGTGAGCCGCGGCCCTTGAGGGTCAGGCGACCGGGGACCCCAGGCCATCATCGGCTCTGGGAGCGCGGTAGCGGGGTCGGGCGACCCCGGAGGCGCGAACCACGAAGTCGGCGTGGGCATCCCCGTCGCTGCGGTTCACGTCGATGACGCCCGGCTGCTTGACGAGCGATTCCCCATCACGCAGTGTCAATTCGACCCGATATTGGCCGGGCTTGAGCTTGAACGTGAAGCTGCCGCCGTTGCTGGTCGAGGTTCGTTGACGCTCGCCGGTTGTGACGTTGATGACCTCGACCGTTCGGCTGCCTGCCGGGCTGGCGCCGGCTGGACCGCGGACCGTTCCGGTGAGGATTCCTTCCGCGAGAGCGGGTTTAGGCGCGGTGTCCACGGCAGGCGCGCTTCCGCGGCAGGCGCCGAGACTCAGCAGCGCAAAAAGCGCGGTGAGAATCCGAAAGGTGGTAGCGCGGTGCGCGCAGTGGAAAGCAGCTACCGTCAAGCATGTCCTCGTCCGCGGAATGTGCAATCGCGAGGCCACTGCGCGCACCGGCTGGCTAGCTGACGCCTTCGCTCGACAATGGCGTCGGCGTCGGTGTGTTGTGGAAAATAACCGTACCCCGATCTCGATCCATTTCCCGCATGAGCGCCGCGCGCCGTCGCGTCCACCACCACGCGCCGATCGCGGAACCAACAACCGTTGCGAGAATTCCGTAGCTTCGTGTGCTCACAGCGTCCTCCTTAGGCGGCTCGAGAACGCAACACAGGTGCCACGGAGAATCACAGGGTTCCACGGGGTTCCGCTGGGTTCGGTTGGGGTTCGGGTTCTACTGGGTTCAGGAACCCCGCGGAACCCAGAACCTAGCGGCACCTAGAACCTGGCGAACCCTGCGGAACAGAACCCTGCGGAACCTTGTGGAACCTCGTAGAACCCGGTGGAACCCCATTCAGGTCTCAACCTTCTCCAACAGATGCTGCCCCTCCGCGATCACCCGCGCGTCATCGCATTCGGAACACCACGGCGCCGGCACGTCCGTCGTGGAAATGGCCGAGCTGTATGAATGACGGGTTCACCGACAGCGCGGTGAGCACCTGTCCGGCTCGGTCCGGCGCGTACGCAGCGGGATGAACGATCACGTAGCGGACGCCGTCGCGTCGCAGCGCATCTGTCGAAGCGGCGTCGGGAAATCCGCGGAGCCTGTCGATCCGCGCGATGTAGGACGGAGGGTAGTACCCGCTGTAGCCGTTCACCGCCGGCATCCAGTGAAACGTCGACATATACGCATACCGCGCCTCGTCGCCCGGGAGCGCCTCGGGCACGGGCATCGGGAATTCGGCGACGACGCCGCGCGGCTGCTGCGCGAGCCACGCATACAACGGCGGCGGCGCATTTGGATATGGCACGAGCCGTAGCGGCGCCACCCAGTACTCGAGCAGCAGCACCCCCCAGATCGCCGCCGCCAGCGCGCGCCGGCCCGTGCGCGGCAGCGCCGCTTCGACGGCCGCGTGTCCCCAGGCCGCCAGCAGGGCGAGGAAGAACACGACGAAGATGCCGAGGCGCGCGGGCGCGCGGAGGGCGTCGAACACCGGCACGTACCGGTAGAGAAAGCCGAAGCTGTAGCCGTACGCGCCCAGCGACATCTCGAACGCGGCGGCCAGCGCGAGCAGATACGCGATCGCTGCCGCGGACGGCTGGCGCAGGAGCAGCCCGACCACCGCGAGCAGCACGGCGAGGATGCCGGGGAACAGCCGCCGCTCCGGCCGGCCGCGCGGCGCGGACCGTTCCCCGTACAGATAGTTGCTGTCGGTGGCGACCGTGTAGCTGGACGGCGGTGCGCTGAAGGTCAGGACCTGTTCTTCCGATCGCCCTCCCAGCTCCTGTTTCGTGGCGAGATACGCCGCCGCATACGGCGCGGCGAGGAGGATCGCCAGCACCGCGCCAATCGCCAGCGCGGTCAGCGAGTCCTTCAGGCGCGGCCCCCGCATGCCGCAAAGCAGCAGGACGGCGACCAGGCCGGCGAGCGTCGCGAGAAAGACGCCGTAGTAGATGCTCGACATGAGCTGCAGCGCCATGAAAACGCCCGTCAGCGCGCCGTACTTCCAGGCGCCGGTCTCCGATCCCCGACCTTCGGTCTTGAAACCGGCTCGAGCGTGCGATGAAGCGCCCAGAACGTCCACGGGATCCACACCGTCCACTGCAGCTCCATGTGCATGTAGTGCTCGAAGCGGTACGGCGCGAACGCGAACACGATTCCGGCCGTGACGCCCGCGGTGAGGCTGCCGGTCAGCGACCGGGCAAGCACGGCGATGCCGGCAGCGGAGAGCACGAGGCCCGCGAGCAGCACGACGTTGTGCACCAGGACGGGCGGCGTCCCGGACCAGAGCAAGGGGGCGGCCAGGAGAGCCTCGACCGGCATCGCGTCTGAAAACGTCAGCGTGCGCGGCTCGGGGTAGAAGATGTTGCCGTCGAACAACCGCGTCGGGGACGTGGACAGCGCGTGCGCGACCCACGCGAACCGCCACATGTTGAAGAACACATCCTGGTGGTCCTGCGCCGCGGTCGCGATCGTGGCCGCCTGCGGCCAGGTCATGACCACGGTCAGCAGGGTGAACAGCGCGATGAGCTTCGCGATGGTCGCGAACCGGGCCAAACGTCAGGACCTTTCCAGCCGGGGTCCCCGGCGCGCGTCGTGTGCGCGCTGGGGTGGAAGGTCGATCCCAATCATCTGCATCAGGCGCAAGGCGTTTCGCGAGGTCGCAATCCCCTCGCGCAGCCGGTAGTCGAAGCGCATCGCGCCGTGCTCGTCGACGGTCTCGGTGAAGTGCACGAGCCGCGCGGACGACGTCAGCGGCTCCTCTTCCGCGAGGCTCAGATCGTGGGTCGTCATCGCCCCGATGGCCCCGGCCTCGAGGAGATGCCGCGCGACCGCCCGGACCGCGATGCTCCGCTCGGCGCTGTTGGTCCCCTGGAGCACCTCGTCGAGCAGGTAGAGCAGCACGCGGCCCTGACGCGGCTGCTCGGCCGCATCGACGACCCCTTTGAGCCGCGCGAGCGCCGCCATGAAGTACGACAGCCCGAGCTCGAGCGAATCCTGAATCCGGATGCTCGTTTGCAGATCGGAAGGCGGCAGGCGGAACCGCGCCGCGCACACGCAGCCGCCCGCCTGCGCGAGCACCACGTTGAGGCCGATCGACCGCAGCAGCGTGCTCTTCCCGGACATGTTCGAGCCGGTGACGAGGAGCAGCGTCCCGGGAGGTCCGATCTCGACGTCGTTGGTGACCCTTCGCTCAGACGCGATCAACGGGTGGCCCAGGGCCTCCGCGGCCACGACCGCCGGCGCGTCGATCGCCGGCGTGCCCGACGCCGTCTCGATCACCGGGCGTGCACCAACTCGGGTTGTCGCGGCGGGCGGCGGCCAGCGCCGACAGGCCGTCCAGCTCGCCGATCGCCTCCAGCCACGCGCGCACCCGCGTGCCGGCCGTACGGCGCCACCGATCGAGCGCGAACAGCACGTGAAAATCCCACAACGTGAGCGCCTGAATCGGAAAGTGCAGGATCGCGGCCCCGCTGCGGAGCGCCGCGAACCCGAGAATCCGGTTCAGCTTCCGCATGCAGGCCGGCGCCGCGACGCCGTCGGCGGTCAACCGGTCGTGCACGTCGCGCAGCGCCGGCGCCTCGAAGCGCGGGGCCGAGGCGTGCTCGAACAGCCCGGCATAGCGCGCCAGCGCATGCTGCCCGGCGCCCGCCCGATTGAATGCGGTGTGCGTCCTGTACGCCATCGCGAACGACAGGATCAGGCCGAGCACCACCGGAACCAGCCAGACGGCCGCGTCGATGACGCCGGTGTAGAACAGCGCCAAGAAGAATCCAGATCGACGCCGTGATTGTGTAGACGAGGACCCGGATTGGCAGGTCGAAGAAAACCGTGGCGTGCATTCCGGGAACCGCGCGAACGGCAAAGTCGGCGATACGGAAGCAGCGACCCCTCCTCTGCCCACGCCATGAACGCCTCGATCTCGGGCAGCCGCGCGTCGCGCGCCAGCACGCCGTGCGCGGCGAGCTGCTCGCGCCAGTCGTCCATCGGCGCGAGCTCCGCCACGGACGCCTGCCGCGCGCGCACGACGTCCGGCTCCGCGGGCGCGAGGAGCCACGCGGCGAGCTGCGTGCTCCCCACGGGCGTGGCCGCGGGCCCCAGCAACTGAAACAGGGACGCACGGCCGAACAGATCCAGATCGACCGCGTACGGGTGATGCGTGAGATCGACGGAGGCCGGCGCGTCGGCGGGAGGCAGATCCTCCCAGCGCCGCTCGACTCTGGCAAAGGCGCGCTCGCAGACGACGCGCAGCGCGTCGTGCCACGCCGCACGATCCTCCACGCGCGCGTGCCAGACGACGAGCACGCCGAAGACGGCGAAGAGCAGCAGCGCGACGGTCAGCCAGAAGGGATCGGCGCCGCGCTGCAGCGTCCAGACCAGGCACGACAGCGCCCCGAGAAATGCGGCCAGGCGCAAACGGGAGATGCGCTGCGAGCGCCGCAGCTCGTCGTCGCGGCGGGCGGTGTGCTCCTTTGCCCGAACGATGTACTCGCTGATCACGAGATGGGCCTGCGTCCCGACATGTTGAGCCGCCAGTAGTCGAGCGTATATGTGGGATCGTCGGCCGCCGCCTGCTCGGTGATGTCGGCGATGAAACGCTCGCGTTCGGGAACCGGCAGCCGGTCGAGCTGGTGCCGGAGGCACACGGTCGTCACGAAGTCCGCGTACGCCCTGGCGCCGTCGAACGTGACTGGCGTCGACACGAGCGACACGTCGATCGCGGCGAACCCGGCGCGTGCCAGCCGCGCTTCCGTCTCGCGGACCCCTTCGAACAGCCACGGATCCGACCAGGACACGAACCATTCCCGGTAGCGCGGCGATTCCTGCAGCCGGCGGGCCCGCTCGTAGAGGCGCTGCAGATTGGCGCCTCCCCCGCACTGCGCGACGAGCCGGCCTCCCGGCTTCAACGCGTCGTGGATGCTGGCGAACAGCCCGTCGTGGTCGAAGATCCAGTGAAACGTCGCGGCGCTGAACACCGCGTCGAAGGTTTCGTCGAACGGCAGCGCCGTGCCATTGCCCTGGACGAGCCGCAGTCGATGTCCCTTGCGCGCCTCCGCCAGCATCGCGGAGGACCGGTCCAGTCCGACGACGATAATTCCCGGCGTCGCGGCGATCTCGGCCGTCAAACGTCCTGTGCCGCATCCGATGTCCAGGATTCGCTCGCCCGGAACCGGGTGGAGTCGTGCCGCCACCGTTCGAGCCCAGGCGAGTTGCGGATCGGAGAGGCGGTGATAGCTGGCAGCGTCCCAGTCCGACATTGATTTCAGTGTACAGTCTTGCCCGTCTCAGGTCTCAGGTCTCAGGTCTCAGGTCTCAGGTCTCAGGTCGGCTCAGTCCGGGGACATAGGTAACACTTTAGTCCGGCGACATAGGTAACACTATTCGCTACAGGCCGGGGCACCTACAGCCGGAGGTGCCCTATGCCGTGGCGCGAGACGTGGCCCATGGACCAGCGCCTGGAATTGATTCGTGAGTACGAGAGCGAGCTGTTTACGATGACGGAGTTGGCCGCGCAATACGGCGTGAGTCGGAAGACGGCGTACAAGTGGCTCACGCGGTGACCACGGGGCGGGCGTGGAGGGCCTGCGCGATCGGTCGCGGCGTCCGCATGAGAGTCCGCACGCGACGGCCGCGGAGCTGGTTGAGGCGTTGATCGAACAGCGGCGCCGGCATCCTCGCTGGGGCGCGAAAAAATTGCTGGCGGTGGTCCGCCGCCGTGAGCCGAAGGCGGCGTGGCCGGCCCGGTCGACCGTCTGCGATCTGCTGAAGCACCGCGGCTTGGTCGTATCGCCCCGCCGCGGTACCGTGCGCCCGGGTCGGCTCGCCCGCCGCTGGCGCCGATCACGGCCGCCAACGAGGTCTGGACGACCGATTTTAAGGGTGAGTTCCGGACGGGGGATCGCCGGTATGCTATCCGCTGACGTTGCGTGATGGGTGGAGTCGGTTCGTGTTGCGGTGCGATGCGCTGTTTGATCGGACCATCGCCACGACGCGCGTGCGCTTCGAGCGGGCCTTTGCGGAATACGGCCTGCCGGACCGGATTCGCAGCGATAATGGCGGGCCGTTCGCGAGCCCCGGCCTGGGCGGCTTGTCGCAGCTGTCGGTCTGGTGGCTGCGCTTGGGCATCGTGCCGGAGCGCATTGCCCCGGGTCATCCGGAGCAGAACGGCTCGCACGAGCAATTCCACGGGGTGCTCAAAGCGGAGACCGCGCGGCCGCCCGCCGCGACCGCCCGCGCGCAGCAACGGCGATTCACTCGTTTCTGTGCGGAGTACAACGACGAGCGGCCGCATGAGGCGTTGGACGATCAGCCGCCGGCCACGCAGTACCACGCCTCGCGCCGGCCACTGCCGCGCCGGCTGCCCGCGCTCGACTATCCCGGGCACGCCGAGATCCGGCTCGTCGGCACCAACGGCTGTCTCTCGTGGGCCGGCGAGCCGCTGTTTCTCGCGACCGCCTTGGGCGGCGAATATGTGGCCTTCGAAGAAATCGACGATGGCATCTGGACGATCAGCTTTGCCACGATGGCGCTGGCTCGCTTCGACGAACGACAGCGACGCATTCATCCCATTGCTCCGTTCACGAGGGGGCGCTCAGCGGCATCCCCAGCTGAGCAACCGTCCTCCATCGACCGCCGCCGAGCGCCTCTCAGCTCTCCGCCGAAGAAGAAGAGGAAGCACCGATGACGATAACTGTGCAGCACGAATTCCACGTCTCAGGTAAACCAGACCACAGAAAACTGAAGTCTAAGGACCGAAGACGATCGAAGACCAAAGACCGAAGACCCCAAGACCCAGAGAGACCAGAGACGGAGAGGCCTATATGCGCGTGTTGCGTCTGGTCACGGTCCTTGCGGCCGCGGCCGCGGCGGCCGGCGTCATTGTGGCGCAGCAGGCACCCAAGGGGATCCGCCTCGCGACGCTCACGTGGCCGGAAGCGGCCGCCGTCCTCCGCCCCGATACGGTCGTCGTCATTCCTCTCGGCGCCGGATCGAAGGAACACGGTCCGCACCTGAAGCTCGGCAACGACGCGATCATCGCAGACTATCTCACGCGCCGTGTCGTCGACGCCTCGGACGTCGTCGTCGCGCCCGCGCTGCCGTATCACTTCTATCCCGCGTTCGTCGAGTATCCCGGATCGACGTCCCTGGCGCTCGAGACCGCCCGCGCGCTGACGGCCGACGTCGCGCTCAACCTCTCGCGCTTCGGTCCGCGGCGGTTTTACGTGCTCAATACCGGCATCTCGACCGTGCGGGCGCTCGAGCCGGCGGCACGCGCGCTCGCGGCCCAGGGCATCCTGCTTGGTTATACGGATCTCGGGCCGCGGCTCGATCGCGCCGCGGCGCCGGTGCGTCAGCAGGAAGGAGGCACGCACGCCGACGAGATCGAGACGTCGATGACGCTGTTCATCGATCCGGACGCGGTCGACATGCGGCGCGCGGTCAAGGAGTACACGCCGTCGCCGGGACCGTTGCGCCTGACGCGGACGCGGGGAGGTGCCGGCACGTTTTCCGAGAGCGGGATCTGGGGAGACCCGACGCTCGCGACGAGGGAGAAAGGACGGGTCATCGTCGAGGCGCTGGTAGCGGGGATCCTCGAGGACATCGAGGCGATTCGCCGCGCGCCCCTGCCGTCGCCGAGCGCGCTCGCGCCGCCGCCGCCGCCGCAGCCGTCGGCCCGGCCGCCCGTCGCCGGCGTCAGTGACGCGCCTCGGGGCTGCACGCCGGGCGACGAACGGACGATCCGTGCGCTGGGTGAGGCGTTCACGCTCCACTGGACGAACGCCGACGCGTCGGCGTTGTCGATGCTCTGGTCCGAGGAGCAGGGGGACATCGTACACCCCGACGGCCGCATCGAGCGCGGACGTGAAACCATCAAGAGCAATCGCGCCTTCCTGTTCCTGCAGCGCGAATATCGAGGCTCGCGGCATCCGCTCACCCTCGGGAACATCCGCTGTCTGAGCGCCGACGTCGCGGTCGCCGACGGCAAATGGGAGCTCCGCGGGGTCAGCGATCCGGGGGGCAAGCTGCTGCCCACGTTCGAGGGGCTGTGCACGCTCGTCGTCAAGCGCACTGGCGGGTGGCTGATCGAGGCCTACCGGTACACGCAAAAGCCGGCCGCCGCGCCGATGCCGACGTTGCTGAAACGTCCGGGCTTCCCGGGCGGACCGGGTTGAGGAACTGACGCTCAGTAACCGCAACCCCGGGCGGCTGGCGCGTTACAGAGGATGGCGGACGCGAGCGCGACACCGGTCGAGTATGATCGTGCCGAGGCATCATTGGCAAAGAGACAGACTCGAATCGGCCGACGGCAGTTCATCCACTCCGTCGGTCTGGCGTCCGCGGGCGCAACGCTGGCGGCGGCCGGGACTCCGGAAGCAGCTCAGCCAGGGGCGACGTGGACCGGAGCGGTCCTTCACCCTGCCGACGGTCTGGACATTCCTCCCGCGGCTGACGGACGCAAGATGACAGTCAAAATCGACTCGCAGGCGACGCCGGCCGTCCGCATGTCGATGCTCGTCGAGGATCTGCCGGCCAACACCGCGATCCGCGTGCACTTGCACGAGCGGGAGGACGAGATCATCTTCATTCGGATGGGCCAAGGCATCGCCACGCTGGGCGATCGAGAGGTCCCGGTCGGTCCCGGGGCCACCATCTACGTTCCAAAGGGTGTCTGGCACGGCCTCCGCAACAACGGACCGGATGTCCTTGGGATGAACGCCACCTACTCACCGCCCGGATTCGAGCAAGCCCCCATAACACGCCTGCGGCGGCCGAACAGGACGCCGGCGGAGATCGAGGCGGACCGAAAGAAGTTCGGCATCGTGTACCGGACACCCTGAGCAACGGACGTCATTCGCCGGCGCGTGCGGCGAATGACGCGTGTGACCGAAATGGGTGGGGACGGCGGCAGGCGCGTATAATTTGCCGCATGCGCTCGGCCGGAACGGCCTCCATCCTGCTCGCCGCCATCGTCGTCATCACCAGTCCCCGAGAGGCGGACTCGCAGCCGCCGGCCTTCGACGTCCTGATCCGCGGCGGCACCGTGTACGACGGCACCGGGGCGCCCGGCAGGCGCGCGGATGTCGGCATCCGCGGCGACCGCATCGCCGGCGTCGGCGATCTCGCGGGCGCGGCCGCCACGACGGTCGTCGATGCCGCGGGACTCGCCGTCGCGCCCGGCTTCATCAACATGCTGTCGTGGTCCACCGAGTCGCTGATCGCGGACGGACGGTCGCAGGGTGAAATCCGTCAGGGCGTGACGACGCAGATCTTCGGCGAGGGGAGCTCCATGGGGCCGCTGAACGCGGCGATGAAGCGGCGCGCCCTCGAACAGATGGGCGACATCAAGTTCGAGATCACGTGGACGACGCTGTCGGAGTACCTGCGGGGGCTGGAGCGGCGCGGCGTGTCGCAGAACGTGGCGTCGTTCCTCGGCGCGACGACCGTCCGCGAGCACGTGATCGGGCTCGAAGACAAGAAGCCGACGCCCGCGCAGATGGAGGAGATGCGCGCGCTGGTGCGGCAGGAGATGGAGGCGGGCGCGCTCGGTATCGGATCGTCGCTCATCTACGCGCCGGCGTTCTACGCGTCGACCGAGGAGCTCGTCGAGCTGTGCAAGGTCGCGGCGAAGTACCGCGGCAAGTACATCTCGCACGTGCGGAGCGAAGGCAATCGCCTGCTCGAAGCCGTGGACGAGCTCATCCGGATCAGCCGCGAGGCGGGCCTGCCCGCCGAGGTCTACCACCTGAAAGCGGCCGGCCAGGCGAACTGGCCGAAGCTGGATCAGGCGATCGCCCGGATTGAAGCGGCGCGGGGCCAGGGGCTGAAGATCACGGCCGACATGTACACCTATACGGCCGGCGCCACGGGCCTCGACGCGTCGATGCCCCCGTGGGTGCTCGACGGCGGGTACGATGAAGCGTACAAGCGGCTCGCAGACCCGGCGAGCCGCACGAAGATCGCGGCGGCGATCCGCGCCTCGACCAACGACTGGGAGAACCTGTACCGTGCCGCCGGCTCGGCCGAGCGCGTGCTGCTCGTCGAGTTCAAGTCCGAGAAGCTCAAGCCGCTGACCGGCAAGACGCTCGCAGAGGCGGCGAAGCTCAGGGGCGAGGACCCCGTCGACACGATCATGAACCTCGTGCTCGAGGATCGGTCGCGCGTCGGCACCGTCTACTTCATGATGTCGGAGGACAACATCCGCAAGCAGATCGCGCTTCCCTGGATGTCGTTCGGCTCCGACGCGGCCTCGATGGCGCCCGAGCCGCCGTTCACGAGGTCGTCGGCGCACCCGCGCGCGTACGGGAACTTCGCGCGGCTGCTCGGGAAGTACGTGCGGGACGAGCACGTGATTTCGCTCGCGGAAGCCGTGCGCAAGCTGAGCGGCCAGCCCGCGACGAACCTCGAGCTCGATCGGCGCGGGTTCCTGAAGGAAGGCCTGTTCGCCGACGTCGTGGTCTTCGACCCTGCCACGATTGCGGACCGCGCGACGTTCGAGAACCCACACCAGTACGCCGTCGGGATGAAGCACGTGTTCGTCAACGGCGCGCAGGTACTCCGCGATGGTGAACATACCGGCGCAAAGCCGGGGCGCGCCCTGTGGGGTCCCGGCAAGATCGCCACGCAGGGGCAGGCGGACGGGCGGACACCGTGATGGCCGTACCGGACGAGCAGGCGTTGCGGTCGTGGCATTTCAAGCAGCTCAGGTGGAGCCTGCAGGCGCTTGCGGCGGCGGGCTCGGATCAGCGGCCGCTGTTTCCCGACTCTGTCGTGACCGCCGACGAACTGGCGCTGGACTTCGACCACTGGGCTGCCGTCGTGCGCGGCAACTACGAGACGGAGTTGTCCACGTCGCAGACGGAGTCGCTTGCCGCCATCGATCGGAAGCTGGCAACCATGTCCCGGGATGGCGTGGAATTCGACGTGGAGCTCTGGACGGAGGCCGCGCTCCGTACGAGCGAGCACTGGACGGGTGTTCGACGGCTGGCCGCGGCCGGACTCGAGGCGTTCGGGTGGCCCGTCGAAGTTGCGCCGGAGAGCCCGGACGATCGAGGAACCATGTTCGCGAGGTGAGCGACCCTTCGACGAAGCTCAGGGTCGTCCTGAGCGAAGTCGGGAGGCGAGCGCACGTTTAGCGCGGAGACGGAGGTTCCACGCGCATTTAAATAATGAACGAGACAAGGTCGAGGAAAAACGCTTCGCGCACGAAAAGGATCCTGGTTCAGCAGGCGGCCGCGATCGCGGTCAGGCGCCGGGCCAGAAGCCTGCAGGTGTGCCTGATTCGGAGGAAGGGCTCGAAGACGTGGGGCATCCCCAAGGGCGTTGTCGATCGGGGAGATACCCGCGAAGAGACGGCGCTGAACGAGGCCTGGGAAGAGGCGGGGCTGAAGGGGCGCCTGGTCGGCGACGCCATCGGCACCTACAAATACCGGAAGTGGGACCAGACCCTCCGCGTGGCCGTTTACATCATGGAGGTGCTGGATCAGGCGGACACGTGGGACGAGGCCGATGTCAGGGAGCGGAGGTGGACGTCGTTCGAGAAGGCGGAGTCGCGTCTCACACGTCACCCCGTCCGGCCGCTCCTGAAGCGCGCCAGGAGCCTGCTCGCGGACGGCGTCGCGTGACGGCCGACATCTTCTTTCTTGAGCACGACGTGCTGACTTTCTTGAGCACGACGTGCTGACGCGCCGCCCACCGACAACGATGGCGGCCTCGGTGTGTTGAAAAAAAAGCTGACGAGTGCGGTCGTTCTCGTCGTCGCCACGGTCGCCGGCATCATGGTCCTCCGCCGGCTGCCGGAGGTTGGCGCCGGCGGTCTGCTCCATCCCGGCCGTCGGCCCGTCGTGACCCCCGCGCCCGCCGGGTGCGCAGACGCCAGTTTTGCCGGCGACGGCGTGAGCCTGAAAGGCTGGCGGTGCAGCGCCACCGCTCCGCTGCGGGCGACAATCGTCTACCTCCACGGGACCGCGGACAACCGGACGAGCGCGGCCGGCCTGGTGCAGCGCTTCGCGCCGCGTGGATTCGCCGTCGTCGCGTACGACAGCCGGGCGCACGGCGAGTCGGGCGGCGATGCGTGCACGTACGGCTTCTACGAGAAACGGGATCTCCGCCGGGTGATGGACACGATCGACACCGCGCCCATCGTCCTGCTCGGCGCCTCGCTCGGGGCGGCGGTCGCGCTGCAGGAAGCCGCGGAGGACCCGCGCGCCGCCGCGATTGTGGCGGTCGAAACGTTCTCCGATCTTCGCACCGTCGCGTCCGAGCGCGCACCGTTCTTCTTCCGCGCGGGCACGATCCGCAAGGCCTTTGAGCTCGCCGAAAAGCAGGCGCAGTTCCAGGTTGACGCGGTCAGCCCGAAGGACGCTGCCGCGCACATCACCGCCCCCGTGCTCCTGGTTCACGGCGACGCGGACAAGGAGACGCCGCCCGCCCATTCGCAGCGGGTCTACGACGCGCTGAAGGGACCCAGGCGGCTGATCCTCGTGCCGGGCGCCGGCCACAACGGCTCGCTCCGCGCCGAGGTATGGGACGCGATCGAACAATGGCTGGACGAGATCCTCGTCCCGCACGGAGTCAAATGATGGTCCGGCACGTGGTGGTGTTCAGGTACAAGGCCGGCACGACCGCGGCGCAGATCCGCCAGGTCACCGACGCGCTTCGCGGGCTCAGGAGCCGGATTCCGGGAATCGTCGCCTTCGAGGATGGCGTGAACAACAGCCCTGAGGGGAAGGACCTCGGATTCACGCACGTCCACCTGATGACCTTCGAGAACGCGGCCGCGCGAGACGCGTATCTCCCACATCCCGAGCACGTGAAATTCGGCCGGCTGCTCGGCGAGCTCGGCGTCGTCGCCGATGTGTTCGTCGTCGACTACGCGCCGGGCGACTGACGCGTGGCCATGGTCCGGCTTTGGCCGGACCGTTTCCCGTACAATTGGCCTGCATGCGCACAAGCCATCAGTATTGGTACTCGCCGCGGCTCGAGCACGACATGGGGATCGCGGTGTTCGGCCATTGGGGTCCCCCGCTGCTCGCGTTTCCCACGAGCCACGGCGACGAGTGGGAGCTCCGGCGCAACGGACTGCTCGACGCGATCGGCGACTTCATCGAAGCGGGGAAGCTCAAGGTGTTCTGCGTCGGCTCGAACAACCACGAGTCGTTCCTGAACGGCTCCGCGCACCCGTTTCATCGCAGCTGGCGGCAGCGGATGTTCGACGAGTACATCCGCGACGAGGTGATCCCCTACATCCACTCGAGCTGCCAGACGCCCGGCATCCCGATCGCGACCGTCGGCCCGTCGCTCGGCGCGTACCACGCGGCCAACACGCTCTTCCACTATCCGCACCTGGTCAAGCGCTGCTACGCGCTCTCGGGGATCTTCGATCTGCGCGCGTTCATGGATGGCTTGTACGACGACAACTTCTACTTCCAGAACCCGGTCGACTACATGTCGAACCTGACCGATCCGTGGTTCCTCGAACAGCTGTCAACGTGCGAGATCCGGCTCGTCACGGGATCGGGGCCATGGGAGAAAAGCGGGTACTGGTACGCGATGTCGGGCGTGCTGGCGCGGAAGAACATCCCGCATCACGTGGACGACTGGGGCGCGCGCGGCGGCCACGACTGGCCGTATTGGAAGGATCAGCTCAGGGAGTACGTTTCACGCTGGTAGGGATCAAAAGGTTCCACAGGGTTCCGCGGGGTTCCACAGGGTTCCGCCAGGTTCTGTTCCACGGGGTTCTACAGGGTTCAGGGTTCGGGGTTCGGGGTTCAGGTTCGGAGTTCGACGGGGTTCGGGAGCCTGTCAGGAATTTCGTGTGTGGGGCATAACATGAGGAGTGTTAATGCCCCGGAAACCGAAATCGTCGACGTCTGAGGCGCCCCTGGCGCCGATTCCCGTCCGAGATTCTTGATCAATTCGTCCGCCAGGGGCCGCTGACGCCTGAGGAGCTCGACGCGGTGGTCCGCCGGTTCAAGAAGGCGATCATCGAGCGGGCGCTCGGCGGCGAGCTGACGCATCACTTGGGCTATGCCCCCGGCGGGGCCAAACCCGAGGACACGACCAATCATCGCAATGGGACGAGCGGGAAGACGGTGCTGACCGACGACGGGCCGCTGGCGCTCGAGGTCCCGCGCGATCGGGACGGCACCTTCGAGCCGCGCTTGATTGGCAAACACGAGCGCCGCTTTACCGGGCTTCGACGACAAGGTCATCGCGCTCTACGCCCGCGGCCTCACCGTCCGCGAGATTCAGGCGTTCCTCCGCGAGATGTACGCCGTCGACGTCTCGCCCGATCTGATCAGCACGGTCACCGACGCGGTCGTCGCCGAGGTGACGGCCTGGCAGGCGCGCCCGCTCGAGCCGATGTATCCGGTCGTGTTCTTCGATGCCCTCCGCGTCAAGATTCGGGACGAAGCCGTCGTCCGGAGCAAGGCGGTCTATCTGGCGCTCGCCGTCTTGCCGGACGGGACGCGCGACGTGCTCGGGATCTGGATCGAGCAGACCGAAGGCGCGAAGTTCTGGATGAAGGTCTTCACGGACCTCAAGACGCGCGGCTGTCAGGACATCCTGATCGCGGTGACCGATGGCCTCAAGGGCATGAGCGAGGCGCTCGACGGCCGTCTATCCGGCGACGACGCTGCAGACCTGTATCGTGCATCTGCTGCGCAACAGCCTGGAGTTTGCGAATTGGAAAGAGCGCAAGCCGTTGGCGGCCGCCCTCCGCCCGATCTACACCGCGGCCAGCGCCGACGCGGCGCTCCTCGTCCTCGACGCGTTTGAGCGCGGCCCGTGGGGCGTGCGCTTCCCGACCGTCGTGGCGGCCTGGCGCCGCGCCTGGACGCACGTGATTCCCTTCTTTGCCTTTCCGCCCGAGGTGCGTCGCGATCATCTACACGACCAACGCGCTGGAGAGCCTGCACGCGCAGCTGCGCAAGATCATCAAGACGCGCGGCCACTTCCCGAGCGACGAGGCGGCGACCAAGCTGATGTGGCTGGCGCTCCGCAACATCACCGCGCGATGGGGGCGCGGCGCCGCAGCACTGGAAACCCGCGATGAACCAGTTCGCGATCCTCTATGCCGATCGCTTCACCAGGCCCAGCGCGTAGAATAGTCCGCCGGCACATCGGCCGCTGCGTCGGGCCGCGGCCCGGCGCACGAAAGAGCGCATGGACGCTGCCGTCCCTATGGACGCCCAGAACGCGCCCACAGCGACTTGGAAAACCGCACAGACCGCGGTTTCCCACAGCGCCCACACGCATCGTCGGGGTGTTGACCACGAAGAAGGAAGAAGAACTCAAGCGTTCAATCGCCTCACACACGAAATTCCTGACAAGCCCGCTCGGCACAGAACCCTGCGAACCAGAACCTGCCGGAACCCAGAACCCTGCGAACCCAGAACCTGGCGAACCCTGCGGAACAGAACCCCGCGGAACCTTGTGGAACCCCGTAGAACCCCGTGGAACCCTTTTTCAGGTCTCGAACTTCTCCAACAGATATTGTCCCTCCGCGATCACCTGCTCGTCGTCGATCCACACGTCGCAGCCGCGCGTGAGCACGTCCACGTGCGTCGTCGACGACCAGTCGGCGTTTGTCTGGCTCCCGTACGGATCGCCGAACGCCAGGTGGACGCCGGGCACCTTCTCGTCCTGCAGCAGCACGCCGATCATCTCGCGCAGCCCGAGGTTCGTGCCGAAGGCGAGCTCGCCGACCCGATCGCTGTTCTGGTCCGTGTGGCAGTAGCTCCAGAAATCCCGCTCGAGCTCTGCGCGCTCGGAGCGGGCCGAGACGAGCCGCGCCCCGCGAATCTCGAGAATCAGCGGCGTGCGATCGAGGACGCCGTACTTCGCGTTGAAGTAATCGCCGGCGGTGCCGTCGCAGACGAACGTGCCGTCCACCGAGCCCGGCGTCGTGAACACCTCTCCGGCCGGGAGGTTCGACCAGTAGCGCGGGTTGATGAGCCCGCTCGTCTTGACCCACGCCAGCGAGCGATCGAAGGTGGCGGTGAAGTCCGTCCCGGCGGCGGTCCGCACCGTCAGCGAACGCGCGTGATCCATCCGCTCGCAGAGCTGGCGGCTCAGGCGATCCACCTTCCGGTAGTCCGCGCGCATCCCTTCGCGCATGATGCGCGGCGTCACCCCGACCATGTGGGCGTAGCGGATCCTCCGCCGTTCGACGACGCCGACGATCGCCATCCGGGCCGGGAGCTCCCCTTCCTGCGGCTGCACGCAGAGGATCCCCGCGTCGGCACGGTTGAGCGCGTCGAGCACTTCGGGCGGCGCGGCGATCATCGGCCGTTTGGTCACTGATTCGATCAACAGCCCGTGCACGTCCGCGCCGGCATCGGCCAGCGCCGCCTCCAGGCTGGCCGCCACATCCCGGCTCGCCTCGTCCGCGATGAGCGCAACGTGCTCATCCTTCTGGATCGCCAGACAGGTCTCAACCGCGTTGTGCGCGCCCGGAAGCAGATCGGGCGACGGTCGTCCGAAGGTCATCTCATCAATTGTATCAAGGCCTCGGCCTCCTTACTTTCCGAGCTGCCTGCGGATCAGCAGCAACTCATAGCCCACCTGGCTCATCTTGAGCTGCAGCTCCTGCACGCGCAGCTCGGCTTCCGCGAGATTCAGCGGGTTCGCGGTCCCGACCTCGATCCTGCCCTTGAGGTCCTCCACCTGCCGTCGCGCGAAGTCGATCCGGCGCGCGAGCGCCGAGCGGCGTAGATCGGCCTCGACCTCGAGCCCGCGCAGCTCGGCGACGGCTGCCGCCACGCCGCCCTTCAGGAACGCCTGACGAATACCAATCTTCCGTTCGAACGCCTCGATGGCTGCCTCCAATTCGATCACCCGGGTTTCGGCGGCTTCGACGTCCATCGTATTCGCCATGCCGATCTCGATCCGGCTGCGGGCTGCCTGCGCCCGCATTTTCTCGAGCGCGAGCGCCGCCGCCGGCACCGCCATCTCCACACGCCAGCGCTCCATGACGAAGTCCCGCCCCGAGATCAGCGGCGCCGACAGCGTGTGCATCGGCTCCCGGCTCGTCGCCCGGATTTCCGCGATGTCGAGCTCAACCGATTTCACCTCCGCCTCCGCCTCAGTGACCTTGTACCGCATCTCTCGCACGGCGTCCGGCGGTTCGATGCCGATCGAGACGTTCTCCTGCGCGTCCCGCAGCTGCCGCATCGCCAGGGCGAGCCGCTGCTTCCCGACCGCGGCCCGCTGCTCGAATGTGTCGAGCAGCAGATCGCGCTGCTCGTTCAGCCGCGCCTCATACGCCGTCGCGACCACGCCGCCGCCCACGGCCATGGACACAATCGCGACTGCGGCAATCGTCAGCGCCGCGGCGACTCTCGACTGCGGCAGCCAGCTGCCGGTTCCCGCAGCCAGGGAGCGCCGTCTGAGATCCGCGCGCAGTACGAGCTCGAGGTCGTTGACGAACTCTTGACGAGGTTCATGTGCGCCGGACATGCTCTGGTCCTCCATCGGCCGCGCGATGGCGAGTGGCCCCTCGCGGCAGCATCTTTTCAATGCGCTTCTTCAATTTTTCACGAGCGCGCCGCAGCCGCCCTTCGACGGCGCGTTCCGACATCGAGCGTTCGCGGGCGATGTCGCGCACGCTCTTGCCGGCGAAGTAGAAATCCTCGAGCAGCTCGGCATGCGCGCGTCGAAGCCTCGCGAGCCCCCAGTTCACGACAGAGGCTGCGCCCGGATCCTCGGAGGCCGCCGACGGCTGGCTTTCGAGGAGATCGAGCAGCGCCGGCTCGAGGAGCTGCGGTCGCCGGTGGCGGAAATGGCTGACCAGGGTGTTCCGCGCGACTCGAACCAGCCACGCCAGCGGGTCGTCCGGAATCCCTTTCGCCGGCCAACTGCCGATGGCCCGCATCCAGGTGTCCTGCACGAGATCCTCGGCCAGGCTGACGTCGCCGCCGACCCTGCGCGACACGTACGCGTAGAGCGGTTTGACGGTGCGTCGATAGGCCTCGATCAGGTCCTGTTCGGACGGCTCCTGGCTCACACTGCTATTGACGCATCAGCGGGGGGAAAACCCACGAAAAATCTTATTCAGGGAGGCGCCGAAGCGCCGGGGCGTGTCGCCGGCAGGTCGAGCTCGAGCATCGATTCTCCAGTCGTGCGACGAGCTCGATCAGGCCTGCGTCAGCGTGAATCCGTCGTCCGTCCAGCCCGTGATACCTCCAATCATCTTTTTCACAGGGCGGCCGAGGCGGGCAAGTCGAACCGCGGCTTTGTCGGCGCCGTTGCACTGCGGACCAGCGCAGTAGACGACGAAGAGCGTATCGGACGGGTACTCAGCCAGGTTGCGGTCGGTCAGTCGACGATGCGGAAGACTCACCGCTCCGGGAACGTGGCCCTCCCGAAACCGTTCAGGACTGCGTACATCGAGCAGCACGAACCCGGGCTTATCCCATTCCAGCGATTCGTGAACGTCCCAGCAGTCCGTTTCAAATCCGAGCAAGCCTTCAAAGTGCGCAAGGGCCGCCGGGGAATCCGCAGCCGGGACTTCGGCGACGGGCGAGCGGTTCACGGTATCAGGCATCTCAGTCTCCTCCTGGCCACAGTGTGCATCGAGCCGCGCACGACTGCGAGAGGCAGGAATGACATATGATCCAACTTTTCCGCCGATTCCCCGTCTAAGCTGCTATCATGCCCTCGGTAACCGAGAGCATACATGAGCAAGCCATCCGACTTGATTCAGGGGACGTTGGACCTGTTGATCCTCAAGATCCTCGCGTTGGAGCCCCTGCACGGGTGGGCTATCAGCCAGCGGCTTCTGCAAGTGTCGGCCGACACGCTTCAGGTCAGCGACGGATCGCTCTATCCCGCGCTGCACAAGCTCGAGCAGCAGGGGTGGATCAAAGCCGAGTGGCGGACCAGCGATCTCGGGCGGCGCGCCAAGTTCTATGCCTTGACGCGTCCCGGACGAACGCAGCTCGAGCGGGAGAGCGCCAATTGGGAGCGGCTGGCCGGCGCGATTTCCGCGGTCGTGAAGATGAAAGAAGCCTGACACCGATTCCGGGACGGGTAAGCCATGAACCTGCCACGCTGGATTGCCGCCCTGCCGGTCCGACTGCGCTCGATTCTCAGCCGCGGGCGGGCGGAGCAGGATCTCGACGACGAGCTGTCATTTCACCTGGCCATGAAGGCGCGCGCCGCTCGAGATGTCGGCATCAGCGAGGCCGAAGCCGCCCGCCAGGCACGTCTGGCTTTCGGGGGACTCCGGCAAACGAAGGAACGGTGCCGCGACGCATGGCCGTTGCGGTGGTTTGAAGATCTTGTCCACGACCTGCGCTACGCCGTTCGAGGCCTGCGGCGGAGCCCCGCATTCACGTCGATTGCGGTGACGGTGCTCGCGCTCGGCATCGGCGCCACCACCGCGCTCTTCAGCGTCATTTCTGCCGTGCTGCTGCGGCCGCTGTCGTACCCGGATGCCAACCGCCTGGTCCGCATCTGGTCTGCGATGCCCAGCCAGGGATATCCGCGAAGCGGATCGTCCTTGCCCGATTATCGGACGTGGCGGGACGCCAATCACTCGTTCGATGCCATCGGCGCCTCACACAACACGGCCTACAACCTCACGGGCGTGGACCGGCCGCAGCGTCTGCTTGCGACGCGCATGACCGCCAGCATGTGGGAGGTCCTGAGACCGGCGCCGCTCGTCGGCAGCTTGTTTTCCGCCGACGCAGAGCAGTGGGGCCGTCATCGCGTCGTCGTGCTGGACGAGGGACTCTGGAGGCGGCAGTTCGGCGCGGATCCCGCCATCGTAGGCCGAACGCTTCTGCTGAGCGGCCAACCGTTCCTCGTGATGGGCGTGGTGCCGATGTCATTTGAGTACCCCAATGCGGGCACTGAAATCTGGACCCCTGAATCGTATGCACCGGGGGACGCGATGGATACCCGGGCGAATCACTTCGTCGACGTGATCGGCCGCCTGAAACCCGGGGTGACGGTCACACAGGCGCAAGCGGATCTCGCGCTCGTCGCCGCACAAATCAGCCAGCAGTTTCCGGAGAATGCCGGCATACACGTCACGATGCAGAGCTGGCGCGAATCGATCGTCGGAGACGTTCGTCCGACGCTCCTGCTTCTGTTGGGCGCCGTCGCGTTGGTCTTGCTGATCGCGTGTACCAATGTCGCGAACCTCGTCCTCGCGCGCTCGATCGCGCGCCGGCAGGAGCTCACAGTTCGCGTCGCAATCGGTGCCGAGCGCGGACGGCTGGCGCGACAACTCCTGGCCGAGAACCTCCTGCTTGCGTCAATCGGCGCGATGACGGGCATCGGGCTCGCGTACCTCCTCGTCGAGGCGCTCCCGGCCCTCGGTCCCATCGGGGTGCCCCGAATTCGTGAAGTGATGCTCGACCGCGTCGCCGTCGCCTTCGCGGCGGGACTGGCGATGCTCACCGGACTCGGATTCGGCGTATGGCCTCTACGGCACCTCCGGGATGTGGATCTCGCGAACGACCTGAAGGAGTCCGCCCGTTCCGCGGGCCGTGGAACGAGTCACGTTCGCGGGCGCCGCATGCTCTTGATCGCGGAAGTCTCCCTGTCTCTCGTCCTCCTGATTGGCGCGGGTCTCCTCATCACGAGCCTTGCGCGGTTGCAGCGCGTGGATCCTGGCTTTCGGCCCGATCACGTCCTGACAGGGAACGTCAGCCTCCCGGCCGCCCGATATGGAAGCTCCGAGCAAATCGCGCTGTTCGTTCGGGAGGTCACCGAGCAGATCGCGGCACTTCCCGGTGTGCAGGCCGCGGCAGCCGGAACCGCCATCCCGTTGGGCCGAACCGGCTGGGGGAAGTTCTTCAGCGTGGACGGCCGGCCCGCGCCCCCATCACTGGCGCAGGTGCCAAATGTCGAATACCGTCAAATCACGCCCGACTACTTCCGGGCATTGGGCGCGACGGTCGGCCGCGGTCGAGCGTTCACGCCGGCCGACATCGCCCAGCGTCCTGCAGTCGCGATTGTGAATGAAACGCTGGCCCGCGAGTTCTGGCCGCATCAGGATGCGATCGGCCAACGTGTCTCGCTGGCAGCGCCTGAATCGCTGATGGCGAACGAGATTGCGGCGGCAATCACGGCCGGCGAATTGCCCAGGGGATTTCAGCGATTTCCGCGTCTGACGATTGTGGGTGTTGTCCAGGATCTGCGCGACAACGGCCTCGACCGTGATACGCGGCCCGCGGTCTACGTTCCGTTGGCCCAGGCCGTTGCGCCCCACGAGGATGCGGCCCGGTCCTTCTTTCTGGTCCTTCGGACGGCCGGCGACCCGGTCGCGCATCAACAGGCCGTCGAAGCCGTTGTCCATCGACTCGACCGGAACCTCCCGATCGCAAACGTGCGGACGATGGACGCCACCGTCTCGGAGTCGCTGGCACGCCGCCGCTTTGCCATGTTGCTCCTCGCCGGGTTGGCGGGCGTCGCGCTGATCCTCGTCGTCACGGGGGTGTACGGCGTAATGACCTACGTCGTGAATCAGCGGCAGCGCGAATTCGGGGTGCGAATGGCCGTGGGCGCGACCCCACGAGATCTGATCTCCCTTGTGCTTTCGCAAGGGTTACAGGTGATCGCCATCGGGATTCCCATCGGTCTCCTGCTTGCGGGTCTGTTCTCGCACTTCGTGTCTGGACAGCTGTTCGAGGTCAAACCGCTCGATCCGGTGATTTACGCCACAACCGCGCTCGTGATGGTCATGGTGGCTGCGACGGCGTGCGCCGTGCCGGCCATTCGCGCGGCGAGGCTCGATCCCATCACCACGCTGAGGCGTGAGTGACGGCACCGGAGCCAAGGAGGAGTTCCGCTCCCTCCGTCTACTCCGTTCACTCACTCACCACGAACGCCGGCACCTGTCCCCCGCCGGAGGTGACGTTCGCGAGGCCGGTCGCGCTGAGGCGCGTCAGGTAACCGGTCATGCGGCCACGGAAGAGGTAGGGCGCAAAGTCCACGAGCATGTCCCGCATCGTCACGTCGCCCGCCGCATCGAACTGCGGGAAGAGCTCGCGGCGCACGGGAATCCGCTCCTGAACGACCCACGTGCCGGGGGGATCGGCCAGGGCGGCGTCGAGGGCGGCGTGCCACTCCGCTGCCGACATCTCCCAGCCGAGCTTCACGCCGGTGCCGCCGTACTCGTCGTTCGGCTTCAGGACGAGTTGCTCACGCCCGGCTTCGGCCAGCTGGAGCAACCCGGAACGGCGCCCGTCCCTTACCGTGTCGGCATCGCGCACGAGCCGCGTCCACGGCACGTGCGCGCGAATGGCGGCGCGCTCCGGTTCCGAGAAGAGCGAGGCGTTCCGGTCGTCGGTCAGCACGGCGAAGAACGCCTTCTTGTGCGCGAGCTTGCACTGGAACGTGTTGGCGACGCAGACGGCCCGGGCTTCGTACGCCTTGACGAGCGCGGCGCACTCGTCGGGCCGGGCGACGATGTCGTTGATCAGCACACGGCGGTACACGAGATCGATCCGCCGCCCTTCGGCCGTCAGTGTCGCGCCGTCGAATGACAGATCCTCCGGGGCGCACACGACCGTCGGGATTCCGGCCTCGACGAACGCGTCGCGCAGGATCTCGAACTCGGTCCACGTCGGCACGTTCCGCCAGTCGACGATCGCCATGGTCGGAGGCGCGGCGGTCCCGCCCCATTCCCGGTAGCTCGCCAGCAGCGCCTCGAGCATCGGCGCGATCGTCGGGTTGAAGCGGACGCCGCGGCCTTCCCGGAACCGCGCCATGACGGGCAGCGCATCGAAGAGCTCGCAGAGGCGCTGCGTATACCCGAGACCGGCCGGCGACTCGGCGTTGTATTCGGCGAAGTGCAGCGAGTCGGGGAGGAGGAACGCGTCGAGCCGCGATGCCGTGCTGGACGTCCTGTACCCGGATCGATCCGCACCAGCCGCGTCTCCGCGCCGGTGAGGCCGAGCTGGTCGAACACCTCGGCCGATTCGAGCGCCGCCCGCACCACGCGCTCCCCGAGCGCGGCAATCGTCTCGGCGGCGGCACGCATCCGCGCCTCGTCCTGTTCGGTGAGGAAGAACGGCCGCAGGAAAGGACAGTGGATGCGGTCGCCGAACGTGAGCTTCCGCGCCCGCATCGAGGCCGCGAACGCGGTGCACGCCGCGGGGCTCAGCTCGACGTCCGGCCGCAGCAGCGCGTGCCAGGCGCCGATCGCGTCCATTATTTGCGTCCCGGCGCGCCGGTGAAGCCGGACGCGGGTCCGATGCCCAGCATCTCTTCCCAGCGAGGCCAGCACTGCGACGGGTCGTTGTTCCGCGCGCGATCGACGACGAGGTTCGCCATCTTCTCGACGACGTGCGAGAAGTAGAAGGCGGTGATTCGATCCCGTTCGAAGTCCGGCGCCGGATTCAGGTAGTCGATCGCATAGGGGACGCCGTCGCGCACCGCGAACTCGATCGTGTTCATCTCGTAGCCGAGCGCCTGGTTGATCGTCTGCGCGTCGCGCACGACGCGCGCGCCGAGCTCGGGCGGCAGATAGGCGTGCTCCACCAGGTAGCGCCGCTCGCGCGGATCGTACTTGACCGGCGTGATGTCGGTCTTGCCGAAGGTGAAGCAGCGGACGTACAGGTCGAAGTCGATGAACTCCTGCAGCGTCATGCAATACGGCGCCGTGCCGTCGTACGCCTCGAGCAGCTCCTTCTTGTCGTGCACTTTGTAGACGTGCTTCCACCCGCCGCCCGAGTACCGGCTTCAGGATCGCCGGGCGCCCGACGTAGTCGAGCAGCCCGTCCCAGTCGATCGGGTACTGCATGTTGCGGAGCGATTCCGCCGTCAGGTCGATGTCCGGCGGATACGCCTTCTGCGGCAGGAGCACGGTCTTCGGGATGGCGCACCCGAGCTTCGCCATCACCGAGTAGTTGAAGAACTTGTCGTCGGCGGTCCACCAGAACGGGTTGTTGATGACGTAGGTGCCCTGCAGCACCGCGTGCTTCAACGCGCCGCGGTAGTACTCCACCTCGTGCGAAATGCGATCGACGATCACGCGGTAGCGCGCCGCCTCGTCGAACCTCGTCCCGCCCAGCGTGACCATCTCCGCGGTGATGCCGTGCGGCGCGCCGACCTCGTTGACGCGCTGGACGAACGCCGGAGGAAAGCTGTACTCGCGCCCGACCATCAGGCCGACGCGGATCTGCCCGTCAGTCATGCTCTCGCCTCTCCCCGGCGATCGACGCCGGCGCGCGTTTCCTCGACGATGTGCCGCACGACGGCCTTCAGGTCGCCGGTTTCCCTGTAGACCGCCAGCTGCCGGTCGGCGCTCGTGCCTTCCTTGAGGACCGTGTGCACGTACTCGACCGCTTCCCGGCTCTCCAGCTCGTCGACGACGTCGTCCACGAACTCCAGCAGCTCGAGCGCGAGATCCTTCATCGGGACCTCGACGCGCTTGCCGAAATCGATCAGCTTGCCGTCCATGCCCCACCGCGCCGCGCGCCACTTGTTCTCCTCGATCAGCGCCTTCCGGTACAACCGGAACCCGAGATTCCTCGAATACAGCTTGTGCAGCTTGACGATAATCGCCTGGGCGAGCGCCCCGAGCATCACGGCGGCTTCCGGACGCGTCGGCACGTCGCAGACGCGGAACTCGAGCGTGCCGAACGTCGGGTGCGGCCGCACGTCCCACCAGATCTTCCGCGCGTCGTCGATGCAGTTGAGCTCGACGAGCAGCTTGATGTAATTCTGGTACTCGCTCCAGGAGTTGAAGTGATCGGGCACGCCCGTGCGCGGAAAGCGCCGGAAGATCGTGGTGCGGTACGATTTCAGTCCGGTGTCGCGCCCCATCCAGAACGGCGAGCTCGTCGAGAGCGCCAGCAGGTGCGGCAGGAAGTACCGCGCGGCGTTCATCAGGTCGATGGCGGTCGTGCCGTCGGGCACGGCCACGTGCACGTGCAGCCCGAAGATGAGCAGCGACCGCGCGAGCTGCTGCAGCTCTTCGACGATGCTGTCGTAGCGGACGCCGGGGGATAGAATCTGGTCTTTCCAGTGCGAGAAGGGATGCGTGCCCGCCGCCGCGACGGCGAGCCCGACTCGTTCGGCGCCGCCCGTCAGTTCCCGGCGGATCCGGAAGATCTCCTCGCGCAGCTCCGGCACGTTCTGGCAGATCTTCGTCCCGACCTCGACGATCGACTGGTGGAGCTCGCGCTTGATCTGCTCGCCGAGCGCCGGGGCGCTGGACTCGAGAAGCTGGGAGACGTGCGAGCGCAGTTCCCAGCTCTCGGGATCGACGATCTGGAACTCTTCTTCGACGCCGACCGTGAACCGATGCGCCATACGAAACCGATGATACTGCACTCGTAGCCGGCGGCTTTCGTCCATCCTGACTTGAGTATGATGAGGGCTTCAAGGAGCAGCACCGATGGTTCGCAGGTCTCTCGTCTGCACATTGACGGCCGGACTCATCGCCTTGGGCCTGAGCGGCAGGCCCGTTCGACTCGCCCTGGAAGGGCTCGCTCAGGGCAGGCCTGTGTCGGCCCAGGAAGACTGGCCGCAGTGGCGGGGGCCTAACCGCGACGGCTCGGTGGCGTTCGCGGCGCCGGCCGAATGGCCGGAGCAGTTGGCGCGGCGCTGGAAGGTCGAGGTGGGCCTCGGCTACGCGACGCCGCTCGTCGTGGGGAACCGGATCTACATGTTCTCGCGGCAGGGCGGAGAGGAAGTCATGAGCGCGCTCGATGCCGGCACCGGTGCGGTGATTTGGAAGACGGGGTATCCCACCTCGTTCACGATGCACAGCGGGGCGGCTCGGCACGGCGCGGGTCCGAAATCGACACCGGTGTTCTCGAATGGGCGGCTGTTCGCGATCGGCATGACCGGCATCGTGACGGCGTTCGACGCCGCCACCGGCAAACAGGTCTGGCAGAAACCGGGATCGCCGGTGGTGCCGACCTTTACCACCCATTCCTTCTCGCCGCTCGTGGATCGTGGCGTGGTCGTCTTTCACGTCGGCGGGCACAATCAGGGCGCGCTCACGGCGTTCGACCTCAACACGGGCGAGGAGAAATGGAGCTGGAAGGGTGACGGCCCCGGCTACGGATCGCCCGTCCTCGCGGAGCTGGACGGCACGCGGCAGATCATCGCGTTGACCCAGGGGAAGCTCGTGGGTCTCGACGTGGCGGCGGGGACCTTGCTGTGGGAACGGCCGTTCGTGAGCGCGAACTTCACGAACTCCGCGACGCCCGTGCTCGCGGGCCACACCATCATCGTCTCGAACGGCGGGCCCGCCACGGCGGTGACCCTGTCGAAGCGCGACAACCAGTGGACGACCGGGAACGCGTGGGAGAACGCCGACGTGCCGTTCCGGTTGAGCAACGCGGTCTTGTCCGGCGACGTGCTCCTCGGATTCTCCACCCGCAACTCTGGTCAGTACTTCGGCGTGGACGTAGCGACCGGCAAGACCCTGTGGACCTCCGAAGGCCGCCAGGCCGGGAATGCAGCCCTCGCGAGGAGCGGCGATCTGCTGTTCAGCCTGGAAGACGATGGTGAGCTGCTCGTCGCCCGCATCAACCGGACAGCGTTCGCCCCGCTGCGGCGCTACACCGTCGCCGACAGTCCGACCTGGACGCAGGCGGCCTTTTCCGGCAATCGCATCTTCGTGAAGGATGAGTCGACGCTGGCGCTCTGGACCCTGAAGTGAACCCGGTAGAACCCCGTGGAACCCGGTGGAACCAATCACGTCACTGACCCGTTCCTCGAAGACGCCGCCCACTATCCGGGAGGCCATGCGAGTGGCGTCGTATTCCCCAAGAACGCCTCGGAAGTTGCCGGCATCCTGACAGGCGCCGCGGCAGTGCTCCCGATTGGCGCGCAGTCGTCGCTGACGGGTGGCGCGACGCCGATGGGCGAGCTGATCGTGGCGACGTCGAAGATGACGCGCGTGGTCGAGTTGTCGCCGGGAAGCATCACCGTCGAAGCGGGGCTGACGGTGGCGGCGATGCAGGAGCATCTCGCCGCCGCCGGCGGGTGGTTTCCGCCGGCGCCGACCTTCACCGGCGCCTCGGCAGGAGGCATCGTCGCGACCAACGCGGCCGGGGCGGCCACGTTCAAGTACGGCAGCACCCGCGACTGGGTCGAAGGGCTGGTCGTGGTGCTCGCGGACGGCACGGTCCTCGACGTGCGGCGCGGTCGGCATCGGGCCGTCGAGGGCCGATTCACGCTGGAGACGCGGAGCGGACGCGTGACGGTTCCGGTGCCGTCCTACGTCATGCCGGCGGTCGCCAAGCGGTCGGCCGGTTATCACGCCGCGCCCGGGATGGACCTCGTCGATCTCTTCATCGGCGCCGAAGGCACGCTCGGCGTCGTCACGCAGGTCACGTTTCGCAGCGTCTCGCCGGCCCCGCAAACGTCGTTCGCGCTGGTCCCCTGCCGCTCCGAACCGGAGGCCCTCGCGTTCGTGGACCGGCTGCGCGACGCGTCGCGCGAGACGTGGCGGACGGCCGATCCTTCCGGGATCGACGCGGCGGCGATCGAGAACATGGATCGCCGGTCGATCGCCATCCTCCGCGAGGACGGCGTCGAGACGCGCAACCAGGTGTCCCTTCCGGCCGGCACCGCGGTCGCGTTGCTCGTGCAGCTCGAGCTCGCGCCGGACATCACGCCGGCCGCGGCGTACGATCAAATCGAGCGCGCGCTGTCCCCGAGCGCTCCGGACACCGCGCTCACGCGGTTCTGCCGCCTGCTGAACGGCTCGGCGCTGCTCGACGTGACCGAGCTCGCGCTGCCGGGCGATCGCCGCCGGATCGAGCAACTCGTCGCGATTCGGGAAGGCGTGCCGGCCGGCGTGAATCAGCGCGTCGGCGCGGCCAAGCGCGATGTCGATCCGCGCATCGAGAAGACCGCGGCCGACATGGTGGTCCCGGTCGGGCACTTCGCGGAGATGATGGAAATCTACCGCCGCGGGTTCGAAACGCGAGCGCTGGACTACGCCATCTGGGGCCACATCTCCGACGGCAACGTGCACCCGAACGTGATTCCGCGATCGCACGACGACGTGGTGCGCGGGAAAGAGGCGATCCTGGAATTCGGACGAGAGGTCGCCAGGCTGGGCGGATGCCCGCTCGCGGAGCACGGGGTGGGGCGCAATCCCGTCAAGCAGGCGCTGTTGCGCCAGCTGTACGGGGACACCGGCATCGAGCAGATGCGCGCCGTGAAGCGCGCGCTCGATCCGCACTGGAAACTGGCGCCCGGCGTGATCTTCGAGCGGTAATCGTGTCGTATCTCAACACCGTGGCTGTCCCAAGCTCACAGGAGATCAGGAGTTCAGGAGCCATTCTTGGCTTTAGTCTTGTTTTCAAGACGAATCTCCTGACCTCCTGACCTCCTGTAAAGGACGTGCGGCTGCCGTTCACTTTGTGACGTATCGCTTCGGGTCCTGATCGAACTTCGTCTTGCAGATCGCCGCACAGAAGTAGTAGGTCTGCCCCTGGTAGACGCTCGTCCCTGCCGCCGTCTTCTCGTCGATCGTCATGCCGCACACAGGATCCTTGACCATCATTCCTCCTGCTCAGATGATAATTGATGCTCGCGGGCACGGCGCGCGCGTTTCCGGCCGGACGTTCCCCATCGGATGATGAAGCTGATCAAGATCGCCCTGCTGCTCGTCAGCATTCTCCTGCTCGCCATCGGCGGCGAGGGGGTCTATCACGCCGCCCGCAGCCGTCAGCAGCTCGCGCTCACCTGCGAGCAGTTCACCGGGCCGCCGCCGGGGAGCTTGTGGCTGCGGGTCAGCGGGTGCGACATCGACTATCTGGGCGCCGGCTACCGCGAATCCAAGGGGCAGATCAGCGAGCTCTTCTTCCCGATTCGTCCACCGGCCCAGGCGCGGACGACGCCGGCGGCGCTCGTGGTGGCGACGAGCGACTCCGACGTCCTGGCGGTCGCGCAGAGCACGATCGGCGGCGGCCGGCAGCCCGACCAGGAAGCGTTTCTGGTGATGATGCTGCGCATCGTCACGATGCTGAAGGTGTCGCGGGAAGTCGAGGGCTACGCGCGCAGCGGCGTGATGGAGCTGCTGCGCACGCGCCGCGCGCTCTCCGGTCTCAACGCGCCGCTGGCGCCGGAGGTCCTCGTGCTCGATCTGCACGCGCGTCCGAGCTTTCTGCTCCCGGGAATCGAAGCGGGAGCCGGTTTGTGCCTGCTGGGGCTCTCGCTGACGCTGCTCAAGCGCCGTTCCCGCGGTCGTGCCAAGGCTGCGGTCGAGCCGGCGACGGACGCGGCCATGCTGGCCGGCCCGGGAGCGCGCCGGCTGCCCCGGCTCATGTTGCTGAACCTCGATCCGGAGGCGGATCTCGGTGCGGTCGAGCATGCCGCGCCGCTCGGCAGCCGCGGCGAGGTCGAGCGGCGGATTGCCGAGGTGCTCCCCGGGTTCCGCGTCGATCCCGCGGGGCTGGGCACCTGGCGGGGTGAGGACTGGTCGCTGGCGCTTCACCTCGGCGGGGAGGAGAACGTGTGGACGGTGACCGTGGATGTCCGCGGGGACGAATCGATCGACGCCCTCGACGCCCTCGTCGCCGCGACGGGCTGGCGTGTGTTTGCGCCAAAGCTCGGCGTGTTCGTGACGCCCTCGAGCATGCGACTCGTGAACGCGCGATGAGATGCGGCGCCCTCGCGGCCGCGTTGGTCCTGAGCGTACCCGCCGTTTACACGCAGGACGGGCCGCCCGCTCGCGATCCGTCGCGGCTCGTCTCGGCGCTGATGAGTGGCACGCCGATGGCCTCCGATCTCGAAGAGCTGACCGATAGCATCGGCGGCCGGACCACCGGATCGCCGGCAAACCTGGCATCGGTCGAGTGGGCGCTCCGGAAGTTCCGCGAAGCCGGCATCGACGTGCGGAAGGAAGCCTTCAGGATGCCCGCGCGCTGGGACGAGCGCAGCGCCTCGGCCTCGATCACCGCATCGAGCGCGCCTGGATCCACCGGCCAGGCCGTCACGTTCTCCCCTCGCATCGCAGCCATGCCGTTCTCGATTGGGACGCCGCCCGCGGGCCTGACGGCGCCGCTCGTCGACGGGGGGACCGGGCAGCTCGCCGACTTCGTGAGGCTGGGGACGGCTGCGCGAGGCGCATTCGTCCTGGTCGAAACCGAGGAGCTCGAGGACATCGACGGGCTGTTTCGCGAGTATGCGAACGCGACCCGGACCGAGGCCATCGCCTTCCCACGTGGCGTCGCGGGCATCGTCTACATGGCCTCGCGTCCGTACGGGCTGCTCTATCGTCACAACGCATCGCTCGGCCCGGACAACCGGCATCCGCTGATGATCATGGAGCGCGAGGAAGCGCAGCGCGCGCTGCGGCTCATCCGGCTGGGCCGGCAGGTGCGGCTCACCGCCGCGCTCGACATCGACGAGCGGCGGCCCGTACGAGTCGTACAACGTCGTGGGAGAGATTCGCGGCAGCGCGCGCCCGAACGAGATCGTGCTGATCGGCGCGCATCTCGACTCCTGGGGGCTCGGCACCGGGGCCAACGACAACGGCTGCAATGTCGCGCTCGTGATCGACGTCGCACGGCAGATGAAGCGGCTCGGCCTGCAGCCGAAGCGGACGATCCGGTTCGCGCTGTTCAACGGCGAGGAACAGGGCCTGCACGGCTCGTGGGGCTACACGAAAACGCACGAGGCCGAGCTGGACGCGCACGTCATGGCCTCGTCGTACGACATCGGGAGCGGGCGCATCACCGGGTTCTTCACGGGCGGGCGGCCCGACGTCGCGGCGGAGGTGGAGCGCGCCGTGAAGATCGTCTCGGGACTCGGGCCGTTCGTCCAGCTCGACGTGCCCATCGTCGGCACGGACAACTACGACTTCATGATGCAGGGGATCCCCAACCTCGTCGCCAACCAGGAGCCGGCGAGCTACGGCCCCAACTACCACGCCAGGTCGGACACCTTCGACAAAGTGGATCTCCGTCAGCTCCGCATCAACGCGGCGATCGCCGCCGCCGTCACCTGGGCGTTCGCGGAGAGCGACGTCCGGCTGCCCCGGCATTCCCGCACCGACATCGAGGCGCTGATGAAGAGCACGGACCTGTCGGTTCAGATGAAGTCGATGGGGATGTGGAACGACTGGGCGTCAGGGGTGCGCGGCCGGGCGGGGAGATAGCGGAGGGGACGGAGATAGCGGAGGTCATTGACACGGAGCAACGGAGGAACGGAGGAACGAAGACAAACAATTTTGATGTTTCTCCGTTTCCCCGTCTCCGTTTCTCCGTTTCTCCGTGTTGACGAGCGCCGCTAACGAGCTCCGTTGCCTCCGTCCGCTCCGTTCACTCCCTACGCGATAGGCCGTAGTGCCCGACGCTCCGAGGGCTCGGCGCGCGCGGCCTGCTGAAGGCTCACGGCCAGGCGCTTGACCGCGCCGTCGATCGTCGCCGGCGTGACGCTCGAGAAGCACAACCGCAGCTCCGACTCCCCGGTCGGATCCGGATAGAACGCGGGTCCGGCGATGAAGGCGACCCCCGCGGCAAGCGCACGATCGAGCAGCGCGCGCGAGCTCATCCCCGATGTCAAGCGGCACCACAGGTACAGCCCTCCCTGCGGCCGCGCGAACCGCAGCGCGCCGTGCGGCACGTGGCGCTCGATCGCCGTCACCATCTGCGTGCACCGCCGCGCGTGCTCGACGCGCAGCGTCTTCAAGTGCGTGTCGAAGCTGCCGTCGCGAATCAGCCGCGCCATCGCGAACTGCACCAGGTTCTGGGTGTGCGGATCGAGCCGCTGCTTGAGGATGGCGATCTGATCGACGATCGACGGCGCCGCCGACAGCCAGCCGAGCCGCAGCCCCGGGGCCATGACTTTCGAGAAGCTGTTCAGGTGGATGACGAGGTTCTGCGCGTCGAGGTCGCGCAGCGACGGCGGCGGGACCTCGTGAAAGTACAGGTCCCGATAGGTCGCGTCCTCCACGATCGGGACGCGGTACCGCTCCGCCAGCTTGAGCAGCTCGCGACAGGTCCGGATCGGCAGCGTCGTCCCGGTGGGATTCTGGAACGTCGGGTTCGTGTAAATCAGCTTCGGCCGGTAGCGGACGAGCAGGTCCTCGAGCTCGTCGATGTCGGCGCGCGCGACGTCCCAGCCAATCAGCTTCGCGCCGGCCGCGCGGAACGACTGAATGGCCCCCAGGTAACCGGGCCGATCGATGATGACGGCGTCGCCGGGATCGATGAGACACCGCGCCAGCAGGTCGAGCCCCTGCTGCGCCCCGGCGAGCACGAGCACGCTCTCGGGCGGCACCCTGAACCGCTCCCCGATGGCATCGCGCAGCGCCGGTTGTCCCTCGGTGGGGCCGTGGCTCCACGCGGCGCGGGCGTCGTGCTTGAGCACGTGGTCCACCGCGCGCTGAAATGCCGCGGTCGGGAAGCAGTCGATGGCCGGTTCGCCGGCCGCGAGCGACAACAGCCGCGCGTCCGACGCGTGCCGCAGCGCATCGCGCAGCGTCGTGTCGCTGGAGCGGAGCGCCGCCGAGGCGATCTTCCCGCGCCACGCGAACGGCGTCCCCGACGCTTCGGGCGCCGCGCACACGAACGTGCCGCGTCCCACGTAGCCGCGCAGCAACCCGCGCGACTCCAGCTCGCGGTAGGCGCTGACGACGGTGGTGCGGCTGATGCGGAGGCGCTGCGCGAGCTCCCGCTCCGGCGGCACGCGCGAGCCAGATGGCAGATCGCCGCGCGCGATCGCCGACTCGAACAGGCTCACGAGATGCCCGTACAACGGCCGCGCGTCACGCGAGAACTGCCGCTCGATCTGATGAATCACGTCTCCCTCCGCCCACAGTCTCCGCCGGCGGACCCACGGCTGAGATGTCCAATCATCGGTTGGCACCCCGGGCGTGGTCAAATTGGGGCGAGTTTTGTGACGAACGCGTCAAGGACGGCCAGTCCAATCGCTGAACGAGCAGTCCAATCCCGGGTCCCGAGGTATCTGATTAGCCCGTTCGCTGTTCTTTTAACAGGAGGTCAGGAGATCAGAAGTTTTTTTGGGTCAAGAATGAATTATTAGGTTAGAAACCACGGTTTTAGGTGGTTCGATGAATGGCGCACGAGGGCGAGTTGGTCGAGTGAAGGGAACATGCCGCAGACGTACGACGTGGTGATCGTGGGGGCAGGCCCGGCTGGGTTGAGCGCGGCGCTCGTGCTTGGCCGGTGCCGCCGGTCGGTGCTCGTGTGCGACACCGGGAACCCGCGCAACGCCGCCTCGCACGCGCTGCACGGGTATCTGACGCGCGACGGCATCGATCCGAAAGAGTTTCGCGCGATCGGACGGCGCGAGCTCGAGCCGTACGACACGGTCGAGCTGCGCAACGTCGGCGTGACGGCCGCCAGGTGCCGCTCCGACGCGCGATTCGACGTCACGCTCGCCGACCATCAGATCGTCAGGTCCCGCAAGCTCCTGATCGCCACCGGCGTCTGCGACAACCTCCCGGAGATCGACGGGATCCTCGAGTTGTACGGACGGAGCGTCTTTCATTGCCCCTACTGCGACGGCTGGGAAGTTCGCGATCAACCGATCGCGATCTACGGCCGCGGCGACCGCGGGCTCGGGCTGTCTCTGGAGCTGACGACGTGGAGCCGGGACCTCGTCCTGTGCACCGACGGGCCGTCCGAGATCGGCGACGAAGGGCGCGCGCGCCTCGAGCGCAACGCCGTCACGCTGCGCGAGGATCGCGTCGCCGCGCTACGCGGACGCGACGGGATCCTCGAGCGCATCCTCTTCCGGAACGGAGAGGAGCTGGCGCGGCGGGCGCTGTTCTTCACGACCGGACAATCGCAGCGATCGAAGCTGGCGATGGACCTCGGATGCGAGATCAACGAGAAGGGGACGGTGCGCACCGGCAAGTACGAGGCGACGCACCTCCCGGGTCTGTTCGTCGCCGGGGACGCGTCGCGCGCGGTGCAGTGGGTGATCGTCGCCGCCGCGGAGGGCGCGGAAGCGGCGTTTGCCATCAATACCGATCTCACGAATGAAGACCTTCTGTAGGACTCCGGACACGGGACGTTTCCGGTTAGCGGCTAAATCAAAAATCTCCTGATCTCCTGATCTCCTGTTGAACAAGGCCGCCGTGCTATCCCGGAGGTTGGGATTTGACGATGTCGGTTCCTCAGGAGCCCGTCGTGATCGCGCGAAAACGCGGCTCGTCTTTGAGCGACTCGAGATCGACGTCCACGCGCGCGCGGGCGGCGGTGAGCGCCGGCAGGCCGGCCGCGACGCGTTCGAGCGACTCGAGCGCGCGTATCGCGTCGCCGCGCAGCGCGTAGAGGCAGGCGACGTAGTACCGGGTGAAGGGGTCGTCCGCTCCGGTCGCGACGCGGGCATCGAAGCTCTTGAGCGCGCGGCTGAAGTGCCGCTCCGCATCCTCACGCCGGCCCTGCCGGAGGTACGTCGCCCCGATCTTGACGTTGAGCTCGAGGAGGGTACGGTCCCGCAGCGCGTGATCGCTCGCCCCGATGAACGCCAGCTCGCGCTCGTACTCGCGCAGCGCCTCGTCGTACTTTCCCGACAGATAGTGCACGTACCCCAGACGCGCGTGCGCCCCCACGATCTGCAGGCCGAAGTTGCCGGAGATGTACTGTTCCTGGAGCTCGACCGCCCGCCGGCAGATCTCCTCCGCCCGCTCGAGTTGCCCCTCCCACGCGAGCAGCAGCGAGAGCTGCAGGTAGGAATATCCGGCTTCCGGGTTCAGCGCGATGGCGCGCTCGAAGAGGGGAATGGCCGCGGCGAAGTCCCCTTTGCCGACCCAATAGGCTCGCGCGAGGGCCTGATGGGCCTGGCCGCTGGCGGGGTCGAGCCGCAGCGCCTCCCGGATTTCCACAATCGCCTCGTCGGTGCGCCCGAGCGCCAGCAGCGACGTGCCGAGCCACGCGCGCGCGTCGGACAGCTGCGGATCGAGCGCGAGCGCGCGCCGCTCCATCTCCATCGCCTGGTGCGTCATCTCGGGGATGCTGAGGAAACTTCCCTTCAGGCCGTAGGCGCCGCCGAGGGCCGCCCACGCCAGCGCATACTCCGGGTCCTGCCGGGTGGCGTCCTCGAAGGCCGCAATCGCGCGATCGATCGAGTCGCGCGTCGCCTGGCGCAGGTTCATCACCCCGCGCGCGTAGCTCTCGTACGCGCCGACCGACCGCGTTTCGCGCCGCTCGATGTCGGCGATCTCCGTCCCGCGCAGCGCCACGTTGAGCCCCTGGCTCAGCTCGAAGACGATCTTGTCCTGCAGCGCGAAGATGTCGTCGATGCGCCCGTCCACCTTGACCGTCCGCTTGACCGCGCCGGTCGCTACCTCGACCATGTTGGCCGTGATGCGCACCGAGGTCCCGATCCGCTGGAATCCGCCGACCAGGATCCATGTCGCGCCGAGCCGCCGGCCGATGTCGATCGCCAGCGAGTCGTTGAGGTGCGCGTCGGTGCTGAGGTTCCGCAACGCGTCGAACACCCGCGCGCGGCCGATGATCGTGATCCCGTGGATGTTCTTCAGGTCGGAGGTGACGGTCTCCGCGATGCCGGTGCCGATCCAGTCGTCGACCGCCTCGCGGGTGATGTTCGCGAACGTCATGACGGCCACGGAGTGGTCCACCGGGCCGACCGCCTGAGCCGCCGCCATGGCCCGGCTGCTCGATCGCGGCGCCGCGTCGAGCGTCTCGGCCACCTCGCGCAGGTCCTGATAGAGCGCTTTCGCCGATTGATACCGGAACTGCGGATCCTTCTCGAGCGCGCGCGCCACGGCGGCGTCGAACGCGGGCGGGATCCCGGCGGCGTATCGGGACGCCGGCGGCGGCGTCTCGTGAAGGATGTGGTCGATGATCTCGGTCGGCGACGTGCCCTCGAACGGCATCCGCCCGGTGACCAGCTCGAACAGCACGACGCCGAGCGAGAACAGATCCGCCCGATGATCGATCGGCTTGCCCAGCGCCTGCTCGGGCGCCATGTAGGACACCGTCCCCACGACAATCCCCACCATCGTCATCGGCGCCTGCGTCAGGTCGGTGGCCGGCGTGCCGGAGAGGAATTTCGCGAGCCCGAAGTCCAGCACCTTCACGAGACCGCGCTCGGTGCGCATCAGGTTGGCGCTCTTGATGTCGCGGTGCACGATCCCGCGCGCGTGCGCTTCGTCGAGCGCGTCGGCGACCTGCAGGCCGATCTCGACCACCTCGCGGACCGGGAGCGCGCCCCTCAGGACGCGCGACGACAGCAGCTCGCCGTCGACGTATTCCATCACGATGAAATCGGTGCCGTCGTCTTCGCCGATGTCGTAGGTCACCGCGATGTTGGGGGATCGGAGCATCGACGCCGCGCGCGCCTCGTTCAGCAGGCGGGCGCGGCTGTCCGGATCCGCCTTGAGCGACGGGGGCAGGAACTTGAGCGCGACCGGACGGCCGAGCCGGGTGTCTTCGCCGCGATACACCTCACCCATGCCGCCCGCGCCCAGGCGTTCGCCGATTCGGTAGTGCTGGACGGTTGTGCCGACCACTATGATGTCAGACGCCGTAGCTGGAGTATTCGTCCCCGACCGGCCACCTGCGCGATTTCGGGCACCCAGCGGGGGAATCCAGTATATCGCCCCACTCGAATCACTAATCACTAATCACTCAATCCGTGAATCTTCGAATCGACGGAGGCAACGGAGCTCGTTACCAACGCTCGGCAACACGACGACGGGATAACGGAGAAACGGAGAAACATGAGAATTGATCGTCTCCGTTCCTTCGTGCCTCCGTTGCTCCGTGTGAACGGTGACTCCGCTGACTCCGATCGATTCAAGTGATTCAAGGATTAGTGATTAGTGATTCGCTCTGTTCGCGGCGGGTCGTCGTCACGATCTTGGTCGTGTGGCTGCTTGCCGGTTCGACGCCGGCGCACGCCCAGCAGCCCGATCCGCCCGCGCAGGCCGCTCCACACGATCACGCCGCCATGCAACCGTCCGCGTGGCACCTGATGCAGGACGGCGTCCTGTTTCTGACCGTCAACCATCAAGGCGGATCGAGAGGCGGCGACGAGGTGGTGTCGCAGAACTGGTGGATGGGGATGGCGCAGCGCCCGTTCGCGCGCGGGACGCTGACCTTCAACCTGATGCTGAGCGCCGAACCCCTGACCGCCGGCCGCGACGGGTATCGCGAGATCTTCCAGGCCGGCGAAGCGCTCGACCACATCGCCGTCATCGACCGTCAGCATCCGCACGATTTCCTGGTGCAGGCCGCTGCCGTCTGGCGCGTGCCGGCCGGGCGCGGCTATGCGCTGACGGTCGCGGGCGCGCCGGTCGGCGAGCCGGCGCTCGGGCCGGTGGCGTTCATGCATCGCGCCTCGGCGGCCGAGATGCCCACCGCCCCGCTCGCCCATCACACGATGGACTCGACGCACATCGCCATGGGAGTCGTCACGGCCGGCATCGATCGCGGCCCGTGGCAGGTCGAGACGTCGATCTTCCGAGGCCGCGAGCCGGACGACGACCGGTGGGACCTCATGGATCCCGGCGCGCTCGATTCGTGGTCGGTGCGAGGCTGGTACCGCCGGGCGCCGTGGTCCCTCCAGGTCTCACACGGCTTCCTGAACGAGCCGGAGGAGCTCGAGCCGGGCGACGTGCGGCGGACAACCGCCTCGGCGTCGTGGACCGGCACGCACGCCGGCGGCGGCACGGCCGCGACGATCGCCTACGGACGCAACGACAAGCCGGGGAAGGATTTCAACGCGCTGGTCGCCGAGGCCACCCGCACGTTCGGCGCCAACGCGGTGTACGGACGGTTCGAAGCCGTGCAGGTCGAGACGGATCTGCTGCGCTTCGGCGTGCACGGGTTCACCGGCCGCAAGGGTGCGCATGTGCCGGAAGGGACCGGCGGCGTCGACGTGGTGTCGGCGCTGACCCTCGGCGCCACGCGGAGGATCGCGAACTGGAGGGGATGGGACGCCACGGTTGGTGCGGACGCAACGTTCTACGCGGTCCCCGCCGTGCTCGAGCCCACGCACGGCGCGCGCCCGGTTTCGTTTCACCTCTTCGTCCGCATTCGCCCGCCGGCGCCGATGGGCAGGATGATCGACGTGACGATGACGAGGATGATGATGAATCCCTAATCCCTAATCCCCAATCCCTAATCCCGAATCAGAGTCGCGATTCCAGGATTCAAGGATTCAGGGATTAGGGATTCGGGATTTCCGCCCCAGCCACCCGTCTCTGAACGCTTTCTGATCGGCCGAGAGCGCACCGCCCGTCGATTCGACGAGACGACTTCCAGCGTCGGATCCTCGACCAGCGTGATCGCGCCTCTGAACTCGGCGCCGCGGCGCGTGAACTGGATCGGCATCTGATCCCCGGGCTTGTGCGCGCGGACCGCGGACTGCCAGTCCTCGGTGCTCGCGATCGGTTTCCCGTCGGCGTGCGTGATGACGTCCCCTTGATCGAGCCCGGCCTGGAACGCCGGGGTCCCCCAGGCGACGAGCCCCGGGATCCGCACACCGCCGGACGCCGCCGCGGTCGCTGACGGGGAAGCGCCGCGACGGCCTCGTCCTCCGCCGCCCTGATCGAGCGCGCCGGCCCACGCCGCGCCGGCGTTGCGCTTGCGGAGCACCAGCCCGGCGCGTGCGAAGAGCCGGCCGTAGTCGGGGACCTCCCGGCCCTCGATGTACTTGCCGAAGAACTCGTCGGCGAACCGGCGATCGCCCGACACCTCGGCCAGCCGGTCCCGGGCGTCCTTGAGCGTGTACGGTTTGGCGACCAGGCCCGGGCTCGGGCCGCCGGGCTTGCCGTGCGCGAGCCACATCGCCCGCATGTAGTCGTCGAGCGACAGCTTCCCGTTCGACCGATCGCGCAGGCTCAGATCCAGGGCGGCCGCGATCGCCGCGCCGTAGGTGTAGTACGAAATGAACGTCGTCGAAAAATTGGTCTGGTCGATCGCCGCGGCCGCGTCGGTGAACGGCGCGTGCATGCTCATCTCGACGGCGGACCTGAACTGCCGCGCCGGATTATTGAGCACGGAGAGGACGCTGCCGGTCAGCCGCACGGGGTCCGCCGCCTGCAGGCCGGCGCGCACCATGATCAGGCTCCCGTAATACTGCGTGAACCCCTCCGCCAGCCACAGCTCGCCGGAGATGTTGGCATCCTCGAAATTGAACGGCTCGAGCGACTTCGGCCGGATGCGCTCCACGTTCCAGGCGTGGAAGAACTCGTGCGAGACCGTGCCCAGCGCGCCGCGGACCGTCTGCGGATTCCTGAACGAGGTCGCCGAGGCCACTACCGTGCTGTTGCGGTGCTCCATGCCGTCGCCGCCGCCCCACGGGACGTAGTCGCCGAGGAAGGTGTAGCTGCCGTTGTCGAAGATCGGGAACTCGCCAAAGACCGCGCCGGCCTCGTTGACGATCTTCTCGGCGCCGGCGGCGTACTCGTCAATCGCCGACGGGTCGCCGTCATGATGAACGGCCGTGTGGATCGCGAACTCCTTGCCGTCCGGATTGCGCACCTTGAACGAGCGCAGCGTGTAGTCGCTCAGTTCCGTGGGGCTGTCCATCAAGTACTGAAGGTTCGGCGCCGTGAACGTCCAGGGATCCTCGGTGGGGAAAAGCTGCGTGGCGGGCTTCCACTTGCTGCCGGCCGGCGGCTCGAACGTCACGCGCGAGGGACGCATGTCGAAGCCGCGCGCCCACATCAGGGTCGCCGGCATGCTCATGTGCGCGTGCGTGTCGTCCACGGCCAGGTACGTGCCGTCCACGTGCAGCCCGAAGACCTTGTAGACAATGCGGACCGTGCCGTCGTGGCCCGAGACGTTCCACTGGGACGGGTGGGGGCGCGACGGCTCGAGCCTGCGGCCCTTGCCGTCGAAGACCTGCAGATCGAAGACGTTCTTCGAGAACTCGTGGACCGCATACCGGCCCGGCGACGAGCGGCTCATCCGCGCCTCGAGGGTGCCGGCCGGCACGCCGCTGAAGGTGACCTCCACCTGCGCGTAGTGATGCTCGGGCGCGGGGAACGACACGCGGTACCGCACGGGCTGCTGCGCCAGCGCCGGCGCCGCGATCAGGACCGACAGGACGACGGACAGGGCGAAGTAACGGAGGGAACGCGCGCGATCACGCATGGGTGCCTCGGAGGGAAAGGAAACGGCGATCGTAGCACAGCCCACCGTTGCGCCTGCTGCAGCAGGGAGCGTCGTCCCGGCGTGCGCGTGCCTGCGGGGTCAGGCCTTGAATCTTGAATGGATGCCGGCGATCCGCGGTCGTTCAAGATTCAAGGCCTGCCCCCCGGGCACGGTTACAGGCTCCGTTCGCGCGGCTGCAGCCAGCGGGAGGATTGCGCCGCGTCGTGCTCGTCGTCGAGCGCGCGATCGACCTTCGCGAACAGCTCGCGAATCTCCGCCCAGGACGCGACCCGCGGATACCGGGTCTCGGCGGCGTTGTGCGGCGCCGAGAACAGCAGCGGCCGCCCCTTGAACGTGGCGAAATGCCGCGATCGGTCGTCGATGAGATAGTCGGCGTCGATGACGCTCTTGTCGCCGCAGAAGACGAAGCGCGACGGCGGGATGAACGGGAAATGCTCCCGGAGCCACTGATACTTCGCGTCGAAGGACACCGGCACGTCCATGGCGGCGGTCGCGATGAAGACGTCGTGCCGGACGGCGAGGTCGCGGATCACATCCTGGCAATCGGCCATCACCGCCAGGTCCCGGAAGAACGACGCGTCGAGCAGCGCCTCGGCCTGCTCTCGATGTGCGGCCGGCACGTGCGTCTCGAGCGAACGGCCGTGCAGTTCCGCGATCGTCAGCCGCGCGCCGAACGCGAGATTGTACCGGCGCACGTGCTCGGCCAGCGCGTCCGCCATCACCTCGTCCATGTCGATCGCGATGCGCAGCCGCCGGCGGACCGGCCGGCGATCGGCGCGGACCTTCATGCCGACGATGGCTGAAACGAGCGCGATCGAGGCGAGGTTCGCGGCGATGACGGCGCGCGCATCGTTCATGACCCCGTAGCCAAGCCACAGAAACTGTCCGGCGAGGTACAGGGACAGCATCGACCACGACAGCCCCGCGCCCCCCTGCCGCCGCACCTTCAGCAGCTGCGGCCAGAACGCCAGCGTGGTGCACAGGGCCGCAATGGTTCCGACGATCGCGCTCCAGGTCATGACAAACATCTCTTGGTCCTCAAACACGGCGCACGCTGCCCCGCCATGGTCCGGCTGCCTGCCCGCCGGAGCTCCGCACAGAACGATCGGAGCGAAGGTGGGAAGCCGGACGCCACGAGCCGGGTCAACCATGTGCGTCACACTATGATCCCGCCGGACGGCCTCATGCCGTCCAATGAAACGTTTGGCGTAGTCTGATAACCTGTGGTTATGGATGTCGAGCTGGTGGATCTCGAGGCGCTCGTCGCGCTGGCCGAGACGCTGCACTTCGGCCGCGCCGCCGATCGTCTTCACGTCTCGCAGCCGGCGTTGAGCAAGCGCATCCGCCGGATGGAAGAGCGGATTGGCGGGCCTCTGCTGGTGCGCCGCTACCGGGCCGTGCGGCTGACGGAGGCAGGCCGGCTGCTGGCGGGCCGCGGCCGCAGCCTGCTGCACGAAGCGGCCGCCACGGTCGCACTGTCGCAGCGCGCCGCCCGCGGGGAAGCCGGCCTCCTGCAGATCGGGTTCGGGATCGCCAGCATCCTCGGCGTGCTGCCGGCCGTGCTGCTGCGGTTTCGCCGCGCCTACCCGCGCGTCCAGCTGCGGCTGCGCGACATGTCCACGCCCGATCAGATCGGTGCGCTCATCGGCGGCGGCATCGACGTGGGCTTCGTGCGGCGGCCGGTGTCGGACGAGCGTCTGGTGATGCGCCCGGTGCTGGCCGAGCGGCTGGTCGCGGCAATCGGGCCGCGCAGCCCATGGGACGCGCGGCGCGGCCTCAAATCCCTCGCCGCGGAGCCCTTCATCATCGTCGCGCGGGCGCGATCCGCCAGCTTTTACGATCACGTGCTGAGCGTCTGCGCCGCGGCGGGGTTTGCGCCGACCATCGTGCAGGAAGCGGACGAGCTCTTCACGGTGCTGTCGCTCGTCCGGGCCGGGCTTGGCGTCTCGCTCGTGCCGCGCTCGGCGGCGCTCATGCGCCTGCCCGGCGTCCGCTTCCGGGAGCTGACGCTGCCGGAGGCCGCGTGGAACATCGCGCTCGCCTGGCACCGCGATTCCGAACGCGTGCCGCTCGTCCGCCGGTTCGTTGAAATGGTCAAGGCCGGGAACAGGCGATCAGGAGATTAAGAGATAAGGAAACTTCAGGCCTCCTGACCTCCTGACCTCCTGTTCAACTGCCCCCGCTGACTCCCCGATTTCCACCGCTCAGGCGGAACATCCGCCGCTCATCCGATTCCGCTTCCGGCGGCCCTGCCCAGACCGTATTCTCGGGCCATGAGAGCGCTCGGCCTGGTCGCGCTGCTGGTATACACGTTCGGCGCGTTCGCGTACGGCGCGATCCTGTTTCTCTGGATCACGCTCGTCCGCAGCCGGCGCTGGTCCGCGCGCAACGACCTGTGCCCGCCGGCCGGACGTGAAGGCGCCGCCGTCAACGGGGTGCTCCTCGTCGTCAGCCTGCTGTGGTTCTGCTGCAACGTCGGGCTGGTGCTGTATCGCCTGGTGCCGCTCAACACTCCCTGGCAGCTCGACGTGGCCTCCGTCTTCCTGGCATTCGCGTTCCCGCCGATCATCATGCACACGACGCTGACGGAGGTCGCCGACGCCGATCCGAGCCGTGTGTCCGGCGCCTGGCGCGCCGTGATCTGGCCGGTCTACGCGGCCGCGCTCGTCATTCCCGTGTGGGGGGTGACGCTGCTGATCCCGTCTACGGTCGATCCCGCCGCGCGTCAACTCGGCAACCAGCTGCTGGGATTCGGACTGACCGGCGGGTTCGTGGCCGCGGCCGTGTACAGCATCGCGCTCATCGCGACGCACGGCGACGCGCGCGAGCCCCGGCGCGAGCGCGGGCGGCAGTGGACGCTCGGGCTGTTCGGGTTGATGGCGGTCCTCTTCATGCTGATTCTCGGGCTGACGGTGCTCAGCAGCAACGCCCGTCCCTGGCAGGCGGCGTTCACGCTCCTCGAGATCGCGGCCAAGTCGCTGCCGCTCGTGTTTCTGTTCGTCGGCACCTACCACGACAACCCGTTCGGGTTCTTCGACCTGTTCGTCAAGCGCGGCGCGGCGATTGTCGTGTCGGTCGCGGCCCTGACCGCCTGGTTCGCCGTCGTCTTTCCGGTGCTGGCGCCGTTCCGGACGACGTGGGCGGCTCCGTGGGTTCACGCGATCGTCTTGCTCCCGGTGGTCGTCGCGCTGCCGTGGATTCACGCCCGCATCCGCGCCGTCCTCGACCGCCGCTGGCTCGGACGCCGCTACTCGACCATCGACGCGGTCAAGCACTTTCTCGGCACGTTGCGATCCGCGACCACCGAGGCGCTCCTCATCGATCGGGCGCAGGCCGGCCTCGAGGAGATCTTCGGCGCGAAAGCCACGGTGCACCTCGGGGCGAGCGCCCCGGCCGGGCCCGTCGCGCAGGAAGTCCTGGTCCGGTCCGCCGATCGCATCGTCGGCCGTTTTCTCATGGGACCCCGGCAGAGCGCGGCGCCGTACTTCAGCGAGGACGTCGCGCTGCTGACGTCGCTCGCCGACGTGTTCTCGCACGTCCTCGAGAACCTCCACCTGCAGGAGCGGAAGCTGGAGCAGGAGCAGCGCACGCGCGAGATGTCCCTGCACGCGAGCCGCTCCGAGCTCAAGGCGCTCCGCGCGCAGATCAACCCTCACTTCCTGTTCAACGCCCTCAACTCGATCGCCGGGCTGATCCATCGCGACCCGGCCGTCGCGGACCGCACCATCGAGCAGCTCGCCGACGTCTTCCGCTACGCGCTGCGCGGCGCGGAAAGCGAGTGGGCGCTCCTCGACGACGAGCTGGATTTCGTCAGGGCGTACCTGGAGGTCGAACGGGCGCGCTTCGGCGAGCGGCTGCACGTCGAGGTGGCAGATCGAAGAGGCGGCGCGCGGCGCGCGGGTGCCGACGATGATCGTCCAGACCCTCGTCGAGAACGCGGTCAAGCACGGCGCGGCGGCGGTGCGCGGGCCCGCGTCCGTGATCGTCCGCGCCCGGGAGGCGTCCGGGACGCTCGTCGTGTCCGTCATGGACAACGGGCCGGGCTTCAGCGGCGCGGGCTCGCCCGGGCCGGCGCGCACGCGCGGCGGCTACGGCCTCGTCAACATCCGGCAGCGCCTCGAAGGCTACTTCGCCTCGGAGGCCGCCCTCACGGTCGAGCGCGACGACGACGCGCGGACGACGACCGTGTCGGTCTCGCTGCCGCTCCTCCGCCAGGAGCCGCGAACGCAGCCGGCCGTGGAGCAGGTCCGATGATCCGCGCGTTGATCGTGGACGATGAGGCGCCGGCCCGCGACAGGCTGCGCCGGCTGTTGTCCACGGCGGACGTCGAGATCGTCGGCGAGGCGGAAGACGGTCTCGAAGCGGTCTCGCGCATCGACGCGCTGACGCCCGACCTGGTGTTCCTCGACATCCAGATGCCCGCGCTCTCGGGGCTCGAAGTGGCGGCGCGGCTGCAGGCCCCGCGCCCGCGCATCGTCTTCTGCACGGCGTACGATCGGTTCGCCGTCGACGCGTTCGAGCTGCACGCGGTGGACTACCTGCTGAAACCGGTGAATCGCGATCGCCTCGCGCGGACCATCGAGCGGATTGCCGGCCAGATCGCGGAGCAGCAGCGGACCACGCGCGAGCGCGACGAGGCCGTCCGCACGCAGATGCGGCTGATGCCGGCCGACACGCCCGGCGAATCCGGCGTCGAGTGCGCCGGGATGTGCGTGCCCGCCGACGGCGTCGGCGGGGACTACTACGATTTCCTCCCGCTCGGCAGCGGGCGGCTGGGCATTGCGCTCGGCGACGTGTCGGGCAAGGGCATGTATGCCGGGCTTCTCGCGGCCGCGGTGCAGGCGCGCCTGCAGGCCATCACCGCGCGCGGCGGCGATTCGCCTGCCGCCGTGATGACCGAACTGAACCGGCTGACCGCCGGCACGATCGAGGGGAACCGCTTTGCCACCGTGTTCTTCGGCGCCTTCGACGCCGGGTCCTCCACGCTGACCTACGCGAACGCCGGCCACCCGCCCGCCATCCTTCTCTCGGCCGAGGGGGACGTGCGGATGCTCGACGCGACGGGCGCGGTCGTCGGCTGGTCCGCCGACGCGGCGTTCGAGCAGCAATCCATCGCGCTCGGCCCCGGCGATGTGCTGGCGGTGTACTCCGATGGACTGTCCGAAGCGACCTCCCCGGACGGACGCGAGCTGGGCGCGGAAGGCCTGATCGCGATCCTCCGCCGGCACGCGTCGCGGCCGGCGCGACAGATCGTCGAGGCGGCGCTCGCCGACGTCGGCGCGTTCTGCGCCGGAGCGCCCGCCGACGACGACCGCACCCTCGTGGTGGGCAAGGTGCGCCGATGACAACAGCCGGCGCGAAGATCCGGGCGGTGCTGGTCGACGACGAGGAGCCGGCGCGGGAGCGGCTCCGCCGGCTGCTGGCGGAAGTGCCGGATGTGGAGATCGTCGGCGAGGCCGGGGACGGCGAAGGCGCGATGGACGAGATCGCCCGTCTCACGCCGGACGTGGTCTTCCTCGACATCCAGATGCCGGGCTGCACGGGGATGGAGGTCGCGGCGTCGCTGCCGTCGCCGCGCCCGCACATCGTGTTCTGCACCGCTTTCGATCAGTACGCGGTCGACGCGTTCGAGCTGAGCGCCGTGGACTACCTGCTCAAGCCCGTGAACCGCGCGCGCCTCGCACAAGCCCTCGAACGCGTGCGCGGCGGGACGCGTTCGGAGGGCGCCATCGAGAAGGCGGTGCTGGCCGCGGCGCCGCCGGCCCGGTTCCTCGCCCGGCGCGGCTCGACCTTCCGCGTCGTCGCGGGACGCGAGGTCCTGTGCTTCGTCTCGGAGGACGGCATGACGAAGCTGCAGGCGGCGGACCAGCACTACTGGATGTCGCCGACGCTCAACGACCTCGAGGCGCGGCTCGACGCACGGCATTTCTTCCGCATCTCCCGCGCGGCGATCGTCAACCTCGACGCGGTGCGTGAGGTGGCGCCGACCGCGGGCGGGCACGGCGAGGTCACGCTGCGGGACGGATCGAAGTATGAAGTGAGCCGGCGGCGGTTCAAGGAATTGACGGAGAAGTTGGGAGCCTGACTCCTGCCAGTCCGCAGGGAGAATCCAATGCTGAACACTTATAAGTTCATCCTGGCGCTTCACGTCGTCGCCGGCCTCATCGGTCTCGTGGCGTTCTGGATGCCGGCGCTGGCGCGGAAGGGAGGCGCGACCCACATGCGGGCCGGCCGCGTCTTCTTCTGGTGCACGTGCGCGATCGCCGCGACGGGGATGCTGATGGCGGCGCTCGTTCTCGGCGCGCCGCTCACGGTCCATCCTCCGCGCCGGGCGGTCAGCGCTGAACGCGCCGCGATCATCGCGCGCGAGATCCGGCTGGCGGCGCCGTTTCTGTTCTATCTCGTGCTGATCACCTTCGCCCCCGTGTATCACGGCGTCCGCGTCCTCGCGACCCGCCGTGCGCCGGATCAACTGCGCACGCCGTTCCACACGGCCGTGCACGTGACGACAATCGTGGCGTCGGTCGGCATGCTCGTGCTCGGACTCTCGACCGGAAGGTTCGTGTACGCGGCGCTCAGCCCGATTGGCTTCCTGATCGGGTTCGGCGATCTCGGCTTCGCGCGCAAGCCGTATCCGTCACCGATGGCCTGGTGGTACGAGCACATGGGCTCGATGCTCGGGGGCGGCGTCGCCTTTCACACCGCGTTCTTCGTCCTCGGAATGGGGCGCATGTTCGGCATCTCGATGGACGGTCCCTGGGCCGCCGTGCCATGGCTCCTCCCGACGATCGTCGGCGTCCCGGTCAGCGCCATCTGGACGTCGGTACTACCGGCGCAAGTTCGGGGAGGACAATCGCGTGGGCGCCGTAGTAACGAGCTAACGGAGGTGACGGAGGGATCGGAGGGTCAACACGGAGGAACGGAGGAACGGAGGAACGGAGAACGGAACGGGGAACGACAAACGAAGAACCAAGAACCAAGAACCAAGAACCAAGAACCAAGAACGTATACTGATCCTCGAATGAACCTGCTGTCCCTGTTACCTCACCAGCCCCCGATGCGGTTGCTCGACGAGGTCATGGATCTGCGGCCCGGCGAACTGGCGGTGGCGCGGCGGGTCACGCACGAGACCGATTTCTATTTCCAGGGGCACTTTCCCGGCGATCCGATCGTGCCCGCCGTCATTCTCGTGGAGATGCTGGCGCAGACCGGGGGCCTCGCGGCGGGCGCGCCCCAGGCGGGCGAGCCCCTGACCCCTATCGGGATGTACGTCGCAGGTCTGGGGCCGTTCAAGTTTCCGGCCGCGGCCCGGGCGGGGGACGTGCTCGAAGCGCGGGCGCGGGTCGTCGCGCACCTCGGCGGACTCTACAAGATCGAGGGCGAAGTGGTGGCCGGGGACCGCACGGTCGCCGTCGGCGCCATCACCCTCGCGCGAATCGGACCGTGAGCGCTCTCTTGCTCCGGCTCGCCGATCGAACGCTCCTGCCATGATCGACAATCCCCGGCCTGCCGCGCCGAAGCGCGCGCGATCCTGGCGCGAAGGCGGGCGGCTTCGACGGCTCTTCTACGACCTGAGGACGGAAGGCCGCGGCCCGGTTCGGGACGCGGCCGCGCTCGGCGCCGGCATCCTGATCGGCTGCTCCCCTTTCTACGGCTTCCATCTCCTTCTCGTCTGGTCCGTCGGGTGGCTGCTGCGCCTCAACCGCCTCAAGATGTACCTGGCGGCGAACATCTCGAATCCGCTGTTCTCGCCGCTGCTCATCCTGGCCGAGATCCAAACAGGCGCCTGGGCACGCCGTCAGGATTTCCACGACCTCTCGCTGGCGGAGATTCGCACGACGAGTGCGTGGGTCTACGGTGGCGACCTGCTCCTGGGCAGCCTGATCGTCGGCACCTCGCTCGGCCTGGCGGTCGCGGCGGCCACCTACGCCACGGGCGCCACGCGACGCGCCGATCCCCTCGCCGCGCTCTGGGAGACGGCCAGCGATCCCTATCTTCCGCTCAGTATCACGGCGTGGGAGTTCGCGCGCGGGAAGCTTCGCGGCGATCCGCTCTATCGCGCCACGGCGGCCGCGGGGCTTCTGCCGGACGGCCGGACGCTCGTGGACGTCGGCTGCGGCCAGGGCCTGACGCTCTCGGTGCTCGCGCACGCACCGCGGCTCTGGGCCGAAGGACTGTGGCCCGACGGCGTTCCGCCGCCGCCGCGATTCGAGCGGCTCGTCGGCATCGAAGTGCGCCCGCGTGTCGCGCGCCTCGCGCAGCAGGCGCTCGGACCTGCGGTCGAGGTCCTGCCAGGCGACGCCCGCAACTCGATGCCGCCTCAGGCCGACTCCGTGCTGTTCTTCGACGTGTTGCACCTGATGGCGCCCGAAGATCAGGAGCGGGTGATCGACCGTGCCAGCGCCGCGCTTTCACCCGGCGGGACGATTCTCATCCGTGAAGCCGATCCGTGCGGCGGCTGGCGGTTCGCCGCGGTCCGCTTCGGCAACAGGCTCAAGTCGATCGCGGTCGGCCGGTGGCGCCAGCAATTCCACTTCAGGACCGCGGACGCGTGGGCGTCGCTGCTCACCCGGCGCGGCTTCCAGGCCGCCGTCCAGCCGATGGGCCAGGGCACGCCGTTCGCCAACCTTCTCGTGCGCGCCGTTCGCTCAGCGGATCGGCCGGCGCTGCACCAGGTGACCGACATGGACGATCGAGGCGGTCGCGCGGCCGGTCGCGGGATCGAATTCACCGCCGAACCACAGCGTGCACGAGACGGGTAGTCCGCTGCCAAGGTCGGCCGGCGCCCATGGCGGCCATGACGCGGTCCGCTGATCCGCGGGACTGCAGTATCGAAGATCCGACCACAAGACCTGCCGGCGTTCTGCGCCCGCGCCGATCACGATCGCGAACGTGACGCCGTGGACCGCCAGAAAGTTCTGCACGGTCTTCAGCTCCCTGGACCGTGCGACGAGGGGATCGTCCAGGCCCCGCGGGACGCTGACGAGCGGCGTGATCGTGCCTGTCAAGGCGTCCACGCGGCGTGCATCGACGACGTCCGCCCGCGTTTCGTAGGTGATCCAGCGGGCCAGTGAACCCCATTCGGCGTCGGCCCGACTGAACTGCACGGAGCCGGCGGAAGACTGTTCACCTGCGTGCGCCTTCGCGTAGAGTGCCGCCTTCGTTGCCGCGAGGGCCGCCACGGCGATCAGGATGACGGCGGCGGCTCGCCCTGAATTCGTTCTTCTGAGGGCAAGCGTCACGAGACCGAGCACGAACACGCCACCCAGCCAGGGATCAGCCATCGCAAAGAGCGGCAGCGCAACCGGCGGCCCGAGCGGCCAGAAGAACCGCACGTCGGCGCCCGAGATCACATCGAGAACGAGATGGCCCACGGCCCCGACCCACGCCGCGAGCACGAGCGGCCAGTAGCTGCCGCGTTTCGCAACGGTCCTGATGAGAGCCGCGGTCAGCGCCGCGCAGGCGATCGAGCCGATCAGCGAGTGCGTGCCCCCCTGGTGATGGCGGAGGTAGACGTCCCAGCCGATCGGCATGAAGACCGCGTCGAGATCGGGCGTCAACGAACCGAGCACGCAAGCGGCAATCGCTCCCCGGCCGAGCGTGCGGTGAGTGTCGAGCGCCATCAGCGTGCGGCCGAACGCCACGTGCGAAACCGGATCCATCGCTCAAATCACTTAGAAACCAAAACAGGAGAACAGGAGAACAGGAGAAAAAGAAAAATAAAAGAAGAGCAAAACAACAAAAACAAACCAAAAAAACTTCCAATCTCCTAATCACTAACCCTGAATCCTTCAATCGAGGCCGACGTACTCGTCCCGCTGCGCGTCCCAGTACCGATAGAAGTGGTACCAGCATTCGGGATGTGCCCGGACCTGCTCAGCTAGCTGGTCCGCGATGTCCTGCGCGGCGAGCTGAATCGCATCGTCGCGCGGGAGATCGCCGCGCACGAGCACCGGCCGGCCGGGCAGCGCGGCGAACCGGCCGCGCCCGATCCGGCGGATGAAGCAGGGCACGAGCGGCGCGCCCGTCAGGCTCGCCATGACCATCGGGGTTCGAAGAAACCACGCCTGGCGCCCGAGGAACGTGACCGCCACGCGGTCGCGCCCGAAGTGCCGATCGACCAGCAGCGCCACGAACCGGTTCTGTGAGAGCGCGCGGCGGATCTGCAGAGGCGTGTCGAGCGACTGCCGCACCTCCAGCGACTCGATGCCGATCAGATCGCGAATCCGCTGCCGGATCCGGTTCACCTGCGGGTTGGCTTCCCGCATCGCGACAACGGTGAGCGGCAGGCGCAGGAACCTGGTCATCAGGACCGCGCCGGCTTCCCAATTCCCATAGTGCCCGGTGACGAGAATGATGCCGCGTCCCTCGGCGTGGAGCGCCTGTAGCCCCGCCACCCGCTCCGGCTCGATCTCGAACATCTGTTGCGCCTCGGTCTCGCCGGCCGACAGCGCTTTCAGGAAATCGATCGCGTCCCGCGTGTAGCTGCGATACACGTCGAGCGCGCGCCGCCGCAATCGATCCTCGGTCTCGTCCGGCAAATATCGCCCGCAGATTGTCGGCGATGGCGGCATTGCTGCCGGGCATCAGCCGCCACGCGATCCAGGAGCCCACGTGGCCGATGCCGTAGCAGAGCGATCTCGGCAGGATGCGCACGCCGTGGTACGTCGCCGCGAAGATGGCGCCGCTGTTGAGCCCGTGCACCGTCCAGCGGCGCGGCACCGGCGCGGTCCGTCCGGGATCCCCCGTCAGAGTCGCTCCAGAAAGCGGTAATACACCGCGAGGAAGCAGGTCTTCGTGGTGTCGCGCACCGGCCTGAGCTTGCTGCGCTGGCCGGCGTACACGGCCGTGATCGGCACGCGGGCGATGCGCCCTCCGCGGCGTCGTGAGTTTCACGAGCATTTCGGTTTCGATGTCGTAGCCGCGCGCTTTCAACGGCAGCCCGCGCAGCGCGTCGGCCCGGAACAGCCGGAACCCGCACTGCGTGTCCCGGACCGCAACCCCGATGAACCGCGAGAGCACGAGGCTGCCGATCCGGTTCGCGTGATACCGCGAAGCCGGCATCGCCGCACGGTCGAAGCGACGCTCGCCGAGCACGACGTCGGCCCCGGTCCGCTCCGCCTCGGCCACCAGGAGCGGCGCCTCCTCCGGCAGATGCTGCAGATCGCCGTCGATCAGCAGCACGTGCGTGCAGTCGCGCTCGAGGACGCGCGCGAGGCCGGATCGAACCGCCGCGCCCTTGCCGCGCTCTCCAGTGTTCACGATGACTTCCGCGCCGGCGCTCCGCGCGGCATCCGCAGTGCCATCCGTGGACCCGTCGTCGATCACACAGACGGCGGCGACGTGTGGCGAGAGGCCGCTGACGACCTTTCCGATCGCGCCCGCTTCGTTGAACGCGGGGACGAGCGCCTGCACACGCATCGGCAGCGCGGAATGCCGACCTTCCGGCAATGCGTTGGGTTCGCGCCGGAATGGAAGCAACGCAGGCAGCAGCAGCACGGACGCCGCGACCAGCGTGGGGATGGTCACGGCGGAGACCAGCCCGATCGATCGCAGCGGCGGATAGCTCGAGATGACGAGTGTCCCGTATCCGGCAAGCGTGATCAGGCCGGCGACGACGATGACCGGCGCGAGCTGCGCCACGGCGAGCTCGGCGTCTCCATGATCGCGATACCGGTGGACCACGTGAATGCCGTAGTCGATCCCGATGCCGACGAACGTCACGACGGCGAAGAGCGCGAAGAGATCCAGAGGCACGCGCGCGAGCGCCAGCACGCCCGCCGCCCAGATCAGGCCCGCCACGGTCGGCACGATCGCCAGCAGCGACAATCGCCACGTCCGAAACGTGACGGCGATGATCAGGACGACGACGATCGATCCGATCGCCAGGCCGCGCGCGAACTGCGGCACGAAGCGGACCGCCAGCTCGCGGTTGACGAGCGCCAGCCCCGTCAGTCGCCCTGTGGTACGGCTCTCCCCGGCGATCCGTTCGAGCGCGCTCGCTTCGGCCGGGTTCACTGGGAAACGCGTACGTCGCGAGCATCCAGCCATCCGGCTCGCGCAAGACGAAGCGCCCGATCAGATCTCCGAGGCCGTGCTCCCGATAGCCGTCGAAGGTGAGCCGCCGGCCAGGGTCGAGGAGTTTCGGCAGACGCTGTAGAAAGGGATCCAGCGTGCCGGCCCGGAATCCCGCGGCCGACGCGGCCTGCACCATGTTCGCCCGGATCGCCTCCGGCTGCGGCGCCTGACCGGCGACGCGCGCCCTCGACTGTTTCTGAGCGAGCTCTGATGGCAGCAAGGCCGACGCGGCGTCGATTGTGAGCTGCGGCGCCTCGTCGCGCACGCGGGCGGCCAGCGCCTCGTTCGCCTGGAGCAGCGGCTCGAGGTCCGGTCCGTGCTGGAGCCACACGTAGACGTCGCTCGGGAGCCCGAACATCTTCCGCACCGACTCCTCGAACCGCGCGCCCGGCGTGGTCGAGCGCATGCGCTCCAGCGACGTGTCCACGTGAAGCCCGAGCGAGGCCGCGCCGAGCCCGACCGTCACAACCGCGGATACGGCGAGCACGCGCGTCCGGTGTTTCGCGATCCAGGACGCGAGCGACGGCCACGTCAACACCCTGATCGGTCCGCGCGGGCGGTGCGCCGGCAGGAGCGCCGGAACGAGGACGAGGGTCAGCACGCCGCACGCCACCATGCTGTGGCCGATCACCAGCCCGAGCTGCTGCAGGCTCGGGAAATCGACGAACACGAGCCCGTAGAACGTGGCGGCCGTGGTCAGCATGCCAAGGAGCATGCTGGCCGATGGCCCGCCCAGCGTCGCGACCGATTCCGTCACGCCGAGCCCGTCCGCCAGCGCGAGCCGATGCGCGATGTAGACGAGGACCACCCCGTCGATCCCCAGGCCGAAGAGCATGGCCGAGGCCCCGGTCGCCGCGGCCGAGAGCGTCGCCCCTCCCAGCCCCATCAGGCCGAGCGCCACGACGAGCGACATCAGCGATGGCAGCGCGCCGCAGACGAGGAGCCACACGCTCCGGAAGACGAGGTAGAGGAGCGGCAGAATCAGCGCCAGCGATCCGACGCCGTTCAGGACGGCTTCCCGCCTGACAACGGCCTCGGTTTCGATCGCGATGCGGTGCCCGCCCGCGAACGCGACCTCCACGGGCGGCGCCGGCTCATCGTCGTCGGGGCGGGCAGCGCTCCGTTGCGCCGCGGCAATCGCGTCCAACCGCTGCATCAGCTGGTGCGAGAACCCGGTATCGAACGGGGGCCGGCGTGGCTTGGCGATGACGAGCCGGCGCCGGCCATCGGCGCTGACGTATCCCCCTTCGGTGATGCCCGCGGTAATCCCCGCGCGCTGTCCCCCGAGTTGCTGACGGAGCAGGCCGAGCAGATCGAGCGGATCCTGGCGCACCATCGCCGCCACCGCGGGCGACGGCATCGTCAGCAGCTCGCGCGTCGAGGCCAGCGCGCCGGCCATGCCGTCCGGCTGGAGGCGGGCGAGCGCCGTGTCGAGTGACGCGCCGCGCAACAACAGGAGTTGATGCTCCGCGAGCCAGGCCCAGTCCCGGTCCGGCCCCGCGGTTCCGGGGTCCACCCATTCGATCTCGGGAACGGCGCGCAGCTCCGCGATCCAGCGGTCCACGTCGTCCGCGTAGTCCGACACGGCGCGCCCCTCCGGCGCGGTGAACACGACGAAGAGTTGATCGAGCGATCCGAAGCGCTGCAGGAAAGTCCGGAAGGCCGGGGTCGCGTCACCGTCGCGCGGCAGCAGGCTCAGCACATCCGCATCGAAGGACAGGCGGCTGAGGCCGAGCCCCGACAGGAGGATGAGCACCACCGACGCGCACATCACCAGTACCCGCCGGCGGTGGGCCCACGAGACGATGAACTGAATTGGTGAGAGCACGGGTACCTGAGGACGTTCGGAGCTCGGGGCGGGAGTATAGCACTTGCCCGCGGCGGCGCTCGTCCCTGGAATTCACTCGGACCCCGAGCGAGCGAAGCGAGTCGAGGGGGAACCGTCCCTCGACTTCGCTCGGGACGGTCCTGAGCCTCTCTGCAGGACCGCAAGTCCTTTCGTGGTACGCTGCCGGCTCGATCCATGCGCGTGTTGCTGCTTCGTCCCGTCCCTGGTAACGAACGGTTCGGTCTCGGACCGTTCTTCCGCATCGAGCCGCTCGGCATGGAATACATTGCCGCCGCGCTCGAAGCCCGCGGGCACGACGTCACGCTGGTCGATCTTCGATTCGGCCGTCCGGTCGAGCACTACTTGAAGGCACGTCCCGGCCTCGTCGGCATCGCGGCGATGCACGCCCTCGAGACGGAGAACGTGCTGGACCTCGTCGCTCGAATCCGGCGCGCGTCGCCTCAGGTCCCGCTCGTCATCGGCGGACACACCGCGGCCGCCTATCCCGCGCCGTTCGTCAACGCGGCCATCGACGCGATCGTCCTCGACGACGGCGAGCGCGCCGTGCCGCGGCTGGTCGACGCGCTCGATCGGGATCGCCCATGGTCCTCGGTCCCCGGCGTCGCTATCCGCGGCGCGGACGGCGCGTGGGTCCGCACGCCGGCCGACGACGACGTGTTCGAGCTGGATGACGTGCCCAGTCCCGCCCGGCGCCACGTCGATCGCTGGCGGAGGCAGTACGCGTGTCTCGCCCATCGACCTGACGTGGCTGATCGAGACGGCGCGCGGCTGCCCGTACCGGTGCTCGTTCTGTTCCATCTGGCAGCTGCACGCGCGATCCGTCCGGGAGCGGTCGATCGGATCGGTGTGCGACGACTTCGAGCGCGTCGGCGACGACGTCTTCGTCGCCGACGATCTGTTCTGGTATCACCCCTCCCGGAGTCTCGAGCTGGCTCACGCGCTCCGGAAGCGCGGGATCCGCAAGAAGTGGGTGCTCGTGCAGAGCCGCGTCGATACCGTCGCGCGTCATCCGGAGCTGCTCGAGGCCTGGCGTCCCATCGCGCGCGAGTTCGATATCTTCTTCGGGCTCGAAGCGGCGAGCGACGACGGGTTGAAGGGACTGGTCAAGGACGCGACCGTCGGCCAGACGGAAGAGGCGGTCGAGGTCGCCCGCGGCCTCGGCTACGGGGTCACCGGGCAACTTCGTGATCGACCCGGCCTGGCAGGAACCGGACTTCGAACGGTTGTGGGACTTCGTGGATCGCCACGGCCTGCATCAGGCGGGATTCACCATCCTGACGCCGCTGCCGGGCACGGCCTACTTCGAAGAGATGCGCCCCCGGCTCGGCGCACGGAAGTGGGCGCACTTCGACATGCACCATCTGCTCTGGGAGCCCGCGCTCGGCGCTCAGCGGTTTTTCGAGCTCTACTGCGAGACCTGGCGCCGCTCCGTGCTCAACCTGGGGGGACGCAAGAGCGTGTGGCAGTGGCTGCGGCAGGTCGAGCCGCGCAACGCGATGTTCCTGATGAAAGCGCTGTGGCGCACGCAGCGGATGATGGACCCGCGGCACTACGTGGCGGAATACGATCTCGGCAGCCCGTCGGAGTCCGTCGCGGGTGCGCTGCCGTCAGTCGAGCTGCTGACGCAGGAAAACACGATCTGACAAGGATTTTCAGTCATGAGACGTAGAGACTTCGCCCGGCTGATTGCGCTCGGGGGCTCGGCTGCGCTGGTGCCCCGACACGTCTTCGCGGTGCCGCCTCTGGCCCCGACGCCCCAACAACCAGACGAGAGATTCTGGCGCACGGTGCGCGATCAGTTCCTGATGCCGCCCGACCTCGCGGTGATGAACGCCGCGAATCTCTGTCCGTCTCCGGCGCCGGTGCTCGAGGCCGTGTACCGGAACACGAAGGACATCGATGCCGACCCGTCGTTCGACAATCGGCAGAAGATGGCCGCGGGAAAAGAGGAGACGCGGCGGCTCGTGGCCGCGTGCTTGCGCGTAACGCCCGAGGAAATCGTGCTCACGCGAAATACGAGCGAGGCGAACAACCTCGTGTCGAGCGGTCTCGATCTCAAATCAGGCGACGAGGTCGTCATCTTTTCGGACAACCATCCGAGCAACAACGAGGCCTGGAAGACCAAGTCGAAGCGATTCGGCTATTCGGTGTCGGTGATCGAGCAGCCGAACCCGCATCCGGGGGCGGATTTCTACGTCGAGGCGTTCACGCGAGCGATTACGCCGAGGACTCGGGTGCTCGCGTTCTCGCACCAGACGAGCACGGTGGGGGACGTGCTGCCCGCACGGGAGCTCTCCCGGCTGGCTCGCGAGCGCGGCATCTTGACGCTGATCGATGGCGCGTCGGCGCTCGGATTCATGGACCTCGATCTCAGCGCCATCCAGCCGGACTTCTACACGGGCAGCGCGCACAAGTGGCCGTGCGGCCCGAAGGAGGTCGGTGTGCTGTACCTGAACGAGCGGGCCCAGCGCGCGCTTCATCCGAGTATCATCAGCGCCTATCCTGGCGCCGTGGGCAGTTCGAGGACATTCGAAGCGATGGGACAGCGCGACGAGCCCGCAATCATCGGGTTCGGCGAGGCCGTCAAGTTTCAGAACGGCATCGGGCTGAAGGCGATCGAAGCCCGCAGTCGCGCGCTCGCGCAGGCGCTGATCACAGGTCTCGGCCGCATCGATGGCGTGCATCTGTGGACGCATCCGGACCCATCGCGATCAGGGACCATCGTCACGTTTCGTCCCGGCAATCTCGATGTCCGGAAGCTTGCGGCGGCGCTGTATCAAAAGGATCGCATCGGCTGCGCGACGCGCACGGGCCAGGATCGGCCCGGCATCAGGCTGTCGCCGCACATCTACAATACGATGGCCGAAATCGACCGCGCGGTATCGGCGGTCGCCACGTACATGCGGCAGGGCGTCTCCTAGCTCGAGAGTGGGCACGACAGTCCGGAAGAAGATGCCTTGCATCTGAATTTAAGACACTGTAGATCTATCGCACGTCGCCTCTGTGCCACTTACTTCCGGTAGGCAGAGAGCATCACCGCCCCTGCCTGTCAACGGAGGGAGCCATGTCATCCACCCTCGGGCGTGTATCCGTTACCCTGCTCCAAAGCCTCACTCTCGTAGTCCTGGCTGGCAGCCTGGCCTTCGGACAGTCTTTCACGGCCAGCATCCGCGGCACGGCAAAGGACCCGACTGGCGCCTCGGTTCCTCGAGCATCGGTGAGCATCACGGATGCCGACCGGGGAACGAGCCAGACGACGCAGGCCGACGAGGAGGGCCGATTCACGATCACCGCCCTGCCGCCGGGCCAATACGTGCTGACTGTCGAGGCCGCCGGCTTCAAGAAGTTCTCGAGCGCCCGGTTCACCCTCGCCGTTCAGCAGCAGGCCACGTTCGAGGCGCGACTCGAGGTCGGTGAGGTGAGCGAGACCGTCGAGGTCACCAGCTCGGCCGCGCTGGTGAACACGACCATCGCCAACCTGGGCCAGGTCATCGACAACCAGACCCTCGTCTCCTTGCCCAACCTCGGGCGAAACCCGATGGCCTTCACCTACCTCACCCCCGGCGTCGTCGGCTCCGGTGGGCGGCCCGGTGACAACAACACGAACTTCGTCGCCAACGGCTCGCGCAACTCGACCTCCGACGTCCTGCTGGACGGCGTGACGGTGGTGACCGTGGAGCAGAACTCCGGCGTCACCGACCTGAAGTACTCGCCTGCCGTGGACGCGGTGCAGGAGTTCAAGGTGCAGACGAACTTCTTCTCTGCCGAGTTCGGCCAGACGGGCGGCGCGGTCGTGAACATGGTGATCAAGTCAGGCACCAACAATTTCGACGGCACCGCGTACTACTTCCTGCGCAATTCCTCGCTCAATGCCAACAACTGGTTTACGAACAGAGCCGGGCGTGAGAGGCCCTACTACCACCGCGATCAAGTCGGCGGGGTGTTCGGAGGCCCGCTGATCAGGAACAAGACCTTCTTCTTCGTGACGTACGAGTACACCGAGTCGAAGAACCCGCTCAGCTCCACCAGGACCGTCCCGACGCTGCTGCAAAGAGAGGGGGACTTCTCGCAGACCAGGAATGCGGCAGGGCAGGTGATGACGATCTACAACCCCTTCGACACCTTCGTCAATGCGCAGGGGAACCTGGAACGGCGGCCGTTCCCGGGAAACCGCATCCCGTCCGGCATGATGGACCCGATCGCCCTCCAGGCGCTGTCCTACTTCCCCCTTCCGAACACGCCGAGCACGTCGGTCACGGAGACCAACAACTGGTTCGGGCAAGGGATTTCCCAGGATGTCAATCGCCAGATGAACTTCAAGGTCGACCAGAACTTCTCGGGGCGGAGCCGCCTGACCGGCCGCTATAGTTATGCGCCTTATACTCAGACGCCTCCCAACATCTTCGGGGAGCTGGGCGCCGCATTCCCACTCAACAACGGCCCCATCGTCGGGAGCACGCATTCCTTCGTCACCGAGTTCACCAGGACGCAGAGTTCGACGGCGCTCTGGACCGTGCGCTACGGTCTGACCTACGCAGCCTTCACACGGGACCCCATCGAAAACTTCGACCTCACCGAGCTCGGTCTTCCCCAGTACATGAAGGATCAGGCGACCTTCGATGTCTTCACGCGATTCGCGCCGGACGGGTACAGCCCCATCGGCACCGAGGGATGGCTCAAGATGGACCGCCAGGAGGGCGTCCACCACTTCTCGGGCTCCTACAGCAAGATGCTGGGCGGACACAACATCAAGGCGGGCGCGGAGAGCCGGTTCAACTTCCTCGACTACGCCCAGCCGGGATATCCCTCCGGAGGGTTCACCTTCGGCAGGGGCGTCACCTGCAGGGATCGTTTCTCGTGCCCGGGCAGCGAGGGCAACGGCCTTGCCGCGATGCTCATCGGCTGGCCCACGGGCGGCGATTTCCATATCGACCCGAAGGTCTTCACACGGTCGGCGTATTGGGGCTTCTTTGCGCACGACGACTGGAGAGTCTCACCAAGGCTGACCTTGAATCTCGGCCTGCGCTACGACTTCGACGTGCCGCGCTGGGAGACTCAGGATCGCATGAGCTATTGGGATCTCGAGGCGCAATCTCCGATACAGGTGGCCGGCTACGACACTCGCGGCGTGATCAAGTTCGTGGATGCCGACAAGCGCTCGCCGTTCGACGGGGACATGAACAACGTGCAGCCGCGTCTCGGCTTCGCGTACGCCCTCAACCCCAAGACGTCCATCCGCGCCGGCTACGGATTGTTCTTCACGCTCAGCCGCGCCACGGTCTTCGGCCATACGGGCGGCGGGTTCAACGTCAACGCCACTCCCACTTTCACGTTGGACTCCAATGCCACGCGCTACGCGACGCTCGCCAACCCCTATCCCAACGGCATGCTGCTGCCGCCAGGCAGGTCGCTGGGCGACAAGACCTTCATCGGCCTGGGCGCCGGCACGATCCTGCCCAGCAACAACCGCAACCCCGAGTACCATTCGTGGAACCTGTCCGTGCAGCGCGAGGTCGGCTGGAGCTCGGTCGTCGAGACCAACTACACCGGCAGCCGCGGCACGCACCTGTTCATCCCGCTCACGACCCTGACCCCGCTGGATCCCAGAGTACTGGTCGATGGGGCGTACGGCGTTGAACGCGGCCGTGCCGAATCCGTTCTACGGGTTGATTACCGATCCGCAAGCGACCGCCCTCAACGGCCCGACCATCCAGCAGTTCCGGCTGTTGCGGCCAATGCCTCACTTCAACGGCGCCAACGTGGGGACATCGGAGCCCCCGCGCGGCGACTCCTCCTACCATGCGCTCCAGATGAAGTGGGACAAGCGCTTCTCGCACGGCGTGAGCCTGCTGACCCACTACACCTGGTCGAAGATGATCGACAACTCCTCGCACGCGTCCGGCAACGTCAGCTGGCTTGGCGGTTCGACCAGCATCCAGAACATCTGGGACCTGGATGCGGAGCGCTCTCTGTCGGCGCATGACGTCGCGCATCGCCTCGCGATGGCGGGCACATGGCAGCTGCCGTTCGGCCACGACCGCAAGTGGGGCTCGGGCTGGAATCGCGCGGCCGACCTGGTCCTCGGCGGATGGAACGTCAGCGGCGTGTTCTCCCGCCAGAGCGGCCTGCCCCTCTCGGTCACCCAGTCCGGAGGCCAGATCTGGGACGGCACGCAGCGCCCGAACCTCGTCGGCGATCCGAGCACTTCCGGTCCGATCACGACCCGGCTCGACAATTACTTCAACGTCGCCGCGTTCTCCCAACCGGCGACGGATGTCCCCGGCACCGCGCCCCGGACCCTCAACTACCGCAGCCCGGGCATCCAGATCTTCGACGCCGTCCTGACCAAGAACATCTCCATTCGACAAGGGCAGCGGCTGGAGGTTCGAATCGAGGCCCAGAACGTCCTCAACCATCCGGTCTTCGGCGATCCCAACACCAGCTTCGGATCGACGGCCTTCGGCCAGATTACCGGCACGAAGATCGGACCGCGCCAGATGATGGTCGGATTGAAGTATCTCTTCTGATTCGCGAACTGGTACTCGTCCGCGGAGGCCGGCGCATCTAGGCTAGCCTAGATGCGCCGGCCTTTTGTTCAACATGAGTGCGCTCCCGGACGTGCCGCTCAGGCGCTTCACGATTCATGACCTGACCCCTTGTCGCCACTTGGCCGTTCCATCGCCTCGTCGATCTCGCGCTCGGCCTGGAGCCAATCTTCCAACGCCTTGCCGTGCTCTCCGCCGCGGGCTTCGTAGATCTCGCGCGCCCGCCGGGCGATCTGGTTCATTCGTGACTCAGGCTGCAGTGTGTCGGTTTCTGGCTTCGAGATCCGTTCACCCGGTTCCCCTCGCAGAGTGCCGCTCGCCGCTGAGTTCGGTCCAGCCGTACTGGAATCCGATTTCCTGGATGTCATCGGCATTCGTCGTCGCCTCGATATCGGTGTTTTGGGCGGTGGTTCTTCGCGCTCCGTCTTTGAAGTCGCGCTGAAGACCGATCTGTCCAGACTGGCGATGACAGCGGCGGTGCCGGTTGCGTGCCCGAGATCGCCAGTCCGGTTGAATGTTCGCCGCCGCGCGACCGCCGCCGCGCGACGAATCTCGATTCTGAAGATTTCCGGCCGGCAGGGCTTTTCAAGGAAGACGTCGCAGCCGGCATCGATGACACGCTCGTAATCTGCAGGCCGCGACCAGCCGGTAATGACGACGATGGCGATGTGGTGGGTGCGAAAGTCTCGACGAAGACAGCGAATCAAATCGACGGCGTCTTCGGTGGGTCCCTGCAACACCAGGTCGGTAACGATGACGTCCGGTTGGGTTGCCACAGCACAGTCAACGGCGTCCGCCGGATCGCAAACGCCGACCGAGTATCCACCCGGCGCAAACTCCAGGCAGGCTCGATACATCTGAGTCTCATCCGTGTGGGCGTTCACGAGCAATACCGTAATCATCGCCGTGACCGTGGGTGTCCGTCGATATTGAGTGCCGTCATCCCCCAAATGGTCATGAATGAATGGTTTCCGGGCTGCTGTCGGCAGCGCTCTCCGAACCGCGCGTGATGGTCATCCGCCGGCGATTTCGAACCGCGGCGGGACCCTCTCGGTGGCCTGAATAGAGTCCGCGGCCGGCGAGAAAAATAGTCAGCTGGCCCCGACAGGGCCATTTTTTCTCGGGTGTGGATTTTTGATCGCGGAATACGATGTATTGGTGCAGCGCGAGCGCATTACCGGACGGCGCGCGCGTGCGGCGATGCTCTGGCGGGTGCCAGGGAGCTAGGCCCGGTCTTTTCTGAGATGCTTCACCACAGCCCGCTCAGCGACGCCGAAGGAGACGGATGTCCCAGCCGGGAGACTCATATTCGAGCTGGAGTGACCCGCAGCTCGTGAGTGCGTGCCTGCGAGGAGACGACCAGGCCTGGTCAGCCTTGATCGCCCGCTACAAAAGACTCATCTGCTCGTTCCCGTTCAGATCTGGAGTCAGCCCCCAAGACGTCGGCGATGTCTTTCAGGCGGTGTGCGTGAAGCTCTGTGTGGAATTGCCGCGCCTGCGCAAGACTGAAAGTCTTCGTTCGTGGCTCATTTCCGTTGCGGCGAACGAGTCGTTCCAGTGGAAGAGACGTCAACACCTGAGGGCGCAACAGGGAGTCGGGGCGTTCATCGAAACGCTACCCGACGGCGCGTCGCTTCCCCCGCAGCTGCTCGAGCAGGCTGAGCGGGAGCAGATCGTTCGAGACGCCATCGCTCGTCTCTCGCCGCGCTGCCAGCAGCTCATTCAGCACTTGTTCTTCGACCAGCCGGCTGTCCCCTACGCCGAAATCGCGCGACGTCTCGGCCTTGCCACCGGATCGATCGGGTTCTATCGCGGGCACTGTTTGAAGCGCCTCCAGGCACACCTCGAAGAGATGGACCTCTGACGTGTCCGCCCGCCTTCCACTCACCGCGGATCGGTGGATCGCCCGGCTCGCAAAGCTGACGGACCGCCGTGCCCGCCAGCGGCTGCTGACACAACACCCTCGCCTCGTTCATCCTTCCATCGTCGAGCGAATATCGGAGGAGGTACCCAAGCGGGCCCGGATCGATATCCAGCAAGCCGAGCGGCTCGCCCAGGCTGCGATCTGGCTGGCGGATGCGCTGGACGATGATTACTGCCGCGCCCGCGGCCGGCGCGCCATCGGCCATGTACGGGCATTGAAAGGGCGGTACCCGGAAGCGCTCGACTGTTACCGCTTCGCCCTGCGCCTGTTCCGGGAACTCGGGAGGGACAGCGACGCGGCCATCACGCTCAGTGGCGCCCTGCAGACGCTGATTTACCTGGGCAAATACGACGAAGCTTTGGCCTGGGCAGGCGAGGCCCGCGTCGTCTTCACGAGACAGGGCGATCGGCTTCGACTCGCCAGGCTGGACAGCAACCTGGGCAATGTGCTCTATCGCCAGGGTCGTTTCGACGAAGCGCTGACCTTGTACCGCCGCGCACATGCTGCATTCGGCAGACGAGGCGGGCCCCAGGACGTCGCCATCACGCTCCGGAACATGGCCGTGTGCCACATCAGCCTGAATGCGTTTCCTGCGGCGTTGCGCATCTATCAAAAGGCACGCGCGTACTCCATGCGGCACCGCTTGTCGTTGCTCGTCGGCGAGGCCGACTACAACATCGCCTATCTGTACCACCTTCGCGGTGAGTATGCCCGGGCCCTTGAACTGTACCGGGCGGCGCGCGCTCACTGCGAGAGACTGGGTGACCCGTACCATCAGGCGCTCTGCGACCTCGACCAGTCGGAGCTCTATCTCGAGCTCAATTTGATCGAGGAAGGGGCGGAACTCGCCGACCGCGCGCGGGTGGGGTTCGAGAAGCTGGGGATGGCGTTCGAGACCGGCAAAGCGTTGGCCAACCTGGCCTCAGCTGCCAGTAGCCAGGGGCGGGAGTCGGATGCGCTCGCCCTGTTCGCGCAGGCCAGGCAGCGTTTCAGGCGCGAGCGCAGTCCCATCTGGCTGGCGCTGATCAATCTCAACGAAGCCCTGGTCCTCTTTCGCTTGCGGCGCTACTGGCGGGCGCGACGCCAGTGCGACGCAGCGTTTGCCGTCTTTCAGGCATCCCGCCTTGGCAGCAAAGCGGCGGCGTGCGAGCTGCTGCTGGCGCGTCTCGACATCGCGTCAGGCGAGCCGCGCGCCGCGGCGGGCCGTTGCCGCTCGGCCCTCGCGCGGCTGGAACATGCCGAGGCGCCCGCCTTGAGCCTGCAGTACTCTTTGTCCTGGGTCAGGCGCAAGAGGCTCTCGGACAATCCGCTGCCGCGTACGCCGCGTACCGGGAGGCGGACGCGTGTCTCGAAAGCCTCCGTGCCCATGTGCACGGCGACGAGCTCAAGGTGGCGTTCTTGAAGGACAAGCTCTCCTTGTATGAGAGTCTCGTCTGGATGTCGCTCGTCGGCGGCACGGGAGAAGGCGGGGCCGAAGCGGCGTTTGGCTACGTCGAGCGGGCGAAATCGCGGAGCCTGGCAGACTTGATTGCCTTCCGCGCGGTCGAACGGAGGAGCCGGTCCCGGAAGGATTGACGGCCCATCGCGAACGTTCGGGCCCTGCGGGTCGCACTGAACTCGTGTGACCGGCAGATCGCGCTGGAAGAACTGAATGCCAACGGGATCGCGAGCGGCCGGCTGGCTTCTCTACGCGAACGGGCCACTGCGTGCGAGCGCGAACTCAAGCGGGCGATGGACGAGTTGCACGGATCCGAGAGGGATTTCGCTGGGCTTCCACGAGGGGGGACCGTGGACCTGCGCCGGATTCAGTCCGCCATTCCTCCCGGCGCCCAGCTGCTCGAGTACCACGAGGCTCGCGGGACGATCTATGTCTGCGTGCTTGGCCGGGACCAACTCGAGATCGTGCCGCTCGCGCAGGCGTTCCGGGTCAGGGAACAGTTTCATCTTCTCCAACTGCAGCTCTCGAAATTTTCTCTGGGTCCGGCATACGTGCGAACGTGCTCGGAAGCGCTGTTGATCGCGAGCCGGGCGCATCTGAAGAAACTGTACGACGACCTGGTGGCTCCGGTTCGGGACCGTCTGCGCGCGCGGCACCTGATCGTCGTGCCGCATCAATTCCTGCACTACGTGCCATTCCACGCGCTCTTTGACGGCGAACGATACCTCGTGGACTCGTTCTCCCTGTCCTATATGCCGAGTGCCAGCCTGCATTACCTGCACCGGACCCGGCGTGCCACGCCGTCACGGCGATCGCTGGTGCTGGGCGTCCCGGACCGCGCCGCGCCTCATATCCGCAACGAGGTTCGCGCCGTGGCGGCGCTGCTCCCCGACGCGCGCGTGTTCGTCGGCCGGAGGGCGACCGAGCAGCGGTTGCGAGCGCTGGCGCCGACGAGCCGGATTGTGCACATCGCCACACACGGCCGGTTTCGACAGGACAACCCGATGTTTTCCTCCCTTACGCTGGGAACGTCGCAGCTCCGGCTGTTCGACGTGTACGACCTCGACCTCTCGTCCGAGCTCGTGACGCTGAGCGGCTGCGGCACTGGACTGAACGTCGTCACAGGAGGTGATGAGCTGGTTGGGTTGCTCCGCGGTTGGCTATTTGCCGGCGCTCGGGCCGTTCTGTCGACTCTTTGGGATGTGAACGATCGGAGCACGACCGAGTTCATGGCCCTGTTCTACAGGTGCCTGCACACGAGCCAGGACAAGGCCGTAGCCCTTCAGCAAGCCATGACCGAGCTGCGCGAAACCTTCCCACACCCGTACCACCGGGCACCGTTCGTGCTCATCGGCGTGTATGAGAACAAGCAGACGCACACGGACGCAGACCACTGAGGTCACGTCTGTGAGACACGCGCATCGGCGGTTGAGTCACTGTTTATTCGCCACTATTTTATGGCCTGGGTAAATACTCTCATCCACTGCCGCCCTGAGCGCGAGCTGGAGTGCAGCGTGTGAAACATTTTGACATTACGGAATGGGTGAATTTCGTCCGCGGTGTCGAGGCAGGTATCGACAGGGCGGCAATGGGTCAACACCTCTCGGCCGGCTGTTCCAGGTGCGGGCGCATGGTTGCCGCGCTTCAACGGACGGCCGCCCTCGTCAGCGTAGACACCACGTTCGAACCGTCTCCTCACGACGTCCAGCGTGCGGAGAGGATTCTGGCGTCCACGCGACCCAGGAAAACGTCCCTGCTGGGCCGCCTCGTACCCCGGCTGATCTACGACAGTCTGCTCGAGCCACTGCCGGGCGGTGTGCGGGCTCGGCGTCCGAAGTGGCGTCAGCTGCTCTACGAGGCGGGCGACTTTTATATCGACCTGGTGTTCTATCAGGTACCCAACACCCGCCTGATCCGGTTGCTCGGCCAGGTGACCAACCGTCGAGATCCGACCTGGTTTCCAGGCACGCGGCCGATCCTGCTGAAATCGGGCAAGACCACGGTTCGTCGCGCCGCCTCCAGCGAGTTTCAAGAGTTTCAGATGGAGTACGAGCCGCAGCCGGGACTGCGACTCGAAGTCCCGATCGTCGGCGTTCGCCGGCCGGTCGAGCTCGGTTTGGAGAGACTCGACCCAGACGGCACGAAAGCTGTCACATCCGAACCGGTCAAACGGCGGTCCAAGAACCCTCGTGTCAGGAAGCCTCGGCGCGCTCGCAAGATGTCCCGTCAGCGCTGAGGCGTCCACGGCCGAATCCCTTTCAGGGAATCGTGTCGAACGGCTGCGACGACGATATCGGTACTGGAGCGGCGAGGAAGAGTCTCAGGGACCGGCACGCCTCTCTCGGGTCGAGTACCTCGCACGCGCAACGCCGGGAGCACTCCGGACGAACCGCCCGCCGCCGTCACGGATAGGACGTCGAAGGCGACGGTTCCCAGCTTTTCGCCTTTGAGGCTTCCGGTGAGCGGGCCGTAATTCATACTGACATCGCCTTTCTGCACCACGGCACAGACTCGCACCCCCTCCAGCATCTTCAAGCCCTTCGCTCGCAATGGTGTCACGCCAGGAATCTTGTCGAGCAGCGTCTCCCGGTTGCCGCCGGCATCCGGCACGCCAAGACCGGGGCCGACGCGATGTGGTACCGGCGAAGAGGGATCGCCGACGAAGTTGCGGAGGCCCTCGACCGTGGGCCCGGCCGTTGTCCACGTGCTCGGAATCGCTTTGAGCGCAAACCATCCTTCGTCGCCAACCTGACCCGCGGGGAGCGTGAGGATGGTGCCTTGGCGTGCCTGGAAGCCGCGCAGCGGCGATCGAGCCCGCAAATCCGCCAGGTCCTCGTTGACGTCGGTCGGTGTCAGGAAACTCGGCGACGTTCCTGCCCGCACCGCGTCGTCATCGAGGACGAGGAATGTCGCTGCCGGGGACCCCTCGGGAGGCGCTGGAGGTGCCGGTGGCGGGATGGGCAAGTTGCCGCGGTCGTCCGCCAGTGCCTGGAGTGCTTTAGGGAGATCATGTTGAGCATGCGCCAGCAACTGGTCGGCCCGATCCGGAGTGATGGCTCCATTCAGGTGCGTGAGTAGCGCGGCGGCACCCGCGGCCATCGCCCCACTGAACGACGTGCCCCACCCCGCGGCATACCGGCTCCCCGGATAGGTCGTGACGAGACCCTCACCAGGGAGCTGGACACGCACCAACCCCGGCCCGAAGTTGCTGAACCGGCTGCGCGCACCGGCACCGTCGGTCGATCCTACGCCGATCACGTGGCGGAAGCCGGCCGGAAACACCAGCGCCTCTGTTCCACCATTGCCAACGGAGGCAATACAGATCACGCCGCGCGAAGACGCGTAGTTGAGCGCGCGTAACAGCTCGTCGGATGCCTCGCGCAGGCTGAAGCTCATGTTGATCACGCGCGCGCCGTTGTCCGCGGCGAAGTAAATCGCGCGCAGGATGTCGGCCAGCGTGGAGGTGCCATCGGCGCGGAAGGCTTTGAGCGGCATGATGCGTGCGGTGGGCGCCACCAGATGGACCAGCCCGGCTACCATGGTGCCGTGGCCGAAGGCCACGGGAACGTCCGCTCCAGAACCCTCGAGGATGGCCGCCGTCGACTGCTCGAGGATCGCGGCCGTCGACTGATTGATGATCACGCTGCGGAACGGCCCTGGCGGCGTCTGCTCGAGGATCGCGGCGGTCGATTGGGACAGGTCGGCCCATTCAGAGGGGACACCTGGGGCATCGCGGGTAAAATCAAAACCGGGTACCAGGACATCCCTGAGCGCGACGTGGTTGGGGTCCACTCCCGTGTCGATGACGGCGATCACCTGCGCACCGGTTGTGAACTCCGCGTGGGCCACCGCGAGGCCAAGAGTTGACGCGGCGGGCTGACGGGCGTAGCCGCGCACGACTTGAGCGCCGAAGTAGCCAACCACCGTCTGGTCCGGCAGTGTCTCGAGGATGGCCGCGGTCGACTGATTCAGCCGTCCGCCCTGCGGTGCTTCTGGAAGGTCTGCCGCCTGATTCGCCTCGAAGGCCTGCACCTCGGTGTCGGCGTCGACCTCATCCTCCAGCTCGTCGTCGTCCAGGTCAACGGCCTTCAGGTCGTCGCCGTCAAGACGCCTGACGAGAAAGAGCTTGCCGTCATCGCCGTCGAGGGAACGGAGCGGCGTCAAACGGTGACGCTTGGCGATGTCACCGACCAGGTCGGCCCGGGCCCTGAGGATGAATTCCGGTGAACGCGGTTTCGTGCTCGCGACGGACGACCAGGCGAGCAAAACCAGGAGAGCGACCCACGTCCACGCCTTTCGATTCACCTTCGACCCCGCTTTCATTCCGAACTCCGTTGCGCTCGCCTGCGATTCTCCTGCCGCCCTAGAGATGAGTGCCCTCAGGGAACGCCGCCGCCGTGCGGCTTCTGACGCCAGAACAGTTCCTCGACATTCCACAGAGTGTGGGGAGCGAGGATTGCCGGGCTGAAATTGCCGAGCGCCTTGTGTGCACCGACCAGGACGTCGGGGCTGACCAGAAAGATCAGGGGCAGGTTCTGCGCGACGAGCGCCTGCACCCTGTCGTAGAGACGTTTCCGCGCGCCGCTGTCCAGGGTGGAGACCTGCCGCCGCATGAGTGAGTCGACTTCGGCCTCCCACGCAGTGGAGGGCCGGCTCTGCTCAGGGTTCCACAAGTGAGTGCTCCCGCTGGAGAGCCACACGTTCATCTCCGAGTTAGGGTCGGCGTCGCCTCCACCAAGGCCCAGAATGCACGCCTCATAGTCATGCGTCTTCAACAACCGATCGAGGAGCGCGCGCAACTCCAACGTGACGACGCCGACTGTGATCCCGAGCCGCTTCAGATCGTCCTGAATGATCGTCCCCATCTCGATGCGTTCGGTGTTCCCGCTGTTCGTCACGATGGTGAATTCAACCGCGGCGCCTCGACCGTCGACCAGCGCGCCATCGGGCCGCCACGTGAAGCCCCCGGTCTCGAGCAGCCTGCGGGCGCGCTCGAGGGACCGCGCCGGGTGTGGAATCGATCGATCGATCCAGAGCTTGTTTCCTGGCGGGACATGACCCCACAGCGGGGTCGCCCGCCCGCGGTAGACGAGGCGAACGATCGCGTCGCGATCGATGGCCGTCGAGATCGCCTGACGAAACGCCACTTGACGGAACCACGCCTGTTTGCGGGCGGTTTCGGGGAACGTCGTGGTGTTCAAGTCGTTCAGGTTGAAAAACAGGAAGCTGTAATCGAGGCTCGCACCGAGGTCGAACAGCCGGTAGGATGCAGACTCTCCGGCCCTCTCCAGGACGCTGAAGTTCTGGGCGCTCAGACGGGACGCGATGTCGGCTTCTCCCGCCTGAAACCGTATCGCTTGTGCGTCTTCGCTCGGCACGGATATGAATACCAACCTGTCGAGGTACGGCAACCTTCGGCGGGAGCGATCGACCTTCCAGTAATGCGTGTTCCGTTCGAGGACGATTCGCTCTCCGGGCACGTATTCCTTGAAGCGAAACGGGCCGAGTCCGGCCATCTGCGCCGGCTCCGCGCCCGGTCCCCATACATTCGGGAGGCGGCCTTGCGCATAAGGCCCCTCGAGGAGGTGGCGGGGCAGGATCGCGACGCTATCGAACAGCCGCTCCGCGGCGGCGTACGGCTCGGCGAGATCGAACTGAACCGTGAACTGATCGATCTTGCGCACGCCGATTGGTTGTCCTCCGACGACCAGGAGATCACGTTGAGGGAATCGCAGTTTCTCGTCGAGATACACACGGAACGAGAACAGCACGTCATCGGCATCGAAAGGATGCCCGTCGGAGAAACGGAGGCCCCGCCGCAGTCTCAAGGTGAATCGGCGGCCGTCGGGCGACATGGTCCACGCTTGGGCCAGCGCCGGTTCCGTTCGCTGGGTCTCGCGATTGATGTGAATCAGGTCGGCGGTCGTGACCCTGATGACCTCGCGGGAGACGTTATCGAGAGCGGTGACCGGATTGAGCGTCTTGGGCTCTGCGCGCTGGCTGATCACCAGCTGCCCTCCGTAGATCCCGGCGTCCGCTCGAGAGACGAGCAGTTCCTCGCCGGCAGGCGCTTGGGCCACAACGGCGGGGCCGATGCCGGCTCTGCCGAGGACAACCAGGAACGCTCCGATGAGAAGCGCTTTCACGGTCAGTCGCCGTACGGGTCGGGGCATCGGCGTCGTCCTGGAAACGTCGGCGGAGATCTGTTCGATACGGGGAGAGCCGCAGCCATCTTACTCAAACGCCTCGCCCCTGCGCGCATTCAAATTGCCGGACCGTTCGCTGGGCGCTGCTCACCTTCGCACGTCGCCCTCAGCAAACACCTTCGGATCCACTGGCCCGTTGACGACGACGTTCTCGAACACCATCAGCTTCGTGTCGCCGTTCGGAAACGTCATCCGCATCGCCGTCAGCAGCAGCGACGTCCGATCGATCCACAGCTCGAGCCGCGTCAGACCCTGCTTAATCTGCTTCCGGCCCGGCACCATCGTAACGCGCCAGGTGCCGGCGCGGTCGTCAGCCTCCGCGGCGGTGATGGTGAAGTTGCGCCGCAGCTCGTCGGGCGACTTGTCGAGGAAGTACTTCTCGATCCGCCGCTGCGCCGCACCGATGTCGGTCTGCTGGCGGATCGCGCGCGAGGGCCACGCGAGCGTGAGCCGGTTCCGATCGATCAGGACCGTCCGCGGCTCCGGGTCGGAATAGCGCAGCACGATCTTCGACGGGCGCTCGACGGCCAGCGTGCCCTCCGCCACCAGCGGCCGCGAGAGCAGTGACGACGTGGTCGTTTCGGTGAAGCGGGCCGTGACGGTCTTCAGAGAGGATTCGATCCCGCGGCCGCGCGCGTAAATCTCGTCGAAGAGATCCGGCGCCGGCGACGACGGACTGGCGAGGAGAAGCAGGCTGGAGAAGCCGCCGGCGATCGAACAGATCAGAAGCCGCCTGATGGCCGGTGCCACCTTCGGTTTTGAAACCGGCTCCAGGGTCACCGGCGCGCGCCGTTGCTGCCCCATCGACGGCAATGGTAACGTACGCGCAAGTGGCCACCGGGATCGCCGTCACTGGGCTCGGCATCGTCTCCCCCTTCGGTACGTCCCAGGACGCGTTCCGCGATGCGCTGATCGCGGGGCGGCACGCCGTCGTGCCGCTGACCACGTTCGACACCAGCAGCTGCCGCGCGCACTGCGCCGCGTCAGTCGCGGATTTCGACCCCACGCGCTGGATTCCGCCGATGAAGCTGCGGCGCATGGACGCCGCCGGCACCTACGCGGTCGCGATCGCGCGCCAGGCGCTCGACGATGCCGGTGTGCCCTACGGCGAGACGCCGGACGACGATGTGGGCATCGTGCTCGGCACGTATACGGCGGGCGGACAGCCGACCGAGGAATTTCTCCGCGGTCTCTTCGCGCTTGGACCCACGGGCGCGCCGGCCCTCATCTTCAACGCGACCGTCGCCAACATCGCGGCGAGCCTCGCCGGCCTCGAGATGAAGCTGCGCGGACCGAACGTGACCATCAGCCAGAAAGAGGCGTCGGGGCTCGCCGCGATCGCGCAGGCGTCGGACATCCTGCGGCACGGGCGCGCGCGAGCGCTGATCGCGGGTGGGGTGGACGCCGTCTATCGTGTCTTCTACTGCGTGCACGATCGGTTCGGGGCGCTCTCGCATGCGAATGGCGGCCCTGAAGGGAGTCGCCCGTTCGATGCCACTCGAAACGGCTTCGTGCTCGGGGAAGGCGGGTTCGTTCTCGTCCTCGAGAACGAGGTGGACGCACGGGCGCGGGGCGCGAAGATTTACGGCCGCCTGCTCTCGACTGCCGCCGGTGGCGCGTCCGTCGGGCTGAATCAGTGGCCCGATCGCCCGGAGCCGCTGGCCCGCATCATGGCCGCGGCGCTCGCGCAGGCGGATGTCCGGCCCGAGGCGATCGACGTGGTGTATGCCGCGGCCAATTCGAGCGCGCTCGATGGCGTGGAGGCGAAGGCCCTCGAGTCCCTGTTCGGCGGCGGCCGCGCGATCGTCACCTCGATCAAAGGCGCACTCGGAGAATCGGGCGCGGCGGGCGCGGCGGCGTGCGTGGCCGCGCTCTTGTGCGGACGGAGCGGGTTCGTGCCTCCGATCGCCGGCCTGGCGCGCGTGGATTCGGCGTGCGCCGGACTGCGCATCGCGCAGCGGGCGGAGCCTGCGCCGGGCCCGCTCGTGTTGATCAACAGCGTCGCGTCGGGCGGAGCGCTCGTGAGCGCCGTACTCCGCGTCGGCGGCTGAGTTGGGTCAGAAGTTTGATGCTACGATACAGGTCCGGCGCGTCGCCGGTGAGATAGCGTGGCGTCGGACTTCGATCTCTCCGGGCGTGTAGCCGTCGTCACCGGCGGCTCGCGCGGCATTGGCCGCGGAATCGCCGAGCTGCTGGCCGAGCGCGGCGCCGCGGTCGCGATTTCCTTCCTCTCGGGCGAGGAACCGGCGCGCGAGATCGAGCAGGCGGCCGCCGAACGCGGGCAGCGCATCTGGGCAGGCCGGTGCGACGTCGCCGACGAGGCGTCCGTCACCGGTTTTTTCGAGACCGTCGTGCGCGAAGTGGGACCGGTCGATGTGCTCGTGAACAACGCCGGCGTCACCCGCGACGCGCACGTCGTCATGATGGACACACCGCGGTGGGAGCTCGTCCTCCGCACCAACCTCGACGGGGCGTATCACTGCGTGCGCGCCGTCACGCGCGGCATGCTGCTGCGCCGGTGGGGCCGGATCGTCAACATCACGTCCCCCAGTGCCACGATGCCCCTGGCCGGGCAGGCGAATTACGCCGCGTCGAAGGCGGGACTCGTCGGCCTGACGCGGGCGCTGTCGCGAGAGCTGGCGGCGCACGGCGTCCTCGTCAACGCCGTGTCTCCCGGAATGATCGATACTGAGATGCTGGCGGCGATGCCGGCAGCGAAGAGGACCCAAGCCCTGCAGGCGGTCGCGGCCGGGCGTCTCGGCACGGCGGCCGAAGTCGCCCAGGTGGTCGCGTTTCTCGCCTCGGGCGCTTCGTCGTACGTGACCGGACAAGTCATCGCGGTGGACGGGGGACTGACCTAGCCGTCTTGACCGTCGAAAACTCATGCTCTTGAGTCAAGTTTTCGGCGGGCAAGCGGCGAAACAGTAAACAATGCCACCTAGCGAGGCGGAGCCTGCAGGGTCTGAGGCGCAGCCTCGCTAGTGCCTGGAGCCGGTTTCAAAACCGAAGGTGGCATTCGGCCTCCTCGCGGGTTCTGAAACCACGTCTGTATTTGTATGCCCGGTATCCCATGAGTGACGCACTCCACTCGGAAATCAAACAGGCCCTCGTCCGAAGCTTGCGCCTGCCGATGGAGCCCGATGCGATCGGCGACAGCATGCCGTTGTTCGGCGAGGGCCTCGGACTGGACTCCATCGATGTGCTGGAGCTCGTGCTCGAGCTCGAGCGGTCGTTCGGCGTGACGATCGCCGATCAGGACACCGGGTTCAGGGTCCTGCGATCGGTCGAGACCATCGCGGCGTTCATCGAAGCCAGCCGCAACGGGAATCCCGCATAACCGCCGGGCTCCGGCCGTGCTGAATGCCCTGACCGTCGACGTCGAAGAGTGGTTTCACATCTGCGGCGTCCCCGCGTTGCGGCCGGAGAACTGGCCGCAGCTTCCCAGCCGCGTCGAACAGAACACCCGGCTGCTGCTCGACGAGCTCGACGCGGCCGGCATCACCGGGACGTTCTTCATCGTGGGCTGGATCGCCGAGCGGTACCCGCGGCTCGTCGGGTCGATCCTCGCGGCCGGCCACGACGTGGGATCGCACAGCTTCTGGCACCGGCGGGTGTACGAACTGGATCGGGCGGCATTCGCCGACGACCTGCACGCGAGCGTGACCGCGCTCGCCGCGGCGGGCGCTCCGGCGATCACCGCGTTTCGCGCTCCCGAATGGTCCATCAACCGCCGCAGCGAGTGGGCGCTCGAGGTGCTGGTGGAGCACGGCTTCAGCGCTGATGCGAGCATGGCGCCCGTCCGGATCGTCGGGGACGTCTCGTATCCGCGCGGGCCGTACGTGCGGCCGACCGCGCGAGGGCCGATCGTCGAAGTTCCGCCGCTCGTTGCGGACCGTTTCGGTCAGGTGATGCCGATGGGCTGGGGCTGGGGACTGCGCATGAGCGCGCCGGCGCGCGTGCTGAAGGAGATCGAGCGGGCCAACGCGCTGGGCCGGCCCGCGGTGCTGGCGATACATCCGTGGGAACTCGACGCCGATCCACCTCGCATAGCGCTGCCGTCAGGTTTGCGGTTCGCGCACTACTTCCGTCTGGACGGCTTTCCGGGACGGCTTCGCACGATACTGCGCGGCGCCCCCTTCGGCCCGCTCCAGGCGGCCGCTTCGCTCGCAGGATCGGACTGATCATCCTCCTCCCGTTCACGATGATCTGGTTCGGCACGCTCCTGTACGCGGCCGATCCTCCCATGCCTCGCGTCGCGCTGCAGGACCCGGTTGATTCGACGATGCTGGGGCGCATCGTGAGCACGATCGGGCGTCCCGAGCTCGGGATCGCGGTGCGGGTGCCGATCGATCTCGAGCGATCGGCCACGGGCTCAGCGGCCGAGGTGGAAACCCGGATCGCGGCGTATCAAGCCCGCGGACTCCGGCTTTGGCCCGTCATCGATCTGCCGTCAGACCAAGCGGGGGTCGCCCGCTGGCGCACGCTGCTCCAGCAATGGCTGGCCCGGCATCGGGGGCACGTCGCCGTTCTCGAAGTGCGCGTCGCGGAACCGGCGGCGCCGTTCGCCGCGTTCGCGATCCAGGCGGCCGCGACCGACCTTCGCGCCAGCGCCGCGGGGGCACGGCTCGCGATCGGCGGCCCGATCGCCGCGCCGGAGAAATTGTCGGGGCTGTCAGGACTCATCGACGCGGGCGTTGCGCCGTACGTTGATCTCCTCGCGGCGCCCTCGCGCGCAGCGGCGGACGCCGCCATCGCCTCGCTGAAGAACGTGGCGCCGGCCGTGAAGGCGGTCCTGATCGATCAGCGGCTGCCGGCGGATCCGGAGGCCGCGCGAACCGCGCTGATCGACCTGCACGTCGCCAGCCTGGCCTCCGACGTCGTGGCGATCGCCGCGGACGGCGACCCGCCCGCGCTCGAGGCGGCGGTCGCCGCGTTACGCGCGCTGGCACCCCTTCTGAGCGGCGAGGTCGACGCGATCGACGCCGGCGCGTCCTCGCTGACGCTGAGCGCGCAGGGACAGGACGTCTCGGCGCAGGTGCCGCACCGCCTGCTGTTCGAGAACCGGACGTTCGGGATGTATCTGTTCTACCGGTCCGGCGAGAACGCCACACCGCTCGACGTCACGCTCAACGTGCCGATCGAAGGGACCGCGGTGGTCATCGACCTCACCCGTGGAAGCCAGGCGCCGGCCGGCGGCTATCGCCGGGACGGTCAGTCGGTCCACGTGCAGGCGCCGCGGACGGGCCGTCCGATGCTGGTCGATTTCAACGGAGAGGCCAGCGAAGTCTTCGCCCAGCGGAGCGAGGTCGCCGCCGAGCGCCTGCTGTCGGTCGAGGAGATCATCGCGCGTCATCGCGTGCAGCAGGCAGCCCAGGACCTCCGGGTGCAGCACTACTCCGCGCGCGTGTTGATGGAACAGCACTTCAGGCCGACGGTGGCGGATCCCGGATACGACGTCGTCACGGAGAACCGCTTCTTCTCCGGCCGCGACGGCGTGGAGTGGGAGGAACTGTCCTTCTCCGTCAACGGATCGCACTGGGGCCCCGACCGGCCGCCGTTTCCGCTGCTGCAGGCGGAAAAAGTGTTGTCGCTGCCGCTGCAGCTGCGGTTCGGGACGGATTATCGCTACCGGCTCGATGGCGTGGAGCGGGTCGACGGGTTCGATTGCTACGCGGTGAAGTTCGATCCGCTCGACAGCACGCGGTCGCTCTATCGGGGAACCGTGTGGATTGACCGCAGGACGTTCGCCCGGGTGAGAGTCCAGGCCGTGCAGACGAACCTCTCCGCGCCGGTTGTCTCCAACGAAGAGACGCAGCGCTTCCGCCCCGTCGCGTCGGTTGACGGGCATCCGTTGTTCCTCTTCGAGGGGATGACCGCCCGGCAGATCGTGATGATCGCCGGCAGGAATCTCCTGGTCGAGAAATCCGTGAAGTTCAGCGACTTCGTCGTCAACGGCGCCGACTTCGTCGAGCTGCGGCAGGCAGCGCGGGCCGGCGATCGGATCATGTACAGGGAGACGGACCAGGGCCTGCGCTACTACGTCAAGCAGGGGACGGCCGGGTCGTCAGCGACCGTGCCACTCAGAAGGCGAAGGCCATGGCGATGGGCGTCACGATCGACCCGTCGTTCGGCTTTCCGCTTCCCATCTTCGGGATCAACTACCTCAACTTCGCGCTGCGCGGGCGGCAGGATACGCAGCTCGCGATGCTGTTTGCCGGCGTGCTCGCCGCGATCAACGTGCAACGCCCGAAGATCGGCGGGACGCCGTTCGACGCGAGCGTCGATCTGTTCGTCATCGCGGTGCCCTCGAGCGATCGGGTCCACGACGCGCAGGGCGAGCGATCCGGCGAACGCGTGATCACGTGGCCGGAAACGACCGGGCTCAACCTTGGATGGCAGTTCACCCCGTTCCAGAAGGGGACCTTCCAATATCAGTTCAGGTTCGACGGCTATCACGAGGACACGACCACGGCCGACGCGTTCCAGGTGCCGAGCAGCACCATCACGAACGGGTTCGGCGGTGCCTACGAATACCGGCGGCGCGGGTATAGTTTCGTGTCGAACGGCGCGTGGTACACGCGGGCGAACTGGAAGCCGTGGGGACTGGCCGATCCCTCGGCGCCCGGCGGCGGCCTCGAAGCGCCGCAGCAAACCTACATCAAGCTACAGCGCAAGCCTGTCGCGCGATGTCTACCTCGGAATCTTCCAGAAGCTGCACTTCAACGTCGCCTACTTCGGCGGAAAGCATCTCGATCGGTTCAGCCGGTACCAGTTCGGGCTGTTCGACGACACGCGGATTCACGGCGTACCGGCGTCGGGCCTGCGCTTCGATGAGCTGGCGATGATTCGTGGTTCCTACACGTTCAACATTTTCGAGCAGTACCGAATCGACCTCTTTCTGGAGGGCGCGTCGGGACGGGACCGCGACGTGGGGCGGGAGTGGCAGTCGCTGACCGGAACGGGAATTGCGTTGAACGTCCGCGCGCCGTTCGGAACGATCCTTCGCGCCGACGTCGGCCACAGTTTCCTGCCGTCGCGGTATCGTGGGATCGGCTCGACCGTGGTACAGATAATGTTCCTCAAGCCGCTCGGAGGCCCATGAACAACCCGCCAACTTCCAACCGCCAACTCCCAACTCCCAAGGAGATTGGTTCGATCGAACGGCTTCCTTTGGAAGTTGGGAATTGGAGTTCGGGAGTTGACAGGTCGCTGTCCAGAGCCGACCTGCACGTGCATTCCCGGCACTCTCGCGTCTGCGGGAGCCTGCGCTTCCTCCGAAGCCGCGACTGTTACTCCTCGCCGCTCGACGTGTACCTCGTCGCGAAGCGCCGCGGCATGGACGTCGTGACGATTACCGATCACGACACCATCGACGGCTGGCGGGAGCTGATGGACGCACGGCCGGACGCCACCGACATCCTCCCGGGGGAAGAGGTCTCGTGCCTGCTGCCCGACGCCGATATTCAGCCCCACCTCGGCGTCTACGGCATCACGGAACGGCTGCACGCCGAGATCCAGCCGCTTCGCCGGAACGTGTTCGACGTGATCGCCAGGCTGCGGGAATCGGGGACGTTTTTCGCGCTGAACCATCTCCTGCACGGCTACCGCGGGCAGGCGCCGATGGAAACCTACCTGCGACTGCTCTCGGCGGTCCCGGCGCTCGAGACCAGGAACGGCGCGATGCTCGAAGCCCACAACACATTCCTGGAGCGTCTGGGCCGGGAGTGGGGCCTTTCTTTACGGGAAGGAACCAATGACGCGCCGCCGATGGCCTGCGTCGCCGGCAGCGACGCGCACACGCTCCGTCGCATCGGCCGGACGTGGACCGAAGCGCCCGGCACAACCGCGGCGGCATTCCTGGCCTCGCTGGCGGCCGGCCTCGGCCGGCCCGGAGGCCGGCACGGCGGGGCGGCGGCCGTCGCAGGCGATACGTACGGCGTCATCGGACGATACATGGCCAGCGTCTACGGCTGGGGACCGCGCGACCATGCCGGCTGGCACCGCGCCTCCTGCGCGTGCCTGATTGCCGCGCTGGTGCCGATGCAGTTTCTGCCGGCCGTCGTGGCGGCGGTCGGGAAATCGCGCGAACGGCGCGCGGTGGCGGCCGCGATCGAACAGCTCGCCGCACGGCCGCGGCCATCCGCTTCGTGGCCCACCGCCGCCGCGGAGCCGCAGCCATGACGTGCCGCCGGGTGGCCATCACCGGGATCGGCATGGTCACCGCGCTCGGCCTGACGCGCGAGGAGAACTGGACGAACCTGCTCAACGGCACCTGCGGCATGGGCGAGGTGACCGTGTTTCCGACGGACGGCTTCCGCAGCCGGATCGCGGCGGAGGTGCCGTACGATCGGCTCAAGCCGCGCCTCACGCCGCTGCAGCGGCGCCGGTGGTCCCGCAGCGACCAGTTCGGGCTCGTCGCCGCCATGGAAGCGGTCGAGGACAGCGGCCTGACATCGAATGGCTTCGATCCGTCGCGCATCGGCGTGCTGCTCGGCGCCTGCACCGCGGACCTGCTGCGCACGGAACGGTATCTCGAGACGATGGTGTCGAAGGGCATCGAGCACTCGCGGCCGTCCGACGTCTGGAACCATTTTCCGAGCACGCCGGTGGACATCATCGCGTCGCACTTCGGATTCGAGGGGCTACGCTCCTGCATCGTGACGGCGTGCACGTCGAGCACGATGGCGATCGGCAGCGCGGCGGATGCGATCCGGGACGGCCGGCTCGACGCCGCCGTCGCGGGAGGCACCGACGCGATGTCGCGGCTGACGTTCAGCGGGTTCAACGCCATCAAGGTGATGGATCCGGAGGCCTGCCGGCCGTTCGATCGCGCCCGGGCCGGGATGAATCTCGGCGAGGGCGCCGCGATGCTCGTGCTGGAGGACCTCGACGGGGCGCGCCGCCGCGGGGCGGCGATCTACGCGGAAGTCGCCGGCCACAGCCTGACGTGCGAGGCGTTCCATCCCACCTCGCCCGAGCCCGACGGCCGCGCCATCGGCGAGGCGATCCGGCGGGCGCTCGCCGACGGGTCGGTCAACGCCGGCGAGGTCGATCACGTGAACGCGCACGGCACGGCCACCCCGCACAACGACCGCGCCGAAGCCCGGGGCATCCGCCTGGTGTTCGGCGAGCGGGCGGCGCGGCTGCCGGTGACGTCGGTCAAGTCGATGATCGGCCACTGCCTGGGAGCCGCCGGCGGACTCGAGACCGCCATCACGGCGTTGACCATCGCGCGCGGGGTCATCCCGCCGACGCTGCACCACGCCGAAACCGATCCGGAGTGCGAGGTGGACGTGGTCGCCAACGAGGCGAGGGAAGTGCCGGTGCGCTGCGCCGTCTCCACGTCGCTGGCGTTCGGCGGGAACGACTCGGTACTCGTATTGCGCGCCGTGTAGAGACGCGCAGGTCAACTCCCAACTCGTAAGAGACGTACGCCAACTCCCAACTCCCAAGCAGATCGGTCGATGCAGCTGGGCGGGCGGCCTAGGGGGTCAGGTCATGAATCGTGAACGACCGCCGAATCGGTGGTCGTGCTGCGGGCCGTGTAGGGGGGGGTCAGGTCTTGAATCCTGAACGAGACAACCAGCCCAGGCGGATTCATGATTCATGACCTGACCCCCGAACGCGGGCGCGCGGCGGCGTTCACCGAACCCGGCGTAGCGCCGTTCACGATTCATGACCTGACCCCGCCGGCGCGCGCAGGCGTCACGCGCAGCGGCTCGATATCCAGGCCGGCGTGGCTCCCGTCCTGGGTGGCTGCGGGCAGCAGATAGCGGCTCAGCTCCTGCCGCTCCCCGTGATCCTCCCGCGCGATGGCCTGGAGTGCGCGCGCGAACTGCTCCAGGAGCGCGAAGTTCGTGTGCAGGCGGGCCCGAAGCGCCTCGTCGCCCACCGCCGGTCCGCCGAGCTCGGCCTGCAGCCGCCGCAGCCACTCGGGCGTCACCACGCTGGTGAAGCCGGCGCCGTAGTCCCGCGCGTCGATGCCGTTCCACGCGTTCAGGAACTGCTGCATGCGCGCGTGCAGCACGAAGAAGCGGCGCATCAGGCCGTCGATCGACGCGATGAACTCCGGCTGCGTGTACTTCCGCTGGAAAAACAGCAGAGCGGTGATCGCCCAGTAGCAGGCATTGTCCCAGGCGACTTTCGCGGTCATCACCTGCGCGTTCCCCATGATCGGGTACTGCCCCTCGTAGACGCGCAGAAAGGCGTCGTACAGCCGCAGGTACATCGTGTTGTGCTGCTCGACCCGCGCCGACACGTCTTCGCCGGCGCGGTCCCGGCGAATCAGGTCGACGACGAAGTCGTTCCCCATCGCGATGAAGTCGGAGCCCGGGGAATAGAACGGATCGGTGAAGAGGCCCGCTTCGCCGATGAGTGCCCACCGGTCCGGCGAGTACACCCGGCTGCAGCCGTACGCGAACCCGCGCAGCGCGAGAAAGTCCTCCAGCGCCCCCTCGAGCGGCGCCACGACGTCGGCGCACTGCGGTTCGAACTCGCGGAGCCAGTCGAGCGCGCGGTCGAATCGATTCAGACGGCTGAACGGATGCAGCGTCGCATCGACCACGATGCCGACGCTGGTGCTGCCCGAGCCGAGCGGGATCAGCCAGACCCAGTAGCCGACGCCCATCAGGTGGTTGGTGCTCAGCCAGCGCTCCCCGGATGGCACGCGCGCCTTCCAGGCCGGGTCCGCGGACCAGTCGTCGATCTGGAGCCGCAAAGGCACGCGGAACCAGCACGCGTTCGCGAGGTGGCCGACTGGGCGCGTCAGGCCGAGCCGGTGCCGGATGAGCCCGCTCCGTCCGCTGGCGTCGACCAGCCATCGGCCTTCGACGACCTCCGTGCGGCCGGCCGACTGGATCTCGAGGCGATGGCAGCGAGGCGCCGAACTCGAACCCCGTCACGCGGCAGTCGTCGCGCACGTCGACGCCGGCGTCCCGGTCGGCGCGCAGGAGCATGTTCTCGAGGCGGCCGCGATCGAGCTGGAACGACGGCACCGGCGGAAAGCCGGAGGGCCCGAGCTCGAAGCGCGCGTCGACCCGCCGGTTCCCGCCGGCCGGAAAGAAATACCGCAGGCCGAACTTCTCGAGCTGCTGCTCGCGCAGGTGCGGCTCGAGGCCGAGCACGCGCTGAAAATAGTGGGCGCCAATCTCGACGCTCGATTCTCCGACCTTGAAGGCGGCCTCGGGCACCGGGTGGGCACGCTTCTCCGCAAGGAACACCCGGAGGTCCGGGGCTTCGCGCGCCAAATGGCGAGCCAGGCAGAGACCTGCCAGGCCGCCCCCGGCGATCAGGACGTCGTACGGCTGAGTGGGCATCGGAGGATCACGCCGCGACGGACAGGCTCAGCTCGTCGTCCGCCGGGCCAGCGGCCGCTCATGGGCCACGCCGACGGCCACGAGCCCCACCCCAGCGGCGACAGGAACCGCGACGGGAGGCACGGACCGCGCGCCGGGCGCTTCAGGACGCGGCGTCCAGTCCACGAGCCGTCCGTTCTTCGGGATTTTCAGGGACACCGGCTGCACGTTCTCGGGCAACGGCACCGGCTTGCGCGGGTTCGCATAGACGGGATGCTTGCCGTGCTCCCGGTACCACTCCGCGACCGACGCGTTCTTGTGCATGTTCTCGACGATCTGACGCCAGCCCACGCCCGTGTTGTACGCGCAGAACGAGATCTCCCCCATCTGCGTCGCGTAGGGAATGATGCACATCTCGGTGCGCCTGAAGTCATACGTCCAGAGATCCTGGAACCACATGCCGGCGACGAACATCACCAGCCACTCGTCGGACTTGCGATTGCCGGGATCGTCGAGGCCGACGCCGCCGAACTGGCCGCCGCTCTGCTTGTCGTACTTCTTGATGAGATCGAGGAGGCTGAATCCCTTTGGCGTCCGCGACGGCGAGTAGTTGCGCAGCAGGCTGAGCGCCATCTGAATCCTGGTCAGGACCGGGCCCCGCGCCGCATCGCTGATCACGCGCGCATCCTGCATGAACCGATCGACGTCGATGAAGGCCGGCACCGGCGCCCACTCCTTGGTCCGCTTGCTGACCATGAAGGCCGTGCCGACGCCGCAATCCGGATGGCAGCCGCACTTCAGCGTCCCCCAGTCGGCGCCAGGCCCGTTCATCAGATCGGTGACGTCGGAGAACACGCTGGACGCCGAGAGCGGGAACCAGTCGCGCAGCGGCTCGGTCACGCCGGTCTGGCGCTTGATGTCTTCCGCGAGGTGCGAGAGCGTGTAGCGCTTCGCGTGGCGCTCCTCGTCGGAGATCTCCTCGTCGCGGCCGGTGAACGACACCGGCTGGAACGACACGAAGCTGATCTTGTCGCAGTTGGCGAGGGCGAACTTGACGACGGCGCCGACCTGGTCGTCGTTGACGGTCTTGACGATCGTGACGACGAGGCACACGTCGATGCCGGCGGCGTAGAGGTGTTCGATCGCGCGGAGCTTCACATCGAACAGGTTCGCGACCTTGCGGTGGGAATTGGCCTCCTCGCCGACGCCGTCGAACTGCAGATAGGCGATTCGGAGACCGGCCTCGCGCGCCTCCCGCGCAAATGCGGGATCCTGGGCGAAGCGGATGCCGTTGGTCGCGGCCTGGACGCTGAAGTACCCGACATCGCGCGCGTAGCGCACCGCGTCCAGGAAGATCGGGGAGATGGTCGGTTCCCCACCCGAGAACTGCACCGTCATCTGCCGCCGGGGCTTGATGCCGATCGCATCGTCCAGCAGCTGCTTCACGTCGTCGAGGGTGAGCTCGTGGACGTAGCCGACCTGGTTCGCGTCCATGAAGCACGGATCGCACATCATGTTGCAGCGGTTCGTCAGGTCGATGGTGAGGACCGCCCCGCGGCCGTACTTGATCGACGAGGTGCCGTGATCGTGCAGGTTCCCGGCGGCGGCCAGATAGTCGCGGCCGGGGAAGAGCCCCTCGAGCCGCTTCAGGAACGCGGGGCTGATCGCCAGAGTATCGGTGAACGTCCCGTGCGTCGGGCACGTCTTCTCGATGATGACCCGGCCGTCCCGTTCGAGGATATCGCGCCCGGATCTCCCCGACGTGCTCGTTGACGAGCGTTTCGATCGACTGCTCGCCGGACAGGATTCGGGCCCGCGCGGCCCGGACGCAGGCAGGACACAGGGAGTCGGTGGATTCGGGGCCAGCCGAGCGCGGGGCTCGAACGTTCCGAGCTCTTCAACAACGGCCCCGAGGCCCACTTCGGTTGAAACGCCCGCGCTCTGATCCGGCGGTTGATGAACTGGAGTGCTGGCCACGTGAGCCGGGCGCCGGTGACGAGCGCCTGCTCGAGCGGTCTCAACACATTCATCCGTCAACCTCCGTAACGAGACAGCGTTTCTGAACGCAAAATTCTATAACAATACAACGAAGCGTTCCGTCGTCGTTGAGTTGATCGGTCGGGTCCGACGGTTCAAGAGTCGGCTCGGGAGGCCTGGAACATGGCTGTGAACGGTGGATGGCGGCGGATTGTCCCGATGGTCGTGGTGCTCGGCGTGTGCGTCGGCCAGGCGCTGACGGCGCGAACGGCGAACGGAGCCAACGCGGAACAGGCCGCCGCGCGGGGCGGAGCCCTCACGATGAGCGCCGCCGAGTACGAGGACCGGATTCGCGCGTCCTGGTACGGACAAATCGCCGCCACGCTGATGGGGTTCGCCTTCGAGCACCGGGCGGCCGCCACCGCGGTGGTGGACAAGATCCCGGACCGCTTCAAAGGGATGCCGGTCGACGACGACTGGTACTACGAGATGGTCGCCCTGCGGGCGTTCGAACGGTTCGGGATCGACATGACGGCGGCACAGCTCGGGGAGCAGTGGAAGCTGAACAGCGCCGGTACGTGGGGGTCGAGCGAGCAGGCGCGCCTGTTGCTGGCCCGGGGGCTCAGCGCGCCCGACACGGGTCATCCGCGCTACAACCGGCTGTGGTTCTCCATCGGGCCACAGTTCAGCGCGGACGTGTACGGCATGATCACGCCCGGTATGCCCAACACGGCGGCGCGGATCGCGCGCGAGTATGGGCACGTCAACGGCTACGCCGAGGGCGCCGACGGCGCCGTCTTCATGGCGGGCATGATCAGCCTGGCGTTCGTGGAGAACGATTCGCGGACCATCGTGCGCAAGGCGGCGCGGCTCGTTCATCCCAAGTCTCCGTACCGTCAGGCGCTCGATCTTGTCGTCACCATGGCTGAAGCCGGCGCCAGCGCGGAGGACGTCGCCACCGCGGTCGAGGATCGATGGCACATCGAGTATCCGGCGACGAACAACGCGGTCGCGAACGGCGCGCTGGTGGCGATGGCGGTCTGGTTCGGCGGAGGCGACTGGCTGCAGACGGTCAACCACGCGTTCCGGGCGGCGGACTTCACCGACGCGGACTGCAACGCGGCGAATGCCGGCGCGGTCGTCGGCGCGATGAAGGGCACCAGGGGCCTGCCGCCCTGGCTGATCGAACGCCTGGGCGATCGGATCAGGGGCGACGAGCTCGGCAGCGTGAAGCTGACCCCGCCGGTCGATGAGAGTCTTGCCGAACTGGCGAAGAGGACTGCGCGAGTCGGGCATCAGTTCATCGCCGCGAACAACGGCACAACCACCGCCGACGCCGTCTCCATCAAGTTGCAGGAGCCGGAGACGCAGCCGGCCGAGTTGTTTCAGCCGGGCGACCTCATGCAGTACTGGAACCCCGACTGGAAGCTGCTGCGCGCCGGCGTCGGCGGCGCAGGCGGCGGCATGCGCGGGATTCGCGGAATCACCTACCTCGACGGCGACATCCTGGCGAGCTATCCGCGCGACGAAGTGCGCGGCGCGGTCTTGATGCGGAGGGCGACGTTGAGCGCCGCGCCCAGGCTGCGCGTGGACGTCGGCGTGGATGGGGGGCGCGCCTGGGCGCTGGATCTTCACGTCGAGAACCGCCAGCTGCTGACGCGCACGGTTCAGGCCAGGAGCGCTGACCGGGAGTGGCAGACGGTAGACGTCGACCTGAAGGCGCTCGCGGGACAGACCGTCACGATCCGCCTCATCCAACGCGTGTTGCTCGGTCCGGAGTACGCACCGGGCAACGCCTACTGGCGCAACCTGAGGCTGGAATAGGCGCGGGCGCGGCGCGCGGGCGGGCCCGAAGCTTGTGAAAAATGGCGGATCAGCCATGACCGCATCGGAGGAGAATGAGGCACCTATGACAGTTCCTGTTCGCCTGATGACGGCCAGACGGGTAACGTGGCGTGCGCTTGCCGCCGCCGTCTGTCTGGTGCTCGCGCCGCATACCGGCGCTCACAGTGAAGTTCCGGCAGTTGCCCCGGCTGCCGCCGCGGCCGGCGAAATCCAGCGCGCGGCCGGCGCCGCCAAGCGGAAAGTCGTGTTCGTCGCGGGCCGGCGCAGCCATGCCTACGGTTCGCACGATCACTGGCCAGGATCCCAGCTCCTGAGCAAATGGCTCAACGAGAATCACCCGCAGATCGAGGCGGTCGTGCATCGCGACGGCTGGCCGGCGGATCCGGCGGCGTTCGACGGCGCCGCCGCCATCGTGATCTATGCCGACGGCGGGAAGGGCCACCCGGCCGTGGGCCATCTCGATCAGATGGCCGCCATGATGAAGCGGGGCGTCGGCCTCGTGCTGCTTCACTACGCCGTGGAAGTCGAAGAGGCGACGGCCGGCCCACAGTTCCTCGATTGGGCCGGCGGGTACTTCAAGATCAACTGGTCGGTGAACCCGCACTGGCTGCTGCAGCCCAAATCGCTGCCGGCTCACCCGGCCACGCGCGGCGTGGCGCCGTTCCAGACGCAGGACGAGTGGTACTACCACATGCAGTTTCGCGACGGCATGAAGGGCGTCGTGCCGATCCTGACCGCACTCCCGCCCGAGACCACGCTCGCGCGCAGCGACGGCACGCACTCGGGCAACCCGGAGGTTCGCGCGGCGGTCCTCGAGCGCAAGGAACGGCAGCACGTAGCGTGGGCCACTACTCGCGCGGACGGTGGCCGCGCGTTCGGCTTCACCGGCGGGCACTGGCACTGGAACTGGGGTCACCCGATGCAGCGCAAGCTGGTGTTGAACGCCATCGCGTGGGCCGCGAAAGCCGACGTTCCGCGCAAGGGAATCGAAACGCCCCGAGTGACGATCGAGGACCTCGAGGCGAACAACGAGGAAGAGCCGAGCGCGGTGTGGCTCGGAGCTCCCCCCGCGGCGCGGGGCGGAAATGCCGCGGAGGCCGCCCGGTCAGGCGCGGCCGGACAACCGCCGCAGGGAGCCGCGCGGCGCGGCGGTGGCGGCTCGGGCGCCGAAACGCCGACCCGTGCCCAGACCATCGCGCGCCTCGAGCAGTGGCACAAGGAATTTCCGGTCAAGTAACCGAACAGGAGATCAGGAGATGAGGAGTCCAGGAGGTTTGTCTGACTTCCTACCGCTTGTTTAGCGGCCCGCGCGATCTGAACCCGTGAGACCGATGGCGCGACCCGCTTGACCCTGGTCTTTGTTCGTGGATAAGATGCCCGCTCATAACGACGGGATTTCGGTCGTTCGAAGAATCCTTCGGTGAGCCAGGATGTGGCATCATTCCAATCCGGACTCGCGGCCTCCGCAACTCCTCTCCGGCGCCCCGGTGTCCTAGCCGGTGAGCCAGATCTTTCCCCCTTGGTGGAACAAGCTCCCGATGGTCGCCGCCATCGCGGGCAGCCTCGGCCCGATCCTCGCGATCGGGGGCGTCTGGTATTTCTTTTCGCCGTGGTACACGGACGTGGGCTACAGTCCCGTTCAGCCCGTCCCGTACAGCCACAGGCTCCACGTCGGCGAGCTCGGTCTCGATTGCCGCTATTGTCACGCCTCGGTCGAGGTTTCTGCCGTCGCGAACGTTCCGCCCACCCGGACCTGCATGAACTGCCACCTGACCGTGAAGAAGGACAGCGAGCAGCTCGCACCGATTCGCGCCAGCGCCGCGAGCGGCCGGCCGATGCACTGGATTCGCGTCCACAGGCTGCCCGACTACGCCTACTTCGCCCACAACGTGCACGTCGCGGCAGGCGTCGGGTGTGTCACGTGCCACGGCCGCATCGACGAGATGGAAACGGTCACCCAGATGTCGCCCCTCAGCATGAGCTGGTGCCTCGACTGCCACCGGAACCCCGGTCCCAACAGGCGTCCCGTCTCCGAGGTCACCAACATGAAGTGGACCCCTCCCCGGGACGTCACGACGCTCGCGGCGGAGCTCGCGCGCGAACGGCCGGTCAATCCGCCAACTGACTGTTCGGGGTGCCACCGGTGACACGGACTTACTGGCGAAGTCTCGCGCAGATCGAGCAGCGCCCCGAATTCCGCGCCGCGCTGGAACGGGAGTTCCTGGAGGAGGGCCCCTCGGAGCTGTCCGAAGGCGTCACCCGGCGCGACATGATGATGCTCCTGGGGGCGTCGCTGTCGCTCGCGGGGCTCGCGGCGTGCCGGCGCCCCGTCGAAGAAATCGTCCCGTACGTCACCGCTCCCGAGGAGATCGTCCCTGGCATCCCCCGCCACTACGCGACGACCATGCCGTTCCGCCGGAGCGCCTACGGCCTGATTGTCGAGAGCCACGAAGGGCGGCCGACCAAGGTCGAGGGAAACCCCTCGCACCCCTCGACCCTCGGGGCCTCGAGCTCGCGCGTCCAGGCGTCCGTGCTCAGCCTCTACGATCCCGACCGATCGCAATCGGTCACGCAGCAGGGTGCGCGGAAGTCCTGGGCCGATTTCGTGACCGCCTGGGGGCCGCTGGCCGAGGCGCATGCCGCGGATGGCGGCGCCGGCCTTGCGGTCGTCTCCGAGTCCTTCTCCTCCCCGACCCTGGCGCGCCTGGCCTTCGAGCTCCGTGCCCGCTACCCCAAGCTGCAGTGGGCGACCTACGACGCCGTCAGCGACGAGAGCCGGGTCGCGGGACTGCGGCAGGCGACGGGGCGCGACGTCGATCTCATGCTCCGGTTCGATCGGGCCTCGGTGATTCTCGCCCTCGACGCCGACCCGCTCCTGACCGACCCGGAGATGATCCGTCACGCGCGAGGCTTCGCGGACGGACGGCGCGCGGGCGCCTCCGGTGGCTCAATGAACCGGCTCTACGCCGTTGAAGGGGTCTACTCGCTGACGGGCGCGATGGCGGATCATCGGCTCCGTCTCGAGAGCCGGCAGATCGCTCCCTTCCTCGCGGCGCTCGCGGCACGCCTTGCGCCTTCCGAGGCCGGAGGCGCAGGCCCGGCGGGCGCCGGCGTTCCGGGAGTCGACGCGCGCTGGGTCGACGCGCTGGCCAAGGATCTTCTGGCGAACCGCGGCACGGGGCTGATCGTGGCTGGGGAACGCCAGCCCGCGGCCGTCCACGCCGCGTGCTGCGCGCTGAACACGTTTCTCGGCAACACAGGCAAGACGGTCAGCTACTACGAGACGAAGGATGCGGCGCTTCCGAGCGTCGGCTCGCTCGCCTCGGTTGTCTCGGCGATGAACGCGGGCACGATAAAGACGCTCGTCGTCCTGGGCGGCAATCCTGTCTTCGATGCCCCGGCCGATCTCGACTTCGCCTCGGCCATGGCGAAGGTTCCTCAGTCGATCGCACTCGGGCACACTCTGGACGAAACATCGGTCAAGGCGGCCTGGCACATTCCCCGCGCGCATTACCTCGAATCGTGGGGAGACGCGCGCGCGGTTGGAGGCACGCTCAGCGTCATCCAGCCGCTGATCCTCCCCCTGTTCGGCGGACGAACTCCCTTCGAGGTGCTGGGCCTGATGGCCACGGGCCAGGATCGTCCCGGCTACGACATCGTGCGCGAGACCTGGCAGCCGATCCTCGGCGAGGCCGAGTTCGACACGAAGTGGAACCGCATCCTGCACGATGGACTCCTGTCCGGCAGCGAGCTTCCGGAAGTGGTGCCCGCGTTCACCGCGCAGCCGCTGGCGGAGCTCGGCCGCCTTCGCGCCGGAGGCGCTTCGGCGAGCCAGGCTGCGCCGGGATCTCCGAATGGCCTGGAAGTCGTATTCCTCCCCTCCCCCTCGCTTCACGACGGCCGTTTTGCGAACGACGGGTGGCTGCAGGAGCTTCCCGATCCCCTCACCAAACTGACCTGGGACAACCCCGCGCTCGTCAGCCCGAAGACGGCCCAGTCGCTCGGCCTCGCGAACGAGGATTCGGTACGGCTCGACTATGCCGGCCGCTCGCTCGAGCTGCCCGTTTTTCTCCTCCCCGGAATGACGGACGGCGTGGTCGCCCTGACACTCGGGTACGGCCGTTCGCACGCGGGCCGGATCGGCTCGGGGGTCGGGTTCGACGCGTTCAGAGTCCGAAGCTCCACGGCGCCTGGCTTCGGCAGCGGCGTCACACTCACCAGGCTCGCGCGCACTTACCGGCTCTCGGCGACCCAGGACCACGGCAGCATGGAGGAGCGCCCCATCGTCCGCGAGTCGACCCTGACCGAGCTGCGATCGAAGCCGCAGACGAACACGGATGAACACGGACCCGAGTCACAGACATCGAAGCCGCAGACGAACACGGACGAACACAGACCAGACGCACAGAAACCCGGCGCCGAGGGCGCGCATGCGGGGGAATCCCAAGGAGCCAAGAAAGCGGGAAAGGTGTCCGCCCTCGGCGTCTTCGAGGAGGACCCGCATCACTTCTCCCTCTGGAAAGAGCACGCCTACGATAAGGGCCACCAGTGGGGGATGACGATCGACCTGAACGCGTGCATCGGGTGCAACGCGTGCATGGTCGCCTGCCAGAGCGAGAACAACGTGCCGGTCGTCGGCAAGGCCCAGGTCGCGAAGGGGCGCGAGATGCATTGGATCCGGGTCGACCGGTACTTCTCCGGCGAGCCCTCCGGCAGCCCCGAGATCGTCTTCCAGCCGGTTCCCTGCATGCACTGCGAGGATGCCCCGTGCGAGCAGGTGTGCCCGGTCGCCGCGACGGTCCACGACGGGGAGGGCCTCAACGTGATGGTCTACAACCGGTGCATCGGGACCCGCTACTGCTCGAACAACTGTCCCTACAAGGTTCGCCGGTTCAATTTCTTCAACTACACCAAGGACACGCCCAACGTGCTCCAGCTCGCGATGAACCCCGACGTCACGGTTCGTGCGAGAGGCGTGATGGAGAAGTGCACGTACTGCACGCAGCGGATCAACCGGGTGAAGATCGATGCGAAGCTCGCCGGGCGCGCGCTTCGCGACGGCGACGTCAAGACGGCGTGCCAGCAGGCCTGCCCCGCCTCGGCCATCGAGTTCGGCGATCTCCGGGATCCATCGAGCCGGGTCGTGAAGGCAAAGGCCGACGCGCGCAACTACGCGCTCCTCGCCGAGCTGAACACCAAGCCCAGGACGACCTACCTGGCCAAGGTGCGCAACCCGAATCCCGATCTGGAGACCGTGCGAACCGACGCGGGAGCCTGGCCCGCCTCCGCGCACCCCGTTTCCAGAGTGCGCTACGGCGAGGCAGGCGAAGAGGAGCGGGGCCTGGTATGACGGCCCCCCGACGTCGCGTGCTCGGCGCTTTCGCGCTGGCGTCCGTTGTCGCCCTCTCGGGATGCGTGCGCGGCTGCACGTCGAGCCGCCCGCCCATCCATCTCAATCCGAGCATGGACGACCAGCCGAAGGTGCGCGCCCAGACGGCCAGCACGTTCTTCTACGACGGCGCGTCCATGCGCCAACCCGTTCCAGGAACGATCCCGATCGGCGGGATGAAAGAGGACACGGGCTTCTTCACGGGCAAGGGAGCGGACGGGCAGTTCGTCGCGACGAACCCCGTGACGGTGGACGAGGCGCTCGTCGAGCGCGGCCGCCAGCGTTATGTGATTTATTGTCAGCCTTGCCACGACGCCCGGGGAGACGGCAAGGGGATTCTGTTCGAGCGGGGCAACGTCCCGACCGCCTCCTTCCACCAGGACAGGATCGTGAACAATTATCCGGACGGGCAGATGTTCGACGTCATCACGAACGGGACGGGGCTGATGGCCGGGTACCGCTGGCCGATCCCTCCCGCGGACAGGTGGGCGATCATCGCCTACGTGCGAGAGCTCGAGCGCAAGCGGCTGGCAAGCGCCGCGGACGCCGTGGGGATCAAATGATGAAGGCGCCGGTCATGAACCGCAAACTGCTGGTCCTTCTCGGTCCCGTCGTCGCACTCGGGATGTTCGCGATGGCGGTCATGATGGCCACGTCGCTGATGAACCGCGAGTACAAGATGCCTTACCGGGCATCCGCCCAGACCGCGGACCAGACGCCCCGCGCCGCGGGAGTGGCCGACGAGGCGGCCGCCGCGGCCAAGCAGGCCCAGGACAAGCCCTACGAGGAAGTGGCGTACCGCGCTGTTCCCTTCGTCGGAAGCCGCGTCGCCATCTGGATGGTTGCGCAGCTTCACCTGCTGTTCGCGGCGTTCGTCCTTGCCGTCCCGATCTTCGCGCTGATCGTCGAGGCGATCGGCTACAAGACCGGAGATCTGCGATACGACCGGCTCGCGTACGAGTTCACGAAGCTCCTCTCCGTCTCCTTCTCCCTCACGGCGACGTTCGGAGCGTTCCTGACGTTCATGCTCATCATCCTGTACCCGAAGTTCACGAACTACCTGATGAGCGTGTTCTCTCCCACCTTCCTTCCGTACGTCCTGCTCTTCTTCTTCGAAGCCTTCTTCCTCTACACCTACTATTACGGCTGGGGGAAATTCCATCCCCTGGTGCACCTGAGTCTGGGGCTCGCCCTCAACATCGTCGGCACGGGCATCATGTTGATCGCCAATGCCTGGCTCACGTTCATGATGTCCCCGAACGGGGTCTCGAGCAGCGGGGCGATCCTCTCCGTCTGGGAGGCGGTCTACAACTTCACCTGGATGCCGATCAACGTCCATCGAATCATCGCGAACGTCGCGTTCGGCGGATCGATCGCCGCCGCCTACGCGGCCTTCAAGTTCCTCCAGGCGGAAACCGACGAGGAGCGCGCGCATTACGACTGGATGGGGTACATCGGCAACTTCGTCGCGATCAGCGCCTTCCTCCCGCTCCCCTTCGCCGGCTACTGGCTCGCGAAGGAGATCTACGCCTACTCGCAGACGCTCGGGCTCACCATGATGGGCGGGGCCTTCTCGTGGCTCTTCATCATTCAGGCGGTCCTCATCGGAAACCTCTTCCTCGCGGCCAACTACTACCTCTGGCTCGGGATGGGGCGGGTCGAGGGACGGCAGCCGGTTCAGAAGTTCATCAAGTACCTCCTCATCGGGATCGCGCTCTGCTTCATGGTCTGGGCGACGCCGCGATCGATCATCGCGACCGTTTCCGAAATCCGGGCGATGGGCGGGTCGTCACACCCGATTCTGGGCTTCCTCGGGGTCATGTCGGCGAAGAACACCGCCGTCAACATCCTGATTCTCACGACCTTCATGAGCTTCCTCCTCTACCGCCGGACGGGGAAGGTCGCGGTGGTGGCGTGGGCCAAGACGGGCCATGCGGTGCAGTTCGCCATCTTCGGGGCCGTCGCGGTGTTCGTCATCTTCCTCGGCGTCTACGGGTACTTCGTCGAGGCGACGGTCCGCATCAAGCTCTCCGTGCCGCAGGTCCTCTCGGTCCTCTGCGCGATGGTGGCGATCACCGCCATCGACGTCTTTCTCTTCCGCGGCGCGAAGATGTCGGGCGAGGTGCGCTGGGGCAGGATCCCGGCGATCTCGCAGTACGTGCTGATCTTCATCGCGGTCACCTTCACCTGGCTCATGGGGCTCATGGGCTACGTCCGCTCCGGGCTCCGCCAGCACTGGCACGTCTACGGCATCATCCGGGACCAGTCGCCCGACGCGTTCACGCCCACCCTGGGCTTCGCGACGCAGGTCGTCTCGGTGACCGTGCTCCTGTTCTTCGTGCTGATCGGCGTCGTGTTCTGGATCTCGAGCCTGCACGACCGGCCCGATTTCGCGGCGACCAAGGCCAGCCTTCCCCACGGACACGGCAAGCTCTCGCCAGAGTCCCCAGTGGCCACTCCGGGAACGTAGGCCGACGTCATGAGGATCCCGCACACCATCCGGATCGGCGCTCTCGTCATCGCGACCACCGCGTTCTATGGTTACGTCGGCCAGATGGTGCCTCAGAAGGAAGTTCAGCCTCCTCAGGAGACGGCTTTCGGAAGCAACATGACCACGGCCGACATGGTCAACGTCGGCCGCGGGATCATGGAGGGCAAGGGAATCTGCCTGACCTGCCACACGATCGGCAAGACCGGGGCACTCCGCTTCCCCGACCTCGCCGGAATCGGTCTCAACGCGAAGAACCGTGTCCCGGGCCTGAGCGATGTCGAGTACCTCGCCCAATCGATGTACGAACCGACCGCCTTCGTCGTGCCGGGATTCCCTCCGGCGATGCCCCCCGTCAACCAACCGCCGATCGGCCTCACCGATCAGGAGATTCTCTCCGTGATCGCGGCCCTCCAGTCTCTTGGCGGCACGCCGACCGTCACGCTGCAGACGAAACACAAATACAACAGCGCCGCGGCCGCACCGGGCGCAGGCGCGGCGCCGGTTCCCGCTCCAGCCGAGCCGGGCGAGAAGCAGCCTCTCGGACCCCCCAAGAAGGGCGCGCACCTGATTCTCCAGCCGGTCGTCTCCCATCAGGCGCTGGCGCGGAGTGAGGGAGCAGGCCATCTCACTGAAGCCCGTCAGGGCGCAGCCGGAATTGCACGATGAAGATCCTGGTCGTCCTTGCCGTCGTCGCCGTGTTGGGGCTCCTTCGCTTCCGGCGGACCAACCTGCTGGTGTGGGCCGGCGCCTGGTGGGTGGGCATCTACGTCCTGCTTCGATTCGGATTCACGGCCCCGATTCCCTCCTCCGTCGTCTCGCTCTACATGGGCATCGTGACGATTGCGATCCTGGCGTACGTGTCCTCCAGCCAGGAGCGCCGCGAAGAGATCTCCAGCCCGCTCATCCGCTTCATGACGGAGAAGCGGTACACGGCGCTCCTCGCCGCAACCATCATCGCCATCCCGGCGCTGGCGGCGGCGAACGTTTACGTCCAGATGAACGTCCCGCTCGAGCCTCCCTTCTTCCCGCGAACCGTCCATCCTGCCTCGCCTTCCGAGGTCACGGTTCACGACAAGAAGATCGATCTCGACGCCGGCGAAAACCCCTTCGCGCCGCTCGAGACGTCGAACCCGGCGGAGTACCGCGCACACGTCGAGAACGGGCGGAAAATCTACTATCGAAACTGCGTCTTCTGCCACGGCGACAGCATGGCGGGCAACGGCATGTTCGTACACGGGCTGGACCCGATCCCGACCAACTTCACCGACCAGGGGGCGATCGCGATGTTGCGCGACACGTTTCTCTTCTGGCGGATCTCCAAGGGAGGGCCGGGCCTTCCCGAGGAGGGCGGCCCCTGGGCCAGCGCGATGCCCGTCTGGGAGAAATTCCTGAAGGAAGAGGAGATCTGGGATGTGATCCTCTTTCTCTACGATTTCACCGGCCAGAAACCCCGCGCCAAAGAGGAGGTCCACCAATGACCTCCCGCCTGATTGGTGCGATCTCGACACTCGCGGCGGTGTATCTCGCCGTCCTGATCGCCTCCTTGTCCGGCGCGCCCGCGGTGTCGGTGCGCGCGGCGGCTCAGGACGTCGGGACCGAGGCGCAGCGCGAGTCGGGCAAGAAGCTCTATGCGAAGTTCTGTGCGCAGTGCCACGGCGACAACGGGGACGGTGAAGGGTATGCCGCTTCGCATCTGCGCCCCCGGCCGCGCAACTTCACAACGGGCAAGTTCAAGGTGCGCACGACACCCACCGGCTCGCTGCCGACGCACCAGGATCTCGTCAACATCATCAGGCGCGGCATGCCCTACACGTCGATGCCCGGCTGGCCGACCCTCTCCGAACAGGAACTGTCGGATCTCGCGCACTTCATCACGACCTTCTCCCCGGACTTCGCCAACCCGGAAAACGTCTCCAAGCCCGTTCCGCTCCCGAGCCCGCCGGGCATGACGAAGGAGTCGGTCGAGCTCGGGAAAAAGCTCTACGAGGAGAACGGCTGCGTGAAGTGCCACGGCACCCTGGGCCGGGGCGACGGACCTTCGGCTCCAACCCTGGTGGACGACTGGCAGCATCCGATCCGCCCGGCGGACCTCACGCAGAGTTGGACCTTCCGCGGAGGCTCGTCCCGCGAGGATATCTTCAGGGCGATGAGCACGGGGCTCAACGGGACGCCGATGCCGGGGTTCGGCGACGACGCCCTGAAGCCCGAGCACAAGTGGGCGATTACCGACTTCATCGTCTCGCTCTCGCTCTCGGGCAGCAGCGAGCCTGGCTATGCCAACCTCGTCGTCGCCAAGCACGTCCAGGACCCCATCGATCTCGCCAAGGGGTCCGCGAGCTTCGCCGCCGCGCCCGCGGCCCGCTTTCCGATCGTCGGGCAGATCATGGAGCCCGGACGGTCGTTCCATCCGCCCGCGACGAGCGTCAGCGTTCAGGCGATTCACGATGCGAACTCCATCGCCGTCCTGGTTCGATGGCATGACATGAGCGCGGAGAAAACAGGGCAGAACGGACCGTCGCTTCCCGTGCCCCCGGAAGAGGAAGAGGAGCCGGCGGCCGGCGCACCCGCGGGCGAGAGCGGCGGCTCGAAGGGGAGCCCGTTCGGCGACGCGGAAGTCGCCCCGGCCCCGGCCGGTCAGCCGCCAGGCGGCGCCGCGCAGCCCGGAGCGGACCCCTTTGCGGAGCCGGCAGCGGCGCCAGCCGGAACGCCATCCGAGTTCTCCGACGCCGTCTCGATCCAGGTTCCTTCGCAGGCGCAGACGGGCGCCCGCAAGCCCTACTTCATCTTCGGCGACGCCCAGAACTCGGTGGATCTCTGGTTCTTCGATCTGGCCAAGCCCGGTCCCCTTCAGTTCACCGGCAAGGGAAGCGGGGCCATGGCTCCCAACGACACGGGCGATCTCACCGGTGTCGCGAGCTACGACCAGGGGGAATGGTCGGTCATCTTCAAGCGGCCTCTCCGCGCAACCGGGGCCGCCCCGTTCGTGCCCGGAGAGTTCATGCCGGCCGCCTTCTCCGTCTGGGACGGGTTCTCGCGCGAGCGTGGCAACAGGCGGGGTCTCACGGTCTGGTACGACCTCTACGTCGAGCCGGAAGTGGTCCCGTCGGCAGTCGGCCCGATGGTGAGGATCGCGCTGCTCATTCTCGCCATCGAGGTGGCCGTGGTCGGCTGGGTGCGGCGGCGGTACGGCTCTCGTGAACCGAGGCAACCGGCAGCCACCGGGGCGTGAGCGCTTTGTTGTGAACCGATTTCAGCGCGAGCGAGCTGGTCAGTGGGTTCGGAGGACGAAGTCCCCCGATGAAAAGAGGATCAATGTACAAGAGCATCTACGTTCCTGTCGATAACTCAGACCACTCCAACCGCGCCGTCGCCTGCTCCCTCGCGCTGGGCAAGGCGTACAACGCGAAACTGGCCGGCTGCCACGTCTACGCGGCCAAGCTGCATGACTATCGCTTCAGGCAGATGGAGTACACCCTGCCCGAGGAGTACATCGACGAGGTGGAGCTCGAGCGCCAGCGGAAGATCCACGACAGCCTGATCACGATGGGCCTCAAGCTCATCTCCGACAGCTATCTCGACGGCATGTCGCGTCAATGCAAGGAGGCCAGCCTCGAGTTCGAGCCGCGGATGATGGACGGAAAGCATCACGCCGAGATCCTCAGAGATCTCGAGGGCTCGGACTACGATCTGGTCGTGATCGGGGCCCTGGGGATCGGACGCGCCCGCGACAGCGTGATCGGCTCGGTCTGCGAACGTGTCGCCCGCCAGGCCGACCGCGACGTCTGGGTGGTCAAGCACGTCCCCGAGAAGGACGAGGCCGAGCGGGACACAATCCTGGTCGGCATCGACGGAAGTCCCCAGTCGTTCGGGGCGTTCATGACCGCCATCGATCTGGCTCGCCAGTTCGGCAAGCGGGTCGAGACGATCGCCGTGTACGACCCCTATCTGCACTATTCCGTCTTCAACGGCATCGTCGGCGTCCTCACCGAGCAGGCCGCGAAGGTCTTCCGCTTCGAGGAGCAGAATCAGCTCCACGAGGAGATCATCGACACCGGGCTGGCGCAGATCTATCAGTCTCATCTCGAGGTGGCCGAGCGGATGGCGACCGAGATGGGCGTCGAGATCAAAAAGACCCTCCTCGACGGCAAGCCCTTCCAGAAGATCATCGACCACGCGCGCAAGACCAATCCCTGGCTCCTCGTGCTGGGACGGATCGGCGTCCATAGTCCGAGGGACGAGAAGGCGCTGGGGAGCAACGTGGAGAACATTCTCCGTGCAGCGCCCTGCGACGTCCTCTTGTCGACGCGCCTCGAGGTGCCGCGGCTCGACGTGCGCGCCGAGGAGACCGTCCGATGGACACCCGAAGCCGAGGCGCGGATGACGCGCGTGCCCGAGCAGGTCAAGGGCATCGCCCGCACCGGGGTCCTTCGCCTGGCGCTCGAGAAGGGGCATTCGGTGGTCACGAGCGCGGTGATCGACGAAGCCATGGATCGGTTCATGCCGAAGGGCGCCCAGAACGCGACCAAGGCGCTGGCCGAAGCCGTGGCGCTCGAGCGAGCCAAGGCCGGTCCGGTGTCGATGTGCCGCGCCTGCGGCGTCACCGCCACGCAGAGCGGCGCGGTCAAGTGCACCGTCTGCGGCGCCACGGATTTCGAGGTGATCTCGCGGGAGATGATCGAAAAGATCGCGGAGGTCGAGGGCGGTCTCGAGGAGGAGACCACCTACGACGGGCGCAAGCTCCGGTGGTCGGAGGAGGCCAGGAAGGGCCTCTGGACCATGAAGAACGCCTATCAGCGCCGCCGCGTCAAGGCGCGTGTCGAAAAGAGCGCGCGCATGAAGCGGCTCGACGCGATCACGCTCGAATTCGCCCGGCAGGTGATCGAGGAGGAGACGGGAGCGCCGCTCGACATCAAGGCCCCCTCGCCCGACGTCACGCGCGCGCGCGCGACCGAAGCCACCCCCGCCCAGGAAAAGGCCGGCGCCGGCGCCGCTGGAGAGCCGAGGCTCGTTGCTCGCGATGAGCGAAAGAACCCGTTGATCTCGACATTCGACTGGACGAACGACGCCGTGCAGAGGATCTTCCGGGTCCCGGCCGGCTTCATGCGCAACAAGACGCAGGAGAGGGTCGAGGAGCTGGCGCGGGAGCGCACCGTGACATCGATCGACCTTGCGCTCGTCGAGGATGGAATCGAGTTCGGCAAGAAAATGATGGCCGAGATGATCGCGACCTACACCGCACCGGCTACGAGCCCCGGAGTCGCGCCGGACGCGCGGAATTCGGCGCCGGCAACACGGCCCGCTCCGGCGCCCGCTCAGGACGCCCCGTCGGGTGGCGACTACCTCAACGAGGTGCGATCGATGTCGGCGGCTCCTCGCCAGGACTGATCTGTCGTCGTACCGCTTCTGCCGCACGGACGACGTGGCGCTTCTCGTCGACGCGCTGAATCGCTGCTGGGCTCCGTACTTTCCCGGCGAGCCGCCCGTGACGGCGGCGACGTTCAAGCGGTCGATCCGCGACCTTCAGGTCTGGTGCAGCAGCTGCATGGTCGCCTTCTCGGGCTCCGACCCGATCGGCGTCCTGATCGGCGCCAAGCGGCCTTCCGGGACCCTCGTCCACAAGATCGCCGTCCATCCCGATCACCGGCGACAGGGTCATGGCCGTCACCTGCTCGCGTCGCTCGGCTCGAAGCTCGCGATTCTCGGCCCCCCGCGAATCATCGCCGAAGTCCCCGAGACGTTCACCGCCGCGTCCGCGCTGTTCGACGCGTGCGGGTACGTCAACGAAGCGGTCCTGACGGACTTCGTTCTCGAGCCTGAACAGTTCGATGCCCCGGAGATCAACGGTCGATTCGTGATCCCCATCACGGTCGACGATCTCGCCGCCAATGGTCTCCTTGAAGAGGCCGATCCGCAGGTGTGCTGGGAGCGCTCGGTCGAGACGCTCACCGCACGGAAGGACGACATCGCGGGACTCGCCGTCGCCTCCGACGAGCGAATCGAGGCCTACCTCCTTGACGTGGAGCGCGGAGAGGGGGCGGAGATCATGTCGCTGCGCACGTTGATCGACGACGGTGGAGGCCGTCTGAAGCAACTGCTCTCTCGACTCCGGACGGGTCGCACGAGGACGCTCCGGTTCCCGAAGGTCCACCCGGCGGAGATCTCAAAGGAGCTCCTGGAGACGCTCGGTTTCCGCCCCGCCGGCGGGCATCGACTGTACGCAGGGAAGGCGCGGGCGAACTAGTCACTCAGTTCAGCTTGACCCGGATGTTCGAGTACGCGGTCACGCTGTACAGATCGTGCGACTGGAACGCGATCGTGCCCGGCCCGATCTTCCGGCCGGGCGTGTCGTAAGCGCCGGGCCAATCGGCTGGCTGCGTCCAGCGGACGACCTCCTGCCCCTTCAGCGCAACAGTGATCGTGCTCCCCTGGCCCTTGATCTCCATCGGGATCCACTCGTCGTCTTTCCCCGGAATGTTCGAGAGATCGAGGACGTGATAGAGGCTGCCGGTGCGGATGCGATCGCTGTGGCTGTTGTTGACCTGGATTTCGAAGCCCTTCCCCGGAAATCCCTGCGGCTGGAATTCGGTCATGACGTAGACGCCGCCGTTCGAGCGATAGCGCGCAAGGACGTCGAGCCGCAGATCGAAATTCTGAAACGCATGGTTGCCGACCGCGCCGTCGTAGAAGAGGTGCGACGCCTGGCCCACGGCGTTGGCGACGATGGCGCCATTCTCGACCTTGAATGAATCAGGGTTCGCGCTCGCCTTCCAGCCGGTCAGATCCTTGCCGTTGAAGAGGCTCACGTAGCCTGATTCGACCGTTCGGCTCGGCGGTGCGGGCATGGGTACCGGCGTGTACTTCACGTACATCGCGGTCCGGACCGGCGTCATCGATCCATCGGGCCGGGAGTTGCTCGTCTCGAGCGTCAGGGTGTCGCCGCTGATCGAGTATGCCGCTCGCGACGAACTCGTCATCCCACCTGGGCCGCCGGCGATCGCCGACCCCACCACGAGCGTCGATCCTTCCCAGCCGGCGGTAAATCTCGCCGTGGTCGCGGCCATGCCCCTCTGGCCTCCACCGATCTGGATGGGTGTCTCGCCGTTCAGTTTCAGCGTCACCGACTCGGGGTTGCTGAGCGGCGTACGGATCGTCACGCTGTCGGCCGTCTGCGTGATCGTGAACTCGAACGGGTTCACCTGTCCGCCCATGGAATTCTGTGGCCGCCACGTACCCGACAGATTCGGCGGCGCCTGCGCCGCTCGCCCGATCACCACGACGGCAGTTGCCAGCACCACGGTCAACATCGCACGCTTCATTGTCCAGCTCCTTCGTGCGTGCAATGCTACACCTGATTGCGGCACCTGTGGACTACCGCGCGCCTCGGTGATGATCAGGAGGGTTTTTGTTTTTCGAGCAAGCAACGGGACCACGTGAGACGGGCGGCGAGTGGCAGGCTGCGTGGCTGGGCTAGCCGATAACCGAGCCGGGAACGTCGGTATCCGGATACGAGTAGAATTCTTGGGGAGGCTGTATGGTGAATCCGTCGGTCGCTGTCCTCGTCCTGCTGACTTTCCTGCAGACGGCGCCTACCAATCTGCTGACGAACGGCGATGCGCGGCAGGGGAGCGCCGGCTGGACGACTGAGGTCATCGTTCACGGCTTCGCGAAGACGGAGATCATCGGCGGCGTGCCGTGCTTCACGGTGCGATCGCCAGGCTCGTTCCGGCAAGTCGTGGAGCTACCGCCGTCAGCCGCGGGCCGGTATGCGGCAATCGTCGGCCGGGGCCAAGCCGAGCGGGTCAACGCCGACGGCTCGATCACAGGCCTGCCGTATTTGTATGGCATGGTGATCTCGGCGGCGGATCGCTCACGTTTTCTCGGTTACTGGCAGGGGCAGCAGATGCTGGGGCGTCCGACGTATCCAGGTGAGTGGGTCGCCATGTCAGGCGTGTTTCGCGTGCCGCAGGGCGCGGCGGCAATCTCGGTGTGGTTGCGTCAGGCGGAGCGCAAAGACGATCGGCAGGACGGCTCCGCAGCACGGTTTGCAGATGTGCGGATGGTGCTGTTTCCCAGCGAGGACGCGGCGCGCGCGTATGTCACCGCCTACCGATAGCAGCGACGCGGCAACGACTTCCGATAATCCTCAAGTCGATCATTCGGCGACTCGCACTTGTTCCGGAACAGGCGCGATCCTTGCGCGGCCCCCGCCTTCACGCGCATCATGTCTGGCGCGCTACGGCGAGGCAGGCACTGACCTGTCCTGTCACGCGAACGCGCTAATGTGGTCTCATGGAGCCGATCACAACAGTGTCCGACAACCTCGCCGCATTCGCTGCGCTGTCGGACGATGAACTCGTCGAACGGGTGAAACACTTCGCTGCGTGCGAGCGGCGTGCGTCCGTGGCGCTCATCCGCGCCGGACCTGTCGCCGTCTGACGAGCCGTCCGAGGGCAGGTGAAGTGCGAGGGCGTGGCTCTTTGAAGTATGAGGCACACGAACATGACAAGACAGCTTGCTGCGTTGCTCGCGACACAGATCGTCCTTGGCTGGGTGGCGCCAGAGGCGCTCGCGCAGAACGACAAGACGCTCGAACGCGTGCGAAGTCTGGACGTCGAATCGTTGCCAGGTCCTGTGCCGACCTACTACAGCCCGGGGGCGCGCGCGCGGGCCGAAGCGCTTCAGAGCCGAGTCCGCGACGCGGTCAGCTTCTTTGAAAGTCGCTACGGCATTCCATCGCCCTTGAGCCTTGCTGTTCTCAACGAAGCGCACTGGGCCGCCATGAGCCCGGGGCCCTACGGGGGGATGAGTGCCTCAGCCGCTCCGCCTGTCGTCCTTTTGCCCGCGTTCCCCGACAGAGGGGTGATGGCACAGTTCTTCCGCGCAACGCACGCCGCCGCGTCGTCGCCTGAGGTCCGCCAGGCCTGGGCCAGTCTTGGGGTGTCCCACGAGATGGCGGTCCCTCAGGTGATCGATGCGATGGTTTTTCACGAGGTCGGCCACGTTTTTCTGAGGGCGCTCGGCTTTTCGTGGACGCGACACTGGTTCAACGAGTTCACGGCCACTTACATGGCGCACATCCTTCTACGCAGCAGGGAACCGGCGATTCTCAGCATGTGGAAGGCGGTGTCATCGGACATCGTTCATGGGTTCAAACCATCGACGCGAAGCCTGGACGAATTCAATCGGCAGTACGGGATGAAATTGGGACCTGAAACGTATGGGTGGTTTTATTCTCAGGTCAATCTCGGGGTTGCCGCAGTATTCGAACACACGAAGGATACGGACTGGTTCAAGGAGCTGCGCGCAGCCGGCCTCGACAAGGGTGACCCCTCTCTCACAACGTCAGAGCTGCTCGACCGACTCGAGCGAATGACACCAGGCATAAAGAGCTGGGCTGAGGGACTGCAGAAAGGCCCCTAGGAATCTCGCGCAGTTCAACAGGCGACGTCGAGATGGCGCCTGGAAATCGCGAAGCAGGCGCCTCCGGCCGTGCAGTCCACCCGGCGCCTCACCCGCCGCGCTGATCCGTCGTCGTCGTGGTCGTCTTCTTTCTGTGATAGTTGGGGTACGCCGGCCGTGTCGGCTTCGCGACCGGGTTCTTCTTCAGCTCCGTCATGATTTCCGCGATGGCGCGCTCGAGTTGCGGGTCCTTTCCCTGCCGCACCTCCGCCGGATCGTGCTCGACTTCGATGTCAGGCGGGATGCCAATGTTCTCGGCATCCCACTCGCCAGCGGGACCCCACACGGCGGAGCTCGGGGCGGTGACGAAGCCTCCGTCCATGAGGGGCGGCGCGCCGGCGCGCCCGACGAGGCCGCCCCAGGTACGCTTGCCGATCAGCTTCCCGACACCGGCGCGGCGGAAGTAGTTCGGCATGGCGTCACCGCCGGAGCCCGCAAACTCGTTGATGATCATCACCTTCGGACCGAAGATCGCGCCTTGCGGCTGCACTTCGTCTTCGCCGTCGCGTGTCGCCACCAGGCTCATCATGGTCCGCTTGAGGTGCTCAATGATGTCGGTCGCGAGTGCGCCGCCACCATTGAAGCGCTCGTCGATGATGACGGCCTCCTTGCCGACCTGTGCGTAGTAGTAGCGGGTGAAGTTCGTCAGGCCGCCGAACGACGTGTCGGGCATATAGACGTACGCCACTCGACCGTTGGTGGCGTCGTCGACTTTGCGCCGGTTCCCCTCGATCCACGCGAGATTCCGAAGCCGCGCCTCGGTCGGAACTGGCACGACGGTGACGTCGCGAGCGCCTGAGCCATCGGGATTCGGTCCGATTCGGAGCAGGACGCTCTTGCCGGCCGTAGCCTCGAAGAAGCTATAGACGTTGTCCGCGGCGCGCACCTCCCGGCCGTCGACGGCAAGCAGATACTCCCCTTCCTGCGCGTTCACGCCGGGCTGGGTGAGCGGTGCCTTGAGATCGGGATTCCAGTTCTCGCCGTCAAAGATGCGGACAAAGCGATAGCGGCCGTTCTCGATCTTGTAGTCGGCGCCGAGGAGACCCGTGACGATGGTCTTTGTTTCCGGCACGTCTCCGCCGCCGACGCCGAGGTGCCCGACCGTGATCTCTCCCATCATGTCGGCGAAGACGTAGTCGAGATCGCGTCGCGACATCACGGATTCGAGATAGGGTTCGTACCTCTTGATGGCCGCGGGCAGATCGAGGCCGTGGAGGTTGGGATCGTAGAAGAACTCGCGCTGGATCCGCCACGCGTCGTGGTACATCTGCCTCCACTCGACGCGCGGCTCGGAGCGGACCTCGATGTCCTCGGTACGCAGAGTGAAGCTCCCCGGTCCGCCGCCGGCGCCGCCGGGACCGCCTCCCGGCGCGGCGGAGGGGCCCTGGCCGGGTGCCCCGGAACCGGCGCCAGGCGTCGGCGGCGCCATCGGACGCAGCGCTTGAATCATCCAGCGATCCGCCTGCGCCGTGAGCGTCTTCTCGCCATTCGCAGAGACTTCGAAGAACCGGACGCCGGTGGCCACGACATCGGATCGCCGCTGCTTGAGGTCGTGGCGATGAACGGTCATCGCAGGCGGCACTCCGGGCGCGGGGGACGGCGCCTCGAGCGCCAGGAGATTCCCGCCCTTCGCCACCTGGAGGCCGACGTAGCCGCGCGCCGGCAGCGACATCCCGAGGATTCGCTGGTTGATTCTGTCCCAGTCGATCCGAACCTCCGGCACTCGCGCGGTGGCAACCGGCGCCTGCGGCCTTGCGGGCTCCTCGCCCGCGGGTTCGGCACGCGTGGCCGGCGGGTCCGGCTTCGCGCGTTCCTCCCCGGGCTTCACGATCTTCTCCTCGTCGCTCTCTGGCGCGAACGGCGATGGATCGTTCTTCGACAGCACGACGAGATAGATGCTGCGCGTGGGGGGACGAACCGCGCTGCGGATGTCGGCCTCGAGAGACGGCCCGGAATCGGTGCTCGCCGTGAAGTAGAGATACTTGCCGTCGCTGTCGAAGACCGGATAGCGCGCATCGCTCAGGCCGTCGGTCAGCTGCCGGCTCTTGCCCTCCGCGATCGAGTGCAGAAAGATCGCGCTCATGTAGTTCGGGAGCCGCTTGGAATACGCAATCCACCTGCTGTCGGGCGACCAGACAGGGACGCGCTGCGGGGGCGGGAACAGATACCGATCCTTGTCTACCTTCACGGGCTTGCGCTCGTCGATGTCCACGTACCAGGTGTTGAGATGCGCGTCCAGAAACGCGATCTTCTTGCTGTCCGGCGACCACCGCGGCATCAGATAGAAGGTCGGCTTCGGCTCGAGGCGTATCTTCCGCGGCTCGTTTCTCCCCAGTGAATCGCGGACGTGCAGTTCGTATTCGCCGCTCGCGTCCGAGAAGTACGCGATCCACTGCCCGTCCGGCGACCACGCCGGGTCGCGCTCCATCACGCCGGGCGTCGAGGTCAAGTTGCGCGGATCGCCTTTTTCGGCAGGAACGGTCAGGATCTCTCCGCGAGCCTCGAACAACGCCCGCACGCCGGTCGGCGAGAGGTGCGCGTTGGTCAGGCGCTTCCCGACGTTGACGTACTTCGGTCGCATTTCGGCGATGTCCCCGGCGATCGAGATCTTCAGGGGCGTCAGCCGGCCGGATGCCAGGTCGTACAGCTGGATCTGCCCGAACTGTTCGAGGACGATCGCGCCAGGGCCGGCGGATGCAGACTTGAAATCCATGCCGGCGTTCGAGACGGCCTGCGCCACCTTCTTTGTCCTTGATGTCGTATGAGTAGAGCGTGACCGGCTCGGTCCGGTCGCTGAGAAAATAGATCCGGTCATCGACCCACATCGGGCAATAGTCGTTCGATGCTTCGCGCGGGATCTTCTCGACGTGGCTGTTGGACAACGAGGCGATCCAGATCGGCGTCGCCCGGCCGCCCCGATAGCGCTTCCACGCCGTGAACGCGCGCGACAGCGGCACATACGCGAGGCGGTCGCCCGATGGAGAAAAGGCGGCTTCGAACCCCATCGGAAGCGGCAGCTTCTCCTCCAGCCCTCCATCGAGGCCGACGAGATAGAACTCCCGGAAGCGGGAGTAGCTCGTTCGCGTGGACGAGAACAGCACCCGCTTACCGTCGCGGGTCCAGCCAAGCGCGGTGTCGGGATCGGGATGCCATGTCAAACGCTTGGGCACGCCACCCTGTGCGGGGACCACGAACACATCGACGTTCCCGTCGTACTGGCCGGTAAACGCGACCCAGTTCCCGTCGGGCGAGAACGACGGATTCGACTCCACGCCCGACCCCGTCGTCAGACGCCGGGCATCGCCGCCCGATCGAGGGACGATCCACAGATCGCCTGCGAAGACGAAGACGACCTCCTTCGCGCTGAGCGCCGGCTGCTGCGCAAGAACCGGCGTCTGGGCCGGGGCGGGCGTCGAAGAGAACAGGACGACAGCGGCGGCCAGACCGGTGAGATGCCTCATATGTGCCTCCGTATGGGCTGATACTAACGCTTTCTCGCGGGTCACGGGTCGCGGTTTATCATCGTTCCGTGATCGAAACCGGGCCCCGCGAGACTCAGGCAGGATGACAGAGCGACAAGGCTCGTGGGCGGCCGCAGCGCTGTTTCTCGGCCTGACGCTCGTGCTCACCTTCCCGCTGTCGGTGACCGCCAATCGGGCGCTGCCATCCGACAGTCCTGACGACCACCTCTTCATGTGGACGATCGCGTGGGACACCCACGCCTTCGTCCACCAGCCGCTGTCGCTCTTCGACGCCAACATTTTTTATCCGAACCGCCGCTCGCTGGCCTACTCCGAGAACCTGATCGGCAGTGCCGTGTTCGCCGCGCCTGTGCTGTGGCTGACCGGAAACCCGGTGCTCGCCGTCAACGTCATCTCGCTCCTGTCGTGCGTGTTGTGCGGACTCGGGGCGTACGTGCTCGGACGCCGCGTGGGATTGACCCCGGCTGCGGCCCTGCTGACGGGCATCGTCTTCGCCTTCTCGCCGCCGCGGTTCTTTCGCTTCAGCCAGCTCCATCTCGCTCCGGTGCAATGGATTCCGTTCGCCCTGGCGTCGCTCCACGCGTACCTGGAGGGGGGCCGGGCGCGCGATCTGCGCCTGGCAATCGCTTTTTTCACACTCCAGACGCTGGCGAGCGGACACGGCGGGGTGTTCGCGGGAGTCGCCATTCTCCTCATGCTCGCGTACCGGCTCGCACTCGGCGAACCGGTTCTTGCCGTCAAGCGCCTGCGCGATTTCGGTCTCGCGGGCGCGCTGCTGCTGGTGCCGGTCATCCTGGTCGCGATTCCGTATCGTGTGAATCAGGTCGAGGTGGGACTCCGGCGTGCGCTCGCCACCGCAGGGACGCCGCTCGCGAATTTTCTCGCCTCGCCGACACCCGTGGACAGGTTCCTGCGATCGCTCATCACGAGCGACGGAGAAGTGACGGCCTATTTGTTCCCCGGGCTTCTCCCCATTCTTCTCGCCCTCGTCGCGATCGCCGGGAGCGCCGCGGCATTGGCGACTCGCATCAAGCACATGGCGCCGGCGGTGCCGCATCCGAGGACATGGCTCTCGACGGCGGATCGATACAAGAGTCCGCTTCGTGTATTCCTCATCGCCGGGCTCTCGTGGGCCTTGCTCGGTCTCATTCCCTCGATCGTGCGCCCCGGCGCCATGCTGACAGCGCAGGCTTACGGCAACGATAGAGTCGCGTGGACCGGGTACTTGAATATTGCGCAGGCGGGCCGCTACACCTTCCGTGTTCCATCAGATGGGGAGTGGCGGCTGTCGATCGGAGACGAGGTGATCTTCGACCGCCCTGCCGGGCAGGTGGAAGCCCCGGGTAGGGGAACCGTGGCGTTGATCGCGGGGTCTCACCGCATCTTCCTGGAGCGCCGCCACCGCGTCGGATCGCCGGTCTTCAGCCTGCTTTGGGCACGGGAAGGCGACGACGGGAGTTTTCAACCGGTGCCTTCCAGCGCGCTGTCGCGCGGGCCGGTCAGCGACTCGGCGCTGGTGCTCCTCCGCGCGCTCGCCTGGCTTCGCGTCACCTCCGCGATCGTTGCCGCGTCGGCCGCACTGTGGTGCGCAGGCGCCTGGCTTGCCCGCCGGCGCGTGGCCTGGACCGCGTGGGGCGCCCGGTACCGCCGCAGTCCGGCAGCGTTCTACTTGCTGCTCACCACCGTCTCAGCGAGCCTCGCGCTCGGGGGACGGTCAGGGCTCTGGCAATTCGTTTACTGGCTCCCCGGATTCAATTTCATTCGCGAGCCCTCCCGTTTCACGTTGCTGAGTGTTCTCGGAATCGCCGTTCTGGCCGGCGTGGGATTCGACTGGCTGACCAACCGGCTGACGCCCTCGCGCCGTCGCCTCGCTGCCGTCGTGGCCGGCGGGCTGTTGGTGGCGGAGTTTTCCACGATCCCGTTCACGGCGACTCCGTACCGGCTCGAGATCCCCGCCGCCGATCGGTGGGTGGCCGGCCGGCCGAAGCCATTCTCGATTGCGGAGGTCCCGGCGCCGGGGCCCGAGCGCTACCATTCGAACTACATGCTGCATTCCATGGCGCACTGGCAGAAGACGGTGCACGGATTCAGCGGGATCCGGCCCGCTCTTCATGACGAGCTGTACCGGCAACTCGAGAGCTTTCCGAGCGAAGACAGCGTGCGGCATCTTGCGCAACTCGGCGTGACCTACGTCATCGTCCACAGCAGCTGGTTCCCGCCTGAGGAACGCGGCTCGATCGAAGAACGTCTGGCCGGGTTCGGTTCGTCATTGACGCTGGAATACACGGACGCGGATTCCCGGGTCTATTCCGTTCATCGCCAATCATCCGCTCGAGGAGGGTCAGCGGGGGCGCGGTCCGAATAGGCCGAATTGCCGACGCCGGCGTCCAGCGCGTCAGCGTGCGGTGATGAAATGAACGCGGCAATGGCGCCTGGAAATCGCCACAGCAGACGCCTCCGGCCGTGCTAGGCTTGCGGCGGGGAGACGGCTGCAGGCCGTCAGCCGTAGGCGCGCGGCTCCTGCGTAGCTCCTCCCCTGCCTGGTCACAGGCGGGTTCGAATCCCGCAGGCCCCGTCGCGGGACGCCGGCGGCTCCGGCCGCGGCGCGCACAAGACTCTGTGGACTTCGGGTCCCCGTCGCGTGCGCGTGGCGACTCGAGGCGGGGCATCTTTTTCGGTGCTACATGGATCTGATCTTCCGGTTCCTCCTCATCGCGGCCTTGGCGATCGTCGCGCTCGCCGTCCTGGCGACCCTGGGGTCGAAGTTCCGCACGACGATCTTCGAGTACGAGCGAGGAGTCCGCTTCAGCCGCGGACGATTCACTCGCGTGCTCGAGCCGGGTGTGTACTGGAGCCTGCCCGCTCTCGTCCGCATCCAGCGCGTGGACGTTCGCCCCACGCGCGCCGTGGTCGCGGGGCAGGAAGTGCTCAGCGCGGACGGCGTGGCCGTGAAGGGCAGCGTGGTGGCGACCTATCAGGTCGTCGAACCGCAGAAGGCGCTCCTCGCCAGCGACGACTTCAGGGCCGCGGTGTATTCGGAGCTGCAGCTCGCGCTGCGTGCGGTGATCTCGGAGACCCGCATCGACGACCTCCTGCAGCAGCGGGCCGAGATCCCCGCGCGCCTGAAAGCGATTGCCGGCGAGAAGGTCCGCCCCCTCGGCGTCGAGCTGCAGGACGCGTCCATGCGCGACCTGACGTTTCCGGGCGAGCTCAAGAAAATCTTCACGCAGGTCGTCAAGGCACGGCAGGAAGGGCTCGCCGCGCTGGAGAAGGCGCGAGGCGAGACCGCCGCGCTGCGCAACCTGGCCAACGCGGCGCAGATGGTGGAGCGCAACCCGGCGCTGATACAGCTTCGCCTGCTCCAGGTGCTCGCCCAGCAGCCGGGGAACACCGTGGTCCTCGGGATGCCGCCGGGCGGGACGCCGATTCCCGTGCGGGGCGCGAGCGCGGCGCCGGACCTGTCGCCCGGACGAGCCGTCCGGGGCCGGGTAGCGGCGATCCAGGCGTTCAGCCCGACAGCCGCTCCTGACGGCATGATGAGGGTATAGTTCTCCAAACAGGAGATCGCCATGACCATCACAGAGCTCATTCAGGAGTTCGAGGCGGAAGCCAAGACGACGCGCCGCGTGCTCGAGCGTGTCCCGTCCGACAAGCTTACGTGGACACCGCATACGAAATCGATGACGCTCGGCAAGCTTGCCATGCACCTGGCGTCGGCGCCGGCGGCGATTTCGGGCTGGCCGATCGCCGACCAGTTCGAGTTCAAAGGCGATTCGACGCCGCTGGCCACGTCCACCGACCAGATCGTGGCGGCCCACGACCACGGCGTGGAACAGGTGAAGGCGAACCTCGAGAAGATCGGCGACTCGGGCCTCGGCGTTTCGTGGACGGCGACGGCGGGCGGCAAGACGCTGATGACGATGCCGAAGGCGGGCCTGCTGCGCGCGCTGCTGATGAATCACACCTACCATCATCGCGGCCAGCTGTCGGTGTACCTTCGACTGCTCGACGTGCCGGTGCCGCCGATTTACGGTCCGAGCGCCGACGAGAGCCCGTTCACGTAGCGGAAGCCCCCCGGTAAAAATGAAGCGCTACCACGACATCGTCGGCGACGGAGGGTCCAGGGTCCTCGAGCAGGTTGCCGAGCAGCGCGCCCGCATTACCGACGGGCTCGCCGGGGTGCGCCATCTCGTGGCCGTGGGCTCCGGCAAGGGGGGTGTCGGCAAGAGCACCTTGACGCTGCACCTCGCCGGCGCTCTGCGCGCCCGCGGGCTTCGGATTGCGATCCTGGACGCGGACTTCAACGGGCCGTCGCAGGCGCGCATGGCGGGTGTCCAGGGATCGCTGTTCGTTCCCGGCAGCGACAAAGTCGCGCTCCCCGGACCAGCAACGGGATCGGGGTCTTCTCGATGGGCTCGATGATCCCGGAGTCGGAGTCGCTCGAGTTCGAGAGCGCGGCGCAGGGCGAGTCCCATACGTGGCGCGCCACGAGGGAGTTCGCTCTCCTGAGCGAGATCCTGGGGGCCTTCGAGTGGGGAGCGCTCGATCTGCTGATGTTCGATCTGCCGCCGGGCGCCGAGCGGACCGTCCAGTACGCCGACTTTCTCGGGTCGCGGACCTCGTTCCTGCTCGTGACGATCCCTTCCGAGGTGGCCCGGGGCGTGGTCGCGCGCTCGGTGGCCGCTCTGTCGAAAGCACCCATCGACGGAGCTCAGGGCAGGCCCATCACGGAGCTCAGGCAGAAGCCATCGCATCCTCGGTTACGTCGAGAACATGAGCGGCTACTACTGCCGCGACTGCAACGCCATTAAACCGCTCTTCGGCTCACCAGGGCCCTCGGACTTCGGGATCCCCTGCCTCGGGACCGTCCCGTTCGATCCCGAGCTGGCACGGCACTGCGATCGGGGTATTCCTCTCGAAGACCTGCCCGGAACCACCCGTCGGCAGGGCTCTCGACCACGTCGCGCAACAGCTTCTGGAGAAGCTTCCATGAAATTCCTGTGTGTCCCCTGCGACAGCCCGATGAAGCTGCAGACCGTCGGTCCGCCCGAGCGCGGATCGCTGTCAATCGTTTACTCGTGCCCTGAGTGCGGCTACGAGATGGCCATGCTCACCAATGCGTACGAAACACAGGTCGTGCAGTCGCTCGGCGTGCGAATTGGGCCCGAAGCGGCGGTTGGAACATCCGGTGGCAAGTGTCCGTTCTCGGCGATGATTCCAGGGAACGGGGAAGCGCGGCCGGATGACCCGGTCCCCGTCCGCTGGACTGCCGCGGCGGAAGCCAGGCTCGCGAACATTCCCGAGTTCGTCCGCCCCATGGCGCGAACCGGCATCGAGAAGTTCGCCCGCGAGAAAGGGACGCTCGAAGTGGACGAGACGATTCTCGACGAAGCCCGCGACTTCTTTGGCATGTAAGGCTGTTTACCGCAAACCGTTTTGAACAGGAGATCAGGAGAGCAGGAGTTATTTTGGTTTTGAGAAAGAGAGCTCCTGACCTCCTGAACTCCTGTAAAACTGACTGTCACAGGCCCCGCTAATCAGACACCATGCCGCATCCCGACCCGAGCCCGCCTGCCCTGAGCCGAGTCGAAGGGTTCGCCCGGCCCTACGTCGTCTCCTGGAACCTCACCTACCGCTGCAACCTCGCCTGCGAGCACTGCTATCTCGACGCCGGCGGCGCGCCTCAGGTCGGCACGGAGAACTTCGCGGACCGGAGCGAGCTCGGCACCGACGAGTGCTTCAGGGTCATCGACGAAATCGCCGCCTTCGCGCCTGAATGCCTGACGATCCTGACGGGCGGCGAGCCGCTTCTCCGCCGCGACATCCTGGAAATCGTCAGGCGCGCGTCGGAGCGCGGGCTGTGGGTCGTCGTCGGCACCAACGGCGTGAGCATCACGGAGAACCTGGCCGGGCGGCTCGCGGAAGCCGGCGCGCGGGGGCTCTCGCTCTCCCTCGATGCTCTCGATGCCGATCGTCACGACCGCTTCAGGAATGTGCGCGGCGCCTGGCGGAACACGGTGGAGGGAGCGGAGATCCTGAACCGGACCGGGCTCCCCTTCATCGTGCAGACGACCGCGGGCTCGCACAATCTCGGCGAGCTCGACGCGATCGCCGACTTCGCGCACGATCGCCTCGGCGCGAAGGTCTGGAACCTCTACTTCCTGGTGCCGACGGGGCGCGGGCAGTTCGTGTCGGACATGACCCCCGCGCAGTACGACGAGGTTCTCGCCTCGCTCTACCGCATCCAGAGGAAGTACGACCGCCGGATGCTCGTGAACGCGAAGTGCGCTCCGCACTACATCAAGACCGTTCTGGAACATGCCGATGCGCAGCCCGACCCGAACCCGACGGATGCCCATCTTCGCCAAGGCTACGGTGGGCAAGCCGAGTCGGCGAGCGCCTTCTCCCGGATCAGGACTTACTCCGGAGGCGCCGGCGGGTGCCCGGCCGGGACGCATTACATGGGGATACGGCCGAACGGGGATGTCACCCCGTGCCCCTACCTCCCGGTCTTCGCGGGGACTCTTCGCAGCTCGAGCCTCGCGGACCTCTGGACGTCCTCGGGTCTGTTCGCCGACATCCGCCGCCGCACCTCGCTGGGCGGGCGATGCGGGGAGTGCGAGATGAACGGCCACTGTGGGGGCTGCCGCGCGCGGGCCTTCGGGATGACCGGCGATCTGATGGCCGAAGACCCGCTCTGCACCCACACCCCCGGCACGTTCGCCGGTTCTCCCCTTCTCGTCATCCGCGGCACGCCGGCCGCCGCAGGGACGCCAGGGATGCCCGCAATCGAATATGGTCCCGAATCGCCGGCGACCGTCGCGTGGGACGATGCGGCGGCCGAACGCATGAAGAAGATCCCGGCGTTCGTCCGGGGCATGGTGGTCAGGGCCGTCGAGGACTCCTGCCGCAAGAGCGGCCTCGACCGCGTGACCGTCGAAGAGCTTGAGCGTATCCGCGCGCGGATGCCGACCCCGAAGATCTTCGGGTAGCCGAGGGGGTCCGGGGGAAGCGCCGAGTCTTCGAGGCGATATTCCCCCGGGTCAAAAGAAGCGGCGCGCTTGCGCTCAGGGCCCGGACCGGTGACCATAGCGACAGGCGACAGGTGCAGACTCTCGCGATCGTTCTTCTCTCGCTCGTTTCCGCCGGCGCGCTGTACCAGCTGATCGGCACGCGACGCAGCGCGCGGACGTGCATCATGCCCGGCCCGGCGATTGACGTCGGCGGACGGCGCCTGCACGCCCTCACGACCGGCAGCGGGCCCGCGGTCCTCCTTGAAGCCGGCATTGCGGGATCGTCGCTGAGCTGGGCGCACGTGCAACCGCGGGTGGCGGCGTTTGCGCGGGTGTGCGCGTACCGATCGCGCGGGGCTCGCCTGGAGCGAGCCCGATCCCCGTCCGCCGACGCTCGCGCACATCGTCGAGGATCTCGACGCGGTGCTCACGAAAACGAAGCTGCAGCCGCCGTACGTCTTCGTCGGCCACTCGTTCGGGTGTTTCGTCGTCTGCGCGTTTGCCGCGAAGTACCCGGATCGAACGGCCGGCCTGGTCCTCATCGATCCGCCCGGGGCGAGCGAGTGGAGACAGCCGTCACGGCGCCAGGCACGCCTCCTCGCCAGAGGCATTCGCCTGTCGTACTTCGGGGCGTTCATGGCCCGGCTTGGTGTCGTGCGCGCCTGCCTGTCGTTGCTGGCCGGCGGCGCACCGCGTGTTCCGGCCACACTGATCAAGGGGCTTGGGCCTGTCGCGACGGCCAAGCTTCGCCATCTCGTGGACCAGGTGCGCAAGCTCCCGCCCGACGTGCATCCGCTGGTGCAGGAACATTGGTGTCAGCCGAAATGCTTCCGCGCCATGGCGGCGCACTTTCGCGTCCTGCAGGAAGCGGCGGCGTTCGTGGGCAGCCTGTCCGCGCTGCCGGGCGTTCCGCTCGTCGTGGTCTCCAGCGGCCAGCTGCCGGCGGACCGAATCGACGAGCATCGCCAGCTCGCGCGCCTTTCGTTCGGCGGCCGGCACGTCGTGGCCGCGGGAAGCGGGCACTGGATCCAGTTCGACGAGCCGGACGTCGTGGTTGGAGCGATCCGTGAGGTCGTCGATCGGACGCGGCAGACCTGAGACCTACCCGCCGCACGGGTGGACCGCCACCGTACCGAGCGGCTGCTCCCAGGTCATCGTGCCGCTCGACGTGATGGTCGGTTGCGCGGGGGTCCCGTCACTGCCGATCGGCATCGAGATCTTCAGCGTCGCGATCAGGAATGCGCCGGAAAGGCATGCGCGCATCGGCGGCATTCTACCGATTTGTGAGCCGGCGTGCATGGCATGGTAGAATTGATACCATGATTATTACCATAGATCAAGCCGGACGGTTGGTGATTCCGAGCGAGATCCGGCGGGAGGCCGGCCTCGAACCGGGCATGCCGCTGACGGTCCGGTGCCACGAAGGCATCATCGAAATCGAGCCCCAGCCCCTGCCGGTCAGGCTCGCGCGGAAGGGTCGGCTGCTCGTCGCGACCCCGGTCGAACCGGTCCGGCCGCTCGACAGCACGACGGTCGAGCGAACGCGCACCAGCCTGCGGAAACGGGCGGGCCGGCGCTGATCGTGGCCGCGTTCTCGCTGGACTCGAATTGCATGATTGCCGCGGTCTGCGGCTGGCACGAACGTCACGGCGCCGCGGCTGCCGCCATCGAGGAACGCCTCGATCGGGGAGATCGCCTGGTGGTTGCCGCACATGCGCTGGTCGAGGCCTATGCGGTGTTGACCCGGCTGCCGTCTCCGCACCGACTCGCGCCCGTTGACGCGTGGGCGCTCATCAAGGCCAACTTCGTGGCCGAAGCGACACTCGCGACGCTGCCCGGTTCAGCCCACGTCGCGCTGCTCGACAAGCTCGCTGCGGCGGGTCTCGGCGGGGGACGCAGCTATGACGCGCTCATCGCCGCATCGGCCGGGCACGCCAAAGTCGATGAACTGCTCACGTTCAATCCGCGGCATTTCGATCCGGCGCCGAAGGGCATGAGGATCGTCGAACCTGAGCGACCGCGGGAAGCGTCCGCGCGAGGCGGCGCCTAACGTCGCTCCGGCGAGCGGAACGGTCCTGGGGAAGCGCCGGGTCTTCGAGGCGATATTCCCCCGGTTAACGGAAGATGTCCGATTCGCCCTTGAGCTTTTCCCCTTCGTCCGCCATCCACTTCTGGAACTCCTCGGCGGTCTGGACGGTGACGAATCCTCGCATCGCGGAATGGCCCAGACCGCAGAGCTGCGCGCAGGCAATCTCGTACTGGAACTCGGCATTCCCCTTCCGGGTCCGCATCTCCGCGGTCGTGACGGTGGGGACGAACCAGAGGGGGATCGTGAGGCCGGGGATGGCATCCTGCTTCACGCGAAACTCGGGCACGCCGAAGCTGTGGATGACGTCCTTGCTCCTGAGCCTGATGATGATCGGCTTGTTCACGGGCAGATAGAGCTGATTGATCGTCGTGATGTCGTCCTTCCCGGCAGGATCGGCGCGATCGAGTCCCAGGGGGTTCGACTGGGCGTCGAGCAGCTTGATGTCCGTGCGGCCGAATACCCCGTCGGCGCCGGCATAGTGGACGTTCCAGGCGAACTGCTCGGCGGTGACCCGAACGACCAGCGATTCGCTCTCCGGGGGCATGCTACCGACCCTCGCGGCCCAGAGCGGGATCGCGAATCCGACCAGGAGAACCACTTCGACCACCGCCACGCCGATCTCGAGATAGCTCGACGTGTGCGACCTGACCCCTGTGTAGTCCGCCACCGGATGGCGCGATCGCCGGAAACGGACCAGGGTGTAGGCGAAGAACCCTCCCCACCCGACGAACAGGATGAGCATGAACACGTGAACCCAGCCGATCATGTCGTCGATCTGCCCGCCGTGAGCCGAGGCGAGCGCCGGGAGTCCGAGCCAGTCAGTCATGATATTTTCGGCGCCCCCTGGAGCTCCGACCATTCGGTGTCGAGGTCCACGTCCGCGATGTGCTTCGCGCGCTTGCGGAGATAGAGAAAGAAGGCCAGGAACGCGCCCTGCACCGCAAAGGTGACGACCAGCATCACCAGGACGCCGAGCTTCGCCCCGTCGATCATCGAGGTCTCCTCCGCCCCGAAGCACACCGGGCAGGCGAAGACGGTCGAGCTGCCACCGAGCAGCACGGCAGCGGCCGTGGCGAGAACGCGGGCGATCCTGAGGTCTTTCGTCCCCACCAGAGACCGAAGACTGAAGACCGAAGACCGAAGACCGGAGACCGGAGACTTCATCGCAGCGTCCTCGTCTTGCGCAGGAACCACGAGTCGTAGACAACCAGGCCGACCGACACGGCGAACGCCGCGACGGCCGCGAGCAGATTTGCGACCCCGTGCTCCCGCCCGTACTGGCCCAGACACCAGACGCCGAACAGCACCGCGAGGGCCGCGGAGAAGAGGATCAGCAGTGCATGGAACCACCTGAGGTTCATTAGTGCGGACTCGGAGCCGGTGCGATTGGCGCGTCGCTCGGCGGTGCTTCGGGAATCCAGTAGCCGTTGCTGTGGGTGACGACGGGAAGGGCCAGCAGGGCGACGAAGAAGACAACGGTCAGCACGAGGACCGCGTAGATCAGCTTCTTCTCGGAGACGAGGTGCATGAAGTAGCACGCCACCAGCGATCCCTTGATGGTCGCGACGAGCAGCGCCACGGTCACGGCCATCGCCACGGGAAGGTGGAGGTAGGAGATCGCCACGGTGACGATGGTCAGGACCATGAGCGCGACGAAGACGATGATGTAGACCTTGACGTGCCTGTCGATGTCAGCCAGCGTGCTCGCTCGTCAGCTCGATTCGTGGTCGCTGGTGGTCATTGCTGCCTACGAAAAATAGAGGTTGCCTACGAAAAATAGCGGTTGCCTACAGAAGGTACAGGGTCGGGAAGAGGAAAATCCAGACCAGATCCACGAAATGCCAGAAGAGGCCCGAGTGCTCGACCCGATTGGCGAACCACACCGGGTTCGTCTTCCACAGCTTCGCGCCGGGGCCCCAGAAATAGGCGTTCACCGCCATCCCGCCGATGACGTGGAGCATGTGCAGACCGGTGAGCGTGAAGTAGATGGCGAGGAAGTTGTTCGTGCTCGGATAGAGATGGTGCTCGAACTTGGCGCTGTATTCGAAGTACTTGACCACGAGGAAGACGAACCCGAGCAGGATCGTCAATCCCATGTAGACCCGAAAGGTCCCGAAGCTGGCGGCGCATCAGCGACGCCCAGGCCATGACCATCGTGATCGGAGGACGTAATCAGGACGATCGTGTTGAACGTGGCGAGCGGGACGTTCAGGATCGTGGCTCCCCGCGGCCAGCTCTCCGCCCCCGTCCGGATCAGGATGTAGCTCGCGAAGAGGGCCCCGAACAGCATGACCTCCGAGGCCAGGAAGAGCCAGATGCCGATCTTGCCGTTGGTGAGGCCGGTGTCCCGGCGCACCTCGACGGTGTAGGGAATGTCCATCTCGATCAGGCCTCCTGCTGCGGCAGGAAGTCCTTGGCCGCGCCGGGAACGCTGTACCTGGTAGGGCCCGCGGTGCGCTTCCGGGGTCACCAGGAAATTGCCGTGCGGGGGAGGCGAGGGAGCCGCCCACTCGATCGTCGTGGCCTGCCACGGATTCGCGCCGACCTTCGCCCCCTTCCAGATGCTCCAGAAGAAATTGAAGATGAAGGGAATCTGGAAGAGCGCGAGGGTCCACGCGCCCCAGGAGGACACGACGTTCCAGTGGAGGAACGGCTGCGCGAAGTCGTAAGTCGCCCCGCCGTCGTACAGCCGCCGCGAGATGCCGGCCATCCCCTGAATGAACATCGGCATGAAGACGACGTTCATGCAGACGAGCGAGCCGAAGAAATGGATCTTGCCGAGCGTCTCGTTCATCGTCCGCCCGGTGGCCTTCGGGAACCAGTAGTAGATCCCCGCGAAGAGGGCGAAGATCGTCCCCGGAGCGACGACGTAGTGGAAGTGGGCGATGACGTAGTTCGTGTCGTGCAGCGGGATGTCCGTGGCGTTGAAGGCGAGCGGAAGCCCGGTGAGCCCGCCGATGCCGAACATCGGGAGAAAGCCGAGCGCGAAGAGCATGGGCGTGTTGAAGCGTATCGATCCGCCCCAGAGCGAGATGATCAGGGCCGTGAGGATCACGACCGACGGGATCGAGATGATCATCGTGGTCGTCTGGAAGAACGCCGCCATCTCCGTCCCCATGCCGGTCATGAACATGTGGTGCGCCCAGACGATGAACGACATGAAGCCGAGGAAGACGAGCGAGTAGACCATCGAACGGTAGCCCCAGAGGGGCTTCCGCGTGTTGTTCGCGATGATCTCGGCCACGATGCCCATCGCCGGAAGGATCAGGACGTAGACTTCCGGGTGCGCCAGGAACCAGAACAGGTGCTGCCAGAGAATCGGGTTGCCTCCGCCGGCCACGGGGAGGACCTGGCCGCTGACGACGAGGCCGCTCGGGAGGAAGAAGCTCGTGCCGGCCAGACGATCCATCAGCTGCAGGACCGCCGCGGCTTCGAGCGGCGGGAAGGCCAGGAGCAGGAGGAAGGCGGTGACGAGCTGGGTCCACACGAAGAAGGGGAACCGCATGAAGGTCAGCCCCTTGACGCGGAGCTGGATGATGGTCGTGATGAAGTTGATCGCGCCGAGCAGCGACGAGGTGATCAGGAAGACCATCCCGACGAGCCACGTCGTCTGGCCCGGCGCGATGATGGCGAGGGGCGTGTAGGAGGTCCACCCGGACTGCGCGGCCCCTCCGGGGAGGAGAAAACTGGCCAGCATGATCACGCCGCCGAGGAAGAAGCACTGGTAGCTCACCATGTTCAGCCTCGGGAAGGCCATGTCCGGGGCTCCAATCTGGAGCGGGACCACGAAGTTCCCGAATCCTCCGACGGCGAGGGGCACCACGCCGAGGAAGACCATGATGGTGCCGTGCATCGCCCCGAGCTCGTTGTAGAAGTCGGGGAGCATCGTGCCGCCCGGCATGCGCGCCTCGCCGAAGAGGCCGCCGATCAGCGGCAGCGCGGCGCCCGGGTAGGCGAGCTGCCAGCGCATGAGCATCATCAGCGAAAAGCCGAAGAGCAGGAACAGGAGGCCGGTGATGGCGTACTGGATGCCGATGACCTTGTGGTCGACGGAGAAGACGTACTTGCGCCAGAAGCCCGGCTCCTCGTGATGGGCTTCGTGCGCGCCGTGCGGCCTCGGGGGGGCGACAGCTCCTGGCTGACTCATGAAGGCTGTTCTCCGGATCGCTACTTCGCGGGGAGGGCGAACTTGAAGTCCTGGGTCTTCTTATCGGTGGCGCCAACCGTGACCGAGGCCGTCTGCGTCCCCAGCCTCTCGTGCCAGGCGGTAATCTCGTAGGTGCCGGCGTCGAGGCCGGAGAGCGTGAACTTCCCGTCTGCGCTCGTCACCGAGAAGAAAGGATGCGCAAAGACGCCGATGTAGGCAGTCATCCACGGGTGCACGTCGCACTTGATTTGGAAGACCGGCTCCGGCTTGTCGAACGTCGTGGTCGTCTCCTTGAGGGTCGGCGGCATCGGCTTGTTGAACTGCCTGTTGACCTTGGGAAGCGAGTGGACGTTGTGGAGGATGCCGTCGGAGTTGAGAATCCTGTAGGGCTGACCGACCATGATCCCCTGCGCGTGCGGCATGTACTGACAGCCCTTCTGATCGAGAACCACCGGAGTCGCGGGAGCGGGGTAGGTCTTCCCGGCCGGAAGCCCCTTCGAGACCCAGACAATGATGTTCCCCATCGTGTTGCCGCTGCCGAGGACCAGCGCCTCGCCCGGCACGGGTGTCGAGTGCTTCTTGGCGCACGCGGGGTCGGCGTCCATGGCGAGCGGCTTGAGTGTTCGGGGCTTTCCCCGTGAAGGTGACGGTTCCGGTGACGGACGAGGCGGCGGACGCGACGCCCGGCCACATCACCGCAACCAGCCCGGCCGCCAGCCACAACTTGTTCCCTGTCCTACGCATGCTCGGCTCCTTGGTCATCGCAAACCGCAAAAATCCTATAGTTGGCCGACTGTACACCGCGGCCCGCCGTCTGCGCAACTCTACATGTTCTCGAAAGCGAGCGATTCGGCAAGCCTCGGGTCGCGCAGTGGAACGAGCGCCTGCCGCCGCATCACCCAGCCCACGGCCGCCACGAAGCACCCGCCGACGGTCACGAGCGCGGCGACGTCCAGGACCGACGGACGGAGTCCTTCGGGATGGAGCGTGGGCATGACTTGCCAGTAGAGATCCACGAAGTGCATGGTGAGGACCCACGCTCCCCCGACCGCCAGGGTCGTGCCGTTCCGCTTGACGGTCCGCCCCATCAGGTAGAAGAACGGCGCCCCGAAATGCCCCGCCATGAGGAAGAGCGAGACCTGCAGCCAGGACCCTTCCATCCGCGTCTTGAACCAGATCGTCTCTTCCGGGAGGTTCCCGTACCACATGAGGAAGAACTGCGAGAAGCCGATGTAGGCCCAGAACGCCGTGAACGCGAACAGGAACTTTCCGACATCGTGCAGGTGCTCGGCGGTGACGACCGTGTCGAGCAGCCCCGCCCCGCGCATCGCCGCCACCACGACCGAGAGCAGCGCGATGAACCCCACGAAGGAGCCCGCGAAGAAGTAGACGCCGAACATGGTCGAGTACCAATGCGGCGTGAGCGACATGATCCAGTCGAACGAGGCGAAGGTCTGGGTCAGCGCGAGAACGATGATGGAGGGCCCGGCGAGGAGGCGCAGCCGGGCCGACACCGCGGGATCGCCCGTCGCGTCCTGACTGCGCGAGCCGCGGTAGTAGAGAAGCGCGATGAAGGACCAGCTTCCGAAGAAGACCGCCGCCCGGATCAGGAAGAACGGCACGTTGAGGTAAGGCGCCTTCCACTGAAGCAGGGCATCGTGCTCGGCTGCACCGGGGACGGTCCACGCGTACAGATCGCGCAGGCCGAGGAGCACCGGCAGGAAGAGCGCCGCCATCACGGGAAGCGTGACGAAGATCGTCTCCCCGATCCGTCGCAGCACGATCCCCCATCCGCCCTGGGACGCGTACTGGATCAGCACGAAAAAGAGCCCGCCGAGGGCGAGGCTCAGAAAGAACAGGAACGACACGAGCCACGAGAAGAAGAATTGCTTCGGATTCGCCGCCCCGAGAATCGCGCACGCGACCGCCCCCACCAGCGCGACAGACGGCGGCAATGACGGGCATGCGGTTCCACGCGTGCCCCGGCGGGATCGTGACCTGCTCGGAGCGCAGCGCGGCGCTCGTGCGCAGCTCGTTCGATCATCGGTTTCAGGACTCCAGGAGCTCGACGCTTCGTGCGCCCAGGGACTCCAGCAGCTTCCTGGTGGCCGACGGATCGAACCGTGGATCCCACGATTCGATCGAGATGAAGAAGGCGTCGTCGGTCACCCGCTCGAAGACCTTGGATTGGAAGAGCGGATGGTGGTGCATTGGCAGCCGGTTCAGGCCCAACATGCCGAAGACGGCGCCGAGTGCGCCGAAGAGGACCGTGAGCGCGAAGGTGACCGGAATGAACGCGGGCCAGGCGAAGAACGGCTTGCCGCTGATCACGAGCGGGTAGGCGGTGGTGTGGACCCACGACTGCAGGCCGAACCCGGCCGCGGCCCCCATCAGTGCCGTGACGAGCACGATCCACGGAAGCCGGGAGCGCCGGAGCCCCATCGCTTTCGGGAGGCCGTGGACGGGGAACGGGGTGTGGGCGTCCCACCGGGTGAAGCCCGCGTCGCGCACGCGCTCGCACGCGTGATAGAGGTTCGCCGGTGTCGCGAATTCGCCGAGGACTCCGTAGTAAGGGCCGGCCGGGAGCCGCGGGACGAGCGGCAGCTGGAAGCTCCATCGTGACCGGGCTCCGGCGTCCGGCGCCGCGGCGACCGGGTGGACATCGACGATCCGGCCGTGCGAGAGCTCGTGTTTGGGGGTCTCGCCTTCGGAGTCCGGCCGGTAATGCGGATCGGCCTGCGGCAGGACGGTCTTGACCTCGGCGGTGGCCACCATCGGAAGGAAGCGCACGAACAGGCAGAACATCGTGAAGAAGAGCCCGAAGCTTCCGAGCAGGCACAGCACGTCCCACAGGGTGGGAGAGAAGTAGCCCCAGGATGCGGGAAGGAAGTCGCGGTGCAGCGACGTCACGATGATCACGAACCGCTCGAACCACATGCCGATGTTGATGACGATCGACACGACGAACAGGATCGGGATGCTCGTGCGCGCCTTCTTGAACCAGAAGACCTGGGGGCTGATCACGTTGCAGCTGACCATGATCCAGTACGCCCAGGCGTACGGTCCGCCCGCGCGGTTCAGGAACGTGAAGAGCTCGTAGGGGTTCCCGCTGTACCACGCCGTGAAGAACTCCGTGGCATAGGCGTAGCCGACCATCGTCCCCGTCACGAGCATGATCTTCGCCATGTAGTCGAAGTGCCGGAGGGTGACGATGTGCTCGAGGCGGAACGCCTTGCGGCAGATCACCATGAGCGTGAGCACCATCGCGAACCCGGAGAAGATCGCGCCCGCGACGAAGTACGGCGGGAAGACCGTCGTGTGCCATCCGGGCAGGATTGAGACCGCGAAATCCATCGAGACGATCGAGTGAACCGAGAGGACCAGCGGCGTCGCGAGGGCGGCGAGAGCGAGGTAGGCGGTCTCGTAGTGATGCCACTGCCGCACGGAGCCCCGCCACCCCAGGGCCAGGGCGCCGTAGACGACCTGCCGGGTGCGGGTTTTCGCCCGATCGCGAATCGTCGCCAGGTCCGGGATCAGGCCGACGTACCAGAACAGGAACGAGACGGTTCCGTAGATGCCGACCGCGAAGAGGTCCCAGAGGAGGGGGCTCCTGAAGTTGGGCCACATGTCCATCTGGTTCGGGACCGGGAACATCCAGTAGGCGACCCAGACGCGTCCCACGTGGATCCCCGGGAACGTCAGCGCGCACATGACCGCGAAGATGGTCATCGCCTCCGCCGAGCGGTTGATCGAGGTGCGCCAGGTCTGGCGGAAGAGAAAGAGGATCGCCGAGATGAGCGTCCCGGCGTGCCCGATTCCGACCCAGAACACGAAGTTCGTGATGTCCCACGCCCAGCCGACGGGGACGTTGAGGCCCCAGACGCCGATCCCCTCCCAGAAAAGCCACGCGACCGCGATGCCGAGCAGGCTGAGGAGCGCGAGGGAAGGGATGAAGAAGAGCCACCAGCCGATTGGCGTCGGCCGCTCGACCGGCTCGGCGACGACGTCGGTGATCGAGTGGAAATCCGGCGAACGCAGGATCAGCGTCGGACGGCCCGCGACAGGGTTGTCTAGCAGCTCTGCTTCCGTCTGGGCCAAGCCGTGTTCCCCGCTCCGACTGTTGAAAGTTGCTGTTTGTTATCATCTTGCATCGCCGGGAGTCAAGCCCAGGAGTCAAGCAAGGACCCGCTGTCGCGGCCTCGCGGCGGCCGATCCGGCCCCGGATCGAAGACGCGCGCGGTATGATTCGGCGCGCGTGATCGGCCTCCGTCCGTCCCTCACCCCCCTCAACGCGATCGCGATGGTCGCCGGCACGATCATCGGCGCGTCGATCTTCGTGCAGCCGTCGGAGATCGCCCGTCACCTCGACACGCCTGGCCAGATCATGCTCGTCTGGGTGGTGTGCGGCGTGCTCACGCTGTTCGGCGCGTTCGTCTGCGCGGAGCTGGCGTCCGCATTCCCGCAGACCGGCGGTGTGTATGTGTTCCTGCGCGACTCGTTCTCGCCGCTCGCGGGGTTCCTGTGGGGCTGGGCGATGTTCTGGAGCATGCACTCCGGGATCGTCGCGGCCATTGCGGTCGTGTTCGCGCGGTACTTCGCCTTCTTCGTGCCGATCGGCGGCACGGGCGTGCGCGTCGTGGCGGTGGTCGTGATTCTCGCGCTGTCGGCGCTGAACTACGCCGGCGTACGCGCGGGCGGCCGCGTCCAGACGGCGCTCACCGGCGCGAAGCTTGCCGCCATTGCGGTAGTGGTCGTTGTCGGCGTCATTGCTTCAAGTGGGGCTTCAAATGGGGGGACCGGCGGGGCGCTGGCCAGTGCGGCGCTGCCGGTGGCCCGGGAAGGCGCGTCGCTCCACGATTTCCTGCTGGCCATCGTCGCCGGACTCTTCGCCTACGGCGGATGGCACATGGTCACCTACACCGCCGGGGAGACGCGGATGCCGGCGCGGACGATCCCTGTCGCGCTCCTCGCCGGCGTGGGGATCGTCACCGTCTCGTACGTCGCGCTCAATCTCGTGTATCTGCGCATTCTTCCGCTCGACGCGCTGCGATCGTCGACGCGCGTTGCCGCCGATGCCGCGGACGCCGTGCTCGGCCGCGGCGGATCGGCCGTCCTCGCCGCGCTGGTGATGGTGTCGTCGATCGGCGGGCTGACCGGCATCGTGCTGACCGGGCCGCGCGTGTACTACTCGATGGCCCAGGATGGTCTCGCCCCGCGATGGCTCGGGTACGTCCATCCGGTTCATCAGACGCCGTCGCACGCCATCATCGCGCAGGCGGTCTGGTCCAGCGTCCTGGCCGCGACCGGCGCCTATCGCGAGCTCTTCACCCGCGTGATCTACACGGAGTGGCTGTTCTTCGCGTTGATGGCCGCGGGCCTGTTCGTGCTCAGGCGCCGGCCGGACTACAACCCGTCGTACCGCACGTGGGGCTATCCGGCGGTCCCGCTGATCTTCATCGTCGCGTCGCTCGCCATCGTGATCAACCAGTTCATCAGCACCCCGGCCGAAGCGGCCATCGGGCTCGGGCTGGTCGCGGCTGGAGCGCCGATCTACTATCTGCGGCATGCGTATCGTTGATTTTCACAACCACTACTATCCGCCGGTCTACGTCGAGGCGCTGATGAGCTCGACGTCCGCCGTCAAGGTCACCTACGACACCGATGGGAACCCGTGCGTGCACTACCCGGGGGACTACAACGTTCTCGTGCCCGGACATCGCGACATCCAGTACCGGCGGGTGGTGCTCGACGAGCACCACGTCGAGACGCAGGTCCTATCGTTCACGACGCCGGGCGTCCACGTCGAGGCGCCCGCCGTTGCGGCGCGCCTGGCGACCCAGATCAACGACGCGTTCGCACGCGTGTGCCGGGACGGCAGCGGACGGTTCGCCGCGCTCGCGACGCTGCCGCTCAACGACCCCGCCGCCTCGGTCCGGGAGCTGCAGCGCGCGATGCAGGAGCTCGGCCTCCCGGGCGCGATGGTCTTCAGCAACGTCAACCACGTGGCGCTCGCCGACGCGCGGTTCGCGCCGCTCTGGAAGAAGGCCGACGAGCTCGGTGCGGTGATTTACATCCATCCGACCGACCCGCTGGGCGTCGAGGCCATGCTGGAGTACTGGCTGATGCCGCTCGTCGGCTTCCTCATGGACACGACGCTGGCGGCGTCGAAGCTGGTCTTCAGCGGCGTGATCGAACGCCACCCCGGGATCCGCTGGGTGCTGACGCACATGGGCGGCGCGATCCCGTACCTGGCGGAGCGGCTGGATCGGGGCTACCGGGCGTTCGCCGATTGCCGCCGGCACATCAACCGTCCGCCGAGCGAGTACCTGAAGACGCTGTATTACGACACGGTCAACTTCAACCCGGATGCGGTGAAGTTCGCGGTGAGCTTCGCCGGCGCGGATCGCATCCTGGCAGGCAGCGACTATCCCCACCAGATCGGCAGCATCCCGCTGATGATCGACACCATCGCGGCGCTCGACGTGGGCGACGACGTGAAGAGGAAGATCTACGGGGAGAACGCGGTGCGGTTGCTGGGGCTGTGAATTGAGGGTTCAACGGGGTTCCGCGGGGTTCCACTGGGTTCCGCAGGGTTCAGTTCCGCGGGGTTCGCCAGGTTCGGTTCCGCGGGGTTCTCCGCCTCCACCACACGAAGCCCAGTGCGACCACCAGCATCACCGCGTGCGGCCAGAAAATGCGGGGATCGGCCCACGACACGCCGCGAACGCTCCACGACGACAGCGGATAGAGCGGCTGGGTCTGGTAGCGCTCGTGGGTCGGCATGTCCATGAGGATGTGCAGCGCGTACGGCGCGGCGAGCCACGCCAGCCGCCGCCATCGAGTCATGAGCACGACGGCGGTGACGATCGCGAGCATGACGAGGCTGTGCGTCCAGACGTAGTAGCGGAAGTACGCCTCGACCAGCTCCGGGGGCAGCGGCGGTCCGTCGGCGCGCCAGATTCCCGGCTCGCGACCGATCGTGAGCGCGGTCCATCCTTTTTCGGAAACCTGCTCGATCTTGCTGGGCACGAACCACAGCAGATCGGGTGCGGCGCCGGCCAGCACACCCCACCACGCCAGCCCCGGAATACGATGGAGCGCCACGTAGCCCCACGCGCCATGCGACAACGTGTCCATCCCGGAAAAGGTTCCTCAAGGTTCCACGGGGTTCTACAGGGTTCCGCTCGGTTCTGTTCGGCGGGGTTCCACTAGGTTCCGCAAGGTTCCAGGTTCAAGGTTCGTCGAGGTTCGAGGTGCAGAACCCCGTGGAACCGAACCCCGTGGAACAGAACCCTGCGGAACCCTGTAGAACCCAGCGGAACCCTGTAGAACCCCTTATTTGGCCTTCACCCACCGCAACATCTCCGCCATCGTGGCCGACTTCCCCTGCATCAGCAGTCCCGTCCGGAAAACCTTCCCCGCGGCCCAGATGGCGAGGACGACGGTGCCGGCCATGAGCGCGATCGAGAGCGCGATCTGCCACGCCGGCGGGCCGGGCCGCAGCGAGATGCGCAGCATCATCAGAAACGGCGCCGCGGTCGGGATGATCGACAGCACTGCCGCGGTCATGCCGTCCGGCGCGCGCAGCACGGACATCCACGTGAACATCGGCAGCATGACGAGCACCATCGCCGGGGTGGCCATGCTCTGGGTGTCCTTGAGGTCGTTGCACGCTGCGCCGATCGCGATGAAGATCGAGCCGAAGATCAGCCCGGCCATCACGAGGAACAACGTGAACCAGGCGAGCGCGCCCGGCGTCACGGCGCTCGCGTAGCCGCCCCAGTACTGCGCGACGACGAGTCCGCCGGCGATGTAGATGGCGGCCAGCAGCACCGAGACGCCGACGCTGCCGATGAGCTTCCCCATCATCAGCTGGAACGGCGTGATCGCGCCCATCAGGACCTCGCTGATGCGGCTCATCTTCTCCTCGATGACGCTGTTGAGGAGCTGCGGGGCGCTCGACATCACGGTGATGTACATCAGGACGAGCATCGCCAGCGGCACGCCCTGGGCGCGGACCTGGTCGACTTCCTCGGCCTGCTTCACCGTCCCTGCCGCGTCGCGCTCGAACAGGCCGAGGTTCTCGACCGGCGCCTGCCGCGTGAGCCGCGCCACGAGCGCGCGATCGATCGAGGCCCGCCGGAACCGCTCGTTCAGGACGAGCCCGTTCACGGTCACCCGCAGCCACATCGACAGCGCGTTGTAGGACGGATGGTCGGAGTAGTAACGGATCTGCGCCTTGCCGGCGGGATCCAGGAGGTTCTCGGGCAGCTCGACGAACGCGAACAGCTCCTGGCGGCGGACGCGATCGGAGAGCTCGAGGCGCAGGGCTTCGGGCGGCCGGCCGTCCGGCTTGACTTCGACCGGGATGAAGCGCGGCGTGGTCCGCAGCGCCTGTGGATCGGCGAGATCGCCGGAGCCCGCGTTCAGGACCTGGGCCACGGCGACGAGCTGCTCGCCGAGGACGCCGGTGTAGTCCACGAACGCGAACGTCCGGTCCTTGCCGTCGGTGGCGTTCTTCGTCGCGCGCATGAGCACCACCGACAGCACCATGATCACCGGCATCAGCACGATGCTGACCATGAAGGCCTTGCTGCGGACGAGCGTGGCGAATTCCGACTGGGCGACGATCAGGATCTTGCGCATGGGTGCTCCAGAGCGCCAGGGGTCTCAGGTCTCAGGTCTCAGGTCTTCGGTCTCGGTCTCAGGTCTTCGGTCTCCGGTCTTCGGTCTCCTGTCTCGTGCAATCTTCCAACCGCCTTGGTCCGGCTGAAGCCGGACGCTAGGTACGGTTTGCCACCCCTGCCTCCTGTCTCCTGAATTCTGTCTCCTGACTCCTGTCTCCTACGGCTTGGCAATCCGCACGAAGATGTCCTGCAGCGACGGGCGCGTGACCTCGAAGTGATAGATCGCCGTGCGCGCGGCGAGGCGCGAGAGAAACGCCTGCGGATCCCCCTTGAGACGCACTTCCTGGAGCTGGCCGAAGTCGTTGACCGATTCCACGTCCGGCATGCCGGCGAGCGCGGCGGCGCCGGCCGACGTGCGGATCCGGACGGTGTCGGCGCCGTACTGGTCCTGGATGCTCTCGAGCGACCCGTCGAGCACTTTCCGGCCGCGGAAGATCATGAAGATGCGATCGCACATGCGCTCGGCGGTCGCCATGTCGTGCGTGCTGAAGACGACCGTGGCGCCGCGGCGCCGCATTTCGAGCACCGCGTCTTTCAGCACCTGGGCGTTGACGGGGTCGAGGCCGGAGAACGGCTCGTCCAGGATCAGCAGCGCCGGGTCCGAGACGACCGCGGCGATGAACTGGACCTTCTGCGACATCCCCTTCGAGAGCGTCTCGATCTGCCGATCGAGCAGCCCCGGCAGCTCCATCCGCGCCATCCACTCGTCGATCGCCGCGTCGATGCGGCTGCGCGATCCGCCTTTGAGGCGGGCGTAGTACCGCAGCAGACGGCGAATCGTCATCTTCTTGTAGAGCCCGCGCTCCTCGGGAAGGTAGCTCACGCGATCGCGCGCCGCGGCGGTGTCGCTCGACCCGAGGACCTCGATCTGCCCTTCGTCGGGCAGCAGGATGTGCATGATCATCCTGAGCGTCGTCGTCTTGCCGGAGCCGTTCGGGCCGATGAAGCCGTAGATCGAGCCCGTGGGGACGGTGAGCGAGAGATCGTTCACGGCCACGGTCCCGTCGAACCGCTTGGTGACGCCGCGCAGGACGATGGCTCGGTCATCGCTCCAATTCGATTAGAGACTGTAGAACATTCGAACTTTCAGAACTTTAGAACTTTAGCCAACGCTCCGCGCATTTGACACTTTGTGAATAGTTTCACATTATGAGTGACGAGCGATGAACGGTCCCGGGGTCGGCGCCGGCCCTGCCCGCCGGCCTGCGCGGCGGCGCTGTCCGCTTCTGCAATACCCCGGTTTCGAGTAGGCTCTTGGGAACTTGGCGCGGACGTCGACACGATGAGTCAGATCTTCCATCGCTACGCGAACATCTACTCCCGGCTCAGCATTCTGGCGGCGGTAGGGTTCGTGGCCGTCCTCGGCACCTCGGTCGGTCTGCTCCATCTGTCCGGCTACAACACCGGCCAGAACCGGTTCGTCGAGCAGCCGGTCCAGTTCAGCCATGCCCACCACGTCGGCGGCATGGGGATCGACTGCCGCTACTGCCACACGTCCGTGGAAGAGTCGGCTTTCGCCAATATCCCGCCCACGAAAACCTGCATGAACTGCCACTCGCAGATCTGGGCCACCGCGCCCATCCTCGAGCCGGTCAGGGCCAGCTTCCGCGACAACACGCCGCTGCGCTGGACGAGGGTCCACGATCTGCCGGATTTCGTGTATTTCAACCACAGTATTCACGTGAAACAAGGGGTCGGCTGCGCCACGTGCCACGGGCCGGTGGATCGGATGCCCCTCATGTACCAGGAATCCCCGCTCACGATGTCCTGGTGCCTGGACTGCCACCGCGATCCCGCGAAGTACATCCGCCCGCGCGATCAGGTGTTCAACATGGCGTGGGAGCGCCCGGCCGGCGACCGGGACTTCGGCAAGCGTCTCGTCGAGGCGTACAAGGTCGCGAGCGTCGAACAGCTGACAAGCTGCTCGACATGCCATAGGTAGCTTCCGGCTTCCAGCTTCCAGCTTCCAGCATGGAGCTCGAAAAGCCGGGAGCGGATTGCGGGAAGCTGGTAGCTGGTAGCTGGTAGCTGGTAGCTGAATTGAGCATGGATCCTTCTGTCATCCGATCCCGTCTTGCCGGCGCCGAGGGCCGCATGTACTGGCGCAGCCTCGGCGAACTGGCCGACACGCTGGAGTTCCGCGAGTACCTGCACCGGGAATTCCCCGAGCAGGCGTCCGAGTGGAACGACCCGAAGGGCCGCCGGCAGTTCCTCAAGCTCATGAGCGCCTCGCTCGCGCTCGCCGGGGTCGGCGCGTGCACGAAACAGCCGGCCGAAGAGATCGTTCCTTATATAAAGCAGCCCGAGGACATCGTCCCCGGCCGTCCCCTGTTTTTCGCCAGCGCCATTCCGCTGTCCGGCATCGCCCAGCCCGTCCTGGTCGAGAGCCATATGGGGCGTCCGACCAAAATTGAGGGCAACCCCCAGCATCCGGCCAGCCTCGGCGCGACCGACGCGATCACCCAGGCCGCCATCCTCGATCTGTACGATCCGGATCGCGCCCAGACGACTACCTTCCGCAGTGAGATCAGGCCCTGGGGCAAGTTTCTCAGCGACATGGTGGTGGCGGCGAAGAGCCAGAAGGCCCGGCAGGGAGCGGGGCTCCGGTTCCTGACCGGCCCGATCACCTCCCCGTCGCTCGCCGATTTGCTGTCGACAATCCTGACGGAAAACCCGCAGGCGCGGTGGCATCAGTACGATCCGGTCACCCGCGACGGCGCACGGCTCGCGACGGCGGCTCGCCGACCAACGTCATCTATCACTTCGACAAGGCCGACGTCGTCGTGTCGCTCGACGCCGATTTCCTGGCCAGCGGCCCCGGCTGCGTGCGGTACCAGAAGGACTTTGCGTCCCGCCGGCGGATCACCGACGACCGCAAGGAGATGAACCGCTTCTATGCGATCGAGAGCACGCCCTCGCTGACCGGCGCCAAGGCGGATCACCGCCTCGTGCTCAAGGCCGGAGAGATCGAGGGGTTTGCGCGCCAGTTGTCCGGCAGCCTCGGAGCAGGGTCGGGAAGCTCTCCGAGTCCCGGGTCCCGAGTCCCGAGTCCCGAGCCGGCCAACGCCGACGCGGCGAAGTGGGTCGCGGCGCTCGCCAAAGACCTTCAGGCGCACCGGGGCACATCCCTGGTGGTTGCGGGAGATTATCAGCCGGCGGCAGTGCACGCGGCCGCGCACGCCATGAACCAGGCGCTCGGCAACGTCGGCGCAACGGTCACGTACGGGGCGGCTATCGAAGCGGCGCCGGCCGATCAGGCGGCATCGCTCAACGAGCTCGTGCGGTCGATCGACGCGGGACAGGTGGAGCTGCTCGTCATCCTCGGCGGCAATCCCGTCTACACCGCGCCCGCCGACCTGAAATTCTCAGAGAAGCTCGTGAAGGTCGGCATGACGGTCTATCACGGACTGCACGTCGACGAAACGGCGAACCTGTGCCAATGGAACGTCGCCGAGGCCCATCCGCTCGAGAGCTGGGGCGATGCGCGCGCGTACGACGGCACGGTCACGATCATTCAGCCGCTGATTGCGCCGCTGTACGAGGGCCGATCGGCGCACGAGCTGCTCGGCGTGTTCACCGCGCAGCCGGATCGCCACGGCTCCCAGATCGTCAAGGACTACTGGACCCGCGCGTTCGGAGGGGCCAGCGGTTGGTCCATCCGCGGCGCGGACGGTCTACCGTTCAAGGACGCCGACACGTTCTGGCGCCGGGCCCTGCACGACGGGTTCATCGGCGGCACCGCGATCGCCGACGGCGGACAGGCCACGCCGTTCACGGCGCCGTCCGCGGCCGCGCCGGCCGCTGCCGCCGCGGCGCCGCCCCGGCCGCCGCGCCGCCGCGCCGCCGTCCGCGGCCGCGCAGGGAGCGCTCGAGATCATCTTCCGGCCCGATCCGACGATCTGGGACGGCCGCTTCGCGAACAACGGCTGGCTCCAGGAGCTGCCCAAGCCGCTGACGAAGATCACGTGGGACCCGTCGGCGTGGATCAGCCCGCAGCTCGCCAGGGAACGCGGCCTGAGCGACGGCGACGTGATCGAGCTGCGCTATCGCGGCAACACCGCGCGCATGCCCGTGTTCCGGGTCCCCGGCCATCCCGCGCAGTCCGTCACGGTGTTTCTCGGCTACGGCAGGCGTCATGGCCGGCCGGGTCGGCACTGCCACGGCCGGCGCCGAGGCGTTCAACGCCTACCTCCTTCGCACCTCCGACGCCCCGTGGTTCGGCAGCGGCCTCGAGATCTCGAAGACCGGCGATCGCTACCTGCTCGCGACGACGCAGGAGCACCATCTGATGGAAGGACGCGTGCCCATCCGGGTCGCGACGCTCGAGCAGTACACGCACGAGCCGGCCGTCATCCAGCATCAGGTGCACAACTTTCCACGGACGCTCACGATGTACCCCGACCGTCCCTACGAGGGATACAAGTGGGGCATGGCGATCGACCTCTCCTCGTGCACGGGCTGCGGCGCGTGCACGATGGCGTGCACGGCCGAGAACAACATCCCGGTCGTCGGCAAGGAGCAGGTCGCGGCCGGACGCGAGATGCACTGGATTCGCGTCGATCATTACTTCGCGGGGGAGGAGTCGGACCTCGAGAGCGGCCAGCCTGTCGCGGCGTACCACCAGCCCGTGCCCTGCATGCAGTGCGAGAACGCGCCGTGCGAGCCCGTCTGTCCAGTGGCCGCGACGACGCACAGCTCGGAAGGCCTGAACGACATGGTCTACAACCGGTGCGTCGGCACCCGGTACTGCTCGAACAACTGTCCGTACAAGGTGCGCCGCTTCAATTTCCTGCTGTATCAGGACTGGACCACGCCGAGCCTCGAGCCGCTGCGCAACCCTGACGTCACGGTGCGGAGCCGCGGCGTGATGGAGAAGTGCACGTACTGCGTGCAGCGCATCAACCAGGGGCGCATCGACGCCAAGCGCGAGGACCGGAAGATCCGCGACGGCGAGGTCGTCACGGCGTGCCAGGCCGTCTGCCCCTCCGACGCGATCGTCTTCGGCGATCTGAACGATCCGATCGAGCCAGGTGGTGAAGCTCAAGGCGCAACAGCGCAACTACGGCGTGCTCGAGGACCTGAACACGCGCCCGCGGACCACGTATCTCGCGGCGCTGCGGAACCCGAACCCCGAGCTGGAACCGGCACCGGCCGCTTCGACGACAGAACACTGATGGCCAACCGCGACGACAACGACCCGAGGCGGGACGACGACTACAACCCGCCGCCGCGTGATCGAGCCGGGGCACACGTTCGCCTCGGTCACCGAGCAGATCGCCGCGATCGTCCTCACCCGGCGCCATCCGTGGAGCTGGGTCTTCGGGCTGTTCATCGGCTTCAACCTGTGCATGGTCCTGTTGATGTCGATCACCTGGCTGCTCATCAAGGGCACCGGCATCTGGGGCGTGAACGTCCCGATCGGCTGGGGCTTCGCGATCATCAATTTCGTCTGGTGGATCGGCATCGGCCATGCCGGGACGCTGATCTCGGCGATCCTGCTGCTCCTCAAACAGGACTGGCGCACGTCGATCAACCGGTTCGCCGAGGCGATGACGCTCTTCGCGGTCGCCTGCGCCGGCATCTTCCCGCTGATTCACACCGGCCGTCCGTGGCTCGCGGCCTACTGGCTGGTGCCGTACCCCAACACGATGGGGATCTGGCCGCAGTTCCGCAGCCCGCTCATCTGGGACCTCTTCGCGGTCTCCACGTACCTGACGGTCTCGCTCCTGTTCTGGTACGTCGGGCTCGTGCCCGATCTCGCGACGCTGCGCGATCGCGCGAAGAGCCTGCACATCCGCCGGCTCTTCGGCATGCTCGCGCTCGGGTGGCGCGGATCGGCCCGGCACTGGGAGCGCTATGAATCGGCCTACCTGCTGCTCGCCGGCCTCTCGACGCCGCTGGTCCTGTCGGTCCACACGGTCATGAGCTTCGACTTCACGATCGGCATCATCCCCGGCTGGCACGCGACGATCTTCCCGCCCTACTTCGTCGCCGGCGCGATCTACGCCGGGTTCGCGATGGTGCTGACGCTCGCGATTCCGCTGCGGGTCCTGTACAACCTCCAGGATTTCCTGACGATGCGGCACCTGGAGAACATGGGCAAGGTCATGCTCGTCACCGGCCTGATGGTGGGCTACGGCTACGTGATGGAGGCGTTCTTCGGCTGGTACAGCGCCAACCGCTACGAGGAGTACATGATCCTGAACCGGATGACCGGCCCGTACTGGCCGTTCTACTGGACGCTGATCCTGTGCAACATCGTCACGCCGCAGTTCCTCTGGATCAAGTCGGTGCGGACCTCGCCGATCAAGCTGTTCCTCATCTCGATGGTCGTCAACGTCGGGATGTGGCTCGAGCGCTTCGTCATCGTCGTCACGAGCCTGCACCGCGACTTCCTGCCCTCGTCGTGGGGCATGTACTGGCCGACGCGGTGGGACCTGGATGACGTTTTTCGGGAGCATCGGGCTGTTCGTCACGCTCTTCTTCCTGTTCATCCGGGTGCTGCCGATGATCTCGATCTTCGAGATGCGCACGGTCGTGCCCGCCGCCAAGGTGAGGGGAGGCAAGGCGCACTGAGCGCGTGAGCCATGGATCACACACCAGCCGGGTCGACGCTCTACGGCGTGATGGCCGAGTTCGAGGATCCGACGGCGCTCGTCGAGGCGGCGCGCCGCACCTACGACGAGGGCTATCGGCGGTTCGACTCGTTCTCGCCGTTTCCGATCCACGACATCTTCAGCGCGATGCACCTCGAGGATCGGCGGGTGCCGTGGCTGGTCCTCGGCGGCGGGATCACGGGCCTGCTGACGGGGCTCGGGCTCCAGGTGTGGGTGTCGGCCTACGCGTATCCGATGAACATCGGCGGCCGGCCGAATCTGAGCTGGCCGATGTTCGTGCCGATCGCCTTCGAGCTGACGATTCTCTTTGCGGCCTTCGCGGCGGTGTTCGGGATGTTCATCCTGAACGGGCTGCCGATGCCGTATCACCCGGTGTTCAACGTGGAGCGGTTCACCGCGCACGCCAGCCAGGACAGCTTCTTCCTGGCGATCGAGGCCGTCGATCCGAAGTTCGATCGGCAGGCGACGCGGACGTTCCTGCAGGGCCTCGGGGCGAAGGAAGTGAACGATGTCGAAGCGTAGCGCCACGGGCTTCGTGCTGGGGGCGATCTGTCTAGTGCTGGCGTCGGGCTGCCGCCAGGACATGCACAATCAACCCAAGTACCGCGGGCTGCGCCCGAGCGTGTTCTTCACCGACGGCGCGAGCGCGCGGCCGCGGGTCGAGGGGACGGTGGCGCGCGGGACGCTGCAGGAAGACGACGCGTTCTTCACCGGCAAGGTCAGCAACGCGACCGTGAAGGAGCTGCCGTTTGCGATCGACGAGCACGTCCTCGATCGCGGCCAGGAGCGGTTCAACATCTACTGCTCGCCGTGCCATGGCCAGACGGGCAAGGGCGACGGCCTGGTGGTGCGGCGCGGGTATCGCGAGCCGCCGTCGTTCCACAGCGACCGGCTGCTGCAGGCCGACGCCGGATACATCTTCGACGTGATCACGAACGGGTTCGGCGTGATGCCGGACTACAAGGCGCAGATCGCGCCCCGCGACCGGTGGGCGATTGTCGCCTACCTCCGCGCGCTGCAACTGAGCCAGCACGCGGCGGCGTCCGACATCGAGGGCGGCGATCCGACGAAGCCGCCCCAACCCGGCGGTGGCGCGCGCGCGCCCGAGAAGCATTGAGGATGGAAACACACGCTGTGAACACCGACGTGCCCGCCCTGGCGCGACTGCAGCAGAGGGCGCTTGTCGTCGGATTCTGGGGGCTGGTGGCCGGGGGGATCGGCGGGGTCTTTTCCCCCGCTCAGTTCTTCAGGTCCTGGCTCATCGGGGTCCTCTTCTGCCTCGGGCTGTCGCTGGGATCGCTCGCGCTCCTGATGCTGCAGCACATGTCGGGCGGCCAATGGGGGCTCGTCGGGCGCCGCATCTTCGAGGCGGGGTCGCGGACCCTCCCGCTCGTGGCGCTGGCGTTCGTGCCGCTGTGTTTCGGGCTGCCGAGCGTCTACAAATGGGCGCGGCCGGAGCTCGTCAGCACCGACGGCATCCTGCAGTTCAAGGCGCCGTACCTGAACGTGCCGTTCTTCGTCGGCCGGGCGGTGTTCTACTTCGCCGTCTGGATGCTGTGTTCCTGGCTGCTGAACAAATGGTCGGCGGGCCAGGATCGCGGCGAGGTGGCGGTCAAGCCGAGCGACACGCTGCGGTTCCGCCAGGTGAGCGCGCCGGGGCTCCTCGTCTACGTCCTGACGATGACGTTCGCGTCCGTCGACTGGGTGATGTCGCTCGACCCGACCTGGTACTCGACGATTTTCGGACTGATTTTCGTGGCCGGCCAGGGGCTCTCGGGCCTTTCGCTCGTCATCATCGTGCTGTCCATGCTCAGCGGGACCGAGCCCTATGCCAGGTACCTCAGGCCGGGGCACTTTCTCGATCTGGGCAAGCTGCTTCTGGCCTTCGTGATGCTGTGGGCCTACTTCGCGTTCTCGCAGTTCCTGATCATCTGGGCGGGCAACCTGCCGGAGGAGATTCCGTTCTTCGTGAACCGCCTGAATCACGGCTGGCAGTACGTGTCGCTGGTGGTGCTCCTCGGCCACTTCGTGCTCCCGTTCGTGCTGCTGCTGTCGCGGGATCTGAAGAAGCGGCCCTTGCTGCTCGCCAAGGTCGCCGCCCTGGTCCTTGTCATGCGGCTGGTCGACCTGGTGTGGCTCGTCGGGCCGATGTTCGAGCGCAGCGGGTTCCCCATTCACTGGATGGACGTCGCGCTGCCGATGGGCCTCATCGGCGTCTGGCTCTTCCTGTTCGCGCGCACGCTCAGGGGCCGGGCGCTGCTGCCTCTCAACGATCCGTTCTTCAAGGAGGCGTTCGCGCATGACGTCCACTGATCATTCCTCGCCGGAGCTGGACAACGAGGACGTTGCGCACGAGCAGTCCGATGTCGACGTCCGGACGATTCTCCGGTTCGGCGTGGGGATAGTGGCGGTGGTGGCCGACTGCGTTCCTGCTGATGTGGGGGCTGTTCCGCGTCCTCACCCACCAGGCGGCCACGAACGACCCGCAGCTGTCGCCGCTCGCCCGGCCGACGTGCCCATTTGCCGACCTCGACGAAGTGCCCCGAGCTGCTTCCGGCGGGGCCGCACCTGCAGACCAACGAACCCGAGGCCCTCGCGAAGATTCCGGATGACGGAGGCGAAGGAGCTTCGAGGGTTACGGGTGGGTCAATCAGGCCACGGGCGTCGCGCACATACCGATCGCCGAGGCGAAAAAGCTGATCGTGCAGCGCGGGCTGCCGGTCCGGGCCGCCCCTGTTCTCGATCCGCGGACGGGCACGCACGCTCCCGCGATGGGCGAGTCGTCGGGTGGACGAACGATCGGAGTGCCGGCGCCCGCGAGCGGGACGCCGCCGGCGCCTGCTCCGCCCGCTTCGCCCGAACCGCATGGCGGTGGACACAAGTAGAGCCGGCCTTCAGGCCGGCAGACGGCAACGGCCTCGAAATGCCGGCCTGAAGGCCGGCGCTACCTAAGGGCCCACGGGACAGGACAAAAAAGACCGTGACGTTGAGAAGAGCGATAGGGGCAATCGGGATGACGGCCATCGTGCTGGCCGCGCCGGCCCCTGCGCGCGCGCAGCCCGTGTCGCCCGAGCCGGGCGACGCGGCCACGGCGAAGCCCGGGCTGCTGAAGCAGATCGGCATCGATCAGCGGCTGCAGGAGCAGGTCCCGCTCGATCTCGCCTTCAAGGACGAAGCCGGCCGCGACGTGCGGCTCGGGGACTACTTCGGCAAGCGGCCGGTCATCCTCGTGCTCGGCTACTACGAGTGCCCGATGCTCTGCACGCAGGTGCTCAACGGCCGCCGTCAGCGCGCTCAGCCTGCTGGCCTTCGACGCCGGACGCGAGTTCGACGTCGTGGCGGTCAGCATCAACCCGAAGGAGACCCCGGCCCTGGCCGCGCAGAAGAAGCAGTCCTACATGGAGCGCTACGACCGGCCGCACACGGTCGAGGGATGGCACTTCCTGACGGGCACGGAAGCCTCCATCAAACGCCTCGCCGCGTCGGTCGGCTTCCGCTACGCGTACGACGAAGAGATCCAGCAGTACGCGCACGCCGCCGTCATCGAGGTGCTCACGCCCCGCGGGGTCATCTCGAAATACTTCTACGGGATCGAGTTCTCGGCGCGCGATCTCAAGTTCGGCCTGATGGAAGCGTCCGAGGAGCGGATCGGCACGGCCGTCGACAGCGCCCTGCTGCTCTGCTACCACTACGACCCGACGACCGGAAAGTACGGCGCGTCCGCGATCGCCGCCGTCCGCATCGGGGCGGTGGCGACCGTGCTGGCGTTTCTGTCGTTTCTGTACATCAGCCTCAAACGAGAGCGGGCGGCGAACGCGACGCGGCACTGTGACGGTTAATCGAACCTGACGATGTTCACGAACTTTCCACTGTTTCCGCAACAGGCTTCGGTCCAGGCCTCGCAGGTCGACGGCATCTATTTCTTCATGCTGGCCGTCACCGCGTTCTTCTCCCTGCTGATCGCGGGGCTCGTCGTGTTCTTCGCGGTGAAGTTCCGGCGGCGCCACGAAGACGAGGTCGGCGTGCCCATCCACGGGTCGCTCGCGCTCGAGCTGCTGTGGACGATCATCCCGTTCCTCATCACGCTGGTGATGTTCGGCTGGGGCGCGAAGGTCTTCTTCGAGCTCTACCGCGCTCCGGCCGGCGCGATGGAGGTCTACGTCGTCGGGAAGCAGTGGATGTGGAAGGTGCAGCACATGGACGGGCAGCGCGAGATCAACGAGCTGCACGTCCCGCTCGGCCGGCCGGTGAAGCTGATCATGGGATCCGAGGACGTGCTGCACAGCTATTTCATTCCGGCGTTCCGGGTGAAGGCCGACGTCATCCCGGGCCGCTACAACATGCTCTGGTTCACCGCGTCGAAGCCCGGCCGGTATCACCTGTTCTGCGCCGAGTATTGCGGGACGAACCACTCGGGGATGATCGGGACGATCATCGCGATGGAGCCGGCCGAGTTCCAGGCGTGGCTGGGGGGCGGCCGATCCTCGGACACGCCGGCGGCCGCCGGGGAAAAGCTGTTCCAGAGCCAGGGGTGCGTCGCCTGCCATCGTCGAGGGCGCCACGATTCAGGGGCCGTTGCTCACGAACGTCTTCGGTCCACCGTGCCGCTGCAGGGCGGGGCCACGGTCGTCGCCGACGAGGCGTACCTCCGCGAGTCGATCGTCAATCCCCAGGCCAAGATCGTCGCCGGCTTCCAGCCGCTCATGCCGACGTTCCAGGGGCTGGTTTCGGAAGAGCAGTTGATGCAGCTCATCGCCTACATCAAGTCGCTGAGCACGCCTGGCGGTGCGCCCGCAGGGGCGCCGGCGCCGGCGAAATAGATCGAACAATGCGTTGCGCGGGGCACCGGCTTCGCGGCTGAACGGACACTATGGAAACCCTGAACTACCTCAACAACGGCCACGGCCTGGCGTCGTGGCTGCTGACGAGAGATCACAAGCGCATCGCGCTGCTTGTATCTCGCGTCGATTACCTTCTTCTTCTTCCTGGGCGGGCTGTTCGCCTTCTTGATCCGGGTCGAGCTGCTGACGCCGGCCGGCGACGTCATGTCGTCCGACACGTACAACAAGATGTTCACCATGCACGGCGTGGTGATGGTCTTCTTCTTCCTGATCCCGTCGATTCCCGCGGTGCTCGGCAACTTCCTCATCCCGATCATGATCGGGGCGAAGGACCTCGCGTTCCCGCGCATCAACCTCCTGAGCTGGTACATCTACGTCCTCGGCGGGATCTTCACGCTCGTCGCGGCGCTGAGCGGCGGCGTCGACACCGGCTGGACGTTCTACACGCCGTACAGCACGGCGGCGGCCAACAGCCACGTCATCACCGCCGCGCTCGGCGTGTTCATCACCGGGTTCTCGTCGATTCTGACCGGGCTCAACTTCATCGTCACGATCCACCGGATGCGGGCGCCGGGGCTGACCTGGTTCCGGCTCCCGTTGTTCGTGTGGGCGCACTACGGGACCAGCCTGATCATGATCCTCGGGACGCCGGTCATCGCGATCACGGTCCTCCTCGTCGCGGCCGAGCGCGCGCTGCACATGGGGATCTTCGATCCCGCGCTCGGCGGCGACCCGATCCTCTTCCAGCACCTGTTCTGGTTCTACTCGCACCCGGCGGTCTACATCATGATCCTGCCGGCGATGGGGGTCATCAGCGAGATCATCCAGGCGTTCTCGCGGAAGAACATCTTCGGCTATTCGTTCGTGGCCTTCTCGTCGCTGGCCATTGCGATCATCGGCTTCCTCGTGTGGGGTCACCACATTTTCGTGGCCGGCCAGTCGGTGTACGCCGGGCTCATCTTCTCGATCCTGAGCTTCGTGGTCGCCATCCCGTCGGCCATCAAGGTCTTCAACTGGACCGCGACGATCTACAAGGGATCGGTCAGCCTCGACTCGCCGATGCTCTACGCGTTCGGGTTCCTCGGCCTGTTCACGATCGGCGGCCTGACGGGACTCTTCCTGGCGGCGATGGGTCTCGACATCCACATGCACGACACGTATTTCGTGGTCGCGCACTTCCACTACATCATGGTCGGCGGCGCCATCATGGGCTACCTCGGCGGGCTGCACTACTGGTGGCCGAAGATCAGCGGCCGCCTGTACCCGGAAGGGTGGGCCAAGTTCGCGGCGCTGATGGTGTTCGTCGGCTTCAACCTGACGTTCTTTCCTCAGTTCGTCGCCGGATACCTGGGCATGCCGCGCCGCTATCATGCCTACCCGGACGAGTTCCAGGTGCTGAACGTGGCCTCGACGCTTGGCGCCTCGATCCTCTCGGTCGGCTACGTGCTGCCGATGATCTACTTCACCTGGTCGATCTTCGCGGGCGAGAAGTCGCCGGCGGACCCGTGGGGCGCGCAGGGGCTGGAGTGGGAGACCCCGTCGCCGCCGCCGACCGAGAACTTCCACGACATGCCCATCGTCACGCACGGCACGCATCAGTACGGCCCCAGCAAGGAGGTCGGCATTGTCTGAGGGCCGCCCGTCCGACCACTACCGCAGGTCGGGAGTTTCGGAGGGCCACCCCTCCGAGCACTATCCCGGCCCGATGCACCAGCCGCCGGTGCACCGGGAGCGGCATGTCGAGGTACACGTCGCGCACCATCCGAAGCTGCAGCACCATTTCGACGACATGGCGCAGCAGGCCGAGGCGTCGACGCTCGGCATGTGGGTGTTCCTGGTCACCGAAATCATGTTCTTCGGCGGCCTGTTCATGTGCTACCTGGTCTACCGGACGGCGGAGCCGGAGGGCTTCGCGGAGGCCAGCCATCACCTCAACGTGGTCTGGGGCGCCGTCAACACGATCGTCCTGATTGTCAGCTCGCTGACGATGGCGCTCGCGGTGCGCGCCGCGCAGACGAGCGCGCCGCCGAAGACGCAGGTGTTCTGGCTCGCGGCGACGATGTTTTTCGGGATCGCGTTCCTGGGCGTCAAGGCCATCGAGTACGCCGACAAGTTCGAGCATCATCTCGTCCCCGGCCCCAACTTCGTGTGGGAAGGCAACCATCCGGCCGCGGCGGAGATGTTCTACTCGCTGTACTTCTGCATGACGGGGCTGCACGCGCTGCACATGGTCATCGGGCTCGGGATCATGACCGTCATCGCGATCATGGCGTGGCGGCGGCAGTTCGACGCCGACTACTACACGCCCGTCGAGGTGTCCGGCCTGTACTGGCACTTCGTCGACATCGTCTGGATCTTCCTGTTTCCGCTGCTCTACTTGATCGGCGGACACGTCGCCTGAGGGTTCGCATATATGTCAGCTGGTCACGTCGCTCCGAAGAGCATGTATTACTGGGTGTTCGCGGCCCTGGTCGTAGGCACGATTGTGACCTACCTCGCCGCCCTGGTGGACCTGGGCCCGTTCAACAACATCGTCATGCTCACGATCGCGTGCACGAAGGCCACGCTCGTCATCCTCTTCTTCATGCACGTCCGCTGGAGCAGCCGGCTGACGTGGGTCGTCGCGATGTCCGGGTTCTTCTGGCTGCTCATCCTCTTCAGCCTGGGCATGAGCGACTACATGAGCCGCGGCTGGATCCCGGGGACGCTGCGGTAGGGCCGCGCTGACTTCGCTGACGCGGTAAGGGCCTCGGCGCTGCGCGCCTCGGTAGGGGCCGGCTCGCTTACGCTCGCCGGTAAAGGCCGCTCGCTGCGCTCGCGGTAGGGGCGTTCGCCGCCGAAAACCCGCCACTCGCCGGGCAATGTGATCCTCTTCCGGAAGGCCGCCGTAAATTCTGGCTATACTTGAGTCGGGCGGCACGAGCTGTCCGCCACCCGAACCACTCACAGCACTCAGAGAAGCAATTCCTGTGGCCAATCTCAAGGACGACCTCGCTTCACTCCGTATCGAACAGACCTCCCGGGCGGGCGGAAGCCGCCGCGGGGTCTGGATTGCGCTCGCGCTCGTGGCGGTTGCGGTTGCGGCCGGCGGCTGGCTCTGGACCACACGGGTCGATGCGGCGCCCGTGACGATCGCAACCGTGACCGCGCGGACCGGGGTCGGCGCTGCCCCCGGCAGATTCTGGACGCTTCCGGCTACGTGACCGCCCGGCGCCGCGCGACCGTGTCGTCGAAGGTGACCGGCAAGGTCCTCGAAGTGTTTGTCGAGGAAGGCACGGCGGTCCGGAAAGGCCAGGTGCTCGCGCGGCTCGACGACTCGCAGGTGCGGGCGGCGCTGGCGGTCGCCGAAGCGCAGCTCGAGGCCTCGCGGCGCGGCGCGGCCGAGGACGAGGCCCGGCTGCGTGAAGCGGAGCTGACCCTTGGCCGCCGTGAGCAGCTCATCAAGGACAAGATCATCGGGAAGGCCGAGCTGGACTCGGCGCGGGCGGAAGTGGAGTCCATCAAGGCGCGGATCTCGCTGTCCCAGCAACAGGTCAAGGTGTCGGAGAGCCTGGTGAGCCAGCACCGCACCGATCTGGCGGACATGACCGTGCGCGCGCCGTTCGACGGCGTGGCGATCTCGAAAGACGCGCAGCCCGGGGAGATGATCTCGCCCGTGTCCGCCGGCGGCGGCTTCACGCGCTCCGGCATCGGGACGATCGTCGACATGTCGTCGCTCGAGATCGAAGTGGACGTGGCCGAGCAGTACATCTCCAGCGTGCGACCGGGCCAGCCGATCGAGGCGGTGCTCGACGCCTACAAGGACTGGCGCATTCCGGCCCACGTCATCACGACGGTCCCGACGGCCGATCGGCAGAAGGCCACGATGAAGGTGCGGATCGGGTTCGACAAGCTCGACCCGCGGATACTCCCCGACATGGGGGTCAAGGTGGCCTTCCTCACGGAGCGGAGGACGGTCGAGACCACCGAGACCCGTGCCAGGCTGCTCGTGCCCAAGACGGCGGTGCGAAAGGATGACGGGCGTGATGTCGTGTTCGTCCTCCACGACGACCGGGTGGAACGCCGGGCGGTGACGGCTGGCGCCGCCGACGGGGACCAGGTCGAGATCGACGCCGGAGTGACCGCGGGGGAGAAGGTCGTGCTCGACGCCCCGGCGACGATGAAGGACGGCGACAAGGTGACGGTCAAGGAGCGTTGAATGGATACGCTGGTCAAGATCAGGGATCTGCACAAGATCTACCGCCGCGCGAACGAGCGCATCGACGTGCTCCAGGGCGTGACGCTGGACATCCCCTCGGGCGACTTCCTCGCGCTGATGGGGCCGTCGGGCTCCGGCAAGACGACGCTGCTCAACCTGATGGGCGGTCTCGACACGCCGACCCAGGGCTCGATCGACGTGGCCGGAGACCGCATCGACAAGATGTCGGGGAGCAAGCTGTCGGCCTGGCGCGCCCGGCACATCGGGTTCGTGTTTCAGATGTACAACCTGCTCCCGGTCCTGACGGCGGCGAAGAACGTCGAGCTGCCGCTGCTCCTGACCAAGCTCGGCTCCGCCGATCGCAAGCGCCGCGTCCAGACGGCTCTCGGCGTCGTCGGGCTGGGCGAACGGGCGAAGCACTATCCCCGCCAGCTGTCGGGCGGACAGGAACAGCGGGTCGGCATCGCGCGCGCCATCGTCACCGATCCGACGCTGCTGCTGTGCGACGAGCCGACCGGGGATCTCGATCGCCGGTCGGGCGATGAGGTCCTGGACCTTCTCCAGGCGCTCAACCGCGATCACGGCAAGACGATCGTGATGGTGACCCACGACCCGCACGCGGCGGCCCGTGCGAAACGGACGCTGCATCTCGACAAGGGCATCCTGGTCACGGAGGCCGTGGCATGAAGTATCTTCCGCTCGTCCTGCGCAACCTCCTCAGGCGGAAGGTCCGCACCATCTTCACGGTCCTGTCGATCTTCATCGCGTTCGTCCTGTTCGGCGTGCTGATGGCGATCCGCGCCGCGTTCACGCTCGGCGTGGAAGTCGCCGGGGCGGACCGGCTGATGACCATCCACAAGGTCTCGCTCATCCAGCTGCTGCCGAAGAGCTATGCCGAGCGGATCCGGACGTTCGAGGGAGTCACCGACGTCTCGCACGCCAACTGGTTCGGCGCGTACTACCAGGAGCCGAGCAATTTCCTCGCGAACATGGCAGTCGAGCCCGCGAGCTGGCTGCGGATGTACCCCGAGTTCAAGCTGCCGGAGGATCAGGCCAAGGCGTGGATTGCCCACCGCACCGGCGCGATCGTCGGGATCGACACGGCGAAGAAGTACAAGTGGAAGCTCGGCGACCGCGTGCCGTTGATTTCCCCCATCTACCGGAAGCCCGACGGCTCCCCCTGGGAATTCACGATCGACGGCATCTACGACTCCCCCGTCAAGGGGACCGACAAGACGCAGTTCTTCTTCCACTGGGACTACATCAACGAGACGTTCCGCAAGCAGGAAGGTCTGGCGGATCAGGTCGGCTGGTACGTCGTCCGGGTGAAAGATCCCGCCAGCTCCGACCGCCTCGCCAAGGGGATCGACGCGCTCTTCGCCAACTCGCCGGCCGAGACCAAGACGGCGACCGAGAAGAAGTTCGTCTCTGACTTCGCCGGCCAGATCGGCGACATCGGCAGCATCATGACGGCGATTGCCGCGATCGTGATGTCCTTCATCCTCTTCGTGGCGGGGAACGCCATGGCGCAGTCGATCCGTGAACGCACCAACGAGCTGGCGGTGTTGAAGACGCTCGGGTTCGGCGAAGGACGCATCCTGGCGCTCGTGTTGATGGAATCGGTCACGATCGCGGTCATCGGCGGCGGCCTCGGGCTCCTGGTCGGCTGGGTGCTCATCGCGCAGGGAGACCCGACCAACGGCATGCTGCCCGCGTTCTACTTTCCGATTCGCAACCTGATCGCCGGCGTCGGGCTGGTCCTTCTCCTGGGAATCGGCACCGGTCTCCTGCCGGCGCTCCAGGCACGCCGGCTCAAGATCGTCGACGCATTGAGGAAGACCTGACATGAACTGGCTCTCACAAACCATCGCCGTCACCGGCGTCACCCTTCGTTCCATCGGGCAGCGGCTTGGCTCGTCCACCGTGGCGGTGATCGGCATCGCCGGCGTGGTCATTGTCTTTACGGCGGTGTTATCGATTGCCGAGGGGTTCCGCGCCGCGATGACCGACGCGGGAGACCCGCTGCGCGTGATCGTCTTGCGGTCCGGCAGCGACACCGAGATGACGAGCGGCCTGTCGGGCGACGACGCGAAGCTGATCATGGAAGCGCCCGGCATCGCGCGGGGCCCCGACGGTCCGATCGCCTCGCCGGAGCTCTTCGTCATCGTCGGTCATCCGCTGAAGCGCACGGGGGCCGATGCGAACGTTCCCCTTCGCGGACTGTCGGCGGCGGCGCTGCTGGCGCGGCCGGAGGTCAAGATTGCCGAGGGGCGGATGTTCACGCCGGGCACGAGCGAGATCGTGGTCGGACGCGCCGCGTCGAGGCAGTTCAGCGGGCTCAACGTCGGATCGACGGTGCGGTGGGGTGAAGGATCCTGGCAGGTCGTCGGGATCTTCGAAGCGGGAGGCAGCGTCGCCGAGTCCGAGTTGTGGTGCGACGCGCGAGTGCTGCAGCCGGCCTACCGGCGCGGGAACAGCTATCAGTCCGTGCTCCTGCGATTGCCGTCCGCTGACGCATATCCAGACGGTGAAGGACGCACTCACCACCGATCGGCGGCTGAACGTCACCGCGATCCGCGAGCCGGATTACTACGCCCAGCAGTCGATCGTGCTGCAGACGATCGTCCGGACGATCGGGTTCGGCATCGCCGGGCTGATGGGGCTCGGGGCGATATTCGGCGCGGTCAACACCATGTATTCGGCGGTCTCGTCCCGGACCCGCGAGATCGCGACGCTGCGGGCGCTGGGATTCGGCAGGAGCCCGGTGGTGATCTCGGTGCTCATCGAGGCGTTGCTGCTGAGCCTGATCGGCGGGGTGATCGGTGGCGGGCTGGCCTGGCTCGCCTTTGACGGATACCAGACTGCCACGATGAACTGGCAGTCGTTCAGCCAGGTCGCGTTTGCCTTCGCGCGTCACGCCGTCGCTGCTCGTCCGCGGGCTCGTCTACGCCGTGGCCATGGGCCTGTTGGGCGGGATGCTTCCGGCAATCCGGGCCGCCAGGCTCCCGGTTGTGACGGCCCTTCGAGAGCTCTAAAAGCGCCCGTTCGTCGAGCTCTTCCGTGCAGTAGCATTTCCAAACAGCTGCCCGCTGCCCGAATGCACGATCACTACACTCAATCGCGCACTGCGGATTGGTGCCGGTACGATCGGCCCATCTAAATAAGTTACGTTACTGTCAAAAACTTACATCGACTTGTCGAGCGCGGCCGCATAGCTCAACAGGGCCGGTACAAACCTTGCTTTTGCTCTGGCACTTGTAAGACGAAATGTCAGGGAAGCCGCGGAGGCGAGCCCGATGCGCTTCGACGATGTGCTTCAACGGATTCAGGGCGAGTTCGTGGAAATGCCCGGACTTCGGCTGACGCCGGCACAGGCACAACGTCTGTGGGGTCTCGAGCGCGACGTTTGCGATGCGTTGCTCGGGGCGCTCGTTGACGCGAAGTTTCTCGCACAGACTCGTGAAGGCGCGTTCATCCGCTTGGATGGGGCCCGGCCGAGTCAGTTTTCGACGGTTCGTCGCCACGATCGAATAGCTGTGGCTTAAGGTTCTGCCCGCCGGTGCCGGCATGCTGACTACCTGCCTCGTCAGCAATATTTGCCGGCTCGCATCCTCGCTCCCGGGCGAAAGCGCCCGCGGCCAGGTTTGTCGGAGGTTGAAGGCTTCGGCCTTCAGCCTTCGACATCACATCCTTCTCAAAGTTCTAAAGTTCTAAAGGTTTAGAGCTCGAAGTTCTAGCTCAGGTTCGAGAGCGCCTCGAACACCTCGTCGTTCTTCGGCTGCTCGGGGATCTGGTAGACCTTCGACCAGGCGATTCGCCCCTGCTTGTCGACGACGAAGATCGCGCGCTCGGAGAAGCCTTCTTTTGGCCTGAAGACGCCGTATTGCTGCGCGACCTCACCGTGAGGATGGAAGTCGCTCAGCAGGTCGTACGAGATCGGCCCGATGGCTTTCGCCCAGGCCGCCTTGGCCGGCTGCGCGTCGATGCTGATGCCGAGGACGGCCGCCCCCTCGCGTGCGAACCGCTCGAGATTGGATTCGTACCCGCACATCTGGGCCTCGCACACGGGCGTGAACGCCAGCGGGTGGAACGCGATGACCACGTTCTGCCGGCCGCGAAAATCCGACAGCTTGACCGTGCCGCCGCGATGGCTGCGCAACTCGAAATCAGGGGCCTCGTCGCCGACGCGTATAGACATTCGTCCACCACCAAAGACCAAAGACAAGACCGAAGACCCGAGACCCGAGACTATCTCAGACACATCTATCGCCGTCACGTGCGCGATGCGCCAGGTCCCGCCGGCCTTGGTGAAGCCCAGCGCGAACTCGCGGGCGTCGCGCGATTCCTCTCCGGTCTGGCTTCCCCGTATGAAGCTCGCGGTCAGCGTGACGTCGGCGGTTGCGGCGCCGGACGTCATCTCGACGCCGACGTCGTCGAACTCCATGCGGAATGCGGCGGTTCGCGGCTGAAGCCGCTCGGCCATCCCCATGAGCGTCATGCGGCCCCGGATGGGCGTGGCGCCTTGCCCGAGATCGACCACGACGTCCTCGGTGAAGTAGCTTCCGATATTGTTCGCGCGGGAGATGGCGGCGAGGCCGTCGGCGGAGCGGTTCACCTCGCTGCGCAGCGCTTCAATCCGCTCGCGAATGACGCGCTCGTCGTCCGACCCCCAGCGGCTCCACACGAACAACGCGACGGCGGCCAGCGCGACGACGCCTCCGACCTGCAGCCCGCGGCGTCTCGTCAAAAGACGACCTTGCCGACGATGCGCGAGACATCGACGCGGCCGAAATCATGGTCGCTGGCGCTCATTCCGCGGTTGTCGCCGATGACGTAGTACTCGCGTGGTGTCAAGGTCACTTCCGGCACGTCCCACGGCCGGCGGTCCTGCACGTACGGCTCGCTGAGCGGAGCGCCGTTGACGTAGGCCTGGCCCTGGGACATCGAGAATCGCTCACCCGGCAGCGCCACGATGCGTTTGACGTACAGCACGTGGGGTCCCGCGAGCCGGATCGCCACGACGTCTCCGCGGGACGGCTTGCTGGACGCGAAGGCCAGGCGATTGACGAGGTTGAGCGATCCGGAGCGGTACGTGGGCATCATGCTGATGCCTTCGGCGCGGATTGGCATCAGGACCCACCGGAACATCGCGAAGCTCAACGCCCCGAGGACCAGCACGCGCACCAGCGTGCGCCGGGGATGCGAACCGAAGACAAAGCGCCGTAGGTTCACTCGTGCATCCGCTTCTCTGGGGACTTCAGATTAGCAGATTCGGCGGAGCCAGAGGCATCTGAGCTGCGGAGGGACTGAAGGCGGACAGCGCCCGCTGTTGGACGGACGTTGCGTACCGGCGTTCGACGTTCTGGCGGCGGGCAGACGCGTCTATCTGGAGCGTTTCGAGTACGGCGCGACGAGCTCGAGCCCTTGGGCCACGAGGACAAAAATCGTCGCTTCGCGGCCGCCCGCCGTGTAGACGGGGAGACCACGCAGATCGCCGATCCGCGTGAAGGCCTTCGGGTCGAAGTTCATCGCCGGGCCGCTGCTGAACCAGCGGGCGCCGTCGAACTCGACGAAGACGCCGTTTGCCGCCTGCGGCCGGCGGGGCTGCGGGCCTCAGAGCGCGCGCGGGGGAGATGCTACCCGACGAGCCCACAGCCTGAGACGGGACCATGACAGGAGCCGCGGGTGCGGCGCCGGGATCGCGACGTCAGCTCCAATGCCATCGGGGACACAACCATGGCGGGAGGCGGCGCAGTCTGCACGACCGGGTAGGCGGTGACCAGGCCGCGGCCTGTGTCGACGAGGAACGCGACCGGGAACGGCGGCGTGCCGGTCACAGCGTTCATTTCCCCTGTAAGGCGTTCGTACGGCTGCACGAAGCCGCCCGACAACGGCACGAACACGGCGTTGGACGGCTCGATGGCCGATGTCGATCTCGAATAAAGCGGTACGCCCTTGTAGTAGCCGGTCCGGACCATTTCGATCCCGTTGAAATAGAGTGGTGCACCCGCCCGGTAGTAAAGGTTGCCGGCATATTCCAACGGTTCGCCGGTCTGATACCAATGTTCGGTCTCAGCAGTAACGAACGGCGCGTGCGCTGGCTGAACCGTCGGCTGCGCCTGCGCCACGCCGGCGGCGCAAAACACGATCGCAGAAAGAATTCCGATTCGAGCTGGTCCGTTCATCGCACACGCTCCTGGTCGGATCTATACCAGCGGCGTGCCAAGGGAGAATCCCTAATCACGAATCCTTGAATCGCTGAATCCGAGCCCTCGATTCACGGATTGAGGATTAGGGTTAGGGATTAGTGGATTAGGATTGGGATTCGCACGTCTCTTCCAGGACCGTGCGAGTCCCTGCCACGAATAGTCGAGCCGGCCGGCGCGGTTGTATCGCTCCGCGTTCTGTTCCCCGATCTTGCGTCTGAGCTCGAGCAGCGCCTCCTCGACGAACGCGCGCTCGCGTTGGGAGTCGTCCAGTGTCTGGTCGCCGAGCAGCCGCCGTGCGCTCCGGCTCCACGCGTCGAGCCGATCCATCAGCTCCTGGAAGTGCAGGCGGGCGCCGTGGAAGGGGCCAAAGTGCGTGAGGAACAGCGTGTCCGGATCCCAGGCGAGGATTCGATCGGCGCTCGTCCGCCACGCCTCGAGGTCGATGTCCGGCGGCGGCGTGGGCGGCATAATGTAGCTGACTCGCGCCGCGGCGGATCCCGGCCGTGTCGCCGACGAACGCGATGCGGCTCGACGGGTCGAAGTAGCTGACGTGATGGGAGGCGTGGCCGGGCGTATACGTCACCTGCAGCTCCGCGGCCGCCGGCCATGATGCGCTCCTCGCCTTTGAGCACGCGCACCCGATCGGCCGGGACGGCCAGGAACTCTCCCCAGAAGGGCTCCATGTCCTGGCCATAGAGCCGGCCGGCGCTCGCGAGCAGCTTCGAGGGATCGACCATGTGCGGCGCGCCGCGCTCGTGCACGAACACCTCGATCGCCGGGTTCTCACGCACGAGCGTCCCGGTGACGCCCGCGTGGTCGAGATGGATGTGGGTCAGGAGCAGCTGGCGGACGTCGGCGATGCCGATTCCCTTGCGCCGGAGCGCGGCTCGCAAGGTGTCGAGCGTGGTCGACGGCCCCGGGTCGATGAGCGCCACCCCGCCCGCGCCCTGCAGGACGGCGGTCGCGATGATCTCGGCATTTCCAAGAAAGTTGAGGTCGACGTAGTCGATCCCTGACGCAAGTGTGGACATGAATGTCGGCCGGATGAGTCCGCTGTGCAGTCTCCGCGTCGAGCCCGTGGGCGCCCTTAGTCGGAACCCATCCAAGCTGTTAGAATCATGAGGATAGCCATGGCCGGCAGCGACCGTCAAACGGACGGTGAAATTCTCGAGCGGTCAAAGCAGGAGACGAAGAAACCGGATCTGTACAAGGTCCTCCTGCTGAACGACGACTACACGACCATGGACTTCGTCGTGGAGGTGCTCGAGTCGATCTTCCACAAGCAGACGGAAGAGGCCTTCCGCATCATGATGGCGGTCCACACGCAGGGCAAGGGCCTCTGCGGGGTCTATACGCACGAAGTGGCGGAGACGAAAGTCGATGCCGTCATGGAACGCGCGAGGGAGAACGGGTTCCCGCTGCGGGCGGCGATGGAGCCCGAATAAAGGGTTCCACGGGGTTCCGCGGGGTTCCACAGGGTTCCGCTGGGTTCTACAGTTCGCGGGTGATTTGGTTCGTCAGGGTTCCGCCAGGTTCTAAGGGTTCCAGGATGTTCAGTCAGGCTCTCGAAATCGTGTTGTCGGTCGCGTACCGCGAGGCTACGTCGAGGCGGCATACCCATCTGACGCTCGAGCACCTGCTCTACGCCCTGGCCCACGACGAGGACGGCGAGCGGATCCTCTCGGCCTGCGGCGCGGACCTGCCGGCGCTGCGGCGGGATCTGGACAAGTACCTCAAGGAATCAGTCGAGCAGTACGGGCGCGGGCAGCAGAAGGAGCCCGAGCAGACGCTCGCGTTCCGGCGGGTGCTGCAGACGGCGGTCCTTCACGTGCAGAGCGCCGGACGGCAGGAAGTGCAGTCGGGCGACGTGCTGGCCGCGACGCTCCAACAGAACAAGTCGTTTGCCGCCCAGCTGCTCGATGGTCAGGGCATCACGCGGCTCGACGTGCTCGAGTTCATCACGCACGGCATCAGGAAGGTCCCGCTGGCAGGCGGCGGGCCGGTCCCCGGCGGCGAGCCGGACGACGCGGAGGGGGGCCAGGGTGACCGCGGAACCGCCACCGCGCGCGATCCCCTCTCCGCGTACGCGATGAACCTGACCGACCGCGCGCGCGCCGGCGAGCTCGACCCGCTGATCGGCCGTGCCGACGAACTGCAGCGCACGATGGAGATCCTGTGCCGGCGGCGGAAGAACAATCCCGTGTTCGTCGGGGATGCCGGCGTCGGCAAGACGGCGCTCGCCGAAGGGCTCGCGACGCGGCTCCTCGGCGAGGACGTCCCCGATTTGCTCGAAGGGGCGGAGGTCTTTTCGCTCGACACCGGTGCGCTCCTGGCCGGCACGCGGTTCCGCGGCGACTTCGAGGAGCGGTTCAAGGCCGTCATCAACGCGCTGGCCAAGCGGCCGATGCCGATCCTGTTCATCGACGAGATCCACTCGACGGTCGGCGCCGGCGCCACGACCGGCGGCACGATGGACCTGGCGACGCTCATCAAGCCGGTCCTGACCACGGGCCAGCTCCGGGTGGTCGGATCGACGACGCACGAGGAATTCAAGCACATCGAGAAAGACCGCGCGCTCGCCCGGCGCCTGCAGAAGATCACGATCGACGAGCCGTCGATTCCCGAGACCGTGAAGATTCTCCAGGGCCTCCGCTCCCGCTACGAAGCGCACCATCGCGTGCGCTACACCGACGATGGATTGGAGGCCGCGGCGAAGCTGGCGGCCCGGCACCTGCGCGACTACAAGCTGCCCGACAGCGCCATCGACCTGGTCGACGAAGCGGGCGCCAAGATGCGGCTGAAGATCGGCGCCGCGCTTCGCAAGACCAGCGAGGCCGCCGCTCCGGCAGCGCCTGCGGAAATCGGCGCGGAGCAGATGGAGGAAGTGGTCGCGCGCATGGCCCGGATCCCCGCCAAACAGGCGTCATCGTCCGACCGCGATCGCCTGAAGGGCCTCGAGGAATCATTGGGACGCGTCGTGTTCGGACAGCTCGAGGCGGTCGGAACCGTCGCGCGGGCGATCAAGCGATCGCGCGCCGGGCTCGGCCAGCCCGATCGGCCCGCCGGGTGCTTCCTGTTCACCGGTCCGACCGGCGTCGGCAAGACCGAGCTCGCCAAGCAGCTCGCCATGCACCTCGGCAACGAGTTCATTCGCTACGACATGAGCGAGTACATGGAGAAGCACGCCGTCGCCCGGCTGATCGGCGCGCCTCCGGGCTACGTGGGATTCGAGCAGGGCGGGTTGCTGGTGGACGGCATCCGCCAGCACCCGTACGCGGTGCTGCTCCTCGACGAGATCGAGAAGGCGCACCCCGACATCTTCAACATCCTGCTGCAGGTGATGGATCACGCGACCCTGACCGACAACAACGGCCGCAAGGCCGACTTCCGGCAGGTCGTCCTGATCATGACCTCCAACGCCGGATCGCGTGAGCTCAGCAACGCCAGCATCGGCTTCGTCGAGTCCGGAACGTCGGCGCGCGTGCTCGACGGCCGGCAGAAAGCCGCGAAGCAGCGGTCGAAGCAGGCGATCGAGAAAGTCTTCAGCCCGGAGTTCCGCAACCGGCTCGACGCGATCGTCTCGTTCGATCCGCTCACGCCCTCGGTGATGGAGACCATCGTCGAGAAGTTCATCCTGCAGCTCGAGGCGCAGCTCGCCGAGCGCCGCATCGCGATCGCGCTCGAGCCGGAGGCGCGAGGATGGCTCGCCGAGAAGGGCTACGACCCGGTCTACGGGGCGCGGCCGCTCGCGCGGGTCATCCAGACCGACGTCCGCGACCCGCTGACCGACGAGATCCTGTTCGGCCGGCTGGAGCACGGCGGGACCGTGACGATCAGCCTCGAGGACGGCAAGCTCGCCTTCGCCTTCGATGCCCGCCCCGCTCCTGCCGCGGCGCCGGCGCCGGCGCCGGCGAAATGAACCCGGCGCGCCCCGAGCGCGCACAGATTTCATAAAAGACACATCAAATGACCGACAAAGAGCACGAGATACCGGTGAAGGTAGTGGACCGCCGCTGGTGGGCGCGCGGCGACGACGGCGAGGCCCCGGCCAGCTCGTCGAAGCCGACCTACGTGGAAGAGCTCGAACGGCAGCTGGCCGAAAAGGATCGGATCGCGACGGAGTACATCGCCAAGTACCGGCAGGCCGCGGGCGAGTTCGAAGAGTCGCGGCTGCGGCTGCGGCGCGAGATTTCGAAGGACATCGAACGCGGCCGCCGGGAGATTCTCGCGGACCTGCTCGACGTCGTGGACAATCTCGATCGCGCCATCGAGTCGGCCAGGCAGGCGACCTCGCCCGAGGCCCTGCTGCAGGGGGTCGAGCTGGTGCGGCGTCAGTTTCTCTCGAAGCTCGAAGGACTCGGCGTGAAGCGAATCGAAACCGCGGACGTCGCATTCGATCCGCTCGTCCACGAAGCGATCAGCACCGTCCCCGCCGCCTCGCCGGATCAGGACGGCCGGGTCGTGGGCGTCGTGCGGCACGGCTACACGATCGGTGACGACGTGCTGCGGCCGGCATCCGTGGCGGTGGCGAAGAGTTGAAGACGTTCGGCGATCGAATGGTTCGTGGTTCTAGATCCAAGATCGTCCTCGTCTACTCGTCCCTCAGCACCACGAGTGGATCCACTGACGCCGCGCGGCGCGCCGGAATCAGGCACGCGGCGACGGCGCTGGCGCCGAGCAGCATGACAATCGCGCCGAGCACGACGGGGTCGCCGGGCTCGACGCGATAGAGCAGCGCCGTCAGCAGCCGCGACGCCGCCAGCGATCCGGCCACGCCCGCGACGATCCCGGCGCCAATCGGCACGAGCGATCGCTGCAGCACGAGCCGAATCACCTCCCCGGCACGGGCGCCGAGCGCCATCCGGATCCCGATCTCGCGCGTCCGCTGCGAGACGACGTAGCTGACGACGCCGTAGACGCCGATCGCGGCAAGCACCAGCGCGACGGTGGAGAACAACGCGAGCAGCAGCATCGGGAATCGCCGCGACCCCACGGACTCTTCAATCACCTGGTCCATGGTCCTGATGCGCGACACCGGCTGATCCGGATCGATGCGCGCCAGCGCCGACCGGACGCTGCCGGCGATCGCCAGAGGTTCGATCGCGGTCTTCACGGTAATCGTCATCGTGGGCCAGGCCGCCTGGCTGTAGGGCCTGAACATCTCGCGGCGCGCGTCGGCGTCGAGCCCGAAGTGGCGCACGTCCTTCGTCACCCCCACGACGGTCATCCACGGGTTCTCGGAAGCGGGCGGCCCGATCTTCAGCCGCTGACCGACGGGATCCTGATTCGGCCAGTAGCGCGACGCCGCCGTTTCGTTGATGATGACGGCGCCCGCGGCCGTGATGGAATCGGCGGGAGTGAAATCCCTTCCCTTGACGATCGGAATACCCAGGGTCTTGAAGTACCCGGGACAAGTCAGGCGGTACGAGGCGCTCGGCAAGTCGGTCGCGGAGGCCGCGGCGCGGCCTTCGATCGTGAAGCCGCGGCCGGCGTTCGCGCCGCTGAGCGGCAGGTGACTGATAGCCGCGACCGAGGTCACGCCCGGCAGCGCTCCGACCTCGCGCTGCACGTCGTCGCAGAACGTCGTCCGGACCGGCGGTCCGTACGTGTCGGTCTGGGGCAGCGCGATCCCCATCGTGAGCACGTAGTGCGGCGTCAGGCCGGGATTGACGCCGTTCAGCCTCGCGACGCTCTTGATCATGAGGCCGGCAGCGGCGAGCACGATCACCGCGAGGGCGACTTCGGTCGCGACCAGCGCGTTTCGCAGGACGGTGAAGCGCGCGGTGGCGCCGCGGTCCCCGGAGGCTTTCAGCGCCGCGCCCGCGTGTCCGCGCGCGCCGAGCATGGGCGCCAGGCTGAACAGGATGCCGGTGACCGCGGCGAGGCCGAAGGTGAACGCCAGGACCGCCGGATCCAGCGGCGCGGTGCGAGCCTCACGGAACGGCGCGAGACGAATGCTCGCGGGGAGCGTCCCGGCAAGCGCGGCCGTGCCGGCCCATGCGAGGGCGACGCCGGCCATTCCCCCGAGCCCGGCGATCAGAAGGCCCTCCGCGAGCATTTGCGCCGCGAGCCGCCCACGGCCCGCGCCGAGCGCCGCCCGAATGGCGAATTCGCGGTGCCTCGCGACGGCCTGCGCGAGGAGCAGGTTCGCCACGTTCACGCACGCAATGAGCAGGACCAGTCCGACGGCGCCGGCGAGCGCATACAGGGTCCCCCGGACCTGCGTGACGCCGAGATCGATCATGGGCGTGATCGTCGCGCCCTCTCCCTTGTTCCACTCGGTACTGTTTCTCGAGACGGCTGCCGATCGTCCGCATTTCAGATCTGGCCGTCTCGAACGCGACGCCCGGCTCGAGGCGCGCCGCGGCGTAGAACGAGTGCGCACCGCGCGCCCCATCCTGCTCCGTGAAGGCGATCGGCACCCAGACGGCATGGGCCTGTTGCACGAACGCGAACGACGGCGGCATGACGCCGATGATCTCGTACGGCTGGCCGTTGAGCCTTGTCATCTGGCCGATGACGTCCTGGCGCGCACCGAATCGGCGGCGCCACAACGCGTCGCTGATGACGGCCACGAAATGACCCGGCGCATCCTCTTCCGCCGTGAAGGTGCGTCCGAGCTGCGGAGCCACGCCGAGCATCGGGAAGACCGTGGACGAGACCCGCAGCCCCAGGACCTGCTCCGGGTCGGCGCCCCCCGCGATGTTGAAGCGCAGATCCTCCCAGATGGCGGTGTGCGCGAACGACGTGCTCTGCGCGGACCAGTCCTGAAAATTCGGTGCCGCGACAATGAAGCGCGCGGCCTCGTCGTCGGCATCCGTTTCCCACAGCATCACGAGGCGGCCGGGTTCTGGAAACGGCAACGGCGCGAGCAGCATCGAGTGGACGACGCTGAAGATGGCCGTGTTGGCGCCGATGCCGAGCGCGAGCGTGAGGACGGCGACTGCCGTGAAGGCGGGACGCGCGGCCAGCAGCCGGACCCCATGGGCCAGATCGCGGCCGAAGGCTGAAAGGAGGCGCAACCGCCCGGCCGCGGGTTCCGGCAGACACGGGACAATGCGGCGGCGGCGGGTCGCGTGGGCCGCCCGGATCGAGGCCGGGACATCTGCCAGCTCGGCCTCGACGGCTCTCAGCGACGCCTCGTCGTCCTGTCCCGCCGCGCGCGAGGATCGGTACACGTCCTCGGCGTGCTGCGCGACTTCCTCGATGACGTCGGCGTCCACGGTCGCGTCGCGAGGCGGGAGCGCACCAGCGTCCGCCAGAAATGCGCCGGGCGTCGAGCGGTTTCATCAGGCATGACGGATCCCTGCCACGCGGGTGAGCGCGAGGATGAACTCTTCCCACCGCGTCCGGTGGCTGGCCAGCTGGCGTCGCCCTTCGGCGGTGATGCGATAGAAGCGGCGGCGGCGCTGCCCGGCCTTTTCGACCCATCGCCCCACGATCAGGCCGCGGCGCTCCAGGCGGTAGAGCATCGGGTAGAGCGAGGCGATGTGAAACTTCAGGACCCCGCCGGACCGCTCCTCGATGAGCTTTGCGATCTCGTAGCCGTGGCGGGCGCGGTCCTCCACGAGCGCGAGGACGAGGACCTCGGCACTCCCCTTCTTGACATCCGCTCTGACAGGATCGTTCGCCATATGTATGATTGCAACATGTATGACGGACGCATGTCAAGAACGGTTGGCAGGGCCGGGACTCGGGACTCGGGATTCGGGATTCGGGATGCGGGATGCGGGATCAGGGATTAGCGATTAGGGATTATTTGAGCACGCCCTTCGCGAGATACCACTCGTGGATCTCGGCCTCGAGGCGGCCGAATTTCACCATCGGGTCGGCGGCCGCCCAACCTCGCGCCTCGTCGGCGGAGGCGGCGCGATACACCACGAGGCCGGCGCGGCTCCCGCCGCCGACGAACGGGCCGGCGAGAATCAGGCGGCCGGCTTTGTGCTGGGCGTCCATGTAGGCGAGGTGCTCGGACTGCAGGCGCTTCGCGCTCTCCGGATCCGGCGCGCGGTTGGGGCCGCCGTTCAGGAACACGAAGTACACCGTCTCCATCGCGAAGGGGGTCGCGGGTTTGTGGAACCATCCTTCGGGGGCCATGAACGGCAGCACGTCGATCGCCAGCCGCCCGGCCTTCACCGCCGGATCGGCGGCCTCGAGCTCGCGCGCGTGCTGTTCTGACTTCGCGGCGACGATGAGGAGTCCGCGGATGTCGCCGCCGTCGCCGAACGGGCCCGCCGCCAGCCCGGCGCCCTCGTCGCCGAGCTTCGTGAGGTGCGCGATGTGCTGTTCCTGGAGCTTGGTCCGCTCCGGCGATTCCTGCGCGGTCCAGGCCTTCCCCTTGAGCAGCACGACGAGGTAGTACGTCGTGAGCTTCTGCTCCTGCGCCCGCGCCGCCGGGGCCGCCAGCAACGCAAGCGTCAGTATCGCGATCGCGCGCGTGATCATCGTTCTGCTCCCTCTCCTCGGCCTGGAGAACCAACCTTCGCTCGCTTGCGCTATCGCAGAGCGCGAGCTACGGTTGGCAAGCGGAGATTTTAGCGCGACCTTGATAGAATGTGGGTATGCCGCTTTACGAATACGAGTGCCGCGACTGCGAGAAGCCCTTCGAAGCTTTCGTGACGGCAGACCGTCCCGCAGCCTGTCCCGCGTGCCGGGGCGTGAATCTCGCGAAGCGCCTGTCCAGTCCCGGGATGGTCGGCGTGGCCTCGAGCCGCAGTGAAGGCTGCGCCATGCCGGCCGCTCCGGCGTGCGGCGCCGGCCGGTGCGGGTGCGCCAACTAAGCGAGTAATAAAGGTTAGGGCACTTTTACGCGGCGCAGGGCCGCCGCCTTCCCCTCGTGTGTCGTGCTCGTCCCCGCCTTCGTCCGGCCGGCCGTCGATCGACTTTCCTGTCCGAACGCCCCGGGCTTCTGGTGCGATGCGGGCTGCGACTGGAAGCCGTAGCGGCGTGTTGTCCATCTTCTTTCCAAGCGATCGCACGCCCGACTTGTTCGAGCTCTGCCGTCCCCCCGCAGTTGCTTTGGCCATCGATCCCTCCGGGTCCAGGTCCGGCGACCCGGACCCTGGTACGATGCCCAGCAATCGAGGTACCAAGGGCCGCGGCTCGCTTGCTGTCACCTGACTGACGTAGTAGCCTTTGCCCACCTCGACCCGCCTTCGCTCCGAACACACTGACGGAGCTTCGGCGCGGCAGGGGCCAGTTCGGACACTCCAATATGTACTCACGCGACGAAGTCAAAGCGGTCACCGACAAGCTCATCAACATGGCCAAGGCCGACGCCGTCGAAGTGGACTTTTCCGGCGGCGAGCGATCCGCCACACGCTTCGCCAACTCGACGATCACCGCCAACATGGTCCAGTTCGATCGTCAGGTGAGCGTGACCGTCTACAAGGGCGCCCGATCCGGCTCGGCGTCGACGCGGCAGTTCGACGACGCGTCGCTGCAGCGAACCGTGGACGAGGCGCAGGGCGCCGCGGAGAAGGCCCGCGAGAATCCGGACCAGCAGCCGCTCACCGAAGGGCCGCAGGACTACATCGCGGTCGACGCGGCGCTGCCGAGCGGCGTCAACTTCGGCCCGGCCGAGCGGGCCAAACTCGCGCGCCAGAGCATCGACCTCGCCGACAAGCTCGGCGTCGTCGGCTCCGGCTACATCCCGAAGACGCATCAGACGACGTGCAACGCGAACTCGAAGGGGTTGTTCGCGTACTACCAGTATGCGGAGGCCGGCTTCATCCTGACGTGCCGGACGCCGGATGCGACCGGCTCGGGCTGGGCCGGGATCACCGGCGTCAAGGACACCAGCCTGATTGACGCGGTGCAGCTCACGCGGACGGCGTCCGAGAAGGCGCTGAAGAGCCGGAAGGCGCGCGCGCTGGAGCCTGGCCGCTACACCGTCATCCTGGAGCCGCGCGCCAACGCGCGCTTCCTGTCGTTGATGACGGGCCTCTTCAACGCGCGATCGGCCGAGGGACCGTTTGCGCGCACGTACTTTACCGGCAAGGAGACGGGCACGACGAAGCTCGGCGAAAAGGTGTTCAGCGACGCCATCACGATCAAGAGTGACGTCGGCAATCCCATACTGAGGCAGTCGCCGATCGGCGTCGACGGCCTGCCTGCCCGGCCGGTGACCTGGGTCGAGAAGGGCGTGCTGAAGAACCTCTCGTACGATCGCCAGTGGGCGGCCCGGCAGAAGAAGCCGCTCACGGCCACCCCGGTCAACTCGAACCTCGTGATGGAAGGGACCGACATGACGATGGACCAGATGATCAAGTCCACGCGCCGCGGCCTCATCGTCACGTTCTTCTGGTACATCCGCGGCGTCGACCAGCAGACGCTCCTCAACACCGGCATGACCCGCGACGGGCTGTTCCTGATCGAGAACGGCGAAGTCACCGGCCCGGTGCAGAACTTCCGCTGGAACATGTCGCCGATTGTCGGCTACAACAACGTCACCGCGATTGGTCGATCCGTGCCGATCCACACCGGGGAATCGTACGACGGCCCCGGCACGGCGCTCGTGCCGCCGGTGCGCATCGAGGACTTTCTGATGACGTCGGTGTCCCCGGCGGTTTGAGCGGCCCGCTTTGAGGATGGCGTATCCACCACGGAGATAGCGGAGTAAACGGAGACAAAAAGATTTTCTCTGCTGTCTCCGTTGACTCTGTGGTGAGACATATTTGTGAATTCAAGGATCAACTTCATGAAGCGTCGACACTTCGTCAAAACCATGGCGCTGTCCGGGATGGCGGTCGCCGCGAGCGATGTGATTGCCGATCTGATCGCGCAGTCGCCGTCCGGGCGCGTGCTCGAGTCGAAGTTCAAGGGTCTATCGGACGTCGCGCTGATGGAGGCCCGCCGCGGCGGGTGCACGTATGCCGACATCCGGTTCACGCGCAGCACGAGCCGCGGGGTGAACGCAAACGGCGGCAACCGTGATGCAGACGACGATCTCGGCGGGTTCGGCGGCGGCCGCGGCGGGCGTGGCGGGCGCGGCGGACGCGGCGGAGGCCGGGGCGGGTTCGGTGGATTCGGCAGCGACAATGCCGGCGCCGGCGCCGGCAGCAACGACGCCGCAGGGTTCGGCGTCCGTGTGATCCACAGCGGCGTCTGGGGCTTCGCGAGCAGCCCGATCGTCACCGAGGACGAGATCCGCCGCATCACGCGCGTGGCGACCGAGGTCGCAAAGGCCAGCGCCATCGCGAAGAAGGTCGACGTGAGGCTCGCGCCGGTTCCGGCGTACACCGAGGTACTGGGCGACGCCGATGCAGAAGGATCCCGCGTCGGTGTCACAAGAGGAGAAGCAGGCGCTCGTCCAGAAAGTCGTCGACCTCGCCGTGAAGGTCCCGGACGTGCTGTCCGTCAACGCGTCGATACAGCTCGAAGCGGAATGGAAGTACTTCGCGTCGAGCGAAGGGTCCTACATCGAGCAGGAGGTGTTCACGACGACCCCGGGGTTCAGCGTGACGGCGCGCAAGGACGGCCAGACGCGCTCGCGTCAGTTCACCGGCGTGCCGGGCACGGGCGGATGGGAAATCGCCGAGGCCGCCGGCCTGGTCGAGAACGCCGAGCGCATCGCCGCCGAAGCGGTCGAGGTACTGCACGGCCAAGCCCATCGACATGGGCATCAAGGACCTCGTGCTCACGCCGTCGCACGCGATGCTCACCATTCACGAGATCGTCGCGCACGCCACCGAGCTCGATCGCATCATGGGCTACGAGGCGAACTACGCCGGCACGAGCTTCGTCAAGGTCTCGGACGTCGGGAAGCTGAAATACGGATCGAAGCTGTTCAACGTGACGGCCGACCGGACCATCCCGACCGGCGTCGCCACGATTGGCTACGACGACGACGGGGTGAAGACGCAGCAGTGGCCGCTCGTGCGGGAGGGCATCCTGGTCGGGCTGCAGACCAACCGGGAATCGGCGCACTTCATCGGCGAGAAGGCGAGCCGGGGCTGCACGTCCGCCAACTCGTGGCGCGACTACCCGTTCCTGCGCATGCCCAACGTGCACGTCGAGCCGGGCCCCGCGGGATCGCCCACGCCCGAGCAGATCATCGCCGACACGAAGGACGGCGTGATGATCGACGGCCGCGGCAGCTACTCAATCGATCAGCAGCGCTACAACGGGCAGTTCGGCGGGAACGCGTTCTGGGAAATCAAGAACGGCAAGCGCACCCGGATGGTGACCAACGTCACCTACAACGCCATCACGACCGACTTCTGGGGGAACCTCGACGCGCTCTCCGGCAAGGAGTCGTGGCAGATGTTCGGCACGGGCGGAGACGCCAAGGGCCAGCCGACGCAGACCAACAGCATCTCGCACGGGTCGCCGTGGCTGCGCATCCGGAAGATCATGGTCGGCGCCGCCTTCGCGTAGAGAGATCAGGAGACTAAAACCTAAACAGGAGATCAGGAGATCAGGAGATCAGGAGGTTTTGATCTTTGGGTTAAGGATGTCCTCCTGACCTTCTGACCTCCTGTTAAGGCCGTCTCAGCGCGCCGCGATCGGCGCGACGGTCGAGCCCGTGCCTCCCTGGATCTTGAGCGGCTGTACAATCAGCGCGAACTCGTAGGCCCGCCTGGCCACCACCTCGTCGAGCTTCAGGTTCTCCAGCAGGTGAATGCCGTTGACCACCAGCGTGATCTGATGGATCGGGTTGTTCACCTGCGGATCGACGTCGGGGCTCACGCCGATGCCCCAGTTATCGGATCCGACGAGCATCGGATCCTGGCGCGCCAGCCATTCGGCCGCGGCGACGCCGATGCCGGGACAGCTCTTCGTGTAGCGGGCGTTGTCCTTGCCCCACAGCCGGCCCCAGCCTGTGTGGATGATGACGGCGTCCCCCGGCTGCAGCGTGAGGCTCTGCCGCTTCAGCGCCTCCTGCAGATCGGCCACGGTGATCTCGTACGTATCGGGAAGCATCTCGGTCCCCTTCAAGGCGGCGACGTCGATCACGACCCCACGGGTCATGAGGCCGCCGACGCGTTCGACTCCCAGCTTGGTGAAACCGGTGCGGGTTGACGTTTCGTCCAGCTTGAAGCAGTTGTACATGCTGTTGCCGATGGTCTGGTGGCTGAAGCCGTCGAACTGCGTCCCGATCTGCCCGATCTCGCCGACGACGATCTCCTCGTTGCTGCCGCGGCTGTTCGTCCCCGCATTCATGACGGTACGCTTGGTATAGATGTCCAACCGGCGGGTTCCGAAGAAGGGCATCGTCGAGGACAGCACCTGGCCGAGCTCGAAGGTCTCGCCCGTGCGGATCAGCCGGGCCGCGCGCAGGACCGTTTCGGGCTTCATGTGGTTGCCCGCGCCCCGCTCGTCACCTGCCCCCCACTTCGAGGGGCAGCGTTCAATATCGGCGGGCGGCTGCCAGGACTGTGCGTGGACGGTGGATGTACCGGCGGCGAGCGCCGCGGCGGCCGCGATGACGACGATGATCGGGCGCATGGATGTCACTCCGGTTTGTGAAAGTTCTGAAAGTTCTGGAGCTAAGGTTTCGAGATCTTCGACTGCCCTGCCGCTCCGTCCCACCACCTGGAGAGATTCCCGCTCGCCGCGCGGGGCTCATGCGCGTAATGCGACGTATCGTTGAAGAGCATGAGACGCACGCGCACGGGATCGCGGAAGTCGAGCACGTTCACGCAGGCCGGCGCCTGATCGAGGCGGTCCCGGTAGCCGCGCGGGTCGAATCCCAGCAGGCTGCTGATCACGAGGCGGAGCGTGGCCTTGTGCGAGACGACGAGCACGCGCTCACCCGGGTGCTTCGTCACGATCTCGCGGACGACCGGCAGCGCACGCGCGAGCACCGCCACGCCGGACTCTCCTCCCTCCGGCGCGAAGGTGAACGGATCCTCTTCCCACGACGCATACTCGGCGCCATACCGGGCCTCGACCTCGCGGCGCGTCAGCCCCTCCCACCGGCCGTGGCTGATCTCGCGCAGGCCCTCCCGCTCTTCGATCTCCAGCCCGCAGTGGCCGCCGACAATGCGCGCCGTCTCCATCGTCCGCGACAGGGGGCTGGCGTAGACCGCGCTGATCCCCTCGTCGTGCAGTCGCTCGCCGAGCCGGGCCGCCTGCCCCCGCCCTTCGTCCGACAACTCGACGCCGATGGCGCCCGAGAACTTGTCCTCTGCCGTGAGCTGGGTCGCGCCGTGACGCACGAGATAGAGTCTGGTTGCGTTCACCTGTCAGCTCCTGGAGTCCTCTACCGCCTCGCCGGGGCGGTGTTCCTGGCGACGAGCCGATAGCGTCGCACCAATTCGGACCGAATCCAAGTATTCTCGAACGCTCGGGACTCGGGACTCGGGATTCGGGACTCGGGATTCGGAAGCGGGGAGCGGGAAGCTGGAAGCTGGAAGCTGGAGATTCCGCATGATTCGCTGGGGCATCATCGGGTGCGGGGACGTCACGGAAGTGAAGAGCGGTCCCGGATTTCAGAAGACGCCGGGATCCGCGCTCGTGGCGGTCATGCGGCGGGATCGCGCGAAGGCCGAGGACTTCGCCCGCCGCCACAACGTCCCGCGCGTGCACGCGAGCGCCGGCGATCTGATTGCCGACGCCGATGTGGACGCGGTGTACGTGGCCACGCCTCCCTCCACGCACTGCGACCTGTCGCTTCGCGTGGCCGCGGCCGGCAAGCCCTGTCTCGTGGAAAAGCCGATGGCGATGGACCACGGGGAGTGCCTCCGGATGGTGGAGGCGTTCCGCACCGCCGCTGCGCCGCTCTGGGTTGCGTATTACCGCCGCGCGCTCCCTCGGTACGTCGCCGTTCGCGATCTTCTCGCCGGCGGGGCGATCGGTCGCGTGACGTCGGTTCGAGTGGAAGTCATGGATCGGCTGGCCACGCCGGAACAGGCGGCCGCCTGGCGGTTCGACCCGGCGATCGCGGGCGGAGGCTTGTTCCTCGACGTGGGCTCGCACGGCATCGACCTGCTCGACTATCTCGTGGGGGAGATCGTCGAGGCCGCCGGCTTCCCGGTCAACACCGGCGGGACGTACGAGGTCGAGGACGCGATCGCGGCGTCCTTCAGGATCGCCGGTGACGTCGTGGGCACGGGCATCTGGAACTTCAATGCCGGCAGCAAGCGAGACGGCATGGTGTTCACCGGCTCCCTGGGTGAACTGCGCACCCCGCTCTTTCACGAGGCCGACACGGTGGTCTCGACAGCGGAGGGGGAGGTCGCGTATCCGATCCGGAACCCTCCCCACGTCCATCAACCGCTCATCCAGACGATCGTCGACGAGCTGCACGGCCGCGGCCGATGCGAATCGACAGGCGAGAGCGGCGCCCGGGCATCGCGCGTGCTCGATCTGTGCCTGGGACGTTCTGTCGCGTAGTGCCGACCTTCAGGCAGCCGCGACTCCGAGATACCGGAGGGTACGGAGAAAGCGGAGGTATCTAACACGGAGCAACGGAGAAACGGAGCAACGGAGAATTGCTCTTCAATAAAGAAACATCAAGGATTCGTTCCTCCGTTCCTCCGTTCCTCCGTTCCTCCGTGTTGAAAAGACGTTGGCTGAACGCTCCGCTGCCTCCGTCGCCTTCATTATCCCGCGTTCGGGTAGGCGGGTCCGCCAAGGCTGGCCTGAAGGCCGTTGGGCTGAACCGCCGTTGGGGCTGGCCTGAAGGCCAGCGCTACATGCGTCCGTCCAGCGCCGCGAGCGCGATGCCGGCGGCGACGACGACGTTCAGGGAATCCACGCCGTCGGCAATTGGAATGCGCAGCCTGACGTCGGCGGCGTCGAGGGCCTCCGCAGTAAGGCCAGACCCCTCCGCGCCGAGGATCAAGACGAGCGGCCGGTTCCGGCCGGCCGTGGCGGCATATCCTGCGAGCGGCGTCGCGATCCGATCGGGCGTGAGCGCGGCGATCTGGAACCCGCGGCGGCGAAGCAGGCCGAGGTCCGAGGGCCAGGACTCCAGGCGTGTGAACGGCAGGTGGAGCGACGCGCCCATCGACGTCCGGATGGCTTTTCGGTAGAACGGATCGCCCGTCGCGCGGTCGAGGAGCAGGCCCCCCGCATCGAACGCGGCGGCGACGCGAAAGAGCCCGCCGACGTTGTCCGGGTTGGCCACGGACTCGAGCGCCAGCAGCCGGCGGGCGCCGGCGAACGCCTCGAGCGGCGGCTGGACGCCGGGGCGCCTCGCGAGCGCGAGGCAGCCCCGATGGAAATCGATCCCCGTCAGCGACGCGAGCTCGGACTTCTCGACGACGTGGACGGGACACCGTACGCGCGCGCGGAGGTCCGAGAGGCCTTCGAGCGCGGCCGGCGTGACGACGAGAGAGAGGCTCGTAGCGGCCGGCTTCGATGAGCCGCCGGACGACGAGCCGGCCTTCGGCGACGAAGAGGCCGTGCGCCCGCAGCCACACGGGGTCGCCGACGTGCGCGTACTGCGCGAGAATCTCCGCTGGGATCACTCGCCGGTTCGAACCACCGACCGGCGGCTCCGGTGCCGATCGATGACGTGCTGGCCGAGACGTTTGCTGAGGAACACCTTCGACTCGCCGCTCTCGTACGGATGCTGCACGAAGCGGATCACGTCGAAGTGCAGCTGGGCGAGCGTGCTGCGCATTTCGTAGAAGCGGTTCTTCGTCTTGACGAGGATCTCGTCGAAGCCGTTGGCGAGCGCCCAGACCTCCTGCTCCTCGGTGAGCGCGCGGAAGTGTCCCTGGCCGCGCCAGTCGCTGCGGGTCCCGCCGATCCACTGATAGAGGACGCGCCGCCCCTCGAACTGCACGCAGTCCTCGAGCTGCGCGACGAGGTCGGCCAGCTTCGGATCGTTCTCGTTGGCGCGCAGCTCGTGCGCGACCTTGAACGACACCGGGACGATCATCCCGGGATCGTCGGGGAGAGGCGCCTCGGCCATCAGGATCTGATGGTCCCGGCTGTCCAGCCGCTTGATCACTTCGGCGGCGGTCTTTTTTCTGGGGAAATCGAGGAAGAACTCCTCGATGTACTGGATCTCGAGCGCCCCCTGCTGGAGCGAGTACTGTTTCAGAAGGTATTCCACGGGTCCACTACTATAACCGACCGCGGGAAAAGTCGAGGTACCGCTACGTGGCCCCAATGGCATCGTCGGGAGGGCCGCCCGCGGAGGGCTGCTGCGCAACGATCAGCTCGCGGGCCGGACCGCGCAGCGCCGGCAGGCGCGCGCCGAACACGAGGCCGCCCGCGATACAGACCACCCCGCCGATCGCGACGGTCGCCGGGGCGCCGAGCGGCGCCGCGAGGGCACCGGCAATCAGGGCGCCAAGCGGCGCCATACCCATGAACATCATGGAATAGACCGCCATCACGCGGCCGCGCAGTCGATCCGGAATCATCGCCTGGATCAGGGTATTCGACGCCGCCATCTCGACCATCATGCAGAAGCCCGCCGGCACGAGCAGCAAGGCGGAGAGCCACAGCGACCGCGAGGACGCGAACGCGATCAGGCTCACGCCGAAACCTGTCGCCGAGACCGCCACCCATCGGCCGAGGCCGCGGATGTGCCGCCGCACGGTCAGGGTGGCGGCGCCGGCGAGCGCGCCGACGCCGGAGGCCGACATGAGCAACCCGTACGCGTCCGGCCCGCCGCCGAGGATGCGATCCGCGAAGATCGGCATGAGCACGCTGTACGGCATCCCCATCAGGCTGACGAGGCCGAGCAGCAGCAGCAACGCGCGCACGGGCGCCGTCTGCCACGAGAACACGAACCCCTCGACGATGCTCGCCCAGGCCGATACCTGGGACGCCGCGCGCGGCCGGCGCGGCAGGCGCATCAGCAGCAACGCGCCGATGACCGCCGTGTAGCTCAGGGCGTTGAGCAGAAAGCACCAGCCTTCCCCGACGGCCGCGACAACGACGCCGGCGACCGCCGGCCCGGCGATGCGCGCGCCGTTGACCATCGAGGAATTCAGCGCGATCGCGTTCATCAGGTCCTCGCGTTCGACCATCTCGATCACGAAGGCCTGCCGCGCCGGAATGTCGAAGGCGTTCACGAGGCCGAGCAGCGTCGCGAGGACGAAGAGGTGCGAGACCCGGATGTTGCCGCTCAGCGTCAGCGCGGCGAGCGTGGCGGCGAGCGCCATCATGGTCGATTGCGTCGTCACGAGGACGCGGTGGCGGCTCGCGCGATCCGCGACGACGCCGCCGAGCGGGGCCAGGACGAAGACCGGGATCTGCCCCGCGAACCCGAGCAATCCGAGCAGCGCCGCCGATCCGGTCATCCGGTAAATGAGCCACGACTGCGCGACCATCTGCATCCAGGTGCCGACGAGGGAAATCAGTTGACCGGCGACGAACAGGCGGTAGGGACGGGACCGGAGGGCGCGAATCGCGAGCGGCAGGGCCATCTACGACAAGGATGGCACACTCACCTCGCGCGCACGCCGGCCGGTAGCCGGAGATCCCGAAACGCGGGCCGGCCCGCGGCTTTTTGCGAGAGAATTGGCACCATGCCGACACTCCCAGCCGACCTTCAGCGGATTCTCGACGACATCGATGCGGCCGACCGCGCCGGGGAGACGATGGCCAGGCAGGTGACCGACGAACAGTTCAACTGGCGGCCCCGCGAGGGGCAAGGCTGGAGCATCGCGCAGTGCCTCGATCACCTGGCCACGGTCAACGCGCTCTACAGCACGCCCGTCCAGCAGGCCGTGGACGTCGCGCGCGCGCGGGGGTGGACGCGGCAGGGACCGGCGGCGCCGGGGTTTTTCGGCCGCCGCTTCGTCGCGTCGCAGGAGCCTCCGGTGAAGCGCCGGTTCCGCGCACCGGGACGCGTGCAGCCTGCGCCGGCTTCCAGGAGCCGCGAGGAGATCCTCGGCGCCTACCACGACGCGCACACATCCGTCCGGCGGTTAATCGCCAGCGCGGCGGAAGTGGACATCAACCGGGCGACGTTCCCCAACCCGTTCCTCTCGGTGATCCGCATGCGGGTCTCGACCGCGCTCCTCATCCTGGCCGCCCACGACCGCCGCCATCTCTGGCAGGCGGAGCAGGTGCGGATGGCGCCGGGCTTTCCCGCGCCGGTCGCACGGGCCTAGTGGGCGCGCCGGCGTGCTAGCATCAAGCGCTCGTTCGCCGGCAGTCGCTCCGATACCGAGATGGGAATCCGATCATGGTCGATCCACGTGTCACGACTATTGCCATGAGAACGCAAATGCTGTCGTACTTGAAGGCGCTGGCGGCGCGGCTCAGTTGGCGGAGCTTTGACGGGTTGCCTCCCGCGCTCCCGGAGGATCCGTACGTCGGGGTCCGCGAACCGCGGAAGCGCGGACCGGGCGGCAAGAGTGCGGCTGTCGCGCTCGCCGAGCCGGAGGAGCGGAGAACCGTGCGCGCGTATGGACCGGCTCGGAACCGCGCGATCTCGATCAGCGCAGGCCCGTACGAAGGCTGACACCACGCCATCGCCTGGGCGTCCCTCAACCCGGACCGTTTCGATGGCGCCGATCGTTCCCGATCCACGAAAGATCAAGAGCTTCCGTACGGAGGCGGCATTCGAGGCCTGGCTGGCCGCGAACCACGCCCGCGAGACGGAGGTGTGGCTGAAGATTCACAAGAAAGCCTCGGGCCTGGCGACAGTGACCTGCCCGCAGGCCCTGGACGTGGCGCTGTGTTGGGGGTGGATCGACGGCATCCGGAAGGCGCTTCGACGAAGCCTCGTTCCTGCAGCGGTTCTCGCCTCGCAGGGCGCGGAGCGTCTGGAGCCAGATCAACAAGGACAACGTGGCCCGTCTGACTGCCGCCGGGCGCATGACCCCGCACGGCCAACGTCAGGTCGACGCCGCGAAGGCAGACGGCCGCTGGGACGCCGCCTACGCCCCCATGCGCAACGCGACCGCGGCCACGGTTCCCGACGACCTTCGCGCGTCCATCGAGGCGAACCCGCGGGCGCGAAAGACGTTCCGGACCCTCGGACGCCAGAACCTCTTCGCGCTGGCGTTTCGCACCAACAACATGAAGACGCCCGCCGGGCGCGCGAAGAAAATCGCGGCGCTCGTGGCGATGCTGGCGCGCGGCGAGACCATCGTGCCGGAGCGACAGCGCTGAGGCGCCCGTACGCGAGCGAAGCGAGCGCGGCCCCTCACCGGGCGACCCCGCGCCACTCGGCATTGACCTTCGCATAGAGCGCCTGGTCGCGCGGGATCCCGTTCTTCACGCTGCTCGATCGCAGGATCGCCTCGCGCGTGTAGCCGGCCTTCTCGAGCACGCGGATCGAGCCGGCATTGTCGGCAAACGGCAGCGCGAACAGCCGCAGGAGGATCGAGGTCGCGAAGAGGTGGTCCGTCAGGAGCACGAGCGCCTCGGTCACGATGCCTCGATTCCAGTGCGCCTCGCCAAGCCAGTACCCGACTTCGGCGGAGTACCGCTCGACATCGGTCCCCGCCACGAAACCGATCCCGCCGGCCGCTTCACCGTTCACGTCGATCGCCAGATTGGACGGCTCACCGGAGGCCGCCGCGGCTCTCAAGAAAGCCTGCGCGTTGGCGCGGGAGTACGGATGCGGGAAGCGATCGCGGAGCTGCTGCGCCACCTTCAGGTTGTTGGCGTGACGCACGAGCGCCTCGGCGTCGCTCATACGCCACCGCCGAAGCGTGCACCGGGTCCCTCGCAGCTCCATGACGATCATCTCAGCTCAATCACTCATCACTAATCCTGAATCGTCGAATCCTTGCATCGCGCACTGCAGGACTTGTCGCGACCGATTCGATGATCCAAGGATTCGCGATTAGTGATTCGTGACTAGTAACGATCGATCAGAACAACCCCCTCCCTTCCGTCTTGAGCCATCGCTCGGCGGCGCGGAAGCCCGGACACACCGCCTCGACCAGGCGCCAGAAGCGCCGCGAGTGGTTCTGTTGCCGGAGGTGCATCAGCTCGTGGAGCAGGACGTAGTCGCAGACCTCGCGGGGCATCTGCACCAGCCGGAAGTTCAACGCGATCCGGCCGCTCGGGGAACACGAGCCCCAGCGCGATTTCTGGTTGCGGATCGAGACCCCGGCGACGGTCAGGTCGTGCAGGGCCGCAAACGCGCTCACTCTCGGCGCCAGTTCCTCGCGCGCCAGCGCGCGCAGGTCGGCCTCGATGTACGGACGCAGATCCACGGCCCCGGCCGGAACCTCTGACCGATCGATCGCCGAAGCGTGCCCACCGGACGGCGCCGTCGTGGTCCACGCGTAGCGTGACGCGCTCCCCGCGCAACAGGATCGTCGCGCCGTCGGTCCACTGAAAGGCGCCCCGCGCCGATCCGAGCCGCGCCCGCTCCCGCTGAATCCAGGCCGCGTGCCGTTCGAGAAATCGGACCGCTTCGGCCCGCGAGCCGCCGCGAGGCACGGTGACCCGTACGCTGCCGTCGGGCCGCACACGGAGCACGTATCGCTTCGCGCGTCGCATGCGGACGAAGTCGATCGCCGGAGGGTCCGGCAACGGAATGCCGGCCGGATCAGGACATTCCGGACGCTGCGGGGCCCCCGTCGGGGGGGCCACCTCCTGGATGGTGCCGGCCGGCGAGGGACGGAGGAATGGAAGATCGAGCTGCACGAAGCTGCCGGGATGATAGCAGGTGAGCGGGTGGACGCCGATGGCTCAACCGCACGAAATCGCCAGGCCGGGCTGGAAGCGGTCAACCCGGACGCCGGGGATCTCGTCCAACGGGGGGACAGAGGATCCGGCGAACCGGCCGTCCGGCTGAAACCGCCTCTCGACGGAGCTCGAGGCGGCCCTGAGTTCATCGAAGGGCCGGACGCTACAGAAATCACGGGAGCGAACGATGACTGCAATTTCAATGAGAATGCGATCGGTCTGGGCTGTGGCGATCCTGGCCGGCCTGACCCTGACGCTCAGCGGCGGGGCTGCCGCGCAGCGGAACTCGAGCGGGGACGACTGGTGCGGCGACGAGAGCTGGGGAGATGACCGGCGGGGCTTCTGCGAAGTCCGCGAATACACCGTGCCCGCGGCCGGCGCCACCATGACGGTGGACGCCTCGCCGAACGGCGGCATCAGCGTCGACGGCCAGTCGCGCGGCGACATTCTCGTCCGCGCCCGGGTCGTCGGCACCGCCTCGACCGAAGAGGAAGCCCGGGCAATCGCCTCGCGCGTCCAGATCATCGCCACGGCCGACCGCGTCACGGCCGACGGACCTCGCAACCTCGGACGCCGCGACGGCTGGCACGTCAGCTACCGCCTCGACGTGCCGACCCAGACGCCGCTGTCGCTGCGGACCACGAACGGCGGCATTGCCATCGACAACGTGAACAGCCGCGTCGAGTTCCGGACCGTCAACGGAGGGGTCAAGCTGTCGCGCATGGGCGGGGACGTCGAAGGGCGCACGACCAACGGCGGCGTCAACGTGGACCTCGACGGCGCCACCTGGCAGGGAGCCGGACTCGACGTGCAGACGTCGAACGGCGGCGTGCATCTGTCCATTCCGGCCCACTACTCCGCGCACCTCGAAACCGGCACCGTGAACGGATCGGTCAAGATCGATTTCCCGGTGATGGTCCAGGGAAAAATCGGCCGCTCGTTCTCGACCGACCTCGGGAGCGGCGGGCCGACGCTGCGCGTGAACACGTCGAACGGCGGGGTGAAGATTACGCGGAAGTAGCGATCAGTCGAGCGCGTTGTTCTTGTCCTGATACTCGGCCACCACGGCCAGGATCTCGTCGAGCTGATCGAAGAACACGTCCACCACCTGAGGATCGAACTGGGTCCCGCGCCCTTCGCGCAGGATCCGGAGCGCTTCTTCGATCGAGTACGCCGGCTTGTAGGGACGTTCGCTCGTCACCGCGTCGAAGACGTCGGCGACGGCGCAGATACGCCCCCACAACGGGATGCTCGTGCCGACGATCCCGTTGGGGTAGCCCGATCCGTCCCAGCGCTCGTGGTGGCAGAGCGCGATGACGCGTCCCGCCTGAAGGAGCTCCGACGAGGAGTTGTCCAGGATGCGGCTGCCAATCATCGGGTGCCGGCGCATCACGACCCACTCGGCGCCGTCCAGGCTGGACGGCTTGCGCAGGATCGAGTCGGGCACCGCGATCTTGCCGACGTCGTGCATCCGGCTGGCGTGCAGGATCAGCTCGACCTCGCCGGGCGGCAGGTTCAGCCCGCGCGCGATCACCGCGCAGTACCTCGCTCATCCGCCTGATATGGCTGGCGGTGACGTGATCCTTGTACTCGGCGACGATCGCGAGCCGCTCCACCGTGTCGAGCTGGGCGCGATACGCGAGCCGTTGCGCCTCGGCCATCTGTTCGAGCGCGGCGCGCAGGCTGGCGGTGCGCTGCTCGATCGTCTCCTCGAGATGGGCCTGATGGCGCTTCAGCGCGTCCTGCGCCTCTTTCATCTTCAGCAGCGAGAAGGACCGGACGCGAAGCTCCGTCTTGTCCACCGGCTTGGCGATGAAGTCGTTGGCGCCCGCCTCGACCGCGCGCAGCCGATCTTCGCGGCCCGTCATCGAGGTCACCATGATCACCGGCACGCCGGCGGCCTGGGGATCCTGCCGGATGCGGCGGCAGACCTCGTAGCCGTCCATGCCCGGCATGACGACGTCGAGCAGCACGAGGTCGGGGCCGAGCCGCAGCTTCGCGAGTGCTTCGATGCCGTCGCGCGCCGCTTCCGCCTCGTGCCCGAGAGCCTCGACCAGCGCCTCCGTGATGCACCGGGTCGCGTCGTCGTCGTCGACGACGAGAATCCGTTTGGGGAATTTCGCGACAGGCTCAGTCATTCGCGCGGTCCGGACGCCGATGTCTGGGTCAAGTGCGCGGGGCGCGGCGAGATGCTGCGCTGAATCGCGGCGACCTCGTCCTCGAGCTGCGACACGATCGCGGCGCCCCCGTCAAACGATCGATGCCGGGCATTGTGGATCAGTTCGGCGCAGCTGCGCGCGACCGATGAGGCGCCGAGCATGGCGGCGCTTCCCTTCATCGTATGGGCCACGCGCTCGACGGTGGCGGCGTCGTGGCGGTCGACGGCCTCCCGGAGCGCCGACAATTGTGCGGCGGCGTCCTGGAGGAAGATCTCGATGATGTGGACGGCCGCGCCCGGAGCGCCGCCCTGCTGCGGCGGCCGCCGGCCGTCGCCGGGCCCCGTGGGCGCCGCCTGCGACAGCGCCATGCCGGCCGGAACCAGGCCGGCCAACACGCGGCGCACTTCCTCGATCGGGAGGCTCTTGCTGACCCAGCCGTCCGCGCCGGCACCCAGCCAGCGGGCGCGGTCTTCGGGCAGATCGCTCGCGCTCAGCGCGACGATCCGCGGCCGGCGGTCGCGCGGCCAGCGCTCGCAGATGCGACGGGTGGCCGTCAGGCCGTCCATCTCCGGCATGTGCATGTCCATCAGGATCACATCGTAGCGCTCGGCCTCGAGCGCGTGCAGCGCGTCCTGTCCATCGCCGACCACGTGGACCGTGTGTCCGAGCCGCTCGAGCACCTCGATCGCCACCTTCTGCGCGACCATGCTGTCTTCCGCCAGCAGGATCCGTAGCGGCTCGGACCACTCCGGCGCGGCCGATTCGAGCGGCGCCACGGGCAACCGCGTCTGAAGGACGCGCGCGGGGTTCTCCGCCAGCATGATGAACTCGAACGTCGAGCCGCCGCGCGCTTCGGACCGGAGCGCGATGTGGCCGCTCATCAGGCGGGCGATGCCGTGGCACAGCGTGAGGCCGAGATCCTGCGCATCGGCCACGCGATCCGACGAGATGATGCGGCTGAGCGGCTGGAACAGCCGCGCCGCGCGCTCCGGCGCGATGACCATGCCGGTATCGCGCACGACGAAGGTCACCTCGTGCAGATCCGGCGGCACCGCGCGGGTCGTCACCGACAGCGTCACTCCGCCTTCGTGCGTCCGCCGCACGGCGTAGGTCAGCAGCGTCGCCAGCACGTGCCGGAGCCGGGCGGCGTCGCCGAGCAGCGTGGACGGCGCGGGCCCGTCGATGCGGTACGAGAGATCGATCCCGCGCTCGGCTGCCATCGAGGCCACGCGATCGAGCGACACGTCGACCTCGCTCCGCAGATCGAAGGGCTGACGGTCGAGCACCAGCCGCCCGGTCTCCAGCCGGCAGAGATCCAGGACCTCGTTGACCGTCCGCGACAGCCCCTCGGCGCTCGCCCGGAGCATGCCGAGGTACTCGCGCTGCTTGGACGTGAGCTCGAGGTCGAGCAGCAGATCCGCCATGCCGACGACGGCGTTGATCGGCGTCCGGATTTCGTGGCGCATCCAGAGGAGCAGGCTGCCTTCGAGGGTGGTGCGCGCGGCGGCTTGCGCATCCGCCTCCGCGCGTCTCGCCGTCTCCTCCGCCGCGCGGGTCTCGAGCGCGGCGACCGTCCGGCGGAGCCGGAACACGGCGACCGCGAGAACCGCGGCGGCTCCGGTCAAAACCGCCAGCGACACAGTCAGCCAGATCATGCGCCCTCCCTCAACCGGCGCACCGTCTGGAGGCAGGCGTGCACGATCTGCGCGGGCGTCAGATCGGGCGCGAACTCTTCGGTGAAGTCGAGCGTGTGCTGACGGTCCCGGCGGACGAGCTCCAGGTGCTCGCCGCAGGCCCGGTCGACGTCTCCGCGATCGCGATAGAGGAGGCCGAGCCAGAAGTACGCCAGCGCCAGCGCGTCGTCGAGATAGAGCGCCCGGCGCAGCGAGACGATCGCTTCGGCGGATCGGCCGGCGCGCGCGTCGATCATGCCGAGCAGCAGATAGGCGCGGGCGTCCATGTCGTCCAGGCCGAGGACCTGCTCGGCCTGCGCGCGCGCCTCGGCGTAGCGGCCCCGCTGGGCGAAGAGGCCCCCGAGCAGCAGGTGCGCGGGCACGAACGTCCAGCTCGCTCGAATCAGCTCGAGCAGATCTCTTTCCGCCTGGTCCCACTCACCATTGCGAAACGCCTCGAGACAGCGTTCGTACTGGCCGGTCGCCGGCTCGCCTGTCGTCGCCGCGGGAACGCGCGCGGACGTCTTCGCGTGACTGGCGCCGCAGAAGCCGGCGTGGGGTCGCGCGTCCTTGCGATAGCAAAAGACGCCGTCGTGCTCGACGAGCGTGAACCCGGACTCCATCTGCCACAACGACTCCGAGTGTCCGAGCAGCAGATAGCCGCCGTCGTTGAGCGCGTCGTACAGCCGCTCGACGAGCCGCCGCGTGACCTCCGGACGGAAGTAGATTGCGACGTTCTTGCACAGGATGACGTCGGCACGGCCCGGCGGCGCGCCCGTCGAGCGATCGCTCGTGAGGTTGCCCTCCCGGAATCGCACGGACCGCCTGATCTCGTCTTTCAGGCGGAACTGATCGCCCGACGGCTCGAAGAACCGCCGCAGCCAGGCCCCTTCGACGTTGCGGACCGCGCGGGCGCCGTACTCGCCGCGCCGCGCCACGTCGAGACGTTCCGTGTTCAGGTCGGTGCCGAGGATGTCGAAGGTCCAGTCCGGACGCGTGAGGTGCACGCCCATGTCGTGCAACGTCAGCGCGACCGAGTACGGCTCCTCGCCGCTCGAACAGCCGGCGCTCCAGACGCGAATCGCGCGTGTGCCGTCGCGCTCGCGATCGGCCAGCACGGCCGGGATCACGTGATGGCGCAGCAGCCGGAACTGCGCCGGATCGCGGAGGAAGCAGGTCTCGGTAATGGTGACGAGGTGGATCAGCTTCCGGAATTCGTCGTCTGCCGCCTCGCCGCGCAGGCGCTCGTAGTAGGCGCCGGCGTCGTCGAGTCCGAGTTGCTGCATGCGGACGCCGACCGACGCCTGCAGCGAGGTCTGCCGGCTCTCTCCGAAGAACAAGCCGCACCGGTCCTCGATGAGGTCGCGGAGGCGTGCAAAGTCCGCGACGGCCAGAGGTGCCGGACGCGCGACGCTCGAGGCGAGGGCTCGATTCATCATGGCGCCATGGACCGGACACGATCGGTGTGCAGTCTCTTCAGGCTGTCGATGAGGCCCGTCGTCGGCAGCACGCGCTGCGCCGCCCCGATCTCGATCGCCGCGCGCGGCATGCCGAAGACGACGCAGGTTTCTTCATTCTGCACCATCGTGACGCCGCCGGCCTGCCGGATGGCCAGCAGCCCGTGCGCGCCGTCGGATCCCATGCCGGTCAGCAGCATGCCGGCGGCCCGCGCGCCGTACACCTTCGCCAGCGACGTCAGCGTCACGTCCACCGACGGCCGATGGCCCATCACGGGAGCCGCATCCGAGAGGTGCACGCGTCCGCCGGACCGCACCACCAGGTGCGCGCCGTCGGGCGCGAAGAGCACCCGCCGCGGCAGGATGAGGTCTCCCTCTTCAGCGATCTTCACGGGTACGGGACACCGCTGTTGCAGCCATTCGATCAGCCCGACGAGGAACCCCTCCGCCATGTGCTGGACGACGACAACCGACAACGTCAGCGCCGGCGGCAGCGCGGACAGCAGCTCTTCGAGGACGCGCGGCCCCCCCGACGAGACACCGATCCCGACGACGTCCACCGGCGTCCCGGTCATGCGGCCCGGGCGAGCCTGATTGGGCTGCCGCGGCTGCACGTGCGTGCCACGGATGTGGGCGACGACCGGCACTCGCGCCAGCGCCTTCACCTTCTGGGCGAGCGCGCCGGCCTGCGCCGTCCACTGATCGTCGGGCGTGAGCGTGGGCTTTTCCACGACGTCGAGCGCTCCGGCGGCGAGCGCATCGAACCGCGAGTGCATGCCTTCGCGATCGAAGTACGAGCTGAAGAACAGCACGGGCGTCGGGTAGTGCGCCATGATCCGCGAGGTCGCCTCGAGTCCGTCCATGCCCGGCATGACGAGGTCCATGGTCACGACGTCGGGCCGCAGCTGCGCCGTCATCTCGACGGCTTCCCCGCCGTCGGCCGCCGTCCCGATCACGCGAATCTCGGGGTCCAGCTCCAGCAGGGTCTTGAGGACCCGGCGCACGACTTCCGAGTCGTCCACTATCAGGACGCGAACTTCCGTGCGGGCGGCGGAAACGGCCTCAAGCATCGGGCGGCCCGGGAAATGGGGCCGGGACGTCCGGCAGCGCGCGGCCGATGAGGCGCTTGACCGTGTCGAGGAGGTGGCTCTGATCGAACTCGCGCTTGAGCACGTAGGCGTCGGCCCCGACGTCGAAGCCGCGGCGGCGGTCCTCGATCGAGTCACGCGTGGTGACGATGACGACCGGCAGATTGCGGAAGCGCTCATCCGCCCGGAGCCGCGCCGTGAGCTGCAGCCCGTCCATCCGCGGCATGTCCACGTCGGCGACCACCAGGTCCCACGGCTTCTGCAGGAGCATCTCGAACGCCTCCACGCCGTCGTGCGCGATCTCGGCCTCGTATCCCGCCGCGATCAGGATGCTCTTCTCGAGCTCGCCCGCCACGAGCGAGTCCTCGACCACGAGCACGCGTCCGACGCGCGGGGCGGCGGGACGCTCCGGCGGAGGACCGGGCTGGATCGACGGCTTCCGCGAGGCCAGCTCGAAGAGCGCGTGGACGTCGAGGATGGGCACGATGTCGCCGTTGCCCAGGATGGCGGCGCCGGCAAACGTGCGGTGCTCGCGCAGCGGGTGGCGCAGCTCCTCGAAGACGAGCTCCTGCTCCTCGTGCACCGCCTCGACGAGCAGACCGAAGGACGCCTCGCCGGCACGCGCGACGAGCACCGGCTGACGCGCCGCGACCGGCCCTGCCGATCCGTTGAGCAGCACGCTCAGGGACGTCAGCGGAATCGTCTCGCCGGCCAGATCGATCGCGTGTCCGCCCGGCACCGCGAGGATGTCCTCGGGCTTGACGTGCAGCAGCCGGCGCACCGACGCCGTCGGCAGCGCGAACAGCTCGTCACCGGTTTCGACCAGCACGACTCGCAGGAGCGCCAGCGACAACGGCAGATCGAGGACGACCGTGGTCCCGTGCTCCGGCTCGGAATGGATGCGCACCGATCCGCCCAGCCGGACGACGACGTTTTTCACGACGTCCATCCCGACGCCGCGCCCCGAGACGTCGGTGGTGGACGCGCGCGTGCTGAAGCCGGGCTGGAAGACGAGTTCGAGCAGCTCCGCCGTGCTCCAGCGCTCCAGATCCGCGGTGGGCGCGAGCGCGCGGCGGATCGCCGCGGCGCGCAGCTCCTCGGGATCGATGCCCCGGCCGTCGTCGCGGACGGAAATGAGGATGCGGTTTCCCTGTTGCTCCGCCGAGATCAGGAGCTGGCCCGCGGCCGGCTTGACCTTGCGAAGCCGCTCGGCCGGGCGCTCGATGCCGTGATCGATCGCGTTCCGCACCAGGTGAATCAGCGGATCCGAGATCTGCTCGATGATCTTCTTGTCGAGCTCCGTCTCACGGCCGCTGATCGTGACCTCCACTTCCTTGTCGAACTGCCGCGCGAGATCGCGCGCGGCGCGCGGGAAGGCGTCGAACACCGTGTGCAGCGGCAGCATCGTGAGGCTGATCACGTTCTGCCGGAACTCCTCGGTGATGAGGTTGAGGCGCACCCGATCGTCGCTGAACTCGCCGCAGAACTGCCGGAGGCGCCGGCTGAGTTGCTCCAGCGCTTCGGCGTACTCGCCGAAGGCGGGGCCGGCGCCGGCTGCGGCGGCGGGCGCGAGGCGCGCTTCACGCGCGCGATCGCGCAGCCGGCCGAGCGCGGTATCCAGACGGCGCAGCTCGACGTGCCGCTGCGAGGCCTTGAGGCTCTGGATGACCAGCTCCGCCGCGAGATGCGTCAGGCCGTCCAGTTTTTCCACCGGGACGCGGAGCGACTGCCGCACGGACCCGGGCGCCTGCGGCGCCGGCCCGGATGCCGCATCCGCCGGCGTGGCAGGGGCTGCGCCGTCCTGCGCGGCACGCACCGGGCCCGCCGCCAGGCCGCTGAGCGTCCGGCACAGCGCGGAGACGTCCGGGGGCGTGCCGATCCCGCTCGCGAGTTGCTCCACGCGGATCGACAGCGCGTCAATCGGTACTGAGGACGACGTCGAAGGCGACGGCGTCGAGCCGCCGCGCGTCCTGCTGCGCGGCCACGAACACTTCCTCGAGGTGGTGCACGACCTGCGCGATGTCGAGGAGCCCGAGCATGCGCGCCGAGCCCTTCAGGTTGTGTCCCTGCCTCAGCACCTCGGCCATCGCATCCTGCGCGCCCGGCACTTCCTCGAGGCGCAGCACGGCGGCCGTCAGCCCCTTCAGGCGATCCCGGGCCTCCTCGACGAACTTGCCGATGAATGCGGTCGTGTCGAGTGTGTTCATGGCGTCAACCCAGCGCTTGTCTTTAAACAGGAGATCAGGAGATCAGGAGTTTTCCTGTTTTCAAGAATGAATCTCCTGACCTCCTGAACTCCTGTTACATCGCTTCCGCTGATCACTAGAGTGTCCCGTCTCCCGACGTTCGTTGGCCATCGTCGGCCACCAGCCGCTGGAGATCGAGCAGGCCCATCAGCCCCTCGGGCACATGGGCCGTCCCGACGAAAAAGGCGGCGCGCTCGGCAGACCACGTCGGCGGCGGCGGCTCGATCTGGCCCGGATCGATCGAATAGATATCGGCGATGTTGTCGACGACCAGCCCGATCGGGTCGGTGAAGCCGCGCAACGCGACGAAGAACGCGGCGGCGGCGGGCGTGGACGCGGTCAGCCCGAGGATGGCGTGGGCGCTCAGCGCGCAGATGATCTCGCCGCGCAGGTTGACCAGGCCCGCGACGCGCGACGGCGCGCCGGGGATGCGGCGCAGGCGCGTGAGCCGCGCGACCTCCCGCAACTGCTGCAGTGGCAGGCCGTACACGTCGTCGCCGAGAAAGAACCCGAGGTACGGGACGCGCTCCGCCTGGACGCCCGGCTCCCCGTCGTCTGCACGCTGGCGCTCGATTGCCTCCAGAATCGCCTCCGGCCCGATCGCCGGGGATTCTGCCGCCGTTTCCTCGCTGGCCATGTCCTGACGCCTACAGTCTGAATTCCCGGATCCGCATCTTGAACTGGTCCGCCAGCCCGTTCAGATCGGCGACGGAGCTCGCCGACTGCTTCATCCCGGCGGCGGTCTGCTTGGTGACCTCGGCCACCTCCCGCATGGTCTGGACGATCTGCTCGCTGGCGCTGCGCTGCTGCTGCGTGGCGAAGGTGATCTGGCGGATCGCCTGCGTCGTCCGATCGACCATCTGCAGGATCTCCTCGAGGCTGCCGCGCGCGCGCGTCGCCAGCGACACGCCGTTCTCCACTTCCTTGACGCCCTGCTCCGTCGCCAGCACCGACGTGTTCGTCGCCGACTGGATCTCGCCGACAATCCCCTTGATCTCTTCCGCGGATTCACGGGTCCGCTCGGCCAGCCGGCGGACTTCGCCGGCGACGACGGCGAAGCGCTTGCCGTGCTCGCCCGCGGCGGCAGACTCGATCGCGGCGTTGACCGCGAGCAGGTGAATCTCGCCGGCTATTTCCTTGATCAGGTTGAGCACTTCCGAGATGCGCTGCGAGCGCTCGCCGAGCAGCAGCGTCTTGCCGGAGATGTCCGCCACGCGCCGGCGGATCTTCTCCATCGCGCCGAGGGCTTCGTTGACCGAGTCGTACCCGGCGTGCGCCGCGTTCGCGCTGTCGTCGGCGATCTTCTCGACCGATGTCGCGCTCTGCGCGATCTGCTTCGCCGTGTCGGTCAGCTCCTCCATCGTCGCGGTGACCTGGGCGATCGAGGCGGCCTGCTGGACCGAGCCCGATGCGTGATCTTCGGCGGCCGACAGCATCTGCGTGGACGCCGACGTGATCTGGAGCCCGGCTTTCTGCAGCTCCTGGATGAGCCCGCGGAGTTTCCCGGACATGTCGTTGGCGGCCTGGGCGAGCATGCCGAGCTCGTCGTGGCGCGCCACCTGGAAGCTCTGCGAGAGATCGCCGGCGGCGACGCCGCGCAGAAACGGCACGAGCGATTCGATCGGGCGCGAGAACTGGTTCGCCCAGTACACCGAGCCGGCGGCCGCCGCGGTCGCGAGCACGATCGACAGGGCGATGATCGTCCACATCAACCGCCGCAGCGGCGCGAAGGCGACGTCGGCGCGCATCAGCAGCACCGTGCGCCACGTGCCCGGCACGTACGGCTGGCGCTCCGTCGTGGCGTAGCCCGCCAGAAACGGGGCGGCGCGCACGTCGAACGTCGCGCTGCCCGCCGCCGCGCTGGCCGGCAGCTGCTGGATCGCCTCGAGCCCGACCGAGTTGAGGCCCGTCTTCCCGGGCTGCCAGCCGGTGAAGAACGGGGGGGCGCTGAGCAGCACGCCGCTCGAGTCGGCCAGCACCAGATAGCCGCGCTCGCTCTGTCCTTCGGGCACGACCTTCACGCCGTTGAGAATCTCGACGACGGAAGGCCAGTCGAGTACGGCGACGATGACGCCGACGGTCCGGCCGCGATCGAAGCTCGCGCGAATGGGAAACGCGAGCGGCATGCCCACGCGTCCGGTCAGCTCCTGCGGCCCGGGGAGGCCGGCCCACGGGTCGCCGCGCCGCGCCGCCTGCTGCCACTCGCGATCGCCGATTTCGCGGCCGCGAAGCTCCGGACGCGTCGAGGCGATGACCGTCCCGGCCGCGTTCGCCACCCAGATTTCCTGATAGAGATCGAAATTGCGCTTGGCCTCGCCGAGGAACTGCTGGATGCGGCCGTCGGTGTCTCCGGTGACCGTGTCGTCCTGCAGGAAGCCGAGCTGCGACCACCCGCGAAGGGCCTGGTGGCGATCGAGCAGCAGACGCTGGAGCTTCTCCGCGCTGAGCGACGCGAGCGTTTCGAGGTTGAACTGAATCCGCTCCTCGAGGGCCCCGCGCGCGCTCCGGTACGCGAGGACGCCGGCGAGCGCGATCGGCAGCAGCGACAACGCCACCGAGACGAGCGCCAACTGCCACCTGATGCTCAACCGCATGCGCGAACTCTCCGGGCGAACACGAGCATTGGTTTCAATCAATAATCACGAACCTTCAGCGAAGCCCTTTGATGCCGATCGCTTTCACCGTGTCGTCCTCCTCGCCGGCCGGCACGTAGGCGATCGCCCCCGGCACGCTCACCACGAAGCGAAGAATCGCGCGCGTCGATTTCAGCGTCGAGGGCGGCGTCAGCCCCTGGGTGATGTTCTGCTGCACCCAGAACTCCGCCATCTCGCGCACCGAGCGCCCCATCACGCGCCGCGAGAACTCCTGCGCGCATCACGCTCGTCGCGTCCCAGTCAACCGGCACGACCGCCTCGCCGTGCGGCCACATCCGCGTCTGCTTCCGGAAGACGCGCTGCAGCTCCGTGATCGGCAGCGACGCGACCGGGTTCTCCTTGTGCACGACGACCACGAAATCAGGCGGCGGCGCAGGCGGCGGAGCGATCGAGCCCGAGCGGCAGCACCACCAGTGCCGCCACGAACCAAAAAGCCGCGGACCCCCGAGTGAACACCCAGAGCCTCTTAGAAAAAGAAGACGGCCGCCGCCGCGAAGCCATTGAAGGGCGTGCGCGTCCTCTTCCGATGAGATGAACGACCGCTCCAGCGGCACCCCGCGGTAGTACTCCGCCTTGACCGCGATCTGCGCGGTACGGCCGGAAATTCAACCCCGCCAGGTGCCGGCGCTCGGCGCGCTGGATCCGCGGGCTGTCGAGCTGCTCGATCCGGTAGAACGTCGTCCAGTTCTCGCGCAGGCGCACGGCGGGCTGCACGTAGTAGCCGGAGCGCGTCTCGCCAAGCGTCCGCCCGCGCGCGTATTCCGCCTGGAGCAGGAAGCGGTCGACTTCGATCTGGCTCTCGAGGCCGTACACGTGATCGTCGACGAGCTCCTGGGTCACGAGCGCGATCCGGCCGCGGTAGAGGTCGCCCGGCCACGTCGAACCGCTTCAGCCGGCCGCCGGTCGGCAGCCGCACCTGCACGCGTCCGCCCCACGACTTCGCATCGCGCAGGTCCGTCTGGCTGTTGCCTTCGAACTGGTTGTTCGAGAGGTAGACCCGGTAGTTGAGGGCCAGCTCCGACTGCCCCGACGGCCTCGCGGCGCCGCCGTGCACCGTGACGCCGACGAGCTCCGGTGGAAACAGCTCGCGCAGGTAGATCGGCTGATCGGTCGAGAGCGTCAGGTTCGGATAGTGATTCTGCCACCAGTACTGCGGGGAGAGCTGCTTGCCGACCCGGACGTTCACGAACCGGTTGTGGGCGTACTCCATCCACGCGTTCTCGACCGCGACCTGTCCCTTCGCCGCTGACGTCGGTGCCTTCGACGTGCTCGCCTTCTTCCCCCTCACCCTCTTCTTCCTCGCCGTGGATCTCGGGGTGATGGGGCACGTTCTGGAGCTCGAGCTCCATGTGGAAGTTGAATTTCCTGTGCTGCTTGCTGAGGAGCAGGCCGAGATGGTGCTGCTGGAAGGCGAACGGCTCCGGCGACTCGTCGGCGGCAAGGCGGAAGTTGTAATAGCCGTTCAGGTTCACGCGGCTGAGCAGCGACTCGCGCACGGATTCGACGGCTTCCTGCTGCGTCTGCGCTTCCTGCTTGAGCTCTTCGTTCGTGGCCGTCAGCGCCTGCTTCTTCTCGAGATCGTCGAGCCGCTTGAGCAGCTGGCCGATGATCTCCTGCTGCCGCTGCAGCTCGGCCCTCAGCCGGGTGACGTCGTCCTGCTGGGCCCATGCCGGCTGGCTGAAGGCCACCAACGCCACCAGGGCCAGCCAGAAACTGCGCTTCATGCACTCACTCCTCTTGATTCGGGCGACCCGGCCGCCACGCGGCAGGCCGCCATTACTGCCGGCAGCATGCAGGGTCTGGGACCTCCGGGGGAAACCCTGAGTATGCGGAAAAACGAAAGCGGTGGAAAGCCGGACCCGCACCTTCCGCCGGCAGGCGCCGGCGGGGGTGCGTTCCGGATTCTTGAAGCTATTGACAGCCCTGGAACTTCAGCACAGGGAAGCCGCTCGGCACCGAGTCGGGCACCAGCCTGCACAGATTCTCTTTCTTCGCTCGTTTGTCCAGCAACCCGTCCCCGACGAACTCGACCAGATCGGCGAGCTCCTGCCTCGACAGGTTCTTCGGCGTGCGAACCAGCGGATCGAGCCTGGCCAGCACCGGCTCGATCGGTCCGAGCCGCATCCTCAGATCCCGATCCACGCCGGCCCGCCTCGGATCGTAGCCGCGCGCGGAATCGTACACGTCGAGATGATGCTTGATGGCATCGTCCAGCTGCGTGAACGCGCCGTTGTGGAAGAACGCGGGCGCCAGCGCGATGTTCCGCAGCGGCGCGGTGCGGAACTTGTAGCGATCGGCCGGGTTGCCGCTAATCTGCTCGAGGCCGAAGTCCTCGTCCTCCCCCGGGCCGTCGAAGATCATGTTGCTCTCGTCCACGCCGAAGAACGGCGCGATCTGCGGCACGCCGATCACGCGATTCTGGAAGTCGGAGAACATCTCGTTCGCGTCGCCGGAAACGGCGTGGCACTTGACGCAGCCGGCCTTGCCGAAGAACAGCAGCGCGCCGCGTTTTTCGGACGTGCTCATCGCATTCCGATGACCGCGGGCGAACTGATCGATGGGGGCGTCGGCAAACGTCAGCGTGAACTCGAACTCGGCGATCGCCAGGCCGAACATGGTGAAGTCGATCGGATCGCCGCGCCGCACGCTCGGGAAAATCCGTCCGAAGAGCTTGCGGTATTCGGGGACCCCATTGAGAATCCGCAGCACCTTCTGCCGGATCGGCTCGTTGCGGAACCCGGACTCGTCGGGCAGCGGCACCCGAAGACCCTGATGGTTGTCGAACTGATCGAAGCGCGGCCCGATGGTCCCGCGCGTGCCCTTGAACCCCGCCACTTCGACGAGCTCGGTCGGCGGAATGTGCGCCTGCGCCTGCAGCAGGTGCTTCACGACGGGATCGTTTGGCGGGAACGTCGTGGCCCCCTCGGGCGCCGGGAACAGGAAGCCTGCCGAATTGTCGAACGGATCGCGCGAGGGCGCGCTGAACCGCCCGTTCCACATGAGCGCGCGCAGAAACGCCGTGTTGACGACGAGCGGCGATCGGCGCTGATTGCGCGCGCCGGAGCGGCGCGGACCGACGATGCCGTTGTTGTCCACGCCGATGGCGATGCTCTGCGTGTCGCCGAAGCCGTTGGTCGGCGAGTGACAGCCGCGCGCACGTGTTGTCCTGGTGGAGCGAGTGCGCGTTGTCGAACCACAGCAGCCGGCCAAGATCCGCCAGCTTCGGGTTGATGTCGCGTCCGAGGCGATCCTCGAGCGAGAACTGGACTTTCCCGGTAAATCGATTGGCGGCGAGAACCGCGGCGAGCTGGGCATTCAGCCCGTCGTCGGAATGAGCGGCAACGGACGCAACCGGATCGGCCGGACCAGCCGCGGGCCAGACCCATCCGAGAGCCCCAATCCATACCAGCGCAGTGAGGGCAATCAGCTTCCTCATCATCAGATCAGGACTCCTTTATTTAACTGAGCAATAACGGTGCGAGGAGTGGCCTCGTACGCAAGGCCAGGGCCCGCCTCATCATTTCCCGTAACTGATTGGAGTAGAGCTATTTAGCTGAGCCTTACCAATCTTGCCATGAAGACGGTGTGTTCCACTCTGGAACTACCTAAACCGTCAGATGAGTCAAAACTGACGTTAAGTCGTTATGGCTAAATATGTTATGAAGTGTACAGTTATGGAGCATTTTGGCGTGCTTCGCGAATCCGGGTCTTCTTTCTCGCTAACTAGCTGATATATATAGTTTTACAGCCCGATTTAACCGGCCGGGTCGCGTGTCACAACGAGACATTGCTCGACCGCTGAAGCAGCCCGCGGATCTGCGCGAGCAGCGGTTCCATCTGTGCCGACTTGGTGATGATCGCGTCCGGCTGGGCGTCCCCCGAGGGTGGGGCATCGTCTGGATCGGACGTCAGCAGGATCACGGGAATACCCCGTGTCGCTGCGTTCTCCTTCAGCTGTGCGAGCAGAGCGAATCCCCCCAGCCCCGGCATGATGCTGTCGGTCACGATGAGGTCGGGGGCGGACTGCCTGATCGTATTCAGGGCTTCGGCGCCATCGGCCGCCGTGGCCACGTGGTACTGCTGCGCCTCGAGAGCGGCCCGCAAAAGGCTCAGCACCGTGGGACTGTCGTCGACCACGAGCACGCGCGCGCGGGAAATCTGGTCTTCCAAGGGGAGCTCCGATGATAGCAGGCCTTGGCCGTGCCGGATCGTATAGTTCTTACACTCACGAATGCGACCGAACGCGGCCATACCTTTATGTATCGTGGCAACCGACGAGGCTGCGGGCATTTGCACGAATCGGCCTCCTGGCACTGCCATTGACTGTGTCAGGTCCCGGAGGGGGCTTGATGGCGGAACTGATTCACGAGTTGACGTCGCACCTCACATCGCTGGACGGCATCGCGTATCACGTGTGGGTCCTGGGCGAACGGCAGGCCGATGGATCGTGGCAGGGATGGATTGAGTTTCATCCGCCCGGGAGCGCAGGCATCCTGACCACCGAACGACTGACGACACAGGTGAGCCGCGGCGCGCTGTACTACTGGGCAGGACGGCTGTCGGTCGAGTACTTCGAGAACGCGCTACGACGCGCAGCCCCGGTGCAAGGGGACTACTCGCCGGCGCCGGCGGATCGCCGGGATTCTACAGATACTTCTTCATCCACCCGAAAACCGTCTCATGCCAGGTCCGGCTATTGAGCGCCTTGAGGACCCAGTGCCCCTCGTCCGGAAACACGAGCGCCTCGCTCGGCACGCCGTTGCGGCGCAGGACCGTGAACATCTGCAGGCCCTGATCCACGGGCACGCGGAAATCCAGCTCGTTCGTGATGATGAGCGTCGGCGTCTTGATGCGGTGCGCCACGAGGTGAGGTGACCATTTCGCCAACTGCGCACGCGCCTTTGCGTCCCAGGGCCGGCCGCCGAACTCCCACTCGGGGAACCACAGTTCTTCGGTCGCCATGCTCATCGACTCGAGGTTGAACACGCCGTCGTGCGTGACGGCGGCCTTGAAGCGGTCGGTGTGTCCGATGATCCAGTTGACCGCGTAGCCTCCGTAGCTCGCGCCGGCGATGCCCATGCGCCCGGCGTCGGTGAACGGCATCTTCGCGACGGCGGCAAACACCGCCTCCAGATCGCCCATCACTTTCCCGCCCCAGTCACCGCTGATCTCGTCCACGAATTTCTGCCCGAACCCGGTGGAGCCTCGCGGGTTCGGCGCGGCGACGACCCAACCCTGCGCCGCCCAGAGCGAAGGGTTCCAGCGCGACGACCACGCATCCTCCCACGCGCCCTGAGGGCCGCCGTGGATCAGAAACACCACCGGATACTTCTTCGCCGCGTCGAAATCGGGCGGCTTGAGCAGCCAGTACCGAATCTTCTCGCCTGCCGCGTTCGCCGCGATGAGGCTCTCGGGCTGCGAAAACCCCACGCCGGTCAGCCACGACGCGTTCTCGCGCGTGAGCGGCCTGACGTCCCGGCCGTCCTCGGCCGCGCGGAAGATCTCGGCCGGCGCGGTGAGCGACGATTTCGCGAACACCACGAATCCCGGTCCGGGCCGCGCCGCGGAGATCGCGCCGCCCTGCACGGCGGCCTTCGGCTCGCCTCCCGCGGCGGGGACGACGAACAGGTTCTCGCGTCCGGCCTGCCCGGCCGTGAACCAGATCGACCCGGCGGCGGTCACCGAATAGTCTCCGACCGAGATATCGGGCGACGTGAACACCGTGCGCTTCGCGCCGCTCGATCGATCGTACGCGTCCAGGTACCATCGATCGGCCTCGAAACCCGCACGCCGCTGCGCGCGCACGAACAGCGTGCGGCCGTCAGGTGAAAAGACCGGCTGCAGGTCGGACGCGGGGTTGCTCGTGATCTTCTTCGCCTCGCCTCCCCCGACCGGCACGGTCCACACGTCGTGATTCGTCGTCCAGGCCTCGCGGTCGCCCCCTTCCCGGTTCGACACGAACGCGATCTCGCGGCCGTCCGGGGCGAACGCGATCGCGCCGTCTTCCTGTTGCGCCGGCGGCGAATCGAAGTCGCCGGGCGTGACGTCGATCGGCCCTCCGCGCGTCGCGTCCGCCACGAACACGTGGTGACGGATGTTCTCCCGCCATTCGTCCCAGTGCCGGTAGAGCAGCCGCGTCAGCCGGTGGGCCTTGACCGGGTTCTTCGCCGCCTCCTCGCTCTTCCGCGCGTTGCACGCCTCGTCCCGGCATTCGGGGTAGACGTCCGACACGAACGCGATCTTCGACCCGTCGGCGGAGAACACGAGCGGAGGCTGAACGCCCATCGCGAGCGCCGTCAGCTTCTTGACGTTCGTGCCGTCCCCATCGGCGAGGTACACCTGGGAGCCGCCGTCACGCGTGGAGAGAAAGGCGATCCGCCGCCCGTCCGGCGAGAAACGCGGGGACGTCTCGCTCGTCTCGCCGCCGATCAGTTCCTTCGGCGCGGCCGACGCGTCGGCCGGCACGACCCAGATGTCGGCGTTGCGCTTCCCGGATTTCAGATCGGTGGTCGTACGGACGAACGCCACGCGGCTGCCATCGGGCGACAGCTGCGGATCGGTCACGCGCACCGCGCCGATCAGGTCGTCGATCGTCATGGCACGGCGCGGCGGTTGAGCGAGGAGGGCGCCGCTCAATACGCAACTCCCAAAAACCACAACCCAACTCCCAACTCCCAATTTCCAACTCCCAAGGCGCGTGCTTCGGACAAGCCGGGTGGAAATCGTCGCAACTTTCACCCCCAGACACTTTGGGAGTTGGGAGTTGGCTTTTTGGGAGTTGGCTTTTTGAGGCACCTACCACCTCACCAGGGGCCGGCCCTTGAACGTGCCCGGCCAGGGGATGGACGCCAGCATCACGACCAGGGCCAGACCGAAGAAGATCGCGGCAACCTTGTGGCGGCGGAACGAATCCGCCTTGCGGGCCCGCGCGCGGCCGATGTGCGCCAGCGCGATGCCGATGATCATGCCGAACGGGTGCTCGACCGCCCAGAACCGCCCGACGGGTGCTTTCATGACCGCGCCGAAATCCCTCAGCGCCGCGGTCGTCACGTCGCTGAAAAAGAAGTACAGGACCAGCCCGAGCACCATCTGCACGTCGAGCGCGGTCACGAACCAGAAGCCCGCGCGATCGTCGGCCGGCGTCCAGGACTTCCGGCCCGATGCGCCCGAGGCGGCGCGGACGAACGCGTAGAGCCCCGCCAGGATCACAATCCACCGGAGCCAGGAGTGGAGGGTCAGGAGTGATAAATACATGTCGTCGTCTTCGGTCTCAGGTCTCTCGGTCTCAGTGGTCTCAGGTCTCGGGTCTCGGGTCTCGGGTCTTTCGTCTATCGTTCGATCAGCGCCAGAATCTCCGCCACGGCAGACTTCCCCTCGTCGTCCGCGTACCATGCCGCCTTGCGATCGGAGAACTCGGTCCGGCTCAGGGTTGGCTTGTGCTCGAGGACCCACGCCTGGAGGACGGACGGCCGTTCCGACCAGGCGCCGACCAGGTGTCCGTCGGCGGTCAGCACGACGACGGTCGGCGTGGCTGGGCGGGCGTCGGATGTCCTGTGGGCTTCCATGATGGGGCGGCCCGTGCGAGAGTTGACGAGGCGCAGCTCGAGCCGGTCCGGCGCGGCGTCGACGAGCCGCGCGACGTACGGGACGGTGGCGATCGAATCACTGCAGGAATAGTCCGCGACGACGAGCAGCAGGCGGCGAGCCGGCAGGGCGCGCAGGCGCGAGACGGTGTCGGCGGTGACGGCGGAGTTGCTGTAGCGCTTCCGCCACTCCTCCGGGCGCGACGTCGCCGCGTCGAGAAAAGCCGCGAAGGTGACCCCCTTCGCGTAATAGGCTGAGTAGTCGAGCGTCTCGCGCGGCAGGGACCGGGAGGAGAGGGCAATCGTGCAGCAGCAGAGCAAGGCGGCGCATGCGAACGGCTGGCCCATTTGCCGGATTCTAGCATTCAACCAGCACCAGGGAACCTTGACGGCCGGGCGGTGTCCATAACCCCATGCTCGAAGCCCGTGGACTGACCAAGTACTACTCGGCCATCCCAGCCGTTCGCGACGTCAGCTTCACGCTCCGTCCCGGAAGCGTCCTCGGCTTGCTGGGACCGAACGGGTCCGGCAAATCCACCACCGTGTCGATCGTCACCGGCCTGCTGGAACCCTCCGGCGGGCACGTCCTTTTCGGCGGGGACGACATCCGGAATGGCCTCCTCGAATACAAGGCGCGCATCGGCTACGTCCCGGAAGAAGCGCACCTGTATACGTATCTGACCGGGCCCGAGTACCTGTCGCTCGTCGGCGAGCTCCGGGGCATCCCGCGCCCTGCGCTGGCCGAGAAGATCGACGCGATGCTCGAGATCTTCGGCCTCCAGGACGATCGCTACGCGCAGCTCTCCGCGTTCTCGAAAGGCATGCGGCAGAAAATCCTCATCTCCGCGGCGCTGCTGCACGACCCGGACCTCATCGTCCTCGACGAGCCCTGCTCCGGGCTCGACGTGACGTCCACGCTGATCCTCAAGAGCCTCGTGCGGACGCTCTCGGCGGCGGGCAAGATGATCATCTACAGCTCGCACGTGCTGGAGGTGGTCGAGCAGGTGGCCACCGACGTCCTGATTCTCCACGACTCCCGCGTCGTGGCGCACGACTCGGTCTCGCGGCTGCGCGAGCTGCTGGAGCTGTCGTCGCTCGAGGAAGTGTTCCGCAAGGTCGTGGTCGCGACCGACGTGGACGAAGTCGCGCGCAGCCTCGTGGGGGTGATGAAGCTGTGACGTCTTCGCCGCTGCGCGGACCCGGGGCGCCCCGGTCCGGGATGTCCTCGTGGCGGCAGACCGTTCTGCTCGGGCGAACGTTCTTCGGACGGCTGTTCGAGAGCGACCTCATGCCGCCCGGGTTGCCGCAGGTGCAGCTGATCATCTGGTCGATGGTGTTCATGGCGGCCCCGGCCATGTTCATGACCGTCACCGGACCCGCGAAGTACAAGCCGATGTCGTACGTCCCGGGCATGCTGGCCCAGGCGAATCACGACCGATCGATTGTTCCTCCTCACCTACACGATGATCGCCATGGGGTTCCTGGGACTGGTCACGTGGGACGGCGTGTTTCCCGACCGGCGCGACGCGCGCATCCTGGGTCCGCTGCCGATCAGCATGCGAACGCTGATGTTCGCGCGGCTCGGGGCCGTCTGCTACATGTTCGGCCTGTTCTTCGCCGTGACGCAGCTGCCGACGGCCGTGATGTTCGGCCTCGTCGCCGGCGCCTTCGACAGTCCGGGCGGCGTGGTGCGCGGCATCGCCGGCCAGGTCATCGCCACGGGGCTGGCAGCGGCATTCATCTTCTTCTCGCTGATCGCGATGCAGTGCGCGCTGTTGAACGTGCTCGGACGGGCCGGCGTGCAGCGGGTCGCGGTCGTACTGCAGACGCTCTTTGCCGCGTCGCTCGTCATGATGGTGTTGTTCCTCCCTCAGCTCGGCCGGGACATCCGCGACGGCAGCCTCGGGCCCGACTGGATGTCGTCCCCGCTCGTCCGGGTGCTCCCGTCCGTCTGGTTTCTCGCCGTCTACGAGGCGCTCACCGGGTTCGGCGGCCGCGGGATCTACAGCATGGCCATTCCGGCCGTGACGGTAACGGCCGGCGTCATCTCGTTGGCGATCGGTCTCTACGCGGCCAGCTATACGCGCCTGACGCGGCGCGCGCTGGAAACGCCGCCGGGAACAGGCGCGCGCGCGCGGGTTCTGTGGCCGCTGGGCATTCGCGGCAGCGCACCGGCCTGGCTGCGGCCGTCGCCGGTCAAACGGGCCGTCTGCGCGTTCACGCTCCGGTCCCTGGTTCGAAGCCGCCAGCACCGCCTCCTGCTCAGTTTGTACGTCGCTCTCGCGCTTGCGTTCGTGCTCTCGGGTGTCGTGCCGTTGATTCTCCGCGGCGATCCGGCCGCGCTCGCGCGCCCCGGCGTCGCCGTCACATCCGCCCCGCTCGTCGTCATGTTCTTCGTGCTCGTCGGGCTCCGCGCGCTCTTCGCCATTCCGATCGAGCCGAAAGCGAACTGGATCTTCCGGCTTCGCGAGCCCGCGAATCGACTGGCCGTCGTCGCCGGGGTGCGGCGCGCGCTGATTGTCGCGTGCGTCCTGCCGGTCACGCTCGCCGCGGGCCTGTCCGTCGGCGTCCCGTGGGGCCCGACCCTCGGCCTCGCGCACGCGGTCTTCTGCGCGCTGATGGGGCTCCTGCTGACCGAGCTGCTCCTGATCCGCTTCTGCAAGGTGCCGTTCACCTGCACCTATTTCCCCGGCAGGGGGCGCGTGCGAACCATGTGGCCGTTCTACTTCGTCGGGTTCACGATGTACACGTACACGGCGGCCGCGCTCGAAGCGGACGTGCTGCTGAGAAGCTCCAGGGCCTTCACGAACTTCTGCCTGATCTTCACGTTCGCGATTGCGGTGCTGTGGCTGGCGCGGGTGTTCTGGCTGACGCGCGCGTCCGGGCTGGCGTTCGAGGAATCGGATCCCGACGCCATCTTCGCCGGGTTCAGCCTCAGCGAAGGGCTCGCCGCCAACTCGCCGCGCGTGAATCCCTTATCCCTAATCCCTGATCGCGAATCCCTGATCCCGAATCCCTCATCGCGAATCCCTCATCGAATCGCTGATCCCGAATCCCTCATCGCGAATCCTTCATCGAATCGCCTGATCCTCGAATCCCCGCCTTCGCGCGACAAGCGACGGCGTTCGAGCTTGACACTGCTATCAAATTGACACTATCGTGGCTCCTGACGATGAAACGACGCGAGAGCCACGCCGATGTCGAGCGGCACCTGCCGTTGAAGCCGCTCGTCTTCCAGGTCCTGCTCGCGCTGGCCGACGGCGAGCGCCACGGCTGGAGCCTCGTGCGCGAGGTCCAGCAGCGCGGCGGCTTCGGCCGAATCATGCCGGGGAATTTCTATCGAACCCTGCGCGCCATGCTGGCCGACGGGTTGATCGACGAGTCGCCCGATCGTCCGGACCCTGACGAAGACGACGAGCGCCGGCGCTACTTCCGGCTCACGCGGCTGGGCGAGGGCGTCGCCGCGGCAGAGGCGCGCCGCCTCGAGGCCGCCGTCATGGAGGCGCGAGCACAAGCGGCTGCTCGCGAAGCGCGGATGACCCGCGCGTTGCTACCGGCTGCTCCTGCTCGCCTTTCCTCGACGGATCCGCCGCGAGTTCGGCGACGACATGCTGCGCATGTTCGAGCAGCAGCTTCGGGACGCGGCGCCTGGCGGCGCGGCGCGTCTCTGGGCCGAGGCCGCGATCGACGCGATCGGACACGGCGCGGCGGAGCGCTTCGACGCGTCCTGCGCGCACAGGCCGGCGCCTTCCTTCGGGGAGTTCGCAGGTGGAGGTCGTGGATGCACGCCATCAAGCAGGATCTGACATACGCGCTGCGGCTGCTCGTCAAGCAGCCGGGCGTCACCGTCATCGCCATCCTCACGCTGGCGCTCGGGATCGGCGCCAACACGGCGATCTTCTCCGCCGTCAACGCCATCCTGCTGCGCCCGCTTCCCTATGCCGATCCCGATCGGCTCGTGATGGTCTTCGAGAAGCGGCTGGCCGAAGGCGTGCTCGACAACGTGGTCTCCCCGGCCGACTTCCTCGACTGGTCGAAGATGAACGGCGCCTTCGACGCGATCGCCGCGATGAGCAGCGTGAACGCCGACCTGACGGGCGCTGGCGAGCCGATCAGGCTGGCGGCCGGCGCGGTCTCGCCGGCCGTTCTTCGACGTGCTCGGCGTGCAGCCGGCGCTCGGCCGCAACTTCCGGACCGAGGAAGCCATCGTCGGGCAGCACCGCGTGGTGATCCTGTCGCACGACCTGTGGCAGAACCGCTTCGGTTCGGACGCATCGATCGTCGGCCGCAAGATCCTGCTGAACGGGACTCCGCATGAAGTGGTCGGCGTCCTGCCGTCCACCTTCGAGTTCCCGAACACCGAGCTGACGCTCTGGGCGCCGCTCGCGCTCGAAGGCGGACCGCAGGCGCCGACACGCACGAATCACTTTCTGAGCGTCTACGCGCGGCTGAAGCCGGCGGTGACGCTCGAGCGGGCGCGGGCCGAGATGGACCGGGTCGGCGCGCAGCTTCAACAGCAGTATCCGGAGGCCAACCGCAATCACGGCGCGCACGTGTCGCCCTTGCGCGACGAGCTCCAGGCGCCGGTGCGTGACGGCCTTCTGGCTCTTCTCGGCGCGGTCGCCTTCGTGCTGCTCATCGCGTGCGTCAACGTGGCGAACCTGCTGCTCGCCAAAGCGGCGTCGCGCAAGCGCGAGATGGCGGTACGCGCGGCGCTCGGGGCCGGCCGCCTGCGTCTTGCCGGGCAGACGCTGACCGAGAGCGTCCTGCTCGCGCTGTGCGGCGGCGCCGGCGGCGTGCTCGTGGCGAAGTGGGGCATCGAGCTCCTGCGGCAGCTCGCGCCGCAGGGCGTGCCGGTGCTGGGCATCGACCACGTCGGGCTCGATCCGCGCGTGCTCGCCTTCACGTTCGTGCTGTCGATCGGCACCGGCCTGCTCTTCGGCCTGCTCCCCGCGTGGCACCTCGCGAGCCAGGACGTCAATGAATCGCTGAAGGACGGCGGCCGCTCCCTCGGCGTGCGCCGCCGCCTGCGCAGTGGCGCTGGTCGTCTCCGAGATCGCGCTGGCGTCGCTGCTCCTCGTGGGCGCGGGGCTCACGCTGCGCAGCTTCCAGACGCTGCTCCAGGCCGAACCGGGGTTCCGTTCGCAGGGCGTGCTGACCGCGTTCATCACGCTGCCGGCGGGCCGGTACCGCGACGACGGGAAGCGCGTCGCCACGTACGACGAAATCGAGCGGCGCCTGGCGTCGCTGCCGGGCGTCCGCAGCGTCGGCGCGACGAGCCACCTGCCGCTGTCGGGCCAGGACTCGCGCACGGGCATCGTCATCGAGAATCGCGAGCCCACGCCCGACACGCCGACGCGGGCGCACCCGCGCGCCGTCACGATCGACTATTTCAAGACGATGGGGATCAGGCTCGTGTCAGGGCGCAACTTCGCCGTGACGGATCACAGCGAGTCGCCGTTCGTCGTCATCGTCAACGAGACGATGGCGCGGCGCTACTGGCCCGGCGTCTCCCCGGTCGGCAAGCGCGTGCGCTTCGCGGGGAGTGCGACGGTGGCCTGGCGCGAAGTCGTCGGCGTCGTGAGCGACGTGAAGCACTGGGGCTTCGACCGGCCGGTCAACCCGGAGATGTACCTGCCGCAGAAACAGATGGTGTGGGACGGCTTGACGTTCGTGCTGGCGACCGATCGCGATCCCGCGGCGCTGACCGCGGCGGTCCGCGAACAGCTGCGCGCGGTCGATGCCGATCTGCCGCTGTCGAACGTGCGGACGATGGAGCAGGTGGCGGCGCGTTCCGTGGCGGCGCGGCGCGCCACGATGCTGCTGCTCGCGATCTTCGGCGCGCTGGCGCTCGTCCTCGCCGCCGCGGGCATTTACGGCGTGATGGCGCAGCTCGTGACGCTGCGCGCGCCGGAGATCGGCATCCGCATGACGCTCGGCGCCCAGCCGGGCGCGGTGATGCGGCTGATTCTCCGGGAAGGATTCGTCCAGGCGGCGATCGGGCTTTCAATCGGCCTGGCCGGCGGCATCGCGATGATGCGCGGTTTCAGGACCGTGCTGTATCAGGTCAGCCCCGCGGACCCGATCACGCTCGCCGCCGTCGCCGTCATCCTGCTCGGGACGACGCTCCTCGCGTGCTTCGTCCCGGCGCGCCGCGCCATGCGGGTCGACCCGGTGCAGGCGCTGCGGGGCTCGATTGACACGGCCGCGGATTACACGGATAGCACTGCTGAGGCCGCGCGTGGGTGCTGCATTGCACAGGTCCTGCGCCGGCGGTGACAATTCAGACGTGGGCACTCAGAAGCTCGGGCTCGGGCCAGATCCGTCTTCGACACTGAAGACGGACAGAACCGGAGCAACGGCGAAGCTCAGTGAATCTGCGCCGTTGGTTCAACACGCGCTTCGGTGGCTGATCGTGCCGTTCGGATGCCGTCATCCTGTTCCTGTGGACTGGAGGCTTCGCAAGGTCTACGGGTGGGGTACCGAGGCTGTCGCAGAGGTCTGGTGGCACTGCCTTGATTCGGTGGCGCTCGGCCGCGTCGTCATTACCTCTACAGGCGATACTGGCTACACGGGTTTGCCGCTGAGCCGGTTCGGCTGTCCGCCGTTCTGTGCCGACTCGATCCGGATGACGCGCAGGACTTCCTCGACGGTCGTGAGGCCCTGACGCACCTTGAACAGCGCGTCGTCCAGCAGAAGCCGGGTTCCTCCCGCCATGGCCGCCTCCGTCATCGCCGATTCGGACGCACGGCTGTTGACGAGCTCTCTGAGCTTGGGTGTCAGCCTGAGGATCTCGAAGATACCGACGCGGCCCGAGTACCCCGTGTGCGCGCATGCGTCGCAGCCTCTGCCGTGCAGGAACTCGTGGCTGCCTGCCTGGATGTGCAGCTTGCGGAGCGCGAGGGCCGAGGGGACGTACGGCTCGCGGCAGGTCATGCAGATTCGCCGCGCGAGACGCTGCGCCACGATCAGGTTCGTCGCGGTCGTGATGAGCAGCGGCTTGACGCCCAGATCGAGGAGCCGTTCGATCGCGGCCACCGAACCGTTCGTGTGCAGCGTGCTGAAGACCAGGTGGCCGGTCAGCGCCGCGCGAAACGCGACCTCTGCTGTCTCCAGATCGCGGATCTCGCCCACCAGGATGACGTCCGGATCCTGCCGCAGGATCGCGCGGAGGCAGCTGGCGAAGGTGAGGCCTCCCTTGCCGTCCACCTGCACCTGGCTGGCGCCCGGCACCTGATACTCGATCGGGTCCTCGATGGTGACGATGTTGACGTCCGTGGACTGCCGGCTCGTGAGCATCGAGTAGAGCGTCGTGCTCTTGCCGGCGCCCGTCGGGCCGGTCACGAGGATGAGCCCCTGCGGCTGATTCAGCCCGTCGTCGAGCAGCGCCATCTCCTCGATCGACAGGCCGAGCGCGCTCAGGGTCGGCGTGCTCGCCGATCCGAGCAGCCGGAGGACGGCCTTCTCCCCGAACTGCGTGGGCAGCGTCGAGACGCGCAAGTCCAGCCGGCGCTCGCGGCTCCTGGCCTTGATCCGCCCGTCCTGCGGGATGCGCTGCGTGGCGATGTCCAGCTTGGCGAGAACCTTGACCCGCGACACGAGCGCCGCGCACATCCAGTGAGGCAGCCGCAGGTGCTCGCGCAGCACGCCGTCGATCCGCAGCCGCACGCGCATTTCCTGCGGACCCGGTTCGATGTGAATGTCGCTCGCCCGCATCTCGATCGCGTCCACGACGAGGCGGCTGCACAACTGCACGGCCGGCATGCTGTCGGGCGACACGAGACCCGTCGGATCGAGATCGAGATCCAGGACGTCGCGTTCACCGCCGGCGCGCGCGCTGAAGAGCTCCGCCTCCCCGCCCGTCGTTTCGCCTGTGGCCGGTGCGCCGTAGTGCTCGTCGATGGCGACCAGGATCTCGGCACGGGAGGCGACCACGGGCCGCACCTCTCGATTCGAGGCGAACTCCACGTCCTGAATCGCCTTTCGATCCAGCGGGTTCGCCATCGCGAGGACGAGGTTCTTCCCCTTGAGGCTGACGGGCACGCAGATGTGCTGCCTGGCGAGCCGGGCGGCCACCGCCTTCACCGCGGCGGCTTCGATGACGACCGAGTCGAGCCGCACCCGCGGCAGGCTCAGCCACGAGCTGAAGGCCTCGGCAACCGTGTCCTCGGGCAGCCGGCGCTGCTCGATGAGGAGGTTCCAGAGCGAGATCTTCTGCGCGTCTGCCTGGCCGAGACTGATTTCGAGCTCCTGCGTCGTCAGCGCGCCCGACCGTCGAAGCGTCGGTTCCAGTTGTTGTCTCATATGCAGCGTCAGTCCCAGGGTGCCCGGATGGCGACTCACGCAGACAGAAGTCCCCTGAATCCGGGACTTCGTGCAACCTCGGAGTCTCGAACCTCGAAAATCCGCCTGTTTTGCGGAGGAGAATCTCTGTTGGGGGGTGTGGCTGCAAGGGGATGGCCCGCCTTCGCGCCAGGATCGGAGAACAATCCGGGGCACAACTCCGACGACCAGTCCGACAGTCGGGTTCGTCTCCGGTGGGCGGGACCAATCGCGACTTGGTGGGCACTGCCCGGACGAACACGCGCAGATTTCTCGTCGCGCCTTTCGCGCGTTGACGTTCGTCGCACAGCTTTCTCAACAGTCAAGCCGCGTTCGCGTTGTCAGAACGGACGCCACTCTGTAGAGTGGGCGCATGGCCGTTAAGCGAATGGACAACGTCGGCATCGTCGTCGACGACCTCACAGCGACGATTGATTTCTTTCGCGAACTCGGCCTCGAACTCGAGGGCCGGGACTCCATCGAAGGAGAATGGGCGGGACGTGTCACCGGACTGGGCGACCAGCGCGTCGAGATTGCCATGATGCGGACGCCGGACGGCCACGGCCGGCTCGAGCTCTCCCGCTTTATCGCGCCACCTGTCGTCGCCGATCACCGGAACGCTCCGGTGAACGCTCTGGGCTACCTACGCGTCATGTTCACTGTGGACGACATCGACGATACCCTCAAGAGGCTCCGTAAGCGCGGAGCCCAGCTCGTAGGCGAAGTCGTCCGGTATCAGGACGCGTATCGGCTCTGCTACATCCGCGGGCCTGAAGGGCTTCTCATCGGACTCGCCCAAGAACTCAGCTGAGCGCTTGCACCACGACATCCGCGAGCGATTGTATGGCTTAGACTCGGCGCATGGGACTCTTGACCTTCAGCATCAACGTCACCCTGGACGGCTGCGTCGACCACCAGGAGGGAATCGCCGACGACGAGACACACGCCTTCTTCACCCACCTCATGGACGAGGGCGGGGCGATGCTCTGGGGCCGCGTCACCTACGAGATGATGGAGAGCTACTGGCCGGCGGTCGCCCGCGGCGACGAGGAGGCGCCGCCGGCGATGCGCGAGTGGGCGGCCAACCTGGAGGCCAAGCCGAAGTACGTGGTGTCGTCGACGCGAAAGGACTTCCCGTGGACCAACAGCCACCACATCGCCGGCGACCTGCGCACGGGCGTGCAGAAGCTCAAGGACGCGACCCCGGCCGGCGTGCTCCTCGGTAGCGGCAAGCTCGCGACCGAGCTGGACCGGCTGGATCTGATCGACGAGTACAAGTTTCTCGTCCACCCCAGGATCGCCGGCCACGGCCCGACCCTGTACCAGAGCGGGCTGCCCAGCACGCGACGGCTCGAGCTGGTCTCGGCAAAGCCGCTCCGCAGCGGCGCGGTCGCCATGCACTACCGGCGCGCGCGCTGACTCAGAGCAGCCCATCGCGCCCAGCTCGCGCCAGCGCGTCGTCGGGATCAATTGGGCTGGGCCTCGCCATGCTGCTCGGCTGGGGATTGCGTGCGGCGATCTACCAGATCAGCCCGCTCGACCCGTTGACCCTGGGAGGCGCCACCGCGATTCTTGCGATCTCATCGCTCGCGGCGTCAACCATTCCGGCCCGACGGGCCGCAAACGTTCTTCCGATGACTGCGCTCAGAAACGACTGACTCCACTTCGTCCTTTACGACTTGCCGTTCTCTGGAAGATTCTTGCGCCGTCGACAGAACGGTGCATTGCCAGCCAACACCTTGGCGAATCCGATTCGCGCGTCGCTCGTCGTACGCCATGTGAATCGGTTTTCAGCTACTGCGGTCCGCCATCTGCTTGCCGTGATGTCGCGTGTGGAGCTCCATGAAACGTACGTAATCCGCGACGGGCACGGCGCCGAAGATGGTGGTCGGCATTCGCTCGCCACGAGAAGCGATCTGCCGGCAGGCCTCAGCGAACTTCCGGTGCGCGGCCTCCAGGCGTGCCCGGCCTTCTGCGGCCGTGGCGGGGCCGCTCGCGGGATTCATCGCCTTGCTCGTCTTCGCCTTGGGGAACGTCCCCTTCCGCAACACTCGCTTGAACAGGAGTCCGCGGACGATCGGGTACACCACGGCCGGCAGCTTGGGGAACTTCGACGGCCGGCCGGCCGCCATGTTGGCGGACTCCTCGAGCGAGCGCGCGACGTGTTCCACGATCTGACTGGGCGACCACTTCCCAGGCGCGCGCGGCGCCGTCCAGGCGGGGCCACAGCGCTCGCCCGTCAGGATCATCTGCTCAATCGCTTGTGAGCTCGCCACAAGGGCCGTGTGGACATCCTCCATAACGCTCCTCCTGGTCGCCGAATGCTCGCGCACATCCTACTGCTGAATGACGACTGATGCGCGCACCGCAGCCGGTCGTCTGGGACCGGCAAACGGGTTCTCATCCGCCGTCGGCCTATCGATGGAGGGCACCGGCACATCGACCGGACGCAGAGAGACCGCCGGTTGGCCGCGGTGGTGATACCGGTGTTGAACAAGAGCGAGCGCAGCATCGCCGCGCGGGGTGCAGCCAAGAGGCAGGCCGTGCATGGTCGCGCACTCGGGCGCCAGGCGAAGCCCACCGGCCTCCAAGCGGCGGATTTCCAATCGGCGGATTCCGGTTGACGCCCGAGGAGCGCTGCGCGTAACGTTCGCTGGAAGCCGGAGGCGTTATGCGTCATGTCGTAAGCGCGAAGCCGTACCGCACCAACCCCGCGCGGGTCGCGGCAGTCGTCCTGGTCGCCGTCCTGGTCGCCGCGGCCCACATGCCGCTCGCAGGCCGGAACGAGACTGCGAGCCTGGCTCCACGGTTCGCGTTCACGATGACGCCGATCCATCCGATCGGCGCGCCACTCACGCAGACCGCCTACGGTGTCCACCCCGCGCTGCGCCACATCGTCGGCTGGATGAGCTCCGTCGGCGCGAGTGCATCCATTGGCGACATCGACGGCGACGGGCTCGCGAACGATCTGTGTATGACGGAGCCCCGTTCGTACGAGGTCTTCGTGGCGCCGATCGACGGGACGGGTGCCCGCTACCCGGGGTTTGCGCTCCCGCAGCCGGCGGTGCCGGTCTCGAAGGAAAGCGTCCACCCCACGGGCTGCCGCGTCGCCGACTTCAACGAAGACGGACTGGCCGACCTGATGGTCCTGTACCTCCGGCTGGCCGCCCACGATGTACCTCCGACGCGACACGCCGGACTCGAAGCTTGCGGCCACGGCGTTCCGGTCGCAGGCGCTCGTGCCCGACGCCGTCGCGTGGTACAGCGTTTCGGCCGTCGTCACCGATCTGGACGGCGACGGCCACGTTGACATCGTCGTGAGCAACTACTTCCAGGACGGGAGCGGTGTGCTCGACCCCGACGCGCGGCAACCGGTCGAACTGCAGGACTCGTTGAACCGCGCGACGAACGGCGGCGTGAAGCACGTGCTGCTGTGGAAGGAGGCCACGACCGGCGAATCGCCTTCGGTGCGCTATGAGGAGGTGACGCCGTTTCCGGCCGACGTCGCGCGCGGTTGGACCCTCGCCACCGGCGCCGCCGATCTCGACGGCAACGGACTGCCCGAACTCTACTTCGCCAACGACTTCGGCCCCGACGCGCTCCTCTACAACCGATCGACGCCGGGCGCGCTGCGCTTCGATCGCCTCGTGCAGAACCGCCACCCGCTCGTGCCGTTGTCGAAGCGCCTTGGGCGCGATTCGTTCAAGGGCATGGGCGTCGATTTCGGCGACGTGAATGGCGACGGCGCCTTCGATATCGTCGTCAGCAACATCGCGTCGCCGTGGCAACTCGTTGAAGGGCACTTCCTGTGGGTCAGCACGGGCGACCCGGCGACGATGGCCAACGGCGCGGTTCCGTACGCCGAGCAGTCGGAGCGCTTCGGCGTGACCAGGAGCAATTGGGGCTGGGACGTCCGCTTCGACGACTTCGACAACGACGGCACGCTGGAACTCGTACAGGCGACGGGCTTCGCCAAGGGAACCGTCAATCGCTGGCCGCAGATGCACGAGTGGGCGATGGGCAACGACACGCTCATCCACAACCCGCGGACGTGGATGACGCTCGGGCCGAACGACGATATCAGCGGGCAGGCGATCAACAGCTTTTACGCGATGGGATCGGAGGGGCGCTTCGTGGACATCGCCGGGGCGCTACAGATGGGCCGCCCGTTCATGACGCGCGGCATCGCGACCGGCGACGTCGACGGCGACGGGCGGCTCGACATGGTGTGGGCGAACCAGTGGCAGGACTCGCTCTACTTTCACAACGACGCGCCGCGTGCAGGCGCCTATGTCGGCCTGCACATCATGCGGCCGATCGCAGGCGGAACACCGGCGGCGACTCGGATCCGCGCTGGCCATCCACTGGGACGGAGCGACGGCTATCCGGCGATCGGCGCGATCGCGCGGCTGCGCCTGTCCGACGGCCGCGTCCTCATCCGGCAAGTGGACAGCGGGTCGGGACACACCGGCGCACGGGCGGCGGAGGTCCACTTCGGGCTCGGTGCCGTCGCGGCGGACACTCCACTCGACATCGAGCTGAGCTGGCGAGACGCCGGGGGCCGGATGCACCGCGATCGCGTGACCGCGCGGCCAGGCTGGCACACCGTTCTGCTGGGAGGTGCGTGATGTCCCTCGCGACGACAGTGGCGGTCGAAACGCCGGCTGCGGCGCCCCCCGCGGCGCCGGCGGCCAAGCCGGCCCCGGCGACCGGCGAATCCCGAATCGGTCTCTACAACTCGGCGGCGCTCGCCACGGTGCTGGCGCTGTTGGGCCACACCGTCCTCGGCTTCGAGCAGAGCGTCGCGCAGCTGGTGGTAGCGCTGGCGTCCGGCTACGGCACGGCGTGCTTCCTCGAATTCGTCGATGCCCGGGCCAACGGTCGGCCGATGCTCTTCGCTGGCGGATGGAAGACCGTGGTGCTGTACCTCGTGCCGACGCACATGACGTCGATCACGCTCTCCTTCATCATCTACGCCGGCGCCGCGTTGTGGCCGATGGCGGCGATCGTCGCGATCGCCGTGGCGTCCAAGTACATCTTCAAGGTGCGCGTCTACGGGCGGAGCCGGCACTACATGAACCCGTCCAACTTCGCCATCTCGACCGCGTTTTTCCTGATTCCGTGGGTCAACACGCTGCCCTACGAGTACACGACGTTCACGCATGGCGTCTGGGACTGGGTCGTGCCGGGCGCGATCGTGATGCTCGGCACGCGCCTGAACCTCGTCTTCACGAAGCGCATCCCGCTCATCCTCTCGTGGATGGCGATGTTCGTCGTGCAGGCGCTGGTGCGTGCGGCGATCTCGGACATCAACCCGTTGGCGGCGTTGATGCCGTTCACGAGCGTGGCGTTCCTGCTGTTCAGCTTCTACATGATCACCGATCCGATGACGTCGGCCCGCAGCGTCCGGGGGCAGATCGCGACGGGCGTCGCCATCGGCGCCCTCTACGGCATCATTACCCACGTCCACGTCGTGTTCGCGCTCTTCTTCTCGGTCACGCTGGTGTGCTTCGCGCGCGGCGCGATGCTCGCGTGGGACAACAGGCGCGAGGCGCGAGCGCTCGCGCCGCGGTTCGAATTCATCCGCTAGTGTTTCGTCCCGTAAATCCTGTTAGCACCGAGGGCGGCGATGCGCCCGCAGGGCAAGGCGCGACAACCGAGAATACTGCGCGTATTTGAGGGCGGAGCAACGCAGCCATGCGGGATGCAGCGCCGGCCGAATGCAACAGGATTTATGGGACGAGACACTAGCCAGCGCGGTAGACGTCCATCGCCCGGAGCCGTTCCGCGAGCCGCCGGAGGAACAGGATCGTCGCCAGCGCCAGAATGACCTGGACCGGGTCCGACGCGAGGATGCGGTCGACCAGCGTACTCGACTGCCACCGTCTCGCCGGTGAACAGCCGCCAGACCCACGCGCCGAGCCGCAGCAGGGCGAAGCCAATGACCGCGGCGATCACGATCTGCGTCGATCCGAGGAACGCGTAGGCCACTTTGTCGACGACCTCACGGAAGCGCGTGGTCGGATTGTCGAAACCGCGCTGCAAGGCGTAGGCGCCGGCGTTGGCCGTGTCCAGCAATCCGTTCAGCCGCACCACGTCGTCGGGAGTCGGCCCGCCGCGGAGCCGGCGGCCCATGAGGCGGCGGTAGCGGCGGCGCACACGCCGAGCCGCGCTTTTCTGGTAGTCCTTGAACTCCTTGGTCGGGTCGAGCCCCGGGTAGAGGCGGAACATGATCGTGTCGATGGCAAAGAGCGTGCGCACCAGGCGCAGCGTGTCGAGCTGGAAGGGGACGCCGTAGCGCCGGGCGACGCCAACCAGCCTGATCCAGAGCACGCCCGACGATCGCTCCCACCAGGACGAGTGGTCGCTCTTCAGGGCGAACATCCACTGGCGGAAGTGATCCTGCAGCTCGGTGCGGTACTTGTGCACGTCGATCGGCGGCAGCGGCTCCATCATCTGCAGCACGGCGGTGGTGATGCCGGAGACGTCCTCGTTGGTCAGGTAGTGCTGGAGCTGCTGCCAGATGCGGCGGTTCTTGCTCGACAAGTGGCCACACGATCCGAAGTCGATGAAGGTGAGGGTGTTGTCAGACTGGACGCGGATGTTGGCGGGGTGCGGGTCGGCGTGGAAGATCAGGCTCTCGAGCGTTTCCCAGTTGAACACGTGCATCAGGCGGCGCGCGGCGAGGACCGGATCGATGCCGATGCGTTCGAGGCGCGCCAGCTCCTCGATGTCGCCGCGATCCACGGCGCTCAGGATCTCGGTCATCGGCACGCCCTCGACGAATTCCATGACCAGCACCTCTTCGCCGGACAGATCGAAATGCACGTCGGGCGCCGTGACGATCTTGATGTTGGCGGAGAGCGCGCGCTTCTGAAAGATCTCGAGGTGGCGGGCCTCGATGCAGAAATCGAGCTCCTCGAGCAACATCGACGAGAGATCCATCTCCAGGTTGTCGACCATGTCGTCGCGGATCAGCGTAAAGATCTGGCCGATGCGGAGCAGCCAGAAGACGGCGCGGAGGTCGGCGGCCAGCAGCTGGCCGATGCCAGGGCGGCGGACCTTGACCGCCACCACGCGTCCGTCGGTACGCATCGCCCGATAGACAGTGGCCAGCGACCCCGAGCCGACGGGATCGGTCTCGAACCACGCGAACATCTCCTCGATGCGGCGGCCGGTCGACCGCTCGATGACCCGCCGCGCCGTCTCAGTCGGCATCGGCGGCACCGACTCCTGCATCTTCGACAGCTCCTGGCAGTAGGCGAAGTCCAGCAGATCGGCGCGGAGCGACAGCTGCTGGCCGAGCTTGATGAAGGTCGGCCCCATCCGCTCGATGATCTGGCGCAGCCGGACGGCGCGCGACGCGATCGTGTTTCGCTGCATGAGCGCCGCCCACGCCGTGCCGATCGCGAACTGGAGAAGACCGCCCGACCAGACGAGCAGCCGCGAGAAGGTCCTGAGGAGGCCGGGATTGAACTCGACGCGCCGGGGGCGCGTCGGCACGCGGTCGGCGCCGTCGGCGACGGGGGCGTCGAGGGCGTCGTCGGCGCGGGGTTCGATCCGGCCCGCCGGCGAGACTGGCGTCCCGGCCGGGCGGAGTGCACGCCGGACCGCCGTGCGCAGCATCGTGGCGTTCGGCGACGGGCGTTCGACGCGGTACTCGACGTAGATGAAGTCGCGGCTGATCTCCGGGAGCGGCTCGGTGTCAGACATAAGGCGAAAGTCGTTCCACGGTTCGCGGATGCCCCGCGGACCAGATCGGCACGTTCAGATCGAGCTCGCGCAGCACCCGCCCTGTGAGTCGGCGGCCCTCGTTGCCCGGTCCGAAGTCGATGAGATGCGTGGCGGCGCCGCTCGCGAACGCCGACTGGAGCGTCACCCGCCAGTCGAGCCGGCGCACGAAGATATCCAGGTACACGCCGACGCCGGCATCGCCGTCCTGCTGCAGGTTTCGGCCGTCGTGCGACGAAACGATCGGCCAGGCCAGTGTCCGGCCCGGCACGCGGAAATCGATGCGCGTCAGATCGGCGTCCGCCGCAGGACGCACGCCGTCCATCAGGCTCGAGTGAAACGGACACGTGGAGGGGATGTAGAGCCAGAAAATGTTGCGCTGCTGCAAGAGGTCGCCGTGGCTCTCCTGGAATTGAATGAGCGACGTGCGGTGGCCGGAGAGGACCATGTTGGTTGCCGAGTGCCACAGGCTCAACGTGATCCGGGAACGAGCGGACGAGCGGCCATTGTGGCGGTGTACCAGATCGAGCACGTCGTCCTGCGACGGGCCGATCACGGCGACCATCGGCGTCGGGTGCTGCTGCCGCGGATCGACGGCGGCGGACCGCGCGCACTCCTCGGCGGTGGGGAACATGTCCGGAAACAGCTCCTGCCCTCGCGACGACAGGCAGAAGGTGTACTTGCCGAACTGGCGCAGGAGGCTCCGGCTGAACGTACCGTCTCCCGACCGCGACAGCAGCAGCGCCGCGATCAGGCCCTGGCTGTGCCCGACGAGCGCGACCACGCGGCCGAGCAGGCGCGCGACGTCCACGCCACGGTGGCGCAGCCGTTCCCATCCGGCGACCTGCGTCGCGAAGATCAGCGGGACGGACACCGGCGCGGTCCAGAGCGCCTGATCACTCGGCATCGTCCGTGGATCGTCGAGCCAGCTCTTCACGTCATAGCCGAACGGCAGGCACCGCGGGTCGACGTGCTCGACCTCCTCTGCGGCGGCATCGACGATGCATTCGATCGTCGGCCGCAGCAGCGGGTCGGCCCAATACTCGCGCAGCTGAGTGAACCACGTGCTGCCCTGGCCGCTGAAGGAGAGGCAGAACATCAGAGCGCCTCAGCGACCTGCGCGTCCGCCGCGTGGCGCCGCGCGGAGAGCGTCTCGAGGATGCGATCAGCCGCCAGGGCGTGCAACCGCCAGGTCGCATCCCGGCCGGCGCTGCCGGCGAGCTGTCGGTGGGCTGCCTGCAGGCTTTCGCCGGCGAGGTTCGCCGCGCGTTCCGGCGTCGTTCCCGCGACGACGTTGCAGGCGACGTGCAGCCACGGCGTGACGGTGTTCGACTTGAGCTGGCTCTCGGCGGCCAGTACCCGATCCGAGCGCGAGATGCGCCACCAGCGGTCCGGCCTCCGACTTGAGCGCCGCGAGGACGCCCGCGTATTCGATCATGTCGGCATACGCCAGGCCGGCGTAGGCGCACGCGAGGCCGAGTCCGGTCCAGAGATGTCGCTGGCGTTCGGCGGGGAACCGGCGGATCGCGGCGCCGATGCGCGCCGGATGGGCACCTTCGACGAACCACAGCGCGCGTCCGACGCCGTTGTCGAAATAGCCCGACATGTCGGCGTCGATCCGCCGCGGCACGACGCCTCGGCCGACGGTCAACTCGGGACGAAAGAACGCTTCGTGAAAACCGTAGCCGTTGATCACGAGGCTCGACAGGCCAGGCGGGAACCGTTCCGCGACGCGACGCGGTGCCCAGCGCGCCCACGGCACGCGCGCGACCGCGAATCCGGCGCCGACCGAGATGATGTAGTCGTGCGGCCGGCCGGCTGTTTCCAGGAAGCGAAGGGGCGCGCCGGCCCGCAGGCCGAGAAGATCCAGCAGCGACAGGCCCATGCCGGCGCCCTCGTACGCGAAGCCGCGGAACTCGACCGGCACGGCCTCGTCAATCCGCTTCGACAGCTCACGCGCATCGTCGGTTTCGATCGCGAGGTGATGCCCGTCGAGGAAGCGCGTCGGCACCGCTTCGAGCCGCGCCCGCAGCCGATCGTCGACACGGAAGCGGCGCCGCCCGAACGACACCTCGCCGTAGTCGAGCGTCAGCAGTTTGCGGACAAGCCAGGCGGCCATTCGAAAGATCGCCTGCTAGGCCGTGCCCGTCACCGTGACGGCCGTCATCGGTATCGACAGCCGGCCGTCCTCGCGCCGATGTCGCCTGTCGAGGAGTTGTGCCACGACGTCCTTCGTGAGCGCGACCTTTCGCTCCGGGTACTGCCCGACCAGGGCGCGGGCGGGGGTCCCCATCAGCACCCGCCAGTAGTCGTCGACGGTGTCGTAGACGAAGGCGCTCGATCGCGTGCTGCGTGCGATGTTCGTGAACCCCGCGCGCCGGAACAGGCTGTCGAGCAGCCCGTCGGGCCCGAGTCCCATCGGCGACTTGCCGCCGCCCAGCTTCTGCTTGAGCAGGTACTTGAACAGCGCCCAGCGGCCGGGCGCCGTGGCCAGCAGCCAGTTGAACGGGATCGGTGCGAGCACGCGGGCGCCCGCTTCCATCGGCAGCGTGAGGCCCGGGACCAGGGCCGGGATCCCCCACACGGTGACAACGGCGCGGCCGCCGGGACGGAGCACCTCATGAACGGCTCGAAGCGCGCGCAGCGGATTCGGCAGATACATGAAGCCGAAGACGGAAATCACGGCGTCCGCCGACTGACGCGGCACTGTATCGAGTGTCTCGGCGTCGCTTTGGACGAGGTGGATGTTCGACCAGCGCGCCTGCTCGATGCGCCGGCGGGCGATCGCCAGCATGCCGTCGGACTGATCGACGCCGGTGAGCGAGCCGTCGGCGCCAATCCTGGGCAGGATCTCCGGAAACATGTTGCCGCTTCCGCAGCACACCTCGACGACGTGCTCGCCGCGGCGCAGGCCGAGCCGCTCGACGGACTCGCGGCCGAACACGTCGGTCAACGGCGTCGTGTCGGCGTCATAGAAGGGCGCGACGAAGTCGTAGTCGCGGCGCTCGCGGCGTTTGAGCGCCTGCGCCCGTCTCGCCCCCCACGGTGCCAGGGTGCCGTTCATACTTTCAACGCGATCGACAGGTGATTCATCATACTTTGCTTCCACGGGCTCGCCTCGCGCGGGGAACCATCCGGCTCGCCGGCCGGCCAGCCATACTCCAGCTCGCCGCGCGCCAGCTTGCGCACGCCGCCGTCCTCGGCGACGACGAAGAAATTGAACGCGAACGTGGCCCCGCCCTCGTAGAGTGCGGAGAGCGACAGGCGCACTCGGATACGCGCGAACGGCATGGCGTCCACCAGGTGCTTCATGCTCGCTTCGAGACACCGCGGCATCGGCGGCGTACCCGGCTGGCGGAACGCCTGCGGCGAAACACGGTACCAGGTCTCGTCGACCATGCGCGCCATCCAGTCGTGGTACTGCGCGAAGTAGATGTTGCCCACGACGTTCGCTTCCGAGAGCCCGGTGTCGAAATCGCGTTCCTCGAGCATCGGCCCTTCGGCGGGCCCCGACGGGCGCTCCCAAAGGCACGTGCCGCGCGCGTGCGCCGAATGGCCGCGGCCGTTGGTCGCGGGCACCTCCGGCATGCGTGCGTCGATGAAGTCGCGGAAGAAGGTCGGCAGCGGTTCGGGGCGGACCTGCCCGCGGTTGATGTTCCGCACCCACGTCACGCTCTGCCAACCCTCGCCCAGCGGCACGCCCGTGCCGTCAGGCGTCACGCGTCGCCATTCGAGGTGCAGATCCGCGGTCGTTTCCGGCCGCGTCGGATTGGGGTAGATCGAGAATCGCGTTTCAACGACGTCGCCGAGACGGGCATCGGCGAGCACCCGGACCCCCGAGTCGTTCGTAATCATCCCCCACTGGCCCGACGCGAGCTGCTCGGACAATTCGCGCACGATCGGCATGATCGCGATTTCGCGCGCTTTGCCCATCCAGTCCACCAGAGCCGTGAAGCGGACGGTTCCGTCCACGTTCGCGGCTTCTTTGAACGTCACCGGCCAGCGGAGCAGCAGCTCCTTCGTCTCGATGTCGGCGCCGAGCCCGACCCAGCCCGCGTCGTAACCCGCGATGGTCAGGTCCGCGGATGACGAAACGCTCGCGGCTGCGGCCGGCGTGCGGGATCCTTCCAGCGCAGGAGGCGCCTGAGCGTCGACCGCGTTCGTGCGAGCGCTCACGACGACCGCGACGACGCGCTCCCTTCCGAGCGACAGGAGGATCGGCAGCGTCAAGACGAGCTCGGTCAGCCCGTCTGGCAATTCGGCGTCGAACAGGACGGCATCGCCCGATCGCCGCGCGATCGTCAGCTGCGCGCAGCGGACGCCGCGAGCCTTGAAGACCGCCTCACCGGCGCTCCAGATCCGTGCCGCCGCGCGATCGGCGCCGTCCTGGCTCGCCAGACGATCGAAGGCCGGCGCATGCGCCGGCCCGGCGAGGCCGCGCGATTCCTCGAGGGAACGCGGGACGACTTCTTCGATGTCGATGCCTTGCTCGGCGCCGCCGGCCGAGGCGACACAGTAGCGGCGATCGTGCGCCAGCGAGATGCCGAGCGGCGAGCCTGGGCCGAGCGCCGGCTTGCCGGACCGATCGTGAACGAAGGCTGTCGGCGTCTCGGGTAGCGTCCCCGAGTCGAGACGGCTGTGCGCATCTGCCACTGCCGCCTCGACGACCCGGCGTTCGCGCGCGTACCGTGTTTCGACGTTCTCGCCATGGATCCCCGGCAGGTTCGCCAGGGCGATACCGGGCAGAGTGACGTCGACCGCCTGCGCGGCTCCGGCCAGCCCGGTCGCCAGGAGACGGGCATCGCGCTCATCGGGATCGGCGATCTCTTCGGCCGTCGGACAATCGCGCAGGTGCTCGACAATGGCGAACCGGCAGCCGGTCAGCCGCTGGGTGACGAACCCGTCGGCGTCCACGACCGTGATGTCGGCGTCGATGTGATCGGGCGTGCGCTCCTTCAGCCGCCCTTCCGCAAACAGCACCGTCGCGGCCGGAAACGCGGTCCGCCGCACCTCGAGGCGCTCGATGCGCCTCGGCAGTCCACGCTCCTCGGCGATCACCACCTGCCCTGCCTGCAGCAGGGCGTCGCGGAAGTACGGGTCGCCAAGCACGAACTCGCCGCCCGCCGGCGTCGGCGCGTGGACGGCGTCGATGACGCAGTAATCGGAGCGCAGTTCGTAGAAACCCTTCAACACGTGAAAGCGCGGGCCGTGGAACAGGAAACGGCTGTAGACGTCGCCAACCGGGTCGATGGGCAGCGGCTCGGCCCGGCGAGGGATGTCGTAGCGTTCGGGCGTTCGCGGCGCCGCGCCGAACACGAACGTCGCGGCGAAGTGCGCCACCTGGAATCCGGACTGCCGCGCGCCGATGCAGGCTGCGACCCGCACGCACCCGCCGCCATCGTCGGGCAGCACTTCCGCGTGAACGATCAGATCCTCGCCGGTCGTGGGGTTCACGACGACCGGCCGCGCAAGATCGATGACCTCGATGTCGAACGCGTCGGGGCACTCGAGGTCGGCCGCGCGCAGCGCCACCTGGGCCATCGCCTCGAGGCCGAACACCATCGGCAGGAGCGTGGTGCCGTTGTACACGTGATCGAGCAGGTACGGATCGCGCTCGACGTCGAGATGCACACGGACGGCGCATTCGACCGCCGGGTAGTCGGTGAGCACCGTTTCGAGGAAGCGCCGTTCCACCCGTGGCGAGGAGGCGTGCGGCCGCCACGTGTCGAGCCCGCCGAGGCGCGAGGCCGCGACGAGATGGGTCCGGCCGGCGTCGTGCTCGACGAGGTGCATGAACAACTCGGCGCCGGCCGCTGGGGAGATGGGCGCGACGCCCATCCGTCTGACGTTCCGCGTGACGTCGAGCTTGACGCCCATGCCGACGTCGGCCCACAGGCTGTAGGCGAGCGCGAGGACTCCCGTGGCGGGGTGGGCGGCGCTCCAGGAGTCGAGGAGCCGGTCCAAGCCGGCGTTGCCAGCGGCGTACCAGGCGTTGCCGGGCATTCCGGTGACGCCGATGATCGAGCTCAACCCGACCACGATCTTCAGGCGCTCGGCGTCCACGGCCTGCAGGAGGTGTGCGAGCCCGAGCAGCTTCACGAGCAGCGTGTCGCACGCCGAGTCGGGTCCGATCCTTTCGACCGTTCCCAGGTCGTTGAGCCCGGCGCCGTGCACGATCGCCGTCACCGGCCCAAACTGCGTCTCCACTGCGGCGACCGCGCGCGCCACCGAATCGGCATCCGTCACGTCGCACTGGAAGTACGTCGCGTGAACGCCGGCCCCCTCGCATCGCTGCAGCGTCGCGCGCACCTCGCCATCCGCGCTTTCGAGTGGCGAGCGGCCGAGCAGAGCAAGGCGCGCGCCTGTCCGCTCGCCCAGTGTTCGCGCCAGCTCGGCGCTGATCCCACGGCCTCCGCCGGAAACGATCACGACGTCCTGCGCTGACAGCGGGCGTTCGCGCCGGCGGTGCATGGGCGCCACGACCTGCGGCGTCGGCACCAGGCGGCGGCCTTCCGTGTCGAACCGCGACGCCGACCAGCGGTCGGGACTCGACGCTTCGGCCGCCGCCAGCCGTCCGAGGAGCGACGGCTCGATAGCCGGGTCGAACCCGATCGATCGGACGCGGAGATTGGCGCGCTCGAGATGAAGGCTGGCGGAGAACGATGCGAGCGGCACATCCAACTCGAACGCCGCTCCGTTCCTCGGCACGTCCGGCTGGAGGAAGACGAGCGTCCCTCTCCAGGTACGAGGCGGGAGCGCGCCGAGGATCCGTTCGACCAGCCCGCGGATTGACGCGCGCGTCACCGGCGTGCCCACGGGCGGCGCGACGACAGCGACGATGCAGTCGGCATCGGCGGGCAGCTCCAGCGGCTCGCCGGCGGAGACCGAGACTCGTGCGCCGGCATCGGCCAGACCCGAGGCCAGCCGGTCCGAGATGTCCCCGCCGAGGCTCGCGACCACGATGTGGCGGATGTCGATCCGCCTCGTGACGTCCAGCGCCTGCGGCGTGTATTCGACGCCGAAGCAGCGCAGCCACGACGGCCGTCCGCTCAAACGCTCGAGCGTGTCGAGCAGCGACGCGGGCTCACGCAGCGGATCACCCTCCGATGTCGCCTTCTCTCCGCCGAGCGCGGCCTTGATGGCGCGCGCGACGTCCGCCAGCGACCCATCGAGCAGGGGCGCCGGATCGACTGCGCCCGCGACACCGAACGCCGACGCCGCGCGCACCACGATTTCGCCCGCCGCAATCGACTCGAGGCTCAAGTCGTTCAGCAGCTTCATCTCCATCGTGAGGCTGCTGCGCGGATAGCCGGTCCGGTTCGCGACGAGATCGAGGAGGACGTCCTCGAGGGCGGGCGTGCCGGCTGTGCGAGGCGGCTGGCGCTGGTCTGTCTCGCGCGGCGGATCGGCGACGGCTGGAGCCGTCCACTGCCCGCTCCGGAGATCCGCTTCGACGACGGCGGCGAGGAACTCGCCGCGCGCCTCGAGATAGGACCGGAGGGTTTCAGGCGATACCTGACCACGCTGCACGATGAGCGCGTCCAGGCCTCCCGTTAAGGCACCGTGGCGGGGAACGGCGCGGGCCGGCAGGCGTAGCTCGCCCTCGCACGGGTTGGCGATGAACCGTCGGCTGGAGGGGGGCGTGTACGGCCGCACGAGACGGTCGGCGAACACCGACGCGAAGTCCATGTCCACGCCGTGCACGAAGCTGGCGGCGAGCACCTTGTTCAAGGACACGAACGAGCCGACCTCGCGCTCGATCGGCAGCGCCAGCAACTGGCGCGTGGCCGCGATGTCGGAAAGCAGTCCGCACAGCATGGCGCCAGGCCCGACTTCGATCACCAGATCGACCTCGCTCGCGATCGCGGTCGCGAGCGCGACGAACTCGACGCGTGTCACGACCTGCCGGGCGACGTGGGCCCGCAGCGGGTCGCCCTCGCGCACCCGGCGCCCATCGACGCCCGTCCATACCGGCACCGACAACGTTGGAACGGTCTCGCCGACGCGGCTGCGTTTGGCCAGCGTTGTGGCGGCGTCGGCGACGAAGTCGGAGTGGAACGCGTTCGAAACGTGGAGGGCGGCGCTTCGAATCCCTTCCGCTTCGGCGGCGGCAGCGATCGACCTGATGGCGTTCGCGTCGCCCGACACCACGACCTGCCGATCGCTGTTCAGGTTGGCGACGACGACGTAGCCCGCGGCGCGCTGACACAGCCGCGTCGCCGTCTCGAGATCGCAGGCCAGGCTGAGCATCCGGCCGGCGCGGTCGCGCGGCGCCGCCATCGCTTCGCCGCGCAGCCGGGCCAGCGGGAAGAACTCGCCCGCCGTCAGCGCGCCGGCAACGGTCAGCGCTGTCAACTCGCCGAAGCTGTGTCCCGCGACCGCGCTCGGGTGCACGCCGGCCCGGCGTAGCGCCTCGACGAACAACAAGGACGTGACGCCGATCGCGGGCTGGCTGACGGCCGTGTCCGCGAGCGCCGCGTCCGCTTCCTGTTGCACGGTCTGGTCGTCGCCTCGATGCTCGCGGACGTAGAGCAGCTCCTCCAGCGTCCGGCCCGACAGCCGGCCGATCTGGGCGGACGCGTGGGAGAGGAATTCCTGCGCCCACGGATGGCGTTCGACGAGGAAGCGACCGCTGTTGACGCGCAAGGCGCCCTGGCCGGGGAACATGAATCCAATGCGGGGCGGCTTCCCCCGGCGGCCGACCCAGCAGTCCTGCAGTGGATCCACGCGGACCGCGGGCCCGTCGCTGGTCGCCTCGAGGATGCGGGCCAGCGTGAGCAGCTTCCGCTCGAGGCTCTCGGCATCGCCGGCGACCGCGGCGGCGCGCCACGCGGCGGTGCCGCGCACGGCCGAGGCAAGATGGGCCGCGAAGTCGACGAGCTCGCCCGCGCTCAGTGCGGCGGCGTCCGCGGCGTAGTCCTTCAGCCGCGCCGCGAGCTCGAGCGGATCGTCCCCCTCGAAGACGAACAGCTCGGAATCCTGCGTCGATACGAGCAGCGCTCGCGCCGCGACGGGCGTCGCCAGCGACGCCTTCGGGGCATCTGCGGATTCGATCGCCAGGTGCACGTTGATGCCGCCAAAGCCGAACGACGACACGCCGGCGCGCAGCCGCTCGCCGGGATCGCGGACCTCGCCGTCGAGCACCGGCCGGATCGGGGCTTTGTCGAATTCGTCGTGTGGCCTCGTACAGCCGGCGAGCCGTGGGACGATCCGCTGGTTGACCGCCAGCACCGCCTTGATGAACGAGCCGATGCCCGCCGCCGCCTTCATGTGGCCGGTGATCGATTTGAGCGCCGTCACGCCGATCCGGCGCGGGCTCCCCTGGAGCATCGCTTTCAGGGCGACGAGCTCGGTCCGATCGCCGACGACGGTGCCGGTGCCGTGTCCCTCGACGAAATCGACATCCTGAATTCGGTACGGCGTCGTCTCGTAGGCGCGCGCCAGCGCCAGCTTCTGACCGCGAACGCTCGGCGCCGTCAACCCGCCACGACCATCGGACGAGACGCCCCAGCCGTGCAGGACGGCGTAGACGTAGTCGCCCGCGGCGCGTGCGTCGGAGAGCCGCTTGAGCACCGTCCAGCCGCAGCCTTCGCCCGGCAGAAAGCCCTGGCCGTCCTTCGAATAGACCGCCATCCGCTCACGGGCCATCGCGCCCATCTTGCAGAAGCCGGTGAGCTCGATGGGATCGATGCTGACGTCCACGCCGCCGGCCAGGACGAGATCGAGCTGCCCCGACGCGAGCGCGCTGGCGGCCTGCGCGATCGCGATGAGCGACGAGGCGCAGGCGCCGTCAACCGTGTAGCCGCCGCCGCCGAGGTCGAGGTGATTGCAGACTCGGCCGGCAATCGTGTTGGAGATGACGCCGGGCAGCGTGTCCTCGGACACTTCCTGGAACGGCGACTTGAACACCGTTTCGTACTCGTTGATCAGCTCTTCGACGACGAGCGGCGGTTGCTGCATCGCGAGTGCCGTGGCTCGCAGCGTGCGCGCGACGTAGGGCCAGCGGATGCGAATGGCGTTGGCCCGCGACACCTCGCCGGTCAACGTGTTGCCGAGGATGACGCCGGTCCGCTCGCGGGGCACCGAGCGTTCGCTGTAGCCCGCGTCCTCGATGGCCCGGATGGCCTGCTCGAGCGCCAGCCAGTGCACGATGTCCGCCGAGTTGTAGACCTGCGCCGGCACCCGCCGCACGACGGTGTCGAAATCGAAGCTGTCGATGAGCGCCGCCGATCGCACGTAGGTCTTGTCCGGCGTCGTCGGATCGGCATCGTAGTAGTCGTCGGCCGACATGCGCTCGCGGGGCATCCGCCGGAACGCGGGGCGCGCGGCGACGATGCTCGACCAGAAGTCGCGCAGGTCGCGTCCGCCCGGGAAGAACGCGGACATCCCGACGATGGCTATCGGCTCATGGAATGGCATCGGAGACGGTCTCGGAGTCGCGGGGCGCGGGCTTCAGCTTCGGGTCGGTGACCGAGGCCAGGGCCCAACGGCTGACGCGCCGCGCCCCGAGATGCTGGTGCACGACCTTCGCGCAGCTCATGCCGCTCAGCATCGCGCCGGTGAAACCTCCGCCGGGATTCACCCAGGCGGACGCGAAAAACAAGTCGCCGACGGCGCAGGCGTGGCCCGGCCTGAAGAACGCGGTCTGACGCGGATCCTGGCGGTAGCCGTAGATCGAACCGCCCGGATTACGGGTGTAGCGCTCGATCGTCATCGGCGTGCCGACTTCGTACAGTTCGACGCTGTCGGCGAAGCCCGGCATCCGGCGGTCCAGCCGTCCGATGACGTAGCGCGCGAAGACGTCTTTGCGCGCGCGGTAGTCCTCGCGGGACAGGCGATTCCAGTTGTCCGCGTAGTCCACCATGCTGACGACGCCGATCGAGCGTTCGCCGGTGGTCAGACCGTGATCGATCTGGCTGTAGTCGACGAACTCGAACCCTTTGCGATCGAATCCAGGCGACCGGTATTCGGCCACCATGTCGTCGATCCGGTTCACGCCGTCGCCGGGGAAAACGGTGCTGTAGGCGCGATTGCCGAGGTCGCACGGCCGGCGCTTCAGGCCGAGATACAACGACAGAAACGAGCACGACGGCTCGAACCGCGCGAAGTGGCGGCGCAGCGCGTCGCCCTCCGGGCCGGGAATCAACCGCTCCGCGACGACCGGCGGCGCCGCGTTGGCGATGACCGTGCGCGCGTAGCGGACCTGGGACGGCTGCGCGCGGCCCTTCTTCCGGTAGCGCACTCCCGCGGCGCGTCCGTCCTTCACGAGAATCTCTTCCACGTCGTGACGGAGCAGGATCTGGCCGCCGTGCCTGCGGATCATGTCCGCGAGGTAGTTCGAGAGCACCTGCGAGCCGCCGCGCACGAAATGCATGCCGCCAGCCAGGAAGCTGCCCTGCGCCAGTGCGTACCAGGTACAGACTCAGCTTGCGCGGGTTGTCGTGGTAGTAGAGAAGGTTCGCCACGAGCACGAGCTTCAGCATCTCGTCGTCGAACGTCGCGTCGAGGAACTCGCCGATGGTCGTCTTCCAGTGGCGAAGCACCGTCGGCTCGACCAGCGGCCAGAGGGGCGCCTGAGCGATGACCTTCCAGCGGTCGGTGACGAACAGCCGGTTGAGGGTTCGTCGGATCCGCGTGATCGTGCGGAAGAAGCGGCGAAGGTTCCGGGCCTCGCGCGGGAAGACCTCGGCCAGCGCGCGCTCGGCGAGGTCGACCCGGCCGGGCACCATCAGCGAGAGATCGGGATGATCGAAGAGAAAGAACTCGTCCGGCGGCAGGTGGATGAACGGGACGCGCTCGAGCACCTCGAACTCATTGAAGAGCCCCAGCTTGAGGTCGTCCGGGTCGAGGCCGTCGAGCGCGTGCAGGCCGACCTCGAAGGTGAAGTTGCGGCGCTGGAACACGGTCGCGCAACCGCCGGGAATGTCGTGCTGCTCGAAGACGCACACGCTCCGCCCCCGCTTGGCGAGCAGTGCGCCCGACACCAGGCCGCCCAATCCGGCTCCGACGATGATCACGTCGTCGATCACGCGGTTCGACTCTTCACGGCGACTGTTCGCCGAACCCGAGGACGGCCAGGTCCGCCCCAACCGCCATCCCTGCCACGGCGAGCCGTGCGTCGATGTGTTTCATCAGCGCGTCGCGCGCCATCTCGAACCCATCCTCCGGCGCCTCGCTGCGGGCGCGCTGCGCGAACCTGTCGCGCAGCTCCCGCTCGATGCGCTGTGCGAGCAGTCCGGCCTCACGCCAGGTGACGCCGGCGAGCCGCTCGCACGCCAGCGCCGTCCACGGCGACTCTTCGCCGGCACGGTCGCGAGTCGCGCCAGCCAGGAGCGCGCCGAGCCCCAGCTCGAGGCGGTAGCGAACGCCATGCCTCGCGATGGCGTCGACGACGTCCGCGTAGCGACGGACGTCTTCGTGGATGCCGCCGGCATACGCGCACGCCAGTCCGATGCCCGACCAGAGATCGGGCTGGCGCGACGCCTCGAAGGCGCCGGCGATCTCCGCGATGCGATCGGGATCGCCGCCGGCGACGAACCACAGCGCCCGGCCGAGGCCGCGGTCGAACGCGCGTGCGGCGTAGCCGTCCACACCCGGCGGCAGCCTCCGTTCGAGGAGACGCTCGTGATGATGAAAGAAGCCCTCGTGAAAGCCGAAACCGTCGACGACGAACCAGACCCACACTCGGTCGTAGGTGCGGATGGCGCGCCGCACGTTGGCGCGCAGCCACGGCAGCCGGGCGAGCGCCAGACCCTCGCCGATCATCGTGATGACGGCGAAGGGGCGCGCCGGTCCCGACACGAACTCGCGCACTCGCGTGCGATTCCAGGGCGTCAGGTGATCCAGGATCGCCAGCGCCATCCCCGCGCCTTCGTACGCGAAGCCTCGCAGCTCCGGTGGGATCTCGGTGTCGAGACGTCTGGCGATGCCGTCGAGATCGCGCGTCTCGCCGGCCGCGTGATAACCGGCGAGGAACGCCTCGAAATACTCGACGATGCGGCGCCTGACCTCCGGTGGGCACGGCGCGAAGCCGCGCACATCGGGATCGATCTCCCGGGCCGGCACGCGCAGCAGCCGGCGGCGCAGCGGGTTGGCGGGCCGTGACGTGCCGCCGCCGGCGTTCAGCGACTGATGGCGGGCCTCGAGATCGGGAACCGCATCCGCACGCATCTCGAGCACGAGCTGCGCGACGTCCCGAGGCTCGTCGATCTGCACGTAGTGGCAGCCGCGCGGGAGCAGAAACAGATCGGAGTTGGGAAAGAGGCGATGCAGGCGCTGCGCGACGTGCAGGTTCAGATACGGATCCCGCGCGCCGAAGATGATCCGCACCCGGCCGCGGTAGGCGCGCAGCCGCGCCATGTTGGCGGGCATCCGGTTGCGGATGACCTGTGGCAGCAGCCTTCCGACCAGATCGCGGAACGCCGGCCACGACGTGATCCAGTGCTGGTAGAGCATCGGCACGACCGTGTCCTTGTCCCGGGGGTCGCGCAGGAAGCGCCGCAGCTGCCAGCGGTACAGCATGCGGTTCAGCCGCCGGCCCGTCAGCTCGTTGACCGCGCGCACCAGGTACTTGACCCCGGGCGTCATGTACAAGAAGACGCCTTCGGGCGGCCGCAAGAGCGGCGTGTACATGTAGAAGCAGTTGAGGAGGACGAGGTGCCCGACGCGATCCGGATGGCGCAGGGTCCATTCGATCGCGGGCGGACCGCTGGCGTCGTGGCCGACCAGGTCGGGCGTCTCGAGACGGAGCGCCTCGATGACGGCGTCCAGATCGCGCGTGAGGTTCTCGTACGTGTAGTCGTTGCCGGCCGACTTGTCCGAGCGTCCCCAGCCGATGAAATCGAAGGTGACGACGCGGCGGCGGCCGACCAGCTCGGGCAGCAGGCGGTCGTACAGCTCGATCGAGTCGGGGAAACCGTGCATCAGCACGATCGCCGGCGACGGCCCCGGGTAGTCCCTGACGTACACGCGGCGGCCGTCGCGTCGAACGACGGGCTCCTCGAATGCGGCGCCGGCCTCCACGGCTCCCCTGGTGCGCACGGCTATACGACCTTGACGAACCAGTCGCGGTCGAAGCGGATGCGGTCGCCGTAGACGCCCTGCTCAACCCGCCTGCCGACCGCGAGCACCATCGGAATCGACGCGTCGGAAGGCAGCGACAGCAGGCGCGACACGCGGCGCTGATCGACGCCTTCCATCGCGCACGTGTCGAAGCCGCGCGACCGGAACGCCAGCATCAGTACCGAAGCCGCCAGGCACACCGACTTGGTGGCCCACAGCCGCATGCCGCTGCTGAAAATGGGCTCCCTCGGAATTGGCTTGAACAGGCCAATGGCGTTGAACCCGATCCACTTGAACAAGCCGACGATGTTCCAGCCCTGCGTGTAGATCAGAGGGCAGCCGAGGCGGTAGTAGTCGAGCGCCGACTTCGGCACCCGCGGATCCGTGCTCAGCTGTGCCAGCATGAACTCGGCGTGCTTGCGCCACGTGGCGGTGCGCGCCACGCAGACGATGAGCTCCGCCGCCGTCCGGGCCGCCGGCTGCGACATGCACCAGCGCACGAGTTGCGCTTTCTTGTCAGCGGACCGGACCCAGTAGAACTCCCAGGGCTGGAGGTTCGAGGAATTGGCGGCCATCATCGCCAGGTCGAGGCAGCGCTGCACGACGTCGGCGGGCACGCGACCCGACTCGGTTTCGTCGAACACGCGCACGCTGCGCCGCGACTCGACCAGGCGATCGAACGCTGCGGCATCGACCGCCGCCTGCGACCGCTCACCATGGTGCGAATACTCGAGCACCTCCTTGAAGGCCGCGTCGATGTCGAGCGTGGCCATTTCGATGATCGTTCGCATGGGACCTCGCCGCGAGCCGTCGGCCGCCACCGTCAGTCCGGCCGCAATCGCCTAAGGCTAACGAAGGAACACGAACGGCGGCAGCGGAATCGACCGCACGTTCCGGAAGTTGCGCACGACGGCCAGCGGCGCCTTCGTGCTCTTGCGCACGAAGCGTCCCCAGGCCTTCACCGCGTTCCGGGGGAAGTCGACGATGGCGCCGTCGCGGCGGCGGCGGGAGGATTTGTTCCGTTCGTTGACCCAGGTGTCCAGGCCGGACGAGACCGCGCTGACCATGATCTGCGCCCCTTTGGTCACGCGCCGTTCCATGATCTGCGGCCGCTCGAGAATCCCGGTGTAGCGGCGCTTGCCGTCCTTGCCCGACCGCAGATCGACGGTGATCACGTTGGGCCGGACGACGACGCTCCTGCAGCCTTTGAGATCGGTTTTGCGAGCGGGTCGCATGTCGATGACGATCGGATCACGCGGCTCCGGGTTCGGCGACGGGCTACGCGAAGCACGCTTTCGCTTGTCGGCGGTCATTGTGCCCTCCCAGGCCTGACGCCTACTTCATCATGAAGAAAGGGCACCCGACCGAGCGGCCCTTCCTCTTCCGCCGACGCTCGTAGAGCAGGACGATGGGTGTCTGCTCACTGGCGCTTTCGCCGAGCTCGGCGCGAACCTGCCGCACGGTTTCGAGGGCTTCACCGACAAGCGGCCCGCGGCCCTCGCGCAGTTCTCTGATCGCGCGACCTTTGCGCTTGCCTAGATCGACCACGATCGGGCGTCGAGAACCGGCGCTGTCGGTTTTCTGTTCCGGGTTCGTACCGTTCATGGGAGTCTCCGCGCTAAATACGTCACCGCCGAGTCACGCTTAGGCAAAGGACGATAACGCCGCCCCGCCTCCGGCGTCAACCGGAATCCGCCGATTGTCAAGACTCGTTGGAAATGTCCCCTTGTTGATTCGTGGCTGGGGGAGCGGTGGAAAACTGTCGGCAGTTTTCCAGGGCGCGGTGGCAGCTTCCAGAGGCTCATGGCCTTGCCGTCGCCTAGCTGACGGCGCGTGCCATCGCGCGCGCGTCGTAACCGCGGCGCCATGGGTGATCCACATTGGGCCGCGGCGGCGGACCGTGAGTCGCCGGGGCCCGCGTGAGCGGGAGCGGGCCTCTAACGGCCACGGTCACTGACGGGAATCGGGAATTCGCCGAAACTTCTCTGTGACTTCTGTACCGTGGGCCGTGTACCACTCCCGCCACGGTTGCGCCTGGTCGGGCAGCAAATGGTCGGTGATTTCCCGCAGCGCACGATAGCCGTACTTGACGGTCTCGGCGTCGAGTTTGGGGTCGGCCACCATCTCGATCAGCCCCGGAACAGCCTGCATGCGCTGCGCCCGCGTGAGCATGCCGCAGTGCGCGAGGCCGCAGCCTCCTCCCTGAATGCGCACGCCGAACGACGGATCGTGATGAAAGGCTTCGACCAGGTCCGGCACGGTTTCGTCGGTGCCGATGAAGGCAATCGCCTCGACCGCCCGCAGCCGGACGCTGTCTTCCGAGGCGCGCATCAACACGCGAAGCTCGTTGTGGATCCGCGCGGTCTCGACGCCTCGATTCGCGAGGAGCCCCAGGCTCCAGATTTGGTGCAGCGCCTGGCCGGGGTTCGGCTCGATCTGTCCAAGCAGCTCCTCCACCTGTGCCGTCGTCTTCGCGAGGTTGAGCGCGGCCAGCTGGACTTCCCAGGCGGCGGCACGGACGCGCAGGTCGTCGCCGTTGGTCGCGACCTCGACGAGCGTGTCGAGCGCGGGCGTCTGCTTGATTTGACCGAGCCAGCCTTTGACGCGCGCCTTGATCTCGTCGGTCGCGCCCACGTGATGGGAAATGGCGTACTGCAGGAGCCTCTCCGCCTGCTGCTGTGGCGCCATCGCGGCGACCATCTCGGCTTCCACCTCCGAGAGCCTGGCGGTCGTGCCTTCGACCTTGTCTCCCGGAACCTTGATCTTGTGTCCGACGATTTCGCCCGGTGCGCTTTGCGCCGCGAGATATGGCGATGGCAGGAGCGAGACGAGGACAAAGGCAAGAAGTCGAGTGCTGAGGCGGCGTGAGTTGTCAGGCATTGAGACCAACAGGGCCGCAAGCCCGATGCCGCGGGACCGACAGAGGGAAGTCCCTGCAATTGCGGGTGTTCCGGCGGCACGGGGAGATGCGATTACGGGTTGGGCCGGATTCTGACGGATTTGGCAATCCCTGAATCACTAATCGTGAATCGGATGGCCGTCCTCGAGACGCGACGCGGATTCAGGGATTCAACGATCCGTGATGAGTGAGTATGGCGACGATCTACATCACATGTGACATCTTGTGGCCGGGCATGAGGTCCCACACACGCCAGAACTCGCGCATGTGTGCAGGAGTCCCCAGAGACACGCGGATGTCCTTGTCGAACGCGGGCACGGGACCCGAGACGAGGATGCCGTGTTTTCTGAAGTGCTCGACGACTTCGACCGCGGGGCGGCCGGTGCTGAGCGTGACGAAGTTGGTCAGGGAATCAACCGACCGCAGCATCCGCGCGTTCGCCTGATTGATGAGCTCCTGCCGGTCGTCAATATTCCGCCGGACGCTCGTCCGCACGTGCCCCGTGTCGTCGAGCGCGGCGCCGGCGGCTCTGGCGGCAACGACACTCACACCATCGGCGAGCCCGTGCGCGGCAAGGACCCGCGCCACCGGGACCGCGGCAACGGCATACCCGACACGCAGCCCGGCCAGTCCATGAACCTTGGAAAACGTGCGCGTGACGATCACGCGGGCATCGTCCACCGGGCGATCGATGAACGAGGCATACTCGGAGGACTCGCCGGCGTAGTGATGGTAGGCCTCGTCCATCAGCACGCTACACGCCGGCGGGAGCTTGCGGAGGAAGGCCTCCAGATCCTGCCGCCCCGTGAGACGGCCAGTCGGATTGTTCGGATTGCAGATATAGACCAGCCTCGTCTCCGCGTCGATCCGCGCGAGCATGGCGTCCAGGTCGTGGGTGTAGCCCCGGTTCACCCGAACGCCCACGACCTCGGCGCCGGCGCGTCGGGCCCATCCGTCAATCGACTCGAACGTCGGCCAGGTGGTGACGAGCTTTTTGCCCGGACCCACCAGGACCTCAATGGCGGTGCGGATGATTTCGCCCGAGCCACAGCCGAGCACGACCTGCTCCGCCGCGACCCGGTGAAGCGCGGCAATCTTGCGCCGCAACGCTTCGGCTTCGACGTCCGGATATCGGCTGGCCGCAGCCGACGCGGCGCCACGCATCGCGGCCATGCACCGCCGCCGACGGACCGTAGGCATTCTCGTTCCTGTCGAGCCGGATTGGCTCGCCGGAACGATTCGTGTCGTCCGGCGCGGCGCCCGACGTGACGCCACTCGAGCTCGCGGCCAGGCGACGCCCGGCCACCAGGGCCGCGGCGCCCGCGCCCAGCCGTCCGAGCAGCATTCTGCGGGAAATCGACATCGGGCTACTGAATGATCAAGGTGACGGTGACCGAGTGAACGCGGCCGCCGCCGGTGCCCGTGATCGTCAGCGTGCGCGTGCGCCGTTGCACGTTCGGCTCCGTATCGATCGTCAGCACCGAGGTTCCGGCATTCACGATCGACGCGGGGTTGAACGTTGTGGTCGCCCGCGACGGCGCTCCGCTCACGGTGAGGTTCACCGTGCCGGAGAAGCCCTGACCCGCGGTGATCGTCACGTTGTAGGTGGCCACGCCCCCTCTGGTGATCGTCCGGCTGGCCGGCGTCGCCGAGATCGAGAAGTCGCCGTTGACCACCAGCGTGACGTTGACCGTTCGAATACGCGGTCCGCTCGTTCCTCGAATCGTCAGGGGATAGCTGCCCGGCGGCTGTCGCCGCGCTCGTCGACACGCTCATCGTCGTCGATCCGGATGTCGTGACGGATACCGGGTTGAATGTCGCCGTTGCGCCGGAGGGAAGACCGGTCACGCTGAACGCCACGGTCCCGGTGAACCCGTTCACGGGCGCCACCGTGGCGGTGTAACTCGTGCTCGCTCCGGGCAGTATCGTTCGCGATGACGGAGTGGCCGTCAGGGAGAAATCCGCGATCGTGATGGTCCGCGTCGCGGCCGGGCTCACGAGGCCGCCATTGTCCGTCACCCTGAGCGTCGCCACGTAGGTGCCTGGCGTGGTGTAGGTGACGTTCCCGGGACTCGCCACCGAGCTCGAAGCAGGACTGCCGCCAGGAAACGTCCAGGCATAGGCGCTGATGGTTCCGTCGGGATCGGTGCCGGTTCCCGCGAAGGACACGGCGCCTCCCGGGTTGCGCGTGACATTCGACGCCGGACTGGTAATCGTGGCCACAGGAGCCTGATTGGCGAGCGAGGTCAGACGCACGAACCTGGCGACCGACGGCACGCCGGCGGCATTCAGCACGAACAGCATGTAGTAGCCGGGCGGGGCGATGTTGCCGTTGGGCGGCGCCGTCACGTTCAGCACGCCGGTTCCAATCGTGTAGGACACGCCGACCAGCCGCTGTTCCATGTCGAACGCGTGCGTCGCCGCACCCGGCCGTACCAGGACGACCGAGCCGATCCCTGCCGCGTCCGGCGTCTGAACCTGGAACGTGGCGCCGTAGCCCACCGTGGCGGGCACGCCCGTGATGGTGGGACGGGACGCGGCGGTGCCATTGCTGTTGAACAGGTACGCGGGCGAGTAATTCTCGAAGCGACCGCTGGTAGTTCCCGCGCTGAGGGTTCCCCCCAACCAGCAACACCGTGGCATCCGGGAGGAGCAGCGAGGCGGAGTGGTAGAGGCGCGCAAAGAGGTTGGCGGACGCCGGACTGAACGTGTTCGTCGCCGGGTCATACAGGTCGGCGTTCAAGCTTGCGGTCAGGGCATCCTCATCGTTCCGCGATCCGCCGACGGCCAGCACTTTCCCGTTCGGCAGGATCGTCGCGCTCATCTGGATCCGTGCCTGGGACATCGACGGTCCGAACTGCCACGCGGGGGTTGGAGCGGAGAGGTCGATGATTTCCGTCGTGGCCGTTGAGGGGCTGCCACCTCCGAAGATCATCACGCGCGGTCTGTACCCGTTCGCCGGCGTCAGTGGGAGCAGGACCGACGTGCCATAGCTCCGCGAACTGGTGTAGTTGGTCGTGGCCACGACCGCCGACCAGGTGTTCGTCGATGGACTGAAGAACCTGGAGCCCCGCCCCGAGCCGGCATAGAAGACGCGGCCATCCGTGCTCAGGTGCATGCGCGGATACAACGGCGGAGTCCAGCCCGCCGGATACTCGGGACTCCACCCCGAGCCCACCGTGTAGATCTCGACCGCGGTGTTCGTGCCGCCGGTCTCGGTCAGGCCGGAGAACGTCATCACGCGGCCATCGCCGAGCGTCGTCACCGTGGGATACCACCGGCCGTGCGCCATGTTCTGGACGTCCGTGAACAGGCCGGTCGCCGGGTCGAACACGGCATTCCGCGGTTCACCGTGAAACGGGTCGTACTGCAGGTTGCCGCCGTTGACCAGCACCCGGCCGTCGTGCAGGACGACCATCCCGTTGCAGAACATGTCCCAGGCGAGCGCCCGCGTCAGAAAGGTCTCCGACCCGGAATCCCAGACCGCCGCCTGAAAGTTCGTCTCGGTCGCGACATTCCCCGAACCGGCGACGATTAGAACGTCGCCGTTGTTCATGAGCGCGACGTGAATGGGATTGATGGGTGACTGATTGGCCAGGGTGCGCCACTGTCCCTGCGTGGCGGCCTGGGCCAGGAGCCCACGCGGGCTCGAGACCGCCACCGCGAGCGCGAGCACGATCGCTCCCGCAACGGGCCAGACTCCCCCGGTATCGACAGTGCGCATTGCGGTTCCTCCAGCCTCGAGGGTCGCTCGAGGCATCCGCGTTCGACCGTCCAACCGAAATGAGAAACAGGTTGTTTTTCTTGAGAACGGCAGAGCTTACTACAAATTTGGTAGGTGTGCGCTTGAATTCCACCCCAAAACGGGAATTTTATTCCCGGCCGACGGGCGGTATCTGCTGACAGTCTAGGCCTTCAGGCTCCATCCATTTCGATAGTTACGCGTCAGGTGCTGGTTGGCCTCCGGCTTGTGCGGGAACGCCAGCTTCCTGGCGTCGAACTCGAGCGTCTCGCCGGGAAAATGAGCCGCCACGTTGCCGATCAGCACCGATTCGGTCAGCGGCCCGGCGTAGTCGAAGTTCGTCGAGCACTTGTCCTTGCCGCCGGCCAGCACGACGTCGATGAACTCGGCATAGTGATCGCGGTCCGGCAGCTCGATCTTCGGCAATGCCGCCATCCTCGACTCGGGCAGCACGAACGCCTCCGGTGACCCGTGCGGCAGAACGAGCAGGCCCTCGGTGCCGACGACGATGCTGCCCTGCTGCGGAAAGCGGGCGCCGACGGGTTCGCGAACGGCGTCCGGCGGGAGCTCGCCGCCGTCATACCACCACACGTCAACGGTCTTGTCGGCCGTGTATTCGGTGCCTGGATACGTCAGCTTCACGCGCGCCTTGGTCGCCCAGTTTTCCTCGGTCGGCGAGGGGCCGTACGCGGTCACCGATACCGGCGACGTCAGCTTCAACGCGCGATACGGCGGGCTGTAGATGTGACAGCCCATGTCGCCCAGGGTTCCAGTCCCGAACCCGACGCGGCGGCGCCACTCGCCCGGGTGATACGCCGTGCGCTTGAAGGGCCGCGGCGCGTTGACGCCGAGCCAGCCGTCCCAGTCGAGCGGAGGAGGCACGGGGTCGGCGGCGTCCGGCAGCGGCTTGTCGTCCCCCCAGCTCTTGTTCGAGAACGTATGGACTTCCCGAATCTTGCCGACGATGCCGCTCCGGACGAGAGCCTCGCCGTAGCGCTGCGAGCGGCTCGACGACACCTGAATGCCCATCTGCGTCGTCAAACCCCGTCGTCGAGCCTCTTCCGTGAGGATGCGCGTCTCTCTGAGCGTGTTGCACAGCGGCTTCTCGACGTAGACGGGCTTGCCGCGCTTCATCGCCTCGAGCGCGACGAGGCAGTGCATGTGATCGGGGACCGAGACGTTCACCGAGTCGATGTTCTTCTGCTCCTTCTTGAGCAGCTCGCGCCAGTCCTGATAGACGCGGACCTTCGGGAACCGCTGCTGGAGCGGCCCGATGCGGCAGAGATCGACGTCGGCTACGGCGACGAGATCGAACGCGGGGTGCCGCGCGAACGACATCACGTCGGAGAGCGCCTGCCCGGACGCCCCGATGCTGGCGTGGCGCAGCGTCGGGCCCGCGCCGCGGGATCGGACTGACAGAAACGGTCCGACCGCCGCGGCGGCGGCGACGGTCTGCAGGAATCGCCGGCGGGAATGCGGGGTCCCCGGCGCGCGTTCTGTGCGCGCTGGGGTGCAAAGAGGTTGATGGGACATGGGCTGGAATGTACCGCTACTCGTGTCGATCCGCAAACGTGGCGTCCGGCTTCAGCCGGACCAAGGCCACCGATCACGCTATCGCCCCGCGAGCGTGGTTCCCCGTTGACGATCCAGATCGGCCGCGCAGGTCAATGCACGGGCGAGCACTCGTTCCGGCGCGCCGTGCAGCCGGAGCAGCGCGATGGCGTTGCGGGTAGTGGCGGGACCGGGTTGCAGGCGGTGGTCGAACACCAACCCGCCGGGGCCGACGGCGTCTCCGAAGTGATAGGCCTCGAACGTCCCGGCCAACAGCTCGACGAGCTCCCCGTCGTGCGTCGCGGCGACGACGACGTGGCATCCCGAGCCCGCAGGGCCACCGATCAATTCGCGAAGCACGGCCTGGCCCGCGGAGATGCGCTCGACGGCATTCGTGCCGCGGAACAGCTCGTCCAGCAGGAACATGTGGGGATCGGGGCCGGCGCTCGCGCGTACGAGCCCGAGCACCGCCTCGACTTCGACGATGTAGTAACTCTTGCCGGCCACGAGATCGTCGGCCCGTCCGATGCAGCTCCGCACCTTGAAGATCGGGGCGTGGTATTCCGCCGCCAGGCAGGTCCGTATCGTCTGCGCCATGACGGCGGCCACGCCGAGCGTGCGGAGAAAGGTCGACTTGCCCGACATGTTCGAGCCGGTGACCAGTACGCCGCGTGACGGGCTGAGCGTGATCGCGTTCGGCACGGCATCGCCGAGGAGCGGGTGGCGGACGTCGATCAGCACGGCGGGCGCGCCGGGTGCCGCAAAGCGCGGCCGGCACCAGTCGTTCCGGCCGGCGCGGTACGACGCCACGCTGATGGCGGCGTCGATCTCTCCCATCTCGGCGATCAGGCGGACCAGGGACGCGCCGTCGCGCCGCAGGTCCTTCGCGCCGAAGTACACGCCGTTGGCGTCGAGGAGAAACAGCAGGTTGAGGTACTCGTAGGCGGTGTTGACGACGTCGCTGAGCGCGGAAGCCATCCCGTTCGGGTTGAACGGCAGCATGAACGGATTCCCGCTGACCCACCGCGAGATTGTCTTCAGGCGGCGCAAACGAGGCACCGCGGCGCGCAGCGGCCCGGCGACGGCGTCGATGTCGTTCCCCTCGAGAAACCGCAGCGACTCGCCCGTCGTGATGACCGGCGCGAGCTGTCGGAACGCCGCCGCGAGCGCGCTGATGCGAGAGTCGGTCGCGAAGCGAACGCCGAGATTGAGCCCGAGCATGGCGAACAGCGCCGGTGCCATCCCGGGCTGGAGGAACGCGAGCGCCACCAACGACAGCGTTGCCGCGGTCAGCAGCGGGAAGATCGCGTACCAGGGACGCGTCTCGATGCCGTCCGGTCCGTCCAGCCACCAGAGTTCGTAGCCGTGGGGATCCTGCAGACGCGCGAGCGCCATCTGCGCGCGTTCGCGCGTCTCGACATCGGCGCTCATGCGGTTCACCAGCGCTTCGAAGACGTCGAGCCGGCCGCCGATCGGCGCGGTTCGCAGCCGGTGATAGAGCGCGTGCTGGCCGAGCGTGCTCTGCGTGCGATCGAGGGCGACGAACACCGCGTCGAGGTCGAGATCGATCCAGGTTCTGTCGTCCAGCGAACCGTCCGCACCCGGCAGGGAGGCGCGCGACCGATGTGATGCAGCCATCGCGTCCAGTTTTCTGGGCCGATCGACGGGCTTGCCCCACCCGTCACGGATTCGGGCGAGGAGGCTCCGGCGGGCTGCCCGAACGGCGGCGACCGCAGCGGCGGCGAGAAGCAGTCCCAGAGAGATGAGCACAATCGGGGGCACGGTCAGGTCCAACTGTACCAGACCACGAGGCGTGAACATCCGGCGCGCAAACGCCCGCAGAAGGCGTAGACTTCGACGAGGCATGACTCGCATAGTCGGATTGCGGCTCGCGTTGGTTCTCGTCGTCGGTGGGACGATCGGCTGCGATCGCGCGACCAAGCACGTTGCCACCGCGGCGCTCGCGGGCTCGGGGAGCCGAACGTTCCTGGCGGGGACGATTCACCTGCAGTATGCCGAGAACAGCGGTGGATTCCTGAGCCTCGGCGCGGACCTGCCGCCGTCCGCCCGGACTGCCCTGTTCACGGTCGCCACGGGGCTCATGCTGATCGCGCTGGTTGCCACCGGGATCCGGATGCGCTGGACCGGCTGGCGGCGGCTCGGCCTGGCGTTGTTCATGGCCGGCGCCCTGTCGAACTGGTTCGACCGTGCGACGCGAGGCAGCGTCGTCGACTTCATCAGCGTCGGGCTCGGGCCGCTGCGGACGGGGATCTTCAACGTGGCCGACGTCGCGATCCTGCTGGGCGCCGCGTTCGTGATGCTCGCTGAGTGGCGCCGGCATCAACAGGATGATCCGGCAGAGGGAGCGTCGTGATCGCCGACCTGATCGCCGCGTTCCGCCATCTTCGACAAAGTCCGGCCCACGTGCTGGTCGTCACCCTCTCGCTCGGAATCGGCATGGCCGTGGCGGTTGGCGCGTTTTCGGTGACCGACACGCTGGTCTTCCACGATTGGCCGGGCGTGGCGGACAGATCCGGGCTGATCCGCGTGCACTGGGGCGCGGCGCTCGAGCCTGTCGGCGAAGAAGACTTCGAGGCCATCGAGCAGGAGATCGGCGGCGTGTTCTCGGCATTTGCGGCCGACGGCAACCGCCCGGTTCCCGTGATCCTGCCTTCCGGCGCCGTCACGCTGCCGGCTGCCTTCGTGTCGGCCGACTATTTCAAGGCGCTCGGGACCATGCCGGTCAAGGGCCGCCTGCTCACGCCCGCCGATAGTCGAGGCGACGCCGCGCCGGTCGCACTGATCGGCGAGCGCCTCTGGCGGGACAGCTTCGAGGCGTCCGAGGACGCGCTGGGCCGGACGCTCACGATCGCCGGACGGCCGTTCACGATCGTCGGCGTCGCGCCCGCGGAGTTTTCGGGTCTGCTGCGGCGGGATATCGGGCATGGCGAGGCGGGCCACCCGCAGGTCTGGCTGCCTCTTCGGCACGCGAGCGCTCGACCGGGCCAGACGTCGCGATCGAGGCCGTGGTTGTCGGTCGCCGGACGTGTGCGCCCGGGCACGAGCCTGAAACGCGCGCAGGCGGAGCTGTCGGTCCTGGGGACGAGATTGAAAGGCGCTCGCGGCACCGGCCCGGCGCCGCGCCGGCTAATCGGGTTCCGGGCGGGCATGACGTGGAAGGAGCGCCCGTTCGAGGCGGCGCTGACGCTCGGCGTATTCCTATTCATCCCGCTGACCATCCTGCTGATCGGGTGCGCCAACGCGATCAACCTGCAGCTGGCGCGCGCGACCGCGCGAAGCCGCGAGCTGGGCATCCGCATCGCGCTCGGCGCGTCGAGATACCGGCTGATCAGAATGCTCGCTGTCGAAGCCGTGTTCCTTTCGGCGCTGGCAGGGTTCATCGGGTGGCGCGGCGCGAAGGCCCTGCTCGCCTGGGCCGCGCCGTTCATCCAGCTCCCGGTGGCGGTCAACACCCAATCGCTGGTCTTCGTGATCGGCCTGGTCATTGCGGTGATCGGGATCGCTGGGTTTGCGCCCGCCTGGCTCGCGACGCGAGATTCGATCGCCGCGGGGTTGAAGCACGTTCAGGACGGCGGCGTCGAGCACAAGCGGCTTCGAGCGGCGCTCGTCGTCGCGCAGGTCGCGATCTCGCTGGCGCTCCTCTCCGTCAGCGCGCGCGGGGTTCGCACGTTTCAAGCGTGGCTTCCCTTGCTCCCGCCGGACGCGAACATGGCGATCGTGGCGGAGTTCAATTACGCAGTGTCACACCCGGGCCAGCGGGACTCGCGCCCCTTCGTGGACGGTGTGCTCGAGCGCCTCGGGGGAACGCCGTCCGTCGCGGCCGCGGGTTTCGCCGACTTCGTCAGGATGAGCGGCGTCGTCCGATACTGGGAGCCGTCCGACAGCGAAGAGGTGCGCCGTTCGACCGTGGGCGGGGTCGTCACGGCGGGATGGTTCGAGGCGTTCGGCGCGACCTTCGTCGCGGGCCGTGGGTTCGGTCCCGCGCCGGCGCCGAGGGACGCCGTCGTCAACCAGGCGCTGGCGTCGGTGCTGCCCGGCGGCGCCGCGACCGCGCTCGGACAGACGTTGCGCGTCGCGCATCCGCCCGGCGCACCGCCGCGCGCCGTCGAGGTCGTGGGCATCGTCGCCGATCGGCTTACCCTGATGGACGGTCGATCCGCACCGGCGATCTATCTTCCGATGCCGCGCGAGGCCCCGAGCTCGATCGTGCTCGTCGCGCGCGCGTCCGATGTGCCGGCCGCGACGACGGCCATCAAGGCGGCGGTGACGGGAGCCGATCCCGCACTCCCCTGGGTCAGTCTCGAGACCCTGGAGGCGCGCGCGCTGGAGCCGGTGAAGGGCCTGCGCGACACGGCGTGGTTCGGCGCGGGGCTTGGAACGGTGGCCCTGCTCCTCGCCGCGACCGGCCTCCACGCGGTGCTGGCCTACATGATCCGCCGGCGCACGCACGAGATCGGTATCAGGATGGCGATCGGCGCCGGCAGATCCGCGATCGTCTCGCTCGTTCTGCGGCAGGCGCTGGGACTCGTTCTGGCGGGCGCCGCCGGCGGTCTGCTCATTACTGTCCCGCTCGTGTTCGGGATGCGGATGTTTCCCAATCTCTCCCCGTTCGATCCTCTTGCGATGCTGGTCCCTCTTTCGATGCTGCTGATCGTCGCTCTTCTCGCGGCGGCGCTTCCCGCCTATCGCGCGGCGACCGTCGATCCGATGGTCGTTCTGCGCGAGCCGTAGGGGCGCGGCGGCTCAGGTCGGCGAGCATGTACTTTGCAGACACAGCCGTGGGAGGTGAGCATGGCGAAGTACGGCAAGTCGGCCTCGAAGACGGTCGCGTCGGCAATGCGCCGCAAGAAGAAGGGGACGCTCAAGAGCGGGTCCGGCCGGAAGGTAACGAGCCGCAAGCAGGCGATTGCGATCGGGCTCAGCGAGGCACGCGAGAAGGGCGCGAAGGTGCCGCGCCAGTCGTCACGCAAGTCGAGCAAGAAGAAGTAACGGATGCCGACACGGCGCGGACCCGTTCGATACGCCGTCGTGGCGACGCCGCACTGCTTAGCGACGCGTCGCTGACCGTTAGCGTTCGGGCGGGCAGATCAGCGGAATGGCTTCCCGCTTGTTGCGGCGGTATACGCGGAAGTCCCCGCGATCGACCGTGACGACGCTGTGGCGGGGATGGATCTCGCTCATCCGGACGAGACACAAGTCGGCCAGATCCGGCCGGCGATCGGCGTACCGCTTGGCGAGCGCCGCGAGCTGCGGAAGATGGTCGTTGCAGTCGAACGCCACCGCGATCAGGCCTTCGGACACCAGGGCCAGAACGAGTGACACACTCTGGAGATGAAACGCCGCTTCCGCAAGCACCGCTTCGCAGGTCAGCAGCGGGTCAGTGACGCGGCCGGCCACGCCGACGGCCCAGTCGTGGTACCTGTCGTTTCGATTGAGAAACGCCACCAGAAACCCGGTGTCAGCAATCCCCTTCATCCGCGCGAGAAACCCTTGCGCCGGGAGAGATCTCGAGGCCCTCGCGCCGAGCCGGCCAGCCGCATGAACGGCTGGGCCGCCCGGCCGGCTTTGGCTTTTTCGAGTTGTTCGCGGACGATCTTTCCCTGCGACACGCCGGTCTTCGTGGACTCGGCTTCCAGCCAGGCGGCCAGATCGCTGTCCAGACGAATCGTCAGTGTATGACTCATATGGCAATATTGTAACACATGACGGAAATCGGTCCGGGCCCGGCACGTGGCCGCACCGGACCGGGACCGAACGCCGAAACGGACAATCAGAACGTGTACTTCAGCGACAGCTGCATCTCGCGCGCGGCGGCGGCGCCGCTGATGATCCCGAAGTTCGAGTTGCCCAGCGTCCCGTTCGGGTTGTTCCAGTTCACGAAGTTGAAGGCGTTGAACGCCTCGATCCTGAACTGAATCTGGCGGCCGGCGCGGACGTCGAACGACTTGGCGAGGGAGAGATCGACCACCTTGCGCCCCGGGCCGACCACCGGGTTGCGCGCCGAGGTGCCGTACGTGGCCGTGGCGCGCGCGAACGCCGCGGTGTTGAACCATCGGGCGATCGTCCGCTCGGAGCCGGGCAGCGTCGGGTCCTGGCCGGCGACGAGGTTCGGACGGATCTCCTCCGAGTCCACGTTCAGCGTGTCGCCATCCTGGTTGATGAAGATCGGCGAGCCGGAGTTGAAGATGCCGATGCCGCTGAGCTGCCAGCCTTTCAGCAGCGCGCCCTTGAAGCCGGTGAAGCTCGAGCCGAACCGGATGTCCCAGACGTAACCGAGCACCAGCCGGTGCCGCTGATCGTCGGCCGAGGCGGCGTACTCCCCGTCGAGGCTCCGCGGATTCTGACGCCGGCCGCGCGACGCGTTGAGCCCGCCCTGCTGATTGTCGTTCAGCTCCGACAGCGTGTAGGCGACGTTGAGGTGCAGGCCCCAGGGACCCCGGAGCTTGTACTCGCTCTGCAGCGAGTGGTAATCGCTCTCGCCGTCGGTCATCCACATGCGAATGCGGCCGAAGGCCGGGTACGGCCGGCGCGACTGGAGCGGCACGGCGCCGGCGTTGGGATCGGGATCGGGGCTGTTGAAGTTGGTCAGGCTGGTATCCAGATTGCTCCCCTTCGAGCCGACGTACCGCACCTCCACGACCGACGCGCGCGAGAGCTCGTAGCCGACCGCCACGTTCCAGTTCTGGTAGTAGCCGTCACGGTGATTGCGATCGACCTCCGCCGAGGTGACGTTGAAGATCGTGTTGGCCGGCACCAGCGCCGCCGGGAACGGGAAGGCGATCGTGGCGAGCGGGTTCAACGTGGGATTGGTCACCTGCACGCTGGCGGTGGGCGGGTTCGTGCCCAGCGTGTTGATGTTGTCCAGGTGCAGCGCCATGTTGAAGACGCCGTAACCGCCGCGGACCACCGTCCTGTCGGTCATCTGGTACGCGAAGCCGAGGCGCGGCGCCCAGTGGCGATGCTTGTTGAAGTACAGCTCGTCGACCACTTCGCCGGGCTCGGGCCACAGCACTGGTCCGCCCGGGAGGTCGAACCGCAGCGTGCGGCTCACGCCGTTGATGTCCTTCGGCGGCAGGTTGTGGTCGTAGCGAAGGCCGAGGTTCACCGTGACGCGCGGCGTCATCCGCCAGTCGTCCTGCACGTAGAAGCCGTGCCGCCATTGGCGGATGCCGCCGATCGGGATGCCTTCCGGCGTGCGCGCCGTCCGCGGATAGCCCAGCATGAACGCCGCGGCGGCGTGCCCCGAGATGTCGCGCGTGAAGTCGAGCGCGCCGAACGGCGCGTTGGTGCTGGTGGCGTCTCCCATCAGCCTGCGGATGTCCGCGCCCATCTTCAGCGCGTGGCGGCCGCGAATCAGCGTCAGGTTGTTGACGAACTGGTACGTCTGGCTCTTGTCGATGCCCTCGCCGCCGGTGCCGTCGCCGAACCCGTTGAACCCCTGGATGTTGATCGTCGGGAACCCGATCTCGAGCTCGTTCGGCGGGCGTCCGTTCGGCCCGCCGACCAGCATCCCGTGGATCCCGAGGTCTTCTTCGACCGAGAACCCGGTGTCGCGCCGCGGGCTCAGACGATTGAGGTCGCCGCGCATGTAGCCGAAGCGCATCTCGTTCAGGACGGTGGCGCTCCAGGTCGCCACGTGCTGAACCGCCGCGCTGTGGTTGTTGAACAGGCGCGCGACCGGGAACTCCGGGTTGATGGGAATCGAGGGGTTGTCCCGGCCCTGATACACGTAGTGTCCGAAGATTTTCTGCCGCTGGCTGAGGACGTGATCGACGCGGGTGATGAACTGGTTGATCGTGTCCTCGGTGCGGGTGACCCCGCGCAGGTTGTTGGCGCCGGTCTGATTGGGGAGCGGCTGGTACTGGTTGATCATCGACACAGCCAGCGGATCGAGCCGGCCCGAAGGGATCACGTTGTTGGCGAACGGAAGACCGTTCAGCGGATCCCGGATGATGACCCCGGCGACGCCCGAGAAGTCGCCGCGCCGCATCGCCTCGGTGAGCACGTTCGTCTGGGCCACGCTCTCGCGGGTCTCGCGGGTGCCCTCGTACGAGCCCATGAAAAAGGTCCGGTTGCGGAGGACCGGGCCGCCAATCACGCCGCCGAACTGGTGGCGATCGAGCTCGGGCTTGGGGCTCGGCGGCGGCGCGAAGAAGTTCCGCGCGTCCATCGCGTCGTTGCGCGTGTAGTCGAAGACCGACCCATGGAAGCTGTTGGTCCCGGACTTGAGCTGCAGCTGCACGTTGGCGCCGGCGTGCCCGCCGTACTCCGCCGTGTAGTTGGTGGCCTGCACCTTGAACTCCTCGACCGCATCCACCGACGGGTACATGAAGAGGTTGTTCCCGCGGTTGTTGAGCGCGCTGACGCCGTCGAACGACACCTGCTGGTACATGCCGCGCGCCCCGCTGGCGCGGAACTGGGTGCCCGAGGCGACCACGCCGGCGGTGAGGTTGCCGAGCGTCGTGAAGTTCCGGCCGCTCAGCGGGAGATTCACGAGCGCCTCGGCGCCGACGACGTTGCCGGTCACGCCGCTCTGCGTCTCGAGCAGGAGGCCCTGCGCTTCGACGTCCACCACTTCGCCGACGGCGCCAACCTGCAGCGTGAAGTTCAGCCGCGCCATCTGCCCGACGCGCAGCGCCATGTTGGTGCGCTCGCTACGGAACCCGGACAGCGCGCACTGCACGACGTAGTCGCCGGGAACGAGATAGCGGACCTCGAAGGTCCCGTTGGGGCCGCTCACGACGGACTGGACAATGCCGGTCGCGCTGCTGGTGATGGTGATGGTCGAGCCGGGGACGACGGCACCGCTGCCGTCCGTCACCGTGCCGAGGATGCCGGTGTCGATCGACTGCGCCTCCAGCGGCGCGCCGAGTAACACGATCGCCGCGCAGAACACGAGTGTGTGGCGCATCAGATCCCTCCTTGAGCGAGTCTGCGGGGAATATATTCAAGAGCTCGCCGCGCGTCTATAACCCGCCGGCCCCCCCGCTCTGAACCATGAAGTGCTCTCGGGTTACGTTCATGATTCAGGACCTGACCCCCTGCCCGGCCCCCCCCCGCTGGAACATCGGCGCGCCAGCCCCGTCTTCTCTCTGGATGGGCACCCTCCTGCAGGATCTTCGCCTCGCCGTCCGCCAGCTCCGCCGGCGTCCCGCGTTCATGGCCACGGCCGCGCTGACGCTTGCCGTCGGCATGGGCGTCAACGCTGTCGCCTTCAGCGTGGTCAACGCGCTGCTCTTCAAAGTCTCCGCGACGCGCGACCTCCCCGGGGCCGGCCGCATCGCCACGACTCCGGGAGGCGATGAAGGCGGCAACGGGTCGCTGCCGGAATTCGAGCGGCTCGCGGAGGCGACCCGCGGCGCCATCACGATGTCGGCCGAGGCCCGCTCCTCGATGGCGTGGCGCCACGACGACACGACCGAGACGGCGTGGGTCCTGCTCGTCTCCTCGAACTACTTCTCGATGGTCCACGCGCCGGTGATTGCCGGCCGCCTGCATGTCGCGGCGGTGCCGGGCGGAGCGCCGTCGGTGGCGATTGGGGAACGATTCTGGCGGCAGAAGCTGCAGTCACGGTCGCTCGCCGGACTCACGCTTCGCCTGAACAACGCCGACGTGACGGTCTCGGGCGTCATCCCCGAGTGGTTCCACGGGCCCGCGGGCATCTACTCGCCCGACGTGTGGCTCCCGCTCGAGGAACTGACGCTCTTCGGCACTTCGGCACGGCTGCAGGCACGCGATGCGCGCTGGCTGTTCATGATGGGGCAACTCGCGCCCGGTGTGTCGGCCGGTGAAGCGCAGGGCCGGCTCGACGCGGCGTCCGAGGCGATGGCGCGCGAGTGGCCGGAGACGCACCGCGCGCGCGGGGCGACGTTCCGGCCGTTCAGCGAAGGGAACTCCGAGCTCCGGATGGTCGGCGCGGTCGGCAGCGTGGTGATGGGCATCATCGGTCTGGTGCTGCTCCTCGCCTGCTTCAACGTGACCAACATGCTCCTGGCTCGCGCCGTGGAGCGCGAGCGCGACATGGGCATCCGCGCGGCGCTCGGCGCCGGACCGTGGCGGCTCGTGCGGATGGTCGTCACCGAAGGGTTCGTCCTGGCCTCGTTGTCCGGCGCGCTGGCGCTGCTCATCGCGTGGTGGACGCAGTCGCTGGTCGGCGCGTTCGCGATTCCCATCGCGCAGCCGCAGCACGTCGATCTCACGCCGGACGCCAACGTCATCGGCTTCATCGCGGCTTTGGTGGCGATCGCCGGCGTGCTCCCTGGCGTCTGGCCCGCGATCGCGGCCGCCAGGATCGACGTGACGCGCGTGCTCGGATCGCAGGGCGCCAATTCCGCGGGCGGGCGGCCTTCGCCGCTGCGCCGATGGCTCGTCGGCGCGCAGATCGCGGGCTCGACCGTGTTTCTGGTCGTGGCGGCGCTGTTCGTCCAGTCGTACTCGAGCGTCGCGGCCACGGAGCTCGGCTTCGAGCGTGAACGGCTCGTGGTCGCCGACTTCGAGCCCGCGTTGCACGGGTACTCGGCGGAGGCCAGCGAGCGCTACATCGACGCCCTCTCGACGCGCCTTCGCACGCTGCCTGGGGTCGTCGACGTCGCCGTGTCGGACCGCGTGCCGTTCGCCATCGGCTTCCCACGATTGACGTCCGTCTGGCCGCAGGGCGGGACGTGCGCCGGGGAGGCGTGTCCGAAGGTCTTCACCCACGCCGTCGGCGCCGCGTATTTCAGGACCATGGGAATCGCGATGCGCGAGGGACGGGAATTCGACGGCACGCCCGCCGGAGACGTGGTGGTGAACGAAGCGCTGGCGCGCCAGCAATGGCCGAACGGCGGCGGCATCGGCGAGCGGCTGCGCGTGGGCCCCGAGGGCGAACCCCTCACGGTGGTTGGCATCTCGGCGAACAACCGCGATCACGGCCGCGAGAGCCGGCCGACGCTCTTTCTGCCGATGCGTGCGTCGGAGTACGAGGGGAGCCTGACCGTCATTGCCAGGACCGCGGGTCCGCCCGCCCCCGTCGTGCGGCCGTTCATCGAAGCGGCCCGGCAGGTCGATCCCAACGTCGCGGCCCAGTCGGTGGACACGATGCCCCAGCGGCTGGCCGTTCCGCTGTGGCCGTTCAGGACGGCGAGCCGCGTGTTCACGATCTGCGGGCTGATCGCGTTGCTCCTGGCGGCGAGCGGCCTCGCGGGCGTCGTGATCCACGCGGTGAGCCTGCGCGTTCGTGAGTTCGGCGTCCGGATGTCGGTCGGCGCAACCCCGCGTGACCTGGCGGGTGACGTCCTCCGCGGGAGCGTCAGCTTGCTGGTGCCCGGGCTCGCCACGGGCCTCGTGCTGGCAGCGATCGCGGCCCGGCTCACCTCGCGCGTCTTCGTGGACGTGAACGTTCTGAACCCGCTGACATACCTCGCGGTCGCGTCCCTTGAATGCGCAATCGTCATCGTCGCGTGTCTGGGCCCCGCGCTTCGTGCCTCGCGCGTCGATCCGCTGGTCGCTCTAAGGGCGCAGTAGAGGCCTCCGTTGACTCTGTAGTGAAAAGTCTCCAGGCCCGGTCACGGCATCACTCCGGCCGGACGTTGTGGCCGCTCCAGTAGCGCCCGAACTCGTCGAGGAAGGTCAGCGACTGGAAGCTCCTCATCCGATCGAAAAACAGCACACCGTCGAGGTGATCGGTCTCGTGCTGGATTACCCGCGCGGTGAACCCCGAAGCCTGAATCTCGATCTTCTTCCCGAAGCGATCGTAGGCGCGCACGACGATCTGGCGCGCGCGCGGCACGCGGCCGCGGATGTCCGGGATGCTCAGGCACCCCTCCCAGTCCTCGACCATCTCGCGCGTCGCCGGCTCGATCTCCGGGTTGATGAGCGCCATCAACGGCACGTCCTCCCCATCGTCGTCATCACGACGGTCGTTCCGGACGTTGCCATGACGGTCGTCATCATGCCGGCCGTCATCATGCCGGTCGTCATCATGCCGGTCGGCATCATGACGATCGTCATCATGACGGTCGTCGCGCGCGGGAGGAAACCCGGCGACGAAGAGCCGCACGCTTTCGTGGACCTGCGGCGCCGCCAGTCCAACTCCCTGGTACTCCTTCATCGTCTGGAACATGTCGTCGACGAGCTGCTGGATCTTCGGCGTGCGGATCTCGGACGGATGGAGCGCGCGGGCCTTCGCGCGGAGGACGGGATGCCCCATCCGCGCGATTTTCAAAATCGACATACGCGGATTATATGCGCGACAATCGGCGTGCCGATGCCCGACACCTACCGCTACTGCCCCATGTGCGGCGGCGCGCTCGAGACGCGGCTTCTCAAAGCCGGCGACCCGCCGCGCCTCGTGTGCACGAAATGCGGATTCATCCTGTACCTCGATCCGAAGGTTGCGGTCGGGACCATCATCACGGCGGGGCTGTCCCGAGCGAGCGCAGAAGGAGGCGAGTCGAGGGACCGCGATGGGGACAACCGGATCGTGCTCGTCCGCCGCGCGATCGAGCCGGGCTACGGGCTCTGGGTGTTTCCGGGTGGATACGTCGATCGGGGCGAGGAAGTGACGGCGGCGGCGCGCCGCGAGGCGCGCGAGGAAGCCGGCCTCGACGTGCGCCTGGACGGTCTCGTCAACATCTACTCCTACCCGGAGCGGCCCCTCATCATCATTGTGTACAGCGCCACCTGGATTGGCGGCGAGCTCTGCACGGACGAGGAGAGCCTCGAGGCCAGGCTGTTTCCCCCCGAGGAGATTCCCTGGTCCGAGCTGGCATTCCGCAGCACCCACGATGCGCTGCGCGACTACCTCGAAGGGCGGGTTCACCTCATCCGTTAGTTGCAGATTTCGGCGGCTGGAGCCGAAACTGAGATCAGCGTGTGCGAGCTCGGCCGCAAATGCCGCCGAAACCGCACAGTTGCCAGTGGTATAATTCTGGCTCCCCTGCGAAGTGCGTCCGGGTAAATTCTGCCCGGTATTTCTCTAACGGAACCTTACAAAATGAAGAACCGACATTTTCTGGTCGTGTTGTCGATAGCCGCTGCGGCAGCCGCCGGGTGCACCGGCTTCGAGCGCGAGAGTTCGATGACGTCGCCGACGGCCGCGGGCAACAGCTCGCTGCTGGGATCCTGGACGTCGTCCTCGATCATCCCGTCGCCGAGCACCTGCACCAACTTCGTGTGGACCGTGGCCGAACAGACCGCGACGTCCGCGAGCGGATCCTTCAGCGCGACGTGCGCGGGCGACCTCAGGCTGACCGGCACGGCGAAGGGCGCCTTCACCAACCCGACCACCATCGCGTGGACCGCGTCGGGCAACGCGACCGCCCCCGGCCTCACGTCCTGCTCGATCGCGATCGGCGGGAGCGCGACGGTCGGGACCGAATCGATCAGCATCCCGTACTCCGGCACCACGTGCCTCGGCCCGGTCAGCGGGATCGAGTCGATCCGCAAGCGCGGCATCTAGCCGAACCACGACAACTCCCAATTCCCAAAACCCAACTCCCAAAGTGTCGGGGGGTGAAAGTCGCAGCGACTTTCACCCCGCTGGGGTTTGCCCGCTAAGCATTCGGATTAACTCTTCATCAGCCGGCGGGAACTCGAGCGATGCCAGCTCGTCGCGGCCCACCCACCGCATCTCCTGTCCCAGCACCGGCCGCGCCTCTCCCAGCAGATCGCACGCGAAGAAATGAAGCTCGACGACGCGGTCGGGGTAGGCGTGGGAAACCGTGAACACCTCGCGTCCGACGCGGATGGGAGCGTCGAGCTCCTCGACGATCTCCCGCTCCAGGCACGCGGCGTGCGCCTCGCCTTCTTCGCACTTGCCGCCCGGGAACTCCCAACATCCTTCGAGATGCGCCCCGCGCATCCTGCGCGTCAGCAGGAACGCGCCGTCACGCTCGATGACCGCCGCCGCGACGACGATGCGGCGGGGTTCCGGGAGATCGGGCGTCACGACGGGCGTTTCTTGACGGACGGTTCGAACGGGTAGGCGGCGCAGCCGGCGCGCATGGGGCACACGGGGCACCGTGGCTTGCGGGCGGTGCAGAGGGTGGCGCCGAAGTCCATCAGCGCCTGATTGAAGTCGAAGACGTGCCGCATGGGGAGCACCGTCCGCGAGACGTCCCAGAGATGGCGCCGCATGGCGTGCGACTTGGGATCGCCGCCGCCGATGAACACGCGGAACAGCACGCGCGCGACGTTGGTGTCGAGGATGGCCGCTCGCTGGCCGAACGCGAAGCTCAGCACGGCCCCCGCGGTGTACGCGCCAATCCCCTTGAACGATCGCAGCGTCGCTTCGTCGCCCGGCAGCTCGCCGCCGTAGCGCGCGACCGACTCGCGCGCGATGGCGTGGAGCCGGCGCGGGCGGATGTTGTAGCCGAGCGGCCTCCACGTCTCCGACACGTCGGTTTCCGGCGCCGACGCCAGCGCCTCGAGCGTCGGATATTTCTCGAGCCACTCGTGGTACTTCGGCAGCACGCGATCGACCTGCGTCTGCTGCAGCATGACCTCGGAGACGAGGATGCTGTACGGATCGCGGGTCTGCCGCCACGGCAGGTCGCGTCCGTTTCTTCGGTACCATTCGAGGAGCCGCCGCCGGAACCACTGGCGGCTGGTTGGCGGCGGAAGCGCCGGGGGAAATTTTCTCTGTCGCGAAACGCGCTTTGGGCGTGGGATCATGGAGATAAAGTTCTAAAGTTCTAAAGTTCTAAAGTTCTAAAGTTCGAATGAGATAAGGCGACGTGAAAATCTATACCAAGACCGGCGACAGCGGCGAAACCGGGCTCTTCGGCGGCACGCGTGTCGCGAAGTCCGATCCGCGCGTCGCCGCGTACGGCGACGTCGACGAGCTGAACGCCTGGCTCGGCTTCGTGCGCGCCGAGACGGCGGATCCCGATCTGGCGCCGATGCTCGAGCAGATTCAGCGCGACCTGTTTGCGCTCGGCGCGCGGCTGGCGGATCCGGCGAAGAAGATCGCCGAACGCGTGACGAAGGCCGCGGTCACCGCCGAGGATATCAGCAGGCTGGAGGGTTGGATCGATCGCCTCGAATCGGAGCTGCCGCCGCTGCGGCGCTTCATCCTGGCGGGAGGCTGCCGCGCGGGGGCCGCCCTGCACGTCTCGCGCACGATCTGCCGCCGCGCCGAGCGGAGCATCGTCGGGCTCGGGAGCGACGCCGTCGAACGCGAGCTGCTCATCTACGTCAACCGGCTGTCCGACCTGCTCTTCGTCATGGCACGCGCGTCCAACCGGCGCGCGGGGGCGCCGGAAACGGAGTGGTGAGCGCTCGCGCACCCATGCCGTCCGAATCCCCAGTCCCGAGTCCCGAGCCCCGAGTCCCGAGTCCCGAGTCCCGACGTCCCGTTCTGGCCGAGGCGTACGCCTACTGCGAGCGGATCGCGCGCGAGCACTACGAGAACTTTCCGGTTGCATCGCGGCTGCTCCCGGCGCGCATGCGGCCGCACATCGCCGCGATCTACGCGTTCGCCCGCCGGGCCGACGACTTCGCCGACGAGCCCGGCCTTGCCGACGCCGACCGTCTCCGCCTGCTCGACGACTGGGGCCGCCGCCTGCGGGGTCAGACCCCAGGGCACTGGGGCCAGGCCTCGGACCCCGTAACGCCGACATATGGGGGTCGGGACCAAGAGACTACGACCTATGGTGGTCAGGTCCCCGAGCACGGGGGTCAGACCCCGGGCCGATGGGGTCAGACCCCGGACAGCGACGGCCTGATTTTCTGCGCGCTCGAGAACACGATGCGCAAGCACAAGCTGCCGATCTCGCTCTTCGAGGACCTCCTCAGCGCTTTCCGGCAGGATGTCGTCACGACGCGCTACGCGACGTGGGACGACCTGCTCGACTACTGCCGCCGCTCGGCGAACCCGGTCGGCCGTCTCGTGCTCCGGGTCGCCGGATACGACGACCCGCGGCTCGACCTCCAGTCGGATGCGGTCTGCACGGCGCTGCAGCTCACCAACTTCTGGCAGGACCTGGCGATCGACTGGAGCCGCGGCCGTCTGTACCTCCCACTCGCGGATCGCGACCGCGCCGGCGCATCCGATGCGGACCTCGACGCGGGGACGCTGACGCCCGAATGGCGCGCGGCGCTTCGGGCGGCGGCCGGGAGGACGCGCGAGCTCTTCGACTACGGGACGGCCCGTCTGCGACGCGGTCCGCGGCCGGCTTCGCTGGGAGCTCCGGCTGACCTGGCTCGGAGCATCGCGCGTGCTCGACAGGCTCGACGCGGCCGGCTTCGACGTCTTCCACCATCGTCCGTCGTTGACCCGTGCTGATGCGCCCGCTCTCGTGTGGCAGGCGTTACGATGGAAGAGATAACGGGGGAGACGGAGATAGCGGAGTTCTTTTTCACCACAGAGTTAGCGGAGGAAGCGGAGAAAAACCAAAACACAAAATGTTGTTGACCGCCCGCGGAATAATTCACAGGCTCTTCAGGCCTGCCGGCGCGCCCGCTGCGAGTGGCGTGCGTCATCGCACCGAAGAGACAACAAAGACCCGCTCTGATGGGACGCGACACTAATTTCTACTACTCGTTTCTCGTGCTGCCGGCGGACAAGCGCCGGGCGATCATCGCCGTCTGGGACTTCTGCCGCGCCGTGGACGATGCGGTGGACGAGGTGGGGGAGTCGGACCGGGAGGCTGCCGCCGCGGAATTGGCGCGGTGGCGTCGCGAGCTCGCGGCGGCGTTCGGCGAAGGAACGCCCGAAACGCGGCAGGCGCGTGCCCTGGCGCCGCTCGTCCCGCAATTCAACCTTCCGCGCGAGGCGTTCGAGGCGCTCATCGAAGGCGTCGAGATGGATCTCGGCCCGCGCCGTTACGAGACCTTCGACGATCTCTACGAGTACTGCATTCGTGTCGCGTCGGCGGTCGGGCTCATCTGCCTCGAGATCTTCGGGTACGAGGATCCGCGTGCGCGTCAGTACGCGATCGACCTCGGGGTCGCGCTCCAGCTCACGAACATCCTCCGCGACGTCCCCGGAGATCTCGCCCACGGCCGCGTGTACATCCCGCGGGAGGATCTCCTGCGCCATGGGTGCACGGAAGCGGACCTGGCGCGGGAATCAGCGGAAGCCGGCGGCGGCGTGCGCTCGAGCGCGGTCAAGGCGCTCCTCCGCCAGCAGGGGAATCGCGCGCGCGACTACTACAGGCGCGCCGCCGAGGGGCTCCCGCGCCGCGACGCGAAGCGTCTCGCGGCCGCCGAGATCATGGGCGCGATCTATCGGGCCATCCTCGATCGCATCGAGCGGGCGGACTACGACGTGTTCACCCGCGTCGTCCGGATTCCGCGGCCGCGGCGGGCGCTGATCGCGGCGGCCACGTGGGCGCGGACGGCCATCGGCGTGCCGGCCAGGGCCGCCCGGGCCGGCAAAGCCGTCAAGGCCGGGAAAACCCTCAAAGAATGACCGGCCGCCCGGACGTCGTCGTGATCGGCGGGGGCTTCGCGGGGCTGAGCGCGGCCGCGGCGCTCGCCGGGCGCGGCGTGCGGTGCAGGTGCTGGATGCGCGGCCGCAGCTCGGCGGCCGGGCCACGGCTTTCACCGATCGCGAAACCGGCGAGCTCGTCGACAACGGTCAGCACGTGCTCTTCGGCTGCTATCGCGAGACGTTCGAGTTCCTGGGACGGATCCAGGCCCTCGACCACGTGCGCGTCCAGCCGTCCATGGAAGTGGCCTACCTCGATGCCGAGGGCGGCCGATCGGTGCTCCGCTGCCCGGCGCTGCCCTCTCCGCTGCACCTCCTGGCCGCCGTGCTCGACTGGGACGCGATCCCGTGGGGCGATCGCGTGGCCGCGCTGAAGCTCGCTGGACCGCTGCGCCGGGCGCGCCGCGAGCTGCGGCGGTCCGGGACGGTGACGGCCGAGCCGGCCGGCACGGTGACGGACTGGCTCATCGCGCACGGGCAGCGCGAGACGCTGCGCGCCTGGCTCTGGGAGCCGCTCGCCGTGGCGGCGCTGAACCAGTCGCCGGACGTCGCCGCGGCGTCCCCGTTCCTGCGGGTCCTCGCGGAGATGTTCGGCCCGGATCCGGCCGCCTCGTCGCTCGTCCTCCCGACGCGGCCGCTGCACCAGATGTACGCCGAGCCCGCCCGCGACTTCATCGAATCGCGCGGCGGCGAGGTGCGCGTGAACGCGCCGGCGCGGATCATCGTGGAGCACGGGCGCGTGCGCGCGGTGGAGGTTCGGGGCGAGCGCATCGAAGCGCGGCGCGTCGTCGCGGCGGTGCCCTGGTTTGCGCTGCGCGGCCTGTTCGCCGCCCCGCCGCCGGAGCTCGCGCCGACGCTCGCGTCCGCGTCGGCGATGGAGTCGATGCCGATCGTGACCGTCAACCTCTGGTACGACCGCCAGGTCATGGAGGAGCCGTTCGTCGGGCTCCCGGGACGCGAGATGCAGTGGGTCTTCGACAAGCGGCTCGCGTTCGGCGAGAGCGCGTCGCACCTGTCGCTCGTCTCGAGCGGGGCGACGAGGCTGACCCGGATGGGCCGCGAGGAACTGACCGCGCTCGCGGCGCGAGAGGTCGCCGACGCGCTGCCGGGCGTGCGCGGCGCCACGCTCCTCAGGGCCACCGTCGTCCGCGAAAAACAGGCGACCTTCTCGCTGGCGGCCGGCCAGCCGCCGCGCCCCGGCACCCGGACGCCGATCGGCGGCCTGTTTCTCGCGGGCGACTGGATCGACACCGGGCTGCCGGGCACGATAGAAAGTGCCGTTGTAAGCGGACATAGGGCCGCCGAAGAGACTCTGAAGGAAGATGACTGAACGGCTGTCCGTTCTCGGTTCTTGGTTCTTGGTTATCCGTCTTCCGTTCTTTCGTTGTCCGTCGTCGTTCCTCGTTATTGGTTCGCGGTTCTGAGTTCACTACGGGCCAGAACGAAGAACTCCCGAGAACGAAGAACGAGAACGAGGAACGAAGAACGAACAAACCAAGAACCAAGAACCAAGAACCAAGAACGAGTACCGTTTCTCTCGGATCCAATGAAATCCATCATCGTCCATTACCAAGAAATCGCTCTTAAAGGCAACAACCGCCCGTGGTTCATCGCGCGGCTGGCGCGGAACCTGCGCGAGGCGACGGCGGACGTCGGCGTGGCCGAGGTGCGCGTGCTCATGGGGCGGATCGAGGTGGTGCTGGACGCCGCGGCAGACTGGCAGGCCGTCCGCGATCGCATCGCCCGCGTGTTCGGCGTGGCCAACTTCGCGCAGGCGGGGCGCGCGGCGCTCGACGTCGAGGCGATCGCGGCGGCGATCCTGAACGATCTCGGCGACCGGGAGGTTCGGACGTTCCGGGTCTCCGCCCGCAGGGCCGACAAGCGGTTCCCGTTGACCTCGCCGCAGATCGAACGCGAGGTCGGCGGCCGGATCAAGGAAGCGCGGGGCTGGCTGGTCGACCTTGACAAGCCGGAGTTCACGATTCACGTGGAAGCCCTCACGCACGAGGCCTTCTATTACTTCGGCAAGGAACGCGGCGCGGGCGGCATGCCGGTCGGCGTCAGCGGCCGCGTGGCGTGCCTGCTGTCGGGCGGCATCGACTCCCCCGTCGCGGCGTGGCGGCTCATGCGCCGCGGCTGCCGCGTCCTGCTCGTGCACTTTCACAGCTACCCGATCCTGTCGCGCGCGTCACAGGAGAAGGCGCAAGAGCTGGCGCGGCTGCTGGCGGAGTTCCAGCTCCACTCCCGGCTGTTCCTGGTGCCCTTCGGAGAGATTCAGCAGCAGGTCGTGCTGGCCGTCCCGCCTCCCCTGCGCGTCGTCGTTTACCGGCGCCTGATGATGCGCATCGCCGAAGCGATCGCGCGCGAACACCGCGCGCAAGCGCTGGTCACCGGCGAAGTCGTCGGCCAGGTCGCGTCGCAGACGCTCGAGAACCTCGCCTCCATCGACAGCGTGGTGTCGATGCCGGTGCTCCGTCCGCTCGTCGGCATGGACAAGGACGAGATCACCGCCGAGGCGCAGCGGCTCGGCTCGTACTCGATCTCGATCATTCCGGATCAGGACTGCTGCACGCTCTTCACGCCGCGTCATCCGGCGACGAAAGCCAAGGCGTTCGACGTCGTGCGCGCCGAGTCGACGCTGGCGATCGACGAGATTGTCGCTAAAGCCGTCGCCGCGGCGGTTGTGGAGGACTTTCAGTTTCCTGTAATAAAATGATCGGTCTCAGGTCTCAGGTCTCAGGTCTCAGGTCGGCTCAGTCCGGGGACATAGGTAACACTTTAGTCCGGCGACATGGGTAACACTATTCGCTACAGGCCGGGGCACCTACAGCCGGAGGTGCCCTATGCCGTGGCGCGAGACGTGGCCCATGGACCAGCGCCTGGAATTGATTCGTGAGTACGAGAGCGAGCTGTTTACGATGACGGAGTTGGCCGCGCAATACGGCGTGAGTCGGAAGACGGCGTACAAGTGGCTCACGCGGTACGACGGGGCGGGCGTGGAGGGCCTGCGCGATCGGTCGCGGCGTCCGCATGAGAGTCCGCACGCGACGGCCGCGGAGCTGGTTGAGGCGTTGATCGAACAGCGGCGCCGGCATCCTCGCTGGGGCGCGAAAAAATTGCTGGCGGTGGTCCGCCGCCGTGAGCCGAAGGCGGCGTGGCCGGCCCGGTCGACCGTCTGCGATCTGCTGAAGCACCGCGGCTTGGTCGTATCGCCCCGCCCGCGGTACCGTGCGCCCGGGTCGGCTCGCCCGCCGCTGGCGCCGATCACGGCCGCCAACGAGGTCTGGACGACCGATTTTAAGGGTGAGTTCCGGACGGGGGATCGCCGGTACTGCTATCCGCTGACGTTGCGTGATGGGTGGAGTCGGTTCGTGTTGCGGTGCGATGCGCTGTTTGATCGGACCATCGCCACGACGCGCGTGCGCTTCGAGCGGGCCTTTGCGGAGTACGGCCTGCCGGACCGGATTCGCAGCGATAATGGCGGGCCGTTCGCGAGCCCCGGCCTGGGCGGCTTGTCGCAGCTGTCGGTCTGGTGGCTGCGCTTGGGCATCGTGCCGGAGCGCATTGCCCCGGGTCATCCGGAGCAGAACGGCTCGCACGAGCAATTCCACGGGGTGCTCAAAGCGGAGACCGCGCGGCCGCCCGCCGCGACCGCCCGCGCGCAGCAACGGCGATTCACTCGTTTCTGTGCGGAGTACAACGACGAGCGGCCGCATGAGGCGTTGGACGATCAGCCGCCGGCCACGCAGTACCACGCCTCGCGCCGGCCACTGCCGCGCCGGCTGCCCGCGCTCGACTATCCCGGGCACGCCGAGATCCGGCTCGTCGGCACCAACGGCTGTCTCTCGTGGGCCGGCGAGCCGCTGTTTCTCGCGACCGCCTTGGGCGGCGAATATGTGGCCTTCGAAGAAATCGACGATGGCATCTGGACGATCAGCTTTGCCACGATGGCGCTGGCTCGCTTCGACGAACGACAGCGACGCATTCATCCCATTGCTCCGTTCACGAGGGGGCGCTCAGCGGCATCCCCAGCTGAGCAACCGTCCTCCATCGACCGCCGCCGAGCGCCTCTCAGCTCTCCGCCGAAGAAGAAGAGGAAGCACCGATGACGATAACTGTGCAGCACGACGTCCTGATTCCGAGCCCCGGAATCTTCGATTAACTGTTACCTATGTCGCCGGACTGAATTGTTACCCATGTCCCCGGCCGCGCCGTCTCAGGTCTCAGGTCTCAGGTCTCAGGTCTCGGGACTCGGGACTCGAGCTGGCGTCGACCGAAGACCGGACACGGAAGACCACGAGACCAAAGACCAGAGACCAACAACCAGAGACCTACGACGAACGACCACCAGACCATAGACCAAAGACCAACAGACCGACGACCACAGACCAGAGACGAGAGACCGTAGACCTATGAAGATGACACCGGGCAAACTGGCAGGCATGAAGGCCGTTTCGAACGATCGCGGCGTGATCGCGGCGGCGGCGATGGATCAGCGCGGCTCACTGAAGAAGTCACTCGCCAAGGAAAAAGGCGGCGAGATCGGCGATGGCGAGATGGAAGAGTTCAAGATCCTTGTGACCGAGGTCTTGACCCGGCACGCGAGCGCCATCCTGCTCGATCCCGAATGGGGCCTCCCGGCGAGCAAGCGGCGCGCGAAGGGGGCCGGGCTCCTCCTCGCCTACGAGAAGACCGGCTACGACGCGAACACGCCCGGGCGGCTCGGAGATCTGCTCGATCACTGGTCCGTGCGGCGGCTGAAGGACGCGGGCGCCGACTGCCTCAAGATCCTGCTCTATTACACGCCGTTCGATGCGAAGGACACCAACGACCGCAAGCATGCGTGGGTCGAGCGCATCGGCGACGAGTGCCGCGCCAACGACATCCCGTTTTTCCTCGAGTTCATCGGCTACGAAGAAGGGACCGACGAGAAGGGGCTCGAGTACGCGAAGAAGAAACCGGGGATCGTGACCGGCGCGATGGAGGAGTTCACGAAGGATCGCTACGGCGTGGACGTGATGAAGGTCGAGGTCCCGGTCAACATGCGGTACGTCGAAGGCTCACGCGTGTCGGCCGGGCAGAGCGCGTACTCGAAGAAAGAAGCGATGGACCACTTCCGGCGCGCCGCCGACGTGTCCACCAAGCCGTTCATCTATCTGTCGGCCGGTGTCAGCAACGCGGAGTTCACGGAGGCGCTCGAGCTGGCAGGCGAGGCCGGCACGCGGTACTCCGGCGTGCTGTGCGGCCGCGCCACGTGGAAGGACGGGATCGCCATCTACGGCAAGCAGGGCGGCGAGGCCTTCCGCAAGTGGCTCGAAACCGAAGGCGTCAAGAACATCCAGAACGTCAACGACCACCTGAAGCCGGCGCATCCCTGGTACGAGTTCTACGGGGCGAAGTCAGCGGACGCTCTAGCGGGGTAGGTTTCGGGACTCGGCGATTCAGGATTCAACGATTCACGGATTAGTGATTAGGGATTCGTGTTTTCGTCCCTGCACCAGGGTGAGCATCGGCCCGGCCATGCACGTCGTGGCCAGCGCCATGACCACCATCATCGTGTACAACGCCGGCGACAGGATGCCGAGCTCGTAGCCGATGTTGAGGACGACGAGCTCCATCAGGCCGCGGGTGTTCATCAGCGCGCCGATCGCGAGCGCGTCGCGCCAGCCCATGCCGCTCCACCGTGCGGCGAGGCTGCTGCCGCCGAGCTTGCCCGCGACGGCAACCGCGATGACGAGCCCGCAGACGGCCCAGTCCCCCGCGCTGTCGAGCAGGCCAATCTCGGTCCGCAGTCCGGACGCCGCGAAGAACAGCGGCAGCAGCACCACCGTGGCCAGCGGCTCCACGGCGCCGCGCACCGCGGTGGTGAGCTCCCGCGCCGGCGACAGTGCGACGCCGGCGATGAACGCGCCGAACAGCGCGTGAATGCCAATCGCTTCCGTCACGAGCGCTGACCCGAACGCAAAGCACACCGCCCACGCGAGCGTCGTGGCAGGCCGCCGCTCCTGCCCGCCGGACCGCTCGAAGATGGCGCCGGCGCGGGGGCCGATGCCCTTCAGCACCAGCAGCGAAAACAGGACCGCAAGCACGATGGTGATCGCCGGGCCGGCGAACCCCTGGCCGCGCGCGACGGCCAGCACGACGGTCAGGAGGCACCACGCGCTGACGTCGTCGATCGCCGCGCAGGCGATCGCGGTGTTGCCAAGATACGTTCCGGTCAGGCCGCGCTCGGCGATGATTCGCGCGAGGACAGGAAACGCGGTAACGCTCATCGCCACCGCCGTGAAGAGCGCAAAGACGATCTGGGGCACGTGCGGGGGCGCGTAGTCCGCGCTCAGGTACAGCGACAGCACGATCCCCAGGCTGAACGGCACCGCGATCCCCGCGTTGCTGATGACGACGGCGGCTCGCGCCCGCTCCCTCAGCCGCAGGACGTCGAACTCCATGCCGACGGTGAACATGAACAGGATCACGCCGAGCTGACTGAGGAGCTGCAGGAGCTGCAGCGACGCCGGCGGGAAGAGGACCGCCTCGACCGAGGGGAACCACCGCCCGAGGAACGATGGCCCCAGCAGAATGCCCGCCGCCATCTCGCCGATGACGGCGGTCTGACCCAGCTTGGTGAAAAGCACGCCGGCGCCTCGCGCGACCGCGATGACGACCACGAGCTGCAGCAAGAGGAGGAAGACTGGCGAGACCGTCTCGTGCATGGATCTAAAGTTCTAAAGTTCTAACGTTCCAGACCTTTCGACGCTTCGACCTTTGCACTTTCGAACTTTTGACCTTTAGAACTTTAGAACTTTAGAACTTTAACCAACGAACGGCACCGCGGACACGGTGGCGGGTCCGCCGGCCACGATCAGCGATGTGCCGGGCGCGACGAAATCGCGATGGACGTAGCCGAGCGCGATCGGACGGCCGAGCGCGGGTGACTGCACGGCGCTGGTGATCGAGCCGACCTCCCGATCGCCGGCCCGGATCGGTTCACCGCGGACCGGAACCGCGGCGGACGGATCGAGCGCGAGCCCGACCAGGCGCCGCGCGACGCGGCCCTGCCCGCGATGGAGGACGCGGATGATGATCTCCTGTCCGACATAGCAGCCCTTCGTGAGGCTGATCGCGCGATCCTCGATGCCCGCCTCGAGCGGGATCGTCTCCTCGGTCATGTCCACGCGAAACAGCGGGCGTCCGGCTTCGACCCGGCACGCCAGGGCCGCCTCGGCCTCGACGGCGACGGCGCCCTCGCTTGTCAGCAGCCCTTCGAGATCCTTCTGCCGATCGCTCGTCACGACCACGTCGAACCCCATCACGCCGGCATCGTCGCTGCGCAGCACGAACACCGGGGCGGCGCCGAGATTCCAGCGGCTGTTGGCGTACAGCGGCATCGACTCGAGCAGCTTCGCCGACGGCGTCGGCTCCCCCGGCAGACGTCCGGCCGCGAGGGCGTTGTCGAGCACCTCCGCGGCGCGGGGCCCGTAGAGGCCGAGCTGCGCGGTGGACTCGGACAGGTCCTCGATCGTGACGTCCTCGCTGAAGATGTACTGTGACCAGCGGTCGAAGACCCCGGGCGCGACCGCGCCGACCAGATCGGCAAGGAGCGCGTCCCCCATCTCGAAGGTCCGCACGTCAGCCATCATCCGGCCCTGCGCGGTGAGGTAGGCCGCGTAGCAGCCGGTGCCAGCCGTCAGCGCCGCGATGTCGTTGGTCAGCAGCCCTTGCAGATACGCGCGCCGATCGGCGCCGGTCAACAACAACCGGCCGCGGTCGGATCGGTCGATGAGGCCGGCCCCTTCGCGGAGCGCACGGTATTGATCGAGGAAGGCGCTGTCGCGTCCCATCAGGGCGGGTCTCCGGCATGGACCGGACCTGCTGATATATTCAACAGATGCAGTTGCTGCGTCATTGTACCGCTGCGCTCCTTGCCGCCACAACGCTCCAGCCGTTCGCGACCGCGCAGACTCCGGCGGGTCCGGTCAGCCAGACCTTCGAAGGGACCGCGGAGTTCACGCTGTTCATCTCCGGCTCGCGGGTCGGGATCGAGCGCGTGCGCGTGGCCCGCGCCGGCACGGCGTGGACCATCTCGTCGACGGCGCTCTTCGGTCCGCCCGTCAACGTGACCGTCAACCGCTTCGAGTTGAAATACACCTCCGACTGGCACCCCATCGAGCTGCACGTCGAGGCGACACAGGCGACGACGCAGGGCTCGCGGTCGCTCGGGCTCGCCACCTCGTTCGGGATGACGACGGCGATCAACGAGATCACGCAGAACGGCGTCACCAGCTCGAAGACCGATCAGATCTCGGCGCGGACGATCGTGCTGCCGAACAACTTCTACGCCGCGTACGAAGGGCTCGCGGCCCGGCTCTCGGCGGCGCAGCTCGGCGCCGAGCTGAAGGCGTACGTGGCCCCGCAGTCCGAGATCAAGGTCACCGTCAAGGCGATCGTGTCGGAGCTGCTCCCCACGCCGTCCGGCCCGATCCCCGCACGGCGCTACAGCCTCGCCTTCAACAACCCGGATGGCCTGCTCGAGGCGAGCGTCACGATCGACGCGCGCGGGCGCCTGGTCCGGCTCGAGATTCCGACCGCGCGGCTCGCGCTCGTCCGCTCCGATCTCGCGACCGTGGCGACGCGCTCGCAGCCGATCCGCAATCAGAACGACACCGACGTCATCATCCCGGCCATCGGCTTCACCCTCGCGGGAACGCTGACGATGCCGCCGGGCGTCGGCCAGCTGCGGCACCCGGCGATCGTCCTGGTCACCGGGTCGGGGCAGATCGAGCGCGACGAGACGGTCGCCGGCATCCCGATCTTCGCGCAACTGGCGGGATCGCTCGCGCAGGAAGGCTTCGTCGTGCTTCGCTACGACAAGCGCGGCATCGGGCAGAGCGGCGGCCGGAGCGAGCGCGCCACGCTCCAGGACTACGCGGACGATCTCACCGCCGCGGTGAAGTGGCTGGCCAAGCGCAAGGACATCGATCCGAAGGAGATCGCGGTCGCCGGGCACAGTGAGGGGGGCGCGGTCGCGATGCTCGCGGCGGCGCGGGAAAAGAAGATTTCGGCACTCGTGCTGATCGCGGCGCCGGGGACGCTCGGCGCGGACCTCGTCCTCGAGCAGCAGCGGCACCTGCTGGACGCGATCAAGGCGCCCGAGGCGGAACGGCAGGCCAAAATCGAGCTGCAGCAGCGCATCCACGCCGCGGTGATTGCCGACAAAGGGTGGGAAGCGATCCCGCCGGAGCTGCGCGCGCAGGCGGATTCACCCTGGTTCAGGAGCCTGCTCGTGTTCGATCCGGCGAAGCTGATGCCGAAGGTCAAGCAGCCCATGCTGATCGTTCACGGCGATCTCGACATGCAGGTGCTGCCGCACCACGCCGACGATCTCGCGCAGCTCGCGCGCGCCCGCAAGAAAGCCGGGCCGGTCGAGCTGGTCCATCTCCCAGGTATCAATCACCTGCTGGTGCCGGCCGAGACCGGCGAGTTGTCGGAATACCCCGTGCTCAAGGACAAGACCGTCACGCCGGCCGTCGCCAAGGCGATCGTCGACTGGCTCAAGAATCACTAATCCCTCATCCTTGAATCCTTGAATCGCGTCCGCGATGCCAGGATTCAGGGATCCTGGGATTAGGGATTAGGGATTCATATAAACTTCTGCCATGAAAGTCGGCATTCCGAAAGAAACGTGGCCGGGAGAGACGCGCGTGGCGGTCGTGCCGGCCGCGGTCGCGGGCCTGGTGAAGTCGGGTCTCGAAGTCGTGGTGGAACAGGGTGCCGGCGTGGCGGCGGGATTCCTGGACGAGGCGTATCGCGCGCAGGGGGCAGCCGTCGTGCCGCGCGCGGAGGTGTTCAAGACGTCAGCCGTCGTGCTCCAGGTGCGCGCGACGCCGGGAGAGCCGGCGGCGCTGCGATCCGGGCCAGGCGGTCATCGGCTTCGCCGATCCGCTGGGCGCGCCGCAGACGATCCGCACGCTCGCTGCGACGGGCGCGACGCTCTTCTCGATGGAGCTCATGCCGCGCATCACGCGCGCGCAGAGCATGGACGCGCTGTCGTCGATGGCGACGATCGCGGGCTACAAGGGAGTACTCCTCGCCGCCACGACGCTGCCGCGGATGTTCCCGATGCTGATGACGGCCGCCGGCACGATCTCCCCCGCGCGCGTGTTCATCATGGGCGCGGGCGTCGCCGGCCTGCAGGCGATCTCCACCGCGCGCCGCCTCGGCGCCAAGGTGGAGGCGTATGACGTGCGCCCGGCCGTCAAGGAGCAGGTCCAGAGCCTGGGCGCGAAGTTCGTCGAGCTGCCTCTCGAGTCCGCGGACTCAGAAGACAAGGGCGGCTACGCGAAGGCGCAGGACGAGACGTTCTACAAGCGGCAGCGGGAAATGATGATGAAGGTCGTCGCCGCGAGCGACGTCGTCATCACGACGGCGCTGATCCCGGGAAAGCCGGCGCCCACGCTCCTCACCACCGAGATGGTGGAAGCGATGGCCCCCGGCTCGGTCATCGTCGATCTCGCGGCCGAGCGCGGCGGCAACTGCGAGCTGACCAGGCCGGACGAAGTCGTGGTGCACCGCGGCGTCACGATTCTCGGGCCGTCGAACCCGGCCACGCTCGTGCCGTACCACGCCAGCCAGATGTATTCGAAGAACATCACGACGTTCCTCGCGCACCTGCTCGGCAAGGACGGCGCCGCGCAGCCGGCGCTGCCGGTCAACCCCGACGACGAGATCACGCGGGAGACGCTCCTCACGCGCGGCGGCGAAGTCGTCCATCCGCGCGTCCGCGATCTGTAACCGCATGTGGCTCCTGAGGACCGACGAGCAGGCGGAAGCGCCGTTCGCCTTCCGCATTCTTCCCGGCAGCATCAAGACGATCGGCCGCTCGGCCGGCGCCGAGTTCACCGTCGAGGCCGCGATGGTCTCCCGGCTGCACTGCCGGCTCACCGCCGGTGCGGCGGAGCTCGAAGTCGTCGATCTCGAGAGCACGAACGGCACCTTCGTGAACGGCGAGCGCGTCACGCAGGCGTCCCTCAAGGAAGGTGACCGGCTCGGTGTCGGGCGCGTGGAGTTCGTCGTGTCGCGCGGGTGAGGCAGCTTCCTTGAACAGGAGGTCAGGAGGTTAGGAGGATTTTTTTGCAAAAAGAATTCTTTCTCCTGATCTCCTACCCTCCTGTTCCAATCTCTTGATCTCCGCAAGACCTCACTCCTGCAGGAACGGGTTCGTCCGCTTCTCGCGCCCGATGGTCGTCGGCTCGCCGTGGCCCGGGTAGACGACGGTGTCGTCCGGGAACGCGAACAGGACGTCGCGAATCGACCGCAGCAGCGTCTGGTGATCGCCTCCGGGAAGATCGGTCCGGCCGATTGAGCCCGCGAACAGGGTGTCGCCCACAATCAGGGTCCGTCCGGCCTCGCCGTCGCGGCCGATCGCGAGGCACACGCCGCCGGGACAATGGCCGGGCGTGTGGTGGACCCAGGCGCCGTAGTTGCCGAAGCGCCACGGGCCGGCACCGTCGTAGAAGAAGTCCACCTTCGGCTGCGGCTCGACGCGCAGCCCGAACATCTGGCCCTGCTGAACGACGCCTTCATAGAGAAAATTGTCGTCGCGGTGCAGCCCCACGGGGGCTTTGAGCGCCTGCTTCGCGGCCCCGACCCCGGTCACGTGGTCCAAGTGGGCGTGGGTCAGCAGGATGTAGCGGATCGTCAGCTTGTGCCGATCGACCGCCGTCAGAAGCTCATCGACCTCGTCGCCAGGGTCGATGAGGACGCCCTCGCGGGTGTCCTCGCACCCGATCACGAATCCGTTCTTGAAAAAGGGGTCTTTCGCGCGCGTCTCGATGATCATGTGAGCTTGTTCCGCCCCTATTCTCGCATTCCATGGTGAGATGACTACTACCCCAATCTACAAGGAAGCCGTGCGGATCCAGGCCAGCATTCTGGCGCCGCTCGAGAAACGGTGCCTCATCTGGATGGCCGAGCGCATGCCGCGGCCGGTCAATTCGGACCACCTGACCGTGCTCGCGGGGGTGTCGATGCTGGCCGCCGGGTTCTGCTACTGGAACGGCTCGGCGGCGGCGCTCCTCGCGGCGGTCGGGCTCCTCGCCGTGAACTGGTTCGGCGACAGCCTCGACGGCACGCTGGCGCGCGTCCGGCATCACGAAAGGCCGCGCTACGGTTTCTACGTCGATCACGTCCTCGACGTGCTTTGCATCCTCTTCATCTTCGCCGGGCTCGTCCTCGGCGGCCACATGAGCCCGATGATGGGGGCGGGGTTCCTGCTGGCCTATTACCTGCTGATGATCGAGATCGCGCTCGCGACGCACGCCGTCGGGACGTTCCGGATCTCGTTCTGGAAGTTCGGACCGACGGAGCTGCGGATCCTGCTCGCCATCGGGACGCTGCGGCTCCTGCAGTCCGGCACGGTGACGATCGGCGGCTCCGGCTACCTGCTGTTCGACATCGGCGGCGCCGTGGCGATTCTCGGGCTCCTGTTCACCTTCGTCGCCTCGGCGGTGGTCAACACGCGGATCCTGTATCGCGCCGAGCCGCTGCCGGGCCGGTCACGCACGGCGCTCGCAAAGTCCACGACGTCGCTGCAGCACGTGACCCGCTGAACCCTGTCTTTCCAACACGGAGTTCACGGAGCTCACGGAGGCTCAGGGACCGAAGCGACTGGGTTGGAGTTCGTATTTCGACGGGATCGCTCATTTGCAAGCAAGCGCGAACAAACAAGAGCACTGAAATCCACGACTGCAACGCACTCGAGCGCCGGCCTGCTGCCACATGAGGCCGGCGTTGGCAGGGTCACACGAGATCGAGGAATGCAAGCAGCTTTACGGGACCGCCCTGCTTGCATTCCTCGATCTCGCGTGACCCTGCACCGCGCTCCGCGCGGCTCGAGTGCGTCGGAGCCCGTCGAACGAGAGACTCCGTGATCTCCGTGATCTCCGTGTTGGAAGAACAGCGAAGCCTGTTGACGAGTGCACGCTGAGGTATCATCTGTCCATGATCCTCGCCGCGGTCGATGACCTGCTCTTCAGCTCCAAGATCCGCACCACGGCGAAGCTGGCCGGCGTCGAGCTGACCTTCGCGCGAACGCCGCCGGAAATCCTCGATCAGGCCCGCGCGCTGCGGCCGGCGCTCGTGATCTTCGATCTCAACAGCACCAAGGCCAACCCCATCGACACGGTGACGGCGATGAAGCGCGACCCCGACCTGGCGTCGATCCGGACGCTCGGGTTCGTGTCGCACGTGCACACCGGCCTCATCGACGCGGCGCGCGGCGCCGGGATCGACGAGGTCATGGCGCGCTCCGCGTTCGCGGGGCAGCTCGCCGACATCCTGCGCGGCGCCTCGAGTACGCTCGGGACAGGCCCCTCGACTCCGCTCGGGACAGGTCCCGACCAGCCCTGACGACGGTCGCCGACGTCCGCGCGGCCGCCCGGCGCATCAGCGGCCGGGTCATACGGACGCCTCTCAGGCACTCGCCGTGGCTCTCGGCGGCGGCGGGCGGCGACGTGTTCCTGAAGCTCGAGACCCTGCAGCCGACCTTCTCGTACAAGATCCGCGGCGCGTTCAACACCGTGCTGAAGCTGGTCGAGGAAGGCGGCGAAGCCCGTCCGCTCGTTACCGCGTCGGCGGGCAACCACGGCCGCGCGCTGGCGTATGCGGCACGTGCCGCCGGGCTGCGCCTGACGGTCTATGCGCCCGCCACGGCGCCCCGCGCCAAAATCGACGCGATCCGCGAGGCCGGGGCGGAGCTGAAGACGTGCGGCGATTACGACGAGGCCGAGGTCCGCGCCAAAGAGCACGGCGCGGACGGCACCTCGCTCTTCGTGTCCGCGTACTCGCACGCCGACGTCATCGCCGGGGCCGGCACGATCGGTCTCGAGATCCTCGAGGATCTCCCGGATGTCGAAGCGATCGTCGTGCCGGTTGGCGGAGGCGGGCTCATCAGCGGCGTGGCGATCGCGGCACGGGGCATCTCCGAGACCCTCTCGATCCTCGGCGTCGAAGTCGAGGCTTCGCAGGCTTTCACCCAGAGCCTCGCCGCCGGCCGCATCGTCCCGATCCAGGTTGGGCCCAGTCTCGCGGATGGCCTCGTGGGCAATCTCGATCCCGACGCGGTCACCTTCGACATCGTGCGCAGGCTGGTGCTGGGTATCGTGCTCGTCGACGAGCGCGGGCTTCAGGATGCGATCGCCGGAATCGCGCGCGAGGAACGGCTCATCGCCGAGGCCGCGGGCGCCGCCGCCGCGGCGGGGGTGCTGAGCGGCCGGATCGAACTTGACGGCAAGCTCACCGCGGTAATCCTGTCGGGCGGCAACATCGACGTCGAGAAGCTGAAAGCGCTCATCTGACCGCCCACCAGACGACGGCGGCGCCGGCGACGATGGCGACCGCGGCCCACCACCAGTTGCCCGATCCCCCTTCGTCGTCGAGCGGGAGCAGATCGCCCGGCGCGGCATCTCCCGACCGCACGTCGAGCATCGCGCCGACGCTGCGCAGCTCCGCCGAGAAGGAGGCCGCGCTCTGGTGCCGCTTGTCGATCTCCTTGGCCATCGAGCGGCTGACGATGGCGGCGAGGTCCGGCGAGGCCGTGGCGGCCGCCATGGAAAACGGGACGGAGGTGCTGGTGACGTTGACGACGGTCTGCGAGGAGGTCGGCGCGATGAACGGGTTCTGGCCGGTCAGCATCTCGTACAGGATGACGCCGAGCGAAAACACGTCGCTGCGCGGATCGACCGATCCGCCGAGCGCCTGCTCCGGCGACATGTAGCAGACCACCCGGAGGGCGTCCGCGCCCAGCGACCCGGGCGAGGTGGCCGCTCGCGTGCGAGTCTTCCCCCCGCGCGTCCAGCGCGACATGCCGAAGTCGAGGACTTTGGCGCTGCCTTTCTGCGTGACGATGATCGTCTCGGGGCGCAAATCGCCGTGGAGCACGCCGGCCGAGTGCGCGTCGGCGAGCGCCTCGGCGATCTGGACCGCCAGCTCCACGGCCCGGCGAGGGCTGGCCGGGCGTCCGGAGAGCTCGCGCTGCAGCGTCATACCCGACGCGAACTCGTAGGCGAGGTAACAGCCGCCGTCGTACTCGCCAACGTCGAAGAGCGTGGCGATGTTGGGGTGCGACAGGGTCGCGGCGGCGCGGGCGTCTTCCAGGAACATCTCGCGCACCGCGGCGTCGGCAAACGTGCTTTCGGGCGCGAGCTTGAGGGCCACGGTCCGGCCGACCTTCGTATCGCGCGCGCGATAGACATCACCCAGCCCGCCGTGCCCGATGCGCTCCAGCAGGTTGTAGTGCGCGATCGCCCCGAGGCCTTCTGTAGTCACGATGTCAACGCGTCAACGCTTCAACGGCTTCGACGGCCGAAGCTCCACCCGGCTCGGCAGGCTCCGGGCGGGATGCGCGATCAGATCGAGCACGACCTGCGCGACGTCCTCGGGCGCGAGCTTCCAGTCGGCCTGCCCGCCGTCCCCTCTCCCGAAACCGGTCGCGACCGATCCCGGCGCCACGCAGCTGACACGGATGTTGTCGTATCGCACTTCCAGCATCAGCGCCTCGGTGAACGCGTTCAACCCGGCCTTCGACGCGCAGTAGGCCGCGGCGGACTTGAACGGGTGGGTCCCGGCGAGGCTGCTGATGTTGACGATCCACCCGCCGCCGCGCTGCCGCATGGCCGGGATGGCGGCGTGGCAGCAGAAGAACACGCCGCTGAGGTTGGTGTCGATCACCTGCTGCCAGGCCGCGGCCTCCATGTCGGCCACGTCTGCGAAGAGGCCCACCCCGGCGTTGTTGATCAGGATGTCGAGCCCGCCGAACGTCCCAGTCGCCCCCGCCACCGCCGCGTCCGCCTCCTTCTGCCTGCCGACGTCAGCCCGGATGGCGTGCACTCGATCGCCGCCGGCCGACAGCTTCCCCCGCGCCGCGTCGAGGTGGCCCTGATCGCGGCCCGTAATCACGACCCGGGCGCCGGCGCCGAGAAGGCCTTCGGCAATCGCCAGGCCGATGCCCCGGGACCCGCCCGTGACAAGAGCCACACGGCCGGACAGGTCGAGCGATTGGGTCCGCATCGCTAATAGAATAGTCGACTGCCTAAAATTCCAACGTCTTAAACAGAACGGGAGAACGGGAGAAAAAAGAAACAGGAGGTCAGGAGGTCAGGAGATTTGTTTTTTAGAAGACCAAAAACTCCTGATCTTCTGATCTCCTGTTCAAAAACCAGCGAAGGCTCCCGTGCTCCTCGAGTTCGTGATTATGATCTGACTGATGGCCTTTATCGCAATCATCGGCGGCGGACCGATCGGCGGGTCGATCGCGCACAAGCTCGCCGGGCGCGATCGGGTCGGCGAGGTGCGCTTGATCGACGGCGACGAGCGGATCGCGCAGGGAAAGGCGCTCGACATCACCCAGGCGGGGCCGGTCGAAGGATTCAGCACGCGCGTCACGGCCGCCGGCGCGATCGCCGCGGCGGCGGGCGCGGCCGCGATCGTCATTGCCGATGCGGCGAACGGTCAGGGGGAGCACAGCGGCGAAAGCGGATTGGCGCTGCTCCGTCAGGTCGCGGCCATCGAGGGCGCCGCGCCGATCGTCTGCGCCGGCGCCACGCAGCGCGAGCTCATCGCGCGCGCCACGACCGAGCTTCACCTGCCGGCGTCGCGCGTGATCGGCTCGGCGCCGCTGGCGCTGGAGTCCGCACTCCGGGCCCTCGCGGGACTCGCCATCGATGCGTCGGGCGTCGAAGTCTCGCTGCGGGTGGTCGGGGTCCCGCCGCGGTCGGCGGTGGTCGCATGGGAGGAAGCCTCCGCTTTTGCGGAGCCGCTCACCTCGCTCGTGCCGCCGCACGAGATCGCCGCGCTGACCGCGCGGATCCCGGGCCTCTGGCCCCCGGGCCCCTACGCGCTCGCCTCCGCGGCGTCCCGGATCGCCGAGGCGCTCGCGAACGGATCGCGCCGCCGCTTCTCGTGTTTCGTGAACGCCGGCCGCGGGAAAGTGGCGGCCATGCCGGTGGAGCTCGGGCAGGACGGGGTGGTGCGCATCATCGAGCCTGTCCTGACACGGCAGGAGCGCACCCTGCTCGAGAATGCGCTCGAATCCCTAATCCCTAATCCCTAATCCCGATCTCGAATTAAGGATTCGGGATCAAGGATCAGGGATTAGCGATTCTGTGCATCGTGAGTCCCCCGGCGAACTCGCCGAGGTGCTCGCGAAGGATGAGCCGGCCGCGGTGGAGCCGCGACTTCAGCGTCTGCGGCTTGACCCGCAGCACGGCGCTCGCTTCCTCTGTCGACAGTCCCTGGATGTCGCGGAGGATCACCGGCACGCGATACACCTCGGGCAGGTGCGTGAGCGCCCTGATCAGGCTGTGGCGCATCTCGCCGCGCAGCACCTTGTCGTCGGCGATCGACGACCAGTCCGCCGGTTCGTCCGCCGGACGGACGGATCCATCCGCCGACGTCACCTCGATCCGCGGCACCTCGTGCGGCCGGCTGAAGCGGCCGTTCCGCAGCCGCGACATCGCGGTGTTGAACGTGATTCTGTAGATCCAGGAAGACAGCGCCGCGTCGCCGCGGAACGCATCGATCTTCTGGTGCACCTTCATCAGGACATCCTGGGTGACTTCTTCGGCATCTTCCCAATTCTTGAGATAGCGGAACGCAAGCTGGTGGATTCGCGGGCCGTAGGTCGAGGCGAGGTCGGTAACGGCCGTGTTGTCCCCCGCCTGCATCCTGCCGACCAATTCCTGCTCGAACGGCTGACGCATCTGGGGCCTCCGTATGGACAAAACACCGTCCTGTCATTCCTTATTCCGGAAGGGATGAGCTGTGTGGCGGGCGTCAGCGAAGGCCGGCCAGGCCAGCTAACTGACAGGCGAGAAAGGATTTACCGGCTGAGAACGCCTGAAGGCTCGGCTGTCTGCCGGTCGACGATCTGGCGGTCGAAAACGGCCGCAAATGCTTGCGCAACAGCCACTTGTACGTCCTGCATGGCCACGGGGCGGCCGGTCAGCGTTTCGAGCGACGTCACCCCTTTTCCGGCGAGGCCGCACGGCACGATCAGGTTGAAGTGTTGCAGATTCGTGGTCACGTTCAGGGCGAAGCCGTGGCTCGTTACCCATCGGGCGATACGCACCCCGATGGCCGCCAGCTTGGCTTCCCCGACCCACGCGCCGGTCAGGCCCGGCGACCGGCCGGCGGCCACGCCGAACGCCGCTACGGCCCGGATGAGGGCCTCCTCGAGATCGCGCACGTAGCGGTGGACGTCGCACCGGTCGGGCCGGAGGTCGAGGATGGGATAGCCGACGAGCTGGCCCGGGCCGTGATACGTGACGTCCCCGCCGCGGCCCGTCTCGAACACCTCGACGCCCTGCGCCGCCAGGCCGTCAGGCGTCTCGAGGATGTGGGAACGGCCGGCGCCGGACCTCACGCCGAGCGTGATCACGGGAGGATGCTCCAGGAAGATCAGCTGATCGGGGATCTCGTCGGCCTTCCGCTGCTCGACGAGGCGTCTCTGGAGATCGAGGGCCTCGGCGTACGGGACGATGCCGAGGCGGTGGACGTGGAGGGGGCGCATAGGAACCGTTCTTGGTTCTTGGTTCTCAGTTCTTGGTGGTCGTTCGCTCTTCGTTCTTAGTTATTGGTTCATCGGCAATGATTCCCAGGTGGCGGAACTGGAAAAAAAAACGACAACCAAGAACCGAGAACAAAGAACCAAGAACGTTCCCCCTCACAGTAAAGCCTCATCGAAGTCCTCGAGCCTCTCCTTCACGAACGAGAGGAACCGGCCCGCGTCCGCGCCGTCCACCAGGCGGTGGTCGTAGCCGAGCGTGAGGTGGCACACCGGCCGGATGGCAATCGCGTCGTCGATCACCACCGCGCGCTTCTCGATGGCGCCGACGCCGAGGATGGCGGCCTGCGGCTGGTTGATCAGCGGCAGCCCGTACAAGGCCCCGAACACGCCCGGGTTCGTGATCGTGAACGTGCCGTCCTGCACCTCGTCGGGGTTCAGTTTCTTCGCCCGCGCGCGGTTGGCGAGATCGTTGATGGCGCGGCTCAGACCGAGCAGGTTCTTCTCGTCGGCGTTTCTGATCACCGGCACGATCAGGCCGTTGTCGAGCGCCACCGCGATCCCGAGGTTGATGTCCTTCTTGTAGACGATCTTGTCGCCGTCGATCGACGCGTTGACGATCGGAAACTGACGGAGCGCGTCGACGGTGACCTTCGCGATGAACGCCGTGAACGTCAGCTTCACGCCGACCGCTTCGTACGCCGCCTTCTGCTTCTCGCGCAGCGCGCGCACCCGCCCGAAGTTCACTTCGTAGACCGAATACACGTGCGGCGACGTGCGCGCGCTGAGCACCATGTGCTCGGCGATCTTCTTGCGCATCACGCTCATCGGGACGATCGCCACCTTCTCGCCCGGCTTGAACGACGGGCCGGAGACCGGCGGCGGCGGCGGCGGCACGCGCGCCTCCGCGCGCGGGGCGGCGGGCGCCGCCGCGCGGGCGGTCTCGATGTAGCCGAGGATGTCCTGCTTCGTCACCCGCCCGCTGAGGCCGGTGCCGTGGATGAGCGTGATGTCGACGTTGTTGTCGCGCGCGATGCGGCGGACGAGCGGCGACGACTTCTGCCGCCGTGGATCGTCCGTGCCCGTCTCGGGGCCGTCGACTTCATCGTCGTCCGGACTGGTGGCTTCGGCCTCCACCTCCTTCAAGCCGGCCTCGAAGCTGGCCTTCAGGTCCGCCTCCTCGCCTGCCTCGGCGGCGCCGGCCTGTGCGGTCCCGCCCGCGGGCTCCGGTTGTCCCACCGCCGCTTCCGGCAACGCGTCCGGCGGCGGCGAGGCCGCGGCCACAGCCGCCTCGCCCGCTTCGCCGATGGTGGCGACGACGCTGTTGACGGGGACGGTTTCCCCTTCCTTGACCCTGATCTCCGTCAGGACGCCGGACGCCGGCGACGGGATCTCGGCATCGACCTTGTCGGTCGAGATCTCGAACAGCGGCTCGTCACGGTCGATCGAATCACCGACTTTCTTGATCCATCGAACGATGGTGCCTTCGGCGATCGACTCTCCCATCTGGGGCATTACGACATCAGTCATAGTCCGATCCCTAATCACTGTCACGAATCACTAATCGCGAATCCCCGCATCCCGAGTCCGAGTCCCGAGTCCCGAGTCCCGAGGGTATCAGTACTCCACCAACTGCTTCGCCGCGGCCACCACCTTCTCCACGCTCGGCAGGAACGCGGCTTCGAGCGGGGGCGCGTACGGAACCGGCGCGTCCACCGACGCGACGCGCCTCACCGGGGCGTCGAGGTAGCCGAACGCGTCCTGCGCGATGATCGCGGCGAGCTCGCCGCCGATGCCGCCGGTCAGCGTGGCCTCGTGCAGCAGCAGCGCCCGGCTGGTTTTCGCCACCGTGGTCAGCACCGCGTCCCGATCGAGCGGCGCGAGGCTGCGCAGATCCAGCACTTCGGCCTCGACGCCGGCCCTGGCGAGCTCGGTCGCGGCGTCGAGCGCGGTGTAGACCATCGCGCCGAACGTGACGATCGACAGATCCGTGCCTTCACGCCTGATCGCCGCCTTGCCGAGCGGCACGATGTAATCGCCGTCCGGCACTTCGTCTTTGATCCGGCGGTAGAGGTACTTGTGCTCGAAGTACAGGACCGGATCGTCGTCTCGAATCGCCGCCCTGAGCAGCCCCTTGGCGTCGTAGGCCGTCGAGGGCTCGACCATCTTCAGCCCGGGCGTGTTCAGGAAGAACGACTCCGGGTTGAGCGAGTGAAACGGGCCGCCGCCGACGCCGCCGCCGCAGGGGCCGCGGACCACGATCGGCACGCCGGCGCCGTTGCGGTAGCGGCTCTTGGCGGCGAAGTTGGTGAGCATGTCGAAACAGCAGGAGATGAAATCGATGAACTGCAGCTCGCACACCGGGCGCATCCCCATGTAGGCCGCGCCGATCGCCGATCCGACGATGGCCGCTTCCGAGATCGGCGTATCGATGACGCGCCGCTCGCCGTAGACGTTGATGAGCCCCTCGGTGACCTTGAACGCGCCGCCGTACGCGCCGATATCCTCCCCGAGCAGAAATACCCGCTCGTCGCGCGCCATTTCATCGTGCAGCGCAGCGCGGATCGCCTCGAGGTAGGTAATAACGGCCATCAACTCCCTGTCTTAAACAGGAGATCAGGAGAATAGGAGTTTTTGTTTTTTGAAAACAAACCTCCTGGTCTCCTGCCCTCCTGTTAAGCTCTTTCTTCTCCTGCTCTCCGTTCAGCCGTCGGCCCCGCGAAGGGCGACGGCACCAGCTCCACCTCCGGCACGGCGAAGTCATCGCCGGCGTACACGCCGCGCGCGACGGCGGCCGGATCCGGCATCGGCTCGTCGACGGCCAGGTCGGCCTCCTTCGCGGCGTACTCCCTGGCCGACTTGGCGATGTCGTCCAGATCCTTCTCCGACCCCGCGACGCGGTCGAGGATCGCCTTTCGGAACCTCACCAGCGGATCGCGTTCCGCCCAGGTTTCGAGGAGCTTCCTCGGCACATACCGGGCATCGTCGTGCTGGGCATGACCCTGCATGCGCATCGTGTCGACGCCGATGAGCGACGCGCCCTCGCCCGCCCGGGCCCGATCGACCATCCGCTTCGCGACGTCGTACACCGCGAGCATGTCGTTGCCGTCCACGAGCTCGTGCGGGATGCCGTAGGCGGCGGCGCGCTCGTCGATCTGCTTGATCGCCATCTGCTTCGCGACCGGCGTCGAGTAGGCGTACTTGTTGTCCTCCGCGACGACGACGAGCGGGACTCGCTGCACCGCGGCGAAGTTCAGCCCCTCGTGGAACGAGCCCGTGCTGGTCGCGCCCTCGCCGATCCACGCCATCGCGACGAGGTTCCGGCCTCTGCATCCGGGCGCCCATCGCGATGCCGGCCGCGACCGGGATCGAATCCCCCAGCATGCTGATCGGGCCGACGATCACCGGCTGGGAAGCGCCGTCCTTCGGCAGATGGACGATGTGGATGTTGAGATCGCGGCCGCGGGAGTTCCCGGTCGCCTTCGCCATGTACTGACGGAAGATTTCGCGCGGCCTGACGCCGACGTGGTCAACACCCCCATGTTGCGGATGAGCGGCAGGACGGCGTCGGTCCGCTCGAGCGCATACGCGGTCGCGACCGATTCCCCTTCCTGCCCGAGACTGCGATAGAGCCCGCCGATGACCTTGCTCTGCCGGAAGAGGATGACGAGCCGCTCCTCGATGTCGCGAGCCAGGCGCGCGAAGTAGTACATCTCGAGGAGCTGATTCGAGCTCAAAGCCTCTGAGGGTCGCGCGGGCTTCTCGGTCGGCGTTGCCATGTTCGGACACTCTCGCTTCCAGCTACCAGCTCCCCGCTTCCAGCTCCCAGACGAGACGGGACGCGGGAAGCGGGAAGCGGGAAGCTGTTTTACGCATGGATGGCCCCGCCGTGCGCGGCATGCGCGGCTTCGCCGACCGCCTCCGACATCGTCGGGTGCGCGTGAATCGTCCGGATCAGCTCCTCGACCGTGCACTCGAGGCGGAGCGCGAGCGTGGCTTCGGCGACGAGCTCGGTCGATCGCGGGCCGATCATGTGGACGCCGAGGATCTCGTCGTACTTCTTGTCGAAGACGATCTTGACGAACCCTTCGATTTCGCCGGCGATGCGCGCGCGCGCGAGGATGCCGAACTTGAACGACCCGGTCTTGACCTCGTAGCCGCGCGCCTGCGCTTCCTTCTCGGTGAGCCCGACGCTCCCGATCTCCGGATCGCAGTAGGTGCAGCCGGGCACCTGGTCGTAGTTGATCCGCGCGTACTCGCGGCCGGCGATTCGCTCGGCGAGCGCGACCCCTTCGGCCGACGAGAGGTGCGCCAGCTGCGGGTGCCCGGGCTTGTCGAAGGTGATCACGTCGCCGATCGCCGAGATGCCGGGCACGCTGGTGCGGAAGTCGGTGTCGACGTGCACGTAGCCGCGCTCCATGCGCAGGCCCGCTTCTTCGGCGCCCGAGCCCGAGGTGACCGGGCCGCGCCCCGTCGCCACCAGCAGGTACTCCGCGTTGAGCTTGCCCGTCTTTCCGTCCGACATCTCCGCGTCGATCTCCACGCCGCTGGCGCCGGCGCGTGGCGCTCGTGACCTTCGTGCTCGTCAGGACCTTGATGCCCTGCTTCCTGAACGACCGCTCGAGCTCCGTGGACACGGCGTCGTCCTCGATGGGCACGATGCGGGGCAGCAGCTCGATGATGGTGACCTCGCTGCCGAAGCGGCGGAAGATCGAGGCGAACTCGACGCCGACCGCCCCGCTCCCGAGGATGACGATCGACTTGGGAATCTCCTTGAGGCCGATCGCTTCGTCGCTCGTGATGATCCGCTTGCGATCGATCTCGATGCCCGGCACGCTGCGCGGCTCCGAGCCGGTCGCGATGACGATTTCCTTCCGCGCGGTGAGCGTCTGCGCCTCGCCGCCGGTGACCTCGACCGTGCCCTTGCCGGCCAGGCGGGCGCTGCCCTTGATCCAGTCGATCTTGTTCTTCTTGAAGAGCAGCTCGATGCCGCCGGTCAGCCCCTTGACGATCTTGTCCTTGCGGGCCTGCACCTGGGCCATGTCGAGGCCGATGGCCGCCTGACCGATCGTCAGCCCCCAGTCCTTCCAGTTCTGCGCGACCTTGAGCGCGTGCGCGTGCTCGAGGAGCGCCTTCGTCGGGATACAGCCCCAGTTGAGACACGTGCCGCCGAGCACCGGCGCCCGCTCGACCACCGCCGTGCTGAGCCCGAGCTGTGCCGCGCGGATGGCGGCGACGTAGCCCCCCGTCCCCGACCCGATGACCACGAGATCGTAATCGTTCGCCATTACTTGTCTTTCTTCCTCATCGCGGAAAGCGGGACGAAGGTGACGGAAGGGGGCGCCGGTTCAGGGTCGGCCGGCTCAACGCTCGTGGTATCGGCTTCGGGGTCAAGCCGGGACAGCCACGACCTGAGCCGCGTGTATTCGTAGCGCAGCTCCCAATAGGACTGGGTCAGCGCGTCGAGCCGCCGGGCAGGCGGCGCGACCAGGCCAGCGCCATCATCGCCAGGAACAGGCCAAGGCCTGCGACAATCCACGAGGCCACAACCGACTTACCTTACTAAACAAAAGGGAAAAGGGACAAGGGTGAAAACGCGTTACAATCGGCCCACTTACCCATGGCCGCCTCGAAGACCATCCTGATCTGCGACGACGATCAGGGGATGCGCGACACGATTGGCGCCATCCTCAAGCGCGACTACCGCGTGCTGATGGTGTCGAGCGGCGAAGCGGCGCTGACGCTGCTGAAACAGGAGGACGTGGACCTCATCCTCCTCGACGTCCGCCTCCCGGGCATCAGCGGCTTCGACGTGCTCCGCATCGTCAAGGAGAACTACAGCCTCATCGAGTGCATCATGATCTCGGCCATCAACGAGGTCGAGACGGCCGTGCAGGCCATGAAGCACGGCGCCTACCACTACATCACGAAGAACTTCGAATACGACGAGCTGCGATCGCTCGTGCGGAACGCGTGCGAGCGGCAGGATCTGAACCGGCAGGTCATCACCCTCAGCGCGCAGGTCGCCGAGCAGAGCGAGCGCGAGTTCCTGATCGGCCCGAGCCGCTCGATCCGCGACATCGTCGATCTCGTGCAGAAGGTCGCGAAGCTGTCGGCGACGGTGCTGATCCTCGGCGAGAGCGGGACCGGCAAGGAGCTGCTGGCGCGGCTGCTGCACCGGGAGTCGGGGCGCAGCGACGCGCCGTTCATCGCGGTGAACCTGTCGGCGATTCCGCACGAGCTCGTCGAGAGCACGCTGTTCGGGCACGAGCGCGGCGCCTTCACGGGAGCCCACAAGCAGCAGCTGGGAAAATTCGAGCTGGCGGTCAGCGGCACGCTGTTCCTCGACGAGATCGGCGACCTGCGGTTCGACCTCCAGGCCAAGCTGCTGCGGGCCATCCAGGAGGGGGAGATCGAGCGGGTCGGGGGCAGCAAGCCCATCAAGACCGACTTCCGCCTCGTCGTGGCGACCAACGTCGACCTCGAGAAGGCCGTCAAGGAAGGCCGGTTCCGCGAGGACCTCTACTACCGGATCAACGTCATCCCGATCCGGATGCCGCCCCTGCGGGACCGGATCGAGGATCTGCCCGAGCTGGCGCGGCTGTTTCTCGACCGCTACAAGACGAAATTCCGCAAGCCCGTCCGGGGCATCGCCGGGTCGGCGCTCAAGATCCTCGCGTCGGTACTGGTGGCCGGGCAATATCCGGGAGCTCGAGAACCTGATCGAGCGCCTCGTCGCCGTGAGCGACAAGGAATGGATTACCGACGAGGACCTGCCGCTCGAGTACCACTTCGCCAAGCTCGACTCGGGCCCGACGACCGGGGACGCCCTGTTCCAGGAGGCCTGCGATACGTTCGAGCGGAATTTCATCCTCCGCGCGCTCGAGAAGTCCGACTGGAACGTGACCGCCACGGCACGCTACCTGGGAATCCCCCTCAGCACGCTCAAGCACAAGATGGCCCGGCTGGATCTGCGGGACATCGCCCGGAAGCTGCGCGGGGCGTAGAACAGCTTTCAGCTACCAGCTTCCCGCTTCCCGCTTCCCGAAGTGGGAAGCTATTCAGAGGGAAGCTGAAGCACGAAATGGCGGCCAACGCGTTGTCCAGACCGGCCAACAGATTGCCCGTAGGGGCCCTGATCGCACAGTCCCAGAGTCCGTTCCGCCCACCATTCACTGCGCCAAAGAGTCCTCCGATAGACCTGCCTTTTCCCATCGTGGGACCAAACAAGTGTTCATGAGCGGACTCTTTGGACCTGCAACGGATCCTCGGAATATGCGTTGCACCTTTACGGTTGGCACAACGGAGGAAGTGCAACCCTCCCCGTCTGCCGATAGACTCCCTGCTCATCAGTTCACGTTTCAAGGAGTTCGAATGCAAGCCTCGATGTTCAACGTCCGGGTACCACTCGACACGGCGGGAGAGCGCGACGACGTGTTCCTGATGAACACGTTCACCGACTCCCAGATCATCGTGTCCCGGGACGTGGCGGCGCTGCTCGATCAGGTGGGGTCGCGCGTGCCGTCGACGCTGACCGCGGACGAGCGTGAGGCGATCTCGACGCTCGCCGACGAGGGCTTCATCGTGCCGAATCGCGACGCGGAGCGGCAGCACCTCGATCAGTACTTCCACGACCTGCGCGAGAGCGAAGAGCAGCTGCGTCTCACCGTGCTGACCACGCTGCAGTGCAACTTCGCGTGCGACTACTGCTTCCAGGGCGATCACGGCGACTACAACAAGTCCGCCGCGAAGATGTCGCTCGAGACGGCCGCCCGCGTGGCGGCGTGGGCGGAGGAACGGCTCGACACGCTCAAGCCCGCGAGCTTCGTGCTGACCCTGTTCGGCGGCGAGCCGCTGTTGAACCTTCCCGTCGCCTATTACCTCGCCGAGCGGCTCTGGGAGGCCTCGCAGGCGCGCGGGGTGCGCATGCAGGTCAACGTCATCACGAACGGCCTGCTGCTCACGCCCGAGGTGGTGGATCGGCTGGCGCCGTTCGGCCTCAACTCGGTCAAGGTAACGCTCGACGGCGATCGCGACACGCACAACCGGATGCGGCCGCTGCGCGGCGGCCAGGGGACGTTCGACCGGATCATCCACAACGTGCGTCAGGTTGCGGGCAAATGCCGCATCTCGATCGGCGGCAACTTCGACGAGAGCTCGGTGGACAGCTACCCGGCGCTGCTCGACTTCCTGCGCGAGCAGGAGTTCGCCGACAACTCGCGCGCGTCGCGTTCAAGCCGATCATCCGCGCGCCGAAGCCCGAGCCGCCCAAGGGCCTGATTCCGCTGACGGTCGTCGGCGCCGACGCCAAGCCGCTGAACGGCACGTGCATGACCGTCGGCGGGGAACGGCACGAGCGTCTGCGACACCTGCCACTTCGCCGACGACAAGCTGTCCTTCCTGCGCGACGAGACGAAGAAGCGCGGGTTCAAGACGGTGGACGGCGTGCACATGGGCCCGTGCGAAATCCATCGGCGCCACGCCCACACGATCGGTCCCGACGGCGCGCTCTACGCGTGCCCGGGGTTCACCGGCGACATCTCACAGTCAACCGGACACATCGACGGCCGCCGCGACGAACAGCGGGAACGCGCCGCCAAGCGGTTCGACGTGATCACCGCGTGGAAGGAATGCGACGACTGCGCGTTCATCCCGGTCTGCGCCGGCGGCTGCTCGGTGGCCGCGCACACGGAGCTCGGCAGCATGGACCGGCCGAACTGCCACAAAGCCAGCTTCGAGGCCGGCGTGGTCGCCCTCGCGCGCGATGCCGCCCTCAGCGCGACGCTGAACTAACGAAACGATTCACCATATCAAAGGAGACAGGCGATGAAGACCGACAGAAAAGAAACGAGCAAGAAAACGGGCACCCTTCGTCCATGGCTGATCGACGTCCCGATCGAGCACTGAACCACCGGCGTCAGTGCAGGGCTTTCCGAGTCAAGCCCTACCGTTCCCGTTCATCGATCGTTCAGAGAGGATTCCGACCATGAAAATGAAGATTCAGATCGTCAAGAAGGCCGACAAGAAGGCGAACTCGTTCAGCGGCTGCGCCTGGATGATCGAGTAACTCGGCACCGCGAAAGTACGAGTCGTCTCGCATCGCCGGTTGTAGTTCCGGTCCTGGCACGTCCTGCTGATAATGTAGGCTGGAGGCGTGCCAGTGACCCCGGTCTTGGCGCACGCGGCGACCTGAAAGCTGATGCATCCCGCACGTTCCGGCGCACTCGCGCGACGGCTGGGGTGGCGCACACCCCGAAGGGCCGAGGTGTGCCTCGCGTCCATTCTCCTCGGAACCTTCTCGTTGGGCGGCTGCTCGCCGCGCGAACAGGTAGCTTCGGAGAACGTCATCACCTTGCGTCTCGGCTCCCAGGACGTCGCGGAAGCCAAAGGGGTGCTCACCGATCTGCTGTTTGCCGAACCGCTCCTGGTCATGGACTGGCACGGCCGGCCCGGTCCGTGGTTGTCGACCGGCTCGCCGGAGTGGCTGGAGGAAGGCCGCGCCTTGAAGGTGGCGCTCCGATCGGACGTGAAGTTCCACGACGGCAGCCCCATGACCGCGGCCAGCGTCGCGGCAATCCTGCGGCAGCGGGTCAAGGCCGATCCGCGCCGGTTGTTCGAGTACGTCACGGCGATCGACACGCCCGACGAGCACACCCTGGTGTTCCGGCTCAGCCGCGCCGACGCGTTCCTTCCGGCGGCTCTGGCCGGCACCGCCATCGTCAACGACGGCACGCCGGACATCGGCACGGGGCCCTTCCGGCTCCTCTCGAGGACACCCCTCATCCAGGCCGCACGCAACGGCGGCTACTATCGCGGCACCCCTGGAATCGACCGGGTCCAGATCATCACCTACGACACGCAGCGAGCCGCCTGGGCGGCGATGATGCGGGGCGACGTCGATATGGTGCAGGAAGTCAACCGCGAGGTGGTCGAGTTCCTGGAAGGGTCGAGCCGGTTCGAGATGTACTCGTCGATCCGGCATTTCTACATCCCGCTGGTCTTCAACCTGCGGCACCCCATTCTCAGGCACGTCGAAGTGCGCCGGGCGCTCGTCGAAGCCATCGATCGGGAACAGATCGTCAACGAGGTGATGCGCGGCCGCGGGCAGATCGCGGACGATCCCATCTGGCCGTCGCACTGGGCGTACAACTCGGCGGCTCGGAAGCACTCCTACAATCCGCAGGCGGCGCGGGTACGGCTCGACGCCGCCGGCTTTCCGGTTCGACGACCCTCTGAGTCGGAGATGGCCAGCCGCTTTCAGCTCAAGTGCCTGTTCTACAACAAGGATTCCCAGTTCGAGCGGATCGCGATGATGCTGCAGCGGCAGCTGGCGGACGTGGGCGTCGAGCTCGTCCTCGAAGGCGCCGACACCAAGGTCATCATTGCGCGCGCGGGAGGGGGCGACTTCGACTCGTACCTCTTTCAGATGACCAGCGGGAAGTCCTTCGACTGGACCTATCGCTTCTGGCATTCCCCGACCGCGGGTGCCGCGTATCAGGATACCGGCTACGCCGGAGCCGACGAGGTGCTCGACCGGCTGCGACAGGCCCTGCTGGATTCCGACGTGCGCGCGGCCGTCGCCGACCTCCGCCAGCGCTTCCACGAGGACGTCCCGGCGGCGTTCCTCGCCTGGCCCGAAACGACACGCGCGGTGGACGCGCGCTTCGACGTCGGCGATCCGTCCGAATCCGGACATCTTCGCGAATCTGTGGAGCTGGCGGGCGGCGCGACGCGACGAGGCACGCGCGGTGAGGCGGATCACGTCGCGGTTCGTGCTGCTCATCGCCACCGCGGCGGTCCTCCCGCTCGTCGGCTACGGGCTGGTGTCGGTGCAGTCGCTGCGCAGGGGCACGGAACAGTCGGTCGGGCGGGGCAACCAGGCCGTGGCCGAACAGGTCGCCGCCCGGATCCGGCAGTATTTCGAGAACAACCGCCGCGTCCTCTCCTCGATCGGCATGGAGATTGGCGGAACGCAGCTCGAGGCGTGGCAGCAGCTGCGCATCCTCCGGAACCACGTGCTCGAGTTTCCGGAGTTCCGGGAGATCTCCGTGTTCGACGGAGCGGGCCGCATTCGCGTGACCAGCCGAGATCGGCGCGATCCGCGTCTGGCGATACCGGAATCGGCCGGCACACGGACCGCAGGACTTCTACGTCGCCCCGCCCCACATCGATACGGACGCCCTGCCGACGACCACGATCGCGGTTCCGCTGGCGGGCGGCACCGACGACCCGGGCTGGATCGTCGCCGAGATCTCGCTCGAGGAGCTCTGGCGGGCGGTGGACAGCATCAGGGTCGGGACCCGGGGCTACGCGCTGCTGATGGACCAGCAGGCGAAGCTCCTCGCGCACGGCAACCCGGACGACAAGGGGTTGATTGCGAGCGGCGAGGCCGCCGCGCCCGAAGAGCAGAAGCTCGCGGACGCCCTCCGGCAGACTCCACCCCTGACGGAATCGAGGACGTTCTGGAACGGGCGCGGCGAAAAGCTGCTGGCGCGTCGCGGCCGCCGTCCGCAATCCCCAATGGACGGTCGTCGTCGAGCAGCCCACGACGGACGCGTTCGCGGTGGCGACCTCGCTCGAGCGTCAGCTCTACGCCACCATCGCGCTCGCGCTGCTCGGCACGGTGGTGCTCGGCTGGCTGTGGGGCCGCTCGTTCATCCAGCGCATCTTCGCGCTCACGAAGGTCACGCGCGCCCTCGCGGAGGGACGCATGGACGAGCGCGTCGTGCTCTCGGGGCAGGACGAAATCCAGCAGCTCGGCGACGCGTTCAACTCGATGGCCGACAAGCTCGTGGAGCTGCAGGAGAACGTCCGCAAGCAGGAACGCCAGGCGATGTTCGGCCGCATCGCCGCCGGCCTGGTCCACGACCTCTCGCACCCGATTCAGAACATCGGCAACAGCTGCAAGCTGATCCAGAAGATGTTCGAGGACCTCGAGTACCGCGAGACGTTCAAGAAGACGGTCGAGCGGGAGCTGGTGATCATCAAGCGGGTGCTGGACGACCTCCGCAACATCGCGCGGCCGATTCCGCTCGAGCGGTTCCCGGTGGACCTGAACCGCACGGTCGCCGACGCCGCCGAGGCGATGGAGCAGCACGCCGAAACCGCGGGGCTCACGCTGCGCACCGAGCTGACGCCGGAGACGGTGTTCATCGAAGGGGACGTGTTCGCGCTCGGACGCGTCTACCGCAACCTGATCCTCAACGCGATCCAGGCGACCGCGCCCGGCGGGTTGATCGTCGTCGCGAGCGAGGCCCGGGCCGACACGCGTCCAGGTGCGGATCTACGACACGGGCTGCGGCATCCCGGCGGAGCGGATCTCGCAGATCTTCGAGGACTTCGTCACGACGAAGCGCCGCGGGCTCGGGCTGGGCCTGGCGATTTCCAAGAAGATCGTCGAGCAGCTCGGCGGGCAGATCTCGGTCGCGAGCGAAGTCGGGAAGGGAACGACGTTCGTGCTGGATTTCCCGCGGACGAAGGCGAGGCCGATGTTGGTAGCAGGATAGGTTCCGCGGGGTTCCACCGGGTTCCACAAGGTTCCACAGGGTTCGGTTCGCAGGGTTCTACAGGGTTCTGGGTTCTAGGTTCGGTACTGGACGATTTGGTCGCTTGAAAGGGGCTCTAATGTTCCGGAAACTGGTCAACGCAACCGAGATCGAGATCGACGGCACCGCGTACGCCGTGCGGTACTACGAGCTGACGACGCTGCGCGGCGGGCGGCGGTTCAGCTGCGAGGTGCTGCTCGACGCGGCCGATCGCATCATCCTGGACGACGACTCGATGTCGAGTCTGGAGTCGAAAGTGTCGCGGCTCGCGCCCGCGACGGTGTACAGCCGGCTGCTCGCCGCGCGCCCGTCGATCGTCGCGGCCTGAGGTCCGGCGCAAAAAACAATCGGCCCTCTGGCAACCCCGCCCGCGGGCGGCGCCAGGGGCCGATGCACCGTTGCGAGTGTGATCCGGCCGGAACGCGATCCGGCCGGCCCGCGAGTTCGGCCAGGGCCCCGCGGGCTTACTTCTTCGGCAGAACGGCGTCTTTGAGCTGCTTGGCGATGCGTGCCTTCACGACGGTCTTGGCGGGAATCTTGATCGCCTCCCCCGTTGCCGGGTTGCGCCCCATCCGCGCCTTGCGCTTCTGGACCACCAGCTTCACCATCCCCGGCAGCACGAACTCGCCGGAGCGCTTCAGTTCTTTTTCCGCCAACGTGTTGAGCTCGTCGAAGTATTCCCGTGCCTGCGTCCGCTTGACTTCGAAGCGATCCGCGAAGTGCGAGAAGAGTTCGGACTTGCCCATCCTCCGGGCCTCTACCATCGGCTATTCCCCTTGCTAAGGCGCGCTGTTAAGACCCGCATATCGGCCGCGCGCGCGTGCGGCGGGAGCGGAGAAACTGTTGTCTTCGGATTCGGGTTGCCATCGCCCGGCTCGCGTGCCGTGAGCCGCTCCTCAGCCGTCGGCGCTGAAAACCGTGAAATCCGGCCACATCCTAGCGCGCGTTGTTTTGCGGTGTCAATGACGGTACGGCCGCAACAGGCCCAAAAATGGCCGGAATGCTACAATTTTCTTCACAATGCCGAGCGCCACCCTGGCCACCTTCCCCAACCCCGGCCGCGAGCGGGACTACGAGATCGAGATCCGCTGCCCCGAGTTCACGTCGCTCTGCCCCATGACGGGGCTGCCCGACTTCGGCGAGATCCGCGTCACGTACGTTCCTGATGAGCTGTGCCTCGAGCTCAAGGCACTGAAGTACTACATGGTCGAGTTCAGGAACAAAGGGATCTTCTACGAGGCGGTGACCAACCAGATCCTGGACGAGCTCGTGGCCGCCTGCCGCCCGAGGCGCATGACCGTGGTCGGAGATTTTTCCGTGCGCGGGGGCATCAGCACGACGGTGACGGTCAGCTACGAGAAACCGTGACGGGACTCGGGACTCGGGATCAGGGATTCGGGATCGGGGATTCGGGATCAGGGATTAGCGATTAGTGATTCACATCCCCATCGAAGGCACCCTCGACCTTCACGCGTTCCATCCGCGTGACATCAAGTCCGTCGTCGAGGAGTACGTCACCGCCGCGCACGAGGCCGGCCTGCGCGAGGTGCGGCTCATTCACGGGCGCGGCACCGGCGTGCAGCGCGGCATCGTCCAGGCCGCGCTCGAGCGGCACCCGCTGGTCGAGAGCTTCCACGATGCGCCGGAATCACATCTGGGCGCGACTGTGGCGGCTCTGCGTCGCTGAAGTGCGGTGGGTCAACACATCGAGAAGGAAGCGAGCTTGGGCGCCGCTATCCGTTGCGGGCCGATGACGCCGGTCCCTGTAACCGTCAATCCAAACGTGCCCAGGCTGTTGCCGATACACACAAGGCCCTTGATCGACCCGGCCTCGGTCGGCGCGAACGTCACCGTGATCACGCACGTCGCGCCGGCTGCCAGTGGCGACGACATGACGCACGTGTCGGTGGTGGTGAAGACGACGCCGGCCGAGACGCGCCGGATGACCAATGGCCGGCCAGTGGTATTCGTGAGCGTCATCTGCCGCGATGAAGAGGTCCCGACAGTCTGGTTGCCAAAGTCGAGCCGGTCGGGCAACACGCCGAACGGAATTGGCGGAACGCTGACGAGAATCTCGGTGTGACGATTTGCGCCCGGTGGGCCGTAGCGGGCCGTGATCGATGCGTTCCCCATACCGGCGGCTGTCACGAGGCCCTTGGCGTCTACCGTCGCGACGCTCGGATCGGACGACGTATAGCTCACTTTCGAGGACTCTGTGACATCCAGGAACTGGCCATCCTGGAAGTCCGCCAGCAGGGTAATCGGAGAGAAGTCGCCTTGTGCGCCGAAGGGGATCTGGTCCGGCCTCGAGGAGACGGTGGTCGGTAGATCGGGCCGCTCGACGTCGATGAGAATCGTCACCTGGACATCCTTGCCGGCCATCGTTCTGCCCACAGCCGTCAGCGCGTACGTCCGGCACGCAATGTCGGTTGGGATCTGCACGGAAAACTGAGCCGGCAGTGACGACGGGCCAACAACTATCCCGATGGGGTCTTCCCCGATAAGGCCGACGCCCGCGAAACGCACCCCCGCTGGAGAGGTCACCCTCACCGTCACGGTCTGCCCGGGACTGACAACCGTCCCGTCCTTCGGCGATGTGATTTGGAGCAACGCGGGGACTTGCTGGGCCGGCGCCGGCGAGATCGTCAGCGCTGTGACGGCGAACGTTGTCGTCACAAGGCGGGCGAAACACGCGTAGCGATATTTGTGTGCGTGAGTCATCTTGGTTCCGCCCGGACATGTTCAGACTACGGGTGACGAACAACTGAAGTGGAGGGCCGCGCCCAATGCCCGGCATCCGGAGGGCTCGCGCTGGTCGAGGCTCGCCAAAAAGAAAAACGGAGATAGCAGAGGAGAACTTGTCTCCGCTATCTCCGCTACCTCCGAGGCCGATTCCGCCGGCTACTTGGTCAGGCGGATGATCTGGTTCTGCAGCGACTGGAACGCGGCGCTCACGTCCGCTTCCGTCTGCGCGAAGTAGTACTTGCCTTCGAGCTGAGTGGGAATGTGGTCCGGCGAGCGCGCGTCGTTGGCGATCCGCATCAGGATGCTCTCGGACGTCTCGGGCATCGTCCCGAGTTGGTATCGCACCAGATCGCCCATGCCGATCGTGTAGATCCGGATCGGGTAGTCGCCGGCGGCGTCACTCCGCGCGGCGTTGGAAATGATCTCGACGAGGTTCCTCGCCGAGTTGTTGATGTTCCAGACGTCGGCCGGGTAGCGTCCACCGACGGCGTTCCTCAACCCACGCCTGCTCATGCTGTTCTGCGCAACCCCGTTCACTTTCAACGTCGAGGTCTGGAGGTCGAAGTTTGTCGGGATGCCCGCGCTTCGACGGGTGTTGTGCGTGCTCCTGGTCCCCACAGGGAGTTGCGGCGCCGCGGTGTAGAAACAGCTGGCGGGAGTGGTGACGGGGACACACGGCGTATCCCAGTTCACCGGTATGACGTCCGTTTGGGTGGACCCGCCGAGCACGACCGCCGGGTCGAAGAGTCCGGCAATGTGCGGGCGCTGGTGGGTCTGGCTATCGGGGTCCGCGCCGTTGTCGGGAAAGTCGTAGGTTCGGAGCGACCTCGCGGCCGTCGACCCCGGGTAGATTCCGGGCACGCTGTTGGACGCGCCGTCCGTGAACAGGACGATGACGCGGAGGCCCGACTGCTGGCCGTTGGCAACCGACCGGATCTCGTCCCACCCGCGATACAGGCCCTCGACCATGTTGGTGCTGCCACCGGGCAGAGTCGTCGGCACGTCAGCGAGCATGTTGGCCTTGTTGAACCCGCGGCCGGCCCGCATCGCCTCCCTGACCTCGGCGCCGTTCCCGAACAGCGTCAGAGACATGCGGTCGGCGTTCGCGTCGAACGAATTGATGAAGGCCCGGGTGGCGTCTCTCACCGCGCCCCACCTGCCTCCGATCGACGCCGATACGTCGAGGACCAGCGACAGGTCCACCATGCGCCGCGTGGCTTCGCCGGTGCTCCTCACGTTCAGCACCTGGAAATTCGCCAGCTTCATGAACGTCGTCGGCAGCACCGCCGAGGCCTTCACCGCGACGGTGTTGATGCCGGTGGCCGCGTCGGTCGTCAGCGAAAAGAAGTCAGCGGCGGTGGTCGGGTCGGCCCCGACGGTCCCGAAATAGCCCGGAGGAAAGTTCGCTTTGAAGATCGCAATCGCCTCGGCTCTGGGGTTCCCGTTGTTCAGCGCGCGCGCCGCGCCGAGGGCCGCGCCGTCCACGGCCTTGGACAACTGGGCCTTCACGACGTAGCCCCTGCCGCTGTCCACGGCCAGGCCGGTGAAGACCAGCATCAGCGTCAGCACGACCGCCATATATACGACGGCGAAACCTTCTTCGCCGGACGCCCATCCACGCTTGTATCTAGTCATGTGCGTTACCTTTACGGAAACCGAGCACACCCTCCGGTGCTAAAAATAGGCAATCGAGTAGAGCGTCGTCGGCAGCGTGACGCCGAAGTTGTTGAGCGGCGTGATCAGCGTGTGGCGCGTGTACAACTCGGTCACGTAGATCATGTCCCCCGGGTTCGCGACCAGGTTGGCGGGCACGTTCGTCACCCGGAGCCCGGTATTGGTGTCGGCGGCGTTGGCCTCGTAGTCGGGCGCTCCTCTGAAGGTGCCGCTTCCCGCCATGACCAGCTTGCTATTGCCCGTGTAGTTCCCGAACACGTAGCGCTGATACAGGATGATCTGGTTGTAGTTGGGCGTCCCGGTCGTCCCGCCCTTCCGCAGCACCGAGAAAATCATCCGCGAGCCGTTGGCGAGGTTGACCGGCCGGCTGGTGATGGTGCTGATCGCCGTCGCCGCATCCGCGAGCGAGGTGTCGCGCGAGATCAGGTTCGAGCCTTCGCGCGTGAGCCTGGTGACGACCTGCTGGTCGAGCACCGCGTATGACACTTCGACCACGCCGAGCACGATCAGCAGGACGAGCGGCAGCATCACGGCGAACTCGACCAGGCTCTGTCCGCTGGAGCTGCCGAGGATCCGGAGTCGTTGCCTCATTAGAAGACCCTCTCGTTCTTCATGATCGACTCGACCGTGAAGGCGATATTGCCGGTCGGAAAAAACGGCCTGAGCACGGGCGTGAGCATCGTCCACGTGTAGTTGACCGTGACCTTGTCCACATCGTTCGGCCCGCCGGGTCCGGCGGTCCACCCGGCGCTGCCCGGCGTCAGATGGCTGAACGTGAACGCCCCGTTGGGGAGCGTCAGCGTCGGCGTCGCGGTCCGCATGGCCTGCCTGATCGAGTCTTCCCGCGACACACCGGGTCCGGCGACCGCGCCGGTCACGCCGTAGCGCGAGGCCTGTGAGACCCCGTTCTGCAGCGCCAGGTGGACGTAGAGCAGGGCGGCGAAATCCACGATCGCGAAAGTCAGGAGCAGGAGCAACGGCGTGATGAACGCCGCTTCAAGAAGGCTCTGCCCGCTGTCGCCGCGCAGCCGCCTGATTCGAGATGAAAGGAAACCAGTCATACCGCTCCTATAGCAACGGTGGTGCCGCTCCGCCGGTCGCTGTAAGCCGCTTGTAACCAACGGGTTAGCGCCACACCTTTTCCGTATTCCGCCTGGTCGATGACGGGACTGTGAGGGCAAAAGCAGAATTGACAAATCGTGCAGAAGCGATGAGGTGGCGCAAGGAACTGACGCTGACAACTCCCAATAAAACCAACACCCAACTCCCAAAGTGTCTGGGGGTGAAAGTCGCGGCGGATTGCAAGCCCAGCTGGTACTCAGGCATGCGCCTTGGGAGTTGGTAGTTGGACGTTGGGAGTTTGACGCGGACGACCGTCCTCTTAAAAGACCCCCGGCAGGACGCGCCAGCGAATCTTCTGCTGGTAGGCGCGGTAGGCGGGGTCGAGCGCGAGCGTCCGCTCCTCGCAGACGGCGCGGGCCATCAGCGCGATGTCGGTCACCACCAGCGTCATCACGTTCCAGAGCGCCGGGTTCGCGGCGAGGAAACCCAGGTGCGTGATCAGGTAGCCCATGTAGATCGGATGACGGACGAGCCGGTACAACCCGGTGGAGACGACGCCACGGTTGGCAGGCATGAGGCCGAAGCTGCGCCCGAGCGACACCTTGCCGACGATGACGACGAAAAGTCCGCACCCGGAGATGGTCACCGTGACGGCCTCGGCCATGAGTCCCAGGCCGGCGGTCGGCGCGACGAGCAGCGGGCCAATCACCGAGAGGGTCGTCAGCACGCGCGCGCGCAGGCTGCGATCCACGACGCCCGTGGCGCGCCGGAACACCGTGAGGACGACGACGAGCGCCTCGCTCGCGAGCAGCAGCAGCCCGGTGAAGCGGCCCGTCTGCAGAAAGTCCGCGCCGAGCCGCACGACCATGAAGGTGAACAGCGCGACGATGATCATCCGCGACGTCATCTCGGCCAGATCGAGCGACGGGCGCGCGGCGTCGCGCGGCGGCGATGAGGGCGGCGTCGCGAAGCGCGTGGCATTGGAGTCCAGCCCGCTCTCGACTCCAAGCGTTCCCGCGCCCGCCGACATTTTCGCCAAGGCCCACCGTCTCACGCTTCGACTCCCTGTGACTCGGTCTCTTCGAGGAAATAGCTGCCGCACGCCGCGTCGAGCAGCTCGCGCGTGATCGACGGCTCGCGATTCTGATAGCGGCACATGTCGACGACCTGCTCGACCAGGTCGCGCGGATGGCACGCGCGCATCTGCAGCTTCCGCGGCTGGTAGTACTTGCGGTGCAGGTATTCGACCATCACGGGGTCGAACGCCAGGTTCCGCTTCTTGCAGTTCAATTCGAAGATCCGGCAGTACCTCGTCCATCGTCGGGTTCTTCGCGAGAATCTTGTACGGAATGCGGCGCAGGAACGCTTCGTCGGCCAGCGATTCCGGTTTGAGGTTGGTCGCGAACACGATCAGGACGTTGAACGGCACGTCGAACTTGCGGCCGGTGTGCAGCGTCAGGAAGTCGACCCGGCTTTCGAGCGGGACGATCCAGCGGTTCAGCAGGTCGCGCGCCGGCACCCGCTGGCGGCCGAAGTCGTCGACGACGAACACGCCGCCGTTCGCCTTCCACTGAATCGGCGCCTCGTAGAACTTGGAGATCGGGTTGAACGTCAGGTCGAGCATCTCGAGCGTGAGCTCGCCGCCGACGACGACCACCGGCCGCTTGACCTTTTCCCACCGGCGATCGAACGTCGCGCCGGACAGGACGCTGTTCGACTCGGGCGCCTTCGACGCGATCGGCTGATGGCTCACGGGGTCGAACATCGTGATGATCTGCCCGTCCACGTCGATGACGTGGGGGACGTACATCTCCATGCCGAACGCCCGCCCGATCCCCTCGGCCAGGACGGTCTTGCCGTTGCCGGGCGCGCCATACAGAAACAGCGCCTTGCCCGAATTGACCGCCGGCCCCAGCTGGTCGAACATCTGCTTGTTGACGACGAGATGCTCGAAGCCGGTGGACAGCAGGTCGCGATCGACGTACGGGCGCGTCGCCATGCAGGCCCGGGTGTAGGCGTTGTACTGGGCGAGCGGGACCGGCGCCGGACCGACGTAGCGGCACACGTCGAGGTACTGATTGGCGCGATCGCGGCCGAGGTCGGTCAGGATGTACCGGTAGCCGGCCGTGCCGACGCCGGTCGCGCCGCGGACCTCGATCAGCTTTTCGGTCCGCGAGTGCTGGATGAGCTCTTCGAGCACCGAATACGGCAGCCGCAGCTTGTCCGCGAGGCTGGTGCCGCTGATTTCTCCGCCGACCAGCGTCTTCAGCAGGAGCTGCGACAACGCGTCGGGGTGCAGTCCCGTCTCCGCGATCGTCGTGGGCGGAGGCAGAGGCGTCGGCTGGGCCGCGCGTGGCAGTGCCGGTGCGACGGCAGCGAGCGTCCTGGTCACAACTCCTGTCCTTTCTCCCGAGCGAAGACGATGCGATGGCCGAGCGCGGTGCCCGACGCGTCGAGCGTTCCCGACGGCAGCTCCAGCACGCCGGCCGTGCCGCGGACGGGCAGCCGGATGCGCCACGGCTTCAAGCCCGAGACCTGATCGATGACCACGCCGCGCTCGTCGAGCGCGACGACGTCGATCGTGAAGCGCATGCCCCACGTGTGCACGCCCCGGCTCGGCACGATCCACAGCGCCTCTCCGGGATTGAGGCCGCTCCGCGAGAGGAGCCCGACGGCCCTGGTGGCGCGCGTCGAGGCGACGGCCACGTTGTCGGCCACGGTCGCGCCCGTATCGAGATTCGTCGCAGTGAGTGCCATCGTCTCTTTCGTGGTCAATTGCCGCCGCTACTTGCTCTTCTCAATCAGCGGGAAGAGCACGGTCACGAACTTGATCGCCGCCGGGCCGATCGTCACGACCCAGATGGCCGGGAAGATACAGAACACCAGCGGGAAGACCATCTTCACGCCGGTCTTCGCGGCCGCTTCTTCGGCGCGCTGGCGGCGCTTGGTCCGCAGCGTCTCGGAGTAGACGCGCAGCGACTGCGCGACGCTGGTGCCGAACTTGTCGGTCTGAATCAGCATCGTGACGAGCGAGCTCAGATCGTCCACGCCCGTCCGGTCGGCGAGGTTGCGCAGCGCTTCCGCTCTGGGCTTGCCGGCGCGCAGCTCGAGGTTGATCAGCTTCAGCTCTTCGGAGAGCTCCGGATACGCGAAGGCCAGCTCGGCGCCGACGCGCGACAGCGCCTGGTCGAGGCCGAGGCCCGCTTCGACGCTGACGACCAGCAGGTCCAGCATGTCGGCGAGCGACAGGCGGATGCGGTGGATGCGCCGCTTCGCCATCCGCGCCAGCACCATCCCCGGCAGGACGTAGCCGGCGCCGAGGCCGCCGAGCGCGAACAGCAGGTTCGGCCGCATGATGATCGACGAGGAGAACAGCGCGAACAGCCCGAGCGCGAACAGCACGCGGATGCCGAAGAAGAACGTCAGCGCTTCCTCGCGGCGATACCCGGCCTGCACGAGGCGCAGCCGGAGGCTGCCCATCTCCTTGGGCGAGCGCGGCACCTTCTCGCCGACCCGCTTGACGAAGCCGACGAACCGCACCATCCGCGGCTTGGCTTCCTCCTCGCGATCGAACCCGACGACCGTCAGCTCCTCGAGGCGCCGATCGATCACGCCGGCGCGTTTCGGCCCCAGCGCGAGCGCGGCGGCATAGACGATCAGCGACCCGAAGACGAATGCCAGTAGCGGCAACAGCAACGTCACACTACACCTCGATCTTGATTACTTGCTTGATCCAGAGGAACCCGAGCGCCTGCATCACGAGCGCGCCGAGCAGCATCATCTGGCCCATGCGCTCGCGGAACAGCAGGTTCATGTGCTCGGGGTTGATGAACATCAGCGCGATGGCGAGCACGGCGGGCAGCGCCAGCAGCACGTACCCGGTGAACCGGCCGTGCGCCGTGTAGACCCGCACCTGGCGGAGGATCTTGAACCGCTCGCGGACGACGTGCGCGAGGTTTTCCAGGATCTCCGAGAGGTTGCCGCCTGTCTCCCGCTGGATCAGGACCGCGGTGGCGAAGAACCGGACGTCGAGCAGCGGGATGCGGAACGACAGGTTGTCGAGCGAGTCCTTCATCGGCAGGCCGAAGTTCTGCTCGTCGAACGTCTTGCGGAACTCGGGCCCGACCGGCTCGGGCATCTCGTCGGCGACCATCTTCAGGCCGGTGGCGAACGCGTGTCCGGCCTTCAGCGCGCGCGAGATCAGGTCCAGGCCCTCCGGAAACTGTTCCTCGAAGGCGCGCAGCCGGCGGGCGCGCTTCGTTTTCAGGACGAAGAACGGCAGCCCGAAGCCGATGACCCCGCCCAGCAGAATCCCCCAGTTGGCCCGGGCCAGCAGCATCCCCAGCAGCCCCAGGGCCGCGGCGAGGACGAGCGAGATCAGCAGCACGCCGCTGATGCTCGCCTGCATCCCCGACTGATCGATCCACCGTCCGAGCGCGGAGCCGCGCGTCGTGCCGCCGAGCATCCGATCGATCCCCGGCATCGGGCCGACGTGCTGCACCTTGACGAGCAGCGTTTTCTCCTCGACCTCCTCGTCGGGCGCCTGCGAGATGCCCTGGAGCCGCTCGTTCAGACGGCGCTGCGCCATCATGCCCGGCACCTTCGTGAGGACCATGTAGATGGCCATGACGACCGCGGCGCCGAACGCGAACGCGAGCGTGACCAGGATGAACTTCGCCATTACTTCACCTCCGTCACGCCTTCGAACATGTCGGCCGGCAGGTGGACGCCTGACGCCTTCAACCGTTCGCAGACCTTCGGACGGACGCCGGTCGCGCGGAAGCGCCCGATGACCTTGCCGTCCTGCGTGACGCCGAGCTTCTCGAACAGGAAGATTTCCTGCATCGTGATGACGTCGCCTTCCATGCCCGTGATCTCCGAGATGCTCGTCACCTTGCGGGTGCCGTCGGCCATGCGCGACTGCTGGACGACGATCTGGATGGCGGCGGCGATCTGCTGGCGCATCGCGCGCTCCGGCAGGTTGGTCGCGCCCATCGCGATCATCGTCTCGATTCTCGACAGCGCATCGCGGGGCGTGTTCGCGTGGACGGTCGTCATCGAGCCGTCGTGGCCCGTGTTCATCGCCTGCAGCATGTCCAGCGCTTCCTCGCCTCGGGTTTCACCGATGACGATGCGGTCGGGACGCATACGCAGCGCGTTGATGAGCAGCTGCCGCTGCCGGACGGCGCCCTTGCCTTCGACGTTCGGCGGGCGCGTCTCGAGCCGCGCGACGTGCTCCTGGTGGAGCTGAAGCTCGGCGGCGTCCTCGATCGTGACGATGCGCTCGCGCTCCGAGATGAAGCCCGACAGCACGTTCAGGAGCGTCGTCTTGCCGGCGCCGGTGCCGCCGCTGATCAGCAGGTTCAGCTTCGAGCGCACGCAGTGCTCGAGGAACTCGAGCATCGGCCGCGTCATCGAGCGGACCGCGACCAGATCCTCCGCCTTCATGCGCTCGGCCGGGAAACGGCGGATCGAGAGCAGCGGGCCGTCGACCGCGAGCGGCGCGATGATCGCGTTCACACGCGAGCCGTCCGGGAGGCGCGCGTCGACCATCGGCGAGCTGTCGTCGACGCGGCGTCCCACGCCGCTGACGATGCGGTCGATGACCCGCAGCAGGTGCTTGTCGTCCTGGAACGACGTCGGATGCTTCTCGAGCTTGCCGTGGCGTTCCACGTAGACGTTCTTGTAGGTGTTGACCAGGATGTCGGAGATGGTCGGGTCGCGGAGCAGCGGCTCGAGCGGCCCGAGGCCGAAGACCTCGTCGACGATGTCGCCGAGGATGACCTCGCGCTCGGTCATGCTGAGCGGCGTGCCTTCCTCCGAGATGAGCTCGAACACCACCGTCCGAATCTCGGATTCCGCCCGCGACCGGTCCGCCGACGCCAGCGTTTCCAGGTTCAGGCGGTTGAGCAGTTTCCGGTGGACGTTCGCCTTCAGTTCCAGGTACTGCGGACGGGGCGCATCGACGCGCGGCCGCGGAGGAGACGCCGGTGAGGGTAATGACACGCTCATGACAGTGACCCCGATTTACAGAAGTCCGAGAAACGCGCGTTTTTTCTCCGGTTCGGCCTTCGCGGGCGCCTGCTGCCCCAAAAGCTGCCGGGTGAAGCTGTCGAACTGGGCCGACAGCTCAGTGTGGTTCGCGGAGGCGAGCGGGACGCCGGAGTTCAGCGCCGTCGACACCGTCCGGTAGTCGCTCGAGAACGTGTGGTAGATCCCGTAGCCCAGCGCCGTCTCGATCTGCGTCGGCGAGATCAGGTGCTGATCCGACGTGCGGTTCAGCAGGATCTTGACGCGCTCGCTGCCGGCGCCGAGCTGACGCACCCGATCGACCAGCCGCTGCGCGTTGCGAATCGACGGGACGTCCGGGTTGGTGATGAGGAACACCGTCTCGGCGGCATACAGCGCGGCGACCGTGCACGCGTTGATCTGGTTGCCGACGTCGATGACGATGAACTCGTAGGCGCGCGCCAGCACGCGCAGGAGCTCTTCGATGGCCCCGGCGTCCTGGGCGTTCGGCCGATCGAACTGCTCGGACGCGGCCAGGATGTCGAGGCCCGACTTGTGCTTCGAGACCAGCTCTTTCAGGAAGTCCTTGTCGAGGCGGTGCAGGTTCTCGATCGCGTCGAGCACCGTGAACCTGGGGCGCACGCCGAGAAACAGCGCCACTTCCCCGAGGCACGGCTTCAGATCGACGATGACCGTCGGCCGCTTCGAGAGCCTCGCCAGTTCCACCGCGCAGTTGACCGCCACCGTCGTCGTGCCGGCGCCCCCTTTGGCGCCGAGGAACACGTGCGTCACGCACGGCTGCTTGGCGCCGACGTGGGCCGCCTCGCGGCGCGCGGCCGTCCGCCGCACCGCGCCGTGGAACGACTCCTCCATGGCGCGTGACGACTGCGTCTCGCCCCCCGGCGACCAGGGGAAGAACTCGTTGGCGCCGGCGCGCATGGCCTGAAGAATCAGGTCCGGCTCCGCCGAGGCCGCAATCGCGAAGATGGCTACGCTGCCGTGGGTGGCGCGCAGCCGTTCGACGGCCGCCATCCCCGACGAGGCGTCTGCGCGGATATCGACGACAAAGACGTCGGGGGCGATGCCCTCGGCCCGCCCCTCGACGATCGCCACTGGAACCCCACCGGCGCGCAGCAGCCTCGAGATCTGCCGTTTGAATTCTTCGTCGTTACTGAGTATCGATGCTGCAAGCTGTGCCATGGGTCGTTAACTCTTTCAGCCTCCCCAAGTCGCCTTAGCGGCGGGGCGCCGGCTTGCTCTTGTCATTGGTTGTTCCCTTGGCCTTGTCGAGCTCGGCCTGATATTCGGCTTGCGCCTGTTTCAGCCTAGTCGCCGCGTCCGTGAGTGCCTTCTCGCGCTTGGCGTCGTCCTCGGCCTTCTTCCGCGCGGCCTCGGCGTCCCGCCTCGCGATCTCCGCGTCGCGGATGTCTTTCTCTTTCTGGAGCTTCGCCGCGACGGCGCGCGCCGCCGTTTCTTTCCGCTGCTCTTCGGCGTCGATCTTCGCCTGCTCGACCTTGCGCTTCTCTTCGGCCTTCGCTTCCGCGGCGCGCTGATCGGCGTCGCGCTTCTCCTGGTCCTTCCGCAGCTGCTCGGCCTTCCGCGCGTCTTCGCGCGCCTTCGGCGACTCTTTCTTCGGTGCCTCGGGCTCGGGCACGGCGACGAGCGGCGCCGCCGACTGAATCGGCCGGCTCGTCACTTCTTCGATCTGCTGCATCGGCGTCCCCGTCTGGTTCGTCCCCGGCTGCGCCGCCGGCTGACCCGCGGGCTGCGCCAACGGCTGACCCGACGCGTCCGTCCCGCTGCGCGGCACGGGCTGGTTGCCGGGGAAGCGCGGCGATCCCACGTACGGGGTCGGCGACGGAGACGTCTTCGACGGCGGGCCGAGATACGGCTCGATGATCTGCGGCAGCCCTTCCGACGCGCCCATCTGTCCGCGCTTGATGATCACCGGCGTGATCATGACGACGAGCTCGGTCAGGTTCTTCTGGTGCGCCTTGCTCTGAAACAGCTTGCCGAGAATCGGGATGTCGCCGATGCCCGGAATCTTGGACAGCGAGTTGGTCAGCGTGTTGTTCAAGAGACCCGCGATGGCGAACGTCTGCCCGTCGCGCAGCTCGACTTCCGTTTCCGTGCGGCGCGTCGTGAGGGCGGGGATCCGGAAGCCGTCCAGGACGATGGCGTTCGCGAAGTCCAGCGAGCTGACTTCGGGCTTGACCTTGATGCGCACCAGGTCGCCGCCGAGGACCGTGGGCGTAAAGGCGAGACGCACGCCGAACTCTTTGAACATGATCGTGATGGAGTTGGAGCCCTGTCCGGACTGCACGATCGGAATCGGGAACTCACCGCCGGCGAGGAAGCTGGCTTCCTTGCCGTCGATCGCGACGAGGTTCGGTTCGGCCAGGCTCTGGAAGAGCCCCTTGTTCTGCAGCGCGCGAACGGCGGCGCCGAGGCCCGCCTTGTTGCTGAAGACGAAGAGGTTCAGGAAGTCGCTGAACACCAGGCCCTTTTCCGCGTCGAAGTCCGGCGCGGGCACGCCCGGAGGGGCCGTGCGCGGCGGCCCAGTTGGCCTTGTTGAGGAAGAAGCTGGCGCCGAGCTCCTGCACCGCGCTGCGGCTCACTTCGGCGAACCGGACGCGCAGCATCACCTGGTTGGAGGCGACGCCTTCCTGCTGCTTCAGCAGGTTGACGACGTTCTCCTTCTTCTCGACGTAGCCGCCGGCGACGTTGGCCGCCTTCTCGATGACGTACGCGGCCGAGACGGTGCCGGACAGGACGACGTCCTTGCCGCTGCCGACGGCCGTGATCGGCTCTCCCGGGAAGAGCTGCTTCAGCTGGGCCGCGAGAATGGTGAGGTCGCGTCGAACCTTGACCTCGTAGGTCTTGATCGAGCCGCCGCGATCCCACACGAAGAGCGAGATCGTGCCGGGCTGCTTGCCGTGAATCAGCAGCTGGCTGGGGGCCGTGACCATCGCGTCGGCGATGTCCGGCACCGTCAGCGACACGCGGGCGATGGGCGAGCCGACGTTGACGACCGTGGACCGTCCGACCAGCAGGTCGATGTCCGTCGCCTCGGGCAGCGGCGCCGAACCCGCCGTCCAGGAGCCGGGTGCCGGCGTGAAGGCGGGCGGGGCCTGCTGCGCCATCGGCGCGGCCACCAGAATGACGATGATGAACACGACCATGGCCACCGTCGTGTTGAAGCCGTAGGCGGGCGTGCCGATCGTCGCACGCCGCAGGCGGCGGAGCTGAGTCGTGTATGCCGCAGTCATTTCAGTCCTCCGAAATATCAATCCGATTGCTACTTGATTACTTCTGTCGCGCGTTTGTCGCCGCGGATCATTTCCACGGTCGGCACCGGCGCGAACCCCGAGATTCCCAGCGTCACCGGCATGGCCGCGCGCGGCTTGCCGGATGTCGCCCGCCCGGCGGGCGCTCTCACGGTGCCCATGAGTCCCGCGGTCTTGATACCGGGGGTCTCCGGGGCGCCCTGATCGAGCGGGTTGCGAAGCGCGAGCTGTATCTTTCCTTCGGTGCTGGCGAGCGCGAGGCGCTCCGACTGCTCGGGAAACACGAGCAGCGTCACGACGGTGACCTGCATCGGCTTGGCGTTTTCCTGGTCCTGCTCCATGCGCGTGCCCGACGTGAGCACCTGCACGTTCGAGAGAATCACCTTCGTCGTGATGTCCTCGCGCTTGTCGCTGGGGTTGGCGGTCGCCAGGACGTCGACGCGATTGCCCGGCAGGACGTAGCCGGCGACGCCGACGACCTCGTCGACACGCACGGAGACGGCGCGCATGCCTTCGGGAATCACCGGCGGCAGTCCGTGGCCGGCTTCCTTCGACGCCAGCTTGGCCGCGAGGATCGGCTCGTTCTTCACGATCGGCACGATGAGGCCGCGGCCGAGGATTTCCGAAGGCTGCGCGAACGTGCCCTCGGGCGCTTTCCCTTTCGGGAAGCCCACGACCGTCAGGTCTCCCTCTTTCAGCTCGGCGCCGAGCTGAAGGTTCGCGGAGGCAACCACGACCGGCTGCGTCTGCGTCGGACCAGCTGCCGACTGCGGCTGCTTGTTGACCATGTTGTACGTGCCGTACGCGAGGGCGCCTCCAGCGAGGATGGCGACGGCGAGAACGGCAAAGATTCGGCTGCGCATTGTCTTGTCCCCTAACTTTCGTTCCGCATGAGCGCGACGCTAGATCGACGCTTATCCAATGAGCCCGGCGAGCACGCTGCCAATCGCGATGGCCGGCCCGTAAGCGAAGCGGCGCGCCGGCGTGGCCGAACGGATGTCCTGGTGCGCCTCGGCCGGCGCCGCGATCAACCGGCCGGTACCCGCTATCGTGGCGGCGAGACGTTGCCGCTGCACCGCAACCGCTACGGCCAGCACCCCGCCGGCAATCGCGGTGAAGAGAAACGCGCTGACGACCATGCCGGGCCCGACGACGGCGCCGACGGCGCCCATCAGCTTCACGTCACCGGCGCCCGTGGCGCCGAGGAAGTGGCCGGGCAGCATCAGCGCGAGGCCCAGCGCGAGGCCCACGAGTGACGCGCCGATCGACATGCCGCTGATCCCGGTGGCTGCGAACCCGACGCCCACGGCCGCCATCGAGGCGGTGAGCGCGTTCGGGATCCGGCGCGTGCGGAGGTCGGTGACGGTCGCCACGAGCGCACCCGCCACCAGAGCCACGAGCGCCGGACTAGTAATTGATGGCAATGACCTGCCAGAAAACCGAGTTGATGGTGTTGCCCACGGTCGAGATCGCCCCGATGGCGATGACGGCGATGAGCGCCATGAGCAGTCCGTACTCGAGCAGATCCTGGCCGTCTTCCGATCGTCGGAATCCCTCGATGGTCCTCAGCACGGCGATGGCTAGCGGTGACTGCATGACGACTGCTCCTCCCTGGTTCCAAGACGGCGACGATCGCGAGCGACGTGACGAAGAGTGCGCGGTGCACGGCGCTTGTGGCGCCGTGCACCGCCCGAGTCGTGCGTGCTATCTACGTCGCGGTCCCGTTCAGCGCGTTCGCGATGCTGGTGAAGATCGTGCTCACCGACTTGCCGGCCATGCCAACCGCGCCAATCGCGATGAGCGCGATGAGCGCCACGAGCAACGCGTACTCGAGCAAGTCCTGGCCTTCTTCGTTGCGGGCGAACGTCTTGACGAAATTGACGAGCTGAAACATTGGAATCCTCCCGGATTAATTGGCATCGCGTCTTGCGATGCGTTTTGCGGCGCAGCCGCCTGTTTGATGAAATGCGCGGCGACTTGCCGCGCCACGCAGCACCTATCCGCAACGGCTGTGCCACCCCCCGTTCGACCCACCTCGCTAGAGGTTGCAAGTCGTTCTGGATACAGCGATTCAGCCTCTGCGGGGAGGAGCGCCAGGGGATGCGGGACGCCCGGCCGCACACGGCCCCCGTGTGCAGTTTCGTAAGCCGCTGCGCGCTTTTCGTGGATCCTGCAAAACCGCCGTGCATAGAAGAGGATCGCGCGGGCCCGCGAGGGTCCAGTGTTTCCGGTCACTTAGGGGGGACTGAGCCATGGGGAGGGCATGGCACATCGATTGCGGTTGGAGCGTGGGCATGAAGTTAGGATTCAAGCAAAGCATCGTCTCGGTAGCGGTATTCGGCCTGGTGCTGCTGCTGCTCGTCTCGGTTGACCCGCGCGTCCGCGAGAAGGCGAACGACCTGGTCGTCGGGAACGGCGTGTCGACGTTGGGCAATCGCGCCACGGATCTCGGGGGCACGCTCGTCTCCGCGGCCAGGCATCAAAGCATCGAGAACTCTCCGCTCGTGATCTTCGCGGCGGTCGGGGCCATCCTCGTGCTGTTCATGTTGAAAGTGTAGGCGGCTCGATCTCGAGCCTCCAGCCGGGGAAGCACATATACGTGGCACTCGTACTTGCAATCGAGCCCGACAGCCGCCAGGCGTCGATCCTGAAGCGCGTCATCCGCGAGGGCGTGCACGCGGAGCTCGTCGTCGTCGACTCGCGCGACGCGGCCGTGGCCGCGATCGCCGCGCGCGTCCCGGACGTGATCCTCATGACCGCCCTGCTCTCGCCGCGCGACGGCGATGAGCTGATCGCGCACCTGCGTACGCTCACCGGCGCGGATCACGTCCAGACCCACACCATCCCGCAGCTCGCGTCGTCGAGCAGCGAGCCGGAGACGGCGTCGGGCTCGGGCGGCCTGCTCGGCAAGTTCCGCAAGAAGAAAGCGTCCGCGCCGATTCACGGGTGCGACCCGACGTCGTTCGCCAACGAGGTCATCACGTTCCTCGCGCGCGCGGAAGAGATGAAGGCGCGGGCGCCGCTGTCGCTCTCGGGCCCGAGCGCGCCGCCGCGCGCGCGCGTGTCGGAGTCCGCCAGATCGGAGTTCGCCAGAGACCCTCAAGCGGCGCCGGCCGACGACGGGCTGCCCGAGGAGGACGCGGCCGCATCCGCGTGGGCGTCGCCGTTCGAATGGCGGCGGGCCGATGCGCCGGCCGAACGCGCGCCTGCCGAACGCGTTCAAGCCCGCGCGACCCAGCCGTCGGAGAAGTTGCCGCTCGTGACGTCGGCGCCGCTCGCCGTGGTGGCCGAAGAGGAAGAGCTCAGGCTTGCCGAAGAGGCGGATCGGCACGCTCAGTACCCGCATGAGCGTGAAGAGCGCCGGCTGGCGGAGGAACGCGCCGCCAGGGAGGACCTCGCGCGCGAGGAGGCCGAGGCGCAGGCCGTGGCGGAACGGGAGCGGCTGCGCCTGGAAGTCGAGGCGGGCGAGCGAGAGAGGGCGCGCGCGCAAGCGGCGGCCGCGGCCGAACGCGAACGTCTGCGCGTCGAGGCCGAAGCCGAGGCCAAGCGCGAGAAGCTGCGGCTCGAAGCCGAAGCCGCCGCCAAGCGCGAAAAGCAGAAGCTCGAGGCCGAAGCCGCCGCCAAGCGGGAGAAGCAGCGGCTCGAGGCCGAAGCGGCGGCCAAGCAGGAGAAACTCCGGCTCGAGGCCGAAGCCGCGGCCAAGCGCGAGAAACTGCGGCTCGAAGCGGAAGCCGCGGCCAAGCGCGAGAAACTGCGGCTCGAAGCGGAAGCGGCGGCCAAGCGGGAGAAACTCCGGCTCGAGGCCGAAGCGGCGGCGGCGCTGAAAGAGAAACTGCGGCTCGAAGCCGAAGCCGCGGCCAAGCGGGAGAAACTGCGGCTCGAAGCGGAAGCGGCCGCCAAGCGCGAGAAGCAGCGGCTCGAAGCCGAGGCCGCCGCCGAACGCGAACGTCTGCGGCTCGAGGCCGAAGCCGCGGCCAAGCGCGAGAAATTGCGGCTCGAGGCCGAAGCGGCCGCCAAGCGGGAGAAACTGCGGCTCGAGGCCGAAGCGGCCGCCAAGCGGGAGAAACTGCGGCTCGAGGCCGAAGCGGCCGCCAAGCGGGAGAAGCTGAGGCTCGAAGCCGAAGCCGCGGCCAAGCGCGAGCGTCTGCGGCTCGAGGCCGAAGCCGAACGCGAGCGGGTCCGTCTGGAAACGGAAGCGGCGGTCAAACGCGAACGGCTGCGGCTCGAGGCTGAAGCCGCCGAGCGCGAGCGCGTGCGCCTCGAGGCGGAGGCGGCAGCCAAGCGCGAGCGCCTCCGGCAAGAGGCGGAAGCCGCCGCACGGCGCGAGAAACTGCGGCTCGAGGCCGAAGCCGCCGCCAAGCGCGAAGAGGCGCGGCTCGAAGCGGAAGCGGCCGCGAAGCGCGAGCGCCTCAGGGTCGAAGCGGAGGCCGCCGCCGCGCGCGAGAAGCAGCGAGTGGAAGCGGAGGCCGCAGCCAAGCGCGAGCGTCTCCGTGTGGAAGCGGAAGCGGCCGCGGAACGCGAGCGCCTGCGGCTGGCCGCGGCCGCCGCCGCCGAGCGCGAACGCCTGCGGCTCGAAGCGGAAGCGGCGGCCGAGCGCCAGAGGCGGCGCATCGCCGCGGAAGAGGAAGCGGCAGCCCTCGCGGCCGCGGCATTCGAAAACCGGGATCGGTTCGAGGAGTTCCGGGACGTCGACGACGAGAATCAGTCACTGCTGCGGCTCATGCCGCTCTCGTTCTGGGCGCGCCGGGAAGAGCCCGCTCGTCCGCCGAGCGAGGCGCCCCCCGACGAGCTCCGCGACATGATCGCGGGGCTGGCGGTGCCGCCGCAGGTGGCCGGCGTCAGCTACGCCAGCGGTTGCCGGATCCGGCGCGTCCGGGTCCCCGCGTCCGCGGCGCCGCGCGTGCAGGGATCGCCGCCGGTGATCCTGTCCACGCAGTCGCTCGCCGACAAGCGGACGAGACGGTAGGGCCTCGGCGTAGAACGCCTCGGTAAGGGCGGCCTGCCCTGAGCGAGCGCATGGGACTACGCGAGTCGAAGGGCCTGCCCTGAGCGAGCGCATGGAACTACGCGAGTCGAAGGGCTCGCTACGCTCGCGCGGTATCTTCCCCGATGCTCGCGCCGATCACCACCATTACTGGAGATCCCGCCGTCGCGTTCGACGAAGGAGAGCGCCAGCAGCGACACGCTGAGCGCCGCCGCGGACGCGCCGGCCAGCGCGGTGAGGACGATCGCAAAGGCGAAGGCGCAGGCGGAAAGAAAGGCCATTCAGTTTTTGAGGACGGCCCACGCCGCATCCCGATACAGCGTCGTCCACCCGGCTGTCAGCAGCTGCTTGGCGGTCGGAGACACCGTCGGCAGGACCGCGCAGTGAATGTTGTGCCGGGGAAAGACGTCGCGAAAGTCGCCGGTGACCGTTTCCATCTGAATGTGCTCGAGGACGAGCGCCGGCGGGAACGGGTCCTGCCGTCCATCCATGAATACTCTTCGCTCCGGCGCAAACCAGAGCAGGTAGCCCCCTTCGTCGTAGCGGTTGTACAGGTTATCGGGACACTCGCGGAGCGCCAGCAGGACGCCTGGCGGCACCGGCGCCCACTGGAGCTTGGGAATGCGGTTGACATACGCCCACGCGATCGTCACGACGACCGACACCGCGGCGATCGCGATCACCGCGGCGTTCAGCAGCGGACGCTCGACCTGCGCGGCGGCGGCCGGCTCGCGGCGAAGCCTGACCAGCGACGTCAACGCCGGGGCGGCAATCATCACGAACGGGCCGACGTTCCTGATGGCAGACACGGCCATGGGGAGAAGCGCAAGCGCGCACGCGTACATGGCCGCTTCGTCAGGCGGCAGCCGGCGCAAGCGGTGACGATTGCGAACGAGCCCGTAGCAGAAGGTCGCCGCGATGATCCAGAACGGCAGCACGCGGATGTCCATCACCCGCGGCCTGCGCCACTCGTCGAGCGGATACAGGCTGATGCGGGCGAGCGACTTCGGGATCTCGGACCAGAACGCAAGGCCCAGCGGCGTCGCGGTCGCGGCGAGCAGGCACGCGAGAAAGACGAGGACCGGCTGCCGCCACGTGCCCGGCGCCAGCAACGTCTGCGCACCCAGACCGGCGCCGAGGAGCACGAAGCCCAGGAGCACCCCGCCGTGAACGTTCGCCCACACTACGAAGACCAGCGGCAGCCACCAGAGGCGGCGCCTGGCGATGAGGAACACCGTGGCGACGATGAACAACAGGGAAAATGCATGCGGCCGCGGCTCCCACCAGAGGCTTGACGGGATCAGCGCGATTCCCACCCAGAGGAACCGTTCCCGAACCGGCCCTTTGGCGAGGCGCCAGGACAGCGATCCAGCCGCCCACGATCAATCCTGCGGCAAACAGCGTCAGCAGCGGGAATCCGCCGACGCGGTAGAGCGCGTAGAACACGACCTCGGCCAGCCACTCGTGATTCGGCCAGAACGTGCCGTACGCGGTATGCGAATAGACGTCCGTCAACAGCACGCTGCGCGACGCCCACATGTCCCGGCCGGCGCGCAGCTGCCACCAGGTGTCCGTCTGCATCGGCGTGAGCGCGCACGCGAGGACGATCGCGAGGAACACGAGCGCCGCGAGCACCCGGTCGAACGTGAACGAAGTCAGACGACTCAATAGGTCCTTCGGGAACGCAGGAGCCGGCTTCGAATCCGCAGGTGGCGTCCGGCTTTGGCCGGACCTCGTGGGTTAATCTGAAACCAGCTTCTAGGGAGGCCATTATCTCGCGGACGCCTTCAGCCAGGTCCGACTGGGAGCCAGCTCGGCCCTGTGGTCTACAGCGTGTCGCTCGATTCGGAGTCACAGGGACGAAGAAGCCTTTCTGCGGACAGCCGAGCAGCCAGTCCACGGCGCCGTCATTCGCCCGAGCCGCCCGTCGGACGAGGCGGTAGTCGCCGCGGTCGAGGCGCTCGACGTCGAACTCCTGCCCGGCTTCGATCCGGTCCCGCTGCCGGAGCTCGGCGGGCAGCACGATCTGGCCTTTGGACGAGACGGTCGTCTTCACAGACGTAAGATATCGTCTTACTCCTGGTCTGTCAACCTGAGGTCCGCCCTGCTAACCGGTGCGCAAGAAATCGCGTGGCCCGCGTTCAGTAGACAAGAACCATGACTGCCCAAATCACCGGAACCACGTCGCTCGCCGTTCTTCTCGCCACGATGCTGGCTCAGACCACCACGTCTGCTCAGCGCGGGAAGGTGACGATGTCGACGAGCATCGGCGAGTACTACAGCAGCCGTGTACGTGCCTCCGCCGTCCGGCGGCGTGGACTACGCGCTGCTCCGCGGCCAGCCGCTCAGCGCCCGCATCAGCGTCGTCAACAACGGTGACGAAGTGGAGATTCGACTGCGGCCGGGACGGTCCAGGCCGTTCGAGGTTCGCGTCACCGAAGTGGGATCGTCCAAGATCGTCGCCGAGGCCGGCGCGGGGTCACCCTCCCTGCGCGGTCCGGGCCGAGACGGGCCCGCGCGCCTGCCCGCGACGCTGAAACGGAGTGAGGGACTGCTCTGGGATGTGAGCATCCCCGACTTTCAGCAGCTGCCGGCGGGACGCTACCAGGTGAAGGTGGAATCAGCGCTGGAGCTCGCCGGGGGCGGCGTGCCGGCGGTTAACAATGATGTAGTCGTCATCGAGATCAGAGATGTCGTCGGCCTGGCCGAACGCGCCGAGGCGCTGCGCATCGCGGCGACCCGAGCGCTGCGAGCGCGTGATTTCGCGGGCACGGAAGTTTCGTCCCGGCAGCTGCTCGCGATCCATCCTCAATCGGCGTTCGCGTATCTGCTGATCGGCGATGCCGCGATGGGACGGCAGGACACGACCGCGGCACGCGCGGCCTATCTCAGGGCGTCGGGGCTTCTGCGGGACCGGGTGGACGCGCTGTACGTGGCCGCCGCGACCGAGCACTCGATCGCCGAGACGATCGGAGCGGTCGAGGCGAAGCTGCGCGCGCTGCGGCGATAAGTCGGGGTCAGGTCGTGAACGTGACGCCGTCGGGGGATGGGTCGGTGTCCCGGCGTTGGAATAACAGGTGGCGTTGCAGTCTCTGCGACGAAACGACCTTCGCAGCCGCGCAGTTATTGCGACCTTCCGCGTGATCCACGCGCTCGCCCGCCCGCGCTCGAATCCGGCCTGAGCGCCGCTTCGTCTTTCAGCACCACGACTTAACCGTCATCGACCGGTCCCTGGCTCCCATCGCCTTCACAGCGGCAGCGTCTTTGCCTCCGAATGGCGGATGGGTTCGGAGACAGCGGATCGCTGGCAGACGGGAGAGCGCGTCCTCGTCCGGGGGCGAGCCTGGACCATCGCCGGCCTCACGGCGTTTGCCGGCTGCGACGCGCTGCGCCTCTCGGGCGCGGGGCCGGGACACGACGGCGACCTCCGTACACTGCTGGTCCCCTTCGATCGCCCGCGCCGCCTGCACCGTCCTGAGTCGATCCGCGTCGTCCGGCCGCGCCGCTGGCTCCACGCGCTGCGGCGGGCGGCGGCGGGCGCGCACCCCGCCGGCGGGTTGAAGCGGACGGCCCGGAGCGCCATCGAAATCCTGCCGTATCAGCTGGAACCCGCGCTCGCGATGATTGCCCTGGGCGTTCCGCGCCTGATGATTGCGGACGCCGTCGGCCTCGGGAAGACGATCCAGGCGGGGATCGTCCTCGACGAGTGCGCCGTCGAGCGGGAATCGTTCCGCGCGCTCGTCGTCGCACCCGCGGGGCTCCGCGAGCAGTGGTCGCGGGAGCTTGCCGATCGTTTCAACCTCCCTTCGACGGTGGCCGGCGCGGCGTGGCTCGCGCGAAGCAGCCGCGAGCTGCCGCCGGATGTGAACCCCTGGATCCTGCCGGGGATTTACGTGACGTCGTTCGACTTCGTCAAGCAGCCCGAGGTGCTGCGCCCGCTGGAAGAGGCCGACTGGGACGTGCTCGTCGTGGACGAAGCGCATGGCGCGTCGCTCGGGACGGCGCGCCGGGCCGCCGTGCACGCGATCGCGGTCCGATCGAGACGCGTCCTGCTGCTGACGGCGACGCCGCACGCGGGAGACCCGAGCCAGTTCGAGGCTTTGTGCCGCATCGGCGAAACTTCCGCCGACGGCGATCGGCTGATGCTGTTCAACCGATCGCGCGCCGATGCCGGCACGGCCGCGGCGCGGCGCACGGCGCTGTTGCCGGTGCGGCTGACGGAGGCGGAGCGCCGCATGCACCGCCTGCTCGATCGCTACACCGCCCGGGTGTGCCGCGAGGCTCAGGCCCGCGGAGACGACCGCGCGCGGCTGGCCGCCATCATCCTGAAGAAGCGCGCGCTCTCGAGCGCCGCATCGCTCGCCGTTTCCGCGCGAAGGCGGCTGGCGCTGCTCGCGAGCCCGCCCGCCGCGGCCGAGCGTCAGCTCGCCCTCCCGCTCGGCGACGAAGATCCGCTCGAAGACGAGGAGCCTGATGCCGCGCTCGCCGCGCCGGGCCTCTCGGACACGGGACGCGAGCGCCGTTGGCTGACGGCCATCGCCGACGCCGCCCGCACGGCGTCGCGGCGAGAGTCGAAGACCAGGTTCCTCCTTCGGCTGCTGTCGCGGATGCGCCAACCCGCGATCGTCTTCACCGAATACCGCGACACCCTCGAGCGGCTGCGCGATGTCCTCACGGCCGCCGGGCACCATGTCGCGGTCCTGCACGGCGGGATGACGCCCGCGGAACGATCCGTTGTCCAGGACGCGTTCAACGAGGTCCGGCTAAAGCCGGACGCCACCGATATCAAGCCCGACACCACCGAAGTGTTGCTCGCGACCGATGCCGCGTCCGAAGGACTGAACCTTCAGCGGCGATGTCGTGCGGTCGTCCACTACGAGCTGCCCTGGAGCCCGGCGCGGCTGGAGCAGCGGACGGGCCGCGTCGATCGGATCGGGCAGTCCCGCCGGGTCCACGAACTCCTGCTGGTCGCCGGCGACACGGCGGAACGGCTGGTTCTGGCGCCGCTTGCGAAACGCGCGGCGCGCGCGGGCTCGGCGATGCCGGGAGCGTCGCGGCTCGTGGACGCGATCGCCGAGTCCCGCGTGGCGAGCGCGGTCATGGATGGCGAGCCTATCGTCCACGTGGATCGTCAACCGGACAGCGTGCCGACGATTGCTCCCCCGGACTCTTTACGCGAGAGAGCCGCATGCGAGGCTCGACGCTTGCGATCGCAGCGGGAATGGATCGCGGCATCGGGCCGCCATGACGATGCGGCGCCGATAGTTGCGGCTGTGCTGCGCATCGATCGCTCGCGCCTGCAGCCCGGACTGATCTGCGTCTACACGGTGACGCTTTCGACCGAACGCGGCGACGCCGTGCACACCGAGCTCGCCGTGGTCCACGAGCCGGACAAGCCCGACGAGGCGTTGAGCGTCGCGCGGACGCCGGCCGCGGCCCGGCGGGCAATCCGCGAGTTCGTGGAAACTCGCGAGCCGGCGGTCCGCGCCGCCCTGCTGGTGAGCATGACATCCCACATCGCCGACGTCGCGTCGGCGCACGCTGCCGTCGTCGAGGGATCACAGCGCCGCGAGCACGCGCTGATGCTGCAGGCGCCGTCGGCGCGAGAACTGGTGCAGAGCGGGTTGTTCGACGGGCGGGCGCTTCGCGCGCACGCCGGTCGTCAGCGGGCGGCCGCCGCTCTGGTCGAAGCCTCGGAGGAACGGCTCCAGTCGCTCGCCTCTGAACGGACGCTGAGGACTGCCATCGATCTGTCGGCAATCCTGATCACGGAGGGCGCATGACAACTCCCAAAAAGACCAACCCCCAACTTCCAACGACAGATTCTCCTCACACGCTTTTCGGACGGAAGTGACAGCATGATCCCCGGACTCTCCGGATCGCTCCTTTCTCATGAGGCGCTATCCGCCGGCGCGGGCCTGCGCCTCGTGCAACCCGAATCGGAATCCGCGGCGGCCCATCGCCGGCTGCGTGCCTGGCACTCGACGATCGCCCGCGAGATGGGGCCGGCGTTCGGCGCCCGCGCGGTCTTCGATCGGGTCGCCGCACCGTTGGGGGCGGCGCTCGGATTCCGCGTGACGCTTGCCGGCAGCGACACGGGCCGGCTGTTCCATGCGGTCCTCGAGGCGCACGGCGTGCCCGCGGCCGCCTTGCTGGTCACGGACTGGGGCCGCGAGCCGGCGAGCGCGTGGAGAGACGCCGTCCGTCACGGCATCGCGCGAAGCCTCCGCTGGTGCTTCTGCCTCAACGGTCCCACGCTCCGGGTGCTCGACGCCCGGCGCACCTACTCCCGGCGTTTCGCGGAATTCGATCTCGAGGCGGCGCTGCACGACCCGGTGGGTTTCGGTGTGTTCTGGGGTCTGCTCCGCGCGGATGCCTTCCCCGCCGGCCGGGACCCGCTGCTCGACGGTGCGGTCGCGATATCCGAGCAGCACCGCGCCGACGTCCGGGCGTCGCTGCAGCTGGGAGTTCACGAAGCACTGATCTGTCTCGTGCGCGCCTTCGCAGGCGCGCGGACGCGCCGTCGTGCCGCACCGCCCGGCGCGCTCTTCGAGGAATCGCTCGTCGTCATCTACCGCATCCTGTTTCTGCTGTTCGCCGAAGCGCGAGGGCTGGTGCCGAAGTGGCATCCGATCTATCGCGCGAGCTACACGATCGAGGCGCTCAGAACTCCGGTGGAAGTGCGTGCCAGGCCGCACGGACTGTGGGAATCGCTGCAGGCGATCGCGCGGCTCGCGCACCGCGGCTGCCGCGCGGGATCGCTGCGCGTGCCTCCGTTCAACGGACGGCTCTTCTCCCCGGTGCACGCACCGCTCGCGGAATCGGCCGCGCTGGACGACGGCGCGGTGCGGGAAGCCTTGCTCGCCTTGACGACGAGAGCCGGCCGCGGCGGGAGGCAGCGCATCGCGTACGCGGACCTCGGGGTCGAGCAGCTCGGCGGAGTGTACGAGCGGATCCTCGACTTCGAGGCGGCCGCGGAAGGCGGCAGCTCGTCCCGGTTGACGCTCGTGCGCGCCGGACGCCGCAAGACCACCGGCGCCTTCTACACGCCCCGCGCGCTGACGGAGTACCTGGTCCGCCGGACGCTCGCGCCGCTCGTGCGCGATGCGACGCCCGATCGAATCCTGTCGCTGCGCGTGCTCGACCCCGCGATGGGAAGCGGCGCGTTCCTGGTGGCGGCGTGCCGCTATCTCGCGGTGGCGTACGAAGCCGCCCTGATTCACGACGGCGTGGTGTCGGCCGAGGACGTCAGCGATCGCGATCGATCCGGTTTTCGACGTGCGGTGGCGCAGCGCTGTCTCTTCGGCGTGGACATCAACCCGATGGCCGTGCAGCTTGCACGGTTGTCGCTCTGGCTGGCCACGCTCGCGGGTGACCGTCCCCTCACGTTCCTGGACCATCATCTGCGCGCCGGCAACAGCCTCGTCGGCGCGTCGCTGACCGACCTTGCACGGCAGCCGCGAACCGCGCGGGCCCGTCGCGCCGATCTACCGCTGTTCGAGATCGACGCCGCCGGGGCCGCCCTCGGCGAGACCATCGGACGCCGCCTGTCGATCGCGAACGATCCCGGCGACACCATCGAGCAGGTTCGCGGGAAGGAGCGGTTGATGGCGTCGCTGGTGCAGGAAGGAGCGCCGCTCGCGCGATGGAAGGCCGCCGCGGATTTGTGGTGCGCCGCATGGTTCCACGACGGCGCGGCGAGCCTGCGCGGCGCCACGTTCGCGGCTGTCCTGGATGAAGTGCTCGGCCGCGGCGGTGTCTTGCCGGCGCACGTCTCCGCGCCGCTGGTGGACGCCGCGCGGCGTGCGGTGGAGCGCGAGCGGTTCTTTCACTGGACCCTCGAGTTCCCGGAGGTCTTTCACGACGCGGACGGCCGCCATCTTCCAGGCTCCGGCTTCGATGCCGTGCTGGGCAACCCGCCGTGGGAGATGCTCCGCGCAGATGCCGGTCCCGACGGAGCGGCGGCAGCCCGACTGACAGCCTTCACGCGAGCGTCCGGCGTCTACAGCCTCCAGAGTGACGGGCACGCCAATCTGTATCAGTTGTTTCTGGAGCGTGCCCTCTCGCTCGTCCGCACCGGCGGCCGCCTGGCCATCGTCCTGCCGTCCGGCTTCGCATCCGATCACGGGTGCGCGGCGCTGCGGCGGCGCGTGCTGGATCGCACGCAGGTGGACACGTTCATCTCGATCGAGAACCGCGACGGCCTGTTCCCGATCCATCGCGGGCTGAAGTTTCTGCTGATCGCCGCCACGACGGGTCAGGCCACAACCACGCTCCCCTGCCGTTTCGGCGTGCGCTCGCCGGACGTGCTCGACGAGCTCCCGGACTCGGGCGCCGATCCGTCCTCGGTGCCGATCCCGCGATCCCTCGTCGATCAACTGACCGGCGAACAGCTCGCCATCCCCGAGCTCCGCACCGCCACTGATGTCGCGATTGCGTCGCGGATCGCGTTCTCGATTCCCGCGCTCGGCGATCCGGCTGGATGGCATGCGGCGTTCGGACGGGAGCTCAACGCGACGGAAGACAGGAAGCACTTCGTCGACGGCAGCCGTCGCGCGGCCGGGGACCTTCCGGTGATCGAAGGAAAGCTGATTCGGCCGTTCGTCGCCGACGTCGCCGCTTCGCGCGTGCACATCCCGGCGCGCACCGCCGCGACAGCTCCTCGATCCGGCTCGCACCTATTCGCGGCCGCGGCTCGCCTACCGGGACGTGGCCGCCGCCACAAACCGGCTGACGTTGATCGCGGCGATCGTTCCGGCCGGCGTCGTGACGACGCATACGCTGTTCTGCCTGAAGAAGGGCGTCGCGGCCCCCGGCCGCGGAGATCGACGATGACGAGCAGGCGTTCCTGTGCGGGGTTTCAACAGCTTCGTGGCGAACTACCTCGTGCGGCTGCGCGTCGGCACGCACGTGACGACGTCCATCATCGCGCGGCTCCCCGTGCCCAGGCCGCCAGGGGACTCAGCCGTCTTCCGCACGATTGCGGCGCTCAGCGCGCGGCTGTCGGCTGAGCCGGATGATCGTGCCGCTGCGGCTCAGCTGCAGGCCCGCGTGGCGCGGCTCTACGGCCTTGACGAGTCGGAGCTCGCACACGTGCTCGGCACGTTTCCTCTCGTGGACGCGGGCGAGCGGGCGAGGGCGATGGACGCTTACAGTACTGGCGGGTCAGCTAGTCTCGGGGCTCGGGTCTTTGGGTCCTCGGGCCGAGGTCTCGGGTCCAAGGTCCTTGGACAGCTCGGACCAGCCTGAGACTAGAGACCTGAGACCCGACGGGTGCTATAGTTCCAGATCAGCTACAGAGTGATTTCCACAACGAATCTACGGCATCCGCGGGTGGCGGTCTGGGCCATCTGGTCCCTCGTCGCCGCGTTCGCCGTTGTCGAGGGCGCCTCGTGGGCGATCGCGGGCGGCGTCCCGCAGCGGCCGGTTGCCGTGCTGCAGGCCGTCGCCGCGGGACTCGTCGTCTTGATCCTGGCGGCGGTCGCCACGCGGCGGATCGGCGGCCTCGCCCGCGCGGTGACCGAGCACGAGCACACGCAGATCGGAGACGCTGGATCGGGTCGGCGAGCTCGAGATGCAGAACGCGATCCTCGAGAACATCTCCCGCTCGGTCGACGTGCCGCTCGCCTTCCAGTCCCTGGCCCAGCGCATCATCAAACTGGTGCCCTGCGATCGGCTCGGGCTCGCGCTGCTGTCGGAGAACGGCCAGGAGTTTCAGACCTACACCGCGCGGGTCCACGAGGACGAGCGGCGCACGAGGCCGCGGCCCGAGATCGTGTTCAAGATCGAGCGCACCGCGCTCGGCAGCGTCGTGCGGTCGCGCGAGCCGCTCATCATCAACGACACGAGCGAGGGCGCCGCTGATTTCCTCGACGTCAACGTCCTGCACAGCGCCGGGCTCGGATCGGCGGTGATCGTGCCGCTCGTCGCCAAAGGGCGCGCGGTGGGCACGATCAACGTGGTGTCGCGGCAGACCCACGCGTTCCAGCAGGCGGCACGTGGACGTGCTGATGCCGGTCGCCGAGATCTTCGCGGTCGCGTACGTGGCGCAGCAGCTCCAGATCGCCGTCGGCAAGTACCGGTCGATGGAAGCGATGTCGGAGCTGACGCTGTCGATGGCGGCCGAGATCAACAGCGCGCTGCAGACGATCATCGGCCATTGCGATCTGCTCGAGCGCGGCTACCCCAACCCCGATCTCCAGCGCGATCTGTCGACCGTCGTCCACCAGGCGCAGCGCATTTCCGGACTGCTCGACAAGATGCGCGCCGCCTCGCTGGAGCGATTGAAGGAAGTGGCCGCGGCCGTCAACCAGGGAGGGATTCCGTCGAGTCCCGAGGGGTTCGGGGAGCCGGAGACGACTACGAATCCCTAATCCCTGAATCCTTGAATCCCGGAATCTCCAGCCTTCGCAGTAAACGGGAAACCCAAAATTCTCTTTCTCCGTTATCTTCGTTATCTCTGTGGTGAACAACCCTGGTCGAACAAGGCTCCGCTATCTCCGGCGGACTACCCGCGCGTCAGCGCCACCACGACGGTCACGGTCAGCTCGATCAACACGACGACGGTGATGGCGACGAAGAACCAGTCCCGCAGCCGCACGTATTCCACGACCGAGACGAACACGCGCAGAATCGGCGTCGCCATGAGGACGACGAGCCCGCCGTTCAGCAGCCATCGCGCGACCGGGATCTCGGGGTTCGCGAGCCAGAGCGCGAGCCCGGCGAACAGCAGGACCGCGCTCGCGATCACGCCCGTGACGAGCAGGCGCCCGAGATGATGTTCCAGCCGGCCGAGCGGATTGGCTTCCGCGCTCACAGGGCTCTTCCTGAAATAGAACGCCGACACCAGCGTCAGCACGAGCGCCATCAGCAGCTTCAGCCACTTCGCACGCGCGCGGCCACCGAACCAGAAGCCGGCGCGCGAGCCGATCAGCACGCCCAGCACCGCGGCCGCGGCGAGCGGCGGGTTGACGTAGCCGTGCGCGTACTGGATGGGGACCGACGCGACGGCGGTCACGCCAATCATCAGCGAGCTCGTCGCGGCTGCCGCCCGCATCGGCACGCCGCACCACGCGGTCAGCACCGGCACCTTGAGGATGCCGCCGCCGATGCCGAACGCCGCCGAGACGTTGCCGGCCACGAACGAGATGCCGAGCGCCACGCGGCAGGCGCTTCACGCGGTAGACGACCTCGCGCCCGGCTTCCTCCTCGTAAAACCGTCCCCCCAGCGCCCCCGGATCCGCGTCGCCGTCGAGCAGCACGTTCCGCTGATCGAGGCGCGTCAGCATCAGGACGGCGATGAGCGCGGCGACGACGGCGAAGCCGCGCTCCAGCGCCACGTCGGAGATCCGGGTGACCGTGATCGCCGCCGCCACCCCGCCCGCCGCCGACGCGACCTCGAGCAGCATGCCGAGACGCAGGTTGATCAGGTTGAGCCCGAGGGTGCCGGCCGACACGGCGCTCGACGTCGCGATGACGGTGACGAGGCTGATCGCCGCGGCGGTCTTGAAGTCGAGGCCGAGCGCCGCGTTGAGGAACGGGACCAGGAACACGCCGCCGCCAAGGCCGAGCAGCGCCCCGAGACATCCGGCAAGGGCACCGGCGCCCATGACGATCGCGACGATGGCGGGGGTCAGGATTGGCAAAGGGCCGATGCTATGATCGCCCGACAGGGCCGCAGGAATTCTACCCGATGTTTCAGCGCTTCTTCGACGAGGGGCTCGCCCAGGCTTCCTATCTCGATCGCCTGCCGCCGGACGCGGTGAGGCGATCGCGATCGACCCGCGGCGCGACGCCGACGTCTACGTCGCGGCCGCCAGGCAGCACGGGCTGCGCATCGTCGCGGCCCTGGAAACCCACATTCATGCGGACTTCGTGTCGGGCGCGCGGGAACTGATGGAGACCGGCGCGCAAACCATCGCGGGCCCGGGCGCCGCGCTGGGTTTCGAGTACCGCGAAGTCCACGACGGCGAGCGGTTGACGTTCGGCGATCTCGACCTCGAGTGCCGTCACACGCCCGGGCATACGCCGGAGCACATCTCCGTCGTCGCGCGCCAGGGCGGCGAGCCGGCGCGCGTCTTCACCGGCGACACGCTCTTCGTCGGCGCCGTCGGCCGTCCGGATCTCCTGGGCGAAGCGCAGACGCGGCAGCTGGCCGGCGAGCTGTACGATTCGCTGTTCCGAGAAACTGCTCACGCTGGATGACGCGGTCGAGGTGCATCCGGGTCACGGCGCGGGATCTCTTTGCGGCACGGGCATCGGCGCCGCGCCGCACTCGACCATCGGAGCGGAGCGGCGCTTCAACCCGGCGCTGCAGTACGGGTCGCGCGAGGCCTTCGTCGCCGCGGTGCTCGCGGATCTGCCCGAGACGCCGGCGTACTTCCAGTGGATGAAGCGGATCAACCAGGAGGGGCCGGCGCGGCTCGGCCTCGCGGCCGGCTACGCCGGCGTGACGGCGATCGAGGCAATGCAGGCGGCCGGCGCGGTGCGCCAGGGCGCGGTCCTGATCGATCTTCGCGGCGCCGATGCCTTCTGTCCCGAGCATCCGGCCGGCGCGCTCAACATCGCGTACGGCCCGAAGATCGGCTACTGGGCGGGCTGGGTCGTGCGTCCCGGGACGCGCATCGTGCTGCTCGCGTCGAACGCCGGCGAGGCGGCCGAAGCCGGGCGCCAGCTGCTCCGCGTCGGACTCGATGCGGTCGAGGGCTACGTCGACGGCGGCATCGAGGCCTGGCGCCGCGCCGGCTTGCCGACTGCGGCGATTGAGCAGATTGGCGCCGGCGATTTCCGCGATCGCCTGGCGCGCGCCGGCGGGCTGACGGTGATCGACGTGCGCACCACGCGGGAATGGCAGGAGGGGCACATCGCGGGTGCGGTGCACATCCCGATCGGTGAGCTGACCGGCCGCACCGGCGACGTGCCGCGGACCGGCCCCGTCGCGACGATTTGCGAGGGCGGCTATCGATCGACGCTCGCCGCCAGCCTGCTGTCGCGCGCCGGCGTCAGCGACGTCCTGACTGTTGAAGGGGGCATGGGGGCATATCGGGCTGCCGCGGCGCCAGCGGCCCGGCGGGTGTCAGGTCATGAATCATGAACGCGCCTCCCGAAGGGGTAAGTAATCGGCCTACCGCAGCGCTGGGGGTCAGTCTTGAATCGTGAACGACGTCTTCCGACTGCTCGGCGAAGGGCGCGTTCACGATTCATGACCTGACCCCCGGGTGACCCCGCCGCGTGACCCCCTGCCGGATGTGCGAGCGCGGGACGGCCGATCGTCGAAACCGGACAACCGGGGCACTTCCCTCGTGAACTCCACGCGGTTCAAGTCCTGACAGGTCACCGTTTTCCAGCCCGCGGCCCCGTGGCACGCGTCTGGCTCTCCTCTCTCCCCATGGACAAGCTCCTGCAGGATCTGCGGTACGCGCTCCGCTCCTTTTCAAAGGCGCCCGGTTTCACGGCGCTGGCGCTGCTGACGTTCGGCATCGGGATCGGCGTGAACGCCAGCGTCTTCGGCTTCGTCAATGCCCTGCTGCTGAAGCCCGCGCCGGCCGTCAGCGCCCCGGAGTCGCTCGTGTCCGTCTTCACGAGCGATTTCAGCAGCGGACCCTACGGTACGTCCTCATATCCCGACTACCTCTCGATGAAATCGGGCGCGCCGGCTCTTCAGAAGCTCGCCGCGTTCTGGGAGGGATCGGCGGTGCTGCGGATCGACGAGCACGTCGAGCGGGTCAGCACAATGGGCGTGTCGGGCGAGTTCTTCGACCTGCTCGGCCTTCAGCCGGCGGCCGGACGTGCAATCGGATCGGTGGACACTCAATCCGGGGCGCCAGCGGTCGGTGTGATCGGCTACAGCCTGTGGCATCGCGCGTTCGGCGGCTCGTCGTCCGCGCTGGGCAGGCAGGTCACCGTCGACGGCCGATCGGTGACGATTGTCGGCGTGGCGCCGGAGCGGTTCGACGGCCTGAGCCTGGGCGCGGCATTCGAACTGTGGACGCCGCTCGAGGCGCGGGACGATCCCGCGCAGCGTGGGAACCGCGGTCTCGACATCGTGGGCCGCCTGGCGCGCGGGACCAGCATGGAGCAGGCACAGAGTCAGCTGGACGCGATCGCGGCGAGCCTCGCGGCGAGCTCGCCCACGACCAATCGCGGAACGCTGGCGCGTCCCAACGATCCGCGGCCGATGGTCGTTCGGCCGCACACGCGACTCGACCCGAGATTCCGGGGCGAAGTGGCGATGATTGGGGCAACGCTGATGGCGGCGGTCGGGCTGGTCCTGCTGATTGCGTGCGCCAATGTCGCGGGTCTCCTCCTGTCGCGCGCGAGCGCTCGCAGCCGGGAGGTCGCCGTCCGCCTTGCACTCGGCGCGAGCCGTGGCCGCGTGCTGCGGCAGATGCTGACCGAAAGCCTCGTGCTCGGGGTTGCCGGCGGGGCTCTGGGGCTGCTGTTTGCGCTGTGGACCGTGGACGCCCTTCCTTCTTTCTTCCCTGCCGAACTGGCACGGCTGCTCGACGTCCGCGTGGACTGGGTCGTCATCTCGTTCACGGCGGCCGTGGCTCTTGCCAGCGGGCTGGCGTCTGGCCTCGCACCCGCTTTCCATGGGGTGCGGTCGCCCGCGGCGCTCGCGCTCCGTGGAGACGGCGGACGGGCCGGTCATACCCGCGGCGGCGTCACCGCACGCAACGTCCTCGTGGTTGCGCAGGTCGCCGTCGCGTCCGTCCTGCTCGTATCGGCGGTGCTGCTCACGCGCAGCCTCTCCAACGCGCTCGACGTGGACCCTGGCTTTTCGACTCGCCAGGCCCTTCTCCTTTCCGTCGAGATCCCGCCGTCGGTCCCGCCCGAGAAAGGCCGCGCGTACTATGAATCCCTGTTGACCGCGGTCGGCGCGATTCCCGGCGTCGAGCGGGCAAGCCTCGCTCGAGTGGTGCCGGTTGCGGGCGGCTCCCGGCGCCTCTTCCGCGTTCCCGGATACGTGCCGCGGCCCGGCGAAGACATGGAGCTGCACGTCAACGGCGTGCACCGGGACTACTTCGAGACGATGGGATTCGCGCCGGTAGAGGGACGACTGTTTCAATCGACCGACACCGGACAAGTGCCGCTGATCGTCGTGAACGACGTGCTCGCGGACCGTTACTTCGGAGGACGCGCTGTCGGCCGGCGCATGCAGATGCGAAACACCGATCTCGAGATCATCGGCGTCGTGCGCGCGCAGCGCCGGAGCGGGCTCCAGGGTCCGGCCATGCCGGTCGTGTTCCACCAGCTCGAGCGCGACTTCATCCCGAGGGTCACCCTTGTCGCGAGGACGTCGGGGGATCCCCTGAGGCTCGCCGAGACGATCCGGCGCACGGCAGCCGGGGTCGATCGGGATGTGGCCATCTTCCGCACGATCACGCTCGAGGCGCACCTCGCCGAAGCCGTCAGCGCCAATCGCCTCACCGCCGTGCTCGTCGCGACCTGCGGCGCGATGGCCTTCGCGCTCGCCGTCGTCGGTGTTTACGGCATCGTCGCGTACGCCGTCGTGCGCCGGACGCGCGAGATCGGCGTGCGCGTCGCGCTCGGCGCCCGGCCAGGACAGGTGCTCGCGTTGCTGGTGCGGGAGGGCGGACGGGTCATCGCGGTCGGCGTTGCCCTGGGCGTGGCCGCCGCGCTGGCCTCGACGCGGCTCCTGGCGTCGATGCTCTACGGCGTCGACGCCACCGATCCGGCCACGTTCGTCTTCGTCCCTCTGATCGTGACCGGCGCCGCGATGCTGGCGAGTTGTGTCCCCGCGGTGCGCGCGCTGCGGATCAGCCCGGTGGCGGCGCTGCGGCATGACTAGGGGCGCGCGCGCTCTTCGCTGACGCGCGGAGGGGCCGCTCGCTTCGCTCGCGGTAGGGGCCTCGGCGTAGGACGCCTCGGTAAGGGCCGCACTCGCTGGCGCTCGTGCGGTAGGGGCCGACTGTGCATTACGATGGGGCGCGATGCCACGCAGCTGCAGTTTCAAGACCGTCGAATCCATCGGCCGCAAGTTGCCGGCCGTGGAGCTCACTACGACGTGGGGGAAGCCGACACTGAAGGTAAACGGCAGGATGTTCGCGTGCGTGGCATCCCACAAGTCGGCCGAGCCGAACACGCTGGTGGTGATGATGGATTTCGCGGCCCGGGACGCGCTCCTCGAGGACGACCCTGACACCTATTACCTGAAGGACCATTACCTGAACTACCCGTGTGTCCTCGTTCGGCTGTCACGCATCCCTGCCGACGCGTTGCGGGACCTCGTGACCGGCGCGCACCGCTTCGTGAGCGCCAAGGCGGCGACCAAACGGGCCGGACGCGGCCGCCGTGGAGTTGTCCGGCAATCACGCGCTCGTTGAAGTTCCTTCGCGCCCTGCGTCAGCCGGGTGGGCCGTCCGCGAACGGCTTCAGCACGGCATACAGCGTTGACATGATCGGCGCCGGAACGCCCGCCAGCGCCGCGCGGCGGACGACGGACCCGTGCAGCGCGTCCACTTCAATGCGCTTCCCCTGGGCGAGATCGATCAGCAGCGACGATCGCATCGTGCCGGGGATGCCGCCGACGTACGCGGCAATGCGATCGATGACGTCAGCAGCGACCTGCACGCCTTCCGCCCGCGCGACGCGCTCGACCTCGCGGCAGGCGTCGAGGAACTGCGATCGGATTTGCGGGTCGGCCCACAGCGGGCCGATCGGCAGCCGCGAGGCGCCGGTGAAGCCCGCGAGCGCGACGAGGAAGATGAACTTCTCCCAGATCGGCACGCGTCCGTCGCCAACGGCCTCCGACTGAATGTCGGCGCCCGCGAGCGCTTCGTGAAGGGCCTGCACGCGCGGCGACAGCCGCGGGAGCCGGCCGAACACTTCACCGAACACGATCCGCCGATGCGTCCCCGTCTGCTCGATCACGCCGGGCGCGCTGAGCGCCGTCGCGATGTACGTCGTCCCGCCGATGACCGGCTCCTCGCCGATGCGCGCGGCCAGATCGTTCACGCTGTCCACGCCGTTCTGCAGCGTCAGGACGGACGACCCCGGTCCCAGGAGCGGCGCGACCAGCGGCAGCGCGGTCGGGTTGTCGTAGGCCTTCACCGCGACGATCACGACATCGACGGGTCCGACCTTCGACGTGTCCTCTTCCGCCCGCGCGCGCACGGTGAAGCCCCCGAGCGCCGGGCTCCGGATCTCCAGCCCGCGCTCGCGGATCGCCGCCAGGTGCGCCCCGCGCGCGATGAATGTCACGTCGTGGCCCGCCCGCGCGAGCTTGGCGCCGTGATAGCCGCCGACGGCGCCTGAACCGAGGATCGCGAATTTCATCACGGATAAACACGTACCACGGATTCACACATTCACACGGATAGAAGAGCGCTAAATGCCGAATGTCGAGGACCCGAACGCACTCGAGCGCCGGCCGTAGGTTACAGAGGCCGGCGTTGCAGGTCCGCGCTCCGCGCGGCTCGAGTGCGTTGCGAGAAGGTCAAATTAGAGACTCCGTGCTCTCCGTGATCTCCGTGTTGGAAAGACTCCCCGTGCTCCCGTTCTGTGTCAGGAGTCCGAAATTGGCCAACTTTCACCTCTTCCGCCAATACCAGTACGCCGGCAGCCCCAACGCGAGGAGGCCGAGGCCGGCGAGCGACTCGACCGGTCTCTCGAGCAGCGTGTTGACCACGAACGCCGCGGACCCGGCAATAAAGATGATCGGAACGATCGGGTATCCCCACGTCCGGTACGGGCGCGGACGATCCGGCATGGTGCGGCGGAGCCGGAACAGCGCGACGCCGGCCGCGACGCTGAAGAGGATCGACGCGAACATCACGTACGTGAACAGCTGCTCGTACGTCCCGGACAGCGCGAGCAACGCCGACCACACGGTCAACGCGACGATGGCGAGGTGAGGCGTGCGGTAGCCCGGGTGGACTTTGCTCGCGGCCGGAAAGAACACGCCGTCGGAGGCCATCGCGAAGAGCAGCCGCGACCCGGCGAGCACCGCGGCGCCGATGTTTCCAAACGTCGACACGACGACGGTGAGCGCGATGAAGGTCGCGCCCCAGGGACCGACGAGCGCCGTCGCGGCGCGCTCGGCAATCCGCGTGACCCCCTTCATCTCGTCGAGGCTGAGCGCGTACAGATAGGCCACGTTGACGGTGACGTAGACCGACATGAGCACCAGCAGCCCGCCGAGGAGCGCGCGCGGGATGTTGCGCTGCGGGTCCTTGATCTCGCCGGCCGCGTAGGTCACGAAATACCAGGCCTCGTACGTCCACAGCACCGCGATCATCGCGACGCCGAACGACGCCGCCGGCCTCGCGAGATCCGGAGGCACGATCGGGATGAACACGGGCTGGACCCGCCAGGCGATCGTCGCCATGATCGGCAGCGCCGCGAGCGCGGCGACCTTGGCGGCCGTCGTCACGACGCTGACGAGGTTGCCGCTGCGCACGCCGACGTAATTGATCGCGCCGAGCACGACGATCACGGCGGCGGCGACGAGCTTCTGGCCGTCGATTCCCGCCACCGACGCGGCCGCCAGGCCCGGGATGAAGTAGCCCAGGTAGACGGCAAATCCAACCGCCACGGCGGCGATCCCGCCGCTGATGACGACGAAGAGCGCCGCCCAGCCATAGAGGAATGCCGTCAGCGGGCCGTACGCCTCTTTGAGGAAGACATAGACGCCGCCGGAGCGCGGAAACATGGCGCCCATCTCGGCATACGTCAGGCCGCCCGCGATGGCGAGCAGGCCGCCGAGGATCCACGCGGCGAGGAGCAGCGACGCCGACGGAATCACGACGGCCATCCCCCCCGTCGTCAGGAAAATGCCGGAGCCGATGACGCTGCCCACCACGAACAGGATGGCGGACCCAAGCCCGATGGCGCGGACGAGCCCCTCGTCGCCGGCCGGAATCACGGCGTTTTCTGCGTGCATCGGGGCCGACAATAGCATGGGGGTTGGGCCTCGGCGCTGCGCGCCTCGGTAGGGGCCGGCCTGCCCTGAGCGAGCGCACGGGACCACGCGAGTCGAAGGGCTCGCTAACGCTCGCCGGAAGGGCGGCTCGCTTCGCTCGCCGTAGGGGCCTCGGCGCTGCGCGCCTCGGTAGGGCGGCCTGCCCTGAGCGAGCGCGGTCCCCCGTGCTAGAATGCCCGCTCCAGGCCGAGCGCCGGGCGGACGACCGCCCAGCCCGGAAAACTGCATGGCCGCCCGCCTCACTACCTACGTCGTCGTCGGGATCGTCGCCGCAACCCTGATCGCAGGGCTCATCGTCGGCGCGCAGCGCGACGATAGCGACGGTCCGGTGGATCTCATTGTCTTCAACGCCAAGGTGTATACGGCGGACGCCTCGGGCCGCACGGCGGAAGCCGTCGCCATTCGCGGCAACCAGATCCTGCGGGTTGGAAGCAACCGCGAGATCAACCGGCTCCGCCGTCCGCAGACCATTCTCCTCGACGCTCTGGGCGCGGCGGTGCTTCCGGGATTCAACGACGCGAACGTGGAGTTCATCAACGGCGGGCTCGGGCTCGATGCGATCGATCTGGTCGACTCGGCCGACGCCGCCGAGGTCCACGCGCGCATCCGGACGTGGGCCGACGCGAATCCCGATCGCGCGTGGGTCGTCGGCCGGGGGTGGTCTGCCGACGCGTTTCAGGGTGGCGGACCGACGCGACTGCAGCTCGATGCCGCGGTCCCCAATCGGCCCGCGTTCATCCTGTCGAACGACGGCCGCGCGGCCTGGGTGAACACGAAAGCCTTGCACCTCGCCGGACTCACGCGCAAGACGCCCAATCCGGCCGGCGGGACCATCGTCAGGGACGCACGCACGGGCGAACCAACCGGGTGTGCTGAAGAGCGCAGCGGTGGCGCTGGTCCGGCGGGTCGTGCCGCGGCCCACGCACGACGAGCGTGCGCGCGCGCTGCGCGCGGCGATCGTCGAGGCGCACCGCAACGGGATTACCAGCGTGCAGGATGCGGCGGCCGGCGCCGAGGATCTCGCGCTCTACGAAGAAGCGCGCCGGACGCGCGACTTGAAGGTGCGCGTGTACGCGTCGGTGGCGCTCGAGGGTGCGCCGAGCGAGCGCGAGATCGACGCGCTCGATGCGGTGTCGAGCGAGTATCCGGACGACCCGTTGTTCAAGGCCGGCAGCATCCGGATCGCCCTCGATGGACCGATCGAGTCCTGCGAGGCCGCGATGCTGGAGCCCTGCGCCGGCACGCCCGACGCGCCGGCTGCCGCCACCGCCGTGTCCCCCGATGACCTGAACCGCACCGTCCGCCTGCTCGACGCGCGCGCGTGGCAGATTACGGCGACCGCGACCGGCGATCGCGCCGCCCGGATGGTCCTCGACGCGTACGAGCACGCCGTGCGCTCGAATCCGCGGCCGCAACACGAGCGCCGCCATCGACTGGAGCACGCCGCGTTCATCGACGAGATCGATCTGCCGAGGCTGGGCCGGCTGAACGTGATTGCGTCGTTTCAACCGATGCAGGCCGCACCGCTCCAGGCCCGCATCGACGCGGTGGGGCGCAGCGTCGGCCGCGAACGGTCCGAGCGCGCGTGGCCTTACGCGACCGTCGCCGCCGCGGCGAGCCGGCTCGCGTTCGGAACCGGCTGGCCGGCCGCGCCGCTGAACCCGATGGCCGCGATCCACGTCGCCGTCAACCGGACCACCGTGAACGGACTCCCCGAGGGCGGCTGGAATCCCGCCGAACGGCTGCCGCTCGAGCGCGCCATCGACGCGTTCACATCCGGTCCGGCGTACGCGTCGTTCGACGAACAGCGCAAGGGATCGCTGAAAGTCGGCATGCTGGCAGACCTCGTGGTCCTCTCGACCGACATCTTCGACGCTCCACCGTCGCGGCTCGCGTCGACGACGGTCGCCGTGACGATCTTCGACGGCAAGATCGTCTACCGGCGAAGCGCCAGCGCGACGGACTAGCACGCGTCAACCTCCAACTCCCAACCTCCAACTCGCAAGTACCCGGCTGTACCAGCCGGGTGCAATCCGCCGCGACTTCACCTCCAGACACTTTGGGAGTTGCCCGCCGCCGCTTGTCGCACTCCAAACACGAGCGACAAGCTTTGGCGAGGCCTCGCCGAAGCGCGCGGTAAGTCCTGCGCGCCCGAAGGCGGGGGTGCGGTTTTTTGGGAGTTGAAAGCCCAGGTCGCGGATCGGGGCTTTCAGCGGACAATGTCGATCACGATGGATCTGACGACACTCCCCACGCCGGTTTTCACGCGGCTCGACGCGGTCACGCAGGGAATCGCGGCCGTGTGTTATCTCGCGATCGGCTTTGCGGCGTGGCTGCGCGCGACCGACGACATCCGCACGCGCGTGTTCCTCGCGTTCTCGATCGCCAACGTGATCGTGTTCGGCATCCCGACGCTGTGGTGGCTGCGCGGCACGACCGATCCCAGGCAGCTGCCGCCCGCCGCCTTTGCGGCGGTCATGGCGGCCCTGGGAGCCGGCGCGTTGGTGCTGTTCCACTTCACGCAGGTGTTCCCGCGCAGGCGCCCGTGGATCAAGGCTTCGGGCATTCAGATGGCGATCGCGTACGCATTGGCGCCGCTGGCGATTGCCGGCCTCGTCCTGTTCGCGCCGCCCACGCCCGGCGAGCTCACGGTCGCCTACGGGTTGTCGGTGATCGTCTTCGGATTCCCGCTTCTCGTCCTCCTCGGCATGGTCCTGCCGGTCGCCGCGATCGTGTCGCTCTTGCGGAGCCACCGCGAGATCGGGCCGCAGGGGCTCGCGCACCTGAAACGGCCGCTCGAGTGGATCCTCATCAGCCAGGTGGCGGGCGGCACGCTGACGATCGTGTTCGCGCCGGTGTTGACAGTGCTCACGCGCAACGAGATGGTGCGGTCCGGGTTGACGCTCGCCATCTGGGCGCTCGGCCTGCTCACGCCGCTGGCCTTTGCGGCCGCGGTCTGGAAGTACAACCTGCTGGCGATCAGCGCGGACTGATCGAGAGCTTCGCGCTTCCGGCTTCCAGCTTCCCGTTGCCAGCTTCCCGCTTCCCGCTGCCCGCTCCCCGCTGCCCGCTGCCGCGGATCGATCCCGAGTCCCGAGCCCCGAGTCCCGAGTCCCGAGTCGAGTCCCGAGTCCCGAGTCCCGAGTCGAGTCCCGAGTCCCGAGTCCCGGGTCCCGGGTCCCGGGTCCCGAGTAGGCTCCGCTAGCGGTAGTGCAGGCGCACCAGCGACGGCTTCTCCCCCCGCGTGACGATGAAGAGATTGTCGAACTCGGATTCGGCGACGGTCACGGGGGCATCTACTCCTAATCCTTTGATCACATCCGGCACGGTGTTCGAGTGGCCGACGACGAGCACGTTGCCGGGCGCGGCCTTCAGTTTGGCGACGAGTTGGGCCGTGTCGGCGGACGGGATCGTGACGACGGTGACGCCGAGCGCGGCCGCGAGCGGCGCGGCGGTCTGGTGCGTCCGCTTGTACTGCGTGGCGTAGATAGCGGTGATCCCGGCGTCCTTCAGCATCGCGGCGAGGGACGCGGCGCGGACGTGGCCGGCGGCGGAGAGGTCGGGATCCGCGCCGGGCGGCGGCGTGACGCCCGTGCCTGTGTCGGTGCGCTCGGCATGGCGCACGACGAACACCGACGACTGCGCCGCGGCCTGGACCGGGAAGGACAGCGCCAGCGCGGCCAGCAACACGATACGTATCGTCATCGACTCTACTCCTGGTCCCGGTGGCGTCCGGCTTCAGCCGGACCCGTGGTTAACGTCCGTCTCCCTTTGACGGCGATCAGATACAGCACCGCGCCGGCCGCGAGGGCTCCCGTGCCCGACATCAACTGCAGGCGGCTGGCGCCGGCCAGGATCGCGAGCGCGAAGAGGATCGCCGCCACGGGGATCACCGGACCGAACGGCACCGTGAAGATCGGCGGGTTGACCCCGCGGACCCGGCGCAGCCGCAACGTCGACGCGCACGTCGCGACGTAGACCACGAGGCGGCTGATCGCGCTCGCCGCGGCCAGCGACTCGAAGGTGCCCGACACCGCAAGCACGAGCGCGACACCCGCGGTGACGAGAATGGCGTTGATGGGCGTGCGATACGTCGGATGAACGCGCCCGAAGAACGGCGGCAGGTCTCCCTGCTCCGCGAGCGCGAAAAGGTTGCGCGATCCGGACAGCGCCTGCCCCATGTTGTTGCCGGAGGTCGAGAACACCGCACCGAGCGTCAACATCGCGGCTCCGGCGGTGCCGAGGAACACCGCCGCGGCGTCGGCGAGCGGCGTCTTCGACTGAGCCAGCCCGGGCAGCGTCCCCAGCGCGACGACCTGCGCCATCGTCATCACGATCGTGACGATGACGATCGTCATGATGAGCGCGAATGGGACCGTGCGCCGCGGGTCCCGTGTTTCTCCCGCAACCACCGGCACCACCTCGTAGCCGCCGAACGCAAAGATGAGCAGCAACGCGCTCGCGGAGAGGCTCGCGAGCGGCACGCTGGCGTCGGCGCTCAGGCGGGACCCGTCCACGTAGAACAGGCCCACGACGATGAAGATCACGAGCGGCAGGAGCTTCCCGACCGTCAGCGCGTTGACGACGAAACTGCTCTGCCGGATGCCGCGGATGTTGATCGCCGCCAGGACCGCGACGATCGAGGTGAGCAGGACGATCTTCGGCGCTCCCGACGTCACCCGCGGCCAGTAGCGGCCCAGCGCCGCGATGAGCACGGTGATGACCGCCGCCCAGCTCGCGGCGCGCGTGAACCAGAGCATCCAGCCGACCTCGAACGCCGCAAACCGGCCGAACGCCGCGCGCGTGTAGAGGTAGGGTCCGCCGGTGCCCTCGAACCGGCTCGCCACTTCGGCGAACGAGAGCGCGATCAGCATCGAGGCGAATCCCACGGCCGCAACCATCCACGGGCTCCACGCGCCGGCGCTCGCGGCCAGCGCCGCGGGCAGCGCGAAGACCCCGCTGCCGATGACCTGGTTGACGCCGATGGCCGTGAGGTCCCAGCGGCCGAGCTCGCGCTTCAGCGTCGCCGGCGGCACGGTCTCGACGGGGAGAGGCACGTCGGTGGTTGTATCATGGGCCGAACGGAACCGAACCCAGAACCTTGCCGAACCCCGAGAACCCTGCCGAACAGAACCTCGCGGAACCCGGTGGAACCTTGAGGAACCCTGCGGAACCCCTGTCGAAGCCCCGCGACGTGATGCCGCAGGGCGCGCGGACGCTGCCGGCGGAGTATTACGTCGACCCGGCGTACTTCCGCCGCGAGATGCAGGCGTTCTTCGGCCGGATGTGGGTCTGCGCCGGGCGCACCGAGCAAGTCGATCGGCCGGGCCGGTTCTTCGTGCGCGAGCTCCTCGGCGAAAGCGTCATCATCGCGCGGCGCGCCGTCCCGGACGCGTCAACGCGTTCTACAACGTGTGCCGTCATCGCGGCACGAAGCTGTGCACCGCGGCCGAGGGGACGTTCGCCGGCAGCATCCAGTGTCCCTATCACGCGTGGACGTACGACCTCGAGGGACGCCTCGTGGGGGCGCCGCACATGGACGAGGTCCCGCACTTCCGGAAGGAGGACTACCCGCTGCACCGCGTCCACTGCGACGAGTGGGACGGGCACATCTTCGTGAATTTGTCGGAGGAGGCGCAGCCGCTGAGCGTCCAGCTCGCGGATCTCCCCGGCAGGTTCAGGCCCTGGCGCATGGAGGATCTGCGGCTCGGCCGCCGGATCGTCTACGACGTGCAGGCGAACTGGAAGCTGCTGATTCAGAACTACAACGAGTGCCTCCACTGCCCGAACCTTCACCCCGCGCTCAACAAGCTCTCGCACTATCTGAGCGGCGAGAACGAGCCGCTGCGCGCGACCTATATGGGTGGGCGGATGGATCTGCGGCCCGGCGTGGCGACGCTGTCGATGGACGGGACCTGCCCGCGCGCGTTCCTGCCGGGGCTGGCGCCGGAGGATACGCGGCGGGTGTATTACTACGCGATCTTTCCGAACATGCTCCTCAGCCTGCACCCCGATTACATGCTCGTGCACACGCTGTGGCCGATCGCTCCGGGGCGCACGATCAACATCTGTGAATGGCACTTCCGTCCCGAGGAGCTCGCGCGCCCGGGGTTCGACGCGTCGGATGCGATCGAGTTCTGGGACATGACGAACCGCCAGGACTGGCACGTGTGCGAGCTGTCACAGGCCGGCATCGCCTCGCGCGCCTACACGCCCGGCCCGTACTCGAACCGCGAGGACCTGCTCTACGCGTTCGACCAGATGATCGTCGCCCTCCACCAGTCGTAGCGCGCAGAATCTGCCACCAGTGTGTAACCCGACGGATGGGGTCTGACCCCGGTACGGTACGGCGGGAGGCGGTACCCGGGGGTCAGGTCATGAATCGTGAACGAACTTGCGACCGGCAAACTGGCAGGGTGCTCGTTCATGATTCATGACCTGACCCCGCCGCCCCCGCCCGGGACCTACATCAGCAGCGCGCTCGCCAGCTTCGACGCCCAGCGCGCGACGGCGCTGATCGACGACGCGCGGGGCTGGCGCTGCCGCGCCGCCACCGCCTCGAGCGCGTCGGCCAGATCGGCCGCCAGCGGGAAGCGCCACGCCGGATCCGGATCGAGCGCCCGCAGGACGACCGACTCCAGCGCCGGATCGACCAGCGGGTTGATCGCCGACGGCCGCGTCCGCCTCGCGCTCAGGATCGACGCGATGAGCCGCATCGGCTGCGGATCGCTGAACGGCGGCCGCCCGCACGCCATCTCGTAGAGCAGCGCGCCGGCGCTGAAGATGTCGGTCCGCGGATCGGCCGGGCTCCCGCGCAGGCGCTCCGGCGCCATGTACCGGATCGTGCCCGCAAGCGCCGGCGTCCGATCGAAGAACCCGGCGGTCGTCTTGGACTCCGGCGACGGCAGCGCGAACGTCGCCACGCCGAAGTCCAGGATCTTCAGCAGCCCTTCGGGCGTCACCCGCACGTTCCCCGGCTTGATGTCCCGATGGACGATGCCGCACGCGTGCGCGGCCGCGAGACCGCGCGCCAGCTGCACGCCGAGCCGGACGACGGTCTCCGAATCCAGCGGTCCGCGCTGCAGCAGCACATCCAGCGTCGTCCCGGGGACGTACTCCATGACGACGTAGTCGATCCCGGGCTGCGATCCGAAGTCGAACACCGATGCGATGTTCGGATGGCTGAGGCGCGAGAGCGTGGACGCCTCGTCGCGAAGGCGCAGCCGCGCCTGCTCGTCGAGCCGGTTGGCCGGCAGGACCTTGACGGCGACCCGGCGGCTCAACTTGGTGTCCTGTGCCAGATAAACGACCCCCATGCCACCTGAGCCGAGCGGGGCTTCGAGGTGATAGTGGTCCAGTGAATTTCCGAGGGCTGTAGCATCCATGACGTGGGTCCCTCCGTGACCTTCGTTCTCTAGATACAACGGCGGAGGGGGGGTTAGCGTACAGGTGCGACTAGCGGGTTTTCCTGACGAAATCCTTCGGAAAGAAGGGCTGACCCGGCTGGTGCGGCGGCCATTGGACCCAGCGGCCGTCACGGGGACGGCTGCCGACGCCGGCGGCGTAAATCACCACTTCGTCGATCCCGTCGGCCCCGAGGTCGCGCTCGATCCGGGAGTCGGCCAGGGCCTGCGTGCAGAAAGGCGCCAGCTTCAGCCACGTGGCCACGAGGCAGAAGGTCTGACAGAGGTGACCGGCGCCCAGCAGGACGGACCTGTAGGCGCGCGGATGCGGATACCTCCAGCGGACACGCGGAAGCACGGCCGTCATCAGGACGAGCGCGGCGGCGTCGGCGAACCACCACTGCCCGGAGAGATACTCGACGAGCTGGGAGGAGGATGCGCCGCGGCGGACCGGATGCAGCCGCCCCGTGTCCGGCGCGAAGTGATACAGGCCTTTCGGAAGACCGCTGACGCGGAGGGCGAGCACGTAGGCTTCAATCGGATGCCGAGCGCCTCCCGACGGTGACGTCTTGAAGAGGACGTGTGTACCGGCAGCCGTCCGTCCCTCCATCTGGACGCCGAACGTCAGCCGGAGCAACGTTCCGAGCTTCGACAGCGGGATAGCGGCCTTGCCGAAGCCCCGCCACGTGCGGCGCTCGAGCAGCACCTGCGTGAAGCGGTCGTTCGGAGTTGGCGCGGGCAGCGGCACGCCCCGTCCCCGCACGGGTTTGAACGGCGGAGGAGCCGGAGCGATCGTGGCGCGCGCGCGCTGGCTCGCCGCAATCGCTTCCGATTCCTCTCCGTCGGCCCAGGGGATGTCCTTCGTGCCGAAGTGAAAGTCACTGGCCAGCGGATGCCACGAGCCCCAGGCGGTCCGCCCGCTCTTTCGCGCCATCAGGAAGTGCCGCTTCCCCTTCGATTCTCCTCTACCGCTACCGCGACGCGGCTTTCTTGCGCGACGCTTTGCGGGCCGGGGATTTCTTTTTCGAGGCGAGCCCCTTCAACGGGTTCTGGACGATGAGGATCACCATCTCTCCCTCGACGGCCAGACTCGCGCGCTGGCCGATGACCTTCAGTACTTTCGCAATCCTTTCCGAGTCTCTCCTGCAGCGGAGCAGTTTCAGCGTCGAGTTCGAGACAGCCATCTAATCTCCTTGATAGAGGGGGCAGCCGGCGAAGTGTAGGGACTGCACCGGCACGAAGCAAGCAAAAAACTCGCGCGGCTAGCGAGACCGTGCCGGGAATCCCATCCGTTTCACGAGGGCCTGATACCGGGGCTCGGCATGAAGCCGTTCGAACCGCGGATCGATCATCAGGCTGACGAGCGTCGAGTCCTGCTCGCGATACGCGCGGTCGAGGGCGTCGAGAGCCCTCCCCAGGCGTCCCTGCGCGGTGTAGACGAGCGCGTCGTAATACGGCGGGACGTACTCGGCGGTCCTCAGCTTTTCGATCTGCGCCATCGTGGCGTCAGCGGCGCGGGTATCGCCGGACTTCGCCTGCACGTAGGCGACGAAACTGAGGTTCACGCCGCGCGTTTTCGTCATGGCCGGAGCCGCCAGACGCAGTTGCTCGAGCGCTTCGGCGTATCGGCCGCGTTCGGCGAGCGCGCGCGCCAGCAGGGTGCGCGTCGGCGTATACGTCGTGTCCCTGACCAGCGTCTGCTCGAGCTGACCGATCGCCTCGTCGTACTTCTGCTGGAAGAAGAGGTGCCACCCGATGTCGCGGTCGATGAGGATCGACAGCGGTTCGAGGTCGTGCGCACGGCCGATTTCGGCCATCGCTTCCTTCTGGCGCCCCATCGCGTTCAGGTAATTGGCGTACCAGTGATGGGCCAGCGCGTACTGATCGTTCAGGCCGATGGCTTTCTTGAAGCGCATCTCGGCGCCGTCCCAGTCCCAGTCGTGAAAGAACGCGGCAAAGGCCAGCGACGTGTGCGCTTCCGCGAGGTTGGCATCGAGCTCGAGCGCGTGCGTCGCGGCGTCCTTCGCGAGCCGGCGTGCGTCGAGCGGCACCAGCGGGCCGAACGCGGCGACGCCCTGCGCGATGTACACGTCCGCCATCCCCGCCCACGGAGCGGCGTAGGTCGGATCCAGTTTGGCCGCCTGCTGGAAGTATTCGAGGCTGCGCGTCAGCGAGTCCGGGTTGCGCTGCTCAAACAACGCGCGGCCGCGCTGATACGCGTCGTAGGCGGCGAACTGCGTCGGCCGGGCCAGCACGGCTCCCGCCCGCTGCAGCGCATTCACGGCCTTCGCCACGTCTTCCGCGATCCGGCGGGCGAGCACCGGCAGGGCCGCGTCGTAGACCTCGTATTCCTCCGACAACAGCGTCACGCCGCCTGCCCGCTGCACCTCGATGTGCACGGCCGTGCGCGTCGGCGTGCGCCGCAGCTCGCCGCGGACCGTGCCGTCGGCGCCCAGGCGCTGCTCGACGTCCTTGCCGACGCCGTTCGGGCGCCCGGTCGAGGCGCGCTTGACCTCGACGTCGAACCGCTGCATCTCGCGCACGACGTCGGACGTAAGCCCCGCGACCAGATGCTCCTGGTTGGCGAGCCCGGCTGACGCCACGAACGGCAGGATCGCGATCGACCGGACAGGGGTCGAGGAAACCGGGAGCAGGCGCGGAATCGCGGTGAGCAGCGCAATGGCCGCCACCAGGGTCACCGATGCCAGCACGAGCCAGGCCGTCGGCGGGCGAGCCGGAATCGGCTGCAGCGCCTGCGCGAGGCCCTGCTCCATCTGGCCGGCGGTCGCGAACCGGCGCGCGGGATCCGGTTCGAGCGCACGGTCCACCGCGCGCACGAGATCGTCGGGCAGGTCCGGGCGAAGATCGCGCAGCCTCGCACGCGAGCCGTCGGCGTGCGCCGCGCGCAGGCCGTCGAGATCCGCGGCCGAGTACGGATACGCGCGCGTCAGCAGGTGGAACAGCAGGACGCCGAGGCTGTAGATGTCGCTCCGCGGGGTCGCGGGCTCCGCCGGCCAGGACCTCGGGCGCGAGGTAGAGCGGCGTCCCGGCGAGCGCGACGGCGTTCGCCCCCTGCACGCGCCCCGCGCCGAAATCCATGAGGACCGTGCGTCCCCCGTCTTCGCGCATGACGTTCTGCGCCTTGACGTCCCCGTGCACGAGGCCGGCGCCGTGGACGGCGGCAAGCGCCCGGCAGAGATCCACGCCAAGGGTCGTGGCTTCGCCCGGGCCCAGCGCGCCGTGCGCCTGCACCCAGGACTCGAGCGTCCGGCCGTGCACGAACTCCATCCACAGGCCGGCGCGGCCTTCGCGGACGTCGGCGCCGTGCACGGTGACGACGTTCTGGATGGCGGACGCGGGCGAGCGCGCGCGCTTCGTCGAGCAGGCGATCGGGCTGTCCGGACGAGACGTCGAGGCGGAGGAGCTTGAGCGCGATTTCGCGATTGAGGTGCGGATCCCTGGCGCGATACACGTCGCCGAATGCGCCTCCGGCAATCCGTTCCTGCACTTCCAGGTGTCCCCAGGCGCCGGGCGTCGCGAGGAGGTGCCCATCGGGGCGGCCGCGGGAGCGGCGTCGGCGTCATTCAGGACGAGCGTGCGATGAAGCTCCGCGACGCGGGCCACGAGCCGCAGGTTGCGGTAACGCCGGCGTTCGACGTCGCTGGCGGTGTAGGTCTCGAGGGCGGCCCAGTCGACCTCGACGCCGTCAGCGAGCGATTCGAGCACCGCCTGGTAGTCAGCGCGTTCAGGCTTCATCGAATTGCTCCATCAGGCGCGCCAGCGCGCGCGTGACCGCGACGCGTGCGGCATTCGCGTTCGGCTTGCCGAGAATCGTCGCGAGCTCCTGGTAGTCGTACTGCAGCTCGAGCCGCCCGATGATCGCCTCGCGGTCCGCCGGCCGCAGGCGCTGCAGGGCGGCCTCGTATCGTTCGACCCCCTCGCGGCCGATCGCGATGTCGAGCGGAGACGCCGCGTCCGACGGCTGTGAATCGGTCAGCTCGGTGGCGGTTGGCCGGCGTCCGAACCGGCGGGCCTCGTCGCGGATGCGGTTGAGCACGGCCTGGCGCAGATACGCCTGCAGCGCCCCCTCGTGGCGCGATTCGAAATGGTCGAGGTGGCGAAGAGAAGAAAGAATCGTGTCCTGCACCAGGTCCTGCGTGTCGAGCAGCACCGCGCGCGGCCGAGGGCAGCCGGCCCCGCGCCCACCGCCGTAGAGGCGGCATGCATCGGGCAATCAACCTATCGAGCGCGTCGCGGTCCCCTTGGCGTACTTGGGCCAGAAGCTCGACAGTGGTTTCGAGGCCATTCGGCGCGACGGGGCCAGTGGATTCGGGCATCAGGACTCTGTACCGGCCCGATGATACTCGTAGCGCCCTGCCGGAGTCAGTCCGGAAAGAGGTCCCATCCACTCGGTCATGTCACATCCGAAGACGTCCATTTCAGTAGTAGTAACGGCGCCGGGCCGAAAAGCGTACAAAATGCCGCAGGCGTTGGAGTTCTGCGGTTTTCGAGGAGCCGGTCAGCCGGCGGATAACGTAACCGGACGACCGGGGTCTGACCCTGTACCCGACGGGGTCAGGACCGCCGGGTTGGGGCGGGGTCGCGGTTTTTCGGGCGGGATTGTAGAACGGGACCGCCACGACCCTGGCGCGGACCTGGTGCCGCACCGCCTCGACGGTGACCTCCATCTGCAGCGCCGTCCCCTCGCGCGAAATACGGCCGGTCAATCGTGGCGAGGGCAATCATCTTCTTCAACACCGGCGACCACGTCGTGGACGTCGCCTTCCCGACCTGCCGGCCCGACCGGTACACAGGCACCGCGACACGGGACGCGACCGCCGAGACGGCCGGCGGCAGACCCAGCTTCTCGTAGATGCGCTCGACGTCGGTCCACTCGATCTCGAGACCGACGACCTGACGGGCGTGGCCGCGCCGCTGCTCGTCGCGAAGCGCCTGCCGGCCGACGAACCGTCCCTTGTCGAGATTGACGAGCCGGCCGAGGCCCATCTCGTACGGCGTGTAGGCCTGCGCCGCGATCATCGCCTTCTTGCTGCTCGCGAAGTCCACCTCGATCAGCAGCAGCCCCGCCTCGATGCGCGCGACGTCGAGCGCGAGCATGCCGGCCGGCTTGATGTCGAACGGCCGGCCGCCGATCCATCAGCGCGTCCCACACGCGGACCGCGTGCCGGGCCGGCATCCAGATCTCGTAGCCGAGATCGCCGGTGTACCCGGTGCGCGAGATGTCGACCGTCACGCCCGCGATGATCCCCGGCATGACGCGGAAGTACTTGAGGCGATCGATGTCGGCGCCGGCCGCCGCGCGCAGCAGCTTCGCCGAGGTCGGCCCCTGGAGCGCGAGCGCCGCCGTCTCCTCCGAGATGTCCTCGATGGTCACGTCGAGGCCGGACGCGTTCTGCCGGAACCAGCGCAGGCTCGGATCCGCCGCCGTCCAGCGGAACGTCTGCTCCGCCAGCCTCGCGACCGTCCCGTCGTCAATCACCTTGCCGTGCTCGTCGCACCACGGCGTGTAGAAGACCTGCCCGATCGACATCTTCGTCACGTCGCGGGTGATGATCCGATCGACGAACCGCGCGGCGTCGCGCCCGTCGATCCGGTATTTGTAGAGCGGCGAGACGTCGATGAGCGCCGACGCGTTGCGGATGGCGTTGTACTCGTGCTCGTGATGCCCCTCGTACGCGCTGACGGCGTAGTAGCCGGACCACTCGCGGTAGTTGAGGCTCTCGCACAACGCGAGCGTGCGCTCGTGGACGGGGGTTCCTATGGGCATAGTACCGGTGGCGTCCGGCTTCAGCCGGACCAAAAGCGATCCTGGGTTAGAATACGCCCTGTTTTGCTGATCGACCTCATCTGTTCCCGCACCGCCGGGCTCTGATCTCCGCGTGCCGAGCACGCACCCTCGACTACGCTCAGGGCACCCCGCACTCGTCAGGCACGATCGGCAATCGGCGGCTAGCGCAGCGATTCCGCACCCGGCTATGTCCCACTACGACGTCATCGTGATTGGCGGCGGCCACAACGGGCTGGTGAGCGCGGCGTACCTCGCGCGCGCCGGCCGGAAGGTGCTGGTGCTCGAGCGCCGCCACGTGCTCGGCGGCGCGGCGGTGACCGAGGAGATCTACCCGGGCTTCAAGTACTCGGTGTGCTCGTACGTCGTGTCGCTGCTGCGGCCCGAGATCATCCGCGAGCTCGACCTGCCGAAGCACGGCCTCGAGATTCTGCCGCTCGACGGAACGTTCACGCCGATGCCGGGCGGCGATTATCTGTGGCGCGTGAACGATCACGCGAAGACGCGCCGGGAGATCGCGCGGCATTCGAGGGTCGACGCCGAAGCGTACGACGAGTACGGCAAGGCGATGGTCGAGATGGGACGGTTCGTCAAGCCGATCCTGAACATGACCCCGCCGGATCCGACCTCGCTCGATCCGCGCGGGCTGATGGACCTGATGTACCTCGGCCGCCGCTTTCAGGCGCTGAGCGAGGAGGACAAGTACAACCAGGTCCAGCTCATGACGATGAGCGCCGTGGACTTCCTCGATCAGTGGTTCGAGACCGATGTGCTCAAGGCCACGATGTCGGCTTCCGGCATCATCGGGACGTTCCTCGGCGTGCGCTCGCCCGGCACCGCCTACGTGCTCCTCCATCACTACATGGGTGAGATCGACGGCGCGTTCCGATCGTGGGGCCTGTCGCGCGGCGGGACGGGCGCGATCTCCGAAGCCATCGCCGGCGCGGCGCGCGAAGCCGGCGTCGAGATCCGCACCGAAGCGGCCGTCTCGAAGATCATCGTCAAGGACGGGGCGGCGGTCGGCGCGGTCCTCGCAAACGGCGACTACTTCACGGCGCGCGTCATCGCGTCGAGCGTCGATCCGAACCTGACGTTCCTGAAGATGGTCGGCGTGGAGCACCTGCCCGCCGAGTTCGTGGAGGACGTACGCCGCTACAAGTACCGCGGCTCGTCCGGAAAGGTGAACCTCGCGCTGGATGGGCTCCCCGACTTCACGGCGCTGCCGGGCGCCGGCCCGCATCTTCGCGGCGCCGTCTCGATCTCGCCGGGCGTCGAGTACATGGAGCGCGCCTACGACGAGGCGAAGTACGGACGATACTCGCGCCGCCCGTACATCGACATGGTGATCCCGAGCCTGACGGATCCGTCGGTGGCGCCGCCCGGCAAGCACGTGGCGTCATGTTTCGTGCAGTACGCGCCGTATCACCTGAAGGAGGGCAACTGGGACGACCAGCGCGAGGCGTTCGGGGACACCGTCGTCAACACGCTGGCGGAGTACGCCCCGAACATCAAGGACCTCATCCTCCATCGTCAGGTGCTGACGCCGCTCGACATCGAACGCGACTTCGGCCTCACCGAGGGGAACATCTTTCAGGGTGAGCTCACGCTCGAACAGCTCTTCTTCCTCCGTCCCGCCCCCGGCTGGGCGCAGTACCGCACGCCGGTGAAGAACCTCTACATGTGCGGCTCGGCGACGCACCCGGGCGGGGGAATCATGGGAGCGCCGGGACGGAACGCGGCGAACAGGATCCTGAAGGAGACAGGACGGTGATTGCTTGCCGGAGGGCGCGGCGGCGGCGCTGGTCGGTCGCGTCCCTTGGAGCGAGGCGCGCACTGCGTAGCCGGAAAACGGGCGAAGCGATTCCTCGCGGCGAGTTCGGTCAGTGTGATCCGCGTAGATCCCAAGCGACCACCGGCGCATCAGTGCGCCTGGCATGTGTCGCCCACACGCATCCCTTACTCGCCGCGTCATCGAGCGAAGCGAGCGTACCAGCTGAGACCGTTTTCCCGCCTCGCGGAAGAGGGACGCGGCCGACCAGTGCCGGCGCCGCGCAGGATTCCCGCAGCGTGACCGTGGCTGCCAGAACACAGGAGCATTCTGACTTCTGACATGCCGACCCGTCACGACTCTCCAATCGTCATCGGCGCCGGGCACAACGGTTTGACCACCGCGTTCTATCTCGCGAAGGCGGGACTGAAGCCGCTCGTGCTCGAGCGGCGGCCTGTCGTGGGCGGGGCCGTGGTGACCGAAGAGCTCGCGGACGGTTACAGATGTCCCACGCTCGCTCATGCGATCGGACCGCTCCGCCCGTCGATCGTTCGCGACATGCAGCTGGCGCGGCGCGGAGTGACGTTCATCCACCCGGACCCGCAGCTCGTCGCGTTGTCGCCGGACGGGCGCGCGCTGGAGTTTTCGAGCGACACGGCGCGCACCGCCGACACGATTCGCGCGTTCTCGCCGAAGGACGCCGAACGCTACCCGGAGTTCGTTTCGACGATGGCGCGCCTTGGCGGGTTTCTGTCGGGGCTGATGGAAACCACGCCGCCGTCGTTGAGCGCGAGGGGAACCGGAGAGCTCTGGGACCTGCTGAAGCTGGGGCGGCGCTTCCGCGCGCTCGGACAGAAGGACGGCTATCGTCTGCTGCGGTGGGGTCCGATGGCGGTCGGCGATCTCGTCGCCGAGTGGTTCGAGACCGACCTGCTCCAGGCCGCCATTGCGGCGCGCGGGATTTTCGGCACGGCGCAGGGACCGTGGTCCGCAGGGACCGGTACCGTCCTCCTCCTCAACGCGGCGATCGATCCGCTCCCCGGCGGCAGCAGCGTCACGATCAAGGGAGGCCCGGGTGCGCTGACGGACGCGATGGCCCAGGCGGCGCGCGACGCGGGGGCGGAGATCCGCACCGGCGCCGCGGTTGCGCGGGTCAGCATCCGCGACGGACGCGCCACGGGCGTGATCCTCGAAGACGGCACGGAGATCCTCGGATCCGCGGTGGTCTCGAATGCCGATCCTCGACGCACCTTCCTGAATCTCGTGGACCCGATCGAGCTCGATCCCGGGTTCCTGACGAAGATCCGGCACTACCGGTGTCCCGGCACGGCCGCAAAAGTGAATCTGGCGCTGAGAGCGCTACCCGGTCTTTCAGGGCGTCGGGAACCCGGGCGCTCTTCACGGCAGGATCCACATCGGGCCGGACATCGACTACCTCGAGCGCGCGTTCGACGCGTCGAAGTACGGCGAGCTCTCACCGGAACCGTATCTCGACATCGCCATCCCGACATTGCAGGACCCGTCGCTGGCGCCGCCAGGCCGGCACGTGATGTCGGTGTACGTGCAGTACGCGCCCTACAAGCTCGCCGGCGGACACGATTGGACGGCCGCCCGCGACGTGCTCGCAAGCCACGTCATGCGCACCCTGGACCGATACGCACCCGGCATCGATAAGCTCGTCGAGCACCGGCAAGTGATCACGCCGATGGATCTCGAGCAGACCTACGGCCTGACCGGCGGCCACATTTTCCACGGGGAACCATCGCTCGATCAGCTCTTCACGATGCGGCCGATCCTCGGATGGGCCCAGTACCGGACGCCGATTGGCGGACTCTACCTGTGCGGCGCGGGAACACATCCCGGCGCGGGAATCACAGGAGGCTCGGGGCAGAACGCGGCGAGGGAGATCATCAAGGAGATCAGGAGGTAGGCGGAGCACACCCATGCGTATAACCGTCGTTACCGCCCTGGCGGTCGCCGCGCTGGTCGCCGTCGTAGCCCTGAACCGGCCGGCGCCGGCGATCTTCGGGTTCACGCGCGGCGGCGCCGCGGCCGAGACCGAGCTCGAACGCCGGTTCCTGGCCCTGCCCACCGGCGATCGCATTCGTGACGAGCATCGCGTCTACGCCGGCGAGCCGCACATCGCCGGATCCGAACGCGATCGCGAGCTGGCGCTTCACACGCGCGATCGGTTCATCGAGCTCGGTCTCGAGCGCGTCGAGATCACGACCCACGAAGTCCTGCTGCCGTGGCCCGAGGAAGTCGTCGTCGAGATGACATCGCCGTCCGCCTGGCGCGCGTCGATGCGCGAGGATCCGATCCCGGAAGATCCGTACACGCAAATCCCGCCGGAGAAGGCCGGGCTTCCGTATCACGCGTACTCTGCGTCCGGTGACGTCACCGCGCCGGTCGTCTACGCGGGCAGCGGCAATCCGTCCGACTACGACGCCCTTGCCCGCCGCGGCATCGACATCCGCGGCAAGATCGCGCTCGTCCGCTACTCGGTGCCGTACAGCTATCGCGGCTTCAAGGCCCTGACGGCGCAGCAGCGAGGCGCCGCCGGGATCCTGATCTACTCCGATCCGGAGGACGACGGCGCGGGCAAGGGGGCGGTGTACCCGAAAGGTCCCTGGGGTCCGGAGAGCCACATCCAGCGCGGCGGCATCGTCTACGACTTCATGGTGCCCGGCGACCCGCTCACGCCCGGATGGCCATCCGTACCCGGCGCGCGCCGCATCTCGAAATCCGAAGCGGTGTCACTGCCGACCATCATCAGCGCGCCGCTGTCGTACAAGGACGCGCGCGTGATCCTCGAGGCTCGGGATCCGGTCGTGCACCTGAAAGTCCGCTCTGACGATCGCATCAGAGAAATCTGGACCGTCACCGGGATGATCGTGGGAAGCGAGAGGCCCGACGACGTGGTGATCGTGGGCAACCATCGCGACGCCTGGATCTACGGCGGCGTCGATCCATCGAGCGGGTCGGCTGCGCTGATGGAGCTCGCCCGGACGCTCGGCGAGCTCGCGCGCGGCGGCTGGCGGCCGAAGCGCTCGATCCTGTTCGCGAGCTGGGACGCCGAGGAATTCACGCTGACGTCGTCAACCGAGTGGGGCGAACAGCACGCCGCGCGGCTCGCGGAAGGAGCGGTCGCCTACCTGAACGTGGACAGCGCGGCGTCCGGCCCGGCGTTCTCAGCGGCCGCCGTCCCGGCGCTGAATCGCCTGATCTCCGAGGCGGCGCACGCCGTCCGCGATCCGGCGCTGCGGATTCCCATCGCCGCGGCAGCCCGCGACCGGCGCGCGAGTCGCGGGGCGCTGCCGACGGGCTCTTCCGGCGAGCTGGTGGACAACCGGCTGGGCAGCGGCTCCGACTACACGGTCTTCCTGAATCACCTGGGCATCCCGGTTGCGGATCTCACGTTCGACGGACCATACGGCGTGTATCACTCGATCTACGACACGCATGAATGGGTGGCACGGATCGGCGACCCCGGCTTCCGCTATCACACAGCGCTCGTGCAGCTCTGGGGACTGCTGGCGCTGCGTCTCGCGAACGCCGACGCGCTCCCGCTGGACTACGTCCCCTACGCCGATCGCATCGCGGGCTTCATCGACGACGTCGAGCGGCGCGCCAGGGCCTCGGCGGCGGCCGGCCAGGCGTTCGCCGATCTGCGCGCGGCGGCAGCGGAGTTCAGGGGCGCCGCGCTTGGCTTCAACCGGAGCCGCGAGGACGCGCTCGCTCGCGACGACTCGAAGGAGATCGAGCGGCTGAACGCCCGGCTCATGCGCGTCGAGCGGGCGCTCGTCGATCCCGCAGGCCTTCCCGGGCGCCCGTGGTATCGCCACCTCATCTACGCGCCGAAATTCACCTACGCCCCGGAAGTGCTTCCCGGCGTGGCGGAGGCCGTGGATGCCGGAAACGGCGCGCAGGCGGTGGCGCAGGCGGCGCGGCTGTCCGCGGCGCTCGGCCGGGCGGCGGCGGCGCATGCCCCGCCTGATGGGCTGAGCGATACGACTGAGGCGTGGATTCAAGACAAACGATGCCTCGCGCGCGAGCTCTTGCGGTCGCGGTCCTTTTGCTGTCGTACGGCGCGGTCGGCGCGCGTCAGCCGGCCGTGCGCGCGGCGTTGCCGCTGCCGGTGCCCGCAACCGTCATCGCCGCGGCAGCCGGCCTTCCCTCTTCCGATCCGTCAACGCTCCTCCTCCACGTCATCCGCGTCGCCTTCGGTTCTCAAGCCGGGCCCGCCTCGGAGGACGGCGAGCGGCGCGCGGCCATTCGGAAGGCCCTGAGGACGCCGGACGGCAAGACGTCCGACACCGTGCCGCTTCCGCTCGATCCGGGCATCTGGCGCGAGACGATCCTGCAGCAGCCGGTTCCCGATCGTGCAGCTCGTGGCCGCCATCCTCGACGACCGCCGCGCGGCGCTGCTGTATCACGGCCTGGCCGCTTTGGACGACGAGACCCTCGCGTGGCTGGGGCCCGATCGGGAAACCCTCCTTCAGGTGCGGCAGCAGGCGGGGCTCTTCGCGACGTTCGGCCGCAGCATTCACGTGCGCGGCGGCCGCGTGCTGGTCCCGGGAGGATCGGACGCGGAGCCACTGTGGACGGCGCTGACGGGCGTCGATCCCGGCCGCCCCGCGGCATTCGTCCAGCGGATCTTCCGCGACGACGACGGCAAGCTCGCGCTTCTTTATGATGCGATCGCGCACCTGGACGCGCCGCGGCAGCGGTTTGCGCTCGGGCTGCACCTGCCGGCCTCCTCGCGCGACGATCGACTGCGCGCGCTTCTCGAGGCCTTCGCCGACAGCCGCTGGCAGCCGTCCGTGCGACCCATTCTCGCGGCCGCTGCTCGACGGGTCCGTGCTGCTCTCGACGATTGCCGTGAACGAACGCGGCGAGCCGTCCGGGCCCATGGTCCGCCGCATCTGGGAGCGCGTGTTTCACAACGACACCGACGATCGACGTGCCGTTCACCGCGGTGGAGCCGGGCGAAGCGGCGCGCGACGGCGAGGCGGCGCCGATCGACGCCGCGTGGCTCGCCGCGCGCATCTCGCGCGTCCCCTTTACGCTCGGGCGCCGGCGCCTCGATACGATCCTGTTCGCGCAGCGCGTGTTCGGCGAGGGGCCGGCGGCCGATCCGGCGGCGGCCGCGACCGCGCTTCGCGGGTTCGCGTCGTTTCCGGCGCTGATGCTCACGCTCGAGCGGCTGGGCGCGACGCAGGCGGGCACGTTTGCAAAAGCCGCGCAGCACGCTGCGCGGCTCGGCGCGATCGAGTCCCTTCCGCTTCGCCGGACGTCCGTCGCCGGCTACCAGGCCGCGCTCGGGATCGTCGAACGCGCGCATCGCGCGGGAGTGCTGACCGGATCGTCCGGGTTGACGCTCGCCACCAGCCTCGCGGCCATCGAGGTGTCTCCGGAGCGCGGGTACGACGGACGACTGCCGGGATGGCTCCGCAACGACCTGCTCCGGGCGTTGCCGGCGTGGACCGGCGGCTCGACCGATCCTGCCGAGGCGTCCGTCCTCGCGGCCATCGCGGGAGTGAGGACCGGCGGGGAGCCGGCGTCGCTGATTCAATGGGAAGGCGCGCGGTACCGCGTCGATCCCGCGGGCGCGGAGCTCCGGCGTCTCCGGCGAGTGCGCGAAAAACAGGGCGGGTTGTCGCTCGACGCCGCGCTCGAGCATGGTCACGACGGGCGCCGAAGCCAACCGGGCGCTGGCCGAGACGCTCGCGTCCATTCTCTATGCCTCGTACCTCGGGGACCCGGATGGTCCGGCCGTCACCTCTGGCAACGTCGCGTTGCGGCACGATCTCGGCCTCGCCGCTCCGTCCGGGGCGTCGCAGGCCGCGTGGCAACTGCCCGGCGAGGACTTCGGCGCGAAGACCGGATGGCGCGTGCGTGGATCGCTGCTCGGGCTCGAGTCGGCGCTCGCCCGGCTCGCGCTGCGCCGTCTCGATCCGACGCGGATCCCGCCGGCGCCGAAGCTGAGCGCGACCCAGCGCCAGACCGTCGCGCTCGCGGTGGCGCTGCTGAACCCGTTCGTCGCGTCGAATGCCTCGCGCGACGAGATCACCGCGGCGCTCGCCCGGGGACGCGCGCGCGCCTCCGCGTTGACGGCGGATCCCGCCGAGCTCGATCGGGTCGCGCGGGCGGCGGGGCTCAGCGAATGGCGGCGTCAGGCTCTCGCCTGGACGATCGAGCACGATCCGGGCGCCGCCGCCTCCCGGTTCTCGCTGCCGGAGCTGTTCTGGCTCGGCGGTCCGCGCCGCGCCGGCGATTCAATCGCTCGACGCGTGGGGCGCCGCGGCGCTGCCGCTCACCGGCTGCATGTGCCTGCAGATGCCGGCGGCCCGGGCCTGGGAGGAAATGAGCGGCCGTCAGGCCACCGGGCTGCTCGCCACGCAGGCCGTGGACATCTCGCTGCTGGTCGCCGACGCGCTCTCGTCGCTGCAGCTTCCGGCGGCGCTGGCCCCCGCGATCCTGAGCTTTGCGGCGCAGGATGTGCTCGATCGGGCCGAGCCTGCGTATCCCGACGACTGGAACGCGTTCGGCCAGGCCGCCCGCGCGCTGACCCGCGATCATCTGACGGACTACATCGCGGCGCTGACGGCGAACGGGCCGCTCGTGCCGGCCGGCGCTGCGTCCTCGGCGGCGCGCTGATCGATTTCCAGCCATGCTATCGGTGCGCATAGCGGCCGTCGCGGTCCTGCTGGCGCTCGGGGCCGTCGTGTTCCCGGCCGCGCAGGAGCGAAGTACGCGTCCGCATCGCGTCCCCCACCGAAGACGCCTACCTCGCGGGACCGGTCCGCCTGGTCGCGATCGTGGAGCCCGCGCCGGCGGCGAAGCAGGTCACGCAGGTCCTGTTCTTTGCCGACGGCCGCCAGGTCTGCGCACTCACGCAGGCGCCGTTCGAGTGCGAATGGGACGCCGGCGAGCGCGTGACCGCGCACCAGATCAGGGTGGCCGTGACGCTCGGCGCCGGCCGCCGGTTCGTCGACAACGTCAGGACGCGGGAGCTCGAGTACACCGAATCGGTGGACGTGGACGTCGTCCAGATCGCGGCGGTCGTGACCGACGACAACGGCCGGTTCGTCAGGGGACTGAAGCAGGCCGACTTCAAGATCTTCGACGACGGGACGCCGCAGGCGATTACGAACTTCGCCGCCGAGCACGTCCCGCTCGAGCTCGTGGCCGCGATCGACGTCAGCTCGAGCATGCGCGACGCGCTGCCGCAGGTCCGCACCGCGGCGAAGGCGTTTCTCGCGGGGCTGGAGCCGCGCGATCAGGTGACGCTGCTCGGCTTCAACGACAACATCTTCACGCTGGCCCGGCGCTCGACCGACCAGGCCGCGCGCGCACGGGCCATCGATCGGATTGCCGCGTGGGGCGGTACCGCGCTGTACGACGTCATCGTCCATGCGCTCGACGTGCTCGGGCGTCAGCCGGGGCGGCGGTCGGTCGTGATCTTCAGCGACGGCGACGATCAGTCGAGCCGGACGCCGATCGAGACGGCCGTCGCGCGGGCGGAAGCCAGTGACGCGACGGTCTACGCGATTGGCCAGGGGCGCGCGGTGGGCTCCCGGGATCTGCAGAAGCTGCTGCAGCGGCTGTCGACCATCAGCGGCGGCCGGGCGTTCTTTCCCGACGATCCCGCGAAGCTGCCGGGCATCTTCGACGAGATCCTGCAGGACATGCGGAATCAGTATCTGATCGCGTATCCGCCTCCCGGAAACATGCGCAGCGGCGCGTGGCATCAGATCCGGGTCGAGGCCGGGGGCGGCAAGTATCACGTGCGCGCGCGGCAGGGATACCGGCTGACGCCCCGCTGAACCACCGGGGCGGCTGCCTAAAGTTCGAAAGTTCTGGAGTTCTAAAGTGCTACGGTTAATGTTGCGCAGCGAGCTGAAACTTGAAACGTTGGCGACTCCTGCTTTCGAACTCTCGACCTTCAGAACTTTAGAACTCTAGAACTTTAGAACTTTAGAACTTTAGAACTTTAATATGGACCTCCACCTGCGTAGGACTCATCGCGTGGTGCTCAGATTCAGCGCCGTCACGCTGGCGCTCCTGTCCTTCAACTTCCTTGTCATCGCCCAGGAGCAGCCCCCCAAGACCTTCAGATCGTCGGTGGACCTCGTCCCGGTCGACGTCAACGTCGTCGACAGCACCGGACGTCCGGTCGCGGATCTGGCGGCGGAGGACTTCGCCCTGACGGTGGACGGGAAGCCGCGCCGGATCGTTTCGGCGCAGTTCATCACGGTGTCGCGCAACACGGACGCTCCGGAACCGCCGCCCGCCAACTACAGCTCGAATGCCGCGGCGCCCGGCGGACGGCTCATCCTGATCGTCATCGATCAGGGCAACATCGGCACGGGGCGCGGCAAGTACGCCATCGACGCGGCGTCGCGGTTCATCGCGGGGCTGAGCAAGGCCGACCGCGTCGGGCTGGCCACGATCCCCGGCGCCGGGCCGCAGATCGACTTCACCGCCAACCACGCCTTGGTGCGGACGACGCTGCAGAAGGTCGTGGGCGGGGCGATCCAGGACGATCGGCAGTCGAGAGTCGGCATCTCCGAGGCGCTGGGATTTGCGCGAGGCAACGAGCAGGTCATCAGCGAAGTGATCGATCGCGAGTGCCCGGGCATGCGCACGCCCGAAGAAGTCGTGACCTGCCGGCGGGAGCTGGCCAACGAAGCGCGCACGGTCTTCACGACCTCGCGGTCCCGTACGATGGACTCGCTGGTCTCGCTGCGGCGCGTCGTCGAGCGGCTGGCAGGGACGACGACCCCGAAGACGCTGGTGCTCCTGTCCGAAGGCCTGTTCATCGAGCGGGATATCTCCGACATCACCTGGGTCGGCCCGGTCGCCTCGCGCGGCCAGGTCACGCTCTACGTGCTTCAGCTCGATCCGCCGCAGTTCGAGGCGGCCAACGCGCGCATCTCGCCGAGCCGGAGCGAGGACATCGCGCTCGGACAGGACGGGCTGGGCCTGCTCGCGGGGCTCGCGCGCGGCACGGTGTTCCGCGTCGTGAGCAACGCCAACTACGCGTTCAACCGGCTGGCGCTGGAGCTCTCGGGGTACTACCTGCTGAGCTTCGAGCCGCAGCCCGGAGATCGCGACGGCAAGCCGCACAAGATCCGCATCGACGTGCCGGCGCGCCGGAACCTCGAGGTGCGATCGCGCCGGGAGTTCGAGGTGGACGCGCCCCGCCCGCACACGACCGAGGAGATGCTCGCCGAGACGCTGCGATCACCGCTGCTCTCCGGCGACATCGGTCTGAAGCTGGTCACGTACACGTTCAAGGAGACGGAGTCGCAGAAGCTGCGCATCATGGTCGCGGCCGAGATCGACCGATCGCTCGTCCCCGATGGAACGGTCGCGCTCGCGTACGTCCTGATCGACGGCCGGGGCGTGGCGGTCTCGAGCCGGATCGAGTCTGAAGTCACGACGCCGATTGCGGCGCCCGGAAAGACGCAGACGTATTTCGGGGCGATCGCCGCCGATCCGGGCATCTACACGCTGAAGCTCGCGGTCGTCGAGCCGGGAGGCAGGCGCGGCAGCGTCGAGCACAGCTTCCGCGCGCAGCTCACGTCGGCCGGGCAGATCCGGATGTCCGACCTGATGATCGCCGACCACACGGGCGCTGCAGGGTTGAAACCGGCGGTCTCGGGGGACTTCAGCGGCGATTTTCTGCAAGGGTACGTCGAGCTTCACTCCGACGCCGTCGATCAACTGAAGAGCGCGACCGTCCTGATGGAAGTCGCCTCGAGCGAGCAGGGACGCGCGCTCGACGCGGCGGAGGGGAAGTTTCGCGGATCGCCCCGGCACACCCGACACGCGCCGCATCGCCGAAGCGGGCGGTGCCGATTGCGCTGCTGCCGCCGGGCGACTACGTCGCGCGCGCGGTCGTCACGGTGGCGGGACGCACGGCCGGCCAGGTCACGCGGCCATTCCGGATCGTCCGTGCGCCGGGCACGAAGACCCTCACGGAGGAAACGCCGGCGCGCGCGGCGGCACCCGCGCCGGCGATCGCGTTCACGTCCCGCATGGACGCGTTCGAGCGGACGTCGGTGCTCTCGCCGCAGGTCGTCGGGTTCTTCCTGGATCGGATGAACGTCGGCAACCGCGTCGCCGTGCCGCCGGCCGCGATGGAGGCGGCGCGGGCCGGCAGGTTCGACGCGGCGATCGGCGCGCTGCGGCCCGGGCGGCCCAACGAGCTCGCGCCGGTGTTTCTCGCGGGGCTCGAGCTGTACGCCAAAGGCGAGCTGGAGCAGGCCGCGGGGAAGTTTCGCGACTCGCTGCGCATCGACTCGGAGTTCTTCCCGGCGGCGTTCTACCTGGGGGCGTGCTACGCGGCGGGAGGGCGCGACCGTGAGGCCGTCGGCGCCTGGCAGACGTCGCTCGTGACCGAAAGCAACGCGCCTTTCATCTACACGCTGCTCGGTGACGCGCTCCTTCGTCTGCGCGACAACGATCAGGCGCTGGACATTCTCGTGGAGGCGTCCGGCTTGTGGCCCGACAACGAGCAGGTCCGCGTGAGGCTCGGGACCGCACAGGCCGCGGCGGGGCGGCTCCCCGAGGCGGTCAGGACGCTCGATTCCTACCTGACCGCGCATCCCGAGGACCACGAGCGGCTCCTGATCGCGATGCGCGCGATTTACGAGACGCGCTCGGCGGGGAAGACCATCGGCACCGCGGACGAAGATCGTCAGCGCTTCAACCGTTACGCAACGGCCTACGCAGCCGCGGGCGGACCTCAGCAGGCGCTCGTCGGCCAATGGAAGAGGTTCGTCGACCGGAATTGACAGGTGCTTTAACCGTTCGGCCCCCCGCCCGGTCTAACCCTCCAGACAGTTTGGGGCCGGACTCAATTCCGCCTCCTGAATACAGAATCGGTATCCGCCGGGGGAGTCATGCGCTCTACTCGTCTCGCAACCGTAGTGTTCGCGGCCGCGGCGGCCCTTGCTAGCTCGGGACTCGGGACTCGGGGCTCGGGACTCGAGGCTCGGGGCTCGGTCACCGTCGCTGGGGCCGAAAATCCCGAGTCCCAAGTCCCGAGTCCCGGATCCCGAGAGATCACCCACGTGCTGAACCGCATCGGCTTCGGCCCCGCGCCGGGCGACGTCGAGGAAGTCCGCCGGATCGGCCTGGCCAAGTACATCGAACAGCAGCTGCAGCCGGAGCGTCTTGACGACGGCGCGATGACCGCCCGCCTGGCCGGGTTCCAGACGCTGACGAAAAGCGCGCGTGAGCTCGCCGAGGCCTTTTTCATCCCCGCGCGGATGGAGCGGCGCCGCTCGCAGCTGCAGCAGCAGCAGCGGGCGATCAGCGACGCGTCGATGAGCACCGAAACCTCGGAGCAGCGGACCATGCGCACGCCGGAACTGGTCGAAGCCATGAAGGAGCGGACGGTGCTCGCGGAGCTGGCGCAGCAGAAGATCCTTCGCGCGGCCTACAGCGAGCGGCAGCTCGAAGAGGTGATGGTCGATTTCTGGTTCAACCACTTCAACGTGTTCGTCGGCAAAGGGGCGACGCGCCTCTACCTCTCGGAGTACGAGCGCGACGCGATCCGTCCCCACGTGTTCGGCACGTTTCGCGAACTGCTCGGCGCGACCGCCCAGAGCCCCGCCATGCTGTTCTATCTGGACAACTGGCAGAGCTCCGCGCCCGACGGAAGTGCCACGACCGCACCCAACAACGCCGCGAACCGGCCGCGTGTGCGCCCCGGCCGCCCCGGCCGCGTTCCGTCGACTGGAATCGCCGGTGAGGCCGCCGCTCGAGCGGAACCGCCGCCGAACCGCCGGCCCCGCGGCCTGAACGAGAACTACGCGCGTGAACTGATGGAGCTCCACACGCTCGGCGTGGACGGCGGCTACACGCAGAAGGACGTGCAGGAAATCGCGCGCGCGTTCACGGGCTGGACCATCGTGAATCCGCGACTGGGGGGCGGCTTCCATTTCGAGCCGCGCATCCACGACGACGGGGAGAAGGTGGTGCTGGGGCACCGCATCAAAGCGGGCGGCGGGCAGAAGGACGGCGAGCAGGTCCTCGACATCCTGGCGGCGCACCCGTCCACCGCGCGCTTCATCGCGACGAAGATCGCGCGCCGCTTCGTCGCCGACGATCCACCCGCGGCTCTCGTCGATCGCGCGGCCGCGCGCTTCCGCGACACCCGCGGCAACATCCGCGAGGTCGTGCGGACGATCGTCACCTCTCCGGAGTTCCTCGCGCCCGCCGCCTATCGCGCAAAGGTGAAGACGCCGTTCGAGTTCGTGGTCAGCGCGGTGCGGGCGACGTCCGCCGAGGCGTCCGACGCGCTGATGCTGGTCCAGTCGATGCGCACGCTCGGGATGCCGCTCTACGGCTGCCAGCCGCCGACCGGCTACGCCGACCGCGCGGATGCGTGGGTCAACACCGGCGCGCTCCTCAACCGCATGAACTTCGCCGTCTCGTTGACCGGCGGGCGGATGCGCGGCGTCCGGACGCCCTCCGCGGGAGATCTCGACACCGCGCGGGACACGTTCGTCGATCAAGTGCTGGCCGGCGATCTGTCGGCGGCGACCCGATCGACCGTCGCCAGGGCGTCTCAGACTTCACAGGCCGTCGCGCTCCTCGTCGGCTCCCCTGAATTCCAGAGAAGGTAGGACGCCATGATTTCGCGACGCATCTTCCTCAAGAACGGTGGGCTGGCGCTCGTCAGCCTTGGCTTTGCGCCGGCGTTTCTCGCCCGGACGGTGGCGGCGGCCGACGCGCGGCGCCGCGTGCTCATCACGATCTTCCAGCGGGGCGCCGTTGACGGGCTCAACATGATCGTGCCGTTCGGCGAGCGGCACTACTACGCGGCCCGGCCGTCACTGGCGATCGCGCGCCCGGGCGCCGCGGATTCCGCGATCGATCTGGACGGGTTCTTCGGGCTGCACCCCCGTCTCGCGCCGCTCAAGCCGTTCTACGACGCCCGGCAGATGGCGATCGTCCACGCCTGCGGCTCGCCCGACGGCACGCGCTCGCATTTCGACGCCCAGGACTACATGGAGACCGCCACGCCGGGCGTGAAGAGCACGCAGGACGGCTGGCTCAACCGCTACCTGCATGCGCGCGAGCATCAGGCGGCCACGCCGTTCCGCGCGGTGGCGCTCGCGCAGCAGCTGCCTCGCGCGCTCCAGGGCACGGCCCCGGCGCTCGCCATCGGGCAGATTGCCCAGTTCGGCATCCGCGCCGGCCAGGGGAGCGCCATGCAGTCGTCGTTCGAGTCGGAGTACGCCGCCGCGGCGGAAAGCGTGCTGCACTCGACGGGCCGCGAGGCCTTCGACGCCGTGAAGATGCTGAAGACGGCGAACCCGCAGCAGTACACCCCGGCCAACGGCGCGGAGTACCCGCGGTCCGCGTTCGGCGAGGCGCTCCGTCAGATCGGCCAGCTCGTGAAAGCGGACGTCGGGCTCGAGGTCGCTTTCGCCGAGTCCGGCAACTGGGACCACCACGCGAACGAGGGTGCGGCGACCGGGCTCCTGGCCAACCGCCTCGACGACCTCGCGCGCGGCATCGCGGCGCTCGCGCGCGACCTCGGCGATCGCATGCAGGACGTCGTCATCCTCACGATGTCGGAGTTCGGCCGCGCCGTCGCGGAGAACGGCAGCCGCGGGACCGATCACGGCCACGGGAACGCGATGATGATCCTCGGCGGCGGCGTGCGCGGCGGCAAGGTGTACGGCCGCTGGCCGGGGCTCGCACCCGAGCAGCGGTACGACGGGCGCGACCTCGCCGTCACGACGGACTTCCGGAGCGTCTTCGCGGAAGTCGTCCGCGGTCACCTCGGGCTGACCGACGCCGGCGCGGTCTTCCCGGGCTTCCGGGATCGGACAACGCTCGGGTTTCTGTGAGGTCTCGGGACTCGGGACTCGGGATCGCGTCCGCACACGGCGTGACAACCTGAGGTAACCGATCCCCCAGCCGCGAGTGCAGCGCCGGCGCTGGGCGGCAGCGTCCCTTGGAGCGAGGCGCCGCACCGCGCAGCCGGAAAACGGGCGAAGCGATTCCGCGCGGCGAGTTCGGTCAGTGTGATCCGCGTAGGTCCCACCCGACCACCGGCGCATCAGTGCGCCTGGTAACTGTCGTCCACACGCATCCCTACTCGCCGCGACACCGAGCGAAGCGAGCGTACGAGCTGAGACCGTTTTCCCGCCTCGCGGAAGAGGGACGCAGCCGGCCAGTGCCGGCGCTGCACCCGTACTGGCTGTGTCCGACCTGCACTCTGTCTGCCTGTCTGAGGTACACTTCCCGGTCGTGAGACTGACGGATCTCCGAACCCCGTGCGTCCTCGTCGAACAAGCGCGCGTCGAGCGGAACCTGGAGCGCATGCAGGACGCCGCGTCGGCGCGCGGGCTGCGGCTGCGGCCGCACGCCAAGACGCACAAGAGCACCTCGCTCGCACGCCTGCAGATCGCGCGCGGCGCGGTCGGGATCTGCTGCGCGAAGCTGGGTGAAGCGGAGGTCTTCGCCGAAGCCGGCATCGAAGACATCCGCATCCCGTATCCGCTCAACCCCGTCAACGCCGACCGCCTGGTCGCGCTGCTCGATCGCGCCAAGATCTCCTTCATCGTCGATCACGCGGCAGTGGCGCGCGGCTGGTCGGACGCGCTGCGCCACGCGGGGCGCGACGTGGACGTGCTGGTCAAGGTGGACGTGGGCTTCCACCGCTGCGGCATCGACCCCGACGCCGCCGGCGCCGCCGAGTTCGTCGCCGCGGTCGCGAAGCTGCCCGGTCTCCGCTTCAGGGGGCTGCTCAGCCACGCCGGCCAGGCTTACGGCGCGCTGTCGGACGACGAGGTAGCGGCCGTTGCCGGCGCGGAGGCGCGGGTCATGACGACGCTTGCGGATCGCGTCAGGGATCTCGGCGTGCCCGTGGAGGAGATCAGCGTGGGCGCCACGCCGACGGCGCGCTTCAGCGCGAAGGAACCTGGCATCACGGAACTGCGGCCCGGCAACTACATCTACTACGACCGCATGCAGGTCGCGCTCGGCGCCGCGACGTGGGGCGATTGCGCGCTCACGGTGCTCGCGCGCGTGGTCACGGCGCACGACGATCGCATCATCCTCGACTGCGGCAGCAAGACGCTCTCGACCGATCAGGCGCGCGGGGCCGGGAATCCCGCCGGATACGGCGTGGTGATGACCGCGCTCGACGCGGCGGCGCCCGACGAATCGCTGCTCATCGAACGGCTCTCGGAGGAGCACGCCACCGTCCGCGTGCGGACGCCGCGTCCGCCCAGCGCGGCCGCGCTCCAGCCCGGCGACCTCGTGCGTGTCGTGCCGAACCACTCCTGCGTCGTCTCCAACCTGGTGGACCAGGTGTGGCTGGTCGCCGGGGACGAGGTGCAGGAGCAGATGGATGTGTCGGCGCGCGGGCAGATTGCGTAGTAGTCTTGAGTCCCAGGTCTCAGGTCTCAGGTCTTTAGTCTTTTGGTGTTCGAGAGCCAGACATGCCGAACGAAACGCACGGTGAAGCGCTCGGTCTCGTGGAAACGCGGGGCTTCGTCGGCATGGTGGAAGCCGCCGACGCGATGGTGAAGGCGGCCAACGTCGTGTTCGTCGGGTGGCAGAAGGTGGACGCCGGCATGGTGACCGCGATCGTGCGCGGCGACGTAGCGTCGGTGAAGGCGGCGACCGATGCCGGCGCCGCGGCCGCCCGGCGCGTCGGGGAGCTCATCGGCGTCCATGTCATTCCTCGCCCGGCCGACGGCCTCGACACGATTTTTCCGATCGGATGATCGGAAGCCTAGGCTTTCGGCTTTGGTGCCTTCCTCGCACGACGCTGACCCGTTTTCGCGGTCAACTCCCTCAGCGGCAGATCGCTGCCCACGACGAGCATCGGCTGATCGGGGGCGCGCAGCAGGTTGATGAACTCTCCCTCGGCCGTGCGCGCGTAAATCTCCTGTCCGTCCGTCAGGAGCGTCATCGACCCGGCGCCGCCGATCGCATCGAAGAGCCGGATCCCGAACCGCGTCCGCAGGGTCTCGAGCAGCAGACGAATGCGCGCGACAGACAAGCCCTGCCGGCGGAGATCCGCGAGCACCATCAGCTCCAGCAGGTCGACAGGCGTGTAGCGCCGTTCGGTGAACCCGCCCGCGGCCGTGCGCTTTGGCGACACTGCCGATGAAAAGAGGCGCTTGTCGTCCCACCACTGCAGCTGGCGGGCGCTGAGGCCAGTCAGCGACGCCACCTCCCGCGCGCTGTAGGTGTTTTTTAGTTGCACTGATGATTCTGGGAAACTGCCTTATTTTCCTCCCATCGCGTCCGCGATTTTCGTCGCGGCGGCGGCCCCGTCGAAGTCCTTCTCCGTGAGACCACCCGCACTGTGCGTGCTGTAGGTGACCGTGACGCGCTTGTAGTTGACGAGCAGATCCGGGTGGTGGTCGGCAGCCTCGGCGGTGAACCCCAGCCGCACGACGAACGCCACGGCGTCGGGGAAGCCCGCGAAGGTGAACTTCCGCTTGATCGCGTCCCCGTCGAGCTCCCAGCCGGGCAATTTCTGCAACCGTCGACCCGCCTCATCCGATGACAGTTTGGCCATGCTGGTCAGGATACGCGGGATTCTTTTCCTCGGGGAACTGCGAAGCAGTATTCGGCGTCTAATCGGTGTTAGACTACTGAACAGTGTTTAGCTCGTTGTTTTTGCTGGTGATTTCGAGAGCTGGAAGCGGGAAGCGGGAAGCTGGTAGCTGGTCACACGAAACCTGGAGGCGAGTCATTTTGGGCGTGAAAGAACGGCAGGAACGGGAGCGCGAGGCGGTGGCCCGGGGGATTCTCGACGCCGCGCGCGAGTTGTTCGTCGCGGAAGGCTATCAGAACGTGTCGATCCGGAAAATCGCCGAGAAGATCGAGTACAGCCCCGCCGCCATCTACAGCTATTTCCCCAGCAAGGACGACATCTTCCTGGCGCTTGCCGAGGAAGGATTCCGGCTGCTGCTGGTGTGCGGCCAGGAGGCGCCTCCCGTCCCTCCCTCGGTTGATTCGCTCCGCACGGGCTTCCTGCGGGTCTACGAGTTCAGCAAGACGCACCCCGAGTACTTCGCGCTGATGTTCCTCGACCGGTCCGTGCCGCGGATCAGCCGCGACTGGGAGCGGTTCGGCTTCGTGCGCGACATGAAGAAAGCGGTCGCCGAGCAGATTCAGGCGGTGATCGACGCCGGCGATTTCCCGCCGGGGACGAAGGCCGACGCGGTCTTTCGCATCCTGCTTGCGGCCATCCACGGCGTCGCGGTGATGCGGCTGTGCGAACGGCTCGCGCCCGGCGAAGACGCCGACGCGCTCGCGCGCGACACGCTCGAGGCCGCGCTGACGGGCCTCCGGGCGGGCAGTCCTCATTCGTTTCATCCTTCAGCGTGCAATTGAGGTCGAGAGTCATGACAGTTCAGACGCGGTACGTCCTTGCCATCGCGGCGATAACCTCGAGCATTTCCGTGGCGGCTTGCGGATCCCCCACCGGCACGGTCAGCGCGGCCCCGAAGCCCGAACCGCTGGCCATCGCGATCGCGGCGGTCGAAAGCCGCTCCATCGATCGATACCTGCGCGTGACCGGCTCGCTGCTGGCCGACGAGCAGGCCGAGGTCAGCGCCGAATTGGCCGGGCGCGTCGTCGAGACGCCGGTCGAGCGCGGCGCGCGCGTGTCGCAAGGCACGATCCTGGTGCGCATCTCGCCCGCGGAAACCTCCGCGCAGCTTCAGGAAGCGGAAGCCAACGCCGCGCAGATCGAAGCGCGGCTGGGCCTCACGGGCGGCCGCAGCTTCGATCCGAAGCGCGTGCCCGACGTGATGAACTCGCAGGCCTCGGTGGACTGGGCGGAGGCGGAATTCAGCCGCATCGGGTCGCTGCTCGAGCAAAAGGTCGTCTCCAAGAGCGAATACGATCAGCGGAAGACACAGGTGGAGGCGGCACGGCAGCAGTATCAGATGGCGCTCAACGCCGCCGAGCAGTCCTTTCGCTCGCTGGAATCGGCGCGCGCCCGCATCACGCTCGCGCGCAAGGCACTGGCAGATACCTCGATTCGCGCGCCGTTCTCCGGCCTCGTCGCCGAGCGGGTCGTCAGCATCGGCGACTACGTGACGCGCGGTGCGCGCGTCGCCACGGTCGTCCGCGTCGATCCGATGCGGGTCGAGCTGACCGTGCCGGAACAATCCGTGTCGCTCATCAGCGTCGGACAGCCCGTCCGGATCACCGTGGACGCGTATCCGGGTGAGACCTTCACCGCCAAGATCCGCTTCGTGTCGCCCTCGCTTCGCCCCGACCAGCGCGCGCTGACCGTCGAAGCGATCGCCCCGAACCCCGACGGCCGGCTGAAGCCCGGCCTGTTCGCCACCGCCTCGATTCAGCAGCCTCCCTCCGCGCCGGCCCTCCTCGTTCCGTCGTCCGCCGTCGAGACCGTCTCCGGCACGAGCCGGGTGTACGTCGTCAAGGGGGACACGGTCGAGGAGCGGATCGTGACCACGGGCGAGACCGTCGGGCCGCAGGTGGAAATCACGAGCGGCTTGACCGCCAAGGAGAGCCTTGCCGCCGAGCCGAAGGGAAAGCTCGTGGACGGCACGCGGGTCCGCGCGCGCTGAGAAACTCAATCACTAATCACTAATCCCGGAATCCCGAGTCCCGAGTCCCGAGTCCCGAGTCCTGAGTCCCGAACGTTGTAGAGAGACTTTCTTATGCAGTGGCTGGCTTCGATCTCCGTCAAGCGTCCCGTGTTCGCAAGCGTCCTGATTCTTTCGCTGACCGTGGTCGGCGCGTTCGCGTTCACGCAGCTCGGCCTCGATCGGTTTCCGAAGGTCGACTTCCCCACCGTCGTCGTGACGACGAGGCTCCCCGGCGCCGCGCCTGAGGAAGTCGAGACCGAGATCACCGACAAGATCGAAGAGGCGGTGAACACGATCAGCGCGATCGACGAGCTTCGCTCCAACTCGTCCGAAGGCGTCTCGCAGGTGATCATCTCGTTCCTCCTCGAGAAGGACGCCGACATCGCCGCGCAGGAAGTGCGCGATCGCGTCAACCGCGTGCTGCCGCTGCTGCCGAAGACGATTCAGCAGCCGACGGTCGAGAAGTTCGACCCCGACTCCGCCCCGGTCCTGACGCTGGCGGTCTCGGCCAACAAGCCCGTGCGGGACATCACGGAGTACGCCGACAAGACGCTGCGCCGCCAGCTCGAGAGCGTCAACGGGGTCGGCCAGGTCGTGGTCGCCGGGGGCCGCTCGCGGCAGATCAACATCTCGCTCGATGCCGCCCGCCTTCGCGCGCACAACCTCACCGTGACGGACGTCTCGCGCGCGTTGCAGTCGCAGAACTCGGAGATTCCCGGCGGCCGGATCGAGCAGGGCGGCACCTCGATGACGCTGCGCACGCGCGGACGCGTGCAGTCGGTCGCGGAGTTCGGCGACATCATCGTCCGCCAGCAGGACGGCCATGCCGTCCTCCTGCGCGACGTGGCGGCCGTCGAGGACGGGATGGCCGAAGCGCGCACGACCGCGAGCCTCGACGGCGAGCCGACCGTGCTCCTGACGATTCGCCGGCAGTCCGGCACGAACACGGTGGCGGTGGTCGATGCGGTCAAGGAGCGGCTGGCCGACCTCGGGCCGGTCGTGCCGGCCGGATACGAGATCCGCGTCGTGCGCGACCTGTCGGAGTTCATCAAGGCGTCGATCGACAGCGTCGAAGAGCACCTCGTCTTCGGGTCGATCCTGGCGGCGGCGGTGGTGCTCGTGTTCCTGTGGAACTGGCGCTCGACCATCATCGCGGCCATCGCGATCCCCACGTCCATCATCGCCACGTTCGGCCTGATCTGGTACCAGGGGTTCACGCTCAACTCGATGACCATGCTGGCGCTCACCCTCGCGGTCGGCATCGTCATCGACGATGCGATCGTGGTGCTCGAGAACATCTACCGGTTCGTGGAGGAGAAGGGGCGTCCGCCGATGCAGGCGGCCGTCGAGGCGACGCGCGAGATCGGCCTCGCCGTGCTCGCCACCACGCTGTCGCTCATCGCCATCTTCGTCCCGGTCGGGTTCATGGGCGGCATCGTCGGCCGCTTCATGACCAGCTTCGGCTTCACGATGTCGTTCGCGATTCTCGTGTCGCTCCTCGTCAGCTTCACGCTGACCCCGATGCTCGCGGCGCGCTGGATCAAGATGAAGCCGCGGCGCGAGGACGCCGAGGGGCACGTCATCGAGGACGTGAGCTCCAAGGACTCGCGGTTCTTCCGGCCGATCGATCGCAGCTACACGGCCGTCCTGAAATGGTCGCTCGGCCATCGCGCGGTGATTGCCGGGATCGCCGTGCTCGTGCTGCTCAGCAGCGTGCCGTTGTTCATGCTCGCGAACAAGAACTTCCTCCCGAGCGACGACCAGTCGGAGTTCGAGGTCGGGCTCCGCGCGCCGGAGGGCACGAGCCTCGAGGCGACGGCGATCGTCGCCAACCGGCTGGCGACGCGGATCCGCCAGCTGCCGGAGGTCGCATACACTCTGGTGTCGGCCGGCGACGATCCGGCGCAGACGCAGAACCTGGGGACGGTGTACGTCCGGCTGAAGCGGCTCGGCGAGCGGTCGCGCGATCAGTTCGAGGTCATGGACGACGTGCGCGCCAACGTGCTGCCGAACATCGGGACCGCCAACCTGCGGACCGGCGTGCGGCCGGTGGCCACGATCGGCGGCGGCGGAAACCAGAACGCCGAGATCCAGTTCACCATCAACGGGCCGGATCTGAAGTCGCTGGAGAAGTACGCCGACGCGGTCGCCGCGGCGGCCAGGAAGGAACCCGGGCGTCGTCGACGTGGACACGTCGCTCAACGTCGGCAAGCCCGAGCTCTCGGTGAACCTCGATCGGTCGAAGGCCGCGGACCTCGGCGTGCCGATCTCGGACGCCGCCGAAGCGCTGCGGCTCCTGGTAGGAGGAGATCAAGTGACGACGTATAACGAAGGGGGCGAGCAGTACGAGGTGCACGTCCGGGCCGTTCAGGGCGATCGCCAGACGCTCGGGGCGATCGGGCAGCTGTCGGTGCCCTCGACGCGCGTCGGCAGCGTGCCGCTCGACAACGTGGCGCGCTTCACGCCGGGCACGGCGCCGGCCGAAATCAACCGCCTCAACCGCCAGCGCCAGGTGACGGTCTTCGCCGGCCTGCAGGCGGGCGTCTCGCAGACCCCGGCCATGGCGGCGATGACGGCCGCGGCCGAGTCGCTCGGGATGGGGCCGGGGTACACGACCCGGTTCGCCGGACGGTCGCGCGAGCTGGCCCGCGCCGCGCAGAACTTCCTGCTCGCGTTCGGGCTGTCGCTGGTCTTCATGTACCTGATCCTCGCCGCGCAGTTCGAATCCTGGCTGCACCCGATCACGATTCTGCTCTCGCTGCCGCTGACGCTGCCCTTCGCGCTGCTCTCGATCATCGTCACCGGGCAGTCGCTGAACATCTTCTCCGCCCTCGGGCTGCTCGTGCTGTTCGGGGTCGTGAAGAAGAACTCGATCCTCCAGATCGACCACGCCATCCAGCTCCGCGAACGGGGCATGGAGCGCGAGGCGGCGATCCTGCAGGCCAGCCGCGACCGTCTGCGGCCGATTCTGATGACGACCTTCGCGTTCGTCGCCGGGATGATCCCGCTCGTGCTGTCGAGCGGCGTCGGATCGGCCACCAACCGCGCGATCGGCTTCGTCATCATCGGCGGCCAGTCGCTCGTCCTCGTGCTGACGCTGGTCGCGACGCCCGTGGCGTATTCGCTCTTCGACGACGCGTCGAAGGTCCGGTTCCGGCGATGGAAGCGAACGGCGCGGCCGGCGGCCGCGACCGCGACGGTGCTGCTGCTCGCGCTGGGGTTGCCGGTGCCGCAGGCGGCGGCACAGGCCGTGACGCCGGCGGGCCAGACGTCGCCCGTCATCCGGCTCACGCGCGACGAAGCGATCCGCCTCGCCGTCGCGGACAACGCAGACCTGGCCGCCGATCGGCTGAACCCGGCGATCAGCGCGGAGCTCGTCGCGGCAGCCAAGGGCGTGTTCGTCCCGACGCTGTCCACCGGCGGACAGTGGAACAGCCAGAAGCTGCCGTCGTCGAATCTCTTCACCGGCGATTCGTCGGTGGACACGGACTTCTGGTCGGGCTCGGCGGGCGTGGCGCAACTGTTGCGGCGCGGGGGCGGCAACTACGACGTGTCGTTCAACACCGCGCGCACGACGACCAACAGCCCGATATCCACGTTCTCGCCGTCGATCACGTCGTCGCTCCAGGCGATCTTCTCGCAGCCGCTGCTGCGCAATTTCAAGACGGATCCGGCGCGCGCGCAGCTCGACATCGCCGAGCGCAACCGGGATATCGAGGACCTCCGGCTGCAGGAGCGGGTCGCCCGCATCTCGGCCGACGTGGAAAACGCGTACTGGCTGCTCGTCGCGGCGCGGGCGGCGATCGACGTGCAGCAGCGCTCGCTGGATCTCGCGCTGGAGCTCGAACGGACCAACCGCGCGCGCGTGGATGTCGGGCAGTCGCCGCCCCTGGACCTCGTGGCGGCGCGGGCGGAAGTCGCGCAGCGGCGCGAGAACCTGATCGTCGCGCGCACGGCGTCGCTCCTGGCCGAAGACGCCCTGCGCACGCGCGTCTTCGACCCGAACCGGACCGACTTCTGGACCGCGCGGCTCGAGCCCGCCGATGTCGTACCGCCCGTCGGTCCGCCGCCCGACGTGGACGCGGCCGTCCGCCGCGCGCTCAGCGAGCGCCCCGACGTCGCGGAGGCGCGCAAGCAGATCGAGATTGGCGACACGAACATCCTGCTCACGAAGAACCAGACGCTGCCGGATCTGCGGCTGCAGGCGACCTATCTCACCAACGGGCTCGCCGGCACGCGGATCATCCGCGAAGGCGGGTTCCCCGGCACGATCGTGGGCAGCGAGTCGACGTCGTTCGGCTCCTCGCTCAGCCAGATCTTCACGTCCGACTTCCCGACGTGGGCGGTGGGCGTGACGGTGAGCTACCCGCTCGGCAAGAGCGTCGAGGAGGCGAACCTGGCGCGGGCGCGGATCGAGCGCGACCAGTCCGCGGCGCGGCTGCGTGCGGTCGAGCTGAACGCGGTCCGCGAAATCCGCAACGCGGCGCTGCGCGTCGAGCAGAACCGCCAGCGGATCGAGACCGCGCAGCTGAGCCGCGAGCTCGCGGAACAGCGGCTCGACGCCGAGCAGCGGCGCTTCGAGGTCGGGATGTCCACGAGCTTCCTCGTCGTCCAGGCCCAGCGCGACCTCGCGATTGCGCGCAACAACGAGCTGGAGTCCCACCTCCAGTATCAGCTCGTCCGTCGTCGCATTCGACGCGTCGCAGAAGACGACCAACTTCATCCAGGGACAGCTGAGCCCGCTCAATCTGCAGTAGCGCGCCGACGAGCGAACACGGGCATCGAAACAGGGGCACGGGAGGCACGCACTCGAGCGCAGGCCTGATGTGGCAGCGCGGGTCTAAGGGTTCCACCGGGTTCCGCGGGGTTCCACAGGGTTCCACCGGGTTCTGTTCCGCGGGGTTCTGCAGGGTTCTGGGGTTCTGCGGGGTTCTCCTACAGGAACCCTGTTGAACCTCGAACCTGTAGAACCCTGAACCCTGCGAACCCCGCGGAACAGAACCCGGCGGAACCCTGTGGAACCTTGTGGAACCCCGTGGAACCCTGGATCAGGCCTCGGCCCGGCAAGGTGACACGAATTCCAGCACCGGGTCGCTGCGGCCGTCGATGACGAGATCGCCGACGAGTTGCGCAGTGAGCGGGGCGAGCAGAATCCCGTTGCGGTAGTGGCCGGTGGCGTACACGAGCCCGGGCGTCTGGCGGGATCGGCCGATGATCGGCAACCCGTCACCGGTTGCGGGACGCAGCCCGGCGCGCGCGTCGATGAACGCCGCTCCCCACGCCTGCGGCATCAGATCGCAGGCGGCATCGAGCAGATCGCGGACGCCCGCGGCTGTGGTCTGCTCATCGAAGCCCACGTCCTCCACGGTGGCGCCCACCAGCACGGTGCCGTCGAGCCAGGGCACGATGTAACACCTGTCGCTCCACAGCACGTGCGTGATGGGCGGAGCGTTCCACTTGAGGCGCACCAGCTGGCCGCGGATTGGCTTCACCGGGACCGTCTCCGCCGGCCCGAGGGGGCCCGACCAGCTCCCGGCGGCAATCACGACGGTCGCGCCGCGGTGGCGCTCGCCGGCAGCGGCGACGATCAGCCCGGCTCCGTCCGGCGCAATCGTCGTCACGGGCTGCCCGGCGATCAGCGTCGCGCCGTTGCGCTCGGCCGCCGCGACGAGCGACGCGGTGAGCTGCGCCACGCGGACGTAGCCGTGCGCCGGGACGAGCAGGGCCCCCTCACACGGGCCGAGCGCGGGCTCGAGCTGCGCCACCTCGCCGGCCTCGACCCACCGGGCGTCGACCCCCGCCGATCGCGTCCAGGAGCCAAGGGCTGCCAGGCGCGCCACGCCGTCGGCATCGGGCGCCACTTCGAGGGTGCCGCACCGGCGGTATTCGACGATCGTTGCGGCGTCACGCTGGAGATCGGCGACGAACGCGTCGTAGAGGCCGAGGCTGCGAACGGTCAGCTGGTGCAGGGGACCTGCGCCGGGCGCTTCGATGTACGGCGCGAGCACGCCGGCCGACGCCTGCGTGGCGCCGGCGCCGGCGGTGCGCGCCTCGAGGATCGCCGTGCGGGCGCCGCGCCGCGCAAGCTCGCGCCCCACCGCGCAGCCGATGATCCCCGCCCCGACAACGATAACGTCCCACTCGCGTGCCACCGATGCATCATAGCGCGCGCACCTCGGACTTCGGTTCCATTACAAAGTGGGCCGTGAAGTGCGTTCACCCCGATGAATGAAAACTCGTGGTTGTGAACGGCCGATTAGCTGTCACGCCCGGCTGCGCCTGACTCTCCAACACGGAGCTCACGGAGTGCACGGAGCTCTGACTACATGCTCCCGAACGCACTCGAGGCGCGCGGAGCGCGTCAGGCCATGGACAGCGGCACCCAGTTTTCTGTCTTGTCCGCGGTTGCTGCCACCTCGAGCGATCGTGTCGAGATACGATTCCGACCCAATCGCTTCGCTCCCGGAGCCTCCGTGCACTCCGTGAACTCTGTGTTGGAAGAGCAGCGAAGCCTGTTTGACAGCGAAGTCCGTTGATTGAAATTGAATTCGCTGCGCTACTCCTCACGCAGCGCCGCCATCGGCGAGATGCGGGTCGCACGGCGCACGGGGATCCAGCAGGCCAGCGCGGCGACGAGCAGCAGGATCGCCGGCACGCCGGCGAACACCGGCACGTCGATCCGGTCCGGCGCGATGACGATCGCGGCGGCCAGCGCCAGCGCCCAGCCGACGAGCGCGCCGAGCCCGACGACCACCAGGCTCTCTCCCACGAACTGCGCGATCAGGCGGCGCACGGTGGCGCCGAGCGCGAGCCGCACGCCGATCTCCATCGTCCGCAATGACACCGTGTAGGCGACGACCGCGTAGATGCCGATGGCCGCCAGCATGAGGAGCAGCGGGCCGAGGATGCTGAACAGGCGCGCCGGCACGCGGCGGAACACCAGGTTCGTCTCGATGTGATCGGTGAGCGTGCGCACGTTGAACAGGGGAAGCTCCGCGTCGAGATCGCGCACCACCCGGCGCACGTCCTGCGCCGCGACGGTTTCGGATCCGGGGCGCGTACGGACGTGAATCTCGCCGGCTGCCAGCGGCATGTCGCGATAGGAAAAATAGATGACCGGCGTCGGCCGTTCGCCGAAGGCGTTGTACAGCGAGTTCCGCGCGACGCCGGCGATGGCGAGCGTCCGTCCGCGTGCGGTGATGCGGCGCCCGAGCGGCAGGGCGTTGTCCAGGTAGCGGCGGACGAACGCCTCGTTCACGATGACCTGCGGGGATGTCACCGCGTCGTTCAGATCGGCGAAGTCCGTTCCGGCGAGGATCGGGATGCCCATCAGGTCGAAGTACCCGGGGGTGACGGTGTTGACGAGCGCCTGATCCTCGTCGGCTTCGGTCCGCGCGCGCCCTTCGACCGTGAAGGCGCGCGACGGCAGGCCGTGAATCTCGAGCGGCACGAACAAGGCGATCGCCGCGCCGTCGACGCCGGGCAGCGCGCGCAGCGAGGTCAGCAGCCGCGCGGCAAACGTGCGGCTGGCGGCCGGGCCGGCCGTGCGGCCGCTGAGATCGTAGGCGGCGAGCAGCACGCCGTCACGCCGGAAGCCAGGGTCCGTGCCGCGGGTTTCCGTGACGCTGCGGTAGGAGAGCCCCGCAAGGATGAGCACCACCAGCGCGAGACCGACCTGGATGCTCATGAGCGCGTGCCGCAGGCCGCTGCGGCCCGCGGTCCTGGCTCCGGCGCGAAGCGCGCCCTGCGGATCGACGCGCGCCAGCTGAACGGCGGGGAACGCTCCGGCGGCGAGGCCGCACGCGATCCCCAGCGCCATCGCGAACGCGAGGCCCACGCCGTCCACGCTCGTCTGAAATCTGATCGGCAGCCCGGAGAGCGGCAGCGTGACGAGCGCCGGCGTGCCCCACACGGCGATGATCGCGCCCAGGCCGGCACCGGCGAGTCCCAACAGGACGTTCTCCGTCAGCAACAGAGAGGCGATGCGCCACGGACCCGCGCCGAGGGCCAGGCGCACGCCCATTTCGCGTTGACGCGCGCTCGCCCTCGCCAGCACGAGGTTCGCGGTGTTCCCGCAAACGGCGAGCAGCAGGAGCAGCATGATGCCCTGCAGGACCGCGAGCCCGGCCATCATCAGCCGCATCGGCCCGCGCGGCGGCCCCAGGAACGGCAGCACCTCACCGCGGAGCGTCGCGTTCGTCTGCGGGTAGGCGTCCGCCAGCTGCCGCATCACGCCGTCCAGGTCGGCCCGCGCCTGGGCGAGCGTGACGCCGCTCTGGAGCTTTCCCATCACGGAGCAGCCGCGGATGGTGCGATCGACCAGCTCACGCGATCCTCTGAGCAGCTCCGGCGCGAGCGCGGCCGGCAGCCAGACCTCGAAGTTCAGCCCGACCGTGGTCCCCTGGAATTCGCGCGGCGCGACCCCCGCGATCGCGAACCGGCTTCCGTTGACGCGCAGGGTCTGGCCGAGCACGCCGGGGTCGCTGCCGAAGCGGGTCCGCCACAGCCCGTACGAGATGACGATCGCGGGATCGTCCGTGGATGCCGGGAAGCGCCCGATCTCCGGCTGGAGGCCGAGCGCGGAGAAATAATTGCCGGAGACCAGCAGGCCGTACGCCCGCTCGACCTGCCCCGCCTCCCCGAGGTAGAGCGGCACGCTGCGAAACGCGAGCAGATCGCGAAACGCGTGCAGCCGCGCGCGCAGGTCCTCGTATTCGAGCCACGAGACGCCGAGGTGCACGCCCGTGTCGGTGCGCGATTCCACCCAATGAAACGCCGCCGAGCCGGACACGCCGGCGAGCGGCTTCAACAGCCTCGTCTGGATCCAGGAAAAGATGACCGTGTTGACGCCGATGCCGGCGCCGAGCGACACGACGATCACCGCCGCGAGCAGAGGCATGCGCGCGATCGAGCGGGCGGCGTGCCGGACGTCGCGGATTGAATCACTAATCACTAATCACTAATCCTTGAATCCTAATCCTGAATCCCTGAATCCTGAATCCTGAATCCCTGAGTCCTTGAATCGCTGAATCATCTGCCGTGGATGGCGGCCCGCAGTCGCGAGTGCCAGCCGGACGCCACGTCCCCGTGCATCGCCACGGCTGTCGCGAGCAGCGCCACAACCGCTACGAGGACGAGAATGATCGTTTGACGACTCACACGCATGGGCTATTCCTCCAAGGTTTTCCGGATCCAAGGATCCAAGGATTAGTGATTAGGGATTCTGCCTTTTGGTCCCTGAACCGCAGCTGAACAAAGCTCATTCAGCTCCCGTTCAGGGGCGATTGGGCTATAACAGCCTCGATGCGAGTGCTGGTCGTCGAGGATGAACCACGGTTGTCGCGGCAGCTCGCGGAGGCGCTCGGGCAGGCCGGGTATGCGGTGGACTGCGCCACGGATGGGGAGCGCGCCGATTTCCTGGGTCAGACGGAGGGCTACGACGCGGTCGTGCTCGATCTCGGGCTGCCGAAGGTGGACGGGCTCACCGTGCTTCGGCGCTGGCGCGACGCGGGCGTCACCGTACCGGTGCTGGTGCTGACCGCACGGAGCAGCTGGCACGAAACCGTCCAGGGGATCGACGCGGGCGCCGACGACTACCTCTCGAAGCCGTTCAGGCTCGAGGAGCTGCTCGCGCGGCTGCGCGCGCTGATCCGGCGCGCCCGGCGGATGGCCAGCTCCGAGATCCACTGCGGCGCGATCACCATGGATTCACGCGCCGCGACGGTGACCCGCGACGGGCAGGCGGTCAAGCTGACCGCGCTCGAGTTCCGCGTCCTCGCCTACCTGATGCACCATCGCGGGCGCGTCGTGCCGCAGAGCGAGCTCACGGACCACATCTACGCGATCAACGCCGACCGCGATTCCAACACCATCGAGGTCTTCGTCGCGCGGCTGCGCCGGAAGCTGGGGGCCGGCGTCATCGAAACGGTGCGCGGCCTCGGGTATCGGGTCGCGGCAGAGGCGAGGCCGTGAGCTCCCTTCGCGGCCGATTGCTGCTGGGGGCCGTCCTGTGGACCCTCGGCCTCATTGCCGTCTCCACGATCATCGTGGCGCTGAGCCAGGGGTTCCGGAACGCCCTCATGATCCTCCACGCGCACGCCCACCTGACGGGGGTCATCGCGGTGGCCTGCATGGCGATCGGCTTCGTGGTCATGCGCCGGGCGCTCCTGCCGATCGACAACATCCGCCGGCGGTTGTCCGACGTGCAGACAGGCGTCGAGGCCCGGCTTCACGGCTCGTATCCGGCCGAGGTGCAGCCGCTCGTCGACGATCTCAACGCCCTGCTGACCCACAACGAGCAGGCGCTCGCGCGGGCGACCGCGAAGGCGGGCGACCTGGCCCATGGGCTGAAGACGCCGCTGGCGGTACTGTCGAACGAAGCCGGTCGCCTCGCGGCGGGCGGCGATCCGGCCCTCGCGGCGACGATCGCGCAGCAGGTCGCGCTGATGCGGCGGCAGGTGGACTACCACCTGGCGCACGCCCGCGCCGCGGCATCGGGCGCGGCGCTGCACACGCGCTCTCCCGTCGCGGTGTCGGTCGACGGGTTGACGCGCACCATGCGCCGGCTGCACGCGCAGCGGGGGCTGACGATCGACGCGCGGGTCGACCCGGCTCACGCGTTTCGCGGCCGCCGCGAGGACCTGGACGAGATGCTCGGCAATCTCCTCGACAACGCGTGCAAGTGGACGGCAACCCGCGTCGCGATCGAGTCGGCGGTCGAGGGCGACCGCGTGATCGTCACGATCGACGACGACGGCCGTGGCCTGGAGGTATCGATGCGGGAGGCCGTGCTGCAGCGGGGCGTGCGCGCCGACGAGGCGGCGCCGGGCTCCGGGCTGGGCCTCGCGATCGTCCGCGAGCTGGCGGGGCTGTATGGCGGATCGATCTCGTTGACCGCCTCGCCCGCGGGCGGCCTCCGCGCACGGCTCGAGCTGCCGGGGCTGAACACGCTAGAATGAAGAGTTCGCGTGCTCCGAGATAACGGAGCGTACGGAGATAGCGGAGATCTCACACGGAGAAACGGAGAAACGGAGGGACGGAGTGTTTTTCATGGATCCCATGAAACCATTCTCTCCGTTGCTTCGTTGCTCCGTTCCTCCGTGTGAGGTTTCTCCGCTGACTCCGTCAACTCCGTTGACTCAACCGAAGGATCACCCATGGCGAGCCTGATTGAAGCGATCAACATCAAGCGCAAGATGTTCTTCGAGTACCGAGGGCGCGCCGTACCATTGCCTCGACGTCGAAGTGTCGAAGCCGACGGCCCGAGGGGGACAAACGCTGGTCCGCCTCAAAATGCGGAACCTGTTGAGCCGCGCCGTGTTCGACAAGACCTTCAAGGCCGGCGAGAAGTTCGGCGAGCCGGATCTCGAGATGGTGCCCGCCAACTACTTGTACGCCGACGCCGCCGGCTACAACTTCATGGACCAGGACAACTACGAGACGCTCACGCTCAACGCGGAGATGGTGGGCGACGATCGGCAGTTGCTCGTCGACAACGTGATGGTCCAGATCCAGAAGTACAACGGCAACCCCATCGGCCTCCAGTTCCCCGCTCACGTCGAGCTGACGGTGACCTCGACCGAACCGGGCGTCCGCGGCGACACGGCGAGCGGCAGCGTCACCAAGGTCGCGATCCTCGAGACCGGCCTCGAAATCCGCGTCCCCCTTTTCATCAAGGAGGGGGAAAAGATCAAGGTCCACACCGAGACGCGGGAGTTTGCCGGAAGGGCTTGATCGAATCCCGGATTCGTCCTTCGGCGACTCATCCGCAACACGTCAGACCCTTCCGGCTACCGGCCTGTATAGTGGGAAGGTTGTGCCTGCCGGCGTGCCGGACGTAGACGAATGAACAACCCCGCTGACAACGCCGAGGCGCACCTCGCCGCCATCGTGGGCTCGTCCGACGACGCGATAGTCAGCAAGGATCTGGACGGCGTGATCACTTCCTGGAACCGGGCGGCCGTGAACATGTTCGGCTTTGCCCCCGAGGAAGCGATCGGCAGCCACATCAGCATCATCGTGCCCGACGATCGGCTGGCGGAGGAAGCGTACGTCCTGTCGCAGATCCGGCGAGGCCTGGGCATCAGCCATTTCGAGACCCGGCGCCACCGCAAGGACGGGACCCTCCTCGACATCGACCTGACGGTGTCGCCGATCCGGGACGCGACGGGCACGGTGATCGGGGCCTCGAAAATCGCCCGTGACATCACCGAGCACAAGCGGCTCCGCCAGGCCGCCGACGAGTCCAGCCGGATGAAGGACGAGTTCCTCTCGGTGTTCTCGCACGAGCTGCGGACCCCCGTGAACGTCATGCTTGGCAACGCGCGGCTCCTGCGCAGGGAGATCAGCGCCGAGTATCGCGCGCGGGCGCTCGACTCGCTGGAACGCAACGCGCACGCGCTGGCGCGGCTGGTCGATGGCGTCCTGGAGACGTCGCGCATCATCTCGGGCCGGCTGCAGCTGTCGATCGAGCTCGTCAACGTGGACGAGGTCATCCTCGAGGCCATCGAGACGACCCGGCCGACGTTCGAAGTGAAAGGCGTGAAGGTCGCCTGGACGGTGACGGCCGGGCTGTCCGTGCGAGGGGACCGCGATCGGCTCCTGCAGGTCCTGTGGCACGTCCTGTCGAACGCCGCCAAGTTCACGGCGCCCGGGGAGCGCGTGACCGTGCTGGCGGCGAAGAGCGGCGGGGGCGTCGCCATCACGATCGAAGACACGGGAATCGGCATCGCCGCCGGCCACCTGCCCCTGATCTTTCAGCGGTTCTGGCAGGCGGACGGCACCTGCACGCGCCGGCATGGCGGGCTCGGCATCGGGCTCGCGCTCGCGCAGCACGTCATCGAGCTCCACGGCGGCCAGATCGAGGCGGCCAGCGGCGGGCTCGGGACGGGCACGACGATCACGATTGCCTTGCCGAGCGCGGACGTGCCGCAGGGCTTCAGTGAGGTGGCAGCGCCCAGTGCTCCGCGCGCTTCTTCCTGAGGAACTCGACCGATCGGCGCATCTCGTCGAGACCGTGCATGCCGTCCTCGAGCGAGATCCAGCCGTCGAAGCCCACCTCCGCCAGCAGCCGGAAGATGGCGTCGTAGTCGTTGAGGCCCTTGCCCGTTTCCCCGTGCTTCGAGCGCGGCGGCGTAGCCGGTCGCGCCGTCGGCCGTCCGGAGATCGTCCAGCGTCGCGCCCGGGGCGAGATAGCGATCCGAGGCGTGCATCGTGACGACGCGGTGGCGCACCTTCTCGAGGAAGCGAATGGGATCGTAGCCGCCGACGAACGCGTTGGAAGGATCGTACTGGACGCCGAAGTACGGCGAGTCGATCTGCTCGATGATCTCGAGAAAGACGTCCTCGGGCTGCGCGAACTCCGGATAGCGCCACGTCCCGTCCTTGTAGTGGTTCTCCATGCACAGCACGACGCCGCGGCGCTCGGCGTGCTCGAGCGAGCGGCGGATGCCGTCGAGCGTCCGCTCGATTCCTTCCTGACGGGTCAGGCCGGGAAAGTTCTGACCGCTGAGCGTCCGGCAGTGCCGCGCGCCAAGCCGGGCCGTCAGATCGATCGCCGCCTTCTGCCGTTCCACCTGACGCTCCCGCTCGGCGGCGACCGCGTGTGTGAAGTCCGGCGAGAAGCAGACCATGGAAGTGATCTGCCCCGTCTCCTCCAGCGTGCGCGCGATCGGATCCACGTCCTCAGGTCCGAGGCTCCGGAAGAAGCCGTCGTAGTGCTCGATGCCCTCGCCGCCAAGCGACGCCGCGTCGCGGATCCAGGTCTCGAACGGCATGCGTCCGTCGACGATCTCGTCGAAATAGCACTTGGGGAAGACGCTGATGCGTGGGGGCATTTTGAGGCGTCTCTGGACTCTGGTCTCTGGTCTCTGGTCTCTGGTCTCTGGTCTCTGGTGGTCTTTGGTCCTTGGTCTTTGGGGGACCGGAGACCCGAGACCCAGGCCCGAAGACTAATGCGCCCGCTGGTACGGCGTGCGCCTGATGTCCTCGCAGATCTGCTTCAGCGTCGTGAACAGGTTGGCATCCGCGGGGCGGAAGGCGGCGCCGTCGATCACCAGCGGCGCGCCGATGACGACGAGCGGCGCTCCCCGGCGGGGACATTCAATCGCCTGTTGAATCGACAGACCGCCGACGGCCTGGACCGGGATGGAGACCGCGCGGACGACCCGATCCAGCTCGTCGAGCGGGCTCAGTCCCTTGATGAGGCCGCGCTCGTCGAAGCCGATGTGGTGGACGATGAAGTCGACGCCCAGGCTCTCCATCCACTGCGCGCAGGCGACGCGATCGTCGGCCGCGAGGTTGTCCCCCATCACCTTGATCCCGAAGTCCCGTCCGGCGTCCACCACGCGGCGAATCGTCGCTTCGTGCGCGCGCCCCATCACCACGACGAGGTTCGCGCCCGCCTTGGCCATCATCTCCGCTTCGAGGTAGCCCCCGTCCATCGTCTTCAGGTCGGCGACGATCGGGTGGTCCGGAAACCGCGCGCGCAGGCCCTCGACGGCGCGCAGCCCTTCGGCGAGGAGCAGCGGCGTGCCGGCTTCCAGCCAGTCCACGCCCGCGGCGACGCCCACGGCGGCGGTCTCGATGGCTTCGTCGAGGGAGATCAGATCGAGCGACAACTGAACGATCGGGTAAGTGAGATGATCGAGGTCCATTGTTTCGTGACGATACGGTAAGTGTCAGCGTCTGCGCAATGGGGAGACGAGTAAACGGAGCGGACGGAGGAATCGGAGCGCCTGATAACACGGAGCAACGGAGAAACGGAGCTTTTTGGGTTTTGTTTCTTGTGTTTCCTGGCTTTGGACTTTCTTCACTACTAAAAACTTCTCTCCGTTGCTCCGTTCCTCCGTTCCTCCGTGTTGATCAATGTTGATATTCCAGCGGGTTGGGTGCTCCTCCGGTCACTCCGTCCTCTCCGGTATCTCCATCGTGTAGGATGGCCACCAGCAAGGGAGGCCGCGATGGATCGACGGGAGTTCTTCAAAACCGCAGGTGCGAGCAGCGCGCTCGCGATATTGCCAGGATCCGCCAGCGCGAGCGGGGGAGCGGCGGCGCCTGCGGATCAGCGCGCGCCCGCAGCCCAAGGCGACCGCGAGGTCTGGACCGCGGCCCTGCGGCGGATCGCGGATCCGGTCCTGACGAACCTGGCCAAGGGCACGCTCAAGGCGCGGATGCCGGTCGAGCAGGCCGCCGGCTCCAAGCGCCAGACGGTCACGCACCTCGAGGCGCTCGGCCGGTTGATCGCCGGCATCGCGCCCTGGATCGAGTTGCCCGCGGACGACACGGCGGAAGGGCGTCTGAGGCTTCAGTATGCGGATCTCGCCCGGCGCGCCATCGGCCGCGCGGTGGATCCGTCGTCGCCGGACTTCCTCAACTTCACGCGCGAGCGGCAGCCGCTCGTCGACGCCGCGTTCCTGGCCCAGGGACTGCTGCGGGCGCCGCGGGCGCTGCGCGACGCGCTCGACCCGGAGACGAAGCGCAACCTCATCGCGGCGCTGGAGTCCACGCGCATCATCGTGCCGGGATTCAACAACTGGCTCCTGTTTTCCGCAACCGTCGAAGCCGGCCTCGCCCGCCTCGGCGCACCGTGGGATCGCGTGCGCGTCGACTACGCGCTGCGGCAGCACGACCAGTGGTACAAAGGCGACGGCCACTACGGAGACGGCCCGCAGTTTCACTGGGACTACTACAACAGCTACGTCATCCACCCGATGATGCTGGACGTGCTCGACGCATGCCGCGACGAAATGCCCGCGTGGAAGGACCTGGCCTCGCGCGAGGAGAACCGCGCGAAGCGGTACGCGGCGGTGCAGGAGCGTCTGATCGCGCCCGACGGCTCGTTCCCGGCCATCGGGCGATCGCTGGCCTACCGCTTCGGCGCGTTCCAACTGCTCGCGCAGATGGCGCTGCGGCGGGCGCTGCCGGAAGGCGTCTCACCCGCGCAGGTCCGCGGCGCGCTGACCGCCGTCATCCGGCGGACGATCGCCGCACCGGGAACCTTCGACGCGGATGGCTGGCTGCGGATCGGCTTCTGCGGTCACCAGCCCGGCGTCGGCGAGACGTACATCTCGACCGGGAGTTTGTATTTGTGCGCGGTGGGTCTGCTTCCGCTTGGCCTGCCGCCGGCGGACGAATTCTGGTCCGCTGCGCCGCAGCCATGGACGGCCGCGCGGGCGTGGTCGGGCGAGGCGTTCCCGATCGACCACGCGCTGAACGGGTGATCGAGATCAAGAGCTTTGAACAGGAGTTCAGGAGGGTAGGAGAACAGGAGTTGTTTGTTTTGAAAAAACAAACAGGCCTCCTGATCTCCTGACCTCCTGTTCAATTTCTGCTACGCCGATCCCCTCAGTTTTTTCCAGTTGGCCAGGCACTTCTCGGCGCGGAGCATCTGCTCGCCGGCCGGGCCCTCCTCCTGTTCGATCAGGTAGTGCTGCACGCCGCCGACCGATTCGGCGGCCGCGAAGATGGCGGGCCACGGCGACACGCCTTCACCGAACAGCACGCCGTACCCTCGCCCGGGAGCCCAGTCCTTGCAGTGGACGCTCTTGGTTCGTCCGGGATTCGCCTTGATCCAGGCCACGGGGTCCGCTCCGGCTTCGACGCAGGTGCCGATATCCAGCTGGAGGATGACGTCCTTCGTCGTGCTGGCCGCGAGCACGTCCATCGGGCGCTGCCCCTCTACCGGCCGCCATTCGCTCGCGTGATTGTGGAAGCCGGTGAACATCCCCGCCGGCTTCAGTTTTTCCGCAGCCGCGTTCAGTTGGGCGCCAAACGCTTTCCACCCGTCGATTCCCGTCACTTTCCCGGCGCTGGCCACGATGATGTCGCGGCTCCCGAGAATCTGGTTGAGCTCGATCGCCTTCTGGATGTTGTCGGGCGAAATCGCCGACGCGGAATTGTGCGTCGACAGGCAGCGGACGCCCAGGCCGTCCATCAGCGAGGCCACGTCCTTGGTGAACTGGGGCGTCCACGAGAAGTACGGCGAGTAGAACTCGACCACCTCGTAGCCCAGCTTCGCGACGGCCGTGACCGTGCCGTTCAGATCCTTGGCCAGCGCGTCGCGAACGCTGTAGAGCTCGAGGCCGACCGGCACCTTCTTCTGAGCGGCCGCCGCCTGGACCGCGAAAGGCAGGGCTCCGGCAAGGGCAAGAAACGTCCGGCGGGAAACGGGAGTGGGCTGATTCATGGCGGGACCATAGCATAATTTTGGGCCGGCTCGCTTCGCTCGCGGTAGGGGCGCACTCTCTTCGCTCTTGCGCGTAGGGCCGCGGCTCACTGCGCACCCGCGGTAGGACCTCTGACATATACTCACTACCCCATCGAGCAGAGTTTTTGTCGATCCTAGGAGGTCCCATGTTCGCGCAGTTCCCCGCGCGTTTTGCCCGTGCGTCCGTGCTCGTCGCGTTTCTCTTGCTCCCCGCGGGCGCGTTCGCGCAGTTCGATGCCGCGACCGTGCTCGGCACCGTCCGTGATTCCTCCGGCGCGATCGTGCCCGGAGCCACGGTGACGCTGAAGAACGTGAGCACCGGCATCACCGCCACGGCGGTGAGCGACGAGAGCGGGAACTATCAGTTCCTCAACGTCCGGATCGGCACCTACAGCGTGCGCGCCGAGCTCCAGGGATTCTCGGCGGCCGAGGCGGAGAACTTCGCCGTGACGGTCAACGCGCGCCAGAGAGTCGATCTCGCGCTGGCGATCGGCAACGTCGGCGAGACGGTCGTCGTGACCGGCGCCGCGAAACTGCTCGAGACCGAGTCGAGCGATCGCGGACAGGTCATCGGCAAGGAGCAGATCGTCAACCTCCCGCTGAACGGACGCGCGTATGCGGACCTCGCGCTCCTCAGCCCCGGCGTGCGCCGCTCGGCCATCGCCGAGACCCGCGACGCGTCCTTCAACGTCAACGGCCTCCGCAGCGCCGTCAACAGCTTCATCCTCGACGGCGTGGACAACAACTCCTACGGCACCAGCAACCAGGGCTTCTCGAACCAGCTCGTGCAGGTGTCGCCCGACGCGGTCGAGCAGTTCAAGGTGCAGACCAACAACTTCAGCGCCGAGTTCGGCCGCACCGGCGGCGCCGTCATCAACGCGTCGATGCGCAGCGGCACCAACGCGTTCCGCGGCACGCTCTGGGAGTTCCACCGCAACGACGCGCTCAACGCGGTCGGGTTCTTCAAGCCGACCAACGGCGTGAAGCCGAAGCTGGTCCGGAACCAGTTCGGTTTCGTGTTCGGCGGGCCGATCGTCCGGAACCGCACGTTCTTCTTCGCCGACTACGAAGGCTTCCGGCAGGTCTCGAAGACGCTGATGTTCGCCAGCATCCCGACGCTCGAGCAGCGCCAGGGGATCCTCGGCCGGCCGGTCCAGAACCCGCTGACCGGAGAGGTCTACGCCAACGGCGTGATTCCCGTCGAGCGCCATCACGTCGTTCGCCAGGCAGGTCCTCGCCGATCTGCCGACCCCGACCCTGCCCGGGGTCGCCAACAACTTCGACTCGCTTCCGCGCCGCGAGGATTTCAACAACAAGTACGACGTGAAGTTCGATCACCAGTTCAGCACCCGGATGACCGCGTTCGTGCGGGTGAGCCACCGCAAGGTGGACAACTTCGAGCCGCCGCCGATCCCCGGCGCCACCGGCAGCCCGAGCAACGCGTTCGTGCACGTGCTCAACCAGCAGATCGCCGGCGGCGTCACCTACACGCCGACCGCGAGCTCGCTGCTCGAAATGCGCCTCGGCGTGTCGCGCACCGAAGCCGGCAAGGAACCTCCCGGCGTCGGCGGGCCGACGATGCTGGACTTGTACGGCATCACGGGCCTGCCGACGGACCCACGTTTCGCGGGAGGACTGACCGAGCAAGGCGTCACCGGCTGGACGACGTGGGGGCGGCAGAACAGCAACCCGCAGTTCCAGGATCCGTCGGTCATCAACCCGCGCATCAACTTCTCGTGGGTCAAGGGCCGGCAGAGCTTCAAGACCGGCTACGAGTACCAGGCGATCAACACGCAGATCGACGACTTCAACCCGAAGTACGGGCGCGACTCGTACGGCGGGCAGTTCAGCCGCCCCGCCGGCACGACGACGAACGACCCGGCGACCTACAACCTGGCCGACTTCATGTTCGGCGCCCGGAGCGCCTACGCGATCATCAACCCGTTCGTCGCGAACCTCCGCCAGCGGATGCACTTCGGCTACGTGCAGGACGACATCAAGGTGGACCCGAGGCTGACGCTCAACGCCGGCCTGCGCTACGAGTTCGCGACGCCGCAGTGGGAGAAGGACAACTTCCTGACCAACTACGATCCGGTGTCCAACACGCTCATCCAGGCCAAGGACGGATCGATCTACGATCGCGCGCTGGTCAACCCCGATCGCAACAACTTCGCGCCGCGCATCGGGGCCGCCTTCGCCGCCAGCAGCAAGACCGTGCTGCGCGCCGGCTACGGCATGAGCTACATCCACTTCAACCGGCTCGGCGGCGAGAACCTGCTCTCGTTCAACGGGCCGCACGTCGTCGGCGCCACGATCAACCAGCTGCCTTCGCAGGGCCCGTGCGGAGCGAATTCGGCGCCAACGACCTGCTTCCGTCCGACGCAGCAGGGTTACCCCGAGGGGCTGACGGTCCCGGCCAGCTTCAACCCGCTGAACGTGCGCGTGAACTACATCCCCAGTGACAACCCGACCGGCAACGTGCAGAGCTGGCACGCGTCGGTCCAGCGGGAGATCCTGCCGAACCTGCTGGTGGACGTCGGTTACGTCGGCAACAAGAGCCGCGACATCATGATTCTCGGCGACTTCAACCAGGCGCGGCCGAACGGGCCGACGGAGAACGCGACGCTGCAGGCGCGCCGGCCGATCCCGGGCTTCCAGGAGATCCAGATCGCGTTCGGCGGCGGCAAGGGGGACTACCACGCGCTGCAGGTGAAGGTCGAGCGGCGCTACACGGGCGGGCTCTACCTGCTGAATTCGTTCACCTGGTCCCGGGCGAGGGACAACGCGTCGGGCCACCTCGAGGTGCAGAACGGCGACAACAGCCGCGTCAACTACCGCGACCTCGAGTCGGAGTTCGGGAGGTCCGGGTACGACCAGCCGCTGAACAACACGACGAGCTTCGTGTGGGAGCTGCCGTTCGGCCAGGGCCGCAAATACGGCGCAGACCTCAACCCGGTGATAGAGGGCATCCTCGGCGGCTGGCGCGTCGTCGGCATCAACACGATGACGAGCGGCGTGCCGGTGAACCTGTCGTACTCGCCCGCGGCGGCGTTCTCGGTCAGCGGGAGCCCGACGTACCGGCCGAACCTCACGGGCGACCCGGTCACGCCGGACGGGGGCATCAGCAACTACCTGAACCCCGCCACGGTCGAGATCCCGACCGACCGGACGCAGCCGTTCGGCAACGCGCCGCGCAACGTGGTCCGGGCCCCGTCGTTCTACCAGCTCGACCTCGGGCTGCACAAGGCGTTCGGGCTCGGCCGGGATCAGACGCGGCTCGAGGCCCGCATCGAGGCGTTCAACCTGTTCAACAAGACGAACTTCGGATCGCCGAACGGCAACCGCTCGGCGGGCGCGTTCGGCACCATCACCACGACCTCCGTGGCGAGGCAGATTCAGTTGGGGGTCAAACTGTATTTCTGAACTGGGTTCCACAAGGTTCCACTTGGTTCCGCGAGGTTCCACGGGGTTCTGTTCCGCGAGGTTCTACTGGGTTCTGGGTTCTGGGTTCTGGGTTCTGCTTGGTTCCGCGCGGGACGTTGGGAAGAGCCTGAACCTTGCGGAACCCGGCGGAACAGAACCTAGCGGAACCTAGTGGAACCCTGTGGAACCTGGCGGAACCCTTCCCATTCGTGGAACCCGGTGGAACCCACTTACCGGTCCCACGTGAGCGACAGCTCGACGACGCCGCCGAGGTCACTGAGGTCCTCGTCGCTCATCTCGATTGGCGTGGCCGTCATCCCATCGTCCGAGAGCGTGAACCCTTGCGCGGCGGTAAAGCGCCCCTCGGTCAGGACGATCCGGTAACGCGCGGCCTCCTCGATCAGATCGGTCACCGGCGTCGAGCGGTCGGTCTCGTCGGCCATCGCGGCCGCGACGTCGATGTGGATCAGCAGGGTGGCCCCGCCGCCGGTGCGCGTCAGCGTGGCGTAGCCGGGAACGCGCAGGTCCGCAAGCACCCGCTCGAACAGCGCATCGATGCGCGAGAACCGCGCCTCGGTGACGACGACGAAAGGCCGCTCGGCGCGGAGGACGCGAGTCTGCTGTCCGGCCGGGTCGAGCGCGGCAAGCCCGCGCGCAGTCCCGTGCGTGCCTGACCGGGCGGACGCGAGGTACGACTGCTCCTCCGCCCGGCGTTCCGCGGCGTTGCCGGCGTCGGATCGGACGTCCTTCTCGAGCGCCATCCACGCGACGGCGCCGTCAGGCGCCAGATACAAGGTGTGCGTCGTTTCTTTCTGCAGGCACCCGCCCAGCAGCACTGCGGCGGCAAGCGGCAGGATCGCCAGTGTTTTTCTCATGGTTTTATCTCCCTGCTTTTGTAGACGGCATCGGCGGCGAAACCGAACGGGGACCCGGGAAAGCCAGGTGGGTGGATTGTTTCAGCAGTGATGGCCCATAAGAGTGCGTTCACTGCGGTGGATGAAGAGCCGTGGTTGTGAACGCCCGATTGACTGTCACGCCCCGCTGCGCCTGTCCTTCCAACACGGAGTTCACGGAGAGCACGGAGGCTCCGGGAGCGAAGCGATTGGGTCGGAGTTCGTATTTTCAACACGTTCGCTCAAGTTGGCAGCAGCCGCGGACAAAACAGGACACTGAATGCCGCTGTCGATGGCGTCAACGCACTCGAGCGCCGGCCTGAGGCACCAGCGGCCGGCGTTGCGCTAGCGCGACTCGAGTGCGTTCGGGAGCAGTGTGTAGTCAGAGCTCCGTGCACTCCGTGAACTCCGTGTTGGAAGAGCAGCGAAGCCTGTTTGACAGTGAAGTCCGTTGACTAAATGGGACCCTGGACGAATACAGGCAAAACACTTGGTCTGTCTCCGCTCACTCCGCTGGCTCTGTGGTGAAAACGCGTGGTAAGTTGGCGGGCATGAAGGGACCGGCGAGCGCAGACCTCGTGGAGCGCGCGAAGGCCGGGTCCGCCGACGCGATCAACGAGCTGTACGAGCGATGCGCCGGGCGGCTGCTGGCGTACATCCGCCTGAGGATGGGCCGCGAGCTGCGGGCGCGGCTCGAATCGCGCGACATCCTCCAGGCGACGCTGCTCAAGTCGGTCGAGCACCTCGCGGACTTCGAAGGTCAGCACAGCGGATCGCTGATGGCGTGGCTCGCGAAGATTGCGGAGCACGAGATCCGCGATCGCGCGGATTACCAGCAGCGGCAGCGGCGCGACGCGGCGCGTGAAGTGGCGCTCGAGACCGACGCCGCGCTCCCGGCGCCCGCGAGGAGCGCCCTGTCGCAGGCGATCCTGACGGAGGAAGCGGAGCGCCTGGAGATCGCGCTCGAGTCGCTGACGCCGGCGCACCGCGAGGTCATCCTGCTCCGGAAGTTCGAAGAGCTGCCGTTCGGCGACATCGCGCGGCGCCTCGGCAAGAGCGAGGACGCGTGCCGGATGCTGCTCGCGCGCGCGATGACGGCGCTCACGCTCCGGCTTGCGGGCCGGACGGCGGCTCAGGACCCCGATGTCCGGGAGCCGCCCCGATGACCGGGCCAGGCACCGACCTGGAGTCGCGGTTCGCCCGCTTCGTCGAGCACCACGTGTTGCACGGCGAACGGCTGTCCCTTGACGATCTGTGCGGCGGCCGTCCCGACCTGGCGGAGCCGCTGCGCGCGCTCGTCGAGCGGTACCTCTCGCTGACGACTGCGCTGGACGGCGACGCCGTCGACGCCGGCGGTGCTCTCGCCCGGCCGGACCCTGCCCCTCTTCGACGGCTTCCAGACGATCGAGCGGATCGGCGCGGGCGGCATGGGCGAGGTCTTCAAGCTCAAGGACCTCCGGCTCGACCGCATCGTCGCGGCGAAAGTCGTCCGCGCCGAAGGCGCCGCCCGCCGGACATCCGGCATGGAAGGCTTTCTCCGGGAGGCGCGTGCGCTCGCGCTCTTTTCCGACCGCCGGATCGTCCAGGTCTTCGACTTCAGGCCGGACGCGAGCCCGCCCGTCATCATCATGGAGTTCGTGGACGGCTTCGAGCTCGGACGCATCGGGCCGTCGCTCGAGTTCGCGCAGCGGGCGCGGATCATGATTGAGATCTGCGAGGCGATCCATCACGCGCACACGCTGGGTCTGCAGCACCGCGATCTGAAGCCGTCGAACATCATGCTCGACGCGCAGCTCCTGCCCCGCATCCTCGACTTCGGGCTGAGCGCGGGCGATCCGATGCGCGGCCATCTGAAAGGCACGATCCCGTACGTCGCGCCGGAGCAGCTCGATCCGTCGCGGCCGATCGACGCGCGCACCGACGTCTACGCGCTGGGCGCCATCTGTTACGAGCTGCTGTGCGGGCGTCCCGCATTCGAGGGAGACGAAGCCGCCGTCATCGCGCGGATCCGCGAAGGGCATCCGCGATTGCCGGTCGAGATCGATCCGCGGGTCCCAGAGCCGCTGCAGGCCGTCGCGCTCACGGCGATGGAGACGGCGCCCGGGAACCGGTATCAATCCGCGCTCGAGATGGCGGCCGACCTGCGGCGCTTCCTCGAGGGGCGGACCGTGCTGGCCCGGCCGACGATCTACGCCACGACGCTGGGCTCACGCGTCAGGCCGCATCTCGATCACATCGGCGAGTGGCTGCGCCTGCGGCTGATCTACCCGCACGAGGCGGACCGGCTGCACGCCGCCTACCGCGCGCTCGACGCCCGCGAGGACGACTGGATTGTCGAGAGCCGGACGCTGTCGTACACGCAGATCGCGCTGTACGTCGGCGCGTTTCTCGTTGTCTGCGGCAGCCTGTTCTACTTCGCCGCCGACCGGTGGTACGAGGCGGTCGATGGCCTCGCCCGCCCGTTCGCGGTGCTCGGTCTGCCCTTTGTCGGCCTCAACGCCGCGGCGCATCTCCTGTACCGGAAGGATCACAAGGCGGTCGCGGTCGCGTTCTATCTCGCGGCGGTCGCGCTTCTGCCGCTCTTCCTGCTGATCCTGTTTCACGAAACGGGCCTCCTCGTCGCGGCGCCCGGCACCCAGGGGCAGCTGTTCCCGGGCGGGTCCGCGTCGAACCATCAGCTGCAGCTCACGACCGCCGTCGCGTGCGCGTGGTGCGGATGGCTGGCGCTGCGGACGCGAACCGCGGCGCTCAGCACGGTGTTCGCGGTGCTCGTGTTCCTGCTGACGATCGCGATCGTCTCGGACTTCGGGCTGCGCGCCTGGCTCGACGAGGCGCGCTGGGACCGCCTGGCGCTGCACCTGTTTCCGCTCGTCGGCGTCTATGCCGCGCTCGGCGCCGCGGCGGAGCGCACGGGCCGTCCGTGGTTCAGCCGTCCTGTTTACCTGGGGAGCGCGGTCCTCCTCGTGGTCGTGCTCGAGCTGCTCGCGCTCGACGGGCGCGCCCTGCACTATCTCGGGCTGTCGCTCCATGCGTTCCAGTCCGCGAGCGTGAGCGATTCGACGCTGCTCGACACCGTGACGGCCATGACGGTCAACGGCGCCGTCTTCTACGTCGCGGCATCCGCGCTCGAGCGGCGCGGCTCGGAGCAGGCCCGGATCGCGGCGCCGCTCCTTTTCAGCATCGCGCCGTTCGCGCTGCTGCACCCGCTCGGCTACCTGGTCCGGAGCGATGAGTATTCGGCGCGGCTGGACTGGATCTACGCCGCCTGCGCGGCGGTGATCATCCTGCTCAGCCACCGGCGGCAGCGGCGCAGCTTCTATTACGCGGGGCTCATCAATCTTGGCGCCGCGCTCTACCTCGTCGCGGCGCACCGGGAGTGGTTCGGACGGCCCGCCTGGGCCATGGCGCTGATTGCCGCCGGCCTCGCGATGCTCGCCGCGGGATTTGCGCTCGATCGCCGCGAGCGAACGGGGCCGCGCGACTGACGGGTTCCACAAGGTTCCACTTGGTTCCACAGGGTTCCGCAGGGTTCTGTTCCACAGGGTTCCCAGGGTTCTGGGTTCTGGTTCTGGGTTCTGCGAGGTTCGCGGGCCCTACGGAACCTAGAACCTTGTCGAACCCCGTGGAACAGAACCCCGTGGAACCCGGTGGAACCCTGTGGAACCCCTACTCGTGATCCTCACGCCCCTTCGGCCGGCCACATGATCCGCCCGATCGCATGCGCCAGCTGCTTCCACCGGGACTCCTCACGCGCGAGCTGCTTCCGCCCGAGCGGCGTGAGCCGGTAGTACTTGAACTCGCGGTTCCGGCCTTTCGCGGTTTCCCACTTCGCGCTCACCCACCGCTTGCGCTCCAGCCGGTGGAGCGCCGGATACAGCGATCCGTGCTCGACCTGCAGCACGTCGTCCGTGGTCCGCTGGATGTGCTTGGCGATGTCGTGGCCGTGGGCGGTCCCGAGCCGCAGCGTCCGCAGGATCAGCATGTCGAGCGTCCCTTGCAGGAGATCGATCCGCTCGCGTGATTTCGCCATCTCGTTGGTAGACATCCTACCCTGAAGTGTGTCCTCTGCGTTAGACTCCGCAGTTATGAACATCGCTCCGCTCGACTGGGCGGTCCTCGTCGCCTACCTCGTCATCATCACGGCGATCGGGCTCGTCGTCGGCTACCGCGTCCGGCAGAGCGGCGAGTACTTCCTCGGCGGCCGCCGCTTCGGCCCGTGGCTGATGATCGGCCAGAGCTTCGGCGTCGGCACGCACGCCGAGATGCCGGTGGCGCTGGCCGGCGCGGTCTACAGCGTCGGCGCGTCCGCGATCTGGTTTCAGTGGAAGAACCTGTTCATCACGCCGTTCTACTGGCTGATGGCGCCGGTCTTCCGGCGCATCCGGCGGACGACGATGGCGGAGCTCACCGAGGATCGGTACGGCTCGTGGATGGGCGCGATCTACATCGTCTTTGCGGTGTGCTTCTTCATCATCAACACCGGCAGCATGCTCAAGGGGGCCGGCAAGGTGATCAGCCAGGCGACCGGCGGCGGCGTCGGCGTGAACGAGATCGTCGTCGCGATGACGGTGATGTTCATGCTCTACAGCTTCGTCGGCGGGCTGGTCGCGGCGGCCTGGACGGATCTCTTCCAGGGGTTTCTCATCATCGTCCTCTCGTTCATGCTGATTCCGCTCGGCTGGAGCGCGGTCGGCGGCCTCGACGGGATGAAGGCGTCGCTCGAGCCGTTCCGGTTCTCGCTCGCGACCCCGTCCGGCATCACGCCGTGGGTGATCGCGATGCTGACGATCAACGGCCTGGTCGGCATCATGGCGCAGCCGCAGCAGCTCGCGACCGTCGGCACGGGCAAGGACGAGCGGACGTGCCGGATCGGGATGTTCTTCGGCAATTTCGTCAAGCGCGTCTGCACCGTCGGCTGGGCGCTGGTCGGGCTCATCGTCGCCGCGATGATCGCGCAGGGGCACGCGCCGGCCGAGATGCTCGGCGATCCGGAAAACGCGTTCGGGTTCGCCTGCCGTCAGCTGCTCTTTCCGGGCGCGCTCGGCCTGATGATCGCGTCCATTCTGGCGGCCAACATGTCCACGTGCTCGGCGTTCCTCGTGGACAGCGGGGCGTTGTTCACCGAAGGCCTGTACCGGCAGCGCCTGGCGCCGGGCCGGCCGGACCGGCACTACCTGTGGGTCGGACGCATCAGCGGCTTCGCGATCACGATGCTCGGCGTGCTGTACGCGATGTTCCTGATCCAGAGCGTGCTCTACACGTTCCTGCTCACGGAAACGATGGCGACGTTTGTCGGCATCAGCGTGCTGGGCGGCATCATCTGGCGCCGCGCGAACCGGTGGGGCGCGCTGGCGAGCCTCCTGAGCGCGCTCGCGACCAACTTCCTGCTCTACTACCTGACCGGGCGGCGGCTGGACGCCTGGGATGCGAACGTGTTCCTCGCCGCGCTGCTCGTCGGGACCGCGTCGCTCGTCGTCGTGAGCCTGCTCACGCGGCCCGAACCCGCGCCGCAGATCGAGTCGTTCTTCGAGCGGCTGCAGACGTCGAGTGACGAGAACGGCCGCCCCGGCCCGGACCCGCTGCTCATCGTCAACGTGCTGCACCCCGTGCGGGCGACGGGAGGCCGCGGATGGCGCGCGTACCGCGAGGACCTCCGAGGCTTCGCGCTCGGGTGGGTCCTGGTCATCGCGCTCGTGATCGCGACGGCGGTGTTTCTGAGGCAGTGACGGGGGAAGAGATAGCGGAGGCTACGGAGTTACCGGAGTTTCTCTTAACACGGAGAAACGGAGGAAACGGAGTGGCTTTGACGGCGATCCGCCTGGAACTTCCGGACATCGACCGATCGCTTGGACACGACGATGGAATGTGTCGCGACGTGAATTTCGAGCGTACGATTTGAAGGTGGTCCGTCGATGAGGGTTTGCTCGGGAGTCACTGTGGAGAAGTGGCAGCCGAATTTCTCATCTTCCGGTCAGGTGAGTCCAACGTGGACGAGAGTCCATTGCCTCGGCATGGAACTCTGCAACTCGCTGGAGTGGACCGAATGGGCGGAGAATCCTGTCCAGGTGATCTTGTGCGACGCGTGCGGTTATGCGGGCTGCGGATCTGGCGGGTATGCGCACGTCAGTCGTTTGGGTCCCTTCATTCTGTGGACTACGCCGCAGATTGATGCCAGCGATGATTGGGCGGCGACTCAGTATCTACCCCTGCCCGCATTGGACCGGCTCGGTGCGGTCGCCATCCCAGAGGGCACGTGGGACCAGTGGAGGCGTATAGCGTCTCAGCTCCCAGAAGCGTCGGCCTTTTCCCAAACAAACGGCGCCGCGCTGGCTGACGCATGGAGTCTAGGCCCGGGCCGTCCTCGCAACATTCAAGAACTTCTACCAATGCTGCGAGCCCGGCTCCTCGGATGCGACACGCTGGATCCCGGAGAAGCGATCGACCGTGTTCAGCGCTGGATCGAGCGACTCTCAGCCAATGCTGCCACCGTGATCGCCGGCGTGGTGCGCACACCCGATGAAGTCGGAGCGCAAGTTGAGACGTTGTACTTCGACGGGCCCAGCGATGAAGATTGGCCGGCACTGGCGATTCGCGGCGCTGCAGACTTCCTTCTGCTCGATCGCGAACATGCTTTTGTGCCGATCTCACCGGACGGATAACAACCTGTTGGAGCGGTCCGGCGGCGCACCTGCTGCACCGTTGCCCGTTCTGACAAGGAGTTGACGATGGGTACATCAGCAGCTCGGAAAAGCCGCGGTCACTCGGAAGCGTCGAACGGTGAGCGCAGGTCGTAGCCGGACAGACACGCATGCTCGAATTGCCGAAGGACGTCGTCGAGTTCCTGAACGCAGCCGCGTCGGTTCGGACTCCGGCTCTTCGGATCAATCCCCTGTCGTTACAACAGTGCATCGCGAGCAGCACGCATTTCCGTGAATTCTTTTCGATCGCGGCGGAGTTGGGCCTCGTCGTGCTCGACGACGCCGACGACTCAGATCCCTACTGCCTCATCACGCGGGGTCCCGCGAGCGGCATGGTCGTCCACTTTTCGCACGATTCTGAGCCAACTCTCGCATTTCCGGACCTCGCCGCGTTTCTGCACTCGCTGCGCGCAGCCGTTCGCAACAATCGCAGTATCGACCACCTGGAGCGTCACCGGTTCTCGCCGCTGCCGAACCAGCCGGCTCTGCGCTCCACTCTCCACGCCCTTCTCGAGAGCGACGACGACGACGCCCCGCTGATCTTGGCGATACTGTTCCCGCTGCTGGATCCGGACGAGCGCGACACCGTCCTCCTGGCCGCGTCTCACATCGACTTTCTCATTCGGGAGATCGCCGCACTTTTCGTCGAGGCCCATCCCGCGGGGCACTTCCGCCAGGTGGCTCAGGCACTCTCGGAGGATTCCTATCCCCAAGTGGCCGGCCCTGCACGCAGGGCCCTTCGGCTCATCGCTGACCCGACTGGCAACGACGCCGGCTGACCACGGCTTGCGGCCGGCGCGCGCGGGTGTGATGATGACGCGCGCCGCGGCCGAAGCCGGGGCGTTAGCTTAGACGGCCCCGACAACGTGAACATGCCCGACTGGACTCGCGAGTATTTCGAGCGCGGTTACGCGCAGCGGTGGGGACTACCGGCCCCCTCAGATCATGTGCGGGTCGAGGCGGGCGGCCTTTGGGACCTCCTCCAGCTTTCACCGGGCTCTCGCGTCGTTGACATCGGTTGTGGTCATGGGCGCCATGCGCTCACCCTGGCGGAACGGGGAGCCGAGGTGATTGGCCTCGACTTCGCGGCGGCGCTCTTGAACCGCGCGCGGCATCTCGCGGCCGGCCTTCGCACGCCGCCTCGTTGGATCCGCGGTGACATGCGGCGGCTGCCGCTTCGCTCGGAGTGCGCCGGCGCAGCCATCGTGATGGATGCATTCGGCTTCTTCGAGACGGAAGAAGAGCACGAAGCGGTCTTGCGCGAGGCCGCCCGGGTTCTGACGGCCGGGGGATGCCTTGCGCTGAAGGTCGTGAATGGCGGTCCCGTGCTCGACGCCTTCCGTGAAACAGACCACGAGGAACGGGACGGAACGGTGGTCTCGGTTTCTCGCACGCTGACGTTGGGTCCGCCTCGCATGACGGAGCGAATCAGCGTCAGCGGAAGCCGTGGCCAGGGGGAATACGAACGGCGCCAGCGCCTGTACCGGGTCGGGGAGTTGGGGGCCGCCCTCGAACACGCCGGGTTCTCGGTCGCCGGCGTTTACGCACGTCCGGACGGCACGCCATTCGAACCCACGGTGTCATCGACGATATGGGTCGTCGGTCAGCGGTGCGGCGCCGTCTAAACATTGCAGCTGGCGGCGCCGGTGCGATCCTGGGCCGCCGCGGTTGAAGCCGCGCGCTAGACGGCTTTATGAAATTGTCGCGAAGAAGCCTGCGTCACGGCGCGGATCTGGATGTAACGTGATGAAGGTCGCTCCAATCCGGATCTCGTCGATGTTTCGGTCATCGAGGTGAAACCATGTCGTACGTAGCAGTCGTCTTCCTCGTCGGGTTGCTCATCGCCATCCACGAATATGGCCACCTGTTGGCGGCGAAGCTATGCGGCATCCCCGTCAAGCGATTCTCCGTTGGTTTCGGGCCCAAAGTCGTTGAGTTCAACCGCGCGGAAACATCGTATCGGCTCTCCTGGATCCCGATCGGCGGTTACGTCCTGCCGGGGATCGAGCCGGACGGCTTCCACGACCTTCCGGCATACAAACGAATCACATTTGCCCTTGGCGGGCCGATGGCCAACCTCCTCGCTGCGTTCGTGGGTTTATTCCTCCTCGGACTCGCTCAATTCAACCTGCCGGTCTCCGCGGCCGCATCGTTCGCCGCAACCCAACTGTGGACGGGTCTGCAACAACAGATCTCCGGGCTTTCGACGCTGCTGGCTGACTTCGACCAGGTCAGCGGGATCGTGGGAATCGTTGCCGTTGGAGGCGCTCAGTTCGGGTCCACGCTCGCGAGCTTGTTGACGTTCTCGGTGCTGATCAATCTCAGCCTGGCAGTGATGAACCTGTTGCCGCTGCCTCCGCTCGACGGTGGGCGGATTCTCTTCTGCGTTCTGGAGAAGATCTACCGGCCCGTGGTCAGGTTCGAAGCTCCCGTGACCCTGGCCGGCTGGGCGATGGTCCTGGCGTTGATGGTCTATGTGACGGTCCAGGATGTCGGCAGGATTCTGGCTTAGAGAGTATTCGGGAGGAAACTGTACGGCCAAGCGGGGATTGCCGGAGATAGCGGAGTCGATTTTCTTACAAGCGCCTGTCAAACACGGAGGAACGGAGAAACGGAGGAACGGAGAATTCTTGTTTTCTTCAAGAAAAGGATCTCCGTTACTCCGTTACTCCGCGCCTCCGTGTTACGTCCCTCCGATGACTCCGTCCTCTCCGGTATCTACTTCCTCTGATCAGGCGCCGTGAGCACCGTCCCTCGCTGCGTCTTCCCCCGGATCGGATACGCCGGCCGCTTCGGCGTGGCGGGCGGATTCTTCTTCAGCTCCGCCATGACGACCTCGATCGCCTTCTCGAGCTGCGGATCGCGGCCGGCGATGACGTCGGCGGGCGTCTGCTCGACCTCGATGTCCGGCGCGACCCCTTCGTTCTCGACGACCCAGCCGCCGTCGGGCGTCCAGATGGCCAGGTTCGGCGCCGTGATCCCTCCGCCGTCCATGAGCACGGGGAAACCCAGGATGCCGACGAGCCCGCCCCACGTGCGCCGCCCGATGAGCGGCCCCATCGCGAACTTGCGGAACATCCACGGCAGCAGGTCACCGCCCGACCCGGCCGTCTCGTCGATGATCATCGCCTTCGGTCCCTGGATCGAGGCGGTCGGCGTCTTCAGGTCCTCGCCGTAGCGCATCGCCCAGTAGCTGACGAGCGGCCGGCGCAGGATGTCGATGTAGTAGTCCGCGACGCTCCCGCCGCCGTTGAACCGTTCGTCCACGATCACGGCGTCCTTGTGGGCCTGCGGGTAGAAGTAGCGCTTGAAGTAGCTGTGCCCGGCCCCGCCGGTGTTGGGCACGTACACGTACGCGACGCGCCCGCCCGTCGCGGCGTCCACCTTGCGCAGGTTGCCCTCGACCCAGTCCCGGTTGCGCAGCGCCGCCTCGTTCGCAACCGGCACCACCTGCACCAGCCGCGACTTCGATCCGTCCGCGTTCGGCCCGACGGTGATCTCGACGATCTTCCCCGACGTGTTCTCGAACGGGCTGTAGACGCTCGTGGGCGGCCGCAGGTCCTTGCCGCCGACCGCCAGGAGATACTCGCCCGCCTTGACGTTGACGCCCGGCTCGGTGAGCGGCGCGCGAAGCTGCGGGTTGAAGTTGAGTCCGCCGTACACTTTCTTGAACCGGTAGCGGCCGTTCTCGACGACGAAGTCCGCGCCGAGGAGCCCGCCGGGAATGGTCCTCGGCTCCGTGAGGCTGTCGCCGCCGCCGACGTTGTGATGGCCGACCGACAGCTCGCTCGACATCCACTGCAGGAGGCGGTTCAGGTCGGCGCGCGTCGTGACGTGCGGGAGCAGGGCCGCGTACTTGTCGCGCGCGCCCTTCCAGTCCACCCCGTGCATGTTCGGCGCGTAGAAATAGTCGCGGTTGATGCGCCACGCCTCGTTGAAGATCTGCGTCCACTCGGCGCGCGGATCGATCTTGACCTCGATGGCGTCCGCGGCGATCCGCCCTTCGCTCGCCTCGACCTTCTTCGTCGTCGCCACGATCGACCAGTTGGTCCCGGCGCGGTACAGCATCTTCTTGCCGTCGGCCGACACCACGTAGTCGGCGGCTTCGGCCAGGACGGTCTCGTTCTTCCGCGTGTTGAGGTCGTAGCGCTGGAGAGACGTCTTCCCGTCCGCCGTCTTGAGGTAGTAGACGAGGCCTGCCGTGCCGACCTGGAGGTTCGCAGAGATCGGCGGCCGGCACGGGCAGATCGAGGATGCGGTACTGGATGTCGGCGAAGTCGATCCGGAACGGCTCGGTCTTCGACGGCGGAGCGTCCGGAAGCACGGCCGGCTTCTGCACGTCGGGCTTGTCAGCGGCGGCCGCGCCTCGCGTCCCCGATCCCGGCTCGCCCTCCACGTCCTTCTCGGCCTTCGCGCCCTTCTCTTCGTCGCTCTCCCTGGCGAGCGGCGACGTCGCGTCGTTTTTCAGCACGACGAGGTAGATCGACCGCGTCGCCCGCATGTCGGCGTTCGACTGCGCGAACCAGTCGCGCACCGGGCCCGAGTCGGTCGAGCCGAAAAAGTACAGGTACTTGCCGCTCACGTCGAACACCGGCTCGCTCACCTCGCTGAGCCCGTCCGTAATCGGGAACGACTTGTCCTGCTCGATCGAATACGCGTGAATCGCGCGGCTGAGCGGCTGCGTGTCCACGGTGTGCGCGATCCACTTCGAGTCCGGCGACCACGCGTGGTGCAGATCGTCGAGCGGCGAGTAGGTCTGCTGCGCCGCGACCTTCTTCGAGACCCCGCTCTTCAGGTCGACCCAGTAGAAGCTCTGCGAGTTGTCGATGTACGCGATCTTCTGGCTGTCGGGAGACCAGATCGGCGCCCGGTAGAAGCCGGCCCCCGCGACCTTGAGGACGCGCGGCTCGCCTTTGCCGTCCTGGGCGGCGACGTGCAGCGCGTACTCGCCGGAGGCGTCGGAGAAGTAGGCGATCTGCCTGCCGTCCGGCGACCACGCGGGGCTGCGCTCGTGCGCCCCGGGGGTGCCCGTCAGATTGCGCGTGTCCCCTTTCTCGCCCGGCACGGTGACGATCTCGCCGCGGAACTCGAACACCGCCCGCGCGCCGGACGGCGAGAGCGCGGCGTTGCGGATGTAGCGCGTGCCTTTGACGAATCGCGGCCGCGTTTCGCGCAGGTCCGCGGGAACGCCGATCGTCAGCGCCCGCGTCGTCGCGGCGCCGGGGTCGAGCACGTGCAGCCGGCCCGCCTGCTCGTAGACGATCCGCCCGCCGCCGGCCGACGCGCTGAGGACGGGAAAGTCGTCGTGCCGGGTCAGCTGCCGGATCGCCTTCGACTTCGTGTCGTAGCCGAACAGGTTGAACTCGCCGTTCCGATCCGATCGAAAGTACACCGTGTCGCCCACCCACATCGGATCCACGTCGTTCGCGCGGTCGCGCGGCTGCGGGACGTGCTCGACGGCGTGATTGCGTGTCTCGTACAGCCAGATGCGCGACGTGCGGCCGCCGCGGTAGTGCTTCCACTGCAGGAACGCCGGGCCGAGCGGGTTGTAGGCGATGCGCCGGCCGTCCGGCGAGTAGGTCGCGCGCGCCGCGTTGGGAATCGGCAGCGCCTCCTCGACCCCGCCGTCCACGGGAACGGTGAAGAGCTGCGTGAACCGGGTCGTGAAGACGGCGCGCGCCGACGTGAACAGCACGCTCTTGCCGTCGGCCGTGAACCCCTGCACGAGGTCGGCGCCGGGGTGCCACGTGAGCCGCACCGGCACGCCGCCCTGCGCGGGCACCACGTACACGTCGGTGTTCCCCTCGTACTGCGCGCTGAACGCGATCCGCGCGCCGTCGGGCGAGAACGCAGGACTCGATTCCTGACCGTCGTCGGTCGTGAGCCGCCGGATGTCGCTGCCGTCCAGCCGCGCGCTCCACAGATCTCCGGCGTAGATGAAGGCCACGTGCTGGCCGCTCGTCGCCGGCTGCGACAGCAGGAGCGTGTCGGTCACGTCGACGCGCGCGTCGGCTCCGCCGCCCGCCCCGAGCAGCGCCGCCGATACGATGACCAAGCTGAGTAGGCGTCTCATGGGTGTTCTCCTCTGTGTGTCTTGCGCTCGCCGAAAACCGACATGTAGAGCCGACCTTCAGGTCGGCCTTGGGCTGGCCTGAAGGCCAGCGCTACGTACCAGCGACGCCGCCCCGCGCCTGCTGCGCCGCGGCGAACTGCTCGAGCAGCGGCTCGGTCTGCGCGAGCGACAGGCACGCGTCGGTGATGCTCTGTCCGTAAACCGCCGGCTGCCCCGGCACGTAATCCTGCCGGCCTTCCACCAGGTGGCTTTCCAGCATCGCGCCAAACACCTGCCACGACCCCGACGCCACCTGCCGGCAAATCGATTCGGCGACCTCCGTCTGCCGCCTGTGGTCCTTGCGGCTGTTGCCGTGGGAGCAGTCGATCATCACGGAATCCCGCAGCCCCTTCGCCGCGAGCTGCGCGCAGACCTCGCTGACGCGCTCGGCCTCGAAGTTCGGGCCGGTGCGCTTCCCCCCGCGCAGGATCACGTGGCAGGTCGTGTTCCCCGTCGTCTCGAAGATCGCCGACACGCCCTGCTTCGTCACCGACGGAAACCAGTGCGGCGAACGCGCCGACAGGACGGCGTCGACCGCCGTCTCCGTGTTCCCGTCCGTGCTGTTCTTGAATCCGACCGGCATCGACAGCCCCGACGCAAGCTCGCGGTGCACCTGGCTCTCCGTCGTCCGCGCGCCGATCGCCACCCAGGCCGTCAGATCGGCGATGTGCTGCGGAATCTGCGTGTCGAGGAATTCGGACGCCGTGGGCAGCCCGAGATCGTTGACGTCGAGCAGGAACTTGCGGGCCAGCCGCAGCCCCTTGTTGATGTGGAAGCTGCCGTCGAGATCGGGATCGTTGATGAGCCCTTTCCAGCCGACGGAGGTCCGCGGCTTCTCGAAGTAGCTGCGGAGGACGACGATCAGGTGATCCCGATAGCGCTCCGCCAGCGGCCTGAGCCGTTGCGCGTACTCGAGCGCCGCCGCCGGGTCGTGGATCGAGCACGGGCCGGCCACGATGACGAGCCGGGGGTCGCGGCCCGCCAGCACGTCGGTGACCGCCAGCCGCGTATTCGAGACGACGTTGGACGCCGTCACGCTGATCGGAATCTCCTCGAGCAGAATCGCGGGCGGGACGAGCGGGCGGACCTGAGTGATACGGAGGTCGTCTGTCGGTCGAAGCATCACCGGGGAGATTACCTTACCGATGACGTTCCAGAAACAGGTGTGAACGTCCCAAAACGTAACACCGCGCCCCGCAGACCCCCCTTCAATCGGGGTCGGTGGCTCACAGTAAGTGTCTGTATCGATTCATCTTATATCGAATCATGTCCAGGAGCTCAGGGGGAGACTGTATTGCACGGAGGGGTCCAATGCTCCCCGACGACTGCGCGCAGCCTCCGTCCGCTCACGCGGCGCCGGCGAAGCCACGGCCCTGGCTCTGGATGATCGTCGCGACCGTGTGGTTCGGCAGCGCGGCAACCGGGCTCTGGCTGCTGTGGGCTTACGAAAATCAACCCGGGGCGAGCGCCCACGCGCTCGTGCAATGGCCGGCCGACAGTGGCCTCGCACACCAGACAGACCGGCCGACGCTCGTCATGCTCGTCCATCCGCAGTGCGTCTGCAGCCGCGCGAGCCTCACCGAGCTGGCCGAGATTCTTGCCCGGGCCGGCACACGTCCCAAGACCTACGTCCTCTTCCTGAAACCGCGGGGCTTTGCCGACGGCTGGGAAAAGACCGATACGTGGCGCGCCGCCGCGGCCCTCCCCGACGTCACCGTCGTGCGCGACGACGACGGCGCGACGGCCGCGCGGTTCGGCGCGGTGACCTCCGGCCAGACGTTCCTCTATGACGCCGGCGGCCGGCTGGTCTTCAGCGGCGGCATTACCGGCTCGCGCGGACACGCCGGGGACAACGCCGGCCGGGCATCGGTCGTCGCGATCCTCAATCGCCGGGAATCCGTGCTCGCGAGCGTGACCCGCGTCTTCGGCTGCTCTCTCTTCGCACCGGACGCGAGCCGGAGCCAGGACAAGTGAGATCTCCCCGGGTGACCGCCGGCCCGATCGACGCGTCCACGGCGCGCGCCGACGACCTGTTCACGCAGTACCAGCAGGACATCTACCGGCACACCGATCGGCTGTTTGCCGGGCTGATGGGGTCCAGTGGGTCGCCGGCATCATCTTCGCGCTGTGGGTCTCTCCGCTCGCGTGGGAGGGACCGGTCAGCCGCACGCACCTCCACGTCTGGGCCGCGGTCGTCCTCGGCGGCATCATCTCGCTCTTCCCCGCGCTCCTCGGGTTGTTCCGCCCGGGTCTCCAGTCGACGCGGTACACGATTGCCACGGCGCAGATGCTGATGGGCGGCCTGCTGATCCACTTGACGGGTGGACGGATCGAGACGCACTTTCACGTGTTCGGCTCGCTCGCCTTCCTCACGTTCTATCGCGACTGGCGCGTGCTCGTGCCGGCGACCATCGTCGTCGCGCTGGATCATCTGCTGCGGGGAATCTTCTGGCCGCAGTCGGTCTATGGCGTGCTGGTCGCCAGCCAATGGCGCTGGCTGGAGCACGCGGCGTGGGTCGTCTTCGAAGACATCTTCCTCGTCGTCTCGTGCCTGCGGAGCGGCGCGGAAATGCGTCAGCGGGCGGACCGCACGGCGGCGCTCGAGCAGGAGGTCCGCACTCGCCAGGAAGCGGAGATCGACGCGCGGAACACCGCGGCCCTGGCGGGCGCCGTCGGCCTCGCGCTCACGCACGACGCCGAGTTGGACGTCATGCTGCAGAAGTGCGCGGACGCGCTCGTGCAGCCGCTCGACGGCGGGTTCGCGGCGATATGGGCCCTCGACGAGGCCGGCCAGATGCTCGAGCTCATGGCGACCGCGGGAGTGGACACCGAGGTGGACGCCGCGTACAGCCGGGTACCGGTCGGGCGCTTCGCGATCGGCGCCATCGCCCGCGACCGGAAGCCGTGCCTGACCGTCGGGTTCAGCGTCGATGCGCAGATGGGCGGCGCGGATTGGGCGCTGCGCAAGGGGTTCGCGGTCTTCGCCGGCTATCCCCTTCTGCTCGACTCGAAGCTCATCGGCGTGATGGCGGTCTTCGCGCGGCGTGATTTCACGGCCTCTGCGATTGGCGCGATGGCGGCCGTGGCCGACGGCATGGCGCTCGGCATCGACCGCAAGCGCTCCGAGGGCGAGCTCGCGCGCTACACGCGGGACCTCGAGCACGCCCACGAGACACAGCGTGAGAACACCGAGCAGCTGAGCACGCTGGTCGAAGAGCTGCGCACGACGCAGAAGCAGGCCGAAGCGGCCACGCGCGCCAAGAGCGACTTCCTCGCCAGCATGAGCCACGAGCTCCGCACGCCGCTGAACGCGATCATTCTCTACAGCGAGCTGCTGCAGGAGGAAGCCGAAGATCACCACGAGCCGGGCTCGATCCCGGATCTGCAGCGCATCCAGTCGGCCGGCAAACACCTCCTCGATCTGATCAACGGCATTCTCGACTTGTCGAAGATCGAGGCGGGCAAGATGGCGCTGTCCCTGGAGGACATCGAGATCCGCTCGATGATCGACGAGCTGCTCGATACCGTCGGCCCGCTCGTTCAGAAGAACGACAACACGATGACCGTCCGCGTCGCCGACGACGTGAGCCGGATGCACGCGGATCTCATGAAGACCCGGCAAATCCTGCTCAACCTGCTCAGCAACGCCGGCAAGTTCACGCGGGACGGGGCGATCACGCTCGACGTCTCCCGGCGTACCGTCGACGCGTCCGCGGCCATCGAGTTCAGGGTGACGGACACCGGCCTCGGCATGACCACCGAGCAGACCGGGAAGATCTTCGAGCCGTTCACGCAGGCCGACGTCACGACCACCCGCAAGTACGGCGGAACGGGCCTCGGGCTCGCGATTGTGTCGCGCTTCTGTCAGCTCATGGGCGGAAGCGTGTCGGTCGAGAGCCGGCCTGGTGAGGGATCGTGTTTCACCGTCCGCCTGCCGCTCAGGGTCGTGGACGCGGTCGCCGAACCGGACTTCATGGCTGCGGGGACGGCATGACCCTCGGGGCACCGCTGGCGACGATCATGGTGGCGGAGGACAACGAGCCGAGCCGGGACGCCCTCTCTCGCCGTCTGCAGCGCAGAGGCTATCGGATCCTGCTGGCCGTGGACGGCGAGCAGGCGGTCTCGATCGCCCGATCGACGCTGCCCGATCTCATCCTGATGGACCTCGGCCTGCCGGGCATCGACGGCTGGGAAGCCACGCGGCAGTTGAAGGCGGACGCCGCGACGCGGCACATTCCGCTCATCGTCCTGAGCGCGCACGCGATGATCAACGACCGCGAGATGGCCCTGGCGGCGGGCGGCGACGATTTCGACACCAAGCCCGTACGGTTCGAGCAGCTCCTGGCCAAGATCGAAACGCTGCTGGCGAGAGAGGTCACGTCGTGAGCGCCGGTTCGCTGCTCGTCGTGGACGACAACGAGCCCAGCCGGGACGCGCTGTCCCGGAGGCTGCGGCAGAGAGGCTTCGACGTCGCCGTGGCGGCGAACGGCGCCGAGGCGCTGGCGCTCGCGGCCGCGTCCGTGTTCGATCTCGTCCTCCTCGACGTCGAGATGCCGGGTCTGAGCGGCCTGGACGTCCTGACGCGGCTGCGCGCCACGCACTCGCAGACGGAGCTGCCCGTCATCATGGTCACCGCCCGTACGCAGGGCGCCGACATCGTCGAGGCGTTCGGCCTGGGCGCGAACGACTACGTCACCAAGCCGGTGGACTTCCCGGTCGCGCTGGCGCGGATCACGACCCACCTCGCGCACAAGCGCGCGGTCGAGAACCTGCGCGAGAGCGAGGAGCGGTACGCGCTGGCGATGCGCGGCGCCAACGACGGCCTGTGGGACTGGAACCTGACGACGAACGAGGTCTTCTGGTCGGCGCGGTGGAAGACCATGCTCGGCTACGCGGACGGAGAAATCGGGACGAGCCCCGATGAATGGTTCTCCCGTGTGCACCACGACGACCTCGCCCGCGTCCGCGAGGGCGTGGCGGCGCACCTGTCGAGCGGAAGCGGGCACTACGAGAGCGAGCACCGCATCCTCCATCGCGATGGGAGGTTCCGCTGGGTGCTCTGCCGCGGCGCGGCCACCCGCAACGAGACGAAGACGGCGACGCGGCTGGCCGGATCGCTGACCGACATCACCGAGACGAAGGTCGCCGACGCGTTGACCGGGCTGCCGAACCGCCTGCTGTTCGACGACCTGCTGGACCGCGCGATCAAGCGGCCCGCGCGGCGCCCCGGTTACCTGTTTGCGCTGCTCGTGCTCGGTCTCGACAGGTTCAAGGCGGTCAACCACAGCCTGGGGCTGCTCACGGCGGATCGGCTGCTGATCGCCGTCGCCGGCCGGCTTCACGCCAGCCTGCGATCGACCGACGCCGTCACGCGGGCCGAGCAGCGGTTCACGCTCGCGCGGCTCGGCGGCGACGAGTTCACGGTCCTGCTCGACGACATCGCGGACGTGAGCGACGCCGTGCGCGTGGCCGAACGGCTCCGATCCGCGCTCGAGAAGCCGTTCGACGTCGACGGCCTGGAGGTGTTCACGTCGGCCAGCGTCGGCATCGCCGTCAGCACGACGGGCTACGAGCGGCCGGAACAGATTCTGCGGGACGCCGCCATCGCGCTCCATCGCGCCAAGGCGGAGGGCGCCAGCCACTGCGAGCTCTTCGACAGCGGCATGCGCGATCGTGCGATCTCCCGCCTGCGGCTCGAGACCGATCTCCGCCGCGCGATCGAGCACCGGACGTTCGAGATCCACTACCAGCCGATCGTCTCGCTGTCGACCGGCGAGATCGCCGGGTTCGAGGCGCTGATGCGGTGGCGGCACCCCGAGCGCGGGTACGTCAGTCCGAGCGAGTTCATCCCGATTGCGGAGGACACCGGGATGATCTTTCAGATCGGCCTCACGACCCTCACCGAGTCCTGCCGGCAGATGGCGTTATGGCAGCGGCGCTTCGGTGCGGCCGCGCCGGCGTGCGTCTGCGTCAACGTCTCGAGCCGGCAGTTCGCCGACGCCGAGCTCGCGGCCCAGATCGAAGCGATCCTGAAGCAGACGGGGCTGTGCCCGTCCAGGCTCAAGCTCGAGATCACCGAGAGCGCGTTCCTGGGAGATCTGCCGGGCGCGCAGGTCACCTTGCGGCGGCTGCAGTCCATGGGCGTCGAGTGGAGCCTCGACGACTTCGGGACCGGCTACTCGTCGCTGAGCTATCTCCAGCGGCTGCACGTGGATACGGTCAAGATCGACCGCTCGTTCGTCAGCCGCATGGGGCTCGAGCGCAACGGGTCCGAGATGGTCGGCGCGATCGTCGTGCTGGCGCACAACCTCGGCATGGACGTCGTCGCCGAGGGGGTCGAGACCATCGAGCAGGTCAGGCAGCTGCAGTCGCTCGGCTGCGAGTACGCGCAGGGCTTCTACTTCGCGAGAGCGGTCGATCCGGCGACGGCGGAGGGGCTGATCGCGTCCCAGCCCTGGCGCGGCCGGCACGCACCCGCCGCGTGAGGGGCTGATCCCCGCGGAGTAGGAACGGAACGGACGGGGGTCTGACCCCGGTACCGTACGGGGGTCAGACCCCGGTACGGTACGGCGGTCCGACCCCCGTCATGGTCCAGGACAACCCCCCGCCAAAAAAGGCCGCGCCACGGCGGAAGAAAGTTCTGACGTCGGGAGACTCGACCCCCGCCAGCGCTCATTCCTCGGAAATCAGCCCTCCAAATCAGGCCGGTAAGTTGCAGAAGAACGGCGACCTGTCATACAAGCAGCGGTTCGCCCATTTTTCTGCATACCCTGAATCGAGGACTCATGTTGCCGGTCTCTTCAGTTTCCCGACCCTCCAGATCCGCCTGGCGTCGGACCGTTTGCGGCTGCGCGCTGGCTACGCTCATGGCCGGCGCTTTTTCGGCTGCCCCGAGCGGGCAGGGGGACGTCACGCCTCCGACCGTCACGGCACAATCTCCTGCGGCGAACGCAACGGGCGTGTCGACGCTGATCGACGTCAGGGCCTCCTTCAGCGAGCCCATCCAAAGCGCCAGCCTTGTGATGCAGTTGAGGAACTCCGGCAGCCAGCTCCTGGCCGCGGTCGTGACCTACGACGCCCCGAGCCGGACCGCGACGCTCGACCCGACGGCGGAGCTGGCAGGCAGCCAGACGTTCACGGTCACGGTCAGCGGTGCCCGGGATCTGGCGGGCAACACCATGACGCCGGTGAGCTGGACGTTCACGACCGGAACGGCGGGCTTCCAGGATATCGTGCTGCCGCAAACCGGGCTCGTCGATCCAACCGTCATCCAGTTCGGCGCTGACGGCAAGATCTTCGTGGCCGAAAAGAGCGGGCGGCTCTACGCGTACGACAACCTCTCGGACTCGACCCCGACGCTGGTCATCGACCTGCGCACGGCAGTCCACAACTTCTGGGACCGCGGCCTGCTCGGCATGGCGCTGCACCCGAATTATCCGAGCACGCCGTACATCTACGTGATGTATGCGTACGACGCGATTCCCGGCGGGGCCGCGCCGCGGTGGGGGACAGCCAGACCAGGTCGGCGATCCCTGCCCGTCGCCGCCGGGAGCGAACGACAACGGATGCGTCATCACCGGCCGGATTTCCAGGCTGAACGTCGTAAACCCCGGCCTGTGGCCCCTTGGCTCGGCGAGTGAAGAAGTGCTGGTCACCGACTGGTTCCAGCAGTTCCCCAGCCATTCGGTCGGCGCACTGGCATTTGGAGCTGACGGCGCGCTCTACGCGACGGGTGGCGAAGGCGCCAACTTCAATTATGTCGACTCCGGGCAGACATCGTCCACGCCGCCGGCTGGCGATCCTTCCAATCAGGGAGGCGCGTTCCGCAGCCAGGACATCCGTACGAGCGGCGATCCGGTCGCGCTCGGCGGGAGCGTCATCAGGATCGATCCCGACACGGGGCTGGCGTTACCGGGCAACCCCCGGTTCGGCACCGATCCGGACGCAAACGGGAAGCGCATCGTCGCGCACGGTCTCCGCAATCCGTTCCGCATGACCGTACGGCCCGGGCACCAACGAACTGTGGATCGGCGACGTGGGTTGGGACGTCTGGGAGGAGATCAACCGCGTCGTCGACGGCAGCGACGCCGTCGTCGATAACTTCGGATGGCCGTGCTACGAAGGAGCGGGCGTCCAAGGCGGGTATCAGTCGTTCGGGATCTGCCAGCAATTGCCGGCGAATGCGGTCACGCCGCCGTACTACACCTACAGTCACTCTGCGAAAGTGGTGACCGGTGAGGCGTGCCCGAGCGGCAGTTCGTCGATCTCGGGCCTCGCGTTCTACCCGGACTCCGGCGGGTCGTACCCCGACGTCTACAGGAAAGCCTTGTTCTTTGCGGATTATTCCCGAACCTGCATCTGGGCGATGCGCGCAGGCGTGGATGGCCTGCCCAACCCGGCCGACCGCGTGACAATCAAATCGGGCGGCGGCGGAGCCGTGAATCTCGTGTCAGGCCCGGGCGGCGATATCTTCTACCCCGGCCTCGACGATGAGCGGCTGCACCGGATTACGTACACGAGCGGGAACCTCTCCCCCACCGCGGTGGCACAGGGGAATCCGACGTCGGGTCCGTCGCCCCTGACGGTCAACTTCAACGGGAGCGGATCGAGCGATCCCGAGGGACAGACGCTGGCCTACGCCTGGGACCTGGACGGCGACGGGGCGTTCGACGACTCGTCGGCGGTCACGCCGTCGTTCACGTATGGCACGGGCGGGACGATCACCGTGCGGCTGCGCGTCAGTGACAGTCAAGGGCTGTCCGATGTCGCGGCCGTCGTTGTGTCGGTGAACAACTCGGCGCCCACGCCGACGATTGCGGCGCCGCAGGCGTCGTTCACCTGGAGGGCCGGAGACACGGTGGCGTTCAGCGGCAGCGCCAGCGACCCGCAGGACGGCTCGCTGCCGGCCTCGGGGCTGACATGGTCCGTCATCATGCACCACTGTCCCTCGAACTGCCACACGCACGACATCCAGCAGTTCGTCGGCGTTGCGAGCGGCTCGTTTGCTGCGCCCGATCACGAGTACCCGTCGCACCTCGAGCTGCGGCTCACCGCGACCGATAGCGGCGGACTGCAGGGGACCACGAGCGTTCTCCTGAATCCACGGCCGGTCACCCTCACATTCCAGTCCAGCCCCAGTGGGCTGCAGCTCGCCGTGAACGGCACGTTGGGGGTGACGCCGTTCACCCGCACCGTCATCATTGGGTCGAGCAACTCCGTCAGCGCGCCGGCGCCGCAAACACTGGGGTCGACGTCGTACGGGTTCTCCTCGTGGTCCGACGGCGGCGCGCAGGTGCACAACATCACGGGCCCGGCAGCGGCCGCCACGTACACGGCCACGTTCGCGCCGGTGACCAGCGCGCCCGGGCTGGTGGCCGCCTACGCCTTCAACGAGGGCAGCGGCACCACGACGGTGGATGCCACAGGCCTTGGACACACCGGCTCGCTGGTCGGTGCGACATGGACAACCGCCGGGAAAAACGGAAACGCGCTCTCCTTCAACGGCACCAGCAACCTCGTCTCGGTTGCCGACGCGGCCGATCTCGACATGACGACGGGGCTCACCATGGAAGCCTGGGTCAGGCCGACCACGCTCTCCGGCTGGCGGACGGTCGCCCTCAAAGAAGCGCTGCCCGGGGGGTTGGCCTACGCCTTGTACGCGCACGACAACGTGCCGCGCCCGGCGGGTACGGTGAACACGGGTTCGAATGACGTCAACGTGCCGGGAGCGGCCGCGTTGCCGCTGAACGCGTGGACACACCTGGCGTTGACGTTCGACGGATCGAGCGCGCGTCTCTACGTCAATGGCAGTCAGGCCGGTGTGGTGGCCGCGCCGGGGGCGATCATTGCCACGAACAATCCGTTGCGCATCGGGGGCAACAACGTCTGGGGCGAGTGGTTCGCCGGCCAGATCGATGACCTCCGCATCTACAACCGCGCGCTGAGCGCCGGAGAGATCGCGACCGACATGTCGTTGCCGGTCGGCGGGGCGCCGCCGCCGGACACGACGCCGCCCACGGTTTCGATCACGAGCCCCGCGGCCGGGGCGCTCGTCGGGGGCACGGTCACGATCGCGGCAAACGCGAGCGACAACTCGGGCACGGTCGCGAACGTGCAGTTCCTGGTCGACGGCGCGCCGCTCGGCTCGCCCGACACAACCGCGCCGTTCACGGCCGCGTGGCCGACCGGTGCAAGCGGCAGCGGCACGCACGTGCTGACCGCGCGGGCCACGGACGGGGCTGGAAACCAGACGACCTCGGCGCCCGTCTCGGTCACCGTCGACAGCGTGCCGCCGACGGTGTCAGTGACGAGTCCCACGGGCGGCACGGTCTCCGGCACCGTCGCCATCTCGGGCGACGCCTCCGATGCGAACGGGATCGCGAACGTCCAGTTCCGAGTCGACGGCCTGGCCATCGGCGCGGCCGACGCGACGGCGCCTTACGGAGTGTCGTGGACCACGTCGTCGGTCGCCAACGGCGCCCACGTGCTGACGGCCGTTGCGACCGACACGGCCGGCAATCAGACGACATCCGCGGGAGTGACGGTCACCGTCAGCAATACGTGGACGGCGCCGAGCGGGCTCGTGGCGGCGTATACCTTCGCCGAAGGCACGGGAACGACGACTGGTGACGCGTCCGGCAACTCCAACGCCGGCACGCTCGCGGGCGGGACAGCGTGGTCGGCCGCCGGGCGGTTCGGGAAAGCGTTGTCGTTCGACGGCGTGAACGATCTGGTCTCGGTGCCGGATGCGGCCTCGCTCGATCTCACGACGGGCATGACGATCGAGGCGTGGGTCAATCCGTCCGCGCTGAGCGGCTGGCGCACGGTGGCGCTCAAGGCCATCCCGGCCGGGCTTGCCTACGCGCTGTACGCGCACGACGGGGCGCCTCGCCCCGCCGGGACGGTGAACACCGGGGGGGCCGACCAGTCGGCGATCGGGACGGCCGCGCTGCCGCTCAACACGTGGACGCATCTCGCCGTGACGTTTGGCGCCGGCACGCTGCGGCTCTACGTCAACGGCGTCCAGGTCGGGACGCAAGTGGTCTCGGGATCGCTCGTGACGTCAGCCAATCCGCTGACGATCGGGGGCAATGGGGTGTGGTCCGAGTGGTTCGCGGGCCTCATCGACGAGGTGCGGATCTACAACCGCGCGCTCACGCAGGCGGAGATTCAGGCAGGGATGACCCAGACGCTCGGCGGCGGATAGGAGACGGGGAGGCCGCTCGGCGGACTCTCGGGGTGGCGGATCAGGGCCTGCCGGCCGCGCCCTGCATTCCCGCGCCGGGAGGCCGCCAGCCGCACGACCGTCAGGCAGCGATTGACGTCCTGGGTCACGACCGACGGCGACCCCGCGCCCTGCGAGTGCAGGCGGGCGGCACAAATCGCGAGCGGCACGCAGATCAGGATGAATCGCGAGACTGAGCGGGAAATCACGACGGGATGATCGCAATTTCGAGTCCCGGCCAAACGCCCCGCAAACGCCTGATTCCCGCTTGCGGCGCAGCCGGACCGTTACAATTCCCGTCGCCGGCGCACGAGGCCGTTATTCGGGGTATCCTTTTGACTCCGAGACGCCAATGCGGATTCTGCTCCTGTCCATGCCGGACTCGTTCGAGCACACCCCTGCGCTGACCATTCGCATGCCGAACGGCGCGCTCGCGTCGCTGGCCGGCAACGTCGGCCGGCATCATCAGGTCGCGGTCGCCGATCTCGTCCTCGTGCAGCGGGCGGTGCGGCGCACGGTCGAGCAACTGATGCGCGACCACGACCCCGACGTCGTCGGCCTCTCGGTCATGACCTTCCAGCGGCGCACGGCGCTGGCGCTCGTCCGGCTCATCCGCGAGATCAAGCCTGACGTGCGCGTCGTGGCGGGCGGCTACGACCCGAGCCTGGCGCCGAGGCCTACGAATCGCCTGGCGCCGGGATCGATTACCTCGTGCGCGGCGAAGGCGATCTGACGTTCCGGGATCTCGTCAGCGCGCTCGAGCGCGGCGACGCGGGCAGCACGGCCGGCGCAATCGCCGGGACTCTCGGTGCACGACGGCCGGCGCTTCCGGCACAACCCGCCGCGGCACGTCAGCCAGCTCGGCCCCGGCGCGGTCGAGCTGCCGAACCGCGCCGCCCGCGTCCTCGACGGCTACACCTTCCTCGGCCGCCCGATCGACATCGTCGAGACGTCGCGCGGGTGCACGTACGACTGCAGCTTCTGTTCGATCATCGAGATGCGCGGCCGCAACTTCCACGCGTTCGACTTCGACGCGCGTGCTCGCGGACATCCGCGACGCGCGCGCGCGCGGGGCGCGGGCGATCTTTCTCGTCGACGACAACATCATGCTGAACGTCGCGCGGTTCGAGGCGCTGTGCCGCGCGATTGTCGACGCCGGGCTCAACGACATCCACTACATCGTCCAGGCGATGACCTCGTCGATCGCCAACCACGGCGACACGCTCGCGCCGCTGATGCGGGCGGCCGGCTTCCGCTACGTGTTTCTCGGCATCGAGAACGTGATCGAGGAGGACCTCGCGTTTCTTCGCGCGTCGGCCAAGAACGCGCGGCGCGAGGGCGGGCGCCGCACCGGCAACGCGACGCTCCGGGCGATCCAGCTGCTCCACCGCGCCGGCCTGTACGTGGTCGGCGGGATCATCGTCGGGAACCCGGGCGACACGCGCGAATCCATCGAGACCAACCTGGCGTTCGCGCGGCAGTACGTGGACTGGCCCTACATCCAGCATCCGACGCCGTATCCGGGCACGCCGATGACGAAGGACTTCCGCGAGCAGAAGCTGATCGTGTGCGATCGGGTGGAGGAGTACGACGGGACGACCGCGGTCGTGCGAACGGAACACCTGACGGCGGACGAGATCGAGTTCATGCGCTGGCGCGCGGAGCGGTGGATGAAGGTGCGGCACGTCCCCGCGGTCCTCCGGCACTATCCGCGGTTCGTGTTGCGCCACGCGCCGGCCATGCTCGCGCACACGTTCCGGGGAAGCACCTGGCGGTCGGCGCTCGGCCTCGAGGACTCGCGCGCGGTGTTCGCGCGTTACAAGGCGATCCGCCGCGCGGAGCGGGAGTATCTACCTGCGGAGGACGGGAAGTCGGGACTCGGGATCTCGGGACTCGGGACTCGGGACTCGTTCGGCACTAACGACCAACGACTAGAGCCGGTTTCAAAACCGAACGTGGCATCCGGCTTCAGCCGAACCTCGCGGGTTTTGAAACCACCTGTAACGACTGACGTCACACAGAGAACGTCATGACACGAGCCTGCCTTCCCGTCCTGGCCCTGGCCGCGGCGTCGATGAACGCGCTCCGCAGGCGCAGGAGCCGCCGCCGGTAAATCCCGACAGCCACTATCAGCTCGGGCCCGACTCGCTTCCGCGCGAGGGCGTGGCCAAAGGAGAAGTGCGAGGCCCCTTCACGCTGCCGAGCCAGGCCTATCCCGGCACGCAGCACACGTATTGGGTGTACGTGCCGGCGCAGTACAACCCGTCGGTGCCCGCCAGCCTGATGATCTTCAACGACGGGCAGGCGTTCAAGAACATGGAAGGGGATCTCCGCGCGCCGAACGTGCTCGACAACCTGATCCACCGGCGGGAGATCCCGGTGATGCTCGCCGTGTTCATCAACCCCGGACGCACGCCCGAGCAGCCCGAGCCGACGCCGCAGGAGTGGGGTGACCGCACCACCAACCGCCCGACCGAATACAACACGCTCGACGACCGCTATGCCCGCGTCATCGTCGACGAGCTGATGCCCGCGCTCCACAAGGAGTACGCGATCTCGAAAGACCCCGAACAGCACGGCATCGGCGGCGCGAGCTCCGGCGCGATCGCCGCCTTCACCGTGGCGTGGGAACGCCCGAACGACTTTCGGAAGGTGCTGAGCATCGTCGGGAGCTTCACGAACCTGCGCGGCGGCCACGTTTACCCCGAGATCGTTCGCAAGAGCGACAAGAAGCCGATCCGGGTTTTCCTGCAGGACGGGCGCAACGACAACCGCGCCGTCGGACGGAGCGGGGCCTACGACGAAACCCGCGACTGGTTCTTCCAGAACGTCCGGCTGATGAAAGCGCTCACGGAGAAGGGTTACGACCTGAACTATTCATGGGGCATCGGCCGCCACGGTCAGAAACAGGGGGGCGCGATCCTGCCCGAGATGATGCGCTGGCTCTGGCGCGACCACCCGGTCTCGGTCGACCCGAAGGACACGGTGGAGCGCTCCTTCAACAAGCCGCCGGAAAAGAAGCCACGCCGTAGCGTCAGCCGCTGCATCAGACGTAGCGCCTTCATCAGAGAGATACCCGTCACGCCACTGTCGAAAGGCGTCGCAGTGCACCTTGGATCGTGCGACGATCCTTGTTCGCCGGTTGAGCCTGAAGTTTCTGTCGGCTGCTGCTCTCAGCGCGTCAAGAAAGTTCTTGACATGTTTTTGCGAGGTCCGCACAACAGCGCGCGAGCTTGAGTCACCAGAATGCGCCACGACACGCGCGACGACGCGACGTGCGCGTCGATCGTACCCCGCGACGGTCGGCGGCCATCGTCACGAGGAGAGGATCGCCCGGCCGCGCCTCTGCGGACAGCAAGCAGAAAAGACCGATGCTACAAAGGGACATGATGACGATTTCTACAGGCGCTCACCTGTCCGACGGTCAGCTCCTCGCCGACGTCAAGCGGCTCGCGGCCGACGAACAGCAGGCGACCGGCAGCCCTGGTAGCGTGCCTCGCGGAGCTCGACGCGCGGCGCCTGTATCTCGGTGAGGGCTGCGCGTCGCTATTCACGTACTGCACGCAGGTCCTTCACCTCTCCGAGCACGCCGCGTACGGGCGGATCGAAGCGGCCCGTGCGGCGCGGCGCTTTCCCGTGATCCTCGATCTCCTGGCGGCGGGCGCGGTCACGCTAACGGCCATCACTCTGCTGGCGCCTCACCTGACGACAGACAACCATCGGGACACCCTCGAGGCCGCCCGCCATAAGAGCAAACGGGAGGTGGAGCATCTCGTGGCGGCGCTGCGTCCTCAGCCTGCCGTTCGCGGCGTCAGTCCGCAAGCTGCCTTCGCCGAAGCCGCGCCGATCCCTCGGTCCTCAGCGCGCCCGAGTCGAACCACCCGCCGCTGACGGTGCCCACACGACACGAGTCGCTCGACAGGGCTTCGCCAGTACCAAAGCGTTCGTGTCATCGTGCCGACCGCGCCAGCTGATACAGAGGTCCAGCTCGACAGTGCCGGGTGAGACTTACGACAAACTCCGTCGGGCGCAGGATCTTCTGCGGCACACGATTGCCATCGCGACGTGATCGTCTTACCGCGATCTATCGATCGCGCGTTGACAACTATCCGGGCTCTGGCTGATACTCGACGAGAACCAAGCTTTACCGCGACCGCGCGCCCGCGGGCCGACGAACACGCTGCTTTCGCTGAGCGCGTCGAGCGCGCGGCACCAGTTGCTCCGATCAACGTAGACGTGTGGAACCGGGATTGCGGGCAGTGCGCCCCTGAGTGGGTACGGCACACGCACGCGGTTCATCACCATCTTCGGGTTGGCCTTCCCAGTATCGGGACCATCGCCGGTTGCGCCTATGCGGACGTCAGTGGGGCGTTGTCAGCGACAAGGGCCCGATTTCCAGCTCTGCTGCCGGGCTCACGTAACTGCCTACGAGGCCTGAGCAGCAGACGTGAATGCGCTCGGGCCGCAAAACTCCTTGACAACACTCACTGTGTGCCATACAGTGTGTGGAACATACCATGTCGCACACCGTAGAGAGTCATGGACGCCGCGCTTTTTGACAACCTCCGGCTCGAGGTGCGCAGGGGGGCGGTCGTCGTCGCCGTCCTCGCCGCGCTGCGCAACGAGCAGTACGGCTACACGCTCCGCAAGGCGCTGGCGGAGCACGGCCTGGACATCGACGAGGGCACCCTGTATCCGCTGCTGCGGCGGCTGGAAACCCAGGGGCTGCTCGTCAGCGAGTGGCGCGAGGAAGAGAAGCGCAACAAGCGCTTCTACCAGCTGTCGGCCGGCGGCGCGGAGATGCTGAAGCAGCTCCTGGCGGAGTGGAAGAGCATCGATACGTCACTGACGGGGATTTTGAAGGAGAAACGACGTGGAGCTTCTCGATCGTTACTTGCAAGCGGTTAAGTTCTGGCTGCCGCGGAAACAGAAGCAGGACATCCTCGCCGAATTGTCGGAGGACATCCGCTCGGAGATCGAGGACAAGGAGGCCGAGCTGGGCCGGCCGCTGGGTCAGGCGGAGCTCGAAGTCATCCTCACCCGATGGGGTCACCCGATGCTGGTGGCCGAGCGCTATCTCCCGCAGCGGTCGTTGATCGGCCCGGTGCTGCTGCCGGCCTACAAGCTCGTGCTGACGGTCGCCACGCTCTTCTACCTCGTGCCCTGGCTGCTCGTGTTGCTCGGGTTCGCGATCTTCGATCCCGCGCGCCGGACGCCGGACGCCATCGGCGACGGGCTGCAGACGTTCTGGCTCATCGCTCTTCACGTCGTGGTCGTCGTCACCGCGGTGTTCGCCGTCCTGGAACGGCACCAGTTCAGCTACCAGACCTGGGAGGCGTGGAGCGCCGGCAGGCTGCTCGAACATTCACCGGCGCGCGGCCCGAACGAGATCCCGCGCTCGCAATCGATCGTGGAGCTGGTCACGACGATCATCACCCTCTGGTGGTGGGTGCAGCTCCTGGGATATCCGACGGTGTATCACCTGGCCGACACGTTCCGGATCACCGTGCCGCCGCTCGACCCCTCGCTCTACTGGTCGATTCTGGTGTTCCTGCTGTGCGGCGGGATCCTGTGCTGCGTGAACCTGTACCGGCCGTGGTGGACGCGGCGCCGGGCGGGTGCGCGGCTCGCTATCGACACGCTGGGGCTCCTGATCTCGGTCGCGATCGCCACCAGCCCGTTCGTCGAGATCACCGCCACCGGCCCGAACGGAAGCGCCGTCGACCTGGCGAGGTGGGCCAACATGTCCTGGTACTTCACGGCCGGGCTCATCGGGATCTACTGCCTCGCGAGGACCATCCAGGACGTGCGGCGGGCGTCCGGAAAAACGCCGATCCGGAACATGGCCATGACGGCCCTCGGAGCTGATTGAGCGGAGCGAGATCAGGAGAAAATTGAACAGGAGATCAGGAGAACAGGAGAGTCAGGAGGATCTATTGGTGTCTTGGCAAAAAAAGATCTCCTGTTCAAAACTCCTCATCTCCGGGTCAGGGCGCGACGGGGGTTGTCGACGAGCAGCTGGCGGATTTCGGCGTCGCCGAATCCCGAGGCTTTCAGGGCGGGGACGAACGCGGTGAACAGCGTGTCGTACGGGCGGAACTGGCCGCCGCCGGGCTCGCCGACGCGGTACCACCCGGCGTCGTGCGACACCAGCACGTGGCCGAGCAGTCCCTCGGCGTTCATGTGCCCCACGAGGGCGACGTGGCGCGCGACGGTCGCGGCGCTGATGCCATCGAACTCCACCCAGGCGCCGCGCCGCGCGGCGCGGACGTGAAAGGTCTCGTCGCGCTCGGCGTGGGCGTGTACCCAGATGAACGCGGACAGCGGCACCGCGGCGGCCTCGAGCAGATCGAGCTCTTCGAGCGCGGCCGCGCCCGTCGTCGTGTGCGAGGCGATCGGCACGCCGGTCTCGCGATGCGCGATCGCGGCGGCGCGCACCAGCCTGGCGTCGACCGGAGACAGCGGGCTGTCGTCGACTCCGATCTTCATGAACGCCGGCTTGATCCCGGTGCCGTCGATGCCCCGCGCGCACTCGCGCACCCAGCGCGCCGCCAGCTGCTCCGCGCTCTCGTCGAATGCGTGCGCGGGCAGGTGCTTGTCTTTCGCGGCGCCGTAGTAGCCGGTGTTCGACAGGATGTGAACGCCCGACGCTTCGGAGAGCCGCTTCAGCAGCCCCGGATCGCGGCCCAGGTAGGCCGGCGTGCACTCGACCAGCGTGTCGCATCCCAGCGTCCTGGCCTGCTGCAGGTGCGGCAGCACGGCCGTGAAGACGGCGTCCGCGTCGTAGCGGAGGCGGCTCGCCTCGGCCGCGCCGATGAAGTCCACGAGCACGTGCTCGTGCATCAGCGTCGTCCCGAGCCGATCCGCCGCAATCGGACCCGTCACCGTCTCGACGCGCCCGGCACCCGCGACGCCCGGTGACGACGTATTCGGAGCTCCCGACGTACGGCATCCTCCGAGCACCGCGAGCGCGCCCGCCAGCCATTCCCGTCGCGACAGCGGGGGTGCGTCGATTGCGCTACACTCCCCGTCCGCGGATGACGTTGATGAGCAGGAACACGACGGCGATGACGAGCAGGATGTGCAGCACGCCGCCGAACGTGTTCTTGGTAATGACGCCAAGGAACCACAGGATGGCGAGGATGACGATGATGCCGACCATGAACCCTCCGGGAAGAGTATCTGCAACGGCTTTCTTGGCTGGTGATAACTGTCCTCCGCTTCCTTAGTCGTCCAGCACGAAGGTGATCAGCATGTTCACCTGGTACTCGACGATCGCGCCTTTCTCGAGCCGTACCTGCTGCTCCTTGATCCAGGCGCTGCGGATATTGCGAATCGTCTTGCCGGCCCGTGTGAGGCCGTTGTGAATGGCATCCTCGAAGCTGACCTTCGAGATGGCGCTGATCTCCGAGACTTTCGCAACCATGTTCCCCTCCTTTTTTATGCTCGGGCACCCCGCTCGCGGCGGCTCGACTCGCTCCGCTCGCCCCTCGACTTCGCTCGGGACGACCCTGAGCGAACGCAGTAGTCGAGGTCGCTCGCCGGCCGCAGGCGCTTGCTCGACGGCGCACCGCGCGCCGGGGGGCAAGCATACCCTAGGCCGCGCTCGCTTCGCACACGCGGTAGGGCCTCGGCGCTGCGCGCCTCGGTAGGGGCGCACTCGCTGGCGTTCGTGCGTAGGGGCGACTCGCTTCGCTCGCCGTAGGGCCTCGCGCTTCGCGCCTCGGCAGGGACTCAGAAGACGATATAGCAGAGCACCGCGGCGACTACACACATCGACAGCCCCCAGGCGAGGAGCCTGTTGAAGAGGCTGCGGGCCTCGTCGCCCACCGCGCCCGCCAGGCAGAGCGCGCCGATGGTCGAGAGCGGCGAGACGTCCACGAGATGTCCGCCGATGTTCATCGACATCGCGATCCCGAGCGCGCTCGAGCCCGGAAGCGCCGCGGCGAGTCCCGGCGCCATCGGCAGAAACGCCGGCAGCACCACCCCCGACGTGCTGCTGTAGACCGAGACGATCCCGGTGAGGAAGGCGACGACGGCGGTGACGGTGCCGGCCGTGGCGATCTTCGCGACGAGCGACACCAGGAGGTCGATCCCCTGGGCCTTCTCGACGAGGGAGATGAGCACCGTCACGCCGCACACCATCACGATCACCCGCCACGGCATCCGCTTGATCGCTTCCCCATCGTCGGCCGATCCCGAGAGGACGAGGATCACCGAACCGAGGAACGCGCCCATGCCGACGTGGACCTTCGCGAGAATCACGCTCAGGATCAACACGGCGATGACGGCGATCGTGATCCAATGACGCCGCTCGAACGGCCCTTCTGCTCCGGTGGCGTCCGTTTCGGTGGCGTCCGGCTTCAGCCGGACCACCGGCGCGACAGCCCCACCTGCTCCAAACAACTTCAAGCCGCCGAAGAGCGCGTAGCCGCCGAAGGCGACAGCCCCATGGGCGAGCAGGTTGTACAGATACGTCTGCACCTCGAAGCCCGGCAGTCCGTTCCGCGCCATCAGCCCGTTCACGATGATCCCGGTCGGCGCGAACGGGGACAGCGCGCCCGAGTTGGCGCCGTTGCCGACCATGATGGCCATCAGAAACAGCGGGATCCCGGTTCGGGCCGCCGTCGCCATCGCCAGCGGCGCCAGCAGCGCCGCCGTGGCGATGTTGCCGGGGCCCATCGACGACATCGCGGCGCCGAGCAGGAAGAACATCACCGGGATCGTCCCGCAATTGCCGCGGCACAACCGGACGGCGTGATGCGTGATGCGCTCGAGGGTCCCGTTGCACTGCGCCATCGCGAACAGCAGCGTCACGCCGGTCAGGGTCAGAAAGAGCTGGCTGGGGAACCCGGCCATGACGGCATTCACCGGCATCCCGCCGATGTACACGCCGACGAGCCAGGCGAGCGCGATGGCCAGCACGCCGACGTTCAGCCGGCTGACGCAGCTGACGGCCACCGCGAGCACCAACGCGCAGACAGAGATGACGGCCAGGTTCATTGAAGAGGGCTACTCCTGCGCCTTCACGAAGTCGGCCCACGCCACGGGGCTGCCATGGACGGGTACGATCCGGTCCACGTCGAGCTTCAGCTTCCGCACCGCGTTGTAGAAGCTGGTCCGATCGCCCGCGGCTGTCGCCGGGGACGGCTGATTCGTATCCAGCAAATCCGCCTCGAACAGAAGCTTCTCCTTTGGCAGATACGCGATCAACATGCCCTCGACGTGCTGGAGCGGGTTGACGTAGTGCACGTTCAGGTTCCGCGTCCCGTCGCTGATGATGAAGTTCTCCCGGATGGTCTCGTAGTAGTAGCCCTCCGCCAGCTCGGTCGGCGGCCAGAGCGACACCATGTCGGGTTGCAGCGTCCGCGGGGCGTAGTTCAAGACGTCACGCCGGTAGAAGTCGAAGTTCGTGACGTGCGTGACGATCGTCGCGCCGATGTGCATGTAGGCGCGCAGCCCCCCGGCGTGATCGAAGTGCTGGTGCGAGTTGATGACCCACCGGATTGGCTTGTCGGGAATGAGCCTGACGATTTCCTCGATCACCGCCAGGCTCCGCGCCTCGTTCAGGGGCGCCTCGAACACCGCGATGAAATCCTTGAAGTCGATCGCCATGCTGTTGTGCGTTCCGCCGCCGAGCAGATAGACGCCGCCGGCCAGCTGGCGCGACTCCACGCGAACCGGGAACGCCGCCTTCCGCACGGCCTCGGGCACGGGCACGGGCCCGGGGCAGTCGTTCGCTCTGATGGTCTTCAGCGTCCCGCCGAACGCGTTGTGGCCGGCGCTCGCAGCCTGCGCGCCGTAGTTGTCGTCCCAGCCTTGATGGGAGTGCCACTCCGTCGGGAACCTGATGCCGTTGCCAAGATCGACATAGCTGGCATTCGTGAACTCGTGCTCGTAGTTCAAGTCTCCCAGCACCGGATCCGCCACCCATGTGTGGATCCGCTGGAGCATGTGCTCCTTGTTGATCGTCGCGTCCACGCGGAACCGCCCGCCGACGGTGATCGACACGACGGTGACTTTCTCCGGCCGGACCTCGGGACCGTCGCGTCCCATTTCGCCGAGCTCCCATCGCCATGTCGCCCGTGGATTGGCGCCGGGCAGCTGCGCGGCCTTGAGGAAGCCGTGCGGGTTCAGCCACATCTCGAGCTGGTAGATCTCCGCGAGCTCGGGGGCCGACGCCACGGGGAGCGCGGCCCGTCCATCCATGTGCCAGGCATGGCCCTCGCCGACGATGAAGACCTGGTGTGGCTCCTTCTGGAGCGGACCGTCGATCCAACCGGTGCCGTACTTCCATGAGGCGGGGTTCAACCCGGGCTTGCGGTCGAACTCCTCCTTCATCGTCTTCGCGCCCCAATCCATCGTTCGCGTGTAGTTCGCCAACTGGTCGATTCGCGGCCAATCGACGTTGCGGGCGGACTCCCGCTGCTGGCCGACCGCGCCGCCATACGCGGTGCCCGAGATCGTGACGCACTTCAACTGGTCGCTGCCGATGGCCCTGGCGGCGGCGTCCAGCACGGGTTTGGGATCGACGTAACCCGGCGGGAGCCGCTGGGTCGCGACCGATGCGCCCATCAGAATCACCAGAAAGGCCGGGACCGTCCTCAGCGCACATGCGCGCGTCATAGGGTGCTCTCTTCTTTAATGCCGCAGGCGCTTCTCCATGCGCGCGCTCTTTGCGCGGGCCGGATCAAAACGAGTGCGGAGGCTGATTATAAAGGTTAGGATCCCCTGCCGTGCCGTATCAGAGTGGGCGTCACTTCCTTCAGATTCCCGGGCCGACCAACACGCCCGATCGCGTGCTGCGGGCGATGGCGCAGCCGACGATCGACCATCGGGGCGCCGCGTTCGCATCGCTCGGCCGCGAAGTGCTGGAGGGCCTGAAGGGACTCTTCCGGACGACGGGACCGGTGGTGATTTATCCGGCCTCGGGAAGCGGCGCGTGGGAAGCGTCGCTCGTCAACACGCTCTCGCCCGGCGACCCGGTCCTGACCTTCGACATCGGGGAGTTCGCGAGGGGCTGGGCGGAGGTCGCGCGGCGCCTGGGACTCGACGTCGAGGTCATGCCGGGGACCTGGCGGAGCGGCGTCGATCCGGCGGCGCTCGAAGCCAGGCTGCGCGACGACCGCGGGCATGCCCTCCGCGCCGTCCTGGTCGTGCACAACGAGACCTCCACCGGCGTCACGAGCCGGCTGCCCGAAATTCGGCGCGCGATCGATCGCGCCGGTCACCCGGCCCTGTTGCTCGTCGACGCGGTGTCGTCGCTGGGCTCGATCGAGCTCCGGCACGACGAGTGGGGGCTCGACGTGACGCTGGCCGGATCTCAAAAAGGGCTGATGCTGCCGCCGGGCCTGAGCTTCAACGCCATCAGCGAGAAGGCGCTGGGCGCGTCGCGCTCGGCCCGCCTGCCGCGATCCTACTGGGCGTGGGAGCACATGCTGGCGCCCAATGCATCCGGGTTCTTCCCGTACACGCCGGCGACGAACCTGCTGTTCGGCCTGCGCGAAGCGCTCGCGATGCTGAGCGAGGAAGGGCTCGAACAGGTGTTCAAGCGGCACGGGCGCCTCGCCGCGGCCGCGCGTGCCGCCGTGCGGGCCTGGGGCCTCGACATCGCGTGCGAGCGCGCTGACGAGTGCAGCCCCGTCGTCACGGCGGTGATGATGCCCGGAGGGTCACGACGCCGACCGCCTCCGGTCGATCGTCCTCGAGCGCTTCAACATGTCGCTCGGCGCGGGCCTCGGCCGGCTCAAGGGACGGGCGTTCCGCATCGGCCACCTGGGGGACTTCAACGATCTCATGCTGATGGGCACGCTGTGCGGCGTCGAGATGGGGCTCGCGCTCGCGGACGTGCCGTTCGAGCGGGGCGGCGTCGATGCCGCGCTGACGCTGTTGTGCAATGCCTGCCCTGAGCGACCTCGCTGATCGCGGGAGTCGAAGGGTCACTCCCCGGTGAATTTGGGTTTGCGCTTCGCGAGAAAGGCGGCGACCCCTTCGCGGAAATCGTGGCTGGCGTAGCAGGCCGTGACCAGATCGTCGTCGGCGCCGGCGTCGAGCCGCCGGCGGAGCGCGATGCGGCGGATCGCTTCCTTCGTGGCGCGGATGGTCAGGGGCGCGTTGGCGGCAATCGTCTCCGCGAGGCCGCGCACGGCCGCGTCGATCTCGTGCGGCTCCGCCATGCGGGTGACCAGGCCGATGGCATCCGCCTCGATCGCGTCGAGCAGCCGCCCGGTGAAGAGCAGATCCTTGGTCCGCGCCGGTCCGACGAGATCCACGATCCGCGCGTAGTTCGCGGACGACAGGCAGTTGCCGAGCGTCCGGGCAATCGGGACGCCGAACTTTGCGGCCGGCGTGCACACCCGCAGATCGCAGGTGAGCGCGATCGCGCAGCCGCCGCCGGCGGCGACGCCCTGGACCTGCGCGATGGTCGCGACCGTCACGCGCTCGAGCCGATCGATGACGGCGTCCAGCCGGCGCTCGTAGGCGATCCCGTCGGCGCCCGACGCGAACCCGCTGAACTGACGGATGTCGGTGCCGGCCGCGAAGGCCTCGCCGGTGGCGCGGACGACGAGAACGCGGATGTTCGGGTCGCCGTCGACCTGGTCGCACGCGGCGGCCAGCGCGTCGTACATCGCCCACGTCAGGGCGTTGCGGGCGTCCGGGCGATTGAACGTCAGGAACGCGATGGGACCGTCCAGGGAGAACAATGAATCTGGCACCGGAAGACCTCAACGGGAGAACGGCATGACTACGGCTGACGGCGCGGGCGCCCATACAAGTCGCGGTGCGCTCGCGGGGATTCGCGTGCTCGACGTCACGCAGGTGATGGCCGGTCCGTTCTGCGCCATGCAACTATGCGATATGGGCGCCGAGGTGATCAAGGTCGAGCCGCCCGACGGCGATTCCACGCGCAGCATGGCGGGCGCGTCGGGCACCGAGAGCCCCGCCTTCAACGCCGTGAACCGCGGCAAGCGCGGGATCGTGCTGGACTTGAAGGCCCCCGCCGGACAGCACGCCTTCCGGCGCCTCGTCGCCCGCACCGACATCGTCATCGAGAACTACCGGCCCGGCGTGATGCGCCGGTTCGGGCTGGACTACGCGACGCTGGCCGCGGATCATCCGGCGCTGATCTACGCGTCGATTTCAGGATACGGACAGACCGGCCCCGACCGCGGAAAAGGCGGATTCGATCTGATCGCGCAGGGCGTCTCGGGCCTGATGTCCGTGACGGGCGAACCCGGGCGGCCGCCAGTCAAGGTGGGCGTGCCGTTGACCGATCTCGGCGCGGCCTTGTTCGCGCTGTCGGCCGTCCTCGCGGCCCTGCACCACCGCGGCCGTACGGGGCGCGGCCAGTACATCGACACGTCGCTCGTCGAAGCCGGCATCGCGTTGTCGGTCTGGGAATCCGTTCAGTACTTCGCCGAGGGAACACCCCCGCAGCCGCTGGGATCGGCGCATCGCATGCTCGCGCCGTACCAGGCCATCCGCTGCTCGGACGGCTACGTCACGCTGGGCGCGGCCAACGACCGGCTGTTTCAGCGGTTGTGCGAGCTGCTCGGGCATCCGGAGTGGGCGGCCGACCCGGACTACGCCAACGACACGCTGCGCGTGCGCAACCGTGCCGGCCTCATCGAGCGCATCGAGGCCATCACCGCCGCCCGGCCGAGGCAAGAGTGGCTCGAGCGGCTCGAGGCGGCGGGGATCCCCTGCGGGCCGATCAACAACTACGCCGAGGCCTACGCCGACCCGCAGATCCGCGCGCGCGAGATGATCGCCGAGGTCGATCACCCCACGCTCGGCCGCCTGCGCATGCCGGGCTCGCCGATCAAGATGTCGGGGACGCCGACGGTCGTCAGCCGCCGGGCGCCGCTGCTCGGTGAGCACACCCGCGAGGTGCTGCGCGAGGCCGGCTGCAGCGACGAAGAGATCGCGGCCATCGTCACGGGCACGTAGCGCAGGGCTGTCTAGCCCCGCCAGCCGGACCGCTCTCTACGGCTTGTATGCCGCTCCGCGGTTTGGTACCGATGACCAACCCGGCGAAAACTGAAACGTCCTTTCAATTCGGCGGATCCATCCATGCCCCGACAAGTCCGCGCCGCCGCCGTCCGGGCGACTCAGGCCGCTCCCGCGGAACGAGGACGCAGCGACAAGTACTTCTCGAAGGTCATCGGGAAGGCGCTGGACATCATCGCCATCCTCCGATCGAGCGCGCAGCCGCTGCTCGCTCAACGAGCTGACGCTTCGGCTCGAGCTGGCGAAGAGCTCGGTGTTCCGCATCCTGCACACGCTCGAAGTGTCCGGCTATCTCGAGCGCGACGCCGCCGGCCGCTACACCGTCGCGGCGGATTTGCGGGCCTCGGGGCCGGGCCAGCTGCGGACCGCGCTCGTCGATGCGGCATCGCCCGCCCTCAAGGAGCTGAGCCGCGAGTTCTGCGAGACGGTCAGCCTGGCGATGCGCTTCGACAACCGGATCGAAGTGATCGCCACGCTGGAAAGCCCGCACCTGATTCGCATGGGCAACACCGTCGGCCGCATCGTCCCGCCCGTACGCCAGCTCGCTCGGGAAGGCGGTCGCCGCGTTTCAGCCGGAAGACGTTCGCGATCGGCTCGTCCGGAGCTACGGCATCCACCGCTTCACCGAGCACACGGTCACCGACGAGGTCGAGCTCAAACGCGAATTCGAGCTCGTGCGGTCGCGCGGCTACAGCACCGACGAGGAAGAGAGCGTCCTGGAGGGCTGCTGCTTCGGCACGCCGATTCTCGACGCGTCCGGCGATGCCATCGCCGCCATCAGCGTGTCGTCCCCGAAGATGCGGATGCGCGACGAGCGGCTTCAGAAGCGGCTCGTCACCGCGCTGCGGCGCGCCGCCAGCGGCGTCGCGCGGGAGGTGGGTCGCGCGCGCTGACTTTGAACAGGAGATTAGGAGACTAGGAGAACTCTCAAGTTACATGGGGTCAAAGTCGCGGCAAGTTTCACCCAGCTGGTGCGAGGCGCCCAGCTTGGGAGTTGGGAGTTGGCGGTTGGGAGTTGACAGATTTCTTCAGGGTCAATGCCTGAACCGCTCCTGAAACTCCCGCAGCTTCTCCACCGTCAGCCCCGGGCTCCTCACGAAATCGAGCACCAGCCGCTCCGCGGCGCGCACCCGCTCCGCCTGCTCGGCCACCCGGCCGGCGATGTCGGCGGGAACCACGAGCACCCCGTTCACGTCGCCGTGCAGCAGGTCGCCAGGCTGCACCGCCAGGCCGTCGAGCGTCACCGGCACGTTGATCTCGCAGATGATCGGGTTGCCGTGCGAGACGACGAAGCCCGGGCAGAAGTACTGAAACCCGCCGAGCGCCCGCACCTCCACGACGTCGCGCAGGCCGCCGTCCGAGATGCACCCGACCGCGCCGAGCGCCTTGGCCGTCGTCGCCATCACCTCGCCCATGTGGCACGACCGCCTGCGCTCGGGCCCGATGTCCTTGATGACGATCACCGCCGGCTTGGGCGCCGCTTCGACCGCGGCCCAGAGCGGAAGAAGCCCTCGCGGATTGGCGCGCGACTCGGTGGTGGTGTCGGCGGTGCAGGTCACGGCGTAGCCGACCATGGTTCCCAGCTCGGGAAAGGCGCATCGCAGCCCCCAGCCCGCGAACCCTTCCACGCGCGGCCGCACGCCGAACTGTTCGATGGCATTCGAGACCGTTGGACTGTCGATGCTGCCGCAGCGCGTCGAGCTGTTCGGGTGTCAGGCGTGACAAGGACACCTCCACGGGGCGCCGCCACGGCGCGTATTGTAATAAATAAAACGGATGTAGTAGAAATGAAACCTCATTCGAAACTCGCACCGCCTTCCGTCCACAGCCGTTCGGAGGTCTGAACGATGCGGATCTTCCGCATGCGCCCGCGTAATCCTCTGTTGGCCCTGTCGCCCTGTCGACGGTTGAACCCGCCGCCGGGCAGACCCCTCAGCCGGCGCCGCCGTCAACGATCCGTCGCTCGTCGACCTCACGCGCGCCACGGTCGTGACGCCGTCGGGACATGAGCCTGCAGGAGCGCACGGCCGTCCGCGTGCTGGTCGAAGAAGTCGCGAAGCGCACGAACGTGCGCCTGCCGGTCTCGACCCAGTGGCCGGCGGACGAGCGTGCCCGTCATTGCCGTCGGGCCGATCGCCACGGCGCCGGCCTGGGCGGGCGCCGGGCTGCGCGGCGCGCCGGCCGCCGGGCCGAGCGCCCGACGCCGAAGGATACCGCGTCGCCGTCAACGCCGCCGGCCGCGGCGCCCCGACGGTGCTCGTGCTCGGCGCCGACGCGCGGGGCGTGCTCTTCGGCGTGGGACGGCTGCTGCGCGAGATGCGCATGACGCGCGGCGTCGCTGCGCGTCCCCGCCGCGCTCTCCGTCGTCTCGACGCCGCAGGTTGCGCTCCGCGGCCATCAGCTCGGCTACCGGCCGAAGACCAACGCCTACGACGCGTGGGACGTGCCGATGTGGGAGCAGTACATCCGGGACCTCGCGATCTTCGGCTCCAACGCCATCGAGCTGATCCCGCCGCGCTCGGACGATGCGGCCGACAGCCCGCACTTCCCGCTGCCGCAGATCGACATGATGGTCGAGATGTCGCGCATCGCCGACGAGTACGGACAGGACGTGTGGATCTGGTATCCCGCGCTGGACAAGGACTACGGCGATCCGAAACAGGTGGAGTTCGCGCTCAAGGAGTGGGCGGAGGTGTTCGCGAAGCTGCCGCGCATCGACGCCATCTTCGTCCCGGGCGGCGATCCCGGGCACACGCAGCCGAAGCACCTGATGGCGCTGCTCGAGCGGCAGACGGCCAGCCTGCGCAAGTTCCACCCGAAGCGCGCGAGATGTGGATCTCGCCCCAGGGCTTCACCGAGGAGTGGATGGACGAGTTCTACGGGATCCTCAAACCGGAGCCGGCGTGGCTGACCGGCCTCGTCTTCGGCCCGCAGGTGCGCGACAGCCTGCCGAGTCCTGCGCGCGAAGACGCCGAAGCGCTACCGGATCCGGCACTACCCCGACATCACGCACAGCCTGCGCAGCCAGTACCCGGTGCAGGACTGGGACGTCGCGCACGCGCTGACCTCGCAGCGCGAGCAGATCAACCCGCGCCCGGTGGACGAGGCCATCATCTTCCGCTCGCTGATGCCGTACGTGACCGGACTTCATCACCTACTCCGAAGGGGCCAACGACGACGTCAACAAGTTCGTGTGGAGCGGCCTGGGCTGGGACCCGAAGGCGGACGTGACGCAGATCCTGCGGGAATACAGCCGGTACTTCATCGGCGATCGCTACACCGATTCGTTCGCGCAGGGGCTGCTCGCGCTCGAGCGCAACTGGCGCGGTCCGCTCGCCGCGAACGCGTCGGTCTACACCACGCTCGAGCAGTTCCAGGCGATGGAGCGAGCCGCCGCGCCCGCGCGACCTGCGCAACTGGCGCTTCCAGCAGGCGCTGTACCGCGCCTACTACGACGCCTACGTGCGCAGCCGTCTGCTCCACGAGACGGCGATCGAGGAGCGCGCGCTCGAGCGGCTGCGCGCCGCGCAAGGCCGGCGACATCGCGGCAGGCGCTCGCGGACGCCGGCGCAGATCCTGGACGAGGCGCAGGAGAAGCCGCTCGCCCGAGTGGCGGCTTCGCGTCTACACGCTCGCGGAGGCGCTCTTCCAGAGCATCCGGCAGCAGCTCAGCGTCGGCGCGCTACCGCGCCATCGCGGTCGGACGCGGCGCCACGCTCGACAGCATGGAGACGCCGCTGAACAACAGCCGGCTGGCTGCGCGCGCGCTTCGCCGAGGCCGCCGCGCTCGAGCAGGAAGAGGATCGCCTCGCCGGCGATCGACCGGATCGTCTCGCTGGACCGACCCCGGCCCGGGCGGCTACTACGACGACCTCGGCGACCCGCCGCAGCAGCCGCACCTGGTGCGCGGCCTGCCGTTCGAAGAAGACCCGCAGCGCCTCAAGTCCACGATGACCGGCTTCGGCTATCGGGCCGACTGGCGGCTGTCGTGGATGACGCACGCGGAGTCGTTCTGGGACACGCCGCTGCGGATGCGCTACACGGGCCTCGATCCGGCGGCGCAGTATCGCGTCCGCGTCGTCTACGCGGGGGACGTGTTCAGCATGAACACGCCCATCCGGCTGGTCGCCAACGACAAATACGAGATCCATCCGCCCATCCAGAAGCCGTCGCCGATCAAGCCGGTGGAGTTCGACGTGCCGGTCGAGGCCACGCGCGGCGGCGACCTGACGCTGACCTTCAGCGCGCCGCCGGGCCTGGGCAGCGCCGGCCGCGGCAACCAGATCGCCGAAGTCTGGCTGACTGAGGAAGATGATGGACGCGCCGTGGGAGAGTCCGGTCAGGCGGCGGCTGCGTGAGTCGCTGCCGGTCTTCGGGTGCACGATCACCGACCGCCAGCCTCGACATGGCGGCGCGGGCGGCGACCGCCGGGTTCCATTTCCTCTGGCTGGAGCTGGAGCACTCGCCGCTGACGCTCGAGACCGTGCGCAACATCGTGCTCGCGACGCGCGATCTTCCCGCTGTCCCGTTCGCGCGCGTGCCGGTGACCGAGGCCTGGAGCGCCAAGCGCGTGCTCGACGCCGGCGTGCACGGCGTGGTGTTTCCGTTCGTCAGCACGCCGGCCCTGGCGCGGCAGGCGGCGGACGCCTGCCGCTATCCGCCCGCCGGGCTCCGCGGATCCGGCGCCAGCCTCGCGACCGCCTGCTGGCCGGATCCCGACGGCTACTACGACTCCGCCGATCGCAACATCGTCGTCGTGGTCGTGGTCGAGCAGGCTGTCGGCGCTGGCCCACGTCGACGAGATCGCCGCCACGCCCGGCGTGGACGTGGTCTTCGTCGGCACGGGCGACCTGTCTTTTTCGCTCGGGCTGCGCGGGCAGCAGCAGCACCCGCGCGTCGAAGAGGCGGCGGCCGCCGTGCTCGCCGCCGCGCGCCGTCACGGCAAGATCGCCGGACGTCCGGCGGGAACGGTCGACGACACCCGCCGCTACATCGACCAGGGGTTTCTGTTCTTCCAGGCGCCGTCCGAGCTGGCGCTGTTCGAGGCAGGCGCGCGAGCAGTTTCTCGGTCCGCACGGCATCGGGCCGGCGCGGCGGCAGCGCACGCTGTACTGAACAGGAGGTCAGGAGGTCAGGAGATTCATTCGTGAAAAACAAAAACCTTCTGATCTCCTGATCTCCTGTTTCCTTATGGGCAAACCGTGAAACCTAACTTCCACCTGACGCCCCGCTACAAGTGGTGGGTCGTCGCCATGCTCTGGCTGATCTCGTTCTTCAACTACGCCGATCGGCAGGCGATCTTCTCGGTCTTCCCGCTGCTCGAGCGCGAGATGCACCTGACGCCGGTGCAGCTCGGGCTGCTGGGCTCGTCGTTCGCGTGGGTCTACGGGCTGAGCGCGCCGCTCGCCGGCATGATCATCGATCGCGTCAAGCGGAAGACCGCCATCCTCGGCGGGCTGCAGGCGTGGAGCCTCATCTGCATGGCGACGGTGATGTCGACCAACTTCCGGCACCTGCTCTTCTGGCGCGCCGCCGAGGGGCTGGGCGAGACGTTCTACTACCCCGCATCGATGTCGCTCATCAGCGACTATCACGGCCGGGAGACGCGCTCGCGCGCGATGGGGCTGCACCAGACGAGCGTGTACGTGGGGACGATCGGCGGCGGGTTCTTCGCCGGGCTGATCGGGCAGTACTACGGGTGGCGGTTGTCGTTCATCGTGTTCGGCGGGCTCGGCGTCGCTCCTGGGCCTGGTGCTCAACCGCTTCCTGGTCGAGCCGGTGCGCGGCGCGGCCGATGTCGCCGACGTCGTGAAGACCGCGGGCGCGCACGCCCCGGCCGCGATCGGCCGCGGGCTGTCGCTGCCGGCGTTCCTGCGGCTCGTGGGCCGGACGCCGACGCTGCTCTGCCTGATGGGCGCGTTCATGTGCGCGAACTTCGTCGCGGTGGTGCTGCTGTCGTGGATGCCGAAGTTCCTCTACGACAAGTTCCACATGGGGCTGGCGATGGCGGGGCTCACGGCGACGATCTTCGTGCAGCTCGCCAGCATGGCGGGCGCGCCGGTCGGCGGCTGGCTGGCGGACACGTTGCGGCGGCGCACGCCCCGCGGCCGCATGACGGTGCAGATGATCGGGGTGCTCGGCGGCGCGCCGTTCGTCGCGCTGTGCGGCCTCACGCCCTCGGTCGGCACGCTGATCCTCGCCTTGACGGTGTGGGGCTTCTTCAAGGGCCTCTACGACGCCAACATCTTCGCGTCGGTGTTCGACGTCGTGCGCCCCGAAGCGCGCGGGACCGCGGCGGGGTTCATGAACGCGGTCGGCTGGCTCGCCGGCGGCGGCAGCGCGCCGCTCGTCATCGGCATCATCGCGCAGCGCGAGAGCCTCGGGCTCGCCATCGCGCTCGCGTCCACGGTCTACGTCGCGGCGGGCCTGCTGCTGCTCACCGGGATCGTCTTCTTCGTCAAGCGGGATGCGGCGAGAATGCAGGGCGAACTGAGCGGAGATCAGGAGGTCTAGGAGATCAGGAGGATGTCCGGGGTTCCAGGCCGTACCTGTTTTTTCCACCATCCGCAGCCCGGCACAGCGCAAATACTGCCAACGTTTGCACCCTCCTAAGCGAAAACACTCGGAAACCGAGCCGGCGCGCTTTGTGCTCCTGCAACGCGCGTGAGTCCCAATGCTGTCGACGTTGATGCCTTGACGGAGAAGATCATAGGCTGCGCCATCGAAGTGCACCGGACCCTTGGCCCGGGATTGTTAGAGTCCGTGTACCGCGAGTGCTTGGTTGTCGAATTGCAAAGAAATGGTCTCGTTGTCGACGTCGAGAAGTACGTCCCGCTCGAGTACAAGGGTAAGCGCATCACGAGCAGGCTCAAGCTGGATCTGCTCGTCGAAGGATCCGTCGTGGTCGAGCTGAAGGCAGTCGAACGGTTGCATCCGGCCCATCGCGCGCAGGTGATCACCTATCTGAAGCTCACTGGATGTCCAGCGGGGCTTGTCTTGAACTTCAACGCGACGACCCTCAAAGCAGGCCTGAAACGCCTGGATCATCCGGACCTGTACGCCAAGAAAAACTCCTAATCTCCTGATCTCCTGATCTCGTTCTCCTGTTGCTGCCTCCTGACCTCCGCTCCCTCACGGCGTCCAGATCGTCGCCCCGATGTACCGCTCCGTCGAGGTCGCGTCGTTGTAGTAGTAGACCGTCACGATCTTCCCGTCCGGACGCTGCACGCTGCGCGTGTAGCCGAGATCCCAGTCGGTGGCCCCTGTGCGCAGGATCATGTCGTCGCTCCAGGTCTGGCCCTGGTCTTGGCTGATCCGCGCGCGGATGGTGTACGGCTCGGCGCGGTAGCCGAACGTCACCGCCAGGCGGCCGTCGCGCAGCTTCACGAGGCTCGGCGGGTTGCCGCGGCCGGTGTCCGGAACCGCGCGGATCACGTGGGTCCATTGCGCGCCGTTGTCGTCGGACCGGTAGGCCTCGATCCACTGGCGATGCCGGACGAGCGTCAGGATCGACGAGGGCGACAGCCGCACGGACGAGGGCATGATCGCGAAGTCGTTCCCTTCGGGCTCCGGCCCGACCATGCCGACCAGGCTCCACGTGCGGCCGCCGTCCTTGGTCCGCGCGCACAGGACGCGTCCCTCGCGGCCGTTCGACTTCGCCGCGGTGAGAAAGATGGTGAGCTCGTCGCGCCCCTCGACGAGGTAGTCGGTTCGCGCCGCGATCCCTTTCTGACCGAAATCCGGAAGCTTGAACGGACCGTTCCACGAGCGCCCCTTGTCGGTCGTGTAGAAGAACCAGGAGGGACCGACGTTGATGTCGCTCATGCGCGCGGTCAGCGCGAACCCGGGCGCGGTGAAATCGATCGGCGTCGTCAGCGCGACGGCCTCCTTGCCTCCTTTGTCGGTCGGGACACCCGCGATGTTGCCGGGCTCGGGGGCGGAATGAGGCCCGCGGGCTTCTCGTGCTTCCACGTCTCGCCGCCGTCGAGGCTGCGCGCGAGCATGTGCTCTTCCGGCCGCTGGCGATCGATCGGATGGCCGGCCTCGGCTCCTCCGTCTCTCATGTGGCCCCAGCTGAAGCCGACGAGAATCTCGTTGCCCCACGCCCAGATGCCGTGATTGGCCGGCCAGCCGCCGTATCGCCCCGGCGCGCGCGCCACAACGGTGTGGGTTGGAGGCGACCGCCGGAGTGATGGTCGGAGAAATGGGCCGGGTGTCCTGGCGCGGTGCGGCGGGCTGCTGCGCGGCCAGCGTGGCCGCGGCGGCCAGACCCGCGAGCAGCATGACGGCGAATGGTGCGGTGTGATTCATCGGCGTCCTCAGGCAGGCCTGAAGGCCTGCGCATCACGTGGCGCCTTCGCTTCCTTGACCCACGCTTCGTTGAACGTGACGTGCTTGATCGTCTTCAGGTTGTAGCTGTAGGTCGCGTGCAGCGATCCGTCGCGCCCCTGCACGATCGACGGATAGTCGAACCGCTGACCGGGCGTGTTCTCGAGGTGCCGCGTCCAGCGCCAGGTCTGCCCTTCATCGGACGAGATCGACACGGCGAGCCGATCGCGCGGGCTGCTCTCCTTGTCGTTGTAGATGATCGCCAGGTCGCCGCTCGCGAGCGCGATCGCTTCGATGCCGCCGCCGGGATTCGGCAGCGATGTCGCGGCCACCGGCGACCACGTGATGCCGCCGTCGGCCGACTCGCTGCGATGGATGCGGTGCGCGGAGGTGGCGTCGCGGAAGAACGCGACGAGACGGCCGTCGCGCAGTTGCACGACGGACGGCTGCGTGACGCCGATGCCGGGCACGGGCCGCGAGAACGTCCAGGTCTCCCCGCCGTCGCGCGTGATCGCCATCGCGGCGAGGTTGAAGTTCTCGTTGGCGAGCGGCACCAGGAACGCGCCGTCCTTCAGCGCGACCGGATGCACGCGCGGCATCCATCCCAGGCGCCGCGCGAACGGATCGTCGAGCCGATCGAGCAGGCTGCGTCGCCCGCTGCACGCCCTGCGGGCTCTGACGCCCCGCGCGCCGCCTGGCGTCGTCTGCCTCGCGCGCGACCGCTTCGTCGAGCCCGTCCGGCTTCGGGACCAGGAGGCTCGAGCGCTCCCAGCGGGGCGCGCCGGCGCCCTCGTAGTCGCTCGACACTTTGTACTGAAGGATCGCGCTCCCCCACGTGCGCACGGGGACGGCGAGCAGCGTGGCGTGCACGAGCCACAGCCGCTTCGCGGCGTCGATGCCGAGCGCGGGGTTGTTGTCCGACACGCCGAAGGTGTCGGAGATCACGAACGGCGCGTCCCATGCCGCGCCGCCGCGCGGCAACCGGGCGCCGGCGATCCGCACGTCGTCCGACTTGTCCTCGTCGCCTCCCTTGAAATAGTAGGCGTCGTTCGGCGGACCGTTCTCGTACCAGACGGCCAGCAGCGATCCGTTCGGCGTTTCGACGATGCTGGAGGCGTGCACGTGGCCGCGCTCGCCGGTGAAGATGAAGCGCTCGCGGTAGAGAGCGGTATCGGCTCGAGGAAAGGACGTCGAGAATCCGCCGATCAGGCCGAGACAAAAGGATGACGTACGCGCCTCGACGAAGGGACCGCGTCGGCTGGATCATGCTGGCCTCGTCTGGAAATCGGCACATGTAGCGCTGGCCGGGGCGGACCTTCAGGCCAGCCGGGCCGACCTGAAGGTCGGCACTACACGAACGAACAGATGCGGCGCCCTACCCCGGCGTGAGCTTGGCCGCCGCGTCGGGATGCGGTTCCACGAGCCCAGTGTCGCACCAGCCATCCCGGCAGCCACTCGCGGAACGCGGCGATCTGGCGCCGCCGGGCCGGCGTGACCGGCAGCGGCAACGGCCCGGTGTCCAGGCCGCGCGCCGCCAGGCCGATCCGGATCCCCCAGGGCGTCGGAAACGGCCCGAGCCGCGAGATCAGCTCGTCGAGCAGGCCCTGCAGGCGCGCGGTCTCGTCCCGGCGCCCTTCGACGAAGCTCCGGTAGATCGCCACCAGCAGCTCCGGGCAGAACCCGGCGACGCCGGAGATGCCGCCGTCCCATCCCGCCAGCAGCCCCTTGTGCAAGGCGCGGTCGTCGCCGACGAGCAGCGTCCACGGCAGCCCGTTCCGCGCCGTCGCGAAGGCATCGAGGTTCTCGACGCTCCCGCTGCTGTCCTTGATCCCGACGATGAACTCCTCGCCGCGGAGCAGGTTCAGCACCGTGCCGGGCGCGAGCGGGTTCGTGAAGTCCGGGAGGTTGTAGAGCAGGCAGGGCGCGCGAAGCGTGTGGCTGACGCTGCGCGCAGTACGCCTCCAGATCGTCCTGCTCGTAGCGGAAGAACATCGGCATCGGCAGCAGCAGCGCGCGGCTGCCGGCCTCGAGCGCGGTCTCTCCGAGCTCGATCGTCTGCCGCATCGACGGCGCGCCGATGCCGACGAGCAGCGCGCGATCGTCCGGGAGCCGGTCGGCCGCGCGCCGGATGACGGCCTTGCGATCGGCCGTCTCGAAGTGCGGGTACTCGCCGGTCGCCCCGCCGAGGCAGACGCCGGAAGCGCCCGACTCGACGAGGAAATCGACGAGGCGATCGAGCGTGCGGAAATCGACCCGCCCGTCCACGTGGATCGGCGTGGCGACCGCGGCAAAGAGGCCCGCGATCGCCATCTAGAACGACAGGCGCAGCGCGCCCTGCATCACGCGCGGCGCGCCGGCGCTGCGTGATGCGCCCGAAGTTCGCCGAGTTCTGGGTGGTGTTCGGCGTGCCCGAGGTTCACCCAGTTGAACGCGTTGAAGGCCTCGATCCGGACCTGCAGCTTCGTGCTCCCGCCGGTCGAGAACGATTTGTGGAGTCCCAGATCGACGTTCTTCGAGCCGGGCCCGCGCAGCGCTGTTGCGGCGCCGAGTTGCCGAACGTGCCCAGCGCGTTGGGGGAGTACACCGACGTGTCGAACCACTTCAGGATCTTCTCCGAGTTCGACCGATCGGAGGACAACGTGGGATCGCCGGAGATGTCCGCGCGCTGTCCGCCCGTCCCGGTCCGGGCGTTGTCCACGCCGCTCGTCACGGTGAAGCCGCCGCCGCTCTGCATGGCGAGGATGCCCGTCAGCGACCAGTCGCTCAGTATCGCCGCCATCACCCCGTTGTCGAACTCGCCGGGAATCTGCCAGAGGGCCGACGTCACGAAGCGGTGCCGGCGATCGGCGTTCGCGTAGCCCCAGTCGAACTCGAGGTCGAAGGGGTTGGTCTGCGTGGTGCCGGTCTGCTTGGCCTCGCCGGCATGGTCCTGGCTCTTCGACAGCGTGTAGCTGGTCAACACCGAGAAACGCTTGCTCATCCGCTTGTCGAGCGTGAGCTGCAACGAATTGTAGAGCGACCGGCCGGTCGATTCGATGGTCGTGATGGTGCTGAAGGTCGGGATTCAGCGGACGGCGCGCCTGGGTCGTCGCCGTCGTGGCGCCCGTCGCGTAGACGGCCGCGTTCAGCTCGCGGCCCATCGCGAGGCGGTCGCCCTTCGAGCCGGCGTAGGCGACGCGCACCAGATACGTCGGCATGATCTCGCGCTCGAGCGTGACGTGCCAGGTCTGGAACCGGCCGTTCTTCAGGTTCGGGTCGTAGCTGAACGCGGCATTCGGCAGGAAGAACTGCATGTCCGCCGGCACGTTGAACGGATCGGCCGGGAACGGGTTCGTGCGTCCCGCGTACGGGTTCGCCATGTTGTTCACGCCGTCGCCGGTGAACGTGACCAGCGTCCCGAACGGCGCCTGGTTCGCCGGGCTGTTGGTCGAGATCGTGTTCGGCCGGTCGTAGTACATGCCGTAACCGGCGCGGATGCTGCTCTTGCCGTCGCCGAACGGATCGTAGGCGACGCCGACGCGCGGACCGAAATCCGCCCATGACGCGTCGTAGCCGCCTTTGGGGCACGCCGCGTCGCCCGGATACACGACTCCCACCGGAGCATTCACGTACACCTGGGACTTCTCCCCGGGCCGATAGCAGCCGAGGCGGTCGGTCACGTCCGTGTAGGGGAAGAACGGATCCCACCGCACGCCCGAGATTCAGCGTGAGCTGGCGGTTCACCCGGAACGTGTCCTGGACGAACGTCGCCAGGAAGTGCATCCGCGTGTTCTTGTATTCGCCGATCGCCTGCTCGAAGCTCGAGAACTTCCCGAGGTAGAAATCCGCCAGCGCGTCGCCGGTGAACCCCGCCGCGTTCGAGAACGCTGAACCGTCCGTTGGCGCGGAAGTTGTTGACGGTATCCCCCTGGCCGTAGCTGTAGTCGATGCCGGTCGCGACCTCGTGCCGCCCCTTCGTCCAGCGCACGGTGTCCACGAACTGGATTTCGTTGCGGAGGAACGTATTCGTGTCGCCGCTGTTGATGCCGAAGTAGCCGGCGACGTTGAAGAACCACTGCGGCGTCTCGTCGTTGTAGACGTTGATGCCGAGGGTCGAGTAGTCGGGCGGATAGATCTGGAAGTTGAGGTTGTTCGTCCGGTTGAACGTCACCACCAGGTTGTTCAGCAGGTTCGGGCGCAGGATGTAGGTGTCGTTGATCGACGCCACCGTGTTCTGCCACGTCCGGCCGAAGGCGCTGCTGAGGATGTTGCCGTCGAGGAGCACGGCGGGCGTGGACGCGCGCGAGACCCAGAACCGTCCGTACATCCGGTGCTTGTCGGTGAAGGTGTGATCGGCGCGGCCGAGCCACTGATGATCGTCGTCGTCCGACGGCTGCGCGAACCGCAGCGTCAGCGGGTTGTCGGTGCCGACCGGGTTCGGCAGCGGCAGCCACTCGTTGACGATCTTCACCGCGGCGGGACTGAAGAGCGACGTCGGAATCTGGTTGTTCGGGAACGGCTCCCCCGTGAACGGATTGCGGAGCGCGCGCGGGATCGCCGAGAAGTCGCCGGCGCGCATCGCCGCGCGACGGCACCAGGCCGGAGCGGTTCGTCGGCTTGCGCCGCTGGTTCGTGCCCTGATACGACGCGAAGAAGAACGTCCGGTTCCTCAGGATCGGCCCGCCGAAGGTCCCGCCGTACTGCGAACGCTTCAGCCCGTCGTCGACGCCCGGAGTGAAGAAGTTGTTCGCGTTGAACTTGTAATGCCGGAAGTAGCCGAAGCCGAGGCCGTGGTACTGATTGGTGCCCGCGCGGGTGACGGCGTTCACGATGGCGCCGACGTTGCGGCCGTATTCGGCGCTGAAGCTGTTGGTCTGGACGCTGAACTCCTGCAGGGCGTCCGGGTTCGGCATCGGGTTCGGGCCGTTGGTGTAGTGGTCGTTGTTCGACCCGCCGTCGAGCACGTAGTTCGTGGTGTTGCCGCGCGCGCCGCTCGACGACACCGGCGACGTGCCAGGGTAGGTCGTCCCGGACGTGAGGTCGCGTCCGATCGGTCAGCACGCCCGCCACGAGCTGCATGAGCTGGGTCGGGTTGCGGCCGTTGAGCGGCAGGTTCTCGATCCGCTCCTGATCGACGATCGTCTTGAGCGTCCCGGTGCTCGTCTCCACGCGACGACGCCATCCCGCTGACCGTGACGACCTCGGTGACGGCGCCGACCGTCAGCGCGACGTCGAGCCGGACGTCCTCGTTGACGCGGACGACGATGTCGGTGTTCTTGGCCGTCTGGAAGCCGGACAGCTCGGCGACGACCGTGTAGCGGCCGACCGGCAGCCCGCGCAGGACGTACAGCCCCACATCGTTGCTGACCGCGATCGTCTCGGCGTTCGTCGCGACGTGCGTCGCCTTGATGGTGACGCCGGGCATGACGCCGCCGCCGGCGTCGCGCACCACGCCGGCAATGCCGCCCGTCGTGGTCTGGGCGATCGCCGGCGCGGCCGCGGACGGCGCCGCGAGGGCCGCGACAGCAAGCGCCACGGTGAGTGCTGCGAAGGCGAAAAGATTCGTCCGCCTCATACGACCTCCTGCAAGCTGGTATATAGGGCCGTTCCGTTCACGGGCGAGGGACTTCAGACCGAAAGTAAAGCGCAGCCGTGTGCATCCGTCAATGGCTTTTTCAAACGCGGGCAACGAAAATGAAACGCCGTTCCGAAAAGCGCCTGCGGCCCGCGCGAGGATAGCGAGGTCTTCCGAGCGCCGGAGCGCGAGCGCGTGGGGGTGGGGCCCCACGCGCAGTGAGTAATATTGCCACGCGGTGGGCGGGCTTGCTATTTTGTCGCGGTGATCGGGAGGAGGCATGATGCGAAAGACTCTGATGGTCCTGGCGGCGGCGCTCGCGGCAACCTCTGGCGCGCTGGCCTGGAGCGGCCGGCAGGCGGCCGATCGTCCCTTCCTCACGTCCGAGCTGATCTTCCCGCTGGAGCACTGGCACAACCACTCGTCGATGGTGGTCGAGCTGCCCGGCGGCGACCTGTTCGCCTGCTGGTTCCACGGCTCGGGCGAGCGGCAGGCCGACGATGTGGTGGTGCAGGGGGCGCGGCTGCGCAAGGGCAGCAAGGCGTGGAGCGCGCCGTTCCTGCTCGCCGACACGCCGGGGTATCCCGATACGAATGCGACGATCTTCCTCGATCCGAAGAAGCGCCTGTGGCTGATGTGGCCCACCATCCTCGCCAACGAATGGCACACGGCGCTCATGAAGTACAAGATCGCGTCGGACTACCGCGGCGACGGCGCGCCGAAGTGGGAAGTGAACGAGGTCCTGCACGTGACACCCGGCGACGAATTCGCCGCCACGGTGAACCGGGAGATCGATCGGATGCTCGTGACCGCGCCGCAGACCGAGCAGGTCAAGGCCTACGCCGATCGCCAGAAGAAGAACGCCGCCGACAAGCTGTACCGCCGCCTCGGGTGGATGACGCGCGCGCACCCGTACGTGCTCGACGGCACGCGCCTGATCGTGCCGCTCTACTCCGACGGCTTCAGCTTCTCGCTGATGGCGATCTCGGACGACTGGGGCGCGACGTGGAAGACCAGCACGCCGCTCGTCGGCCGCGGCAACATCCAGCCGTCGCTCGCCAGGAAGAAGGACGGCACGCTCGTCGCCTACATGCGCGACAACGGCCCGGCGCCCAAGCGCCTGATGATCAGCCGGTCGAGCGACCGCGGCGACACGTGGAGCGCGGTCGAAGACAGCGACCTGCCGAACCCCGGCGCCGGCGCCGAGGTGACCGTGCTCGCGAGCGGCAACTGGGCGCTCATCTACAACGACCTCGAACGCGGCCGGTACCGGCTGGCCGTGTCGCTGTCGGAGGACGAGGGGCGGACGTGGCGCTGGACCCGCCATCTGGAGCGCGACCCGGATTCGACCGACGAGCAGCAGCTCGGTCAGTACCACTACCCGTCGATCGTCCAGGCGGCCGACGGCACGCTGCACGCCACCTACAGCTTCTTCGCCCCGGCGGCGTCGGTCACCCCGGACGCCGAGAAGCGGCTGCCGCGCAAAGCGATCAAGCACGCGCATTTCAATGAGGCGTGGGTGAAGGGCGCGCAGTAAGGTAGCGGAGCTGACGGAGACAGCGGAGCGTACCATTCACCGTTGGGAACACGGAGGAACGGAGGAACGGAGGAACAATTCTCAAAAAACAAGAAACAAACAAGAATTCTCCGTTACTCCGTTTCTCCGTTCCTCCGTGTTTTTGAAGTTGGTATTGTTTCGTTAACTCCGTAGCCTCCGATAACTCATGCTCCAGCATCTCCAACCGCGTAAAGTCCGCGTCGGCGTCCTCGACTTCGGCGACGGCCGGCATTTCCTTCAGGGTCCGCTCGAGCCGATCAACCGGCGGTTCCGCGAGCAGCTCGTCAGCCGGCTGGAGGCGGACGGCCTCGAGGTGATCGCCGGCGACGAGGTGATCTGGCAGAACGACATCGCGGTCCGGAACGGCCGGCGCATGGCCGCGGCCGCGGTCGACGCCGTCGTCTTCAACTTCTCGGTCTGGGCGTGGCCGCAGTACGCGCGTGTCGCGGCGCAGTTCTGTCCGCAGCCGATCGTGATGTTCTCGAACGTCAACCCGAAATATCCGGGGCTCGTCGGGATGCTCGCCAACTCGGGGTCGCTCGATCAGGCGGGGATTCCGTTCACGAAGAGCTTCGGCGACGTCGAGGACGAGGCGGTGTTCGGCCGGCTGCGATCGCAGATCGCCGGGGTCGCGGCGGCGCGCCGGCTCCGCGGCCTCACCTACTGCCTGATCGGCGGCCGGTCGCTGGGCATCGACACCACGGTGATCGATCCGGCGCAGTGGGCGAAGCAATTCGGCGTCGACGTCGACCATGTCGACCAGTTCGAGCTGGTGCGTCGGGCCGGCCTGGAGCTGGCCGGCGGCAGCCGCGTGGCGCCGGCGTTCGAGTACTTGAAGAAGACCGTGGGGCGGATCCACTGGACGGCGCCCGACGCGCCGTTCCGGCTGACAGAAGATCTCCTTCGCCGTCAGCTCGGGCTGTACTACGCCGCGCTCGATCTCGTCGAAGAGTTCAAGTACGACTTCTGCGGCATCAAGGGGCAGCGCGAGCTGACGGAGCACTTCGCGACCGCCGACGTCGCCGAGGCGTTCCTCAACGATCCGTACGGGCCCGACGGCAGCGCCAAACCCTCCATCGTCTGCGCGACCGAAGCGGATTCCGACGCGGCGCTTACCATGCAGATCTTCAAGCACCTGGCGGGCACGCCGGTGCTCTTCGCGGACGTGCGGCACTACCACGCCGACCTCGGCGTCTGGGACCTCTGCAACAGCGGCGAGCACGCCACCTACTTTGCCGGCCGCAGCGAGGACCCGGCGGTGAACCTGCCGCTCACCGAGTTTCGTCCGCAGGGATTCTATTTCCCCGCCGGCGGCGCGGCGGTGTATCACATCGCGGCGCCGGGCCGCGTGACGCTGGCGCGGCTCACCCGGCACGACGGGCAATATGTGATGACGGTCGTGCCCGCCGAGCTCGTCGACTTCGGTCCGCGCAACCACGAGATCGCCGCGATCAGCCAGGACAACTGGCCGCATGCGTTCGCGCGCTTCGACTGCACGGTGGAGACCTTCATCGCGAACTTCCACTGCAACCACATCCACGGCGTCTACGGGGACTGGGTCGCCGAGCTGGAGGTGCTGTGCTCGGTGCTCGGTATCGAGTGCCGCGTGCTGCGGGGATAGGAGCATCCGGTGGTGTCCACCGAAGACTCACTTCCGCGGCGCCGGAGGAGGAGGCGGCGGCGTGTCGGCGATCGCGTAGTCCGGCGGCACGCTGAACAACGACGCGGGCGGTTCGGACCGGCTGATGTTCGTCAGGCGATACTCGAAGTCGCCGGTTCGCGGATCGTGATGACGCGAGAGCAGCAGCACCTTCAGGTCCGGTGATTCCCATCGCTCGTCCGTGATCTCGATGGGGCGATCGTTGCCAATCTGGCCGGCCGGAATCGTCCGGCTGGACCGGCGTCCGACAGCGGTCAGTCCCTCGATTTGCCGGCTGCCGAGAGACTCCTCCGTCGGTGCGGGCGGCGGTGGCGGCGGCGCTCCCGGCTTCACGCCGCCGGCCGGCGGTGGCGGCGGCGGAGGAGGCGGAGGCGGCTCGCCGCGGAGCATCCGCTTGGCGGCGGACCGCGTGCCGGACCGCGTGTCGATCGCGATCTTGTGGGCGGTGCGCGAACCCGGATTGAGCGCGTAGATGAAGCCCGCGACGTGGTCGACGATCGTCACCACCAGCGGCGACTCGTCGGCTGGATTCAGCGCAGCCAGACCCATGATCGTCTGCTCGCGGCGAATCCGCCCCGCGCTGTCACGGTAGAACCTGGCCGTCACCTTCCGCTCGATCCGTGTGCCGTCGAAGAGCTTCAGCTTCAGGATCGTCACGCCTTCACCCGAGTATGGCGCGCCGGTGACGACGGGCCCGACAGGCGCGTCGTTGCTCAGGAAGTCGAGGGTCTGCGCGCCGGCACCGGCCGCAACGGCGCCGAGCAGACACGCAAACGTGAAGGAAAGGCCGCTTCGTTGAAGTGATGTCATCGTGTTCTCCTACTACCGCTGAACGGGACGGACGAACCGGACCGCGCGAGCCAGTCCGTCCTCCCCCACGAGCACGTCCGCCAGCACGCTGCGCGGCGGTGATCCCCCCACGAGCGCGTCCGCATCGGGGGACGCGAGACCAAAGGACGCGAGCGCCGTTCTCGGCACTTCCATCCGGACAATGTGACCGTCGGTGAACGGAATGCCGCTGTAGAGCAGCGGGAAGAATGCCGTCGCGACCTCACGCCGCGAATCCTGCACGAGCGCCCCGGCCGGCTCGCCGGCCGGCGGAGGAGCGGCGGCGCGCCGCAGCAGCCCTGCCACCGCGAGCACCAGCACCGCCGCGAGGGCGAAGGCGGAGACATAGCCGCGGAGCCGCCGTGCCCGGCCGATCGATCGGACCTCGCCGAGCAGCCGCGCTTCGACTGCCGGCGACGTCCCGCCGCGGGCGTCGTCTTCGGCGAGCGCGCGGAGCGCAGCCGTGAGCGCGGGATCGCGATCGTCTTCCTGCATGGTCACTCTCCGTTCTTCCAGGCGGCGGGAGAGATCGCCGCGAGCTTGGCCGTCAGGAGCGCTCTGGCGCGATGCAGCCGCGACCTCACGGTCCCGAGCGGGCACCGCATGACGGCCGCCGCCGCCGCGTAGCTGATCTCGTCCAGCTCACAGAGCACGACGACTTCGCGGTACTCGGGCGGCAGCGATCGGACAGCCGCACGCACCGCATCGATGGTCTCGGCGCGCGCGAGATCGTCGAGGACCGCCGGTGAACCGGACGGCAGATCGTCGCTGAGCGTCTCGGCCTGCCCTCGGGATCCCAGCCGCTTCATCGCGAGGTGGCGGGCGATTCCCAGGAGATACCCCGCGACGGTGCCCCGCAAGGCGTCGTCCCGCGCGGTCTGCCGGAGGACGACCAGGAACGTCTCCTGCACGATGTCGTCGGCCGCGTCCTGGCCGCACATGTAGGCGGCATAGCGGTAGATGGCTCGCTCGTGGCGCGCAAACAGCTGGGAGAAGGCGTCCTCGTCCCCCCGGCGCGCCCGCTCGAGCAATCCGGCATCGTCCACCACTTATGTAGTCCCGGCCCCGGACGGAAAGTTCCAGAATCTGCTATTCTGTGGGTTCGGATTCGCCGCGCGACAGACCGTGGCGGCGTCAAAAAAAGGCTCAATGCGACCAAGTCCCGAAACGGGGCACCACTATACGGTCGCGGCCGGGAGGTGCATGCATGGCAAACACCACCGGGAGTAGTCGCTAGACTTCTCCCACCAGCAAGTGACGAGGCGGCCGGCGGAAACGCCGGCCGTTTTGAACGGCCGGCTAAACGCCGGCCGTTTTGTTTTCTGGCGATGAGGCGCGCTGCAATCAGCGGAGGGAAGCGGTGCGGCCTTTGATCGTGGAGGCGAGCGCCCGCAGACGCTACCGCGTCGCGTGCCTCTGCCGTGCCTGCCTCGCGTTCCAGCTCGACGGCCTGCGCGTCGAGCTGATCCAGAAGCGCCGCCGCGCCGCGATCGCGCCCGGACCGCAGTTGATCGACCCGCCTCAGCGCTGCCGTCAGGGTCCGCGCGCGCTCCGGCTGGAAGGCTTTGCTGCGGGTCAGCTGATCGACATACGCGCGCGCGACCACGCCGGTCGCCGGCCAGGCAACCCGGGGCTGCTGCTGCGCGTTGAACACGCCCGACCGGACCTGCGTCGCGGCGTCGATCTCGTTCTGCGACAGGTACTCGCTCGGCGTCAGCTTGAACACGTCGAGGCCGCGGGCGATCTCGGATCCGTAGATGTGCCCGTTGTACCAGTAGGTCGACCAGTAGCCGCCGGTGACGAGCTGCTGTGCCGTCGATCGGGCCGCGATCGAAGAACGCGATCTCGACAGGCTTCGCCGAATCGGTGAAGTCGAAGACCGAGACGCCGCCCTGATACCACGCCTGGACCATGATGTCGCGCCCGGGCACGGGAATGAGCGAGCCGTTGTGCGCGACGCAATTCTCCTGCTCGCTCTGCGGCGCCGGCAGCTTGTAGTAGCCGCCGAACCGCATCTTCCGATCGACGATGTCGAAGATCGCGTCGGCGCCCCAGGTCGGCGGGTCGGTCGCCCGGCAGCGCGGACGCGTGCCGCCGCCCCATTCGTCGGTGAAGATCACCTTCGAGCCGTCGTTGTTGAACGTCGCCGAATGCCAATACGCGAAGCTCTTGTCGGACACCTGGTCCAGGCGGACGGGATTGACCGGATCGGAGATGTCCAGGAGGATGCCGTTGCCGGCGCACGCGCCCGCCGCCAGGCCGATCTCCGGGAAGACCGTGATGTCGTGGCACTGGCTGGTGACGCGCGACCGCTGGGTCCCCGGCCCGTAGTCGCCGCCCGGCCACAGCCCCGCGATCGCGCCCGTCTTCGGGTCGGCAAAGATGCGCGGCCGGTTCACGATCCGCGCCTTGTCGGGTGCGGCGATCGGAATCTGGATGACGTCGATGCTGAAGAGCGCGGTGTTCGGATCGTCCTTCGGATCCTTCGACGAGCAGCCCGGCGAGCTCGTCCGCCGACCGCACGGTGCTGGTGCCGGATCCGTAGACGTAGAGGTTCGTCTTGTCCTTCGGGTCCGGGACGAGCGTGTGGGTATGCGATCCCCGGCAGGTCTGCACGGCGGCCACCTGTTTCGGCTTGCGCACGTCGCTGATGTCGAAGATGCGGATGCCGCGGAAACGCTCGGCGCTGACCGGATCCTGAACGCCCTGCGTTCCGCAGTCGAGCCGGCCCCGCGTTTGTTCGACCGACATGATCAGCAGGTTGCCGTGGACCGACACGTCTCCCTGGCCGCCCGGGCACACCACGGAGGAGATGAGCCGGGCCTTCCTCGGATCCTCGATGTCGTAGGTATTGAACCCGTGGAAGCTGCCGAAGAAGAGATGGTCCCCCTGGAACGCGAGATCCGAGAACGCGAAGCCGAGGGCATTCGGCCGCTGCGGCGGCTGATTCGGGGCCGGCGGCTCCGGAAGCGCGCCCGTGTCTTTCACTTCGGCCTCGGGGGTCACCGTGCGGGGGCGCTCGGGTCCCGTGGGCTCGCCGCCGGGCGCCTTCGGATCGAAGAACCCCTCGGGCTTGGGGAGATTCGTGACGAGCTCCATGTTGTGCGCGGCCTTGCCGGCGTCGCGGAGGCCCGCCTTCAGCCCGATACGCGGATCGGCGGGCGCTGTGGTTGCCGCACCCTCCTGCGCGCCACCCTGGAGTGCGGCGGCCAGCATGGCGCCAGACACACACAGCACCCACGCCAATGCCATCGTGCGTCTAGTGTTCGGTCGGGGAGCGGATGTCATCACTGGAACCTCGTAATTCGAAGAGAGGGTGTTAACCACAGAGTACGGGTAAGCGGAGAAACAATTGTCTTTCGCCGTTTTCCGTTACTCTGTGGTGAAACATTCCGCGTTTCACAAGCGCGCGTCAGCGGCCGCCGAACATGCCGCGCATGCGATCGATTTCCATGCGCTGATCGGCATCGACATCGGACGCGAAGGCGAAGATCTCAGGCTCCTGGCCCGCGCCGGCCGTGGAGAAGAGATCGGTCACCATGATGAGGGCGCCTTCGTGGTGTTTTATCATGAACTCGAGGAAGAGCCGATCGAAGTCGGCGCCGGCCGCCGCTCGGAGCCGGGTCATTTCCTCGGGCGTGAGCATGCCGGGCATCAGCGGGGCGCCGGGCGCATGGTGCGCGTGCGGATCCGGCAGCGGCTGGCCGCGGCGTTTCAGCCATTCCTGCATCATCTTGATCTCGTCCGCCTGCGAGACCTCGATCCGCAGCGCGAGCTTTTTCATGTCCTCGCTGCGGGTTCTGGACTGCAGCAGCGTCGTCATCTCCAGCGCCTGCGCGTGATGGCCGATCATTCCCTGCATGAACCGCACGTCCGCCGCCGTGGGCTGGACGTGCGTCAGATCGGCCGCCGCCGTGGCGCCGATGACGCGGCTGGACTCGCCCGGAGCGCCCGGCTGGACGATGGGCGGACGCGACGCGGACGCGCCGGTCCGGCAGGACGCGACCGCCACCGCGGCGGCGAGCGTGAGCAACAGAGAAGCGATCCGGCGTCTCCGGGTTTGCAAGATATATAAGGATACACTGGGGGCCGAGGCTCCCCGGTCGGGCAGCACGAGGGGTTCCACTGGGTTCCGCGGGGTTCCACTGGGTTCCGCGAGGTTCAGTTCACCAGGTTCTACTGGTTCTGGGTTCAGGTTCCACTGGGTTCGGACGCGGAACCTGGCGAACCCAGAACCCGGTGGAACCCTGCGGAACAGAACCCTGTGGAACCCAGTGGAACCCTGCGGAACCCTGCGAACCCCTACCGAGTAAACGCGACCGACGTGCTCCTCGCGGTGCCGTCGGGCCCAATCGCCGTGACCGTCGCGATGTAGTTGCCCGGCGCGAGCGCGGCGAAGAACGACGCCCGGTCGACCGAGATTTCGCGGTTCGTGTCCGGCGTGGGCTTGCCGAGACTCGAGGACGCGACGGGCGACGCGGTTTCCGGATCCGCGCCGCTCGCGAACACCTCCAGCAGATAGCTGGTGACGTGATCGTCGTGATCGGTGGACGCGGTCATCTGGACCAATCGTGGAGCAGGAGGAGGCGGCGCGCTCACGGTAATCGTGACGGCCGCCGACGTCGCCTGCCCTCCGTCAGAATCGAAGGCTCTCGCGGTCAGCGTGTAGGACCCCGGTGCGACCGACGACCAGGTGAACGAGTACGGCGATGACGTATCGGTGCCGAGCAGCGTCGTGCCCTGGTAGAACTCGACGCGCGCGAGCCGGTTTTCCGGATCCGATGCCGACGCGGCGATGGTGACGGTCGCCGGCGCGATGAACGTCGCGCCGTTGGCGGGTGAGGTCAGCGCCACGGACGGCAGCTGGTTCGGCGCCTGCACGGTGATCGACACGGCGGACGAGGTCGTCTGTGCGCCGTCGGTGTCAAACGCTCTCGCGGTCAACGTGTAGGATCCCGCGGGCGCCGACGACCAGGTGAACGAGAACGGCGAAGACGAGTCGCTGCCGAGCAGCGTCGTGCCCTGGTAGAACTCGACGCGCGCGAGCTGGTTTTCCGGATCCGATGCGGTTGCGGTGATGTCGATGCGTCGCCGGCGCGGTGAACGTCGCGCCGTTGGCGGGCGACGTCAGCGTGACGGACGGGGCCTGGTTCGGTCCTGGCTGAACGGTGATCGTCACGGCGGACGACGTCGCCTGCCCTCCGTCCGCATCGAAAGCCATCGCCTTCAGCGTGTGGGAGCCGGCGGGCGCCGAGACCCAGGTAAATGAGTACGGGGATGACGTGTCGCTGCCGAGGAGAGTGCTGCCGGCATAGAACTCGACCCGCGCCATGCGCAGCTCGGGATCGAGAGCCGACGCGCTCAGTGTGATCGTGGCCGGCGCGGTGAACGTCGCGCCGTTGCTCGGGCGAGGTCAGCGAGACCAGCGGAGGCAGGGTCAGCGCCGGCGGGAGGATGCTGGCAGGTTCGATGCTCACGTTGTCGATCACGGCCCTCGCCTCGACCCCGACGCCTTCGGCGCTCACCGCAATCCCGACGTAAACCTCTCCGCTCGCCGCGATGGGCGCGGTCCCGATGGACGTCCACGCCAGGCCGTCGTCCGATCGGAAGACCTCGACCTGCGGTCCGCTTCGAACCAGCTTCACCCAGGCCGGAATCCCGGCCGGGCCGCCGTCGGTGCGTTCGGCGGGCACGCCGGTCTCGGTGCGGCGACCGAACGCGTAGCCGTCGCTCTCCGAGACAAGCAGGGCCACGTGGCGCGAGTCCGCGGCAAGCGACTCGCGAATCATCACGCCTGCGTTCGCGCCCCCGGCCAGGGAGGCGACTCGAGCGACGACGTCGAAGTCGGCCGGCATCCGCCGGTAAGCAAAGTGAAGTCGATTGCGTGTGGTCCGCGGCGACGACGCCGACGGGCGGTAAGGGCGTATGTGCCTTCCGAGTGCCACGCGGTCCCCGCGGTGGCGGTCCCGCCGATGTTGCGGTGCCGCATGCCGGCCGGCAAACCGCCGACCGACACCTGCGACAGCTGCGCGACGGCGCTCTCGCCCGCGCCGTCGCTCGAGACGGCGATGCCGACGTAGACGTCCGCGCCGAGCTCGATCGACTCGCTGCCGATGGCCGTCCACGTGCTGCCGTCCGGCGACGTGTACGCGGTCACGCGCGAGCCGGCGCGCTCCAGCCCCAGCCACTGCGGGGCGGCGCCGCTCTCGAGGCTGCTGCCGCGACTGGTCGTCAACCCGCCGTTCTCGGTCCGGGTCTGGAGCGCGCGCGCCGAGTCCCCGCGCAGCATGATGGCGGCATGGGCGGCATCGGGTTCGAGCGAGCTGCGAATCATCAGCCCGGCGTTCGACCACAGGTGCGCGGGGGTCAGCGAATCGAGGCGGGCGGTGATCTTCACGTCGCCGGACAGCATCTGATAGACGAAGCGGAACTGATCGGCGGCGCCCGGCTTGCGCCGCGCCGGCGGAAATCGTGAGGCGATCGTTGTCGAACTGGACTGGAGCGGCGGGGATCTGAAGGCCGATATCCTGCGAGACCCATCGGGTCTGGACGGGTGTGGAGGCTGTTTGCGCACGCGCCGGGCTAGGGAGACCGGCCGCGACGATGAATCCAAGCGCCAGGAGGCGCACGAGTACTGAGTTGTCTGACATACCTCTCCATTTGCGGTGACCGTGGGCTCATCAGAGCGCCAACTCGATCGCGAGCCGCATCCTCCTTCACGCCTTCCTGTGTCTACAAGCTTCGTGCCCGTGCCGTGCGTGTTCGCTCAAGCACAGGATTCGTCCCGGCGATCATTGGAGTAATTCGCGACAGGAATCGGTTCACTACGCGGCTCACGCTTCAGTCTCGGTTTCCTTCGAGCGACGTCAAAATTACACGAACACATTCTTGTTCGCTCAAGCATGCGCGGAATTCGCGCGGGGGCGACGGCTGCGGCGCGGCGGGCTGGCAAGCTATGTATTCGATGAAGAGGATCGGCAGGCGCGGAACCGAGATGTGGAATCTCAGGGTTCAATGGCGCCGATTGAGCTGAGGCGTGCGGTTGCACATTCGGGGCAAGCCGGGTCAATCCGAATGGCAATCAGTTGGGCCGGGCGCTTGGGGACACCGAACCTGCACCGGCCTTGAGGAAGCGGCGATGACCGAGGAGATCGAATGGCTCACCCAGATCCGAAACCGTGATCCGCGCCGCGACGGCGTCGACGCCGGGCCAGCTCCAGAGCCCGAGGCTCAACCAGCCAGCGACGGGGCCGCGCCGATCGACGACAGCCCCGTCCCGCCGTTGACGAACCCGTCCGACACGAAGGGTGGATGAGGCACAACTCGGCGACCAATCAACGGTCTGGGGAGTGAAAGCCGAGAATCCCAGCTGTAGAGCAGCGCTTGGGAGTTGGGAGTTGGCGGTGGGAGTACGCAGGCGTCAGTGCGTGGTGGCGTGCAGGATCACGTTGATGCCGAACGCGTACCCGTCCGGCGAGAACTGCCGGAAGAAGCCGGCGATCCTCCCCCTCGCGCTCCCACGAGTCGGCGATGTCGGTGTTGTGGGTCATCACGACCATGATCCGGCCGCGCGCGTCGCGGATGACACGGAAATGCGCCTCGTCGCTGTCGATCCCGCGCTCCGACGTCGTGCTGCCGCCGACGCTGCGCCAGAACAGGATGTTCGTGATCTGCGGCACGTGCGACACCTGAAACTGGCTCCTGAAGATCGGATCGTTCGGCGGGACGTCGACGATCGGGTATTCGTTGCGGCGGGAGCACCTGGCCGATCTGCGCCTCCCAATGGGCCCACGCGGCCGTGCCCCAGAAGTCGTCCGCCCAGAGGAATCCGCCCTTCAACAAGTACTCCCGCAGCCGCTCTCCTTCCTCGGCGTGAATCCGACCGTGCCGGCATCGGACACCAGCGCGATCGGACAGTTGAACAACGCATCGTCGGTGAGCCGCACCACCCAGGTGATTGGGCTGCCCCTGCTCGTCGCGGCTGATCGTCGTTCGCGTCAACTCCGAGAGGCGCGTCAGGAGATCGATTTCGGCGTACGGGTAATCGGTCGCCCATCCGACGCCCATCTCCTCGATGCGCGCGCGCTCGTACATGATCCGGCAGATGGTGAACGCCCCGTCCGGCATCGCGGCGGGGGCGAATCGCGCGGGAATCCGGCCTTCGCGGTATCTCCCCCACTGCGCCTGCATGTACCCCGCGGTCAGCAGCAGGAACAGCCACGCCACGCAGCGACGCGCGCCAGCGCCCCGCGGGACTGCAAACCGCATGCGCTGATTGTGGTCAGAAGAGAGTCCGGGAGGCAAGGTCGATTCAAAGTTTCAAAGTTCTAAAGTTCTAACGTTCTAGAGTCCTCGAGCTCCGCCGAACATTTGAACATTTGAACTTTAGAACTGTAGCCATGCCTTCAGTTGACAGTCCAGCGGCTGAGAAGTATAAGCCTGACAACGTGCCAAGCATCAACGAATTGTTCCAGCTGCACGGGCCGCGTCGCCATCGTCACCGGCGGCTCGCGCGGGCTCGGCTCAGGAAATGGCGGAAGGGCTTGCGGAAGCCGGCGCGTCGCTGATGCTCTGCGCGCGGCGCGACGAATGGCTGACGCCGACGGTCGCCGCGATGCGCGGGCGCGGGCTTCGCGTCGAAGGCTGCTCTGCGACGTCGCCAAGGCCGCCGACGTGCAGGCGGTCGTCGACAAGACGATCGCGCGCGTTCGGCAAGATCGACATCCTGGTGAACAACGCCGGCGTGACGTGGGCGGCCGAGCCCGAAGACGATGCCGCTCGACAAGTGGCAGAAGGTCGTCGACATCAACCTGACCGGCGCGTTCCTGTTCTCGCAGGCGGCCGGACGCGACATGCTGACGCGGCAGTGGGGCCGCATCATCAACGTCGCGTCGATCGCCGGGCTGCACGCATCGGTGCACGGCCCGCACTACGCGGCCGTACGCGGCGACCAAGGCGGGCCTGATGGGGCTGACGCGCGAGCTCGCGGCGTCGTGGGGGCGCAAGGGCATCCGCGTCAACGCGATCGCGCCCGGGCTTCTTCCACTCGCGGCTGGCCGACGCCGCGATCGCGATGACCGAGCCGGCGATCAAGGCGACCAGCCCGATCCCGCGCGTCGGCGACGCCGGCGAGCTCAAGGGCGTCGCGGTGTTTCTCGCCGCCGACGCGTCCAACTACATCACCGGCCAGACGATCGTCGTCGACGGCGGACGAACCATCGCGTGACCACACCATCTCCGTACGCCGCGCCGCCCGTGGCTGCAGCACTACGACTACTGGGTGCGGCCGCACCTGACGTTACCCGGCCGGCCGCTCACCGACATCCTCGCGCCGACGGCGTCGACATGCCGGACGCGCCGGCGACGTCGTTCCTCGGCGCGAAGCTGACGTTCCTCGATCTGAAGCGGCGATCGGACGCGCTGGCCGCGTCGCTCGCGGACCTCGGGATCGCGAAAAGGCGACCGCGTCGGCATCATGCTGCCGAACTGCCCGCAGTACATCATCGCGGCGTTCGCGATCCTCCGGCTCGGCGCCGTCGTCGTCAACATCAACCCGAGCTACACGGCGCGCGAAGTGCTGACGGTCGCCGCCGATTCGGGCATCGCGTGCTGGTCACGCTCGACGCGCTGGCGCCGCTCGTGCCGGCATCCGGAGCCAGACGACGCATCGAGCACATCATCGTCACCTCGCTGGCGGAATACTCAGCCGCCGCGGTCGGCGCCGCCGCGCATCGACGGCGCGCTGACGCTCGCCGATCTGATCGCGCAGACCGGCCGCGGGGCAGACCTGCCGCGTCGTCGACATCGCGCCCGACGACCTCGCGGTCCTCCAGTACACCGGCGGCACGACCGGCACGCCGAAGGGCGCGATGCTCACCCACGGGAACATCTTCGCGAACGTCGTCCAGACGGAGACTGGCAGGACCAAACCGGTCGCGCGCAGCGGCGGCGCGCTACCTCGTCGTGATCCCGTACTTCCACATCTACGCGTTCTCGGTCTGCATGATGACGGGCATCTGGATCGGGCGCGCTGCAGTGATCCTTCCGAAGTACGATCCCGAGCAGGTGCTCGCCGCGATCCGCGATTTCCGGCCGACCTACTTCCCCGCCGTGCCGACCGTGTTCGTGTCGCTGCTGAACCACCCGAGGGTCGGCGAGTTCGGCCTCGAGCACGTGCGCACGTTCAACAGCGGCGGCGCGCCGTGCCCGGTCGAAGTGCATCGAGGAGTTCGAGCGCCGGATCGGCCGCCCGCTGAACGAGGGCTACGGGCTGTCCGAGACCTCGCCGGTCACGCACTCCACGCCGCAGCTCGCCCTGCGCAAGCCGGGCACGATCGGCCTGCCGTTCCCGGCACCGACATGAAGTCGTCGACGTCGAGACCGGCGACGCGCGAGCTGCCGCTCGGCGAAGCCGGCGAGCTGTGCATCTGCGGGCCCGCAGGTGATGAAGGGCTACTGGAACAAGCCCGACGAGAGCGCGTGCGCGCTGCGGACGGCGACGACGGCCGCATCTGGTTCCACACCGGCGACATCGCGCGCGTGGACGAGGACGGCTACACGTCGATCGTCCAGCGCAAGAAGGACCTGATCATCGTCGACGGCTTCAACGTCTACCCGTCGGAAGTCGAGGCGGTGCTCTACTCGCACCCGGCGGTCCGGCTCGCGGCCGTCATCGGCATCCCGGACCCGTATCACGGCGAAATCGTCAAGGCCTGCATCGCGTTCAAGCCCGGCGCGGCGGCGACCGCCGAGGAGATCATCGCGTTCTGCCGCGAGAGCCTGACGCGATACAAGGTGCCGCGGCGCGTCGACATCCGCGACACGCTGCCGATGAGCGCGGTCGGCAAGATCCTGTACCGCGTGCTGCGCGACGAGCATGCGCGGCCGCAGGGAATGCCGGCAACGGGCCACGTGAATGCCTGACCTCGTCCGCTACGAACTCAAAGACGGCGTCGCGGTCCTGACCATCGACAACCCGCCGGTCAACGCGCTGAGCGCCGCCGTGTGGGAAGCCATCGACGAGGCGGTCGCGCGCGCGCGCGCGGATCGGAGCGCCGACGCCATCGTGCTCATCGGCGCGGGCACGACGTTCATCGCCGGCGCCGACATCAAGGTCTTCGACCTGCTGAAGACGCGCGAAGACTCGCTGGCGCGCTCGGCCGGCATCCACGCGCTGCTGAAGCGCATCGAGGACGCGACCAAGCCGCTCGTCGCGGCGATTCACGGCAACGCGCTCGGCGGCGGGCTCGAGGTGGCGCAGGCGTGCCACTTCCGCGTCGCGACGAAGGACGCGAAGGTCGGCCAGCCCGAAGTGCTCCTCGGCATCATCCCCGGCGCGGGCGGCACGCAGCGGCTGCCGCGGCTGGCCGGCGCGAGGCTCGCGCTCGAGATGTGCACGGACGGCAAGCCGCTGCCGGCGCCGAAGGCGCTCGCCGCCGGCATCATCGATCACGTATCGATCGCGGCCGGCGGTCTCCTGCCCGGCGGCGATCGCCTTCGCGAAAGCCAAGGCGAAGGCCATGGAGCATTCGCAAGACCCGCGAGATCGCCGATCCGCCCGAGGACGTCAGCGACGGGGCCGCGGCCTGCGATGCGGCGCGCGCGGCGCTCGGGAAACCGCCAGCGGCACGGCCGCGCCGTTCGCCGCCGTCGACGCCATCGAGGCGGGGCTGACGCTGCCGTTCGACGACGGCTCGCTGCGCGAGCGCGAGCTCTTCGCGGACTGCGTCGTCTCGACCGAATCGAAGGCGCTGCGGCATCTGTTCTTCGCCGAGCGCGAGGTCGCGAAGGTCCCCGACATCCCGAAGGACACGCCGACCAAGGACATCAAGCGCGCCGCGGTCGTCGGCGCCGGCACGATGGGCGGCGGCATCGCGATGACGTATGCGAACGCCGGCATTCCGGTGCTGCTGAAGGAAGTCGACGAGGCGGCGCTGCAGCGCGGGCTGGCGACGATCCGCAGGAACTACGACGTGACGATGTCGAAGGGCAAGATGACCGCCGAGCAGGTCGAAAAGACGATGGCGCTCATCACGCCGACGACGCTCCTACGACGGCTTCGATCAGGTGGACATCGTCGTCGAGGCGGTGTTCGAGAACATGGACCTGAAGAAGGCGACGTTCGCCGAGCTCGCGAAGGTGACGCGCCCGACTGCGTCCTGGCGTCGAATTCGTCCACGCTCGACATCGACGAGTTCGCCCGCGCGAGCGGCCGCCCGGCGCAGGTGCTCGGCCATCACTTCTTCAGCCCGGCCAACGTGATGAAGCTGCTCGAGATCGTCCGCGGACGCGAGACGAGCAAGGAGGTCATCGCGACCTCGCTCAAGCTGGCGAAGCGTCTGGCGAAGTCGGCGTCGTCGTCGGCAACTGCTTCGGCTTCGTCGCCAACCGCATGCTGGCGTACTACATGCGCGAGGCGTACCTGCTGCTCGAGGAAGGCGCGAGCGTCCAGCAGATCGATCGCGTGCTGACCGAGTTCGGCCTGCCGGTCGGCCCGTTCGGGATGCAGGACATCGCCGGCATCGACGTCGGCGCGCGCATCCGCCAGTACCTGAGGTCGATCGGCAAGACGCGCGCGGAAGGTCCGCAGTCGGCGATTCCCGATCGGCTGTTCGAGATGGGCCGCTACGGCCAGAAGACCGGCGCCGGCTGGTACAAGTACGACGCGCCCGGCAGCCGCAACCGCACGCCCGATCCGCTGATCGATCAGCTGGCCGAGGAAGAAGCGCGCAAGCGCGGCATCACGCGCCGGCCGATCGCCGACGACGAGATCGTCGCGCGGATCACGACGGCGCTGGCCAACGAAGGGGCGCGCGTGCTCGAGGACGGATACGCGACGCGCGCCGGGCGACATCGACATCATCTACGGCTACGGCTTCGGCTTCCCGCGGCACCGCGGCGGACCGATGTTCTACGCGGATACCGTCGGCCTGCCGACCGTGCTGGCGCGCGTGAACGAATACCGCGCGCGGTTCGGCGACTACTGGGAGCCGGCGCCGCTGCTCGAGCGGCTCGTCGCGGAGGGCCGCGGGTTCTCGACTGGCGCGGTCCCGCCGGCACTGATCGTGATCTCAGAATGATCGTGATCCGCGAATGATCGTCATCAACGACGTGCGGTCGCTCCGCGACCGCATCGGCGAGGAGATCGCCGTCAGCGACTGGCTCGACGATCACGCAGGCGCGCATCGACCCGTTCGCCGAGGCGACCGGCGACCGTCAGTGGATTCACGTCGATCCCGCGCGCGCCGCGGCCGAGTCGCCGCTCAAGACCACGATCGCGCACGGCTTCCTGACGCTGTCGCTGCTGAGCTCGCTTATCCGTGACGCGATCGACGTTCACCGGCCTGCGCATGGCGATCAACTACGGCCTGAACCGCGTGCGCTTCGTCTCGCCGGTCCCGGCCGGGTCGCGCATGCGCGCGCGGTTCACGCCGGCTCGGTCGACGATGCCGCCGACGGTGTGCAGGTGACGTGGCAGGTCACCGTCGAGCGCGAGGACGGCGACAAACCCTGCTGCGTCGCGGAGTGGATCGTGCGGTATTACCCGATGGGGATTCATGGCTTGTTGTTTTACGGGCTCGAGCACAAGAGAAGTACCTCCCTACCCGAAGAGACGAAGAAGCCGTCAATCCTGATGGTTCGCGGCTTCGAGCGGATGGTGTAGAGACGTGATTGAATTCCTGACACGCACCGAGAAGCCGGAGACTCGACTGGAGCAAACGAATGAAGGGCACAGGTGTTGCGTTTGTCATCGCCGGCGTCTTGTTTATCGCGAGCGGCCTCGCGGGCCGGCGCGCCTTCATCGGGGTTGGTGCGGCTTTTTTCGTGATCGGTCTCGCCCTTCAGGCGCGTCACAAGCGCGAGGGTGGCTCACAGTAGATAAGCCCCCGACGATACAGTGCGCAATGACTAGGACTTCTGACCTGACATCTGAATTGGAAAATCCGCTCATCCGCTGGGTGTTCTATCGTGTCGTCGTACCGTTTTGCTCCTCTCGTTTATCACCGCGTTTGTGTGTTTCATTCACGGTCCCCCCCCCCCCCCCCCCCCCCCCCCCCCCTGGGTGCTGGCTGGGCCGTATGCACCGCTGCCTGCCCAACTGCCCTTCGGTAGCCGGGCCCTGATCGTGGGCTGTGCTCATCGTGCTTGGCCCTGCCCCGATATTACCTCACCAGGATCATCGCCACAAGAATGCGAAAGAGCGGATCAAAGAGTCGGTCTGCATACCGCACCTCACCCGCCGCGAAGCGCTCAAGGCAGTGTTCGTGGCTCTGGGTTCCACACAATCCGCCGCACAACCCGGCCGGTCCACGCTCATCGGGACTGGAGCACCGGGCTACTCGGACCCGGAAGTCAACAACCCGTACGGGGTGGCGATCGGACCGGATGGCGGCATGTATTTCTGTGACCTGGACAACCAACGGATCCGCCGGCTCGATCTGAGCACACACCGGACGACCACCATCGCGGGCAACGGTCAGCGCAAGCGGCACAAGCGCGCGCAGGCGGCCCGGCAGCCGCGGCGTCATTGAACATGCCGCATGAGATCCAGTTCGACGCCGCGGGGAACCTGTTCATTGCCGAGCGCGACAACCACGTGGTGCGGAAGGTCGATGCGAAGACGGGCATCATCTCCACGTTCGCCGGGACCGGCGCGCCGGGGTTCTCGGGGGACGGCGGACCGGCCGCACGGGCGCAGCTTCGTCAACCTCACAGCATTGCCCTGGATCCGAACGGCCGGCTGCTCATCTGCGACGTCGGCAATCACCGGATCCGACAGGTGGACTTTGCCGGCCGACCATCGACACATACGGGGGCACGGGGGAACGCCTGCCGACGCCTGACGGCGCTCCTGTCAAGAGTGCGCCGTTGAACGGACCTCGGACGATCGCGATCGATCGTGACGGCGATCTCTATCTCGCGCTTCGCGAGGGCAATGCGATTTACCGCATCGCGCCGAAGACCGCGACGATTCACCATGTGGCCGGCACCGGCGAGCAGGGATACTCGGGGGACGGTGGGCCGGCGAAGACGGCCAGGTTCGCGGGGCCCAAGGGGCTCGACGCGCGCGGCAACCTCTATATAGCCGACACGGAAAACCATGTCGTCCGGCGCATCGAGCTCGCGAGCGGCGTCATCACGACGGTGCTCGGCACCGGCCGGCGGGGAGACGGGCCTGAACCGGATCCGCTTCGATGCGGGCTGGCGCGGCCGCACGGCGTGTTCGTGGACATGGCTGGCGCACTCTATGTGGGCGACAGCGAAGCTCACCGGATTCGCATCGTGAAGTGAAGGGGGGGGGGGGGACCCATGATGACGCTGCGCCGGCGACCGATGACCGCCGAAGAAGCGGGGATGCTTCGCCCGAGGCTGGCTACCGCTTTGGCGAACGCTCGTTCGTGGGGACGCATCTCGGTGGATGCCTGACGGGGCTTGTGGGTGGTTCGATACCCGCGTCTCTCCTCGCTCAGGTCGACGGCTCCTGGGCGCTCTGGACGTGGGTAGGGTTTGGGCTTGCGGGCATCGGGGCCTCGCACTTGATGTACCGCAGTTCGCAGGCGCGCGCTGCTGCGGCGAGAGCGATGGCCTCGCCGATCTCGAGGCTGGCTGCGTGGAGGAGATCTCCGGTTCTGTCGCGGGAGCTGTCGTCTTCGAGGAGGAGGAAGACATCGGGCAGGGCTGCCTGCTCGATTTCGGCGATGGCAACCTGCTCTTCCTTCAGAGCGAGCAGTTGGATGACGGGTTGGACGAGAGCCTGTTTCCGGCCGAGCGCGTCAGGATCTCGCGCGCCCTCAACGCCCCGGGTGTCTGACGTTCGAGTACCGAGGGCGACCCGATACGCGTCGGGCTTCCGCTGCCGACGACGGCGCTCAAACGCCTTCTTGAAGACGGCGAACTGCTGAGGGGCAGCTGGCTGACTTCGTGTCCCTGGACGAGCAGCCCGGATGATTTCCCGCATTGTCGACGTGACGCGAGACGCCCCGGATCTGATCGAGCAGGCGGCCGTGCTTCTCCGGGATGGGTTTCTGAACAGAAGCCCGGACTGGCAGGATCTCGATTCCGCGAGGGAGGAGGTGCTCGAGTCGATCGCGCCAGACAGGATCAGCCGGCTCGCGCTCGACGCCTCCGGGAAGGCACTGGGATGGATTGGCGGCATCCGATGTACAACGGCCGGGTGTGGGAACTTCATCCGCTCGTCCTCGCCCGGCCGCACCGACGGCAAGGCGTCGGGCGGGCGCTGGTCCAGGACCTCGAGCGCCTGGTCGAGGCCCGGGTGCGCAGACCCTCTGGCTGGGCAGCGACGACGAACACGATGAAGCGAGTGCCGGCGGGATCGATCTGTATGCGGACGTGCCGGGCGCGATCCGAGACTTCAAGAAACGCGGCGGCGAGCATCCGGCCGAATCCATCTCCGTGTTGGATTTCCGCGCTATTGGCGTGCTCCCCGATGCCAATGGCCGCGGCAAACCCGACATCTTCTTTGCGAAACGGGTCGGCGCCTGACTTCCCGCGGGGTTACTCGGCGCGGAGGGATTGCCGGATCGATTGCCATCGCGCGGCGTACCGGTGCGACCGAGGAGATTGTTGGCTTGGTCAAAGGCTCGTGGCTAGTCCCGAATCACTAATCGCGAATCCTCGAATCCTCGAATCGGGCTCAGGATTCAGCGATTCAGTGTTCCGATAAGTGATTCGGACTCGTGACTACGTGGCGGCACGACTGCGACGAATCGAGCGATAACGGCGCCCGCCGGCACCGCGAGCCCGCTGGACTACAGATTCACCAGATACGTTCCACTACGCGCCGGCCACGAGACCCTCCTCCGTGATACCGCGGCGACGGCCCGTGTCGACGGCGCTCGCCTGACGAGGAGACACGCCCCGATCACGCCGAGCATGAAGTTGGAGCAGAGAATCTCGATCATGTGGACGGCGCGGACCTCGGGCGGCAGAATATCGTCCACCGGCAGCAGCAGCGGAGCGATCCCGCCGAACACGGACAATGCCAGCCCCGCCACCAGCGCGGCGTGACCCCGGCGGCCCGCCATTCCGCGCATCAGCGGCGCTATCGATGCGGCATAGACCAGCCCGCGCAGGATCTGGACGCCGACGATCACGCCGAACGCCGGAATGGCAATCAGCGAGTTGCTGTCGTAGAAGGGCTTCACGAACGGGGTAGATTTGCCCGCCGGCCACGAAATACAACACGAAGTACCACAGCGACACAGCGGGCATTCGGAGCCACGGCCGCCGGGCCAATCCAGGAGCCGGGTGAAATGTGTCAGGGGGGCGCCGCGGGTCATGGCAACGGCGAGGACGGCCGATGCCAGAACAACCGGTATGAGCTGAAGCGCCGTGTCGCGTGCCGTCTGAAACAGCGAAGCGATCCCGAATGCGAGCGATTCGATCTGGATGTTGACCACGCCGATGCCGCCTAGAGGACCGCGAGCATCCAGAACAGCGGCCATCCGCGCGCGCGGCTCGCCGATGCGGCGATGTACAGAACGCCAACCGTCACGGCGTAGGAAAGAAACACGCGCCAGGAGAACGCGAAGCCGGCCCCCGCGGCCAGGGACAGGGCGAGCCACAGCGCGGCGCAGACCCAGGCGACTCTCATCACTTCACCTCGATTCCGGAACAGAACAACCGCACCTGGGCGCGGATCACGTCGGCCATGTGGGTCCACGGAGGCCCCGTCATGGCCCACAAGACGGTGAGCCCCAGCTGCATGACTTTGAAGGCGTTCAGCAACGTGGGCATGTCGACGTCGGTCCGCAACACCCCGCGCTTCTGTAGCGCCGTGAACAATTCGATCAATGGCGGATCCATGACCGTCTGGATCTCGGCGACCCACGCCGATTGCGTCGTGGCCCTGGCGCACATCTGCGCGAGGAACACCCGCACGAAGGCGTGGTGCGGCTCCTTGAGGGTGAACTGCAACTGAATGACCCTCGTGAGGATCGACGTGAGCGACCCGCGGCCGTGCGCCAGGCGGGCCACCTCCTCCTGGACCTCGCGCTCGATGTCCATCACGAACGTGACGACGATGTCCTCCTTGGTGCGGAAGTAGTTGTAGATGGTGCCCTTCCCGACGTCGGCGGCCAGGGCGATGTCGTCATCGTGGAGGCTTCGATGCCTTTGCGGGTGAACAAGGCGAGGCCGGCGGCGACGATCCGGTCGCGGGTGTCCTGCTTCTTGCGGGCCCGCCGGGGCAGCTCAAATGTGACCATGGTCAAATATGACTATAGTCATTTTTAGCCCGCGCGTCAAGCCCGGCCGCGGCCGCGCTTTCGACACCCGGCTCAGCCGGGCCCTTCGACTCGCGGAATCCCATGCGCTCACTCAGGGCAGGCCCTTCGACTCGCAGGAATCCATGCGCTCGCTGGGGCGAGCCCTGGACTCGCGGCGTCCATTCCGGCTCGCTCAGGGCAGACCCGGCGGCCGTAACCGCACACTGTTCACATCGGAACAGCGATGCGCCGCCGCTTCCTTCATGCTGACGTCTTGACCCAACTACCGTCCTTCACACGCATCACGCGTGCCGCGATCGCGGCCGCGCTGCTGATGCCGGTGCCGGCCTCCGCGCAGGATGTGACGGAGCCGGCCCTGAAAGCGGCGTTCATCTACAACTTCGCGAAGTTCACCGAGTGGCCCGCCGATGTCGTGCCGGCCGGAGAGCCGTTCGTCATGTGCGTGCTCGGCGACGCCGCCGTCGGCGAGGCGCTCGAGCGAGCGGTCAAGGGCCGCGACCTCGGCGGCCGCACGCATGGGCGTGTCGCAGTGGGCGTCGCCGAGCGGCCGCAGCGCGGGTGCCACGTCCTGTACGTCTCGGGCGTGACGGCCGGTCAGGCGGCGCAGCTCGTCGCCGGACTGCGTGACGCGCCGGTGCTGACGATCAGCGACGTCGAGGGATTCACGGAGCTGGGAGGCATCGCGCAGTTCTTCTTCGAGCACGGCCAGCTGCGCTTCAGCGTCCACCTCGAGTCCGCCAAGCGCGCTCGACTCCAGATCAGCTCGAGGCTGCTCGCGCTGGCGAAACCAAATGACTAATCTGCACACCGCCACCGCATGTCGACGAGTCGTCGGCCGCGCGTCGCGCGATCCTGCTCGTCGTCATGCTGGCGGTGTCGTCCTCCGCATGGGCCCAGTCGCCGCTGCCCGATCTCAGCCTCGAGGATCTGATGAAGCTGGACGCCGGGCAGGTCTTTGGCGCCTCCGAGCGGCTCCAGCCGGTCATCGAGGCGCCCGCCTCGGTCTCCTTCATCACCGCGGAGGAGATCGCGCGGTATGGCTACCGCACGCTGGCCGACATCCTGCGCGGCGTCCGCGGGATGTACGTCACCAACGATCGCAACTTCAGCCTCATCGGGACGCGCGGGTTCGCCAAGCCGGGGGACTACAACAGCCGCATCCTGCTGCTGGTCAACGGACACCGCGTGAACGACAACGTCTTCGGGCAGGCGGAGATCGGCGCCGAGTTCGGCCTCGATCCCGCGATGTTCGAGCGTGTCGAAATCATCCGCGGGCCCGCCTCGTCGCTCTATGGCGACAGCGCGTTCTTCGCCGTGGTGAACGTGATCACGCGGACGGGCGCCTCGCTTGGCGGCGGCTCGATCACGGTCGAGGCCGGCACGCTGGGGACCCGGCTGGTGCGCGCGCACCGTGGGGCACCGCCTTCGCGAACGGCGTGGATGTGGCGCTGTCGGGCACCTACGAGCGACAGCGACGGCGTCGGACGGCTCTACTTTCCGGCGTTCGATACGCCGGCCACCAACAACGGCGTGGCGGAGGGGCTCGATGGCGAAGGCGTCAAACAGTTCTACGGCCGCCTGGCCTTCAACGGCCTGACCGTGACCGGCGCGTATGGAAGCCGGCGGCGCGACGTGCCGACCGCCTCGTTCGGGACGCTGTTCAACGAGCAGGAGTCGCGGGAGCAGACGACCGATCGCCATACGCTGGTCGATGCGGAGTACGGGCGCTCGTTCGGCGGCACGCGCGTGACGTTCCGGGCCTCCTTCGATCGGTTCACCTACGACGGGACCTATCCGTTTGCCGGCGAGCCGGACGGCGCGCCGACGCTCGTCGGGCGCAACAGCGGGGTCGGGACGCGGTGGAGCGTCGGCGGCGGACTGACGCGGGCCTTCCGCGGCCGGCACACCGTGAGGGCCGGGGTCGAGTTCATCGACAACGTGCACCAGGACCAGACCGCCCGCTATCGTCGATCCCCCGGTGCTCCTGCTCGACAGCCACCGCTCCTCGACGCAGCATGCGGTCTATGTGCAGGACGAGATCAAGCTCGCGCGCTGGCTCATCGTCAATGCCGGGCTTCGCTACGACGGCTACGAGGAGTTCGTGCGGGTCACGCCCCGCGCGGCGCTGATCGTCCTGCCCTCGTCGACGCAATCGGTGAAGTACCTGTACGGCAGCGCATTTCGCGCGCCGAACGCATACGAGCTGAACGACCGTTCTACTTCGGCGACACGGGTCAACGATCTGCGCCCGGAGTCGATCGACACGCACGAGCTCGTGTGGGAACGCTATGTCAACGACTGGCTGCGCACGTCCGTTTCGACCTACTGGTACAAGGCAGACCGGCTGATCACGCTCGATCGCCGACGACTCGACGTTTCTGGGCGTCTCGTTCGTCAACCAGGGGGAAGTGCGGGCGAAGGGCCTCGAGCTCGAAGCGCAGATGCGCCTCAAGGGAGAATCGCGGGCGCTGGTGAGCTACGCCCTTCAGAGCGCCGTGGATCAGGAGACGCATGCCGAGCTCCCGAATTCGCCGCGCCATATGGCCAAGGCACGGATCAGCCTGCCGGGGCCAACGCTCAGTCGTTCGTGTCCGTGGAGGGACAGTATCTCAGCAGCCGCGAGCACTCTTGCCGGCTCGAGAGTGTCATCGGCGGCGCACCGTCAACGTCACCATGGTCCAGCCGCTCGGACGCTCCTGGGAGCTCTTCGGCAGCGTGCGAAACATCTTCGACGCCCAGTATTCAGACCCCGTTTCCGAGTCAGCACCGGCAGGACGCCATCCCGCAGAACGGCCGAACGGCCCGGATCGGGCTCCGCTGGAAGCTGTGGACCAAATAACGCCAGGGCAAGGCGCCCGTCTCCGCCCGCCCGAGCCGGCTGACGGCCATCCCACATCCACCGGCCCGCGCGTCCACGCGACGCACCATGATTCGCCCTTCCCTGATGGCGCTGACTCCAGGCACACGCCTCGGCGTCCACGGGTTCCGACTTCTCCGTCACGCTGGCCCGGCCACGCTCCTGGAGCCGGATCGCTCTCTCCACGAGAGCAAAGGAGCCGAGATGGTCCATGAGCGAAGTCCTTCTGCGGGAGCGTTGAGCGCCCTCCCTGAACAGGATCGTGGCGGGGCATCGCGCCGGCCGCACGTGAGGCAGCGTCGCCCGCCGCCTCGGTCCAATTCGAGAGTCTCAGCGTCGGGCGAACAGGGCCGCGGCTTCGCCATATCCATAGAACGTACGTTCGATCGACGTCCAGGTTCCGGCGCTGAGGACCTCTTTGCTGATGTCGCGGAGGGCGCCAAGCGTGGCCAGCATCGCGCTGTTGCCCAGGCTCACGCGGCTTGCGCCCGCGGCAAAGAGGACGTCCGCCGCCGGCGCCCCAGGCATCGCCATCAGGCTGAGTGGTCCCTGGATGCCGCTTGCCACCCGCCGGACGACATCGGGATCGACGAGGACCGGGACGAACACCAGATCCGCCCCGGCGCGCAGGTATGCCCGTCCACGTTCGACGGTCATCGCGACGCGCGCCTCGAGGTCGGGACCGAGGCCCAGGAGGACGGTGTCCGTGCGCGCGTTGATCACCAGATGAACCCCGCGTCGCTCCCCGGCAGCCCGCGCGGCGTGAATGCGCGCCGTTTGCTCCTCGATGCCATACAACGGCGCCGCCGCATTTGAACGCGGCCGGCTGTCTTCGAGGTTCACGCCGACCGCGCCGGCGTCGAGCACCGCCGTGACGGTGTCGGCCACGTCGGCTGGCGTGTCGCCGTAGCCGGCTTCGATATCGGCGGTCACCGGCACGTTGACCGCGGCGGCAATCGATGCGATCTCGCGAACCATCGCGTCGCGTCCGATGCACTCGCCGTCGGCCAGGCCTCGTGCGTTGGCGATGCCGGCGCTCGTGGTCCCGATCGCGGCGAACCCGGCATCTTCGAAGACGCGCGCGCTCGCCGCGTCCCAGGCATTCGGGAGCAGCAATCGGCCGGCGCGGTTGAGATCGCGGAAAGCGGCTGCACGGGCGCGTTCGGTCGTCATGTCCGTCATGATGGCGTGCCGCACCGCAAACTGCTGGCGGTTTCCGGCTGCGGTCACCGGCCGGTCATGTCCGAAAACCGCTAGACATCCGCGCACCGGACCGAGAGCAACGATCGAGCATGGATCTGGACGTCGAGGCGTGTTATCGCGCATTCCGCACGCGCGATGCGCGCTTCGACGGGCGGCTGTTCAGCGGCGTCCGGACAACGGGGATCTACTGCCGTCCTGATCTGCCCGGCGCGCACGCCGAAGCGCGAGAACATGTCGTTCTACGCGACCGCGGCGGCGGCCCAGGCCGCCGGCTTCCGGCCGTGCCTGCGATGCCGGCCGGAAACGGCGCCCGAACTTGCGGCCTGGCGCGGGACGTCGAACACGGTGGCGCGGGCGCTGGCGCTGATCGACGCGGGCGCGGTGGATGACGCAAGTCTCGACCGCCTGGCCGAGCGCCTGGGCGTCGGCGCGCGACAGCTCCGGCGGCTGTTTCGACAGCATCTCGGCGCATCCCCCGTTTCAGTGGCGCAGACCCGGCGTGTTCTCCTGGCCAAGCAATTGATCCACGAGACACGCCTGCCGATGGCCGAAGTGGCGCTGGCGTCCGGATTCGGCAGCATCCGGCGCTTCAACGAGACCTTCCAGTGCCTCTTCGGCCGGCCCCCGAGCACGCTGCGCCGCGCCAGCCTCACCGGCCTGTCGTCCGGCCCGAACGGTGGCGTGATCATCCTTCTTCGATACCGGCCGCCATACGACTGGCCGGCGATGGCGTCGTTCCTGAAGGCCCGCGCCATTCCCGGCATCGAGGTGGCGTCGGCCGATCGCTATGCGCGCACGATCGAGATCAAAGGCGTGCACGGCGTTGTCGCCGTGGAGCCGGCCGGCGGCCACGCGCTTCGGATCGCGATCCGCTGCCCGCAGCTGCCGGCGCTTCCCGCGATCATCGCGCGCGTGCGGCGTGTGTTCGATCTCGGCGCCGACCCGCAGGCGATCGGCGCGCACCTGGCCGAGGACCCGATTCTTGCCCCGCTGATTGCGGCGCGCCCGGGGCTGCGCGTCCCGGGCGGGTGGGATGGATTCGAGCTCGCGATCCGGGCGGTGCTGGGCCAGCAGATCACCGTCACCGCCGCCGTCCACCTGGCGGCAAAACTGGTCGCGCGCTACGGCGAGCCTCTGGCGGGCGCCGGCCTCGAGACGGACGGACTCACGCATGTCTTCCCTCGTCCCGAACGCCTGGCGTCGGCCGACCAGACGTCGCTCGGGATGCCGCGGACGCGGGCCGCGGCGCTCGTGTCGCTGGCGGCGGCCGTCGTGGCCGATCCGCAGGTGCTTGGCGCCGGACGAAGCCTGACGGATTGTGTGTCGCAGCTGCGTGCGCTGCCGGGCATCGGGGAATGGACCGCCCAGTACATCGCGATGCGCGAGCTGCGAGAGCCGGATGCGTTTCCGGCCGGCGACATCGGGCTGCTGCGCGCCATGGCCGATCGGAATGGGAAGAGGCCGACGGCTCGCGAGCTGCTCGCGGACGCGGAGCGCTGGCGGCCGTGGCGCGCGTACGCCGCGCAGCACCTCTGGACATCCGGAACGACGCGAAAGTCGCGAGCCGGGTGACCGCGGCCCCGATCGTCTCACGGCAGATTTTTCACCACAGAGTTAGCGAAGATAACAGAGAAAAAAGGGGTTTCTCCGTTAACTCCGTTGACTCTGTGGTGAGTACGTTGCTTCGGGCAAAGACTCCACCGTCCGCCGATCAACGCCCCGGCCTCTCCAACGCGCGCCGGAAGACGTCGCGGGCGCGGGGATGATCGCTTTCGAGCAGCGCCTCCAGGGCATGCTTGCGCGCGCTCGCCGCCGGGTGGTCGCGCGCGATGGCGAGCAGCGCGTTGATGCCGGCGCCGTCGTCGAGCCCGGCCAGCGTCTCGATGGCTTCGTCCTGAACGCGCGACGACTTCTCGGCGCGCGCCACGCTCTCGAGGATCGACGCGGCCTCGGCGGCCGGGAGGCTGCTGCCCAACGACTCGACGGCTTCGGCGCGGACGCCCTCGTCCGGGTGCGTCCGGGCCAGCTCGCGCAGGCGCCCGGCAGCCGTGGCCCCGGGAATATCGCCCAACGTTTCAACCGCTTCGAGCTGGACTTCGATGTCGGGGTCGTTCCTGGCCAGCTTCTCCAGCAGATCGACAATGGTGCGGTCGCGAGCTTCGTCGGGATCGGACGACTGATCGGCCAGCGCCTCGATCGCTTCGCGGCGGACGTTCGTACGCGGATGTGACTGCGCGAGCGCCATGAGCGTCGCGAGGCCTTTCGCATCCTCGAGCCCCGCGAGCGTGTCGACCGCTTCCTCCTGGATCCCGGGATCCGGATCCTTCATCGCGAGCTCCTCGAGCACGGGGATTACGGTCTCAACCGGCAGCGCGTCGCCCAGGGTCTCGACGGCTTCACGCCGCACGTCGATGCTTGGATGCGCGCGCGCCAGCTCCATCAACAGCATGACGCCGCGCTGGTCCTCGAAGTCGCCGAGCGTTTCCACGGCTTCGCGCTGGATGTCCACGCTGGCGTCATTCCGCGCAATCGCCCCGAGCGCGTCACGCGCCTCGAGCTCCGGCCGCGCCCCCAGCGCCTCGACCGCCTCCCGCCGGGCGTCGACATCTGTCAGCGATTGCGCGAGCGCAATCAGCGCCGTCGCTGCCTCGGGCATCGCGAGATCCCCGAACGCTTCCGCGGCCTCCTGACGGACGTGGGATGCGTGGTCCGTGCGCGCGATGCGATCGAGCGCGGCGACCGACGCGGCAATCGGGTGCCACGCGATCCATTCGGTGGCATCGCCGCGCAGGTTGTCCGGGTCGCGGCTGGCGACGCGGCGTTCGAGCCACGCCACAACCGCCGGCGAGGCGTCGTGCACGCCCACCGCGGCCACCAGATCGTTCTTGAGATCGAGCGTCGAGGCGCGTCCATACAGCGCGTCGACGCGCTCGAGGCTCTGCGCCGCATCGGCGGGGCCGAGCCAGTAGACCGGTGCGTTCTTCGTATCGACGGGGGCCGACGACGTGCTGATGTGAACGGCGGTGAGCCTGTCTGGCGTCGAAGCCGAACAGCATCTTCAACCCGTGGCTCTCGCCCGGCGGCAGAGCGAGAGGGTGTCCGGGGAACCGCATCCCGCTGGCATCGGAGGAGAGAATCTGCCCGCTCAAGGTCACTCGATCGACCCGCGTGGTCGCCGAGCGATCGATGTAGACGAACGCAGGCAACGTCTTGACCGGCGACACGGTGTAGCCAATCCAATAGCGGGCGCGCTGCGACGAGCGCGCCGCTCGCTCCGCCCAGGTCCAGCGGCTCGCAAGGGTACCGGTGGTTTCCGGTGACACGATGACCGCCACGGCCGGCCCCTCCTGTGCGAGCTCCACCGTCGACGGCGCTTTCCGCTCGTTGCCTCCGGCCGTGCTGACGGCCGCCTCTGTGGACCCCTCGACCCGCGCCCCCTCCTCGGCGGCGAACGGCACGCCGGCCGCTGCGACTGCGAGCACGGACAGCGCGACGATGCTCGCGGCCAGGCGCGGCGACGCCGCGCGATCCTCGGCGGGCACGAGCAGGCGCCGCGCGCGGGCGAGCAGTGATCCGGAAGTGGCCCCGAGCGCGAGCAATGGCACTGGCTGCCGGAGCTCCTCGAGGCCGAGCAGCGCGCGGACGTAGCCGGCGCGGCTGCCGCACACGGTCACCGCGAGATCGTCGCAGCAGTGCTCGCGCGCGACGCGCACCTGCCGCGACACCCACCAGACGGCCGGATGATAGAAGAACAGCGTCTCGATCACGGTCTGCGCGAGGTTCACCAGGTAGTCGTGGCGGCGGACGTGCGCGAGCTCGTGCGCGACGATGGCTTCGACCTGGGCCGGGCTCAAGCCGGCAAGAACGGCGGCCGGCAGCATGATGACGGGCTTCAGGTGGCCGAGCACCACGGGCACCGAGACCCGGACCGACGCGACGATCGCCACAGGGCGTGCGATGCACAGCCGCGCCGAGAGCTCGTGGAGCTGTGCCTGGCACCACGCGGGAACCGCGGACACACCCTCGACGCGAAGCGCGCGTGTCCGCCACCAGCCGCCGGCGAGACGCACGGAAAGGAGCACGACACCGAGCGCCCAGGCCAGAACCAGCCACGGCATCGCCGCTTCGACGCCCGGCTGCGCCAGCGATGACAGGCCATTGCCCGCGCCGGGACGCGCCGTGAGAGCGGCTCCCCCGGCGTCGGTGAAGAGGCGGCCCTGGCCCTCCTTGGCGGAAGCGTTGCGGGCCACTTCCGGCGAGTGCGATGGACCGGGAGCATTCGGCTCGACGGCGAGGTTGAGTCGCCGCGGTGTCGTGTTGTCGCGCGTCATCACGTTCGCGGCAGTCGCCAGAGCCACCGCGAACATCAGCGTCAGCGCCGCGCACGACAGCACGTAGCGCAGCCTGGCTTGCGCGGGGGACGTCAACGCCAGCAGCACCGCCAGGGCGGCGGCGATGGCCGCGCCTTGCCAGACGAAGTGCAGCAACACCCAACCTATGGCGATCGTCATGACCGGCCTCCTTCGATTTCGTCGAGCAGCTCGCGAAGCTTGCGCAGTTCCTCTGGTGTCGCACGCTTTGCCGACAGGGCCTGCAGGACCAGGCTCATCGAGGAGCCTTCGAACACCTGATCGAGCAGGTCGCTCACGAGGCGACGCTTCACCTGCGCCTCCTGGACGGCGGCCCGAAAGACATGGGGCCGCGTCGATTCGTCGCGGCGCACCAGGCCCTTCTCGAACATGATCTGCAGCAGCTTGAGCACCGTCGTGTAGCCCACCTGATCGCCTCGTTTGAGCTCCGGCTGGACCTGGTGGACCGTCGACGGGCCCCGCCGCCACAGCACGTGCAGGATCTGGAGCTCGGCGGCGGTTGGCTTGGGTGGCGGCATGCGCGGGAGCTTATTACGAAGCGCTTCGTAATGTCAATACGAAGGGCTTCGTAATAAGGGTTCCGCCGGGTTCCACAGGGTTCCACCGGGTTCCACAAGGTTCTGTTCCACATGGTTCCGCAAGGTTCAGGTTCCGCCGGGTTCCGCAGGCGGGCGCCACCGAACCCAGTGGAACCTGAACCAGCAGAACCTAGAACCTAGAACCCAGAACCTGAGAACCCAGAACCCGGAACCCAGCGAACCTGGTGGAACTGAACCTGGCGGAACCCAGTGGAACCCAGTAGAACCCTGTAGAACCCTGTCTGTGAGCCCCTTCCCCCGTGGATTTCACATTCACATCAGCGGAGTGAAATCATGATGGCAGGGAAGCTGATGCAGACCGAACCCGACCGTGAGCGGCGCGTGGCCGGACCGGAGGGCCATCCCCCAGGAGCAAGGCGCGGCGCGCGCACCTGGCGGCGGCTTCGACGGATCGCCGGCGGCGTCGGCCTCATCGCAAGGGGACTCGCGGACACCGCGCACCCCCTGCTGGCGCAGATTGTGCCGATCCGGCGGTGCAACATCGACTGCGCGTACTGCAACGAGTACGACAAGGTCTCGCCTCCGGTTCCCACTGACGTGATGACGCGGCGCATCGATTGGCTGGCGGAGCTGCGGACCGAGGCCGTGTCCTTCACGGGCGGCGAGCCGCTGCTCCACCCGTCGCTCACCGGGCTCGTGGCGCACGTCCGCGCCCGAGGCATGACGGCGGCGCTCATCACGAACGGATACCTTCTCTCCATCGCGCGCATCCGGGAGCTCAACGACGCGGGCCTCCAGTACCTGCAAATCAGCCTCGACAACGTCAACCCCGACGACGTGTCGAAGAAGAGCCTGCGGCTGCTCGATCGCAAGCTCGAATGGCTGGCGGGCGAGGCCTTGTTCGACGTGCACGTCAACACGGTCGTCGGCGCCGGGACCCGGCGCGCGGAAGACGCGCTGGCGATCGCCCGGCGCGCGCGGGCGCTCGGGCTCTCCACCTCCGTGGGGATCATTCACGACCGGCACGGTCAGCTCAAGCCGCTCTCGGCCGAAGAACGGCAGATTTACGAGCAGGTCCGCGCGGTTGGCACGCACGGCGCGTGGCTGTTCAAGAACCTGTACTCGGGTCTCGTGAAGTTCGAAGCGAACCTGGTCGAGGGCCGCCCGAACACGTGGCGATGCCGCGCCGGCGCCCGCTACCTGTATGTCTGCGAGGACGGGCTGGTCCACTACTGCTCGCAGCAGCGCGGGACTCCCGGAATCCCGCTCGACGCGTACACGCGCGACGACATCGAGCGCGCCTACCGGACGCCCAAGGGGTGCGCGCCGTTCTGCACGATCGGCTGCGTGCACCGCGTGTCGATCATGGACTTCTGGCGCGACCCGCAGACGGACCCGAACGCCGGCCGCGAGAGTCAGCGGCGCAATGGCTGACCCGGAGGGCATGGTGCGCTGGGAGTGGATCGTCGTTGTCTACGCCGGATACTTCGCGATCGTCGCGTGGAGCCGGGGACACTCGCCGGCGCTCAAGAGCGGAACCATCGCGGCGCTGATCTGCGCCTCGGTGCTCGCGCTGCTGCCCGCGCCGGCCGCGACATGGCAGATCGTCGTGCGCACCTGGCTTCCGGTCGTGGTGCTCGTGGCAGGGTATCGCTTGTCGGGGCTGTTCTTCGTCGCACCCATGAAATCCGTCGAACAGTGGCTCCTGGCGTTCGACACGCGGGTCTTCGAGGCGGTCGGCTGGAAGCCCCGCTGGACGCGCGCTCCGGTGTTCCGCGGGGCGCTCGAGCTCGCGTATCTCCTCGTGTACGCGATGGTGCCGCTCGGCGTCGTCGCCTTGTACCTGGCGGGAGCATCGAACCAGGTGTCCCGGTACTGGGCGGTGGTGCTCACCGCCTGCTTCGCGAGCTACGCGATGCTGCCGTGGCTCCAGACGCGGCCGCCCCGCGTCGTCGAGGGTCTTCTGCCGGCGTCAGCCGCGTGGGATGTGCCGGCCGATCGGGCGCCGCTCCGCCGGTTGAACCTCGCGATCCTGCGCACGAGCAGCAACCAGGTGAACACGCTGCCCAGCGGTCATGTCGCCGCCGCGCTCGCGGTGGCGCTGATGGTCCTCGCGTCGGCGCCGGCCGCCGGCGTGGCGTTCCTCGCGATCGCCGCGGCCATCGCGCTCTCGACCGTTGTCGGACGCTATCACTACGCGGTGGACAGCCTCGCCGGTGCGGCCGTGGCGCTCGCCAGCTGGTGGTGGCTCGGGTAGAGCGCCCAAAAGGAGACACTCCCAACTCCCAAAGAGCCCAACTCCCAAAGCGTCAACGTGTCGAACAGGCAAAGTCCGAAGGTGTGCGAATCTCACAGACAAAGTGCTGCTCGGATGGCTGTTTGCGTCCGGCAGCATCATCCTGCTGCGGCGCGCCCACGTCCCGAACTGGGATGCGCTCGCCTGGATCCATGCCGGCCTGGCTGTTCTCATCCTGCTCCTGGCGCGGCCGTGGCGGTCGCGCGTGCTCGCGGCGATCCACGCGTGGTATCCCCTTGCGTACTTCGCCTTCTTCTTCGAGGAAATGCAGTTTCTCGTGCACGCGTTCCATCAGGAATGGTTCGATGAGTACCTGATTGCGATCGATCGTGCCGTATTCGGCGTCGACCCTACGGTGTGGGTCGAACAATTCGCGACTTACTGGCTGACCGAAGTGCTGCAGCTGGCGTACGCGAGCTACTTTCTGCTGCCGTTCACCGTGGGTGTCGCTTTTTGGGCAACGGGGCGGCGCGACGAGTTCGACCGGTTCATGCTCGCGAGCGCCGTCGCCTACGTCGCGTGCTACATCGTGTTCGTCGCGTTTCCCATCGAGGGCCCGTTCCACACCCTCAGACACTTGCAGCAGGTCGAGCTGTCGGGGGGCCCGGTCAACGCCGCAGTCGAATGGATCGAGCGCTACGGACGCGTCCATGGCGGAGCCTTTCCGAGCGCGCACATGGCCGGCTCGATGGTGGCGCTGCTGGCGGCGTGGCGGGTCGTGCCTCGCCTCGGACACGCGCTACTCCCGGTCGTCATGGCGATCGCGGCGGCGACGATCTACGGCCGCTACCACTACGTCGTGGACGTCGTTGCAGGCGTAGCCGTCGGGACGATGGGCGTGATTGTGGCCTGGCGGCGGCCGAGCTGAAGGTCAGTACCATCGTCGCCGGCGTGCAGGGCGACGTTGTCTCGCCACGGTCAGCGCGCTATCATCTGGTGCCGAAGGAGGCCCTCATGCGCGCTCTGATCGCCCTCTCCGTTGTGTTGTGTGCGGCAGTGCCGGCGGCCCGGCAGAATCCCCAGCACGAACATGCCGCGCCCGAGAAGCTCGGCCGCGTGCACTTCGCGACGTCCTGCGCCCCCGGCGTGGCCGCGGGGTTCGATCGCGCGGTCGCGCTGCTGCACTCGTTTGCATTTTCGACGGCGCGGCAGGCTTTCGAGGACGTGCTCGCCAAAGATCCCTCCTGCGCGATCGCGTATTGGGGCATCGCGATGACCAACTGGGGCAACCCGTTCGCGGGCCTGCGGCCGCCCAAGGCGCTCGAGGCCGGAGCCGCGGCGGCCGGACGCGCGCAGGCAACGGGGAAACCGACAGCGCGCGAGCGGGATTACATCGCCGCGGTGGCGGAGGAATTCAAGAACTACGAGACCGTCGATCAGCGCACGCGTGTGCTCGCGTACGAACGCGCGATGGAGCACGTCTACAAGACGTATCCGGAGGACCGCGAGGCGGCCGCTTTCTATGCGCTCGCCGTGAATCAGACGGCCCTGCCGTCCGACAAGACCTACGCCCAGCAGCTGAAGGCGGCCGCGATCCTCGAGAAGCTGTGGGCCGCCCAGCCGGATCACCCGGGTCTTCCGCACTACCTGATTCACGCGTACGATCATCCGCCGCTCGCGCCCCGCGCGCTGGCCGCGGCGCGCAGCTACGCGAAGATCGCGCCGTCGGCGCCGCACGCCCTGCACATGCCGGCGCATACGTTCACGCGCGTCGGCTCCTGGCAGGAGTCCATCGACACCAACATCCTCTCCGCCGAAGCGGCCATCCGCGACGGCACGTTCGCCGAAGCGCTGCACGCCATGGACTACGAGGTCTACGCGTTCCTCCAGACCGGCCAGGACGCCGCCGCCCGGCGCATGGTCGACGAGGCGCCGCGCGTGCTCGCGCGCCTGGATCCGAACGCGATGGGTGGCGCCGCTCCGGGTGTCGCGGGGCTGTACGCGGCCGCCGCAATTCCGGCCCGCTACGCGCTCGAACGGGGCGCGTGGAGCGACGCCGCCGCGCTGCAGCTCAAGGCCACGCCGTATCCGTACGTCGACGCGCTGACGCGCTTTGCCCGCGCGCTCGGCGCCGCGCGGACCGGCAAGCCGGACGCGGCGCGGCCGGACGTCGCCGCGCTCGGCGTGCTCGGCGATTCGCTCGAGGCCGCGAAAGACCCCATCTGGACGGAGAAAGTCAGGATCCAACAACAGATCGCGGCCGCGTGGGTGACGTTCGCGGAGGGACGGAAGGCCGAGGCATTGGAGCAGCTGCGCAAGGCAGCCGACGCGGAAGACGCCACCGACAAGAGCGCGATCTCCCCGGGCCCGCTCGCGCCCGCCCGCGAGCTGCTCGGCGAGATGCTGCTGGCCCTCGATCGGCCTGCCGACGCGTTGAAGGAATTCGAAGCGACGTTGAAGAAGGAGCCGAACCGGTTCCGCGCCACCTACGAGGCCGCGAAGGCCGCGTCGCTCGCCGGCGAGCGCGCCAAAGCGCGACGGTATTACAAGCAGCTCCTCGACATCTGCAAAGCCGGCGATACGCCCGGACGTCCGGAGCTCCAGGAGGCGCGGAAGTCGGGCGCGTCCTGACAACCCGTCCCGGCCGGAACGAACGCTGCGGCGCGGAAGCCGTCCGCCCGCAGCGCTCGCCCGATCGGGTCCATCAACCCTCAGTGGTCCTCGTCTCAGTGGTGATCGTCGTCGTCATCCACCACGTTGACCCAACCGTACATGTTGTCGTTCACAAAGTGCGGCAGCACCCCGCAAATGACGAGATGGCGGCCCTTACGCTCGAACTGCACGACCTCGACCCGGTCGAGCAACGGCGTCCTGGCGGTCGGCGGCCCGCCGTGCACCGTGCTCGGATCCAGTCCTACATACGTGCGTTCCAAGGGATCGTTGATCAGCGCGGGGCCCGGAGTTCCCTGGGTGGGCCTCGTCATCGCGACATTGACCTCACTCGGTCGTTTCCCCGGAGCATAGACGATGACCTGGTGAAACCCGGCGATGATGTAGTTGACGGTCCCGCCGACCTTGATCGTCGGCTCGTAGGGGATGAGCCTGTGCCCGTTGCCGGCCGGCGGTCCGGGCGGCGGTGGGTAAGGATGCCGATCCAATCCCCCAGGGGGCATTGTTTCGGCGCTGCGCCACGTGCCAAAGCTCACCGTAGCGGTTGCCAGCGCGCCTCTCACCGGGCGATGATCGTGATCGTTGTGGCCGCGCGAGTCGTCGTCGTCGCGGTCGCTGCTCCGCCCCTGTTGCCGGGCGGCGACCAGACCGCCGGCCAGCAGCGGGGCGGAGACGGCTGCCGCCGCCGACCCCAGACCGAGTTTCTTGAAGAAGTTCCGTCTCTCCATACCCACCTCCCTGCTGAGGGTCCGAAATACCCCGTCGCCCCAGGCTGAACTACCCCTTTCAGGAGGCAACAAAGCAACAGGATAAGAGAGTAGGGAAACACGGCGCCCGATAGTGACGAGGTTCCTGTCGTTGCGTCGGGTTCACTTCTTGTTCGGATCGTCGGCCGGGTTCACGTAGTTGATCGTGAACGGACCGATCCCGTGAATCTGGACGACTGTGTCACCCCTCGTCCAGGCATAGTGCGGCATCTTGCTGCGGACAAATGCATAGGCGCCGGCCGGGAGCTCCGTGCCGGACGACTCGTCGAAACGCTCACCCATGCCGACCATGAAGGTACCGCTCAGCACGGTGATGTGCTCGTCGGTCGGATGCCAATGCGGGGGAACGCGCGCCGCGCCGCGATAGCGGAACCGCATGACGAACGGCGTGCCCGCCTGATTCGGATCGCCCGACACCACCGCGATCTCCGCGCCCGGACGGAGCGCTTTCCACTCGACGTCGCCCGGGCGGACGACAGGATGACTGGGCGCTGGAGCGGTTTGATTCGCCTGGTGGCCGGCACGGCCGGCCGAAGCCAGAGACATCACGAGGACGCCGATAGCGGAAGCCAAAGCTGTTGTCGTCATGGCTGGCCATTGAATCACTAATCCCTGAATCAGAATCAACGACAAGGATTCAAGGATAAGTGATTAGGGATTAGGGATTCGACGGTCGTGCGGCACGACAACCGTCGTGCGGAGTGTCGTGGCATTGCACGCGCCATCGGTGACGAACGCTTCTATAGTGTAGGTCCGGCCGTCCCGGTCATTGCCTCGCCGCGACGCCTCGAGCTCGACCGTTCGCGAGAACTCGACCAGCGACTGCCCATCGAGGTCAACCGGATCGATCGACGGCTGCACGGCGCCGTATTCGTCGCGCACGCGGAACGTGGCGCCGCGAAGGCCCGTTCCGGCATCCGTCAGAGCTCCGGACAACGTCACGGCGACCATCTTCCCGTTCGGCGGCCAGATCACGGAGGGATTCGCAGTGAGCTTTCCACCCGGCGCGTTCCGATCGATCGTGATGTCGAAGGTCGTGACGGCCCCCGCACTGATCTGGACGCTGCACTGGGACGGGAAGGCGGCCTGGCCGACCGGCGTGACCGTGACGTTGAAGACGCCCGGGGCGAGATCGACCGCGCCGTAGTATCCGTTGCCGTCCGTGGCGCCCGCTGCCGACGTGCGCCCGGCGCCGGGAGGCGGCCCGGTGACCACGCGGCTGACGGCGACGTCGCCCGTGTCCACGACCTCCCCGGACTCGTCGCGAATCACACCCCGAAGATGCCCGACCTGTGGATCGGTCTTCCAGGGAAGATCCGGAATCGCCGCGGCCCGATCGAAGACCGGCACGGGATTGGCTGCCGGGTCCTCCAGCAACATCGTTCCGTCGGCCGAGCGCCCGGTGACCAGGCCCGAGGCGAAGTCGGCAAACGCCCTCGCCGGCGTGCTTTGACCGGGCGGAATCGACAGCGGGTTGGCCGTGACCGCCACGTTGCTCGTCGCCATCGAGAAAAACGTCACGCCGAGGTTCCGGTTTCCGAGCGTTGACGGCTCGAGCGCGCGACGCACCTGCGTCAGGGTACCTTCCACCGAATTGAGAAACGAGCCGATGCCCATGACGGCGGAGCGCGCGTACTGATGGTTCCGCACCCACTCGTTCCACCGGTCGAACGCCGTGCGTCCCGCCGCCTGGTGATCGCGCTGGTAGATCATCGGCATCGCGATGTCGACGATGCCCTCCTCGGTCCACGCCCGCCAGTCCTGATAGACGCGCCAGTACGCTTCGGCCGAGAGCCAGCCGCTCTCGGTGAGCGGTCCGGATCCGAAGGCGATGTAGGACCCCGAGAGCTTGATGTTGGGCCGGATCGCGACGGCGTCGAGATAGACGCGCCGGACCAGGTTCGTCACTTGATCGCGCCGCCACTGGTTCCACCGGGGATCGTTCTGCGCGGGCGGCGGCGAATCGGACGGGATGGCGTAGCGGCGCTGGAAGCGCGCGATGCTCGCCGGGTTGTACCCGACGCTCGTCCCGGTTGACGGCGTCTGCCCGGGGATGGTGATCTCCGGATAGCGGATCCGATCGAGGTGCAGGCCGTCCACTTCGTAGTTACGGACGAGGTGCGTCAGGACCTCGGCCGTGTACCGTGCCGCATCCGGATGCCCGGGATCGATGTAGAACTCGCTCACAAAACGATGACCCTGCAGCGAGATGCCGGTACCGGCCGTGCCGTCCGGAATCAGCGTCCGCGTCAGCCAGTTGTCCGGCCCCGGCGCGATCGTGTTGGTCGCGGGGTCGTAGCCGCCGTGACGATTGAAGACGTGGTCGGGATCTTCGGGCGGAAACAGATTGGGCGCCCGGCTCCAGATCGCGTTGGCAATGACGTACGCGTGGACTTCGAGACCGCGTCCGTGCGCCTCGACGATCAGGTCCTGGAGCGGGTCGAACCCGGGCTGGATCGGGATCCGGTCGGCGGGCGGCTCGAGCGAGTTCAGATACCACGAGTCTCCCCGCCGGCGCACCTGCGCGAAAATCGTGTTCGCGTTGGCCGCCAGCGCCCGGTCCACGACTGTTGCGACATCGGCATGGTTGTTCAACGTCGTGTTGAACGTATCCACCCAGAACCCGCGCACCTCGATGCGCGGCTGTGCGCCGGCGATCGTCGCGGTTCCGGCGAGCATTCCAAGGACACACGCCGCTGTCACAAACAGCGTTCCCCTCGCTGACACGTTGATCATGGGTCTCCTCGACGCCGAGCGTCCCTGACGGTGCGGTTCGTCTGGCCAGCCGGCGAGCGCGTTTAATTACCTTGAGGAGGTGGGGGGTGTCAACCCGCAGCCGCGAGGTAGCGGAGGGGACGGAGGCAACGAAACAACTCGAACAACTCAAACACGGAGAAACGGAGGAACGGAGATCGAACAAAACCTGAGATTTTCTCCGTTGCTCCGTGTCTCCGTCCCCTCCGTTATCTCATTCCTGTATGTCCTCGAGCGACACCAGCCCGCGCTTCCCGGAATTGAAGTAGTATTCGACACCAGCCGCTCGGTCGCGTCACCCATTGACGGGACCGTCTCGCCGGAGCCGGAATCAATGCTGCCCCCACCGAGGGAATTCGAGTTCCTCAAGTTCTTCGACGGCTTCACCCACAACCTGCGATCGATCCGTGAGCCTCGCAAGGCGCTCGCGCACGCCCTGCGGGACAGTCGCGAGTTCTTCCAGGCGAACCGGGGCTGCATCGCGCTGGCCGAGGCGGGCGAATCGGAGGCCAGGCTGCTCCTGACGATGCCGAAGGACGCGGCCTGGGATCTCCAGCACATCGGCCGGTTCATCCGCCATACGAACCCGCCGGCCCGGGGCGATCTGATGATGGCGCCGATTCGGCGGCGCGGCGCCGCGTGGGCCGCGCTGTGCCTGATGCGGCCGCAGCGGGAGTTCGGGCGCGACGACCGGCGGCTCCTCTCGCGGATCACGACCGCCGTGTCGGAGGCCGTGCACGTCATGGATCGGGAGCGGATGCTCGAAGTTCGCGACCGCATCGATCGCAAGATCATGGAGCAGATCCATCCGAAGGATCTCTTCTACCAGATCCTCGACGGCGTCCGGTCGCTGACGTCACTACGATCACTCGTCGGCGCTGCTCATGCGCGAGAACGGCGAGGACGCGCTCCGCGTCGTCGCGGAACAGATCGCGTGGACGAAGGCCAAGAGCCACCGGATTGGGCTCACGCTGCCAGCTCGACGACGACGTGCGCGCCATGCTCGGCTCGGCGGAGATACATGGCTTCGACCGGCGCGGGGGGCGCTGGCACGAGTGGTCCGGCAAGCCGGTCGGGCGGCTGGCCGAGCTGCTCGACTACAACAGGAGCGGCGCCGTGAGCGCAGACGCCGCGGGCGAAGACGCCGTGGGCTCGGACGCAGACGACGCGAGAGAAGCGTCGATGCTCTGCGCGCCGCTGGTCACGCGCGACGGCATTTTCGGCGTGCTCAAGGTCGCCGGCCGCCACCCCGGCCGGTTGCGGCCGTTCGACGCGCAGCTCGTCGAGCATTTCCGCTCGCAGGCCGCGGTCGCCATCCAGAACCTCAGTCGAACCGAATCGCTCCAGGCGCGAATGCTGACGGCCGAGCGCAAGCACGCCATCGCGGAGCTCGCGCGGACCGTCGCCCACGACGTGAACAACGCCCTCGGATCGATGCTGCCGCTCATCCAGCAGCTGCAGACCGATCTCCAGGGCGGGAAGATGGACGTCCCCGTGTACCTGGACGATCTCGAGCAGGTGCAGAAGTCGCTGCAGGTCTGCCGCCGCATCTTCGGCGGCATGCTTTCGTTCGCCCGCGGCGGGGCCCGCCGCGCGGTCCACGGACAGGTGCAGCCGGCGCTCGACACCACGCTGGCGGTCCTGATGGACGGCATGCAGCGGCGTGGCATCAACCTCGTGGTCGAGACCGAGCGCGACCTGCCTCCGGTGGCGTGCGGGCAAAGCGATCTCGAGCAGGTGTTCCTCAATCTCCTGACCAACGCGCGGGAGGCCAGCTCCGACGGAGGACAGGTCACGGTCCGCGTCCAGCCCGAACCGGATCGGCTCGCGATCACGATCGCGGACACGGGCTCAGGGGTCACGCCGGAGGATCTGGCTCGCGTATTCGAGCCGTTCTTCACCACCAAGCCCAATGGCAACGGCCTGGGACTCTCCATCTGCCGATCGATTCTCTGGGAGATTGGCGGCACGCTGAGCCTCAAGAGCGAACCGCGCACGGGCACGCAGGTCCACGTGACCGTGCCGTGGGCTTCCGCGCGGCTCTCCCACGCAGCCGAATGAGGAAGCCGCCGCGCATCCTGGTCGTGGACGACGAATCGGGCATGCTCCGCGCCGTCGATCGAGTGCTCGGCGCGACCCACCGCGTCGTCGGCATCCAGTCGTCCGTGCAGGCCGTGGCGGTGGCGGCCGAGTTCAAGCCGGATCTCGTCATTCTCGACGTGAGGATGCCGGAGATGGACGGGTTCGAGCTGATGGCGCGGCTCAAGTCCACCGATCCGGCGCCGGACATCATCCTCATGACCGGCAGCATCGACGACATGGACCAGAAGCTGATTCGCGCGCTTCGCGGCCGCGCGTTCTATTTCATTCAGAAGCCGTTCGATCGCGAAGTGCTGCTGACCCTCGTCGAGCGCTGCCTCGAGCTGCGCTGGCGTCGTGAGGAAAACCGGCTGCACACGCGCCGGCTCGAGAAGGAGCTCGGGGAAGCGCGCGCGTTCCAGCAGGGGCTGCTGCCGGACCGCGACATCACCACCGACCGTCTGGCGATTTGCTGCCGCTACGTCTCCTGCTCGGAGCTCGGAGGGGATCTCTACGACTACACGATGCTGCCCGGCGGGCGCGCGGCGCTCATCATCGCCGACGTCGTGGGCCACGGCGTCTCCGCCGCGATGCTCACCGGCGTCGTCAAGTCGGCGTTCCGGGCGTCGGATGCCGACGAGTACGATCCGGCGGCGGTCGTGCAGCGGGTCCGGAGCAACCTGTCGGCGTTCGGTCCCGAGCGGTTCGTGACGCTGATCGCCGCCCTGCTGGCGCCGGATGGGGACTTGCGCTACGTCAACGCCGGCCACCCGGCCGGACTCCTGTGGAGAGCGGACGGCGGGATTCAGCGGCTGACCAGCACGGGGCCTCTCGTATCTCCGGCGCTCCCTCCGTGCATCTGGGAGCAGGAGACCGTTCCGATGGCCCGCGGCGATCAGCTCCTCCTCTACACCGACGGCATCTCCGATACGCTCGCGGGGGAGCAGGACATCGGAGATGAACCACTAGTCGCGTCCATCGCGAAGCATCGCGAAGGTGGACTGCCGTTGCTGGACGCGCTCCTGTCCCAGGTCAGAGAACGGCTTGGCGGGCGCCCGCAGCCGGACGATCTCACGCTCCTCACTGCGAAGATGCTGCGGAGCGCCGGCCGCGTCAGCGGGATCCGCCCTTGAGCTGCGCGAAGATCTCGAGCTCCTTCATAGCCAGCTCGGTCTGGCCCGTCCGCTGGTACGCCTGCGCCAGCCGGTAGTGCGCCTGCGCCAGCCACGGCTCCAGGCGTGCCGCGGCGACCAGGTCCTGAATCGCTTCCTTGTACCGCTGCTGATCCGAGAGCAGGATCCCGAGCTCCATGAAGCCCTTCGCGAGCGTCGGATCGAGCACGACCGCTCGTCTGAGCAGCGCCTCGACGCGGCGCGCATCGGCCGGGGGCGAGCCGGCAGGCTGTCCTTTCCAAAGCGTCATCGCGAGATGAAAGTGGGCCAGGGCGTTCCTGGGCTGCGCTTTCACGAAGCGCGTGAGCCGCTTCGTAATCTCGCCCCCGAGCTCGGGGACGACGCCGTACATCTCGCCGAGAAACTGGTAGGGACGCGGATCCGACGGCGCGAGATCCGCCGCCTGGCAGAACGAGTTGACGGCGTCCTCGTATTGCCCCCGCGAGGACCTGTGCGATGCCGAGGGCGACGTGGAGCCTGCCCGACTCCGGATGCCGCTTGATCGCCGCGGCGAAGACCTCTGTCGCGGACTCGAAGGCACGAAGCTGGACCAGGTTGTTCCCCCAGTCGAACAGGTGCTCTTCGGTCGGATCCATGCGCGCAGCGCGCTGATACGCTTCGGCGGCGGCGACGCGATTCTCCGCGCGTTCGTAGATTTCGCCGAGCAGGTTGTGGAGCTCCGCGGTCTCCTTCGCGCCCAGCATGCGCTGGACTTCGTCGCGCGCTCGATCCAGCTTGCCCGTCTCGAGGAGGGCGAGGGCAAGGTCGTAGCCGGTCGCGTAGTGAGCCGGATCGATCGTCCGGGCGCGCTCGAGGTGAGGCAGGGCCGCATCGGGCCGTTTCTGCTGCAGGTAGAAGCCGGCGAGCGCACGGTGCGCCTCGAAGCTGTCCGGGTTGCGGCGCGCGGCTTCCGACAAGCGCGCTTCGACGGCCGCCAGCTCAGCGCGACCGGGTTTGCGGGGGGTGCCCTGGCGAGGCTTCGGTGAGGCAGGCCCGCCTTCGCCCTGCCTGGACGCGGCAGGCCCGCGTTCACCGGGCTTCGGCGCGGCAAGCTGGAGAGATTGCGGGGCCGCGATTGCCCCTCGCGCCGGCGTGGCGAGCGCCAGCGCGAGGAGAATCAAAATTCGCAAGTTCCTCAATGTCCGGTGCCGGCGCTGCCGCCGGTAGTCCCAACTCCCAAGGAGACCTCAGCCGGCCGGCTTTGGATCCCTTGGGAGTTGGGCTTTTGGGAGTTGGGAGTCTCTGTCCCTACCAGTAGATCTTCGCTCCGAGCTGAATCTGCCGGGGCGTGTTGCGCATGCTCGTGATGCTCGCGAAGTTCCTCGCGTCGAGGAAATTCAACGAGCCGGGCAGGTTGAACGCCGGCGTGTTCGTGACGTTGAACGCCTCGGCACGCACCTCGAGCCGGGTCGTGCCCCCCAGGCCGAACTGCCTCGCGAAGCCGAGATCCAGCTGCGTCATCGACGGACCGGTCACCTGGCTCCGCTTCCCCCCGAGGGGGCTGAAATCGGTCTGCCCGATCGTCGTGACCGGATTCGGGTTCGCGAAGGCGGCCGGATTGTAGAACTGCTCCACGCTCTGGTTGAGCGCGTACGGATCTCCGACCACGTTGGCGTAACAGTTCGTGCCCGCTCCGGTGGCCGTCGGGCACGTGATCGTCTGCGCCTGCCCGCTGTACATCGAGAACACCCAGTTGGTGCGCCACCCGCCGAAGATCGGTCCGCTCCCCGGGAGGTCGTAGTTGCCGCTGACGACGAAGGCGTGTTTCGTATGGAAGCCGGAGAGGCCGATGTCGTCCTTCAGGTCCCGGCCGTTCAGGTCCGGCCCCCGAAGGGGGCCGACGCCGCCGCCGGAGAGCGAATCACCCGCGTTGGTCTTCGCGTCGCTCAGCGTGTAGCTGATGAGGAACTGCAGCCCGTTGTGATACCGGCGCTGGAACTTGGTCTGCAGTGAATCGTAGGAGCTCACGCCCACCGTTCGAACGAAGAGCGAATTGCGAGCGAAGTCGGGCCAATCGACGTACGGCTGCGGGTTCGTGCCCGGCGGCAGGAGCACGTTGACGTTGTTCATGCCGGTGAAGGTCTCGAGGTTGCGGCCCCTCGTGCCGACATATCCGACCTCGATGGAGTGGTTCGCGAACACTTCCGTCTGGAGCATCACGTTGTAGCTGTGATACCGCGGAGTCTTGTAGTCGAACTCGACGCCTCGCAGCGTCAGGCCGTTGGCGTTGACGTTGACCGGATCCAGGACGATCCGCTCGCGGGCGTCGAGCGTGGCGAGCGAGCCGTCGCCCAGGCGGTTCGGTGCGACGGCGTTGGGCGATTGGTAGATGAGCGTGAACTGGAAGGGATAGTTGTAGCCGAGGCTCGGGTTGCCGCCCCGGTTCTCGAAGGCGCCGTAAAAGAGGCCGTAGCCGGAGCGCAGCACGTACTTCTCGGCCAGCTGGTACGCCGCATCGAGGCGCGGCGCGAAGTTGTTCTTCGGCATCTTCCCGAGGCCGCTCCCGAACTCGTCCGTGTACACCAGCTCGATGCCGTCCTTCGCCAGGTTGTTGACGAAGCTCGCCGACAGCGGCTTCGTCCTCCACTCCGCGGGAATCAGGTAGCGTGCGGGCGTCCCGGGCACCATGTTGGCCTGTTCCGCCTCCTGCTCCTGCTCGCGGCTGAAGTAGTCCCAGCGCAGTCCGGCGTTCACCGTCAGCTTGGGCGAGACGCGCCAGCTGTCCTGCGCGTAGGCGCCGTGATAGGTCTTGAACGCGTCGACCGCCCCGAACGGGGAGACGCGGATATCGTGCATGCCCCCGCCGAAATCGACGCCCCCGGGGACGGTGGCCGGGATCTGTGCCAGGAGGAACTGGGCACGGGACGTGCTCGTGTCGAGTTGATCCACCAGCGACGTGTAGCGGCCGTCCCAGTAGTACTCGCCTCGCGCGTAAGGCGGCTGCGTCGAGCCGAAGAAGATGTTCTGGTATGTGTAGCCGGTCTTGAAGGTGTGGGACTTGTACACCTTCGTCAGGTTGTCGCTGAACTGCAGCGTGTTGCTGAAGCGCTCGCTGACGACCCAGCCGTCGTGACCGAGCTGCGACATATCCGTCGGGCGCAGGGCCGGCAGCCCGCCGTTGCCGGGCAGCTGAGGCACGCCCAGGATGCCGTAGCGCCCCGGCAGGTCGGAAATGTCCTCGCCGTTGGGCTGCAGCCGGTTCGTGTGCTCCCGGCTGAGGCCGAACCGCGCCTCGTTGATCAGCGTCGACGAGATCATGTGCGTGTGGCTCGCCGCGAAGCCGTGCACGCGCACCTTCTCGTCGCCTTCGGCGAACCCGCCGCCGTCGCCATCGCCTTCGAACGGGGATGGCCGGACCTTGTGGTTGTCCGAGAAGCTGTAGCGCGCGAAGAACCGATCGGCGCTGCTGAAGTTGTGATCCACCCGGACGTCGAACGCGTGCGTGTCGTCCGTGTTGGTGCGGTTGACCACGTAGTTGTTGTTCAATCCCGGCAGGGTGGCCTCCGGGTACAGCTGCATCAGCCGAAGGGCGTTCGGATCGATCCGGTTCGCGGGAATGCGGTTGCCGGGGAACGCATCGCGCACGAAGCCCGCGCGCGTGGCGACGATGCCGGTGACCGGATCGACCTGGCCCAACTGAAGCTGACGCGTCGTGGCCGGGTCGAAGACCGTGCCGCGCGGGAAGGTCCGCCCGAGCACGTCGGCGCCGACGGTGCCGCTCAGCAGGGTGGTGAGATCCGAGAAGTTCGTGAAGCCGCTCGCGCGCTGGGCCGCGGTCGGAACCGTCCGGACCCACGTGCGCGCCTGCTGGATCACGCTCCCCTCGTAGTCGGCGAACCAGAACGTCTTCGAGCCGATGATCGGTCCGCCGGCCGTGAACCCGTACTGATTCGACAGGTACTCGCCCTTCTTGATGTTGGCGCGGTTGGCGAAGAAGTCGTTGGCGTTCATCGCGTCGTTGCGGTGGAACTCCCAGGCGCTGCCGCGCAGCTTGCTCGTTCCCGACTTGAGCGTCGTGTTCAGCACCGCGCCGCCGGCGCGGCCGTACTCGGCGCTGAAGGAGCTCGTCATGATCTTGATCTCGTCGACGGCGTCCACCGGCGGCTTGACGATGTAGGCCACGCCGCTCAGGAAGTCGACGTTGCTCGTGTTGTTGTCGATCCCGTCGAGCAGGTAGTTGTTCTGCGCCGGCCTGACGCCGTTGGCGGAAAACATCAGCGGCGCGCGCGCGCCGGGCTGCGGCGGCACGACCCCGGCGCTGAGGCGCGCGAGGATGGTGTAATCGCGTCCGTTGATCGGGAGGTTCTCGATGACCTCGGACGCCAGGGTCTCGCCGACCGTGCCGGTGCCCGTCTGGAGCAGCGGCGCGTCCGCGGTGACGACGAGCTCCTCGGCGACGCCGCCGGGCTGGAGGGCGAAATCGACCACCGCCGTCTGCTGGATGCTGACGGTGATGCCGCGCCGCACGCCCTTTTTGAAGCCCGGGAATTCGACGTCGATCGCGTAGGTGCCGGTGCGGATCGGCGTGAAGACGAACGTCCCGTCCTCGCGCGTCACCGATGAAAGGGTGAAGGCCTGACCTTCGTGGGTGATGGTGACCGTGGCGCCGGGAAGCACGCCCCCCGACTGGTCCTTCACCGTGCCGAGAATCGTGCCCGTATCGACCTGGGCACTCGCCGGTGCGCAGAGCAGCACCGACAGCGTGAACGCCCACAGAAGCACCCGGCCTCCGTGGAGTAACGGCTGGACGCGCATCCCGCCCCCTTTCGACGGTTCGTGCGCTTCGCGACGGCGCACATGGTTACGTACTAAGGCTGAAAAAGCGCCCTGAGCCTAGCTTGACCCCTGCTGTTTTGCAAGCCTATCCTCGCCCCTGAGGACGCACGAATGCGCTGATGAAAGTTGGGATGAAAACGTTTCACATCGCAATACACGGACGGCTCGCGCACATCACCTCCGTTGCGCGTTGCCCGCCGCCGCTTGTCGCGCTCGGACATGGGCGACAAGCTTTGGCGAGGCCTCGCCGAAGCGCGCGCGGAATCACACGCGCGAAGGCGGGGAGTTGAATGCTGACCAGGTTGATCGGCCTCGCGGTGCTCCTGCTTGCGCTCGCTGCCGTCCGGCTCGAGCCGCTCGACGCCCAACGCCGCGGCGCCGGCGCCGCGGCGCAACGCCGCGGGTCAGTTCCCGCCGACGCCGCGGCGCAACGCCGCGGGTCAGTTCCCGCCGACGCTGCGGCGCAACGCCGCGGAACAGCCCGCTCGACGGACCGAAGCGCTCGCGGACTTCCGCGACCTCGCTGCCGCGGCCGGCCTCAGCGCGCGCACCGTCATCGGTGGAGAACGTACCAAGGACTACATCCTGGAAACGACCGGCGGCGGCCTCGCCATCGTCGACTACGACAACGACGGATGGCCGGACATCTTCCTGGTCAACGGCGGACGCCTGCCGGGTCCCGCGAACGCCGAAGAGCCCGCGAGCCATCTGTATCGCAACAAAGGCGACGGCACGTTCGTGGACGTGACGGACAAGGCCGGCGTCGGCGGCCGCGGCTGGGGACAGGGCGTCGCGGCCGGCGACTACGACAACGACGGGCACATCGACCTCTTCGTCACCTACTACGGCCACGTCGTGCTCTATCACAACAACGGCGACGGCACCTTCAGCGATGCGACGCGCGCCAGCGGCATCACGTTCTCCGGCCCCCGCTGGAACACGGGGCCGGCGTTTCTGGACTTCGACCGCGACGGCCGCCTGGACCTGTTCGTCTCGGCGTACGTCGCGTACGGCGACGCGAAGCGGTACGCGCCGGGAAGCCGGAAGGACTGCTTCTGGAAGGGGCTCGGCGTGATGTGCGGGCCGAGCGGTCTCGAGGGATCCCACAACGCGCTCTTCCGGGGCAACGCCGACGGCACGTTCAGCGACGTGTCCGAAAAGGCCGGCCTCCTGAAGGTCCGGCCCGCGTTCGGGTTCACGCCGATCGTCCTCGACTACGACAACGATCGATGGCCCGACGTCTACGTGGCCAACGACTCGTCCGCGTCGCTGCTCTTCCACAACAACCGCGACGGCACGTTCAGGGACGCCGGCCTGCAGGCGGGCGTGGCGCTCACGGCGGACGGCCGGGCCCAGGCCGGGATGGGCGTCGGCGCCGGCGACTACGACCGCGACGGCTGGCTCGACCTCGTCAAGACCAACTTCGACGACGACATGACGTCGCTCTACCGGAACCTGGGCAACGGCATGTTCGACGATGCGACGTTCGCGAGCGGGCTGGGGGTCAACACGCGATACCTGGGATGGGGCACGGGGTTCCTCGACTTCGATCTGGACAGCTGGCCCGACCTCTTCACCGTCAACGGCCACGTCTATCCCGAGGCGGATCGCATCGGCGGGCATTACACCTACCCGCAGCGCGCGCTGCTGTATCGCAACCTCGGCACCGGGCGGTTCGAGGATGTGTCGCTGCGGGCGGGCCCCGGCATCCTCTTGAAGAAGGTCGCCCGCGGCGCAGCGATCGGCGATCTCTTCCATACCGGCCGCCAGGACATCGTCGTCAACAACATGCACGACGCGCCGACGCTGCTCCACAACTGCGCCGCTCCCGCGGGGCACGGCCTCGTCTTGAGCCTGATCGGCACGCGCTCGAACCGCAGCGCGATCGGCGCGCGCGTCACCGTCCACGCCGGGGGGCGCCGGCTGATCGACGAGGTGCGCAGCGGCGGGAGCTTCTGCTCGCAGAACGATCTCCGCATCCATGTCGGGCTCGGGACACTCCGCCGCGTCGATCGCATCGAGGTGGCATGGCCGAGTGGCCCTGTCGACAGCGTCGAGACCGTCACCGGCGTCGACGCCGATCAGATCGTGGTCATCGAGGAGGGCCGCGGCATCGTCCGGCGCGAGCCGTTCGCCCGCAGGGCTGTCAGAGGATGTGAGCCCCGGAATCCCTAGCCCATCCGTCGCAATCCCGAGTCCGAGTCCCAGTCCCGAGTCCGGCCGAGTCAGCCCGAGTCCGAGTGCCGAGTCGAGCCTATCGCGGCCTACGTTGTCGCCTCGCACGGATCGGGGGTAAGCTTCGGCCATGAACCGGCGGGCGTTCATCCAGTCGGTCCTTCGTCACCGGGGCGACGGCGGCCCTCGGCGGCCCCAGTGCGTTCGGGCAGGCGCAGTCCGAACGCCGCCGCGCCGGCTGGATCATCCCCACGAACAAGCCGGATCGGTTCGGCCTGAAGGTCATGGCCTTCAACCCGATTCCCGCGCCCGATCCGAAGACATGGGATCTGACAATCGATGGCCTCGGCGGCACGCCGCTGCGCCTGAAGGCGGCCGATCTGGATCGCCTGCCGCGCGTCGCGCAGAGCAGCCGGCTGAAGTGCGTGCAGTGCTGGTCGGGACGCGTGAACTGGGAAGGCTTCCGCGCCCAGGAGCTCCTGAAGCTGACCGGATCCAAGCCCGGGCTCGAGTGGCTGCGTGTCGATTGCGCGGACCGCTACTACGACTTCGTGAAGATGGAAGACCTCCTGCACCCGCGCACGCTGTTCGGTCTCGGCATGAACGGCGAAGCGCTCACGCCCGAGCACGGGGCGCCCCTGCGGCTCGTCCTGCCGGCGAAGTACGGCTACAAGTCGTCGAAGCTCATTACCAAGCTGACCTTCGTCGATCGCGGCGGGGTCGGTCTCGTCGCGGACGGATGGCCGTACTACTCCGCCTCGGGCGACATCCTGCCGGGCGTCGATCATCCGTTCGATTTTCCGGACGAAGTGCGGAAGATCAAGGGCGGGGAGATCGTTGAGTACTGACAGCGATCCCGAGATCCGGAGATCCGGTGACTCCTGATTCTCCTGATCATCCTGTTCAAAGATCGGGATGGACACCGGTCGAACGTGCGAAGAATCCTTCGATGATCAAGATGTCGCGATTCATGGGACCCGGGACCGGCGCTCCGGCGCCGCGACGCGCTGAAGTTCCTCGCGGCGTGCCTGGCCGACTTCTGGCTGCCGCGCCGGGCCTTCGCGCAGCGGGCCCCTCGCTCCCGGAAACCCGAGCGCCGCGTCATCGTCGTCACCTTCGGCGGCGGCGTGCGCTACGAGGACACGCTCGCGCCGGCGAGGTTGGGTCAACATCCCGCACCTCGCGACCGAGATCGTTCCGCAGGGGCTGGTCTATCCCGTCGCCCGCTACGACGGCATCACCGGCCACTTCAACTCGACGGGCGCGCTCGTCACGGGCTGCCGGCAGGAAGTGGACGCGTACGGCAGCGAGGCGCCGGTCACGCCGACGATCTTCGAGCTGTTCCGCAAGGAGCACGCCCTCCCGCCTGAAGAGGCCTGGGTGATCGCGACGAACAAGAGCTTCGGCCTGATGGGCGGCAGCAAGCTCAGGGCATTCGGCGACCCGTACTCCGCCAACGTCGTGCTCCCGAAGCAGCTCCTGATCGAGACGATCAAGTCCGCCGTGAGCACCGAGACCGGGCCCGGCGTCGAGGACCGGCAGGCGCTGGCCGAGCGCATGATGCTGGCGCTCGACGAAGGCTACGAAGGGTTCGGGTGGAAGGTCTTCGAGTCGGGCCGCACGCTGGGCGCCGAGCTGAAGAAGAGCCTCGCGAAATCGCTGCTCGACTACTTCAACGATCCGACCGTCCCGACGAGCGGAGACGAGCTGACGTTCTTCATGACCAAGGAGATCATGAACCGCCTGGCGCCGTCGCTGCTGGTCGTCAACTTCTGGGACATCGACATCGCGCACTACGGCGCGTATTCGCTCTATCTCGAGGCGATCCGCACGGACCGATCGCCTCGTGCACGAGTTGTGGCAGCACGCGCAGTCGTTGCCGCAGTACCGCGATCGCACGACGCTCCTCGTGGTCCCCGAGCTCGGACGCGACGGCGACGTCGTCGGCAACGGGTTCGCCAATCACCGCAGCGGCGACGAATCCTGCCGGCGGGTGTGGCTCGTGGCGGTCGGCGCCGGCGTGCCGAAAGGCGCGGGCACCGAGCGGCCGATCAAGACGACCGACGTCGCCCCGACCGTCGCGCGGATTCTCGGGTTCAAGATGCCGGAGTGCGAAGGCAAGCCGCTCGCGGAGCTGGCGTTCTAGGAGCGCAGCGAGACAGTGAGCGACGGGCATCGCTACGATCCCAAGAGAAGTACGCCCGCGGAACAGCCTGATGCAATTCGACGCACGATTGACCGGCGACGCCGCCACGCTGGCGCGAGCGCACGAGGAGGTCCTCGGGCGTCTGCCGGCGACCGTGCGCGCCTTCGTCCTCGTCGAGCTCCAGAAATGGCCGGCGCTGTTCGCCCCCGAGCAGCGGTATCAGCGGGCGCTGCTCGAGCACCTCTCGCGATTGCCGATCGCGGAACTGCAGCAGGCCGTCGCCGGGATCGCGCGGGTCGAGGCGGAAGCCGGCGCCGGCAAGCTCACCGGCGGCGACCCCGGCGCGCTTCCAGGACGACGCGCAGGCGCTGCTGCGGAAGCGCAGGCTCCTGCCGGCGTGGCGGAAGGAAGTGGACGGCTTCTTTCAGCAGGTCGACCCGGCGCTCGAGGCACGAGCTCTACCCCGCCGACGCGCCGCGCCGGCTGGTCGTCCAGATCTACGGCAGCGGCATCGCGACCCAGGCCGGCAAGGTCGTGGAGCCGCTTCAAGGGGACCGGCGTCCGCGTGCCGCTGACCCTCGACGGCGCGGCGGGCTCCGAGCGTTTCCTCCGCGCGTTGTTCGGAGGACGCGACAGCGGCGCGACCGCGCCGGCGCTGTTGACCGCCGCACGCGACGCGGCGGGTCTCGCCCCGCTCGACGCCTGGATCATCGAGTCCCACGAGGCGCTTCACGAGCTGTGCGGCGGCACCGCTGGCGCGCCGGGCCGCTCGACCGGCTTGAGCTACGACCGGCTGCGGCAGTATCGCGACGATTTGACGCGCGCGCTCTACAGCAAGATCCAGAGCGGCGTCGAGAGCCCGCAGGCGTTCGCGGCATACGCGCGCAGCCTAAGATCGCGCCCGGGCCGGGCGCCTGCTCCATACCGCCGACGTCCTGCAGGCCTTCGTCCGCGACGTGCTGCTGACGGGCAACGGCACGCTCTTCGTGAACAACACGTTCGTCGAGTGGGCCGCCGTCCAGGCGCTCAGGCGTGCGCAGCCGCGCATCCTCGTGACCCGGTTCGGCGTCCGCGACAAGCTGAAGCCGTTCAGCAGCCTGCTCCTCTTCTCGCAGCCGCGCGCGTCCGATCAGATCCCGCTGCTCGAGGATCCCGTCGGATCGTTCGTCGACGCCGAGCAGTTGTCCTATTACGTGTGGCTGAACGCGGAGAAGAGCCCGGCCTATCGGAACCGGACGCTCTATCTCTTCCTGGCGGAAGGGGTCGACGAGATGCTGGCGATCCGATCGGATGTGCCGGCCGCGCCGGCCGCCGCCCTGCCGGCCGCGAGCCTCTCGGACGTGTGCGCAACGATGGCGCAGTGGCTGGGCGTGCCGGTGCGGGAGTCGTGGGGGAAGCCGATCGAATCACTAATCACGCATCCCTGAATCCTCGAATCCTTGAATCGGCGCGAGTCCCCCCTCCTTTCATCCTTTCTTCAATGCGCGCGGGGCCCCACCCCCACGCGCTCGCGCTCCGGCGCTCGAAGACTCGCTATCCTCGCGCGGGCCGCAGGCGCTCTTCAGATCCTCCTCACGACTCCAGACCCGCCCACGGCCAAACTGACGGCATGGGTCAGCTGACGTTGTACAATTTTGACGTTCAGTATGCCGATGTCTGCCCAAGCTCTACCGGTCGCCGCCCGTTTGGCTATTGTTGTGTGCACCCTGGCCGTTTCGGGGGGCTGTGCGCTCGTCCAGCGCAAGGCTGTCGGCATGGTCGCCAGCACGCTCGCGTCGAGCGGCGACGTGTTCACGAGAGACGACGACCTGGAGCTCGTCGGCGAGGCGATCCCGTTCGGGCTGAAGCTCTACGAGTCGCTGCTCGACTCGGCGCCGAAGAACAAGGACCTGCTCATCGCGACCTGCAGCAATTTCACGCAGTACGGCGTCGCCTACCTCGAAACCGAAGCCGTGGTCCTCGGCGAAGCGCAGCACCACGACGAGGTCGCGCACCTGAACGGGCGGGCGCTCAAGCTGTACTTGCGCGCGAAGGGCTATTGCCTGCGGGCGATGGAGGTGCGCTTTCCGGGGATCGGCCCGAAGCTGCTCACCGATCCCGGTCCGCCGCTCGCCAAGGCGCAGAAGAAGGACGTGCCGCTCTTGTACTGGATGGCGGCGTCGTGGGGATCGGCGATCGGCCTCGGCATCGACAGGCCCGACCTGGTGATCGACATGCCGGCCGTCCGCGCGCTGGCCGAACGGGCGCTCGCGCTCGACGAAGGCTGGAGCAAGGGCGCGTTGCACGAGATGTTCATTTCCCTCGACAGCCTGCCCGAGGCGCTGGGCGGATCGCCGGCGCGCGCGCGCGAACACTTCAAGCGCGCCGTCGAGTTGCAGCAAGGCCTGTCACCCGGGCCGTATGTCGCGCTGGCGATGGGCGTCGCCGTGCCGGCGCAGGACCGCGCGGAATTCGAATCGCTCCTGAAGGCGGCGCTCGCGATCGACCCGGAGAAAGATCCGTCGATGCGGCTGGTCACGCTCGTGCAGCAGCGGCGCGCCCGCGCGCTGCTCGATCGCATCGACACGATGTTCACGAAATGAGCGCGATCCGTTGTCCGCATTTACAAGGAAGGTCAGACCATGTCCGCTCTCAAACGGTTTCTGCTCGCCGCACTCCCGGTCGCTCTGGTGCCCGTCCTGCTATGGGCGGCCCCGGGCGAGATCAAGCTCGCCACGCTGGCGCCCGCCAACACGTCGTGGCACAAGGCGCTGCTCGACATGGGCAACACCTGGAACAAGGACACCGCCGGCCGCGTGACGCTGACGGTGTATCCGGCGGCATTCAGGGGGACGAATCGACGATCATCACGAAGATGCGTCCGGGCATCGACACCCTGCAGGCGTCGTTTCTCACGGCCGCCGGCCTGGCCGAGCTCGACGAGTCCTTCAACGTGTTCACCATGCCGTTCTTCTTCGAGTCCGACGAAGAGGAAATCGCCGTGGAGAAGAAACTGACCCCGGTCTTCGAGCAGAGGCTGCAGGCCAAGGGCTTCCACCTGCTCGCCTTGGGAACCGGCGGCTGGGTGCAGGTCTTCTCGAAGAAGCCCTTGCGCACGCTCGCCGATGTGAAGAACGCGAAGCTCTTCACGAGCAAAGGCGTGGAGAACTGGGTGCAGTGGTACGTCTCGAACGGATTCCACCCGGTCGCGCTTCTGCCGGCCGACATCCCCGAGCAGCTGAAGCTCTCGACCGGTCTCATCGACACCGCGCCCAGTCCGCCGTACCTCGCGCTGTCGCTCCAGATCTTCCGCGACGCGAAATACATGCTCGATCTTCACATCGCCCCGCTGACCGGCGCGATGATCATCTCCAACCAGGCGTGGGACAGCATCAGCGCCGAGGATCGGCTGAAGGTCACCGCCGCGGCGCAGGCGCTCGAAAAGCGCGTGCGCGCCGAGGCGCCCGCCCAGGACGCGGAATCCGTCAAACAGATGGTCGCCCGCGGCCTGCAGGTCATCACGCTCGACCCCAAGGCCGCGGCGGAGTTTCGCGCCGCCGCCAACCAGCTCACGTCGACGATGCGGGGATCGATGGTGCCGGTTGACGTGTACGACCTGGCGGCGCAGGAGCGCGACGCGGTCCGGAAGTCCAAGGGCAAGTAGTTGCAGAAGGGGTTCGCGGCCGACACCGAGAACCGCATCGCCAGCCTGGCGCTTGGCGGCATCATGCTGCTGCCGCTCGCCGAGATCGCGTCGCGGAGCTTTTTCGGCGCGGCGATCCCGGGAGCGGCCGCGGTCGCGTCAGTCCTGACGCTCTGGCTCGGCATGCTGGGCGCCGCGATCGCGGCGCGCGACGGCAAGCTCCTGACGCTCGCGACCGGCGAGTTCCTCCCGAAGGGTCGCGTCAGCGACATCGCACACATCGTGTCGGGCGCGATCGGCGCGATGATCGCGACGGTCTTCACGCTGGGCGGCATCGCGCTGGTGCGAAGCGATCGGATAGCCGGCGATCAGGTCACCGCCGGCCTGCCCAAGTGGCTGGCCGATCTCGCGCTGCCGATCGGCTTCGGGCTGATCGCGGTCCGGCTGGTGTGGCGGGCGTCGCCGCTGTGGTCCGGGCGCGCCATTGCTCTCCTCGGCATCGTCGCCGGCGTCGTGCTCAACGAGCATCGCGGGTTCATGGAGAACCAGTCGATCGTGCCCTGGTTCGCGATGGTGATCTTCGCCGGCGTGCTGGGCGCGCCGATCTTCGCGCTCCTCGGCGGCTTCGCGCTCTTCGCGTCCCTCATCCGCGGCAATCCGCCCGTCGTGCTCCCGATGATGGCGTACCAGGAGCTGACGACCTCGACCGGTATCGCGGCGATTCCGCTCTTCACGCTCGCCGGCTTCCTGCTCGCAGAGGGACAATCGTCGCAGCGGCTGCTGCGGGTGTTCCGCGCGTGGGTCGGCTGGGCCCCCGGCGGCACGGCGGTCGCGGCCGCCACGCTCTGCGCGTTCTTCACGCTGTTCACCGGCGGCTCGGGCGTGACGATCCTCGTGCTGGGCGGATTGCTGTTGCCGGCCTTGACGGGCGACGGCTATCGCGAGCGCTTCTCGATTGGCCTGCTGACCGCGTCCGGGTCGCTCGGCCTGCTCTTTCCGTTGTCCCTGCCGCTGATGCTCTACGGCATCGTCTCGCAGAAGGCGTCGATCGAGGATCTCTTCATCGGCGGGCTGCTGCCGGGCCTGCTGATGCTGGGGCTGCTGGCGATGCTCGGCGTACGCGAAGGCCTGCTGACGCACGCGGAGCGCCGGCCGTTCCAGGCGAGCGAAGCGCTTGCGGCTTCGTGGGAAGCCAAGTGGGAACTGTTCCTGCCGGTCTTCATCGTCGGCTCGTTCCTCGGCGGGGTCGCGACGCTCGTCGAATCCGCGCCGATCGCGGCCCTCTACACGCTGATCGTTCAGCGCTACATCCATCGCGATCTGCCGACCTGGAACGACGTGCTGCGGGTGGCCGCCGACTGCGTCGCGCTGGTCGGCGGGGTGCTGCTGATCCTCGCCGTCGCCGCCGGCCTGACCGACTATCTCGTCTACGCGGAGATTCCGACGCGGCTCGTCGAGTGGACCCAGACGCACATTCACTCGCGGCTGGTGTTCCTGCTCCTGCTCAATGTCTTCCTGCTGCTCGTCGGCACGCTGATGGACATCTTCTCCGCCATCGTCGTGGTCGTGCCGCTGATCCTCCCGCTCGCGGAAGTCTACGGTGTCGACTACGTGCACCTCGGGATCATCTTCGTCGCGAACCTGGAGCTCGGCTTCCTGCACCCGCCGCTCGGCCTGAACCTGCTGCTCGCGTCCGTCAGGTTCAAGAAGCCCGTGCTCGAGGTCACCTGGGCGACGCTGCCGATGCTCGGCATCCTCGCCGTCGGCGTGCTCCTTATCACCTACGTCCCATGGCTGACGCTGGGCCTGTTGCACTGGCTCGGACGGGGGAGTTGAATCCCTAATCCCTAATCGCTAATCCTTGAATCCTTGAATCGCTGGATCGGTTTCAAGATTCTGAACTCGGCCGCGCCTGGTCCGTTCAAAGTAAATACACGGGCCGCGCGTCAGCCCGTCAACGTGCGCCGGGCGCAAGCTGGGCACGATTGCTGCACCCGGAAAAGCCCCGTGGTGCCCCACAGAATTGATGAGCTTCGTGGGTACGTCGCCGGGGTCGTGCTGCTCGTGTCGGCGTGCGGACCCACGAGCCCGACGTCGCCCGATGACGGCGGGACGCCGCCGCCCACCTTCACCGCTACCGGCACCGTCCGGCAGTCGGGTGAGGGACCGCCTCTCGAGGGTGTCGCCGTGCAGGCCCAGCCGTTCCCGCCAACGACCACGATACCCGCCGTAGAGACGATCACAAACTCCCAGGGTGTTTACCGCCTCGAAGGTCAGACGGGAACCATCCACCTGAAGATTCGGCGGGAAGGATTTGAACCCGCACGTGAGGACTTCTTCGTCACGGGAGATGCGCCGGCGAGCGTGAGGCTTCAACCGACCGTCGTCGTTCCCGCCGGATCGGCGACGATGGCCACGCTGTATCCGGACGACCCTGCGCACACCATCGCCGCCGACATCTACGGCTTCGAAAGCTGCGAAGCGCCGTGCCGGGTCATCCGGGTTGTCAGCTCCGTTCCCGCGACATTGCTCCTTCGGATTCGGTTCCCGGATGGCCCTGCTGATCTCGCCGCGTCCGTGAATGGATCGAACCTGGGCTGCTGCAAGGCGGAACTGTCGGGCAACTTCGCGATCAGCCCCTCGAGACCGCTGCGCGTGTATGTCCGTCCGGCGAGCGGCTCTCTCGATCGCCCACGCGCCTTCGAGTTGACGACCGAGCTGCAAGCCTGACGCAATAGTTTTTCGTATCGATTTTCGATAGGAAGTGCGAAGAACCAAGAACCTCTCCCAACCCTCCTATTGACATTCGATAGGAACCGGCTCTATGATTCATATCGACGCTCGATAGGAAGGTCCGGAGATTGGGGGTTCACGTGCGCCTCACGCGCCTGCTGAAGAATCTGGTGTTCCGGAACCGCGTCGAGCAGGACCTGGACGACGAGTTGCGCGGGTTCGTCGAGATGGCCGCCGACGAGAGGCGCCGCGCCGGCGTGCCGGACGGCGAGGCGCGCCGCGCCGCCCTGGTCGAGCTTGGCGGGGTCGAGCAGGTCAGAGAATCCGTGAGGGATGCAAGGGCCGGCGCGCTTCTCGATCAACTGCGCCAGGATTTCCTCTACGCCATCCGCATGCTGGGCAGGAACCGTGGGTTCACCGCCGTGGCCGTCACGACCCTTGCGCTCGGCATCGGCGCCAACACCGCGATCTTCAGCATCGTCGACACGGTTGTGTTCCGTCCCCTGCCGTACAAGGATGCCGGGCGGCTGGTCAAGATCTGGGGAAGCGGATCGGCGGACCCCGTCGACAACGTCTCGTTTCCTGATTTCGTGGACATCCGGGACCAGGCCACCGTGTTCGAGCAGGTCGCCGCCGATGACGGGACGGACTTCACCATCACGCCCGTGGGCGGACCCCGCCAGCCGATCGCAGGCGCCCTCGTGACGAGCGGGTGGCTCTCCACCCTGGGCGTGCAGCCCCTTCTCGGCCGCGGGTTCGTTCTCGACGACGAGCGGCCCGGCAACGACCGTGTCGTGCTCCTCACCCAGTCCTACTGGCGACGCCATCTTGCCTCGGACCCGAACATCGTCGGCCGGACTCTCCGGACCAATGACGGCGCGTTCACGGTCATCGGCGTGCTGCCGCCGAACGTGCTGCGGTACGGGGGCGATTTCCTGAAGCCCCTGGTGCCGGCCGAGTACCCGCAGGGCAGAGGCCATCGCGACCTCGATGTCTTCGCGCGCCTCAAGCCGGGCGTGACGCTCGCGCAGGCCCGGACCGAGCTCGAGACGATCGCCCGCCGGCTCGAGCTGGACTATCCGGCTACGAACAAGGGGCGCCGCTTCAGCGTGGCGCCGCTCGACAAGTACTACGCGTCGACGGATCGCAAGGCCAACCAGGGACTGCTGCTGATGCTCGGCGCCGTGGGCCTCGTGCTGCTCATCGCGTGCGCCAACGTCGCCAACCTCCTGCTGGCGCGCGCCGTGACGAGATCGAGAGAGTGCGTCATCAGGTCTGCGCTCGGGGCGGGCCGGGCGCGTCTCGTCCGGCAGATGCTCGTCGAGAGCGCGCTGCTGTTCTTTTTGGGCGGCTCGCTCGGCGTGCTGCTGGCGCGCTGGTCGGCAGACTCGCTGCTGGCCTTCGCGGTCACGGGCGGTTACGTTCCGGAGCGGATGGACGTGGCGGTAGACGGGCGCGTCCTCGCGGTCAGCATGTTCGTCTCGCTCGTCGCCGGAGTCGTGTTCGGTCTGGTGCCCGCTCTGCATGCCTCGAAGGTCGATCTCAGCGATGGTTTGAAAGTTTCGACCACGACCGGCGGGCTCCGGCCGCCGCCGGGCGAGCCGCCTGCTGATCGTCTCGGAGCTGGCGATCTCGCTCGTGCTTCTTGTCGGCTCCGGCCTGATGATCCGCAGCTTCCTGCACCTGCAGACGGTCTCCGGTGGCATCGATCCCGACAACCTGCTCCAGACCATCTCCGACGGAGGCCGATCCTTTCCGGAGGCGGTCGCCTACTGGCGATCGGCGCTGGATCGGACCCGCCAGGATCCAGGCGTGCTGTTTGCCGCCGTGACGTCGAGGCCCCCGTTCCACGGGGCGCGTGGGCAGAGGTTTGCGATCGATGGCCGGAGCGCCGCCCCGGGCGAGGAGCCGCAGGCCGGAGACATCCTGGTCAGCGAGGACTACTTCCGCACGATGGGAATCCCGCTGGTCAAGGGGCGCGCGTTTTCCGAGAGGGACTCCGGGACTTCGACTCCGGTCGTCATCATCAGCGAGAGCCTGGCGCGGAGGCACTTCCCCAACGAGGATCCCCTCGGGAAGCGGGTGAGCCTCGCGGAGCGCTCCCCGATGCCGTGCTGCGCGGCGGCCCAGCCCGTGGAGAACGTCTGGCGGGAGATCGTCGGCGTGGCCGCGGACGTCCGGCAGGCCAACCTCGAAGAACAACCGGCCGCGACGCTGTACCGGCCGTACTCGCAGATCGTCGAGCACGACATGTTCCTGATGGTGCGTGCGCGCTCGGCTTCAGACGCGGCGCGGCTCACGACGCATCTCCGATCGCAGTTGCTCGGGATGGATCCCAACACGGTCTGGACGGAAGTGCGTCCGATGCGCGACGTCATCAACGGATCCGATTCGATTCGGCTCCGGCGCTTCGTCCTGATCCTGCTCGCAGGCTTCGCGGGCCTCGCCGTGCTCCTGGCTGCCGTGGGCACGTACGGCGTGATGGCCTACTCCGTTGCCGATCGGACGCGGGAGATCGGCATCCGCGTGGCGCTCGGAGCGACCCGCTCGATGGTCGTCAACCAGGTGCTGTCGGAGACGATGAAGCTGACGCTCGCAGGGCTCGTCATCGGGGGCCTGGCGGCCCAGGCGCTGACGCGCTTCCTCTCGTCGATGTTGTTCGGCGTCAGCTCCACCGATGCCGTGACGTATCTCGGCGTGTCGCTCGTGCTCGCCGCGGTCGCCCTGCTCGCCAGCTATCTCCCTGCGCGACGCGCCACTCGGATCGATCCTCTCGTGGCGCTGCGGCAGGAGTAAGAGCTGAATCCCTAATCCCTAATCCTTGAATCCCTAATCCCCGAATCCCGAGTCGACTCCGGTCTCTGGTCTCTGGTCTTTGGTCTTTGGTCCCGTCGCGCCCGAGCGACCCGAACCCACCTGAGACCTGAGACCTGAGACCTCAGACGCTGAATCCGGGCTGGCGACGATAGAATGGCCTGGAGCGATGATTCTCAACCGTTTCGGCACTGTTCTGCTCGCGGGCGTCATCGCGTGCGCCGCGATCGAGCCGCGCCGGTTGGCGGCTTCCCAGGCTGACGCCGCCAAAGCGTCGATCGCAGACAGGCTGAACCGTGTCGGCGCCGATCTCATGTCGGGCGCCGAGAATCCTCAGAACGCGATACAGGAGCTCAAGGCGATCCTCGCGCTCGATCCGCGATCGGCGGAGGGTCATATGCTGCTGGGCATCGCCTACCGAAGCGTTGGTTCACCGGACCTCATGGGTGAAACGGTGGCGGAGTTCCGGCAGGCGCTGGCGCTGAATCCCGATTTCGTTCCCGCGCGCTTTTATCTGGCCCACGTCTATCTCGATCTGGGCCGGGCCGGCAGGGCGCGCGAAGAACTGGAAACCGTTCTGAAGAAGCACCCGGGCCAGCCTCAGTTTCTCGCGCTGCTGGGCGAGGCGGAACGGCAGCTCGGGAATCCGCGCCGCTCGATGGACGTCAACCGGCAGGCGCTGCAGGCTGACCCCTCTTTCGTCCAGGCCCGGTACTATCTGGGCCTGGCCCTGTTCGACCTTGGGCAGCGCGCGGAAGCGATCCAGGAGTTCGAGCGCGTGGTTCAGTCCGGACCGAAAATCGCCGACGCGTATATCAGCCTCGGCGGCGCCTATTTCGAGGCCGGCCGCCTGGACGACGCGCTGACGACGCTGCTCCAGGCGAGCCGCATCGATCCGTCGCGCCCGGAGGTCCGGATCAGTCTCTCTCGAACGTATCGCTCGAAAGGGTTGCTGGACAAAGCCGAAGAGCAGCTGCAGTTCTCCATGCCGGAGCGGAGCGTGACGCAGGCGTCGCCCGTGTACCAGCAGGTCCAGTCCGATCTCTACCTGGAGCAGGGCCTTCTCAGGTTGCAGCAGAAGCAGCTCGATGCGGCGGCCGCTGCGTTTCAGAAAGTCCTGAACATCGATACGAACCACGGGCCGGCCAACCGCCACCTGGCTGAAGTCTATCTGCTCCAGGGTTTCTACACGCTCGCCCTCGAGCACGCGACGAAAGCCGAGAAGCTTGGCTTCCCTCTGCCGGAGGACACGCGCAAGTTGCTTCAGGACAAACTTCACAAGAAGGAAGCGAGAGAGCGCTGGTGATCGGGCCCAGATGGCTCGCGCCGCTGGCGTGCCTGTGTGTCCCGGCGCTGCTCTCGGGCCAGGCGGGCAAGCCGGCGCCGGAGGGCGCCAAGGCGGCACCGAAGCCGGGCGCCACCGTGACGCGCGTGCGCTTCTCGGACGTCACATCCAGCGCGAAGATCGATTTCGTGCACAAGTCAGGGGCCACGCCCGACAAGTTCATGGTCGAGACGTTCGGCTCGGGCGTCGCCTGGATCGACTACGACAACGACGGCTTCCCCGACCTCTATTTCGTCAACGGCGCGCCCGGCAGCGCGAATGCCCTCTATCACAACAACAAGGATGGGACTTTCACGGATGTGACGCGGCAGGCTGGAGTCCCCGGCAAGGGGGGCTACAAGACCGGCGTCGCGGTCGGAGACTACGACAACAACGGCTATCTCGATCTCTACGTGACCGCATCCGGCCCCAACCTTCTTTACAAGAACAACGGGGACGGCACCTTCACGGACGTCACGGCCGCGGCCGGCGTCGCCGGAGGCGCCGGGGAGTGGAGCACGAGCACCGGCTTCTTCGACTTCGATCGCGACGGCGATCTCGATCTCTACGTCACCAACTACCTCGACATCCGGGACGGCGACAACCCGTACTGCGGACAGCGGAAAGACGGCCATCGGATGTACTGCAACCCGACGATCTTCGACGGGATGGCGGACCGGCTGTTTCGCAACAACGGGGACGGCACGTTCGCCGACGTGTCGCAGGCGTCCGGGATCGCCAACCCGTCGGGCAAGGGGCTCGGCGTGACGTTCTGCGACTTCGACCGCGACGGCGACACGGACGTCTACGTCGCGAACGATCTGGTCCGGAATTTTCTGTACCGCAACAACGGCGACGGGACGTTCCTGGACGTGGCCTACGGCGCGGGAGTGGGCTTCGATCCCAACGGCAAGCCCCAGGCGGGCATGGGCGTGGACTGCGCGGACTACGATGGCAACGGGTTCCCGGACATCTTCGTCACGAACTTCTCGGAGGAGCTGAACACGCTGTACGACAACCGGGGCAAGGGCGTCTTCGAGGATGCGACGACGAAGGCGGGGCTGGGATCCGGCTATCTCCCGCTTGGCTTCGGGACGAAGATGTACGACATCGACAACGACGGCGATCTGGACATCCACGTCACGAACGGGCACGTGATCGACAACGTCAAGCTGTACCAGCCGGGCCTCTCGTACGCGCAGAAGGATCTGTTGTACGAAAACCTCGGCGGCAAGTTCCGGGACGTCACCGCGCAGAGCGGACCGGCGCTGCAGGCCGAGCGGGTCGGCCGCGGCATGGCGGTTGCGGACTTCGACAACGACGGCAGCCTCGACGTGGTCATCACCAGCGTGGGACGGCCGCCGGTCCTGCTGAGGAATCAGGGAGCGGGGAACGGCAACTGGATCGCGATCCGGGCCCAGGGCACGAAGAGCAACGGGTTCGGTCTGGGCGCGACCGTGCGGGTGGAGACCCCGGGCCGCGTGCAGGTCAGGGAGATCAACAACGTCGCCAGCTACCTGAGCAGCCACGACACGCGTCTGCATGTCGGCCTGGGCAACGCGACGATCGTCCCGCGCATCGAGATTCTCTGGCCGAGCGGCGCGAAGCAGACCCTGACGGGCGTCGCCGTCAACCAGGTCCTGACGGTCAAGGAACCTTGAATTGCGTGAGCGGCTCGTGAACGCGAACGCCCGTTACTGTCACGCCTGGCTGCGCTGACTTTCCAACACGGAGTTCACGGAGAGCACGGAGGCTCAGGGATCGAAGCGATTGGGTTGGAGTGCGTATTTCCACGGGATCGCTCGTTTGCAGGCAAATGCGAACAAGCAAGACCACTGAAGTCGACGGCGGCAACGCACTCGAGCGCCGGCCTGCTGCCACACGAGACCGGCGTTGGCACCGCGCCCCGCGCGGCTCGAGTGCGTTGCGAGAAGGTCAAATTAGAGACTCCGTGCCCTCCGTGCCCTCCGTGCTGGAAGAGCAGCGAAGCCTGTTTGCAGTGAAGGCCGCTGATTCAATTCCCTGCGTCAGAAGACCATCCGCAACGCGAACCGGATCTGTCTCTCCGTCGGCTGGGCGGACGTGATCTCGGTGTAGCCGTTCAGGTTGATGATCGTGCCGTCCGCGTTCCGCGTCGGAGCTGACGCATTCGCGCCCGGGTTGTTGAACGCCGGCGTGTTGGTGACGTTGAACACTTCGACGCGGAACTGCATCTTCAGCCCGTCGCGAAGCTGGAAATCCCGGAACAGGCTCGCGTCCAGGTTGACGAGGCCCGGGCCGCGCAGCGTGTTGCGGCCGCTGTTTCCGAACCTGACGGCGGTCACCGGCGCGAACGCGTTTGGATCGAAGTAGCTGTTGCCGCGGCCGACCCCTCCAAGGATCCTCACCTCCGACATGACCTGATCGGCCGTCTGCGTGTTGCCGGGCGCGTTCAGCGACGTGCCGGACGAGGTCACCGTGAACGGGATCCCGCTCATCGCGCTGAAGACGCCGTTGAGCTGCCAGCCGCCGGCGATCATGGCGCCGACGCCGTCGGTCAGCCAATCGCTTGCCGGGTCCGAACGGCAGCTCGTGGATCCCGTAGATCTGGAGGTTGTGCGGACGGTCGAAGTCGGCCAGCGCGCGATTGCGATCCCGCATCGGCTCCCAGTTCCAGGTCAGCCCCGAGTCGCTGTTGTCGGCGTAGTTGATCGCCTTCGAGAACGTGTAGGTCAGGCCCAGGACGGACGCGGCCACGTGACGCGTGAGCTGCATCTGGAGCGAGTCGTACGTGGCGCTGTTGAACGGCGTCAGCATGTTGATGTTGGCGATGCGCCCGAACTCCGGGAACAGCGCGCGGCCGTTGTTGCCCCCGCCGGGACCGGCGGCGTTGATGTTGACGTTCGCGGTCTGCCGGATGGCGCGGCTGCCGACGTAGGCGGCCTGGGCGACGAACCTCGCGCCAAGCTCCTGCTGAACCGTAAGGTTGAACGACTGGATGTACCCGCGATCGAAAACGGCCGGGAACGTCTGCGTGCCGACCGCGGTCGGCAACAGTGATGACACCCTGGCTCAGATCGGGAACCGGCACTTCGGGGATGCCCGTGCGCAGCGATCCCGCGGCCTGCAGGGTCGACGCCCCTGAGAACTGCGAGGAGATCGTCGCGGGATAGGCGTCGCGCAGGTTGCGGAAGGAGTTCGGATCGATGCTGATGCCGTATCCGGCGCGCGCCACGGTCTTGTCGCTGACCCGATACGCCACGCCGAGCCGCGGCGCGAACTGGCCGTTACCTACGTCCACCCCGGCGTCGGTCGGCACATTCCCAAGCCCGCCGACGTACACCTTGTCGGTGACCGGATCGTAGCGCTCGCCTCCCCGGTCCGCCCGCGTCGCGAACGGGTAGTACTCGTAGCGCACGCCGTAATTCAGCGTCAGCCTGCGGTTGATCTGCCATTGGTCGCGCGCGTAGAAGCCCCACGACGGCATCCGCACTGACGCCGGGTTCACGAACTGCAGATCCTTGCCCATGCTCTGAGGCAGGCCGAGCAGGAAATCGGCGAAGCTGTTGTACAGCGTCGGAGCGGCGCCGCCGCGAAGCGCCGTCAGTCCCCCGGTGAACGTGAAGCCGCCGCGCGGACCGAACGCGGCCTGCGGCTGGAAATGGTTGATCGTGTAGTAGGTGTATTCGCCGCCGAAGCGGAACCAGTGCGATCCCTTCAGCCAGCTCAGGTTGCCGACCGCGACGTACTGGTTGTCGCGGAACTGGAACGGATTGGACACGTTGGGATTCCCGATCGACGAGAAACCGTTGATGACGAAGCGCGGATAGCCTCCCTGCAGCCGGTCCGGGCCGTTGGTGCCGGGGATGCCGAGCACGTCGAGACCGTAGTTCCTGTCGATGTCGATGTTCTCCGCGCCGAGCCGCTGCCGCGTGAAGCCGAAGTTCGCGTCGACGAGCACGTGCTCCGAGATCGTGTACGTGCCGCCGACCGCGGCGCTCTGGATGAGGCCCGGCGCCCGGCCCGGCTGCCCGCCGGCCAGCGCGTCGCCGCCCGCCGCCTCGAGCGACGGCGGATCGAAGAGGTCGCTCGGCGAGAAGGAGTACCGGGCGAAAACAGACGCCTGCGCGCCGGGGTTGTAGTTGACCTTGAAGTCGAGGTTGTCGCGGTCGAACTCGTACGTGCCGGTGGCGAAGTAGTTGTTGGGGAACGCCGCGACGATTGGGCGCCGGGATGAGCTGAATCATCTGCCGCGCGGCCGGATCGATCCGCTCGGCCGGAATGCGGTTGTTCGGGAACAGCTGCCGCCCCGTTCCGTCAGCGCTCCCCGTCGCGGGATCGTAAATCAGCGCGCCCGTACCGGAGAAGTCGCCGGTGCGGAGCGCGTCGCTCGGAATGGTGCGGAACGCGGAGGCGCTCTGCCGCCGAGTCGTGCGCTCCCAGTTGCCGAAGAAGAACAGCTTGTTCTGCCTGATCGGGCCGCCAAACGTCCCGCCGAACTGGTTCATGATGTTCTTCGGGATCTCGGGGCCGACGAAGAAGTAGTTGCGGGCGCGCAGCGCGCTGTTGGTATGAAACCACTGCCCGCTGCCGTGGAACTGGTTCGTCCCGGACTTGATGGACACGCTCACCGCCGCCCCGCCGGCCATGCCCTGCTCGGCGTCGAAGCTGTTGGTGACGATGTTCACGGTTTCCACGGCGTCGGCGGCCGGCACGTAGGCCATGATGTGCGGCAGCCACGGGTAGCTGACCGTCGCGCCGTCGAGCCGCGTGTTGTTGTTGGATCGCGAGACGCCGTTGAAGTTGGTCCCCAGCGACCGCTGCGGGTTGCCCGCGTCGGAGTGGAGCTCGACCGGCAGGCTGGCGCCGGGGATCAGCTTGTAGAGCTGCTGGAAGTTGCGCCCGCTTCCGATCGGCAGGTTCGACACCTCCGCCGTGTCGAGCTGCGCGCTGACATCCGCGCGCATCGTCTGCAGCACCGCCGTCGCCGTCACCGTCACCGTCTCCGTCGTTCCTCCCACCTCCATGCGCACGTCCTCGCGGGCGACGTTGTTGAGCGTGACGGGGACGCCGGTCTTCACGTAGGACTTGAACCCCGACATCGAGACCCGCAGATCGTAGGTGCCGGCCTGGAGATCGCGAAACGCGTACGACCCGCTGCCGTCGGTGGTGGTCTCGCGCTGGAGGCCCGTGTCCCTGTTGGTCGCGGTGACGGTCGCTCCGGGGAGAACGGCGCGGGACGGGTCTTCCACGCCGCCCACGAGCACTCCGTAGAGCACCTGCGCGTGCGTCAGACAGGGTGGTGTCGCGAAGGCTACGGTCAGGAAAAGAATCGTGGCGAGTCGACGAGGGTCGCTCCTCTTCATCATGTCCCTCCCACGCGCAGTCTACCTGGACGCGGCTTGTTCAGAACTTTGAGTTCTGACTCTAGCACGGCGTGGATCGTCACCCCGCTTGATCAGTTTCCGTCAACGGGCCACGACCGACATCCGCTTCAGCATGGCGCCGAACTCGAGGCCGGCGCGGCGGATCTCCTCCTGTTTGTCGGCGTCGGAGGTATTCGCGCCATGCAGGACCGAGCAGAAGATTTGAATCATCTGCCCGCCGGCGGTCGTCATGAGCGACCACATCCGCATGCCGTCGTGCGCCGCCCGCAGGTGCGCCGCCATCTCGGGAGCTCCTGGCAGGTTGATCGTCGGCGCCGCCATCTCGAGCCAGAGCCAGAGTCTTCCGGACGACTGCACCTGGCCGGACTGGATCATCCGCACGTTGAGCGTCTGCGCTGCGTTCCTCTGCCCCACGCCGTCGAGAAAGGCTTTCAGCTTGGCTTCCGGGAGCGGGGTGGCCAGATCGAACGGCGCGGGGCTGGGCCGCGAAATTGTGATCGACCGATGGCCACGCGCATCGTCGGCCAGCAGGGTCGCGAGCGCGCTGCCGCTGGTCTCCTTGCGGATCGACCAGCCGGCCGGATAGGCCAGGCGCACATCGAGCGTGGAGGTCCCGACGGAATCCTCTGACCAGCCAGCCGGCAGCGGGGTGGATACTTCGCTCGTGTCGGAGAACGAGTCCGGCCATCCGAGGATCGGCGTCGGCGAGTCGGGCCGGTCGCGAATCGTGAAGCTGATCTCGACCTTGACGGCGAGGCGAACCGGGACGCCGTCTTTCATGGCTGGCATGAAGCGCCAGTGCCTGAGGGTCCTGATCGCTTCCTCGTCGAGGCCGTGGACCGCGTCGAGCGAACGCACGATCCGCACCGGACCCACCTGTCCGTCCATCTCCACCACGCACTCCAGGACCACGACGCCCTGAATCCTCGCGCGCATCGCCTCACCGGTGTAATTTGCCTTGACCTCTTTGATCACCCGGGGCGCCGTGACGCCCTCAACACCCGGAACCAGCACCCCTGGGATGGGCCAGCTCGTCGCATCGGGCGGTGCTTGAGGAGCCGCCTGGCGCACGACCACCGTGATGAGCGACAGCACGAGTGCGAGATGGAGTCCCGTCATGTTTTCCTCTTTTCACGCCCAACCCGTCACGAGAGAGCCGGTGGCAACTCGCGAGAACAATAGCGCATTGAAGCCGGGCGCTGACTGAAGAAATCCGCGCAGGAGCCGCTGCGGCGGGCTGCAGAATCTGCGATCAGTGTGCAACCCGACGACTGGGGTCTGACCCCTGTACCGTGACGTTGTCCATCGGCAGCGCCGCGTGTGCGGATATTCTGAGAGTAGATGACTCCGCTTTCCATCCTCGACCTCGTACCGGTGACGCAGGACGCCACGCCGCGCGAGGCCCTGCGCAGGAGCCTCGATCTGGCCCGGCAGGCGGAGCGCCTGGGCTATCGCCGCTACTGGGTCGCCGAGCACCACAACATGACGGGCATTGCCAGCGCCGCCACGGCGGTCGTCATCGGGTATCTCGCGGGCGGCACGTCGACGATCCGGGTCGGCGCCGGCGGCATCATGCTTCCGAACCACGCGCCGCTCGTCATCGCCGAACAGTTCGGCACGCTGGAATCGCTCTACCCGGGGCGGATCGATCTGGGTCTCGGGCGCGCGCCGGGGACGGACGCCATGGGGATGCGGGCGCTGCGGCGCGATCCCGCGCGCGTCGATGAGTTTCAGCAGGACGTCGAGGAGCTACGGGCTCTCCTGGCGCCCGTCCGGCCCGGACAGATTATTCAGGCAGTCCCGGGGGGCGGGCTCAACGTGCCGCTGTGGATTCTCGGCTCGAGCACGTTCGGCGCCCAACTGGCGGCGCACCTGGGACTCCCCTACGCGTTCGCCTCGCACTTCGCGCCGGATGCGCTGATGGAAGCCCTCGCCGTGTACCGGGCGCGGTTTCAACCGTCCGCGCAACTCGCCAGTCCCTACGCGATGGTCGGGGTCAACGTGGTCGCCGCCGGCAGCGACGCGGAAGCGCGGCATCTCTTCACGACACTCCAGCAGGCGTTCACCAACCTCGCCCGCGGCCGGCCGGGCCCGCAGCAGCCGCCGCTCGACGACATCGACGAGTACTGGACGCCGTCGGAAAGGCTTCGGGCGTCACACATGCTGACCTACTCGATCGTCGGCGGTCCCGAAACGGTCGGCGAAGGCTTGCGCAGGCTGGCCGCCGCCACGCGGGCGGACGAGTTGATGGTCGTGTCCAACGTCTACGACCACGCGAAGCGCGTCAGATCGTACGAAATCGTCGCGGAGTGGAGATCAGGAGACTAAGCGATCAGGAGAGCAGCGGCGTCACGCGCGCGCACAGCTGGATGGCGAGCCCCCACGGATCCCGGAGCATCAACAGACGCGAGCCATCCGGCAGTCCCATCTCCTCGACGTAGGTCGCGCCGGCGGCGACGAGCTCGGTCATGGCCGCGTCCGGATCGGGAGCTGCAAACGCGAGATGGTGACGCATCGGATGCATCGACGAGTAGTCCGGGATCGGGTCCACCGGGTTCTTGTAAATCTCCATGACCACGCGGCCCTTCGCATCCGCCAGGAAGTGGATGTGCTGGGGCGGCGGGCCTTGCCGGACGACTCGCATCCCCAGGTGCTCCACGTACCAGGCGGCCATGGCGACGGGATCGGAGACGTTCCACGCGATGTGTTCGATGTTCAGAGCAGGCATGCGAGCATTATAGGAGATAGGAGATAGGAGATAGGAGACAGGAGACAGGAGACAGGAGACAGAGACAGGAGACAGGAGACAGAGCGAGACGTGTCACGAAGACAGGAGATAGGACGAAGATCAATCCGGGTCACGATCGATCTGTCTCCTGCCTCCTGCCTCCGGTCTCCTGTTCGCTACCGCGACGCGGCGGTCGGCGCGGTAGCCTTCACGACCAGCTCCACCGGCAGCGCCGCCGATTCGTTCCGGAGCGGCGAGTTCACTTCGACGCGCCCCACGATCAGCAGCGGCTGAGTCTGCGCCTGCACCCAGGGTTCGGCGACGATGTGGATGACGCGGCTGGTTTCCTGCTCCGTGATCATCACGCCGTTCAGCCCGACGTCGTCCACGCGCACGCCGTGCGGCAGGTTCATCACCGAGATCGGGACGCGGGCCGGTGAAACCGTTGTGCCGCTCGACCTTGACCGTGAGCGTCACGTGCCTTGCCCGGAGATCACCTCGATCCGCTTCGCGTCGGTCGTGACGACCAGGTCCGGTTTCGGGGCCAGCGCGATCACGCTGACGAGCTCCGTCGTCTCGGCTTCATGGGACACCGTACCGGCCGTCGATCGTCGCGCGGCCGACGAGCTTCAGCGCGGCGACGCCAGGCACGTCGTAGGCGCCGGAGCCTGAGTGCCCGGCGGCCGCCGTGGGATACATCGACGGCAGCGTCGCCTGCTGCCCTTCGAACGACGCGTCCTCGGCGGCGGTCAGCATGAGCACGGTCGTGGCGGCGCCGGCAGGAATCCGGCCGGGCGTCGCCGTCAGGCCTGCCGGCAGATCGCGCAGCTCGACGTCGATCGCATCGTCGAAGCCGTCCTTCCGATCGGCCGTCACGGTCACCGACACGCGGCCGCCTCGCGGGATGTTGAACGACTTCGGGATCGAACGTCGACCTCGAAGTCGGGCGCCGGCTCGCGCAGCGTCAGGCGATACGCGTAGCGCTCTCCGTCGAGCCCGCGCACGTCCCGCAGGCGGACGAAGTAGTCGCCGTCGGCCGGCGCCTCGAAGTGCAGCCGCGAATCCTTCCCGCCGAACCTCGGCCCGCCATCGTCGTTGACGTAGTCGATCTGGAACGCCGGCATCCCGTTCGGTTCGAAGCGCGTGCCGGGCGGGTGAATCTCGACCTTGTACACCGCCTCGCCGACCGAGTGGTTGCGGGCGGACGTGTCGAGCAGCGTGAGGCGTCCGCCGCGGTAGCTCATCAACTGGACATCGTCGTCCGGGTGCGTCGGCATCGACGCGATCTGCAGCAGCTCGTCGCCGACGAGGAGGTGGTCGTTCACGCCGAGCTCGTTCCACGTCGCGAGGCGCATGCTGCGGCGGTTCGAGTCCGGATCGTTGAGCGAGATCTCGGTCTGCGCGACGCACCGGATCGCGGCGCGCGGCACGACGCGCCCGTCGGCGTCCAGCACCTCGATCGATCGAATCGAGCGGAGAGCCGAGCTGCTGGGCGGTGACGTCGAGCACGAGCTTCTGCCCTTTGCGCGCGGTGAAGCGAAAGAGATCCTGATCCGCGCGAGCCGCGCCAGGGCGCGCGCCGCTCCCGTGTCCAGACCCGCCCGTTCACCGTCGACGGGAATCGCGAGCTTCTGCGCGACGGCCGGTTCGTCGTTCGGCTCGGCTTCGAGCGCCTCGGGATAGGTGCCGAGCGCAACGGCCTTGCCGGTTGATGGCGGAACCCGCGGGCAGCGGATGCGGGAATCGGGATGGTCCTGCCGACGAGCGCCGCCCGATCGCCCGTGACTTTCAGCGTCGCCCGATCGCCGAGGTTCACGCCCGAGGCGGAGATGTCGGCGCTCGCCGCCCGCCGGGACGCCGAGCGGAAACACTCCGGCAACGTACGGCAGGGCGCCGGCGTGAATCCGGTAGGCAAAGCCGTTCTTGCCGCCGCCGTGCTCGACGTCCTCGATCGTCAACGTGTAGCTGCCGGTTTCGGCGAAGCGCCACGTCAGAACGGAGTCGCGGCTCAGATCGACGTCGTTGTTGGTCCCGAGGAGCTGTGCCGCTGCGCGTCGAGCAGCCGGATGACGCTGTCGAGACGCGACCCCAGCGGCCGCGCGACCACCTGGAAGACCATCTCCTCGCCCGCGCGCGCGCGAAACTCGTAGGCGTCCACGTCCCCGGCTGCTCCGAGCGTGCCGACGAGCGTCGCCGGCAGCGTCACCTTCTGCGCGGCGGCCGGTCCGTTCGGCTCCCGCTCGGCGATCTCCGCGAGCGAGCTGACGGCGAACCGCAGCAGGTTCGAGACCCCAAGCGGCGTATGGACGCGGAACGCGTGCACGGCGTGCGGCACGTTCGGCGCGATCGTCACGTCGGCGGTGACTTCGTACTTCTTCGCGCCGTCCTCGATGGGCGCGTCGGTGCGAACCACGCCCTTGGCCATCTCCGGCTTCTCGATTGGCACTCCTTCACGGCCGTGATGCTGGTCGAGAACCCCGGCTCGCTGAAGATGAACCGCGTGGCGCCGCCGATGTTCGTCCCCTCGATCGTGATCGTCACGCGCGTCCCGCGCTGCGCGCCCGTCGGGCTCACCTTCTGCAGCGTGGGCGGCGCGGTCTGGGCCGACGCGGTCGACGCGGCGGCCAGGATCGCGATCGTGAGACTGACGACGGGCGTCAGGTTGTATCGCACCACTTTATTTGCTCCTTGCACTGATTCGAATCACTAATCGCGGATCGTTGAATCCTGAATCCGGACTCTCGATTCAGGATTCACGATTAGTGATTCAGGACTCGTCACGTGCGGCACGACGAACTGTTCCCCGGACCGCCCGCCGTCAGGCCGTACAGGCCGAGCGTGCCGTCGTAGCGGCCGGCGGCCAGCCATTTGCCGTCGGCGCTGAGCGCGAGGCCCATCACCCAGTCGGGCTGCGCCTCGAAGGCCTGCTTCTCCTTCAGCGTCGCGGCGTCCCACAACTTGATCACGCGGTCCGCGCCCGCCGACGCCAGCGATCGCGCCGTCCGGTGAATACGCCAGCCGGAGAACCGACTCGCCGTGCGCGAAGGTGGATGCCTGCAGCGTCGCGGCGTTTCCGCCGAGCGCGATGACGCGTCTCCGTTCCACGCCCATGTGCGGATCATGCGGTCCGCCCCGGCGGCCGCGAACCAGCGGCCCGACGGATGGACGGCCGCGGTGTAGACGCGCGTCGAGCGAATCGTTGACGGTGAACAGGCGCTTCCCTGTCGCCACGTTCCAGATCTTGACGGTCCGATCGCCGGCCGCCGACACGAGCTGCGTGCCGCCGGGCATGAACGCGACCGCATAGACCGCGTCCGAGTGCTCCTTCAGCGTCGCGATCACTTTGCCGTCGGCGACGTTCCAGAGCTTGATCAGCTTGTCGTAGCTCGCGCTGGCGAGCGTCGCGCCGTCGGGCGAGAACGCGATGGCCAGGATTGCGTCCCTGTGCCCCTGAATCGTGGAGACGAGCTTCGGGGACGGCGCCGGTCACATCCCAGATCTTGATTTCGCCGTAACGGCCCGACGGGCCGCCGGCAACGGCGAGCCGCGTGCCGTCCGGAGAAAACGCGACGGCCCGGATCGAGATCCGCGTGGCCGTTCAGCGTCGCGGTCCACTTGCGGTCGGCGAGCGCCATCAGGTGCACCGATTTGTAGCGTGCCGACGGCGATCCGGCGCGTCAGCGGGATCGAACGCGATCGCCGCGACGGCGCCCGGCGCCGGCACGAGCGGCTTGACGTCGGGGATCTCGACCTCCCTGCGCGCTGCGCGGTCCGTCGGCCGCCTCCGGTCCGGCGCGCCCCTTCGTCGATCCAGCGGCGGATCAACTCCACCTGCGCGCGCGGCAGCGGATCCTCCTTGTACGGCATCCGGGGCTTGAGCTTGCCCTCGATCATCTGCATCAGCCGGCTCGACGCGCTGTCGCCCGGAACGAGCGCGTTGCCATGCTCGCCGCCCGCGACGAGCGAGGCGTAGCTGTCCATCAGCAGTCCGCCCTTCTCGTCGTCGGCATTGTGGCAGTGCTCGCAGCTCTCGCGGAGGATCTCGCCCACCTGGCTGAAGGACACGCCGGCCGACGCGCGATGCGTCCGGCACGCGCGGCGCACGGGCGGCGCAGGCCACGGCCAGGAGCGCGGCCAGAGACGCCGCGGCTGCGACGAGCCTGGACACGAAAGCGTCCCGTCATGCCCATCGGTGGTCGAGGATCAATGGTTGAACAGGAATTCCCGTCCCGTCAGGACCGCCCACGCCAGATCCTCGAGCACGGGGCGCCGCGGGCGATCCGGCGCCTCCGCGCGCGAGCGCCTCGTCCATCGCCCGGGACAGCGTGCGGAGCTCCTCGTCGCTCGGGTAGCGGCTCAGGGCCGCGAGATAGATCCGTTCGACGGCGGTCTTGTTGTCGCTGCCGCCGTCGACCAGGCTTCTGAATCAGGCCGCGCGGCGCCGCGAGCTTCTGGTTGATCGTGTCGCCGTTGATGACGTGCAGCGCCTGCGTGATGCTCGGCTCCTGCTGCCGCTCCGAATCGGCCGCCGTGACCCGCGAGCGGACGGCCGAAGGCGGTCAGGAAGTACGAGTCGACGGCCGCGTCCGGCAGCTGCAGCGCCCGCCGGCCCGGGTGATTCGGGAAACGTCTCCGCAACGCCCGTCACCTGGCTGATCGCGTCGAGAATCACTTCGGCCGGGAGCCGCCTCGCGATGTAGTGCGAGTGGTACTTCAGATCGGCGGCGTTGGTCGCGGTCGGCTCGGACGACAGCTGGTAGGTCGCCGAATTCATGATCGTCCGGACGAGATGCTTGACGTCGAAGCGGTGCGCGACGAAATCGCGCGTGAGCGCCGCGAGCAGCTCCGGGTTGGACGGCGGGTTGGCGTCGCGGATGTCGTCGACCGCCTTCGACGAGCCCGCGCCCCATGAAGTTCTTCCAGACCCGGTTGACGAGCGCGCGCGCGAAGAACGGTTGTCCGGCGACACGAGCCAGTCGGCGAAGAACTCCCGGCGGTCCGTCCCGGCGCTCGACCGGCAGCGGCAGGTCCGTCCAGCGGCCGCGGGGCAAGCGGCACGTTGAGCCGCGGATGGTTGATCTCCCCCGTGCGCGCCGGATAGACGATGAGGTCCCCGCGGTCGGGCCCGTTCTTGACGGCGACCCGCGAGAACAGGTTCGCCATCTGGTAGTAGTCCTTCTGCGTCCACTTCTCGAGCGGGTGGTTGTGGCAGCGGGCGCAGGTGATCGAGAACCCCATGAAGGTCATCGCGACGTTTTCGGTGACGTCGATCGGGTTCTTGTGCAGCACGTAGTAATTGGCCGCGCCGTTCGCGAGCGTGTTGCCGGAGGCGGTGAGGAGCTCGCGCGCCATCTGGTCCCACGGCTTGTTGGCCGCCACGCTCGCGCGGATCCAGTTGTAGTACGACCACATCGCGTTCGAGGGCAGGCTCTTGCTCGACACGAGCAGCAGGTCGGACCATTTGTAGGCCCAGTAATCGACGAACTCCGGACGCTCGAGCAGCGCGTCGATCAGGCGCGCGCGCTTGTCGGCGCGCGTGTCCGCCAGGAACGCGCGGACCTCGTCCGGCGCCGGGAGAATGCCGGCGGCGTCGAGATAGGCGCGCCTGATGAACTCCGTGTCGGAGGACAGCGGCGACGGCTCGATGTTGAGCTCCGGCAGCTTCGTCAGCACGAGCCCGTCGATGAAGTTCGCGCGCGGCGCACGCGCGTAGACCGCCGCGTCGATGTGGTTCGGGAACGGCGACGTGATGCGCGCCGTGACGATCTGGCTCAGATACCAGGCGGAGATGGCCGCCTCGCCCGGGCCCTGCACCTTCGCGACGCCCTCGTCGCTCACCGACGCGACCGCCCCCTCGTTCGAGGAGAACTTGGCCCAGCGCGTCACGTCTTCCGCGTGGCCGTCGGAGAAGTGCGCGCGGACGACGAGCGGCTGCTCGTCGCCGGGCTTCAGCCGCGCCGCGGGCGGAAAGACCTCGAGGCGCGTCATCGACCGGATCCCAGTCGGCCGGCGCCGGCGTGCCGGCGGCGATCCACTCGCGCGATCACGCCGTACTCCGGCGAGCGGGGCGCGAACCGCTTGCCGCCGCCGTGCGAGACGGCGAGCGTCGGCTTCAGCAGCATCAGGCTTCGTGCCGGGCTCGACCTTGTTGATGCGGCGCGCCGCGGCCTGCCGCGTCAAGCGTCAGTGTAGTCGACCTCCGGATCGTATCCGCGCAGCGTCAGCTTGAATCCGTTCTTGCCCGACAGCGAGCCGTGGCACGGACCCGAGTTGCACCCGGCGCGCGTGAGCACGGGCATGACGTGGTTGCGGAATGTCGGCGGATACGGCGCCGACGCCCGCTCGACCTCGACGACCGTCGACGCCGACACCTCGCCGTCGCGCGCGGTGATGATGGCGCGGCCGTCGCCGACCGCCGCGACGACGCCGGTGGCGTCCACGGTGGCGACGTTCGGGTTCGAGGACGCGAACGTGCGACGTGCCGGTGCGATTGCCGGTGTAGGTCGTCGCCGGCGCGCGCCTCCACGATGAGCTGCTGACGGCTGCCCTGCCCGCGCAGGACGACGGCGTCGGGGAAGGATCGCGAGCGCGGCCGGGCGCAGGCGTGTCCGCCTTCGGCGCGCCGGACGGCGACCGCGACTGCACAAGCGAGCAGCGCAAGACCGATCGTGGCGTCCGGCTTTAGCCGGACCATGCCGGTTTTGAAAGCACCGCTCTTGTTTCGTCTCATGAAAGACCTGTCAGGATCCGCGAGGCTCAGAAGAGCTCGGCTATCGGATGATGTCCGTAGTCGACGACCGGCACCGGCCGGTTCGACGCGCCGACGATCGGCGTCTCGATGTCGATGCCGAGCGCCTTGTAGACCGTCGCGGCGAGATCGGGCGGCGCGATCGGCCGGTCCTTCGGATACGCCGCCGATCTCGTCCGACGCGCCGATGACCTGCCCGCCCTTGATCCCGCCGCCGCCCATCAGCATCGTCCAGCAGTTCGTCCAGTGATCGCGGCCGCCCGCGGGATTCACCTTCGGCGTGCGGCCGAACTCGCCCATCGCGAGGACGAGCGTGTTCTGCAGCAGCCCGCGATCGTGCAGGTCCTCGAGCAGCGAGCTGTAGGCATGGTCGAACATCGGGCCGACCAGGTCGCGATAGCAGCTCGATCGGGCTGAAGGGCGCCGAGCCGTGGATGTCCCAGGTGATCTCGTTGAAGACCGTCTCGAACATGTTGACCGTGACGAACCGCACGCCGCGCTCGATCATCCGCCGGGCCAGCAGGCAGCTCATGCCGAAGCGGTTGCGGCCGTAGCGCTCCTTCGTCTTGTCGTCTTCCTTCGACAGATCGAACGCGGCGCGCGCCGACTCGGACGACATCAGCCGGTACGCCGGACTGGAAGTTGCTGTCGAGCAGCCGGGCGTCCGGGACGGACTCGAGGTGCGACACGGCGTTGTCGACCAGGTGCCGCATCGAGGAGCGGCCGTCCACGCGCATCGGCGGCAGGTAGTCGGGCGACAGCAGGTCCGGCACCTGGAAGTCTGGCGTCCGACGGATCGGCGTTCAGGACGAACGGATCGAACGTCTTGCCGAGAAAGCCCGCGTTCTGGCCGTGCGGCAGGTTCCCGCCGGTATTGCCGATCGGCCGCGGCAGCAGCACGTGCGGCGGCGCGTCCCCTTTCGGTCCCTTCAGCTTGCTGAGGACGCAGCCGAAGTGCGGCTGCTCGTTGCCGAACTGGAAGAAGCGGCCCGTCTGCATGTACTGGTGCCCGACGTCGTGGACGCCGGCGCCGGTGTGATACACCGACCGCAGCAGCGCGTACTTGTCCGCGTGCTTCGCCATGCGCGGAAAGATCTCGCTGATCTGGATGCCGGCGACGTTGGTCGGGATCGCCTTGTAGGGCCCGCGGATCTCGGCGGGCGCGTCCGGCTTCATGTCCCAGGTGTCGAGCTGGCTGGGACCGCCGACGAGCATCAGCATGATGCAGTTGACGTCGCGGCCGGGATCGACCTGCGCCGGCGGCCTTCAGCGCGAGGAAATCGCCGAGCGTGAGGCCGAGGAGCCCCAGCGAGCCGGCGTGCAGGAAATCGCGGCGCCGCATGCCGTCGCAGAAGTGGACGCTCTTTTCTGCGTCGAATCGGAACATCAGGGGCCTCCCTGCGGGGGATCGGTACTCGAAGCGAGCGTACGCCCCGTGGGCCGGTGTGTCAACGGTGGGATCGGGTCTAAAGTTCTAGAGTTCTAGAGTTCTAGAGTTCGAAAGTTCTCAGCTCGACGGCTGGGCGGCTCGACAGCTTTGCTGAACGTTAGAACGTTAGAACGTTAGAACTTTATTCCGATCGCAGCGCCTGGATGACGTCGATGCGCGCGGCGCGCGCCGCCGGCATCAGCGACGCGAGGATGGCCGCCGCGACGAGGACCGCCGCCGCGCCGGCGATGGGCAGGGCTCCCGGGATGCTGACGTCCTGGATGTAGCTCCCGACGAGCTGCGCGAGCAGGACTCCCCCGAGCCGCCCCGGCCACGATGCCGGCGCCGGCAATCACCGCGCCTTCTCCGAGCACGCGCGTCAACAGGTGACGCGGCGCCGACCCGATCGCGAGGCGGATGCCGAACTCGCGCGTCCGCGCGCTCACCGAGAACGCCAGCACGCCGGCGACGCCGACGACGGCGATCAGCAGCGCCACGGCCGCGAAGCCGCCGAAGACGAGCGCGTTCAGCCGATCGGGCGCGAGCACCTCCGCGCGCACGTCCTCGAGCGTCGCCGCCTGCTCGACCGGCTGATCGGGCGAGAGCTCGCGGATGATGCGCGTGATCGGCGGCACGAGCGCGTACGGATCGGTGCGCGCGTGGACGAAGAGGCGGCCGCCGCCGATCTCCTGCTCGAACGGGTGATAGACGCTCATCGCCGGGCCCGGCACCACGTTCTCGTCGTCCACGTCGGCGGCGATGCCGACGATCCGGCGTGGCCCCGTGCTCACGTCGATGAACTTCATCACCGGATCGGTCCACATCAGGCGGCGGTTCAGCGCCTCCTGGGTCGGGAACATCCGCTGCGCCACGCTCTGGCTGATGATGACGACGGGCTCGGCGCCGCGCCGGTCCGCCTCGCTGAAATCGCGGCCCGCGATGATCGGGACGCCCAGCGAGGCGAAGAACCCGGGCGACACGGTCCGGAACCGCGCGCGCGGATCCTCTTCGCCGTTCGCCTTGGCGTACCCCTCAACCGAGAACTGAAAGCCCGGACCGAACGTGCCCGCGTCGCGCCACGGCACGATCGTGCCGATCGCGGCGCGCTCCACGCCGGGCAGCTCCGAGATGCGCCGCATCGCCTCCTTGTAGAACACGGCAATCTGGTCCGGCGGACGCGAGTAAGACATGATGGGCACGTTCACGGCGAGCACGTTGCGCGTGTTGAACCCGGTGCGTGCCGCCTGCAGCGAAAACAGCGTCGTCAACAGCATCCCGGCGCCCGCCAGGAGCACGAACGACGCCGCAATCTGCGTGACCGCGAACAGGCGCAGCCGGCGGTTGGTGCCCGACGTGATCCGCACGCTTCCGGTCGTCAGGCCGAATCCCGGTGGACGCCCCGGCGGACGGCAGTCGCGGAACGAACGCCAGCAGCACGGCCGCGATCACGGCGAGGCTCACGCCGACCCACAGCAGGCTGGCGTCCACGGTCAGATCCAGCGCGCGCACCGAGAAGCGCGCGGCATAGCGGGCGAGAATCGCCACCATCGGACGCGCGATGACGACGCCGAGGATCGCGCCCGCGCCGCAGAGCAGCAGGCTTTCCGCGAGAAGCGTGCGCCGCAGCGCGCCGGTGCTCGCGCCAAGCGCCGCGCGGATGGCCAGCTCGCCTTCGCGCCGCACCGAGCGGGCGAGAATCAGGTTCGCCACGTTCGAGCACGCGATGAGGAAGACCAGCGCCGACGCGGCCAGCAGGATCAGCAGGACGGTTCTCGCCGGCGAGGTGATCTGATCGCGCAGCCGCACGGCGTCGATTCGGAAGTCGGCTTCCTTCGGGTACGCCTCCGGGTGCTCCGCGAGGATCGCGCCGTGCGCGGCGCGCAGCTCGGCGCGCGCGGACTCGAGATCGGCGCCGGGCGTCAGCCGGCCGAAGAGCTCGGTCATCCGGTGCACGCGGCCGTCCTGCATCGTGGCATCCATGTGGTGCGGGCTCGTCACGACGTTCGCGATGATCTCCGTCTCCGCGGGGTACGGGACCGACGGCTCGAGGACGCCGACGATGGTCGCCGAGCGTTCGCCGAGCCTCACTGTTTTTCCGATCAGCGATTCGTCGCTCTGCAGCGTGGTCGTCCAGAAGCGATGCGTCAGCACGGCGGCGCCGGCAGCCTTGGGCCCGTCGTCGGTGGCGTCGAGCAGGCGGCCCCGCACCGGGCGGAGACCCATGACGCTGAAGTACGACCCGCCGACGACGCCGGAACGAACGACGCGGGGCTCGCCCAGGCCGGCCATCGTGAACTCGACGGTCGAGAAATCGCCGAGCGCGCCGAGGGTCCGGACGCGCGATTGCAGATCCCGGATTTCCGGGACAGAAAAGTTCGCGTTCTCCGAGCCGATGCCGCGCGCGCTCTGGCGGATGTAGATCAGGCGGTCTTCGTCGCGGTTGACGAGCGGCCGCAGGAGTACGCCGCGGACGACGCTGAAAATCGCCGCATTGGCGCCAATGCCAAGCGCCAGGGTGACCACGACGGTGATCGCCAGGCCTTTGACCCTGCCCAACGACCGCAGCGCAAACCGGAAATCAGTAATGAAGCTCATAAGCACCTGGAAGATTCGGCCGAACCCGGCCCCTGGTTCCAAGTCGATCGAGAGGCCTCGAAATCGACAGCCCGGATTGCTTTTTTGAGGCCGGGGCCCAGGGCAGCCGAAAAGGTAGTCAGTGTCTCAGATTTGCATCCGATCAATACAGACCTGCTGCATTTCGTGATTTCCCGTGGCATTTCGACGACTCTCCGATGGTCCCGCGATTGCAGTACAACCGTAAACACCGGGACAGGTAGCCTCAGCGGCGCGGCAGCCGGAATTGCTGCGTCCAGCCAGGAAGCGCGTTCTTTTGGCGGCGATTTCCGACTCTGCAACGAGGCGGTGCGTGTTCCGCTGACCGGCCGTTTGGAGACGGAAGACCATGCATTCGGATCGCAAGGACCATTTGATTCAACTATCGGGCGAGCTGGAAAACTTCACGGAGATTGTCAAGCATCTTATCCCCAAGCCGGGAGCGGTTCCGCGCGTCAACGGGATCGACATTCACGGCGGCACGCTTGCGTTGCAGGGCCCGGTCGGGGGCGACCACCTGATTTTCGTGGATTTCAAGCAGCGGTTCGATCTCGAAACCAGGATTCAGCGAAGCACCGAACAGGGCAGGCTGGACATCGCCGAGAACCTCCGGCGCTGCCAGAAGACGGCAGGCATCGCGGTCCTCGACGTCTCGGGCCACCGCATCACCGATGCGTTCATGGCCGCCATGCTCCATCAGGCGTTTCTCCTCGGCGCGATCTACGAGCTGGACATGTTCGGACGGGTGACGAAGCGGCTGTTCGAGAACCTGAACACCCGGTTCTATCAGTCGTCCAGCGACCACAAGTTCGTCTCGCTGATTTACGCCGAGATCTCCGAAGACGGCGGGTTTCGATTCCTCTCCGCGGCGCAGCCGTTTCCGCTGGTCTTCTCCTCCAGGCACGACCAGTTCATGGAAGTCAGCCAGGACTTGTGCGTCTCGTTTCCCCCGCTCGGGATGATGCCGTCGCTGCACGCGACCGACGGCAACGCGGCCGCGAGTCCGCTGGGCTTCAAGGAAGACTACAAACTGAACGAGTGGGTCCTGATGGGCGCCGGCGACATCCTCCTACTGCACACCGACGGACTCGTCGACCACCGGAACGCCGACGAGGATTACTATCCGCGGCGGCTCGAAGAGAAACTGAGGGCCGTCAAACATCAAACGGCCGCGGAGATCTTCGAGGCCATCCGGACGGACCTGCTGGCCTTCGGCACGCCCGCCGACGATGTCACGCTCGTCGTCATCAAGCGGACATAGGCGGCTCGGCTCGCTGTAGGGCGGCTCGCTTCGCTCGCCGTAGGGGCCTCGGCTGCTGCGCGCCGCTCGGTAAGGGCCGCTCGCTTCGCTCGCGGTAGGACCGCGTACGGTACGGGGGTCAGACCCCAGTCGTCGCGTTACACACTGATGCAGATTCTCCCTACCGGCGAGCGCAGCGAACCGGCCCCTACCGAGGCGCGCAGCGCCGAGGCCCCTATCGCAGCAGGGCGGTCACGCCCTTCTGCAGTCCGTAAAGCCTGACAATTTCTTCACCGCTCAGCGCGCGGTTGAAGACGGAGAGCTCGTCGAGCAAGCCGATGTAGCTCAGGCCGAGCGCGATGGTGTTCTTCTCCGGATCCCACGTGAAGGACTGCTGGCGCGGGCTCAGCTCGCCGCGGGGCTTCCCGTCCAGGTACAGCCGCGCCACGCCGTCGCGCTTGCCGGTGTTGAAATTCTGAAAGCTGAACACGACGTGGGTCCACTTGCCGCGGTCGAACGGCGGGTCCTGGACCGTGACGAGCGGGCGCTCGTGGGCGGGAATGTCGTCGAACCTGCGCTTCTCCGGGTTCCACACGTCGAGGTCCGCGTAGACCCCCAGGCGGAAGGGAATGGATTCCGGGCGCTTTTCGAACTCCACGAAGAAGGCGCCGTCGTTCCAGGCGCGCGGCGTGATCTGAACAGGATCGCAAAAACCCGGCTCGAGATCGGTTTTGGGATCCACGCTCAGCCAGAACGAAACCGTGCCGGTCCAGTTCACCGGCTCGAAGGCCATATTCCGCGCACCCTGGAAGAACACGATCGGCGGCCCCTTCTTCGTGAAGCGCAGAGCGTCGCCGAACTTGCCTGCGCCCCCGGCGGCCACGACCGCGCCGCCGTCCGGCAGACCGGCCTTCGCCTCCTGACGTTGCTTCAAGGACGGCGCCCAATACAGCTTCGGGTCGCCGGCCGCGTAAGCCGCATCGACCTTCCCGTCGAAAGAAGCGTGGAAGGTCAGGGCCTTTCGCAGCGCATCTTCCTGGACCGCTCCGGCAGTGACCCAGGCGGCGCCGAACACCGCAACAGCGAGGATCGCCGGGACGCGCGCGCCGGCCAGCTTCGGGAACAAGCGCTTCGTTGTCATAAGCCTCCAAGTCCGCGCCTCCGGACCGCGTACGGTACCGGGGTCAGACCCCAGTCGTCGAGTTACACACCGATCGCAGATTCTGCAACCCGCTATGCCGGTAGATCCGGCTGCGTCGGCAGCCCGTGCACGCGCCTGGTTTCGACGCCTTCGAACGCCGCGGAGATCTTGTACAGCTCGAAGCGCCCGTCCGCAGCGTGCGCGGCGACGCGTCGTCGCAGCGCCTGCCGCGCAGGGGCGGACATCGGGCGGAAGCCCTGCGCCACCGAGAGATTCTGCTCGAGCACGGCCGGCGTGTCGATCCCGCTGACGACCGTCGCGACCGGGAGGCTGAGGGCGTAGGCGAGGGCTTCCTCCGCAGAGACGACCTTCGCCATCACGGGCCGCGCGTCGCCGCTCAGGCTCTTCATGCCAATCGGCGCGATGCCGCGGCGGTTCAGCTCGGGCAACACCTCCTGCTCGAAGCTCCGGAACGACGCGTCGAAACAGTTCAACGGCAGCTGGCACGAATCCCATGGATAGTCGCGCGCCAGCATCTCCAGGTGGAGCGACGGCGATTTGTGGCCGGTGAAGCCGGCGTAGCGGACCTTGCCCTGCCTGCGCGCGCGGTCCAGCGCCTCGACGACACCGCCGCGCGCGAAGTGCCGGGCCGGCTCGTCGTCGAAGACGACCTCGTGAATCTGCCAGAGATCGAGGTGGTCGGTGCGCAGGCGCCGCAACGAGTCTTCGAGCTGCCGCATCGCCACCTTGCCATCGCGTCCGTGCGTGCAGACCTTGGTCATGAGGAAGACCTCGTGGCGGCGATCGGCGATGCCCTTGCCCATGCGCTCCTCGCTCAGGCCGTCGTTGTAGTCCCAGGCATTGTCGAGGAACGTGATGCCGTTGTCGATCGCGGCGTGCAGCAGGCGCACCGCCGCGCGATCGGTCTTCGGCACGCCCAGGTGCCATCCGCCAAAACCGATGATCGACACGCGCTCGCCGGTGCGGCCGAACGGGCGAGTCGGAATTCCTCGAGGCGTCTTCGACATGTAACTCCCACGGCGTCGCGTTGAAATCGTGAAATGTGGACGAGGGACATGTTCTCATGATCCCGTTACGCGCGAGCGCCAGCGAGCGCGCCTTGCACTGGCCAGCCGAAGATGGTGTGATCGGGTGCTGTGCCCGCGACCGATCCCATCATCGAGACCGTGAATGCCGTCTACGTCTCGGATTCCCGCCGCGTGCTGGCGACCCTGATCCGGCTGCTGGGAGACTTCGACGTCGCCGAGGAGGCACTGCAAGACGCCTTCAGGGCCGCGTTGGAGCAGTGGCCGCGCGACGGCGTGCCCGCCAACCCGCGCGCGTGGCTGGTGTCGGCCGGACGGTTCAAGGCCATCGACGGCATCCGGCGGCGCGCCCGTTTCGACGCGCTCGACGAAAGCGGCAGCGGGGCCGATCTCGCGGTCGTGGACGAGGCGGCCTGGGCCGACGAAGAGAGCGTCGAGGACGACCGCCTTCGCCTGATTTTCACGTGCTGCCACCCGGCCCTCGCCTCCGATGCGCAGGTGGCGCTCACGCTGCGCGAGGTGTGCGGCCTGACGACGGAGGAGATCGCGCGGGCGTTTCTCTCGCCGGCGCCCACGCTGGCGCAACGCATCGTGCGCGCGAAGGCCAAGATCCGCGACGCGCGCATTCCGTATCAGGTGCCGACCCACGCCGAGCTGCCCGAGCGGCTCGACGCCGTGCTGCGCGTGATCTACCTCGTCTTCAACGAAGGCTACGCGGCGTCGTCCGGCGCGTCGTTGACGCGGCACGATCTGTCGGCGGAGGCCATCCGCCTGGGGCGCCTGCTCGTCGAGCTGCTGCCGCCCTTCGACGCTTCGACAACCTCACGGGCGTCCCGAGCGGCGTCGAGGGACGACGCGCTCAGGGCGTCCCGGGTCAGTCGAGGGACGGAACCGGAGGCGCGTGGCCTGCTCGCGCTGATGCTCCTGCAGGAGTCGCGGCGCGCGGCGCGCGCGTCACCGTCGGGCGAAGTGATCCTGCTCGACGACCAGGACCGCTCCTTGTGGGACCGGGATCAGATCGCGGAAGGCACGCGGCTCGTCGAGGCGCTGCTGTCGTCGCGGCAGTTCGGACCGTACACGATTCAGGCGGCGATCGCGGCCGTGCACGCGGAGGCGCCGAACGCCGCGGCGACGGACTGGGCGGAGATCGTCGGCCTCTACGACGTGCTGTTGCGATCGGATGCCTCACCCGTCATCGAGCTCAACCGGGCGGTTGCCGTGGCCATGCACGACGGCCCTGCCGCCGGGCTGGCGCTCGTCGACGCCATCCTCGGGCGCGGGGATCTGCTGGACTACCGGCTGGCGCACGCCGCGCGCGCGGACTTCTGCCGGCGGCTCGGGAGAACGGCGGATGCCCGCGCCTCGTACGAGCGCGCCCTCGCGCTCACGCGGCAGGAGCCGGAGCGGCGGTTTCTCGAAAAACGGCTTGCTCAGCTCTAAGTAAGCAAGCCTGCCCTGAGCGAGCGCATGGGTCAGGCGAGTCGAAGCGGCTAGCTGTCGATCCGGGGCCCGCCCGAACGACTAGCCGGTAGCCGCGGAGTCCCGAGACGGACCCAAGACCGAAGACCGAAGACACCAAAGACCAGAGACCCGAGACCGGAGACCCCCTATGAAGTACTTGTGCCTGGTGTACCTCGAGGAACAGAAGCTGCACGCCGTGCCCGACAGCGAGTGCTCCGCCTGCGGCGACGGGTTCAGGAAGAGCGGGCTCCTGATTGCCGCCGAGGCGCTCCAAGCCGTCGAGACCGCGACGACCGTGCGGGTCCGGAACGGAAAAATGTCGATCACGGACGGACCGTTCGCCGAAACGAAGGAGCAACTGGCGGGCTTCTACCTGATCGAAGCGAGAGACCTGAACGACGCGATCCAGGCCGCGGCAAAGATCCCGCCCGCGCGCGAGGGGAGCATCGAAGTGCGGCCGGTCCGGGAGTTGAATCCCTAGGGCGCGCTCGCTTCGCTCGCGCATAAGGGCCTCGGCGCTGGACGCCTCGGTAACGGCCGGCTCGCTTACGCTCGTCGGTAAGGGCGGCCTGCCCTGAGCGAGCGCTCGGGATTGGGCGAGTCGAAGGGCTCGCTTCGCTCGCCGCAGGGGGCCGGCTCACTTCGTTCGCCCGGTAGGGGTGCGTGCTCCCTTCGCACACGCGGTAGGGGTGGTCCATAATCGGGACGTGACGAGAAGAGGATTCCTGAGCGGAATCGCAGCCGCGGCCGCCACCACTTGGCGCGCACCGTCTCCGCAGCCGTCCATCCCGATCATCGACGCGCACATCCATCTCTTCGATCCCACCAGGCCGCAGGGCGCGCCTTACAGCGGTCCGCCCGGCGTCCCGACGTTGCCTGCGCTTCCCGATCGCTACCGCAAGCTCGCCGAACCGCTCGGCATCGTCGGCGCCGTCAAGGTCGAGGCGAGCCCGTGGATCGAAGACAACCTGTGGGTGCTGGAAGTCGCACAACGAGATTCGATCATCGTGGGAGTTGTCGGGAACCTCGAGCCCGAGAAGCCGGAGTTCCCGGAGTATCTGGAGCGCTACCGCAAGAACCCGCTCTTTCGCGGAATCCGGTGCGGAAACATCTGGGGGCGAGATCTGACGGCGCAGGTGAGCTCACCCGCGTTCATCAGGGGCCTGGAACTGCTCGCGCAGGCAGACCTCGTGATGGACACCGCGAACCCACGGGTCCCCCTCCTCGACGCGATTGTGCGCTTGACCGACAAGGTGCCAACGCTTCGCGTCGTCATCGATCACCTGCCGTCGCTCGAGCCGCCCGAGCCGCCCGCCGAGCGGAGCGCGTACGACCGCGTGCTGCGGGAGCTGGCCCAACGTCCGCAGGTCTACGTTAAGCTCTCGGCGATCATCCATCGCGTGAACAATCAGGTCTCGACCGACCTGAAGACGCATCGCCCCAGGCTCGATGCGTTGACGGGGATCTTCGGCGAGGATCGCGTGATCTTCGGGAGTGACTGGCCCAACAGCGACGGGACGGCGCCCATTCAGGCGATCGTGGGGATCGCCAAAGAGTACTTCGCGACAAAGCCCGCGACCGTCGCGGAGAAGTACTTCTGGAGGAACTCAGCCGCCGCCTACAAGTGGATCAAGCGCCACCCGTCACAGCCTGGATCCTGACCGAGGCGCGAAGCGCCGAGGCCTTAATCGCAGCGCAACACGGAGAGCGGATCCAGCCCCGTCGCCCGGCGCGCGGGACCGTAGCAGGCGCCAAGACCGACCAGCACGAACAGCGTCACCGCGCCCGCAAACGTCAGAGGGTCCAGCACCGGCACGCCCATCAGGAAAACCGTCAGCAGGTGAGCGAGGGCGCCCGCCAGCATCACGCCAAACGCGCAGCCGGCGAACGTCAGCCCCAGGCCCTGCCGCAGCACGATGCGGAGGATGTCGGCGCGCCGGGCGCCGAGCGCGACGCGGATGCCGAATTCGCGCAGGCGCCGCGTGACCGTGAACGCGGTGACGCCGTAGATGCCGATCGCCGCCAGCAGGAGCCCGACGGTGCCAAGGCTGCCCGCAATCGAGGCCGCAATCCGCTGCGGCATGAGGCCGAGGGCCACTGACTCCGCGAGCGTCGGCGTCGCCGCGATCGGAAGGTCCGGGTTCATCGATCCCACGAGCTTGCGAACGGCGTTGACGACGCTTTCGCCCGGCCTCGCGCGCGTGATGATCGTCAAGCTCGACGTGAAACTCGACTGCTGCTGGACCGGCACGTAGACGAACGACTGCGACATCCCGTCGATGAGGCTGGTCGATCTGATCTCGCCGGCCACCCCCACGACGAGGTAGGCGCGCGTTCCGCTCGCCGTTCGCTGCCACAAGTACTTGCCGACGGCGCCCTCGCCGGGCCAGAAGCGCCGCGCCGCGGTTTCCCCGACGATGGCAACCGGCTGCCCGCCGGCGCGATCGCCGGTGTTGAAATCCCGCCCCGCGATGATTGGGATGCGGAGCGTGGCGAAGTACCCGGGCTCGACCATGTTCGAGTCCGGCTGGAACTCCTCGTCGGCGGACGCTCCGGGGAGTCCCAACCCGAGCTCCATGCTTTCGAACCCGCCCGGCAGGACCCTCGCGATCGTCGCATCCTCGACGCCCGGCAGCTCGCGCACCCGATCGAGGAGGCTGCGCCAGAATGCCAGGGCCGCGGCCTCCGAATATCTGCCCATCGACAGGTCGACGGTCGTGAGCTCTATTCCGCGCGGATCGTAGCCGGGATCGACCGCGCCGGCTCGCGCGAGCGCGCGGGCGAAGAGTCCCGCTCCGACGACCAGCGTCACGCTGAGCGCCACCTGCACGACGACGAACGCGTGCCGGAGCCTCGATCGACTGGAGAACCCCTGCGCCTCGTCTTTCAGCGCGCCGGCGGGGTGAGCGGCGGACGTCTGCAGCGCCGGCGCAAGGCCGGACGCCAGCGCCGCCAGGAGTGACATCCCGATCGTGAACGCCATCACGCGACGGTCGAGTGTCAGCGACAGCACGACGGGGAACGGCAGCGCCGACAGCCAGGTGAGGAGCAGCGAGGTCAGCGCGCGCGCCAGCACGAATCCGGCGGCGCCGCCGATCGCGAAGAGGAGCGCCGTTTCGGTGAGGAGCTGGCGGATGAGCCGTCCGCGGCCGGCGCCGAGCGACAACCGGACCGCGATCTCCCGCCGCCGCGCGGCCCCGCGCGCGAGCAGAATCCCGGAGACATTTGCGCACGCGACGAGGAGCACGAACGACACCATCCCCGTCAACAACACGACGAAGACCGCGACCAGAGCCCTGTTGCCGGGCACCAGCGATGACGGCAGCAGGAGAAGTCCCTTCGTGACCGGGGTGGCCGGATACTCGCGAGCGAGAGCCTGACCGAGCGCGGCCACTTCGCCGGCCGCGGCCGCGACGGATACGCCGGGCTTCAGACGTCCGCCGATCACGAGCCAGCCGCCGTCACGGTTCGCGAAGACGGCCTCACTCTGGTTGTTCATGGCCGGGAGCACGTTCAAAGGCATCCATGCGTCCGCCGCCGTCACGCCTGTGCCTTGGAATCCCTCGGGCGCAATCCCGATCACGGTGAACGTCTGACCATTCAGGCGGATCGCCTGGCCAACTACGGACGAGTCGCCGTTGAAGCGGCGTTCCCAGAACCGGTGACTCAACACCGCTACCGGACTCGCGCCCGGACGCCCGTCGTTCACCGCGTCGAAGACTCTCCCGACGGCCGCCCGCACGCCGAGCACCGAGAAATAGTTCGACGTGACGGAGTGGCCGAACACGCGTTCGGGAGCGCCGGCTCGGCTGAAGCCGGACGCTACCGAGCCGGCAGTTCCCGCGATCCCGAAGCTCATCGCGTGGGGAAACATCCCATGCGCGTAAACGCCGGCCAGGCTTGCGGCGCGGTCGCGAACGTCGGCGTAGGTTGGGAACGAGGCGGGGTTGAACCCGCCGTCGGGCCGGGCGATGCCGATGTCGACCAGGCGATCGGACTCCGCCACACCGGCCGGCCCGCGGAACAGCAACGCGTTGGCGACGGTGAAGACAGCGGTGTTGGCGCCGATGCCGACCGCGAGCGAGAGCACGGCTGTCGCAGTCACCGTCGGATTGCGCCACAGCATCCGCACGGCATACTGCCAATCCCGCCGCGCGTCGTCGAACCACAGGAACGAGCGTTCGTCCCGGTGGAGCTCTTTGGCCCGATCGACGCCGCCCAGCGCGAGCCTCGCGGCGCGCCTGGCCTCGTCCGCCGGCAGGCCGCGGCGGCGATACTCGTCCTCGAGGAGGGAGAGATGCGCGGCGAGCTCGCGGGCGAGGTCCTTCTCACCGCGATCGGGCTGGAGCACGTGGGCCAGCCTCGAGAAGAATCGCCTGAGCGCGGCCGTCATTCCGCGTCGTCCAGGAGCAGCCTGTTGACCAGCCCCGCGGAGCGCCGCCAGCGTTCGACCTGCTCACCGAGCGCGCGCGTGCCCGATTTCGTGATCGCGTAGTACTTCGCCTCGCGGTTGTTCTCGGTCGTCTGCCACGTGCCCTTGATCCAGCCCTTCTGCTCGAGCCGCACGAGCGCCGGATAGAGCGTCCCCTGATTCAGCGTGAACGGATCGGCGGAGATCTGTTCGATCCGCGCGGCGATGCCGTAGGCATGCTGCGGGCCCATGGTCGTGAGCGTGCGGAGCACGATGAGATCGAGGGTCCCCTGCAGGAGGTCGACGCGCTGGGAATCTCCACTAGAAGCCATAGTGGAGAGAGTGCCTCAATCTTTACTTGGAAGTCAAGTGGAGCAGGCGCCCGAGCGAGGGGGTCAGGTCGTGAACGTGCCAGGGACCCTCCGGCTCCGGCTCGCTGTGAAGGCGCGCGGAGCGTCAACCGTGATACGGTAACCGCCGTCCACCGCAGCACACAGCCGCGCCGGGTTCTCGAAATCGAGGAACGGACGCTGGCGGGACCCCGCCAGCGTCGAGGGGCCACGCGAGTGCGAGTGCTTTTCCCTGTAGCGAGGCGGGCAGCCGCTTTTTTCTGAGGGGTACAACGAAATGCACAAGGCCGCAGCTGAACTGATCGGAACCTTCTTTCTGGTACTGACCGTCGGAAGCACCGGGATTGCTGCCGGGCCGGGCGTGATCGCGCCCCTGGCGATCGGGTCGATCCTCATGGTGATGATCTTTGCGGGCGGTCACGTGTCGGGCGGGCACTTCAACCCGGCGGTCACGCTCGGCGTGTTCCTGCGCGGGCGCTGCCCCGCGGGCGACGTGCTCCCCTACGTGATCGCGCAGCTCATCGGCGCGGCCGCTGCAGCCGGTCTCGTGCTGTTCTTCAAGATGGAGACCGCCGTGACGTTCGTGGCCCGCCCGGTGGCGGCCGGCGTTGCGGAGTTCCTCTTCACGTTTGCGCTGGTGTACGTCGTGTTGAACGTGGCCACGGCCAAGGCGACTGCGGGCAACTCCTATTTCGGCCTCGCGATCGGCTTCACGGTGCTGGCCGGCGCGTTCGCGGTGGGCGACGTGTCAGGGGCGGCGTTCAACCCGGCTGTCGCGGTGGGCGCCATGATCATGCACATGCTGCCGTGGTCGAACCTGCTTTTGTATCTCGGCCCGGAATTGCTCGGCGGCGCGGCGGCGGCGCTGGCATTCAAAGCGATCAACCCCAACGACCGCTGAGCCGGGCCGTGCTCGCCGTCACGGAGCCGCCGGGACGGAAGAGGGGGTCAGCCGCCGGGATGGAAAGAGGGGTCAGGTCTTGAATCATGAATGGCCTCGAGTTGCCCGTCACGTTCATGTTTCATGGCCTGACCCCCCTTCCTTACCTCAGTTCGCGACCTTCACGGCGATCATCCGGTCGAGGATGTTCTTCGTGATCCGCTGGATGCGCGCGTCCTCGCGGAAGGCCTTGCGCGGCGGGTGCTGAAACCCGGGTGGAGACGAGAGGACCACGTTCCACCAGCAGGTCGCCGCGTTGAACACCAGGTTGCCCTTGGGCGCCGTGTAGAGCGTGGTGGCGTAGGTCCCGTTCAGCTTCTGTCCGCCGTTGCCGTACACCGGTCCTTCCGACAGCACGACCAGATCCGCGTGCTTGCCGAGCGGGGGACCGTGATACTCCCAGCCGACGAGCTGCGCGACCCGATCGCCCTTCTTCATGTTCGTGCCCTCGAACACCCAGTGCTCCGGCTTGTCGGCGGTCCAGTCGGTGAACCCGACACCGTACGACGAGCTCCCCATGAGCTCCTGCTCACCCTGAAACGCCCGCCCGGCCCGCCGCATGACACGGTTCGGACGGCCGTCGCTACTGGGCAACAGTTCCACCACCCCTGAAATCGAGTTGCCCGACAGGAAGGCGAGGCTGACGCCGGCATCCCGCGCCTTCGTCACGTTGTCGAACATCTGCTCGGTCCAGTACCTCGTCGTGGCCGACCGACAGGAACGCTTTCGCGCGAAGGAGCCCCTTCCCATCCGCGTGCGTGTCCACGTTGGAGATGTAGGTGACGTCGTAGCCTTCCTTCTCCAGCCAGAAGGCCAGCGGGAACTCGGTCATGAGAAACTCGCCCGACCCGTTGGTCAGGGGGTGGAAGCCCGCCGGGAATCCGTTCCAGAAGAGCGCATAAGGCCGGTCGAACCCGACGTCATACCCGACCGTCCTGTTGTTCGCGCCCCACGGGGCTTCGCCCAGATCGTAGAGCGATCGCCACTGCGGCCAGCGGTTGTACGACAGCCAGGTCATGTCCGAAACCTGAAACACCAGATCGGCCCTGCGGTCGTCCCGAACGACGAAGATGAAGTAGCTCTCGTTGCTCATTTCCAGATCGAGGAACTGCCCGTTGGCCGCAGGGAGCGTGGCGAGCTTTCCGATGTAGACCCCGCTCAACCAGTCCGCCGGAATCTCCAGGCTGAAGCCCACCTTCCAGTTGCACTCGAGCAGATTGCGCGCCTGGTCCTTTGGCGTAGGCTCCGCGGTCCCCTGTAAAGGACCCAGCGACCGCATCAGCCGCGCCCCGGCGCCGCCGTAATACCCCATCCTGTAGATACCGACGGAGTACTTGTTCACCGGATACGTGCTGACGTGCACGTTGAGCGTCTCGCCCGCCTTGACGCTCGTGTGCGACGCGTAGGCCTCGATGCCTTTCCGGCGATGCCAGCCGAGCTCGTAGATCTCGTCGTCGTGGCGCCTGACTTTGGTCAACAGCCAGTCCGTGGCGCCTGCTTTCGCGTTCTCGATCCGGACGAGGTTGGCCTGAGCCGCTGCGGTGCCGCTGCTGCCGGCCCACATCGCGGCGGTCAGGACACCGGCGAGCAACGGCGTGAGTGCGGAGTGTTTCTTCATGCGCATCCTTCGTGTGGCATCGCAAGCGAAGTCGAGTCGTCCAATCGGGCAACAGAGTTTATCTCACCGTTTGATCTAGAGCATCTCCAGCGGTACTTTCTTCGCCGGCGGCGGAAAGCCGCGATCGAGCTCGCGCAGATCTTCAGGTGTGAGATCCAGATCGTGCGCGGCGCGGTTCTCCTTCACGTGATCGAGGTTGCTGCCCTTCGGGATGGCCATGACCCCGTCCCGCGCGAGGACCCACGCCAGCGCGACCTGCGCCGGGGTGACGCCGCGCCGCACCGCGACGCGCCGGACCACCGGGCTCTTCACCAGTCGCGCCTGGTCGATCGGCGAGTACGCCATGACGGGAATCTGCCGCGCGCGGCTCCAGGGCAGCAGGTCGAGCTCGATGCCGCGGCTCGCGAGGTTGAAGAGGACCTGATTGGCGGCCACGGCGATCCCGCCGGGCAAACCGGCGATCTCCTCCATGTCGCCAGTATCGAAATTGCTGACGCCCCAATGGCGGATGTCGCCCGAGCGGGCGAGCGTCTCGAGCGCCTCCAGCGTCTCGGCAAGCGGGACGCTGCCGCGCCAGTGAAGAAGGTAGAGATCGAGGCGCTCGGTGCGAAGGCGCTTCAGGCTTGCCCGGCACGCGGCAACCGTGCCGCGCCGGGTCGCGTGCTGGGGCAGCACCTTGCTGACGAGAAACACGTCGGCGCGCCGGCGGGCGATCGCTTCGCCGACGACTTCCTCGGCGCCACCGTCGGCGTACATCTCCGCGGTGTCGATCACCGTCATGCCGAGATCGAGGCCCAGCTGGAGCGCGGCGACCTCCTGCGCCCGGCGTCTGCGGTCTTCCCCCATGCGCCATGTGCCCTGCCCGAGGACCGGGACGGCCTCGCCGTCAGGGAGCGCAACCGTCCGAAGCGTTGTCGATGACATGAACGATTCTCTCAACCGCTACGGTGATGTGACGACGACGGCGCTGCAGGTCCGGCCGCCGCTGCGCCTGTAACTATGAGGCACGCTCGAATCGAAATACATGGAGTCCCCCGCTTCGAGCTCGTGTTCCTCGCCGTCGAGATGGATGCTCAAAGTCCCGGTCAGCGCGTAGATGAACTCGACGCCGGGATGCGCGTGCGGCTCGACGCCGGCAGGCGCCGCGGGGAAGAACTCGGCGTAGTAGGAGTTGAAGCGGCGCTCGGTGGCGGGGTAGTCCAGCGACTCGAATCGATAGGCCACCTGCCGCGCGCCCGGCTTATCGGGAAGCCGCACGCGTTGCGCCTTGCGGACGACCGCCACGAGGGGCTTCTCGCGGGCGCCGGCGAAGAAGAACTCCAGGCCGACGCTGAAGACCAGCGCGATGCGCAGCAGCGTCGGGAGCGTGGGGAACAACCGGCCCCGCTCGATCTTCGACAGCAGCGCGGGCGACAACCCGGTGTGCTGGCCCAGCTCGACGAGTCCCATTTTCTTCTTCAGCCGCAGCGCCCGGATCTTGGCGCCGATGCTGTAGCCGTTCAATCCCGTTTTCAGCGTCGCCGTCAGCATTCAGCGCTCCTTTCTTTCCTGACAGTCAAAACCGACAGCGATCTTGTCCTGACACTCACACGAGTTTTGAGTTCGGCTTGATTTTACTTTTAATCATATCTATTTGCACCATAATCAAACGCAGGCGAACCGGAAATGACCGGCGCCCGGAAACAAGGAGCAGGCATGAAAGAACTGGACGTCGTCGCGGGCATTCTCGTCGTGGTCGGAGCGCTGAACTGGGGACTGATCGCCCTCGCCCAGTTCGATCTCGTGGCGGCGCTGTTCGGGATGCGATTCGGTGAGATCTCGCCGCTGAGCGCCGTCGTGTACGGGCTGGTCGGGCTGGCCGGCGCGTACCAGGGGCTGTTCTTCAAACGCTTCCAGAGCCGCTGGGCACAGCCCGCGTCGCTGCAGGCACGGTAACCGCGCGCGCAACACACACAGACAGAAGGAGTGGACATGCAGAAGATTCTTACGATTCTGACGGTGGCGGCAGCCGTCACGGTGGGTACGGTCGGGAACACGACGGCCGTCAGCGCTCAAACGAAGGACATCGTCGACACGGCGGTCGGCGCCGGGTCGTTCAAGACGCTCGCGAAGGCGCTCGGTGCCGCCGATCTCGTGCAGACCCTCAAGGGCCCCGGGCCGTTCACGGTCTTCGCGCCGACCGACGAGGCGTTCGCCAAGCTGCCGGCCGGCACGATCGAGATGCTGCTCAAGCCGGAGAACAAAGCGAAGCTGCAGCGCATCCTCACGTATCACGTCGTGGCCGGCAAGGTGATGGCCTCGGACGTGATGAACATGCGGTCGGCGAAGACGGTCAGCGGCGACTCGGTCACCATCGCCGCGCGTGACGGCGGCGTCATGGTGGACAAGGCGCACGTCGTCAAGACCGACATTGTCGCCAGCAACGGCGTCATCCATGTGATCGACTCGGTCATCATGCCGACCGACAAATAGGCGGTCTGCATGGACACGAGAGCCGTGCCGTCCGACGCCACCGCAGTCGGCGCGGTTTTCGTGTATCGCTCGATCGTGCCCGGGTGGGCCGGCGACGTGTTTCGATGGCACGAGCGACCGGATGCGCTGTTGAAACTCACGCCGCTGCGACGGTGGATGCGGATTGAGAAGCAGGAGGGGGGGCTGCGCGACGGCGCGCGCATCACCTTCTCCTTCGGTGTTGGACCGCTGCGGGTGCGGTGGGAAGCGCGCCACTACGGCTATGTCGAGGGAACTCAGTTCTGCGACGAACAGGTTCGGGGCCCGTTCAGGGTTTGGCGCCACTGTCACCGCGTGGTCCCCGTTGGAGTCGGGGAGAGCTTGTACGTGGATCGCGTCGAGTACGCGGTGCCTGGCGGGCCGCTGGCCCGGGGCCTGGTCCGTCCGCTGCTCCGGCGGTTGTTCGCGTGGCGGCACCAGATCGTGCACCGAGCCTTCGCCGGGCCCGGGACAGGACAGGCGAACCGTGGCGCGGCGCCGGATCCGGCGGGATCTCGTGACGCATCATGAAAAGAAGAATCGTTATCACCGACACGATGCAGCAGGGTTATGTGTACTTTCGCACGGAGCCGGCCGGCCGGAACTTCGCGCCGGCATTCACGCCGGAGCTGACGCCGCAGCAGATGCTGCGGCTCGGCGTGTTCGGAGGAAAGTACATGACCGACTGCCGCGACGAGTTCCCGGCCAGCTGGTTCGCGCACGCGAGGCTGTGCCCGGACAGGCACGACGCCCGCCTGAACTACTTTGGCGTCAACGCGTCGCAGTCGCTCGCCGCTTGGCGGCGGAACGGCTGGATCCGTCCTCAGGATCCGCGCGGATGGTTCCAGTGGTACTGCCGTTACTACACGGGCCGCCGGAGCGCTGACGACGTGCGGCAGATCAGGCGCTGGCGCGCCATCCGGCGCCATGTGTCCGCGATCCGGAAGAACTGCGAACCGGGTGAGATCGAGTGCCGCCGCAGGCAACGGCAGGCCGCCCTGCACTGGGCTTATGACACACGCACAATCTAGCGTCGGAAACGCCACGAGCCAGCGGCACCCCGATCCGCGCCCGGTTCGCATCGGCATCTCTTCGTGCCTCCTGGGCAGCGCCGTTCGCTTCGACGGCGGCCACAAGCGCGACACCTTCCTGACCGGGACGTTCGGGACGCTGGTGGAATGGGTGCCGGTCTGCCCCGAGGTCGAATGCGGGCTCGGCACGCCGCGGGAATCGATGCGCCTGGTGCGGGCGGACGACGGCGTACGGCTGCTGACGGTCAGGACCGCCGTTGATGTGACCGATCGGATGACGGGATTCGCTCGGCGCCGGGTCGCGCAGCTCGAGTCCGAGGGCCTGTGCGGCTACGTGCTCAAGAAGGACTCGCCAAGCTGCGGCCTCGAACGCGTCAAGGTCTACGACGCTCATGGAACCGCGGCGAGATCCGGACGAGGGCTGTTCGCGTCGCTCCTCGTGGAGCGCTTCCCCTCCCTGCCCGTCGAGGAGGAAGGCCGCCTGTCGGATCCGCGGCTGCGGGAGAACTTCGTCGAGCGCGTGTTCGCATACTCCAGGCTTCGCGGACTGTTCGGCGGCAGATGGACCGCAGGAGACGTCGTGCGCTTTCACACCGCGCACAAACTGATGCTGCTCGCCCATTCGCCGCAGGCGTATCAGCGTCTCGGCCGGGTGGTGGCGCGCGTGCGGGACCTGCCGGCCGAGGCATTCGAGCGCCTCTACACCGAAGGGTTCATGGCTGCGCTCGCCGTGATCGCCACTCCCGGGCGGCACACCAACGTACTCCAGCACATGGCGGGCTACCTGGCCGATCGGCTCGACCGCCCGTCGAAGGCGGAGCTGCTCGGGAGCATCGAGGACTACCGGCTGCAGCTCGTCCCGCTCATCGTGCCAATCACGATGCTGCGCCATTACCTCCGAACTCATCCGGTGCCGTACCTGGCCGCACAGGTGTACATAGAGCCGCACCCGCGTGAGCTGAAGTTGCGGAATCTCGTCTGAAGGAACCGATCGAGACGAGGGATGAGCTCGAACGCGTTTGACCGCCGTTCAAAATCGCGCCGCGACATGTTCCTGTGGTGAACGCGACTTGCTCAGAACCCGGTCAACTGGCGCGCATGTTGGATCTCAAACGGAAACGTCGACGTGGCCGGGCGATCACGTCCGGGACGTTCATCGCGGCACAGCCGCAGGAGAGTTGCATTACATGACAATCGCATCCGCAGTACGACGGGAACACACCGAAGGTCAGGTCGCGAAGTCCATCGAAGCGCAGACGGCCAGGCTGCCGTCCGACACGTTTCTCTGGGCCGCAGTCGCGGCCATGGGCGTCTCCGCGACGTTCCAGGTGATGGGAAACCGGAGCGCCAGCGTGTTCGTGGGCCAGTGGGCGCCGACGCTGCTCATCCTCGGGCTCTACAACAAGCTCGTGAAGCAGCACGGCTCCGACTTCACGGATACGGGAGCGCGCGTCGGCAATTGAGCATTCGAATACCAATATTGAGACGGGACACGGGTCCTGTCTCGTTTACTCCTGGAGGGGATATGGCGACTGAGCTCGACACGTTCTACAAAATGGTTGACGACATCGAGATCGCGATGATGACGACGCGTCGTCACGACGGGCATCTCGAATCGCGGGCGATGGCGAACCAGAAACGCGCGACGGGGGCGGACCTGTGGTTCGTGACCGCGGAAGGGACTGGCAAGCTTCGCAGCCTCGAGGCCGACCCGCACGTCAACCTGTCGTACTACAAGGACCGGACGCGCGAATGGATCTCGGTCTCCGGGATCGCGACGGTCTCCCGCGATCGGCAGAAGATCCGCGAGCTGTACGCGCCCGACTGGAAGATGTGGTTCCCCGACGACGGGAATCCGCGGAGTGGGACGCCGGACGACCCGCGCTTCGTGCTCATCGGCGTCGACATTCATGCGGCGGTGTTCCTGGAAGTCAACAAGCCGCAGCCGGTGGTCCTTTACGAGCTCGTCAAAGGCTGGCTGACCGGAACCGAGCCGGAGATCGGAAAGATGCACACGCTGAAGCCCTGACCCCCTCAATTCTTCCGCTCGCGCGCGACCTCCTCCTCTTTGAGGCGCCGCGCTTCGGCGAACTCCCGCGCGGCGGCGTCGGCTCGTCCGGTGCGTTGGTAGGCCTGCGCCAGGAGGAAGCGGGACGCCGGGTTGCGCGGCTCGGCGGCGACGGCGGCCTCGAGGTGGGGCACGGCGGCGCCGGGGCTCCCCTGTTTCAGCAGAATCCGGCCGAGCAGGCCGCGGGACTCGGCCAGATCCCCCTCGAGCGCCACGGCCCGCTCGGCGTGGCGTCGCGCGTCGGGCAACCGATCGTCCTGCTCGTCCATCCACCCCAGGTAGACGTGCGCGGCGGCATCGCGATCGGATCGGATCAGCGCATCCTCGAACCCGCGCCGCGCGCCGTCGCGATCGCCGAGCGCCAGACGGCTGACCCCCACGTTCACCGAGAGCTGCGGCAGGCCGGCGTTCAACGCCGCCGCCGCCTCGAATGCCTTCAGCGCCTCCTGATGGCGATCGTCCCGCTGCAGCACGAGCCCGCGAAGCTGGTGCCACAACGGCTGGCCCTCGGGTGTCTTGGCCAGCTGCTCTGCGATCGCATCGGCTCGCGGATCGCCGCGCCGCGAGTACGCGCGGCCGAGCGCGAACAGCACCGCGGGCTCGCCGGGCGCCGCCCGGGCGCTGGCCTCCAGATGAGGAATGGCCTCGGCGTCGCGTCCGAGCTCGACGAGCACCAGGCCGAGGAGTTGCCGGCCCTGCAACAGTGATGGTTCGGCGGTGTGAACAGCCTGGAACGCTTCCATCGCAGCCGTGAGGGCGCCGGCCCGGTAGTGGGCGAGCCCGAGATTCAGCCGCGCGGCCGTGAGCCTGGGGTTGATCGCCAGCGCGCGCTCCTCGGACAGCACCGCCTCGTCGTACCGGCCAAGCCGCGACAGCACGGCGCCGAGATTCGCGTGCGCCTCGGCAAACCGCGGCTCGATGTCGATGGCTCGCTGGTACGCCTCGGCCGCGCGCTCGAGGTCTCCGCGCTGCTGCGCCGCCGCACCGTCGCGGAACGCCGCCGCGGCGGGACGCTCCTGCGCCTGAACCGCCTGCAGCTGAACGACCAGAAACAGGATTACCAGCACCATTGAACTTTAGAACTTTAGAACTTTAGAACTTTGAACCTTGCCCTGCCCTTTCTTCAGCGTCACGATCCGATCGACGCCAGGAACCGTAAACGCCTCGCGGGCGCCATCGGGCCACCGTACCACGATGCGGTCCACGCGGCTCGTCCCGCCGAGGCCGAAGTGCGCACGGAAGTCCGACTGCGAGCAATAGCTGTCGCCGCTGACCACGTCGCGCCGCAGCCGCCGTGCGCCCGCTTCCAGCGTCACCACCGCGCCAATCGCCTCACGCGAGCCCCGGCCGTCGCCGGCGAGCGCCACCGAGATCCAATGGCCGGCGGGCGCCACGTTTCTGAGCAGCGTGGGACCGTGGTCCTGGTTGTTGATGACGGTGTCGATGCGGCCGTCGTGGTCGAGATCGCCGAACGCCGCGCCGCGCGCCGACCGGACGACGGCGAGGCCGCTGCCGGTCGCGGCCGGGACCTCGTCGAACCGCGCCCCGTCTCGATTGCGGAACAGCAACGGGCGCTGCGCCCACGTCATCCCCCAATCGTAGCGATCCACTTGCGGATAAACGTGCCCGTTGGCCACGAACAGGTCCAGCCAGCCGTCGTTGTCGTAGTCGAGGAACCCGGTGCCCCACCCGAGAAACGGCAGCGACGGCGTGCGCAGGCGGAGCCTCCCCGTCACGTCCTCGAAACTGCCATCGCCGAGGTTGCGGCGCAGCGTGTTGGAATCGTCCGAGAAGTTGGTGATGAACGCGTCCACGCGGCCGTCGTTGTCGTAGTCGCCCAGCGCCAGCCCCATCCCCGCCTGTTCGCGCCCTTCCTCGTTCAGCGCGAACCCGGACGCGAAGCCGGCTTCCTCGAACGTGCCCTGGCCCGTGTTCCGATACAGATAGTTCGGCGTGGAGTCGTTGACGACGAGCAGATCGAGATCGCCGTCATCGTCCACGTCAACCCAGCTGCCCCCGAACCCGTAGTAGCCGGCGGTATCGCGCACGCCGGCGCGCGCGGTCACATCGACGAACCGGGTGCCTTCGTTGCGGAACAGACGATCCGGCGCACCCGGCAGGCCGCGGGGGCCGCACATCACCCGCTCGCCTCGATAGAGGCACGGCGTGGCGGGCGTCGGCGGACGTTCCGGATCGATGTCCACGTAACCCGCCACGAACAGGTCGAGCCGGCCGTCCGCGTCGTAGTCGCCGAAGCTCGCGCCGGTTGACCAGCCTCCGGCCCCGACACCCATGCGCTCGGCCACGTCGGTGAACGTGCCGTCGTGATTGTTGCGATACAGCCGGTTGGTTCCGTAGTTCGTGACGTACAGATCCGTCCAGCCGTCGTTGTCGATGTCGCCCGCCGCCACGCCGAAGCCCCACCGTCCGTTCGCCACGCCGGCGCGATCGGTGACGTCCGTGAACCTGAGATTGCGATCGTTGAGGAAGAGCGCGGCGCGCGGCGCCGGCTCGAGGCCCTGGAGCGCGGCGCGTGTCGAGCCGTTGACCAGATAGATGTCGAGCCACCCGTCGTTGTTGACGTCGACGAGCGCGACGCCGCCCGACGGCGTGTCGAGGATGAGCGACTTCTCGGGAGAACCGGATCGATGCCTGAAGGTCTGGAGGCCCGACCCGGCTGTCCGATCCTCGAAGACGACGGGCGCGCCGTCCACGAACCCGCCGGCCGTGATCGGACGGGCGCGCGTGTCCTTGACCGGCGCGAACACGCCCGCCGTGCTGGCGCCGCCGGACGGCGGTGCGGACGGCCTCTGGGCCGCGCGGCTCACGCCGACCAGAGCCATCAGTGCCAGCGCGGCGAGACGAAGAGAATTGTTCACTCTGTGGTGAAAATACTCCGATTTCTCCTCGGAACTCAGAAGTAGAACTTCAACCCGGCCTGAATCTGGCGCGGATCGCGGTAGCTCGTCACTTGCCCGAGCGTGCCGGCGGTCGCCGCGGTCACGGCCTGGCCGGCATTCGGCACGTTGACCCCCGTGCTGATGCCGTTGAACTGCACGTGGTTGAACGTGTTGAACGTCTCGAGCCGGAACTGGATCATCATGCGCTCGCCGACGCGCGTGTTCTTGTAGAGCGAGATGTCCCACTGGTTGATCCCCGGCCCGCGCAGGAATCCCTTCGGCGTCGTGCCGAGCGTGCCGTCGGCGGGACGCCCGAACGCGAGCGGGTTGAACCACTGCCGGCGCGTCTGCTCGGCCGGATAGAGGTCGCCGCCGATGTGGTCCGCACGCACACCCCCGCCCGTCGTCCCGGGGTTCCCGTTCGACGTGATGGTGAGCGGCTGGCCGCTCCAGAACCGGCTGATGCCGGCGATCTGCCAGCCGTCGAGGAGGACACGGCCGAAACCGTTGTTCAACCACTTCGTCCCCGCGTCCGGGAGCTGGTAGACGTAATCGATGCTGACCTGATGGCGCCGATCCAGGCCGGAGGGGCCCCACTCGCGGTCGAGATCGAACGAGTAGCCGAGCGCGTTGTTGTCGGCGTCCACGTGGTCCAGCGCCTTCGAGAGCGTGTAGCCGACATTGGCCGTGAAGCGCTGGCCGAACCGCCGCGTGAGCCGCGCCTGCAGGCCGTGGTACTCGCTCTCCGCGCCGAACTCGATGACGTTGACGGCGGTGTAGCCGAGGTACGGCCGCACGGCATCGGGCGTGTTGTTCGGAGGCGGATTGGTGATGGTGGATCCGAGGGTCAGCTGATTGAGGTTCCGGATGTACGCGAAGTCGACGCCGCGGTTGCCGACGTAGGCCGCGTCGATCGAGAACCGCCACGGCAACTGCCGCTGGATCCCGGCGTACCACGAATAGATCTTCGGCGGGTGTCCTTCGCCGTTCACGCCCACCGCCGTGACCGGGAAGCGCACGCCCGCGTTCACGAGCGCCGGCGAAATCTGATCGAGGTTGCCGCCGAAGAGACGCGGCGTGTAGCTGAGCGGCGGGTTGCCCAGGCCGTCGAAGTTCAGGTTGTTCTGGCGGTACCGTTCGTGGAAGACGCCAAAGCCGGCGCGGACGGCCGTGTCGCCGCTGCCGGTGACGTCCCACGCGAAGCCGACGCGCGGCGCCAGGGCGATCTTGCCGTCGATCGCCCCCTTCGGCAGGTCCGATGTGCCTTCCTCGACCATCCCGTTGACGAAATCGCCGCTGCCGGGAACGATGCTGCCGCGCAGCACGCCGTTGGCTGTCACGATCGAGACCGCCTGGGACGGATCGTACGCGTCAGGCACGAAGTAGTTCTGCAGGAACTTCCCGGTCGAGTACGTCGGACCCAGGTAGGCGACGCGGAGGCCGTAGTCGAGCGTCACGCGCGACGTGGGGCGCCAGGTGTCCTGGACGTATCCCTCCAGGCCGGCGTAGCGGAAGTCCCCGTAGTAGATCCCGTCCGACTGCGTGTACGTCTGATAGTTCCCGAGCAGCAGGTTGGCGAGCCCGTAATTCGTCTCGTTGGTCGTGAGCGTGCTCGGCGAGAAGTTGATCGTGCCCATGTCCCACGACGGCTGCTGCGCCTTGAACGCCATGTTGAAGAACACGCCGGCCTTGTAGGTGTGCGAATCCCGCTGCCACGTCAGGTTGTCCGTAATCGCGATTTCCGGCGCCTCCGAGCGCCACCCCAGCGGAAACGGCGAGAACGCGCAATTCCCCCCGCAGGTGAAGTTCGGGAACTTGTTGGCGATGTTCACCGGGCCGCCGTGGTTTCCGGTCGGATAGAGGTCGCCGACCCTGATCCCCAGCGCGCCGCGATCGTACTGATCGGTCGGCACGCCGTCCTCGATGTCCACGACCTGATCCAGGTTCGTGATGCCGACGATCATCTCGTTGGTGATCTTCGGCGAGACGACGTTGTAGAGGTTGAACGAGTAGCTCTGCCCGGGCTTCTCCCGGAACATCGGGATGACGGGGAAGGTCTGGGTGGAGAAGATACCGCGCGGGTTGCCTTCGCGCTGCGCGTCGGTCACCGCGCGGAAGAACATGTTCGTGGTCGCCGACATCTGGTAATCGACCCGCACGACCTCCTGATCCTTCTTGAAGTCGTAGAGGACGTCGGTGGGCACGCGGATGAACTCGGGCGAGTTGCCCGGCACCGGCTGCGCCTGCGCCATGTTCACCTTGCCGTAGATCTGCCGCAGCACGTTCAGGAAGCCCTGCGCGTTCTGGTTCCACTCCGCCTGCGGCACGCTGTTGTTCGGGTACGGCACGCCGCCGGTGATCGCGTTGGCCGCGTTGCGGGTAATGGTCCCCGGCCTGAACACCGTGCCGGTGTTGAAGCTCGTGCCGGTGATGTTGACGGGGGTGCCGTCCGCGTTGAAGCGCAGCAACCGGCGGAAGTCGCCGGTCAGCAGGTCCGGATGGAAGACGTCGAGGAACGCATTCAGCGGACGTTCGGCGCGCGTCGACTCGTGATTGAAGAAGAAGAACAGCTTCTTGTTCGACGAGCTCGAGACGCCGGGAATCGGGATCCAGCCGCCGATGTTGCCGCCGATCTGGTTGTAGTCGAGCGGCACCTTGGCGCCGGTCACCGAGTCGTGCGGCGCGGCGTCCCACTTGCCGTCGCGCCGGAAGGCGTACAGCGTGCCGCGGAACTGCTTGCCGCCGCTCCGTGTCGTGGACGTGATCAGCACGCCGGCGTTGCGGCCGAACTCCGCGTTGAACGCCGAGTTCTGCAGCTTGAACTCCCCCACCGCGTCGAGGCTCAGCTGCGTGTACTGGCCGTCGTTGGCGCCGGTGTCGGTGTTGGGCGTCCCGTCGAGCACGACGTTGTTCATGCTCTGGCGCAGCCCGTTGACCATGAACCCTTCGGTGCTGTTGAACGCGAGCCGGAATCCCGTCTCGTTGGTGGCGACGCCGGGCAGCGTCTTCAGCAGCGACGTGAAGTCGCGCCCGTTCAGGCTCAGCTCTTTGATCTGAGTGTCCGAAATCGTATAGGACTTCTGGCTCGTGCCGATTTCGATCGTCGGCGTGCCGGCGCTGACTTCGACCGTTTCCGTCAAGCCTCCGACCGTCAGCTTCAGGTCGCGCAAGTCGAGCACCTGCCCGGGATCGAGCACGAGGCCGCGCTGCTCGATGGTCTTGAACCCCGAGAGCTCCGCGCGGACGGTATACCGTCCCCGCAGCATCGACGGAAGGGTGAAGTACCCGTCCGTGGCCGAGATGGTCTGGCGGGCGATGACGCCTTTCTCTTCGTCGACCGCCGAGACTTGCGCGCCCGGAATGGCGCCCCCCTGCTCGTCGACGAGCCTGCCCTGGATCTGGGCGCTCTGCGCCCACGCGGTGGCCGCAATCAACCACGTTGCGGCAAAGGCCTGACCGAGAAGTCGAAGACGTCCCATGGATGCCTCCCTGCGAACTCCGAACGACGGAACTCCTGTAACAGCAACCGCTTGTACAACCTTCGTTTGAGGCCTGTCAATACGCGTTCGTCGAGTTGTCGCTTATTGCGCAACCATCGATTCGTGGGCCGCGCCCGAAGCCTCGACGTGACTCGTGCCAGTTTCAAAACCGCGAGTCCGGCTGAAGCCGGATGCCACCTTCGGTTTTGAAACCGCTGGTTAGAACTTCAGTTCGATGCGCAGGATGTGGCCCTCGGTCTTGCCTGCGTTCTCCACCGTGTGGACCACGGCGTCGCTCCACGCGAAGCTCCCGGCCGCACGGTGCCGCACTTCCGGGCGCCCGCCGTCGACGGTGACCTTGGCGTCCCAGTCCGTGAAGTAGACGCTCATACCGTGCGGATGCCGGTGGCGCGGCTCGGTCTTTCCAGCCGGCACACGCACGTCGAGCACCCGGACGAACTGATTCTCGAACGCGACCTTGTGCGTGTCGGCGGCGACACGAACCGGATCGAGCGGGTCCGGCGTCTGGGAGCGCGCCAACCGCGCGAGACCGATGGCCGCGACGGCTGCGGCGACGACAATCAGCATGCTCTTTCTCACACGTCCTCCTTTTTTCTTATTGCTCGTGGGGCTCCACCATGACTCACTGCGCCTGCACCCCGCGGACGTGAAGGGCGGCGGGACTTGACCCCTCACATCGTGAGTGGAACATTTCCCGGCGCGTCGTCGTCCAAGCGCCCGAGCGTCACGGGGAAGACTTCCATTTCGCTTGCGGGCAGGCCCTTCGACTCGCGCCACTCCCGGCTCGCTCAGGGCAGGGCCCGGCCCTCGTGATCGCAGACGGGCGTGAGGTGAACGATGCGGCCTTGGGGGATCAAGCGGCTGTTCCGGCTTCCGAATCGCTCGTCCGAGGACGTGCGCGCCGACATTACCTCCGAGTTCGCGTTTCATCTCGACATGCGCACCGACGAGCTCGTCCGCGACGGCCTGACCCGGCCGGACGCCAGGGCGCAGGCGCTGCGGGAGTTCGGTCGTCCTGACTCGAGCGCGGAAGTCATGGCGCAGATGGGCGATCGCGTCGAGTGCCGGCGCCGGGCCGGTCAGCTCGCCGCCGAGCTGCGGCAGGACGCGGTGCTCGGACTGCGTCTGCTCCTCCGCAGCCCCGGCTTCGCGACGGTCGCCATCCTCACGCTCGCCCTCGGCATCGGCGCCAACACGGCCGTCTACAGCGTGCTCGACGCCGTCCTCCTGCGGCCACTTCCGTACCCCGAACCCGATCGCGTGGTGATGGTCTCCGAGACCCTCGATAACGGCAAGCCAAACAGCTCGTCGGGCGGCGCGTTTCTCGACTGGCGGACGCACCAGACCCGCTTCGACGCACTGGCGCTGACGGCCCCCGTCAGCTACAACCTGCGCGGCGAGGGCGCGCCCGAGCGGCTGACGGGCATGGAGGTCTCGCACGAGTTCCTCCAGGTGCTGAGGATCGCTCCGCTGCTCGGGCGTGGCTTCCTGCCTGAGGAGGATCGCCCGGGCGGCGACAACGACGTCGTGATGATCACGGAGGAGCTGTGGCGTTCGCGCTTCGCCGCGGATCCGTCGATCGTCGGCCGCCGCATCACCCTCGACGAGGTCCCGCGCACGGTGATCGGCGTGCTCGCCAAAGGTGCGTGGATGATGAAGGAGCACAGCTTCTTCGTCCCCGCCGTGCTCGTGCCCGGCACCGATCGCGCCCGCCGGGCTCCGCACTGGGCGGGAGTGTTCGGCCGGCTGGCCCCGGACACCACCGTGGCCCAGGCCGACGCGGAGCTCAAGACCATCAAGCGTCAGCTCAACGCCGAGTACCCCGCGTTCAAGCAGGCCTGGGGCGTGATCGTGCAGCCGGTCACCGACGTCATCGGCGGCATGGCGCGGACGCCGATGCTGATCCTGCTGGGTGCTGTCTCGCTCGTGCTGCTGATCGCGTGCGTCAACGTCGCCAACCTGCTCCTCGCGCGCAGCTGCCATCGCCAGCAGGAGATGGCCGTGCGTGCCGCCCTCGGCGCCAGCGGCGGCCGGCTGGTCCGGCAGGCGTTGACCGAGAACCTGGTGATCGCGTTGCTCGGCGGCCTCGCCGGCGTGGTCGTCGCGTACTTCGGCGTGGATGCGCTCGGCAGGGTCACGTCGACCGCGATGCCGATCGCGTTCACGCCGGGCCTCGACACACAAGTGCTGCTGTTCTCGCTCGGCATCACGATCGCGACCGGTGTCGTCGTCGGTGTGCTGCCGGCGTTGCGCGCGCGGCGGACCGACGTCAGCGCCGCGATGAACACCGGCAGCAAGGGTGTCGTTTCCGGCGGGCGCCAGGGTACGCAGTCCCTGCTGGTCGTGGCCGAGGTCGCGCTCACGGTCGTCCTGCTCGCCTCGGCGGGCCTGCTGCTGCGGAGTCTGGCCAGGGCCGCGTCCACCGACCCGGGCTTCGAGCCCGCGGGCGTACTGGCCTTCGAAGTGTCGCTGCCCGACGTGTCGTACACCTCTCGCGAAAAGCGTCTCGCCTTCGCCGGCGATCTCGTCAACCGCCTCCGCGCGCTCCCGGGAGTCGAAGGTGCGGGCACCGGCATGGCGATCCCCTTCATCGGCGGAGGTTATGGCGAGTACTTCGGGCGCCCCGGCGGCAGCAGGAACGACCTCATCGGCGGCCGGATGGACTTCGTGTCGCCGGGCTACCTCGAAGCGCTCCGAACCCGGCTGCTGGCGGGACGCCGGCTGACCGACGCCGACAACCGCGCGAACAGTCCTCGTGTCGCCGTGATCAACGAAGAGACGATGCGAAGCCTCTTCCCGAAGCGGGACGCGATTGGGCAGCCGTTGGTCGTCAGCGGCAACACGTGGCAGGTGGTCGGCGTGATCGCCGACGTCGTCGATCGGCGCCTCGACGTCCCGCATCGGGCGTTCGCGTACGTGCCGAGCGCGTTCAACATGAGCAGCATCTCGGTGATCGTCCGCACGCCGCTCGACCCGATGAGCCTCGTCGCGAGCGTGCGCGCCGAAGTCGCCCGGATCGATCCCGGCGTGGCCGTCGCCAGGCCGCGCGCACTCGATCGCGCGATGGCCGAGTCCATGACTCAACGGAAGGTGGTGCTTGCGCTTGTCGTCATCTTCGCTTCTGTCGCGCTGACCCTGGCCGCGACCGGTCTCTACGGCGTGATGGCCTACGCGGTGGCCACCCGCCGCCGCGAGTTCGGCATCCGCATGGCGTTCGGCGCCACGCGGCGCGACCTCCTCCGCCACGTGCTGCGCGGCGGCCTGCGCGTGACCGGCATCGGCTTGATCCTTGGCCTGGCGGGTGCGACCGGCGCGGCGCGGCTCCTGGCAAGCGAGCTCTATCAGGTGCGCGGCAGCGACCCCCTCGTCGTCTTCGGAACAGCGGCGACCGTGATCGCGGTTGCCCTGCTGGCCTGCTGGATCCCCGCGTGGAGGGCGTCCAGATTCGAGCCGACGGCGGCACTGAGAGCGGAGTGAGGACGCGCGCGATCGTGCGCGAGTTCGCGAGGCTGCGTGAGGGACGACCCGGTCTGGCGTCGAGCGGATCTCCGGCGACCAAATCATCTCCGTTGCTCCGTTCCTCCGTGTTCAATGCCGTTGCGAATGGAGGTCCGTTCTCTCCGTCCACGTCGTTTCCTCCGGACCCCGCGGAGCTGCTTCTGCGCCTCGCGCGCGAGCCGGAGGTACCAGTCGCTCGGCAGCGGCTCACCGTCGACGTCCAGTGTGACCACCGCGGCTTCGCCGGGGGCATCGCGCGGAGCGGCGGCGAGCTTGAACATCGCGGTGCTCTCGTCCACCTCGTCGAACATCGCGCCGTACAACATGGTGTTGCCGGCCCGCAGCGCACGCTGCACCTGGCGCCAGTAGAAGCGCCCTCCACTGCGCGGGATCGCGTTGAGCGGCGCCGCGCGGTTCAGGTTGTGCCAGGAGAAGCCCGGATAGACGACCGGCATGTATTCGATGCCCAGCCGCCGCGTTTCGTCCAGGTCCGGCGTCACTTCCTCCTCGTAGAACCGATCGATCCCGCGCGCATCGCGGAAGCGGCCGACGGTCCAGGGGCTGACGATGTCGAACGAACGATAGACGCGCGCCCACTCCGGGTCGGGCTGCGAGTCGCGAGTCAGCGTGCGCCAGCGGGAGGGCACGCCCCCGAGCAGCGTCACGCGATACCGGGGATCCGGGTTGTTCTTGAAGAAGTCGACGAGCTCGGCAGCCTGATCGGGCGTCGGCGATCGATCCTGGAAGCCGAAGCCCCAGATTGCCAGAAGGGGCCGCCCGCGGTGACGGAGATAGCGCGGGCTCTCCGTGATGCGAAGCGTGTCCACCATGTACACCCAGTCGCGCTTGACGGCCTCCGTCAGGGATCCGCGCGGGTGCCCGGAGATGTCATACATGAGGGCGAACACGCGGCCGTGCGACTCCGCCGCGGATCGCACGTTGCGCGCGACGGCGTCGCGGAATCCCAACACCGCGGCGTTGTCGAGACGCGACGTGAACCGCTGCAGGAACACGCCGGCGAGGTCGTACTCCCGCATCCAGCGGAAGTGCCGGTCCACGGTTCGCGGATTGTACGCCGAGTACAGTTCCGCCCTCCGTCCGTCAGGCAGCGTGAACGGCGTCGGGCACCGCTCGTCAGGGGCGAGCTCGGAAACGTCGGGCCACATGTCGACGCTCAGTGTCGCGGCGCCGGCGGGCGCGCCGCGCCGAAACCAGTGTTCCCACGCCCCGAGCGGCGATCCGTCATCAGGACACGCAAACCAGCCCTGATAGCCAAACAGCAGTTTCCGATCCAGCGTGGTGGCATCGACGGCTGCCGCGGGCGATCCGCCGCCGGCCAGCGCGCCAATCCTCATCGCTCCGGCGGCCGGCATCGCGGCGGTTCTGCAACCCGCGAGGAGGCAGCAGGCCAGGCCCGCGATCGCAGCCGCTCTCTCGCTGCCACGCCAGGGACTTCGGAGACCGGGCACAGGTGAAGCTCCGGCTCAGCTGTCGAACAAGTCGGTGTTCATGGGAGGGTGCGGTCTCGGTCCCCTGCTTCATTGTGGCGGCTGCGCCACAACGCCGGGCCCACGCCAGTGAGCTTCTTGAAAGCCCGGCTGAACGCCGCCTCGGACTCGTAGCCGACGTCCCGCGCCACCGCGGAAACCTTGGCGGAACGATCCGAGAGCCGCCCCGCGGCGAGCTGCATCCGCCATCGCATCAGATACAGCATCGGCGGAAGCCCGACGAAATGCGTGAACCGGTCGGTCAGCACGGACCGCGAGGCCGCGGCTTCCCGCGCCAGTTCCTCGACCGTCCATGGGTGCGCGGGTTCGGCGTGCATGCACGCCAGCGCACGGCCCACCACCGGGTCGCGCAGCCCGCCGAGCCAGCCGCTGCAATCGCCCGTCCGCGTCGTCAGATACCGCCGCACGACTTCGACGAACACGAGCTCGCTGATGCGCAGCAGGACGGACCGGCTGCCCGGGCGCTTGTCGCGCGATTCCGCCACGGCGAACTCGACGAGCGTGCTCAACCGGTCGACGCCGGCAGCCGTCGGGAGCCGCACGTGCAGCAGTTCGGGAAGCGTGGCGAGGACCGGGTTGAAGGGGAGCGCGTCGCAGCCCAGGAAGCCGCAGACGACGCGGATACGGTCCGGACCGCCCCCGCCTTCGCTGACGACGAACGGCAGCTGGCCAAGAGCCATGCTTCGGAACCATCCCAGGGTCTCGTCCGCCGTGAAGCCGGTGCGGAGTCCCGGCTCGCTCGTGAGCGCGTACTCCTGCCCGTGAGGCACGACGATCACGTCGCCGGCCTCGAGCCGGAGGGGCTCCCGTCCCGGCGTCTCGCACCAGCACGCGCCTTCGCGCACCACGTGATAGGACACGACATGCTGGGCGCGGGGGAGGATGACGGGCGCGAGCACCGTGGACGCCGGCGCCTCGGCGACCCACGGCGTGGTGGCATCCACGAGGAAGAACAGCGCACCGGTCAGCTTCACGGCCTCCAGCACATCGGAAAGCGTATCGCACGCCTGCACACCCGGGACCGCCGCTGGAGCAAGAGGTCCGGACGCCTGGTCATGGTGCGTGTCCACGAGGCGATCCTACACTCCCTGGAGTCGCCGGCTTGCCAGCCGTAGCTCATTCGCAGTCGAGGGTGGCCCACCTTCGCCAAGGCTACGGTGGGCAGCCTTCGCCTGCATTCATGAGCGAAGGCTGGGGTCAGGTCGTGAACGTGACGGAAGGAGGCCGTGATGACAAGCGTCCGCACCACGCCGGAGGGATGGCAGATCGAGGGAGACACCGCCGAGGCGTACGAGCGCTATCTGGCTTCGGCGTTCAGCCCGTGGGCCCGCCAGCTCACGGAGCTCGCGGACGTCCGGAGCGGCGATCGGGTACTCGACGTCGCGTGCGGGACGGGCATCGTCGCGCGACACGCGGCAGATCGTGCGGGCGCGAAGGGCCGCGTCGCCGGCGTGGACATCAACGAGGACATGCTGCGCGTCGCGCGCGCGGTTTCCGCCGGCGTTCGGCCGCCCATCGAGTGGCGCCAGGCCGACGCCGCGGAGCTGCCCTTTCCGGACGGCGCGTTCGACGTCGTCATCTGCGAACAGGCCATCCAGTTCTTCTCGGATCCGGTCGCGGCGCTGACCGAGATGCGCCGTGTGATGGCGCCGGGCGGGCGCGCAGCCGTCAGCGTCTGCCGTCCGATCCGCTACTGCCCCACGTACGTGGCGTTGGCGGACACGCTCGAGCGACACGCGGGCTTCGAAGCGGGAATGATGATGCGGTCGCCGTTCCCGGCGTGGGACGCGGGGCAGTTTCACGCGCTCTTCACGCGTGCGGGGTTCGGCGAGGTGCGGATCAGGATCGAGGTCTGCAGCCTGCGGTATCCGTCGTGCGAGGAGTTTCTGCGACGTGAGGCGTCGAGCTCACCGCTGGCCGGTCCGATTGGCGCGCTCGACGACGAGACGCGCGACGCCCTCGTGTGCGATCTGCGGACAGCGATCGCCGACCACCTCGATGACGACGGCGTGGTGTGCCCGCTCGAAGCGTACGTCGCGCTGGCGCGGCGCGGGGACTGAACGCGGTTACCGGTACCGCAGGGCCACGACCGGGTCGAGCTTCGTCGCCCGCCGGGCCGGCACATAGCTCGCAATCAACGCCAGGAGTATGAGCAGCAGGCTCGCGACAACGAGGACGGTCGGGTCGAAGCCCGTGAAACCGTACAAGAGGCTCGAGACGAGCCCGGTCGCCGCGACGGCGGCAACCGCGCCAATCCCGACGCCGGCCACCGTCAACGCGACGCCCTTGCCCGCGACGAGCGTCAGGATGTCGCGCGTCCGCGCGCCGAGCGCGAGCCGCACACCGATTTCCGGTATGTGCTGCACGACAAAGAACGAGATCACGCCGTAGATGCCGACGACGGCAAGCAGCACCGCAAACGCCGCGAACGCGGCCAGCACGATCGTGCCGATCCGCCGCGCCGCCACGTCCTCGTCGAGGAGGTCGTTCAACAGCTTGACGTTCGAAACCGGCAGCGCGGGATCGACAGCGTGGACCGCGCGCGTAATCGAGCCGACGAGCGCCGCCGCGTCGCCCTCCGCGCGGACTACGAGGTCGCGCGGCGCAAACCACGGCTGCGAATCGAACTGGCGAGGGGGGGGGGGGAAGGGGGGGGGGAGGGGGGGAGGGGGGGGGGGAGGGGGACGGGCGGGGGGGGGGGGGGGGGGGGGGAGGGGCGGCGCGGAGGGGCGGGGGCGGGGCGGAGAGGGGAGAGCGGGGGGGGGGGGGGGGGGGGGGGGGGCGGGGCCCCGAGGAAGAGAAATCCGCGGGCAGGACGGGGCGCCGTTGCTCAAGAGGATGGGGGGAGGGGGGGCGCGGGGGCCTGCCAAGGGGGGGGAGAAGGTCAGCGGCGGCGGAGGCTCGTCCGCATGGACACGGGGGAGCGGGGCGGGAGGGGAGCAGCGAAGAAGGGGGCGCCCCCCTTGGGCTCAGGAGGGCGGTGAGCCGGGATGATCGAACACTCGTTGTGGGAGGTCAATAACGGAGTTGACCGGCGGACCTCGAGATGCGGAAATACGATTTTGGATTTTCCCAGATACCAGAGGGGGGGGGTCGCGAGAGGGAGGCCTCCAGGAGGACCGCGTGACAGAGAACACCGGTGGTACCGCGATAGACAGGGAGTCAGCACCAGGCCGGGGTGAACCGGGCAGTGGGGCGGGGCGGTGAGTGGCTCTAGCGGGAAGACCGGGCGGGGTGGAGCTGTTGTTTTTTGCCGGGGGGGGCCCGGGGGTCTTCTCGACATTCCACGCGGCGGCTTCGTCCTCGAGAGGAGGCGGGGCGTCGCGCGCGGATTGTCTTCGCGCCGGGAGCAGAGTTGGCGAGCCTCCGGAAGAACCGCTTGAGCGCAGCCGTCATTTTAGTCAGCCGGGCCAGCCGTGCGCCGGCAAGGCACGCGCCGCGGCGATTCTCCACTAGACGTCATAGTGGAGAGCATGCCCTTGTTTTACTCGGCCGTCAAGTGGAGTGCCGGCGCAAACCGGGAATGCCTGTGGATCCGCCGTGCGCTACGCCGATTTCGCCAGCAGCTTCGCCAGCCTGTCGTAGCTCACGGCCACGCCGTTCTCCATGCCGGACTTGAGGACCGCGTCGCGCGCCTCGCGCGACTCGTAGAGCACCGTCTGCGTGAGCGTGGTCTTGCCGCCGCTGCTCGATCAGGACCAGCGTGTTCACGCGCTTCGCCCGGGTACCAGGCGTCGTCGAACTTCTCGGTGCGGACGATCCGCTCGGGCGCGCACGATCTCGCGGTAGACGCCGCCCATTCCCATTTCGTTTCCGTCGGGGTCGCGCCGCCAGACGTAGCGGTAGGCGCCGCCCACCCGCAGATCGATCTCGCAGACCGGCATCGACCAGCCGCGCGGTCCGAGCAGCCAGCGCTTGAGCAGCTCGGGCTTGGTGTAGGCGTCGAAGACCAGGTCGCGCGGCGCGTCGAAGACGCGCGTCATCACGATCTCGCGGTCGCTGGGCGTCGTGATTTCCAGTGCGGTGGCGTTCGTCATCGGTCATCTCCTCTGCGGCTTGCCGTGCACGTTTCCCGTGGTGTTTCTTCGCCTGCGCGTCTTCAGCTCGTCGAGCAGGGCGTCGAGGCGCTGGAAGCTGCCTTCCCAGAACCGGCGGTAGCCCTCCAGCCATTCGGTGGCTTCCGCGAGCGGCCTGGCCTCGAGCCGGCACGGCCGCCGCTGCGCGTCGCGGCCGCGCGAAATCAGGCCGGCGCGCTCCAGCACCTTGAGGTGCTTGGAGATCGCGGGCTGGCTCATCGCGAACGGCTCGGCCAGCTCCGTCACCGACGCCTCGCCCGAGGCGAGCCGGGCGAGAATCGCCCGCCGCGTGGGATCGGCGAGCGCCGCGAACGTCGCGTCGAGCCGATCGGGGGTCAGTTCGTTCATAACTCTTCGGTTGCATTACCGAGTAGTTATATACAACGGACCGCGGCGGCCGTCAAGGCCCTTTGAAAAAGGAGATCAGGAGAGTCAGGAGATCAGGAGATTCAGCGTCATCGCGGCCGCAAGCGCGAGGGATCGGCGGGCCGGAGCGCCGCGCACGCGGCGGGCTCGACGGTCCACATGGCATTGGCAATCCGCCAGACGCCGCGCTCCTTGAGCATGTCGAACACGTCGATGCCGCAGTGGCTCGTCTTGCCGTCGATCCAGAACTCGTACGGCGTCCAGACCACGGCCAGGCTGCCGCGCACGAGGACGGTGGGGTCCCAGTAGCGCTCGCGATAGGCGCCGCGCCTCCCGCCCTCGGGGCTGAAGACGCGCCGCGTGACGAGCGTGCCGCCCGACTCGTTCGGACGCTCGACGATGGTGAAGCCGCCCTCGAGGCGAATCTCGGAAAGGAGCGCGGCGTCGTTGGCCGAGATCGCGTGCATGAAGCGATCGACGACGGTGAGGATGGCCGTCTCGTCCGGATGGGGCTGTGCCACGCGGGGACGCGCGGTGGCGCAGGCGGAGAGGCCGAGGACGGCGAAGAGCAACAGGATGCGGATCATGTGTGTCGTCCAGTCTCTCATAGTGGCTCAGTGCCCTCGCCAAGAATCGCCAGATACCGGTCATAGGCGAACACGCGATTCCGCCGGTTGCCGGTCAGCTCGCGGGCGAGGCCAAGGTCAGCGAGCCCCGTCATGCCCTTCGCGGCTGTCGGAAACGACAGGCCGGCGCGGCGCGACACTTCGTTCAACGTCAGCACCGGTCGCTCGTGCAACGCCTGCAGCACTCTGAGCATGGTTGCTGCGGTGCGTCCGGCGGCCTGAACACGCGCCGTGTCTTCCTTGAACAGCGCGACGAGGCGTTGCGCGGTCTCGACGGCGCTGGTGGCCGTCGTTGCGACGCCTTCGAGGAAGAAGTCCAGCCACGCTTCCCAGTCGCCGGCCGTCCGTACGCGATCCAGCAGTCGGTAGTACTCGTCGCGGTGTTGCTTGAAATACAGGCTCAAGTACAGCAAGGGCTGCTGCAGCATTCCCGCGTTGTGCAACAGGAGCGGGATGAGCAATCTTCCGATACGTCCATTGCCGTCGAGGAACGGATGGATGGTCTCGAACTGCACGTGCGCCAGCGCCGCCATCACCAGGACTGGGTAGGAGCCATCAGCGTCGTGGAACATGCGTTCCAAAGCAGACATCGTCTCCTCGACGAGCGCCGGCGGCGGCGGAACGAAGTGCGCGTTCCCTGGCCGTGTTCCGCCGATCCAGTTCTGCGACCGTCGAAACTCGCCTGGCTGCTTCTCGCTCCCACGCCCCCGCGCGAGCAGCTTCTCGTGCATTTCACGAATGAGGCGATTCGAGAGAGGAAAGCCTCCGCGCAGCCGCGCCATGCCGTGCTCGAGCGCGGCCACGTAGTTCGACACCTCCACCACATCGTCGAACGGCACGCCGGGCGCCTCCTCCAGCTCGAACAGCAGGAGATCGGACAGGGACGACTGCGTACCCTCGATCTGCGATGACAGCACCGCCTCACGCCGAATGTAGGCGTAGAGAAAGAGCTGCGGATCCGGCAGGAGGGTCGTGATGCTGTCGAGCCTGCCCAGCGCCAACGTCGATCTTTCGAGCAGGCGCTGTCGTGCTCCGCTCAGTTCGAGCGGAGGCTGTGGTGGCAGCGGGTCCGGAACGAAGGCGCGGACTTCCTCTCCCCCCACTCTGGTTGTCTCGTAGCGACCGCTGGTACCTCGCTCCATGGAAACTATTTGGCGTTCGTTGAATAAGCGCTGAGGGCTATTTAACGAATGAGCCATTTACTTTAACATAGACTTTCTCTCCGGATATTTAGGAGTGTTTTGGAGACCGTTGACAAGCCGGCTGGGCGGGCGAATGGCCGGCCCTCAGGGTTCTGATTGGGGCTCTGATGGTTCAATAATCGGGTCAATTCATGCTGCTTCCCCGCAGATTTCTCACGCTGCTGTTCGCCCTGGGCGCCGGAGCCTGGTTCCTGCCTGGCCAGCCAACGCCCGCTCGAGCCCAAGTCGGCGGTGAAGCCGCTGCAAAGGCCAACTGCACGACCTGTCACAAGCTGCCGCCCCCTGACGTGCTGCCGAGAAGCACCTGGCGCGACGAGATCGCCAGGATGTTCCTGATCCAGCAGAATCAGCCTGAACCGATCGGTCCGCCGGGCACGGCGGCGCGAATGGTGACGCTGCCGCCGGACTGGCAATCGATCGTCGGCTACTACGAAGCGAACGCGCCGGAGCGGCTGCCCCGCCGGCCAGATGGCCGGCCCCGGATCAAACAGTGCCGTTCCGCAAACGCGTCGTCTCGGCCGCCGGCGCTCCGGCGAACCACGCGGTGGCGAACATCCGGCTGGTCGATCTGGACCGCGACGGCCGGCTCGAGATGGTGTTGAGCGACATGCGCAACGGCATCGTCTACAAGGCCAAACCGTACGAGGAACAGCCGGCGTTCGTGGAGATCGCACGGCTCTCGAATCCCACGCACATCGAGCCCGTCGATCTCGATGGTGATGGCCTGCTCGACTTCCTCGCCGGCGACCTTGGCGGTTTCCTGCCGTCGGACCACGACCGCGGCGCGGTGGTGTGGCTCCGCGGGCGTAAAGACGGGACCTACACGCCGAAGCCGCTCGGGACCTGGCCGCGCGTCTCGGACGTCGAAGCGGCGGATTTCGACGGGGACGGCCGTCTCGACCTGGCAGTGGCGGCGTTCGGCTGGCGCCGCACCGGCGACTTCACGATCCTGAAGAACGAAACCGTTGACTACGACAAGCCCTCGTTCGGACCCCGTTACATCCACAAGCGCACGGGCTCGATCCACGGGATCCCGGCGGACTTGAACGGGGACGGGAAACCGGACCTGATCGCGTTGTTCGCCCAGGAGCACGAGACGGTGGTCGCGTTCCTGAACAAGGGGGGAATGCAGTTCGATCAACACGTTATCTACGCGGCGCCGCATCCCAACTGGGGGTCCTCCGGGATCCAGGTCGTCGATCTCGACAAGGACGGAGACCTCGACGTCCTGATGACGAACGGCGACACGTTCGACGACAAGATCCTGAAGCCGTATCACGGGATCCAGTGGCTCGAGAACACGGGCACGTTCCCGTTCACCGAGCACACGCTCGCGACGCTGCCGGCGGTGCAACGCGCGCAGGCGGCGGATCTCGACGCGGACGGCGATCTCGACATCGTCGCGTGCGCGCTCGTGTCAGCGGAGAACGTCGAGGCGCGCAGCCTGCCCGCGGTGGTGTGGCTGGAGCAGACGCGGCCGGGCGTGTTCGAGCCGCACGTCCTCGATGTCGGACTGCCGACTCACGCCACGCTGGATGTCGGGGATATCGACAGCGATGGTGACCTGGACATCGTGGTCGGGAACTTCACGCTCGACACACCGGTGCAGGGGCTGGTGGCGATCTTCGAGAATCGTCGCGTGCGGAAGTAACGCGCGAGCGGAGCGAGCCCTTCGACTCGCCTGACGTCGTGCGCTCGCTCAGGGCAGGCCGCCCTTACCGCGTGTGCGAAGTGAGCCCGCGGCCCTATCTACTCCCCTTCGAGCCGCGCGTGCTCGGCCAGCACGTTTTTCCCGAGAGAGTCGCGGAGCCAGATGCGTTCGACGATTGGATAGGCTGCGACCACCGGCAGCGCGAGCAGCGCGCCGATGATGCCCCCGAGCTCCGCCCCGATCACGAGACCAACCAGCACCGCAACACCCGACAGCTTCAGATGATGGCCGTACACCTTTGGCACGATGGCGTAGTTCTCGATCACGTGACACAGCCCGTACAAGCCGACGGTGGCCACGGCGGTGCCCGGCGAGACGGTGAGCGCAGCGAGCACCGCCGGCGCGAGCGCCACGAAGAATCCGAGAATCGGGACGAAGTCGCACACGCCGGCGAGCGCCGCGAGCATGAGCGCCCCGGGTACTCCCAGCAGCGTCAGCGACACGAAGACGAACACCGTGGCGAAAATCGAGGTGACGAAGTTGCCGGCGACATAGGCGAACACGGCGTCGGTCACACCGGCGACCGTCTCGTTCGCCTTCGCGAGGTGCGCGCGCGGCACGTACGCGATCAGCCAGTCGTAGGTGCTGCGGCCATCCGCCAGCAAATAGAGCGTCAGGATGAAAGCAAAGAGCGTCATGGCGAGGGCCGTCAGCACCGCGCTGGCTATGTCAGGCACCGTCGCGGCGATCGCGGCCATCATCTGTTCCGGATCCTGGGGGCCGCGCCGCACGATGCGGGCGACCGCCACAGGGACGCGCACCGCGACACTCTCCTGGAACGAAGCGGCAAGACTGACGAGCAGCTTCGCTTGTTCCGTGAGCGGCGCCACCGCGGCGAAGAGAAAGGCGCCGAAGATGGTGAGCGTCACGGCGCCCACCACCAGCACGGCCAGACCCCGTTTGAGACTTCGCCCTTCCAGCCACCGGACGACCGGTTCGAGCGTGATGGCGAAGACGAGCGACACGAGCACCACCATCAAGATCGGCCAGACCTGCAGCCAGACCCAGACCAGCGCCGCCGCGCTGAAGATCTTCAGGATCGTCAGCCACGGCACGTAAAGCCGGACGCGTTCGGGAGGTGACGGGCTCGTCAACGGAGTTCACTCACAGGCTGCACGGCTCCGCTGCCGGACTCGAAGTCTTCCAGGCGGGTCAAGGCTAGTGCTCGGGTACCGCGCATCCCGGGAACCTGGCCATTACCGTGTTGCCCGTGTAGCCCAGCTCCTGGACCAGGCCGACGCGGGACGTGTAATACCCATCCGCCGTCAGGTTCTTGACGAGCCGGAAGAATCGGACGGGCAAGGTGAGGTCCTCTACGGGCCAGACACGTGCCGCGGCGGCAGCGCTCGGCGACGTGTCCTTGTCGGTGAGCGCCACGTAATACACCAGCCGGCCCTGCGCCTCGGTTCGAAACCGCCCACGCTGCGCGTCGCGCTGCTGGCGATCGATCTCGTCGCTGAGCGGCTGCAGGATGGCGACCTGCTCGGCCTCGCCCAGCGACAGGAACTCCCGCGAAAACCGGGTCTGCGCCTGCCGATCCAGCCACGCCAGCCCCGCTCGAATCAGCGGTTGATGCTCGGCGTTCAGCGAGACGACGCGATCGATGTACTCCGGCACGCCGGCGGCAGCCGCGCCGGGCGTCTCGGTGGGCGGGATGATCGCGTCGCTGAGCCGCGAGAGCGTGGCGTACTCGGCCGGTGTGAAGAACGCCGGCGCGTACGGCGCCGGGACGGGCGTCTGGACCAGCGTGACGTGGACGTGCTGACCGTAGAGCTCGTCTCCCGCAAACGGAAACGCGCACGTGACGCCGATCGTCCCCAGCATCTTCAGGGCCTGTCGCCGCGTCTCGGTCACAAATCACCCCTTTGCATCCGTCCCGCGATGTGCTCGCCGGCGCGCGCGGCGAGCGCCATGATCGTGTGCGTCGGGTTCTTCTCCGACGCCGACGGGAACACGCTGCCGTCCACCACGTAGAGGTTCGGCACGTCGTGCGTGCGGCAGTCGGCGTTGACGACCGACGTCCGCGGATCCCGGCCCATCCGGCAGCCGCCCAGCTCGTGGTTGGGCGCCGGGCCATCCGGCACGGTCAGTATTTCCGCGCCCGCCTTCTCGAGGATCGCCAGGCTCCAGCGCACCATGTCGTTGAACAGCGCCTCTTCGTTCCCGCCCCAGCGCAGGTGACGCCGCGCCAGCGGCAGGCCGAACTTGTCGGTCCGATCGCGATCGAGATCGACGTACGACTGCGCGTTCGGGACCATCTCGCCGTACGGCGTGAACTGCATGAACCCCGGATAGGCGGCCTTCACCGACGTCTTGTAGGCACGGCCGAAACCCTTCATCGTCTTCGCCCACCCTGCGAACCTTCTGTTCTGGTAGTTGACCTGGGCGCCGAAGCTGCGGGCGTAGCCACGCTTCCTGTTGTGCATGAACGACGGGAGGTACGCGTGATCCAGAAAGCCCTCGTCGTTGGTCGCGCGCGTGCCCCGCAGATCCTCGAGCACGCATTCGATCCCGCCCGTGAAGTGGGGAATGAAGTGCCGCCCGAGCTGGCCGCTGGAGTTCGCGAGCCCTTTCGGGTAACGGCTGGAAGTGGACATCATCAGCAGCGCGATACTCTGAACGCACGCGCATGCGAGGACCACGCTGCGACCCCGCACTTCCCCTTCACGCTGGTGCACGCGGTGCAAATAGCGGACGCCCGTCGCGCGATTCTCGTTCGACACGAGCACCTCGCGGACGATGCAGTCGGAGAACACCGTCACGCGGCCGCTTTCCTCGGCGGGCACGATGTGGACGTCGGCGGAGTTGTACTTCGCGACCACATCGCATCCGGCCATGCAGTTGCCGCAGAAGTGACAGGCCGGACGGGTGTTGCTCGGGACGGTGCGGGTGGCTTTCCGGACATGAACAAGGTTCGCACCGAGCGATCGCGCCGCACGCTGCAGGATCTCGTCGCTGCACTTCAGCGGGACGGGGGGCAGGAACGTCCCGTCGGGCAGATCCTCGAGACCGTCGAGGTTGCCGCAGACCCCGACTTCGCGCTCGATCGCATCGTAGTAAGGTGCGATGTCCTTGTAGTCGATGGGCCAGTCCTCGCCGGCCCCGTCGTGGGTGCGCCCCTTGAAGTCCCGCTGGCTCAGACGCAACGCAACGGCGTTCCACAGCATCGTCTTGCCGCCCACGCCGCGGGTCCGCTCGGAATCGAACCCGACTTTGCCGGGCCGCATCGTCGGAATCTGGCGGTTGGGGAAGTCGAACGGCATCGCGTGCGTGTTGAAGTCGGTGCGCGTGTTGACGCGCGGACCGCCCTCGACGATGGCCACCCGCACGCCGCGCCGCGCGAGGTGCGACGCCAGGGTGCCTCCACCGGCACCGGATCCGACGATGACGACGTCAAAGGTGTCATTCTGCATAGATAAAGGAAGCGCGGCCCGATTGTGCGTCCGAAGAGGGACGGCGTCAACAACAGCGCCGGCCGAATCCACCTGGCTTGAAACCGTTACGCGGCAGAGTGGTCCAAAGCAGGGTCCGGGTCTGAAGCCGGACGCCGCGGGAGACCGAGGGCATGAGGACCTATGACAACCGACCCGTTCATGATCGCGGCAATCGAAGAAGCCGAGGCGGGCCTGCGCGAAGGCGGCATCCCCATCGGATCGGTGCTCGTTCACGAGGGAGCGATCGTCGGCCGCGGGCACAATCGCCGCATACAGAAAGGAAGCCCGACGCTTCACGCCGAGATCGACGCGCTGGAAAGTGCCGGCCGGCAGAGGGCCGCGGTCTATCGCCAGTCGGTCTTGTACACGACCCTCTCGCCCTGCGCCATGTGCAGCGGCGCGATACTCCTCTACGGCATACCGACGGTGGTCATCGGCGAGAACGTGACCTTTCGCGGGGAGGAGGAGCTTCTCAGGGCACGCGGGATCTCTCTCCAGATTCTCCAGGACCCCGCGTGCATCCAGCTGATGACACGATTCATCGAATCCCACCCGGCGCTGTGGAACGAAGACATCGGCACCAAAGCGGAAGGCGAAACCTGCCGCGCCGAAGCCGCGAGCGAAGAAAGCTGCGAAGGCGAAGAAGCGATAACGCCGCCGCCCCGCCCGCGCATTCATTGACCGTCGTACGCCTGCTGCAACCGCTTCAGATCGAGCTTGTCCATCTGGAGCATGGCGTTCATGACCCGCCCCGATTTCGCGGCGTCCTTGTCGGTCAACATCCTTCCCATCGACGCCGGGATGATCTGCCACGACAGGCCGAACTTGTCCTTCAGCCACCCGCATCGGCTCGGCGCGCCGCCGTCCGCGATGAGCCTTGTCCACAGCTCGTCGATTTCCTGCTGGGTCTCGCACCCCACGAAGAACGAGATGGCCTCCGTGAACGTGAACGCCGGACCGGCGTTCAGCGCCATGAACGGCTGGCCTTCGAGCTCGAACTGCACGGACATCACCTTCCCCTGGGCCCGGTTCACCGAAACGACCTTCGACCGCTTGAAGATCGAGACGTAGAGGTTCATCGCTTCTTCCGCTTGCGTGTCGAACCACAGAAACGGCGTAATTGTCGGCATCACTGGCTCCTTTTCAACCCGGGGTCACTTGTGCCTGCGTAGCGCGTTGCCGGCACCAGCGAGCGACGGGCTTCAACTGCACGGGGTCTATCCCCGCGTTTGTGAGTAAGTCGGAGCCCGGCGCCGATTCTCGACATCGGCCGAGAAAAATAAGGAGATCAGGAGGTCAGGAGATCAGGAGAATCGGCGCGAAGGAGGGAACGCGAACGTCACACTCGCTGGCCGATCGTCAACCAGTATTGGCGCGGCACGCAGATGCCGAGCTCCGTGGGAAAGCCCGCGTGGAACGCGGCGAAGTCCTGGTGCAGCGCTTCTCGCCGCTCCGGGTCGAGGCTGGCCGCAAGCGAACGCGTCGGTCCGTAGCCTCTCGAGAACGTCTCCCAGGCCGCCTCGCCGCTCGGCTCGCGGTAGTACGAGATCCCCTGCTCGAACCGGAGCTGGAACGCGCTCCCCAGCAATTCGCGGATGCGCTCGGTACGGCCCCATTCGAACGGTGACCGCGGGGCCGGGCTCGGCGGCGGAGGCATGTACTTTTTCATGACCTCGAACATCCTGAAGAGGTTGCCGTCCGACAGCCAGGTGGTGAGCGCGATCCGGCCTCCCTTGCGGCAGACCCGGGCGAGCTCGCCGGCCGCGGCCTCGGGACGGCTGGCGAACATGATTCCGCACGTCGACACGACAGCGTCGAACGCGCCGTCCTCGAAAGGCAGACGCTCGGCGTCCGCGAGCTGGTACTCGATCGGCAGCCTTTCCTCGGCGGCCCGGGCTCGTGCCGCGTCGAGGAGGTCGCTCGCGATGTCGGCGCCGATCACCGTCGCGCCGCGGCGTGCGACGGCGCGCGACGTCCAGCCGGTCCCGGTCGCCAGATCGAGGATCCGCTCGCCTGGCTGGGGGTTCAGCCGCATGACGCAGTGCTCGATGGAGTCCGCGATCCCCCGGCTGACCTCTTCGTAGTCCTTCCCTCCCGCGCTCCAAACCGCCGAGGGCCGTGCGTTGTGCGGCTGTATCCGATCGGTCGTCGCTTCAGTCATGGTCCGTGCTCCTTGAATCAGTGCTCATTTCTCACGATCGAAATTGCCCGCGGAAAGGCGACAGCTCCCGACGGATCCGTCGGGTCCCTCACCGCTCGACGGCGCTGTCGAGCACCGGCTTCACATCGACGATCGGCGTGCGGTCGAGCGCCTCCAGGTCGCGTACTTGGATCCGGTTGCCCTGGATGGCGAGAATCCGCACCCGGTGCAATCCGATCGGGTTTGGCCGGTCCGAGGATCGAGTGGAGAAAACGCCTCGTAGCGGGTTGCCTGGATCGTCCCTTGGATGGACGACCAGCACGTCGCGGTGCGCGCGATCGAGCCACGTCAGCACGATGACCTCGGCGCCGGCGGCCAGATCGCGCAGTCCGTCGCTGAACCGGGCGTCGAAGACCAGCCAGGCATCCGGAGATCCTTCGTTCCCTTGTTTGGGCGCGGACGCGAGATCGACGAGCGGAGACTCGACCCAGCCGATCGGCTGCAACTCGTACCGGGGATGGCTCAACGAATCCGGACTCTGTGTCATCGACTGTTCCTTCGGCTATCCGGCCACACTGGCTTCGCGATTTTGGCAGGGCTAAAGCCTTGCGCTACGACAGTGCTCGTGGCTTCCGCCTGATTTTTTCACAGTCGCCGTAAGTTTGACCGCCGGATCGCTGGACGCCTCCCGGGTGAAAGTGCTTTACTCCATCCATGCGGATGGCTCAACTCATCGCGGCGCTCGTGTGTTCAATCGTCGCCTTGTCTGCCGGCGGGCGTCCTGATGCGAACTCGGCGCTTCCCCGGACAAGCCCGGAGGCACAGGGGATTTCCTCGACGGCCATCCTGGGCTTCATCGAGGAGGCCGAGCAGAAGATCGACGCGCTCCACAGCGTCATGCTGGTGCGGCACGGACAGGTCGTCGCGGAGGGATGGTGGGCGCCTTACGCCGCGGAAGAGCCGCACATGCTCTTCTCCCTGAGCAAGAGCTTCACCTCGACCGCCGTCGGCCTTGCGATCGCCGACGGGAAGCTGAGCGTTGACGACCCGGTGCTGCGCTTCTTCCCGGAGGAAGCGCCCGCACAGCCGTCCGCAAACCTGCGCGCGATGCGCGTCCGCGATTTGCTGACGATGTCGACCGGTCATCACGAGGAGGACATCCGGGCTTTTCCCTACGGATCGGAGGAGAGCGTCGTCCGGAAGTTCCTGGCGCTGCCCGTGGCGCACAAGCCGGGAACGTTCTTCTTCTACAACACGCCCGCCAGCTACATGCTGTCGGCAATCGTGCAGAAGGTCTCGGGTCAGCCCGTGCTCGACTACCTGCGCCCGCGGCTGTTCGAGCCGCTCGGCATCGCGAACCCCACCTGGGAAGCGAGCCGGCAGGGCGTCTCGATGGGCGGCTTCGGATTGAGCGTACGTACCGAAGACATCGCGCGGTTCGGCCAGCTCTATCTCGCAAAAGGGATGTGGCAGGGGAAACAGCTGCTGCCCGCTTCCTGGGTCGAGACGGCCACGGCGCGCCACATGTCCAACGGCAGCTCGCCGGCCAGCGACTGGGAGCAGGGATACGGCTACCAGTTCTGGCGGAGCCGGCACGGCTTCTATCGGGGTGACGGCGCGCACGGACAATTCTGCCTGGTCCTCCCGCAGTACGACACCGTCGTCGCCATCACGAGCGGCACGCGCGACATGGGCTCGGTGATGAACCTCGTCTGGGATCGCCTCGTGCCGGCCCTGCGGGCGTCGGCGCTCCCGGCCGATCCGGCGGCTCAGAAGAAACTGCGCGCGAAGCTCGCGAGCCTCACGCTTCCACCTCAGACCGGCGCGGCGACGTCGCCGCAGGTCAAATCGGTCGCCGGCGTGCGCTACACGCTCGACGCGAATCCACAGTCGATCGAGGCGATCGCGCTCGATTCGATGAACGCGGCCGGCGACGCGTCGTTCACCGTTCGCATCGCGGGCGCGGACCAGCGCATCGCCGCCGCGCCCGGCGCATGGCGGAAGGGCGCCCTGAAGACGAGCGGCGGGTCCGACCCGATCGCGGCCAGCGGCGCATGGACGGCGGACGATACCTACACCCTGAAAGTCATCCGCTATCAGACGCCGTTCACGACGACGTTCCGGCTGCGGTTTGCCGGCGATCAATTGGCGGTCGAGCGCGAAGAGAACGTCGGCGCGGCCGACGCGCGTGTCTCGCGGCTCGTGGGCAGGAAGAGTGGCGCACCTTCGGCGGCAGCGCCGGCTCAGGCTTCAAAGCCCGATGCGTCCAGATTCCTGACGCAGCCGCTCGTCAGCGACATCTACACTGCCGATCCGTCCGCGCATGTCTTCGACGGCAGGATCTTCATCTACCCGTCGCACGACATCGACGCGGGCGTCCGTGCGGACGATCTCGGCAGCCACTTCGCGATGCGCGACTACCACGTGTTCTCGATGGACACCGTTGGAGGTCCGGTCACCGATCGCGGGGTCGCGCTGGACATCAAGAACGTGCCCTGGGCGGGGCGGCAGATGTGGGCGCCGGACGCGGCCGAGAAGGGCGGCAAGTACTATTTGTATTTTCCGGTGAAGGACAAGCAGGACGTCTTTCGGATCGGCGCGGCAGTCGGCGACAAGCCCTGGGGCCCGTTCACCGCGCAGCCCGAGCCCATCAAGGGAAGCTACAGCATCGATCCCGCGGTCTTCAAGGACACGGACGGGCAGTACCTACATGTACTTCGGCGGCATCTGGGGCGGACAGCTGCAGCGCTGGGCCACGGGGACGTACACGCCCGCGGACGTCCAGCCCGCGAAGGATCAGCCGGCGCTCAGCGCGAAAGTCGCACGCCTCGGTAACGACATGGTGAGCTTCGCGGAGGCTCCGAAGGACGTCGTCCTGCAGGACGAGACCGGCAAGCCGCTGACCGCCGGCGACAACGGCCGTCGATTCTTCGAGGGCTCCTGGCTGCACAAGTACAACGGCACGTACTACTTCTCGGTACTCGACCGGCGACACGCACTTCATCATGTACGCGACCGGCAAGTCGCCGTACGGTCCCTTCACGGTCAGGGGGAAAATCCTCGAGCCGGTGCTCGGCTGGACGAACCACCACTCGATCGTCGAGTTTCAGGGGAAGTGGTATCTCTTCTACCACGACGCGCAGCTGTCGGGCGGTCAGACCCACCTGCGCAACATCAAGGTGACGGAGCTGAAGTACCGCGCGGACGGTTCGATCGAGACCATCGACGCGTACCGCGAATGAACACGTACTGTACAGGGGTCAGGCCCCGAACGTTGGTTTACCCATGTCGCGGCGAGGGAGGCCCGGTGGGGGTCAGGTCATGAATCATGAACGAGCCCAGGACCGCGAGGCATCCCGCCGCGCCCGTTCATGATTCATGACCTGACCCCGGGAGCCCGGTTGGTTTACACACTCCGCAGCGAGGATTGCAAAAAGTGATGAAGTCCATGACTCGGATAGTGGCAGTTGCGTTACTGGTGGGATCGCCGGCGCTTGCTCAGAATCCGCCGGCCGCGCCGGCGGCACCGCCCCAGGGTGAGCGCCAGGGTGCTCCGCCGGAGGGCCGGCAGGGAGGTCCTGGACGCGGGCGCGCAGAAGCGCCCCCGCCGGGGCCCGGACGCAGCAACAATCCGTTCACCACCTCCATTCCCGCGACCGAGGGTGTCATCAAGGTCAACTACGTCGAATTCGCGACGGTCCCCGACGCGGAGAACGTGGCGCCGCGCATGAACCTGCTGATCGACGAACCGGGCACGCGCCGCATGTTCGTCAACACGATGACGGGAATGCTCTATGCGGTCAGCTACGACGGCAAGGCCGTGACGCCGTATCTCGATCTCAACGATCCGAAGTGGGAGTACCCGGTCCAGTCGGCCGGATCCGAACGGGGCTTTCAGAGCTTCGCCTTTCACCCGCAATTCGCTCAGGCCGGCTCGCCGGGCTTCGGCAAGTTCTACACCTACGCCGACACGCCGAACATCTCGCCGACTCCCGATTTCGTCCCGCTCGACGACAGGCGCACGCACGACGAGATTCTGCTCGAGTGGACCGCGAAGACTCCGAAAGCCGCGGCGTACGACGGCGGGTTGCCGCGCGAGCTGTTCCGGGTCGCGCATCCGTTCGGCAACCACAACGGCGGACAGATCGCCTTCAATCCCGTCGCGCGGCCGCGCACGGCGGAGTTCGGGCTGCTCTACATCGGGTCGGCCGATGGCGGCAGCGGCGGCGATCCGATGAACATGTCGCAGAACCTCAAGTCGATCTTCGGCAAGATTCTGCGCATCGACCCGCTCGGCCGCAACAGCAAGAACGGCAAGTACGGCATCCCCGCGTCGAACCCGTTCGTCAAGAACCCGGACGCGCTCGGCGAGATCTACTCGTACGGCCACCGCAATCCCCAGCGCTTCACGTGGGACACCAAGAACGGCAACATGTTCGAGGCGGAGATCGGCCAGAACATCAACGAGGAAGTCAATCAGATCACGGCCGGCGCCAACTACGGGTGGAATATCTGGGAGGGCAGCTTCAAGTTCCACGGCCGCGAGGTCAGCATCGAGGATCAGCGCGGCGACCCGGCGATGACCTACCCGGTCGTGGACTTCGACCACACCGACCCGCTGTTTCCCTCACGCAGCGTCGCGGCGACCGGCATCTACGTGTATCGCGAGAAGGCGATCAAGGCGCTGACCGGCATGTTGATCTTCGGCGACAACCCCAGCGGCGAGATCTTCTACGTGAACGCCGACGCGCTGCCGAAGGGCGGGCAGAATTTCCACCGGATTCTGTTCAACGACAAGGGAGAAGCGAAGACGCTCCTCCAGCTCGTCAAGGAAAAGAACACCCAGCAGGGCAAGAATCCGGCGGTGCGCGTCGACCTGCGCATGGGTCTCGGTCCCAAAGGACAACTGTTCATGCTGAACAAGCGCGACGGGATCATCCGGCTGCTGGTCCCCTAGTCCGACTTTGTCAGATCTGCAGACGGTGACATCGGCGGGCGAGCGGGGCTGGTGGCCGGCGGGCGCCCGTATCACTACCGATTCAGGCGATACACGCCATTAGTCCCGTCGCGCATTCAACGGTCACTGACGGAACGGGTTCTCGTCCGCCGTCGGGCCGTAAACCGACGGCACCGGCACATCGAGCAGCCGCAGGTATACCAACAGCTGGCCGCGATGGTGATACCAGTGATTCAGCATGATCGCGCGGGCGAACGCCGCTCTCGGCATCGCCATCACTTCGCGTCCGCCGCTCATGAGCCGCCACGTGGCGCCCATCGCGGCGTCGTCGAAGCCACCCAGGTGCCGTCTGGCCTTTGCGACGCTCTCGGTGAGCGCCGGCACGAGCTCTGCGGCCGTCGTCGCTTCCTGATGCACGAACATCGGCGGCTCGGGAATCGTGTCCTTCGAGGCGGCCTCCGCGACGTTGCCCGGCACCGTCGCGACGTGCATCGCCAGCTGGCCGAGCGACATCGATTTCGGATGCGGCTTCCACGACAGGTGGGCCTGCGGCACGCGCTCGAGCACGCGCCGGGTCGTCAGCGATTCCTGTTCCAGTTCCGCCAGCAGCGCGTCAATGATCGCCATCATCGTCTCCTTTACTCTCCGCCGCCGGTTTCCGCGGCCTTGCGAACGCGCGCGTGCAGTGCGGCCCATCCCGCGCCCATCCCCGGCCGGTGATCCTCTGGAAACGGACCGACGACCGTGTGCGTGAACGTGATGAGCGAGCCGCCGTCAACTTCGGTCAACCGATACATCAAGTTGGAGGTCGCGGCCGTGGACATGAACAGCGGTCCCCAGATCTCCAGCAGCACGGGCCGCTTGATGCTCTGCACGAAGCCCCACAGGTGCCCGTTGTCGCCGCCCAGATCGCGATACCAGCGGCCGCCCGGCCGCAGCTCGATCGTCATCGGCAGGGGCTTGCCATCGGGCGTCTCGTTCAAGCGGCCCATCTGCGCGATCAGAGAGGCAAACGTCTTCTCGAGTGTCGCCCGCACGAGAATCTCCTCGGTGATGGTGAACGTTTCGCTGACCGGTGCCACAGTCGTCATCGCTCCTCCTCGGCGTGTGCCTTGATACGTCGCAGCTGTCCGCGCCAGTACCGCGCGAACATGCCGCTCCAGTCGTGAACCGTGCGAAGTGTCTCCGCGTTGATCCGATACAGCGTCCGCCGCCCGTCCCGCCGCACGGACACGAGCCCCACGTCCCGGAGGACCTGCAGGTGCTTCGACACGGACGGCTGCCCGAGCTCGAGCGCATCCGCGATGTCGGTCACCGACCGCTCGTCGCCGGCGAGGAACTCGAGGATGTGACGACGGCGCGGTTCCGCGATCGCGTTGAAGGGATCCGAGGTCGTCGACGCGCGAGGCATACACTGTTATATATTCCGATATGGGAATATGTCAAGTCTCGCGACAGGGCGCACTCGCTTCGCTCGCCCGTAGGGGCCGGTAGAGGCTCCTACCCGAGTTGCTGATGCAGCAGGGCGAACGCCTCGAGTGACGCCAGCCAAGCTGTCAGCACGATCGCGTGACGCAGATGATTGAGATTCGACCAACGGGTCGCAGCCCTGGCCGATTCGGGCGAGTCGGTCGCTCCCATCAGCCGGATCATCGCCGGAATGAAATAGACAAAGGTGAACAGACGGTCCGCCACGGCGGCCACGGCGGCGGCGAGCCACCACCCCCGAACGGGCCCGGGCGCTCCCCACGCGGCGAAGAGATTGGCGAGGGTGAGCAGCGTGAGCGGCCCGGTCGAGACGAACGCCCAGAATCTTCGTCCGGTGTCATCCTGGCGCGCAGCGTCAGCATGCCAATGGGTGCCGGCTTGGAGTGGGAACGCCCTCCAGCGGGACAGGACAATCCGGTGCTCGTAGACGCCGGCGCCGAAGGCTATCCCGAGATTGATGACGAACAGCCACAGTAAGATTGTGTTCATGCGTCAAGAATGGCGCGGTTCCCTGCGATTCGTCTTTCCACGGCTTGCTGTGTTTTGCTGGATCTTGCTGCGAGGCCGGAGGGTCCCCTGGCGCGACCTGTCAGGCTTGGGATGATGCGCACATGAAGCGGCGGGCAACTGTCGCAAAGGCACCGCGGCGCGCGGACGCGTCCTCCCGCCACCAGCTCGTGGCCTCGATGGGCACCGAGGTCGTGCGTTTCCAGGAGGAATCCACTGCCTTCGATGACGTCGCCGCACGGATCCTCGCCCTGGACCGCGGTGACTTGCCGTGTATGACGGTGCTGCTTTTTGGCGGGCCGGCATCGGTCGATCGGCTGGCCTCCGCGCTTCACGCACCGAGGGGCGCCATCACCGCGACGATCGACCGTCTCCAGCTCGCCGGTTACGCGCGCCGGCGTCCGGCGGGGGGCGCGGCCCTGATTGAGCTCACCGAGCATGCCCGCCAGTGGATTGAACACATCTGGGCGCCGCTCCGAGAAGACGGTGGCCGGCTGCTGGCAACGTATTCAGCGCGGGATCTCGCATTGATGGTGGCGTTCATGGGGCGCGCGCGCGCGGTGCAAGAGCGGCAGGTGCGCAGGCTGAGGAAATGGCTGGAGCTTCCCTCGTCGCCTGCGAGGAAAACCCACCTTCGCGGCGGGCTCTCGCCGGCGGCGCTGCGGCGCGTCCAGGTCTTCGTCGAGGCCAACCTCGACCGGACGATTCACCTCGCCGACCTGGCCGGGCGCGCCGGATTGAGCGTCTATCACTTCGCGCGCGCGTTCAGGACGTCGGCGGGCCTGACACCGCGGGCGTTCGTCGAGGAGCGTCGCATCGAACGCGCCAGGCGGCTGATCAACGACTCTCACCAGTCCTTGGCCAGCATCGCGCTCGAATCCGGCCTCGGCACGCAGAGCCGGCTGACGACGACCTTCAAGCGTCGAACCGGATTCACGCCCGCCGAATACCGCCGCGGCCGTCACCGTGAAGCCGCAGCGAGACATCACCGCCGCAGATGACCCTTGTCTGGATCTGAGGAATCAGGACGAGTAGACTTGCGGCCATCATGATGAACCGCCGCACCCTCCTGCAACAGGCTGGCATGCTCGCCTCAGCCGCGATGATCCTTCCCCGGTCCCAGGCGCGCCGCCGCTACAAGCTGGGCCTGCAGCTCTACACGATGCGCGCCGCCATGAGAAGTGACGTCGACGGCACGCTGAAGCGGATCGCCAGCATGGGCTACGAAGAGGTCGAGACATACGGCCTCGACGCTGAAGGGCTCAACTACTACGGGCTTCCGGCCAAGGTGTTCGCGCAGCGCCTGAACGATAATAACCTGACGACCCCCAGCGGACACTACGATCTGAATCGGTTCGTCGCGTCGAGCGCCGACGAGTTGAAGCGGTATGTCGACCGCTGCATCGAAGGGGCCCATGCGCTCGGGCAGGCGTACATCACCTGGCCGCTGGTCGACGAGGGCTTCAGGACGATCGAGAAGCTCAAGGTGGTCGCCGAGCGGCTGAACGTTGTTGGAGGACAGGTCAAGAAGGCGAAGCTGCAGCTGGCCTATCACAACCACGACTTCGAGTTCATCGAGCAGGACGGGCAGCTCGGATACGACGTCATCCTCAAGGGAACGGATCCCGCGCTGGTCAAGATGCAGATGGATCTGTACTGGATCGCGCGAGGATCGAAGCTCCCTCCTCACCACTGGTTCAAGCAGCACCCCGGCCGCTTCGTGATGTGGCACGTCAAGGACGTGCACAAGACCAGCGGTGACTACACGGAAGTCGGGAACGGCACGATCGACTTCACGAAAATCTGGCCGGATGCCGGGCTGGCGGGCCTGAAACACTTCTTCGTCGAGCAGGGAGGCAACTTCACGCACGATCCCTTCCGGAGCGTCGCCGACAGCGCCGAGTACGTCAAGCGCGTGCTCCTCAAGTAATCGCGGCGGCCGCGACGGTCAGCGGGACGCGAGCGACAGCCGGAACGCGGCCATCTCGACGCCGTTTCTGACCAGCAGAAGGTCGCCGACCAGCACCGGGTGGTTCCAGGTCTTGCCCTCGATCGCCTTGAACCGGGTGACCTCCGTGAACTGATCGGGCGTCGCCTTGACCAGCGCCAGATCACCCTCCTCCGACACCACCAGCAGCAGGTCCTGGTCGGGTAACAGCACGAGCTGGCCGCTGCCGTAGCGTCCGCCTTTCCACTTTCGCGTGCCGTTCTCGAGATCGATGCTCGCGAGGATGCGGCCGTCGAAGCCGTAGGCATGACCCTCGTGAACGACGAAGTCGTTGAAGTACGGCTTCAGCCCGCTCGACGTCCAGCGTTCCTCGACTTTCCACTCGCCGGGTCCGTGGGTGACTGCGAGGCGGCGCGTGCCGCTCCCTGTGCTGGCGACGATCAGGACATCGCCGTCCGGCGTCACGGCCGGCTGCACGATGGGGGAGCCCCTCCACGGGTGCTGCCAGAGCTGCTTGCCGTCGGCCGGTGCGACGCTGGTTGTGCCGGCGGTGCTCATCAGCAGGATCTGCGCGACTCCGTCGATCGTCGCGAGATGTGGCGAGCTGTAGCCCTCCCCAGCCGGGCCGGACCACCGCGGAGCGCCAGTGGCGAGGCCATAGGCGAGAAGCTGGCCGGCCGCGGCGACGACGACGACATCGTCGACCACGGCGGGCGAGCTCGAGAAGCCCCAGGTCGGGACCTCCGAGCCATTGTCGGACGTCACGTTGCGCGACCACACGACAGTGCCGTCACCGGCGTCGAGCGCGTTCAGGATTCCGGTTGCGCCGAACGTGTAGACGCGATCGCGGCTGAGCGTCGGCGTCGCGCGCGGACCGGCGCCGCCGTTCGACTCGAAGAAGCGTGCCGGGTCGCGGTGCGTCCACACCGGCTGACCGGTCGTCGCGTTGTAACAGGCGACGACCTCGTCGTCCCCGCGCTGCTCCTGCGTGTAGAGGAACTCGCCGCGTACCGCGAAGGACGACCAACCCGGTCCGACCGGCCGGCGCCACAACTCGACCGGCGGCGATGCAGACCAGTTGGTCTCGATCCGCACGCCGCGAATCGTGCTGTCGCGCCCGGGTCCGCGAAAGCCCGGCCATTCGACTCGCGTGCTTCCCCGCTCGCTCCCTTCGACTCGCGCGCTCATGGCCGACCCGGCGTCCGTCTTCGTTGCCGCCGGCGGCGGCAGCGGAGTGGGCGCGCCCCGCCCGACTTCGAGGGGCTTGGCAGCAGGTCGCGTCGAAGGCGGTTTGACCGGCACCGGCGCCTGGGCCATGGCCTTCTCCTCGGGAGTCTCCGTCCAGCGCCACGCGAACTCTCCAACGTGGTCGCCCGTTATGCCTTCGGTCCGGACAAGCGTCCACACTCCACATCCCAGCACGATCGCCGCCGCCACCGTCGCGCGGCGAGCTCCGTCAGCGAGGCGGCGACTGGCCACCAGCGAGGCGACGAAGACGAGGCACAGGACCGGGAGGGCGTAGGCGACCGCCCAGAATGGCCCCATCGACTCGTGTCCGAGGCCCCACGTCGCGCCCATCGCGGCGATCATCAAGAGGAACGCGCCCAGGCGATCGAACCACCTCGCGCGGCTGAAGAACAGCCACCACACGATCACAGCCAGCGCGCCGATGATTCCGCCCTGCGCCGACCAGGCAAAGCCCTTGAATCCCGGGACGATGACCTTGATGCCGAACCGGGCCAGCCACTGCAGCGTCACCGCGACGACGCCGGGCCACAAGCGGAGCGGTTTTCGAACTTTCACGGTGTTCTGGAGAGACTATTCGGTCGATTTGCGCGCAAGTGGCAGCCGGAACGCGGCCATCTCTTCCCCGTTTCGAACCAGCACGAGGTCGCCGATGACCACCGGGTGGTTCCAGGTCTTGCCCTCGATCGCCTTGAACCGTGCGACCTCCGTGAACTTGTCGGGCGTGGCCGAAACCAGCGCCAGCTCACCTTCCTCCGATAGCACCAGCAGCATGTCCTGGTCGGGCAAGAGCACCATCTGGCCGCTGCCGTACCTTCCGCCCTTCCACTTCCGATTTCCGTCGGCGAGGTCGATGCACGAGAGGATGCTGCCGTCGAAGCCATAGGCATGCCCCTTGTGAACGACGAAGTCGTTGTAATACGGCTTCAACCCGCGCGAGGTCCAGCGCTCCTCGGCGGTCCATCCGGCGGGCCCGTGCGCGACCGCGAGGCGGCGTATGCCCGCGCCGCCCATCGTGTCGCCGCCGGCGATCAGGACGGCGCCATCGCCGGCCAACGCGGGCTGCACGATGCTCACGCCCTCCATCCACGAGTGCTGCCAGAGCACGGTGCCATCGGCCGGCGCCACGCTCGTCGCTCCGCCTCCGCTGAGCAGCAGGATCTGAACGAGGCCGTCAATCGTCGCGAGATGTGGCGAGCTGTAGCCACCGCCGCCGGTCGTGCGGACCCAGCGCGGATGACCCGTAGCGAGCTCGTAGGCGACGAGCCGGCCGGAGGCGGCCACGATCACGATGTCTTTGACCACCAACGGCGAGCTCGCGAAGCCCCAGCCGGGGAGCTTGGCGCCGGTGTCGGTCCCCGCATTCCGCGACCACACCACGGCGCCGTTGCCGGCATCGAGCGCGTTCACGATGCCGGTCGCACCAAATGTGTAGACGCGATCGTTGTGCACGGCCGGCGTCCCGAGCGGGCCGGGGCCGCCCTCCGCCGCGTAGAAGCGGGCGGCATCGCGGTGCCTCCATACCGGCTCGCCGGTCGTCAGCCTGTAGGCGGAGACGACCTCGTCCTCACCGCGCTGCTCCTGCGTGTAGGCCAGGTCGCCGCGCACGGCGAAGGACGACCACCCAGGTCCGATCGGCCGGCGCCAGAGCGCGACCGGAGGCGACTTCGACCAGTCCGTCTCGATCCGCAGGCCGCGAATGATGCTGTCGCGCCCGGGCCCGCGAAAGCCGGGCCATTCGACTCGCGCGAATCCCCGCTCGCTCGTGGCACGCCCACCGTCCGTCTTCGTTGCTGCGGGCGATGGCGTCGTCGGAGACTCGCCCCGAGCTGCGTCGTTCGGGAGTGCGGCCGGTTTGTCGCCGGTTTTGGCCGCGAGCGGTTCCTTGGGAGCCTCCGCTGGCGGCGAAGATGGCGGGAGCGCCTTGGGCTCGTCGCTGGCCTGCGCCAGCAAGCGTTGTTCGGGAGTTGGTGTCCACCGCCAATGGAACTCCGAACCGCCGCCACCGATGCCAGCTGTCCGTAACAGTGTCCATGGTGCGCACGCGAGCACGATGGCCGCGACCAGCGACACTCGCCGAGCGCCGTCCGAGAGGCCACGGGTGACCAGTGCCCATGCGACGAGGGCGAGGCTCAGGTAGGGGATCGACGAGAAGTAGAGCAGCATCCCCATCCCGACCTTCGCGATCGACTCGTGGACGAAGAGCTTCGTCGCCACCACCGCGACGACCATCAGGAGGACGGCGCCCACGCGCTCGGACCACGGCGCGCGGCTGAAAAACAGCCACCACAGCACAATGGCCAATCCGCCGGCAATTCCGCCGAGCATTCCAACGAACCCGGCCTCGGGCGCAACAACCGGGACGACAAACCACAGCAGCCACTGCACGACCACCAAGGCCACGCCGGGCCACAACCGGAGCGGTTTGCGGGAAGCGGGTTCGTTGGTTTGGGTCATAGTCATTCGCCTCATCGAGCCGCGAGGGGCAACCGGAACGCGGCCATTTCCTGACCGTTGCGAACCAGCAGGAGGCCGCCGACGACGACCGGGTGGTTCCAGGTCTTGCCCTCGATTGCAGGGACCTTCGCGAGCTGCGTGAATTTGTCCGGAGTCGCGTTGACGAGCGCCAGCTCACCCTCTTCCGACAGCACCAGCAACAAATCCTGGCCAGCGAGCAGCACGAGCTGGCCGCTGCCGTACCGGCCGCCCTTCCACTTCCGGTTGCCGTCCGCGATGTCGATGCACGCGAGGATGGTGCCGTCGAAGCCATACGCATGCCCTTTGTGAACGACGAAGTCGTTGTAATAGGGCTTCAACCCGCGCGAGGTCCAGCGCTCCTCGACGGTCCACGCGGCGGGCCTGTCTCGAGCGGAGTCGAGGGGTTTGTGTGAGACCGCGATGCGGCGCATGCCTACCCCGCCCATGCCGTCGCCAGTGCTGAGCAGCACGTCGTTGTTCCCCACCAGGGCCGGCTGCACGATCCCGACGCCCGGTTCCCACGTGTGCTCCCAGAGCAGGCCGCCGTCGGCCGGCGCGACGCTGATCGTGCGGCTTCCCCTGAGCAGCAGGATCTGATCGACGCCGTCGATCGTCGCGAGATGCGCTGAACTGTAGCCGGCGCCGCCCGCCGGGCCCAGCCAGCGCCGCTCGCCGGTGGCGGCGGCGTAGGCCACGAGCCGGCCGGCCGCGGCGACGACGACGATGTCGCCGACCACCAGCGGGGAACTGGCGAAGCCCCAAATCGGGATCTCCTCCTCGGTGTCGGTCGCGGCGTTGCGCGACCAGATGAGCGCGCCGTTGGCCGCGTTCAGCGCGTTGACGATTCCAGTCGCGCCGAACGTGTAGACGCGGCCATGGCCGAGCGTCGGCGTCCCGCGCGGACCGGCGCCGCCATTCGACTCCCAGAAGCGCACCGCGTCGCGGTGTTGCCACACCGGCTTGCCGGTGCTCACCTTGTAGGCCGCGGCCACTTCCTGTTCACCGCGCTGCTCCTGCGTGTAGAGGACGTCCCCGTCCACGGCGAAGGAGGACCAGCCCGGTCCGATCGGCCGTCGCCACAACTCGACCGGCGGCGACTTGGACCAGTCCGTCTCGATCCGCACGCCGCGAACGATGGAGTCGCGATCGGGACCGCGAAACCCCGGCCATTCGACTCGCCTGATTCCGGGATCGCTCGTCGCAGGCCCTTCGACTCGCTTGCTTCCCGGCTCGCTCAGGTCCGACGTCTTGACTGCCGTCGCGGCGGGTTCCGGGGTCGTCTCCGGCGCCTTGGCTGTCGGAGCGCCCGGCGCGGCTGGACTGCCGTCCGTCCTGGTCGCAACTGGTTCCTTCGGAGTCTCGGCTACCGCGGCCGGCCCTTCGACTCGCCCGATTCCCCGCTCGCTCAGGGCAGGTGGCGGCGCCGGCGGGTTGTCTGCGGCCTGAGCGAGGAGCTGTTGCTCGGGACTCGCGGTCCAGCGCCAGCGGAAATCCGAACCGACGAGGTCGCTGGTGACACCTTCGGTTCGTATGAACGTCCACATTCCGCACGCGAGCAGGATCGCCGCAACGATCGACGCGCGCCGGGATGCGCTGGAGAGCCGACGGCTCGCTGCGACCGCAGCCACGAGGGCGACGCCAAGGGTGGGGATCGCCCAGACGTAGAACAGGAACCCCATCGCGCCGCCGGTAATCGACTCGTGGACGAGGCGGGACGTCACGAACAACGCGCCGATCATCAGCACGGTGACGCCCAGACGCTCGGACCAGGGCGCGCGGCTGAGGAACAGCCACCACAGGAGAATCAGCAGCCCGCCGACGACCGCGCCCATCATCGCGATCGGCATGACCTCGTCGACGACGATCGGCATCAACCGCACCAGGACGAGCAGCACCGCAACGGCAACGCCTGGCCACACGCGGAGCGGTTTGCGGGAAGCGGGCTCGTTCATGTTCATTCAGATTGCCTCGGGCGCGCCGGCGCCAACGACGTTTCGCGGGACCCGTCGGCGGCGGTAGCGCCAGAGCCACCACGCCATGGTCAGAAGCACGACGAGCGGGATCAGGCGGAGAGCGGGAATCCGGAGCGGCTCAGGGATTCGCCTGACCGGCCCCAGAAAGAACGAACCCGCCGCGATGAAGAGCGCCGCACACATGCGCCACAGATGCCTCCTGAGCCGCGACGCGCCTTTGAGTCCCCCGGCCCGGATCATCCGGCGATCGCCTTCACCCGCGAACAGTGCGACGACGCCGAACATCACGAGCGGAAACGCCATGCCGCCCCTGGCCCCGCCGGTGATCGCGACGAGAAGGCTCGCCGCGCCGATCGCGAACGCCGCGACCATGGCGCCGCGATCCAGCCGGCGCGATCCTGCGAAAGGCGCCCGGACCGTGGCCAGCGATGTGATGACCAGATACGCCGTCACCAGCCCGGCCGGGATGTTGATCGCCGCCCCTTCGCGCCCGACCGCCATCACGGCGCCGCTGAGCGACATGACGAGCATGGCGTAGGCAAAGATCCTCCCGCTCTTGCGGTGCAGCGTGCCTCCCTTGAAGGCATAGAGCGCCACGAGTCCCGAAACGATGGCAATCGCTCCAGCGATGACGTGAAAGGGAATCAACGGCATGTGTCGATCTCTAGTAATGCCGCAGTGCGGTCAGCGGATTCGTCCGGGCCGCGCGCCACGCCGGCACGAGCGTCGCGACGATCACGACCCCCAGGACGAGCGCCAGCGCACGCGCGAAGGAAACGAAATCGGTTGCGCTGACGCCGAAGAGCACGCTCGTCAGCAGCCTGGTGACCAGGAGCGCCGCCACGATGCCAGACGCCGCGCCGATCGCGCCGAGCCGCAGGCCCCGCCCGAGAAACCGCCGGACGACCGACAGGCCCGACGCGCCGAGCGCCATGCGGATGCCGATTTCATGCGTGCTCTGTTTGACGGTGTACGACACCAGCCCGTAGGTGCCCATCGCCGCCAGTGCCATGCCGGCGACGCCGAAGACGAACAGCATGGTCGCGGTCAGGTTGTAGAACAGCAGCGCGCCCTGCCCGGTGTCGGCCATCGGCTTCGCGGCCAGGATCGGCAAGTCGCCGTCGAGCGCCGCAACCCTCGCGCGCGCCTGGTCGACGAGACGGTCAATCGGCGCCGCGCCGCGCGTGTGCAGGATCATGGCCGACCGGTAAACCTGGAGGAATGGCACATAGAAATACGGGCGCGGCGCTTCGTTGATCCGCGAGTACTTCACGTCGGCGGCCACGCCGACGACGGTCCGCCACGCGCGATCGCCGACGCGTAATCTCTTGCCAATCGCGTTCGACGCGCTCCCCCAGAATCGTTGCGCGAGCGTGGCGTTGACGACCGCCACCGGCGCCCCCGTCTCGTCGTCCCTGTCTTCGAACTCACGACCGGCCGTGACGGTGATCCGAAGCGTGCGGAAGTAGTCCGAACCGACGGTGTTCGACATGAACGCCAGATCTTCACCCTGGCGCGGTTCGTAGCCTTCGATCGAGACGCGCTGCACGCGCGTATCGAGCAGCCCCATCGGAACGTAGGCCGCGAGCGTCGCCGATTCGATGCCGGGATCGGCTCGCGAGGCGTCCAGCAGCTTGCGATAGAAGACGCGCCCGCGGGCTTCGTCGTACGCGTTCTGCCTGACGTCGAGCTCGATCGCCGTCACCTGGCTCGCGTCGAAACCGGGGTTCGCGCGCCGCGCCGCGTCGACACTGCGCGTCGCCAGGCCGGCGCCGACCAGAAGCAGGACTGAGACCGCGACTTGCGCGACCACGAGACCGGCCCGCAGCCGCCCCCGCGCCGCGCCGCGTGGCGACGCGTCTTCGTTGATGACCGACACCAGATCGACGCGCGAGCTTTGCAGGGCGGGGACGAAGCCGAACACGAGCGCACTGGCGCAGGCGACCAGCGCCGTGAAACCGATCACGAGGCCGTCCACCTCCATGTTGAAGAAAATGCGCGCAGGGTCGGCGAGGCGCTCGGCGTAGCCGACAAGGACGGGGGTCGTATTCCGTGCGAGGAGGACCCCGAACACGGCGCCGGGCACCGCGAGGACGAGATTTTCGACAACCAGCAGCCGGACAATCCGTGCGCGCGTCGCGCCGAGCGACAGGCGCACCGCGATCTCGCCGCGCCGCGACAGTCCGCGAACCAGCACGAGCCCCGCGATGTTCGCGCACGCGATGACCAGGACCAGCAGGCCCATCGGGCTCGACACGGTCAGCGTCGGCAGCATGAACGTCGGGGCACTGCCCGGTGTCTGCCAGAACCGCACGACTTTCAGCCGCTGCGCGGCATCCGTGAGCGGCCGTTCACGCGAGAGCGTGGCCCACGCGGCATCGGCCTGCGCGGTCGCGTTCGCGAGCGTCACGCCGGGCCGCAGGTAGCCGTGCGGATAGAAGACGCCGGCGCGGCGGTCGGAGAGGATGCCGGACGGCGTGGTCTGCTGGCTTCCGAAGGTGAAGCCGAGCTGCGGCGCCATCATCACCGGAATGAACAGCTCGACGTCGTAGCTCACGATCGTGCCGTGGAACGCGGGATCCGCCACACCCACGACCGCCATGACGGTGTTGTTGATCTCGAGCGTCTTGCCGACAATGCCGGGATCGGCGTGGAAGTCGCGCCGCCACAGACCGTCGCTGATCACGACGACCGGATGGCGGCCCGGCGCGATCTCGTCCGACGGCAGGAGGGTGCGGCCGAGCCCGGCGCGAACGCCCAGAACCTTGAAGTAGTTTCCGGTGACGATCTCGGCCCGGACCTGACGGGCGCCGCGGCCGCGGCCCAGGTTGGCCGTGGCCACGATGGAGCCGAAGAGCTCCGAGAAGGCTCGATCGTGATCGCGGAGGTGCTGGTAGTCGGGATAGGAGACGCGCACCGGACGTCCGGCGCTCGTTTCGGCGTAGACGACAGCGAGGCTGCCCGACTTCGCCACGCCGGCGAGCGGGCTCAGCGCCATGCCTTTGAGCAGCGTGAAGACGGCGGCGTTCAGCCCGATGCCGAGCGTGAGCACGCCGACAACGGTCAACGAGAAGGCCGGAGTCTTCGCAAGCGCGCGGATCGCGTAGCGGACGTCGCTCATCAGGTCCCGCAGCGCCTCGAGCCATCGCGGGGTCCACACGCCGCGGGCCGCTTCGGTCGTCCGCGTGACGTTGCCGAACTCCTTCAGCGCCGCATAGTGCGCGTCCGTTCGATCTGCGCCATCCGCGATCTTCTCCTGCGTGGCGATCGCCAGGTGCGCGCGGATTTCTTCCTTGAAATCGTCTTCGTCGAGCTCGACGGGCCGCCGGCCTTTCAGCCAGGACAGGATTCCCATGGTTATTCCTCAGTGACGGGAAGGTGTGGCGACGTCAGCATGGCGTCACTCCGACCTGAGCGCCTGCAGGACATCCACCCGCGACGCCCTGGCGGCGGGCATCAGCGAGGCGAGGAGGGCGGCGCCGGCGAGAACAGCGGCGGCGCCAACCATCGGCAGCGCACCGGGCAACGGCACGTTCGCGACATGGCTCGCGGCCACCCGCGCGAACGCGTAGCCGCCCGCGGCGCCGGCCGCGATCCCGATCGCCACGATCTGCGCGCCTTCCGAGAGGACGCGCACCAGCAGGTGACGCGGTGTCGAGCCGACGGCGAGCCGCACCCCGAACTCCCGCGTGCGCGCGCTCACCGAGAACGCCAGGACGCCGGCCACCCCAACCACGGCGATCAACAGGGCGATGCCGGCGAATCCGGAAAGGACGAAGGCGTTCAGCCGTTCCGGCGCCAGCACTTCCGCGCGCACGTCCTCCAGCGTGGCGGCGCGCTCCACCGGCTGGTTGGCCGACAGCTCGCGGACGATCCGCGTCACCGGCGGCACGAGCGCATACGGATCGCCGGACGCGTGCACGAACAAGCGGCCCGCGGCGCGCATCTGCTGAACCGGGTGATAGATCGTGAGCGCCGGCCCCCGCACGACGTTCTCGTCGTCCACATCCGCGACGACGCCGACGATGCGGCGCGGCTGGGCCTTCCCGAAGAGCGGATCGGTCCACCACAGCTTCCGGTTCACCGCGCCGGCGCCGGGGAACAGCCGCTCGGCGACGCTCTGGCTCACGATCACAACCGGCTCGCTGCCGACGCGGTCGTCGTTCGTGAAATCGCGGCCGGCGAGCAACGGGACGCCGAGCACCGAGAAGAAGCGAGGCGCGACGATTCGCAATCGGCCGTGCGGGTTCTCTTCGCCGTCCGCGGGCGTGTAACCCTCGGCAGTGAACTGGAACCTGAGACGGAGCGTGCCGGCGTCGCGCCACGGCACGAAGCTCCCGAGGGCCACGCCCTCGACGCCCGGAAGCTCGCCGATGCGCCGGGTCATTTCCTGATGGAGGTCCATCTCCTTCGCGTCACCGACGCCGAGCGACGAGGTCGGGAGATCGATCGCCAGCACCTGCCGCAGGTTGTAGCCGGTGGTCTCCGTCTGCAACGCGACGAGGGCGACGAGGAGCATGCCGGCCCCGGCGAGCAGCACGAACGAGAACGCAATCTGTGTCGTCGCGAACAGGCGCAGGCGGCGGTTCGTCCCCGGCGTGATCCGGACGCTGCCGCTCGCCAGCCCCAGCCCTGTCGGCGCGCGCGGAGACGGCAGGCGGGGGACGTAGGCGAGCCCCACGGCCGCCGCCATCGCCAGGCCGGCGCCGACCCAGAGCAAGCTGGCGTCGACGGTGACCTCGAGCGCGCGCACCGAGAAGCGCGCGGCGTAACGGGCGAGCACCGCGACGAGCGGGTACGCCAGCAGCACGCCCAGGACGGCGCCCGCGCCGCAGAGCACCAGGCTCTCGGCGAGCAGCGTCCGCCGCAGCGCGCCGGTGGTGGCGCCGAGCGCGGCGCGCACCGCCAATTCCCCCTCGCGGCGCACCGAGCGCGCCAGGATCAGGTTGGCGACGTTCGAGCAGGCAATGACGAACACGACGCCGGCGGCGGCCAGCAGTACCAGCAGAATCGTCCGGGCCGGCGCCGCTATCTCATCGCGGAGCGGCGTGACGCTCAGGCGGACGTCGGCTCGTGTCGAGTAGGCGGCGGGGTGCTCGCGCAGCATGCCGGCGTGCACCGCGGCCAGCTCGGCGCGCGCCGCTTCGAGCGTGGCCCCGGGCGCCAGGCGTCCGAAGAGCTCCGTCATACGGTGGGTCCGCTCGGTGACCATCGTCGCCCCGAGGTGGTGCGGGCTCGTCACCACGTTCGCCATGATCTCGGTGGCGGCCGGATACGGCACGGACGGCTCGAGCACCCCGACCACCGTGGCGGTCCGTGGGCCGAGGCGAATCGTCTTGCCGATCACGGACGGGTCGCTGTTGAGCGAGACGGTCCAGAAGCGATGCGTCAGGACCGCCGCGCCGGCCGCGTCGGGGCCGTCGTCGTTGGCGTTCAGCAGGCGGCCGAGCACGGGGCGAAGGCCCATCACGTCGAAGAACGACCCGCCGACCACGCCCGCTTGCACGACGCGAGGCTCGCCGAAACCGAGCATCGTGAAGTCGATCGTCGAGAAATCGCCGAAGGCGGCGATCGTCGTGACGCGTGATTTGAAGTCGTCGATCTCCGGGACCGAGAACGTCGTGTTCGCGGCGCCGAGACCGGGCGCGCTCTGGCGGAGGTAGACGAGGCGATCTTCGCCTCGGTTGACGAGGGGGCGCAGCAGCACGCCGCGGACGACGCTGAATATCGCGGCGTTGGCGCCGATGCCCAGCGTGAGCACGCCGACAACGATGAGCGAGAAGGCCGGGTTCTTCCGGAGCGCACGGATCGCGTAGCGGACGTCGCTCAACACATCGCGGAGGGCCTCGAGCCACCGCGGGGTCCAGACGCGGCGCAGCGGCTTCCGTCGTCAGCGTGACGTTGCCGAACTCCTTCAGCGCCGCATAGTGCGCGTCCGTCTGGTCCGCGCCATCGGCGATCCTCTCCTGCGCGGCAATCGCCAGGTGCGCGCGGATTTCTTCCTTGAAATCGTCTTCGTCGAGCTCGCGCGGACGGTGAGGCGGCCGGGCAAGGTTTAACCGCTTCAGCCAGGACAGGATCCCCATGGTCATTCCTCGCTGCCCGGGGCCGCCGCCGGCCTCATCACGCGGCCGATGGCGTTCACCAGCTGGCCCCACCGCGTTTCTCTCGCGGACGAGCTGCTTCTTGCCTTCAGGCGTCAGCTGGTAGAACTTGGCGCGCTGGTTGGCCTGGCTCACGCCCCACTCGGCCTTCAGCCACCCCCGCTTCACGAGCCGCTGTAACGCGGGATAGAGGGAGCCGGTTTCGACCTTGAGCAGGTCGTCGGACTGCGTCCGGATCGCCTGACCGATGCCATGGCCGTGCTGGGGCCCCCACTGGAGGGTCCGGAGCACGAGCATGTCGAGAGTGCCCTGGAGAAGCTCCAGGCGCCCGTCGTCGGGGGTCTTGGCCATAGTAGTAGGCAGTCTACGGCCTTAGACGTAGGACGTCTACGGCTTGTTCCGGCAGGCGCACTCGCTGCGCTCGTGCGGAGGGGCGCTCGCTTCGCTCGCGTAGGGGCGGCTCGCTTCGCTCGCCGTAGGGCCGCGCTGCTTCGCTCATCGCGGTAGGGGCCTTGGCGCTGCGCGCCTCGGTAGGGCCGCTCGCTTCGCTCGCGGTGAGGGCGCCCGCTTCGCTCGCCGTAGGGCCGCGGCTGGATTCGCACCCGCGGTAAAGGCAGTTCGGTGCGCTCGCCGGCAGGAACGACGGCTCACTGGCGAGCGGGCGGGAGTCCGTAGCTCAGAGTGGGCCGGGAGCCGCGGTGCCCGGTCAGTCGCCGCGCAGGGTAACCGCGGGATCGTTTCGCAGCACACGCCGGGCGGCGACGATCGCGGCGAGTAGGCCGATGCTGCTCAGCAGGAGCGGCGCGATCGTCAGCGTCAGCGTGTCGGCAGCACCCACGCCGTGCAGCAGCGTTGACAACGCTGGCCCGGCGTTGAAGGCGCCGAGGATTCCAAGCGCCGTGCCGGCTCCCAGCACGACAGCGCATGGCCGGACGACCGTCCAGACCGCATTGCCGCGTGAGGCTCCGAGCGCGAGCCGGATCGCCAGCTCGCGCCACCGCGCGGACACGTCGCCGGCGGTGAGGCCGTAGACACCGATCATCGACAGCAGCAGCGCAAGGCCCGCGAACGTTGCCGTCACCTGCGTGATGAAGCGCGTCACGGCCCGGCTCTCTTCGAGCGCCTCGGCGACGCGCGACACGCGATCGAACGCCAGGCCCGGCGCCACCGCCCGCAGGCGAGTCTGCAGGACCGGTATGAGCGATCGCGGATCCCCCTGTGTGCGCACGAGCAGATGTCCCTCCCCGATTGGCGACTGTTCGATCGGGACATACAGCGCGGGACGCTCCGGCTCGCCGGCGGGTGTCACGTCACCCACGACGCCGACGATCGACACGGCCTGATCGGTAAGGGATGTCGTCAACCGCACGCCCAGCGGCGACCGCGCGCCGAGAAGGTCGCGCGCGAAGGTCGTGTTGACGATGGCCACGGGAGGAGCTTGCCGAGTATCCGTGCCGACAAAGCGCCGGCCAGCCTTCAGCGGGATCCCAACCGTCTCGAAGTACGTCGGGCTCACAGGCCGCCAGACTGCGCGGACACCGAGCTCGCGCTCCCCCGCCACGCCGATCGACGCACGAATTCCTCCAACCTGCGTCGGCAACCGCCCCGACAACGCGACGGCTTCGACGCCGGGAAGCCCCTGGCTGTTCAGAGCGAGCTCCTGAAAGATCCGTTGTGCGTCCCCGTCGAACGATCGTGGCGGAAAGAGACGGACGCCGACGAGGCGATCCGGAACGAATCCGGGGTCCAACAGCACGAGGTGCTGGAGGCTCCGAATCAACAGCCCGGCGCCGGTGGTCAGGACGACGGCAATGGCGATTTGCGCGAGGACGAGTCCACGACGGGCGTTGGAGTGCGGCGTCGTGCGATGCCACCCGAGACGGTTGAGCACGGACGTGCCGCTGAGCCTCGAGAGGCGGAGGGCCGGTGCCAGGCCGACGCCGATACCAGCGACAAGACTGAGCACGAGCCCGAGGCCGAGGATGCGGCCGTCCAGTGAGATCTCCGCCAGCCGCGGCACACTCACCGGTGCCAGGGCGACCAGCGCGCGAAGCGCCCAGTGCCCGAGCAACAGTCCCAGCAGGCCGCCGGCAGTCGCGAGCATCAGGCTCTCGATCATCAACTGTCCGAACATGCGCGATCGGGTTGCGCCGAGCGCGCCTCGAACGGCCATCTCGCCGGCACGATCGGCGCCGCGGGCCCCGACCAGTGCCGCTACGTTGGCACACGCGATGAGGAGCGTCAGGATCGCGGCGGCGAAGAGCGCCTGCAGCGCCGCCTTCACATTGCCGACATCCGTTCGCTGGACGTCGTCCACCCACGCGGTTCGAGCGCCGTTCGAAGTGGCTTGCGCCAGGGTGGCAATCTCGGTGGTGGCGCGAGCGGCGGTCATGCCACCGCGGAGGCGTGCGAGCATGCTCAGCTCACGGTCGTCGCTTTCCCGGCGGTCGGCCGTCAACGGCACCCACACCTCGGCGTCGCGCGGGTATCCGCGATCCGGCGGCATGACCCCGATCACTGTGTAGGGCGCGCCATCGATCGACACAGCCCGTCCCGCAATCTGGCGGTCTCCCGCAAAACTGCGCTGCCACCGTTCGTGCGCGAGGATCACAACCAGCCGCCCGGCGGCGATCTCGTCTTCCGTGAACGCGCGGCCGACGGCCGGCGCCACGCCGAGCGTGGCAAACAGGTTGCCGGTGACCCGCGAAACCATCACGTGGACGGGGTCGATGCCCGCGCCCGCCATCACGCGCGTGGTGTTCGTGAACGCCGTCGACTCGCGGAACGACGGCGCGCCGGCAAAAACCTTGAACTCGTCGGAGACCAGCCCGCTCGGGCCTGTGACGGGCGTTCTTCCTGATGTGAAGACGTGGACCAATTCGTGGGCGTCGGGATACGGAAGCGGCCGGAGCAGGACCCAGTCGACCACGGAGAACACGGCGGCGTTCAGCCCGATCCCGATCGCGAGCGACAGCGTCGATGTGGCCGTGGCGATCGGGTGGCGGCGCAACATCCGCATCGCATACACAGCATCCCTGCGGGCATCGTCCAGCCATCGGAACGCTCGCGCATCGCGGTGCTGCTCCTTGGTCCGCTCGATGCCACCGAGCGCGAGGAGGGCCGCTCTCCGCGCGGCGGCGGCCGGCAGGCCGCGGCGCCGATACTCGTCTTCGAGCAGCGCCAGGTGCGACGTCAGCTCGCGCTCGAGGCCGGCTTCGTCCCGGTCGGGGCGAACGACATTGACGAGCCTGCGGAGGAACCGGCGCAGATGTCCCATCAGCCGGCCCCACTCGCGCATCTGTCTCCACTAGAAGGCATAGTGGAGAGATATCGTGTTCCCACTTGCTGGTCAAGTGGAAAGTGTCAAGGCGCGAACGGCCGAGGCCCACGGCCAGCGCAGTGAGGCCGCCCTGCCGTGTGTGCGAAGTGGGCCGCTCGGTAGGACAAGACGGCGCAGCAGGCCCGTGGCAAGTGGCGGGTTGGCAGCATCAGACCCGGGTCTGGACCCGAACCCATCAGCTATCGTGCACTCTCAAGACGATGATTGTCTCATCGTCCAGTGGCTCTGCGTCTCCGCGAAAGACGCGGAGCGCCGACGCGAGTTGAGTACCCGAATGCTTCGGCGGAGCTCGTGTCGAGCGCGCGCGCCATGAGCATCAGGTCGTCCCGGCCGAGCTCATCTCCAGCCGGGTTTCTGGCTTCGGAGACGCCGTCGCTGTACAGGACCAGCAGGTCGCCTGTTTGAGGCTTGACGACCAGCCGGTCGTAAGCGACGTCGGGCAGCAGGCCAAGCGGCACACCGGCCGGCCGCCCACGCTCGCTGGCGCGTGGCGTTTCCATCCAGCTCCACTCCGCACGCGAGGCGCGATACCAAAGAGCAGGAGGGTGCCCGGCGTTCGTCATGACCACCAGGCCCCGGCGGCCGTGCCACCCGACAGCGACCATCGTGGCGTAGTGGCCGTCGCCAAGTTCTTCCCGAACCGCCTGATTGAGATCGCGCATCAGCTCGATCTGTTCGAGGTCGCGAAGGTACCGCTGCATGAGCTCCCGGAGCTTCTCGCCGAGTACCGCCACCGCCTGTCCGTGGCCGCTCACATCGGCCAGCGCGACCCGCGAGACGATGCAGCTCGGGCACACGGACACGTAGTGGACGTCGCCGCCCGCGCGGTCCGGGCCCGCCGGCAGCGAGTGCACCCAGGCGGTCAAACCAGGCAGTTCGATCAGGCTCGCGGCCAGGTTGTTACCAGCCCAGGTTTCCGCACACGCAAGCCGCCGCGCCGGCGACGGTACCGGGTTCTCGCCAGCGGCCGCGTCGGTGTTCATCGCGCTTCCTTCTCAGTGAATTTCCCGGCCGTCCGATGATCCATCCGAAGCCGGAACTACACCATCGGAAAACGACCACGCGCGTGAAAGCGAACCTGCCGGACGACGGCATCGATCGATACCGTCGTCTCGAAGAAATAAGCTGAGCTGGAAAGGTTGCTGGCTAGTGCCTGACGGCGAGCGGCAACTTGAGCCGTGCGGCCATTCTCACGAGATCGGGCAGCGAATCGGCCTTCATCTTCCGCATCACCTGACCGCGCTGGGCTTTCACGGTAATCTCGCTCGTTCCGAGCTCGCCGCCGATCTGCTTGTTCAGCAGGCCGGACACCACGAGACCCATCACCTGGCGCTCACGCGGCGTGAGCGAGTCGTAGCCGCGGCGGAGCGTCTGCAATTCCGCGTCGTCGTGCAGCGTGGCTTCGCTGCGCTGGATCGCCTGCCGCATCGCGCTCAACAGATCCGCGTCGGCAAACGGTTTGGTCAGGAAATCGACGGCGCCCGCCTTCATCGCCTGCACCGTCATCCGAATGTCGATGCAGCCGGTGATGAAGATGACGGGCATGTCTTTGTCGCCGTCGGCCATCTGCCTTTGCAGGTCCAGGCTGCTTCGAACGAGCCGGTCGACATCGAGCACCAGGCAGCTCGGCCCCTCCGTTCGTTGCCGATACAGAAACGCCTGGGCCGAGCTGAACGTCTCGGCCTTCCAGCCGGCGCGGCGAATCAGCCGCTCCAATGATGCACGTACCGATGCGTCGTCACCGACCACGAAGACGGTCGGCTGGCGCTCCTCCACAAGAACTCGGCCCGGCTCGACGACTGCGGTGTTGACTGAAATCATGACATCCTCACAGAAGCACATCCCGACGACGGAGAGTCTGTCACGGGCGTTCCGCGGGCACATCACCCGATCGAGCCTTTTCCAGCTACCACTATCGGGGGAACAAGGGGCGGCTCGCTTCGCTCGCCGTAGGGGCCGCGGCTGGCTTCGCACCCGCGGTAGGGGCCGCGGCTGGCTTCGCCCCCGCGGGCTCACTGGCGAGCGTCGGGCCTGCCCTGAGCGAGCTCACGGAATGGCGCGAGTCGAAGGGAGTCCGTAGCTCAGCGTGGGGCGCAGGGTCAGGATCTCGACGGTCGTCCTCGCGACCAGAGGGTTGACCTTGTCGGGGAGGGCCTGTTCACTCCTGCCATCGAGAATCGCCGACAGGCTGGGCCGCGGACGCAGCCGGACGTAGCGCGGAGCGGTTCCGCCCGCGAGCATTCGATACCAGAGGGTCTCGCCCTGCAGTGCCGGCTGGCCGGCGCCGAGGGCCGCCTCGAAAGCACTGGCGCCGCCAGGCACGAGATCCACGGTCGTGAGCTCGAGACGAGCGGCCGGTTGTGGCTCACCCGTGCCACGGGAAAGCCCGGGCATGTACTCGTAGAGCGCGTTCCCCACGAACTCGGCGTGTGGCGTGACGTTGAGAATGTTGTCCCGCTCGTCCTCCGCCGGCGGTACCGGATTGTCCAGGCTGGCGGCCGAGTGCCCGAACGAGGCGTAGACGAACCACCGCGGCCGTTCACCGAACGTGACGTTCCATCCGTACCAGACCCAGGTGTCCCTGGCCTGCCGGTGCCATTCGCGATGCCGGGCGTACCCGGCCTCGAAGTCGACCGTGGCGCCGTCGTGCGGACGCAAAATGGCGATGCGCGCGTAGAGCCCGCGTTCGGACTGGGCAACGTGGCGCGCGGGCACCGTGTCCGCGACCAGCGCGATGCCACCGAGCGCCAGCCAACGATGCTTCATGACAGGGATCCTGTCGCAGCAAGGCATGTCTCGATCTGCTGGAGATGGTTGACGTCGTGCCCGGCGGTCATGCGGACGATGTGCTCAATGGTTTCCTGTCCGCGCTCGGAGTGCAGCCCATACTGTTTCCACTGCTGCGGCGTCAAAGACTCGAGCACGCCGAGATTGGCTTCGCGGAACACGCGGAAGTGCTCGACCGACTTGTGCGGATCGCGTGTGTCGTAGTGTCCGCTGGTCACCCACGAATCCTGATCGTAGGCCGCAATGGGAATCCCCGGTGCGCCCAGAATCAACCTCAGGCGGTACCCGATCACGATTTCCGCATCGACGAGGTGCGCCAGGATTTCGCCGGCCGACCACTTGCCGGCGGCCGGGCGCGTGCGCAGCTCGGTGGCCGGCAGCGCCTTGATTAGCCGCTCGAGTTTCTCTGCCGTCCCGGCCTGAACGGCCAGAGGCTCCATCCCTTCCACGTGGGTTGTGATCCGCTGAATGTACTGGCGCGCGGTTTCGTTCATGGCGTTTCGTCTCCTGGTTCGTTCGACCGCACCTCGGTCGGGACGTCGTCAAGGGAATCCTATCGGTGGTGCGCACGTCGATTTGCGACAGAAATCCGTCGAAATCCGGCACCACGCTCGTTTCGCTTGCGAGGCGCTTCGACGCGCCTGCATAGTGGAGACGCATGGCTTCCCCGTCCAAGAAACCTCGCGCGCCGCGGCTCTCCTCGAGCCGCCGGATCGTCGTCGTCATCGTGCCGCCGGTCGATGAGCTCGATCTGGTCGGCCCTCTCCAGGTGTTCAACTCCGTCAATCGCCTGGCGGGCAGGCCCATCTACACGATTGAGGTCGTCACGAACGCGGCCCGCCTGACGGTCGAGGGCGAGGGCGGCGTGTTGACCTTCATCGCCAGGCATCATTTCAACAAGGTCGAGGGCGCTTGTGACTCCGTGCTCGTGGTGTGCGGACTGGGCAGCCGATCGGTGCGTGACGCGGCGCTGTCTGCCTGGCTGAAGAAGATGGCGGTGGAGGTGCGGCGGGTCGGTGCGGTGTGTGTCGGCGTGTTTCTGCTCGCCGAGGCCGGGGTGTTGAATGGGCGCCGGGCGACCACGCACTGGAAATTCGGCCGTGAGCTGGCGGCGCGATACCCGGGCGTGCGCGTCGAGCACGACCCGCTCTGGGTCAAGGACGGCAACGTTTACACGTCGGCGGGCATTTCGGCGGGCATCGATCTCGCGCTCGCGTGGGTCGAGGAGGACTGCGGCGCCGGCCTGGCCCATGAAGCCGCACGCGAGCTGGTGCTGTTTCTGCGGCGGCCCGGTGGACAGCCGCAAGTCAGCGTCTCGCTCGCCTCACAGGCGTCCGAGATGTCGTCGATCCGTGAGCTGCAGATCTGGATCGCCGAGCACCTCGAGACGAAACTGGCGGTGGAAGACCTCGCCGATCGGATGGCGATGAGCGTGCGAAACTTCGAGCGCGTCTTCACTCGCGAGGTGGGCACGACGCCGTCCCAGTACGTGCTTCAGATGCGCGTGGAGGCGGCGCGCCGTCAGCTCGAACGCACGGACGGAGGGCTGAAGCAGGTGGCATCGGCGGCCGGATTCGGGGGCGTCGACGTCATGCGGCGCGCGTTCGTCCGGCTGCTGGGAATCACTCCCCGTCGCTACCGCGAGCTCGCGGGCCACTCCTGATCTCCACTCCCCGGAGCACGCCGACGCCCTTGAAGAACGTGTAGCAGAAGACGCCGTCGGCCCGAGTGGCGCGGCGGAGATCGCGAATACCGGCGTTGAACCGGCGCGCGGTCGTCAGCCCGGCGGCAATCGCAGCGGCGCGAACGCCTTCGATCATCGCGATGAAGGTCTTCTCGGTGAAGTTCTCGACCAGGTCCGGCCGGCTCGCGTCCACGTACACCATCCGTGGCGAGACTCGCACAACGTCCAGCCCCGCGCCCACCATCAACGGATAGACCTGCCGGCCAAGCAGAGCATTCCCGCCTGCCCTGGCTTGCAGCGCGACCTGGCACTGAATGGCCGCGCGCGCGGCGTCGCTGTCGGGATGGAAGTACGTCGAACCGTGATCGCCCTCGATGACCGTCAGCGTGCCGCCCGGCTTCAGCACACGCCGAAGGCACGCGAGCGCGCGCGCCGGGTGGGAGAGATGCTCCAGCACGAAGCAGACGAAGACGTGGTCGAAGGACGCACTGGCGAACGGCAGGTCCAGTATGTCCGCGTGCTGGAACTCGACGTTGTCCAGGCGAGCCAGATCGACGGCCGTCCGCGCGGCGGCGAGCGAGGCCGCGGCAACGTCGATCGAGACGAACGCGGCGCCTCGACTCCGCCGTGCGAGCGTCACGGTCTGCGCGCCGACGCCGCAACCCGCCTCGAGCACGCGGCTGCCTTTCGGATATTGCGTGTCGCCGTGGAGGAGGTCGACCAGCGCGCCCGCCTGATCCTGAAGCCGCTGGCGCTCGCGCCGATGGCGTCCGTGAACGTAGCCCTGCCGCATGCGATGCGCCTCCTGAGGAACTGACGCTGACAACTCGTAAGGAACCGACGCTAACAACTCCCAAGAAAACCAACACCCAACTCCCAAAGGGTCTTGGGGTGAAAGTCGCGGCGGATTGCACCCGGCTGGTACGACGCTTGCGCCTTGGGAGTTGGTCGTTGGACGTTGGGAGTTGACGCGGCCGTGAGCTCTCTATGGCTTCCAGTTCAGCATCAGCGTGATTGGCGGCGCGTTGGATTCAGCGTCGACGTTGATGAGGAACCGTCCATCCCGAGCGACATCGGTACTGATGACTGCGGCCGATCACGTTCAACCCGCCACCCAGCCTCCGCGTCTGGAAGAGCGCCGCCGGCAGGCCGGCTTCGACCGTCGTCTCGTTCGCTCGAATCGCGACGGCCATCATCTTCGCGTCGGGAGCAATGAAGTACAGCTCCTTCCCATCGCGAGACCATCGCGGATAGACGCCACCGGCTGTCGAGATGGGAACCGCAACGCCTCGCGCGGGAAACGGCCGCACGTAGATCTCGTATCTCCCGGTTTCGTTCGATTGGTACGCCACCCAGTGCCCGTTCGGGGAGAACTGGCCCCACAGCTCGTTCGCCGCGGTCTCGAGGAAGACGAACGGCACGCGCGTGTCCAGCGGCAGTACCCAGAGGTCGGTGCCCGTCTTCGGATCGGGGACGTAGTACACGAGGAATTTACCGTCAGGCGACCAGTCGCACGGGATCTTCGTCTCCGGCGACTCGAAGAGGATCTCTTCGTCGCCATCGCGGGTCGATGGCTTCGCGGACAGCGCGACCGAACCGGAACGGACCGATTCGAACGCGATCCGGCTGCCGTCCGGTGACCAGACTGGAAGGCGCGCGATGCTCCCATCCGACCCGCGCGTAAAGGGCATCTGGCGCGCGGAATCGAGCAGCCACAGGTCCGTCTCGTTCTTGAGCGTACGCTCGGCGGCCACGCGACGGCCATCCGGTGACAGCCTGAGATTCGACAGGCCCGCCTGCTCGGGCGATCCAACGGTGCCGCGCGGGTTACCAGACCGGTCGAACCACGAGAGGCGTGTCACCGATGGTCGTCCGTCCCTGTAAGCCATCACTCCCGCATCTGATGTCGAAAACGCGCCGGTGCCGGTGATGGGCTCGAAGGCTATGGAGTCGGCGACGGTGATCGGCTCGCCGCCGAGCGTCCGTCGTGCGAGATCGAAGGGCTGCGCCAGGAGCGTTCCCTGTCGGACGAAGAGCAGCCAGCCCGGTGCCACGTAGGCCCCTTGCGTGTCGGACGCCACGAGACGCCTCACCTCGGAAGAATCGAGCGAGCCGAGATGCACGCCCCGCACGGCGTCCGGGCCGCCCACGAAGAACAGGAACTGGCGGCCCCCTGGCAGGAATTGCGGATGGCGGTGGCCGGTCGATTCCGCCGCGGGCGTCGTGACCGCCTCCACGGGTCCTCCCGCGGCGTTGACGCGGCGCAGCGACGGTGCGGCGGTGCTGGAAAAGAGGATGGTCCCGTCGGGTCCCCACGCGCCTGTCGTCCCGGCCACGAGGTAGGTCACCGTCTGCACCGAGCCGCCCCGGGCCTCGATCCGTTTCAGCTCGCTGGCCGCAAAGAACCCGATCGAGCGGCTGTCGGGCGACCAGAATGGGCGCCGCGCTCCTTCCGTGCCCGGCAAGGCGCGTGCGCCCGGCGCGTCGAGGGCGCGCACCCACAGCGCGGGTTGCCCCTCGTGGTCGGCCACGAACGCGAGACGCCGCCCATCAGGTGAGACCGCAAAGGACCATGGATCGGACGTCCGCGGCGTCGTGATCTCGACGACCCGCGGCTCCGGCGTCTCCGAAGGCGGGCGCAGGAACCAGGCGCCCAGCACCCCGGCCAACGCCAGCGCCAGCGCTGCGGTCGAGATGCCAAGCACTCGCTCGCGGCGGCGACTCGACGCCGTCACCTGATCCGAGGCCCTGCGCTCCGGATCGTTGGCGGCATCTTCTATCTCGAGGCGCGCGTCGGCGATGTGGTGGAGGCGACGCCTGGCCTCTCGTTCCAGGCACCGGCGCAGCATCCGCCTGATGCCGGCTGGAACATTCGACGGCAGACGCTCCCAGTCGGGCTCGCGCTCCAGAACAGCCGCCAGCGTTTCGGCCAGTGTGTCGCGGCCGAACGCCTTGCGCGCGGTCAACATCTCGTACACCACGCAGCCGAACGCCCACACATCGGTGCGCGAGTCCACGCGTTCGCCGCGCGCCTGTTCCGGGCTCATATACGCCGGCGTCCCCGTGACGACGCCCTCACCGGTCGCCGGACCGCCGGCCGCCGGCATGCGGGCGTCACGCGGGTCCGGGGCCAGCGCCTTGGCGAGGCCGAAGTCGAGCACCTTCACCGTGCCCGCGGCGGTGATCTTGATGTTGCCCGGCTTGAGATCGCGGTGGATGATGCCTTTCTCGTGCGCGGCCTCGAGCGCCGCCGCGATCTGACGCGCGATCGCGAGCGTGACGTCGAGCGGCAATGGTCCGCCGGCGAGACGATCGGCCAGCGTGGGGCCGTCGATGAGCTCCATCACGATGGCGTGCAGGCCGCCGGCGACTTCGAGGCCGTGAATCGTGGCGATGTGCGGATGGTTCAGGGCGGCGAGCAGGCGGGCCTCCCGCTCCAGGCGCGCGACGCGCTGCGGATCGCCGGAAAGAGCGGCCGGCAGTACCTTGACGGCAACCTCGCGATGCAGCCGCGTGTCGAGGGCCCGATACACCTCGCCCATGCCGCCGGCATCCAACGGCCCCAGGATGCGGTACGGTCCGAGCTCGACGCCCGCGGCCATCGCGGGCCCTTCGTCGTCCGGCATCGAGGAATCGAGGGACAGGCAGCGCGTCGATCGGGGCGCGCTCGGCAAACGATCCCGCGTCGGCATGCGCCGCGAGCAGCGATTCCACTTCGTCCCTGAGCGCGATGTCGTCGCCGCACGCGTCGCGCAGGAACACGGCGCGCTCATCCGGCGCGTACGCCAGCGCCGAGTGGAAGATCTCCTTGACCCGCGGCCAGCGGCTGCGATCGTCGGTCATGACACGCGCGGCTCGACCCTTGGTGATGCGGCGATACAGCCACGCTCGCGCCGACTGCCACTCGCGCGTGATCGTGGCGCGCGACAACGACAGGACCGCGGCGACCTCTTCCTCCGAGAGCCCGCCGAAGTACTTCAACTCCACGATGTGCGCCTGACGCTCGTCGATCCGCGCCAGCGCCTGCAGCGCGTCGTCCAGCATGAGCACCTCGCAGTCGACCGGCTGCACGGTGCGCATCCGCTCGTCGAGGGTGATCCTGACGCCTCCGGGACGCTTCGCCGCCTCACGTTCGCGCGCGTAGTCGATCAGGATCCGGCGCATGCTCTGCGCCGCGACGCCGAAGAACTGCGCGCGGTTGAGCCACGTCACGCGCCGCTGTCCCATCAGGCGAATGTACGCCTCGTTGACGAGCGCCGTCGGCTGGAGCGTGTGATCCCGGCGCTCGCGGCGCAGATACGCGACGGCGCGTTTGCGGAGCTCCCGGTGGACGAGGGGCACCAGATCCTCTCGCGCCTGAAGATCGCCGCCCGCCCATTGCTGGAGCAGGTGACTGATCCGGCCCGAATCCGCGGTCTTCATAAAGGTCTTTGGTCGCGATTATAGACGGCTCCCGCGTCGTGGCGCGCAACTGTCGCGGCCGCGGAGGAGACGCATGAGGCAGTTTCGTCGCCGTTTACGCGTCACCTGGAAGCGCCACTCAGGGCGAACGCCAACGCCGCTCATAGGAGTTCACGCCGTGAAAGCACCATCAATGCTGCTTGTCTGTCTGTCTCGTGCTGTGCTCGACGCTGCTGACGCGGGCCACCACTGCCGAGGTCGCGTCACCGGCGCTCAGCCCGCACGCCGCCACCGCGTCAACGCCGCCGGCCTTCGAATGCGGGGGCGAGCCGTGCGACGCCGTGCTGCGAGGCCTTCGCGCGTTCTTCGATCGGACGCCGGACGGGCTGGGCGGGAAACGGGCGCGCGTGCGCCGACTGTCACATGCCGACGGACAGCTTCCAGCTCTCGCCCGCGAGCGTCGAGGCGAGATTCCAGTTCCTGCAGTGGCGGCGCCGCTGGAATCCGGATGCCGACGATCCGCTGTTCCGGCCCATCGATGCGGACGATTTCCGGACCAACGGCGACGCCGCCAGCGATTTCAGCAATCTTCGGCAGAACGGTCTCGTCAGGATTACGCTCCCGCTGCCACCGACCATCAGGCTCATCGATCCCGCGACCAACGCCGTGTCGAACGAGACGTTCGTCGACGTGTGGCGCATGGTGCCGACCGTCAACGACGTCGCCTTGACCGGACCGGACGCGAGCAGTCCCGTCTGGCCGCGCGACCCGAATCCGACCGGCGGATATCAATTGGACGCGCGCGTCACGACGCTTCAGGAGCAGGCCCTCGGTGCGCTCGTCAATCACGCGCAGATTCAGACCGCACCGCCGCAGCGGCTTCTCGACGACCTGTCCTCGTTTCAGCGGGTGCTGTTCACGAACCATCGGGTTCGCGCGCTTGTCCGACGCCGTCAGAGCAGGATTCGACGCCGCTGCCGGATCCGGATCCGCGGCTCAACGAGCTCGAACAGCAGGGCAAGGCCGTGTTCGAGCGCGCGTGCAGCCAGTGCCACGGCGGTCCCGGGCTGTCGACCCCGGCGTTCCCGGTGAATCGATTCAGCACCATCTCGAGCCAGTGTCCGCGTCCCGTGGACACGGTGACGCCGGCCCGCTTCGCGTTCGCGCGCGTGCCCGCCGCGGCTCGCCGCGCAACGCCCGGACCTACGAGATCGTGCTGTCTCTTCCGACGCAGGGCCCGACGGGAGTCATTCCTGCCGGGACCAAGGTGCGGCGCACGAGCTCCGATCCGGGGCGGGCGCTGCTGACCGGGTTCGTCGGCGGCCCCGGCCCGGATGACGACTGGGACAAGTTCGACGTGCCCGGACTGCGCGGGATCCGCGCGACCGCCCCGTACTTCCACAACAACAGCGCCGCCACGCTCGAAGACGTGGTCGATCACTACGTGCAGTTCTTCAAGCGCATCGAGGCGCTCGCGGCGCCGGGTGTCGTCTCGCCGGCCGCGTCGACCGACGGCGTGCATTTCGATCGCATCCCGCGGCCCGAAGAGCGCGCAGCGCTGCTGGCGTACCTGCGAAAACTCTAGCCGAGCGTGGAATCGTCGTGAGCGCAGGTGAGCTGCGATGAACGATCCTCGCCGTCGCTCCAACGCCGCGCGATGCCCCGCGCTGGTTCTACGTGTGGATGGCGGGGGCCTGCGCTCGTCGTCGCCTTCGTGGGGTTTGCGCCGACCTATTGGCTGCAGCTGGCGCCGGGCACGTTCGTCGGCTCGCCGCTCCTCCATCTGCACGCGCGTGTTGTTCTCCGCGTGGACGCTCTATCTTGCTCCTGCAGACGACGTTCGCGGCCCGGCGGCCGCGTCGCCCGTCATCGCGCCTGGGGCCTGCTCGGCATCTCGCTGGCGACCGCCATGGTGTTGGTCGGCTTCGCCGTCGCGAACGAGGTGCTGGAGAAACGGCTGGCGGCGGGCTTCGGCGACCGCGCGCGCGCCTTCCACATCGCGTCGTCGTCGATGATCACGCTCTTCGGCGGGTTCGTCTTCGCCGCAATCGTCTACGTCAGGCGGCCGGAGATCCACAAGCGGCTGATGCTGCTCGCGACCGTCTCGATGCTCCCGCCCGCGATTGCGCGCCTGTTCTTCGCCGTGAGTGTCGGGATGGGGCCGGGTCTTCGCCCGGGGCTCGGACCGCCGCGGACGCGTGGAGTCGGTGCTGATCCCATCGCTGATTGCCGACGCGTTCATCCTCGCGGGCGTGGTCTACGACGTGCGCACGCGCGGCCGGCCGCATCCCGCCTACCTTATCGGCGGCGCGCATCATCCTCGCCGTCCAGGTTCTGCGCGGGCCCGCGAGCACGACCAGGTGGTGGTACGCGCTCGCGGACTTCCTCGCGCGGTTCAGCGGCTGAGCGGACTACGACGCCTTCTTTGCGTGGAGCGAGAACGCGGCGCCCTGCGGATCCATGGCATTCACTATCTGGTCGCCGCCGGGAACCTCCATCGGTCCATTGAGGATCTGGCCGCCGCCTGCCTTGACCCGTTCGACCGCCGCGTTGATGTCGTCGACGAGAAAGTAGATGGCCCAGAACGGCGGCACCTCCGCCATTTCGGGCGACTTGTTCATCATGCCGCCGATCATTCCGTGGGGACGATTGAACATGTGGTATTTCCCCATCGGCCCCATGTCCATCGTTTCGCTGGGCTGCCACCCGAACACTTCGCTGTAGAACTGCATCGCCGCGGGCGCGTCGGTGGTCATCAGCTCGTGCCACGAGCCCTCGCCCAGCTTCGGCCCGGTCTCGGGGCGTTCTTCGGAGGACGCCGGCTGAATGATGTAGAAGGCGGCGCCCTGCGGGTCCTTCATCATCTGCAGGCGCCCGACGGTTGGCACGTCCACGATTGGAGACAGCTCGCTTCCCCCGAGGCTCTTGATGTGCGCGACGGCATCCTCGAACCTCGGCACGGCCACATACATCGACCAGAACGGCGGCATGTTCATGCCTTCCGGAGTCTTCAGCAGACCCGCGACGCCGGCGTCGCCGCCGCGCTTGAAGATGGTGTACGGACTCGGCGCACCTTCCATGGGCGCCGCCGTCCAGCCAACGACTTTCGTGTAGAACGTCTCGGCGGCGGCGGGGTCCGTGGTCATCAGTTCGTACCAGACCGGGCGTCCGAGCAGAGTTGAAGCGGCGGTCGTCATGGCAAGCCTCCTGGACATCAGAGTGCATTTGAGATGCAGCGGGCGAACAGTCTGCCACAAGTCGGACGCCCTGGCGCATCACGTCCTCGCAACAATCGGCTGGGCCGGGCGGTGGGACGAATGGCAACCACAACCTTACGCAATTCTCACCGCGCTCTTACGACTTCCCCATCCTCCTGCTCATACCATTCCGGGTGCGGGTGGCAATACCGCTTCCCCAATCTGTGTTCCCAGTTGTTCTTTCGTGAGCCCCGGAATGGACGGTGAAGTCCACGCCTACCGGGGCGCCGTCGTCGATGGCGTCGTCGAGGAAGCCGACCCGCCGCGAAAGCTGGTGCACACCTATCGCTTCCTGTTCAGCGACGCCAACAAGGCCGAAGGCTTCACGCGCGTCACGTGGGAAATCGAAAAGGTCTCGGCCGGCTTCTCGAGGCTCACCGTAATCCACGAGCTCGAGGGCGCGCCGATCATGGCCGGCATGGTGGCCAGCAAGTTCTCCGAGCAGGGCGCGGGCGGCTGGGCCTGGATTCTCAGCGACATGAAGTCGCTGCTCGAGACCGGGAGCTCGATGTAAAACCCGAGCACGATTCTCCGCTCACCTCACGACGTCCGGCGGTTGACAGCCGGCCGCCGGACGCGCTAGTGTCGATAATCGACACCATGACGTAACGCGCATGAATCTTCGCCGTCTGAAATTGCGGGCGCGCGCGCTGTTGGCTCCACGCCGCGTGGAGCGCGACCTGGATCAGGAGCTCGCGTTTCACATCGAACGCGAAACACAGAAGCACGCCGCCGGCGGCATCAGCCCCGCCGAGGCGCGGACGCGCGCGGTGGCGCGTTTCGGCTCGGTGACCGTCGCCGCCGACGCGTGCCGCGACGCACGTGGCACGGCGCTGCTCGACGGCGTGGTGCGGGACGTCCTCTACGCCTGCCGCTCGTTCCGCCGGGCGCCCCTGGTGGCCCTGACGATTGTGACGACGGTGGGGCTCGGCCTCGGGCTGGTGGCCGTCGTGTTCACGCTCCTCAACGCTGTCGATCTTTCGCGTCGACGAGGTGCGCAACCCGCACGAGCTGTTCGCGGTCGAACGTCAGCGATCGGCCAACGCGGAGCCCGAGGGCTTCACGCGCACGCAGTATGAAGCGCTCGTCCGCGAGACGGGCGTGTTCTCCGATGCCTTCGCGATGAGGCCGGAGATCGACAGCTGGATCGATGGCCAGAGGATGGAGGGCCCGCTCGTCACGGGGAACTTCTTCCACGTCCTCGGCGTCAGCGCCGCGCGTGGACGCACGCTCACACCGTCAGACGACGAGCCCGGCGGCCGTCCGGCCATTGTCCTCAGCCATCGCGCCTGGTCCCGATATTTTGCGAGCGATCCCGGCGTGCTCAGCCGCACGGTCCTGGTGAACGGAGCGCCGTTCCAGGTCGTCGGCGTGATGCCGGAGGGCTTTCGCGGACTCACGGTCGCTCCGCCGGACTTCTGGGCGCCGCTCTCGCTCCTTGGCCAGTTCCGCCGCGTCCAGCGAGGACGCGAAGACTCCGTCGGCGTCGGCATCGTCGGGCGGCTGAAGCCCGGTGTGTCGCGCGGCCAGGCGCTCGCGCGAGCTCCTCGTGTGGGACTCGCAGCGTGCGGCTGAACGTTCTGGCGAGCGGCCCGGCCGCGAACCTCGTCCTCGAACCGAGGCAGGGCACGGTCCCGCTGTCGGCCGACGTCATGCTGATGTTCACGCCGCTCTTTTTTGCGTTCGGCCTCATCCTGATGATCGGGTGCGCGAACGTCGCCAACCTGCTGCTCGCGCGCGCGGTCGCACGCCAGCGCGAAATCGGCATCCGGCTGGCGATTGGCGCGTCGCGGCGCCGCATCATCTGGCAGTTGCTCACCGAAAGCCTGCTGCTCGCACTGGTGTCCGCTGCGCTCGCCTTCGGCATTTCACGGCTCGTGCTCGAAGCCGCCGTCTACGCGATGACGAGCACCTGGCCGCCGGACTTCGGCGACATTCGTCTCGCGGTGCCGCCGGCGGACTGGCGCGTCGCGCTGTTCCTGGTTGGCCGGCGCGATCGTCTCGACCCTGTTCTTCGCGCTCGCGCCCGCGCTTCAGGCCACGCGCCTCGAGCTGGTGCGGGCGATGCGCGGCGAGGTGGTGCGTGATGCCCGTCCCGGCCGCGCACGGAACGCGCTCGTCGCGCTTCAGGTGACCGGGTCCGTGCTGCTCCTCATCTGCGCCGCCGTCTTCCTGCGCAGCACGTGGGCGGCAGCGACAGTCGATCCCGGTATCCGCACGGCCGACACCGTCAATGTGGACATCCTCAACGAGCAGAGGCGCGGGGCCATCCTCGAAGCCGTGAGGCGCGAGCCGTCGGTCGCCTCGGTTGCGGCATCGTGGCCGGGCGTGCTGGGCGGGCGCGCCGCCGACGGCGTTCGCCGAACGGCGGCGAGCGTGGCAAGTCGACCGTCACGTACCAGTTCGTCTCGCCGGAATACTTCGGCGTCCTCGGCATCGATCTCGTGCGCGGACGCGGCTTCGCGCCGACCGAGCGGAGCGCAAGCGCCGCGGTGGCGGTCGTGTCCGAAAGCGTCGCGCGCCAGCTGTGGCCGGGCGCCGACGCCGTCGGGCAGGTCCTGCGGCTCGAGCCGGACCCGAACAGCGACCCGCGGGAGCCGGACGACCCGCCGCTTCTCTCGCGCAGCTTCATCGTCGTCGGCGTCGCGCGGGATGTCGCGGGCTTCCGGTTGGGCGGCCAGAGGATGGCGGGCGCCGGTGTTTACGTGCCGATCGGCGCCGAGGCTGCCAGGACGTCGCTGACGTTGCGGGTGCGCGGCGATCCCGAGCGCGCGCGCCATGCGCTCGTCGATCGGCTGGCGGCGATCGATCCGAACATGGCCGAGGTCGACCACGCTGCGGACCCTCGCGCGCATGGAGGCGTATCTTCTGGCGATTCCGTTCTGGCTGACGCTGGTGCTTGGCGTGCTGGCCCTTCTTCTGACGTTGTCGGGGCTGTTCAGCGTGCTCTCGTATCTCGTCGAGCAGCGCACCAGGGAGATCGGCGTGCGGATGGCGCTCGGCGCGACCCGCCGAAACATCGGCGCGCTCGTGCTGTCACAGTCGGCCCGTCCCGTCGGCATCGGGCTGCTCCTCGGCGGCAGCCTCACGGCCGCGCTCGGCGGCGCGCTCCTGGCGACGCCCGCGGCAGAGCAGATCGGGTCGGCCGTGCGTCTCTTCGATCCGGTCGCCTACGCCGCAAGCCTGCTCTGCATCGTCACGGCGTGCGCGTGTGCGGCGCTGATTCCCGCGCTGCGCGCAGGACGGATCGATCCGATCGCCGCGCTCAGGCAGGATTGATCCGCGTAGCACGACGCCGACGCGTCAGCCGAGCCGCTTTCGCCCTTAGGGCTACGGCGCGCCGAGGCCCGCTGCTGGCGCGATCAGAAAACAACAATGCCCCGACGACGACTCTTGCTCACCGCTTGTCGTACTCGTCGTGGCGGCGAAACCACACGTCCGTCTCGTTACGCCCCTTCGGCGCACGGTCGAGCCACTGGTACATGCCCCAGAGGACGTCCAGTCCGCGCGCGTAGGTGGAATAGGCGTGGTAAACGATGCCGTCCTCGAGCACGAACGCGCTCATGCCCGGCCTCTCGCGCGTGTACGTCTTCACGTCGGTGCCGCTCATGGCGGCGAACAGAGTGGCCCCGTCGGCGTGTCGACGCGCGCGGGCATCTCGGCGGCGGGCGCCTCGCGCCGGTAGTTGTATTCGATCGTCCCTCGCGCTGTTGCTCCTCGGTGACCTGGATGTCGAAGTCGATGTTGAAGTCGGTGCCGAACGAAGACGCCCAGGGAAACGTCCATCCCATCCGCCGCTTGTACCCCTGCAGCTTCGCGAGAGGCGCCCGCGATACCGCCGAAAGCGTGACGTCGTGGTTGGCCAGGTGGACGACGGAGCCGTTGAACCCATCCGCGATCGCCGAGCAGGCCGGACACCCCGCCGTGTAGTCGGGCCCGAACATGAAGTGGTAGACGACAAGCTGCGAGCGTCCTCGGAAGAGGTCTGCCAGGGAGGCGCTCCCCTCGTCGGTCTCGAATCGATACGTCTTGTCGATTCGCACCCACGGCAGCTCCTGCCGCCGCCGCGCCAGCTCGTCGCTGCGCCGCGTGAGCTCCTTCTCCGCCTCGAGCAGCTCGAGCCGTGCTGCGAGCCATTCTTTACGTGTCCCGGTCCTGTGCTTCGTCATCGCTCTTCTGTCCTCCCGAATCCTTCGATCTCGATACGACCTGGTGGCTCTTGGTCACGAGATAGACTCTAGCAGCCCGTGGTGAAAGTCTGGCTGCTAGCGTGGAGTCGGAAAGAGCGGAAAGGTGCGGGCCGTCCGCCAGCCAGACAACGTCAGCCGCTCACTTCGCCGGCGGCGGCTGCCGCACCCGTCCGACGTAGACGTTGCCGGGCATCTTCGTCGACGGGATCACCTGCCGCACGAGCTCGTACAGCCGCGGGTCGGCCGCGAGCAGCGTGTCGGGGCCCCGTCCGCTGCCGAAGACGTACGCCTCGATGCCGGTCGCCCAGTACTCGTTGAAGTTGTTGCCGGGATAACCCTGCGCCGACGACAGCCCCTGCTTCTTCGCCGCCGCGTATGCCTCCTCGACCGCCCTGCGATACTCCGGATCGACGGTGTAGATCGCGCCGCGCATGATCCCGTGCGAGAACTCGTGGACGCAGATCGAGCTGCCGAAATAGCGGGTCCCTGGATAGCCGAGCAGGTTCTCCTCGGCGCACGACGTCGTGTTCTCGCCGTCCGGCTCGCCGCCAAAGCCGCGGCCGCGCGCGTTCCAGTACTGCTCGCCGGTCATGCGTGCCGACGCCGCCGGGCTTGTGGTAGTTCTCCCGCTGCTCCGGCGTGAGCCGCTCGTCGTCGATCTTCGGCAGCAGGCGGTAGCGGCGATGCTCGGGAATGTCGTAGGTGACTTCGCTCTGCGCCATGATCGCGACTTTCCACTTCTTGCGGATCAGCTCCTTGCGCAGGTCGGGGCGGTTGGCCAGCATGAACTGCACGATGTCGCGCGCCATCAGCAGGGCCGCGTCCGGCACCTTGGCCGAGGTCGCCACGGGGATGCCGAGCGCGTCGACGTACTTCTTGTAGAAGGGATCGAGCTCCAGCGCCGGCGGCGGGGCCGTGACCGTGAACGCGATGTAGTCCTGCAGCAGCGGGGGGCCCTTCGCCGCGCCGCCGCGACCCTGGTTCTGTGCGGCGACGGTTGCGAGCGCCGCGAGCGCGAGTCCGCCCGCGAGCAGGATCGGTGAACGGCGCGATGAGCGCATCATGATGCTCCTGGCGCCCTAAAAGTTGACCCGGAAGACCAGCTGCATCAGCCGTCCGCCCGGATCGAACGTGACGTTCGGATCCTGATACGCGCTGTTGACCTGGTTGATCGTCGCGCCGCTTCCGGCCTGCGCGACCGCCGTGAAGTTGATGGCGTTGAAGAGATTCAGCACGTCGACGCCGATGTCGACGCTGCGCGTCCCCGCGAAGGGGAAGCGCTTCTTGACGTTCAGGTCGAAGCGCGTGAAGACCGGCCCCTCGACGAAGACGTCGCTCGGCGCGCAGTCGCCGCGAACCTCCTGGATGCAGTCCGGACCGTTCGCCGGCGCCAGGTAGCGCCCGGCCGGCGCGCCGAGCGCGCCGTAGCCCGTCGCCGACGTCGCGCTGGTGCTGAACGCCTTGATCGTGTTGTCGATGATGTCCTGCGGCAGCGTATAGACGATCCTGGTCGCCGGGTCGACGCGGATCTCGAACGCGTCCTCGCAGCTCGTCGATCGACATCCCGACGACGCGCACGTTGCCGAAGTTGAGGATGCTGCCGCTCTGCACCCGGCCGGTCAGGTTGAGCGACCAGCCGCCGATGGCGGCGTCGAGCCACCCGTTCGCGCTCGACGCGAACCGCCTGCCCCGGCCGAACGGCAGCTCGTAGTTCGCGGTGATCTTCAGCGCGTGCGGCACGCCCTCGTCCGACTTCACGAACGTCCGCGCCACGCGCAGATCGTCCAGCCGGGAATCGTCGCGCGTCGAGAACGTGTAGTTCGCATCCAGCGTCAGCCCGCTCGAGAGCAGCCGGCGCAGGTTGATCTGCACGCGAGTCGTACTTGGTGAAGCGCCCGTTGGTCGTGATGTTCGCGTTGTTGACGTCGGGGTTGAGCACGAAGAAGTTGCGCGGCAGGCCGGCCGCCTCGAGGTTGGCGCGGAAGGCCGCGTTGCCGTAGAGCGCGTTGACCGCGCCACCCGGGTTGGGATTGCGCGCCGCGAGCTCGTCGAGGCGGGCCGTATTCGTCCAGTTCGCGCCCGTGTAGCGCGCCGGCTCACCGGACTGTCCGCGCCGCCACGCCGTTGAAGTTGGCGAGGTAGATCGGCAGCGGGTGCGTGCCCGTGCCGGGACCCTGGTAGGCGAACGAGCAGGCGGGCCGGTTCGGCTGACCGCACCCCTGGCCGACCGCGACCTGCAGGTTCTGCTGCGCGAGCCTGAACTCGTCGAGGAAGCCGTTGCTCGTGAAGTTGCGATAGCGGGCAGTTGTTCGGCTGGCCATTCGCCGCAATTCCAATTCTCCGTCGTCGTCCCATCGACGAGGCGCGTGCCGACGTATCGGACTTCGACCACCATCAGCTTGCTGAGCGCGCGCTGCAGCCCGAACGAATACGATCGGGTCAGCGGCGTCCGGAACGCGGGATCGAGGAGGTTGACGCCGTTGTTGAAGTTGATCGCCATCGGGTAGACGGGCTCGGTCGGAAGGCCGGCCGACGGGCCGAGACGGTTCGACTCGCGGAACAGGACCGGCCAACGCTCGCCCGGCGGCACGAGCGGGAACTGCGCGCTGGCAGCCGAACGCGCGGTCGACACCGTGCTGCCGGGATTGGCGTTGTACACGTCTCTGAAGAAGCTCAGTCCGTCGCTGTTGTAGGCGACGCCGTAGCTCGCCCGCAGCGTCGCGAGATCCGGGTCGCCGAGGAGCGCGCGCAGCCAGCCGCTCTGCACGTTGGGCTGCCACGCGACGCCGACGTTCGGCGCGAAGTTGTCGTACTCGGTCTTGTAGCCCGGGCTCCCGCCGGCGTACTGCCCGTAGACCGGCACCCGGCCGCCGGCATTGAAGACGCCCGGGTTGAACAGGTTGCAGCCGCGGCCGCCGGGTCCGTTTCCCGGGCCGGAGACGCCGCACAGATCCTCGAGTCGTGTTCATCGAGTAGACGCTCGTGTCGGCCTGGAAGGGGAAGGCGATCTGCCAGCGCAGGCCGGCGTTGACGGTCAGGTTCGGACGGAGGCGCCACGAATCCTGCACGAACAGGCCGAGCTCGTCCTGATGCTCCGATGTGCGGGCCGCGCCCATGTAGACGTACTGTGCCGGTCGCGGCGTCGAGGCGCACTTCGCTGCCGATGCTCGTCGACGCGGCCGGTCAGCAGCGCGTACAGCGCGCGCGCGTTCGTGAGGTCGGCGTTGGCCGCGCCGGGGAAGTTCGCGTCGGTGAACATCGCGTTCGCCGGATCGTTGGTCGTGTCGACGCCGAGGGTGATCTGCGGCACGATGTTCTGGTTCTTCATCCAGCCGCTCGTCCGCGTGAACGACTCGCCGAACTGCAGCGAGTGCTTCCCGACCAGCCAGTTGACGGTGTTGTCGAGGTTCCAGCTCTTGCCGTTGCGGCTGGAGTGCGTGCGGTTGGTGGTCGCGCCGGTCAGCGCGGATGCCGACGTTGGGAAACACGATGTCGAAGCCCGCCTGATCGACGAACTGCTCCGCGGTCACGGAGTCGGCGAAGTAGACCGGCGCATACGAGATGCCGAGGCGCAGCTCGTTGACGACGTTCTTGCCGACGGTCGATCGCAGGGTGGTCGAGCTGCGGCTGACGGCGCTGTACAGTTCCGCGGAGTTCGCCAGCCCCGGGAAGTTCGGATCGTCGCCGCCGAAAAGGTTCGGCGTCAGCCGCTGTCCCTGATAGCTGTAGCTCGTGCTCAGCCGGTGCGCGGCGCCGAGGTTGAAGTCCAGCCGCACGCGTCGGTACGTTGTCGATGCGCAGCGACTCGGGCTGCCACAGGTAGTCCTGCGCGTTCGGGTCGGTCCGATCGTTCACGACGCCGGTCGTCGTCGTCGCCGCCCGGATCTTGCGCGAGAAGAGCGCCGATCGTCGGATCGACCGTCGAAGTCTGGCCGTTCCGTGGCCGCCAGCTCGAGCAGGTTCACCTGCCGCTGTGCGCCGCCCACCGCGTACCTGGAAGATGCCCTGCTCCGCCTGCGGGCTCAGGATGCCGCGCGTCCGCGTGTTGCTCAGCGGGAAGCGGAGCTGCTCCATGTTGAAGAAGAAGAACGCCTTGCCGCGGCCGTCGTAGACGCCGGGGATCACGATCGGACCGCCCTCGCGCGCGCCGTACTGGTTGAGGATGATGACGTTCTTCGGCAGGCCGTTCCTGAGTGTTGAAGTAGTTGTTCGTGTTCAGGTTCTGGTGGCGCGTGTACGCGTAGGCGCTGCCGACGAACTTGTTGGTGCCCGAGCGGGTCACGAACTTGATCTGCACGGCGCCCTGACCCGAGCTCTCGGCGCCCGACGTCGCGGACGACACCGTCACCTCTTCGACCATGTCGAGCCGCGGCTGCAGGTTGGCGAAGAAGCCGTCGCCCGATCGCGTGTACTTGTCCTGGACGTTGGCGCCGTCGACGGTGATCGACAGCGTGCTCTGCGGCAGCCCCATGATGGTGGAGGAGCGCTGCGAGTGGTTGCTCGCCGACGTGTCGACGCCGGGCAGAAAGACGACGAAGTTGAGCGCGTTGCGCGCGACGAGCGGCAGCGTCGCCATCTGGTCGGCGCGGATCGGTCGACGAGATGGCGGTCGACTGCGTCTGCACCAGCTGCGCGCCGCCGCGCACCTCCACGGCTTCGGCGATCGCGCCGACCTCGAGCGTCACCTTCACCGAGCGCGTGGTGGCCGCGAGCAGCTCCACGTCGGTCACCACCGAGGTCCTGAAGCCGCTGAGCGAGATCGTCACGGTGTACTTGCCGGCATCGAGCGCCGGCACGTCGAACGCCCCCGCCGAGTTGGTGACGGCGACGGTCTCGACGCTGGTGGCGGCGTTCCTGACGACGACCGTGGCGCCGGGCACGAGCCCCGCCGCGGTGTCGACGACGATGCCGGCGAGCGTCGACTTCGCGCTGCCGCCCTGCGCGAATGCCGGCAGACACAACGGTCCAGCCAATCCCAAAGCGACGAGCGTCAGCCGAAGAGAAATACTCCGCATGCCAGCTCCTTGTCGTCCGAAGGTGGGGTATCGTTTGCCCCCGGGAGTCGGCGCGACAGTAGCGTACGAAGTTCAAAGGCCGTCATTCGTTGATGTTATGGACCCATTGCCGGCCCTCCCTTATCCACTCATCACATCTATTGATTGGTGTCGGGCCCGAAAGGGGTGTATCTGGGCGCAGGCATAAGCCACACACCCAGACACCTGCACGTAGCCATCGCGTCTGAAACGCCTGGAGGAGTCATGACGTTCCGACCCTTGGTGTTGATCTCGACTTTGACTCTGCTCGTCCCCGCCGCTCCGCTCTTCGCCCAGGTCGCGACGGGAACCATCGCCGGCGCGCTCGAGGACGCGGGCGGCGCCGTCCTGCCCGGCGTGTCGGTCGCGCTCAGCGGCGAGCGATTGATCGGCGGCAAGGCAACCCGAATCACCGACAGCAACGGCGCGTACCGGTTCGATCGCCTGGCGCCGGGCTCTTACTCCCTCACGTTCGAGCTCCAGGGCTTCCGGACCGTCGAGCGGCGCGACATCGTCGTCAGCGCCAGCTTCACGGCCACGGTCAACCAGAAGCTCGAGGTCGGTGCGCTGCAGGAAACCATCACCGTGGCCGGCGAGTCGCCCACCGTCGATATCAAGTCGACGCTGCAGCAGACGGTGATGAACCAGGCGATTCTCGAAGGCGTGCCGACCGGGCGCGATCCCTGGTCGCTCGCCAAGATCATCCCGGGCGTGCAGGTGAACACCTACGACGTCGGCGGCACGCAGGCGATGCAGCAGAGCGCGCTGCGCGTCCATGGATCGCGCGACGACGACAAGAATTTCGCGATCGACGGCACGACGGTGAACTGGCCTGGCGGAGGCGGCGGCTCGACGATGCTGTATTACGACCAGGGCATGTTCGAGGAGGTCAACTATCAGACGTCGGCGATCCCGGCCGAGGTCATGACCGGGGGCATCTACCTCAACATGGTGACGAAGAGCGGCAGCAACCGCTGGCGCGGCGATCTGAAGACGTTCTACTCCAGGCCCGGCTGGCAGGGCGACAACTCCGCCGACGCGATCGCGGCCGGACTGCCGGGCGGGATCCCGATCACGCAGCTCTACGACGTCAACGTCGCCGGCGGCGGACCGCTGGTGCGCAACCGGCTGTGGATCAACGGCGCGTACCGCAACTGGCGCGTCGACAAGCTGACGCTCGCGCGCAATCCCGACGGCAGCCGCGCCATCGACGACAACCTGATCTGGAACACGTCGGGGAAAGGCAACTGGCAGGCCACCGGCACGCAGCGGCTGGCCGTCTCGTGGAACTACAACTGGAAGGAGCGGTTTCACCGCCGCGACACGCCGCCGAACTTCGCCGAGGATCAGGCGTCGCTGTGGCAGACGAACCCGGCGGCGTCGACGCAGGTCAAGTACACCTTGTCGCGGCGCAAGATCGTCTACGACTCGACGTTCGGCATCATGGACGGCATCACCAACTACTACTACCAGCCCGGCACGCTCGAGACCGACATCCGCGTCGAGGATACGGGCCGGAGCGAGGCGTTCGTCGCGGCCGAGCGCCACGAAGAAGCGCCGAACTACCGGGCGCAGTTCGACAACGTGGTGTCGTACTCGACGTCGGCGTGGGGCGCCGACCATCTCGTGAAGGCCGGAGCGCAGTTCGCGCAGATGGGCATGAACGACCAGTTCTGGGTCAACGGCGACATGCACATCCTGTTCAACAACGGCGCCGCCAACGCGGTGCGGCTCTGGAACACCCCCACGGCGCACAACAGCAAGATCCGCCTGTTCGGCATCTTCGCGCAGGACACCTGGTCGTACCAGAAGCTGACGCTGAACGTCGGCGTGCGCGTCGATCACTCGCGCGGATGGATGCCGGAGCAGTCGAAGGCGGCCGGCACGTTCTCGGCCGCACGCGACCTTGCCGAGACGGACGTGTTCAGCTCCTGGCGCGGCGCGTGGCGCACCGGGGCGGTCTACGATCTCTTCGGGTCCGGCCGGACCGCGATCAAGGCGAGCGCGAGCCGCTATGCGGCGCAGGTCGGACTGACCATGGTCCAGCGCGTGCACCCGCTGCAGCGCACCAGCGGCACGCGGCCGTGGGCCGACACGAACGGCGACCGCCTGCCGCAGGAGAGCGAACTGGGGACCTTCAGCGGCTTTCCCGGCCAGAGCAGCCGGTACACCGACGAGCATGGCCCCGACTGGCCGTACTCGGACGAGTTCACCGCCGGCATCGAGCACGAGATCACCGGCGCCGTGCGCGTCGGCGCGACCTACTACCATCGAACCAACCGGCAGATCGTGGGGTCGCGCAACGTCCTCGTCCCACCCACCGCCTATACCGAACATTCGATTGCCGTGCCCGGCGGCGCCGCGGGGCCGGGAGGCGACGTCCGGTTCTACAACCTGATCCCGGCGTTCAACGGACTGCAGGACAACGTCTTCGACAACCAGGACGCGCTCGACACGACCTTCAACGGCGTCGAAATCACGGCGTCCAAGCGCCTGCGCGATCGCTGGCAGTTGCTGGCGGGCGTGACGCTGGGCAGGAACGAAGGCGGCGTCCTGACCGGCGATCTCAACGATCCCAACAACGCCCTGAACTTCCCGCAAGGCATCGAGGGGACCGATTCGGCGTTCGCCTTCCGCCTCTCTGGCTCGTACGTCGCGCCCTACGGCATCAACGTGAGCGGCAGCTTCATCCTCAACGACGGCTATCCGTATCAGTCGGCGTACGCCGTCACGCGGACCGTTTTTCCCTCGCTCACCCGCTCGAGCCAGACCGTGCGCCTGACCCGCCGCGGCGACGAGCGGCTGCCCGACGTCGCGATGGTCGACTTCCGCGTGTCGCGGACGTTCCGCGTCAACGATCGCCGCATCACGCCGATGCTCGAGGTCTTCAACCTCTCGAACGCCGACACCGTTGTCGGCTACAACGCCAACGTCGGCAGCTCGTATCTGCGCCCGACGGAGATCCTGTCGCCGCGGCTGCTGCGGCTCGGGATCAGCGTCGACTTCTGACGCCCGGCGCCAGCGAGGCGGCGTCCGCGTACTGTACGGGGGTCAGACCCCAGTCGTCGCGTTGCACACTGGTGGCAGAATCTGCGATCTCTCGTCGCGCGCTACCAGCCGGGAAGAACGAACACGAGCCAGGTGATCACGGGCGCCGTGATCACCATGGCCGCTCCCCAACCCAACAGCCCACGGTAGATCGCCGGGCGTTCGTCTTCGCTCGCGTTGGCGACGACGAGGGCGCCCACCGTCGAGAAGGGCGTCGCATCCACGACCGTCGCCGACACGGCCAGCGCGACGATCAAGCCGGTCGTGCCGACGCCGCCCTGCAGCATCAGCGGCGCCGCGAGCGGGATCAGCGCCCCGAGGATGCCCGCGCTCGAGGCGAACGCGGACGTCACGGCGCCGACCGCGCACAACAGGAGCGCGACGACGAGCGGTGTACCGAGGCCGAGAATGCCGTGGCCGACCGCGTCCACCGTGCCGTACCGCTGCAGCGCGTTGACGTAGGTCACGATCCCGCAGACGAGCAGCACGACCGGCCACGCCACCTGACGCTCGGCGGCGAGCGTCGTGCGCGGGAAGGCCAGTTGGAGCCCCGCGCCCGCGGCGAACGCGACGAAGCCGATGCTGAGGCCGAACCCCAACGAGATGACCGCGACCGCGGCGAGCGCCAGCACCGTGCAGGCGTGCTCGAAGTCCGGCCGCTCGTCGATCGCTCCGGCGCGGTTCGAATCGGCGTCGGGCGAGCGCGAGCGGTGCGGCCCCGGGGTGCGCAGCGCCCTGGCGCCGGCCGAAGATCGCCACGATGATCGCGCCAAGCACGACGTTGTAGACGAGGTTGCCGGCGAACAGATGCCAGGCGGAGAGCGCCACGCCGCGGCTGGCCGCGGCCTGCAGCACGATGGCGCCGAGCACGTTGAGCGGCGAGAAGTTCCCCGCGGCGGCGCCGTGGACCACCATCAGGCCGATGAGCCGGCGGTCGAGCGCACACCGTTCCGCGAGGCGCATCGAGATGGGCGCCAGCAGCGCCACGCCCGCCGATCCGATCGCCCCGGCCATCGCCGGCGCCGCGGCGACCGCGAACACGACCCAGGGGATCACCCGGCGCCGGCCGCGCGCCAGCCGGACCGAGCCCTCGACGATGCGCGCGAGCGTGCCGTTGCGCTCCGCGACCGCGAAGAGATAGGTGACGCCGGCCAGGAGGACGAACAGGTCGACCGGAAAGCCGCGGTACATCTCCGCGGGCGCTTCGCGCGCGGCGAACGAGCCCACGACGAACGTCATCGCCAGCGCGAGCACGCCCAGGTTGATCGGCCGCAGCGTGCCGAGCAGGAAGATGACGGCGAGCCCGATGACGCCCGCGAGATGTACGGACACCGTCACGCCGTCACGGCTGCCGCGCGGGCGGCGTGTACGGATCCGGCGCACCGACCGGGATCAACGGGTGGCGATCGACGGTGGTCCAGAACCCGCTGACGATCTTGCCGATCGCGCTCACGACCCACGGGTTGAAGTCCTTGACGTCGGTTTCCTCTTTGGGATCGGACCGCAGGTTGAACAGCTTCATCGTCTGTTGCACTGGAGTGCCCGGCTCGTCCTGCCAGACGTAGTGCAGCTTCCAGTCGCCCCATTTGACGGCGCGGACCTGGTTGCCCGGCGCGAAATAGATGAAGCTCTCCCGATTCGACGTCTCCTGCTTGCCCTCGAAGAACGCCAGCTGGTTGACGCCGTCGATCGCCCGGTCCGATGGCACCGTGGCGCCGGACGCGTGCGCGATCGTCGTGAACACGTCCGTCCCGTGCACGATCTCGTTCGAGACGCGGCCGGCGGCGATGCGCCCGGGCCAGCGGATCATGAACGGCGTCCGGATGCCGCCTTCCATGGCGGTGTTATAGAAACCGCGCCACGGTCCGGCGGTGCCCCGCCACGGACGCCTGGCTTCGGCGCCGCCATCGCTCGCCCAGATCACGATCGTGTCCCGCGCGATTCCGAGCCTGGCGATCGTGTCGAGAATCGCGCCCACGTTGCGGTCCATCTCGGCCATCGCGTCGCCGATGTCGCCGGCGCCCGTCTTCCCCGCGAAGTCCGGATGGGGAAGCGTCGGGAAGTGCACGAGGGTGAACGGCACGTACGCGAAGAACGGCCGGCGCGCGCCGCGGCTGCGCGTCATGAAATCGACCGTGCGCTCGGTAATCTCACGGTCGATCGTGCGGCGGGTCTGGAGGTTGAACTCCTTCACCGGGCGCGAGGCCTCGCCGGCGCGCCCTTCCCAGATGTACGGAGTGTCGTTGAAAGTGCTGCGCTGCGACTCGTTGCTCGAATCGCGAATCCCGTACCATTCGTCGAAGCCTTGATGGGTCGGCGCGCGGCCGGCCGCGTTCCCCGCGTGCCACTTGCCGAAGAGCGCAGTCGCGTAGCCCAGCGGCTTCAGGTACTCGGCGATCGTGATCTCCCACAGCGTCATTCCCGTCACGGGCAACCGGTAGGCGAGCGTTCCCGACCTGATGCCGTACCGCCCCGTCAGCAGCGCCGTCCGCGACGGCGTGCAGAACGTCTCCACGTTGAAGTTGGTGAGCCGCAGGCCCTCGCGCGCCAGCGCGTCCAGCCGCGGCGTCGGCACGCCCCGGACGCCCCCGTAGACGCCGACCTCGCCGTACCCGAGGTTGTCGGCGTACATGATCACGATGTTCGGCCGCGACGATTGCGCGGAAGCGCGCGGCGGGACCAGTCCCGCGACGACGAGGGTCCCGACGACGAGCGTGCGGAGTGCCGCACTGGACATCTGCCCGCCTCCTCCTTAACTGCGCCTGGGGCCCCACCCCCAGGCGCGGCGGCTCGACTCGCTTCGCTCGCTCGCCGCAGCTCAGGGCTGTTTCTGCCGTAATGTGCGTAGACTATCCCGTCTGCACGAAGGAGACTACCGATGCCGAGGCTTATCGCGCGGTTAGAAATAGTGCTGGCGGTCCCCGTGCTGCTGCTGGCCGCCGCGGCCGGCCGGCTCGAGCCCTACAAGGAGATGGCCGCGATGGCGCAGGGCGGTCCGGACTTCTCGGGACGCTGGACGGCGGTGCCGGAGCCGGCGCCGGCCGCCGGCGTGGCGGCGGATCCGGTACGGCGGCCCTCGCCGGCACGATGGGCAGCGGATGGGGCGCCACGCTGACGATCGAGCAGCGCGCGCTCGGCGCTCGTCGTCGAGCGCGCCCAGTTCTCGCAGTACGACATGCAGCCGCCGATGCGCCTCACCTACGCCCTCGATGGATCCGAGAGCCGCAATACGATCAACATGGGCAGGGGGCCGCAGGAGCTCGTGTCGAAGGCGGCGTGGGAGGAGACGTCTCTCGCGATCACCACCAGCTTCCGCTTCAGCAACCCGCGCGGCGGCGCCGTCGAGACGAGCGATCTGAAGCAGGTCCTCTCGCTCGACCCTTCCGGCTCGCTCGTCATCACGACGACGCTCGGCGGCGCGCTTGGCGGCCCGGCGTCCACGACGTCGACGACCTACAAGAAAGGCTCGTGATCGCCTACTCGCTCTCGATTGCCGATACCCCGGTTCGAGCCACCGTCAGCTCCATCAGGTCCTCTCCCCAGATGACCCGGCCCGAAAAGACCTGCTGAATCTCGTGCACGATCTGCTCGCGGATACCGGGCCGATCGATCTGCGGCAGGACGTGCGTCAGGACCAGCGTCTTCACGCCGGCCTTCTGCGCCGTCGCGGCGTTGTCGACGTGATTCCCGCACGCCGCGCGATACGCGGCCGTCGGCTCGGTGCCGCTGAAATGGTGGTTCATGTGGACGAGGATGTCGCAGCCTCGCGCCAGCTCGGTCAGCGCGTCGCACGCGCCGCTGTCGCCGGAATAGCAAATCGAGCCGGCGTCCGAGTCGATGCGATACGAGACGCAGTCGAGCTGCGGCTGGACGTGCGCCGCGCCGCCGACCGTCACCCGCCAGCCGCGGCCGTCGATGACGCGTCCCGGGGCGATCTCGGTCACGCGCGGCGCGGGCCGGCGCCGCGGCACCGCTCCGCCCCGCGCCTGGAACACGTCGAGGCTGCTCTGATGCTCGACGCGCGCGCGGAGATCGGGACCGAACACGCCGTCGTCGTCGAACAGCAACCTGGTGAGCCGCGCGATCGGCGGCGGGCCGTAGACGTCGAGATCCGCGATGCGGCCGGCGCCCATGTCCCATCGCTGGAGCACGAGGCGCGGATAGTCCATGAAGTGGTCGTAGTGGAGGTGGGTGAAGAACGCGCGCGTGACGTCGGCCGCGCGGCGTCCGCTCTCGATGAGCCGCTGATGCGCGCCCGGACCGTGGTCGAAGACGAGCGTCTCGCCCGCGACTTCGACGAGGTAGCCGGAGCTCTGACGCTCGAGCGACGGCGCCGGCGTGCCGGTGCCGAGCAAGGTGATGCGCATGATGGCCGCGCCGGCATCCTAACGTACCTGCAGTGCTGGAGGCCTGGAGCGCCTATGATGTGGCAATGCGGCACCGCATCAGGATCACGGCACTGCTCCTCTGCCTCTCCTCGAGCCTTGCGGCCGCCACGGCCCAGGATCAGGAGGCGAAGTTCAAAGAAGAAATGGACACGGCCGACGCCGCGCTGGCAAAGCACGCGTACGAGGACGCGCTGAAAGCCTACAAGCGGGCAAACTCGCAAAAGAAAGGCAAGTCGTCCGACGCCCTCTACGGAATGGCCCGCGCCCACTTCGGCCTCGGCGCGCACGCCAGGGTCGTCGACACTTGCACGGACGCCCTGAAGTACGTCGGCGACGACCGCCAGAGCGAGGCGTTTGCCCGAAACCTGCGCGCCACCTCACTGGTAGAGCTGTCGGCCAAGCCGGAGGATCAGCGACTGGAACAGGCCGAGACGGATCTCCGTACCGTGATTCAGCTGGCACCGCAGAGAGCGGAACCGCGCTACAACCTCGGCTACCTGTTGCTGCGGACCAGCCGCGACGAAGAGGGTATCGCGATGCTGCGCGAGTACCTCGAACTGGCGCCGCGCTCGACCCGCGCGGTAGACGTCAGGCGCCTCATCGAGAATCCCAGGCGGGCACGCGAGCCGTACGCGCCCGACTTCGAGATCGTCACGATGGACGGCCAGCGGATCACGCTCGAATCCCTGCGCGGCAAGACGGTGCTGCTCGACTTCTGGGGCACATGGTGTCCACCCTGTCGCGCCGCAACGCCGGACCTGATTCGGCTCGCCGGGAAACACGCCGAGCGTCCCTTCGTCATCGTTGGAGTCAGCTCGGATCAAAGCGAGAAGGTGGTGCAGGACTACGTGCAGAAGCACCGCATGTTGTGGCCGCAGTTCGTCGATCTACGGCGTCAGGTACACCGCGCTTTCAAGGTGACGGTCTTCCCCACCTACGTAATCATCGACGAAGAGGGGATCGTCCGCGGCAGACGTTTCGCCTACAACAGCGACACGGCGAGGTGGCTGGACCGCGAAGTCGAGCGATGGCTGAACGTCCGCGGGAAGGACAAATAGGCGGTCCCGTTCCCTGCGCTTGGTGGCCTCAACGGTTTGAAGACAGAGGAGAACCCCATGCGGCGTGCGGTCGCGTCAGTGCTGCTGGCGCTCGCGATAGTCAGTCCGGTGTTGGCGCAATCGGCTCCGGCGTCCGGACCGACGACGCGGTACTCACGGCTGTACGTGTTCGGCGACAGCTACTCGGACATCGGCGCCGGATACGTCGACGGCAACGGTCCGACGGCGGTGGCGTATCTCGGCTGGCTGATGGGCCTGCAGATCGCATCGAGCAAAACGGCCAACGCGGCCGGCAAGAGCCTCGTGTTCGCCGTGAGCGGCGCGGGTACGGGTGAAGGCGCGGGACGCCAGGTGAAGGAGGCGCTGCTCGGTTACGGAATGATGAACCAGGTGCGCGACTTCGCCGCGCGCGTGAAATCCGCCGAGATCGCGTTCGATCCGCAGACGACGCTCTTCTTCCTCGCCGGCGGGCTCAACGACGGCCGGCGGGAGACGGCGGCCACGCTCGCCAACCTCCGGCAGGAGCTCCAGATCCTTCGCGAGCTCGGCGGGCGGCACTTCACCATTGCGCTGCTGCCGACGAAGATTCCGCAATTCGCGGCCGTGGGACGTCGCCTGAATCCCGCCTACGAGCAATTCGTCCGGGAAGAGGCCGCAGCGGGCCTCGACCTCTGGCTGAACCACTGGGGCGCCGCGTTCGACGACGTGATGGAGCATCCGGCGGCGCACGGCATCGTCAACACGACGAGCGCGTGCGCCGGACGGGCGATCTTTGATCAGGATCCGACTCCGCTTGGCGATCCGGCGGCCTGCTTCTTCTACCATGAAGGTCATCCCTCGACGGCGGTGCATCGAATCGTGGGGAAGAAGCTGTTCGAGGAGATCGCGGCGCGTTCGCCGGCGGCGCGGTGACACCCTGACGTGCACCAACCCCATGGCGCCGGGCGGCGCGGCCGGCTTGTGCCTATGAGTGACGAGGTCAAGAACTACATCACGCCGGGCGGCTACCGGCGCCTGCAGGAGGAGCTCGCTCGCCTGTGGAAGGTGGAGCGGCCGCCGGTTGTCACGACCGTCACGTGGGCCGCCGGCAACGGCGATCGCTCGGAGAATGGCGACTACATCTACGGGAAGCGAAAGCTGCGCGAAATCGACAAGCGTATCCGCTATCTGTCGAAGAGTCTCGACCGGGCCGTGGTGGTGGACAACTCGGGCAAGACGCACCAGCGAGTGCATTTCGGCGCGACAGTCACCATCCTCTATCAGACCGGCGACGAGCGCGAGGTCACCATCGTCGGCGTGGACGAGCTCGATTCCGGCGACGCCCGCGTGTCCTGGCGCTCTCCTCTCGCCAGGGCGCTGCTGACGGCAACGGTCGGAGACACGGTCACGCTTCGCGCGCCGCGTGGGCCCGAGCGCCTCGAGATCGTCGCAGTGCGCTACGACGATCTGCGCTAGAGCGGGTTCTGCAATCAACCGGTTCGGACGAACCCAGGCTGGGCGAAGGCCGATGAAAGGCCTTGCCCTTCTCCAGGCCCGCGGGGAGGGCGTCGTACACGGTCACGTGCTTGCCGTGAAAGGCCATCTGCCAGCCGACTTGTGAACCCATCGTGCCGGCGCCCGCGGTGGTGATCCTGGTGAAGGGCATCGCGTCGCTCCTGCTATCGTGACGACGAACCCGCGAACGACGGCGTTCGAGCTGCCGGCGTCGCCCGCTTCGCCACACGGTCCTCAGCCGCCCGGGCCAGATCCGCGAACATCTGCTGGTTGGCCGCATGCAGCCGCGGGGCCACGTACACGCGGCCAAGCCACGGGAGCCACCCGACCTGGGTTTCATGACTGACGACGGCGCTGCTCAGGCCGTCGAGCGCGGGGCGGATCGTGAACGTTCGCTCGGCGTGAACGCCCCGCCCGTCGGCGGTGATGCTGAACGTATGCGGTCGATCGCTGGTCACCACCGTGCTGCGCAGCTCGACCGGGTGTGCCTTCCACCGGAAGGACAGCGGGCCGGCCGCCGGCTCGAGTCGAACCCATCGGCACGCGCGGTACCACGACGGCCAGCGTTCGACGTCGGTCAACAGATCCCAGACGCGTTCGGCCGAGGCACGAATCACCGTCTCGTTGCGAACTTCGATCGGTGGCCGGGAGGCCGTGCCGACCGGCCGGAGCAACCGGGCGGCGACCAGGGTGAGCCACTCGCGCGGCATGAACCGGTAGGCGGCGGCGATCACCTTGGTCCGCACGCCGGGGATGACCACGGCCCGGCCCTTGTCCAAGGCCCGGAGCCCTGCGTCAATGACGGGCTCCGGATCGGCGAGCCGGCTGTAGATCGCGGTGTGGCCGACATCGGCGCCGAGCGCGCCGACGAAACCCGTACGGGTCGGACCCGGACAGAGTGCGGTGACCGCCACACCGGCTGCACGCGCCTCGGCCCACAGCGCTTCGCTGAACGACAGCACGAATGCCTTGCTCGCCGCGTACACCGCCTGGTAAGGCGCGGGCTGGAACGCGATCGCGGACGCGACGTTGAGAATCCCGCCGCTGCGCCGGGCGATCATGCCGGGCAGGAACGCGTGAGCCAGGGCGATCACTGCGCTGACGTCGACGGCCACTTCCTCGGCCTCGCGATCCAGGTCGGCCTCGGCAAATGGACCGTAGCTCCCGAACCCGGCGTTGTTGACCAGCACCTCGATCGGGCGCGCGCCGACGTGCTCGAGCAGCGCGGAGACGCCTGAGCGGGTCGAGAGGTCTGCGACGACGGTCTCGACCTGCACCCCGGGAGCCGCGCGGCGGATCTCCTGCGCCGCTTCGTCCAACCGCGCCTCGTTGCGGCCGGTCAGCACCACCGACATCCCTCGGTCCGCGAGCCTGGCGGCCAGCCCGCGGCCCAATCCGGACGACGCTCCAGTCACAACCGCCCAGCGATCTTGATAGTGGATCATGACAACCTCCTGACGCCGCGAAGATAGCGCCGGCCGTCACCGTGCCGCATCACGCGATCGAGGCGATTTCAGGTAACACGAGCGTCTGAGGCGGGACTAACCGGATCGAGGTAGGGTCAGTGGGCCGCTCGCTTCGCTCGCGGTAGGGGCCGCGCCCGACTTCGCTCCGCGCGGTAGGAGCCGCGCCCGACTTCGCTTCGGGTAGGGGCGCACTCGCTGCGCTCGTGCGTAAAGGGGGGGCTGGCAGCGCTTGCACAGCGACCGACAGGAGTAGACTCCGTACTGTGAACCGAAACGTGGTTTGCGGGTCTCAATGCCTCAGCGTGCTCGTCCTCGCGTCCGTCGTGCTTCAGGCGTCCGCGCAACCCGCGCCAAGCCTGCCGGATCAACGCGCCGCGGACCTTGCCGCTCTCGACCGATTCGTTCGCGATTCGTATGCCTTCCTTCCCATGAAGGCGACAGACTGGAATGCGATCGTCAGGGGGCTGATGCCTCGGGCGCGTGCCGAGCGCGACGACACCGCATGGGTGCACCTGCTCGAAGAGGCGCTGGACGCGCTCTATGACGGCCATACGCAGCTGAACACGAATCGGCCCGATTCGTGGCGGCCGGTGCCTTATGGTCTCTGGGTTCAGCCGGACAATGGCCGCTACGTCGTGACAGCAGTACAGCGGGGTTCGGTGCCGGAGCGCACGGGCGTTCGGCCTGGCGATGAGCTCGTGGCGATTGATGGAGTGCCGGTATCCCAGCTGTACGAATCCCGCCGGCCGCGCTTCCTGACGCGTGCCGACCCGGCTGCCGACGAGTGGGCGCTGGCCAGCGCCGTCGCAGGCCGTCACAATTCGCGCTACGAGCTCCTCGTCCGAAGAGCCGGTCGCGAATCGGTCCTTTCACCCGGCGGAACAACGCCGCCACGGGATGACGTGGAATGGAAGCGCGTGCGAAGCGACATCGGACTGATCGCGATCTCGACATTCGCGCCGGATAGTGTGGTGCCTGGCTTCGATCGCGCGCTGGAGGCGCTTCGGAACACGCGGGGGCTGATCGTCGACGTGCGCTCGAACGCCGGCGGCGACACGGCGATTGCGCGCCCGATCATCGGGCGGCTCATCACCACGCGAAGACAGTACGCGTGGATGACACGCCGCGATGGACCGGGTCTCGGCCCGCGTCGTCCGGAGTTCGTCGATGCGCGCGGACCGTGGACCTATTCGGCGCCCGTGGTAGTGCTCGTGGATCGGTTCTCGGTGAGCATGGCCGAGGGATTCGCGATGGCGCTCGCGGGACTCGGACGCGCCAGCATCGTGGGTACGCGAACGGCCAGGCTTGGCGCAGCGGTCGGCCGGATCGAGCTTCCGTTTTCCAAGATCGCGGTCCAGATCTCCACCGAGCCGGTCTATGCCGTTGATGGCACGCCACGCTGGGAGCTCGAACCCGGCGTCGTCGTCAATCCGGCGGAACGTGCCGACGGGAACGACCCCTTTATCGCGGCGGCCATCGAAGAGCTCGACCGGGGCCGCCCCGCGGCGCGCTGAACCGCTGCGCGATTGTCGAAGAGGTCCGCGTTTGCTGCGAATACGATCGGCGCGCCCGCTGCGGCGAGGCGGCCCTGGCGACGTCAGCTGACTTTCACTCGGGCCAGGTAGATCGCGGTCTTGCCCTCGTGCGACGCGTAGTAGCTCACCCACAGCACACCTTCGTGCCACACCATCCCGGCGTAGCTGGTGTCTCCGCCGGACGGCAGCGTGAGGGCGGGATCGTAGATGCCGTCGAGGGTCAGCCGCCCGACGGCCGTCTTCGGACCGCCGGGATAGCTGCGGCCGGACGCCCAGAGGGCGCCGTCGGGTAGACGAATGAAGTTCGGGCCGCCGATCTGATGCGGGGTCTCGCGCCACGTCCAATTCGTGTACGGCGCACGGCTCCGCCCCAGCCAGGCCAGACGATTGCCGGCTTCCCGGCGCACCAGCGCGACCATCTCCCCATCCGGCATGAACCGCAGCGTCGTCTCATTCGGCCTGTCCGGCACCGCGAAGGTCGCCACCCGATCGAACATCCGTCCGTCCGCGGACGAGACGAGCGTCGCGGTCCATTCCGCCGGCGCGTCGACCGACGTCTTGTAAGTGACGCCGTACGCCCGCCCCTCGTGCCAGGTCAACCGCCACAGCCAGTCGCCTTCGCCGAGGATGCGCTGCGGGACGCTCCACGTGCTGCCGTCCGCCGAGAACAACACCCTCGGCTGCCGGCCCACGTAGCGGCTGCCTTCGTAAACCGAACCGCCGGCAACCATCATCAAGCGGTCGTCCGGTGTGATCGAGAGCTTGGGATCGCGCAGGTCGATGCCGGTCTCGCCGATCAGAGCGGCTGACGTCCAGGTCTCGCCGTCGGCAGAGACCAGCACGCGGATGCGGCCGTCGCCACCGACATGGGCGTCGCCCTCACGGAACGTGCAATACCAGCGGTTGCGCCAGCGAATGAGGTCGGTGAAGGCATTGTGCGCGCCGCCGTCCCAGATGCGCGCCACGCTGACGAGGACCGGTGGAGGCGCCGGTTGAGCGGCGCTCGCGGACGCGAGGAGGAACAGAAGAAGGCTGACCATGTGATTGCGGTTGACCGTCACTCCTCCCGCAGCGCCTCCGTCGGCTGGACCGCCAAGCCGCGGCGCGCGGGACCGATCGCCGCCAGCAGGCCGACCGTGAACATCACGGCGACGACGCTCGGCATGATCACGAGCGCGCTGGTCCCCCATCGTGCCACCTGGCCCCAGCCATTCGAACGCCGAGGCAATCGCGAGCCCGACGGCGATGCCGGCGCCAAGCTGCGCACCCGCCCGCCCGAAGATTCCCGTGACCACGCGACGAGCGTCCGCGCCGAGCGCCGCACGGATCCCGATCTCGCGCCGGCGCCGCGAGACGGTGAACGACATCATCGCGTAGATCCCGGCCGCCGACAGCAGCAGCACGCTGCCAGTGCCGGCAATGATGGCGAGGGCGATCATTCGAAAGGCCATCCGCTCGCTGTTCCACGCCGGGAGCACGCCGTTCACGCGTTCGAGCTTCAGAGTGGGATCGACCGTGGCGGTGATCTCCCTGAATTTCGGCGCGAAACGGACCGCGTCGCCTCCCCGGACCCTCACGACGACGGCCGCCGGATAGAGCAGGCCCGGCACGGCCGCGTGATAGAGCCGCGGCCTCATCCCCCCGATGCCACTGGGTGGGGTGAACGTTTCCGCAAAGGCGGGCACAATTCCGACGATCTCGTACCAGGGGCTGACCTTGGCCTGCCCGTCGGACCCACGGCTCGAGTATCGGACGCGGCGCCCGACCACACTGCTGCCACCGGCCAGACGCTCGGCGAACGACTGGTCGACGATGACCGCGCTCGATCCCGGTAGCGCGTCCGCGGCTGTGAATCCGCGGCCGGCGAGAATGCGGACGCCGAACACGTCGAAGAGGTTCGGCGCGACAGCATTGGTATGCGTGTAGAACAGCATCGGTTGTTCACCGCGGGCCGCGCCGACGGGAGAGGACGCATCAGCGTCCACTTCGATGTCGGTGCCCCACTCAGTCCCGGGGAAGCTTTGCGCGTAGGTCACACCGGACACTTCCGGCTCCGCCTCGAGTTTTCGCAACAGCGTCGTCATCCGGTCGGTGAAGCGCGCGTCCCCGACCCGGGCCCGCGCCGCCGCTCCGCCGTCTCCGGTCGCATCGTCGCGAGAGAACGCGAGTGTGCCGCGCACCAGATCGCGCGCCGCGGGGGCGGCGCCACGCATGCCGATACGAAAACTCTCGCTCGCGCGGTACATGGCCGCCGGCAGGGCCGCCACGGTGATCGCCACCTGCAACATGACCAGGGCCGTCCACGTCCGTCCAAGCTGCATCGAGGCGCCGCGCGAGGCGAAGTGCTGAAGCCCTGCGTGCACTCGCTTCCCCGTCGCCTTCAGCGCGGGGAGCACGCCGACGATCATTCCGGCCAGGAGGGCGAGCACCGCGACGTAGACAACCAATGCGGGCGACACACCGAAGTGGATCCAGTACTCGAGCTGCGAGGTCGGGTCGTTCGCCTTGTTCAAGACGTCACCGGCCTTGGCCAAGCCGACGCTCACGATCGTCAGGCCGATCACGGCGGACGTCACCGACAGAATGAGCGCCTCTACGAAGAGCTGCATGATGATCCGGGCGCGGCTCGCGCCGAGCGCCGTCCGCACGGCGATCTCCCCCATCCGCGTCGCGGTGCGCGCGTAGACGACGATCGCGACGTTCACGGCGACGATCAGGAGCAGGAGGCCGACGCCGATCTGGATGGATCGCATGGCGAGCTCCACCTCCGGCCCTTCGACACCGACAAAGGCGTGGGTATACGAGAGGACGAGCGGCCGGGTCTTGCCGTGAGTCTGCGGAAATGCCGCGGCCATCTGGTCGCCGACCGTCGCCAGTTCGGCTTGCGCTTCCTTTTCCGAGAATCCGCGCGCGAGCCGTCCGAAGACATGAATCGAGGGCTCGGCGCCCGGATTCGTCGCGGCGGCCGTCAAACGCAGCGGCACCCAATATCCGTGGCTGCGGGGGAACGCGAACCCGTCCGGCATCACGCCGACAATCGAGTACACGGTTTCATCGAGACGGACCACTGTACCGAGGACGCCAGGGTCACCGTTGAAATGGCGCTGCCAGTCGTCGTAGCCGATCACCAGGACGGGTGGCGCACCGGGACGCTCGTCTTCGTCGAGAAGCGGGCGCCCGAGCACCGGCGCGATGCGGGTCAACCGGAACGCCGATGCGGTCATCGCGGCGGCCCGCACCAGCCGCGGTCGTCCGTTGCCGGGGATCAGGTTGTAGCTCTCGTCGCGGAACGCCCCGAGATCCTCCACCGACTCGAGCGCGCCGCGCCATTGCACGAAGTCGTGCTCGGATGCGCGGTCCGTGTCGCCGGTATCCGGACCCGAGACGAACCGGTTCTGGATCATGACCACCCGGTCGCCTTCATCCATGGGCAGGGTCGAATCCAGCATGGCGCCGATGAACGCGAAGTAACCCGCGCCGATCGCGATGGCGATTGACATCCCGAGAACCGCGATGACGGAGAGTGCGGGGTATTTGGCGAGCATCCGCAGCCCGAGCTTCACGTCGAGCGACGACACGCGCCAGAGCGTGCGGCGCTCTTCGGCCGCGCGTTCCCTGGCCAACAGCAACGCGGATGCGGTGCGTACGCGCGCCACGTCGCCGAACCGTTCAGCCGCAGCCTCGCGAGCGGCTTCGGGGCTCATCCCTCGAGCGATGTAGTCCCGGGTGCGCTGCTCCAGGTGGAATCCGAGCTCCTCGTCGACTTCCTGCTCGGGATTGCGGGGCACCATCCAATGCCAGGGACGCCAGGAGCGTCCGCCCTTCATCGTTCCGCTCCCGCGGCACTCAGCTGAGTCGCGGTGACCGCGCGGCTGATCGCCTGCGAGAGGCGGAGCCAGCCGTGGGTCTGCTGCTCGAACGCGCGTTCTCCGGCCGGGGTCAGCTTGTAGAACTTGGCCCGGCGGTTGTTGTCCGACACGCCCCAGCCTCCCTTGATCCAGCCCTTGCGCACCATCCGGTACAACGCGGGGTAGAGGGAGCCTTCCTCGACACACAGCACGTCGTCCGTGGCTGTTTCGATCCAGCTGGCGATGCCGTAGCCGTGCATCGGCCCCCAGGACAACCGTTTCAGGACGAGCAGTTCGATGGTGCCCTGGAGCACCCCGGCATCCTTCGAGAACAACGCGGCACCCCTTCCTATTCGTGTCTAGGGGAGAACAACAAGTCTACTACGGCAGAAGGGGCGTGGGAGTTCAGCAGGCATCGGGCCAATCTATCGGCCTGCGCTCCGTTTGCCCGCCGCGGCCGGCCGCTCGCGTTCTGCCGGCTCCGGCTCGAACCGGAGAATGTCGCCAGGCTGGCACGAGAGCGCCGCGCAGATTGCCTCGAGCGTCGAAAAGCGGATCGCGCGCGCCTTGCCGGTCTTGAGGATCGAGAGGTTGGCCAGCGTCAGTCCGATTCGATCCGCGAGATCGGTCAGCGTCATCCGCCGATCGTGAAGGAGATCGTCGAGCTTGACGGCGATCGCCATGTCAGACCGTCCCTTCGAGGTCTTCGCGCATGAGCGCGCCTTCCGCGAACACGCGGGCCAGCAGGAACGTGAGGAGCACGGCGAGCCATCCGTTGATCGAAAAGCCGGCATCGACATCGACCGGATGCGCCGGAGTCGAAATGGCGTTGGCGATCGCGCCGATGACGAGGCTGAGCAGCTGCAGCGCGAGCAGCGACCAGGCGATCGCCTGCAGACGGGACGCGTTCGCGGCGACGAACGGGTCACCCGCCCGAACCGTCTCGACGATCGCGAGCAGCCGCTTGAGGATCGCGTAGTTCAGCGGGATCATGACGAGGCCGATCACCGCCATCGCGCGTAAGCCCAGGATCACCTGGTCTGCCTCAGGCGAGGGAGACAAATCGAGTGCGCTCATGATCCACCGCCTGGTGGGCATCGCGACCAGCAGCGTGGCGATCAGGGCGCCGGACACCCAGTTGAGGACGATGAGGAACCGCAGCACGGCGTGCGCGATTGGCAGCGCGGCGGACGACGAGGCTGGTCTTGACAATGATTCACCACCTTTGATTTATCGACTATCAATAACCTATTTATCGATTGTCGTCAAGTGATGCATCGAAAATCGATATATCTCGTTCTTCCGAGTGTTCGAGGCCAGGCGCAAGGCGGAACTGCAGAGCATGGCATACTGCCGCGGCGACGACGACAGTGCAAAGAAGGAGCATACGAACATGACGCCAAAGAACACGATCTGCCTCTGGTTCAACAAAGACGCGCATGAGGCGGCGCGTTTCTACGCCGCCACCTTTCCGGACAGCAAAGTGACCGCTGTTCACAAGGCGCCCAGTGACTACCCGGGCGGCAAGCAGGGCGATGAGCTGACGGTGGCGTTCACCGTTCTGGGCATTCCCTGTCTCGGTCTCAACGGCGGCCCGGAGTTCAAGCACAGCGAGGCCTTTTCCTTCCAGGTCGCGACGGACAACCAGGAAGAGACGGACCGCTACTGGAACGCGATCGTCGGCAATGGCGGCAAGGAAAGTCAGTGCGGTTGGTGCAAGGACCGCTGGGGCCTGTCCTGGCAGATTACCCCGCGCGTGCTCACCGACGCGCTTGCGGCCGGTGGCGGGGAGGCCAAGCGTGCCTTCGATGCGATGATGCCGATGAAGAAGATCGACGTCGCCACCATCGAGAAAGCGCGGCGGGGCTGACGCCACGGTTGGATACGTCAAGTAGGCCGGGAGGACACGAATGTCGGAGAGTCTCGCAACGTGGGCGGCCAAGAGCCTCGGGTCAGCAGTCGCCTCTCAACTGGGCGGGTACGCCGCCACACAGGTGCTCGTGGCTGCCGGGATCTCGAAGGATCAGGACGCGGAGATCCTGACGAAGCTTGACCAGATCGATCAGAGGCTCGATCTGATCGTTCAGGAAATCAGCCGCCTGAGCGCGCAGATCGATCGGCTGGCGGTCCAGCTGTCCATCGAGCTTCAGGAGATCAAGAGGGACGTACAGGCAGTCGGCATCAGCGACGCACTCATTGCGATCGAAACGGCCTTCGCGGGCGGGGAAATCGAATCGGCGTCTCCGGATCGTCTGAAAACGGCGGCGGCGGCCGGCGCTCCCCCGACGAGCCTCGCCGAGATTCTCAGGCGCCGCCGGCAAGGCGAGGACGTCTCTCGAGCAGTCGTCGAAGAGTTCGCCAGGCACGTGCTGATCGACTGGCGCATACAGAACAACGTCTTCGCGATCAACCGGGCGCTCGCTGGAGAACCTGGTAGCGGTGGCACGGACGGCCTCTTGTGGACGTGGGCCGAGCTTTTCACCAGGAAGATGGGCGCTCGAACGGGCAGCGCCTCCCTCAAGTCCTCCTACGACATGCTCGAGCACAACTTTCTCCGCTACCTGGGCACGCAGCTGCTTGGCGTCTTCCTCGTCGCCAGCGCGAAGTCGGTCGGTTCGGCGCCGGGCCAGCTCGCCCCCGAGGCCGCGGCGTTCCTGGAACAAAACTACATTCCCAGCCTGCGGACTCTGCTGGACCGGTTTCTTCAGTGCGTCGAGCGGCTGGTCACGCAGCAGTGTCAGTTCCGCGCCCCTGCGCCCAGGATTCCGCAGAAGACGAAGATGGAAGGCGAGGAGCTCTGTCTCGGTGTTCCTGAAGATGTGACCGGCATTCTCCTGCGATCCGAGCTGGTCGCCAGGTTGTTGCTGGCCGCGATGACGAAGGAGCAACCCGCTGCCGACGTCACCGGTCTTTTCGTGCATGTGTTCTGCCGGCAGAGTGAGCTGAGGGACAGCCAGGGCCCCGAATTGAACCCCTGGGGAAGCGTCAAGAGCACTGGACGGTCGCTGCCCGGGTCCGGGATTCAGCTGCCGTCCTGGGAAGCGCCGGATAGTCTCTACGCGCGTCTCCGGGCGCCGGAGCCTGCCGATCAGCTCCGTCTGGTTCGGGTACTTTTTTCCGTACACCGGCGTGGCGAAGCCGAATCCCTCTTTCTACAAGTGGTCGGATGCCCGGCGGAACGTGGACCTGACGAATTTCAACATTACTCCCAGCGATAAGCCGGAGCCGGCGTCGTTTGCCCCGCTGTCGTACATCGCCGATTTCGAGCGGGTGCGGAGTCCCGTGCCGGCGTTCTCCAGTCTTGGGCCGAACCAGTCGGCATGGGCGATCGGCAACGTCGAAGGCGCTCGCGCGGCCGCCAAGGCAAGCGTCACGAGCGACACCACGAAAAGCCAGCACGTCCTGCAGCCAACCGACCCGTACAGCAGGCTCTACGCGAAGTTCGGCGTCGAAGAGAACCAGGAGGGGACCTACTCACCGACGACGGTGTCGTGGCGAATCCGGACGCCGCTCTTCAGGTATCAGGGTGCGAAGAAGAACCTGAAACTTCACCTCTGGCTGTCGTCCATGACCGAGAAGGGCCCATGGCTGCAGCAGTGCTACATGGCGGCGCAATTGGTCATCACGCTGACGACACCCAGCGGGAACCAGAAGCTGTTCGACACCAACGGGGTCGATGGCGGCCGCATGAATCTATGGGACAAATGGGGTCCGGGCAACGTTCACTCCGAATACTTCTCGGACTGGCTCGAATTCACGATTGCCGTTGGCGACACCGCAGGCGTGATGGACCAGTTCGACTTGATCCTCGAGTTGTACGTGCGTCACCAGAACAGCCGGCCGTCGAATTTTCGAACCACGGCAGCCGTCGACCTGACGATCAAGGATCTCAGCGTGTACTGGGTTTGACCGCGGCTCATCAGCCACTGGCTCTACCCTTCGCGCAGCACCGTCACCGGATCGAGCCGGGCGGCACGACGAGCTGGAAGCCACGCGGCCAGGAGGCCCACCGCGACGAGCACGGCCGCCGCGCCGCCGAACGTCACCGGATCGCGCGGTTCCAGGTGAAACAGCAGCGCCTCCACGAAACGCGCCGCCCAGAGACTTCCGGCCAGGCCCAGGCCGAGGCCGGCCGCGATCAACCAGCCGACGCGCGTGAACACGAGCCGCAAGATGGAGGACGGAGTCGCACCCAGCGCGATGCGCAGCCCGATCTCGCTTTGCCGGGCGCGCACGGCGTGCGCGACGACGCCGTAGAGGCCGACGGCCGCCAATAGCAGCGCGAGACCGCCGAAGAATGCGGAGACGAGCGCGATGAGCCGCTCCTGCGTGACCGTTGCCTCGACCAACTGATCGAACGTCCCGAACGTGAACGCGATCGCCGGGTCGGCCCTCCGCAACGCCTCGGCGATCTCGCGCTCCGCCACCGCGCGGGTGCCGGGCGCGGTGTTCGCGGTCAGCAGGACGGTCGGCCAGAACTCGGATGGCTTGCGCTGCGCCACGGGCACATACATCGTGGCCAGCATGCCCTCGCGCGGCGTCGTGTAGACGGTATCGCCGACCACGCCGACGATCTCGTAGCGCGTGGCGTCATCGAATCCCAGGCGCACGCTCTGCCCGATCGGCTGTTCGCCCGGCAGGAACCGTCGCACGAACGTTTCGTTCACGATCGCGACGAGACGGCTGCCGGCGCGGTCGCCGGCCTCGAAGTCCCGGCCGCTTCGCAGCGGGATGCCCATCGTCCCGAACCAGCCTGGCGACGTGCCGTTCAGCCAGAGCGAGGGCCGGGTGCGCGACATCGGGCCATCGCCGATGGCGACCATGCCGGTGCCCCAACCGCCTCCGGTGAGCAGCCGTACCGAAGAGACCGCCGCCGAGCGGACCCCCGGCACAGCCGCCGTCGCATCGCGCAGACGCTCGACGCGCGCGGCGCGCTCCTGGGGCGGCCCGCCACCCGGCTGCAGGTTCAATTCCGCCACCAGCAGCGGCTCTGGCACGAAGCCGAGCGGCAGCCGGTTGAGCGACGCAAACGTATGAAGGAACAATCCGGCTGCGACGACCAGCGCGAATGACACCGCAATCTGAGCCACGACGAGCGTCCCGCGGACGGACAAGCGACCGTCACCCGTGATCCCACGACCCGAGTCTTTGAGCGCCTCGCCCGCGGACACCCTCTTCAGCCCGAGCACGGGCGCCACGGCAGCGATGAGCGCGGCGAGACACGCAAGAGCCGCGGTGAAGGCGAGCACGCGCAAGTCGGGCGCGAGGTCCAGCGACACCGTGCTCTGCCACGTGCTCAACTGCCGCACGAGCAGCGCACTGCTCCACGACGCGAATACCAACCCGACTGCCGAACCCGTGACGGCCACGAGCAGACTCTCGGTGAAAAGCAGCCGGGCGATGCGCCAGCGGGAGCTCCCGAGCGCGAGGCGCACGCTGAACTCACGGCGGCGCGCCAGCGTTCGCGCGAGCATGAGACTGGCGATGTTGGCGCATGCGACGAGGAGCACGAGCCCCACGGCGACGACCATCGCAAGGAGCGGCGTTTCGAAGCGGCTGCGCAGCGACGAGTTCCCGGTCGCGGCCGCCACGAAGGTGAACGGCTGGAGCTGCCGTGATGCGCCCTCCGTGATCTGGGCTTGGAGGACCCGAAGCGCGGCGTTCGCCTGCTCGAGGCTCTGCCCGGGCTTCAGCCGCACCATGATCTGCAGCCACCACGAGCCCTTCGCGCTCAGCCGGCTCTCTGGCCCTCGAATGAGCGGCTCGGCCGCAAAGGGCAACATCACGTCCGTCATCCGGCCGACGTCGGGACCGAAGAATCCCGGCGGCATCACGCCGACGATGGTGAACGGAATGCGCTGCACCGTGAGCGGGCGACCGACGACGTCGGGGGCGCCGGCGAAACGCTGCCGCCAGAGACGATGGCTGATGACAGCGACCGGGCCGTCCGTCGGGGCGCCGCCGTCGTCGCCAGGCGTGAGCATCCGGCCGCGGATACCGGTGACGCCGAGCACGTCGAAGAGCCGGCCGCTGACGTACGCGCCATCTACAGGTTCCGCCTGACCGCCGGCCGACAAGTCGAACCGCTGGGCCGACCAGGCGAACGTGCCGCCGAACAGCTCGGCCTCGCGCGCCCTGATTTCCTCCCAGATCGGATAGGACCATGACCCGTTGGTGAGCAGGGCGAGGCTGCCGGGATCGTGCACGGGCAGCGGGCGCAGGATCAGGCTATTGAAGATCGAGAACAACGCCGTGTTCGCGCCGATGCCGAGCGCGAGCGTCAGCACGGCGACGGCCGTGAAGGCGGGATTCCGGGCAATCTGGCGGACGCCGTCCCGCAGATCGCCGGCGAGCTCGTCCACCAAGAGGTTCCAGCGCATTCCGCCTCCTTGCGCTCTTTCGTCGTGGGCGAATTTTTTCGCCCTTCGCGAATATATTCGCGCATGGGCTCGCGTGTCAAGTCATCGCGACGTGCGCGCCGGAACGCGCTCACTCGGATCGGAGTGCCGTGATGGGGTTGACGCGCATGGCGCGGCGCGCGGGAACGATGCAGGCGACGAGGGCAACGGCTATCAGGAGAGCCGCCGCCCCGGCGAACGTGGCGGGGTCCGACGTCGGCACGCCGTAGAGGAATCTCGCGAGCGATCGCGCCGCCGCGAAACCGCCGATCAAGCCGATGACGGCGCCAATGCCGACGAGCGTCAAACCGTCACGGACGACCAACAGGAACACCTGGCGCGCCGCCGCACCAAGCGCCAGCCGAATGCCCATCTCGCGCGAGCGGCGCGCAATCGAGAACGACAGCACGCCGTAGATGCCGACCGCGGCGAGCAACAGGGCGAGGCCGCCGAACCCCGCGATCAGCCACGCGCCCATGCGCGCCCCGTAGAGCGACGTTCCAATCGTTTCCGTCATCGTTCTGATGCCCGCCACGGGCAGGTTCGGCTCCAGCTCCTGGATCTCGCGCCGCAGACCTGCGATCAGCGATCCCGGGGTGACGGCGGCGCGCACGTAAAGCGTCATGCCCGACTCGTGATGCTGCCCCACGGGCAAGTACGCGACGGGCAGGGAGGCCTCGCCGAGCTCGGCGTAGGTGCTGTCGCCCACGACGCCCACAATCTCCCGCCACGGCCCCTGCCGCCCGGTGAAGCTCACGCGTGCGCCGAGCGCGTTGCCGCCCTTGAAGTGCAGGCGCACGGCGGTCTCGTTGATGATCGCCACCGGCGGCCGGCCCTCCACATCGCGCGCGTCGAATTCACGCCCGGACACGAGCCGGATCCCCAGCGTACGAAAGAATCCGGGCCCGACGACGTTTGCGTTGATGCGGGTGGGATCGCGGGTCACGACGCCGGCCCCCTGGCTGAACACGAACGTGTCCGGGTATTCCGGCCGGTCTTCGACCATGAGGCCCAGGATCCGGCCGTCGCCCGTCAACACGGCGAGGCGCGCGACGGCAGCCGACTCGACACCCGGCAGGCGCCCGGCCCGCTCGACGAGCGTCCGATAGAATTCGCGCTCCTGCTCGTTCGTGTAGCGCAGCAGGTTGACGTCGAGCGGCGCGGACACGAGCTTGTCCGCGTCGAACCCGGGATCGAGCGCGTGCGCCGCCTGCAGACTGCGCACGAAGAGTCCTGCCGGAATCAGCAGCAGCACCGCCAGCGCGACCTCTGCTACCACCAACAGTTTCTGCAAGTCGTATCGACGTCCGCCGTCGTTGCCCTCGCTGGACGCCCCCTTGAGCGCGGGGACCAGGCCCGGCCGAGACGCCTTCAGCGCCGGCGCAACGCCGAACAGGAGGCCCGCAATCAACGAGAGCACGATCGAGAAGAGCAGCACGTGCCGATCGATCGCGAGGTCGATCGCGACGGGAAGCGCGCCCGCCGGCGGCGGCCAGGCCTGGAACGCCTGCACCAGCCCCGCCGCCAGGTCGAGCCCGACGATGCCGCCGATGACCGACAGTAGGACGCTCTCGGTCAGCAGTTGCCGCACGAGCCGCGCGCGGCTGGCGCCGATCGCGAGGCGCACGGCCAGCTCGCGCCGGCGCGCCGTGGCCTTCGCCAGCAGCAGGCTCGCGATATTCGCGCACGCAATCAGCAGCACCGCCGCGACGACGCCGCCGAGCAGGAATCCGGCCGCGCGCATCCGCTGACGCGATTCGGGATTGTCCTCGTCGATGGGCACGACGGGGATCCGCTCCGGAGTCGCCGATGGATTCACCGCGCGCGCATGGGCCGTCCCCTGCGTCTCGATTTCCGCGCGCGCCTGCATGGTGGTTCGATCCGGCCTGAGGCGTCCCAGGAGGAACAACCAGCTCACCGTGCTCTGCAGACGGTCGCCCGGTGGCCGCAGGATCGGTTGCATCATCATCGGCACGTACACGTGACGCACGGTCCCCACCCGCGGACCGGGGAAGCCCGCCGGGGTCACGCCCACGATCGTGAAGACACTCCCGTTCAGACGGATCTCGTGACCGACGATGTCGGGCCGGCCCGCGAAACGCGTCTGCCACAGCTCGCGGCTGATGACGGCCACGGGATGTCCGCTCAGAGTCACGTCGTCGGCGGGCGAGAGGAGCCGTCCGCGATCGGCGGCAAGGCCGAGCACGTCGAAGAAGTTGCCGGTGACGAGATAGCCCAGGGTGCGATCCGCACCGTCGCCGGCGTTCAGGCTGGCGACGAACCCCGACCAGGCCGCCACGCCTTCGAACGCCTGAGTGCCGTCGCGGAGCGCGGTGTACATCGGATACGGGAAGACACCGCCGTTCTTCTCCCGCTGCACGTAGACCAGCCGATCGCGATCGGGCACCGGCAGGCGTTGCAGGAGTGTGGCGTTGACGACGGTGAAGATGGCGGTGTTGGCGCCGATGCCGAGGGCGAGCGTCAGGATGGCCGCGAGCGCAAAGGTTGGTTGCTTCCGCAGCGTGCGGGCGGCATAGCGGAGGTCCTGCCAGAGATCGCCGAGCAGGTGTCCGGCGGAAGCCCCCGGCGTGATCGGTTCGGGTGCACGCGCCTGTCGCAGCGGCGCGAGGTGTCGGGCAAGCAGATCCCCCTCCCGGAACCCGGCAAGCGCCAGCTTCGCCGCTTCGTCCTCCGTGTTGCCGCCTGCGACGAGCTCTCGCCAGCGATCCTCGAGATGCTGCGAGAGCTCCTCGACGATCTCGCTCTCGCGGGACGGCGACAGGCGCAGTGATGCCAGGCGCGAGCGAATGTGCGGCTTCCAATCAGGCATGTTCTCCTCGCGTGAGCGCCGGGAGGTCGATATCTGCCATAAGCAGATACTACACCCTCAGACGGGACGGCGGCCGTCTAGGTTGGGATCGGTCGCGAGGAGGCCCCTCAAACTCAGGAAAAGCCTTGGAAAAGCCTTGACAACAAAAGTTGTCAAAGCTACCATCTCCTCGTGCTCGACATCCAAGTCATCGATGATCCGGCAGCGGCGACGGTGGCTTTGGAGCCCACGCGGAGTCGACTTCTCTCCGAGCTGGTCGTGCCCGCCTCGGCGGCGACGTTGGCCACGCGGGTTGGCCTGGCCCGGCAGAAAGTCACCTACCACCTGAACGCGCTCGAGGCGCACGGGCTGGTGCGGCTGGCCGAGGAACGCAAGTGGGGCGGGCTGACGGAACGGCTGCTCGTGGCGACGGCCGCTTCCTACGTCGTGTCGTCGACCGCCCTGTGCCCGGTCGCAGCGGATCCGAATCGGGAAATCGACAGGCTGTCCGCGGGCTATCTCATCGCCCTGGGCGCACGGGTCGTCCGCGAGGTGGGCGACCTCGTTCGTCGTGCGAAAGAGTCGGGCAAACGCCTGGCGACCCTGGCGGTGGATACCGAGATTCGCTTCCGCTCGGCGGCGGACCGGGCGGCTTTCAGCCACGAGCTCACCGAGGCCATCACGAAACTGGTTTCGAAGTACCACGATGAATCCGCCCCCGGCGGCCGCGCGCATCGCCTGGTGGTCGTGGCGCACCCTCTGCCGCGGAAATCCGATCCCAAGGAGCCATCATGAGCGTGAAGAAAGAAGCCTCCGGACGCCGTACAGTCCAGGTCGAAGTCGAGGTCCCCGGCACGCCGGAGGAAGTCTGGCAGGCCATCGCCACCGGGCCGGGTATTTCGTCGTGGTTCGTGCCGGCTGAGTTCGAGGAGCGCGACGGGAAGCCGGTCGCGGTGACGTTGAACTTCGGCCCGGGCATGGAGTCCCGTTCCGTCGTGACGGCCTGGGATCCGCCGCGGAGGTTTGCGGCGCAGGGCGAGGGCTGGGGCGGCTCGCCGCCCATCGCGGACGAGTGGAGCGTCGAAGCGCGCGGGGGCGGCGTCTGCGTCGTCCGCGTCGTGCATAGCCTCTTCGCCAGCACGGACGACTGGGACAATCAGCTGGAAGGCACCGAATCCGGCTGGCCTGGCTTCTTCCGCATCCTGCGGATCTATCTCACGCACTTCCGCGGTCAACGCTCCGCGATGATGCAGTGGATGGCCCCCGCCGCGGGAACGGAAGCGGAGGCCTGGGAAACGCTGAGCGCGGCATTGGGGCTGCACGGCGTGAGCGCCGGGCAGCGTTGGACCGCCCCGGCGGGCGGGCCGGCACTCAGCGGCCTGGTTGAGCACGTCGAACACGTCAGCCAGAGTCCGCGCACCGCCCTGCTGCGGCTCGACAAGCCAGGGCCGGGCGCCGCCGCTCTTAGCGCCGTCAACTGCGGCGGCCCGATCATGGTCACGCTAAGCTTCTACCTCTACGGCGATCAGGCGGCCGGGACCGTCGCCCGCGAGACACCGCTCTGGCAAGCGTGGATTCACGAACGCTTCCCGATGCCGGCGGAGACGAGCAAGAGTGAATGATCGCGTGGTGCTGAACGTGCACTCCCAATGATCGCGTGGTCATGGGAGTGCACGCCCGTCGTTGCGCTCGCGCGGCGCTGCGGGCCGGTTCTACTGCTTCGCCCGGTAGTTGGCTGACACGCGTTACTCGACCTCCGACTCGCTGATCAGTCTCTGGTAAGTACGTCGCGCGTGCTCGTAATCGGTCTTCGCCTGCTCGAGCTCCTCACGCTTGATGAAGCGCTCCTTCTGCGACCAGCACTGATCCACGCCCTTGAGACACCATTCGGCGCTCCGTCGCGACGCGCGCACGGGCTTCCCTCCAACCAGCACCCAGATGGGATTCGTGTGTGACGAGGGCAGGATCCGCACCGCCAGCCAGCTGCTGCGCGCGATCGTCGCCTCGAACGTCAGATCGCGGAGCGCGCCATCGGCGACCAGGCTTTGTTTCGCGACGGGATACCCATTGACGATGAGTTCCACAGCCACTTCGCGGGTGTCTCCAATGCGGGCGCGCTCGATATCCCAGTACGGCTGTTCCTGGTAGCGGCGCCTGCCGCGTTCGGGACTGGGCTTCTCACTCAGCAGCGCAGCCGCCCGGACGTGTACCTTCACGGGCCCGGCTGCCGCACGTCGGAGCTCGCTCCCGGTCTCGCCCATTCGCACGTCATTGACCGTGAAGTCGAGCAGATGACTTCGGCCGTCGCCGACGTAATTTCGGCCGCGGTGAATCCCTTCACACCAATCGGCATAGTCGAGCTTCCCATCGAGCTTCACATACGAACGCCCGAGCCCCACTTTTTCTCCATAGACACACGGGAAATCCGTCTCGCCGCTGATACGAGTACGGAAGCCCACGTTGAGCGTGTGGTACCAGATGTTCAGCTCCCACACGTAGGGCGTGTCGACGGTCGAGATGAAATCGACCGCACGCACAGGCCTGCCATCAGGGCCAGGCACCTCGTGCGTGACGTCCATGATGTACTCGTTCGCACCGATGCCGTTGAATGGCGGCACGATGTAGTTCGGCAGGTCCGAGGAGCTCACCTCGAGGCCGAATCCCGAATGCGCCGGGCCGCAGACCGCGCCCTGGCGCTTGGCCCAGCGCAGCGTATTGAGGCCGAGGGTTGGCCAGTGTTCATAGGAGAGGCCGCCCGGGTGGATCTGCTCCTTGAGTCGCAAGAGCACCAGGTGCCCGGATTGATGCGAGCCAAAGCCCGAGACCTCGACGTCGTAGTGCAGCAAGTAGGGCGGACGAGAGACGAGGTCGTCTCTCCCCGTGAAAAACCGTTTCTGCGTATCGAAAGCGGGACCCCAGGTGAGGGTGGCCCCGACCTTCAAGTCCTCGCCGAGCGTGTGGCGCACCATATCCGCGGGGAGCACGCCTTCGGTCGGATTCATGTAGTGCGCGCAGCCCGCAGCGTGAATGTGATGGTCGCCCGACCACCAGCCGAACTTTGCGGGATCGATCCAACGCTCGATTTGAAAGCTCGCCGCCTGATTCGCACCACCGTTCTTTACCGCCAGCTGCTGCGTCTTGGTCATCGATTCCGGACCGCGCCAGAACTCCACCACGTACGTGCCCGCCGGAAGCTTCATCAGCTCACCATCCGCGCGGTACACCTGCGGATGGAACGCAAAATCGGGCGCCAGCCGCTTGGCGCGCGACGGATACACGCGGCCTTGCGCGTCGCGAATGACAAATGCCGCGACCGTCGCCGCACCCGTTTCGTCGCGCACGCGCCACTGCACCGATTCCGCGGGTTGGATGGTGAAGAGCATCGGGACCTCGTTGCGATATCCGAGGTCCTGTGTCCCCTGGCCCACATCGAACGTCAACGTCGCCTCGCGTTGGCCGGGATCCCGGCTGTATAGCTGCACGATGCGGTACTCGAGGGCCAGCCCGCTCAGCGTCCTCGTGAGCGGCTGGCTGTCGAACATCTGGAGATCGAGCCAGAGATGTCGCAGTTCGTCGGGCATCGCGCCGGCGAGCCGCCGCGCCTGGCTGCTGATCGCGCGAAGGACGGCCGTCGTGCCGGCCTCGTTGTGGACCTTCACCAGGAACTGACGCCAGCCGTGCTCGACGAGCTCCGGCCTGGCCGGCCCTGGTGCGACTTTCACGCGCATTTGCGGGTTGATGTCGACCCCCACGAGGCAATGGCAGTCGAGCACGCGTTGGATCGCCGTCACGGCCGACTTCTCGTCGGTCATCTTGAACGCCGCCTCGAGCTCGCGCTGGTGATCCGGAGGCAGTGGCGCGCCCAGGTACTCTGCGGCGGCGATCAACCGCGTGACCTGTGAGACGAACGGTTGCAGCGGCACGCCGGCGACAATCGGCAGGCGCGAGTCGCAGGGTTCGACTGTCCCCACGCCGAGATCGGCGCGCGCTGCGGTCATGCCTGCGGGAAGTCGCAGCAGCTCGGGGCCTGCGAGCGCCGCGGGGATCATGCTCGTCGAGTGAAGGAAGACGCGGCGGGACACGCGTCTATTCGGACGCCGCTGGTAGCCGTTCGGATCGCTCATCTTTCTCCTCCTGCACGCCGAGGTGTTGCTTGGCCGGGTTCGCCGGTGTTGCGCTGAGAATGGAATCTCAGTCGCGCAGGCACGATGGTTCCCTCAGCTCGAGGGCGGTGATGTCGGCACCTGGATGAGTCGATCGAACGCCAACCCACCGGATCCTTCTCCGCGTCCGTTCTGCTTCTGGATACCGAGCCACACGACAACGCGGCCGTTCGACCAGCGTGCGCGGCGGTAGCCCTGAGCGACGACGGCGCCCGCGCGTGGCACTTCCTCTTCGTGCAGGTAGTACGCACGCCTGGGAAGCTCCTCGAGCCCGTCGCGCAGCAGCACGGTGCGGGGGCGCACGCGATCGGGCGGATTCCGATCGCCCTCGAGAATCCGCGGCAGCGCGGCGCGCTGCAGCTGCGTGGCGCGGTTGTCGCCGGAGACGTGGACCGGGATGAACGGTATCCAATGCTCGGGCACCGTGTTCATGATCTGATACCGAACCGGCGCCACTGGATCCGGCACGGCGGGTTGCACCGTCGAGGCGAGGCGCTGGTCGAGGAGGCGCTGGTGGTAGGCGAGCGTTTCCGCCGCCGCCTCCGATCCCGATTTGTCGCGTCCGGTGACGAGCGGAATCGTCTTCTCGACGCCCCAGACCATGTTGGCGATTTCGTCGCGGAGCAACACGACCTGCTCGAGCGGCCGCCCGTCCTGGATCTTCGGCGGCGTCGGCAGCAGCATCAGGCTGGTGTCGGCGAGCCCTCCTGGCTCGCTCGCCCTCGCCGATACCGTGAACATGCTCCAGCGCTGCCAGGCGTCATCAGGGCCGGCGCCTGCCGCGGTAATCCAGAACCGCTCGCCGAACACCGTCGTGATCGCGAGGCCGCGGACGCGGGCCAGCGATCCTGCCGACAGCGCGATCGGAAACAGGAACCAGTCGTTGGCGTAGACGAGGCTGAACTCCAGGAACATCAACGTACCGACGTCTGTCGTCGCCGGCGTCACGGTCCCGAGGTTGACGCGGCGTTCCTCGAACGCCCACCAGCGCGTGTTGGGCATGCCCTCGTACGAGAGCGGAGTCGGCACCAGCGCCTGCACGGTGCTCGCTTGCGGATCGGCCGCAGCCGCCGCCGGCGTCCCGAGCGTCGCGCGCGTCCGGTTGACGTCGAAGTTGTACCAGTCGATCCGTCCGTGAAAGTACTCGTCCGCGGCGAACACGGTTTCGGCGGCCGCCTCCGGCGCCGCGGCGGCAAACTGGTACTCGAGGCGATCCGGCAGCCAGGCACTCTCGGTGCCCGCCGGCACGGTGATCAAGGCGTCGACCCAGCGCACGAATCGCGTCGCGGCGTCGTCGATCGCCGGTTTGTGCACGTCGAGCACGCCCGACACGCCATCCCACGCGCGCCGCTGCGCGTTGCCCGCGAGATACGAATAGAGCGCGGCGCCATCCAGGCAGCGTCCGGCAACCGCCGCGACCATCTGCCACGCCTCGGGGTGCGCGCAGATGGCCGCCTCCTCGTCCCGCGTGGGATCGGGCTGGCGAATCGGATGGCGCGCCGCGAACGCGGCGCCATAGTTCGCGATCGGCGCGACCATCCTGAGCCACTGGCGGCCCATGAGCAGCCGGAGGTCGAGCGAGGCGTCGGCGCCCTCGATGGTCAGCGGCAGCGGGCGCCGCTCGACTCGCGCTTCGAGCGGCAGCCCGTCGTCAAACGGCTGGACGCCGCCGCTGGCCGCGCGATACGTGCGCAGGGCCGTGGTCGAGACCTGCAGTTTTGCCGCCGCCGGCGATCCCGCATCGTCGCCGCGAAACTCCCCCATCTGCCACTGGCGCGTCAACATGAAGAGCGGATCGCGGATCTCTGCCCGCATGGCACGCGAGAAGTTGGTCCGCCGCGGCCGTCCTTCGAGACGGTTCCACAGGGTGACCGTCGGATACAGGCGCTCCTGCAGTGCGCCGGCGATGTTGACGACGGTGTATGCGTCAGCCATTGTCGGTGGTCCCTTGCACGAAGGCGTGGACGTCGTTGTTGCGTCCCAGATTGGTCACGATTGAGATCTGATGCAGCGCGCTCGCCATCACGGTCATCGGCAGGAAGCGCGCGTACGGCAGCGCCTCGATCTGCTCGGGCTCGACGGCGCGGCGCTTGGCGCGCTCGAACGTCTCGACCACGGCGTCGACGATGTCGGGCCAGCGCCAGGCACCCGTGAAGGACGCCGGCGTGACGAGCAGCAGCACTTGCGGAGGCTCCGCGTTCGGCCGATCGAAATGACAGGCGAGGCCGGTCGTCTCCTCGCTGCCAGGAATCACTTCGGTCCAGTCGTCGAGGAGCAGCCCGCATTGCCAGCGGGTACGGTCGTACGGAGTGGCGAAGTGCGCGGTGTAGCAGAGCCGATCGCCGTCGGGCGCGTAGCCGGCCGGAAACTCCATCGCCAGCCAGTGATCGCCGGCCTTCCAGGGGATCTGCACCGGCAGGAGATCGGGGCTGGCCGCGCCGAACGCGCCGCACAACACGGTGACCCGCTCCCACTGCTGCACTTTCTCGCGCACGCGCGCGACGCCGTAGAGCCAGGTGTCGACAGGAAGCGGCGTACGAAGGACGGTCTGCTGGTGCGCCAGCGGATCACCGGCGGCGGCGGCATCGTACGCCGCTTGCAGGGCCTCGCCTGCGGCGGCGTCGAGCTGGAACTCCGGAATGACGACGGCATCGGGCCCGAGGAGGAGCTTCGCCGCTTCGCCGAGCAGCCGGGCGCGGACGGCGTCTTCCGCGGCCGCGTCGTGCTTCGTCATCAGGTCCGCGACTGGCGTGAGCTGACGCTTGTCGAGATCGCGCGCCAGGCGCGTCGCGCGGGCGAGGAGATCCGCCGACAGCGCCACGATTCGCTCGTCCACGGCAGACGGCGCGAATGGCTCGCGATCCAGCGTCGCGAGCGCTGGCGGCCCGGCCAGGGCCGTCGCAATCGCCGCGCGGAGCGTCACCACGGATTTCGTATTGATCGCGAGAACGGCGGCGAAATCAGCGCGACGCGCCGCGAACGTGTCCCGCGCCGCGCCAACAGCCGTGCGGTACGTCGCCGCCGGCGCCGGCGGCCGCGCCGGTACGGTCGCGCGCGCCCGGACACACAACTCGGCCGCGGTCAACTGGGTGTACTTCTCTTCTTCTGTCAGTCCCGCGGCGGCGTCGTATACCGACAGCCGCGCGTCGCAATCAGCCAGCCGGCGAGCGCTACGCTCGACCAGCGCTCGAACCCCTTCGAGCAGATCCACGAACAGCGACCGGCGCGCGTCCAGGGCGAAGCCCCAGGCTGCCTGGGGGACGCCGAACGACGCCGCGCGTACGAGCAGCGCGACGAAGTCGTCGAGCCGCTGATCGATCTCGGCCAGGATCTCTCCGCGCCGCGTCGCATCGTCATGCTGCGCCTGAAGACTGTCCCGGTAGGCGGCGACGCCGGTCAAGACCGCGGTCAAGGCCGTGCGCACCTTCGCGATGCGCGCGGGTTTGATCCGCACCAGCGCGTCCATCGCCGTGGATGCGCTGCCCTGCGGCGCGGCGTCGCTCGGGCGCAACGGCCGCGACTGCAGCGCCAGGGTTCCCAGGCTGCGCAGCAGCGGCGCGAGCTCGAAGAACGTGACCTGGCCCGCGACCTGGTTTCGATACGCGATCGACACCTGGCTGTCGGGGCGCGGCACCAGGTTCTGGTGCGCGTACAACAGCACGCGATCGTCCAGCTCGGCGAGCGCCTGCTGGCTCTCGAGCGAGGCGGCGTACAGCAGGTCGATGGGCTGCAGACCCAACTGCGTCTGTGTCACCGTCTGCGTGCGGAGTCCGTTCGTCGCCGTGTCGAACCACGTGGCCGTGCACCCCACCGCGTCGGGTGCCGGCAGGACACCGGCGAGCCATTGATTCAACGCCGGCTCGGCGAGGGCGCGAGGGGTGACCGCCATCCCGGCAATCGCCGACACGTCCTCGTCGAGACCGGAGGCGAGATGCAGCGCCATGCGATGCACGACACCGCGTCCGCTGCGCGGCGTGGTGACGATCGCCGGCGCCGTCGGCAGTTGCCCGCTCGCCGAGCTGTCGAGCGTGGCGGCGACGGCGTCGTAGTTCCCCTGCACCGCGTGATAGACGCTGTCGGCGATCTTGACGTCGGCGACCGCATCGGCCGTGTCGAGCAGCCGCATCACCTCCGCGTCGATCGCGTCCCGCTCGTTCTGGTTGGCAGCCGGCAAGGCGAGACCGAATGGATACGCGATCGACGAACGTCCCTTGACGTACTCGACGAGGCGGAGGCCGTCGACGACGTTGCGCGCTTCGATCGCTTCGATCGGTACGTCCTCGTCCGTCCGCGTATCGGGGTGCCGATCGGCGCGCAGCGGGAAACGCTTGCGCAGCGCGTGAATGAAGGTGTCGACCTCCGCCAGCCCGTGGTGGTCGTGCAGGCCGCGTTCGAGCTGGTAGCCGAGCAGCGCGCCGAGGCTCTGGCCTTGACGCATCCCCTCGAGCATGGCGATGGCCGCGCGGACCCGTCGCGACGAGAGGTTGACGGCGAAGGCACCCGGGCTGGCCGGCGTGGCGTTGGCCAGATAGCCGTTGCGCAGCACGGCCGCGGCGACGGCCTGGTTGAGCGACGGCGCATGAATGTAGCCGCCGTTGGTCGAGTCGTGGACGAGCGGCGGCGCGCCGACAGGCTGAAACGAGCCGTCGACTCCCGCCGGCAACACCACGGGGTCGAGCGTGCGCGCCTTCGGCCGCACGTCCTCGAGCCAGCCGAAGGCGCCGAGGAACACGCCGTCGCGAACGGCCGCGCCCTGGTTGCGCATCAGCGCCAGCGCGTAGTGCAGGAACCCCTGCTGCCAGGCGTCGAGACGGTAACTGCACGTGTCGAGATGCTCGGCGAGCAACCGTTCGAGACGCGCGGTCGGCAGGCCGCTCAATGAGTCGATCGCGGCCAGCATCTCGCTCAACCGCGACGTGGCGGGTTCGGCGCCGATCGCGCCGGTAATGAAGTCCCCGACGCGGACGGTGGGATCGCCGGTGATCTGCGCGTCGTACGCGTAGAGCGTGCCCCAGCGGCTCTCGCCACCGCGCGGCTCCGTCTGTACATGGATGAACGGCGATTCGTGGCGTGCCGCCTTCACCGCCTCGGGAGTCATCACGCCGCGGTCCTCGCCGAGCTTCAGACTCGTGTCCCAGTACGCCTGCAGCAGCGCGTGCCGCGCGAGCAGATAGAGCAACGCCTTGGGCGGCGTGTTGCCGGTAAAGCCGCGCTCCTCACGCAGGGCATCGAGCGAGCGGCTGGCCGCGTCGCGCACCCACTCGAGGTAATTCCACGGATCGTCGGTGCTGGCGTGCAGCGGGCTCGTTTCCGAGAGCGGGGCGTCCTCGATGAGCGGCCCGTTCAGCAGATCCGCGCGGCTGAAGAGCAGCTGCTGCAGGGCGTCCGGGGGCGCATCGCCCTGATAACTCAGCCGTCGCAGCAGATCCATGGCGCGGCTGGCTTCGATCGCCGCTTCGAGGGCGCGCATGAAGTCGGTGCCGCCGCCGGACAGCCGCATGCGGTTGTACAGATCGTCCAGGCTTTCCGCGAATCGCTGGTAGTACTCGACCGACGTCGGATGCAGCCCGAGGATCCTGAGCAGGACTTGATGCGGATCGCCGCCTGCCCCGACATGCGGCGCCTGTTTCGCCATGTCGATCCAGTCGGCGTCCATGGCCGTGAGCACGTGATACAACCGGGCGAGCATCCCGTGCGGTCCCTCCCGGGGACCTGCGACGGCGCTCGACCGTCGCTGATCCTGCATCGGCCACTGCAATCGCGACCACGCGGCGGCCGGGAGCACTCCGTACGGCTGGCGTCCGATGCGCACGGTTGGCAGCCATCCCCGGCCGCTGACGAAGTGCGTGAAGAACCATCGGACCCGCTCGACGTCGGCGCTCTCGAAGATCGGGTGCAGCAGCGTCTCGAGGCCGTAGCCGATGGTCGCCGGCCACAGTGCGACGTTCATCGCCGCCGCCTCGAGGTGGTCGGTGGCGCGGCTTCCCGGAACCACGTTGAAGATCGCCGGATCCACGCCCAGTGCGTTACCAAGCCATTCGCCGTCGACTCGCGTCTCCGGCGGCGTGTCCGCGCGCAGTGCCGGCCCGGGGTGAAGCCGCTCGTCGAAGCTCGCGTCGGGATCGTCGCCGCGCGTGTAGCCGGCGTCGGTGTCCTCGGTGTTGTTCGTCGCCGTTCCCTGGCGCAGGATGGTGAAACCTGCCGTGCCGTCGCGATGGTGCTGCAGCAGTTCCTCGAGCAGCCGCTTCCCCTCCCGCGCATCGGCCGACAGGCGAAGGCCAACGACGAGCAGCCGATCCAGACCCGAGGCCGCCAGGTCCGCGGGCAGATCGACGCGGAAGCCCATGCCGACGTCGACGGCGCGATCGAAGTCGACCAGCCAGCGGAGATCGTCGCCGACGATCAGCTCGCCGTTCTCCTGACGGATCTGCTCGTTCTCGGGCGCGTGTGGATCCGGACTGGTGTTCAACGGCCACGGAATCTGGCGGCCGATCTCCTCGATCACAGTCGTGCCGTTGGCGGTCCCGATCAGCACGAATCGATCCGGCAGAACGCGGGCCCGCGCCGGCTGGCTCCAGGACTGCAGCCGGGCGACCAGATCGGCGGTGTTCGGAAACGTGATGAACACGGCGGAGACCGTCATCGCCGGGCGCGGCGTCCCCGCCGGCGGCGGGTCGGCGAGGTTCATGGGCGCGTACCCCCGAATCAGGACGCGCGCGCGATCGTCGCCGTTGACCGCGGTACTCAGAGTCGAGAACGCCGCCGCCGTCGCCGTGGCCTCGCCGTTGGCCTGCCAGATCGCCGGCCAGAACGCCAGCACGGCGTCGGCTTCGGTCGTGGCCAACGGCGTTTCCGTCGGGATGATGAGCACCAGCACCGTCGGCGACGGATCGGTCGGCTTCTCCGCCGTGTTCAGCGGTGTGTAGGTGGCGAGGAGCCACGTGGCACGTCCCGATCCGTGCGCCGCGACCAGGGTCCGCCATGCGCCGCGTTCCTGCGTCTCATCGGTGCGCGCCCGCCACAGCAGCGCCCAGTACTTCTGCACGTTCGCGATCTCGTTCTCGGACGGGATTGGCTCGAACGTGTCGACGACGCACTCGTCGGGGTAGACGCGCACCCACAGTTGATCTTTCTCACCGGCGCCGGCCGGCACGCGACGGAACCGCGTCTCCACGCGCACCGGAAACAGCAGGAGCGGCGTGCCGTCGTCCAGGAGATCGACGTTGTCGCGCGGATCGGAAAACGTCTCGAAGGCGACGCGTCCCGCGTTCAGATCCACGCGGGCGGTCTCGAGGATGACCGTGTTGTCGGCGACCGCGGCCTCATGGGCGGCGCGATGGCCGATGTGGCGAGCGCCCTTCAGCTGTTCACGCGCGGCAACCCGAATCTGCGCGGCGGCGTCGGCGCTCTGCGCCGCGCCGGAGATCCGATCGCGGGCCGCGGTCAGATCCCGCAGTGCGTCGGCGCGTTCCTGTGGCGTTCGCGAAACGGGGCTCATGCTTCGCGCCTCATCATCTCGGCCGCATGGATGGCGACCAGCACGGGCGCCTGGTACAGTACGTAGGCGACATCGGCTCCGTTCATCCCGCTGTTCCATTCCACCGCGACGTCGTCTTGATGCTGCCGCAGCTTCTCCTGATCCAGCGGACCGGGGGCGGTGACGCTGAACGTCGGCATCCCGTTCTCGATGCGCACGTACGATCCGGGAGCGCCGCCGGGCAGGACGTCGTTCCAGGCCAGGTCATTCCACACGTTGAGCGGACCGCTGCGATTGAGGTCGAAGCCGAAGCGGGGCTCGCCCGGCCGTTCCTTGATCACGAAGAACCAGCCCGGGTCGTCGGACGGCGCCGCGCCCGTGCCCCCGCGCGCGGCGTCCACGGTCAAATCGAACCCGAGGAAGTACACGTCGGGCTCGGCCTTCGCCTCGTAGAGCGGCGTCCGAACGATGTCGCGCGGCGGCGCGTCCTCCTGCGCCGGCGTCAGTGGCACCAGCTCACGTTCCCTGGTTGGATCGATCTGCCCGTTGGACAGCTGCCACCGCGCCCGGTGCGCGTAGATGACCGCGTTGGGGTACTTGCGCAGGAGCTCGCCGCGGATCGTGAGGTACCGGCCTCCTCCTGCCGCGCCCCGCCGCGATTGTCGTGGTCGCCGAGCGCCGAGGTTCGTGACCACAGGTGCAGCGGCGTGATGTCCCTGAGCTTCTCGCGCTGCGCGTCTCGTTCGGATGCCGGCAGCGGATCGAGGAACGCGCTGACGTCCCAGAATTGCCGGAAGTAGCTGCCGCGCTGATCCGTCGGATATTCGCGCCACATCAGCTCGCGCCCGAACTCGTGGTTGAGTCCCACCATGTAGGCTTCGATGAAGCGCTGGTTGGTTTCGAGCAGCGTGATGCTGTTGTCCTCGATCAGGTGGAGGTTCGGCAGGAACAGCTCCGACGAAATGTCGATGAGCGGCTTGTACATCGGCATGTCGAACACCGGATACGCGAACGGTTCCAGGAACGTCTCGGTCACCAGCGGTTCGAGGCGTGACGGCAGCGTGATCGAGCCCAGCGTCCGCTTCGGGACGGTGAACGATGGATTGATGCCGTTCAGGACCGCGGTGGCGATCGACGCGAAGGCGATCGGTCTGTCGAGACCCTCGGGCGTGGTGGCGGCCGCGGCGGCGCGGCTCGCGCCGACCAGCGTCAGCGCACTGCGGAGGCCGCCCTTGAAGCGCGCCGCCTCGGGGCTGTCGGTCGCGCCGCTGGCCGGGGCCGGATCGTTTCCGAGCGTGGCGATCGTGAATCCCGGACTGCTCGGCAAGTCGTCCACGCTCGCGGCGTTTGCGACGTCATCGTCGATGACGTCCACGTGGCGAATCGCCGTGGCGGTTCGCCGCAGCCACCAGAACAGGAGGAAGGCGATCGCGGCGATCGCCGAGGCGACGGGTCGCGCCGCCGGCGCAGCGACCCACACGATGAGCGCGATCGCGAGCAGGATCAGGAACACGAGCAGCGGCAGGATGCGGAACCGCCGCAGCCACGTCACGACCACCGAGGGCACGTGCGGTCGCAGCGGTCCGGCGAGATCGCCCGGCGTGATCGCTCCTGCCGGACGCGTGCGCGGTGGCGCCGCGCTCACCTCCTTGGCGTTGATGCGGCGCAGCAGCGTTCGCGGCTCCCCGGGTCCGGCGAGCGGCAGCTGGCGCGCCAGCCGTCCTCGCGCACGGAGCGCGCGTCGTACCGGCGCCGACAGTGGCGCCGATGTCAGCACACTGTGGCGGATCTGATGACCGACCGTGGTGCCGCCGGCGAGGATCCGGTCGTGTACCGGAGCCATGATTGCAAAGGCCTTTTCCAGATCGGCACCTTGCAGCCGGGCCAGATGGCGGGTCTGCCAGATCCACGCAACCTGCATCGTGAGCTGGGCGTCACGGATACGCTTCTGCGCTTCGAGCACGTCGCCGACCTGGCGCCACGCGGCGTTCATCAAGTCTTCCTGCCGCGTCTGAACGACCTTCGTGCCGAAGCCGGCGGCGAGGCGGTGTCGCGGATCCAGGTTGAGCCGATGGATCCAGTTGTCGCTCGGGACGATCGCGGTGCCGGTCCGCGTCCTCAGCAGCCGCGACGTCAATCCGTGCCATCGTCCGTACAACGGCGGCGTAATCAGCGGATCGTCCTGGGTGGCCACGGCGGCGCCGAGGCCGGCGCTGGCGTGAGCCGTGGCCAGCGTGGTCGCCGTGTACGTGTCGGCCAGGTTGACGAGCGCCGCGATGCGGCGCTGAAACGGTTGCGGGTACCCCGGCTGGTCCCAGTTCTCGTAGCGATCGACCTCGACGCGATCGGCCGCCGTCAGCGCCGCGCGCGGGACGCGGAGCGCGCCGCCAAGTTTCAGGACGCCGCCAAGCGTCTGGTTGTCGATGCCGCCGATGTTGGCGCCCGCGTCCTGCACGTCGACGTCGCGGCGGCCGACGCGCGGATCGAGCGTGCGCGGCTTCAGCAGCCTGACGAGATACTCGAAATCGCCGACGGGGCCGGTGCGGAAGTACCAGCGGAAGTAATACGGATAGCTCGTCTTGGCCGGACGTGCCCCGTAGTCGGCCCACGCCGAGGCCGTGGCGTCCGGCGCGAGGGCCGGATCGAGTCCCAGTCCGGCCAGACGTCCCGCTTCGAACACCGGGACGACGAACGCGTGATACGGCGTGTTGTCGCTCAACTGGCGCGGGCAGAGCAGGCGCGAGTAGGCGAGGTCGGCGTTCTCGTCGAGCGTCGCCTGCAGCTTCTGCACGGCCGCCTGCAACGCGGCGGGATCGCCGGCTTGCGGCGCGGTCAGCCGCGGCAGCCGCAGCGCCGCGTCCGTCATGCCGCGGTTGACGTGCACGTGCGCCCACGCCCACAACTGCGTGGCCGGCGGATATACCGCCGGGTCCGGCACGTCGATGAACTGGAGCGGCTGCGTGTCGTCCTTGACGCCGTTGCGGAATTCCTGCTCGGTGAGCACCACCAGGGCGATCCACGGTCGCAGCGGGTGCGCGCCTCCCTCGGCCCTCGCCGGTGTATAGCGCCACGGAAAGTCCTCATCGTAGAACTCGACGAACGGCACGTAGTTCGGCTCGAAGTTGGTCACCCAATTGCGCGGCTCGCACCGGAGGAAGGCGCGCGGCTCGATGCCGATGACGTCGCCGGGACCGACTAGCGGGGTCGGGCGTGGGAACTGTTGGGCGAGGTTGGCGCCCATGCCGGTGCCCGTCAATTCGAGCGTCACCTGGATCGACGCGCGCAGCTTCACCGTGTTGTCGAAATCCTCGGCCGTGATCCGGTTGCCCAGACCCTGCCGCACCCACGGGAAGAACGAATATTCAGGGAGTGGGCTCATGCGGCCTGGTTCACCTCGAATTGCGGCACCACGTGGACCGCGCCCGCCATCGACGGATCGGCGGCGATGACCTGGTTCATGTGCTCGCGCGCCGCGGCCTCGCTCGCGAAGACGCCCGTGCCCGCCACGGCTTTGTTGGTGTCGCGCGTGGCGACGCCGTAGCCCTGATCGCGGACTTCGATCACGTCGGCGAAGGGCTGCGCCTCGCGCTTCGCGCGCGCCGAGAGCGCCGACCGGGCCGCCGAGTTGCCGCTCAGGAAATGCGTGAACAGCGTCCCGACGTACGACGTGAAGCGCTTCACGAATCGCAGGTAGTTGGTGTCGACGGTCACCAGTTCGTAGCGCACCACGCGTTTGACCACGAGACTCGAGCGCAGCTGATCGCCGCTGGCACTGATCTTCACGCCGCCGTCCTCGCGCTCGAACGCCGGCCGGCTGAGCTTCTCCGTCTTGCTCATCGTGTGGAACTGCGCCGGCGCGAACTGCTCGCGCACCGCGCCGGCCACCGCCAGCCCCGGCGACTGCAGGGTCAGCGCGAAGCGATTGGCGTCGTTCGGCTTCTGCGCCCCGACGCAGTCGATTGTGCTGTTCAGCGGCACGGCACGCTGGGTCACGACGAGCGTGCCGACCGGGTGCAGAACCAGCTCCTTGGCCGCGTCGATCGCGCGGAGCGAGACGAGCAGGTTGCCGCTCGGCGGCGGCAGCGCGCTCCAGTTCGACAGCCGCTCGATCTCGGCGACGAGCAGTCCGAACACGGCGATCGGCGGCAGCGTCGTGTCCTTCTCCTGCCCCCACGTCTTGTCGAAGCTGGCCGACACCTCCCAGAAGAGCAGCTGGATCGAGCCGCGGCCCTTCGCGTGCCACGGCGTCGGCCCTTCGAGCGACAGGTCCAGCGAGATGCTGAACACGCCGGTGCCGAATACCTTCACCGAGACGTGGCAGCCGAGCTCGATGATGAAGTAGAAGGGAGAGAAGATGAACAGCGCGTCGAAGCGCATGTCGCCCGAGATGGTGATCGCGTCGAAGCCGAAGAACAGCTCCGCCCTCACGCCGAACTGCGCGCTGTTGGTGGTGATGGCGAAGTAGGTCTCGGCGCGGATCCGCGCCTGGTCCTCGTCGAGGATCGTGATCGCCAGGCGCTTGGGGTTCGGGAACGGCAGCGGCGGCGGCTTGAAACGCGGATGGAATCCCCCGACGCTGATGACGAAGTTGGCGTCCTCGCCGAACGCCGCGAGCACGCCCATCTCCCCTTCGAGCGTGAACGTGAGCAGCTTCGACTCGAACAGGCCAGCGAAGAGCCACAACCGCTTCTTGTCGAACTCGATGACGCCGACGAACGCGACCTGCAGCTTGAGGATGGCTTCGTCGGGCGTCGGCAGGATGCAGGCGAGCACGCCGACGATCGCGATGTTGCCGGGAATCTCGATGATGACGCCGAGCGACAGCGTGATGATCGACGCGCCCCAGCCGATCTTCGCCATCGGCCCGATCAGGAACTTGCCCTCGTGGGGCGGAAAGATCTGCCGCAGGTCGCTGATCAGGCGCGGCGCGTTCTCGACGACGTTGCGCGGGAACATGATCCCGTTGATCGCGCCGGTCCGGACGCCGGCGCCGAGCGGCTCCATGCGCACGGCGCGATTCAGCCCGACCAGGCCGCCGACGCCGTTCAGCGTGAACCCGTAGCCGAGCTGAATCCCGTTGAACTCCGCCGTGATGATGATCAGCAGCGAGAAGCCCTTCGAGCCGTCCGGCATCTTCGTCGTCAGCAGCCCGATCGCCGTCAGGGTCAGGAAATCGGCGATCATCACCTGCGCGACGCCCGCGTACTCCTCCTTGTCGAAATCGAAATAGAGGTAGCCGCCGCCTTTGACCGGACCGGCGTCGATCGCCAGACCCAACCCGTTCGGCGGCTTGAACCCCAGCTCCACATCCAGGCTGCCGAACGCACCGCGCTTGCCGGCGGGGGCAGGGACGAGCGACACGCGCAGGCCGACGTTCTCGACCACGACCGTCAGCGGTCCGAGCAGCGCCTTGGCGCCGATGCCAAGACTCGTGTCCAGACGGTTGTCCGTGCCGGCGCGGGCCTGCACGTAGATCGTCTCGATGGTGATGGGACCGAGCTCGAGGTGAATCGTCTTGGCGAACTCGAGCGCGGCGCTGCCGTCGAACGACACGCCGCGCTTCGACGACCAGTTCAGGTTGGCGCCGAACTCGACGGTGAAGCCTTCGCCAATCAGCTTCTGGATGAAGCCGTCCCCCTCGCCTGCCGACACGATGAGCCGGACCTTGTTGTCTTCCGGCCCGGTGCCCACGGAGAACAGGATCTCGGGATCGGTCAGCCGGCCGCGCGCGCCGAACATCGCGAGGAATCCATCGAGCTCGATGCGCGGACCCGGCGGCGCGCCGATGAGCAGCCACGGCTCCGCGGGATGGCCGGCGAGCTGCAGCCGTGCCTCGAACGCCGCGTCGGCCAGGTTGGTCTGCACCGACGCGCCGTCGGGATAGACGAGCGCCATGATGGCCGTGCCGCTCTCGAAGGCGCCGTGGATCGTCAGCGCGATCGCGTCCGAGAAGGGCAGCGTGATGTCGAGCGCGCCCTGCAGCAATGGACTGAGCAGGAGACCGGATGGCGGCGCGTTGCTGGCGATCGGTTTGGGGATCGGCATCAGCACGGCGCCAATCTTCCAGTAGCTGGCGTCGCCGGGAGAGATGCCGTCGACGATCGGCAGCTCGACCTCGCTGATGCCGGCGGTGATCGCGGCGGGATCGAGCAACGCGCCGAGCGACGGCCGCGGCGCGTCGATGGTGGCCGAGACGTTGAACGAGAGCGCCGAGCGTTCGATCGCGCGCAACAGGTCGGCGTGCAGGAAGTTCTGGCCCGGCGTGTTCCACTTGTAGATCTCTTCGAACAGCGCGCCCGGGCCGGTGAACGTGCGCGGCAAGCGATCCCAGTACATCTTCGGGCGGATGTACGGCACCCGTCCGTTGCCCGCGGGCGCCTGGCGCTCGAAACGGATCACGCCGAGGACGTGCAACAGGCTGAAGAAGATCGGCTGGCGCCGCTCGAGATACGAGATCGTCAGCGCGTCGACGAGTTCGGCGGCGACGCCGCTCCAGAAGGCGTTCTGATCGAACGGAAACGGCAGGCCGCCGGTGGCCACGCCGCCGAGCGCGTCGGCGCGATCGATGACCCCTTTCGTCACCTCGATCAGCTCGAACACCGCACGGGAGCGATCCTCGTCGGACCCGTTGATGAGTACGTCGAGCTTCTCGACGACCGCTTCGACGAGATCGAGGACCGCGAACGCGCCGCGAATGGCGTCGACCGTCAATGGGTCGACGCGCGCGTCCCACCCGTGACGCAGCAGGAACAGCTCGACGTCCTCGGCGCTGTCGAACGACAGACGCAGCGGCTGGACGATGTCGCCGAAGGCGCGGCCGATCGGGACGAGGAAATCGGTCACAGCTCTTCCATCGTCTGGGGCGTGCCGGTCATCACGTCATCGTGGGTCCCTTCGGGAACCTGATTGGTGGTGATGCCCCTGGCGGTCCAGTACCGGAATCCGGGATAGATCTTCGTCTCGAAGAAGTCCATCAGGTTGGCTTGCGTGACCGTCGCGGGGTTGTCCTGGAAGACATTCAACAACCCGTCGACCGCGTCGGACTCGGTGTCGAGCGCGTAGCGATACGCCCAGCCGATGCCGTGCTCGAAGATCACCTGCTGCTCGCCCGCGTTCAGCTTCACGCGCGGCCCATCGATGATGTCGGTGGAGTACCAGATCAATTTGCGGAGCACGTCGAGGGACGCGCGGCTGCCCGCCGCCGGCAGGATGTTCGCGGCCGACGTGCGGGTTCTCGTCGGCGCGCAGAGCGCCACGGTCAGCTTCTGGTTGGGAGGAATCAGCGGGCTGCCTGGCTCGCTGAACGCTTCGACCGTCGTGCCTCGCGACCAGCCCTTGTAATACCAGCCGCGGTCCCCCACGGCGTTGGTGGAAGAGATGTTCGACCACCGCCAATGCAGGTGGATGCAGGAATGGCCGCAGAAGGGCGCGTGGATCTGTTCGTTGCCCTTTGGATCCGGATGGGGCATGCGGCCGTGCAGATGGATGTTGTCGTAATAGCCCTGACGCGGAACTTTCGTGACCTTGTAATCGGCCACCTTCGTCGCGCCCGACGCGGGCCATTGATACAGCCGTGTCCGCGCGCGGGTATACAGATTGCCGTCGTTCGGACCGTACACGCAGGAATATTCCTGCTCGTCCTGCAGGAACATCCGGTTGTAGTCGAAGACGAGCCCCCACCCGAATGGCCGGCTGTCGAGAAAGTAGAGGGCGCGGTGGGGGGCCCAGGTATCCGCCGTGCACCCCTCGTTCATGATCGACGGACGGTTCTCGCCGGAGTTCCTCGAGACGTTGCTGTCGGTCCAGAAGTTCGCCACGTTCTCCGCCATCGCGTGCATGCTGCCGAACGCCGACGTCTGGTTGTTCACCAGGACCCGCACGCTCCCGCGGAACTGCTTCACGCGACGGCCGCTGGTGCCCATGCTTTGCCAGGTGTAGCCAATCTGCGGGTAGAAGTTCAGCGAGAACGGCACGCCGCCGGGATCGAAATCATTCGCCGGACCCCGAAAGACGACGCACAGACGCAGCGTGACCTTGCAGGTGCCTCCGAAATCGTGCACCAGCGTCAGCATCATCCCCTGCTGAAACAGGGGATCTCTCGTTCCGGACGCCATGCTCGACCCGTTGATGCCGTACTCGAACTTCGATTCCTTGTGGGTGAATGCGGCGGCAATCGGAAAGTCCTGCAGGTTGCCGCCTGGTGAGTCGCTGAACAGCACCTTGAGGTCGGTGAAGTCCACCAGCTCCGCGACCGTTTGGGCGCTGCCTGCGATGAGCGCATCACGCCCGACCAGGTTCGTCAGCTTCAGCCCGGTGTCGGACGTGATCTGCCACGAAAACTCCCAGAACGGATGCGTCGCCGGCGTCCCGGCCGGCCTTCCTGTTTCCGCCCGTGCCGACGTCGCGGCGACCGGCGCGACCACGGGCCGGCTGGTCGCAAAGCTCACGTCCTGAAACTTCAACGTCTGCGAGGCGAGGTCGCGTTTTTTCGGCGCCATCACAGACTCTCCATCGTCTGCCGTGTTCCCGCCATGACGTCGTCGTGCGTGCCCTCCGGGATTTGATTGGTGGTGATCCCCCTCGCGGTCCAATAACGAAACACTGGATACACTTCCTTTTCGAAGAACGCCATCATGGAGTCGTTCGTCGGCAGTGGCATGAGAGGGAACAGCACCGCCAACTTCCCCACGTTGCCGGACTCGATGTAGGTGGCATAGCGATACGCCCAGCCCACGCCATGCTCCATGATGACCTGCTGTTCGCCGGCGTTGCACCGTGCAGCAGTGTACCCGTCGACGATGTCGGCGCAGTACCAGATCATCTTTTCCAGTGCCGGTAGCGTGGCACGGCTTCCCGCGGCCGGCAGGATCTTCGAAGCGGACGTGCGTGTGCGTCCCGGGTCGCAGATCGCCACCGTCAGCTTCTGGTTTGGAGGAATCAGGGGACTTCCCCCTTCGGTGAACGCCTCGATTCGGTCCCCTTGCACCGACCACCCCTTGAAGTACCAGGCACGGTTCGATGGCGCGGTGTCGCCTGAGGCTTGCGACCACCGCCAATGCATGTGCACGCACGAGTGCCCGCAGAACGGCGCATGGATCTGTTCGTTGCCATAGCCTAGGCCAAAGGGAGGTCCATCCCGCGGGTGCAGCCGGCCGTGGAGATGAATGTTGTCGTAGCAGCCCTGGCGTGGGTCCTTGCGCACTTTGTAGTTCGAAACCTTGGTCGCACCGGCCTGTGGCCAGTAATACAGCTTCTCGCGCGAGTAATAGTAGAGCGCCGGATCGTCGGCCGGTCCGTAGACCGCGTCGTATTCCTGTTCTTCCTGAATGTTCATCCGGTTGTAGTCGAACACTTCTCCCCAGCCGAACGGCTGTGGGAGGGCGTGGACGATCGAGGCGGGAAGCGTCAGAGAAAGGATCTGGCCTTCCGCCATGATCGACTCGCGCGTCTCGCCGGGGTTCTGGGAGATATTGCTGTCGGCCCAGAAATTCGCGACGTTCTCGGCCAGGGCCGGATGACTGCCCATCGCCGGCGTCTGGTTGTTCACCGTGATCCGTACGCTGCCGCGGAACTGCTTCACGCGCCGGCGGCCCGAACCGGCGCTGTCCCACGTGTAGCCGATCTGCGGATAGAAATTCAGCGAGAACGGAATGCCCCCGGGATCGAAGTCGTTGGTCGCGCCGCGCAGGACGACGCTGATGCGCAGGGTCACCTTGCAGGTGCCGCCGAAATCGTGCACGAGTGTCAGGCACATGCCGTGCTGGTAGAGACGGTCGGGGACGCCTGACGCCGTGCTCGTCCCGTTGACGCCGTACTCGAACGATGACTCGCGGTGCGTGAAGGCGGCGCCGATCGGAAACGGGACGAACGTACCCGCCGGCGTATCGTTGAAGACGACGCCAAAATCGGTGAAGTCGACTTTCTTCGCAACCGTCTGGCTGCTGCCGGGGCTCAACGCGTCGCGTACCACCAGGTCGGTGAGGAGGAGACCGCTGTTCGCGTCGATCTGCCACGAGAACTCCCAATACGGAGCGGTCGCGATGGTGAGGGCCTGACGTCCGGTCTCGGCCTCCGGCAACGTCGGGGCGACCGGCTTCATGACCGGTCGCTTCGAAAACGTCACGTCGTCCCACTTCAGCGTCTGAGAGGACAGTAAGCGTTCTTTGTGGCCCATCGCTTTTCACTCGATGACGTTGCGGAGATAGTGATGGCAGGCCGGGCAGAACGGGACGCGTCCCGTCCGCACCGGTAGAGCCGGATCGCCGATCCGACGGCGCATCAGGCAGTCGTGCGCCGAGCGCCAGACTCCGGTGCGGTAGCCACCGCCGCCTTCCCAGAATTCGATCCGGTTGTGGCGCGCGGGCGGCGAATCGAGCGTGAGATCCGGATTCGCCGGGTTGGCCTTGGCGTGCACGCCGCCAAGGACGGTGCGATCGAAGATGCCGCTGAGCGGGTACCACTTGCTGGTGCCGTCGAGCGGGCTGGGCGGGCTCGCCGCGAAGACGTCGAGATTGAACGGGAATCTCACGAAAGCCCGCGCGGCCTGATCTGCCGGCGCGAGGTTCGCCGCTCCCGCCAGTTCGAACTCGTCGCCGAGGCCGAGCAGCCGTGCGATCGTTCGCGCGATCGCCTGCTGATACAGGCCATCCTTGCTGACCGCGATGTAGTGCACGTCCGTGGGGGCGGCAGGCATCGCTTCGACTTCGCCGCCGGCGGGCTGCCCGGCGATCGATGGAAGCAGAAAGACCAGCAGCGTGGCGCTTCGCCCGAACGCGATGTCACCCGCAGTCACGAACTGCTGCAGCGGCGTCGCCACGCTCTCGACCAGCAGCGATTCGGCGGCGATCCACGCGTTGACCTTGGCCTGGTTCAGCGCGAGCGCACCGGTTGCGGTCGTGAGCGACGACTCGAACGCCGTCCGGTTCGCCGCCGCGGCGGTGTTGATGGCGGGCCCGCTCTGCGCGCTGGCGACGAAACCTGCGTAGGCCGTCAACCACCACGGACGCGCGCGTGTGAGACCGAACGGCGAAACGGCGAAGAGCACTTCGACAGTGTCGACGCAGTCGCCGATGAACGCGGACACTTCCGTCGCACGATATCCTTCAGCGATTAGCACGAGCTTGAAGGATCGATACGGCGAATTGTCGGCCCCACCGGGAAAAAGCTTCCTCAGCATTGCGTCCAACCTGAGCTCGAGTTGCGACGGAGGATAACGCGTCACACCGACATTGACAACGGGATCGCGGACTCACCCGAGGACCACGAAAGCCAGGAAGGCGGCGACGGGCATCATCTACCCGTTTGAAGACAAGGCAGAATTTCAGAAAACTCGGGGCGGGATCGACCGTCAGCGGCGAAGTCTGTCCGCCTTCGCTCGCCTGATCATGTGCGAGCTACGGCGAGACATCTCGCCGTAGCCGCGCCTGAATTCAGTGCGCGGCGGAGGCGGATGGCTGGGAGGCAGGGATTCGAACCCCGATAACGGCGTCCAGAGCGCCGTGTCCTACCGTTGAACGACCTCCCAGCAGGGGGAAACTCGGATTATACCGGCCCGGCAACGGCCCGCGCAACCTCTCTCGCCCCGAACACGATCGCCAACCCCTGATTTCATTGGTCGAACCAGAGGCGGGGGCGCGGACGCGGGCGGTTGCCGGCCTCGTTGAGCGTCTTCGCGTCGTAGACGCGGCCGTTCTGCATCACCAGGTGAATCCCTTCGGAAAAACGGATGTTCTCGAGCGGATTCCGGTCGAGCACGATCAGGTCGGCCAGCTTCCCCGGCTCGAGCGACCCGAGCTCGGCGTCGAACCCGAGATACTTCGCCCCGTTGATCGTCGCGCACCGGATCGCCTCGAGGTTCGTCATCCCGCCCTGCTGCAGCATCCACATCTCCCAGTGCGCGCCCAGCCCCTGCAACTGGCCGTGCGCCCCGAGCTGCACGAGCCCCCCGGCGTCGAGGATCTGCTTCGCCCCCTTCCCGATGAGGACGTGGTTGTAGTCGCCGTCGGGCGCCATCGGCCGCCGCCGCGACCGCGCGTCCACGACCTCGCGCGGCGTGAACGCCAGCAGCCGCTCGTTCTCCCACACGTTCGTGTGGTGATACCAGTAGTTCTCGCCGAAGAGGCCCCCGTAGCCCACGATCAGCGTCGGCGTGTAGCCCACCTGGCTCCTCGCGAACAGCTCGACCGTGTCCTTGTAGATCCGCGGCACCGGCAGCGAGTGCTCGAGGCCCGTGTGCCCGTCGAGCGCGTGCGTCGCGTTCATGTAGAACAGCGAACCCCCCTCGGGCACGTTCAGCATCTGCAGCTCCCGCGCGGCCTTGATCAGCATCTGCCGGACGTCGCGCCGCTGCTGGTTGTAGCTCTTGATCGAGATCGCGCCCATCGCCTTCTGCCGCCGCAGGTGCGCCAGCGCGTCGTCGTAGGTCTCGACCACGGCCTTGAAGGGCGTCTCGGCGCCGTAGAGGATGGTCCCGGTCGAGAACAGCCGCGGCCCGGGCTTCGCGCCGGTGCGGATCAGCTCCGCGTTCGTGAACACGGTCTCGCTGTTGTTCGACGGGTCGTGCGACGTCGTCACGCCGAAGGCCAGGTTCGCCATCAGCGGCCAGCTCGCCTGCGCCAGCAGGCCGCCGGACTCGCCGGCCACGTGCGCGTGCACGTCGATGATGCCGGGCATGATCGTCTTGCCCTTCACGTCCACGCGTCTCGCGCCGGCAGGGACCGGCACGGACGATGACGGGCCGACGGCGGTGATGCGGTTGCCTTCGACGACGATGGTGCCGTTCTCGATGACGTCGGCGGCTCCCGGATTCCGGGCCTCCGCCCCGAACTGACGGGCCGTGATGATGCGGGCGCCGACGAGCGCGATCGAGCCTTCCGGCACGTCGGCCCTCGCCGTGAAGCCGATGGGCGTTCCCTTCGCCTCCGGTTCGTCCGGCTTCGGCTGCGCGCCCTCGACGAACGTGAACGTGCGTCCGAGATCCCTCGCGTAGAGCTCCGGGCCGAGCGCCCAGTACAGCCGGGCGCTGTCGCCCGACCAGTGCAGGTAGAACCCGGCGTCGCGCGACACGCGCTGCACGGGATAGGACTGCGTGCCCGGCCCGATGTCCACCGGCCGGCCGGTCCTCGGAAACGGCGCCACGAACGTCCGGAACCGCTCCTCGAACGCGATCCACTTCCCGTCCGGAGACACCGCGTACTGCGTCGCGTTGTCGCTGCGCACGTGCTCGATCTCGTCGCGCCCCGGCAACGGCGTGCTCGCCGACGGCACGCCGACGCTGAAGAGCACGAACTTCTCGTTCCGGACTTCGCGGAGATAGATGCGCGTGCCCGTGTGATCGAACTCCGGCGCGGCGCCGCCGTCGCGCGCGAGCAGTGGCGCGCCGCCGGCAACCGGGACCACGTAGACGCCGGGCTCGTCGCCGAACAACGGGCCGCGAATCTGATCGCCGCCGACGTGCCGGAACACGATCGTCGCGCCGTCCGGCGAGAACGACGGCTCGGTGTAATGCCCGCGGCGGGTGACGACCTCGCGTCCGCCCGAGCCGTCCGCCCGCACGACGCGCACGCGCCCGCCATCCGCGTCGCTCCACGTCGTGTAGACGATCCACTGACCGTCGCGCGAGAACGACGGGTAGAACTCGAAGGGCACGTCGCGGGTCAACCGGCGCGGCTGGCCGTCCGGCAGGGACTTCACGTAGATGTGGCCGAGCGCGCTGTAGGCGACCGTCTTCCCGTCCGGCGACGTGCGGACGTCGCGGAGCATGCGCACGGGGAACTCGGCGTCGTGTACTTTCTGCGGAGAGCGCACGGCGTCGTTCAGCGTCTGCTCGACCCGGACGGTGAACGGAACCGGCTGACCGGCGCCCGTCGCCGTGTCGACGCGCCAGATCTTGCCTTCGCCCCAGATGACGATCGACTTGCCGTCTCTCGTCCAGCCGTACTGCGGGTAGAGGCCGTGAATCGCCCACGCCTCCTGCAGGTCCTTGTCGACGTGCCCGAAGAGCTCGCGATCGCGGCCGCTCTCCAGGTCACGGAGGTACAGCTTGCTGGCGAGACGCACGCGCCGGACGTAAGCGAGCGTCTTTCCGTCTGGTGAGATCTGCGGCGCGACGGATCCGCCCTGCACGCTGACCGCGCGCCGCTCGCGCCCGGTGACGAGATCCCGCCGGATGATGGCGTAGATCGTCCCGTTCGGATCCTTGTCGTACTCGAAGTTCGTGCCCGGCGTGACGTCCTTGCTGTAGTAGAGATAGCGGCCGTCCGGCGAAATCACCGGCTCGCCGGCGTCCTTCTGAAAGCCGTTGCGCTCGGTGACCTGCAGGCCGTCGCTTGGACCGGCCGCGTGGTACATCCAGATCTCGCCGGCGCCGAGCGAACGTTCCTTGACGAAGTGGCGCCGCGCGACGATGTACAGCCCGTCGGGCGCCCACGCGGGGCTGTTCACGAACCAGCGCTTGTCGCGCGAGATCTGCTTCTCGTTCTTCCCCTCCCCGTCCATCGTCCAGATGTTCCACAGCCCGTCGCGATCGGAGCTGAACGCGATGCGCGACCCGTCGGGACTGAAGCGCGGCTGCATGTCGAACGCCGGACCGCTGGTGATCCGCGTGGCCGGAGACGAGCCGCTGCCGCCGGCCGGCATCACGTAGATGTCGCCGAGGAGGTCGAAGACGATGCGCTTGCCGTCGGGGCTGACGTCGACGTTCATCCACGTCCCCTCCGACGTCTCGAACTCGAGCTTCGTCGTCGGGCCGAGCGGCGCGGCGACGTCCCATTTCGGGTCGGCGGGGCGATCCTGCGCGACGGGTGCGGCGACGAGGAGCGAGGTGATGGCGAGGAGCGGGAACGGCGCGAAGTGTTTCATGATGAACGCTTTCAAGGCGGTGGGGGTCAGGTCCCGTTCATGATTCATGACCTGACCCGATTACCGCTCAGGGTTCGTTGTCCAGGCTGCGCCAGAGATACCACGACGCCACCGACCGGTACGGCCGCCACGCCTCGCCAATCTTCTGAATGCGCTCGGCGGTCGGCTTCTTGCGCAGACGATACACGTTCTTCACCGCGTTCACGATCCCGAGGTCTCCGACCGGCAGCACGTCGGGTCTGTGCAGACGGAACATCAGGAACATCTCGGCCGACCAGCGCCCGATGCCCTTGACCTGGGTCAGCGCGGCAATCACCTCGTCGTCGCTCATCGCGTCGAGCGCGTGCAGCGGCAGCGCGCCGCTGGCCACCTTGTCGCACAGGTCGCGGAAGTACGCCCCCTTTTGACGGCTCATGCCGACGGCGCGCAGCTGGTCGTCGGAGACGGCGGCGAGGGCTTCGTGCGTGACGCCGTCCGGCATCAGCGCGACGAGCCGGCCGTATATCGTCGCCGCCGCCTTGGTCGAGAGCTGCTGACCGGTGATCGCGCGCACGAGCGCCGAGAAATGGTCGGTCCGCTGGGCGCCCGCGAGGCCGCACGAGCCATGCTTCCGGATCAGCGCGGCCAACACCGGGTCGCGGCGCATCAGCAGGCGGCGCGCCCGGGCGTAGTCCTCTGGAGTCATGGGCTGTCGATCATACAGCCTGGTAAGGCGCACTCGCTGCGCTCGTGCGTAGGGGCCTCGGCGCTTCGCGCCTCGGTAGGGGCCGCGTGCTCACTTCGCACACGCGGTAGAGGCGCTCGCTTCGCTCGCGTAGGCCTCGGCGCTTTCGCGCCTCGGTAGGACGGGAGCCCCGTACGTACAGGGGTCAGACCCCAGCCTGCCCTGAGCGAGCGCTTCGGACCACGCGAGTCGAAGGGTCGTCGTCTTACTCACCGATCGCAGATTTCGCAACGACACGCGTCTGGAAACGGTGCACGGTGTTGCACGTCCCTGCACGGATCTTCGCGGGCGGCCGACCAAGCTCCTTAATAGCCGAGGTCGCTCGGGCCGATACGACGCTCTGGCGATGAACGGATCGAACGGCGCGAACCTCGGAGTCAACCAGGCGTTCACGAAGTTCCTGTTCGTGACGCCCGCGACGAACGACGACGCGGCACGGACGCGGCTCCGCGGGGCGGGATCCGTCGTGGCACGCGGCTTCTTCAACGACTTCGAAGCCGAAGGGGGACGCGATACGCCCCCGCACGAGACCATCCAGTTCCTGGTGAACGAGGACGCGCATCAGCGGCCGGGCCTCGCGGGCGCGCGCTACGCCCTGCAGGTGTCGTCGAAGTACCGCCCGCGGCTCACCGAAACCGAGTTGGAGCTGCGCCGGCGGCTCGCGGAACACGCCGAGGTGACGGCGATCGACGGCGCCGTGCGCGTTCCGCAATACACGAGCGCCGAGATGCACGCCTACGCCTACCGGCACGCGACCCCGCGCGCGCCGGGGCGCTCGCAGCGCAACGCCATCATCATTCCGCTCAGGAAAACGCAGGAGTGGTGGGACAAGAACCCGCTCGACCGTCACGCGTATTTCTATCCCCACGCCGATGCGAGCGGCACCCGCGTCAAAGGGCACGCGCGCGCCGCGGAAGCGGGAATCTCGACGATCTTCCGCCGCCTGTACTACAACCCCGACGGCCATGGGCGCGCCGACGAGTTCGACTTCATCACCTACTTCGAATGCGCGGACGAGCACCTGGCCACGTTCGATGAGATCTGCCGGGCGCTGCGCGACGAGCGGCAGAATCCGGAATGGCGCTACGTGGTCGAGGGACCGGAATGGCGGGGCAGGCGGGTATTGAAATGGTAACGGCGGGAAAATGCGGGGGAACGGAGAATCGGAAGCTGGAGGCCGTTGCCTGAAGAGTCCGTTCCTTCGTTCCTCCGATTACGAGTTCTTTCGTGGTGCCTGTTACTGGTCCTCGGTATACATGCTCGCCATCGCGTCCGGCGACGACATCGAGCCGTCCGCGGCGCCCTGCGGCTGCTCGCTCCCGGTCATCTGCTCACGCCGGCGCTGGTGGCTCGCAATGCCGCCCTTCCGGCCGGCGTCCCGCGCCTCTTCACTCGTCCACTCGTGCGCCGTACCCTTCTGATGGGCCGCCTTACCGCCCTTACTGGCTATCTCACGCTGCTTAGCACGATCCATCGAGGCAAAACCGCGATCTTCCTTGGCCACGTTGTCCTCCTCCCGTAACGGAGCACCCCCAGGTCAACAACTGCCCGGCTGTTCCGCACGCCTTGCCTGTGCATCAGTTGTGCCAGCATCTAAATGTTGGTATTGCTGCACTTATTGGCAATTGATGGGTCGGGGGCCGTGCATCGACCTGCGTATAACAGGGAAGAAATTGCCGTACCCCGGCAGGTTTCTGCCGAGCTCCGGCTCATCAACCCCGGCCAGCAGAGCGGCGTGACGAGGGAGTTGCCTCTCTTGGGAAAAAGCTTGCTCAACCGGCGGCCGTGGCCCGATGGGTCGCCGGAAGACCGAAGTGGGAAGGCCGCGTTACTGGGGAAGAAGGCGGAGAGCCTCTCGCAGGCGCGCGCCGGACCGGTCCCGGCCAAGCAGCTCCAGCACTTCGAAGAGCCCTGGGCTGACCGCGCGCCCCGTGACCGCCACCCGAGTGGCGTGGATGAGGGCCGCCGCCTTGACGCCGTTGGCCTCGGCGAGGGCGCGCAGGGCCGCTTCCAGCGGGAGCTGTGTAAAAGTGTCCAGGCTGTCGAGGGTCCCCTGAAGGGCGGTGATCGCGTTCCGGACCTCCGGCCTGGCAAGGTGCTTCGCGACCGCGGATGAGTCGTACGCCACCTGCTCGTCCAGAAACGGCCGCAGCTCCTCGACGAACTGATCCAGCCTCCTGACGCGCGGCCTGGCGAGGGCGAGCACGCGGCCGAACCACTCCCGCTCGGTCCCCGCCAGCTCCGTCCTCCACAAGCCGGCGTCGCGGAGGAACGGCTCCACGCGCGACACCAGATCGTCAATCGGCAGCCGCGCGAGGTGCTGCTGGTTGAACCAGTCGAGCTTCTCGACGTTGAACACCGCGTTGCCGCCGCTGATCCCCTCCAGCGCAAACGCCGCGATGAGCTCGTCGCGGGTCAGGACCTCGCGATCGTCACCCGGGGACCAGCCAAGCAGCGACAGGAAGTTCACCATGGCCTCCGGGATGTACCCGAGCCGGGGATACTCCATGACCGACGTCGCGCCGTGCCGTTTGCTCAGGCGCTTCTTATCGGGTCCCAGAATCAGCGGCACGTGCGCGAACTTCGGCGGCTCGGCCCCGAACGCCCGATACAGGAGGACTTGCTTCGGGGTATTCGAGATGTGGTCGTCGCCGCGGACCACATGGCTGATCGCCATCTCGACATCGTCGGCCACGACCGAAAGATGATAGGTGGGCTGCCGATCCGATCGGAGGATCACGAAGTCCTCGATGTTCGCGTTGTCGAAGGCGATCGGTCCCCGCACGAGATCGCTGAACGCCGTCTGGCCGGCCGGGACCTTGAACCGGATGGCGCGCGGCGCCCCGGCCGCCTCGCGCGCGGCGGCGTCCTCCTGGGAGAGCGCGCAGCAGGTGCGGTCGTACACCCACCCGCCGCCGGCGTCCTCCGCGGCCTGGCGTTTCCGCTGCAGCGTTTCAGGATCGCAGTAGCAGTAGTAGGCGTGACCCTGCGCGACGAGCTTTTCGGCCATCGCGCGATAGGTTTCGATGCGCTGCGACTGGAAATACGGCGCGTGCGGTCCGCCGATGTCGGGCCCTTCGTCCCAGTCGAGCCCCAGCCAGCGCAGGCCGTCCACGATCCCGGTCACCATCTCCCACGACGAGCGCTCCGTGTCGGTGTCCTCGATGCGCAGCACGAACGTCCCGCCGTGCCTGCGCGCGTACAACCAATTGAAGAGGGCCGTGCGGGCGCCGCCCACGTGCAGGTAGCCCGTCGGCGACGGGGCAAATCGGACGCGAACCATCTCTGTATTGTAGGAGCTGCCAGCTACCAGCTACCAGCTCCCAGCCGCCCGCATGCGGAAGTGCCCGCCACGGGCCGGCCGAAGCGGAAACTGCCATCCGTTTGAACTCCCGAGACTCTAGGAACCTTTGCGGGAAGCGAGTGAAGCGGGAAGCTGGAAGCTGGAAGCTGACGCCTAGAACACCTCGGCGAAGTACGACCAGAAGTTCTCGCGCGACTTCTCGAGCAGCGACCGCCTCCGCCACTGCTCCAGCTCGAGGCGCTTCGAGGATCGCAGATCCTGTTCGAAGTCCGAGAGGAGCCGCGCGGCGAGGCTCGGGCTGGCCACGGCGACGTTGAGCTCGTCGTTCAGCTCCAGCGAGCGGTTGTCGAAATTCGCCGAACCGAACATGCTCCAGACGCCGTCCACCACGAGCGACTTGGTGTGCATCATCGTCGGCTGGTACTCGTAGATCTCGATGCCGAGGTCGAGGAGGAGCTCGTACGCGTCGCGCGACGCGTACTTCACCGGCATCGCGTCGGTGATGTCTCCTTCGACGAGGATCCGGATTTTCACGCCGCGTCCGGTGGCCTCCTTCAACGCCCACCGCGTCGACTCGTCCGTGACGAAGTACGGGCTCGTGATGTCGATGGTCTTGCGCGCCGAGGCAATCGTCAGGAGGTAGAGCTGCGTCAGGTAGTTGCTGCCGCCGCTCGGCGCGCTCCGGACGGCGACGGACCAGCCTTCGTCGTGCGGGATCGGCGTCGGCTGATCGAGCTCCGGCGTCACTTCGCCGGCCGCCTCGCTGAAGTTCTCGTAGAAGGCCGCTTCCAGGAGGCGAACGATCGGGCCGCGCATCCGGACGTGCGTGTCGCGCCAGTGCTCGGCGTCCTGCGCGTTGCCCAGCCAATGGTCGCCGATCCCGACGCCTCCGGTAAACCCGATCTCGCCGTCGACGACCAGGATCTTGCGGTGGCTGCGGTAGTTCACTTCCTCGAGGTTGTACCAGCGGATTGGGCTGAAACGCGCGAGCCGGCACCCCGCGCTCGTCAGGCGCGCCACGTGCGCGTCGTCCATGGTGCTGGACCCGACCGCATCGACGATGATGCTGACGCGCACGCCGCGGCGCGCGGCCTCCTCCAGTGCCGCGGTGAATTGATTGGCGATCTCGCCGGTGTCGTAGATGTAGGTCTCGAAGCTGATCCGCCGCTTCGCGCCGCGGATCGCCTCGAGCATCGCGGGGAACACCTGATCGCCGTTGGTCAGCACGTCGTAGTCGTTGCCGCGCGTCGCGTCGGCGCCGACGAGCGCCGCGATGTAGGTTGGGTGGCCGGCATCCCCGGCGGCGGCCGCGCTCCGAACCTTCAGCGTGAAGTTGTCCTGCGCGAGCACGAGAAAAATCGCGACCACGACGGCCGCGACAGCCAGGATCACGAACGCCCGGCGGACCGGTGACATGCCCATCGGCCGGAACTGTGCAATAACAAGGCCGAAACCAGCAGAATCGCCGGGATGCGACCAGGGTGCGGAATCTGCGATCAGTGAGTAACCCCGCGACTGGGGTCTGACCCCGCTTAAAGTGCGGTGCGCTAAGGCGATCCGGGAATCGTTGCAGAATCTGCGATCAGTGGCGAATATAGCGACCGGGTCTGACCCCGGGCAGAGGGGGAGTCCGATGGCAAAACAACCAATCGGCAACGAGATCGACCGACGGGGCTTCGCCAAAATCGCGCTGGGCACGCTGGGCGCGGCCGCGCTCGCCGGGCGGGACGCGGGGGCGGCGCAACAACCGTGGGCGGCGCCCGGCATCAAGCTCTGCGTGCAGTCCCCGGCGAATCCCTCGGACGATCAGCTGCTGTTCCTCAAGCAGCTCGGCGCCGGGTATGTCAGCGTCGGGTCGCCGCCGGACCTGCGCACCGCGGAGGGCTTCCTGCAGATCAAGAAGCGCTACGCGGACGCCGGCATCACCGTCTGGAACATCGGCAACGTGAGCGTGCACAACATGCCCGAGGTCACGCTCAACCTCCCCGGACGGGACCAGAAGATCGAGGAATACAAACAGTACCTGCGCAACCTCGGGCAAGGCCGGCATCCGCTACAGCACCTACGCGCACATGGGCAACGGCATCTGGACGAGCGGACGGACGCAGGTCCGCGGCGCGTCGGCCCGCGAGTTCGATCAGAACAGCCCGGACGCGCGCGGGAACTGGGACGGCAAGGTCTATACCGGACCGCTCTCACACGGACGCGAGTTCACGAAGGAAGAAATCTGGGAGAACTACACCTACTTCATCAAACAGGTCGCCCCGGTGGCGGAAGAAACCGGCGTGCACATCGGCATCCACCCGGACGATCCGCCCGTGCCCGTGCTCGCCGGCGTGCCGCGCTGCATCTTCGGCAACTTCGACGGCTACGCGAAGGCGATGGCGATCGCCAACAGCCCGAACGTGGGGATCTGCCTCTGCTGCGGGACGTGGCTCGAAGGCGGCAAGAAGCTCACCGGCAAGGATCCGGAGGAGATGATCCGGCACTTCGGCGCGAAGAAAATCTGGAAGATCCATTTCCGCAACGTCAGCGCGCCGCTGCCGCACTTCGTCGAGACGTTCATGGACAACGGCTACTACGACATGTGGAAGATCATGAAGGCGCTGCGCGACGTCAACTTCGACGGCATCGTCATTCTGGACCACAGCCCGATGATGGTCGGCGGGAACTACACGCAGACAGCCTACGGCTTCGCGTACATGAAGGCGCTGCTGGATCGGGCGAACGCGGAGCGCCTAACTTAGGAGCTCAGGAGGGATCTAACAGGAGGTCAGAAGATCAGGAGAAAAACACAATGACTGCCGATCCGATAACTCAACTGAACTCCTGACGGTCGAACACGAGGTCTAAGTTACTCTCCTGTCTCCTGTAGGCCCGCAGGGCATCGTTTCCCGCGTCGGCGTGTCCGGCGGCAGCGGATACACCCGCACGGTGAAGCGATCGTCGGCCATCGTGACGGCGGCGAGGCGGTCGCCCGCGACCGACACCGAGCTGACCGCGCCGGCGCTTTCCGGCATTTGAACGACCTCGCCCGTCGTCACACGAATGGCGACAGCCCCGCGGCCGGCCCAACCGGTCAGCCACCCGCGGACGACGTTCTGATTGCTGGAGAAGTGGCCGTCGAGCCACCCGATGCCCTCGACGTTCCCGGTCCGCGCGGCGATCTGCACGATGTGGGTGCGTGTGCCGTCATAGACCGAGCAGACAAGGCCGCCCGCGGAAAGCACGTCCGCCATGCAATCGACGTCGAGCCTGGACTCGCCGAACGTCCGGCGGCCGCTGTCGCTGACCGTCGTGAAACGCGAGACCTGGTTGAACGGCTGCACCAGTCCCCATGTCCATTGCCATGGAAGCACGCGCGCCAAGGGACTGGTGTCGTATCGCGTCTCGAACACCAGCATGTCGGATCCGGCGGTGGTCACCGCCCTGGCGTAACCCCCGAACGTGTTCTCGGCCGGCCACCGCATGCGCTGAACGCCGGACGCGCCGAGGACGCCCTCGACGCGCACGATGGACCGATCGTCTCTCCGGCCCATCACGCGCCAGCCTCCCGTTGCGCGGTCCAGAGAAAGCGACGGAACGGCGAGATCCTCGACGAACTGTTGCCAGATCACCTCGAGCGACGAGTCGAGCCTCAACACCTTCAGCGTGACGCCACCCGGACCCGACTGGACCACCAGCAGCCGATTGTCGTCCACGAAGGCGACGTCGTCGGCCGTAACCGACGTCAGCGTCTCGCCGGTGCGGCCGACCTGGAACGTCGATGCGTCTCCGTCGTCGTCCGCCTCCCGGTACGCCGCCACGTAGCGTCCATCCGGCGACAGATCGATCCTCGACGTGCCCGACGGGACGTCGAATTCGCCGACTGTGTCGGGGCCAGCCGACACCCAATCGAGCGGCGGGCCATGGGCGAGGAAGGGATCGTCGGCGACCAGGTAGAGGAACGTCGGCGATGCGGCCACCGCCGCCGCGAGCGCGACGACGCCGACTGCCGCTCCACCGAACCGCACACGCCGGACCTTCGAGCAGGCGAGGGCCCCGGCAAAGGCGGCGAGGAGCACCGTCGCGGAGGGCATGGAGCGGGCACTCAGATGCAGCCGGACGATATCCACGCCATTCATCATCAGCGCGCAAGCGGCAAGGGCGGCAAGGCCGCCGAGCACCGCGACGAACGGCCGTAACCCGTGACGAGCGTCATGACGATGGCCCCGCGCAAACGCGAGCAGCAGAAGCCCGGTCACGACCAGGGGCAGCGTCATCACGGTCATGTAGGCGAAGCTGGGGTGCTCACGGTGCACGAGCCCCGCGGCGGTGAGCGCGGCGAGCCCCGCGCCGGCCAGCAACGGCACCGACGGCTTGATCAGGGCCAGCAGCGCGACGAACGCGACCGCCACGTGCGAGAGCACCAGGACGATGCGACGCGGCCATGACGACGACCAGCCGCTGGACGTTGGGGTGAACGGCGGGCGGCCGCGGCGGATCCGGCAGCCTGCCGTCCACGACGTCGAGGACCGCCTGAAGACGTGCGACGTCGGCGCCGGCCAGCGACATTTCCCAGCGTCTCGCCTCGCGCGCCGACTGCGACGAGGCGGGCGCCGCGGCGCGCCCTGGCATCGACCCGCAGCTCGGTCAGGTTGGCGTAGCTGATGCTGAGCGTCTCACCCTCGCGCCCCGCCCATCGCAACTCCGCGTCGTCGAAGATGACGACGGTGTGGCCGTCGGCGCTGGTGAACGTCTGCGCGCCGCCGAGCGTGACGGGCGCGACGCCCGCGGCCTTCCGTATGTCACGAATCCGCCGCGCAAGGCTCGGATGGGTCGCCGACCGTTCCGCCTGCTGCTCGGTGCGGCGCGGAATGCGGGCAAGCGTGTACAGCTTCGTCAGGCCGCTAATCAGGGCATCGGCGTCGCCCGTCAGCTCCACCGCGCGCAGGTCGCAGACGGTCTCCTGCCGCTGTTTGTCCCGTGCGCGCACCGCAATGGTCACGACGATCGCGGTGAACCAGAGCACGGAGGGCAGCAGTCCCGAATCGAGGCCTGTGATCCGGGCGAGGGGCGTGGAGGCCGCGCCGAGCGCGATGAGCGCGTAGTCCACGCGATTCCACCGGCGCAGGTACGCGGTGTTCAAATGCTGGAAATGCGCGAGCTCGTGCGCGCAGATGCCGAGCAGCTCCCGCTGGTCGAATCTCTCCAGCAGCGTGTCGGTGAAGAGCACTGAAGACGTGCGCAGCGACGGCAGGGCCATCGCGTTCGCGATCACCCCGCCTCCGAGATCGATACGCTCGAAGCGCGGCTGCGGCACGCCGCACGCGTCGGCGAGCGTCCGGCATTGCGCCAGGAATTCTCCATCGGCGATCGGTCGCGTGCGCAGGCAGGTGCGGACCCAGTCTCCGTAGTACGTGTGCCAGACCACGAGCACACCGGCGAGCACTCCCCCCGCGAGCCAATCCCACGGGCCTGCGAACCCCACCAGAGTCGGCAGGAAGGCGAGCACAGCCCAGAAGCCGATGATCCCGGCCATCACGCGAGGGTAGAACCAGAAGTACGACCAGAAGCTCCAGGTCTCGTGGAACAGCACGCGCCGCAGGGGGTACGCGGCAGCGATGTAGCCGGCGAAAAGGATCGGAACGCCCAGCGCAAGAAACGTCCAGGAAGCAAAGAACGGGAGACCGACGAACACGATGAACAGCACCGCGCGGTTGCGCCGGGTGTGCGCGGCGAAGAGCTCGGGAAGCGCGGGATCGTCAACCAGGCGCGCCAGCCGCCTCCCGGACCACCAGGAGACAGCGCCGGGCATCAGCGCGATCAGAGCGAGCAGTACGTAGGAATCTTGCAGGCCTGTAAACATGGATGGAGGCACACGGGTGTGCAGGAGTCCGCAAGCTGCGTGCCCGCCCGGGCTGCCAGCTCCGCCAGTCACCGAACCCGTTGGGTGTGCTTCAGTTATCAGGACGTGCCGGCCAGGGCCGGGCCGGCGCGGGCAGGGTCAAGAAAGAGGGCTTCGATTACGAAACGGTGTTGACAGCGGATCCGTTGCGGACCCAGGATAGCCGGCGTAACCGCGGCTTGGTCAGGAAACGCCAGCGGTGGGCCGACATTCAGCAGGAGGGGTTATGTCCGTTCCTCTCTCGATTCGCGCCGCCATCCTTGCGGCCGGGTCCTTCTTCATCATCGCCGGCGCAGCGCACGCGCAGACGGATCGCGGAACCATCACCGGGCAGGTGACCGATCAGTCGACCGCGATCATCGGCGGCGCGACCGTCAAAGCCCTGCACGTCGCGACCAACTTCGAGCGGCAGGTGACGACTTCGAACGAGGGGTCCTACACCATCCCGCAACTGCCAGTCGGCAGCTACGTCGTGGTCGTCACCGCCGGAGGCTTTCAAACGACGACGCTCGAGAACATCGAGGTGACGGCGGGCGGGACGGTTCGCGTGGACGCGAAGCTGGCCGTCGGCGGTTTACAGGATGCGGTGACGGTGACCGCCGACGCACGGCAGATCCAGGCCGACAGCGTGAAGGTCACCACGGCGATCAGCAGCAAGTTCATCCAGGACCTGCCGCTCGTGGTCGGCGGACAGCTCCGCTCGCCGCTCGACCTGAGCCTCATCGCGCCGGAAGCCAAAGCCGGTACCAGCGGCGACTCGGCCCGCGGCAACATCGTCATCGGGGGCGGACAGGAGGGCGGCTGGGACCTGACCGTCGACGGTGTATCGGCCACACCGGGTGCGCCGTTCGAACAGCGGTTGTGGACGACGCTCAACTCCCCGTCCGTCGAAGCCATCACGGAGTTCGCGGTCGACACGAACGGTTTCAAGGCGGAATTCGGCCACGCCGGGGGCGGCGCGGTGAGCTTCGTGTCCCGCTCGGGTTCGAACCGATGGCAAGGCAAGGTGTTCGAGTTCTTCCGCCACGACTCGCTCGACACGATCAACTACTTCAGCAAGGCGCTCGGGCGCCCCAAGCCGCCGCTCGAGCAGCATGATTTCGGCGGCGTCTTCGGCGGTCCGGTCGTGCTGCCGAAGATCTACAACGGACGCAACCGGACGTTCTTCTTCGCGTCGTACGAGGCCTATCGGAACAAGACGGCCGCGGCGCCCACGACCGCGACCGTCCCGACAGCCGCCATGCTTTCCGGCGACTTCTCCGAGTGGCGCGACGCCAACGGCAATCTCATTCCCATCTACGACCCGGCGACGACACGTCTGAATCCGAGCGGCCTCGGGTTCATCCGCGATGTCTTTCCAGGAAACGTGATTCCGCCCGCCAGGTTCAGCCAAATCTCGCGTGAGGTCCTCAAGCTGGCGACGATGCGGCCCGATCTGCCGGGCGTCCGCAACAATTTCGTCTACACCTCGGGCGATACCATCAACACGAACCCGTGGAACAAGTTCAGCATCAAGCTCGATCACAACCTCTCGAGCAAGGATCGGCTGGGATTCCTCTTCCACTGGGGCGAGGTGCTCGTGCTTCCGCCGAGCGGCGGACCGGCAGGAGGGCTGCCTGTCCCCTTCAACAATTTCCGCGACGAGGACTCGCACACCTACGTCTTCCGGTTGAACTGGGATCGCGTGATCAAGCCGAACCTCCTCAATCGCGTGACGTTCGGGCACAACAACTGGTGGCAGATCCGGGCCTCGTACAATCGCGACCAGGGCTGGGGCACGAAGATCGGCCTCAAGAACGTGCCGGGGCCGGAGCTGCTCTTCCCGCTGATTGACTTCTCGCACGAGTATCTCGACTGGGGCCGATCCGAGTGGGGCGGTTCGGGCAACTATCTGTGGGCCCTGACCGACGACCTCACCTGGGTGAAGTCGAAGCACACCTGGAAGTTCGGCTTCATCTTCCAGCAGGACCATTACGACGGCTACGGGTGGCACACGGCGGCGGGCACCTACAACTTCAACCGCGGAGCGACCGCCGGCTTCCTGCCCAACGGCACCCTCGACAGCACGGGCGCAACCGGCAACGCGTTCGCCACCTTCCTCCTCGGCGAGGTGCAGTCATCCGACATCACGACCAACCGTTACGTGTCGGACCGCTGGCGCTACTACTCCGGATACGCGCAGGACGACTGGCGTCTGAGCGACAAGCTCACCCTGAACTACGGCGTGCGCTACGAGTACACGCCGCCCACGTTCGAAGGCTATTTCCCAGACGGCTATTCCAACTTCAACCCGAACCTGCCGAACCCCGCGGCAGGCGGACGGCTGGGCGCGTCGGAGTTCGCGGGCACCGGCACGGGCCGCACCGGAAAGAAGATCGCTGTACGAGGCGTGGCCGTGGGGTTTCAGCCCGCGCCTGGGGGTTGTCTACGCGCTCAACGACGACACGGTGGCTCGTCTGAACGGCTCGCGCACCTTCGGGTCGGTGAAGAACACCGGAGGCAGCTCGCACTGGAACGGCTTCATCGGCGGGTACAACGTCGACCGCTCCGGCATTCCCCGCCAGCTCCGCGTTCAACTGGGACGCCGGCTGGCCCGCGTGGCCGGAGCCGCCCTTCCTCGTGCCTGAAACGCTCAACGGCAGCAGCATCCCGTATTGGCAACCCGACGACTCGGGCCGCCTGCCGGAGTACTACTCGTGGACGCTCAACGTGCAGCGGCAGCTGCCGGGCCGATTCATGGTGGAGGCCGGCTACAACGCGCAGCTCGGGCGGCATCTCACGACCAACCTGCTCAGCCTGAATCAAATCGATCCCGAGATCTTCTACGGCTTCGTGCGGCAGTACGGGTCGGCAGGCGCGATCAACCTGATGAACTCGCGCATGGATTCGACGGTTGCGCGTCAGGCCGGGATCCCGTACCCGTATCCGTCGTTCCCGGGCTCGCAGTCGGTGCGGCAGGCGCTGCGTCCCTTCCCGCAGTACCTCGACATCAATACGGGCGCCGACGGCGGGGATCGCAGCGGACGATCGAACTATCACGCGTTCATCCTCAGGGGAGAGAAGCGGTATGCCGCGGGCCTGACCTTCCTTGCCTCCTATGTGTTCTCGAAGACGGAGACGCTGCGATCGGATCGCGCGAACGCCGGAGACGGCCGCGCGATGAATCACTTCAATCGAGAGGCCGACATGAGCCTGTCGGCCTTCGACCAGCCGCACAACATCAAGCTGAACTACAGCTACGAGCTGCCGTTCGGCCCCGGCAAGCCTTTCCTCAAGCAGGGGGTGATGTCGGTCATCGCGGGCGGCTGGCGGATCGCCGGCGTCCACGCGTATGCGTCGGGCTTCCCGTTGTCGGTGGCCCTGGATACGGGCTGCCGCTCTTCGGCGGCGACAATCGCCTCACGGTGCTCGACGACACGGGCTGGCGTGCTCCGACGCGCGGCGATCACTTCGATCCGCTCGTCGATCTGTGGTGGGACCCCGCGAAGTTCAACCGGACGCCGGTCGAGACGATCGCCCAGCTGCAGGGATTCAAAGCGGGTGTGCTGACCGCGGAGTTCGGCAACGCCCAGGTGCGCAACCCGAACGAGCGCGGCCCGTGGTTCCTCAGCGAGAACATCTCGATCGCGCGGACGTTCGGCATCCAGAGGACGCGGCTCGAGTTCCGGTTCGAGGCGTTCAACCTGCTCAACCGCACGATCTGGGGGACTCCCGACTCCACGATTACCAGCGCCAACTTCGGGCGCGTCACGACGCTGGCGAACGCGCCGCGCCAGATACAGCTCGGGCTGCGCCTGGAGTTCTGACGCTTCGCCAGAAAGGAGATCAGGAGAAGAAATTTTCTCTGATCTCCTGTTTCGAGTCTGTATGTCGAGGGTCCCGCCCGTTGCCGAGCCGAATTCGACTGATCCTGCTGCTCCTCGCGGGGCTCTCGTTCGCTCAGCGACGCCGCGCGCGTTGAACGGACAGGCCGGCCCCGCCACGTCCAGCGGGGCCGGCTTCGTCCTCCCGGATGATCTGGAAGTCGCGCTCTGGGCGGAGTCGCCGATGTTCTTCAACCCGACGAACATCGACGTCGATGCCCGCGGCCGCGTCTGGGTGGCGGAGGCGGTGAACTACCGCGACTTCAACAACGCGAAGCGGGACCCGCTCACCCACCCGGCCGGCGATCGGATTCTCATCCTCACCGACACGGACGGCGACGGCCGGGCCGACTCGTCGAAGGTGTTCGTGCAGGACAAAGACCTGAAGGCGCCGGAGGGCCTCGCGGTGATCGGCACCCGCGTGGTCGTGTCGGCGTCCCCCCATCTGATCGTCTACACCGACGAGAACGGAGACGACGTCCCGGACAGGAAAGACATCCTGCTGACCGGGTTCGGCGGCTTCGACCACGATCACGGCCTGCACGCGGTCGTCGCCGGCCCCGACGGACGCTGGTACTTCAACACCGGCAACGCCGGCCCGCACGTCGTCACGGACCGATCGGGCTGGACGCTGCGCGCGGGCAGCCTCTATACCGGCGGCACGCCGTACAACCAGAAGAATCAAGGCGGGATGGTGAGCGACGACGGGCGTGTGTGGACCGGAGGGCTGGCCCTGCGCATCGAGCCCGACGGCACGCGGCTGACGGTGATGGCCCACAACTTCCGCAACGCCTACGAGCTGACCGTGGACTCGTTCGGCGATCTCTGGCAGAACGACAACGACGATCAGGTCATGACGTGCCGGACGACGTGGCTGATGGAGGGCGGCAACGCCGGATACTTCAGCGCCGACGGCTCGAGGTTCTGGCAAGCCGATCGGCGGCCCGGCCAGGACACGTTCACGGCGCACTGGCACCAGGAGGATCCCGGCGTGCTGCCGGCCGGCGACAACACCGGCGCCGGCGCGCCCGCCGGCTTCGCGCGCTACGAGAGCGACCTGCTCGGCGCGCGCTACCGTGGCCTGCTCCTGAGCGCGGATGCGGGCCGGAACGTGATCTTCGGTTTTCTTCCGAAGCCGCGCGGCGCCGGCTTCGCGCTCGAGCGCTTCGATTTTCTGTCGAGCCTGGCCGCGCCGAACGAGAACTACATCTGGAACCAGGTCGATCAGGATCGACGCAAGTGGTTCCGGCCGAGCGACGTCGCGGCCGGGACCGACGGCGCGATCTACGTGGCCGACTGGTACGATCCGATCGTCGGCGGGCACCAGATGCAGGACGGCAAAGGGTACGGCCGCATCTACCGCGTCACCCCGAAAGGCCGCAGGCTGGACGCGCCGTCGATCGATTTGAGCACGACGGCGGGTCAGATTCAGGCGCTGCTCAGTCCGGCCGTCAACGTGCGCAGCAGCGGCTTCGCGCGGCTCGAGGCGAAGGGGGCCGGGGCGCTGGACGCCGTGAAGGCGCGTCCTCGCCGATCCGAACCCGTACCACCGCGCGCGCGCGACGTGGCTGCTCGCGCATCTCGGTGCGGCCGGCGTCCGCGAAGTCGAGCGCCTGCTCGCCGACGCCGACCCGCAGATCCGCGTCGCCGCGTTCCGTGCGCTGCGTCAGGTGAAGCCGTCAGTGATCGACGAGGCACGCGTCTTGTCGCAGGACGCCTCGCCCGTAGTCCTGCGCGAGGTCGCGGTGGCGCAGCGCGGCGTTCCATTCAACGAGAGCGGCGCAATCCTCGCGAAGCTGGCCGGCCGGTACGACGGCACCGATCGATGGTTCCTGGAAGCAATCGGCATCGGGGCGTACGGGAACGAGGAGGCGTTGTATTCGGCGTTGCTGCCCTCTCTCGGACGTCGCGATCCGACCCAGTGGGACTCGCGGTTCGCGTCGCTGGCGTGGCGTCTCCATCCGAAAGCGGCGATCGACGCCTTCACGGCACGGGCGGCCTCCCAACGACTTTCCGACGACGCGCGAAAACAGGCGGTGGTCGCGCTCGGCTTCATCAACGATCCGCGGGCCGCGCAAGCCATGGCCGGCCTGACGCGCAGCGCGCTTCGCGACGTCGCGGCGCAGGCAGCCTGGTGGATGACGTACCGGAAGACGAACGACTGGCGCGGATACCCGGTGGACGGATGGATCGCCGATCTGCCGGACGTCACGCCGGCCTCGCTCGAGGAGATGCTGACTCGCCGCGTGCTCGTGCTCGACGGCGCGGCGCCGGTGGACCGCCGCATCGACGCGGCGCTCGCCATGGCGCGGGATCCGAACGGCGGGCTGCTGCTGATTCAACTCGCCGCGGAGAACAAAATCGCGTATCAGCTGCGGGAGGCGATCGGCTCGGTCATCTTCAGCAATCCCGATCGCAGCGTCCGCACAGCCGCCGCCGGCCTGTTCCAGCGCCCGGGCGGCGCGCCGCGCATGACCGTCGCCGACGTCACCGCGCTGACCGGCGACGCGGCGCGCGGGCAGGCACGGTTCGCGGGCAGCTGCTCCACCTGTCATCCGGACTCGCTCGGGCAGGCCGCCGGCGCGGCGTCGGGCCGGACCTCACCGGCATCGGCAAGAAGTTCGATCTCGCCGGCGTGGTCGAGGCGATCGTCAACCCGAACGCCGCCGTTGCGTTTGGCTTCGGGGCCGAGCTGTTCGTCACGCGCCGCAACGAAGCGCACATCGGCTTCCTGCAGGCGGATGGCCCGACGGTGTCGTTCCGCGATGGCTACGGCCGGGTGCGTACGCTCGCACGCGAGGATCTCGCCGCGCGCGTGCCGTTGAAAACGAGCCTGATGCCGGATCCGCTGGCGCTGGCGCTGAGCGAACAGGATGTCGCCGACATCGCGGCGTTTCTGATGAAGCAGTAAGCCGTTCACAGTCTTTTCAACACGGAGGGCACGGAGGGCACGGAGTCTAGGAACCGAACGGTGTGGTTCGAAACTTGTAGTTCGACAGCTTGCCGGATATGAAGAACTAACGCCACTAAGAGAGGCAGCAACCCTCGGAGGCAGACGTGCAGGGAAGCAACGCACTCGAGCGCCGGCCGCAGGTCACAGTGGCCGGCGTTGCAGGTCAGGTGAGATCGTGGATGCAAGCAGCCCTGATTCTGCCGGCTGTTTGCATCCACGATCTCGCCTGGCCTGTTCCGCGCTCCGCGCGGCTCGAGTGCGTCGGAACCCGTCGACCCAGAGCCTCCGTGTTCTCCGTGGGCCATGCGCGTTCACGGTTTTACCTCCGCGCTGAGTGCTCCGTGTTGGAGAGACACGCCGTTATCTTTGGACTAGCGAGGACGACATGAATCAGGCCCTTCCCTCCCGCCGCGACCTCCTCAAGTCCGCAGCGACGCTCGTCGGTGCAGGTGTCGTCGGCCTCGGCGTGCGGGACGTGTTCGCGCAGGGCGGCAAACGCTTCTCCATCGGGGCATGCGACTGGTCGATCGGCATGCGCGGCAAGGTCGGCGCGATGTCGCTGGCGCGGGAGCTCGGGCTCGACGGCGCGCAGATCTCCATGGGGAGCGTGGAGACCGACCTGCACCTGCGCCAGCCCGAGATGCAGAGCGCTTACCGCCACGCCGCGGAGGCGAGCGGCGTGCGCGTCGGCGGGGTCGCGCTCGACGTGATGAACCAGGTCCCGTACAAGTCCGATCCGCGCACGGAACAGTGGGTCAGCGACAGCATCGACGTCGCCCGCGCACTGAACGTCCGCGCCGTCCTGCTCGCCTTCTTCGATCGCGGCGACCTCCGCAACGACGCCGAGGGCCAGGCCGAAGTGATCCGCCGGCTGAAGCGCGTGACGAAGAAGGCTGAAGACAGCGGCGTGGTGCTCGGCATCGAGTCGTGGCTGAGCGCCGCCGAGCTCGTGCGGATCCTCGACGCGGTCGGCTCGCGCAACGTGCAGGTCTACTACGACGTGGCGAACTCCACGCAGATGGGCTACGACATCGCCGCGGAAATCCGCCAGTTGGGCCACGAGCGGATCTGCGAGTTCCACGCCAAGGAGAACGGCTTCCTCCTGGGGCAGGGCCGCATCGACTTCGCGGCGGTGCGCAAGGCGATGGACGACATCAACTTCTCGGGCTGGATCCAGATTGAAGGCGCGGTCCCCAAGGGGAAGCCGATGCTCGAGAGCTACATCGAGAACGTCAAGTTCATGCGCACTCACTTCGGATAGCCGCCACAAACTTCTTCTAGTGGCCCCGGCGCGTCCTCAGCCTGCCGCTGTTCGTCACCAATTGACCGTCCGCTGTCCCATCGTGGCGCCGGCGGCCGCGGCCCTCCGGTAGACTCTCCCGCATACGGCATCCGGATTTGGAGGAGCGGTCCCGATGATCCATCGATCTGCGCTCGTGTGGGTGATGTGCACGGCGGCGTTCGCCGCGTCCGCTCCGGTAATCGCGCGAGAGGCTGCGAGATCGCCGTTGCACGGCACGTTGGCGGCCGGCGCGTACGACGTCGGGTTCACGCGGATTCAGATGGCCGACGCGACCCGTCCGGCCCGCCCCAAGCGCGCCGGGAGCGGCGCCGCGGACGACGACCGGGCGCGGAAGCTCGACGTGCACGTCTGGTATCCGGCGCGGCGCGGATCGGCGATCGGGCCGATGACGTTCGCGGACGCGATGGCCGCCCACCTCGCGGGACAACCGGCGGCAGTCCTGACCCGCCGCGAGGGCGACGTGCGCGGGTTCATGGCGCAGTTCGGCGCGGTCACCGATGACGCATGGACCCGGCTCAAACAGACTCCGCTTCTCGCGCGCCCGGATGCGCCGCCGGCGGGCGGCCGGTTCCCTCTGATCATCGGCTCCCTGCGTCCGCTGTCCACGTCGGTCACCAACGAATACCTCGCCAGCCACGGCTACGTCGTCGCGATGGTGGACGGCGAAGAGATGCCGGCGCCCGCCGATCCGGGCGCGGGGCTCGACGTCGAATATCGCGACATGGAGTTCGCCATTCCGGAGCTGCGCAAGCGTCCCGACGTCGATCGCGCCGCGCTCGCGGCGCTCGGCTTCAGCGGGTCCGGCTTCTCGCAGGTGCTGCTGGCGATGCGTCATCCCGACGTGGACGCCGTCTGCGATCTCGAGAGCGCGATCTTCGACGATCGCATGATGTATCCCCTCTTTCGCGGGTGGGGCTACGAGACGCCCGCGCTCCGCGTGCCGTTCCTCCATACCTACAGCCTGCCGCTCAGCAAGCGGGAGAACCGCATCGGGGACTTCGAGGCCATGCGCTACTCCACGCGGTACCGCTATCTGGTCGACGCGCCGGGCATCCATCATTGGGATTTCGCGACCGAAGGCATGGCGGCCAGCGCCGTGCTCGGGAATCGCGGGCCGAACGGGCCCGCGCTTCAGCAGGCGTTCGAGATGACGAACCGCTACGTGCTCCAGTTCTTCAACGCCTACGTCAAGCACGATCGCGAGGCGGTCGCGTTCCTGCGCCGGGACCCGCAGGCGAATGGCGCCGCCGCCGCGCTGGTGACCGTCCGCGAGTACCCGGCGATACAGCCGGCGCCGACGCTGGAAGCCGTCGAGGAGATCGTCAGGGCACGCGGCATCGACGCGGCGGTGCGGGAGATGGACGCGGCTCGTGCGATCGACCCGGAGGCGCCGGTTTTCAGGGAAGCGTCGCTGAACCGGCTGGGCTACCGGCTGCTGCGCGGGCAGAAAATGGCCGAGTCCATCGTGATCTTCCGCAAGGTCGTGGATCTGTTTCCCGGCTCCGCGAACGCCTACGACTCGCTCTCCGAGGCGCTCGAAGCGGCAGGCGAGCGCGCGCAATCTGTTGAGGTCGCGCAAAAGGGTCTCGAGGTGCTGGCGCGCCAGGACCTGACCGCCGAGCAGAGGCGCGACATGGCAGACCTGCTCGAAGCCCGACTGAAACGGCTGCGCTGAACCGGTCGCGCCGGTTCAAATCCTCGAAGCCATCTACGGTTTCTTGAACTCCCGCGCCGATTTCGTCCCTCGCTGTACGAACCAGTCGTCACACGATCCGCGCGACTCGTCACGCGCATCCGCGGCACGGCCATCCCACGAGACGATTGGGACCAGTCGCGGGATGCGCGCGATCCGGCGGCACAAGGGTGCTCTCCTTTCTTCTTCGCGATCCCGGCGCGAAGTACCCACGCGTTCGCGCTCTGTTGAGAAAGAAAGGACCAGATCCCATGAAACGTCTACATTGGCTCCGCCTGGGGCTGTTGGTACTTGCGACGATGGCTGCGGCGATCCCCGTCGGCGCGCGGTCCGCCGCCGCGCAGGGCCTGCAGACCGGCGTCGTCACCGGCACCATCCGGTCGGCTGACGGTCTCTCGTTGCCTGGCGCGACCGTGACGGTTGCGTCGCCTGCGCTGCAGGGCACACGCAGCGCCCTGACCGACCTGAACGGCAACTACGTCATTCGCGGGCTGCCTCCGGGCAATTACACGGCGACCATCGAGATGGCCGGGATGGCGACCCGAACCGAGAAGGTTGTCGTCGCGCTCGGGAGCACGACCCCCCTCGATGCCACGATGGCGCTGGCGGGCGTCAGCGAGAACGTGCAGGTCGCCGCCGAATCGTCGCCCGTCGTCACGAACACCGTCACCGGCGCGAATTACCGGAAGACCGACATCGACGCGCTGCCCGTGGGCCGGACGCCTCAGTTCGTCGCCGAGCTGGCGCCCAACCTGACCGACAACACGCCGAACTCCGGCCAGCTGCAGATTGCCGGCGGGTTCGCGTTCGACAACGTGTTTCTCATGGACGGCGTGGACATCAACGACAATATCTTCGCCAGCCCGAACAACCTGTTCATCGAGGACGCGATCGACGAGACGCAGGTGCTGACCGGCGGCATCTCCGCCGAGTACGGCCGCTTCTCCGGCGGCGTGGTCAACATCGTCACGAAGCGCGGCGGCAACATGTTCTCGGGGAGCTACCGGGCGACGCTCTCGAATCCCTCGTGGACCGACGAGACCCCGTTCGAGAGCACGTCGCGCCGCGACAGCCTGCAGAGCACGCACGAGGGCACGCTGGGCGGACCGATTCTCCGCGACAAGCTGTGGTTCTTTCTCTCGGGCCGCTCCGAGAACATCGAGGTGCCCTACAACCTCGTGGAAACCGGGATCCCCGGGGCCCAGACCAACGACGACAAGCGCTTCGACGGCAAGGTCACGTGGACGGTCGCGAAGAATCACACGTTCCAGGGCAGCTTCCTGAACAACGACACCAAGCAGCTCGGCAATCGCGGCATCTCGTCGCAGGCGATCGACCCGAGCGTGCTCGTGGACCGCGAGACGCCGCAGAAGATCGGCGTGTTCAACTGGAACGGCGTGCTGTCGCCGCGCCTCTTCGCGACGGCGCAGTACTCGCGCAAGTACTTCGGCTTCCGGAACGCCGGCGGCACGAGCACGGTTCTGCAGGATTCGCCGATGCGGTCGAGTGGCACGGGCCTGCCGAGCGGGCGCCTGTTCAACGCGCCGTATTTCGACGCCACCGATCCCGAGGACCGCAACAACGAGCAGCTGGCCGGCAGCGTGTCGTATTTCCTGACGACGTCGAAGACCGGGAGCCACGACGTCAAGGCCGGGTGGGAGCGCTTCAACTCGAGCAACACGGGCGGCAACTCGCAGACCTCAACCGGATACGTCTACTGGACGCCGTACCTGACCGACGGGAGCGGCGAGCCGGTGTTCGGCAGCAACGGCCGCGTGGTGCCGGTGTTCGATCCCGACGAGACGCTCGTCTACAACTGGATCGCGTCGCGCGGCGCGAGGATCGACATCACGACCCACTCGTTCTACGCGCACGACCGGTGGGCGGCCAGCAAGAACCTGTCGATCGACGTCGGCATGCGATACGAGAAGGTTCGCACCGAGGCCACCGGCGGGATCATCGGCGCCGATACCGACACGTGGGTGCCCAGGCTCGCGGCGACGTACGACCTGTTCGGCAACGGCAAGTGGGTGCTGCAGGGAACCTACGCGCACTACTCGGGCAAGTACAGCGAAGCGCAGTTCGTCAACAACACGGACGTGGCGAATCCGAGCCTCGTGATTTACCCGTACGAGGGGGCGGCGGGCCAGGGGCTCGACTTCGCGCCGGCCTTCAACCTGTCGAATCTCGGGGACCCGATCTTCGGCAACTTCCCCACCGCCAACGTGCAGTTCGCCGACGGGCTCCACTCGCCGATCAACAAGGAGTTCACGCTGTCGGCCGGCGGCGAGATCGGCACGCGCGGCTTCGCGAAGGTCACCTACGTGCAGAGGCGCCTCACCGGCATGCTCGAGGACTACATCGACCGCAGCACGGGCCAGACCGAGGTCGTGCAGGGACGGCATCGACTACGGCTTGTTCGACGTCGCGGTGTGGCGGAACGCACCAGACTCGATCTTCCGCGACTACAAGGCACTGGTGTTCCAGGGCCGGCAGCGCTTCGGCACCCGTTTCCTGATCGACGGCAGCTACACCGCGCAGCTGGAGAACGAAGGAAACTACGAGGGAGAAGCCGCCAATCAACCCGGCATCCCGAGCCTGGCGTTCGACTATCCGGAGCTGTTCAATGCCGACCGCAACTTCCCCGTGGGCCGTCTCGCCGGCTACCAGCGTCACAAGATTCGTGTGCTGAGCAGCTACAACCAGCCGCTCGGCCGGTTCGGCGCGGCCGACATCGGGTTCATCTGGCGTTACAACTCGGGGACGCCGTACAGCGATGTCACCGTGAACGCCGACTTGAGCGACTTCCAGATCGATGAAGCCGTGGCGCTCGGCTACGCCAACCAGCCGGGGGGCGGCGGGCAGAACATCTACTACGGGGCGCGTGGCACGCACCTGTTCCCGTCCTATGCGCTCGCCGATCTGTCGGTCAACTACGCCGTGCCGGTGTGGCGGACCGTCAGGCCGTACATCCGGTTCGAAGTGCTGAACATGTTCAACAACCAGAAGCAGATCGCGTTCGACACGACGCTCGAGCCGAACTGGGACGGGCCGGTTGACGGGCTCGGCATTCCGACGACGTTCACGAGAGGCGCGCGGTACGGCGAAGCCACGGCCGAGACCGACTACCCGGGCTGGCGGTCAGGGCTGACCGGCGGCCGTGCCTACCTCGTCGCGCTGGGGCTGCGATTCTGATTCTTTGATCGGCTGATCGTTTCGAAAGCAGGCCGGACGTGGAGTGGAGGCCATGTCCGCGCCTGCTATTTTTTTGTGTGGGCGCTGCGGCGGGCTGCCGAATCGGCGATCCGTGTGTAACGCGACGACTGGGGTCTGACCCTGTACCCGTACGCGGCCCGTCCTCGGTGCCGACCGACCGTCCCACCGGGGTCAGACCCCGCGGGCCCTCGGGGTCAGACCCTCGCCTGGTTTTCATACAGTCCTGGTCGGTGCACGCTCGAGTTCGCAAGAATTGTTCAGGAAAACTGAGATGAGCAACCAGCCGCCCGCCGCAGATCGGGGTCAGACCCCGGCCTAGTTGGGGTCAGACCCCTGTCTGGTTTTTGGTCAGTTTCCGTCACGCCAGACGCTGCGGAGGCTGCAGAATCTGGCGATCAGTGTGCAACACGATCGACTGGGGTCTGACCTCCCAGGGCAGCCTGGTCGTACGCGGTCCGTCAGTCGCGGACCGTGTCGCCTGCGGGCACTCCACGACGGGGCGCCGGGCGACGACCATGAAGGCGCGGAGCGGCCACTCGCTGGACGAGAGGATATCGAAGCCGGCCGCCTTCAGCTCCCGCTCGACTGTCGCGGGCGTGACGCCGTGGTGCCCGTCCTGCGATCGTCCGGAAGGCGCTGCGCTCTCCGCGCCCGGGGGCGGACCGAAGTCCTGCACCGCGAGCCTGCCGCCCGGCTTCAGCGACTTGAACAAGCTCGCGTTCATCGCGCCCGGATCGCCGAAGTGGTGATAGACGTTGCGCATGAAAATCGCGTCGCAACACCGATCCGGCAGGTTCGTGCTGGTCTCGCGCCCTTCGATGATCGCCACATTCCCGAGTCCCGCCGTTTCGGCAGCCCTTCCGATGTCGGCGAGCCGGTCCTTGTTGAACTCGTTGCTGAACACGCGGCCCGTGGCGCCGACCGCTTTCGCGATCGCGAGCGTCAGCGCTCCGTCCCCGGCGCCGATTTCTCCGACCACGCTGCCGGCGCGAATCTCGAGCGCCTTGATCACCCGTTCGGCATCCGCGGCGTTCTGCTGCCCGTTCTGCCCGAACAGGAGCGTTGACGTGAGCAGAGTGAGGATGAATGGTGTGACGAAGAACGGTGTGACGACGCGGCGCATCAAAACCCCAGGGTCCGGCTGAAGCCGGAGACCACGAGCGGGTTCGAGGTCGGCTGTCGCATCGAGGTGCTGATTCATGACCGATTGGACGAAGCCCACGACGATGCGGTTTGATAGCGTGACGGAGTAGGGTACCGGTCGAAGGATGAGGAGGTCTCCGTGGGACACGCGACAAGTCGACGGGAGTTCATGCGTCTCGGTGCGATGGCGGCGGGAGCCGGGATGTCCACGCCGGCGGCCGCGCATCAGCGAGGAGCCGAGGCCGATCGCGCACGGCAGGCAACTCTCGAGCGGGTCGGCGCCACCCCGGTGCTCCGCCGCGAGCTCTGGCCGGCGCCGGTCCCCATCGCCTCCATCGAGCTGCTCAAAGGCCCCGCCGACTTTCTCGTCCGCGTCCGGTCACGCGACGGCGCGGAGGGGCTCGCCGCCGGTCATCCGGACGTGCTCGAGACCGCATGGCCCATTCTCACCAGACGCGTAGCGCCGTTCTTCATCGGCAAGGACGCGCGCGACCTCGAGTCGCTCGTGGACGGCGTGTACCTCGCGAGCTCCAACTACAAGTGGCAGGGACTGCCGTTCTGGGTGCCGGTGGCGAGCGTCGAGATCGCCCTCCTCGATCTCCTCGGCAAGATCGCGCGAAAGCCGCTCGGCGAGCTCTTCGGCGCCGTCGTCCGCCGCGACGTCGCCGTCTACCGCGCCAGCGGCAACCGCGGCAACTCGCCGGAGGCGGAGATCGCATACCTGCGGCGCCTGGTGGACGAGACCGGAGCCAAGGCGATCAAGTTCCGCCTCGGGGCACGCATGCGATTCGACGACGACTCGACCCGGCGCGACCTGGCGATGATCCCGCTCACACGCAAGACGTTCGGCGACGGCATGACCATCTACGCCGACGCGAACGGCTCGTACGACGGGCCGATGTCGCTCCGCATCGGGCGCCTCATGCAGGAGCATCGGCTTGCGTTCCTCGAGGAGCCGGTGCCGTTCGATTTCTACGACGAGACGAAGGCGATCGCCGACGCGCTGCCCATCCCCGTTGCCGGCGGCGAACAGGAGAGCAGCCTGCGGCGCTTCCGCTGGATGATCGAGCAGAAATGCGTGGACGTCGTGCAGCCGGATCTTTTCTACTTCGGCGGGTTCGTGCGCTCGATCCGCGTCGCCCGGATGGCTGCCGCTGCCGGCATGCCTTGCACGCCGCACATGTCCGGCGGCGGCCTGGGCTATCTCTACGTCGCCCACTTCGCGTCGTGCGTGCCGAACGCCGGGCCGTATCAGGAGTTCAAGGGGACTGACGATTCGCTGCCCGTGACGTCCGACTCGTCTCCGCTCACGAGCGTCGGGGGGATTCTGAAGGTGCCGACCGGTCCGGGTCTCGGCGTGACGATCGATCCGGCGTACGTGAAGAAGGCGACGGTCGTGAGCTGACTACCGTCTCCTCAGCCGCAGCGCGATGTCCGTGTCGTAAGCCGGCGCCTCGAACGTGCGGATCGCGCCGCCATCGGCGCGCGTCCTGCGCACGACGGCCCCCGACTTCGTGTCGAGCCACTCGGCCTGCCAGACCCCGTCAGCCAGATCGATCTGCAGGGCAGTGGGCCCTCTCGACTCGCCGGAGAACGGCGGTTTCACGCCCCAGGCAAAGTCGACCTGGGCGTCGTCGCGCTGCGCCCAGGCCTCCGACAGGCCGGCGCCCTTGAAGTACTCGCCACGGAGTCCCCGGCCGCCCGCCGGCAGATGGAGGACACGGGCCGGGACCGCTTCCTTCGTGCCGCCCGGCGGTGTCCACCACAGCTTCGAGACGCCCTGCCCGCCGTTGTAGAAGTACTCGAGCCGCACGGCGTAGCGCTGGCCGGCGGTCAGCGTGATGCGGCCGGCATCCTCTTTCTCGCCGTGGTCGGTCCAGTCTTCGATCACGACGGTGTCGTTCACCCGCAGGCGAATGCCGTCATTGGAGAACGTGTGGAACGTGTACTCGCCGTCCGACGGCGCCTCGATGAACCCGGTCCACCGCGCCGACCACGGGCCGGTCGCGCTCTCCTTCCGCACGTAGACCGCGATGGCCTTGCCGCGCTCGACCAGCGCCCGCGCCGTCCCGCCTTCCGGTACGCCTCCCTTGATCACCGAGTTGTCCGGCGCCATGCGGATGAAATCGAACCCGTTGATGAAGCCGCTCAGAATCTTCATCTGGCGGCGAAACGCGCGGTTGCCGCCGCCGGGCTGGGTCGCCGGATAGACGAACGTGCCGTTTTCGTGACCGGCGGCAAACGAGTAGTCGAGATTGTTGTACAGCCCGCCGCCCGCGATGACGAAGTCCCACGCTTCGGTGCGGTACGGCGCATCGGTGACGCCGCGAAACCCCGTCTCGTCGTCGCCGATGACCTTGTCGAGCGCGTAGTTCAGGCCGACGGTGTCGGGCGGCGCCGCGTAGTGAAAGTTGAAGATCGACACCGACGGATGCGGGTTGACGACCTTCGCCGAGTTGTTGGCGATGTTCTGGGCGATCAGGTGCCTGGCGGGCAGGCCGCGCTCGGTCTCGACGATCACGTCGGCGATGCGATGCTGCCAGGGGATCGTCACGCCGCCGAAGTAGGCCTCGTTGCAGATCTCGAAAAACAGGTTGTCGAACCCGTTCAGCTCGGTGACGATCTTGCGCGTCAGCGCTTCCTGCACGGCCAGCAGCCCGCCGTGCTTGTCGAGCGTGTAGACGTCGGTGCGCGCCACGGCGCCGACGCCGTTCACGTTGTTCGCCGCATTCATCGGGCTGAGCGTCCACTGCATCTCCTCGTACATCGGGCAGAACAGCGTGAGCTCGACGACGATGTTTCGTTTGGCCGCGTACGCGATGAAGTCCTTCAACCGGGCGAAGTACGCGGCGTCCCAGCGCGCGAGATCGAACTTGTTGCCCCCGTTCGCGTAACCCGGCTGGCTGCTCCGCTCCCACGGCGCGATGAACCGGCCGGGCCCCGGCGCCAGGGTATTCCGGGCGATGTTGAACGCCCCCTGAGGCTCGACGTAGGCGCCGCTGAAGACCCGCGTGTAGTTCAAGCCGTCGGCGGCCAGCGTATCGAGGTACTTGCGATAGTCGAAATCGAGGTTCATCACCGCGCCGTAGTGCTCGGCCGACGTGATGAGGATGGTGGGCCGCCCGCGCCACTGGAAGTAGTGCGGGTTATCGGGATGAAGCGCGATCGGCGCCGCACGGTTTCCCTGTGCGGACGAGTCGAACGTCCGGCTGAAGGCGGAAGCCGCGAGATCGAGGGCGGATGGGGATGCGGCGAGCCCGAGGCTGGCCGTGAGGAGCGCCGCGACGGCGAACGACACCCGCAGCCGGCTCATTTTCGCTCCTGAGCGATGCGTTCGTCGAGGCGCTTCGCGGCGCCGGCGGCATACGTGCGGCAGGTCTGCCCCTCGGCAAACGCGGGGTGGACGGTCAGCAGCACGTCGCAGGGGAACGCCGCAACTTTTGCGATGCTGCGCCGGAACTCCTGGACGGTGCCCGGGTGTTTCTGATCGCCGCTGAAACGGAAACCCGGCGCCGACACGGCGTTCAAGCTGTCGGCATAGACGATGTCCTTGCAGCTCGAGCCCTCACACGATCGCCACGACCAGGAAGTCGCGCCGGGTGTATGGCCGGGGGTGAAATGCGCCGTCACGGCGAGATCGCCGGCGCGGAGCACTTCGCCGTCCTTGATGACACGCACCTTCGCGACAGCCGGAAACTTCCCGGCGAGCCCGAACTGCGGATCGTCGGCGGTCGGTCCGCCCTGCTCGAGCGCCCGCGCCCCGGATGGGCTGGCCGCCACCACGGCCCCGCTCGCACGCTGGAGCGCCGCGATGCCGCCGGCGTGATCGTAGTGCGCGTGCGAGTTCAGGATCAGCCGGATGTCGGCGGTACGGAAGCCGACCTTACGGATGTTCTCGTCAATCACGGCCGCCGATTGCGGCAGAGCGCCGTCGAGCAGAATCAGCCCGGCGTCCGACGTAATCAGCACCGCGGAGAGCCCCTTGACCCCGACGTAATAGGTGTTCCCGAACACGCGATAGGGCTCGCGCGGCGCGTTCCAGTCCGCGCAGTCGGTGCACGCGATGGGCGGGTCAGGGCGAAGCGTTGAGACGCCCTGACCGAGGACCAGAAGGGAAGAGAGGGCGGCGGCGACCAGTCTCGAATCACCAATCACGAATCACTAATCCTTGAATCGTTGAATCCTGGAATCCCGAATCGCTGACTGCCGAATCGCTAAATCGTCGAGTGCGCGCGGCAGACTTGCAGAGCGTCATCGCATACGTCAGCGATGCAGGGATTGTACGTCAGTGATTCGGGATTCGGGGATTCAGGATTCAAGGATTGGTGATTCAACGATTAGAGATTAGTGATTCAGTACTTCAATCGGCGAGATGCGGGCAGCGCGATGTGCGGGCAGCAGACAGGCGACCAGGGAAACCAGCGAAATGATGCCGGCCGTGGCCGCCAGCGTCGGGAGGTGAACGGCGGGCACCTGGAAGAGGATCGCCTGCATGGCCCGCCCGGTGAGCCATGCGCCACAGAGGCCGAGCGCCGTCGCGGCAACCTGCAGACGCAGCGCCAGCGACAGGAACTGGCGGCGGACCTGTTGCGGCCTCGCGCCGAGCGCCATCCGCAGGCCGATCTCCCGCCGGCGCTCGGAGACGGCGTACGTCAGGACGCCATACGTACCGATGGCGGCGAGCAGCAGGGCCATCAAGGAAAAGGCGGCGGCCAGCAGCGCCGGCGATCGCCGGGCAACCAGGCTGTCGGCGATGCGCCGGTCCATCGACCTGAGGTCGGTGACGGGCAGCTCCGAATCGATCGTTCGGACCACCTCCCGCAGCGTAGCCCCGAGCGCCTCGGGCCGCAGACGCGTACGGGTCACGACGAAGATGTCGCGCTCGGCGCGGTGCATGAAGGGATAGTACACGGCGCCCAGGGCATCGTCTTCCGCGAGGGCCGCCTGCTTGACCGCGCCGACGACGCCGACGATGCGGAAGGCTTCCGCGGGGGCGGTTTCCTCGGGGCCCTGAAACACCTGCTGGCCAATCGCGCTTCCACCGGGCCAAAACCGTCGCGCGAACGCCTCGTCGACGACGCAGACGCGCGCGGTCGAGCGCGAATCGGCCGCCGTGAGATAGCGTCCCTCTCGAAGCGAGTAGCCGAGCACGGTGAAATAGTCGCCGCCGACGCCGTACGAGTAGATCCCGCGGGGTGATTCGCCGGGCAGCCGCGTGTATCCCCCGGCGGTGGCTGCACTCTTGTTGCTGATGCCGCTCAGGGGGACATTCGTCGCGAAACCAGACGCCAGCACGCCCGGCTGGCGATCGAGACCGGTCGTCAGGCGTTCGGCAAACGTGACCAGCGCGGCGACATCCGGATAGTTCTTGCCCGGTAGCGTCATCTGGCCGGTGAGGAGGTTGTCCGGGCGGAACCCCGGGGAGACGGCCATGACTTCTTTGAGGCTCACCGCGAGCAGCCCCGCGCCGGCCAGCAGCACGAATGCCAGGGCGAGCTGGGCCACCACGAAACCGTGGCGAAGGCGCTGAACGACCCGCGTCGGCGTGCCGCCGCGGGATTCGGACCGCAGCGCGGTCGACGACTGAATCCGCAGGTGATACCACGCGATCGGCCCGGCGATCGCGACGCCGAGCGCCACGGCGCCGGCGAGCCCGACGAGCGCGAGCCGTGCATCGAAGGCGACGCGGACGCCGAGCGGGAGATGTTCGGCGCCGAGCGTTCGCAGCAGCGCGATGCCCCACGCGCCCACCGCGAGGCCGAGCAGTCCTCCCGCAGCGGCCACCAGGATCGTCTCCGCCAGCACTTCCATGACGACGTGCCGCCGGCTGGCGCCGATCGCCTGTCGCACGGCGAGCTCCTTGACGCGTCCGCTCGCGCGAATCAGCAACAGGTTGGTGACGTTGACCGCGCCGATGAGCAGCAGCACGAGCACGGCGGCCTGCAACAGCACCAGAATCCCGCGGACCGTCGCGACGTGATCGGCGTGAAGCGGCACGACGATCGAGCGGAAGCCGGCGTCGGCCATGGCGGCCGCGTCAGGATTGGTCGACTCGAGCGCGGCGTTGTGCGCGTCGATCTGCGATTGCGCCTCGGCGACCGTGACGCCGGATCTGAGGCGCGCGATCATGTCGGAGTTGCCCGAGTGCCGCTCGGCCACCGCACGTTCCGCCGGGGTGGACGCGAGCGGCAGGTAGATCCTGGCCTTCGACGACAGGAACGCGAACGCCGCCGGAAGCACGCCGACGACGATCCGTTCGGAGCCGTCGACACGGATGCGCCGGCCGATCGCGTTCGGGTCGCCGTTCAGGCGCTGTTTCCAGTACGCATCGGTGAGGATGGCCACTGCGCTCTTCTGATAGACGGTCTCCTCTTCGGTGAACGCGCGCCCCATCACCGGACCGAGGCCTAACGTGGTGAAGAAATCGGGCGAGACCCGCGCAACGGGTTCCCGTTCGGTTGCGCCGGGTTCGCCCACGATCGCCGCGCCCTCGCGGTAGGCCGCCACGCCGGCGAACGCCGCGATCCGGCCGCGCCGCTCGTAGTAGTTGGTCAGCGAACAGCCGTCGTTCGGGACGCCGGCCCGAGGATAGGTGTTGTACACGCTCATCAGGCGGCCGGCGTCCGGAAACGGCAGCGGCCGAAGCAGGATGGAGTCGACGACGGCGAAGATGGTGAGCGTGGATCCGAGGCAGAGCGCGAGCGTCGCCACGATGCTGGCCGTGAACCCCGGCTCTTGCGCAGCATGCGGTACGCGTAGCGCACGTTGCGGGCCATCTCGTCGAACGGACGCAGGCCACGAGCCTCCCGGGAGTCGAGCCTGACGTTGTGCACGTTGCCGAACTCGATGCGCGCGCGGCGCGCCGCGGCAACCGGGTCCACGCCGGAGCGCACGAGGTCGGCGGTGTACAGCTCGATGTGCAGCCGCATCTCCTCGGCGACGTCCGCCTCGAAAGCGTCGCGACCGAACAGCGCGCGGAGGAGGGAACGCAGCCGGTTCACCATTCAGATCTCGTCCGGTGCCGTGTTCAGCGCGGCGGCAATCGCCGCGGCCAGCCGGTTCCAGCCCGCGGTTTCCTCGCGCAGCCGCCGGCGTCCGGCCGGCGTGACGGTGTAGTACTTGGCCCGCCGGTTGTTGTCGCTGTGCCCCCACTCGGAGACGATCAGCCCCTGGTGCTCCAGACGGTTGAGCGCGGGATACAGGGAGCCCTGTGGAATGTCGAGCGCCTCGTTCGAGATTTGCCGGATGCGGACCAGCACGCCGTACCCGTGCAGCGGCTTGAGCGACACCGCTTTGAGGATGAGCATGTCGAGCGTGCCGGGAAGGATGTCTGCGGTCTTGGCCACGGGGTGGTCACTCTCCTAGTTTAGCTAGGAGTCTACGGCGTCTCTCCCAGTCTGTCAAGGAGAGAGGCCGCCGGAGCGGCACCGGATTCGACATGGATGTCCAGGCCGATCGGTGACAGGATGGTCGGAATGGTTCCCACCGAGCCCATCGGCAGCCTGCCCCGCCCGCCCGCTCTGGTCGAGGCCATGGCGCAGGGCGACCCCGAGGATCCCCGCCTCGATCCGCTCTACGAGGAGGCCATCCGGGACACCGTCGAGCGGTTCGAGGCGACAGGGTCTCCCGTCATCACCGATGGCGAACAGCGGAAGTATCACAATTTCTGGACGTATTGCGTCCACGGCCTCCCCAACACCGCCCCCGACGGGTTCAAGATTCCATTCGCGGCCGGACACACCCGCCGCATGCCGCGGCTGACCGCGGGTCCTTTCCGTTACAAGCGCTACGCGGACAGCTATCTCGAGCTCGCGAAGCGGTATGCCCATCTCCCGATCAAGCAGGCGGTCATTTCGCCGTCGGCCCTGAGCCTCATGTATCCGGCCGAAGGCATCCCGGACTACTCGCGCGGGGAGTTCATCGACGATCTGCTGGCCGAGCACGAACGGGAGATCCGCCGCTGTTTCGACAAGGGGGCCTACAAGGTCCAGATCGACTTCACCGAGGGGCGCTTTGCCATGAAGGTGGACCCGTCCGGCCAGCTCCTGCACAGTTTCATCGACCTGAACAACCTGGCGCTGTCGCGCTTCTCTCGAGAGGACCGCCAGCGCATCGGCGTGCACACGTGCCCCGGCGGCGATCGCGATTCGACCCACAGCGCCGACGTGGACTACGCCGAGCTGCTGCCGAGCCTGTTCCAGCTGCGGGCCGGGAACTTCTACATCGCGCTGGCCGGCGAACCGGATCGCGCGCGGGTCCTGAAGATCATCCGCCAGTACATGCAGCCCGAGCACCGGGTCTTCGTGGGCGTCATCGCGACGATCGATCCGCATATCGAGACCGCCGAGGAAGTCCGCGACCGGGTCCTGGAAGCGGCAGCGTACATCCCGGTCGCGCAGCTGGGCACGACCGACGATTGCGGGTTCTCCCCGTTCTGCGACGACACCTCCACGACCCGCGACACGGCGTTCGCGAAGATTCGCGCGCGCGTGGAGGGGACCGCGCTCGCGTCGAAGGCCCTCGGAACGGTCTAACCACGTGGCCACACTCGACGACGAGGAACGGCTGCTCCGGTCGGTCGCGTTGCAGAACGCGAGCAGCATCCTCCTCGCCCGCCAGCGCGCCGAGGAAGAGCTCATCAGGACCAGGGAAGCCCTGCGCGAGAGCCAGGAGCGGCTGACCGCTGCCCTGAGCGCGGCCGGCACCGGCACGTTCCGCTGGAACATTCAGACGAACATCGTCGAGTGGGATGGAAACCTCGACCGCCTGTTCGGGCTCCCGCCGGGGCAGGGACCCCAGTCGCTCGAGACGTTCATCGACGCGGTCCACCCGGACGACCGCCCCAACGTGATTACGCAGTGCGAGCGCGGGGCACGCGAGGGAGGCGACTTCGATCTCGAGTTCCGCGTCGTCTGGCCGGACGGGACGGTCCGCTGGGTCGATGACAAGGCGAGGGCCTCCTTCGACGAGAACGGCAAGCCCCTCTACATGACGGGCGCCTGCACGGACATCACCAGCCGCAAGGAAGCCGCCGAGACGCTGCGCGAGAACGAGGAGCGCCTTCGCGCGATCTTCAATCAGGCCGCGGTCGGGATCGCCGTCGCGACGCTCGACGGCCGGTTCCTCGACATGAACAAACGGTTCTCGGAGATTCTGGGGTACAGCCCCGACGAGCTCCGTGACCTGACGTTCATGTCGATCACGCACCCCGACGATCTGCCGCTCACCTCGACCGCGATGGGCCAGTTGCTCGCGGGATCCATCCCTGAGTACGCACTCGAGAAACGCTTCGTGCGCCGGGACGGGTCGACCGTGTGGAGCCTGACGACGGTCACGCTGCTGAAGGATGCGGCCGGCCAGCCGCAGCGATTCATCGGCGTCATCGAAGACATCACCAGCCGCAAGCGCGCCGAAGCGGCGCTGCGCGAGGAGACCCGCATCCTGGAGCTCCTCAACGAGACCGGACGGACCCTCGCGTCGAAGCTCGACATGGAGGGGCTCACCCAGACGGTGACGGACGCGGCGACGCAGTTGAGCGGGGCCCGGTTCGGCGCCTTCTTCGCCAACACCACCGACGAGAACGGCGACTCGTTCCTGCTCTACACGCTCGCCGGGGCGCCGCGCGAAGCGTTCGACACGTTCGGCGCGCATCCGGCCGCCATCCTGTTCGGCGCGATGCTGCGCGGCGAAGCGCCGATCCGCTGCGAGGACCTGCTGACCGATCCCTCCTACGGCCCGCCGGCGTCTCGCGATGGCCTGCCCGGCGGACTCTCCCGTTACGCAGCTGCCTCGCCGTGCCCGTGCGGTCACGGACCGGCGAGGTCATCGGCGGGTTGTTCTTCGGCCACCCGGAAACCGGCGTGTTCACGGACCGATCGGAACGGCTGATCGTCGGCGTGGCGGCGCAGGCCGGCATCGCCATCGACAATGCGCGGCTCTACGAAGCCGCCCAACAGGCGGCGGAAGAGCGCAAGATGCTCCTCGAGAGCGAGCGCGCGGCGCGCACCGCGGCCGAGCGGATGAGCGACGTCAAGGACGAGTTTCTCGCGACGCTGTCGCACGAGCTCCGGACGCCGCTGAACGCCATCCTCGGCTGGTCGCAGGTCCTGCGGACCGGTTCGAAGAACGAGACCGACTACATCAAGGGACTCGAGACCATCGAACGCAACGCGCGCATGCAGACGCAGCTCATCGAAGATCTGCTCGACATGAGCCGGATCACGTCCGGGAAAATCCGCCTGGACATCCAGACCGTCCATCCGCTGGGGTTCATCGAGGCGGCGGTGGAAACGGTGAGGCCCGCGGCCGACGCCAAGGGCATCAAGCTCGAGAGAATGCTCGATCCGGCGGCGGGGCCGATCTCGGGGGATCCGGGCCGGCTCCAGCAGGTCGTCTGGAACCTCGTGTCCAACGCCATCAAGTTCACGCCGAAGGACGGCCGGGTTCAGATCCTGCTCGAACGCGTGAACTCGCTGATCGAGATCAGCGTGGCGGACACGGGCGTCGGCATCAAGCCGGAGTTCATTCCGCATCTCTTCGAACGGTTCCGCCAGGGGGATGCGTCCACGACGCGCAAGTACGGCGGCCTCGGCCTCGGGCTGTCGATCGTGAAGAACCTCGTCGAGCTGCACGGCGGCATCGTCAAGGTCGAGAGCCCCGGCGAAGGCCTGGGGACCACTGTGACTGTGCGCCTTCCGCTGACCGTGGTTCACCGGCAGAGAGACACGGCCGAACGCCTGCACCCGAACACGCCAAGCGCGACCGCCACCCACTTCGTCGTCGCGGAGCTCTCGGGGCTCAAGGTGCTCGTCGTGGACGATCAGTCCGACGCCCGCGATCTGATCAAGCGGGTGCTGGAAGACTGCGGCGCAGCGGTGCTCACCGCCGGCTCGGCCGCCGACGCGCTCGTGCTCGTCGAAGCGCAGCACCCGGACGTCCTCGTCACCGACATCGGCATGCCGGACGCCGACGGGTTCGAGCTGCTCCGCCGCGTCCGCGCGCTGGGGCCGGAGCGCGGCGGACGGGTCCCGGCGATCGCACTCACCGCATTCGCGCGTTCCGAGGATCGGACGCGCGCGTTGCGCGCCGGCTTTCTCGTGCACGTCTCGAAGCCGGTCGATCCGTCCGAGCTCGTCGCGACCGTGGCGAGCGTGGCGGGACGGGTGGACGAGCGGTGAATCACTAATCCCTAACCTAATCCTCGAATCCTCGAATCCTCGAATCCCGAGTCCCGAATCCCGAGTCGGGGCCCGAGTCGGGTCCCGAGTCCCGAGTCCCGAGTCCCGACCGGCGGGGCACTCCTCTTGACAAACTAGACAAGCGCGCTATGCTTCTCTAGTTTAGCTAGATGAAAGAGGAGGCGGCGCCGCCATGCGAGCCGACGACAAACAAAGCGGGCTGGTGCAGGGCACCCTGCACATGCTCATTCTGAAGACCCTCGCGCTCGAGCCGATGCACGGCTACGGCATCGGCGTCCGTCTCGAACAGATCAGCAAAGGGGTGTTCCAGGTCAACGCCGGATCGCTCTTCCCCGCGCTGCGCCGGCTGGAGCGGGACGGGCTGATCGCGGGCGAGTGGCGCGTCACCGAGAACAACCGGCGCGCCAAGTACTACACGCTCACCGCGCAGGGCCGCGCACACCTCAAGAGCGAAACCCGGGACTGGGAAGTGCAGACGACCGCCATCGCCCGGATTCTGAAGGCGTCGCTGGAGCAGTTGTGATGATCCGGCTCCGGCGCATCATCGGCGGTCTTCACGGGCTGATTCGGAAGACCAGGGTCGAGCAGGACCTGGACGCCGAGCTCCGGGATTTCCTCGAGACGGCCGTCGAACAGAAGATGCGGACGGGCATGAGCCGCGAGACGGCCACCCGCTGCGCGCGGCTCGAGCTCGGCAGCGCCGAAGCCGTGAAGGACCGGGTTCGCGACGCCGGGTGGGAATCGGCGATCGACAGCGTGTGGCAGGACGCGCGCTACGCGGTCCGCAGCCTCCGCAAGGCACCCGGCTTCGCGGCGGTGGCCGTGCTGACGCTGGGGCTCGGCATCGGCGCCAACACCGCGATCTTCAGCGTGATTCAGGCGCTGCTGCTGCGTCCTCTGCCGGTCCCGCATGCGGATGAACTGGTCCAGCTGTTTCTGGTCAGGCCCGAGCAGCAGCCCGCGAATGCGTTCTCGTACCCGTTCGTGAAGGCGCTCGCGCAGCGCCGCGAGATCTTCGCCGGCGTGTTCGGGTTCGCCGCGACGACGCTGTCGGTCGACGGACCGGGAGGTGCCGAGCAGGCGGACGGGGCATGGGTGACGGGTGACTACTACGACGCGCTGTCCTTGATACCCATCGCCGGCCGTCTCCTCACACCCGACGACGACCGTCCCGGCGCCGCGCCGGTCGTCGTCATCACTGACGCGTACTGGAAACGCCGATACGCCGGGGACCCGCGTGCGATTGGTCAGAGGATCCTGATCTACGGCGCTCCCGTCACGATCGTCGGCGTCACGGGCCCCGGGTTCACGGGCACGACCGTTGGACAGGCCGCGGATCTGACGCTGCCCCTGGGGACCGCGCCGCAGATCCGGCCCGAGCTGGCCAGGATGCTCGTCGCCGGCGCGAACGCCCTGAGCGTGATCGCGCGGCCGCGGGCGGGCTTGTCGAACGCGGAAGTGCGGACGCGGCTCGACGTCGCGTGGCCGCAGGTAGTCGAGGCCGCGATGCCGAACGCGGAGCGTCCCCGCGATCGCTTCATGGCCGCGAGGCTGGACGTCGTGCCTGGCGGCACGGGTTGGAGTGGCTTGCGGCAGATGTTCGGGGCGCCGCTGCTCGTGCTGATGGCGCTCGTCGGGTTCGTGCTGCTGATCGCGTGCGCGAACGTCGCCATCCTTCTCCTGGCGCGGACAGCGGCGCGGCAGCGCGAGATTGCCACGCGCCTCGCCCTCGGCGCCAGCCGCGCGCGCGTCACGCGCCAGCTCCTGACCGAAAGCGTCCTGCTGGCCCTGACCGGCGCGGCGCTCGGCCTGGTGCTGGCATGGTCCGGCAGTCACAGTCTCCTGACGATCCTTTCAAGCAGTCTGGCGGGAGGCATGGGGCCGAGCCCGGGACCAGGACCCGCCCAGACCGCCATCGTGCTCGACATCGCTCCCGATGCAATGGTGCTCCTCTTCACGATGGTGCTGGCCATCGGCACGGTCGTCCTGTTCGGCACCGCGCCCGCGCTCGGCGCCACCAGACGCCCGCCGGGTCTCGGCCACGGCGTCGGCACGACCGTGACGCCGCGTGGACGGACGGGAGCGATCCTCGTGGCCGCGCAGCTCGCGCTCACGCTGCTTCTGCTCATCTGCTCCGGGCTCTTCGCACAGACCTTCCGGAACCTCCGCGACTTCGATTGCGGGTTCAACCCGGAGGGCGTGCTCCTGGTCGAGCTCGACGGACGCACGGCGGGCTACAGCGGCCCTCCGCTCGCGGCGTTGTACCGCGAGCTGCACGAGGCGACGGAGCGGCTGCCCGGCGTGCGTGCCGCGAGCTACTCCGACAGGACGCCGCTCGGCAAAGGAGAGACCTCGCTCGATTTCCTCGTCAACGGCGTGCGCGTGGAAGAGGAATCGCTGCTCCACACCATCGGTCCGCGCTATTTCGAGACGATGCGCACGCCGCTCGTCGCCGGCCGCGAGTTCACGCCGGCCGACACCGCCGCCGCAACGAAGGTCGCCGTCGTCAACGAGGCATTCGCGCGGCAGCATCTCCGCGGCCTGAACCCGCTCGGTCAGCGGCTGGCGATCGCAGGCGGCGCCGGTCCGGCGATGGAGATCGTCGGCGTCGTCAAGGACGCCTTGTTCTCGGGAAGCGTCCGGTATTTCGTGGCGCCGTCGAGCGTGTACGTGGCGTACGCGCAAAGCGCCCCGTCCAAGGCGACGTTCGAGGTCTCGGTCTCCGGCTCTGTCCCGGAGGTCGCGGCGTCCCTTCGGCGCGAGCTCGCCCCTCGCCTGCCCAACACGCGCATCGAGGTGCGAACGATGGTGGAGCAGCTGAATCGCGCGCTGGTGGAGGAACGGCTCGTGGCGGGCGTGGCCGGCGGCTTCGGCCTGCTGGCGCTTCTCCTCGCCGTCGTCGGGCTCTACGGAGTGCTCGCGTACAACGTGGCAATGCGGACGGCCGAGATCGGCGTGCGCACTGCGCTGGGCGCGACGCGGTGGAACGTGCTCCGGCTGGTATTGAAGGATGCCGCTCGATCGCTCGCGGCGGGCGTGGCGGCCGGGCTCCCGCTGGCCTGGCTCGCCTCGAGCGTCTTCAGCCGCATGCTGTTCGGCCTGACACCGACCGATCCGTTGACCGCAGCCGCGGCCATTTCGTGCCTGGCGATCGCGGGCGGGGCGGCCGCGTTCGTTCCGGCGCGCCGCGCGATGAACGTGGATCCGCTCGTCGCGCTTCGCAGCGAGTAGGAGATCAGATGACTTTCCTCATGCGTCTCGTCGGCGGCCTTCGCGGTCTGTTCCGCAAGACACAGGTGGACCGCGAGTTGGATGAGGAGCTCCGCGAGTTCCTCGAGACGGCGCGTCGAACACAGGATGCGGGCAGGAATGACCCGCGAGCAGGCCATCCGCGCCGCGCGCATCGAGACGGGCAGCGTGGAAGCGGTGAAGGATCGCGTCCGCGACGTGGGTTGGGAATCCGTGGTCGAGAGCTTTCTGCAGGACCTGCGCTACGCGGGGCGCCTGCTGCGCGCGTCGCCGGGCTTCACCGCGGTCGCGGTGCTCACGCTCGCGCTTGGCATCGGCGCCAACACGGCCATCTTCACCCTCGTCGACGCCGTCCTGCTCACGACTCTGCCGGTCGAGAACCCGGCGCAGCTCGTCGTCCTCGACGTCATCACGACGCGCGGTGCGAAACAGAATCTCTCCTATCCGTTGTTCGAGCGGATCCGGGATGAGGTGGACGCCTTCTCGGGCGTGTTCGCGGCGCAGGACGGCTTCGCGCGCACTGGACGTCGGCGGACCCGGGGCCGTCGGCCGGTCCGAAGAGGCCAGGGTGCAGCTCGTCTCCGGCGAGTTTTTTCCGGTGCTGGGCGTGCGGGCGCTGATGGGCCGGACCCTCACTCCAGAGGACGACAAGCCGGCCGGCGATTCCGGAGTGGCCGTGTTGAGCCACGCCTTCTGGCAGCGCCGATTTGGCGGCGATGCGGCGGTCATCGGCTCGGGCCTGATCATCAAGCGGCAGAACGTCACGATCGTCGGCGTGGCGCCTGCCGGTTTCTTCGGGGAATCGGTGGGCCGGGCGCCCGACGTGTGGGTGCCGCTCGTGATGCAGCCGCGCTTCGACCGCGGGAGGTCGCTGCTCGATCGTCCCAACGTGGGTTGGTTGCGCGTGGTGGGCCGCCTCCGTCCCGGCGCGACGGGGAGCACGGCCGACGCGGCGCTCGCCGTCGCCCTGACCAGCATTCGGTCCGAATCGACGGACTTCAGCAAGTACGCTCAACGGGTTGGCGTGCGATCGTCCGATGGCAGCCGTGGTCTGCCGGATTTCCGCGAACGGTTCTCGCTGCCCCTGCGCATTCTCGCGGGGATCGTCGCGATGGTTCTCCTCATCGCCTGCGCCAACGTGGCGAACCTGCTGCTGGCACGGGCCGCCGCGCGTCAGCGGGAGATGGGCGTGCGCCTGGCGATCGGTGCAGGACGCCGCCGGCTCGTGCGTCAGCTCTTCACCGAGAGCCTGGTGCTGGCGGCTCTCGGGGGTCTGCTCGGCCTGCTCCTCGCATGGTGGGGCAGCCGCGTCCTGCTCGTGCTCGCCTCGACGCGACTCCGCGCCCATCCCGATCGACGTGGCCCTCAACGCGCACGTCCTCGGGTTCACCTCGGCGCTCTCGGTCGTGACCGTCATGATATTTGGCCTCGCGCCGGCGTTGACGATCTCCAGGGTCGACGTTGGAACCGCACTGAAACTCAACACCGGCACGCAGACGCGGGCGGGGCTCTCGAGGACGCTGCTGGTAGCGCAAGTCGCGATGTCGCTGGTTCTCCTGACCGGCGCCGCCTTGTTCGGGCAGACGCTCCGCAATCTCAGGGCGCGCGACTTGGGATTTGCCGCCGAGACACTGCTGGAAGTCCGCGTCGCGCCGGAAGCGAGCGGTTACAAGACGGACCAGCTCCCCGATCTCTCGCGCCGGCTGCTCGACAGGCTGGAGGCTACGCCCGGCGTCGAGTCGGCGGCCTTCACGCATGCGGGATTTGGCGGCGGGATCTCGAGGACGTGCTGCGTGGCGGTTGCAGGATACACGCACGAACCCGAAGAGGATCGCCAGATCCGGACGGCCGGCGTGGCGCCGGGGTATTTCAGGACCTTGGCTCTTCCGCTGCTACGCGGGCGGGATTTCACGGCGCAGGACAGCAGGCTCGATCCGAACCAGATATCCGTCGCCATCGTGAACGAGGCGTTCGTGCGGCGTTACCTGAACGGCCGCGATCCGATTGGCGCCCGCTTCGGCTGGGGCGACCTGCCCAACGTGAAGTACGGCATCGAGATCGTCGGCGTGGCGAGGGACGCCGTGCACGAGGATCTTCGAGAGGTGATCAAGCCGCTGATCTACTTCCCGTCCGCGTGGGGAGACACGTTCGTGGTGCGCGCCGCAGGTCAGCCCGACGCGCTGATGACGGCGCTTCGACGCGAGGTCCAGGCCGTCGACGGCAACCTCGAATCCCAGATCCGTACGGTCAGCGAAACTCTCGACAGAGCTGTGGTTCGCGAGAAGCTTCTGTCGAGGCTATCCGGGTTCTTTGGCATCCTCGCGACGGCGCTCGCAGGCGTGGGCCTCTATGGATTGATGGCCTACGCCGTCGTCCGGCGCACTCGCGAGATCGGGATCCGCATGGCGCTCGGCGCCGCGAGAAGCACGGTGCTCCGATCGGAGATGCGATCGGCGATCCGGCTCGTAGCGATCGGAGTCGCCGTCGGCATTCCGCTTGCGCTCGCCGTCGGGCGGCTGATCCGGAACCAGCTCTTTGGCATCGCCGGCAGCGATCCGATCACGCTCGTGGCCGTCAGCGCGCTGCTCGCCCTCGTCGCCGCGGCGGCGGCGTTCCTGCCGGCCCGCCGCGCGTCGCGCGTGGATCCGATGGTCGCGCTTCGCTGGGAATAGCGTTACTCGATCGGCAGATAGATCTCGGTGCGGAGCTCTTCTTTCGGCACCTCCATCGGTGTGTTCCTGTAGATCTCGTAGCTCGGCCTCGCGCCGATGCGATGCCCCCTGGTCTCGAAGACCTCGCTCTTCAGGCGTGCCCAGACGTCACCCAGCTCCTCGTAGGAGCCCACGTGCACGGCACGGGCGAAGCGCCCCGCGGGAATCCGCAGTTCGACGAGCCCCTCGGGCAGCCGCGCGTTCTCCGGCACGACGATGCCGGCCGCCGATCGCAGCTGATCCTGCGGCGTGGTCTCGGGGTCGTCAAAGTAGACGCCGATCATCACCGCGCCGGACTGCTGAAAGAGCCCCGCCGGACCGGCTATGGAACCGAGGCGCTCGAACGCCCTTCCGATCTCGTGATACGCGCCGGCGTGGCGCACGGCGGCGACGCGCATCGCCGGCATCTGCTCGATCTCGACAGCCATCTTCTTTTCCTGCTGAGTCATCTGGCTTTTCCTCCTGAATCAGCTACGCGTCCCAATTTATCCCTGACGGGCCGCGCCGGGCAACTTTCGTCGTTTCAAGAATGAATCGCCAGCGGGGGGAGTTTTTCACCACAGAGAGAACGGAGATAGCGGAGAAAGACAGGCCACGGATTTGCAGGGATTGCACGGATGCACCGAACAACGCGGAAAGACTGAAGACACGGGGGACACGGAGACTCTGGCTTGAGTGCGTGCAGCGTGACCCCAACCGCGCGCAGGATTCAAGGCCCTTCGGCGGGACCTCTACAGGCTTGTCGCTCGTGTCTGAAACGCGACAAGCGCTGCGGGTACGATCCGTGTCAATCAGTGTGATCCGCGTAATCCGTGTAACCTGCCACGAGTTCGCCAACCGCAAGCTGCGAAGGGAGTACGGCGCTCACGGCGTGATCGTGACGGTGACGCTGCCCGCCGTCGTCACGACGAAGCCGGGGATCGACGCCGTGACGATCGTCTGACCGGGCGCAACCGGATCGAATGCGACGCCGCCCGCCGCGACGGTCGCTGGAGAGGACGACTGCCCGACCCCGATGACGACGGTCACGGTTTGTCCCGTGAGCGCGGTCGTCCGCAGCTGCGCGGCCGCCGGATTGGTGTGCGTCACCGTGACCGTCAACGGCGCGCCGCCGCGCCGCACCACCTGAAACGAATTCAGGAACGCCTCAGTGCTGTTCGGAATCCCGATCTGCACCTGGAACGGACCGTCGGCGGCCGCCGCTGTCGTGGACGTGCCAAGTTTTCGGTGGTCAAGCGGCGAAACATCAAACAATGCCACCTAGCGAGGCGGCGCTGCAGGGTCTGAGGCGCAGCCTCGCTAGGACTTGCCGTTCGAAGTCGCTCAAAAGCGCGTAGAATCGGTCACCCAGATTCCCCAGGTCGATATGACTGACTCTCCGAGCGTTACAGGCTTGCTGCGCGAAGCCGGCCGCGGCGACCGGCAGGCGCTCGACAGGCTCGTGCCGCTGATATACGACACGCTGCGCGGTCTGGCGCACCGCGCGCTGCGGCACGAGCGGCCCGGCCACACGCTGAGCACCACCGCGCTCGCGCACGAGGCGTACCTCAAGCTCATTGGCCTTGAACACGTTGCGTGGGAGGACCGCTCGCATTTCTTCGCGATGGCGGCGCGGGCGATGCGTCACATCCTGGTTGACTACGCGGTGGCGCGCAAGGCGCAGAAGCGCGGCGGCGGCGCGGTCGCGATCGAGCTGGACGACAACGCGCTCGCGACCGAGAACTCAATCGAGGAAGTGCTGGCGCTGAACGAGGCGCTCGGCCGGCTCGACTCGGTCGCGCCCCACGCCGTCCGCGTCGTCGAGTGCCGGATCTTCACGGGCATGACCATCGAGGAGACGGCCGCGGCGCTGGAGCTCTCGCCCGCGACGGTGAAGCGGCACTGGAACATGGCGCGCGCGTGGCTCCATCGGGAGTTGACGGACGCCGAGGAGATCAGGAGAGTAAGGAGATCAGGAGAAGCGCCTGCGGCCCGCGCGAGGATAGCGAGTCTTCGAGCGCCGCAGCGCGAGCGAGTGGGGGTGGGGCCCCACGAGCAGTAAATAATGCTGGCAGGGACGGTGTCCGTCTCAACTGGAGCGCTGTCAGCACAAGCGAGCCCAGGAGAATCTTGGAGACGTGCCAATGACGGATGCCGGTCGCGCGGGCGGGTTGACGCCGGAATCGTGGTCACGGCTCGAGCTCCTGTTCGAGCAGGCGCTCACCCGGCCGGATCATGCGCGGGCCGCGTTTCTCGACGACGCGTGCGGAGGCGATGCGGCATTGCGCCGCGAGGTCGGGGCGCTGCTCGACGCGCACGCAAGTACCGATGGTCCGCTCGAGCGCCTCGCCGTCGAGCTCGGCGCAGGTCCGGTCGATCGCGGGGTGAGCGATTGGACGGGACGGCGCATCGGTCCGTACACCGTCGTGCGCGAGATCGGGCACGGCGGGATGGGGACCGTCTACCTCGCGCGGCGCGCTGACGGCCAGTACGACCGCGACGTGGCCCTGAAGGTGATTCAGAGCCCGCTCGACGGGCACCAGCGCGCGCGCTTCGTGGCCGAGCGGCAGATCCTGGCCAGGCTCTCGCATCCGGGCATCGCGCAGCTCTTCGACGGCGGCCTCACCGACGAGGGGTTTCCGTACTTCACGATGGAGTACGTGGACGGGGAGCGGATCGATCGCTACTGCGACAGCCACGAGCTGGACATCGCCTCGCGCCTCCGGATCTTCGGTCACGTCTGCGAGGCGGTCGCCGCGGCCCACCGGAGCCTGGTCGTGCACCGCGACCTCAAGCCGAGCAACATCCTCACGACGGCGGACGGCGCGATCAAGCTCGTGGATTTCGGCATCGCGAAGCCGCTGGATCCGGCCGTCACGACGGACCTCACGAGGACCGGCGGCGAGCTGTTCACCCCGGACTATGCGAGCCCCGAGCAGGTGTCGGGCGGGGCCATCACGACCGCCTCCGACGTGTACTCGCTCGGCGTCGTGCTCTATCAGCTCCTCACCGGCGTCCAGGCGCACCGCTTCACGTCGAAGACGCCGGCCGACGTCGAGCGCGCCATCTGCGAGGGGGAGACGCCCTCCCCGAGCAGCGCCGTCGCCGCGCTGGCCGCCGCATCAGGCCGGTCGTCCGATTCCGCGCCGGACGCCGTCCCGCACGACGCAGAGCAGATCGCCCGTGTCCGGCGCACGCGGCCCGATCGGCTGAAGCGACGGCTGGCCGGCGACCTGGACACGATCGTGATGAAGGCGCTGCACAAGGATCCCGCGCGCCGCTACGCCTCGGTCGACCTCCTGCAGCAGGACATCACGAACCATCTTCACGGGCTGCCGGTCGCGGCCCGGCCCGACAGCTGGACGTATCGCACCCGGAAGTTCGCGGCGCGGCATCGCGCGTCGGTTGTCGCCGGCGCGCTGATCGTCGCCTCGCTCGCGATCGGCCTCGTCACGACGATGATCGAGGCGCGGCGCGCGCGGGAGCAGCAGGCGATCGCGGCCGTGGAACGGGATCGCGCGCGCGCCGAGGCCGCGCGGGTCAAACGGGTGTCGGGGTTCGTCACCAGCCTGTTCCGCCAGGCGGATCCGTCGCACTCGCAGGGGGCAGTCGATCACCGCCCGCGAGATTCTCGATCGCGGCGCGCAGCGCGTCGAGGCCGAGCTCGCCGGCGATCCCGAGACGCAAGCGGCCCTCTTCGATACCATCGGCCAGGTCTATCGCAACCTCGCGCTCTACGAGCCTTCCGATCGTCTGCTGCAGCGTGCGCTGGCGCTGCGCACGACGACGTTCGGGCCCGACAGCCTCGAAGTGGCCGAGAGCCTCCACAACCTGGCGACGCTCGAGTTCGAGCGCAACAAGTATGCGGTCGCCGAGGCGCGCTTCCGCGAGGCGCTGGCGCTGCGGCGCGCGCGCGGCGCGGGGCCCGGCGAGATCGCGGCGACCCTCGAGCAGCTGGGCGCGACGTTGAGCGACACCGGCAAGCACGCCGAGGCGGAGCCGTTTCTCCGCGAGGCGCTGGCGCTGCGGCGGCAGTCGGGACCCGACACGCCGGAGACGATGGCGACGATCGACATCCTCGGGCTGACGCTGCACCGCAAGGGAGACTTCAAGGAGGCCGAGGCGCTGTTTCGCGACGCCGTGGAGCAGGGCCGGCGGCTGCCGGCGGCGGTGACGCCGGCCAGGGTCAGCAGCGCGCTGAACCTGGCGCTCCTCGTCCACCGGTACGACCGCGATGCGCGCGCCGCCGAGCCGATGTACCGGGAAGCCCTGAGCCTGGCTCGCCGCCTGTACCCGAACGATCACGCCGACGTCGCCACCTGCATGAGCGAGTTCGCGCGGGGCCTTCGCGATCTCGGCAAGCTGTCGGAGGCCGAGGCGCTCTCGCGCGAGGCACTGGCCATGTTCCGGAGGCTGTACGGCGATCGGCACCGCGAAACGATGATCAGCGCGCAGTCGCTTGCCGGAATCCTTGCGGAGCAGACAGAAGCTGAAGGAGGCCGAGTCGCTGTACCGCGAAGCGCTCGCGACAGGCCGCTCGCTCTTCGGCGGGACGCATCCGCTGGTGGTGAGCGCGAACGGCGCGTTCGCGTCGTTTCTCGAGGCGCGCGGACGGTTCAAGGAAGCCCTGCCGCTGCGCGAGAGCGAGCTCGCGGCCGCGACCGCGCACTACGGCGAGAGCCACAGCGTGACGGTGAGGGCCCTGATGGGGCTCGGCCGGAATGCGCTCGCGAGAGGCCAGGTTGCGGAGGCCGAGCCACACCTGCGCCGCGCGCTCGCGGTCCGGCAGAAGCTGCACCCGGCCGGGCATTGGCGGATTGCGGAAGCGAGCGCCGCGCTCGGCCAGTGCCTGCTGCGCGCGCGGCGGTTCGAGGAAGCCGAGCCGTTGCTCAGTCAGGGGTACGAAGGCCTGCGCGCGAGCAAGGACGCGACGCCGCAGGAGATCCGCGCCGCCCTGAACAACCTGATCGCGCTCTATGACTCGTGGGGCCGTCCCGCCGACGCCGCGCGATACCGGGCGCAGAAGTCCGACCCCGATCGCGCGCAGCGGTAATTTGGTGGGGGCCGCGGGTTACTTCGCTCCCAGCTTCCCGCTTCCCGCTCCCAGCTTCCGCTTCCAGCTTCCCGCTTGAGAACACCCGGGGCGCTACTCCGCGCGCAACGCGGTCAGCGGATCGACGCGCGCGGCGCGGAGGGCGGGCCGATAGCTGGCTGTCCAGGCCAGTGCGATGAACGTGAGGGAGACGATGGCGAGCGTGGGCGCGTCGGTCGGCTCGATGGCGTACACGAAGGGACGCAGATAGCGGCTCGAGAGCAGGACGCAGCCGATGCCCGCGGCGAGACCGATGAGAACCGGGGCAAGGGCGCCGGTGACGATCGTCGCCTTCAAGCGGCGCGGCGTGGCGCCGAGGGCCGCGCGGATCCCCATCTCACGCTCTCGCTGCGCCACGTGGACGGCCACCATCCCGTAGACACCCACGAGCGCGATGAGCAGCCCCGCGGACGCGAAGAGCCCGAACAGCGTGGTATTGAAGCTTCGCTCGGCGACGGAGCGGCCGAGCAGATCCGCGTACGTTCCGGACACGGTGACGATCGCCCCTTCGTCCACGCGGCGCACCGCGGCCCGCGCCTGTGCCGCGACGGCTGCGGACGAACCCGAGAAGCGCACCATCATCGTCGCTGTAAGACCGCGCGTGTCGTCCCAGACGCGGTACAGCGTTGCCATCGCGGGCCGATCCATCGCGTAGTCCCGCACGTCCCCCGCGACGCCGGCGATCGTCCGCATTTCGTCGCCGTACCTGATGATCTCGCCTACCGGACTCCTGTCGGGCCAATACCGCCGTGCCAGCGTGTCGCTTATGACGACGGCGCGACCGCGGTCCGCTTCCGTCAAGGCCCGTCCCTGCCGGATCGGAATGCCCATCGTCTCGAAGTAGCCGGGACCGATCAGCATGTCGGTATCCAATCGCGCGCCTTCGACGCCGGTCGCTTGGAACGGCGGAACGAACCGCGAGCCGCGCATGCTCCGGCTCAACACCGGCACATCGGTGAACGAGACCGAATCCACGCCGCGGCAGCGACCGCAGCGCCTCGGCGACGCGCCGGGTGTAGCGGACGCGCGCGGCCGCATTGAACGGACCGCCCGGCACGCTGCGAATCACCAGCACACGCGCCGCATCGACTCCGGGATTCTCGGCTTGCAGGCGCATCCAGCTGTTGAGGAGGATGGCCCCTGCCGCAAGGAGGACGGTCGACAGCGCCACTTCGAGCGCGATCAGTCCCCTGCCCCGGCGCGGCGGGCTGAACGTTCGGCCGACGCCCGTCCACCTGCGGGCGCTGGATCGCCAGGGCGCCGTGAACACCGGCAGCACACCGCAGGCGATCACGGCGGCGGCCGCGGCGCCCATGGCCAGACCCAAGGCACGCGCATTCAGTTCGGGTTCGCCGACGAGCTGCAGCCACGCGGGAATCCGTGACGCCACCACATGGAAGGCCGCGTAAGCGATGAGCCATCCCGCCACGCCGCCCACCGCGGCGAGCAACGCCGACTCAATCACGAGTTGCCGGGCGATCTGATATCGTCCCGCGCCCATCGCCGTTCGAATGGCCAGCTCGCGCTCGCGATCGGCACGGCGCGCCAGCAGGAGGCCAGCCACGTTGACGCACGCCAGAGCAAAGAGCATCACCACGGCGCCGAAGACCAGGCGCAGCACGGTGCGCGACCCTCCAGTCAGGTATTCATTCAGCGGCTGGATTGTCACGCCGTCGAAGGCGGTATCGCCTGCGGTCTTTTCAGGTACGTAGAGCGGAGCGATCTGGAGCGCGATTCGATCCATCTCCGCGCGCGCATCCTCCACCGATCGGGACGGCGACAGCCGCCCGATCACGGTCAGGAACCGGTAGTTGCGCGAGGATGAGAGCCGTGGCCACACCACGCCTGGAATCAGCACGTCGGGCTGGAATCTCCGAGCCGCAATGGGGAACACGAATCGCCGCGGCAGGATGCCGACGATGGTCAGCGTCTGTTCACCGCGAACCATCGTCCGGCCCAGGGCACTCGGGTCCGCGCCGAATGCTCGCCGCCACAGACTGTCTGAGATGAGCGCGACCGATGGCGTCGGGCTGTCGTATTCCTCGCGGAGGAACGGGCGGCCGAGCGCGGGCGCGATGCCGAGCACGTCGAGGAATTCCGCCGAGACAGAGGCCGTCGTGACCTGGAGCGGCTCGGCGATCCCGGCTATCTGCGTTTGAGGTCCCTGAGCCGACTCGAACGCGGCCAGCCGTTCGAACGATTCGCTGCGCTGCCAGTCCCCGAGCTCCGGGAACGAAACACCTCTGGTGAGCTGCGGCTCTGCCAGGTGACGTTGCGCGCCGAAGAGCACGTAGAGCCGGTCGGGCTGATGGTAAGGCAGCGCACGGAAGAGCGCGCCGTCCACGACGCTGAAGACCGCGGTGGTGAGCCCAATCCCGAGCGCGAGGGTGAGCACCGCGGTCGCGGCGAACGCGGGAGTGCGGCGAAACAGGCGGAGGGCGAACCGGAGGTCGTGCCAGATCACAAAGGCGATTGCTGACGCTATTGACGAACCAGTTCGACGCGCCGGTTCCTGGCGCGTCCATCGTCGCTCTCGTTCGGCGCCACCGGCGCCGCCATTCCGACGCCGACCGCACGCAGTCGCGCCGGCGCAACACCATGCTTCGAGATCAAAGCCTGGAACACGGCGGCGGCACGCCGCTCTGACAGCGTCACGTTGGCGTCGAAGCCGCCGACGTTGTCGGTGTGCCCCACGACCAGCAGCTTGAGGTTGGCATCCTGTTTCAAAAGCTTGGCAATCTCCTGCAACGCGCCGTCGGACTCTGGCTTGAGCTCCGCCTTGTTGGTGTCGAAGTGAATTCCGTACAGCGCGACGTGTCCGGTGGCCTCGATCGCTTTCGCCATCGCGCTTGCATCGACCGTGACCAGCCCGGTGTCCATGGCGGCAGTCTCAATGACCTCCAGCAGCACGACGCTGCGGTTGTTGGTCCGCGGCACCCCCGGATTGGTGTCCTTCGCCACCAGGACCGAGGCATAGAGGTCGCCGGTCGCGCTCGCGCGCTTGGCCGCGACATAGCGCTGTTCCTGTGGCATCGTCAGCACCAGCGGCAGATTTTCGCCTTTCAACGTCTGCGAACGGCTTGTCGGATACATGAAGGACACGAGGCCGTTCGACTGTGGACTGCAGGCCGTCGTGCCGCAGGTGAACAGGGTCTGGAAACCAGCCTTCTTCAGCTCCTGCTCGTAGTTCCGCAGCACCTCGAGCGTCGATCGTTCTGGCGGCGCGACGTAGAGAATCCGCGTCGTCGGGCCTTCGATCTTCTGGTTCTTCTTGGCCACCGCCGCGCCTGGGGGATACGTAATCTCGACCGAGCTCAACGGCATCACCAGCTCGTCGAACTTCCTGAAGTCGTAGCCGATGATCACCGAACCGGCGTATCGCGAGATGGCCGGGTGATCCTTGCTGCCCGCCAGGTCGACGTCCTGCGCGGCTGCCGCCCCGCCGCACAGCAACAACGTCGCACCGATGGTGAAGCCGGTTGCGAATCGGTACCGCTTCGTCGGTGTCGTTGACCGGAGTGTCGGCATGGCGCGTCTCCTTCGATCCGGCTGGCGAGTCGTCAGCCCTTGGTGGCAATGCTGGAGCAGTCTCCGAGCTCGCGCGGATTCTAACCTGAATCGCCCTGAGGCCTGGCATCGCTCGCCTCGACGGGCAACCAAATCGAGTGGCCCTTTCGTCCAAGCAGCGTCTATCGGTCTGACTGCGAGACGGTCACGTGCCCTTTGATCAGGAGTGGTCGATGCAAGGCATCCTGTCCCTCGTCGAGACGCTGGTGCGCGATCTGCGATATGCCGTGCGAACCTTGCGGCGCGACGCCGCGTTGACGACGTTCGCGATCCTGATCATCGGGGTTGGCGTCGGCGCCAGCACGACCGTCTTCAGCGTCGTCAACGCGCTGTGGCTTCGGCCGCTGCCATTCGACGACCCGGGACGCCTGGTCTGGGTCGCGAACGGACCGTCGGAGAACCTGTCGAGGCAGACCGTTCAAGTCGGACATGTCGTCGATCTGCGGGAGCAGAGCCAGTCGCTGGCCGGCCTCGCAGGGTTTTCGCCGTTCTACGGCGTCGGCGACATCAGGCTGACCGGCACCGGCGAAGCCGAGCGCGTCACCGGCGTACCCGTGACGGAGGGCTTCTTTCCGCTGCTGGGCGTACGTCCCTGGCTCGGACGAAACTTCACCGCCGAGGAATGCCGGTGGGGCGCACCACGAACGGCGATCCTGAGCTACGCGTTCTGGCAGCGCCGCCTGGGCGCGAAGGCCGACGCGATCGGCGGGTCGATCACCCTCGATGGCGCACCCGCGACGGTCGTCGGCGTGCTGCCGCCGTCGTTCGACTTCGGCGGCACGTTTTCGCCGGGACGCCCCGCCGACCTGTTCCTCCCCTTTCCGCTGAGTCCTGAAACGAATCGAAAGGGGAACACGCTTGCCGTGATCGGCCGATTGAAACCGGGGATCGATCTGACGACCGCCGCCGTCGAAACGGCAACGGTTGTCGATCGCATCAGCAGGACGGCGCCCGAGGTCGAACCCGGCCGGCGCCGAAACGCGTTCCGTCCGAACCTCAGTCCGCTGCAGGACCGCATCAGCGGCCGGTTTCACGGCACGCTTGCGGTGCTGGCGGCCGCGGTCGGGTTCCTGATGCTGCTGGTCTCGGCGAACATCTCGAACCTGCTTCTGGCGCGGGCGTCGGCGCGGCACAAGGAAATGGCGCTGCGGATGGCGCTCGGCGCCGGACGCGGGCGTCTGGTCCGTCAGCTGCTCGTCGAAAGCCTGGCGCTCTCCTGCAGCGGCGCGGCGTTGGGACTGGCGCTGGCGTTCGGCGGCACGAGCCTGATCGCGCATCTCGATGGCGCCAGCATTCCACTCCTCCAGGACGTCCGTGTGGACGGACTGGCGATGGTGTTCATCGCGTCCGTGGCGATGCTCACAGGGGTTGGCTTCGGCGTGCTGCCGGCGCTTCAAGCGTCGGGATCCGCGCCGCAGGACGCGCTGAAGGACACCAGTCGAGGCGCGACCGGCGGAGGCGGCTGGATGCGCCGCGCGATCGTCGTCACCGAAATCGTGCTGGTCTGCGTCCTCCTGACCGGCGCCGGCTTGCTCACGCGGAGTCTCAGCCGCGTCCTCGACGTCGATCCCGGATTCACGTCCGAGAACGTGATTTCGCTGCGCGTGGACCCGTCACGCCTGGAGCATCCGACGCTCGAGACGCGGAACGCCTATTTCGATACGGTCCTTCAACACGTTCGCTCGGTGCCCGGCGTCGAAGCCGTCGGCCTGACCGACGCGCTGCCGCTCGGCGACAACTTCGGGTGGCGGGGATGGACCGTCTCGGCCAAAGATCGCGTGACCGATCCTGGCGCGCGCGCGAACCCGCTGGCTCGGATGATCGACGACCGCTATTTCTCCGCGATGCGCATCGCCATGAAAGCCGGCCGCGGCTTCACATCCGACGATCACCCGTCGTCCGAACGGGTCGTCGTCATCAACGAGGCGTTGGCGCGCGCGTTGTGGCCGGATGAGGATCCCCTGGGCCGCGTTCTCCGGGCGTCCGGCCGGGACTATCGCGTGGTCGGCGTGGTCAACGACGTTCGCTATTTCGCCCTCGAACGGGACACCGGCCAGGAAATGTACATGCTCCTCCGGACAGACCGGCGACTATCAGACCGTCGATCTCGTCGTGAGGAGCGCGGTTCCTCCAGCAAGCCTGATCCCCGGCCTACGAGCGGCGCTGAAGCGTGCCGATCCCGCGCTGCCGGCCGTCGAGTTCCGAACGATGGACCAACTCGTGGATCGGTCGGTGTTCACCAGGCGGATCATCGTGCAGCTACTCGCGGGATTCGCCGGCTTCGGGCTGATTCTGGCGTCGCTGGGGCTCTATGCCGTCATCTCGTACTCGGTGAGCCAGCGAACGCGGGAAATCGGCATCCGCATGGCACTCGGCGCCGCACCATTCGCCATGCAAGCTCAGATTCTGACGCAGACGATGACCCTCGCGGCGACCGGCCTGGCCATCGGCCTTCCGGTTGCGTGGATCGCTGCGAAAGCGATCCAGGGCCTGCTCTTCGGTGTCGTCTCGTCGGACCCGGTGACGTTCGGCGGTGTCGTCGCGGTTGTCGCGATTGTCGCCGGGCTTGCCGGCTATGTGCCGGCGAGGCGGGCATCGCGCATCG
>CAVZGT010000013.1:0-557798 GCA_963774855.1 uncultured Acidobacteriota bacterium | reverse complement strand
CTACGTTGATAGCCTTGTCACCGAGAAAGTCGCGGGGCTCGCCCCGGCCCACGAGGGGCACGAGCCGCAGCCTTCTCTTCCGCCCGCCACTCGCCACGCTTCAGACCCGTCGCCGGTGAACCCCTGGCTGCGCACGGGTAGGCCCAGGTCGTCTTCCTTGCCCTGCGTGAGATTCTCGGAGGTGGCCGGTGTCCGTCTGGCCCAGCCAGGTGTCGAAGGGCCCGTCGCGGTCGGAACGGAATACGACAAACTTGCCATCCGGGGAGATGGCGGCGTCACTCTCAGCCCCAGGAAAGTTGGTGAAGGGCGTGAACCGCGCGTTTGCCAATGGGTTCTCAATCGGTGCCTCGCGGCGGTCCCGAACGAGCCAACCCGCAGCCACCGCGAGCGGCGCCAGCGCTGCGACAGCCCACCACTGCACTCCGGAAAGGCGCTGAGGCGGCGGGCCTGCCTCTTCCTGGCTGACTGTGGCGTGGTCAAGCTCGAGTCGGGCATCGCCGATATCCCGGAGTCGACGCCGCAGATCCTTCTCCATGCAATGCTGCAGCAGGCGCCTCAAGGAACTCGGGATTGCAGCCGGGAGCGCGCTCCATTCCGGTTCGCTCTGAAGGATCGCCGCAATCGTGTCCGAGGTCGTGTCGCTCCCGAATGCCGCGCGACCAGTTCGGCGTCTGGTTAAGCACACATCCGAACGCCCAGATATCAGCCCGCTTGTCGACCAACTGTCCGCGCGTCTGCTCGGGCTCATGTACGCCGTCGTGCCGAGGATCCGTCCCGCCTCTGTTCCATCGCTCGTGAGTGTCGGTGCCCCTGGCACGTCCGACTGAAGCCGCACACCACCGTCGTCTGGCCCGCGAACGTCAAACTTCGCCAAGCCGAAGTCGAGGACCTTTACCGTTCCGTCCGGCGTGATCTTGATGTTGGCCGGCTTCAAATCACGATGCACGATGCCTTTCTCGTGTGCCGTGTCGAGCGCGTCCGTGATTTGCCGCGCAATGGTCAACGTCTCGGTAAGACGTATCGGTCCGCGGTGAAGGCGGGCCGCCAGCGTTTCGCCCGGCACGAGTTCGAGCACGAGCCCGCGGACCCCGTCGGCCTCTTCGAGCCCGTAGATCGCGCCGATGTGTGGGTGATTCAGGGCCGCCAGCAGACGCGCTTCGCGCTCGAAGCGCGCCAGCCGCTCGGGATCGTTCGTAAACGCGCGCGGCAGGATCTTGATTGCCACGTCGCGTCCGAGTTTCGTGTCTCGCGCGCGGTACACTTCGCCCATGCCGCCCGCACCGATGCGCGCCTGCATTTGGTAGAGCCCGAACGGGCGACCCGTGAGCACCGACCCTTCCATTCCGTCAAGCGTCGGTGCGGCGTCGAAGGTGGGTCCGTCGAGAAACCCGCCGGATGACGCGGGCTGCGCGAGCATGGACTCCACCTCGCGTCGCACCCCCTCGTCGCCTGCGCAGGCCTCCGCCAGAAAGGCGGTCCGGTCGCGTACATCGCGCTCGAGCGCCGCGTGAAAGAGCTCGGTGATCTGCCGCCAGCGCTCAGGTGTCACGGTTGCGCCGCGGCCGCAATTCCTTCGACAGCCACGCTCGCGCGGCCTGCCAGTCGCGCTCCGCCGTGGCGAGTGAAATCCCCAGCGCCTCGCCGGCTTCCGCAAGCGACAACCCGCCAAAGAACCGGAGTTCCACAAGTTGACACTTGCGCGCGTCGAATGCCAGGAGACGCACGAGCGCCGCGTCGAGGTCCAGGATGTCCACAGTCAGCGGCAGCGTCGCTCTGGCCCCATCGTCTAACGTGACGCGCGCCCATTGGCCGGACCGCTTGGCCATCTTCCGCGCCCGCGCCTGATCCACGAGGATGCGCCGCATTATTTGCGCCGCCACGCCAAAAAACTGGCCGCGGTTCTGCCACGTGACACGCTGATCCACTAGTCGCAAGTACGCCTCGTGCACGAGCGCGGTCGGTTGCAGCGTATCGCCGGCGCGCTCACGCCGAAGGTAGGCGGCAGCCCGCCGGTGGAGGTCCCGATACACGACCGACATCAGCCGGTCGCGTGCCGCAACGTCACCACCAGTCCACGCATGCAGCAGCGCCGTCACGTTTCGGGCGGACTCGGCCATAACCTCCTGAGGGTCATGAGTTTGACGGTTCGCCAGCCGATCGTCAAGCAGCCATGAACACTTGCCATGAGCAAACTGCGCCACCGATCTCGCGTCATCCGGGTGGAAGCGAGTCACGCATCGCCAGCTGTTGGCTCGACCCGGAAAGAGGATGAATCATGAAGCGGAGCTTCTCAGCCATGCTTGTCGTCGGGCTCGCCACGATTACTCTCGGATTGGAGCCTCATGCAGCCAGCCAGGCGTTGAATCAGAGGGCTCTGAATATGGGTCCTGCCATGGTATCCGCGGCCGATGCGGTGACGGACTGGAATCGGGTCAGCGCGCCAACGGCAGCCAGTACGAGGCAGCAGAATTCGGGGCGAACAGGGGACACGGTGACGTTCTGGAACGCCATCGGTATTGATACCGTCCTTGCCACGCCGCTCGGGCCAAGGGGGGCGCCGCTTGGTTCACGCGCCATGGCGATGATGCATGTCGCCATGGCGGATGCAGTGACCTCGATTCATCCCAGGTACAAGCCATACGCAGTCCGAATCAGAGGTCACCGCAACGCCAATGAGATTGCCGCGGCCGCCTCGGCAGCCTACGGCGTGCTGGTGCGCCTTTTTCCGGCACGGCAAGCACAGCTCGACGCCGCGCTTGCTGAGTCGCTCGCGCACGTTCGCGACGGTAAGAGCAAGGACAGAGGAATGGCACTTGGCGACGAGGTCGCTGCGCAGATCGTTGCGCTCCGCGCGAACGATGGGTCTGCCGACGGTCTGCCGTACACGCCACCCGTCGGGCTCGGGTTCTGGCAACCCGATCCGCGCACCGGGGCCAGCCCCTTCCTCTCCTGGGCGGCGGTGACACCCTGGACGATGCACAGCGCCGCCCAGTTCAGCCCGGAAGCTCCGCCTCCCATCTTTGGTTCCCTGTTCGCGCGGGACCTGGCCGAGTTGAAGGCGATCGGCGGCACAATCAGCTCGGTTCGCACAGCCGAGCAGGAGTGCATCGCCAGGTTCACGACCGATAATCCTGTCGCGCAATACCATCGGCTCGCGCGGATCGTTGCCGAGGCGGTCCCATCGAACCTCGAACACAACACGCGCGCTTTCGCCGTCTTCAGTCTCGCGCTGGCGGACGCGTTCATCTCTTCTTTTGAAGCGAAGTTCGCCTATCATTTCTGGCGCCCGTGGACGGCGATCCAGAACGCCGCGGCCATCGGCGCTCCGGCGCTGCAGGACTCGACCTGGCTGTCGGTGATTCCGACTCCGCCGCACCCGGAATACCCTGCCAACCACGCCGTCCAGTCCGCTGCCATCGTCACCGTGCTCAAGCACTTCTACGGGAGGAACGTCCCACCGGTGACGTTGACCTGCCAGGGAGCCGCCTGCAGGGCGGATATTTGCCCTGCCGCGGTGACCTCCGGTCACCTCGAGGATTTCAAGCAGCTCTTCGGCCTCGCCCGCATCTACGGTGGCATCCACTATCGCCATACGATCGAGGTGAGTTGGGCCCAAGGTGAAGCGATCGCGCAGAACGTGATCGACAACGTCTACACACGACGAGGACCAGGGCGGCGATAGCTATTTCGACTACGCGACCGGCGTGCGTACACGTCGTATGTGTGCGCGTTCCGGTCGCCACCCGTTCGGATGATGCGACCCGCTCGGGTTGCGGTCGCGACCAGATGAGAAAAGGCCGCGAATCATATTCTATTCGCGCCGGCGGGAGTATGCTGGGACGGTCAAGAAGAAGGCTGGTGCTAGATGGACGTGTTTCGTCGCCTCGCCCTCGCTTTCTTCGCCGGAATCCTGTTCCTTCCTCTTGAAACGAACGCACAGGGACTCACGGGCTCGCTCGTCGGCACCGTCCAGGACGCCAACGGCGGAGTGATTCCAGGCGCGCTGGTTCGGGTGATCTCTCCTGCTCTCATTGGCGGCGCGCGTCAGACGCTGTCGAGCGACCGGGGCCAGTGGCGGATTCAGATCCTACCGCCGGGTGCGTACGTCGTGACTGTCGAATCGGCGCCGAGGTTCACGGTGTTCCGTCAGGGCGCCGTCCGCCTCGGCGCCGGGGAGACCGTCGAACTGACGGTCATCCTCCAGGTGGCCGGCGTGGCCGAGTCGGTCACCGTCCAGGCGGCGGAAACAAATTCGCGCACGAGCGGGATGGAAAGCCGATTCGATCAGGACTTCATCCGGTCCGTGCCAACCCGCCGGTACAGCATGTTCAGTCTGATCAACAACGCGCCCGGTGTTTCGCCCACCTCACCGGCGAGCGGCGCCATCAACACGGTGTCCGTGTTCGGATCGGCCGTCAACGAGAATGCGTTTCTCATCGACGGAACGAATTTCACATGTCCGTGCCAGGGGGTGTCGCGCGCCGAGCCGATCATGGACGTGATTCAGGAGCTTCACGTGCAGTCAATCGGCGCGTCGGTCGAGTTCGGCAACGTGCAAGGAGGCGTCTTCAACGTCGTCACGAAGCAGGGAGGCGATCGGTTCGCAGGCGAGACCTCGTATTACGCTCAGACGCCCGGCCTGACGGCGCAGCCGATCGTGCGTCCGGTGACGGCGGGCACCCAGCCGGCCAGCGGATACGAGCGAGTCACATTTCACGATCTCACGGCCAGCGTCGGCGGTCCCGTCAAGCGCGAGCGGTTGTGGTTCTTCGGCGCGTATCAGTATCTGCGCGATTACGACAGCCAGCCTGGTGCGGATCCGGCGTTTCCGCGCCGGTACCAACAGGACAAGGTGTTCGGAAAGCTCAATTGGCGGCTGACGCCGTCGCTGCAGATGATGCAGAGCTTTCACCAGGAAAAGTGGGTCAACCCGACGCCCGCGACGCTGTCCGCCCCGTTCGTGACCACGCAACGCGTGCACGCGTCGGTTCCCAACATGACGTTCGCACATGTCACACACGTGCTGTCGGACCGGACCGTCTGGGAGGCCCGCGCCGGCCGCTTCCTGCTGCGTCAGGACACCGATCCGAGTTCAGGCGATCGGACGACCCCGTCCCGGACCGATCGGGTCACCGGGATCGCGAGCGACAACGCGGCGCAGATCGCAACGCTGCACCTCGATCGCGCGACCGCGAAGTTCGTTCTGCACCGCTACCAGTCTGCCTGGCTCGGAAGCGACCATGAGCTCAAAGCCGGCGCGCAGATCGAACGCGGCGAGCATCGGTTTCTCCAGATCCTCCCGGGGGGTATCCGGTACTTTGACAGCAATGGCCTGCCCTCCGAGGCCGTCTTCCGCGAGCCGTCGATCGCGGGCGGCGTTTTCGTCACGCCTGCGGTGTTTGCCAGCGACAGGTTCAGCATCGGGGAGCGGATCACCGTGGACGCCGGCGTCCGCTTCGATCACAGTCGCGCGATCAATCCGGATCTGCCTGTGGTCAGCGCCGACGGACGGGAGACCGACGCGGTCATGTCCGGCGTCGGGACGCTCTACACGCAGAACGTCGTCTCGCCGCGGCTCGGCCTCACTGCGCAGCTCGATCGCACGGGCCGGACCGCGTTGCGCGCCAGCTACGGGCGCTTCAATCAAGGGGTCCTGACCGGAGAACTCGATCCGATCTCGCAGGGCAGCAGACCGACGACCACGATGGCGTATGAGGCGGCAACGGGCGGCTACACCAGGCTCGTCACGTCGCTCAATCCGAAGATCGACCATTCGCTCGATCCCGAGATGCGCACACCACATACGGACGAGTTCTCGCTGGCGATCGATCGTGAGATCGCCACCGGCTTGAGGGCATCGGCTGCGTACGTTCGAAAGCGCGGCAGAGACTTCATCGGGTGGATCGAAGCGACAGGCGAGTACCGGACAGACACGCTGACGGTCAACGGCAGGCACCTGCCGGTCTTCGATCTGACGAGCCCGGCATCCGATCGGCGATTCGGTACTGACGAATCCGGATACCCTGTTTGCCGAATACGACGGTCTGGTCGTCGCGCTGGAGAAGCGGCGATCGAACAACTGGTACGCATCGGGTTCGTACACCTATTCCCGCTCGTACGGTCTCCAGGTGACGAGTAATGGCGCGGCCGAAGATCCTCAATTCAGTACGATCGCCCGGGCCGGATTCCTGACGTTCGGCCAGGATCCGAATGATGTGACGAACGCCACCGGCCGGCTGCCGAACGATCGGCCGCACGTCTTGCGCGCCGCGTCCGTCGTGCGCCTGCCGTGGCACGGTATCCAGCTCGCGGCCAACCTGCAGATATTCAGCGGTAAGCCATGGACGGCGACGACGCAGCGGACGTTGAACCAAGGCGTGCGGCGAATTTTGATCGAGCCGCGAGGGACGCGGCGACTGTCGTCGCAGTCGCTGCTCGACGTGCGAGTCTCCAAGACGCTGCCAGCCGGAGCCGCCGGCAGCATTGACCTGATCTTCGACGTGCTGAACCTACTTGGTAACAACGCGGAGGAGTCGGTCGTATCCGACAGTTTCTCGAGTGCCACGTTCGGCACCCCGAGGCTGTTCATCGACCCGCGCCGTGCGATGCTCGGCGTCCGGCTGAATCTCGGTCGCGGACCTTAGAACGCCGCCAGGATCCACATAAGACGGTCCGGTGACTGGTCCGGAGCGCGGTGAAAAAGGGCGATCGGAGCTACGCATATTGACGATCCCAACAGGCGCTCTCTAGTCGTGGCACGTGCAAGTGCTAAGGAGGCTCGATGAGCCGTACTTCTCTCATCACTATTCTCCATGACGATCAGATCGGACGTTCCGCCTCGAAAGTCGCCCCCATCCGATCGAACGTGCGGACGGCCTCAGCGAACGCCGCCGCCGCTTCGTCTGACCGCCCCTGATCGCGCGCGATGCGCCCAGCCGTGCGCTGTCCGAGCCCGATCGCATACTGATAATTGACTGATGTGGCGATCTCGAGCCCACACGTGACCAGCGCGCTCGCGTGCTCGAGTTGCCCTTGCCGCCGGAATGCTTCGGCCCGCAGTACCGCCGCCAGCGAGTGATACTGCGGGATGGGAAATCCTTCGAATTCCTGGATGAGCCCGCCCAGGAGATCGCACGCTTCCTCGTGTGTGCCGTGCTCGAGCAGGGCAAAGGCAAGAAACAGCGTCGCGTAGGCGCGGCTCGCGCGATCCGGCGCCAGCTCCAGGCTGTGCCGCGCTCGGACGAGAGCGACTTCTGTGTTGCCACGCGAGGCCTCGGTCCATGCCGCCATGAACCCGGCGTAGGTTTGCAGCCGCGGATCGCCGATGTCCTGCCCCACGCGATCGGCTCGCGACGCCTCGGCCAGTGCCTCGTCGAACGCCCCAAGCAGCAGGTCGTTCATGGCGAGATAGAAATGCGACATCGCCAGCCACCACCGCTGATCGACCGCGTCCTCGAGGAGCGTGATTGCCTTCTTCCCGTGTGCGATGCCGTCCTTCGGCGTGCCCGACCAATAGCCCTCCAGCGCGAGCAGCCCGTGCGCCTTGCCGAGCGTCGTCCGATCGCCGGCGGCGGTCGCGGCGGCGATGGCGCGCCGGGCGCTGTCACCGGCGCGCTGCTGGTCGCCCAGGCGGCTGTACATGTGCGCCAGCCAGAACGAGTACGCTCCGGTGACGGCCGCGTCATCGAGTCGAATGACGCGCGCCTCGTGCGGCTGCAACACCTCCACGCTGTCGCGAAACCGACCCAGAAAGTACAGTGAATGTGCATGCCGCAGCGCGACGTCCAGCATCCGGCGATCCCGGTCAGGTCCTTCGAGCAGCCGCTGCAGCCTGCGCGCCGCCAGATCGAGGTGCAGAATCGCCTCGGCATTGGCGTAGACGCGCGCGGCCCGCTCGGCCGCGCGCACCAGCCATGTCACCGACTCGTCGATCAGGTCGGTGCGTGCGTAGTGGTAGGCGAGCGTCGAGGTGATCTCTTCGAGGCGATCGCCGTAGAGCCCTTCGAGGACCCGTGCGGCTTCGACATGAAGCGCTCGCCGGCGCCGCGACAGAAGGCTGTCGTAGGCGACGTCTTGCGTCAGGGCATGTTTGAAGACGAACATGGCCTCGTCGCCGCCGGCACGCTCGTAGAGGAATTCCTGGCGGCACAGATCGACCAGCGGCTCGTCCAGATCGCGTCCGTGCGACAGGCGAGCCAGCGCGCGGAGTGGGACTTCACGCCCGAGGACCGAGGCGATCTGCAGGAGCTGCCTGGCCGGGTCGGGCAACCGGTCCAGGCGGGCCATGATCACGCCCTGAACGGTCTCGGGAATTCGCTCGTCGCTCGGGCCGCGCTCGGCCACCGATCGCGCGAGTTCTTCGAGGAAAAACGGATTGCCTTCTCCGCGGTTGAGGATCGCGCGCGAGACCTCGCTGTCGAGCGGCTCGCCGGGAACAATCGACTGGACGAGTTGCGCGCTGTCTGAGGGCGTCAGCGGCGGCAGCGTGATCTGCGTCACGTACCGAGCGATCGAGCCACGGCACGCGGTAACCCGGCCTGTGGGTGGCAAGGAGGATGACTCGCGCGCCGACCAGGCGCTCGACCAGCGTCGCCAGGAATTCCTCTGATGTCCGGTCGATCCAGTGCAGATCCTCGACGACGATGACGAGTGGGCGGCCAACTGCGGCCTTGAGGAACAGCAGCCTCAACACCTCGAAGGTCCGCGCCTTGATCGCCTCGGGGCTCGCGGTTTCGATGGCCGTATGGGCGTCGACGACACCCATGAGGCGCAGAAGCCACGCGCTTGCCTCGGGCGCCAGCCCGTTGTCGCGTACGGCGGTGTCGACGGCCTTTCGAATGACCTCCGGAGCATCGGTGGCATCGACGGCGCAGTGCGCGCGCAGCAGATCGATGACCGGCAAATACGGAATGAGGCTCCCATACGACACGCAGCGTCCCTCGAGAGTGACGGCGTCCGAGAGCTGCCCGATCGCGCGTGTGAATTCGTACATGAGTCGCGACTTCCCCATCCCGGGCTCGCCGACGATGCTGACCACTTGCCCTTTGCCGGCAAGCGCCTGCTGCCCGAGCCGATCCAGAAGGGCGCTTTCCTGTTGGCGGCCTCTGAAGGGCACGACGGTTGGTCGCGGCGGCCGAACGCCGGCTTGCGTCCGCAACGGACCGATGACACGGAACGCACGCTGGCCCGGCGGCGCCGGTACCATCTCCTCCGCGGCGATATGCCGGTCGACGGTGCGCCAGATGGGCTCGCTGATGAGAATGGTCCCGGGCACCGCGAATTGATGCAGCAGATCCGCCGTTCGCATCGTTTCGCCGACGGCCGAGTACTCGGTGTCCAGGGCGCCGGCGACGCGGGTGATGACCAGCGGTCCAACGTGAATGCCGATGCGAAGATCGAGCCGCGGCTCGTCGGATCCTGTTGCGAGTCCCAGCCCCGAGACCCGCCGTTGAAGGGTCAGCCCCGCCAGAATTGCGCGGCGCCCATCGTCTTCGTGCGAGACCTCGGCGCCGAACACCGCGACCAATCCGTCGGCGTGCCGCTGGCTGATGACGCCTTCATACCGCGAGATTTCTTCTTCGGCGGCGTCGAGGACGCGATCCATCACCTCGTGCATCGACGCCGAACCGTTCCGCTCGACGATGCCGGCGGCGTCGGCCACCGCGCAGTGCATCACGGTTGCGTACTTTCGCTCATCGTCGCGAACGACGGGTGAGGGTGCGGGGCCGCCCTCATGTCGTGGTGCAGCAAGGGGGCCTTCGCGTACCTCGGCCGCCAGCCGGTAGCCCCGTCGCGGCACCGTTTCGATGTACGGCTCGCCGTTGGGTTGATCGCCCAGCGCTTTGCGAAGCGTGTAGATGTGCTGTGTCAGGTTGGCTTCTTCCACGAACGTGTTCGGCCAGAGCGTCTCGATGAGCTCCGTCTTGGCCATCACCCGATCGGTATTTCTCGCGAGCAACACGAGCAGGTCGAACGCCTTGGGCGGGAGGGCGCTCGCCGCGCCGGCGCGCTCCAGGCGGCTGAGCGCCACGTCGAGACGGAACGGCCCGAACTCGTAAAAGTGCTTGTCGCCCACTGATTTGCAGTCTTGAGATCTTATTGATGCCCGATTGACGACCGCTTGAAGACGCCCTCGCCCGCCAGAGCGCATTGTGACTCATCGCCGCCGCCGACCGGACCCGGCCCGATTGTAGTGCACAGGGACTGAACGCCGGTGGCTCAAAGCACGGACATGAAAGAGGCAGCCACGCCGCTGCAGGAGAACTGACATGACCATCACAGCCAGGCATGCCCTCATCACCGGCGGCTCACGCGGCATCGGCCGCGGGATCGCCCTGAAGCTCGCGGAGCAAGGCGTGCACATCGCCATCAACTACCTGCGGGATGAAGCGTCGGCCAAAACGACGCTCGAACAGGTGCGTGCGCGGGGATCGGACGGGTTCACCGTTCAAGCCGACGTGAGCCAGCCCGCGGACGTCGAGCGCTTGTTTGAACGTGTCGGAAGGGAGTTCGGCAGCCTCGACATCTTCGTCAACAATGCGCGCGGCGAGGTGAGCACGTTCTACGAGTCCGCGATGACCATCCCGCTCGACAAGTGGGATGCGGCGATGGACTCACAGGCGAGAGCGTTCCTCGTCGCGGTCCAGAAGGGCGAGAAACTGTTGACCGATGGCGGACGCATCATCGCCATTTCGTACACGCCCGGCGGGGTCTTTGGCAGCTGGCAGTCGTGGGTGGCCATGGGCGCCGCCAAGTCCGCGCTCGAGGTGTTGTGCCGGTATTTCGCGGTGGCGCTCGCACCGCGCGGCATCACCGTCAACGCGATCAGCCCCGGCTGGACCGACGATAGCGTGCTGAACACGCTGCCCGCGCCGGTGCAACAGATGATTCGCGAGCACCAGGAGGCCGGCTGGACGCCGATGCGCCGGCTCGGCACGCCGGCAGACATTGGCGACGCGGTTGCGCTGTTCTGCGCGAAGGAAGCCGGCTGGATCACCGGCCAGGTGGTGGCGGCCGACGGCGGCGCGTCGGTGATGACGGCGGCGCTGCCCCTCGCGATTCAGCAGCCGGAACTCCAGCCGGCCAAATTGACGCTCCCTTGACAGCGCCCTTGATTAAAACGGGGCTGCGCCAGCCGGAAGCCGAGGCACGTGCGTCTGGTGACAGTGATCGGTCGAGTGTGGCGCGTACTAATCACTTCCGCAGGAAGGCCCGAGGAATCGGGCCTTTTTGCTGTACAGGATGGTTTCGTTGCGGCGGCGGAGTTGCCGGAAATCATCGCCGCGCCGGGTCATGAATTGACCCGGCGTCGGCGCCGCCTCAGTTATCGTACGGTGACCGGCTGACCGTTGGCGGGCAACGGCGTGTCAGAGGGGAGACCCCACTGGACCGTGTGCTGTGTATTCGTCGAAGAATGTCGAATATACCAGTTGCCCTCCGCCGGCCGCCATATCACGAGATCGGCTCTGCCGTCCCCATCGTAGTCACCCGGAACCGGAACGTCGCTCGAGAGACCCCACTGGATCGTCGTGGGGCCCAGCGCGGATTTCAGGATGTACCAGGTGCCGTCCGACGGCCGCCACACGGCCACATCGAACCTCCCATCACTGTCGTAGTCGGCCGGCACGGGTACGTCGGCTGAAAGACCCCATTGGATCGTCGTGGCGCCCCATGCGGATCGCAGGATGTACCAGTTGCCGTTCGAGGGCCGCCACACCGCAAGATCGGCCTGCCCGTCACCGTCGTAGTCGCCCGGCACCGGCCGGTCGCCGTTCAACCCCCATTGGGTGGTCTGGCTCGTGGCGAAGTTCGTCGAGGAGAACTTGATGAACCACGTGCCCTCCGATACCCCGGACGGCCGCCAGATTGCCAGGTCGGTCTTCCCGTCCTTGTCGTAGTCGGCCGGCACGGGAATGTCGCCAGACAGTCCCCATTGGTGAGGCGGCGGGCCCGAAGTGTTGTTCGTCGAGGAATAGAGAATGTACCAATTGCCTTCGGACGGCCGCCGAATCGCCAGGTCGGCTTTCTTGTCGCCGTCGTAGTCGCCAGACACGGGAATATCGTCGGGCAGGCCCCACTGAGACACTTGCCCGGGAGGGGCGTAGCCGTTCGAGGAGAGCGCGCGGTACCATCCTCCGTTACTCTTACGCCAGATAGTCAGGTCGGCGTAGCCGTCGCCGTCGAAGTCGTTGATGACCCTCGGACCGGCCTGTGTCACGGTGAGTTTCCCCCGCCGACCGTGAGCCTGCCGACGCGGGACTGCTGCGTGTTCGGGGCGACCGTGTAGGTCACCGTGCCCGTGCCGCTGCCAGAGACGGGAGACGCTGTCAACCAACCCGCGTCCGATGTCACCGACCAGGCCGGCTGGCACGCCCCGTTGACGCTGACACTGAGCGTCCCTGTACCGCCCGTGCTGGCCACGGTCACCTCTTTCGGTGAGGGGGAGATGACCGACGCGCCCCAGCACACACCGTCGAGGGTGGGACGGATGGCTTCGAGCTCCGCCTTCTGAAGCGGATCCGCGTTCAGCCGGGCGAGAAGGGACGTGCCGGCCAGCTTGAACGACAAACGCGTATGGAACGTCCACCCCGCGGCCCCGTGCGTCTTCGCGAACCTGGCGGAATCTCGCGCGTGCCCAGAGGTCGAATCCTGCTGCATATTGTTGCAGCCAGGGGCCGGGCCCCACGGCATCGGTTCCTGAAAGTGGATCGGCTTGACGAGAGGGAGGAGGGCCGCTCTGATCGCGTCGATTTGGTTCGCGATGAACGATTCGGTGTACCAGGCACCCTCCGTTCGGTCGTCATGGTAGGCGACGAAGTCGTAGCCGCCCAGACGTGCCTCGTTGCCTGATACCGTGGCGTTTCCCCGCGAGCCCGACGCGACCCGCATGGGGTCAATAGCATGGATGGCCTCAATCAGTTCCTGCACTTGAGCTGGCGTCAGCCTGTTGCCATTGTCATATTCGTTCTGCACGTCGAACAATACGTTGCGATAGATGGTCAGCGCCGCCGCCACTGCCGTCACGCCGGCCTTGTACGCCGCGAAGGGCATCATCGGGTTTGAACTGCCGCTGCCATCGGGAACCGTGTCCCGGGTCAACGTCACGTCCACGATCACACCCCGGGCGGAGGCCGCCGTCAGGAAGTTCCGCAACGTGTTCAGGGTGTTCCCGTTGAGTGTGCCGTCGTACCTGATCAAGGTGTCCTGGGCAGCCGGCCCGCTCGTGCAGTAGTTCGTCGGCCAGTTTGGCAGGACCCGAACCCCCACGACCGGGCGGTTCGGAACATTGGGGTCAACGAGTGCCTTCAAGTAGTCCAGGTCCGTGGCCCACGTGCCGGAGTTGGCATGCGTCGCGTCGAAATAGGAAACGGACATGAGAAACCGTGGTACGCCATCCACGGTGAAGTGATCGCCTTCCAGCCCCAGGGTGGGTCCAACGTTCTGAGCGGAATACGGAACGGGCACCGCCAGCAGCAGGCCCATTGCAGCCAGGAACATGGCGAACCGACGCAGCATCGAAGCCTCCTTCGCACCAGAGATTGTGAGCCGTCGAACCCGTTGCCCGCCGGGCGGACCGGATCGGCGAGGTTGTCCCCTTCTCCAGGTACCAGGTACTAAAGCGACGGCCGGCAGATGTTACGGACGGAGGAGGTCGGGCCAGTTCAGGACGAGGAACGAGGCCCATTCCTTGGGATTCGGGGCCTGGACGTTGACGATGAAGCGCTGGCCGTCGGGCGTGGCCGCATAGGGTAAGGAGAGGGTCCGGCTCCGCATCGGCAGGGTGAACAGCGGATGCGGCGTTCCGCGTCGCACCTCGGGGCGGTCGGCGTCGAAGGAGACCGCCATCAGCCGCAGATCAGAGGACACGAAGAAGAGCTCGCGTCCGTCGGCGCGCCAGGCCGGAAACTCGCCGCCGTTCGCCGACACCTGCCATCTCGTCGCCGGGTTCGGAAAGCGCTGCACGAAGATCTCGAAGCGGCCGCTCTCGTCGGACGAGAACGCCAGCCACCGCTGATCCGGCGACAGGCGGGGCATCCCGTCGTTGAAGCGGCTCTTGACGATCGGGATGAGCGTCCGATCGGAGCCGTCGAGCGGGATGGCGCCGATGTCGAATTTCGTGGTCGCGTCGTACACGGTGCAGAACAGCAGGCGGCCGTCCGCGCTCCAGTCGAACGGAATCAGCAGCCCGGCCGAGCGTGCCAGTACCTCCGTCTCCGACTCGTGCATCGAGCCGCGCACCACCTCGAACCGGCCTCCAGGTCTCGACATGTAGGCCATATGCTTGCTGTCGGGCGCCCAGACGGCGTAGGCGTGGCTGACCGGCCGGCCCGGCATCATCTTTTCGATCGCCTGGCTCGCCAGATCGATCTCGATGATCTCCGCATTCTCGGTGCGCGCGTCGGGCTGCGTCACGGCGAGCCGGCGGCCGTTCGGCGACAACATCAGCATGCGGTACAGGCCGGGTGGACCGATGGCACCGAGTGCCTGGCCCGTTCGATCGAACCACGTGAGGCGCCGCGGCGCCGGCTGGAAGGTCGTGTACGTCAGCTGACCGGTCGACGACACCGAGAGGACAGGATAGCGGGCGAGACTGCTCGCCGGGCCCCGCGTCAGCGCGACCGGATCACCGGTCACGCGCAGCGTTCGCGCATCGAAGGGGGTCGCCGACAGCGTCCCGCCGCGCTGCGAGAGCAGATAGCCGGGAGGCGCGTAGAGCACGGCGGCCTCGGCGGGCATCAGCCGCACGCGCTCGGTCGAATCGAGGGACCCGACGTAGGCTACGCCGTCCTCCCGCGTCCGGCTCCACGCCAGGTAGATGAAATGCCGTCCATCCGGCAGGAAGACGGGCCAGCCGTGGCTCGATTCGTTGTGCGCCCGGTCGAGCGTCGTCGCCGGTTCCCGCTGGCCGCCGCGGTCCGGGACGCGATAGAGTGGCCCCGCCATGTCAGGCGCATAGACGATCGTGCCGCTCTTGCTCCATGCGCCGCCGTGCCCGATGCTCGCCGGTGCGATCGCGCCGACGGCTCCGGTGGTGACGTCGATCGCCTTGAGCTGGCCTTCCGCGAAGAAGGCGACGCGGCGGCTGTCCGGCGACCAGAACGGGAAGGCCTCAATCACGCCGCCGGTGCCCGCGAGGCGTGTGGGTTCCGCCTCGGCCAGATCCTGCAACCAGAGCGTGTTCTGCCCTTCCCGGGCGGTGCTCCACAGCAGCTTCCGGCCGTCCGGCGAAATCGCAAGCCCCGGCAATATGTCCGAAGGTTCCGGCTCGCTCAGCTGCAGCCGCATGCTGCGCCCGGTGTCCGGCCGCGCCCATCGGCTCGCGACCGCGACCACCGCAATCGAGGCGAGCACGGCGGCGGCGACGATCCACGGCGCGCGCGTCCCGGCGCGGACGCCGGATGGCGTCACGGGACCTGCGACCGGCATCGACTCGGCCCGCATCGACTCGAGCTGGAGCGCGACGTCGTGGGCGGTCTGCCATCGCTCGTCGGCGTCGGCGTGCAGGCAGTGCTCCACGACACGCGCGAGCCCGGCGGGCATCGGCTCGTCCGCCATTTCCGACAGGACCAGGCCCAGCGCGTAGATATCGCTGCGTGGATCGTCCGGCTCGCCGCGGAGCGCTTCCGGCGCCGCGTAGTGCGGCGTGCCGCCAGCGGCCGGCGCACGGAACTCGTCGCGCAGCCGGGCGACGCCGAAGTCGAGGAGCTTGGCGCCGCTCCTGGTGATCATGACGTTGGCCGGCTTCAGGTCGTGGTGGACGATGCCTCGCCGGTGCACCGCCGACAGCGCCGCGGCGATCTGCGCGCCGTAGCGCGCGACCTCGCGCAGCGGCAGCGGTCCGCGCGCCAGGCGATCCGCGAGCGTCTCCCCATCGAGGAATTCCATGACGATGAAATCGAGGCTGTCCTGCTGACCGACGTCGTACACCGCGCAGATGTGCGGATGGTTCAGGCCGGCGATGAGGCGGGCTTCCCGCGCGAAGCGCACCCGCGCGTCATCGTCGACCAATCCGCTGTAGGCCAGCACCTTGATCGCGACGATGCGATCGAGCCGCCGGTCGTGCGCGCGATAGACCTCGCCCATCGCGCCCGACTGCGGTGCCGAGACGATGAGGTAGGGGCCGAGCTGCGCGCCCTCGTCGAGCGACGGCAGCTCGAGCGGAGGCGCCAGCAGGCAGCGCGGGCAGAGACCTTCGGGAGACGCCATCGGCGCCACGCGCGTTCCGCATTCCAGGCACGTGGTGTCCGGCATCGCTCACGGCTCGAGGGACGGATCGTGGATCGCCCGGCGCAGGTACTCGAGCTCGCCGTCGACCTCGCGCGGTGTCGCGACGGTCCGGCCCACTTCGTCGCGCAACAGCAGCTGGTAGCGGCGCCGCAGGCGATGAACGGCGACGCGCACCGCCGGCTCGGAGAGGCCGAGGCGGGCCGCGGCCTCGCCGTACGAGGCGCCGCCGCCGTCGCCGGTGAGCCAGCGCTTCAGCGCCTCGAAGGTCGGCTCCTTGCCGGCCGACGCGAATTCCTGGCGCAGCCGGGCGAGGACGCGCGACAGCAGCGTCAGGGCCCAGCGGCGCTCGAACAGGCGCTCGGGTGTGAGATCGCTGTGCGGCTCGAGCTGATAGCGGGCTTCAGCCCCCTCCAGAGCCGGCAGCGGCCCGCCGCGTTTGCGCGCGACGGCGCGATCGTGCTCGTTGGCGGCGTAGTGCGTCAGCGACGCGAGCAGAAACGACCGAAAGCGCCCGCGCGCCGGATCCGCCCGGGCGAGCGCGCCCTTCTCGATGACGCGCGCCAGGAATCCCTGGGTCAGATCCTGCGCCTCGTCGGTCGACGCGCCGCGGCCGCGGAGGCAGGCGTAGAGGGGATACCAGTACGTTTCGCAGAGTGTCGCGAGCGCTTCCTGCGATTGATTCGATCGCTTGCCGCCCGCGGCCTGTACAAGCGTCCACCGCGTGGTCGGAAAACGGCGGACGGCCGAAAAAACCCGGGACATGACCAGTGGCAGCGGAGGAACAGCCTCGCACGAATCAGCGCGCCTTGTCACGCATCGTCACGAGACGGCCGGGCTCACGAGCCTACAATCGCCTTGGTCGGTGAAGGTTTTGCAAGGACCGTACGCGACGGGCGGGCCGAGGATTACCGGACGTATGACGTCTCCTCCGATGGCCGGCGTTTCCTCATGGTCAAGCAGCTCGCCAGTCAAGCCGCCGCGCCGCAGATCATCGTCGTGCAGAACTGGTTCGAGGAGCTGAGACGGCTCGTGCCGGTGAAGTAGCCGATCGTTCCCCCGAAAGCCTGCCCACCGGCGCCTCCTTTTCCTGGCACAGCAGGCGCAGGGGCATTGGCGCGCAGGACCTTTACTGTTTCGGCGAACCCACGCTGGTCCGCGACGCCGAGCGCCGTCAACCCTTTGGCGTCCTTTGCCGTCGGATCGGCGCCGTACTTCAGGAGGACCGCGACGATGCCGTCGCTGTTTCGCGCGGCCGCTCCGTGCAACGGCGTCCATCCGCCGTGGCTCGCCAACGCCTTCAGGTTCACGTCAGCGCCAGCGTGAATAAGCATCTCGACCGCCGGCGTGTCGGCGCGGAATGCGGCTGCTGTATGCAGCGGCGTGGCTCCGGCAACATTGACAATGTGGACGTCCGCCTTTTTCTCCAGCAATAGCCGGACGATTCCCTCATAATCCCGCGTCGGAAACTTCTCGCGGTTGATGCGCTTCACCGAAAAATGAAGCGGCGTGTTCCCCTCGTTGTCCCTGGCGTTGATGTCCGCGCCCGCATCAACAAGCGCCCTCACAAGTTCGAGTGACGCCTGCCCGGCAGTGGCGTTGTGGAGAAGCGTCCATTGCCAGTGCGGCAGCAATCCTGCCCCGGTGCGCCGCACCAGCGAGGGGTCATCCCTGAGCAGCCGGCGAAGTCCATCGAGGTCGTTCCGCTCGATGCGCTCCACCGCTCGATCGAGACGGGCGTCGGACGGCTGCGCGCCAAGGGTGACACTACACAGAAATGCCGCAATCGACGCCAGAGCAAGAAGCCTCATGTCGACCTCCAGGTTTTTCAAACCGTTGTCCTCGTTGCCGTCTCGTATGTGTCAGCGGCCCGAGCCGACAAATCGCGACGCACGCAACCACTCATCGCGCATGCGCGAGCCAGCGTCGTGCGAGACGAACGGCCGCAGCGGCAATGCCGGCGCCGCGACGGCGTAGTCAGCGTCCGTCATCGGCCGGCATTGTCGCAGACTGTCGTTCTACCATCGCCAGAAGCCGTACGGGATCTCCAAGCCGACGCTCGACGTCAGCCTCGTGTCGCGTCGATCCGACGGCCCGTCGACCTGCCGCGCGAACCCAATGCTCACGCGTCCCATCGCGTGATAGCCAATTTCCAGACCAACGTACGTCGACTGTCCGGCCGCACGCCGTGGTGAAGAAAAGGTGCGTGTCACGGTCAGCAGGGCCTCGGGTCCGAACGGGCCGTAGAACAGCCAACGCGGGCCGATGCCGACGCCGTAGCCTCCTGGACCGACGCCGCCGCGAATCTTCAGAGCCTTCGTTGGGACGGATCCGATGTCCCACGGCCTTCCGAAGACAAAGAGGCCGGAGATGCTGCCAGAGAGTCTCTCCGGCGCGCCATAGTGCACCCCGAACGACACGAGGGAGCTGGACTCCTGAGCCTGTACCGGCGCGGCGGTGCCGGTGATGATTCCGAGCGCCATCGCTGCGGGCATCAGGACTCGTTTCGAGAACATGATTGGCGGTGCCATGCCCGCGAGACTACGCACTCTGGGCCCGGAAGTCGTGAGCAGGCGATGAGGAAACGCTGAATTTAGAGTGTTGGACGAATGCTGGCCAGGAGAAAGCAGCCGCAGGACACGATCCGGCACGCGCGCCACGGTTGTTGTGTTCCCCCGTTGCTATCGACCACCGCGCGCGTAGTGGGAACTGGACCCACCATCCGGTTTATACTGCCTCGCGCGGACACCGACCGGCGGATCGCCAGCGCTGGTCTCGACGTCCGCCAGGGGTGAAATCGCTATGGCCGAACTCCAGACCAGGAAGACCAAGGCATCGGTCAGCCGCTTCCTGAACGCGATCGACGACGATCAGAAGCGCAAGGACTGCAAGGCCGTCGCCGCGATCATGCAGAAGGCGACCAAGGCCAGGCCCGCCATGTGGGGCCCGGCGATCATCGGCTTCGGTACGAGTACTTACGTGTATCCCGACGGCCGCGAGATGGATTGGATGCTGGTGGCCTTCTCGCCGCGCAAGCAGAACATCACGCTCTATCTCGGCACCGGGTTCCCGGAATACGACAGCCTGATGGCGAAGCTCGGTGCGCATGCCTGTAGCAAGTCGTGCCTGTATATCAAGCGGCTTTCAGATGTGCATGTGCCGACGTTGACCAAGCTGGTGCAGGCGTCGGTCAAGCACGCGCGGAAGAAGCGCAAGCCCGCGTAATCGACCGGTCAGAACGCAAGGGAGACCGTCAGACCACGCGTTCGTGCGCCGACTGTCGGTAACACGTCGATCCGGAGCGCGCGTGCCGGAGGCGCGGGAAACACCTGATCCGTGCCCTTGTGAGCCTCGTCGATGATCCAGCCGATCGCCGCTCCGATTCCGGCACCGATGGCCGTGGTCGCCACGAGGAACGTGCCGGATCCATGGCACTCGGCCCCACAGGCCAGAACGGCCAGCGTCGTCGGGACAAATAAGGCTCCGGCGCCGATGAGCGTGCCGGCGACGAGGCCGTCAGTACTCGGATCGTCAATGCCACGCCGGATGATGCGGTGAATCTGTCCCCGGGCGAGCGTCTCTTCACGGCCACCCGAAGCCAGCAGCCGAAGCGTGTCGGCGGTGGCACTGCCGAAGCGGTATCTGCGTTTCTCGCCGGTCTCGAGCACGACGGTCAGCTCAGCCCCTGGCGGTACGGTGAGCACGCGTTCCCACGAAGGCGGATAGATCAGCGTCCGCTCGCTGCCCAGTGCGTTCGACCGGCTGATTCCTGTCAGGTCGCCGTTCGAGAAGACGCGCTTCTCTCCGGTCGTCGTGATGGTTCCCTTGTCGCGAGTCTGCTCCCTGACGGCGACGGTCAGCGAAGATTCGGACAGCTGGTGTACGCCGCCCCAGATCGTCACGCCGGCCATGTCGGTGACGTAGACCAGGTCGCCGACTTTGAGCACCCGCGACAGGTCGTCGAATGACGCCGCCATGCCCTGCGCGCGGGCGGCTGCGGGAAACGCGGCGATACAAAGTGCGAGAATGGCCGCTCGAGTGCACTGTTTCATGGCTATGTCTCTCCGACACCTAAGGCGCCAAACGCTCGAAAACAGGCTCACCGACGCCGCGCTGTCGTGCACCGGAATCGCCGCGCGTCTCCCAACCGGTTTCTGACTCGGGACACCGATCCCGGAGCCCGCCGTCGCGGCGGTAACACCGAAGAAGTCGTCGCAGACCCGCGTCACCGAGTCCATCGGCAGCCGGCGGCAGGACAACATCGTCGTGCTGGATGTCAGGGTCGAGAAACAGATTCCGATTGCCTCCCGGGGAAAGCTCGGACTGTTCGTGGATCTCTTCAACGCGCTGAACTCGGACACCGCGGCGAACATCAATTGGCGGTCTGGTGCCTCGTTCGAGAAGGCCACCACGGTCATCGGCCCGCGTATCGCGAAGTTCGGGGTGAAGGTGGACTGGTAGGAGCTCGAGGCATCCCCGCACGACGTCCGCCGCCGACTGGACCGCCGCGGTTTCTCGAGCGGCGGCCCGGTCGGAGCGGACGTCAGTCAGGCCAGCCCGGATTGTTCATGAACGTCGCGGAGAGTCGCGTCGGCGTTCGTGCGCGATGCGGGCAAAGGACAGCACTCCGAGGACCCTCAATTGCCCGACGGCAGGAACGCGTGGCCGAACACGTAGTTCGCCACTCTCCGCCCCTGGACGATGCCGTCGGTCTTGTCGAATGCCCAGTGGATTCCAAGATAGATCCGGCTCTGGCCGTTCTCCTCTTCAGCATCCGACAAGGACGCGAAGCTGCGCGGGATGCGCGGCCGCACCCTCCCTTCGTTGTCGCGCGTCCTGCCGTTGAACTCGTCCGACACGAAGGTGAAGCGGATTCGGTCGGTCCCGAACACGCGCCGGAGAATCTGAAAGACGGCGGCTCCGAACGTTGCATGGCCGGAGGTGTAGGCTGGAAACGGAGGCGTGAAGTTCGGGCCGCGCAGATTGCTCGCCGGCGCACCGAGCGGTGTGAAGTTCACGTCGCCGGTGGTCCGCGGGTTCCCATCGCCTGCGCCGGTCGGTCCGGTCCCCGGGTCGGATTCGCGGATGGCGGTAACAGGGCGCCAGACCTGGTATCTGGTGTTGTACTTCGATTCCCAACAGGCGAGCGCCGCATCTGCGAGGGCGACATTGATCAACGCGAAAATCCGCGCGAGCTGGATGACGTTCGCTCCCCGCTCATGAGCGATCTGCGCGGCAATCTGGTTGTAGAGCCGAGGCGGCGTGCCCAGGCCGGGCGTTCCGTCGTAGCCCCAATAGATTCCCGCGACAGTCTGATCGCGATTGCGTATGGTCGGCGTGTTCACGCCGTCGCCGCCCAACGCCTTCACCTCGTTGAACGCCGCCGTATAGGCCGGGCTCGTCAACGCGGGCGGAGCGGGCGCGCGGAACTGACTGGCTGACGCGATGACGAGCGGTTCGACATGGCTCCATTCCGCGCCGAGGGCGAGCGGGCTCTGGCTGATCGGATCGGGTCGCCATTTTCCAGGCCTGTTGCTCGGGATGAACTCGAACCCGACCCGAGGTTCGGGATGATCCGAGCCATCGTCTGCCCGAAGCGCGAGGATCGCCGCGGCCGCCTGCCGGCCCAGCTCGATCCCGTTCGCTTTCGCCGCACCGGCCGGAATCCGGTTCAAGTCGGCCGCGAGCAACGCGTCGAACCGTCGCCTCTGCGCAGGAAACAACGCCACCAGCGTGTCGTGTGCGGCTTTCGCGACGGCGGCCGGCACCGACGTGCCGGATGGCGCCGGGTCGAGACCCGTGTAGCTCTGATAGCCACCGACGATCGCGTTCACCGCATCGAAGATCGCGATGTGAACAATCGCGAGCGCCAGAGCCGTGCGTCCGGGGCCAAGCTGCTCGCCAAAGACGCGGGACTCGCCGGCTGCCGGCGGTGTGTGATCGATCGCGTTGGCATCCGTCGCCACTTGATTCCAGCGAAAGACAGAGTTCGCGGTCTCGTCTCCGCCAGACGCGAGTGCTGAGCGCGGAGCCGAGAGGAGCTCCAGAGCGGGCGTGCCTTCGTAGACATATCGGACGCCCCAGACGTCGATGAGCCCGTCGAGAAACCCGCCGGTCCACGCTCGGGCGGTCACGCCGAGCGACAGCACGACCAGAGTCGAAACGATCAGACTGCGGCTTCGAGTACTAGCCATCGGTCCTCCTCGGTGATGATGTGTTTATTCGGCAGCGGCGGCGCGCTTCGAGAACGAGTTACCCGCGATGACCGCGATACCGCCTGGCCGATGACGGGCGGGCCATGCACGGCGCAGGCCGTTTTTGCATCCGTCCAGCTCTCGAGACAAAGCGTCACGGTGCGGTTCTCGACGGGAGGATGACGACACGATGCGGGCTTCGGCTGCGGGCGTTGCCGGCACGTTGGTGCGGAGAAGGCGACGGGTGAATGGCGTCGAGGCGGCAGCTGCCGATTACGGGATCGTTATTGCATCGCCTGTGAGTAGCGTCAGCGGAATCAGATCTCTGGGTTACCGGTCTGTCTCAGTGCCGAGACGCGAGTAGCAACCTGAGACGCGCGGAGTAAAAACTTCATTTCCAGCGCCTGAGACGAGAGGCTGGACGCGAGACGCCCCAGAAACCCCACCAGTCGATCGAGCAAGAAGCCGGTCACTGTGGGGGAGCTGCAGACAGCGCCTGTCCCGTCGATGTCTCTCGCTCGACTGTCGTGTAGAATCGAGACCGATGAACCTGCGCATCCCTCGACCGATTCTGGCGGCCTTTCTGCTGGCCGTGGCGGCTCCGGCGGTGTCCCAGGACAAGCCGCAAGCGGTACCATCGACAACGGAGGCGCCGACCGGGTTTCGGCGCAGCGATCCGGCGTTGCTGAGTGCGACCGGACGGCCGCAACTGGTGAAGTTGTTTCACCCCGATTGAATGGGCTGCCAGGAAATGAAACCCGTCGTGCACGGGTTAGAGCGGCGGTACAAAGGCAGACTCGACGTGTTGTACTTCGATATCAGCGACGCGAAGTACGCCGACGTACAGCGCAAGCTGAAATTCCGCAGCACACCACATCTCATCCTGTTGACCAAGGACGGCAATCGCGTGACCGAGTGGATGGGCGTGACCCCGCAAGCTACCTTGGCCGCATCGATCGACAAGCTGTTGTCGGCCAGGCGCTAGGCGGCCGACACTGCTCGCCGTCGGCATCCTCGCCGCCGCCGTCCCGGCCCTTCGTGCATCTCGAATCGATCCGATCGCCACACTGCAGCAGGAGTCGGGGCGCCAGGCAGACTCCTTTCCGAACGCGGCATTGTTCGATCCGCAGCAGTGGAGTAAACTGCGCGCACGATGGCGGTCGTGCGGATCGCGACGATCGCTGTGCTTGCCGTGGTGACCATTTTACTGGCACGCGCGCCCCGGATCGCCTCGCTAGCTCTCGCCAGTTCTCCTGAACGCTGAACCTGGTAACTGAGACCGATATGACGATCAAGACGCCCTGGCATCTCTGGCTGGTCGGCGTGATAGCCGTGCTGTTCAACGCCATCGGCGCATTCGACTATGTGATGAGCATGTCGCAGGGCGCCACTTACATGGCCAGCGTGGGCATGACGCCTGCGCAGATCGCACACTATCAGGGGATGCCGATCTGGATGACAGCGGTTTGGACCATCGGTGTGTGGGGCGCCATGCTGGGTTCAGTGCTCATTCTGCTGCGCAACAAGCTGGCCTTTCCGGTCTTCGCCGTGTCGCTGGCGGCATTTCTGGTCAGCCTGATCTACACCTATGTCCTGACGAACGGCGGCGAGATCATGGGCGGACAGATGGCGATCGCGAGCGCCGTCATCACGGCGCTGCTGCTTTTCTTCATGTGGTATTCGTGGCTGATGACTAAACGGAGCGTGCTCCGTTAGCAGCTCGTGGTGCCTCGGGTTTCCTCGCTGAGGCAATATCCGCTCAAAGCGCCGTCTGACGTGGGCTGACGGAACTACCGTTCCGCTCTGACCGTAGCGACAGAAGCGGGGGCATCACTCAGGTGAAGCAAGCGATTCATGATCCGGACTCGTGGCGCGTCCTCGACGGCTTCCTGCGCGATCTGCGTTTCGCCGTCCGCTCGTTGCGGCGGACGCCAATCTTTGCGCTGACGGCGGCCCTCGTCCTCGGGTTGGGAATCGGCGCCAACGCGACGGTCTTCACCATCGTGAACACGCTGCTGCTGAGGCCCTTGCCGTTCGAGCGGGCCGGCGACATCGTCCAGGTGAGGCGCCGGACGCCGTTTGGCAGCAGCGGAAGCTTTCCGATGCACGACTACCTCGCGCTCACCACGGAACGAGACGCCCTCTCGGCGCTGGCGATTCTCGACGTCTCCAGTGCGGGTCGCTACACCCTGATGACGGCCGACGCGGCGGAGCCGATCAGCGCATGCCGCGTCAGCGCGGAGTTTTTCACGGCGCTCGGCGTATCGCCGAGGCGCGGCCGGCTGTTCACGAACGGCGATGACGTTCCGGGGCGCCCGCTGACCGCCGTGATCACGGACGCGTTCTGGAGCCGGCGCTTTGCCAGCGACCCTGGGATCATCGGCACATCTTTGACGGTTGGAGGCCAGCCGTACACCGTCATTGGCGTGGCGCCTGACGCCGTCCGTGCCTTCGGCCCCGCCGAGATGTATCTGAGTCTCCCGGTGCCTCGAGCGAGTCGCGACCGCACGAACTCGTTTCAAGTTCTCGCCCGCGTCGCATCCGGCTCGAGCCGTGCGCAGGCCGAGGCCCAGATCGACACCATCGCCCGTCGTCACGCCAAGGCGAGCGCGTCACTCACCAACATGCCGCAGGGTGTGGTGCTTCGCTCCTTGCAAGAGGACTTCGTCGCGCCCGTTCGGCCCGCGCTTCAAGCGCTGAGCGTGGCCGTCGGCCTGGTCCTCCTGATCGCGTGCTCGAACGTCGCGAACCTGGTGCTGGCGCGTGCGCTGGCGCGCCGCCGCGAGATCGCCGTCATGACGGCGCTTGGCGCGTCGCGCTGGCGGATCGCTCAGCGCGTCCTTGCCGAGAACATGATCGTCGCAGCCGTGGGAGGCGGTGTCGGGCTCCTGCTCGCATACGCGGGCGTGCAAGCGCTGCCTGCGCTGTCGGGTGCCAACCTTCCGCAAGCGGAGCGGATCCACATTGATGCGTATGTGATTGTGTACGTCGACCGCGACGGCTGCGCTCGCCGGCATCCTGGCGGGTCTGCCGCCGGCTGTTCAACTCGCCGGCGGAGACCTCCTACGCTGGATGAAGGAAGGGAGCGCGCAAGGCGGCTCGAGCGCGGCCGGTCATCGCGTGCGCGTGGCGCTGACGTTGTCGCAGATCGCGCTCTCCACGATCCTGCTCGCTGGCGCCGGACTTCTCACGCGGAGCTTCTGGAATCTCGCGTCGGTCGATCCGGGGTTTCAGGTTGACGGCCTTCTGACGATGTCCGTCAGCATGACGCCGGCGAGATACCCGGACTCCGCGCGGCTCGGTGCGTACACCGACGCGGTGGCGCTTCGCCTGGAACGCATTCCGGGCGTGGTGGCCGCCAGCTCCACGACCGCGCTCCCGTCGGAGTTTCCGATCGATTTCCCGGTGTCCGCGGTGGGCCGTTCGGATCAGCCGGCCGTCGCAGGAAGATCCGCCGATCTTGATGCGTGGTACCGCGCCATCAATCCCCACTACTTCGCGGCGATGCGAGATTCCACTCCTGAACGGGAGAGTGCTGACCGACAGCGATTCCGCGGGCGGGGCTCCCGGTGGTCGTCATCAATCAGGCGCTGGCCCGCGCCGCATTCCCGAACGGCGAGGCCCTCGGTCAGGCGCTCGTCATCGGCGGTGGATATCTCACCGACGCGAGAGACTTGCGACCGCGCACGATCGTCGGCATCGTCGGCGACACGCGCGAGCGGGGATTGCGGTTCGCGCCGACGCTGACGACGTATGTGCCGGTCGCGCAAGCGCCCGAGCCGATCACGCGGTTGGTCCTCGACAAGATTCCGCTGCGGTGGGTCTTGCGCACGGATCGTGAACCGGCGGATCTCGTGGCGGCAGTGCGGCAAGCGGTCCTGGCCGTCGATCCAACGCAGCCGGCCGCCGATTTCGCGAGGATGTCCGACGTCCTGGGCCGCTCGATTTCGCCCCACCGCTTCAACATGCTGATGCTGACGACGTTCAGCGGCCTGGCCCTTGCCCTTGCGGCGATCGGCGTCTATGGCTTGACGGCGTATGCCGTCGCGCAGCGCACGCGCGAGATCGGCATCCGCGTGTCGCTCGGGGCGAGTCCGGACACAGCTCGTGCGCGGCCTCCTGGGGCAGGGCCTGCGGCTGTGTCTTGCCGGTACGGCCCTCGGTCTCCTTGGCGCCCTCTTCCTTGGCCGCTTTCTGCGCAGTCTCCTGTTCGGAGTCTCCGCCACAGACGGCCTGACGATCGTCGTCGTGATTGCCACCATGACGGCCGTCGTCGTGGCCGCGACATATCTACCGGCCTCGCGAGCTTCGAGAATCGATCCGATTCTGGCACTGCGTCAGGAGTAGTCAACCCTTTGGCGCGCGCGCCCGTCCAACCCCCTTGACGGCATATCACCCACAATGTGGTTCAAGTCCAAGGCACCCGTGCTCGGCGATTTCGAACAGCTCGTCCTGCTGGGCGTGCTTCGCCTGGAGAGCGGGGAAGCCTCGTACGGCGCCGCCATTCGCCAGGAAATTCACACCCGCTCGGGGCGGGACGTGTCGATCAACGCCGTTTACACGACCCTCGACCGGCTCGAGAGCAAGGGCCTCCTCAAGTCGTGGGTCGGCGACCCCACGCCGCAGCGCGGCGGCCGCCGCCGGAAGTTCTATGCGCTTCGCCCCTCGGGCCTCGCGGCAGTCCGGCAATCGTACCGGGCCGTGACCGCGATGGCGGATGGCCTGCAGGGCCGGCTGGAGACGAAGTGAGAAAGACGGCCCATCCGCCTCCGCTCGCGACCTGGCTGCTGACGAAGCGGCTCTCCGACGAGTGGCGCGACTTCGTCGTCGGCGATCTCGAGGAAGAGTTCGCGAAGCGCAGCGCCGATTCGCCGTTCGCCGCGCGGGCCTGGTTCTGGTGGCAGGCGATTCGATGCCTGGCCGCGCCGCCACCGGATCGTCTCGATCCCTCGGGGCTCACATCATCGCAAGGAGACTCAACTATGCGTACGGTCGTGAGTCCGGATAGCCGGGAGTCAGGCCGCGACTGGGGGAGCGGAAGACTGACGAGCGATTTCGTCAGCGATCTCCGCTATGCAGCGCGGACGTTGCTGCGGAGCCCTGGATTCGCGCTGCTCGTCATCGCCATCATGGCGCTCGGCATCGGCGCCAATACGGCCGTCTTCAGTGTCGTGAACGGCGTGCTCCTGAAGCCGCTGCCGTACCCAAGGGCGGATCGGCTCGTGACGCTCCGCACGTCGTTTCTCACAACAGGCAGCACGCAGCCTCAGGTCGCCATCGCCAACTATCGGGATTGGCGGGACCAAGGCGCGTCGTTCGAGGCCATGGCCACCTACCGCTACGGAGAATCGCCGGTCACCTCGGAGAACACGGCGGAGTTCGGGCGGACCGCATCCGTCGATGCGCAGTTCTTTCGCGTGTTTGGTGTCAATCCACTCCTCGGCCGCACCTTCACGCCGGAAGAAACGGCTCCGGGGACCGGCCGCGTCGTCATCATCAGTTACGCCTATTGGCACAGCCGGTTCGGAGGGGATCCACGGGTACTCGAGCGCACCATCCGGATGGGGATCACGCCGCGATCGGTTGTCGGCGTGATGCCGCCAGGCTTCCAGTTCCCGGGCGAGACGGATGTATGGACTCCCCAGACGACGAGCTCCACGAGCCGCACGGGACACAATTTTCTTGCCGCGGCGCGGCTCAAGCCGGATGTCACGCTGGAGCAGGCGCGAGCCGAGTTGAACACCATTGCGGCCCGCCTGGCGGCGCAGTACCCGGAGAGCAACCAGGGACGCGGCGTCACAGCCGTACCTTTGCAGGACGAACTGGTGGGCGATGTGCGCCTCACCCTCTATCTCGTGTGGGGTGTCGTGGGCGTGGTGCTGTTGATCGCCTGTGCCAACACCGCCACGCTCCTCTTGGGAAAAGCCACGGGCCGCACGCGTGAAATGGCTGTTCGCGCGGCGCTCGGCGCCGGGCGCGCGCGAATCGTCCGCCAACTGATCACCGAAAGCCTGTTGTTGACGGCGGTCGCAAGCGTCTGCGGGATCCTCCTGGCCTCCTGGGGCGTTCGCGCCCTGGTGGCTCTCAGTCCGGCCGACGTGGTCAGGCTCGCCACGATCCGCATGGATTGGGGCGTGCTCGCATTCACCCTCGGCATATCGCTCGCCACCAGCGTGCTCTTCGGTCTCGTCCCGGCTCTCCATGCCTCGAAGGTCGACCTGATCGACGTCGTCAAGCAAGGAGGCGCGCGATCCGGGGTGGGCGGACGCACGGTTCGCACCCGCGGCATCCTCGTCGTCGCCGAGGTCGCCCTTGCGGTGGTGCTTCTGACCGGCGCCGGTCTCCTGATCAAGAGCCTCATGGCCCTGCACCGGGCCGAATTGGGGTTCCAGCCCGCAAACGTGCTCGTCATCAAGGCAACCGGGGTTCGCGCGCGCGCGGACAACGACGTGATCTTCGGTCAGCTCATGGCGCGATTGGCGACGCTGCCCGGCGTAGCAGCGGTCGGCGCGACCTCGATCCCGCCGGGAGACTTTTCCAACGCGGGCACCGGACGCCACTACATCGATCGAATCCCGGAACCGCCCGACCGCGAAGGTGCGCCCGTGACGGTGATGACGATCGTCGCTCCCGGCTCGTTTGCGGCGCTTGGCATTCCGATCAAGACGGGCCGCGATTTCAACGACGGCGACCTGGCCGACCGGCCTCTCGTGGCCATCGTCAACGAGGCGCTCGCCCGGACTTCGTTGGCGGGCCAGGACCCGATCGGCCGGACCATCCATTGTTCCTTCGATCGGAGCGATCCGATGACGATCGTCGGCGTCGCCGGTGACGTGCGCCAGCGGAATCCGGCCCTCCCATCGCAGCCGGAATGCTACATGCCGTACCGCCAGCACTCGTACAACAACGCCACGCTCAACATCGTCATTCGGACGCTTGGCGATCCAACGGCCCTCGCCGGAACCGTGCGTCGAGTGGCGGCAGAGATTTCACCCGAGGTGCCGCTCTCGTTCACGACGATGGAAGCGCAGGTCTCGAAAGGCGTGGAAGATCCCAGGTTCCGCGCATTGCTGTTTGGCATCTTTGCCGCATTCGCTGTCTGTCTCGCCATGGCGGGCGTCTACGGCGTCATGGCCTACGGCGTCCAGCAGCGATCGAAAGAGATCGCCCTGCGGATCGCATTGGGCGCCAGCCGGCCGTCCGTACTGCGGCTCATTCTCAGGCAAGGGTTGGTCCTCACCAGCGCCGGCTTGACCGTGGGCCTGGCGGCCGCGGCAGCGGCAACACGCCTGCTCCAGACCGTGCTCTACGAGGTCCAGCCGGTGGACACGCAGGTCTACCTGGGAGTGGTGCTGCTGCTGGCGCTGGTCACGCTCGCCGCGGGGTATCTGCCCGCGCGGCGGGCGGCGGTGCTCGATCCGGCGCGGGTGCTCAAGGCGGAGTGAACGCCGTGCGTGTTTGTGATACTGGATCGATGAGTGAACAACGACCTCGTGCGCGCGATCGTTGAAAAGCGTCTCGTCGAGTTCGTCTACAAGACGGAACGCTCCCGAATCGTCGAGCCTCACGACTACGGAATCCGCGCTGGCGCCGAGTCGCTGCTTGGCTTCCAGATCGGCGGAGACAGTCACAGTGCCGCACCGTATGGCTGGCGGACGTTCGACGTCGATCGGATCCGCGACCTGCGCGTGCTCGAGCGGCGATTCGAAGGCACTCGAGCCGACAGCGCGCAGCATCACCGTACGTGGGATACGCTCTTCGCACGCGTGACCTGATCGCGTCAGGGACGCGGCACGATGGTCGTGTCGTTCTTCAAGGCGCCGGGCGACTGCATCAGGTATCGGCCCGAGGACAGCACGAGCTCGTCGATCGAGAACCCGTCTTCCCGTGTCTGCACGCGCAGGCGCTGGGGCCCCGTCGTGTCGAAGTAGATCGCCGGCCCCATCACGCCGCCGTAGCCATTGTCCTGCCATCCCCACCCGGACACGCCGCAGCCGCTGCAGTCCTCCAGGTTCACTTCGCCGGCCGAGCTCGTGCCGATGCGAGTCGTCGCGACGCCGTTGGCGGTCACACTGCCGGAGAATTGTACGAACACCGAGTCGTTGCCCCAGTAGTCCCCTTCGGCCTTCCCGCGAACCCACAGGCGGTAGGGCACGCCCGCCTGCGCATCGAACGTCAGCTCGAAGTAGCTCGCCGGCGACGGGAGTGCGACGGTGATCTTCGCCCCGCCGGCGTCAGGGTTGTGCAGGCGCTTGCCGCCGGCGGCAGAGGCATCGCTCACGACGGTCCACGCCGAGGTGAGGACGGCATCGGCGGCATACAGGACCACTTCGGCCGGCGCCGGCGGCGGCGGTGGAGGAGGCGGCGGCGTCGCAGCGTCCGAGGTTCGCGCTGTCGAACGTGGTGCCGTCGAGCCCGATCGCATCCACGCGCAGCGTGCAGTCGTCCGCGGACCCGCGCAGATAGTGATGCCGGGACGCGGAATAGGCGGTCCATGCGGCGGTGCCTGCCGGATACAGCGGTCCGCCGCCGCCGCCGGTCACCAGATAGGTCACATGGGAACCGGTGGAGCCCTCTCGTATCGGCCGCGTGCGCTCGTAGTCGTGCTCGTGCGCCGAGATCGCGAGCTGCACGCCGTGTCGCTCGAACAGCGGGCCGAATGCGGATCGCACGGCCAGGTCCGAGCCGTGCTCACCGCCGGCCGAATACGGCGAGCGATGGAAGTAACGCGATCTTCCATGGCTGCGGCGTGCTCGCGAGATCCGCGTCGAGCCATGCGATCTGCTCCGCACGGCGTGTGACGTCCTGGAACGTGAACTCGGTGTCCAGGGCGACGAAATGCACCGGCCCGTAGTCGAAACTGTAGTAGCGCTCCGCATGCTCGGGGTACTGCGGCGAGGCACCATTGCGGGAGAGCGAAAAGACGTCGAGGTAGGCGACGCCGTTTCCGTTGCTCGGACGGCTGTCGTGATTGCCCTCCACGGGAAAGAACGGACGGGACGACAGCCACGCGCGGTAAATCGCGAAGAACCAATCCTCATAGCCTCGATACGACGCATCGCCGACGCCACTCGTGGTGCCGTAAGTGATGTCCCCCGCGTGCAGCGCGATATCGAACGTGTCGGCCGCCATGAGCGACGCGAGCTGGTGCTGCGCTGCCGAATTCGTGCCGCTATCGCCGAACGCAATGAACGTGACGGCGCCCGAACCGTCCGAGGGGGCTGTCCGGAGTGTTCCCGGCTGCGGCGTGACGTCGATGCCGGAGACAAACGGATCGTACGAATATGCCGTCGCCGGACTCAGTCCCGTGAGGTTCGCCTCGTGCTGGTAGTAGTCGAAGGAGAATCCCGTCGCCGCGGTGGGCACGAGGCGGCTGGCGGCGGCGGTCACGGACTCCGCCTCGCCGGCAGCGGCATAGCGGACTTCCGCGGGGCCCGGCTCGCGCGTCGCCCACACAACCGTCGCGGCCGACGCACCGACTTGTTGTAGATAAGGAGCGCGCGCGAGCGTAACCGTCGGCCCGGGATCTTCGCCCGCCGGAAAGATCGTCGTGTCGTTCTTGAGAGCGCCCGGCGCCGCGGACATGAATTTCGACGGCGACAGCAGGATCTGATCGACGATCGCGCCATCTTCGCGCGATTGCACGCGGAGGACCTGCGGGCCGCCCGTCGCAAAATAAATCGCGGGACCGAGCACGTCGACACCCCAGCCGTTATCCTGCCAGCCCCACCCGGCAATGCCGCACCCCTTGCAGTCCTCGAGGTTCACCTCAGCCGCGGACACCGTCCCGATCCTGTAAATCGGATTGGATGCGGTATCGACTGAGCTGGAGAATTGCACAAAAACGGAATCGTTGGCCCAATCGTTGTTCTGTGCGCGCAGCCGCAGCCATAGCCGGTAGGGGACGCCCGCAGGCGCATCGAAGGTGACCTCGAAGAAGCTCGGCGGATCCGCAGCGGCCGTGAGGATCTTTGCGGCGCCGGCGTTGGGAAACCACACCGCTGTTCCTCCAGCGGCCGTGGCATCGGCGAGCCTCGTCCACTGTCCGGCCATCGTCGCGAGCCTGCCCGGAAACAGGACGATGTCGCCTGCACCTGGAGTCTGCGCAAGGCTCGATTGAACAGCGCCGCACAATGCGAGAAGCGCGATACCACTCGAGAGCCTCTTCAACGTCATCAGTAATCCTGGAAGCTGGTGAGTGTCACCTTCCACACGCCAAGCAACCGCCGGGCCAGCGCCAGTCGCTGGGCGACCTTCGATGCTGCCTTTGCCGGCCGGCGCTCAGAGCCTTCGAGCAGGGTGACAATGCCGGCGTCGCAATGGAGATCACGTGGTTCGGAGGGAGAGAACGACGAGTATCTGAGCGTGAGCGAAGCCAGCGCCCTCTACGGCGCTCTGATCGCTACCGCGGACGCGCGCTCGGATCGCCGGTCGGGGGAGGGGCGTGGTCGGTCGAGGCGGGCGGTCCCAGCAAGTCGGTGAGGATCGGTTTGAGACCGTCGGCCCACACCTGGTAGCCCTGCAGCGTGGGATGCAGCTTGTCGCGCTCGTTCATCATGCCGGTGAACAGCCGCCCGTCCTTGTCGGCGAGCTTGTCGTTGACGCTGAGGTAGCGGACGGTGCGGCCGTCGGCCAGCCGCGCGAGATTGGCGTTGACCTGATCGACCTCCGGCATCACCGCCATGTTGTCGTTGCGAGGAAAGATGGCGGTCAGGATGATCGTCGCGCGCGGCGCCTTCTGGCGGCAGATGTCGAGAATCGCGGCCAGCCCGCGGGTAATCTCCGCGACTTTGTCAGCCCCGCCCGGCTGCGCGCCGATGTTGTTGGTGCCCGCCTGGATGACGATGACCTTGGGATTGACGCCGTCGAGCTCGCCGTGTTCGAGGCGCCACAGGATGTTCTGCGTCCGGTCGGCGCCCCAGCCGAAGTTGCCCGCATTCCATCCGAAGAAATTCTGCCGCCAGTTCGCCAGCAGATCGGGATAGTCGGTCGCGCCCCAGCGGCGTGTGATTGAATCGCCGACGAAGTAGACGTCGATGCCGCCCGCTCGCGCTTTCTCGAGCAACTGCGCGTGGGCGGTCATCGAATTCTGATCGGTGCGTGGTGCGGCCCGGTCGGCGGGCCCAATCGACCGCCGCCGCGGCCGGTGCCGGTGCGCCTGGCGCGGGGTCTGGGCGTGCGATTGCGCGATCGCGGCGGCGATCGCACCGCACGTCACTAGAAGCGGTTTCAAAACCCGCAACGTCCGGCTAAAGCCGGATGCCACCTTCGGTTTTGAAACCGGCTCCAGGAACATCCGCAGCCGGGCTCGCGCCCGCCCCGTCAACGCGAGGCGCTCCCGCTGACTGCCGGCTTGTGCTCGAGGAACTTGTCCGCCCACGGAATGAAGTACTTCCAGTTCGGGCCATCGGTGTGGCCGCCGTCGTGCTGGCGCCAGGCGAGGTGACCGTCGAGCACGCTGACGTTGACGGCCGGCATCTTCTCCTTCATGTAGTCGTCGGAGACGCCAAGGTCCTTCGCGCCGAGCAGGCGAAACACAGGCTGCGCCGCGACGGCCGCCATATAGCTGCCTTGCTGATCGAGCCACTTGGCGTCGCCCCGTTCGGGCACGCCGTAGCTGATGAAGGTCAGCCGCGGAGCGCAGAGCGCGATCAGCTGGTGGGCGTCCACGGGGATGTCGCCGGCGTTCTTGCTGCCGAACGTGGACTCGGCCGTGCCGTACTTCAGGAAGTTGCCGGCCATCCAGTGGTACTCGCCCGAGCCGGTGAGGTTCTCGACGGCTTCGCCAAAGTTCCGGCGATGCAGCTTGGCGCCGCCCTCGCCCGACGAGCCGACCAGCACGACCGCGAATCGCTGGTCGTAGGCCATCGTCACGAGCGCCGCCTTGCCGTAGCGCGAGACGCCTTCGATTCCCACCTTCTTGGCATCCACCGCCTTGTCGGTCTCGAGGTAGTCGAGCCCGCGCGAGGCGCCCCAGGCCCACGCGCGCAGTGAGCCCCAGTCGTCGGGCTTGCGCCGCTGGCCCTTGTTGACCAGGCCGATGATCCCCGCGGTCAACCCGGCCCCGTTGTCCGCCTGGATGCTGGCGGGGCTGATCGTCGCGTAGCCCCAGCCGCCGGCGATGAGTTGTTCCGTCGCGGGCGGATCGGCCGGCGTCGCCGGATTGGGAGGCGCGCCCCGGCCGGCGCCGAAACCGCGCGCGGGTGGCGGCGGCGCACCAGGGGCCGGCGGCATCCCGGATCTCCCGCCGAACATCATCATCACTGGCACCCGCCTGGTCGTCGCGGCCGGCGTCACCACCGTCATCTGAATGTTTACGCTGACGTCCGGGTACGAGGAGTTGTCGACCTTGCCGATCAGCTCTTTGCCTACGACGGGCAGTCCCCCCACGGTGAAGTTCTCAGTGCGGTTCACGACCCACGTGACCTTCGGCACGTTCTTCGGCACGCGACCGAGGACTTCGCGGTCGAACTCCTCGACAATCTCCGGCCGTCGCTGCTTCCACCAGACCGGCGCGCTCGTCACCTTGCGGCCGTTCTTCAGCGTCAGGACTTCCGGAAGATTCGGGTACGGGTTCGCCAGCGCCTCGTCGTAGTTGGCGTGATTGGGTGCGGATTCGTTGCCGCTCGGACCTGGCCGCAGGGCGGTGATGCCGAGTTGCTCCTTCATGTTCTGGTGATCGGCGGCGGTTGCTGCCGCGTTAGGGTTTGGCGGCGGACCGCTTGGCGGCAGACCGCTTGGCGGCAGACCGCTTGGCGGCGCGCGGTGCTTGCGCCGGAGGGGGAGCCGGCGCGGTTGCCGGCGGCTGCTGGGCAGTCGGCATCGCCATCGCCGCGCATGCCGCGGCCGCCACACAACCAGCCTTGATCGACCAGACGCTCCTCGGTACTCTCATGACCACCATCCTGTCGAACCTGTCGAAGCCCCGCATTTTGTTTGCGTGTCATACAAATCATACGCCTACTTGGAACCTCACGAGCTGCCACGTGACGTTGAAGGTGTTGAAATCCCACGCCCGGGGCTGGGCTGACGCCGCCGCGGCCGTTCAGCGTATGATGCCGATCGGCATCACACGAAGGGCAAAAGAGACATGCGAATTGTCAGATTGGGCTCGGTCATCCTGCTCCTGGCGGGCGTCACGGGCGGCGCATCCGACTTCGTCACCGAGGGCGTCGACAACGCGCGCACGGGTTGGGTCCGTGACGAGAAGATCTTCACCAAGGCCAACGTCGGGAGCATGAAGCTCCTGTGGAAGGTGAATCTCGAGAGCGCGCCGCGCGCGATGCACAATTTGTTCGCGCCGCTCGTCGCCGAGCGCGTCACCACGGCACAGGGCGCACGAGAGCTCGCGGTCGCCGCCGGCGTGTCCGACGATCTGTTCGGCCTCGACGTCGCCACGGGCCGTCAGATCTGGCACCGGCGCTTCGACAGCACGCTGGCCAAACCGGGCGGCACCAACGACACGCTTTGCCCCGGCGGCCAGACCGCGGTGCCGACGATGGCGCAGACGTCGCCCGGGAAGTACACGGTCTACGCGGTCTCGTGGGACGGGCGCCTCCGGCAGATCAACCTTGCGGACGGCCAGGACCTCGCGCCGCCCGAGAAGTTCATCCCGGGCGGCGGCAAGCCCTATGCGCTCAACCTGCACAACGGCGTCATCTACACCGCCACGGCGCAAGGCTGCGGCGGCCTGACCAACGCGTTCTACTCGTTCGACCTCGCGACGCGGCGTTCGAGCGCGTTCATTCCCGCCGGCGGCGGACTGTGGGGACGTCGAGGCGCGGCCATCGATCCCGAGGGCAGAGTGTTCCTCGGAACCGGCGACGCGCCATTCGATCCGGCGACCCGCCGCCTCGGCAACGGCATCGTCGGCGTGAAGCTCGACGCCAGCAAGCAGCTGCAGCTCGCCGACTACTTCGGCGCGCCCAATGCGAACTGGCTCTGGCGGCGCGATTTGGACGTCAACACGACGCCGGTCGTGATCGACTACCGCGCGCGGAAGTTCCTGGTCGGCACGAGCAAGGAGTGCCGCTTGTGGCTGCTGGATCGTGAGGGACTCGGCGGCGAGGATCACCGGACGTCGCTGTATACGACACCGTTGATTTGCAACGACGCGCAGGCGTTCGATGCCAGGGGAATCTGGGGCGCCCTGAGCGCGTGGCAGGACGAGCAGGGTGCCCAGTGGGTGCTCGCACCATTCTGGGGACCCGTCAGCACGACGTTCAAGGCGCCGATCGAGCACGCCCGGCCGGCCGGCGGCGGCGTCGCGGCGTTCAAGCTCGAACAGCGCGCCGGCAATTGGCAGCTCACGCCCGCCTGGCTCTCGCGCGACATGGATCTGGCGGAGGAGACGGTGATTGCCAACGGCGTGGTGTTCGCCTATGCGGCCGGCGAGGACGCGTCGCAGGTGATGCCCGATCGCGCCTGGAACGAGCCGGGAGGACCGGTCTACGGCGGCGGGCTCAGCTCCGGCCCCGGGCGCCGGGTGCCGAACTCGCGCCGCGCCGCGCTCTACGCGCTCGACGGTCAGACCGGGAAGGAACTGTGGTCGAGCGGCAACCAGATTGAATCGTGGAATCACTTCAGCGGGCTCACCGTCGCGAACGGCCGCGCGTATGTGGCCACGTTCGACGGCGTCCTTTATTGCTTCGGCGTCGCCAGATAGGCGGAGGTTGGTCATGCGCGGTCAACGTTTGATGTTGGTGGTCTTCACCTCCGCCCTGGCGGGGAGCATTGCCTTTGCGCAGCCAGGCCGCGGCGGCTCGCAGTGGCTCACCGCGCTGGGAGATGCGCAGCGCACGTCGTGGGTCCGCAGCGACGACAAGATCTCCGTGGCGGCATTGTCGAAGCCCGGGTTCGAGCTGCAGTGGAAATCGAAGCTCGACAATCAGCCCCGCGGTGTGCACGGGCTCACCCAGGGTGTGACGGCGAGCGGCGTGACGCTGTTCGTGCCGATGTCGGTTGTCGCGGGCAGCTCGAACAACGTCTACGGGATCGACAACGACCTCGGCTACGTCGTGTGGCAGCGGCATTTCGACGCCGCGTTGCCGGCCTCCACGCCGGGCTGTGCCGGCGGTATCACCGCCGGCGCAACGCGCCTCGTCACTCTGAGTCCAGCCGCCCCAGTTGGCAATCCTTTCGGGGGAGGAGGACGCGGAGTGGTCGGATACCGAAGCCTCCTCGGCCAGCCCGGTGAGGGTGTTCCCGTCGAAGGACGGGCGGCAGGTCCTGGACGGTCCGGCGATCCGTCCGGTGTCGCGCCAGCCGCGGGCGCCCGCGGCGCAAACCCGCCGGCCGGTCAGGCCGGCGCCGCACGCGGCGCGGCGCCTCCGCCCATCCAGCCTCCCCGGGCGGGCGGCGAGCGCATCCCCGGGTCGCCGCGAACGGAAGAGAACCCGAGCCCGTACGCCATCCTGTTCCGGCCCTCCGGTGTCGGCTACGCGGTGGCGAGCGACGGCATGCTGCACGTGGTCGGCCTTGCGTCCGGCAAGGACCTTCAGCGCCCCGCGCCCTTCCTGCCCGCGAACTCAAAATGGTCCGCACCAGTCGCGGTGGACACGACGCTGTACGCGGCGACATCGGGGAAGTGCGGCGGCGCGCCGGACGGGGTATGGGCGATCGATCTGGACAGCGACACGAAGCCGGTCGTGTCGTGGAAGACGAACGGCGGGGGAGTCGTCGGTGCGGTCGCGTTCACATCGGACGGCACGCTGATCGCGGCGATCGGCGCCGGGCAGACGAGCGGCGATGGCAAGGCCAACGCGATCGTCGCGCTCGATCCGAAGACCCTGCAGCTCAAGGACTGGTTCTCTCAACCAACGGCGGAGTTCGTCACGGGCCCGACGATCCTCAGGCACAACAACAAGAGCATCGTTGCCGCGGCAACGAAAGACGGCCGCATCCTGCTGCTGGATGCGGCGTCGCTCGGCGGTTCGGATCACGCCACGCCGCTCCTGGCGTCGAAGCCGTTCCTCGGCGCGGGGGCCTCGGTGAGCGGAGAGGCCCTCGCGGCCTGGCAGGAGCCGAGCCCCGGCTCGTCTTGGCTTCTGCTCCCGGTCAGCGGTCGTGTGGCCGCGGGAAGCGCTGCCAACGGCCCGATCGCCGCCGGCGCGGTCGTGGCGGTGAAGCTGACGGACGCGGGCGGCGCGCTCGCCCTCGAGCAGGGCTGGGTCTCGCACGACCTCTCGTCGCCGGCCACACCGATCATCGTCAACGGCGTGGTCTTCACGCTGGCGACCGGCGCGCCGGCCGTTCTTCATGCGTACGAAGGGGCGACGGGCAAGCGGTTGTGGAACAGCGGCAAGGCGATGACGGCATCCGCGTCGCCGGGGAGCATGTGGACCGGTCTGGGGCAGATCTACGTCGGCATGTCTGACGGCACGCTCCACGCGTTTGGCTTCAACGACGAGCGGCGTGCAACGACCGGTCAGTAGAAGTGGTTTCAAAACCGAAGGTGGCCTCCGGCTTCAGCCGGACCGGGCGGTTTTGAAACCGTCCGTGGGCAGACCGCGAACGGCATTTCAGTATCATAGGAGCATGGGAATGACGACGCACGTGATGCGGCGCCGCGCGAAGGCGTTGATCCGGTGCGCGGCAGGCGTGCTGGTCCTGGCCGCCGCGCATCCCGCCACGGCCCAGGTCACGCTGCCGGACGGCGCCGGCAAGGATCAGATGATCAAAGTCTGCGGCGTGTGCCATGAGGCGCAGCGCGTGGCGTCGATCCGGCTGACACGCGAAGGGTGGCAAACGACGATCGGCGACATGATCGCGCGGGGCGCCAGGGCCACGGACGAGGAATTTCAGGCGGTCCTCGATTACCTGTCGACGCATTTCCTGGGCGAAGCGGAACGTCCGCTCAACGTCAACACCGCGACCGCTCTCGATTTCGAGAGCATGCTCCTGCTGCTGCGCAAGGAAGCGGCCGCCCTGATTGCGTATCGCGACAAGCATGGCTTGTTCAAGTCCGTCGAGGACCTGAAGAAGGTCCCCGGCATCGACGTGAAGAAGATCGAGGCGCAGAAGGATCGGCTCTACTTCGGCGTCGTCGCACCGAGCGCGCCGAAAGACAAGGACTGAGGCGCCTACTCGCACCGAAGCGCGACGAACGGATCGACCCTCGTCGCACGCCGCGCGGGGACGAACGCCGCCAGCAGCGCGACCGCCGCAAACATCACGGAGACGCCGATGAACGTGGCCGGATCGAGCGGCGTCAGGCCGAACAACAGGCCTTCGAGATATCGTGTCACGGCGGCGGCCCCGGCAATGCCGATCGCGATTCCCGACCACGGTCAACACCAGGCTCTGATTCAGCACCAGCCCCACGACTTCCGAACGCTGCGCGCCGAGCGCCACGCGGATGCCGATCTCGCGTGTCCGCTGAGCGACCGAGTACGCCATCACGCCGTAAATGCCGATGGCCGCCAGGGCCACGCCGATGCCGGCGAAGATGCCGAGCAGGACGGCGTACATGCGCGGGCGGGCGATCCGATTGGACACGATGTCGTCCATCGCGGCGACGTTGTAGGGCGCGGCCTGGTCGTCGATCTGGCGGACGATGGCCCGGACGGTCGACATGACCTCCATGAAATCTCCCAGTCGTTCGGACCAGGTAGTACGGGCCGAGCGGAAACAACGGAATCTCGTTCTCCGGCCACTGCCGGACGTCCGCGAACAACTGCGGCTCCGGAGCCCGGTCGAGCGCGAACTGCCGGACGTCGCGAACCACTCCGACGATTTCCCACGGGCCACCGTCGCGGGTCGGCGCCACGAGCTGCCCGATGGGGTCCTCGCCGGCAAACCACCTCCGGGCCAGGGCTTCGTTGACGAGGACCGCGCGCGGCTGGCCGGCGCGGTCGTGTGTCGCTGAAGGGCCGCCCCCTGACCAATGAAATGCGCATGACTGTCGAGATAGTCCTGGCTCACCACGCGAACGTCGGCCCGAAGGATGGCCGCCGAGTCGTCCGGCTGGCGGCGCGGGCGAGCGAGGCGCTCTGCTGAAAGAGATGTTGTCGGTCAGCACGACCATCGGCAGTTGCCGGGCAAAGGCCGCGGCCTGCACGCCCGGCACCTGTTGCAGGCGCGCCACCAGGTCGCCGGCGAACGTCTTCGTGCGGGCGTTGGGGTAGCGGTCTGGCGGCAGGGCCACCTGAAAGGTCAACACATCTGTCGCGTCGTAACCTGGATTCACGTTCGCGAGCTTGACGAAGCTGTGAACCAGGAGTCCGCCGCCGACCAGGAGCATCACGGCCATCGCGATCTCGCGCGACGACCAGGAATCCACGCGCATGATGGCGGCCGGCGATCGCGAAGCCCGACGCTGCCGAAGCTGCTCCACGCCGCAGCACGTCCAAGGACGTGGCCCGTGAATGCCGAATCGCCGGCGCCAATCCGAGGAACACTCCTGCGACGGTCGAAACGATCGCGGTCAGCGGCGAGCACAGACGCTCCAGATCGATCTCGGTCACCCTTGGAAACGAAAGGGCGCTGCCCAGGTCGAATCGGCTCATCGTCGTGCCCAGCGCCTTCAGGACCTGGATGCCGCCGCGCGCGAGAACGGCGCCCGCCACGCCGCCCGCGAGGGCCAGCATGACGCTTTCAGTGAGAAGGTGACGGACGATGCGTCCGCGGCCGGCGCCCAGGGCGACCCGAACCGCGATCTCGCGTTCCCTGGATGCGGCCCGCGCCAGCAGGAGATTGGTCACGTTGACGCACGCGATGAGGAGCACGAACCCGACCGCGGCCATCAGCACGACCAATGCGCTTCTGACGGAGGCCACCTGCTCGTCCTGCTCGCGGCCAAGGTCGTATGTCACGCCGGGCCGCCCGCCGGGCATCGCGCGGAGAATGGCGTCGACTTCCGCGGCGGCCGCCCGCATCGTGACGCCATCTGCGAGGCGCGCCAGCATGGTTCCACCCCTTCGCGGGGGAGTCGCGCGCGCGACGCGGCGAAGCCGCCGCGAGGTCGCGGTTCAGCGTCCAGAATTGCGTTTGCGGCGTTGGGAACGCGAAGCTTGCCGGCATCACGCCGATGACCGCGTAGGCCGTACCGTCGAGCGCCACCCGCCGGCCGAGAATGTCCGGGTCGCCGCCAAACACCGAGCGCCACGTCGCAAAGCTGAGGAGGAGGCCCGAATCCGCTTCGGGCCGATCGTCGTTCGCGGTCGAAGACGCGGCCCAGGAGCGGCGCGACGCCAAGCATCTGCATGATCGGCGACTCAATCCGCATGCCCTCGAGACGGATCGTGACATCCCGGCCCGTGAAGGTCATGAGCGCCGGGGCGTAGAGGCCGACGTGCGAGAGGCTCCTGGAGGCGGCCCGGAGCTGGAGGATCTGCGCGACACCAAGGGACCCCGACATTCCGGCGCGGCCGGGTGTCCTGGCGACTCGCGGGAATATTTGCGATCAAATGGACGAGCCGATCGGGATCCTTGTACGGCAGAGGCCGCAGCAGCACCGAGTTGACGACGCTGAAGATCGCGGCGTTGGCGCCGATGCCGAGCGCGAGCGTGACGACGGCGATGCCGGCGAAGCCGGGGTTCCGCCGGAAGCTTCTCAGCGCATACGCCACGTCGTGCCGGAGGTCCTCGAGCCACATGATCTTCCGCGACGCGTAGAACACTTCCCGCGTCTTCGTGACGTTTCCGAACGAGCGGCGCGCCTGCGTGCTGGCGTCCGCGACGCTCAGCCCCTGTTCCTCGACGAGGCGCTTCACCTCATGGGCAATATGCGCACGGATTTCTTCGGCGAAATCCTCATCCGACCGGGTCCGCCACTTCCACATGCTCATATTTGGGCCTCGAGCGGAAGGGATCCGCGACCATCCCTTCGGGTAAGCATCCGACAGGAGTATCGACAAGACTGGGTAGGCTGTCAACCCGAGCGGCGCGCTCGAACTCCCGTCTCGATGTGGCAGCCCTTGTCGGGCGCTACCACTTGACAGACTACATGTTGACCCGTAGTCTATCGACATGTCGCCGCCCGCCCCGAAAGACGACCTCCTGCCGGGCACCCTCGACCTCATCGTGCTCAAGACGCTCGAGACCCTCGGGCCGCTCCACGGCTACGGCATCACGATCACCCGGCGGATTCGACAGGTCTCCGCGGATCTGATCCGGCTGAATCAGGGCTCGCTGTATCCCGCCCTCCTTCGACTGGAACAGAAAGGGTGGATCCGCTCGGAGTGGGGTCTCACGGACACGAAGCGCGAGGCGCGCTTCTACAAGCTGACGGCGGCCGGCCGGCGCCAACTGGGCAAGGAAGCCAGCCGGTGGGATCGCATGGCGAGCCTCATGATGCGCGTGCTGCAGGGACCTGGCGGGGGACTGTGATGCGCGAGTGGACCGCGCGGTTCGTGGCGATGTTCCGCAAGCGGTCGATGCGGGACCGGCTCGATCGCGAGCTGACGCTGCATCGCGAGCTGCTCGCGGAGGAGCTGGCCGCGCGCGGCTCCGGCTCGACCCCGGATCGAGAGCTGGGCAGCGCATCCTTCCGGGACGCATACGACGATCGGGCGGGCGTGCCGTGGCTCGAGCATCTGTGGGGCGACCTGCGCTACGGCGTGCGCGCGATGCGCCGGGCGCCGGCGTTCTCCCTGGTCGTCATCCTGACCCTCGGGCTCGGCATCGGCGTCAACACGGCCATCTTCAGCGTCGTCCACGGCGTGCTGCTCAAGCCGCTGCCGTATCCCGGCTCGGAGCGTCTCGTGTGGCTGGGGGAGACGGCCGGCGAGGCGACCGGCATCAGCGTGACGTGGCCCAACTTCACGAACTGGCGCAGCCGGAACCGGTCCTTCGAGGCGATGGGGGCCTTCCAGTTCGGCCAGCTCACGCTCACAGGACGCGGTGACGCGCGATCGATCCGCGGCCTGATCGCGACGCCCGATTACTTCGCGCTCCTCGGCATGCAGCCGCTGCTGGGACGTCTCTTCACCGATCGGGACGACCGGCCCGGCGCGGCCGCCACGGTCATCCTCAATCACGCGTTTTGGTCCGGCGCACTTGGCGGCGACCCTCACATTGTCGGCGCCGCGCTGACCCTCGACGGTCAGCCGTACCAGGTCGTGGGCGTCGCGGCGCCGGTCTGGGAGACACGCCCGGTCGACTACTACCTCTCGCTCGGCCGGATCAGCGGTTCCGTGACCAACCGCAGCCGGCACGGATCGATCCGGGCGATCGGCCGCCTGAAGCCGGGCGTCACGCTGCCGGAGGCTCGCGCGGACCTGGATACGATCATGCGGCACCTCGCCGAAGCCGATCCGGGCCCGGAGAACGAGCACCGCAGTTACGGCGAGATCCTGGCCGAGCACGCGACCGGCGGTGCGCGAGCCACGCTGCTCACGCTGATGGGTGCGGCGGGGCTCGTCCTGCTCATCGCGTGCGCGAACGTCGCCAGCCTGCTGCTCTCGCGCGGCACGTTGCGCGTCACGGAGTTCACCATACGAGCCGCGATTGGCGCCGGCCGTGGCCGGCTGGCGCGTCAGCTGTTCACCGAGAACATGCTCATCGCCGCGGCCGGCGGCGTCGCGGGAGTGCTTCTGGCCTGGTGGACGCGGCATCTGCTCGTGGCGATGGCGCCGCAGGACATTCCGCGCCTCGCCGAGACAGGTCTCGACGTTCCCGTTCTGCTGTTCGCGAGCATCCTGTCGCTGACCACGGGAATCATCTTCGGTATGGCGCCGGTCGTCACGGCGAGTCGAATCGATCTCACCACGGCCCTCAAGGCCGGCGCCCGCACTCTTGGCGGAGACGCGCCGCGCCAGTACGCGCGCAGCGTCCTCGTGGTCGCGGAGATCGCGCTCACGTTCGTGCTGGTATTCGGCGCCGGGCTGCTGCTGCGGAGCCTCATCGCCGCGCAGCACGCCAGCTCCGGTGTGGACGCGCGGCGGATTCTCTCGCTGCAGCTTCGACTGCCGGACTCGAGCTACAAGAGTGGCGACGCGATCGGAGCGTTCTACACGCGGCTGGCAGGCGAGCTGCGGGCGATTCCCGGAGTGACGGGGGTCAGCGGTGTCCGCTGCCCGCCGGGCGCCGGAAACTGCGGCGACTGGTTCTTCTCGATTCCGGGCCGGACCGTTCCAGGACGGAACGAAGTGCCGGTCGCGCTCTTCAACATCGCCGAGCCTGGATACTTCCGAACGGTGCAGGTGCCCGTGCGCCAGGGACGCGAGTTCACCGAGACGGATCGTGCCGCGGGCCAGAAGGTCGCCGTCGTCAACGAGACCTTTGCGCGCACGTGGTGGCCGAGCGGGCCGGCGGTGGGGAACCAGATCAAAGTCGGCGGTCCGTACATCGACGGACCTCTGATCGAGGTTGTCGGAGTGGTCGCGGACGTGAAGCAGGACGGGCTCGACTCCAAGCCGTTGCCCGAGATTTATCAGCCGTTCGCGCAGAAGCCCAGCGGCGCCATGGCCGTGATGGTTCGCGCGGCCGGAGACCCCGAAGCGTTGATCCCGTCGGTCCGGCGCGCCGTCTCGGCCCTCGACCGCAATCTCCCCATACAGGGATTGGCCGGCCTCGAGCGCACGCTCGGCGCCAGCCTGGCGCGCCGACGGTTCAGCACGTTGCTGCTCGCCGGTTTCGCGGGCCTCGCCGTGATCCTCGCGATCGTCGGCATTTACGGCCTGCTCAGCTACTGGGTCAGCGTGCGCGAGCGCGAGATAGGCATACGGCTCGCGCTCGGCGCCCGGCCGGCCGTCATCGTCCGGTGGACGAGCCTCCAGGCACTGCGCCTCGCGGGCATCGGGATGGTCTTCGGCGTGCTCGGGGCGTGGGCCGCCGCGCGCGGGCTCGAGGATCTGGTCTTCGGCATTGCTCCCCGCAGTACGGCGACCCTGGTCGCGTCAGCCTTGACGGTGACCTTGATCGCGGCACTGGCAGCCGCGATCCCGTCCTGGCGAGCCGCCCGCGTCGACGCCGCCTCGCAGCTGCACCAGTGAAGGCTTCGCTCCCAACAGGGCCTCATTCAGAATTGACGCGCATCCACACCACACCGTAACCTTCGGCCATGTTGAGAGATCTTCGACTCGCCGCACGCATGATGCTGCAGGCGAAGGGCTGGACGGCCGTCATCCTCGTTTCGCTGGCCCTTGGCATCGGCGCCAACACCGCTCTTTTCACGGCCATGAACGGATTGCTGTTCAGGACGTTGCCCGTCAGCGATCCGGACACGCTCGTTCGATTCGCGTCGGCCGGGCCCAACCAGATGAGAACCGACACACTCGTGTACGGCTTCACGGCGCCCGACGCCCTCGGCCGCCGAGTCGACCCCACGTTCTCGTACCCGATGTACCGGCAGTTCGTCGAGGCCAACCAAACGATGTCGGACCTCTTTGCCAGCGCGCCGATCGGCAATGTCAACGTGGTCGTCAACGGCCAGGCGGAAATCGCGTCGGCGTTCCTGGCGTCCGGAAACTACTACCGCGCGCTCGGAGTGACGGCCCGGCTGGGCCGCACGATCGTGCCGGCTGACGACAGCCCGACGGCCGCGCCGGCGGCGGTCATCAGCCACAAGTATTGGAGAACGCGGTTTGGCGGCCGTCCGGACGTCCTCGGCTCGCTCGTGCGCGTCAACAACGCGCCGGTCACCATCGTCGGCGTGCTCCCGCCGGAGTTCACCGGCGTGCAGCAGGCCGTGGACGAGGCGCCGGACATCTCGATACCGATGGCGCTCGAGCCGCAGGTGACGCTGGCGCGGTCGAGCCTCCAGGGATCTCTCCTCGACGCCCCGAATTTCTGGTGGGTCCAGGTGATGGGCCGGCTGAAGCCCGGCGTCACCGCCGCACAGGTGCACGCCAATCTCGCCGGCGTCTTTCAACACTCCGCGCGCGCGGACTACGACGCGTTCCTCTCGAAGCGGTCGCCAGAGGAGCAGTCGCGGTTCTCGCCGAAGGACCCCTCTGCTGTTCCGGAACTCCTGGTGGACTCGGGAAGCCGCGGCATCTACAGCGTCAACGCCAGCGAGTTCCGCGCGGTCCTGGTGCTCGGCGGCATCGTCGCGCTCGTCCTGCTGATCGTCTGCGCGAACGTCGCCAACCTGCTGCTTTCGCGCGCGATGGCGCGGCGGCCGGAGATCTCCGTGCGCCTGGCGCTCGGCGCGACGCGGGGCGGCTCGTCCGGCAACTGCTGACCGAGAGCCTCTTCCTCTCCGCTCTCGGCGGCGGGCTCGGCCTCCTCGTGGCGCGCTGGGGGCAGCCAATCATGCAGAGCGTGACGGAACAGGACTTCGCCGCTCGATTGGCGCGTGCTTGCGTTCGTGGTGGCGGTCAGCACGGCGACGGCGCTGGTCTTCGGCATTGCGCCCGCGCTAACGGCGACGCGGACGGACATCGGTTCGGCGCTGAAGAAGAGCGCCCGGACGGTCGGGCGCTCGGGCTCGGGCCTCGGCAAGTCGCTCGTCGTGGCCCAGGTGACCATCTCGCTGATGCTCCTGGTCGGCGCGGGGTTGTTCCTCCGCACCGTGCAGAACCTTCGGCGAGTCGATCTCGGCTTCAACCCGCACAACGTCCTGCTGTTCCGCATCAGCCCGGCGCTGAACCGGTACGACGCGGACAAGCGCAATCCGCTGTACGTCGAGATCGGCGATCGGCTCCGGGCGATCGGCGGCGTGCGCTCCGTGGCGTGGTCGAACCCGTCGCTCATGTCGCCGCAACGATTCAGCAGCGAGATCTACATTCAGGGCCGTACGTATCCTGAACGGCAGGGGAATCCTATCTCCGGGGCCATCGTCTCACCGTCGTTCTTCGAGACGATGGAGATTCCGCTGGCCGCCGGTCGCGGCTTCACCGAGCGCGACACGAAGAATGCGCCGCTGGTGGCGATCATCAACGAAGCGGCGGCGCGGCTCTACTTCCCCGACGGCTCGGCCCTCGGCCGGCGCTTTGGCCAGGAGCTCACCGAGAGCGGGCAGGTCGAGATCGTCGGCATCCTGCGTGACGCGAAATACAACAACGTCCGCGAGGCTGTGCCGCCAACGATGTACAGGTCATACCACCAGGGTTATGCAGGCAGCGTGACCTTCGAGGTGCGGACGGCGGGCGACCCGCTGACGGCAATCCCCGCGGTCCGGGAGGCGGTCCGCGCAGTCGATCCGAATGTTCCGATCATCAACGTCACGACACAGCAACAGGAAGTCGAGAACCGCTTCCGGCAGGAGCGGCTGTTTGCGCAGGCCGGCACGATGTTCGGGGGCCTTGCGCTACTGGTCGCCTCGGTCGGCTTGTTCGGCCTGATGTCCTACAGCGTCGCGCGCCGCACGCACGAGATCGGGATCCGGATGGCGCTTGGCGCGGAGCGCGCCGACGTGCTGCGGCTCGTCATGCGCGAATCGATGATCCTGGTTCTCGCCGGCGTCCTGTTCGGTCTCGCTGCCGCGATCGCCGCCAGCCGTCCCATTGCCGGTCTTCTCTTCGGACTCGCGCCGGCTGACCCCATGACGATCGCTGCCGCCATCGTGCTGATGCTGCTCCTGTCGTCGGTCGCCGCGTATCTGCCGGCCCGGCGCGCGGCGCGCGTCGATCCGATGGTGGCGCTTCGCTACGAATAGCTCGACGGTTCACATCCTCCGCGTTCCACTCCTCTTGACAATCGAAAGGAACGCACGTACGCTCCCTTCGTCGCTCGAAAGGAGCACCGTGGCCAAGGACAGAGGAGACCTCCTGCAGGGCACGCTCGACATGCTGGTGCTCAAGGCACTGCAGCTCGAGCCCATGCACGGGTGGGGCATTACCGAACGCATCGAGCAGTGGTCGGAGAGCGTGCTGCAGCTGGGTCAGGGCTCGCTCTACCCGGCTCTCTACCGGCTCGAACGCCAGGGCCTGATTCGATCCGAGTGGAAGGTCACTCAGAACAATCGCCGCGCGCGCTACTACGCGCTGACCCGCAGCGGCCGGCAGCAGTTCAGCGACGAGCTCGTGCAGTGGCGCCGCATGTCCCGCGCCGTCAACCTTGTGCTCGAAGCCACCATCAAATAGTCGAGCCGCATGATGAGACTGATCACAGACAGCTGGAAATGGATCCGTTCGATCGGCCGGCGCCGCTCGCTCGAGACCGGCCTCGACGAAGAGATCCGGTTTCATATCGATCAGCAGACCGAGAAGAATCTCCGCGCGGGCATGACTCCAGACGCGGCGCGGCGCCAGGCGTTGATCAAGTTCGGCGGACTGGAAGGCGTCAGGGAGAGCACGCGGGACGAGATCAGGCCCGCGCTCCTGGAGGACTCGGTGCGTGACGTCCGCCACGGCCTTCGCGGGCTGCGGCGGGCGCCCGGCTTCACCGCCGCCGCGCTCGTGACGCTGGCGCTCGGCATCGGCGCGACCTCGGCGATCTTCAGCGTGGTCCGTACTGTGATGCTGGAGCCGCTGCCGTACCACGAGCCCGAGCGGATCGTGGCGGTGTGGGAAACCAACCGCGGCGGCACGGTCCGGAACGTGATCGCCCCCGCCAACTTCGTCGCCTGGCGCGAGCGCACGCGGACGCTCGACCACCTGGGCATGGTGGGTCCCGCTGGCATCGCCATGATCATCGACGGCCAGCCTCTGGATATTTCAGGGCTCCTCGTCTCGGCCGACGTCTTTCGCGCGCTGGGCGTCCAGCCGGCGCTCGGCCGCGCTTACACCGCCGAGGAAGACTTCGGTGGCAGCAGCGGGCTGATCGTGCTGAGCCACGAATTCTGGCAGCGGCGCCTTGGCGGCCGCCCGGACGTGCTCGACCTGACGATCGCCACGGATGGCGGGCCCCGGACCGTGATCGGCGTGATGCCTGCCGGCTTCACGGTCGTCGGCCAGAAAGCCGACTTCCTGATTCCATACGGCCAGACGCTGGCGCAGATGCGCGTGGTGCGCGGCCGCGGCAGCTCGTACGCCATCGGGCGCCTGCGCGAGGGTATCTCGTTCGAGCGGGCCTACAGCGAGATGCGGAGCCTCTACGCGGACCTCGAGAAAGAGGAGCCGCAGCGCAATGCCCGCCGCACGGTGATGCTCTTCTCGCTGCAGGAACAGATGGTCGGGGAGCTCCGGCCCGCGCTGTTCGCGCTGGTGGGCGCCGTGCTGCTCGTGCTGCTCGTGGCCTGCGTCAACGTCGCCAACCTGCTGCTGGCGCGGAGCGCGTCGCGCGAGCGCGAGCTCGGCATGCGAAGGGCGCTCGGCGCAAGACGCGGCCGTCTGGTGCGCCAGATGCTCACCGAAAGCCTGGTGCTCGCGTTCGCCGGGGGCGTCGGCGGGCTCGCCGTCGCGGCGCGGTGCCATCGCGGCCTGCTCGCGCTGGTCGGCGATCGCATCCCCGTTCCGCGGCTCGACCAGGTGACGCTCGATCTGCCGGTGGTCGCGTTCACGATGCTCGTCGCGCTGGCGACCGGCATCGTCTTTGGCGTCGTTCCGGCATTCGTCTCGACGAGCCACGGGAGCGAGGCGCTGCGCGACGGCGGACGGCACGGCGGCGGCCGCCGGCTGCACCGCGTGCTCCGCTCGCTCGTCGTCGTCGAGGCTGCGCTGTCGCTCGTGCTGCTCGCCGGCGCCGGCTTGCTGATGCGCAGCTTCGTCAAGCTGCGAAGCGTTGACCCCGGCTTCCGCGCTGAAGGCGTGCTCACGGCGGGAGTACAGCTTCCGGCCACGCGATACGACCTGGTGAAGGCCGGCAGCTTGTTTCGCGAATCCCTGTCGCGCATCGCCGCGCTGCCCGGCGTTCAGCACGCGGCAGGCGCCTCGTGCATGCCGGTTCCGTTCGGGTGTATCGGCACGAGCTTCTGGCGCGTCGATCGGCCCAGGCCGGCGGACGGCCAGCTGTCATCGGGCCAGGTGCGTCCGATCACTCCCGGGTTCTTCAGAACGATGGCGATTCCGCAGGTCGCCGGGCGGGACTTCTCCGATGGCGACACCGTGGAGTCGGTGCCGGTCGCGATCGTCAGCGAAGAGCTCGTCAGGCAGCAGTTCCCGGATGGAAGCCCGCTGGGCCGGCGCCTTCGGGTCAACGCCGACCACGCCAACGGCAGGAACGACGTGGAATGGACGATCGTCGGGGTCGTCGGCAACATCAGGTCAACGCTGGACGGGCCCGTCCGCCAGACAATCTTCATCCCGACCACGCAGATTCCCGCCCGCGGCATCAACTTTTTCGTGCGCGCCCACCAGGCTCCGATGCTGCTCGCCACCAGCGTGACCGGAGTCATTCACTCGATGGAACCCGAGGCGCCGATCAACGTCCGCACGCTCGACGATGTCGTCGGCGGGACGATCGCGCGTCCGCGCGCGATGTCGGTGCTGGTTGGCGTGTTCGCACTGGTGGCGCTGGCGCTCGCGGCGGTCGGCGTCTACGGCGTGATGGCGTATTCGGTACGGCAGAGAACGCAGGAAATCGGCGTCCGGATGGCCCTCGGCGCGACGGCCGCGTCCGTGTTTCGGCTCGTCCTCGGCCAGGCTTTGCGCCTTGTCTTCATCGGCGTCGCCGCAGGGCTGCTCGCCGCGGGCCTGCTCACGCGGCTGCTCGAGCGCCTGTTGTACGAAGTCGAACCGCTCGATCCGTGGACGTTCACCGTCACGGCGCTGGTCCTGCTCGTAGTCGCGACGGTCGCGTCGTACGTACCCGCGCGGCGCGCCATGCGCATGGCGCCCGTCGACGCGCTGCGGACGAATTAGTAGATCTGCTGGGTTTTGGCGACGATGGTTTTGGGCGGCGTCACGCCGGCCGCGATCATGACGTCGCGAAGCGCCGCCTCTGTGTCGGGCGCGGGCTTGAAATTTCCGAACCGGTACCCGACGGCGATGGCCAGCGGCGTCCAGCCGAACTTGTTGGGCTTGTTCCAGAGCTCGATCCTGGCGCCTCTCGCCGCGAGGAGCTTCACGACCCTGGGGAGGTTCTTGTAGGCCGCGCCGTGCATGACGGTTTCGCCGTTGTTGTCGATCGCGTTCACATCGGCGCCGAGGTCGAGCGCCGCCTGCACGGCTTCCAACACTTCACTCTCTGTTCCGGCGTCCTCGCCGGGGGAGCGCGTCGCGAGCCCAGCCGCCATCATCAGAGGCGTACTGTTGTCGGTATTGGTCAGAAACGGGTTGGCATCCAGGGCCGACAGCGTCTTCATCAACTCGGCGTCCGCGGTCAGGGCGGCCAGGAAGAACGGCGTCGCGCCGATCTCGTTCGCGCGCGTGTTGTTCAGGTTCGCGCGCTTCGTCATTTTCGCGTTCACGTTGGCTCCGCGGGCCGCGAGCTTCTTCACGAGCTCGATGCTGCTCAGACCTCCGGATCCTTCGGGAGCCGGATCGTTGTCGCCGACCCCTGGCCTGCGCACTACCGTGATCGCATGGAGGACGGTGTACCCCGGCAGGTCGGCGTTCGGGTTGGCGCCGGCGTCCAGTAGATCTGCCGCCAGTTCGAAGTGCGCGTTCGTGACGGCCACGAGCAGCGCGCTGGCGCCAGCCGGCGGGAGCCGGCCGCCATAGCCGCGCCTGCGCCCTTCAACCGGGATGGTCTCGTTCACGTCCGCCCCCGCCTTCAGCAGAACGCGGACGACGGCGGTGCGACCTTCGCGGACGGCAAACAGCAGCGGCGTCAGCCCGGATGGGACACGGGCCCGGACATCAGCTCCGGCGCCGACGAGCTCCTGCACGACGTCGGCGTGACCCTCCGCCGCCGCCCACATGAGGGCCGTCTGTCCGCGCCGCTCGTCTTTACTGTCGACGATCGCGCCGCGCGCCAGGAGCGCCTTCACCGAACGGAGCGAGCCGCTGCGTGCGGCCGTCATCAACGGGGTTTCGCCGCCCGGCAGGGGAGTGTTCGGCTCCGCCCCGGCATCCAGGAGCCGCTCGACCATCGCGCCGTTTCCGTTCGTGCAGGCGAGCAGGAGCGGCGTCACGCCATACCGGTTCGCAGCCTTCACGTTGGCGCCGGCGCGCACCAGCAGCTCCCCGATCTCCAGATCGTCGTGATAGGTCGCCCAGTGCAGTGCCGTCATCCCATCTGCCTGGGGTGTATCGACGTCGACGCGCTGTGTCAGAAGCGTTCGGACCCTGGCCCGATCCATCTTCTCCGCGGCATCCGCCAGCTGCGCGCCCGAGCCGGCGCGCGCCGAGCTTGCCGTCCCCCGGCCTGGCTCGGGGCGAGCCTGAGGGTCTCGACGGATCGATTGACCGTGCAGGCTGGCCGTGGACAGCAGCGCCGCAATCCCGCAGACGGCGAACCCGCCTCGGCTCGCCCGAGAGCGCGCGAGCGAGCTACGGCGCGGCAGGCTGACCCCACGAATCCATGAACTAGAGAGAAAGCAATTCATCGATCGTGCCCTTGCTGTCGGCGAACCCGTCGAGACGGACTCCGGCCCGTTCGAGCAGCGTCAGGTGCAGATTGGCGAGCGGCGTCGGCTCCGCATACCTGATGTGGCGGCCCCCCTTGACCCTGCCGGTCCCGCCGGCGACAAGAATCGGCAGGTTCACATGGTCGTGCACGTTCGGGTTGCCCATGCCGCTGCCGTACAGGTAGAGGGAGTGATCGAGCAGGGTGCCGTCACCGTCCGGCGTGGCCTTCAGCTTCTCGAGGAAGTACGCGAACAGCGAGACGTGGAAGGCGTTGATCTTCGCCATCCTCGCGATCTTTTCCGGATCGTTCCCATGATGGGTGAGCGGGTGATGCGGATCCGGCACGCCGATCTCGGTGTAAGTCCGCGTGCTGGTTTCCCGCGCGAGCTGGAACGTGGTGACCCTCGTGACGTCACCCTGGAGCGCCAGCACCTGGAGATCGAACATCAACCGTGCATGGTCGGCGTACGACGCCGGCACGCCGACCGGGCGATCCAGATCCGGCAGCTGGCTGTCCGCGGTTTCGGACTCGGCCTTTTGAATGCGGCGCTCCACCTCGCGGACCGTGTCGAGGTACTGGCCGACCCTCGTGCGATCGTCCGGTCCGAGCGTGTTCTGAAGGCGAGAGATGTCCTCGCGAACCCAGTCGAGCAGGCTGGCCTTTCTGCGGAGGGCCGCGCGCCGATCGGCCGCGCTGCCTCCCTCACCGAACAGGCGCTCGAAGACGACCCGCGGATGCGCCTCGGCGGGAAGCGGCGTCGTCGGCGACGACCACGAGAGATTGTTCTGATAGACGCACGCGTAGCCGTTGTCGCACTGACCCACCGTCTGGAGCAAATCCATCGACAGCTCCAGGGACGGCAGCAGCGTCTGGTGACCGATCTGCTTCGCGGCAATCTGATCGACCGTCGTGCCCAGGTAGTAGTCGCTGCTCTCGGTCCACTTCGCCTTCGCCGCGCTGAGGAAGGCGGCGTTGGAGGTGGCATGGGTGCCGGGGTAGGCGTTCTTCAACTCGAGGTTCGTGATCACCGTGAGCTGGTCGACCACGGGGGCCAGCGACTGGAGCGTGGGCGACAGCTCCACCAGCTTGCCCTCGGGCGGCGTCCACCGGCCGATGTCGCATCCCATCGGCATGTACACAAAGCCCAACCGGCGGACCGGCTGGGCCGCCGTTCTAGCCAAGGCGGTCATCGACGGCACCATCGCATCGAGCAACGGGAGCGCCACGCACGCGCCCATTCCCCGCAGGAACGTCCGGCGCGGCAACGCCTTCCTCGTGATAATCATCGCGACGTCCTCATTTGAAACGGCTTGCTGTTCACGATTCCGAGGATGATCGAAGACATGCGGAAGTTCTGCGGCTTCGCGTCGCGTACGATCGCGCGGATCGCCGGCGCATCGTAATACTCGACGCCTCGTCCCAATGCGTAGGTCTGCAGCTTCTCGGCAAAGGCGCCGACGAACAGTTCCGGCCGGCGCAGCAACGCCGCTTCGAGCCCGTCGACATCGGCAAACCGGCTGCCGTCGGGAAACCCTCCGGAGGCGTCGATCGGCGTCCCCGCTTCGGCAGTCCGCCGGCGGCCGATCGCGTCGAATTTCTCGAGCGACAGACCCACCGGATCCATCAGGTTGTGGCAGGCGGCGCAGGTCGGGTTGCTTCGATGCTCGGCCAGCCGCTTCCGCACCGACAGGCTGCCGTTCACGGTGTTGTCCGTCAACGCCGGCACATCGGGCAGCGGCGGGGGAGGCGGCACGCCAAGAAGGTTGTCGAGGATCCATTTGCCGCGAAGGACGGGCGAGGTCCTGGTCGCGTATGACGTGACCGTCAGGATGCTTCCGTGGCGAAGCAGTCCGCCTCGCCAGCTGTCGTCGTCGAGCGTGATGCGCCGGAAGAGGCTGCCGTAGACGTGCGGGATGCCGTAGTGCCTGGCCAGCCGTTCGTTGACGAACGTGTAGTTCGCGCTCAACAGATCGAGGACGCTCCGATCCTCGCGCAGGATGCTTTCGAAGAAGAGCTCCGTCTCCCGGCGGAAGGCCTGCCGGAGGTTGTCGTCGAAGTCCGGAAAGAGCCGCATGTCCGGAGCGATCCCGTCGAGATTGCGCAGGTGCAGCCACTGCGAGGCGAAGTTGCCGACCAGCGCCTGCGAGCGGGTGTCCGCGAGCATCCGGCGCACCTGCCGTTCGAGCACGGCGGGCTCGCGGAGTTTTCCCGCAATCGCCACATCGAGCAGCTCATCGTCCGGAATGCTGCTCCAGAGGAAGAACGAGAGCCGGGACGCCAGCGCCAGATCGCTGACGCGGTAGGGCGTGTTCGGCGGGACACCGGCCGGCTCCGGTTCGACGCGGAACAGGAACTCGGGGCTGACCAGCACCGCCGACACCGCCATCTCGATGCCCGCTTCGAAGCCTCCCTCGGCCCGCGCCTTGCGGTAGAGCGTGAACGGGCCCTGCAGGTCCGCGGCCGTCACGGGGCGCCGGTAGGCTCGCCGCATGAGCGCCGCGAGGATGCGTTTCGCGGAAGCGTCGTCCTCGCCGGGCTGCGCCGGACGCGACACGAAAATACGCCGGCGGCTGGGCGTCTCCCCCGGACCTTTCCCCGCATAGGGACCGACGATCGAGATCGAGAAGACGGCCGGCTGAATCCGTGGATGCCGGTAGGAATTGAAGTGCGCCTGATAAGGCTGACGCGCGGTTTCCAGCAGCAGCGAGGGTTTCTTCGGAAACGTCACCCCGATGGCGTGCGGGCCGGCGCTCACCGGAACGCGGATCTTGAGGTGCCGATCGACCAGGTCGTGATTCGGCTGGTAGCTCTCCGAGAATCCCGCCTCTCGCTGGGGCGGCTTCACCGTGAACACCTGGACGCGCTCCCTGTCGAGCAGGAGCTCCACATCGTGCGCTTCGCTCAGCCCCTCGACGTGCTCGTCGCGATCTCGCGTCAGCCGAATCTGGATCTCGTACTCGCCGTCGAGAGGAAACGTGTAGTGGGTCAAGGCCCCACCGCGCGTGCCGACCGGCAGGCCCTCCAGATGGTCCTCCTGCGTGAGGTCCGCCTGGACCCTGATCGTCGTCCCGCCCGGCGATGCGCTGGGGCGCCCGACCGCGACCCGGCTGATCTTCTCCGCCGCCGAGATGTACCGGTCCAACAGCGTCGGCGAGAGATCGCCGACAGTCACGTTGTCGAACCCGTAGCTGGACTCGTCGGCGGGCAGCATCGAGGCGACATCGACCTCGAGCGCGAGCAGATCGCGCACGGCGTTCTGGTATTCGGTTCGGGTGAGGCGCCTGATCGCGGCGGTCCGGCCAGGATTCGGATTCGCTCTGGCGGCACGGTCGAGCGAGGTCTCCAGGGAGGCGACCACGGCGTCGTAGGTGCTGTCGTCCGGCCGCTCTTTTCCTACTGGCGGCATCTGACGCGCGCGAAGCTTCCGGATGACCTTCTCCCACACCTCCGGATGCTGGACTATATCCTGCGCCCCAACCGTGTCGAGCGCGAGCCCGCCCTTCTTGTGGTCCTCGTCGTGGCACGACAGGCAATACTCATCGATGAGAGCAAGGTGCGTAGCGGCCGCCACGGATGGGGCAGGATGTGATTGCTGTGCTTCCAGCGTAAAGACGAAGCCGGCGGCCGCCAATGCGCCCGCCAGGCCGACCGAGATCGAGACCCTGCTGGCGCGCACAGGCATATAGCTCGAATCATACGCGCCAGATACTCAACATTCAACACGCGTGCGCGGGTGACCGGCCCGCCCGGCGCCTGCATCATCAAGGCCACGGGCAGGCACGATCGGCCGTCGTGGCTACCCGTTTGACCCTGACGATTGTTGCTTTCGCGCGGGTCAGGAGCGCCTTCACATAAGGAGATCGAGAAGGGTGGAAAAAGCCGGCAGCGGACTGGGCTAGGCGGCGCCCAGCGGCGTCGCCGGACGCAGGGGCCCGTTCGAGGCACTGAGCTGGCGCTCAACGGCGTCGATGAACGTTTCCGGGTGAATCGGCTTCGATACGTAGCCGTCCATTCCGGCCGTCAGGCACCGCTCCTCATCGCCCGCCAGCGCATGCGCAGTCAACGCGACGATCGGGAGGTGACCGCCGGTCATCAGCTCTCTTTTTCGAATGAGGGCGGTGCACTCGAACCCGCCCATCACCGGCATCTGCACGTCCATGACCACGCAACCGAACCCGCGAAACGCCGCGGCCGCCAACACCTCGAGCGCCTCCCGGCCATTGCTCGCCACCACGACCGTGTGCCCGCGTTTCTCGAGCAGACGCCGGGCGACCAGCTGGTTCACGGCGTTGTCCTCGACCAGAAGAATGCGCCCGGTCTGGCGAGTCTCGCGCAGGGAGTGGCGCGTGACCAGCGGCGGCCGGTGCTGCTCATCGGGCGGGCGGCCCAGCGCCAACAGAATTGCGTCCCGCAGGTCCGAGCGGCGGATCGGTTTCGGGAGATAGGCGGCGACCCCGACTTCCCGGCACCGGGCAGCATCGCCCGGCTGGCCGGCCGACGTCAGCATGATGACGACGGCGCTGGCGAGGGCGGGGTCCTTCTTGATCTCCTGTGTCAGCGTAAAACCATCCGCATCGGGCATCTGAAAATCAGTGATCACTAGTGGGAAGGGCCGTCCTGTCTGCTGCGCCAGCCGCAACGCGGCAAGCGCGTCGGGCAGGCTTGCCGTCAGAGTCGGGACCATGTGCCAGATGGCAACCATTCCTTCGAGGAGGCGCCGGTTCGTGGCGTTGTCGTCGACGATGAGCACCGGCAGGCCCTGCAAATCGACCGTGTCGGCCGCGACCGTCACCATGGGCGCGGCGCTCGCCACCCCGAGGCTCGCGGTGAAATGGAACGCGCTGCCTCGTCCGACTTCGCTCTCGACCCACACGCGTCCGCCCATCAGCTCGACGAGCTGCGAGGCGATGGTGAGGCCGAGTCCCGTTCCGCCGTGGGTGCGCGTCGTCGAACCATCGACCTGCGTGAAGGCGTCGAAGATGCGTGGCTGCCGGTCGAGCGGGATGCCGATACCCGTGTCGCTGATCGTCACGTGCAGCACCACGCCGGTTTGGGTCGTCGCCTCGGTCGTGGCGCGAAGCACCACCTCGCCCTCGGTCGTGAACTTGATGGCATTCCCGAGAAGATTGACGAGGATCTGCCGCAGCCGCCCCGGATCCCCTCTCAGGAACTGCGGGACGGCGGCTCCGACATCGACGATCAGCTCGAGGCCCTTCTGGTGCGCCCGCCACGCCACGGCGTTTGCGGCATCGCCGATGGCATCGCGGGGGTTGAAGTCGATCGGCTCGAGCTCCAGCTTGCTCGCCTCTATCCTGGAGAAGTCCAGGATGTCGTTGATGACGGTGAGGAGCGCCTCGGCCGACGACTTGACGATGGTCAGGTTCTCCCGCTGTTCGGGGGTGAGCTCCGTGTCCAGCACGAGCTCCGTCATCCCGATGACGCCGTTCATCGGGGTCCGGATCTCGTGACTCATGTTCGCCAGGAACTCGCTCTTGGCCCGGTTCGCGGACTCGGCCGCGTCCTTCGCCAGGCGCAGGTCCTCGGCCGTCCGCCTGCGCTCGGTGACGTCCTCGGCAATGCCGGCGAAGCGATAGATGTCGCCGGCCTCGTTGCCGATGGGAAATCCGCGGGCCCAGATGAACCGCTCGGCGCCGTCGGGCAGGAGAATCCGATATTCGATGTCAAACGGGACGATCGTGCCCCCGGGCGCGATTCTGGCGAACGTGCCTTCCCGGTCATCCGGGTGCGCGGCCTCTCCCCAGGATCGAGGATTGGCATACAGGCTGTCGCAGCTGCGCCCGTACACGTCCTTGTATCCGGGACTCACATAGAACATCTGCGTCATGCGGGGATCGGTCAGGAAAAAGACCTGCCGGATGGCGTTGGCGAGCTGGTGGAAGCGCGCCTCGCTTTCCACCAGCCTGGCGGTGCTCGAGCCGACTTCGCCTTCGAGCACCTGGCTGTAGCGGTCGTAGTGGTCGCCGTACGCTTTGAGGCGCACCAGGTTTCTCACCCGGACGCACAGTTCGGCGCGATCGACGGGCTTGGTGAGAAAATCCTCGGCGCCGGCCTTGAGCCCGAGCATCCTGGACTGGCGGTCGTCGAGGGCGGTGATCATGATGACGGGAATGTTCCTGCCAGAGAGGCTGCCTTTGATCCTGGCCGTCACCTCGTACCCGTCCATCCCCGGCATCATGATGTCGAGCAGGATGAGGTCGGGCGGCTCGCTGGCCACGATGGCGAGCGCTTCCTCACCGCTGGACGCACTCAGCAGGCGGAAGCCTTCCGGCGCGAGCATGACTTCCAGCAACTGCCTGTTGTGGCGCTCATCGTCCACGATCAGAATGCGTGACGGGGCGTCGGTGATCTTGTGGCGCGGGTCCATCGGCACGTGCCGGACCCTCAGCGCGACGGGCTCACGAGGTGAGCCGCGATGACTGACAGGAAGTCCTTGTAGGCCAGCGGCTTTGCGATGTAGCCGTCGCACCCCGCGGCTCGAATGCGCGCCTCGTCGCCCTTCATCGCCAGGGCGGTCAGGGCGATCACGGGAATGCGGCGCGTCGCGTCGTCCGCCTTGAGCAGGACGGTCGCCTCGAGGCCATCCATGCCGGGAAGCTGGATATCCATCAGGATCAGGTCGGGTTGCTCGCCGCGTGCCAGGGTCAGCCCGGCTTCCGCGTCCGTCGCGCTGAGCACGGTATAGCCCGCCGACTCCAGCAGGAAGACCGCCAGCGTCATGTTCGCGGGGTTGTCTTCGACGATCAGGACTTTTGCCATCAGTCGGCTGCCCCGCGCCCGGACATGGCGCGCCGGACTTCCGCCGTGAAGCGGTCGGGGTCGAACATGGACTTCTCCATGATCGACATCACATAGCCATTCAGCCTGGCGCGGTCCTCGGGCGTGATCTCCTTGGCGGTGACCACCAGGACCGGAATGCGGGCCGTGTCGGGCCGTTCGTTCAGCGCCTCCACCACGTCGAAGCCGCTCACGTCCGGCATCATCAGATCGAGCACGATCAGGTCCGGCAGTTCCTGCCGCGCGATGTCGATCGCCTCCTGCCCGCCGTAGGCGCGCAGCACGGTGCTGGCCAGGCCCAGGACGCGGACCGCAATCAGCTCGACCGCCTTGGGATCGTCGTCCACGACGAGGACCTTGAGCGTCTGGCCTTCGGACACCGGAAACAGCCCCAGGTCGACGAGCGACTCGTACAGCTCCTGCCGGGACATCGGCTTCTGCATGACCGCCGCCGCGCCGAGCGCGAAGCCCTTGTTGCGATCGGCCACGATCGAAATGATCACGACCGGGATGCCGGTTCAGGTCCGGCACCTGCTTGATGCGGGTCAGAAATTCCCAGCCGTCCATGTTCGGGCAGCATGATGTCGAGGGTGATCAGCGCCAGCGGCTGCTGCACCGCGAGCACCAGCGCCGCCTCGGCGGAGGCGGCGTGCAGCACGGTAAAGCCCTCCGCCTCGAGCTGCACGCGGATCAGCTCCGCGGACTTGTAGTCGTCTTCCACCACCAGCGCGACGCGCGCGGCCGCCGGCACCACGGTGCGGGGCAGCGGACGGCGAGTCGGCCGACGTCAGCGCCCCTTCCTCCGACGCCCGGAGCGGCAGCCAGACCGTGAAGCAGGAGCCCTCGCCCACGGCGCTCTCCACCGCCACGGTGCCGCCGTGCAGCTCGGCGAGCAGCTTCACCATGGCCAGCCCCAGGCCGGTGCCCTCGAATTTTCGCGCCAGGCCGCTGTCGATCTGACTGAACGGCTTGAACAGCTGCGTCCAGCCCCTCGCCGAGATGCCGATGCCGCTGTCGGTCACGCTGATCTTGAGAAACTCGGCGAAGCTCGTTGTCGGCCAGCGGGAAGCTCCGGCCCGTCCACGAGCCGGACGAGCTGCCCGACGTCGGCGCGCGGGACGCGGCGGGCGCGCAGGGTCACCTGCCCGCCCTCGGCGGTGAACTTGACCGCATTGGAGAGCAGGTTGTAGACGATCTGCTTGACCTTGCGCGGGTCCGCCTGAATCGCGCCCAGTTCCTCGTCGGCTTCCATGCCCAGGCGGATGTGGCGCGTCGCGGCCTTCTCCCGGATGATCGACAGGCTGTTGGCGAACAACGACGACACCGGCACCGGCTCCAGGTCGAGCGTCATCTTGCCGGCTTCCACCTTCGACAGGTCGAGGATGTCGTTGATCAGGGAGAGCAGGTGCTTGCCGCTGCTGAAGATGTCGCCGATGAACCCGCGCTGCTTGTCGGTCATCTCGCCCATCAGGCCGTCCCGGAGCACCTCGGAGAAGCCGATGATGGCGTTGAGCGGCGTCCGCAGCTCGTGCGACATGTTGGCGAGGAACTCCGACTTCATGCGGCTCGCGTCTTCCAGCTCGACGTTCTTCTGCTGCAGCGTCTGCTCGAAGCGCTTCAGCTCCGTCACGTCGCGCGCCGCGGCGAACACGCCCTGCAGCCTGCCGGTCGCGGTCGTGGAAGGTGGTCGCGTTGTAGGACACCACCGTCTGCTTGCCGTCCCGGGCGCGCGCGGTCAGCTCGTAGTTGGTGACCTTGCCTTCGGTCAGCACGCGCTTGATGCCCGCCTCGGCCCGGGCCGGATCGGTGAAGTAGTTCTTGAACGGCGCGCCGATCAGCTCGTCGCGCGTGCACCCGGTCAGCGCCTCCATCTGCTTGTTGACGTCGGTGATGATGCCGCGCGGATCGGTGGTCATCAGGGCGTCGATGTTGGATTCGATGAGCGAGCGCGTGTAGAAGTGCTGGTCGCGCAGCCGCTGATCGAGCTTCTTCCGCTCCTCTTCGACCTGCTTGCGCGCGGTGTTGTCGGTGCCGATCAGCAGGTAGCCGATGATGGCGTCCTGCGCGTCGCGCAGCGCCGTGACCGACACCACCGCCGGGAACCGGCTGCCGTCCTTGCGGATGTAGGTCAGCTCGTAGATGTCCTCGATCCCGCGCGAGGCCTTGAACACCAGCGCCTCGAAGCCCGGCGTGATCGGCGTGCCGAGCTCGACGCTCAGCGCCTTGGCGCGCGCGATCACTTCCTGCGGATCGGAGATGTCGGCCGGCGTGATCTTGTTCATCACCTCGGCGGCGGTGTAGCCCAGCATCCGCTCGGCGCCGACGTTGAAGATCTGGATGACGCCCTTGGCGTCGGTGGCGATGCTCGAGAAGTTGGCGCTGTTGAAGATCGCGCTCTGCAGGGCGCCCGCCTTGAGCAGCGCCTCTTCCGCCTGCTTGCGCGCGGTGTTGTCGGTGCCGATCAGCAGGTAGCCGATGATGGCGTCCTGCGCGTCGCGCAGCGCCGTGACCGACACCACCGCCGGGAACCGGCTGCCGTCCTTGCGGATGTAGGTCAGCTCGTAGATGTCCTCGATCCCGCGCGAGGCCTTGAACACCAGCGCCTCGAAGCCCGGCGTGATCGGGGTGCCGAGCTCGACGCTCAGCGCCTTGGCGCGCGCGATCACTTCCTGCGGATCGGAGATGTCGGCCGGCGTGATCTTGTTCATCACCTCGGCGGCCGTGTAGCCCAGCATCCGCTCGGCGCCGACGTTGAAGATCTGGATGACGCCCTTCGCGTCGGTGGCGATGCTCGAGAAGTTGGCGCTGTTGAAGATCGCGCTCTGCAGGGCGCCCGCCTTGAGCAGCGCCTCTTCCGCCTGCTTGCGCGCGGTGTTGTCGGTGCCGATCAGCAGGTAGCCGATGATGGCGTCCTGCGCGTCGCGCAGCGCCGTGACCGACACCACCGCCGGGAAGCGGCTGCCGTCCTTGCGGATGTAGGTCAGCTCGTAGATGTCCTCGATCCCGCGCGAGGCCTTGAACACCAGGGCCTCGAAGCCGGGCGTGATCGGGGTGCCGAGCTCGACGCTCAGCGCCTTGGCGCGCGCGATCACTTCCTGCGGATCGGAAATGTCGGCCGGCGTGATCTTGTTCATCACCTCGGCGGCCGTGTAGCCCAGCATCCGCTCGGCGCCGACGTTGAAGATCTGGATGACGCCCTTCGCGTCGGTGGCGATGCTCGAGAAGTTGGCGCTGTTGAAGATCGCGCTCTGCAGGGCGCCCGCCTTGAGCAGCGCCTCTTCCGCCTGCTTGCGCGCGGTGTTGTCGGTGCCGATCAGCAGGTAGCCGATGATGGCGTCCTGCGCGTCGCGCAGCGCCGTGACCGACACCACCGCCGGGAACCGGCTGCCGTCCTTGCGGATGTAGGTCAGCTCGTAGATGTCCTCGATCCCGCGCGAGGCCTTGAACACCAGCGCCTCGAAGCCCGGGCGTAATCGGGGTGCCGAGCTCGACGCTCAGCGCCTTGGCGCGCGCGATCACTTCCTGCGGATCGGAAATGTCGGCCGGCGTGATCTTGTTCATCACCTCGGCGGCCGTGTAGCCCAGCATCCGCTCGGCGCCGACGTTGAAGATCTGGATGACGCCCTTGCGCGTCGGTGGCGATGCTCGAGAAGTTGGCGCTGTTGAAGATCGCGCTCTGCAGGGCGCCCGTCTTCAGCAGGGCCTCGGGGCGAACGGCATCCATAGTCTTTGTCTTTTCCAAATCCGGTTCGTCCGTGGCACCGCGCGGTCTGAGGGGCGTGCGAGTCACGCCGGCCGGCACTCACGATCCAGAGCGATGTCGATCGATGCCGGCGGCTGGGCGCGACGCGACGTGTAGAGGGGCCGATGGCAGAGTAGGCCGTCATTCAGCGTACCAGCTGGACGAAACGACGGCAGTCCCGTATTGCACACCTCGCGCGTTGACAGATACCGAAGCGCTGCACGATCCTTAGCCACTCGAAGGTCTGACCCGGGCATGCCGGGGGCCGGGTACCGGCTGCGGACCACGAAAATACCGCCAGCCCGTCCATGGGTCGCCAGCGCCAGTCACAAAGCGAGGGTTCTTGGGCACTCCGTATCTCCTCAGTGCGCTCGAGGCGCTCGCGGCCGCGATCGATGCGAAGACAGGCTCGCCGGGACATATTCCGCGCCTGCGGTTGTATGCCACCGCTGTCGCCCGTGCGCTCGGCCTCCCCGAGAGCGACGTCGAGGGCATTGACGTCGCGGCGATGCTCCACGATATCGGCACCCTGGCCGTCCCCGCGCAGATCCTGTCGAAATCGAGTCCGCTCACGCCGGAGGAAACGCAGAAAACGCGCGCGCACCCGAAGATGGGCGCCGACATCGTCAGCGCCGTGCCGTTCCCGTCCGGGGTAGCCCCGCTGATCCTGGGCCATCACGAGCGCTGGGACGGTCAGGGCTATCCCGCCGGGCTCGAGGCCGAGGCGATCCCGCTCGGCGCACGAATCCTGTCGGTGGTCGATTACTTCGACACGCTGATGGTGGAGGGCCCGTACGCGACGGCGATGAGCGCCGAGACCGCGATCGACCTGCTGCAGCAGGAAGCGGGGAAGGCGTTCGACCCGGCGGTGGTCGAGACCTTCGTCAAAGTGTGGCCCTCGCTTCAGGCAGACGTCCGGGCCATTGACGGGTCGCCGCTGGCGCGGTTGAGCCGCGGCGTCCACGACGACATCGGCCGCGCCCACCGTGAGAGCCTCGGGGTTATACGCCATCGCGCAGGCGATGGGCACCAGCCTCGGCGTGCCCGACACCATGACCGCCATCGCCCCGAAGCTCAACGACCTCGTGCCGTTCTCCTGCGCCGCGCTGTTCCTGCACGACGAGGAGACCGCCACGCTCCGCTGCCGGTTCGCGATCGGCACGGATGCGGAGATCGTCCAGCAGGTTTCGGTGCACACCGGCGAGGGACTGACGGGCTGGGTCGCGCGACAACCGCCGCGCGCTGGTGAACGCGCGGCCGGGCGCCGATCTCGAGGCGGCCGGCCTCGCGGACCTGCGCACGACCCTGCAGTCCGCGCTCGCCTCTCCGCTGCTCTTCAACGATCGGCTCATCGGCACACTGTCGGTCTACCACACCCGAGCCCGCGTTCTACCGCGACGATCACCGCCGGCTGCTGGATCACATCTCGGAGCAGGCGGCCGCCGTCATCAACAACTCGGTGCGGTTCGAGCAGACGCAGGAGGACTCGCTGGCGGATCCGTTGACGGGCCTGCCGAACACGGGCTTCCTCTTCATGTATCTCACGAGGGAGCTCGCGCGGGCGGAGCGCCTGAAGTCCGAGCTGGGCCTGCTCGTCGTCCATCTCGACGATCTCATCGGCATCAACAGGACGCACGGCCACTACGCGGGCGATCGCGCGCTGTGCGAAGTCGCGCGCGTGCTGCGCACGGCGATCCGCCCCTACGATGTCGCCGTCCGGTACAAGGGGCGCGAGTTCATCGTGGTGCTGTCCGGGTGCGGGTCGACCGAGCTGGAGCAACGCCGGCTCGAGATGAAGAAGAGCATCGACGACCTCTATTTCGAGACGGCGCCCGGTAAGCGGCTGAAGCTGACCATCAGCTCGGGCGGGGCGATCTTCCCACAGGATGGCCGGACCTACGGGGCGCTGCTCGGGATGGCCGAGAGCCGGTTGTAAGGCTGATTCGCATCGGGCGCGGCGAGGATCCTGATACGACTGTCACGCTACGGCGCACTCGAGTTGTGTGTGCGCCCCCTCTTTCCAACACGGAGGACTCTGCGCGGAGACACAACCGAGTTCGCGCCTGCCCACGCAGAACACGCAGCGATTCCTCGGGTCCGGCGCTCGAGTGCGTGCCACCCTGATTCCCTCGCGCGCGCAGGATTCAACGGCGCGCTTCCGTCGAGACCTCTCCAGGCTTGTCGCTCGCGTGTGAAGCGCGACAAGCGCTGCTGGTAGGATCTGCCGGCGTCTGCATCCTCGTGTCACGGCCACGAGTCGCTCATTGCAATGCCGGCGATACTTGAGACTCCGTGAACTCCGTGGCAGGCGCGGCCACGGTCTTTGCGTCCGCGCAGGGTCCTCCGTGTTGGAAGGACAGCGAAGTGAGCTAGTAGTTCGAGAGTCACAACAGCCCCAAGCTATCCGGCCGGAGCAGACGCGCGGCTAATCGTGCCGCAGCGCCGTGGCGGGGTTCACCGCGGCCACGCGGAGCGCCGGTACGAGGCACGCGACAGAAGGCGATCGCCATCAGCAGGCCGAAATCGCGACAAACGTCGTGACGTCCGGACGGACGCTCGCCGGGAGTCCTCTCGAGGAGCGGCAGCAGGCTCAGCGCCCCAATCGCCCCGAGGACCAGACCGATCGTGGCGAGGCGCGCCCCGCGGACCAGCACGAGGCGCGCGAGGCCGGCGGGATCCGATCCGAGCGCCAGCCGCACGGCGAACTCGCGGCTGCGGGACGACACGCCGTACCAGATCACGCCGTAGAGCCCGATGGTGGCCAGCACCAGCGCCAGCGCGGCAAACAGCCCGATGAGCCACCGATACAGATTCAGTTCCCACAGCGAATCCGACACGACCTGGTCCATCGTCTTCACGTTGAAGATCGCCAGGACCGGATTGACCTCGCGCACCGCGGCGCGTACCGCGGGCACGATCGCCTCCGGCGATCCCGACGTGCTCACGATCAGGGACATACCCAGGTCGCTCGCGATGCCGGCGTCGCGGTTCACCGGCCTGGTAGATCTCCGGAACGGCCGGGCGATCGAGCCGCGCCTGGCGGACGTCGCCGACCACCCCGACGATCGTGCCGCGATCCGTCTCGCGGCCGATCGGATCGACGTCTCCGAAAATGCGCGCGCGCGAGCGCCTCGTTGATCAGGATCGCAGGCGCCTTCGCCAACCGCGTCCGCTTCCGTCACGACCCGGCCGCGTACCGGAATGCCGAGCGCCTTGAAGTAGCCGGGCGTGACGGTTCGCAGCTCGACGGTCGGGCGGTTTTCCCGCGGCGTGCCGGTGATGTGAAAATCACCGAGCCAGTCCCAGTTCTGCAGCGGAACCATCTGGATGAAACCGGCGGCCCGCACGCCGGGAAGCGCCGCGACCCGCTCTTCGATCGCGTAGTAGTCGTGATCCGGGACACGCGGCGTCAGATGAAGCGTGATCACGTTGCTGGTGATCATCCCCGAGTCGATGCGCGCGAGCCGGCCGAGCTCGCGCATGACGCCGGCCGCGCCGAACGCCAGCACGAACGCCAGCGCCACCTCGGCGACGACGAGCCCGTCGCGGATGTAGCTGTACCGCGAGGACACGGTGCTTCGCCCGCCCGACTCTTTGGTCATGGCTCTGCGTATCGGCGCGAGACGCGAGCAGCGCCGGCGCGAGACCGAAGAGCACGGCCGTGCTCACGCACACGATCAGGAGGAACAGAAACGCCTGCCAGTCGAGCGCCACCTCGTGGGCGCGGGGGATCTTCGCCGCGCCGACGGCGACGAGGACGCTCGACGCCCCAGAAGCGCCAGCGCGACGCCGGCGGCGCCGCCGGCCAGCGCCAGCAGCAGGCTCTCGGCCAGGAACTGCCGGACGAGGCGCAGCGGGCCCGCGCCGAGCGCCGCCCGCGTCACGATCTCGTGCGTGCGCGCGGTGGTCCGCGCCAGCAGCAGGTTGGCGACGTTCGCGCACGCCGCCGCGAGCACCAGGCCGACCGCGCCAAACAGCAGCCACAGCGACCGGTGCACGGCGCCGAGGACCTCGTCGGCCAGCGCGCGTGAGCTGCACGCCGGTGGCCCTGTACGGACCGGGCGCGGTGACATCGAGGCGCTGCTCGATGAGCTCGAGCTCCTGCTCGGCCGACCCGGACGGCTCACTCCAGGTTTCAGGCGCGCGATCACCTGCCCCCGCCCCGGCACGGTCGTCTGGCAATCCACAAGTCGGTCCGCGATTCCGGCGATCGCGCCAGGAAATACCGAGGACGCGCGGTAGGGAAACTGAAACCGCTCCGGCATCACGCCGATCACGGTGAGCTCCTGCCTGACGATCACGGATCGCCGCTGCGCCGCGTCCCAGCGATTGCCGCTGAGCGCCATCGTCCTGCCGACGATCGACGGATCGCGGTCGAACTGACGAGTCCACAGCGCCTCGCTGAGCACCGCCACGGACGGCGGATCGCCGCTCGGCGAACGTCCGGCCGGCAATCGGCTCGACGCCGAGCACCGTGAAGAACTCGCGATCCGACGACGACCGCGGTCACCCGCTCCGATCCGGCCGCCGTCTCGAGCAACCGGGTCGTCAACTCGTAGCCGGAGAAACGTTCGACGGCGCCTGCTCTGCGCCCGGAACTCCATCGAGATCGGCAGCCGCGACCAGCCCCGGGCCGTCCGGACATCTGAAGCTCCCGGACCTGCACGAGGCGGTCCGGCTCGGCGAAGGGCAGCGGCTTCAAGAGCACGCCGTTGACGATGCTGAAGATGGCCGTCGTCGCGCCGGTCGCGAGCGCGAGCGAGGTGACGGTGACGAGCGTGAACCCCGGGCGCGCGCACGAGCGTCCGCACCGCGAACCGCAGGTCGCGCAGGACGTCGTCGAGCCAGCGCCATCCCCAGACGTCGCGGGCGTCCTCGCGAAGCGACAGCGCGTTGCCGAACCGCGCCGCGGATCGCCATCATCGCGCGATGCGACGTCCATCTCCGCGCGCAGCGCCGCGTCGTGGCGCGAGCGGTTGAGCAGATACGCAGAGCCGGCGGAAGCCCATTCCCCGAGCGATCACGTGCATGGCGGCCTACGCGGTCTCGAGAACCGCGCTGATGGCGATGCGGACACGCGGCGATAGTTGTCTCTGCTCGACATCGAGCTGCTTCCGGCCGCCGGGCGTGATTCGTGGGCCTCCCGGACCTGGCGGCCGGTCTCCGAGACCGCGGGGCGTCGCCTTGACCCACCCTTTGAGCAGCAGTTTCTGGAGCGCGGGATACAGCGAGCCCTCCTCGACGCTGAGCTCGTCGCGCGACAGCTGCGCGATGCGCTGGGCGATCGCGTAGCCGTGCAGGGGCTGGCGTCGCCAGCACCCGCAGGATCAGCATGACCAGCGTGCCGGGCGGCAATCCGTCTTCTCTAGGCATAGTTTACTCTATGCCTAGTTTTCACCAGTCAGGACGGCCTGTCAAGTTTCCCGGGAGGAGCGTCGCTGCCGTGCCGTCTACCGACGTCTACCAGACGTGAGTCGCGACCACGCGCGGGGCGCCGGCGGCCCCGCCGATCACCTGCGTCTCGAGGACGATCTGGACGCTGCGATTCGACCAGTCGGCCACGTGCCCCAGCGCGCGCTCGAGGTGGTCCGGGGTGGTCAGGAACTCGCCGGCTGCCGCGGTCCCGTACGGAGTAATGCCGCCGGCCGTGACCACCAGAGTTCCCGTAGCCGGATCGAGGACCCTCGAAACCAGTGCGTAGTCGCGCGACACGTTGAGTGACGGCCACGGCCGGGGGAGCCGCCACGAGCGATCGGGATCCTCGCGGTCGATGATCCCGACGTGATGCCCGTCCCCCTCGATGGTCGGCACGAAGCGGAACCCGGAGCCGAGCTGCAGGGTCCAGGCGTTCGAGAACATCCCAATCAACACCGCGGGAGAGGCGCGGAGGTCGGCGAACGACGTGAGGTTGTGCTCACGGATCTGGTACGGATGGCCGCGTTGCTGGAAAAAGGCCGCGATCCGCGCGATCGCGACGGCATCGGCAATGGCGACGTAGCGGGCCCCCACGCGCTGCACCTGACGCGGCGACAGCGATAGAAGAGGAGGATCGGTCCTGGCCGCGGCCGCCGCGTTCGCCGCCTGCTTCACGTTCGCCGGCAGTTTGTACATGTCGAGGCCGCCGGGGCACAACAGAACGGGGGCAGGCGCACTCAACAGGGGAGCCCAGAAGCGGTCGAAGGTCGTGGCCGCCGCCGGGCTGCTGCTTTGTCACCAGCAGGGCCGCGATGCCGATCGTGACCACTGCGGCGAGAGCCGCGCCGGCCGCCCACACCCGCGCCCTACCCCGGGTGGCCGCGGGCAACTCCGGTGTTCCAGGCGCCGGCGGCATCGCCGGGACGCGGTGCTGGCGTGAGTACGCCGGGGCATAACTCCCGGCCGGCAGATCGATGCGCAGCTCCGAGTGGTGGGCTTCCTCGCCGTAGTACTGCCCGAGGCGACGCCGGACTTCACCGGCTGTCACGCGGACGATGGGATCGGCGGCCGTGTCGTACGAAGGCTCCCGTGAGAAGACCCGGACACCAAGGGTCCGCTCCTTCAGCGGCTCGGGAGACTCGCTCAACGAGTGCTCGACGACCTGCTCGAGAAACAGCCGGCAGCGCTTGCTCGTCCGGAAAAATGGACTTTCGAGGATGCTCTTCAGCTGAGCTTGAATCTCAGCAGGAGGGAATGGCGCGGACGGAGGCTCATGACCCACGACCTCGGTGGCGACGCGCAGTGCGGGATGCGACATGACTTCCGCGGGCGAAGCGTATCACAGGTGATGAATCCCCAGACGTAATGCGTTTCAGAACCGAAAAGAACTGTTACATACCTTTCGTTTGTCCGCTCCGAGGCAGATATTCAGATGGTTCTGCACCCCCGATGTCGTGCTGTCGGCTGCGCCAGGACTTCTACCGTCGCAGTCGTCAAAGGAGCATCCATGTTTTCCTCTCACGCGGCGCGGTTGCTGGCCCGCACCGTTCTGGCGCTGGGCCTCCTGCTGACTCTTGCGGGAGCCCTCCCTTCGGCCCAGAGCCTCTTTGGAACTCTCTCCGGCACGGTTCTCGACGAGCAGGGCGGCGCGCTCCCTGGAGCGGACGTCACGCTCACGAACCAGACATCTCAAGCGGTTCAGCGGACGACCTCGAACGCGGAAGGCGTGTTCGTCTTCGCGGCGGTGCCGGCCGGAACCTACAGCGTCAAAATCGAACTGCAGAGCTTCAACTCCTGGGAGGCGACCGACATCGCGATGCGCCTGGGCGAGCGTCGCTCCCTCAGCACCGTCAAGCTGAAGATTGGCTCGCTCACCGAGACGGTGTCGGTGACGGCCCGGCCCGATATTGCCCCGATCGATTCCGGCGAAAAGAGCGCGCGCCTCACGTCGGAGCAGATTCAGAACGTGCCGATGGTCGGACGGTCCACGGCCGAGTTGCTCAAACTCCTTCCCGGCATGACGCCCATTTCCGGCGGGACGAGCAACAGTCCCGGATTCAACGGCGAGATCATCGGGATCAACGGCAACGGCGATGGCGGCAAGCAGAGCGCGGTCGGGAACTTCTCCGGCAACGGCACGCGCGCCGACGCGCTCGACATCGTCATCGACGGCGCCCACGCCTCCGATCCGGGCTGCAACTGCGCCACGTCTGTGAATCCGAACCCGGACATGGTGGGCGAATTCAAGGTGCTGCAGTCGAACTACGGGGCCGAGCACGCCAAGGGCCCGATTACCATCGACGCGGTCAGCAAGGCGGGCGGGCGGAATTTCCACGGCATGGCGTATGTCTACATGCGTGACTACCGGCTCAACTCGAACGAGTGGCTGCTCAACAGGTTCAGCACGCAGCCGGGTCCCGAGAACAAGCCGAAGAACCAGTTCACGTACCCCGGCTTCAACATCGGCGGGCCCCTGCTGATTCCCGGCACCGACTTCAACAAGGGCCGGGATCGCGTGTTCTTCTTCACCGGCTACGAGTTCTATCGCCAGAAGCTCGATACGGGAACGCTGCAGTCCTGGGTGCCGACGCAGGCCATGCGGGACGGGGACTTCAGCAACACGTCGTCGTTCTCGAGCCTCAGCAACTCCTATGTCAGCACGATGCCGACCAATCTCGTGAACGGCCGCGTGCCGTCGAATCTGATCGACCCGAACGGCCGGCGGCTGATGAATCTCTTCCCGCTGCCCAACGCCGATCCCGCCCTCACCGACGGCTACAACTACGTGCAGAACATCCCGATCGACCAGAACATGCATCAGTGGTTGTCGCGCGTCGACATCAACGTCAGCAACAACACCCGGCTGTTCGCGCGGTACAACTTCCAGGCCGAGGAACAGAATTTTCCCGTCGGCCTCTGGTGGCGCAACGCGGCGCAGGTGCCGTATCCCACCGAGGTCACCGCCCCGAACCGCTCGCACTCGGGAACGCTGAGCCTCACGAAGATCTTCGGCAACACGCTGACCACCGAGTCGACGTTTGCCACGACCTTCATCGATTTTCCGAATCAGCTGCGCGATCCCGGCAAGGTGTCCCGGTCCGCGCTCGGCTACACGAACCCCGGGATTTACGAAGCCGGCCTGGATCAGATCCCCTCGATGACGGCTTGGGGGAACGGACCGACGCTGTTCAACCCGGGCGGGTTCGATCCGGTGCTGTTCGCCAAGAAGTGGCTGATCTCGGGCGCGCAGAACGTCACCAAGGTCGCCGGAGCGCACACGATGAAAGCGGGTGCGTTCTACGAATGGGTGAACAACAGCCAGCCGGGGAACGGCGACTCGAACGGACGGCTGATTCTGGCGAACTGGGCGACCGGAACGAGCGGCAACTATTTCTCGGATCTGCTGACCGGGACCCTTGCTGAATACGGTGAGCAGTCCCCGAATATCGTCCGCGACATGGCCTACAACATCTTCGAGGTCTACGCGCAGGACAGCTGGAAGGCCAAGCCCCGCCTGACGCTCGAATATGGGCTGCGGATGTCGCACCTCGGAGGCTGGACGGAACGAAACGGTGAGGGCATGGCCGTGTTCGATCCCGCCGCCTATAACGCCGCCGCCGCCGCGAACGCGCCGTTCCCGGGCGTGACGTGGACAGGGCGCGACAGCTCCGTGCCGCGCTCCGGGGTCGACGTGCAGTCGCTCTTCTGGGCGCCGCGCGTCGGCGCCGCCTACGACCTGTTCGGCACGGGCAAGACGCTCCTGCGCGGCGGCTTCGGCGTGTTCAACTTCCACGATCCGCAGGGACCGTACTCGCAGTTCATCGATCTCCCATATGGAGTGACGTTCACCAACGCCGCCAACACACCGTTGTCGCAGGTCGGGACTGTCGATCCCAGCACGCAGCCCGGGCTGACCGGCGCCATTCTCGCCGGCGACAACAAGCAGCCGCTGACGAAGAGCTACAGCTTGACGTTCCAGCAGCGCATCCCGTGGCGCATGATGGTCGAGGCCGCGTACGTCGGCAGCACGAGCGACCGGCTGCTGAACGACGGCATCAACAACCTGAATCACGTCCCGTTCGGCGCCATGCTGAACGACCCGAACGGCGATCCGAATCTCTACCGGCCGCTGTCAAGATACGGCGACCTCCCGGTGACGCAGCACAGGCATTACCAGAATTACAACGCGCTGCAGACGCTGCTCAGCCGGCAGGGATCGCGCTTCAGCTTCACGACGGCGTACACGTGGTCCAAGGCGCTGGGCATCCGCGGCGGCGGGCAGGGTTCCACCACGCAGCCGCCGGGAGACATTCGCGATTCCGCGTACGGCGTGCTCGGGTACGATCGCCGGCACGTGGTGAACGTCGGCTACAGCTGGCTGTTGCCGGACGTCGAAGGGAACCCGCTCTTGAACGCGCTGGCGGGCGGCTGGCAGCTCACCGGCGTGTCGACCTGGATCAGCGGCGCGCCGCTTCAGCCGCTGACCACGACCGGCGTCAATTTCGGGATGGCCGGCACGCTCGCGGACGGAACACCGATCAGCAACACGGCCATCACGGGCTCGCCCTCGATCGCGGCCATGCCGGTGATAACCTGCGATCCGCTCAGCGGCGTCACGGGGGATCAGGTGTTCAACCCGAGCTGCTTCGCGGTGCCGTCCCCGGGCAGCAACGGAAGCTACATCATGCCGGATATGCGCGGACCGAGTTACCTCAACCACGATTTCGGGTTGTTCAAGAACTTCGTGTTCAACGACACGCGGAAGTTCCAGTTCAGGGCCTCGTTTTCGAACATCTTCAACCACCCGCAGCGGTTCCTCGACGACAACATCAACCTGAAGCTCGACTACACGAACGGAGTCATGTCGAACACGGATTTCGGCGTCCTCCCACAGAACCGGAAGTACGGCCGCCGCATCGTTCAGCTCGCGTTCAAGTTCTACTTCTGAGGTCCTGGGTCCCGGCGCCCCTGGCTGTATGCCGGCGGGCGCGGTCGGCTATCATTGGCGGCGTCATGTTGACCCGGTGGCTCCTCCCGCTGGCGCTGGTCGCGGCGACGCTCGCCGGGACGCGGCCCGCGGGCGCGCAGGAACCTTCCTTCGACAGCGCCGCGGCGCTGCAGAAATCAGGGGACTTCGAGGCAGCGGCCGCGGCCTACCGCCGCTTCCTCGACTCTCATCCGGCGAACGTCGAGGCCCGATCGAATCTCGGGGTCGTGCTCATGCGGCTTGGCCGGTACGAAGAGGCCATCGCCGCGTACCAGGCAGCGCTCTCGATCGACTCGTTCAACCCGACGGTCCGGTTGAACCTCGGCCTCGCGTACTACAAATCCGATCAGCTGGCCGACGCCGTGCAGACCTTCAGGCGGGTGCTGGCCGCGCAGCCGGACAACCTTCAGGCCCGGTATCTCGCGGCCGACTGTCAGCTCCGTCTCGGCCGTCCGTCCGAGGCGATCTCCCTGCTGACGCCCGTGGAGGCGGCGCGCGCCGACGACCCGACCCTGTCCTACCTGCTCGGGATGGCGTATCTGAGCGCCAAGGAGATCGAGAAGGGGCAGTTGCTGATCGATCGCATCCTGCGTCACGGCGACTCGGCGCAGGCCAGGGTCATGATGGGGGTCGCGAAGCGCGGCGCCGGAGATCTGAAGGGCGCGGCCGAGGACCTGAAGCGGGCCGTTGGCCTCGATCCCGATCTGCCCGGCGTGCACGGCCTGTATGCGCTGGCGTTGCTGGAATCGGGCAATCCGGATCTGGCCCGGCCCGAGTTCGAGGCCGAGTTGGCGCGCAACCCGCTCGACTTCGACGCGCATCTCAACCTGGGGGTCCTGCTCAAAGCGGAACAGGACTACGACGCCGCCCTCCGGCACCTGAACCGTGCGCTCGGCGTCAGGCCGGGAGATCTGCCCACGCGTTATCAGATCGCCAGTGTGGCGCTCGCCCAGCGGGACACCGCGGCCGCGACCGGAATGCTCGAGGCCATCGTCAAGGAAGCGCCCTCGTTCATCGAAGCGCATGTTGCGCTCGCGACGGCGTACTACCGGGTCCAGCGCAAGGACGACGGCGATCGCGAGCGAGCCATTGTCGAGCGCCTGACCGAGGAGAAGGAAGCCAAGGAGCGCGCGCGAACCTCCGCGGTGAAGTGAAGCGGCCAGACGACATGTTGCGAAAACCATCGGCTCGTGTTCGTGCCCCGGCTCAGAATCTGAGCCTCTTCGCGATCGTCCTGGCGCTGGGGTCGCTGCCGGGAGGACGCGCCGCCGGGCAGGCGCAGGAGCCGGCGTCGCAGAACCCGTCCTTTTTCCGTTACGCGTGGGGCCCCACCCCCACGCGCGGCGGCTCGATTCGCTCCGCTCGCTCGCCGCGGCCGCAGGCGCTCCGCGCCGGCGCCACCGCGGTCGTGCTCGACGTGGTGATTCGCGACAAGCAGGGCCGGCCGGTCCGCGATGTTCAGCAGGGAGAGCTCACGGTGCTCGAGGATGGCGCCGCGCGCGACATCCTTTCGTTCCGGCTCGTCGAACGAAGAGCGGCGGCGGGTCCAGGATTGCCCGCGGTCGCGCCGAAAACCGGCGGCGACGTGCCGGACGCGCTGCGATATCCGACCCTCGTCACACTGGTGTTCGATCACCTGACGCAGAACTCGCGGACGCTCGCCCGGCGGGCCGCACTGCAGTTCGTCGCGCGGGAGATGCCCGCCAACCAGTGGGTGGCCGTCTACACCCTGGAACAGCGGCTTCGACTGGCGCAGACGTTCACCCGCGATATCACTGAACTGAAGATCGCAATTGAGCGCGCCACTGTTGTGGCCGCCGAAAGCCGCGATCGGCTCGCGGGCGGCCAGGGCAATCGGGACCAGGCAGACCGGGCGGCCGACGCAGCCGTGGCCGTCGTGACCGCCGGCCGGCCGAACGCCGAAGGCACGGCGAACATCGGGGCGTCGATCGCGGAAGCCCGCGTGAGGGAAGTGACCGCGCGCATGGAACACATGGTCGAGACTGCCGACAGTCAACAGCGCGGCCAGTCGACCTTGTTCCCGCTGATGGCGCTGATGAAGGCGCAGGGCACGCTCGCCGGCCGCAAAGCGCTTCTGTTCTTTTCGGAAGGGCTGCCCATCCCGCCGAACCTCGAGGAGGCCTATCGGTCGGCCATCAGCGAGGCGAACCGGGCCAACGTCAGCATCTACGCGGTGGACGCCCGTGGGCTGGATACCGGCCGTTCACTGGAGCAGTCCCGCCAGATGCTCGACCGCTCGGGCCGCAACAGCCAGGCGCAGCAGGCGTTCGGCGCGAGTCAGCGCCCCGTGACGATGGACGACGTGATGAACTCGGAAACGGCGGAAGGCGCGTTGCGTGCGGATACGCAGAGCGCGCTGCAGACGCTTGCCGAGGAGACCAGCGGTGCGCTCATCGCCAACACGAACGACCTCGGACCTGGCCTCGCGGCTCGTGTGACCGCCGATCTCGACAGCTACTACGAGATCGGCTATGCCCCCACGCCGTCGACGCCCGACGGACACTTTCGCGCGATCGCGGTGAAGACAGCCCGCAAAGGGCTCACCGTCCATTCGCGGAGCGGATATTTCGCCCTGCCCGATACGGACGCCGCCCCTCTGATGCCGTTCGAGCTGCCGATGCTCGCCGCCGCCGCCGCCGATCCGCCGCCGCACGCGTTCGACTACGCGGTTGCGGCCTTCCGGTTCGACCATTCGGCGAAAGGGATTCAGCACACGCTCATGATCGAAGTGCCGATGGAACACGTCACGTTCCAGGAGAACCGCAAGACCCGGAGGTACGCGCTGCGGTTCTCGGCCATGGCACTAATCAAGGATCACACGGGCCGGGTGGTGCAGCGCTTCAGCGAAGCCTATCCGCTCGAGGGCCCGATCGACCGCGTGCACCTGCTCAAGCGGGGCCGGATCCGCTTCAAGCGTCAGTTCTGGATCCCTCCGGGCCGCTACACGCTGTGGACGATCGCGCGCGATCAGGCGACGGAGCGATCCAGCGTGCAGTCGGTGCCGCTCGACGTGCCGGAACGATCGGCCGGCATCCGGATCAGCGAGCTGTCCGTGATTCGAAGCATCGATCCGGCGGGCGACGCGGCCGACACGGTGGAGGATCCATTTCGTACAGGCGCCATGCGCGTCGCGCCCAACCTCGAGCTGCCCGTCTCGAAGGCGGCAAATACGCAGATCTCCGCGTACGTCACGGTTTATCCAGGCGCGGCCGCCGGCGCGCCCGCGTTGACGTTTGAGTTCATCCTCGACGGCAAAGTGATCGGGCGATCGGCAGCCCAGCTGCCCGAGCCGGACGAGGCGGGCCGAATCAAGTACGTCGCGTCGTTTCCGACGGAGATCTTCGCGCCGGGGGAGTACGGCCTGCGCGCCGTCGCCACGCAGGGCGCCGCCAGCGCCAGCTCGCAGACCCGTTTCGTGCTGATTCCATGAACGCGCGCCTCGCACTCCTCGTCGTCTTCGTCGTCGCGCTGCTGCAAGCTTCGCCTCGCGCGGGCCAGCCTCCGCTCGCGGCGAGTGCGTCGCAGACTTCCGCCGACGCGGGGCGCGGTTCGCGCAACGACGGCCGCCAGGACCAGGCGCAGCAGACGCCGCCGTTTCGATCCGAATCGGAGCTCGTGACGGTCGACGTCGTGGTCATGGACAAGCACGGCGAGCCGGTGCGCGACCTGGCCGCGTCGGACTTCGCGATCTCCGAGGAAGGACGTCCACAGACCGTGCGGTTCTTCCAGCCCGTGGTGACGACCGGGACGCCGCTACGAGCCGGGCAGTCGGTGGAGCAGCGCTACGGCTACTCGACGAACGTCGGCGCGCAGGCGCGTCCGGAGCGCTCGTTCGTGATCTTCTTCGACGATGTGCACTTGACGCACGAACAGGGTGAGCGCGGCAAGACGGCCATCAAGCGGTTCCTCGAGCAGGAGACGGAAGCCGGCGATCTCGGTGTCTCTCGTCGCGCCCGCACGGGCCCTGCGCTGGCACGCGCGCCTTCCCGACGGCCGCGCGGAACTGGTCAAGGTGCTCGCCACGCTGCACGGCAGTGTCCCGCCGGAGGTCGCGCAGGAGCGCATCAGCGACTACGAGGCATACCGCATTCACGTGATGCAGGACGAGCAGATGGCGGAGCGCGTCGCCCGCCGCTTCAGCAACTACCACGTCTTCGGCCGCGAGCAGGTGAACACCCAGCGCGACGAAGGCCCGAGGCCCGAAAGGAAAGGGGGCACCGCCGGGTTGATCGAACCGTTGGTGCAGATCCGCGCCGCCGAAGCGTACACCCGCTCTGCGGCACGCAATCGCGCGACTCTCGGCGCGCTCACCTCGATCATCGAGTCCATGGCGTCCGTCCGCGGCCGCAAGTCCGTCATCCTGATGTCTCCCGGATTCATCCTCGACCAGGAGCTCGTGCTGTTCCGGAAGGTCGAGGACGCCGCACGCCGGGCCAACATCGCCATGTATCTGGTCGATGCGCGCGGCCTCGAGGCGCAGTCCGTGTTTGGATCGGCCGAGTTCGGACCGGCGCTCGACACGCGCGATGTAGGCGCGGCCAACGCGGTGTTGACTCTCGACGCGGAGGGGGCGGTGGCGCTCGCCGAATCGAGCGGCGGCTTCGCGGTCCAGAACAACAACGATCTGACGGCGGGGCTTCGACGCATCGGGCGGGAATCGCGTGTCTACTACCTGCTGGGGTACATGCCTTCCGAAGTCCGCGCCGATGGCAAGTTCCGGCGTATTACCGTCCGCGTCGCCCGGCCCGACGTGGAGGTGCGCGCCCGAAAGGGGTACTTCGCGGGCGGCGTCCCCGTAAAGCCGGCCGACGCCCACGAGGCGGCCGATGCCCTCGAGACGGCGCTGCAGTCGCCCTACGATCTCGACGCCCTGCCGGTGCGCGCCGCCGCCTACGTGTTTGGAAACGTGAACGCGACGGACTCCTCGGTGCTGCTCGCCGGTGAGGCCGACCTTCGAGCCTTCCAGCTGAAGGCAAACGGCGGAGTGCTGACGGACGTGCTCGATTTGAAGGTGCTCGTTACGGATCCTGCGACCGGCGAGACCAGGCGGCACGAACGCACGGTCGAGATGAACCTGCAGGCGAATGTGCCGAGACTGGAAACGTCGGCGTGGTATCCCCTGTCGCAGCCATTCGAGCTCGCTCCCGGCCGGTACCAGGCCCGTCTCGCCGTGCGCGATCGAAACAGCGGCCGTGTAGGATCGGTGACGCACGACTTCGACGTGCCCGAGCGGAAGGGGATGAGCCTGTCGTCGCTGATCGTGACCGACACCATCGAGACGCCGGCGCAAGGTTCGGATGGCCCGCCCAAACCCGTCCTGATCGTGCGCCGGCTGCTCACGGCCGGTGCGACGCTGGACTATCAGTTCTCGGTTTTCGATGCCGGCCGCACGTCCACCGGTGAGACGCGCGTCACGGCCGGCCACGTCGTTCGCCGCGCCGACGGCACCGTCGTCAAAGAGATGAAGCCCACGGCCCTGGCATCCGCATCCCGAGGCATGAGCCGTTTTGCCGGGGTCTCGCTCGCCGGGATGCCGGCAGGCGAGTACGAGCTCGTCGTCAACGTCACCGACGAGACCAGAGGGGAGACCGTGACGGTCCGCGAGCCGTTCGCTCTCGCAGGAGCCCAGTGGCCTTTCTAGCGAGGCTGCGCCTCAGACCCTGCGCTCCGCCTCGCTAGGTGGCATTGTTTACTGTTTCGCCGCTTGCCCGCCGAAAACTTGACTCAACAGCATGAGTTTTCGGCGGTCAAGACGGCTAGGAAGCCACGAACTTCGGTCATGAAACGATTCGTTCTGTCCACGGTCACGCGGACGGCGAAGGCCGCAGGCTCGATCCTGATCCTGAGCGGCTGGTTGGCAGTGTCGGTGCACGCGTTTCAGGACAGCCAGCCCCCGCCGCAAGCGGCGCCGTTCGACGATCTCGCGGCCCGTGCCGCTACGGCGCGCCACGCAGGCCGGCTCGCGGAAGCCGTGGATCTGTATCGCAAGGCGGTTGCGGCGCGGCCGGACTGGGACGAGGGGCGCTGGTACGAGGCGACGCTCTTGTACGAGCTCGATCGATACGCCGAAGCGAAGGAGGCCTTCGCCGATGTGCTGCGGCGTGAGCCCGCGCACGCGGGTGCGCTCGGCCTGAAGGGCTTGTGCGCGTTCCAGCTGCGGCAGTACGACGCCGCGCTCACCGACCTCCTGCGCGCCCGCAAGCTCGGCGTGTCGCGATCGCCGGGCATCGCCACCGTTGTCCGTTACCACGCCGCCATTCTGTTGACGCGCGTCGGCGAGTTCGAGGTCGCCAACGAGATGTTGGCCGAGTTCGCGGCGGACGGCGCCGACACGCCGCAGGTGATCGAGGCCTTCGGCCTCAATGTCTTGCGGATGCCGATGCTGCCGTCCGAGTTCCCGGCGGCCGCGCGCGAACGGGTGCTGCTGGCCGGCCGGGCGGGGTACGCCATGGCGGCGCGTCACGTGGACGCCGCCCGCGCCGCGCTCGACGAGCTCGTGGCGCGCAATCCGAAGACCCCCCACGTGCACTACGTGCGCGGCGTGTTCTTCCTCACCGAGGACGCCGCGCGCGCGATCGACGAGTTCAAGCGGGAGTTGGAGATCTCGCCCTCGCACGTGCCGGCGCGATTGCAGATCGCCTTCGAGTACCTCAGGCGCAGCGAAGCGCCGCGAGCCTTGCCCGTCGCCATCGAAGCCGCCCGGCTGGCCCCCGATCACTTCGCCGCCTGCCTGGCGCTCGGGCAGGTCCGGCTGGAGATGCAGGACATTCCAGGCGCGATCCCGGAACTGGAAAAGGCCACGACCCTCGCCCCGGGCAGCCCGCAAGCCCACTTCATGCTGGCGCGGGCCTACGCGCGTGCGGGGCGCGAGGCGGACGCGGAGCGCGAGCGCGCCGAGTTCACCCGGCTCGATCAGATCGTGCGCGCGATGCGTCAAGGGCAGCAGTCGGTCGGAGGGATCCCAAGCGCCGGACCCGGCGTCGATCGACCGCATTGAGACCCGGCGCCCGCTTGTCATTCATGATGGAGGCATGCCCGTGACGCGTTTCGCCGTCTCCGCGTTGGTTGGCGCGTTCTGTCTCGCCGCCCTGGCCCCTGCGTCACGATCGCAGGACGATTCGAAGACGCTCGTCTACGCCGACTTCGAGAAGATGGAGAACAACCGCCCGATCAGCGCACGCGGCGGCCTGATCCAGATGTTCGCTTACCAGCAAAGCGACATCCACAAGAGCACCTTCAAGGGTCTGGAGGGCGCCGACCCGGCCGCCCCCGAGCTGGTCCACATCAAGAAAGACGACCCGAACCGCGCGATGAAGTTCGACTTCTCGTTGCGCGCCCCGAATGAATGGGCCGGCGTCACGGTCGAGATCCACGGACAGCCTGACGCCGACGGCAAGCCCGTGCCCGACGACGTCAGCGGGTTCAAGACGCTTTCGATGCAGGTCTACGCGACAGGCATCGAGATCCTGCGTCTCGAAGCGCTGAGCAAGGGCCGGGGCAAGGACACCGCGACGGTCTACCCGCAGATGACCTTCAAGGTCCGCCCCGGGCTCAACACGTATCAGGTGCCGCTCAAGGGCTTCACGCAGCCGTCCTGGGTGGACGTGCGCGTCGATCCGAAGGACATCTTCAAGTACCTGACCTCGATCAACCTGTCCGCGTTCTGCGACCGGTGCGACGCGAACAAGCAGGGCATGGTGATCGTCGACAACATGGTCTTCGAGAAGTAACCCGAATCCATTCCGATCCAGCCACAGGATTTACAGCGCCCGTAATCCTCTACAAAGACGGTAAGGCCTTTTCCCTCACGCAGGCGGTAAGCGATGGACTGTTGTGGCTCGCGCACAGCGCCGCGCGGGCACGACGTTTGCCTCACACGCGTGCGCTCAGGCGTCTTCACTTTTCAACTTCAGCAGCAGGAAGGACACCACATGAAGGAATCCCGTTCCTGGTCCGCGGCTGGAGCCGCCGCAATCACCGCGCTCGCCGTTGTCCTCTTTCCCACATTCACGACGAACCGGGCTGGAGCTGCCGCTCCGCCCGGGCCCTACGCGGTAACGGACCTCGGGACTCTCGGCACGGTTCAAAGCGCTCAGGCCCATGCGATCAACGATGCCGGCCAGGTCGTCGGCGCCGCGGCCGGGCATCCGTTCCTCTGGCAGAACGGCCTGATGACCGACCTGAACACCGTTGCGGGGACGAGGGGTTCAGCCTCTGCCATCAACAACACAGGGCAGATCGTCGGCGGTTTCCAGACTAGCACTACCTCGACCGGCCGCCCCGTGCGATGGGAGAACGGTGCGATGACGGACCTCTCTCCCGGCGGCCCCGGAGGATCGGCCGGCGGGATCAACGACCTGGGCGAAGTGGTCGGCGTTTTCAGCGACTGGACCGGCTTCCTTTGGCGGAACGGCGTCATCACCAACCTGGGACAGCTCGGCGGCGGGAGCAGCTCGGGGTCTGACATCAACAATGCCGGGCAAGTGGTCGGCTGGTCGCACTCCACCCACGTCACGGAGCTTGGGCCCATGGCGCATGCCTTTCTGTGGGAGAACGGCGTCATGACCGACTTGGGTGTGCTCCCGGGCGGCGCCGACGAGAGTTGGGCAGCCGCCATCAACAACCTCGGGCAGATCGTCGGCACGTCTGGCCGCACCGATCCCGAGACCTACGAACAGACCTATCGGTCGTTCCTGTACCAGGTACGGCACCATGAAGGTCCTGCCCGTGCCCAGCAGCGAGAGCTACGCGGTGGACATCAATGATTCGGGCGTTGTCGTCGGCACGATGAGAGCCGGCGGCGGCATGTCCCCCTGGCACGCCTACATCTACGCCGACGGTGTCGTCACGAACCTGAACAGCCTGATTCCCCCCGGATCCGGCCTCCACCTTCTCTACGCGAATGGAATCAACAACGCCGGCCAGATCGTGGGTGCGGCCTACGACTCACGTGCTTCCTACCACGCGTTCCTGCTGACGCCGGTAGCGCCCGGCACGCCCGTCGTCAGTATCGGCGACGCGTCGGTGACCGAAGGACATGACGGAACGCGGGCCGCCAACCTCACGGTCACGCTGTCGCGCGCCTCGAGTCAGCCGCTGACGGTTTCCTATAGCACGGCCAACGGCAGCGCCGCGGCGGGCGACTACCAGTCCGCCTCGGGGACCGTTACGTTTGACTCCGGCCAGACGACCAAAACGATCTCCGTGCTGGTGAACGGCGACCGCGCCGGTGAACTGGACGAGACCTTCCTGGTCAACCTTGGCCTGGCCGCTGGAAACGCGGTGCTCGGCGACAGTCAGGGCGTGGGCACGATCGTCGACGACGAGCCGCGGGTCAGCATCAACTCCGTGACGAAGAGCGAAGGCAACTCGGGGACGACGCAGTTCGTCTTCACGGTGGGCCTCTCCGCCGCTTCCAGCGCAGCCGTCAGCCTGAACTTCGCCACGGCGAACGGCTCCGCGAAATCATCCGAGGACTACACCGCGGCATCCGGAACGCTCAGCTTCGCGGCCGGCCAGACGAGCAAGACGATCACCGTTGCCGTCAAGGGCGATCGGACCTTCGAATACCAGGAAGTGTTCTACGTGAACCTGTCGAACGCTTCGGGCGCGCTCATTCCTCAGAGCTGGGGCGTGAACATCCAGGGCACGGGCGTGATTCGCAACGACGACCGTTAGACCGAGCCTCTGCGGCCTTAGCCGTGAGCCAGCCTCGGTCGCCGCCGCGCGAACGAGGCTGGCTTTTCAATCCGACTGCACAGCCCTCTGCAGCAGCCTCCCTGCGGAGACGGTATTTTTTCTTCGAGCGCAGGCGCGATCCGCATCGTCCGCGGACGCAATTGACGCATGCGACCGGGCGCGCTAGCATGAGGCCTGCGCGTCAGGGCGCACCCCGTCCGCGGGCAGGGCCGAGCCCACCTGAGTCTCACGTAGCACAAATCCCGATCTTCTTTCAGCTCGTCGTGCGGACGCGAGCGATCATCGAAAGGAGATCGTCATGTCCGAATCCGCCTCGCCGCGGCTCCCGGCGCGTCCGTCGCTGGAGCAGCTCCGGAAACAAGCCAAGGAACTGTTGCGGGCCTGTCGCGATGGCGACGGCGCCGCGCTGGAACGCGTGCGCCGCCACAAGCCGCAGGCGGCCGATCCGTCGCTCGCCGACGCGCAGTTCGCGCTGGCCCGGGAGTACGGGTTCGACAGCTGGCCCCGGCTCGTGCACCACGTCGAATCCGCCAACCCTTCCGATCTGGATCACTTCGACGGCCTCGCCCGCGACCTGGTCGCCGCGTACGCCGGTGATGCCGAGGCCCTCGCGCGCCTCAACGAGCGCTTGCCCGGCACGAAGAACCTGGAGCAGCTGCGGCTCATGATCCGGGAGCGCCGCGAGAAATGGGAGGGAGAGACGGACGCTGACGCGGAGTTCACGCTGCCGGACGCCCGGCTCATGGTGGCCAGGACCCTGGGCTTCGAGAGCTGGGACAGCCTGGCCGCGAGAGTCGCGGCGCCAGCGACCGACCCGCGCACCGCCCCTCACGGCCTGAGTACCCGGCCGCCTTTCTACAGCATCGACTGGAACGCGAAGCGGATCGAGCCGCGCCAGCCGCTGGCGGAGAAGGACTGGGACACGATCCTGGACGTGATGCGCGAGCACGGCCTCACGAGCCTCAACGCCCGCGAGCAGATGACCGACGCGGTATTGGAACGCCTGTCGCATCTCGATCAGATCACGAGCCTGAACCTTGGCGGCTCCAAGCGGCTCACCGACGACGGCCTCCTCCACCTGGCCCGCATGCCGCAGCTCGTCGAGCTCGACCTGAGCGAGTATCCCGGCGGCCGCCTGACCGACCGCGGCCTCGAGGTGCTGCGCCACCTGCCCGCGCTGCGCCGGTTTCAGATGTGCTGGCAGAGCGGGATCACCGACGCGGGCGTCGCCAACCTCGCGTTCTGCGATCGGCTCGAGCGAGTCGATCTCCTGGGCTCGCCGACCGGCGATGGCGCGATCAACGCGCTGCGCGGCAAGCGGCACCTGCGGCACTTCAAGACCGGCCGGCTCGTCACCGATGCCGGGTTGCCGATGCTGCACGACTTCCCGGTGTTCAAGACGTGGCAGGGCGGCGAGCCGCGCTACGACCTGATGTCATTCGGCGACGCCGATCCGAACTTCCTGATGCTGGACGGCCCGTTCAGCGATGCGGGTCTCGGTGCCCTTGCCGGCCTCGACGGGGTCTTCGGCCTCGGCTTCTTCTGGCACGTCTCGGGGCTGACACCCGACGGCTTGAGGCCGCTGGCGGAGCTGCCCAACCTCGGCGCCCTCGGGTGCGAGGGAAAGCTCTGCGACGATGCGGCCATGCGGCACATCGCGGCGATCCCGCGGCTGCGGATGCTCATGGCGCAGGGCACGGTAGCGACCGACGACGGCTTCGCCGCCCTCAGCCGGTCGCCGACCATCGAGTACATCTGGGGCCGGGAGTGTCCCGAACCTTCAGGGACGCGGCTTCGCGGCGCTCGCGGACATGCCGGCGCTCAAGGGGCTCGCGGTGAGCTGCAAGTTCGTGGACGACGCTGTCGCTCGCGGCGCTGCCGCGATTCCCCGCCCTCACGTGGCTCCTGCCGATGGACGTGCCCGACGACGGGTTCCGCCACGTGGGCCGGTGCGCGCAGCTCGAGAAGCTCACGTGCATGTACTGCCGCGACACGGGCGATGCCGCGACGGCGCACATCGCCGGGCTCTCGCGCCTGAAGCACTACTACGCCGGCCAGACGCGGATCACGGACCGCAGCCTGGAGATTCTGGGCACCATGCCCTCGCTCGAGGAAGTCGCGTTGTCGGCGTGCGCCGGCATCAGCGATGCCGGGCTCGTGCACCTCGCCCGGCTGCCGCGGCTCAGGAAAGTCGCCGTGGACGCCTCGGCGCGCGTCACCCGCGCCGGGATCGCCGTGTTTCCGGCCGGCGTCCACGTCGACTTCTGGACGTGATCGGCGTGAGCGGCTCACAGCGGGTCATCGGAAAGGGAGCCTCGCTCGAACGTCCTGCCGCCCGAACCCGATCGCCGGCTCTTCCACGAACCGCGGCAACCCGTCGCATCGGTCGAGCTTGGCCGTGATCCGTCAGTAAACGCGCGCTCCGGTGGCCTGTCTAAAAGGGAACAGCCCGGTCAACTTCGTTGCTATACCGTCACCTGTGCTGCTACCCGACGTGCGGAGGACACGGCGGGGTCGGGCCGGGAGTGTACCGGTGCGGGCCCTCCGGCCGTTTGAAATGCCGCCCCCGATAGTCGTAATGAAGAGGCTGAACCCATGGGGTCCGTACTTGTCGTCGATCACACCGCGGGGAATGCCCGCCTGCTCGAAGCGCTGCTCGCGTCCGACGGCCACGACGTCACGACGGCTGGTGACGGCGCCGAAGCGTTGCGACTCATTCGAGCCGAACCGCCCGATCTCGTCCTGATGGAGGTGACGATGCCAAACGCCGACGGGCTGGAGGCGTGCCGGGCGATGAAGCAGAACCCCGCCACACGGTTGATTCCCGTCGTCCTCGTCACGTCGCTCGACGACGCCGCGAGCCGCATCCGCGGGATCGAAGCCGGCGCCGACGTGTTCGTCATCAAGCCTCTCAACGGCCCTGAGCTCCGTGCGCGCCTCTCCTCGCTGCTCCGCATCAAACGCTATACCGACGACCTCGACAGCGGCGAAGCGGTGATTGCGAGTCTCGCGCTGACCATCGAAGCGCGCGACAGCACGACCGCCGGCCATTGCCAGCGCCTCGCCCTCTATGCCTCTGCGCTGGGCCGGAGGCTCGGGCTCGACGAGGAGGACTTGTCGGCGCTCGTGCGCGGCGGCTTCCTGCACGATGTCGGAAAGATCGGCATCCCGGATGCGGTGCTGCTGAAATGCGGGCCGCTGGCGCCCGACGAATACGAGCTGATCAAGCAGCACACGGTCATCGGCGAACGGCTGTGCGGTGAGTTGCGCTCCCTGCGAAAGGTGCGCCCGATCGTCCGCCATCACCACGAGCGCCTGGACGGCAGCGGCTACCCGGACGGGCTGCGCGGGGATACGACACCGCTGCTCGCGCAGATCATGGCCATCGTCGATGTCTTCGACGCGCTGACCACGAAGCGGCCGTACAAAATGGCGCAGCCGATCGCGTGGGCTGCCGACGAGCTCCGGCGCGAAGTGGCGCGCGGGTGGCGCCGCGCCGATCTGGTCGACACGTTTCTCGAGCAGGTCGAGCATTGATGACGCGGCGCTGTTCCCGACCACTCTCGTGAGCCAACCCCACAGCTAGCCTGGCTCGAATCCGAAGCCGTCAGCGCTTGCGCCGATCGCCGCGCTCGAGCGCGGTGATCCGAAGCTCGTGCGCATCGATTCGAGTGTCGAGGCGCGCGTGCTCGCTCGAATTGGCGAGGTCCTTCTTCAGGTGATCGTCGAAATGTTCGAGAGCCAGGCTAACCTTGGCATCGACTGCCTCGATCTTGATCGAGAGATGCGTCTTTAGGTCATCGAACCGATCGTCGCCCTGCTCGAACCGCTTGTCGACCTGCTCGAACCGTTTGTCGACCTGCTCGAACCGCTTGTCGACCTGCTCGAACCGCTTGTCGACCTGCTCGAACCGCTTGTCGACCTGCTCGAACCGCTTGTCGACCTGCTCGAACCGCCTGTCGACCTGCTCGAACCGCTCGTCGACCTGCTCGAACCGCTCGTCGACCTGCTCGAACCGCTCGTCAACCTGGTCGAACCGCTCGTCAACCTGGTCGAACCGCTTGTCGATGCGCTCGCCCAACGCGTCGATCTTCGCGGCCAGCGTGTCCAGTGTCTCTGCCATCGTTCAATCTCCCCGCGAGTCTACCATCGTCCTGAACGCACTTGCAGCATGCGACGTACCGTCATGGACATCCACGCAAGTGACGGAGCCGTATGGCCGGCCACTGATCCATGCGGCTCGGTGTTGACCGATCTGCACTGCGGCTCGACCTGGAAGTACGCAGATTCCGCCACACGGTCCTTCGGCCCGGGAGTGCATGCGCTGCCCGCCAAAAGGCGCATGATACGTACGGCATGAGGTTCGAGCCCGGCGACCCGGTCCACGTGGCAGCGCTCGGCAAGGGGATCGTCCGCGAAGCCCGTAACGCCGGCCGGTATCTGGTCGAGATCAAGGGACGCACTATCGTCGTCGACGGCAATCAGCTCACCCCCGCCAAGCCGGTTCGCACGCCACGAGTCGCGAAGCCTTCGGTCGCCGATACGCCGCCGTCGGGAACTGCCGAACAGGCCGCGATGGCGTCGCCTTCGATCGATCTGCACGGCATGACGATCGACGAAGGTCTCGACGCCCTCAACGCGTTCCTGAACGCTGCGCTTCTCGACGGCGCCGCGGTGGTGCGGATTGTTCACGGACGGAGCGGCGGCAGACTCAAGGCCGCCGTCCACGCACGACTGAAAGGGACGGCGTCGATCCGTGGGTTCGGACTGGATCCACGCAATCCTGGCGTGACGATCGTCAGGCTCTAGCGAGGCTGCGCCTCAGAACAAAGGGGGCTCCGCCTCGCCAGGTGGCATTGTTTACTGGCGCCGTCTTGATCCCGAAAACCTGGCTCAATTGGTGGAAGTTTTCGGGAGTCAAGACGGCTGGGGGCGCCATCGATCACCGGCTGTTCAGCGCGCACTCGAGGACCGCGCCGCCAGCAGCCGGTCGAGCGCCGCGACGACTTCGCGTTCGGCGAGGCCCCACGTCCGGTAGATGGGCAGGCACTGCTCCAATCGTTGCCAGCCCTCGGCGCGGTTGCCTTGCAGCAGCCGAGCGCGACCCAGCTCGCACGAGGCCTCCGCGCGCTGGGGATGCGTCTCGCCGAGGGACTCGAACTCCGCGAGCGCAGCGGTCAGCGGCGCTTCGGCCTCGCCAGGGCGTCCGGTCTCGATCAGCATGCGCCCGAGCAGAACGCGGGCGAGCCCAAGCGGCCACCCTCGGTCGTGTGCCGGGAGCCGTTCCAGCGACTCGACGGCTGCCGCCGTCTCCGACAACGCCTCTTCCCGCCGGCCGAGGCGAAACAGCACCTGGGCGCGCTGGGCCAGCATGCCCCAGCGTCCGGCGCTCTTCGATGCATCGGGGCCCGCCGACGCGGTCACTGCACGATCCATCCAGGGCAACGCTTCGGCGTAGCGCTGCTGCATCGCCAGGACGCGGCCGACATTGCGCGCGGCGTTGACCGTCCGCCAATGGGGCTCCCCGAGCAGCGCGCGATGCGTCTCGAAAGCCGCGCGAAACGACCGCTCGGCGTCGGCGTGCCTGCCCATGATCGCCTGGGTCGTTCCGAGATTGTTGACGAGATTCGCGACCGTCAGCGTCTCGGGCCCAAGCACCTGACGGCCCATCTCGATGGCTTCGCGCTGCAGCGCCTCGGCCTCTTCCCGCTCATTCAACGTGCCGTGCAAGTTGGCAAAGTCATTGAGGAGCGTAATCGCGATCGGATTCCTCCGGTCCTGTGGCCTCGGGAACACGGCGAGCGCCTGACGGTAGTAATCCCTCGCGCGTTCGTAGTCCTTGCGACGGGTGTAGTACCCGCCGAGCGTCCCGAGGCTCTCGCCGACATCCGGGTGATTTGGCCCGAGCGTGGCTCGCCTGATGTCGAGCGCGCGCAGGAGCAGCCGGCCTGCTTCGTCGATGTCGCGCTCGGCGACGACCGACGCCATGGCGAACACCACCCGCGCCGTCCGCTCGTGCCGGTCGCCGTAGACCCGTTGATGGCGTTCGAGCGATTCGTCGAGGAGCGCGCGCGCCCGATCGTCTTCGCCGGCGAGCTTGGCCAGCTCCGCGAGCGCCTGGAGCGATTCGAGCGCCGCGGGATTATCCGGTCCCCCGAGCCGGCGCTGTTCGGCGAGCGCCTCCTCGAGCGCCGCACGCGCCGCGGCGTACTTGCCTCGTGAATTGTGGATGAGACCGAAGACCTGTTGCAGCTTCGCCCGCACCGCGGGCACTCCGCGCAGCTGCTCGAGCGAGCGGGTCTCCGCATCAGCGAGGAACTCGCCGATCGGCATGCGGTCGCCGTCCGGCCGCACGGACGGATCGGTGGCCTGGAAGAGATCGATCAGCACCTTGACCACCTGTTCGGAGGTGTCGCGCTCGATCTGCGCAACCCGGCGCTGCTCGGCCAGCACACGCGCCTGCCACGCCGACACGCCGCCGAACGCCGCGATGCTCACGACGACCGCCGCCGCCGCGCTCACGGCGATCCGGTTGCGCCGGACGAACTTGGACACGCGATAGGACGTGCTGTCGGGCCGCGCCAGCACCGGCCGGCCATCGAGATAGCGCTGGAGGTCGTCGGCGAATGCGTTGACGGTCGCGTAGCGCTCGTCGGGTCGCTTCTTCAGCGCCTTCAGGATGATGGTGTCGAGATCGCCGCGCAGGAGCCGCCGCCGTGATGCCTCTGTCGTCGACGCGCTGGGCGGAGACGGATCGGTATGAACGATGGCGTCTTCGAGCGCTCGCCGCGAACCACCCTGTCGCCTGTGGGGCCGGCCCCCGGCGAGCAGCTCGTACAACACGACTCCGAGCGAATACACATCGGACGCGACGCCGAGCGGCTCGCCCGCGATCTGTTCGGGCGAAGCGTACTCCGGCGTGAGCGGGCGGCCGGCTATCTCGCTGAGCACGGTCTGCTGGGCCAGGCCCTCGTCCAGCAGCTTGGCGATGCCGAAGTCCAGCAGCCGCACCTCGCCCTCGGCGGTCACCAGGATGTTGGACGGCTTCACGTCCCGATGCACGACCAGCTTGCCGTGCGCATACGCGACCGCCTCGGCCACCTGCAGAAACGCGCGAAGCCGCGCGGGCACGTCGAGGCGGTGGTCGTCGCAGTACCTGATCGATGGGAACGCCTTCGACGTACTCGAGCGCCAGATATGGCCGCCCGCCGGGCGTGACACCCGCGTCGTACAACCGGGCGATGTGCGGGTGACTGAGCGCCGCGAGGATGTCGCGCTCCCGTGCCATTCGCTCGACCAGCTCAGCCCGCGGCCAGGCGCCTCGCGGAAGCTTCAACGCCACGTCGCGCTGGACCATGCCGTCGGTCCGGTGGGCGAGCCACACCGTGCCCATACCGCCTTCGCCCAGCTCGCGCAACAGCGTGTACGGACCGACCGACGTTCCGCCATGGTCGCCGGATTCTTCGGGAAGACCGATCGCGCCGACATCCACGCTCGGGAGCGTCCCGAGAAAATCGGCGGCCTGCACGGACGGCGCGTGCGCCAGCAGAGCGAGCAGGCGCGGCTTGAGTGCCTCATCTTCCGGGCCCAGCGCGGCGAGCCAGGTTACGCGCTCGGACGACGGGAGATCGAGCGCCTCATCGAGCAGGCGGCTGAGCCGGACCCAACTTTCGGCGTTCATGTCAGTGGCGTGAGACCTATTCTACGTGCGCAGGCCCTTCGACTCGGCCTGGCGGCCTCGCTCAGGACAGAGCTATTTCAGCGCCTCGCGAAGCAGCAACCGGGCCTTGTCCCAATCACGCCGCACGGTGCGGTCCGTGACCCCCAGGGCTTCGGCGATCTCCTGTTCCGTCAGGCCGCCAAAGTAGCGCATCTCCACCACCTGAGCCAGGCGCGCGTCGAGCGAGGCGAGCTCCTCGAGGGCGTCGTGCACGCGCAGGATCTCCTGCTCGCCGCTCGGGATCTGCGCACCGATCTGCGTCGTCAGCGTGAGGTGGGCAGCCCGGCCGCCGCGCCGCGCCGCATTGCGGCGACGGGCGAAATCGACGATGACCGAGCGCATGACTCGCCCGGCCCATCGCATGAAGTGGACGCGGTCTTCCAGTCGCAGGGACCCGGCCCCGACAAAGCGGAGATACGACTCGTGCACGAGTGATGACGTATCGAGGAACGTATGCCGGCCGCCTGACCGCAGCCGGCCTCGCGCCAGCTTCCGCAGTTCGGGATACGTGGCCGCAAACAAGCCGTCGGCCGCCTCGGCATCGCCCTTCTCGGCACGATGAATGAGCTCGGTCAGACTGACCCGATTCTCCATGCCGTAGTTCTAGCAGCACCACACCCCGCCTGCCAAGAAGACTCGCCAGCTGTGCCGCAAGTTTCAGCACCGCTCACCCGGGCGGTCCCGCACACATCGCACACCCCGCACACGCAAATACCCGGCAAATATCGCGAAACGGGCATGGTCGTTGTCTTGCTCTTGCAGCCTGAGCTGAAGATGCCCACTGCGGGGCAAAAGCGCGGCCTGGGCGTCCCGGCCGGCGCGAACGAAGCCACTCATGAACAACACCATCGTGCGGGCTCAGAGGGGTCGCGGCACAACACGCCTCGCGGCCATCCTGCTCTTGGCAATTGCCTTCCCCGGGACCGGCTTTGCCCAATTGAAGACAGCGGATCTCATCCACGCGTCGATCGAGGATCTCATGAACATCGAGATCACCTCGGTAGCGCACAAAGAGCAGCGGGCGGGCGACGTGGCCGCCGCCGTCTACGTCATCACGCAGGAGGACATCAGGCGGTCCGGGATGACGACGGTGCCCGAGCTGCTCCGGCTGGTGCCGGGTGCGCAGGTGGCTCAGATCAACTCGAACAAGTGGGCAGTGGCGCTGCGCGGGTTCAACAACCTGTTCGCCGGCAAGGTACTGGTGCTCATCGACGGCCGATCCATGTATGACCGGCTCAATTCCGGCGTGTTCTGGGAATCGCTGGACGTTCCGCTGGAGCTCATCGATCGCATCGAGGTGATCCGCGGGCCGGGCGGCGCGACGTGGGGCGCCAACGCGGTCAACGGCGTGATCAACATCATCACGAAGTCGGCCGACGCCACCGCGGGCGCCTCGGCCACCGTCCGGGCCGGTACGTTCGAGGGCACGCACGCGGCCGCGCGGTACGGCGGCAACCTGGGAAGTGTGGCCTATCGACTGGATTCGCAGTGGTCGGGCCGTGGCGAGTCGCAGATTGACGCGAACACGCCGGCAGACGACATCTGGCGCAGCCAGACACACGGCGTGCGTCTGGACTGGAACCGGACGTCCAACACCCTGATGGCCCAGGCGGGCGTGACGTTGGCCACTCTGCGCGGTCTGTTTCATGGGCCGTCGGGCCCCGTTCCGGCCGTCAAGCCGCCGTTCCCGGACGAGACCGACACGCACGAATACCACGTGCTCGCGAGCTGGACGCACCGGCCGAACGACCGGTCGTCGCTCGAGGTGCAATCGTTCGTCAACTTCCGGCAGAACCTCGATTCCGTGAACCCGCGCCAGCTCCTGGCGGACATCGACGCGCGCTACCACACCAAAGTCGGCAGGCGTCACGACGTGGTCGTCGGCGGCGGCTATCGGTTTCTCGATGAAAAGACCGACGGCAGCTTCAACTTCTCGATCATCCCGAACAATGCGAACGAAAGCGTCGTCAACGCGTTCGCTCAGGACGAGATCGCGCTCGGGACCCAGGTCCACCTGACGCTCGGCGCCAAGGTCGAACGCGACACCTACGCCGGCTGGGGAGTTCAACCCACCGCGCGGGTCATGTGGTCGATCGTGCCGAGGCGGCATGGCGTGTGGGCAGCCGTCTCGCGGGCCCTGCGCACGCCGAATCTCGGAGACGTGTCGGGCCGGTACAACTTCACGTCGTTTGTCGGCCAGGGTGGGCTCCCGGTCGTCGTCGGCGCTCTCGGCAACGCCGCCTACGAAACCGAAGAAGTCGTCAACGGCGAGGCCGGCTACCGGCTCGAGCTCGGCGCGCGGGCGAGCGTCGACGTCACCGCCTTTGTCGCCAGCTACGAGAAACTGAAGACCAGTGAACCGCTGGCGCCGCGCATGGAGCTCACGCCGGGGCCGCCGCACTTGTTCATTCCAGTCCAGTTCGAAAACCTGCTCGACGCGACGACCAGAGGCATCGAAATCACCGCGCGATGGAACCCGGCGAACTGGTGGCGGCTGGAAGGCGGCTACTCGACGTTCCACCTCACGCCCCATGTGTCGGCGGCGAGCCGCGACGTCGCGGCGGCCTCGTTCGACGGCAATGCGCCCGCCGCGCAGTGGCAGGCGCGATCGACGTTCTTCCTCCGGCGCGGCGTCGAGCTGAACGCCATGGTGTTCCACGCCGGCGAGCTGTCCAACCTCAAGGTCGCCGCCTACACGCGCGCGGACGCGCGTCTCGAGGTGCCCGTGACGCGGCGCCTGTCCGTTGCGGTCGCGGGTCAGAACCTGTTCGACGACATGCACGCGGAGTACGCGGGTGCGGGCGCGATCGTGACCCCGACGCTCATTCCTCGAAACGCATCAGTCAGCCTGGTCTGGCGCCCGTGAACACCGTGCCCGCAATGCCCAAGAAGCCGCCAGGTTGGCTTCTGCTCCTCATCGTGTGCGTGCTCCTGCTCGACTCGTCGCCCGGCCTCGCGCAGGGCCGCCCGCGGGACCTCACCCAGGTGTCGCTCGAAGATCTGATGGACATCGAGGTCACATCGGCCTCGCGGAAGGAACAGCCCGCCGGGGACGTCGCCGCGGCGATCTTCGTGATTACCCGCGACGACATCCGCCGCTCCGGCATGACGACCATCCCCGATCTGCTCCGGCTCGCGCCCGGCGTCCAGGTCGCCCAGATCAACGCGAACAAATGGGCGGTGTCGGTGCGCGGTTTCAACGACCTGTTCGCGAACAAGCTGCTCGTCCTCGTCGACGGGCGCAGCGTCTACAACCGCCTCTTCTCCGGCGTGCTGTGGGACGCCGAGGACCTGATGCTCGACGACATCGAACGGATCGAAGTCATTCGTGGTCCCGGCGCAGCCCTGTGGGGAGCGAACGCCGTGAATGGCGTGATCAACATCATTACCAGGGCCTCGAGCGAGACGCAGGGCACGCTCGTCCGCGTCGATGCCGGGAGCTCCGGTCAACAGGGTGCCCTCCGCTACGGGGGGACCGTCGGCTCGACGCCGTACCGTGTGTTCGCGCAGTGGACCGGCCGGGACGAATCGCTCATCGCGCCGGGCACGGGCGCCGACGATGCGTCCCAGAGCATCAGGACGGGGTTCCGCACCGACTGGGTCACCGGGCCCGACGCGTTCATGCTGGAAGGCGGTCTCACCGCCGGTCGGGCCCGAGCGCTCTGGCCCAACCTGGATCCGCAGACGGCCGCTCGCGACCCGATCGTCAACGATCCATCCGATGCGCTGGGCGGCCATTTCCTGGGCCGGTGGACGCACAAGCGCGCCAACGGCGCATCGCTGCAGATACAGTCGTTCGCCGACATCGCCAGCCGGCAGGAGCCCGTGGTGGACTACCATCGGCAGGCCGTCGACGTCGATGCGCAATACCATACGACGCTCGGCGGACGGCACGATCTGGTGGCCGGCGGCGGCTACCGGTTCATCGCCGAGCGCTTCGCCGGACGCGTCGGCTTTTCGCTGAATCCGGCTGAAGGCCGGTCGTCACTACTGAGCGCGTTCGCGCAGGACGAGATCCAGTTCTTCGAGAACCGGCTGGCGGTCACGCTCGGCGGCCAGGTCCAGTACGACTCGGACTCGGGCGCGGGCGTGCAGCCGACCGTGCGCGTGATGTGGAAGCCGCGTTCCGGCCAGCGCCTCTGGGCGGCCACGTCTCGCGCGCTGCGGACACCGTCGCTGACGGACCAGGGGATTCGCCTGATCTACCCGCCGGTTCTGACCGACAGCGGGCTACCGCTGATCGTCGCCCTGCAGGGCAACCCGTTGGCGGAGACCGAGAGCCTGGTCGACGCGGAAGCCGGCTATCGTGTCGAAATCGGGACGGCGGCGTCGATTGACGTGACGGGGTTCGTGGGCCGCTACGATCGCCTGCGGACGCAGGAACCGGGGGCGCCCGTCGTGCGGTTCGTTCCGTCACCGCAAATCCTCGTCACCACGCTGTTCTCCAACCAGCTCCAGGCGACGACGCGTGGGCTCGAGGTTGCGGGCCAATGGTCGCCGATGTCGGCCTGGCGGCTCGACGGCAGCTACACGGCCTTCGACGTGAGCCCGCGGCTCGCGGCCGCGAGTCAGGATCCGAATGCCGGCAGGACGGACGGGAACGCGCCGCGAGCGCAATGGCAGCTGCGATCGGTGCTTTCGCCGGGCACTCGCGCGACGGTCGGTGTCTCGATCTTCCACGTCGGTACGCTCGAGGAGCTGCAGGTGGAGGCCTACACGCGAACCGACGTCAGGGCGGAGTGGCGGTTCAGCAGCCGGGTCTCCGCCGTGGTGATCGGCCAGAACCTGTTCGACGCGGCGCACGCCGAGTTCGGAGGCCCGACCACGCTGCTCCTGGCCACGCAAGTCCCGCGCAGCGTCATCGTGCAGCTGCGATGGACGTCCCGGTAGGGATTCAGCCCCAGTGGGATCGATGACGGTGGAGGAGACGACCTCGGGAGGGCTACAGACCGAGACGATCGAACTGCGCCTTGACGGTCGTGTAGCACTCGCACGACGAACCTTCCAGGCCTTTCCGATCGAGGATCGTGATCCGGCCGTGCTTGTAGCGGATGAACCCGGCTTTCTGGAGCGTGCCGGCGACGACCGTCACCGTCGGCCGCGTGGCGCCGAGCATCATGGCCAGGAACTCGTGACTCAGCTCGAAGTCGTCCCGGCGCACCCGGTCGTGCGCCATCAGCAGCCATCGGCAGCAGCGGTCCTGCACCGGGTGAAGCGCCATGCACGCCGTCGACTGCATGATCAGCGCGAGCAGGCCCTGCCAATACCGGAGCACACTGTCGTAGAAGGCCCCGTGTCGATCCATTTCAGCCTTGAACGCCTCGGCCGACATCACTTCGGCGTCCGTATCGGGCACCTGGATCATCGTTTCGCTGGCCAGCTCGTGGCCGCCGAAAAACGCGCCGATGCCGACCAGGCCTTCGTCGCCGACCGTCGCGATCTCGACCATCGCACCGTCTTTCATGACGGTCGTGATGGAGGCGACGCCCCCGTTCGGGAAGAACACCTCGCGAACGGGCGCGTGCCGCTTGTGAAGGATCTGCTTGACTTTGGTCGTGATCGTCTTGAGGTGAGGCTTGACTCGGTCGAAGTCCTCCTGCGGAAGACCGGCGAGCAGTCTGTTATGCGGCCTGCCATTAGCAGGGGGCGGACGTATTCCGGGCACACGTTTCGGCATGACTGCTCCAGACCACGGGGAGAATGAGTCTGGGGCTTGGCCGAACTCGCGCTAGGGCGGCGGCAGGCTCAGGAAAGCGGTCCCGATTAGTATGACATGTAAGTCCGGTTTTGCGCCGGTGAGTTGGACATCGAGGCAGGAACCAGCCTTCGAAGCACAGGCGGGAACCGAGTCATCCGGTGCGCAAAGTGGCGGCCGGATCGACCCTCGTCGCGCGCCACGCCGGCACGCCGCAGGCGACCAGCGCCGCACCGGCGAGCAGCGCAATCACGCCGGCATAGGTCATCGGGTCGAGGCGCGACACCTCGAACAGCATCGCGACGATCGCCTGGGACGCGGCGGCCGCTGCTGCTGAGCCGATCGCGATCCCCAGGCCCGTCAGCCCCATTCCCTGCCGGATCACCAGCGCGAGAATACGACCGCGTGACGCGCCCAGTGCCGACCGGACGCCGATCTCCTGCGTGCGCTCGGCGACGCTGCCGGACAGCACGCCGTAGATCCCCGTGGCCGCGAGGACGAGCGCGACGACGCCGAACGTCGAGAACAGGATCAGCGCAAAGCGCCGCTCCGCGGCCGACGCCTCGAGCAGGGCGGCCATCGGGGCGACCCGGACAATCGGCTGATCTTTGTCCACCGACCAGATCGCGCTTCTGATCGCGGGAACCAGCGCCGCCGCGTCACCGCGCCCGCGCACGACGAGCCATAGCGGGTTGTCCGGGAAGTACCACTGCGCGGTCGTGGTATAGACCGCGTCCCCCGCGCCGATCGCCAGAGACGTGTGCCTCACGTCGCCGACCACGCCGACGATCGTGTACCAGGGCTCGCGGGTGCTGCCGACGTGCACACGCTGACCAATCGGGTCCCGGCCGGGAAATTTCCGCCGGGCGAAGGATTCGCTGATCAGGACCGCTACCGGCTTGCCGGCCGCGTCGCGCGCGTCCAACAGACGGCCGCGCCGGAGGGGGATGCCCATCGTTTCGAAGTAGCCCGGACTGACCGCGTAACGAAGCGCGCTGGTGTCCTCCCGGGAGTCGTCGTTCGGGATCGCCTCGAACTGCACGCCGTACTTTTCGAAGTCGCCGCTGAGCGGCATCGGCTGGAGGCTGAGTGTCTTGAGGATCAGCATGTCCAGCGTGCCCTGAATGACGTCGGTGCTGGTGTCGTCCACGATGACTCCGGAAGGAGAGTGTGGACCGAGGATAGGAGATAGTCATCTTGATTGTCAAGATGTGAGCGTCATGACCAGGCCGTCGCCGGCGTCCAGCGGCCAGTCACCAGTCCGGCAACTGGAGACTGGCAACTGGCACTGGCCACCGGTTACTTCCTGTCCGCGATCTGCGCGCGCAGCCGCTCCTCCTGCGCCCGGAGCTCGGGCGTGAACTCGGCGCCGAAATCCTCCGCCTCGAACACCTGGCGGATTTCGATCTCCGACTCGGCGCCGGTCGGGTTGGGGCAGCGCTTGACCCATTCGATCGCCTCTTCCTTCGACTTCACCTGCCACAGCCAGTACCCGGCGATGAGCTCCTTCGTCTCCGCGAACGGCCCGTCGACGACCGTGCGCTTGTCGCCGGAAAATCTGACCCGCGCGCCCTTGGAGCTCGGGTGGAGCCCCTCGCCGGCGAGCATCACGCCGGCTTTCACCAGCTCCTCGTTGAACTTGCCCATTTCGGTCAGGAGCTTCTCGTCAGGGAGAGCGCCCGCTTCTGTGTTCTTGTCGGCTTTGATGATGATCATGAATCGCACGTCGTGACTCCTTTCAGAATCTTTTGTTGAGACGACTTCCGCAGGACCTCAGCCGTCTAACCCGGTGTCTACGTATTGGTCGAACGGAGAGGAACGGGATCGACAGTCCCCGTGTCCTTTTCAAAGGCGGCAACCTTATCTATTATCGGCTGTCCCAGTCCGGCTCTTCGCCGCGGAAAGGATCGACGCATGGATAGACGAACGTTCCTCACTATCGCCGTGGCTGCGCCCGTTTTCGGTCAGGCCGCCAAGCCGGTGACGCGCGCCAATGCGCCCGGCGTCCCGTGGACCCAATGGGGCGGTCCTCATCGCAATTTTCATACCGAGGCCACCGGCCTGAAGGACACGTGGCCTGCCGCCGGACCGCGCGTCGTGTGGAAGCGGCCGATCGGCGAGGGCTATTCGTCGCCAGCGGTCGAGAACGGGGTCCTCTACACGATGTACGGCAAGCCGCGCGAAGAGGTCGTCGTGGCGGCGGATGCCGAGACCGGGGAAGACGTTGTGGGAATACACGACGCCGATGACGTTTCAGAGCGATGCTGGAGCCGAAATGGGCAACGGCCCGTACGCGACGCCTCTGGTCGTGGGCGACCGTGTCTTCACGGCCGGCGTGGCTGGCCGCCTCCAGTGTCTGGAGAAGAAGACCGGCAAGCTCCTGTGGACGCAGCAGCTCTGGGATGACCACAAGGGCTCGCGCCTGATGTACGGCTACGCGTCGAGCCCGATTGCTTTTCGAGACACGGTGATCGTGCCGGTCGGCGGCGCCGGCAAGGCGCTCATGGCGTTCCAGCAAGCCGACGGCAAGGTGGCCTGGAGCAGGAACGATTTCGGCAGCGTCTACTCGTCGCCGATCCTCATCAACGTCGAAGGACTGGAACAGCTCGCGGTCCTGATGGACGGCGCGATGATCGCCGTCAACCCGCACAATGGCGACCTGCAGTGGCAGGTGCCGTTCAAGGCCGACTATTCGATTGCGGTCGCGACGCCGGTGTGGGGCCCGGACAACCTGATCTTCATCTCTTCCGAATACGGCGGAGGCGCGAAGGTGATCGAGCTCCGCCGCAACGGCCTACGGACGACGGCGACGGAACTGTGGAGCTCCAACCGGCTGCGGCTCCATCACGGCAACGCCATTCGCATCGGCGGCGCGATCTACTTCTCGAGCGGGGGCAAAGGCAGCCAGGCGATTCTCAGCGCCGTAGACGCCCGCAGCGGCACGATTCACTGGCAGGAACGCAGCATCGAGAAAGCCACGTTCGTCTGGGCCGATCAGAAGCTGATTACGCTGGATCAAGACGGTAACCTCATGATTGCGCACCCGACGCCGCAGGGATTCAAGATCGCGGCGAAGGCGCCGTTGCTGACGAATCTGTCGTGGACGCCACCCGTGCTGGTGGGGACCCGCTTGTACATCCGCGATCGCCGAAACATGATGGCGGTCGACCTGGGCTGAGACAGAGTTGCCGGTTGCCGGCTTTCGATCCGGCCGGGAACCACTACTGGCTGCTGGCTACTTCTATCAGAGCCAGCCGCGCCATTCGCACACGCGGCACCGGTACGGCCGCGCGGCCCTCAAAGGCTTCAGCCACTGCTCGAACCAGCGCGTGCGCGAACGCGACAGATCGCTGGATCCGCACGAGCGGCAGGAAGGAGTGCCGTCGGACGAGGCGGTGTCGTCCTGGGACATCAGGGTCGAGGCGAAAAACGGTGCCAGCGCGGAGAGTCGAATCAGTCGGCGACGAGAATCGTTCATGTTCCCCGATTGTGTTTCCGGCGGTTGTACGGTCCCGATTGTTGGAGCCCCGTCGCCGCGTTTTGCCCTGCGACTATTTTTGACGGCGGCGCGCCGGGGGCCAATGAGACTTTGGTCTAGCGCTCAAGCATGTAAGTCGCAATGACAGAAATGTGACCGCCGTGTATCGGGAGGCAAGTGAAGGAAGAGATCGTCGCCTGTTTCGCGGCGGAGAAGTGGGGCGCCCTGATTCCGGGCGTCGCCGCGCACTACGGGGAGCTGCTGCGCGCGCTCGGGAGCTAGCGTCGTTCGACGACTCCTTCCTGCGCCCGCGCGGCTGTAACGACAACGGGACCATCTTCCACCGTCAGCGAGCGGGCCGTCGCGCCGGGCTCGAAGCGGATGCGGACCGCCGCGGCGCCGGCCGGGTGGAAGACACGCGATCCCAGATGGAACAGCGGCCGCGCGGCGCTGCCGTCGCGCTCGATCACGAGGACGCCGCGCTCGCTCGTGGCGACGATCAGGCGCTGACCGGCTCCCGGACCGAACACGTATGCGCCCGCCAACGCTGCCCGTTCGGCCGCGTCCAGCGGTTGATCCACGTACGGCACGTTCGCGCCTGGCAGGGTGTCGAGGTAACGGACGACGTCTGCCGCTCCGCCGGCTTTCGCGTGCGCGAGCAGCGTAATCCCGTGCGCGCCACGCGTTCGCTCGATGCCTGGTGCGGCGGCGATGATGGCCTTGACTACCTCGAGCTGTCCGAGCATCGCGGCCGAAAAGATCGTCGGCATCGCGCCCGCCGACATCAGCATCGCGGCAATCTCCCGGTTGCCCACGTGCGATGCGGCTCCAAGCGCCGTCTCCCAGTCTCCGTAGCCCCAGTCCCACGAGGCATTGGCCAGCGCCGGACGATTCGAGAGCAACTCCCGAACACGCGCGACGTTGCCGTGCGACACCGAAACCATGTCGCGGACGACGGCCGGATCGTGCGCGGGGAAGCGATCCGATGGCGCCACGGACGGTGTGGCGCTCTGGGCCGCAGACAGGGAGGGGAGCATCGCGGCTCCCACGGGTCCAAGCGCAAGAAAGGTTCGACGCGAGATCGGCATCAGGTCCTCCGTCGTCCGTTGTAGAGGATCCGGCACGGCGCTTCAAACCAGATCGTGCAGAGGGCGATGTGAGCGGCGAACGCTCGACGCGTCAGAGGTTTGTGGGCGGATGTGAGGCGGGGTCACGATCCCGCGAGCTGCGCGGTCACGGCGACGGCGATCGCTTCGGCAATCTCGGATTGGACGTCCAGCGTGAATTCCGGCCGATCGAACGTGTGCGCCCAGACGTGCGCCTGATCCGTCACCCGGATGAGATGCGCGATCAGCCGGACGTTGGCGGCGTCCACCTTCATCTGCGCGAGGACCACGTAGTCGGCCCCGACCTCGAGCCCCACCGCCTTGATGTCGCGAAACGCACGCGGCCGCCGGAGCGCCGCCGCGTTGCCGATCACGGCCAGGCGGCGCACGCGATCGGGCGTCGCCAGCCGCGCCACGGTCTGATCCGCAATCGCGACCGCCACACGGTCGAAGGCGTCCCGGCCGGTTTCGTTGTCGAACGACACGACCGCGACATAGACAGGGCGCGACGGCGTGCGTGCCCAGATCGCGACGCCAGCCGCCGCGACCGCCAGCGCTCCGAGTCCGGCCAGGACGACCCGGCGCGGCACGGAGCGGATGACGGGCACAGGAGAGTCCGCGGCGCCCTGCGGCGCGTGCTCGAGAGGCGTGACCGGCGCGACGAAGCGGTACCCACGCTTCGGCGCCGTTTCGATGTAGCGCGGCGCGTCCGCCGAGTCTCCGAGCGCCGAGCGAAGCTGCGCGATGCAGAAGTTCAAGCCGCGCTCGAAGTCGACGGTGGTGCCGTCGGCCCAGATCAGCTGCCGCAACTCATCGCGCGAGATCAGGGTGCCGGCACGGCCGACCAGGGCGGCCAGCACACGTGCCGGCTGCGGTTGAAGGCGCACCGGGATGCCCGCGCGCCAGAGCTCTCCTGAGGACGGCTCGAAGATGAAGGGGCCGAACTGCACGCGTCCAGTCATGGAATGCCGCGCGTCAATATAGCACCGCGACGCGGGACAGATAGAGGTCCCGACTCCAGAAGTGGCGCGCACGGGCGACCGCTGCGTGAGCCGCAGAGCTGACGGAGTTGGCACATTCTGTGGATTCCTCGCACCTGGAGAAGGGCCGCGATGGACAAGATGAGTAAGACGGATGCCACCTTCGGTTTTGAAACCGTCTCCCAGCTCTTCCGGCGCGCGGTGATTGTCGTGGTGACTGCGGTCAGCGCCGCTGGCTGTGGCTCGGCAGCGCGCTACACCGTCCCGGAAGGCATGGGCCCCAAGCCCGTGCTTCCGCAGCCCAGCACATCGTTGATCCCGACCGTGAACGTCGTGTCGGCGAAGGGCTGGCCGCCTGACGGCACACCGATCGCGGCGGAGGGAACCCAGGTGGCCGCGTTCGCACGGGGGCTCGATCATCCGCGCTGGTCTGTACGTCCTTCCAAACGGCGACGTGCTCGTCGCGGAAACCAACGCACCGCCGAGGCCCGAGGACGCGAAGGGAATCAAGGGCTGGTTCTTCAAGCGCTATCAGAAGAAGGCGGGCGGCGCCGTCCCCAGCGCCAACCGCATCACGCTCCTGCGCGACGCCGACGGCGACGGCGTCGCCGAGACGCGTTCTGTTTTCCTGTCGGGATTGAATTCGCCGTTCGGCATGACGCTGGTCGGCGACGTCCTCTACGTGGCGAACACCGACGCGCTCGTGCGCTTTCCGTACTCGCCGGGCCAGACACAAATCACCGCCGCCTCGACAAAGGTCGTGGATCTTCCTGGCGGTCCCCTCAACCACCATTGGACCAAGAACGTCATCGCCAGCGCGGACGGATCGCGGCTGTATGTGGCCGTCGGTTCCAACAGCAACGTGGCGGAGAACGGCATCGAGAAGGAAGAAGGTCGCGCGGCGATCTGGGAAGTGGATCCTCGAGCGGGAAGCCATCGCGTGTTTGCCTCCGGTCTGCGCAACCCCGTGGGGATGGCGTGGGTGCCGGAGACCGGCGCCTTGTGGACCGCGGTCAACGAGCGCGACGAGCTCGGCAGCGACCTGGTGCCCGACTACATGACCACGGTCCGCGACGGAGGGTTCTACGGGTGGCCGTACAGCTACTACGGCGCCATAGTCGACACGCGGGTGAAACCGCCGCGGCCCGATCTCGTCGCCAAAGCCATCGCGCCCGACTACGCGCTGGGACCGCACACCGCGTCGCTGGGCCTCGTCTACTCGCGAGGGACGACCTTGCCCGCGCGCTTCGAGCAGGGCATGTTCGTCGGACAGCACGGATCGTGGAATCGCAAGCCGCGGAGCGGCTACCAGGTGATCTTCGTGCCGTTCAGCGGCGGCGTGCCGTCCGGCGCGCCGATCGAAGTGCTGACCGGCTTCGTCAAGGAGAACGGCGACGCGATGGGACGGCCCGTGGGCGTGGCGATCGACAAGCAGGGGAGCCTGCTCGTGGCCGACGACGTCGGCAACGTCATCTGGCGGGTGGCTACTCGACGATGACGACCTCGTAGGCATTCAAGCGTGGCAACGTGAACGCCCGATAGCGTCCGTTGGCCGTGACCGGAAGACTCCTGTTGAGACCGACGGCCGTCGCCCGTTCGAACGTCCCTGTCAGCTCGATGCGGATGTCGCGCATCTCGAGCGGCGGGAAGTAAGCCGTGCCGGAATGTCCGGACCCGTTCACGAGGTGGACGAGCGTCCGCCGTCGCCCCGGTTGATCCATGACCGTCATCTCGACGAGGGGATGGGCGTCCGTTTTGAGCTGCCGGCCGCCGGGCAGCAGGCGATCGATCGCGTCAGCCATCAGGCCGGCATGCGCCTGCGAGCTGTGGCGATAGTAGAGTCCCCCGACGTCCCACGGGATGTACGCGACGCGGCCTTTCTCGTGGTCGGCGAACACGATCCCCGGTATCGCGGTTTCCACCTTGTCGCCCCACACTTTTTCCGGCGGGCCGAACATCGCCGTCGGGATCAGCGTGAGCGCGGGGCGATCGGACGGCGCCAGCTCGACGTACTCGCCGTCGAGGAAGAGCAGGTTCGTGTCCTTGAGCGACGGAAACAGCGCGTGGTCGTGTACGCGCCAGTAACCCTGCGTCGCGGTCCGGCGGCCGACGACGCGGCCGATCGGCAAAGCGGGGGGTGTCGTGCCGGCGACGAGAACCCGTCCTCCGCCGCGCACGTACCGATCGAGCTCCTCGGGCGCGCGGCCCGGCGCGATGACGAGATCGAACGGCCGCGACGGGTCGTCGATCCACCGGAGATTCTCGGACACGGCGAAGGGCACGTGCTGCTCGCTGAGCAGCCGGAAGAACCCTCGATAGGAGGCCGTGTCGCCGCCGGCGAGCAACAGGACGCGGGCCGCGCTCTTCTGGCCGACGTATAGATCCTCGTGATTCCGGTGCCACTGAAAGACCGGCCGGGCGGCGATGAGCCCCTGCCGATCCTCCTGATCCATCGTCCCGACCATCGCGTAGGCCGGCGGTCCGCCGTGCGCCATGTTCTGATACAGGCGCAGCTGCGTCTCCGCCTGCGGCACGTGCGCATAGCGCCAGGGATAGTCGACGAAGCTCATCGACAGATTGAACGCCATCTTGCCCGGTTCGGAGTTCAGCGCGCGGTTGACGTTGTCGCTCGCCGAGTACTGCCAGAGCGGCAGCGCGCGGCCGACCGCGGTGTTGGACTCCGACATGATGCCGTCGGTGTGATCCTTGATGTAGGTCAGGAACGCCGCGCGCGGACGCTTGCGGTGGATGAGCTCCGCGATGGCCGCGGCGACCTCCCGCGAGCCGTCCGCCATGAACGACCGGTAGTCGGCATCCGCAACGGCCGGCAGCGCACGGCCGTAGCGGGCGCGATATCGCACCTGACACGCGTCGCACTGGCAGGGTCCCATCGGATTGCCGCTATAGTCGGCCGCGGGATTGCCGAACATGTTGAAGAACAGGCCATCGACCTCGTAGCGATCGAGCGCCTCGGTCAGGATCGTCATCGCGTGCTCACGGTAGTAGTTCCCGTTGATGCACGTCGAATACAGGCCGTTGTAGATGGCCGGCTCACCGTTCGTGCGTTTGAAGAACCATTCCGGGTGCGCGTCGAAGACCGGCTTCTGCGTCTTGCTCAAATCGAAGCGCCCGACAACCCGAACACCCCGGGCCCTGGCCTCTCGAAGGACGTCGCCGAACAAGTCGCGGCCCGGCGGCAGGAACTGCGCTCGCATAGTGGAACGGGACGCGCGTGGGGTACTGCGCGACGATGCCGCCCATGTTGACGAGAAAGGTGTTGGCGGGGAACTCAGCGACCGCGGCGACGAGCGCCTTCGGATCGACCGTTGAATTCGTCTCGCTGAGGTTGGTCTGGACGAACCGCACCGGCTCGTCGAGCCACCACCGCGACTGCGTCGACACGGCGCCGGACGCGAGTCCCAGGACGCCCGCACCGGCGGCCATCCGCCAGAACCACCTCGCACCGACTGGACACCGCATGTCCTCTCCTCACATGAGATTTGCGATGAGGGATTCGCGATCAGGGATTAGGGATTAGGGATTAGGGATTCTAATTGTCGCCGTCCAGGAGACCGCCCAGCTTGCCGAGAACCGATCCTTCTTCGCGCCCGCCGCGGCCCAGCCCCGGCACGGCGGCGATGATGCGGTTGGCCAGGCGGCTCAACGGGAGCGACTGCAGCCACACCCGGCCGGGACCCTTTAGTGTGGCAAAGAACAACCCTTCGCCGCCGAAAAGGGCCGACTTGATCTTGCCGACATATTGAATCTCGTAGTTGACCGACGGTTGAAACGCGACAATGCACCCGGTATCCACGCGAATCAACTCGCCGGGCGCCAGCGTCCGTTCGTGCAGCGTGCCGCCGGCGTGGACGAACGCCCATCCGTCGCCCTGAAGGCGCTGCATGATGAATCCTTCGCCGCCGAACAGGCCGACTCCGAGCTTGCGCTGAAACGCGATGCCGATCGCGACCCCCTTCGCGGCGGCGAGGAACGAATCCTTCTGCGCGACGAGCTCGCCGCCGATCTCGGCCAGGTGGATGGGGATGATCTTCCCCGGATACGGGGCGCCGAACGCCACCTTTCTCTTCTGAGCGCTTCGATTGAGGAACACCGTCATGAAGAGCGATTCCCCGGTCAGCAGCCGCTTGCCGGCGCCCATGAGGGCCCCGAGAAATCCGTCCTGCTTCTGCGATCCGTCGCCGAAGATCGTTTCCATCTCGACGCCGTCGTCCATGTACATCATGCCGCCGGCCTCGGCGACGGTCGCTTCATTCGGGTCGAGCTCGATTTCGACGAACTGCATGTCGTCGCCGAAAATCTTGTATTCAATTTCGTGCATCGCAGCCATGGTGAGTCCTTTCGCGTTGAGGGTCGGCCACATCTTACTTCCTCCACCTTGTCCGGCTGAAGCCGGACGCTACGGATGATCTGGTCCGGCCCAAGCCGGACGCCACCGCTGAGGGTCCCATGCCTTGACCTTCGACACGTGATCGGGTATATGTCGATGCCGGAGGTATTGTGACCGCGCCGAAATCCGATCTGCCCCAGGGCACGCTGGACCTGCTCATCCTGAAAGTCGTCGCGCTCGGTCCGCTGCACGGCTACGCCATCGCGCAGCGCCTGCAGCAGGTCTCGCGCGAGGTCGTCCAGGTTCAGCAGGGCACGCTCTATCCGGCCCTTCACCGGCTTGAGAATCGCGGTCACCTGAGCGCCGAGTGGAAGATGTCGGACACCGGCCGGGCGGCGAAGTTCTACAAGCTGACCCGGAAGGGCCGCGCGCACATGGCGAGCGAAGCCGAAAGCTGGCGCCGGCTGACCGAAGCAATCGGCTTCATCCTGAAGTCGGCCGAAGGAGAGGCGCCATGAGCTGGTGGGGGAGACTGATCCGGCGGCGCCGCGTGGAAGCGCAGCTCAACGACGAGTTGCGCGATCATGTCGAACGGCAGGTCGCCGACTACGTGCGGGCAGGGATGAGCGAGCCGGAGGCGCGCCGGCGGGCACGCGTCGAGTTCGGCGGGCTGGACCAGGTGAAGGAACAGTGCCGCGACGTTCGCGGAACGCGCCTGATCGAAGACCTTCTCCAGGATATCCGGTACGCCGCCCGCGTCCTCCGGAAGAGCCCGGGATTCACGATCGCCGCGATCGCCTCGCTGGCTCTCGGGATCGGCGCAAACACGGCGATCTTCAGCCTCATCGATGCGGCGATGTTGAAGTCCCTGCCGGTGAGGGAGCCGGAACGCCTCATCGAGCTGCTCACGGACCGCGGGAAGGGCGAGCCGTACAACTCGTTCTCCTGGCCCGCGCTCGCCTATTTCCGCGATCATGCAACCACGCTGGACGGCGTCATCGCCAGCCATACGACGCGATTCTTCGTGGTGGTGAATAACGCCGCGCCGGAGCTCGCCGGAGGCCAATACGTCACCGGTAATTTCTTCGAGGTGCTCGGCGTACGGACGCTCATCGGACGCACGGTCTACTCGTCGGACGATCGCCCGAACGCAGAACCGGTCGCCGTGCTCAGCCACGCATACTGGCAGCGCCGCTTCGGCGCCGATCCGCTCGCCGTCGGCCGTCGCCTGACGATCGACGACCATGTCTTCACCGTCGTTGGGGTGGCGCCGCCCGGGTTTCACGGGACGCTCGTCGGGAGGGAGATCGACCTCTGGATTCCCATGTCGGCGGAGCCCGTGCTTCGCCAGCGGAGCTGGATGGGACGAGCCAGCACCAAGTGGCTGCAGATCGTCGGCCGGCTGAAAACAGGAACCAGTTTCGAGCAGGCGAGAGCCGAGCTTCGGATGTTGTTTCAGGGGGCAGTCGTCGATCCGGAGGTGGCCCTCTTGAAGGAGGCCCGGCCCGGTCATCCGGTGGAGGCGTGGCATCTGGTCGTCGAACCCGCGCAGGCCGGCCTGTCAGCGGTGCGGCGGCAGTACGGTGCGCCGCTCCTCGTGCTGCTGGCGATCAGCGGCCTGGTGCTCGGCATCGCCTGCGTGAACGTGGCGAACCTGCTGCTCACGCGCGCCAGCGCCCGGAGTCACGAAATCGCCATCCGCTTGTCACTGGGCGCCGCACGTGCCCGCGTCGTGCGTCAGCTGTTGACCGAGAGCATGCTGCTCGCGACAGCCGGGGCCGTGGTCGGCATTGCCCTGGCGTACGCAGGCTGCCGCTACCTGCTGGCGTTTTTCACGACGAGCCGCACGCCGATTGCGCTGGAGGTCGGGCCCGATCTGCGAATGCTCGCGTTTACCGGTGCGCTCGCCGTCGCGACCGGCCTGCTGTTTGGTCTCGCGCCGGCGTGGCGGGCAACGGTACGGGCTCCCGGGACATCGCCCATGGCCGGCGGCCGTGTGCGCGGAAGCCGCGATCGTCAGGTCCTGAGCCGGATGCTGATCGCAGGCCAGGTCGCGCTGTCGGTGATGATGCTGTTCTCCGCCGGTCTCTTCCTGCGCTCCCTGCACAACCTCCATTCGATCGATACGGGCTTCGACAGCAGCTCCGTCCTGCTCATCTCCACAGACGCCTCGCGCAGCCGGCTGACCCCGGGCGCTCAGCGCACGGCTTTCCGCGAAGCGCTCGCACGGCTCGCCGCGCTCCCAGGCGCCCAGGCAGCCAGCCTCAGCCACACCACGCCGATCGAAGGCGGCGGGACCATGCGGACGCTTTGGCTCGAGGGCGACGCCGGCGAGGCGCGTCGAGAGGCGGGGAGTATCTACTTGAACTGGGTGAGCCCGGACTATTTCGCCACCATGAGCACGCCGATCTATTCGGGCCGTGACTTCACCTGGCAGGACACGCCTGCCACCCCGAAAGTGGCCATCATCAACCAGCGGATGGCACGCCAATACTTCGGGAACGAAAGCCCATTGGGAAAGCGAGTCACGAAGGACGACGTGACGTACGAAATCGTCGGGATGGCCGGGGATGCGAAGTATCTCGAGATCCGCGACGTCGTGCCGCCGTCGATGTACTTCAGCGCCTTTCAGGTAGCGTCCGTCGCGGGCCAGCTCGCCATACGAACGGCCGGGCGGCCGGGCGACATGGCCGCGACCGCGCGAGACGTCCTCCGCGCCGTCGCTCCGTCGATCGCTCTCACGAGCGTCCGCTCCCTTCAAGAGCAGATCGACGCTTCCATCGTGGGCGAGCGCATGCTTGGCGCGTTGTCGGGAATTTTCGCCGCCCTCGGGCTGCTGCTCGTGTCCGTCGGCCTCTACGGTGTGATGTCCTACAGTGTCTCGCGAAGAACGAGCGAGATCGGCATCCGCATGGCGCTCGGCGCGCAGCCGTCCCGGATCAGCGGCATGGTCGTTCGAGAGGCGCTTTTGCTGACCGCCGCGGGCGTCGTGGCCGGGCATCGCCGGCGCGCTGCTGCTGTCGCGCAGTCTCGCGAGCCTCCTCTACGGCTTGACACCAAACGATCCGCAGACGATGTGGGCGGTCATCGGCGTCATGTCGCTCGTGGCACTCGCAGCGGCGTACCTCCCAAGCCGGCGGGCCGCGCGGCTCGACCCGACGGCGGCGCTCCGCCACGAGTGATTCACTCTTTGCGCTTTTTCGCCACGATCTGCGCCTTGCGGGTCCCGCTGAAGACCATCCCCTTGAGCTCCTCGTCGCTCAGCGTCAGCTCCAGGCGGAACTCCCGTTCGTTGGTCGTGTGCTTTGCGAGAATCGTCACCTTGCTGCCTTCGATCGTCCCGCTCGTGATCGGATGCTGGTCGGACTCGCTGCCGCCGATCGTGCCGGTCACCGTCGCGTCCTTCTGATCCAGGATCAGCAGCACGGTATCCTCCGACGCGCTGCCATCCTCCCGTTGCGCCGTCACCGTGCCGTCCCACTTGCCCTTGACGTCCGCCGGCGCAGCGGTCACCGCTGCGAGCATCAGGGCCATCATCAACACCATGCCATCCTCCTGTCTCTGTCTGCTGGCTGCCCGCGCCCGCCTGGCTCGCGTCCAGCGCGCAGCATGAACCGACTGAGCCACGCGTCTAATACGACTACGCATCCCGGCGGGTTTGGTTAACTGTTGAAGGAATCGGGTCAATTCCGGGGCGTTGATTCGCACCACTCGGGCCGCCACCGGACCCTGCAGGGGCGGCGTTGGCAACATCCCGCTGGATGCCGGGGCGGCCGCGGCGTACCCTCCGGCGGAACGCGCAATTTGCAGGAGGTATTCGATGGACGTTACACGAATCGGGCGGACGGTCACGTGCGCCGTTGTCGTTGCGTTGTCGGCCGGGGCACAGCCGGTCCCCGCCCAGACTCCACCAACGTCCGGCAAGATCCCGATCACCACGTCGTCCGACGAAGCCCGGAAGCTGTACATCCAGGGGCGCGACCTGGCCGAAAAGCTCAAGGCCACCGACGGACGCCAGTTCTACGAGCAGGCGGTCGCCAAGGACAGCAAATTCGCCCTCGGCTATGTGGGTCTGGCGAATACCTCCGGCACGACCAAGGAGTTCGTCGACGCGACGACCCGGGCGGCGGCGCTGGCCGGCCAGGTCAGCGAAGGCGAGCGGCACATGGTCCTGGGGCTCGAAGCCGCAATGAAGGGGAATCCCTCGAGCGTGCTGTCGCACTACACCGAGCTCGTGAAGCTCTTTCCCAACGACGAACGGGCACACACGCTGCTCGGGATCACTTACTTCGGCCGTCAGGACTACGATACCGCGGTCAAGCACCTGGTCAAGGCAACCACCATCAACCCCACGTTCTCGGCTCCTTACAATCAGCTTGGCTACGCGTATCGCTTCCTGGAGAAGTTCCCCGAGGCGGAGGACGCGTTCAAGAAGTACACGCAGCTGATTCCCGACGACCCCAATCCGTACGATTCCTACGCCGAGCTGCTGATGAAGATGGGACGCTTCGACGAATCGATCAAGCAGTATCAAAAGGCGCTGTCGCTCGATCCGAATTTCGTCGCGTCGCACGTGGGGATCGGCAACGACTACCTGGCGATGGGCCGCCCGGCTGACGCGCGCACGGCGTTCGCCAAGATCGCAGCGGTCGCGCGCACGACCGGCGAGCGGCGTCTCGCGCATTTCTGGATGGCGGCGTCATACGTGCACGAGGAGGCGACCGCGAAGGCGATCGAGGAGCTGCAGGCGGGATACGCGCTCGCCGAAGCCGCCGGTGACGCCGGATCCATGTCCGGCGATCTCAACCAGATGGGAGACGTGCTGCGCGAAGCCGGACGCCTCGACGACGCGCAGGCCAAGTACGAGAAGGCCCTGACGGTGAGCGACACGTCCAAGCTGCCGGAGGAAGTGAAAGAGGCGACGCGCAGGAACCACGTGTTCGAGCTGGGCCGCCTCGCCGCCGCCAGGCACGACGTCCCGGCCGCGAAAACCAAGGCCGCGGAGTATGCGCGGCAGGTCGCGGTGAAGAAGGTGCCGTTCGAGCTGCGGCAGCAACACGAGCTTGCCGGGTTGATCGCGCTCGAAGAGAAGCGTGCCGCCGCAGCCGCCCAGGAATTCGCGCAGGCGAACCAGCAGGATCCGAAGATCCTCTACCTGACGGCGATCGCCTGGCGGGAGGCCGGCAACGCCCAGCGCGCCGCGACGTTTGCCGCCAAGGCGGCGCACTTCAACGGGCTCGGCTTCAACTACGGCTATGTCAGGGGCAAGGCGCAGAAAATCGCGGGGACACACTGAATCGCTAATCCCTAATCGCTAATCCTTGAATCCATGAATCGCGACCAGGGATTCGGGATCAGGGATTAGGGATTGGGGATTCCCTACTCGCTTCGCAGCGCGATCATCGGATCCACTTTCGTGGCGCCGCGTGCCGGCAGGTACGCGGCGAGCATCGCGACGGCGGTGAACGCGATCGAGACGGCGACGAACGTGGCCGGGTCGAGCGGCGTGAGACCAAAGAGCATCCCCTGGAGGTACCGGGTCACCGCGGCCGCCCCCGCCAACCCGGCCGTGATCCCGACGAGCGTAACGAGCGTGCTCTGACCGAGCACGAGGACCATCACCGCGGACGGCCTGGCGCCGAGCGCCATGCGGATGCCGATTTCGCGCGTCCGCTGCGCCACCGAGTACGCCATCACGCCGTAGATGCCGATCGCCGCGAGGGCGCCGGCCACGCCGGCGAAGACGCCGAGCAGCACCGCGTAGAGGCGCAGCCGCGAAATCCGATTGGCGACCACTTGCTCCATCGTGGCGACGTTGAAGAGACCCGCCTCGGCGTCGAGCTGCCGCGCGATCTCACGCACGTGCGGAACGATCGCCGCCGGGTTCGATTCCGTCCGCGCCGAGAAGTAGGGTCCCAACGGGAACACCGTGGTCCCCGGCCACTGGCTGACCTGCGCAAAGACCTGCGGCTCGGGGTCGAGATCGAGGCCCGATTGCCGAACGTCGGCGACGACCCCCACGATCTCCCACGGAACCGAGTCAGGCCCGGCGAACACCTGCCGGCCGACGACGCTCTCGCCGGGGAAAGTCCGCCGCGCGAGCACCTGGTTGACGAGCAGCACGCGCGGCTGCCCGGCGCGATCGGTCTCGCGGAACCCGCGCCCGGCGAGCACCTTGATGCCCATCACGTCCAGGTAGTCGAGGCTGACCAGGCGGATTTCGGGTCCGTCCGGCTTCTGCGGGACCGCCGGCGTTTTCCTGAACCACGCCGTCTCGCGGAGGCCGACCATCGGCAACTGGCCGTGCGCGGCGGCCAGCACACCCGGCACCGTTCGGACTCGAGCAACCATGTCGTCCGCAAGCACCTTCAACGCGGCGAGCGGATACCTCCCCGCGGGCAGCGCGACCTGGAACGTCAGCACGTTTTTCGGCTGGTACCCGGGGTCCACGCCCGACAGCTTCAGAAAACTGTGAATCAACAGCGCGCCTCCAGCGAGCACCATCATCGCCAGCGCAATCTCGACGCACACGAGCAGCGCTCGCGTGCGGCCGCGGCGCAGGAGGCTGAAGCCGGAATACGCGGTCGCCGCGCTTTCCCGGAGCGCGTCGATCGCGAGGCCAGGCCGTGAGTGGCGTACAGCCGGCGCCAACCCGAACAACACACCCGTGATCAAAGAGGTGGCGACCACGTATGCCACGACTGAGGCGTCCACCCCGATCTCTCCCAGACGCGGAAACAGCAGCTGGACTCCCAGATCCATGCGCGCGAGCGTCGTCGCGAGCGACTTGAGGAGTCGAACGCCGCCCACGGCAAGAAGAGTCCCGCCGAGACCTCCGAGAAGGCCCAGGATCACGCTCTCTGTGAGCAGGAGCCTGATCAGGCGTCCCCGTCCGGCCCCGAGCGCGGCGCGAACGGCGATCTCGCGCCGCCTCGTGACGGATCGCGCGAACAGGAGATTGCCGACGTTGACACAGGCGATGAGCAGCACGAACGCGGACGCGACGGTCAGCATCGAGGAGCGCCGGCCTGACGGATTCCACGACGCCGTCCCGCGCGGGAACGAGCTCGTAGGTCGTGGATGGCTTCGCGTGCCGCATTTCTCGAAGGGACGCGCCAACCTCGGCCGCCGCGGCCTGGATCGACACTCCAGGTGCGAGCCGTCCCATCATGGAACCGCGGGCCGATGGCGCCCAGCTTACCGGGATCCAGAACTGCATCTGTGCGTCGGCGAACTCGAAGCCGCGAGGCATCACGCCGACGACGGTATAGGCCTTCGGCGACGGGTTGGACGAGAGGCTGTTCGCGAGAGTGACGGTCGCTCCGACGATCCCGGGGTCGCCCCCGAAGTGGCGCTGCCACGCGGGATAGCCGAGCACGATGACGGCGTCTCCCCCCGGCGCTTCTTCGGTCGCGTCGAACCCGCGCCCGAGGAGCGGCGCCACGCCGAGCGTCTCGAACATGCCCGGCGCGACCCGCATGCCTTGAAGACGCGACGCCTCTCCGCGCCCGCTGATCGTCATGAGGGCGGGACCGCCGCTGAAGGCGACGTGCGACAGCGCCGTCGAGTGGCGCCGGAGCTCGAGCAGCTCGGCGACGCTGATCGCGCCGGATCGGCGCGGACGGCCGTCCGCGCTCTCGGCCGCCGGCACGACTTCGGCCAGCCGGACCAGGCGGGCGCCATCGTGAAAGGGGAGCGGCCGCACGAGCACCGCGTTGACCACCGCGAAGATCGCCGTGTTGGCGCCGATCCCCAACGAGAGCGTGAGCACCGCGACGAGCGCGAACCCGGGCGACCGGCGCAGGCTCCGGCCGGCGTAGCGGACGTCCTGGACGCAGCTCTCCGCTGCGCCGGCCAAGAACCCGATTCCCCGCGCCCCGAGCGCGTGCCTCATAGAGCCTCCCCTCCGCGTGCCGCGGTCCCGATCGTTGCCGGTTGACAGCGCGATGTTATGTTTATAACATCTGTGCGAGAAAAATAACACACATGGCCAAGACACCTCATGCCGCGCTGACCCGACGCGAGCGGCAGATCATGGACATTCTCTATCGCCTCGGGCGCGCGACGGCGGGCGACGTCATGAAGGCGCTGCCCGGCAGTCCCAGCTCCTCGACGGTGCGCACGCAGCTGCGCGTGCTGGAGGAAAAGGGGCACGTGCGGCACGAGGAGCACGGGCTGCGGTATGTCTATGTGCCTGAGGTGCCCCGCCATGCCGCGCGAAAGTCGGCGCTGCGGCACCTCGTCAACACTTTCTTCGACGGCTCAGCGGAGAAGGTGGTCGCCGCGGTGCTCGGCGGCGAGGGCGCACGGCTCTCGGAGGAAGAACTGGACCGCATCGCGGATCTGCTCACCAAAGCGAGAAAGGACGGCCGATCATGATCAAGGTCTCGCTCCTGGTGCTCGCCGGCCTGACGGTGGTCAAGCTCCTGCGGTCGCAATCGGCTGCCTTGCGGCATTGGGTGCTGTGGGCCGCGATGGCATGCGCCGCGGTCGTCCCGGCGGTCGAACCGATCGTGCCGGGCTGGAACGTTCGACCGCTCGGCCCTTCGACCGCGCTGCAAGTTCAGCGGCCGGTGGCCGTGGTCGCCGCCCCGCAGCCTGTGCTGGAGCCCGCGGCTCGGCAGGAAGTTCGGCCGTCACCGCCCGCCGTTCGCATCACCCCGTCCGACGCCGCCTGGGCGCTCTGGCCGATCTGGATAGACGGGCGCCGCGATCGGCCTCTTCATGTTACTGGTCGGGTTCGGCAGGCTGACGTGGCTCGCGTCACGCTCCGAGCGCCTCCGGCACGGCCCCTGGATCGATCTTGCGCAGGACATTGCCCGCCGCTACGGCCTTCGCAGGCCCGTCGTCCTCCTGCAAAGCGATCATCCCACCATGCTGGTCACGTGGGGATGGCTGCGGCCGAAGGTGATTCTGCCCGCGGGCGCGCGCGACTGGACGCGGGACCGCGTGCGCGTCGTGCTCTGTCACGAGCTGGCGCACATCCGGCGCGGAGACTGGGCCGCGCAGATGACGGCGGAGCTGCTGCGTTCGTTGTACTGGTTCAACCCGCTCATCTGGATCGCGAGCCGGCGCCTGCGCCGCGAGAGCGAACAGGCGTGCGACGACGAGGTGTTGAACCTGGGTATCGATGGTCCCGAATACGCCCGGCATTTGCTCGATCTGGCGCGGGCCGCCAGGAGCCACCGGCGAAGCCTGTTTCCAGACGTTCCGGCGCCGGCCATGCTGCGTCCGTCCAGCCTCGAGAGGAGAATCAGTTCCATGCTGAACACACGTCTCAATCGCCATCCGGCCACGCGGCCGGTTCGTCTCGCCACGATGGCAGGGCTGCTCGGTCTCACGATGCTCATCGCCGGGTTCGGAGCCGCGGCCCAGAGCTATGCCACGCTGTCCGGATCCGTCGTCGATCCGATGAGCAGCGTCATCTCCGGGGTCACGCTGACCCTGACGTCGGCCCGGACGCAGGCGAAGCACGAAGTGAGCAGCGACGAGAACGGGCGCTTCGAGTTCGTGGGGTTGCCGGCCGGCGAGTACGCTCTGGAGGCACGATTTCCAGGGTTCAAGGCGTTCAGGACCGAAGTGACCGTCGGTGCGCAGGACGTCCAGCGCAACCTCGCGCTGCAGATCGGGTCCTTGACCGAGACAATCACGGTCTCGGTTTCGGCCTCGGAGCCGCTGACTGCGTCCGCCGATTTCAAGCCGGCCCGTGAAGCGCTCCCCAAACGCAGCCTCGCCGCGTGCAAGTCGGCGTCGACAGGCGGCAACATCGTGCCCCCCACGAAGCTCAAGGATGTCAAGCCGGAGTACCCGCGCCACCTGCGGGCGTCGGGCCCGGTCGCGGGAATTGTCGTCATGGATGCCCGCATAGGACCCGACGGACTTGTCCGGGACATCAAGGTTCTCGGGCCCGCGCAACCCGACCTCGCCAAGGCCGCCATGGACGCTGTCTGGCAGTGGGAGTTCGATTCGACGCTGCTCAACTGCGTCCCCGTCGAAGTCGCGATGACCGTGACAGTCACCTTCACCGTGGAGAGGTGATCGAACGGAGGTCAGGAGATATTCTCCTGACCTCGTTTTTTACCGCCCGCGTAACACGATTACTCACGCCGAAAATCCGCTCCGGCCGCGTCCGTCCGATCCACCTGAACCGTTTGAAATCACGCACGTTTCCGCCCTCCGCGCGCCGACGTTGAAGGCATCGTCTTTGCCGTGCGCGCAGGCGCCCGAACGCAGCCATCCCTGGGAACGAACTACTCCGCGAGAGGATGGCGTCCGGGCGCAAAACAGTCAGGAGGACGCGATGAGACGATGGGTGGGGTTAACCGCGGTAGTTGCTCTTGCGATGCTGAGCTCGCAGAGCCCGGTGACGGCACACGACAGAGGATCGAGACCGTTCGCTGCAGGCATCCCTGAGTGGGTTTGAAGAACCGCCGGCCGTGCTCACGACGGGTCGCGGCGAGCTCGAAGTGAAAATCAGCCGGGATGAAGAATCGTTCGAGTACAAATTGAGCTATCAGGACCTCGAGGGGACGGTGACGCAGGGCCATATCCACGTCGGCCAGCTGAGTGTCAATGGCGGGATCGCCGTCTGGCTCTGCCAGACGGCGACGAATGCCGCGCCGCAGCCAAACGCGGATGGCCCGGTCCCGATCTGCCCGCCCGGCCCGGACGGGGGGACCGTGACGGGAAGGGTGACCGCAGCCCAGGTGATTGGCCCCGCGGGACAAGGCGTCGCCCCAAACGAATTCGAGGAATTGCTCCGCGCGATGCGCCGTGGAGTGACGTATGCCAACGTCCACGCCACGCCGCGAAACCCGGGAGGAGAGATCCGGGGACAAATTCGGGTCGACCACGGCCACGACTGGTGGGATCGCGACTGACGCGGTTCCCGATCGAGCGCGCCGGTTCGGCCGACGAACCGGCGGTTTGACGATCCTCGGGCTGCAGGGGTGACGGTTGGAGGTCGGCCCCGCAGTCCGAGGATCCCCGCCGGCCGTCATACGATTGCAAACCCTCCCACGGTATGATGGAGACATGACGAACCGATCCCGAATCATGATCCTGGCTGTGCTGCTGACGGCGGCGGCCGCCGGCGCCGGCGCGCAGAAGGCCCCGGCCCCGGTCGCGATAGAGGTCTTCAAGACGCCGACCTGCGGTTGCTGCACCAAATGGGTGGAGATGCTGCGCCAGAGCGGGTTCGCGCCGAAAGTGGCGGACCTCCCGCAAGCGGACGTCACCGCGGTGAAGGAGAAGCACAAGGTGCCGGCCGCGCTGCACTCGTGCCACACCGCGATTGTGGGCGGCTACGTCGTCGAGGGGCACACCCCTATCGCCGACATCAAGCGGTTGTTGAAGGAGCGTCCAGCCGTCCTCGGGATCGCCGTCCCCGGCATGCCGATGGGGTCCCCCGGCATGGAAGGTCCGAACCCCCAGCCGTATGATGTCCTGACCTTCGACAAGCAGGGAGCGACCAAGGTCTTCGCGACCCACGGACGCTGAGCCCGGGCAGATGCGGCCCTTCACGGTCCGAGCGCTCCTTGCCGTCGCCCTCGGTGTCTGCCTTGCCGCGGCGACGATCGACTCGAAGCAGGCGCCGCAGGGCCCGACTGCCACGGGGTCCCCGCTGCGCTGGTACAAGGGCAACACGCACACCCACACCCTCAACAGCGACGGCGACAGCACGCCGGACGACGTCGTGCGGTGGTATCGCGAGCACGGATACCAGTTCCTGGTCCTCACGGATCACAACTTCCTGACCTCGGTTGACGGGCTCAACGCGCTGCACGGCGCGGACGAGCGGTTCCTCGTCGTCAAAGGCGAGGAAGTCACCTCGACCGCCGAGGGCAAGCCCGTGCACGTCAACAGTCTCGACGGCGCACGCCGGCTGGGCGCGCAGACGGGCGGATCGATCGGTGACGTCCTGCAGCGCAGCATCGATGCCATTCGCGGCGTGTCCGGCGTTCCCCACATCAACCATCCCAACTTCCAGTGGGCGTTCACGACGGCGCAGCTCCAGCAGGTCAAGAACAACAAGCTGTTCGAGATCTTCAACGGCCATCCTACGGTCAACAACGTGGGCGGCGGCAACGTGCCGGGGATGGAGGAAGTGTGGGACCGGCTGCTGTCGAACGGCACCCTGTTGTACGGCGTCGCGGTTGACGACGCGCACAATTTCAAGCAGCCGGGCAACCCGATGGTCGCCGGGCCGGGCCGCGGCTGGGTGATGGTCCGCGCGGCGCGCCTCGAACCGAGGGCCCTGCTCGAGTCGCTCGAGCGGGGAGACTTCTACGCGTCCACCGGCGTCGTGCTCGAGGACATCGTCGCCGGCGCCGCGGACTTGACCGTGAAGATCAAGCCGGAGGGGACGTCGAAGTACCGGATTCAGTTCATCGGCGGCGGAGGGCGGATTCTGAGCGAAGTGGGGGAGCCGTCGGGACGTTACGCATTCAAAGGGGACGAAGGGTACGTGCGCGCCAAGGTGATCGAGAGCAACGGCCGCATGGCCTGGGTCCAGCCTGTCCAAGTGCCGCGCTGATCCGTGGCTTCCGCCTTCAGGCGGAAGATCTTTCTATTCATGACGCAGCGCGACCAGCGGATCCAGCCTGGACGCATGCCGGGCGGGTACGAAGCTGGCCGCCGCGGCCACGCCGGCCAGCAGCACACACGCCGCCACGAGCGTGAGCGGGTCGTTGGGTTTCAGCCCGAAGAGCAGCGTCGACGCGCTCCGCCCCGCGAGCAAGGACAGCCCGGCGCCAACCGCGAGCCCGACCGCGAGTAGCCAGCCGGCCTCCCGCATCATCATCCCGATGACCTGCGGACGCTGCGCGCCGAGCGCGACGCGGATCCCAATCTCTTGCCGGCGCTGGGCGACGGCGAACGAGATCATGCCGTAGAGGCCGACCACCGCGAGGACCGCCGCGAGCGCGCCGAAGAATCCCGCCAGCATCGCCAGGAGGCGCTCGCGCACGAGACGGTCGCGAATGCGCGATTGGAAGACGTTGAACTCCGCGATGATTTCGGGGTGTGACTCGGTCAGCCGGCGCTTGATAGTCGCGATCGCGGCCGCCGGATCGACGCTCGACTGAATCATCATCACCGACCACGGGCCGATTGTGGGGTACTGCGAGTCGGGTGCGAACGCCATGGCGGGGATCTCGGCGCGAAGGTCGTTGTACTTGGTATCGGGGACGACGCCGACGATCTCGTAGACGGTGGACGGGTAGTCGGGCTCCGGCGCCGTCCGCAGGCTCAGGCCGATCGGATTGGCCCCGCCCGCGAACTGGCGGACGAACGTCTGGTTCACGACGGCGACGCGCAACGAGGACCGTGTATCGTGCAGCGTGAAATCGCGGCCTTGGATGATGGGGAGGTGCATCGTCTCGAAGTAGCCCGGGCTCACCCACGTGAACTTCGAGTCTCCCTGGTTGGCGCCGACCTGCACGCCGTGGGTCCAGCTTCCCCCGATCAGCGGAGTGTTGGTTGTCGTTCCGGCGTTGACAATCCCGGGGACCGCCTTGATTTCCGCCAGGAAGGCGCGCTGAAAGGCGTTGATGCCCTCTGGAGCGAGCCCGGAGCGGTGAAACGAGAAGAACCCGACGATGATCCCCTCCTGCCGGAATCCGGGATCGAACGTGATCAGGTTGCGGAAGCTGCGGACGAACAGGAGCGCGGCGACGAGCAGCACGAGCGAGACGGCAATCTGCGTCACCACCATGAGGCGCTGCACCGAGAAGCGTTCGCGGCCGCCCGTCATCGAGCGCCCGCCCGATTTCATCGCCGAGGCCGGGAGAATGCGCGCGGCGCGGAGCGCGGGCGCGATGCCGAAGACAAGGCAGGTCGCCATCGCGAGGCCGGCCGTGAAGAGCAGCACGCGCCAATCCGTGGCAATCGTCAGGGTCGGCGTGGCCTCGGCGGTGGAGAGCGCCCGGACGAGCACGCGGCTCAGAATCTGGGCGAGCCCGATGCCGAGCGCGGCGCCGCTCGCGGCGAGCAGACCGCTCTCCACAAAGAATTGGCGGAGCAACGTCGCGCGCGAGGCGCCGAGCGCCAGGCGAACGGCGACTTCATGCTGCGCGGGCGCTCGCGCGCGCCAGCATCAGATTCGCGAGGTTCGCGCACGCGATCAGGAGCACGAGACCGGTCATCGCGAGCAGCAATTGCAGCGGCACGTCGTACTGCGCGCGGAGCCAGCTGACGCCGGCCGACCCTGGATACGCCGCGAGGCGGAAGTTCTTGAACTGCTGGACGGAGTTGGCGCCGTACCCGACCGGGGCGGTGGCTTCGAAGATCCCGGGACTCAGGGCATCGAGGTGCGCCGACGCGCGCTCGAGCGTCCAGCCCGGTCGCAGCCGGCCCATCACCGCGATGTCGAAGACTTCACGGCGCAGCGCCTTCGGACGGCAGAACGGCTGCGCGATGTCGAAGCTCTCGCCGACGGCCAGACCGAAGAATCCGGGCGGCGTGACGCCGATGATTTCCTTCGGCTCGAGGTCGACGGTGATCCGCGCGTCGCGGCCGATCTCCCGTCCGCCCAGCTCCCGCTGCCAGTACGCGTGGCTGATCACCACCTGCCGGCTCGGGCAGCTCGACGCCTCGTCGGCCCGCTCGAAGAGACGCCCGCGGAACGCCTGGACTCCGAGGACCTGGAAAAATTCCCCGCTGACCGTCAGGCCCCTGACGCGCCGCAGGTCGGAGCCCTCTCCCACACGCCGCTCGTCGTGGGCCCACGCGAAGGCCCCCGAGAACGCCTCCTGGTGGGCCTCCAGTTCCTGCCAGACCGGGCGGGTCAGCTGCGCGTACGGGCCGTTGGTGATGCCGAACCCCTTGTTGCCGCCGGCGATTCGCACCTCGGCGAGCTCTCCGGGGTCCTTCACCGGCAGGCTCCGCATGTTCACGGCGTTGATCAACTGAAAGACGGCCGTGTTCGCGCCGATGCCGAGCGCGAGCGTCAGCACGGCGGTCAACGTCAGCGCCGGGCTCCTGCGAAGGATGCGCGCGGCAAATCGAAGGTCCTGCAGAATCATGAAGAAGTGCTCCTTGGGGGCTTCCGTCAACACGCCGGACAGCGCTTCCAGCCACACGAGCGCGCGCTCGAACGCGTTGGGCGCGTCGCGGTAGCGATCGGCGAACACCATCGCCATCTCGCGGCCGTATTCGTCGCGGAACTCGCCCGGGTACAACGAGAGCAGCGCCCTGAAGGCTCGGATGCTCCACGGCGTGGGGCGGGCGTTTCTGGCCAACGGTTATCCCTGGCGGGGAAGGAGCCCGGTGGCACGGGCGTCGGACAGCAGACGGGCGAGGCGCCGCGCTTCGGCCATCGCCACCTGCCGGCCCAGACGGCTGAGGCGATAGTAGCGGCGCCGCTCGTCGTCGTGCTTCGGATCGGGCCGCTCCGCCAGCTCCTCGATCAGTCCCTGTCCGAGCAGACGCTTGATCGAGGCATACAAGCTGCTCGGGCTGAGGCGCAGCGCGCCGTCGGTGCGGTCCGCCACGTCCTGCATGACGGAGTACCCGTGGCGCTCGCGGTCGGCGAGCGACACGAGGATCTGGAACGTGTCCTTCGGCAGCGGAAGGAACGACTCGGGAGCAGGGACAGCGGAATCCGGCCGGCGCGGTGACATGCCGCAACTATACCATATTATGCTATAGCTGGACCTCGGAATATCCCGTGCGGTGACGGCCGCCCGGTCTGGGCGTATCCTAGGGTTGCCGCAATCGCAATGGCCCACCCGACACGCGTTCGACGTTCTCGCGCGCCCGAGCTGACCGCCGCGGCGTTCGCGCTCGCCCTCCTCGTGCCGTCTGCCGCCCCTCCGCAAGCTTCCGCGCTCAGCGGAGTTCCGGGCCTCGTCCTCTGGGCGTGGGAGCGCCCGGAGGATCTGCGCGGCCTCCCGGCCGACACCGCGGTTGCGTTCCTGGCGCAAACCATCACGATCGGCCCGCGCGGAAGCGAATCGTCGCCACGCCGTCAGCCTCTGCGCGTCTCCGCGGGCACGCCGCTCGTCGCCGTCACCCGCGTCGAGACCCGCGCCGGTCATCCGGCGCTCACCAGCGGTCTCGCTGCGGAGGTCGCGCGCGACATCGCCCGGACCGCGACGCTGCCGGGTGTCACCGCCGTCCAGGTCGATTTCGACGCGGTCCGCTCGGAGCGGATCTTCTACCGGCTGCTGCTGCAGTCTCTGCGGGGCGCGCTCGATGCCGCCACACCGCTGTCGATGACCGCGCTCGCATCCTGGTGCATGGACGACCACTGGCTCGGCGGGCTGCCGGTGGACGAAGTGGTGCCGATGCTCTTTCAGATGGGCCCCGCCGAGCAGCATCGTCAATCCGCCGCTGCCGCAGGAGGACTGCGGGGAGCCGCGTGCCGCGGGGCCCTCGGCTTGTCGCTCGACGAACCGGTCGCACTGCGTGCGCAGGGGAGACGCGTGTACATCTTCAGTCCGACGCGATGGACGCAACCGCTTGTCGCCGAGGCGCGACGGAGGGCCGGGCGATGAGCAACGCGACGAGAGGAAGGCTGCGGCGGCTCGGTGCAGGAGCCCTGGTCTCCGTGGCTCTTACGAGCATCGCAGCGGCGCTCATCGCCTGCAGCCCCTTGCTGACCGATCTCCTCACTGTTCAATCCATCCGTCCGGCGAATCGTGAGGCGTACGCACGGGGAAACGTCGGGATCGTGCGGCCCCGGTTTGCGCGCGAGTATCTGGTGGAGGCCTATCGCCGGTTTTCAGGACTGCCTCCGTTGCGCAATCCCGTCAGGGAGTCTGACAACTCAGCATCCGCACGAGGGCGGCCGGTCGAGGAATGGTCCGAGCTTGCCGGCGCGGTGCTGAATCGTCAACCTGACCCGGACCCTGCCATGCGACAGGTGGCTCAACCAGTCGCGCAGGATCCGCGATTACCAGTGGATCCAGAACTGCCACGACTCCGCGTTCGCCACCGCGCGGGACACGCTGAAAGCACGCATCGCCCGCTTCGGTCAATCGAGTCCGGAAGTGCGGGCATGGACTCGCGCCCAGGTCGCTGTGTTCAGCAATTGCAGTGGGGAAGGGCTGGTGCTGCCCGAACCGGCGGCTTCGTCCGCCGATCCCCTGATCCGCGCCGACAGCGCGTACCAGACCGCTGCCGCGCATTTCTACGCGACCCGGTACGAGGAAGCGGAGCAACGCTTCCGGGCCATCGCGGCTGACAAATCGTCGCCGTGGGGGAAATACGGACGCTATCTGGCCGCACGCTCCTCGATCCGGATGGCGACCGTGACGTTGGATGATCCCGCGCAGGCGGCCCGGCGACTGACGGCCGCCGAGACGGACTTGAAGGCGGTCCTCCAGGACGCGACGGCGGCCGGCCTGCACAACTCGGCCCGCGGCCTGCTGGACTACATTGCGGCGCGCCTTCGCCCGATCGATCGCCTGCACGCATTGTCGCGAACGCTCACGGCCTCCGATTCGCCGCCCGGTCAGGCGCTCGTTGATTTTCAACGTTTGATGGACCGGTTTGTCGGCGACCGGGTGGACTATGCCTACGACTCCATCGACAACCGTTCAGCCTTGATGCAGGGCGACGACCTGGTCGACTGGATTCTTGCGATGCAGGGGAGCGGCGATGACGCCGCCGCGCGGGCCGTCGCGCGGTGGAAGGAGACGGGCGCCGCGCCGTGGCTCGTGGCGGCTCTGTGGAAGTTGCCCCCGGCGGGCCCGGATACCGCTGCGGTGATGACCGCGGCGGAGGCGGTGGACCGATCGGCGCCGGCGTTCGATACGGTCGCGTTCCTGCGCGTCCGGGTCCTGATCGCGCAGGGGCGGCGGGACGTTGCGCGGCGGTTGCTTGGAACACTGCCGATGTCCGCCTCTTCGGGGACTCTGCCGGAAACCGTCAACCTCCTGAAGGCGGAGCGCTTCCGGCTGGCGGGAACGCTGGACGAGCTCCTCGCGAACGCCCCCCGAACGATCGTGGTGGAACAGGTCGACAGCACGAGCTACGGTAACCGGCCGGCGGCGCGCTCGGCGAAGGACGCGCCCGGTTCGCCCGGCTTCGACGTGGATGCGGCGATCGTCCTCTCCAAGCGGCTGCCATTGGATCGGCTCGTCACGGCGGCGGCGTCCAGCACGTTGCCGGATCGGCTGCGGGTGCGCGTGGCTGTCACGGCGTTCGCGCGCGCCGTGCTGCTCGGCCGTCACGATGCAGCGCTCGCCGTGACACCGCACCTGAAGTCGCTCGCTCCGCACCTCGCGCGCGACCTCGACGCTCATGTCGCCGCCCCGGACGCGGACTCCCGGCATCGCGCAGCCGTGATGCTGCTGCTTCGCACGCCCGGGATGCACCTGTCCGTGCAAGGCATCGACGACACCGTGACGTTCGAGCTTCGTGAACCGGCGCGGCAGTTCGATCACATCTTCCGCCGGAACTGGTGGTGCCGTGTGGATGCCGGCGTGGAGTCACGCTTTGCCGGCGGGGCATCGGATTCTGCAACGATTGCGCTGCTGTATGAGGATGGGGACGTTCCGTTTCCCGAATTCGTCGGTCCAGCGGAGCGCGCGACAACTGAAGCGGAACTGAAGCAGCTGGCTGCGCTCCCTCCGGGTCCTGACTACCTCGCTTCGGAAGCGATCGCGTGGGCGCGCGCCAGGCCAACGGACACGAACGCGGCCGAGGCGCTCGCGCTTGCCGTCGAAGGGAGCCGGTGGACCTGTGAAGGCACCAAGAATGCGGACTTGTCGCGGCGCGCCTTCCAGACGCTTCACCGGGTCTTTCCTCAGACCAGCTGGGCGAAACAGACGAAGTACTGGTATCCGTAGGCTTCGCCCGGCTCCTCAGCTCACCACAGCACTTTGACGCCGAACTGCAGTTGCCGCGGCGTGTTGGCCTGCGTCGTCACCACGCCGAACGTGCTCGACGTCACGCTGGTGTTCGGCGTGCCGAACTGCACGCGGTTGAGCGCGTTGAACGCCTCGACGCGGGCCTGCAGCCGCATGCGCCCGCCGAGCGTGAAGTGCTTGAACAGCGACAGATCGAGGTTGCGCACGGCGTCCGTCCGGAGCACCGGGGACGTCGCGCCCGCGTTGCCGAACGTGAACGCGGCCGGCTGGCTGAACACCGTCGTGTCGAACCAGCGCTGCAGCCGGTCTTCGCGCGGGGTGTCGAGTCCCGGGTCCTGGCCGTTCCAGTTCGCGCGGGTCACCGGGTTGAACAGCCCCGCCGTGTTGTTGGCCGAGATGGTCAACGGCGTGCCGCTCTGGAGCGTGACGATCCCGTTGATCTGCCATCCTCCGAAGACCGCGTCGAGCGCAAGCGGCGCGGACGCCCCGAAACGCCGCCCACGGCCGTAGGGAACCTCGTACAGCGCGCTCAGCACGAGCCGGTGCGGGATGTCGTACGACGCGACCGATCGGCTCGAGCTGATGTCGTAGCTGTCCTGGTGAGTTTCGCCTTCTTCGATCGCCTTGGACCAGGCGTACGACCCCGCGAACATGAGCCCCCCGCTCATCCGCCGCTGCACGCTGAGCTGCAGCGCGTGGTAGATGGACGTGGACCCGGTCGCAGTCAAGGGGATGATGTCGGTGAACTGCGGGTACGGCCGGAGCAGCTGTGCCCGGCTCACTTGCGAGGAGACCAGGACGCCGCTGTTGACGATGCCGAAGAACGGGTTCGGGACGAGTTGATTGAGCGAAGACCCGAGCGCCATGTGCGCGGGGTCGAGCTGGTTCAGGTTCAGCCCGGACTCGGTATTGGTCGACAGGTTGTGCCCTTCGCTCCCGACGTACGCGACCTCCACCGCCGTCTGCCAGGGCAATTCACGCTGCAGAGTCACGTTCCACTGCCTGTTCCACGGTGTCTGGCTCCGATCGCGCAGCGGCGCCTGCAGCGTCGATCCGACGGCCGTCAACAGACCCTCGCTCGAACCGGGCGACGGTTTGAACCCGTCGGGATACGGATTACGCAGCAGCCGGAAGGGCGTGATGCCGTCGAGGCTCGACACCCAGAGATTCTCCGTGCGGAATCCGAATGGCCCGACGGTCCCGTTCGCCTGCTGGTAGGACGGGCCGTACAGGTGCGCGTAGCCTGCGCGGAGAACGGTCTTCTCGTCCACCTGGAACGCGCCGCCAACTCTTGGCGAGATGTTGTTGCGGTCCGCGTCGTATTGCCAGCGGCCGTTGCCGTCCACGCCGACGAAGACGAGTCCGCCGCGCAGATCCGGGAACTGCGGGACTTGCGTGGCGAGCGGGGAGCGCGCCTCCGGATCGAAGTAGTTCATCCGATCGTACCGCTCGGTGCGCGGTGTCTCGTAGTCGTAGCGCAGCCCGAGGTTCAGCGTGAGCCGCTCGCTGACCCGCCAGTCGTCCTGAATGTAGGGGGCGACGTAGAAGTTCTGCGAGGCGACGTTCTTCCAGTTCTGAATCAGGACGTTGTTCTGCGTCCCGGCACCGAGCAGCAGCGACGCGATGGCGTTGCCGGCCGTGCTGCTGGCGGTGTTGGGATTGGGTCCCTGCGTCATGGCCGTAGAGAAGTTGAACGTGCCGGCCGCGCGCGCTTCCCACACGTTCACGCGGATCATCCGGACATCCGCGCCGGTCTTGAGCGTGTGCCGCGAACCCGTCTTCGTGAGGCTCACCAGCAGCGGATAGCTCATGAACGCGTTGTAGCGGTGATCGTTGCCTCCGAGCCCCACGTAGTTGGTCGCCCCGAACGCGGGGAACATCATCCGGTCGACAGCCGCGTCGATCGACGCCGGCAGACCCAGGCTCGACGGCTGGAAGCCGAGCCCCTGGTTGTTGAAGACGAACAGCGTGCGAGCGAAGCCGAGGCGGGCCGTCAGCAGGGTCGATCGGCCGATCGTCTGGTTGTATTCGGCGACGAAGTTGTGAACGTGGTTCTCCTCGATCACGCGGCCCTCGGCAATCGCGAGGTCGTCGGGAAACGACTGCAGCGGAATGCTCTCCACCAGGCGGTACGAGTAGCGGGCGAAGCCCCTCGCGTTCGCACCGAAATTGCGGTCCAGGCGAAGATCGAGGTTGTTGGTGTTCAACTTGGCCGTGCCGCTCGCGACGTAGTTGTTCCGGCCGGTCACCGCCTCGCCGGGCTGGTTGGGCAGCGGGTAGTACTTGAGCACGTTCAGCGCGACCGGATCCCACAGCGCGCTCGGGATCTTGTTGTCGGCGAACGGATCGCGGATGAAGCCGCCCGCCGGGTTCGCCCGCGTCGAGAACGGGTTGAAAATGCGAACGAGCTGGCCGTTCGCCGCGAAGGTCTGCGAAAAGTCACCCTGCCGTTCGAGCGCGGTCGGCACCGTCGTCGTCCGGGACGAGAACCCGTTTTCCCGGAGCCCCTCGAAGGAGACCAGGTAGAACATCTTGCCTCGCTGGATCGGCCCTCCCACCGCGCCCCCGAACTGGTGCCGCGAAAAATCGCCCAGCTCCTCGTTGCGCCGCCGCTGAAAGAAGTCGCGCGAATCGAACGCCGAGTCGCGCACGAACTGGTACGCGCTGCCACGGACTTCGTTCGATCCGGACTTGTAGACCACGTTGATCACGCTGCCGAGGCTGCGCCCGAACTCCGCCGGGTACGTGGCGCCGAGCACCTTGAATTCCTGGATCGCGTCGACCGACGGGAAGACGGAGATGCCGACCCCGCCCGTCACGGTCGGGAACGTGGCCGTGACGCCGTCGACGAGCGTGTCGCTGGTGCGCGGCCGGGCGCCGTTGATCGTGTACCGCAGGTCCCCGTAGGCGTTGCCGATCGTTCCGGACACCCCGGGCGTGAGAAAAATCAGCGAGTAGACGTTGCGCGTGTTGAGCGGCAGTTCCGCGATGCGCCGATTGTCGATGAGCTTTCCGACCGCGGAAGTATTGGAGTCCACCAGCGAGGCGTGGGCCGAGACCTCGACCACCTCCTGCACGTTGCCGACCTCGAGGACGAAGTCGACGCGGGCCACTTCATTCACGGTCAGCGGGACGCCTGACCGGGCGGCACCCTTGAAGCCGGAAAGACTGGCCTCGATCCGGTAGTCGCCGAGCGGCAGAGGGGCGGAGGTAAAGCGCCCCTGAAGATCGCTCGTCGCGGTTTCCTTGCGGTCGGTCTGGACCTGCGTCATCGTGATCGTGGCGCCGGGCAGCACGCCACCACTGGCGTCCTTGACGATCCCGGTGATGGTTCCCGTAATCGTCTGAGCTTCCGCGGCCGCGGTTCCGCACACGAGCGTCGCCGCAATCGCCAATCGTGCCAAGCTCTGCATCCTGCCCCCTTCGACTCGCCTGTTGCCATGCGCTCGCTCAGGACAAGCCCTGCCGTGTAAAAACGGTGTAACGTTTGTGTAACACCGACCGGATGATAGGGCCAGCAGTCCACTGGATCAAGCGCCGCGTCCGGGGGCGGTTAAGTGCGATACTGGCGCGATTTCACTTACGAAGGAGGCCGGCTCTTGACCAGGTTCCTCACTGTTTCCGCTCTCTCGGTCCTCTGTGTGGGGTTTCTCGTGCAGGCGCAGCAGCCGCCGCCGCCCCCTGCCACAGGCGCGGGACAGCCGGCCGCCGCACCCGCGGTCACCACGCCGGTCACGAACCTGGGATCGGACGCCAACGGCAATCCGCTGCGGCGCGCTCTGAAGACCGGCCACGTGTCGAACTACGACGAGGCCAAGGTCGCTCCGTATACGCTGCCCGATCCGCTGGTCTCTGCCGACGGCCGGCGCGTCACGGATGCGCGCGCGTGGTCCACGCGGCGCCGTCCGGAGATCCTGAAACTGTACGAGACCGAGATCTACGGCCGCGTTCCCGCGAACGCGCCAAAGGTGACGTGGGAAGTGACCGAGACCGATCGCGCGGCGCGCGACGGCGTCGCCGTGATGAAGCGGGTGGTCGGCCGAATCGGCGACGCGCCGGACGGTCCGCGCGTGAACCTCACGATGTACACGCCGGCGAAAGCAACGGGGCCGGTGCCGCTCATCCTGCTCGTCAACTTCGGCGGCGGGGCCGGCGCGCGAGGCGCCGCGCAGCCTGCTGCAGCGGCCGCGCAACCTGCTGCGGGCGCCGCGCAACCCGCTCCAGGTCGCGGGCGCGGAGGTCCCGGCAGCGGTGAGCCGCCCGTCGCGGCGGAGATCCTGGCCCGCGGATGGGGATACGCCACCGTCGGCTACAACGACATTCAGCCCGATCGCGCGAACTCGTGGAACCAGGGCGTCATCGGGCTCACGCTGCAGCCAGGCCAGACGCAGCCGGGCCCCGACGAGTGGGGCACCATCAGCGCGTGGGGGTGGGGCATCAGCCGGATCGTGGATTACTTCGAAACCGACGCGTCCGTGAACGCGAAGCAGATCGCCATCCAGGGGCACTCGCGCCTGGGGAAGACCGTGCTATGGGCGGCCGCGAAAGACGAGCGCATCGCCGCCGTGTTTTCCAGCTGCTCGGGCGAGATGGGCGCGGCGCTGGCGCGGCGCGACTGGGGCGAGACGGTCGACGACATGGCGCAGAACTTCGGCTGGCAGTTCGCCGGCAACTTTCAGAAGTGGTCCGGCCGCTGGAACGACATGCCGGTGGACGCCCACATGCTCATCGCGCTCAGCGCGCCGCGGCCCGCGTTCATCACCGGTGGCACGACGGATCAGTGGGCCGATCCGGTGGGGGAGTTCCTCGCGACCGTCGCCGCCGGACCGGTCTACCGTCTGCTCGGCAGGAAAGACCTGGGGGTGACCGCCCTGCCGCCGCTCGACACGCCCTTGACGGGCGGCGATCTCGGCTGGCACTACCACACCGGCGGCCACACGGCGACGCCGGCGGACTGGGCGGCGTTCCTGGAGTTCCTCTCGAAGGTACTTCAAGGGCTGAACGGGCAGCGGCGAGGTACGGTTGCGCACCGCGGCCGAGCCGGATCGCGCCAGGATCCGCGAATATTCGGACACGTGCGCAGCCGGATCAGCTAGAATCTTTGTTGATGACCGAGTCGGGATCAGCCTGCACAGCCCACGATTAAGGCCGGGCCGGTCACTGACCGGCCTTTTTGCTGTACCCCGCGCCTCGCGGCTGGACATAGGGAGACTGCCATGGCGAACCGCACGAAAGTGACACAACAGAAGCGCGCGCGCGAGCGCGCCAAGCAGGAACGCATGCAGGAGAAGACCCGCCGCCGCGAAGAGGCCAAAACCCGCAAGGCCAACGAGCCTCAGCTCGCCGGCAGCAGCGATGAGGATCCGGACATTGCCGGGATCATTCCCGGGCCGCAGCCGAGCCCCTGGGACGATGCGGACCTCATCGATGATGATGAAGAAAAGGATGACCTGGAGAAGTAAAGCGCCTGCGGCCGCGGCGAGCGAGCGGAGCGAGTCGAGCCGCCGCGAGTGGGGGTGGGGCCCCGCGAGCAAATGAAAAAAAGATGAAGCGCCGGGCTGGTTGTCGCGTTGGAGGCAAGCCTTCGAGAGGGGGTCGCGACAGCCAGTAGACAGCAGGACGGAGGATTTCCACCAGGCCAGCGCTGCAAGCTGAAGAGGGCCGCCCCGGCCCGGAGGAGACCGGAGCTGCACGCCTGGCGCCTGCTGTCTACTATCTGTCGCGACGCACGTTGAGGTCTACGACTTGCGCATCAACCGTCCCCACCGATACGCGTAGAAATACTCGCTACGGCAGTTCGGGCAGATGAAGGAGCCCAGCCAGGTTCCCGAGCGGCGATTCTGTTCGACGCACTCGAGCGGATATTCGCAATGCGAGCAGTTCAGGTGCGGGCTGCGCATCTGATAGCCCGACTGCAACGCGGCGGCGGATGTGATCCCGAGATCCGTCGGTGCAGCTGGCGCCTGCTCGTGGTGTGTTCTAGGCATGTCGGCTCCGTCATGACAAAAAGCAACAGCCATGCCCACGCAGCTCGCGCGCGGCGCCGAGGAATTCCTAATAAATCCAGCGTTTTTGGGGTTTTACGGGGCTGAGCGGACGGCCAATTGATTGGCCTGTGGCCAACCACTTAGCCGCCCGCCACTTTCTTACATGGTTCCGGGGCGACGCCGCGTCAGACCGTTCGGCGCCCGCTGACGAGCCCGACCACGAACAGCACCAGCGCGATCACCAGCAGCACGTAGATGAAGTTACCCAGCGTATAGCCGCTGACGAGCCCGAGGAGCCACAGCACCAGCAGAATCACCGCAATCGTAAAAAGCATCTTCCCCTCCTGCTGCCTGTCGAGCACAAGACGTGCCGGATCGCGGCCTGCCTCAGCCATCGGAAATCAACAGTTTAGCGGGACGGGACAGCCGGAGTACGTCGAACGCTTCTCCATTTGGGTGGGCCGGCGGCTGAGGTGCGGCCCCGATTGGGTGACGGCTTGTCCGGCCCAACCGGCATCGACTAGCATGGGCCGGTCGGCGACCTCAGGAGATCCCTTCCATGTCCAGAATCTCCGCCCGGACGGTGCAGGCGCTCGGGCTCGGCCTGGCGTTGGCCGTGCTCGACCCGCGAGCAGACCGCCGTTCCGTTGTTCGCCCAGGCGGCGAACCAGACCTCGGCCGCGTCGAGTGTGCCAGCCTTTGATCCAATCCTGTTCGGCGGGCTGCGATGGCGGTCTGTTGGACCGGCGCGCGGCGGACGATCGCAGGCGGTCGCCGGCAGCACCAGCCGGCCGCTGGAGTATTACTTCGGCGCGACGGGCGGCGGCCTGTGGAAGACGACCGACGGCGGCGTGACATGGCGCGCGGTCTCCGATTGCTTCTTCAAGTCCTCCTCGGTCGGCGCAATCGCGGTCGCCGAGTCGAACCCCGACATCGTCTACGTCGGCATGGGCGAGACGCAGCTGCGCGGCAACGTCATCCAGGGCGACGGCGTCTACAAGTCCGTCGACGGCGGCAAGACCTTCACGCACCTCGGACTCGAGAAGACCCAGGCGATCGCGCGGATCCGAATCCACCCGTCCAACCCCGACATCGTCTACGTCGCGGCGCTTGGCAATCCGTACGGGCCGAATCCGGAGCGCGGCGTGTTCGCCTCCACCGACGGAGGCAAGACGTGGCGCGCGTCGCTCTTCCGCGACGAGAAGACCGGCGCAGCGGATCTTTCGATGGATCCGAAGAACCCGAACGTGCTCTACGCCGGTCTCTGGGAGGTCTTCCGAACGCCGCATTCGCTCTCGAGCGGCGGACCCGGGAGCGGGCTCTTCAAGACGACCGACGGGGGCGCGCATTGGACGGAGTTGACGAAGAACGCGGGACTTCCCAAACCGGTCTGGGGGAAAGTCGGCGTCTCGGTCTCGGGCGCCGATCCGTCTCGCGTGCTACGCGATCGTCGAGGCCGCCGAGGGCGGGGTCTTCCTGTCCGATGATGCCGGAGCGACGTGGAAGATGGTCAACGACGATCGCCGTCTGCGGCAGCGCGCCTTCTACTACACGCGCATCTACGCCGACCCGCAGGTCAAGGACACCGTTTACATCCTGAATACCGGCATGTACCGCTCGACCGACGCCGGCAAATCCATCAGGGCGATCCGGGTCCCGCACGGCGACAATCACGATCTCTGGATCGCCCCGAACGATCCGGCACGAATGATCAACAGCAACGACGGCGGCGGCAACGTGTCCGTCAACGCCGGCGAGAGCTGGACGGATCAGGATTTCCCGACGGCCCAGTTCTACAACGTCTTCACGACCGCTCACGTCCCGTATCACGTGTGCGGCGCGCAGCAGGACAACAGCACGGCGTGCGTTTCCAGCACGGGCGACGGCAACCTGTACAGCGTCGGCGGCGGCGAGAGCGGCTACATCGCGCCCGATCCGGAAGACACGGACGTGTTCTATGCCGGCAGCTACGGCGGCCTGCTCACGCGGATCAACCGGCGGACCGGCGAGCAGCGCGCCATCAACGTCTGGCCCGACAACCCCATGGGTTTTTCGGCCGGCGATCTCGCGGAACGCTTCCAGTGGACGTTTCCGATCGTGATCGCGCCGACCGATCCCAACACGCTGTACGTCACCTCTCAGCACGTCTGGAAGTCCACCAACGAAGGCCAGACGTGGACGCGCATCAGCCCCGACCTGACCCGTCACGATCCATCAACCCTCGGTCCGTCCGGCGGCCCGATCACGCTCGACCAGACCGGCGTCGAGACCTATGCGGTCGTCTTCACGCTGGCGCCGAGCGCGGTAGACGGCCAGGTCATCTGGGCGGGATCCGACGACGGCTTCGTGCACGTGACGCGGAACGGCGGCACGAGCTGGGAGAAGGTCACGCCTCCCGATCTGCCGGCCGTTCACGCGCATCAGCCTGATCGAAGCGTCGCCGCACGACGCCGGCACCGCGTATCTGGCCGGCAACCGGTATCAGCGCGCGGATCGCGCGCCGTATGTCTACAAGACGAACGACTACGGCAAGACCTGGAAGAAGATCGTCACGCGGCCTGCCGGCCGACGATTTCCCCCGCGCGATCCGTGAGGACACCAGGCGCAAGGGGCTGCTGTTCCTGGGGACCGAGCTCGGCATTCATGTCTCGTTCGACGACGGCGCCGCCTGGCAGTCGCTGCGCCTCGATCTTCCAGTCACACCCGTGCACGGCATCGTCGTCAAAGGGGACGACCTGGTGATCGGCACGCACGGGCGATCCTTCTACGTCCTGGACAACATCTCGGTGCTGCGGCAGATCGCACGCGAGACGACGAACGAGGCCGTCGTGCTCTTCGATCCGGCGGATGCGACACGGACGGTATCGCGCGGGGTCGCGTTCGACTACTTCCTCAAGAGCGCGGCGGACAGCGTCACCATCGAGGTGCTCGATTCGCAGGGGTCCGCCATCCGGACGTTCACCGGCAAAGCCTCGCCCGCGCCGGACAAACCCGCGGCGCCGGCCGCAGAGGGGGAGGACGACGGCCCGCGCGCGGCGGCCGCCCCGCGCGGTCGGCGTCGCGCAGGGCATGAACCGGTTCACGTGGGACATGCGCCATGCGGGCGCGCGGGATTTTCCGGGGCTCATCATGTGGGCCGCCAGCACGCGGGGACCCCAGGCGCCGCCCGGACGGTACACCGTCCGGCTTACCGCCAACGGCGTCACGAAGACGCAGGACTTTCAGATCAGGCGCAACGAAGCGGTGAAGACCGTTACCGACGCGGACCTGCAGGCGCAGTTCACGCTCGCCAGGCAGATCAACGACAAGGTCACCCTGGCGAACGAAGGGGTGCTGCGAATCCGCAGCGTGAAGGATCAGATCGCCGACCGGCTGGGCAAGACGCCCGACGCCGCGATCAAGACCACCGGCCAGGCGCTCGCCGGCCGGCTGACGGCGATCGAAGGGGAGATCTACCAGTACCGCAATCGCAGCAGCCAGGATCCGCTGAACTATCCCATCCGGTTGAACAACAAGCTGGCCGCGCTGCAGGGCATCGTGGAGAACGGCGACTACAGGCCCACGGACCAGGCGTATGCCGTGTTCAAGGATCTTTCGGCGCGGCTGTCCAGGTATCTCGCCGACCTCGAGGCGCTCGCGGAACGCGAGATTCCCGCGTTCAACAAGATGCTCGCCGGGAAGAAGCTGCCGCCAATCAAAGACGGAATCCCTAATCCCTAATTCCTCAATCGTTGCATCGCCGAATCAGGGATTCGGGGATTCGGGGATTCGAGGATTAGCGATTAGGGATTAGGGATTCACGTCCCGTCTCGTTCCACCGTGACCTCGACGATGCCGAGCGGCTCTTCGAGCGCGACGAACAGATCGTCGGGGTTTTCCATGCCGGCGCGGAAGAGATCGGCGGGCCGGTACGGGCGTTCGTGCAGGGTGAGCGTGATCTCGGCGATCTCCTGATAGGTCGCGAGCACGACGTCGGCGATGCCGTACAACGTGTGCTGGACGGAGCGGCTGGCGTGCCAGGCGAACGTCTCGATGATCGCGGCGCGGACGCCCTGGCGGTACGGCCGGAAGGTCACGTCCGAGCTGCTGTAGGTCCACCGCGCGGTCAGGCCGCCGACGAGCAGCCGCTGCAGCCCGTCGGTCGTCCCATCGTCGGTCGCCTCGGTGTCGGGCGGCGCGAACCCGGCGGTCCGCATCACGGACAGCCCGTCGATGCCCGACACGACGGCTACCTGTTTTCCGTTGCTCGTGATCGCGGCCGTCTTCAGCTCGGGTGTCCCGGCCATGAAGGTCTGGCCTTGCACCCTGCCGCCGGCGTCGAGCCGCGTCCACGATTGCTCGGTGATCTCCACCCGCGCCTTCGTCACGCGAGGAATGCGCGCCCAGCACGCGCTCGCACAGCGCGAGGCCGAACTCCTCGATTTCGCCGCTGCCGTGCTCGCGGGCGGTCCGGTGGACGAGGTTCTTCAACGTCTCGCCGGGCAGCAAGCCGTCCGGGCGCCCGTCCCGGAACGCCGCCGAGAAGTCCCCCTCGAACCGGAACGACACCGTCAGCTCCTTCGGATCGTGACGGTCGCCGCGGCGCATGATGCGGAGCATCCGCAGCCGGGATTCGCCGTGACTGCTCGAGCCGATTCGGGGCATGGCGTGGAATGTACCATGAGTTCAGCGGTCCCGGGACTCGAGACTCGGGACTCGGGACGGACTCAGGTCTTGGGTCTCAGGTCTCTGGTCGGTCTTTGGTCTTTGGTCTCAGGTCTGAGCGACACGTCCGGTTATAATCACCTGCTCTCATGATTGTCGCGCGGCGGTTCCTGATCGGCGGACGTGTGCAAGGGGTCGGCTTCCGGATGTTCGCCGGGGCGCGCGCCGCGGCCGAAGGGGTCCACGGTTACGTGCAGAACCTGCCGGATGGACGGGTCGAGGCGCTGGTCGAAGGAGATGACGAAGCGGTCGACCGCGTCGAGCTGGCGCTCAGGCGCGGACCGCCCGGCGCGGACGTGGAGTCGTTCATCGTCGAGATTCTGGCGCCCACGCTGCGCGCCACGGGGTTCTCGACGCGGTGAACGTCCCTGACGTGGAACTTTAGAACTTTAGAACGTTAGAACTTTACCAATGGAACAACTCAAATCCAGAATCCGCCACGTCCCGGACTTTCCGAAAGCCGGGATTCTGTTCTACGACGTCACGACGCTGTTGCGCGATCCGGAAGGGTTCCGGCTGGCGATCGACAGCATGTCGGTGCCGCATCGCGATCGCGGCATCGAGCTCGTCGTCGGCATCGAGAGCCGCGGGTTCATCCTCGGCGCGGCCGTGGCGGACCGGATCGGCGCCGGGTTCGTGCCGGTCAGGAAGCCGGGCAAGCTCCCCTCCGCGAGCGTGCGGGCCAGCTACAGTCTCGAGTACGGCAGCGACTGCCTGGAGATGCACCGCGACGCGATCGAGGCCGGGCAGCGCGTGCTGATCGTCGACGACCTGCTGGCGACGGGAGGCACCGCCCGCGCGACGGTGGATCTCGTGAAGCAGCTCGGAGGGATCGTCGAAGGAGTCGCGGTGCTGATCGAGCTCATCGCGCTGAACGGCCGTGCGAAGCTCCCGGAAGAGCACGTCACGGCAGTGCTCCAGTACTAGCGTCGCCTGCGATGACGCGTTCCCGCATCAGACGCGCTAAAATCCTATTTCCCGCGCCCGTAGCTCAGCAGGATAGAGCATCGGTTTCCTAAACCGGGGGTCGCAGGTTCGAGTCCTGCCGGGCGCACCATTCGACTCGCCTGCGGCCTGCCGTCGGCGAGCCGCAGGCTCGCTCATGGCAGGACAGCGACATCGAATGTCCTGAGCGAGCTCAGGTTTCGGGCGAGTCGAAGGGCAACCTTCGCCCGCCAAGCGCGCACGGACCGATCGGACTCGCGTCTGAATCGCGGCTCGCCGTAGAGGTGAACCTTAGCTGCCGCTGCCTGGACCGCGGCCGGCCACCTGGTTGTTGACCTTGATGTTGTCGAGCACGGCCATCCCGAAGTTATCAGGGCCGATATCCTGCCCTTCGTCGAACAGGATCTGAATCGCGTCCACAGTCATGCCGGAGATGTTCGTCGGACCCAGGGGACCAAACGCGATCAGTATTCCCGGCGCCCCCCACGTCAACCGAATCCACCCCGCCCCGAGCTGAGTCTGAACCGGTGTCGGGGAGTTGCAGCCGACGAAGAACGTCACGCCGGCGATGATCACATTGAAACGGGGCGCGCCGGCGCCGCAGTGCGAGCCGCGCGGGTCGGCGGTATCGAGCGGTTTGCGCAGATCGTAGCCGAGTTGCGTCAGCACCGTTCCCTTGACGCCATTGATGCGCGCGCCTGCCGCGACGAAGTTCGCGGTCGTCCCCGTCTTGGCCAACAACAGCCCCTCATTCTTCTTGTCCTTGGAATCGCCGCCAAGGGCGCAGCCGGGGTCCGTGCCTCCAGACGCGGCGCACCCCGTGCCGCTGAGCCAGGTGGCCTTGGCCAGATTCGCGTTGTTGGGGTCCACTTCGAACGGCACCACGTTGATGCTGTGGTCGGAACTCACCGATTGCGCGATGGCTTGTTGAACGGCTTCGAGCGACTGCGCGCGCGCAGTCGAGACAGAGACGGACAGGACACAACACAAACCCACGACTGTCGACCGTACCATGGCGATCCTCCTCCGGCGCAAGGTTGCTCTGCAGCGCAGTAGTCCCACCGCGGGGCCATGCTCTCAATCCGCCCGGCTGCTTTTCAAAACACATTCCAGGCTGCCTGATCGGGCAAGCATTCGTGCGTGCACACGGGCAAGCATCGAGATCAGCCACGGATGGATGGTGTCTCGGCGACGGTGCGGGTGGACGAGCTCGGAAAGGGTGCCGATGGAGGGCCGCCGACGCGGCACTCGACCTTGCGCGGGTACGGCGCCCGCTACCCACGACACGCACCGGCGCGACACAGGACGTTCATGCGCGCGCAAGTATCCGTCCGACCCGTGCCATATCGTCATGTCCACCGTCTATGGCCGCCGCGGTCCAGCCGCAGCTGCGGGGAAGGCGGCCCGGTCGTAAGAATCCTGTGAATGCCGCCGAAACGTTCCCACCTGGACAGTCCCGCGCCGGCCCAACGACAGCACGTTCAGCGAAAATGCCGCGTTTGCGAATGGGACGGAGAGCAGGTCGAGCTCGGCACTGCAGCACGCTACAATCGGTCCAACGATTGATCCAGGCCGGGCCTCCCGAGCGCGCCGAAGTTCCGCCCCGATCAGGGAACGACGGCGAGCCGGGCGCACCATTCGACTCGCCCTCGATTGAAGACCATGCCCGACAGCGTTGTTGGAGCCATTCCCGAGATGCTCGCCGAGATTGAGAGCTCCGAGCGAGTGCGGATCTGTCTGGCGGTGGAGTCCGGCAGTCGGGCCTGGGGCTTTCCCTCGGCCGACTCAGACTACGATGTCCGGTTCATCTACGCTCACCACCCGGATTGGTACTTGTCCATCGAAGATGGACGCGACGTCATCGAGCGACCGGTCTCCGGCGCATTGGATCTAAGTGGATGGGATCTTCGCAAAGCGCTGAAGCTGTTTCGCAAGTCCAATCCGCCGCTGTTGGAATGGCTGCAGTGTCCGATCGTCTACATGGAACGGTCCACCGTGGCGGCGAGGTTGAGGGACCTGCTCCCGCGCTTCTTCTCGCCCGAGGCCAGTTTTTTCCATTATCTGCACATGGCGCAGGGGAATCTCCGCGACTATCTTCGTGGCGAGACGGTGTGGCGTAAGAGATACTTCTATGTTCTGCGCCCGCTTCTGGCCATGCGTTGGATCGAGAGCGACCACGGTCCTGTCCCGATCGAGTTCAGCCGTCTCCTGGCCGCGACTCTCACCGACGAAGACGGCGAACTCCGGCGCGCAATAGACGAGTTGATCGTGGCGAAGCGGGCTGGAAATGAGCTGGACGACGGCCCCCGCATCCCGGTCATCAGCGAGTTCGTCGATCGTGAAATGGCGAGATTCGAAGCCCGGGAGATGAATCGCCGGGAGAACCCTCCGCCTCTTGACGAACTCAACCTGCTGTTTCGCACTACTCTTGACGAGATCTGGACGGAACGGAGGCTAGCCTGATCGGCGTGCGGCCGACGGCGGCTCGAGCACTCACGAGGCGCCGCGCTGAATCCTCATATCAAGGAGATCGCGCCGTCGTTTGTTGATTTTCTGAGGTCGCTCGTAAAAGAGATGAAATGAGGAAACGCAGATTATTGGTTCTCCTCATCGCCGGATCGATCGGCCCGGTGTCCGGGCAATCATCATCGACCGGGCAGACGCCACAGCTTCAATCTCCGAGGCCAGCCGCGTCATGCGAGGGGTTGGCGTCGTTGACGCTGCCCGACGTGACGATCACGCTCGCTCGCACAGTCGATGGCGGCGCGTTCACTCCGCCAGGCGCAGCGCAAGCGCTCGCAGCCTTGCCGCCTTTCTGCCGCGTCGCCGCCGCGCTGAAGCCGTCCAGCGACTCCGACATCAAGATCGAAGCCTGGTTGCCGGCAACGAACTGGAACGGAAAGTTTCAGGCGGTCGGCAACGGCGGGTTCAGCGGTTCGATTCCCTATTCCTCGATGGCGGCCGCGATCCGGCGCGGCTACGCGACCAGCGGGACCGACACCGGGCATGCCGGCGGCGGCGCGAGCTGGGCACTGGGGCATCCGGAGAAGGTGATCGATTTCGGCTGGCGTGCGGTCCACGAGATGTCTGCAACGTCGAAGCAGATCATCGCCCGCTATTACGGCGAGGGTCCGCGGTTCTCGGTACTGGAACGCCTGTTCTGCCGGCGGCCGTCAGGGGATGAAGGAGGCGCAGCGCTTCCCGGCGGACTTCGACGGCATCATCGCCGGCGCGCCGGCGCTCGATTGGACGGCGCGCGCGGGACAGGCGCTGCGAGTCGCGCAAAAGCTGGAGAAGGCCGACGCCGCCCGCCTGCCTGAGCCGAAACGCCACCTCCTGCACGCGGCCGTCGTCGAGGCGTGCGACGCCGCCGACGGTGTGAAGGATGGCCTGATCGAGAGTCCCCAGCGCTGCACGTTCGATCCGGCAATCCTGCAATGCCAGGGCTCCGGCGGAGCGGCGTGTCTGACGCCGGCACAGGTCGAGACGGCACGGTTCATCTATGCCGGCGCGTTGAACGCGAAGACCAGGCGCGAGATCACCGGTCTCGCGCGGGGCAGCGAACTGGGATGGACCGACCTCGGCTGGACCTCGTCAGCTCGCGCGACGGGACTCGATCACTTCCGTTTTCTCGTCTTCAAAGATCCGGCCTGGGACGTGGCGATGTTCAACTTCGGGTCCGACATCGCGCGCGCGGAGGACATCGACGGCGACACCATCAACGCGCTCGACCCGAACCTGAAGCCGTTCATCGACCGCGGCGGCAAGCTGATTCAGTATCACGGGTGGAGCGACCCGCAGATCTCCCCGGGCAACAGCACGCAGTACTACAGCCGCGTGCTCGAGGCGGTCGGCGGCGCCGGCAAGACGCATGGGGCCTATCGGCTGTTCATGGCGCCCGGCATGGCGCACTGCGGCGGCGGGGAAGGACCGAACACGTTCGACATGATCGGCGCCATCGAACAATGGGTCGAGCACGGGAAGGCGCCGGATCGGATTGTGGCCTCCCACTCGACCGATGGCCGGGTCGATCGGACGCGGCCCCTGTGCCCATACCCGCAAGTCGCGGCCTACAAAGGCAGTGGAAGCCCGGACGAGGCCGCAAGCTTTGTCTGCCGCGCCCCGTAAAACCGTACAACTCGCCTCGCGCACCTACGCTGAGGAGGTTCTCCTGGGACCCAAATCAGTCGCGCTGACGATGGGTATCGCGGTTGCTGGTGTCGCACTCGGTGCGATGGCGTACGGGGTTGTCGGCCCTTTGAGTGCTGACATTGCCACGTCGCTGAGGCAGGTCTTGGCGAACGAGTTCAGATATCCGACGGGAATGGACCTGGGTCACGATGTAGGACCTGAAAGTGACAGCCTCCTGGGCGCTGCCGTCGTGGTGGCCGGAGTCCTGGTTGGCGGGACACCTCTGGCCCTGATCGCACTCGCGCTGGCGGCGCGCACGCGGCAGGTCAGTATCCACTGGGGCTCACGGTGGGCCGCCGTATTCAAGACCGGATTCGTTGTGCAGGTCTCCAGCGTGATCGTCACGGGTCTTGTCGCCCTGATGATGATCGTGGCCAGTGAAGGGTCGCTCGTCGCCGGCGCGTTTTTTCTCGTCAATGGTGTCTGCAGCGCGTTCGGCGTTCGCGCCTGGAGAGGCTTGCAGGCTGCGGTCGTGCAAACACCGTCACTCCGGGTTACGGGGTAATTCTTACTTCCTGTCACCCGAGCCCGGCGAGGAACCCTTTTTTCGTTCGTCCATCAGCTCCGAGACACGCCACAACAGCACGCTCTTCTGCCGGTTTGCAGCCGCAACCCAGCGCCCGTCTGGAGAAAACGCCACGCTCGTCACCGCGTGAGGTAGACGGGTCCGCTTCAACACTCTTCCGGAGTCGACGTTCCACAACACAAGGTGTGCGGCGTTGTCGTCATCCGTCACGTCCAGCCCGCCGGTGACGAGCAACCGGCCATCGGCGGAGAGGTCCATCGAGGCGATGGATTCCGGGTGCAGCTCGTCGAACTCACGGACGCGCTTCCAGGTTTGCGTGCTCCAGACATGGACGCGCTGGTCCACGCCGGCGGAAATCAGGAACGCGCCGTCTGGTGTGAATCGGACCGATCTGGTCAGGAGCTGCAGTTCGTCTATGACTCGTATCAGCTGACCATCCTGTGCGCGCCACACGTGGATATTGGTATCGTTGGCCGCGCCGACGAGAATCGTGCCGTCCGGAGAAAACGCCAGCGACGAGAGATCGCCGACCCCGCTCGGCGCGGTAAATCGAAGCTTCCCTGATGGGATTTCCCAGACGCGAATCTGTTCGCGCAGATGACCTGTTGCCAGGAGTTTGCCGTCCGCTGAAAACTTCGCCGCACCGCGCTGCTCCTGAGGCTGGACCGCCAACTGATGTGCAAGCTCTCCGGTGCTCAAGTTCCACAGCTTGACTGACTTGTCGGGACCTCCGGCCGCAAGAAGGTCGCCTTGCAGTGAAACGGTCACGCCAAATCGGTACGGCTTGTCCCACGACACCGTACGAAGCAACTTGCCGGACTGAACGTCCCAGATACGAGCGGCCCTGTCCTGACCAATGCCGATAATCCTGCTCGAGTCGCCCGAGAACGACACCTGTCCGATCAATGCGTCTGTCTCGAGCGCACGCTCAGCGCTTTGTGCCTCTGCGAATGTGATCGCCCCTGACAACGCGAGAGCCAGCGCGGCATAACGTCGCATGTCACGCCACCTCGAGGACGATGTCGAAAGTAATCGCCGCCAGACCTCCGCCGTCACCTTCGAACAGCGTGACGGGCCTGATGGTTTCGAGGTTCTGCACGAGTCCGCCCTTGGCGTAGTTTTTCGTGGAGTCACCTTCGAAGTACGGATCGGTCGCGAAGTACGCCTGCGTGACCAGCGTTCGATGCCCGGGCGCTTCGATCATGTAATGGATATGCTGCGCCGGCCTGTCGGCGTAGTGACCCGGCAGGATCGTCTCGACCGAGTACGAACCGTCCTGATCGGGCCGGATCTTTGCGCGGTACCTGTACCCCTTCAAATCATAGTTGCCGTAGAAGTCCGTCTGCCAGACGTTCACCGCCGCGTTCGGGATTGCCTGACCGCGAGTGTTCCGGACCCGGCCGGTCACGCGGAGCGGAAACCCGGCGTCACCAGGCTGACGAAGCACCCGCACGTTCGGGGCGCCCTTTTTGAAAAACGGGCCGAGCACCTCGGCAGGAGTCGGCGCCTGTGCCGATAGTTCACCGTGTTGCCACCATGCCAGGAGACTGGTTTCCGACATGGTCACGGCGCCGGCCAGCAGCGTCCCTTTCACGATGCAGTTCTCGAGCATTTCGCGCCGCGAGATGCGCCTGGGTTTCACGGGAACCTCCTGGGTGCCGGGTTGGGCGCACAAATCATATGACTGAACCGGACGGCGGACAAACACCGGCCCGGCCGGAACCTCGCTCGTCGCTTGCTTCCGGCCGGGGAATGACTGACAATCGATGGATCCTTTATGAAAAGCACTGAACGCCACCGGTTGAAGGAAAACGAATTCGCACGGACGGTCGGGCGGGCGCGCGATCTCCTCGAGACCCGCCGCCGCGACATGACGGCGATTGTCCTCGTCCTCGTCGCCGCGATCCTGCTCGCGGGCGGGTACGGCTGGTGGCGCCAGGCGCGCAACGCGAAGGCGAACACGATGCTGGCCGCCGCGCTCGCGGTGGCCGAGGCGCCGGTGGTGGCGCCGACGCCGCCCGCCCCGGGAAGCCCCATCCCCATCCAGCAGCCGGGCACGTTTCAGACCGAACGGGCCAAGCTCGAGGCGGCGCTGCCGAAATTCCTCGAGGTGGCGGACAAATACCCGAATGCCGCCGCCGGGATCACCGCGCGCTATCGCGCCGCCGGCGTCCTCGCCTCGCTCGAGCGCCTTCCGGAAGCGGAGCAACGGTATCAGGAAGTGATCGACAAGGCGGGAAGCCGCATCTACGGCCGCACGGCGCGGCTCGGTCTGGCGGAAGTGCAGATCGCGCAAGCCAAGTACGACAGCGCGACCAAGATTCTCCAGGAGCTGAGCACGGACTCGAAATCAGAGATCCCGGTCGACGCCGTGCTGATGGTGCTCGGGCGCGCCTACATGAAGGCCGGAAAGAAGAACGAAGCGGCGCACGCCTTCAGCCGCGTCGTCGAAGAGTTCCCGCAGTCGCTCTACGTCGCCGACGCGCGCAAGGAAATGGAAGAAGCGAAGAGAAGCTAGACCGCGTCGGACGCGCTCGAGAACGTGAACTCGCGGACCCGGGCCGCCGGACACGCGAGCGCCAGCCCGGCCCCGCCCACCCCTTCGCCGCTGACCACGCGCTCGGACGGCGTCATCGCGTCGATGTTGTTGAACGCGACGACCGGGCTCTCGTTCCACCGCAGGTTCTTGATCGGCCTCGTGACCTTCCCCTTTTCAATCAGGAACAGGCCGTCGCGCGTGAGCCCGGTCACGAGGATCGTCTGCGGATCGAGCCCCGCGGATGTACCAGAAGCGGGTCACGAGGATCCCGCGATCCGTTCCCGCGATGAGATCGGCGAGGGTCGCGGCGCCGCCCTCCATGATCAGGTTCGACGGACCGGCCGTCGGCGCCTTCCCCTGCTTCTGCGCCCAGTAGCGCGAGTAGAACAGGTCCTTCAGCACGCCGTTCTCGACCCAGACGTTCCGGCGAATCGGGAGTCCCTCGCCGTCGAACGCCACCGACGGCGCGAGCGGGTGCGCCGGATCGGAGTAGATCCGCACCTTCTCGCCGACAATCTGCTCGCCGACGCGGTTGCCTCCGCCCTTCTTCGAAAAGAAGCTGCGCCCCTCGTCGGCCTGCCGGGCATCGGCTGCGAAGATCAGGTTCACGAGGAGATCGGCGAACGCCGCAGGCTCGAGCACCACCGTGTACTTGCCCGGCTCGATGGCGGCGGGGTTCTTCGACATCGCCGCCTTCTCGATCGCCGCGGCAGCCAGCCGCGCCGGATCGAGCTGACGCAGCTCGTTGAACGACCGCGAGGCCCAGCCGGATCCCGAGCCGTCGGGCGTCCTGGCGGTCAGGTTGTAGTCGGCCGCGGTGAACCGGTCGTAGCCGAACAGCCCCTTCGAATTCGCCACCGTCTGGATCGTGGCGGAGGTCTCGACGTACCCGGCCGACACGACCTCCTTCTGCTTGCTCAACTCAATCGCCGTGGCAACCGAGGCGGCGCGCCATTCAGGCGAGGCGCCGGCGGCGTCGTCGAAAAACGCGCGGACCTGATCGAACGTCTGCGGGCCCACGACCGGCATGGCCTCGGGGTTCTCCGGCGACAGCTTCGCGATCTCTTCCGCGTTGCGCGCCGCCCGCTGCAGGCTCGCGTCGTCGAACTCGGCCGTGGTGACGGTGCCGGTGCGTTTCCCGAAGGCCGCCGTGATCGCCAGGTTGTAGCCGGACGATGCGCCCGACGTCGTCGCGGTGTTTCGAGCGAAGCGCAGGTTGGCGCGCTCGCCGCCGTTCAACGTGACGAGCGTCTCCTCCGCCTTGCTGAACGCGAGCGCGCGATCGGTCAGCGCCTTGGCCTGTTCTCTTGTCCAAATCATGATGCAGGTCGAAACGGCGAAGGTGTCAGCGTCCCGTATTGAGGATGTTGACCCGCGCGAAACGCGCGACGGGGCAGCCGTGGCTGACGGCGTTGATCTGTCCCGGCTGGCCCTTGCCGTCGTAGAACGCGCCGCCGAGCGTGTACGTGGACCGGCCGCCCAGCATGTCGCACGACTTCCAGAACTCCGGCGTGTTCGACTGGTAGGCGAGGTCGCGCAGCTGCGTGGTGATGCGGCCGTTCTTCACCTCCCAGAACGTCTGCCCGCTGAACTGGAAGTTGTAGCGCTGGTGATCGATGCTGTAACTTCCATCGCCCTTGATCGAGCACGCCGTCGTCGGTGGCGCCGATGATGTCCTTCTCGCTCACCTCGCGGCTGCCCGGCTGGAGCGACACGTTCGGCATCCGCTGAAAGGGAATCGAGGACCAGTTGTCGGCGTAGCTGCAGCCGTGCGACGTCTTCTGGCCGATCAGGTGCGCCTGGTCGCGCGTCGTCTGGTAGTCGACGAAGACGCCGTCCTTGATGAGGGCGAACTCGGTCGTCTTGACCCCGTCGTCGTCGTAGCCGCACGTCGCCATGCCGCCCGGCTGCGTCTTGTCGGCGAGGATGTTGACCATCTTCGAGCCGAATTCGAACTTGCCGAGCTTGTCGGTGGTCAGGAAGCTCGTGCCCGCGTAGTTCGCTTCGTAGCCGAGCGCACGATCGAGCTCCGTCGGATGGCCCACCGACTCGTGGATCGTGAGCCACAGGTTCGTCGGGTGCAGGATCAGCGTCTTCTGCCCGGCGACGGCCGGCTTCGCCTTGTGCATCGCGACCGCTTCTTCGGCCGCGACGCGCACCTCTTCGAGGAGCGGGTACGACTCGACGTACTCGTAGCCGGTGCCCATCGGCGCGGTCAGCGCGTTCCGGGAGTAGAACTTTCCGGTCGCCCGATCGACCGCCGAGATCGAGAACGTCGGATAGGATCGGATGAGCGACTGCTCGATGTGCGACCCCTCGGTCGACGCGAAATATTTCTGCTCGTTCACGAACTGCATCGACGCGGAGACGAAGCTCGCCCCGTTGACCTTCAGCGCTTCGTCGTTGATCTGCAGCAGGAGATCGAGCTTGGGCTGCAGCGGCATGTCGAAGGGGTTCTTCTTGACGGGCGTGTTCCAGCTGGTGTCGTACGACTCCACCGGCGACAGCCTGACCGGCTCGGCATTCACCTTCCGGTTGGCCCGGGCAATCGCGGCCGCCTGCGCGGCGACGCGCGCGATTTCCTCTTTCGTGACGACGCTGCTGCTCGCGAACCCCCAGGTCCCGTCGACGATCACGCGGATGCCGAACCCGTAGTCCTCGGTATTGACGATGTTCTGGACGCGCCGGTCGCGCGTGAAGATGAACTGGTTGCGATACCGGTTGATGCGGATGTCGGCGTACGAAGCGCCGGCGGTCTTCGCCGACGAGAGGCCGGCGTCGGCGAGGTCGCGCAGCTCCCCGGCGGCAGGGGATCCGAACAACATCGTCGCCGGGCGAACGCCGGCCGCGGCACCGAGCGCGATCATCGACTGAACGAAGCGTCGGCGATCAATCATGCCGGACAGCCTACCGCAGGTGCCGGCGCGCCGGGTGAGGATTTGGCGTGAGTGGAAGCCCATCGGGGACGAACCGAAGCGTCCCCGGGGCAGAGGTCAGAGCGGTCGCGCCCGATACACTCCCTGCAGGCTGGACGCCGGCGAGGTCCCGACAACTTCGACGCGGCGGACGGAGCCGCGCGGAACGAAGACGACATCGCCGGCCGTCAGGATGGCGGACTCTCCGTCGATGGTGACCTTCACCAGACCGGAGACGACCGCCTCGATGCGTTCGGCCCCGTCGCCTCGTGCGGTCACCGGCGCGCCGACAGGGGACGGCCTCGGCGCGGCCTCGTAGCCGAGCGCGCCGAGTTTCTGCCGGAGGGCCGCTTCGTTCAGCGGACCGTCACGGCGAACATCCCACCGTTCGATCCGCAGCATCATCATCCCGGTCCTCGACCGCCCCAGCGTTCCGCCGCGGTTCTTGGGCGCGCGCGCCGCAGCCAGCGTCATGCGGTCCTCGTGGCCCCCGCTTCGGCCTGCCAGGCGGCGTCGCCGGTGCCGGTCTGACGTTCCGGCTCGACGAGGAGGCGGAGCCCGTACTCGGCCGGAGCGCCGGTGGCTTCGCTGATGGGACCGACGCGGAAAATCGCCGAGAGCACGCTCGACCTGCGCAGCGGCGCGGGGAGGTCCGTGCGGTTCCGCGCCGCCTTGTCCACCTGGAAGTAGACAAGGCGATGGAGCGGAATGGGGACGCCACCGAGGCAATCCACGCTGACACCGTGCGCGCTCACGTCGCGCGTCACCACAGCCGCCATCCGGGTCGCTCCACGGGCGTCCTTCCACAGGATCTGGCCCGGCACTGCGATGGGATGCCGATCCTCGTGGCGTTTCTCGTAACGGTTGCCGCCTTGGACGAGTCGAAGTCGCTGTTCCATGTGTCCTACCCCCCGAAACTAATTCTGTCTCCTCCTATATCAAGTCGCGCGCCCGAAAGTACCATGGGCCGATCCACTCGGCTAATAGACAGTAAAGACTTATGGAATTGAGACTTAACGAGAATACGCTTCCGCCGGAGCTCGGGCGTAAGCTGGTTACGCGGTATCCATATGGGCCTGCAACTGGATACCAAGTATCACACCACAGCAGGAGGGAAGGGAATTGGTGACTCCCAATCGGAGCGCGCCCGGGGCGTTTTGGCCGAAACCAAGCCCCGTCATTTTCTGGCCTTTAGCCTGGGTTCAGGCCTGCATCCGCGGCCCGACACCCAGCCGATCCATCTTCAGATACAGCCCGCGCCGGGTCAGGCCGAGGAGACGCGCGGTTTCGGAGACGTTGCCTGCGGACCGTTCGAGCGCCGCCTGGATCATCTCGCGCTCGATTTTCTCGACGGCTGCTGCGAGCGTCGTCCGGCGCAGCCTCGGGCGGGCGGCCCCGTCGGTCGGAAGTCCGTTCGTGCCGAACGCGGGTGACAGCAAATCGGGCGTGATCAGCCCGCCGGGAGAGGCCATCGCAACGGCCCGCTGGACCTCGTTGCGCAACTGCCGGACGTTGCCGGGCCACGGGAATGTGTCGAAGATATCCAGGGTTTCCGCACCCAGCCGGACCCCGGGCTTTCCGAGCCGCTCGCAGGCGTCCCGCAGAAAAAACGTGCTGAGGTGCGGGATCTCCTCACGCCGCTGCCGGAGGGGCGGCACGTGGAGGCGGATGACGCTCAGCCGGTAGAACAGGTCTTCGCGGAACTTGCCGTCGGCGACGCGCTGCTCGAGGTCCGCGTTGGTCGCCGCGACGACACGAACGTCCACGCGCTGAGGTCTCGTGTCGCCGACAGGCAGCACTTCTCCCTGTTCGAGAAACCGGAGCAGCTTCGGCTGGACGTCGAGCGGCAGGTCGCCGACCTCGTCGAGAAAGAGCGTCCCGCCGACTGCCGTCCGAAGCACTCCCGCCTGATCGGCGATCGCGCCCGTGAAGCTGCCGCGGCGGTGCCCGAACAACTGGCTGTCGGCCAGCTCGCGGGTCGCGCTCGTGCAGTTGTAGGGCAGGAACATGTTGGCGCGGCGCGGCGATCCGGCGTGAATCGCGCGGGCGACCAGGTCCTTGCCGGTGCCGCTCTCGCCGGTGATCAGCACCGTGAGGTCGTTCCCCTGCATGCGCTGAATCTGGTCGGCGACGCGCTGCATCGCGGCGCTGGCGCAGACGAATCCCGGGAGCAGCGGCTCGAGCGGGCGCTCGAGCGCGCCCTGAGCTGCCTCCGAGGGCCGCTCGCGCGCCTGGCACAGATCGAATCCCTGCCGGAGCACCGCGCACAACGTGCGGAAACGCTGCTGCGTGGGAATGGCGAGCGGCCGCGAGGTCGACAGCACCGCAAAGCGCGCGCCTTCGGGGGCCCGGCCGATGGGCTCGCTGACGACCAGCGGCGGACCGCCCGCGGTGCGAACCGCGGCCAGCGCCAGCGCGCGCGCGGCGTCCGCGTCGCAGCCCGCGGCCGACAGCAGCTGAATCTGTCCGCCGTGAGTCTGGATGAAGAGCGCGGCGGCCTGCGCGTCGCACGCCTCCAGCAGCGCCGTCGCCCCCTCGCGCGCGAGCAGCGCCGGCATGACGGACGCGTCCACGATCCGCCGCACCAGCGCGTCGTCGCCGTCCATCTGGATGCCGACGTATCCGCCCGTGCCTGACGCGGGCACGTGCGTCAGCGCGTCGCGGGCGTCCGCGAGGTCGGGCGCCGCGCCCAGCGACTCGAAGATCGCCGTCGCGTCGGTGAGGTAGCGCGTCGCGCGCGATCGTGCGCCGGCGGCCGCGGCCAGCCTGCCCAGCTCGAGGTGGCTGAGGCCGGCCTGATATCCCTCTCCGAGCAGATCGAACACGCTGACGCTCTGGCCGAAATCGTGATACGCCTCGGTCGCGCGGCCGGCCGCGGCGTGGAGCCGCCCGCGAAGCCGCAGATACTCGCCCCACGTCCCGCTCATCGCGCCGGGCTGCACGCGGTCGGAGATGCCCTCGAGCCGCCGCTGCGCGACGTCGGTGCGGCCGAGCGCGAGCAGCGCCTCGATGGCGATGAGCTCCGCCTGCAGGGCGTAGATGCCGGGCGCATCGCCGGACCCGGCGACTTCCGCCGCGACGGCGAGGCGCCGCCGCGGCATCGCCTCGGCGCAGCGCGAGGCGCGCCTCGAGCGCCCGGACCGACCACTGATACCAGCGGCTCGCGAGCGTCTCGCCGTACGCTTCGCGGGCCTTCTGCAGGCTCCGGCTGGCCTGGTCGTGCTCGCCGCGGATCAGGTGAATCTGCGCGAGGGTATCGAACACGGCGCCGGTCGTCTCGCGCATGAAGTGCAGCGGGCTCCGGACGTCGAGCGCACGATTGAGCACTTCTTCCGCGCGCTTCAGATTGCCGACCCGCACGCAGATTTGTCCGAGCGACGCCAGGGCCACGCCGAGCGCCGTGCGGCGTGCCCGCCTGCTCCTGCAGCGCGACGCTGCGCTCGGCGAGCGCCAGCGCCTGATCGTGCCGGTGCTGCATCAGCGCGACGTTGGCCTGGTTGCCGCAGACCGTCGCCAGCACGTCGCCCGCCTCGACGATGACGGCGAGCCGCTCGGCCTGACGCAGCGCCGCGATCGCCTCGTCGAGCCGTCCTTCCTGCGCGAGCGTCACGCCGGAGAGCGAGTGCACCATCGCGAGGTGACGCCGGTCGCCCGCGGCGTGCAGCGCGGAGGCGGCGCTGGTGATGTGCTCGCGGACGATGGCCATCTCGCCGACCTGCCGGTAGCACAGCCCCAGCTCGTAGTGGGCGAGCCCGATGGCGCGCGAATCGTGCGCGCGCTCGGCCTGCTTCAGCGCCTTGGTCAGGAACGCGATGCCGCGGGACGGCTCGCCGCGCGCCACGGCCAGCCGGCCGTGCATGCGCCAGAGGTCCGACAACCGGGCCGGGTCGAGGCGCTCCCGCCCTTCCGGCGGATCGCCCAGCGCTTCGGTCGCCTGCCGGACGTCGTCCTGGAGCAGCCAGGCCTCGGCCAGCGCGCAGCGGATCTGGGATTGCTCGTCGCGATCGCGGCCGGGCTGCTTCAGCGCGCGAACGAGGAAGGAGGCCGCCTCCGCGCCGTACCCGTGCTCGAGCGCCTGCACGGCCTGGCCGTAGAGATCTGGGTTCGGCACGGTGCGCGAGCATAGCAGGTATACACATGGTGGATACAACGAGACGCTACTTAAAGTTCGAAAGTTCTAAAGTTCCAAAGTCGAAAGTTCTCAGATTCAAGAGGTTCCGGCGTTCGCCCCACCATTCGCGGCAAACCGGTAGGTCAGGATCTTGTAGATGAGCTTGGCGCACAGAAAGTTGGGCGCCATGATGCCGGGAAGCGGGCTCAGCTCGACGACGTCGCAGGCGACGACCGTCCGCCGCGCGATGGTGGCGCGCAGGAGTGCGAGGATTTCGTACCACGACAGCCCGCCGGGTTCCGGGGTGCCGGTCGCCGGCATGATCGCGGGGTCCAGTCCGTCGACGTCGATCGTGATGTAGACAGGATCGCCCAGCGTCTCGACGACGCGATCGATCCAGGCCGGGTCGCGCCGCATCGTGGCGTCGTAGAAAATCGTCGTCGCGAGCCCGGGGGCGGCCTGCGCTTCTTCCGTGGACATGCTGCGGATGCCGACCTGCGTCAGCCGCGCGTAGTCGAGGCTCCGGCGCATGGCACACGCATGGTTGTGCTCGCGTGCCCATGTAGCAGTCGCGCAGATCCGCGTGCGCGTCGATCTGCAGGACGTAGAGTCCCTTGTGCCGCGCGGCCGCCGCCGCGACGAGCGGCGGTGTAATCGAGTGCTCGCCGCCGATCGTCACCAGGAACTTGTCGCGCGACAGGATCTCCGACGCGACGCGGCGAATCTCCTCGATGAGCGGCGCCATCTCGCCGAACGGCAATTCCATTTCGGGGAGCGTGAAGATGCCGACGCCGTGCACGTCGGCGCCGACCTCCTCGTCCCAGAGCTCCATGTGCGACGAGGCCTGGAGAATCTCGCGCGGCCCGTTGCGCGTGCCCGAGACGTACGACGTCGTGCGGTCCACCGGCACGGGCAGGACGACCACGCGCGAGTCCTCGAACGATCGGGGGTACGGCACCGCGCCGCCGAAGGCGAGCGGGACGCCGTGGTCGTAGTCGAACGGAAAGCTCATTCCCTGGCCTCGAATCGCGCCTGCGGCAGCGGCCGTCCGTCGACCGCCATGACGGGACCCGAAAGATCGAAGCGCAGCGGCTTCCGGGCAGCGAGCGGCTCGCGCGCGCTGGACGCCAGCGCGCTGACGAGGAGCGGAAGCGCGATCGTGGCGTCGGCCTGGACGCTGACCTGCTCGGCGTCGGTGGCCACCTTGCCCCAACTCTGCGCCTCTTCGAGGCTCGAGCCCGAGGCGCCGCCGAAATGCGGCACGTCCGTCACGATCTGCAGCGCAAAGCGGTGCCCGCCGACACGGGCGTCGTAGAACTCCGCCTGCACGCTCGCCTGGTTGATGAAATTCTTGGGCGTCCCGCCTCCGATCACGACCGAGGCGGTGCGCGGATGCCGGATGACAATGTTGGTCGACTCGATGATGTCGGCGACGACGTCGACGTGCCCGGCCGCCGGATCCTGGTGGCGGGCCTGCGACAGTCCCATGCCGATCGAGGAATCCGCAATCGCCGGGCAGAAGATCGGCACGCTGGCGCGGTACGCCGCCGTCAGAATGCCCTGGCTGCCGGTCTCCTGCCACAAGTGGCCGCCGAGCCGGTAGAGGAGCTCGCGCGACGAATACGGGCGCCGTTCCAGCGTCAGCGCGAACTCGGCGATCCACTCGTCGTTCTCGACGAACTCCGACTCGCTCGCGTAGGTGTCGTAGACGCGGTCGATCCGATCGGCCTGCAGCTCGGCGTCGTTTCCGTGCGCGCTGCCGATGTAGTGGTGGCGGCCGCGCGTCTCGTGCAGATCGTGATAGAGGTTGGCGCCCGTCGAGACGAGGCAGTCGACATAGCGGTGCTCGAGCAGATGCGCCACGAGCAGACGCATCCCGCCCGCGCTGAGCGCGCCCGCGAGCCCGAAGAAGATCGTGCAGTCGCTCCCGAGCATGCGCTCCCAGATGCGCCGGGCGGTTCCGAGATTGCGTCCCTGGAACGACACGCGTTCCATGCGCGAGAGGATGTCGTCGGCCGCGAGGTCCGGCGCCACGACAAACGGCTCAACCGGCACGCGTAGAAAGCGGGACTTGTTGGCCATGGGTCATTCTAAGTCAGAGGGGTCTCCGGTCTCAGGTCTCAGGTCGTCTTGGGTCTTGGGTCTTGGGGATTGTCAGGACCAAAGACCCGAGACTTGAGACCAGAGACTGGAGACCGACAGCCCGTCAGAACGCCCGGCCGACTCGTCCGAACGCCGCGAACCCGCTGTGTCCCGTCACCGGATCGTTCCTCCAGGCGCCGCCGGCCGTGAAGGTCAGCGGCAGAAAGTAGCCGACGGAAGCGTCGAGTGAGAGCTCGACGCCGACGGCGGTGCGGAAATCGGACCACCGGAAATCATCCCTCCAGGCGTGCCCGGCATCCACGAAGACCGCCGCGTGCGCGGTCCGCAGAAACAACGGCAGGGTGCCGAGGCCGCGCTGGATGCTGGCGAGCGGCACACGGTAGTCCAGGTTTCCCACGACAGCGTGGTCGCCGGCGATCGCGTCCGCATCGAATCCCCTGAGCAGACCCACGGCGTCGGTGCCGATGTTGAAGCCCGCGGGCGGCGGTCCGGCGCCTGCGGCGCTGAAGATCCGGCGCACCGGCCGATCCCCTGATGAGGTGGCACCGGCCACGCGCGACGCGACGACACCGTGCCGCGGGAACGCGCGCAGGTAGATCCGCGCGTCCATTGCCAGCGCCGAGGCATTCCCGTCCGCCCCCAGACCGCGGCGCGTGATCTCCGACGTGACTTGAAGCGACGTCCCGGTTTCGCCGCTGATCGAGTAACCGTACGATTTCGCGTTGTCGAAGCTCCAGCCGAAGCGCAGCGAGCGGCGCCTCGCCACCGTGTCGAATGCCGGCTCGCACGACGGACAGTCGAACGCATCGGTGGATCCGCTGAAGGCCGCGAGCGCGGCCTGTGTCCACCGCACCCGGCGAACCGGGAACACCGCGCCGGCGTTCATCTCACGCGTCCGCACCTCGCCGTCGCGCCACGGATCGGTGTCGTCGGAGACGGTGGCAAAAATGGTCGGCCACCAGCGATCGTACGTGTACCCGAACGACCAGTCGGGCCGCAGCCGTGACGAAGACCAGGTGACGCCGGCGCCGTACGAATGGCGGCCGAGCGCGTCCATCCCCGATGTCCCGGCTCCGCCTGCGATTTCCCCGTTGTCCGACTCGACGATCGGCGTCCAGATACCGCGGCGCAAGCGTTCGCCATGGACGGTACGGGGTCGACGGCAGATCCGGCTCACCGCCGGCCAATTGCGCGGCCGCGGACGGCGCGGCGGCGGACGGCGCGGCTGCCGGTGCGACGTCGGTCCACGTGGCCGCATCCATCGGCATCGAAAACAGATCGAATCCTTCGACGCTGTAGCCGACGAAGACGAGCTCGCGCCCGTCGGGCGACACGGTTGGCGATTGCGCGCTGTTGCCGGCGCCGTTGAGGCGCCGCGTCCGGCCTGTTTCCACCTCGACCGAGTAGATGGCGAACGGTTTCCCTCCCCGATCCGAGGCGAAGAGGATCGTCGTGCCGTCCGAAAGCCAGAACGGGCTCACGTTGCGTCCGTCCGGAGACGCCGCGACCGCGCGCGCCTGGCCGGTCGCGCTGTCGACGACGACGATCTCGGACGGACCGCCGACCACCCGGCGTTCGGCGGCAATCGAGCGGCCGTCCGGCGACCACCGCGGCGACGAAAAGTTCGTCGAGACCTCCGAGATGAGAGGCGCCGGCTGCGTCGTCCCTCCGGCGTGGTCGAGCGAAAGCGTTGCCAGCGCGCGGCGATCCCCTGACTGCACGGTGCAGACGACGGTGCGCCCGTCCGGAGAGAGGTCGGGATCGGCGGCGCGCGCGCCGCGGGTGAGGCGTCGTGTGCGGCCGCCGTCCTGGGAGACGGAATACAGATCGGCCTGCAGGCCGACGTTCGCCGCGAGCTCCACTTGATCGAAGACGAGCAGCCCGCCGGCCGCCGCCATCTGCCCGCCCAGGTATTTCGTCGTCACCTGGCGCGGCGCCGAGCCGTCGCGCGGCAGCTCCATCAGAGCCGGGAACCCGTGCGGGTTCGCGTTCGCGTAGAAAAGCCGTCCGGCATCGCTGAATCTGGGCGCGCTCACCGAGAACCCATGACGGGTCCGCCGTGTCGCGATCGTCTCGTCCTGTTGCGCCTGCTGCTGCATGGCGGCGTGGAAATCGTTCCACAGCGTGCCGAGCGATCGCCCGAACACTTTTCGAAACGCCGGCGCGCCGAAGTAGGGGACCCGCCGCGCCGTTTCGTCGGCGAGGCGGACGAGAGACTCGGGACCAAACCGATCGGCGAGGTACTGATGGAAGTAGGCGCCGTAGGCGTACTGCGCCGCCCCGCCGGGCCAGTCGACCAGGCCGCCGTTCGCACGATCGATCGGCTCGAACCGTGCGGCCGCGGCCGCGCGATCGACGATCATGCGGAAGTCGCCGGCCGGCACGCGTCCTTCACCCGTCAGCGCGCTCTCGTTGTACGTCGCGATGCCTTCGATCTGCCACAGCGGGAGAAACAGATTCGGAAAGAGCACCGGGGCGCGGCCGAACACGCCGCGAAGGCCGCCGATCCACCCGCGGGCCTTGTCGAGGTGCACGATGTGCGTGTACTCGTGCGAGAACACCAGGCGGAGCCAGTCATCGGTGTTCCCAATCGAGCTGTCGCCCGACGGCGCGGCAGCCGTGATCTCGATCAGGTTGTACGGCGCCGGCGTCGCCCAGCCGTTCGAGAGGTCGGTCTGATCCACGAGGATGACGTGCACGCGGCCGCCCGGCGCGCCGAGCTCCGCGCGGAGCTGGCCGGCAACCTCCTCCGCAATGCGGGCCAGGCGGCGCGCGAGCGCTTCCTCCCCCTGATGGAAGTAGATATTGAAGCGCGGCGTCGAGATCGTCCGGAAGCGGAAGCGGGGATCGTACCGGTTCGCGGCGTCGAGCGGGCCGGCCATCCCCATCAGGAGGATGACGGCCGCGCTTAGAGCGGCGGCGCAAGCTCTCGCGCGTCGCCGTATCCTCACGGCCGAGGCGTCCCACCGGGCGGGTCGCGGTACACATCTTTGAGGAACGTGAAATCGGCGATCGGGGAGAGCGTGACGCCGTGCACGCCGGGCTGAAAAATCGCGACGTTCGTCTTGTACCAAAGGCTGATGTAGGGCACGCCCTGCGCGATGATCTGCTGGGCCTCGGTATAGGCCCGGCGCCGCTCACCTTCGTCGGCCGCGGCCCCTGCTTCGCCGATCAGCCGATCGACGTCCGCGTTCCGGAAGTACACGCGGTTCAGGCCGGCGGGCGGCACGAGCTGCGAGTGATACACGAGCCGCAGCATGTCGGGGTCGGTCACGCCGACGAACTGGAGCGAGTAGAGCTGGAAGTTTCCCCGCAGCACGTCCGCCGACAGCGTCTGGAATTCCGAGGACCGGATCTGGACCGCGATGCCGACGCGCGCGAGGTCGTGCTGGATTGCGGCCGCCTGCAGCCGGTACACCTCCGAGGTCGACGTTTTCAGCGACAGCCGGAACCGCGGCTGCGGCCCGTCGCCGTCGGGATCGCGGTAGCCGGCCCCGTCGAGCAGGCGCGCCGCTTCGGCCGGATCGTGCGTGAAGTCGAAGACGTTGCGCTCGAACGCCCACGACATCGGCGGCAGGATGCCGACGGCGGTCGTGGCAAAGCCGCGCCGCAGGTATTTCACGATGGCGTCGCGATCGATTGCGTACCCGATGGCTTTGCGCACTTCCAGGCGGCTCAGGATGGGATCGCGCAGGTTGAGGCCAAGGTAGGCGTAGTCGGTACCCGCGGCGGTCGCGACCTGCATGCGCCCCTCCTGCCGCAGCTCCCACACGAGATCCGGCGACAGGTCGTTGACCACGAGATCGACCGAGCCGTTCCGAAGCTCGAGCCCCCGCATCGTGTCGTCGGGGATCACCTTGAGCACCAGTCCGTCGTTGCGCGGGCGGCCGGCGTAGTGCTGCTCGAAGGGCGTCAGCACGAGCCGGTCGTCGGCGACGAACTGCGCGACGCGATAGGGTCCCGTTCCGATCGGCTGGCGCGCGTTGGCGCCGCCGGAGCCGTCCTGCACGATGCCCATCACCAGGTTGATGGGGAAGGAGGCGACCGCGGTCTTCAGTTTGAACTCGACGCTGTAGCGATCGAGCGGGTTGACGGCGGCCAGCATCCGATACGCGGCCGTCCTCCCGCGGAAGGCGGGATCCAGGAAACTTCGGAACGTGTACACGACATCGTCGGCGGTCAGCTCGCGGCCGTTGTGGAACAGGACCCCCTGCCGCAGCCGCGCGATGTAGGTGACCGGATCCGGCTGCTCCAGCGATTCCGCCAGGTCGGGAACCGGACGCAGCTGGTTGTCGATTCGCAGCAGCGTGTTGAAGAGGAGCTGATGGGCTTTCTGCGACGCCTCGTCCGTGCCGACGCGCGGGTCGAGGTTGATGACCGGGAGCGCCATCCCGACGATGAGGGCGTTACCTTCGGGGCGCTTCTGAGAGCAGCCGGCGGAGAGGGCGGCCAGCACGGCGAGCGCGGTCAGGTTCCGCGCCACGTGCCGCGTCATTCACCCGCCTCGTCCTTCAGGTTCGCCAGGATCGACAGCGCCTGCAGCGGCGTGATGCCGTTGATGTCGAGCGCGCGCAGGCGGCGATGGATCGCGTCGTCGTCGGGCGCCGCCGCCTCGAAGAGTCCCAGTTGCGGCTGCCGATCGGAACCGCTGCCGCTCAGCGACGGCCGTCCGCCGCGGGACAGCTCGTCGCGCTCGAGCCCGTTCAGGATTTCGCGCGCGCGCAGGACGACGCCCGGCGGCAGGCCGGCCAGCCGGGCGACCTGGATGCCGTAGCTCCGGTCCGACCGCCCGGGGACGACCTTGCGGAGGAAGACGATGTCGTCGTTCCACTCGCGGACGACGACGTGGAAGTTGGCGACGCGCGGGCAGCGCGTCCGCGAGATCCGTCAGCTCGTGGTAGTGCGTCGCGAAGATGGTCTTGGGGCGGGCGCGGGAATTCGACGCCAGGTGCTCGGCGACCGCCCAGGCGATGCTGAGGCCGTCGAACGTCGAGGTGCCGCGGCCGATCTCGTCGAGGATGACCAGGCTCCTCGACGTGGCGCAGTGCAGGATGTTCGCCGTCTCCTGCATCTCGACCATGAAGGTGGACTGCCCGCGGGCGATGTTGTCCGACGCGCCGACGCGGGCGAACAGGCGATCGACGACCGGCAGCTTCGCCGTCCGGGCCGGCACGAAGGACCCGGCCTGCGCCATCAGGCAGAGGAGGGCCGTCTGCCGCAGGTACGTCGACTTGCCGCCCATGTTCGGGCCGGTCAGGATCACGAGCTGATGCTCGGCGGCGTCGAGCGTGACGTCGTTGGGCACGAACGCGTCGGCCGCGTAGCGCTCGACCACGGCATGGCGGGCATCGGTGGCGACGAGCTCGTCCCCGGCGTGCATGAGCGGCTTCGTGTAGTTCTGCAGCGCGGCGGTCTCGGCCAGCGCGCCGAGCACGTCGAACGAGGCGAGCCCGCGGGCCGTGTCCTGAATGCGCGGCGCGTCCCCCGCCACGCGGCGGCGCAGCGCCTCGAAAATCTCGACCTCGCGCTCGACGATGCGCTCGTCGGCGCCCAGGACTTTCTCTTCGTACGCCTTGAGGGCGGGCGTGATGAAGCGCTCGCCGCCGGCAATCGTCTGTTTGCGGTGGTAGTCGGCGGGCACGCTCGCGAGGTTCGACTTCGAGATCTCGATGTAGTAGCCGAACACCCGGTTGTAGCGGATCTTGAGCGAGTTGATGCCGGTGCGCGCGCGCTCCGCTTCTTCCATCTCGGCGATCCGCTGCTTGCCGGAACGGCTGATGCCGCGCAGATCGTCGAGCTCGGGATCCACGCCGTCGCGGACGGCGCCGCCGTCGCGCGCCGTCGCCGGCGGCTCGTCGAGCAGCGTCCGATCCAGCTCGTCGCGCAGCTCCGCCAGGTCGTCGAGCTCCGCCGCGAGGCTGCGCAGGAGCGGGGCCTGGAACGGCTCGAGGAGCATGCGGAGACGCGGCACGGCGGCGAGCGATTGGCGGAGCGCGACCAGGTCGCGCGGCCCGGCGGTGCCGAGCGCGGCGCGGGCGACGATCCGCTCCATGTCGTGCACCGTCTTCAGCGTCTCGCGCACTTTCGCGCGCTCGGTGCCGCGGAACGCGAAGTCCTCCACGCCGTCGAGGCGATCCTGGATGCGCTCGAGCGCCACCAGCGGCCGGAGCAGCCACGCGCGGATCAAGCGGCCGCCCATGGGCGTGCACGTCCGGTCGATCTCGTGCAGCAGCGATCCCGTGCGCCCGCCGTCGGCGGCTTCGATCACCTCGAGCGTTCGGAGCGTGGTCGGATCGATGACCATGCAGTCGGCGCCGCTGCGGAACGCGATCTCGCGGACGTGCGCGAGATCCGCCTTCTGCGTGTCGCGCAGGTACTGCACCAGCGCGCCGGCGGCGCAGGTGGCGGCCGGGCGATCGCTCAGCCCGAACCCGTGCAGCGTCTGGGCCTGCATCTGCGCCAGCAGCGTGCGTCGCGCCGACTCGAACTCGAACGTCCATCCATCGGCCGGGGTCACCCGCGTCTCGAGCCGCAACTGTTCGACGAGCGCGGGGATGTCGTCGAAGCCCGCGGGGATCAGGATTTCGCGCGGCCGGAGGACCGAGAGCTCGTCGGCGAGCGCCTGACGTCCGTCCGGCCCGGCGTACTCCGCCGCCGTGAATTCTCCGGTGGACGAGATCGAGCAGCGCCACGCCATAGCCGGGCCCCGGGTGCGCGGGCGAGATGCCCATGAGGAATGCCGGCTCTCGCGCGTCGAGGTAGCCGGCATCGGTCAGCGTGCCGGGCGAGACGACCCGGACGACTTCGCGGCGGACGAGTCCCTTGGCCTTCTTCGGGTCCTCCATCTGCTCGCAGACCGCGACACGGAAGCCTTTCTTGACGAGGCGCGCGATGTAGCCGTCGCCGGCGTGGTAGGGAACGCCGCACATCGGGATGGCGCCGCCCGTGGAGTCCTTCGATCGGGAGGTGAGCGTCAGCTCGAGCGCGCGCGCCGCCGTGAGCGCGTCCTCGTAGAACATCTCGTAGAAATCCCCCATGCGGAAGAAGACGATCGCGTCGCGGTACTGCCGCTTCGCTTCGAAATACTGCCGCATGGCCGGGGTCGCGCCGGCGGGTTCAAGAAACACAGGAGGGAACGCCATCAGGGGAGCTTTGGTGGTGAGTATAACATTGGGGTTCTGCGAGTTTCGCGATGCTCGGAGTCCTCGCCCTCGACACCACGACGCGAGCCGGAAGCACGGCCGTTCTTCGGGACGATGCCGTGCTGGCCGAGCTGTCCGGCGATCCGGCGCTCACGCACGGGCAGCGCCTGCCGGGCGAGTTGATGCGCGTGCTGGACGAGTCCGGCGTGCGCATCGAGGACGTGGATCTGTTCGCCGTGGCGGCCGGTCCCGGTTCGTTCACCGGGCTGCGCGTCGGCATCGCGACGGTGCAAGGGCTGGCGATGGCGCGCAGCCGGCGCGTGGTCCCGGTCTCGACACTCGACGCGCTCGCGTGGGCCGCAGCGAACGCGGCCCGGGCCGGGACGAACGCCGATCGGCGCATCGCCGCCTGGATGGACGCGCAGCGCGGGGAAGTGTCGGCGGCGTTGTATGCCCCGGACGGGCGTGACCTCCTCATCGCCCCGCAGTCGTCATCGCCCGGCTCCGTCCTGGACCGATGGGGCGAGGCGATGGACACCACGACGGCCATCTTCATCGGCGACGGCGCGGTGCGATATCGCGAGATCGTCGAGGGGCGCGCCGGCCGGGCGCTCGTGACAGCTCCGCCGCCGCTGGCGCGCTTCATCGGGGCGATTGCGGCGGCGGATCCGGCTCCGCGCCGTGCTCCCGCACGCCGTCGTCCCCATCTATATCCGCGCATCGGACGCTGAGCTGGCGCGGGCCCGGCGGAACACATGAGCGACGCCGGACCGTATGCGATCGCGCGCCTCACGCGCGTCGAGGACCTCGACGACGTCGTGGCGCTCGAGGCGGCCTCGTTCACCAACCCGTGGACCCGCGAGATGCTCGCGCGGGAGCTGAGCCACTCGGACGTCGCGCGCGTGTACGTGCTCCGGGGACCCGACCGGCGGCTGCTCGCCTTCTGCGCGTGCTGGGTGGTGTTCGACGAGCTCCACATCAACACGCTCGCCGTCACGGCCGATCGACGCCGGGAAGGGCTGGCGACGCGGCTCCTCGGCTTCGTGTTCGCCGACGCCGCCGCCGCGGGGGCGCGCCGGGCAACCCTGGAAGTGCGCCGATCCAACGAACCCGCGCTCCGGCTCTACGAACGGCTGGGGTTTACGGTCAAGGCGGTCCGGACCGCGTATTACAGTCAGCCCGACGAGGACGGGCTGATCCTGTGGCGCGACGATCTCCCCGGTGCGCCCGCCGGCGCGCATCCTTGATGCGGTTACGGTCTTGTGGTACGGTGGCTTACATGAATGCCCAGCCCGCGTAAGACCCTCTTATCCAGGAGGCGGAAATGCCGAAAGACTTCGAAGAGCTGAAGCGAGAACTGCTGCAGACCGACGAGGAGTACCGCCAGCTTGCCACCCAGCATCACGACCTCGACGAAAAGATTCACTCCCTGACGGCTCGCCACTACCTCTCGGAACCCGAACAGCTCGAAGAAGTCCGGTTGAAGAAGCGCAAGCTTCACCTGAAAGATCAGATGGAGAACATTCTCCGCCGGCACACGACAGACGGCCAGGCGCCGCACGCGGCGCGTCACTGACGGCTCACCTCAGCTTCGGCCACAGAGGGCCAGCGGCGGGACGGTCCGCCCTGGCCCTCGTGACGTTCACGCGATATCCGAGCACCCTTTCTCCATGAAAATCGATCGCGCCGGGTTTCCGTTCATCGCGGCCGCACTCGTGCCGGCCGTGGCGCTCGCGGTTGCGCGCCGCCGGGGCGCGGCCGCCTCGCTCGCGGTGCTGGGCGGGTTCTTCGCCTTCTTCTTCCGCGATCCGGAACGCCAGGTGCCGCAGGATGCCGACGCCGTCGTGTCGCCGGCCGACGGCCGCGTGATGTCAGCCGGTCCCGCGGACCCGCGCTGGGCGCCGCCGGGCGAGTGGAAGCAGGTCACGATCTTCCTGTCGCCGATGGACGTTCACATCAACCGGACGCCGGTCGGCGGCCGCGTCCTCCGCGTCGACTATCGGCCCGGAAAGTTTCTTCCGGCCTACAACGAGGGCTCGAACGACAACGAGCTGAACGAAGTCTGGGTCGAGTACGGGGCGCGGACGGTGGTCTTCAGGCAGGTGGTGGGGATCCTCGCGCGCCGCATCGTCTGCCGCGTGCGCGAAGGAGACGTGCTCGAACGCGGGCAGCGCGTGGGACTGATGAAATTCGGATCGCGGATGGACGTGTTCGTGCCGACCGACGCGGAGCTCTGCGTCTCGGTCGGCGACCACGTCGTCGGCGGCGAGACCATCCTCGCTGTATTCGGGAGCGCCGGTGCTCGATAGCGTGCCGCGCCGGCGCCGGCAGAGCGATCGCCCGCACCGGTTCCGGCGCGGCGTGTTCCTCTTGCCGTCGCTGTTCACGGTGGCGAACCTGTTCTGCGGGTACGCGTGCGTGGTCTATTCGACGCGATCCGACTTCGACACGGCCGCGCTGCTCATCGGGATCGCGATGGTCCTCGACACGCTCGACGGCTTCTTCGCGCGCCTGACCAACTCGTCGTCGGCGTTCGGGGTCGAGCTCGATTCGCTGGCCGACGTCGTCTCGTTCGGGCTGGCTCCCGCGATCCTGGCGTTTACGTGGGGCCTGGCGCCGCTGCAGCGAATCGGGTGGGCCGCCGGCTTCCTCTACGTCACCGCCGCCGCGATGCGCCTGGCGCGCTTCAACGTCCAGACCACCACGACCACGGCGTCGACCGACAAGCGCTATTTCGTCGGGATGCCGAGCCCCGCGGCCGCGTCGGTGATCGCCTCGACGGTCTACATGTATCCGTACGGGCTCTACGACCGCCAGTCGGCGCTGCCCGCGCTCGCCATGGTGCTCGTCCCCGCGTTCCTGATGGTCAGCACGATCCGCTTCCGCAGCGTCAAGGTGATCGACGTCGGCCACCGCCGATCCTACGTGGCGCTGTTCCTCGGCGCCGTCGCGCTCGCGCTCATTGCCTCGCACCCGCGCCTCGCGCTCGTGGTGTTGTCGTACGGCTACGTGGCGGGGGCGTTGATCTTCTGGGTCGTGTCGAAGCTGAGACGACGAGGCCCCGGAGGAGACGGAGCGAGCGGAGCAACCGGGCCGACGGAACCGTAGTTTCACCAACGTGAACACGGAGCAACGGAGTAACGGAGACTTCTAGTTTTTCTGTGACGGGTTCACGAGACGCCGAACGCCGCCGGTCAACAGCGGCACGTTGAAATTCACCAACAGACCAACGGGACATCCGGTCAGTTTCAGGTAGGTGATGAGTTGCGCCGAGTGAACCGGTGCCAGCATCGCCACGGCCTTGACCTCGACGACCACGAGGCCTTCCACAATCAAATCGATGCGGAAACCCCGGTGGACTCGAACCCCCCTGTAAAACAACGGGATCCGTTTCTCTGTCTCCACTTGCAGTCCATTGGCGCGGAGCTCGAGAATGAAGCACCGCGCGTAGACAGACTCGAACAGGCCGGCGCCGAACTCGCGATGGACGGTCACGCCGCAACCGATGATCATCTCGGTTAGAGGATTGAGTCCATCCGGATCTTCGAGCATGCCGGACGAAGTGCAATAGCCGGGCCTTCAGGAAAGCCAATACAGTCGCGGGATCCATCGAAGGAGTGTGCAGAATTCACGCTGTCGGAGAGTCTTGAAGAGTGAGTTTTCTGCGTACCCACAAAGTTGTCTCCGTTTCTCCGTTCCTCCGTGCCTCCGTTCCTCCGTGTTTACCGTCGCTGATTAGCCGCGTCTCCGTTACCTCCGTCCCCTCCGCTAGCTCGATTCACCGAGCGGCAACCGCAGCACCACGACGGTCCCCTCGCCCTTGACGCTTTCGACCTCGATCGCGCCGCCGTTGAGCTCGACGTTGCGGCGCGCGATGGGAAGCCCCAGGCCGGTGCCGGTCGTCTTGGTCGAGAAGTACGGCTCGAACACGCGCGCCAGCGCGTCGGCGTCCATGCCCACACCGGTGTCGCGCACGCGCAGCGTGACGAACTGCGCGTCGGCGGTCGCGTCGAGGGCGAGCACACCCTGGCCGGGCATCGCGTAGAGCGCGTTTTCGACGATGTTGGCGAGGCCGCGGGCGATGAGCGTGCGGTCGACGAAGACGCGCGGGAGCGGCGGGACGACGTGGTTGACGATCTCGATGCGGCCGGCCAGGCCCGTCCGGTACGGATCGATCACCGACGCGACGAGCTCCGGGACGTCCACCGGCGCGGGCTTCGCCGTCGGGGAGGACGCGAAGCTCGAGAACTCCGCCGAGATCCGCCGGAGGAGCCGGACCTGCCCGAGGATCGAGGTGACGCAGCTCTCGACCACGTCTCCCAAGGGCTCTCCCCGGTCGGCGTGCACGCGCCGGAGATGCTCGGCGGACAGTTGAATCGGGGTCAGCGGGTTCTTGATCTCGTGCGCGACCTGTCGCGCCATCTCGGCCCACGCCTCGAGCCGATGGGTGCGCTCGAGCTGGGCGCGCTGCGCCTTGAGCTCCGCGGCCATGCTGTTGAACGCGTCCACGAGGCGCTGGAGCTCGTCGGCGGACTTGACCGCGATCTGGGCGTCGAAGTCGCCGCGCGCGATCCGCCGCGTCGCGCGCGTCAGGCGGCGGACGGGGTCCGCGATGCGTTCGGCCATGTAGAGACCCATCGCCGGCGCCGAGCAGGACGAACACGAGCGCGGCGAGGTGCACGCCGCGATCGAGATCGTCGATCTCGCGATCGATGTCGCGCTGACGGTTGGCGAGCGGGACGGTCAGGATCATCTTCTTGCTCGCCGGCGCGCACGGGGGTCGCCGCGATCGTGTAGGGGATGTTGCCGATCCGATCCTCGCCGACGAAGCTCGGCAGCCCCTCCAGGACGATCGCGCGGTAGACGGCGTCCGGCGTGCGCCGCGCGAGGACGCCGGACTCGAACAGATCGCGCTCGCTCGTCGCCTTGAGCTGCGCGTCTTCGAAGATGTTGACGTCCTGGTCGATGACCTGCCGGATCCAGACCATCACGTCGTCGCTCGCGGGCGCCAGGCCGTCGGTGCGCTGCAGGAGCGCATTCGACTGCTCGATCACCCGCTGCGCGACCGCGGCGGTCCGCGCGGCCTCGCGCGCGACGTCGGCCGTGAGCAGGTTCGCGAAGTAGGTGCGGATCCACAGCGCCAGCGCCAGGACCGGGATGATGGAGGCGAGCACGAAGGCCAGAAACAGCTTCCGGTAGAAGCTGGCGCGAATCTCGCGGAGCAGCGCGCGCCCGAGCCGCGGCCGCCCGCGCGCGACGCGCGTGAACAGCGCCGTGCCCAGGAGCACGAGGACGTAGACCGCACCCGACAGCGTCGTCAGCTCCGCCAGGTGCACGAGGTGATCGAACAGCGTCAGCATCGGGTAGCCGATGGCGTAGATGAACACGCGGTCGTTCGAGAAGTACACGCGCCACCGGACGTTCCCGCTCTGCGCGGTGGTCCAGAACGGCCGCCGCTCCGGGTCGTAGAGCCCGGCAAACAGGGCATCGGTGATGGGCCACGCGGCCGGCCCCGACGTGTAGATCGGACCGAGCGCCCAGCCGTAGATCACGACTTCCACGTCGCTGCCGGTGCGTCCCCTCGCGCGGCGCGCCCCCTTCGGCAGGACGGAAGACCTCGAAATACGGATTCTGCGACGTGATGAACGGCAGCGTCCGGTAGTCGAACAGCAGCACGTGGATGACGATGGTGCCGACCGGCTCGGGGGGACCGCCATCGAGGCTCGCGCAGATCTTGCGTTCCGCGTGGAGCATCTGCCGCTCTTCGGACCCGAAGGGGGCCGCCTCTCCGAACACGTCCCACTGACACGCCGAGTCGGCCTGCGGCGCCGGGGCCGTCCCCGAGTACTCGGGAAAATTGAGGGCGAAGCGGCTGATGAGCGTGCCTTTGCGATCGTACAGCTCCACCGCCGACGTCAGGCGCGCGCGCGCGAGCGCCGTTTCGTTCCAGACGAAGAACGCGCGCTCCGTTCCCGCCGGCGACGGCTGAGCGCCGCCGTCCGCGGCCGTGCCGTCCCCGGCGACGAGCAGGGGCAGCACCGTGAGGGCATCGATTTCGCGGCGCGCCTCGGTCAGCCGTTCCTGCAGCGTCTCTGAATGCCTCTGCGCCTGGACGGCGTACCGCGTCGCGATCAGCGAACGCATCGCCGTCTCCGCGAAGTAGTCGACCGACGGGTAGAGGAGGAGCGCGGGAATCAGAAACGCCACGAAGAGCGCCAGGATGCGCGCCGCCACGGTGGTGTGGCGGTACCACACGACCACGCGCCGTGCGGCGAGGGCGGCGATCGCGCACGCGAGGGCCGAGAGGACGAGCCCGCGCCCGGGAAGCGTCCACTCACGCCACTGGACCAGCACCGCGATCGCGGCGGACGGAGCGATCCAGAGCAGGGCGATTTGCACCCGGAGCGCCGCCGCGGAAGCGGGCAGCCGCCAGCGCGCCAGCGCCGCGCTGAGTATCAGCGTGCACGTCCAGAGCGCCGCGATGTGACAGGCCAGGATACCGATGAGGAGCGCCAGCCGGCCGGCCGCCCACGGGTGCAATGAAAAGTGCCGGAGATCGACCGTGGCCGGATCGACGGCGCGCTGCAGCAGGCGCTCGAACAGGACGAGCACGGCCGCGATCGTCATGCCGGCGAGGAGTTGGACGAGGAGGAAGCGGACGTAAGCGCGGGCGGGTTCCTGGCGCGCTGGCCCTGGCCGCCACGCGCAGCCTGACCGTCGGCCCGGCGAGCAGGCCAATCGCGGCCGCGCCCGTGACGCCGCCAAGCAGCAGCAGCGCCGCCGCAGACGGACGCTGCCCGGCGGCCAGCGCGAGCGCGCCGCCGAAAGCGACGCTGCCGGCGGCGAGCAGCGCGAGCGCGACGGCCGTGGACCGCACGAACTCGCGCGGCGCTTTCGCGGTGGACCGCGCGATCGAGGGCCGGACCGATCAGCAGCAGGATCGTGATCCCGAGCACCGAGAGCACGACCGCCCCGACCTGCCGCCGCCACGCGCGCCGCGCGCCGATCGATTTCGCCCGGCGAGATCGACACTTCCACCAGCGGCTCGCCGCCAGGGGCGCGCAGGAGAAACGCATTCGCGAGCGGAGTGTCCCCGGCCCCCTCGTATCGTGTTCGCAGCTTCGCCGGACCGAACGGCGTCGGGAGCTCGAAGTCGCTCGGCGCGATCGCCGCCGAGACGGGCGCCGGGGAGAGCCCGTGCTCGACCGCCACCGAACCGAGGCGACGCCCGTCCGGGCCGCCAATCGGCAGGACGTGCACCAGGCGCAGCCCGAGCGGCGACGGAGTGACGAAGAATGCGGAAGGACCCGACAGCCGGTCGATGCCGATGTCCGACGGCCGCCCGACCCATGCCCGGGCAGCCCCGCCGGGCACCTCGGAGATCGTGACGGCGACGGCCTCCGCCGCCACCGCCGCCTCCGGCAGCCGCCGGTCGATCGAGGTCGAAGAGATCGCGGGCGGCGTCCGGTCCCGCCGCGAGGCCCTGGGCGGCCGCCGGATCGTTCGCGATCGCCGAGGCCACTCGCGAGAGGACGCCGATCATCCGCTCGAAGTCGCGGCGCACGTACGCCTCGACGCGCGAGGCCGCGGCCGCGGGGGTGGCGCCGAATCTCCAGAGCTCGAACAGCGCTCCGGCCGCCGCGGTCATCGCCGTCAGGAGGAGACCGGCCGCCAGCAGCCGCCGCGCGCTCACGCGCCGGTCGCGCAGCCACGTGGAATCGGGAGGAGACACTGAAGCAGCAGAATACCGCAAAGGGTACAATCGAACCGTCGATGCCTCAACCGCCCGATCTGAAGGCCTCCCTGAAACGCGGGGCGTTCGTGGCCGCCGCGAACTGGCCCCTCGTCGCCGTGCAGTTCATCGCGGAAGGCACGCTGAAACTGCTGCTGGCCGTTCCCGTCGTCGGCGGCATCGTCCTCGTCGTGCTGCTGCTCGGCGCCGACGTCGACGAGATCATGGCCGGCGACACCCGCCAGATCGTCGCGTCGGTGTTCGGCGCGCTTCGGGCCAAGCCGGCGGCGTTGATCGCGTTCGGCGCCTCGTTCGGCCTCGTCATGCTCGGCGGATCGCTGCTCACGTTCGCCGTCAAGGGTGGGACGGTCGCGATCCTCGCCGCTGCGGAGGCGCAGGCCGGACCCATCGAACGCCCGCCGCTTGCGCCTGGCGGCGCTGAGGCGAGCGAACCTCGTCGGGATCGAGCCGTTTCTCGACGGGTGCCGAACCTTCTGGCGCCGATACGTGAAGCTCGGCTCGTGCCTGCTCGTGGTGTACGCGGCGACGGCCGTCGTCTTTCTGGGGCTCTTCGTCCGGGGGTTTGCGCTCGTCGGAAACCTGGGCGCGCTGCTCGGGTTCTCTTTCGCGACGGTGCTGGCATTGGGCGCGCTCGTCGTGTGGCTGCTGGTCGTCAATTCCTTCTACCTGCTGACGCAGATGGCGATCGCGGTTGAAGATCTCGGCGTTCGTCAGGCCATGGTCCGCGTGGCGGAGTTCGTCCGCGCCAGCACCGCGCGAGGTCGTCGGCATCTTCGGTGTCGTGCTTCTCCTGGTTGCCGTCGCGACGATCGCGTCGATTCTGGCGACGGCAGGCCTGGGGCTCATCGCGTTCGTCCCGCTGGTCGGTCTCGCGATCGTGCCGCTCCAGGCCGCGGCGTGGCTGGTCCGGGGCTTCGTCTTCGAGTACCTGGCGCTGACTGCGCTGGGCGCGTACCTGACGCAGTATCGGTACTACCTCCACAGCCTCGCGGCCGTGCGCGCGCACGAGACCGCTTCGGAGATTACGGGACAACGCCTCGCATGACGGCCTACGACACGTTTCTCTCACGCGCGGCGAGCGAGATGCAGGAGTCCGCTATCCGCCGGATGGGCAAGATCCTCGCGCAGAATCGCGACGTCATCTCGTTCGCCCCCGGCTACCCGGCCGTAGAAACCTTCCCGTGGTCCGACTTCCAGGCGATCGCGCACGAGCTCTTGTCCGGCTCGGACGGGAGCGTGCTCCAGTACGGGCCCACCCGCGGGTACCGGCCGCTGCTCGAACTGATCGCCGGCATCATGGAGCACCGCGGGGTCGCCCCGTCGCTCGATCGGCTGCTCGTGACGACCGGATCGCAACAGGCGCTGGATCTGGTGGCGCGCGTGCTGCTCGACCCCGGCGACGTGATCCTCGTCGAGCTCCCGACCTACACGGGCGCCATCACGGCGTTCAGGAACGTGCAGGCGCGGATGGAAGGCGTGCCGCAGGAGGGCGACGGGATCGACCTTGCGGCCCTCGAAGCGGTCCATGCCCGGCTGATCAAAGAGGGCCGCCGGGTGCGCGTGCTCTACGTCGTGCCGAACTTCCAGAATCCGACCGGCTTGCTCATCGGGCTGGAGAAACGGCGACAACTCCTCGAGTGGGCCGCGCGCAGGAACGTCCTCATCGTGGAAGACGATCCGTACCGCGAGCTGTACTTCGAGGATTCCGCGACGGAAGCGGACGTCCGGCCGATGAAGGCGGACGATTCGGAGGGACGCGTCGTCTACCTCAGCAGCTTTTCGAAGACCCTGGCTCCCGGATTCCGCGTCGCCTGGATCGACGCGCCGGCGCCGATCGCGGCCAAGCTCGAGATTGCCAAGCAGGCCGCGGACCTGTGCACGGGCGGGTTCGATCAACGGCTCGTCTACGAGGCGGCGCGCAGAGGCATCCTCGATCGGCAGCTGCCGTTGCTCCGCGCCCACTATCAGGAACGGCGCGACGTCATGGTGGAGGCGCTGCGGAGCGAGCTCGGCAGCTCGGTCAGCTGGCCGGCGCCGCGCGGCGGGTTCTTTCTGTGGGCGAAGTTACCCGCCCCGCTCGACGCCAATCGCCTGATCGATCGCGCCGTACGGCACGGTGTCGTTTACGTGGCGGGGGAGGCGTTCTTCGTGAACGGCGACGGACACAGCCTGATGCGGCTGTGCTTCTCGGCGCCGTCGCACGATCGCATTCGCGAAGGCGTCTCGCGGCTGGCGGCCGCGGTGCGAGAAGAGATCACGGAGCTCACCGCTTCGGCTCCGGCGGCTCGACCGGCACGATGATCCCCGGCAGCGCCGTCAGCGGCACGACCGCGATCGCGGGCAGTGGAGGCTCGGTCAGCACCAGCATGAACTCACCCCCCAGGCTGCCGGTCACAACGGCCACGAGCGTCTCGGAACCCGACGCCGCGAACGCGAGAGGCACGACCGGGGCCGCACCGAGCCTGATCTGACCTGCCGGACGCCCCGTCGCTCCCTCGAAAGCCCGGACCTCTGCCGCCGTGCCGGACACGACGACCGTGGATCCGATGACGGCTGGTCCGCTGGGCCTGAACGGCAGGCTCTTGTGCCACCGCTGCGCGCCGTGGCCGCGATCGAACGCGCGCACCGCGTTGTCCATCGACGTCACGAAGACGCGGGACTGGTCGGCAGCGGGCCGTCCTCGAAGCTCAGCTCCTATCCACTGTCGCCAGCCGCCCTCCAGGGCCCATTGGCCGTTGGTGGCGTTCAGACTATAGAAATGCTTGTCCCCCGAGCCCACGTAGAGGCGATCGCCAATCGCCAGCACTTCCGACAACGGCCCCGTGAAGTCGCGAGACCATCGCTCGGCGCCCGTCTGCAGGTCCAGGGCGAGCAGGTGGCCGTCGTCGAGCGGCAGGTACAGGTTGTCTCCGTCGATCGTCGCGCGCTCGCGTTGTGCGCCGGTGGATCGGCTCCACACCTTCGATCCGTCGGCGGCGCGGAAGGCGGTGACGGTCGCGTTCCGTGGCCGCGATGACCCATCCTTCGTGCGCGACGAGCGGCGCCGTGATGGCGCCGATGGGCGCGCGCCACAAGACTTCCGACGTTGCCGCTTTGAGCGCGTGAATGGCTTCCCCCGAAGCAATGAACACGCGATTGCCGTCCGCCGCAACGGGCCGGTCCGTCCGCAGCTCGACACGCCAGGCCTGGCCGCCATCCAACAGGCGATGCGCCGCAACGATGCCGGACTGCAGCACGAGGAAGACGCGCGAGCCGTCGAAGACGGGCGCTGCGGCAGGGCGCGCAGAAATTGCAACAGACCAGCGCACCGCAGTAGGCAAAACCTGCGTACTGGCAGCAGCCGCCGCCGTGAGCGCAGACGGCGCCTGAGGTTTGCCGTCAGGAACAGCCATCGGAGCGGCCGGAGTCTGCTCGCCGCGTGGACGAGCCGCCGCGATCGAGGTGATGCCCCCAATCGCGATGACGGCGGTGGCGAACGCAAGAAGAAGTCTGGTGCAGGCCGTTGGCACGTCCTATAATAAGGTGCCTGACCGTGCATTGGTGCATGCGGTGCCGGCGGACGCACGGCGGCGCATCAGACACAGCCCTCTCCAAGTGAATCATCAGACTCTTGTCGTCCTCGATTTCGGCTCGCAATTCACGCAGTTGATTGCGCGCCGGCTGCGTGAGCTGTCGGTCTACTCGGAGATTCTGCCGTTCGACACGCCCATGGCTGAGATTGAACGGCGGCATCCCGCCGGCATCGTGCTGTCGGGCGGCCCGAAGAGCGTCTCCGACGCCGGCGCGCCGCACTGCGTGCCGGGCGTCTACGACGCGGGCGTGCCGGTGCTCGGCATCTGCTACGGCATGCAGTTGATGACCTACGCGCTCGGCGGCGAGGTCGCGCCCGCGCCCCACCGCGAGTTCGGGCTCGCGACGATTCACGTCGAGCCGAGCGCGCCGCTCTTTGCGTCGATCCCGTCGGACCTGCGGGTCTGGGCCAGCCACGGCGACTTCGTCAAGACCGCGCCGCCCGGCTTCCAGGTCACGGCCACGAGCGCGAACGCGCCCGTCGCGGCGATGGTCGCCGAGGACCGGCGGCTCTACGCGCTGCTCTTCCATCCGGAAGTCGCGCACACGGATCACGGCCTCGACATCCTCCGCAACTTCGCGTACGACGTCTGCGGGTGCACCGGCGACTGGACGATGTCGTCGTTCGTGCGGGAGGCCACCGAGCGCATCCGCGCGCAGGTGGGCGACGGGCGGGTCGTCTGCGGCTTGAGCGGCGGCGTGGACTCGAGCGTCGCGGCGGCGCTCATTCATCGCGCCATCGGCGAACGGCTCACGTGCATCTTCGTCGACAACGGCGTGATGCGGCAGGACGAGGCGGACCAGATCCAGAAGCGCTTCGCGCGGCTGGGCCTGCCGCTCGTCTTCGCGGACGCGTCGGCGATGTTCCTCGATCGGCTGGCGGGCATCACCGACCCGGAGCAGAAGCGGAAGATCATCGGCGCCGCGTTCATCGACGTCTTCGAGGCGGAAGCGCTGAAGCTCGGGTCCTTCGACTTCCTGGGCCAGGGCACGCTGTACCCGGACGTGATCGAGAGCGTCTCGGTCACCGGGCCGTCGCACGTGATCAAGAGTCACCACAACGTCGGCGGGCTGCCGGACCGCATGCGTTTCAAGCTCGTCGAGCCGCTGCGCCTCCTCTTCAAGGACGAGGTGCGGCGGGTCGGCAAGGAACTGGGCCTGGACGACGAGCTCGTCTGGCGCCAGCCGTTTCCGGGGCCGGGGCTCGCCGTGCGCATTCTCGGCGAGGTCACCCCGTCGCGCCTGAATCTCGTGCGCCGCGCCGATCACATCGTCGCCGAAGAGGTGAAGCGGGCGGGGTTGTACCGGACGCTGTGGCAGTCGTTCGCGGTGCTGCTGCCGGTGCAGAGCGTCGGCGTCATGGGCGACGCGCGGACCTACGAGTACACCATCGCGATTCGCGCGGTCGAGAGCCGCGACGGCATGACGGCCGACTGGGCGCGGCTGCCGCACGAGCTCCTCGCGACGATCTCCTCCCGGATCGTCAACGAGGTCAAGGGCATCAACCGCGTCGTGTACGACATCAGCTCCAAGCCGCCGTCGACGATTGAGTGGGAGTAGGGAAACTCCCAAAAGACCAAAAGACCAAAGACCAGAGACGAGAGACCAGAGACCGAAGACGACCAGATGACCGACTTCGTCCACCTCCACCTGCACTCGGAGTACTCGCTGCTCGATGGCGCGTGCCGCATCGAGGAGATGCTCGACCGCGCGGTGGAGCTGCGCATGCCGGCGGTTGCCATCACCGAGCATGGCAACATGTTCTCGTCGATCATCTTCCACGACCAGGCGCGCAAGCGCGGGATCACGCCGATTCTGGGGTGCGAGGTCTACGTGGCGCCGGGGGACCGGCGGACGAAAAGCGGGACTCCCGGCGAAACGGCCAACCACCTGGTGCTCCTCGCCGAGACCAAAGAGGGGTACCACAACCTCATCAAGCTGGTGTCGGCGGGCTACACGGAAGGCTTCTACTACAAGCCGCGCATCGACAAAGCGCTGCTCGCCGAGCACGCGGCCGGGCTCATCGGGCTCAGCAGCTGCCTGAAGGGGGAAGTCGCGACCGGTATCCGGACCGAACAGACCCAGAAGGCGCTCAACGCCGCCGCCGCGTATCGCGACATTCTCGGACCGAACAATTTCTTTCTCGAGATGCAGTTCCAGGGGATCGAGGAACAGAAGACGGTCAACGTGGGGCTGCAGCCGATCGCCAGGGACCTCGGCCTCCCGCTCGTCGCCACCAACGACGTCCACTACCTGCAGAACACGGATTTCAAGCCGCACGACGTCCTGCTGTGCATCGGGACGGGCAAGTCGGTGAACGACACCGAGCGGCTCCGCTATCACGGCGACCAGTTCTACCTGAAGACCGGCGAGGAGATGGCGGCGGTCTTCAAGGACTTTCCCGAGGCGCTGCAGAACACCCTGCGAATCGCGGAGCGGTGCAAGGTGGACCTGTCGGGCACGGTCAACCACCTGCCGAACTTCGACGTGCCTCCGGGGTTCACGCTCGACGACTACTTCGAGCACGTCGTGCGCGAGGGGTTCACGCAGCGGCTGCCGCGGCTGAAAGATCTGGCGGCCCGCGGGGTGCTGACGCACACCCTCGACGAGTACGAGCGCCGCCTCAGCTACGAAATCGACATGATCAAGCAGATGAAGTACCCGGGTACTTCCTGATCACGTGGGATTTCATCCGGCACGCGCGCGAGAAGGGCATTCCGGTCGGTCCGGGGCGCGGATCGGCGGCGGGAAGCTTCGTCGCCTACTGCCTCCGGATCACCGACGTCGATCCGATCGAGTACGACCTCATCTTCGAGCGGTTCCTGAACCCCGAGCGCGTCTCGCTGCCCGACATCGACATCGACTTCTGCGAGCGCCGGCGCGGGGAGGTCATCGAGTACGTCACGAACAAGTACGGGCGGGCCAACGTCGCGCAGATCATCACGTTCGGCACGATGAAGGCCCGCGCCGTGGTGCGCGACGTGGCGCGCGTCATGGACATCCCCTACGCCGACGCCGACCGCGTCGCCAAGGCCATCCCGCCCGCGCTCGACATGACGCTCGCGAAGGCGCTCGAAGAGAACCCCGCGCTCAAGGAGATGGAGCAGAAGGACGAGCGGATCAAGGAACTGCTCGCCGTCGCGCGGCGGCTCGAAGGGATGACCCGCCACGCCTCCGTCCACGCGGCCGGGGTCGTCATCGCGCCGCGGCCGCTCACCGAGTTCGTGCCGCTCTACAAGAGCCAGAAGGACGAAATCGTCACCCAGTGGGCGATGAAGGAGGTCGAGCGCGTCGGCCTCCTGAAGATGGACTTCCTGGGGCTGAGCACGCTGACGCTGATCCGCGACGCGCTCGAGGAGATCAAGCGCACCGAAGGCATCGACCTCGACATCGACACCGTCACCCTGGACGACGCGAAGACCTACAAGCTGTTCGGCGACGGGCAGACCTACGGCGTGTTCCAGTTCGAGAGCTCGGGCATGCGCGAGCTGCTGCGCAAGGCGAAGCCGGAGCGCCTCGACGACCTCATCGCCCTGAACGCGCTCTACCGGCCGGGCCCGCTGAAGAGCGGGATGGTGGACGACTACATCGCGCGCAAACAGGGAAAGACGGAGGTCAAGTACGAGCTGGCGGCGCTCGCGCCGATCCTCAGCAGCACCTACGGCGTCATCGCCTACCAGGAGCAGGTCATGCGCATCGCCGCGGTGCTGGCCGGCTTCACGATGGGCCAGTCCGACATGCTCCGCAAGGCCATGGGCAAGAAAGACCCCAAGGTCATGGCCAAGCAGCGCGAAGCGTTCACGGAAGGGGCCAAGGCGAAGGGGATCAGCGAGAAGAAGGCGACCAAGATTTTCGACCTGATGGAGTACTTCGCCGGCTACGGCTTCAACAAGTCGCACTCGACGACGTACGCGCTGCTGGCCTATCAGACCGGCTACCTCAAGGCGAACTATCCCGCGCACTTCATGGCCGCGCTGCTGACGATCGAGGCGGCGAACACCGACAAGCTCGCGATGTATCTCGGCGAGTGCCGCGACCTCGGCGTCTCGATCCTCGCGCCCGACATCAATTCGAGCGGGCTCGCGTTCACGGTCGTCGACGGCGCCGTGCGGTTCGGGTTGTGCGCCGTCAAGAACGTCGGCGAAGGCGCCATCCAGTCGATGCTCGCCGTGCGGCAGGCGCTCGGGCGGATCGACTCGCTCTACACGCTGTGCGAGCACGCCGACCTGCGCCTCGTCAACAAGCGCGTCCTCGAGAGCCTGGTCAAGGCGGGGGCGATGGACTCGCTGCTGGCGGCGTCGGCGGGGAGCGTGGCGTCGCGCCGGGCGCGCCTCTTTGCCGCCGTCGACAAGGCGCTCGAGCACGGCGGCCGCCATCAGCGCGACCGCGACAAGGGGCAGTCGCAGCTGTTCGGCAGCAGCGGCGACGAGCCCTCGGCCGCGGACGCCGCCCTGCCGGCCGCGCCGGCATGGACCGAGGCGCAGCAGCTCGCCGGTGAGAAGGAAGCGCTCGGCCTCTACATGAGCGGCCATCCGCTGGACCGCTTCGCCGACGAATTGAAGGTCTTCGGCGCGCGGCGCGTGGCCGATCTCACCGCATCCGAGGCGGACGTCTGGGTCGGGGGCATCGTCTCGGGCCTGCGCCCGCTGAAGACGAAGAAGGGGGACCGCATGGCGGTCTTCATGCTCGACGACGTGGCGGGGACCGTCGAGGTCGTGGTGTTCCCCGAAACGTTCGGCAAGCACGGCAGCCTCATCGAGGCCGACGCGATGCTGCTCGTCCGCGGCAAGCTCGAAAAAGACGACGAGTCGGCGCGCATTGTCGCGACCGAGCTGCTGCCGGTCTCGGCGCTGGCGGAGCGCACGACCCGCGAGGTCGTGATCCATCTCTCCTGCGCGTCGCAGGGGCGCCAGACGTTCGAGGCCCTGGCCGAGCTGTTGTCGCGGCATCGCGGCGACCGCCGCGTCTTCCTGGAGCTGCTCGGCGTGAAGGGATCGAGCGGCGCGCTGCGCGTGAAGGTCGACGTCTCGCAGCGTGTCCGCCCGTCGGAGACGCTGAAGGCCGAGGTCGAGCGGATCTGCGGCGCCGGTTCGGTAGAGCTTCGCTGAGACTCGTCTTATGGCTGATCTTCTCGAGTTCGAAGAGCCCATCGGCGTCCTGCTGAAAGAAATCGAAGCGATCAGCATGATGCCGAGGACGCCGGAGCGCGAGCGGGCCATCGAGACCCTGCGCCGGCGCGCCGACCAGATCCGCGGCGAGATCTACCAGACGCTCACGCCGTGGCAGCGCGTGCTCGTCGCGCGCCACCCGAACCGCCCGAACACGCTCGACTACGTGCAGCGCCTGTTCACCAAGTGGGACGAGCTGCACGGCGACCGCCGCTTCGCGGACGATCATGCGATCGTCTGCGGCTTCGCCGAATACCGCGGGGAACCCGTCGCCATCGTCGGGCACCAGAAGGGGGGCGACACCAAGCAGAAGATCTTCCGGAACTTCGGCTACGCCCGGCCCGAGGGCTACCGCAAGGCGCTGCGCGTCATGCTGCTCGCGCAGAAGTTCAGCCGGCCGATCGTCGTCTTCGTCGACACGCCGGCCGCCTATCCGGGCGTCGAGTCCGAGGAGCGGGGCGTCGCCGAGGCCATCGCGCTCAACCTCCGCGAGATGATGATGCTCGAGGTCCCGATCATCGTGATTGTCTGCGGGGAAGGGGGCAGCGGGGGCGCGCTCGGCATCGCGATCGGCGATCGCGTGCTGATGCAGGAGTTCTCGGTCTACAGCGTGATCCCGCCCGAAGGCTGCGCGGCGATTCTCTGGCGGGACGCGAACCGCAAGGTCGAGGCGGCCGCGGCGCTGAAGATCACCGCGCCCGACATGCTCGCGCTCGGCCTCATCGACGCCGTCGTGCCGGAGCCGACCGGCGGGGCGCACACCGATCCGGATGCGGCCACCGCGCTCGTCGACCAGGCGCTCTCGGCGGCGCTCGCGGACGTGTCGGCGCTGACCGTCGAGGCGCGGCTGAACGCCCGCTACGACAAGTTCCGCAAGATGGGGGAGGAAGGGACGTCTTTCACCGACACCGAAAAACCCCCAACTCCCAACTCCCAACTCCCAAAGTGATCGTGCGCGAACCATGACGAAGTCCCTGTTGTGGCAGCACCTGCCGTGCAACGACGAGCAGGCGACCGCACTGTCGGCGGAGCTCGGCGTCCACCCCGTCATCGCGCGGCTGTTGTGCCTGCGCGGCCTGGCGGACCCCGACCAGGCCCGGCGCTTTCTGCACCCCGACCTCGCGCACCTGCACGATCCCTTCAGGCTGGCGGATATGGATCGGGCGGTCGAGCGGCTGGAGCGGGCGGTCGCCGGGCGCGAGCGGATCGCCATCCACGGCGACTACGACGTTGACGGCATCACCTCGACGGTGATCCTGCGCCGCGCCCTCGAGCTGCTCGGCGGCGACGTCGTGCACTTCATCCCGGAGCGCCTGCGGGACGGCTACGGCCTGCAGCCGGCGGCAATCGACCGCCTGCACGGCGAAGGCGTGTCGCTCGTCGTGTCGGTGGACTGCGGGATCCGCAGCAGCGAGGCGGCGGCGCGGGCGCGCGAGCTGGGGCTCGACCTGATCGTCACGGATCATCATGAGCCGGAAGGGACCCTGCCGGACGCCCTGGCGGTGATCAATCCCAAGCGCCGCGACTGCACGTATCCCGACAAGCACCTGGCCGGGGTCGGCGTGGCGCTCAAGCTCGTGCAGGCGCTGTGCGCGCGCGCCGGCAAGGACCGCTGGCTGCCGGCCTTCGTCAAGATTGCGGCGATCGGCACGCTCGCCGACGTGGTCCCGCTCGTCGGCGAGAACCGCGTGATTGCGAGGCTCGGCCTCGCGTCGCTCAGCGCGGGTCCCCACACCATCGGCCTGCGCTCGCTCCTCGACGCCTCGGGCCTGAGCGGCAAGACCATCGACAGCTACCACGTGGCGTTCATCCTCGCGCCGCGCGTCAACGCGGCGGGTCGCATGAGCACGCCCGACATCGCCACGCGGCTGCTGCTGGCCACGGGCGACGCGATGGGCGACGAGGCGCGCGCCCTGGCGCAGCAGCTCAACGACGAGAACCTCAGGCGCCAGGAGGAGGAGGCGGACCTGGTCGCGCAGGCGCGGAAGGCCATCGAGACCGACCCCGCCGTCGGCGCGCACAACGTCCTCGTTGTCGGCGGCGAGGGCTGGCACCGCGGCGTGATCGGCATCGCGGCGTCGAAGCTCGTGGACACCTATCACAAGCCGGCGATCGTGCTCTCGGTGGAGGGGGACGTGGCGCACGGATCCTGCCGGAGCATTCCCGACTTCGACATGCTCGCCGCCCTTGAACAGTGCGCCGACGTCTTCGTGCGCTTCGGCGGGCACCGGCAGGCGGCGGGGCTGACCATGGAAGCCGCGCGTGTGCCCGAGTTCCGCGCGCGGATCAACGCGCACGCCGACGAGGTCCTGGAGCCTGACCAGCTCCGCCCGCGCCTGCGCATCGACGGGCCGCTCACGCTCCGATCCATCACCCACGATCTCATGCGCGACCTCGATGCCATGGAGCCGTTCGGCATGGCCAACCCCAGGCCGGTGTTTCACGCGTCGGGCGTGGAGATCGTGGATGGTCCCCGCACCCTGAAGGAGCGGCACCTCAAGATGACGTTCAGCCAGGAAGGCCGCCGCTTCCGTGCGATCGCCTGGCGCGCCGCCGAGCGGGCCGATTTCCTGACCCGCAATCGCGCCGGCGTCAACCTCGCCTTTTCGCTCGAGCGAAACGAGTTCCAGGGCGAGACCTACCTGGAGCTCAACGTCGCGGACGTCAAGAGCCTGGACGGGGAGTAGCTTCCAGCTTCCAGCTTCCAGCTTCCCGCTGACAGCTTCCCGCTGCCAGCTTCCAGCTTCCCGTAACAAGCTGCAGCTCCCCACTATCCGCTGACCGCTTCAAGGTTCTGGCCGCCCGCTTCTGTACAATAGGCTTGAGCTTTCGACGTCCACGCGTCAGCGCTCTCTCTTGTTGCGGGAAGCTGGAAGCTGGAAGCTGGAAGCTCTCTGTATGACCTGGCAGAAAAAAGCGCGGCTGGCGATCGGCGTGTTCGTCATCGTGTTCGTCGCGATCGTCATCGTGGCGCTCCGGACGCGGAAGACCGTGCCGCAGACGGGCGCGATCCCCGAGCGCAAAGACCCGATTGCTATCGTGGAGAACCCCACGGGAGGAGATTTCTCGTGGGCGAAGGAAGGCAAGATCGTCTTTGCCATCAAATTCGGCTCGCAATTCATTTACCCCGACGGCCGGACCAGGTTCGGGAACGGCGTCGAGCTGACCTCCGACCGCAACGGCCGGAAGTTCACGGTCACGAGCCGCGAAGCGGTCATCGTTCAGAACGGCCCGGATCTGAAGACCGCGCACTTCACAGGGACGGTGAAGCTCACGAGCGCGGGCGTCGAGGTCGCCGCCGAAGAGGCCACCTACGACGAGGCGGAAGGGATCGTGAAGATCCCGGGTGCCGTCGCGTTCAAACGCGGGCGCATGACCGGCACCGGCGTCGGCGCGACCTACGATCGCAACCGTGAAGTCATCTGGCTGCTCGATCAGGCGCACATTACCTCCCCGGCGGACTCGAAAGGCCAGGGGGCGCTCGAGGCGACCGCCACCGCGGCGGGGATGGCGCAGGCCGAGCACTACATGCGCCTCACGAAACCCGCGCACATCGAGGCCGAAGGGCGGGTCATCGACGCCGACGAGATCGTCATTCGCCTGACCGAAGACAACGAGCTCGTGCAGAAGCTGGAGCTGCGCGGCAGCAGCCGCATTAGGGGAGACGCCGCGTCGCAGTCCATGTCGGCGCGCGACGTCGACCTCACGTACGCCGACGACGGCCGCACGCTGCAGCACGCGTTGCTCGTGGAAGACAGCGCCGTGCAGCTTCCAGGCAGCGGCGGAAGCGCCGGCAGCCGGATTGCCGCCAAGACGATCGACATGGCCATGGGCCCGGACGGCCGCACGCTCACCAACCTCAACGCCACCGAAAACGTCCAGGTGGATCTGCCGGCGGTCGGAGCGGCCCCGGCCAAGCGCATCCGATCCGCCACGCTCACCGGGATAGGGGCGCCCGGCACCGGCCTGCAGAACGCGACCTTCGGCGGCAACGTCGAGTATCGCGAGGCGGGCGCGGCGCGGCCGAACGCGGCCGCAATCGAGCGCGTCGCGCGGTCGCTGACGCTGGCCGTGAAGACGAAACCCGGCTTCGGCGCCGTCGAGCAGGCGGATTTCCACGGCAACGTCCATTTCACCGACGGCCCTCAGGTCGCCGCCGACGCACAGCGCGCGCTGTATCACATCGAAAAGGACCAGATCGACTTGTCGACGTCGGGAGAGCCCGGACCGCCGACCCCGCGGGTCAGCGATGGCCGCGTCACGGTGGAAGCCCGCACGATCGAGTTCGTTCTCGGTACCCGCAAGCTGAAGGCCGACACGAAGGTGCGCAGCTCCATGCTGCCGTCCAAGAAAAAGGGGAGCGGCGCACCGGCGACGGCGACGGCCACGGCCACGCCGCCGGCGGGAAGCCCCGAGCAGGGCCGCCTGCCGTCGCTCCTCAAGCAGGACGAGTCCGTCACCGTCACGTCCAACCGGCTCGACTACGATGGCCTCGCCGGACGCGCGGTGTACAGCGGAAACGCGCGGCTCTGGCAGGCAGACACCACGATCCGGGGCGACGGCATCACGGTGGATGACAAGACGGGCAATCTCGAGGCGACGGGGGCCGTTCAGACAGAGATGACCCTGGATCAGGTGGACGAGAAGACGGGGGTCCGCACACCGAGGCCCACAAAGGGGAGCGCCGAGCTGTTCGTCTACGACGACGCCAAGCGCCTGGCGACCTACACCGACAAGGCGCACATCATCGGCCCCAACGGAGACGTGTCCGCCGAGAAGCTCGAGCTGTTTCTCAAGCCGGCGGCCAACGAGCTCGAGCGCGCGGAAGGCTATGGCGCCAACGGAACGGTGATCGCCAGGGAGCCCTTCCGGACGGTATCGGGCGCACGGCTGACCTACACCGCGAAGGGCGAGAACTTCCTCATGACGGGAACGCCGGTGAAGGTCGTCGACACGAAGCCGCCCGATTGCAGCGAGAACTTCGGCGCGGTGGTGACCTTTCAGCGGGCGGTCGACACGGTGTCGATGTCGGGCAATGGCGTCATTCCCGCAACGCAGGCCCGGATCGCGTGCCCGGCGGAGACCCGATAATCTGAATGGCCACGCTCAACACGCGCGACCTCACCAAATCCTACAGCGGCCGCACCGTCGTCAGAGGCGTGAACCTCGACATCGCGTCGGGAGAAATCGTCGGCCTGCTCGGGCCCAATGGGGCGGGCAAGACCACGACGTTTTCCATGGTCGTCGGGCTGACGCCGCCCGATTCGGGGCGGGTCCTCCTCGACGGCGCGGACGTGACCGACAACCCGATGTACGTCCGGGCGCGGAAAGGCATCGGCTACCTGCCGCAGGAGCCCTCCATCTTCCGGGGCCTGACGGTCGAGCAGAACATTACCGCCATCCTCGAAACGCTCCCGCTGGACGGCGCCGGCGCGCGCCGCGCGGCGGCGGGAGCTGCTGGCCGAGCTCGGCCTGACCCCGCTCGCCAAGGCCCCCGCCTACACGCTCTCGGGCGGGGAGCGGCGGCGGGTCGAAATCACGCGCGCGCTCGTCGTCTCGCCGAAGTTCATCCTGCTCGACGAGCCGTTCGCGGGCATCGACCCCATCGCGGTCACGGACATCCAGAAGATCATTTTCCACCTCAAGGACCGGGGCATCGGCGTGCTCGTCACCGACCATAACGTGCGCGAAACACTGCGGATTACGGATCGCGCCTATATCGTCCACGATGGGGCGATTTTCCGGAGCGGCACCCCCGACAGCCTCGCCGCCGACGAGGAGGTGAAGCGAATTTACCTCGGCGCGGACTTCCGATTGGACTAAGATTAGAGGGGCAGAGACGGCCACCGACCTCATGGCGATTCAGCAGAAACTCCATACCAAACTCGTTCAAAAGCTCATCCTGACCCCGTCGCTGCAGCAGGCGATCAAGCTGCTGCCGATGTCTACCCTCGAGCTGGCGGACCTGCTGAATCAGGAAATGGTCGAGAACCCGCTCCTCGAAGAGGTCCCGACCGAGGAGCTCCAGCCGGCCGAGCAACAGCAGCAGCAGGAAAAGCCCGTCGAGACGCCCACCGCCGAAAAAGGGGACGCCTGGGACGACGCGGACTACGAATACTTCTTCGGCGACTACCTGGACGACGGCTACCGGTCGCGGACGCCGTCGGAGGTCAAGGAGCTGCCGCCGATCGAGAACACGCTCTCGACGGCCGCCTCCCTTTCGGATCACCTCCTCTGGCAGCTCTCCCTTCAGACCGACGACGGACGGCTCAGGGAGATCGGCGGCGCCATCATCGGCAACCTCGACGACGACGGGTACCTGGTGGCGTCGGTCGAGGAGATCGCCGCGATGGGGGAGTGGCCCGTCGCCGACGTCGAGAGCGCGCTGCAGCACGTGCAGACGTTCGATCCGATCGGCGTCGCCGCGCGCGACCTGCAGGAATGCCTGTGGCTGCAGATCCGGCAGCTCGGTCTCGAAGGGCACGCCGACGGAGAAGATCGTCACCGAGCACCTGCGGCTGCTGCAGAACCATCAGGTCCCGGAGATCGCGCGCAAGCTGGGGATGACGATCGAGGATCTCAAGGAGCACGTCGAGATCATCCGCAACCTCGATCCGAAGCCCGGCAGCCGGTACAACCCGTCCCAGTCGCAGTACGTGATCCCGGACGTGTACGTGGTGAAGGTGGAGGACCAGTACGTGGCCGCGCTGAACGAAGAGGGGCTGCCGCAGCTCCGCATCAGCCCGGTCTACAAGCGGCTCCTGGACAAGACGGCGCCGGCGGCCGGCGGCGGGGCCACGGGCGGCGGGGCCGGCGAGCAGAACGACGAGACCCGCGCCTACGTGAAGGACAAGTTCCGCTCCGCCCTCTGGCTGATCAAGTCGGTCGATCAGCGGCAGAAGACGATCCACAAGGTCGCCACGAGCATCATCAATTTCCAGCGGGAGTTCCTCGATCACGGGATCGAATACCTGCGGCCGCTCGTGCTGCGCGACGTGGCCAACGACATCGGGATGCACGAGTCCACCGTCAGCCGTGTGGTCAACAACAAGTACATGCACACGCCGCAGGGCGTGTTCGAGCTGAAATACTTCTTCCACAGCGGGATCAGCAGCTCGTACGGCGAGAGCGTGTCGTCGGTCACGATCAAGCAGCGCATCCGGAAGATCATCGAGAACGAAGACCCCCGCAAGCCGCTGAGCGATTCGAAGATCGTCAGCATCCTCCAGAAGGAAGGGCTGATGCTCGCGCGCCGGACGATCGCCAAGTACCGCGAGGAGCTGAAGATTCCGACCTCGAACCAGAGGAAGGTGCTGTTTTAGAGCTGCCGCAGTCAGCTGCCGGCTTCCAGCTTCCCGCTGGAGTCCAGGAGCTGTAAGCTGGAGCTGGAAGCTTTCGCATGCGACTCGACATCACCGGCCGGCACGTCGCGATTACGGGTCCCATCCGGCAGCTGATCGACAAGCGCCTGGCTCGGCTCGAGCGGGTGCTGAACGACGCCGCGCTGTCGGCGGTCATCACGCTCACCAAAGAAAAATACCGGCTGCGGACCGAACTGGTCGTGCACACGCGCGGGGATCACGTGCTGCGCGGAAACGGCGAGGGCACCGCGTGGCCGATTTCGGTCCGCCAGGCGACCGAGAAAGTCGAGCAGCAGGCGCAGAAGCTCAAGGGCAAGTGGGACGGGCGCCGGCGCAAGGCGCCGGCACTCGCGCGCTGCGTCCCGCGCCGGTCGCAGCGCCGCCCGAGCGCCGCATCATCCGGGCGACGCGCTACGCGGTCAAGCCGTTGTCGCTCGAAGACGCGGCGCTCCGCCTCGAAGGCGGCATCGGAGACGTTCGTCGTCTTCCGCAACGCGGAGACGGATGCCGTCAACATCCTGTACCGCCGCAAGGACGGCCACCTCGGGTTGATCGAGCCGGACTAACCGATCCGATCTGATCTTCCCAATCGCACGGACGTGAATGACCGGTCTCGGTCGAGTCGCGACATCCGCGATCCTGACCGCATTGCTGCGATGACCGAATCCGCCGAGCCGCGGGGTGTCACCGTCGCCACGGTCCTGCGGGATCTCGCCGATTCGCGCGCCCTCGATCTCGAGCTGCTCGCCGGCGCGCCCGGCCTCGAACGGCGCATCACCATTCCCCACACGCAGAAGACCGGGCTGGCCCTGTCGGGATTCGACGCGTACCTGCGCGGCGGCCGCGTGCTCGTGTTCGGCGAGAGCGAAGTGCGGTATCTCGAAACGCTGACGGCGGACGACCGCACGGCCGTCCTGCAGCGCGTGTTCAGCCACGGGCTCCCGTGCCTGCTCGTCACCGGCGGGTTCGTGCCGCCGCCGGAGACCCTCGCGGAGGCGGATCGGGCCGGCGTGCCGCTGCTCACGCACCCGCGGCCGGGACGCGCGGAAGCGATGTCGCGCCTCTCGGCCGCCCTCGACACGTACCTCGGCGGCGCGCGGCGTCGTGCACGGCGTGCTGATGGACATCCTCGGGCTCGGCGTGCTGATGGTGGGGGAGAGCGGCATCGGCAAGAGCGAGTGCGCGCTCGATCTGGTCGTCCGCGGCCACCGCCTCGTCGCCGACGACGCCGTCGAGCTGCGCTGCCGCGCGGAGTCGTTCGTGATCGGCACCTGCCCGGAGCTGACGCGGCACCACATGGAGATCCGCGGCCTGGGCCTGATCAACGTGCAGGATCTGTTCGGCGTCGCGTCCACCCGCTCGTCGAAGCGCGTGGAGCTCGTGGTGCAGCTCGAGCGCTGGGAGCACGGCCGGGAGTATGATCGGCTGGGCCTGGACGAGGAGTTCTATGAGTGTGTCGGCGCGCGGATTCCCGATGATCCGGATGCCAGTCGCCCCCGGGCGCAACGTCGCGATGCTCGTCGAGGTCGCCGCCCGGAACCAGCTGCTGCGCGCGCGCGGCCATCACGCCGCGCGGCGCCTGGTCGACCGCCTGAACCAGCGGCTCGCCCCGGCGGACGCCGACGCGGACGCCGGAGAAGACCTCTGATGCGCGAGAAGCGGCACGCCGCGCGGCGCGCGGCGCGGACGGCCGTCACGTCCCGCTTCGTCGTGCTCACCGGCCTGTCCGGGTCGGGAAAGTCCCAGGCGATTCGCGCGCTCGAGGATCTCGGCTACTTCTGCGTCGACAACCTGCCCGTCACGCTGCTCCCGATGCTCGCCGATCTGACGCTCCGGGCCGGCACCGAGATCTCGCGCGCCGCGGTCGTCGTCGACGTCCGCGAAGGCAAGATGCTCAAGGAGTTTCCGCGGGTCTACCGGCGGCTCAAGAGCCGGAAGAACCTGAACCCGAAGCTGATTTTCCTCGAGGCGGCGGAGCCGGCGCTCGTCCGCCGGTTCAGCGAAACGCGGCGTCCGCATCCGCTCTCCCCGGACCGTTCGGCGATCGAGGGGATCCGCGAGGAACGCGCCGCCATGCGCGCGATCCGGAAGCTGGCCGACCACGTCGTGGACACCTCGGAGATGACGGTCCACGAGCTGCGGCACGCGTTCACCGGCGTCGCGGCCGGCGCGTCGCCCGGCTCGCAGCTCGTCGTCACGATCCTGAGCTTCGGGTTCAAGCACGGGATCCCCGTGGATTCCGACCTGCTGTTCGACGTGCGGTTCCTGCCGAACCCGCACTTCGTCCCGGCGCTGCGCCCGCACACGGGGCGCGATCCCGAAGTCGTGCGCTACCTGGATCGCTCGGCCGCCACGCACGAGTTCCTCGTCCACACGCTCAACCTGCTCAAGTTCCTGATTCCGCAGTACGTCCACGAGGGAAAGACGTATTTGACCATAGGCATCGGCTGCACCGGCGGCCGGCACCGCTCGGTCGCGATTTCGGAGGCGCTCAAGAAAGGGCTGTCCGGAATACCAGGCGTCCGGCTGCGCGTGCGGCACAGGGACATTTCGAATGAGTAACGAACGGATGCATGCCAAGACACCAAGAACGCCGAAGCAATGAAACTTGGAGTGGTAGTCGTGACGCACGGGCAGCTCGCGGCCGAGCTGGTCAACTCCGCGGAGATGATCGTCGGCGATCTCCCGCAGTTTGCCGCGGTGTCGATTGGCTGGCACGACGACGTCGAGCGGGCGCGCGAGGATATCGGGCTGGCGATTGCGCGCGTCAGTGCGTCAGCCGGCGGCACCGAGACGGAGCCGGCCGACGTGCTGGTCCTCACCGACATGTTCGGCGGCACGCCGGCCAACCTGGGCGTCACGTTCGTCAGCGACCACGTCGAAGTGATCACCGGCGTCAACCTTCCCATGCTGATCAAGCTCGCGCGGCCGCAGAAGGCGCCGGACCTTCCGACGCTCGCGCGGGAGATGCGCGAGCACGGCCGGACCGCCATCTGGGTGGCGTCCGACCTGCTCCGCGGAGGGGGAGAAGGTATGACCACCTGCTCCGTCACCATCCTGAATCCGCTCGGCCTCCACGCCCGCGCGGCCGCCCGGTTCGTGCACGCGGCCGGCGGGTTCGTGTGCCGCATCCGCGTCGGGCGCGGCGGACGCGAAGTGGACGGCAAGAGCATCATGGGCCTGCTGCTGCTGGCGGCGGCGCAGGGCAGCCTGGTGACGATCAACGCGGACGGGCCCGATGAGGAAGCCGCGACGACGGCGCTCTGCGCGCTGATCGAGCGCGGCTTCGACGAGGCGCCATGCGCCTGATCGGACTCGGCGTGTCGGCCGGCATCGGCATCGGCAAGGCGCTCGTGCTCAAGCGCGGCACGCGCGATCTCCAGTTCCGCGTGCCCGCCGCGCAGGTGGCCCGGGAGCTCGAGCGGCTCTGCGAAGCGCGCGAGCGATCGCGCGCCCAGCTCCAGCAGATCCGGTCCCGGATCGCGGAATCCGTCGGCGCCGAGCACGCGTACCTGTTCGACGCACAGCTCCTCATGCTCGACGACGCGATGCTGATCGATCGCGCGGCGGAGATCATCCGCACCGAGCAGCTCAACGCCGCGTCGGCGCTCGAACGCGCGCTCGGCGAAATCTCCACGCTGTTCGATCGGGCCGAAGACGCGTACCTGCGCGAGCGCAAAGGCGACGTCGGCGACGTCGTCGGGCGCCTGTGCATGAACCTGCGCGGCGGCGGCGATCCGGTCGAGCTCTTCAAGGCCCTGTTCAACGACCTCGAGGGCCCTCTCGTGCTCGTGGCCGACGAGCTCACGCCGTCGGTGATCGCCCAGCTCGATTGGCAGCGCCTCGCCGCCATCGTCACGGACGCGGGGAGCTGGACGTATCACACGGCGATCCTGGCGCGCTCGATCCACGTGCCCGCCGTCGCGGGGCTCCACAACGCCAGCTCGATCATCCAGCCCGGGGCGCTGCTCGCGGTGGACGGCGCGACCGGCGATGTGTTCGTCGATCCCGACGAGGCCGCCCTGGACCACGTCCTCGGGCGGCAGCAGCGGCGGGCGGCGTACGAGCAGACGCTGGACGGCTACCGCCGGCTGCCTCCGGTCACCGAAGACGGCGTGCAGATCCGGCTGGAAGCCAACGTCGAATCGCCCGACGACGCCGTGCGCGCGCGGGAGCGCGGAGCGGACGGCGTCGGTCTCTTCCGATCCGAGTTCCTGCTGGCGGCCGGCGGACACTGCGGCGCTGACGGAAGCGGCGCAGTACAGCGCCTACACCCGCCTGATCGACAGCATGGCTCCGGCCCGGGTGACGATTCGCACCTTCGACGTCAGCGAGGCGCAACTCCGGATGGAGCACCCGGGACCGGACGGCGGCCCGGGCGCGGCTCGGACTCCGTGGCGTGCGGCTCAGCCTCGCGAACGACGACGTGTTCCAGACGCAGCTGCGCGCGCTGCTGCGCGCCGCCGTGCACGGTCCGCTGCGAATCATGTTTCCCGTTCGTGTCGGGAGTCGAGGAGCTGCGCGCGGCGCGGGCCGCCGTCGAGCGCGCCGCCGCGGCGGCTGCGAGCCGGCGGGGAAGCCGTGCCGCACGTGCCGATCGGGGTCATGATCGAGGTCCCCTCCGCGGCGCTGACGGCCGACCTGCTCGCCGAGCACGCGGACTTCTTCAGCATCGGGACCAACGATCTCATCCAGTACCTGCCTCGCCGTCGATCGGACCGACGACCGGGTCTCGCGGTCTCTACGAGCCGCTCCACCCGGCGATCATCCGGATGATCCGGCTGGTCACGCGCGCGGCGCGGCGGCGGGGCATTCCGGTTTCCGTGTGCGGCGAGATGGCGGCAGACCCGGTGCTGCTGACGCTGCTCGTCGGCCTCGGGCTCAGGGAGTTCAGCATGGCGCCGACCGCGATCCCGCTCGCCAAGCAGGTGCTGCGCGGCCTGCACGCGGGAAACGCCGCCACGATGGCGGCCCGGACGCTGCGCGCCGGGACCGCGGCGGAGATCGAGAAGGCGCTGCTCGACTTCCTGGCGCCGCAGGAGATCAAGGGGATCTGAGAGTTCAAAGTCAAGAGTTCAAAGTTCGAAAGTTCTAAACAGTTCGCAAATCAAGGAGCAATCGTGGCGGAACAAGTGACGCGGGTCGACAAGCCGTGGGGGTACGAGCTGCACTGGGCGAAGACGGAGCGCTATGTCGGCAAGCTCATTCACATCGACGCGGGGCATGCGCTCAGCCTGCAGTACCACAATCTCAAGGACGAGACGATCTTCCTCGCGTCCGGACGGATGCTGTTCGAGATCAAGGAAGGGGAGACGCTCGTCGCGCGCGAGATGAAGCCCGGCGAAGCCGTCCACGTCACGCCGACGACGGTCCATCGCATGACGGCGATCACCGACTGCGACGTCTACGAAGTCTCGACGCCGGAGCTGCACGACGTCGTCAGGCTCGAGGATCGGTACGGCCGGACGACGTAGCACGACGGTCGGGAGCTCGGGAGCTCGGGGCCTGGGATTTTGACCTACCCTGTCACCACGTTGGTGAATACTGCCAGCACTGAAGCCAGCCAGCATTGCAGGAAGTGCGCCCACGGGTCCGCCGAAAGATCGCAATTGACCTGAAACGCACGCACCGCAGAATGGCTCAGTTTTTGTGTCGCGAGCGCGATACAGCGAAAGGACCGTGGAATGGGCAGTGTGAACAAGGTGATCCTGGTCGGCAACCTCGGGCGGGATGCGGAGCTGCGGTATACGCCGGGCGGGTCGCCCGTCGCGACGCTGAACCTCGCAACGACCGAAGTCTGGAACGACAAGGCCGGCCAGCGGCAGGAAAAAACCGAATGGCACCGCGTCGTGCTCTGGGGCAAGACGGCGGAGAGCCTCAACGAGTACCTGACGAAGGGGAAGCAGATCTACGTGGAAGGGCGTCTGCAGACGAGGCAGTGGGACGACAAGGACGGCAACAAGCGGTACACGACCGAGATCCGCGGCGATCGGATCGTGCTCCTCGGCGGTGGTGGCGGCGGCGGAGGCCGGCAGCAGACCCGCGGCGCGGCGGCGGCCCCTGGCGCGGAAGAACCGATGGGCGAGCCGGTCTCGGAACTGACGGACGACGATATTCCTTTTTAAACGTCTCTAAACGTTCTTGGTTCTCAGTTCTTGGTTCTTGGTTGATCGTTCTTCGTTCGTCGTTCGCGTTCTGCGCGGGAACGAAGAACGAGAACGAAGAACGTCGAAGAACCAAGAACCGAGAACCAAGAACGACACCCGTTTCAGTTCAGTCTTTCCCTTTGAGACCATCCAGCCGCTGCCTGGCGAGGACCGCGTCCGAGGAGGTCGGGTACTTCTGCATGACGGTCTCGAACGCCTTGCGTGCCAGGTCGATCTGCTTCAATGACTCATAGGTGAGCCCCAGCTTGTAGTACGCCAGCGACACGCTGTCGGATTGCGGGTAGTTCGTGATCACCTTCTGAAACGCTTCCAGCGCCTCGCGGAACTTCCCGGTCGCGTGCAGCGCCTGTCCGATATTCAGCTGCGCATCGTCGGCCTTGTCCGAGAGCGGGAAGGTGTTGATGTAGGTGTTGAAGCCGAGGATGGCGATGTCGTACTGGCCGCCGGTGTAGTCGCCGTACGCGTTGTCGAACATCCGCTGCGGCGAGATGAGCGGCGCGCCGGTGCGCGGGGGAGCCGCGGGTTGACCGGCGCCGGGCGTGGCCGCGCCGGCAGCCGGATCGAGGCCGGCGGCGGACGGATCCTGGCGTCGGCGCCGGAGCGGGCGCCGGGGGCGAGGCAATCGCCTGCCGGACCGCTTCGAGCTCCTGCGTCATCGACGAGAGGCGCACGTTCGTGTCGTCGGCCTTCTCGCGCAGGACGCGCACGCCTTCCGCGACGTTGTCGACGAGGAGCTTCTGGTCGGCGAACGCCTTCCGGTTCGCGCCGCTCTGCTCGTCGAGCTTCGCCGTCATCGTTTTCAGCGTTTCGGCCAGCCCGCCGACGAGCTGACGCAGCTGCTGCTGCTGTTCCTGCAGCATGCGCATCTCAGCCATCAGCTGCTGCTGCGCCTTGTCGGCCGCCATCGCCGGCGCCGCAGCCAACAGCACCGCCATCGATGCCGCCCCCAGCCATGCCATTCGCTTCATCGTCGTTCCTCTGCGTCTTCGGAACTTTCGAACCTTGGAACTGTAGAACTTTAGAACTTTACTTGCTCGTCACCACGAAATGCGCGCGGCGGTTCTTCGACCACGAGCCCTCGTCGTGCCCGGGCTCGAAGGGGAATTCCTTTCCGTAGGTCACCGTGCGCAGCCGCTCGGCCGGAATGCCGAGCGACACCAGGTAGTTCCGCGCCGCCACCGCGCGCCGCTCGCCGAGCGCGAGGTTGTACTCCGCCGTGCCGCGCTCGTCGGAATGCCCCTCGATCGTCACGATCCACGTCGCGTATTTCTTCATCAGCGCCGCGTTCGCGTTCAACGCCTGCTGGCCGGCGGCGTCGATCTCCGCCTGATCCAAGCGCGTAGAACACGGGCTGGAAGGGGGAGTTGCGGTTGATGCTGTCGATGTCTGTCGAGGACAGCGGATCCGAGGTAATCGGTTCGGCCGGGATCGGCTCCGGCTCCCGCACCGGTTCCGGGGGAGTGGGCGGCCGGTTTCCGCCGGTGGGGGAGCCCACCGCGGGCGGCGGAGTCGTCGGCTTCGCGACCGGGGCCTTCTTCTTGGCGCAGGCGCCCGCACCCGCCAGCGCAATCGCCACAATCACCAACACAAGGCGTCTCTGCATCATCGTCTCAATTCTCTCTCGAAACCGTTCCGTTCTGGCTTGGCCGTCCGTTTCCGTTCCGGAACGTTCGTTATTGCGACCAGTTCGGATAGCGGTTCATGCCGGTCCGCGTGATCTGGCGCAGGTTCTGGCCGTCGCGGTCGATCAGGAACACCTGCTCCTTTCCCGTCCGCGTCGACGTGAACGCGAGGTGGCGGCCGTTCGGCGAGAACGCCGGGCTCTCGTTGCTCCCGATGCCGTCCGTCACGGTCTTCGTGCCGCGGTTCTGGAAGTCGAAGATCTTGATATCGAACCCGGGGCCGGTCCGCGACGCGTAGGCAATCTCGTTGAACGGCGACGGCGACCACGTCGGCCGATCGCACCAGGACTCGCTGGTGATCTTGCGCGGCTCCGATCCGTCGGTGTTCATGATCCAGATCTGCGGCGTGCCGGTACGGTTCGACGTGAACGCAATCTGGTTCCCGGTCGGCGACCACGTCGGCGTCACGTCGTTTTCCGGATGGTTCGTGAGCCGGCGCAGGCCGCTGCCGTCCTTGTTGACGACGTAGATCTCGGGATTCCCGTCGCGCTGCGACATGAACGCCAGCTTCGTGCCGTCCGGCGACCACGCCGGGAGGAAGTTCTGCTTGCCCGACGAGCCGGCGGCCGGCTTCGTGTAGGCGCGCGCCTCGTAGATGTACTGGACGATGATGTCCGGAAAGTCGGTGCGGTACGTCGTGTAGGCGATCGACTTGACGTCGGGCGACCAGGCCGGCGCGATGTCGAGGCCCTTCGTGACGGTAATCCGCTGCTGGTTGGCGCCGTCGTAGTCCGAGATGTAGATGTTCGAGATGGCGCGATCGCCGACCGGCCCCTTCACGCGCTCGCCATCCCGATCCGACGAGAACGCCAGCTTCGTCCGCGCCACGCCGCGCAGCGATCGCTGCTGCTGGTGGATCTCGTCGGACGCCGTGTGCGCGTACAGGCGCGGGTTGCCGAGGCTCTTGAGGCTCCCGCTGTACTCCTTGGCCATCGCGGTGCGCCCCGTCGCGACGTCGATGAGCCGCACCTGAACGGCCACCCCGGTTGCCGTTCGCCGGACGGTGCCGATGACCACGCCGTCGGCGCCGAGCTGTTTCCATTGATCGAGCGGCAGGTCGTCGACCGCGGTCGCCGGAGGAATGCTCTTGTAGGTGTCGCGCGGGATCAGGTAGAACTCCCGCTCGAAGTTCAGATCCTCCCACAGCACCTGCCCCACGGTCTTCGCGGCGGCGATGGTCTCGGCGTCGCTCGACAGCGCGATGAAGTCCGGCACGGCGTACTTCGGCTTCGACCCCGGTGTGCCGCTAATCGTCACGACCAGTTCATTCTGTTGCCGCGGAGGGGGAGGCTGTGCCGGGTCCTGAGCGCTCAGCGCGAGCGTGGCGCAGGCGGCGACGGCGGCGGCGGTGGTCAGCAATCGCATATGGGTCATCAGCGTTGATACTCAAAAATCAGGTGAAGGATCAGCGTGTTCTCGGTGAACTCGCGCGGGAGAGGGGGAAACCGCCCGACCTTCGTGATCGCGCGCTGGGACTCGAGGTCCAGGAAGGCCTGGTTGCTGCTCGATTCGATTTCCGGAACGCCGGCCAGGGTCCCGTCGCGCCGGATGGTGAACTTCACCTTGACCTGTCCGGACGATCCCTGGTTCTGGTTCCAGTTGCGCTTGATCAAGTCGGTCATCTGGTTCAGGTACTCTGGACAGCAGAAATTCGCGTAATCCGTCCTCACACCGCTGCCGGCGGCCCCTCCGCCGGAAGGCATCGTCAACCCGCCAAACTGAACGGGCGCTCCGCCGGTCTCAACACGCGCATCTCCGGCCTTCACTTCCGGGCCGCTCGTGGGTTTCCGCGTGGACGATTTGTCGACCGGCTTCTCGATCGGCTTCGGCGGCGTCTTCGGAACCGGCTTGGCGATCGGCGACGGCTCCACCATCTCAGGCGCCTTGGGCGCAGGCGGCGTCGTGACCGCCGGCGCCTCGGTCTGCACGGGACGTGTCGAAATGGGCGTCATCCCGCCGGCATCCGGGCCGGTCCCTCCTGACATCGTGATCATCATCGGCGTCACATCGGGGGCGACGGCGCCCGAACGCCAGCTCGGCGGCAGGACCACGAGCGCGGCGATCAGCGACGCATGCAAGAACAGCGAGACGAGCATCATCTGCCCGAGGCCGTCCGCCTCGCGCGCGCGCTCCATCAGGATGTCGCTGACGGCTTCGTGCACGGCCCTATCGCCCCAACGGTTGGACCATCAAGCCGACTTTTTCCACGCCGCCTTGCTTCAGCTTGTCGGTCACTGTCGCAAGGTCCTGGACGCTGGCGGCGCCGTCCGCACGGATGAACACCGACTTGTCGTCGCGCGTCAGCAACGCCTGACGCACCCGCTCGTGCAGGAAATCAATCCGTATGTCGTCCTTGTCGAGCTGGACGGTGCGTGTGCTCTTGAAGTCCGCCGGGACGCTGACGTAGATGGGCTGCGCGCTGACCGGCGTGGCCCTTCCCGCCTTCGGCAGGTTCACCGCCAGCCCCTGCTGCATCATCGGCGCGGTGACCATGAAGATGATCAGCAGCACCAGCATGACGTCGACGAGCGGGACGACGTTGATCTCGGAGAGCGTGGTGGACACGTGGTTCCCGCGCCCGCGGCGCCGTCCCGCTCCTGCCGATCCGGTCTCGTGAACTTTCGGCATGTCGCTACGTGAAGTTCCTCTCTGAGATGTTCAGAAACTCGAGCGAGAAGTCATCCATCTCGGCGGCGGACTGCTTCACGCGCTGCGTGAAGTAGTTGTAGAAGTACACCGCCGGAATCGCCGCGAAGAGGCCCGCCGCGGTCGCGACGAGCGCGTGGGCGATCCCGGGTGCGACGACGGTGAGGCTCGAGGAACCGGCGACCCCGATGGCCTGAAACGACGTCATGATCCCCCACACGGTGCCGAAGAGTCCGATGAACGGCGTGATGCTCGCCGTCGTCGCCAGGAACGGCACGCGCCGTTCGAGCTTGGTCATCTCCACCGTGGTCGAGCGGAGCAGCGCGCGGTCCACCGCGTCGAGGCTCTTGAGGGTTGGACGTCCGGCGGCGGCCGCTGGCTTTCCGGGATCGGCTTTCTCGCCCGAACGAAGCTGGGAATTGAGCTCCGTGTATCCGGCCTGGAACAGCCCCACGAGCGGGCTCGCCGAGAGCGTGCGGCAGACCGCCTGCACTTCCGAGAACTTGCTGCTCTTGCGGAAGATGTCGAGAAAGGTGGACGACTGCCGCTGCGATCGGTTGAACTGCCAGAGCTTGTAGAGAATGACGGCCCACGAAATCGCCGAAAACGCGAGCAGGATGGCGAGCACGATCTGGACGACCGGGCTGCCGTGGGTGACGAGGTAGATGATGTCGGTGTCGGGTGCGCCGGCCCCAGTTGCCGGCGCCTCGCCCTGCGCGTACAGCGCTAGGGCGTAGTATCCAGGCGTGCGCAAACAAGCCCTCCGCTACGTCGTATGGCGCGCCGCTGGGACAGCGCAGGTTCCGGCAAGATTAACACGCGACCTATGCACTGTCAAACATCTGATAAGATGGAACTTCTGGCTTCGGGGCCTCACACGTGCTGCGCTTCCTGTCCATTCGTCACCTTGCCGTCATCGACCGCCTCGAGCTCGAGTTCGAGCCGGGCCTGAACGTTCTGACCGGGGAAACCGGGGCGGGGAAGTCGATCGTCGTCGGCGCCGTCGGGCTGCTCGTGGGGGGCCGCGCCTCGGCCGATCTCGTCCGCACCGGAGAGGACACCGCGGCGGTCGAAGCGATCTTCGAGACCCCTGACGGCAAGGAAATCATCGTCCGCCGCGAGGTGTCCGCGCAGGGGCGCAGCCGCGCGCTGGTCGACGGCGCGCTCGCGACGAGCGCGTCTCTTCGCGAGCTGTGCGGCAGCCTCGTGGACCTCCACGGTCAGCACGAGCACCAGGTGCTGCTCGATCCGGCGACGCACCTCGATCTCGTCGACGAGTTCGCCGGCGCGGCGGCCGAGCGCGAGCAGGTGGCGTCCGCCTTCAGCGCGCTGGCAGCAGGTGCGCGCCGAACGCGAGCGGCTGTCGAGCGGCGAGCGCGAGAAGGCATCGCGGGCGGAGTTCCTGTCGTTCCAGCTCGCCGAAATCGATCGCGCCGCGGCCGAAGCCCGGGGAGGACGAGGAGCTCACGGCCACGCGCCAGGTGCTCGCCAATGCCGACAAGCTCCAGCGTCTGTGCGCCGAGGCGTACGACTCGCTGTACGAAGGAGACCAGGCGGCGCTGCCGGCGCTCGGCAACGTGTGGAAGAAGCTCGGGGATCTTGCCGCGCTCGACGGGCGCTTCGGCCCCTACCTCGACGCACGGACCTCCGTGAAATCGCAGCTCGAGGATCTCGCGTTCTTCCTGCGCTCGTATGCGTCCTCGATCGACGCCTCGCCGGCGCGGCTGCAGGACGTCGAGGATCGGCTGGCGCTTCTCGAGCGCCTGAAGAAGAAGCACGGGCCGTCGCTCGACGATGTGAGACGGAAAGGGGAGGCGCTCAGGCGCGAGCTGCACGAGATCGAGCACGCGACCGAACGCGCCGCCGAGCTCGACGCGGCGCTCGGCAGGACGCGCGACGACTACCTGCAGGCCGCTTCCGCGCTGTCGGCGAAGCGGCGCTCGGCGGCACTGCGTTTCAGCCGCGCGCTCGAGAAGTCGCTCGTCGAGCTGGCGATGAACCGGACGCGCTGCGAGGTCCGCTTCCACGACGCCGACGGGGAAGCTCAATGGTCCGAACGGGGCACCGAAGAGGGAGAGTTCTACATCTCTCCCAATCCCGGAGAAGACGTGAAGCCGCTCGCGCGGATCGCATCGGGCGGGGAGCTGTCGCGGATCATGCTGGCGCTGAAAACGCTCGCCTCGACCGACGCGCCGGGGAAGACGCTGATCTTCGACGAAGTGGATGCGGGCATCGGCGGGGCCGTCGCCGACGTCGTCGGCGGACGCCTTCAGCGCCTGGGCCGGCGGTTCCAGGTGCTCTGCATCACGCACCTCCCGCAGATCGCCGCGTACGGATCGACGCACTATCACATTGTCAAAAACGTCCGCGGCGGGCGTACTCTGACAGAAGTCGCAAGGGTGAGCGGGACCGACCGGGAAGAGGAGCTCGCGCGGATGATCGGGGGCGCGGAGGTGTCGCCGACGGTCCGCGCCAGCGCGCGGGAAATGCTCGCGTCGAGGACTGGACAGAGGGGGGATGCGCCGCAGACACAGCGGCGCAAGGGGAGCTGAGAAAGTCAGCTTCCCGCTTCCCGCTTCCCGCTTCCGAGACGAGCGAAAGGCGAATATAACACGAAAGGCGAAAGCGAAGGTCGGCTGAGACCTGAGACCTGAGACCGAGCCGGAGACCTGAGACCTGAGACCCGATGAAATACCTGATCGAAACGTTCGGCTGCCAGATGAACTTCCACGACTCGGAGCGGATGGCCGGCTTGCTCGAGCAGGCCGGATTCGAGGCGACGGAAGACGACCGCGAGGCCGACGTGATTGTCATCAACACGTGCAGCGTGCGCGAGCGCGCCGAAGAGAAGCTCTTCACGCGGCTGGGAGAGATTCGTCAGATGGGCGTGGACGAGGGTCTCCGGCCGATCGTGGCGGTTGCCGGCTGCGTCGCGCAGCAGGAGGGGGAGAAGATCCTCCAGCGGTCCAAGGCCGTGGACGTGATCGTGGGGACGCAGAACTTGAAACGGCTCCCCATGCTCGTCGCCGAGGCGGCGGCGCGTCCGGCTGCATCGCGCAGCGCGCCTGCCCGCCCGGCGATTGCGATCGACCCGGTCGAGGACGTGTCGTTTCCGCTCGGGCTCGCCCGGCGCGGCGATCCGCTGAAGGCCTACGTCACCATCATCGAGGGCTGCAACGAGTTCTGCGCGTTCTGCGTCGTGCCGTACACGCGCGGCCACGAGCGCATGCGCCCCGCGGCCGACATCGTCGCGGACGCCCGGCACGCGGTGGACACCGGCGCGAAGGAAATCCAGCTCCTGGGTCAGATCGTCAACCACTACCAGGCGCCCGACGATCCGGCCTGCGACTTCGCGGCGCTGCTCGAGCGGCTGAACGGCATCGCCGGCCTCGAGCGGATCCGGTTTGCGAGCCCGCATCCGCGCCACGTCACGCCGCGGATGATTGCCGCGATGCGCGATTTGCCGGCGGTCTGCCGGCACCTGCACCTGCCGGTGCAGTCGGGCTCGTCGCGCGTCCTCGCGGGCATGCGCCGGCGGCACACCCGCGAGCATTACCTCGATCTCGTCGGCCGCCTGCGTGAGGCCATGCCGGACATCGCGCTGTCGACCGATATGATCGTCGGGTTTCCCGGCGAGACGGCCGCCGACTTCGAGGAGACGCTCTCGCTGACGGCCGCGGTCCGCTACCACAGCATGTTCTCGTTCAAGTATTCCGAGCGTCCGAACACGCTGGCGTTGAAGCGGCTGCCGGACGACGTGACGGAAGAGGAGAAGACCCGCCGCATCGTGGCGCTGCAGGCGCTGCAGAAGCAGATTCAGGGGGAGCTCTTCCTCGAAGCGGTCGGCCGGACCGAGGCGGTGCTCGTGGACTCGAAGAGCCGCCGCCGCGACTGGGAATTGTCGGGCCGGACGAGCGGGAACACGGTGGTCAACTTTTCCGGGCAGGCGGACTGGATCGGCCGTCTGATCCCGGTGCGGATCACCGGCGCGAACCCGTACAGCCTCCGCGGAGAAGCGATGCCTGACGCGTCCATGCTTGACATAAGCGAAGGCGGCTCGTACGTTTGAGTGGCGGCGTGTACACGTTTGCACTTTTGCACGACTGAAACACCCTGACTGGTGACAAGCTGGCCCTCCATGCAAATCGAAATGACAATCAAGGGACTGATGGTCGACCCCATCACGAACATGCCGATCATCATCCTGCGCGATCGGGAGGGCAGCGGGTGCTGCCGATCTGGGTCGGGGTGTTCGAGGCGAACGCCATCGCGCTGCAGATCGAGAACGTGACGACGCCGCGGCCGATGACGCACGATCTGCTGCGCAACGTCATCCACGATCTCAAGGCGGACATCCAGAAAATCGTCGTCTCGGACCTGAAGGAAAACACGTTCTACGCGCTCATTTACCTGACCGTGAACGGGGAAGCGATGGCCATCGACGCGCGTCCGAGCGACGCCATCGCGCTGGCGCTCCGCGCGCGGGCGCCGATCTTCGTGGAAGACACGGTGATCGACAACGCCAAGACCGTGGACTTCGCGCCGGAGAAAGGGGACTCGGAGCGGCTCCAGAAGTGGCTGGAGAGCCTCGACCCGGAGGACATGGGCAAGTACAAGATGTAGGAGGCCGTCAACTCCCAAGAAACCAACTCCCAACTCCCAAGCCGCGCCCTCGTACCAGCTGTGTGAAAGTCGCCACGGCTTTCACCCGACACTTTGGGAGTTGGGAGTTCGGTGTTTTTGGGAGTTGATTGGCCCCTTCCGGCGGCTTAGAATGTCGCCACCTGCGTGACTCCCGTCTTTAGATGATCGTTGCCATCGCCAATCAGAAAGGGGGAGTGGGCAAGACCACGACCGCCATCAACCTGGCGGCGGCGCTGTCGCTGCGCGGCACGCCGACGCTTCTCGTCGATCTCGATCCCCAGGCCAACAGCACGATGTCGTACGTGGACGTCAGCACGGTCACGCGGAGCGTGTACGACGCGATCGCGGAGCCCAACTGCGCGTTCAGCGACGTCATCGTGCCGTCGACGCAGCCGAACCTCTGGGTCGCCCCGTCGCGCATCGCGCTGGCGAAGATCGAGTCGAAGCTGGTCGGGGAGCTCGACGCGCATTTCCGTCTGAAGGATCGGCTCGAGCCGATCCGCGCCGACTACCCGAACATCGTCATCGACTGCCCGCCGACGCTGGGGCTGCTGACGGTGAACGCGCTCGTGGCCGCGACGCACCTCCTGATTCCGATTCAGTCGTCGTATTTCGCGCTCGAGGGCACCGACGATCTGCTCGAGACCATCGAGAAGGTCCGCGCGCGGGCGAACCCGGGGCTGCGGATCCTCGGCGTCGTGATTACGATGCACGACAAGCGGACGGCGCTGGCGCGCGACATCCGCTCGCAGATCGACAAGGTGTTCGGGAGCAAGGTGTTCAAGACGGTCATCACGAAGAGCGTGCGCCTGGAGGAAAGCCCGGCGTACAAGGAATCGATTTTCGCCTTCGCGCCGGAGTCGAGCGGCGCGGCCGAGTATTACCGCCTGTGCGAGGAGGTCATGGACCGTGCCTAAGCGAGGACTCCCGGCAACGGTGCGGATGCGGCACGACGAGCACTACGTCGAGGCGCTGGCGAGCTCGGCCGGCGCGCCGATCGGGCGGATGGTGCCGATCGATCAGCTCGACCCGAACCCGAACCAGCCCCGGCAGGTCATGGGCGATCTGTCGGAGCTGATGGCGTCGATCGCGGAGAAAGGGATCATCGAGCCGATCGTGGTGCGCCAGCGCGGCCACCGGTTTCAGATTGTCGCCGGCGAGCGCCGCTACCAGGCGGCCGTGCAGGTCGGCCTGCGCGAGATCCCGATCGTCATCCGCGAGGTGGACGACAACGAGATCATCGAGATCGCGCTCATCGAGAACATCCAGCGGAAGGACCTGACGCCGTTCGAGGAGTCCGAGGCGCTGCATTCGCTGGCCGAGCGGTGCGGGTACACGCACGAGGACATGGCGCGGCGGCTGGGGAGGTCGCGGACCGCGATTACGGAGTCGCTGGCCCTGAACCACATGCCCGACGAGGTCAAAAACCTCTGTCGGCTGGCCGACATTCACTCCAAGTCGCTGTTATTGCAGATAGTTAGGCAAGGCGACCCCCAGAAAATGGTCGCGCTCATCGAGAAGATGTCCCGCGACGGCGGCGCGACCCGCGAGGCCGTCCGCAAAGAAACCGCCAAGCCCAAGCCAGGACGGCCGAAGGCCTACGTCTTCAGCTACAAGGCTCCCACCAAGGCGTTCAAGCTGCAGCTGCGGTTCACGAAGTCGCGCGTCGATCGCGACGAGGTGATCGCGGCGCTGCAGGAAATCATCAAAGAGCTGCGGGACGGAAAGTAGGAACGGACGATTTCGTCCGTTCTTGGTTCTTGGTTCTTGGTTCTCGGTTGCGGCTCGTTCGCCGTTCCTTCGGTTCGCCGTTCTTGCGGTTGCAGTGCAGCTGCAGCCGGACAGGCCGGTCGAGAACCTGACGGAACGAAACCGAGAACCGAGAACCAAGAACCAAGAACGGACGTCCGCGTCCGTTCCGTTAGTTAACATAACACTCATTATCAGACCCAAGGCATATTGCTCGGCAAACAGGGGCCTGTGGAAGGTTTGCGGACCGTTTTGGCGGGCTCCTGCCCTAACAGTCTCTCCGCCTTTTTGCGTTCGCGCGCCGCGACCCGGGATAATGGCCGTCAGCCGGCAACATGCTCCGAACCATCGACCGCTACGTCATCCGCGAAGTCATCCCGCCGTTCTTCCTGTCGCTCGTCATCTTCACGTTCCTCCTCGAGATCCCGCCGGTCATGCGCGACCTCGAGACGCTGGTCGCCAAGGGCGTGCCCTGGCAGACCGCCGGGCATGATCATCCTGACCCTGCTCCCTCGGCGCTCGGCCTCACGATTCCGATGGCCCTGCTGACGGGCCTGCTCATCGGCCTCGGGCGCCTCTCGGCGGATCGCGAGGTGGTCGCCCTCCTGGCCTGCGGCGTCAGCCCCTATCGCCTGCTCCGCCCGGTGCTGTTCCTCGCGCTCGTCGCCGCCGGGGCGACCGAGTACGTGATGCTCGAGGCGATCCCCGACGCCAACCAGAAGTTCAGGGAAATCACCTTCGACGTGATGAGCAAGAAGGTCGAGAACGACATCCGCCCGCGGGTGTTCTTCGAGGACTTTCCGGGCTGGGTGCTCTACGTGCGCGACGCGCCGAACACCGGCGGCGGCTGGAGGGACGTGCTGGTGGCCAACACCACGTAAGGCGGACGCCACGGAGCTCTACCTCGCCGAACGCGGGCGCCTGGTCCTGAGCCGCGAGGACCGCCGGGTCGATCTGATCCTCTCGAACGGCACCCGGTACTCCACGGGAAAGCCGGGGGAGACCCAGACCGGGACCTGGACCAAGGACCTCACGATGGCCCTGAACCCGGAGGACATGTTCAGGCGCGCCGAGCTCCCCCGCGGCATCAACGAGAAGACCGTCGCCGAGCTGCGCCAGGATGGAGAGACCAAGCTGCAAGGCGGGCTCTCGCCGCACCCGGAAATCTATTCCATCCAGCAGAAGTTCTCGATCCCGGCGGCCTGCTTCGTGTTCGCGATCATCGGCCTCGCGCTCGGCCTGACCGTCTCGCGCGACGGCAAGCTCGGCGGCTTCGTCATCGGCGTGATGGTGATCTTCGCCTACTACGTGGTGATGTTCCTCGCCGAGGCGCAGACCAAGGGGCACTACCGGGCCCTCGAGGAGGCGCGTGCTGCTCAAGTCGGCCAGTTTCCTGAACGCGCAGCTCACGCGGTGGTGGCCGAACATCCTGCTCGGGGCCTTCGGGATTGCCGCCCTCGTCTGGCGGTCGCGCTTCTCCGAGCGTCAGTTCCCGATCGGCCTGTCCCTTGGCATGCCGCACCTTCCGGCCCGGTGGTCGAGGGCCGCATCTCCGGCGGCCGGCGCCGCGAGCGCCCCTCTCGTTCCGCGGGCCGGACTCGCGCCGGGTCGTCGTCGTGTTCCGCGTGCCCCGCTTCCGGATCCCCGGCCCCGGCCTGCTCGACCGGTACATCAGCCGGCTGTACCTTCGCGTCGTCGGCCTCTCCTTCGTGGCGCTCCTGGGTCTCTTCTACATCTCGACGTTCATCGACGCGTCCGACAAGATCTTCAAAGGCTCGGCGACCACCGGCACGGTGATGCAGCTCCTCGCCTACAGGACGCCGCAGTTCGTGTATTTCGTCATCCCGATCGCGGCGCTGTTGAGCGTGCTCGTGACCTTCGGCCTGCTGTCGCGGACGAGCGAGCTGACGGTGATGAAGGCGTGCGGGATCAGCCTCTACCGCGCCGCCGCGCCGGTCGTGCTGCTGTCGCTCGTGTTCAGCGCCGCCCTCTTCGCGCTCGACCAGGAGATCCTGGCGCGCGCCAACCGCCGCGCCGGCGCGCTCGACGACCAGATTCGCGGCAGGCCGCCGAAGACGTTCAACCCGCTCAACCGGCGCTGGATCATCGGCAACGACGGCATCTACCACTACGGGTCGTTCGACAACCGGCACGCCACGCTCACCTCCCTGACCGTGTACCGCCTGGTCCCGGGCGCCTGGCGGCTCGCGTCGCAGACCTACGTCTCGACCGCCGAATTCCGCGGCCGCTGGACCGGGTTCAAGGGATGGACCCAGGACTTCGCCGCCGGCCCGGCGAAGTGGCGCGCGTTCGCGCAGGCGCCGCTCCCCATCGAGCCGCCGGACTACTTCGAGACCGAGGAGACCGACACCGACGTGATGACGGTCGTGCAGCTCCGCAGGGCGGTCGGCGAGGCGCGGGCCGGCGGCTTCAACTTCGTGCCGCAGGAGGTGGAGCTGCACCGGAAGCTCGCGTTTCCGTTCGTCACGCTCGTGATGACGCTGCTGGCCGTCCCCTTCGGCGTCACCACCGGCCGCCGCGGCGCGCTCTACGGCATCGGCCTCGGCATCGCCATCGCGCTGTCGTACTGGCTGTTGATGAGCATCTTCGTCGCCGTCGGCAAGACCGGCCTGCTCCCACCCGCCCTCGCCGCCTGGACCCCCAACGTCATCGTCGCTGCGGTCGCCGTCTATCTCTTGCTGACCGCGAAGACGTAGGTCTCCGGACTCGGGCCTCGGGACTCGGAATTGCGTCGGCTCACGCTGACGTACGCGACCTGACCTCGAGGCCACGTTCACGACCTGACCCGGACTCACGCCCATGCCTGACCCTGACTGCGAAGACCAGCACCCTAGTATGCTAGGTCGCTAGTGTGCTAGTATGACTAGTATGCTGATCGACCTGGATCCCGGCGATCCCCGGCCGGTGTACCAGCAGATCGCGGACGAAGTTCGCCGCTGCGTGTCGATCGGGGTGCTGAAACCGGACGAGCCCCTGCCGGCGGTCCGGCGGCTCGCGGAGACGTTGAAGGTCAACGCCAACACGGTTCAGCACGCGTACCGCAGCTCGAGCAGGATGGGGCGGTCTACGTGAAGCGGGGGCTTGGAACGTTCGTCTCCCCTCGCGCGAAGACGCCGTCAAAAATCAGCCGGCGGCGGTCGCGCGGCAGATCGCGGAGCGGATGCTGCGGGAGGGATTCCGGCACGGCCTGCTGGCCAGCGACCTCATCGCGGCGCTGCAGGAGATCGCGCCGGGCCGGAAGACGTGACGCTCGCCGATTCCGTCCGCGTCCCGAGCCAGCCAATCCGGATCGTGTTCTCCGTTCCCGGCAGCGCGTTCGTGAGATCGACCACGAAGAGCATCGCGGTCGCCGACGCCGAGTCGGGAGCCGGACCGGTCTGACGGTCGGCGGGCGCCATCAGGTCGAGCGGGACCAGGATCTCCCGCGGCTGGGCGTCGAGATACACGGACCGCCCCCACCGTTCTCCCCCGCCGCTCGGATACCGCAGCTGCACCGACACGCGTGCGGGGCGTGCCGCCTGCCCGGTGAATCTGATCGTCCGGAACGAGCGAGCGGGCGCCGGCAGGGCGCCCAGGTCGGTCACGACGGCAACGTATTGGCTCGCGCGGTCGCCGCCGCGCAGCGCGTACTTGAGCTCGACGTCGCGGCGTGTCGCGGTCACCGTCCCGGTCGAGCCGGGATCCTTTTCCATGTGCCAGGGCATGCCGTCGGGGAACAGCATCGTGTCGATGACCGAGTCGTCAGTAGGCGCAGGCCGGCGGAAGGAAATAAATCGGATTGCTCACCAGCCACGGCACCGGCGGCGTCCCGGGCGCGCCGGGCAACTGGACCTCGACGCGGTAGGCCCCCTGGGCCCGCGCCTCGTCGAGCTCCAGCACTCCCCCGTCGGCTGACTTAATCTCGCGCCCGTCGCGGAACAGGACCGTCCGCGCACCGGGCGGCACGGACGCGCGCACGCTCAACACGGCGGGACCTGGCTCCAGCACCGACCCCATCGGTGATGCCGTCGCCGCCGCGCGCCGCGTGGAAGTCGAGCACCGCGGGTCCGGCGATGGCATCGACCGCCGTGTAGACCCGGCCGTTCCGGAACGCATCGAGCAGGGCGCGCGCGTCCGCCGGCGCGTCGCCCGACGGCGGGGCGCTCAGGACCGCGCGCACGCTGAACGTACGGAAGCTCGCTTCGTACGAGGGGACGCCGGGCACCGGCAGTCCCTGTCCGCCTTCCGCCCGCCTGCCGATCCCTCCGTGGGCATCGTGGCCGGCAATGGCGACGACCGGACGCCGCGCCGTCAGCCCGTCCCAGCGCGCCAGGGTCGGCACCGGCCGGTCGAGAATCGAGGCGAGCGCAGGTCCGGGCCGCACCGCGTAGTCGAGCAGGACGCGCGCGAGCCGTGCACGCGACTCGTCCCGCCACTCGCTGTCGGCGCTCAGCCACTCGAGGCCGTCGATCGGCGTCGTCCAGTCCGTCCAGGCCAGCTCGGGCCTCGCCGAATCCGGGTGGGCCGCGAAGCCGAACCCACCGAGCCGCGCGACGTCTTCGACGACGGCGGACGGCGCCCCGCCCAGCGGGTACGGCGCGGGCCCCAGGCCGAGCGCGACGTAGTGGCCGCCGCTCGTGCTGATCTCCACGGCATCGATGCACAGGACCCCGTCGACGTACGCGGGAGGATCCGGCGTCCGCGTCGCCGTCACCGTGGTCGGTCAGGATGACGAACGCGAGGCCGGCGCGCGACGCCGCGGCCGCGACCGCCGCGCGGTCGCCCGATCCGTCCGATCGGAGCGTGTGAATGTGGGACGCGCCCGCGATCGTCCGGGCCGGCAGGCCGGGATCTCCCGTCCACACCACGCGGCCCGCGGCGCGGCCGGCAGCGTCGCGAGCAGAAAAAAAACGACGGCGGCCAGGACGGCCGCCGTCGCTATCAGAACCTTCCGGATCGCTGGCACGTGGCCGCCGCGTCCTAGACGCCCGCGTCGCTTCGAATCGCCTTCGCCTTGTCGGTGCGCTCCCAGGTGAATTCCGCTTCGGTCCGGCCGAAGTGCCCGAAGGCGGCGGTCTTCTTGTAGATGGGGCGCCGCAGGTCGAGCGTCTCGATGATCCCGCTGCGGCGTCAGCTTGAAGTGCGCCCGCACGATCTCGCTGATCCGGTCGTCGTCCACGAGGCCGGTGTCGAAGGTGTCGATCAGGACCGAGACCGGCTCGGCGACGCCGATCGCGTAGGCGAGCTGCACCATGCAGCGCTCGGCGATCCCCGACGCGACGACGTTCTTGGCGACGTAGCGCGCCATGTAGCACGCGGAGCGGTCGACCTTCGTGGGATCCTTGCCGGAGAACGCGCCGCCGCCGTGCGGCGCCGCGCCGCCGTAGGTGTCGACGATGATCTTGCGGCCGGTGACGCCGGCGTCGCCGTGGGGCCCGCCGGTGACGAACCGGCCGGTCGGGTTGATGAGCACCCGCGTCTCCTTGTCCATCATGTCGGGAGGAATCACGCGGCTGACGATCTTGTCGATGACGTCCTCGCGGATCGTCTCGTTCGAGACGAGCGAGCTGTGCTGCGTGGAGACGACGACGGTGTCGACCCGGACCGGACGGGCGCCGTCGTACTCGACGGTGACCTGGGACTTGCCGTCGGGGCGGAGATAGTCGAGGACGCCGTCGCGCCGCGCGCACGACAGCCCTTTCACGAGCTTGTGCGCGAGCATGATCGGCAGCGGCATCAGCTCGTCGGTCTCGGTGCAGGCGTAGCCGAACATCAGCCCCTGGTCGCCGGCGCCGCCCGGGTCCACGCCCATGGCGATGTCGGGCGACTGCTCGTGGATCGACGACAGCACGGCGCAGGTCTCGTAGTCGAAGCCGTACTTCGCGCGCGTATAGCCGACGTCCTTGATCGTCGCGCGGACGATCTTCTGAAAGTCGACGTAGCAGGTCGTGGTGATCTCGCCGGCGATGATGGCGAGCCCGGTCGTCACCAGGGTTTCGCAGGCGACGCGGCCCATCGGATCCTGCGCGAGGATGGCGTCGAGCACGGAGTCGGAAATCTGATCGGCGATTTTGTCGGGATGCCCCTCGGTCACCGATTCGGACGTGAAGAGATGGCGGCCTTTACGGCTCATGCGTGTCGAGCTCCTTCGTGCTGCGCGGGCGCGCAACCGGACCAGGCCGGTGTCGCGTTCGACGCAGCGGATTTCGTGGGACTTGCTCGGGTTCTCCGAGGAAGCGAGGCCCCGCCACAGTGGACGGGGCCTTTCAAACCACTAAATGTAGCAGCTTTTGGAGGATCTCGGCAAGACCGGGCGACACGGGAGGGCGGGACCGCCTATTGGTTCACGGCCGCGGATTCGGGCTGCGGCCCGTCCGCGTCGGGGTTTTCGACGTCGGGTCTGTCGACTTCAATCTTCTCCACTTCGATGCTGCACTCGGCCAGGAGGGCGCTGAGCGCGCCAATCGCGGCCGCCACCGGGGCGATGACCGCGCCGATCACGCCGGCCGTCAGCGGGAACTCGGCAACCGTCCGCCCGCGCTGCTTCACGACGACCCGGCGGATGTTGCCTTCGTCGATGAGCTTCTTGAGCTGATTGAGGATGTTCTCAGTCGTCCCTTCGAGCTTCTGCCAGAACGTCCGTTCCATGGTTCCTCCGATTCACGAGACACGCTTCGAGCTGCTGGCTTCCCGCTTCCCGCTTCCAGCTGTATCAAGAATATAGACGGCTGTGCGGGGCGGGGGTTCCGGGGAGTGTCCTTTCAGCAGCTGCAAGCCGCAAACGGGAGTCCTTCCAAGAGCTGCAGGCTGCCGACGGGAGTCCTTCCAACACGGAGGTCACGGGGGGCACGGAGGCTCTAGTTTGACGGTCCCGCACGCACTCGAGGCGCGCGGAGCGCGGAGCGGGTCAGGTGAGATCGTGGATGCAAGCAGCCGGCGAGATCAGGGCTGCTTGCATCCACGATCTCGCCTGACCTGCAACGCCGGCCGCTGTAACTTCCGGCCGGCGCTCGAGTGCGTTTCTGCCGTGGACATCGGCATTCGCGTTTGTTCGCACTTGCTTGCAACCGAGCGATCCTGTCGAAATAGAACTCCAACCCAGTCGTGTCGGACCCAGAGACTCCGTGCGCTCCGTGAGCTCCGTGCTGAAAAGACAAGCCGCAGGTCGTCGAACAAGCTCACCGTCTCGGATGAAACTTGTCGTACACCGTCCGCAGCCGGGCCTCGAGGACGTGCGTGTAGATCTGCGTCGTGGACAGGTCCGCATGGCCGAGCATGACCTGGATCATCCGCAGGTCGGCGCCGCGCTCGAGCAGGTGCGTGGCGAACGAGTGCCGGAGCACGTGCGGACTCAAATCGCGCGACAGCCCGGCCTTGACGCCGTAAGCCTTGAGCACCTTCCAGAAGCCGACGCGGGACAGCGGTCCGCCGTCGCGCGCGTTGATGAAGAGCCACGGGGACGTCTTCTTCCGCAGCAATCCGGTGCGGCCGTCCCGGATGTACCGTCGGACCCAGTCGGCGGCCTGGTGCCCGAGCGGCACCATGCGCTGTTTGTCGCCCTTGCCGATGCACGTGAGATATCCCTCCTCGAGGTTCAGATCTCCGGCGCGCAACGCGACGAGCTCCGAGACGCGGAGCCCCGTGGCATACAGCACTTCGATCAGCGCCTTGTCCCGGAGCCCGCGCGGCGTCTCCGTGTCGGGCTGCTCGAGGAGCCGGTCCACCTCTTCGAGCGACAGGAATCTGGGAAGCGCCGGCCAGGCCCGGGGCGGGTGCAGATCGTCGGCGGGGCTCTGATCGTGTTTTTGTTCGATCGTCACGAAGCGATAGAAGCCGCGCACGCACGCGACCGCGCGCGCGACGGACCGCGGCGCGAGCCCCGACGACATCAACTGGCGCACGAACGCTTCGAGATCCTGGCGGTGCAGTGTCTCGACCGGCGTTTCGCGCTTCTCCGCAAACGCGGCCAGCAGGCCGAGGTCGCGCGCGTAGCTCTCGAGCGTGTTCGGCGACATCCGCCGGACATCGCGGAGGTAGGTCAGATAGGCGTCGATCACCGCGCGCCTCCGCGGCGGCGGAGCGCCCACTCGCCGCAGAGCGCCGCCGCAAACACGACGCCCCACCAGACCGGGCGCGTTGGATGGCGATCGACCGGCACGTCGCGGCGGCCCAGGCTGCGCAGGTGGCGCTCGAGCGGCGCGAGATTGGACCCGTCCGTCACGACGCCGCCGGTGGCGGCTGCGACGAGATCCATCGCCTCCCGATCGTGTTCGGGCGGCCGGCGCACGCCCTCGCCGACGAGGAGCGGCGCGCCGGCCGCCGGATCGCCGGCAAGCGAGGCCCTCGCCTCGTATCGGCCTGCCTCAGGCGCGCTGATCGTCCCTTCGAACACGCCAGGCTCCGCCAGCGGCCAGAGCCGCACGAACCGCTGCGATCCGTCGGCCGCCACGAGCGATGCGTCGATTGGAGGGATCGCGGCGGTGGTCGGGGTGGTACGAACCGTGGCGCGAAGCGTGACGGTCTCACCCGGCGCGGCGAGCGCCGGCCGGACCGAGACCGCCAGCCGTGGCGGAGCGGCGGCCGCCACGGCGGCGATGGTGCCGGTCCAGAATCGCGCGAAGCCGTCCTCGTTGCCGGCGCGATATCGCCAGCCGTCGAGCGCCCCGGAGACGATCACCCGGCCTGCGCCCCGTGGCCAGGAAGCGACCACGGCGCGCTCCCCTCCCCGCCATGCGGCCGAGGCGATCGCGACGCCGCCCGCCTCGAGGTCGTGTGGCAGCGCAAATTCCGACGCGCTGAACGCGGCCCTCCCCTGCGCCTGGACGACGATGGGTTTTTCCAGCAAGGCTTCCTCGAACCTCGCGGACGGAAACAGCCGGACGTACGCGCCGGACGGCCGGCGGTCCGGCAAGAGGATGACGGCCCCGCCGCGCTCCTGCGCGAACGCGTCGAGCGCGTCGACCTCTGCGGCGCTCAACTCTTCCGGCGCGCCGGCGAGCACGGCATCGAACGGCGCCAGGGCGGGACGCGTCAGCCCGTGCGGGGGCGTCCCCGCGCGGACCTCGACACCGCGCGACGGCCGCGTCAGCGACGAAACGTCGAACACCGGATCGGCCTCGAGCGCACGGCGGACGAACCCGGCGGCCCACGACGGCCGCGGCTCGAAGGCCGCGACCCGCAGCGTTCGTGCGGTCGCGACGATCGCCAGGTCGGCTGCGTTGTCCTCGCCCGTGATCTCGCCGGCGATCGGCCGTGCGACGACGGTGACCTTCTGAATGCCGGGGGACGGCGGCGCGTAGCGGAGGGTGGCCGTGAAGCGCTCCGCGTCGCCGTCCCACGGATGTTCCACGCGCGCCAGGCGAACGCCGTCCTGCTCGAGATCGATCGTGGACGAGCGGCCCGCGAGCCCGATCGCTTCGAACTGCACGCCGAGCACCACCTCTTGCCCCGGCAGCGCCGGCTCGGGCGGCGCCGCGCGCACGACGCGCACGTTGGGTCCGCCGAGCGGCGCGACGGAGACGAGCGAGATCGGCACGCCCTCGGGCAGCGAGGCGCCGCTCGCGTTGCCGATCACCACGACCGCGGCGGGCGGCTCGCCGGTGTCCACCGCGATCTCGTTCCGCAGATCCTCTCGCCAGACGGGCCCGTATCGCGGCCGCCGGGGGTGAGGGCTCGACGCGGATGTCTACGGAGGCCGGCCGTGAGCGGCGGCCGGCGAACGCCGGATCGATCAGCGCGGCAATCGCCAGGAGCACCGCCAGCGCGCGCAGGGCCCGAGTCATCGCCGTGCCTCGTCCGTCCAGGCGCGCAGCAGCGCGTCCGGCGCGCGGGTGCCCGGCTCCACCGGGAGGCGAGCACCACGCTGGGCGCGGGCGACGACCGGCGCCGTCGCTTCCGACAGCTCCGCCGCCGCCGGACGGCCGGCTGCAGCGGCATCTCCCGCGAGCACCAGGTGTCGCGCCACCTCGGGCCAGGGCGGCGTGCCGGGACCGATCGCGAGCGCCTGCTCGGCGAGCGCCGTGAACGCGCCGCGATCGATCCGCGTGCCGGCGCGAACCGTGGAGGCGAGCTCGAGCATCTTCGCCAGTAGCGCGCGCGCCTCGCGCGTCTCGCGATCGAGCGTCGCCGGCTCCAGCTCGCGGCGCCAGTCGGCCGCCGCCGACAACTCCCCAGTCAACCGACGCGCGGGATCGATCCGGCTCCGCACCGGTACGCTCCGCAGGATGTAGCGGGAGCGGCCGAAGGCCCGCTGCAGCGCGTCGGCCGCCGCGCGCGCGGGCGGCAGCGCGGCGCCGGTGTTGACGGCCGTCAAGCCCTGCTCGGCGCGGCTCATGTAGTCGATCGCCGCGTTGATCTCCTTGCGCGCCGAGCTCTGCAGGCGCCCTTCGGCGATCTCGCTCGAGCGCTCCGCCTCTTCCTCTTCGTCCTCGACGTGCCCCCCCATCAGAAAAATGAAATTCGAGCGGACGGCGCGCTGCTCGGCCGCGATGGCCGCTGTCGCTTCTTCCAGCGCCGCTCGTCCGAGCGTCCGCTCGCGCGCCCGCAGCCGCTGAATTTTCAGCACGATCATCTGCTGCGACAGTGCGTACCGCTCCTGATCCGGCGGCATGTCGAATCCCTCGAGCGCAACCTGGCCGGGGCCGGCGATCTCGATGAAGAACGTGTCGGACGAGGCGAGCCCCGCCTCGCCGGGCCGCCGATCGCGCGCGACCACGCGGTAGACCAGCGCATCGCCGGGCGCGAGTCCGAGCGCGGCAACGGCAATCTCCGCGCTCCCCTTCCACGCCGCCCCGCTCTCGCGAGACACCGCCATCGGCAGCGATCCTTCCTCGAACTCGAACTGCTCGCCGGTGCCGGAGACCTTCGTGTATCTCAACTCGAAGGACTGCAGGCCGAAGTCATCCGAGGCGGACGCACGAACCGGTACGGGCGGCCTGGCATCGGGGAGGACCAGATCGCGGCCGGGCGCGTCGATGCGCACGATCGGCGCGCGATCCGGCGTCACGGCCACGGGCAGCAGCCGTCGATCGCCGCTCCCCGCGGGTCCGGCCGCCGGCTCGATTGCGAAGTAGCCGCTCTCCGAGAGCACCATCTCGGCCGTCGAGGTCCGGTCCCGCTGCGTGACCGTCACCGGCCGCGTCGTGAACCGGACCGTCCACGCGGCCGCCGGACCGTCGACGACCAGCGTGACGCGGCTGCCCTGAATCGCCTCGATGCGATCGGGGTTCGTCCGTTCGCGAGGGGGAAGACCGGTGTAGGCGGGAGGCGTCACGGTGACGGCGATTTTCAGCGGCGCCGCCGCCGTGGCAGCGCCGGCCTGCGACAACCGCGCGACCGCGCCGCGAATGGTCTCGGATGTAGATCGACTCGCGCCGCCGGCTATCAGCGCCGCGGCGGACACGAGCACGACGAACAGCACGATCGGGCGCGCCAACGGGACGGCCGCCGACGGCAAGCCTGGCTCGACAAACGTGCGCGCAGCCGCCAGGACCCGCGCCCGAACCCACGGCGCCGCACGCTCGGGATGTCGAAGCAGCTCCTCCGCCGTGATGACGACATTCCGGCATGCGGGCCGTGCCCGCTCGATGAGCCGCGCCGCTTCCCGTGTGTCGCGCGTACCACGGCCGCGCCACAACATCACCCCTGCGCCCGCCAGGCCCAGGACGAGCCCGAGCCAGCGCCACCCGGAAGCCATGCCGATCGCGGTGATGACAGATCCGATCCCGGCCGCCGTCAGCACACTCGCGATCCACACGCGCCTCGTCACCGGCGCGAGCGCGCGTTCAAACGCCCCGCCGTCGTCCATCGCCGGAACGGTCGCGCTCCCGAGGCTACGCGGCATCAGCGCGCCCCTCCTGGGTCGCGTCGGCGCGCCCAATCTTCAGGCTCCCGGTCTTCCGGCGCCCGGTCTTCCGGCAACGGACCACCGATTCAACCGCGAGAAGCGCGAGCGCAAGCGCCCAGCACCAACGGCTGTCGGACTGGCCGCCCGAGCGCCACGTGTCGGCGGCGACCGGAGCGGCCTGACGGGACCAGCCGTCGAGCTCCGAGGCCGTCATCCTCTGGATCTCCGCTTCCGGCCGCGCGACGCTGCCCTGCCGCGCGACCAACGCGGCGCGAACGACCGCGGCCGACAGCAGCGCGGACGGGGGCGCCTCGACGTCGAACACGAGGTGCGATCCCGCGGCCGCCGCGCGAACGATCGGACGGGATTCGGGATCGCGACAGAGCACGTGCCACGCGGTTCCGGCGCGATCCGAAGTTCGCGGGCCGCGACCGGCAAGCTCCGGACGGGCGGTACCGGATGCCGAGTCGCCGCACGCCGCCACGAGCCCGGGATCGTTGCGCATCCGGAGGATCGTTTCCAGCATCCAGATCGCGGAGATCGGGCGCGCGGCGTCGCCCCAGGGGTCTCCGATGAATCCTATCGACAGCGGCCGGTCAGGCGACAGCGCGGGCGCGCCTGCAGCGGCAACGGCGCGCTCGAGCGCGCGAACGGCAACGCTGTCCGCTTCTGCCGAGATCAGCCAGAGTCCTTCGCGCGGCCCCGATCCGGGCACGAGGCTGACGGCAGTCGTGTTTCCCGACAACAGGATCTCCTGCGCCTTCGAGCTGGCGGCGCCGGAGCCGGATCCCGCGGGCGTGCTGTGCGCGCCGGGGTGGAAGAGCTCGAGACCACGCACGCTCCGTTCCTGCGTCGCGGCGCCGACCTGAACGAGCCGAATCCCTATCGCCGGCGGCACGGCGTCGAGCTCCGCGCGCGACAGCGCGCCGCGCTCGAAGCCGGAGACGACGACGATCTCGCGCCGGGCCGGAGGCGCCGCGGCCAGCGCCTGGATCGCCCGCAGTACGCCGCGCCCGAGCTCCGGCGCATCGATCCGCGCGGCGAAGACCGTTCCCTGACTCTCGGCCCTGACGACGTCGCCTGCCTCGGATGCGGCGGTCTCGCTGTTCCTCACGCCTGCCCTGAGCGAGCGGTCGTTCAGGCGAGTCGAAGAGTCGCTGACGTCGACGACAATGACCCGCGCCATTCGCGCATTCCACGCGCGCAGGCGCGACGGCACGAGCAGAAGCGGTTGCGCGGCGGCGGCGATCGCCACGGCGACGATCGCCATTCTCAGCAGCAGCAGCGCGAGGTCTGACGGCAGGCGCAGGCGCACCGCCGCCGTCCGCGACGGGCGCACGAACCGGAGGCTTGGAAACGGGACCCGCTCCGCGCGGTGGCGCAGGAGCAGGTGCACGAGCACGGGACCCGCGAGCAGCGCGAGGCCGGCCAGCGCCGCCGGGTTCAGCCACGCGATCATCGCGAGCCTCGATTGCGCCGCTTCAACAGATAGCCGCGGAGCGTGGCGTCGAGCGGCATGTCGGTGATCGCGCGCGTGTAGTCGATGCCGTACGCCGCCGCACGCGCGCGCCAGCGCTCCAGGAACTCCGCGACGTCCCGCCGATAGGCGGACCCGACCGATCCCGGGCTGGCCAGCACAGTGCGGCCGGTTTCGAGATCTTCGAGCTCGACGTCTCCTCCATAGGGAAACTCGATCTCGTCGCGGCTGAGCACGTGGAACACCGCGACCTCGTGTCCGATCCGCGCCGCGCGCTTCAGCTCGCGCTCGACCGCTTCGTCCTCGTCGTACAGATCGGACACGATCACGAGGAGGCCACGGCGCCGCAGCAGATCGATCGCGCGGGCCAGCGACCCGGCGGCCGAGGTCCGGCCCGACGCGCCCAGCTTCGTCAGCTCGACGAGGACCCGCCGCAGGTGCGACGGCCCTGCCCGGCTCGGAAGATAGTGCCGCAGCGCGTCGTCGTACACGACCAGGCCGACCGCGTCTCCCTGACGCGAGATCAAGTACGCGAGCGCCGCGGCGAGCTGACGCGCGTACTCGATCTTCGTGACGCCGGTTCTGCCGCGAAAGCCCATCGACGCGCTGGCGTCAACCGCGATCTCGGCGACCATGTCGGTCGTCTCGCGATACTGTTTCGTGTAGAGGCGGTCGGTCCGCGCGAAGAGCTTCCAGTCGATGTATTTGAGGTCGTCGCCGGCGCGGTAGTGCCGGTACTGGCTGAACTCGGCGCTGTAGCCGTGAAACGGGCTCCGGTGCAGGCCCGACACCGTCCCGTCGATCACGACACGCGCCACCAGCTCGAGGTCGCCGATCGAGGAGAGCAGAACCGGATCGAGCATGGGTGGTGACAGATTCTTTCGGGTCTCGAGGTACTCGGAGGTTACGGAGTTAACGGGGCTCCGACCAGTGAGCGGCCTTCAGTTTCACGGTGTCACGGAGGAACGGAGAAACGAAGAACCATTTTGTTTGTCTCCGTTGCTCCGTTACTCCGTTAGTCTCCGTGTGACCGAAACCTCCGCTGACTCCGTCCCCTCCGCTAACTCTCACACGCGCACGGATTCCAGCAAGCGCGTGACGATCTGGTCCGTGTCGATGCCGTCCGCCTCTGCCTGAAAGTTCAGCAGGATCCGGTGACGGAGCACCGGCAGCGCGACCGCGGCCACGTCGTCCGGCGCCGCGACGGTGCGCCCTTCGAGCAGGGCCCGCGCCTTGGCCCCCAGCAGCAGCGCCTGGCCGGCGCGCGGACCGGCTCCCCATCGGACCCACTGGCGCACGAACTCCGGCGCCAGGTCCGAGGCCGGCCCCGCGGGCCTCGTCGCGCGGACGATCCTCGCGGCAAAATCGATGACGTTCTCCGCCGCGGGCACCTCTCGCACCAGGGCGTGCAACTGCTCGATCTCTGCGCCGGTCGCGACCACGTTCACGACCGGATCGGCCGTGCCGGTGGTCAGCGCGAGAATGCGGCGCTCCTCGTCGGCCGACGGATACTCGATCACGACGTTGAACATGAACCGGTCGAGCTGCGCCTCGGGCAGCGGATACGTGCCTTCCTGTTCGATCGGGTTCTGTGTGGCGAGGACGAACAACGGCCGCTCCAGATCGAACCGCACGCCGTTCACCGTGACCTGGTATTCCTGCATCGCCTCGAGCAGCGCCGCCTGGGTCTTCGGCGGCGTGCGATTGATCTCGTCGGCGAGGATGATGTTCGCGAAGATCGGCCCGCGGATGAACCGGATGAGGCGCTTCCCTGTCGCGCGATCTTCTTCGATGACCTCGGCCCCCAGGATGTCGGAGGGCATCAGGTCCGGCGTGAACTGGATGCGGTTGAAGCGGAGATCGACCGCGGCCGCCAGCTTCTTGATGATGAGCGTCTTCGCCAGGCCGGGGACGCCGCGCAGCAGGCAATGCCCGCCGGCGAGGAACGCGATGAGGATCTCCCGGATCACACGCTGCTGGCCGACGATCACCTTGGCCAGCTCGCGCTCGAGGCGGGTGGCGGCCTCCGCCACGCGCTCGAGCGCCGGCGGCTCCGCGCTGCGCCGCTCGGTCGCGTGCCGGTTGAGATCGGGCATCGGCGGGGAGTGTACCACGGCCGGGATTCGGGACTCGGGACTCGGGACTCGATCAGAAATCCTCGTCCCTCGATTCGCCCCTCCGACCGAGTTTCAAATCCAGAACCTCGATCCCGAGCGAGTCGAGTCCGAGTCCCGAATCCCGAGTCCCGACTCAATGGCAGCGTTTGACACACCCCCCATCGAGGAGTAGTGTACGCGGTCGCCCCGCAACGGTACCGACGCGCTGTAACCATCGTAGACGGACTCATTCATGCCGACGCATTCGAAGTGGCAAGGTCTTCCGACCGAAGCAATCAATCCCATCAGCCTGGCCGTCGACAAAGCCCCCGTTCCCGACATCATCGACATGGTCGTCAACGAGGATCGCAAGGTCGTCGCCGCGGTCCAGAAGGAAAAAGAGCGCATCGCGCACGGGGTCGAGATCATCACCCAGGCCCTGCGCAAGGGCGGACGGATCATCTTCACCGGCGCCGGCACGAGCGGCCGCCTCGGCATCATCGAAGCCTCGGAGATGCCGCCGACCTTCGGGACCAGCCCGAAGAGCGTGCAGGCGATCATGGCCGGCGGGCAGGAGGCCGTCTTCCGGGCCAAGGAAGGAGTCGAGGACGCCTACGAGGAAGGCGCGCGGAGCATCGGGCGCCTCCGTCTCACCAACAAGGACGTGGTCATCGGCGTGTCGGCGAGCGGGATGACGCCTTTCGTCCGCGGCGGCCTCGTGCGGGCGCGCAAGGCGGGCGCGAAGATCATCTTCGTCACCTGCTGGCCGGGATCCGAGCTCCAGAACTTCGTCGACCTCCAGATTGCGCCGGCCGTCGGCCCGGAGATCATCGCCGGATCCACGCGCCTCAAGGCGGGCACCGCAACGAAGATGGTGCTCAACATGCTGACGACGATCTCGATGATCAAGCTGGGCAAGACGTACGGCAACCTGATGGTCGACGTCCAGACCGGGTCGGAGAAGCTGAAGGATCGGGCGCGGCGCATCCTCGGGCTCGTGACCGGGCTCGACTACGACGCGGCCGACGCCGTGCTGAAGCGCGCCAAGTGGAACGTGAAGGCCGCGATCGTCATGCAGCGCGGGGACCTCACGCTGCCGCAGGCGCTGAAGCGGCTGAGAAAGGCGCACGACTCGGTCAGCGAAGCGATCGGCGAGGACGCCGGGACGCGCTTGAAGGAAGTGCTGCGGACCCGGCAGGAGGCAGAAGGCAGGACGCAGGAGGCAGGAGACAGGAGGAAGGAGGCAGAGTGACGCTCTCCTACTGTCTCCTTCACCTGTCTCCTGTCCCCCAGCCTCTCCGCGGCTGCCTCGTCGAGCATGATGTTGAGGTCGTGATGCAGCTGCAGGAACGACGCCGGCAGCTCAGTGGTCAGCGGTCCGTTCACGACACGCTCGACGCACCCCGCCTTCGTGCGCCCCGTTGCGAGCAGGACGATCGAGCGGGCCTTCAGGATGGTGGCCATCCCCATCGAGAGGGCTTCGGGCGGCACCTGGGCCGGATCGCCGCCGAAGAGGGACGCGTTGCTGCGCCGCGTCTCGGGCCTGAGCACGACCCGGTGCGTGCGCGACTGCAGCACGCGCGCCGGCTCGTTGAACCCGATGTGCCCGTTCGTGCCGATGCCGAGCACCTGGAGATCGATCCACCCCACGTCGGCAATCTTCTTCTCGTACCGCGCGCACTCCGCTTCCGGATCCGGCGCACTGCCGTCGAGAACGTTCGTGTGCTCCGGCGGGATGTTGACGCGGCTGAACAGGTGCCGCTCCATGAAACTGCGGTAGCTCCCCGGATGCGACGGGGGAATCCCGAGGAACTCGTCGAGATTGAACGTCGTGACCTGCGAAAAGTCGGCGTGGCCGTGGGCATGGAGCGACGCCAGCTCGTGGTAGAGCGCCACCGGGGTCTTGCCCGTGGGGAGTCCCAGCACGAGACGCGGCTTGGCCTGCACCGCGGCCGCGATGCGCCGCGCGAGCGCCCGCGCCGCGGCCCGATCGCTCGAGAAGACGGTCACGCCGGGGCTGTGGATCGTCCCGAACAGCGGTTCGTCAGGTTGATCGACCATCAGTCCAGCTTATAAACAGGAATCTCGGCGCCGCCACGCGCTTCCTGCAGCGCAAGTGCGACCGCCCCCGTGGCCGGCTCGCGATCGAGCAGCTGCACGCGGCTGAGGGGAGCGGCAATCGGCAGCCTGCGCTCGAGCTCGTGCTCGACCCACGGGACCGCGCGAAAGATGCCGCCCGCGAGGATGAAGGCGAACGGCTGGCCGATCAACTCCAGCCTGCGCGCGACCGACAGCGCCGCTGCTTCGAGCTCGTTGGCCGCGGCGCGCAGAATGCCAATCGACACCGGATCGCCCTCGGAGAAAGCCGCCTGGACGCACTGGGCGAGCGCGCCGATTGCCGCCGGCTTCAGGTTCGTGTTGTAGACCTCGTGGATCAGCCCCTGCGGATGCGCCACGCCGAAGTGCCGCAGCAGCAGGTCGGACAGCGCCGTTCGCGGTCCGCGCCGGTCCGATTCGCGCAGGACCGCGCGCAGGGCCGCCCGGCCGATCCAGTACCCGCTGCCCTCGTCGCCGAGCACGTAGCCCCAGCCCCCCGATCGGGCTGCCTCGCCCGCGGCATTGCGGCCGTACGCGATCGATCCGGTCCCCGAAATCACCACGACGCCAGGCTGCCCGGGCGCGCCGGCCTCGAGTGCCACCAGCGCGTCGTTGACGACCAGCACGCGCGCCCGATGGCCGATCCGTCCCATGATCGCGCGGACGATCGCCGAGTCGGCGGGCCGATCGACGCCGGCGATCCCGAGACAGATCGCCGCCGGGACGATCCGGCGATCCCCGATCGCATCGGCCATCACGCCGTGCAGCACCTTCTCGACTTCCAGCTCGCCCGACGCCTGCAGGTTCGCGCCGCCGCCGCGCGCCTCGGCGACCACGTGCCCCTCTTCGTCGGCCAGCAGGCAGACGGTCTTGGTTCCACCGGCATCCAGACCCAGCACATGCATGCGGGTGAATCTTGTCATGATTAGTGCTGCTGTGCTCCGGTTTCAAAACCGAACGCAGTGTCCGGCTTCAGCCGGACCATGGCGGTTGTGAAACCAATCTGTAGTCGAAAGGGTCGAAGGTCTCTCAGACAGTCATCATCTTTTTACTGCTCTCGGGGCCCCACCCCCACTCGCTCTCGCTCGGCGCTTCGCGCCTCGCTCGGGCCGCAGGCGCTGTTGACACATCCAACCGCCCGCAGTAAATTCGAGCGTTTATGAGTCCTGGACCGGCACGCCGCCGCCGCGGCGCCGAGCACGCGGGTGCGACAGTCGTGTGTTCCGCGTTCGCGCGAGACGGGGCGGCCGATGCGAACCCTCACCTGGCTTGACTACGTCGTCATCGCCGGGTACCTGGTCGGCATTACCGCGTTCGGATCGTGGTTCGCGCGATTCCAGAAGACGACGCGCGACTACTTCCTGACCGGACGCTCGGTGCCGTGGTGGGCGATCTGCTTCACGATCGTCGCGACCGAAACCAGCACCCTCAGCTTCATCGGCGTGCCCGCCGGCGCGTACGCGGGCAACATGACCTTCCTGCAGATCGCCCTCGGCTACATCGCCGGGCGCTTCCTGGTCAGCGTGCTCTTCATCCCGGCGTACTTCCGCGGCGAGCTCTTCACGTCCTACGAGCTGCTGCGCCGGCGCTTCGGGCCGTCGGTCAAGAACATCGCGGCGATCATCTTCATGGCGACGCGGACCCTCGCCGACGGCATCCGGCTGTTCGCGACCGCGCTCGTCATCTCCGTCGTGACGCAGGTGCCGGTCGCGTGGACGGTGGTGCTGCTCGGCGCCGCCATGATCGTGTACACCGTCCGCGGCGGCGTCGCGGCCGTCATCTGGACCGACGTCGTGCAGATGTTCGTCTACGTCGCCGGCGCGCTCGTGATCTTCTTCGCCCTGCTCTCGCGCATGCCCGACGGCTGGCAGTCGGTCGTCACCGCCGGCGAAGCCCTCGACAAGTTCCGCGTGTTCGATCTGAGCACCGATCCGCACAAGGTCTACACGTTCTGGGCGGGGCTGTTCGGGGGCATCGCCCTGACGCTGGCGACGCACGGCACGGACCAGTTCCTCGTCCAGCGCCTGCTCTCCGCACGCAGCGCGCGCGACGCCGCGACCGGCCTGATCCTCAGCGGCTTCATCGTCTTCGTCCAGTTCGCGCTGTTCCTGGTGATCGGCGTCATGCTGTTCGTCTACTACCAGCACGCGTCGCTGCCGCGCGCGCTCGCCAGAAACGACGAGATCCTGCCGCTCTTCGTCGTCTCCGCGCTGCCGCCCGGCGTCGCCGGGTTCATCGTCGCCGCGATCGTCGCCGCCGCGCTGTCGCCGTCGATCAACGCGCTGGCCGCCACGACGGTCAACGACTTCTACGTCAAGTACTTCCGCCCCGACGCGGACGAGACGACGCTGATGCGGATGTCGCGGCTGGCGACGATCGCCTGGGGCATCGCGCAGATTGCCGTCGCCCTCGGCGCGCAGTGGATCGACCGCTCCGTGCTGGATGCCGGGCTGCTCGTGCTCTCGTTTGCCGCCGGCCCGGTCCTCGGCGCGTTTCTCACCGGGGTCCTGACGCAGACGGGTGGGGTCCACCGCGATGCTGATCGGCATGCTGGCGGGGACCGGCGCCGTGTCGTGGGCGTGGTGGACCGACGCGTGCGCGTGGACGTGGTACGCGCTGCTCGGCGCGACGGTCACCGGTGGGGTCGCGCTCGCGTTGTCGGTCGTCATCCCACGGCGCACCGATGGCTGAGGCGTTCGACGCTGCGGCCGAGATCATCCTCGAAGGTGTGGTGCAGCGCGCCTTTCCTGCGGCCAGCGTCGAAGTCGGACGCGTCGCGGGCCCGGTCTGGCGCCGCGCATTCGGGACGCTGACCTACGATCCCTACGCGCCGGAGACGACGGACGAGACGGTTTTCGATCTCGCGTCGCTGACGAAGGTCATCGCCACGACGACGCTCGCGATGCGCGCCGTGGATGCCGGGGCGCTGAACCTGGACGACAGCGTCCGCGCCTGGCTGCCGGCGTGGCGCGGGGCCGATCGCGAGATGGTCACGATTCGCGATCTGCTGGCCCACACCTCGGGTCTGCCGGCGTACCTGCCGTTCTTCCGCGATCACACCGGCCGCGCCGAGTTCGAAGCGGCGATCTGCAGCCTGCCGCTCGAATACCCGCCGCGATCGCTCGCCACCTACAGCGACCTGGGTTTCATCCTTCTGGGGTTCATCCTCGAGGACGCCCGCGGCAACCGGTCCAGGGCCAGCGGCATGCTGGATCCCACGGCGACGCTGGCCGCGCAGTTCCGGAAGATCGCGTCGTACATGACTGCCGAGCCGCTGACGTTCAACCCGCCGCGTCCCTGGCGCGACGCGGACCGCGCCGACCGAAATCGACGCGTGGCGCGGCCGGCTCCTCACCGGCGAGGTCCACGACGAAAACACCTGGGCGCTCGGCGGCGTGGCGGCCCATGCCGGCCTCTTCGGCACGGCGCCGGCCGTCGGCACCTTCGCGCGCGCCGTCCTCACGACGATCGCCGGCGAACCCGTGCTCGCGCAGCCCGCGACGATGCGCGAATTCATCCGCCGGACGGCCATCCCCGGCAGTTCGCGCGCGCTCGGCTGGGACACGATGCTCCCGACCTCGTCGTGCGGGACGCGCCTCTCACCGGCCGCGATCGGCCACACCGGGTTTACCGGCACCTCCTTGTGGATCGACTGGGAGCGCGATCTCTACGTCGTCCTGCTGACCAACAGGGTCCATCCCACGCGGGACAACGAGCTCCTCAGGGCCATCAGGCCCAGGTTTCACGATGCAGTCTTTGAATCCCTAATCACTAATCCCTGAATCGCGAATCCAGGATTCAAGGATTCAAGGATTAGTGATTAGGGATTGACTTCCTGTACAGAGAAGGGGCCGCTCGATATCGAGCGACCCCTTTTCGTTCGTGTCTCGAGCCTGCCGTTTACCTCAACGCGCCGCTTCTCACGGTGATCGCCGTCTGACCATCACCGCTCGGACCGGTCGCCTGGATTACACGAACGGTGATGATCTTCGTGCCGGGCACGAGGTAGCTGGCAGTCGCGCGATTGCCGGTGGTCTGTGCATCCGGGGGCACGGCGCCGGGCCCGCCGAAGTTCCACTCGTAGCGCAGGATCGTCGAGGTCGCACCCGATACCGTGGCCGTGAAGATGACGGTTTCGCCGACACCAGGACTGTTGTTCGATGCCGTGATAATGACAGCCGGCGGCTGACCGGGCAGAATCGTGATCGACGTCGCGACCGTTTCGGTGAAGCCGCTGGCTTCGATGGCCGTGGCTCTCACCGTGTACGTGCCCTCCGTCGTGTATGTATGTTGAATCGTCGTCGCCGCGCTGATGGCGCCGAGCGATCGCGACTCGCCGTCGCCGAAGTCGATCGTCACGTCCCGGATGTTCGACGTGGCGGCAACTCCCACGGTGAATGTCGCCGGCACCCCGGCCGACACCGGCGTCGTCGGACCCGCAAGGGTGAGGCCGGTCCGCGGGTTGAGGTTGAGCGTGATCTCGACGGTTTTCCCGGCCACGTTGGCCGTCACCTTCGCGGTGCGCGTGATCAACGCCGTAATCCTGGCGGTTCCGCTTTCATCGGTCGTCGCGGTGGAGCTCGAAAGCGACGCGGTGTCAGAAAGGAACTGGACCGAGACGCCCGGAACGCCGGACCCCGACACATCCTCGACCCGCGCCGAGATCGTCGTGATGCCGCCGTTCGGGGGAAGCGTCTGCGGCGACGCGCTGATGATGACGCGCTCGGCGGCCGCGCTGCCGACCTTCAGGTTCTCCAGCTTCCCGGATGCCCCTCCGGAGAACGCGGTGATTGTCGCGGTCCCGCTCTGCCCCGAGGAGATGAACCGGACCCGCACCTGACCGTTGTTGGTTCTCGCCTCGCTCGGCTCGATCCGTCCGATCGTGGTCGTAAAAGAGATCAGTGTGCCGTTTTGTACCGGCGTTCCGGCCCCGGCGCTCGTCGTAGAAGTAGGCGTCGTCGGTGTCGTGGGCGTGCCCGGTGTTCCGGTGCCAGGGGTTGTCGGGGGCGCCGCCGCCACGCCGTTCTCGATGACGGTCACGACGATCTCGATCTCGCCGTTGAGCGGCACGCTGGGCGCCGCGGGAAACATCGTGATGATCGTGCCGGTCGGCGCCAGGAGCGGGACCTTGTCGCACGCCGCGGCGAACGAAAGGATTGCGATGGCTACCAGGGCCCCAAGGAACGTCCGAATGTGCCGTGTTTGTGCTACCATAAGTGGAGCTAAGGATAATACTCTCATGTGTTTACGGGGTCAAGGCAACCAGCGCGGATATGCGATGGCGGCGTTGCTGGTCAGCATCGGCGTGATGATGCTGCTGATGTCCGTGGCGATGCCTGTCTGGCGCCACCAGGCGCAGCGCGAGAAAGAGGCCGAGCTCATTTTCCGGGGCGAGCAGTACGCGCGGGCGGTCAACCACTACCAGCGCAAGATGGGCCCCGGTAACTTCCCGCCGAGCATCGACGTCCTGGTGCAGCAGCGATTCCTCCGGAAGAAATACAAGGACCCGATGACGGAGGACGGCGAGTTCGACATCATCCCCGTCGGTGGCGCAACCCAGCCCGGCATGAACCCTCAGCTTCCATCTCAACCCGGCCGGTCCGGTCCAGGCCGGTCCGGGCCTCCAGGATTGACGCCACCCCAGCCGCAGAGAGGTCAGTCCCCCGGGGGGGTCGGCAGCCCGTTCAGCGCCGGTCAGAACGCCGCCGGCATCATGGGCGTCCGCAGCAAGAGCAAGGAAACCGCCATCCGCGTTTACAAAGGCGGGGGGACCCACTACAACGAGTGGGCTTTCATCTTCGCGAACGTGAGCAACCGTCCGGGTGGCCCGGGCGGTCCCGGTGGCGCGGGACGGCCGGGCGGTCCAGGACGACCCGGTGGTCCAGGACGGCCAGGTGGTCCCGGAGTCGGCCCCCCCGGTCCCTTCGGCGGGGATAACCGCGGCCCGGGAGGCGCAGGGCAGCCCCGCGGAATGGGTCCGGGAGGCGGGTTTCCGGGTCCGGGTGGGCGCGGGCGCGGGCAATAGTCGGTGTGAAAAAATCCGCCAACCTCCAACCCCCAAGCTCCAACTCCCAAGGAAATCTCTTCGAAGAGACTCAGTTTGGGAGTTGGGAGTTGGGCAGTTGGGAGTTGACACGGTTTTCGTCAACCTCAATAGTGCTCTCACTGCCAGTTTCAGACGGTCTCCGCACCGCAGAGGACGGGAAACTTGAACTGAAATGGCCCGGGCCTCGCCCGCCGTCGCTGGTCGCGCGATTTGAAGGAGCGACAAGCTGTGGCGCGGCCGCGCCGAAGCGCGCGGTGTCCTCGACCCGCGAAGGCAGGGATTCGGAGATTCCGGGATTCGGGGATTAGGGATTAGGGATTCTCTTTTACCAGTCGGAGTACGGAGATCCGTCGAGCCCCGTGCCGGGCGCGCCGCTCTTGACGTCGTAGATCCCGGGTTCAGCCGAGGGATTGCCAGGGTCGGGCTCGGCGGGCACGGTCTGCCACGAGTCGGCCGACTTGGTCATGGGGTCTTCCGGAATCTTGCGCATGTACCCGTCGCTCACCAGCGCGTCGAGCGACGCGGGGTACTTCGTCTTGTCGGCGTAGTACTGATCGATCGCGTCGCGCATGCGGAACAGATCCGTATGGAGGATGGCTTCCTTGGCGCTCTGGATCGAGTTCCGGTACTGCACGATCCCCATGGACGCGAGAATCGTGATGAGCGCGATCACGATCAGCAGCTCGATCAGGGTGAAGCCGGACTCCGACCTCACGCCGAGCCCATGGTGAATGACCGGCGAACCGCGAAGCGGGGCGTCCGGACGGCTCGAAACAATCTTCTCTCATTCGAATAGTCACCATAGAGCCTACTTCCTGTCGGTCTCTGGTCTCAGGTCTCTGGTCTTCGGTGTCTTTGGTCTTTGGTCTTACTCGCAACCTGAGACCTGAGACGCCTGAGACCCAAGACCCGAGACCTGAGACGACCTCACCAGTCTTTGTACTTCGTCCCGTCGAGCGCCTTGCCCTCCGACTTCGAGTAGACGTCGTAGACGTTCGAGCCGCCCCACGATGTCGCGTCGGGCTTGTCGGCGTACGCACGCATCCCCCACTCGGACGCCCCGCTGACGGGATCGATGGGGACGCGCCGGAGAAACTTCAGCTTCCGGCCCGTTGCATCGTTGGCGACCCCGACCCCTTCGACGAGCGTCTCGAGATCGGGCGGATAGCCCTCGCTGCCCGCCTTCACGTCGATCGAGCCGATCAGGCCGTTGTCGACGGCGTCCTTGTACTTGTCGATGGCGGTGCGCATCTCGCGCAGCGCGCGCCGCAGCTCCGCTTCACGCTGCCGCTGCACCGTCACCCTGGCGAGCGGCATCACCGCCGACGCCAGGATCAACAGGATGGTGGTGACGACGAGGAGCTCGATGAAGGTGAAGCCGTTGCGAGCCGGCGAAGCCGGGGCGGCATTCACGGGGGCGAACGGCGAAACGGAGCAACCACGTACGTTCGTGATCACCGTCCCGCCGTGCCTCCGTGTGAATGGCGCCATTCTCCGCTGCCCCCTGTTACCGCACCGTCACGGTGACGGGATTGAACTGGAGCGTCACGGCCGCCCCTTCAGGCGTATTCCCGACGCCGTTGACCTGAATCGTCGAGTTGCCGGGACCGACGCCGTCGAACAGCAGCGCGGCGAGAAGCCCCGCACCGGATGCGCCGGCCTGATCCGCGGTGCGCGTGATCGCGATGTCCACCCGGCCCGCCGGGGCGTCGATGCGCGGCGTGAAGCTGGTCGTCACGCCTCCCTGCCGCATGAACGTCCCGTCCTGCACCGTGCGGACGCGGAGCACGTTCGGGTTGAACGTGACCGTCAGCGTGAGCGTGGAGACGCGCGATGCGTTGTTGATCGACACGGGCACGGTATAGGGCCCGGACGCCACCCGGAATTCCGTACCGGGCGGCGTGATGATGATCTGCGCCGCGGTCGCGCTGGGGGCCGGTGTAACGGGAGCCGGCGGCGCATTCGGATCCCGCGGCGGCGCGGTCGGCTGGGCCGCTGGAAGCTCGGCACCCGGAGGCGCGGTGGGCGGCGCGGCGGGCGCGGGTCCAACGGTCGGCGCACCCGTGGGCGGCACGGCCCCGGGCGGCGTGAGCGTCGGCACGGGTGAAGTCCCCGCCGGCTTCGGCGGGTTCAACGGCGGCACCCCTCCCGGCGGGTTCGCCAGCGTGCGCGGCACGCCGGGAATGGTCTCCGCCGGGGTGAGCGCGGCCCCCGGCGCGGGCGCGGGCGCCGGCGTCGGGGCCGGCGCTTCGACCGGCTGCGGCGCGATGAGCGGCGGCGGCCCGCCCAGGCCCACGTTCTGCTGCGTGCCGATGAAGATGGCCGACAGGTCCTCCACCGTGAGCTCGTGCGTGCGCACGACATGCGGCGTCAGCAGCATCACGATGTCGGACTGGGTGATCTCGTCGCTGGTCTGTCCGAACAGCGAACGCAGGATCGGCAGGCGGATGATGCCGGGAAACCCGGTGAGGATCTTCCGCTGCTCGTCGCGCAGCAGGCCGGCGAGCAGCGTCGACTCGCCCTCGCGCAGCCGCAGCTTCGTCCCCACTTTCCGCGAGCTGAACGACGGCACCAGCTGGCCCGCCACGCTGATGCTGGGCCCGAGCGAGCTGCTCTCCACGATGAAGCCGTCGAGCACGATCTCCCCTTCGTAGGTCACGCGCGGCGTCATCTCCAGGTTGACGCCGACGTCCTTGTAGTTGAACGACGACTGGGGGACGCTCGCGAAGCCGCCGGCCGCCGCGGCGCCGAAGACGGTGGAGAGGACCGGGATCTGGTCGCCGAGGTTCATCGTCAGCTTCGTCCCCTCGGCCCCGCGCAGCTGCGGCTTCGCGATCAGCTTGGTGCGGGTGTCCTGCTCGAGGAACTTGACGACCGCCGTCGGCACGGTGAGATAGAAATCGGAGGTGCTGACCCCCTGCGAGATCGTGTTCAGGTTGAACGGCGGGGGCGGGGCCGGCGGAATCGTTCCCGCCGTGTTCGGCGGCGCGACCTCGGGAGAGAACGTCAGGCCGAGCGAGTAGTCGCTCAGGTTCAGGCCCGAGCTCCTTCGCCCGTTTCCGGTTCACTTCGAGGATCTGCACGTCGATGATGATCTCGGCGCGCGGCTTGTCGTTGGCCCGGATGATCCGCTCGATGACTTCGACGACCGGCGCCGTCGCGCGCACGGTGATCGTGTTGGCGGTCTTGTTGGGCAGCAGCGTCGGCTGCACCGGCATCGTCGGGATGCGCATGATCGTGTTGATCACCTGCGCGAGCTCCGACACGTCGGCGTGCGAGATGTAGAACACGCGGACCACCAGGTCGTCGTACTGCGCGTGCTTCTGCGCGTTGTCCGGCACGACGATGATCGTCTTCGGGTTGAGGACCTTGTAGAAGAGCTGATTGGCCTGCATGATCTGCTGGAGCGCCTGCTCCAGCGTGACGTCCTCGAGGCGGACGGTGTAGGCCTTGTCCTGGTACTGCGAGTCGTAGGTGACGTTGATGCCGGTCGCGGTGCCGATGAAGTTGAGGATGTCGCGCAGGCTGGCGTTCGGTCCGAAGCTGACGACCGGCAGCGGCGCCGTCGGGCTGAGCAGCGGCGTGGCCGCACGGCGCGCCTGATCGCGCAGCGCATCGATCGGCGGCTTGGGGCGCGTCGCCTCGATCCGATCGCGGATGATCTTCTCGAGCTCCACCGAGCGGGCATGGGCGAGGCGGTTGGACGCGTCGAGCTCCAGCGCCTTCTTGTACTCGAGCAGCGCCAGGTCGAGCTGATCTTTCGACTCCAGGTCGCGCGCGCGGGTGATGTGTTCGCGCGACGCGGTCTGCATGGCGCGCTCGAGGGTAATCTTGTACTCCGCCTTGTCCGGGTTCTCCTGGACGGCTTTGGTGTACTCGCTCACCGCCGTGTCCCAGTCACCGGCCCTGGACGCTTCCTGCCCCTTGCGGAACGCGCGGCCGGCGGCGCACCCGGACACCAGCAGCGCGAGAACGATTCCGACAATCAGCCTGTGCTTCAACAGCGGCACTCCATCTGAACTGAACGCCCCGGCGCGATCGGGCTTACTTCGTGACGCAATCCTGTCCCGACATGCGAATCGTCTCGCGGCCGCGGCCGTCAGGGTATTCCATGACTACCGACTCGACGCCAATCCGGACGAGGCGGTAGCGGCCGTCGATGATGTCCCCCTCTTTCCCGCGCATCGTCGAACGGCAGTCGCTGAACGCCGCGACCTTCCCCACCACCGGCACGTCGAAGAAGCCGAAGTACTTCAACGTCAGCGAGATCTTCGGCGGCGGCGGCGGCCCCGCCGGCGGTGGTGGCAACTCCGGCTGAGCCGGCTGAATGGGCACCGGCACCGGCTTCGACACCGGTGCCACTGGAGGGGGCGGAGGCGGCGGGACGTAGAACCGGAACGGGTTGCGCTGGTTGCCCGCCGTTGCCGTCCGCGGCTCTTTCAACGCCTCGATCCTGACGTCGGGAACCCCCGCTGACTGCGCTCCGGCCTTCGCGGCGATTCTCGGTTTAGACGGCGCCGCCGATGGTGCGGCTGACTTTCCTGGCATCAGCCACGTGACGGCGTACAAGGCCACGGCGACTCCGAGAGCGATGAGCAGCCACGGGCGCGGGCGGCCCACCGGCCCGGCGGCCGTTTCAATTCGCTCCATTGGCCCCCGCCCGGTAATACGTGGCGATCTGCACGTTGACGTTCAGCGCTTTGTTGTCCTGCTCGTCCTGCGACAACTGGACGTTCTCGAGCACGAGAAACTCCGGCGCGGTTTCGAGCGAGTGGATGAATCGCCGGATGTTGCGGTACTCGCCCGAGAGCGCCGCCCTGTAGACGAACTTGACGAGCTGGCTGTCGCCGCATCGCGTCCGGATTCGACGTCTCGCGCTCCAGGCGCAGATCGCACTGCGCGGCCAGCTGCTCGATCCGCAGGAACGTGATCCGTCGCGCGCCGCTGACGTCGGGCGGCAGGACCTCGCCGTAGAACTTCTGCAGCTCGGCGTCCGCCTGGGCCTTGCCGGCAATGGTGGCCTTCGCCGCGTCGTAGTCGCGCCGGGCGGCCTGGAGCGCCAGGGCAGACGCCTCGGCCGCCTGCTCCCCTCCGGCCACTTTCTTCGAAAGCGGATACACGACGATGGCGTACAACGCCGCATTCAGAATCAGCGCGATCGCAATCGGCCAGATCAGCTTCCGCTTCTCGCGGAGCACGCGGCGTGCGGGAGTCACTGGCGCCCCCGCGAAGCCTGCGGCTTCGGGCCCGGCGCCCGATCCGGCGCCGCCTCGGCCGGGGTTTCGTCGATCACCCCGGTGTAGGTGCTCTCGAGCGTGACGCGGTGCAGCCCGGCTTCGGTGCGATCCTTCGAGGCCGGGATGATGTCGTCGAACGCCCCCGTCGCCTCCAGCCTGTCCATGAACTCGTCGACGTCCTCGGCGCGCTTCCCCGAGGACGCCCATGGTCACGAGGGTCACACCCTGCTTCACGGTCGGCCGCACCGCCGACAGCATCACGTCGGGGGGCAGCGTCGACTCGATCAGGTTGAAGAACTGGGTCCAGGAAAACGTGCGCTGATCGATCAGCGCGTTGGCTTCCTCGGCGGCGAAGACGACGACTTCGAGGTCTTCCTTGTCGATCGTTCTCCTGATCCTCCCGGCCTCCGCCGTCAGCCGCTCGGCTTCCGCCTGCTCCGCGCCGATGCGGGACGACAGCTCGGTGTTGTGCCGCGACAGCGAGACAATGCGGATGCCGTTGAGGACCGTGATCGCGAGCACGACGAACGCCGCGAGCCCGATGAGCACGTGCGCCGCGCGCTCGTTGTAGAAGGGACGGGTCGCGAGGTTGGTCCGCAGCATCACGCCACCTGCTCCCGCAGGATCACGCCGACCGACGGGGCCAGCGCGTCGAGCAGCTCCGGGCCCGCCACAATGCGATCGCGCAGCGTGACGGCGCCGCGGAAATCGAGCGGCTCGATTCGCGTCCCGACGCGCCCTTCGAGGTCGCGGCGCAGGCGCTCGCCCTCCTCGAGACCCCGCGACGAGGCGCCGGCCAGCACGACCCGCGAAAACCCGCCGCCGCCCAGGCGATCCTCGTGATACATCGCCGTCTGGTGCACGAGGTCGCTCAGGTCGTCGTCGCGCTCGGCGGCGCGGGAGCGGAAGAAGATCACATCGCCGCCGCGCACGACGGCGAGCGTGCTGTAGTCCAGGGCGACGTGGACCAGCAGCCAGTCGGCCGCGCCCGCGCCGCCCGGCTGGCCGGCCAGGACCGCGTTGATCAGGTTCACGCTGGCCAGGTCGACGATGCCCGCGTACGCGCCGGCCCGCTCGCACGCGCGCTCGTAGCCCTCGACGATGTCGCGGCGCGCGACCGTGACGACGTACTCGCGGCCGCCGCCCGCAATGGCGCTGCCCGGGACCCAGGAAACCTGCGCGTCCTCGATCTTGAACGGCGCCGCCTTCCGGATCTGCCAGCGAATCAGCTGCTCGAGGTCCTGGGCCTTGGCGGGAATCTTCTCGAACCGCACCAGCGACAGCTTCGCGACCGAATCCGGCAGCACGAGCGCCACCCGCCGCGGACGCGGGGCGACCTTCTCGAGCGCGGCCTTGATGGCCGTCGTGAGCGCGGCCGGATCGTGGACGTTCGTCGCGTTCAGCGCCGGCTCGACCGCCCCCGCCGGCAGCGGCTCGCTCGCGTACGACGACACGACACGCGTGCCCCCCTGCTCCGCCACGACCGCCACGGTGACCCGGCGCGCGGTGATCTCGACGGCAGCCGATGGGGGCCGGCTCGAGAGCCAGCGTGGAAATGAAGCGCTCATTCGACGAACGTCACCTTGTTGATTTCACGCAGCGTCGTGATCCCTTTGAGCACCTGCTCGACCGCCGACTCGCGCAGGAAGCGCATGCCCTCGTCCCGCGCCTGCTTCTTGATCTCCGACGACGGGCGCTTGGCGAGAATCATCTCGCGGATGCTGTCGGAGAGGTCGAGCAGCTCGCAGATGGCGGTCCGGCCGCGATAGCCCGTGCCGCCGCACTCCATGCACCCGGCGCCTTCGAAGAACAGGCCGGAGTGCTCGAGCGCCGGATCGAGCGCCGACTCCTCGAGCTGCACGCGGGTCACCGTCGCGCGGCGCTTGCAGTGGACGCAGATGTTGCGCACCAGGCGCTGCGCCAGCACGCAGTTGAGCGCCGACACGAACTGGTACGCCTCGACGCCCATGTTCAGGAAGCGCCCGAGCACGTCGAGCACGTTGTTGGCGTGGACGGTCGTGAACACGAGATGTCCCGTCAGCGCCGAGTTGATCGCGATCTGCGCCGTCTCCGCGTCACGGATCTCGCCGACCATGATCTTGTCGGGATCGTGCCGCAGGATCGATCGCAGCCCGCGGGCGAAGGTGAGCCCCTTCTTCTCGTTGATGGGGATCTGCGTGATGCCGCGGAGCTGGTACTCGACCGGATCCTCGATCGTGATGATCTTGTCTTCGATCGACTTGATCTCCGAGAGCGCGGCGTACAGCGTCGTCGTCTTGCCGCTGCCGGTCGGCCCGGTCACGAGCACCATCCCGTACGGCTCCGCGATGTACTTGCGGAAGCGGCGCAGCTCGTCCTCGGGGAACCCGAGGATGTCGAGGCGGAGCTCGTGGAACTGCTCGCTGATCGATTCCTTGTCCAGGATACGGATGACGGCGTCCTCGCCGTGGACGCTCGGCATGATCGACACGCGGAAGTCGATCGTCTTCCCGGGCATCCGCAGCTTGAAGCGGCCGTCCTGCGGCACGCGCTTTTCCGCGATGTCGAGCTCGGCCATGACCTTGACGCGCGAGATGATCGTGCTGTGGAACCGCTTGTCGATCGGCCGCATCGCGGGCTGCAGCACGCCGTCGATCCGGTACTTCACGTGCACGGCGTCGTCCTGCGTCTCGATGTGGATGTCGCTCGCGCGGCGCTGGATGGCGCTGTACAGCGTCGTGTCCACGAGCCGGATGACCGGGCTCGAGTCCGCCGTCAGCTTGTCGACGGTCAGCGCTTCGTCGCCGTTGTCGTCGTCCCGCAGGATCTGCAGCTGGAAGCTTTCCGTGGCCTCTTCGAGGACGCGCGTCGAGCTTTCGCTCTTCTTGAGGATGGCCTGGATGGCCGAGGGCGTCCCGACGGTGACCTTGATGTGCGTCGCCAGCAGCATCCCGAGCTCGTCGATCATCGGCAGATCGGTCGGGTCCGAGACGACGATCACGAGCGTGTTGCCTTCGCGGTGGTACGGCACGAAGGTGTAGCGCAGCATCAGGTCGGCGGGAATCGCGCGGAACAGCTCGTGGTCGATGCTGAAGCGCGAGAGATCGACGAATTCCAGCCGGTAGCGGTCGGCCAGGTGCTTGGCGTGCGCGAGCTCGATGGCCTGCTCGGCGGCGTTCGGTTCGAGTCCGCCCGCGTAGAGCTCCGCTTCGGTGGCCGGGTCGGCCGGCAGCGGCGGCGTCGGTGTCGATGATTTCCCGTTCATTGTGCGCTTCCCGGCTACCCGCTCTCAGCTACCCGCTACCCGCGTCCCGCTTCGCCGCTTCCCGCTACGCGCTTCCCGAGTCCCGAGTCCCGAGTCGCGCTACGACAGCGCCGACGACAGGTTGAACAACGGCATGTAGAGCGCGAGCAGGAGCCCGGCAATTACGAGGCCCATGACCACGAGCAGCGCCGGCTCGACCATCGTGACGAACCGGCCGAGGCTCGTCTCGATCTCCTCGTCGTAGAAATCCGACAGGCTGTTGAGCATTTCCTGCAGCGCGCCGGTGGACTCGCCCACCTCGACCATCTTGATGGCGACGTCCGGAAAGGCGCCGCTCGCGTTCAACGCGGTCGCCAGCGCGCGCCCTTCCCGTACCTGCTGCGCCGCCATCTGCAGTTCGTGCGCCATGTGCTGATTGGCGATCGACCGCGCCGACACGTCGATGGCGTTCACGAGCGGGATGCCCCCGCCGAGCAGCGTCGCCAGCGTCCGCGCCGCCTGCGACGTCGCGAACTTCTGGGCGATCCCCCCAAGGAGCGGAATCCGCAGCGTCCACCGATCGAACCGGCGCTGGTTGCCCGGGCGCTTCAGCCAGGTCCAGAAGGCCGCCCCCAGCGCAACGACCCCGAACAGCATGAGAAAAAAATACGTCCCGGCAAACGTCGAAAACGCCACGATTATCCGGGTCGACAGCGGCAGCTCTTCCCCGAACTGGTTGTAGAAGGCGGCAAACTCCGGGACCACCCGCAGCACGATGATGCCGACCACGATGCACGACAGCACGAGCAGGATCAGCGGGTAAACCAGGGCCGAAATCGTCTTCCGCTTCACCCCCGACACCACTTTGACGTAGGCGACGTACCGGCGGATGACCTGCTCGAGGCTTCCGCTCTTTTCGCCGGCCAGTAGCGACGCCGTGTAAACCCCGGGAAACAGCGTCCCGTGCGCTTCGAACGCCTCGGAGAGGGAGCTGCCCCCCCGTACCCGCTCGTGCACGTCGTCCAGGACAGCCTTGAGCAGCGGGTTCGCGACCCGCTGCCGGAGGATCTCCAGGGACTGCACCAGCGGCATGCCGGCCTTGAGCAGCGTCGCCAGCTCCTGGTTGAAGACCAGGAACTCCCGCGTCGAAATGCGGGCGCGCCTCGGCATCTTCAGGGAGCCGAAGGCCACGTGGCCGGCGCGCTGGATGGCCAGCACGTACAGCCCCTTTTCCTCGAGCTCGTGCCTCAGCCGCGCTTCGCTCTCCGCGGCGTAGACCCCTTCGACGATGTCGCCACCCGGGGTGCCGAGCCTGCAGCGGAACTCCATGCCGTTATCGCCGGCCGAGCGTCTGTTTCGGCGCAAGGTCTTGTCTGTATGGACATTATCGGCCGGTGCATCAGGAAATTATATAACAGCCCCACCGGACCCAGACGGGTCCTGACGGGAGGGTCCCTGAACTTAGACAGGAAAAGAGAGCGGCCGGCTGGAGAATTTCGAAGGGGAAAAAAGCCCGGGCTTACTTGATGCCGGCGATCGACAGGATGCGGGTGACGTAGTTGCGGGTCTCGCGATACGGAGGAACGCCGTTGAACTTCTTCACCGCTCCCGGGCCGGCGTTGTACGCCGCCAGGCTCAGGTCCAGCCTCTCGAACTTGTCGATCAGGGACTTCAGGTGCTTGATTCCCGCCTCGATGTTGGCTTTGGGCTCGAACGGGTTCCGGACTTTGTATTCCCTCGCGGTCGACGGCATCAGCTGCATCAGCCCCATCGCCCCCTTGCGGGAGCGCGCCCTGGGACGGTACCCGGATTCGACCTGGATGAGGGCCCGGACGAGCATCGGATCCACGCCGTGGGCCTCTGAAACCGACGCGATGATCTCCCCGTAAGGGGTGCCGGCCAGAAGCGACCGGTCCTGCTCTTCCTGTTCCTGGTCGCTAGCGGCAACAACCGGCTCGGCGGCCGGCGACCGGCGGCTCCGGATAGGGCACTTCGTCCGGCTCGATCTTCGAGACCAGGGTCTTGTCGCAGGTGACCTGCCCGCCGCTGCGGAGCGTCAACACGATCGACTCGCCGTCGAACTTGTGGCTCTTGACCGACAGGGTCCGCCCTGAGGTCAGGAACACAATCTCCGCGGACGCCGGCCCAGCTGTGACGAGCAAGGCAAGCGCCGCCGCAGACAAGAAACCCGGGACCTTGAAATTCATGTGAGGCAGCGATCCTACCATCTCCTGAGGAGTCTGTCCAGAAACACTACAGTCGAGCTTCTTTTTGAGGTCGGCTAACGCCCCCTTCAGGTGTAGTGTCTCCGGACTCGGCAGGCGACTCAGTTTCGACTTCGTCCTTCTTTATTTCGGCTCGATGAACGTGTGGAATACCCGGATGCCGAGGTCGCGCGGATCACCGCCGCCGGGGTTGAACGTCTTATCCACGTCGAGGACGAGATCCACCATCTCACCCGCGCCGAACTGCGCGGCCGTGATGGGGAACGTCAGGAGCTTCTTGTCCCGGCTGTCGGCCGCGAAGGCCGTCAACGGCTGATCGCCCAGGCGGACGCTGACCTGCTGGGGCGGGGTGAACAGGTCGGTCCTGGCGTCGTACTCCAGGTAGAAGGTCGCGTCCTTCTTGGGGTTCTTGAACGAGAGGCTGGCGGTCTTCTTCGTCCACTGCCACTCGGACGTCGCGTTGTCCGACGCCACTTCCGCCGGATGCCAGCCGTCCTTGTAGATGAGGAAGATGTTCTCCGACTGCGGCAGCAGCTGGAATTTCGCGACGAGGTATTCCTTGCGGGACACCTCCTGCGCATTCAGCGTCAGGCGCTTGTTCGTTGCCGGGTTGTAGAGCCCCAGCCGGACGGACGCCTCGCCGATGTAGGGATAGTTCGGCACGAACACGGTCCGCGTGTACTCGATGGTCTGACCCGGCTTCCACGTCGAGGTGAGCGGGGTCGGCAGGTGGTCCTCGGTCCACAGCCGCTCGCCGCTCGGATCGAGCACGTGCACGAACACCCAATAGTCGGCGTCGAAGGCCGCGTTCGGGAGCACCGTGAACTTGTACGTCAGCTTCACGGGGCTGCCAATCGGCACCTTCTCACGGTTGAAGGTCAGCGACGGGGTCGCGACGGCGGGTTCGTTGGCCGCTTCGCGGTTGCACGAGATCGAGATGGCCAGCGCCGCGACAGCCGCCGCGGCGTACACCGGAACACAAACACGTCTGGACGTTCTGCGACATGTGGAGGATTGTCCGCTACGGAGTCACGTGTCCTGAGCGCGCGAATGGTACCGCAGTTGTCCGAGATACTGCAATATGCTAGCGTGCAGTCGTTCAACGAGGGTACTAGATGCTCGAAGCGCTCGGAATGGTCGAAACCAAGGGGCTCATCGGCGCGATCGAGGCGGCTGACGCCATGGTCAAGGCCGCAAACGTCGTCCTGGTCGGCAAAGAATACATCGGCGCGGGGTACGTCACGGTGATGGTGCGCGGTGACGTCGGAGCGGTGAAGGCCGCCACCGACGCCGGCGCCGCCGCCGCGCGCCGGGTCGGCGAACTGGTGTCGGTGCACGTGATCCCGCGCCCGCACGCCGAAGTCGAAAAGATCCTGCCGAAGTCCAAGGACGCGAAGGCGTCGTAACCCCTCCGTCGGTCACGCATGGCCACTCAGCCCACGGCCCCGACCGATCGCGACCTCACCTCGATCAGCGAAGCCCGCACGCTCGCGCGCCGCGCGAAGGAGGCCGCGCCGGCGCTGGCGGAATTGTCCCAGATCCCAGATCGACGCGATCGTGGACGCCATGGCGGCCGCCGTCACGCCGCAGGCCGAGTCGCTCGCGCGGCTGGCGCACGAGGAGACGGGCTACGGGGTCGTCGCCGACAAGATCGAGAAGAACCTCTTCGCCTCCCAGAAGATCTACAACTTCATCCGGCCGATGAAAACGGTCGGCGTGGTCGCCCGCCTCGAGGATCGCAAGGTCATCGAGATCGCCGAGCCGTTCGGCGTCGTGGCGGCGATCGTGCCGTCGACCAATCCCACCTCCACCGCCATCTACAAGATCCTGATCGCGATGAAGGCGCGGTGCCCGATCGTCATCAGCCCGCACCCGTCCGCCGCGCGCTGCATCACGAGGGTCGCGGAGGTGATGCACGAGGCCGCGCGCCGGGCCGGCGCGCCGGACGGCTCGATCAACTGGATGACGACCGTGACGCTCGAAGGCACCCAGGAACTGATGAAGGCCCGCGAAACGGCCGTCATCCTGGCGACCGGGGGCATGGGACTCGTCCGGGCGGCCTACAGCGCAGGCAAGCCCGCCTACGGCGTCGGGCCGGGCAACGCCCCGGCGTACATCGAATCCACTGCCGACGTGGTCAAAGCCGTGCGGGACATCGTCACCGGCAAGACCTTCGACAACGGGCTCCTCTGCTCTTCCGAGAACTCGGTGGTGTGCGACGCGGCGCTCGTCGAGGAGGTGAAGCGGCAGTTCGCCGCCAACGGCGGCCACTTCATGTCGGCGGCCGAAATCGACGCCGTCGGGCGCCTGCTCGTGACGCCTCAGCGCCTGCCGAATCCGAAGCTGGTCGGACGGCCGGCGACCTACATCGCGGAACAGGCCGGGATCTCCGTCCCGCCGGGCACCCGCGTACTGATCGCGGAGCTTGCCGGGGTCGGCCGGGACTACCCGCTGTCGATCGAAAAGCTGTGCCCCGTGCTCTCCTTTTATATTGTCAAGGACTGGCGCGACGGCTGCGAGCGGTGCAAACAGATCCTGCGCTACGGGGGCATGGGCCACACGATGTCCATCCACTCCCGCAACGACGACGTGATCCTGCAGTTCGGCTTGAAAAAACCGGCGTTCCGAATCGTCGTCAACACGCCGACCACGCTCGGATCGATTGGGCTGACCACGGGACTCGACCCCTCGATGACGCTCGGGTGCGGCGGCTACGGCGGGAACATCACGTCCGACAACATCTCCCCGAGACACCTGTTGAACATCAAACGGCTCGCGTACGAGACGAGCCCGCCCCACCCCGGCGCGCCGTGGAACCGGCGGCCGGGTCGTCGCTGCCGAAGGCTCCCGCCCCGCCTCGTGTGCCGGGAGGGATTGCCGCCGAGCCGCTGGCGCGGAGAATCGACCAGTTCCTCGCGTCCCGCGGATACAGTCCACCGCCGGCCTCGCCTGCCCGGGACGCCGCTGCTCCCGGCGATGCGATCTGGGGCGAAGGACCAAATCCAGCCTGCACCTCAAGCCCGGCCGAAGCCGGACGCCGTGAGTCTAAGGACCGACGCGCCGCCATCAATCGAGAAGCCCGCTGAGTTCGTGTGTGAGGATGACGTCCGTCAGGCGGTCCGCCAGGGCCGGAAGATCATCGTCGGAGAGCGAACCATCGTGACTCCTGCCGCGCGGGACCTCGGCTGAGGAGCATCGGGTCTTCGTGCAGGCGGGCTGGCCGCGGTAGAACGCCCGGCTCCAGCGAGTGAGGGCATTTCAGCCTGACGCTCAACCGCTTTAGTGATGACGTGCCGCACCACAGTGGGGTAACGGCCCTAGCGATAAGCCGCTTATTGTTGAGTATGTTGGGGTTAGGTTGACCTGGCTATCCCGACAGTGGTAAGCTTGCTGCCCCAGCAATTCGAACGGCTTTCCGCCCCCGGGTTCCTGCGACGCCCTTGGGGGGCCACGCCGCGACCGTCCGAGCCGATAAGGAGGACGCCGCGGTGGTTTTGGGAAGGCCGGCCGATCCGCAGCACGGCGGACCGGCCGGACGGAAACGGGAGCCCCCCGCCGGGGGGCGACCTCAACAGGATACCCGGTCACATCACGGCTACCCGTGGCGTGGGTGCGCGTTGTCCTCGCGGGAGCGCCCAGGAATGACGACTCGTGCATATTTCCCGGCTTTGGCGGCAGCCGGACTCCTCCTCATAACGGCTGCGTGCGGCTCGAATCCGAAGCCGCAGGTGGTGTCTGTTGCCGTGGCGGCGCCCCAGGCGCCCGCGCCGGCCATACGTGCCCCCGCCGCCGGACCCCATCGCCACGCTCATCGCAGTCGTCGCGCGAGCATTTCGAGGCCGGCGAGCGCGAGTTGACCCTCGGCCACCTCGACCGCGCCCGGATTGAGTTCGATCGCGCCGTCGACGTCATGCTGGAGTCTCCGTACGGCGCGCGGACCGACGCGCGCACGCGCGAGCACTTCGATCGCCTGATCGATCGCATCAACGCGTACGAGGTGACGGCCCTGGCGCAGGGAGACGGCTTCGCGGAAACGAAGTACGAGCCGGCATCGATCGACGAGGTGCTGAAGATCGCGACGTTCCCGAGGCCGGAAGCGGCGCCGCAGACGACCGAAGCCGTCAAGCAGGACCTCGCCGCGACCGCGCACGACATTCCGATTCCGCAGAATTCCCGCGTCCTCTCCTACGTCGAGCTCGATGTACCAGGGGCGCCTCCGGGAGTTCGTTCAGGACGGCCTGACCCGCGGCCAGAAGTACCTGCCGATGATCCAGAGCGTCTTCCGCGCGGAAGGGTCTGCCGCTGGATCTGGCCTACATCCCGATCATCGAGAGCGGGTTCAAGACCAACGCGCGTGTCGAAGGCCAGCGCCAAGGGTCCGTGGCAGTTCATGAAGCCCACGGGCAAGGAGAACGGGCTGCGCCACGACTGGTACGTGGACGAGCGGTCCGATCCGGAAAAGTCGACCATCGCGGCGGCAAAGTACCTGAAGACGCTGCACAAGCTGTTCAAGGGCGACTGGAACCTGGTGCTGGCCGCGTACAACGGCGGACTCGGACGCGTGCAGCGGGCGATGAAGAAGTCCGGCCACGACGATTTCTGGGAGCTCTCTGAATCCTCCAGGTTCCTGCCGAAGGAAACGCGCGAGTACGTGCCGCTGATTCTCGCCGCCATCATCGTGGCGAAGAACCCCGCGCAATACGGCTTCGACATCGTGGCGCACGATCCGATCGCGTACGACAAAGTCACGCTGCCCGCGCGCCATCGACCTGCGCCGGGTCGCGGAGTGGACCGGCGCGTCGATCGCCGAGATTCAGGCGCTGAACCCGGAGCTCCGGCGGTGGACGACGCCCGTCAGGTACAAGGAGTTCGAGCTCAAGGTGCCGGTCGGGACGGGCGACAGGCTTCAGGCGAGCATCGCCGGCGCCTCACCAGCCGATTTGAGCGCGTTGAAGTGGTACACGGTCCGCGGCGGCGAGTCGCTGGCGACGATCGCGCGCAAGCTCCGGGTCAGCCGCGTCGACCTGGCGGAGGCGAACAGCCTGTCGGTCAAGTCGCGCGTCCGCGGCGGCCAGGAGCTGATCATTCCGCGCGCTCCGGCGACACTGCTCGCCGCTCGCACCGAACGGGCCGCGCCGGCCGAAGTCGCCTCGCGCGCGCTCAGCGGATCGGCCACCATGTCGGCCCCGTCGACCCGGACGCAGAGCGCGATCGTCTACCGGTCAAGCGCGGGGACACGCTCTCGTCCATCGCGCGGCTCTTCGACACGACGGTCACGCGGATCAAGGCCCTGAACAAGCTGCGCGGCAACGCCCTCGCGGTCGGCGCCCGGCTGAAGATCGATCGCTAGCCGCGGCGTTTTCTGCGTACCCCGCCGCGCGCCGGGGTTGCGGAAATCTCATCACTTCGACAGCCAGTCGAAGGTTTTCCGGACTTTTTCATCGGTCTCCTTCTTTGCAGGCGGGCCCATATGCTCGCCTGCATGCGCACCGCGGCGGTCTACGGGATCGACGCCTGTACCGTCAACGTCGAGGTCGACGTGTCGTTTGGCCTGCCGGGCTTCACGATGGTGGGCCTGCCCGACGCGTCGGTCCGCGAGAGCCGGGACCGTGTGAGGAGTGCGATTCGGAACTCCGGCTTCGACTTTCCGCACAACCGCGTCACCGTCAATCTCGCGCCGGCCGACATTCGAAAGGCCGGCGCGTCGTTCGATCTCCCGATTGCGCTCGGCGTCCTCGCCGCCACCGGCTGCGTCACGCGGCGTGACGTCGACGACGTGCTGCTGCTCGGGCGAGCTGTCGCTCGATGGCGGGATCCATCCGACGCGCGGCGTGCTCCCGATTGCCGCGGCGGCGCGGCGCGAGCGGTTCACCGCCCTGCTGCTGCCGCGTCCCAATCGCGCGGAAGCCTCCGTGGTCGAGGGGCTCCATCTCTACCCGGTCCGCTCGCTCGCTGAAGCGGTCGCCGCGCTCAACGATCCGGCCGGGTTCCGCGAGTCCTCCGGAGCGGAGGCCGCGGCGCCCGCGGCTGCGCGTACAAGCGGGCCCTGGGGATGCCGATTTCGCGGACGTCCACGGGCAGGCGCTCGGCCGCCGCGCGCTCGAAATCGCGGCTGCCGGCGGGCACAACACGCTGATGGTCGGGCCGCCCGGGTCGGGAAAGACGATGATGGCGAGACGGGTCGGGGGAATCCTGCCGCCGCTCGTTTTCGACGAGGCGCTCGAGGTCACGTCGATTCACTCGGTCGCCGGCCTGCTGGCGGCCGGTCACGGGCTGATCGGGCGGCGGCCGTTCCGCGCGCCCCACCACACCATTTCGGACGTCGCGCTCGTCGGGGGCGGGCAGCACCCGCGGCCCGGCGAGATCAGCCTGGCACACCACGGCGTGCTCTTTCTCGACGAGATGGCGGAGTTCAGCCGCCACGTGCTCGAGGTGCTCCGGCAGCCGCTCGAAGAGGGATCGGTGCGCATCGCGCGCGCCGCCCGGACCGTGTCGTTCCCGGCGAGGTTCATGCTGATTGGCGCGATGAACCCGTGCCCGTGCGGCTACTACGGCGACGACTCGCGGCCCTGCCGGTGCTCGCCGGTGCAGATCGCGCGGTACGGATCGCGGCTGTCGGGGCCCCTGCGCGACCGGATGGACCTGACGGTGTCGGTCAGCGCGCTGCGGGCGCGCGAGCTCAGCGCCTCTCCGGGCGGCGAGGCGTCGGTCATCCTGAGGGAGCGCGTGATCGCGGCGCGCGATCGACAGATGGGCCGGGACGGAGTCCTCAACGCGCGTCTCCAGGGCCGGGAGCTGCGCGCCCGCACGGCGCTCGACACGGACGCGCGCCGGATGTTCGACGCCGCCTTGACGCGCCTGGCCCTCACGGCACGCGGGCACGACCGCGTCCTGCGCGTCGCGCGCACGATTGCCGATCTCGATCGATCGGACGCGATCGGAGCCGAACACCTGGGGGAGGCGTTGCACTTCAGGGGGGAGTAGGGGGGCGGGAAGCTGGAAGCGGGAAGCGGCTCGGTACGCCGGCCCGAAAGTACTCTTTCGCTGACCCCGTTTCAAGACCTGCGGCGGGCCCATCGGACCCCCGACTGAGCCGGTCCCCGCACGGGCTAGTGCCACATCCAGCACAGCCATAAGGACTTACGCCGCTTCCATCGCGTCGGCCCATATGGTAGAGTCCTGACTTCGCCGAAACTGCGGATCGCAGATCCCACGAGGCTGGGAACGGGAGGCTATTGGCTCCGAAGCGTTACTCCATCGTCATCGCCGACCGGACGACGGGCGTGGTCCGCCGCGTCACGATTTCCCTGCGGCCGACCGCGGCGGCGATTGTGTGTGTGTTCGCAATCCCCGTCCTGATCGGGCTCGGGGCGCGGTGGAGCGCCCGTGCCGCGATTAGCGAGCTCGAGCAGTCGAACGTCGTGCTTCGGATGGAGAACGCCAGTTACCGCGAAGCCACGGGCGCGCTCGCGTCGCAAATCTCGTCGCTGCAGTCGGCCGTGGATACGCTCGGCGTGCAGGCGGCGGTCGATCCCGAGGCGCGCCGCGCCATGGACAAGCTCCCCGCGATCGTGAAATCGCGCGCGATGGGAGGGAACTATGCCGCGAGCCTGGCCGGCCCGCTGCTCGGCGGGGCGTTCGGCGCCCCCGACGACACGTTCAGCGTGCTGCGCGACCTCCTCGGCTCGCTCGAGAGCAGCCTCGATATCGTCCGGAACGGCGTCGAGCGCCGGCATGCGCTCGCCGCGGCGACGCCGTCCATCTGGCCCGTCACGGGCTGGCTGTCGTCGTCGTACGGCGTCCGCCGCGACCCGTTCAACGGGAGCGCGGATTTCCATCCCGGGCTCGACATCTCCGCCGACTACGGCGAACCGGTCCACGCGACGGCCGACGGCATCGTCACGACGGCCGGCGCCAACGGGAATTACGGCAACCTCGTGGTCGTCGAGCACGGCTACGGGATTACGACCCGCTACGGACACCTCTCGCGTTTCGCCGCGGTCAGCGGCCAGCAGGTCCGCCGCGGGGACATCGTGGGGTATGTCGGGTCGACCGGCCGGTCGACGAGCGCGCACCTCCACTATGAAATCCTGATGAACGGCCAGCTCACCAATCCCCTCAAGCTGCTCACGGGCCGCTAGCTCGAAAAGATCCCCGCACGAGCGGAGCGAGTGCGGCCCCTACCGGCGAGCGCAGCGAGCCGGCCTTTTGCCTTTCTCTCCACTGCCTTGTACAATCAGTTGATACCCTGATCCGATTCGCCCCTGATGATTGTTGACACTCTCCTCGCGAAGGTCATCGGCACGCAGAACGAGCGTGACCTGAAGCGCCTGCGTCCGATGGTCGCCGAAATCAGCGCGAAAGAACCTGAGATCGAGGCGCTCTCCGACGAGCGGCTCCGTGGAAAGACGGCGGAGTTCCGCCAGCGGCTTGGCAACGGCGAAGCGCTCGACGAAGTGCTCCCGGAAGCGTTCGCGGTCGTCCGCGAGGCGGGCCGCCGCGTGCTGAAAATGCGCCACTTCGACGTGCAGCTCATCGGCGGCATCGTGCTGCACCGCGGGAAGATCGCCGAGATGAAGACCGGCGAAGGCAAGACGCTCGTCGCCACGCTGCCCGCCTATCTCAATGCGCTCGACGGCAAAGGCGTCCACGTCGTCACGGTCAACGACTATCTGGCGCGCCGCGACTCCGAATGGATGGGCCGCCTCTACCGGTTCCTCGGCATGTCGGTCGGGGTCATCCAGCACGATCTGAACGATCAGGAGCGCCAGGTCGCCTACGCCGCCGACATCACCTACGGCACGAACAACGAGTTCGGCTTCGACTACCTCCGCGACAACATGAAGTTCGACCTCGCGCACTACGTGCAGCGCGGGCACCACTTCGCGATCGTGGACGAGGTCGACAGCATCCTCATCGACGAGGCCCGGACCCCGCTCATCATCTCCGGGCCGGCGGAGGAATCGACCGACCTCTACTACGAAGTCGATCGGATCGTGCCGAAGCTGACCCCGGGCGCCGTGACGCAGGGCAACGTCAAGGCGGAGGATCGCGACGAGCTCGAGAAGACCGGCGACTTCCTCGTCGACGAGAAGCACAAGACCGTCACGCTGACCGAGAGCGGCATGGCGAAGGCCGAGAAGATGCTGGCGCACCGGCTGCTCCCCGGCGGCCTCTACGACCCGGCGAACATGCCGCTCCTCCACCACATCAACCAGGCCCTGAAGGCGCACACCATCTTCAAGCTCGACGTCGACTACATGATCAAGGACGGCGGCGTCGTGATCGTGGACGAGTTCACGGGCCGCCTGATGCCGGGCCGGCGCTGGAGCGACGGTCTCCACCAGGCGGTGGAGGCGAAGGAGAAGGTCAAGATCGAGCGGGAGAACCAGACGCTCGCCACCGTCACCTTCCAGAACTACTTCCGCAAGTACACGAAGCTGTGCGGCATGACCGGCACGGCGGACACCGAAGCGGACGAGTTCAACAAGATCTACAAGCTCGACGTCATGGTCGCGCCGACCAACCGCCTGCTGCGCCGCGTCGAAGAGCCCGACACGGTCTACCGCACGGAGCGCGAGAAGTTCGAGGCGATCGTCGCCGACATCATCGAGAAACAGGAGCAGGGACGGCCGGTGCTCGTCGGCACGGTCTCGATCGAGAAGTCCGAGCGGCTCTCCAAGCAGCTGAAGCTCCGCGGCATCAAGCACGTCGTCCTCAACGCGAAGTACCACGCGCAGGAAGCGGAGATTGTCGCCCAGGCCGGGCGCAAGAACACGGTCACGATCGCGACCAACATGGCCGGCCGCGGCACCGACATCCTGCTCGGCGGCAACCCCGAGTTCATGGCGCGGCAGCAGGCGCTGGCCGAGGAGATCGCCGAGCGGCTGCCGAAGGGCCAGGAGAAGTTCGTCGACGACGAGGAGTTCGTCTACTTCTTCCACCTCGACAACTTCTATCGCGTGTCGCGCCCGGCGTACGAGGGGATCTTCTCGGCGCTGAAGCGGCAGACCGACGCCGAGCACGACGAGGTCGTCGCGGTCGGCGGCCTCCACATCATCGCGACCGAGCGCCACGAGGCGCGCCGCATCGACAACCAGCTCCGCGGCCGCGCCGGCCGCCAGGGCGATCCCGGATCGTCCCGGTTCTACCTGTCGCTCGAAGACGACCTGATGCGGATCTTCGGGTCGGATCGCATCGCCGGGCTGATGCAGCGCCTCGGCATGGAAGAGGGCGTCCCCATCGAGCACAAGATGGTGACCAAGGCGATCGAGCGCGCGCAGAAGCAGGTCGAGGCGCAGAACTTCTCCGTCCGCAAGCACCTCCTCGAGTACGACGACGTCATGAACAAGCAGCGCGAAAGCATCTACGCGCTGCGGCGGGAGCTGCTCGAGGGGAAGATCCACATCACGGACGAGGAAGCGGTCGACAGCCGCGAGTATCTGATGACGCTCGCCGAGGAGCTGCTCGACAGCACGGTCGACACGTACACCGGCCCGGAAGTCGACCCCGAGGAGCGCGACCTGGGCGGGCTCATCCAGACGGTCGGCGAGATTTACGGGGTCGATCCGGCGGACCTCCAGGCGAAGGACCTCGAGGGCATGCGCCCCGAGGAAATGACCGACACGCTCTGGGCGCCGATCCTCGAGAAGTACGAGACCAAAGAGAAGCTGATTCCGATCGAGATCCTGCGGCGCGTCGAGCGCGACATCATGCTGCAGATCGTCGACGCCCAGTGGAAGGACCACCTCTACAGCCTCGACCACCTCAAGGAAGGGATCGGCCTGCGCGGCTACGGGCAGCGGGACCCGCTCGTCGAGTACAAGAAGGAGAGCTTCGCGCTGTTCACGGCCATGAAGGACCGGGTCGAGGAAGAGATCGTCCGGTATCTGTGGCGGCTCACGCCGGTCGTGGGCGACGATGCCGTCAGGCACGGCTGTTCCCGTCCAGCCGCGCACGCCGCCGCGGCGGCCGCCGCAGCAGATCACGCTGAACTCGCCGCAGGCCTCGGCGCCGTCGCCGTTCGGAGCCGTCGGCGGACGCGCCGCGCCGCCGGACGCGCCGCGCCCGGCGCGCACGGGCGGCGACGACGTGGTCCGCCAGGTGAAGCACGACCAGCCGAAAATCGGCCGCAACGATCCCTGCTACTGCGGCAGCGGGAAGAAATACAAGAAGTGCCATGGCGCGTGATCCTCGACACGTACGGGCAGGAACGCGAAGGGCAGCGGAAAGATCGCTGCCCTTTTTCTTTTGGGGACCTGAATGGAAACTCGAACCGACGTCCTGAACTCCGACCTGATCGCCATCGGCCTCGCGACGGCGCTCACGTTCGACGACGTGCTGCTCGTGCCGCGGCATTCGCAGGTGCTGCCGAGCGCGGTGGACGTGTCGTCGTGGGTCACGCGCCGCATCCGCGTGAACGTGCCGCTGCTCAGCGCCGCGATGGACACCGTGACGGAGTCGCGGCTGGCGATCGCGATGGCCCAGCAGGGCGGCATCGGGGTCATCCACAAGAACCTGTCGGTCGAGCAACAGGCGTCGGAGGTGGATCGGGTGAAGCGCTCGGAGAGCGGGATGATCGTCAACCCGATCACGCTCTCCCCCACCAACCGCATCTACGAGGCGCTCGACCTGATGCGGAAATACCGGATCTCGGGCGTGCCGATCACCGAGAACGGCGACAAGGAAGGACGGCTCGTCGGGATCCTGACGAACCGCGATCTGCGGTTCGAGACCAACCTCGACCGCCCGATCGCCGACATCATGACCCAGGACCCGCTCTTCACGGTCCCGGTCGGCACGACCCTCGAGCAGGCGCGCGAAATCCTGCACCGGCACAAGGTCGAGAAGCTGCTCGTCGTCGACGACCGCTACATGCTGAAGGGGCTCATCACCGTCAAGGACATTCAGAAGCTGGTGAAGTACCCGAACGCCTGCAAGGACGGCCTCGGGCGCCTGCGCGTCGGCGCGGCCATCGGCGTCGGCAAGGACACGCTCGAGCGGGCCGAGGCGCTCGTCGCGGCGCACGTCGATGTGGTCGTCGTCGACACCGCGCACGGCCACTCGCAGGGCGTGCTCGACATGGTGCGGCGCATCCGGCGGCAGTATCCGGACGTCGATCTCATCGCCGGCAACGTCGCGACCGGAGAGGCGACCGAGGCGCTCATCGGCCTCGGGGTCGATGCCGTCAAGGTGGGCATCGGCGCGGGCTCGATCTGCACGACCCGCGTGGTCGCGGGGATCGGCGTCCCGATGATCACCGCGATTGCCGAGTGCGCGCGCGCGGCCGCTCCGCACAAGGTGCCGATCATCGCCGACGGCGGCATCCGCTACTCCGGCGACATCACGAAGGCGATGGCGGTCGGCGCCAGCTCGATCATGATCGGGAGCCTGTTTGCCGGCACCGACGAGAGCCCGGGCGAGATGATTCTGTATCAGGGACGAAGCTTCAAGGAGTACCGCGGCATGGGCTCGCTGGGGGCGATGCGCCGCGGCAGCCGCGAGCGGTATTTCCAGGACGAGTTCGACCTCGACACGGACCCGAACGCGACCGAGAAGCTGGTGCCCGAGGGCATCGAAGGGCGCGTCGCGCACAAGGGCAGCGTCGCCGCGATGATCCACCAGCTCGTCGGCGGCCTCCGCGCCGGCATGGGCTACTGCGGCAGCCCCGACGTGGCCGCGTTGCAGCGCGACGCGAAGATGATTCGCGTCACCCCCGCCGGCCACCGCGAGGGGCACGTGCACGACGTCATCATCACCAAAGAGGCGCCGAACTACAGGGTCGAGTAGCTGGCAGCTTCGCCCCGCCATAGCTTGTCGTCGTGCTCATCGCGTGACAAGCGACGGCGGGCGCTTCCCGCTTCCCGCTTCCCGCTTCCTGCTTCCCGCTGCGCTACGGCTGACCGCGGCTGATTACAATCCGCCGCTGCTCGTCCCCGTCGTGCGCGAGCCTCACTTCCCACGCCCCTTCGGGCGGATCGTGCCACCGCTCGGCCCACTCGATCGCGACGACGGCGTCGCCGGACGTGAGCTCGTCGAGGCCGAGGTCCGCGACCTCGGAGGGCTCGAGACGGTACAGATCGACATGATGCAGCGTCAGGCGGCCGCGGTACTCCTGCACGAGCGTGAACGTCGGGCTCGTCACGTGGTCAGCCGGCACGCCCAGCCCGCGCGCGAGCCCGCGAACGAAGGCGGTCTTGCCGGCGCCGAGATCGCCGAACAGGAGGACGACCGCGCCGGCCGCGAGCCGCTGCCCGAGCCGCTCACCGGCGGCCAGGGTCTCCTCTTCGCTGCCGCTGGCAATCGTGACGTCATCCTGCACGGAGTCCTGCACGGCAGCGGCCTATTCCGTGGTCCGCTTGATGCGGCGGCGGGCGGTCAGCTCCATCACCGCGTCGCCGAGGCGCGCCGCGATGTCGCCGGCGACGAGGGCCACCTCTCCTTCGTCCGCCTCCGCGAGGTCGCCGGCCGTGCCGTGGAGATACACGGCGAGCTTGCAGGCGGCCTCGGCGTCGAGCAGCTGCGCGAACCACGCCGCCAGCATCCCGGTGAGAAGGTCGCCGGTTCCACCGGTCGCCATCCCCGCGTTGCCGGTCAGGTTCACGAAGGCGCGGTTATCGGGCCCGGCGATGATCGTTCGATGGCCCTTCAGGATCACGTGGACGCGATGGTTCGCGGCAAACGCCGTCGCGTGCTGCAGGCGGTCGTGCTGGACGGCCTCGATGCTGATGTTGAGGAGGCGCGCCATCTCGCCGGGGTGCGGCGTGATGATGACGTCGACCCCGTCGCGCCCCATGAGGCGATCGGGCTCGCCGGCAAACGCGTTGAGCGCATCGGCGTCGATGACGAGCGGGACGCCCGCCCGCTCGAGCAGTCCCTGCACGAAGGCGGCGGTGCCGGGCGCCTGGCCGAGGCCGGGACCCACGGCGATGACGTCGGCCTTGATCTCGAGCACACGGTCGAGCGCGGCGTAATCGATCGTGCCCGACGCCGTTTCCTCGAGCGGCTCGGTCATGTACTCGGGCGCCATGGCGGCGACCATCGGGAGGCACGAGCGCGGCGTGGCGATCGTCACGAGCCCGGCGCCCGACCTGAGGGCGCCGATCGCCGCCAGGTGCGCCGCGCCGGCGCGGCCGAGCGATCCGGCGACCACGAGCACGCGGCCGAAATCCCCTTTGTGGGAGTCGGCGGCGCGCGCCGGCACCAGCTCGCGCATGCGCTCGCGCGTGAGCAGCTCGATATACGGCCCGCCGACCTCGTCGAGCACCGGGAGCGGAATCCCGATGTCGGCGATGACGAGATCCCCGCCGTGCGAATCGGCCGGCGGCAGGATGAGCGGAATCTTCGGGGCCGCGAGCGTCACCGTCATCGAGGCTTCGATGGCCTCCCCCGCCACTTCGTGCGTGTCGGCCGACACGCCGGTCGGCAGGTCGATCGCCACGACCGGGACGCCAAGGCCGTTCACGTCGGCGACGACGGTTTCGAGGAGCCCGCTCAACTGCCCGTGGAACCCGGTGCCGAGCAGGGCGTCGACGAGCAGCTCGCACTGGGAGATCTCGCTGAAGTGCAGCTCCCATTCCTGCGCGTCCGTGATCTCCACGACGGTGAGCCCGATGCGGCCGAGCACTTCGAGGTTGGTGCGCGCGTCGCCTCGGACTTCGGCGACGCGGCCGAGGAGAAACACGGAGGTCTCGACGCCGCGCTGCACGAGCGTCCGCGCCACGACGAACCCGTCTCCGCCGTTGTTGCCGCGCCCGCACAGCACGCCGACGTGGCTCGAGGCGAGATCGTCGAACGCGGCTTCCATCGCCGCGACCGCCTGCCGGCCGGCGTTCTCCATCAGCACGATCGACGGGATCCCGATCTCTTCGATCGTACGGCGATCCGCCTCGCGCATCTGCTGGGTGTTGAGCACGCGCATCGGAGGCGAGCGTACTGCTTGTGCTAGACTTCGTCAACGAGAGGGAGCGGAGGCGACGGAGGCAGCGGAGTCCTTTCGAGCGTTTTTCCAACACGGAGAAACGGAGTAACGAAGCAACGGAGAACTCTTTAGTTTTTATTGCTCCGTTACTCCGTTGCTCCGTGTTAGGAAGACGTCCGTTGCCTCCGTCTCCTCCGATATCTCAAGACAGGTACACGATGCCGATCCGCGGCGCGGTTTACGTCAACGGGAAGATCGCGCGGGCGGAGGACGCGGTCATCCCCGTGTACGATCACGGGTTTCTCTATGGCGAGGGCATCTACGAAACGCTGCGCACGTACAACCTCGTGCCGTTTCTGTACGAGCGTCACGCGCGGCGGCTGCGTGAATCGGCGGCCTACCTCGAGCTCGACGTCCCGTTCACCGACGCGCAGCTCCTGGCCTGGACCCACGACACCGTGGCGATGGCGGGACAGATGGACGAGGCGTACATCCGGGTGCTGCTCACGCGCGGCGTTGGCGAGCTGACCTACGACGTCACGTCGACGCCGGTCCCGTCGCTCGTCATCATCGTCAAGCCGCTCGACGAGCCGCCGGCGCGCCTGTTCATCGACGGCATCCGCGTCGCGCTCGTGCCGATCCTGAGGAACCATCCGGGCTCGGTGAATCCCATCATCAAGTCGAACAACCTGCTGAACAACGCGCTCGCGATGCAGGAGGCCAACCGGCGCGGGGCCGAAGAGGGGCTGATGTGCAACTACCGGGGGGAGCTCTCGGAGTGCTCGCAGTCCAACTTCTTCATGGTTCGCGGCGGCGTCGCGCTGACACCGAAGTCGCAGGCCGGGCTGCTCGAGGGGATCACGCGGGCGTTCCTGTTCGACGTCGGACGGGACGTCGGCGTCGAGGTCCGCGACGAGACGCTCTTCCCGAAGGACCTCGAGAGCGCGGACGAGGCGTTCATCACGAGCACGACGCGCGAGCTGAGCCCGGTGACGCGGATTGACGACCGCCCCGTCGGCACCGGCAAGCCCGGGCCGATCACGCTGCGGCTGCTCGAGGGTTATCGCAAGCGTGCGCGGGAACTCACGCGGGCGGCTTGAGCCGGTAGAGCTGCTCGCCGGCCGGCGACACCACCAGCGACCGCGCGTCCCCAGACGTGGGCCACGTGCCTGGATCGATGCTGGCCGGGTCCCGGTAACCCAGGTTGATCCGCTCGCACCGCTCGCGCGGGATGCCGGTCGCGAGGGTGACCTGGATTCTCGGCTTCTCCTCGCCTCCGACCTCGCAGGTGCCCAACCCCTTGACGTGCGTCGAATGCGCGAGGATCCCGCCCGGTACCCGGCGAAGCGATCCCACTGCGACAGAAAATAGTCGCGGCAGTGGTACCCGATCTCCTCGATCAGCGTGCCGTGGACGTAGCTGACCTCGGTGACGTGGGGCGCGTAGATGATGATCTCGCCGCCATCGGTCACGACCGGTTCCGTCTTGTACGCGCCCTTGGCGGCGGTCCACAGGTCGTCGTACATCGCCGGCATCACCGCGAGGACACGGTCGTACGGCTCGTCCACCCAGACCACGTGACGCTGCGACGACAAGGAAGCGGCCGCGCGCCAGGCCGCGTGCGGGTCGCCGCAGAACACGCCGGCGGTTCCGTCGTGGGTCACGACGAGCGCCAGGAGCGAGAGCGGCGTCTCGAGCAGCGCCGCCGCCTTGTCGATGATCGCGCGGACCGGCGTGTCGATCGTGCCGATCACCACGGAGCTCGTGATCAGCGCGCCGAGCCAGTGCGTGAAGTGGATGATCTCGGGCGCGGCGATGCCCGGGAACAGATACTTCGTGCCGCCGGAGAAGCCGGCCACTTCGTGCGGAAAGACCGGCCCGCAGATGAGGACGTGGTCGTGCTCGACGGCCAGCCGGTTGAGGGCCACCGGCACCGACCGGCTCAGGAGACCGCAGGTCGCGTCCTCCACCGCCTGCGCCGGGAGCGTCCCGAGCTCGACGAACGTGGCGGGGTCGTCCCACCGGTGGTTGAAGATCCGCCGGCTGCCGGCGCGCCCGTTGACCACCGGACGCCCGACCAGCCGGCTCAGGTGCGCATCGTCCATCGGCGAGTGCGTGCCGAGCGCGACGAGAAAATCGAGCGAGACCACGCGCGGCCCGAGCTCGCGTTCGAGAATGTCGAACATGAGCGGCATCGGCATCGTTCGCGTGCCGTCCGGGATGATCACCAGCACGCGGCGGCCGTCCAGCGGCAGACGCTCGAGCCCCTGGCGCGCGGTGCGGCGGACCTCCTCCTCGCTCAGGTAGCCGTCCACGCGGCCTTGCCAGACGACGCTCACGATCTCACCTCACGTTGGTCCGGCTAAAGCCGGACGCCACCGGTTCAGACCCTGGTCCAGCTGAAGCCGGACGCCACCGATCATGCGTTGGTCCGACTGAAGCCGGACGCCACGGGTTCAAACGTCGAACGCCACCGGGAATGCCGGGGCCTGCCGTTGATGCCTATAATACGGTTTCCGACTCCGCGCGCGGCGCGCCTCAATCTCTCAATACTAGCAGGCGGTATCCCGATGTCGTTCATTCACGATGGATTTCTGCTCAACGGCAAGGTCGCCCGCCGCCTGTACGAGGCGCACGCCAGGCCGCAACCGATCTTCGACTATCACAATCATCTTCCCCCGCGCGACATCGCCACGAATCGCACGTTCAAGAACCTCTTCGAGATCTGGCTGGAGGGGGATCACTACAAGTGGCGGGCGATGCGGGCCAACGGCGTCCCCGAGCGGTTCTGTACCGGCGACGCCGCCCCGTATGAGAAATTCAAGGCCTGGGCCGCCACGGTGCCGCGGTGCCTGCGCAACCCGCTCTATCACTGGACCCACCTCGAGCTGAAGCGCCACTTCGACATCGACGAGCTCCTCGACGAGACGACGGCCGAGCGCGTGTGGGCGCGCGCCAACGAGCAGCTGCAGTCCGGCGATCTGACCGCGCGCGGGATCCTGGCGAAGTTCGGCGTGAAGATCCTGTGCACGACTGACGATCCGGCCGACGATCTGACCAGCCACGCCGAGATCCGCGCGGCGCAGATCGACACGCGCGTCTACCCGACGTTCCGCCCGGACCGCGTGCTCGATGTCCACCTGCCGGACACGTTCAACCCCTGGATCGAGCGGCTGTCCGCGGCCGCCAACGTCCAGATCGCCCGGCTGGCCGACCTGCTCGACGCGCTCCGCAAGCGCCACCAGGACTTCCATGATGCGGGCGGCCGCGCCTCCGATCATGGGCTGTCGCGCTGCCCTGTCGTGGTGTCGGGCGAAAAGGCCGCGGCGGCGACGTTCGAGAAGGCGCGCGCCGCGCAGCCGGTCACCCCTGAGGAGCACGAGGGGTTTTCCGGGTTCATGATGCACTTCTTCGGACAGCTCGACGCGGCCAAAGGCTGGACGAAGCAGCTGCACCTCGGCGCGCTCCGCAACGCGTCGACGCGCGGGCTGCAGCGATCGGGCCGCGACACCGGCTACGACTCCATCGGCGACTTGCCGCAGGCCGAAGCGCTCGCCTCGTACCTGGACCGGCTCGACCGGGAAGACGCGCTGCCGAAGACGATCATCTACAACGTGAACCCGTCGGAGAACTTCGCGCTGGCCACGATGACGGGCAACTTCCAGGACGGCACCGTGCCGGGCAAGATCCAGTTCGGGAGCGGCTGGTGGTATCTCGATCAGAAGGAAGGGATCGAGTGGCAGCTCAATGCGCTCTCGAACACCGGCCTGCTGGCGCACTTCGTCGGCATGGTCACCGACTCGCGTTCGTTCATGTCGTTCCCGCGCCACGAGTACTTCCGCCGCGTCCTCTGCAACCTCGTGGGCCGGGACGTCGAGACCGGCGATCTTCCGGACGAGCCGCAGCTTCTCGGCCGTCTCATCGAGGACGTCAGCGCCGGGAACGTCGCGCGGTACTTCGGGTGGGAGAGTGCGGAGGTCGCACGAGAGATAGCGAAGTCTTGACAACACGGAGAACACGGAGAAACGGAGTTAACGGAGTCTTAGGTCAAAATCTTTTTGACTAAAAATCTCTGTTTTGCTCCGTTCCTCCGTGTTTGCTGGTGGTATTCCGATGGACTCCGTCCGCTCCGCTAGCTCCCGTCGAGCAGCCAGCTTGTGCAGGTTCTTCCCGCAGATGATGCTGGCCTGCAGGCGGTCGCCGTCGGTACCGCGCCAGTGCGTCTCGAGGCTGATCGAGCCGCGGTACCCGTCGCGAGCGAGCGCGGCAATCTGCCCCTTCCAGTCGATGTCCATCTCCCCCAAGGGTCCCCACGTCGGCTTGTGATCCTGCACGCTGCAGTCTTTCGCGTGCACGTGCACGATGCGCGCGGACGGCAGGCTCTCGTAGCCGTGCGGAAACGGGATCTCGCCGAGAATCGAGGCGTTTGCCGGGTCCCAGATCAGCCCCAGCGCCGGGTGGTCGATCGCGGCGAGCAGGCGCGCGGCCTCCGCGCCGGTGGCCACGTTGCAGGCGTGCTCGTTCTCCAGCCCAATCACCATCCCGCGCGCCGATGCCTGATCCGCCAGCTCGCGCAGGGCCATGACGATGCTGTCGAAACACCGCTCCGGCGCCGTCGTCCGCCAGTAGGAGAAGACCCGGATGATCCGGGCGCCCGCTTTTTCCGCCACCTCGAACGCGCGCTGCGAGAGCCGCGGCTGATCGTCGAACGTATAGGCGGATCCGAAGACGTCCTGCTGAAAGCGCGGGTCGATCGGAGGGCCGCCGGGCAGGACGCACTTGAGCACCGGCGAGGCGATGCTCAAGACCCGCAGGCCGCGCCGTTCGGCCCGCGCGCGGAGATCGCCGACCTCGTCGTCGGACAGCTCGACGATGTTCTTGCCCGAGATGAGGCGCAGCTCCGCGCCGGTCATGCCGACAGCCGACATGGCCTCGATGGCCGTGTCGAAGTCGGGAGAGAATTCGTCTGTAATCGCGCTGATTGGAATCATAGATTTCATTGGCGTTTGATCAATCTTCCGGCAGCGGTTTCCCCTTGGTTTCGGGCGCCCAGATGAGCGCCATCATGCCCACCAGATACACGAAGGACATCAGCACCGCCGCCGTCCGGAAGGACATCAGCGTCGCGAGCATGCCGAACAGGATAGGCGCCGGCGCGGCCAGATACCGGACGGTGTTGTAGCAGAACCCGACCCCAGTGCCCCGCAGCCGCGTCGGAAACAGCTCAGGAAAGTAAATCGAATAGCCGGCGAACACGGCCAGCTGCGCGAAGCCCATCATCGGCAGCATCCAGTAGGCGTCGGTCGCGGTCTTCAACGAGTAGAAGACGAACATCGTCACGACCATGCTGAGCAGGAGCGCGCCGAGGAACGCCAGCCGCCGGCTCACGTACGACGCGACGATGGTGAAGGTGACCATGCCGAAGAACGCGCCGACGTCCTGGAACGCGGTGCCCCAGCCGCGCACGCGTGTCGACCGATTCTGCGGCGCGCCCTGCAGGGCCGTCGAAATCAGCTCGGGCGAAAAGAACCCGATGCCCCACAGGCCGATCATGCCCGACACGCCGAGGAACAGGCCGACGATCGTATTGCGGCGCCAGCGCGGGTCCCGAAACAGCTCGATGGGCGACCCGACGTTCTTGTGTCCGACGCCGGCATCCGAGTCGGCCTTGGCCTTCAGCCACGATTGCGGTTCCTTGAGCACGAACACGATCGGAACGACCAGCAGCGAGGGAAGAATGCCGACGAAAAACAGCACGCGCCAGCCCGCGTAGCCGCCCAGAAGGTCGTGCGCCCCGGGCGGAATCTGCAGGCTGATGAGCGAGCCGATGATGTTCCCCATGGCGGACAGCGCCTGGAGTGAGCCGAGGGCCATCGCGCGAAACTGCCCCGGGCACGCTTTCCGCGACGAGCGTCGTGGCCGCGCCGAACATCCCCCCGACGCCCAGCCCGACGAGAAACCGATAGATCGGTGAAGTCCACCCACGTCTGTGGCAAATCCCGAGAGTCCGGTGAAGCCCGAATACACGATCAGCGTGGCCACCATCGTCTTCACGCGGCCAATCCGGTCGCTCATCATGCCGAAGATGATCCCGCCGGTCGCCCAGCCGAGGATCATCGAGGTGGTCGCGTAGCCGATGTGCGTCTTGATCGCCGCCAGCCGCGACGGGATCGCTGGCCAGCAGATCCTTCAGCGCCGACTCGCGGGCGAGGATGAACAGCCGCTGGTCCATGCAGTCGAACAGCCAGCCGCACGACGCGATGATGACCACCATCCAGTGGTACGCGCGTCACACCGTCGAATACCCCCGCGCTCGCCTTCGCCTCGTAAGGAATCGCTGGAGTCTGCATGCACACCCTTCTGGAGCTGAATGGACTACTGTCGCGCGCGGAACGGCGATTCTCCCACGATTCGCGCCCGGCGCACTACGGCTGCTGTCCGCCTCGGCCGCCGCCGGCCATCCTGGTGAGCTCGTCGTGCGTCCAGGGGCGCGTGCGGCCGGCCGTCTGACGCGCGGACTTCCTTGACCGTCGCCGCCTCGACGGGAGTCCCCGGCTGGCCCCACTCGCGACGGATGTAGGTCAACACGGCGGCAATCTGCTCGTCGCTCAACATCGATCCGACAGGCGGCATCAGCCCGACGGGACCCTCCTTGCCGTTGAGAAGAATGCGCGCGGGAATGTCGGGCGCCGCGAGGGCCAGCTCGGAGTCGAGGAGGCTCGGTGCGAGCCGCTCCTGGCCGCGGCCGTCCGGCTGGTGGCAGGCCTGGCAGATATTCTTGTAGACCTCCTGCCCGGCGTTGAACCGCTGCTGCTCGTCCGCCGTCAGAGGCCGAATCGCTTCTGCGGCGCCGGGCTTGCCTGGCCACTCGATGCCCGCCAGCACGCTGGTGGCGCGCGTCGCCATGTCGCCGGCGCCGGAAGCAACCGCGGACAGCCCCGCGGGCTCGCGGCTCAACCGGAGGGCCCGCCGGCGGGGCACGGTACGCGGCGCCTGCGGAAATGCATACGCTCCGCCTGGACCCGCGCGTCCGCCAGGACACGTCGGACATGGAGCGGCCGCGGCAGCGGGCGGTCCGCCTCGCCGGCCGGGCGGCGTTCCAGGCATCGGCGCGCCCAGCACCGCGACTTCGGCCCCGCGGAGCAGCGCCGACCGCTGCCATGCGGGCCGGCTCTCGTCGGCGATCGACGCGAGCACGTTCTGGATCGTCAGGTCCTGCCCGCCGCGAATCAGCGTGGCGGCGATCATGGTGATTGCGGCCTCGCGCTGCGGCGACTGTGCAGCAGTATCGGTGGCGTCCGGCTTCAGCGGGACCTGTGGAGCGTCCGGCTTCAGCCGGACCCCGCCACTCAGCAGGTTCTCGAGCACCGTCGCTTCGGCGCCGCGAACGCCACTCAGAGCGGCATCCATCGCCATCGGATCGTCCGCATATCGTGCGAGCAGCGCGGCGATCGCCGTCTCGCGCGGTCCGGGCGGCAGCGCTCCGAGCGACGCCGCCAGCTGTTTCCGCTCGGCCCAATCAGCGCCGTCCAGCCGCTTCAGCACGGCGGCCTGCATGGGACTCGCGGCGTCACCAAGCCACCGCTCCGAGAGCCGGATTGCCGACACGCGTACGTCGCGCGACGGATCCTCCAAGGCCTTCATCACCAGCGCCGGACTGAGCGTGTCGGTCCCGTCGAGCGTCCACAGCGCGTGCAGCCGCGTACGCCAGTCCTTCGAGCCCTCCGCGACCTTCACCAGCGCGGGAACGATCGTGGCGACGCCGCGCTCGACGAGCAGACGCTGCGCCGTGTCGCGCCACCAGCCGTTCGGATGCGACAGCGTCTCTACGAGCTGTGCCGGCGGCGCCGGCGTCAGCATCCGCTTCGGGTCCCGCGTCGTGGTCTCGTGCACGACGCGGTAGATGCGTCCGTGCCCGTTCGGCCCTTCCAGCTTGTGGCGGACGATGTGATCGCGCAGGTACTCGGTGATGTCGGCGCGCTGCTGAATGACCCCGCGATACATGTCGACGATGTACAAGGTGCCGTCGGGACCGTCCGACAGGTAGACGGGACGGAAGCGCTCGTCGGTCGACGAGAGAAACTCTCCCTGCTCGTAGGCCTTGCGCGCGCGCAGCGTCGTGCCGTCATCATCGATGATGATCCGGCTCACGAGGTTGGCGGCGGGCTCGGCGACGAACATATTTCCGTACAGCTCCGCCGGCAGCCGATCGCCTCGAAACACGAGCGGCGCGCAGACGGCCGTGAACCGGTTCAGAGAACCGTCCTCACGGCGGATGCCGAACTGATAGGCGCGATTCGTGCCGGGAGTCGGCCGCGCCGGCCACACGACGTTCACCAGGTTGTCGGGATCTCTGAGCGGCTCGTAGCTGCCGCGCGTGCGCATCAGGTTCGGATTGCGCATGAAATACGGCGTCGGCACGAAGTCCACGTGCACCGACGATTCGTTCGTGTTGCGGTAGATGCGGCCGGCGTCGTCGTGCGTGACGCCCCACTCTCCGCGCGAGAGGCTCTTCTGGACCTCGAACTTGCCGTCCTTCAAACGCAGAATCTGATCGCCGTTCGCGGTGTGCATCCAGTTGTCGAGCCCCCAGTGGAAGCCGTTGGCGTTCTGCTCGACCCGCGCCTCCCGCGACCCGTAGATGTTGGTGACCTGCTCCTTCGTGTCCATGCGCAGGTCGCCGTTGGTGTCGCGCATCAGCCACGCGTAGGGGGGCTCGCCGACGAGCACGCCGCGGTCGAGCACTTTGAGCGCCCGCGGGAGAATCAGGCCGTCGGCAAAGACCGTCCGCTTGTCCATCTTCCCGTCGTTGTTCGTGTCTTCGAGGACCACGATGCGGCCGATGGGATCCATGTTGGGCTCGGGCGCGGTCAGGTTCGGCACGAAACCCGGCATCTCGACCGCCCACAGACGTCCCGCCGGATCCCAGTCGATCACGATGGGGTCCTGGATCAGCGGCTCGCTGGCCACGAGCTCGAGGTGATAACCCGGAGGCATGTAGAAGGTCTTCATGGCGTCGGTCGGCGAGAGCGCGGGCGACTCATCCGAGACCTTCTGGACGCCAGGCGGCCACTGCTGATTCGAGGGAGAGGACTGAAAACCGAAGCCGGTGACGGCCGCGGCGACGACGAAGATCGGGACCGTCCGGAATCGCGTCAGAAGCATGAAGTAAAGGGCCCTTGCCGGGGTTTCGCGTCTACGTCTACGGTTGCTTCAATGATATGCGCGGGTGACTCGCCATTTCCAGCGGCGCGAAGACGGACGGATCGAGCAGGGGCCCGACGCCGAACGGCGCGGCATTTGCCGAGCCGAGCCGTAGCTTGCCGTCGTGTATCCGCAGAGAGGCGAAGCCGCCAGGGTGCCGCGAGTAGAGATCGCCGTGCGCGGTCAGCATCGCCTGCTGCCAGTCCGCCGGGAACATGCTCAGTCCGCGATAGTAGTGATGGCCGTTCCGCTCGACGTGGCCGATCCCGAGCAGCGCCATCATCGCCAGGTCCTGGACCAGGGCGAACGGGCCGAGCGTGGCCAGGTCCTCGCCAGTCATCACCCCTGGGCGGCCCTCACTGCGGCGCCTGGCCAGGAGGCACGCATTGGCGAGGCCTTTGACGATGCCTTTGCAGTTCTTGTAACTGGCGCCCGCATAGCCGAGATCGAGCGCGCGCGGCACATCGCCGACCGCGCCGTCCGATTCGTCGATGATGAGCGGGGGCCGGTCCACCCACGACTGCAGCCCGGCGCCCACATCGTCGCGGAGCGCGCGATCGCGATGCACGGGCTGTTCGACGACGACGATCCGGCGCCAGAGGTCAGCCAGGGCCGTTTGCGAGACCGCTTGCTGCCAGAATTCCCGGAACGCGTCGAAGTCGTCGAAGTTCTCGTTCCCGTCGAGCGTGACAAGGAACTCCCCTCCGGTTTCGCGCTCGAGGAGCGACGCGAGCGCCCGCAGGCGTGGAAAGTCGCGATCCGCGGCGCCGCTCAACTTCACCTTGAAGTAGCGGAGGCCGTACGCACGGATGGACGCCTCGAGGTCCTGCGGCAGGCCGTCGTCAACACGTTCCTCGGCCGTCAGATCTCCGGGCGCGAGCGCATCGCCCAGACCGACGGTATGCCGCACGAAGCACTCACCCAGAGGCGGCGCGGGCAACACGTCACGAGGCTGCGCCGTGCCAAGCTCGGGATAGACCTCACCCAGACGCAGTCCGAGCCGATCCGCGTCGATCATCCGATGCAGAGGCTGGCCGGCAAGCCGGCACAGGCCGTCGAGCACGGCGCGTTCGGCGAGGCTGACGCCGAGATTGGCGAGCAGCGGCGCGAGCCGGCGGGATTCGGCCCATTCGCGTTGCTGCCGATCCAGCTCCCGCCAGAAATCGAAGAACGACAGCGGCCGCTGCGCAATCTGCTCCGCGAGATGTGTCGCGTGGCCGATCGCCTCGAGCATCTCCGGCAGGTCCTGCTCGAACGTCGTCGCGGGATTCTTCGTGAACCATTTGGGCGGCAGCCCCTCGGCGGTGAGGCCATGTACGGATCTGCCGCCGGCCGTGACGCGCGTGCGCACGAACAGGTGGGGCACGTCCGTCATGCTCGCGATGCCGTAGCGGAACGGGAACCGCGTCCGCGTGTGCAGGACGAAGAAGTCGAACGGCGACAGCGTGAAGGCGTCGGCCATTGGTTCAGGGTGAACTTTGAGGACGGCGGCCCAGATACAGATCCCGCCCCTTCACGAGCGCGGCGATCTTGCGGTCGGCCACCGAGCGTTTGAGCATCCAGAACCCGCAGTCAGGATGCACGTATCGCACGCGGCCCGGGCCGAGCGCCTTGTCGGCGCGCTCGAGGGCGCCGGCGATCTCCTCCGCCGTCTCGACGTGGTTGACCTTGATGTCCACCACGCCGAGGCCAATGCCGATGCGTGCGTCCAGCTCTCGAGGGCCTCCAGGTCCGACGGGGGCCGGTGCGCCAGTTCGAGGACCAGATGATCGGCCCGGAGGGAGTTGAGGAACGCGATCAAGGCGGTCCACGTCCCCTTTTGGATCGTCTGTCCGCCGTAGTTGCCGAAACAGAAGTGCACGGCCTTCTGCCCGCCGGCCGCGTCGAGCACGCGGTTGATTGCTTCGGCGGCGAGCGGAGCGTCGGCCGGATTCCCGGGGATGTTCGCCTCGTCCACCTGCACGCAGGCGCATGCGAGCTCCGCGGCCTGAGCGGCGAGCGCGTCGGCGATGGCCAGCGTGAGGGCCCGGAAATCGTGATAGTGCTCGTCGAGCAGCGTGCGGGCGAGCATGTAGGGGCTCGTGACCGTGAACTTGAACGGCCCGCCCGCGACCGTGCCGGCCCGCGCGCAGTCGTCCGGCAGGTTCAGCGATCCTTCCGTGACCGGACCGACGACGACACCGGCGGGCTTGCTGCGGAAGCGCATCTCGGTCTTGGCGCGGAACGCCGCGCTGTCGCGCCGCCCGACGTTGTAGCGGATGCCGCCCAGGCGGCTGACGAAGTACTCGATCATCCCGTTGGTGTCCGGGTGATTCACGTCGAAGCGGTACAGCTCGCCGTCGGTGGGCAGGTCGATGCCGGCCTGCCGCTGAAGGTCGAACACGACGCGCGTCGCGTCCAGGAGCGACTGCTCGCTCGGGAGCGCCGCCAGCCAGTCGGGGACGGGATACGACCCGACCGTGGTGGTGAGAATCCGCGGCGCCGCCGTCTGCATGACGTCAGCATAACAGCAGCCGTCCGGACGCCGGTGGTGTCCAGCTTCAGCCCGACCAAAACAGTAGCCGGTGGTGTCCGGCTTCAGCCGTGACAGACGTAGCGCGGGGCTTCAGCCCTGCCCGTGAAGACAGGTAGAATGAACGGCTATGAAATTCGCGATTTGCAACGAGCTGTTCGAGGGCTGGGAGTTCGACCGTGTCTGCCGCTTCGTCAAGGACGCCGGCTACGACGGCCTGGAGGTCGCGCCCTTCACGCTCGCGCCGCTCGTCACCGACGTGCCGGCGGCCCGGCGGGTCGAGTTGCGCAAGCAGGCCGCCGATGCGGGCGTCGAGATCATCGGCCTGCACTGGCTGCTGGCGAAGACCGAAGGGTTCTACCTCACGTCGCCTGACAAGGACGTGCGCCAACGGACGGCCGCGTATCTCGTCGCGCTTGCCGAAGCGTGCCGCGACTTCGGGGGAGACCTGATGGTGTTCGGCTCGCCGAAGCAGCGCTCGCTGCTTCCCGGCGTGTCTCGAGAGCAGGCGTTCGAGTGGGCCGCCGACACATTCCGGCAGGCCCTGCCGGCCATTGCCGACGCCGGGGTCACGCTCTGCATGGAGCCGCTGTCGCCGGCCGAGACCGACTTCGTCAACACCTGCGCCGACGCGCTGCGGCTCGCCGGCATGGTGAACCACCCCAACATCGTCCTGCATCTCGACGTGAAGGCGATGCACAGCGAGCCGACGCCGCCCACCGACTTGATCCGGAAGTACGGCGCCACGGCCGGCCACTTTCACGTCAACGACACGAACCTGCGCGGGCCCGGATTCGGCGCCGTGGACTTCGTGCCGATCTTCGAGGCGATCGCCGACTCCGGCTACGAGCGGTGGGTGTCGCTGGAAGTCTTCGACTACAAGCCGGATCCCGAAACGATCGCCCGGAAGAGCATGGAATACATGAAGACGTGCTTAAGCCAGCTGCAGCAATAGTGCGGCCGGCGGCGACAAATCCCCTGATCTCAGATCTCCTGATCTCTTGATCTCCTGATCTCCGCTCAAGGCAGCTTCGACGCGCAGTAGTAGTGGTTGTCCCCTTCATCCGACTGTTCGCCAATCAAAGCGAGACCCTCAGCGGCAAGGATTCGCCGGTACGCTTCCGCGCCCAGCGAGATCGACGCGCGGCCGGTCAGACTATCCGTCCACTCGCACACGTCTTCCGGCGACGTGAAGAGAAACGTGCCGCCCTGGTTGAGCGCCCTGGACACTTTGCGGATGAGCGTCGATTGCGTTTCGGGCGTCAGCAGGAACATGAGGCCCCAGGAGACCACGCCGTCGAATGAACGGCCGAAGAACGCCGACTCTTCGACAGGCTCGCAGACGGCCTCGGAGCCCGGGAACCGTTCGCGGAAGGCGGCAATCAGCGTCGGGGACGCGTCCACGCCGTAGACCGTAAAGCCCTCTTCGATCAGAGCGAGAGAAATCGGCACGCCATGACCGCACCCGAGGTCGAGAATGGCGGTGCCCGGTCGGAGGGTTCTGACCCACTCGCGCACGTCCGCCGAGCCGATGCTCGGGCTTCGTCTCGACATGAACTCGCCGGCGAGCTCCTCGTAGCCATTCGATCGAGAGCGGATGTCAGGCGTTATTTTCGAAGCTCCGCAAGCGGCACTTCAGCGCCGTCAAGGTGCTTGCTCAGTTGCGCGGCGGTCATGAACTCGAACACCTCGAGGGTTTGCGCCTGATCGAACGGCTGCCGGCCGGTGTGGAAGAACTCGGCGATCGCCTTGACGAGACCGTCGTAGCCCTCGGGGCCGGATGACTCGGTCGTGCCTTTGTCGCCCCACACCTGGAGCATGGGCCGCTTCTCCCCCGACTTGAGCCCGTAGTAGACGCCGACGCGCCCGTCTTTCCATTTGCAGGTGCTGATGTCGGTATTGCCCTCGGTTTTTCGCGACACGGCCACGCATCCGGTCCCCATCACGGCATAGAGCGCTTCGACGCCGTGAATCCCGTAGTAGTACAGGTCCGGATGAAACGCCAGCGGGCTCAAGGTGTAGCTGGCCTGAACCTTGGTCACGCTGCCGACGCCGGGGTTGTCCCGCAGCCTGGCGATATCCGAGTGAAATCGAGCCGATGAAGTACTGAAGAGCGGCGTGCCCGTCTCCTTGGAGATCTGCAGAATCCGCCGGGCGTCCTCCAGACTGGCGGCCAGAGGCTTGTCGACGAACACGCGTTTCCGCGCCTTGAGAACGGGCGTGACCTGCGCCAGGTGCGGACGTCCGTCAACGCTTTCGAGGAGCACGACGTCCACTTTTTTCAGCAGCGCGTCGATGCTGTCGACGATCTCGACTCCGTGCTTGTCCCGGATCGTGCTGGCGAACTTCTCGAGGCGGTCGGCGCTAATCGGCAGGTCGGGGCTGCCTCCCTTGAACGCCGCCACGACCTTGATCTTCCATTCAGGGTGCGACTCGAACGCCGCGGTAAACGCCGGCACATGCGAGGTGTCTGTGCCGATGATGCCGGCCCTGAGGTTTTTTGTCGCCCACGCGGGCGGGGCGGCAGGCGCCTGCCCGGCCGGTCGAACTTCAACTCGAGCGATACCGCCGATGATCGCCAGGACCAGGATCGCCGATACGCGCATGAGATTCATATGCTTCCCTCGACCGCGATGCTTCCATGTTTCACCGGCGCCGTCAATTTCAGAGTCCACATGAGATGGCTCACGAATGCATGTCCATCACGGTGATCAGGGCGTCGTCGGGTATGGAGGCAAACAGCACGGCAAACCTCTTGTTCCACTTCTCGAGCTCTGAGGCGTCGGAGGTCAACGGGCACTCGTGCCACTGACCGTTGACCAGGAGCGCGGCGGGCGGATCGGCGTAAAGAGGCGCGGGCTGAATGTCTCCCTTCCGGGCCTGGTCCACACGCTCGATCGGTTTGGCGCCGAGGAGCTTTCGCCAGCCCGCGGGCTGCGCCGGCTGACGCAGGCGGAGGTAGCCGCTGAACCGCCCGCCCACTTTGTACCAGTCGAACTTGCCGTGCGGGTTCTCGGTCGACCACCGGAACAGACGACCGCCCTCGACTCCCCCTTCGGATTCTTCCCATTCAGGCATCTTCGCCGCCAATGCCGCCACGTCCGATTCCGCCAGCGAGTACCTCCTCGGCCATCAGCTTGATGTCGGCCGCGTCCAGGAATAACTTGTAGCGTGGAACCTCGAGATGCTCGGAGAGCGGCTCGAGCTGCAGGTCCGGGTCCGGTCCGACAATCAGGCAGGCATAGTGCACGGTCACCCCGACTCAACAATCAGCGCGAGGCCGCTCCTGTGCTTCGCCCCGGCGCGATGCTTCCACGTTTTGGATGGGCCGTCAATTCTCAGGAGCGACATTTCCGAGACTCGACCGCAGCTGTCGGCTCGAGCGATCTCTTAACCGGACTATGGTTTCTCGAGGCTTCCGGCCGGCTGCACCCACGTCACCGCGGGAAGTCCATCGATGCTGCGTGCGTTCTTTTTCAGCTGGTACGCCCTGAGACCATCCTCGCCCTTGCGGTCGACCCACGCCGCGAGCTGAGGCCGCTCGCCCTCGAACCGGTACAGCGGAACGCCGAACCCGCACGAGTCCGCAATGCGGTCGATCGAGATGACGATGATCGCGCGTGCGGACGGGTCGGCGGGAAAGAGCGGGCGCACGCGGGCGTATTCGGCATCGTGCGGCTCCAGCACTTCGCCGCGGCCGTGGACCCGCACGATCTTCGGCGGCCCGTGCAGCGCGCACACCATCAGGACGATCCGGCCGTTCTCTTTCAGATGGGCGATCGTTTCGGCGCCGCTGCCCACGTAGTCCAGGTACGCCAGCGTCCGGGGGGTGAGCACGCGGAGCGTGTCCAGGCCCTTTGGAGATACGTTGACATGACCGGCCCCATCCAGCGGAGCGGTGGCTACGAAGAACATCCGCTGCGCCTCGATGAAGGCCTGAAGCTTGGCGTCGATTTCCCCGAACAGTTTGCCCATTGGTCAGGCCATCCTTCTCATCTGCAAAACAGCCCGATACGGCCGTCATTCCGTCTGGTATTCTTATGGTCAACCATAGATGGCTTCCGATTCAGAAAAGCGCTCCAACCCCGCCCTCAAGCCCGAGGGAGGCGACAAGCCGCGTCCGCCTGCGGACAAACAGACCGATGCGATCGCGGACGTGAGCAAGAAGCAGCGCGACGTGGCGGAAAAACAGCGCGCGGTCGCTGAGGGACAGCGCGAGGTCACCGAAGAGCAGCTCGACCTGGCCAAGCAACTGCTCGACGTGGCCGAGAAGCAGCGCGCGGTGGCCGAAGAGCAGCGCGAGACCGCCGAGGAGCAGCGCGACAAGGCGGAGGCCTCACGACTCGCGGAAGAGAAGGCGCGGCGAGAGGCCGAGAAGACCCGCGACGCGGCCGAACAGCTCCGGCGCAACGCCGAGCACGCACGCCAGACGGCGGAAGACAACCGCACCCTGGGCGCCCCTCTCCGCGCGCCAGAAAAGAGTCCTGCCGCTCCCGTCCCGCAGGCCGGAAGCGCCGACGAGAAGAAGGCACCGGGCGGTCCGGGAGGCACGGCCAAGAAACCACAGAACCCGGGCATTCACAAGAAGGACGCCAACTGATCTGAACGCGGGGTGAGCGCCGCTTCAGTCCTGGCCACGACGAAGACGTCAGACGTCAGACGACGACTGCCGCCCGACCGGTTTCGAAGTCTTCAAGCACCAGGAAGCCCGGCACGTGTCCGTGCACGCCTCCGAGCGTCAGGGGAACTTCCGATTCGAATCGCACCGGAAACACTTCGCTTCCAGAGCCCTTGCCGAGTCGGGCGTAGCTCGCAGCGAGATCGGTCGGTGTCGGCCGCAATGCGCCATACCAAAAACCCACCTGGCCACTGTCCGTCACGATGACCGGCTGCAAGGCCCCGAGGCTGCCCTCGCCGTCTTCCGGAGGTGTGATGTAGCCGGCGAATGCCGTTCCGTCGGCGAGAACGAATTTCGCCCTGACCACGAACATCCCATCCGAGGGATCCAGCGGACCCTCCACGTGCCAGGGACGGACCGTCGCCTCATCCTGGCCCTCTACGTCTTCTTCATCGAGCGCGAACTCCCACACTGCGGCAGTCCCGAGGTCCAATGGGGTGAGATCGTAAAGCTGCTTCCGAATGGCTTCGTTGTTCATGGTGACACTCAACTGCGCTGCGGATAACAGAATTACTCTTACTGCAGCCACTGTCGCCGAGGTGGTGACTCGAGTTTCCCGAGGCCCTTCAACAGATCACGGATCTCCTGCTCTTCGCGCTGCCGGAGGTCTTGCTCGCGGTACAGAATCAGGCGCTTGGGATCCAGGCGATCCAGCTCCAGCGGGTCCGGCAACCGTGGCCGGGGCGCGACGGTCTCTTCCACCGAATTGAGATCGCGCGGTGGAACGGGTCGCGGGGCTGAGCGCCCCAGGAGAAGACTGAGTGCCACGGCGCCCAGCGCAGAGACCGCGAGCGAGGCGCAGACGAGCTTACCGGCCTTCATGAGGGCTCTCTCCTTTCGAGGTCTCCCCTCGCGTCTAATTTTCTACCGAGCCCACGCATACGCATCGACACGCGGGTCCGCGCCCGCGTGAAGCGCGCCGGTCTTCGGATCGATCCGGATGACGGCCATCTCGCCCTTCGACCACGGGCCCGATACGGTCAGCGTGTGACCTCTCGTCTTGAGCGCCTCCTGAACGGCCACCGGAATGCGCGCCTCGACCGACAACGTGCCCGGCTTCATCGTGTGCGGAAAGTGCGAGGCCGGGAAACTCTCGGTCGACCAGCGCGGGGCCTCGATCGCCTGCTGGACGTTCATGCCCGAAGTCCACGACGTTCAGCAGCGTCTGCATCGTCCGCATGACCTGATCGTCGCCGCCCGGGCTGCCCATGATCATGAACGGCTGGCCGTCCTTCATCACGAGGGTGCTTTGCAGCGTCGAGCGCGGACGCTTGCCGGGCGCCAGCGCGTTGGGTTCGCCGGCGACGAGCGAGTAGTAGTCGCCGCGGCAGTTGAAGATGATGCCGAGATCGGCCATCACGACCTTCGTGCCCCAGACGGCGTGCAGGCTCGGTTCGAAGCTGACCATGTTGCGATCGCTGGTCCACGACCGCGAGATAGCTCGTGTCGCCGTCGTGCGCGGCCTCTCCCTCGAGCGTGGTGTGGTACGGGTAGTCGACGAAGGCGGACGCGCGGCTCATGAAGCCGGACGGATTCGCCCGGCTGGAGCTCGAGCGAGGCGCGGGCCGGGTCGATCAGCTTGCGCCGCTCCGCCGCGTAGGCCTTGCTCAGCAGCCCCTCGAACGGAATCGTGATGAAGTCCATGTCGCCGAGATACTTCTCGCGGTCGCCCATCGCCAGCTTCACGGCTTCCGCGGAAGTGTGAATGTAGTCGGCGCTGTTGAGCCCCATCTTCGCGAGGTCGAAGCCCTCGAGCATGTTGAGCGCGAAGAGCTCGGCCGGGCCCTGATTGGCCGACGGGTTCTTGTAGACCTCGTAGCCGCGATAATTCGTCGAGACCGGCGTCTCGACTTTCGCCGTGTAGCCGGCGAAGTCCTCGTAGCGGAACAGCGCCGCCCTGCTGCTCGGAGAACGCGGCCATCGTCCGCGCGATGTCGCCTTTGTAGAAGCGATCGCGCGCGGCGGTCAGACGGGCGTGCCGGTCCGGTCGCCGCGCCCTTTTTCCGCCTCGATCAGCTTGCGGAGCAGACGGCCGGCGTCGGGATTCTTGAAGAGGTCGCCCGCCGGCGTACGGCTGGCCGGCCGGCTGGTACAGCTTCACGCTCGTCGGGTATTTCGCCAGCGCGCGCGACCCCATCGACCGCGCCAGCCCGGCGTCGAGCACGAAGCCCTGCTCGGCAATCTCGATGGCGGGCTGGAGCACCTGCTCGAACCTCATCGTGCCCCAGCGATCGAGCAGGATCGACCACGCATCGATCGACGCCCGGAACCGTCCCCGCGAGCAGCCCGTCGCTGTCGGGCAGCTTGTTGTCGTTGTTCTTCTGGTACCACTCGATCGTCGCCAGCTTCGGCGCCGGCCCTCCGGCATTGATCGACGACACCTTCTTCGTCTTCGCGTCGTAGACGAGGATCATGGCGTCGCTGCCGAAGCCGTTGGCGCCTGGATCGACGAGCGACGAGCACCGCCTGCCCCGCGACCGCGGCGTCGAACGCGTTCCCGCCCGCCTCGAGGATGCGCACCGCCGCCTCCGTCGCCTGGTGCTTCATCGAGCTCACGGCGTACTGCCGGCCGGTGATCACCGGCCGCATCGTGCGGGACGGCACTGGCGGCGTGTCGACGCGCGATTGTTCCTGACTGCGTGCCGTTGAGCGCCGCGCCCTGGATCAGCACCGCAGCACACGCGAGAGCGACAAAGCAGTTACGCATTTGGTCGTACCTCACGGAGATCAGGAGTTCAAGACCGACGGTCCGGCTGAAGCCAGAGTGCTACGTTCGGTTTTGCACGACTTCTAGAGACAAGAATCGATCTGCCTCCTGCCTCCTGCCCCTGTCTTCCTAGTCCAGAGACCCTCACGGTCGCTTCCCGCCCGGCATCAGCGCGAGCAATTCGTCGTTCGTCCACGGCTTCGCGCGGCCCGCCGTGGTCGCCCGGACGCTGCTTCACCGTCTCGGCGTCAACCGGCGCCCCGGCCTGACCCCACTCCCGGCGGATGTAGGTCAGCACGGCGGCGATCTGATCGTCCGTGAAGGCCTGGCCGACCGGCGGCATCAGGCCGATGCTGCCTTCCTTGCCGTGCAGGAGGATGCGCGCCGGAATCTCGGCGCGGCCCGAGCGCAAGCGTCGAGCCGACGAGGCTGGGCGCGAGCCTCTCCTGACCCCGCCCGTCCGGCTGATGGCAGGCCTGGCAGATGTTCCTGTATACCTCCTGCCCTGCGTTGAAACGCACCTGCTCTTCCGCCGTCAAGGGCGCGATCGGCGCCGCCGCGCCCGGCTTGCCGGGCCACTCCACGCGCGCAAGCAGACTGGCCGCGCGCGGTCCGAGATCGCCACCGGCAGCCGCCAACGCGGAGAGCGCCGCGGGCTCGCGGTTCAGCCGCAGGCCCCGTCCGCCGGCGCGGTTTGCCGCAGCGTCCGCGGGGTCCGCCGGCCGGCGCGGAAACGCGTACGCGCCGCCCGGACCCGCTCGTCCGCCGGGACAGGTCGGACACGGCAACCCTGCGGCCGCCGCACCGCCTCGTCGTCCCGTGGGAGACCCGGGCATCGCGGCGCCGAGCAACGCGATCTCCGCCCCACGCAGCAGCGCCGACCGCTGCCAGCTCGCCCGATTCTCGTCGGCCACCCACGTGAAGATGGTCTGGACCGCTCCGTCCTGCCCGCCGCGCACAATCGTCGCGGCGAGCATCGTCACCGCGGCGTCTGCGGCCTCCGGCGTCGGCCGGGCCTGCACCATCTTCTCCAAAACCGCGGCCTCGCTGCCGCGCAACCCGCTGAGCGTCGCGTCGAGCGCGATGGGATCGCCCGCGTGCCGCTCGAGGAACGCGACCGCGGCCGCTTCCTTGGCCTCTGCCGGCAGTGTGCCGAGCGACGCCGCGAGCTGATGCCGCACCGCCCAGTCGCCATCGTCCAGCCGCTTCAGTACCGCGGCTTGCATCGGATCGCCCGGCCCGCCGAGCCACCGTTCCGCGATCCGGATCGCCGACACACGCACGTCGCGCGACGGGTCGGCCAACGCCTTCGTCACGGTCGCGCGCTCGATTCTGTCGATGCCGTCGAGCGTCCAGAGCGCGTGCAGGCGCGTTCGGGGATCGGCCGCGCGTCTCGGCGAGCTTTGTCAGCGGGCCGACCACAGACGTCGCGCCGCGCTCGACGAGCAGGCGCTGCGCGCTGTCGCGCGTCCAGCCGTTGGGGTGCGCGAGCAACTCCACGAGCTGCGCCGGCGTCGCTGTCGCGAGCGCCCGCGACGTGTCGCGCCGCGTCGTCTCGTGAACGACCCGGTAGATGCGGCCCATCCCGGTCGGCTGATCGAGCTTGCGGCTGATGATGTGATCGCGCAGGTACACCGTCGTGGAGGCGCGGTCCTGGATGATGCCGCGGTAGAAGTCGACGACGTAGAGGGTCCCGTCGGGGGCGTTCGAGAGGTAGACCGGACGGAAGCGCTCGTCGGTCGACGCCAGGAACTCCGCGTTGTCGTAGGCCTTGCGTGCCTGCAGCGTCGTGCCGTCGTCGGTCAGGATGATGCGGCTGACGAAGTTCGCGGCCGGCTCCGCGACAAACGCGTTGCCGTACAGCTCCGCCGGCAGCCGATCGCCTCGGTACACCAGCGGCGCGCAGACCGACGTGAATCTGGCGAGCGTGCCGTCCGCCCGATCGATGCCGGTCTGATACGCGCGGTTGGTGCCGGGATTCGGACGCACCGGCCAGACGGTGTTGATCGCGTTGTCCGGATCGCGCAGCGCCTCGTAGCTTCCGCGCGTCCGCAGGAGATTCGGGTTGCGCGCGTAGTACGCGCGTCGGCACGAAGTCCACGTGCAGCGCCGACTCGTTCGTGTTGCGGTAGGTGCGCCCCGCGTCGTCCTGCGTCACGCCCCACTCGCCGCGCGCCAGCGTGCTCAGCGTCTCGAACTTGTAGTCCTTCAGGCGAAAGTACACGTCGACCTGTCCCGTCGTGTGCAGCCGGTTGTCGAGCCCCCAGTAGACGCCGTTTCCGTTTCCCTCGACGCTGCCCTCCAGCCGGCCGTACTTGCCCGACACCAGCTCCTTCGTGTCGACCCGCAGATCGCCGTTCGTGTCGCGCATCAGCCAGAGACTGCCGGGCTCGCCGACCAGCACGCCGCGATCGAGCACCTTCAACGCCCGCGGCAGGATCAGCCCATCGGCGAACACCGTCCGCTTGTCCATTCGTCCGTCGCGATCGGTGTCTTCGAGCACGACGACGTTGCCGATTCGATCCAGGTTGGGCTCCGGCGCGTCCAGCCCGCGGACGAAGCCGGTCATCTCGACCACCCACAACCGGCCCTCGAGGTCCCAGTCCATCACCGTGGGATCCTGAACCAGCGGCTCGCTCGCCACCAGCTCGAGGTGATAGCCGGGCGGCATGAAGAACGTCTTCAGCGCTTCGGACGGCGTCAGCGGCGGCGACTGATCGCTGACCTTCTGCACACCGGGCGGCCACGGACGATTGGCCGGCGAGCTCTGTCCATAGCCCGTCATCACACTGGCCATCACGAGGAGCGCGGTCAGGCGGAATCTGCGGAGCAGCATGGTCTCAGGTCTTTGGTCTTCTGGCGTTCAGGCGGAATACTTCACGGCCAGTTCCTTCAACTGCCGCAGATAGCGTGGCACCGCGACCGCCGGATCCTCCGGGGCCTCGTACTCGAGACCCATGTACCCCTTGAAGCCCTGCCGCGCGAACATGGTGAAGACGCGGTCGAAGTCGAACGGAGAACGGGTCTTGCCGTCGTCGTTCGCGACCGTGGTCTTACGTGGGTGCTGACGGCGTACGGAATCGACATCTCGATCTGGTCGTAGACCTTCGGCGGCCGGAAATTCCCGATATCGAGGTTCATGCCCGCCCAGGGAGAATCCGTCCGCTTGACGATCTCGATGGTCTCCTTCGCGAAGTCCGTAATCCCGCCGTCGTCTTCCAGGCCGACGATGACGCCGCGGGCGCCCGCGTACTCGGCGCCGCGCTTCATGGTCTCGACGGCAAAGCCGATCGCCTGGTCCATCGTGGCGCCTTCCGGCTTGTTGCCGCCGAACACTCGCAGGTGCGTCGCGCCCATTTTCTGCGCGACGTCTACCCACTTGCGCAGCTCGGCGAGCTCCTTCTCGCGGAGCTCGGCGGTGGGCTGCGCCAGCCGTACCCGCGCGCCAATGCTGTAGATCTCGACCCGGTTCTTCCAGGCGAGGCGCCGAAGCGGCAGCAGCACGTCGTCGGTCGTGGCGGGCAGCCAGTAGACCGTCATGTCGATCCCGTCCGTGCCGGTCTCGACGGCGATCCGGATCAGATCCTCATACGTCATCGTTTTCGCCATGAGGGCCTGCCGGTACGAGTACGCAACCAGCCCCGTGCGGAAACGGGCCTTGCCCGCCGGCGGTTGCGCGACCGCGCCGGCCCCTGCGACAGGAGCGGCAGCGGCCGCGACAGCAGCGCCGGCCGTAACGAGAAAATCGCGACGATTCATGGAAGCTCCTCGCTCAGTCCTTGAATGCATCATAGACCACCAGGTGGAAGAGGTCCGTCAGCCCCCGATGGCGGCCCGGGGATTGTCGCGGGTGAGCCTGCGGATCGCGGACTCCGGCAGCTGAAGCGCATCGCGGAGATTGGCGGCGCTCTGCTCCATCGTGATGGCCGCACCAACGAGGTGGGATCGATCGGGGGCCCAGGGGATCATGTCGTCGCCGATCGTGATGTCCCATCGGCCCAGCGTGTAGCGGCCGGGGCCGAGCCCCGCGGGAGCGGTGCAGTCGGTGACGATCACGCACCGCTCGTGGCCGGCGAGGCGCAGGTAATTCCCGAGCGCGACGAACGGCACGTGCGCGCCGTCGGCGATGAAGGTGAGCCAGAACTTGTCCGACAGGCTCAGCACACGCTGCACGATGTTGTCGTGGCGGTGCACCTGCATCGGGCACCCGTTGCCGAGATGCGTGAACATCGACACGCCGGCGTCGATCGCCGCGCGCAGCTGGTCGATCGTCGGGTCGCAATGCCCCGCCGATACGACGATGCCCTGGGCCGAGAGCAGGCGGGTCACGGCGAAGTTCGGGTCGCGCTCGGGCGCGAGCGTGACGATGCGGGTCAACCCGCCGGCCGCGTCCAGCAGGCGTGTCATCGCGTCCACGCCGGCCGGACGGATCGCATCGCGCGGATGGGCGCCGCGGTAGCCGTCGGCCTCGTTGATGAACGGGCCCTCGATGTGGACGCCGGCGATCAGCCGTTTGGCAAGGGGATCCGTCTCTCGAAGCGCGGCCAGCGTCGCGAGCCGGCCGCACATCAGGTCGAGCTGCTCGGTGATGATCGTCGCGAGGAAACCGCCGACGCCGTCAGCGTCGAGCCGCTCGCAGGCGTGGTGCAGCTCCGCGGCCGTCAGCCCCTCTTTGTTGAAGTCGACGCCGCCGTAGCCGTTGGCCTGAAGGTCGAAGTAGCCCGCGTCGCCGCTCATCGGTGTTCACGATACTCCGAAACCCCTTGCCGGGCATTGGTGCGCCTGTTAGTCTCGCTCCGGGTGTCCGGCTATAGCCGGACCCGATCTCGGTGGCGTCCGGCTTCAGCCGGGGTCCCCGGCGCGCGTTCTGTGCGCGCTCGGGTGTAAGCCGGACCAATGAGGAATTCCGATGCTGTACACGAGACGTGAACTGGGGCAACTCGCGCTCGCGGGCCTGCCGTCGGCCGCTGCGTTTCTGAGATCCGGCTCCGCGTCCGCAGCGGCGCTCGCCAAGCCGGAGTCGAAGTGGGCGGGTGTCCAGGTCGGAATGAACGTCCCGTACAACTTCGGCATGGGGAACTACCTCAGCGGCGACGAGATTCTCGCGCGCTGCGTTCAGCTCGGGGTCAGCGGCGTGGAATTGCGAATGCAGCCGGTGGAGCTCTTCCTCGGGTCGCCTGACGCGATAGCCGCCGCGGCCGCCGCCGCGCGCGGACGTGCGGAGGGTGGAGGCGGACGTGGCCGCGGCCGTGCCGGCGGAGGCCGCGCGGCGCTGACGCCCGAGCAGGAAGCGGCGCAGAAAGCCGCCGCCGAGGCCACGCGGAAATGGCGCCTGTCGGCGCCGATGAGCAAGGTGAAGGAATTCCGCAAGAAATACAACGACGCCGGCGTCGCGATCGAGATCGTGAAGGTGGACGGCATCTTCGGCTTCACGGACGACGTGGTCGACTACGCGTTCGAGCTGGCCAAACAGCTCGGCGCGCGGGCGCTGTCGACGGAGATCTCGAGGGACATCACCCAGACGGCGCGCGTCGGCCAGTTCGCCGACAAGCACAAGATGATGATCGGCTACCACGGCCACACCGAGACCGGGCCGGCCCAGTGGGAGGAGGCCTTCGCCCGCGCGAAGTACAACGGGGCGAACCTCGACATCGGCCATTTCATCGGCGGCCACAAGACGTCCCCGATACCGTTCTTGAAGCAGCACCACGATCGGATCACGCACATCCACGTCAAGGACAAGACCCTTGACGACGCGAACGTGGCGTTTGGCAAGGGCGACACGCCGATCAAGGAAGCGCTGCGGGTGATCCGCGACAACAAGTGGAAGATTCAGGCCACGATCGAGTTCGAATACCCTGTGCCGGAGGGATCCGATCGCATGACCGAGCTGGCGAAGAGCCTGCAGTATTGCAAGGACGCCCTGCTCGCGTGAACATCCGGATCGACAAGGACCGCCGCGCCATGAGCGAAGCGGCGGCGCAGCATGCGGCCGCCAGCCTCCGCGAGGCGATCGAACGGACCGGCAAGGCGCGGGTGGTGGCGGCGACCGGCGCCTCGCAGCTCGACTTCCTCGGCGCGCTCACCGCGACGCCCGGGATCGCATGGCCCCGCGTCGAGCTGTTCCATCTCGACGAGTACATCGGCCTGCCGGCGGGTCATCCGGCGAGCTTCAGGCGATACCTCCGGGAACACCTGATCGACAAGACCGGCATCACGACGATCCACTTTCTCGACGGCGAGGGTGACCCCGGCGAGGTGCGCCGGAAGGTCGGCCACGCGCTGGCGCGCGAGCCCGTGGACCTCCTGTTCGCCGGCATCGGCGAGAACACGCACCTGGCGTTCAACGACCCGCCGGCGGACTTCGACACCACCGAGCCGTACATCGTCGTGAAGCTCGACGAGGCGTGCCGCCGGCAGCAGGTCGGCGAGGGCTGGTTCGCGCGGGTCGAGGACGTGCCGGAAACCGCCGTGACGATTTCCATCCAGCAGATACTCGAGGCGCGCGAGATCCTGGTGATGGTCCCGGACGCGCGGAAGGCGGACGCCGTGAAGGCCACGCTCGGCGGCGAGGTCAGCCCCGCCGTGCCGGCCTCGATCCTCCGGACCCATCCCAACGTCACGCTCTTCCTCGACGAGGCCGCGGCCGCGCGCCTGGACCCCGCCACGCGGGCGCGCTACGGGCTCTGAGTGGGGAGATAGGAGACAGGAGACAGGAGACAGGAGACAGGAGATCGTGTCATAGGAGATACGTGATAGCTCCGTATTCTGCCTCCTGCCTCCTGGCTCCTGCCTCCTGATTTTGCTGGGTCGTTACTGGCCACAGGCTCCGGACGGTTTCCAGTCAGAGGGTATGCCCCTCTCCTGAGCCGAATCATGGATGACCAGGGCGAAAGCACGCCGGATCGTCGTACCAGTGACGTTCAGTTCCATTGGAGTATTCGATCGCACCGTCATGGTGCCTCCGGCGCGAGCCCTGTTGGCGCCAGCCGGAGTCTCCAGACACTGCTCTCCCGCCAGCACGTACCAGCCTTCGGGGCCCGGGTGTGTATGCACTCTGGAACTGTCTCCGGGCCGCATGACAGCGTAAGAGAGAACCGCAGCGTAGCTCTTTGCTGCGGGAAGCTGCAGAGGCCCGACGACGGCGATGGATTCACCTCCCGCGGTGCACTGTTTCGGGCCCCGAATTCGGAGAGCCACACTCGCCCGTCTTCCTCCACCACGATTCCGGTCGCACTCTTGGCCGCCTCCGCAGCCTTCCTGCTTGGAAACCCGCGCAAATGCCAGTAGACGGATGCTTGACTGAAATGAAGTCCGGTTACCGTGCCGACGTTGAAGCAGCCATACTCCGGTCGCTTCTCGCCCGGCGGGACGTCGATGCAGGCCACTTCGGCCAAGTGGTCGTGTCCGGCGGTGCCGGGCGCCTGAGCCCACAGATGGCCGATTGCCACGAGGTGAAAGGCAACCAGGAACAGTACGAGTGCCCCGATGAATGGAATGCTGGCCATGTCCGATGCTCCTCGCTGCGGTATCGTCCTACCTGCCGGCCCGCCGGGCGGTCAGTCTCCGGCCGGCGGACGTCCTGCGGGGGGGAATCAGGCCCTATCCGTGCGTCTCCGCGTACGCCTCGACCGGCGGGCACGAGCAGATCAGGTTCCGGTCTCCATATGGGTTGTCGACGCGCGCGACCGGGGGCCAGAACTTGTTGGCGCGGACGAACGGCAGCGGATACGCCGCCTGCTCGCGCGAGTACGGGTGGCTCCACACGTCGGACGCCACTTCCTCGGCGGTGTGCGGCGCGTTCTTGAGCACGTTGTCCCTCGCGTCCGCCTGGCCTTCGACGACCGCCTGAATCTCGCCGCGGATGGCGATCAGCGCCTCGCAGAACCGGTCGAGCTCTTCCTGAGACTCGCTCTCGGTTGGCTCGATCATCATCGTGCCCGGTACCGGGAAGGACACCGTCGGCGCGTGGAAGCCGTAGTCCATCAGCCGCTTCGCGACGTCCTGTTCGTCGACCGACGGCCCCGCGCCGTGCTTGAACGGCCGGAGATCCACGATCATCTCGTGCGCCACGCGGCCGTTGTGGTTCGCATACAGCACGTCGTAGTGCCCCTGCAGCCGCGCCTTCAGATAGTTCGCGTTCAGGATCGCGTACCGCGTCGCGTTGGTCATCCCCTCGGCGCCAAGCATCCGGATGTAGCCGTACGAGATGATCAGGATGCTCGCGCTCCCCCACGGCGCCGCTGAAATCGCCGGGATCGCCTTGTCGCCGCCGACCCTCACGACGGCATGCCCCGGGAGGTACGGCGCAAGGTGCGAGGCCACGGCGATCGGTCCCATGCCGGGACCACCGCCGCCATGAGGAATCGCGAACGTCTTGTGCAGGTTCAAGTGGCAGACGTCGGCGCCGATCGCCGCCGGGCTCGTCAGCCCCACCTGCGCGTTCATGTTCGCGCCGTCCATGTACACCTGCCCGCCGTGCTCGTGGACGATCGCGCAGATCTCCTTGATGTCCTCCTCGAAGACGCCGTAGGTCGAGGGATACGTGACCATCACGGCGGAGAGCGACTCGCGATGCGCCTCGGCCTTGCCGCGCAGGTCGTCGACCACGATGTAGCCGTTGCGGTCGCAGGCCACGACCACGACCTTCATCCCCGCCATCGACGCGCTGGCCGGATTCGTGCCGTGCGCGCTGGCCGGGATGAGCACGACGTCGCGCGCGGTCTCGCCGCGGCCGCGCTGATACGCGCGGATCGCCATCAGGCCGGCAAACTCCCCCTGCGCGCCGGAGTTCGGCTGCAGCGACACCGCCGCAAACCCGGTGATGCGGCACAGCGCGTGTTCGAGCTCCGCGAAGATCTGGCGGTAGCCCTCGGCCTGCTCCACCGGCGCGAACGGGTGCATCCGCGAGAACGCCGGCCAGGTCACGGGGAGCATCTCGGAGGCCGCGTTCAGCTTCATCGTGCACGAGCCGAGCGGGATCATGGACGAGTCGAGCCCGATGTCCTTCCGCTCCAGCCGCCGGATGTAGCGCATCATCTTCGTCTCGGAGTGATGCGTGTTGAACACCGGGTGTGTGAGAAATGCGCTGTCCCGGCGGAGCCCACGTGGCAGTTTCTGCGCAGTAGGTAACGGACCGTCCGGGGTCTGACCCCCTGTGGTGGCGCCGAAAACCGCCAGGACATCGAGCACGTCGGCGGCGGACGTGGTTTCGTCGACCGAAATCCCGATGGCGCCGTCCGGCATGTAGCGGAAATTGATCCCTGCCGCTTCCGCCGCGGTGCGCACGGCCGGGACATCCGCCCCCTCGATGCACAGCGTGTCGAAGTACGCGGCGTTGGTCTGCCGGCAGGCCGCGCGCGGTCAGTCCCGCCTCGATCGAGCAGGCGGCCTCGTGAATGCGGGTGGCGATCGCCTTCAGCCCGTCCGGTCCGTGATAGACCGCGTACATCGCCGCGATGTTCGCCAGCAGCGCCTGCGCGGTGCAGATGTTCGACGTCGCCTTCTCGCGGCGGATGTGCTGCTCGCGGGTCTGGAGCGCCATCCGGTACGCCTGGCGTCCCCGCGCGTCCACCGACAGGCCGATGATTCGCCCCGGCGCCTGGCGGACGAACGCCTCCCGCGTCGCGAAGAACGCCGCGTGCGGTCCGCCGTACCCGAGCGGCACCCCGAACCGCTGCGAGTTGCCGACGACGACGTCGGCGCCCATCTCTCCGGGAGGAGTGATGAGCGTCAGCGCCATCAGATCGCTCGCCACCGCGACGAGCAGGCCCGCCGCATGGGCCTTCTCGATGATCGGCCGCAGATCGGCGATCGCCCCGCGATCGTCCGGGTACTGCAGCAGCAAGCCGAACGCGTGCTCCATCGGGAAGCTCGACGGGTCGCCGATCTCGAGCCGGATGCCGAGCGGCTCGGCCCGGCCGCGCAGGACGTCGATCGTCTGCGGGAAACAGCGGTCCGAGACGAGGAACACGCTCTCCTGCCCTGCCGGCGCCTTCTTCGTCTGCAGCCGGTGGAACATCGTCATGGCCTCGGCCGCCGCGGTGCCCTCGTCGAGCAGCGACGCCGTCGCGATGTCCATCCCGGTCAGGTCCTTCACGACGGTCTGGAAATTGAGGAGCGATTCGAGCCGGCCCTGCGCGATCTCCGCCTGATACGGCGTGTACGGGCGTGTACCAGCCGGGATTCTCGAAGACGTTGCGAAGGATCACGCTCGGCGTGACGCAGTCGTAGTAGCCCATGCCGATGTACGACCTGGCGACGGTGTTCCGCGCCGCGATGCTGCCCAGCCGGCGGAGATACCCGTGCTCGGTGTCGGCTTCGGGCAGATCGAGGCCGCCGCGGCTCCGGATGCCCGGCGGGATCGTCTGATCGATCAGCGCGTCGAGCGACGGCACGCCGATGGCGCGAAGCATCGTGTCCCGCTCCGCGGGGTCCGGGCCGATGTGCCGGTGCTGGAAGGCGCCCTGCGTGTCGGTGGTCATCGAGGTCGGTTTCTGAATGGCTGAAGGCATCCCGCTCCTATTTGGTCAGCTGCTCGTACTGTGACGCGTCCAGCAGCTCCGACGTTTCACTCTGATCGGCGACCTTGAGGGCGATCATCCACGAGCCGTGCGGGTCGGTGTTCACCCGCTCGGCCTTCTCGGTCAGCGCGGTGTTGACCTCGGTGACCTCGCCGCTCAGCGGACAATACAGTTCGGAGACGGACTTCACCGACTCGATCGTCCCGAACACGTCCCCTTTTTTGAAGGTGCGTCCGGCCTCGGGAAGCTCGAGATACACCACGTCGCCGAGCTGCTTCTGCGCGTAGTCGGTGATGCCGACCTGCGCGACGGCGCCGGAGAGGCGGACCCACTCGTGATCTTTCGTGAATTTCAGATCTGCCGGATACATCGTGTCTCCTGAACTGATGCAGGCCTGAAGGCCTGCGCTACGCTACGTACGGCCGCTTGTAAAACGGCATCGGCGACCACCTTCGCGCGGGCGCGGCGGCCGCGGATGTCGATCTCGAATTCCGTCTCGGGCGCCGTGCGATCCGCCGGCAGGTACGCCATGCCGATGGACTTCTTCAGAAACGGCGTCTGCGTGCCGCTCGTGACGACGCCCGCTTTCTGGCCGTCCACGTAGACGTCGTGACCGTGGCGGGCAATCGCGCGATCGAGCACTTCGAAGCCGGCCAGTTTCCGCGCCGGCCCGTCGGCCTTCTGCTTGCGGAGCACGTCCGCGCCCAGGAACTCGGCCTTCTTCCAGCCGACGATCCACCCGAGGTCCGCCTCGACGACCGTCGTCGTCTCGTCGATGTCGTTGCCGTAGAGGCGCATGGCCGCTTCGAGGCGCAGCGTGTCGCGCGCGCCGAGCCCGGCGGGCACGACCCCCGCGCCCTTGCCGGCGTTCAGGATCGCATCCCAGACACGTTCGGCCGACGCCGGCGCGACGAACACCTCGAAGCCGTCCTCGCCCGTGTAGCCCGTTCGCGAGATCGTGCACATCACGCTGGCGACCTCGCCGGTCGTGAACCAGTAATACTTGAGCTCGTCGAGGTTCACGCCGGTCAGCGTCTGCAGGACGCCGCGCGCCGCCGGCCCCTGGAGCGCGAGCAGCGCGTAGCGCGAGCTCGTGTTCACCGCCACGGCGTCTCCCATGCCCGCGATCTGCCCGGCGATCCACTTGGCGGCCTTGATGATGTTCGACGCGTTGACGACGAGCATGAAGTGCTCGTCCGCGAGCTTGTACGTCAGCACGTCGTCCACGAATGTCCCCTGCGGGGTCGTCAGGGCGGAGTACTGGATCTGGTGAACCGCCAGCTTCGCGGCGTCGTTCGAGGTGATGTGCTGGACGGCCGCCAGCGCGTCGCTGCCGGCAATCTCGATCTCCCCCATGTGGCTGACGTCGAACAGCCCCGCACGCGACCGCACCGCCAGGTGCTCGTCCGAGATCCCGGAGTACTCGATCGGCATGTCCCAGCCGCCGAACTCGACCATCCGGCCGCCAAGCGATCGATGGCGCGCGTGCAGCGGGGTTTTCTTGAGCGTGCCGGGCGCAGGCTGGGCCATCAGCAGTGGATCGATCCGGACACGTATGGGCGGAGGTGACCGCGGGGCATCGCGGATGACCAGCAACGGTACTATGCGGCTCGCCGGTGGGTCAAGGAGATGCGGCGGCGGCGAACAAACCCAACTCGAGCCCGTGGCGAACGCTCTAAAGGCAGTCTTTGGAAGGAGACGATCATGAAGCACGCCATGGGATTCGGTGCAGCGGCTGTCGTCCTCGCGGGATTGTGGAGCGGGTTGTTCATCCCGGGGCTGGCGCAGAGCCCCATCACCAAGGAGCAGACTCGCGTCTTTCGATACGCGTACGTCACACCCAGCCACTGGAGGGAAAGGCTGGGCGCGGAGATCTGCTACGCGGAGCCGGCGGGCTGCCGCATCGAGCTCGTCACGGTCCCGAACGTGGAAATAGCCTCGACCTTCGGCGGGATCGACTATGGCGCTACCACCAGCCGAGCCATGGTCAAAGCCATACGGGGACTCGGCGAGGGAGGATGGGAAATGATCGGAAACGGTCCCGCATACGGCCACGCCACACAGAATGCGGTCCATTTCAGGCACGTGGAATAGGCCTTCGCGATCGCTTGAAGCATCTCAGAGCCGGGGGCACACTTGACCTGTTGGTACTGGTCCGGTCATTCGCCTTAACGGCATACGCCTTTCCATCGCCCCAGGGACGTATAATCCGTTCCGGTCCACATTCCAGTGACAATGGTTCTCGGAACAACGGTCGGGGGCTACCGGCTGATCGATGTGCTCGGCGCGGGCGGCATGGGAGAGGTGTTTCGAGCCGAGGACGTCCGGCTCGGGCGCGAAGTCGCCCTGAAAGTGCTGCACGACTCCCTGGCGTCCGATACCGACTGGTTCGCGCGCTTCGAGCGCGAGGCCCGTGTGCTGGCCTCGCTCAACCACCCGAACATCGCGACGCTCCTCGGGTTCAGGGATCTCGACGACAGGTGCGTGATCGAGATGGAGCTGGTCCCGGGCGACACGCTCGCCAAGCGGATCGCCACGGGCGCCGTCCCGCTCAACGAACTGCTGCCGATCGTCAAGCAGATCGCGCAGGCGCTCGAGGCGGCGCACGATCGCGGCGTGATCCATCGCGATCTGAAGCCGGCCAACATCAAGATCACCCCCGACGGGCGCGTCAAGGTTCTCGACTTCGGCATCGCCAAGGTGCTCGCCGAAGGGCCGGTCCTGGACGTCGCGAACACGCCGACGTCGTCCGGGACGCGGCGCGAGCTGCTGCTCGGCACCCCGCGCTACATGAGCCCCGAACAGGTGCGGGCGCTCCCGCTCGACCGGCGCACCGACATCTGGTCATTCGGCTGCGTCTTCTACGAGGCGCTGACCGCGCGGCCGGCGTTTGCCGCCGACAGCGGCACCGACACCATGGCGGCCATTCTGAGGGACGAGCCGGACTGGACCGCATTGGATCACGTCCCGGCGATCATCCAGCGGCTGATCCGCCGATGCCTCCGCAAAGATCAGCAGGTGCGCCTGCGCGACATCGCGGACGCCCGTATCGAGATCGAAGAGGTCCTGAACGAGACCGCGGCGCTCGCATTCGCCCCCGGCGTCCGCGCCGGGTCCCGATCGCGAGGCCGCCGGACGGCCGTGGTCGCCGCTGCCGGCGCAGGCCTGGCTGCCCTTCTGCTGGCAGGTGGATGGGCCGCCCTCCGACCCGCGCCGGCAGCGCCGCGGCTCGCGCGCGTCGCGATCGCGCTCAGCCCAGGCCAGCACCTCGTTGCCGGAACCTCGATGCCCTTCGCGCTCTCGCAGGATGGCGCGCGGCTGGCGTACGTGGCGGTGCGATCCGGCGCGCCGCCCCAGGTGTTCCTGCGCGCGCTCGATAGTTTCGACGCGACGGCCGTCGGGGGCACGGAAGGCGCGACGGCGCCCTTTTTCTCGCCGGACGGCGAATGGATCGGCTTCTACGCCGGCGACGCGCTTCAGCGTGTTGCGCTCCGCGGCGGCACGCCGCTCAAGGTCAGCGACGCGCCGCCGGTGGCGTCCGGAGCGTGGACGCCGGACGACACGATCGTGTTCGCCACCACGCTCCCTGGTGACGGCCTGTGGCGCGTGCCCGTGTCCGGCGGCGCCCCGCGGCAACTGACGAAGCCCGATACCTCGAAGGGAGATCTGCGTCACACGCACCCGCGCGTCCTGCCGGACGGCAAGACGGTGCTCTTCACGGCACTGGCCGCTGACGGCGCGTACACGGGCCTGCTGTCCCTGGACACCGGCGAGTGGAAAGTGCTGCGAGAGGCGCGCATGACCGGCGGCGGCCCGCAGTTTGTCGCGCCCGGCCGGCTCGTCTACGCCGAAGCCGGCAACCTCGTGACGACGCCGTTCGATCCGCGGCACACGGACGTCCGCGGCGAACAGCTCCCCCTTCTGGAGCGTGTCGAGACTGCCGAGGACGGCACGGGCTGGTTCAGTGCCCTGCCGTCCGCGCTCGTCTATGTGCCCGGGCGGACGAGCGTGCCCCAGCGGACGCTGGTGCTGGTGGATCGCGAGGGGCGGACGACGCCCTTGAGCGACGTTCGCGGCGCGTACTCGCATCCGCGGTTCTCGCCCGACGGACGCTTTGTTGCAGTGACCATCGACTCGGAATCGGGGAGCGATGTCTGGATACTCGACCTGCAGCGCGGCAGCCGGACGCGCCTCACGAGCATCGGCGCCTCGAGGTTTCCGACGTGGACGGGCGACGGGAGCTCGATCGTGTTCCAGACGAGCCGCACGGCCGCGTGGACGTTGTTTCAGCAGCGCGCCAACGGAACCGGGGCGCCGCAGCCACTCTTGACCGGCGCGCCCGCGACGCACGACGCGGTCATGTCGCAGATCGCCGCGAGGCTGCTGCCCGGCTCGCCTCCCGCGCTGACCGGCGCGAACCCGCAGTACCCCGCATCGTCGGCGGCGTCGGGAACGCTCGCGTTCACCGAGAGACGGACGAGCGGCGAACGCGACATCTGGGTCCTCGACCCCAAGAGCGACCCGGCGGCCTTTCTGATGTCTCCGTCGGATGAATCGGCGCCCGTGTTCTCGCGGGACGGACACTTCCTCGCGTATGTCTCGGATGAATCCGGTCGAAGCGAAGTGTACGTGCAGCCTTACCCGGGCCCCGGCGAGAAGTGGCCGGTTTCGACCGACGGCGGCACCGATCCCGTGTGGGCGCCGGACGGCGGCCGGCTGGTACTACCGGGCAGGCAGCCAGATCATGGCCGTGACGATTCAGACCGCGCCGGCCTTTGTCGCCGGAAAGCCGCAGCGGCTCTTCGACGGCGCGTTCGAGTTTTCCGAGCTCCACCGGAACTTCGATCTGAGCCCGGACGGAACGAAGTTCCTCGCGATTCGATCGCAAGGCGCCGAGCCGGCGGCGGAGTTTCGCGTGATCTTCAACTGGCTCCTGGAGCTCCGCGAGAAGGGACAGCCGCGATGAGCATCGTCCGCTCCGCGGCGCTTGCGCTGACATTCCTGCTGGCCGGGACACACGCCGGCGCGCAAGCCGTCGCCCCGCCTGTCTCGCCCGCCGAGGCCGGAATCCGCGAGGCGCTGCGGCAGTATTCGACCGCCCTCGAGAACCTCGACGCCGACGCCGTCAAGAAGGTCCAGCCGGCCATCGAGCTCGAGGCGCTCAAGAAAGCGTTCAGGGAAATGAAATCGTTGAAGGTGGCCATCGAGGACGTGCGCGTGCTGGCGGCCGGCGACGACGCCGCGCGCGTCAGCTGCCGGGTGACCCAGACCTTGACGCCCAAAGCCGGATCGAAGCAGACGACGGCGGTCACGCGCGTGCTGCGGCTGCGCCGGCAGGTCGGGGCGTGGACCATTGAGCTTTTCGAGCGCTGAGATTCTTCATCCGTCAGCGCGCTTGCGGAAGGATGTATGACCGTGCGACGTGTCTTGCGTGTTTTGGGATGGTCCCTCGCGATCGCGGTTGGCGTTCCCGGCCCCCGGGCAGGCGCAGACGCCGTCCCCTCCACACCTCTCGGAGCTCCTTCCCGACCTGATCCTCCGCGAAGTCACGCTGCCGCGGCCCGTGGTCGCGGGTCTTTCGCACGAGGCGCACTTCAGCCCGATCGAAGGCAACGAGCTCGACAACCCCGCGGTCGGCATCGTGCGCAACTTCAACAAGCTCACGATGGTGCAGCTGTCGACGCAGCCCCTGGGGACTCCGGCCGGGGGATTCACCTACACGTTCGACGAGGCGCTGGGCACGTTCCGGAGGACGAGCACGAGCTTCGGGCCGTCGTTCGCGGAGCGCGCCCTGACGCTGGGCCGGAACAAGTTCAACGGCGGCTTCACCTATCAGCGCACGCATTACACGAGCTTCGAGGGGCGCGATCTCAGTGACGGCTCCATCAAGTTCTACTTGCGCCACTCCGAGTGCTGCTCGCCCGGCACCGGCGGCGGCTCTGGCGGAGGCGGCGGCGGCTCGGGCGGGGGGGCCGGCCCGATCGAGCAGCCGAACGGCAGCCGGCTGAGCCCGCCGTTCGAGGGAGACGTCATCGAAGCCGCGCTGTCCCTCGACGCGACCGTGCAGACGGCGGCGCTGTCGTTCAGCTACGGCCTCACGAACCGCTGGGACCTTGGCGTGGTCGTACCGCTGGTGCACATCGACCTCACGGCCGACGTCGACGCCACGATTGTACGGCTCGCGACGGCAGGGGACCCGCTGACGCACACCTTCGAGACGGGCAACCCGGCAGCGACCACGAAATCGCTTCGCGAGTCGGGCTCGGCGACCGGCCTCGGCGACGTGGTGCTGAGAACGAAGTACCGCGTGGCCGGCTTCGCCAACGGCGGGCTGGCGGGCGCGGCCGACATCCGCCTGCCGACCGGCGACCGCAACGATCTCCTCGGCTCGGGCGGCCAGGCCAAGCTGTTCCTGGTTCAATCGGCCGGCTCGAACCGCCTGATGCAACACATCAACGCCGGCTATACCGCCGCGTGGGGCGAGGTGCCGAATGGGGGCCTGCTCTCGCAGCTCGGCGCGGAGGAATCCGTGCCCAACGAGTTCACGTATGCCGCGGGCATCGAGTTCGTCGCCGAATCGCGCCTCACGATCGTCGCCGATGTCCTCGGCCGCACGCTCCTCGACGCCGGCAGGCTCGATCTCGCGGACAAGCCCTTCGTGTATCAGGGGCGCACGGGTCAGGAAACGTTCAACTTCCAGGAGTTCGAGCCTCGGGCGGGCAACCTGAACCTGACGCTCGGAACCGTCGGCATCAGGTTCAACCCGGTGCGCGACTTCCTCGTGTCTGCCGGCGTGCTGTTTCCGCTCAACAAGGCGGGACTTCGAAGCCGTCTGACGACCGTCCTCGGCATCGACTACGCCTTCTGAAACGCAGGCACGTGCCCGCCCTCGTGGTGCTCAGCGGACGCTCTACTTCTCCGCCCTGACGGGGTTCTCGAGGGTCCCGATGCCTTCGATCGTGCACGTGGAGGTGTCGCCATTCTTGAAGTAGATCGGTGTGGCGCGCCCCGCGCCGACGCCGGCGGGGCTGCCTGACGAAATCATGTCGCCCGGCTTCAGGGTCATGAGGTGCGAGGCGTACTCCACGAGCTCGTAGACGTCGTGCGTCATGCGGTCGGTGTTCGAGTCCTGCATCACCTTCCCGCTCAGCGTGAACCTGATCGCCAGCTTCTGGGGATTCGGCACGAACTGCCTCGGCACCACGTACGGCCCCATCGGAAAGAACGTGTCGTGGCTCTTGCCGACGATCCAGTCCGATCCATGGCGGCCGTCGGCGCGACCGCCGCGATCGGACACGTCGTTGTCGAGCGTGTAGCCGAAGATGTACTCGGCGGCCTGCTCCGCCTTCACGCGCCTGGCCGTCTTGCCGATCACGATGTTGAGCTCGCACTCCCAGTCGATCTGGGTGCGTCCGGGCGGCAGCAGGATCGGATCGCCGTGACCCGTGATCGCGCTGGCCGCCTTGATGAAGTAATAGGGGTTGTGCCGCGCGTCGCCGGGCTTCCGGGTCCAGTAGCCGGGAATGCCCTGCGCCACGTTGGGGTCGACGGCGGCCGCGCTGGCCGCGACCGTGGACTGGCTGCGCATTTCCAACGCGTGTTCCTGGTAGTTCACGGCGGCGTTGAGCAGCACCGACGGGTCGGCGATCGGCGGCAGCGTCTTCACGTCCGTGGCCTTGAACGAGAAGGCCGGCGGCTGTTTTGCCGACGCGGCCGCGAGCGCGGCCAGCCTGCCGGCCATCGCCGCGTCCCAGCCCGCGATCAACGCTTTGAGCGTCGCCGGCGCGCCGACGTTCGCGCGCGACAGGTCCACGACCAGGGTGTCCTTCGCGACGACGAGCCCGACGAACGGCCGGCTGTTCTGCGCGAACATCCCGAGCTTGTAGGGTTCGGGATTCTGTGCCGCCATGCCCGCCATGCCCGTCAATCCTGCCAGGCCCGCCAGCCCCGCCAGCCCAGCCGCCACCATCATCGCGCCGCACAGATTCCTCATGCCAGCCTCCGTTCGCGAGGCCCATGATACTCCCGGCCTGCAGGTACAAATTGAAGCGAGCTCGGGAGTCGCGCTACACTGCGGCCTCCGCTCGCGCGGTGCACGATCGAACCCGGCCAGACCCGCGTCAGGCCCGAAGACCGAACTCATAGCCTCAGGAGGCCCTGTTGTCTCTTCGATCGCCGCGCACGCTCATTTTTGTCGCTCTGATCGCCCTGACCACGGTCGTCCCGAAGTCCGCGGAGTTCTACACCGACTGGCTCTGGTTCAAGGAAGTCGGCTTCGAGCAGGTATTCCTGCGCTCGCTGACGGCGAGCACGACCGTCACGGCCGCGACCGGCCTCGTGGTCTTCGCGATCCTCTGGGCCAACTTCGCCGTGGTGTTCCGGTCGCTGCGCCCGCGGCACTTCACGATCGTCACCACCGCGGGACCGCAAGTGATCTCGATGGATCCGCGCCGCTACAGGCCGCTCATCGTCCTCGTGGCGGGAATCGCCGCGCTGCTCATCGCGCTCTACGCCGGCTCGCGGTGGGAGACGTGGCTGTACTTCATCTATGGCACGCCCTTCGGCAAGACCGATCCGATCCTGGGCCGCGACATCGGCTTCTACGTCTTCACGCTCCCGCTGCTCGAGATGGTCAACGGGACGCTGCTTGGCACGCTCCTCCTTGCGGCCGCGGTGACGGTCGGGGCGTACGTGTTCGCCGGGGAGGTCGGGCTCGATCCGGACCGCGGACCCTACGCCTCGGCGGTGGCGGTCCGGCATGTCTCGACGCTCGCGACCGCGGTGCTGATTGTCCTGGCCTTCGGCGCCTGGCTGCAGATCCCCCAGCTGCTGACCACCCCGTCGGGCGTCGTGGCGGGCGCGTCGTACGCGGACGTGCACGCGCGGATGCCGGCGCTGCGCGTGCTCATCGTCGCGGCGCTGGCCGGCGCGGCGGTGACCATCTGGCAGGGCATGGTGGCGGGGCGCCTGCGGGCGCTCGGGATTGCGGCCGCGCTGTACCTGGTCGTCCTGTTCGGCGGAAGCGGGTATGCCGCGATCATCCAGCGGTTCGTCGTCGCGCCGAACGAGCAGGTGCGCGAGACGCCGTTCATCGTGCACAACATCAAGGCCACGCGCGACGCGTTCGCGCTGGATCGGGTCGAGGAGCGGGGGCTGAGCGGTGATGCGCGGCTGACCCGCGCCGACCTCGAGCGGAATGCGGCGACGATCGAGAACGTTCCGTTGTGGAACGAACGGCCGCTGCTCGACACCTTCAGCCAGCTCCAGGAAATCCGCACCTATTACGACTTCGCCAGCGTGGACAACGATCGGTACACCATCAACGGGAAGTACCGGCAGATCATGCTCTCGGCGCGGGAGCTGAACTCCGCCAGCCTGCCCAGCCGGACCTGGATCAACGAGCACCTCACCTTCACTCACGGATACGGCCTGACGCTCGGGCCGGTCAACGAAGTCGCGGCCGAGGGCCTGCCGGTCCTCTTCATCCGCGACCTGCCGCTCGTCTCCACCGTGGACCTCAAGGTGACGCAGCCCGCGATCTACTACGGCGAGCTGCCGAACGACCACGTCTTCGTCAACACCCGGACGGAGGAATTCGACTACCCGCGCGGCGAGGACAACGTGTTCGCGGCCTACAAGGGGCGCGGAGGCGTGCCGCTCTCCAACGTCTTCAGGCGCCTGATGTTCGCGATCCGGTTCCGATCCACCGACACGTTCTTCTCGCCGAACCTGACGACCGAAAGCCGCGTGATGATGCACCGGCGGATCGCCGACCGCGTCCGCCGCATCGCCCCGTTCCTCACCTACGATCGCGATCCCTACCTGGCGATCTCCGAGGGCCGGCTGGTCTGGATGCAGGACGTCTATCTCACCTCCAGCCGCTATCCGTACTCGACGTCAGCCGGCGGGGTGAACTACATCCGCAACGCCGTCAAGATCACCATCGACGCCTATCACGGCACGACGACGTTCCACCTGCTCGACCCGTCGGATCCGATCGCGGCGACAATCGGCCGGATGTTCCCGGGATTGCTCCAGCCGATCGAGACGATGCCGGAAGACCTGCGGTCGCGGCTGCGCTATCCGCACGGAATCTTCACGCTCCAGGCCGCCATGTTCGCGACGTTCCACATGCTGAACCCCGCGGTGTTCTACAACCGCGAGGACCAGTGGGAAATCCCGTCGTTCGAGATCGACGGCCGGACCGCGCCCATGTCGCCCTACTACACGGTCATGAAGCTGCCGGGCGAGAAGGGGCCGGAGTTCATCCAGATGCTCCCGTTCACGCCGCGGCAGAAGGACAACCTCGCCGCGTGGATGGTGGCGCGCAGCGACGGCGATCAGTACGGGCGCCTCGTCGTGTTCCAGTTCCCGAAGCAGACGGTCATCTTCGGGCCGAAGCAGATCGCCGCGCGCATCAGCCAGGACCAGGTCATCGCGCCGCAGATCACGCTGTGGAACCAGCAGGGGTCCGAAGTGATCCAGGGGACGCTGCTGGTCATCCCGATCGAGGAGTCGCTGATCTACATCCGTCCGCTGTATCTGCGCGCGGCCGGCGGCTCGATTCCGGAGCTCAAGCGCGTGATCGTCGCGTATCAGAATCAGATCGTCATGGAGGAGACGCTCGAACGCGCGCTCGATCGGCTCTTCCCGGGACGGACCGCCACGCCGCCCGCGGAGACATCGGTGGTCGAAGCGCCCACGCCCGGCGGCCCGCCGGCGCCGGCGACGCCGGCCGACGCCGATCTGGCCGGGCAGGCGCGGGCGCACTACCAGCGCGCGCTGCAAGCCCAGCGCGAGGGAAACTGGGCGTTGTACGGCGAGGAAATCAAGCGGCTCGGCGAAGTGCTCGAGAAAATGGTGCGGCGCTAGCCGTCGCCCAGGCGAACCGTGACGACTTCCGCTCCCTTCACGCCGCCCGGCGCCGGCCTCGTTCGAGGCCTCGGCGTCCTGGCCGCGACCGCCATCGTCATCGGCGACGTCATCGGAACGGGCGTGTTCCTCAAGGCCCGCATCATGACGTGCAACGTCGACACACCCGGGATGGTGATGACGGTCTGGGTGGTTGCCGGACTGCTCAGCCTCGCGGGCGCCCTCACCTACGCCGAGCTGGCCGCGATGATGCCGCGCGCCGGCGGCGAGTACGTGTTCATCCGGCAGGCGTACGGATCGCTCCCGAGCTTTCTCTACGGCTGGACGCGGTTCTTCGTCGCGAGCACCGGCGGCATCGCGGGTCTGTCGGCCGGCTTCGCGATCTTCATCAACGTCCTCTCCGGCGGCGCGCTTCAGGATCCGTGGTTCACGATCGACCTGCCCGGCCGTCAGATGGCGCTCACGGGGCTGGAGGGCATGGCCATCGCCGCCATCCTGGTGGTCACGTTCGTGAACTGCACCGCGGTGGCGGTCAGCGGCCGAATCGCGTTCGTCATGACCGCGTGCAAGATCGCGCTCGTGCTGGGCGTCGGCCTGGGCGCCATGCTGCTGGCGGACGGATCGTGGGCGCACTTCGCGCTCGCCGACGAAGGCGGCGCGTGCGAGGGCGTGGCGGCGGCCACGCGCGGCGGTGTGGCGGGCTTCGGCGCCGCGATGCTCGGCGCGCTGTGGGCCTACAACGGCTGGAACGAAGTGACGTATGTCGCGGAAGAAGTGAAGGACCCGCAGCGGAATCTCCCGCTCGCGCTGATCGGCGGGATCGGCGTGATTGCCACCCTGTATGTCCTCGCCAACGCCGCGTACTTCTTCGTCCTCACGCCGACCGAGGTGGCCAACATCCCCGCGTCGTCCGCCGTGGCGACCGAGGTCGTCACGCGGGTCCTCGGCGGCGGCGCGGCGACCGTGATGGCGGGCGTGCTGGCCATGTCCATCTTCGGCGCCCTCCAGATTGCGTCGCTGGTGTGCGCGCGCATCCCGTACGCGATGGCGCGCGACGGCGTCTTCTTTGCGGGCCTCGCGCGCCTCAGCCCCCGCACGCGCGTCCCCATCCGCGCGCTCGTCGCGCAGGCCGTGTGGGCGATTGTGCTCGTGCTGTCCGGCTCGTTCGACACGCTGACCGATTACGCCATCTTCTCCATCCTCATCTTCGTCGGGCTGGTCACCGCGTCGGTCTTCGTCTTCCGCCTCAGGATGCCGGACGCCGAGCGCGCCTATCGCACGTGGGGCTATCCGGTCGTGCCGATCCTGTTCCTGCTCGTCGCGGGGTTCCTGATCGTCAACACCCTGCTGACGACTCCGGGCCGTGCGCTCGCGGGACTCGGACTCATGGCGCTCGGCCTGCCGTTCTATTGGTATTGGTCCCGCGTAAAACGCGGGACATCCGAGGGACCGGACCTCGGCCCTCGCCCGGCCGATTGAACGGCCGATCCATGTAGCGCTGGCCTTCAGGCCAGCCAGCTGCACGGACTCCAGCCAGCTGCACGGACTCCGTCCCATGGACCAGCTGGCCGCCAGCTCAGCAATGGGTAAGCGGCCGTTCGGGTGAACCTGTGCAATTCGGAACAGCGGTCTCTTCCTCTCTGCCGTCATGCTATTGCACCTGCGTTCGGAGCAAAGACCAACGGTGAAACCGACCAAGTCGGCCTCGCGGGGGCAACGTGGAGCGAAGGGTGAACGCGGCACGCCTGGGGCCGCCGGCCTGCGCGGCGGCAGCGGGAAGCCCGGCCGGCGTGGCTTGAGGGGCCTCTCCGCACCGCTTCAGAAGCCCGAAACCCTCGACCGGCTCGTGGCGCACTTCGAGGACGTCTATCTCCAGCTGACCGCGCAGGCGAAGCGAATCAACGACATGCAACGTCAACTCGATCAGATCACCGCGGCCGTGAAGAACCTTCAGTGAGACAGATGCCAACCATTCCCAACGGCGCGATGATGCACCTCGCCTGTCCAACCTGCCGCTGGCTGAAAGCGGTGCTCGCATTCGAGCAGCACGGCGTCGGTACCGCCTTTTGCCCGAATTGTCAGCATATGTGGGAGCTCGTGGTGCCGCCGAAGCGATCGCGAGTCACCGTTGGCCACGCCACGCGGCGACCCGCAGGGGCCGGCCCGCGACTGATTCAGCGCTAACGACCACCATGGGGAACGTGTCTCCAACGAGGCCGTTTCGCATGATGCAAAACCGCTGGTAACTGGCGACTGGCGACTTCCGGTTCAGCGGTGCGACGGCACGCGGCGGAGGTGACTCGCGCCTCGTCCAGACACAGCCGATCTTGCGGCTGATCAATCCGATCACCCTGGGACGTTCCTCGGCGACGTTGAGGGCGATCCTCACTGGGAGGCCGCGCATCGCCACCATCCTGATCGTCGACGACCTCAGAGCCAACCGGGATTATCTCGTGACGGTCCTTCGTCATGAGGGACACCGGCTGCTCGAAGCCGCCGATGGCAGCGAGGGACTTGCCGCGATCGGGGCCGAGCGTCCGGATCTGGTGATCACCGACGTGCTCATGCCGTTGATGGACGGGTACGAGCTCGTCAGGCAGCTTCGGCTCGACCCGGCGACACGCGCGATTCCCGTGGTGTTCTATACGGCGCACTACGGCGAGCGCGAAGCGAGGGCCCTCGCGCTGGAAGGCGGAGTCGCCGACGTCCTGACGAAACCGGTCGAGTCCGCGGAGGTCCTGAGGGTCGTCGATCGCGTGCTCTCCGGCGCATCGCAGACGGGCAGTCCCTCGGACACGGCTCCGCTGACGACCAGGTTCGATCGCGATCACCTGCGGCTGATCACCGACAAGCTCTCCGAAAAAGCGGGAGACCTGCGGGCCGCCAACGCGCGGTTACGAGCGCTGATCAATGTCGACTTGGAGCTCGCGTCCGAGCGGGACTCCGATCGGCTGCTCGACAGCGTCTGCGCCTCGGCGCGCGACCTCTTTGGCGCGACGTACGTGACGCTCGGCATCCTGAACCCTGCCGACGGACGGATGCAACGCTTCATCACGTGCGGAGTCGACGCGACACCCTGGATCGGCGGCGGGGACGCCATCCCCGGGATCCTCGGGACGACCGTCGCCGAGCGCCGGACGCTGCGAGGCAACAATCCGGGCGGCGATCCAACCGCGCTCCAGCTCCCCAGGCTCCATCCCGAAGTTCACGCATTCCTGGCCGCACCCGTCGCGTCGCCGGCCCATGTGTACGGCTGGATTTGTCTCGTCGGCAACGAGGGAAGGACTTTTACCGAAGAGGATGAGCACCTGATCACGGCGCTGTCCGGGCAGGTCGGACGCATTTACGAGAACGGCTTCTTCGCGACGGTCGAGAAACGCCGGGCGGACGAGCTCGAGCACGAGGTCCGCGAGCGCAAAGAGGCGGAGTTGGCCGTGCGGCACGAGCGGGACCGGGCGCAGCGTTACCTCGATACCGCCGAAGTCATCCTGCTCGCTCTGGATCTGGACGGCAAGATCACCCTGATCAATCGCAAGGGCTGCGATCTCCTGGGATGGCAGGAGCGCGAGTTGTCCGGGCGCGACTGGGCCGCGACGTGCCTGCCGCCTCGCGTGCGGGACGCGGTCAGCAAGACGCTCCACAACGTGCTGAGCGGCGAGGTCTCCATCGCCGAGAACCCCGTGCTCACCAGGTCGGGCGAAGAACGGCTCATCGAGTGGCGCAACAGGGTTCAGCGGGACGACAACGGGCAGATCATCGGCACGTTCAGTTCCGGCACCGACATCACCGAGCGGCGCGGGCTGGAGGAACAGGTTCAGCAGGCTCAGAAGCGGGAAGCCATCGGACGGCTGGCCGCCGGCGTGGCCCACGACTTCAACAATCTGCTGACCGTGATCCTCGGGATCGCCGAGCTATTGCTGGCCGATCTCGCCCCGGGCGACCCGCGCCAGGCCGACGTCGCGGAGATCCAGCGGGCGGGCGCGAGCGGCGCGGCGCTCACGCGTCAATTGCTGGCCTTCAGCCGCACGCAGATCATCGAGCCCACGGTGCTCGACCTGAACGCGGTCGTGGCCGACATGCGGGGCATGCTCGGGCGCCTCCTCACCAGAGAAAAGGTGAAGGTGGTGACGGACCTCCGGCCGGAGCTGGCGCGCGTGAAGGCCGATCGGGGGCAAGTCGAGCAGATCGTCCTGAACCTCGCGGTGAACGCGCGGGACGCCATGCCCGACGGCGGCACGTTGCGGATCGAAACCGCCAACGTCGAGCTCGACGAGCACTACGCACGGGCGCACGTCCCGGTGAAACCGGGGCCCTACGTCGTGCTCACCGTGACCGATACGGGAACCGGCATGACGCCGGAGGTGCAGGCTCGCCTCTTCGAGCCGTTCTACACCACCAAGGAGATCGGCAAAGGCACGGGGCTCGGCCTGCCGACCGTCCTCGGCATCGTCACGCGGGCCGGCGGGAGTGTCAACGTCTATAGCGAGGTCGGCAGGGGTACGTCCTTCAAGGTCTATCTTCCAAAGGCTGATGCGGCGGAGATCGTGGCCGCCGCGCCGCCGGCGGTGGCCCGGCCGCGCGGCGGATCGGAGACTGTGCTCGTGGTGGAAGACGCCGACGGGCTTCGCGACCTGACGAGGAGACTGCTGGAGCGGGACGGCTACAAGGTACTGGTCGCCGCGAACGCGGAGGCCGCGCTTCGGCTGTTCGAGGAGAACGAGCGCATCGACGTGCTCCTGACCGATATCGTGATGCCAGGCACCAGCGGGCCGCAGTTGACCACGCAGCTGGCCGGGCTCCGGCCGACGCTGAAGGTGATCTACATGTCAGGGTACACCGAGGAATCCATCGTCGAGCGCGGGGTGCTCAATGCCGGGATCGCGTTCCTGCACAAGCCATTCACATCTGCGTCGCTGGTCGGGAAGATCCGTGAAGTGCTCGATCGGTAAGTGGGCGCTGCCCGCCCACTCTGACGCTGGCACGGAGCCACGTCCGCTGTCTCGCGATGCCCGGCCGTTCAATCGCTGTCCTTCTTGTTCGGATAGTATTTCTTCTTGTACTCCAAGCCATAAAACAGCGTCCCGTGGATCCCGGAAATCGTTTTCTTGTCCGCCCGTCTCGTCCAGATAGGTCCGAGGACGCGGCCCGCCGTCTCTTCCCCGACGCGCGCGAAAAAGTCTTCGATGAATTCCACGTCAGTATCATTCGGAAAGATGAGAGCAAACTCCTCATCTGTTGCCCCGAACACGTCGTACGTGGCATTCATTCCACCGTCGATGACCTGAATATTTTTCATCCTGCGAATCTCGAAAGCGGCCCCAGGCGCCCCCGGGCCGAAGACGATTCTATCCAACCACGGCGGTCGACGGGGGGTCAGAAGGCAGGTGCTGAAGCCGGGTTCCAGGCTTAGACTCATCCTGGAATTGATCCCACCGAAGCGACCCGATCGAACAAAGTGAGGCAATCATGCGCACGAACGTCGTTGCCGGAGTTCTGATAGCCGTTGCCGCGCTCTACTGGGCGCGATCGACCAACGGACAAGTGCAGTCTGTGCCGGGCCCCGGCAGCGGGATCGTCACGGTTCAGGGAGAGGTCGACGTTCGCAGGCTGCCGCCGATCGACGCGGGTCAACGCGGAGACTGGAAGGTATCGCTGGCGAATGTGGCGGAGGTCCGGGTCGTCAACACGCCTGCGGTCACCGTCGCGCCGCCGGCGTTTCTCAAGGTCGGACGCCAGTACCTCGTCACCTGGCCGGCAGGGGACACCGAAACGGTAGTAATCGCGGAGGTTGGAAGCGGCGGGTGGTCACGCGTGGCCAGCGGTGGGCGCCCGCGGTGGCTGAACCTCGCGACGGCGAAAGCGATACAGGAAATTCCGTGAGGCGTTAGTTCCGCAGCAGCGCCACGGCGTCGGCATTCGTGGCGGTGCGCATCGGCACGTAGGCCGCGAGCGCGGCAGCCGCGATCAACAGCATCGCGGCACCGAGAAGCGTCGGCGGGTCGAGCGGTTCGATCTGGAAAAGCAAGCCGCGCAGCAGGCGTGTCGCGGCAGTTGCCCCGGCCAGACCGATCGCGGCACCCAGGCCCGCGAGCCAGGCCGCTTCGCCCAGCACCAGGCGCCGCACGCGGGCCGCGGTGGCGCCGAGGGCGACGCGAAGCGCCAGCTCACGATCGCGCTGGCGGACGTACGCGGCCATCACGGCATACAGACCGACAGTCGCCAGCAGCAGCGCCGCGACTGCAAACACGCCCAGCAAACGGGCGGTGAACCGTGGACGCGCGAGGGGCCGATCGAGCATCCGCGCGAACGGCGCGACGCGCAGGACGCGGACCTCCGGATCCACGATTCTGATCCGGTCGCGTGCGACCGACGCGACTGCCGCATCCGGCCCGCTGGTTCGCAACACGATCATCTGCGCCGTCATCTGAAATTGCGCGGCTGGCAAGTACAGCGTCGGTCGCGGCCTGGCAAGCTCGCGATAGCGGGTCAACGCGGCAACTCCGACGATGGTCAGCCACTCGTCGGTCGATTGCAGACCGCCCATCTTGATCCGTTTCCCGATGGGATCCTCTCCCGGCCATGTCACCGCGGCCACGTCTTCGCTGATGATCGCAACCCGCACGGTCCCGCCGCGATCCGCCGTGGTGAACGCGCGCCCGCGCGCGAGCGGTATGCCGAACGTGTGGAAATAGTTGGGAAAGATCGACTCCAGGTTGAGCGATGGGTTCGCGGCGCCCCGATCGGCGCTCTGCCCCTCGGCGGTGAACTTCGGCACGTCCCACCCGTCATCACCGGAAAACGGCTTCACGTTGACCGGCGTCGCCGCGGCGATTTCCGGCACGGCTTCGAGTTGCGCCACCGCGGCGTCGAGGAACTGCCCGTGCCGGGCGGGATCGGGGTACTTGCCACTCGGTATCGAGAGCTCGACGAACACGAGGCGATCCGCGACGACACCGAGATCGACTGATTGCATCCGCAGCATGCTGCGCGTGAGCAGTCCGGCAGCGGCGACGACCGTCACGGCGAGCGCAACCTGAGCGATGACCAGCGCCCGCCGCCCGCGGTGCGTTCCCGAGGTCGTGACCCCTCGCCCACCGCTGCGAAGCTGTAGGAGCAGGTCGCTGCGTGCCACGGAGAACGCCGGCGCAAGAGCAGCGAGCCCCGCGGTGAGGATCCCGACGACGAGGGTGAATGCGGCGACCGTGAAGTTGATGCGGACGGACTCGACCCGTGGAAATCCGTCGGGGAGAAGCGCCAGCAGAGCCTGCAAGCTCCACCAGCTTGCCGCGAGTCCGAGCGCCGCGGCACCTAAGGCGAGCACGAGACTCTCGAGCAGCAATCGCTGAACGATCCGCGCACGCCCGGCGCCCAGCGCTTCATGAACTGCCAGTTCGGCTCGTCTGCCCTCGCCACGCATCAACAACAAGTTGGCCACATTCGCGCCGGCAATCAACAGCAGGAGCCCGACGGCCGCCATCAACGCCAGCATCGCGGGGCGGACGCTGCCAACGATTGTCTCCGCGAAGGGACGGACCACGGGGACGAGGTCGCGAGTGCCGTTCGGCCGCACGATCGATTCCAGCCGGCGCGTCAGCGCTGCGAGCTCGCCGGCCGCCTGTTCGATGGTGACGCCAGGCCGAAGCCTGCCAAGCAGATCGACCTCCTGCCGTGCCGCATCTCCGAATGGCCCCGTCGCCGGGAACGAGCGCGTCGTCCGCCACATTTCGACGCCGATGGGGTAATCGAGATCCGGCATCACGCCCACGATGGTGAATCGTTGCTCGCCGAGCGTGACGCGCCGGCCCAGCACGTCTGGCGAGCGGCCGTAGCGGCGCGCCCACAGCGCGTGGCTCATCACGAGCACACGCTCCGCTCCTTCCACGTCGTCGGCCCGCGTCAGCGCGCGCCCGAGAACCGGACCGACTCCAAGCACGTCGAAAAAGCTGCCGGTGACCGCCCCGCTCTTGACGTAGCTCGCGGTACCGTCTTCGATGATGACGTCGGGGCCGGCGTTATCCCAGCTCCCCGCGACGGCCTCGAGCAACTGGCTGGCGTTGCGGACGGCGTCAATCTCGTCCCCGCCAAAGGGATGGTGTGTGAATCCCGAGGATCGAAGCTCTTTCCAGGCGACGATGAGCCGCTGTTCGTCGTGAACGGGCATGCGGCGCAGCAGGACGCCCTCGACCATCGCGAACATCACCGTCGTTCCGGTAAAGCCCAGCGCGAGCGTCAGCCCGGCTGCCGCACTGAACGGCTTCGCCCGGAACAGTGCCCGCCACGCGAGCCGGAGGTCGGATCCGAGGTTTTCGAGCATCGCGCTGAAGATACCCGATGCAGACGGCCGTTTCAGCACGATTCCGCCGGGCACCGAGGATGTCCCGATTGGCCTTGGCGGGTCGTCTTTGCGGCGCAGGAGCCAGGGACGAAGCGCCGCATTTCAGGGACCGCAGGGCCTATTGCGTGACCGTTGCCTATTGGGGACGGCCGTCATGCCGCCCGGGCGACGCGCCGATGAAGATTCCGCGCTTGACGGTCGCGCGCCCTCGCCGGATAGTGGGCGTGCATGCACAAAGTCTGGACGCCGCCAGGTACGAATCGTCTTCGGCGTGGCGACGGTGTTGAGCATCTTCTCCACGCTCCAGTCGTACCGGCTCAACACAATCAGCATCAGGGAGCCGATGGACGTGGAGGTCTGGCGGCTGCTAATCCTCAACTCGTTCGGATACTGGTACGTGCCTGCCGCGCTCACCGCGCCGATTTTCAGGCTCACCCACCGGTTTCCAATCGAGTCGGCCCGGCGGGTCCGCACCCTGGTCCTGTACGGACTGGGCGGTGCAGCCTTCTCAGTCGTGCATCTCGCGTGCACGATGATCGTCGTGGTCTCGCTGTGGCCGCGTACTCCGTACTCCTTTGCGACACGGGCCCAACGCATCTACTTGACGAATCTCGACTGGGCCCTGATGACGTACTCCGCCATTGTCGGCCTGAGCTACGCGCTGGGATACTACCGCGAGTCTCAGGCGCGCGCGCTCAAGGCCGCGCAGCTCGAGGCGAGCCTGGCGGAGGCGCGGTTCCGGACACTGGAAGCGGAACTGCACCCGCATTTCCTGTTCAACACGCTGCACGCCATCTCGACGCTCATTCACACGCAACCGGACGCGGCGGATCGCATGATCACCCGCCTCAGCGATCTCCTCCGCATGACCTTCGCGCGGTCCGGCGGCGCGTTGGTGCCCCTGCACGAGGAGCTCGAGTTTCTCCAGAAGTACCCTGGAGATCGAACAGACCCGGTTTCAGGATCGGCTCACGGTCGGCTACGAAATCGATCCCGACACGCTCGACGCGGCGGTGCCTCGCCTGATCCTTCAGCCGCTCGTGGAGAACGCGATCAAGCACGGCGTGGCACCGCGTAGCGGGCCGGGAACCATCCGGATCGCGGCACGGCGGGACGGCGACGTCCTGCGCCTCGAGGTTCGCGATAACGGCATGGGGCTGAGCGGCGGTGTCCGCGCCAAGCTCCGCACCGGCATCGGCCTGTCGAACACCCGCGCCCGGCTCGAGTGCTTCTATGGGAGCGCACAACGCCTGGCATTCTCGGACGCCGGCCACGGGTTGACCGTGGAGCTGTCCTTTCCATTTCAACAGACGCCGGTGGGAGCCGACGGGGCGGCAGGCCCCGAGGAAATGGTGACGCAGTAGAGCGCGCGTGTCGCGATCGACCCGCCCCTACGTGACGCGACGAGGCTGGATCGGGGCGACCCGCCAGCGCATGTACGCAACGTAGGTTGCCATCGCCAGCAGCACGAGAGTCGTGATGGCCGAGCTCACTTCATTGCGCATCACGTGAAGAATCGTGGCGGAAATCATCACAATCATGATGCCGGCCGCCGCGCAGGGGACGAGCCACGGCTGAATGCGCGTGAGACCCGGAAGCGTCAGCCCCACCGCCGCCAATACTTCGGCGATGCCGAGAAAGAGCTGAAACCAGCGCGGGAGCATCGCGTTCATCATGTCGGCTATGGCGGCCGGCGGAAACAGAAACAGGCACCCGTGGGCGAAGAACGCCACCGCGAGCAACACCTGGAGCACCCAGAGCAGGATATTCATGCGACCCCTCACTGAATCTGGCGACAATCTCGATCGCGGCCGGCTGCGTCGAGAGCGGGTTCATCATACGGCAGGACGGGCCAGTGTTTCGTCCCGTAAATCCTGTTAGCACCGAGGGCGGCGATGCGCCCGCAGGGCAAGCCGGGGCCCCCGGCGCGCGTTCTGTGCGCGCTGGGGTGGAAGGCGCGACAACCGAGAATACTGGGCGTATTTGAGGGCGGAGCAACGCAGCCATGCGGGACGGGGTCCCCAGCGCGTTGAACTACACGCGCTGGGGGCCCCGGGATGCAGCGCCGGCCGAATGCAACAGGATTTATGGGACGAGACACCAGGTCGAACGGCCGCGGCTCACCTGCGACGCATTTGACCAAATCAGATCTGCCGGACGAGAATGGACGATCGTTGGGCGATAACGAGACGGCACACGACCCGCCGCCGATTCGTCAGGTATCGGCGCCCGATCTGAAGGCGTTGCTCGAGAGCGGCGCCGCAATCGAGCTGGTCGACGTCCGCACCGAGTGGGAGCGTGCCATCGCCATGATCGAGGGGTCTCGCCTGCTCGACCGGGCGTATCACGATGCGCTGCTCCTCCGCGATCGCGACACGCCCATCGTATTTCAGTGCCACCACGGCATCCGCAGCCAGCAGGCGGCGGAGTACTTCCGGCATGCGGGATTCCGGAATCTCTACAACCTGCAGGGCGGCATCGAGGCCTGGTCGTTGTTCGTCGATACGTCCGTACCGCGCTACTGAGCGTGCACGGGCAGCCGAATGGACGACATCCCTCTGCTCATCGACTTCGCGGCGCCGTCGTCGATCCTCCAGGAACCCAACCGGATCTCGCCGCTTCGGATTATCGGAAACGGCCCGCCGGGCACGTTCGTGCTCTTCCCGGGCGGCCTCAGGGTGTCGCTGCCGACGGATCAGATCGTCTTCGTCGACGACACTGGCGGTCAGGCTCGAGTCGGGTTTGGCGGGATGCAGTTCGTCGGATCGGAAGAGGGACACCTGGTGTTCGTGAGGGTTCGCGAGCTGTTCCCGGAGGATCAGCTCTCCCCCGCTCGGAGTCACACGATGCGGCTCGACGAACAGCAGGTGGCAACGGTGTCGGTAGACGGCCGCCCTGTGTGGTCCGGTCGCTCTTGATCGGCGAGAGGATGAGCCATGCTTCACGAACACATTGCAGTCATCTGCGTCCAGACCGGCAATGACGAGCGGACGGAGCGATTCGTCGTGTTTTCGTCGGCGCTCCCGCTCGCCGACTCGCGCCGGTGGCCCCAGTCGATGCCTGGCGACGTCACCTGTACGGCCCTCATCGGCGACGCCGACGTTCGATCAGAGCTCGCGGCGGCTGGTCTTCCGGCCGAGGGGATCGAGGCTCGTGTCAGTCGTGCCCGCGCCTTCAAGACCACGACGACGAGCAACACGCTGGCGGAGGATTGGGTGAAGGCGATCACAAGGTCGCTTCCTCGGCGACCCTGATCAACGCATCACCTGACTGCGGCGCGCGGCGACACACGTTTGCAAGTCGAGTCTGGCAGGTGCCGGCGCTAACGCGGTCTCGGCAGCCGGGAACCGCGTACCCGTGCGGAACTCAACTACCCGCTGAAACTCGGCCTTTCCTCCTCCAACCCGGTCAGCCCTACCCGCCGACGCTTCGCGTGTGGCGGCGGCGTGGACGGGATCCGCGGTTTGGCCGGCGCTTTCGAGCCAGACGTTCCGCGGCATACTCGTTGCGTAGTCGTTCTCCATACGCCTGCACAACGTTGTGCGATTGAAGAGAGGACCACGTGATGGTGATTTTCGTTCTTGTCGTCGTTCCGCCGATCGTCCAGAAGGAAGCTCCGTTGTGATGGCCAGGCCCATCGTGATCGAGACCGGCGGGAGGAGCAGTGTGATGAAACGACTGAAAATGATCGTCGCCATCGTCGTGGTCCTCGCGCCGGGCGTGTCGGCGCAGTCGCAGAAGGACGACGACCCCCTCATCACCATCGACGGGGCGAAGAACCCGGAGCTGATTCCGCAATGGGTGGCGTGGCATGGGGCATTCCTCTTCATGGCGGCGCCGGCCGAACCGGAGGTGCCAATCCCCACCAGGGTCATTCTGGTCACGACGGTCGAGCAGCAAGCGTGGATCCGAAAGGAGGCGTTGCAGGTCATCAAGGAAGAGAACGACATGGGTGCGAGTGTGGTCAAACTGCGTGAGGGCCTCACCGCGGAGAATCTGACCCAGCGCCTCGAGGAGGTGAATGCGATGGAGATGCGGCGGCGCCGCATCGTGCTGGCGGCGAGAGATCGGCTATTGGGACCCGACCTGCCGCCCGCCGCGCACGCGGCGTTGCGCGAGTTCGTGGAGATTGTCCGACGCGGACAAAAGCCGTCCGTCCGGAAGTCGCAGTTGGCGCAATTCATGTTGCCGGAGTAAACCTCCGGCAAGAAACAGAAGGTATCTGATGACAAGGTCCATTCCCAAGGTAGTTGTCGCTCTTCTTTTCGCGTGGCTGGTGCCGACACCAGCGTCAGCGCAGGTCGAGGTCGGCCTCGAGATTATCTGTGGCGGCGCGGTGACGCCGGGCAACACCAGCGACGCCGTCGGCACGAATGGCTTTTTGCAGTACATCGTCTCGACGAGCGTCAATGTCAACCTCTGCATCGTCGGCATGGGCGTGAGCGCGGTGACGTTGAACGTCCCTGGCTCGGGCATGTCGACGTGGGGTTATTGGAACGCGACCGCCAGGCGGCAAGTGCCGACGACGCATAAGGGCCCTTGGACCACGAACGGCGATCATACGTTCCTGTTCACGCTGCCCCCCTTCGGACCCACGTACGTGGTGAACGCGGGGAAGTCGTCGAGCAAAACGGAGACAGTGATCAACATCCGTGCGGAGGTGGACTGCTCCACCATGAATGGCGGCGGGAACTACTACGTATGGGACCCGTACGTGGGCGCGTGTGTCGAGTTCTTCGGCACGCCGATCATCGTCGACACGGGGCGCGAGGGCTACCGCCTCACCAGTGTCCGGAACGGCGTCATGTTCGACATCGACGGCGACGGCCTCAAGGAACAAGTGGCGTGGACCAATCACCGGGCCGAGAACGCCTTCCTGGCGTTCGACCGGAACGGCAACGGGAAGATCGACAACGGCACCGAACTGTTTGGGAACTACACGCCGATCACGGTCGCGGGCGACACCGGCACCGCCGAGAACGGCTTCGAGGCGCTGCGCTTCCATGATGGCTTCGTGGTGGATGACGACGCCATCACGGCCCTGGACCCCGTCTTCGACCAGCTCCTGCTCTGGACGGACCGCAACCACGACGGGGAGTCGACCCCTGACGAATTGCAGGGCGCGGCCGACGCGGGGGTCAGCGCGATCTCGATGAAGTACCGGCACGCCCGGCGCGAAGACAAGTTCGGCAACGAGTTCAGGGTGGTCGCGAAGCTGACGTGGGCCGACGGAGAGAAGGACAACGTCTACGACGTCTGGCTCAAACGCAAGTAAAGTTCCACTCCTGCCGCCGCACCTGGGGACCTGAGTTTTCCACCGCACGCATCCGTTGAGCAGTCGATCACCCCGAACACGGGCGTGCCGGAGGTGTCTGCCGGGTGTGGTGGCGTCTGGCTTTCATCGGGCCCTCGGCCCAGTGATGATGACGCACGAAGAAAACAGTCGATCTTCTCGGTGATCTGGGAGACTGACGAGATTGGGCCTAGCCTGGGCTTACCCCGCTCGTCAGTCTCCCCCTGCACGACCGCGGTGGTGTCTTCCCCCGCAAGTTCGTCAACGCTGCGGAGGAGACAATGTCAGAATCTGGCTGAAACACCGATCGTTCATGAAAGGGCTGGGGTGACGTCACGCCTCCGCAGGTGCTACAGCGGCCGGACTGGGACGGCCAACCCAGAACCGTTGGTGACATGTTCCGGCTTCACAAGGCCCGATGCGGCCAGCAGCTCGAGGCCGTTTGCCATCTCGTGACGCATCAGCTCGGCTGGGAGCTCCGCTTGGAGATCGCCAGTTCGCTTCAGCGGTCGCAGGTGTGCCGCACGCAGGAAGAAGTACTCGACACGGCCGACAGGTGGAAGGCCGCGATGATCGAGAAGAGGTGGGTGTGAAGCCTCGGTCAAATCCTGGCCGCACGGCTGAGCCCACTACACCGAGGGCCTCATCAGCGTGTGTTCGCGGAGTCTTGTTGCAAACCGCCTGAACCCCTCCGCCCCTGCATCGGTTCGGTTCCCAATTTCACGGAGCCTTGCGTCAACGAACTCTTCCGCTTCGGCGCGGTTGCCCAAGAGAACGCACGCAATAGGAATGCGGTAATCGATGTAGTTGGGCGGAGTGCCCCGCTTGGAGTTCCGCAACGTGCTGTAAAGTGCTGCAAGTTCTCTGTTCTGGTGCATGAAGGCCTGGCCAAACCTCTCAACAGTCGCGACCAAGTCGGCGGCCAGAGGTCGCCAGTGATCGCGCTCCTGAAACAGCCATGGCCTGTATCCATTCTCGGGCATCAAATAACCCACGTTCGTTCCGATAGCAGCGGTCGTGTACGGCTGGAACTTCTGTGCAGTCAGTTCAGCGATAAGCTTCTCCATTTGGTGATTGCCGACACCGATGACAGGATTGATTTCCACAATGCCTTCGCCTCCGCCGATTGCTTTGTTGAGCCCGACGCATCCGTACGCGTCCGGCGACAAATCCACCGCGAACATATTCGGCTTGTGCTTCGTCCAACCAGCCTCGCGGAACTCCACAGTCAGAACTTTGAAGACGCTCTTGATGAACTCTATTGACACTTTCATAGGTCACGGATACTTAATCACCGTCACTGGTATCGGCACAATCGATGGCACCCGCGCCATGATAGGACTTTTCGGCATTCGAGTTCCTGCTGTCGATACGAGAGGCTTACGGAATCATAGGGGGATCACATGGGAATCGATGCCGCGTGCTACAACTGCGGACAGTGGTATCAAGTTAGTCCGTATGGTGCCGGCTTCGCACGGAAGTACAAAGGCCTTTGCGGGAAATGCCCGCCCATCGACTGCGACACGACAGCCAAGGAGCTTCGCGACAAATATGCCGAGGCCGCCGATCTGCTTCAGCGGATTGAGGACGCCATCAATAACCTGGGCGGTCCGGGCTCGATGCTGCGATCAGGCGCGGTCGTCTCGGTCGAAGCGTTGGAGGAGGATCGGCGGACAGTCAAGAAACGCATTCGCACTCTCGAGGAACAGTGGGCGCGCCTGAAGCGTCGTTGCCCTGATATCGGAGAGATTGCGCCAGGCGTGCCTGACAGGCGTATTCCTGAGCTGCCTGACCCAAAGTCACCTGAGGGCAGGAAGATGCTCAGCGATGATGCGATGAGGTACGTTCATGCTGCGAATGAGTTGGATAAAAGCGCGAAGAAATTCGAGAAATGGTCGAGAATCATTTTCCCTGGCGCTCCATCCGTTTCATTCGAGATCCCGGAAACCGGAGTCGAGCTCGGAATTCAGTATGACTATAGCAAGGCGGGCGAGGTCGCCGCCGCCGGGCTCGAGATTCGGGCCATTGACTTGAGGGAGACCGCGGAAGCACTGGACAGGCTCAGGGACGATCCTCCGGAGCCGAACTATGAAGAAGTGCTTGAACCAAACATCCCGGAGGCTGGTGCGCCAGGGCCCACGGCCGCCGAGCAACTCTCCCATCGAGCCAAGCAGGACGGCCAATCTGCCACTGCGTTCATAAAAGCCTTCACGACCAGCTTCGAGCGATATCAGGCAGCCAAGGCGGCCGGCCATGAGGAAGCCGGTAAAAAACAGGCCGAGGCCATGTTGCGCTTCGCACTGCTGGCTAGGGTCGCCAGAGACCGCGCGACTGCGAATTGGCAGCACTTTGACGAGCACCTGCGCGCAATCGAAGAGAAAGTCACAGAGTTGACGGGTACTGCTCCAATCGAGCGCCCCGAGTCGGAGGAGGAGAGCTCCTTTCGCGTCGATAAGGAGATTCGCGCGGGCCTCCTGAAGCGCGGCTCTGACGCGAGCTGGCCTTCAGTCGCTGACGATACCTCACTGCAACTCATGGAGGACCTGGCGCGCCGACTGGTGCGAGGATAGGAAACATGCCGGGTAACGCATGACGACAATTACTCGGAGCCATTCCGATCTTGCTCCGGCCGTCAGTTCGCCGGCGCCCGAGACACTGAGGGCGTGAAGATGGCGCTTGATGGTTCACTGGCCTGTGGATCCACAAATCACCCGCGAGGACCCGCGACCATGTCGTAGGCCCTCCCCACGCCTATTGGTCGATACCGTAATTCAACGAGCTGCTCGAGACGGGTCTGTGTTGCTCGTTCAAAGCGCGCCAGATCGTCGGAAATCCCTGCGAGCGCCTCGATCCATTCGCTCGCGCTACGCGGCTCGCCGATCCGAAGCTCGCGTCGGACCTCTTTATCGAGAGCCGGCCCAATCCGGCCCAGGGTGACGAGTTTGACGGCCTTCGTTATCCCAACAGCATTAGCGGTCCCAACCGTCGGCAGATCGCGAAAGATGTCCCACAAGAACGATAGGGCTCGGCGCTGCCCCATAGTGAGACGCCGGGCTTCGCGCAGCGTTACGTGGCCCAGCTCATCGACGAACGGCGCTGCTTCCCGGAGGAGGTCCCTCATGGACGGGTCGCCCTCAGCACTGGCATTCTCCAAGGGTCTGAGCACTCTGCCTTTCGTGGTCGAGCGCACTGCCTGCCACGCGCTGAGGACTCGTCGGAATGCCTGAGCAGAGTCCTCCGAGACCAGCGGATGTTCGGCAGCGACGCGCAGCCAGCCCTGCCATTGCCGCTTGTATCGGCTATCGAAATCCCTCATCCGATGCCTGGCGGCATCTGCGGTCATTAGCGAGAGGAAGTTGATGGGACTCATTTTCGATTGGTGTGGTCTGTCCATCTAAAGACGTGCTCGGCCGCCGGTCCTGATTGTCGGCGGATCGGTCAAGGCTACATCGACCGATGCCGGTCTCGAAATGCAAATCCCGGCCGTTCACGTTCGTCCTCACGCTATCCGTCTGGCCCAGCGCCGTTCGCCGCGCGTGAACCGCTCCGATCCCCCAGCGCATCACCCACACGCCGCACCCGCCGGCGCATGGGCTTTCGCTTGTCGGAGCGCAGGTACGCCGCCAGCGTGTGGTAGGCAATCTGGAGCTCGCGGCAGGTCTTCCGCTTGTTGTTCCCGCACCGCTCGAGCACCAGCCGCGCGTACCGGCCGGCCCACGCGCGCATCGTCGAGCGGGCCTGGAGGGCGGGCACGAGCGCGTCCGCGTACCCGCCCAGCAGCGCGGGCGGCAGATCGTCGAGCTCCAGCATCGACCCGCAGGCCAGCGCGACCCCGCGTTCGACGACGCGCTCGAGCTCGCGGACGTTGCCGGGCCAGTCGTAGGTGAGCAGCGCGTCCGCGGCAGCTGTCGACAGCGACAGCGGCCGGAACGCGCGATGGCGCTCCAGGAAATAGCGCGCCAGCTCGAGGATGTCGTCGCGCCGGCAGCGCAGCGGCGGCACCTGCACTTCGACGCCGTTCAAACGGTAGAACAGGTCCAGGCGAAAGCGCTTCTGCTCGACGAGAGCCAACAGCGAGCGGTTCGACGCCACGATGATGCGGGTGTCGACGCGCCGCGCGCCGACACCGCCGACCCGCTCCACCGACAGGTCCTGAATCGCGCGCAGCAGCTTGGCCTGCGCGGCGGCCGACAGGTCGGACACCTCGTCGAGAAAGAGCGTGCCTTCGTGCGCGTGCTCGAACTTCCCGCGACGCCCGCGCACGCCGGTCGCCGTCCGGTCTTCGATCCCGAAGAGCTCCGCCTCGAGCAGCGTCTCGACAATCGCGGCGCAGTTCACGGCCACGAAAGGCGCCCGCCGCCGGCGACTCAGCTCGTGAATCTGACGCGCGACGAGCTCCTTGCCGGTGCCGGATTCGCCTTCGTCAAGTGCCTAGTAGAACATCTGGATTCGTCGTCGATCTACCCCCGAACCATCTCGGCCCAGGGTGGAGGCGCCGCATTGGGTAATGCGGACCCACGGCCAGTGGCTAAACGCGGACCCGGCCCAAGTTGCCCAGCGCCCGACAGGTTCACCGAGCTTCGAGCGTTGCTGAAGACGATGCCGGGCGGCAAACTGCTGCCGCCCGCGATTAAGCAGCGCCTCGTCGCCTTCCGGCAGTGGTTCGGCGCTCTCCAGAACGCTTTCGTGATCCGAAGACCGATTCCCAGCTCTGATGTCGGTGATGGAATACATACCCATGCCTAAGACGACACGCCTGAGCCGCGTCCTAGTCGGGTTGAGTTGTTCATCGGCAAGCCTATTGATCCCCCAGGTACTCCGAACAGCGGCTGCCGGAATTGACCCCCACGAACGCGCTTGAGGATCTCGAACCCGACTTACGCTCAGAAGACGCCGGTGAAGTAAATCCGGAAGCGAAGTGTTTGTCGCACAAGCCGTTCGCCACTCAGCCTGAACGCGATCTCGGGTCGCGCTTTGCCTGCTCGGTGCGGAAACTGGGAGATCGAGTTCCAACAGCGCAGAGTGGTGCACTCGGCGAGTCGATCGTGGCGGCCGTCGCCAGTTGATCGCGAAAGATCCGATCCCAGTGCGCGAAGACTAGATTGCTTGGTGATGAAGACGGTGCGCCGCTCGCAGCGTTCGGCGAGCAGCGTGAAGAGAGGTTCAATCGAACTAGCAAGCGAACGTTTCAGGCGACGGTAACGGTTGCGGGAATCACGATTGCCGCGTCTGCGATCCCCACCAAATCGGTCAACTCGGGCGCGCGCGTGTGGGCTGCATCCCTCAGTCCCGCCGAGCGCGTCGAGTACTTGCGCGGCGACCGACTCCGGTCGATTCCCCCAGAATATCGGAAGGCGCTCTTCGAGACATCAGCAGCGGCCGACGAGCGGGCGCAGCTATGGAGGACGGTGTTCCGCAATTATCGTGCGGCGAACGTCGTGACCGCCGATCAAGACGCCGTGCTCAAAGACGCCGAGTCGTTGCTCACGGCCGATTTGTTCGGCGGGCAGATCGACGCGGCGAGGTCGGCGGCCGTCCGGGCCGTGCACGCCAGAGTGACGACGACGCTCGGCGAGACCGCGGCGCGGGAGCTGTTCTACACAGGTGGTGGCCCCGGCAGCGCGGCCGCCTTGCCTCTCTTGGAGCGGGCACTCTATACTTGGCGCATTGAACGGCCGAGCAGCATGTTCAACGCCGCCGAGTTCGTCGCGCCTTCGCTGCTGGCGTGGAGCTGCAACTGCAACACCGATGGAGAGTGCTCCTACCACCAACGCTGTCAAAGTCCCTTCGCCTGCGACAGCGGCAGCTGGGGATGCGGGAGCTGGTATCTGGACCCGTGCACTCGGCTCTGCAGCTATGACAACACTTAGGAACTGACGACCGCTCGGCGGCCAGCGATGGGGTGGCGCATGCCACCCCATCGACCGTTGTTCGGGGGGCACCCTTCGCACTGACCTTCCGTTCGGTCGAAGAGGTGGGCGACACATGCAGGGACTCAAAAGCGATCTGCTCCACTCGGCAAGACGACTGGCCCGTACACCGATTTTCACCGTCTCGGCTGTCGCCACTCTCGCCCTTGGTGTTGGCATCAACACGGCGCTCTTCGGCATCGTCAATGCTGTCCTCCTGAAATCATCTCGGGCGCTCACAGCCGATGGCATCGCCGCGCTGTGCCTCCGCGAAGGCAATCAGTTCAATCCTGAGCGGTTGGTCAAGACGCAGTGGGTGGAGGACGTCGCACTGGCGGCGTCCGACGTCGTGGAGGGAGTAGGCGGCGTGCGCACATTTCGCGCCGTCTTGTCGACGACTTCCGTCCATTGGTCCGGAATCGTTAAGGGAGAAGCCGTCTTCGGCGATTACTTCGCCGCCCTCGGCGTCCGGCCGCGACTCGGACGCTTGCTCGGACCGGCGGACGACGTGGCCGGCGCAGAGAGGGCCGTAGTCCTCAGTGAGAGCATCTGGGCAAGGGTATTCGGCTCCGATCCTGCGATTGTGGGCCGTGCGATCAGAGTCGGGGGCGAATTAGCAACGGTCGTCGGCATCGCGCCGCGCGATTACCGTGGATTTCTGATGGCCAATGTCCTGGCCACGGACGTCTGGATCCCGCAGCGCTCGAGTCAAGGATTGTATGCGGTGCCCGGCGCTGTGTCCGCGATTGCCCGGCTGAAACCGCGCATTTCCATGAAACAGGCCGATGCTGTGGTGCGGTCGGTGACGCGTAGCGTAGAGCCCGCCCGTCCGGCAATTACACTCGGACTGATTCCGCTGTCGAGTGCCGTCTTCTCAGGACCGCCACCTTTCTATCTTGCCGGGCTGTCTCTCTTGGGCCTGGCCGCGTTGGTGGTGTTCATTGCCTGCGCGAACCTGACGAACCTACTACTGGCGCGGCTTTCCAGCCGAACCGCCGAACTGGCGGTCCGACAGGCGCTGGGTGCTGGCCGCTTGAGACTACTCCAACTACTTGGCGCCGAGACGTGCTTGCTGGCGATCGTCGGCGGCGGCCTCGGCCTGCTAGTTTCGATTGTCGCCACGAGAGTGCTGACATCCATCCCGCTGCCCGAGCGAGGAGGCTATGTCGCACAGATAGAAGCCTCTCCGGATTGGCGTGTGTTCGCATATGCGTTCGCGACGGTGCTCGTCGCCATTACCGGTATCACGGCCGCCCTGGCGCGTCGTGCGTCGGCAGTCGAGGCGCTGTCGGTGCTGTCTTCCGCCAGCGGAAGCGGAGGGGCAACTGACGCCAGAGGATGGATTCGAGCAAACCTGATCGCCGGACAGATGGCGTCAGCAGTCGTCCTGCTGATGGGCGCAACACTCTTGGTCCGCGCCACGATTCATGAGCTCAACTGGGACCCCGGAGTCGATACGGCACATGTGGCGCTCGGTGAACTCGACCACACGCTGAGCCGGTTCAGCGAGACAACCGGCCGCAACGCGAGCGCGAAGCTTCTGGATGCACTCGGCAGGGCGCCGGGAGTTACGGTTGCCGCACTTGCGAGTGAGCTCCCGGGCTCGAGGCTCGCGATGGGAGCACGGCTCGCCGACCCGGCGGGTGTCACTGCTACCAGCGGTCCGGCGGCGAGGGTCGTCAGAGTCAGCCCGCAATTCTTCGACGCTTTCGGCTTGAAGCTGCTTGCTGGCCGCGCGTTCACCGCCTCCGACGATGGCGCGGCGCAGCGGGTCGCCATCCTGAGCGAGAGCGCCGCCGCCGCGCTCTGGCCCGGGCGTGCGTCGGCGATCGGTCGATTGGTCGAGCTCACGCTCGATGGTGGCGAGCGGCGCGTCGTGCAGGTCGTCGGCGTCGCGGCCGACGTGAAGGTCCGATCGTCCAATCCCCGGGACCGTCGGGTGGTGTTCGTGCCGCTATGGCAGCATTACGCTCCGCGCGTCACGGCGATCGCTCGCGGCGGCGGCTCCGCCATCGGTCTGGTGCATGTGATCAGAGAAACCGTTCGGCAGAGTTCGCCGGACACGACAGTCTTCGACGTGCGAACGCTGACCGAGTACTTCGCTGGGACCTCCTCATCGCTGCGCCTGGCGGCCTTGCTGCTGTCGGCGCTCGGCATTCTCGGAATGGTCGTCGCGTGCGTCGGCCTCTACGGCCTCGTTGCCTACACGATCGGCAGCCGGGCCCGCGAATTCGGCATCATGAAGGCGCTCGGAGCAGCGAACACCGCTATCTACGGACTCGTTTTGCGCCAGTGTGTACGCATGTTGCTCAAGGGCATCGTGCCCGGCGTCGCTCTCGGCTGGGGACTCGGGATGGTCTTGCGCAGCTTCATCGCGACCGTTCAGCCCTTGGATGCCACGCTGCTGTCCGTTCCACTGCTACTGTTTGCCGTCGGGCTCATCGCTTGCGTGCTGCCGTTGCGGCGAGCGGTCCGCGACGAGCCCGCCATCTCGCTGCGGCAGTTCTAGCATGTCGCGGTCTGACGTTCCATGATTGTCGGGTCGCTGCTCCCCTACGTCGGCCGCCGATTCTCGGCGAGACCGGAGGGGCTGTTCGGCAGGAACGTCGCCCAGGAGGGGCTACTCCGGGAGCTGCTCTGCGGCGGACACGTCGCGGGTGTCGATATCTTCGCGACGACGCTCCTGCCGAGGCTCGCCGAAGGTGAGCGCGCGGCATGTCAGGCGGCCGCAGACGAGGCCTTCGGGGGCTCTGCGCGCAAGCCGGAATTCCATCTACTCTCCGAACTGCCCTTCCGCGTGCGGCGTGACGACTACGCGTTTATCACGTCCGTACCTGACGCGCCGCGCTTGGGTCAGGTACGCAGCGGTTCCTTCGCGAACAGCTTCGGTATCACCGCCATCGTGCACGCAGTGCGGACGGCGGACATGCTGGCGACGCATGCTGCGCTTGCTTTGACCCTGACGGAAGCAGATTTCGTGGTCGTGACCAGCCCGCGCAGCACGCGTTCAGCGAAGTCGTCGAGTGGACCCGAGAAGTCGCGGGAGTGGCGTTAAAGGCGCCGCTCGTCCGCATCCCGCTCGGCGTGACGATGGCGGCCCATGAGGGGCTGGATCCAGTGCTCAGCCGGGCCGTTCTGGAGATACCGTCGGATGTGCCGGTCGTCCTCTACGTGGGCCGGCTCACCGACGAGTACAAGGCCGATCGGCGCGAGCTGCTGCAGGACTCCGGCTTTCGTTCGAGCGCGCACGGCAAACTCGTGGGGGACATTCTCACGACTGCAATCGCCCCTGTGCCTGTCTCGGCGTGGCTCGACCGCCGAGCCGACCTCCCGCTTTGGGACATCGTCGTCGGATTACTCAAAGCGGGTCGGCTGGGGGTCGTCCCGCCCGCGTCAGCGCCCCCCGGCTGATACCGCGTCGACCATCTGTAGGCGGCCATGTTGCTCGACTCTACTGATGGATCGCGCTAGCGCCCTGATCGCGGCTGTCGACCTGTACGTAAATCGGCGGGGGGCCGCACGAGCGCGTCCGCGTACCCGCCCAGCAGCGTGGGCGGCAGGTCGTCGAGCTCCAGCATCGACCCGCAGACCAGGGCGACCCCGCGTTCGACGACGCGCTCGAGCTCGCGGACGTTGCCGGGCCAGTCGTAGGTGAGCAGCGCGTCCGCGGCAGCTGTCGACAGCGCCAGCGGCCGGAACGCGCGATGGCGCTCCAGGAAATAGCGCGCCAGCTCGAGGATGTCGTCGCGCCGGCAGCGCAGCGGCGGCACCTGCACTTCGACGCCGTTCAAACGGTAGAACAGGTCCAGGCGAAAGCGCTTCTGCTCGACGAGAGCCAACAGCGAGCGGTTCGACGCCACGATGATGCGGGTGTCCACGCGTCGCGCGCCGACTCCGCCGACCCGCTCCACCGACAGGTCCTGAATCGCGCGCAGCAGCTTGGCCTGCGCGGCGGCCGACAGGTCGGACACCTCGTCGAGAAAGAGCGTGCCTTCGTGCGCGTGCTCGAACTTCCCGCGCCGCCCGCGCACACCGGTGGCCGTCCGGTCCTCGATCCCGAACAGCTCCGCCTCGAGCAGCGTCTCGACAATCGCGGCGCAGTTGACGGCCACGAAAGGCGCCCGCCGCCGGCGACTCAGCTCGTGGATCTGACGCGCGACGAGCTCCTTCCCCGTGCCGCTCTCGCCTGCGTCAAGTCGCTAGCAGTACATCGGGATTCGTGGTGGATCTGCCGGCGAACCAACTCGGACCGGGCTGGCGACAACGTTGGACCGGAAGCTGATCGCCACGCGACCTCTGGAATTGACGGCAAGGTCTGAAGCCTCTAGCCGTGATCCCTTAGCGCGACATTTGGGGTTTACCGGCGTGGGTGGTGACGGGTCTCGTTGGCGCGCCCACTTGCGCCGGCGGCGCAGACCCATCGAAGTATCTCAGCGCTTTCTCCCACACCAGCCTGCCAATCTTGCGTCCCATCGCGCGCGACGCCATGTCAGCGTCCGTGAAATGGATTCCGGCATACTGGCGTGACAGCCCGGCCTCGGTCGCCGCCTGCTCGAACGTCGTCCATTTGAGCGTCACATTCACACGTGGCGCAACTCCGGGTTCGACGAAAGACGATCCCGCTCTCACGACATACGAAGACCGAAACACGGTGCTCCCCGTGACGCGTCGTAGCACCTCCGCGGCAGTGGCGCTGAACGCGCTGTGGCCGGATGTGTACTCCGGGAACGGTGGGGTCGGAAGATAGCTCCGGAACGTTTCGCCCGGTATCAGCTGTGTTTCCTTACCAGGCCCGGCCCACGCCTCGATCAACCGCCCCGCGTAGACAATTCGCACCGCAGTGACGGGCCGAACGTAGTCAAAATGCCGTTTGCAGCTCCATACGGCGATGCTGGCGTCCAGCAACGCATTGCCGAGTGCAAAGAACATTTTTACATCCTGGTCGAGCGAATGATGATCACGCCGCGACACGAACTGCGCGAAGAGATTCCAATGGCCCGGTGGCGTCTCGCTATGCGGACCGTCAGCCCAGTAGAGCGCGATCGCTTTGTGACGGTCCGACAGCCCGGCGCTGAGAGCCACGATGTCGCGCGCCTGTTGTTCGTATCTCGTCGTTCCGAACTGAGCCGGGGGATCCGGAGCGAATTGATCAGCAAACGCCAACGCGAAAGGTGTAACAAGCCCCCAGTGAGGGGCAAGAAACACGTGCGGCTCGCCGTCTGAAATCCAGCGGGAGGTCAGAAGTCCCGGCATCATGTTCAGGGACGCACGCAGTGGCTGCCATCGGTTCGGATCGGAGACGTGATCGACGTCATTGATTGGCGAGTAGTCCGTGTAGTCCGAGTACGGCTCGCCGCCATTCACATCTCCCAGCTGGTTCGCACCGTCACCATGTCGAAACGCCAGAACGGCGTCACAGGCTTTGATGCCAACGCCGGCCGCGACACTCGAGATATCGAGTGGGTCGTATCCCAACTGGCCCATTTCGACATCGAACAGCCGCCGTTCGGTGGGAAACAGATCGACCGCCGCCCGGTAGGCGGCATAACTCAGTGCCCGGCTCTGATTGGCGAGGGTACGCTCCCGGGCCGGCCGGCGGAGCGCCGCGCCTGCGCGCGTCCCGACGGCCACCTTGTCGTATGCGGCCCAGGCGTCGTACATGCACGCGCTGTACAATCGCGAATGCGCGCGCGGCATACACCGGCGGGAGTGCCGTGTTCCGAATCGCCTGCAACACGGCAGCATTCCACTTGACGGCGTCGTTGCTCTCGCCGGCGAATGTTGGAAGAGAGAACGCGGTCAGGAAGACAACGACTAGGACTGGCTGTACGACGATAGTCTTGGCAGTCATGGACCTACGGGATGCTGACGACCGCCGGATCGCTCGGGACCTCTCGCGGACACAGGAACACGAACGCCGGTGGGTTCCAGCTGTGATGCTGTTCGATACTACTTGTGACGACGATCCGTCGTGGTATGCCCACAGCAAGCCAGCCCGTCGGAGGTCATCGCATCCTCTTCAGCGCGGCCTTGGCGCCCGCGGCGACCCACTCCGTTGGACTCGAGCTGAGCCTCTCGAGCGCGCTGCGTACCTCCGAACCACCGATCTCGACGAGGACATCAAAGAACCGGGACGTCCTCGCATTTGCCAAGGCGGCCTCGAGATACGGAACCGCTACGATGTCGCGAACGCTCGCGAGCTGCGCGATCGCATCGTCGGCGTCCTGCGTACAGCACGTGCTAACTCTGGCGAAGAGTGCCTCACATGCTGCACGAAGGCGCGCCTCGTCTCTCGGTAATACCTCGACCGAGAACACTTGCGCCTGAGGACCCAGGCCGCCAGCCAGTGCAGCACCCTGCTGGACGCGTCCACGGAACGTCACCGTGATGACGTATGGACCTGTCTTCGAAAAATCCAGCCACTCGTTGAGAACTCCCGTCTGTGAGTAGCTGGCCCTGGCCGGGACAGACAGCGTCTCCGTCCGTGAGGCTCCTTCGCGAAGGTTTATCCGGCCGAGCTGCCTTCGTGCCTCAGGCCCAATTGCCTCAAATTCAAACGCACCAAGCCTATCGAAGCCAAGGTCCATCGCCACCGGTCGGCTGGACGCGTTCGTGATGACGTATTTGAAGACAACCGGCTCATGAAGCGTGACTCGTTCGACAAGCGTAGTGGAAAGCGTTACGGCTTCTTGTTCATCACCGTCAATGGCCGTACTGGCGGCAACACACGCTGCAAGACAGAGCAAGCCAACGTGTCTATGAGTCATAAGATCTCTCCAACATACTCGGCTATTGACACCAGCCACTCGACAAGGAGCAAGAGGCCGCAGCGCTGTGCTTTGTTATCGTGAAACTGGACCCGCCGCCAGACACAGTTCGGACGATGTCGTGTGGGCCACTGTTAGGCCCGCTCATGTTCTGAAGCGCATTGTTGGATATGTTTGTGCACCTATATTTGAATCGCTGTGATCCTGTGAGCGTTCCATTTGCCGCTCCAATAGGGCCTTGCGACAAGTGGTTGTCCGTAAAACCTCCTGCCGGGCCGTTAGACATTTTTGCCGGCATCGGCGGGAGACTTCCTGGGAATGGCGGATTTGAAGGAGGGTTGGGATTGTACGTGACATCCTCCCACACCTCGCACTGAGAAAGATTCGACAGAGCCCCATGCGACGAGTCGTACATGTACGCCGCGGTCAAATATGGGAGCGGGGGTCCTCCAGTGGTTCCGGCGTGCGGCTGTGGCTGATTGGGCGCAAGTCTGATGTTTGTAGGATAGGGCACAACGACCTGCGCAGCGCCCGGCTGCTCCCAGCTCCACGCGTCGACGACGCAGTCTTCGATGTAGGGCTCCCAGCGCTCAACGCCCCACCACCCGGCGAAATCGGTCGTGCCCTCGCCTTGACCGGTGGCATGACCGCCAGGATATTGCGACGCGAGCGATGCCACGCCTGGAGCGTTCACATTCCACCCATAAGGTGAAATGTTCATCGACCACTGCTGATGGTAGCAGCTCTCCCAATAACCCACGATGGTATAGGCCGCGCTGCTCCCAACACTCATCGATTGTTGATAGGGCGAGATCGTGCTGAAGAGCCACGAATCCGGACAGCATTGGCCGCAGCTGTACGAGCTGCTGACGCCAAGCTTGGTGCTGGTGACTTCCGCACGTCCGACCAGCCGGGCTGACTGGCCGCTGGTGAGGATGGTCCAGATGAACCGCCCTCGCTCGGCCCCGGGCGGGAGCGCGCGGCCCTTCGCGTCCTTGATCCCCTGATCGCGCAGTGCGCGGAGGTCGAACGTCGCGGACGCGCCTGGAGCCAGCTCGCGTGGGCCGAAAACCAGCTCGCCGTCCCCGTCGAGTGCGATGCGGGCCACAAACTGCGCGGTCACCGTCCCCGCATTCGTGATCGACGCGCGAGTCTCGTAGTCACCATCGATGCGCCAGGGGTAACTGCCGGTCGAGGATCGAGCGGCGCCCGAATCGCGAAGCGGCACGTCGAACGGCGTGCCGATCTTCGTGTCGTGGACGTACAGCGACCCAATCAGGGCGCCGACGGGTCCGGTGCTCTCGACGCGCACCGAGACGGGCTCCGCTCCGGTGCTCCCAGCCAGGACCGCCATCGCGGCTCCGAGATCGATGGTCCGGGCCACTTTCGGACCGAGCGATACCGGCGGCAACTCGTACAGGATCTGTCCGGACTCGCCGTCGAGGAACGCCGCGCGTGCGGTGATCGGCAGCGCCGAGGTGTTCTTCAGCGCCAGGTCGCCGCTGGCGTTCGTCACCCGCATCCGCGTCGCATAGAGATGCGGCTGTTTCACGGCGCTCGGGTCGTAGAAGCGAATCAGCCGCGGAGCGCCCCGGTCCGTCGACACGAAGCCGGTGACCCGCAGATCGGCCGGCACGCCGGTCGAGTCGATCACCGCCCACATCGCCTGCTTCCCCGTGTCGCCCTTGCCAGGCACCGGGACCTCCAGCCGAACCAGCTGCGCCTGGTATGGGTCCACAACGACGGTACTCGATCCAGAAGACGACGCGATCGTCACCTTGGTCGGCTCCCCCGCCGTGTTGGCAAGAACCAGGATGGCGCTTTCACCAGGCGTACTCGTCCAGGTCGCCTCCCGCCGCGCGCTGTGAAAGTCCATCCCCATCGAGAAGTGGACGTCGAGCGTGTCAGCGGTTTGCTTGGACGCATGCCGCAGGACCACTTGCCCGCCGAGCTCCATCATCTTGCCGTCGTACTCGATCAGCAGCCCGTCAACTCGCGATGCCGGCACGCCGTCGGGCAACAGGGCTCCAATCTGTTTCACGTCCATCGTGAGGGGCGGCATCATCACTTCGCGCCCGCGAACCGGTTCCGACCCGCGTACGAACCACATCGGGCGGACGACCAGCGGATCGATGCCGTTGTTGTTCAGCAGAATCTCCGCCCCATCGAAGTAACGAAGGTGCGCGAGCGGCACGAACATCTGCTGGGCTGTGTCCGGCTTCGCGGCACACGTTGTGCCCCCAAAGGGGAGCGGCCCTCGATGTGGCTGTGGCGGTCGCCCTGCCTGCATGGGCTGCAGCAGAGCCAGGAGAACCAAGACGCCTGCGAACAAAGGAATGACGCGGCTGGACACGAGGAGCCTCCGTTCCAGAAACCGGCGTTCGGGTCTGGCGCATATCGCGCAGAACATAGCGAGGGAAGGGACGCGGACAGGAGAGGTGGGTAGCCGATCGAACTCCCCGGGACGGCGATAAAGAAATCACTCGGGGCGGCAGCCTCGTCCCACGAATCCTTGACGTCGTGTCCTCCAGATCCGGTTCCGCGGCTGTGCAACCGCTGTGCCGCGAGGTGCGATGCGAAGGTCCAAGTCGGGTGATCGCGAGCGCGCCCATGGATCGGTTTTGTTCGGTTGCTACCTACACTCAAGGCGAGGAGCCGTGCAATAGCGGCGAACGCTGCCAAATGGATGTCGGCGGTTGTTGGCGGGTCACACGAACAGGGTATTGCGCAACCCGGTGAGCGCGGCGTCCAGCGGATCGAGTTGTTGGCGGGTCACACGAACAGGGTATTGCGCAACCCGGTGAGCGCGGCGTCCAGCGGATCGATCGGCGGCAGCGGCTACTGACTCTCCTCGCTCGCTTCCTGCTGATCGCGCGCAGTCACGGCGGCGTGCAGCGGCTGCACCCCTGGCGTGAGTTCTCGAAGTGAAAAAGCAGGCCCGGGGAACAAATGAAATTCGGTAACCGCAGCCGACGCATGGGTGAATTGTTGAGTATCATTTCAAGTCGGCGCTGCAAGAAAAGCATTCGACGCATATGGATCCGTCTGAGGATGACACGCTGAAGAACAACGCGTGGTGGCGGGATTTCTCGCGCGCGGTATACCGATGCACCCCCGAATGCCGTGACTGGTCGGCGAAGTTCTGGACAATCGCGAGCGCCTTCGCCGCTACGCATGGGGGCTCGACGCATGGCTCGACGAGCCGTTCATGAACGAGGTGCGGGCGGCGGTTGCCGGCCCGACAGAGGGCCTGGTCGGCCGCCATAAGCAATTTCTCGAGCAGGCGCGCGAGCTCAACGATATGGGCCCACACCGCCGCCGTTCACGTTCGGTCGCGAGCCACGACCGCGATCCGCGGCTCGCGTCCGACATCGAGGCTTCAAGGCGCGTGGCATGTCGTGTAGCGTCGATGAAGGTTATCGGATGACGCTCTACGTGTCGTTATACCAGCCGCCCCCTACCGATCGCCTGGCGCGGTGCGCCGCGTCATTGCACTGGAGCACCTCTCGCCATTCCGTATGACCGGCCCCGGATTAGGGTCCAACATCGGCCGCGTGCGGCGGCCCGTCTCTTGTTGAGGAACCTGACGTCAACAATCCTCACGTCGCCTGCTGACCCTCGAGTCGTCAAGAGAGATCATTTTTGGTGACGCGAGCGACGCTCCACACCGTCAGTCGTGAAGGCCCACTGTTCCGAAACCTCAAAGACGTTCCCGGCGACCATGTACTCCTGATATCGAACCGTTACGCCGGACGCATTGACAGTTACATGGCCACCGGCCAAGTTCTGGCGACTCCATCGCGTGCGAACCTGTTTTCCGTCAAACGCGAGGAGCGCAACATTGACATCAACCCGGGAGCTGCCTAGTCGAACACCGTGGAGAAGAAACCACAATTCTCCAGAACGCTTGGAGATGGTCGGCACCACAAAGAGCCCATGATTGTCGAACAGCTCACCTGCTTCAGCCACCAGCGTCCAAGCCAGTCCGCTCCTCGAATAGAACAGGAGCCGGGCGCGGGTACCCGGCGACCCATTACCGCCCAAATATGCCAGCCAGGACACCACAACGACTGGTCGACCTGCCAGCGATGCCCGAAACACCTGCGGGGCTCTCGCAGTGTAGTCAGACCATTTACTCCAAGGATCGTACGCCGCCCTGAGCTCTGCCTCCAGCGAGTCGGCAGACGCCTCAGGATCAGCGCGGAGCACTGCGAGTGTAAACTCTTTCAGAAGCCGATCGAGGCTCTCGGGCCCGCCGTTTGCCATCGCGCGCTGGTAGACAGGTACGTCTTCCTTCCGCTCAATCCGCAGCTGTCCACCGAGCGCCTGAACCCGCGCCGCGAGAACCCCGGCGTCGCTGGCCTGGCCAACGAGCAGAACCCATATGAGGGCGGTAGTGGCGCTCATACAGACCTACGGTATGCTGACGACGGCCGGCTGGCTCCCGACCTCTCGCGGACGCAAGAAGACGAACGCCGGGGCGTTCCGGCTGTGATGCTGTTCGACGCTATTCTTGACCACAATCTGTCGTGGGATATCGCCGTAGCAGCCCGGCGCACCCGTCTGGCTATTTGGCGGCGATGTCGTGGTACCGCTCGCGAGAGCGGCACTGATGACGCCCCACTCAGACGCTGTTGGCGACCACATGCATTTGCACCCACCAACAATGTCCCCGACACTGCCCTCAAAGAGAGCGACCGCACGGCCCAACTCGGGCGACACTCCAGTCGTGACGCTTGTATCGGTTCCCTGAAACTCTGCGCTGATCGCAGCTTGCCACGTAGAAGGACTTCCGAAGCCGGAGTCGCCGATGCGGTTCTTCGCCACTCTCCCTACGGAGAACTGCGTAACTTCACTATAAGCATTCGCCTCGCCGCGCATCATTTGGATCAGCCGTTGTGGTGGGATGAACACATCAGTGGTATTACCGGATGGCGTTGAGCCGCCGCCTGCATGCGCGGTCGCGGTGAATTTGCCTGAACAGCCAGCGTTGGAGGGCGTTATGCCATGACTCTGTGTTCCACTTCCTGTAACGGAACCAATAGAAATACCGGCACTGCAGCTACTATAGTCATTGAAAACGAGATTCGTCGTAAATGTCCGCTGAACTGAAGTGCTAGGCGACACCAAACTCGAGATGGTGACGTTCGTATCGCCAGTGGACATCTCAATTCGCGTTGGGCTCTGCGCTACGGAGAAAACCTGCGCAGCGCCCGGCTGCTCCCAGCTCCACGCGTCGACGACGCAGTCTTCAATGTAGGGCTCCCAGCGCTCAACGCCCCACCACCCGGCGAAATCGGTCGTGCCCTCGCCTTGACCGGTGGCATGACCGCCAGGATATTGCGACGCGAGCGATGCCACGCCTGGAGCGTTCACATTCCACCCATAAGGTGAAATGTTCATCGACCACTGCTGATGGTAGCAGCTCTCCCAATAACCCACGATGGTATAGGCCGCGCTGCTCCCAACACTCATCGATTGTTGATAGGGCGAGATCGTGCTGAAGAGCCACGAATCCGGACAGCATTGGCCGCAGCTGTACGAGCTGCTGACGCCAAGCTTGGTGCTGGTGACTTCCGCACGTCCGACCAGCCGGGCTGACTGGCCGCTGGTGAGGATGGTCCAGATGAACCGCCCTCGCTCGGCCCCGGGCGGGAGCGCGCGGCCCTTCGCATCCTTGATCCCCGATCGCGCAGTGCGCGGAGGTCGAACGTCGCGGACGCGCCTGGAGCCAGCTCGCGTGGGCCGAAAACCAGCTCGCCGTCCCCGTCGAGTGCGATGCGGGCCACAAACTGCGCGGTCACCGTCCCCGCATTCGTGATCGACGCGCGAGTCTCGTAGTCACCATCGATGCGCCAGGGGTAACTACCGGTCGAGGATCGAGCGGCGCCCGAATCGCGAAGCGGCACGTCGAACGGCGTGCCGATCTTCGTGTCGTGGACGTACAGCGACCCAATCAGGGCGCCGACGGGTCCGGTGCTCTCGACGCGCACCGAGACGGGCTCCGCTCCGGTGCTCCCAGCCAGGACCGCCATCGCGGCTCCGAGATCGATGGTCCGGGCCGCTTTCGGACCGAGCGATACCGGCGGCAACTCGTACAGGGTCTGTCCGGACTCGCCGTCGAGGAACGCCGCGCGTGCGGTGATCGGCAGCGCCGAGGTGTTCTTCAGCGCCAGGTCGCCGCTGGCGTTCGTCACCCGCATCCGCGTCGCATAGAGATGCGGCTGTTTCACGGCGCTCGGGTCGTAGAAGCGAATCAGCCGCGGAGCGCCCCGGTCCGTCGACACGAAGCCGGTGACCCGCAGATCGGCCGGCACGCCGGTCGAGTCGATCACCGCCCACATCGCCTGCTTCCCCGTGTCGCCCTTGCCAGGCACCGGGACCTCCAGCCGAACCAGCTGCGCCTGGTATGGGTCCACAACGACGGTACTCGATCCAGAAGACGACGCGATCGTCACCTTGGTCGGCTCCCCCGCCGTGTTGGCAAGAACCAGGATGGCGCTTTCACCAGGCGTACTCGTCCAGGTCGCCTCCCGCCGCGCGCTGTGAAAGTCCATCCCCATCGAGAAGTGGACGTCGAGCGTGTCAGCGGTTTGCCTGGACGCATGCCGCAGGACCACTTGCCCGCCGAGCTCCATCATCTTGCCGTTGTTACTCGATCAGCAGCCCGTCAACTCGCGATGCCGGCACGCCGCCGGGCAACAGGGCTCCAATCTGTTTCACGTCCATCGTGAGGGGCGGCATCATCACTTCGCGCCCGCGAACCGGTTCCGACCCGCGTACGAACCACATCGGGCGGACGACCAGCGGATCGATGCCGTTGTTGTTCAGCAGAATCTCCGCCCCATCGAAGTAACGAAGGTGCGCGAGCGGCACGAACATCTGCTGGGCTGTGTCCGGCTTCGCGGCACACGTTGTGCCCCCAAAGGGGAGCGGCCCTCGATGTGGCTGTGGCGGTCGCCCTGCCTGCATGGGCTGCAGCAGAGCCAGGAGAACCAAGACGCCTGCGAACAAAGGAATGACGCGGCTGGACACGAGGAGCCTCCGTTCCAGAAAGACCTCGGCGTTCGAATGTCGTGGATGGCGCGCACAACATTCGAGGGAAGGCACGCGAACTGTGAGATGGGCGTAGCCAGTCGAACTGTCCGTGGACCGACAAGGCGATCAGACGGGCAGCCAGCCTGGTCGCGCCATGCCGTCACGTCGTATCCTCCAGATCCAGTCGCCCAGATCCAGTCGCGCGGCCGTGCAATTGCCGAGCCACGAGGTACGATGGGAAAAGTCCGCGTCTCTGCACGCGCTGGTGGCAGCGTCAGGCTTCTGCCGGATCTGCAGCAGCTTCTCGAGAACCGCCGATTCGCGACCGCGCAGCCCGGTGAGCACGGCGTCCCGCACGATCGATGGGCGGCAGAGGCTATTGACTCTCCTTGCTTGCCTACTGCTGTTCTCGCGCAGCTACGGGGGCGTGCAGCAGCTGCACCCTTGGCGTGAGTTCCTCGAAGTGAAAAGCAGGTCAGAGGAACAAAATGAAACTCGGTCGCCGCAGCGACGCAGTTGTGAATCGCTGGCGCATCACTTTAAGTCGATGCTGCAGTGAAAGCATTCGACGCCCATATCGTCGAGACTCGCTGGCGTGCGCGACACGGTCGAATGATCGGGTGGGGCCTCGTGCAGCTCCAGGCCCAGAAAGCCACGAATGCTCAACGAATCGGCCGTCCGCCACGCGATGGCGCGCTCAGAGTCGAGGCCTTCGAAGTACCCGAGCACCAGCATGCGGAAAACACATCGTAGGTAGCATTCATTCCACCGTCAATCACTTGAATATTCTTCAATTCACTCACCTCGGACCGGGACGTGCATCCCGGTAGGCCACAAAATAACATGACCTTTGCTGGGCACGACTACATCAACGAGTGCCTTTCCGCAACAACACCATCCAAGTGGCGGAGGAGGTTGCGACTTCACGTAACGAGACTGTAAAACTCCCAGGCAGCGCCCGAGAACCAACAGGACTTACGCTGGTGTGCTGACTGACTGTGCAGACAAAATCGAAGCTTTCTGTGTGGCGGAGTACCTTCGCACTTCTTGGTGATGGTCGGGTTCCGATGTCGCGAGTTCCTGAATAAGGAGGTCTTGGCCACCCGCATCACGTGTGTCGGTCCAAAGAGTGCAGCGGGCAACCACGATCACGTTGCGTCGTCGGTGCGCGATCCGGGGAAGGTCCGTTCTCCGCGCATTAACCGCTCCGATCTCCCTGCTCTTCCCCTGCACGCCGCACCCGCCGGCGCATCGGCTTTCGCTTGTCGGAGCGCAGGTACGCCTCCAGCGTGTGGTAGGAAATCTGGAGCTCCCGGCAGGTCTTCCGCTTGTTGTTCCCGCACCGCTCGAGCACCAGCCGCGCGTACCGGCTGGCCCACGCCCGCATCGTCGATCGGGCCTGGAGGGCGGGCACGAGCGCGTCCGCGTACCCGCCCAGCAGCGCCGGCGGCAGATCGTCGAGCTCCAGCATCGACCCGCCGGCCAGCGCGACCCCGCGTTCGACGACGCGCTCGAGCTCGCGGACGTTGCCGGGCCAGTCGTAGGTGAGCAGCGCGTCCGCGGCGGCTGTCGACAGCGACAGCGGCCGGAACGCGCGATGGCGCTCCAGGAAATACCGCGCCAGCTCGAGGATGTCGTCGCGCCGGCAGCGCAGCGGCGGCACCTGCACTTCGACGCCATTCAAACGGTAGAACAGGTCCAGGCGAAAGCGCTTCTGCTCGACGAGATCCAGCAGCGACCGGTTCGACGCCACGATGATGCGGGTGTCGACGCGCCGCGCGCCGACAGCCGCCGACCCGCTCCACCGACAGGTCCTGAATCGCGCGCAGCAGCTTGGCCTGCGCGGCGGCCGACAGGTCGGACACTTCGTCGAGAAAGAGCGTGCCTTCGTGCGGCGTGCTCGAACTTCCCGCGACGCCCGCGCACGCCGGTCGCCGTCCGGTCCTCGATCCCGAACAGCTCCGCCTCGAGCAGCGTCTCGACAATCGCGGCGCAGTTGACGGCCACGAAGGGCGCCCGCCGCCGGCGACTGAGCTCGTGAATCTGACGCGCGACGAGCTCCTTGCCGGTGCCGCTTTCGCCTTCGATCAGGACCGTGAAGTCAGTCGCCGCCACCTTCTCGATCCGGTCGCGCACGACGCGAATCTCGGCGCTCGATCCGATGAGCGGCGCCGCTTTGTCGGCACGGCCCCGCGACAGCGGCCAACGTCCGCTCGCGCGCTCGAGCTCGATGATCAGCCCGGCGAGCTGCGCGGCGGCGGCGAGCATCAGGCGCGCGTGCTCGTCGGCCGGGCGCGACGGATCGAAGATCGCCTCCAGGCACGGCCGCCCGTCGACGGGCGCGACGGGCACTTCGTACGACACCAGATACGGACGGTCGATCGGCTCGCCGTCCTCGCGAAACGTGACGGAGCTGGCCGACAGCAGCGCCCGGAGCTCCTCCTCGAAACGCTCGCGCACGAGCCTCGGCTCACGCACCCCCGCCAGGCCGCTCGTCAACGCCGCAACCAGCGTCGCAGTCGCACATCGTCTGTCCGGCAGCGTCGCGCAAGACGACCGGGCCGGTGGGATCATCGATCCTCCCAATCCTCCGGGATTGATGATCTGTGTAAACAAGCGGAGTGCCAGCGGCGGTCCGCGAAAAACCCGCGTGATTATCGAGTTGATTCGTCGAGTGGAGGAAACGGAACCGAGCTGAAGGGTAGCGCGGGCCCGAAAAACCAGCCGTCTGACGCGGTCGGCACGGGAATGGCCGACCCGGCGTGGGTCCAGGCTTCCCGGACGGTCACGTGCCTTTTCGTTGCTCGATGATCTTCCACGGATCTTCCACGGAGATTGACAGAAGGGCCTTCAAGCCTTACACTGATTGTTCCTCAGCAACTCTGCTTCCTCTCGACGTCGCCCGTCCGTAGCCCTCGCAAAACTCTATACCCCGCGCCTGAGTAATAAGGGAGCACCATTCATGCTTGGCCTTTGTTCGTTGCGCCACGGGACATGTACGTCCGCCGTCCTGTTTGCCGCGCTTTCAATGCCCGTTGTCGCACTAGCACAGCCCCCCGAAGGCAAACCTGTCGCCGAGATCGCCTGGCAAGAAGGACCGGGTCCGGCGAAGCTGGGCTCCATCGCCCAGATCGTCCTGCCGGAAGGATATCGATTCGCCGCCGGTCCGGGCGCACGACAATTCATGGAACTCATCGAGAATCCGACATCCGGTCGCGAGTTGGGAGTCGTCCTGCCAACCACCGGCGAGTCGTCATGGTTCATGATGTTCGAGTTCAACTCCATCGGCTATGTCAAGGATGACGAGAAGGATAGCCTTGATGCGGATGCGCTGCTCGACAACTTCAAGAAGGGTACTGCTCGAGGCAACGCCGAACGTACCAAGCGTGGTTGGGCAACGATGGAGATCGTCGGTTGGGAACAGCCTCCTTTCTACGATCCTGCGACGAACAACCTCCGATGGGCCCTTCTCGCCACCAGCGAAGGAGACCGGGTCGTCAACTACTCGACGCGCCTTCTCGGGAGGGGCGGAGTCATGGACGTGGATCTGGTGATCGACCCCGATCAGCTGGCAATCGTGCTGCCGGAGTTCGATCGCTTGCTCGGCGGCTTCACGTTCGTCACGGGTCACAAGTACGCCGAGTTCCGGTCGGGAGACAAGGTGGCTGCGTATGGGCTGACGGCCCTTATCGCAGGCGGCGTAGGGGCCGCAGCGGCAAAGAGCGGCCTTCTTGCCAAGTTTTGGAAGGTGATCGTTATAGGCTTTTTGGCCGCGGCGACGGCAATCGGCAAGTTCTTTCGAGCACTCTTCGGCCGCCGCAAGCAGGGCGAAAGTCCCGAGGGGGTCAACTAGGAGCTGTTCGTGTCAGGCGAGTTGATCCTGTTTCTTGTCGTCGCGATGATGTACTTGGCGGAATGTTGTGCCTGGTGCGATCTCGACACGACGGTGTTCTCCGGGTGGCGCCGCGGCACGTGGCGGGTCCGCCGAAATGCGTTCGTCCCGCTCGGAGACCGCGGCGGTTTCTGGATCGCCCCTCTCTTACCGCCGTTTCACACTCAAATCCGCAGTGCGTCTTGGCCGCTCGCCCTCGGCCGCGACGGCGTAGCCGCGGCAGGCCAGACGCTCTCATACGAAGAGATCGCCGACGCCCGAGTCGACGGCAGATGGCTCGTCCTGACCGGTTCACTCAAGGTTCGCGCGGCATCCCCGCGAATCGCGACACATTTGCTCGAAGTGATCCGGCGGCTCTCACGCCTCGATCCCGATAGTCGCATGGCGCCCATCAGGGCCTTCTTGCGATCTGCCTTCAACTCCGCGCAGGCAGGAAAGACGCTGAACCAGTTCCAGGCAGCCGTCTGCCGGCTCCGCTTCGTTTCACACCTTTTGTTCTGGTACGTGTTCGCCGCGGTTCCCATCGTGCTGTGGCAATTCGGTCTCGCTAGAACCTGGGTGGTCCTGCTGAGCGGATTGGCCGCCCTCACGGTCGCCTGTATAGCGTGCTTCGTGCGGGCGCATCGGCGACTGAATCCAGACTGCCGGTGGGATCGGCTCACCCAGGCGCTGACTCTCGCAATCGCCCCAATCGGTGCCATGCGCGCGATGGACAGGCTCGCGTGGCTCGCGCTGGCCGACTATCACCCATTAGCGGTCGCGGCCATCTTGGCGGATCGCCGCACGTTCGTCGCTGCCGCACGGCGCGACCGATTCGATACGGCGCGCCTCGCTCGTCAATCCGAGGGGAGTCTGCCGGCGAGCTGGCACAAATGGACGCTGGAAGAGATCGACAGGTGCATGGACCGCTACTTCAGCGGCACTGAGGGGCTCGACGCACCCGCCCCGGACGACGTCGCCTCGCGATCGTACTGTCCACGTTGTGGCGATCAGTACGTCGCAGTAGAGGGCGGCTGCGCCGGATGCGAGAATGTCGAACTTGTCCCGCTCGACCGTAGACTCTGATGGCGGTCACTTGCTTTTTCGTTGCTCGATGATCTTCCACGGATCGTCGGGTTTCTGACGCCAGTCCACGTACTTCGCCAGGTCCCTCACGGCTATCGCCTTGAACCCCTCGTCGTGCAGGTATTTCATGTACTCCTCGAACCGTTCGCGAGGGGTATGGACCCACGGGTGCTCGACGTCGGGCGCGCCATGAAACTGCAGGACGGCAATCTTCCCGTTGACCGCCTGAGACGTGGCCCGCTTCAGGTTCTCCAGCGTCCAGAACGGACGGGCGTCGCCCGCCGACGGCAGCAGGAGCGGATGATCGCGCCCCGGTTCATAAGCGACCCCCTTCCCTTCCTCGTACGGATACTCCGGCGCCCCGCCGCGCCGGGCAAACCGGAACCCCAGCTCCTCGATGATGCGGATGCCGCCGGGATCGATGGCATTGCCGGGATACGCAAACGACACGGGCCTGGGAATGCGGTGCGCGACGCACTGCGCGTTGATGGCCTCCACCTGCTCCTTCAATTTCGAGAGATCCGCCTTGGACACGCCCATGTGGTCGCGGGTGTGGTTGCCGATCTCGAAGCCGTCCCGGTGCAGCTCGGCGATCTGCTCCCACGTGAGGTAGTCCTCCTTGTTCGTGCGGAACGTGAACCCTTCCGTGACGAAGAACGTCGCGCCGAACCCGTACTTCTTCAGCAGGGGCCGGACGACCGTGTAGTGACTGGCCTTGGAATCGTCGAAGGTCAGCACGATCAGCTTGTCCGGGATCGGTTGGAGAGCCTGGGCGTGAGCCAGCAGCGACAACGGGAGCGCGATCGGAATCCAGAGGAGGGTCTTCAGACGCATCACATGGTTCTCCGGTTCGGGCGCCCGCGCGTCACGGTTTCACCACCCGGAAATACTCGTGAAACACGTCCGCGAGCGTTTCGCCGTACGCCGTCCAGTGCCGGGCAGAGGGATAGTCCTTCACCCCTTCAATCCAATTGCAGTTGAGCTCGTGCACGACCGCGTCGATGCCGTAGCGTTCGAGCCAGCCGTCCCCGAGCGTACCGCTGTTGCGGAAGACGGCGTTCGTGCTGCCTTCGGTGAACCAGGTCTTCCGGCGGAGCAGGTCTTCGAGCGTCGCCATCCGCGCGAGATGGCGGTCCAGTTGCGGCACCGGCGGACGGCTGATGTGCAGAAGCCCGCGGCCGTCGTTGTGCAACTCGACCGCCAGATGCGGCCGGCGGCCGGCGGCGATCATCCCTTCGAGCCACCGTTCGAGCGCCGCGTTCTCCGGCACGAGGCTGACGTCAGCGGGCTTGTCCCAGTTGCGATTGAGGTCCTTGCCGTTGACATTGAAGCGCGTCATGCCGCGCGCCACGCCGTCCTTGTTCGCCATCGGAAGAAGGTAGACGACGTACTGCGCGAGAAACTTCCTCGCGTCTTCATCGTCTTTCAGCAGGCGCTGGATCAGTCCCTGTGCCACCCAGCTGCTGCCTGACTCCCATGGGTGCGCCCGCGCCCGGACGAAGACGCGATACGGCGCAGTGGCCTCGCCGACGCGAACGACTTCCACATCCCGCCCGCCGACGGTCTTGCCGATGGAAGTGATCTGTGCGCGGCGGCTCTTGCGGATGGATTCGAGGAGGCGATCGAGATCGGACAAGCGATACGGTTCGAGCCGCGCGACGTAGAGCCTCGGCCCGGGCATTTCGACAGTGAGCCGCACGCGATTCCCAGGGAGACTCTCGGTCGGCGCCGGCGTCCATTGACGCCCGTTCTCCGAGATCACCAGGGTCTTCAGCTCCCCGGCGACCGAACCAGGCTGGCTGTTCCAGACGTTGTCCAGGTTCTTGAACTCGAGCGTGAGCTTCGAGCCGGGTCTCGCGTGAAGGAGGAAATGAATGTGCCCGGCCGCGCGGTTGGGCGATGAGCGTTCGTGGTCGTACAGCAGGTGGATCTGGATCGTGCCGTCGGCCGCGAGCTCGTACCAGAGTGGGGACGCGTTCTCGAAGCCGGTGTCGATGAAGTCAAGGCCCGCCTGGCTGGGCGGCGCGACCTGGAGCTGGGCGGCGCCTTCACCGGCCGCCGTCGACAACACGAGCGTCAGCGTGAAGAGCAGCCGGAGGAACACCCGTCCATCTCTTTTGACATCGCCGCGCAACGACAACACCTCGGGTTGGGAGTGGACGGCCGAGTGTTTCGTCCCATAAATCCTGTTAGCACCGAGGGCGGCGATGCGCCCGCAGGGCAAGGCGCGACAACCGAGAATACTGGGCGTATTTGAGGGCGGAGCAACGCAGCCATGCGGGATGCAGCGCCGGCCGAATGCAACAGGATTTATGGGACGAGACACTAGGGTTGCCCCGAACGCCGTCCCTTCCACGTCTTCGCGTACTCGATCGCGAACGTCCGCAAGGGGGCGCTCGTCTGGCCGAGCGCGGCGGCTTCGTTGATCGCGCGATCGGTGTCCCACCCGTCGACTGCCAGCCGCTTGATCAACCACATCGTCGCCGCGCGGTTGCCGCCGGCGCAGTGAATGAACGCCGGCTCCGCCCCTGACGAAGTGATGGCCTTCAGAAACTGATCCGCCGCGGCCGGATCGGGAGTGCCGTCGAAGGGCACGTGGAAATAGCGCAGGCCGGCGGCCTTCGCCGCGGCCTCCTCCTTCTCGACTTCGGCGCCGGGCTCGGTCGCGCGTCGGAGGTTGACGATGGAGACGAAGCCCATTTTCTTGATCTCGGGCACCGATTCCGCCGTGATCGCACCCGCGCAGGCGACCGTGGTCTCGAGACGGGCGAGGTTCCGAATGCCGGCCACCGGATCCTTGGTCACCTGCTGGGCAAGCGCGGCGTCCGTCCCTGCAGCCAGGAGAAGCGAACCAATCACGACAAAGACTTTCGAGTGCATGACTACTCTCCTCTTGCAGAATCGGACAATGTTGCGCGACGTGCGCTCGATTGTATACCGTCCGATCCGCCGAAGCCGCTGAGACCGTCGGACCTGAAGCTCAGCCTTGCGCGACGCCGCGACGCGATGATGCGATCAATTGCGCGGCAGCGCGTACGCCACGATCCCCGTGGGTCCCGCCGGTGCAGGCACGTTGCCCCCGGCGCCACGCCCGCCGCCTGCGACGGCCGTGACGAGAAGGTATTGGTGTCCGCCAAGCTCGTACATCGACGGCGATCCACTGGTGGTCCCTCCCAACGGCAACTCCCACACCTGCTTGCCGGTCGCGCTGTCGTAGACGTGGACTTTGCGATCGGCGGCCGTGACGAACACCAGCCCCGTGGCGGTCGGGATGATCCCGCCCTTGGTCGTGACCGCCGCCCCCGTCCCCGTAATGCCCTGACCGACGAGACGCAAATCGTCGCCGAGCCCAATCTGCCACTTGATCGTGCCGGCGTTGAGATCGTACGCCGTCAGGGTGGTGTACGGCGGATTGACGATCGTCGGGTAGAGTCCGAAGCCCTCCGTGACGTAGCGGCCCTCCGTCACAACCTCCGGCGGGGCGCCTCCCCTTCCGGAGCGCATCTCGCCCGGCTTCAGGAGTCGAATGATCGTCGGCACGTTGAAGCCGATGACGTACACGCTGCCGTCGGCCGGGTTGCCTGCCGTGCTCCCCCAATTCGATCCGCCCTGGTTGCCGGGCATGTGAATCACGTCGGTGAACCCAATCGGCGTGAACGGCCCTTCGTTTCTCGCCTTCAGGATGCGCTGCCTGAACTGCTCCCGTTCTTCCGGCGTCAGGATGTGCGGATTCAAATCGTCCGCCGTGAACTTCTGGCGGGAGAACGGCGGCGGGCTCGTCGGAAACGGCTGGGTCGGCCACAGCACTTCCCCGGGAACCTCCGTCTTCTGCGGCACGGGCCGCTCCTCGATCGGCCAGATCGGCCGTCCCGTCACGCGATCGAACACATAGAGGTAGCCGGTCTTGCTGGCGACGGCGACGACATCGATGGGCCGGCCGTTCCGGCGGATCGTCGTCAACTGCGGCGCCGAGTTGTTGTCGAGGTCCCAGATGTCGTGGTGGACCGTCTGGAAGTGCCAGAGACGCTTGCCGGTCCTGACGTCGAGCGCGAGGATGCAGTCGGCGAAGAGGTTGGCGCCTGCACGGTCACCTCCGTAGAAGTTGTACTTCGGGCTCGCGGTCGGGACGTAGATGATGCCGCGCTTCTCGTCGATCGACTGCTCTCCCCAGTTGTTCGCGCCGCCGACGGTCTTCCACGCGTCCTTGGGCCAGGTGTCGTAGCCGAACTCGCCGGGCCGCGGCACGGTGTGAAACGTCCAGACCAGTGCCCCCGTTCGCACATCGAACGCTCGAATGTCGCCTGGCGCCGAGGCGTACTCCTGGTTGGTCGCCGAGCCGAGGATGATGAGGTTCTCGAATACCCGTCCGGGTGTGCGGGTTTGCTGGTTGACCTTCGACGGATCCCGATCCAATCCGACGCGCAGGTCCACCAGGCCGTCCTTCCCGAATGAGGAGATCTTCTCGCCGGTCTGCGCGTCGATCTCCTGAAGGAAGTTGGTCGAGCTGAATATCAGCCGGCGGTCCTTGCCGCCCTTGCTCTCCCAGTAGTTGACGCCCCGGCTGTTGAAGCCCTTCACGCCCTCGTGGATCCAGAGCTGCTTTCCGGTCGCCGCATCGAGCGCCACGAACGAGTCGTTCGGGCCGCGGCCGTAGACGACGCCGCGCACGACGAGCGGGTTGAAGTCGGTCTGGCCGGGCGCGTACGTCCAGGCCACCTGAAGCTGGCTCACGTTGGACTTCGTGATCTGCTTCGCGGCCACGAACCGCGAGCTGTCAGGGCCACCGGCGTAGTCGCGCCATTCGCGCCCCTGGCCGGAGAGCGAAAGTCCCGTGACACTCGCGAGCGCCACCAGCACCGCTGCCTGGACGCTGCCGACGATCCGCCGTGACGAAGCTCGTTGTCTGGCCATCTACGCGACACCTCCGTGTCATCTCGATCCCCCGCGTCAGTATAGGCCGACCCGCCCGGGCGCGCGCCTGCCTTGACCCGCCCGCCGCACGCGGTCATGATGTCTTCGTGCGGCGTGTCATCTCCTTCGTTCTTGCCATGGTCATCGTCCTGTGGCTTCCCGTGCGATCGGCTGACGCCCGGGAGCGGGAGACTTCCGTTCCGAACACAGACGGAAGCGCGCAGACTCGAACAGCCGAATCGAGGCGGCGGATTTCACGCCGCGGATGGTCGCCGGGTCGGCGGGGACTTGGCAGGCCCGGCTGGCTCATGACGCGTTCGCGTCAGAGATCTGGTCGGCGCAAGTGCCCGACTTCTCTCTCTCGGCGTCGGTTTCCCCGGCCCGCCTTCGCCTCCACATTGCACCCCCGCTTCGCGCCTTTCCTCTCCTGATCTGATTCGCCCTCTCGCGCACGAGCCTCCGTCAGGGTCGACGTGTGTCTTCGTGTCACAGGAGGGATCATGAACAGCAGATTGCGCTGGAAGTTTGTCGTTACTGTCGTCGTGACGCTCGGGATCTCGTTCTTCGCGTGGTATCCGCTCCTCGCCGATCGCTACGGCCTGCCGGCGCCCGGCTTCATCATGGAGAAGCGGCTCAAGCTCGGGCTGGACCTGAAGGGCGGGGTCCAGATGGTCCTGCGCGTCAACACCGGCGATGCGGTCCTCGTCGATACGCGGAACACGGCTGCGAGGCTGGACGAGGCGCTCACGCAGCAGGGTGTCACGAGGGGCCCGATCGAGGTCCTCGGCCCCGGACGATTTCGTGTCGCAGGCGTCGCCGCGGAACACGATGCCGCGTTCCGGCGAGTCTCGGATGACGTGGCCGGCGGCTTCGCCCGCGGCTCCGGCCCCGGCGAGTCGTACACGTTCACGATCGCGCCCGGCGTCCTGGAGAGCCTGCGCGCGAACACGGTGAAACAGGCAGAGCAGACGGTCGACCGCCGGGTCAACGAGCTGGGCGTCACCGAACCGCTCATCGCCATCCAGGGCGCGGCGAAAGACGAGATCCTCCTGCAGCTGCCGGGTGTCGCCGACATGGACCGCGCGAGAAGCATCCTCGGCGCGACGGCGCTGCTCGAGTGGAAGCTCGTCGAACGAGGCCCCGCCTCCACACGGGAAGCGCTGCTGGCAGCAACCGGAGGTGAGGTGCCGCCGAACACCGAAGTGGCGATTGGCGTTGCCGACGCGGCCGGCGAGCGCCGAGCCGGCTCACTACCTGGTGCGAAGCGTCGCGGCCATCACCGGACGCGACCTCCGCAACGCACGGTCGATCCCGGACGAGAACTATCAGCCGGCCGTGGCATTCTCGCTGACCCGGGACGCCGCCCGGCGGTTCGCGCAGCTGACGGGCGACAACGTCGGGCGCTCGCTCGCCATCATCCTCGACGGACGGGTGCAGTCGGCGCCGCAGATTGAAGGGCGGATCGATGGCGGCGAAGGACACATCCGCGGACGCTTCACGCAACAGCAGGCCGCCGATCTCTCGCTGATGCTTCGCGCGGGCGCGCTGCCCACGTCGCTGACGTACCTCGGCGGGCGTCTCGTCGGGCCCTCACTCGGAACCGCGTCGATCCAGGCCGGCGTGGTGGCGTCGCTTGCCGGGCTCGCCCTGATCGCCGCCTTCATGCTCCTCTATTACAACCGGGCCGGGATCAACGCCCTCGTCTCGGTCGTGGCGAACCTCCTGCTGCTGCTCGGGCTCATGGCGTACTCCGGCGCCGCGTTGACCCTGCCGGGCATCGCGGGGCTGATCCTCACGATCGGCATGGGTGTGGACTCGAACGTGCTCATCTTCGAGCGGATCAAAGAGGAGCTGGCGGCGGGCCGGACCGCCAGGGCCGCGGTGGCGGCGGGCTTCGACCGCGTGTTCCTGACGATCCTCGACACGCACATCGCCTCGTTGATTGCCGCCGCGTTCCTGTTTCAGTTCGGCACCGGGCCGATCCGCGGCTTCGCCACGACCCTCACGTTCGGCCTGCTCGCCAACGTGTTCACGGCCGTCTTCGTCTCGCGCACGATCTTCGAGGCGGTCCTCTCGCGCGGCCGCACGGCGCGTCTGCGCATGGAGACGTTCGGCCGGCTCCTTCGAACGCCGGACTTCGACTTCCACCGGTGGCGCTGGCACGCGCTGGCGCTCTCGGCGGCCGTGATCCTGACGGGGGCCGGCGTGATTCTGGCCCGCGGCGGCGTCCCGCTCGGCATCGACTTTTCCGGCGGGACCATCGTGACCGTGAAATTCGTCGCAGCCGGTGCCCGAAGAAGTCGTGCAGAACGCGATCCCCGGTGAGGAGACCGTCCAGCGGTACGGCGAGGCGGCGGACAACGAGATGCTGATCCGGCTCCCGCAGCACGAGGGCGCGGAGGAAGGCGCGAACCTCGCGCAGGAAGCCGGCCGCGTGGTCGCGGCGCTTCGGGCGGCGGGCGTTCCCGCATTCGACGTGACAGGCATCGAGGCAGTGGGTCCCGCGATCGGTGCGGACCTCCGGCGCAAGGGCGCGTACGCGACGCTGGCCTCCATCGTCGGTATCACGGCGTATATCGCGGTCCGGTTCCGCCCGAGCTTTGCCGCGGGCGCCATCGCCGCTACGTTCCACGACATCCTGGTGACGGTGTCGCTTCTCACCCTGTCGGGCTACGATCTGTCGCTCAATGTCGTGGCCGCGATCCTCACGATCACCGGCTACTCGGTGAACGACACCATCGTGACGTTCGACCGCGTCCGCGAGAACCTTCGCACGGCGCCCCGCGCCCCGCTGGAGGCCGTCGTCAACGCCGCCGTCAACCAGACCCTCGGCCGGACGATCATCACGGCCGGCACCACGTTCCTGGCCGTCCTCGCGCTGTTCCTGTTCGGCGGAGACGTCCTGCACGGGTTCGCCTTTGCGATGCTGGTCGGCATCGTGAGCGGAACGTATTCGACCGTCTTCATCGCGGCGGCGATCTCGATCATGCTCAGCAAACGATCGCGACCGGATGCCGTTCGTGCCCGTTCGGCCCGCGCAGGTTTTGACGTACGGTGAGCGCGACCGGAGCGCCGACAGGGTCACGCGAGATCGGCAGATGCAAGCCATGTGCAGGGTCGGTCTGCTTGCATCTCCCGATCGGCCAGCGACCGTACGCGGTGCCGCCGCGCGCCCTATACTGAGCGTCATGACGATCCGAGCTGCAGCACCTGTCACGCCTGACGTTCGTCTGCTTCGCGTCCGCCGCGCTGTCTGTGCTGGCCACTTTCCAGGTCGCGGCTCAGAACTGGCCTCAATGGCGCGGTCCGTCGGGCGCCGGTGTGTCGTCCGAGTCGGGCCTCCCCACGAAGTGGAGCGCCGGCGAGAATGTCGCCTGGAAGAAGCCGCTCGCCGGGCTCGGCACGTCCTCTCCGATCGTGTGGGGCGACACGGTGTTCGTCACATCGCAGATCGGCGAGACTCCCGTGTCGGCGGGCTCTCATCCGCAGCTGGCCCGTGACGACCGTTCGCTCGCGGAGCGCGAGAACCCTCTCGGCGGCCGGCGGCCGGGGCCTGGCAGCTCCGGGAAGTAACGTCCAGCTCGTCGTGGAAGCGTTCACTCGTCTCAACGGCAACCGGCTGTGGGAATACCGCGTGCCGGCGACGGGCGCGTTCTCCGAGCACCACGAAAAGCACAACCTCGCCACGCCGACGCCGGTCGCCGACGGCGAACGCGTCTACGCGTGGTTCGGCAACGGGCAGGTTGTCGCGCTCGACTTCCAGGGCCGCGTCGTCTGGACCCGGCATCTCGGCGCCGAGTACTCCCCGTTCAAGACGCTCTGGGGACACGGCAGCTCCCCCGCGCTCTATCGCGACCTCCTCGTGCTGCTGTGCGACCATCTCGGCTCCTCCTATCTGCTGGCGCTCGACAAGCGCACGGGGAAGGAGCGCTGGAAGGTGGACCGTGGTGCGGAGCGCGTCTCACACAGCACGCCGCTCGTGGTCGCCGGTCCTCAGGGCGACGAGCTCCTCGTCAACTCCTCGGAACGCATCGACGTCTACGACCCGGCGACCGGGAAGCTCCTGTGGTACGCCGACAGTCCCCGGCAGACGCCGATTCCCTCGGCTGTTTTTCACGACGGCCGAATCTACATGAGCCGCGGATACCGGAACAGCGACTACATGGCGATCCGCCCCGGCGGCCGCGGGGACGTCACCGGGAGCCACATCGAATGGCGAGCGCCCGCCGGCGCATCGTATGTGTCGTCGATCGTGTATTACCAGGGGCTGCTCTACATGACGAACGAGGTCGGCGTGGTGACGTGCGCGGACGCGAAAACCGGCAAGCACCTGTGGCGGCAACGGCTCGGCGGCGTGTTCTTCGCGTCGCCGGTCGCCGGGGACGGGAAAATCTATCTGGTCAGCGAAACGGGTGAGACGTTCGTGCTGCGCGCCGGGCCCAAGCCGGAAGTGCTCGCGCAGAATGACCTTGGGGAACGGTTTCTCGCTTCGCCGGCCATCGCGAACCAGCGGCTGTTCTTCAGAAGCGATCGGACCCTGTTCGCCGTGGGACAGTGAACGAGAACGGGACCGCGGGTTACTTCGCCGACGCGGCAGGGCCGCCTGCTCGCGGTAGGGATTCGCCCGCAACTATCCTTCGAGCACGACGAGCAAGTCGCGCGCTTCGACGTTTGCGCCCGGTGCGACCAGCACGTCCGTCACGACCGTGTCGCGCGGGCTGTAGACGGCGGTCTCCATCTTCATCGCCTCGATCGAGAGCAGCCGCTCGCCGGCGCGGACCGCCTGTCCCTTTCTGGCGGCGACCGTGGAGACTTTCCCGGGCATCGGCGCGGCGACGTGGTTCGGGTTCCCGGGTTCCGCCTTCGAGTTCGGCTTCACCACGGCCTCGACCGATCGATCGACGACGGTGACCTCGCGCGCCTGCCCGTTCAGCTCGAAGAAGACCGTCCGCGTGCCGTCGGCGTGCGCGGCGCCGGTCGTGAAGTAGCGGACGATCAGCGTCTTGCCGCGCTCGATTTCGATCGAGGCCTCCTCGCCGGCCTGCAGCCCGTAGAAGAAATTCACCGTCGGGATCACCGACGTGTTCGTCGTACCGCTGCCAGTGGCTGGCGAACTCCGCATAGACCCGCGGATACAGCAGAAACGACAGGACGTCCTCTTCGCGCGGCGCGTCGCCGGTCCTGCACGGGAAGGGTCGCGCGCGGCAGCCTCGAAGTCGGCCGGCGGCAGCGCGGCGCCCGGCCTGCCTTCGATCGGCTGCGCGTGAGCGGAGCGCAGCACGGCATCCTGAAACGCGCGAGGCCACCCGCCTTGCGGCTGTCCCAGCATGCCCTGCATCATCTCGACGACGCTCTGCGGGAAATGCAGCGGCGTCTGCGCGCCGAGGATGTCGTCCGCCGTCAGGCCGTTGGTGACCATGAAGAGCGCCAGGTCGCCCACGACCTTGCTCGAGGGCGTCACCTTGACGATGTCGCCGACCAGATGATTGGCGGCGACGTAGGCGTCGCACACCTCCTGCCACCGCCGCTCGAGCCCCATGCTCTTGGCCTGCTGCTTGAAGTTCGTGTACTGCCCGCCGGGCATCTCGTGGTGATAGACGTCGGACTCCGGCGCCTTGAGCCCCTCTTCGAACGGGTAGTACAGCTCCCGCACGGCCGCCCAGTACCGGCTGCTCTCGTCGAGCGCCGCCAGATCGAGGCCGGTGTCGCGATCCGTGTGGCGCAGCGCCTCGACGATCGAGTTCAGGCACGGCTGGCTGGTCATGCCGCTCATGGACGCGATGGCCGCGTCGGCGATGTCGACGCCGGCATCGGCGGCGCGCAGCACGCTCGCCGCGTTGATCCCGCCCGTGTCGTGCGTGTGGAAGTGGATCGGCACGCCCACTTCCTCGCGCAGCGCCTTCACGAGCGCGAACGCGGCGTAGGGCTTGCACAGCCCCGCCATGTCCTTGATCCCCAGGACGTGCGTGCCCATCGCGACGAGCTCTTTCGCCAGCCGGACGTAATAGCGCAGGCTGTATTTCGTGCGCGCCGGATCGAGGATGTCGCCGGTATAGCAGATGGCCGCTTCGCAGAGCGCGTCAGTGTCCTCGCGCACCGCCTCGATCGGCACGCGCATGTTCTCGGTGCCGTTCAGCGAATCGAAGATGCGGAAGACGTCGATCCCGTCCGCGGCGCTCCGCTTGATGAACGCCCGGACGACGTTGTCGGGATACGACGTGTAGCCGACGGCGTTGCTGGCGCGGAGCAGCATCTGAAACAGGATGTTGGGGATGCGCCGGCGCAGCTCGATCAGGCGATCCCACGGATCCTCCTGGATGAACCGCATCGACGTGTCGAACGTCGCGCCGCCCCACATCTCGACGCTGAACAGGTTGGACAGCCGGTGGGCGATCGTGTCCGCGACCGCCAGCATGTCGTAGGTGCGCACGCGCGTCGCGAGCAGCGACTGATGCGCGTCGCGCAGCGTCGTGTCGGTGATGAGCAGCCGCTTCTCGTCGCGGATCCGCTGCGCGAACCGCTCGGGGCCGAGCTCGCGCAGCTGCTGGCGCATCCCGTCCGGCGGGCGGCGCGGGACCATCCGACGGCGGCGGCACCGGCGTCGGCCAGGACGCGCGCCGGGTCGTAGCGCTGCTTCACGTCCGCCCGGCCGTTGACGATGACGTCGCGCGAGGTACGCCAGGACCTTCGTCGCGCGATCCCGCGGCGCAGCGGATCTGAAACAGCTCCGGCGTGTCGTCGATGAACGTCGTCGTCGCGTCGCCCGAGGCGAAACGTCGGGTGGGCGAGCAGGTTGAGGAGGAACGCGATGTTGGTCTTGACGCCGCGGATGCGGAACTCGCGCAGCGACCGGTCGGAGCGCCCCACCGCTTCCGGGAGCGTCGTGCCCCAGGTCGTGAGCTTCACGAGCAGCGAGTCGAAGTACGGCGTGATGACCGCGCCCCCGAAGCCGTTGCCGCCGTCCAGCCGGATCGCGAAGCCGCCCGGCGATCGATACGTCGTGATGCGGCCGTAGTCGGGCATGAACTGCTGATCCGGATCCTCGGTGGTGATGCGGACCTGCATCGCGACGCCGCGCCGCTCGATCGCATCCTGCGCGGGGATGGCCAGCGGCGGCTCGTGCAGGCGGTGGCCGTCGGCGACGAGGATCTGGCTCCTGACCAGGTCGATGCCGGTGATCATCTCCGTGACCGTGTGCTCGACCTGGATGCGGGGATTCACCTCGATGAAGTAGAACTCGCCCCGATCCACGTCCACCAGGAACTCGACGGTGCCGGCGCCCCTGAAGCCGACCGGCCGGCAGAGCGTCGACGGCCGCGGCGCAGATCGCGCGCCGCAGATCCTCGGGCAGCGCGATGCTCGGCGCGATCTCCACCACCTTCTGCTGGCGCCGCTGCACCGAGCAGTCGCGTTCCCAGAGATGGACGAGATTGCCGTGCGCGTCGCCGAGAATCTGCACCTCGATGTGCTTCGCGCGCGGAATGTAGCGCTCGAGAAACACCTCGCCGCGTCCGAAGGCGGCCGCCGCTTCGCGCTGCGCCTCCGCCAGCTTTCCGGCGAGCTCGTCCGGCCGCGTGACGACCCGCATCCCGCGGCCGCCGCCGCCGAAGCTGGCCTTGACGATCAGGGGGTAGCCGATCGCGTCGGCCGGCGGCGCGGATGTCGGCGTCGCTGGCGGAGCTGTCCAGAGCGGTCGCGGTGCCGGGGATCGTCGGCACGCCCGCCTCCTGCGCGAGCCGCTTCGCCGCCGTCTTGTCGCCGAACATCTCGAGATGCCCGGGCGTCGGACCGATGAAGCGGAAGCCCTCGGCCTCGGCCGTCCGCGCGAACTCGGCGTTCTCCGCGAGGAACCCGTACCCGGGATGAATCGCGTCGACGCCGCTCTGGCGGGCGACGGCGAGGATGGCGGCGATGTTCAGGTACGAGCGGACCGGCTCGCCGCCGCTGACCGGCCCGATCTGGAACGCCTCGTCGGCCTTGAACCGATGCAGGGAGAAGCGGTCTTCGTAGCTGTAGACGGCGACCGTCCGCAGGCCGAGCTCGGTGGCGGCCCTGAAACAGCGGATGGCGATTTCCGATCGATTGGCGACAAGAAGCTTTTTCATGGACGGGGCGACCCGTTACTATACGTCGGTTGACCTGGCACCGGGCGCGCGGGCATCATCGGAAGCAACGATGACGATTCCTGAGCAGCCGGGCCGCCTGCGCGGCGGCCTTCGCGTGATGGCTCTTGCGGTGTTCGTGTTGACCGTGGGCGCGCTGGCGATCTCGCCGTTGCGGCGGCCGACATTCACGGCGCGTCAGTATCGAGAGCAACTGCTGACCGAGCTCCGGCCGGTCGCGCTGTCGAACTGCACGATGCGACGGGTCGGCAGCGCCAACGACGGCGGGTATCTGATGTGCGGCAACCTGTTCGGCAACGTCCAATCGGCGTATTCATACGGCATCGGGATGCTGGACGATTGGGGATGCGACATCTCGCAGAACCTCGGCGTCACCGTCCACCAGTATGACTGCTTCATCCCCCCGCTCGAGACGTGCCCGAGTGGCCGCGCCGTGTTCCACGACGAGTGCATCGGTCCCGAGCCGAGCCACGATCGAATCACGCCCCTTCGACACGCTGGCGCACCAGATCGCGAAGAACGGCGACACCGGCAAGACCCTGGTGATGAAAATCGACGTGGAAGGCGCGGAGCTGGGGTCGTTGCTGGCGACGCCGGATCGGGTGCTCGACCGCATCGACCAGCTGGCGATGGAAATCCACGGCGCCGATCGCCATTTTCTGCAGATGGTGCGGAAGCTCAAACGTACGTTTCACGTGGTCCATCTTCATTTCAACAACCAGGCGTGTGCCGGCCGATACAGGCCCCTGCCGGCGTGGGCCTATCAGGTCCTGCTGGTGAACAAGCGCATCGGGATCCTCGACCCGGCCAAGCCGCCGCCCACTCTGCCGCACCCCTTGGACGCTCGGGACTATTCGATGGGGCGCGACTGCCAGGCCGTGGAACCGATAGAGCCATAGAAGCCGCCGCCCGGGCGCGGCTTCCTGACCGTTGCCGATGAAGACACTGCTCAAGGTGATGATCGCGCTCGTGGCGGTGGCAGGGCTCGCCGTGCTGTTCGTGCGCTCGGCCGGGAGCACGCGCGCACAACCCTTCACGATCGCGCGACAGCACCTCGCGGGATGGACCCTGACCCTCGCGCCGGATGCCGACCCGCTCGGCTCGTCGCTCTCGATCACGCCGAAGGCGGAGCTGATGCCGCCCCTCACCCGTGAACTGTTTGCCCGTATGGGCGAGTCGCTGCACTATCCGCTATCGGCCATGCCCGTCGTGCTGCGCAGCGAGTTCGAGCGCGCGATAGCAGGCGCGCTGACCCCGGAGGCGCTACTCGACGCCGCGCGGGAGGCTGGTCTCGAGTCGGCGACGTTCCAGCCACGTTGCATGGCCCGGCGACGCATCAGCGAACCGGCGGGCGTCCGGGGCGTCTACTTCCTCTTGTTCGACGTGCCGCAGTTCACCCAGTTCCGCGAGCAGATTGCACAGCGACTGCGTGCCGCCGGCCGTGACGCGACGCCGTTCGAACCGGCGGCGTTGTCGCCTGTCCTGATTGCGGCCGCTCTCGATGACCGCTTCAGCGGCTGGCTGCCGCTGCGCGCGGATCCGGAGGTCGACTGCTTTGCACCGGTTGTCGTGGACTAACGACGGATGATGCTCGCCCTCGCCCTCCTCATTGGCGCCAGCACCGCGATGTGTGCCTTGACGGCGGCAGCCTCTTCGGCCGCACAGCTTCCCGGGTTGTCTCAGCCGGCGCCCCGCTCCGGGCTCGTCGTCGGGCAGGTCCTCGACGCCGGCACTGGAAGCCCGATCGGCGGCGCGCTCGTCGACATCAGCCTGCCTCCTCCACCGCTGGTCCGCGCCGAACCCTTTTCGTTCAGGCCGCCGCCGCCCCCTCCGGTTCCTTTTCCCAGAATCATGACCGGCGCGGACGGTCGCTTCGCGTTCCGCAGGCTGTCCAAGGGCAACTTCACGATCACGGTGGTCAAGCCGGGATATCTCGAAGGAGCCTACGGCCGCCGGCGACCGGGCGGCGCGTCGCAAACCCTGGTCCTGGCCGAAGGCCAGAAGGTCGGCGGTGTCCGGATCTATTTGTTCAGGCACGCCGCGATCTCGGGCATGGTCCTCGACGAAGCGGGCGAGCCTGCCATCGGAATTCAGATCCGCGCCCTGCTTCGCACGATGGTCTCGGGACGCCGGCGATTGGTCTACGCCGGGCCGCCGGGATGGACCGACGATCGCGGCGTCTATCGCATCCACGGGCTGGTGCCCGGCGACTACCTCGTCGCGGCCGTGGCGACGCAGGTTTCCGTCGCGGCCTCGACAGCGCGGGACGCGCGCGAGAGCGGCGTGCCAACGGCCTCCATTGCGGAAATCGGCGCGGCGACAGCATCAGGGGGGCCCACGTCGATAGAGGTCGGCGACGCCGTTCTGACGCTCGGGCGATCGGCGATCGGGCCGGCCCCGACACGCGATGGCCGCCTGTTCGTCTACCCGACCACGTTTCATCCAGATACGCCGAACCCGTTACGTGCGACCGCCTTCGCAGTCGGGTCGGGCGAGGAGCGCACGGGCATCGATCTCCACCTGACGCCGGTGGCGACGCGGCGCGTTTCGGGTGTGCTGGTCAGTGCCGACGGCCAGATTGGAGGGATTCCGGTTCGAATGGTGGCGGAAGATGCCGAGGACACCCCGCTCGAGCTCGAGGTTGCGACGACGGTGACCAGTCGCACGGGAGCTTTTGTGTTTCCGGCCGTGCCGGTCGGGTTCTACTCGATCCGAGTAGTCAAGGGTCTGCCCCTGGCCGGAGGACCTACGGGGACCACGACGATCATTCATACCGGTTCGGGTTCAACACTCTCCTCCGCCGATTCGCCCGCCGTTCGGACCCCGCTGGACCTGTTCCAAGGACAAGCGCGTTGGGCAACCGTCCCCGTGGCCGTGGGCCGGGACGACATCGCGAACCTGAGCATCACGCTTCAAGCAGGATTGCGCGTCACCGGGCGCATCGAGTTCGAAGGCGTCAGCCCGAAGCCGACAGGCATGCGCCTCACACAGATTCCAGTCGTCGTCGAGCCCGTGGGCAACACCTCGCGGGTGCCGTCCGGGACAGGACGATTCGACACTGCCGGCCAGTTCAATTCGTTTGGACTGCCGGGGGGTAGATACTTGGTGCGAGTCGGCGCCATGCCGCCGGGATGGTTTCTGAAGTCCGTTACGTCCAACGGACGCGATGTCACGGAGATGCCGCTCGACCTCGAGAGCACCGACGTCGCCGGTGTCGTGTTCACGCTCACGGACCGTCCGACGGAAATCGCCGGCACGGTCCGCACCGCTGAACGGAACAGCGATGCCGGCGCCACCGTCATCGTGTTTCCCTCGGACGCCCAGACGTGGTCGAGCTCGTGGCTGAACCCACGGCAGTTCCGCAGCGCCAGGGTCGAGCCATCCGGCGCGTTCAAAATCTCGCCGCTTCCGGCCGGCGACTATTATGTCGCCGCGGTGCCCGACGAGGCCTCCCGCGACTGGCAGGAGCCGGCGTTTCTCGATGCGCTCAGCCGCGTCGCCTCTCGGGTGAGACTCGACGAAGGCGACAAGAAGACGCAGGACCTTCGCGTCCGGGAATTTCGGTGATGACCTGGTGGGTGTCACCGGTCTGTCTGGTACTCCTGCTCGCGCCGGCGAGCCCGGCCCAGCTACCCGCCCGGGATCTGACCCGCAAGCCGGTGCCAGGGACCGCATCGATCTCGGGAATCGTGCTCACCGACGACACCGACGCGCGTCCGCTGAGACGCGTCCGAGTGTTCCTGAACAGTCCGGACGACGAAGTGGCTCGAACCACCATCAGCGATGATGCCGGACGTTTTGCATTCGAGGGACTTCGCGCGGGCCGATACACGGTCGGGGGGACGAAAGAGGGGTACGTCACCGTCAACTACGGCGCAAGGCGGCCAGGAAGGGTCGGTGCGCCGATCACGCTCGCCGATGGGCAGGCGCTCGCCGACCTGACCTTGAAGCTTCCTCGCGGCGCCGTCATCACCGGCGTCCTCCTCGATCCGGAGGGCCTGCCGGTCGCCGGAGTCAGCATGCGGGCGCTGCGCTACGTGTACACCGTGACCGGTGAGCGGCGGCTTTCGGCGGTCAGCACCACGATGGCGAGCCACATTACCGACGATCGCGGCGTCTACCGCATTTACGGTCTGCCTGCTGGTGAGTACGCGATCGCGGCGCCCGCGACTCTCCCGCCGGGAAGCAACGTCCTCCTGATGAACGACACCGAGCTGAGAGCCGCGCTCGACGAATTGAAACAATCCCAGCGTCCACAGGCGACCTCCAACAGCAGAACCGCTGCGGGCTCGGAAACGGATGCGGATGCGCCGCGCGCCATTGGATATGCCCCCGTGTTCTACCCCGGCACCACCGCCGTCTCTCAGGCCGCCGTGATCCCGCTCGGACAATCCGAGGAGCGCGCGGGCATCGACTTCCAGCTTCAGTACGTGCCGACGGTAACCATTCGTGGGAGTGTTATCACGCCGGTGGGGGTGTCGCCTGAGGACATCAGAGTCCACCTGATTGCGACGAGCGACGTGATCCTATCGGGCAACAGCAACGAGAGTCGCACGACATCTGTCACGGCAAAGGGAGAGTTCAGCTTCTTGAACGTGCCGCCGGGGGCGTACACGATGATTGCAAAGGGGACTCGTGGTCCCACGGCGAATGCCCCCATGTTCTGGGCCACGACGGAACTTGTCCTCGACGGACAGAGCCAGCAGGAGATCGCGCTGTCGCTGCAGCCGGGACTCACCGTGTCGGGTCGCGTCGTGTTCGACGGTCGGACGGCGCCGCCGGATCCGTCCAGGATCCGGGTCACGCTGTCGCCGGCGCTCTCGGCCGGCCAGGTGAGCCTCGGCACCGCCGCCGTTCTGGTGGACGCCGGCGGCCGCTTCACGATCACCGGCATTACGGCGGCCAGGTACCGAGTGCAGGCCAGCATTTCCGGCCCATCCGGCTGGATGCTCGCGTCGTCGGTGGTGAGTGGACGCGACGTGCTCGATGCTCCTTTGGATCTGAGGCAGAGCGTCGATGGCGCCGTCGTGACGTTCACCGATCGGCCAGGCGAACTGTCCGGTGTCGTACGCGACAGCGCGGGCAATCCGTTGTCCGCTCATACGGTGATTCTGTTTTCCGCGGAGCGAACGCTCTGGACGCCGATGTCGCGCCGCATTCGCGCCGTGCCGTCGACGACGGACGGCAGATTCCTCTTCAGGATGGTGGCGCCCGGCGAGTACTGGCTGGCGACGGTGGCGGACGTCGACGATGGTGAGTGGTACGACCCTGTGCTCCTGGAGCGCCTTCTGACAGGCTCCGCTGTGAAAACGACGATCTCCGAAGGGGAGAAGAAAACGTTGGACGTGCGAATCCCCTCGCCGTGAGGTCAGGAGTATCGACATTCTGTCCGGCCTGGTCCACTGCGACGTCCAAAACCCGCTGGCATTTGTCGTGAGCCCTGCACAGCTGGAAGTGTTCGAAGCTGGACAATGCGATCCCGACGGAGGGATATGTCAATCGCTCGAGGGGGCCTCATGGGTCCGACGCCATGCGATTCTGTCATCCAGCTTTCGCATTTGCTCGCCTGGAACCCATCCGGTTCGGGGACCCCATCGACCGAATCCGTGCCGCCGCAACGCGTTAGGCGCACAGCACGGGTCCGGAACGCCCGTTGAAGCGACTCACGCTCGAGCATCGAACAAGCCTCGCACGGAACACCCTGACTCACCCAGAGGTCTGACCTCTATGAAACCGACAGCCTTTCTGACATGCCTGGGATTGGCGTCCTCGGCGACGTTTGCGTCTGCACAGATTCTGCCCGCGGATCGGACGACCGTATGGCGCCCGGGCGTGCCCGGCGGCGTTCCCGACCGCACGACGGTCTGCGCCGTGGTGAACGCCTCGACGTACGGCAACGGAGCGTCGGATGCCAGCTCGGGGATCCGGGCTGCCGTCAATGCTTGTCCGGTCGGTCAGGTCGTCCAGCTGTCGGCCGGGACGTTCACGGTGAACAACTACATCCTCATCAACAAGGGCATCACGCTACGCGGCGCCGGACCGGCGGCAACGGTTCTTCAGAAGACCAATGGCGCGATAGCGGGCGTCGATCACGGCGCAACCGACAATCAGCCGATCGTGGTCGTCGGGCCCAATCGCTGGCCGAAACCGAACGACGCCACGTCGCAGGGTCTCGTCGCCAACGGTGTCAGAGGGGCCACGTCGGTCGCGGTCGCCAACTCCGCCGGCTTTGCCGCGGGCCAGTTCGTGCTGGTCGATGCCAACGAGTACAACGCCGCCGCGTGGACCAGCCTGCCGACTCGCAACGGCACGCCCACGAGCGTCACAATCTGGGCGTCCGACCGCGCCGTGTTCATGCGGCACAATCCCACCGACTCGATTTTCGACGATCCGTTTCCGGGCTCGCTGACCTGGTTCAGCCGTTCCGGCCGTCCCATCAACGAGGTCAAACGCATTGCGTCGGTGAGCGGCAATGTGATCACCTTCACGACGCCACTGCACATCGACTACCCGACCACGAAGGCATCGCAGGTGACGCGGTATCAGGACGTCCACGTCCAGAACGCCGGCGTCGAAAGCTTGAAGATGATTCGCGGCAGCGACGGCACCATGCGCTTCGAAGCCGCCGCCTTCTGCTGGGTCAAGAACGTGGAGATCACGGTCTGGGAGGGCGAGGGTGTCGCGATCAACAACGCGTTCGGTGTCGAAGTCCGCGATTCCTACATCCACGAGGCGGCCTACTCGACACCCGGCGGCGGCGCGTACGCGATCAGCTTCGCGAACGCGAGCTCCGAGACGCTCGTCGAGAACAACATCGTGATGAAAGCGAACAAGGTCATGGTCGCGCGGTCGGCCGGCGCCGGCTCCGTCGTGGCCTACAACTACATGGACGATGGGCTCATTCAGTACGACCTGACGTGGAACGAGGTCGGCCTCAACGCCAGCCACATGGTCGGCTCGCATCACGTGCTCTTCGAGGGGAACGAGTCGTTCAACTACGACTCCGACAACACCCACGGCAACGCGATCTACATGACGGTGTTCCGCAATCACCTCTCGGGATTCCGGCGCAACTACCCCGGCACGTCGAACGCTCGAACGGCGGGCCTGAACTATGGATCCTGGTGGCACAGCTTCGTCGGCAACGTGCTCGGGGTATCCGGCGCGATGACCGGCTGGGGATACGAGAACAGCTTCCCGTGGCACAGCAAATACATCTGGGAGCTGGGCTATCAGTCGGGGCAATGGGATCAGGCAGCCGACCCGAAAGTCCTGAGCACCGTCCTTCGAGGCGGCAACTTCGACTACGTCACCAATACGGTGCACTGGGAGTCGATCGCTCCGCAGACCATCCCCAACTCGCTGTATCTGTCGGCCAAACCCGCCTTCTTCGGGGCACATGCATGGCCGTGGGTGAATCCAACCGGACTCGTCAAGCTTTCGACGCTCCCGGCGAAGGCTCGATTCGACGCGGGCACTCCCTTCGCTCCTCCGCCAAGCAGCTCGCCAACCGCGCCGACCCGCCTCCGCATCGTCCGAGACTGACAGGTCGGCGTCTGGCTACCGCACCATCCGCGCGCGAAGCCCGCCTGCGGCAACTGGAAAGACTCCCGCGGGATGGGCTTCGGCCGCTCGAAAGTTCAAGAAACGTCAGGCGGTGGATTCGGGCTCGGCGCTCGCGAGCAATGGCTGTCCCGAGAGGTCGTCGCCTGGCTTCGCCAGAGAAGCGATCGCTCCCGCGTGGGTCGCCGATTCCCAGAACCGCTCGCAGCGGTCCTCGAACATCAGCGCACCGCGATAGGTGACGCCGTCGTACGGATCCAGCGACCACACCGCGCAGCGGAGCACCTGTGCCGCCAGGGCGAAGGTGCGTGCGGCGGTCACGAGCTGCAGGTGCACGCGAGCCCCGGGCCGCAGCGGGCGGGACGCTTCGACCAGCGCGCCGCCGGCGCTGAAGTCGACGAGCACCACGGGGCAGCCCGGCCGCAGCGTGGCGCGTGTCGCGCCGCGTCCCGGCGGCGGAAATCGGGCGTCGATGCGGCGATCGGTCAACGGCTGATCCACGTTCCGGCTCCGGTCTCGGTACTTGAGGATGCGGGTGCGTCCGGTCGCGCCGAGCACGCGCACGGCGTACTGCGCGCGGCGCCCCTGCAGGTACAGCGTGCCGGAGGTAGCGGTGCCGCTGGGACTCATCGTCAGGATGCGCGCCGATCCGATGCGCACGCCGTCGGGGCCGCCGCCGCTGACGCCGTCCACGTCCGGCAATCCGGGCGACAGACCAAACCGCACGCCCGCAAAGTTGTCGCCCAGTTGGTGGGGCACGCCGACCGGCGGATCGACACCGCGGTGGATGTCGGCGGCACGCACGCCGTTGCCGTTGCCGTCCGCGTAGGGCGTGAACACGTAATCCGGGGTCGAGGGCTCGAAACGCAACCCGACCGAGGTCGACCGCTTGATGGCATCGATACGGCCGTGCACGATCCGGCCGGCGATGTATCTGGCGGCCGCCAGGGTGCGAAGATCGTCGATCGCGCTGTTCGTCAGCGGCAGCGCAACACCGGCCAGGACTGCCGCCAGCGCCGCCGCAAAGAGCACCTCGATGAGCGTGAACCCGGCTGCTGAAGGCCTCGGCGCTGACGCGCCTCGGTAGGTGCCGGCCTGCCCTGAGCGAGCGCACGGGACCAGGCGAGTCGAAGGGCTCGCTTCGCACCCGCGGTAGGGGCCGCGCAGTCGATACCTGTCCATGAGCGGCCGAAACGCCGGCCGTCCCCGTGACGGCCGGCATTTGCGCATCCCTACTTCTGGCCGCCCGAGCGATCGGCTTTGTCGGCCGCGACCGTGATCAGCGGCTTCAGTTTCAGGAAGCTCTTCTCTCCAATCCCCTTGACGTTCATCAACTCTTCGATCTTCTTGTAGGCGCCGTTTTTCTGGCGATAGTCCAGAATCCGCTGCGCGGTGCTCGCGCCGATGCCGGGCAACGTCTGGAGCTGCACGGCGGTGGCGGAGTTGAGGTTGACCGGAGCGCTCGCGGTCGCCTGCACCTTCGACGCCGCGGGCGCCTTCTCCGATTGCGCGCTGGCCGGCGCGCCGCCGATGACGACCGATGCCGCGAGCATCCCGATGACGAACATGAATCGACGCATGTGCTCTCCTCCACGGTTGTGAGTGGTGAAATGGCCAACGGCGCCGGACCGACACGGTCGAGGAGGTCGGGCCACGTTCCGGGATCCAGCGCCGCGGGCCGGCGGCAACGAAGGCAAACACGCTGCCGCAGCCGGCAGGCCGGCCGCTGCGTACCTAAGCGCTTGAATCAACAGATGTTTTTCGGATCATCGCACCGCGCCCCAGTGTCGGACCCCACTGGCGCCGGCGACAACTGGAAACCCGGGGCGACGCGGCCCAGGCTGGTCCGCGAAGAAGCGGCCCTATATCGACCGCAACGGCGAGGACAAGGATGCAACGCTGGTTACCGGGCTTCCGCGTCCCGGCTGTAAGGAATCGCCGGCAAGACGGACTACCACCAGCGTGGGAGGACGATCGATGGTGGAGGTCAGGAACTTGCGGAAACGATTCGGACCGGTAACCGCCGTGGACGGCGTGTCGTTCGCGGCCGCCGACGGGCAGATTACCGGCCTCCTCGGCGAGAACGGCGCCGGAAAGACGACCACGCTCGCCATGATCGGCGGCGTGCTGAAGCCCGACGACGGGTCGATCCGGATCGACGGCGCCGACGCGAGAACGTCGCAATACGGACGCCGTCAGCTTGGCGCGCTGCTCGACCACAAGACTCTGTACTCGCGCCTGACGGCTCGCGAGAACATCCGCTACTTCGGCGAGCTTCAGGGTCTGCCGGCCGCGGACCTCGACGAGCGCGTGTCGAGTACGCTCGCGCTGCTGGGGCTGGACGCCCTCGCGGACCGCCGCGCCGGAGGATTCTCGCAGGGTGAGCGGATGAAGGTGGCGCTCGGCCGGGCGGTCGTGCACGGACCGCGCAATCTTCTCCTCGACGAGCCGACCAACGGTCTCGACATCCCCGCGGTGCGCGCGCTGCGCGGCTGGCTCAGGGACATGCGGGATCGCGGGATCTGTATCCTCTTTTCCAGCCACGTGCTGGAGGACGTCCGGGCGCTATGCGACCGGATCGTCATCATCTCGAAGGGCCGCGTCGTCGCGGACGGCACGGCTGACGCGATCTGCCGCCACGCCGGCTGCGAATCGCTCGAAGACGCATTCGTGCGGCTGACCGCGCCGGGGAGCGTGCAACCATGCCTGCCCACAGCCTGATCGTCGCGCGCAAGGAAATCGTCGATCATCTCCGCGACCGGCGAACGCTGGCGTCAGCCGCGCTCTACACTCTGATGGGGCCGTTCTTCGTGATGCTCGTGTCGTTTTCCGCCAAGGCCGGCGGCAAGCCCGCTGTCCTGCTCAGCATGATGTCCGTCTTCGCCCTCGTGTCCGCGTTCACGGGCGGGATGGCGATCGCGATGGACATCACCGCGGGGGAACGCGAGCGGCGGTCGCTGGTGCCGTTGCTCCTGACGTCGATCGCCCGCCGGGATGTCGTGCTCGGCAAGTGGCTGGCGACGTGCGCATTCGCGCTGGGTGCGCTGGCGCTCAACATCGCCGGCGTCGCGGCGGTAATGGCGCTGCGGGCGCCCGGCTCGCTGGCGGCGAACGCCGTGCCGCTCGCCGCGTGGGTGCTCCTCGGGCTCGCCCCGCTCGCGTGCTTCGCGTCGGCCGTGGAGCTGCTCGCGTCGGCCGCATGCCGGACGACGAAGGAGGCCAACACCTGGCTGACCTTCGTGGTCTTCGTGCCGATGCTGGTCGGGATGTTCCTCGTGTTCCATCCCGTTTCCGCGAACGGCTGGCTCGCGCTGCCGGTGATCGGGCAGCAACTCGTGGTCGAGCGGGCGCTCGGCGGGGCGCCGGTGGCGCTGCTCCAGGGCATCATCCTGGCGCTCGCGACCGCGGCGGCGACGATTCCGGCCCTCGCGGGGGCGGTCGCGATACTGAGCCGGGACGACGTGCTTGCCGGCTGATCTCGAGCAGCGCTTCACCGCGTTGATGCAGGCCGAAGGCGCGGCGCTGGCGCGGCTGGCAGCCAGCTACGCGAGGGGACCAGGCGACGGCGAGGATCTGTTCCAGGACATCGCGGTCGCGATCTGGCAGGCGCTGCCGCGCTTTCGCGGCGAGTGCTCGGAGCGCACGTTTCTTTTCCGCATCGCGCACAACCGCGGGATCGCTCACGTCGCCCGGCGGCGGCTGCCGACGATCGACGCCGGCGAAGACGTGGAGCTCGCGGACAAGGGGCCCGATCCCGAACAGAAGCTGTCGGTCGAGCAGCAGGGCCGCCAGCCTGCTCGAGGCCATCCGGTGCCTGCCTCTCGGCCACCGGCAGGTCGTCACGCTGGCGCTCGAAGGCATGAGTTACGGTGAGATCGGCGACGTGCTCGGGATCGCCGAAAGCAACGTGGGAGCCCGCCTCACGCGCGCCCGCCAGATGCTGCGCGCGCGGCTCCAAGGAAGGTCATATGGAACCTGACACCGAGCTCGGGACGTGGCGCCGCCAATGGCAGAGCGGCGACGTCATTCCATCCGGCCTGCAGCAGCGAGTGGAGCGCGAGACCCGGCACATTCGCCGCGCGCGCTACGGCGAGATTGCGGTGACCGTCATCATGGGAGGCGGGGCGACCGCCTGGGCGCTGATCTCGCAGCGATGGATCGTCGGTCGCGTTCGCGATCGGCGTGTGGTTCTGCATCGCGATCGCCTGGGCGATGTCGATCGGCCTGCGCGGAGACATCCTCCGGCCCTCGGCGGCCACGACCGCGGCGTTTCTCGATCTCTCGCATTCGCCGGTGCCGGGGCCGGCTTCGTGGGCTCGCGGCCCAGTGCGTGCTCTACGTGATGATTCTGACGTTCGATCTCGTGTGGATTTATCACTACCAGGCGGAGAGCCGCCCGATGACGCCCTGGGCCTTCCTCACGTCGGGCGACCTGCTCGTGGTGTGGGCCGTGACCGCGGCGCTGGCCGCGGTCGCGGTCTGGTACAGAGGAAGACAGCGCGCTGAGCTACAGAATCTGCTCGACATGCGGCGCGAGCTCGATGGAACAGGAGATCAGGAAATCAGGAATCAGGAGGAAAACAATGAACTTTTCCTGACTCCTTGATTCCTGTTCTCCTGTAATCAGCCGCCACTCGCCGGGCAGGCCTCAGGGCAGGCCGGCCCCGACCGAGGCGCGCAGCGCGGAGGCCCCCACGCACGAGCGCCAGCGAGTGCGCCCCTACCGCGGGAGCGAAGTCAGCCGCGGCCCCTGCCGCGGGGGCGAAGTCAGCCGCGGCCCCTACCGCGTGAGCGACGTCAGCGCGGCCCTATCAGAACGTCAAGCGCAGTCCGAACTGCATCCGGCGCGGGCCGCACGCGCAGCCCCGTGATGCGCCCGAACGTCGGGCTGCTCGTGTTCAGGTTCGCGGAGCCGAACTGCGTGTGGTTCCACGTGTTGAACGTCTCCCACCGGAACTGCGCGTTGAACCGGTTGCCAAAGCGGAAGTTCTTGAAGAGACCGATGTCCCAGTTGTTGATGCCGGGCTGCTGGATGCTGTTGCGCCCGGCGTTGCCCTGCACGCGAATCCGGTTCCCCTGGGCGTCGCGCGGGAAGTCGAAGGCGGCGGGATTCAGATAGCGCATCAGGCAGCGCACGGCCCGGCGGCCGGATCGCCGATGACGTCGGGACGCGACGTCGTGAAGGTGCCGACGCAGCATCCAGTCCGTGCCGAGCGTCGGCGTCTGGAACTGCCCCTGCGAGAACGTGGCGATGCCGCTCACCTGCCAGCCGCCGAGCACCGCTTCGAGCGCAGCCGGCATGTCGGTCAGCAGCGCGCGGCCGCGGCCGACCGGCAGCTCGTAGACCCACGTGGCCGACGAACCGGTGCGGCACGTCGAACGTGCTGTGGCCCTTGTCCCATTTCTTGAACTCGGCCGAGAGCGCCGAGAACTCGTCGGTCGCGCCGAGGTCGAGGCTCTTCTGCCAGGTGTACGACCCGAGGAAGTACAGGCCCTTCGAGAAGCGCTTCTCCAGCTTCGTCGTCAGGGCGTTGTAGCTCGACCATCCGCCGTTGTAGGTCATCAGCATGAATCCGAATTGCGGGATACGGCACCCGCTGCACGATGGGAATCGTGCCGGTCGGATCGATGCGCCGCGATGTTCAGATTGCGCCGCTGCGGCAGCTTGCTGCCCGTGCTGCCGGCGTATTCGACCTCCAGCAGCTAGTCCGTGCCAAGGCTCTTCTGCGCGCCCGAAGCTCCACTGCGTCAGGTACGGCGTGCGGTTGACGCGGTCGAACGTGAACGGGTTCACGTTGGGCGAGTTGGTGAACGACGGCAGCATGTCGCGCATGAACAGGTTCGGCGTGCGCGGATCGCCTTCGATCGTCTGCGCCTGGAAGAACGGCGGGCCGGTGCCCTTGAACTGCTCCTCGTTGAAATTGTCGGTCGCGTAGTAGATGCCGGCGCCGCCGCGCACGACGAAGTCCTTCGAGCGACCGGCGGCCGCCACGTGAAGCCGAGCCGCGGCGCGAAATTGTTCCAGTCCGGATCGACGATGTCGGGGCGGACGCCCTGCCCGGCGAGCAGGATCTGCCCGAGCTCCGGAGCGAAGACGAGGCTCTTGTTGTCGCTCTCGACCGGCGAGCGCGCGAACTCGTAGCGCAGCCCGTAGTTGAGGTCAAGTTCGGGCAGATGCGCCAGTCGTCCTGGATGTAGCCGCCCAGTAGGTGGTGCGCATGTCCTGGATGGAGTCGCCGATGGCGCCGCCCGCGCGCGACGGACGCCGAGCAGGAAGTCGGCGAGGCCGATGCCGTTGGCCTGCAGGCCGGTGTAGCGGCCGTCGAACGTGAACGTGGGGTTGCCGCTGAAGTTCGTGATCTGGAAATAGTCCTGCCGGCTGATCTGGAAGCCGGCGCGGATGTTGTGACTGCCCTTGACGAGGCTGAGGTTGTCGGTGAACTGCAGGTTCTCGTCGAGCGCGCCGATCGCCTGCGAGATCGAGCCGATGCCGCCGAACCCGGTCATGTTGAACGCCGGAATGCCGAACATGATCGCCTGGTCGGTGGTGTTCTCCAGGTTGAACACCTCGCGCGCGTAGTCCGGCCCGTAGGAGGTCTCCGACAGCCGGTAGGTCTTGCTGCGGTTGTAGCCGAAGCGGAACTCGTTCAGCAGGTTCGGCGTGAACGTGTGCGCGTGCGTCAGCGTGACCAGCCGGTTCGCTGAGCGGGAACCCTTCGCCGCCGAACGGGCGCAGCACCTTGACGTCGCGCGTCTCGTCGGCGTACGAGAACGTGCCGAAGAGCTGATCGCGCGGCCCGAGCTGATGATCGAGGCGCACGTTGTACTGATCGAAATCGTTGACCGTCAGCGGCGTGGCAATCGCGTTGAAGCTCGGGAAACGTCGGCGCGTTCCGGCCGGCACCGTCGACGTTCGGCAGCACGGTGTACTGCGTCGCGAGCTGCGTGGTCGGATCGAGCCGGCTCGGCCGGGATCACGTTGCCGGGGAACGGCTGGCCGGTCGTGGAGTCGATCACGTCGACGCACTTGCGCGATCCCGGCGTTGGCCTGGCAGAACGGCGGAGCTGCGTCGGGAAGATCCCGGTGCCGGCGCTGTCGTCCGCGAGATTGCCCCTGAGTTGCGCCGCCGACGGATACAGGCCGGTGGCGCTCGACGTGCACGTCCTGCCGGAACCCTTCGTAGTTGAAGAACCAGAACGTGCGGTTGCGGCCGTTGTACAGCTTCGGGAACAGTCAGCGGACCGCCGACGGCGGTGCCGAAGTTGTTCTGCTTGAACGGCGGCTTGGCGCGGTTCGTGCGGTTCAGGAAGAAGTCGTTCGCATCGAACTTGCTCGTCGCGGTTGAACTCGAACACGCTGCCGTGCAACTCGTTGGTGCCCGACTTGATCGTCGTGTTGACGACCGCCGCGCTGCGGCCGAACTCGGCGCCGAACGTCGAGCGCTGGATCTTGACCTCCTGGATCGCGTCGATGCTCGGGCCGGATGCCGGCGTTGCCGAAGCGGGCGTTGCGGGTCTCGATGCCGTTGACGAGGAAGCTGTTGTTCGACTCGCGGCCGCCCGCGATCGACAGCGTCGTGTCGCTGCGGCCCGTCCAGGTCGAGGCCGGCGACACGCCGATGCCGATCGGCATGGCGCCGGCGGAGAGCTGCGCGAGCTGGATGAAGTTGCGGCCGTTGAGCGGCAGCTCGACGATCGACCTTGCTGTCCATCACCTGGCCGATCGCCGCGCTCTCGGCGTTGATCAGCGTCGCGGCCGCCGCCGACACGGTCACCGTCTTCGGCGACCGTGGCGACGACCAGCTTCACGTCGACGCGCGCGCGCTGCCCGACCTGAATGCGGATGTCCTGGACGTTCGTGCTCTTGAACCCCGAGCGTGGCGACTCTCGAGCTTGTAGACGCCGGGCTTCAGCTGGCCGAACAAGTACGTGCCCTGCGCATCGCGTGACGGCGCTCTGCATCACGCCGGTCTCGACCTCCGTCAGCGTCACGGCGGCGCCCGGCACGCTCGAGATCGCTCGGGATCGACCACGCGGACGACAAGGTCGCCGGAGATGCTCTGGGCGCTCGCCGCCGGCACGGCCGCGACGATCGACAGCGCAACCCAGGCGACGAGCGAGCGCAGCCGGCGAGGCCCGCCGTTGCGCCAGTCCACCTGTATTGATCGGCATCGCTCGACTCCTTTTTGTGCAGCGCTGTCGCGCACACGACAGGGCCCTCCGGACCTGTCGTCGCGGATTCTGAGCGCGGCGGTTGCCGCTGTAAGATCGGCGCGGTCAGATGACAGGACTCGTCACGAATCTAGATGCTCGAGCGGAGAAATCAGGCTGATAGAGAGCCGCCGAATACCGAGCGGCGGTCGTTCGCACGATGCGGTCGAGGAGAAGCGTTTCGCCGCTGGCTGAGAGACGCGGGTAACAGGCAGGCATTCCGCGACCGCAGCCCCCTCCAGCCGAGTGTTAGCAGGTCCGCGGCACGGACTGCACGTCACGGCACGTACGAACGAGCAGTTCACACGGAATCCGTGACCCGCTGGACTACGCTTCAGAAGTAGTACTTCGCCACCAGCTGCACGATGCGCGCATCCCCGACGGTGCTCGTGATCGTGCCGAACGTCTGGCTCTGGATGTTGCCTCCGGCGGCCCGAAGTTCGGGTGGTTGAGCGCGTTGAAGATCTCGCCGCGGAACATGAAGTACTGCCGGCCGAACGTCGCGAAGCGCTTGCTGACCGACATGTCGACGTTCCAGTAGCCCGGCGCGCGCAGGATGCCGACGCCCGAATTGCCGAACTGGCCGCGCGGCGCGGAGACGAACGCCGCTCGATCGATCCAGCGCTCGAGCGTCGGGTTGTCCACCTCACCGCTGGCGATCCGATTGGGCCGCTCGGGGGACCGCGAGGCCTGGAGCGACGGGTTCGCCCGTCGGTCACCGTGATCGGGAAACCGCGTGTGGGCCGTGACCGCGAAGCTCACCGACCAGCCGCCCGCGATCGCGTCGAGCGCGCGGTTCCAGTTGGCGCCGATCTGCCGCTCCTTGCCGAACGGCAGCTCGTAGCTGCCGGCCAGCGAGAAGACGTGCCGTCGCGTCGAAGAACGCCGGGCCGTAGTTGGCCTCGATGTTGTAGCTGTTCATCGGATACGCGCCCTCGCCCGCCACGCCCGCCGGAGCCGTAGTACCCGAGGTTGTTCGACATCGCCTTGCTCCAAGGTGTAGTTCGCGACGAAATCCAGCCCCTTCCACATCCGCTGCTTGAACGTCGTCTGCAGCCCGTTGTAGTTCGCTGCGGCCGCGCGACGCCGTCGTGCTGATCGACGTGATGAGCGGATTGAACGGAAACAGCGGACGGCGCTGCTGACCGGCAGCCAGGTGCTCGGGTCCCCGTGCCGGGCAGCGGCTGGTTGCCGTCGACCGGCGTCACGAGATGGTCGGACTTGCTGCCCACGTAGCCGACGTTGATCGAAGACCTCGAGCCGAGGAGGTATTCGGCGAACACGTTCCACTGCTGCGTGAACTGCGGACGCAGGTTCGGATCCCACGCGCGCGGCTGGCCCGAGAGGCCGCTCGAGCGCCTGCAGGCCCTCGAAACCGGTGGCGATCGTGCCGGCGCCGCTCGTCGCGTCGTACCGCACCTGCGATTCGAAGAAGAACGGCGGGTTGAGCGGCAGCCGCAGGTTGGCGCCGGTGCCTTCCATGTACTGCGTGATGCCGTACGCCGCCGCGGAACACCCAGCGGTCGCCCATGCGATACGCGAAGCCGAGCCGCGGCTCCCACCTTTGTGGTACGGCGTTGTACAGCGCGCGGCTGTTGCCGTCCTGCCCGGCCAGCAGCAGCGCCGCGTTGGTCAGATCGATGTTGGCCTGACGATCGTCCTTCTCGACGAGCGGCGACGTGTACGCCCACCGCAGCCCGAGGTTCAACGTCAGGTTGTTGGTCGCCTTGAAGTCGTCGGCCGCGTAGATCCCGACGCGATGCTGGAGCTGCGTCCACGGGTCCGCCAGCGAGCCGCGCCCTTTTCCGACACCTGATCGAGCAGGAAATCGGCGAAGGGCGCGCCCGTGAAGTTGGACGCGTTGTAGGCAATGAAGCCGAGCACGCCGTTGTTGCCCGCGTAGTACCGCTCCATCGTGTAGTGGTTCCACGATCCGCCGAACTTCAGCGTGTGGCGGCCGCGAATCCACGTGAGCCGCTCGTTGACCTGGAACACCTCGTTGGCGGTGTTGCTCCGTCTCCGGCGTGCCGATGTTCGCCACGTTGTTGCCCAGCCGCACCGTGGTCAGGCCCGGAATCGCCTGCGACCCGCCGATGCCGAGCTGGTTGTTCAAGTTGCCGAGCCCGCGGATGTCGAGCGGCTGGCTGTTGAAGCCGTTGTCGTTGAACCCGACGAGCAGGTCGTTGACGAGCGACCGTGCCGATGATCCGGTTCCAGTTGGCGGCGATGCTCCAGAACGGGTTGTTGGAGCCGCGCGAAGACCAGCGGCATGACCGTCTCGACGGGCGGGACTCGTGCGTCTGTTTCGAGTACCGCACGTACAGCTTGTCGTTCGCCGACGCGTTCCAGTCCACCTTCACGTCGAACTGGTTCGCCTCTTCCTTCGAGGCGGACTTGCCCCGGTAGTTCTGGCGGAAGTCGCTCAGCGCGCGCGTGACGTTCGGCCGCGGATACAGCGACTCGTTCGCGAACAGGTTCCGCGCGAACGTGCTGAACCGGTCGACGGGATCTGATTGTTCGGGAACGGTTGTCCGTTGCGCGGATCGCGCACGACGATGGGGTTGCGGCCGTGAGCAGGCTGCTCAGGTCGCCGCGCCGCCACTCGTCGGGCACGACCGTCGTGAAGGAGTCGGCCGGCGGGCTCTTCTGGCGCGCGGCCTGGAAATCGCCGAAGAAGAACACCTTGTTCCGCACGATCGGCCCGCCAATCGTGGCGCCGCCCATGTTGCGCGAGAACTTCGACTTGGCGCCGCCGGCGCGGCTGGTGGCCCACGGCGTCGCCGCGAGCGTGTTGTCGCGCCAGTAGTAGAACCCGTTGCCCATGAACCGGTTCGTCCCCGACTTGATCACCATGTTGACGATGGCGCCGGCGACGTTGCCGAGCTCGGCGGAATAGTTGTTCGTTTCGACGCTGACCTGCTCCACCGCGTCGGGACTCGGCTGATACGCGAGCAGGTTGTCGATCGCGTCGTTCATGTCCACGCCGTCGAGCGTGAAGTTGTTCGCCTGCTCGCGCTGGCCGTTGACGAACGGACGCCCGCCGCCCGTGTTCTTCAGGCTGTTGAACGAGCCCGGATTCGGCGTCGTCACGCCGGCCGTGAAGAACGTCGCCGTGAGGAGGTTCCGCCCCTGGGCCGGGAGCTTCTCGACCTGTTCGCGCTCCAGCTTGCTGCCGACGACCGCGTTCTCGGTCTGCAGCACCGCGCCGGTCGCGGTCACTTCGACGCGCTCCGTCACGGTGCCGATCTGCAGCCTGAAGTCGACGCGGGCCGTCTGCGCGGCCGACAGCGTGACCGTGGACTGGACGCCCTTGAAGCCCTGCATCTCCACCGTGATGACGTAGCTGCCGATCGGCACGGCGGTCATGATGTAGTTGCCGGCGTCGTTGGTCAGGCCGGTGTAGGCGACGTTGGTGGCCTGGTTGGTCGCCGTGACGGTGAGGCCCGGCACGGCGGCGCCCGACTCATCCGACACGATGCCGGTGACGGTGGCGAGACCCGACTGGGCTTCAGCAGCCGTCGTCAGGCCGAACCCGCAGAGCGCGATGAGGCCGAGCCGCAGAACCAGAATGGAACGGGGACACATGTTGAGGACTCCTTGTCTTCTCCCAGGGAGATGGCGATGCTTCACCCATCTCCGCACGGGGACGTCCGGGCATTGTAGGACGGCGGATCCGATCGCGCCAGCGCAAAAACGGGGGAGGCGCGTCCCGCCTCCCTCGACTGTGCGCCGGCTTCAGAGTCGTCAAAAAGTCCGGCACTAACGCCAGCACTCCCAGAGTCGCCTCCCAGGAAAATCGCCCCACGAGTGGACGCCATCTCGGAAAACTCAGTCCCGCCCCGTGACGAGCCAGACGTCGTAGATGTAGCGTGCCCTGCCGTCGCGCCACACCCCATGCCCCCGCTGACGGAACTCGTTGCCGAAGCGATCCACGCGCCTCGACGTCCGGTAGTCCGTCTCGATCTGGACGAGATCGGACTCGCACAGGGGCTGCAGCTCCCCCGGTTCGGATATCCCGTTGTGGTTGAGATCGCGCCACAGGACCAGGCGTGAAAAGACCGCATCGCGCGCGTCGATGACGCCGTCGCGCCGGCTCCGGCCGAACGAGGGCCCTTCGGCGAAGCGCAGCGCCTCGAAGCCGTTCGCCGCGGTGACGTCCGGGTCGATGGTGTTGGTCGTCGGCGTGTGATTGCCGAACAGCTCCGCGCCGCTGTCGATGAAGCCGTTGCCGTTGCGGTCCAGCGCGAGGAACGCCTCGTCGCTGTCGGGCGCCGTCCAGGCGACCGGTTCGGGCGTGCCGTCCGCATCCAGATCGAACCACACGCCGTCCCGCACGCTGGTGAGCCGGTAACCGTCGTGGTTCATGTCGACAATGAGCGGCGAATTGCGCGGGCACCGCTCGCTCTGTTCCCGCTCATAGCCGGGCGAGCACTCTCTCGCCTCTCTCCGACCTGCTTTCCTGGGGCGGTGTCACGATCGCGGTGCTGACGCTCTGTCCCAGGTCGTGCGATCCCGGGCCGAGGATGATGTTGCTCGACCAATGCCTGCCGTGCGTCGTCCATGGTCCGTAGAAGGGAACAGGAACCGGGCGGCGCACGCTGGCCACCTGGATCTTCCATGAGGCGCTCGACGCCGAGCCGCTCACGCCGACGACGTTGGCCTCCACGCTCACAATCCACTGCCCGCAGAGGTTCAACACGCCCTGCGTCTCCACGAGGTACTCCACCCAGGCGATACCGGCCGTACTGATGGCTCGAGTTCCGTTTCACGACCACGCCGCAGTCGAAGATGTTGAGGCTTTCGTCGTAGTCGTCCGCGTGGGCCGGCACGGCCGGCAGCAGCGACGCGACAAGCAACGCGATGCCAATCGAGCGCATTCTCTTCATCGGTGTCCTCACCTTCCGGTCGGCCTCATTCGGGTTCGAGGAAACGGGCCAACTGTTTCTTTGTCAACGTCAACGACGTGCCGGCTTTCGTGGACTCCACGAATGCCCGCAGCGCGGTCTGCGCTTCCGGGTTCAGGCGATCCAGCATGCGGTCCCGCACGTCGAGTGTCTGCCGGCGGCAGTCGAGCGTGATTTCCCGCGCCCGCGCGTCGAGCACGGACGCCTTTTCCTTTCCGATGAGCACGCGAAGCTTGCTCATCCGCGCCTCGCACGCCGCGGCGCGCTTCGTGATCATCTCGGCCTCGCGAAGGATCATGGCTCCCTCGTCGGCCGAGACGGCCCGATGCACGATCGTCGGCAGCTCCCTGGATCCGCCGGCCATCACGCGGAACGCAAACTCCCACGCGCTCCATTGCGGGACGAGCTCGGGGTTCTTGCTGCCGTCGATCTCGATCATCTCCGGCGGTGGCTGAGTACTCCGTGGACCAGGCCGTGCGGGACTTTGCGCGCTTGATGTGGCGCTGGCGACGAGCGCGGCCATGACCATCCCAACGGCGACGACGAGTCGACGCATGCTGCCCTCCAGGAATGTGGTGATGGCATCCGGCGCCGGAGCCACCAGGGGCAAGGGCAAGGCTGCTGCCGCTCGCGCGGGATCACGCGCTGGCCGCGTAAGCGTGTGGTGGCAAAGGAGGTTGGAGCAGCGGCAAGGAATCGCGCTGCGGAAGAAGCCGGCTCAGAGCCGCGCCGGGGTCAACCGCAGGAACCGCCGCGTGCGATCGAATGACGCCCTTCGGCTCGCGTGAGCCGACGCTCGCTCAGGGCAGGCGCGCAGCATTGGAGTGGCGCGCAACCGCCGCTGACGGGCGATGCGCGGAGTTACATTCAGAGCGCTTAGATCCGGCTCACGACGGACGCCACGACCATGCTACGCCGTCGCGGGAGTGGTGGCGGTGCGGTACCACGCGATCGTGCGCTCGAGGCCTTCCTCGAACGGGACGACGGGCTCGTAGCCGAGGAGCTCCTTCGCCTTGCGGATGTCGGCCTGCGAGTCGCGCACGTCCCCCTCGCGCGTCTCGACGTAGGTCGGCTCGAGGGTCCCTCCGACGACCTCGCGCATCGCGTAGAACAGCTGGTTGAGCGAGATGCGGCCGCCGGTCGCGACGTTGATCACTTCCCCGCTCGCGTGCGGCGCTTCGCTCGCGCGGAGCACGCCGTCGACGACGTTGGCGACGTACGTGAAGTCGCGCGTCTGCTCGCCGTCGCCGTAGATCTTCGGGGAGCGGTTCTCGAGGAGCGCCGTGGCGAAGACGGAAATGACGCCGGAGTACGGCGACGAAGGATCCTGCCGCGGGCCGAAGACGTTGAAGTAGCGGATGCTGACGGTCTCGAAGCCGTACAGCGTCGTGAACATCTGCAGATACTGCTCGCCAATCACCTTCTGCAGCGCGTACGGCGACAGCGGGCTGTTCGGCATCCCCTCGTGCTTCGGGAGCGTCGGGGCATTGCCGTACGCCGAGGAGGACCCCGCGAACACCAGCCGGCGGACCCCGGCATCGCGCGCCGCCACGAGCACGTTCAGCGTCGCGTCCACGTTCGCGCGGTGCGACGTCACCGGATCCTTGACGGACCGCGGAACCGACGGGATGGCGGCCTGATGGAGCACGAGCTCGCAGCCGTCAACGGCGCGGCGCGCGAAGTCGAGATCGGCAAGGTCCCCTTCGAGGAACTCCACCTGCGGGAGGTGATCGAGGTTGCTGCGCTTGCCGGTGATGAGCGAGTCGGCCACGCGCACGCGGTGACCGCGGCGCACGAGCTCTTCCGAAAGGTGCGAGCCGATGAAACCCGCACCGCCAGTTACAAGATAGTAAGCCATGCTCTGACCTTAGCAATAAGCGTGCACAGGCGTAAGCCCTGACAGGATGCTGTTTCGCGTCGGAAATGCGGGCATTTTCGAATCGGCGCCACGGTTTGTGGGGTGCCGTGCCCCCCGCGGCGCCTCACCTCTACCTTACCGGCTGGCACCGGGGAGAATGTTATCACCCAGGCGATGGGCGGGGAGTCCGGGATCGAAAAGAGGCCGCCGCAGCCGGCCGTAAGCCGAATTCTGTCCACCTTCGCCCACCGGCCTTTCGGCCGTCGGGCTTCGGCGCGACGATCATTCCTCTAGCCCCGCCATTACTGGCGGGATCGAGCAGCCTACCCGGAAGCTTCGGACGGGCCGTCCTATGGCGCTTCCCTATTTGGCCTTGCTCCGTGCGGGGTTTTGCCTGCCACCCGTGTTGCCACGAGCGCGGTGCGCTCTTACCGCACCTTTTCACCATTGCTTGCCCGAGGTTGCCCCCGGACGTCAGCTGTGTGTTTTCTGTGCCACTTTCCTTCAGGTTGCCCTGACCGGGCGTTACCCGGCGCACTGCCCTTCGGAGTTCGGACTTTCCTCCCTCCACGACGCTCTTGCGAACGTCCATGGACGGCGATCGTCTGGCCTGCTGCGGCGGTGAGAGTCGTTGGTCGTTGGTCTTCGGTCTCTGGTCTTTGGTCTCCGGTCTCCGGTCTTGGGTGTCTTCGGTCTCGGGTCGTTGGTCTTTGGCAGGTCTTTTTAGTCTGTAGGACCAGAGACCAGAGACTCGAGACTGAGACTCTCCCTAGCCGTCGCCCTCCTGAGAGATTCCGTACTGTTCCAGCTTCTTGTACAGATTGCTGCGCGGCGTACCGATGACCTCGGCGGTCTTCGAGATGTTCCAGTTGTTCTCGCGAAGCTTGCCGACGAGGAACGTGCGCTCGGCCGATTCCTTGAACTCGCGCAGCGTGCCCGGGCGCTCCCGTTCGTTATTCTCGGCTGCCGGCGCCTTCGATTCAATACGCACGATGTCGCGCAGGTCGTCGACGTCGATGACCTCGCCGGGCGTCATGATGATGAGGCGCTCGACGGTGTTCTTCAGCTCGCGGACGTTGCCCTTCCACCGGGCCTTCTGCATGTGCTCGAGCGCCGCCTGCGTGAAGCGCTGCGGCCGGCGGTTGTTGTCGCGGCTGAAGAGGTCCGCGAAATGCCGCACGAGCGGCGGGATGTCCTCGCGCCGGTCGCGCAGCGGCGGGACCCGAATCGGGATCACGCTGAGCCGGAAGTAGAGATCCTCGCGGAACGTCCCCTTCTCGATCTCCTGCTCGAGGTCCTTGTTGGTGGCGGCAATCACGCGGACGTCCACCTTGATCGTGCGCGCCGACCCGAGCCGCTCGACCTCCCCCTCCTGCAGCACGCGCAGCACCTTGGCCTGCGTCTTGGCGCTCATGTCGCCGACTTCGTCGAGGAAGATGGTGCCGTGGTCGGCCTGCTCGAACTTGCCGATCTGCTTCTCGGTCGCGCCGGTGAACGAGCCCTTCTCGTGGCCGAACAGCTCCGACTCGATCAGCTCCTCCGGGATCGCCGCGCAGTTGACCTGGACGAACCGGTCGCGGCTGCGCAGGCTGTTGCGGTGGATCGATCGCGCGACGAGCTCCTTGCCCGAGCCGCTTTCGCCGAGCAGCAGGACGGTGGCGTTGGTCGGCGCGGCGCGCTTGATCGAGTCCCAGACCTGCCTGAGCGCCTGGGTCTCGCCGACCATCTGGTGACGGACTTCCACGGCGCGCTTCAGCGACTTGTTCTCGTCGCGCAGGCGCGTCTGGTCGAGCGCGTTGCGGATCGTGACGAGCACGCGCTCGCTCGCCAGCGGCTTCTCGATGAAGTCGAAGGCCCCGGCCTTGGTCGCCTCGACGGCCGTGCTGACCGTGCCGTGCCCCGAAATGATCACGACCGGCAGCGTTTCGTTCAACGCCTTGATCCGCTGCAGCGCGTCGAGCCCGTCCATGCCCGGCATCTTGATGTCGAGGAACACGAGGTCGGGCGACTCCCGCTCCGCCATCGTGACGCCTTCGGGCCCGCTGGACGCCTCGAGGACCTCGTACCCCTCGTACTCGAGGATCATCCGCACCGACCGGCGGATCTCCGCCTCGTCGTCTATGACCAGGATTCGTGATTTCATGCTCTAACAGGAGATCGGGAGATCAGGAGGTTTGGAGACTAAGAGTTGTTCTTTTCAAAATAAATCTCCTGAACTCCTGAACTCCTGTAAACCCTACTGCGAAAGTCGTGGCAAGTTCTACCCGATTGGTACTTGGCAGGCACTTTGGGAGTTGGCAGTTGGGCCTTGGGAATTGACGGGTCATTCTACCGTCACCGTCACGAGCGCGCGCTGGGCGAGCGTCGGATCGTAATAGTAGAGGGCGAGGACGTCGCCGGGCCTGGCCGCCGACACGATGCGCTGGTAGTCGGCGACGGAGCGAATCGGTTTGCGGTTGATCTCCATGATGATGAAGCCGCGCCGGACGAGCGCCGAGAATGCCGCGCCGGTCGGATCGACGCGCGAGACGATCACGCCCTGCACCGACTCGGGCACTTCCAGCCGGCCGATGAACCCGCGGTCGAGCGTCCGCACGGTCAGGCCCAGCGGCAGCTCGGGGATGGGCTCGGGGGCCCGTCCGCGGCTCCCTCTGTCAATCGGATCCTGCGGGTCCGAATCGTCGCGCATCGGGCGCTCGGCGAGCTTGACCGGAATCGTCACCTTGCGGGTGTCGCGCTGCACGCCCAGGCGCGCGACGGTGCCGGGCTGGCGCGCCGAGATGTCGCGAATCAGCTCCTCGTTGGAGCCGATGTCGCGCCCTTCGACATCGACGATCACGTCGTAGGTGCGCACCCCGGCGCGCTCGGCCGGCGATCCGGCCGTGACGTCCTGCACCAGCGCGCCGCGCGACGTGCCCAGCGACAGCGAGCGCTGGAGCGCCGGCGTGACGTCGGTCAGCAGCACCCCCATGTAGCCGCGCGACACGCGGCCCCTCGTCTTGAGCTGCGCGAGAATCGCCACGGCCTGGTTGATCGGCACGGCAAAGCCGATGTTGCTCGCCCGCGAGCTGATCGCGGAGTTGATGCCGATGACTTCACCGCGCGTGTTGATGAGCGGCCCGCCGCTGTTCCCGAAGTTGATGGCCGCGTCGGTCTGGATGTAGTTGTCCAGGCTCGGATCGAACAGCTTCCGGCCGATGAAGCTGACCACGCCGACCGTCACCGAGTGCTCGTAGCCCAACGGGTTGCCGATGGCGCAGACCCATTCGCCGACACGAAGCTCGTCGGAGTTCCCGAGCGGGGCTTCCGGCAAGTCCCGCCCGCCGGCAATCCGCACGAGCGCCACGTCGATAGCGGGATCGCTGCCGACGACCTCCGCTCGAAACGCCCGGCCGTCGGCGAGCGTGACGGTGATCCGCTCGGCGGCGTTGATCACGTGATGGTTCGTCAGGATGTAGCCGTCGCGATCGATCAGGAACCCGCTGCCGGAGCCGTGCCGCGGCGTCTCGAGGTCGCGCGGGCCCGGACCCTCCATGGGTCCCTCGCCCCGGCGAAAGTAGCGCTGCGGCTCACGCGACTCGGTCGCCTTCGACGTCGAATCGATGTTGACGACGGCCGCGTTGATCCGCTCGGCGACGTCCGCGAAGTTCACCACCAGGGGCGCGCCGACCAGCCCGGCCGGCTTCGCCAGGTCCGGACGGGGGCCGAGCCGCTCAGCCGTCGACACGTTCGGCTCCGGCGTCAGCCCGCCGGCGATGATCAGGCCGACGAGAAACGCCACGGCAGCGGCGAGTGCGACGGTGACGAGCGTGAAGCGTTTGGACATGGGGTGGGACGGTCTCGGGTCTCGGGTGGTCGTCGGTCTCAGGTCTCGGGTCTCAGGTCCTGGGTCTTGGGGTCTCGGGTCTTCGGTTTCAGGTCTTGGGACTCGTGGCGACACCTGAGACCGAAGACCCGAGACCTACACAGTCATTATAAGCGTCTTGAATTCATCTTCCGTCATCGTTGTGACCCCCAGGCTCCGGGCCTTTTCGAGCTTGCTGCCGGCCTCGGCGCCGACGACGAGGGCGCTGGTCTTCTTGCTGACCGACTTCGACACCTTCCCGCCGAGCCGCTCGATGGCCGCCTCCGCCTCGTCCCTCGACATCGACTCGAGCGTACCCGTGACGACGAACGTCTTTCCGGCCAGGGGACCCTCCGCGACCTGATCCGGCTCGGCCTGGCGGGTGGTCATGTTCACGCCGGCGGCCGCCAGCTTCGCCACGAGCGCGCGGTTGTGCGGCTCGTCGGCGAACGTCCGGACCGACGCGGCGACGACGGGCCCGACGTCCGGGACCGTCTGCAGCGCCTCGAGCGGCGCGTCCAGGATGGCGTCCATTCGCCGGAGATACCGCGCCAGGGTCGCTGCCGCCTTTTCGCCGACGTGCCGAATCCCGAGCGCGTAGACGAGACGGGACAGGTCGTTCTCCTTGCTGCGCGCGATCTGCTCCACGACGTTGCGCCCGACCTTGCCCAGCTTCCGCGGCACGGCGCGCTCCGAGCGCGGTTCCCGCGGCGTGACGACGAGGTTTTCGAGCTGCGGCGCCTCGAGATGATAGAGATCGGCGAAGTCGCGCACCAGCCCGCCCTCGATCAGCTGATCGACCAGGGACTCCCCCAGCCCTTCGATGTTCATCGCGGTGCGCGACGCGAAATGCTCGAGGCTGCGGCGCAGCCGTGCCGGGCAGGACGTGTTCTCGCAGCGCCAGATGACCCCTTCTTCGTCGCGCTGCAGCTCGCTCCCGCACTCCTCGCACGTCGTCGGCATCACCCACGGGACGGAGCCCTCGGGCCGGAGGCTGAGGATCGGGGAGACGACCCTCGGGATGACGTCCCCCGCCTTCTCGATGATCACCGTGTCCCCCTCGCGCAGGTCCTTCCTGGCGAGGTCCTCGGCGTTGTGGAGCGTCGCCATCGAGATGGTCGAGCCGGCCAGGAAGACCGGCTCGAGGACGGCGTACGGCGTGTTGGCGCCGGTCCGGCCGACGTTGACGGCGATCTTCAGGAGCCTGGTGTGCGCCTGCTGAGCCGGGAACTTGAACGCGATCGCCCACCGCGGAAACTTCGAGGTCGTCCCGAGGCGCTGGCGAAGCGAGAGGTCGTCCACCTTGATGACCACGCCGTCGGTGTCGAACTCGAGCGCTTGCCGGCCCTCGGCCCAGAGTGCGGCAGAACTCGACGACCTGATCGATGCCGGCACACGCGTGGAAGTTGGGCTCGACGGGCAGTCCCCAGGCGCGCAGCGATTTCAGCATCGCGGCATACCGGCCCGGCTCACCCGCGAAGTCCGGCGGCTTGTGGCTTCCGCCTTCAGGCAGGACATCCGGCTGTCCCGGAACAACCAGCTGATAGACGAACGCGCCCAGCCGGCGCCGCGCCACCAGCGCCGGATCCAGGTTGCGCATCGTTCCCGCGGCGGCGTTTCTGGGGTTGGCAAAGAGCGGCTCGCCGGCGTCCTCGCGCTCCTTGTTGATCCGCGCGAACGACGTCCGCGGCAGGAACAGCTCGCCGCGCACCTCGATTCGGCCCGGCGGTCCGTCGCGGAGGGCGAGCGGGATCGCTTTGATCGTCCGCACGTTCGACGTCACGTCCTCGCCGCGCACGCCGTCGCCGCGCGTGGCGCCGCGCACGAAGGAACCGTTCTCGTAGGTGAGCGCGATGCTGAGGCCGTCAATCTTCAGCTCGGCCACATACGGCACAGGTGCATCGCCGAGCCCGGCCCCTTTACGCACGCGCTCATCGAACGCGCGGAGCTCCTCCTCGTTGTACGCGTTGTCGAGGCTCAGCATCGGCACGAGGTGCTCGGCCGTGGCGAAGCCTTCGACCGGCCGGCCGGCGACGCGTTGTGTCGGGGAATCCGGCGTGACGAGATCGGGGTGATCCCGCTCGAGCGCCTCGAGCTCCTTGATCAGCGCGTCGAACGTGTCGTCGGCGATTTCCGGGTCGTTGTGGATGTAGTAGCGCTCTTCGTGGTGCCGAATCTCGCGGCGGAGCTGGTCGATGCGGGGCAGCGGGTCCATTGGGTCGGACGTCGGTCTCGGGTCTTGGGTCTTGGGTCTTGGGTCTGCGAGTCGTCTTCGGACTTAAGACCAAAGACCTGAGACCGGAGACTTGAGACTTGAGACCTACCTGTCCCTCGCCAGCACGTAGTCCGGGAGGGCCATCAGCGCCTCGCGCTCGCGGCTCGGCGGGAACGCGGCCAGGCAGCTCTTGGCACGGTTCGCGTACTCGACGGCGCGCTCGTAGGCGACGTCGGTGGCGCGGTGCTCGCGGAGCATCGCGAGGAGCTCGCGCCACTGCTCGGGAGAGACGGCGCGTTCCTGGACGATGGTGCGAATCAGGCGGTCCGCATCCTCTCCGCCGCGCTGCAAGCAGACAAATCACCGGCAGCGTGACCTTCCCCTCGCGCAGGTCGCCGCCAATCGGCTTGCCCAGCGCCGTCTGGTCCGCCGTGTAGTCCAGCAGGTCGTCCACCAGCTGGAACGCGATGCCGAGATTGAACCCGTAATCGCGCAGCGCCGTTTCCCGCTCCGGCGTGATGCCGCCGAGCATCCCCCCGATCTGCGCGCAGCCGCCGAAGAGGAACGCGGTCTTGCGGCGGATGATCTCGAAATGCTCTTCCTCGGAGATGTCGACGTCGCCGGTCTTGGTGAGCTGGTAGAGCTCCCCTTCGATCATCCGCAGCGTGACGTCGCAGAGCAGGCGGATGATCTCGAGCGAGTCCTGCGTCAGCGCCATCGCCATCGACTTGATGTACAGATAGTCGCCGAGCAGCACCGTGATGTCGTTCCCCCACCGCGAGTGCACGGCCAGCCGTCCGCGCCGCAGATCCGCGCCGTCGATGATGTCGTCGTGGACGAGCGTCGCCGTGTGGATGAACTCCACGACCGAGGCGTAGAGCACGGCGCGGTCCCCTGTGATAGCCGCCGAGCCGCGACGCCATCAGGAGCACCGCGGGGCGCACGCGCTTGCCCCCGCTCTTCTGAATGTAACGGCCCATCTCGGGGATGAGCGCCACGCGCGACTGGATGTGCCGGACGAATTCCTGCTCGACGGCTTCGAGATCTTCGCGGATCGGTTCGAAGATCTGCGCCAGGTCGGCAGACGACGGCGAGTTCTGCGTTGTGTCGCTCAAGGGGATTGTCTTATGTGTAAACGAACCACAATACTGAACTTACGCGCGGGGTGTCAACGCGCTAAGCCATTACAACGACGATATTTATACTCGGTCGGGCAAAGTGCTCGGTGTGCGGTCAGTCTCGGACTCGGGTCTCGGGTCTCGGGACTCGGGGCTCGGGGCTCGACCCCAGTCCAAAGAGCGTGTCGAAGTTGCGCGTGACCTGCGCCGCGACCTCGCCGGCCGTGGATCCCCGAATCTCGGCCAGCTTCTCGATCACGCGCCCGACAAACGCCGGCTCGTTGCGCTTCCCGCGGTGCGGGACGGGCGCGAGGTACGGCGCGTCGGTCTCGGCGAGGACGCGATCGGCCGGCACCATCCTCGCCGCCCCGCGTATCGCTTCAGCACGCGGGAAGGTGACGATGCCGGCAAATGAGACGTGGAAACCGATCTCGAGCGCCGCGCGAGCCATGGCTTCGTCCCCCGTGAAGCAGTGAAACACGCCGCGCACTTCCCCGGCCCCCTCCTCGGCCAGCATGCGGAAGGTGTCGTCGGTCGCCTCGCGCGTGTGGATGACGATCGGCAGCCGCAGCTCCCCCGCGAGCCGCACCTGGGCGCGGAAGACCTCCTCCTGCACGTCGCGCGGCGAGAAGTCGTAGTGATAATCGAGCCCAATCTCGCCGATGGCGCATGCGCGGTGTACCGCCAGGCCGTGCCGGACGGTCTCGACGGCCCGGTCGATGGACCCCGCGAACTCGCCGGCCTGGTGCGGATGAATGCCCACGGCGAAACGGACCGCCGGCCACGCGCGCCGCACTTCCGCCGCGCGCGCCGCTTCAACCTCGTTTCCCGCCGCCAGGATGCAGAGGGCGCTCGTCACGCCGGCGCCCGACGCCCGATCCACGACCGCGGCAAGATCGGCCGCAAACTCCTCCGACGCCAGGTGGCAATGGGAATCGATCACTGGGTCTCGCTATCGTGCTGACCCTGGGCTGCCACCATTCCTACCTCACCCGCGTCCCGGGCGGTATCTCCTGATCGAAGCCCACCAGCGTCGGCTTCCCGCCGTCGGGGCTGGCGGCAAGCACCATCCCGTTCGATTCGATTCCCATCAGCTTCGCGGGCTTCAGGTTGAAGACCATCACAATCGTGCGCCCGATGAGCGCCTCGGGCTCGTACGCCTCGGCGATGCCGGCGACGAGCGTCCGCTGCTCGGTCCCCACGTCGATGCTCAACTTGATCAACTTGCGCGAGTTCGGCACCTTTTCGGCGGCGAGCACCTTCGCCGTACGCAGCTCGACCTTCATGAAATCGTCCATCGTGATCTTGCCGTCGGCCGCGGGCGCGGACGCCGCGGGCGCGGACGCCGGGGCCGCGGACGGCGGCTGGGCTGGGGGCGCCGCGGGCGCGGACGCCGGGACTGCGCCTGGGTTCTTCGTCTCGTCCACGTCTCTGCTCCTGTCGGAATCGCCGGCCTTCGAGCCGGCCTTGGCATTACCGCCGGCCGTCCGGCCGGCCTTGTCGTCCGAGCGCGGCCACAAGGCGTCGCCCTTGACCACGACCCGTTCTCCTTCGTTCCGCCACGCGGCGCCGTCCAGGAGCGGCGCGCCCGTGCCTGCCCCCACGCGGCGCAGGATCTCCGCCGACGAGCGCGGCATGACGGGCAGCAGCAGGATCGCGGCAATCCGCACGGCCTCCGCGACGTCGAAGAGCACCTGGCTCAACCGGTCCGCGTTCGACGCGTCGCGCGCGAGCGCCCAGGGCTCCGTCTCGGCGATGTACTCGTTGGCCGCATCGACGATGCGGAAGGCCGCGGCGGTTCCGCCCTCGAGCGCAAACGCGTCCATGTCGCGCCGGTAGTCCTCGACGCTCTGGCGCGCGACGCCGGCGAGCCGTCCCGGGCTGCCCGCCGGCAGCAGCCGGCCGCCGCGATACTTCTCGGCCATGGCGGCAACGCGGCTGACGAGGTTGCCGAGATTGTTCGCCAGATCGGCGTTGTAGAGGTCCTCGAACCGGTCCCACGTGAAGTCGCCGTCGCTGCCGAACGCGATCTCCTTGACGAGATACAGCCGCAGGGGCTCGGGCCCGAACCGGCCTGCCGCATCGAGCGGATCGACCGTCGTCCCGAGCGACTTGCTCATCTTCTCGCCACGATAGTGGACCCAGCCGTGGCCGAAGATCTGCCGCGGCACCGGAAGCCCGGCGCTCATCAGCATGGCCGGCCAGATGACGGCGTGAAATCGCGTGATGTCCTTGCCGATCACGTGCAGGTCCGCCGGCCACCACTTCGCGGCCAGGCCCTCGTCGGTGCCGAACCCGACAGCCGTCAGGTAGTTGATCAGCGCGTCCACCCAGACGTAGATCACGCTCGACGGATCGTCCGGCATCGGAATGCCCCACGACTGGCCGGCGCGGCTCACCGAGATGTCCTCGAGGCCTCCTTCGATCAGCCGCAGGATCTCGTTCCGCCGGATGTCCGGGACGAGGAAGTCCGGGTGCGCCTCGAAATGCTGGAGCAGCGGGCCGCCGTACTTCGAGAGCCGGAAGAAATGGTTCTTCTCGCGGATCCAGTCCGGCTTCGTCCGATGAATCGGGCACGCCCCGTCCACGAGGTCCTTCTCCTGCTTGAAGGCCTCGCACGACACGCAATACCAGCCTTCGTAGTGCCCCTCGTAGACGTCGCCCGCGGCGCTCATCCGGCGGACGAACGCCTGGACGCCTGCGCGGTGGCGCGGCTCGGTCGTGCGGATGAAGTCGTCGAACGAGATGTCCAGCGCCTTCCAGACGTCGAGGAACTCCTGCGCCATGCGGTCGCAGTAGGCGAGCGGATCCTCTCCAAGCTCGCGCGCCTTCCGGAACACATTCTGGGAGTGCTCGTCGTTCCCCATGACGAAATGCGTCTCGACGCCGCACAGCCGCTTGTACCGCGCGATCACGTCGGCCGCGATCTTCTCGTAGGCGGTCCCCAGGTGGGGCCGGCTGTTCGCGTAGTCGATCGCGGTAGTCAAATAGAAGCGGGACATTTGTCAGTCGTTGGTCGCAAGTCGTTTGTCGTTGCTCGTCGTCGCCGAGTCCCGAGTCCCGAGTCCCGAGTCCCGGCTCTCGAGCCACGCGCGGGTGGCGATCGCCTGCACATCCTTGATGGGCAGGCCACGTTCGGAAGCGATCCGCGCGCAGTCGTCGAACTCGGCCGCGGCGTTCAGCACACGGCCGTCGCGCGTCGCCACCTTGAAGCGTATCGGGCCGACGGGCGTCTCGACCGACTGGATCTCCCGATCGAGCCGATCGCGCAGCATCTCCTGATACCGGACCCCGATGGTCGTCGTGTGCGCGAACAGCACGGCGGCGATGGCTTCGCGCGTCGCCGGATGCGCGAGGACGGTCACCAGGGTGCCGGGCCGGTTCTTCTTCATCTGGACGGCCGCGTAGAACACGTCCAGCGCGCCGGCCTCCGACAATCGATCCATCAACGGCCCGAAAAGCTGCGGGTTCATGTCGTCGATCTCGCATTCAATCGTGACGATTCGCTCGGCCGTCGCGGCCGCCCGCTCGCCCAGGACCATGCGCAGGACGTTCGGCGCGTCCTTGGGATCGCGGTCTCCGGCACCATACCCGATGCGCTCCAGCCGCATGGCCGGCAGCGGCCCGAACTCCCGTGCGTACGCCGTGACGAGCAGCGCGCCCGTCGGCGTCACGAGCTCGGACGTGCCGTTGCCGTACACCGGCGTGTTCAGGAGCAGCCGCGCCGTCGCCGGGGCCGGTACTGGAAAGACGCCGTGGGCGCAGTGCACGGTTCCTCCGCCGACGTTGAGCGGCGACGACACGATGTCCTCGATGCCGAACCACTCGAAGCCGTACACGGCGCCGACGATGTCGATGATCGAGTCGAGCGCGCCAACCTCGTGCAGGTGCACGCGCTCGATCGGCGTGTTGTGAATGGCGGCCTCCGCCTCGGCGAGCCGCTCGAACAGCTGCACCGCGCGATCCTGGCTGACGGCCGTCAGCGCCGAGCGCCGAATCGCCGCGACGATGTGCTTGAGGTGATGGTGCTTGTGCTGCGCGGCGCCGGCCGGCTCCCCCGCCTTCTCGATCAGCCGGAATTTCGTCGCCGTCACGCCCGCGCGGGTCACCCGCTCGGCCGTGACCTCGCCGTACTCGATCGCCAGGCTGCCGAGCGCGCCGCGCAGCGCCTCCATCGGGAGACCGAGATCCAGCAGGGCGCCGAGGACCATGTCCCCCGAGGCCCCCGAGAAGCAGTCGAAATACAACGTGTTGGCCAACTAGAACGTTCCCTCTTCCCTGAAGCTGTAATACCGCACGTCCGCCAGAATGACGTGGTCGATCACGTCGATCCCCATCAGCACCCCCGCGGCCACCAGGCGCCGCGTCAGCACCCGGTCGTCCTCGCTCGGCTTCGGATCGCCTGAGGGGTGATTGTGAAACAGCACGAGCGCGGCCGCGCCGGCCGCGGCCGCCGCGCCGAACACCTCGCGCGGATGGACGATGCTGGCATCGAGCGTGCCGATCGACAGCACGATCGTCCGCAGGACCCGGTGCTTCGTGTCGAGCAGCAGCACGCCGAACTGCTCGACCGGGCGGTTTCCGTACTGCGGCAGCAGGTATTCGGCGGCCGCCCGCGCGTCGATGATCTGCGCCCGCTCGCGCGCCGCCCGGGTCAGCGTGCGGCGTCCCAGCTCGACCGCGGCCAGAATCTGCGCCGCTCGAGCCTGGCCGATGCCGGGAGTCTTCCGGAGCTCCTCGTGACGCGCCCGGACCAGGCCGTGCACGCCACCGACGGCCGCGAGCACCGCGTTGGCCAGGTCGAGCGCGCTCGCGCGGGCGCGGCCGTGGCCCAGCACGATCGCCAGCAGCTCGTTGTCGCCAAGCGCCCACAGCCCGAGCCGCTGCAGCTTTTCACGCGGGCGATCGTGCGGCTCGACCGTCTTCATCGTACACCATACCCTGCTATACTTCGGGCAGCGATGCCTCGTCCGTCCGTCATGCTGTGCACGATCGTCTGCTCGGTCGTGCTGTCTACGGCGTGCTCCGAGCCCCCCCAGAAAGAGATCAACACCGCCCAGGCGGCGATCGACGCGGCGCGCGTCGCGGGAGCGGAGCAGTACGCGCCGGAATCCTTCGCGGCGGCCACGACCGCGCTCCAGCAATCGCACGAAGCGGTCGCTCAGCGCGACTATCGCCTGGCGCTGACGCGCGCCGTCGACGCCAGCGACCGGGCGCAGGAGGCGGCCAGGCAGGCGGCCGAAGGCAAGGCCCGGGCACGGACCGAGGCCGAAACGGCGATCAGCGCCAGCAACGCCGCGCTGCTGCAGCTCGAAGCGAGACTGAAGGCGGCCGACGCCGCGCACGTGCCGGCCCGTGAGCTCGTGCCCGCGCGCGCGGTCGCAAAGGACGCGGTAACGACCCTGCAAAAAGCTCGCGCGACGCTGATCGGCGGGAACTACGCGGAGGCCACCGCGGGGGTCAAGGGGCTCCAGGAGCGAATTCGCTCGCAAATCGCCACGGTCGAACAGGCCACGGCGTCACGGACCGGCCGCCAGCCGCCCCGCCGCCGCTAGGCGGTGTTGCAGTTGCCGCTGCGCCTGCGCGGCCGTCCCAGCGCAGAAACTTCAACACGCGGGCCGCGACTTTCACCCCCAGACATTTTGGGAGTTGGGAGCTGTCTATTTACCGGTCCCGGAACAGGAGATCAGGAGCTCAGGAGTTGTTTTGTATTTCTGACTTCTTACGGCCGGTTAGCCTAGAACAAAGAAAGACCAACCTCTTGATCTCCTGGCCTCCTGTTCAAGACCGCGGCTAGAACACCCATCCCACTCCCAGCACGAACGCGACGATCAGCACGAAGCCGGCGACGTCGAGGAATATGCCGTGCCGCATCATCGCGGTGATGGGAATGTGGCCGGAGCTGTAGACGATCGCGTTCGGCGGGGTGGAGATCGGCATCATGAACCCCATCGACGCGCCGAGCGTGGCCCCGAGCGCGGGTTGGAGCGGACTGATGCCGGCCGCCTGCGAGACGGCGATCGCGACCGGCACGATCATGTTCGCGGACGCGGTGTTGGAAGCGGCCTCGGACATCACGATCGCAACGGCAGTAAAGAGGACCGTGAGCGCGGTGGATGAGTGCGCGGGCAGCCACGACGTGATGCCATGTCCGAGCGCCGCCGCCAGGCCGGTCGAAAACGCCAGCTCTCCCATCGCCAGGCCGCCGCCGAACAGCAGCACGATCCCCCAGTCGATCCGGACCGCTTCCTCCCAGGTCAGCGTGAACCGGCGGGCGCGCCAGCTCACCGGCAGGAGGAACAGCAGGACGGCCCCCACCATGGCCGCCACGGCTTCCGGCACGGCCGTCGCGAAGCCGCGCGCGAACGCGGAGCCGCCAAGCCCCACGATTGCGAGGATGCCGGGTATCAGCCAGAGCGCCACGGTCACGCCGAAGGCGATGAGCACGTTGCGCTGCGCGGTGGAGAGCGGACCGATCCGGCGCAGCTCCTCGGCGATGCGATCGGACGTTCCGGTCGCCAGCGTCACGCCGCGGAGCAGCGTGAAATAGAAATAGGTGACGAGGAACCCGTACAGCAGGATGACGAGCGGCACGCCGATGAGCATCCACTGAAAGAACGAGATCTGGATGCCGGCGATGCGGTTCAGCATCCCGATGCCGATCAGGTTCGGCGGCGTGCCGATCGGCGTGCCGAGGCCGCCGATCGACGCGCCAAACGCGGCCACGAGCATCATCGCCAGCGCGAAGTTCCGGCTGCCGTCCTCCGACTCGCGCCCCTCGGTCATGTGCGCGACGATCGACAACCCGATCGGGAACATCATGGCGGTCGTCGCGGTATTGCTGATCCACATCGAGATCGCGGCCGCGACCCCGCCGTACACGAACAGAATGCGCGCCGGGCTGCCCCCGACCAGCCGCGACGACAGCGCGCCGAACGCGATGCGCCGGTCGAGATGGTGCACGAACATCGCCTCGGCGAGCATGAAGCTGCCGATGAACAGGAAGATGATGGGATCGGCGAACGGCGCCAGCGCCGTGCGCGCCGGGGCCACCTGCAGGACGATCGCCAGGACGGGGCCGATGAGCGCCGTGACGGCCAGCGGCAGCGCCTCGGTCACCCAGAGCACGACCATCATGGCGAGGATGGCCCCCAGCCTGTGGGCGGGGGCCGGGATGCCCATCGGGATGGCGAGCAGCACGAGCAGGAGCACGGGTCCGGCAAACAAGCCGAAGGTGTGACGCCGCCGGTTGAACCGCTCCTCGGACGGAGAATAGGCCTCCGCCGATTCCGCGGCCTCGTGGGCGCTGCGCATCATTCCTCCCGCACCACCCCGAGCCACGTGGCTTCGGCGATGACTTCGGCCCAGCCGGTCAGAAAGAGCCCCTCGGCGGTCCACTCGACGCGCTGCGCGCCGCCAGGGGACACGATCTGCACGTCGCGCGCGGCTCCCCCGTACTGGATCGCCGCCACTGCTGCAGCGCACGCGCCGGTGCCCGACGCCTCGGTCGGTCCCACGCCGCGCTCCCAGATCAGGATCCTCACGCGATCGGGCGCCTCGACCGCCGCCAGTTCCACGTTGGTGCCTTCGGGAAAGCGCGGGTGCACGGCCAGCGCCGACGCCAGCGTGTGCAGGCGCGCCTCGGTCACCTCGCCAAGGACGACGCACTGCGGGTTGCCGACGCGGAGGGTCACGGCTTCGACCGTGTGCCCGCCGACTTCGATCGGCTCCAGCGCGATGTGCTCGGGCGATCCCATCGCGGCGCGAAACGTGTAGCGGCCGTGTTCGGACGCGAGGAGCTCGAGGCGTTTCGTGCCCGCTTCGGTCTCGACGTCGATCGGCGCGTGCGAGCCGCCGCGCTGCGACGCAATCCAGGCGCCGAGGCACCGCAGCCCGTTGCCCGATATTTCCGAGCGGCTGCCGTCGGCGTTGAGGAGCCGCATCGACACGCCCGCGCCGGTCCGCGAGTAGACGATCAGGCCGTCGGCGCCGACGCCGCGATGGCGGTCGCAGACGGCGCGCGCGAGCGCGGCCCGATCGCGGGCGGCTTCGACGTCCCGCGCGTCCATCAGGATGAAATCGTTGCCGAAGGCGTGCGCCTTCACGAGCGGAAGCGGCCTCATTTGCGGCAGAAGGCGAGCAGGTGCCATCCGAAGCGGCGCACGAGCGCCCGGGGCAGCGCGTTGAAGGCCCCGACGAAGAAGGTATTGAACACCAGGCCTTTCCACCCGCCGTGCAGCCGCGACTTCACCGGGAAGCGCTCTTCGACGATCCGGACCTCGCGAAAGCCCTTCAGCAGGGCGCGGAACTCGGCGGCGCTGTACTTGCCGAGCACGGGCGCGTCCTCGTGCTCGAGCGGGACCTTCATCAGCTTCGACAACGCGTTCAGCCACGACACGCGGTTGTAGACCTGGAAGATCGCCTCGCCGCCCGGCTTCAACACGCGGCGGCACTCGTCCACGAGCGCCTGCGGATCGCTCGTGTACTGCACGACCCCGTGCGCGTAGACGAGATCGAAGGCATCGGCGGCAAACGGCAGGTGCTCGCCGTCCGCTTCGCGGAGGTCGGCCTGAAGCCCCTGTTGCGCGAAGTTCTGCCGCGCCAGCGCGATCGCCGACGTCGACAGGTCCACGCCCGAGACGACAGCGCCGCCCTTGGCGAAGCGGGCGAGATCGGTGCCGGCGCCGCAGCCGACCTCGAGCACGCGGCGATCGCGGTACCCGTCGAAGTCCACGAGCCGCAGCAGGTGGTGCAGCTTCTCGAAGTGGTATTGGTCGAGGTCGGCGAAGAACCCCGGAGACCCGACCGGGTGAGCCGTAATCTCGAGATCGTGAATGTGCCGGTTCCAGTAGTCGCGAACGTCAGCAGTTGTGGGGCCCGAATGTGACACGCCGCACTACTATAAGATAAAGCGGTAAATGCGCCAGCGCGACCTGACACGATTCGAAACCGCCCCCTACGATCTGCTGGTCGTGGGCGGGGGCATCCACGGGCTGGCCTGCGCGTACGACGCCGCGAGCCGCGGCCTCCGCGTCGCGCTCGTCGAAGCCGACGACTTCGGCAGCGGCGCGACGTTCAACCATCAGAAGACGGCGCACGGGGGTCTGCGCTCGCTGGGCTCCGGGCACCTGGGGCGCGCCCGGGAAGCGATCCGCGAGCGCCGGGCGCTCGCGCGCATCGCGCCGTGGCTGCTTCGGCCGCTCCCCTTCCTCGTCGGCACCTACCGCTCGGTCGTCAAGAACCGGCTCGCCCTTCGCGCCGCCTTCAAGCTGGACGCGTGGATCGGACGGCATCGCAACCTCGGCGTCGAGCCGGAGCTGCACCTGCCGGCGCCGCGGCTCGTCTCGAAGGCGGCGACGCTGAGCCTGTTTCGCGGGATCAGGCCCGAGGGCCTCACGGGCGGCGCGCAGTGGTACGACTACCAGATGGTCGAAGGCGACCGGCTGACGCTGGCGTTTGCGGCCGCGGCCGATCGCGCCGGCGCCGATCTGGCCAACCACGCCGAGGCGATCGAAGCGATCCGCGACGAGGGCCGCATCGGCGGCATGCTCGTGCGCGACAGGCTGACGGGAAAGACGCTGCCCGTGCGCGCGCGCGTGACGCTGAACGCGGCCGGCGCGCGGGCGGGCGAGATCATGGCGATGCTCGGCGTGCGCAGGGCCTTCCCCTTGCTGAAGGCCATGAACCTGGTCACGTCGAAGCCGGCGAGCGACATGGCGCTCGGCGCGCCGGCGCCCGGGGGCCGCATGCTGACGCTGGTCCCCTGGCGCGGCCGCGCGATTGTCGGAACCAGCCAGTCCGCCACGCTCGTCCAGCCGGGGGACACGGCGGTCAGCGACGCGGAACTGAACGCCTTCATCGCCGACGCGAACCACGCGTTCCCCGCGTTGAAGCTCTCGCGCGCGGACATCACGCTCGTTCACCGCGGCGTGGTTCCGGCCGTCGAGACGGGGGGCGGCCCGGATCTGAAGCCCTCGCCCGAGATCCTCGACCACGCGTCCGACGGCGCCGCCGGCGCCATCACGGTCGTCGGCGTCAAGTACACGACCGCCCGCGCGCTTGCCGAGCGCGCGACGCGCGTCGTCGCCACCCACCTCGGCAAGCGGGTGCGGCCGTCGCGGACCGCGACCACGACGCTGCCAGGGGCGGGGATTGCGGACCACGAAGCGCTGGCCATCGAGACCGCACGCGACCTGCGGTTCGAGGTGGCGCTGCCGGTGATCCGTCATCTGATCGCGCTGTACGCGGAGGCCGCCGCGGACGTCATCCGGCTGATGCACGAGCGCGAGGATCTGCGCGCGCCGGTCGCGTCGGCCGTCAAAACTGTGGGCGCCGAGGTCGTCTACGTCATCCGTCTCGAAATGGCCGTCCGCCTCACCGACATCGTCGTCCGTCGGACGGGGCTGGGCTCGGCCGCCGCGCCGCCCGGCGATGCCATCGCCGCGTGCGCCCGCATCGCCGCCGCGGAGCTCGGATGGGATCCGGCACGCATTGCTGAAGAAATCGCCGCCGTCGGGGAGGTCTACGCCTTGCCCGGCGGTCCGGCTGTCGAGGAGCGTTTATGAACCCCAGTGGAACCACCGGCGCGGTCCTGCGCGGCCTGGAGATCGTGGGAGACCTGCTCGCGAGCGAGGACCTCACGATCCAGGGAAACTTCGACGGGCAGATCACGATGCCGGACCATCACCTGTCGATCGACGCCGGATCGTCCGTGAAAGGCAAGGTCGTCGCGCGCACGGTGACGATCGGCGGCACGCTCGACGGCTCGATCCTCGCGCCCGAGCGCATCGAGCTCACGCCCACCGCCATCGTCCGCGCGCACCTCACCACCGCCAGGATCATGCTCGCCGACGGCGCGACGTTCCAGGGCACCATCGATCCCAAGCGAACCGAGGCCGCGATGGCCGTGGCGCGGTTTCGGGAGAAGAGATCGTCGGATGATCAGTAGCTTGGTTTAACAGGAGACCAGGAGACTCAGGAGATCAGGAGAATCAGTTTTTGTTCTGATCTCTGTGGAAACAACCGTTCCTTGAAAAAGGGGCGGCGCCCCGGGGCGCCGCCCTTTCCTTTTCCCTACCGGCGAGCGAAGCGAGCCGCCGCCTAGAAGTCGATCTTCCCCGAGAACTGCACCAGGCGCGCGCCGGTGTTGGTCTGCGTCAGCTTGCCGAAACTGGTGCTGTTCACGTCCATGTCACCTGTGAAGAAGTTGACGGTGTTGAACAGGTTGAAGATGTCGGCACGGAACGACACACCGTAGCGGCTCGCGATTCGGAACCGCTTCGAGATTGACAGGTCCGTCAGGAACTGTGAGGGGCCGTCGAATGCCAGGATCTCCATCGAGCCCACCTCGCCGCCGCCCGGGTTGAAGAACACCTGCCCGTTGAAGCCGGTTCCGGCCAGCGTGTCCGGCCCGACCGCCCGGCCCGTCGCGGTGTCGATGGCGTTCGGGTCGATGAAATACATCGTGCCGTTGAGCTCGCGCACGCCGAACAGGTTCTTGATCTGGTCCGCGCTCAGCGAGGTCACCGCCGTCTGGCGGTCGGAGCGTCCGACGCGGTTGAACGAGCCTCGAGTCGAGAAGATGGAGATCGGCGATCCGCTCTGCCACTTCACGATCGCGGAGGTTTGCCAGCCGCCCACGAAGGCGTCGAGCAGCCTGCCGCCATTGAGCCAGCGCTTGCCGTTCCCGAACGGCAGCTCGACGATGAGGTTCGAGTTGATGACGTGGCCCGTGTGGAAGAGCGACCGGCCTTCGTCGAGCTCCGGACGCGCGTTGTCGAGAAACGTCTCGACGCGGGACTGGGCCGTGCCGAGGGCGTCCGCCCGCGTTTCACTCCACGTGTAGTTGATCTGCCCGGCAATGCCCTGCCGGAACTGCCGGCGGAGCTCGAGCTGCAGGGCGTTGTAGTTCTGGAAGGAGCCGTTGGTGACGAACTCCGAGGCGTAGATGCCGGGGTTCGGCAGAAACGCGGCGTTGGACCCCGCGACCCGGTTGGTGATGTAGAAGTCCGCCAGGCGTGCCGGCTCGTTCTGCTGGATCGCGGACCGCACGGTCGCGTTCGCGAGCTGCCCGAACTGCGGCAGCACGGTCAGCGGCTGGCTGCCCGGCCCGGCGTAGGCCGGATCGAACGCGACGCCGGCGGCCTGCGAGAGGTACCCATTCTGCCGCCCGCGCGCGAAGTCCTGCAGGAACGCGCCGCCCATGGCGCCGACCGTGTTCATCTGGTTCAGATCGATGCCGCGGAAGATGTCCCGGCCGAAGGTGCCGACGTAGCGCGCCTCGACCGCCATGTTCCACATGATCTCGCGGGAGATGCCGGCGCTGACCTGATGGACGTGCGGCTGCTGGATGCTCTCGTCCACGCCCCGGATCGTGCCCGTCGCGCTCAGCTGCGAGCTGGTCGGCGAGCGTGCGCGTGGACTTGAACGCCGGAACCTGGATCGCCGGCAGGGCGCTGAACTTCGCATACAGCCCGGTCGGCGCGACGACTGTCGAGAGACCGGCGTTGCCGGCGAACACGTTATTGCCGACGGTGACCGTCTCTTCGTTGACGAACGCGAGCGAGTAGCCCGCGCGCACGGCCGTCTTGCCGTCCTTGAACGGATCCCACGAGAACCCCACCGTCGGGCCGAAGTTGTTCAGATCCTTCCTGTACATGTCGCCGTCCACGAAGGTGACCGTCGCGGCCGGGTCGAGCATCACGTCGCGCATCGAGCGGCCGTTGAGCACCGGCAGGAAGCCGAGGTTGTCGTCCTCGCGCAGCGGGCTGAAGTACTCCCACTTGATGCCGGCCCTGACCGTCAGATTCGGCTTCCAGCGCCAGTTGTCCTGCAGGAACGCCGAGACGTTGTTCAGGCTGTAGTTGCGGTTGTTCGGAATGCCGGCCACGAACCCGGAGGTCTGATTCTCCACCTGCAGCGTCTGCGTCATCGAGGTGATCGTGCCGGTGAGGAACGCGAGGAGGTTGTTCGCCGTGGTGAAGTCCGCGGCGCTGATGCCCGGCAGCTGCGTCTGCGTGAGCTGCGCCGACGTGGGCGCGGCCGGGCTGAACCCGAACGTCAGCGCGGGGAACCGGCCGGCGAAGTTGTACGGGTTCACCTTGATCTTCTGCAGGCTCCCGCCGAACTGGAGCTGGTGGTCGCCGGCCACGTAGGATCCGGTGTTGATCACCTGGTAGGTCCGCGTGTCGCGCCCTTGCGGCTGAAAGAGCGGGCCGGTCTGCGTGTTGCTGGGCAGCGGCGTCGACAGGGCGGCGATGCTGGGAACGTTGAAGAGGACCCCGCTGCTGAAGTCGACGTCGCTTTCGAACGCGACCGGCGCCAGGTTGCCGCCAATCCGCAGCTCGTTCTGAAGCCGGGACGTCGGCGCCCAGCGCCACGCGCCCACGAACCGCTTCACCGTGGAGTCGGTGAAGACCAGCGGGCGCGGCAGGGTGATGAGATCGAGGTCCGTGCGATCGTCGGTCTCCCTGAACCAGCTGTAGACGAACTCGAAGCGGTTCTTGGAATCCAGCTCGTAGTCGGCGCGCGCGATCCACTGGTTGCGATCGTTGAGATCGTCCTGCGGAAAGCTGTACCGCGCCGTGTTGAGGAGGCGATCCGCGCGCGAGTCGCCGCTGTCGAAGCTGTTCACCTTGTCCGGAGCTTGGGTAGAGCGCCAGGACGTCCGACCGCATCCTGGCATCGACGGTCTGGCCCGTGAGCTGAAGCACGTTGGCCGACCGCACGGATCCGTCGGTGGCCACGTACCGGAAGGTGCCCGTGAGCAGATCCGGCTGCGCCGGGATCGTGAAATTCTGCGTCGTCTGCTGTTTCTGGCGGAAGCCTTCGTAATTCCCGTAGAAGAACAGCTTGCCCCGCACGATCGGCCCGCCCAGGCTGCCGCCGAACTGATTGCGGTTCAGATCCGCCACCGGTATCGGATCCGGCTTCGCACGCTTGTTGAAGAACGAGTTCGCCGCGAATCGTGAGTTGCGGTTGTACTCGTAGACGCTTCCCTTGAACCGGTTCGTGCCCTGCGGCGTGACCATGCGCACCTGCGTCGCGCCCCCCGCGTTGTCGGCGCCCTGCACGGCCGTGGTGATCGAAAACTCGCGCGACGTTGTCGGTCGTCGGGCGGTTCGGGACGAAGTCCAGCGAATTGGTCCGGATGAAGTTGTCCTGGATGTTGATGCCGTCCTGCGACAGTTCAGTCCACGTCGGCCGGCCGCCATTGATGGCCGTCTTGCGTCCGGTTGAGGATGCCGGGGACGCCCGGCATCAGCCGGATCAGCTCGATCGGGTTGCGGCCGTTGAGCGGGAGCGTCTCGATCTGCTTCTGGTCGATGGTCTGGCTGACCTCGGGCGTCGTGGTCGGCACCAGCGACGAGCCGGCCTCGACGCTGACGACCTCGCTCACGTTACCGAGCGCCAGTTTCGCCGTGATCGAGTACTCCTGGCCGACCGCGATGGCGATCCCGGTGAAGCTCGCGCTCTTGAAGCTCGGCAGCGAGACGTCGAGCTTGTAGGAACCCACGGGCACCTGCGGAAACAGGAACGCCCCGGTCTCGTTGCTCACGGTGCTCTGCGTCTGACCCGTGCCCTCGTTGGTGAGCGTCGCCGTCGCGCCAGGCAGGACGGCGCCGGACGTATCGAATACGGTCCCGGCCAGACGGCCGAGCGGGCTCTGAGCGGAGACTGATGCCGCGAGCATCAGTGCGAGTACGAACGTGGCGGAAACCAGGGACCAGTTAGACCTACGGCTCTGCATGGATCCTCCCATTCATCCAGGGACAAACAAGCAAACATCAGGTACAAGCGAACCAGGGCTGGGCCGAGGGCCCGTATTTCAGGGTCCGCGCGCCGCTCAGCTTACACGAATGTAGGCCCAATCCGCGGGAATATCAAAGGCAAACTTGAAGTATTTGCCGCTGTGTCCGGGCGGACACGCAGGCGGCGCGGTGGGATGACGGCCAGGCGCTACGGGATGGTGAACCCCTTGAAGACCCAGGTGAACCCGGCGGTGAAGCCAAAACTGGGATCGTGGGAGGTCATGCCGACGATCAACCCGCCGTCGATCCGCACGGTCGATCGCGTGAACCGCGCGCCGAGCCGCATCGCGCCGCGGCTCTCGAGTCCAGCCGGCGGGTCGCCCTCGCGGGTATCGAGCCGGCCGTTGACCTCGCCGACGACCTCGAGCCCCTGCAGCACGGCGCGGGCGACCGACAGGCCGTAGGTCAGCACGTCGTTCTGGCTGATCGCCGCGCACGGGGTCCGCGAGGATGCCGAGACCGACGTTGCCGACGAAGCGGATCGACTGGACGGTCTTGCCGAGCAGGCCGGCGACAAAAAAGTCGGTCGTATCGAGGCCGAGGCCGCTCTCGTTGCTGGCGTTGGGCAGGCGCGTCGCGAACCGCACGCCGAACGCCGGGCGGCCCGGGGTCTCCGACAGCAGCCGGATCTTCGTCGCCACGACGATGTCCTCGACCGCGCTCGTCTTGTCGCCGGTGAAGTCGAGCTGATGGGAGAGCGGAGCGTCCTGACGCGACGTGATGTTCAACCGGTTGTACAACCCGCCGTCGATCTGCAGCTCCGCGATCGAGCTGAGCCCGAAGCTCACCCCGAGTGTCGGAACCCGCAACAGATCGCCCTTGAGGCCCGACACCGGGTAGGACACCTCGTACTGCTGGTCGAAGCCCCCCTCGAGCAGGACCAGCCCGGACCCGATCGTCTCCGGATCTTCGGTGACGAGCGGCCGCTGCTGCGCGCTCACACTGGGTGCGCCAACGATCATCAAGCCGCCAACGAGGGCGGCGGTTACGAGTCTGTGCATGGTCTCAGGTCTCACGTCTCGGGTCTTGGTCTCGGGTCTTTGGTCTGTTGCGGGAAGCTGGTAGCGGGAAGCGGGCAGCTATCTTCTCAGCGCAATCGGTACCGCTCCGTCCGCGAGCGCCGCGTCGCGCAGCTCGGGCAGCGGATTCAGACGCTTGTCGAGCAGGTGGCGGCTGGCGACGTTGCCGAGCGCGCGAATCATCGAGTTCTTGATTTCCGGGTGCTCGACCTCGAGCTGCGCGATGAGCCGCTTGACCCGCTGCCGCTGCAGGCTCAAATCGCCGCACGCCGGACAGCAGCAGCCGATGATCGGCAGCGCCTCGTCTTTCGCGTACGTCCGCGCTTCCGACTCCGTCACGTACACGAGCGGGCGGATGACGATGTGCTGGCCGTTGTCGGACACGAGCCGCGCGGGCATCGCCTTCAGGGCGCCGGCGAAGAAGAGGTTCAGCAGGAGCGTCTCGACGAAGTCGTCGAGGTGATGGCCGAGCGCAATCTTGGTTGCGCCGACCTCGGTAGCCAGGCGGTAGAGCACGCCGCGCCGCAGCCGCGCGCACAGCGAACACGGGGTGGCGCTCGGGTCGAGGAGATCCTCGATGACGCCGCCGATCCCCGTGTGCACGATTCGGCACTCCCACCCGCGCTGCTCGCACGTGCTCGAGATGAGGTCGTGCCGGTACCCGTCGTAGCCGGAGTCCACCGTGACGGCCACGAGCGAGAACGAGATCGGGGCGCGCTTGCGGAGGACGTCGAGGATGTTGATCAGCGCCCAGCTGTCCTTCCCGCCCGACAGCCCGACCATCACGCGGTCGCCATCCTCGATCAGGTTGAAGTCGGTGATCGCCTTGGTGACTTTCTTGGCCAGGCGTGTTTCGAGCGGGGTTTTGTAGGACATGGGTTCAACTCAACGACAGCCACAGCAAACAGAGTTTCGACGACGTCTTTCATTCCGAACGGCAGCCACAGCGTTTCAACACGGAGCTCACGGAGGGCACGGAGGCTCTAATTTCACCTTCCCGCACGCACTCGAGTCGCGCGAAGCGCGGTGCAGGGTCACGCGAGATCGAGGAATGCAAGCAGGGCGACACGTGAGCTGCTTGCATTCCTCGATCTCGTGTGACCCTGCCAACGCCGGCCTCGTGTGGCAGCAGGCCGGCGCTCGAGTGCGTTGCCGTCGTGGACTTCAGCGGTCTTGTTTGTTCGCGCTTGCTTGCAAATGAGCGATCCCGTCGAAGTACGAAACTCCAACCCAATCCCGTCGCTCCCAGAGACTCCGTGCCCTCCGTGCCCTCCGTGCTGGAAAGACAGGCGAAGCGCTGCGTATAGTCTATGACGTCAGCAGCCGCACCGTGGCCTCCCAGTTCAGCTTCGACCCCGCGGCAAACGCGGCCGCGCCCATCCGTTCGGCGAGCGGCTTGTCGTCCATCACACGCCGCAGCGTGGCGGCCAGCGATTGCGGCGTCGGATCGCAGATGACGCCGCTGACGCCGTCCTCGACGAGCTCGGCCGGCCCGCCGCTGTCGCGGCAGGTGACGACGGCCTTGCGCGCCGCGAAGGCTTCGGTGGTGACGAACCCGTAGTCCTCCTCGTAGGGCGGGAAACAGACGACGCGGCAGCGGGCGAGGTGGCCGAGCAGCTCCGCCTCGGTGATGCGGCCCGCGAGCGTCACGCGGTCCTCGAGACCCAGCCGCGTGACGAGCGCTCCCAGCCGATCGCGCTCTTCCCCGTCACCCGCAAGGACGGCGCGGATCCCGGCGGCCTCGGGCTGCCCGAGCGCCTGCACCAGCAGATCGGCGCGCTTGAGCGCGGTCAGACGCGACACCATGAACACGTAATCGCCGTACTCGTCGCAGCGATACGCGCGTTGCGGCGCCGGCGGATACAGCACGTCCGAGCGCAGCTCCGGCCACATCGCCAGCCGCTGCTGAATCGTGCGCGACTGCACGAACAGCCGGTTGACGTTGCGGGTCAGCAGGTAGCGATCCGCGGCATGGATGGCCACGCGGCGCACGCGCGCCTTCGCGAGTCCGGCCGGCCCCAGCCCGCCGCTGAACCGATCCCACAGATCGTAGTACTCGCGCATCGTGTGGTTGAGCCAGCAGACGTGTTTGGGATGCCGCACGGCGTAGCTCGGAAACCGCAGGCTGATCACCTGGTCGATCGGCGCCCCTTCGGCCGATCCGACGTCGGTCAGCCAGGTCGCCACATAAGCAGAGGCCTGACGCCCGAATCGGTTCTGCGGCGTGACGACGATCTCGGCGGCGTGTCCCGCCTCGCGCAGCGCCTGGACCAGCGACCGCGCGATCACCATGTGCCCTCCCTCGACCATCGGCGGGCTCGACGTCACGACCGCGATCCGGCTCATTCGACCAGCGTGGGCTTCACGCGCACTCCGAGGAACCGCGTGTCGGTCGGCGCACCGTGGAAGATCGGGACGAACCCGGTGCTGCTCGACACCGACACCACCCACACGTAGGCGCGCGCCTGGAACCAGAAGCCGCGGTCCAGCGTGAACGAAACCTGCTGCGAGCTCTCCGCCGGGATCGTGATGCGCTGCCGGCGCCCGCCGACCGACGCGTCCACCTGCGTGTCGAACGGACCGGCGGTCAGCGAGAGCATGAGCCGCTTCATCGGCCGATCCACCTTCACCAGGAACTCCGCGCGCGCCTCACCCTTGACCCAGAAGCTCTTGTCCTCCTCCCGGTCGAACGCGTTGTCGTCCAGGAAGTAGATCTGGAAGCCGGGATCCTGTCAGGTCCGGATTGTCCCCGAACCAGATCCGCACCCTCGAGGTGTCGGTATCGACCGGCATGTTGTTCACCAGCGTCAGCTCCACCGGCAGCCAGCGCAGCGGACCTCGCCTGGCATACTCGCCCGGACGAAAGGACGCGACGAACGGGTTGAGGACCAGCTGCGCGGTGAACAGGCCTCCGACGAGCCACGGAATGACCACGAGCCACGTGCGCGAGAGCGGCGGCAGAAGAAACAGGAACACGCCGTAAGCGCCCATGAAATAGCGGTTGCCGACGGATCCGCCGCCGCCGAGCCACGTGTACGGCGTGGTGATGATGTAGAAAAGCGATCTGCCCCAATCCGGCCGCGAGGACGAGATACTGCCAGGCCGGGCGCCGGCGCGGCGCGGCGAGGAACGCGGCGAGCGCGAAGACCGCCGGGAAGAAATAGGCGACCAGGCCGGAGTAGCGGCCGACGAAAACGTAGCCCAGGTTGTGCCAGAGGTTGGTCCAGAACACGCGGCGATCGAAAATGATGTCCGTCAACGCTTCGTCGCGCCCCATCAGCAGCCCGACCTCGAAGGTCGACGTGGGCGTTCTGAAACGGGAACTCGAAGATGAACGTCCGGCGGTACACCACCCTGGTAGTTCCACTCGCCGGAGATCGCCACGTTCGCCAGGAACAGTCCTCCCGCGAACAGTCCGAACATCACGCCGGCGGCCAGGAAGGTGCCCCATCGCCGCTTCCACGCCAGCCACACGAGGATCGGCAGGAACAGCAGCGCGTTCGGCACCTTCGAAAACGTGTCGATGCCAAGAATGATCGCCGCCACGATGTCGCTGGAGGGCCGGAACAGCCAGCGCATGCCCGGCAGCGCGCGCTCGGGCGCCTCTACCTCTTTATAGAGCCAGCAGAAGTACGCCAGAAGACCGAGCGAAAAATTGAAGAGCTCGGGCGTGATCCAGACGAAATAGCACCGGCACGATCGACGCCATCACGAACCCGCCGGCCAGCGCCGCCGACATCAGGGCGCTCATCCGGGCGTGCAGGAACAGGTAACTGCACCAGACGACGAGCGCCAGCAGGAGCGCGTGAAGGACGAGGAAGCCGTTCGTGCCGAACACGCGGACGAACGGCGCGGCGGCGAGCGGATAGATGAACGACTTTCCGTAGTAGAACCGCGACTGGTCGGGGTCCGGCTGCGTGCGCGTCCAGACGAACGGCGGCCGCAGCATCGCGCCGGCCTCGATGATGTCGCGCCCTTGTTTCAGGAAAAGCCCGGAGGGTCCGCTGGGAAACTCGCGCCACACGCGGACGAGATCCTCGCGCCGGTACTCGAGGTCGCCATCCGTCGCGAGGCTGTAGCCCATCATGTAGTAGGTCGCTTCGTCGCTCTGGATGCCGATGGCGGCCTTCGGGAAGTCGACCGTCAACGCCAGCCCGCCGTACACGCCGAGCAGCGCGACGACCAGGAGGAGCCCCGGCCGCAGATCCAACCCGGCGACGGCCGTTCGGTCGCGGGTGGCGGTGTCGGCGTTCATACCGGAGCGTTGCTCGTCAGGAACGACAAGTCGGACACGAGCACGCCTTTTCGGTGCGTGGCTCGCGAGACCCGGTGCAGGATTTCGTAGAGCCGCTCCATCTTTCGGACGAACGCGGCGATGTCGAACTGGCGGCCGGTGACCGCGGCCGCCGCGCCGATGCTCGCGCGCGTCTCCGGCTCGTCGATGGTCCGGATGAGCCCGTCCGCGAGCGCGCGCGCGTCGCGCTTCGGCACGATGATCGCGTCGCGCCCGTCGGTCAGCACGTCCAGCAGGCCGTCGGCGTCCGTCGCGACGATCGCCTTCCCCATCGCGAGCGCCTCGAAGACGGTGAGCGGGGTGCCCTCCCACAGCGACGGAAAGACGCTGACGTCGAACGCGGAGACCACGCGCGGGACGTCGCGGGCGAACCCGGCGAACACGAAACGATCGCCGAGGCCGAGGCGCCTTCGCCTGTTGCTCGAGCCCCTCCCGCAGCGGCCCCTCGCCGACGACGAAGAAGCGTGCGCGCGGCCGTTGGTCGAGCACCAGCCTGGCCGCGTCGACCAGGTAGGTATTCCCTTTCGACTCGTGCAGCCGCGTCACCGTGCCGATCGCAAAGTCATCCGGCGCGATCCCGAGCTCCTCGCGCGCCGCGCGGACTTCGCCCGCCGGCCGCGCGCGGCTGAACTCCTCGAGCGGCACGCCGAGGTAGACGACCTTGACCTTTTTCGCCGGAATCCGCCGGGCCTTGATCACGAAGTCGGCCGTGCTCTGCGACACCGCGATCGCGATGTCGGTCGCCGGCTCGAGCGCCGCATCCGCCACCTTCTGGAACCACGGCGTGTCCGTCAGGTTGGCGTGCTCGTGCACGATGGTCGGCAGCCGCCGCATCGCGCCCGCCAGGCGGCCGAACGTGGTCGCGCCGTACCCGTGCAGGTGGAGGATGTCGATGCGCTTGCGGTCGATGACCTCGGAGGAGCGCGGGCAGCGTCGACGGATCGAACTTCGATTTCTGCAGGTAGGTGATGTCGACGCCGAAGGACTCCAGCGTCTCTTCGGAGAGGTCCTTTTTCCGCAGGCTCACCAGCGAGACGTTGTAACGCTCCGGATCGAACCGCGGGATCATCCAGGCGAAGAGGCGCTTGACGCCGTGCATGCGCGAGCCTTCCCATCCGAGGTGGTCGCAGACCTGCAGCACGTTCAGTTTCACCGGGCCACCTGCCCCGGCGGTTCCTCGCGCTGGCCGACGATTTTCGCGGGGATGCCGGCCGCGATCGCTCCCGGCGGCACGGCCTCGCGCACGAGCGCCGCGGCGCCGACGATCGCGCGGTCCCCGATCGTCACGCCGTCCAGGATCTTCGCGCCCGCGCCGAGCCACGCCCCCGCGCCGACGCTGACGCCGGCCGACCGGCGCGCCTGGGCCAGGACCGGCTGCGAGGGATCGCCGAATTCATGATCGCCGCCGATGAGATAACAGTACGCCGCCACGAGCGTGTCGCGGCCCACGCGCACGGTGCTCGCCGAAAAAATCTCGCAGTTGAACCCGATATTCGCCCCGTCGTCCAGATCGATGTCGCCGTTCTTGCACGACAGGATGGTGTTGCGGCCGATGAACACCCTGCTGCCGATTGTAATGCCGCGGTTCGTGTCTCCCTTGGCGTCGATCAGGCAATTGTCGTCCACCACGACGTCGTCGCCGATCCGGATCTTGTGAGGATGGCGCAGCACGACGTTCTGCCCGAAGACCACGTTGCGGCCGCAGGCGCCGAGCAGCGACGGATAGAGCGTCCGGCGCAGGACGAGCCCGGCCGCACCCGGAACGCTCTGCGACGCGAGCGTGACGAGCTCGTGCCTGATGAGCGCGCCCCAGCCCGGGCGCCCGACGACGAGCGAGGCGTACTTCTCGCGCGCCGACTGACGCCGATCGAACAGCTGGTCCTGCGCGCGGGGAATCTCACTCACGGTCAGGCGTAAGCATAGGACAGGAGTGGGGAACACGGGAAATTGGGTACAGGCGCCGATTCGGCGGGCGTGAGGGCAGGCCGGACTGAAACCTCTGCGCGATTGGCGGCAGTTGAGATCTCGGGGAACGACTGACGACTACTTGATGGAGATGCGCCGGGCCAGGACTCGGCGCGCTTCCGCGCGCACTGCCTCTGCCGCGTCAGGATTCGAGATACGCGCTGCGGCAAACGCCGGATTTTCAGCGTAGGCCTGCACCAGCCGAAGGGCCGCCGCGTCGTCGAGGTCGTCGGCGAACCCGATGGTCTCTCTCAGTGACTCGGCGTCGGCCGGGCGATTGAGCACGGTGCGCACCAGGAGTCGGACTTCGCCCGTCGCCGCCTCCGGGAAGACTTCGATAAGTTGCCGCAACGCAACCATCAGGTGAAACCGGTGACGTGGCGACGCGCCCGCCGGCACGTGGCGCCAGGCATACAGGATCGCCGGGATGCTGGGTTTGCCGATGTCCAGCAGCGCTCCCGGGGATACGCCGGCGGCCGCGACCAACGGCGCCGCCTCGGGCATCCGGGTCTGACCGACAATCGCGACCAGCCGCTCCAGGTCCATCTCGCGACCTCGTCGCGCTTTGCCCGCCGCGTCGTCGGAGGGATCGGGCAAAGGCTGGGCAAGTTCGAGGCGCAGTCGATCGAGCAGTGCCTGACGCACGGCGGGGACTTCGCGAAGTGCGCTGTCGCGCTTCAACAGATCCAGCGTCATCCGGCGATCGAGGCTTGTCCCGTGCCGAATACTCCGGGCGGCCACGTCGTGGTCGGCCAAGGGGCCTTCGAGCGCGCCTGTATCTACATGAAACGCGTACCACTTCTGGTCGCGTTGCAACAGCACGTAGGCGACGGCCGGGAACCATCGCGGAGAGAGCCCCTGTGCTTCGGTTCGGCGACCGGTCGCCGGATCGACGACGCGCACGACGGCCCGGCGTTGCGCGTCAACACCAAGCACCAGGACATGCCCGTCGCGCAGCCGCTCGCTGCGCACCGAAGTCAATCCTTCCGCTCCGGGGACCGGGACAGGTTGCGACGCAGCCTGCAACACGATCAGCGGCAAGACATAGGCGGCAATCATGGATTACCGATCACCGTTTGCGTTCCCATTCGGGAACGGCTACGTCGACCCACTTCACTCGATGCAAGTAGTCGTCTACCAGGCGCAAGCGGACCACCGTGGCGCCAGCGTCGTCGCCCGGCCGCGCTTCATCGGTCACCGGTGTGATGCTCTTGAACGCGAAATTCGCCGAGGGATGCGGCGAGTGCTTCAAGTCGTCATCGCTCGCCATTTTTCTCCAGTCCAGCGTGCGTGAGGTTTCACGCCGCGACGCCGGGTCGTAGCGATGAAGTTCCAGCACGTTGGCGGCCGCATGGCGCGTGACGAAGACCAGCGACGAACCGATCCATGCCAACGGCGACCGCGTTTCAAACGGTGACGCCGGACTCGGACCCGTCGCGCCGGCCGGCAGCAGAATCGGGCCGACGTCAACCAAAGTACTCATCGGTTCGTCGCCACGCTCGGATTCCTTACAGGGCAGGGTGTCGACGTCGAGGATTCGGAAGATCGAGCCGTTTGGCGGCGCATTTCGCGGGACATACTGCTCGAATGCGACGTAGCGGCCATCGAGTGATGGTTTCATCCCGAAGCCCATTGCACCCGCGGCCTGGCAATGGTCGGCCAGGTCCCAGACGAGCACGGCTTCACCGCTCGTGGTCTTACCCAGGCCCACCAACCGGTCGCCGCGAAGATAGACGTGCGTGAACACCCGAATGCGGTCGGCCACCAGCGTTTTCACTTCGACCACGCGCCCCGGGGGCTTGACCAGCGTCACCTGCCAGCCGGTGGGCTCCAGCTCGACGAATCGCACGTCGGCCGCGGCCAGAACTTTGTAGTCTTTGGTGTTCTGCGACGCCTCGCTATCCAGGGCCGTCACCAACAGGGCGAAAATCAGCACGCGTCTCACTGGCGACCTCCTCTCTCAGAATGGCATGAAGATCGTCTGGTAAGTGCCTAGCGAGATGGCGCCCCTCGAACAGTTGGCGAGGACCTGGGTCGTGTAGTTGTCCAGATGCCCTTCGGCACCGCCGTTCCAGCAATCAGGACATCTATCGGTGACTTTTTTCATGCCCATGTCCACGACAAAAACCCACTTCCCACAATGCGCCGGAAGGGTACCCTGGGCAGACCCCTGTGCCAGCGTGTTGTCGGAAACGGCTTGATTGCAGGCGCCCTCGATCTGGTCGACTTGCTTGAAACGATTGCCGGCCTGGTTATCCATGCACGGCCCCCACGGCAACTGGATCGGACCATTGTGGACCGCGATGCCGCTGCCGTTTTCCCACGTTTCCGGGACAAAACTACCGCTGAACCACGTCTGTAACCAGCCGCACCAGGGCGACGTTCCACTCAGAATCCACGCTTGCCGATCGGCGCCACTGCAGGTGTGCTCGTAGATCGTCGCGTACTTCGTCTGAAGCCAGCGCCCCTTGACCGTGAAGTCTACCGACCGTGTGTGGAGAATCGTCCCGTTACTTATCCACCATGCGAGGACCTGTCTGTACTGCCCCGGAGGGAGATCGTTTGCCCGGAAGGAGAACGTGTGCTGGCCTGAGCCGAGCGGCCCGTCATGTAGAGGGAACCGTCCACCGCTTGCCCGTTCAGCTTCGAGCGTCAAGTTACCCTGGCCCGTGAGATTGACCCGGACTACGTTGTTGGTGATATCGGCCTCCGTAATGAAGACCTCGCCCGCCGGAGGCGCTGGATCCGGCAGAACCGGCGGGTACTCTGGCCAGAGATAAGTGGGCGGTCCCCACCAGCCTGAGGTGTCGACGTAAATGACGTCTCCAGTAACCTCCACTTCGTCGAAGCACTGGTATTCGGAGTCTACGATATTCCCTTCGTCGTCATACCAGTACACATCGTAGCAGCGGAAATCGAGTGGAGACTCCGCCCTGATAGATGCCGAGGCTGACCGCGCCGATGTACCGCCGCCACCAGCGCCGAGCAGCAGGACCGCAACCATTACGAGACTGATGTGTTTCATGCTCGGGATCTCATCTGGAGAGCGGATGGATGGACAGCACAAACTTCCCAGCCGCGCTCGCGAGCAAGCGACATGCCGATCGTTTAGCTCCAGACGCGGAAGATGGCAGCCTATTCAGCCGGCTTGGAAGTCTCTGTATGAATGGTGTGTAGGCAATAGCGTCGATCGCTCGTATGGCGGGGCTACGTCTCAATGTAGCGTTTTGGCAGTCTGCCGATAGACCGAGCTAGTCAGGCAAGGCCGGATTCGGAGAGAGATATCGATCGCCGGGGGCATTCCGTGTGGCAATCTAGCGACTAGACCCATCCCTGTTGCCGATACCACTCCAGCGTCCGGCGAATTCCCTCCTGCAGGCCGACCTTCGGCGCGTAGCCGAGCTCGGCGCGCGCACGGCTGATGTCGAACGCCCGGCTCTTCGTGAAGAAGTCCACGCGCCTGCGGTAAATCGGCGGCTCGATGCCGAGCGGGGCGCAGATGGCTTCGCAGGCGGCGCCCGCGGCCCAGAACGGCCACACCGGCAGGTGCACGCGCGGCGGTGGCACGCGCGCTTCTTCCGCGATCCGCGCCGTCAGCTCGTTCAATGTCGTCACCTCTCCTCCCGCGAGGATGTAGGTGCGGCCGGCCGCGGCCGGCACGGTGGCGCAGAGATGGAAGCCGTCGACGAGGTCGTCGATGTAGGTCAGGTGATAGTAGATGCGGCCGTCGCCGAGAATCACGAACCGGCGCCGCGCGACGCCGCGGAACAACTTGAGCAGCCGGCGATCGCCGGGCCCGTAGATCCCCGTCGGCCGGGCGATCACGACCTCGACGCCGGTCTCGCCCGCCGCTTCGCGCGCGACCCGCTCCCCTTCGAGCTTCGTCTGCTGATAGATGTCGCCGGGCCTGAGCGGCGCGTCCTCGTTGGCCGGCGGATGCTCGACGTCCCCGTGGACGCCGACGGTGCTGCAGTGCACGACCCGCCGCGCGCCCGCCGAACGGGCCGCCTCGATCACCGTCCGCACGGCGGTGGCGTTCACCGCGCGGTAGTCCTCCTCCCGAAGCGACGCCTGCCGGTAGATCGCCGCGATGTGGTAGACGACTTCGACCCCTTCGGCGGCGCGCGCGATCGATGCCGGATCGCGGAGATCTCCGCGAACCGGCTCGAGCCTGCCGGCTCCAGGTCTGTCGTCACGTATTGCCGAGCCGGAAAACCGGGATCGGCCCCGGCGCGCCGCACGAGCGCGCGGACGTGGTCGCCGCGGGCCGCGAGCGTGCGCGCGAGGTGTCCGCCCGTGAAGCCGGCCGCCCCTGTGACCAGGACGCGCAACGCTACGCCACGCCGGTCTCGAGCGGAGCGCAACGCTTCGCCACGACGGTCACGGGCGAGCCGAGCAGCCGCGTGAGGCCCGCGCGCGCCAGCGCGCCTTCGATACGGCCGGTCGCCGCCGCCGAATTCAGCCGCTTGTGGAAGGCGATCGGCAGGACGAACTGGCGGTGGGTGCCGGCGAGACGAAAGCCGTTGGCCGCGAGCTCGGCGCGGACGGCGCGGGCGCCGAAGACCCGGTACGCCTCGACGCTGCGGCCGAGGGCGTGTGCCGCGTGGCGCGCCGCGGCCTGGAGCGCCGCCGCGCTCGAAAGCGCCGGGTAGTCGAAGACCACGCGATCGCGCGAGACGCGGCACAGTTCGCGCAGCGACTGGCGCCAGTCCGGCGTGTGCATGAGGACGCGCAGGCAGATCGCGGCGTCGAACGACCGATCCGCAAAGGCCAGCCCGTGCGCGTCGCCGGCGGCGAACGTCACCCGGATCCCGGCCTCCTTCGCGCGGCGCTCGGCGACCTCGAGCATCTGCGCCGACGCGTCGACGCCCGTGACGATCGCGCCTCGGGACGCCAGCGCGATCGCCGCCCGGCCGGTCCCGGTCCCGACGTCGAGCACCGTACGGCCGGCGACCGGCGCGAGAAACCCCGCGATGACCTGTTCCTGTGTCTCGGCGATCAGGCGGCCGATGGGCCCGCTGAAGCGCAGCGCGTCGAACGCTTCCGCCATGGCGGAATCGGCGTAGACGGCGTAGCTGTAGTGGTCGGCGCGCGGCTGGGGCGCGCCCGTCACGCCACCCCTCCGGCAACCTGCGGCGTGGGCTTCCCCATCAGGTGCGCGCACGCCTCGCGCGTTCGCGTCAGGTACGCCTCGTAGCTGTACTTCGTGTCCGCCAGCAGCCGCGCCCCGTCCCCGACCGCGCGCGCCCGCTGCGGATCGCTCAACGCGACCAGGATTCCCGCCGCGAATCCTTCCGGCGTCGCCGCGGTCAGAATCGCGACATCGTCGTTCAGCACCTGCGTGTGGGTGAGCAAGCGGGTCGCGACGATCGGCCGGCCGGCGCGCAGGTACTGATAGATCTTCAGCGGCGTGTTCGTGCCCGTGCTGCGCGGGGAGACGAGCACGTCGGCGGCATCGAGGAACATCGGGATCTCCTCGAAGGGCGCTGCCCGGCGAAGACCACCGCGTCGCCGAGACCGGCACGCTCCGCCTGCGCCCGCGCCGCGGCAATCTGATCGGGACGTCCGCCCGCCAGCACGAACCGTGCGTCCGCGCGGCGCTCGAGGACCTGGCGCGCGGCGTCGAAGAGCAGGTCGAGCCCCTGGTAGACCTCGAACGTGCCGGTATACAGAACGACCGGCGCCTCGGCCGATAGCCCGAGCTCGGCGCGGATGCGCGCGCCGGACCCGGCGATCGGCGTATCGCCGGATCCCGGGGCGTTTTCGATCAGCACCGCCGGAACGCCGGGCTCGATTCCGCGGACGACCTCCTCCAGGTGCGGGCAGATGACGACGACCACTCTCGACCGGCGGACGACGAAGCGCTCCATCCACGAGAAGGCGCCCCTGAGTGCGCGCGATTGGCTGAACGCGAAATTCGTGAGCTGCTGCGGCAGGCTCGAGTGCATGTCGTACAGATGCGGGATGCCGAGCACCCCCGCGATCAGCACGCCGATGAAGCTTCCCTCCTCGTGCGAGTGGACGGCGTCGTACCGGTCGGCGAGCGCGCGCCGCAGGGCCGTGACCGTGAGGGTGAGATCGAGCGGGATCTTCGCGAGCGACGGACCGATCCGGACCTCGTGCACGAACGGCGGGCGCAGACAGCGGAACACCCGCAGACCCGGCAGCGACACGTCCCGGCCGAACGGATACGTGACGAGATCGACCGTATGGCCGAGCTCGAGCAGCGCACAGATGCGGTGGTACTCGCTGAACGGCGTGCCCCGGGGCTCGAAGAACGGCTCCGGCGCGATCATCAGGATTTTCACGATCTGGTCCCTGGAATTGTAGGAAACGCGCAGGGAAAGGTCAACGTAACTCTCGCCGTTTGCGTGGGTTAACGCCGGGCAGCGCGACCGGAACAGCTGGCCCCGCGCGGTACCGCATGCTAGACTTACCGTTTTGTTCATCGAACAGTGACCAGCGACAACGAACAGCCCGCCGGCACGCGGACCCGCACCGTGTTGATGTCGGCCCTCAAGGCGGCAGTCAGCGTCGCGCTGTTGTGGTTACTGTTTTCACGCGTCGATCTCGCTCGCCTGTGGAGCGTCGCCCGCAATGCGTCCGCGCTGTGGCTCGTCGCGGCGCTCGCCCTTTACCTGGCCGTGGTCCTGATCAGCACCTGGCGCTGGGGGCTGCTGCTGAAAGCGCAGGGACTCGATTTCACGTTCGGGCGGCTGATGTCCTCGTTCCTCGTCGCGACCTTCTTCAACAATTTTCTCCCCAGCAATATTGGCGGCGACGTCATCCGCATTGCCGACACGGCGCCCGCGGCCGGATCGAAGACGCTGGCGACGACGGTCGTCCTGATCGATCGCGGGATCGGCCTGCTCGGTCTGGTCCTCATGGCGGCGCTCGGCGCCACGGCGGGAGCGACGGTTCGAAGGCTCACCCGCGGGCGTGGGCGCCGGCATGCTCTGGGCGGGATTCGGTCTCGCGGCGATGATTGCGACGCCGGCGCTGCTGATGCCGGAGGCGTTCGTCAGGATGCTGCAGCCCCTGCGGATCGTGCACCGCGAGTGGGTCGACCGGCGGCTCGACAAGCTGAGTGTGGCGCTCGGACGATTTCGAGAGTCTCCCGCCGCGCTCGCCGGATGCTTCGCGGGGGCCGTCGCCGTCCAGGCCGCGCTCGTCGCCTACTACCTCGCCATCGCCCACAGCATGCACATCCCGATTGGGTTCGCGGAGCTGGCCGTCATCGTGCCGATCACGTTCATCGTGCAGATGCTGCCGGTGTCGCTGAACGGGTTCGGCGTCCGGGAGGCGACGTTCGGATTCTATTTCAGCCGGCTCGGCCTGCCGCTCGAATCCGCGCTGCTGGTGTCCTTCATGGGCGCCGCGCTCATCATGCTCTTCTCGCTCTCCGGCGGCGTCGCGTACATCGCGCGCCGCTCGCACCCGGGTGTCCGGGTCTAAAGTTCTAAAGTTCTAAAGTTCGCGGTTAATCTACGGTCGCATGCCGAGTCCGAGCCTGCACGAACGACGGATCGTCCTCGCGCTCGTCGTCCTGCTCGTCCTCGCCCGCTCGGCGGTCTTCGTCTTCTGGCGCCAGTCGTTCTTTGATTCCGATCAGGCCGTCATGGGCCTGATGGCGAAGCACCTCAGCGAGCTGCGCGCGTTTCCCGTCTTCCTCTACGGTCAGAGCTACCTCCTTGGCGTCGAAGCCTGGATGGCGGCGCCGGTGTTCCTGCTGCTCGGTGTCTCGGTCACGACGCTCAAGCTCCCGCTCCTCGCGATCAACCTGGCGGTCGCGATCCTGCTCCTGCGGATTCTCGAACGCGAGGTGGGCCTCCGGCCCGCGTATGCGGGCGCCGCGAGCGTGTGCTTCATTCTCTGCCCTCCCGGCACGGCCGCGCAGCTCCTCCAGGCGAGCGGCGGCAACCTCGAGCCGTTTCTGTATGTCCTCTTGATCTGGCTCACGCGGCGCCGCCCGGGCTGGTGCGGGTTCGTCTTCGGTCTCGGCTTCCTGCACCGCGAGTTCACGCTCTACGGGGTCGTCGCGCTTCTGGCGATCGAGGCGGCAGATCGCTCGCTCTTCACGCGTGACGGAATCCGGCGGCGTCTGACGATGCTGCGCGTCGCCGCCGAAGTGTGGCTCGTCGTCCAGGTGCTGCACTACTACTCGTCGGCCGCGGGTCCCGATACGACCGTCGCCATTCTGCAGACGCCGGCGAACAACCTTCTCGAGCTCGCGGCGCGGACGTGCGTCGGCGCCGGCCCGCTGGTCACCGGCATCAGCCGCATCGTCTCGCTGCACTGGCCGCAGCTCTTCGGAACGGCCGCTCAGCCGCTGGTGGACTACGGGATCGAGAGCGCTCAGCGCCAGGGGATGCGAGGCGCCGGAATCATCCTCGCGTCTGCGATGATCCTGGGCGCCGCACGAATCGCGATACGCCTCGCGAAGGAGCGGCGATGGGATCGGCAGTACGACTTCTGCGCCTACCTCGCCCTGACCGGCTTGCTCTCCGCGCTGGGCTACGCCGTGGGACGCTGCGGGGAAGTCGGCGTCACGGTGCGCTACGACCTGCTGTCGATCATCGGGGCCGTCGGCCTGAGCGCATGGTTTCTGCGCGCGGAACGCTCGCGCGCCGTCGTCGCCCTCTGGCTGGCGATGATCGGCGTCTGGACGCTCGTGGCGGCCGTGCCCCATGGACGCCTGCTGTCGGAGTACCTGCGGCATCCGCCGATCGGGGCCAAGGTCCTCATCGCCCGGCAGCTCGAAGCGCGCGGTATCCGGTATGGCACTGCGGACTACTGGATCGCGTATCACGTCACGTTTCTGGCGAGGGAACAGATCATCCTCGCGTCGTCGGACTTCGTGCGCATTCCCTCGTACGTGCGGATCGTGAACGAGCACGCGGGCGAGGCCGTGCGAGTTTCGCGGCATCCGTGCGACGGTGGACGGCCGTTAATGGCTGAGGTCTACCTGTGCCCGCACTGAAATTCTTCCCGCTCAGCTTGCGGGCGGCAAAGACGAGCCCCATAATAGAGGTGCGCTGATTCAGGGTCCTCCGGATCGGTGCAACTTTCACACACAGAAGAACTTGTTGACCGGAGCGGGCTGATCTCGTATTCTGGGAGTCTCCCAGCAGCTCAGCTCCTACAGGCACAACCGTTTCGGGCCGATAGTCTGGTCCGCGCGTCTGCGTGCGCCCTGCAGTCTGAGGTACCACTATGAAACGCATATCTGCCGTGGCGCTGCTGCCGGCGGTCCTGTCGTTTGCGCTCGCCGGGTGCGAGGCGCAGAAAAGCTCGACGCCCCTCAGCCCGTCGGTCGCCGGGCCGATCGCGGGCGTCAATATCACACCCCCCAGGCTCGTCGAGCCCGGGCAGGGCTTCCGATACAAAGAATCGCAGCAGCCGATCCGGCTGATCATCGAGAACGCGAGCTCGACCGGCGTGCGGCCGATCACCTACATGTTCGAAGTGGCGGCCGACGCGGATTTCAATTCGAAAGTCTTTGCGCGCAACAACGTCCCTCCGGGCGAGGGCCGGACCACCGTGCAGGTCGATCGTCTCGACATCGGGCGCGCGTACTACTGGCGGGCCCGCGCCGAAGACGGCGCCAACTCCAGTCAGTTCTCGACGGCGCAGTTCGAAGTGCTCCCCAAGCCGTTGCTCACCGCGCCCGGGCTCGTGTCGCCGATCAACAACGAGCGCGTGAGCTCGAAGCAGCCGACGCTGACCGTGAACGCGTCCGACCGCAACAAGGCCGTCGGCGATCTCCGCTACGAGTTCCAGGTGGCGACCGACCAGGGCTTCGGCCAGCTCGTCTCGGCTGGCATCGTCGACGAGATGGGTGGCCAGACGACCTTCACCCCGAACGGCGACCTCGCCGTCAACCAGCAGCACTTCTGGCGCGTGCGTTCCAGCGACGGCGAGGCGACGAGCCCGTGGGCCCAGACGCAGACCTTCCGGACGCCGCTGGCGCCGACGCCGGGCCCCGGACCGGGTCCAGGACCGGGCAACGGCGGATCGTGCGCATCGAACAACGGCGACCAGATCGTGCGCTGTGTCGCCGCAAAATACCCGGAGAGGCTGGCCGCCGGCGTCAGTCTCGATCAGCGGATCGGGAACATGGAGTTCCTCCGCGATCGAATCATCGAAGCGGGCATCTGCGGCGGGTTGGATCTGGCGTGGAACAAGAAGCGCGGCACCGGCCCGCACAGCATCGACGCGCTCGCATGGCGGCACAACGGCATCGACGACGTCGTCGACGTCGGGTCGGCGTACGACGACACCAGCCGGCCGCTGGGACTGCAGTGGGGAATCGTGGCCGGCCCGCCCGGCTACGATCCGTATCCGCGACCTAGCTGCAACTGAGCGACAGCGAGAGAATTGAAAAGCCCGATGCGCGAGAGCGCATCGGGCTTTTGTCGTACAGGCGATCGAAACGGTGTCGAGGTGTTCAGGCCAGGCGGGTCCAGGGTCAGAAGCGGAGCCGCAGGCCGGCGCCGAACTGGAAGCCCCCGACCGTCAGCGACTCGGTCGAGCCGTCCAGGGTCACCGAGCCCATGGTGTAGCGCGCGAGGACGCCCGCGCCGAGCTTCGGGCGAATGAGGTACGTCACGTCAACCCCGACGTGAAAACCTGCCTGGGTCTTCTTGGAGTCGGCGGACTGTATCGTGACCGTGGGTCCGGGCTCGGTCGCCGTGAGCCCGTTCGGGATGTCCTGCTTCACCATGAAGATGCTCGGGCCGGCCGCGATCCCGACGTCGATCTTGTCGGTCACCGGCACCATCCAGACAGCGCTGATGTGAATGGCGTTCTCGCTCAGCTTCGTTTCCGGCAACGTCGAGGAGACGGCACGCGGCTGATCGAAATGCAGCGGGTCCGGCACGCTGGCGGAGACCGGGATGTCGTTGCTGTCTCCCGAATGCGAGAAGCCAAGCGCCACCACCAGGTTGCTCCACACCTTGTAACCGGCGCTCACGTCGTAGAACCCCCCGCCGCCAACCTTCGAGCTCGACGTTACCCGGCCCGGTTCGTCATACAAGGTGAAATCCACTTGGGTCGCGAGCGTATCCGAGCCGGCCTCCACGCCGCCGGTCACGGCGACGTACCCTTTGTCGGTCCATTTCATTTGAGCCGCGGCTGTCGAGCTGAACGTGATGCTTGCCGCCAACGCCATCACACCTACCGTAGTCGTACGCATGTCGCTCCTTCTCGAACGGCAGAGGTTCATCTCTGCAGTGGTGCCGCCGGTCGCGGCGATCCGCTCATCGTAACACGCAGGTCCAATAGTTCCAGTGAATTGCGGCTGACAGCCTGACACTTCTGTAGTATCCTTTTCGGGCCGCCCCAGCCGGTCAACACACTCTCTGGAGAATCGCATCAATGTACCAAAGCAAGAACGTATGGATACCTGCGGCTGCTTGCGTCCTCGCACTGGCGATCGCGTGCAGCAAATCCTCCGAGGCGCCGATCGCGCCGTCGGGCGCCCAGCCGGGAGTTTCCGAGGCGGCCCCGGACGGCTCGACGCTGAAGGTCACGACGCCTGGGCCGCAATCTCCGGTCAACGGCCAGCAGCCGGACGGCACGCTCGTCCTCGTCACCACGCCCTCGACCGGGAAGTTCGCGAATGCGGGCGTATTGACGTACCGCTTTCAGGTGTTCAATGCCGGCAACACCAATGTCTGCGAGGGCGTCGTCACCGGCGGCGCCGGCAACGTGAGCTTCACGCCGTCGAACAGCGGCTGTCAGCTGGCCTTCGATACGCCGCACACCTGGAGGGTGCGCGCCGAGTCGGGATCCTCGGCCGGTCCGTGGTCGTCCGCTGCATCGTTCAGGTCATCGGTCGGCGGCTACATGCGCGGCAACGAGCTCTTCGACCCGCTGAGCCGCGGCGCCAGCACGGTCATGACGGCGAGCCGCGGCGTCACGTGGCTGCCTGGCGTGGGCGTCCGCCTCGAGGACAAGGACAGCTACGTCGAGTACCGGCTGCCGCAGACGTGTGTCGACTGCGAGATGTCCGCGCTGATGACCAACATCGGCAACGGCAGCGAGGAGTGGAAGACGAAGGTCCTCAGCATGCTGCAAGGGAACAGCCTCAACATCACTGACAACCCGTATCGCGTCACGCTGGACAAGCGGACGACGTGGGCGGACCAGGGTAGCCGCATCCGGTTCACCATGTGTTCTCAGAAATTCGATCTCCACGACGACTGCCCCGAGCCAAGAGGTGGATTCCAGAACTGGAACCGGGGGGAGACCTATTTCTGGAATTTTGAATGGCGCCATGGGACGGCGCGCTTACGAGTCTATCGAGGCGGCAAGAATGGACAGCTGATAGAAGACCTGACCTCCGAGTACGATGCGCCATATGCGCCGAATCCGCACCTCGTGCGACTCGGGTCGGTCGGCGGCCGCGCCGGCAGCGACACGAATCCGGGCACGATCATCTGGAACATCTGGGTGTCTCCAAATTCGCGTCCGAATCTGCCCGGCGACAAATAGAGATCGCCTGACATCGTTTTGGAGGGGGAGGATCGCCCGGCGGTCCTCCCTTTTTTTCTCCCTCGAGCGTCTTGCTGTTTCCGCTATCGCACCGCCGGCGACCACATCGACTGGTCCCAGGTCACCGAGCGGCCGGGCGTCCAGCCGCTCGTCCATTCCGTCGTCACTCGTCCTTCGGTTCCAAATACCAGCAACCATGCCCGGGTGTCCTGGACGGCCACGTACGCGCCGGCGAACGGCGCGCCCGTCACCGCGTGCACCGGCGAGCCCGTTTCCCCCGGCCGGAAGAGCTGAAGATCGGAAAGCGAGGCCGGCAGCAACTGCCACGCCTCCTGCCAGGCGTCGAAGCACTCCAGCTCTCGACCCTGGGGCAGCGCGGCCTGCAGCCCGCCTTCGTAGTGGAACGTCGCGCCCAGGCCGATCATCCGCGACATCAGCGCCGCGGCACGAAACCGTTCGGGACTGTCGTCGCGGCGGCCCGGCTGGTAGCGCGGCCCGGCGCCGATCGGCTCGTCGCTGATCACCGGCTTCCCCGCCCGCGCAAGCAGCTCGCGTCCCGTCGACAGGTCGCGCACGTGGCCCCACCCTCGAGCCCCGCTCGATCTCGAAGCGTGGATCGTCGCGTAGTCCCCGTCGGCGAGAAGCTCAGGAAACTCAGGCGCGCCCAGGGCGGTGACGACAGGGTCAGGCACCCGGCCGAGCAGCGATCGGAGGAAGGCGTAGTCGCGCACCGCGGGCAACTGTGTTTGATGGTACGGCTCGTTCGCGATCTCGAGCAGCGCATTGGGATGCTGCGCGCAGATGCGCCCGACGCGGTCGACGTGCGCTGCCGGATCGATCGGATACGAGCCGGTGTCGGCCAGCGCCACGACCTCGACGTAGAGACCGTGCGAGGCGGCGCGTGTCAGGAAGGCGTCGAGATGCGCCACGCCGCGATCCGGCGGCAGCTCGAACAGATGCTTCGCCATGGCCAGGACCCGCACGACCGTCAAGCCGCGCGATGACGCCCACGCCAGGTAGGCGTCAACGTCCTGTATTCGGCCGGCGGCTTCCATCTCCAGCAGCCGGAACGCCGTAATGCCTCTCCACTCGAACGGCGATCCATCGGCACGGACGAATCGGGTACCGGTCACCTTCAACGCCGGTTGACCGGCTGCGCCGCGTGAAACGGATGGCGAGCTCTGCGCCGCGGCCTGTGAAGTCGATTGGCGTGTTCGATCGCCGCAGCCGCCGAGCAGGATGACCAGCAGGAGCGCCGCCGCGACCGGCAGCACGGTAGACGTTCGGGAGTGAAGCTGTCGCATCAGTCTTTGATTGTCAGTGAGGCAGTGTCGATCCGCAAGGGCGCCCTTGTCACCTCGAAGTGCCTTTGATACTTTCAGCCTGCATTCATGCCCAGCCCCGTTGGACACGCGCTTGCCGGTTACGCCATCGGCACGCTGATCGCCGGCGCTCCGGCCGGCGAACGGAGATCGGCGCTGGAGACGATCCCGGCTCGGGCTGCCCTCTTCGCCGGGCTGGCCTGTCTTCCGGACATCGATTTTCTCTTCCGCAGCCACAGCATGTACACGCACAGCGTCGGAGCTGTGATGATCGTGACCGCGCTGGCGGCGCTGCTGATTCGCAGTCCGCTGCCGCTCGTGGCAGCCTGCGCGGCCACCTACGGATCGCACCTGCTGCTCGACTGGATCGGCCGCGATACCAATCCGCCGCTGGGCATCATGGCCCTCTGGCCGTTCAGCCGCGAGTACTACATGTCGCCGGTTTCGCTTCTCGAACCCGTGTCACGGCGATTCCAGTGGGAGTACTTCTGGAGCCACAACCTGAGGGTCGTGGGGTTCGAGGTCCTGCTGTTCGGCGCCATGGCAATGGCGGCGTATCTCTGGCGCGGGCGGACGCGTGGGGCCGGCGCGGTCTGAGAACCGCCAGGTCCGCACTCGCTGTCACCGAGCCACGCCCCCACCCGCCTGCGGCCCCCTGGACCCCAGGTACAACAGCATCCCCGGAAGGTTCCCCGCGAAACCTGTCAGGACAATGAGCGTCGCGAGCCCGAACGACTGCGCGTCGGGCACGCCGCGCGGATGCAGCAGCCAGACGATCACGCCCTGTGGAACCCCCAAGCCGCCGACCGAAACCGGCAGCAGCAGGGCCAGCAGCCCGATGGGCATGAACAGAAGGTAATACCGGAACGGCACCGCGATCCCGAGCCCGACGCCGAGCAGCCACGCCTGGGCGATGCGGAGACACTGCACGGCGAGCGACAAGCCCAGCACCAGGCCCATCATCCCCCGTCGTCCGCGGTACCGGCCCACGGCGTCGACGAGCCGCAGCAGCGCGCCGCCGGCCCGTCCGGCCAGCCATTGCGGGGGCACGATCGCGCGAAGCACGACATCCGCCCAGAGCATCGCGACCGAGCCGATGCAGACCAGCACCGCGACCGCGATCACCGTCCGCTCGATTGCGCGATCGGGACCGCCGGTCCAGGCAATGGCGCCGACCGCACCGAGCATGACGATCGACAACAGCCCGAGCAGCCGATCGACCGCCACGGACGCGACCGCTTCGCTGTTTTCATTGGTGCGGCGTCCGAGGCTCCAGGCGCGCATGGCCTCGGCGCCGACCCCGGCGAGCAGGAAGTTGCCCAGGAACGAGCTGACGAGGTAGATCCGCGTGGCCTCCTTGACCGGGATGTCCACGCCGCTGGATTTCAGGATCAACACCCATCGGGCCACCATCACCAGCCGATCGATGGCCACGAGGGTCATAACCGCGAGCAGCACGCCGGCCGGCACCCGCAGCATCGCGGCCGCGGCGTCGCCCATGTCGATGAGTGTGGCGAGATAGACGAGAACGGTGGCTGTGACGAGCCAGCGAAAGAGAGGGGACCGGAACAGATCGCGGATCGCGGACGCCGTCAGCCTTCCTGACCCACGGGATGGAGCGAGTGATCGCGCCGTTTCTCGCGCGACGCGCGGAACAGGAACTTCACGTACGGCACGACCTGCTTCACGGCCGACACGTTCATCTGGCAGGGGCTGAGGCAGGTCGGGCACTTCTCGTCCTTGATCGTGTCCCGGTGCGCCTGGCTCGACGCCCGGAAGTAGATCGCGGCGGCGTCCTCGTCGCGCACGTTGCCGACGACGTCGCTGTTCTCGCAGAAGAACAGATCGCCGTTCGGGTTGAGCATGATCCCCTGCGTCTGGAACGGGCAGGGCGCCAGGCGGTGGTAGCCGTTGGCGATCATGTCGGCGTAGTGCATGTAGATGTAGTTCTGGCCGTCGAGCAGCGGATCCATGCGGACGCGCTCGAGGAAGAACTGCCGCATCCGCTCCTCTTCCGGCCCGACCGGCTTGCAGGCGTCGGCGAGGTTCGCGTTCCCGAGCATCGGCTCGGTGAAGCGGACCATGTTGAACACGATGTCGAGCTTCTCCTTGCGCGCCCACGCGAGGATGTTGTCGGCGTCGTTCAGGTTCATCGAGAAGATCGTCGTCGAGATCCCGAAGTTGAACGGGACGCGCTTCTGCAGCTCCTGCATGGCGCGGATGGTCTTGAGCGCCTTGTCGAAGCCGCTCTTCACCTTCCGCACCTTGTTGTGCATCTCGCCGACGCCGTCGATCGAGACGCGCGTGCTGAAGATGATGCCGCGCTCCTGGCAGAGCTCGGCGACCTTCGTCACCATCGGGATGGCGCGGTGCGGCGTCAGCCCGGTGGTGTTGATGCCGAACTTGCGCAGCCTCGGCATGTTGTCGAGCATCACGCGCGAGATCTCGACCATGTCGTTCCGCGTCGTCGGTTCGCCGCCGGAGAGGTTGGCAATCTCGACGTTCTTCCAGAGGCTCGATTGGAAGGTCTTCTCGATCTCCTTGAGCGACATGTCGGACTTGCGGTCGCCCCGCTCCCAGTTGCTGCACATCTCGCAGCGGGCGTCGCAGACGAAGGTGCAGTGGAAGATCACGACCGTCGGGAGAATCGGCCGGTGCCTGCGCCACGTAGGCATTGATGAGGTCGCGCGGCGCGCTTGCCGCCGCCTTGAGGAGATACTTCGCCGCGTAGGTCTGCGCCATGGATCTACTGATTCTACGCTGTTTACGGCCGTTTGGCAAAGCACGGCAGAGCTGGGTTCATAGTCCGGCTAACGCCGGAGGCCAACCGATTTTCCAATCACTTCTCACTGCGCGGCTTTCTCGCGACGAACGTCAGCGTCTCGAACAGGTTCTTGCGGATCTTGAAGAGCAGCTCTTCCGTCCGGGTGTAGCGCGACAGCGCGTCGAGCCCGGGGATGTTGACGAGCAGCGCAGCGCCGGCCAGCAGGTCGCGCGCCGGGCCGGTCGAGGTGCCGATGCTGCGCACGATGCGCTCGATCTCGAATCCGCCGTCATACAAGAGCTGCCGCACCCGGCGCTCGGTCGTCGGAAAGTTGTGGGTGTAGTCGATGTCCCAGAAGAACCCGCGCTCCTTCAGGTAGTCGGGGACGACGATGAAGACGACGCCGCCCGGGTGCAGCACGCGAAGGGCTTCGGCCACGAACGCGCGCGCCGCGTCGATGCCGGACATGTGCTCGAGGACCTGGTCCGCGTAGAGGACCTGGCAGCTGCCGTCGGCCGCCGGTATGGGCGGCGTCCATGCCTGCACGACCTCGAGCCCCTCCGCGCGCAGGCGTTCCGCGAGCAGCGGGCTCGGCTCGATCGCCGAGTACCTGCCACCCGGCCTGAATCGCGAGCGCGGCGAGCGTGCCCTGTCCCGGCCCGATCTCCAGCATCGGTCCCGGCGGCGAGGCATGCTGCGCGAGGATGGCCAGCCGCGCGCGCTCGATGCGCGTCCGCCGCGCCGAGCCGAGACCGGTCAGCTTCTTCTCCGAGAACGTGCGGTAGAACGTATCGGTCATCTCGCCTTCATCCGTTCCGATACCGGAAAAACGTCCGCACGCCGATGAACCAGTCCCGCGCGCCGATCTTTTTTCCTTCTTCGCGGCTCCGCGGCGCGTAGTGAATCGGGACCTCGACGATGCGCCGGCCGCGCGCGAGCAGGCGCGCAGTGATCTCGTGATCGAGCTCGAAGCCGCTGGTTTCCAGATCGATCGACTTGATGTCGGCCGTCCGGAAGAGCTTCAACGCCGTCACCGTGTCCGTCAGGTAGGCGCCCGCGAAGACGAGCGCGGCCAGGCTCAGGCTCCGGCCGCCGAGATAGGCGGCCAGCGACTGGTTGGCGTGGCGTCCGTGCCCCATGTAACGGCTGCCGTAGACGACGTCGCCGCGGCCCGCCAGCAGCGCCTGCAGCATCGGCACGTAGTCGTTCGGGTCGTACTCCAGGTCGGCATCCTGGATGATCAGGTACTCGCCGGTGGCCAGCGCAATCCCCTCGCGCACCGCTTTCCCTTTCCCGGCGTTGACGGGCATGCGCTTCAGCGTGACGCCGGCCACGCCCGCCGCGATGTCGGCCGTCCGATCCTTCGAGCAGTCGTCCACGACGATGATCTGCTTGTCGACGCCGAGCGGCGCGAGATCGACCGCGAGGATCTGCTGCAGGAGCGTCCCGATGAAGCGCTCTTCGTTGTACGCCGGTACGACGATGGACAGCGTCGGCACTATTCCGTGTTCATCCGTGTTCGACCGTGTTCGACCGTGTTCATTCGGGGGCCCGTATTCAACCGTGGCGAAAATACTCTTCGACCAGCGCGAGCTCTTCCGGCGTGTTGATCCCGACGGCCTCCATCGGATCCTCGCTGGGGAACGTCGTGACGCGCTCCGTGCGCGCGAGCCACGGGATGAACGGCAGGAAGTTGCGCTCGCCGGTCGCGGCGCCGACCTCGAGCTCGCGGGCGTAAATCGGAAGACGCTCGCGATAGGCGGACGCGGACATCGCGAAGAGTCCCATGTCGCTCTCGCCGTCCACCGGCATGGCGTCTCCTTCGCGGCGATGCAGCACGCGGGTAATCCGGCCCTCCGCGTCGCGCTCGAAATGAATATAAGGATGGCGGCGCGTCACGGTCGGCATCACGAGGGGGTCGGGCCGGTTGCCGCCCGTCAGCGCACCGAGCCGCTCGATCGTCCGTGGATGCACGGCGACCTGGTCGCACCACGTCACCCACACGCTCGTCGGCCCATGGCGTTCGACAATCGGCATCGCGAGCAGGATCGCGTCCAGCATCCCGGTCGGCGACGCCTGGACGACGCAGTCGATGCGATCGTAGTCCGGACGGGCGGCGACATGACGTTTCACGTCCGAGTCGAACGAGGGACCGGCCACCACGACCACGCGATCGACGGCTGACCGGTACAGATCGAGCAATCGATCGAGCATCGGTACGCCCGCGACCGGCACGAGGACCTTCGGGACGCTGGCGCCCAGGCGCGATCCGAGGCCGGCGGCGGGAACGACAAGCAATCGTGTCGACATTACCGCGCGGGGGGCAGCGGGCCGGACGGCTGCCCTTCCGGCCGAACGCCACGTTCCGCGGACGCCGCCGGCGGCCGCGGCGCCGCGAAGCGCCGCCAGACAATCGCGCCGAGCGCCTGCAGCCCCTCGAGCGGGCTGGTGCGCTTGATCCGCTCGGGCGAGATCGGAAAGAACTTCACCGGAATCTCGAGGAGCTCCGCCTTCCTTCGCAGCAGCCCCGAGAGAAGAAGATGATTGGCCCGCTTGTGGCCCAGATCGATCGCCGGGTCGAAGGCGTCGGCGGCGCGGACGGCGCGCACCGCCGACAGCGTGTCGGAAATGTAGCGGCCATAGAAAACCAGGTACGCCAGGCTGAGCACGTGGCTGCCCGCGTAGCTGATCGCCCCGAGAACCGCGTTCGGACGATAGCGCAGGCGGTACGACTCCTCGATGTCGCGGATCGACAGGCGCCGGCTGCCCCAGACCGCATCGAGCCGTCCGGCGGCAAGGTGCGACGCCAGGCCGACGATGTCCTCCCCTCGATACATCCCGGAGGACTCGAACAGGATGACGTAGTCGAAGCCGCCCGCCCGGGCGCTTGGCGCGAACGTGCGATCGCCGCCGGGCAGCTGCGTCACCGCGAACGGCAGGCTGCCGATGAACCGGGCGTCGAGCGGCTCGGTGCCGCCGTAGAACACGGTCACGTCGAGAGGCAGCTGCTCGATCCCGCCGCGGATCATCTCGAGCAGCGTCTGCGCGACCTTGTTGATCGATCCCCCGTCGTGCAGGAGCACGGCGACCCGTTTCCGCTGCGCGCGGCTCAGAATCGATTCGATGAACGGCGCCAGCACGCGCGCCGCGTCGTGGCGGCCGGTGACGCCTTCTTCGTAGTTGCCGATCCGCACGAGCCGCGGATCCTCGATTGACTCCAGCGGCCCCAGCGGCACGTACGGTGTCGCCGTATCCTCGCGCCCCGGGTCGTTGAGCAGGTAATGCGTGATCAGGCACGGCGTCGGCGCCGCGAGGCGGCCTTTCTCTTTGAGGTAGAAGACCGCGCGATCGATGATGTCGACGGCGTTGCTGCCGGTAATCTCCGCGTCCGCCTGGATGTTCGTGATGAGCAGCTTGATCGCGGCCAGGTTCCCGGCAATCGCGGCGCTCAGCCCCGGGGTCAGGTACGACGGGAACAGGCTCGAATGCTGCGTCCCGGGGGCGTAGATGATCAGATCGGCCGACGCGATCTTCGCGGCGAGCCTCGGGTTGATCGCGACAGCCGCGGCACGCGCGTGGAGCACGTCACGGGCCCGCGCCGGCGCGCCATCGATCGCCAGGCGATCGACGGTGCCCATCGGCCCGTCAACCAGGAAGATGTCGCGGATGCGGTTCGGACGAGTGGCGTCGACGATTTCCTCTTCGCTCGCGAGCAGGCGTCCGTCGGCATCGAGCCCGACCAGCCAGGCGTTGGTGCCGTCCGTGACGTTCTCGATCAGCCCCTGCGGCAAGCCGCACAGCGCGGCGTATTCGTCCACGGTCCGGTTGAAATCGCGCCCGTTCTGCAGGTAGATCCCGGCGAAAACGAGGTTCCCGAGGCTGCAGTCGGAGAAGTTGAACGGCCCGCCGGTCTCCGTCAGGAGGCCGGCAAACCGCGCGAGCGCCGCGGAGATGCGCGTGCGGACGCTCGGATCGAGCCGGGCATCATCGCCGCCCTCGACGGCCCGATCGCCGGCGATTGCCCCGAACACCCTCCGCGCGTCCTCTTCCGACGAGCCCGCCGGCAGACGCCGATCGAGCAAGTCGACGAGCGCGGGGCTGCACGACCGGAGCTCGGTGGCGAGCCTCGCGGCGTTCTTGCGGAAGTCGGACGGACCGAGGCTGTCGCGCAGGAACCGGCGCACTTCGCCCGTCGACGCCCCGTCGTTGTACCCGTTGATGGCAATCGTCAGGGAAATCGAAGGATGCGCGACGAGCTGGCGCGTGAGGACGCCGGCCCCCCGGCCGCCGGAAAAAAGGACGAGTCGGAGCGGCGCGCCCGGGCGCTGGCCGCCCCGGACGTCAGTCAAGGGCACCAACGGATTATGCCCCATGTCGGAAGCAGTCCTCCCCCGCCCGAAGGCCGGCCCGGCGGTTTTCCTGTGTTATTCTTGATATTCCTGGATGCGCAGACGTGAATTCCTCCTGAGCCTGACGGCGGCGACGATCCTGTCGGGCTGTGGATCAGCGCCGCCTATACAGCCGGGGCCGATCCCGCCTCCGCCGCCTCCGGACCCGCCACCGCCTCCTCCACCCCCTGTGCCCGTGCTCGGGGTCACGCGACTCCTGGCCTTCGGGGACAGCATGACGGAGGGTACCGTCTCACCCGCCCGTGCGTTCGGCGCGCTCACCGCGGGCCTCCCCCGCTCGTATCCGTTCAAGCTGCAGACGCTCTTGTCTCAGCGATACACGGAACAGTCGGTGACCGTGCTCAACGCCGGATTTGCCGGGAGGAGGGCGGACTGGGACAGCGATCGCCTCAAAGGCGCACTGGCGGAGGCGAAGCCGGAACTGCTGCTGCTCTGGCACGGCGCCAACGACCTGCTGGCGCTCGACAGGACAACCGGGGCCGCGCTCGATGAAGGAATCGCCGCCGCGGCCGCGGCGGTGGAAGATCTCGTGCGCGACGGGACCGCGCGCGGCGCCAGGGTCATGCTCGCCACGCAGACGCCGGCGATCCGCGGTCTTTCGCGTGGGGGCGCCGCGCCGTATCTCCCGCAGTTCAACGATCGATTGAAAGCGGTGGCGGCGAGGAGGGGCGTCCAGATCGTGGATCTCTTCACGGAGGTGCCCGCCGCCCTCGTCGGGCAGGACGGCCTTCACCTCACCGAAGAGGGATTTCAGCGCGTCGCCGAAGTCTTCCTGCTGGCGATCGAAGCGACCTACGAGCTGGCGCCCAACCCCACCGCGCGCTGACGCGCCTATCTCGTGATCTCGTAGACGTCGGTGTCTCCAAACGCCGCGGTGCGAAACTGCGCCACGCGGCGCAGGCCCGTCAGCCGCCCCAGCGCCTCGGCATCCTGCTCGAACCCTCCGTTGATGTAGTACGCGCTATGAACGAGGAGGTACTTCGCCTCGCGGGCACGCAGGTAGTCGATCGACGCAGTGCTCGGGAAGTCGCGCATCCGATCCAGCAGTTCGGAGTACCGAGGGCGGCGCAAACCCGCTGTAGCCATTCAGCAGCGGCTTCCAGTGAGCGGTCGAGTAATACATGTACGTCGGATCCTGGGGTCCGATGCGTCCCTCCAGCCCGCCAACCGGGTACTCGACGACAACCCCCGGGGGCGCCGCACGCAGCCACTCGTAGACCGCCGGGATGCTCGGCGGCAGCGTCCGCAGCACGAACGGTCGGTTCAGGGATTCCGCGATCACCATGCCTGTCGCGATCGCGACGAAGGTGTACCGCAAGTGCGCCGACCTGACTCGCGTCATCACCGACGCCACACCAAACCCCGCGAGGACCGACAGGAACATCGCCGCGAGCATGCCGAACCTCGCGGGCACGCGAAGGCCCCGGTACGGCAGAAGATAGGCGTAGAACCACGGATACAGATGACCGTTCACGCCGAGCGAGGAATCGACGGCGGCCGCAAGAGCCACGACGTAGGGTCCGGCGAGCGCCCCGGGCGCCGCGAGGCCGGCAGCCGCAAGCCCCAGCGTGGTGAAGCCCGGAAACAGCCGGCGCTCCGCCGGACCAATCGAGTCCCGGCGCCCGTGGACCAGGTTCTGCGGGTGCGCGCGGCGGTAGTCGCGGAGCTCCGCCGAGCCCGCAACGAGCTCGCGGGACGCACGCTCACCCACCACGTCGCGATTCCGGAGATACGCCGGCAGGAAAACCGCGATCACGGCGGCCGCAAGCAGCGCGGCAATCGCGAGCTGCGCGAGCGAACGGCGGCCGGCCTGTCGCGAAAGCAACAGGAGGAGCAGCGTCAGCACCGGCAGCACGGTGACGAAATAGACGGTGTAGTAGACGCAGGACGCGAACTGGGCCGCGACCGTGAGGCCGAGCAGGACAGCCGGCTTCCAGCCGCGCGCACCGCCCGCGATCTTGTGTATCTGCAGCAGGGCCAGCGGCATCAGGTAGGTCTGCTGGAGCTGAACGGTCGGAAAGTGATCGGTGCGCAGCGGCGAGGTCGTGAAGATCACGGCCGAGACGACGGCGGCCCATGGCTGTCCCGTCACCTGACGGACGAGCGCGAACATCGTCAGACCGCTGAGCGCGTACCCGGCCAGCAGGGTGACGTTGTGCAAGGCTATCGGATTGAGGCCCAGCCACCGCAACGGCGCGACAAGGAGTGCAGGAAAGACGAGCGTCTCGGACAGCGCCAGCGTGCCGCGTTCCGGATAGAAGATGTTGGCGTCGAACAGCGATGCCGGGCTGGTGGGCAGGATGTGGGCCGTCCACGCGAGCGCCCAGGCATTGAGCAGCGGATCGCCGAAGTCGTTGACGCCGGTGCCGATCTGCCGCACCTGCGGGTAGGTGACGAGCGCGGCGAGCCCGACCAGGAGGGCGACGAGCGCGAGCGGCCTGAGCACCGGACGCGGAGCCATCGCGGTGATTATCAGGGCACTTCGGTCACCGAATGAACTTGCGCATGTTCGCGGCGCGGTGCCCGTCAAACGAGCTGTCACACAACCGCCACCGCTTCTGATCGGGGAAGTAGTAGGAGACAACCCAGTCGGTGCCCGTGACCGCCCCAACCCCGCCGTTGAACAGGTCCCTGGAGTTCCAATACACCGGCACGGCCGAGCAGGCATCGCCTGGACGGCCTAGATAGGGACAAATCCCGCCGAACCTGATCGTCGTCGCGGGCCTCCCGACACGCGAGTCGAGGATGCGAAAGCGGCGTCGATTGTCGGCCACATCGATGGTCTCTTCGGTCGTGCCATAACAGCCCGGCTGGAAGTTCCGCATGATGTAGCTGACGTCGCCTATGTTGGAGTCGGAGAAATCGAGGAGGAACTGCTCCGCCATGTCGCTGATCTCGGTCGCCGAATCGTGCAGGGAGAGTGCGGCTGACGACGAAACATCCTGCTGAAACGTCTTCGCTTGTCCCGGGTGCCCGTACTTCTCGATCACCTTCAGCGTTAGTGTCACCTCGAGTGGCGTCTCCGCGCCGGCAGGAGCGACCCATGTCACCTTGGCGCCCGTACCGTCAAATGTGCCCACAGTCGCTGTCCACTGAAACTCGAGTTCCTCCGGCGGCGTCTCGTCGTCGCGAACGGTCGCCACGACATCGATTGATTCCGCCAGATCCGCGAAGTTCGCCGGCTGATTCTGGCGACGGCCCTTCACCCGGATCGATTCGATGACAGGTTGGGCGTTCACCGGCGGAGGCGGAGGCGGGGGTGGCGGCGTGATCTGCCCCGGTCCTATCGGCGGGGCTCCGCACGCGGCGATCAGCACACCGGACAACGCGCAGGCGAAGAGGGCGGCAAGGAATCGGCGTCCCATGCTACGACCTCTCGACCTCGACATCCGCCGGGGACAGCGTTTCGCGGACCTCGCGGATGACGTAGATCGGCTTGTTCTGCGACTCGTGATACGTCCGCGCCTGCATTTCCGCCAGCAGGCCGAGCGTCACGAGCTGCACGCCGGTGAAGACGAGAAGTATCCCGAACAGCAGAAGCGGCCGGTTGCCGATCGACTCATAACCGAAGAGGCGCTGCCACGCCAGCCAGCCGCACACGACCGTGCCGAGCAGGCCCATGATGAACCCGAGGAGTCCGAAGATGTGCAGCGGCCGCGTCGAGTAGCTGATCAGGAACTTGACGGTCAGCAGATCCAGCACGACGCGGATCGTGCGCGAGATGCCGTAGTTCGACGTGCCATGCCGCCTGGCGCGATGGTTGACGACCCGTTCCTCGATCGTCACGCCGATCTCGCTCGCGATGGCCGGCAGGAAGCGGTGCATCTCGCCGTAGAGCTTCATCGGCTTGACGACTTCGGCGCGGAACACCTTCAGCGAGCAGCCGTAGTCGTGCAGCTTCACGCCGGTCGAGAACGAGATGATGGCGTTGGCGATCATCGACGGCAGCCGCCGGCTGAAGAACGGATCCTTCCGGTTCTTGCGCCACCCGGCGACGATGTCCGGGCCGCGCTCGGCAATCTCGATCATCGCGGGGATGTCGCGCGGGTCGTTCTGCAGATCCCCATCGGACGTCACGATGAAACGTCCGCGGGCCAGCGCGAACCCGGCGGCAAACGCCGCGGTCTGGCCGAAATTCCGGCGGAACTGAATCACGCGCAGCCGCGAATCCTGACTCTGCAGTATAGCCAACTGTGCAAACGTGTCGTCGGTGCTCCCGTCGTCTATCGCCAGGATCTCGTAGGGGCGCCCAAACGCCGTGAGCACGCCGGTGAGCTCACGGTAGAGCTCGGCGACGTTGGGCGACTCGTTCCGCATCGGGACGACCACGGAGATGTCAGGAATCATCTGATCAGGATAAACGATTGATTATAAGGGTCTTGGAGCTATACGTCAACGCTCGTGCCGCGCGACCGCTTCTTGAGCCAGATCCAGGTCACGCCGACGGCGAGCACGACGGCGGCGAGCGTGTAGGCGACGGTTCGCGCATTCGACCTCAGGAAGGCGATCGCCGCCTCGCCGTACCAGAGGGCCAGGAAGGCCTCCCCGAAGTAGCGGACCCCTCGTCCGAGTGCGACGGCGGCGAAGAACCGGAGCGGCGGCACACGCGCGACCCCGGCGGCGAACACGAAAATCTTGAATGGGACCGGCGGCGGCAGGATCGAGGGGATCGCGACGGCGAGGAGCCCGTACTTCTGAAAGAGGCGAAGCGCCCGATCGATGTGGTGACCGGCAAACCTCCTCCGGAGGAAGGCTTCGCCGCCTTTCCACGCGAGCCCATACAGCACGAAGCACCCTGCAATCGATCCGAGCGTCGACAGCAGCGCGTAGAACAGGACCCGCTCCTTGTGCTGGATGACGAGTCCCATCAGCAGCAGGTCGACCACTTCCGGAAACGACAACAGCGACGAATCGAGGAAAGCGATGATGAAGAGACCGGGGCCGCCCAGCGTAAGCGCGAAGCCCTTCACCCAGTTGACGACGCGCTCCATTCTGCTGAGTGTAAACTAGGTCCTGCCTGGTCACCACGAGCGTCCCATCGATCGAGCGCGGCGCCGCACGCGGCGTGGGCCCGCTGCCACCGCACGAACGCACCGCGATTTTGATCGCCTCGGCGGCGCTGGCGGTGGGAACCGCGGCAGCTCTGTATTACGCGTCGGCCGGCCTCACGCTGAGCCACTACGACGCGCGTGCGCACCTCGTCGTGGCGCGCCGCATCATCGACAGCCTCACTCCCGGATGGCAGCAGGTCGGCGCGGTGTGGCTTCCGCTGCCTCACCTGTTGAACATGTTGCCGGTGCAAGTTGACGCGCTGTATCGGACCGGCGCGTCGGCGGTCGCCATCTCCGTGATCAGCACCGCGGTGACGGTGTGGGCGCTGTCGTCGTTGATCCTGCGCACCACGGGATCGATGAGCGGCGCCCTCGCGGCCGCCGTGCTGCTCGTCGGCAATCCAAACGTGCTCTACCTGCAGAGCACGCCGATGACCGAACCGCTGCTCTTCGCGACGACGGCCGCGGCGGTCGCGCTCACGGCCGCATGGATCGACTCGGGTGCGCGGCGCTGGCCGGTGAGCGCGGGCGTCGCGCTGGCAGGCGCGTGCCTCACACGCTACGAAGCCTGGCCGATTGCGGCGGCGACGATCGCGATCGCCGGAGCGGTTGTCATGCGCCGCGGCGGGACGGTGCGGGATGCGCTCGGCGCCGCCGCCAGGCTCGCCGCGTGGCCGGCGGCGGCCGTCGTGCTGTTCCTGATCAACAGCCGCTGGACCGTCGGCGCCTGGTTCGTCAGCGGCGGCTTCTTCGTACCCGAGAACACCGAGGCGCTGGGCCATCCGCTGGTGGCGTGGGCACAGGTACGCGAGGGTCTCTACCGCCTCTCCGGCTCGGCGCTGGTCTGGCCGGCGTACGCGGGGGCCGCGCTCGTCATCTACGCGTTCGTGCGGTCCAGATCGCGTGCCCCGCTAGTGCTGGTACTCGCGCTGGTTGGCGCCGCGGCGCTCCCCTGCTACGCGTACATGCAGGGCCACCCGTTTCGAATTCGCTACGACGCGCCGCTGGTCGCCGCGTGCGCCGCGCTGACGGGAGCGGGGATCGGCCTCCTGTGGTCGCGCGCCAGGCCTTTTGCCGCCGCGATCATCGTCGCGGCCGCGCTGCTCCAGGCGCCGCCGCTGGATCGCGCCGCGCCGCTCATCGCCGAATCGCAGCGCGATGCGGCCAACATGGCGGGACGCCGCGCCGTCACCGCCTACCTCGTCACGCACCGCGACACGCGGACCATCATGATGAGCATGGGCTCGCTCGGCCACTACATGCACGATCTCTCGGCCGCGGGATTCCGCATCAAGGATTTTCTGCACGAGGGGAACGGCGACCTCTGGAACTTCGCCCTGCTCAAACCTGCAGGCGTCGCCGGCTGGATTGTGATCGAGGAGCGCGCGGAGGGAGGAGACTCGCTGTTCGTCCAGGCGCGGAGGCATCCGCGCTTCCTCGATGGCTTCGAGCGGGTCGCGGAAGGTGGCGGGGCCGCGCTGTACCGGGCACGCTGAGATAACGGAGTGGACGGAGGCAGCGGAGATCGCTCAATCGACCGACGTCAAACACGGAGGAACGGAGAAACGGAGAAACGGAGAAACAGACAAATTTTGTTTTTGTCTCCGTTACTCCGTTGCTCCGTTGCTCCGCGTTAACGTGCGTTCCTACGAAGTCCGTTAACTCCGTCAGCTCCGCTGTCTCGGTTGGCTCAGAACCGGAAGTGGAACGTCACCGCCGCGTTCCAGCCGCCGAGATCGATCTTGTCGCCAAGCAGACCGCTCTCCTCGCGATCGGTATCGCCCTCTGCCCACTGCCATCGAGCTTCGCCGCCGATTGTAAACGCATCGCCGACGGGAAACCGCAGCCCGGCGAGGAACACCGGGCCGGCGGCCCACCCCTTGGCGACGTAGGTGTTGCGGAAAATCGAGTCGTCGCTGGTGTCGACGAACTCACCGCTCTCGCTGTACCGCCAGTTGATGGCGCTGATCCCCCCGCCGACGTACGGCTCGACGCCGTTGCGCCGGCCGAGCGGGAGAAAGCGCAGGGTTCCGGTAACCGGGACGGTGCGGAGCTTGAGATCCTGCTCGATCTCCACGTCGTTGACGTTCGTCACGTTGCGATAGATGCTCGGCACGGTCTCCTGGTAATACCCGACGCCGGCGCCCACCTCCAGGTACTTCCCGACACCGACGAGCCACTCACCACTGATGGAGAAGCCGTTGAAATCGTCGATCTCGAACAAGAGCGGCTGCACGTCAGAGAGGTCCGCGACGAGCACGTCCCCCGTCACGCGCGAGTCCTCCGGCGTGACGAAGAACCCTCCGAGCGTGACGCCGATCGACTGCCGGGAGTCCGGCCCGGTGACCCGCGTGATCTGCGCCTGCGCAACCGTTGGCGCGAGAATCGCGGCGGCGGCCATCAGTCCGAGTCCATACCGCACAGCATGAAGCCCTATTCGTTTCATCATGAGAAGCTCCGTTTCGGGAGGCGCCGCCCAGGTGCGGGGCCTGCCCAGTCACCCGGGAGGGAGCATGAACAGTGCCACGCTCCGGCCCGAAAACCCGCTGAGTCTGGCGGCCGATCCGCACGCCTTGTCTTACCCGGGGGTCAATTCGTCCACCGCGGGCTACAAACGCCAACAGCCAACTCCCAACTCCCAACTCCCAAGGGAGTAGGTGGTTCCTTCGGGAGTTGGCTTTCTGGGAGTTGCCCGCCGCCGCTTGTCGCCCCCAAGACGAGCGACAAGCTTTGGCGAGGCCTCGCCGAAGCGCGCGCGAATTCTGCGCGCGAAGGCGGGGAAGTTGACGGCTCCGTCCCTTCCTCCAGACCCGTTCACTTGTGCGTGTAGCCCTGAATGACCTCGACCATGGCGTCGTGGATGAGGCCGTTGGTGGCCACGACGTTGCCGCTGCGCGAGCTGTAGGGACCGCCCGCCAGATCGGTGACGCGCCCGCCGGCTTCCTGCACGATCAACGCTCCGGCGGCGACGTCCCATGGGTGCAGCGCGTGCTCCCAGAATCCGTCGAGGCGCCCCGCGGCGACGTACGCGAGATCGATCGCGGCGGAACCGAGGCGGCGCACGGCGCGGGAGACGGTCAGGAACTTCCCGAACAGACCCACGAGCCCCTCGGCGTCGCGCTGCACGTTGTACGGAAAGCCGGTGCAGAGCAGTGAATCGATCAGGGTGGATGCGGACGAGACCCGCAGCGGCGTGCCGTTGAGCCAGGCGCCATGGCCGCGCTCGGCCGTGAACAGTTCCTTGCGGGTCGGATCGTAAATCGCCGCCACGGCCGGCACGCTCTTGATCTCGAGCGCGAGCGACGAACAGAAGATCGGGAGCCCGTGCGCGAAGTTCGTCGTGCCGTCGACCGGGTCGAACACCCAGCAGTACTCCGGGGTCGCGTCGCGGTCGCGAACCGCCGAGAATTCCTCGCCGAGCACGACGTGATCGGGGAACCGCCCGGCAATCACCGCGCGGAACTCGCGCTCGACCTCGAGATCGATCTCGGTCACGAGATCGATCGCTCCTTTCTTGTCGATGCGCATCGCCCGGCCGAAGTGCGCCATCTGGATCTCGCCGGCGCGGATGACCGACTCGACGGCGGTGGCGAGATAGACCGGCGGGAGCGGCTCAGGCACCCGTGGCCAGCTTCTTCACCATGCGCACTTCCATCCCGCCTTCCGCGGCGCGGCGCAGCACGACGTCGTCCATGAAGCTGCGCATGAAGAAAATGCCCCGGCCGCTCGATTTCAGGATGTTCTCGGGGGCCAGCGGGTCGGCGACTTCTTCGGGGTCGAAGCCCTCACCCTGGTCGAGGACGCGGACGACGAGCTCGTGCGGATCGGCCGCCGGCGCGAAGGTGAACTCGACGGTCACGAGCTTGCCGTAATCTTCCCGGTTGCCGTGCTTGATGGCGTTGATCACCGACTCGCGGACGGCGACGCCGATCCAGTGGACCGTGTCCTCGTCGAGGCCGGCCAGCTGCCCGGCGCGGTCGCTGACGACCTGCACGAAGTCCACCATCTCGAAGTTGCTGTGGATCTGTAGACGGATGGTGCCGCCACGTCTCAGCATGCAGGCACGCCGAGGCGAAAGATATGTGAAGGCCCGCCGCCGCGAGCGATTTGGCAATCAACGAATGCGGCCCCGCCGGCGCGGTTGCGGCCGGACGCACGCGAACGGATGGAAACAGCGGGCTGTAGGGGCACGCGAGTGAATAACATACTAAACCGGATCCCCCCAAGAGTGCGAATGCTATAGTTCGGTCCATGCTCCGCGCGCCAGCCGATTCGATCGCCGTCCGGCCTCCGACACGCGCCGCGGGACGCGTCCGCGTGCCCGGCAGCAAATCGATTTCGCCAGGGACCACGATTCGGCCCCTGGCCGGGATCCTCGCGGGACGTGCGTTTCGGACGGTGACCGGCGGCGACGGCTCGCTGCAGCGGCGGCCGATGCGCCGAATCATCGAGCCGCTCACGCGCATGGGCGCGCGAATCGATTCGGACGGCGGCCGCGCGCCGCTGACCATCGACGGCGGCGGCCTCCAGGGGATCGTGTATGAACCGGAGTTACCCAGCGCCCAGGTCGAGAGCGGCGTCCTGCTGGCGGGCCTGCATGCGGCCGGCCGCACCAGGGTCGTCGAGCCGGCGCCTACGCGGGATCATACGGAACGCGCGCTGGAAGCGTTCGGCGTCACCGTGATTCGCGACGGTCCGGCCGCCGAGGTCACCGGGGGCCAGCGGCTCGAATCGCGCATGCGGCTGTCGTTCGGCGAGTGCAACAGCTTCGAGGTGGCGCCCGGCGACGTCCCCGGGGTGATCGACGGGATCCCGGCGCTGGCGGAAGGATTTCGTGTGGCGCCGACGACCATCGCCGGCGCGTCCTCGGTTGACGTCTCGTATCCCGGGTTCTTCGACGAGCTCGCGCGTCTGACCCGGTGACGGCCGACAAGATCTACCTCGTCGGCTTCATGGCGGCCGGCAAGACCACCGTCGCGCGCACGCTCGCGGCGCGGCTGGGATGGCGCGCGGAGGACATCGACGAGCTCATCGAAGCCCGCGAGCGGCGGTCCGTCGCCGAGATCTTCGCGCGCAACGGCGAGCCGTACTTCCGGACGCTCGAGCGCGAGATCCTGCGGCTGGTCCTGCCGCTCCGCCACGCGGTCGTCGCGACGGGCGGCGGGACGTTCATGGATCCGGACAATCGGGCCGCCATCAACATGGACGGCGTCTCGATCTGGCTCGACGTGCCGCTCGAAGAGCTGGTGGCGCGGCTGCCGGCCGATGGCCGGCGCCCCATGGCGGCCGACCGGACACAGATGGAACGGCTGTTCGCGATGCGCCAGGCCGCGTACGCCAACGCCCGCGTGCGCATCGATGCCCGCGGCGCGCACGCGGAAGACGTTGCCGAGCGCATCATCGAGTCCCTCGAGGAACTGTGAATGGTGAACTGTGAGCGCGCCGCCGCCCGAGTCACGAGCCACACTTCACGAGTGCAGGCGTCCGCGTGCGCTACCTGATCCTGTCCGACATCCACGCCAACACCGACGCGCTCGACTGCGTCCTCGCCGCGGCGCCCGCCGGCAGCTGGGACCGGGTCCTCGTGCTCGGCGACCTCGTCGGCTACGGAGCGGAGCCCAACGGCGTCGTCGATCGGATCCGCGCGCTCGAGCCGCTCGCGGTCATTCGCGGCAATCACGACAAGGCGGCATGCGGACTCGAGGACGGCAGCTCCTTCAACAATATCGCCCGCCTCGCGGCGCAGTGGACGCTCGAAGCGCTCAGCGACAGCAATCGCGAGTACCTGCGCGCGCTTCCCGCCGGCCCGATGACGATCGACGAGGTGGTCGAGATCTGTCACGGTGCGCCCTTCGACGAGGACCACTACATCTTCGACGCCGACGATGCGGGCCGCGCGCTCGATGCGGCGGCCCGCCCGCTCCTGCTGTTCGGGCACACGCACCTGCCGGTGGTCTTCCGGCGGGACTCGACGACGTTCGACGGCTTCGTGCCCGACGAAGGCGAGACGACGGTGCCGCTCACCGCGGGGGTCCGCTATCTGATCAACGTGGGATCGGTCGGCCAGCCCCGCGACAGCGACCCGCGGGCGGCGTTCGGGATTTACGATTCGGAGGAATTCTCGGTGCAGTTGCGGCGCGTTCCGTACCCCGTCGCCGCCGCGCAGCGCCGCATCCTCAATGCCGGGCTGCCGTCGAGCCTGGCCAACCGTCTCGCGGTGGGGAGATAGAGCGGGCATTGAACAATCGCTCGTGACTAGTCTCGAATCACTAATCATGAATCGTTGAATCGCTGAATCGCTGAATCGCGCCGATGGGTGAGCGCAATGCAGAGATTCGGATTCGTCGATTCGATGATTCGCGATTAGTGATTCGAGACTAGTAACGGGTGTTTCAAACTCGGAGAAACGCGGCCGGAAGGCAGCCCTGACCTCAACGGGCTGCGCTACGGGCGCGCCCGCTATCGACCGGCATCAGCCTTCCGCTTCTCTCGTTCCTCTCTTCTCCTCAGCTCCGCCGCGAACGCGTCCTGCGCGGCGCGCGAGCCCAGGATCCAGCCGATGACGACGCCCAGCACCAGCACCGCGGGGATGAAGATGAAGTGCGCCGACGTCATGTTGGAGAAGTTCAACGCGGCCCTCCGCCGGACGGGACACGGCGGCTGACCTCGGCCAACTCCCGCTCGACGCGGCTGAGGCGCTGCCAGATCGACCACAAGTAGCCGAACACCGCAATCCACGCGATCGCGTACGCGCCCATCACCAGCGGCGCCGCGGGGAGCTGCTCCTGCGGCTTGAGCGTGTCGACCGGGACGAACCCGTCAGTCGCGGGGTTGGGCGGTTGTTGGGCGCGCACGGTGGAAGCTGTTGCCGCCAGAGCCATCACGCACAGAGCCGCGATGGCCAGCAGCCGCACGATCGCCCGTTTCTGGATCCCGAGCCCCGAGCCCCGAGTCCCGAGCCCCGAGTCCCGAGTCCCGAGCCGTCCATGCTTCGTATCCATGATCGTTGTCATCGTCAGTCCTCGATGGAAAGGTACAGCGCTTCGAGCTCGGCTCGCCTGTTCTCGAGGCGGGTGCGCGCCGTGAGCATGAGCACATACAGTCCGACGAACGCCAGTGAGCACCACAGGAAGGGAATGCCCATGGAGGGCTTCAGCGTCGGCAGCACGTTCGTCGTCGGGTGAATGGTCCGCCAGAGGTTCACGGACCAATAGACGAACGGGACGTTGGCCATGCCGAAGATCGCGACTACCGCGCTCAGCTTCTCGGACCCGGGGCCGCCGTATTTCCGCAGCAGGAGGTAGGCGACGTAGATGAGCTCCAGCACGAGCGCGGACGTCAGGCGCGCGTCCCACTGCCACCACACGCCCCAGGCCTTGCGGGCCCACAGGGGACCCGTGATGAGCCCGATAATCCCGAACAGCACCGTAATCTCGGCGGCCCCGACGGCGAGCCGGTCCGCATCCTTGCTCCCCTTGAAGATCACGAAGAGGCTCGCGATGCCGCAGACGAACGCGGAGCTGAACATGACAATCCACGACGGCACGTGGAAGTAGAAGATCTTCTGGACGAGCCCCATCGTCGATTCGTACGGCGCCGCGTTGATCATGAACGGCGCGTAGGCGAACATCGCCGCGACGAAGATCACAGTAAAGGCAAAGAGCGTGTTCATGTCTGTCTCCGGTCTCCGGTCTCCGGGTCTCGGGTGTCTCTGGTCTCCAGTCTTCGGTCTTTGGTCTCGGAGTTGAAACAACCCGGTCCCACCAGAGACCCGAGACCAGAGACCTGAGACGACCTGAGACTACTCCGTCATCGCCGGCTCGAACGTCCACAGCGCGATCGTGATGAAGACCACGTCGAAACACACCAGCAACGACAGCCAGAGGCGCGCCATCGGCAGGTCGGCCTCGGCCTGCAGCAGCGCTGCCGTTCCGCGCACCCCCGCGATGATGACGGGGATTGTAATGGGGTACAGCAGAATCGGGAGCAGCACGTCCCGGCTGCGCGCGCGCACGAGCATCGCTGCGAAGAGCGTGCCGACCGCCGCGAACCCCACCGTTCCCGCCGCGAGCAGCCCGGCCATGAGCAGCGGGTACGCGAACAGCCGGGCCTGGAACATCAACGCGACGAGCGGCACGAGGACGACTTCGACCGCCGCGAGCAGCAGCAGCACGCCGGCCAGCTTGCCGACGTACAGCGCCGGACGATCGACGGGCGCCATCAGCAGCGCCCGCAGCGTCTCGCTCTGGCGCTCCCGTTCGAAGGCGCGGCCGAGCGCGAGCGTGCCCGAGAACGCGATCGCGATCCAGAGAATCCCCGCCGCCGCATCGCCGAGCGGCTGCCCCTCGCGCACGAACCCGAACGCGAAGACGAGCGCGCACGAGACCGCGAAGAACAGCGTCGTATACAGGATCTCGCGGCTCCGCACCTCGATGAGGAGGTCCTTGCGCGTGACGAGCCAGACGGTCCTGAAGAACATCTCTACGCCCCGGCGCAGAGCCGGCGATACCGTTCGCGCAGCGAGCCCGTGCCGGGGGCGATCTGCGCCACTCTCCCTTTCTGCAGCACGAGCGCCCGGTCGACGAGGCCGTCGATGGTCTCGAGATCGTGCGTCGTCACGAGGACCATGCAGCCCGCGTCACGCAACGCGCGGAGCCGATCGCGCAGCGCCCCGATGGCGGCGTCGTCCAGGCCGGTGAACGGTTCGTCGAGCAGCACGAGCCGCGGCTCGTGGAGGAGCGCGCGCTCCAGCGCGAGCCGCTGCCGCATGCCGCGCGAGAAGGTGGCGACCGGATCGTCGCGCTCGCCAAGCCCGGCGCGCTCCAGGGCCGCCGCGACGCGCCCTTCGACGCCGGCCAGCCCGTAGATCCGCCCGAAAAACAGCAGGTTCTCCGCCGCGGAGAGCTCGGGGTAGATATAGAGATCGTGGCCGAGCACGCCGATGCGGCCGCGCAGCTCCGCTCCCGCGCCGCGGGCGGTGTGCTCGCCGTAGTGGACCGTCGCCCGACGACGGGTCCAGCAGCGTCGCGGCAATCGAGAGCAGCGTGGATTTGCCGGCGCCGTTGGGGCCCAGCACCGCGACGAGCTCGCCGGCGTCGCAGCGGAACGACACGTCGTTGAGCACGCGCCGGCGGCCGAAATGGCGGGAGACGCCGGTGAAGCGCAGCGAAGTGAACTCCGGCGCCGGGCCACTACGCGGCCGCTTCCTCGTCCATCTCGGCGTACACCCGCTCGAGCGCCGACATGAGCTCACGCCGGCGCGCGGCGTAGCGCTCCGGATCGATCGTGCGCTCGGTGTGTTGCTCCTCGATTGAGGCGAGCTCGGTGAAGAGCCGATCGCGCTTGGCCTCGAGACGCCGCCGCCGCTCGCCGTGCGCCGCGGCCGGCGCGCCGGTCCGCACGCTGGCCCACACGCCGCCCGCGAGAATGACGAGCGCCAGCGCGAGCGCGACGTTGCGCGGCCAGACCGGCGCGTGCGGGAGCCCGCTGAACGTCAGCGCGATCGTGTCGCCCGCCTTCAGCGCCGGCCCCTTGCCGACGATGAAGGTCTGATCCTGCAGCGGCATGTCACGATGCTCGGCCATCTGCGGGGACTCGAGCTGCAGGGCCCCGACTTTCTGCGCCATCACGCTGAACTGGTCGAGCGCGATCGGCAGCGTCTGCTGGATCGTGAGGCGCCCCGCCTTGATCGGCACGGAGTAGCCGAACTGCACGAGCGTGGAACCTGGCGCGAACGGTCCCGCGACCGTCACGCGCTTGCCGGCGACGGTCACCTGCGCCGAGGAGCCCTCGAGCTTGCCGGCGCCCACGGCCGCCTGCGGCAGCTCGAACACGATCGGAGCGGAGGGCTGCACTGGTGCCTGTCCGGAGTTGACGATGTCGAAGAGGTTGAAAACGTTCAGCGCTTCCTGTCCCATCTCGATCACGAGGCGCGAGCGGTCGCCGAGCACGAGAACGCCGGGCTGCGAGGGTGCGGCCGCGCGGCCGGACGGGGCTTCCGGCTGCTGGCCGGGCTGTCGATCGCCGGCCGCCGGCTGCCCCGTCTGCGGGCCGGGCGCGACGAGCGCCACGCGAACACCGCCGGTGCCCGGCACGCTGAACTCCTGCGACGCCAGGCGCTCGCCGTCAACCGTGGTCGAGGCCGTGACGCGCGTGCCCGGACGCAGGCCCGTGAACTCGGCGCGCCCGCTCTCGTTGGTTCTCGCGGTCATCGGAGAGGAACCGCCCGACAGCTCCACCGGTTGATCGATCACCGGGTTGACCATCGAGCCGCGGACGACGCGCACCGTGACCGTGCCCACGGCGAGATCGGAGACCGGCAGCGGGATGCCCGACATCTGCTTCGCATCGGGCATCCCGGCCGGCGGTTGTTGCGCAAGAACGGGCTGGGCGCCAAATCGGCCGACGGAGAAGACCAGCGCAGAGATCGCGAACGCGGCGACGACGCGCCTGATGCTCATCTCTCGAGCCTCGTGCCGCACCGCTTGCAGAATGAAGCGTCGGGATCGTTCGCCGTGCCGCAAGCCGCGCACCCGTCCACTACGGTGGCGTCCGGCTTCAGCCGGACCTGGTCGTCAGTGGCGTCCGCTCCGGTGGTCTCCGGCTTCAGCCGGACGTTGTCGTCGGTGACATCCACTCCGGTGGCGTCCACTTCGGTGGCGTCCGGCTTCAGCCGGACCGTGGCGTCGGTCGGGTCCGGCTTCAACCGGGCTGCGGATCTCATCTTGACCCGCGCGCTCAGCTCGCGCTCGATCAGCGCGCGATAGCCCGACTCGCCGGCGTCGAGCTGCTTCATGAGCGTCATCGCGCGCGCCCGCAGGCGGCCGCCGATCTCCTCGAAGTCCTTCGTCGAGAGCTTGCCCATCGCGCGATCGAACTCGAGCTCCTTGATCGACCGGAGCACCAGGTTCTTCTCGAGCTCCAGCGTCGCGCGCAGGCGCTCGGACGGACGATCGCGCAGGCGGGACACGTCGCGAATCGCCAGCGGCGCCAGCATGCGATAGAGGCCGGCCGCGGCGGCGCCCGCGGCGCCGACGGTCAGGCTCATGAGAATCAGGTGTTCCGGCGTGGATCGCCGCGACATGACGACCGCCGCGGTCGCGGCAGCCAGCGAGGCGAGGACGAAGAAATGCCAGGGACGAAAGCCCTGGTCCGCGTCCCGATCCGAGACGGCGACGTCCGGCTTCAGCCGGACCTTCTCAATCGAGGTCGCGGAGCTCATCGTCGAGCCTCGCGCGCAGGATGGGATCGTCGCCGGCGTCGTTCTGAGCGGGCGCGCCGGCGGCGCCGTCGCGGCGCGACCAGCGGAAGGCCACGAAGGCGATGCTGGCGGCGCCGGTCGCGCCGACCAGATAGGGGAACAGCCAGGCGAGGCGGTTGAAGCCCTTGTCCACCGGCGCGGCCAGGATGGACTCGTCGCCGAAGTCCTTGATGAAGGCGGCGATCACCGCGTCGTGATCGTTGCCTTCGCTCAGCAGCTTCCGGAGCTTCGCCGTCTGGGTTGCGTGCCCGTCGCAGTTCAGCATGCCGCAGTTGTTGAGCGGCCGGCGGCAGCCGCACGTGCACAGGATCTCCCCCTCGAGCCGGCGCTCGAGGGCGCTTCTCGGCGTGACGTCGACCGTCTGCGCCAGCACCACGCCGGGCCACAACAGCAACGACAGCAGGAGCATCGTCGTGGTCGCGGCGCCCGCGGGCACCTTGGCGGCCGCAAAGGTAAAGGCGCGCTCCGGCAGCACGGTCAGCGCGGTACCGAGAGCCATCACCGCAAAGCCAAACCAGATCCAGTTCACGAGCGGATTGACCGTGACCGCGTAGATTCCCGTCTGCTTGCCGATGTCGTACCCCGAGAGCACGACATACAGATCCTCGGTGAACGCGCGCCGGATCGCCACTTCGGTCGTCGGCTCTTCCTCGTGCTTGGCAAAGTACCACTTGGCCGGCGTCATCTCGCCGACCGCCTTGCCGTTGTCGAAGATGCTGACGTGCCCCGTGATCATCTGCTTCTGTGCGTCGCTGGTGACGCGCAGCGCGTCGTGCCGCACGGTGAAGTTCCCCACCTGAATCTGCTGGCCGGGCTTGAGCGTGGCCTGCTCTTCCTTCTTGAATCCTTCGCCGGCAAAGCCCAGGAAGATCAGCACGACGCCGATGTGCACGATGTAGCCGCCGTAGCGGCGCTGCGAGCGCCCGACCAGGCCGATCATCGCCGTGACGATGTCGGTGCCGGTGGCCCCCTTGCGGACCTGCGCGCCGCGAATGAATTCCTGGCTCACCGTTCCGACCACGAAGGCGCAGAGCGCGAAGCAGATGCCCGAGCTCCACACCCGCACGCCGGCGGCGTACAGCGCGACCGCGGTGACCAGAGCGGCGGTCGTGGGCCAGAGGAACTGCTGCACGAGGTTCGTCAACGTCGACTTCCGCCACGCGAGCAGCGGGCCGATCCCGGTCAGCAGCAGCAGGGTGAGCCCGATGGGCCGCATCCACTTGTTGAAGAACGGCGGGCCGACGGTCAGCCGCTCGCCTCTGAGCGCTTCGCTGAGCGTCGGGTACATCGTCGCGAAGAGGACGAAGAAGGCCGAGAACAGGAGGATCCAGTTGTTCGCGAGGAACGCGGCCTCCCGCGACATCCAGGAGTCGAGCGAGTGGCGCGCCCGCAGCATCGGCAGCCGGTAGATCACGAGCCCGAAGCTGAACGTCAGAATCGCGATCATGAAGATCGTGAACAGCATCGCCAGCTCGCGATCCTCGCCGAACGCGTGGACCGACTGGACGACGCCCGAGCGCGTCATGAACGTGCCGAAGATCGTCAGGAAGAACGTGGTGATGACGAGGGTGACGTTCCACACGCGCAACATCCCGCGGCGTTCCTGGACCATGAGCGAGTGCAGGAAGGCGGTCGCGGTGAACCACGGGAGCGCGGCGGCGTTCTCGACCGGATCCCACATCCAGAACCCGCCCCACCCGAGCTCCTCGTAGGCCCACAGCATGCCGAGCGTCAGCCCGAACGACAGGAACAGCCAGCCGACCATCGTCCAGCGCCGCACGGCGCGCAGCCACGAGTCGTCGAGGTGGCCGGTCACCAGCGCCGCGATGCCGAAGGCGAAGGGGATCGTCATCGACACGAACCCGATGTACAGCGATGGCGGGTGGATCGCCATGTAGAAGTTCTGGAGCAGCGGCGTCAGCCCCTTCCCTTCGCCGGGTCCCTCCGCGACGAACGTCGAGAACGGGTTGTTGTGCACGATCATCAGGAAGATGAAGAACATCTCCACGGCGGCGATGACCGACACGACGTACGGGATGAGCTCGCGGTTGCGCTCGCGGTTCGTGTAGACCGCGATCGCGCCGAACGTGCCCAGCAGGAACACCCAGAACATGATCGAGCCGTCGAGGCCGCCCCAGTACGACGCGATCTTGAACGGGAGCGGATCCGCGGCGCTGGAATACCGCTGCACGTACTTGATCGAGTAGTTGTTGGTGACGAACGCGTGGATGATCACGGCCGACGCCATCGTCATCAGGGCGGAGACGAAGTAGAACGCGCCGATCCCGCTTTCCACCAGGCGCTGGGAGCGCCGGCGGGCGCCGGCCACGGAGGCCGCAATCGCATACGCGCAGCCGACGAAGGCCGCAAGGAGCAGAAAACTCCCGAGTGTAGCCATTTAGGGGCTCGCTTGGTTCAACTGGGTCAACGCTTCCGCACGCGAGGCTAGCTGCCGGGCGCCCCAGCCTTTCCGGGCTCGTACTTCGAGGGGCACTTCGCCATCACGCCGTTCGGGTCAACGGCAAACCCTGACGGCCCGAGGTGCCCGTTCAGCACGACTTCCGCGCCCCCCTTGAACGTGTCGGGGACGATCCCGGTGTAGCTCGCCTGGACGACGGCCCCGTTGGCCTGGACCTGGAACCGGTACTCGAGCGTGTCCGGCTTCTGCAGAATCGACTTCTCCACGACGTGTCCGTGGAGCTGCAGCTTCTTCCCGTGCCACGCATCGGGATTTGCCATGACCTCGTCCACGTGCTTGTAGTACTGAGTCCCGTCCCGTAGCGTTGAATAGAGGAGGCCTGCGAAGGCCAGCGTCAACACCACCACGGTCGCGCCGATCTTGATAGGTTTTGATTTCATAAGCATTTGCAGGCAACTGCCCGGCACCAGAATACTGTCTCCGGCCGGGCGGGTCAATCGGCCCGAGCCCGGCAGGACCTAGGGCGGCGGCGGGGTTCTTGAACGGTCAGGGTCCGGGTTCAACAGCCGGTAAACCGTCGCAATCGGAAGGCCGACGACGTTCGACCACGAGCCCTCGATCCAGTCCACGAACCGGGCCCCGCGCCCCTGGATCGCGTACGCGCCGGCCTTCCCGTCCGGCTCCCCGGAGGCGATGTACCAGGCGATCTCCGCGTCCGTCAGGCGCCGGAAATGGACCCGTGTCGTGACCACTTCGGACGTCTCGCCGCCCGGCGCGCGCACGACGACGGCCGTGTGGACCAGGTGAACGGCGTCCGACAGCCGCCTCAGCATGCGCTCCGCGTCGTGCGCATCGCGTGGCTTTCCCAGCACCTCGCCTCCCGCGACGACGACCGTGTCCGCCGCGAGCACGACTCGGCCGTCTCCGTGCCGAAGCGCGACGGTGACGGCCTTGTCCCGCGCGACGCGCAGGGCGTACGCCTGCGGCTCTTCGGCGTCGAGGAGCGTCTCGTCCACGCCGGCCGGCGACACGTCGAACGCAAAGCCGGCCGAAGTCAGCAGCTCCGCCCGCCGGGGGGACGCCGACGCGAGGATCAGGCGCATGGACGTTGATAGTATCGGGACTCGGGACTCGGGACCCGGGATTCGAGATCGAAGATCCCGAGACCCAGAGATCCCGGACCAGAGTCACCTCATGATCCCCGTCCAAAGCATCCTGTCCACCACGCTGGTGGAGATTGTTCGCCGTCAGCCGGCGTCTAAAGAGAGGAACGCCTTCGCGTGGCAGCTCGCCGTGGGCCCGGCGCTCGCGCGGGTCACCACGGTCGACCTGTCGGCCGGCGTGCTGTCGGTCCGGGCCGTCGATCGCCGGTGGGCGCTCGAGATCGAGCGCGCGCGCGAGGTGGTGCTGCAGAAAATGCAACACCTGCTCGGACCCGCAGAGGTGAAGCGGCTGAAGATCGTCCCTTAGACCCAGGCCAAAGACCCGAGCCAGAGACCGAAGACCCGAGACCGAGACCAAAGACTCCCGAGTCCCGAGACCCGAGACCCGAGACCCGAGCCAGTCCCATGCGTGAATCCGTCATCCTGTCGGCTGTACGAACCCCTACGGGGAAATTTCTCGGTGCGCTGAAATCACTCGCGGCGACCGAGCTCGGCGCGCGTGTGGTCCGGGAAGCCGTGGCGCGCGCGGGCATCGACCCGGCCCTCGTGGACGAGTGCATCATGGGGAACGTGATCCAGGCGGGCAACGGGCAGAATCCCGCGCGGCAGGCCGCGCTCAACGGCGGGCTCGGCGACCGCGTCGCCGCCCTCACGATCAACAAGGTCTGCGGCTCCGGGCTGAAGGCGGTGATGCTCGCGGCCCAGGGCGTCGCGACCGGCGACATCGAGGTCGCCGTGGCGGGCGGAATGGAGTCGATGAGCAACTCGCCGTATCTCCTGCCTCGCATCCGCGAAGGGCTGCGGATGGGCAACGGCACGCTCGTCGATTCGATGATCAACGACGGCTTGTGGTGCGCGTTCGAGCAGTGCCACATGGGCATGTCGGGAGAGGTCGTGGCGGAGGCCTACGCGGTCGGGCGCGCGGAACAGGATGCGTACGCCGCGGAGAGCCACCGCAAGGCGGCCCTCGCGACGCGCGAAGGCTGGTTCGCCGGCGAGATCCTGCCGATCAGCCTTCCGCAGAAGAAAGGCGATCCCGTGATCGTCGATCGCGACGAGGCGATTCGCGAGGACACGACCGTCGAAGCGCTCGCAGGCCTGAAGCCGGCGTTCACGAAGGACGGGACCGTCACCGCCGGCAACGCGCCGGGGGTCAACGACGGCGCCGCGGCGCTCGTCGTGATGGCCGCCGAGAAGGCGCGCGCCCTCGGCCTCTCGCCGCTCGCGCGCATCGCCGGGCAGGCGACGAGCGGTCTCGCGCCGAAGATGGTGCTGATGACCCCGGTCGAGTCCGTGCGCAAGGTCGCGGCGAAGATCGGCTGGAGGCTCGAGGACGTCGACCTCTTCGAGATCAACGAGGCGTTCTCCGTGCAGGCCGTCGCCGTGATGCGCGAGCTCGGCATCGATCCGGCGCGCGTCAACGTGCACGGCGGCGCGGTCGCGCTGGGACATCCGATCGGCGCCAGCGGCGCGCGCGTCCTGACGACGCTGCTGTACGCGTTGAAGCGCCGCAACCTGAAGCGAGGCATCGCGGCGCTGTGCCTCGGCGGAGGCAACGGCGTGGCGCTGGCGGTGGAACGGGAGTAGCGTCCAGCTTTCAGCTCCCAGCACAACGGAGAACGATGGACATTCAGGCGGATCGGCGTTGTCGGCGCGGGGACGATGGGGAACGGCATCGCGCAGGTGTTCACGCAGGCGGGCTTCGACGTGCGGCTCGTGGACGCCGCCGCACCGGCGCTGGAGCGCGCGCGCGCGACGATTGGAAAGAGCCTCGAGAAGTTCGTCGAGAAAGGGAAGCTGACGGCGGCCGATCGCGACGCCGCGCTGGGGCGTCTCTCGACGGGCACCGATGTCGATGCGCTCGCCGACGCCGACTACGTCGTCGAAGCGATCGTCGAGGACGCGCAGGCAAAGCGCGATCTCTTCGCGCGCCTCGACAGGCTGACGCGCCCGGACGTCATCCTCTCGTCCAACACGTCGTCGATCTCCATCACTACGCTGGGTGCGGCCACGTCGAGGCCGGAGAACGTGCTCGGCATGCACTTCATGAACCCGGTGCCGCTGATGACGCTCGTGGAGCTGATTCGCGGGCAGGCGACGTCGGCCGGCGCGATGCAGACGGCGGGCGCGCTGTGCGTCCGCCTCGGGAAGACGGCGATCGAGGCCGCCGACTATCCGGGCTTCATCGCCAATCGCATCCTGATGCCGATGATCAACGAGGCGATCTTCGCGCTGATGGAAGGCGTCGGCACGGCCGAAGCGATCGACACCGTGATGAAGCTCGGCATGAACCATCCGATGGGGCCGTTGACGCTCGCGGACTTCATCGGCCTCGACGTCTGCCTCGCGATCATGACCGTGCTGCACGACGGCCTGGGCGATCCCAAATACCGTCCGTGTCCGCTGCTGCGGCGGATGGTGGCGGCCGGGCACCTGGGACGGAAAACCGGCCGCGGCTTCTACCAATACTGACCCGCACACGGGACCCGCACACGGCAGCCTCAAATTCCGCGCACAGGTGTGCGACAACGGGACACGTGCGCTCAGCCGCACGCCCGGTTGAGGTTGAGAATCCTTAGGGATTTTGTCATTTCCTACGGGCGTGTGCCTTGCAGTGCGGCGGGTATGTTGACTTCGACGGAGACGACCCCGGCCCCGTTTGCCTTGGCGACACCGGCCACGCCCGCGACCTCCACGCAGCCGTTAACTGATGATTTGACTGCGGTAAGCGTCCCGGCCCTGCCGCGCGAACCGGCCATCAACTCGATGTTCCGGCGCATGTACGAGCTGAAGGCCTCGGACCTGCACCTCAGCGCGACCATGCCCCCGCTCATTCGCAAGGACGGCGAGATGCGCCCGCTGCACGACGCGGCCGGCGCGCTGTCGTCGGAGATGATCGTGCGGCTGCTCGGCGAGATCATGCCGTCGATCAACAAGGCGGAATACGAGGCGCGGCACGACTCCGACTTCGCCTACGAGATCACCGGGCTCGCCCGGTTCCGCGCCAACGTGTTCAAGGACCGCCACGGGATGGGCGCCGTCTTCCGCGTCATCCCGGCCGAGATCCTGACGGCCGAACAGCTCGGGCTGTCGCCGCACGTCCTCGCCCTGTGCAGTTTGAAGAAGGGTCTGGTGCTCGTGACCGGGCCGACTGGCTCGGGGAAATCGACAACGCTCTGCGCGATGATCGATCACATCAACAAGACGCGCGCCGATCACATCATCACGATTGAAGACCCGATCGAGTTCGTGCACCACAACCAGAAGTGCCTGCTCAACCAGCGCGAAGTGCACACGCACACGCGGTCGTTCAAGGACGCGCTGCGCGCGGCGCTGCGCGAGGATCCGGACGTGATCCTGGTCGGCGAGCTGCGCGACCTCGAGACGATCGCCATCGCGATCGAGACGGCCGAGACGGGCCATCTCGTGTTCGGCACGCTGCACACGTCGACCGCGGCGTCGACGGTCGACCGCGTCATCGATCAGTTCCCGGCCGACCGCCAGTCGCAGATCCGCGTCATGCTGTCGGAATCGCTGCGCGGCGTCATCGCGCAGACGCTGTGCAAGAAGATCGGCGGCGGACGCATCGCGGCGCTCGAAATCCTGCTGACCAACGGCGCGATCAGCAACCTGATTCGCGAAGGCAAGACCTTCCAGATCCCGTCGATGATGCAGGTCGGCCGCGCGCAGGGCATGATCGCGCTGAACGACGCGCTCGGCGACCTGGTCAAGAAGGGGCTCATCACGGGCGACGAGGCGATGACCCGCTCGCTCGACAAGAACGCGATGACCACGATCCTCAAGCGCCAGCCTGGGGCTTAGGGGCCGGCTCGCTAACGCTCGCCGGTAAGGGCCTCGGCGCTTACGCGCCTCGGTAAGGGCGCACTCGCTTCGCTCGTGCGTAAGGGGGCTCGCTTCGCTCGCCGTAGGGGCCGCCTCGCTGCGCTCGGCGGTAAGGGCGGCTCGCTTCGCTCGCCGGTTGCATTTCCTGCCATTTTCACCCCGCAAACCCATTGAAGTTTCTGCGATCAGCGCCGCCTGGGGGCGAAAGTCGGCACTTCCCGTAAGCTACTGACTCTCATTGACCTATCGCGCCTGCCTTTACAGATTTTCGCTTGACTTTCTCCCCGGCACAATCCTAGAATGCACCCGCGCTCAGGGTGCGAAGGACCCGCCCTGACCTAGCCTGTCACGTAGGTGCCGGATGATGGTCGTCTGGGAGGTTCCCGACCACCCTGGATGTGGTTTCCGCCGTCAGGCGGAAGAAACGCGCAACGTCTGAATCAACCGTAGGAGCGTTATGCCGCCAGCAGTACCAGCAGTAAATGAAGACCGCAACGACCGCGAGCGCAGCAAAGCCATCGAGATGGCCGTCGGGCAGATCGAGAAGCAGTTCGGCAAGGGCTCGATCATGCGCCTGGGGCAGAAGGATGCCGGCTACACCATACCCGCCATCTCGACCGGGTCGGTCAGCCTCGATTACGCGCTCGGGATTGGCGGCGTGCCGCGCGGCCGCGTCGTCGAGATCTTCGGGCCGGAGTCGTCGGGCAAGACCACGCTGGCGCTGCAGGTGATCGCGCAGGCGCAGAAGCTCGGCGGCATGGCGGCGTTCGTCGACGCGGAGCACGCGCTCGACTCGCAGTACGCCGTCAAGCTCGGGGTCGACCTCGAGAACCTGCTCGTGTCGCAGCCCGACAACGGCGAGCAGGCGCTGGAGATCGTCGAAGTGCTCGTCCGCTCCGGCGCGGTCGACGTCGTGGTCGTCGACTCGGTCGCCGCGCTGGTGCCCCGGGCCGAAATCGAAGGCGAGATGGGCGAGGCGCAGATGGGCCTGCAGGCGCGGCTGATGTCGCAGGCGCTGCGGAAGCTCACCGGCGTCGTCTCGAAGTCGAAGACCTGCCTGATCTTCATCAACCAGCTGCGCGAGAAGATCGGCGTCATGTTCGGCAATCCCGAAACGACGACGGGCGGACGCGCGCTGAAGTTCTACGCCTCGGTCCGGATCGACATCCGGCGCATCGGGGCGATCAAGGACGGCGACCAGGTGGTCGGCGGCCGCACGCGCGTCAAGGTGGTCAAGAACAAGGTCGCGCCGCCCTTCCGCGAGGCGGAGTTCGACGTGATGTACGGCGAGGGCATCTCGAAGGAAGGGGACCTGCTCGACCTGGCGGTCGATCGCAAGATCGTCGACAAGAGCGGCACCTGGTTCGCGTTCGGCGGCGATCGCCTCGGCCAGGGGCGCGAGAACGTGAAGCAGTTCATGAAGGAGAACCCCGCCATCACGCGGTCGATCGAGGATCGCGTGCGCCGGGAGCTGGGGCTGCTCCCGCCGGTAAAAGACGCGAAGGACGTGGAAGTCGCCGCCGTCTAGGCCCGCGCGAACGGTGGGCCGGCAAGCACCAAGAAATGCGGGAACGTAGCGCGCGATTTCAGTCGCGCCCTACGTCCCGGGTTTTTTCGATTCGAACGTCACGCGGAGCCGCGCGTGGCCGAGCGCGATTTCATCCCCCGGCTCGAGGCGCGTCCCGCGCGCCCCGGCCGGCACTTTGATCGTGCGCCCGTTGCGGATGATGCTCGTGCCATGGGCGCTCTTGTCGTCCCAGAGCCGGTAAGTCCGGCCGTCGGCGCCGAGCTCGATGTGCGCGTGCCGGCGCGACACGCTGCCGTTGACCTCCGCGCCGTCCTCTGAAAACGCCACGTGGTTCGTCCGGACCAGGTGCTGCCGCTTGTCGACCACTTCGGATCGCCGGCCGATGTCGATGCGGCCGCCGCTGAACGCATAGGCGCGCTGGTCAGCGGCGCCTTTGATCACCGCCAGCTTGATCCGCTTCACCTCGGCGCCCGGTGTCTCCGGCGGCGCCGGCGGCGTTACCGGCACGCGCGCCACGCGATCGAACGTCACGTGAAAGTCGCGCGACCACTCCGTGGCACGCTGGCGTGCGTACACGATGTCGGCGCTCAGATCGGTCACCGCGCAGCCCGCCGAGCGGAGCCGCTCGGTCAGGCGCTCGCACAGCGACGGCGGACCCTCGACGACCGCGGCGAACCGCGCGCGCTTCTCCTTCGCTGCCGGGGGCGCGACCACGTGGAGGACGATGCGGTTGAACGGGAACACCCGCCGGCCGCGGCCGATGTCCTGGATGTGCTGCTCCGCGCGGTCGAGGACCTCGTGCACGACTTCGAGGGGCGCCGGCTCGCTGCCGCCGATGAGCTCCGTGACCGCCGCGTCCACGGTCCGGGTAATTCTCCGTTCGAGCATGCGCGCTTTGCCTGCGATGTCCATCGGTGCTCCCTCTACGCGGGTCCGGTACGAATACGCACGTAGCGCAGGGCTTCAGCCCTGCCCTTTTACGATGGTAGCTCCGATGCAGGCCTGAGGGCCTGCGCTACCGTACGATTGATGCCTACCGCACCAAACCCACAGCCGCGGCAGCCGCGACGATCTCGCCGGCCGCGGGCGCGGCGCCCGCGCCGCCATATCCGGCGTGTTCGAGCACGACCGCCACGGCAATGCCTGCCCGAGCGCAGTCGGGGCCGTACGGCGCGAACCCCACGAACCACGAGTGCGATGCCGCGCCGGCGACTTCGGCGGTGCCGGTCTTGCCCGCGATCGGCGTCGCGCTGCCCCGAAGGCTGCGTCCGGTGCCGTCGAGCACCACGTCGCGCATGAAGCGGCCCAGCGTCCGCGCCGTCTCGGCCGGCAGGAGCTCGTGCGCGGCCGGAGCGGGCGCCGTCGACTCGAGGCGCACGTCGCGGATGACGCCGTCGGCGGCGATCGCCGCCGTCAGCCGCGCCATCCGCAGCGGCGAGGCGACCACTTCCCCCTGGCCGTAGCCGATCTGCGGCAGCGTGTCGCGGATGTGCGTCGCCGCGTTGTTGACGGCGAGCGGAATCTCCGCGCGCTGCGCCACGTCGAGCAGGGGCTTCGGCCCGAGGCGGACGGCGAGCTGCGCGAAGTACGCGTTGCACGACACGACCAGCGCGCGGTGCAGGTCGATCGTTCCATGCGGGTGCCGATCCTTCACGTCGTCGCGAATCGGCCGCGCGTAGCCGGGCACCTGTGCGCCGACGCGATCGCCGGGCAGGCGGCCGCAGGTGAAGGTCTGGGCGCCGCCGCCCGAGTCGCGCCGCAGGGCGGCCGCGGCCGTCATCAGCTTGAACGTCGAGCCGGGCGGATACAGGCCGTAGCGCGCGCGATCCAGCAGCGCCTCGACGTCCATCTCTTTGGCATTCGCCGCCGTACGGAGATCGGCGTCCGAAGGCCACGGGTAGCTGACGCTGGCCAGCAGATCGCCGGTGGCGGGATCGAGCACCACGGCGGCCGCGCGCCCCGAGGAAGATCGGCGCGCGTACTCGGCGAGGATCGCGGCGACGCGCACCTGAAGCCGCGCGTCGATGGTGAGCTGCAGCTCGCGCCGCTGGCCCATGACGGCGCGGACGGCCGGGTGCTCGGGGTCGTGCCGATGCCTGAGGACGGGAACGAGATCGCGGTAGTCGCGCCGCAGCGCCGTGCCCGGCGTGCCGTCCTTCTCCGCGATCGCGACCGGTGTCTGATGATCGTCGAAGCCGCGCAGCCTGGCCTCGCTGTCGCGCTCCACGAACGACGTGTTCGATCGCGCTCCAGTTCGTGCGCGTGCCGGCGTCTCCGAGCAGGTGAAACGCGCGCCCGCCGAGCGGATAGCAGCGGGCGGTGGGATCCGGACAGGCCGAGTCCAGCGACAGCCCGAGCTTCGCATAAGCGGCCGCCGGCTTGCGCAGCGCCTCGCGGTCGTCCGTGGCCAGCACCAGCCCCTCGCGATCCACGATCGTCCCGCGCGGAATCCGGCGCGCCAGGTCCAGGACGCGCGGGTTGTATTGATACCGGCGCATGCCGTCGGCCTGGACGCCGAGATGCGGCTTGACGACGAGCTCGTCCGCGTTTCCCACCTGGACGCGAGCCGCAACGATCAGCAGGACGATGGCGGCAAGCCCGAGCGAGCCGCCGAGCAGCCGGAGCGGCGCGCGGAACACCTGCAGATCCGCCGGCGGACCCTTGTCCGATCGTATGGCGGCCAGCAGTCCCAGCGCCGCGAAGTTCGCGAGCATCGCGGAGCCGCCGAAGCTCAAGAACGGCGTGACGACGCCCGTGAGCGGGACGATGCCGAGCGTGCCGCTGGCCATCAACAGCACCGGGACCGCGAGGAAGAGCGCGAGGACCGTCGCGAGGAAGAACGCGTAGTCGGTCGTGGCCCTGCGCGCGGTGGCGAGCGCGCGCGCGATCATCGCGAAGTACAAGACGCCGACGGCCAGTAGCCCCGTGAAGCCGAGCTCCTCGCCGACCGCCGCCAGCACGAGGTCGGTGTGGCCGGCCGGCAGGTAGCGCGTGTCGCCGAGGCCGATGCCGGTGCCGAAGAGCCCGCCGGTGGACATCGACCACAGCGCCTGCGCGATCTGGTCGCCGCCGCGGGCGACGTTGTCCCACGGCGACTGCCACATGCGCACGCGATCGGCGAGCGTCGTCGAGATCTCCAGCCGGTACCCGAGGAAGAAGCCGGCGGCCAGCAGCACGACGCCGGCGAGCATCAGCCCGGCCGTGCCGCGGGCGATGCCGTACGCGGCGAGAAACACGACGGCCAGCATCAGCGCCGGCCCGAGGTCCTTCTGAAGAAAGAACAGCGCCAGCGCGGCGCCGACGCCCACGACGACCGGCAGCGCATATCGCGCGCGGGGGACGTTGAGCCATGACGGCAGACGGAAATCACCGAGGCCGTCGCTGCGGACCGCGCGCAGGAGCTCCCAGTGGCGCGCGAAGTATCCGGCGAGAAAGAGCGCCAGCAGAATCCGGATCGCTTCGATGGGCTGGAACGGACCGAGATTCACCTTCGCGTTGCTCCCGGACGGCCCCGATCCGATTCCGGGGACGAGGAGCAGAAACGACAGCACGAACGCGCCGAGAAGCGGCAGATAGCTGAGGTTTCGCAGGCTGCCGGTTCGCAGGTTGAAAAACGACACGACGACGGCGACCGTCAAGCCCGCCAGCACGCCCTCGGCATAGCGCACGAACAGGAGCAGATCGCGCAGCGGATCCGGCCGGCTGACCATCGCGGCGAAGCCCACTGCCGTCAGCACGTGGGCGGCCGCGAGCAGGACGCGATCGCCGCGAAGCCCGCGCCACCGCCACGCCGCAAACACCGCGTGGAAGGCGATGAGATAGAGCGCGGCCCAGGTGAGGAGCAGGCGCCGGACCGATGCGCGGTCCCGGACGATCACGGACGGCTTGATCGCCGCAAGCTGCGCGGAGGTCAGCAGTGACACCGAGCGCGGACCTTCCGTCCCCGCGGCAGCCGCGCGGGCACGCTCGTCGCGCAGGCGATCGCGATACGCGGCCGCGGTCGGGGCGCGATCGATCGTGGCTTCCGGCACGCGTATTCGGGCGATCGCCCCGACGTTGGGAACAGTCCGGCGCGCGCCGTCGGGCCGCACCAGGAACGACAACAACTCCCGGGCGGCCAGCCGCCGATCGCCTGGCATCGGCAGGACCGGCTCGAAGACGGTCTCGAGGGTCTGCACATCGGCCACGGTGTTCAGGTTGACGATCGGCGCCGCGATGTCGCCCGTCCGCGAGGTCGCAAAGGCCCCCTGGTAGGCGGCGAACATCAAGCAGCGCGGCAAGGACCGACGCGCCGGTCAGCGCGGGATCGAGCCCGGCGACGCTCCAGCGGCGATGGTGCGCGCGACGGACGTCCCGCTCCGCCGCGGTCGTATACGTTATCGCCATAGGGATACTGCCCCTGGCTCGTCCTTGACGCTCTCGAGCTCCGACATGCGCACCTCAATCTGATCGAGCACACGCCGCGTGCGGCGCAGGTTGAGCGCGACGTCGGAGAAGCCGGGGACCCGCTCGTAGAGCGCGAGCGCCTGCCGGTACGCCTGCGTCGCCCGCAGCAGGTATTCGGCTTCCTGGGGCATGTCGGCAAGGCGCCGCGCCGTCTGCCAGAGCGCGTCGCCACGGGCCCGGTAGCCGTCGCCAAGCTGCGCCGTCTCGCGATCGCCGGTCGAGTACCCGGACTTCTGTGCCTGGCGCATCGCGTCGGCCGCCCGATCGATGTCCTCGAGCCCGTAGATGAACGTCCGCGCAAGGCCGAGGAACGGATCGGGCCAGTCCCGCCGCAGCTCCGCCGCCTCGCGGAAGGCCGAGACCGCCTCCGTGAAGTGCTGGTTCGCCGCGGCCGTGCGGCGGCGCAGCTTCTCCGCTTCTCCGTCGATTCGGTGCAGGTGCCCCTCGCAGTAGCGGAGCGACGCCTTCAGGCTCGTGTTGCCGGGCGACAGGATGAGCGCCTGCTGCAGGTTCCTTTGCGCCGTCCGCCACTGCCGCTCGCGGACGGTCGGGAGGGCGCTGCGGTAGTTCGCGATGACCTGTTCGGCAAGCGCCTCGACCCGGTTCTCCAGCACGCGCTCGAGGCGCAGGACGCCCAGCCGGAGATAACTGCGCCGCGACAGCCCGGCATACTCGCTCCACACGTCGCCCATCGCGTCGAGATCGCGCGTCATCGCGTTGGCAGCCGCGCGCCTGGCGCCGAAGCCGACGACCAGCTCGTTGCACGCGAGGAGCAGCGCCGCGAGCATGAGGATCGTGCGGATGGGATGCGAGCGCGCCGGACGGACCGCTGCCGGCGCGGGCGCGGGAGGACGAGACGCCTGCGGCGGCGGCACGGGCGCAACCGTCTGATGCGTGCGGCGCGTGGCTTCGGTATCGGCGCCAGTGGGCGGATGGGTGCGCCGCGTCGGGGCTTCGTCGATGCTTCCGGGGAACCCGCGCGCTTCCGCTTCTGTCGGCTGACCGGATTGAGCGAGCCGCAGGTCGGACAGCACCGCCGCGGCAGACTCGTACCGGTCCGGCTGGTGCCGCGCGAGCAGGCGCGCGACCACGGCCTGCAGCGGCGCGGGACACGGCGCCGCCAGCGGCCGCCGCTGATACCCCTCGCGAATCTGCTGCTCGAGACGCCTGGTGTCGAGCGCGTGAAACGGCGGATCGCCGCTCAGCAGCTCGTACAGAATCACGCCGAGCGCCCACAGGTCCGCGTGCGCGTTCACGTCGGTCGATTCCAGGCGCTCCGGGCGACAAGTACGGCATGCTGCCGAAATCGTTTCGCGTGACCTTGCGGCTGAGCGAGAGCGCCTTGGCGATCCCGAAGTCGAGGACCTTGATGTCGCCGGCCGGCGACAGGCGCACGTTGCGCGGCTTCAGATCGCCGTGCACGAGCGAGACGAAATCACGCCCGTCGATGCTGGTGGCGAACCGGTGCGCGGTGTCGAGGAAGCGGCACAGCTCGCACGCGATGCGGCTCGCCTCTTCCGGCGCGACCTTGCCGCGGCTGATGACGTCGGAGAGGTTCTCGCCGTCGACGTACTCCATCGCGATGAAGTAGTACGGCGCGTGCTCGCCGGCCTCGTAGACGCGCGGCACCAGGCCGCACGCCTCCGCGAGCCGCCCCTGGAGCTGGGCGCCCCATCGCTCCGCGTCGAGAATCTCCCGCCCCTCCTTGTCCCCGGTCATCGACACGAGCTTCAGCGCGACCTTCCTCGCGTGGCGGGTATCCTCGGCGAGGAAGACGGTCGCCATCCCGCCTCGTCCGATCTCCCGGACGATCTCGTACGGACCGACGCGCTGGAAGAGGGTCGTCATTGCCGCCCTCTGCCTCGTGAAGCCGCGGCGGGCGGACGAGTGGATTCGGCCGGAATGAACCAGTTGTCGCGCTGGACCGGCACGCTGTCGGGGCGCGCGGGGATGACAATCGACTCCGGCCGTACGCCCTGAAACGTGTTGGCGGTCAACTCGGGACGCGCGCCGGCCTCGACGAGCAGGGTGCCGGGCGCCCGTTCCGACGTGGCGTTCCGCGCGAACAGGTTGTGCGCGATGCGCGGCGACGCGCCCGCGCGCACGACGATCGCGGCGCCCGGATTGTCATGGAGGAACCCGGCCACCAGCGAGCCGCCGGACCCGCCCGCGTATTCGATCGCCGCTGCCCGCGCGCCGGTGATCTCGACGTCGGAGAGCGCCAGGTCGGAATTGCGCACGATGACCCCGGTGCCGAGCGGTGTGGCGGCGTCCCCGATGATCCGGAAGCCCGACAGCGCCGCGCCGGCGACGTCGAAGGCGACCACGGCAGCCTCGGTTTCGGACGCGCCTCCCGGCAGCCGGATCGATGCACCGCGCGGCACCCGGCTGACGATATGGACGCCGTCCTTCAAACGCAGCCGCTCGCGGTATTCGCCAGGCTCCACGAAGACGACGGCGCCCGCCGCGGCACGCGCGAGGGCGTCTGAAATGGATCCGCCGGCCGGCACCGCCAGCGTCGTGGCGGCCGTTCGCGGCCCCGGCGCATCCAGGCGCACGATGAACCTGTCGCGCTCCACGTACAGCGCGAGCGCCGACACCGTCAGCAGCGCGATGGTGAGGGCCCAGACAATCCACCGCGGCGACCCGGCGGCCCGCGGAGCCGCGGGAGTCTCGCGGGCCGGAGCCGTCACTTCGGTGACCTCCCTCCACTCGGGCGGCGGCGCGACTACCGGGCGCCGGGATCGGAGGTCGCGCGTCTGTTCACCTTGTGTGAACCGCGGTCCCTCCGCATAGACCACGGTGACGTTGTCCTTGCCGCCGGCGTCGTTCGCGGCATCGATCAGCGCGCGGACGATCTCGTAGGGGTGGCCGGCATAGTCGCGCACGATCGCCTGAATCCCCGCCGACGGGACGCAGTCGGTCAACCCGTCGCTGCACAGCAGCAGCGCCGCATCCGGCTCGAACGGCACGTGGAGGATGTCGATGAACTGCTCGTCGTCTGCTTCGTGACGTTCCGAGCCCACGTCGCGGTAGACCTCGTTCCGCCGCGGGTGCTGCATCGCGTCGGTCTCGGAGAGCTCTCCGGCATCTTCGCGCTCCCCGACCGGGGAATGATCGCGGGTGACCTTGTCGATGCGGCCGCCGCGCAGCTTGTAGAGGCGGGTATCGCCGACGTGACCCACGACCAGCCCGCCGTTGGCCACGACCGCAATCGTGAGGACGCACGCCATCCCCTGCCACTCGGACCGCAGGGAGGCGAGCCGGTGGATCTCGTTGTTGGCGATCGCGATCGCCTCGCGCACGCGGTCCTCGATCTCGCCCGTCTCCCGTTCGAGCCGCGTCCGCAGCATCGCGAGCGCGGTCTCGGCCGCCTTCTCTCCGGCCGCCTGGCCGCCCACGCCGTCGACGACGATGAAGAGACCGCGGAGGGGATCGTAGTGAAAGCGATCCTCGTTGATCGGGCGCTGCAGCCCCGGATGGCTGTCCCCCGCCGCCCGCAGGGCGATGCTGACTTGCATGAGGAAATTATCCGCGATCGGCGCCGTCCGCGGCGGCGGCCCACGCGAGCCACCCGGCGGCCGCGACGATCGCGCCAAGCAGGACGAACCTGGTCCAGAGGAGCCACGTCATGGCCGGCCCAGGAGCTCGAAATCGAGGTACACGGTATCGGCGAGGCCGATCCGCGATCCGGTGGTCAGGGGCGTTTCGACGCCGTTTTCCTTCTTCGTGCCATCCACTTCGTCGTACCCCTTCGGCACGCGCCGGCCGTTCACGGTCGTGCCGAGCGTGCTGAGATCGACGATGAAGAACGTGCCGCTCTGGGCGTCGCGCCGGATGCGCGCGTGCTCGCGGGAGACGTCGATGGAGGCGTCGATCCGCACGTCGGCGGGGTAGGCGATCCCTCCGCGTCCGATGGTCACGGAATCCCGCACGATGTCGAAGGTGTGGGCGCCGGCGTTGTCGTCGTAGCGGAGACGCGCATGGGCGGCCGACGGCGCGGTCTGGGTGCGGCTGACCGTCTCCGCGCGTTTGGTGGTCTTCTGTCCGACGTGGACCGTCGTGATCCGCCGCGTCCGCTGCCCGGCGCCGAGCTCGTCCGGGGCGGCGGGGAGCACGAGCTCCGAGTGGATCAGGATGTCCCCGAACGCCACTTCCCCGTCGGGATCGGGGAGAAAGTCGATCTGCCACTCGCGCCCGACGTTTTCGACCGGCGGCGCCTGGCCTGCGATCCGATCGAAGTATTTCCGGTAGCCGGGGCGCCGGTTCAGCTTCTCGAGCTCCTCGGCGAGCGCCCGGGCGGTCTGTTCCTGCAGCACCGGCACGATCCCTTCGATCCGCGCGAACTCGTCGGCGTGCAGGTACACGACGTAGCGGCTCGGCGCGAGCGTCGAGTACTTGAGCGGCTCCAGGTTGTTCCGCATGCTGGTGATGACGGCGTCGATCAGATCGCGCGCGGGTCGCCGTGAGGGCTCGGCCTGGATGGGATCGGATTGGGAAGCCATGATCAAGCCCCGCGCAGGGCAAGGCCCGGAAGTTAGCGCCCGGTGGCCGTAGATGTCAATACGTCTACGGACAGAGTAAGTTGCGGAAAAGCTCGGGACTCGGGCTCACTCGAGCTCGCGACGGACCTCGGAGACTCGGGAGCTCGGCGATCTGGGAAGCTGGAAGCCGAGCTCGCACCCTTGTGAAGCTGTGGACGGGACTGCTATTATGAGGATTCCGTCAACGCGCTTTCCGCGTGCCGAGGTAGCTCAGTTGGTAGAGCACCGCACTGAAAATGCGGGTGTCCCCAGTTCAACTCTGGGCCTCGGCACCATCTCTCCGAGTCGCCAGTAACCAGTTTCCAGTAGCCAGTAAATCCCTTTCTGGGAACTGGCTACTGGCAACTCTACTTTTCCACCGCCCAGTAATACGCGCGCCCCTGGTCCCAGTTGACCGCGAAGATCAGCTGCCCGTCTTTTGATCGATAGCTGCGGATGCCCGTCGCCGCGATTCGGGCGCCGTCCAGATTCCCGCGGAGCACAACCGGCCACCATTCGATTCTCCCGGGCGCCTCGCAGCGCTGTCCGTCGAGCTGAACCTCCTCCGGGGTCAGGAGGGCCCGCAGCGATCCGGCCTCGGCCTCCGGAAAGTTGACGATGCCCCAGCGCTGGCGCGTGCCCGGCACGTGCGCCTCCCGGAGGTCGTGCGAGCCCGGAGGCAGGCCGTCGGGAATCCGGCCTTGCCGCGATCGCGCCGGCCTGACGCGCCTCGGCGAGCGTCGCGAACGAGTTGGTCTGCGAGTTGATCCCCGAGCACGCCGCCGCCAGCGCGATCGGGACCGCCAGTCCGAGCCACGATTTCATCCCGCGCGATCGTGTCGCAAACATTTCATGCAGCGCTGGGCCGCTCGTGGTAACGGTCTGGCTGCAGACGAACGTCGGGGAGTTGATAGCCACGTCGTTTCTTCACGCAGCCGGCAATTGCTTCTCGAAGAGTTGGCCGTAGCCGGTGACAAGTGCCGGGATCTTCGCAGGCGCAGTGCTGCCCAGAACGTGACCTGATTGCTCGTGATCACCGGCCGGCCCAGGGCCTCTTCGAGGGCCTGGATCGCGCCGATGGTGCGCATCCCATTCCCACCCATGAACACGGCCTCCGCCTCCCTGGGCACGTTTGCCCGTGCCCACTCGTACAGCGCCCCCGGCTGCACATTGCCCCGGTCGCCTCGCAAAGGGGCCCGGGCGTGGTACACCACCTCGAACCCCTGCTGTTTGAAGTCCTCCACCCCGCGCCGATCCATGTCTTCCGCAAACCAGGGCGGGTGAATGAGCGCGACTCGGCGCGCCGCGAACGCGCGCAGAGCCGCTACCGCGGACAGACAGGTGAGCGCCACCGGAACACCACCCGCTCGCGTCTCCAGACGCGCCTTGAGCGCCAGGTCGCCATCGGGCCCCAGCACGTAGCTACTTCCCGTGAAGCAGAGTCCGATTGCCTGCGGGCGGGCGAGTGGCGCGTCCACGAGGGTTTCCACAGCTTCATCCATGCGCGGGGATTCGACGAAGGCACGCGCGGCCTCGCCGCCGGTTCGGGTCATTGCGCCCGTCGGTCCCGCGATGCCGACCCAACAGACTCGCATCGTCAGGACGGAAATCCCAGGCGGCGCAAGCGCGCTGAATTCGGAGTCAGGTTCGACGTCCGAGTGTGGCATCAGCAGCCCGAGTTGCCCCCGCCACCCCCAGCCGTCCGGCTGCCACGGCCCCTGTGTGGCCTGTTTGCCCGGATCGGCTCAAGAGTAGTCGACGTTGACTGATAACCAAGAAGACCAGGACCTATTCCAATCGGCGCAAGAGCGGTTTGAGCCACTTGAAGGAACTGCCGGCGTCGCATCGTACCCATCCCCATTCGCCTCCACTTGACTCGATTCCGAGCCCCCCGACTTCATCACGCGCGATCGTATCGCAGTCATTGGTTCAGCAGGCTGAAGCCCTGCGCTACGACTTGCCGACCCACGCGCGGGTACAACTCCGGCCGGCGATGCTGCATGAACAGGCGGCGGGCGTGCGAGAGGGGGACCGCCGCGAGATCGATCTCCGTCACGAGCAGCGCCTCCTCCATGCGGGCCGCGCGCGCCATCACGGCGCCGTCAGGGGCGCAGACGAACGACTCGCCGCCGAACGTCAGGCACTCCTCGCGCCCGACCCGGTTGCACAGCGCGACGAAGTATCCATTCTGGAATGCGGCGACCTGCATCTCTCCTTCATAGAGGCCCTCGGGCCACTCGTCGAGCGCACCCGCCTGCGGCACGACGACCAGCTCGGCGCCCCCGATCGCGAGCGCGCGCATGTATTCGGGGTAGTGACGGTCGTAGCAGATAGCGACGCCGACGGCGCCCGCCTTCGTCCGGTAGACCGGGGCGCCGGTATCCCCCGGCGTGTAGTAGCCCTGCTCGTGAAAGCAGGGTAGTCGGTGATGTGGATCATCCTCGTGCGTCCGAGCAGCGATCCGTCGGCGTCGATGACCGGCGAGCAATCGTAGGCGCGCTCGCCATCGCGCTCGTACAGGTTCAGGACGATGACGACCCCCAGCTCGCGCGCCTTGCGCGAGAACGCGTCGGTCAGCGGCCCGGGAACCGTCTCGGCGAGCCGCGCAGCTCCGGCGCGGCCGGCTGCTGCGGATGGAATCGCTCGAAGGCGAGCTCGGCGAAGGCCACGACCGACGCGCCCGCGCGCGCCGCCCGCTCCAGCGCCGCCAGCCCCCGGCGCACGTTGTCCGTTTGTCGGCGGTGGCCTCCTGCTGGACGAGCGCGATTTTCATCCCCGGATCATATGGCGTCTCGGGTCTCAGGGTAGCCGGTCCCCGGTCTCCGAGTCTCCGGACTCCGGTCTTTGGTCTTTGGTCTTTGGTCTTTGGTCGGCTCAGTCCGGGGACATAGGTAACACTTTAGTCCGGCGACATAGGTAACACTTTTCTGCTACGGTCCGAGGCACCTACAGACCAACTGGAGGTGCCTTGATGCCGTGGCGCGAGACTTCGCCCATGGACCAGCGGCTGCAATTCGTGCCGTGAGTACCAGAGCGAGCTGTTTACGATGACCGAGCTCGCCGAGCAATACTGCGTCAGACGAAAGACCGTGTACAAGTGGCTCATCGGTTACGCGGCCGCCAGCGGGCGTCGTGCGGCTTGACGGACCGATCGCGGCGGCCGCATCGTCATCCCCGGTGCGACCGACCCCGCGGTGGTGCAGGCGCTGATCGCGCTTGCGGCGACGGCATCCGCGCTGGGGCGCCAAGAAGCTGGTCGCGTTGGCCTCCTCCAGCATGCCGGCGCTCGTCTGGCCGAGTCGGTCGACTGTCTGTGAGCTGCTGAAGCGCGGCGGCCTGGTGAACGCCCCGGCGGCGCCGGAGTGCCGTCCGTCGGCCACGCCCCGCCGTCTGGCGCCCATCACGCCCGCCGAATCAGACGTGGACGACGGATTTCAAGGGGGAGTTCCGGACGGGCGATCGGCGTACTGTTATCCGCTTGACGCTGCGTGACGGGTTTAGCCGGTTTGTGTTGCGGTGCGACGCGCCTTGCTCATTCGGAGCTTCGAGGCCACGCGGCGGCGCTTCGAGCGCGCGTTTGCCGAGTACGGGTTGCCCGAGCGGATCCGCAGCGATAATCGCGGCCCTTTTGCCAGCACCGGCTTGGGCCGGCTGTCCCGCTTGTCCGTCTGGTGGATGCGGCTCGGCATTGTGCCCGAACGCATCGCCCTCGGGCATCCGGAGCAGAACGGCTCGCACGAACAGTTTCACTCCGTGCTCAAAGCGCACACTGCGCGGCCGCCAGCCGCCGACGCTCCGCGCGCAACAACGACGGTTCGACCGGTTCTGTCGCCGAATACAATCACGACCGGCCGCATGAGTCGTTGGAAGATGCCGTGCCCGCGACGCATTACACGCCGTCGCGCACGGTCGCTGCCCGACCATTCTGCCCGCCGCTCGAGTATCCCGGGCACCTGGAAGTGCGGCGCGTCTCGCACGTAGGGCTGCATCTCGTGGCGCGCAGCCGCGTCTTTCTGACCGAAGCCTTGGCCGGCGAATACGTCGGCCTTCGAGGAAGTCGACGATGGCGCTCTGGACGATCTGCTTCGGCTCGGTGGCGCTGGCTCGCTTCGACGAACGTCAGCGACGACTTCATCCTATTGCTCCGTTCACGACGGGGGCGCTCGCCGACTGCGTCAGCTCTCGCCTGAAGTGGAAAAACCCGAATGACCAAAACCCCAATAAACTGTTACCTATGTCTCCGGATTCAATCTGTTACCCATGTCCCCGGCCGTTCCGTCTTTGGTCTTTGAGACTTTGGACCTGAGACCTGAGACCTGAGACCGGCGCCCGGGGCTCTACGCCGCCTCCCACCGCCGCGCGAGCAGACGGGCGGCGGCGAGGAACACCGCGGTCAACCCGCCGAGCACCAGCACCTGCGGCCAGAGCTGCCACACCGCCGCCTGCGCCAGAACACCTTCAGGTAGCCGTCGAGCGCCCAGGCGTTGAACGTCAGCAGCCCGAGCTTCTGCATGTTCTCGCTCATCAGGAACCGCGGGAACATGCTGCCGCCGAGCGCCGACATCGTCAGGATCAGGATCGTCGAGAAGCCGGAGAGCTGGGCGCGGGTGCGCGCCAGCGTCGCCAGCACCAGACCGAGCGCCGCCGCCGCCGACGCGGTCGCGGCCGTCATCACGACGAAGCCGGGCAGGTGCGAGAACAGCGGCAGCCCGAAGACGACCGCGCCCCAGAGGAACATCACCGTCGAGCTGCGCGGACCCCATGAGCGCGAGGAACAGCCACTTGCCCGCCAGCAGCCGGTCATGCCGATGTTGCGTGGACAGCAGCCGCTCGAGCGTGCCGGACTCCACCTCGTCCAGCAGCGTGCCGCCGGCGCCGGCGACGACGAGAACAGCAGGAACATCACGCCGATGCCGGCCGCGTAGAACGAGACGAGCGATCCGTCGCCGGTTGTCGGTCCGCATCACGTCGACCACCTCGACGTTGACGCCCATGCCGCCGGCCGCCGGCGGCGACCCGGCGCCGCCCGCCGGCCGGCCCTGCGCCTTCAGTCGCGGCAGCCACTGCGTCGACCGCCGTCTGCTGCTGCGGCGTCAGCGCGCCCGCGTACTGCTCGAACTGGCGCATGCCTCCCTGCATCAGCAGGTCGGGCGCCGCCGTCATCGCCACCTTCTGCAGCAGGCCGAGCACCATCTGCGGCGCGATCGGATCCGAGACGTCGGAGAGCAGCTGAATCGCCGGCCCGCAGCCGCCCGAAGCCGTTCTTCGCGAACGCCTCCCCCGATCCCTTTCGGAATCACCACGGCCACCGGCACGTCGCCGTCGCGCACGAGCGCCTCCGCGGCGGCGCGATCGAGCGCGGCGCCCGCGCCCGCTCGTCGGCGGCCGTCCGAACGCGCAGGCCCGTCTCTTTGCGCAGCGCCTCGACGAGACGCGCGCTGAGCTCCGAGCGATCCTCGTCCACCACGGCCACGCGGATGCGCGAGGTCGCCGCGTCGCCCTGCCCTCCGAACACCGTGGCGAAGATCGAGAAGAACACGATCGGCAGCACGAACACCAGCGCCAGCGCGACGCGATCGCGGCGGAGGTTCAGCAAGCCGATCTCGCAGCAGCGTGCCCATTATTCGCGCAGCTCCCTTCCGGTCAGATGAATGAAGACCGCCTGCAGGCTCGGGCCGCGCACTCGACGTCGTCCACCGATCGCCCGGCCCGGCGAATCCGCTCGAGCAGCGGCGGCAGCTCCAGCGCGACGTCGCGCATGCGCGCCTTGACCACGCGGCGTCCGCCGCGTCGGCGGCGATGTCCGCGGCCGCCGCCAGATCCGCGGGCACCTCGGCGAGCGGCGCGTCCAGACGCAGCGTGACGAGGCGGTAGCGGCCGACCGTCTGATCGACGAGCTCCGACAGCGTGCCTGCCGGCGATCACCTTGCCGTGGTCGATGATGACCGTGCGCGAGCACCGCGCCTCCGCCTCTTCCAGATGATGCGTCGTGAGGAGCAGCGAGACGCCCGACTGCGCGAGGCCGGCGAGCATGTCGTAGATGCGGTCGCGGCTCTGCGGATCGACGCCGACCGTCGGCTCGTCGAGGAGCACGATCCGCGGGCGGTGCAGCACGCCGCAGGCGATGTTCAGCCGCCGGCGCATGCCGCCCGAGAACTGCTTGACCGGCTCGCTCGCGCGATCGGCGAGGCCGGTCTGCTCGAGCGCCCAGTCGACCTGCTTCGTCAGGTCCGCGCCCGAACAGGCCGTGCAGCGTGCCGAAGACTTCGAGGTTCTCGCGCGCCGTGAGCAGCGGATAGAGCGCGACCTCCTGCGGCACGATGCCGAGCTCGGGCGGCGTCCGGCGGCCGTCCGCGATCCGATCGAAGATCCGGATCTCGCCGCTGTCGAGACGCACGCGCCCGGCGATCGCGCGAATGAGCGTCGTCTTGCCGGCGCCGTTCGGACCGAGCAGCGCCAGCAGCTCTCCCTTCCGCAGCTCGAAGCTCGCGCCGTCGAGCGCGACCACGGCGTGCCGAACTTCTTCCTGGCGTCGGTCACCGTGAGGACGTTCATGGATTCACCCTGCCGCTCGCGAACCTTCGAACTCCAGAACCTTAGAACCTTAGGCCTTTAGCGCTTCAGAACTTAGTCCGCGTGTAGCTTACGGCGCTTCCGAGCAGTGTTCGGCGGTTTCGGTCAACGGAGGGTGGCCCCCGGCAGACGACACCGGCGAGTCTACGCCCGGCATAGTGCCGGCTATGTCTTTCGGGTTATCACGCCGCCCACTGCGGCGTATTGCAAGGCGTAACAGCCAGGTCAACCCTTTTACGTTCGCCGTAAAGAGGCGCGCTCTCGTCCGTAAGAACGTCGATCGCCTCGCCGCAATCCCGTGTCAACGGCGCCGAATCGACTGGCACTCCACTTGCCTCGCGGCCCTGACGGCATGTCGCTTTCGACGTAGTCAGTGTCGATGCGCGGCCGAGGAGGTGTTCGTGAAAGTACGACTCGCAGCAAGCTCAACGTGCGCGCTCTTCATCGTCGCTCTCAGCGCGCCGGACGCGGGAGCGCAATGGGTGTCGACCAACGGTCCAGCCGGCGCGCAGACCAATACCTTCACCTTCCGCGATGGCGGCACGACTCTCCTGGCTGGCACCGGCGGGGGTGGCGTGTTCAAGGCAAACAGTCCTTACACGACTGGACGCGCATGAACAACGGGCTGACCACGACGAACGTCCTCTCGATGGCCACCGGCGTCAACGAGTGGGGCTACGAGACTGTCCTGGCCGGGACCAAGGCGGAGGGATCTTCGCGGCCTGGCCCAACGGAGCCATCTTCGGTTTCGGAAACTGGTCCGCGTGGAATCGCGGGTTGCCCACCGGCGTCGTCCGGGCCATGACCGCTGTTCCGGACCCGTATTTCGGGTACAGCATGGTGCTCTTTGCGGGGAACGGATAGCGGCGTCTTCCGTTCCAACGTCGGCGACGTCCGCATCGGCTGGGCACCCATCAACACCGGCCTGACCAACACGCTGGTCCGCGCCCTCGCGTACATTTTCGATGGCAGCGATGAAAACGACGGCATCGGCGCCAACGACCTCTTCGTCGGCACGAGCGGCGGCGGTGTGTTTCTCTCGACCGATGGCGTGCGCTGGTGGCCGAAGAGCACCGGCCTGACGAACAAGAATGTCGCGGCGCTCACCGGCAGCTCCACCTACGGCATGCTCTTCGCCGGAACCGTCGGCGGCGGCGTGTTCCGTTCCACCTACACATGGGGAGGCTGGACGCCGATCAACAACGGCCTGTCGAACATGTCCGTGCAGGCTCTCGCCGCCGCGGGGACGAACATCTTTGCGGGAACCGCCGGCGGCGGCGTCTTCGTGTCCACCAACGACGGCCAGGGCCGCTGGACGGCCGTCAACAGCGGACTGCCGAATCTCGCCATCACCGCGCTCGCGACGGACGGCACGAATCTCTTCGCCGCGACCGGCGCCGGCGTCTTTCGGCGGCCGCTCGCAGAGATGATCAACCGATAGCCGGATAGGAGAGTGCAACTCCCAGAAACAGGAGCCAACTCCCAAGTGCTGGGGTGAAATCGAGGCAGATCACGCGAGACAGCATCGCTTGGGGTCTGGGAGTCAGCCTCGGTAGTCGAAAACGCTCCTAGTCTCCGCTCTTTTCTTTCAGCCGCTTCTGCAGGGCCTTCGCGCCCGCTTTCGCGCGCCGCTTGTCGTCGATCTGCGCGCGCTGATCGAGCTGACGGGACTGGTGTGCCTGCTCCGCCTGCAGCTTGTGGTAGCTCTCGAAGCGGCCGCTCGATAGCGTCCCCGCGTCAACCGCCGCGCGAACCGCGCACCCGGGCTCCTGCAGGTGCCGGCAGTCCCTGAACCGGCACGCCGCGGCGAGCGCGTCGACGTCGTCGAACGAGCCGCTCGTCCCGTCGCCGGTGTCCCACAGCTGGAGCTCGCGCATCCCCGGCGTGTCGATCAGCACGCCGCAGCCCGGCAACAGCACCAGCTGACGGGCGGTGCTGGTGTGCCGGCCGCGGCTGTCCGACTCGCGGACGTCGTGGGTCCGCAGCAGATCGTGCCCGATCAGCCGGTTGACGATCGTGGACTTGCCGACGCCGGACGATCCGAGCAGCGCGCCGGTTTCTCCGTGCCCGAGGTACTGCCGCAGCACGTCGAGGCTTTCGGGCACGCGGCACGAGACGATGTGGACCGGCACGCCCGGCGGCCGCCGCGCGCACGGCGGCCGCCATCTCCTCCGCATTCGCCGCGACGTCGGCCTTGTTGAGCACGATCACCGGAGAGGCGCCGCTCTCGGAGGCCACGAGCGAGGTAGCGCTCGATCCGGCGCGGATTGAAATCTCCGTCGAGGCCCGGCGACCAGAAACACCGTGTCGATGTTCGCCGCGACGACCTGTTCCTCGGTGGCGTCGCCCGCCGCGCGTCGCGAGAAACGGCTGCGCCGCGGCAGCACGGCCAGGATGCGCGCGTCGCCGCCCTGCGCGGCGGGCTCCACGGCCACCCAGTCGCCGACGGCCGGAAAGTCCACGCGCGCGAACGCGCGATGGCGCAGCCGGCCCGAGACGCGCGCCAGCACTTCCTCTTCCGCCGTCATCACCCGGTAGATGTGCGTGTGCTCGAGGACGATGCGCGCCGGGGACGAGCCGTTCGGCGGCGTGGGGCGCGAACGCGGGGTCGAGCCGCGCGTTCCATCCGAGCTGGGTGAGGTCGATCCTCATGCATGTCAGAGACGCGGTCTCGGCTAAACGACGCCGGACTACTGCGCTACGCGCGAATGGCCGGGCGTCCGGCGTCTTCAGCAGGCATCGCAGCACTTCCGCGACGCTCCACGCCTGGGCGATGCAGCCGCGCGGCACGTACGGCGTCTTCGGCGTCGAAGACTTCGCCGATCGATCCGACGCACGCTTCGCCGAGGTGCTGGTCGAAGCCCTCGAGCAGACGCCGGGCGCCCGCGCGATCGCCGGGATGGACCTTCAGCCACGCGTCGACGAACGGGCCGATGAGCCACGCCCACACCGTTCCCTGGTGGTACGCGGCGTCGCGGGCGCGGAGGTCGCCGTAGTATTTCGATTTGTAGTCGGCATGGCCCGGCGCGAGCGACCGCAGCCCGACCGGCGTCAGCAGGCGATCGCGGACGATCTGCATCACCGGCTCCCAGCGCGATCGATCGAGCACCGGATGATCGAGCGAGATGGCGAACACCTGGTTCGGCCGGCACGCCGCATCGTCGCCGTTCTCCCCGTCCACGACGTCGTAGAGATGGCCGTGCTCCGCGCTCCAGAAGCGCCGATTGAACGACTCGGTACGCGCGGTCGGCGCAGCCCGTCAGATCGAGGCCGCCCGCCCCTCCGGACTCCTTCGTCCAGCCCTCGAGCAGGCGGAGCGCGTTGTACCAGAGCGCGTTGATCTCCACGGCCTTGCCCGCGCCGCGGGGTCACCACCCAGTCGTCCACCTTGGCGTCCATCCACGTGAGCTGGTAGCCCGCTTCCCCCTGACGCAGCAACCCGTCCGCCGGATCGACGCCGATGCCGAACCGCGTGCCGGCGATGTGCTGGCGGACGATATCGGCGAACGTGGGCAGCAGGCGCTCGAGCGTCTCGGTGTCGCCGGTGGCGCGGACGTATCGCTCGACGGCGTGGAAGAACCAGAGCGTCGCGTCCGCGGTGTGATACAGCCCTTCGCGCGCGCCGTCCGGAAACATGTTCGGGATGAGGCCGTCCCGCACGTAGTGGGCGAACGTGCGGAGGATGTACTTGGCCTCGCGGTAGCGGTGCGTGGACAGCGTCAGCCCTTCGAGGCTGATCATCGTGTCGCGGCCCCAGTCGGTGAACCAGTGATAGCCGGCGATCACGGTGCGCACTTCTTCACCCGCGGCCCGGGCGCGCGCCGCTTCTTCCGCGCGTCCGGCCGGCGTGATGATGAACTGATCCGCCGCGAGCACCAGCTCCGGGATCAGCGCCCCGTCATCGGGCGCCGCCGCGGCGCGGAGCAGGCCGCGGCGCCGTGCCTCCTCCGCCTCTGCCGCCGCCTCCGGCGTCAGCGCCTCGATCGTTTCCCACGGCTCGGTGGACGCGACGAGCGTGACGCCGCGATCGGCGCTCGAGATCGGCGCGGAAGTATCCGGGGCTCCACAGCGATCCCACCGACTCGTATCCACGGATCTTCTCCATGTGATACGGCACGCTCCCCCAGCCGATCTCGTCGAGCGTCAGCGCCGCGCGGTCGCCGTGCAGGCGAAGCCGGAGCGGCGGCAGATCGGTCCCCGCCGACACTTCGTAGCGGTTCCGCACGGCCGAGACCGTGTAGGACAGAAACGCCGACGAGTTCACGAGCGATTCGTACGGGCGAAAGTGGACCGACGGACGCAGCGACAGCCGGACGGGGCCCTCGCCTCGCAGCACACGGTAGGTGACGTGCACCGTGTTCTGGCCGTGCGGCATCAAGAGCCGCTTCTCGAGCGTCAGGCCGTCGATCTCGTACGTCCAGACCGGCAGGCCCAGGTCGAGCCTGAACCGCACGAGATGCTCGGTCCGATCGGCGGCGTTCGGGCCGGCCACTTCATCCTCGTCGCCGAGCCACAACACGCGGCGGTCCGGCAGCCGGATCCGCTCGAGCAGATGGTTGAACATGACCATTCGCCCGATGGGCGCCGGCAACGAGGCGATGAGCAGGCCGTGGTATCGCCGAGTGACCACGCCCGCTACGGTGCCGGACGCGTATCCGCCCAGGCCGTTCGTCACGAGCCACTCGCGCCTCGGTGTCGGGTCGGCAGGAGGACGATCCCGCGGCCGATCAATGGTTCGCGTCAGGCTCGTCGGCATGCGTGTCTGGGCCATCAAACGCCGGCCGTCGCCGGCTTCCGGCAGGCTCGCCGAAGCGAGGGGTATTGGCGCTCGCAGAGGCGGCCGGCCCGAACAGCACGGCGGCGCCGCCGGCGATGCGCCACTTCGGCGTGGCCGCCGGCGCCGGTGTCCCGGTCGCGCCGTATCGCACGGACTCGCTGCTCCAGATCGCGGACCACGGTGCTCCCCGCGGCGGCGCGAGCAACGGTTCCGGCGCGGGGATCAGATCCAGATCGCCACCGAGGTTGACGACGAGGAGCCGGTCCTCCGCCTCGCCAAAGTATCGCAGCACGAATGCCTCCGGTGCGATGACCGCGCCGTCGACCCGGCGGGCGCGGGCGATGACCGCGTCGCGGTGCCGAAGGTGGAGCAGGTCGCGGTGGAACGCGTACGCGTCGGCATGCGTCTCGCGCTCGGAGAGATCCAGCTTGCACGTCTCGAACGTCGCTTCGTCGACCGGCGACGGGAGGGCATCGGCGACGTCCGGATCCGACAGGCTGGGGAATTGCGCGAGAAACTCCCGGCGTCCCCGCCGAATCGACTCCCGCAGCTCCTCGCGATGATCCGCGAAAAACAGGAACGGCGCAGACGAGGCAAACTCCTGGCCCTGGAAGAGCAGCGGCGTTGCGGGACCGAGCAGCGTCAGCGCGGTGAGCGCGCGGTGCCGGGCAGGCGACGACATCCGGTGCAGGCGCAGGCCGAACGCGGAGTTGGCCACCTGGTCGTGATTCTCCATGTACGACACGAACGCGTGCGGCCGGGAGATCGAGACCGGGCGAGCCGCGCGCCTTGCGTTGCCAGCCGTACCACTGCCCTTGATACAGGTACCCGTACTTCGCGCACGAGATGAGCTCCTGCACCGACCCCTTGTAGTCGGTGTAGTACGCCTCGCGTCTGCCCGTCAGGGCGACCGCCACGCTGTGGTGATAGTCGTCGTTCCAGAGCGCATCGAGCCCGTACCCGCCCTGCGATCGGGCCCGGACGAGGTTCGTGTCCTGCGGCTCGTTCTCGGCGATGAGATAGATCCGCTTGTCTCCACCCGCCTCGCGGGCCCGCTGCGAGATGTCCGCCATCACGTGCGGGCGCGAGGCATCCTTGATGTCCTGCGTGGCGTCGAGCCTCAGGCCGTCGAAATGAAACTCGTCGATCCAGTAGCCGGCGTTCTCGACGAAGTACGCGCGCGCCGCGGGCGCTCCTTCGAAGTTGATCGCCCGGCCCCAGTCGTTCGTGTAGCGATCGGTGAAGTAGTCCGCCGAGAAGTCCGCGAGGTAGTTGCCGTCGGGACCCAAATGGTTGTAGACGACGTCGAGGATGACGCCAAGGCCGGCGGCGTGGGCGCGATCGACGAAGCCGCGCAGATCGTCCGGCGTCCCGTAGAGCCGCGTCGGCGCGTAGAGGTTGACGCCGTCGTAGCCCCAGCCGAAGCGGCCGGCGAAATCGGCGATGGGCATCATCTCGACGACCGTGACGCCGAGATCGGCGAGCGCGTCGAGCTCGGCCGCCGCAGCCTTCCACGTGCCGGCAGGCGTGAACGTGCCGATGTGGAGCTCGTAGAGAACCTGGCCTTGCTGAGCGATGCCCCTCCACTCCGCGTCCGTCCACTTGAACGTCGATCCGTCCACGATGGCCGACGGACCGTGCGGTCCATCCGGCTGATAGCGGGATACCGGGTCGGGGCGCAGCCGGTCTCCGTCGAGTCGATACCAGTAGCGCGTGCCCGGCACGGCGCCGGGAACGCTCCCGCGAAAGAACCCGTCGGCGTCCCGATCGAGCGGATGGATCGCGCCGCCGTCGATCGCGAAATCCACGCGACGGCACGCGGGCGCCCACACCCGTACCGAGGCGGTTCCGTCTGACTGCATTTCGACGCCGGCCGAGAGGCGGCGTCGCGGAATGGCGAGCGGCATGTGACCTTGTGACCTCAGCGCTGCGCCCGCCGCCGCTCGCGCCCGCTCAGCCGGGCAATTTCCGCCGTGAGCCGCGCGGGCTCGATCGGCTTGGGCAGCTCGCACTGCACCTCGGCCAGCCTGTGTCCCAGGCGCTTGTCGCTGCGTGCAAACGTCGTCAGCGCGAGCGCGGGGATCCGCCCGCCCTCCTCGGCGTCGAGCGATTGAATCTTGCCGATGAGCGCGTAGGCGTCGCGATCGGGCGACGCGCTGTCGCTCACGAGCACATCCGGGTGCCAGCCCTCGAGGGCCTCGAGCGCATCGGCGACGCTCCCCACCGTTCGCACGGACGCGCCCCATTGCTCGAGAACCATCCGCAGCAGCTCGCGCCCTTCCGCGTCGTGATCCAGGACCAGCACGCGGAGATCGTCGAGAGGCGCCGGCGTGAGGCCGTCCACCAGCGACTGCGGCCTCGACAGACGCGGTTCGAGCAGCTCGGCCGGCTGCAAGGGAAAGCGCGCCGTGAAGATCGCCCCGGCGCCCCCGTCGCGATTCCGCGCCTCGACCTCGCCGCCGTGCAGCTCGACCAGCTCGCGAACGAGCGAAAGGCCGACCCCGAGCCCGCCGGCCGCGCGCGTCGGCGAAGCATCGGCCTGCGTGAAGCGGCCGAAGATCCGGGGCAGGAACTCGGGATCGATCCCGGGACCGCTGTCGGTGATCATCAACCGCGCCTCTCCACGCGACGCTTCGACGAGGAGATTCGATCGTCCCGCCGCGCGGCGTGAACTTGATCGCATTCGTGAGCAGGTGCCAGGCGATCTGCCGCAGGCGGCTGTCGTCGCCGAGCACGACCACCGGCGTGTCGGGCACCGAGACGTTGAGCACGACGCCCTTCGCCCGGGCCGCGGCGTCGACCGTCGCGAGCGCCTGATGCGCCGCTTCGCCGAGCGTCGTGGGCCGGCTCTCGACCTGCAGTTCGCCCGTCAGCGCCCGCGACACATCGAGGAGATCTCTCGTGAGCTGCGCCTGCAGCCGCACGTTGCGATCGACCGCCTCGAGGCCGCGAGACGACGTCTGTTCATCGAGCTTTCCGGTCCGCAGCAGGTAGACCCAGCCGAGCACGGCGTTGAGCGGTGTCCGGAGTTCGTGGGACACTGTCGCCAGGAACTCGTCCTTCATCCGGTTGGCGGCTTCCCCCTCGCGCCGTGCCGCCTGGGCGACCTTGGCCTGATGCTCGGCGGACCGCCGCGCCGCGCGCAACTCGGAGATGACGGCCGTCAGCAGGAGCCCCTGGACCACGAAGAGCGCGAGGTGCGTCGGGACCGCGGCGCCGCCGGCCTGTCCCGTGGCTTCGTACGCACCCAGCGCCGCGCCGAGCACCGTCGCGGCCAGCGCCGGCCCGGTCCCGGCGAACCACGCGCTCGCCATGACCGCCGTACCCATCAACAGAAACTTGCTGCCGTCGTCGATCGTGGCCCCGGCCACGCGATCGATGGCGAACACGATGAAGATGGCGCTGAGCGCGATGGCGAACCGCACGGGCGCCGAAAGCGTCCGGAACGGATACGCGTCTGCGGTTCCTCTCATGAATGGTTCAGCACTCCCGTGTTCCGCAGGCGGCACCCGCATCTACTGTTTCGCAACGCGCGTGCCACCAGCGGGTCGCCGGGCAGGAGGTCAGCGGGACGGCGAGTCGGCGGAGCGCTCCGACGCCGCGAGGTCGGGCGACTCCACCGGCTCGGGCTCGGGCTCGGCGAGGCCTGCGCTCTCGTCCGCCTCCACGACCAGCCCGCCGGCCGGCCCCAGCACCCCGTCGATCAGGCCGTAGTCCAGCGCTTTTGTCGCGTCGAGGTAGAAGTCGGTGCGCTTGGTGTCGCGGATGATTTGCCGGAGCGGCTTGCCCGATCGGTCGGAGAGAATCCGGTAGATCTGATTCTGCATCTGCTTGAGACGGTCGAGGTGCTGTGCGGCCGCAGTCGTCGACTGCCATCCGGCCCACTTGGCCGGTTCGTGAATCATGATCCAGGAGTGCGGGAAACAAAGGCGGCGTCCCGGGCTGGCGGCCTGGAGCACGACGGACCCCATCGAGTACGCCATCCCCTGCACGATGATGGTAATTTCGAAGCCCTTGGAGACCAGGTGCCGTATCGAGTCGTGGAGCGCGAGGCCGTCGGTCACGTTGCCCCCCGCGCTGTTGATGTAGAGCGTGATCGGCTTGGTGCTGTCGTTGGCGAGCTCCCGCAGCCGCTCGATCGCCTGCCTCGCCGTGTCCTTCTCGATGTCACCGATGAGGTAGATGTCGCGAAGGCGATCGGACTGCTCCTTGCGGACAAGCTCCTTCACCTTGTTGATCAGCTCGGTGAGCAGACGATCGGTGATTTCGCTCATACGCCTGTGGCGTTCGCACGCCTCGTGCCGGTTGAAGACAGCTCAGCCGTAGAATCAGTCGGTGCGCTTTTTGGGCGCGCTTTTGGCCGGAACTCGCTTCGCGACGGGAATGACGAATTTCTCCGCGGTATGCGTGTCCGAGAAACTGACCACTTTGACGTCAACAAGCCCTGCCTGTTTGCCCGCCGCCATCACGACGGACTCGCCGACCTCCGGCTTCCCCTTCGGCCGCACCACCCAGATCGCGCCATTCGGCTTGATCGCCTGCCGCAGCGGTTCGAGCCGGTTCAGCGCCGCGCGGCGCTCGGCGCCGAGAAACACCACGTCGGCGCCGGCGGCCGGGGCCTTCGTGACGATCCTGACGTCCCGGCGTTCCAGCTCGTCGCGAAACGACGGGTCGGACATTCCCGCGAGCAGGACCGTCAGCCCCGCCTTGATGCCGAGCTTATCGGCGCGTGAGGGAGGATTGGATATCTTGTCGGCCCACCGGGCCGCGGGCGCGCCGAGCTCGAACGTCGCGGACCGCGCGCCGAACCGGATCGCCAGCCACCCGCCGGCCGCGCGCGCCGACTGGATGTCCTTGAGGGGGATCGAGAGCCGGAACGGCCCGCGAAAAACCAGGTCGTGCTGCTCCAGCAGTGCCGTGCCGCGCGTGGCGCGGCCGTCCAGGTGCAGGGTGCACGCGGCTTCTGAACCCATCTTGCTCCTCCTGTAGGTAAGACCGCTCCCGGCCTAGAGACCGCTCCCCCGCCCCGGCGCCCCCCGTCTAACGTCCCGCCCCGGCGCCGAGCTTCTTCTCGAGCGCTGCCATGTAGGCGGCGATCGTCCCCTCGTAGCCGAAGACGAACCGGGCCATGAATCGAAACAGCGGGTTGTAGACCTCGCCGTTCTCGGTGATCGTCAGCCGGGAACCGGCAGGATCGGGCGCAATCTCGTAGGTCCACGTTCCGCCAAACGGCAGGTCCGGATCGGCAATCCGCAGCACCAACAGCCGCGGCGGTTCCATGCGCTCGGTCGCGAGCGTCATCCGCCCCGACGAGCCGTCTTCGATCCAGACCGGCCGGCCCTCACGATCCGGCAACCGTTCGATCTTCTTGACGTCGCTCCGCCACGACGGGAACGCGTCGACGTTCGTAATCGACGCCCAGACCACGTCGGGAGGAACGGGGAACGTCGCCTGCCGCGACGCGACGTGGTCCCGCGGCAACCGGGAGCCGACCAGGGCCGCCAGCGCCGCGACGGCGACCAAGGTGAGCACGACGATGAGGGCGATGGTGGTCCATCTCATGGCGTAGGTCTCAGGTCTCGGGTCTCGCGTCTTCGGTCTGTCTCCTGTCTCCTGTCCCCTGACCGCGCGAGCGCAGCGAGTGCGGCCTCTACCGGCGAGCGAAGCGAGCCGCCCCCTTTTAGCAGATTCCGGTAAATTGTTCTAAACCAGTGATTGCTCAGTTACGTCCAATTGCACGTCATTCGGGCGCCACACCCGTCTAAGCTCACGGCCTCTATAAGGTCATCAGGTTTTTCACGTCGGACCAGTTGCCCGTTTGTGGGACGGAAGAGGTCCGGATCCGGTCATCGCGGCGGCGGGCCCTTCGGGATAGTCAAGACGTAAGCGACTGTGATACAGCCACTTACAAGATGAGCCGCCGCTGGCACTCGGTTTGGAGTCTGGACTGACGGCGGGGTCTCCTTCTCTCCCCCGCATTTCAGGACAGAGGCAATCAATGGTCGACATTGCACGTTCAGCGGACGTCATCAAGAAAAAGAAGATTCGCCGCGCCCTCTACGGGGCCGCGGCCCTCGCGGTCATCGTGCTCATCACAGTCGGCGTCTCGCGGCTGAAGCCGGCGGCGCCGTCGGTCGAACGCGCGACCGTCTGGATCGACACGGTGAAGCGCGGCCCGATGCTACGACAGGTGCGCGGCTCCGGCACGCTCGTGCCCGAAGAAATCCGGTGGATTCCGGCGACCACGCAGGGCCGGGTCGAGCGGATCGTCCTCCGGGCGGGCGCGAACGTGACGCCCACCAGCGTCATCCTCGAGCTCAGCAACCCGGAATTGGAGCAGTCGGTCCGCGACGCACGGCTCGGCTACCAGTCGGCGCAGGCCGCGTATCAGAACCGCAAGGCGGAACTGGAGAGCAACCTGCTGGCACAGCAGTCGACCGTCGCCGGGATCGAGGCCCAATACAAGAACGCGGCGATGGACTTGGAAGCCAACGAGCAGCTGTACAAGGAACTCCTCGTCGCGGAACTGACCGTCAAGGTCAAGCGCTCGCAGGTCGCGGAGTTGAAAAGCCGCCTTGCGGTCGAGGAAGAGCGCCTGAAGATGACACGCAACGGCATCGCCTCGCAGCTCGGACCGCAGGCGGCTGACGTCGATCAGCGCCGCGCCGCGGTCGAGCTGCGCGAGCGGCAGCTCGACGACCTCAAGGTCAAGGCCGGCATGTCGGGCGTCCTGCAGTGCGTGTGCATCAGCCCGACGGTACAGGTCGAAGTCGGCGCGCAGGTCGGACCTGGCACCAACCTCGCCCGCGTGGCCAATCCGACGAACTCTCAAAGCCGAGCTGCGCATCGCGGAGACGCAGACCAAGGACATCCGCATCGGTCAGTACGCCGAAGTCGACACGCGCAACGGCCGCGTCAAGGGGAAGGTGGGCCGCATCGACCCCGCGGCGCAGGGCGGCACGGTCGGCGTCGACATCATTCTCGAAGGCGCGCTGCCGCCCGGCTCACGGCCCGACCTGAGCGTCGACGGGGAGATTCAGCTCGAGCGGCTCGACAACGTCATCTACGTGGGCCGCCCGGCGTTCGGACAGGAGAACAGCACGGTCGGCCTGTTCAAGCTGAACCTCGAAACCGGCGAAGCGAACCGCACCAACGTCAAGCTCGGACGCAGCTCCGTGAACCAGATCGAAATCATCGAGGGGCTGCAGCCCGGCGACCAGGTGATTCTCTCGGACATGTCCGCGCAGGACTCGTTCGATCGCATTCGAATAAGCGGCTAAGCGCCAGGTCCAGCCGCTCGCTGGGAACCGGGAGCTCGACAACACTTCGGAACCGTTCACAAAGGAGTCACGATGAACACGCCCGCGCCCACGCTGATCCATCTCGACGGGGTCACCAAGGTCTTCTTCACCGACGAGGTCGAGACGCACGCGCTCGCCGGCATCCACCTGGAGATCAAGAGCGGCGAGTACATCGCGATCGCCGGGCCGTCGGGCTGCGGCAAGTCGACGCTGCTGTCGATCCTCGGCCTGCTCGACTCGCCGACCGAGGGCAAGTACATCCTGAACGGCAAGTCGGTCGCCGACCTCCCCCTCTCGGAGCGCGCGCGGGTCCGCAACCGCGAGATCGGGTTCATCTTCCAGAGCTTCAACCTGATCGGCGATCTCAACGTGTACGAGAACGTCGAGCTGCCCCTCACCTATCGCGGCATGAAGTCGGCCGAGCGCAAGGAGCGCGTGATGGCGGCGCTCGAGAAGGTCGGCATGGCGCACCGCGCGAAGCACCTCCCCAGCCAGCTCTCGGGCGGTCAGCAGCAGCGCGTCGCGGTCGCCCGCGCGGTCGCCGGCGCGCCGTCGATCCTGCTGGCCGACGAGCCGACGGGAAACCTCGACTCGAAGAACGGCGAGGCGGTCATGGAGCTGCTCCGCGAGCTGCACCGCGAAGGGGCGACGATCTGCATGGTCACGCACGACCCGCGCTACGCGCGCCACGCCGACCGCTCCATCCACCTGTTCGACGGGCGCGTCGTCGAGGAGGATGGCAGCAAGCATCGCGGCGAGAAAGAGCTCGAAGAGAGCGGCTTCGACGTCTCGCACTGAAAGCTGCCGGCTTCCAGCTGCCAGCTTGCCAGTTTCCGAGTTGGGTCCATGCCGTGGATTCGCGGGAAGCGGGAAGCTGGACGCGGGCAGCTGGACACTGACAACCCATGCTGATCACCGACCACCTTCGCAACCAGCGCAGCGACGCCCCGGAGAACGTCCGCCACCCGGTTCGCCCGAGCGAGCCGCGCGTGCTCATCGCGGACGATCAGCCGGACGTGCTCGAGGCGCTGCGCCTGCTGCTGAAAGCCGAGGGCTTTCAGCTCGAGACGGCGTCGTCGCCCGCGGGGGTGCTGGCGGCCGTCGAGGCGCGGGAGTTCGACGTCGCCCTGATCGACCTCAACTACGCGCGCGACACGACCTCCGGCGAGGAGGGGCTCAACCTGCTGTCGCGCAGCCAGGGCATCGACCCCACGCTGCCGGTGGTGGTGATGACGGCGTGGGGCAGCGTGGAAGTGGCGGTCGAGGCCATGCGGCGCGGCGCCCGCGACTTCATTCAGAAGCCGTGGGACAACGCGCGGCTGCTCTCGATCATCCGCACCCAGATCGAGCTCAGTCAGGCGCTCCGGAAGGGCCAGCGTCTCGAAGCGGAGAACTCCCTGCTTCGCGGCGAGGGCATGCCGAAGCTGATGGCCGAGTCCCAGGCGATGCAGTCCGTGCTGCAGGTGATCTCGCGCGTCGGACCGTCTGACGCGAACGTCCTGATCCTCGGCGAGAACGGCACCGGCAAGGGCGTGGTCGCGCGCGCGCTGCACGCGGTTTCGAGCCGCGCGTCGCGCCCGATGGTGATCGTGAACTCCGGCGGCGTCTCCGAAGGGGTCTTCGAAAGCGAGCTGTTCGGCCACGTGCGCGGCGCCTTCACCGATGCGAAGGCGGATCGGGTCGGCCGCTTCGAGCTGGCCGATCAGGGCACGCTGTTCCTCGACGAGATCGCGAACGTGCCGATGAGCCAGCAGGCCAAGCTGCTGCGCGTGATCGAGACCGGCGAGTTCGAGCGGCTCGGTTCCTCACGGACGCGGCGCGTCGACACACGGATCATCTCCGCGACGAACGCGAACCTGACCGAGGAAGTGGCTGCCGGCCGGTTCCGGCAGGACCTGCTGTTCCGGCTGAACACCATCGAGATCCGGCTGCCGTCGCTGCGCGATCGCCGCGAGGATCTGCCGCTGCTCGCGCAGCACTTCCTCCGTCAGCACGCGCAGCGGTATCGCAAGCGCCTCACCGGCTTCGAGAGCGCCGCGATGCAGATCCTGCTCGAGCACCCGTGGCCGGGCAACGTCCGCGAGCTCGATCACGCGATCGAACGGGCCGTCCTGATGGCGCCCGGTCCGCTCGTCAAGCCGGCCGATCTCGGCCTGCGCGCCGGGCGGGACGGCGGCGGACGCCTCGAGGACATGAGCCTCGAAGAGGTCGAGTGCTTCCTCATCAAGAAGGGGATGACCCGCTTCGACGGCAACGTCAGCCAGGCGGCAAAAGCGCTCGGGCTGAGCCGGAGCGCCCTGTATCGCCGGCTGCAGCGTTACGGCCTCTAGCAATAAGGCCTCAACTCCCGGAAAACTGGCAGGGACACGGCAAAGGGAAAGAGTAAGATCCTCCCTTTAGATGAGCCCCGTACGCCCGCGTGAGCCGCGTCTCAGCCACGACCGACGCATCCTCCTGATGGCGTTCGCCTCGGCGCTGCCCGGAGCCGCCATCTCCCTCATCTTCCTCTGGACCGGCGACTACACCCCCAAGGTCCAGTGGACGCTCACCGTCCTCATCACGACCTTCTGCCTCGGGTTCGCGTTTGCGCTGCGCGAGCGCGTCGTCCTGCCGCTGCAGACGCTCTCCAACCTGCTGGCGGCGCTCGGGGAGGGGGACTTCTCCATCCGCGCGCGCGGCGCGCACGGCGGCGATCCGCTCGGCGAGGTGATGGTCGAGGTGAACGCGCTCGTCGAGACGCTGCGCCACCAGCGCCTGGACGCGCTCGAGGCGACGACGCTGCTGCGGAAGGTGATGGCGGAGATCGACGTCGCGGTGTTCACGTTCGACGAGGAGCACGAGCTGAAGTTCGTCAACCGCGCCGGGGCGCGGCTTCTGAGCCAGCCGTCGGAGCGGCTGCTCGGCCGTCGCGCCGAGGAGCTCGATCTCGCCGACTGCCTGGCCGGCGAGGCGCCGCGCGTCATCAACACCGCGTTCCCCGGCGGCGTCGGGCGCTGGGAAATCCGCCGCAGCCAGTTCCGCCAGGGCGGCCGCCCGCACGAGCTGCTCGTGCTCTCCGATTTGAGCCAGCCGCTTCGCGAAGAAGAGCGGCAGGCGTGGCAGCGGCTGATCCGCGTCATCGGCCACGAGATGAACAACTCGCTGGCGCCGATCAAGTCGATCGCGGGCAGCCTGGCGACGATCATCGACCGCGATCCGCCTCCCAGTGACTGGCGCGACGACGTGCAGCGCGGCCTTGGCGTGATCGCGTCGCGTTCGGAGTCGCTGAGCCGGTTCATGAACGCCTACGCGCGCCTCGCGAAGCTGCCCCTCCCCAAGCTCGCGCCGCTCGACGTCGGCGCGTTCGTGGACCGCGTCGTCACGCTGGAAAAGGCGCACCACATCCGGGTCGCGCAGGGCCCGCGGCTGACCATCCAGGGGGACGGCGATCAGCTCGAGCAGCTGCTGATCAACTTGATCCGCAATGCCGTCGACGCCGCGCGCGAAACCGGCGGCGGCGTCACCGTCGGCTGGCAGCGCCTGCCGGGCTCGCTGCCGCCGACGATGGAGCTCTGGGTCGAAGATGAAGGCCCCGGCATCCCGAACACCGGGAATCTCTTCGTGCCGTTCTTCACGACGAAGCCTGGCGGGTCAGGCATCGGGCTCGTGCTGAGCCGTCAGATTGCGGAGGCGCACGGCGGGAGCCTCGTGCTGGACAACCGCGAAGATCGGCAGGGATGCCGCGCCAGCCTGCGGATTCCGCTGCACGCGCTCGCGCAGCTCAGGGCCGAAAGCCTGGCGCAGGCGTAAGGTCACTCGAAGCCATGAAACGTCCGTTGTCATCAGGCGTCGTGATCCTGGTGGTCGCGACGCTCAGTCTGTCTGGTTGCCGCGCGCAGGGCCAGGCCGGGTCCCAGGCCGGGCGCGCTGTCCCGGAGTATCGGGCGTTCGGAAGCCCGCAGCGCGTGACGATACGCGGCTACGACGGGGATGCGATGGAACCGTTCATCACCAAGGATGGGCGGTGGCTGCTGTTCAACAACAGGAACGATCCGCGCATCGACACCAACCTGCACTTCGCCGCCCGAGTAGACGACCTGACGTTCACCTACAAGGGCGAGATCAAGGGAGTCAACACGGCCGCGCTCGAAGGCGTGCCGAGCGTCGATCGATCGAGCAATCTCTTCTTCATCTCCACCCGCAGCTACGCGGAGACGCTCTCGACGCTCCATCACGGACGCTGGAACGACGGCGAGGCGTCCGGCGTCGAGCTCGTGGCGGGCGTGTCTCAACGTCAGCCCGGGATGGTGACGTTCGACGCGGAGATCGCCGGCGATGGGAAGACTCTCTTCATCGTGGACGGCCGGTTTACCGGCGGCCAGGTCCCCGAAACCGCCGACATCGCGATCGCGACTCGCGACGGCGCGAGCTTTCAGCGCCTCGCGTCGGGCAGCGACATCCTGAAGAACGTCAATACCGCGGCGCTGGAGTTTGCACCCGCGGTTTCGGAGGATCTGCGCGAACTGTTCTTCACACGCATCGAGCGATCGGGCGGCCAGCCCAGAACGACGATCCTTCGATCGATCCGCGGAAGCAGCGACGCGCCGTTCGGCATGCCGGAGCAGCTCTCGTCCGTCTCAGGATTCGTCGAGGCGCCGGCGCTGTCGGACGACGGGCGATCGCTCTACTACCACAAGCGGGAAGGTGAACGTTTTATCATTCTTCGTGTGGCCAGGTGATGCCGTGAACGGAAGCGCTGCCGGCGACAAGAGCAACCGGGCGCTCGCGAGAGGGTCGTGGATATCCATCCCCGCAGCCGTTCGTGCCGTCGTCGTCGGGTTCGTGGTCCTCGTGATCGGCAACTCGGTGAGCGGTGCGCTCATGCTCGCCAACCTGTTGCGGGCACCGTCGCTGCCGTTGTTCTTCCCCGCTACTGTGCTCTGGCTCTGGCTGTTCTGGCGCTACGTCCGGGGAGATGGCTGGCCACGAAGCACCTCGGCACGCCGTCGCGAGCTGCTGCGTGTGCGAAAGCTGTCGCCGCGTGCGTGGGGATGGGCGCTCGCAGCGGGCGGGCTCGGCATCGCGGCGGTGATGGGCATCGCCTTCATGACCTATCGGTTCGCGGCGCTGCCGGAAGCGGCCTACCGTGCGCTGTTCGACGTGTCCGGCCTCCCGCTCTGGACACTCGTTTCGGTGTTCGCGTCAATCGCGCTGACCGCGGCCGTGGTCGAGGAAGCCGCGTTCCGTGGCTACATGCTCTCCGGCGTCGAGCGCCGGCATGGGTGGGCGGCCGCCATCGCTCTGGTGACGATCGTGTTCTACGTCGCTCACCTGAGCCATGCCTATGCAACGCTGGCCTTCGTGCCGTTCTTTCTCGCGCATGGGCTGATCCTGGGACTGCTGGTGTTCTACACGCGTTCCATCGTCCCAGGCATCATCCTGCACGCGCTTTCCGATTTCGTCGTGATTCCGATGCAGTACGGGGTCATTCCGTCTGCAGGACAATGGGCGTTTGTCTGGCAAGGCTGGCTCACGCTCTCGGCCGGGGCCGCCGCGATTCCAGCGTTCCGGCAGCTGGCGAAGGTCACAGAGGTTACTCGAAAGGAATAGCGGAATCACTTAAGGTTAGAATCCCTCCCATGGCACAACTCCACAACCGGCTCGAGCCGCAGGAACCAGAGGACGAACCGGAAGCGAGGATGGGATTCCTCGACCACCTCGACGAGCTCCGGGCACGGCTGATCAAGTCGTGCATCGCGCTCGGCGCCGGCATGGTGTTCGCCTTCTTTTTTGTCGACCGGATTGCCGCTTTCCTGCTGGCTGCGACCACTCGGGCCCTTCCGCCTGGCACCGAGCTGATCGCGACCCGGTGGGGAGAGACGTTCTCGTTCTACCTCAACGTGGCGCTCATCTCGGGGGCCGTCCTGGCGGCGCCGTTCGTGTCGTACCAAGTCTGGCGGTTCATTGCACCAGGGCTGTACTCGAACGAGCGCAAGTACGTCGTCCCATTCGTGCTATTGGCCGTGGCGGGCACCATCTGCGGGGCCCTGTTCTGCCACTACGTGCTGTTTCCAGGGACCATGAAGTTCTTCGCCGGATTCAGCGCGCCGGGGGTGCAGTTCATGCCGCGCCTCGAAGACACGTTCGACCAGTACCTGAAGATGTTTCTTGCCATGGTCCTCGTGTTTCAGCTGCCGCCGATCGTCTTCGTTCTCGCGAAGACGCGACTCGTGACGGCGCGGTTCTTGTGGCGCAACATCAAGTACGCGATCCTGATCATTTTCATCCTGGCCGCGGTGCTCACCGCATCGGGCGACCCGGGGAACCAGGCAGTATTCGCGGCGCCGATGATCGCGCTCTACCTGTTCAGCATTGGCGTCGCCTGGCTGGCGGAGCCGAAGCGTGAGCCCCCATCGGCCAATCGGAACGGTTCTGCTCAGCTTCGGCTGGTGTTTGCCGCGACCGTTCTCGAACAGGCCACGAGACACTCGCGGCACTCACGTGCGGGCCGGTCGCGGACGTGGGTGTGAGGTGAATGAAGCGAAGGAGTTCGTGGACGAAGTCCGCCGGAGAAAGGCCGTGGCGCGCTGACTCCTCCGTGGCTGCCGGCGGCGATCTGATCTGATCATTGGATCGCCCCGCTCCTTCCATCGACATGTTCCTTGGACATCGGCCTTCTCCCCCTGAGATCCAGGCATTCATCGCCGCGTCGCGCGAGCTGCCGCTCTCCTACGAGCCTGTCGGCCTGGCGGGGCAGGATGCCGCCGGGTTCACGCTCGACGCGGAGGAGACAATCGTCGGCCACGGTGAGGCCGCGTTCGAGCGCGCAAAAGTCGCGTTGAGCGAGTGGAGACACTTCGAGCTTGGGTGGGTCGAGGCGTTCCCGGCGTCGGCGGGGATTGCGCCCGGCACGGTTGTCGCCGTCCTCGTCAGGCATCTGGGTTTCTGGTCGCTCAATGGGTGTCGCGTGGTGTATTCGATCGCCGGCGACGACCCACCTCAAGCCGGGTTTGGGTACGGCACGCTGACCAATCACGCCGAGAGTGGAGAAGAGATCTTCAAGGTGTCGCTCGGTCCGCGCACCGGCGAGGTGACGTATGGGATTCGCGCCGCCTCCAGACCGCGCGCGTTGCTGGCCAGACTCGGCTATCCTGTGACGCGTTCCCTCCAGGCGCGTTTCCGGCGGGATTCGGCAGCCGCCATGGTTCGAGCGATTGCCACTTGAACGGACATCACCGGCTCGAAGAGCGATTCACGACATGTTGACACGGCTGTTCGAGGGACCCATCGACCAACAGGCAGTGCTGCTCGCTGTCGCGCTGACGATCGTCGTCGCGTGGATTGCGGCACGGCTCGTCCGGCGCCTTGCCGGCGCAGGACTGCACGCGCTCGGGCGCGATTCGCCTGCGGCGTCGGGCGCGCACGTGCGCGGGCCGCTCCGGCTGCTGAGCGGCGCGACGTTCCTGCTCATCTTCGGCGTCCTGCTGTTCCCCGCATTTCAGCTCGCGGGCCTGCGCCCGAGGACCGGCATCGCCCTGCGCAGCCTCGCTGAGTGGATGTTCGGCCGGGGCCTGCATGTGCTCCTCATCGTGATCCTGGCGTATGCCTTCGTGCGCATGGCGGCCCTGCTCGCGCTTCGGTTCGAGCACGACATGACCGTGGGCACGGGTCTCGACGCGATGGAGCGCGGCAAGCGGGCCCGCACGCTCAGCGCCGTCGTCCAGAACTTCGCGAAGGTGCTCATCATCGGCATCGCGGCGCTGATGGTGCTCAAGGAGTTCCAGCTCGATATCACGCCCATTCTGACCGGCGCCGGCATCGTCGGGCTGGCCGTGGGGTTCGGCGCCCAGACGCTCGTGCGCGACATCATCAGCGGCTTCTTCCTGATCCTCGAGAACCAGGTGCGCGTCGGCGACGAGGCCGCGATCAACGGCACGCCGGGGCTGGTGGAGGCGATCAACCTGCGGACGATCGTGCTGAGGGACATCGAGGGGACCGTCCACGTCTTCCCGAACGGCGCCATCAACACGCTGGCGAACCGCAGCAAGGATTACTCCTACTACGTGCTCGATCTGGCCGTTTCGTACTACGACGATTCCGATCTCGTGGCGGACGTGCTGCGCGAGATCGGCGCGGAGCTGCAGAAGGATCCCGGTATTGGGCTCGTCAATCCTGGAACCGATCGAGATCCTCGGGATCGACGCGTTCGGCGAGTGGTCGGCCCGATTGAAGGCGCGCGTCAAGACCGCGCCGTTGAGACAGTGGCAAGTCGGCCGCGAGCTGCGGCGCCGCATCATCAAAGCGTTCCGGCAACACGGCTTCGGCATTCCGTTCCCCGTGCCCGCAACGGCCGTGCAGCCTGCCCTGAGCGAGCCGGGGTCTCCTGGGCGAGTCGAAGGGTCTGAACAGAGCGTGCCCCCGCGGTCGCTGACCGAGCCGGACACTCCCGGCCAGCCGGGGCCCCAGTAGGGTTTCCAAACCCCGGAGTCCGGCTGAAGCCGCCTTTCGACTACGCTCAAGACGGCCCTGAGTTTTTATCGAAGGGCCGGAGGCCACCAGCGGTTTTGAAACCGGCTCCAGGCTAGTAGCCAGTCGGCGCGGAGGACGCAGGCTTCTGCCCTCTCGACTCCTGCACGATCTTGACGCCCGCGCTGGCGCCGACCCGGGTCGCGCCAGCCGCGACCATCGCCTTCAGGCCCTCGAGATCCCGCACGCCGCCGGCGGCCTTCACGCCCATGTCCGCACCCACCACCCGGCGCATCAGGGCGACGTCGGCAGCGGTCGCGCCTCCGGACGCGAAGCCGGTGGACGTCTTGACGAAATCCGCGCCGGCCGCTTTCGACAGCGAGCAGGCGGTGATCTTCTCTTCGTCGGTCAGAAGCGCGGCCTCGATGATGACCTTGCTGATCGCGCCGCTCTCGCGGCAGGGCCGGACCACCGCTTCGATGTCACACTCCACCGTGCGAAGATCGCCGGACTTCAACGCGCCGATATTGATGACCATGTCGATCTCCGTCGCGCCGTCGAAGATGGCCCGCCGCGTCTCGTAGGCCTTGACGTCCGGAGTCGTCGCACCCAGGGGAAAGCCGACGACGGAGCAGACGCCGACGCTGCTGCCGCGCAGGAGCGCCGCGGCGGTGGCGACCCAGGCGGGGTTGACGCACACCGTCGCGAAGTGGAACTCCGCCGCTTCCCGGCAGAGCTTCTCGATCTCCGCGCGCGTCGCATCCGGCTTCAGCAGGGTGTGATCGATCATCGTCGAGACGCTGCCCGCCGCCCCGCCGGTTGCGTGCATCCCCAGCCGGCTCGCGCCGGCATCGATGACGCCGCGCAGCCTGTCGGGACAACAGTCGAACAGGACGGAGTGGCAGCCGCATCGCGACGGCCCGGCGCTTCTCGGCGCCTGCGCGGCCACCACTTCCTCGGTGATGAGGTCGATGAGCCGTTGGAGATCCTGGGGTGTCAGCACCGTGTGCGTCTTTGGTCTCGGGTCTCGGGTCTCGGGTCTCGGGTCTCGGGTGTCTTCGGTCTTCGGTCTTTGGTCTTTCGTCTTCAGTCGCGCCCGAAACGTTCTTCCATCTGCCGGATTTTCAGCAGCCGGCGGATGTACCGCGCCTCGCGCATCGGCGTCCCCATCCAGACGTCCAGGATCCTGAGCGCCGCACCGGGACCGTCGAGCAGCGACGACCCCAGCGCGATCACGTTTGCGCCGTTGTGCTCCCGCGAATAGCGGGCGATGGTCTCGGTCGGGCACATCGCCGCCCGGATCCCGCGCACCTTGTTTGCGGCGATCGCCGATCCGATACCCGCCCCGTCGATGACGATGCCGGCATCCGCTTCTCCCCGCGCGACGCTCCTGGCCACTCCGCCGGCGACGTCCGGATAGTCTACCGGGTCGGTCTTGTCGGTGCCCAGATCGAGGACGGCGACGCCGCGGCCCCGCAAATGGGCGACGATCGCGCGTTTCAGGCTCACGCCCGTGTGGTCGTTGCCAATCGTCACGCGACGGATCTCCGCAACGGGCGCCAGATCGGACGGCAGCGACCAATCCGCCGATCCGGCCGGTATGACCGTGACGCGGCGGGCGGCCAGCGTGTCCTTTGCCAGCGGTGTGACGTGGCCGCCGGGCGACAGCTCCACGGTGGCGCCGATGTCCAGCGACCGCGCGTCCGTCTCAGTGATGATGTCGAAGCGCTTCATCAATAGAACTACTTGTGGCTTCCACATTCACGTGGAAGCCACGATTCGCTAGGATTGATCGAGCACGGCGATGTAGGCCAGGTTTCGATACTTCTCGGCGTAGTCCAGCCCGTAGCCGACGACGAATTTGTCTTCGATCGTAAAGCCCACGTACTCCACCGCGACGTCGACGACCCTGCGCGACGGCTTGCTCAACAGGCAGGCCGTGCGCAGCGTTTTCGGCGACCGCGCGCGCAGGATGTCCTGGAGGTAGGTCAGCGTCAGCCCGGTGTCGACGATGTCCTCGATGATGATCGTGTGGCGTCCCTCGAGGCCGCTGTCGAGGTCCTTCAGCATGCGGACCTCTCCCGAGGACTTGGTGCCCTTGCCGTAGCTCGAGACCGCGATGAAATCGAGCGTCACGTGCGGACCCATGGCCCGGACGAGGTCCGACATGAAGACGAACCCGCCCTTCAGCACGCAGACGAAATGGATGTTCTCGCCCGCGGGATAGTCGCGCTCGATCTCGCCCGCGAGCTCGCGGACCCGGGCCTGGATCGTCTCCGCATCCAGAAGTACGTTCATTTCGTGACCGCCGCCCTGACCCTGCCGGCCATCGCGCGCGACTCGCGGAGCACGTCTCCCTCGTTCAGCGTCAGCACCTTCCGGTCGCGCATCAACACCCGCCCGTTCACAATCGTCGTCGTCACATCGTCGCCCCGCGTCACGTAGACCAGATGAGAGAACGGATCGTACATCGGGGTCTGCCGCGCCCCGCCCATCGACACGGCAATCAGATCGGCCCGCTTGCCGGGCTCGAGCGATCCGATCTCCGCGTCCATGCCGAGGGCGCGGGCCCCTTCGATCGTCGCCATCTGGAGCGCCGTCCGCGCGGACAGCGCACGCGGGTCCATCGTCTGCAGCTTGGCAAGAAACGCCGCCTGGCGCATCGCCTCGAACATGTCGAGGTCGTTGTTGCTCGCCGCGCCATCGGTGCCCAGCCCGACGGCGATGCCGGCCTGGCGCATGGCGACGACCTTGGCTGCACCGCTCGCGAGCTTCATGTTGCTTTCCGGATTGTGCGCCACGCCGACCTGCCGCCGCGCGAGCAGGCTCATGTCAGCGGGCGACAGCCAGACGCCGTGGGCGGCCAGCGTTCGCGGACCCCAGAAGCCGATGGACTCGAGGTACCCCACCGGTGTCGCCTTGTGTCGCGTCCGTGCGGTTGCGATTTCGTCCGACGTCTCCGCGAGGTGGATGATTACCGGGGCGCGCGTGCGATCGGCCAGCGCCGCGAATGGCCTTGAGCGTGGCCGCGTCGAGCGTGTACATCGAGTGCGGCGCGAGCGCCGGCACGATCAGCTCGTCGCGTTCGAACGCTTTGATGAACGCCTCCGCGCGCGCGATCCCTTCGGCGGGAGTCTTCGCATCGGGGGACGGAAACTGGATGATCGTCTCGCCGAGGACGCCGCGAAGACCGGCATCCTTCGTGACCCTGGCGATCTCCTCCTCGAAGTAATACATGTCCGTGTACGTCGTGGTACCGGACTGAATCATCTCGAGCGCCGCCAGCCGCGTGCCCGCGCGCACGAACTCGGGCGTGACGGTCTTCGCCTCGGCCGGGAAGATGTACTTCTCCAGCCACTCCTTCAACGCCAGGTCGTCGGCCAGTCCTCGATACAGCACCATCGGCGCGTGCGTATGCGTGTTGATGAGGCCGGGGAGCACCACCTGGCCGGACAGGTCGACGGTCTCGCGAGCCGAGAACCGCGAGCCGATCGCATCGGGCGTGTCGATGCCAACGATGTCCCGGCCGTCGATCGCGAGGGCGCCAGGCGACAGCACGCGCCCTGCCCGGTCCATCGTGACGACTGTTCCACCGGTCACGATCAGCGACACGGCACGCCGTTCGGCCTGCGGCAGCAGGATGGACCCTGCGGCGATCGCACACGCACACACGCGCAAGAGCATGAGCGGGGAATTCTATCAGCTTCCAGCTCCCAGCTTCCCGCTTCCAGCTCTGTCAGCATTGTTTAGTGCGCGTGGGGCCCCACCCCCGACGCGCTCGCGCTGCGCGCTTCTGCCTCGCTTCCTCGCTGCCTCGGCCTACGTCTCCTATCCTCCTCCTGATCTCCTTGCTCTCCTGATCTCCGCTACCCTGCCTCCTGTATAGTGAACCCCGTGCCGCTGCACCTCGTACCGCATCCTCTCGTTCATGACGCGCTCGCGACGCTGCGGGATGTTGCCACGCCGCCCGAGCTCTTTCGCCGGATGGCCGTCCGGATCAGCCTGCTGCTGGCGGCTGAGGCGACGCGCGACGTTCCGAGCATCCCGACCACGGTTGCGACGCCGCTCGGGCCGGCAGCGGGACGCCGGATTACCCGCGACGTCGTCGTCGTCCCGGTGCTGCGTGCGGGTCTGGGGATGCTGGACGCGATCCTCGAGCTCATCCCCACCGCGCGCGTGGGGCACATCGGCCTCCAGCGCGACGAGCTGACCGCGGTCGCGTCGCAGTACTACTCGAAGCTGCCGGCGGATTTGAGCCACAGCTTCGTCCTGATGATCGATCCCATGCTCGCAACCGGGGGCAGTGCGGTCGCCGCGCTGGATCTGCTCCGCCACGCGGGGGCCCGCGACGTGCGCATGATCTGCATCGTCGCAGCGCCGGAAGGGATCGCGCTCGTCGAGCAGCATCACCCCGACGTCACGATTTTCACGCCGGTGGTCGACGAGGGACTGAACGCCCACAAGTTCATCGTCCCCGGACTCGGCGACTTCGGCGACCGGCTCTACGGCACGGCCTGAGCCGCCCACCACTGAACGGCCAGCTCTACGGCGCCGACTGTGTGGCGCGGAACCTCCGCGCGATCCAGGTTGACGATAAAACCGGTTCCATGTCGCTGATTTCGCTGCTCCAGCGCTGGGAAGACGAGCGCCTGAGCTACAATCCGGCAACTAGCGCTGCAGCGGCGTCAGCGGAGCGATTATGAAGCAGACAAGCGAACCGGCGCCGGCAGAGCGCCGCGGGCAGCGCCGAGTGGCGGACGACAAGTGGCGCACCGCGTTGACGAGCATCGAGCCGAACAAGATCCTGCTGCGCGGCTATCCGCTCGACGAGGTCATGGGCCGCCTGACGTTCGGCGAGACCATCTACCTCCTGTTGATGGGCGACTGTCCGACGCCCGGCATCGGCCGGCTGATGGAAGCGATGCTGGTGTCGTTCATCGATCACGGCGCCACGCCGCCGTCGACGCTGGCCGCGCGGAACACGGCCACCACCGGAGCGCCCTTGCGCGCCTGCGTCGCCGCGGGCGTGCTCGGGTTCGGCCGCTATCATGGCGGCGACATCGAGAGCTGCATGCAGTTTCTGGATAGCGGTCTGGAGATCGTGCGCAAGGGCGCGTCGTATCGGGATGCGGCGGCGCAGATCGTCGATCGCTGGCTGGAGACCGGCGACGCGATCCCCGGCTTCGGGCACCGCTTTCACACGCGCGACCCGCGCGCGACCCGCCTGTTTCAGATGGCGTTGGAACTGGAAGTCGAAGGCGGGCACATCTCGATGATCCGCGCGGTCGAGATGCTGCTCGGGACGCGCAAGCCCGCCGACGAGCCGCCGCTGCCGGTCAACATCGACGGCGCCATCGCGGCGCTGTGCGGCGACCTCGGCATGCCCCCGGCCATCGCCAACGCGCTCTTCATCATTTCACGCGTGCCGGGCATCAGCGCCCAGGCGCAGGAAGAACAGGAACGCCAGCAGCCGATGCGCCAGATCGATCCGAAGAACCACGTCTACGACGGCCCGTCCGAGCGGAGGCTGCCGGAGCGGAGGAAATAACGTTCGAGTTGGAGCTGTTACGAATTTAGTATTTCGACTGCGACGGATCCACGCGGTCGATCCAGGCGAGGATGCCGCCTTTCAGATTGCGCACGCGGGTAAAGCCGCGTTCCTGAAGCAGCGCCACGGCCTTGGCGCTTCGGCCTCCCATCTTGCAGTGGACGACCATGTCGCGATCGCGATCCAGCTCGCCGGTACGCTGCGCGAGCTCGCCGAGGGGGATCAGCTTCGAGCCGGCGATCTTGCAGATCTGGTACTCGTTGGGCTCGCGGACGTCGAGCACGAACACGTTCTCGCCTCGATCCAGCTGCTTCTTCAGCTCCTCCACCGTCACTTCCGGCAGGCCCGCCGCCGCGGGCTGCGCCTGCGGGGGCGTGATGCCGCAGAACGCGTCGTAGTCCACCAGCGCCTTGATGGTCGGATGGTCGCCGCAGACCGGGCACTCGGTATCGCGCCGCAGCTTCAGCTCGCGAAAGCGCATCTGCAGCGCGTCGTACAGCAGCAGGCGCCCGATGAGCGGCTGGCCGGCGCCGATAATCAACTTGATCGCTTCGGTCGCCTGGATGATGCCGATCACCCCGGGCAGCACGCCGAGCACGCCACCCTCCGCGCAGCTCGGAACGAGCCCGGGCGGCGGCGGCTCCGGGTAGAGGCAGCGATAGCACGGCCCCCCCTTGACGGCGAACACCGAGGCCTGGCCGTCGAACCGGAAAATGCTCCCGTAGGCGTTCGGCTTGCCGAGCAGCACGCAGGCGTCGTTGACGAGATAGCGCGTTTGAAAATTGTCCGTGCCGTCGAGCACGACGTCGTAATCGCGGAGGATGTCGAGCGCGTTCTTCGACGTCAGCGCGGTCTCGTGCGTGACGACCTTGACGCCGGGATTCAGCGACGCAATCCGCTCGCCCGACGCTTCGAGCTTCCGCCGCCCGACGTCCGCCGTGCCGTAGATGATCTGCCGGTGGAGGTTGCTCGCGTCGACGGTGTCGAAGTCGATGATGCCGAGCGTGCCGATGCCCGCCGCGGCCAGATACATGGCGGCCGGCGACCCGAGCCCGCCGGCGCCGACGCAGACCACGCTCCCCGCCTTGAGCTTGCGCTGCCCGTCCATCCCGACTTCCGGCATGATCAGGTGCCGGCTGTAGCGCTGGACTTCCTCGCGCGTCAGCTCCGGCGCCTCGTGCACGGCCGCATCAGACCCGCCCGCCACCGACGGGACGATGCTGATGGTGTCGCCCGCCTTGAGCGCGGTCTTCTCGCGATCGAGATGGCGGATGTCCTCGTCGTTGACGTACACGTTGACGAAGCTGCGCAGCTTGCCGTCGTCGTTGTACAGGTGACGGCGGAGATCGCCGTATTTCCCGACCAGCGCCTGGAGCAACTCTCCAACAGTGCCGCCGTCGACTTCCACGACATCCTGCCGATCGGCGAAGGGCCGAAGCGGTGTCGGGATCAGAATCCGATGAGCCATGTCATGTCCTCACAAACAATTACTGCGTTCTGTTCTCGTGGTTCACGGTTCAGCCCTCGGCAGCGCGACAGCGTTCTCCGCCCCGGTTCGCGCGAGTACCTCCTCGAACGCCTCCAGCGAGCGGCCGATCTCCACGCGGGGCGCGACGCGCGTCGCAATGGTCTCGGCCGCGGTCTTGTAGCCGTTGCCGGTGATGCAGACGACCACCGACTCGTCTGACGGAATCACGCCGGAGCGCACCAGGCTGACCGCGCCCGCGAGCGTCGCTCCGCCGGCCGGCTCGGTGAAGATGCCTTCCGTCTCGGCCAGAAGCTCCATGGCCTGCAGAATCTCTTCGTCGCTCGACGCGACGCCCGTGCCCCCGGTCGCCTTGACCGTTTTGACCACCTGGAACCCGTCCGCGGGGTTGCCGATCGCGATCGACTTGGCGATCGTCGCGGGCTTGACCGGCTCGGGGAACTCGACCCCATCGTGCAGCGCGCGAACGACCGGCGCGCACCCGGCCGCCTGCGCGGCATGGATGCGCGGCAGCTCCCCCTTCACCAGGCCGATTTCGCGCAGCTCGCGGAATCCGCGCACGATCCTCGGCAGGAGCGTCCCGCCGGCCACCGGCGACACCAGGTGCTGCGGGAACCGCCAGCCGAGCTGCTCGACGACCTCGAAGCCGACGGTCTTCGCGCCTTCGGCGTAGTAGGCGCGGAGGTTGATGTTCGCGAACCCCCAGCCGAACTTGTCCGCAATCTGCGTACACAACCGGTTCACGTCGTCGTAGTTGCCGCGAACGCCGACGACGTGCGGCCGGAAGATGGCGGACCCGAGGACCTTCCCGAGCTCGAGGTCGTGCGGAATGAACACGTAGCACTCGAGCCCGAGGCGCGCCGCATGGGCGGACACGCTGTTGGCGAGGTTGCCGGTCGAGGCGGCGCCGAACACCTTGAAGCCGAGCTCGACCGCGCGCGTCGCCGCCATCGAGACGACGCGGTCCTTGTACGACAGCGTCGGGTGGTTCACGGAATCATCTTTGATGTACAGCTCCCGCAGACCCAGCTTCCGCGCGAGCCGATCGGCGCGCACGAGCGGCGTGCACCCGGTGTGAAATCCCGTCCGCGGCTCGCCGGTGATGGGCAGAAGCTCGCGGAACCGCCAGACGTTCTGCGGCCGCTTCTCGATCACCTCGCGCGTGAGCGCCTCGCGCACGCCTGCGTAGTCATACACCACCTCGAGCGGCCCGAGGCATTGATCGCAGACCCACAGCGCCTCGGCGGGGAACTTCGCCCCGCACAAGTGGCACTGCAGCCCGGTCATGAACGTCATGCATCACCTTCCCGATGTACTTTCACTGTCCTCACCGTGCATGGTATCCGCTCTTTGGCGTAGACCTGCGCGATTAGCTTCTCGACGCCCGCGGCGTTGCCGGAGGCGAACGTGGCGACCGACGGCCCGGCGCCGCTGAGGCAGATGCCAATCACATCAGGATGCCGCAGCGCGAGCAACCGGCGCAACCCCGGAACCAGCCGCTGCCGATAGGGCTGATGGGCCCGGTCGCGCAGCCCTTCCCGCATGTCCGCCACCCGGCCCGAGTGCAGGGCGCCGAGGAGCAGCGCGACGCGCTGAACGTTGAACACCGCGTCGGCGAGCGGCAGCGCCTTGGGCAGCGCGCGGCGCGAGACCGAGGTCGCCAGCTCGACCTCCGGCGTCGCCACGATCACCCGCCACCTGGCCGGCCACGGCCACTTCGCGACCGCAATCGTACCATCGTCGCGCCGCGCAGCAGCTCGTGACGCCGCCGAAGAGCGCCGCGGCCGCGTTGTCCGGATGCCCTTCAATCTTCGACGCCGCCGAGAGGATTTCGTCCCCGGACCGGGGGCCGTCGAGCATCTCGCGCAGCCGAAGCCCGGCGATGGTCGCCGCTGCGCTGCTCCCGAGCCCGGCGCGCTTCGGGATGTCGCTCTGAATCTCAACCTCGAGCGATGGGGATGCGCCGGCGTGCGGGCTCGAGCGCCGTGAACGCGCGTTGAATGCGATTCGGGCCGCCGAGCGGTCCGTCGAGGAAGCGGCACGCCAGACGTGCCGCGGCCGTCTTCGATGATGGCCGTCACGCTGAACGCGGAGATACAGGCCAACCGCAAGTCCCAGTGTGTCGAGCCCCGGCCCGAGGTTGGCGATCGACGCGGGTACAACAATGTCACACGGACTGCTTCACGCGCTGCATTCCCCGTCCATCACCTCCGGATTGAACGCGTGATCCTCGCCGGGATCCACGAAGTCCGGCGGCAGGGCGTCTTCCGCGGTCATCCGCTCGAGATCGGCGATCGCGGCGCGCGCGCGCGCCGGCTCGATGCGGTTGAAGAACGCCGGGCGCCGTTTCTCCGGCCGTGCGCTCCTCTTCATAGAGCCGGATCATCCGCTCCACGGCGTCCGGCACGCGGCGCGCCGGAATCTTCGCGGTCAGCCGTCCGAAGGATGCGCCGTCCGGTCCGGAACCGCCGCCGAGCGTCATGAAGTACTGCGGCACGACGCGATCGCCCAGCCTGCGGATGCTGCCCTGGAACCCGATCGTCGCCACGTGGTTCTGGCCGCATCCGTTGGGGCAGCCGCTGATCTTGATCCGCACGCTGGTCGCCGAGCGCACGGCCGCGGGCCGCTCCCGCAGGTTGATTTCGATGAGGCGTCCCAGGCCGCGCGACTGCGTCACCGCCAGCCGGCAGGACTCGGCCCCCGGGCAGCTGGTCACATCGGCGATCGTGCCGGCGCCCGGCAGCCCGAGGCCGGCGGCCGCGAGCCGGCGATAGAGGCCCGGGACCTGTCCGCTTCGCACATATCGCAGCACCAGATTCTGATCGACCGTGACGCGCACCGTGCCGTCGCCGTACGCCCGCGCCAGCAACGCGAGCACGCGCATCTGCCCGGCCGTGACGTCGCCGAGGGTCAGCGTCACGGTCACGAGCGAGTACTCGCTCTGCTTCTGCGGCTGCAGGTTCGTGCGCAGCCATTCGGTCCGCTCGCGGCCCGGTCCCCCATCCTGCGGCTGGACGTCCGGCACGATGCCGGGACCGCGCACGGGGGTTGCCTGCACCAGCGCGGAGATCTCCGCCAGCGACGGAGGCTCCGTCCGGGACCAGTCGGGAGGCGCTTCGACGGGAGGATGCTCGGGATCGAACGGCAGCTGCGCGCCGCCGGAGGCGCGAACGTCCGCCAGCTCGTGCTGGAACGCGGCAAACCACTTGTCCCAGCCCATGGTCTTCAGCAGGAACTTCAGACGGTTGCGCTGCTTGTGCTCGTAGTCGCCATACCGGTGGAACACGCGGACGACCGCCTCGGCCACCATCAGGATATCGGAGGCCGGCAGGAACTCGAAGAGCGACGCGCCCGGTTCGGCACATGATCGCGGTGCCGCCCGCAACCGCGACCTTGAATCCGCGCCGCCCCGAGCCGTCCGGCGCGAGCGCGGCGCGCCACCCGATGTCGTTGATGGCCGTGAAGGCGTGATCCTCGGAGGCGCAGCCTTCGAACGCGATCTTGAACTTGCGCGGCAGCGAGGAGCTGAGCGGATGCCGCAGCAGGTACCGCGTCATCGCGTCGGCATACGGCGTGACGTCGAACACTTCGTCGCGCGCGACGCCCGCGTACGGGCACGCCGTGATGTTCCGGACGGAGTTGCCGCACGCCTCGCGCGTGGTCATGCCGGCCTCGGCGAGCCGCCGCATCGCCGGCTCCATGTCGTGCAGCGGCACGAAGTGCAGCTGCACGTTCTGCCGCGTCGAAATGTGCCCGAACCCGCGCGAGTGCCGCTCGCTCACGTCCGCCAGCACTTCGAGCTGCGCCGCGTCGAGGATGCCCTGGGGAATCTTGATGCGGAGCATCTGGTAGTCGGCGTCCTGCCGCTGACTGTAGGTGCCGCGCAGCAGCCGGAACTTCCGCCATTCGTCCGGCGTGATCTCGCCGCGCTCGAACTTGCCGAGCATCGACACGAACGAATCGATGTCGGCCGTGTCGGCGAATGACAGCCGTGTGGGTCCGAACGTGCGCGGATCTTCTGCAGGCACCATGGTTATCTCGACTGGCGGCGGGCGTCTGTCGTGCCGTCCGCGGAAAGCGCGTGTCCGGATAGTTCCGTCGAGAGCATGCCGGCGAGGCCGGCGACCGCTCCGACGACGATGATCCCCGGCAAGTCTCCGTCCTCGCCTGGGAGAATGTCTGCGCCGAGGGTGTCGAGCGTCCCATGCCATTGCGCCGGATCCGGGCCGCGAGACGCCGAGCAGCACGGCGGCCGGCGTCCCGGGCGCCCACCCGGCGGCGCGCAGCTCGCGGGCGATCGCGACGCGGTTGGCCATTCCCATCATCACGACGATCGTCGCGCTCCCCGGAGCGAGGGAGCGCAGGATCGGCCCGTACGCGGTTTCGGCGTGACCGGAGACCACCAGGAACGCGGACGCGAGCCCGCGATGCGTGACGGGGATCCCCGCGAGCATCGGCGCGGCAATCGCGCTGGAGATCCCGGGAATGATCTCGCAGGGAATGCCGGCCGCGGCGAGCGCGAGCGCCTCTTCCCCGCCGCGGCCGAAGACGAACGGATCGCCGCACTTGAGACGCACGATTCGCCGGCCACGGCGCGCCTCGCGGATCATCAGCCGGTTGATCGCGTCCTGCCGGATCGCCGGACGTCCGGCGCGCTTGCCCACGAAGAACCGCTGCGCGCGCGCGGCGTAGCTCAGCGCCGCGGTCTCGACGAGCGCGTCGTAGAGCACGAGGTCCGCCTCGCCGAGCCGCCGCACCGCCTTGAGCGTGAGGAGCTCCGGATCACCGGGGCCGGCGCCGACGAGCGAAACGAAGCCCGTCACTTCACTGGCTCCGCATGGATTGCCGGCGCGACCCGGCCGGCCCGATCGCCCGGGCCCGCGGCATGCGCCGCGGCGCGCGCCGCCGACTGCCGTGCTTCGTACAGCGAGTTCAGCGCCTCGAGCAGCTCGGGACGGCGTGCGTCCATCGGGACCTGACGGGCACGCCACGACGGCCGGAGCTCGCGCGCGCGGAGGCTCCACGTCTCGAGGTCCGCCGGCAGCACCGCGTCGATCGCCTCGCGGAGCAGGCCCGCGAGCGCCGGAGCGGCCCCCTCGGTGGAAATCCCGATCACCACGCCGCCGCGCCGCACGACTCCCCCCAGGTACACGCTGGCGTTCTCGGGGTCGTCAACCGCGTTCACGAACACCTGGCGCTTCTCCCCTTCCTGGGCGACCTGACGATTCACCTCCGGAGGCGCAGCGGCGACGACGAACCAGGCGCCGTCGAGATCCGCGGGAGTGAACGCCCGGCGCTCGATGGCGACGCCGGCCGACCGGATGGCCTCGCAGACCTCCGGCGCCACGACCGTGATCTCGGCGCCGGCCGCCTGAAGGGCCGCCAGCTTCGAGGCCGCCACGGGTCCGCCGCCGACGATCACGACCCGGCGGCCGGCGAGCTTCAGGAACGCGGGGAACAGCGCGATGGCAGCATCTCCTTTGTTAACGCGCGTGGGGCCCCACCCCCACACGCTTGCGTCTCGACTCGCTGCGCTCGCCCCTCGACTGCGCTCGGGACGACCCTGAGCTTCGTCGAAGGGTCGCTCGCCGCGGCCGCAGGCGCTCAAAAAACAAAAACCCGGGAAGTGTTGACCTCCCGGGCTTCGTTGGCGTCTCGATGCGTTGGACTTGTCAGCTCAACGCGCTAGACCGAAGGCAGGGAAGCCCTGGGCACTGCACATACAGCAGCAACAAGTACAAGCGCAGGGATTCCCAGCGAACATTCAGACATTTATAGCGTTTCGCAGCCCGCCAAGTCAAGGAAGGCGTCAGCCGCGTCCGTCCTCCGCCGTCACGAGCGTCGCGAGCACCGGGAGCGCCACGGGCGGAAGACCGTGGAAGTCGAACGCCGACATTTCCCGGATCGCCCGGTCAATTGCCGACGAGGGAGCGGCATTCAGGCTGACGACGAACGGCCGCCTGCCCTCGGGGAAGCCGGGCTGCTGCAGAATGGCGTCGATGTTGATGCCGTGCCGCGCGAACACAGTCGCCAGCGCCGCGATGATCCCGGGGCGATCCGCCACCGTGAACCGGACGTAGTAGGGGCTGACGAACTCGGGTGACACCTGGGCACGCCCGGCCGGCGCGCGCGCGGCAAAAGGCGCCCCTTCGCGCGCGATCGCCAGCAGATCGGAGACGACCGCGACGGCCGTCGGCTCTCCCCCGGCGCCAAGCCCCCCGAACGTGGTCTCCCCCCCGTGCTGCCCGCGCAGCATCACGAGGTTCTCGCTGCCGCGGACGCGGGCGAGGGGCGAGCCGAGCGGGACGAGCGCGGGCCCGACGGCCCCGAGGAGCACGTGCGGATCGGCGGTGCGCTCGGCCCACGAAATCTGCCGGATCGTGCAGCCGATCTGCTCCGCGTAGAGAAAGTCGACGGCGTCGATCACGTCGATCGGCCGCGCGTGAATGGCGTTCGCGGGAACGTGCGCGCGCAGCGCCACGTGCGCGAGGATCGCCAGCTTCGCCTGCGCGTCGATGCCCTCGATGTCCTGTGACGGATCGGCTTCGGCCAGCCCGAGCGCCTGCGCCTCCGAGAGCGCAACCTGAAACCCGACGCGGTCTCGCTCCATGCGGCTCAGGATGTAGTTGCACGTGCCGTTCAGGATGCCGGCCACGCGCGTGAGCGTGTCGCCCGCGAGGCCGTGTTCGATCGCGCGGACGACCGGCACGCCGCCCGCGACGGCCGCCTCGAACCTGACGTGGCGGCCCGAGCGCCCGGCAGCCTCGAGCAGCTCGGGACCGGCGTAGGCGATGACCTGTTTGTTGGCGGTGACGACCGACTTCCCCGCCGCGAGCGCGCGCCGTATCCACTCTTCCGCCGGCGACCGCCCGCCGATGAGCTCGACGAGCACGTCGACATCGTCGGCCAGCGCGTCCTCGATGTCCTCGGTCCAGCGGACCGAGGGGTCGACCCAGTCCACACGCTTGCGCTGGACGTCGCGATTGCAGACGACCGCCAGCTGCAGCTCCGTGGTCCCCAGGTGGTGCAGCAGGTGCGCGACCGCGCGGCCGACTGTTCCGAACCCGGCGATGGCGACCCGGCAGGGACGCCCCGAGGCCGCACGATGTTCGCGTGGGCTCACCGGTTCACCGTGGACGCGCGCGCGGCGGCGGAGTCAGTCGTCAGCTCGAGCATGTCTCTCTCTCTTCTGGTAGTGCCGGCCTTCAGGCCGGCCCCAGGGCTGGCCTGAAGGCCAGCGCTACACCCGTGGAGTTCCCCGGCTGGCCCAAAGACCAGCGCTACAACCGTGGAATTGTGGTCTTCGGGCTCGGGGCCCGTCAAGAGGCAAAGCTCAACTCTATTAGCCATTATTATGAAGATGAAAACATTATAAATTTGACTTCAGTGCGCCGCCGCCGCACCATAGCTGCATGCACGGCTCCACCCGTTTCGCCTCGAACCTGACGCTCGAGGTGGCGTCCGGGGCCATTCGCGTCGCCGGCGGTACGGACGTCATCGGCCGGGTGCTCGGCCGGTGGCTCGGGGGGTAGCGCGCAGGCGCATCTCGGATGAGCCAGGGCCGTCACTCCGAACCCGGGGACGGCCTTTTGCTTTTTTGACGGATCTCTAAAGTTCTAGAGTTCGAAGGTTCGAAAGTTCGAGGGAGTGAGGTCAGCGTGCGAGTCGCGTATCAGGGAGAGCCCGGCGCATTCAGCGAAGCGGCCGTGCTCCGCCTGCTGCCCGCCGCCGAGCCCCGCCCGTACCCGACCTTCGACGAGGTGTTCGACGCCGTCCATGCCGGCGACGTCAGCCTCGGTGTCGTCCCGGTTGAGAATTCGATCGGCGGCTCGATCCACCGCAACTACGACCTGCTCGTCGAGCGCGAGCTCTCGATCGTCGGCGAAGTCCAGGTGCCGGTCGTGCACCAGCTGCTCGCGGTCCCGGGTGTCCGGCTCGAGGAGATCCGGCGGGTCCTGTCGCACCCGCAGGCGCTGGCGCAGTGCGCGCGGTTCCTGCGCGGCCTCGATGGCGTCGAGGCCATCGCGACCTACGACACGGCGGGGAGCGCGAAGATGGTCCGCGACGAGCAGCGGCGCGACACGGCGGCCATCGCCTCGGCCCGCGCCGGTGAGCTGTTCGGGCTCGAAGCGGTGCGCGCGGGCATTCAGGACTTCGACGACAACATCACGCGGTTCCTCGCCATCAGCCGTCAGCCGACGCCGCTCGCGCCCCCCGACAAGACCTCCGTCGTGTTCACGCTGCACAACGAGCCTGGCGCCCTCTTCAAGGCGCTGAGCGTGTTCGCGCTGCGCGGCATCGACCTGTCGAAGCTCGAGTCGAGGCCCGTCGCGGGCCGCCCGTGGGAATACCTCTTCTACGTCGACGTCGTCGCGGCCCGCGAGGATCCGCAGTGCACCCGCGCCATGCTCCACCTCGCGGAGTTCGCCGCCTCGCTGCGCACGCTCGGGTCGTACCCGCGGTGGCGCAAGGCGGAGACCGGTGGTGAAACCCCCGCGGGGCCGGCGCGGTCGGCGGAAGCGGCGCACGAGATCGGCGCACGGGCTTCGGACGTTCCGCAGGAGGGCGCGCATCGTGGCTGACGGCACCGTACGACCGCTGAAATGGCAGAGCGGCGGCATCACCGATGGGCCCAGCCGCGCGGCCGCGCGCGCGATGCTGTTCGCCTCCGGCTTTTCGCGGAAGGACCTGGCGGGGCCGGTCGTCGGCGTCGCCAACACCTGGATCGAAATCGGTCCGTGCAACTTCCACCTGCGCGAGCTGGCCGTGTCGGTGAAGGACGGCATCCGCGCGGCGGGCGGCACGCCGATGGAATTCAACACGGTGTCGATCTCCGACGGCATCACGATGGGCTCGGCCGGCATGCGCACCTCGCTCGTCAGCCGCGAAGTGATCGCCGACTCGATTGAGCTCGTGACGCGCGGCAACCTGTTCGACGCGCTCGTCATCCTGGTCGGCTGCGACAAGACCATCCCCGGGGCCGCGATGGCGCTCGCACGGCTCGACATCCCCGGGCTGATTCTCTACGGCGGGTCCATCGCCCCCGGACGGTTCCACGGCCGCGACGTCACGATCCAGGACGTGTTCGAGGCGGTCGGCGCGCATGCGGCCGGCAAGATGTCCGACGCGGACCTGTGCGAGATCGAGGACTCGGCGTGCCCCGGGGCCGGCGCCTGCGGCGGCCAGTTCACGGCGAACACCATGGCGACCGCCTGTGAGTTCCTGGGCATCGCGCCGATGGGCAGCGGCGACGTTCCCGCAACGGACGACGACAAGAAACCGACGGCGGAGCGGGCGGGCGAGCTCGTGATGGACGTCCTCAAGCGCGGAGTGCGACCCTCGCAGCTCATCACGCGCGAGGCGCTCGAGAACGCGATCGCGGCGGTGGCGGCCACCGGCGGATCCACCAACGCGGTGCTCCACCTGATGGCCATCGCGCGCGAGGCCGGCGTGCCGCTCGGCCTCGAGGACTTCGATCGCATCAGCTCGCGCACGCCGCTCCTGGCGGACCTGAAGCCGGGCGGACGTTTCGTCGCCGTCGATCTGCACCACGCGGGGGGCACCCGCCTGGTGGCGCAGCGGCTGCAGGCCGCCGGCGCGCTTCACGCCGACGCGATGACGGTCACGGGCCGGACGATCGGACAGGAAGCGGCGGCCGCGGTCGAGACGCCGGGACAGGAAGTGGTGCGCCCGTTGTCCGCGCCGCTGAAGGCGACCGGTGGCCTCGTCATCCTCCGCGGCAATCTCGCGCCCGACGGCTGCGTGGTCAAGGTCGCCGGGCACGACTTCGGCACGTACCGCGGGCCGGCGCGCGTGTTCGAGGGAGAGGAAGCGGCCTTCGAAGCGGTGCAGGCGGGACGCATTCGCGCGGGGGACGTCGTCGTGATCCGGCACGAAGGGCCGAAGGGCGGCCCGGGCATGCGGGAGATGCTCGGCGTCACGGCGGCCATCGTCGGCGCGGGACTGGGCGACTCGGTCGCGCTCGTCACCGACGGCCGGTTCTCCGGCGCGACGCACGGCTTGATGGCCGGGCACGTGGCCCCGGAGGCGGCAGCGGGCGGCCCGATCGCCGCCGTCCGCGACGGCGACATCATCAACTTCGATCTCCCGGCGCGGACGCTCCAGGTCGATCTCAGCGATGCCGAGATCGCCGCGCGGCTGAAGCACTGGCGGCCGCTCCCGCCACGCTACGCCTCGGGCGTGATGGCGAAATACGCCCGGCTCGTCTCGTCAGCGGCCGAGGGCGCGGTCACGACGGCTTCTGACTCGAGCATCAACGACGAACCGAGAACGAACGAGAACCGAGAACCGACCATGAAACTGACAGGCGCGCAGATTCTCTGGGAATGTCTGGTACGCGAAGGGGTCACCGACGTGTTCGGGTACCCCGGCGGCGCCATCCTTCCGGCCTACGACGCGATGCTCGACTACCCGATTCGCCACATCCTCGTGCGGCACGAGCAGGGGGCGACCCACATGGCCGACGGCTACGCGCGCGCGAGCGGCGGCGTCGGCGTCGCGATTGCGACCTCCGGGCCGGGCGCGACGAACATGGTCACGGGCATTGCCACCGCGATGATGGACTCCTCCCCCATCGTCTGCATCACCGGCCAGGTCGGCAGCCGCCTGATCGGGAGCGACGCGTTCCAGGAGATCGACATCACCGGCATCACGCTGCCGATCACGAAGCACAACTACCTCGTGACCCGCGCCGAGGACGTGGCGCGCGCGGTGCGCGAAGCGTTCGTGATTGCCAAGTCCGGCCGGCCCGGCCCGGTGCTGATCGACATCACCAAGGACGCGCAGCAGGCGTCGTGCGAGTTCGACTGGGAGGGCGCGGCGCCGAGCGTGCCGGGCTGGCGATCGAGGCCCGAAGCGCCCGCGTCGGCGATTGCCCGGGCGGCCGGCGCTCCTCAACGAGGCGCAGCGGCCGGTCATCCTCGCCGGGCACGGCGTGATGATTTCGGGGGCGATGGATCAGCTGAAGTCGCTCGCCGAGCGCGGCCAGATCCCGGTCGCGATGACGCTGCTCGGGATCGGCTGCCTGCCGGCGTCGCATGCGCTCAACTTCGGCATGATGGGCATGCACGGCGAGGCGTGGGTCAACCACGCGATCCAGGAGGCGGATCTCCTGATCGCCGCCGGGATGCGCTTCGACGACCGCGTCACCGGCAACCTCGAAACCTACGCGCCGAACGCGCGCAAGATCCACATCGAGATCGACCCGTCGGAGATCAACAAGAACGTCCCCGTCGACGTCGCGCTCATCGGCGACCTGCGCGACGTGCTGACGCGGCTCCTGCCGTCGGTCGCGGAGGGCAACCGCGAGCCCTGGCTGCGGCACATCGACAGCATCAAGGGAGATGCCGCGGTGCGCGACATCCAGTCGCTCCCCGACGACGGGCACCTGTATGCGGCGCACGTCATCAACGATCTCTGGCGGGCGACGCGCGTCGCGCGACACGATCGTGGTCACCGACGTCGGCCAGCACCAGATGTGGGAAGCGCAGTACTACCATCACGAGGCGCCGCGGTCGCTCATCACCTCGGGCGGCCTCGGCACCATGGGCTTCGCCGTGCCGGCCGCGATCGGCGCCAAGCGCGCGCGGCCCGAAGCGGACGTCTGGGCCGTCGTCGGCGACGGCGGGTTCCAGATGACGATGTGCGAGCTGGCGACCGCCGTGCAGGACGGCATCGACATCAAGGTCGCGATCATCAACAACGGCTACCTGGGCATGGTCCGGCAGTGGCAGGAGTTCTTCTACGAGCGGCGCTACGCGGCGACGCCGCTGTCGGGCCCTGACTTCGTCAAGCTCGCCGAGTCGTTCGGGGTCCGCGGCATCGGCGTGACGCAGCGCTCGGGCGTGCTGCCCGCGGTAGCCGAGGCGCGCGCCCACGCCGGGCCGGTCGTCGTCGATTTCAAAGTGGAACAGGAAGACACCGTCTATCCGATGGTCCCGGCGGGAGGGGACCTGCACGCGATGATCCGCAGGCCGAACCCGATCGTCGAAACGGCCGCGGACGTCTGAGAGATCACAACATGATCGATGCATACCTTTTCCGTCTACGTCGAGGATCAGCCGGGCGCGCTGAATCGCGTCGCGTCGCTGTTCCGGCGGCGCGGATTCAACATCGTCTCGCTCGCGGTCGGCCACAGCGAGACGCCCGGCGTGTCGCGCATGACCATCGTCGTGCAGACCGACGCCGGCGGCGCGCACCGGATCGAAGCGCACCTGTACAAGCTGATCCACGTCATCCGCGTGGAAGACATCACCGAGCGGCCGGCCGTGATCCGCGATCTGGCGCTCATCAAGGTGAGCGCCGACCCGACCAGCCGGCCGCCGATCATGCAGCTCGCCGAGGTGTTCGGGGCCCGCGTGGTCGACGTCGCGCCGGCGTCGCTCGTGATCGAGATGGCGGGATCCGAGGCGAAGATCGACGGCCTGCTCGACGTCCTCCGTCCGTACGGCGTGCTCGAGATGGTCCGCACCGGCCGCGTCGCGATGTCGCGCGGCGAGGGCAGCCGCCCGACGGGCGCCGGCCCGACAGCCGGGTTGCCTGAAGCCGAGGCGGGCGTCTCCTATTCCGTGTAGGTCTCAGGTCTCGGGTCTCAGGTCTTTGGTGTCTTCGGTCTCAAGACTCGAGACCTGAGACCGTGAGACCACCCGAGACCCAAGACCTGAGACCCAAGACCTGAGACTCGAGACCCGAGACTCCTGACACGACACAGAAAGAGGTTCCGCAGTGCCGAAGATCTACTACGACGCCGACGCCGACCTGTCGCTGATTCGCGACCGCAAGGTGGCCGTTCTCGGCTACGGATCGCAGGGACATGCGCACGCGCTCAATCTGCAAGGACAGCGGCGTGGACGTGCGCGTCGGGCTGCACGCCGGGAGCGCCTCGCGCAAGAAGGCCGAAGCCGAGGGGCTCACGGTCCTCGAGCCGGCGGCGGCGGCCGAATGGGCCGACGTCATCATGGTCCTCGTGCCCGACACCGTGGCGGCGTCGCTCTATCGTGACGCGATCCGCCGAACCTCAAGGCCGGCAACACCCTGATGTTCGCGCACGGCTTCAACGTGCGGTTCGGGACGCTCGATCTGCCGGCGGACATCGACGTGTCGATGATTGCCCCGAAGTCGCCGGGCCACCGGGTCCGAGAGCTGTATCAGGAAGGCGCGGGCACGCCGGCGCTGCTGGCCGTGCACCAGGACGCGAGCGGCAAGGCGCGCGATCTGGCGCTGGCTTACGGGAAAGGGATCGGGGTCACCCGCGCGGGCGTCATCGAGACCACGTTCGCCGAGGAAACCGAAACCGATCTCTTCGGCGAGCAGGCGGTCCTGTGCGGCGGCGTCAGCGCCCTCGTCAAGGCCGGCTTCGACACGCTGGTGGACGCCGGCTATCAGCCCGAGATCGCGTACTTCGAGTGCATGCACGAGCTGAAGCTGATCGTGGATCTCATGTATCAGGGCGGGCTGAACTACATGCGGTACTCCGTCAGCGACACGGCCGAGCACGGCGACTACACCGGCGGGCCGCGCATCGTCACCGAGGAGACGCGCCAGGAGATGCGCCGCATGCTGACCGAGATCCAGAACGGCACGTACGCGAAGAACTGGATCGAAGAGGACCGCAAGGGGCGGCCGTGGTTCAACGAGACGCGCGAGCGCGAGCAGCACCACCGGATCGAAGAGGTGGGCGCGAGGCTACGGGCGCTGATGCCGTTCCTCAAGCCGGTGAAGTACCGTCAGCCGGCGAAAGTTTGACGCGTCCGATGCAATGGATCTGAGGCAGCTCGAAATCCTGCGGGCGATCGCCGAAAGCGGCTCCTTTACCGCGGCCGGCGCTCGCCTGCACGTCTCCCAGTCGGCCATCAGCCGGCAGATCCTGCTGCTCGAGGAAGAGTTCAAGGAACCGCTGTTCATCCGGTTCGGGCGGCGCATCCAGATCACGCCGATCGGCGAGACCCTGCTCCAGTTGAGCCACCGGGTGTTCGCGGACATCCGCGACACCTGCGAGGGCATCCTCGACACGAAGAAGACGCTGACGGGCACGCTGCGGCTCGTCGGCGGCATGACGGTGTGCCTCTACGTCTTTCCGACGCTGCTCAAGGAATTCCGCCGGCACCATCCGGACGTCGACATCAAGGTCCTGACCGGCGGCACGCCGCGGCTCACGCGCAAGCTGCGCTCGGGCGCGGCCGATCTCGGCCTGATGACGCTGCCGATCGACGACCCGACGCTCACGACCGTGCCGGTCATCCGCGAGGAGCTCCTGCTCGCCGTTCCGCGCGGGCACAAGCTGGCCGGCGGCCGATCGATCCCGCCGGCGGCGCTCGTCCGGCAGCCGTTCATCCTGTTCGAGAGCGGATCGAACACGCGCCGCGTGCTCGAGGAGTTCTTCGTGCGCAACGCCATCAAGCCGCGGATCGTCGCCGAGACGGAGAACGTCGAGATCATCAAGTCGATGGTCGCGGCCGGGCTGGGGGTCAGCATCCTGCCGTTCCAGTCGGTGGCGCGGGAGACGCGCGGCGGCAGCCTGTCGGTGTCGCGGATCGACGGACACACGCTCGTGCGCGAGACCGGGTGGGTGCACCTGCGGTCCGACCGCGTGCCGCGCATGGTCCGCGAGATGATGGATACGCTGACACGTATCCTGCCGAGGCTGAAGCTGGCGCCTCCCGCGCCGGTCCATCGCTCCGCGAAGGACCGCAAACCGGCGCTCGCCCAGTCGGCGGCTAGGTCTTCATGATCTTGCGGCCGGCCTTGCGCTTGGCGACCGGACCCTTCCCGCCCTTCCGCTTCGCCGCGCGCTTCTTCGCCGCAGTCATCCGGCCGCCTCTGGTCTTCTTCATCTGAACACTCCTCCTTCTTCCAGCATTCGAGACGCCTGAGCTTCACGGCGCCCACTGGCGAGTGCAACTTCTTACGCGAGGCGAGGTGTTGTCAAGCGAAACCATACTCTGGCGCGCACGAGCGGCGACTCTACAGCCGGCTTCGCCGGGCGAGGGCACGCGTTGTGCTCATCGACGGACAGCGCATCGCAGCAGCGGCAGAATGGAGTGAGAGTGACAACAGTTTTCGCCACGATGGTACAGGATTCGTCAGCGCTCACATCGCAGCCGGGCTCTGCGCTGTTCGCCCTCGCAACGATACTGACCGGGCTCATCCTTTGGCGTTGGATCAAGTGGAGCGAGACGAATGGCTCTCTCCAGCCCGCCACGGTCCCTCAAAAGTAACGGTCTCTGCACTGCGGCGGCGAGACAACAAAAACGGCCCCACGCGCGGGGCCGCTTTGCTGAACGAGTTCCGATTGGTGCCAACCTCCGCGTGAGACGAAGGTTAATGGGCGCTGCTGGAATCGAACCAGCGACCCCCGCCGTGTGAAGGCGATGCTCTACCGCTGAGCCAAGCGCCCCAACTGAAGGAACCGCAAAAGTTTACCCGATTGCGTCCTGCCGGAGCAACCTCGCGGAGTCAGTACCGCCCGAGGAACAGGCGCCGGGCCGCGGCGGACAGGATGGGCGCCACCCAGCCGAACCCGCGGAACTGGCCCATGTAGGCCAGCATCTCCTTGACCATGTAGCCGCGATCGGCCAGCGGGAACTTCATGATCGCTGCCTTCAGGTCGGCCTCGTGCGGCATGTCGAAGACCACCTTCAGCGGGTTCCATTGGTCGACGGTCCGCATCCGCTCGCTCTGGACGAGGTGGTCGTAGACGGCATTCGCGTCCCGGTTGCGCGTGAACGATTCGACGATGGATTCGCCCGCGATGGCGCCGCTGTGCATCGCGCACGACATGCCCTCCGCCATCATGTTCAGGAACCCCGCGGCCTGGCCGGCGACGAGCACTCGACGCTCCCCGAACACGAACTTGTTCGTCAGCGACATCCCGAAGTTCTCGATGCAGCCCTCCTTCGACACTTCCCCGCGGATATGCAGCCCATGCTGCTTCTCCAGGTACTCAATCGCCGTCGCGTGCCCCTTGGGCCACGCGTCGCCGTGCTTGCCGGTGTAGCCGACGATCTGCGACCCGTTCTCGGCGTGCGTCCACGTGTAGTAGCCGAGCTTCGAGTTGATCGTGAAGTGGAACCACTGGGGATCGAGGCTCAGATCGGCGTCGTAGTACTTCTGACCGACGACGAACCAGGGGATGCTGTCGCGAAATGCCGGATACAGCTTCGCGACGACGTCGGACCGCGGACCGTCGGCGGCAATGACGTACTTCGCCCGGTAGACGACTTCTTCCCCGTCCGCGCCGGCGCGCCGCGCGTTCACGAGGACGTCGTTCGGGCGCGTCTCGAGGCCGCGGAACTCGGTCCGCTCGTGGAGCTCGGCCCGGCTCGCCTTCACGACGTGGTGGTCGGCGTGCTTGCGGTAGATGTGCGGGGTCGGTCCGGGAATGAACGGCATCGGCAGCTGCAGGCCGTTGCGGAAGAGAAAATTGACGCCGGTGATCCACTTGGGCACGTGGAACGCCTCGTCGGGCGGCTCGCCGAAGTTCTGGCGGAGGAACGAGTACCCGCGCGGCGAGAGGATGCCGGAGCAGATCTTGTGCCGCGGCAGCGTCTTGCGCTCCAGGATGATCGTGCGAAAGCCGGCATCGACCGTGCGCTTGGCCGCCGCGGCGCCCGCCAGGCTCGCGCCGACGATAAGGACGTCGGTCTGGATCTCCGTCACCGCAGGCACTCCGTGATGAAGCGCGTGTCGCGGCCCGAGTAGGCCTTGAACGCGAGGTAGTCGGCGGGCGAGCACGTCACGATTCGCTCCGCCCGCGAATGCGCCAACAGGCGCGCGACGGCGGCGGGAATGTCGCGCGCACGGTCGCCCGGAGCAGGCCCTGGACCGATCCCGCGGACGTCGATCGGGCCAGACGGTTCAGATCGAAGTTCATGTCGCAGTCGAAGCGGCTGCGGAGCGCGTCGTAGAGCGGATACATGCGCGCGTGATCGCGATTCACGAGCCGGTGCGGCGCGTAGTAGTAGAACGGCGGCTCGAGATCGAACAGCTCGAGATGCTGCATGGCCAGCGCGCCGAGGAACTCTGCGTCGTACTGCTCGAGGCAGATCGGATCGGCGACGACGCCCGCCGCGACCTTGGACGGAAACGCTCGTCCGGCCTCCACCTCGAGCGACCCGCAGCACGCGCTCGACGCCGTGTCCTCAGCGTCCGACGGCAGGCCAATCCGGCCAAGGAACTCGCGGATGGACGGGATGAGATGCGGCGCCCGCTCGCGGATCGTGCAGCCAAGCACCAGGGGTGGTTCTAACACCGCCACGGTCCGGCTGAAGCCGGACGCCACCGAAGCCAGCCCTTCGACTCGGCCAGAAGCCTCGCTCAGGACAAGCTCACGCCTCAGGCTCAGCACTATCTCGACGTTGTGGACGTCGTTCGGACAGATGGCGTCGCAGTAGCCGCAGAGCGTGCAGGCCCAGATCGATTCGACCATCTCGGGCGCCGCGAGCCCCGCCTGCAGTCCCTTGTTGCGGCCGCGCGCCGTCAGCACGTCGAATCCCGTCTCCTCGTACGCCGGGCACCCGAGGATGCACAACCCGCAGCCGATGCAGTCGGCGAAGTTCAGATCGCTCATGCGGCCGCCGGGGAGTCGAAAATCACGCCGGGGTTGAGGATGAAGCCGGGATCGATCTGCAGCTTCATGGCGCGGTGGCGATCCACCACCTCGTTGCCGAACATGCGCCGGATGTACGGCTTCATCGTTCCGCCGAAGCGGTAGTAGCTGCCGCCCAGCTCCAGGCCCACGTCGTAGATCGCGTTCTTGAACCGCTGGTAGTGATCGGGCGAGTAGTCCTTCCCTTCGAGCAGCGGCGAGAACTCGATGCCGCAGACGTGCGCGTCGCCGGTGGCGGGAATGGCGCTCATCTCGTAGCGCGGGCGATTGCCGAACTTGCGGATCATCACGGCATAGAGCGTGAAATACGGGAAGTAGCGCTTGCACACCTCGATGCCGCGCCGGGCGGCGGTCTCGAAGTTCGACGTCGTGATCGCGAGATCCGGGATGACCACTCGCCGTCCGCCCCACTGGCGCCAGATCAGGCGGCTGAAGACCACGGCGCGATCGTGCACGAGCCCGTCCCGGACGAAGAGCGGATCGTGCAGCGCCGGCAGGAGCTCCGCCTGACGCCGCCTCAGAAAGCCGGCGTCGCGCCAGCGCCAGGGACGCACGGCGAAGCGGCAGGCGACCGTCGCCATCGTCCGCCGCTCCGAGATGTGCCGCAGCGGAAAGTCTTCCGGCTCGCCCTCGAAGCCGAGGATGAGCGCCACGACGTCGTCGCGCAGGGTCAGAATGGCGCAGGCTTCCACGGCGTCCTGCTCGACGAGGTGCATCATGTCGGCGAGCGCGACGCCGACATCGGTGTAGAGGAAGTGGCGCACCGTCATCGGACGGTACGGGCGCACTTTGATCCGCGCTTTCGTGATGACGCCGAACTGCCCGTAGCCCAGGAGGACGCGCTCCAGATATTCGTCGCCTTCCTTCACGCGCACGATCTCGCCGGTCGGCGTGACGACCTCGAGCTCCACGGCCTGATCCGCGGCGCAGCCGTGGCGCGGCGAGTTCACGTCGATGCCGCCGACACCGAGCGTCCCGCCGACGGTGGACAGCAGGTTGAGCGGCGCGCTCGTGTAGTCGAGGCCCAGCGGACGCAGCGCCGCGGCGACCTCGAACCACGTCATGCCGGCTTCGACCCATGCGGTCCCGGCGCTGCAGTCGATCAACCGGTTCATGCCCTTCACATCGAGCAGGATGCCGGCGCCGCTGACGGACTCGCCCTCGGTGGTCAGCCCGCCGCCGCGGCAGGTCACGGGAATGCGGTCGTGCTGCGCGAGCCGGAGCACGTCGGCGACGTCCTCGGGGCAGCGCGCATGGACGACGGCGTCGGGGAAGCCGTAGACAATCTGGCCGCCGTCGGTCCTGTAGCAGGCGCGCGCGGCCCGATCGGTTCGGAGGAGCACACGACGAGTGTAGGCAGAGCGGGAGCGCTCCGTCTGTGCCGAACAGCACAAGGGGCCCTTTCCCAAGGTTATGGACCGAGAGGCGGTACAGATACGGATCAGGAGCAAAAACGATGGCAGGTGCGTTGAGCATGCGATCCGGCAACCCGGCGCTGACGGCCGATACGTTCGCGAAGTACCGGGCCGTCCCGGGCGCGGAGCAGATGACGCTCGGGGGGACCGTCAACAAGACGGCCCTGTCGCTGGTCATTCTGCTGGTGGCGGCGAGCTACATCTGGACGCGCGGCGCCGCCGATCCGAGCCTGGGGGCGTGGATCACGGTATCAGTGCTGGCCGGGTTCGCCGTCGCCATGGTCACGGTCTTCAAGCAGACGTGGGCCCCGTTCACGACGCCGATCTACGCGGCACTCGAAGGTGTCGCGCTCGGCGGGATCTCGGTGGTGTTCGAGTCCAGGTATCCGGGGATCGTGAGCCAGGCGGTGTTCCTGACTTTCGGGACGCTCGGCGCGCTGCTCGTGGCCTATCGGACCGGCGTGATCCGGGCGACGGAGAACTTCAAGCTCGGCGTGGTGGCGGCGACGGGCGGGATTGCGCTGCTCTATCTTGTGAGCTTCGTGCTCGGCTTCTTCGGGATCAGCGTCCCGCTGATTCACTCGAGCGGGACGTTCGGGATCCTGTTCAGCGTGTTCGTCGTGGTCATCGCCGCGCTGAATCTCGTCCTGGACTTCGACTTCATCGAACAGGGCGTGGAGCGCGGCGCACCCAAGCACATGGAGTGGTACGGCGCGTTCGGGCTGCTCGTAACCCTGGTGTGGCTGTACCTGGAAATCCTGCACCTGCTGGCCAAGCTGCAATCACGACAGCGTTAGAACGATTTCGCGGTTCTATCGGAGAGATTCTGCGGTTCCTGTGCAGCAACCCTCGCAGGGGTCACGTGTCGCCCCCACCAGCCGGTGGCGGCGCGCGCCGCACATGGTGGGAGGGCACGATGTGCTCGAACGGAAAAGAACCGAGGTAGGCCTGATCCCGCTGAAAGCCGGGAACCGGCGGCGGCTCCTCAGGATTCTGGCCGCGCAACGGCACGGCCTGCGACACGGCAATCCAAACGGCGACGAGACCCAGGAGGCCGCAACGCATCAGCGGCTCGCGAGAATGGAGAGGCGTCCCCGCCGCGCGCTCTGAACCCCGGAGAGTCATAAAGCCTCGCTCAGTTGCGGTAAACCCCGGCCGGTGGACGTCACGAGCGCGACAGCCGGTTAGTGCGGGCGACGAGAAGCGATCGAGGTCAGAACCATAACGCTGAGCTAAAAGCTCGTCAATAATAAAATCAGTCTTCGACCACCGAGCAACGAAAAGTCACTCGCGGTACGGTTCTGGTGGGATGGCTCAGGGGCAGAATCTGAATGGAGGTGACGCCCGGCTGTTGGGCCGAGCGTCCAATCGAGAGGTTACGATCGACCCACCGACGTGGGCGGCCGGCAGCGGTCTACGAGCCGGGCTTGGCTTTCTGCTTGGCCTGCGCGAGCAGCAGCGAGAGCATCTTCGCGTAGCGTTCGTCGGCGTCGGTGTACACCTTCGTGTAGTCCGCTTCGCTCATCTTCGCCTTCTTCCACTCGCCGTCGAAGGCGGTCGACTTGGTCCCCTCGTCCCACATGTCCGCCCCGTTGTCGCCATCAGGGCGCGAGACGAGGCCGTCGGCGCGATGGTCCTGGACGAAGATCTTGCTCCCCGGGACCGACGCGGAATGCAGGTCCATGTAGAGGCCGCGGTAATCGCGCGCGTTGAGCTTCTCCACCAGCAGAGCCGGAGCGGAGTACTTCGCGGACACGACCAGGAGCTGGGTGCCCGGGATGTAGAGCGCGGCGACGAACGCGTCCGGGGCCGCCGGATCGGCGGCGGCGATGCCATCGAGCTTCGCGGCTTCGAGCACCTGCGTGAGCTCCTTGGCGCCGGGCGCGGACTTGGATTCCTGTGCGGCGGCCAGGACGGTGAGACACGCCGCGGCTCCGGCGGTGGCCAGGACGGAACGGACGACAATGCGCCTCGTGAATTGCATGGGGCGGACCCTCGGAAATGGACTGTTGAGGTCCACTTGTAGCACGCTCCCCATCGTCCGTAAAGGGGTCTTTGGGCTGGCGCGATTTGCCTACCCGATGAACAGCGGGTCTTCCTCGTCGGCCTGCCGCCCGTGGCGGTCGTGGAACTGGCGCAGGCCCCGGAGGGCGCCAAATCCCGCCTTGATGGCCGCGACGACCGCCATGCCCTCACGGGCGGGCTTGACGATGGCCTCCTGGAGGAGCGCCGCGGTTTCCTCGACACGGCGTGACAGATCCGTCACGACCCGGTCAACTTTCTGGGCCTGCGCCGTGGCCAGCGCGAGCGTGCGCGAGGCCTCTTCGGCCATCGCGTTCGCCTTGAGGATGAGGGGCCGGATGTCCCGCTGGACCGACGTGATCGCCTCCTGCGCCTGGCGCGCGAGGCGCAGCGCAGCGATGATGGCGCCGATCTGAACGAGCGCCATGATGAGCGTCGCGGCGGCAATGACGCCCAGGAACACGTCTGACCAGCCGCCCGTCACAGGTTCTCCCCGCCTCCCGTCGCAGAACCGCCGCTGCGTGCCTGCTCGTACGCCTCCCGGCCGCGATCGATGGCGGAGCTCAGCGTTTCCTTCTGCCGGTTGACGAACTCGCGCCCCTGGCGGGCCGCTTCATTCGCACGCTCGCGTCCCTCGCGCGCTTTCTCCGCGAGCACGCGCCGGGTCTCTTCGCCGCTGGCCGGCGCCATGAGCAGCGCCACCGCCGCGCCGGTGACCGCCCCGAGCACGAACGCTATGACGACTGTCGCCGCCGCGTCATCTGATCTGGACATGTTGTGGTCTCCAATTTTACTGCCCCTCAGAAAATACTCACCCGGACGTTCAAGTACTTCTTCGGGATCCTTCTTGATCTCGGCGATCAGCCCCTTCAGTTCGCTCGCCGCGCCGTTCATGTTCTCATATAACTGCTTGTTCTGCAGGAACTGCCCTGCCGAGCCTTCCCCCTTCTCGAGGTTGGCGGCGAGCTTCTCGATCCGGCCGGCCAGCGAGTTGAAGCGATCGTACAGCTCCCGCTCGGTCAGGAGCTTGCCGGCGGATCCCTCTCCACGCTGCAGGCGCGCGGTGATCTGTTCCATGCTGTTGCCAGTGGCGGTCAGCGACTTGGCGAACTGCTCGTCCTTCATGAGCTTGCCGAAGCTGCCCTCGCCGGCATTGATCCGGCGCGTCATCTCCTGGAGGTTGGCCAGCGCCGCGTTCGCCCGGCGGTACGCGGTGGGATCGTTGATGAACAGGCCGGCCGTGCCGCGACCCCGGTTGATCGCGTTGGCCACTTCCTGTGCCGCGGCCACGAACGCGTTCATCTCTTTGTACATCTGGTCGTCGGTGAACAGCCGGCCCATCGTGCCCTTGCCGGCGCGGATGTCCTTGATGAGCGCGGTCGCCTCCTCGAGGCTCTGCGACGCGTTCTCGGCGACCTCGGCGAACTGCCCCGGAGTCCTGGCGCTCTGGATGAAGTCGCCGTCCTTGAGCGGCGTCCCCTCCATCGCGGGGCTGATCTCGATGATCGGCTCGCCGAGCAGGCTGAGCGATCCGATCGACGCGCGCGACTGGTCGGTGATCCGCGTCTTGTTCTCCTCGTTCACCTCCAGGGTGATCTGCACCTCCGCGCCCGCGAAGTCGACGCTGGTGACCTTGCCGACGTCGACCCCCGCGACCCGGACGACCGCCCCGTCCTTGAGGCCCTGGGCGCTCCGGAACTTCGTCTTGAGCTCGTAGCGTTCCCAGGCGAACCCCCCCTGCCCGCCGACCGCAAGGACGATCATCACCGCGAGGACGATCGCGGAGACCGCGAGGATGCCGATCTTCAGTTCCGACCAGGCTAACGAGCGTGTGCGGGGCATGTACAGGTCCTTGTTGTGCGGCGATGGTCGCGAGTTACGACAGGAATGCCTCGATATACGGGTCCCTGGTGGCCGCCTCGCGGAGCTCCGATGCGTTCCCTTCGAACGCGATCCGGCCGTCCTTGAGCATGATGAACTCCGCCTCGTCCGCCTTCTTCGGCGGCGACTTGTCGAACCGCAGCTCACCGTTCTGGCGGATCGCCATGTGCTCGGCGACATAGAACGCGTCGCGGAGCTGGTGCGTCACGACGATGGAGCTGACGCCCTCGAGGTCGCGGAGCTTCATGATCTCCTCGTCGATGGTCACGGCCGTGATCGGATCGAGGCCGGTCGTCGGCTCGTCGTAGAGCAGAATCCGCGGCTTCGCGGTCATCGCGCGGGCGATGGCGACCCGGCGCCGCTGACCGCCCGAGAGCTCCGACGGCATGCGGTTGATGAACTCCGAGAGGCCCACGAAGCCGAGCACTTCCTTGACCCTCGCATCCACCTGGTCGAGCGGCGTGTCGGACTCCTCGAAGAGCTTGTAACCGACGTTTTCGCGCACGGTCAGCGAATCGAACAGGGCCCCTTCCTGGAACACCATGCCCAGGTCGGCGCGGACCTTCATCAGGTCGTCTTCCTTCATGTTGTCGACGCGCTCCCCGTTCACGAAGATCTGGCCCGCGTCCGGCTTCAGGAGCCCGAGGATCAGCCGCAGGATCGTCGACTTCCCGGCGCCGCTCGCGCCGAGGAAGATCTTCGTGTGCCCCGCCCGGAGGGTGAACGAGACGCTGCGGAGGATCTCCTTGTCGTCGAACGCCAGCGACACCCCGTCGAACACGATGATCGGCCCGCCGTGGGCCATCGCTTCCTCGAGCAGCGGTGAGCGCCGTACGGGTTCGACCGCCATCAGTACATCAGCGCGATGAGCAGCTTCGTGACGAAGAAATCGACGGCAATCACCGCCACCGAGCTGGCGACGACGGCGTTCGTCGTGGCGCGTCCGACGCCCTGCGTGCCGCCGCTGGTCCGCATCCCGACATGGCAGCCGATGGTCGCGATGGCGAACCCGATGAAGAACGGCTTGATGAGACCCATCCACACGTCCTGAATGTAGAGCCCCAGCACCACGCTGTTCCAGTAGACGCTGGACGGGACCTTGAGCTGCGTGACGGTCACGATCCAGGCGCCGACCATGCCGACGCCGCCGGCGACGACGGTCAGGAGCGGCACCATGAGGAGCCCGGCCAGGATGCGCGGCAGCACCAGCTTCCGGATGGGGTCGGTGCCGAGCGCCCGCAGCGCGGCGATCTGCTCGGTCACCATCATCGAGCCGAGCTCGGCGGCAATGCCCGACCCGACGCGCCCCGCCACCATCAGCCCGGTCAGGACCGGCCCGAGCTCCTTGACCATCGAGGCGCTGACCAGGCGTCCGACCATCGAGCGCGCGCCGAACTGATCGAGGGTGATGCCCGACTGGAGCGCGAGCACCATGCCGGTGAACATCCCGGTCAAGAGCACGACGGTCAGCGACCCGACTCCGACGGCTTCGAACTGCTCGATGACGTCACGCAGGTAGAACGGCCGCGTCACCATCGCGCGGCCGGCCTTGCCGAGCATGATGGTGTACTCCTGCATTTCGATCAGCGCGCCCTTCACTCGAGTTTCGATCCATGGAAGCATCAGCGGCGGCTCCCGGCGAGACCGAGCTCGCGGGTCCGCAGCTGCTTGATGCGGTCGCGCAGGGCGGCCGCCTTCTCGAATTCCAGGTTCGCGGCCGCCGCCTTCATCTGGGTCTGCAGCGCCGACAGGTGGGCCTCGAGCTCCGCATGGGTCCGGAACGGCTCCCCCTCCTCGCCCTTGGAGACCGTCACGTAGTCGCGCTCGTACACGCTCGTCATCACGTCGTCGATGCTTTTCACGATCGATGCCGGGGTGATGCCGTGCTCCTCGTTGTAGGCTTCCTGGATCTTGCGGCGCCGATCCGTTTCGCCGATCGCCTGCTTCATCGAGTCGGTCATCCGATCGGCATACATGATCGCCCGGCCGTTGACGTTGCGCGCCGCGCGGCCGACGGTCTGAATCAGCGAACCGCCCGAGCGCAAGAACCCTTCCTTGTCGGCATCCAGAATCGCGACGAGCGACACCTCCGGGAGGTCGAGCCCTTCCCGCAGCAGGTTGATGCCGACGAGGACGTCGAACTCGCCGCGGCGGAGGTCGCGCAGGATCTCGATCCGTTCCAGCGTGTCGATGTCGGAGTGGAGGTAGCGGACCTTCACGCCGAGCTCCTGATAGTACTGCGTCAGGTCTTCGGCCATCCGCTTGGTCAGCGTCGTCACGAGCACGCGTTCCTGCCGCGCGGCGCGCTCGCGGATCTCGCCCAGCAGATCGTCGACCTGCCCGCGCACCGGCCGCACTTCGATGGGAGGATCGACGAGCCCGGTCGGCCGGATGATCTGTTCCACGACCGCGCCGCCGGCCCGCCGCAGCTCGTACGGCCCCGGCGTCGCGGACACGAACACCAACTGGTTGACCCGGCCCTCCCACTCTTCGAAGTTGAGCGGCCGGTTGTCGAGCGCCGACGGCAGCCGGAACCCGTAGGCGACGAGGACCTCCTTGCGCGATCGGTCGCCGTGATACATCCCGCGCACCTGCGGCACCGACTGGTGGCTCTCGTCGACGATGATGAGCGCGTCGGACGGCAGGTAGTCGAGCAGCGTCGGCGGCGGCTGCCCGGGCGCCCGGCCCGTCAGGTGCCGCGCGTAGTTCTCGATCCCGTGGCAGTAGCCAATCTCCTTGATCATCTCGAGATCGAACATCGTCCGCTGATGGAGCCGGTGCGCTTCGAGGACCTTGCCCTCGGACTCGAGCTGGGTGCGGTACCAGCCGAGCTCCGCCTTGATGCTCTCGACCGCCGCCTTGGTGCGATCCCGCGACGTCACGAAGTGCGTCTTCGGGTAGATGGCGATCTTGTCGTGCCGCCGGAGCGTCTTGCCGGTGAGCGGATCGAACGTGATCAGCTCGTCGACCTCGTCGCCGAACAGCTCGATGCGCAGCGCCGTGTCCTCGTACGACGGCTGGACCTCGATGATGTCCCCCCGCACACGGAAGACGCCCCGGGCGAACTCGTGGTCGTTGCGCTCGTACTGGATTTCGACGAGCTTGCGCAGAATCTGTTCGCGCTCGATCCGCTGGCCCCGCTCGAGCGGCAGCATCATCCCGTAGTAGGCTTCGGGCGAACCGAGGCCGTAGATGCATGAGACGCTCGCGACGATGATGACGTCCCGGCGCTCGAACAGCGACCGGGTCGCCGACAGGCGCATCCGGTCGATCTCGTCGTTGATCGTCGCTTCCTTCTCGATATACGAATCGGTGGTCGGGACGTAGGCCTCGGGCTGGTAGTAGTCGTAATAGCTGACGAAGTATTCGACGGCGTTCTCGGGGAAAAACCGCCGGAATTCCTGGTACAGCTGGGCCGCCAGGGTCTTGTTGTGCGCCATGACCAGCGCCGGCCGGTTCACCCGGGCGACGCACTGGGCCATCGTGAACGTCTTGCCCGACCCGGTCACGCCGAGGAGCACCTGCGCCGGATCGCCGCGTTTCAGCCCCTCGACGAGCTCATCGATGGCGCGGGCCTGGTCGCCGAGGAGCTCGAAGTCGGTCACGAGCTTGAACTGGTCGTACTTGGAGGACATGACGATCTGAAAAGCGTACCACAGCTGGGGAATTGGAGTTAACGGAGGCGGCGGAGGTACCGCAGTTCGGCCCAGGGCGGCCAAAACACGGAGAAAGGAGGAACGGAGAAGCTAGCTCCCCTTGAGGGGCGCGAAATAGCCGTCGCGGGTGCGGAGGCGGGCCCCCTTGAGGTCGGGGCGCTTGAGACGGATGTCCACGTCGCGCCAGGCGCCGTTTTCGCGAAGGTCGGTCGACGTGTAGGCGAGACTGTAGCGCGCGCCGATCTCGCGCTCGATCTTTTCGTACATCTTCTCGACTTCCTTGAGGTTCGTCGGGAACAGGGCTTGACCGCCCGTCATCGTCGCGAAGCGGTCGAGCTGCTGGCGCTGCGACGTTCGCGACGACTGGGACTGGTGCTCCAGGTAGCCGAGCACGTAGACCGTCACGTCGGACGCGCGGAGGAGATCGAGGACGTCGCTGTGGTTGAGCGCGCTGCGCGTGTCGCCGCCGTCGGTATACATGATCAGGATCTTCTGACCGCCCTGCATGCCGGCGCCGTTCAGGTAGATGCCGAGGGCGTCGTACAACGCGGTGTAGCCGTCGGGCTTGCGGGCCCGGATGCGCTCGATGAGCCGGGGGTAGTCGCTCGCGGCATAGCGCGCGACGCGGACTTCGGTGTCGAAATCGACGAGCGTGATGTCGACCGCACGCTCCATGGTGTTGAGAAACTTGATCGCGGCCGTGCGGGCGTCCTTGATGTCCTCGCCCATGCTGCCGCTCGTGTCGAACAGGAACCCGATGTGCAGCGGGGGCGCGTCCTCAGGATCGCCTTCGGCGAAAAACTTGATGACCTGCGGTGTACCCGCCTCCTTGATCTCGAAGTCGTCTGCCGTGAGGCCGGTGATCGGCGTGCCGCTCTTGTCGGTGACGACGACGGCGAAGTGGACGAGGTTGACCTCGGTCCGGAACGTCTTCTGCCCGGCCACGAGGGCCGTCGATGCCGCCACGATCAAGGAGAGGACCAGCCGTGTCATGGGGGACCTCGAACTTTCGGACTTTAGAACTTTAGAACTTTAGAACACCTTGTACCCGCTGACTCTGATCACATGCGTGCCGCGGCTGCCGTCCGAGTTGATCCCGCGGAAGCCGTAGCCCCACTCCAGCGCGACGAGCGTGCCGAACGGGGCCGGCGCTTCGAGCGCGCCGCCGATCCCGGTGTAGTTGCGCATCGCGCGTCCGAAGCCCGGATCGTTCACCAGCGACGTGTCGAAAAAGCCGTCGACGCGCAGCAGGCCGCCGGTTGCCCACGCCACTGCGGTGCGCAGGACGGCGCCGCGGTCGTACCGGATCAGCGCCGAGGGATACCCGCGCAGCCGGTTGTCGAAGGTGCCGAACGAATACCGGCTGAAGCGATCGAGGTCGTGGCCGGAGACCCAGGATCCCTCCACGCGGCCGGCCAGGCGCGGCGACAACACCGCGGACCGCACGAGGGACACGCCGTACCGCTGAAAGTCGCTGTGCGCCGGATCGTATGCGCCGGATCCCGCGAAACCCCAGGCCCGCCAGCCGCTGCGGAGCGCGGGATTCCACCAGACCGATGCGTTCCATCCGTCGCGCTGCGCATCGAGCGCCAGGCGGGCGCCGTGCACGATCTGGTCCGCCGGCACGTCGAACTCGGGCGCCGTGGCGTCGCCGGCTGCCAGGTGAGTGTAGTCCAGGTCGTAACCGATGCGCATCGAGATCCGCGGGGTGAGCGGCCTCAGCAGCCACGCGGCGGCGTGCGCGGGCCGCTGCCGGACATTTTCGTCGTACCGCTCGCGGCCGTTCACGAAAGAACGATCGTTATACGAAGACGCGATGGCGAACGCGCGCCCGGCGAGCTGCCACCGGGACCCGCCGAGCGACGGCACCGCGAAGGCCAGCTGGCCGTACGTGCCGCCGAAAAACGCGTTCAGCTGCGTACCGGTTCCAAACAGGTTGAAGTCGAGATAGCTGAACCCGGCGAACGGGAGGGGCACCGAGATGTTGGGATCGATGATGACCCCCGCCGCCAGCGTGCGGACGCGGCTCGCGCGTCCGGCGACAGCCGGCTCAGCCGGCGTGGCTGCCCCGCCCGAGGCGCGCTCCCGGCGCAGGTACCGATAGCCCTGCGGCGTGTCGCGCAGCATCACCGCGTCCGACGCGTAGGCCGCCTGCCGCCGCGCCAGAAAGTCGGGCGGGTTGATCGCGTGGGCCGCCATCGACAGCACGCGATGGATCGGCGTGCGGTGCGCCGCCCCTTCGTACATCTGGCGCACGTCCGAACGCGCGAGCAGCCAGATGCCTTGCTGCTCTTCGCGAAACTCGTCAACCTGCTCGGACGCGACGATCGGCCCGCGCAGTCCGGTCTGGGTGGCCGCCACCTTCACCATCGCGAAACTGTCCGCGGCAATCCAGGCGCGGCCGCGAAACAGCGGCGCCGCGCGGTCGATCGGATCGAACGCGACGACGTAACAGGGCGTGCCGCCGATTCGGTCGCGTCCGGCGAGCCGGTAGCGATAGACGCCCGTCAGCGTGATGGCGAGCGGCGGAGACGCGACCCGTTCCGGCTCGATGATAGGGAGCCGCGGCACGCTCCCGCCCCTGAACTCGATGCCGTTGACGCGCACCGCGCGCTGCTCGAGCTCGGTGACGCCGGCCGACGAGTACATGACCGCCTCCGAGCTGATGACCAACGGCGCCGGAAACCCGGGGGCCTCGAACGACAGCGTCAGCGCGCCCGTGGAGATCAGGTCGCGAACCGCGGCGGCCTGGCGCGCGGCCGCGGCCTGATGGCGCGCGACGATCTCTTCGACCGTGAGCTCCCGCGATCCCACGACGCTGACCCCTTCCGCGAAGCGATCCTGCGCGCCGGGGACCGGCACGCGCACGATCGCGTCCCCGGTTGCGAACGTCACCCGCTCGACGCCCGGCGCGGACGGCGTCACGGTCAGCGCCGCATCCGGCGGACAGGCACGAGCGAGCGCGACGGTCTCGAGCGTCTCCGGGTTCAGGTACGCGGCCGCCGGCACGCCGCCGCACGCAATCTTCACCGAGGACGATTCCACGAGGCCGCGCGGCAGGAGCGCCGCGGCGCGCGCGAGATCGGCGACGAGCGCCGCCGCGACGCCGACGTCGGCCGGCATCGGCCAGAGCCATCGATCGACCCCCGACGCGCGAGCTGCGAGCAGTGCCGCCGCGACCGATTCAGGCCGTCCAGGCGCACCGGCGAACCGCTGCCAGACTTCGTGGCCCCGCCGGTCGGCTGCCGGGGGCCCGTTCCACACGATGAAGTCCACGTACGGGCCCAGGTCGTTGGCCAGCAGCGCCGAGACGACAGCCGGCGGGCCGGCGATCCCGAGGGAGATCTCGCCCGCGGCCCGCGCCCGCGCGGCGGTCAGCCGCAGCTTCACGGCGTACGCGAGCGCCTCTACGTCCGCCTGAGGTGCGTCGCCGAGGTCCGCCTCCCCGAGATCGATCAGGAGGCGCGCGATTTTCGTGACGAGCTCCGGCGCAAGCGCGTCAGGTGGGACTCCGGCGACCGCAAGGCCGGCGCGTCCGCCTTTCCGCGCGATTTCACCGAGGCCCTCGAGCGCCGCGGCTTCGTCCCCGGCGACGACCCGGACCAGCACGTCCAGGCCGCCGAGGGCGTCGGGCAGCCCCACGGCCTGTCCCGGGGTCACGCTGACGGCCAGGCACGCCGCGCAGGGGGCTTCCTGCGCAGCCGCGACGCCGCACGCCGACACCAGGATCACGACGATCGCCGTCGTCCACGCGCGCATCTGTGACGGGATGGTACCACGGCGTATAATTGTGGTTTGGCCATGATCCCGAGGCGGCTCTGACATGCGGGTCTTCGCAATCTGCCAGGACGAGCTCGTCATCCGATCGCTCGACGCCGTGCTGCTGCCAAGCTTCGAGGTCAACTTCCTCGTCGAGAGCCGCCCCCTCGCCAGGCGGCTGCACGACGCGGGGATCGAGGCCATCGCCGGGGATCCACGACGCTGCGACACCTACCTCAAAGCCGATCTCTCCCCCAGCACGTGTTTCATCGTCGAGGACAACGGCCGGAAGAGCGTCAAGAAGGTGCTGTCGGCGATCCGCGACGCCGGGGGGACGCTGGTCTACGTGCTGCACACGACGGCGGTGGCCGGCAAGGGCGCCGAGAGCGCGCGGGCGGAGTTTCCGGACGTGACGCATCTCGACCTGCCGGAACTGATTCGGCCCACGCTCGTCACCGAGCTCAGCCGCTCGATGACGCGGGCGCGTGTGCAGCAGTACCAGCGGTACTTCGCGGATGCCGACAAGGTCCTGATCCTCCTGCACAACGATCCGGACCCCGACGCGCTGGCGAGCGGGCTGGCGCTGCGCAACCTGCTGCGCCGGACCAAGACCACGGCGATCATCGGAGCGGTGCAGGGGGTCACGCGCCCCGAGAACCTGCGCATGGCCAACATGCTCGACATCCACGTCGAGCAGATCACGCCCGCTTCGTTCCACGAGTTCGAGCGCATCGCGACCGTCGACGTCCAGCCGCACTACTTCGGGGGCATGCTGGAGCGCGTCGACCTCGTCGTGGATCACCACCCCGAACAGACCGGCTACAGCGCGGTCTACAAGGACATCCGCGCCGACTACGGATCGACCTCGACGATTCTGGTCGAGCACCTGCGCGCGGTCGACGTGAACATCTCCGAGCGCACCGCGACGGCGATGCTGTACGCGATCAAGTCGGACACGCTGTTCTTCGCGCGGCACACGAACCGGGTGGATCTCGAGGCGTTCACCTTCCTCTACCCGCTCGCCGACGCCGCGCTGATCCGGAAGATGGAAGGGGCGGAAATCACGCTCGAGCGGCTGGAGTACGTGACGCGCGCGAGCCAGGGCGGCATCATGCGGGACCAGGTCTTCTGCGCGTTCCTGGGCGAAGCGCCGCGCGAGGACTTCATCCCCTACACGGCGGACTTCTTCCTCCAGCTCGAGGACGTGAAGTGGACCATCATCGCGGGGATCGTGAACGGCTCGCTGATCGTCAGCGTCCGCAACCTCGGCTACTCACGCAACGCCGGCGAGTTCGTGAAGCGGTGGTTTGCCGACATCGGCAGCGCCGGCGGCCACCGCGCCATGGCCAAAGCGGTCGTGCCGATCGAGAAGTTCCGCGACAAGTTCGGCGATCTGCAGGGGCCCGCGATCACCGCCCGCATCGCCGAGATGGCGGAGATCTTCCTGCACGAGCCGGCGACCGAGAAGAAGAAGGAAACGGTCGCGAAGTAGGGGTTCCACGGGGTTCCGCAGGGTTCCACAGGGTTCCGCGGGGTTCTGTTCCACGGGGTTCGGTTCCACGGGGTTCAGGTTCCGCGGGGTTCGGTTCCGCCGCGGAGTCGCTGAACCTGGAACCGCTGGAACCGCTGAACCCTGAACCCTGCGGAACCCGGCGGAACAGAACCCAGTGGAACCCCGTGGAACCTGTGGAACCCCGTGGAACCCTTCACTGAAGCGCCTGATCGAGATCCGCGATCAGGTCTTCCGCATCTTCCAGTCCCACCGACAGCCGCGCCATGCTGTGCGTGACGCCGGCGCGCTTCAGCTCCTCCTCCGTGTGGCCCCACTGCGACGTGAGGACCGGCAGGCTGCACAGGCTCTCGACGCCGCCGAGGCTGGCCGCGCGCTTGAACACCTGCAGGCGATCGAAGAACCGCGCCGCACGCTCGTAGCCGCCGCCGACATCGACGCAGACCATCCCGCCGAACCCCCGCATCTGCTTCGCGGCAATGGCGTGATCGGGATGCTGCTCGAGGCCCGGATAGTAGACCGTGTGCACGCGGCGGTCCTGCGCGAGCCAGCGCGCGACCGCCATCGCATTGGCGTTGTGCCGCTCCATCCGCACCGACAGCGTCTTCAGTCCGCGGCCGAGCGCGTACGCGGGTACGGGTCGAGGACCGTCCCGAGCCTCTTGCGCGCCTCGAGAATCGGATCGATCAGCCGGGACGGCCCGGCCAGCGCGCCGGCGGTCACGTCGCTGTGCCCGTTGAGATATTTCGTGGCGCTGTGCATGACCAGATCGATGCCGAGCGCGAGCGGCTGCTGGTTGATCGGGCTCGCGAACGTGTTGTCGATGACCGAGAGTCACGCCCGCGGCGCCTTGCAGGCGCGGCCCACCGCCGCGATGTCGACGCAGCGCAGGGTCGGGTTGATCGGCGACTCGAACCAGACGAGCTTCGTCGCGTCGGAAATCATCGCCTCCGGCTTCGACAGCTCCTCGAGCGAGACGAACCGCGGGCGGATGCCGAACTTCGGCAGCAGGTCGGCGAGCAGGTGCAGCGTGCCGCCGTAGATCGCGGAGCTGCAGACGATCTCGTCCCCGGACGCGCAGAGCGCCATCAGCGCGGTCGTCGTCGCCGCCTGCCCGCTCGACAGCACGAGCGCGGCCTCGGCCCCTTCGACGACGGCGACCGTGTGCTCCACGGCGGCCACCGTCGGATTCGAGTAGCGCGAGTAGAGATACTTCGACGACTTCCCTTCGTTGTACGCCAGCACTTCGGCGGCGTTTTCGAAGACGAACGTCGTCGTCTCGTAGATCGGCGTCGTCAGGGGCGCCGATGTCACCGGTGACGACGCCGGGACGGATCAATTCGGTGGCTGGTTTCATGATTTGGGCTTTGAGCTCTAAGGGCTTCAGGTTCTGAACGTTCTAAAGTTCGACAGTTCGACAGGCCTTTGAACTCTAGAACGTTCAGAACGCCTGATTTCTTGATTCCATTCGCGCTTTGGACCGTCACGATGCGATCGCCGCCGGCCCCGACGATCGGCTCGATGAACTGACGGTACGCGTCCTCGTATCCGCGATCGGTCAGCTCCGCCAGCGAGTGCGTCCGGTCCGATCGCTCGTCGTACACGCCCGAGAAATCCAGCGGGCCGAGCGGGTTGTGGTGCGGACGGACGACGAACAGGCCGGCGAATCGTCCACCGAACTGCTCGAGCGCGTCGCGGAGGCCGGCGGTTTCGAACGCCGCGAGCTGCTCCCCTGCCCGGCCGCGGAGATCGGCGCGTCCGGCGCTGAGCTCGTGCGCGCGGGCCGGCGGGGCGGACGGGCTGACGAGAATCACCTGTTCCGCCCCGGCGATCCCCACCTCCTCGAGCAGCCTGGCAATCGCGCCGGGGCGATCGCACAGCCGGTGCGTTTCCCCTCGCCACGGTCCCTCGGCGGAAAACGTCGTCAGGTGCGGTTCGGTGGCGACCGGCAGGGCGAGCGCCGCCGCGAGCGCGTCGAGCGCGTGCTCGCGCGCCACGCCGCTCAAATCGAACATCTCGATCGCCCGGCCGGCGCTGTCCGCGGCGCCGGGCCGTCCGAAAAACCGCTGCCGATGGGCGGTTCCCAGGAGCGCAAAGACGAAATCGCGCCGCACGTCCATGTCGTGCACGATGACGAGCAGTTCCCGAAACCCGGGCTGTCCCAGATTGTCCGACAGCAGCTCGACGTATCGGCGGGCAAGCTCACCCGCCGGAGGGGCCGCCAGCGGCGCCGCGCCGCGAATCAGGTTCCACAACTCCGTCAGGCTCCGATCGACGACGGGGGCAGCGGAGAGCGGCGAGCCCAGAAGGCGCCACATCATGCCGTAGCGGGTCCGGCGTCTCGCGCGTGCGCGGAGTCCCGATGCGATCAGCCCGACTGCCAGCGCCCCGCAGCCCGATGAGGATCGCGAACAACACCAGCCGCGGAATGACCGTGGGGAGCGACGCCGGCGCAAAGAGCGTGTCGATCCAGTCGCCGAAGGCGGCGCGCAGCGCGTCGCCCGGCCCTTCGAGACCGACAAGCGTCATCAGGAGACCAAGGACGCCGACGACGACCGCGGCGGCGACGAGCGCCAGGGGAATCGCCAGGACGGCGGCCGCGGCCGCGAGCGCCCAGCCGGCGGCTCGCAGCGGCGCGCGCCATTGATAGAACCTTGCGGCCGAGCGCGACTTCCACAAACCGGAAGCCTCCCAGAGCCTGGCCCCGCCGTCCACCGCGGCGAAGAGCGCGCCGATCGCACCGGCGCCGCGGCCGGCGACGAGATCGATCTTGACCCCCGCTTCGTGCAGGGCCCGCAGGACGCCGGCGTGGTAGGCCCCGGCCGTGCCCGAACCGGTCAGCACGACGGCCGTGCGGAGCCGCGTCGAGTACCTGCCGGTCCGGTGCGTCTGGCGTGATCACTGATGGGTGAAAACTGTCTAAAGTTCTAACGTTCTAAAGTTCTAAGGGCCGCACGAACGTTCGAGCTTTAGCACCGTAGAACTTTCGAACTTTAGCACTTTGGAACTTTAGCACTTTAGAACTTTTATTCGTCGTCGTGGATGGTGACCAGCTTCACGAGCTCGAACTGGCGGCTGCCATTGGGGGCGGTCACGGTGATCTCGTCCCCTTCCTCTTTGCCGAGCAGTGCGCGCCCGATCGGGGACGCCGTCGAGATCAGGCCGTGCTCGACGTCGGCATCTTCCGGCATGACGAGCTGGTAGACGATCGTCTGACCGGTCGACTCCTTGAGATGGACGTGCGATCCGAAACCGACCTTGTCGTGCGGAATGCGCTCCAGGTTCATCAGTGAAATCTCGCTGACGCGCTTCTGGAGCATGCTGATGCGGGACTCGACCAGCCTCTGCCGTTCCTTGGCCGCCTGATATTCGGCGTTCTCGCGGAGGTCGCCGAGCTCGCGCGCGCGCTTGATTTCCTTCGGCAGCTCGGTCTTCAGCTCCTTGTCGAGCGCGTGGATTTCATCCTCGAACTTCTTGAGCAGACGGGCCTTCATTCGGAGAATGGTAGCAGAATACCGACGGATCGCAGATCGGCATTTGCAGCCGCGGGCTACAATCGAACCGGCTTTCATGGAGCGCATTTCGAGCCGGCAGAACCCCATCGTGAAGCGATTCCGCGAGATGGCCCGCGCCGGGGGCGGCGAATGGATGCTGCTCGACGGCGAGCACTTGCTCGAGGAGGCGCTGGCCTCGGGCGTGCGCATCGACGTCGCGGCATTCGGCAACGGGCTGGCGGAAGGGCGCCTGGCGGCGCTCGCCGCCAGGATCGCGCGCGCCGGGACGACCACGATAGCCGTTACCGATCCCGTGCTCGCCGTGATGAGCCCCGTGCGTCAGCCCTCGGGCGTCGTCGCCATCGCCGAGCGCCGGCCGATCACACTTCACGACGTGCTCGAGCACAAGCCGCTCGGCCATGGTCCGGCTTCCACCCCAGCGCGCACAAAACGCGCGCCGGGGGCCCCGGCTGAAGCCGGACGCCACGAACCGATGGTCCTGCTGTTGAATCAGGTGCAGGATCCCGGCAACGTCGGCGCCATCATCCGTGCGGCCGAGGCCTGCGGCGCCACCGGCGTCGTCGCCGGCGAAGGCACGGCGGATCCGTTCGGGTGGAAGGCGCTGCGCGGCGCGATGGGCAGCACGTTCCGTCTGCCCGTCGCGTGCGGACGACCGCTCGCCGACGCGATCGGCGCCGCGCGCGCCGCGGGGCTGCGCGTGTTCGCAACGGCGGCGCGCGATGGCACGCCGCTCGCGGCCTGCGACCTGCGCGGCCCGTCGGCGATCCTGTTCGGCGGCGAAGGCGCCGGCCTGCCACAGGATCTGCTGGACGCGTCCGACGAGCGCCTGACAATCCCCATGCGGCCGCCGGTCGAATCGCTGAACGTCGCGATCGCGGCGGCGCTGGTCTTGTATGAAGCCGCACGACAGCGGGCACATTAGGAACCATGTCCTTATTTGACGAGGAGCCGGCTGCCGTCCCGGCGTCGAGCGCCCCGGCTCCGCTCGCGGAGCGGATGCGGCCGCGGACCCTGGACGAGTTCGTCGGGCAGGAGGCGCTCATCGGCCCCGGGCGCCCGCTGCGCCGCGCGATCGAGCAGGACCGCCTGCAGTCGATCATCCTCTGGGGCCCGCCCGGCACCGGCAAGACGACGCTCGCGCGGCTGATCGCGAACGTCACCCGCGCCCACTTCATCTCGTTCAGCGCGGTGCTCTCCGGCATCAAGGAAATTCGCGCGGTCATGGCGGAAGCGGAGGAGGCGCGGCGGCGCCTGGGCCGCCGGACGATCCTCTTCATCGACGAGATCCACCGCTTCAACAAGTCGCAGCAGGACGCCTTCCTCCCGCGCGTCGAGGCGGGCGACATCGTCCTCATCGGCGCGACGACGGAGAACCCCTCGTTCGAGGTGAACTCGGCGCTGCTCTCGCGCTCGAAGGTCTACGTGCTGAAGGCGCTCGGCGCCCCGCAGATCGTGACGATCATGCGGCGGGCGCTCGAGGATCGGGAGCGCGGGCTCGGCGCGCTCGCGATCGGCGCCGACGACGAGGCGCTGGCCGGCCTGGCGCGATATGCGAACGGCGACGCGCGGATCGCGCTGAACATGCTGGAGACCGCGGCCGCCTCCGCCGGGGCCGGCGGCCGAATCGACGTCCCCCTCGTCGCCGATCTCGCGCAGAACCGGGCGCTGCTCTACGACAAGAGCGGCGAAGAGCACTACAACCTCATCTCCGCCTTGCACAAGTCGATGCGCAACAGCGATCCCGACGCGACCGTCTACTGGCTCGCCCGGATGGTCGAGTCGGGAGAAGATCCCCTGTACATCGCGCGGCGTCTCGTGCGCTTCGCGTCGGAAGACATCGGCAACGCGGATCCGCGCGCGCTGACGACCGCCATCGCGGCCAAGGATGCCGTCCACTTCCTCGGAATGCCGGAGGGCAACACCGCGCTGGCGCAGGCGGCGATCTACATGGCCGTGGCCGCCAAGAGCAACGCCGTCTACCGCGCCTACCTCGAAGCCGCCGAAGCCGCATCACAGGAAGTCGCGGAGCCGGTTCCGCTGCACCTGCGGAACGCGCCCACGAAGCTGATGAAGGATCTCGAGTACGGGAAGGGCTACCGCTACGCGCACGACGAGCCCGAGGGGATTGCGGCGGACATGGAGTGCCTGCCTCCGGCGCACGCCGGACGGCGCTTCTACGAGCCGACCGAGCGAGGGCTCGAGACGGAGATCAAGAAACGGTTGGAGGGGCTGAGGAAGAAACGGGAATAGACCTTATCGAACCTTCCGCAACATCTCGGCGCGCAGCGGGAGGATGAACGAGAAGCGATAGTCGCCCTGCATCCTCCCGACGGGAATCCCCACCAGCTCGCCCTGGCGATTGAGGACGCCGCCGCCGGACACGCCCGGGTGACCATCGGTCAGGCAGGTCACCAGGTTCGCCGGGGTGCGCTGGCCGACGTATCCGGTCGAGAGGATGATCCCCTTCGAATAGTCGTTGCCCAGCCGGAAGATCGGGTCGGCGAAGTCGAACGCGTATTTCAGGTTCAGCGTGAGCGGCGGCAGATCGATCGGCTCCTTCACCTTCACGATGGCCCAGTCGCCCGGATCGACTTCCGCGCGCGCATCGCCGAAGTCGACGACGCGGGCGACGATCGCGCGCCCCTTGTAGGTGACCTTGACGGTCTCGATTCGCCGCGGCTCCGTCAGCCCCTCCTGCCCGAGCGCCACGACTGCGTGCTTGACGGTAATGAAGTAGCCGTTGCCGAGGTAGCCGGCCGTCCCGTAGTTGCTCGCCCCTTTGTCGTCGTACGAGTTGAGCTCGACGAAACTGTTCCGGCGATCCCGCAGGAGCGTAAGCGGCAGCAGCCCCATCTCGGCCGACAGCTCGCGTTTCACGTCCGCCACGATTGCGGCCCGGCTCTCGTCGTCCATCATCGAGACGGCAGACGATTTCAAGCGGCCGGCGGTACCGGCGGTCGCCAGGGGGTCGCCCTGGCGCAGGATGTCGATTTCCGCGCGCATTGCCGCAATCCGTTGCTCGCTGGAGGCGTTCTGGCGAGCCGCGAGGTAGTTGCTGACGCCAAGGAAGATGATGGCGCAGATGATCGCGAGGAAAGCCGGGACGGCGCGCCGTGTAGACATGGGTACCCCAAGTTCGGAAGCTAAACCGCCCCGCGACCGCGGGACTTACAGCTTTGCGAGCCCCGGTCATCGGGGCTGGCCTTTTTCGCTTGGACTTACTTAAAAAGACGACTTACAGGGATGAGTCAACTGTAAGGCCATGGCACGGCAGAGTCAAGCGCAAATCTTACACTATCAACGACTTATGGCTCTGCAATTCCATTTTTCCTTAGACCATCTCCGCGCCTGCCTCTTTCAGCAGCTCGCGGAGCACCGAGCGGTGGCACCGGGACTGGTCGGCGCAGTAGCAGCCGACGGAGAGGTTCGTCGTCGACGAAAGGGCGGCGAGGAGCAGGAGCAGCCGCTGCGCCGCGGGCACGCGCATCTCCTGGCGATACTTGCGCGCGAAGCGGGCCCATCGCGCCGGCGTGGGAGCGTCAGAGAGCGCCGACGACTTCACGAGGGCGGCGCTCGGCGCGAGTTCGGGCATCCAGACGTCGAAGTAGTCCCGGCGCGCGTAGTCCTGTTTCCGCACCCCGCGAGGCGGCCGCCGTACGGTGCCGAGACGCAGGCCTTCGTCCGCCGCGCGCGGGCTGCCGAGCTGCACGACCCGGATGGGCATGGCACGCCGCCCCTCAATGGCAGATGGGTGGCGCGACCTTCTGAATCTTGTACTCGGTCCCGCGCGGCAGGTTCGGCTTGAGGTCCGTGCGGTTGGTGCTCGGAACGTCGGGCTTCACCAGGATGTGAGGGTCGACACCGGGATCCGCCTGCACGACGGTCATTCCGCAGACCACTTTCGGCGGCGTCGCGACGACGCCTTGGGGCAGGAGCTCGATCGGTTTCGGATCTCTCCGCTCCGCATCGGGCTTCTGCGCGTCCGGTGCGATGAAGAGGCTCGCGTAGGGCTTCTTCCCGGACCATGCCCTGCTCGCGTCGCCAGAGCCCTTGCCCTCGGGAAACTGTGCGAGGGCGCTCAAAGGAATTGCGGCAACGACCACCGCGATGACAAGCGCGACTCGGTTCATGACTCTTCTCCTGACCTCTGAAACTACCGGCACGAGGACGTCCTCGCTCTCAACGTTGAGCGGCCCAGCGAATCGCCCCGGCGAGCTGCCGCTGGAAGCGCGTGTCCCGCCACGTCTCGGCGAAGTGGCCGAGCGCGTTGTAGTACGCGCGACCGGCTCCATACGAGTGCGCCCAGGCGAGCGGATAGTCGCCCGAGGCTCCAACCGAAGCCGGATCGAGCCGCAGCAGCACCTGGACGGGCGGCCTCGGGTTCTCCCGGAACGTGTAGAACTCCTCCATCAGCCCGAACCGCTCGCCGAGACCCGCGGTCGCCGGGTGCGACGGGTCCTCGACAACGACGGTGCCCTGCCGCGTCCAGGGGTGCTCCTTGAAATACGCGCCGACGAGGCGGCCGTAGTCCGGCCACTCGTACAGCGTATCGCTGGCGCTGTGCACACCCAGGTAACCCTTGCCGCCCGACACGAAGCCGACGATCGCGGCCTTCTGCTCGGCTGTGAATGCCAGCTCGCCGCTCGTCAGCGCGAAGAAGACGACATCGTAGCTGCTGAGCGAGGACGACGTCAGCAACGAGAGGTCCTCCGTCGCTGTGACGGTGAACCCTCCTCCTGCCGCGAGGCCGGCCATGACGTCGCGGGCAACGGGTATCGAGTCGTGACGGAAGCCCGCGGTCGCCGTCAGCATGAGGACGCGGATTGGCGTCTGCTGAGTTGGCGGTTGAGTGCTCGGCCCGGGGCCGGGAGACGGCTGCTGCTCGGAGGAACAGGCCGCGAGCAGCAGCACGGCGCCGCTCAGAAGGATGCCCCTCCCCATATAGAGATCTTAACCCCAACTGCTGTTGTGGCTTACGCTTTTAACCGAGACTGCCTTTTCGACGCACGGGCACGCTTGACGGCCTGCGCTATGTACGCCAGCCACGCGAACGAGGCGCCGCCGCGCGCGCGAAGAGGGCGCTTGGCAGGCCGACGCCCAAGGCGTGAATCAAGAGGCCGTTGACGAGCACCGGCCACGGCGGCGAGGCGCCGCTCCCGCCGGCCGCCGAGAGCGGCACGACGATCGGCTCATCACGAAGTAGACGGCCACTCCGTAGAGAAGGCCGAAGATCACGGGCCTGTCCGTCAGGATCCGCACCCGCCGGCTCACGACGAAGTAGGTCGCCACAACGGCGAAGGCAATGAAGAAGTGGAGGCACGCGCCGAGCGCGGCCGTGCCGAGGCCCCCTTGAAACGCCGCAGTCCGGCCGAGCAGCCCGGCGGCAATGCTCTGGAAAATCCGAATCGGCGGGACGGCGGACCTCAGGCCGAAGAACACGACGGCATCGAGCGCGTCGAGCACGCCGACGACCAGCGTGCCGAGGACAATCGCCCGCGCCGGGCTCAACGTTCTCATCGTCATGCCCTGCCGAGCCGCCGCGGCCGAATCACAGCGCCACGTCAGGCGCCCGCTCGTACGCCGCGCCGATTCGGCACAGCTGCTCCAGCGTCTCCGCAAAGAGCTCGTAGAGGAGCTTCAGGCGCTCGACGTCCTTGATGATGCCCACCACGGTGAAGGACAGCTCGTCTACCCCTTCGGGAAAGGTGGGACCGAACCATCCCTCGTCATCCTTGACCTCGAACTTGATGTCTTTCTGCGCCGCGATCAGCTCGCGGATCTTCGGATTCGAAAAGAGCGCCCGCACCCTGCCCTCGTCGGTGCCCTTGATGATGAAATCCTCGTCGAACTGATCGTCCGCGACCTCGATGTCCTGCATGCCGAGCAGCTTCCCGACCCCGCTGAAGATGCTCTTGCGATACACCTTGAAGCGAAAGCCGTCCGCGTTCACGTAGGGCGCCCGCATCCGCGTGTACACGATGGTGACTTTTCCGGTCGAGACGGTATACGAGTCGAGCGTCACCTTCCATTCGCCGTGCGTGACCTCGACCTTGTCCCCCTTCCAGAATCCTCCATCTTTGTACTGTGCACCCACCTCGGTGCTCAGCTGCGTCCAGATCTCTTTCCTGCTCGGGCCGAACATGCGACGTAACACACCCATGCCGTTCCTCCTGCCGCCCGGCTACTTCACCGGCCACCGCGCCGACTCGGTTCGTGCGGTCTTCAGAGACATTTCCATCTTGCGGACGACGTCGGGATGCGCGGCGGCGACGTCACGCTGTTCGCCGGGGTCGGCCTCGAGGTCGTACAGCTCCAGCGCGGTTCCGGTCTTCAGCCGCACGGCCTTCCAGCGGCCCATCCGCATGGCTTGCTGAAAGCCGCGCTCGTGAAACTCCCAGTACAAGAAAGGATGCGGCGGCTGCCGTTCGCCCCGCAGCGCGCGGCGCATCGACATCCCGTCCAGGCCCGCCGGGGTTTTCGCGCGCGCGAGATCGGCGAGCGTCGGCAGGACGTCCCAGTGCGCCCACACGTGATCGCTGACGCGGCCGGCGGGAATCGTGCCGGTCCAGCGCGCGATGTTCGGCACGCGGATGCCTCCCTCGTAGAGGTCCCGCTTGATGCCGCGCAGCGGACCCGAGCTCTTGAAGAACGCCGGGTCGGCGCCCCCTTCGCGATGCGGCCCGTTGTCGCTGATGAACATCACCAGCGTCTGGCGATCGATGCCCCGCGCGCCAAGCCGATCGACCAGCCGCCCGATGTCCCGGTCCATGCGGGTGATCATCGCGGCGAACGCCGCGCGCGGCGCGGGCTGCGAGCGGTAGCCGAGTGACGCGACATCCGGGCTCGCGCCGGCCTGCCGCCCGTCTGCCGCCGCATTCACGAACGGCGTTTCCGGAAACCGGCCGCGGAAGGGCTCGAACGAGTCGTCCGGGACGCGGAGCTCCGCGTGAGGCACGGTGTAATTCAAGTACACGAAGAAGGGGCGGGGATCGGAGCGCTCGATGAAGGCCTGCCGCTTCCTTCGTGAAGAGGTCGTTGGTGTAGTCCTTCTCGAGATCGACAGCCACCCGCTCGCCGTTGCGCCACAGGTGATCGGTGAATTGCCGGTGGGCATGGCGCTGGTCGCTGGGCCCGAAGGCGTACTCGAAGCCCTGCCGAGTGGGCTCGCCGTTGGTGCCGGGCTGACCGAGTCCCCACTTGCCGATGAGGGCCGTGCGGTAGCCGGCGTCGCGAAGCACTTCCGCGATCGTCACTTCCTCCGGCCGCAGCGGCGTGTCGCCTTCGGGGAGCGCGCCGTTTCCCCGGATCCACCCGTGGCCGGTGTGCATCCCGGTCATGAGGGAGGCCCGCGACGGCGCACACACCGTGCTGCCGGCATAGTACTGCGTGAACCGCATGCCTTCGCGCGCGAGACGATCGAGCGCGGGCGTCTTGAACTGGGCCTGCCCGTAGGCGCTCAAATCGCCATAGCCCAGATCGTCCGCCTGGATCAGCAGGATGTTCGGCGGCGGTTGCGGCTGCGCGCGCTGGCGCGGCGGATCCGTGCACGAGCACCGGCAGGGCAAGAACCACGGCTATCAGCCTTCTGGTCATATCTCCTCGAAGCGCTTCACAACCGCCGTGGTCCGGCTGAAGCCGGACGCCACCTGACGGTTGTCATCATCAGGCGGTGACGAGCCGCGAGTCGTAACCCATCCCGACCAGCTCGTCGTACGCCTGCCACACGTCGTCGGGAATGTCCTGGTGGATCTGAAAGCCCTTCGCCGGGTAGAGCTTGATCCGCTGCAGATCGCCCACCATGATGCTGATCACGTCGTCGGTCGTCAGCGCCTCGTTGGAGTACTTGCCCAGGTACTCGTCGAGCGACACTCTCGGCGAGGTGACGAGCACTTCTTTCTCGGGCCACACTTTTCGGAAGGTGGCGTAGCTCCGGCGCTCCATGTACGGCTTCTGGACGACGATGAACCTCGCCGGGTCGAGCTGCCGCTCGGCCAGGAGCTGCCTGGTGAACAGCACGTTCTCCCCGGTGTTCGTCGAGCGGTTCTCGATGAGGATGTCCTGGCGCGGGACGCCCATCGCGGCGGCGATCTCCGCGAACTGATCCGCTTCCGGCTCCTGCCAGAGATGCCGCGTGATGGACCCGAGCCCGCCCGAGAAGATGAGCAGCGGGGCCCAGCCCTCGAGGTACAGACGGGCGCCCGTTTCGGCCACCGCCTTGTCATGGCTGCACAGCACCAGGATCGCGTCACTCTTCGCGAGACGGTGATTCAGCTGATGGTAGTCCCAGACTCTCTCGACCAGTGTGCGCAAGCGATGATTCATCGGGTCCGGTCAGGCTGTCGCGCGTTGCCGGATGGCGCGCAGCCACATTCTGCGGATGATCGCGCTTCCGGGATAAACATTCACGCTCGCCGACAGCATACGACAGAGCGGGACCCTCGAAGCGGGAAGCGGGCTTGCCAGCCGTAGCTCGTTCGCATACGGGGCGGCCCACCTTCGCCAAGGCTACGGTGGGCAGCCTTCGCGGGCATTCATGAGCGAAGGCTGGAAGCTATCCGCGGCCCACGAACGGCATCTTCGTCGCCATCACGGTCATGAACTGCACGTTGGCGTCCAGGGGAAGGCTCGCCATGTACACCACCGCGCGCGCGACGTGATCGAGATCGAGGAGCGGCTCGGCGGCGGTCTGGCCGTTGGCTTGAGGCACGCCTTGCGCCATTCTCGCGGCCATCTCGGTCGCGGCGTTCCCGATGTCGATCTGGCCGCAGGCGATGTCGTGCTTCCGGCCGTCGAGCGACGTCGATTTGGTCAGGCCGGTCATCGCGTGCTTGGTCGCGGTGTACGGCGCCGAGTCGGGCCGCGGCGCGTACGCCGAGATCGAGCCGTTGTTGATGATGCGTCCCCCTTTGGGGTTCTGGCGCTTCATCAGCTGTATCGCTTGTTGCGTGCAAAGAAAGGCGCCGGTCAGATTCGTGTCGACGACAGCTCTCCACTGCTCCACCGCGAGCTCCTCGAGCGGCACCCCCGGGACGTTGACGCCGGCGTTGTTGAACAGGAGGTCCAGCCGGCCGAAGGCGTCCCAGGTCTTCGAGAAGAGCGCACGGACCGACTCGGCGTCGCGGACGTCGGTCGGGACGCTCAGTGTCCGCCCGCCGCCCGGGCTCAATTGGCTGGCGGTCTCGTCGAGCGGGCCGGCGCGGCGTCCGGCCAGCACGACGGCGTATCCTTCTTTAGTGAGCGCGATCGCCACGGCCTTCCCGATACCGCTGCCCGCCCCTGTGACGAGGGCAACTCTGGCGCCGCGGTGGGCTGAGTAGTCATAGAGGGGATCTCCGATTGGTCGAGTCAACTTAGCACTTCTTACCGTCGCAGCCCGACCGTTTGCCAGGACAGACCAACCTAACTATTTATAGCTCAACAAGTTCTGGACATTCAAACCTGAAGGACACCGCCGTTCCACGGGGTGCCCCGGTAGCTCCTTGGAAGGCCGGACGACCTGGGCTCCAAAACCGGCGGCGCGTCGCGACTTGCCAAAACCGCTCAGGTTGCTTAACCTGTCAGGCTGCTGCCCAGCACAATTTCACCCCACCGCGGCGGGGATCCCGGATAGTTGAACGGCATCAGACCGCGAAGCCGTCTGTCCGACCGCTTCGGGGACTGGCATGCCATGGAGGATCGAGTTTGCGTCGATACTTGACGTACGGCGCAGAGCGGCCGTCGTCACCAGAGGAGCCAGACCGCCGGGAGCGGTCGCTCGCCATCGCGCGGGTCTTTCTGGCGGCCTCGGTCTTCATTGCAGCCTTCTTCACCCCGTCAGGCTCGCCGGAATCGCTGAGGTCTCTCCTCTTCGCCGGCTATCGTCATCTTCGCGGTGGCTGTCGTCATCCTCCTCCGCACCAGGGGCGGAGGGCGTACCCGGATGACGGTCGCCGTCCACGCGATCGACCTTTCGGCCGCTGCCGGTGGAACGGTGCTGACCGGCGCCGGAAGCCCATTCCTGTTGATGGTCCTCTTTCCGCTGATCGCCGCCGCACATCGCTGGGGTTTTCGTGCGACGATGGCCACCGCGGCGGGTGTCGTCGCGCTTCTGGCGACGCACGCGGCGCTGGTCACGATGGGGCCCGGCGCGCGCCGCCGGGCCGGCCGAATCCGGCGTGCTGAGAGCTCTTCGGCATCCGCGCCGCCCTCGTGCTGGTGGCCGGTGTGGTTCTTGGTTACGTCACGCAGACGGAGAAACGGATTCGGGCGGAAGGAGCCTCAATCGCCTCCATCGTGAGCCGCGTCGAGCTGCGATCGGGACTGTCGAAGGCCATGGCGCTCGTGTGCGACGCGATCGTCCGGCTCTACGATGCGAACCGGGCGCTCCTGGTGATTCACGAAATCGGCAGCGATCGGGTCTGGCTGTGGGAAGGCGCACGGCTCATCGCCGGCTCGAGCGCGCCGCTCCGCATCACGGCGCTCGATTCGGGCAGCGTCCCGACGTATCTCTTCGCCCCGGCCGCGACGCGCGTGGCACGCCGTCCGGCGCCGCGACGATCGGCTCGATGTCGTGGCGCTCGATCCGGATGGCGCGCGAAGCCGGCCAGCCGCCGCCCGACCTCCCGGACCGATTCCTGGCGGCCGCCGGGCCGTTTCACCAGATGATGGCGATTGGCGTCGAGATACCGGGCGAGTTGACTGGGCGTTTCTTTCTGATCGATTCTCAGTGGGATGGCGATCGCGAGAGCGGGCTGGCCTTCGCGCAGCGCATCGTGCGGCAGGTCCAGCCGGCTCTCTACAACCTGTACCTTCTGCACCGCCTCCGGTCGCGCAGCGCCGCCATCGAACGGGCCCGGATTGGACGCGAGCTCCACGACGGGATCATCCAGAGCGTGCTGGGCGTGCAGATCCAGCTGCACGCGTTGAGCGTGCCGGCCGCGACGACTTCACGGGCGCTGGCGAGCGAGCTCAACCGGCTGGGCACGATCCTCCGCGATGAGGTGGTGGGCCTGCGCGACCTCATCCAACGGATGAAGCCGCTCGACATTACGCCGGATCAGCTGATGAACACCATCGCCGACACCGTCCAGCGCTTCGAGCGCGAGACCGGGATCACGGCGCGGTTCATCACGCCGTTCGATCGGATCGATCTCCCGCCGCGCGCCTGCGGGGAAGTGGCGCGCGTCGTCCAGGAGGCGCTCGTCAACGTGCGGAAACACAGCGGCGCGCGCAACGTGTTCGTCCGGCTGGCGGTCGCCGACGGCCTGTGCCGCCTCGCGATCGACGACGACGGGCGCGGATTTCCGTTTGCGGGCCGGCTGTCGCCGGCCGACCAGGAGCACACCCGCCAGGGTCCCGTGGTCATCAAAGAGCGCGTCCGGCTGCTCGGCGGAGAGCTGACCGTGGAATCGGATCCCGGCCGCGGGGCCCGGCTCGAGATTTCTTTCCCCGTAGCCACCCATGCCATCCACGGATAAACCCAAGCTGCCCATCCGCATCGTCATTGCCGACGATCATCCCATTTTCCGCGAAGGGCTGATCAAGCTGCTCGAGACCAGGCCGGACCTCAAGGTCGTCGGCGCGGCCAACGACGGCGACGAAGCGCTGCCGCTCGTCGAGAAGCTGCAGCCGGACCTGCTGCTGCTGGACCTCGCCATGCCGCGAATCGGCGGGCTGCTGGCGTTGCGCGAGCTCAAGGACCTGAAGACGACGACCCGGATCCTGCTGCTGACGGCGGCCATCGAACAGACCGACATCGTGACGGCGTTTCAGCTCGGCGCGCAGGGGGTGGTGCTGAAGGACACCGCGAGCGACGTCCTGTTCAAGAGCATTCAGGCGGTGATGTCGGGGCGATACTGGGTGGGGCGCAAGCCGGTCGCCGATCTGGCGACCACCCTGCGTGAGATTTCCGCCAACTCCCCCGCTCCCACGCGCAAGCACTTCGGGCTCACGCCGCGGGAGCTGGAGATCATCAGCCTGATTCTCGGCGGCCTGTCGAACGGCGACATCGCCACCAAGTTCACCATCAGCGAGAAGACGGTCAAGCACCACCTGACCAACATCTTCGACAAGCTGGGCGTATCGAACCGGCTCGAGCTCGCGCTCTTCGCGCTGCACCACAAACTCGAGCCGGCGGCCGCGCCGGCCAGCCCCGACGCGGGCCGGCCCGGCGATCCCGTCTAGATCGCGATTCTCTTACCGGCGATCCCAGCCCCACCCCCAGCCCCAATCCCAGTCGTGATCGTCACGGTCGTGATGGTCGTACCGGTCGTCGTCGTCGCGATCGTGGTCGCGATCGTGGCCGTTGTGCCGGCCGTTGCAGTAGTCAATCCTCACGAGCGCGCGGTCGCTGTCGACCGTGCCGTCGTTGACGACGTAGCGGAAGGTGACGTCGATCCGCTTGTTGCCTGACGGCGGGGTGTAGACGAACCGGCCGGTCTTCGGGTCGACCGTCACCTTCCCGCGCGCCGGTCCCCTGACGATCCGGAACTTCAGCGTGTCGCCGTCCACGTCGGTGCCGCGCAGGAACCCGGTCACCTGACCCGAGCCGGACTTCTGAACGGTAAAGTCCTTCGCCTCGGGCGCATCGTTCACGGGCTTGACCGTGATGCTGACCTTGGCCAGGTTGCTGTCGGCCTTGCTGTCCGAGACCCGGAACGTGAAGCTGTCGGGCCCGTTGTAGTCGGAGTCCGGCCGGTACTTCAGGTTCGGCGCCTCGCCGGTCAGATCGCCGTGCTTCGGGACCGGAGACGATCTTGTACTTCAGCGACTTCCCTTCGGGGTCGCTGCCCTGGAGCGTGATGGAGACCCTGGTGTCCTCGTTGGTCTGCACCGACTTGTTCTCCGCCACGGGCGGCTCGTTCGTCTTCGAGGTGACCGTGATGCTCACGGTCGCCACGTTGCTGTCCGCGACCCCGTCGTTGGCCACGAACGTGAAGCTGTCGGAACCCGTGAAGCCGCTCCTCGGCGTGTAGGTCCGGTTCGGGCCGGCGCCGGTCAGCGTGCCGTTGGACGGGCTGCGCACGATCCGGTAGGTGAGCGCGTTCCCATCCACGTCGTCGGCCTCCAGCTCGATCGACACGGCCTGGCCGCTCTTCGTCGTCACGCTGTCGCTCTGCGCCACCGGCGCATCGTTGGCGGCGTTGACGAGGATGGAGACGGTCGCCGCGTTCGAGTCGTCGCTGCCGTCGTTGGCCTTGTAGCTGAAGCTGTCGGCCGCCGCTGAAGTTCGCCGCCGGCATGTAGCTGAAGCTGCCGTTGGCGTTGAGCGTCACGCGTGCCGTGGGCTCGGGCCGCTGACGAGCGACCGCCTGCAGCGGACCCCCGTCGATGTCGGTATCGTTGCCGAGCACGCCGGGCGCCGCCACGTTCAGCACCTGGTCTTCGTTGGTGCTGTAGCTGTCGTTGACGGCCACGGGCGCGTCGTTCACGGCGCTCGACGACAACCGTCACCGTCGCCACGTTCGAATCCGCGGCCCCGTCGCTCGCCTTGTAGCGGAAGCTGTCGGCGCCGTTGAAGTTCGCCGCCGGCGTGTAGCGGAAGCTGCCGTCCGGATTCAGCGTCACCGTGCCGTGGCTCGGAGCGCTGACGAGCACCGCGTTCAGCGTGCCGCCGTCGGCATCCGAGTCGTTGGCGAGCACGGCAATCGTGACCGCCTGGTCCTCGACCGTCGTCGCCGAGTCGTTCACGGCGACCGGCGCGTTGTTGACGTTGGTGACCGTCACGCTGACGCTTGCGGTCGCGGAGCCTCCCTGGCCATCGCTGATGGTGTAGGAGAAGCTGTCCCCGCCGCTGTAGTTCGCCGCCGGCGAATACGTGATCGTGCCGCCGGCGTTGATCGCGGCCGTGCCGTGAGCGGGCGTGGTGACGCTCGCCACCGACAGCGTGCCGCCGTCCGCGTCAGTGTCGTTCGACAGGACGGCGATCGTGACGGCCGTGTTCTCCGCCGTCGTCGCCGCGTCGTTGACCGCGACCGGCGCGTCGTTCACGCTCGTCGACCGTCATCGTCACCGTCGCGACGTTCGAGGCGGCCGCGCCGTCGCTCGCCGTGTAGGTGAAGCTGTCGGTGCCGTTGAAGTTCGCGTTCGGCGTGTAGGTGAAGCTGGCCGTCCGCGGCCAGCGCCACCGTGCCGTGCGCCGGGCTCGCGCCCAGGGTCGCCGTCAGCGTCGTGCCGGCGTCGGCGTCCGTGTCGTTGCCGAGCACGTTGCCGCTGACCGCCGTGTCCTCGTCGGTCGTCGCCGTGTCGTTCACCGCCACCGGCGCGTCGTTCACGCCCGTGACCGTGATCGTCACCGTCGCGACGTTCGAGGCCGCCGCGCCGTCGCTCGCCGTGTAGGTGAAGCTGTCGGTGCCGTTGAAGTCCGCGTTCGGCGTGTAGGTGAAGCTGCCGTCCGCGGTCAGCGCCACCGTGCCGTTCGCCGGGCTCGCACCCAGGCTCGCCGTCAGCGCCGTGCCGTCGGCGTCCGTGTCGTTGCCGAGCACGTTGCCGCTGACCGCCGTGTCCTCGTTGGTCGTCGCCGCGTCGTTCACCGCCACCGGCGCGTCGTTCACGCTCGTGACCGTGATCGTCACCGTCGCGACGTTCGAGGCCGCCGCGCCGTCGCTCGCCGTGTAGGTGAAGCTGTCGGTCCCGTTGAAGTTCGCGTTCGGCGTGTAGGTGAAGCTGCCGTCCGCGGCCAGCGCCACCGTGCCGTGCGCCGGGCTCGCACCCAGCGCTCGCCGTCAGCGTCGTCCCGGCGTCGACGTCCGTGTCGTTGCCGAGCACGTTGCCGCTGACCGCCGTGTCCTCGTTGGTCGTCGCCGCGTCGTTCACCGCCACCGGCGCGTCGTTCACGGCCGTGACCGTGATCGTCACCGTCGCGACGTTCGAGGCCGCGGCGCCGTCGCTCGCCGTGTAGGTGAAGCTGTCGGTGCCGTTGAAGTTCGCGTTCGGCGTGTAGGTGAAGCTGCCATCCGCGGCCAGCGCCACCGTGCCGTTCGCCGGGCTCGCACCCAGGGCTCGCCGTCAGCGTCGTGCCGGCGTCGACGTCCGTGTCGTTGGCCGAGCACGTTGCCGCTGACCGCCGTGTCTTCGTCGGTCGTCGCCGCGTCGTTCACCGCCACCGGCGCGTCGTTCACGCCCGTGACCGTGATCGTCACCGTCGCGACGTTCGAGGCCGCGGCGCCGTCGCTCGCCGTGTAGGTGAAGCTGTCGGTGCCGTTGAAGTCCGCGTTCGGCGTGTAGGTGAAGCTGCCATCCGCGGCCAGCGCCACCGTGCCGTTCGCCGGGCTCGCACCGAGGGTCGCCGTCAGCGTCGTGCCGGCGTCGACGTCCGTGTCGTTGCCGAGCACGTTACCGCTGACCGCCGTGTCTTCCGCGGTCGTCGCCGCGTCGTTCACCGCCACCGGCGCGTCGTTCACGCCCGTGACCGTGATCGTCACCGTCGCGACGTTCGAGGCCGCGGAGCCGTCGCTCGCCGTGTAGGTGAAGCTGTCGGTGCCGTTGAAGTCCGCGTTCGGCGTGTAGGTGAAGCTGCCATCCGCGGCCAGCGCCACCGTGCCGTTCGCCGGGCTCGCACCGAGGGCCGCCGTCAGCGTCGTGCCGGCGTCGACGTCCGTGTCGTTGGCCGAGCACGTTACCGCTGACCGCCGTGTCTTCCGTCGTCGTCGCCGCGTCGTTCACCGCCACCGGCGCGTCGTTCACGCCCGTGACCGTGATCGTCACCGTCGCGACGTTCGAGGCCGCGGCGCCGTCGCTCGCCGTGTAGGTGAAGCTGTCGGTGCCGTTGAAGTTCGCGTTCGGCGTGTAGGTGAAGCTGCCGTCCGCGTCCAGCGCCACCGTGCCGTTCGCCGGGCTCGCACCGAGGGCCGCCGTCAGCGCGTGCCGGCGTCGACGTCCGTGTCGTTGGCGAGCACGTTCCCGCTGACCGCCGTGTCTTCCGCGGTCGTCGCCGCGTCGTTCACCGCCACCGGCGCGTCGTTCACGCCCGTGACCGTGATCGTCACCGTCGCGACGTTCGAGACAGCGTTGCCGTCGCTCGCCGTGTAGGTGAAGCTGTCCGTGCCGTTGAAGTCCGCGTTCGGCATGTAGGTGAAGCTGCCGTCCGGGGCCAGCGAAATCGTGCCGTTCGCCGGGGTCGCCCCCAGGATCGCCGTCAACGTCGTGCCGGCGTCGACGTCCGTGTCGTTGGCGAGGACGTTACCGCTGACCGCCGTGTCTTCGTCGGTCGTCGCCGCGTCGTTGACCGCCACCGGCGCGTCGTTGACCGCATCAACCGTGATCGTCACCGTCGCGACGTTCGAGGCGGCCGTGCCGTCGCTCGCCGTGTAGGTGAAGCTGTCGGTGCCGTTGAAGTCCGCGTTCGGCGTGTAGGTGAAGCCGCCGTCCTTACCCAGCGTCACGGTGCCGTTCGCCGGGCTCGCGCCCAGGGTCGCCGTCAGCGTCGTGCCGGCGTCGGTGTCGGTGTCGTTGGCGAGCACGTTACCGCTGACCGCCGCGTCTTCGTCGGTCGTCGCCGTATCGTTGACCGCCACCGGCGCGTCGTTCACGCCCGTGACCGTGATCGTCACCGTCGCGACGTTCGAGGCGGCCGTGCCGTCGCTGGCCGTGTAGGTGAAGCTGTCGGTCCCGTTGAAGTCCGCGTTCGGCGTGTAGGTGAAGCTGCCGTCCGCGGCCAGCGCCACCGTGCCGTTCGCCGGGCTCGCACCGAGGGTCGCCGTCAGCGTCGTGCCGCCGTCAGCGTCGGTGTCGTTGGTGAGCACGTTGCCGCCGACCGCCGTGTCTTCCGCGGTCGTCGCCGAATCGTTCACCGCCACCGGCGCCGTGTTCGCGGGCGCGGCGGTCGTGAAGCTCCACACCGGCCCGGTCGTCGTCGACTTGCCGTCGTTGATCGTGACGTACCACTCGTACTCGGCGCTGGCGTCGAGCCCGCTCCACAGCGCCGTGGTGCTCGATCCGGACGGGACGTTCGTTACTCGTCGAGATGACCTGGAACGGCGTCGTCAGGTTGTAGTCGAGGACGAACTGGCTGTCGGCGTCGGTCTCGAACTCACCGGCCCCGGCGTTGCGCGTCGGCGAGTACGTGTAGGCGTAGATCTTGTTCTCGGCGGGCTTGAACGTGTAGTACCGCAGCCAGCCGTCGCCGCCGGCCGCGCGCGACTGGTAGTCCGTGAGGACCTGGTGCACCGGCTGCCCGCACACGTTCAGGTCCGTGCGCCGGCCCTCGCCGGGGTAGTGGCCGTTGATCACCATGAACACGTTGCAGTTCGGCCTGATCAGGTTCAGCCAGACGTTTTCGGCCGACGTGGGGCTGTCGGTGCGGCCGAACTGCGTCGCCGTGGGACGCGCGTTCGACGTGTTCAGGAACGCGTGCGTGCTGAGAATCACGCGGCGGTTCGGGTAGCGCAGGATGAGCTTCTCCGCCCAGTCGACGGCGTAGCTCGGCCAGTCGGTCTCGATGTGGATGATCAGGAAGTCGAGCCCGCCCGCGGAGAAGAGCTCGTAGTTGTCCTTGTTCAGGCGTTGGATCTCCCCCGCCTCCGCCCCCAGATAGCCGCCGTACCACGGCTGCCCGAGGAATCGAGACGGCGGGAAGAACTGGTCGTAGAAGTTCGCCACGCCGCTGGGATACTGATCGTGGTTCCCGGGCGACATACCGAAGGGGACGCCGTTGGCCTCGAGCACCTGGAAGCTCGTGTCGGCGCGCTGCCACTCGACGATGAACTGGTCCTGGTGCTCGGTGATGTCGCCGAGGTGCGACGCAAACGCGATGTTGAGCGGCGCCCGGTTGTTGACGATCCAGTTCGTCTGGGCCGTGAACGTCCCCGCGCGCGCCGGATCGTCGACGTAATGCTGCGTGTCTGGAATCGCCACCACCGTGAAGTCGGGACCGGCAACGGCCTTGCGGCGGCCGAAATAGGTCACGGTCAGCGGATCGGCATCGCTGTCGGAGACCGACACGTCCAGCGTCACGGGCGACGCCACGCCTGTCGCGTCGTCAGCCGGCGCATTCAGGATCGGCGCATCGGGCGCATGGTTGACGGTCGTGAACGTCACGCCCGGCACCCAAGTGAAGGCGCCGCTCAGCACGCCGTTGTTCCCGTTGCCGCTGCTGTCGGCGACAGCCGTTCCCGCGCCGCCGGCGCCCTCGTTGAGGCCCCAGCGTCCGAGCAGGCCCGGCGCCGACAGGATCTCGCCGGACATGCCGTCCTGGATCTGCTGCAGCGTGCGCGCCCCCGCCCAGATCCGGACCTCGTCCATGACGCCGTTGAAGAAGCCCTGTGTCTGCGATCCGACGCCGCCGGTGGAGTTGAAGGCGGTGCCCAGCGCTGCGTGCTGAATGCTGTTGAACTGGGGCGTGAAGGCGCCGACCACGAGCTGCGCGTGCAGCGCACCGTCGAGATACAGCCGCCAGGTCGTGCCGTCATACGTCGCGGCCACGTGGCGCCACGCGCCGTCGGCCGGGATCGCCGTCGTGCCTACCACCGGGTGGTTCAGACCGGTTGCGGTGTCCTCGAAGTCCGCGACGAGCACGTTGTCGCTCGCTCGGATGCCGAGGAAGTAGTTCATGTCGATGCTGCCGCCCTCGTTCTCGGCCATGCCCTTCGTGACGAGCGGAACGGCAACCACGCCGCCGCTGCCCGTGTTCGTGGCAATCCCGGCCCCTTCCCGCTTGATCCACGCTTCGAGCGTGAACGTCGCGGCGCCGAGGCCTGGCGCGGGACCGAGCGCGACGTACGCGTTCGTCCCGCCGAAGTCGACCGCATATTTCGGCGTCAGTGCCGGATCCGCCACGCCGTCCGCCACGACGGTCAGGGAGTCTGTTCCGGAGGCTTCGCCGTCGCTGGCCGTGAGCGTGAGCACGTAGGTGCCCACTGCGGAGAAGGTCGCAGTCGTGTTCAACGAGGCGGGATTGGCGAATACGACGGCTCCGGGTCCGCTGGTCTTGGTCCACTGCACGGGACCGACGGTCGGACCGTCCGGGTCGACGACGGAGCCTGCGAGGCTCGCGGCCGCGGGCAACGTCACCGTCTGATCGGCACCGGCAAACACCACAGGCGCCAGGTTGATCGGCGCGGGGCTCAGCGTGTTGTCACCGCGGGGCGTCCAGCTCCAACCGGTCCCCGAAGTGTCGCGGCCCTGATGTCAATGATTGCGACGTTGGGTACTGCGGTGGACCAAAGGGCAGTGGCCGGTCGAGTCCATCGACACGGCCGCAGCACTCGTTGAAGCTCCACCGGGCCAGGAGCCCGGGCGCACGTGGCCACTTCCCGATTCGACCAGTTGCGGCCATCTGCGCCGCGCTGCGCGCGTAGTTCCAGATGCGCGCTTCGTCGAGCGAGCCGGCAAAGAACCCGGCCGCCGCGCCCGCCGAGGTCAGCGCCGAGCCGAGCGCCGCGTGCTGGATGCTATCGGCGCGCGGCATGGCTCCCGGCAAACACGGGCAGGCCGTCCGGCACGCCGTTCAGGTACAACTGCAGGTTCGTGCCGTCGTAGGTCACCGCCGCGTGATACCAGCCGGGCCCGGGGAATCGGCGTCACACCCGCTGATCGGATGGTTTGCCCCGCCGAGGATTGCGCCGTTCGGCGCCGTCTTCGAAGTCGGCCGCGAGCACGCCGGTCGTGTTGATGCCGAGGAAGTAGTTCATGTCGACGTTGCTGTTTTCCCCTTCGCCGCGTCCCTTGGTCACGAGCGGAACCGCGCGTGAGGGCGCCTGTTCCGGTGCTGGTCGTCACGCCAGGACTTCGGAACGCTTGAACCAGGTCTCAACCGTGAAGGTGGACGCGCCAAGCGTGGAGGTCGCGGCGCCGAAGCTGACGTAGTCGCCGGCTCCGGCGGTACCGGCGAACCGCAGCACGTTGTTCCCGGGCACCAGCCCCGACGTGTAGCCGGAGCCGCCCGCGACCCAGACCAGCGGAGTCGCCGGCGAGGTCGTCACCAGCGTTCCGTTGGGCAGCCCGGCAGTATTGGCGGCCGTCGTCCCGGATCCTTCATCGAGCCCCCAGCGGCCGACCAGGTTGCCCGCCGCCAGCACGGGCTCGTCCATCGTGTCGACAATCGCCGCCTGGGTGCGCGCCACGTTCCAGATGCGCGCTTCGTCGATCAGGCCCCTGAAAACGCCACGCGTCTGCCCGCTCGGGATGTTTCCGCCCGTGCCCAGCGCCGTGCCGAGCGCCGCGTGCTGGATGCTGTGGGAGCGCGGGAGTGAAGGCGCCGACGAGCACTGTCGACTTCGAGCTCGCCATTCAGGAACAGCGCCAGGTCGTGCCATCGTAGGTAGCCGCGGCGTGATACCAGATGTTGTCGCAGATTGCAGTCCGCCCCGCGATCGGATGGTTCCCGCCTGTTGCCGTGTCCTCGAAGTCCGCCGCGAGCACACGCCTGGGCGCCGTCGATGCCCAGGAAGTAGTTCATGTTCGTGTTGGCTGGTGTCTCGGCCTCCGCCATGCCCTTTCGTCAGCAGGGCACTCGCCGCGCCAGCCCTCCGGTGCCGGTCGTCGTCGTGGCACACCCGCGCCCGTGCTTCATGAACCAGAGCTCGAGCGTAAAGGTCTGCGCCCCCAGCGTCGGCGCCGCGCCGAACGTCACGCGGTCATCGACCCCGTCGAACTGCAGCGCAAACTCCGGCGCGGCGTTGAGCGACAGCAAACCCGATATGCCAGGAACAAACTGGATAAGAAGGCAGGCGGCCACTATTACTGCGTATTTGCTGACGCGTCGCATTAAGGCGCTCCTAGCGGGGGTCGGATCGGGAGGGAGCCCGGCCGATTCGAATCTCCCGCAGATTTTTAAGAAGACAGATTCTGGGTTCAGTAAGGATAGGTTGGGGTGCCGGCGCGGAGAATGAACCCAAGGTCGGGTTGTGGATCAGACCAAGGTCCCATGACGACCGTGTAACTGCGCTGTAACCATGCCGAGGCGACACGAGCGACGCGGGGGCGTTCCCCCGTGTCGCTCGTGTCATACCAGCTATCGGATTTGAATCTGGATCCGTGGCATGTTCGAGTTCGCCTTGCCGTCGTTTGCCTTGAACTTGAACGAATCCGTCCCGGTCTTCCCGGGGGACGGCACGTAGGTGAACACGCCCGTCGCCGGATCCACCGATACGCTGCCCTTGGTCGGGTGCTGCGTGACCGCGTATGTCAGCGGGTCGCCGTCAACATCAGCGGCTACCAGCTGCCCGATGAGGGTCGTGTTGACCGGCGTCGTGTAGTCCGCCGCCTGCGCCACCGGCGCGTCGTTCACCGGAGTCACCGTCAGGCTGACCGTCGCAACGTTGCTGTCGAGGCCGGTGTCGTCGGTGACCCGGAACGTGAAACTGTCTGGCCCCACGTAATTCGGCTCCGGATCGTAGGTCAGAAACGGCAGCGTGCCACCCAGCGTGCCGTGGGCCGGAGGCGTCACAATCACGAAGATCGGAATGGCACTGTCCACGTCGGAGGCTGTCAGCGTCACGGCTTTACGGGTGTCCTCGGTCACGGCCTTCGCCTGGCTGTTCGCGACCGGAGCATCCTCCACCAGGTTCACCATGAGGGTCACAATCCCGTAGTCCGACGCACCGGCGGCGTCACGGACCCGGTAGGTGAACGTGTCGGGCCCGTAGTAGTCGGGGTTCGGTGTGTATGTGAAGCCACCATCGAGGGCGAGCGCCAGGGTGCCGTGACTGGGGCCGGACAACCTGACGGCCGTCAGCACCGCGCTGTCGATGTCCGTGTCATTGGCGAGCACGCCTGGGGCCGCAACCGTGAGCGGGGAATCCTCGTTCGTGCTGTAGCTGTCGTCGGGGGCTCTGGGCGAATCGTTAACGGGGCTGACGGTGATGGTGACGATGCCGCTGTTCGAAGCCATCGCGTTGTCATGCGCCTGATACGTGAAGCTGTCGGTTCCGTTGAAGTTGGCCTCGGGCACATAGGTGAAGCTGCCATCCGGGTTCAGCTCGACCGTGCCATGACTCGTGCCGCTCGTCAACGTGGCGGTCAAGCCACCTCCGTTGTCACCGGCGCGGTCGTTACCAAGCACTCCCGGCACGGCCACGTACAACTCCATGTCCTCGCTCTTGGTATAGCTGTTGTCGACTGCCGTCGGCGCGTCGGTGACCGCCGAGATCGAAATTGCCACGGTGACGACGTTCGAGTCGGCCACTCCGTCATTCACGCGGTAGGTGAAGTTGTCGGTGCCGTTGTAGTTGGCCGCAGGCACGAAGCTGAAGCTCCCGTCGGCATTCATGCGCCACCGCGCCGTGTTTTGGACCCCTCACGACGACTGGGGTCAGATCGTCGCCGTCCAGGTCGGTGTCGTTCACAAGCACTCCAGGGCCATCGACGACGAGCGGGATGTCCTCGGCGGTGCTGAAGCTGTCGCCGGCCGCGACTGGCGCGTCGTTCACGGGGTTGACTGTGATGGTGACCGTGACGATGCCGGAGTCGCCCGATCCGTCGCTCACGCTGTAGGTAAAGGTGTCGGCGCCGTTGTAGTTTCCGGCGGGCGTATACGTGAACCCGCCGGCGGCGTTGAACGCGAGGGCGCCATGACTGGTGCCGGCAACGAGCGTCGCGGTGAGTGCCTGACCCTCCGCGTCCGTGTCGTTCGCGAGGACACCCGGCGCCGGCACGGTCAGGACGGTATCCTCCAACGTGCTGAAGGTGTCGTCGGTCGCCGCCGGCGCATCGTTCACCGGCGTGACCAGGATCGAGACGGTCGCGACATTCGACAGCTCGGTCCCGTCGGTCGCCTGGTAGGTGAACGTGTCCGTTCCGTGGAAATCGGGTGCCGGCGCGTAGTTGAAGCTGCCGTCCGGATTCAGCGTGAGCGTGCCGTGCGCCACGCCGCTCACGAGGACCGCGTGCAGCGTGCTGCCGTCCGCGTCACTGTCGTTGTCGAGCACGCCCGGGAGCGAGACCGACAGCGCCGTGTCTTCATTGGTGATGAAGCTGCCATCGCCGGCGACGGGCGCGTCGTTCACGGCCGCCAGCGCGATCGTCACCGTGGCGGCAGCGGAATCGCCCGAGCCGTCGTTGACCTTGTAGGTGAAACTGTCCGTGCCGTTGAAGTTCGGGGCCGGCATGTAGCTGAAGCTGCCGTCCGCGTTCAACGCCAGCGTGCCGTTGGCGGGACCGCTGATCAGGACGGCCGTAAGCGCGCTGCCATCCTGATCGCTGTCGTTTGCCAGGACGCCAGGCGCCGCTGCGGTGATCCCGGTATCTTCGTTCGTACTGAATCCATCGCTCACGGCCACCGGCAGGTCGTTCACCGAGTTGATCGTCAGCGCGACCGACACCTCCGCCGAATCGGCCACGCCGTCTGTCGCGCGGTACGTGAAGCTGTCGGCGCCGTGGTAGTTGGCGTCCGGCGTGTAGCTGAAGCTACCGTCCGCATTCAGCGTCAGCGTGCCGTGCACCGGACCGGTCGCGACCATCGCGCTCAGGCTGTCGCCTTCGGCGTCGTTGTCGTTGCCGAGCACACCGGGGTCGGCCACGAAGAGCGAGCCGTCCTCGTCGAGGCTGTAGCTGTCGCCGCCAACGACGGGCGCGTCGTTCACCGCCTGGACCGCGATCGTGACCGTCACGACACCCGACTCCGCGGCGCCATCGCTCGCTTTGTAGGTGAAGCTGTCGGTCCCGTTGAAGTTCGCCGCCGGGGCATACGTGATGCTCCCGTCCGCCTCTACTGTCGCGCTGCCATTCGCAGGCCCGCCGACGACGATCGGCGTGAGCGTCGCGCTGTCGCTGTCGCTGTCGTTGGCGAGCACCGCGATCGCGACGGGCGTGTCTTCGCTGGTCGCCGCCGCATCGGCTGCCGCCACCGGCGCGTCGTTGACCTCCGTCACCGCCACGCTGACGGCCGCCGTCGCGCTCCCGCCCTGGCCGTCGTTGATCGTGTAGCTGAAGCTGTCGGCGCCGCTGTAGTTGGCCGCGGGCGTGTAACTGATCGTCCCGTCCGGGTTCGCGGTCGCGGTGCCGTGCGCCGGGCTGCTCACCGAGGCGAGCGTCAGCGCGTCGCCGTCGGCGTCGCTGTCGTTGCCGAGCACGGCGATCGTGGCCGCGACCTCCTCAGCGGTCGTCGCGGTATCGTCTGCCGCCGCCGGGGCCTGATTGACGCTCGTGAACGGCGCGCCCTCTGTCCACGACCACGCCGATCCGACCACGATCCCGTTGGCGCCGCCGGCGCTGTTGCCGACGCCCGTCCCGGCACCTTCGTTCAGGCCCCACCGTCCGAGCAGTCCCGGTGTCGGCACTCCAATTTCCAGCAGCCGGCCGCGGTTGATCTGCTGCGGGGTCCGCGCGTAGCTCCAGATGCGCGACTCGTCCAGCACACCGTTGAAGAAGCCCTGCGGCTGGCTGCCCACGCCGCCGGTCGAATTCAGCGCCCCGCCGAGCGCCGCGTGCTGAATGCTGTCGAAGCGCGGCGTGAACGCCCCGACGACCAGCTCGCGGTCGAGTTGTCCGTCGAGATAGAGCCGCCACGTCGTGCCGTCGTAGGTCACCGCGGCGTGATGCCACTCCGGGCCCGTGACGACGGGGGTGACGCCGGCGACGGGATGGTTCCCTCCAGTGGCCGTGTCCTCGAAATCGGCGACCAGCACGCCATCCGACTGCCGGATGCCGAGGAAGTAGTTCATGTCCCGGTTGTTGACGTCGTCGACCTCCGCCATCCCCTTCGTGACCAGCGGAATCGCGACGACGCCGCCGGTGCCGGTGTTGGTGGCGATCCCCGCGCCGTCGCGGCGGAACCACGTCTCGATCGTGAACCGCGACGCGCCGAGGCCCGGCGCCGGGCCCAGCGTCACGAACGCGTTCGTGCCGCCGAAGTCGATCGCCTTGTTGGCCGCGTTCGCAGTGACCGTGACCGTCACGGTGTCGTTCCCGCTGAGCAGGCCGTCCGTCGCGGTGAGCCGCAGCACGTACGTGCCCTGCATCGAGAACGTCGCGTCCGTCGCAAGCGCCGCCGCGTTGGCGAACGTCACCGTCCCCGGCCCGCTCGCCTTGCTCCACCCGGCCGTCAGCGATCCCGCCGGCAACCCGTCGTCAGTCGCCGTCCCCGAGAGCGACGTCACGTTGGTGGGAAGCGTGATCGCCTGGTTGACGCCGGCTTCGACGACCGGCGCGGTATTGACGACCCCGGTCACGTCGATCGTGACGGCGTCCGTCGCCGAGAGCTCACCGTCGTCGGCCCTGAGTTGAAGGACGTATGTGCCGAGCGCGGTGAAGTCGACCGTCGTGATTGCCGCCGCCGGCGCGCCGAAGATTGCCGTCCCGGGGCCGCTCACCTGGCTCCACAGCGTCGTGACCGGCGTGCCCGAACGGCCGTCGTCGGTGGCTGACCCCACCAGTGTCCCGACCACCGGCAGCGTCACGGTCTGATCGGGACCAGCCGCGACGTCCGGCGCCGCATTCGGGGCGCCGGGGATATGTGCGCCGCTCACCCAGCTCCAGTTCGTTCCGGCAATCGTGCCGGTGACCGCGCCGACGCTGCTCGCCACGGTGGTGCCGGTTCCTTCGTTGAGGCCCCAGCGCCCGCGCAGCCCGCTCGCGGCGGGAATCTCGCGGGTCGTGCCGCTCAGGATCTGCGCCGGCGTCCGCGCGTAGTTCCAGATCCGCACTTCGTCCAGCACGCCGTTGAAGAAGCCCTGGGTCTGGCTGCCAACGCCGCCCGTCGAATTGAGCGCGGTGCCGATCGCCGCGTGTTGAATACTGTCGAACCGCGGCGTGAAGGCCCCGACCGACAGCGTCGCGTCGAGCGCGCCGTCGACATACAACTGCCAGGTCGTGCCGTCGTAGGTGGCTGCCACGTGATGCCACGATCCGTCGGCCGGAATCGCCGCCGTGCCGTTGATCGGGTGATTCCCGCCCGTGGCCGTGTCCTCGAAGTCGGCCGCCAGTTTCCCGGTCGCCGCGCTGATGCCGAGGAAGTAGTTCATGTCGACGGTGCCGCCCTCGGTCTCCGCCATTCCCTTGGTGATGAGCGGAACGGCCGTGACGCCGCCCGAGCCGGTCAACGTCGCCACGCCCGGGCCGTCGCGCCGGATCCACGCTTCGAGCGTGAACGTCGAGGCGCCCAGCTGCGGCGCCGCGCCAAACGTCACGTAGGCGTTGGTCCCTCCCAGCTTCAGCGCGGTGTTGATCGCCGGCGCCACGCCGTTGACCTCAATCGTCACGGCGTCGCTCGTCGACAGCTCGCCATCATTGGCTGTGAGCGTCAAGACGTAGCTGCCCGTCGCCGAGAAGGCCACGTTCGAGCCGGGCGCCGTCGCATCGCCGAAGGTCACGACGCCCGGTCCGCTCGTCTTGCTCCACTGAATCGCGAGCGGCGTGCCCGTGTCGGCGCCGTCGTCGTTCACGACGCCGCTCAGCGAACCCACCGCGGGGAGCGTCACCGTCTGATCCGGACCCGCATCGACCGTCGGCGCCGCGTTGATCGTCGTCGACAGCGCCGGCGTGCCCCGCGGCACCCAGCCCCAGCCCGCGCCCTGCAGCGTCCCGAAGGGCAGGTGCCCCGTCGAGTCCGCGACGCGCCCGCAGCAGTCGTTGAAGCTCCACCGCGCCAGCAGCCCGGTGCCGGCGGGGACTTCGCGATTGGCGCCGGCCGCCACCTGCGCCGGGGTGCGGGCGTAATTCCAGATGCGCGTTTCATCCAGCAACCCGGCAAAGGCGCCGGATGCGACGCTCAAGGAGTTCAGGGCCGTGCCCAGCGCCGCAGGTTGGATGCTGTCGGCCCGCGGCGGCTGGCCCACTGCCACGGGGCCACCGTCCGGCACGCCGTTCAGATACAGCTGCAGCGTCGTGCCGTCGTAGGTCACGGCCGCGTGATACCACGTGCCCGTCAGGATTTCGGTCGATCCGCTGATCGGGTGATTCAGCCCGGGGCTCGCGCCTGCCGCGCCTTCTTCGAAGTCGGCCGCGAGCACCGGCGCCGATCCCGCGGTGCTGATGCCAAGGAAGTAATTGAAGTCGACGTTGCTCGCCTCGGCCTCGCCGCGGCCCTTGGTGACGAGCGGGATGACCGAGGTCAGGCCGTTCGTGCCGGTGCCGATCGCCGTGCCCGCGCCTTCCCGCTTGAACCAGGTCTCGACGGTGAACCGCGAGGCCCCGAGGGCCGAGCTCGCTGCCCCGAAAGAGACATAGTCCCCCGTTGTCAGGCGCAGCGCGTCGTTGCCCGGTACCAGCCCCGTCACGTAGCTCGAGACGCCGGTGTCCCACGCGGGCCCCCCGGCAAGCGGCAGCAGCGATCCGATCGGGCCGCCCACGACACTATTGGCAGCCGTCGTCCCGGATCCGTCGTCGAGCGCCCACCGGGCGATCAGGTTGGCCGCCGCCGCGACGGGCTCGTCCATCGTGTCGGCGATCGCCGCCTGGCTGCGCGCCACGTTCCAGATGCGCGCCTCGTCGATCGAACCCTTGAAGAAACCCGCGGCCACACCGGTCGAGGTCATCGCCGTCGCGAGCCCCGCATGCTGAATGCTGTCGGCGCGCGGTGTGAACGCGCCGACCACCACCGTGGCTTCGAGCTCGCCGTTCAGGAACAGCCGCCACGTCGTCCCGTCGTAGGTGGCCGCCGCGTGATACCAGATGTTGTCGCAGATGGCCGTCCGCCCAAGCACCGGATGGTTACCACCGCCGGCCGTGTCCTCGAAGTCGGCCGCCAGCACGCGCCGGCCGCTGTCGATGCCGAGGAAGTAGTTCATGTCGATGTTGCTGCCCTCGCCCTCGCCGCGCCCTTTGGTCAGCAGCGGAATCGCCGACGTCACGCCCCCCGTGCCGGTCGTGGTCGTGGTTCCTGGTCCCGTCTTCTTGAACCACAGCTCGAGCGTAAAGGCCGGCGCGCCGAGCCCGAGTGCCTGCCCGAATGTCACGCGGTCATCGACCCCGTCGAACTGGAGCGCAAACTCCGGCGCGGCGCTGACCGAAATCAAGCCCAATCCACGAGGCACAAAGGGCATCAGAAGGCAGGCGGCCACTACCACTGCGTACTTGCTTGCGCGTCGCATCATGCGCTCCTTGCGGATCGGGGGCTCCAGGGGGTCAGGGATTGCTACGGAGGATATGGGGTGGGCGTAGCGGTGGGTATGAACCGAAGGTCTGGCGGCGACTCCGACCAAAGTCCCATGAGCGACCGGAGCGCGTGCGAGGCGGGGCGATACGCCCCGGCCCGCACGCGCTCCAACCCGCTACTGGATCTGGATGTCGACCCGAGCCGGGCTCGAGTTGGTCGTCCCGTCGTTGACGCGGAACTGGAAGTAGTCCGCTCCGGTCTTACCGGTCGCCGGCTTGTAGGTGAACATGCCCGTCGCCGCATTCAGCGTGAGCGTGCCCTTGGTCGGCTGCGTCGTAATCGCGAAGGTCAGGGCGTTGCCGTCCACGTCCGTCGCGCCCGCCTGCCGGGTGATCGCGACGTTGCGCGGCGTGGAGTACTTGGCCGCCAACGCGACCGGCGCGTCGTTGACCGGCGCCACCGTGATGCTCACGGTCGCGGTGTTGCTCACCAGCGACCCGTCGCTCGCCCGGAACTTGAAGCTGTCCGGACCGTTGTAGTTGGCCGCCGGCCGGTAGGTCACGTTCGGCAGCGTGCCGGTCAGCGTGCCGTGCGCCGGGGGCGTCACGATCGAGAAGCTCAGGTTGTTGCCGTCGGCGTCGCTCGCCGACAGGACGACCTGCTTGACCGTGTCTTCGTTGAGCGACACGGATTGGTTGTTGGCCACCGGCGCATCCGCGACCGCCTTCACGGTCAGCACCACCAGCGCCAGGTTCGAGCTCGTTCCGTCGCTGGCCCGGTAGATGAACAGGTCGGGGCCGTTGTAGTTGGCGGCCGGCGTATAGGTGAAGCTGCCGTTCGCGTTCAGCGTCAACGTGCCGCGCAGCGGGTTGCTGACCTTGGTCGCCGTCAGGTTCGGGCTGTCGACGTCCACGTCGTTGGCCAGCACGCCCGGCGCCGCGATCGTCAGCGTGCTGTCCTCGTTGAGCGTGTAGTTGTCCATCACCGCCATCGGCGCGTCGTTGGCCGCGCTGATGGTGATCGTCACCGTCGCGACGTTCGAGCCGTTCGTCCCGGCCGTCGCCCGATAGGTGAAGCTGTCGATCCCGGTGAAGTTCGCGGCGGGAGTGTAGCTGAAGCCGCCGTTCGGGCTGAGGCTCAGCGTCCCGTGGCTCACGCCGCTGACCAGGACGGCCGTCATCGGGCTGCCATCCGGATGCGTGTCGTTGGCGAGCACCCCGGGTGCGGCGACGACCAGCGTCTGATCTTCGCTCTTGCTGTAGCTGTTGTCGCCGGCCACAGGCGTGTCGTCCACGGCCGTCACGTTCAGCGTAACCGTCGCGACGTTGGAGTCGGCGGTGCCGTCGTTCAGCTTGTAGGTGAAGCTGTCGGGCCCGCTATACTCCGCCGCCGGCGTGTAGACGAAGCTGCCGTCCAGGCTCAGTGCGAGCGTGCCGTGGATGGGCATCGACACGATGCTGGCGGCGAGCGGGTCGCCGTCGATGTCGGTGTCGTTGGCGGTGACGCCCGGAGCGGCCACCATCAGCGGCACGTCTTCCGCGGTCGTGTAGCTGTCGGCGTTCGCGAACGACACGTCGTTCACCGAGTTCACCGTGAGGGCGACGGTGGCGACCGGCGAGTTGGTCGATCCGTCGTTGGCCTTGTAGGTGAAGCTGTCGGCGCCCCTGTAGTCGCCCGCCGGCGTATAGACGAAGCCGCCGGCCGGTCCCAGGACAACCGTGCCGTGCGACGGGCCGGTGACCAGGATGGCCGAGAGCGCGTCGCTGTCGGCGTCGGTGTCGTTCGCCAGGACGCCCGCGGCCGGCACGTCGAGCACGGTGTCTTCGTCCGTGCTGAAGTGATCGTCGACCGCGGCCGGCGTATCGGCCACGCCGTTGATCGTGATGGAGACGGTCGCCACGCCGGAGTCCACGCCGCCGGCGCTCACCTTGTAGGTGAAGCTGTCGGAACCGTCGTAGTCGGCCGTGGGCGTGTACTGGAAGCTGCCGTCGCTGTTCAGCGTGAGCGTGCCATGGCTCACCCCGCTCACGAGCACCGCGCTCAGGCTGCTGCCTTCCGCGTCGCTGTCGTTGGCGAGGACCCCGGGCACGGACACGTTGAGGTTGACGTCCTCGTTGATCGTGAACGTATCGTTGCTGGCAACGGGCGCGTCGTCTACGGCGTTCACCGTAATGGCGACGGTCGCCGCGCCTGAATCAGCGGAGCCGTCGTTGGCCTTGTAGGTAAAGCTGTCGGCGCCGTTGAAGTTCGAATTCGGCGTGTAGGTGAAGCCGCCGTCGGCGTTCAACGCCAGCGTGCCGTTCGACGGACCGCTGACCAGGACCGCCGTCAGCGCGCCGCCGTCGACGTCGCTGTCGTTGCCGAGGAGCCCGGCTGCCGCGATGACGAGCGCCGTGTCCTCGTCGGTGGTGTAGGCATCGCCAGCCGCGACCGGCACGTCGTTCACCGGGTTGATCGTGAGAGTGACCGTCACTTCCGCGGAATCGGCCACGCCGTCATTCGCGCGGTAGGTGAAGCTGTCGGCGCCGTGGTAGTTGGCGTCCGGCGTGTAGCTGAAGCTCCCGTCCGCGTTCAGCGTCAGCGAGCCGTGCGCCGGACTCGTCGCGACCGCCGCGGTCAGGCTGTCGCCCTCGCGCGTCGCTGTCGTTGCCGAGCACGCCAGGGTCGGCCACGACAGAGCGAGCCGTCCTCGTCGAGGCTGTAGCTGTCGGCGGCGGCAGCCGGCGCGTCGTTGACCGCCTCCACCGCGATCGTGACCGTCACGACACCCGACTCCGCGGCGCCATCGCTCGCTTTGTAGGTGAAGCTGTCGGTCCCGTTGAAGTTCGCCGCCGGGGCATACGTGATGCGCCCGTCCGCCTCCACCGTCGCGCTGCCATTCGCAGGCCCGCTGACGACGATCGGCGTGAGCGTCGCGCTGTCGCCGTCGCTGTCGTTGGCGAGCACCGCGATCGCGACCGGCGTGTCTTCGCTGGTCGACGCCGCGTCGTCCGCCGCCACCGGCGCGTCGTTGACGTCCGTCACCGTCACGCTGACGGCCGCCGTCGCGCTCCCGCCCTGGCCGTCGTTGATCGTGTAGCTGAAGCTGTCGGCGCCGCTGTAGTTGGCCGCCGGCGTGTAGCTGATCGTCCCGTCCGCGTTCGCGATCGCGGTGCCGTGCGCCGGGCTGCTCACCGAGGCGAGCGTCAGCGCGTCGCCGTCGGCGTCGCTGTCGTTGCCGAGGACGGCGATCGTCGCCGCGACCTCCTCAGCGGTCGCCGCAAGGTCGTCCACCGCCGCCGGGGCCTGATTGGCGCCGGTAAACGGCGCGCCCTCCGTCCACGACCAGGCCGATCCGACCACCGTCCCGTTGGCGCTGCCGGCGCTGTTGCCGACGCTCGTCCCGACACCTTCGTTCAGGCCCCACCGTCCGAGCAGTCCCGGCGTCGGCAGCCCGATCTCGAGCAGCCGGCCGCGGCTGATCTGCTGCGGTGTCCGCGCGTAGTTCCAGATGCGCGACTCGTCCAGCACGCCGTTGAAGAAGCCCTGCGGCTGGCTGCCCACGCCGCCGGTCGAATTCAGCGCCGTGCCGATCGCCGCGTGCTGAATGCTGTCGAAGCGCGGCGTGAAGGCCCCGATGACCAGCTCACGGTCGAGCTGCCCGTCGAGGTAGAGGCGCCACGTCGTGCCGTCGTAGGTCGCCGCGGCGTGGTGCCACTCCGGCCCCGCGACAATCGACGTCGTGCCGGCCACGACGGTGGTTGGCGGCCGTCGCCGTGTCCTCGAAGTCCGCGACCAGCACGCCATCCGACTGCCGGATGCCGAGGAAGTAGTTCATGTCCCGGTTGTTGACGTCGTCGACTTCCGCCATCCCCTTCGTGACCAGCGGAATCGCGATGACGCCGCCGGTGCCGGTGTTGGTGGCGATCGCCCGCGCCGTCGCGGCGGAACCAGGTCTCGATCGTGAACCGCGACGCGCCCAGGCCCGGCGCCGGCGCCGAGCGTCACGAACGCGTTCGTGCCGCCGAAGTCGATCGCCTTGTTCGCCGGATCCGCGCTGACCGTGACCGTCACGGTGTCGCTCCCGCTCAGGAGGCCGTCCGTCGCGCTGAGCTGCAGCACGTAGACGCCCTGCATCGAGAACGTCGCGTTCGTCGCCAGCGCCGCCGCATTGGCGAACGTCACCGTCCCGGGCCCGCTGACCTTGCTCCACGCCGTCGTGAGCGATCCCGCCGGCTGACCGTCGTCGGTCGCCGTCCCCGACAGCGACGTCACGTTGGCCGGCAGCGTGATCGCCTGGTTCGCCCCGGCCTCGACCACGGGCGCCAGATTGACGACACCGTCCACCGTGATGGTGACGACGTCGGTGGCGGAGAGCTCACCGTCGTTGGCCGTGAGTCGCAGGACGTAGGTGCCGAGCGCCGGGAAATCGACCGTCGTGACGGCGGAGGCCGGCGCGCCGAAGACCGCGACACCCGGGCCGCTCACCTGGCTCCACAACGTCGTCACCAGCGCGCCCGAACGGCCGTCGTCGGTCGCCGACCCCATCAGCGTCCCGACGCCCGGAAGCGTGACGGTCTGATCCGGACCAGCGTCGACTTCCGGCGCCGCGTTGGGCGCCCCCGCCATGGCCGCGCCGCTCACCCAGCTCCAGTTCGATCCGACAATCGTGCCGGTGACCGGGCCGACGCTGCTCGCCACGCCGGTCCCCGTTCCTTCGTTGAGGCCAAAGCGGCCGAGCAGGCCGCTCGCGGCGAGAATCTCGCGGTTCGTGCCGCTCAGAATCTGCGCCGGCGTCCGCGCGTAGTTCCAGATCCGCACTTCGTCCATCACGCCGTTGAAGCGGCCGGCGTCTGCCCCGACGTCACGCCGCCCGTCGAATTGAGCGCCGTGCCGATCGCCGCGTGCTGAATGCTGTCGAAGCGCGGCGTGAACGCCCCGACCGACAGCGTCGCGTCGAGGGCGCCGTCGACGTACAGCTGCCAGGTCGTGCCGTCGTAGGTCGCCGCCACGTGATGCCACGACCCGTCGGCCGGAATCGCCGCCGTGCCGTTGATCGGGTGATTCCCGCCCGTGGCCGTGTCTTCGAAGTCGGCCGCCAGCCTCCCGGTCGCCGCGCTGATGCCCAGGAAGTAGTTCATGTCGACGGTGCTGCCCTCGACTTCCGCCATCCCCTTGGTGATGAGCGGAACCGCCGTGACGCCGCCGGTGCCGGTGAAGGTCGCCACGCCCGCGCCGTCGCGCCGGATCCAGCGCTTCGAGCGTGAACGTCGACGCGCCGAGCTCCGGCGCCGGACCGAACGTCGCATACGCGTTGGTCCCGCCCAGCTGCAGCGCCGTGTTGAGCGCGGGCGCCACGCCGTTCACGACCACCGTGACGGCATCGCTGGTCGAGAACTCGCCGTCGTTGGCGGTCAGCGTCAGCACGTAGGTGCCCGTCGCCGAGAAGCTCACGTTCGAGCCGGGCGCCGACGGATCGCCGAAGGTCGCCACTCCCGGGTCCGCTCGTCTGGCTCCACTGAATCGCGAGCGGCGTGCCCGTGTTGACGCCGTCGTCGTTCACCACGCCGGCGAGCGAGCCGGCCGCGGGCAGCGTCACCGTGCGATCCGTGCCGGCATCGACTGTCGGCGCCGTGTTGATGTCCGTGGACAGCGCCGGCGTGCCCCGCGGCACCCAGCCCCAGCCCATGCCCATCAGCGTCCCGAACGGGACATGGCCCGTCGAGTCCGCCACGCGCCCGCAGCAGTCGTTGAAGCTCCACCGCGCCAGCAGTCCGCTGCCCGCGGGAATCTCGCGATTGGCGCCGGCCGCCATCTGCGCCGGGGTGCGCGCGTAATTCCAGATGCGCGTTTCATCCAGCAGTCCGGCAAAGAAGCCGGCCGCCGCGCCGGTCGAGTTCAGCGCGGTCCCAAGCGCCGCATGCTGAATGCTGTCGGCGCGCGGCGGCTGCCCCACGACCACGGGCGCGCCGTCCGGCACGCCGTTCACATACAGCTGCAGCGTCGTGCCGTCGTAGGTCACGGCCGCGTGATACCACGTGCCCATCAGGATCTCGGTCGCGCCGCTGATCGGGTGATTCAGGCCGGGGCTCGCGCCCGTCGCGCCTTCTTCGAAGTCCGCCGCAATCACGGCCGTGGCCCCAGCGGTGTTGATGCCGAGGAAATAGTTGAAGTCGACGTTGCTCCCCTCCGCCTCGCCGCGGCCCTTGGTGACCAGCGGGACGATCTGGGTCAGGCCGTTCGTGCCGGTGCCGATTGCCGTGCCCGCGGCTTCACGCTTGAACCAGGTCTCAACCGTGAAACGCGACGCCCCGAGCGTTGAGCTCGCCGCGCCGAACGTGACGTGATCCCCCGCCGCCGACAGGCGCAGCGCGTCGTTGCCGGGCACGAGTCCCGTCACGAAGCCCGAGCCGCCCGCGACCCATATCGGAAGGCCGAGCGGCACGGTGGACGCGAGCGTCCCATTGGGCACGCCGGCGCTGTTCGCAGCCGTTGTGCCGGCGCCGTCATCGAGCCCCCAACGGCCGACCAGGTTCGCCTGCGGCGCGAAGAGCGCCTCGTCCATCGTGTCGACGATCGCGCTCTGGACGCGCGCGATGTTCCAGATGCGCGCTTCGTCAATCAGGCCCTTGAAGAACCCCTGCGCGACGCCCGTCGAGCTCATCGCCGTCGCCAGCGCCGCGTGCTGAATGCTGTCGAAGCGCGGCGTGAACTGCCCCGGCGTGCCGACCGTCACCATCGCGTCGAGCTCGCCGTTCAGGAACAGCCGCCACGTCGTCCCGTCGTAGGTGGCCGCCGCGTGATACCAGATGTTGTCGCAGATGGCCGTCCGCCCGAAGATCGGATGGTTGCCGCCGTTGATCGTGTCCTCGAAGTCGGCCGCCAGCACGCGCTTCACGCTGTCGATCCCGAGGAAGTAGTTCATGTCGACGTTGCTGTTCTCGCCCTCGCCGCGCCCCTTCGTCAACAGCGGAATCGCCGACGTCACGCCTCCCGTGCCGCTCGTCGTGGTGGTGCCGGCGCCTGTCTTCTTGAACCACAGCTCCAGCGTGAAGGTCTGGGCGCCGAGGCCGGGTGCCGCGCCGAATGTCACGCGATCATCGACTCCGTCGAACTGCAGCACGAACTCCGGCGCGGCACTGACTCGCGACGATGGCGAGGAGGCCAGCAGCCCGAAGATCAGGCAGATGAGGACGCTGACGACAACCGAATACTTCCTGGGGCGCATGAGGATCTCCGTCGAGCTGAACCTTCAGCTCTCTGAAACTTCGCTGCCAAAACATCTAACTGGGTGAGCTTGTGCAGCATACCGGCCGGCCGGCGAGCGGAGAATCAATCGATGGTCGAGCGAGGATGAGACCAAGGTCTCAGTGGGCGCATGAGCGGATCGAGTGTGCGGGGTCGCTCACTCGAAAAAGACACTCGAGGATTACGGTATTGGTGTGATGGAGTCCGCGAGTCGAACGGGCGAGGCCCTTCGACTCACGTGGGCGTGCGCTCGCTCAGGGCAGGCTCGAGGATGGGCTCCACGTCACGCTGCGCGCCGAGCGGCGTGTCAGCCGCCGATGATCGCGCCGACCTGCACCGTCGCTTCGTTCCCCTGCGTCTGCGTGTCGTAGACGGTGTAGGTGAAGCTGTCCGATCCCGGGCTGCCGGGATTGGCCACGTACGTGAACTGGCCCGTCATCGGATCGAAGGTGACGGTGCCGTGCGCCGGTTCGGAGGTGACCCAGTAGAACACCCAATCACCTTCGGGGTCGGTTGCCACCAATTGCCCGTCGACCGAGCCGTCCGGCCCGACCTCGACCTGCACGGGGGTCACGATGGGCGAATCGTTCACGCCCCAGACCCAGATATCCACGCTTGCGAGGTTGCTGTTGTTCAGCCCGTCGCTGGCGCGGAACGTAAACCGGTCTTCACCCTCGAAATCAGGGTCCGGCGTGTAGATCACGTTCGGCAGCGTCCCCGACAGCGTTCCGTGCGCCGGCGGCGTGACGATCGTGAACGTGAGCGGGTCGCCCTCGGGATCGCCGGCGCTCAACGTGATCTCGACCGCCGTATCCTCGTCGATGATCATCCACTGGTCTTCCGCTTCCGGCGCCCGGCCCGGCGCCCGCACCTGGAGCTGCACGGCCGCGGCCGGGCTGTTCACCACGCCGTCGCGGGCGGTGAAGGTGAAGCTGTCCGCGCCCGCGTAGCCCGCGGTGGGCGTATACAGCAGGTTCGGCGCCGTTCCGCTGAGCGTGCCGTGTGCCGGACCTGCCGTCACGCTGTAGGTCAGCGTGTCGCCGTCCACGTCGTGCGCCACGAGCGCAATCGGCGCCGGCGTGCCCGCCCGAACGACGACCGACTGATCCTCGGCCGACGGCGCGTCATTGACGGGCACCACGGTGATGGTGACGAGCGCCGGGCCGGAATCGGCCGAGCCGTCGTTCGCCTTGTAGCTGAACGTGTCGACACCGCTGGCATTCGCATCCGGCGTGTATGTGAAGCCGCCATCCGGATTGAGCGTGAGCGTGCCACGGCTCGGCCCCTGCACGAGGATGGCCGTCAGCGTGTTGTGCTCCATGTCGCTGTCGTTGGCCAGCACTCGCGGGACCGCCACCAGCGGCGTATCCTCGGCAGTCGTGTAGTTGTCGGCGGCCGCCGCGGGCGCGTCGTTCGTGGCGGTGATGGTCATCGTGACCGTCGCCGTGGCCGCGCCGCCACGGCCGTCGCCGATCGTGTAGGTGAAGCTGTCGGCCCCGTGGTAGTTGGCCGCCGGCGTGTAGACGACCGTGCCGTTCGCACCAGCGGCGGCCGACCCGTGGGCCGCGGCGCCGACCGACGTCACCGTCAACGGGTCGCCGTCCTCATCGGTGTCGTTGGCCAGCACGGCGATGATCACCGCCATGTCTTCACTCACCTGCCGCGCGTCGTCGACCGCTTCGGGCGTGTGGTTCGACTCGGTGACCGTCACGGAGATCATGCCCGTGGCGATGCCGCCGCGGCCGTCGGCGACCGTGTAGGCGAAGCTGTCGGGCCCACAGTAGTTCTTGACCGGCGTATAGGTGATCGTTCCCGGTGCGCTGACGACCGCGTTGCCGTGCGCGGGCGTACCGACGCTGCCGACCGTCAGACTGTCGCCGTCCGCGTCGCTGTCGTTGGCGAGGACCGGAATTGTCGCCGCCACATTCTCCGGGGTCGTCGCTTCGTCGCCGGCGGCCAACGGCTCGTCGTTGACCGCGGAGACGGTGACGCTGACCGTTCCCGTCGCGGCGCCGCCGTGGCCATCCGCGAGCGTGTAGCTGAAACTGTCGGCGCCGTCGTAGTTCTCGGCCGGCGTGTAGCGGATCGTCCCGTCGGCGTTGATGGCGGCGGTCCCGTGAGACGGCGTGCTCACCGCTGTCACGGACAGGACGTCGCCGTCGGCGTCGGTGTCGTTGGTCAGCACGGCAATCGTCGCGGCCGTGTCCTCCGGCGTCGTCGCCGAGTCATCGACCGCCACGGGGCCGTCGTTCGCGGGCGTGACCGTCACGGTGACCGTCGCCGTCGTCGTCGCCGCCATTGCCGTCGCCGATCGTGTAGGTGAAGCTGTCGGCCCCGTGGTAGTTCGCCGCGGGCGTGTAGGCGATCGCCCCCTCGAGGGTGACCACCGCGGCGCCGTGGGCCGGCGTGCTGACGCTCGTCAGAGACAGGGTATCGCCGTCGAGGTCGCTGTCGTTCGTCAGCACCGCGATCGTCGCCGCCGTGTCTTCCGCCGTCGTGGCTGCGTCATCGACCGCCACCGGGCCGTCGTTCGTGCCCGTCACCGTCACGCTGACCGTCGCCGTGGCCGTTCCGCCGTTGCCGTCGCCGATCGTGTAGCTGAAGCTGTCCGCGCCGTGGTAGTTGGCCGCGGGCGTGTAGGTGACGGTCTTGTCGGGATTGATCGTCGCGCTGCCGTGGGCCGGCGTGCTGACGCTCGTCACCGCCAGCGTGTCGCCGTCGAGCTCGGTGTCGTTGGTCAGCACGGCGATCGCCGCCGCCGTGTCCTCTGGGGTCGTCGCCGCGTCATCGACCGCCACGGGGCCGTCGTTCGCGGGCGTGACCGTCACGGCGACCGTGGCCGTCGCATTGGCGCCATTCCCGTCGCCGATCGTGTAGGTGAAGCTGTCGGCGCCGTGGTAGTTCGCGGCCGGGGCATAGGTAATCGTCCCGTCGCCGTTGACCGTGGCCGTCCCGTGCGCCGGCGTGGTGGCGCCCGTGACGGAAAGCGTGTCGCTGTCGAGGTCGGTGTCGTTGGTCAGCGCCGCTACGACAACCGCCGTGTCCTCCGCCGTCGTCGCCGCGTCATCGACCGCCACCGGGCCGTCGTTGGTCGGCGTCACCGTCACGCTGACCGTGGCCGAGGCCGTGGCGCCGTTGCCGTCGCCGATCGTGTAGCTGAAGCTGTCCGCGCCGTGGTAGTTCGCCGCCGGCGTGTAGGTGACGGTCTTGTCGGGATTGATCGTCGCGCTGCCGTGGGCCGGCGTGCTGACGCTCGTCAGCGCCAGCGTGTCGCCGTCCAGGTCGCTGTCGTTGGCGAGGACCGCGACGCCGACCTGGCCATCCTCGAGCGTCGTCGCCGTGTCGTTGGCCGCGGCCGGGCCGTCGTTGACGTCCGTGATCGTCACGCTGACGGTTGCCGTCGCGCTCGCACCGTTGCCGTCGCCAATCGTGTAGCTGAAGCTGTCCTCGCCGCTGTAGTTCGCCGCCGGCGTGTAGGTGATCGTCCCGTCCGGGTTGATCGCGGCCGCGCCGTGCGCCGGTGCGCCGACCGCGGCCACCGACAAGCTGTCTTCGTCCATGTCGACGTCGTTCGCCAGGACCGCGATTGTCGCCGCCGTGTCCTCTGACGTCGTTGCCGCATCGTTGGCCGCGATCGGGCCGTCGTTGATCGTCGCCACCGTGACTGTGACCGTCGCCGTCGAAGTCCCAC
>CAVZGT010000012.1:0-377840 GCA_963774855.1 uncultured Acidobacteriota bacterium | reverse complement strand
ATCTACCGGTGTTCCGCATTCCGTCAAGAAGCCGCTCGAATCCCGCGTCTGGTATCTCTATCCGGACCAATATACCCCCGCCTACGCGGGCTGGACTCGAGCCGACTCGAACCGGCCGAATAATGGACGATGGCGCTTCGCAAATCTATCAAGCGACCTACAACACCCAGGGCTCGGAGCTGACGAAGACTGATCCCCTCGGTCGACAGACGAGTTTACTGGATGCACAAATGGAATCGATCTTGTCGACGTGCGGCAGACAACAGGCGGAATGAACGACTTGCTTGTGACGTACGCAAACTATAGCGCGCTGGGTCAACCGCAGACCGTGACGGATGGAGCCGCTCAGACGACCACGACCACCTACAACGCGGCTGGCCAGTTGTTGACGAACACGAACGCCAAGAACGAGACGACGACGAATGTGTACGATCTTAGTGGCCGGCTGTCGAGTGTCACTGGGGCCGTTCAAGGAGCAGACGACCTCCGATCCTGACGATGCCTACGGCCGTATTCGGACGGCGTCCGATTCAGACGGATACAGCATTACAAGAGATTACGATGTCTTAGACCGCCCGACGCGGATAACCTATCCCGATGCCACCTACGAAGAAGCGACATACGACCGACTAGATCCCAGTAGCCGACGTGATCGGGTGGGACGAAGTGAACTAGATTACTACTATGACGGGCTCCGGCGTGTCGTGGCTACGCGCGACCCGGCAGGGCCGGGTTATCACGGCAGGAGTGGTGTAAGTGCAGCAGCTTGGAGGCGCTCGTCGACGCGAACGGGAACCGGACTCGGTGGGAGCGAGATCTCCGCGGCCGCGTTACGCGCGAAGTGCGCGCGGATGGCGTCACAGCGACCAGTCAGACGTACGGCACTGTTTCCCAACTGGGCGACTGCTTACTATGACAGATCCGAAGGCGCAGATCACGACCTACACGTATTTCGCCGACGGCGCGTTCGCCTCGACGGTGTATTCTCCAACGGCAGATTGCAACGCCGAGCAATCGCCTTCATGTACGACGCCCATTACGGGCGGCTCGGCGATGATGATAGACGGGACTGGCCTCACGTCAGAACACGTGCAACTATCCGGCCAGCCAACTCGGCTCCCCGGCCAAGTGGCGAACGTCGACGGCCCGCTCACCGATGACACCATCACTTACGCGTATGACGAGACTAGGCCGCGCGACGACGCGCGCGATCAACGGGGTCGGTGTGACCTGGGTATTCGACGCAATCGGCCGGACCGCCTCCCGAGGCGAATATCTTGGGGAACGTTTACGTATACCCATGAGGGGACGACCACCACGCGTGCCGCGACCATTACCTATCCGAACGCACAAACGACTGGTTACACCTACTTCGGCAACGGCGGCGGACCGTCGACTGCAGACGGTCCACCACAAATACCCGAACGGGACGACGCTGTCAAAATTCGATTACACGTACGATGCTGTCGGGAACATCGTGACGTGGCACCAGGGGGGCGGGGCGGACGAGGCGCATGTGGACCTATGGATATGACGCGGCGGATCAGTTGACGTCAGCGGTTACGACTAATGCTGTTCACGCCGGGCAGCCCGAAGCGGTACGAGTATGGCTACGACCCCGCGGGTAATCGGACTCCTCCGAGCAGATTGACGATCAAGTAGTCGGCCCGCAACCTACAACAGTCTGAACGCCCTGGTGAGCCAGCAAGGCGCCGGCCCCATGCGGGTTTGCAGGCACCCTCAACGAGCCCGCAGACCGTCACCGTGCAAGGCCAGTGCATGCAGCCGTGACTGCTGTCCAGAACCAGTCTCGCGGCGACTTTTTCCCATCGCCGCCGGGCACGAACGTCACTCACCCTGTCAGCAACCCGATTGAGCGGCAACGCGGCAACCCGACCAGTATGAAGTCGACAGCACCACTGCCGACCCGCACGTTTTTCTTCGATGCAAATGGAAACCTGACCTCGGATGGGTCGCGTAGTTTCGAGTGGGATGCGCGCAATCAACTCGTCGCGGTGACGGTCGGAGTGCTTCGGACCGAATTCGCCTACGACGGGCGGCAGCATGGCATCAGAGCCCATCCCCAGAAGGAGAGCGGCGTCGTTCTGAGCCGACACGCGGGTGGTATGGTGCGACGACGAGGTTTGCGAGGAGCGCGCGGCCAACGGGGCAACCGTGACGACCCGATCTCTTGTGCATGGCAGTATAGGTGGCGCTCCGCGCAACTTCTTTCACACGGACCACCTGGGGAAGCGTGACCTGCGTTGACCGATGGCTCCGCGAGCCCCTCGTCGCCCGCTATGCATTTGATCCCTGGGGCCGCCGCACAATTACCCTGCAGGCCCTCGACGTCACCACCGTAAGGGTACACGGGCCATCCGGCAGTCTCCTGGCGGCGGCGTGGTTTCGCACATTCGACGTAGAGACAGCACGCTGGCTCAGTGAGGACCCTGCGGTACGGTTCGCCGCGTCTAATGGCCCGTAGATGCGCTGCCGAGATGGCCCGAACTTCTTCGCATACGGGCGCAACAATCCCATCTCGATACACCGATCCCCGCCGGTCTTTTCGTGCAAGTTCCCGTAGGGATAAAAATTTGTATCTTCTACCCCGTTGGGACGGCCCTGGCAGCCCTGGTGGCAGCGGCCCCATCGCGGCATTGCAGTGCGGACATGGATGTGATGGAGATAATGGGGCAAAAGGGGGATGTAAATACCCTGCATTCCGCCCGTGGGGGACAATTACCCATTGGACTGAAACGTCCGCCATCAAGTCCCCCCCCACAGGGGTGGTTCCGCCTCCCGCACTGGTATAGCTTTACGAAATTGATGCAGAGTCCTTTTCCGGTATGCCAATGCTTTTGGCATCCGATACCCGATAAACAGGGGAGGGTTGTGGCGGGCGGTTGAACCCACCGCCCGGTGTGCCGCCCCCGATCGCGCCGGCAAAGGGGGAGGCCAAACTAAATGATCACAGTTTTTCTTACCAGTCCGGAGAAGAAAGTGAAGGCTGGTGACCGTATTCTCTACCATCGCGAACCCGGAGAGGTAAAGTTTGTTGTAGCCGACGTCATAGGTGAGCCCTCGAGGGACTGGTACGTTGAAAAATTCCCTGGTGGTGGTTTGATGATCACCGCAAAGGGTTTTGGCGACGTGTTTCTTGGAGTGAACGATATCGACGAGCAGTTAGAGTTTCTCTCAAGGAGCGAGGACCGAGCGACGTAGGCGGGAGTTGTTCGGCTCGCCCTTGAATGCCTGCGGCGAAGGCCGGAACAGTTGTCGGCGCGCTTTTGGCTGATTAGCCTTTTCAACAGAATGCCCCTTTGAATACCCAATCCGGGATCAAACTGCCTGAAGCGCGGCACGCGGTCCCGGCTGGCGACCGCGACGGCAACGCCGGTCGGTGTCGAATCGGTGTCGAAACGGCGGGAAGCTCAGCTCGCAGGTCGACGGCCCGCCTCCATTCGACCGCGGGCGAAGGGTCCTTAGCCGATTCCTACAGACAGACGGCAGACAATCCGTCGCGGCTCGAGGTGTTCTCGGGCTGCCTCGTGCGCAAGAAAGTCCAATGTCAATGTTGGTCCCTACCGCGGCCGGCGAAGTCAGCCGCGGCTCTTATCCGCGCGGAGCGAAGAGAGTGCGCGGCCTCTACCGCGGCTGGGAACTGACCAGCGGCCTTTACCGCGGGAGCGAAGTCAGCCGCCCCCTACCGCGCGGAGCGCAGGGAGCGCGCGGCCCTACCGCGGCTGGGAACTGAGCCGCGGCCCTTCGACTCGCGTGATCCGTGCGCTCGCTCAGGGCAGGCCCTTCGACTCGCCTGATCCGTCGCTCGCTCAGGGCAGGCCCCTGCCAGCGAGCCGCGCCCAGCGGTTCTGTCGCCGGCATGCCCGTTACTCCAACCGTCGCGCCCGCCAGAAAGTCCAATATCAATGATGCCCGTACCGCGTAGCGGAGCGAGCCCTTCGACTCGCGTGACCGAGCCGCTCAGGGCAGGCCCTTCGGCTCAGGGCAGTGCGCCTTACCGAGGCGCCCTGCGCCGAGGCGCACCGCGTCAGCGAAGCCAGCGCGGCCTCTACCGCGGGAGCGCAGCAGCCGCGGCCCTACCGCGCGGAGCGAAGGAGCGCGCGGCCCTACCGCGGCTGGGAACTGAGCCGCGGCCCTTGCTCGTGTGCGCTTGACACTTCCTGACACCGCGCGTTGACAGAAATTGGTCCGCGGTCAAAAAATGTCAGCTCGTGTGCGCGTAACCGATCTGTATTTCGGACATCAAACGACTGAAAACAAAGCGCTTGTATCGCCTCCAGCCCAGTCAGTTCGCAGTGGCACCGCCGTTGCTGAATAGCCTGCGTCGGCCGCTGTATCACGCAGACCGACTGAACCAAGTTCCAAGCGGCCATCGATTTCTTATCAGGAGAGAGACACAATGAAGTTCGCAACCAGAAGGGTTTCACACTTATCGAGCTGCTGATCGTCGTGGCGATCATCGGCATCATCGCGGCCATCGCGGTTCCCGGATTGCTCCGCGCCCGCATGTCCGGTAACGAAGCGTCGGCCATCGGGTCGGTCCGCGCCATCAACACCGCGCAGGCGGGCTACTCGTCGGCAGCCGGACAGGGCGGATACGCGACCAGCCTGACGATCCTCGGCGCCGCATGCCCCGGCGGCACGCAGGGCTTCATCTCGCCCGACATGGATCCGTCCAATGCCGGCGCGACGAGCAACGGCGCAACGGGCGTCATCAAGAGCGGCTACGACGTGGACATGGTTCCGAACGGCGTTGCCGGGCCGGTTGATTGCCAGGCGGCAGGCAACCCCACGATCACCGACTACATTGCGACCGCGGTTCCCGCAGACCGTCGGGACGACCGGTTCGCGCGGCTTCAACACGACGGCGGCCGGCACGATCTTCTTCGACCCGGCGGGCGGCGCCGCGGGCACGACGCCGATTCAGTAGCTGCTTCGACGTTCTCCGAAAGGGGATGCCCACATGGGCATCCCTTTTTTTTTGTTACTGTAGAGGACGTGCGAGACGCCCGCGGTTTCACGCTCATCGAGCTGCTCATCGTGTTCGCGATCGTCGGCGTGCTGAGCGCGGTCTCCATGGCGCTCTACAGGAACGCGCGCGTTCGCGGCGGGGAGGCCTCGGCCGTGGCGACCCTGCAGGCGATCAACCAGGCGCAGTTCGCCTTCGCGCAGGCATGCGGCAACCAGCGCTATGCGCCCACCCTTGCGGGCCTCGTCACCCCGATGGCCACGACCGGCCAGGGGTTCCTGAGCCCGGACCTGGGCGCCGACCCCCTTCTCAAGGGCGGCTACCGCTACGTCATGGGCGGGACCGTCGTCACCGACACGGGGCTCACCTGCACCGGGCTGAACCCCGTGGTGACCTACCAGGTAACCGCGGATCCCGAGCGCCCGGGCCAGTCGGGCATCCGCTTCTTCGGCACGAACACCGATCGGGTCATCTATGAGGACGCGGCGACCTTCACCGCCAACATGCCCGAAACCGGCGCGCCCGGCCACGGCAGGGAAACGAAGTAGCCAAACCAAGAGCAACAGCAGGTCAGGAGTTCAGGAGAGCTTCATTCTTGGAAACCCAAAAAACTCCTGATCTCCTGATCTCGCTGTTCAGAGAACTCCGAATCGGCTTGGGACGACCCCTTGACCCATCCGCCCGGCGCGCGTTACAACTGAGAGTCCCGCATGACCCCACTGAGCCGCAAACTGCTGTTGGCCTTCGCCGCGCTCGGGCTCGCTGCGTCCTCCACGTCGAGCTACGTCCACTACAAGCTGATGACCGACCCGGGCTACTCCAGCTTCTGCGACGTCAACTCGACCGTGAGCTGCACGCAGGCCTACCTGAGCGCCTACGGCAGCTTCCTGGGGCGTGCCGGTGGCGCTGGCCGGGGTGCTCTTCTTCGTCCTGATCCTGCTGCTGGCCGGCGTCGGCGGGCGCCGAGTCCTCCACCGCCCGGGAGTCGATCCCCGCCTACATCTTCGCGCTGTCCACGGTGGGCCTGGCCTTCGTCCTGTATCTCGGCTGGGCGTCGTACTTTCAGCTGAAGACGTTCTGCCTGCTGTGCGCGATCACATATGTCGCGGTGATTGGCGTGTTCATCGTGTCCGGCGGCGCCACGACGTTCCCCATGACGACGCTGCCGCGGCGCGCGCCGCGGGATCTGCGCGCGCTCTCGTCCAGCCCGATCGCGCTCGTGCTCGCGCTCCTGTTCGTCGCCGGCGCCGGGACGGTCATCGCGTATTTCCCGCGGGAGGCGCCCCGTGCCGCGTCGTCTGCCCCGGCGCCCATCGAGCCGCTGACCGCCCAGCAGCGCGCCGATCTCGAGCAATGGTGGCTCGTCCAGCCGGCCGGCAACCCCCTGGTTCCTTCCGACGGCGCCAAGGTCACGATCGTCGGCTTCAGCGACTTCCAGTGCCCGCATTGCCGGCAGGGGCACGAGACCTACCGCGGCGTCGTGGCGAAATACGCCGGGAACAACCAGGTCCGCTTCCTGTTCAAGCACTTCCCGCTCGAAGGGGAGTGCAACACGAACGCGCTCGCCGGCAACCACTATGCGGCCTGTGAAGCGGCGGCCGCGGTCGTCATGGCGCGCGCCAACGGCAAGGCCGAGCCGATGACCGACTGGCTCTACGCGAACCAGACGTCGCTGACGCCGGCGTCCGTGCGGGAGGCGGCCAAGTCCATCGGCGGGTCGCGGACTTCAACTGGAGGCTACGCCCGCGCGCTCGAGGAAGTGAAGGCCGACGCCACCCTGGGTGGCCAGCTCGGCGTGAGCCACGACGCCGACGTTCTTCATCAACGGCCGCAAGATGCTGGCGGGAATCATCCCGGCCAACTACATGGACGCGCTCATCGACCTGGAGTTGAAGCGCGCGAAGTAACGGACGTGACGGTTTCCCGCCTATGCCTCCCGCTATCAGAATCGAGCAGCTCACCAAGGACTACCGGATCGGTTTCTGGCGCCCGCGCCCGTACCGCGCGCTCGACCGTCTGACGCTCGACATCGAGCAGGGCGAGGTGTTCGGCTTTCTCGGCCCGAACGGGGCGGGCAAGACCACCACGCTGAAGCTGCTCATGCAGCTCATCTATCCGACGTCCGGGCGCGCCGAGATTCTCGGGCGGCCGGTCGGCGACGTCGCGGCGCGGCAGCGGATCGGCTACCTTCCCGAGAACCCTTACTTCTACGACTACCTCACCGCGGAAGAGCTCCTCAACTACTTCGGACAGCTGTTCGGTTATCACGGCGCGGACCGCGTCAAGCGCGTCGGCGCCCTGCTCGACCGCGTCGGGATTGGCGCCGAACGCCGCCTTCAGCTTCGGAAGTTCTCCAAGGGCATGATCCAGCGCGTCGGCATCGCGCAGGCGCTCCTCAACGATCCGGACGTCGTCTTTCTCGACGAGCCGATGTCGGGGCTCGATCCGCTCGGCCGGCGCGACGTCCGCGCGCTGATTCTCGAGCTGCGCGATCAAGGACGGACGGTGTTCTTCAGCTCCCACATCCTCGCCGACGCCGAAGCGATGTGCCGGCGGGTCGCGGTGGTGGCCGGCGGCCGGCTGGCGGCCACGGGCCTGCTGTCCGACATCCTGGCCTTCCAGGTGCGCGGATGGGAGCTCGTCGTGTCGGACCTCACCCCCGAGGTCCTCGCACGGGTCAGGCCGTCGGTGCGGCTTGCGACGGAGATCTCCCCGGGACGCTACGCGCTCGATCTGTCGCTCGACCAGTCGCCGGATCGGATCCTGTCGGAGCTCACGGCCGCCGGCGCGCGGCTGATCTCGCTGAACCCCATGCGCGACACGCTGGAGGACTACTTCCTGCAGCACGTCAAGGACGTGGGCGCCGGCGCGCGCGGCGCCGAAAGGCGGCGAGGGTTAGCATGCGCGCCATCCGGACCGTCGCCGTCAACGTCTTTCGCGAATCCGTGCGCGACCGCGTGCTGTACAACCTGGTCCTCTTCGCGGTGCTGCTGATCTCCTCGTCGTACCTGCTGGGACAGCTGACGGCGGGGCAGGACGTGAAGATCATCAAGGATCTCGGGCTGGCCGCCACGTCGATCTTCGGCCTGTTCATCGCCATCTTCATCGGGATCGGGCTGGTCTCGAAGGAGGTGGAGCGCCGCAGCATCTACGCGCTGCTCTCGAAGCCCGTGAGCCGTCCGCAGTTCATCGCCGGCAAGTACGCCGGGCTGGTGCTGACCCTCGCGGTCAACGTGACGGTGATGGCGGTGGCTCTCTACGCGCTGCTGGCCTACATGTCGTGGACCACGGGGGCGTCGATCCGCTCGACCTGGGACGCCCCGGGGACCGACCCGGCCCTCCTCAAGGCGCTCCTGCTGATCTTCATCGAGCTGATGCTGGTCACGGCGCTGGCGCTGTTCTTCTCGACCTTCTCGACCCCGATCCTCTCCGCGGCGCTGACCTTCGGCTTCTACGTTGCGGGGCACTTCAACGCGGACCTGAAGAACTTCGATCGCATCGTCGACTCCAAGCCCGCGGTGTGGCTCGCGCGCGGCGTCTACCACGTGATCCCCGATCTGTCCGCGTTCGACGTGAAGACCGAGGTCGTGCACGGCCTGCCGGTGACGGCCGGATACATGGCGGCCACGGTCGCGTACGGCCTGGCCTACATCGCGGCGCTCCTGCTCGTCGCGACCTTCATCTTTTCGCGCCGGGACTTCAAATGAGGGTGCGCGGCCGCGACGTGGTCGTGCGGGCTGGCGGCCGTCGTGGCGCTGGGCGGAGCGATCTCGCTGCAGATCCTGCGCGATCGCTGGTATCCGCGCGAGGCGCGGGAACAAGAGCGGATCCTCTACGTCCGATCCGGCGCGGCGCTCAAGCGGATCGTGCTGGGCTTCGACGCGCTGGCCGCCGACGTCTACTGGATCCGCGCGCTCCAGCACTACGGCGGCGATCGTCTGACCGGCCCGGTTGCCGGGGCGAAGTACCAGCTGCTCTATCCGCTGCTCGACCTCACCACGACCCTGGATCCGTACTTCAACATCGCGTACCGGTTCGGCGCGATCTTCCTGAGCGAGGGGTATCCCGGCGGGCCCGGACGCCCCGACCAGTCCGTGGCGCTCCTGCGCAAGGCGCTCGTCGCGATGCCGCAGAAGTGGCAGTACTACCACGACATCGGGTTCGTGTACTACTGGCGCATGCACGATTTTCAGTCCGCGGCCACGTGGTTCCGGCGCGCCGCCGAGCAGCCGAACGCGCCCAACTGGCTCACCCCGCTGGCGGCGTCGATGCTGACGCGCGGGCAGGACCGCGCCGCGGCCCGGTTCATGTGGCAGCAGATGCTGAAGTCCGAGGAGGCGTGGCTGCGGCGGAGCGCGGAGCGTGCGCTGGTACAGCTGCTCGCCCTCGACCAGATCGATCGGCTCGAAGCCGAGGTCAACCGCCATCCTCTGGCGGCAGGCGAGTCCTACTCGTGGTCGGCGCTCGCCGGGAAACGGGGCGTGCCCGTGGACCCGACGGGGACGCCCTACGACCTCGATCCGGTCACCGGACGCGTGACCGTCTCGACGCAGTCGCCGCTCCACCCGATGCCCGCCACAGGGCCGCCGCAGTGAACCTCGAGCCGCCGCAGCTCGTCATCCTCGTCGTCCTGGGCCTCGCGGTCGGCAGCTTCCTCAACGTCTGCGTCCACCGCATCCCGCTCCGTCAATCGCTCTCGCACCCCGGCTCGCGCTGCCCGGCGTGCGGCTACGCCCTGCGCTGGTTCGACAACATCCCGGTGGCGAGCTACGCCGTCCTCGGCGGCCGGTGCCGGAAGTGCCGCGTCCCGATATCGATCCGCTACCCTGCCATCGAGGTCGCGACGATGGCCCTGTTCGTGCTGCACGGAGTCGTGTTCGGATGGACCCCCCTCCTGGTGCCGCGGCTCGTGTTTGCCTGCGCGATGGTGGTGCTGTTCGCCATCGATATGGAGCACCACCTGCTTCCCGACGTGATTACCCTCCCGGGCATCCTTCTGGGGCTCATCTCGAGCACCGTGCTTCCCCCGGGGCTGCTGGACGCCCTCATCGGCACGGTGGCGGGCGGGGGGGTGCTGTGGCTAGTCGGAGAGGCGTACTACCGATACTCCGGTCAGGAAGGCATGGGCGGCGGGGACGTCAAGATGCTGGCCATGGTGGGGGCATTCCTGGGCTGGAAACTCATGCTGTTGACCCTCGTGCTTTCGTCGCTCGCGGGGTCGCTCATCGGGCTCCTCGTCATCATGGCCAGGCGGGGCGGCATGAAATACGCGCTGCCCTACGGCACATTTCTGGCCCTTGGCGCCCTGGTCGCCTCCCTTGCCGGCGGTGCGATTCTCGACTGGTACCTCGCGTTCTACTGAGCAAAACGGTCGAGTCGGAAGCAGGTCTTTAGGCGGGTTTTCTTGCAAATCCGTTAGGGTGCGTACCATTTTGATAAAACCGCCTTCACACCCCGGCAACGAAATTTGGTCGATTTTGTCTCCCTAACTCGTTGTAATAAAAGGCGTTATATGCCTATGGTATACCCCTTGCTTCGTTGCTGCCCGAACGCTGTTATGAAAACCAAAAACTCTGCGGTCACCGACGAGCGAGGGTTCACCCTCCTCGAAATCCTGATGGTCGTCGCGGTCGCGGGCACCCTGAGTGCCATGGCGATCGCGGTGTTTCCGTCGTTCCTTCGCGCCGCACGCTCCGACTCCGGAATCACGGTGGCGGTCGAAACCATGCGCACGGCGCGCGAGACCGCGATCAGCCAGCGGCGCAACGTCGAGATTCGATTTCTCGGCGCCGACGTGATTCAGACGGCGCGCCAGAACATCCCGGCCGGGACGACGGTGCTCCGGACGGTGCAGTTCGAGAACCGCGTGCAGTTCCTGCGGCCCATCGTGACGGACACGCCGGACGCGTTCGGGAATCCGGGGCCGGTCTCATTCGGGGCCTCGGCGACGCGGATGTTCACGAGCGAAGGCACGCTGGTGGACGCCAACGGGGATGTCATGAACGGGACCCTGTTTCTGGCGATTCCAAACGATCGGAACAGCGCCCGCGCCATCACCGTGTTCGGCACGACCGGGATGATGCGGGTGTGGCGATGGGACGGTTCCAAATGGGTCGAGTAGAAAGGCACGACATGATGATCGAACGGCGGGGGAACGGCGAGGCGGGATTCTCGCTGATCGAGGTGGTGATTGCCATGGCCATCCTCGCGACGGGGCTGCTCAGCCTCGCCGGGGTCTTCGCGATGGGCCTTCGCAACCTGGCGGGCTCGTCCTCGAACCTGATCGCACGCGAGAAGGCGCGCGAGGCGGTCGAGAGCGTGCACACGGCGCGCGACACGCGCGTCATCACCTTTGCGCAGATCAAGAACGTCTCGAACGGCGGCGTGTTCGTCAACGGCCCGACGGGCCTCCGCAAGCCCGGCGTGGACGGCCTCGTCAACACGGCCGACGACCTGCCGGGCCTGACCGGACTGGAAACGATGCTCGGGACCGGCCCCGACAACAAGGTCGGGACGGCGGACGACATCGAGATGCCGATGACCACGTTCACGCGGGAGATCGTCATCACCGAGCTGCCGGTGCCGAACCCGATGCTCAGGCAGGTCCGGGTGATCATCACCTACAAGGTCGGAAGCACGTCGCGGACGTACACGCTGACCACTTTCGTGTCCTCGATTTCATGAGTATTGCCATGTTGAACCTGAGCGTCATGATTACTCCGGGGCCCCTGTCCCCCGGACATCGAAGACCGGCGGGCACGAGCGCGGCTACACGCTCGTCGAGCTCCTCGTCAGCATGGCGATCACGACGGTGATCCTCGGCGCGACCATGGCGGCGATGAACGACGCGATCAAGGCGACGGACGGCGCGATGCTCCTGGTGAACATGAACAACGGCCTCCGGACGTCGATGGATCTGATCGTGCGCGACATGCTGCAGGTCGGGCAGGGATTGCCCGCCGGCCGCGTGATCATGATTCCCAACGGCGTCGGGGCGCTCGGGCGTCCGGCTGCCGGGGCCTCCCGGCACGAACCTGACGCTTCCGGGGGCGGCCGGGCTGGCGGCGACCTCGTTCTCCGCGGTCGTCCCGGGCCCGGGGCTCGGACCCCAGGTCATCCCGGGTACGGCGACCGACATCATCACGACGCTGCAGGCCGACAGCGCGTTCGAAGGCATGGACATCACCACGCTGACCGCCGCCGCCAGCGGCGCGGGCAGCATGGTGGTCAGCAACGTCCCGCCGCCGGCAGGGCAGACGGGCGGCGGCACCAACATCTCGAACAACGGGCCGGACGACATCCGCCCCGGCGACCTCATCATGCTGACCAAAGCCAGCGTCAGCGCGCTGGTGCAGGTCACGCGGGTCACCGGGCAGACCGTGTTCTTCGACGCCAACGATTCGCTGCGGCTGAATCAGGGGAGCGCCGCGGCGGACGGATCGCTGTTCGAGTACCGCACGAGCGCCCCGTCCGATGCGGCGCCGATCGTCCCGCCGAACGTCGAGAGCAACGCGACGCGCGTCCGGATGATCACGTACTACATCGACAATACGACCACGCCGGGGCGCCCGCGGCTCGTCCGCCGGCTCAACGGCGGCGATCCCATCGTCTTCAACAACAACCTCGGGACGACGGTCGCCTTCGACATCGAGAACCTGCAGATTACCTACGACCTCGCCGACGGCGTGACCAACCCGGCCGGCGTCAGGATGACGGTCGCGGATCAGAACGGCACCGGCCGCTGCGCGCCGAATCCGTGCTCGCGGAACAACATCCGGAAGGTCAACATCGTGCTGTCGGGGCGATCGCGCGTCGCCGACGAAAGGAACGCGCCAGTTCCTTCGCAACCGGCTCCAGACGCAGGTCAGCCTGCGGAGCCTGGCGTTCGTGGATAGATACCAGTGAGGTTGAGAGACATCATGCGCCTTAATAATGCCTTTATCGGTCGGACGTCGCGCGTCGGCGGTCAGGACGGCATGGCCCTCGATCACCGTGATGATGGTGATGATGCTGATCTCGGTGCTGATGGTCGGGTTCGTGGCCGCGATCGTCTCCGACAACCGCGCCAGCGGTCTCGATCGCGATCAGACGCAGGCCTACGCGGCCTCCCACGCCGGCCTCGAGAAGCTGACGTCGGACCTGTCCACGCTCTTCACGGTGGACTTCTCGCCGAGCGCCGCGCAGGTCAACGCGCTGGCGGCGGCCCAGCCGACCGTGTCCGGCTTCAGTACGTGGCGCCGAACGGCGGGTCGGGCTACACCGTGACGTTCACGCCGGACGCCAGCGGCAACCCGAAGCCGCTCGATGCGGTCAACGGCACGCAGATCAAGTCCGGCCCGTATCAGGGCTTCAAGGGCATCATCACGCAGTACGACATCACGACGACGGCGCGCTCGACCGGCGGCGCCGAAGTGCGCATGCGCCGCAGCCTCCAGACGATTGCCGTCCCGGTGTTCCAGTTCGGGATGTTCTCGGAAACCGACCTCGCGTTCCACGCCGGAGAGTCGTTCGCGTTCGGCGGCCGCGTGCACACCAACGCGAACCTGTACCTCGCGAACGGGCGACGGCGAGACGCTGACGCTGTTCGACCGCGTCACCGCGCTCGGGGAGATCGTCCGCACGCACCTGCCCAACGGGCTGCTCACGACGTCGGGCTACGACGGCACCGTGCGGGTCCCCTTGACGATCAGCACGAACCCCACCCCGCCGGCCAGCTCGTTTCGCGCGCTGGCGCGCGACGAAGGCAGCCTGGTCGGCACCATCGGGTCGGCCGTGAACGAGCCGAAGTGGACGCTGGTCTCGGTCGGCACGTACGGCAGCAACATCCGGAACGGCCGGACCGGCACGAAGAAGCTCGAGCTGCCGCTCGTCGCCTACGGAGCGAAGCCGATTGACCTCGTCCGGCGCCCCCGGCCCAACGAGAACGTGACCGCGGCGCTGACCTACGGTCAGCGCTACTACACCCTGGCGGCGCTGCGCATCCTGTTGTCCGACACGCCGGCGGACGCTGACGACGCTGCCGCACAGCGCGGCGGCGGCCCCGCCGGTGGATCTCGGCATCACTGACCAATGTGTACAGCGCCGGGTACGCGGCAGGAGAGCCCCTCAACAGGCGTCCGCCGCTCGCTGCGGCGCCGCCGATTGCCATGGTCGTCCCCGAGAACACGCTCCCCATCGATGTATACAAGAATCGGGCCTGGGTCAGCCGCTCATCGGCGGCTTCATCAAGATCGAGCAGCAGCGCATCAACGGGTTGTGGTACGACGTGACGCAGGAGATCCTCGCGATGGGCATCGCCGGCCGGAACCTCGCCATCAACACCGGCGCACTCGCGAGCCGTTGGAACACTCCGAGCACCGCCTGCTTCGGACGTCAATCCGAACGCGGTCATCCGGCTCCAGCGGCCGCGGGACGTTCCCTTCCAATCGACCACCGGCACCGCCGCCGTCGATCTGAACAAGGCCTGTGGCTTCGAGAATGGCGCTTCCGGCAACGCCAGCATCCGGAGCACCGACTACTGGCCGAACGCGCTGTACGATACGCGCGAAGCCAACGTGCGGGACGGGGTCACGGGGACCGATATCGTTGCTCGGCGGCATCATGAACTACGTCGAGCTGGACGTGAACAACCTCCGGCGCTGGATACTGGGTCAGATCGGCACGACCGGCACGCTCACCCGCAACGAGAACGGCTACATCGTCTACTTCTCCGATCGCCGCAACAACAAGAGCAATGTCGCCGCCGACTGCCCGGCGCCGCTCGCGGTTCCCTGCGAGACGGGCGAGTACGGCTGGGAGGACATCATCAATCCGGTCATCCCGTCCGGCCTGCCCCCCAACAACGTGCTCGACGGAGGGGAAGACCTCAACGCGAACGGCCGTCTGGACATCTACGGCAGCCTCCCGCAAGCCCCACTTGGCATTGCGCCGTTTGACGGGACCTCACGGCCCATCACGGTTATCAACACGGCCAACAGCGGTGACAATCGTGGTCAAGGCCCTGATCGCCACGGGCAAACCGGGTCGTCCACTACCGCCGCGCGCTGAAGATCGTCAACGGCGCACAGGGCAACATCATCACGCCCGGCATGACCGTGGCGTCGGAGAACCCGGTCTACGTGCAGGGGAACTTCAACGCCACCGCCGCCAGCGTCAACACCGGCGCGCATGCGGCCACGGCCATCATCGCCGACTCGGTCACCCTGCTCTCGAACGCCTGGAACGACATTCAGTCGTTCAACTTCCCGAACGAATCGCCGAAACGCGATCGCGGCGACGACCGGGTATCGGGTCGCCGTCGTCTCCGGCAAGGGCCTGGCGTTCCCGAAGCCCAGCTACGCGGACTCGAGCTTCGGGTCCGACGGCGGAGCGCACAACTTCCTCCGCCAGCTGGAAGACTGGGACATCACTCCGGCGACGCTGCGATACCGCGGGTCGCTCGTCAGCTTCTTCATCAGCCGTCAGGCGATCGGGACGTTCAAGTGCTGTCAGAAAGACGCCTACAATCGCGGCCCCCGTGAGATGGCGTTCGACAGCGACTTCCTGACGCCGTCGCTGCTGCCGCCCGGGACGCCGATGTTCCGCGACGTCAACACTCTTACGTTCCGTCAGCTCTTGCGGCCGACCCAGTAGACATAGGAGTTACAGGAGATCAGGAGGAGATCAGGAGATCAGGAGGCGAGCGCGCGGGGCTCTGTCTCCTTCCTCCTGACCTCCTCTTGATCTCCTCCGACCTCCTCCTGACGTCCTCCTGACCTCCCTCGTCTCCTGATCTCTACTTCCTTTCCTCCTTTCTCCTGTATCCTGCGCGGGCGAGCGTCATGTCCAACTCCGGCTTTCTCTTCCTCAGCCTCACGGTCATCGTCGCGGTGCTCGCGGCCGTGCTGGCGTTTGCCATCCTGAAGCTCTTCGCCGCCGCGAAGGCCAGCACGCGCGACGCCCGTTCGGAGGGGACCGAGACCGCTTTCATGGCCGCCGCCATGGAGGACGCGCTGACGACGCTGCGCTCGAAGGAGCGGGCGATGAAGGCGCGGGCCGAGGCGTCGGAGCGCCTGAGCAGCGAGATCGTGGCCAACCTCACCTCGGGGCTCCTCGTGGTGAACGAGGACGGGCTCGTCCGCACCATGAACCCGACCGGGCGGAAGCTGCTCGGGCTGCCGGAGGCGGAATGGAGCGGCCCCTTCCGCGAGGTACTGGCCGACGCCGCGCCGCTGGCCGACGTCATCGAGGAGTGCCTCGGGTCCGCCCGGCCGATCGTCCGCCGGGCGCTGCAGATGCCGCAGTCGGGCGGCGCCACGCACCTCGGCGTCAGCGTCTCGCCGATCCGCGACGAAATCAGCGGGCTCCGCGGCGCGATCTGCCTGTTCACGGATCTGAGCGAGGTCATGGATCTGGAAGAGCAGCTGCGCCTGAAGGACAGCCTGGCGCGGCTCGGGGAGCTGACCGCCGGGATCGCGCACGAGTTCCGCAACGGGCTGGCCACGATCCACGGGTACGCCCGGCTGCTCGACCTCGAGCGGGTGCCGCCGGAGTTCCGCCCGTTCGTGCAGGGCATCCGCGACGAGACCGACGCCATGGGGCAGGTCGTCACGAACTTCCTGAACTTCGCGCGCCCGACCGAGCTGGTCGTCGCGCCGGTGGACATGCGGGCGATCGCGGAGCGCGCGGCGGAGGAAATCCGCGGCGAGGTGCGCAGCCGCGGCGGGGCCGTCACGGTCCGCGGCGAGTACGGCCACGTCGACGGCGACGAGGTGCTGCTGCGCCAGGCGTTCAGCAACCTGTGCCGCAACGCCCTCGAGGCGTGCACGCCGGCCACCGGCGCTCCGCAGATCGTGATTGAAGGGACTGTCGATCGGTCGCAGGACGTGCTGCGCGTCACCGTCACCGACAACGGCCCCGGCATCGACGCCGGCGTCGCCGATCGCATGTTCCGCCCCTTCGTCACCACGAAGGCGCAGGGCACCGGCCTCGGCCTGGCGCTGGTGCAGAAGATCGTCGTCACGCACAACGGCCGGGTCACGGCCTCGGCCGGCGATCGTGGCGGCGCGCGGCTGTCGGTCACGCTGCCGCTGCGGGCGGCCACGGATAAACACGGATAGACACGGGCCACGGATTTACACGGGCCACGGATTTACACGGATTACACGGATTACACGGATCGAGTCACGCTTCATGCTGGTGTCGCCGCGCTTGCGCGGCTCGGTCGGGAACGTCCCGAATCACAAGCGCAGACTCGTCCGACCCCTGCGTTTGTGATTCGGGTACGTTCCTCGACCGTAGCGCCGGCCGGGGCAGTGGTCGGCCGGCGCGACACCAGCCCGACGTAATGCGTCAAGCTACCTGGTAGCCTCCTGTTCTCCTGCTCTCCTGTTTTGATTCGTACACCACCGCTCTCGAGACGCGCGGTTTACGCCGATTCGTGGGTGCATCCGTAGGATCCGTGTCATCCGTGCAATCCGTTTGATCCGTGTTCCGGTACGCGTTTTCTGCCTCGTTGCAGCTCAATCCGCGGTGCTGTTTCTGCAACCACTCCTCGTTGACGGCGACAGCTTCCGCGATTTTCCTGAGAGAATCACGCGCACGACGAGTGGACCGCGCGTTGCAATGCGCGTTCTGCATGCACGAGCGTGCGGATCGTCTGAGTGGATCCAACGGGTTCGCTCTGATGGAAGTGATGATTGCGGCGGGTCTGCTCATCGCCGTCGCGGTCGGCGTCTCGCAGGTTTCGGCCGCCGCGGCGCGAGCCAGCCGTGCGGCGCGCACGCGAACGTTCGCCGCGGTGCTGGCGGCGCAGAAGATGGAGCAGCTGCGGTCGCTGACGTGGACCCGGGCGCGAATCGGCCCGGCTGGCGCCAGCGTCCCTGTGTCTGACGTCTCCACCGATCTCAGCACCGACCCGGCGACGGCTGACGGACCGGGGCTGTCGCCATCGCCCGCCGGTACGCTGGATTCGAACGTCGCGCTCTACGCCGATTACCTCGACGGCGCGGGCGCCTGGGTCGGCCACGGCGCCGCGCCTCCTCCAGAGGCCGTCTACATCCGCCGCTGGGCGGTGCAGCCGCTTCCGAGCCACCCGGACGACATCCTGGTGCTGCAGGTGATCGTCACGACGACCGCTGCGCAGGCCACCCACCAATCACGCCTCGTGAGCGTCCTGACCCGAAGGCCATGAAACCAAATTGTTTCCGTTTCTCCGTTTCTCCGTTCCTCCGTGTCAACTGTTGGTGGAACTTGGTCCGCCTCCGCTACCTCCGTCACCTCCGGTCTCTCAGAAACCGCAGGCCGCAGGCAGGCTACGTCCTCGTCGAGATGCTGATCTCGGCCGCCATCGTCGGCGCGCTCGTCGGCGTGCTCGTGCAGTTCGCCATCGCGGCGCACGGGGCGGTCACGGTCCAGTCCGACGTCGCGGACCTGCAGCAGCGGCTGCGCGTCGCGACCGACGCGCTCCGCCACGATCTGCTGGCCGCCGGGGCAGGGCCGTCGACGCCACTAATCGATTTCTTTGCGCCGATCCTTCCGGCGCGCATCGGGTCCGGCGCGGATCCGGAGCTGTCTGTACCACGCCGACCGGATCAGCATCACGTACGTGCCCGACACGCGATCGCAGACGGCATTGCGCGCCGGGATGGCAGGTCCCGAGTCGCCGCTGGCGATCGACGTGAACGCGCCCGGGTGTCCCGCCGGCGGATCGTGCGGCTTCGCGCGCGGCGATCGGGCGCTCGTCTTCTCGAGGGAAGCGCACGACGCGTTCACGGTCGGCGACGCGGGCGGCGGAAGCGTGTCGCCATCCGCGCCCTTGTCGCACGCGTACTCTGCCGGCAGCCGCGTCGTCGGCATCGTGCATCGTGTCTACTACCTCGATCGTCCGGGCAGGCGGCTCATGGTGTACGACGGCGATCGGAGCGACATGCCGCTCGTCGATCACGTCGTCGATCTGCGTTTCAGGTACTATGTCGATCCGGCGGCTCGCGGTGTTCGCCCGCCGCCGCCCGGTACCGCGAAGTTGTGCGTACGCGCCCGGAGATCCTCCGGTTCCGCTGCTGGACGAGCTGGGAGGATCGGGCCCGGCCCTCGTGGCGCCGGCGCGGCTGACCGACGGACCGGCCTGCGGCGTGGCGCCGCATCGCTTCGACGCCGACCTGCTGCGCGTGCGCCGGATCGGTGTCACCATACGTCTGGAGACCGAGGCCGCGGAGCTCCGAGGCTCAGGTCCCGCGTTCTCGACGCCCGGCAGTTCCCTCGGAGGGAGCAAATACGTACCGGACCTCGAGGTCACCTTCGAGGTCGCCCCGCGCAACATGACAGGGCGGTGATTCTGTCGGGATGCGGATCCGGGATCCGGGATCAGCGATCAGGGATAAGCGATTGGGGATTCCCAGGTGCCGCTAATCTGTGCGCTGATGATCACGGCGCTCCTCGGGCTGCTCGGCGGGGCGCTCGTGGTGCTCGTCACGACGGAGACGCTCATCAGCGGGAACCATCGCGACGCGGTCGAGGCGCTGTACGCCGCGGACGGCGGCATCGAGCGGGCGATCGGCGACCTGCGGACGCTCTCCGACTGGCAGTCCGTGCCCGGGGCGGCCGCCGGGAACGCGGCGCCGGATTTTCGCGATGGCGCGAGCGCACCGCGCCTGGCTGATGGTACGATCCTCGATCTCAGGCGGCTGACGCTCGAGCGGCAGGCCGACAGCAATGCCGGTTATCCGGCCGGCGCGGACCGTCCGATCTGGCGCCTCTTCGCCCACGCGCCCATCGAGCGGCTGCTGCCCGCCGGCCTCATCCGGTCCCCGGCCTACGTCGTCCTCTGGATCGCGGATGATGTGGATGACGGGGACGGGGATCCGTTGCGCGATTCGAACGGCGCGCTGCTCGTCCGCGCCGAGGCATTCGGGCTGCGCGGAGTGCGCCGGCGCATCGACGCGACGCTGGCGCGCGACGCGGAGGACGGTGAGTCCGATCCGGAAGACGACGAGAGCTTCGAGCGAACAGAGGTGCGAATGATCTGCTGGCGGGAGGTGCGATGACGAAGGGCGCGATCGTGTGCGCGGCCTGCGGAGCGAAGGTGAGTGCCGCGCGCGCGCGCTGCCCGAGATGCCGGGCCGTGCTGACGAGCGCCCCGGCGGCGGCGGACCCCAACCTCTCCGCCCGCACCCTGAAGATCGCCGGCGGTGTGCTCGCCGTTGTGGTCGTCGCGGTGGCGGTCGTTATCTGGCGAAGCCGCGAGGCGACGCCGGAGGCGACACGGCAGCCGGCACCGGCCGGCGCGGCCGCTCCCGCCGCCGCGCGGGGTCCGATCGGTGTGAAGGACCCGGCAGAGGCGCCGCAGCCCCCGCCGTTCGAGATCGCATCGGGGTTGACCCCCGTCCCGGAGAGCGCCGACGATGCCGCGGCGCTCGCAACGTTTCAAGCCGCCCTCGAACGCAGTCCTCAGGATGCGGCGATCCTCTACAACATCGGCCGCCTGCTCCTGCGCCTCGGCCGGCCGCGCGAGGCCGTTGCACCGCTGAAGCAGGCACTCGCTTTGAAGGCGGACAACTGGTCGTACGCGTTCAGCACCGGTTACGCGTTCGCGCTCTCGGAGCAGTTCTCGGAAGCGGTCGCCGCCTTCCGCACGGCGCGCCTGCTGATGCCCGGCGACGCGGCCACGAGCTACGACCTCGCCTTGGCGCTGCAGCGGCTCGGCGACTACCCCGCAGCGGCGGAGGAATACGCGGCGGCCCGCGCGCTCAACGCGGCCGCCCTCTCGCCGAAGCTGGGACTGGCCATTTCGCTGGACCGTCAGGGGAAGGCTGCCGAGGCGATCGCAGCCTACGAAGAATGCCTGCGGCTGATGCCTGCGGGCCCGGAGGCCGATAGGGTACGCGCCCGAATCGAGCGGCTCCGAGGCGCCTGACGGCAACCGACTCAACTGGAGGAATCGTAGCCGGAGTCCCCCGGTCCCTGCTACACTTGATCAAGCATGAATCAGTGGATTTCCGCTCGGCTGGCGGTTTGTCTCGTCGTTCCGGGCCTGCTGGCAGTGCCGTCGGTCGCGGCGTCTGCGGGCCCCGTGCAGGACTCCGCCCCGCTGCCCACCCTGGTGGTTCCCGAGCCCCTCTCCCTGGGCGAAATCGCCCGCCTGGAAGCAGAGCGCCGGAAAGCGCTGAGGAGCGGCAAGTCGAAGGTCTACTCCGACAAGGATCTGAAGCAAGCCGGGCCTGGCGCGCCCACGCCGGGATCCGCGGTGCCGGCGCCCACGCCCAGTACGACGCCCGTCCCTGACGCGCCCGTGCCCGCAGGCGGCCAGCTGGAGTCGACGGCCAAGGGCGAGGCCGCGTGGAAAAAGCGGATGACGGACGCGCGCGAAGAGCTCCGCCGCAACGAGGTCTTCGCCGAAGCGCTGTACTCCCGCGTCGCCGCGCTCACCAGGGACTTCATGGGTCAAAACGATCCAATGCTGCGGGTGAAAATCGGTGAAGATCGTCAGAAGGCAACCGCCGAATTCGATCGCGTCAAGGCCGAGATCGCGCGAGGTAAGCAGGCGATCGTCGACATCGAGGAAGAGGCGCGGAAGGCCGGCGTCCCTCCAGGCTGGATCCGCTGACGTCCCACCCGCGCCCGCGCGTGCCTGCTCCAGCCCAGATTCTCCTCGTCGAAGACAAAGACTCGCTGCGAACGATGCTGAGGCATGCCCTCGAGCGGCAGGGCCATGCCGTGCTCGAGGCGCGCGATCAGCCCGAGGCGGTGAGGCTCCTGCAGCAGGCGCAGCCCGCCCTGGTCCTCTCCGACCTCCGCCTCCCTGAGGGGGACGGGTTCGGCGTCCTCCGCGCTTCGAAGGAAATCGACGCCGACGTGCCGGTCATCGTCATGACGGCGTACGGCAGCATCGAGGACGCGGTGACGGCGATGAAGGAAGGGGCGCTCGACTTCCTCGCCAAGCCGGTCGATCCGGACCACCTCCTGCTGCTCGTCGGCCGCGCGCTCGAGCAGCGCCGCCTCGTGACCGAGAACCTCTTGATGAAAGAGGAGCTGGCGGTCCGCCGCGGCGCGCCGCAGCTCGTCGGCGAAGATCCCTCCCTGCGCAAGGTGTTCGCGTCGCTGCAGCGGGCGGCGGCGACCGATACCACCGTGCTCCTCGAAGGGGAGAGCGGCACGGGCAAGGAGCTGTTTGCGCGGTCCCTGCACGCGCTCAGCCCGCGCGCCGACGCGCCGTTTGTCGCGATCAACTGCGCCGCGATTCCGGAAACGCTGCTCGAGACGGAGCTCTTCGGCCACGAGAAGGGGGCGTTCACGGGGGCGGTCGCGCGCAAGCCCGGCAAGTTCGAGATGGCGCACCGCGGCACGCTGTTCCTCGACGAGATCGGCGATCTGCCGCTCGCGCTGCAGGCGAAGATCCTGCGCGCGCTCGAGGAGCGCCGCTTCGAGCGGGTCGGCGGCACGGCGCTCGTCACCGTCGACGTGCGGCTGGTCGCCGCGACCAACAAAGGCCTGCGTGCGGCGGTGGCGGCCCGGCGCTTCCGCGAGGACCTGTTCTTCCGGCTGTCCGTGTTCCCCATCACCGTCCCGCCGCTGCGCGAGCGGGGCGGCGACATCCCCGTGCTCGCGCGCTACTTCGTCGATCGCTTCTGCCGCGACCTGAAGAAGAAGTTACTGACGCTGTCCCCCGCGGCGCTCGAACAGCTGCAGACGTACCGCTGGCCGGGCAACGTCCGCGAGCTCCAGAACTGCATCGAGCGCGCCGTGATCCTCGCCGACGGCGACACGATCCTGCCGCGGCACCTGAACCTGTCGTTCGTCGAGACCAGCCCCGACACCGAGCCGATCAACCCGTGGGCGCACGTGGACATGACGGGATCGCTGACCGACGTCACCAAGCGCGTGACCGTCGAGGTCGAGCGGTTGAAGATCGAAGAGACGCTTCGCGAAGCGGAAGGCAACAAGGGGCGGGCGGCGGAGCTCCTCCAGGTCAGCTACAAGTCGCTCGTCTCGAAGCTCAGGGAATATCGGATGGAGTAGCTGCCAGCTTCCAGCTCCCAGCTTCCAGCTTCCCGGCTTCCAGCTTCCAGCGACGGCGGGCGCTTCCCGCTACCGCTTCAGCCCAATTAGCACCAGCGCGTTCGTGAGCTCCTCGAGGGTCACGTCGTTGACGACAACCGTCGCGCCGATGGCGGTCGGCAGGACGAAGTGCAGCCGGCCGGCGATCACCTTCTTGTCGCGCTTGGTCGCCTCCGCGACTTCGGTGGCCGACAGGTCCGCGACGGCGGGCAGCGGCCCCATCTGTGTGATCAACGACGCCAGCTCCGCGCGAGCGGCCTCGGGAAACACGCCGCGCGCGGCGGCGAGGGCGGAGGCGGCGAGCATGCCGTACCCGATCGCCTCGCCGTGGCGGAAGCGGCGGTATTTGGTGACCGCTTCGAGCGCGTGCCCCGCGGTGTGCCCGAAGTTGAGCGTGCGGCGCAGCCCTGTTTCCCGTTCGTCCTGCTCCACAATCCTCGCCTTGATGCCGCACGACTCGGCCACGACCGGGAGCAGCGCCGCGGCGTCGCGCGCGAACAGCGCGGCGAGATCCCGCGACGTCCGATCGAACAGCGGGCGGCTGGCGATCACGCCGTACTTCACGACCTCGTAGAGTCCCGCCCGGAACTCGCGCCGCGGAAGCGTCGCGAGCAACTCGGGGTCGACCACGACCGTCGCCGGCGGGTGAAACGCGCCGATGAGGTTTTTCCCGAGAGGATGGTTGACGCCGACCTTCCCGCCGACGGCGCTGTCCACCTGCGCCAGCAGCGTCGTCGGCACCTGCACGACCGGGATGCCGCGAAGGTACGTCGCGGCCGCGAACCCGGCGACGTCACCCGTCACGCCGCCGCCAATCGCGACGATCGCGCTGGCCCGATCGGCCCCGGCGCGAATCAGCGCGTCGTAGATGCGGCCGACCGTCGCGAGGTGCTTGAAGCGTTCCCCGTCGGGGATGAGGATCGGTTCTTCAGCGGTGACGCCCTGCAGCCGCTCGCCGTGGAAGCGCCAGACCGTCTGCGTGGAGACGACGAAGCGCCGGGCCGGCACGCCGGCCGCGTCGAGCAGCGGAGCCAGCCGGCGTGACGCCTCCGGCGCGATCTCGATGGTGTAGCTGCCCGACGACGTGCGGACGCTGAGGCGTACTGGATCGGGGGGCGGCGGCGGAGGAGAGCTCATGTGGTGGCGATGTAGGATAGCATCAGGAACGGCGTGGAGCTTCGCGCGGATTTCCTCATCATCGGCAGTGGGATCGCCGCGCTCCGCGCAGCCGCAGAGCTCGCGGGCGCGGGCGATGTCCTGATCCTCACCAAGGCCGAGCCCAGTGAAGGCAACACCGGCTATGCGCAGGGCGGCATAGCGGCCGCCGTGGGTCCCGGCGACTCGCCGGAGCTCCACGCGGCCGACACCATCGCGGCCGGCGACGGGCTGTGCGACGAGGAAGCCGTGCGCGTGCTCGTCGAAGACGGCCCGCGCTACGTTCGCGAGCTCATCGAGTGGGGCGCGCGGTTCGATCGCGCACCCAACGGCGAGCCGGCCCTGGCGATCGAAGGGGCGCACAGCGCGCGCCGGGTCCTTCACGCGCACGATGCCACGGGCCGCGAGATCGGCCGCGTGCTGTGGGAGCGCGCGTCGGCGCTCCCCGGCGTCACGACACACGATCACTCGCGCGTGGTCGAGCTCATCGTCGAAGGATCGGAGCGCTGCGCGGGAGCGCGGTTCCTGGCCGACGACGGGTCGCTGGCGGTGGCGCGTGCGAACCTGGTGCTGCTCGCGACCGGCGGCGCAGGCCAGGTCTACCGCGAGACGACGAACCCGCCCGTCGCGACCGGCGACGGCGTCGCGATGGCGTACCGCGCCGGCGCGGCGGTGTCCGATCTGGAGTTCGTCCAGTTTCATCCGACCGCGCTCAGCGTCCCGAACCAGCCGCGCTTCCTGTTGTCGGAGGCGCTCCGCGGCGAAGGGGCGCGCCTCGTGAACGCCGGCGGCGAGCCGTTCATGGAGCGGTACGATCCGGCCGGCGATCTCGCGCCGCGCGACCGCGTGTCGCGGGCGATCGCGCGCGAGGTGGAACGGACCGGCCGCCCCGTGTATCTGTCGCTCGAGCACCTCGATCCGGATTTCGTGCACGAGCGCTTCCCGCTGATCTCCGACGCGTGCCGTCTCGCGGGGCTCGACCTCGCCCGCGACCCGGTGCCCGTCGGCCCGGCGGCCCACTACGTCATGGGCGGCGTGCGCACCGATCTCGACGGCCGCACGACCATCGCCGGGTTGTATGCGGCGGGGGAGGTCGCGTGCACCGGCGTGCACGGCGCGAACCGTCTGGCCAGCAATTCGCTGCTCGAGGGGCTCGTGTTCGGGGCGCGTGCGGGCCGCGCCATGCGGGGGGAAAGTTCTAAAGTTCAAAAGTTCAAAAGTTCAAACGTTCGGGAATCCGTGTCGAGCGCGAACTTTAGCACTGTAGAACTTTTTTCCGACGTTATGTGGCGCGAGGTCGGACTGTTCCGCGACCGCGACGGCCTCCGGCGGGCGTTGGACGTGCTCGAGCCCGCATGGCAGGCCCTGGACGCGCGTCTGCGCGACGGCCCGCCGCTCGACGCGGCCGGCTGGCGCACCGCCAGCATCCTCACGGTCGGACGGCTCATCGCTCGCGCCGCGCTCCGCCGCGAGGAAAGCCGCGGCGGCCACTACCGGTCGGACTTCCCCGATCGCGACGATGTACACTGGAAGCGGCGCATCTCAGAGACGCGTGACTAAGCGGGAAGCGGGAAGCGGGAAACTGGAAGCGGGAAGCTGGAGGCTGGGAACTGGCATGGAGCAGACGAGCGTGAACGACGACAAGGCCAGCAAAGGCGGCGGCGGGAAAAACGAGAAGCCCGGAAAGAACGACAAGAAGGACGCCCTGGTGACCGAGATCACCCCGCAGTCCGAGGACTTCTCCCGCTGGTACCTCGACGTGGTCCGCAAGGCGGAGCTGGCCGACTACACGCCGGTCAAGGGCTGCATGGCGATCCGGCCCTACGGGTACGCGATTTGGGAACTGATCCAGCAGGGGCTCGACCGTCGTTTCAAGGCGACGGGGCACGTCAACGCGTACTTCCCGCTCTTCATCCCGGAGAGCCTCCTGATGCGCGAGGCGGAGCACGTCGAGGGCTTCTCGCCGCAGGTCGCGTGGGTCACCCGCGGCGGCGACGAGGACCTCGAGGAACGCCTCGCGATCCGCCCCACGTCGGAAGCGATCATCGGCACGCTGTACGCGAAGTGGATCAAGTCCTGGCGCGATCTGCCCGTGCTCATCAACCAGTGGGCCAACGTCGTCCGCTGGGAGAAGGTGACGCGGCCGTTCCTGCGCACGACCGAGTTCCTCTGGCAGGAGGGGCACACCGCGCACGAGACCGAGGCCGAGGCGCAGGACGAGACGATGAAGATCCTCGGCATCTACAAGGAGTTCGTCGAGACCGAGCTGGCGATGCCGGTCGTGGACGGGCAGAAGAGCGACAGCGAGAAGTTCGCCGGGGCGTCGCGCACGTACTCGATCGAGGCGCTGATGGGCGACGGGCGCGCGCTGCAGGCCGGCACGTCGCACAACCTCGGTCAGAACTTCGCGAAGGCGTTCGAGATCCAGTTCCAGGGGCGCGACAAGATCGTGCAGCACGCGTGGACGACGTCGTGGGGCGTGTCGACGCGGCTCATCGGCGGCCTGATCATGACCCACGGCGACGACAGCGGGCTGATCCTGCCGCCCCGTGTGGCGCCGTATCAGGTCGTCATCGTGCCGATCCCGCGCGGCAACTGGCAGGAGACGGTGCTGCCGAAGGCGCGCGAGATCCAGGCGGCTCTGGTGAGTCACGGCGTCCGCGTGAAGCTGGACGATCGCGACGAGTACACGCCCGGCTGGAAGTACGCGGAATGGGAGATGCGCGGCGTCCCGGTGCGCCTCGAGATCGGCCCGAAAGACATCGAGAAAGCGCAGGTCATGCTCGTGCGGCGCGACACCCGCGAGAAGCTGCCGACCCCGATGGACGGGCTGGCGCCGGCCGTCGCCGGTCTCCTCGAAACGATCCAGGCGTCGCTCTACGCACGCGCGCTGAAGTTCCGCGAGGAGCACACGCAGCGCGTCGGCTCGTACGACGAGCTCAAGGCCGTGATGGAAGGACGGCCGGGGTTCGTGATCGCCGGCTGGTGCGGGAGCGCGGAGTGCGAGGCGCAGATCAAGGCCGAAACGCAGGCGACGCTGCGGAACATCCCGTTCAACGCCGGCTCGGCCGATCGGGTGGGGACTTGCGTCAAGTGCGGGCGGGAGTCCGCGTACGGCGAAGCCTGGTTCGCGAAAGCGTACTGGTACGTGGCTTCCGGCTTTAGCCGGAACACGGATCGCACGGGACTACTGCGCCGCAAGATCGCGCGCGGCATCCGGCCAGCGCGCCGCGATCCGCTTCATCACCGCGTGCCGCCGCGTGACCTTCTCGCGGCGCCCGATCGCGTGGAACGCCTCGCTGAGCTGGTGACGCCACCGCGCGTCGCTCGTGCCCGCCCTGGAGTACGCGGCCGCCAGCGGCTCGAGGCACGACGCGTCGCCGACGACGTGCAGGGCGGCGAGGAACGAGACGGGCACAGGGCCGCGCGCCCCCTCGATCGTTTCGCGCAGGTCGTACACCGCCACGCGGCTGCCGCGGAGCGCCAGCGCCTGGTGCAGCGCGCCGCGCACGCCTTGCCACTCCGTTCGCTTTGCCTGCGCGCGCACCGATCCTTCCCGCGCGCGGATCGCGTCGATGAGCTTCTGGAGCGCGCTCAGCGCGGCCGACTGCGCCCGCAGCTGTGCTGCCTCGCGCAGCACGCCAGGGGCGTCGGGGAGCCGGCCTTCCAGCGCGTCCTGCCAGACCGCCTCGGCCGCGGCGGTGTCGCGCGGCAGATCGACCGCTCGGGACTTGAGGCCCGGATCCGGGTCGGCCTGCAGCGCCTCGGCGACGCGCGCCCGCACGCCGGGAGGCATGTCCTGAAGCGCTTCGAACGACGCCAGGCGGACCCGCCGGTCCGCCGCGGAATCGAGCGCGGTCGCCACGAGGAGGTCGAGCGCCTCGGTGCCGGCCGATCCGTGCGGTGAGTCGAGCAGCGCGCGCAGCGCGGACGCTGCCGCAACCCCGAGATCCCCGCCGGCCGACAGCGCCAGCCGGGCGACAGGCACCAGGCGGCGATCTCCGACCGACTCCAGCGCCCGCAGGATTGCGATCCGGGTTTCCCGATCGGCCGGCTCGTAGGCCGCGATCAGACGATCCACCGCGCGCGGGCCCAGCACGGCGAGCCGCGCGATCGCCGCTTCCCGCCGCACGTCGTCCTCGGCGCCCAGCGCGGCGATGAGCTGCCGGATCTCGGAGGCCGCCGAAGCCTTGATCACCATCGACGAGGGGATTGTACCCGTCTCTGGTCTTGGGTCTTGGGTCTCTGGTCTCTGGTGTCTTCGGTCTTGGGTCTCTGGTCTTTGGTGTCTTCGAGTCCTGGTCTTCAGTCTATGGTCAGCGCCAGACCTGAGACCTGAGACCGAGACTGAGACCGGAGACCGGAGACTCGGAGACGGCGGGTTAGTCGGCTTCGGGATCGCGCTTCTTGGCGAAGACCCAGGCGACGAGGATGCTGAAGCCGTAGAGGGCCAGCATCGGCCCGGCCATCAGGCACTGCGAGACGACGTCGGTGCCGGGGCTGATGACGGCCGCGATCACGAAGATCGCGAGCACCGCGTACTTGGTGTGCCGGGCGAGGAACCCGGCGGTGACGACGCCCATGCGGGCGAGAAAGTACACGACCGTCGGCATCTGGAAGATCAGGCCGAAGCCGAGGATCATCTTCACGTAGAGCCCGAACGTGTCCGCGATGGTCGGGCGGAACTCCATGTACTGGGTTTCCCAACCCAGGAAGAACTTCCACGTCCAGGGGAACGCGACGTAGTGGGAGAAGGCGGCGCCGACGAGAAAGAAGAACGTGCAGAAGAGCACGAACGGAATCGCCATCTTCTTTTCGTGCGAGTACAGCCCGGGCGCGATGAAGAGCCACAGCTGATAGATGATGAACGGCAGCGCGATCATCAGGCCGCCGAGCGCGCCGATCTTCATCGTCAACATGAAGGGCTCGAAGCCCTGCGTGTACATGAACTTTGCGCCGTTGACGGCGTTCAGCTCGCGGAAGAGCGGGAGCCAGATGAAGGCCTGGATGCGGTCGACGAAGAAGAACGCGACCAGGCAGCCGAAGACGAGGCCGTAGATGCACGCAATCAGCCGCTTCCGGAGCTCGTCGAGATGGTCCAGAAACGACATCTTCGCGCCGGCGTCCTCGAGGGCGTCCGGATCGGTCAGATGGATGTGTCGATCGTCGTCGTCGTCGGGAACCGGCGCGGCCCCGCCGGGGAACGGAACGAGCGCCATGGCGCGGGTTATACCTCGCCGGGCTGACGGGGCACGGCCGTCTCGTCGCCGGAGAACGGCCGGGCGGGCTCGGGGGCGCGCTGGCGTTCGGCGCTGCGAGTCTCTTCGACGCGGATTTCCTCGTCGAGGGTGTTCTTGAGCTCGTTCGAGGCCCGTTTGAACTCGTTGAGGCTTCGCCCGAGCGACCGGCCCAGCTCGGGCAGTTTTCGGGGCCCGAAGATAATGAGCGCGATCACGAAAATGATGATCAGCTCGGGCATCCCGATGGAACCCAACATATTAGAAATCCTTCGCAGGCCGAGAGTTAACGACAGGGTACCCGGGGCGCGCGCGCCCCTCTTGGCATTATAGGAACCCTGCCGGGGCGGGTCAAGGACCGCGGCGCGGGGCGGTTCCCGGAAGTCGTTGCGGCGCCGACACTTCGTCTGTTACGATCCAGAGATGCGCAGTCCACGCGTGGTTCCCGTCGCCGTGTTCGCGGTCCTGCTTTCGGCCCTTGCCGGGGGCTTTTTCGGCAGTGCCAGCGGGGCGCTGGCCCGGCAGGACGAAGTCTCGCAACAGTACCGCGTCTTCACCGCGGCCCTGGCGGCCATCGAACGCGAATACGTGGACGAGGTTCCGTCCGATCGGCTGGTCTTCGGCGCCATCGACGGGCTGCTGCACACGCTCGATCCGCACTCGAGCTTTTTCAACCCGCGCGAGTACGCGCAGATGCGCGAGCGCCAGGAGGGCCGCTACTACGGCCTCGGCATCACCATCTCCGTCATCGACGGCGACATCACGGTGATGTCGATTTTTGAAGGGTCGCCGGCGTACAAGAAGGGGCTGCGCCGCGGCGACATCATCGCGAAAATCGGCGAGGCGGACGCGAAGGGATGGACGAGCGATCAGGCGGTCAAGAAACTGAAGGGGCCCAAGGGGACGACCGTCGACATCGCGATCAAGCGGCGCGGCTACGACGGCCTGATCGACATGACGGTGGAGCGCGACGAGGTGAACATCACCACCGTCCGCGCGGCGTTCATGATCGACAAGGAGACCGGCTACGTCAAGCTGGATCAGTTCACCGAGACGTCCGATCGCGAGCTCGGTGAGGCGCTCCGCAAGCTGGGCGCCAGCGGGATGAAGCGGCTGGTGTTCGACCTGCGCGACAACCCCGGCGGCGCGCTCGACCAGGCGATCCGGATCTCGAACCGCTTCCTGTCGCGCGGCGAGCTGATCGTCTACACGCGCGGCCGCGTGCCGAACGCGAACCAGGACTACCGCGCGACCGAGCAGAGCGAATACACCCAGCTGCCGATCGTCACGCTGGTCAGCCGCAACAGCGCGAGCGCGTCGGAGATCGTCGCCGGCGCGCTGCAGGATCACGACCGCGCCCTCGTCGTCGGCGAGACGACGTTCGGCAAGGCGCTCGTGCAATCGGTCTATCCGATCAGCGAAGGGGCGGGCGTGGCGGTCACGACCGGCCGCTACTACACGCCGCAGGGGCGCCTGATTCAGCGTCCGTGGGACGGCAGCTTCGACGAGTACATGACCTACACGCTGCGCGAGCAGACCGGCGAACGGCCGCACAAGGCGTCGGAGCTGAAATACACCGACGGCGGACGGAAGGTGTACGGCGGCGGCGGCATCGAGCCCGACAAGTTCATCCTGGGCCCCGTGCAGGGATTCAACCCGACCCGCTTCGGGAACTCGCTCGTCGCGCGGCAGGTCTTCGCGAACTTCGCCGACCAGTTCACCGCGGAAGGCGACACGCGGCTGAGCGCGGCGAACATGAACAAGAAGAAGATCGCGCGCGGGTTCGTCGTCAGCGACGCGATGATGAAGGATTTCCGGGCGCTGATTGCGTCGCAGAAGGTCCGGATCGACGAGGAGAGCTTCGCGAAGGACGAGACCTTCATCCGCGCGATGATCCACTACGAGATCGATTCGGCGCTCTTCGGCATGGACGAAGCGCGCCGCAACCTGATTACGAAGGACCCGCAGGCGCAGTTTGCGCTGAGCCAGTTCGGCGAGGCCGAAAACCTCCTCCAGCTCTCCGCAGCCACCGCCGCGCGGGCCGGCAAGGGCCGGTAAAGCTGCGACCGCCCAGTAGGGCATTTGGCCCTATATTTTGCGGTCGCGATTTAGTGTTGCCACTAGGTATGGTGGCTGCTAGACTGACGCCCGTTCGCCGGGCCCAGGGGCCATCCTGCTTTGGGCGGGATGTGGGTGTCGGCCGCACGGTCTTTAGTCACGTCACGTCGGCCTCCCGAGACATCACAGGCGTTCGAAGCGAACCCAGCCGCTTCCGGGTCGAAGTGTGTCCCGTCGTTGCTCGCACTTCGTGCTGGTAACTCTGTGGTGAAACAAGCCTCTTGAGCTTTTTGCTGCGGAAGGAACTGAGAACCTCATGCGTTTGCAACGTCTCGAGATTGCCGGATTCAAGAGCTTTCCCGACCGCTCGGAGCTGACCTTCGACCACGGCGTCACCGCGATTGTCGGACCCAACGGCTGCGGCAAGAGCAACGTCGTGGACGCGTTGACGTGGGTGCTCGGCGAGCAGAGCGCCAAGAGCCTTCGCGGCGACCGCATGGAGGACGTCATCTTCGGCGGCAGCGACGCGCGCAAGCCGACCGGCGCCGCGGAAGTGCGGCTGAAGCTTGGCGGGGTCGCCGCCCGCGTGATGGGGGGCGGCGCACGGATCCCGGTGCCGCCGGTCCGCGGACGGGACTCTGATCGCGGCCGGCGCGGTAGCGATCGAGGACGAGACGCCGCTGATCGTTCGCGACGTCGAGCTGATGCGCCGTCTCTACCGCTCCGGCGAAAGCGAATACCTGATCAACGGCGAGACGTGCCGCCTGCGCGACGTGCAGGACCTCCTGATGGACGCCGGGTTGGGGATCAAGGCCTACGCGGTCATCGAGCAGGGGAAGATCGGCCAGATCCTGAGCGCGCGGCCGACCGATCGGCGCCAGCTGATCGAAGAGGCCGCGGGCGTCACCAAGTACAAGAGCCGGCGGCGCGCCGCCGAGCTGAAGCTCGAAGCGGCGCAGCAGAACCTCACGCGCGTGGACGACATCGTGTTCGAGGTCGAGAAGCAGCGCGGCGCGCTGAAGCGTCAGGCCGCCAAGGCGAGGCGCTACCGGCGGCTTCGCGAGGAGCTGCGCCGGTGGGAGAAGGTGCAGTTCGCGCAGCGGTATCGCGCGGCTCGGGGAGGCCATCGAGTCGGCGCGGACGCGGCTCGCCGATGCCCGGGCCCGGGAGACCGCCGCCGCCGCGCACCTCGCCGAAGTCGAGGCCACGCTCGAGCGCCTGCGCCTGGAGCTGACGGTGGCCGACAGCCGGACGACAGCCGCCCGCGAGGCCGCGCACGCCAGCGAGCTCGAGATCGGCCGCCTCGCAGCAGCAGATTGCGTTCGACAAGCAGCAGGTCGAGTCGCTGGCTGCCGCCGCCGCGGACATCGAGACGGAAGTCCGCGCGCTCGAGACGCGGCGCGAGCCGGCGCGGCTGGAGCTCGAAGCCCGCCGCGCCGCCGGCGCCCAGGCGGCGACGAGCCGCGAGGAGGCCGCCGACGCGCTCCGCGCCGAGGAAGAGGCGTACGCGGCGGTCGAGCGCAACATCGAAGGGCTCGAGGCCGACGTCGAAGCGGCGCGGAGCGAAGTGTTTGCCGCGGTCAACGCCGCGACGGCCCTCCGGCACGCCATGGAGCATGCGGCGGCCGCGCGCACGCGGATGGCCGAGCAGATTGGCAAGCTCGAAGTCGAGAGCAGCGACCTGCGGGTCGAGTCCGAGCGGGCCGCCCAGGATGGCGCCGCGGCCGCCGAATCCATGCAGCGCGCGCGCGAAGCGATGGAGGTGGCTGCGCGTCGATCGCGCCGCGAAGGAGTCCGAGCTGGCCGGGGCCCGGGCCGATCGCGACGGCCGCGCGCAGGAGCTCCGCACGCGCGAGCGCGACCTGGCGGGCATCACCGGACGTCTCGAGTCGCTCGAGGAAATGGACGCGGGCCGGGCCGAGTATGGCGACGGCGCACGCCTGATCCTCGCCGAGTCGCAGGGCGAGGTCGCGCAGATGGGATCGGTGGCCGACTACCTGGAGGTCGAGGTGCGGCACGAGCGCGCCGTCGAGGCGTGCCTCGGCGACCTGCTGCAGCACGTCGTCGTGCAGACTCACGCGCAGGCTGCCGCCGGCCTGCAGTTCGCGCGCGAGCGGAACGCCGGCCGCGTCGGGTTCCTGATCGCGGAAGGGTCGCCGGCCGTCTACGTCGGCCCGGCGCCCGGGGCCGACGTCACGCCGCTGTCCGATCTGGTGCGCGTGAGCGGGCCGGCCGCCGGCGCGATTCGCGCGGCGATCTCGAAAGCCTGGATTGCCGGCAGCTACGAGGCGGCCCGCGACGCGGCCGCACGCACGTCCGCGCCGGTCGCCACGCTCGACGGCGAGGTGTTCCGCGGGGCCCACGTGGTCGAGGGGGGCGCGCGCGCCGAGGCGCGCGGGATTCTCGGGACGAAGCGGGAAATCAAGGAACTGCGCGAGCGCGCCGACGCCGACCGGGTCACCGTCGATCGCCTGCGCGACGACATCTCGGCGCTCGACGTGGCGATGGCGGCGCTCGAGTCCGCGATCCTCTCGCTTCAGGGAGAGCTGCACCGCCTGGAAAAAGCGGTCGTCGGCTTCGAGCTGCAGGCCTCCGCTGCCGGGGACGCCGTCGATCGCATCAGCCGGAAGCAGGATCAGATCTCGACGGAGCGGCGGTCGGCGCAAGAGGAGCTGCGGGTCCAGGAGGCGAGGCAGGACGAGGCGCGCGAGTCGATCGCGCGGATCGCGGGCGAGCAGCGCACCGCCGACGATCAGCTGAACACCGCGCAGCGCCGGCTGTTCGAGGCGCGCGAGGACGTGCACGCGCAGGCACGGCGCACGTCCGAAGCCAAGGCCTCGCACGCGGCGCTGGTCGAGCGCGCGGGCGCGCTGGCGCTCGAGGTCCAGCGGCTGGAGGAAGCGGCGCAGGAGCTCGAGACGCGCGTGTCAACGCCGGCAGGACGATCTCCATCGCACGCAGGCGCGGCGCTCGGGCCTGCTCGAGACGATCACGGCCTCGGAAGCCAGGCTCGACGAAGGCGTGCGCACGTTCGAGGACCTCCGCGATCGGGTCCGGATCGCCGACGAGGCGTCGCAGGCGCTCCGCGCCGGCTTCGAGGAACAGGAAGGGCGCATCCGGGAGTCGCGGCGCTCGCTCGAGGCCGTCAGGGCCGAGGCCGCTCAGCTCGACGTGACGCGCGCCACCGCCGAAGCCGATCTCACGCACCTGGCCACCTCCTGCTTCGACTCCGTCCAGGCGACGCTCGACGAGGTCGCGGCCGAAGTCGCCGAGCTCGAGGGTCAGGGGATCCTCGCGAGCCCGAAGCCGGTGGACGATGCGCCCGAGGCGGCCGAAGTCGAGGACGAGCCCGCCGCGGCGGTGGCCGCCACGACGCCTGCGCCTGCCGTCGCGCGCACGATGACGCCCGACGAGATGGTCGCCGACCTCCGGACGAAGATCGAGGCGCATGGGCGCCGTCAACATGATGGCGATCGATCAGTTCGACGACCTCGAGGCCCGTCATGCCTTCCTGACGACGCAGCGGAAGGATCTGGTGGATTCGATCGCGGCGACCGGCGAGGCCATCCGGAAGATCGACAAGACGACGAAGGAGCGGTTCCGGGAAGCGTTCAACCTCATCAACGAGCACTTCGAACACACCTTCACGACGCTCTTCGGCGGCGGGCGCGCGGGACTCGTTCTGCTCGACGAAAGCGATCAGCTCGAGAGCGGGATCGACATCATCGCCCAGCCTCCCGGCAAGCGGCTGCAGAGCATGCAGCTCCTCTCGGGCGGAGAGAAGGCGCTGACCGCGATGGCGCTGATGTTCGCGATCTTCAGGTACCGGCCGAGCCCGTTCTGCCTGCTCGACGAGATCGACGCGCCGCTCGACGACGCCAACATCGGCCGGTTCGTCGAGATGCTGCAGGGGATGCAGGAGCACACGCAGTTCATCCTCATCACCCACAACCGGAAGACGATGGAGATCGCGGATCGGCTCTACGGCGTGACGATGGAGGAGCCGGGCGTCTCGAAGCTGATTTCGGTGCAGCTCAATTAGGAGTCAGGAGACAGGAGTCAGGAGACAGATCGATGCATGTCATTCTGCGTGAGGGTGCACTCACTCCTTCCTCCCGCATTCTTTCTCCTGCCTCCTGCCTCCTGCCTCCTGACCTCCTTTGAACGAAGACAAGGCCTCCCGCTACCATCGGCTCTCGCGCCAGGCCGCGGTGATCTCCCTGGCGCTCGCCGCGCTGGTGCTGGGCGGGCTGCTGCTCTCGGGCGCGTCGCGCGTGCTCGCCGACGCGGCCGCTTCCTGGGCGCGCGCCTTGCCCGGCCGGTTTTCTCCCGCCGCCATCGCGCTGTACGTGGTGCTCCTGGCCGCGGTCCAGGAAGCGACGGCCTTTCCGCTCAGGTACTACCGCGGTTTCTTCCTCGAGCACCACTACGGCCTGTCGTCTGAAACGCACGGCCATTGGCTGCGCGATCACGCGAAGGCGGCGGCGCTCGGCCTCGCGATCGCGGTCGCGGGCGCGGAAGTCGTGTACTTCCTGCTCACGATATCGCCCGAGTGGTGGTGGCTGGCGTCGGCGGCGGTGTTCACGGCGGCCATGTTCGGCCTGGCGAAGCTCCTGCCGCTCGTGCTGCTGCCGATCTTCTACAAGTTCACCCCGCTCGACCGGGAATCGCTCCGCGCGCGCCTCGTGTCGCTCTCGGAGCGCGCCGGCGTGCCCGTCCTCGGCGTCTATGAATGGGGGCTGGGCGAGAAGACGCGCCGCGCCAATGCCGCGCTCGTCGGCACGGGGGGCACGCGCCGCATCATCGTGTCCGACACGCTGCTGGCGGAATACTCGGACGACGAGATCGAGGTGATCCTGGCGCACGAGCTGGCCCACCACGTGCACCGCGACATTCTCACGTCCCTCATCGCCGAGTCGGCGCTCCTGCTCGCCTCGTTCTATGTCGCCGCGGTCGTGCTGAGCGCGGTGTGGGACAAGGTCGGGCTGCGGTCGCCTTCAGATGTGGCGGGGCTGCCGTTGCTGCTCCTTGCCGGCGGCGCCGTGAGCGTCGCCGCGACGCCGGCCGTCAACGCGCTGTCGCGCTGGAACGAGCGGCGCGCCGATCGGTACGCCCTCGCGCTGACCAACCGACCGGCCGCGTTCATCTCCGCCATGAAGCGGCTGGCGTCGCAGAACCTCGCCGACGAGCGCCCGTCACGCGCCGTGCTGTGGCTCTTCCACACGCACCCGCCGATCGAGCAGCGCATCGAGGCGGCGAAGCAATTCGGTGGTGCCCGCCTTTAACGCTTAGGCCAGGACGACGTCAGATTCTGCCCAATGCGCGCATCGGCGGGCGAGCGGGGTCGGCGTCCGCCGCCGCTCCGCACGCCGGGAAATCGCTCCCGGCTCGTACGCTTTCGCTCCCGCGGCGACTAGCGGGTGCGTGTGGACGACATGTGCCAGGCGCACTGATGCGCCGGCCGTACGGTTGGGCGACGCGGATCACAGGGACAGAAGGTCGCCGCGAGGAATCGCCGGGCGCGCTTTCCTGCTACGCGCTGCAACGGCGTGCTCCGCATCGCGTCGGCCGCCGACCCCGCTCGCCCGCGGATGCGCCTGCTGGAAGATCTGACACGCGTTCGCTTACGCTGGACTCACCCTCGAAGAACTGGTGAAGCACGACAAGCTGACCGTTATTTATCAGGATGCGAACTTTGAGGCGCGCAAGCTGAAGAGCCATGAAGACGTCGAGGATGTGCTGCGGATGCTCATGACTTACTGTTCAGACCGGTGGAAAAGCGTGGCGTCGATGAAAGAGTGTTAGACCTCACCGCGGCAGCGTCGTCTCCGGCGGCCCCAGGATCCTCCGAAGCTCGCGGACCCACTCGAGCGTCAGAACAGCCTCCCGCGACGCAGCGTGACCGTCACGGCGGAGGAGAAGCCGCCCGTCCGGAGCGATGCCCGTGACCGTGCGATCGTCGAGCGCGATCACGTCGACCTGCGGTCCGATGGTCCCGGCGATCGAATCGACGCCGACGCTGACGAGCCGGCTACCAGCCCGATAGAAGACCGTCCGGCCGTCTGGGGACCAGAAGGCCGCGGTGCCGCCGGCGGTCGAGATCGGCGTGCGGCGCTGATCCGCGATCCTCAACAGGTAGATGTCCCACCGCCCTGACTCGTCCGACTGATAGGCGAGCAGACGCCCGTCAGGCGACAGCGTGCCGTTGGCCTCGTCGTACGACGTGTTGATCGTGGCCGACGGCGGCCCGCCTGCCGACGGCAGCACGACGATGTCGCCGCGCGTGGGACCGCCGCTCTCGGTGCACGCGATCAGGCGGCCGTCGCGCGAGACGGAGGAAGGAAAAAGGTGACGCTGGCGCCCGGCGGCCGACAGAACCTGCTTTTCCGGCGCGGCCGCCGACACGTCGCGGGTCCACACCTCGAACGGCCCGCGCTTCGAAGAGGCGTAGAAGACCGAGGCGCCGTCCGCGCTCCACACTGGCGCGACGTTGACCCCGCCGTGCGTCAGGCGAGTCGTCGCGCCGCGCCCGACGTCGCCGACCCAGATGTCCGCGCCGGTCTGGTCACGCCCGACGCCCGCGATCCTCGCGCCGTCGGGAGAGAGCGCGGCGGCCTGCAGGGCCGCGAGCTCGGCCGGCGCCGAGGCGGGTCCCGTGGAAGGCGCCCACTCGAGCGACGGTGCGGACGCGTCGCCCGGCGCCGCGTAGGCGATCGATCCGGCGCCGGAGATCGCGAACTGCGCGCGTGCGACCCCCGAGACGACGACCTGCTCGGGCCCGGCGATCGTCAGCCGCACGCGATCGAACGCGGCCGCGTGCAGCTCGCTGCCGCGCGAGAACGCGACGTGCTCGGGCGACGCCGCCCGGGCGAGGTCCGCCGACTCGATGAGCGTCTGCCAGCCGGTCCGACCGGCATCGAGCGGCATCACGGCGATCCGCCCCGAGGCGCCGTCGATCGGCGATGTCGCGATGGTGAAGAGCAGCGCGCGCCCGCCCGGCGCCAGCGCGGGCCAGGCGTGATGGACTTCGCCGGCCGCGGCAGACGGCATCGTCTGCGGCTCGGCGTCCCCGCCGCGATCGCTCACGCGCATGAGCCCGCCCCGCGCCGACGCGCCAAAGACAATGCGTCCGTCGGTCAGCCAGACGGCGCCGAACGGCTGCGCCGCGTCGGTCAGCGCGATCGGCAGCCCGCCGGCCAGCGCGACTTTCCTGAGTTTCCCCGCGGCGAAGAAGCCGACCCATCGCCCGTCAGGGGAGAAGAACGGCGCCGCCCCGTCTTCCGTTCCCGGCAGTGCGCGCCCCTCGAGCTCGTCGAGCCTCCGGATGTACAGCCGGCACGCCGCGTCGCACGCGGACCATGCCACCACCGCGCCATCCGGCGACACGGCAAGCGACGGCGCCCGGGCGTCGAAGACCGTTCCCTGCGCCGGCGCGATCCGCATCCGGACCACGGGCGCGAGCGGAGTGCCGAGATGCGTGTACTGCCACAGGGCGGTGGCCGCGAGGATCGCGCAGAGCAGCGCGGCGCTCCACGGCACCAGCCCGTTGCCGATCGACGGAGACACCTTTTCGGCGACGACCGCCGCATCCGGCGCCAACGGGCCGGCCGGCGCCGGCGGGTTCGAATCGCTCAGCGGTGCGACGAACCGGTAGCCGCGGCGGTGCACGGTCTGGATATAGGTCGGGGCCTGCGGGTCGTCTCCCAGGGACTGCCGGAGAAAGCTGATCGCCTCGGCCAGGGAGGTGTCGGTGACGAACGCTTCCTTCCAGACGCTGTCGATGATCTCGTGGCGTGGCACGATCTCGCCGGCCCGCGTCAGGAGCAGCTCGAGGACCCCCAGCACGCGCGGCGGCAGCGACAGCTCCTGTTCACCCCGGCGGAGCAGCCGGCTGGTCCGATCGAACGTGAACGGGCCGAAGGTGACTCCGGCGGAGGCTGTTGGGAGCATGGCCTGATCGCCCAAATGTTACCGCGCCTTCCAGATGGCTTCACAAAACCTTAAGGGTTTCTTCGAGGCGTTTGAGACCTGGTTCAAGACTCGGCCGGCGCTTGCGGACCACGCTGGGGCATGTCCATCTTCGCGACCAAACCCATCGAACAGATCACGCAGGAACAGCTCGGCGGAGCCGGGGGCGGCGGCGGACTCCAGCGCGTGCTGGGGCCGTCGCAGCTCGTCATGCTCGGCGTCGGGGCCATCATCGGCACGGGCATCTTCGTCCTGACCGGTCAGGCGGCGGCCGCCCACGCGGGGCCCGCCATCGTCATCTCGATGGTCCTGGCCGGGTTGACGAGCGTGCTCGCGGCGCTCTGCTACTCCGAGTTCGCGGCGAGCGTCCCGGTCGCCGGCTCGGCCTACACCTACGCGTACGCGACGCTGGGGGAATTCGTCGCGTGGGTGATCGGCTGGGACCTGATCCTCGAGTACGCGCTCGGCGCCGCGACGGTGGCGGTCGGATGGTCGGGCATCCTCATCACGCTGCTCGGACAGCTCGGCCTGACGTTCCCGGCCGCGTTCAGCGCGGCGCCGGGCACGGTCGTTCCGGTCGCGGGTGGCGATCCGGTCACCGCGGTCTTGAATCTTCCGGCGATCCTCGTCACCGTGGCCGTCACCGCCCTGCTGGTCCTCGGCGTCAGCGAGTCCGCCTCCGTGAACAGCGTCATCGTGGTGATCAAGGTCGCGGTCCTCTTGATCGTGATCGCCGCGGGCGCCCTGTTCGTCGATCAAGCGAACTGGCATCCCTTCATCCCACCGAACACCGGGACCTTCGGCGAGTACGGGTGGAGCGGCATCCTGCGCGGCGCGGGCGTCATCTTCTTCGCGTACATCGGCTTCGACGCCGTGTCCACGTCCGCTCAGGAGGCGCGAAACCCGCAGCGCGACATGCCGCGCGGCATCCTCGGATCGCTGGCGATCTGCACGGTCCTCTTCGTGCTGGTCTCGGGCGTGATGGTGGGGCTCGTGCCGTACAAGTCGATGCTGAATCAGCCGGCGCCGCTGGTGCTGACGATCCAGGCCGCCGCCGAGCGGGCTGCCGGGACTCCGTGGGAGACGACGATGGCCGTCGTCCGCGTGCTCGTGACGGTCGGGGGGCTCGCCGGGCTGAGCTCCGTGATGGTCGTCATGATGCTGGCGCAGCCGCGGATTTTTCTCGCGATGTCGCGGGACCAGCTGCTGCCCGCGTGGGCGGGACGTGTCCACCCCAGGTTCCACACGCCGCACGTCTCGACGATTGTCACCGGGGTCGCCGTCGCGATTGCCGCCGGGTTCACGCCCATCGGCACGCTCGGCGCGCTCGTCAGCATCGGCACGCTGATGGCATTCGTGATCGTCTCGATCGGGATTGTCGTGCTGCGGCGTACGCGCCCGGATCTGCCGCGTCCGTTCCGGATGCCGTGGGTGCCCGCGCTGCCGCTGCTGTCGGCCGCCGTCAGCCTCGTCCTGATGCTCGGGCTCCCGTGGGCGACGTGGGAGCGCCTGATCATCTGGATGGCGATCGGGATCGCGGTGTACTTCGCGTATGGCTATCGGCTGAGCCGGTTGCGGGCCGGAGGGTGAGAGCTGACGGTCTCGGGTCTTGGGTCTTGGGTGTCTTTAGTCTTCAGCCTTCAGTCGTCTGGTCGTTGGTCTTTGGTCACCGAGAACCCGAGACGAGAGACCGGGAGACGAGAGACCTGAGACCTGAGACCTGAGACATCACCGCACGACCAGCTGCCCTTCCATCCGGCGGCACCGATCGTCCTGTGTGAGGTTGCAGTAGAACCGGTGGGTGCCGGCCTGGTCGGCGCGGAATTCGAAGACGACGGTCTGGCCCGCGCCGGCGCGCTTCGCGATGCGGTACTGATCGAGCGTGAAGCTGTGCGCGATGTCGGACGCGGTGAAGCTGATTTTCACGAGGTCGTCTTTCTGGACCTCGATCCGGACCGGGGCAAACGCGAACTGGTTCGCCTTGATCGTGAACTCGCGCGCGCCCTGCGCGCGGACGGTCGACATCCGGAAGAATGACGCCCCAAGGAAGACGCCAGCCAGACCCGTCGCCGCGATGAGGATCTTCCGTCGCAGCTCGTTCATGGGGCCTCCGAGTTGGTCCTGCCGGATACGGCCGGGCTGACCCGCCGCCTCTACAGATTGGCGCTTGGTGGTAAGACGCCTGGGCGGGAGGTTTGGTTCGCTCCCGCCCGGCCTTGGGTGGTCGTCCGCGCGGCGCCGCGGCGCCTCACCGACGGATCTATCGGCGGCCTTCGCTCGCCCCTTCAGGCTTCGCGTGCCCCTCTTCGGGCTGGAGCAGCGCCTTGCGGCTCAGTCGAATCTTGCCGGAGGGGTCGATGTTGATCACCTTGACCATCACCTGTTCCCCTTCCTTCAGCTCGTCACGCACTTCCTTGACGCGATAGTGCGCGATCTCGGACACATGGAGCAGGCCGTCCAGGCCCGGCATGATTTCGACGAAGGCGCCGAAATCCGTAATCCGCTGGACCTTGCCCATGTAGGTCTTGTTGAGCTCGGGGGTCGCCGTCAGCTCCTGGATGATCGCGATCGCCTTCTGCGCGGACGCTTCGTCGGCCGACGCGACGTTCACGCGGCCGTCGTCCTCGACGTCGATCTTCACGCCGGTCCGCTCGATGATGCTCCGGATCATCTTGCCGCCCGGTCCGATGACGTCGCGGATCTTGTCCACCGGAATCCGGATCGTGACGATGCGCGGCGCGTGCGCGGAGACGTCCGAGCGCGACTGCGCCAGGGTTTCCTGCATCTTGCCGAGGATGTGCATGCGGCCCTGCCGCGCCTGCTCGAGCGCCTTGGTCATGATCTCGGTCGTGATGCCGGCGACCTTGATGTCCATCTGCAGCGCCGTGATGCCCGCCGACGTGCCGGTGACCTTGAAGTCCATGTCGCCGTAGTGATCCTCGGCGCCCGCGATGTCCGACAGGATCGCGTACTTGCCGGTCTCCTCGTTCATCACGAGGCCCATCGCGACGCCCGCGACCGGCGCCTTCAGCGGCACGCCGGCGTCCATCATGGCCAGCGACCCGCCGCACACCGACGCCATCGACGAGGATCCGTTCGACTCGAGGATCTCGGAGACGACCCGCACGGTGTAGGGGAAGGTTTCCTCGGCCGGCATCATCGGCACGAGCGAGCGCTCGGCGAGCGCGCCGTGGCCGATCTCGCGCCGGCCCGGCCCGCGCAGGAACTTGACTTCACCGACCGAGAACGGCGGGAAGTTGTAGTGCAGCATGAAGCGCTTCCACGTCTCGCCGTCGACGGTCTCGACCTTCTGCTGGTCGTCCGCGGTGCCGAGCGTGGCGGTGACGAGCGCCTGGGTCTCGCCGCGCGTGAACAGGCAGGAGCCGTGGGTGCGGGGGAGGACGCCGACCTCGATCGTGATCTTGCGGATCTCGTCGAACTTCCGGCCGTCGAGCCGCTGGCCGCGCTCGAGGATCTCGTCGCGCAGGATCTTCTCTTTCAGGCCCTTGGCGATCAGCTTCTTCTCGAGCTTGATCTCGAGGTCCTCGTCGTAGATTTCAGCGATGTACTCGCTCAGCACCTTGTCGACGGTCGCGTAGTTCTCGAGCTTGTCCTTGATCCGCATCGCGTCGCCGAGCGGACCGAGCACCTTGCCCTCGACTTCCGCGACGAGGTCCTTCGAGACTTCCTTCTTCGGCGCGGCCGCCCGCTTGGTCTTGCCGGCCTGCGCGGCCAGCTGCATCGATGCCCGCCGACGATCTGCTTGATCGCCGCGTGCGCGCGCTCGAGCGCCTGCACCATCTGCGCTTCCGGCACTTCCTTCGCGCCCGCCTCGACCATCACGATGCCGTCCTTGCTGCCGGCGACGATCAGATCGAGCGTGCTGCGCTTCCGCTGCTCGAAGGTCGGGTTGATGATGAAGTCGCCGTCCGCGTGGCCGACGCGCACGCCGGCGATCGTCCGCGTCAGCGGAATGCTCGACAGCGCGAGCGCCGCCGACGCGCCGGTAATCGCGAGCACGTCGGAGTCGTTGTCGGTGTCGGCGGAGATGACGAGCGCGATGATCTGCGTCTCGTTGCGCCAGCCCGTCGGGGAACAGCGGCCGGATCGGGCGATCGATCAGGCGGCTCGTGAGCACTTCCTTTTCGGGCGGCTTGCCTTCGCGCTTGAAGAACCCGCCGGGGATCCGCCCGGACGCGTAGGTGTTCTCCTTGTAGTCGCACGTGAGCGGCAGGAAGTCGACGCCCTCGCGCGGGTTGGCGTCCGCGCACGCCGTGACGAGGACCATGGTGTCGCCCAGCCGGACGATGACGGAGCCGTCCGCCTGCTTGGCCAGCCGGCCGGTCTCGATGGAGATGGTCTGCTTGCCGATAGAGATTTCTCGTGTGTGCATGTCTGATCTTTCTGTCTTGTGAGCTGCGTCAGCTTCCGGTGTGCGGTGTGTGACTCAGGAGCTCGGCGGCCGGCGCCTCGGAGCCGGCCGGCCCGGCGCGCGTCGAGCCGGCTCGAGTCCCGAGGCACGGGCCTCGAGGCAGAGCGGTTACTTACGGATGCCCAGCCGGCGGATCAGCTCCGCGTACCGATCGGAGTCCTTGCGCTTCAGATAGTCGAGCAGGCTCCTGCGCTGGCCGACGAGCTTGAGAAGGCCGCGACGTGAATGGTGATCCTTCGCGTGGGTCTTGAAGTGCTCGGTGAGGTAGTTGATGCGCTCGCTGAGGAGGGCTACCTGCACCTCAGGGGATCCGGTGTCGGCGGTGTGTGTCTTGTACGTGCCGATGACTTCTGACTTGCGATCTTTGGTAAACGCCACTGATTCCTCCACGTACGGCCCAGAACTCGGCCGCGTAAGGCCGCTCCAGTCCGCCGTTGCACGGTGATGATGAACTGCGGTTCGCGATGGTGCAACAACTATCCGGGTCGAATTCACAATTCCAATTGACTCAACATTTTACACCAAGACGATGACGGGATGCAAAGCCCCGCCGGGGCGGGACTCCGCGATGCCGAGCAGCGCGCCCCCCGCGTCCAGGAGGCGCCAGCGCCCGGGCTCGAGACCGCCCTCTGCCGGGGCTGCCGGAGTCGCGGTGGGCGTTCCGGACGGCGCCAGTCAGGTCCTCGACCGTGACGTCGTTGCCGTGGGTCGCCCGCCGCACACCCCGTTCGTTCAGCACGACCGCCGGGACGTGCGGGCAGCAGCCGGTCGATGGGAATGATCCATTGGCTCGCGCCGCGCCCTTCCGCCTCGACGGCCGCCAGCGTGACCGCCGGCGGTCTCGTCGAACGCGCCGGCGCGCACCCGGCGGAGCGTCTCGAGATGGGCGCCGCACCCGAGGCGCGCCCCGAGCTCGTGCGCCAGCGATCGGACGTAGAAGCCCGCCGAGCTCCGCACGCGGAGCCGCGCCAGCCCATCGGTCGTACGAGCTGAGCGACGAGGTCGCTGACCGTGACCGTGACCGCGCGAAGCTCCACGGGCTCGCTGCGGCGGGCGAGCTTGTAGGCCGGCACGCCGTCGATCTTCTTGGCGGAGTAGGGAGGCGGCATCTGCGCGATACGTGCCGCGAAACTCGTCGAGCGCGCGGTCGATGCGCGCCGCGTCGATGCCTTCCGGCGCGGACGGCGCCGGCCCCGCGCGGTGGGCGGCGTCGTACGTCTCGGTCGCCGCGCCCAGGCGGACGCCCGCCTCGTATTCCTTGTCGGTGGCGCTGAGGAACGAGGCGAGCCGCGTGGCGCGCCCGATCACGAGGGGCAGGACGCCCGTGGCCAGCGGATCGAGCGTGCCGGTGTGGCCGATGCGACTGAGGCCGAGCGCGCGCCGCACCCGCGCGACCACATCGTGCGATGTCGGTCCGGCGGGCTTGTCGATGACGAGAACGCCGTCGAATCCAGCTTCCAGCATCTTTATTCACTGCTCGTGGGGCCCACACCCACCCCACTCGCTCGCGCTGCGGCGCTCGAAGACTCGCTATCCTCGCGCGGGCCGCAGGCGCTCTCCCAGCTTCCAGCGTATCTGTTTAGCGTTCCGTCGTTTGGGCGGGAAGCGGGAAGCGGGAAGCTGGAGCTTCTTACGGCCGGCTCTCCAACCCCTCGGCGATCGCGGCGACGAGCCGCTCGCAGATCCGCGGCTCGAGATCGGCCAGCGCGCCGGTGACGGTGAACCCGGCGGCGTTCTTGTGGCCGCCGCCGCCGAACTCGCTGGCCACGCTGCCGCACGTCCACGTCGTACTTGGACCGCATGCTGACGCGCACGACGCCGTCCGGCGACATCTTGAAGAACACGACCGCCTGGATCTCGCGCGCGGTCAGCGGCAGGTTGATCAGCCCTTCGGTGTCGTTGTTCGTGCAGCCGCACGCCTCGAGCATCGCGTCGTCCATGTGCAGCACGGCGAGGCGCCCGTCGTCGAGCGAGCACCATCGCATCGAGGAGCGCGCCGATCAGCTTCAGCTTGCCGAAGCTGTTGCTGTCGAACACGCGCCGCGCCATCGCCGCCGGGTTCACGCCCGCCTCGACGGCCTGCCGGCAGATGTCGAAGGTGCGCGGCGTGATGTTCGAGTGGTGGAACGACCCGGTGTCGGTGAGGATCGCGAGGTAGATGTGGGTCGCGATCTCGAGGCTCAGCGGCACGTCGAGGGCGCGGATCAGATCGAACACCATCTCGCCGCACGCCGCCGCCGACTCGTCGTGCCAGTTCAGCGCGCCGTACAGCCGGTTGCCGGCGTGGTGATCGATGTTGATCAGGAACTGATCGCCGAGACCCTCGACGCCGGAGCGCGCCGAGATCGCTGCACTCCATCACGATGACGGCGTCGACGTCCGGCGTGACGCGGCCGGCGATCTCGATCCGGTCCATGCCGGGGAATTCCTGGTAGTGATCCGGCGCGGCGTCCGCGTTGACGATGCGGACCTGCTTGCCGAGCGCGTCGAGCGCGAAGGCCATCGCGAGCTGGGAGCCGATCGAATCGCCGTCCGGTCTCGCGTGGGAGGTCAGCAGAAAGCGGCGCCGGCGCAGCACTTCGTCCCGGATCCGGCCCACCGCCGAGTCCGGGCTGACGGCCGGCCGTGCCTGTTCGTTGATCATCGTGTCGGGGATCCCTCGGGATCGGGCCGTCTTCGACTTCGTTGTCGTTGGCGACCGCGGCGTCCACCGGGGGAGGCTGTTCGGCCCGTTCCGTGTCGAGCTCCTGGAGGATCCGCTGCGATGCGGTCGTTCTTCTCGATGGAGTCGTCGAACATGAACGCGAGCTCGGGCACGCGCTTCAGCTGGAGCCGCCGGCCGATCTGGCGGCGGAGGAACGGCGTCGCGCGGCCGAGCGCCTTCGCCGTTTCCCGCCTCGCCTTGTCGTCGCCGAGCGTCGTGTAGAAGACGCGGGCCTGCAGCAGGTCCGGCGAGACCTTGACGCGGACGATCGTCAGGAACCCGATGCCGGGGTCGTGGACTTCGCGAACGAGAAGCTCGGCCAGCTCCGCGCGGATCAGGTCGCCGACACGGGCCGCGCGGGAGCCTTGGGGCATGTCATACCGGGGTCGCGACGCGCTCGACGACGAACGCCTCGATGATGTCGCCGACTTTGATGTCGTTGTACTTGTCGAAGCCGATGCCGCACTCGAACCCGGCCTTCACCTCGGACACGTCGTCCTTGAAGCGCCGCAGCGAGCCGATCTTGCCTTCGTAGACGACGACGTTGTCGCGGAGCAGGCGCGCCTGCGTGTCGCCGGCCCGCGTGATGCGGCCGTCGAGGACCATGCAGCCGGCGATCGTGCCGAACTTCGGGGTCTTGAACGTGTCGCGCACTTCGGCCGCGCCGATGCGCACTTCCTTGAACGTCGGGTCGAGCAGCCCCGTCATCGCCTTCTTCATCTCGTCGGTGACGTTGTAGATGATCGAGTGCTGACGGATGTCGACCTTCTCGCGCTCCGCGACGTCGGCGGCATTCCGGTCCGGCCGCACGTTGAACCCGATGATGATCGCGTTCGACGCGGAGGCCAGCAGGACGTCCGATTCGTTGATCGCGCCGACGCCGCTGTGGATGATGCGGATCTTCACCTTGTCGTCGGTCAGCTTGGTGAGCGTATCGGCCAGCACCTCGGCGGAGCCCTGCACGTCGGCCTTGATGATGATCGGCAGCTCCTTCACGCCGCCTTCGGCGATCTGCGCCTGCAGCGACTCGAGCGTGAGCCGGCTGCCGCGTCCGGCGTGCGCCTTCTCTTTCGCCTGCGACTGGCGGAAGTGCGCGATCTGACGCGCCTTGGCGGCATCGGTCAGCGCCTGGAACGCGTCGCCGGGCTGCGGCAGGCCGCCGAGGCCCAGCACCTCGACCGGCGTCGCGGGGCCGGCCGTTTTCAGCTGACGGCCGCGGTCGTCGATGAGCGCGCGCACCTTGCCGACAATCGTCCCGGCAATCAGCGTGTCGCCGACGCGCAGCGTGCCGTCCTGCACGAGGATGGTCGCCACGGGGCCGCGTCCCTTGTCCAGCTTGGCCTCGAGGACCGTGCCGGACGCGTTGCGCTTGGGGTTGGCCTTGAGCTCGCCCAGCTCCGTGACGAGCAGGATCATCTCGAGCAGCAGATCGAGGTTCTCCTTCTTCTTCGCGGAGACCTCCACCATGACGGTGGTGCCGCCCCAGGCTTCCGGCGTCAGGCCGAGGTCCGAGAGCTCCTTCTTCACGAGCTCGGGGTTGGCGTTCGGCTTGTCGATCTTGTTGATGGCCACGAGAATCGGCACGCCGGCCGCCTTCGCATGGTCGATCGCCTCCCGCGTCTGCGGCATGACGCCGTCGTCGGCCGCGACCACGAGGATGACCACGTCGGTGACGCGCGAGCCGCGGGCCCGCATCATCGTGAAGGCCTCGTGACCGGGCGTGTCGAGGAACACGACGTTGCGATCGTTGACGTGCACCGAGTAGGCGCCGATGTGCTGGGTGATGCCGCCGGCTTCGCGCTCGGCGACCCGCGCCGATCGGATCGCGTCGAGGAGCGTGGTCTTGCCGTGATCGACGTGGCCCATGACCGTGACGACCGGCGCACGGGTGACGAGATCGGCCGGGTCGATGTCCTCGCCTTCGACCTGCAGCATCTCCTCTTCGAAGGTCTGCATCTTCACGTCGGCGCCGAACTCGCGCGCAATCATCGCCGCGGTTTCGTCGTCGAGCGTGCTGTTGATGGTCACCATCATGCGGCGCTCCATCAACTTCTTCATGACGTCCTTCGCCTTGACGTCGAGCTTCGTCGCCAGGTCCGCGACCGTCATGCCCTCGGCGAGCGTGATCGTGCGCGTCACCGGAGGCGGCGGCATCTGCGACGGCGTGGGCGACTGGACGCGCGGGCCCTGATCGCGCCGGGCGCCGGGCCGCTGGCTGCCGGGCCGGTGGTGCATCGGCGGACGGTAGGCCGGCATGCCGGGCCGCGGCGGCGCTGCCGGACGCACCGGCTGCGAGGGGAGCGGGCGCGGTCCGCCCATCGGGGCGCCGGGTCGAGGCGGAATGCCCCCGCCCGGCCGCGGCGCCGGGGGCCGCACGGCCGTGCCGGGCGCTCCCGGCTTCGGCGCGGCGGGACGGCTCAGATTTCCCGTGGGCGCCTGAGATGTGGCGGACGGCGGCTGCGCGGCCGGACGCACGAGCATCGGGCGGCGCGGCGGCGCAGGCGGCGCCTGGCCGGTCCGCGGATCCTCGACCCGCAGGCGCAGCGTCGGCGGCACGACGCGCCCCGTCGGCGCGGGCATGACCGGACGCGGCGGCGCCGGGGGAGCAGGCGGCGCCGCGGCACGCGGCGCCGGCGGGCGGTTCCTGCGGCCGGCTCTCCGGCACGTGCGCGGCGATGGGCCGGTTCTTCCGGCCGGCGCAGGCGGGGTGACCGGCTCCGGCGCCTCGGCGTATTCAACCGGCTCTTCGACGACCGGGCTCCGGCTCGGGCTCGAAATACTCCGGCTCGACGGGGGCCGGCACCAGGAACGACTCGGCCTCCGGGGGAGGAGCCACGATCACCGGTTCGGCCGGCGGCTTCGCGGACTTGACCAGCCGCGGCGGAGGCAGCGCGGGGGCGACGGGCTTGGCGGGCTCAGGCGCCCTGCCCGCCGGTTTCCGCCCCTTTGCGGACGCGGGTGTATCGGCAAACGACGCATTCGACGGCACGGTCAGGTTGCGCTGCCGGGCCATGCGCGTGACGAACTCGCGCGCGACGACCTCTTCGATTGTGCTCGATGCGCTCTTCACCTCGATGCCGTGATCGCGCTTGAGCAGCGCCATGACTTCCTGGCTCGAGGTGTTGAGGAGCTCCGCGACTTTGTAAATCCGGACTGTTGCCATTCAATATTAAAGTTCTAAAGTTCCAAAGTTCTAGAGTTCCAAAGGTCACTCGCGCTTCCGCGCTCACTTCGGATTCTTCGCTCGGACGGCGGGGCTCGCGCGGCTCGGCGTCGGCTTCGGCCGTCGCCGGCGCTCGGCCGCTTCGGCCGACGGCCTCGCAGCGCTCTGCGGCCACGGCGCCGGCGTCAGACGCCTGGAGCTCGCCGGGCTGTTCCGCTTCGGCCGGTTCGCCCCCGGCTTCCGCCTCGGTGTCGGCGGACCCTTCGCCGAGCTCGAGCTTGCCGAGCTGGACTTCGACCTCGCGGCGCTTCTCTTCCTCGCTCTTGATGTCGATCTTCCAGCCGGTCAGCTTCGCGGCCAGCCGGACGTTCTGCCCCTTCTTGCCGATGGCCAGCGACAGCTGCTTGTCCTCGACGATGACCTCCATCACCTTCTCGGCGTCGTTCACGATCGAGACGCGCTGGACTTTGGCGGGGCTGATCGCGTTGGTCACGAACAGGATCGGATCCTCGGACCATTCGACGATGTCGATCTTCTCGCCGCGCAGCTCGCGGATGATCGACTGCACGCGGGTGCCCTTCATGCCGACGCAGGCGCCGACCGGGATCGACGTCGCGCTCGCGCGAGTAGACGGCGACCTTCGCGCGGTCGCCCGCCTCGCGCACGGCGCCGCGAATCATCACCGTGCCGTCGTAGATTTCCGGGACCTCCTGCTCGAACAGCTTGATGAGCAGGGCGGGATCGGTCCGCGACAGGACGATCTGCGGCCCTTTCGCGCTGCGGTTCACGGCGCGGATCACCGCGCGGACGCGGTCGCCGACGGTGTAGTTCTCGGCGCGCGACTGCTCCTTGCGGGGCAGCTGCGACTCGACGCGGCCGAGCTCGATGATGATGTCGCCGTTCTCGAAGCGCTTCACCATCCCGCTCACGACCTCGCCGACGCGCTGGCTGTACTCGGCGAAGACGTTCTCGCGCTCGGCCTCACGGACCTTCTGGAAGATGACCTGCTTGGCGGTCTGCGCGGCGATGCGGCCGAGATCCTCGGTCGGGCGCGGGAACTCGATCTCCATGTCGACTTCCGCTTCGTCGCCGTACAGCTGCTGCGCCTCGGTCAGCGAGATCTGCGTCGAGGCGTCGGTCACCTCCTCGACGATTTTCTTGACCGCGTACAGCTCGAGCTGGCCGCTCTCGGTGTTGAACCGCGCGCGCAGCGCCTCGCTCTTGTAGCGCTTGCGGGCCGCCGCCTCCAGCGCGTCCTGAACGGCGCTGATGATGATTTCCGGCTCGACGCCCTTCTCTTTGGCGATCGCGTCGATCTGCTGGATCAGCGGATTGGTCGTAGCCATGTATGAATTGTCCTTGAGCCCGGAGCGTGAGCCCGAATCTGCCCAGTCTTGATCCCGAAAACGTCCACCATGAAGTTTTCCGTCAAGAGCGCCAGTAAACAATGCCTTAGCGAGGCGGAGCCGCTTGCTCTGAGGCGCAGCCTCCTAGAACTCGACTTCGAGCCGGCCGCGCTTGATCTGCGCAACGGGCACGCGATGGATCTTCCGGCCTTCTTCGAGAACGACCATCCCGTCTTCGACGCCTCCCAGCCGCCCCGCAAACGCCGACTGCCCGTTGACCGGCACGGTCGTCACCAGCTTGGCCAGCCGTCCGCTGAAGCGGCGATAATCCGCCTCGTGCCGCAGCGGCCGATCGAGTCCCGGCGACGACACTTCCAAGGTGTACGCGTTACCCAGCGCCGCCGCCTCGAGATCGTCGTCTTCGACGTCGAGCAGCGCGCTGAGATCCTGGCTCACCCGCTGACAGTCCACGATGCCGATGCTGTCGTCTTCCGGCCTGCGCGCAGTTTCCGCCGCGCTCCCCGGGACCTCGCCGGAAACCCTCTGCGACGCGGACGCGGACGACTGGGTACCTGGATCGGGGCGGTCGATGATGACGCGCAGCACCGTGCCGCCCGATTCGCGACGGAGCTGGACGTCGAAGATCTCGAGCCCGTAACTACGGGCCACGCGTTCCGCCGCGTCCCGAACGCGCGCCAGCCGTTCAGTGCTCACCGCTCGCGGAACCCCACCCGCCACCCGCGCACGCCGCGGGCGCAGATGTCAGGCAGAAACATGCCTGAAAAACAAAAAGTGGGCACGGGCCCACTCGGGTAACCTTACTCGAAGCTGCCACCGCTAAATATAGCACACGGGCGAGTCTCAAAAAGGGCACTCGAATCGACTTTGGTCCGAGGGACGCCCAAAAGGCCGAGTCGAACAGCCCTGCCGGCTCCCGAGGCGCTCGAGTCGAACGGCCTGCCCTGAGCGAGTCTCGACGGCGGTGCGACTAGGAGACCGGGGCAGCGATGAGGTCGTAGCCCCGCGCGCCGACAATTCGGGCCCGGATGAGCTGCCCCGCGGCGTACTCCTCCGGGTCGCAGTCGGTCAGGAACACCACCGAGTCGATATCGGGGGCCTGCCCCTCCAGACGCCCCTGCACGACCAGCTCGTGCTCCGGCGAGCGGCCCTCCACGAGGACGTCCATGTCGCGCCCAATCAGCGCCTTGTGGGCCCTGGCCACTATCCTTTTTTGACGCGCCATCAGCGCGTTGCGTCTCCGGCGCTTCAGGCCGGCCGGGACGTCGTCGGCCAGGCCGAACGCGCGCGTGCCCTCCTCGTGGGAGTACGTGAAGACCCCGAGGTGATCGAAGCCCGTGTCGGCGACGAAACCCTCGAGCTCCGCGAAGTCCTGGTCGGTCTCCCCTGGGAAACCCACGATGAGCGTCGTGCGGAGGGTGACGCCCGGCACCCTCCGGCGGATACGGTCGAGCAAGGCGTCGTAGGTCCGCCGGTTGCCGGGACGGCGCATGCGCTTGAGCACCGCCGCCGAGGCATGCTGCAGCGGCAGGTCCACGTACCGGCAGACCTTCTCGCACTCGGCCATCGCGTCCAGCACGTCGTCTGTGATCGTGGTGGGGTAGAGGTAGAGGAGCCGGATCCACTGGAGGCCGTCGATCGCGTTCAGCTCCCGCAGCAGCCGCGCGAGGGCGCCGCGCTCGCCCCGGTCGATGCCGTAGAACGTCGTGTCCTGCGAGATCAGCAGCAACTCCCGCACGCCCCGGTCCGCGAGCGCCCGCGCCTCGCGGACGATCGAGTCGGCCGTCGCGGCTGCGGTACGAGCCGCGCAGCGTCGGGATGATGCAGAACGCGCAGGTGTAGTCGCAGCCCTCCGCGATCTTGACGTACGCGAAGTGCGCCGGCGTCGTCAGGAGGCGAGGGGTGTCGGCGTCGTAGATGTAGGTCGGGACTGCCGGGATTCCGGGACTCGGGACTCGGGATTCGGGACTCGAGAGACTCGGTCTGAATCGATGATTGAAGGCGATGCAAAGTCCGACGAGCGGAACAGTTTCAGCGGCGCAGCGTCTCCGACGTCGAGTGCGAGTCCCGAGCCCGAGTCCCGAGTCCCGATAGCGTCAAGGATCAGCGGCACCTCTCCCGTCCCGAGCACCGCGTCGATTTCGGGGATCTCGTGCCGCAGCTCGTCGCGGTAGCGCTCCGCCAGGCATCCCGTGACCACCAGCCGCGTGCACTTCCCGTCGCGTTTGAGCGCCGCCATCTCGAGGATGGCGTCGATCGACTCCTGCTTGGCCGAGTCGATGAACGCGCACGTGTTGACGACGAGCACGTCCGCGCCGGCCGCGTCGGCGGTGATCTCGTGCCCCGCGTCGCGGGCAATGCCCAGCATCACCTCGCCGTCGACGAGGTTCTTCGGGCAGCCGAGGGAGAGGAAGCCGATCTTCATTGGTCTTTGGTCTGCGTCTCTGGTCTCTGGTCTTTCGTCTTTGGTCTTTCGTCTTTGGTCTCCGGGCCGTTCCGTCAGGACCCAAGACCCGAGACCCGAGACCTGAGACCATCCCACCACTCTTACGGATAGATCCGGTACAGCATCCTCGGATACGGAATCGCCTCGCGCAGGTGGTCGATCCCGCAGATCCACGTCACGACGCGCTCGATGCCCATGCCGAAGCCGCCGTGCGGCACGCTGCCGTAGCGGCGCAGATCGAGGTACCACTCGAAGGCCTCCTGCGGGAGCTCGTGGTCCTTGATCCGCTCGAGGAGGAGGTCGTAGTCGTCGATGCGCTGGCCGCCGCCGATGATTTCCCCGTAGCCTTCCGGCGCGAGCACGTCCACGCACAACGCCACGTCGGCGCGCTCGGGATCCGGCTTCATGTAGAAGGCCTTGATCGCCGAAGGGTAGCGGTGCACGAGCACGGGGCGATCGAACTGCTCGGAAATGGCCGTTTCGTCGGGCGCGCCGAAGTCGCCGCCCCACTCGAACGGCAGCCCTTTCTCCTTGAGCAGCTTCGCCGCGTCGTCGTACGACAGCCGGGGGAACGGCGGCTTCACTTTTTCGAGCGCGCTGGTGTCGCGTTCGAGCGTCTTCAGCTCCGCCTGGCGCCGCTCGAGCACGCGCCCGCACGACGGAGACGACGAGCGCTTCGGCCAGCTCCATCACGTCGTCGAGCGTGGCGTACGCCATTTCCGGCTCGACCATCCAGAACTCGGTCAGGTGACGCCGCGTCTTCGACTTCTCCGCGCGGAACGTCGGGCCGAAGCAGTACACGCGGCCGAGCGCCATCGCGTTGGCTTCGTTGTAGAGCTGACCGCTCTGCGTGAGATACGCGGTCTCCTCGTCGAAGTACTGGACGGGGAAGAGCGTCGTCGTGCCCTCGCACGCCGCGGGGGTGAAGATCGGCGTATCGGCGAGGATGAAGCCGCGCTCGTTGAAGAAGTCGCGGACCGCGTTGATCACTTCGTGGCGCACCCGCAGGATCGCCTGCTGCCGCTGCGAGCGGATCCACAGGTGGCGGCGGTCCATCAGGAAGTCGACGCCGTGCTCCTTCGGCGAGATCGGGTAGTTCTGCGATTCCGAGACCACCTGCAGCGCGGTGACGTCGATCTCGAACCCTCCGGGGGCGCGCTTGTCGGCGCGCACCGTGCCGTCGACGATCACGGCCGTCTCCTGCGCCAGGTGGTCGGCCCGCGCGAACGCCTCGTCGCCGGCCGCCTGCTTCGTCATCACGCACTGGATGAAGCCCGAGCCGTCCCGGACGGTCAGGAAGTGAATCTTGCCGCTCGACCGGCGGTTGTGCAGCCAGCCTTTCAGCGTCACGGCCTGCCCGTCGTAACGGGCGATGTCCTGAATGTGAGCTGTCATGGCAGTGTCAGGGTTTTCTCGAACCGCTCTCTCGCGCGCCGGGCCTCTTCGAGCACCGCCGCCGGCGTTCCCGTGTTGGCGAGCTCCAACAAGTACGTGCCGTCGTAGCCGATCTTCTGCATCGTCATCAGCGCCATGTCCCAGTTGATGGAGCCGAGGTACGGCGCGAGGTGCTCGTCGTCCCGGCGCCGGTTGTCGTGGACGTGCGTGGCGATCACGTGCTCGGCGGCGACTCTCGACGGCGTCGGCGACATCGCCCATCAGGTGCGCGTGGCCGAAATCCAGGCAGATGCCGGCGTGCGGCGCATCCAAATCGCCTTCGAGCATTTCGACGAGCGACGCCGCGCTCGAGAGGTCGTTCGGAATGACCTCCAGCGCGACGCGGACGCCGAGCGGCTCGGCCAGCCGGCAGATGTCCTCGGCGCTGCGGAACGCGGCGGCCCGGGCGTTGTCGCCGGGCTGGGCCTTTGCCGCCGGCGTGCCGAGGTGCACGACGAGGACGTCGAACGGAATGCGGCGCGCGACCTGCAGCGCCGCCCCGGCCTCGCGCACCGCCGCCTGCCGCCGGGCGTTGTCGGCGACCGCGGTGGAGAGCGGCTCGCCCCAGTGGCCACCGACCAGGCCGGTCGCGATGGGGGCGTGCATGCTGTTGAGCGTCAGCCCGGTCTCCGACAGCCAGCCGGCGAGCACGCCAACCGCCGCCTCGTCGTGGTAGTCAAAATGCGTTCGGGTCGCGAACACCTCGATGGTTTCGAACCCATACGAGGCGATCTGCGCGAGATGGTCGCGCTCGAGCCGGCGATCGTGAAAGAGATGTGTCGAGATCCCGAAGCGCATGCGGGGCCTGCCGGCCTTTCAGGAAACTACTGATTGTACCACGCCTGAGCAAGGCGCCGAACCCGTCAACCCTCCAACTGCCAACAGTGCCTTGAACAGGAGATCAAGAGAATCAGGAGTTTTGATCTTTTCAAAACAAATCTCCTGACCTCCTGACTCCTGTGAGGTTTCTACCTGAATTCCTCCACGTGTGCCGAGAGCAGCTCGCGGATGCGCGCGAACTGCGGCAGCTGCTCCAGGTTGTCGCGGACGTAGCGGAGCGTGCGCGGGATGTACTGGATGTAGACCGGATTGCGGCGGGCGGTCGTCTGGTAACCGAACGTGCCGAGCGCTTTGAGGTTGCGCTGCAACGCCATGACGTCGAACCGCTGCCGGAATTCGCGCTGGTCGCCGCTCTGTCCCTTCAGCGCGAGGAAGTAGGCGAGCAGCTCGCTGACGGTCTGTTCCGGCAGATCGACGTACGAGTCGCGCAGCAGCGACACCAGGTCGTAAGTGTCCGGTCCCATCCGCGCGTCCTGGAAGTCGATGATGTAGAGCTGACTGTCGTGGAGCATCAGGTTGCGGCTGTGGTAATCGCGGTGGCACAGGACCCGGGGCTCGGCCGCGAGCGACTCGATCAGGACGGCGAACTCGCGCCGCAGCTCCTCGCGCGCCGCGGGCGGGATCACGATGCCGCGGTAGGCCTCGATGAAGTGCTTGGTGAAGAAGTCCATCTCCCAGGTCAGCTTCTCGACGTCGAACGCCACGCTGTACGGGAGGTACTCCGGGGACTCGAGCTCCGCCCCGCGGTTCTGCAGCGTCGCGATGAGCGCCACCGCCTGGCGATACAGCGCCGCGTGCTCGGCGGGCGTCGCGGCGCCGAGGTGCGCCTGCAGCGTGACGTCGCCGAGATCCTGGAGCGCGAGCACGCCCAGGTCGTCGGCGTGCCCGAGGAGCTCGGGAATCGGCACCGGCATCTGCGAGAGGAGACGGGCGACGTTGACGAACGCGAGCTTGTCGAACTCGAACGCCGAGGCGTAGAGCGACAGCACGATGGAAGGCCCGTCGGCGAGGAGCACGCGGAAATACCGGCGATCGGAGGCGTCGCCGGTCAGCGGCATGACCCGCGGCGATCGGGACGCGAGCCGGCTGCGTGACAGGTACCCGTCGATCCGTTCCCGGTATCCGCGCCGTCCACTTGTCGTCTTTCGGTCATGATCCTTCTGTAGTGCTGGCCTTCAGGCCAGCCCTTGGGCCAGCCTGGCAACTCCGTCAGCCGACCTGAAGGTCGGCGCTACACGCGTCCTATTCGATCGGCTTGATCAGCAGTGCGCCTTCGATCCGTTCACCGGCCCGCGCGGTCCGGCCGTCCGCGGGAACGATCGCGCAGCGCGCGTAACTGGCGCCGTCGGGGATCTTCGCGCCGTCGCCGACGATGCACTCGATGAGCTCCGCGTCCCGGCCGACGGTGACATCATCCCACACAGCCGTGCGGACAGTGCGTGCGGAGGGCGCGATCTCGACGCGATTGCCGCTGACCATGCGGTTCCCTTCGATCGCCGCCAGCTCGAGCCGACGTGCTCAGGTAGTCGGACGCCGTGCCGATGTCCCGGAACGCGGACGTGCACGTGTACGCCGCGACGCTCGCCGGATTGGCGGCGATGAGACGCGGGTACAGGACGTTGACCGTCTCGGCGGGAACGCCATCCTCGAGCCCGGCGAACGCGCGCGCCTCGACGATCTGCACGCCGATGAAATGGTAGGAATCGCCCGGCGCGCCGGCCCGCGTGAAGCCCGTGACCCTCCCGCCGGAGACGCGCACGCCGCCGTACCTGCTCCGGCCGCGGATTGGGAATGAGCGCCATCGTCACCAGCGCATCCGACGCGGCGTGAAGGGCGAGCATGGCGGGCACGTCCACATCCGTCAGCGTGTCGCCGTTGACGATGATGAAGCGTCGTCGTCGCGATTGACGAGCAGCGGCAGCGCGCGGCGGGGCCCGCCGGCGGAGCCGAGCACCGGCTGTTCCCACGAGTAACGGACGCGGGCGCCGAGATCGGAGCCGTCTCCGACGGAGGCCGTGATGGTCTCGGGCAGGTGATGGAGGTTCAGGACCTGGTCGCGCACGCCCAGCCGGCGAGCCAGCGGACGATGCGGCGCGCCAGCGTTTCACCGTTGACCGGTACCGCCGCTTTCGCGCGAATGTACGTGAGCGGCCGCAGCCGGGTTCCGAGACCGGCCGTCAGCACGAGCGCGCCCGGCAGGTTCATGCGCTGCCGTCGAACACCATGTCGGGCCCGCTCATCCCGAGCGCATCGCGGCGCTGCAGGAACAACGCCCGGTACGAATCGACGATGTAGTCGGCGTGCGTGCGGCCGAGCGCGGCGGTCATGTCCGCGATCCCCTGCTCGCTGCCTTCGATCTCGACGTACACGCCGACGGGCGTTTCGTCGACCGCGACGATGACGTCCTCGTGCGAGAACTCCTCGCGGTACTTTTCGTACCGGAACCAGACGTGGAGCCCCAGCTCCTCGAACACGCGCAGCAGCACCTCGCCGTCGCCGACCACGGTCTCCAGCTCTTCCCGCACTTTCATGATGGAGGGCTGGACCGGCCCTTTGAACGTGAGGCGGCTCTTCCCGTTCTCCACACGCACACGCAAGATGCAGCGCCTTCGATGGAACTGGTCGTCGGCGGTGTCGAGCAGCGAATCCTCCTGCAGGCGCCGGCCGTGCAGCGGCGTGCCCCCGGCGGCAATCACGGCCTGCCGGGCCTCGTCCACCGAACCAAACTCCAGCTTGATCTCGCGTTCGAGGATCACGGTGTTCATTGTCTGGGCTCCTGTTGTGAACCACCGACGACTGGCTGAGTACCGGGTCGACGCACCTCGAGCGTGGCTGACCGGCGCGTACTCACCTCCAGAAAAGCTCCTCCGTTTCCCGCATGCGCAGAGGCGGATTATATCGAGATCGGGCGCCCCGCGCCGAGCCACTCCCATCGCCGGACAGCCACGTACATCACGAAGCATTCCAGCGCGAAGGCGGGAAAGCCCAGGAAGCCGACAATCGGCATCTCGAAGAGCTTGACGTCGGGCAGAATCGGCACGTTGTAGACCCATTTGGCGCCCGACCAGTAGTTCCAGAATTCCCACAGCAGCCCGCAGATCAGCCCGGCCGCGAGCAGGTTGACCGTCCGCCCCGTGCGCCCCTCGCGCCAGTCCGCCAGGAGCGACTCCCCGCCGGCTCGTGCGTTCAGCGGATCGAGGAGCAGGATGAACCCCAGCCACACCGGCGCCGCCAGGTACGTCGCGAGCGGCGTCCCGCGCAGGAGGATCGGGACGGCGAGCATGAGCACGCCGGCCGCCATGCAGATCCATCCGGTGGTCCGAAGCGGATGGGGCAGCGGCTCGTCGGCGCGGTTGGCCGGCGCACGCCGGTCGCGCAGGCTGGAGATCAGATCGCCGGTCTCGAACATCGCCGGCCAGATCGTCGCGAACGACCAGGCATACCCGAAGTAGCGAAGCATCAGATCGTCGGGCAGGCCGACGTCAGTACCAGTTGTGGATGACGAACTTGTTGTACATCTCGAAGATCACCCACAGCGGCACCGAGGCCCACGCGAGGAAGAACAACTCCGCGGGATGGTTGCGCAGCCAGGATGAGTCCCGCCGCTTCCAGACGATCGCATCCGCGAGCAGGATGTATCCCGTCCACGCGATCGGTGTATGCCAGTGATAGAAGGGCTCGATGCGGGCGAGCATGCCCGCTTGGGACAGCGCGATGACGAAAAGGCCGATCCAGCCGTAGAGTGGCAGTCTGCGCATGTCTAGCGGGCCGCTGGAAACACCGGCCCTGCCAGCGCGTCTGCCGAGATCAACCCCCAACAACCAACTCCCAAAAGAGTCAAGTTCCTTCTCTCTCTCACGCTATGTGAGGCGCCCGGAGGCAATCCCGCGCAGCGACGGCGCGCCGACGCCTTTGGCAAACACCATCGCCTTCATCGTGCTCCCGAGGCCGCCAGGCATGAGGAGCGTCCGGGCGGCGAGCCGCTGCCGGATGGCGTGGCGATCATGTCCTGTCTCGACGCGATCGGCAAGACCGAGCGACAGGAGAAAGTAGGTCTGGTCGACGATGGCCAGCGTGCGCAGCCCGGCGCCCTCCGCGGCGCGGCGCACGGCCGTCAAATCCACGTGGGCGGTGAGGTCGGTCTCCCCCGGGGCGGCCAGCCAGTTCCCGGGCTCCGCGACATGTGCGCGGTACGCCATCAGCGTGCCGTCGGGATGCGCGCGTGCGTGCGCCTCGCCGGGCTCGTGCCCGTAGTCGAAGAGCAGCAGGAAACCACGCCGCAGCGCCGCGGCGGCCTCACGCACCCACGTCCCCGCCGCCAGGCCGACCTCCATCCGAACGCCGGCGTCCATCCGCGGCAGGTGCGCCACGATCGCCGGATCGGAGATCCCGGCTTCGGCTTCCACGAGGACGCCGTCGCGCTCGGAGACGACAATCTCGCGAAGCCCCTCTGCGGTCATCGTCACGACGTGCACCGGGAAGGCGTCGAGAAGCTCGTTCGCGTAGATGACGCCTTCGACCGACGCAGGCAGATCGCCGCGCACGTCCACGAGGCGCTCGAGATGCGGCCCGAGGGCGGCACGCTGCGCGTCGCGGGCGGCGGGGCTTCGCTCGACCAGCGTGAGCCGCACGTTCGCGTAGAAGTCGGGGTGATGGCGGGCCGCCGCATCGAGCACGTCGCGCGCGAGCCGCCCGTTGCCCGCCCCGGCCTCGACGAGGTCGAACGCGCAGGCGCCTTCCGCGCGCAGCACGCGCCACATCTCGTCGAGCCCGGCCGCAATCAGCTCGCCGAAGAGCGGCCCCACATCCACGCTCGTGAAGAAATCCCCCTCGCGTCCCGATCGCTGAGCCGCGCGCGAGTAGTAGCCGTGCTCGGGGTGATAGAGCGCCAGATCCATGTACTCCGCAACGGTCAGCGGCCCGCGGTCGCGGATGCGGGAGACGATGAGGGAGCGGAGAGGGCCCGGCACTTCGCCACAATGTAATTCACCACAGAGTGCCCCATGAAGTGCGTTCACTGTCACGCCGGCTGCGCGAGTCTTTCCAACACGGAGCTCACGGAGGGCACGGAGTCTCTAGGAGCGAAGCGACTGGGTTGGAGTTCGTATTTCGACGAAATCGCTCATTTGCAAGCAAGCCCGAACAATCCAGAGCACTGAATGTCGCTGTCCATGGCGGCAACGCACTCGAGCGCCGGCCTGCTGTCACATGAGGCCGGCGTTGCAGGTCAGGTGAGATCGAGAATGCAAGCAGCCACTCGATTCTGGACGCTGCTTGCATTCTCGATCTCGCCTGACCTGCCGCGCAAGCGCGGCTCGAGTGCGTGCGGGAGGGTGAGATTAGAGCTCCGTGCCCTCCGTGTCCTCCGTGCTGGAAGAACAGCGAAGCCTGTTGGCCGCGAATTCCGTTGACTGGATCGCGAGGACTGGACAAAAGAAAAGGCCAGCGGACGCGTGGCCCGCTGGCCTGGCGATTCTACCGAAGTGACTGAACTTACCGCCGTGTCATCGTCAGGAACGTCTCCTGGCCGTCGCGCCAGACGACGAGGAACACCGGCGTTCCGGGCGCGGCGTTCTGCAGCGCGCGGGTGATCTGGCTGACGTTCGAGACCGGCTGGCGGTTGACCTCGACGATCACGTCGCCGGGCTGCACGCCCGCGTTGAACGCGGCGCTGCCGCGGTCGACGTCGCCGACGATCGCGCCGCCACGGCCGCGCGGGAGATCGAGCTGACGGGCATTCTCGGGCGTGATGGCCTCGAGCGCCATGCCGAAGTCGGTGGGCGTCGGCGCCGCCGGATCGTCCATGCCGCCCCGCGCGCGCCGTCCGCTCTGCTCGGCTTCGAGGTCGAGCTCCTCGACCGTGACATTGAAGGTCTTGCGCGCCTTGTCGCGATACACCGTCACCGGGACGGTCGTTCCAGGCTTGGTGGCGACGACCATCGAGACGAGCGAGTCGCTGTCGGCCACGGGACGGCCGTTGAACTCGACGATGACGTCCCCCCGCTCGAGCCCGGCCTTCGCGGAGGGTCCCGCCGGCGGCACGCGCGCCAGGAGGGCGCCGTTCGTGTTCGGCAGCCCGAATGCGGCCGCCTCCTGCTTCGTGATGTGATCCGGGCGAACCTCGACGCCGATCCGGCCGCGCGTGATCTTGCCCGTGCGGAGCTGCGGCAGCAGGTCGCGGATGGTGTTGATGGGGGTGGCGAAGCCGATGCCGATGTTCGCCGCCCGCTGCTGGTCGGTGTAGATCGCGGTGTTGATGCCGACGACCTCGCCGCGCACGTTCAGGAGCGGCCCGCCCGAGTTGCCCGGGTTGATGGCGGCGTCGGTCTGCAGCATCGGCTGCTCACGGCCGGTAATCCCGCTGCCGGGCAGCGTGCGTCCCAGCGCCGAGATCACACCGACGGTGACCGTGTGCCCGAGGCCGAACGGATTGCCGATGGCGACGACCCAGTCCCCCTGCTGCATCTGCGTCGAGTCCCCGAAGCGGGCTTCCGTCAGCGGCTCGGCCGGGAGCTCCGTGAGCTGGATGAGCGCGCTGTCGGTGATCGCGTCGTGCCCGACGACCTTGGCCGCGTATTCCTCGTTGCGCCCCGCGCCGACGAACGAGACCTTGATGTTCACGGCCCCGTCGACGACGTGGTTGTTCGTGAGGATGTAGCCGGCCCGGTCGATGACGAACCCGGTGCCGGCGCCCTGCGTGAGCTGCTCGGGCGCCTGACGCCCGCGCGGGCTCCGCTGGCTGTTCGGGCCCTGCTGGAAAAAGCGGCGCAGCAGATCGTCGCCGCCGCCGCCCCCGCCGAAGAACTCGGTCAGGTCCTGGGTGCGCTGCCGCGATTCCGTCCGGATGTTGACGACGGTGGCGGTCTGCGCCTTGGCGATGTTACGGAATGTCGTGGCGTCGATGGGACCGCCGAGCGGCGTGCTGTTCATCGCCGGCATCGTGACCATCTGGGCCTGGGACGCCGGGGTGAGGTCGAGCCGCGAGGCGATCACCATGCCGACCGCGAGCGACGCAACGACAAGAAGGATGGCGTAGAAAAGCGAGGTCTTGCGAGTGGACATTATGTTTCTCCGTTGAGTCTTTGGTCTCTGGTCTCTCGTCTCTGGTCTTTGGTGTCTCGGGTCTATGGTCTTTGGTCTTTGGTTGGTCTTTGGTTTTTGGTCTTTGGTTTCGGTCGGTCCCAGGTCTATCTCTATCCGAGAGGGACGATCTCGCGCTGCATCGGTCCGGTGACCAGTGCGTCCCGCTCGCCGACGAACATGTTGATCTCCGTGCGCACGCCGAACTCGTTCGAATAAATGCCCGGCTCGATCGTGAAGCCGGTGCCGGGGATCAACCGCCGCTCGTCGTGCGTCTCGTAGTCGTCCATGTGCACGCCGTTGCCGTGGACCGCCTGCCCCAGGCTGTGGCCGGTCCGATGGATGAACCGCGAACCGAATCCGGCGCGATCGATGACGTCGCGCGTCGCCCGGTCCACCTCGTAGCCGCGCAGCTCCCGTCCGGCGCGGGCGGCGGTCTGCACCAGCTCGACCGCGGCGTCGCGGCCGTCCCGCGCCGCGGCAAAGGCGCTGGCATACTTCTCGGGGACGGCCTTCCCGGTGAACCCGACCCACGTGATGTCAGCAAATACCGCGCCCGGTTCCCGCAGCTTGCCCCATAGATCAAGGAGCAGCACCTCGTTCGCCCCGATAGTCCGATGGACGCCGGCCGTGGGCTGATAGTGCGGGTTTCCGGCGTTCTCCTGCGCCGCGACCACCGGCGCCGCGTCGCTCGACCAGCCCTTCCTCGGTGAACCAGCCGACCATCGCCTGTTGCACCTCGAACTCGGTCATCCCGCGACCGGACGCCAGCCGCTCACGGACGAGGTCGAACGCGCGATCCTTGATGCGATACAGCCGCTCCGACGCCGCGCGATGCGTCTGGAGCTGCGCGTCGGTCCAGATCGCCTCGAATCGTTGCACCAGGTCGCCGGACGAGACGACCTCGACGCCGAGCTGGCGAACCGCCTCGACCGTCCCCGCATCGACCCGTGAGATATAGGGGATGGCGTTGCCGGGGGAATACTCCATCGCCACCCGCTTCATGCCGCGCAGCAGATCCTCCGAGAGCCCGGCCGCGAGCTGCTCGCGGCCCGCATACGGCCGCTTCTCTCCGGGAACCCCGTCTAAATTGTGACGCTCGATCGCGTGCACAAGTCCCCGGGGCGCGCCGCTTGGCCGGGACCAGGTAGTACCAGCGGCGCGTCGCCATCTTCCCGCCGGAGATCCGCCAGCCGCGTCGCGATCGGGTTGGACCCGTGGAAGTCGTAAAGCAGCCAGCCGTCGAGCCCGTCCTCCTTCAAGGCCTGCTGGACAGCGGGGATCGACAATGCCATCTCTTGAGTATACAAGCCGCGTTATCTCATATGACGACGAAGACCTTCGTATAGTTGTTAAAGTTGTAAAAGCGCCTGCGGCCGCGGCGAGCGAGCGTAGCGAGTCGAGCCGCAGCGAGTGGGGGTGGGGCCCCACGAGCAAGTAAAGAAGGATGCCATAATCGATATTCATCATGCGAACACACGCGCTCCTTGCCGCCGCGCTCGCTCGTGCTGGGCGGATCGACCGTGCCGGGACAGGCGCCGCAGGCCCGGCCCCCCGCACAGCCGCCGCCGACCTTCAAGGTCGAGGTCAACTACGTCGAGATCGACGCCGTCGTCACCGACGCGCAGGGGAACTTCGTCGGCGGCCTGACCAGGACGATTTCCAGGTCGTCGAGGAAGGCAAGCCGCAGACCGTTTCCGCGTTCACCCGCGTCGATATCCCGATCGAACGTCCGGATCCGCCGCTGTTCAGGCAGACGGCGATCGAGCCGGACGTCCGGACCAACCGCGACGAGTTCAACGGCCGCGTGTTTCTCATGGTCCTCGACGATCTCCAGACCGATTCCGCGCGGACGATGCTCGTGCGCGCGGCGGCGCGGCAGTTCATCCGGCGCTCCGTCGGCGCCAACGACATGGTCGCCATCGTGACGACCGGGGGCAATGCGTCCGCCGGCCAGGAGTTCACCAGCAGCCGCCCGCGCCTGCTGGCCGCGGTCGAGAAGTTCATCGGACATGTCGACGATGACGATTACTACCGCCGCGACGGGCGCCGCGACGGGATCGGAGACGGAGCGGCTTCAAGGCGCGCAACACCTACGCCACGCTCGGCAACCTCGCCGACTACCTGGCCGCGCGTCCGCGGCCGCCGCAAAGCGATCGTCTGGTTCGGCGAAGGCATCGACTACAACATCGACAACGATTTCAGTCGCACGGGACGCCAGACCATCCGAGCCGCCATGCAGGACACGATTGCGGCGGCGACGCGCGCCGGACGTGAGCTTCTACGGCGTGGACGCCCGCGGCGTCGGCGCGGGGCTCGACGAAGCCATCGAGATCTCCGGCGCTTCCCGACGATCGACCAACCGGCTCGACGGCGATCAGGAACGAGGTGCGCAGGGCGCAGGACAGCCTGCGGACGATTTCCGAGGAGACCGGCGGCTTCGCGATCGTCAACCAGAACGATCTGAACGCGGCCTTCGGCCGGATCGTCGCAGGAGAACAGCAGCTACTACCTGCTCGGCTACTACCCGTCGAACGCCGGCCGCGACGGCAGGTTCCGCAACGTGCAGGTGCGCGTGACGCGCCCGGGCGTGCACGTGCGCGCGCGGAAGGGTACACTGGCCCGCCGAAACGGCCGGCGCCGCACGGCTGCCGAAGCAGCCGGCCGAGGCGCAGATGCCCCGCCGGAGATGCGCGACGCGATCGCCAGCCCGATTCCCGCGCAGCGGCCTCGGCCTGACGGTGTTCGCGGCCCCGTTCGTCGGGACCGCGCGCGAAGTCGTCGGTCGCGCTCGTCGATCGAATTCGATCCCGGCGCGCTGACGTTCGTCAAGAAGGACGGGACGTTCAACGACGGACCTCGAGCTCCACATCCTCGCGATCGACGGCGCCGGCAAGGCGCAGGACGGCGGCGCGGACGTGGTGCCGCTGCGGCTGCGCGCAGCCGAGTCACGAGGCGGTCACGACGAACGGGCCTGCGGATCACCCGCCGCCTCGAGCTGCCGCCGGGCCGCTATCAGATTCGCGTCGGCGGCGCGCGAGACGAGCGGCGGCAGGCGTCGGGACCATGCGTCAAGATCTCGACGTGCCGGACTTCTCGAAGGCGCCGCTGTCGATGAGCGGCATCGCGCTCACGTCGGACTCCGCCGCGCGCGATCCTGACCGCCAACCCCGACCCAGGATTCAACGGCGTGCTGCCCGGCCTGCCCCGACGGCGATTCGCGAGTTTCCGCGCCAGCGACACGCTCTCGCTCTTCGCCGAGGTCTACGACAACCAGATCTCGCGCGCCGCATCGCGTCGCGATCACCACGACCGTGGCCGGCGACGATGGCCGCGTGCTGTTCACCGCGCGAAGACGAGCGCAACAGCGAGGATCTGGAGGGGAAGAAGGGCGGCTACGGCTACATGCGCGAAGATCCCGCTGGCGAAGTTGGGCGCCGGCCGGTATGTGCTGCGGGTCGATGCGCGCACGCTCCTGACCAATGGCGGCACCGCCTCGCGTGAGCTGGAGTTCCGCGTCAGATGACGTCGTCGCTGACGACGATAGGGCGAGGGGCCGGCAGCGGAATCGTGGAGGCGCAGCGGACGATCGTCCGCGACGCCGGGCAGTGGCGCGCGCTCTGGGCGGCGCACGCGGGGCCGGCGGCGACGGCCCCGGAGGTCGATTTCACCGCGCGCATGGTCGCGGCGGCGTTCGCGGGCGAGCGGCCGACGCCCGGCTTCGAGATCGAGATCACGGGCACGGCGCGCGACGGCCGGGCGTTGACGCTCGCCGTCACCGAGCGGTCTCCCGCCCCGGGCATGATGGCGGCGCAGATGATCGTCACGCCGTTTCACATCGTCACGCTTCCCCGGTACGACGGCGAAGTGCGGTTCGTTGACGGGGGCGAATCCCTAATCGCCTACGTCCCGAATCCCTGAATCGCTGATCCCGAATCCCGAATCCCGAACCCCAATCCCCGATCCCGAGCCCGATCCCCGATCCCGAGAGCCGAGTTCCGAGTCCCGAGCCCCTCGCCTCCGCGCGGTCAAGAGTCAGCGCGCTTCGGCGCGGCGGCCAGTCTCCGTCCTCCACAGGCCTGGAACCCAACGTCGCCGCGGGGCTGGCCTACCTCGCCGGGCCGTTTTCCGGAATCCTGATTCTGCTGGTGGAGCGCGCGAACTCTTACGTCCGCTTTCACGCGTGGCAGGCGGTCGTCGGCCTCGGCGGCCTGGGGGCGCTGGCGGTGGGGGTGCTGATCCTGTCGTTTCTCACGCTGCTGCTCTCGCCGTTTGTTTTCACGGTGATGTACCGGCTATCGGAGGCGATTGCGGTCGCGTGGGTCGTCGCCTGGGTGATCTGCCTCGTGAAGGCGTTCTCCGGGCATGCCTGGAAGATGCCTGTGTTGGGCCGGTACGCGGAACAGCTCGCGGCGAGGCGGCCGTAAGACGGCCTGTCCCGAGCGAGCTGCGACACAGGCGAGTCGAGGGGCGGGCCCACCCCTCGGGATCGCGGAACAGGCCACGGGCGGTCTCTTCCTGTCCCTGGACTTGGGTCGTCCGCTACCTCGATCGCATCCGGCCGCGCGCTACTCGAACTTCTTGACGGCCTTGACCTCGATGTTGCCGTTCGCGTGCGAGAAGGCCCACTGGGGCTGATAGAGATCGGGCTTTTACCGGGGATTTCAGCGTGATCTCGATGATCTCCCCGGGAGGAACGGCTTGCGGTACGACTGCGTGTCGCCCGTCACCACCATCCTGCTTCTTGTCGTACCAGATACTCGTCGACTTTCAGCAGGTTGATCGCGCCGCTCGACGTGTTCTTGATCTTCATCACCGTCACGATGTCGCCTGCCGACTCTGTTCGGGCTGCCCTTGATCAGCGCGATCGTGGCGGTGCCTTTGACCGGTTTGACGAACTTGGCCGGCGCGGCCGGGGCCTGGGCCGGGGCCGTGGCGGCGGCCTTTGTCGCGGGCGCCTGTGCAGGCTTGGACTGGGCGAACGCGGTCGATGCGATGCCGATGGAGCAGAGAAGCACGGCAGGCGCGAAAGCGGCGTGTTTCATGACTACCTCCCGGGGAAGAGCTTGGTCAGAGGGATTATAGGCCTCTACATCTCTCCGTTCCAGTCCTCGGCTTCCGGGCTCGAGGACCGGAAAATCTCGAGGTGCCACTTGCCGCCGCCCCAGGGCTCAATCACCTCGGCGGCGACGACGTCCACCAGGATCTCGGCAAACGAGCGGCCCTCGGGATCCCCTTCGAGGTGGTAGGCGGCCTCGTCCCACGCGAAGCTCGGGATACAAGCACCATCGTCAGGAACAGGTCGTAGCCGTCGTCGACGACGATGAGCTGTCCGCAGGGGCGCTTGAGCGTCGAGTGATAGATGAGGTATTTCTCGGCGCTGTGCGCGCGGATGTAGCGCTTGAGGGCGAACTCGCGCGCGACGATCTCCTCGACGGCGATCTTCTTGTCCCAGCAGTCGCGGCAGTAGCGCTCCTCGCCGCGAGGCTCGGAAACCTCCTTGGCGCCGCACAACGCGCAGCGAGCCTGGACGACTGTTTTGCGGGACATCGCGTGATTGTACTACGTCACCGGCTCAGAGGAGTCTCCCGGGCGCGCAGAGCCGGACCGTACATCTCGTTGGCGTACTGCTTCACCATGCGGCGGGCGCTGAACCGCGGCGTGACCGTGACGATCGCCTGCCGCACGATCGACAGCCACCGCCGCGGGATTCCCTGCGAATCGCGATCGTAGAACACCGGGACGATCTCGCGCTCGAGGAGCTGATAGAGCGCCTCGGCATCGGCCGCGTCGACCGCGTCGGGATCGGCGCTGCCCGGCGGTCCTTCGATCAGCCAGCCGTTCTGCGCGGTGTAGCCTTCCGCCCACCACCCGTCGCCGATGCTGAGGTGCGGCACACCGTTGATGGATGCCTTCATGCCGCTCGTCCCGCTCGCCTCGAGCGGCTTGCGCGGATTGTTGAGCCACACGTCGCAGCCCTGCACGAGGAAGTGCGCCACGTGGAGGTCGTAGTCGTCCACGAAGGCGATGCGTCCGCCGAACATCGGATCGATCGCGCGGCGGTAGACCTGCTGCAGATGGTGCTTGCCGGTCTCGTCGGCGGGGTGCGCCTTGCCGGCAAAGACAATCTGCACGGGCCGCCGCGAGGCGTTGAGAATCGCGAGGAGCCGCTCGGGATTGCGGAAAATCAGCTCGGGGCGCTTGTAGCCGGTGAATCGCCGCGCGAAGCCGATCGTGAGCGCATTCGGATCGAGCAGGGTGCCGGCGGCGACGACCCGGGCCGCGCTGACACGCTCCTCTTTCCAGCGCTGCCGCGCCCGCTCCCGGATGAACGCGAACAGGTAATTGCGGAGCGCCTGCCGCGCGACCCACAGCTCCTCGTCCGAGATCTCGAGCACGCGGGCCCAGAGTGCGGGGTCGTCGTGGCGATCGCGCCAGCCGGGGTCGAGGTGGTCGTCGAAGAGCCGCGTGATCTCCGCCGACAACCAGGTCGGCACGTGGGTGCCGTTCGTGATCGCGCGGACCGGCCGCTGGTCTTCCGGGAGCCCCGGCCAGATCGGCCCCCACATCTCACGGGTGACCTTCCCGTGAAGCTGGCTGACGGCGTTGGTCGCGCCCGCGGTCCGCAGGGCGAGCGCGGTCATGTTGAAGAGCGGCCCGCTGCCGTTGTCGTAGTGGCCGAGCGCCATGAACGCGTCGCGGTACGCGCCGAGCGAGCCCCAGGCGTTCGCGAGGTGCGTCTCGACGAGGCTGAACGGAAACGCGTCGTGGCCGGCCGGGACCGGCGTGTGCGTCGTGAAGATCGTCGTGCGCCGGACTTCTTCGAGCGCCGAGTCGAACGAGTCGCCGCGCTCGAGCAGGTCGCGGATGCGCTGCAGCACGACGAACGCCGCGTGCCCTTCGTTGAGATGCCACGCGGCCGGCGTCGTGCCCATCGCCTTCAGCGCGCGGACGCCGCCGATGCCGAGGATGATCTCCTGCTGCACGCGTGTTTCGCGGTCGCCGCCGTAGAGGCGCGCGGACAGCTCGCGGTCCCACGGGGCGTTCTCCTCCAGATCGGTGTCGAGCAGATAGAGCGTCACCCGGCCGAGCCGCACGCGCCACACCGAGACGAGGACGCTGCGGTTGCCGAGCGGCACGGCGATGATGCACGGTTTCCCGTCGGCCGCGATGGCCGGCTCGATCGGCGCGTTCGCCCACGAGAGGCGCTCGTAGGACTCCTGCTGCCAGCCTTCGGGGGAGACGCTCTGATGGAAATAGCCCTGCGGGTACATGAACCCGACGCCGACGAGCGGAATACCGAGGTCGCTCGCCTCCTTGCAATGATCGCCCGCGAGGACGCCGAGGCCGCCGGCGTAGATCGGCAGCGACTGATGGAGCGCGAACTCGGCCGAGAAATACGCGATCGACCCCTGGGCGTCGGGGTAGCGGTGCTGCCACCACGTGTCGCGCGCGCTCCGCGCGTCGTCCAGCGCCTCGATGGCCGCGTCGTACACCGTCAGAAACCGCTCGTCCTGCGCCGCGAGGGTGAGCATCTCCTGCGATATCAACCGGAGCATCAGCACCGGGTTGTGCGCGGTCTGCCGCCAGAGGGCGTAGTCGAGCTTGCGGAACACCTCGCGGGCCTGCGGGTTCCAGGTCCACCAGAGATCGGTCGCCAGCTCGGGAAGCCGGCGCAGGCGTTCGGGGATCGCAAGAGCGGTCACAGTATCCAAAGCAGTCCTTTCAGGATCTGTTAATGCGGAGCATCAGGAAGAATCAGGAGATCAGGAGTCTTTCAAGTAACAATCGAATCTCCTGACCTCCTGATCTCCTGTGAAGCCAACCGTCACCCGCATGCGCCGACCAGCGTGGCAAAGCGCGCGAGGTCGATGTTGCCGCCGGACACGACCGCCACGACGCGTCGATGGCCTCGCGCGGCGAACGGTTTCGAGAGCGCCGCGGCCACGGCGCACGCCGCCGCGCCTTCCGCAACGACATGGACCCGGTCCGCGACCAGGCGCATCGCCGCCGCGGCATCGTCGAGCGTCACGACCAGCGAGTCGGCCACCCAGGCCTGCAGCAGCGGCCACATCGTCGGCAGCACGGAGCGGCCGCCCGCGCCGTCCACGAAGGACGGTTGCCAGGCGTCGAACCGGCGCGCCTCGCCGGCGGCGAGCGAGACCGACAGCGGCGCCGCGGTTTCAGGCTCCGCGGCGTAGACGCGCGCGGCGGGCCGGAGTGCGCCGACCGCGCAGGCGACGCCGGCCAGCAGCCCGCCGCCCCCGAGCGGCGCGATCACGGCGTCGACGTCGGGCAGGTCCTCCACGATCTCCAGTCCGATGGTGCCGTTGCCCGAGATGAAATGATCGTCGTCGAACGGATGCACGAACCGGCCCCGCATGCGATCCGACCGGTGCTGTTCGACCGTGCGCCAGCATTCATCGTATGGCACCTGGACGATTTCGGCCCCGAGCCGCTCGATGGCGCGCAGTTTCGTCGCGGGAGCGGTGTCCATCACCATGACGCTGCAGGCCGCGCCGGCCAGGCGCGCGGCGAGCGCGACCCCCTGCGCGGCGTTTCCGGCGCTGACCGTCCAGACGCCGTCGGCGAGCTGCTCCCGGCTGAGGTGGCTGACGGCGTTCTGCGCTCCGCGGATCTTGAAGGAGCCAATCGGCTGAAGGGTCTCCAGCTTGAGAAAGATCTCGGGACCATCCTCCGCCGGAAGCCCGAGGCGCACGAGCGGCGTCCGGATGGCCGCTCGATACACGGGCTCCGCCGCTGCACGGATGGTGTCGAGAGAAATGCGTCTTGTGGTGGCCAGGTTTTGGTCGCGGAGCACAGGGGCTGATCGTAGTCGCCCGTTCCGCGCCCGTCAATGAATCAGCTAGACTGTGGGCACAAAGTGTCACGCGCTAACTGTGCGCCAGTCCCTGCTATAGAAGGGACGGCGCAGTCGGAGCGTGCTGGGATGGAGTTGGGCCGGGTCGCAAGTGTTCAATCAGCAGCGCCTGCGGCTGCGGCGAGCGAGCGCAGCGAGTCGAGCCGCGCGAGTGGGGGTGGGGCCCCGCGAGCACTAAAAAAGGACCACCATGGCGCGAAAAGTCAATCGGCGCGAATTCGTGATGGCCGGCACGGCGGCGGGGCTGGCGGCGGCGGCCGGTCCGCGCGACGCGTACGGTCGGCTCAGGCAGGCCCCCGCGGTCATGACGCCCGGCAGCACGAAGCCGGTCGTGATCTCCTCGTCGAACGGCAACCGGTACAAGAACGGCGGGGACAAGACCGCCGTCGAGATCGCGTTCGGCAAGATCGTCAAGGGGGAGGACGTCCTCGACGCGCTCATCGCCGGCGTCAACGTCGTCGAGCTCGATCCCGAGGACACGAGCGTCGGCTACGGCGGCCTGCCGAACGCCCTCGGCGTCGTCCAGCTCGATGCCTGCTGCATGCACGGGCCGAAGAAGCGCGCGGGCGGAGTCGGGGCCCTCGAAGGCGTACGGACGCCGTCGCTGGTCGCGCGCGCGGTGATGGACCAGACCGACCACCATCTGATTGTCGGCAAAGGGGCGCAGGACTTCGCGCGCAGCCTCGGGTTCACCATCGAGGACGACCTCAACACCGAGCGCTCGCGCGCCGCGTGGCTGCGCTGGAAACGCGAGACCGATCCGCTGCACTACCTGGATCCGATCAAGCGCCAGGAGGCGATGCGCCGCGTGGAGCTCATGATGATCGCCGAGGGCATCGTCGATCCTCACCATTTCTACGGCACCATCAACTGCGACGGCGTCAGCCCCCGCGGCGACGTCTGCGGCGTCACGACCACGAGCGGCCTCGCGTGGAAGATCCCGGGACGCCTGGGCGACTCGCCGATTCTGGGCGCCGGGCTCTACGTGGACAACGAAGTCGGGGCGGCCGGTTCCACGGGACGCGGCGAGGCCAACCTGTACGGTCTCTGCTCGTTCCTCGTCGTCGAAGAGATGCGCCGCGGCGCGCACCCGAAGGACGCCGGGATGACCGCGCTCAAGCGGATCAAGACGAACACGATCGAGAAGCGCCTGCTCAACGGCCGCGGCGATCCCAACTTCAACATCAACTTCTACGCCGTCAACAAGAAGGGACAGCACGCGGGGGTCACGTTGTACGGCGGGCCGAACGTGACGTACTCGGTACTGCGACGAGAACGGGGCCGAAGACCGTGGCGATGGAAGCCCTGTTGACGGGAGGGGCTACCGACTGACAAACAGGGTTCCACAGGGACGGGGTTCCACAGGGTTCCACTGGGTTCCGCGAGGTTCCACAGGGTTCTGTTCCGCGGGGTTCTTGGGGTTCAGGGTTCCAGGTTCTCCAGGTTCCGCGGGATTCCGCGCCGAACCCTGCGAACCGAACCCAGAACCCAGAACCCAGAACCCAGAACCCTGCGGAACCCGGTGGAACAGAACCTTGCGGAACCCCGTGGAACCGTGCGGAACCCTGTGGAACCCAGTCACCGAGCGCGGGTCTGTCGGACGCGAGCCACCGCGTCGCGGTACATGGGTCGGTCCGCGAAGCGCTCGGCGCGGGAGCACGCGTCGGCATTGCCCGCAAGGCACTCAACCGCAATTGCGGTAAAGCCGTCGGGGTTGTCCGTCATGTTCCGCCGCGCCTCGGCGCGCAAGCGCTCGCGGCCCGGGCCGTCGAGCGATTCCGCGAGCACGAACGGATCGGATTCCGGCAAGAGCACCTGATACTCGTACGAGGACGTGAGGCCGTCGAATCGACCGCCACGGCGCACCCGGACGTCAACCGCTTCATCCCAATACACCGTGGCCCACTGCCGGCGAGGGAACCGGCCTGCGCCCGAGAGCTGGTTCGGGCGCGGGAGAGACAGCACCGCCCAGTCGACGCCGGCCATCAGCGCGTCCCAGTCCGCCAGGTCGCGCGAGGCGGCGAGGATGCCGCGGATGTGCTCCGGAGGCACCGCCTGCAGCCGCCCATCCTGGAAGATTCTCGTGCCGGGATAGAGCTCCCACGCGAGGTAGCCGCCGAGATTCATGCTGTTGAACACCGGTCCGCGAAGTCCCGTCGCTCGCGCGAACGCCGGCATCCCCGGGGAGAGGAGCTCCGGTGGGGCGACCGCTCGATGCCCTGCCTGCAGATTGGCGAGCACCCGGATCGGGAGTCGTGAGATCAACAGGCTGGCGGCGATCGTGGTTGCGAGCACGGCGCGTCCGTCGATGCCGCGCGCGATCAAACGGCCGGCGCGATCGGCGACGAGAGGGGCGGTGACGATGAAGAGGAGCGGAGTGAATCGCAGGAACATCGCACCCAGCGCGCCGAAGATCGCGGTTGCGGCGAGCTCCGACAACGAGGCCGCCCTCCACGGGATCAACATCGACAGCGCCGCCAGCGCGGCATACACGAAGAACGCCCGGTAGGCCGGCAGCGCCGGGGGAAGCAGTTCCGCGATGGTCAGGATCTGCGGGACGGACCAGTTCTCGTACAGATACCGCTCGAGCCCCCAGCCGTATGGATTGACCAGGGTCGCGAGCCCGCATCCGGCGGAGATGGCGAGCGCGTTGAGCGCTTCGCGCCGTGACAGCGCGACGGGATGTGCGAACTCGCCGGCGGCGAACACGCCGATCAGCAGCACGCCGAACACGCTTTCGGCGTGCAGGTTGCTCCACACCGCGACAATCGGGATGGCCCACCGGAGCGGCGCCGCCGTGCCGAGCCGGCGCGCGCGCTCGATGAGCAGCGCGCACGCCGCGAGGCCGGCAAACGACGCGACGTGGGGCCGCGGAATCGCGCGCGGCTCGACGACGAAGAATCCGATCACCAGGATCGCGATCGCGGCCGGAACGGGCGTCCGTTCACGGCACGCGAGGTAGACCAGCACGAACATCAGCGCGAGCAGCGCGCCGTGAAAGAGCTGAATCCCGACGCCGTCAGCCGCCTGCCATGCAAGGTAGCCGGCCAGGTCGTAGAGCCAGGACGTGTACGCCTGCGGATAGTCCGGGTAGTTGAAGTTGAAGACGTTGGTGCGGACGAGCCGTCCGGCGGCCGCCTCGCGGCCCTGCGCCAGGTGCCACCAGAGATCGGACTCGTAAATGCCCCGGAACGAGAGGACGCCGGCGGCCGCTACCGCAAGCGAGAAGAGCAGCGCCGTCCTGAGGCGGAACTCCGCCAGTCGCGTGAGCCGCATGAAACGTGGCGGATCTTATCAGGTCAGGCGAACCCGCTAGACGTCCCATTCCACCCCAGCGCGCACAAACCGCGCGCCGGGGGCCCCGGCATGGGTTGTTGCACGGCGTCGGGTGCGGTAATCTCGAAACCTCACCAACCATCGGTCCAACAGGAGCCTGAATGATGAGGTCACGGATCGTCGCGGCCGCAGTCTTGACCGTCTGTGCGGCGGGGCCCACTGGCGTTGCGGCGCAGCCAAGCGCGCGGCTCCAGGTGCCCGTCGAGTACTACAAGCTTCCGAACGGGCTCAAGGTCGTTCTCTCGCGGGACACGACTACGCCGACGGCGTGCGTGGCGGTGTACTACAACATCGGGTTCAGGAACGAGCCGAAGAACCGCACCGGATTCGCGCACCTCTTCGAGCACATGATGTTCCAGGGCTCGGCGAACCTCGGCAAGATGGAGTTCTTCCGGCTCGTCGAGCTGAACGGCGGGCTGCTCAACGGGTCGACCCGGTTCGACTTCACGAACTACTTCCAGGTCGTGCCCTCGCATGTCGTCGAGCCGGTGCTGTGGGCCGAAGCCGACCGCATGCGCTCCCTCGCGATCGACGCGGAGAACCTCAAGAACCAGCAGGAGGTCGTGAAGAACGAGGTCAAGGTCAACGTGCTGAATCAGCCGTACAGCACGTTCCCCTGGATTGACCTGCCGATGGCGGCCAACGAGAACTGGTTCAATGCGCACAACTTCTACGGCGACCTCGAGCACCTCGACGCCGCGACGCTCGAGGACGTGCGCACGTTCTTCCGGACCTTCTACGCGCCCAACAACGCCGTCCTGGTCGTGACCGGCGACTTCGCGTCCGACCAGGCGAAGGCGTGGATCCAGAAATACTTCGGCGGCATTCCGGCGGTGAAGCTGCCGCCGCCGCCCGACCTGCGCGAGCCGCGGCAGGAGACGGAGAAGCGCGCCGCGCGGACGGACGCGCTCGCCACCAGGCCGGCGCTCGGCATCGCGTATCACCTGCCCGACCGGTTCACGCCGGAGTGGTACGCATTCGGCCTCATCGATCAGGCCATGGCCCAGGGCGCCGATTCGCTGCTCTACCAGGACCTCGTGCGCACCAAGGGGCTCACCGGATCTGTTGACGCCGGCATCAACTGGGGCCTCGGCAACATGTTCGACTACAGCGGGCCGATGTTGTGGATGGCGCAGTTCTTCCACGACGCGACCACGCCGTCCGGCACGCTCCTGTCGGGCATCGATGCCGTCGTCGAATCGATCCGGAAAGAGGGGCTCGATCAGGCGACGCTCGACCGCGCCCGGGTGAAAATGCGGTCCAATCTCTACGCCAACCTCGAACAGTTCGCCGGATTCGGCCGCGCCAATCTGCTGGCCTCGTTCGCGCTGTTCGACGACGACCCGTCACGCATCAACCGGCTCGAAGACGAGTTCGCCAAGGTCACGCCGGCGCTCGTGCGAAAAACCGCACAGGAGTACCTCCGGCAGGGGAACAGGACCGTCTACCTGATCAGGCCGGGAAAGGCCGACGCCGGAAAGGGGGAACGGCCATGAAACGGCTCGCCCTGGCGATCGCGGTCGGCCTTGTGTTGCCCGGAAGCGCCCAGCAGAAGGAGCAGCCGCCTCCGGCCGGCGCACCGAAGGACTTCGTCATCCCCGCGCCGCGCCGCTTCACGCTCGGCAACGGTATGCCGGTGACGCTGGTGCCTTTCGGACAGGTACCGAAGGTCACCATTCGTCTGGTCGTCGGCGCGGCGAACCTGCACGAGGAAAAAGACGCGGTGTGGCTCGCCGATCTCACGGGCAGCCTGATGCGCGAGGGGACCACCACGCTGACGGCGGACGTGGTGGCACGCCAGTTCGCCACGATGGGCGGCGAGCTCGGCATCAGCGTGGGCCCCGACACGACCTCGATCAGCAGCGATGTCCTGGCCGAGCGCGGCGCCGACGCGGTGAAACTCATCGCCGACGTCGCGCAGCGCCCCCGGCTGCCTGAATCGGAGCTCGGACGCCTCAAAGGCGATCTCCTGCGCAACCTGTCGATCCAGCGCAGCACACCGCAAGGTGTCGCGCAGGAGAAGTTCGCGGAGCTCGTCTACGGCGATCACCCCTACGGGCGGCTGTTCCCGCGGGAGGCGGCGCTCAAGGGTTTCACGATCGATCAAGTGCGAACGTTCCATCGGAGCCATTTCACGGCGGGCCGCGCCCGGCTGTACGTCGCCGGCGTGTTCGACGCGCCGTCGATGGAAGCCTCCATCCGTCAGGCGTTCGAAACATGGGGCCGCGGGGCCGCAGGCGATGCGCCGAAAGTTCCCGCGGCGGCCGGCACGCGCTTCGCGCTCGTCGATCGTGCTGATGCGCCGCAATCGACGGTCATGCTCGGCTTGCGGGTGCCCAGCCCGTCTCACAAGGACTGGGTGGCGTTCGAGGTCACGGACGCGATCCTGGGGGGCGCTTTCGTGTCCCGCATCACCTCGAACATCCGGGAGCAGAAAGGCTACACGTACTCGCCGTTCAGCAGCGTCCAGACCCATCCGGGCGAGGCCCATTGGGTCGAGACCGCCGACGTCACGACGAAAGACACGGGCGCGGCGCTCAAGGAGGTCTTCTTCGAGATCGATCGATTGCGCAAAGAGACGCCGCCGGCCGCGGAGCTCCGCGGAATCGAGAACAACCTGGCCGGCATCTTCGTGGTGCAGAACGCGTCGCGCAGCGGCGTCATCGGACGGTTGGCGTTCGTCGACCTGCACGGGCTCGGCGACGACTATCTCTCCACCTACGTCAAGCGGATCATGGCCGTCACCCCGGAGGACGTGCGCCGCATCGCCAACGACTATCTGACCCCTGACAAGATGACGTTGGTGGTCGTCGGGGACATCAAGACGGTCAAGGAGCAGGTGGCCCCGTGGTCGGGCCGGTGAGGCTGCGATCGGTTGTCGTGACGGGTGCATCCACGGGGATCGGCCACGGCGCGGCGAAGGTGCTCATCGATCGCGGCTTCCGGGTGTTTGGCAGCGTGCGCAAGCAGGCGGATGCCGATCGGCTGACCCGTGAGCTCGGGCCCCAGTTCACGGCGCTCCTGTTCGACGTGACGGACGATCGCGCGGTGCACGCGAGCGCCGGGCAGGTGCGTCAATCGCTCGGCGACGATCCGCTCTTCGGCCTCGTCAACAACGCGGGCATCGCCGTCCCGGGTCCGCTCCTCTACGTGGCCATCGACGAGTTCCGGCACCAGCTCGAAGTCAACGTCACCGGGCAGCTGATCGTGACCCAGGCCTTCGCGCCCTTGCTTGCGGCCGGGCGCGGGCAGGCCGCCGCTGCCTCGACACCCCCTGGCCGCATCGTCATGATCTCATCGGTCGGCGGGAGGAACGCGTCGCCGTTCATCGGTCCGTACAACGCGTCGAAGTTCGCGCTGGAAGGGCTGTCGGAGAGCTTGCGGCGCGAGTTGATCCTGCTCGGCATCGACGTGATCGTCATCGCCCCCGGGGCGGTGGCGACACCGATCTGGGACAAGGCCGACACGCTCGATGCCGGCCGTTATGCCGGAACGCCGTACGCGGCGCCGCTCGCGCGCGTGAAGAGCTTCATGCTCGAGCACGGCCGGAAAGGCCTGACCGAGGAAGCGATCGGCATCGCGATTCACAAGGCGCTGACGATCGCCCGACCGAGAACCCGCTATGTCGTGGCCCCCGACCGGCTCTTCAATGCTCTGTTGCACAGCCTGCCCAAGCGGACGGTCGACCGGCTGATCGCGAGACGATTCGGGCTGATCTAGGGGCCTCGGCGCGGGGCGCCTCGGTAGGGCCGCGCTGACTTCGCTCACGCGGTAGTAGGGCCGCCTGCCCTGAGCGAGCGTAGGGATTCGGGCGAGTCGAAGGGCTCGCTTCGCTCGCGGTAGGGGCCTCGGCGCTGCGCGCCTCGGTAAGGGCTGCATGCACACACTCGGCGACCGCTCGCTCTTCTTCCTCCACATCCCCAAGACCGCGGGCACTTCTCTCCGCGAGCTGCTCTCGTGCCGGTTTGCTCCGGCGGACATTCTCGCGCTTCTCAGGAGCGACGGGCGCGAGGAGCGTGCGCAGCAGCTGGCGGACGTCGCGCAGTACCGATTCGTTCATGGCCACGTGCCGTATGCGCTCGTCGATCGCTTTCCGCGGCGGCCGTTCGTGGTGACGCTCCTGCGCGATCCGCTCGATCGGGCGGTCTCCGCCTTCTACGACATGCGGCGTCAGGCGCGGACGCTCGCGCTCACCGATGCCGGGTTGGGCCGTCCCGCGCGGGCCCGCGACTACGCCGCGGCGGCCCGGATGCCGCTCGCCGAATTCGTCCGCGACGCGCCGCCTGCCGCATCCCGTCACCTTGGCAACCTCCAGGTGTCGTTTCTGGCATCCGGCGACGTGAACGAGCGGTTCGAGTACTCGGACGACTACCGGATCTCGATCTCGCGCGCCGACCTCGAGCGCGCCAAGGCGCGTCTCGCCGCGTGCGAGTGCGTGGGCATCACCGAGCGCATGGTCGAATCGATCGAGCTGCTCGCGTACGCGCTGGCGACGGCGCCGCTCGGCGAGGTGAGCTCGGCCAACAGGACCCCGGGGCGCCCGTCGATCGCCGAGCTCGACGACGACACGGTGGCGGCGCTGCGCGATCTCACAGCCTGGGATCGCGAGCTCTACACGTTCGCGTGCGAGCTGTTCGAGGATCGCCGGCGCGGCATGACGCGGCGGCTCCTCTCGCGGCAGGCCGAAGCCGGTCACGCGGCCGCCGTCAACCCTGGTCCCGCGCGCCGGCAGGTGTTCACCTTCGAGGGTCCGGTGCCGGGCGCCGGCTGGTACGCGCCGCAGCGCGCCGGCGACCGCTGGTTCAGCTGGACCGGCCCGACGTGCGCCTCGTCGATCGAGCTGGCGTCGCCCCACGGAACGGCATTCGCGCTGCGACTTGGAGTGCTGCACACGATGAGCCCCGAGCTCCTGTCGGCGCTGGATCTCCGGATCAATGACGTGCCGATCCACCCCAGCGCCGCGCGCGACGCGGACGGCCACGTCATCACGGCCGGTGTGCCCCGCGACGTCATCCGCGCGCCAGGCGAGAGCAACGTCATCGCCATACGACTGCCGACCGTTGTCCGTCCCTGCGACCTGGACGGCGCCAATCCCGACAGCCGCCTGCTCGGGATCGCCGTCCATCGAATCGAGCTGATGGCCATCTAAGGGCCGCGCACTGACTTCGCTCTGCGCGGTAGGGCGCCTCGCGCAGGGCCGCCTCGGTGCGTTACAAAGGCTCCCGCTCTGCATCGACGACGCGTGTCTTCGAGAGCAGCTCGAACGCGCGCTGGTTCCTGTCGGTGAACAGCGCAAACAGGACGTCGACCCAGAAAAACTGGAACCAGACCGGCAACTGGCGCACGACGGCGTGGCCGAAGTTGATTCGCGCGCCGGACTCGCGTACCACGCGCAGGCCCATCGCGCGCTTGCCCAGTGTCCGACCCCACATCCACTCGGTCAGCGCCGTGTACCCGCCGAACAGCGCGCCGATGACCACGGAGAGCCGGACGAATCGCCGAAGACTCATGTCGGGATCGAGCCAGAACAGCGTCCAGGACACGGGGAGCAGCAGAGGCAGGACGATCAGGACGTCGATGAGCTTCGCTCCGGCCCGCTCCCACCATGTGGCCGCGACGAGCGGCACGGCCGCGAGGTACGACTCCGCAAGCGCCGCGGGATCGCCGAGCTGCCGGAGCGCGTCGTCGAGTGACTGTCCGTGCTCGACGCGCTCCGCAATGTGGCCGCGCAGCTCCATCGCAATGGTCGCTCGAAGCCGCGTCGCGGGCGGCAGGCGGGTGACGACCTCACTGATGTAGCGATCCTCGGCAGTCATGTCCCCTCCGGTTGGTGCAGGAGAAGCTTGGTCATGGCGTCGGCGAAACTGGTCCACTCGCTCGCCAGCCGCGCGAGATCCTCGTGTCCGGATTTCGTCAACCGGTAGTACTTCCGCGGCACGCCCCGGTTCGGCGTCTCCCAGCGCACCTCGACCAGTCCGGCCCGCTCGAGCCGGTACAGCACCGGATAGAGGGTGCCGTCGGTCACCTCGAGGGCGCCGTCGGTGCGTTCGGTGAGCGTCGTGGCGATCTCGTAGCCGTAGGCTTCGCCGCGGGACAGCAGGTGGAGGACGATGAGCTCGAGCGAGCCGCGTTTGAGCTCGCGTGCGATACCCTTTCGGCCGTTGTCGCGCTCGGTTTCCACTCCCACCGACGTATGCTACAACCATATGTCTTGCGTGACAAGATATATGGTTGGCCGCTCGCTTCGCTCGCCGGAGGGGCCGCGGGCTCCCTTCGCACCCCGCGGTAGGTGCCGGCCCGTCCTGAGCGAGCGCACGGGATTGGGGCGAGCTGAAGGAGCTCACTGCGTTCGCAGGTAAGCGCGCTCGCTCCGCTTGTGGCCAAAAACCAGTAGGATGTGGCCATGCTGACCCGCGCTCTGTGGTTAGTCGCGGCCTTGTGTGTTTTCCAGCGGGGGCCCCCGACGCGCGCTCCGTGCGTGACCAGGCCGCACAGACGCCGGCGCCCGGCCGCCGTGTGGCCATCACCATCGACGACGGGCCGGTCGTGGGCGAGATGAAGGACCTCGCGAACTTCCAGCGGATCTCAGCCGGGCTGATCGGCTCGCTGCAGGCCGAGAAAGTGCCCGCGACCATCTTCATCAACGAGCGGCAGTTGAATGTGCCCGGACAGCGCGATGCGCGTGTGGCGGCGCTCGAGGCGTGGCTCGATGCGGGCTTCGATCTCGGCAACCACACCTACTCGCATCCGAGCGCGAACAGCGTGCCGATGTGGCAGTTCGGCGATGACGTGGTCAAAGGCGAAGTCATCATGCGCCCGCTCATCGAACGGCGCGGCCGCACCCTCGTCTGGTTTCGCTACCCGTTTCTCCACTCTGGAACCACCGCGGACATCCATCAGGGCATCATGGATTTTCTCGAGCAGCGGAACTACCGCGTCGCCCCGGTGACCGTGGACTATGCGGACTACACGTTCGCCGGCGTCTACCGCAGCCAGCGACTTGCCGGGAAGGCCGACGTCGCCGAGAAGATCAAGGACGCGTATCTCGACCAGATCGGCGTCGGGTTCGAGTACGCGGAGAAAGCCTCGGTGGAATTGTTCGGCTACGAAGTCCCGCAGATTCTGTTGATCCACTGCAACGAGCTCAATGCGATGACCCTGCGCGACAGCGTCGCACGGCTTCGCGCGCGCGGGTACGCGTTCATCACGCTCGACGAGGCCATGAAGGATCCGGCGTATCAGCGGACGGACTCGTTCGCGGGACCCGGAGGGTCGTGGCTCTCGCGCACCGCCACGCTGCAGGGAAAGCGTCTGACCGTGACCAACGCGCGCGTGCCGTCGTGGATTGCCGAGTTGTCCGGGCAGCCGCGATAGCGCACGACACGTCAGAACCCAGTCAACTCCCAAGAAGACCAATTCCCAACCCCCAAAGAAACCTGCGTCGTACCGCTGAGTGGAAATCGCCGCCCTTTTACCGCCAGACTCATTGGGAGTTGGGAGTTGGTTTTTCGGAGGTGTCTCAGCTCGCCCTGTACAATGGAAGCCGGGCCTGGGCTGCGACCCGGGTCCGAATCGAGGTGAACACCATGAGAACACCGGGTCGAGTGCTCCTTGGAGTCGCGTGCGTGTGGTCGTTGGTGCTGTGCGGACCGGCCACCTCAGCCGTACTGCCGTCTGGCTTCACGGAGAGTCTGGTCGCTGGTGGTCTGACCAACCCGACGGCGATGGAATTTGCGCCCGACGGCCGGCTGTTCGTCTGCCTGCAGGGCGGGCAGCTGCGCGTCATCAAGGACGGCGTGCTCTTGCCCGCGCCGTTCGTCTCGCTGACGGTGAATTCCAGCGGCGAGCGCGGCCTGCTCGGCATCGCGTTCGATCCGGCGTTCAACTCGAACCAGTACGTGTATCTGTACTACACCGCCACGTCGCCCCAGATTCATAACCGCGTCAGCCGCTTCACCGCCAACGGCGATGTGGTGGTGCCGGGCAGCGAGGTGCCGATCCTCGATCTCGAGAACCTGAGCGGGGCAACCAACCACAACGGAGGGGCGATTCACTTCGGCATCGACGGCAAGCTCTACGTTGCGGTCGGCGAAAACGCCAATGCCAGCAACTCGCAAACGCTCGCCAACCGTCTCGGCAAGATCCTGCGGATCAATTCGAACGGCACGATTCCGTCGGACAACCCGTTCTTCGGCTCGGCCACCGGCGTCAATCGCGCGATCTGGGCGATGGGCGTGCGCAACCCGTTCACGGTTGCGGTACAGCCGGGGACGGGCCGGATCTTCATCAACGACGTGGGACAGGGCTCGTGGGAGGAGATCAACGACGGCGTGGCAGGAGCCAACTACGGCTGGCCCGAATGCGAAGGGCCCAACGTGATCAACAGCAATACTCCATGCTCCGCGGCGTTCGCGGCTCCGTTCCACGCCTACGATAGTCTCAATCCGCCCGCGTGCGCCATTACCGGTGGCACCTTTTACAATCCTCAGATCCAGCAGTTTCCCGCGGAGTTCGCCGGCACGTACTTCTTCGCGGACTTCTGTGCCGGGTGGATCCGCCGGGTGAATCCGGCCAACGGCGTCATGACGCCGTTCGCCACCGGCATTGCCAACCCGGTGGACCTGAAGGTATCGAGCAACGGAAGCCTCTTCTATCTGGCTCGCGGAGGAGGGGGAGTCGTGTTTCGGATCGACGGCTTCCCTGCGCCCACCGCACACCCGGGCGCCACGGCCGACTTCGACGGCAACGGCGTGGACGACATGGCGGTGTATCGCCCCGCAACCGGGACCTGGCGGGTCCGCAATGAATTCGAGATCCAGTTCGGCGACGTGGGCGACATTCCGGTGCCCGGCGACTACAACGGCGACGGGACGACCGACCTGGCCGTCTACCGGCCGTCGACCGGCGCCTGGTACGTTCGCAATCTGCTGGCCGTGCAGTTTGGAGACGAGGGGGACATCCCCATTCCAGGTGACTACAACGGCGACGGCTCCACCGACATCGCGGTGTACCGGCCGACGACCGGCGTCTGGTACGTGCGAAACCAGTTCGCCGTCCAGTTCGGCGAGCGCGGCGACAGGCCCGTCCCTGCTGATTACAACGGCGACGGCCTCACCGACGTGGCCGTGTACCGGGTGACAACCGGAACCTGGTACGTCCGCAACCAGTTCGTCATGATCCTTGGCGGACAGCCGGTTCCCGGCGACTACGACGGCGACGGCACGGACGAACCGGCGGGCTACTACCCGACGCACGGGCAGTGGTATTTCGCGGACCATTCGTGGGTGCAGTTCGGCCAGCGCGGCGACGTGCCCGTGCCGCGTGACTACAACGGCGACGGCGTCACGGACCTCGCGGTCTATCGGCCCTCGACGCGCACCTGGATCGTGCGCGGGCTCTCGACGACGCAGTTCGGCGAGGCCGCCGAGCTCGTCGTGCCACGGGCCCCGATCCCGCGAGCGTCGCCGGGCGACTACGACGGCGACACGGCGACGGACGTCGGCGTGTATCGCCCCTCGACCAGCTCCTGGTTTGTCCGCAACCGCCTCGCGGTGCAGTTCGGCATGGCGGGCGATCGCCCGGTGCCCGCCGACTACAACGGCGACGGGATCCTCGACGTCGCCACGTATCGTCCGTCGCTCGGCCGGTGGCTCGTCCGCAATCAGTTCCAGATCGATTTCGGCGGGCCCGACGACATCCCTGTGCCCGGCGACTACACCGGCGACGGCCTCACCGACCTTGCGTTCTTCCGTCCGTCGACCGGCACGTGGCACGTCCGCGGCTTCCTCGTCGTGCCGTTCGGGCAGGACGGCGACATTCCCGTGCCGGGCGACTACAACGGCGACGGCATCACCGACATGGCGGTCTACCGTCCATCGACGGGCGTGTGGATGGTGCGGAAGGTCATGACGGTGCAGTTCGGCGACAGCACCGATCTCCCCGTGCCGGCCGACTACAACGAAGACGGCGTCGTCGACATCGCGGTCTACCGGCCCTCGACCGGCGTGTGGTACGTGCGGAACCAGTTTGCGATCCAGTTTGGCGAGCCCGGCGACATGCCGGTTGCCGGCGAGTACGTCCACGGCCGCCTCACGGAGCTGGCGGTGTACCGGCCGTCGACGGGTCAGTGGTTCGTGCGAAATCGGTTCGTCGTGCAGTTCGGGGACGTAGGGGATGTGCCGGTCGTGCGCATCGGTGGAAACCCGTGATCGCTACCGGCGAGCGTCAGCGAGCCGGCCCTTACCGAGGCGCGCAGCGCCGAGGCCCACCGCGGGGAGCGAAGACGACCGCGGCCCCTACCGGCGAGCGAAGCAGGCCCTTCGACTCGCTCTAAAGCTGTGCGCTCGCTCAGGGCCGGCCTCTGGCCGGTCTTAGCGGACGATGCGGAGGCGGTCCGGCGGGTCGGGCGTCTCTCCGGTCCCCTGCGTGACGGGGATGATCTGGCCGGCGACCGTGAGCGTGCCGGTCCGTAGCACGTTTGCCGGCGCGACGGTGTAGGTCGCCGACGCAAGGCCGATCCCGCTCGCGCCGCTCGTGATCGTGATCCAGTCCACCGAGCTCGTCGCCGTCCACGTGCAGCTCGACCCGGTGATGACCGACACGCTGGCGTTGATAAAGCCGCTCAACGGCACCGAGCTGCTCGTCGGCGACACGGTGAAGACGCAGCTGCTGGCCGCCTGGTTGACGGTCACGGTCTTCCCGGCAACGGCCATCGTGCCCGTGCGCGCCGCCGCTGTCGAATTCGCTGCGACCGCGTAGGCGACCGAGCCGATGCCGGCATGGCTTCCGCCCGCGACCGTGATCCAGCTGTCCGGGCTCGTGGCCGTCCACGTGCAGCTCGATCCCGCGATCACCGAGACGGCGCCGTTGAAGGGGGTCGACGGCACGTTCGCGGTCAGCGGGGTTACGGTGAAGTTGCAGCTGCCGAATGCCTGGTTGACGGTCACGGTCTTGCCGGCAACCGTCATCGTGCCGGTGCGCGCCGCCGATGTCGAGTTCACCGCAACGGTGTAGTTCACCGAGCCGATGCCGGCATGGCTTCCGCCGGCGACGGTGATCCAGCTGTCCGGGCTCGTCGCTGTCCACGTGCAGCTCGTGCCCGCGATCACCGAGATGCTGGCGCTGAGGCCGGTCGACAGCGCGTTCACGGTGAGCGGGTTCACGGTGGCGTTGCAGCTGCCGAATGCCTGGGTGACGGTCACGATCTGGCCGGCAACGGCGATCGTGCCGGTGCGCGCCGCCGATGTCGAATTCGCGGCAACGGTGTAGTTCACGGAGCCGATGCCGGCGTGCGTTCCGCCGGCGACCGTGATCCAGCTGTCCGGGCTCGTCGCTGTCCACGTGCAGCTCGTGCCCGCGATCACCGAGATGCTGGCGCTGAGCCCGGTCGACAGCGCGTTGACCGTGAGCGGGTTCACGGTGTACGCGCACTGCGCCTCAGCCGCGCGTGGGCCGAGGACACAAGCCACGGCGACTACCGCCGCGCACACGCGGACAATCATGGATCCCATGACCTGCACGACTGCACATCGCGCGCCGGTCTGACCAAGGCCTAAATGACTGCAAAATATGGACTTACCAGTCTCGCGCCTGGGTGGCGCCACCCGGATCTGTGAGGAGGCAGACGAGATCGTCAGCTGAGGGCCGTACCCGATAATCACACGTTGTCTCGACAGATTGGAGGGGATCGTGATCAGGACGATACGCCTCGTCGGAGATCTCGCCGGTGCCGTGGTGTCGATGGCGCTGCTGTCGATCGTGATGCTGAGCATTTCACCGTTCGCGGACGCGACGAGCGCGGCCACCGTCAATGTCGTCAACGCCATCCAGTTCAAGGACGCGAGCGGCAATGTTCTGCACGCCCACGGCGGCGGGATGATCAAGGTCGGGAGCTTTTACTACTGGTTCGGGGAGAACCGGGACGGCACGAACCTCGTGTCGGTTTACCGCTCAACCGATCTGAAGGGCTGGACGTTCCGCGCCCACGTGTTGCGCAAGAACATGGGCGGCGAGCTCGCGACGGCCAACATCGAGCGGCCCAAGGTGCTGTTCAACGCGCTGACCGGCACCTACGTCCTCTGGGCGCACAAGGAGAACGGCGTCGATTACGGGGAGGCCCGCGTCGCGGTGGCCTCGGCGTCCAACGTCGAAGGGCCCTATACGTACCACGGCAGCTTTCGGCCGCTCGGATACGATTCCCGCGACATGACGGTCTTCAACGACAACGGGACCGCCTACCTGATCTCGGCTACGAGGGTGAACGCCGATCTCAACATCTACCGCCTCACGCAGGACTTCCTGGACGTCGAGTCGCTGGTGCGCACGCTTTGGCCCGGACAGTACCGGGAAGCGCCGGCGATGTTCAAACGCGGCTCCACCTACTTCCTGGTCACGTCCGGCGCGACCGGCTGGAACCCCAATCAGGCCAAGTACGCGACCGCCTCCAGCATCAGCGGGACGTGGAGCGGCGCTGGCGAACTTCGCCGATTCCACGACGTACAGCTCGCAGTCCACCTACGTCGTCCCGGTGCAGGGGTCCGCGACGACGTCCTTCTTGTATCTGGGTGACCGCTGGGCCGGCGCCTGGAGCGGACCGGTCAACGATTCCAAGTACGTGTGGCTGCCTCTGAGCTTCCCGTCGAGCACGTCGCTGGCAATGAGCTGGTACCCCAGCCTCAACATCGATTCGGCGACCGGCGCGATCACGGGCGTGGGCTTCTCGGTAGACCAGAACGCGCACTACGACCTCGTCAACCGGCGGAGCAACAAGCTGCTGAACGTGAAGGCCAGCTCCACCGCGTCCGGCGCCGACACGGAACAGCGGGCCGACGGCGAACTGGCCAGCCAGCAATGGCGGCTCGTGCCGGCGGGCGGAGGCTTTTACAAGATCCAGAACCGCAACAGCGGGCTGATCCTGGGCGTGGCCGGCGGGTCGACCTCGGACGGCGCGGTCATCGAACAGTGGACCGACGGCGGGTGGACCAGCCAGCACTGGCAGCTGGTCGATGCCGGCGGAGGCTTCTACAAGCTGCGCAACCGAGCGACGGCCAAGGTCGTCGACGTCTCGGGTGGCTCGCTGTCGAACGGCGCCAACGTGATCCAGTGGGCGGACAACGGCGGTTCGAATCAGCAGTGGCAGATCGTGATCGTGAACTGAGTCCTCCGGCCTCTGGTTCGGCGCGTTTGACATGGAAGCGACAGTCCCTTGATACTGGCGGGAGCGCGCTGGCAGGGCGCCACCAACCCGCGGCAAGGGAACACATCCCACCTGTTTTGGCCTGAGGCGTGTGCGTTTGCACCTTCTTTCAGCCTGGTTTCAGCGGGGCACAGGCGATTCATGAAAGGAGGTCGCAATGACCACTCCGAAGTCCCTCCCGACCCGTCCGTCTCTCGAATCCCTCCGTAAACGAGCAAAGAAGCTGGCGCGCGACATCGCCGCCGGCGACGCTGATGCCATCGCGCGTGCGCGTGCGCACCTGCCGAACGTCGACTTTCCTCTGACGCAGCGCAACGCGCAACTCGTGATCGCCCGCGAGTACGGCTACGCCGGCTGGCAGGACCTCACGGCCGAGGTCAGCAAACGGCTCGGCAAGGGGCTCGAGTGGGCGGTCGCGCAGGCTCGACGCATCATTCACGACAACGACGTCGAACGCCTGAAGCGATTGCTGGCTGAGTACCCGGCGTTGCTGTCGTGGCACGACGACGATGATGACGGCGGCCTTCTGGGATTCGCCACGGGTTCGTATGGCGACAGCTTCGACCCGTTCAGAGAACAGCACTACACCCGCCCGGCGTGCGCAGAGCTGCTGATCGACGCCGGCGCGGTTGTGACGCCATCGGTGTTTCAGGGCTTGCTCCATTCCCGCGCTCGGGGGCTGCTGCAGCTGTTTCACCGCAAGAACCTGCTTCCGCGCACGCTCGAGGTCCTTGCGGCGCTTGGCGAGCTCGACGCTGTTCGCGCCGCTCTTGATGAGAACGGGGCCGATCTTGCGGCCGTCACTGCAGCGTTCACGATCGCGTGCGGCTTCGAGCACGAGGCCGTGGCGTCGCTCCTGCTGGAACACGGCATCGCGCTCGATCCCGAGCTCGGCGCACACATCGATGGAAGTGTCGGACGCCACGCCTTCGTCAGCTACTTCATCGAAAACCGACCGGGGCACGCGACGGCGGTCGGGCTGTGGAAGGGTTTCGTCATGGAGCAGGTCAGCCGGGCGGTCTCTTCGTGGAGTGGTCACTCGACCTCGGTGACGCCGCCAATCGGGGACAGCGACCTGACGGCGTTCGTTCGCCTTTTCCAGCGTGAGCCGTGGCTGCTCGGTGAAGCCTTCGTGGAGTTTCAGGCTGACATCATCGGGGCGGCCACGCTGAAAGACCGCCGGGAATTCATCACCGTCCTTCTCGACCTCGATCCCGCGATCCTGCGGCGCCAGCCGCCTCCCCCGTCGCAGGCCATCGAGTTCGCGTTCACCTACGTGAGGACACACCTCATTCCATTGCTCACCCGCATCTGGCCGCTGCCCGACGATCTGCCGCACGCGGCAGGCCTGGGCAACCTCCCGCGTGTGAAGCAGTGGTTCGACGAGTCCGGCGCGCCGGCGCTGGGCGATGTCGAGAATCACTACCCCTGCAGTTCGTACATGCCGAAGGGCCGAGTCGACGAATATGCGCGCCAGTGGGGCGCGCAACGCGAGCAGCGTGTCCTCGACGTGGCGTTCGCCTGGTCCGTCATGAACAGCCACTTCGACGTGGCGGACTTCCTGCTCGACCACGGCGCCGATATCAACACCACGTGGAGCTCCCATGAGCCGGCGAGCATCCTGCACGAGCTCGTCTTCCACGGGAACTACGAAGCCATGCGATTCCTCATCGGCCGCGGCATCGACATGACCATCAAGGACTACCGCTGGAACGGGACTGCACAGGGCTGGGCGCGTCACGCCGCGAACGACGAGAAGATGGCGCAGTGGCTGGAAGAGGCAGAACGGCAGCGGGAGCAGGGAGGAGGATGAGCACGCCTCCGAGCACTCGCCTGAGCGTCTCTGCGAGGAGACGCGCGCGTGTTTTACATCATTTGTCCTGCGTGGCCGTTGACGTCGTCTGGACCTTCTTCTTGAACAGCGGCGCGACGTCGCGCTTGCCGCGATCGAGGTAGGTCACGCCCCGGTCCATCCACTCCGGCCGCGGCCTGCCGAGCAGGTAGTGGTCGAAGAACTCGTCCATGTGCACGGTCCAGTGCTTCTGGTTGTCGCGGCTGCGCAGGCCGTGGCGCTCGCCGTTGTAGGTGAACATGTAGGCCTCCTTGCCGAGGCGGCGCATCGCCGTGTTGAACTCGATCCCCTGGTACCACGGGACCGCGTCGTCCTCGTCGTTGTGGATCGTGAGGTACGGCGTCTGGATCTTCTTCACCCAGAAGATCGGCGAGTTCTCGATGTACTGGAGCGGCGCGTCCCACGGCGGCGCGCCGATGCGGCTCTGGGTCTTCTCGGTACTGGAACTCGCGCACCATGCCGGTGCCCCAGCGGATGCCGCCGTAGGCGCTGATCATGTTCGACACCGACGCGCCGGCTTCGACGGCGGCGAACAGGTTGGTGCGCGTGATGAGGTGCGTGATCTGGTAGCCGCCCCACGAATGTCCCTGGATCCCGATGCGCTTCGGATCGATGAAGCCCATGGCGACGACGGTGTTGACCGCGGGGATGACGCACTTCTCCGCGCTCTCGCCCGGGTAGCCGGTCGAGTAGACGATGTCGGGGCGCAGCAGCACGTAGCCGTTGCTGACGTAGCGCGTCACGTTGATGCTCGTGCCGACGTTCGGCGCGGAGTAGTTGTTGAGGGAGTTGGTCAGCTCCTCGTAGATGTAGACCATCAGCGGGTACTTCTTCGCCGGATCGAAGTCGTCCGGCTTGGTCAGGATCGCGCGCAGCTTCCTGCCGTCCGCGTTCATGTACTCGATGATCTCCGACCGGCCCCAGGTGAACTCCGGCTGCTGCGGGTTGGCGTCGGAGACTTTCTGCATGTGCCGGAAGCTGGTGTCGCTGACCCAGAGGTTCGGGAACTCCTCGAACCGCGAGAGCGTGAAGACGACGATGTCGGCCTTGTCGGCTTTCGTGACGGCGCCGAACGCCTTGTCGAGCATCACGATCTTCTCGGGCGGCGTCGCGCCGGAAAACGGGACGCGGTAGAAGCCGGTCGCGCGCGTGTCGTCGTTGGTCGCCGCGAGCAGCAGCGGCGTGTTCGTCGGGACGGCGCGCTCGTCCGGATCGAGCGAGCGGTAGCGGAAGATGAGGTGCTGCCGGCGTCCCTCGCCGCCGGTCACCATGCGGGCGCCGGAGCCGTCGGGCTTGATTTCCCAGATGTCGAACTCGTCGTAGATCAGGACGGACGCGTCGTTGGCCGTCCATCCGCCGGCGCCGTACGGGCCCGGAAGGTCCGGCGTGTCGTTCTCCTGCTGGAACCTCACCGGCAGCTTCTCGGTGAGGTTCACGCGGACGCCGTCGCCCGTGCGGTGCGTGAACCAGTGGCCGGTGCGCTCATCGAAGAACAACAGGTACTTGCCGCCGGGGGACAGGGCCGTGCCGGAGCTGCCCCAGTGCTCGAGAATCTTCTGCGGCCGGCCGGTCTTGAGATCGACGAGGAACACGTCGTTGTAGGTCTGGTCCCACGAGAGCTCCATGCGATACGGCAGGTCCGAGGTGCCGAGAGCGCGCGCGGCGTCATCGGTCGGATTCACGGTCGGGATTTCCGCGGTCCCGAGCTGCACGAGCTTCCTGTCGGGCAGGTGAACGACCGCACGATAGCTCCGCTGGCGCTCCTGGTCGGCGCGCACGCGCTGCATCGGCTGGATGATCGGATCCCTCGACGACCAGAGATCGACCTGGATCGCCGCCGGCGTGCGGGTGTCCGGATCGGGCGGCGCCGCCGGCGGCGGAGCGGTCGCCAGGAAGAGGCGCTTGCCGTCTCTCGAAAATCGCGGCGCGGCGGTGTCGGCGACGACCATCCCGCCCGGCATGCCGGCCGTGCCGGCAGAGGCGATCTCGACCGCAGGCGAGTCGCCCGCTTTCCAGTAGTACAAGCGGTACGGGGACACCGGCTTGTCGTACTCCTCTTTGTCGCTCAGGAACGCGAGCTGCTGCCCGTCGTCGTCGAACGTGAGGCTCTTGTAGTGGCCGCGTCCGGAGAGAAGCGTCTTGACGGAGCCGTCGCTCATCCGGCGCGCGAAGGCCCCGTCCTTCTCGGCCTCCCGGGACGAGGTCGAGTACACGAGCCACGCGCCCTTCTTGTCGAAGTGGTACTCGACGACATCGGGGATCGTGATCTCTTCCGTGGTCGCGAGGTTGCGGAGGATGAGAATCCGAGCCGGGGTCCTTGCGCTTTTCGCGCGGCGTGCTGCCGGGCTCCTGGTTTTCCTGACCGCGCTCGGCGGCCGCCGGCGCCGGTGGCGTCGCCGGACCGGCCTGACGTCCGCCGCCTCCGCGGCCTCCACGTCCGCCTGCGCCGCCGCGCCCGCCGCCGCTGGTTCCGCCGACGCCCTTGTAGTAGGCGAGCCACGCCGACGACTCTTCCGGCAGACGGAAGCTGCCGGTTTTCTCGATCGTCGTGACCTCACCCGACGGCAGCGCCATGATGCCGAGGCCCGTGCGGGGGGTGCGGTCCGCCTGGCCGCCGCGGCCCGTGCCCCGGCCGGCGCCTTCCGGCCCGGCGTTCTGGTTCGACCGGCCCTGATTCTGCCGGGCCTCGCGCTCCTCGTCCGCCTTGGTCTGCGCGATCGTGAAGACGATGAACTTGCCGTCCTGCGTGAACGACGGGCCCGTGCCGCGCGGGCTCCTGAGCTCCTGGCCGCTGCCGAGGTTTCGCGCCACGAGCTCGCCGTCCTCGCCCTGCGCCGTCAGCGCGTAGGCAAGCCACCGGCCGTCGCTCGACAAGCGCGTGCCCTGGATCGATCGCCAGGAGTCCATCACGTCGTACGAAATCGGGCGCGTGGCCGGACGCGTCTGTGCCGCGAGCGACCATTGAACCGCGAGCGCTACGCCGATGAGCAGGGCGGCACGGCGTGCGTGGGGCCGATAGCGCATGGAATCCTCCAGATAAAGTTCAAAAGTTCAAAAGTTCTAAAGTTCACCGCCCGTACTTCTTCAGCAGCGCCCTGAGCGGCTCAATCGGCAGCGCGCGGATCGTCCGGCCGTTGGCTGTCGTGTCCACGGCCTTCAGCATCGAGTTGTAGACCGCCTCTTCGGTCGAATCGAGCGCCGCTTCGAAGAGTCCCGACACGCCGTCGGTGGGCAGGATCGTTCGCGGCTGCGGTCCGGTCGTGTTCGCGACGCGCAGCGCGGGGTGGGTGGAGAACGCGATCGCGAAATCGCCGCTGCCGTTCGAGTAGTCCGATCCGGTCCGCGCGAGCGCGTAGACGGCGCGCGCGGCCAGCCGCTCGAGGTTCCGCGCGTCGAGCGGGGCGTCGGTCGCCACGACGATCATGCAGGACCCGTCGGGCGAGGGCGGCGCGGTCTGCCGCGGGGACAGTCCTTTCCACACCGGCACGCCGTCAACGGCCAGGCGGCCGCCGTAGTTCGTCTGCACGAGGACGCCGACGGTCCACGTGTCGTTCTGCTGATGGACCCGGCGAGACGAGGTGCCGATGCCGCCTTTCCACCCGAACGCAATCGTCCCCGTGCCGGCGCCGACGGCCCCTTCCTCGACCGTGCCGGCCCGGGCGGTTGCGATCGCGGACCGCACGTGGTCGCCCGTCACGTGAAATCCGCGGATGTCGTTCAGCGTGCCGTCGTTGGTTTCGCCGACGAGCGCGTTGACCGATCGCACGTTCTCGTTCCCAACCTGTGCGATCGACCATCGCACGACCGCGTCCACCGCGGTCCCCACGGACAAGGTGTTGGTCAGCACAATCGGCGACTCGATCGTGCCCAGCTCCTCGACCTGCGTCGAGCCGGCGAGCTTGCCGAAGGCGTTCCCCACGAACACGCCGCCGGGCACCTTCTCCCGGAAGAGATTTCCGCCGTGCGGCAGAACCGCCGTGACGCCCGTGCGCACGGTGTCGCCCTGGACGATCGTGGCATGGCCGACGAGCACGCCGCCGACATCCGTGATCGCGTTGAGCGGCCCGGTCTCCATCGCGCCTGGTGCGATCCCCAGCTCGCGCGCGCGCGGACGGGCAGGCGACTGACCCTGCACGACGACCATGGCAATCAGGAGCCATCCGAAAGGGCGCATGGGCCTATCATTATCAGAGAAAAAGACATGCGGAGATCAGGAGATTAGGAGATCAGGAGGCAGGAGACTGAGTCCCGAGTCCCGAGTCCCGAGCCTCCCGAGTCCCGAGTCCCGAGTCAGACAGGAGGCCGTCGTTGTTGTCCGTCCGCATTCGTCGTCTATCCCCGTCGGTGGCGCTCCCTCGCTACGAGAGCGCTGCCGCCGCCGCGTTCGATCTCGCCGCCTCGGACGAGACGACCATCGCACCGGGCGCGGTGGTCCTCGTGCCGACCGGCCTCGTCATCGAGGTGCCGGCGGGCATGTTTCTCGCCGTCTTCGCGCGCAGCAGCACGCCGCTCAAGCGCGGCCTGATGCTCGGCAACGGCGTCGGCATCGTGGATCCGGATTACTGCGGTCCCGACGACGAGGTGAAGATCCCGATGCTGAACTTCACGCAGGCGCCGGTCGTCGTGAAAGCCGGCGATCGCATCGCGCAGGGGATCCTGCTGCCGGCGCCGCGGGTCGTCTGGGATGAATCGGCGGGAGGACGGACCGATTCGCGCGGAGGGTTCGGCTCGACGGGGTGAAGGGAGTCGGTCGAGAGGAGGAGCGGAGAACGTCGTATCGGTCGTCTCCGCTCCTGTGTGTTGTGCGCCGAACCCGATTAGGGATTCGGGATTAGCGATTAGCGATTAGGGATTCGATCACCAGCGCGGCTCGCGCCGTTTGGATCCACCGCCGCCGCCGCTGCCGCCGCTCCCGCCTCGGCCCCGGCCGCCGCCGAATCCGCCGCCTCCGCCTGAGTGTTCCGGCTTCGGACGCGCCTCGTTGACGGCGAGCGCGCGCCCGCCGAGGTCGTATTCGTTGAACTCGGTCACGGCTTTCGCCGCTTCCTCGTCCGTCGCCATTTCGACGAACGCGAACCCGCGCGCCCGCCCGGTCGCCATATCCCGCATGACGCGCACGGTCTCGACGCTGCCCGCCTTGCTGAAGAGCTCCTGCAACTCGGCTTCGCCGATGGAGTAGGGGAGGTTGCCGACGTATAACTTGCGACCCATTTGTTAGATGCTCCTGGTCTGCCCGGCTGACGCCCGCCGGGGTGCGGGCGCTCGGGCCCGCCACCTGAAAAGGGAAGCTTAGGATGAGTGGGTGTCCACTCCTGTCGCTTTCGGCGAGCTCGGGCTGAGGGGAGCGAGGTCGATCTCGGTCGGCTCTAGTGCGAGAGGCAAAAGCGGGCGGCTAAACTTCGACTGACCAAGTAAGGTTACAGGACGCCTTCGGCTTCCGCAAGGAATTACCGATCGACTCAGCGCAGCCGATACAGCCTCAGGCCGCGCGATCCGACCGCCATCAGCTCGAACTCCGGCCGCGTGCCGAGCTCCGCGAGGACGGCGTCCGCCTCGTGGCCGAAGCGCGCGGGGTGGACCATGACGTGCGTGACGCCGGCGCGGCGCATCGCCTCGATCGCGTGCGCCCGCGGGAAGTACCAGAACGTGTTCGCGTACTCGGTGTACGACGCGGGCGTGTACCCGCTGTATCCGTTCATCAGCGGCCGCCAGTGCGCCGTCGAGTTCAGCACGTACTCGGCATTCTCGAACGCGGCCTGCCGCGGGTAGAACGGGACTTCGGCCAGGACCACGCGGGGCTCGGCGGCGAGGAGTCCATAGACCCTCGGGATGCCCTCGAACGGCCGGTACTCGAATGGGGCGCGGAGCGACTCGAGGTTCGCCGCCGCGACGAGCGCCATCGCGGCGATCGCGGTCCGGCGGGAACGGGGGCCCCTCCGCCACAACCCCGCAAGCCCGAGCCCGGCGAGCGCCGACATCCCCAGCAGGAACAGGTTGCCGAAGCGCGCCGCGGCGCGAAGGCCCTGCATCGGTGGAAAGACGTGGTAGATCCAGCCGTACACCGGCGTCCGGGTGCCGAGCGACAGCACGACGCCGGTGACGGCGATCGCGACGAGCATCACGACGCGTCGCCGTGCGGCCGCGGTTCCCGATCGCGCTCCCCAAACGGCCGCGAGCGCGAGCCCGATCACCACGAATCCCGGAAAAAAGCTGTCCACCGGATCGCGGAAGAAGCCCGCGCTCCAGGTCGCGTGGTGGATCGTGCCGCTCGCGGCCAGATACCCCTGCGGCGTGGCCGAGTACTCGGCCACGTTCTCGAGCGAGCGCACCATGCCCTGCTGAGTGGCGGCGCGATGGTACGGCCGCCACAACGGCACGATGAGCAGGCCCGATACCATGGCCGCGAGCGCGAGCCGGCCGCCGACCGGCTTGAAGCGAGGCAGCCACTCGTGCGCACGCGCCACGAGAACCACGGCGATCGCGATCGCGCCGAACACGAAGAGGTATCCGGACGAATACGCCATGACCGTCATCCACACGGCCAGCCAGACGGCGTCGCGCGTCCGGCCTTCGGAGAGCAGGCGATCGACGGCGAGCAGCGCAAGCGGCAGCGCGTAGAGGTGCAGCGCCTGGACGTGCGGGATGCGGGTCAGCGTATGCGTGTTGAACGCGAACGTGGATCCGGCGAGCATGGCGGCCGTCCGGTCACCGGTCCAGGCGACGATCAACGCGTAGCCGGCGAAGGCCGTCAGCGCGAACCCGGCGAGCACCAGCAGGTTGAAGACGAGCACGGGCGATCCGCCGAGCCATGCCACGGGCGCGCCGAGAAGGGCCGGCACGATCAGCGGCTCGGAGAACGCCAGGGTATCGCGCGCGGGATAGAAGATGTTGCCCTGGAACAGCTCCATCGGCGACCGCGGGAGTTGGTGCGCGATCCAGGCCAGGATCCATTCGTTCAGCTGCGTGTCGGCATTGTCGTGGCTCGACAAAGTCGCGGGCCGCGTCGCGAGCGGCCACGTGTGAACGGACGCGAGCAGCAGGCACAGCAGAGCCGGGCCGGCCCATCTATGGCGAAACTTCATCCAGCCGGCTCAGGGGTTACGGATTTCGCCGTCCATCGGCCGCTCTGCACACGGTTTCTCACCTCTTCTTCCCTCTTCTTCACTGCACGGTCACGACAGGCGCGCGGGGAATAGAGATTATCAGTGGCGAGGGGTTCCGGCGCGCGTTCCGTGCGCGTTGGAGTGCCGGGGAGGACTGTTAAGATGAAGTGCTCCCCAAGCGCCCTCCTGGAGGGTTGATGGATTTCCTTCTCCTCGGACTGCTCGTCGCGGCGATCCCTTTCGTGCTGCCGATCGCGTCGTGGGTGTCCGGCCGGCGTACGCGACGCCTGGTCGAGGAGCTCGCCACGGCGCTCGATGAGCAGGGAAGGACGATCGACGGCCTCAAAGCGCAGCTCGCGCAGCTTCGCCGTCAGATGACGGAGAGCCCTGTGGCGCCGCCTCGGGCCGCTGTTGCTACGGGCGCTGTCGCGCCCGTCGTCGCGCCGGCCGCTGGCGCGCCCGTCGTCGCGCCGGCCGCTGGTGCGCCCGTCGTCGCGCCGGCGTCCGCGTCCGCGCCCGCGCCTTCCGTCGCGCCTCCACCACCACGGCCTGCCGTAGAGAGACCGTCCGCGCCCGCGCCGTCGGCGGCGCCGGAGCGGCGCGTCGAGCCGCCTGCTGTCCGGCTGCCGGTCGAGGCAACTGTTCCGCCCAGGCCATCGGTCTCGCCTGCCGCTCCCGCTGCGATGGCGGCATCCGCGACTGTTGGCGCGGCTGCGCCGTCCGCGGCCGCGACGTCCGCGTCCGCGGACGCTCCGCCTGCGCGGCCGCCACGTACGCCGCCGCCGCCGGTTCCACCCGAGCCGCCGACGCCGGCGTTCGACTGGGAGGGGCTCGTCGGCGTCAAGCTGTTCTCCGGGATCGCCGGCATCGCGCTCGTGTTCGCCGCCGTGTATTTCCTGAAGTACTCGGTCGAGCACGGCTGGCTGCAGCCGCCGGTCCGCGTGGTCATCGGCATCACCGTCGCGCTGGCGCTGCTGGTCGTCTGCGAGCTGAAGGCGGCGCGCCGCTACCCGGCCACCGCGAATGCGCTCGACGCCGCGGCCATCGCGATCCTCTTTTCGACTTTCTTCGCCGCGCACGCGCTCTGGGACCTGATTCCTTCGCTTCTCACCTTCGTGCTCCTCGGGGTCGTCACGGCGCTCGCGGTCCTGCTTTCCATCCGGCGCGAGTCGCTCTTCATTGCCGTCCTCGGCCTGCTCGGCGGCTTCGCGACGCCGGTGCTGCTCTCGACCGGAGAGAACCAGCCGATTCCGCTCTTTGCGTACCTGACCCTGTTGAATATCGGCCTGGCCTGGGTGGCCTACCGCCAGACCTGGCCGCTGCTGACGACGCTGACGCTCGTGCTCACGACGCTCTATCAATGGGGATGGGTCTTCAAGTTCCTCGATCGGAGCCAGCTCACGCTGGCGATGGGCATCTTCCTCCTGTTCCCGCTGACGTCGCTGATCGGCTTGATCCTCGCGAAGCGGCGCGTCCCCGGCGACGCGGCAGCGAGCGCCGACCGGACGTTCGAGCGGACGGCGATGGTCGCGGCGATCGTCCCGTTGTTTTTTGCCGTGTATGCGAGCGCGGTGCCGGAGTACGGCGATCGGCCCTGGCTCCTGTTCGGCTTTCTGCTGCTGATTGACGCGGGCCTCCTCGCCGTGGCGCTCGCGCGGCGGCAGGGCCTCCTGCACGCCGCGGGAGCGGCGGCGACGCTCATGGTGATGGCCGCGTGGCTCGGCTTGTCCTACACGGCCACCGGCGCGACGGCCGCGCTCGTGTTCTGCGCCGTGTTCGTCACGTTCTTCGCGCTGGCCCCCCTGATCGCCGAGCGTGCCGGCCGCGCGCTCGAGGGGGAGGGCGATCGCGCGAGCTTCGCGGCGCCGCTCCTGCTGTTCGTGCCGGCGGTGCTCGCGGGGATGGAGCCGGCGTTTGCCACGATCCCCCTCTTCGGCACACTGCTCGCGCTCGTGCTGCTGATCGCGTGGCGGGCGATCGCCACCGGGCGCGGTGCTCTGTACTACTGGGCGGCGTTCTTCGCGATCGCGACCCAGGCGGCCTGGTCTTCCGTCAACCTCACTGTCGATGGGCTGCGGATGGCGGTTTTCATCTACGCGGTATTCGGGGTTACCGCGACCGCGGTTCCGATCGTCGCGCGGCGCACGGGCCGTCCGCTGCAGCCCGAGGAAGGCGGCGGGATCGTGCTCATCGCGAGCCTCGGACTGCTGCTGTTCCTGTCGCTGGGATCGATTGCGCCGGCGGCGCTGTGGGCACTGGCGCTGCTGCTGGCCATCATCAACGCGGGAATGTTCGTCGAAAGCGCGTCCGGCGGGTTGCCGCTCGTCGCCGTCGCCGGAAGCCTCGTGTCCTGGGTCGTGCTGGCCAGCTGGTGGCTTCGCGTCGGCGCCGCGGTCGGCGTCGTCCCGTCCCTGGCGGTCCTGACGGGGCTCTCGCTGATGACGATGGGCGGTCACGCGTGGATGTCCCTGCGGTCTGGAGGACGCCCCGACGAGGATGGGACGGCCGCCACGAGCCGCTTCGACCAGGGGCTGTACCTCGGGCTCATCGGGCACTTGTTCCTGCTGTTCGTCGCGGTCAACCCTGAGTGGTCGCTCCCGCCGTGGCCGTGGCTGGCGACGCTCGCCGTGTTGACGCTGGCCTCGAGCACGTTGTCGCTGATGACGCGCGCGACGGCGCTCCACGCCGGCGGCGTCGTCGCCGCGGGCGTCGTCATCGCGGCGTGGGCGTATACGACCGGGGCGCCGTGGGAGCTCGTGGCGCTCGTCGCCGCGGCAGCTGCGAGCGGCTTCGCGCTCGTGTGGATCATGGTTGCCCGCGACAACCTCGCCGCGGCAGTGGCCGCAGCGCTGCTGTTTCTCGGCGAGCTCACGGCCATCATCTTGACTGCCGGAACCGGCGCGCCGCCATTTGCCGCGATCGTCATCACCCACACCGTCAATCTCGCGGTGCTGCTCGCGCTGACGTGGACGTACCGCTGGCGTCATGTCGCGCTCTGGGCGGTGCTGCCTGCCTGCATCGCCGCCGCGGCGCAGTGGGCCGACGGCGATCTGAGCGTCGAGTGGGTGCGCCTGCTGGTGCTCGCGTTCGCGATGTACGCCGTGTTCACCGCGTACCCGATCGTTGTCGGCAGCCGCGCCCGCGGTGAACGGGATCCGTATCTGGCGGCGGTGCTCGGCAGCGTGATGTTCTTCTTCGCGGCGCGCGCCGCGCTCGTCGCCGGAGGGTTCAGCTGGATGGTCGGAGCGCTGCCGGTGTTCGAGGGCGCCGTGATGGCGCTCCTGCTCCGGCAGTTGCTGCAGATCGAGCCAACCGGCCAGCGCGATCTCGGGCGCCTGGCGCTCGTGGCGGGCTCGGCGCTCGCCTTCGTCACCGTGGCGATCCCGCTGCAGCTCCGGCACCAGTGGATCACGATCGGGTGGGCGCTCGAAGGTGCGGCGCTGGCCTGGCTGTATCGGAAAATCCCGCATCGAGGGCTGCTCTATTCCGGGCTCGGTCTGCTGGGCGCCGTGTTCGTGCGCCTCGCGATGAATCCGGAGGTGCTGATCTACGAGCCCCGCGGCGAGTTGCGCATCTTCAACTGGTATCTCTACGCCTACGTGATTTGCGCGGCGGCGCTGCTCGTGGCGTCGTGGTGGCTGTCCAGGACCGACGATCGGATCGCGGGGCTGCCGCTGCGGCCGTCGCAGGTGCTGCCGGCGGGCGCCGTGATCCTGCTCTTTCTGGTGTTGAACATCGAGATCGCGGATTTCTACGCGATCGGGCCGTCGATCATGTTCCGCTTCGGCGTGAGCGTCTCGCAGGACCTGACCTACACGATCGGCTGGCTGGTCTTCGGCATGGCGCTCCTCGCGATCTGCATCTACCTGCAGAACCGCGTCGGGCGCGTGGCGGCGCTCGCGCTGGTCGCGATCACGACGTGCAAGTGCTTCATGTACGACCTGCGCTCCCTCGAAGGCCTGTACCGGGTGGGCTCGCTCGTCGGCCTGGCCTTGTCCCTGGTGCTCATCGCGATCGCGATGCAGAAATTCGTCCTGGCGCGGCCGGAAGGTCGCGCGTGAGGATCGCGAGGCACACCGCCATCGTCGCCGCGATCCTGGCCGCGGGGCTGCAGGCACAGCAGCCCCCGCCGGATCGCTTTCGCTTCGAGCGTGCGATCGCGACTGACGGATCGGGGCCGCGGCGGCTGGCCATCGACGTGGCGCTGCTCGCCGGCGCCGAGCCCGGGTTCCGGGACTTGCGGCTGTTCGATCAAAGCGGAGCGCCGGTGCCGTACTTGCTGCTGCAGCCGCCGTCGCAGGAGCCGCAGTGGAACAGCAGTACGTTGTTGCCGCTCGCCACCACGGAGAAGACCAGCGGGTTCGAGGTGGATTTCCGCGGGGCCAATACGATCGACGCCGTCCGCGTGGAAGGGCTGCCGGCGCCGTTCCTCAAGCGCCTGACGCTCGAGGGCAGCGGCGACCGCGAGCGCTGGACGCTGTTGTCGGGCGAAGGCACGCTGTTCGATCTGCCCCAGGAGGGTCTGCGCCAGACGGAGCTGAGGTTTCCAGCCGGGTCGTTCCGGTACGTGCGGGTGACGTGGGACGACACCAACAGCGGCCGCGTGCCGATGCCGGCCGCGGTCGAGGCGCGGCTCGTCGAGGCCATTCTCCCGCCGCCGCGGCTGACCGCCGCGCTCCCCGTCGAGCGGCGCCCGAGCGAACCGGGGCGCAGCCGCTACCGGGTCAAGCTGCCGGCGGCACGGCTGCCGATCGTGGCGGTCGATCTGAATGTCGGGCTCACTGTCGGGGGCGGCTACGTCTTCCGGCAGGCGAGCGTCAGCGAATCGCGCTTATCGGGCGGCGACGCCCAGCCCGCCGAGCTGGGCCGGGGAAAGCTGATCCGGATCGTCCGCGACGGGATCGCGGCCGGCGCGCTGCGCATTCCCATCGCGGCGCCCTCCGAGGCGGCGATCGATCTGGTGATCGAGGACGGTAACAACCCGCCCCTCGATCTGATCGGCGTCACGGCGGAATTTGCCGAGCTGCCATGGATCTTCTTCGAGGCGGCGGCCGGTCCGATCGCCGCGAAGTACGGCAATCCGCTGGCGACGCGGCCCTCGTACGATCTCGAAGCGCTGCGTGATTCCATCGACGTCAGATCGCTGAAGGACGCGATATGGGGAGAGCCGCGGGCGCTGGCCGAGAGTGCCCCGGCTGCGACTCCTGGGGCGATTCCACAGACGGGCTCCGTCGTGGACGTCGAGCTCTTCGCGCACTCGCGTGCGATTCCCAATGGGCCGGCCGGGCTGGCGGCGCTGGCGCTCGATGCCGGCGCGCTGGCGCACAGCCGCGGGCCTTCCGGCCGCTTCGCCGACGTGCGCGTGCTCGACGCCTCCAACCGGCAGGTGCCGTACATCCTCGAGCGCCTGGACGAGCCGTTGCTGATCCCGCTTTCGCTGCAGACCTCGGATCCCCGGCTCGCCGAATTGCGGACGGCTCAAGGAGCCAATCGATCGGTCTACCTGCTCAAGGTGCCGTACGCCGGCCTGCCGCCCTCGCGCGTCGTTGTCGAAACCTCCGCCGGCGTCTTCCAGCGGCAGGTCCGTCTTGCCGTTCAGCGCTCACCCGATCGGAGCCGGCGCGACCGCTGGCTGGACGATCTCGCCGTGTCGACGTGGATGCACGCGGATCGCGCCGTCGCCGCGCCGGCGTTGACGCTTGCGGTCCCGCAGGTGGACGCCACCGATCTGTGGCTGACCGTGGACGAAGGCGACAACGCCCCGCTCCCGATTACCGCCGTGCGGCTGCTGCTGCCGTCCTACCGCCTGCGGTTCTATCGGCCGGCGGACTCGACCCTGCGCCTGGTCTACGGGCGCACCGATCTCGGCGCGCCTCAGTACCGATCTCGCGCTCCTGGCGCCGCACGTCATGGGCGCGGAAGCGCGCGAGGTCACGCTGCAGCCGGAGGCGGCGAGCGTTCCCCGCGCGTCCTTTATCTCTCCGCTGGCGTTCTGGGTGTTCCTCTCGGTGGCGGCGCTGGTGCTCCTCGGCGTGATCGCCCGCCTGGTCCGCGGCACGAAGAGCTCGTAAGCACGCTGACAACTCCCAAAAAACCAACGTCCAACCAGTTGGACGTTGGGAGTTGACGCGGCCGAGGTCCTTTCTGTTTGGTGCCGCCGCTGCGGCCGCCGGGCTCCTAACGCTGCAGGCTCTTCGCGACCTTCTGCACCTCGTCCATCACGCGCAGCAGGTTGCCGCTCCAGATCTTCGCAATCTGCGCCTCCGTGTAACCGCGGCGGACGAGCTCGAGCGTGACGTTGAATGTTTCGTCGGCCCCGTTCCATCCGTCTATTCCGCCGCCGCCGTCGAAGTCCGACGAGATCCCTGCGTGGTCGATGCCGATCTTCTTGACGACGTAGTCGATGTGATCGACGAAGTCCTTCACGTTCGCGCGCGGCGGAGGCGGAAACTCCACGTCGATCTCGGCGAGCCGTTTCTGGAGCTCGGCGCGCCGCTCTTCGCTGAGCTGCGCCAGCGGGTTCGGGCCGCGCCCGCCGCGGCCCGGTCCGGCGCCGGCCCCGGGTGCTCCGCCCGGCCCCTGCCCGCGCCCCCCGCCGCCGCGTCCGCCACGGCCGCCGCCGAACCCGCGGCCGCCGAGCGCCGTGCCCTCCGGCAGTCCGAATTCCTTTCTCAGCGCGTCCTGCGCCGCCGTCCGCTGCGGCGTCGAGCCTTCCTTCACGTAGCTCGCGAACGCGACCAGCTGAATGACGCCGCCGTTCTTCTTCAGGGCCATCAGCTGCTCGTCGTCCATGTTGCGGCTGTGGTTGCAGAGGGCGCGCACGCCGGAGTGCGATCCGATGATCGGCGCCTTCGAGAGCTCGATGGACTGCATCATCGAAGCCTTCGACGGGTGCGAGACGTCGATCATGATCCCGACGCGGTTCATCTCCGCGATGACCTCCCTGCCGAGCGGCGACAGCCCGTTCCACTTCCAGCCTTCCCGCTCGCCGGTGTTGGAGTCCGACAGCTGGCTGTGCCCGTTGTGGGCGAGCGACATGTAGCGGGCGCCGCGATCGTGGAACTCCTGGACGCGCCGGACGGCCGTCGTCTCGTCACCGAGGGGATAGCCGTTCTCGACGCCGATGAGCGCGACCTTCTTTCCCTGCGCGACGATCCGGCGCACGTCGCCCGCCGTCAGCGCCAGCCCGATCTGGTCGGCCGCGAGCACCTTCGTCAGCTTGTGAATCGCCTCGAACTTCTCGATCGCCAGGTCGTAGGCGCGCTGATACCCGGCCGCCTCGAACGCGTCGGGCGTGGTCTGAGGATTCGACTGGCCCACGTAGACGACGAGAAACGGCGCATCGAGCCCGCCGGTCCGCATTTTCGGCAGGTTGACCTGCGTGCCGACGTCGTTCGCGTAGTTCCGCGAGAGCTGCGCGAAGTTGGTGGGGTTGATGTCCACGTGCGTATCGATCGTGATCACGCGCTGGTGGATGCCGCGGGCCCTGGCGATCAGGACGGTTTCGCGAGCTGTCCCCGGACTTGGCGCCGGCGGAGGTGTCTGCTGTGCGGTGACGGTGAGGGCGCCGAGCAACAGCGCGGCCGCGGCATGGGGGAGCGGGCGATGTCTCATGCCGGAGAGTGTAGAACAGGAGATCAGGAGATTAGGAGATCAGGAGTTTTTTGTTGTGTATTTCCTGATTTCTTACCGCCTGTTACCTCAGAGACAAGAAAGACAAATCTCCTGATCTCTTGCCTCCTGTTCAACCCGCTCCCAACTCGCCAACGTGTCTGGGGGTGAAACTCGCGGCGACTTTCACCCAGATGGTACGAGCTACGTACCTTGGGAGTTGGGAATTGGAGGTTGGGCCTTTGCTTTGTCACTCCGCCCGGAGCGCGACGATCGGATCGATCGTCGTGGCGCGGCGTGCGGGGATATAGCCGGCCGCGAGCGCGGCGAGCACGAGCACCGCCGCAAAGCCGATCGACAGGCGCGCGTCGCTGGAAACCACGCCGAGGAGGCCCGCTTCCATCAGACGGCCGAGCGCGGTGGCGAGCACGAGGCCGAGCAGCGCCCCGGCCGCGGTGAGGCGCGCCGTCTGGCCGACGGCGAGGCGCAGGACGTCGCCGCGCGTTGCGCCGAGCGCGATCCGGACGCCGATCTCGTGCGTGCGCTGCGCGACGACGAACGCCATCAGGCTGTAGACCCCGACGATGGCGAGCAGAAGGGCGAGGCCGCCGAAGACCGCCATGACCACGGCCACGTACTGCAGGCCGATCGTGCGGAGCCGCAGGCGCTCGCGCATGCTGTGCACTTCGAAGACCGGCTGACCGGGATCGACGGTACGCACGGCGCGGCCGGCCGCGAGCGTGAGCGCTGCCGGATCGGCGTGCGTGCGGACGGCAAACGCCACGTTGCTGGTCGGAGCTTGCACGTACGGCCGGTACACCGTCGGGTATCGCCGCCGGCCGAACCAGTCATGGATGACGTCGCCCGAGACGCCGACTACGGTCACCCACGACCCGGCGCCGAGCTTGATCCGCCGGCCGATCGCATCCTCGCCGGGAAAGTACTTCTCGGCCAGCGCCTGCGTGACGATCGCGACCGGTTCGGTGTCTTCGCGGTCGGCGATGGTGAATCCGCGCCCTCGCACGATTGGAATGCGCAACGTGTCGAAGAACGCGGGCGTTGCGGCGCGATAGTCCACTTCCGGCGGATTCGCCGGATCGGGGTTCGGATGGCCGTCGATCTCGATCGATCGCCCTGCGTTGTTGTCGCTCGACGGGAGGACGTTGATCGCCGCGGCGATCTCCACGCCAGGGAGGCGCGCGAGCGCGTCGACGACGTCCGCGGTGAACCGGCGGCGGACCGCGGGATCGGCGTATCGCGCGTCCGGCAGCACCGCCCGCATCGTCAACAACCCGTCGGGCTCGTATCCCTGTGGTCCGTTCAGGAACCGGTTCGCACCGAGGGTACCGAGACCGGCGGCCACGAGGAGCGGCAGCGAGAGCGCGATCTCGGCCACGACGAGCGTGCGGCGCAGCCACTGCCGGCGCCGGCCCGTCGTCGTGCCGCGCCCGCCCTCTTTGAGCATGTCCGAGACGTGCGGCCGGGAGGCTTGCAGGGCGGGCAGCATGCCAAACACGATGGCCGTGCCCAACGCGAGGACCGACGTGAACGCGATGAGGCGGCCATCGACATCGAGGCTCTGCCAGCCGCTGACGAACCTGACGATCTCTGACGGCATGCTCACGCGGAGCAGCCGGATGCTGACCCAGGCGACCGCCAGCGCGACGGGGATGGTCGCGACGGCGAGCAGCGTGCTCTCCAGGAGAAGCTCGCGGATCAGCCGGCCGCGGCTCGCGCCGATGGCCAGGCGCACCGCGAGGTCTCGCTGCCGCTCGGACCCGCGCGCGAGCAGCAGGTTCGCGATGTTCGCGCACGCGATGAGCAGCACGAACGCGGCCGAGGCCTGCCAGAGCGCCAGGATCGGCCCCAGCCCCGGGTCGCGCATGCCCTCGATGAGCGTCGACACCTGCGCGCCCCGTTCGCGATTGGCTTCCGGATACTGATGCTCGAGCCGCCCGGCGATCACCGCCATCTGTGCCTGCGCATCATCGACCGATCGCCCGGACCCGAGCCGGGCAACGACGGACAGATATCGCGGCTGGCGCTGTGCGGCCGTCGCCGCGTCGAACGACAGCGGCGCCCAGATTTCCGCGCCCATCGGAAAGTTGAACTCCGGCGGCGCGACCCCGACGACCTCGTACTGCTCGGTATCGAGCAGAATGGCCTTCCCGATCACGCCGGGGTCGCTCTGGAACCGGCGCTGCCAGAGATCGTGCCCGATGATCGCGCGACGGTGCCGGCCCCGCGTTTCCTCGTCGGCCGTGAACGCCCGCCCGAGCGCCGGCGTCACGCCGAGCGCGGGAAAGAAGTCCGCCGAGACGAGGAAGCCCGAGACGCGCTCGGGATCGTCGACGCCCGCAAGGTTCACATCCCACCATTCGAATGCCGCCAGCCGCTCGAAGACGTCCGTCTGCCGTTTCCAGTCGAGGAAGTTGGCGGGCGAAACTCTCTCGCGCGCGCCGCCGTAGCCGCCCTGCGGCGACGTCTCGGCGACCATGACGACTCGATCGACATCGTGAATCGTGAACGGGCGGAGGATCAGGGCGTCGATGTTCTCGAACACCGCCGCGTTCGCGCCCAGGCCCAGGGCCAGCGTGACGATGACGAGCGCGCTGAGCCCGGGACGCTTCCAGAGCGTGCGCAGCGCGTATCGTGTTTCGAGTCCGAGTGTGCGCATGAGGGAATCTCCGCGAGTGGAGGTGGTGACCGGGAGCGTTCGATCCGGGCGCGATAGCCGGCGCTTCGCGCCAGCCGCTGCAGACCGTGTGCCGAGTGCCAGGACTTGCCGGCAGTACCACACGTCGGCGCGCGGCTTCGCCAGCCGCCGGGACGCCGCGGCCAGCCGCGCGTATTCCTCGTGCAGATCGCCGACGATGGATTCGGTCCACGGATCGGTCCCGAGGATCGCCGACAGGATTCGTTCGGGACACGACGGCGGAGTGGAACGTGCGGGGGTCATGGCCGCTCAAAGCCGGGGCCCCCGGCGCGCGTTCTGTGCGCGCTGGGGTTGAGGATGGACTCGAGACCGCTCCAGAGTTGAAGGAGCGCCTGGCGCGAGGCGCGCAGCGCGCTCAAGCCGGCGGGAGTCACGGTGAAGTACCGGCGCGAGCGCCCGCCCCGTTCGGCCAGGGGCTCGCTCATCCGGGACTTCAGGCAGCGCTTGGATTCGAGCCGCTCGAGCGCTGTGTAAAGGGCGCCGCGCGCCACCGTCCGTCCCGTCCGCGCCTCGATCTCTTCGCGCACCGGAATCGCATACGCGTCGTCGTTCAGCCGGAGGATCGCCAACAGCACGACCTGCTCGAATTCGCCGAGGTAGATGTCAGGCATGGATGAGTTCATCCGCGGGACTGGCGATATGCCTGCATTGTAGGCCAAATACGACCGCTGATGTGCGCATGTTCCGTCGCATCGAAAACAGCGGAACACGGATGGCCACGGATTGCACGGATACACACAGATTACTGAAACAGCAGGTCAAGGCGGACGGGGAGGACGGTGATCCCGAAACACAGACTTGATCAGAGGCGCACTCGAGCCGCGCGCAGCGCGGGCAGGGCGCGCGAGACCCAGGGATGCAAGCGGCTCGCGGAATCAGAGCGACAGTTCGCTGCTTGCATCCCTGGGTCTCGTGCGCCTGCAACGCCGGCCTCTGATGCCTCTGGCCGGCGCTCGAGTGCGCCGCAGCATGACTGACTTGCGTTAATCCGTGTCATCTGTGTTCATCCGCTTCATCAGTGTTTCGCGTTTCACGGTGTTCGGCCTACGCCCTCCGTGCTCTCTGTGAACTCCGTGTTGGAGAGACAGCGAAGTCTGCTTGATACGTCGTGTCCAGCCAGCTAATGTCACTGGAAGGAGATCACATGACACGTTGGGCTGTCACGGTAGGCGCCGCGCTGTTCGTCACGGCACTCGTCACGGCGCAGCCGCAGGTGTCGGCCGACCTGCAGTCGCTGGCCGACACGGAGCGCGCCTTTGCAAAGGCGGCGACGGCAAAGGGCATACGCGATTCGTTCCTCGAGTACTTCGACGACGACGCGATCACGTTCGACCCGGCGCCGGTGTCCGCGAAGGCACAGCTCCGCGCCGGGCCGTCGCGGCCGTTCACCGAGCACGAGCTGACCTGGGAGCCGCGCACCGGCGACGTGGCCGCGAGCGGAGAGCTCGGATGGCTCACCGGTCCTTCGACCTTCATCGATCGGACGAAACCGCAAGGCCAACCGCGCTACGGGAACTACCTGTCCGTGTGGCGCAGGCAGCCGGGCGGTGCGTGGCGCGTGTTCATCGACGTCGGCGCGGATGCGCCGCAGTCCGTGCCGTTCGCGCCGGGATTCACGCGGTTTCCGTTCGGCGCCCGCTACGCGCGCACAGGTGAGATCACCGCGCCCGCCACGCTGCTCCAGGCCGACCGCGCGCTCAACGACCGTCTCGCAACGGCAGGCGCCGCCGCGGCGTACGCCGAAGTGCTGACCGAGGCGTCGCGTCTTCATCGACGCGGATTCATCCCGCCGGTCGGACGCGCCGCCGCGGAGAAATGGATCGCGCAGCACGCCGCCTCGATGACCGCTTCGACAGGCGCCGCGGAGTCCGCGCGATCGGGCGATCTCGGATACAGCTACGGCACCTACCAGGTGAGCGGCGGCAAGCCGGAGAGGGGCGCATACGTCCGCGTCTGGACCCGCGATGCGGCAGGCAAGTGGTTCGTCGTAGCGGACGTCACGCAGCCGGTGAAATAGACCGGGACTCGGGACTCGGGACCCGAGACGACCCCGGACTCGCCGCCTGGTCGGTTACAATGAACCCACTCCTGTTTTGTCCGTCTTGCTGTCCCCCGGTCCGTACCGGTTCCCGTCAAGGAGCACGCACCAGTGAAGCACCGCATCACCGCCACGCTCGTCCGCGCCGGGCTGGCGCTGACCCTCGCCGCCGGCGCCTTCCACCTCACCGCCGGCGCCCAGGATCGGCTGAGGACGATGCCCGGGTACGAGCAATACCAGCGAATGAGCCGCGAGATTCCGGGGGCGGTCAAGACCGGTGCGCTCACCGTCTCATGGAAGGACCCGAAGACCTTCGAGTACGTCAGGGACGGAAAGCTGTATCGCTACGACGTGACCGCCAGGTTGGCGACGGAGGTTGGGGCGGCGCCGGCGCCGGGCGCGAGCGGCCGCGGCGGCCGCGGAGGGGGGATCGAGCGAGGCCGCCAGGCGGCATCCGCGGATTCCCCGGACAAGACGCTGAAGGCTTTCTACCGGGCGCGCAACCTCTGGCTGAGCGACGCCAGCGGCGGCAGCGAGGCGCAGATTACGACCGACGGCAGCGAGAAGGACCGCATCAAGTACGGGACGGCGAGCTGGGTCTACGGCGAGGAGCTCTCGCAGACGAGCGCGATGTGGTGGTCCCCCGACAGCACGAAGATCGCGTACTACCGCTTCGACGAGATGCAGGTCCCCGACTATCACCTCCAGCTCGATCAGACCAAGGTCCAGAGCAAGGACGACGTCGAGGCCTATCCCAAGGCGGGCGCGCCGAACCCGGTGGTCGATTTGTTCATTTACGACGTCGCCACGAAGAAGTCGACGAAGGTTGACGTGCGCGAAGGCAAGCCGTTCGACAACACCGTCGTCGGCCACTACGTCTACCGGATTGCCTGGTCCCCGGACGGCACCGAGCTGCTCTACAACCGTACCAACCGGCGCCAGAACATCCTGGAGTACGTCGCGGCGAATCCCGCGACCGGCGAGACGCGCGTCATCCTGCGCGAGGAGTGGCCCACCGGGTGGATCGAGAACAACCCGTCCATGCAGTTTCTCAAGGACGGCAGGCGGTTCATCTGGGAATCGTCGCGCAACGGCTGGAGCAACCTGTATCTCTACGACCTGAGCGGCCGGCTCATCACGCCGCTGACCAGCCATACGACGTTCGAGGTCGGCAACGTCATCAAGATCGACGAAGCCGCCGGGCTGGTGTTCTATACCGCCCGTGACGGCGACAACCACATGAAGGTGCAGCTCCACCGCGTCGGTCTCGACGGCAAGGGGGACGTGCGTCTCACGGATCGCGCCTTCCATCACGTGATCGCCGGATGCCTGGCGGGCGCGGGCGGCGGCGGGCGCGGCGCCGGAGCGTTGGCCGGCGGGGGCGCCTGCGCGATTTCCCCGGACAACAAGTACTTCGTGGACGTGTACCAGACGCACGACACGCCGCCGGCGACACGCCTGGTGGACGCCGCGACCGGCAAGCCGGTGGCCGAGCTGGCCCAGAGCGATCTCACGAAGTTCAACGAGCTGGGGCTCAAGAAGGCGGAGCTCTTCACCTACAAGGCGGCTGATGGCAAGACGACGCTGCACGGGCTCGTCCAGTTCCCGTCGAACTTCGATCCGGCGCGGAAGTATCCCGCGCTCGTGAGCGTCTACGGGGGACCGGCCTCGGCGAGCAACACCGCCCGCGAGACCTTCGTCACGCCGAGCGCGACGACGGAATACGGGTTTCTCGTCCTGAATCTCGACTCGCGCGCGGCGCCGGGACAGGGAAAGCGGATGCTGGACCAGATCTACATGAAGCTCGGCCAGGTCGAGATGGACGACATGGCGGAAGGCGTCAAAGCGCTCTGGAACCGTCCGTATTTCGACAAGTCGCGGGTCGGCATGTACGGCACGTCCTACGGCGGCTATTCCGCGGTGATGTCGCTCCTGCGGCACCCCGACGTGTTCGCGGCGGCGTCGGCCTCTTCTCCGGTGACGGCCTGGTACCACTACGACACGGTCTACACCGAGCGGTACATGTGGCTGCCGGACGAGAACAAGGCGGGTTACGAGGCCGGGAGCGCGATGACGTACGCGAAAAACCTGAAGGGACGGCTGATGCTGTACTACGGCACGGCCGACAACAACGTGCATCCGTCCAACATGATGCAGCTCATCAGTGCGCTGCAGCAGGCGGGCAAGAGCTTCGACGTCCAGGTCGGGCCCGACCGGGGCCACAGCGGAATCAACGCCGACCGGATGATGGAGTTCTTCATCGACAACCTCATCGTGAGACCGGTGGGCCCGCCGTCGACCTTCGTGCCTTGAGCCGGTCGCGTCCCCGTTGAGGTCACGGGAGTTCCACTCCGTCCACTTTCTGGCTCGGCAATAGTCAGCACCCGCCCTGCCGTCCGCAGCGTCTTAATAATCGGGAGGCCCGCGCCGATAAGTCATTCAGGGCCGGATTCAGGGCCGGACGGCCGGGTTTGGGCGTAAGAATCGGCTTTTTTCAGCGAAATCCGGTGAAAGTGTTCCAAAAGGGACACACAGAACGCCCGGATGCCGCTATGATTGGCAGTAACAGATATGCATCCAGAATCTCTTCCGGCCGAGCGGCGTCCGAAAGCGCGTGGCGCTGCACCGAAAGTACCGACTCCGCAGCGCGAGGTTTGCCCGAAGTGCGGCAGCCCGAACGCGCGGATTATCGGCCGCTCCGAATCGTTCCCGATTCTCTACTTCCGCTGCGAAGATTGCCGTCGTACGTCGGTCGGTCCGGCCGTCTGACGCGCGCGTCCTGAGGTTCGCCGGGGTGCCGGCCGGTTTGTGCGCCGGTCCTGGTCGGGCCGTGGTGTGTCTGGGAGGGTTTCGCCGGTCTACCCGGACCGCTGGCGCGGTCCTGCCTGTCGGCGCGCCGGGTCTGGTCCGGCCCTGGCTGCCCGCTCGTCTTTCCCGTCCGTCTTACCGTCCGCGCCACCCTCCGCGACCGCTGCCGAACCGGTTTGCCGCCTGCAGCCGGTCTACGTTCCAGATCTCGCCGCACGCCGTGCACCTCCAGTAACTGGCGGTATCGGGCTTCTTGCTGGTCGTCGAGATGTCGTTCGAGCGGCAGAACGGGCAAAGGGAGGGCGACGCTGGCGCCGTCGCGGAGCTGACATCAGACACAAAGCCTCCTGCAGGGCTTCGATGAGGACTGAAGGACCGTGCGGGTGGCCGGCAGGACTCAGGAAAGCGAGCAAGCTATTATACCACCGCCTCCCGGGGAGATTTGATGGATCAGCGGCTCGTGCGACTGCTCAGACGGCAGGCGGCCTCAGGCTTCGAAGACGTTCGCGGGGCCGAGGCGGCGGTCACGCTGCCAGTCTCCGACAAGCTCCTGAACGAGATCATCGCCGAGACGCTGCCCGCCTCCGCGAAGGTCAAGGACGTCCAGGTCCGGGCCGAGGCGGACAACCGGTTCGTGGTGCGCGCCAAGATCGGCTCCGCACCGTTTCTGCCTCCGCTCAACATCACGGCCGCGATCGATCGACAGCCTGAGCTGCCGGCATCGCCGGTCCTCGTGCTGAGGCTCGAGGTAAGGGGCCTGCTGTCGATCGCCGGTCTGGCGCTCCGGTTCTTCGACGCCCTTCCGCCCGGCATCCGGATCGAAAACGATCGGCTGCACATCGATTTGGCGCAGCTTCTCGCCGCGCGGGGTCTTTCCGGGTTCCTCGACCACCTCGAGCAGCTCAACGTGCAGACCGCCGAGGGGACGACGACCCTGTCCCTCCGCGCGCGCATTCGATCAGAGGCATAGGCCGGCCGCGCCGGCCATGACGCTGGGCCGGTCCACGGCGGCCGACTGATGCTTCGAGGCGCGCCGGGCGCGCCGCCGCTCCGTGAAAAAGCCCCGGCGACGCAACTCCGTGCACTCGTCGCTGTAGAGCCGCCCGGTCAACCAGTGCATCCCTTCCTTCAACTGCTGCGCGGTCATCCCGCGCGGCTCGTAGTTGACGTCGAACAGCGTGCACAGGTCCCAGCGGCCCGGCTCGAGCACGCGTCCTTCGCGCACGAGCCGCGCGTAGAGCGGCGTGCCGGGAAACGCGGTCAGGACGGTGATCTGCACGTCATACAGCGGCGCCGCGCACGCGAACTCGAGCACCTCTTCGAAGATTGCCGGCGTGTGGCCGTCGAGCCCGAGAATGAAACAGCCGTTGACCGTGATGCCGTGAGCCTGGATCCGCCGCACCGCGTCCAGATATCCCGCCGCCGTGCGCGCCTTGAAATTCGATCGGGATTCGACGCCTTCCAGCGCTCCGCCCGCCGGGCTCTCCAGCCCGATCAGCACCTGGCGGCATCCGGAGGCGCGCATCAACTCGAGCAGCTCCGGATCGCCGGCCACCGAGACGTCCGTTTCGGTGAACCAATGCACGCCGAGCGGTGCGAGCCGGCGGCACAGATCCTTGCCCCAGGCTTTGTCGACGAACGTGTTGTCGTCGGCGAACTCGATGAACGGGTGGTCCCGCACCGCGAGGATGGCCTCGATGTCGCGGATCACCTCGGACACGCGCCGCTTGCGGTACGGACGGCCGAGCATCACCGTCGAGGCGCAGAAGTCGCATCGCCAGGGACAGCCGCGCGACGTCTGCACGGTGAACCGGTTATACGGCCGATCGCCGAGCAGGTCGAACCGCGGCACGGGGAGGCGCCCGACGTCGACCGCCGCGTGGTCCCGCGCGTGGAAGACGCGTGGTCCGTCGTCCCGCGCCGCCGCCGCGACCACCGCCGGCCAGACGTTGTCTCCCTCGCCGCTGATCACGTAGTCCGCATGCGCGGCAGCCTCTTCCGGCAGGACGGTGACGTGCAGGCCGCCCATCGCGACCTTCACGCCCGCCTGGCGCAGGCGATCCGCGATCGCGTAGGCCTCGAAGACCTGCGCCGAGAACGTGCTGATCGCGACGAGATCGCAGCGATAGACGCCGGTCGGCTCCTTGCCGTCGGCCTCCGCCTCGAAGTATTCCAGCTCGTGCCCGGCCGGCGTGTTGGCCGCCAGGTACAGCAAGCCGAGGCTGGGCAGCGACGCGATGGCCTCGCTGCGGTGGACGAACCCCGGAAGGGTCAGGCCGAGCGCAAGGAGCTCGGGATCGTGCGCGCGAATGCCGCTCAGCGCGAGCAGGCCGATCTTCATGACCGCCCTCCAAAGCAGGTGAGGAGCACGGCGGCCACGAGCGCCGCGACCGGCAGCGGAAAGACATGCCGGAAGCCCGGCCGCCACGCCGTCAGGAAGCAGGCCGCCGGCATCGCGACGCCGCCGACGACGAAGCAGAAGGAGGCCGCGTCTCCCGGCCAACTGCCCGGCGCCGGCCATGGAGACAGCGCGAACAGCACGTTCATCATGCCGAGCGCCGCCAGGGCGATGTGTCCCAGTCGTACGAGACGCCGGCGGAACGAGTTGTACCCGCCGAGAAATTCCTCGCGGTGGAACGAGAGCCCCATGAGAGCACCCGTCGCGAACCCGGCGAGCACCAGCAGCCAGCCGAACTGCCAGTTCAGGACGTGTGGCGGTGCATGCATGATTCGAGAGTAGCCGGGCGGGCGTCCCGGTGTCGTGACCGGGCCGTGAGTGAACTGTGACGAGCCCTGAAATACTGTGTGCGGCCGTGTCAACTCCCAATGTCCACGACCAACTCCCAAGACGCATGCCTCGGACCAGCCGGGTGCAATCCGCCGCGACTTTCACCCCAAGACACTTTGGGAGTTGGGTGTTGGCTTTTTGGGAGTTGTCAGCGTCAGGCCTCCAGTCGATCCCCTACGACCCGTCGGCTCGTCCGACGTGCACCGAGCGCTCGCCGTCTTCGTCCGACACGTGCACCAGCCACGGGTTGCAGCAGACCTCGCAGTCCTGCACGAAGCGGCCGGCCATCTCGGGCTCGACGTAGATCTCGAGCTCCTCGCCGCAGTACGGACAGGTGACGACGAAGAGATCGTCCATCCTAGTCTTTGAACCTCACCGGCTTATTTGAATCCAACTTGAACAACGACACCGGTGGCGACCGGGGCGCCGTTGACGCGCGCAGGCTCGGAGCGCCATCGGCCGGCGGCGTCGATGGCGGCCGGGCTGAGGGAGGCCGGCCCGCCGATGTAAGTCGCGCGTTGCAGCTTGCCGTCGAGATCGACCAGCGCCTGGAGGCGCACCGGTCCGTCGGCCGTTGCGCCGGCCGGCAGCGAAGGAAGCGGCGTGTCGATCGCGCGCGCGGAGGAGAATTTCACCGGCAGCGGCACGTCGGCGCTGCCCGCCGTGCACGAGGCGTCGGCATAGGTAATCCGGATCGTGTCGGTCGGCCGAAGGGTGGCGAGCGCGAACGTCGCCGCGAGACTCGAGGCCGGCGCCTGGACGCCGGGCAGCAGCACACCGAGGGCCGCATCGCGGGCGTACTCGCCGTCGCGGCGCACCGGAGCTCCTTGCGCCCCGACGATCTCGATTCCGGCCGGCGCGGCGATCTTGTCGTTGCAGGACAGCGGATAGGCCAGCACCACCGTGCGCGCGCGCGTGACCTCCGCGCGAAGGGTCTTCGGATCGAGCCTCGTTCCCGTCGCCGCTGCCGCCCGCGCGGCCCGCGCGATCATCCTGAACTGATCGAACACGACCCCGTGCGTCGTCGCACCGTCCTGATCCAGCGGAATCGGCGTGAAGTCGCGGCTGGCGCCTTGCTCGAGCGCCACCGACACGATCGCCTCCGCCGTCTGAAACGGATCGGCGGGCGGGGGGCCGAGAACCAGGGGCTGACCGCACGTGAAACCTTGCGGCGCGCGCAGATCGCCGAAGTGATACTCGTCCAGGTAGAGCGTGACCGGCTTCTCGAGACGCTCGTACGTCACCTCGTAGGCGTCGAGAATCGTGCCGTCGGCGGTCTCCGGAGTGGCTCGCGTTCGTTTGTATTGAACCGGCTGACCTTGCGGACCTCGCAACGCGTCCAGGTAGCGCCGCTCGCGCGCCGGGCCGTACATGGCGCCGCCGCCAACTTGTACTGGCTGGTCCGGAGTGAAACCGTACCTGGCGTCGTTCGAGACAGGGCAGTGCGGGACGGTGCTTCGATCGATGACTGGTGGCTGAGATGGAGCCTGCGAGGGGAGAAGCACCGCGATCAACGCGAGGATGGCATACATGGGCCCTCCTGCTGATGCTAGCAGAAGCGCCGGGACGTGTCGTCGCGCTATTGGAGCGGCGTGCCGCCGCCGCCGGCGGCCATTTGCGCTTCAGTTGGCGCGAGGCCCGTGCGGTCGAAGTAGATCGTGCCGGCGGCCGTCGTTGCAAACGCCCTCCAGCCACTGGTTCCGCCCGTGACCGGTAGCGCCGTTCCGTAATAGGCCGACTGCGTCGCCGTCCCGCGGCAATCGAGCGGACCGGGCGAGGCGCCGGTACCTACAGTGACCGTGATCGTGTAGCCGCTCTTGGTCGTCGGATCGGTGGACAGATCGGGAGAAATGAACCCAATCGTGCCGCCCGGACACGCCAGGGCCAGCGTGGCGAACTGCGTGGCAAAGCCGCCTTGCCCTGCGCCGGAGGCGTAGCTCGCTTCCGCGGTGTTCAACGCCCGCAGCGACCCGATCGCCGACGACTCGTTGCCCGACATCCGTGCCTTGAGCAGCGACGGGGCGGCGACCGCCGACAGGATGCCGATGATCCCGACGACGATCAGGAGCTCGATGAGCGTGAATCCACGGGCGCTGCGAAATGGGGTCATACGTTGGTCACAGTCTTCTCTGCTCGGACTCCGGCGTCCGGCCGGACGGCGGTCCGAATTACAGTTGTGGCTCGAGCCTTACAGATTTGGCGCTGCACGGGCAGACCAACAGTCTGATGCCGGAAGCGGAGTCTTCGCGCGGCCGGAGCGTTCGCAGCACCACTTACGCGGATCGCGCCGGTGCAACTGGCCGGGGAGGGTGCAAGCGGGCCGCCAGCGGACCGGTCTCCACCTCATCCGCGATCACCATCTGAAGGTGGAGCGCGCGGCGTGGACGGCGAGCGATCCGGCCAGCCCATCGGCGGTGTCGCGGGACAAGTACGGAATGTGGACGCGATGGGACTCGCCGCTCGCACCGGCCGTATCCACGACCACGCCTGCCATCCGCAGCCGGCGGTCGAACGGCGATTCGTGGACGGCCACGATCTGGATCTTGCCGAGCGGCGCGATGGTGGTGTTCCGCCAGACCCATCCGCTGCGGAAGACCACCGCGTCGTTCGTGGTGGCCCAGCCGAGACGCCGGATCCACTGTCGCGCATGAACGGCGGCCCACCCGAACATGAGGACCAGCAGTGGCAGCGCCCACACGCGAAGCGGCCAGGCCAGCACGACGCCCATCAGCGTGACGAGGATGGCGGACTTCGTCAGCTTGCGCCGGAATCCGCGTGGATCGACACCATTCCACAGCACGTCCGGATCGTGATCGGGCAGCACCGTCCGGAGAAATCCCTCGACCTCTTCGCGCCGCAGGATCGGGGCGAGCCGCTGGCGTTGCGCCTGCGCGGCGCCCTGGCCCTCGCCGCCCGCCGTATCGACTCGGATCGTCACGCGGCCGCACAGACGGTGCAGCGGGCCCTCCTGGATGGTCAGCGCCTGAATCCTGTGGATCGGAATCGTCGCCGTGACGCGCGTCAGCAGCCCGTATCCAGCCGCAGATCCTCGCCGGTGCGCGCCAGCCTGAATCCGTGGAGCGTCATCACCGCCCAGGCTGCCGAGAATATGCGGACGACAATCAGAAAGCTTCCGAACGCGGCGAGCGTGAGGCCGATTTTGCCCGGCGACGGTACGCCCTGGCCCGCGATGCCGCGGACCATCTGGAGGATGGCGCCACGTCCCGAGGTGGGCTCACCGAAGAGCGATCCGACCGCGTTGTCGATGAGGCCGGCTTCCCACAACAGGCCGAACAGGCTGCCGAGCACGACCAGCCCGCGTCCCTCGAGGAGCCCGCACAGGACAACTTCGCGAAACGGCAGGTGCAGGATGGTTTGCGCCTCCGCGCGCGCGAAACGCGCGCTCGTGGCTCCGCCCTCTGCCGGGGCTTGCGCCACGTCCGAGGCGCCAGGGGCTCCGTCCGCCGGATCGGCGCCGATCGCCGTCCGTCCTTCGAACACGCGATCGCGCAGCTCCCGGAACGCGCCCAGAGAGACGACGCGCATGACGGCTTCCCCTTCGCTGGCGCCGCCGGTTTCGATGCGGACGTCGGCGACGCCGAGCGCGCGATGCAGCAGGTTCTGGACGGCGTCGACGTTCTGGATGCGCCCGTACGGGATGTGCCGCTCGTTGCGAAAGATGAACCCCGTCCGGACGACGAGCTCCCCCTCGTCGAATCGGTACCGGTAGGACAGGACGCGCACCGCCGCGGCAATCGCGAACGGGACGATGAACACCATCGCCCACGTCTCCCAGTTGCCGCGTCCCGACCGGGCGCTGACGAGCACGAAGACACCCGGCAGGAGCAGCTGCTTGGCATGGCCGCCCAGCGCGAAGAAGAACGAAGCCGGGTGCAGCCGCCGTTCAGACGCCATCGTCGGATCGCCGCGGCAGCAGAAGGTCGCGGATGGCGAGGGCCCTCGCGTGCGCAAGTCCATGGAGATTGACGCGGGCGTACTCGGTTCCGGCGGTGTAAATCGTCAGCGTGCCGAGGCCGTAGCGGCGCTGGAGCGGACCCTGGGACACGTCCGTGTGCTGCACGCGCGAGACCGGCACGTGGACGATCGATCGCCAGATCACGCCGCGCGCGATCTCGATGCCTTGCCCGTCCAGGCGGTACGAGGCGTGGCGGTACTGGATCTGCGGCCAGCGGAACGTGTGCCAGATGAGAAAGGCCGTCAGCGCCGCCCATCCAAGGAGGCACAGCCCGAAGAACCAGCGCGGAGTGTCCGAGGCGAGGTACAGGATCCCGATCGCCAGCAGAACGCCGGGGGAAGTGATGACGGTCACGATCAACCCCACATCCCGGTCCAGATCGACGACTTGCGGATCGAGCGACTTCCGCGTCCCGTCGGCAAGGGATGGCGGCGGAGGGGCAGGCGCGGATGGCGGGGATGGATCGAGCGCGTCCATGGATCACGTAATAGTGCCACGGCGCGCGGCGGAGCGCCGTACGCCGTCAGCGGGCCAGCTTGAGGGTGACGGACTTCGTCTCGCCGTCCCCGAGCGTGACGCTCGTCGCCCCCGGCTTCCATTTCTCGAGCTGTTCGGGATCGCCTTCATCGCCAGCCTCGAGATCCTCGAGCGCGGCGAGCAAGTAGTCGCCGGGCGGAAGACCCTTGAAGAGGAAACGGCCATCCTGGTCCGGCCTGGCGCTGCGGACGTATCGTGTCCGATAGCCCCACTTGCTGGAATCGGGAGAAAAGGCCACGACCGTACAATCAGCGACCGGTTTCCCGCCATCGTCCTGCACCGCGCCGGACAGCGTCGTCGAGCGCGCCGTGAGCACGATCTCGATCCCCGATATGTGTTGTCCCGGCTTGAAATCGATGCCCGAGTCGGTGATGTCCGTGCCGTCCAGCGTGACGGCTTTCAGCAGCCAGCCTGGAGGCAGATCTTCGATTCGGAACAGGCCGCGCCCGGGCAACTGGCGCAGCTCGAAATTCTCCTGGCCGCTGAGGCTCGTGCTGTTGTCGCCGAGACCATGCAGCGTGAACCCTCCTGTCGCCGGGACAGTGGCAATGGAAAAACTGCCGGGCAGCGGGCGCGACTCCGTGACGCCCTCGAAGACAACCCGCCCGCCGGCTGTCGCTCCGGGCGCCGTCGCAATCGTGAGGCCTGCAATGTCTTGCCCGTCGACCGTAATCGGGATGGAAGCCAGCTCGAGGTGGTCGGAGATTCTCCCGTGGGTGCGTGGCCAGCAGCTGGTATTCACCTGGCGCCACGTTCGAGAGAGTGAACGTGCCGTCCGGGCCGACGTTGTAGGTATGGGTTTCCGAGCGCCCACCGGCCGCCGCGGAGAACAGCGCGACCGATGCCGTGGCCGGCTCGCCCGAGGAGCTGACGACGGCACCGGTGAGCGTGGCGACGCGGACCGTCGTCAGACTGAAGTTGATGTTCTGGATCTCCTGTCCGATCCCGACGGTGACGCGTTGCGCGCCGGCGATTGACGGCGTGCCGGGGAAGAACGTTGGCGCGTACATCGTCCTATCGTCCGATAGGCCCCGGACCCGTGAACCGAAGAGCGCCGACAGATAGTACGTTCCAGGCGGCAGGCCGTGAAGGCGGTACGCGCCGGTGTCGTCCGTGATCCCCCCGTTGAGGAACATCATCAGACCATCTTCGAGGGGCCGCAGCACACGCTGGCCGTCGACATACCGGTGCCGCATCGCCACGACAATCGCGGGCATGGCGGGATCGCCGAACTCGTCCAGGAGCCGGCCGGCAATGACGCCGCCTTTCGGCAGACTGAAGTCGATCTTCTCGAGTGTCTGGCCGTCCGCGAGGTCGATCAGCTTGCCCTGCACGAACGGTCGCCGCTGGCCGTACTGGAGTGTGAGATATCCGCCCTTCGAGACCGTCACGTTGTACCGGCCAGCCTGCAGCCCTCTGAGCTCCCAACGGCCATCCGCGTCGGTCGTCACCGAGCGCGCCGGGTTCTCCATCTGCTCCGGGTTCAGCTCCGGCGGGACCGCGATGACTTCGGCGCGACGCAGCGGCTTGCCCGAATCGCCGGCGGTCACCCGGCCGCTCAAACGGGCCGTTGCAGTCTTCTGCTGGGTCTGACCGTCGCGAACCGTGCTGCTCGGCGGCGACGGAGATGCTGGCGTCCCCTGTCCGTACGCTGGTGCCGCCAGTAGTGCGAGGAGCGGCATCCCCCAAATGTGCATGGTGGGATCACTGTATCAGGCTCGCAGTCTCGATCCGGATTTTCTGACGCCGGGTCCGGCTGGGTTTATGATGCCGTCGATGTCGTTGCGTCAGTTCGTTGGTGCGATCCTGACGGCGGGTGTACTCGCCGTCACCAGCCCGACCGGTCCGGGCACGGCCCAGTCGCCTGCGCCGCGCACGGTCCAGGCGCCGGGCAGCTTCGCCGGCCAGGTCGCGGCGCTGTCGGAGCCGGGCGGCTACTTCGACACCGACAACCTGATCTCGAACGAGCGGTCGTATCTGCAGGTGATCCCCGAGCTGCAGCGGGCCGGCGTGCGCGGAGGGGCCTACATCGGCGTCGGTCCCGATCAGAATTTCTCCTACATCGCCCACATCCGTCCGGCGATGGCCTTCATCGTCGACATCCGCCGCGACAACCTGCTCCTTCACCTGCTGTTCAAGGCGATCTTCGCCGAGGCGCGGACGCGCGTGGAGTACCTGGCGCTGCTGCTGGGCCGTCCGGTGCCCCGGCCGCTCGATGGATGGCGCGAGGCGGGGATCGGCCGCATCGTCGCGTACCTCGACGGCGTGCCGGTCGATCGCCAGTCGGTGGATGCGCTGAGGCTCCGGCTCAATGGGCTGGTCACCCGCTTCGACGTCGCGCTCTCGCCCGAGGACCTCGCGACGATCGACCGCTTTCATCGGCGGTTCATCGAGGCGGGACTCGGGCTGCGCTTCCAGAGCACGGGCCGCCCGCCGCAAAGCCACTACCCGGACTATCGGGAGCTCCTGCTCGAGACGGATTCGAGCGGGCGGCAGAGCAACTATCTCGCGTCCGAAGAGAGCTTCCAGTTCGTCAAGTCGCTGCACGCGCGCGACGGGATTGTCCCGGTCGTCGGTGACCTGAGCGGGCCCAAAGCGCTCGCCGCCGTGGGCCGCCTCCTGAACGGCAGGGGAGAGCGGCTCTCGGCCTTCTACACGTCGAACGTGGAGTTCTACCTCGAGCGGGCGGGCACCTACGACCGCTTCGTGAACAACCTGTCGGGCATGCCCCGCACGCCTCGATCCGTGGTCATCCGATCGATCTTCGGCCGGTTCAACGGGGGGAGCACGTCGGAGATTCAGCGGGTGGACGAGATAGTGAAATGAATCACGTCGGACGTCGGGACTCGGGACTCGGGACTCGGGATTCGGGATTCAGCGATTCGGGATTCAGCGATTCGGGATTCAGCGATTCGGGATTAGCGATTAGGGATTAGCGATTAGGGATTCGATCACCCTTCGACAGCTGGCCGCGCCGCAGCTTCCGGTACAGCTCCAGCGCTTCCGCGATAATCGTCACGGCCTGTTCCGGCCCGAGGATGTCGTCGATCATCACCTGTTTCTCTTCGAGCACCTTGTAGTCCTCGAAGAACCGGCGCAGCTGCCGGAGCACGTGGTTGGGCAGCTGGTCCTTGTGGGTGTAATCCGCGTACGACGGATCGCGAACGCTGACGGCGACGATCTTGTCGTCGATGCCCTTCTCGTCGCGCATCCGCACGACGCCGATGGCGCGCGCTTCGACAATCGTCAGCGGATACACCGGCTCCTGGCTCAGGACCAGCACGTCCAGCGGATCGCCGTCATCGCAGTACGTCCGCGGGATGAAACCGTAATCGGCAGGATAGTGGACGGAGCTATACAGCACGCGATCGAGCCGGAGCAGCCCGGTCTCCTTGTCCAGCTCGTACTTGTTCTTGCTGCCTTTGGGAATCTCGATGACGACGGGAAAGGCCGTCGCGATGACGGAGTCGTCGATATAGCTGTCGTGCCAGGGATGCATCTTTCCGCCGATTATACGCTTGCGCGACCGTCGCCTCGGATCCGAGTCCCGAGTCCCCCGCCTTCGCGTCAGATTCAGCGCGCTTCGGCGCGGCCGCGCCATAGCTTGTCGCTCAGTGCGATTGCGCGACAAGCGACGGCGGGCGAGTCCCGAGTCCCGAGTCCCGGTACGATTCGGCATCGGGTAGGCTTGGGTCGATGGCCGTCCTTACACCTCCGGTAGCCGACAACAGGGTGGACGTTCCGCACGCCGAGGAAGTGTTTCCCGCGACCGTCACCATCACGCGCACGTCGGAGGCCGACGTCAAGACGCGCCAGCTCATCGTCACGCTCGATGGTCAGCGGGCGGCCACGCTCCTCTGGGGCGACTCGGTTACGCGCGACATCGATCCGGGTCCGCACCGCGTGCGGGTGAGCAACACACTCGTGTGGAAGACCGTCGAGTTCACGGCCGCGCCGGGCGAGCAGGTGTTTTTCGAAGCGGTCAACCGCACGGGGCCCGGAAGTATCTTTTTCACCATGATCTTCGGCGCCGGCCCCTTGTACTTGACGCTCGAGCGGATGTCCTGAACGGGGGAACTTTTTCCCTTCCGGCGACATTACACAGGCACAGGCAGGATCGTGGTCACCGACGAACAGCTGATGCTCGGCGTGCGTGCCGGCTCGCGTGAGGCGTTCGAGACGTTGTTCGAGCGGTATCGCGGGCCCGTCTGGCGCTTCTTCCGGCGCCGCGTCGAGGCGACGGCCCGCGCCGAAGAGCTCACGCACGACGTCTTCGTCGCGATTCTCCAGAATGCCGCACGCTACGAGCCCCGGTCGCGCGTTCCGCAGCTACCTGTTCGGCATTGCCTACAACGCGATGATGGCGGAGCGCCGCACGGCCGCCCATCGAGCGACGGAGCCGCTCCCGGCCGACGTTCCCGCGGCGGCATCGGATCCCGACACCGCCCTGTGGGTCCGCGGCGCGCTGGCATCGCTGGAGCCGGACGTGCGCGAGATCGTGATGCTGCGCGAGTACGAGCAATTGAGTTACCAGGAGATTTCGGATCTGCTCCACGTCCCGTTGAACACGGTCCGCTCGCGGTTGTTTCGCGCGCGGATGGATCTCAGGGCCGCGCTCGTGCGCGGCGCCGACGTTCAAGTGAAGGTCAGTCATGACATCCGGTGAACACGCGCTTCCGCACGACGAGCTCATGGCGTATCTGGACGGCGAGCTGTCGTCCGATCGGGCGCTGGCCGCCCACGATCACCTGGCGCACTGCGTGGCCTGCCAGGCGCTGGCGGCCGAACTGCAGCAGGTGTCCAGGGACATGCGGCTGTGGGAGGTGAAGGATCCACCGGCATCGCTCGGCGCCCCGGTCATCGCCGCGCCAAACGAGGAATCCCCGCTGGCACGTCGCGTGGGCCGGGTTCGCCGGCACGTGGCAGTTCGCTGGAGCGGCTGTGATGGTCGTCGTGCTGGCAGCCGTCTGGTTCAGCGCGCGGTCACGGGAGTCGCGCTCGACCGTCAGGGGCGGCTTGAGTCTCGCTGCCGGTACCGAGATGCCCTCGCGCCCGCCCGTCGAGATCATGCTGTACGGGCGGCCTCAGGTGCACGGCTGAGCCGCGCGCCGCAGGTCAATTGGGAGCCCAGACCGGCGGCACGAAAATCATCCGGACGGTCACGATCACGATCACGACGACGGACTTCGACGCCGTCAGGGCCGCCATCGACCGCACGCTGCGCGACGTCAGCGGCTTCGTCGGAGAGATTCGCTCGTCGAGCGCCCAGAACGCCGCCCGTTCGCTGCACGCCACGCTTCGGGTTCCGGCCGCACGCCTGGACGACGCCGTCCGCAGCCTCAGGACGCTGGGCAGCGTGACCGGCGAAGTGCAGTCGGGCGACGACGTCACCGAGCGCGTGGTCGACATCGAAGCGCGCCTGGCGAACGGCCGGAACACCGAGAAGCGGCTGGGCGAAGTGCTGAGGAACCGGACCGGGGACGTGTCGGACGTGCTCGCGGTCGAACGCGAGATCGCCCGCGTGCGGGAAGAGATCGAACGGCTCGATGGCGAGCGGACGAACCTCGAACGTCGCGTCGCCTACGCCACGGTGACGCTCGAGGTCACGGAGTCACGCCAGGCGACGCTCGACACCGGACCGGTGCCGCTCTCGACGCGCCTCCGCAACGCCGCGGTAGACGGCCTGCGGACCGCATTCGAGAGCGCGTCCGCCGCGCTGCTCTGGACCCTGCGCGCGGGCCCGCCGCTGCTACTTTGGCTCGCGATCCTCTGGTGGCCCGTGCGCTGGCTGCTGCGCGTAGTGGAGATCAGGAGACTAAAGAGGTCAGGAGATCTCCTGACCTCCTGACCTCCTGATCGATCTCCTGATCTCCTGATCCTCCTGATCTCCGCTCCCTCAGAACGTAAACCGCAGCCCGACCTGCGTGGTCCGCGGGAAATTCACCTGGCTCGCGGTGCTGACGATGCCGAAGTTCGCGCTGTTCGGGTCGGTGTTGGGCCCGCCGTAGACGCGGACGTTGAACACGTTGAAGGTCTCGACCCGCACCTGCATGTTCACGCGCGAGCCCAGGTGCGTATTCTTGAAAAACGAGAACGACCACTGCGGCTCGCTCGGCTCGTTCACGTCGTGGAACCTGGATTTCGACACGCGGTACTCGTTCGTGCCGAGCAGCGTCCAGGCGAAGGTGCCGTCGGGCCGCGGGTTGTTCAGCGCCGTGCTGCTGTTGTCGAACCAGCGCTCGAAGGACTGCTCGTTTTTCGGCAGAGCCACGTCGCCGATCAGCTGGACGGAGTTGCCGTTCAGCCCGAGCGGCCTGCCGGACTGAATCTCGCCGATCGTGTTGAACTGCCAGCCGCCGATCAGGTGGCTGACGAGGCCGGTCGTGTTCCGGCCAATCGGCTTCCCCGGTCCGAAGGGCAGATCGACCAGGGTCGTGATGACCAGCCGGTGCCTCCGCTGATCGCCCTGGAGGTCCCGGTAAGGCACGGTGTCGTAGTTGGTGAGGAAGTTGACCTGATCCTCGAGCTTCATCCACGTGTAGTTGACCGCGAACATCACGCCGTTCGTGTAGCGCTTGGTCGCCGCCGCCTCCAGCGCGTTGTAGTACGCCGACCCGAGGTTGAGCCGGTCCCGGTTGATGCCGGTGAACTGCGGGTACGGCCGGAGCAGGTCGCCCCGCGAGACCGTGGCCGCGTTCAGCGTCTGCCCCGGCGCCAGCCCGGCGAACGGGTTGGGGAAGGTCACGTTCAGGTAGTTGGCCGTGCCGCCGAGGCTCGGGATGCGCTTGTCGTTTTCCGACTTCGGTACCTCGTTGATGGGCCGGCTGGCGCCGAGCTTGCTCACCTTGTTGCCGACGTACGCGAGGTCGAGACCGATATTCCACGGCAGCTGGATATCGACGCCCGCCATCCACTGGTCGGTGTAGGGAATCTCGTAGCTACGATTCGGAATCGTGAAGCCCGCGCCGATGTTGGTGAGCAGCCCCAGCTCGCCGGCGCGCGGCTCGAGGAAGCCATCGGGAAACGGTGTGGACCACGGAGTGCCCGGCGAGACGTTGTCGGGCGCCGTCGCCAGGAACGGCGTGGTTCTCGAAAAGTCCGTGAAGTAGACGCCGTTCTGGCCGCCGCTCGACAGCCCGAGATAGGAACGCCCGTAGTTGCTCCGGGCGATCAGCCAGTCGTTCACCTTGTACGTGAAGCCGACGCGCGGCTGGATGTTGTTCCAGTCGCTCTCGTACGGCGAGTCCGGCCCGCCATGGTTGGCGAACACCAGCCCGCCTTTGAGCTGCAGCGGCTGCCCGGTGGCGGGGTTGATCGCTCCAGGCTGTAACTGCGCCTGCAGCGGATTCACCGACGTCTCGTCGAAGGCCGAGACCGTCAGGTTGTCCTCCACGGTGACTGGCGGCTGGTAGTCCCACCGCAGCCCGACGTTCAGCGTCGCGCGTGCGCCGAGCTTCCAGTCGTCTTGAACGTACAGCGCGTAGTAGCGGTATTGCTCGGTGCGGGGGATGCCCGACTGGACGCTGCCGCTGTTCGGCAGCCCGAGCAGGAACGAGGCCATGGCGCTGCCGGACGTCGCGCCGGTGGCGCTCAGCGGATCCCGGCGCGTGAAGGTGCTGTTGAAGCCGAACGTTCCGTTGGTCGTGAACTCGTCGTTCCTGTAGAAGTCGTAGGCGCGGACCTCGCCCCCGATCTTCGTGAAGTGCCGGCCCATCGTCTTCGAGATGGAGCTGTTGAGCGAGAGCGCGTTGTTGTCCCGTCGGTACGCGGTCCGGGGGAACATGGTTTCACTCGCAACGCCGCTGATCTGGACGAACGGCGGACCCGTCAGCTGGAACGGACCCTGGAAGGGGAGCTGCGGATCGATGTTTCCATAGACCTTGTCGTGGGGCTCCTCGAACCGGTCGAACGAGAGCCGCGTGTTCCAGAGCGTGCTCGGGCTGAGCGTCACGTTGTCGTCCACCGACAACAGGTAGTGGTTGCGGTGCGTCGGCCAGTTGTCGCTGCGGATGGCCGGCTCGGGCAGGCCGTTCTCGTTGCGGGTACTCGATGCCCCAGTTCCCGGTGTTGGTGAACGATAGCCGGTGCCGGCTGTTGAAGTTGTGATCGATCCGCGTCAGGTACGAGTTGTAGCGGTAGCGCCCGACGCTCGGCGAGTTGACGAAGTTGTCGTTCCCCGCGAGGTTGCTGGGCGCGGCGTTCGGGCGGGGGAAGTACTGCAGCAGCGTCCTGGCCACGGGATGGAAGCGGTCCTGGCAGATCACATTCGGCCGGCCGTTGCACTGGATTTGATCGCGGATGAACCCGCCCGCGCCGTTCGAGCGCGTCGTCGCCGGGTCGTAGATGATGATCGGCGTGCCGTTCGCGGTGGTCGTCTGCGAGAAGTCCCCCTGGAGCTGGAGCGCGGTCGGCACCGTCCGCGTCACCGGGAACGGGATGTTCTCGTAGAAGCCCTGGTAGCCGCCCATGAAGAACGTCTTGCTCCGGCGGATCGGCCCGCTCACCATCGTTTCGTTGTTGTAGTAGGTGTGCCCCTCGTTGGAGATGTTGTTGCGGATGTTCTGGATCTGGTTGGAGTCGAGCGCGGTGCCGCGATACAGCGCGATGGTGGAGCCGCGGAGTGAGTTGGTCCCCGAGCGCAGCGTCATGTTCACCACGCCGCCGCTCGTGCGGCCGTACGACGCGTCGGTCGCCGAGGTCCCGATCTTGAACTCCTCGATCGCGTCCACGGGTGGCGCGTAGTTCCAGTTGCCGGTCCCGCCCCCGGTTCCGGCGCTCGGTGCGCCCTCGATCAGGAACTCGTTGTTGCCGGTGCGGCTGCCGTGCACCGACAGGGAGCCGTTCACGTCCCACGCCCGCGTGCCCGAGAAGCCGGTCGCGCCGAACGTCGTCTGGGTGAAGAGCGTGCCCGCCGTGAGCTGCATCATCATGTAGACCTGGCGCCCGTTCAGCGGCAGCTCCGAGATGCGCTTGTTCTCGATCGTCTGCGAGACCGTCGACTCGTTGGACTCGATAGCGCTGCTCGCCGCGCTCACCGTGATCGTCTCCTCGACGGCGCCGATCGCCAGCGGGATGTTGATGGTGACGGTCTCCGCCGTCCGCAGCGTGATCCCCTCGCGGACCCAGGTCTTGAAGCCGGCCAGCGTGGCCGTGATGCGGACGGGACCCGGCTGCAGCTTCTGAACGCTGAAGGACCCAGACTCGTTGGTCACGGCCTCGGTCGCCACGTTCGTGTCGGTATTGAGGACCGTGATGGTCACGCCGGGGATCACGGCCCCCTGCGTGTCCTTGACGGTGCCGGTGATGGTGGCGCGTGTTTCCTGCGCGCTGGCCAGCGCGGGCAGGACGAGCGTGAGCAGCAGGACGTGGAAGCCGACGGTACGCGCGAAGAATCCACAGCGAGTGAGCATTTAGTCCCCCGTGAGTGATGCAGACGGCTGGGCTTGGGTACCGAAATGCACCCGAGCCAGCCGCAAAGGACAGCGTGCCGATGCTAGGACGATCCGGCGCGAACTGCAAGGCACGCGTTGACAGGGGACGTGATTATAACTACAGTGTGACCGAAGGCCGAATCGCTAATCACTCATCCTGGAATCCTTGGATCAGGCTGAGTCGGATTCAGCGATTCAGCGATTAGTGATTAGTGATTGGAATGGCCGACACCATCGGTGACTTCGAACAGCTGATTCTCTTTGCGCTCGTCCGCCTCGGCGCCGACGCCTACGGCGTCAGCCTCCGGCGCGAGATCGAAGCCAGGACCGGGCGCGCGATCTCGCCGGGGGCGTTGTACACCGCCCTCGACCGCCTCGAGCGGCGCGGCCTCGTCTCGTCGCGCCTCGGCGAGCCGACGCCCGAGCGCGGCGGCAAGCGCAAGCGGCTCTACACGCTGCAGCCGGCCGGAGAGCGCGCGCTGGCTCGCGTCTACGAGTCGCTCCGGCTGATGGCCAGCGGCGTGGCCACGCGGCTGCGCACCCTCAAGAGTTAGCCGTGATACAGAACCCACCGCGACTTGCCGGCGCGCTCCTGCGGCTGATCCTGTCGAGCGAAGACGCCGAGGTGATCTCCGGCGACCTCGAGGAAACCTTCCGCACCATCGCCGCGCCGCGCGCCGCGCGGCGCTGGTACTGGCGTCAAACGCTCAGCATCGTCTTCGCGCACGTGCTGGCGCCCGTCACCGAGCCATCCCACGTCACACCGAGCTCCGGCTCACGATCCAAGAGGACGCCCATGGCCGCCATCCGCCAGGATCTTTCATACGCGCTCCGGTCGCTCGCCAAACAGCCTGGATTCACTGCGATGGCCGTGCTGATGCTCGCCATCGGGATCGGGGCGAACGTGGCGATCTTCTCGCTCGTCAACGCCGTGCTGCTCAAGCCGCTGCCGTTTGCGGAGCCCGACCGTTTGATGATGGTGCACCTGCTCTCGCCGGATCGCGAGGCGCCTGGCGTCATCGGGCCAGATGATCTGGTCCTATCCGAAGTACCAGGTGCTCCGAGAGAACCAGCACGGCTTCGAATCTACGGCGGCCTTTAGTTGGTGGAATTGGAACCTGACCGGTTCCGGATCGCCGGAGCGCGTCGTCGGCGAGCTCGTGGAGTCCACCTACTTCGACACGCTTGGGCTGCGCCGGCAGCTAGGGCGCACGTTCTCCGCCGACGAGACGCGTGCGCCCGGGTCCGCGCCGCTGGCAGTGCTCGGTCACGGCTTCTGGGTCCGCCGCTTCGGCGCGATCCCGCCGTGCTCGGCCGCACGGTCGGCCTCAACGGCGTCGCGCACACGATCGTCGGCGTGGCCCAGCCGGGTTCCGCGGACTGACCGGAGAAGCCGAGCTCTTGGTGCCGATCACGACGCTGTCCGCGGCCGATCTCGGCGAGGCATGGAATCACTCGTACCAGGTTGTTGCGCGCCGCAAAGCGGACACGTCCGTTGAAACGGCGCAGGCCGAGGTCGCGGTGCTCGGCGGCGAATCTACGAGCAGATTCCCGACCCGTTTCCTGGCGACGGCGCACCGGGCAAGGGCCTCTGGAGCGCGACCGCCGTGCCGCTCGACGACCAGCGGATCGATCCCCTGATTCGCCGATCGGTTCTGCTTCTCGGCGCGGCCGTGGCCTCGGTGCTGTTGATCGTGTGCGTCAACCTCGCCAACCTGATGCTCGTGCGCGGGCTCGGGCGCGAGCGCGAGGTCGCGATCCGGCTCGCGTTGGGCGCCAGCCGTCTCCGGATCGTCCGGCAGCTGATGACCGAAAGCCTCGTGCTGGCGATCGCGGGCACGCTCATCGGGCTGGCAGTGGCCTACGCCGCGATCTCCGCGGGAGCGTCGCTCGCGCCCGATCTGCGCATGGTGTTGCCGCGCGGCGGCCCGGAGGGAGGCCTGACCCGCGTCGGCCTCGGCCTCGTCGGATTCGACCTCAGGCGTGCTGCTCTTCACGGTCGGCATGGCGATCGCGACCGCAGCGCTCTTCGGGCTGGGTCCCGCCTGGCGCGCGTCGCGACGGGACCTGACGGCGAGCATGAAGATCGGATCGTCCGGGATCCGTGGCGTCCGGCGCGCGGGGCTGGCGCTTCGGAATCTGCTCATCGTCGGCGAGATCGCGCTCGCTCTCGTGCTGCTCACCGCCGGCGGCCTGATGCTCAAGAGCGTGGTGCGGCTTCAGGCCACCGAGGTCGGCTTCGATCCCAACGGGCTGCTCACCGTCCGGGTCGCGCTTCCCGGCCCGCAGTACAACGCCCAGCGCGCGACGCAGTTCCTCGCCGATCTGGTCGAACGGCTGGACGGCCACGCCAACATCGACGCGGTCGCGTACGGCAGCTGCGCGCCGGTATCCGGCGGGTGCAACGGGACAATCGGCCACGTTTCCGGACCGGCCGCCCGCGCCGCCAGGCAGGGGGCCGCTGGTCGGCGTTCTCTGGGCATCGCCGCGATACTTCGAAACGCTCGGCATCCGGTTGATCCGCGGACGAGCCTTCACCGACAGCGATCGGGTCGGGCAGCCGAAGGTCGTGGTGATCAGCGAGGCGGCAGCGCGGGCCTTCTGGGGAAACGGCGATCCAATCGGCCAGCGCATCGGCGTCGGACAGGGCGGGTTCCATGACGGCGCGGAGGTCGTTGGCGTCGCCGCCGACGTCCGCTACGGCGCGGTCGAGACCTCCGTGCGCCCGGACGTCTACCTGCCGCTCCTGCAGTCGAGGCGAGCCTCCGGCTTCATCTTCATCCGGAGCCGGACCGCGCCCGAGCCGCTGGTCGCGGCCCTGCGGCGCGACGTCCAGGCGCTCGATCCCGATCTCCCGCTCACCGACATCAAGACGATGGATCAGCGGTTCAACGAGGCGACGTGGCGCACCCGCACGAGCGCGGGGCTGCTGGGGGTGTTCGCGGCGCTGGCGCTGGCGCTCGCCGCGCTGGGGCTCTACGCGCTCATGTCGCAGGCGGTGGAGCAGCGCCGGCGCGAGCTCGGCGTGCGCATGGCGCTCGGCGCGACGCGCGGGCGACATCATGCGCCTGATTATCGGCCGCGTCTTCGTGCTGGCGCTCGCCGGCACCGTCCTGGGCATCGTGCTGGCGGTGCCGTCGATGCGGCTCCTCACGGCGCTCCTGTATCAGGTCAAGCCCGACGATCCCGTGGTCTTCACGCTGCTGGCGCTGGCGCTCGTCGCGGTCGCCGTCCTCGCGGGGTACGTCCCCGCCCGCCGCGCCACGCGAGTCGATCCGCTCGTCACGCTGCGCGCGGACTGAACGGGGACGAAAAACCGGATCAACTCCCAACCGCCAACTTCCAACTCCCAAAGCGAGCAGCCGAAGGCACCGGGGTGAAAGTCTTACCGACATTCCTGGTTGCGAGATTTTCACCCCGCTGGCTCGAAACAAATCGCCTTGGGAGTTGGGAGTTGGGAGTTGGCGGTTGGGTAGTTCGCGTCGCCTGGCTTACCGTTTCGGCCAGGCGCGGATCTCCTGGTAGAACTCCAGCGTCTGGCGCGCGATGCTCGCCCAGCTGAATTGCTGCTCGACGCGCGCGCGGGCCTTCCGCCCCATCGACGCGCGCAGATCCGGATCGTCGAGCAGCACGTTCACCGCGGCCGCCAGGTCCTTCGAGAACTGTTCCGGGTTTTTCGGCTCGACCTCCATGGCGCTGATGGCTTCCGGCGTCACCAGCAGGCCCGTCTCGCCGTGCTCGACGACTTCCGGGATGCCGCCGACGGCCGAGGCCACGACCGGCGTCTCGCATGCCATGGCTTCCAGGTTGATGATCCCGAACGGCTCGTAGACCGACGGGCAGACGAAAATGGCGGCGTGGGTGTAGAGCGCGATCACCTTCTCTTTCGGCAGCATCTCGCGAATCCACACGATCCCGTGCGGGCTGCCGGCGCGCGCGCGCTCGACCGCTTCCGTCATCTCGGCGGCAATCTCGGGCGTGTCCGGCGCTCCGGCGCACAACACGACCTGCACGCCGGTGTGGAAATGCCGGATCGCATTCACCAGGTGAATGATGCCCTTCTGCCGCGTGATCCGCCCGACGAAGAGCACGAACGGGACATCCGCCGCGATGCCGTACTCGACGAGCAGCGCCGGGTCGGGCCGCGGCCGGTATTGGTCCAGATCGATGCCGTTGTGGATCACTCTTATCCGATCGAGCGGAACACCGTAGAGCTCGTGCACGTCGCGCTTCATCGACGTCGAGACCGCCACGACGCCGTCCGCGTTCTGGTACGCCGTGCGCTCGATCCACGTCGAGACGTGATACGCCGTGCCGAGCTGCTCCACCTTCCACGGCCGGTGCGGCTCGAGCGAATGCGTCGTCAGGACGAGCGGCGCCCCCTGCAGATACTTCGCCACGCAACCCGCGAGGTGCGTGTACCACGTGTGGCAGTGCACGACGTCGATGCCCGACAGCCTGCCGCTCATGATCAGGTCCCGCAGCATCGTGTCGAACAGTTTCACGTGCCGCGGGTCCTGGGCAGGAATCGCGGCGGCGGCCGGAATGCCTTCGACGCGAAGGGTCGCGGTCTGCTCGGCCTGATCGCCGAAGCACAGCACGTCCACGTGGTGCCGTCCCTCGTCCAGCCGCGCCAGTTCGCGTGTGAGGTATTCGACGTGGACGCCGGCGCCGCCGTACACGTTCGGCGGATACTCGTTGGTGAGGATGGCGATCCTCATATCAACTCCCAACCTCCAAACTTCCAACTCCCAAGGCACATTGCTCGAAACAACTGTGTGAAAGGCGCCGCGACTTCACCCCAAGGCAATTTTGGGGGTTGGGAGTTGGCCTTTTTTGGGAGTTGTCGAGCGTCAGTCACTTGGAAGCGAGCGCGGCCTTCACGCGTTCGGGGGTGAACGGCGCCCTGCGCAGCCTGACGCCGGTCGCGTCGAAGAAGGCGTTGCCGAGCGCGGCGGCGACGGGGACCGTGCCCGCTTCGCCGGCGCCCAGGAGCGGCTCGTTGGGCCGATCGATCAGGATGACGTCGATGGCGGGCACTTCCGGAAATCTCAGGATCGGATAGCTCGCCCAGTCAACGCTCGTCACGCGTGAGGCGTCGAACGTCACTTCTTCGTGCAGCGTGCGGCTGAGCGTCTGCACGATCGCGCCCTCGACCTGGTTCTTCAGCGCGTCGGGGTTCACGATCAACCCGCAGTCGAACGCGCAGGTCACCCGCCGGACGGCGATCCTGCCGCTCGCCGGATCCACGGCGACCTCCATCGCCATGGCGACGTAGTTCTCGGTCTGTTTGTAGCGGACGTAGGCGATCCCTTGCCCGACCATCAGGTTGCCCTGCCTGGGTTGCGGATTCGGGGAGGGCCGCGCCCGCCAGCCGAACGCCGTGGCGGTTCTCGTCAACGCTTCGATGCCGCGCGCGTCGGTCAGGCGGCTCAACCGGAACGCCAGCGGATCGACCGCGCCCGCCGCGGCGATTTCGTCGGTGAACCCTTCGACGGCGAACACGTTCGCAATCTTGCCGGGCGCGCGCAGATTGGACGTCATCAGCGGCGTCTCTTTCGTCCAGTGCGCGACGACGCGAACGCTGCCGGACTCGTAAGGCGGGTCGCCGTTTTCCTGGACCGCGGCGGCGTTGCGCCCGGCGTCCTGCGGAATCCCCGCGGCCTGCGCCGCAAGAAAGGGCCTCGCGCCCGGCAGGTTCGCGGGGACCCACATCTCGGTCTCCCAGGCGACGATGCGCCCGGCCGGATCGAGGCCGGCCCGCAGATCGAGGAGCTGCTGGGGGCCTTTCGGATCCCAGCCGAGCTCGTCCTGCCGCGACCACTGCACGCGCACCGGCTGGCGCACGGTCTTCGAGAGGAGCACGGCGTCGGCCGCCGCGTAGTCCGCCCCGTTCGTGCCGTACAATCCGGATCCCTCGAGGAAGATGACCCGCACCTTGTCGGGCGTGAGGCCGAACACGCGCGAGAGCGTCCCGCGCATGCCGTGGCTGGCCTGCGAGGAGGTCCAGATTGTCGCACCGTCGTCACGAACGTCGGCGACGGCGCACGACGGGCCGAGCGACGCGTGGCTCTGGTTCGGCCAGAAATACGTTGCGGAGAGCTTCTTGGCGGCGCCGGCCATCGCCGCATCGACGTCGCCTCGATTGACGACGGATTGATCCCTGTCGACGGCGCCGTCGCGCAGGTACTGCTCGAGCATGTCGTGTCGCGGAAGCCCCTGCCACTCGCTCCACGTCGCCTTGATCGCGCGCGCGGCCCGCACGGCCGCCCACTCGTCCTTCGCGAGCACCGCGAGAAAGCTCTCGATCCGCACGACGCGGACGTCAGGAATCCCGCGGATCGACGATTCGTCCACGGACAGGAGTGTCGCGCCGATCGCCGGCGGGCGGACGACGCGGGCGTGGAGCATGCCCGGCACGCTGAAGTCGTGGACGTAGACGTGCCGGCCGGTGCACTTGGCCGGCACATCGGGCCTCGGAAGCGGTTTGCCGACGGACTTGTAGCTGGCGGGAGCGGCGAGCGGCGCATTGGGATCGACCTTGAGCGACAGTCGCCGCCCGCCGACGAGCGTCCCGATGCCGATCCCGCGGCCGCCGCCGAGCGGCCGGACCTCGCCGTCAACGATCGTGAGCTCCGTGACCGGCCGGTCCAGGCGCGCGGCGCCAAGAGCGAGCAGTCCCTGACGCGCGGTGGCGGCGGCGCGCCGCACTCCGGTGCCCCCGCGCGTGAGTCCCGTGCTGCCGCCGGTCCCGCCCTGGTTCGGGCACAGGCCCGTGTCCCCATCGACGATCGTGATGCGCCCGGCCGCCACGCCAAGTTCTTCGGCGGCCATTTGCGCGATCGCGATCCGCATGCCGGTCCCGACGTCGACCTTGCTGGTATAGACCGTGATGGCGCCGTCGGCGTGGATGGCGAGGAAGCTGTCCACCTCGCCGAGATCGAGCGGCTTCCCGCCCTCGCCGGTCGCCGCCGGGGTTTGGGACGCGCCCGGTGCGGGGATCGCGGCGAACGCGAAGCTCACCACGAGGGCGCCGCCGGCCTTGAGCAGATCCCGTCGTGAGATCGACGGCGCGGGTTCCGCACGCCGCCCTGGCGCGCCGAAGCGATCGCAAATGGAGCGCGAAGGCGGCTTCATCGTGCCCCCGACGCGCGCATCACCGCGCGCAGGATGCGGGTGTGCGCGCCGCAGCGACAGAGGTGTCCTGCCAGCGCCTGCTTCGCCTGATCCACGGTGGGTTTGGGAGTCCGCGCGAGCAGCGCCTTGGCGGCGATGATCATGCCGCTCGTGCAGTAGCCGCACTGCGCCGCCTGTTCGGCGATGAACGCCGCCTGGACCGGATCGGGTTTCTCCGGGGACCCGAGGCCTTCGAGAGTCGTGATGTTCCGGCCCGCCGCGCTCCTGACCGGCATGAGGCAGGAGGGCGTCGCCTTGTTGTCAATCAGGACGGCGCACGCCCCGCACTGCCCGAGACCGCATCCGAGCTTCGGCCCGTGCACCGCGAGGGCGCCCCGCAGCACATAGAGGAGCGGCTCGTCAGGATCCCAGGCGTCGACCGACACCGCGCGGCCGTTGAGGCGGAACGTGTAGGTGGGCATGCCGACGCGCCGATGATAGCAGCAACGTCTCCGCCACCGGTAGCGGGCAGGGCTGAAGCCCTGCGCTACGGTTAGATGTTCGGCTGCGGCGTCACGCGCAGGTACGGCTTCTTCGCGACGAAGCCTTTCGGGAACTTCTGCTTCGCATCCTCATCGGACACGGCGGGACGACGATGACGTCCTCGCCGTAACGCCAGTCGGCCGGCGTCGCGACCGAGTAGCCGGCGGTGAGCTGGAGCGAGTCCAGCACGCGCACCAGTTCCTGGAAGTTGCGGCCGGTGCTGGCCGGGTACGTCAGCGTCAGCTTGACTTTGTTGTCCGGGCCGATGACGAACACCGACCGCACCGTCATCGTGTCGCTCGCGTTCGGGTGGATCATGTCGTACAGGCCGGCGACCTTCCGATCGGGATCGGCAATCATCGGGAAGTTCACCGCCTGACCGGTCACGTCCTCGATGTCCCCCTCCCATTTCCGGTGCGAGTCCACCGGGTCCACGCTCAGCCCGATGATCTTCGCGCCGCGCTTGTCGAATTCGGGCTTCAGTTTCGCCACCGCGCCGAGCTCGGTCGTGCAGACGGGCGTGAAATCCTTTGGATGGGAGAACAGCACCGCCCAGTTCTTCCCCTTCCACTCGTGAAAGTCGATCGATCCCATCGTCGTCTCGGCGGTAAAGTTCGGGGCGTTGTCGCCCAGCCGGATCGCCATTTTGTGCCTCTCTTTCAGTCACCTAATCACCAATCGTTGAATCCCCGAGTCGTTGAATCGGATCCCGGATCCCGGATCCCGACTCTCTACCTGGCTTAGCGGAAAAAGGCGGCGGATCGGCTCACGGCGTTAAAGTTCTAAAATTCTAAAGTTCAAGAGTTCGAAAATGGAGGTTTTGACCCTTATGAAGCCATCACACGTTGTCGGAGTCGGTGTCGCGTGTTTCCTGGTTGGAGCCCTCGCGCAGGCCGGGCTCGCGCAAGCCGGCAAGCCGGCGTTCAAGCCAGGCATGTTCGCGGGAAAAACGGCGAATGAAAACGCCACTGTCCTGCTCGACGGCGCCCTTCAGCTCGCCGGATCTGGCAGCTGGGAACGGATCGCCGTCGGGCGTGCGTGGTATCTGGGCGGTGACAAGGCGAAGGGACAGGAGATCTTCGACGTCGTCACCAGCAGCAAGAAGGTGGAGGACAGCGATTGGTTCCGTCTCGGACGCGTCTACGCTGAAGCCGGAGAGTGGGACAAGGCGCGGGCGGCGTTCGATCGAGCGCTTGCGACGAATACTCGCGACGACTCCGGCATGATTGAGTACGGTGCGCTCGCCAATGTGAACGGCGATCGCGCGAAGGCTGAAGCGCTATTCGAAAAGGGGATGAACAAAAACCCGCGAGAGTTCTGGCATTGGGTGAGCGCGGGCGGGTCGTATCTCGGCGTCCGCCCTCAGTAACCTACCGCTTTTCAAGTCCCGGCTGCGCGGCCGGAGTGCGGCACTTCGCTTCCTCTATCAGTTCGAGGTTGCGCTCGTACGAAGGCTCGGCTGGTGCGCTCCCGATCGGCGGGTACTGGTGCCGCGCGTAGACGGGATAGGCCTCGGTCCTGAGGTGGGCCAGCATGCTGTGCCCCTTCCGGTTCGCGCGCTCATGGCGCAAGGCCGTGATGTCGATCGGTGCGACGACGATGCGTTCGCCGGGCCCGGGGGAGGCTTCCGCCAGCATTCGTCCATCGATGTCCACGATCTGGCTTCCGCCGGGCCAGGAGTACGGCGGGTAGTGCCGCAGGCTCGCTCCCTGGTTCGCCGCCACCACGTATGCCGTGTTCTCGAGCGCCCGGCACCGGTTGACCAGCGTCCACCAGTTCATCGGCTCGGTCGCGCCCCACGGGTCCATGTAGGCGGACACACGCAGGAGCACTTCCGCGCCGTTGGCGGCGAGTTGGCGGATGGCTTCCGGAAACAGCCAGTCGTAGCAGATCGCGCAGCCGATGCGGCCGATCGGCGTGTCGGCGACGGGGAAGAGCGGATCGACGTAGCCCTCGACCTCGTGCGGGCTCGAGTGCACCTCGTACGGGATCCACGGGTTCACCTTCCGGTACTTGTAGAGCAGACCCTCGGGGCCGATCAAGCACGTGGTGTTGAAGACGATCGCCGGCCACCGCGGATCGACCTCGAGCATCGACCCGCTCTGGATGTAGATGCCGTGCTCGCGTGCCTTGCGTTCGAGGCGATCGGTGTGCTCGTTCGGAACCGGCACGGCGAGCCTGTCGAGCAGTTCCCGCACGGTCGGATAGACGGGCGCCGCGTGCGCGAACTCCGGGAACACGACGAGCCGGACCGGGAGGAAGGGCGCGCTCCCGGCGACGGCCGAGTCGATCATCGACAGCATGCGGTCGGTGTTCTCGCGCATGTGCGCGCGGTCGGGCGGATTGGCCAGGTCGGTCTGGCAGGCGGCGGCCGCGTATCGGATGACGTCGCTCATGGCTGCCCAAGAAGAAGCGGAAACGGCCGGCTCACGATGCGGGTGTTGTAGCGCTCGAGGTACTCGCGATGGGCCTTCGTGCGCGGGTAGTGCTCGCCGGCCGGGTACGGATAGCTGGTCATCCTGCGAAACGGGAGCGGCAAGACCGTGTCGGGGCTCGCCGATCGCGGGTTCATCTCCTTGCTGTAGCCGTGGACGTAGAGCAGGAACGTCCGCGTCCACCCCGCCGGCAGCGGCGGCAGCGACGCCGCGTCGAACGCCAGCGCGATCTCGTCGCCGGGGCGCGAGACCACGAACATGTCGTCGGTCGCGCGGAGGAGCGGGCGAACGTCCCCTTCGCGCGTGTACCGCCCGACCATCACTTTCCACGGCACCGTGGTCGACACCTGCTGATAGTCGTACCCGAACGGTTCCCGGCCGTCCGGTGTGGTCTCGGCCGAAACCCCGCGCCAGCGAAGATCCGCGACGGCCGGGTCGAGACGCGTCATGCGGGGTTCAGAGGCGCCCTCGGACACGGCGACGAGTACCCGATCCCAGTAGATGCGCATGTTCGTGAGGATGCGGACCTCGCGCGCGGCCGACAGGAACTTGCCTTCCAGGTTCACGACGACAGTCTGCGGGCGGCCGACGGGGAAGCCCATCTCCTCGATGACGGTGCGCCACGCGCCAGAGGCGTCCTTCACCTGCACCGACGGGGGCGCCAGGCCGCGATCGCTCTGAGAGGCCGCGACGTTGTCGCTGGAGAACGCGTAGTCGGTCCAGCCGGTCAGCAGGAGGACGCTGCCGTTGGATGGCGCGCCGAGATCCAGCACGAGCTCGTGCGGCGCCGCGTACCCGCGAATCGGAAGCACGCCGAAGTCGTCAGGGTAGCGGCGATCGAGGGAGGCGATCCGCGGCAGGACGTCGTGCCCGTGCTCGTCGAGCGCACGCGCCGGCGGCCGGGCGTTCCTGACGGCCGCAAGGGCGAATGGCGCGCGCGGCGGCGACTTCAGACCCTCGTTCGGGAACACGCCGAGCTCCGCGGGATGATCGGCTGCGACGAGCTGCAAGCGATCGACGAAGAGCGCTTCTTCCAGCTCGTTCGTGATCCGGAGCTCGTACCGGCCGTCGCGCGGCCGGAGCCGATCGCCATCGATGCGCACGTACTCGTCGGGATCGGGCTGGTTCCAGGCAGCCGGACCCGCCCAGCCGCCCATTTCGCCGCCGCCCATGAAGTCGGTCACGAACTCGAATCGCGTGCCGTTCCACGTGAAGAGATACGGGCACGACGAGGGCTTGCGATCGAGCTCGGTCACGGTGATCGCCTGCGATCGGCCCGCGGACGGAGCGGGGAGGGTCGTCTCCGCCTGCAGGATGCCCGACGGCCACAGCACGCGGACCGCGTCGGCGGCCGTGCGCGTGCCCAGGCCGAAGACCAGATCGGCCGGCGCGACCGCCGGCGAGGACGCCGAGGTCTCGAGGATTTGACGCAGGCTGCCGGCCCGCAGCTCGATCTTCGCGCCGATGCCGCTGCGATTGCTGACGCGCGCGTCAACCCGGACCCGAAGCGACGTGTTCCGATTGCCGCCGTCGTTTCGCCAGACCTGCAGGTCGCCGCGGCGATCGCGAATCACGGCGTCCGTGTCGCCGTCGCGATCGAGATCCCCGAGCGCCATCGCCTGGAAGAAGGCGAGCTCGGTGCTCGCGGGCGCGGCGCCCGGAAGCCGCGCCGCGTCGCCCGTCTCCAGCCAGCGGTCCCCGCCGATGTTGCGGAACACCTGCAGGCGTTCCCCTGAGAGCATCAGCAGGTCGAGGAGCCCGTCGTTGTCGTAGTCGGTCAGCTGCGCGGCCACGGCCGGGCGTGACGCCGCGGGACCCGGCACCGTGCGGAACTTGCCGTGACCGTCGCTGAGCGCGAACACGCCGGCCTCCGAAGGCTTCGCCAGGAACACGTCGGTGTAGCCGTCCTTGTTGATGTCGCCGGCGGTGACGGCCGCGTACTCCGCGGCCGGCGGCAGCCCGAGCTCGGTTGCCGCGTCGCGGAACGTGCCGTCCCGCATGTTGCGGAACAACGCCGGGGCCAGCCCGCGGCTCGCGACGAGGATGTCGATGTCCCGCCGGTTGTCGAAATCGGCCGCGACAATCGACAGGGCCCGCCGCGGCGGACCCTCGGCGCCGATGCCCGCGGCGCCCGTGATGTCGGTGAACGTGCCGTTGCCGTTGTTGCGCAGCAACTGCGCGGCCGCGCCGGCCATGACGATGTCGAGGTCGCCGTCGTGATCCGCGTCGGCGAACGCCGCGGTCGAGACCGCGGGCGGCGGCGGCGGTAGTCCGGCCGCAGGCGTCGCATCTTCGAACGCGCCGTCGGCCTTCTGGTGCAGCAGCCGCCGGCTGCCTTCGCGGAGAAGGAAAAGATCGGGCTTGCCGTCGTTGTCGTAGTCGCCCGCGATGGCGCCCTGGCCGGCCACCTCCGTGGCGGGAAACGGGAGGACTCGGGCCGTCTCGTCTCGCAGCCGTCCGCCGTCGTTGCGAAAGAACCGCGCTCCGGCCGTCCCGATCTCGACGAGGTCGAGATCGCCGTCGTTGTCCGCGTCGAAGAGCGTGACGCCGCCGGCCGGTTCCGGCGCGTCAGGCTTGGCGCGGGCTTGATCCGGCAGGAACGTGCCAGTCGCGTTGGAGAACGTCACGGGAGGCGCAGCGGGGTTCACGAGATCGGACTCGGCGCCGGTGGACGCGAGCGCTTCGCCGTACCGCCCCTGCGCCAGGTAGGTCTGCGAGTACGTGACGCCGTAGATGCTGTCGCGGAGCGATTCGAACCGCCGCATCGCCTGCCGGCCCTCCTCGCCGCGGCCGGCGCGTGTCAACGCCAGGGCGGCGTTGTAGGCGGCGGTCACGTTGTACGGCTCCGCCGTCAACGCGTCCTGGAACAGGCGGAGCGCTTCGTCATAGCGGCGTTGCTGCAGGTGAATCTGACCGAGATGAATCTTGGCTCCGGCGTCGGCCGGATCGAGTTGCAGCACACGCGTGAACGCCGCGATCGCAACGTCGAGGCGGTCCTCGGCCTTCGAGGCAAGGCCGAGCACGAAGTGCACGGACGGGACGTCCGGGAGGCGGGCGGCGGCCGCCCGCGCCTCCGTTGCCGCGTCGGCCGTGTGGCCGCCGTAGAACAACGCGATGGCGAGATTCAGCCGGACGAGCGCGAGGTCCGGCGCGAGCTGAAGCGATTCGCGGAAATACTTGGCCGCTCCTTCGTAGTCGAACTGTTCCAGCCGTGCCACGCCGAGATTGTTGGCGCGCCATGCCGCCTCGCGGGCCGGTGCCGTGGCTTGCGCACCAGCCGGCCGCCCCGAACCGGGCGGCGGTCCGGCCTGCAGATGAAACATCGCCAGGGCCGCGACGAGCGCGATGACGGCAGCTCTCAAGGCTTCGACCCGAACGGCATATTTGCGATGACGCCTTTCCCTTCCTGGATCGTGATCGCCCGATCGGCGGCGACGCCGGGGAGCCGTTCGGTCTTGCCGCCCGGCCAGGCCACCTCGATACCCTCGATCTTCGACCGGCTGCCCAGGCCGAACGTCACCGGGAGCTCGCTCTGTGACAGGTAGCTCGATCCCGTCTTCACCATGCGCCACTGCGTCTGTCCGCCCCCGAGATCGACGCGGACCCGGGCTCCGACAGCGTCGCGATTGGACGCCGTGCCCACGAGCTTGACCCGCAGCTTGCGGCTCGAGCCGCCGTCGTTGCGGAGGAGCCGCGCCGGACCGTTGTTGGACGTGAGGAGCAGGTCGAGATCGCCGTCGTTGTCGTAGTCGCCGTATGCCGCCCCGCGGCCCACCACCGGCGTGGTGAGCGCCCCTCCCGCCCTGGCGGTGACGTCCTCGAACTTCTTCTTTCCAAGATTGCGGAACAGGAGCGCCGGCTGCGCGTGCGCAAGGCTCGGCTGGACGCTGGCGATGTCGTCGGCGACGTGGCCGTTCGCCGCGAAGATGTCGAGCAGGCCGTCGAGATCGGCGTCGAAGAAGAAGCACGCGAACGTGAGGCGCAGGAGCGACGCCCGGCCGATCGTCGACGCCGGCGCCTCGTCCACGAACAACCCGTTGCCTTCGTTCGAATACAGCGCCATCATCTCGTTCGAGAAGTTGCCGATCACCAGGCTCGGACGTCCCGAGCCGTCGTAATCCGCCGCGTCCACGCCCATGGCCGCGCGCGGGACCCCGGCATCGTTGAACGCGACTCCCGCCATGACGCCGACATCGCCGAACGTGCCGTCCCCCTTGTTGCGGTAGAGCCGGTTCGGCTGCGTGTCGTTTGCGCCGAATACGTCGAGCAGGCCGTCGCCGTCGTAGTCGATCAGCGCGACCCCGAGCATCTTGCTCGCCGGATCGTCGAGCCCGGCTTTCTTGGTGACGTTCTCGAACGTGCCGTCTCCCTTGTTCCGGTACAGCACCGGGCTTTGCCCCTTGTACGACTCGGGCGTGCAGTACGACTTGGTGCGGCCGTTCAATGAACAGAACTTGTCCTTCTCGATCGACCACTCGACGTAGCGGGCCACGAACAAGTCCAGGCGGCCGTCGCGGTTGTAGTCGAACCAGAGGGCGCTCGCCGAGAACCCGGGCTCGCCGACGCCGGCCTGCGCCGTGACGTCTTCGAAGCGGCCGCGTCCGTCGTTGCGGAACAGGCGGCTCGGGCCGAGCGCCGAGATGAAGATGTCGGCGTCCCCGTCGTTGTCGAAGTCCGCGGCCGCGACGCCGAGGCCGTACATCTCGACCTCCAGCCCAGACGCGCGCGTGATGTCCGTGAAGGTCCCGTTGCGGTTGTTCCGGTAGAGCGCCGGATACACTTTCGTCCGCGCCGGGCCGGGCCAGTCCATCGACTGGACGAAGACGACGTCCTGCCAGCCGTCGCCGTCGACATCCACGAAGGCGCAGCCCGCTCCCATCGTCTCGGGCATGTACTTCTTGCCGGACGCGCCGCTGTGGTGACGAAACGTGATGCCGGCGGCGGCGGTGACGTCGGTGAACCGAATCGAGAAACCGGCCGCCGGCGCGGCGCCCTGGCCGATCGCTCCCGGACCGAAGGCGACGGCGCCGGCTGCCGACGCCGCGAGCATCGACAGCCACGCCACGCCAAGAGCCATGGGCAAAGGACTAATATGCACTAGATGCACAGCGTACGGCGGGTGCGTCTGGTGGTCAAGCGCCCGCGGCCGCGGCGAGCGAGCGCAGCGAGACGAGCCGCAGCGCGTGGGGGTGGGGCCCCACGCGCAGTAGGAGAGGATAGGATCGGAGGCAGGAGTCTGCATGGTCGCAATGAAGAAATGACGAATGGTTTCTGACGCTCTCCCCATCCGCGCCCGGCGGTCGACGTTCGCCGGCCTCTTTCTCGTCACGCTGTCGACGCTCACGTATCAGCTGCTGCTGACGCGGATCTTCAGCGTGACGATGTTGTACCACTTCGCCTTCGTCGCGGTGTCGGTCACGATGTTCGGCATGGCGGTCGGGGGCATCGCCGTGTTCATGCGCCCGCCGCTGGTCGTGCGGGCGCGCGCCGCCCGCGATCTCGCGCTCGGCTCGGCGGCCTTCGCCGCGGCGATCGTCGTGAGCTTCCTCACGCACCTGTCGATCCCGTTCGTGATCGAGCCGTCGCTCGTGAGCGCGTACTCGATCGCGCTGACCTACGCGGCGCTCTGCGTGCCGTTCGTCTTCAGCGGCATCGTCGTGTCGATCGCGCTGACGCAGTTTCCGCGGCAGGTGAGCGCGCTCTACGGCGCCGACCTGGCCGGGGCCGCGCTCGGGTGCGTGCTCGTGGGACCCGTGCTGCGGCTCACCGACGCGCCGACGGCCGTGCTGGCCACGGCGGCGGTCGCCGGGCTCGGCGCCGCGCTGTTCGCCGCGGAGCTGCCGTCGCGCCGGCTGAGACGCGCTTGCGCCGCCCTCGCGGTGCTGCTGGCGGCAGGCGCATCCGCGCACGGGCTGGCGGCGCGCAACAATGCCCCGTGGATTCGCCTCGTCTGGGTGAAGGGGCAGTTCGAGGCCCGCCCTCTGGTCGAACGGTGGAACTCGTTCTCGCGGGTCCGCGTGATCGGCAATCCCGACCGGCCGGTCAAGCCCTCGGGATGGGGTCTCAGCGCGACGTTGCCGACCGGCCTGACCACGCGCGAGCTGCACCTGGACATCGACTCGTACGCCGGAACGGAGATCACGAAGTACAACGGCGACCCGGCGGCGGTCGAGCACCTCAAGTACGACGTCACCAACGTGGCGCATTACCTGCGTCCGTCCTCCAATGTGATCGTCGTGGGGACCGGCGGCGGCCGCGACATCCTCTCCGCGCTGGCGTTCAATCAGCGCGCGGTCACCGGCGTCGAGATCAACGAGAGCATCATCGACCTGGTCAACGGCCGGTTCGGCGACTTCTCGGGCCACCTGGACCGCGACCCGCGGGTCAGGTTCGTCAACGACGAGGCGCGAAGCTTCATCGCACGGTCGGACGAGCGCGCCGACATCATTCAGGTTTCGTTGATCGATACGTGGGCGGCGACGGCGAGCGGCGCATTCGTGCTGACCGAGAGCTCGCTGTACACGGTCGAAGCGTGGCGCACCTTCCTCGAACACCTCGCGCCGCGGGGGATCCTGAGCGTCTCGCGCTGGTACTACGCCGAGCGGCCGGGCGAGGTGTACCGGCTCGCCACGTTGGCCTCGACGACGTTGGCGCAGATGGGCGTCAGCCGGCCGGGCGATCACGTCGCCATCGTGCGCGCGCGCCCGGCGCCCACGGTCCACGCGCCGGATGGCATCGGCACGCTTCTCGTCTCGCGCGACCCGTTGTCGGATCGCGATCTCGATGCGCTCGAGTCGGTCGCCGCCCGGATGCAGTTCGAGGTGGTCCAGAGCCCGCGGCACTCCGCCGACCAGACGTTCGCGGATATCGCGAGCGCCGAGCGGATGGGCGCCGCCATCGCCGGCCATCCGCTCAACATCGCCGCGCCGACCGACGACCGGCCGTTCTTTTTCTACATGCTCCGCCTGCGCGACGTCTTCAACACGGCGCGGTGGCGCGACCAGGGAATCGTGCAGTTCAACATGGCCGCCGTCGGCGTCCTCGGGATCCTGTTCGTCACGGTTCTCGTACTCACCGGGCTCTGCATCGGGTTGCCGCTCGTCCTCTCGGGCTCGCGCGGGGACCTGGCCGGCGCCGGGCCTCATCTGCTCTTTTTTGCCGCGATCGGGTTCGGGTTCATGCTCGTCGAAATCTCCCAGGTGCAGAGGCTGGCCATCTTCCTGGGACATCCTGTCTACAGTCTCTCGGTCGTCCTGTTTTCGCTGCTTCTGTCGAGCGGTGCGGGCAGCCTGTCTACGGCACGACTGCACAGCGGGACTTCGGCGTCGCAGTCCGCGCTCGTCCGCATGGCCCTGCTCCTGGTCGTCCTGGTGGCGTTCGGCGCGATCACCCCTGCCGCCGTGCGGCGGTTCGAGGCGGCATCGACCACGATGCGGATTCTGGTGTCGGTCGGCATCCTGTCGCCGCTCGGATTTTTCATGGGCATGGCCTTTCCGATCGGCATGCGGCGGGCGCTGCGGGAATTGCCCTCACTAGCGCCCTGGTTGTGGGGCGTCAACGGCGCGGCCTCCGTGTGCGCCTCGGTGGCCGCTGTCGTGATCGCGATCGGGTTGGGGATTTCGGCGGCATTCTGGGCCGGAGTCGCGTGCTACGGCGCCGCACTGGCGGCGCTGGTGTGGATGGACCGCGTGACGATCGGCTTCGGGGAGGGTCATGGTTTCTCGCCAACGACGGTCATGCGGCGCGGGTCGAAGGCGGCGCCATAGAACTCCGATGTTCGAGAGAAACAGGAGCACGGGAGGACGGGAGCCGCGGAAGAACACGGATAAACACCGATCGACACACGGAGACACGGAGCGAATCTCGATCTGAAGTGGCTGGTGTCGCCGCCGCGGCCGGAGGCCGCCGCGACACCAGCCTCGGGATGTGTCTAGCCATCCGATTCTCTCCGGTTCTCCCGTTCTCCGTTTCTCCTGTTAGCGATGCTCCGAAGTTTGCCCAGCTGCCACTAACCAATTAGCGCCAGATGCTCGAACAACCCGCGAGGCACGCGTGAAGGCACCGTCCGAGCCGTTGTTGCCGTTTGCCGCTGCGATCGCGCTGCTGGCGCTGATGCCGCAAGACACCTCGCTGGGCCAGGTGCCCGCGATTGTGCGCCTGCGGAACGTGGCCGACGCGGCCGGAGTGCACTTCGTCCACCAGCAATCGCCGACGCCGGACAAGCACTACGTCGAGGCCGTCCCCGGCGGTCTTGCGGTCTTCGACTACAACGGCGACGGCCGCGCGGACATCTTCTTCACCAATGGCGCGCAGACGCCGTCGCTCGAGAAGACGTCCGCGTCCTACTCGAATCGCCTGTACCGCAACGACGGAGAGATGCGGTTCACGGACGTCACCGACGCCGCGGGTGTCCGGGGCGCCGGCTACGCGATGGGGGCCGCCGCGGCCGACTACGACAACGACGGCCGTGTCGACCTGTTCGTCGCGGGCGTGCGGCAGAACCAGTTGCTGCGGAATCGCGGGGATGGCCGCTTCGAGGATGTGACGACGCAGGCGGGCATCGCGAGCGGCCAGTGGGCCGTGGCGGGCGGCTGGCTCGACTACGACACCGACGGCCGCCTCGACCTCTTCGTCGTGAACTACGTGCAGTGGTCGCCCGCGACGAACCGGTACTGCGGCGATCAGGCCCGCGGAATCCGCATCTACTGCCACCCGCGGTTTTTCCAGGGACTGCCGAACCGCCTCTATCGGAATCGCGGCGACGGAACGTTCGAGGACGTCTCGGCCCGCACCGGCGTGCTGGCGCACGTGGGCAAGGGGATGAGCGTCGCCTTCGCCGACTACGACCACGACGGCCGTCTCGACGCGTTCGTGACCAACGACGCGGTCCCCAACTTCCTGTTCCACAACAACGGCGACGGCACGTTCGCCGAAACCGCGCTGCTGGCGGGCGTCTCCGTTCCGGCGTCAGGACGGCCGGTGTCGGGCATGGGGACGGACTTCCAGGACTACGACAACGACGGGTGGGAAGACATCCATTTCACCGCGCTCTCGGGTGAGACGTTCCCGCTCTTCCACAACGACGCCCGCGGCGCCTTCGTCGAGACGACGCAGTCGAGCGGGCTGGCGGCGCTCACGGCGAAGTCGTCGGGCTGGTGCTCGATCGCCGCGGACATCGACAACGACGGCCGGAAGGACATCTTCACGGCCAACTCGCACGCCAACGATCGCATCGGCGAGTCCGAAGCCGTCGGGTGGAAGCAGGCCAACAGCCTCTTCCTGAACGACGGCCGCGGCCGGTTCCGCGACGCGACCGCCGAATCCGGTCTCGCCAGTGCGGTGGCCACGCACCGCGGGTGCGGTGTGGCCGACTTCAACGGTGACGGCCGCCTGGATCTCGTCGTGCTGGCGCTCGGCGCGCGGGCCGAGCTGTGGCAGAACGAAAGCGGACTCGCCAACCGGTGGCTCATCGTCCGTCTCATCGGCGCAAGGAGCAACCGCGACGGCATTGGCGCGCGCGTGATCGTCGGCAATCAGGTCCGCACGATGACGACGGCCGTTGGCTACGCCTCGTCTTCACACGCGGGACTGCACTTCGGGCTGGGAGCCACTTCCGATGTTGTGCGGGTCGAGATCCACTGGCCTTCGGGGACGCGGCAGATGCTCGACAACGTGAAAGTGAATCAGGTGGTGGAAGTGACGGAGAAGTAGAGAGAGCTGTCAACTCCCAAACGCCAACTCCCAACTCCCAACGTATCTGGTTACCGGCACTCGTGGCGAGGCCACATCGGCCCGGCGGCGCGATGCGGCCAGCCCGGGGCGCCAGGTCGAAAAATGCGCTGGAGGCACGCCCAACCGCGAAGGCGCCGTTTCGCCGCAGTCGCGCGGTAGACCCTGAGGCCCAACCGATGGTGCACTGGCGTTCGGCCAACCCCAGCCGAAGCGGCCGCCGTAAGTCCACTGCCGGAAGCGCATTTTTCCGGGCGTAGACAATATGGAATGACCGGCTCGCTATCGTAACGTTGTGGTGCTCGATGCACACAACCAGGTGGTGAGCCACCGCGATCGCGGGTTAACGCCGTGCGGCGTCAGAGCCGCAGACGAAAGGAGCCGGTCATGGAGGAGGTTACTACATACGTCGGGATCGATGCGCACAAGAAGGATCTGTTTATCGCGATGCTGACGGGGACGCACCCGACGCCAGTGACGTGGCAGGTGGCCAATGAGCCGACGGCCGTGCGTCGCCTCGTGCGGAAGCTCGAGCGAGAAACGTCGGGCCCGGTGCGCGTGTGTTACGAGGCCGGGCCGTGCGGGTATGCGCTGCAGCGCCAGATGACCACCGCCCGCATGGTCTGCGATGTGATCGCGCCGGGCTTGATCCCGCGCAAACCGGGTGAGCGCATCAAGACCAATCGTCGCGATGCGCGCAAGCTGGCGGAGTTGCTGCGGGCCGGGCTGCTGACGACGGTGCGCCCGCCGACGCCGGAGGAGGAAGCCGTCCGCGATCTGTGCCGAGCTCGGGACGATGCGCGCGTCGATCTTCAGCGCGGCCGCCATCGGTTGGGCAAACTCCTGTTGCGCCGCGGCTTGCACTACGGGGGCCGCAACTGGACGAAAGCCCATCGGCGGTGGCTGGACAGTCTGGCCTGGACGCATACAGCCGAACGCGTGGTCGTCGATGACTATCTCCTGGCGATCGACCATCTCGATGCCCGGCTGCGGGCGTTGGATGCGGAGATAACCGCGCTGGCCGAGACGGCGCCGTATCGGGAGCCGGTCGCCTGGTTGCGCTGCTTCCGCGGCATCGAGACGCTGACGGCGATGTTGTTGCTGGCGGAGTTGCGTGACCTGCGCCGCTTTCCCTCGCCGCGGGCGCTGATGGCGTATGTCGGGCTCGTGCCCAGCGAACACTCCAGTGGGGAGCAACATCACCGCGGGCGCATTACGCGCGCGGGCAACGCGTTGGTGCGTCGCCTGCTGGTAGAAACGGCCTGGCATTATCGGCGGGGCCCCGCGGTGGGGAAGGCGCTCGCGCGCCGGCGCAGCGGGCAGCCGACCCGGATTCTGGCCATTGCCGACAAAGCCCACCAGCGGCTCTGCCGACGCTTCCGCATCCTGCGCGCGAGGCAAAAGCTGCCGGCAAAGATCGTCGTCGCGGTGGCCCGTGAGCTGTCGGGGTTTGTGTGGGCGGCACTGCAACCGCCGCCGGTCGTGGCGGCTCTCAACCAGTCGTGAGAGAACCGGATCGACACGACCGGCCGTGACTGAGTAGACCGAACGTTGGTGCCGGCCCCGGAGACGACGGATGACGAAGAGGCACGATTGTGAGGATCGGCGGCTCGGCCATGCGATAGGACTGCGGTCCCAACTCGCGCGCGTAGTCTGCACGTCCTCCCGACGAAACACTGTCCTGCGTGCTCTGCCGCGAACGCTCGCGGTAACCACCGTATATCAGCGTGACTCGTCGTCGAAGCGCCCTCAGTCGTCCGTCGTCTCCGGGGCCCGCGCCCCGACGCGACGTCTCCATGCCTCTGTGTCAGCAAGCTCAGGCTTGCTGACAACAAGTCAGCCACCGACACGACAGGGGGGCTTGACAAAGGTCATTCCATATCAGGCCGAGGCGCCGCCGGGTCGATGTGGCTTCGCCACGTCTCACGCGGTAACCAGCGACCTCCCAACTCCCAAGGGATTCGGGTCGAGCAAGCCGGGTGTTTCGAACCGCTTGCTTTGGGAGTTGGTCTCTTGGGAGTTTGCCGCCGCAGTCACTTCGGCGGCGTGATGGTCCGTTGTCCCGCCGCCGCGCCGCGCTCCTGGGCCTCTCGCTGAATCTCCTGCGACCGCGCGAGCAGCGCCGCGGCCTTGTCCTTCTGACCAAGACCGGTATAGGCGCGGGCGAGCTGGACGTGCAGGCTGCCGTCGTTGTCGCCGGCGAGCTGCGGCTCGATCAACGGAATCGCCTCGGCGAAATTACCCTTCTGCAGGTGCGCGCGGCCGAGCGCAAGCCGCGGCGTCGGGTCGGACGGTTCGAGCCCGGAGGCGCGCTGAAGGATGGGCAGCGCCTCGTCGACTCGCTGCAGCTGCAGCAGCGAGTCGCCGTACACCATCAGCAGCCGCGGGTCGTCAGCGTTGATCTTGACGAGCGGCGACAGGGTGGCGACGGCCTGCTCGTATTCGCGCGCCGAGTAATACGTGGTGCCGAGATCGTCGAGCAGCGCCAGATCGCCGGGCGCCAGCGCCAGCGCCGCCTTGAGCTCCGCGACGGCGTCCGTATACCGGCGCTCGGCGCGGGCCCGCGTGGCGCGCACTTCCCTGCGCTCGCGCGAGTCGGGCAACCCGTCGAGGCGCTTGAATGCCGCGAGCGTGAGCTCGGTCGCGGCGCGTGCGCGCCAGTAGCGGGACTCCATATCCGTTCCAGCCAGCGCGGCGGCGAGCGCCGGACGATAGCGTCCGGCGCGAAACTCGCACAGCGCTTTTCGCTTCACGCACTCGGCGGCCGACAGACGGCCGCTCGCCCGCTCACGCGCCGCCCAATCGGCGTGGCCTGTCTGCTCGTAGATGCGCGCGACCGAATCGCGAATGCTGACCATCGACGGCAGCCGCTCCTGCGCGTCCCGATAGATCGCGAAGGCGTCGGTCAACCGGCCGTCCGCCATCAGCGCATCGGCGAGGAGCAGCTGCCGCCAGGGCGAGTCTTCCGGCTGATCGTCGAACGTGCCGATGGCGTCCTGGGTGACCGCGTTGTACGCGTGACCGAGCGCAAACCAGCCGCGCGGAAGTCCAGGCGCGAGCTCGGTCACCCTGCGAAGCTCGGTCACCGCGTCGGTTGCCCGGCCGGACATGGCGTAGGCCTCCGCGAGCATGCGGTGGCCCTCGACGTCGGCCGGCCGCGCCGCCACGACTTTCTTCAGTGGCTCGATGGCTTTCTCAGGCTCCCCGAGCGCCAGATGGCTGGAGCCGAGGAACATACGCGCGGGCACGAGGCCGGGGTCGAGCGCGAGGGCGCGCTCGAGCGGCGCCAGCGCCTCGCGCTCGTGCCCCCCCATCGCGAGCGCCATGCCGAGATTCATCAGGAGCCCCGCCTCGTTCGGGAGCGCCTGCAGCAGATCGCGATACATCCGTGCCGCCTCGTCGAACCGGCCGTCCTGCATGGCGCGGGTCGCCGCCCGGCTGCGCTCGGCGAGATCGGCGGATTGTGTCCCCGCTGGCACGGATACCAGGAGCGCCATGAGAAGAAGCCGCGTGCATCAGCACCCTATTGTCCCACGCTCCAAAGGTGCGGGCGCGAAGCTGGGAGCTGGAAGCTGGGAGCTGGGAGCTGGGAGCTGGGAGCTGGGAGCGGCAGCGGTACAAAAAAAGACCGGGGCAGCGCATGGCTGCCCCGGTCCGATGCCCGTGAGTGTCGAGACTAGAACGTGAAACGCAGCCCGACCCGCACCGTGCGCGGATCGCGGGCCAGCGTACGGATGCGCATGAAATTGGCGTCGGTGAAGCCGGTCACCGGGTTGCCCCACTGCGCGTGGTTGAAGACGTTCTGTGACTCGACGCGGATCTCCGCCCGGTAGTGACCGAACGGGATCGTACCGGAACAGCGAGGCGTCGAGGTTCCAGTTCGATGGTCCGCGGAACGCGTTGCGGCCGCTGTTGCCCCACGCGTTGCCTGGCTGGGCGAATACCGCCGGGTTGTACCACTGCTCGTTGGGTCCCGCCTCGCCGAAGCCCGGCTTCGCCTCTCCGATGACGTTGATCGTCTGCTGGCCGCCCTGCTGCTGGAGCAAGCCGTTGTCGCCACCGATGGTGAAGGGCGTGCCCGACAGGAACGAGGCGATCCCGTTGATCTGCCAGTTCTTGACCACGTACGCCACCGGGTGGGTGCTCTCGCGCGCGAAGGGCAGCTCGTACACGAAGCCCATCTGCAGCATGTGCGGACGGTCGTAGCCCGCCCGTGCGTAATTGCGATGGAGCTGCGAGGGCTGGTTCCACGTCAGACCCACCCACCCGTCGTCGTCGGTCTCGTTGAGCGCCTTGCTGAAAGTGTAGGCGCCCTTGAGCAGGAACCCGTTCTTGAACGGACGGTTCACCGCCATCTGCAGCGAGTGGTACCGCGATCTCGTGCGCGCCGCCCAGTCGAGGATGTCCGCCGTGCCGGCTCGTGCGAACAACTGACGGGCGCTGTTTCCGCCTGATTCAGCGTAGTTCAGGTTCCAGTCGGCGAAGCCTTCGTTGGTGGCCGTGCCGACGTAGCCGGCGCTCACCGAGATGTCGTAGATGAGGCGACGCTCGAGGAACATGTTCCACGACTGGGTCGAACCCCGCTTGACATCGTTCGGATCGGGGGAGCGCATCGCCACCCCGCGCGGCAGCAGGATGTTGCCGCTGGCGATGTTCGGGTTCGGCGCCCCTGGAATGCCGTTGGCCAGGGTGCCGTAGGGAATGAAGCTGACCGCGCCGGCATCGCTGTACGAGATCGTCGCCGGATAGAATCCGCGCATCGGACGCGACCACGGCAGCGGGTTGAACGTCCGCCCGTAGCCGGCGCGGAACACCGTGTTCTCGTCGAGGCGGTAGGCGAGGCCGAGGCGCGGAGCGAAGAGCGCCTTGTCCACCTCGATGCCGAGGTCCTTCGGGTTGCCGCCGAGGCCGCCGAGCTTGATGTTGAACGTGGAGTAGTCGAGCTGCTCGAGGCCCCGGTCTGCCCGCGACATCAGCGGGTAGTACTCGTAGCGCAGGCCGAGGTTCACCGTGAGCTTCTCGTTCACCTGCCACCGGTCGGCCACGTAGAGGCCGTACTGGTTTTCACGGCCGGTCATCTCCTCGAACTGGACGCTCTTGTTGTAGCCGCTCATCTGACCGAGCAGGAACGCGGCATAGCTGTTCCAGGTGCCGACGTTGGTCTGGGCAAAGCCCGGAATGCCGGTGATGCTGCCGCTGAAGGAGAGGTTGCCCCGGGGATTGCCGACTTCCGGCTGCCAGTGATCGAGTGTCAGCCGGACGAAGTCGAGACCCGAGCGGATCTCGTGGCGCCCGTGAACCTTCGTCAGGTTGACCGAGGCCGTATAGCTTACCTCTTTGCGCCACACCGGCGTCCAGCTGGCGTTGTTGCCAAACGTCGACATGCCCGTGTTGAACACCGGCAGGCCGCTGTAGCGCTCCAGATCGGTCGAGCCGGGCCCAGTGACCCCCGCGCTGTTCAGCCCGGGAATGCCGAACTCGAGGCCGTAGTCGGTGCCGTAGTCCGGCCCGGACGACTGATGGACCATCTTGTTCGAACCGACGTTGCCGTCGAGGAGCAGGGTGGGGCTCAGCGTCCAGGTCGAGCCCACCGTGAAGATGGTGACCGTCGTGTCGCCCCCGCCGGCGTTGTCGAGACCCAGGTAGAACAGGTCCTGGACGGAGGCGTCCATCATCGAGGCCTTGCCCCAGATCTGGTGCGCCGACGTGCGGTTCCAGTTGATCTTGCCGTCGTAGTTGTCGCGGATGGCTTTCGGGCTCCGCGGCAATGAACGCGTTGTTCGTGGAGGCCGATGTTCGTGCCGGCGGTGTTCGGCGCCGGGAAGATCGTCTGGACCTCCCGGCTGATGCTGCTGATGCGATTGGCGGGAATGATCGCGCCCTCGAAGAATCGACCGGCCTGCGCCCGTGACGGGATCGCCCGTGGCGGGGTCGTAAATCCGGAAGTTCGGGAACTGTCGCGAGCACTTCGCTGAAGTCGCCGTTCCGCATCTTCGCAGTCGGCACGGTGTACCTGGTCGAACCGGGCGTTGCGCTCGTCGTTGCGTTCCCACCCGCCGAAGAAGAACAGCTTGTTGCGGCTGATGGGCCCGCCAAGCGTGCCGCCCATGATCGACGACGCTGGAGTCGATTCGGCTCGGGTCGAAATACCCGCGGCGGGCGTTGAGCTCCTCCTGGTTCCGGAAGAAGAACGTCGAGCCCTTGAACGATGTTGGTGCCCGACTTGGTCTGGACGGTCGTGGCGGCGCCGCCGGTCATGCCCTGCGCGGCGTCGAAGCTGTTGGTCGAGATGTTGACGTTCTCGATCGTCTCGACCGGCGCGATGTACCCGGCGTGGTGGGGCAGCCACACGTTGATGCTGGCGGCGCCGTCGATGCGGGTCACGTTGTTGTTGCGGTTCGTGCCGTTGATGTTCGTGCTCAGGGCGCGGCCCGGCGTATCGGTCTGCGCGTTCTGGAACACGGGCGGCGTCGCGCCGGGAACCAGGTTCAGCAGGGTCTGATAGTTGCGGTACTGGTTCAGCGGCAGGTTGGTGACTTCCTCGGGCCGGAGGTCGACGCTGACGTCGGCCTTGTCCGTCTTGAGGACCGTGGCTTCCGTGGTGACGGTGACCGACTCGCTCAGCGCGCCAATCTCGAGGCGGCCGTTGATGCGGACGATACCGCCGACGGTGATCGGGACCCCGGTCTGGACGAATTCCTTGAAGCCCTGCAGCGAGGCCTTCAACGTATAAGTGCCGCCCGCGATGTTACGAATAGTGTACGTGCCGGTCTCGTCCGTGACGGCACTGAACTCCAGACCGGTGTCCTCGTTCTTGATGGTCACCGTCGCTCCGGGCACTGCGGCGCCCGAACCGTCGGCGATCGTTCCGGTCAAGCCTCCATACAGCGCTTGCGAGGCGACCGGAGCCGGCAACAGCCACATCGTGGCTGCCAGGATCATGACGATGTACGAGTTCCAATTGGGCAGACGACGTCCAAGCGCCAAGCCGGTAGGCTCTTTCATAGGGGGTCCTCCTCCGTGTTACAAATCGGCGTGCAAATTGTCGAGGCCGAAACGACGATCCAAGGGGTCTGCCCGACGCCCAGCGAGGGAACGACGGCAGCTACCTGGATTTCGAATAGTGCAATTAGGTTACCTGCGTACCTGGTTGTCAAGACCAAAGAGGGTCGTGTCAAGAAATGTCGGGCGGCGGCCGTCGAAGATTCAAAAAAGTTCGCCGCTAGTCCGGCAGCGCAAACGCCACGATCGTGCCGCCGGCCGGCCGTCCCGACTTCCCGCCGCCCGCCGAGATGACCACGTACTGCTTGCCGCCGACCATGTAGGTGCTCGGCGTGGCGTTCCCGCTGAACGGCAGCCGCGCCTGCCACAGGATCCTGCCGGTTTCCTTGTCGAAAGCGCGGAACGTTTCGTCAGCCGTAGCGCCGATGAAAATCAGCCCCCCGGCAGTCACGACCGGGCCGCCGTAGTTTTCCGTGCCGGTCGGTGGAAGCCCTCGCTTCGTCAGCTCCGGGTATTCCCCCAGCGTCACCTTCCACTTGAGGTCTCCCGTGTTCAGATCGACGGCGTTCAGCGTGCCCCAGGGCGGCTTGATGGCGTGATATCCCTCCTGATCGAACCAGCGCCGAAACCCCGCAAATGCATACGGCGGTCCGTCCTGAGCCGGTGTCCCACCGGGATTCGCACGCGCCCCGGCCGGCGATTGCGGCGTGCCGAAGAGGAAGTCGACGATCGCCTGGCGCTGTGCCGCCGGCACCTGGCTGAACGGCGGCATGCGGCCGCCGCCCTGCTCCAGGAGCTGCAGGACGTCCGCAGGCGTACGGCGGGCGCCGAGGTCGATCAGCGACGGCATGCCCCCGGCCGCGTTTCCCGACCGGTCCAGGCCGTGGCACGAGGCGCACTGGATCATGTACTGACGCTCGCCCGCCGTCACGCGCGCGCCGTCCGCGCGGCGTGTCGGGACCATCTGATAGAACCAGGGGATCTCGTTGACGTTGGCGTAGAGAATCCCGTCGGGATCGGCCGCCGCTCCGCCCCACTCGAAGCCGCCGTCCGGGCCGGGGAACAGGATTGTTTCCTTCGAGCTGGGCGGAGGAAAGGCGCCGAACGATCCCACGCGGCTCAAGCGCTCCGACGTCAGCGCTCGCGCGGCCGGCGAGATGTCCGACACGTCGTCCGGCGAGTAGACCTGCCGGATCAACGGGGCCGGTTTCTCCGGAAACGGCTGCGTGGGCCAGGTCTGCAGCTCCGGGATCTCCGACCGGGGCGTCGGCCGCTCGTGAATCCGCCACAGCGGCTGGCCGGTGACCCGGTCGAAGACGAACAGCAGCCCGTGCTTCGTGCCCTGCGCGACGGCATCGATCCGGCGCCCGTTGTGCGTGACCGTGATGAGAGTAGGGGGCGCCGGCAGATCCAGATCCCACAAGTCGTGGTGGACGATCTGGTAGTGCCACAGGCGCCGGCCCGTGTTCGCGTCCAGCGCGATGAGGGAATTGGCGAACAGGTTCGCCCCGAACCGGTCGCCGCCCCAGAAGTCGGGGCCGGCCGTTTCGGTGGACGCGTACACGATCCCGCGCTTCTCGTCGACCGAATGGCCGGACCAGTCGGACGCGCCGCCGGCCGTTTTCCACGCCTCAGGCGGCCAGGTGTCGTAGCCGGTACTCGCCCGGACGCGGAATCGTGTGGAAGACCCACTGCAGCCGGCCCGTGCGCACGTCGAACGCCCGGAGGCCTCCCGCCGTCGCTTCGCTGACGAGGCCACCCATGATCAGCAGGTCCTTGTAGATCACGCCGGGCGTATTCAGATTGGTGTTCGGCGGCTTCGCCTCGATGCCCATCCCCTGCCCGAGATGGATGGAGCCGTTTTCACCGAACGTGCGGACAGGCAGGCCGGTCCGCGCGTCCAGCGCGTAGAGCCATGTTCCGGCGGAGGTGAAGATTCGTCGATCGACGGCGGAGCCTTCCCAGTAGACCAGGCCACGTTGCCGGTTGCCGACATTGCCCTCACGCTCGGTCCTCGGGTCGAACTTCCACAGCACCTTGCCGGTCGCCGCGTTCAACGCGATGACGTTGCGCGCCGGCGACGCCGTGTAGAGCACGCCGTCGACGATGAGGTTGTTGGCCTGGAACTCTCCCTTGTCGCCCGTCTCGTACGTCCAGGCCACCTGGAGCTTCGCCACGTTGGCCCGGTGGATTTGGCCGAGGGTCGAGTAATGGGTGCTGCCGGTGTTCCCGAGGTACGCGCGCCAGTCGCGGCCGGCGGCTGGTTGAGTCGACGGCGATCCCGCCGCGGCGCAGCCCATCGAGAGCGCGAGAAGTATCGAGCTCGGGAGTCCACCAAGTTTAGTCAACGGACCTCGCTGTCAACAGGCTTCGCTGTTCTTCCAACACGGAGTGCACGGAGTCCACGGAGCTCTGGTTCGACGGGTTCCGACGCACTCGAGCCGCGCGGAGCGCGGTGCAGGGTCACGCGAGAATCGAGGATGCAAGCAGGCCCGAACAAGCTGCTTGCATTCCTCGAACTCGTGTGACCCTGCCAACGCCGGCCTCGTGTGACAGCAGGCCGGCGCTCGAGTGCGTGCGGCCCTGACATTTGCATCCAGTGTTCTTGTTTTGTTCGCACGTGCCAATTGAGCGATCGTGTCGAAAGACGAACTCCAAACCCAGTCGCTTCGGTCCCTGAGTCTCCGTGCGCTCCGTGCGCTCCGTGTTGGAAAGACACGCGCAGCCGGCCGTGACAGGTAGTCGGCGTTCACAACACCCGTTTCATTCATCGAGTCTCGCGTGCCGTTCATTTATTCCCCGTGCCGCGGCGCAGCGTGATCAGCCGATCGCCCGCCAGGCCGGTCCAGCGTTCGCGCTGACCGTCCGGCCATTGCACCACAACCGCGTCGAGCGCCGCCGAGGAACCGAGGCCGAAATGCGCGCGCGGATCGCCGGCGGAGAGGTAGCTGCCGTCGGTCTTCGTGCGGCGCCACAACGTCGGCCGTCCGGCTCGCTCGACGCCGACCCACGCGCCGAACCCGAAGCGGTTGCCCTGGGGCTGGACCGTGGCGACCTGCAGCCAATGATTGGCGCCGCGTGGCGGTGCGCCCGCCGATCCGGAATGCAGCTGATTGATCAGCAGCCTGACGGGGCCGTCATTGCAGGTGACGACCACGTCGGTGTCCCCGTCGTTGTCCACGTCGCCGAACGCCGCGCCGCGGCTGACTCCCAGGCGCGCGAGCTCCGGCCCGGCCGCCGCGCCCGTCTCCGCGAACCGTCCGGCTCCCGTGTTGCGAAACAGCTGGTTCCGCATCCGGAACGGCACCGGCTGGCCGCGCAGCGCTTCGATCACGTTGACGGCGCCGTTGGCGACGAAGAGATCCAGCCACCCGTCGTTGTCGTAGTCGAACCAGTCGGTGCCGAAGCCCGTGAACGCCGCGGTCGGCGCCGACAGCCCGGCCTCGACCCGCGCGTCCTCGAAGTTGCCGCGGCCGTCGTTGCGATAGAGGACGAACGTCTCACCGACGAGATTCGTGACGAAGAGGTCCTCATCCCCGTCGGCGTCGGGGTCGCCCGAGGCGATGCCCATGCTGCCCTCGGGATTGCCCGCGGCATTCAGCGCGGCGCCCGAGAGCAGGCCCTCGTCGGCAAACGTCCCGTCCCGGCGGTTCATCCAGAGCTGATTCGGGGTCGCGTCGTTGGCGACATAGATGTCCAGCCAGCCGTCGCCGTTGTAGTCGCCGGCCGCCACGCCGAGTCCGGCCCCGTCGGCCTTGCTGATGCCGGCACTCTCGGTGACATTGGAGAAGCGGCCGTTGCCCTCATTGCGGTACAGCCGATCGGGCACCGGACGATACGCCCGCGGACCGCAGTGATCGCGCGCGCCGAGCGCGTCGGTGCACGACTTGTTGCCGGCGATCGTGAAGTCGAGATAGTTGGCGACGAAGAGGTCGAGATCGCCGTCCCGATCGTAGTCCACGAAGGCCGCGCTGGTGCTCCAGAGCGGATCGCTCACGCCGGCCTGGACGGTGACGTCGGTGAAGCTCCCGTCGCCGTTATTGCGATAGAGCGTCTCCGGGCCGAAGGACGTGACGAACAGATCGAGGTCGCCATCGTTGTCGTAGTCGCCGACCGCCGTGCCCATGCCGTAGGCGGTCAGCCCGACACCGGCGCGATCCGTCACGTCGGTGAAGTGCGGCGTGCGCCGGCCGTCGCCGGCTTTCGGCAGGTCGTTGCGAAAGAGCTTGCTGGTGGCCTGCGCGCGTCCCGGCGGTCCCGCCCCGTCCTGCAGCGGTCCTCCCTGGACGAGAAACACGTCCAGATCGCCGTCGTTGTCGTAGTCGATCAACGCGGTCCCGGACCCCATCAGCTCGGGGATGTAGTAGCGGCCGGTCGCGCCGTTGGTATGCGTAAACGACAGGCCGGAGGCGCCAGCCGCGTCGACGAAGAGCGGCCCGCCGGGGATCGCGGGAGGCGTCTGATGACCTCCACCTGCGGATGGAAGAAGCGCCCCGGTTGACAACAGCAGCGCGAGGACGATCGGGACGCGCCCGGTTGTCACTTGAGTGAGCCCAGTTGCTGGGCTCACTTGAGTGAGCCCAGTTGCTGTTCGATCGACGCCGCCAGCTCGTGCTGTCCGTACTCGGCCGCGAGCCGCTTCGCCTCGGTCGCCCACTTGATGCCGTCGTCCTTGTTGCCGGCCCGGATGTGCGCGACCGACAACGCGAACAGATAGCGCGGCGACTCCGCATCGCGCGGCTGGTCGAGCTTCTCGAGCTCGACGATCGCCTCGCGGGGACGTCCGAGCGCCAGCAGCGCGCGCCCGGCATTCAAGCGCGCGAGACGGAACGTCGGCTGGCTCTCGATGGCCCGCCGGTACGACTCGAGCGCGGCATCGAACCGGCGCTCCCGCTCGAACACCTGCCCGAGGTTGTTGTGCGCCAGCGCGTGCTGCGGGTTGACGGCCAGCGCACGGCGGTACGCCTCGGCGGCCTCGTCCCACTTGTCCTGGAGGCCGAGGAGCACGCCGTAGTCGTAGTGGAGATCGGCCAGGTTGAACCCGAGCGTCACCGCCGCGCGATAGTGGGCCTCCGCCTTCGGCCAGTCCTTTGCCTGGCCGTAGAGCTTGACCAGCCCTTCGTGCGCCACCGCGAGCGACGGGTCCCGTTCGAGCGCCGCCTCGAGCTCCGCGATGGCGCCCGCGGCGTCCCCGGCGCCGGCGATCTTGATGCCGCGCCGCAGCCGCGCCCCCGCGTCATCGCGCAACGCGTCGACGCGCGCGAGCACGCCATCCTCGATGGCCGGCCACTGCGCGCCGAACCGCGCGTGGCGCTCGAGCGCCCGCTGCGCCTCGTCTCGCCGGGCCAGCGCTCGAAGGGACAGCGCGAGCGAATAGTGGGCCGCCCCCCACTCGGGGAACAGCGCCAGCGCGCGCGTCAGGTACGCGACGGCTGCTTCGTGACGCCCCTCGCTTGCCGCTATGCGCCCGAGGCCGAACAGCGCCTGCGGCTCCGACGCCGGCGTCTCCACCAACCCCTCGAACAGCCGCTTGCTCTCGTCGAGCTGCCCGGTCTCGAGCAGGGCCTCGGCGAGCCTCACCCGGGCCGGCAGATATCCGGGCGAGATCGCGAGCGCGTCCCTGAGCCGCGACACGGCATCCGCGTGGCGCGCCATGCGCTGCAGGACGCAGGCATCCAGGTACGGCCAGTCGAACCCACGCGGCGCGAGCGCCGCGGTCCGCGAGTACGCCTCGTGAGCCGCGCCCCAGAGCTCCCACGCGTGGAGCAGCAGGGCGAGTGAACCGGCGGCCCCGGCATCCGTCGGCCGCGCCTGCGCCTCGCGGTACGCGCCGGCCACGGCTTCGCGCACCTTCGAGGGATAAGTGTCGAGGGCGAGATGCGGGAGTGCCGGGGCGGCCGTTTGCGCCGCCGCACCTGTCGCCAGCAGCGACAGAATCAGCAGCGCTGCGCCTGTACGCGAGTGAGGGAGGGTGGACATCAAAATCGGCTACCAGCTACCAGCTACCAGCTTCCAGCTTCCAGCTACCAGCTTCCAGCTTCCAGCTTCCAGCTTCCAGCTACCAGCTACCAGCTACCAGTTTCCAGCTTACAGCTTCCAGCAGCTGGTTGCTGGCAGCGGGTAGCGCGGGGAGCGCGGCCTCGCCGAAGCGCGCGGTGAGGCTGGCGCGCGTAGGCGGGGAAGCGGGGGAGCGGGAAGCTGGAACAGAGAGCGCGAAGCGCGACGCTGGAAGCCGGAAGCTGGGAGCTGGGAGCCGGAAGCGCCAATAAAAAACCCCGCCGTGCAACGGCACGGCGGGGCATGTGAGTGACGTGATCCGAGTCTAGAAGCTGAAGCGCAGCCCGACCTGGACCATGCGTTCGGGGTACGAGCCGCCGCCCCCGATGCCGGTGATCTGCCCGAACGTCCCGGAGGTGATGTTCCCCTGCGGGTTGGCGAACACCGCGTGGTTCAGGACGTTTGCCGCCTGGACCCTGAGCTCGAGCCGCTTCGTGCCGCCGACCGGGAAGGTGCGGAACGCCGAGAAGTCGAGGTTGTATCCGCCGGGACCGTAGAACTGGTTCCGGCCCGTGTTGCCGAACCGGACGCCGGTCGGCTGCCCGAACGCGGCGGTGTCGAACCAGGCGCCGGCCGACGCCGATCTTGCCGGTCTCGGTGAAGTCGCCGTCCAGGTCGGCGACCTGCTGATTGCTGGGCGTGTTCAGCGACGTGCCGCTGGCGGTGACCGTGAACGGCGTCCCGCTGAAGGCCGCGAACACGCCGTTGAGCTGCCAGTCGCCGACGATCGCCTTCACGAGGTTGTCGTACCCGTTCGTGCTCTGCCACGGCAGGGCATAGGCGAATCCGAGCTGGAAGTTGTGCCGGCGGTCGAAGCCCGCGGGCGCCTAGTTGCGGCCGAGCTCGCTGGGCGTATTCCAGCGTCAGCGTGGCCCGGCCGTCGTTGTCGCTCTCGTTCATCGACTTGCTGAGCGTGTAGGCGCCCTTGAACAGCAGCCCGTGCGTGAAGGGCTTGTTGAGCGCGACCTGCAGCGAGTTGTAGTTCGTCTTCAGACGCTGCCCCCACGAGTTGATGGCGATGAGGCGGCCGCTGCGACGCGAACGGCCGGCTGGCATCGCCGCCGCCGAGCGTCTGGGTGCGTTGATGTCGAGCGCGGCGTATCCGCCGGTCCCCTTGGCCCCGACGTAGGCGACGTCCACCGACGTGTCGAACGGCAGGCGCCGCTCGAACGCGACGTTCCACGTCTGGATGTAGCCGCGATCGACGTTGCCGATCTCCGGCGTGTACTCGGCGGCCGAGCGATCCAGCGGCACGCGACCCGTGCTCTGGTCGGGTCCGACAATCGTCGGGATCCCCTGCGCGAGCGTGCTGTAGAACGCGAACTGGTCGGGGTTGAAGAACGCTCGACGCGATCGTCACCGGGTAGTCGTTGTCCCCGCGCACGGCGCGCGCCCACGGCGTGGCGTTGTAGCGTGAGACCGTAGCCGGCGCGGAACGACCGTCTTCTCGTTGAGGCGGTAGACGCCGCCGACCCGGGGCGCGAAGTTGTCCAGGCCGGCTTCCATCCCGTTGGTCTGCGGGTTGCCGCCTCTGCCGGCGATGAGGACGTCGAGCCTCCTCGCCGGAGTCAGGGTTGGTCAGGTCGAGGCGGTCGAGCCCGCGGCCCTCGGCGCGCTTCATGATCGGGTAGAACTCCCAGCGCAGCCCGAGGTCCAGCGTCAGCTTCGGGTAGACGTTCCACCGGTCGCGGAAGTAGAGCGCGTGCTGCCACTCGCGGACGGTCATCAGCTCGTTCTGCACGCTCTTGTTGACGTTGCCGACCAGACCGAGCAGGAACGAGGCGTACTGGTTGTAGAAGTTGGTGGTCTGGCCGCCGTTGAGGCCCGTCGATGTTGCCGTTGAACGTCGAAGTGCCCGCGCGGGTTGCCGGTTTCCGGCTGCCAGTGATCCAGGTACATGAAGTTCACGAAGTAGCCGCCGCGCAGGTCGTGGCGTCCCTTCAGCTTCGTCAGGTTCGTGGCCAGCGAGTAGGTCCGCTCGTCGCGGAAGATCGGGTTCCAGCCGTCGCGGTTGCCGACCGCGCTGAAGCCGGTGTTGAACTGCGGGATACCCGGCGTACCGCTGATCGCCGATGCCCTGGTCGTTCGTGCCCGGGGATGCCGAGCACGTCGAGGCCGTAGTTGCCGGCGTTGAAGTCCGGGCCGTAGACCTGCTGGCTTCTGGCGCGCGAACCCGAACGTCATGTCCATCAGCATTGTCGGCGACATCGTCCAGGTCTGGCCGCCCGTGGCCTGGTACACCTTGGTGAACCCGCCGTCGCCTTCGGCATTCGGATCCGGACCGAGGTAGTTGGTCAGGTCGTCGACCACCGCGTTCATGTAGCTGAACTTGCCCCAGATCTGGTGCGCGGTCGGTGCGGTTCCAGTTCAGCTTCACGTCGTAGTTCTTGCGATCGACGGTGCGCGTCTTCCTGAGCGCTGATAGTTGTTCGTCAGGCCGCCGGCGCCGATGCCCGGCCACGTTCGGCAGCGGGAACAGGTTCATGATCTTGAGGGCGATCGGGTCGATCCGGCTCGGCGGGAATCTGGTTGTTGGCGAACTGCGTGCCGGCCGACGCCGTTCGCCTTCGCCGGTCGCCGGGTCGTAAATCAGCTGCTGGTGCCGTTGCGTGCTGACAGCGCGCCTTGCTGAAGTCGCCGGCGCGCAGCGCGGCGTCCGGCACGCTGAAGAACGTGAACAGGCTCTGGTCGCGCTTGTAGCCTTCGAACGATCCGAAGAAGAACACGCTGTTCTTCTTGATCGGGCCGCCGAGCGTGCCGCCGTAGGTGTGCTGCCTTCGACCGGCAGCTTGCTCCGGCATCGTGCCGCGCCGAAGAAGTAGGGCGTCGCGTTCAGCTTGTCGCTGTTGTAGAACTCGAAGCCCGAGCCCTTGAACTGGTTCGTGCCGGACTTGGTGACGACCGTGACGGCCGCGCCGCCCGCCATCCCCTGTTCGGCGTCGAAGCTGCTCGTCGAGATGTTGACCGTGTCGATCGTCTCGGCCGGCGAGATGTACATGTTGTGGTTCGGCAGCCAGATGTTCATGTTCGTGGCGCCGTCGGTGCGGGTCGAGTTGTTCGTGTTCGCCTGCCCGTTGACGTTGGTCGCCAGCGACCGCGCCGGCGTGTCCGTTTCCGCGTTGCCGAACGCCATCGGCGTCGTGCCGGGCACCAGGTTCATCAGCGCCTGGTAGTTGCGGAACCGGTTGAGCGGCATCGCCGTGATTTCGGCCGACTTCAGCTCGGTGGAGACGTCCGCCTTGTCGGTCTGGAGCAGCTGGGCCTCCGACGCGACCGTGACCGTCTCGGTCATGGTGCCGACCTCCAGCGTCACGTCGACGCGGGAGATCTGGCCGATCGTGACCGGCACGTTGGTCCGGACGCCCTCGCGGAACCCCGTCAGGGAGACCTTGACGTCGTAGGGACCCGCCAGGACGTTCGTCAGGCTGAAGGCGCCCTTCGGCGTCGGTCACCGCTGTCGCGCGTGAGGTTGGTTTCCTTGTTGACGATCGTCACCGTCGCGCCGGGCACGGTCGCGCCCTGGGCATCCTTGACCACGCCGACGATGCTTCCGTAAAGGATTTGTGCGGTAACCGGGACGGCCGCGAGGCCGATGGCGAGGACGGAGAACACGACGAGACACAACCGACGGGCGTACGACACGATCACAGGCCCCTCCTTAAAATCGAGAAAGCCGACGACTAACAAATCGCGCGAGATCCCCGACCCCCAGGATCCCCGCTTCGCTGTCTATAGTGCGAATCAGGTATACAACCTTTTTGTCGGTTTATAAAGGACTTCTTTGTAAAGCGTTTCATTTCTGTAAGTGTCCGGTTTTATCGGCCTTATCGGGCCGCTTTCGAATCCCCGGAGGTGGCCGGGTTGTGCGGATACCGCCCACCGATGCAGGCGTCGTAGAGCCACCCCCCGAGCACGGCCCCCACAGGAGGTGCGACCACGGGCACCCACCACCACCCATTTCCAGCCCGGAAGACCTCCGTCCCCCAGCCGGCCAGCGCCGTGAAAAGGCGCGGCCCGAAGTCGCGCGCCGGATTGATGGCATACCCGGAGTTGAAGCCGAACGCCGCCCCGATGGCCACGACGAGCAGCCCGACAATGAGAGGACCCAGGCCGGCTCCCGGGGGGTTGTTCCGCGCGTCGGTGAGGGCGCAGATGACCGCCATCAGCAGGGCGGTGCCGACGACCTGATCGACGAGGCCGCCCGGCAGCGTGCTGAGGAACGGCTGGGGATACGTCGCCCAGATCCCGGCCGTACCCTGAGGCCCCAGGACCTGACGGACGCCGCCGTCGAACTGTCCCAGGGCGTCGACATACGTCAGGTAGACCACCGCCGACGCGGCGAAGGCGCCGGCGAGCTGCGCCAGCGTGTAGGGGAGTACTTTCCGCCAGGGGAACCCGCGGTGCACCGCCAGCGCGAGGGTGACCGCCGGGTTGAGGTGCGCGCCGGAGATCCCCCCGGCGACGTAGCACCCCATCGTGACCCCCAATCCCCAAATGAGATTGATGGCGAGGTAGCTGCCGGCGGCGCCGCGGCTCAGTACGAACTGGGCGACGACCCCGACGCCGAACACGATGAGGACGAACGTGCCGAGGAACTCGGCGAGGAGCTCGCGCCGGATTTGGGACATGGAGGCGGAGTATAAACGGAAACGGTTCTTCGATGTCCGTTCTCGGTTCTCGGTTCTCGGTTCTCGGTTATTGGTTTTGCCGTTCATCGTTCTCGTTCTGTTACCAATGCCGGCGGTCAGGCTCGTGCGGCGCTGAACGGAACGCAAAACGATTAACCAAGAACCGAGAACTAAGAACCGAGAACGGACCAGCGTGCGCTAGACTGCGTCCGTCATGCCATACATCCTCGCTCTCGACCAGGGAACGACCAGCTCCCGCGCCATCCTGTTCGATCACGACGGCGCGATCGTCTCGGTGGCGCAGAAAGAATTCACGCAGATCTTTCCGAAGCCCGGCTGGGTCGAGCACGACCCGCAGGAAATCTGGGCCACGCAGATCGCCGTCGCGATCGAAGCGCTCGGCCGCGCGCAGGTGCGGCCGCGGGACATCGCCGCGATTGGCATCACGAACCAGCGCGAGACCACGATCGTCTGGGACCGTGAGACGGGCCAGCCGGTGCACAACGCCATCGTCTGGCAGGATCGCCGCACCGCGGAGGTCTGCGACCGGCTCAAGGCGGACGGGCACGAAGCGCTCGTGCGCGATCGCACGGGGCTGGTGATCGACGCCTATTTTTCCGGGACGAAGATCGCCTGGATTCTGGACAACGTTCCCGGCGCGCGCGAGCGGGCCGACGCCGGCAAGCTCGCGTTCGGCACCGTCGACTCCTGGCTCGTGTGGAAGCTGACCAGCGGCGGCACGCACATCACCGACGTCAGCAACGCGTCGCGGACCATGCTGTTCAACATCAACACGCTGGCCTGGGACGACGAGCTGCTGCGGGTCTTGCGCGTGCCCGCGAACATGTTGCCCGAGGTGCGCGCCTCGAGTGAGGTCTACGGCCGCGTCTCGACGAGCCTGGGCGTCGCCGAGACGCCGATCGCCGGGATTGCCGGCGATCAACAGGCCGCCCTCTTCGGACAGATGTGCGTGTCGCCGGGCCTGGCGAAGAACACTTATGGGACGGGCTGCTTCCTGCTGCAGAACACCGGCACGCGGCCGGTCACGTCCACCAATCGCCTGATTTCGACGGTCGCGTGGAAGATCGGGGATCGAACGGAGTACGCGCTCGAGGGCAGCGTCTTCATCGGCGGCGCGGTCGTGCAATGGCTGCGCGACGGGCTCGGCCTGATTGCACGGTCCACCGACGTCGAACAGCTGGCCGCGTCCGTCCCCGACAACGGCGGCGTGTATTTCGTCCCGGCGTTTGCCGGACTCGGCGCGCCGCACTGGGATCCCTACGCACGCGGGCTCATCGTCGGGCTCACGCGGGGTTCGACCGCCGGCCACATCGCGCGCGCCGCGATCGAGAGCATCGCCTACCAGGTCGACGATCTGCTCGAGGCCGTGCGCCGCGATTCCGGCATCTCGCTCGGCGAGCTCCGCGTGGACGGCGGCGCCTCGACCAACGATGCGCTGATGCAGTTCCAGGCCGATCTCCTCGGTGTGCCCGTCGTGCGTCCCGCCGTCACCGAAACGACCGCGCTTGGCGCCGCGTATCTCGCGGGGCTGGCGGTGGGCTTCTGGTCGTCGGCCGAGGAGATCGCCGGGCAATGGCGCGCCGATCGCCGCTTCGCGCCTGCCATGCCGCGGGCCGACGCGGATCGGCTGCGCGAGCGGTGGCGTGAGGCGGTTAGTCGATCAAAAGGGTGGGTATCGAATCCCTAATCACTGATCCTTGAATCCTTGAATCCTTGAATCCTTGAATCCTTGAATCGCTGGCTCCATCCATGAAGGTCACATTCCTGTTTGGCGTTGCGACATTGCTTCTGTCGTGGGGTTCTGCGCAGAGCCCTCGGCCGACCGGCGACGTCGAGCTGTTCACGGACGACTTCTCGCGCTTTCCGCCCGGGGTGCTCTCGGCGCCGGTCGGCCTGCTGAACGGCGCCATCCAGGAGTACCACTACCTCGAGCATCGCGGAGTGCCGACGTATCCCTGGCGCAACCCGATCGTGCACCTCGACTCGTGGGCCGCGGGCGACGAGGCCGACGTCCCGTACCTGGAGCAGCACACCGTCAACCTCGAACCGGAGCGCGTCATCCCGCTGTTCGTCACCGGAGATCCGGAGTGGCGCGACTACCGCGTCGAAGTGTCGGTCAAGCCCCTCTCGTTGGAGAAGGAAGCGGGGCTGGTCGTGCGCTACCGCACGTCACGCCATTACTACCGGCTGGCGCTCGAGGGAGGCACGCGGTTGCGGCTGGCCGCGAGGCTGCCGTTCGACGAGCAGTTCCGCGTCGCGGCCTGGCGGGAGGTGGCGGCCGCGCCGTTCCCGTATGACACGAAGACTTGGTATCGGCTCGAGGCGGCCGTCGAGGGGGATCGGCTGCGCGCTTCGGTGGACGGCCGGCCGCTCATCGACGTGCGCGATCGCGAGCTGGCCGAAGGGATCGCCGGGCTCACGGCGAACAGACCGGCGCGTTTCCGGTCCTTCCGAGTAACCGCCACGACGGCCGAAGCTGGAGATCTGCGCCAGCGCGTGGAGCGCCGGGATCGCGATCTCGCCCGTTTGCGGGCCGAGAACCCACAGCCAAAGGTGTGGCGGAAGTTCGACACCCCGGGCTTCGGCGCCGGACGCAACGTGCGCTTCGGTGACCTCGACGGCGACGGCGCGCCGGAGATGCTGTTCGCGCAGAACGTGCCCAAGGTCCGTGGCGACGCGTTCGATCACATCAGCTGCCTGACGGCCGTCGCCCTCGACGGCCGCGTGTTGTGGCAGCAGGGACGGCCGAACCCGAAGAACGGGCTGCTCACCAACGACACGCCGTTCCAGGTTCACGATCTCGACGGCGACGGCCGCGCGGAAGTCGTGCTGGCGCGGGACTTCCAGCTCCAGGTCCTCGACGGCCGGACGGGACGCCTCATCCGCAGCGCGTGGCTCCCGAAGGTCGCCGCGGACGTCACGGATCGGCCGTACGACCTCAACATCGGCGACTCGCTGCTCTTCGTCGATCTGCATGGCCGCGGCGCGCCGCGCGAGATCCTCCTCAAGGATCGCTACCGCGGATTCTGGATCTTCGACAAGGATCTGAAGCTGCTCTGGGAGGGCCTGGGGCAGACGGGTCACTATCCCTATCCCGCCGACACGAACGGCGACGGCAGCCAGGAGTTCCTGATCGGCTATTCGCTCTGGGACGCCGAAGGCACGCGCCGCTGGAGCCACGACGCCGCGCTCAAGGATCACGCCGACGCGCTGTCGATCGGCAATTTCACCGGCCGTCCTTCGGCGGGGCTTCGCGCCTACATCGATGGATCGGACGAAGGGTTTCTCGTCTTCCAGGCGGATGGCACGCTCGTGAAGCACCTGCGGCTCGGACACGCGCAGACCCAGAGCGTCGGGAAGTACCGCCCCGATCTTCCGGGCCTCCAGATTCTCATCGCCACTTTCTGGCGCAATCCCGGCATCGTCACGCTCCTCGACGCCGACGCCAACATCCTGGCGCAGCAGGAGATGATCCCCGGGTCGAGCCATCTCGAGCCGGTCAACTGGCGCGGCGACGGTCAGGAATTCGGGCTGTTGTCGGGCCACGTGCGCGACGGCGGCATGATCGACGGCCAGCTGCGCAGGGTCGTGATGTTCCCCGACGACGGGCATCCGGATCTGACGGCCGCGGTGCGAGATCTCACCGGCGATCGGCGTGACGAGATCGTTTTGTGGGATCAGACGCGCGTGTGGATCTACACGCAGGACCGGCCATTCTCGGGCTCGCGCATGTACGCGCCGACGCGCAACCCCGACTACAACGACTCGAACTATCGATCCACCGTGTCGCTTCCAGGCTGGGCCGCGCCGCGGTGAGCCGCGCCGGGGTGAGCCGCGCCGGGGGGGTCAGGTCTTGAATCTTGAACGCGGGCACCCACTGGGGCGTCGAGCGAGGCGCGTTCAGGATTCAAGACCTGACCCCATCCGCCGGGCCCGCACGCAGGCGAGGGCCGACAGGGCGAGACAGGCCGAGTATGAGCGAGGCGCGTTCATGATTCATGACCTGACCCCGTAACGAGATCTGAGCCGCAACAAATGACCAGACCTGAGCCGATGACGAGAGAGAGCACGCTGGCGCGCATCGACCGCCACCGTGGCCCGTGGGATTTCGTCATCGTCGGCGGCGGCGCGACGGGCGCCGGCGTGGCGGTGGACGCGGCCTCCCGCGGCTACGCGGTGCTGCTGCTGGAGCAAAGCGACTTCGGCAAGGGCACGTCGAGCCGCAGCACGAAGCTCGTGCACGGCGGCGTGCGCTACCTCGAGCAGGGAAACATCTCGCTCGTCATGGAGGCGTTGAAGGAGCGCGGCATCCTGCGCCAGAACGCGCCGCACCTGGTCGGCAATCTGCCGTTCGTCGTCCCGAACTACGACTGGTGGGAAACCCCGTTCTACGGCCTGGGCTTGAAGGTCTACAACCTCCTCGCCGGCAAGTACGGCTTCGGCGAGTCGTCCATCCTCTCGCGCGAGGAGACCCTGCAGCGGCTGCCGACGATCAGGACCGACGGGCTGCGCGGCGGCGTCGTCTACTACGACGGGCAGTTCGACGACGCGCGGCTGCTCGTCAACCTGGTGCAGACGGCGAGCGAGCACGGGGCGGCGCCGCTGAATTACGCGCAGGTCACCGACGTGACGAAGGGCGGCGACGGCACTGTCGACGGCGTCGTGGCCCGCGACCTGGAATCGGGGCGCGACATCCGAGCGGCCGCACGGGTGGTGATCAACGCCACGGGACCGTTTGCCGACGGCGTGCGGCGGCTGGCCGATCCCGGGGCCGACACGATCATCGCGCCGAGCCAGGGCATTCACCTCGTGTTCGATCGGTCCTTCCTGCCGGGGACGAGCGCCATCATGGTGCCGCACACGAAGGACGGGCGCGTGATGTTCGCCATCCCGTGGCACGGCCACACGGTCGTGGGCACGACCGACACGCCCATCACGGAGCCGTCCCTGGAGCCGCGGCCGCTCGAGAGCGAGATCGGGTTCATCCTCGAGACCGCCGCGCTGTACCTGCACAAGGCGCCGACGCGCGCCGACGTGCTGAGCGTCTTTGCCGGCATCCGCCCGCTCGTGCGCCGCGGCGACAGCCGGATCACGGCGGCGCTGTCGCGCGATCACACGATTCACATCGATCCGTCGGGACTGCTGACGACGGTCGGCGGCAAGTGGACGACCTACCGGCACATGGCGGAGGACACCGTGGACCAGGCCGCCGAGTTCGGGCGGCTGCCGGAGAAGCCGTGCGTGACCGCGGACCTGAAGATCCACGGGTTTCATCCGCACGCGGACAGTTTCGGGCCGCTCAGCGTGTACGGATCGGACGCCGCGGCGATCCGTGAGCTCGAGCGGACGGAGCCGCGTCTCGCCGAGCCGCTCGACGCGGCCGTGCCGTGCACGGGCGCGCAGGTCGTGTGGGCCGCGCGCGAGGAGATGGCGCGCACGGTCGAGGACGTGCTCGCACGCCGATGCCGCGCGCTGTTCCTGAACGCGGCCGCCGCGATCCGCATGGCGCCCGCCGTCGGGGCGCTGCTGGCGCGCGAGCTCGGACGGGATGACGCGTGGCAGCGAAGCCAGGTGGCGGCGTTCGAGACACTGGCGCGGGGCTACATGGTCTCGTGAGCCGCGGGAGCCCACGACGGGCCACGGATTCGTACGGATTGCACGGATGAACACGGATCGGAGTCGCGCTTCAGGCTGGTGTCGCCGCGCTTGCGCGGCTCGGTCGAGGAGCGTACCCTATCACAAGCGCATCTCTCTGATTCCATGCGCTTGTGATTCGGGTACGCTCCTCGACCGTAGCGCCGGCCCGGAGCATCGGGCGGGCCGGCGCGACACCAGCCCGACGTGATTCGTCGAGGTACCCGATTTGATGCCTCCCGTGCTCCTTCTATGAGGCCGTCGGTTGTCAAGCCCCTGCTGATTTTTCAACATTCGGGCGAGCCTCCGCCGGAGCGGGCTCCTCACAACCAGGGAGCCCGCGGAGGCGGCGCCGGCATCACCGATTGGTTCGAACGTACACCCACACACGCCTCACACTGGCCGGTCCGTGGAAGTCAGGCTTGGCCCGACCACCTTCTATCCGTGGTGACTCGAGGTCACGCACCCGCTGCACGCATGCGCTGGACCGAAGGGCGCGCCGCTCCATCTGTTAGACGGCTCCCGAAGGAGCCCGGAGCACAAGCGAGCGGCGCGCACCAGTGTGGACGGGTGCCCCGAAGCGCGCGCCTACATCGTCGGCTTCAACTGCGCGCCCGCGGGCACCTCGCCGTGGTCCACGAAGCGCCAGAGCGCAATGACCAGTCTGCGCGCCACCGCCACAATCCCAATCCGTCGACTCCGACTGCCGGCGGCTCCGAAGCGCTGCCGGAACCAGGCCGCCAGCGCGCTGTCCGGTTGCCAGCGCAGCCAACACCACGCCACTTGGATGCTCACGCGTCGCAACTCGGCGCGGCCCGCTTTGCTGATCCCTTGGTCCTGGATGCGTTGATCACTCCGATACGGGACTGGCACCAAGCCGGTCAGCGCGCCGAGCTGCCGGCCATTCGCGAAGGTCCGCGTGCCGAACAATTCCGCACTGTAGACCGCGGCACTCGTCTCGGCGACGCCCCGCAATCGACAGAGCTGCTGCGCCACCTGCGCGACCCGGTCGGCGCCCGCGAGGATCCCCGCCCGACGCGCCGTGCGCAACGTCAGCAGCCGCGCCTCAATCGCCTGCAGGTGCGCCCACTCCCGCGTCAGGCGGTCCCGCCACGCCACGGCCAACGGTTGCCCGTCCCCCGTCTGCAGGGCGCCGAGGCGCTCGGGAAAACGCCGCGTCAGCTCGCACCGAATCCCTTGCGTCGCCAGCAGGCCCGGGATCCGACTCCGCACCCGCGTCCGGTCGACACGCACCGTGGTGATTTCCCGGGTCAACTGCCGCGCCGCTTCGGCCTCCGGGCTCGGCACCTGTACCACGCTCCAGACCCGCGCCTCACCGGCGGCGGCCCGGATCAGCTGATCCAGCAACTTGATCGCGTCGAGCCGATCCGTTTTGGCGCGCCGCGCCCGCCGATTCACTTCAATGCTCGACGAGTCAACCACCACGCTCGCCACGCCCTGCTGCTGCAGCCACCGATGCAGCCAGAATCCGTCTCGGCCCGCTTCGTAACAACTCGCTACCGCCGCGTCCAGGGTCAGCCCGAATCGCGCCTTCGCGGTCCGCAACTCTTTCTCCACCGCCGCCAAGTCGCCCGCCCGGACCTGGTGCAGGCGCGGGCGTTGTCCCCGCCCCACCGTCGACGCCAGCACCCACTTCGTACTCCCGAGCTCGAACGCCACATACAGCTTGGCCGCCGGTGCGCTAGAATCCGTCTGTACGGGTCGTCTCAGTCATAAGCTCCTCCTGCGTTGTGCCGTGAAGCACGTCTGCAGGAGCTTACTGCGGCGGCCCGCCTTCATTTTCAACCGCCGCTCTGATCGGCCTCATAGCATCTGTTTTGTTTTGTAGACCACCGCTCACGAACGCGCGGTGGACGGCGTGCCTCATCCGCGTGATCCGTGTTATCCGTGTCATCCGTGTTGGGAAAGGTCAACCGTGTCCACTATCCGTAAGGCATTCCGCATGGCGGTCAACTCCGGGCACGAGGAGGAGTACGAGCGGCGGCACCGGCCGATCTGGCGGGAGCTGGAGGAGACGTTGATCGAGCACGGTGTGCGGACGTATTCGATCTTCCTGGACTCGGACACGCGCGATCTCTTCGCGTATGTCGAGATCGACAGCGAAGAGCGATGGGCGGCGATCGCCTCGACCGGCGAGTGCCGGCGCTGGTGGGCCTACATGCGCGACGTCATGCCGGTCAACGCCGACGACAGTCCCGTCAGCCGCGAGCTGCGGGAAGTGTTTCACATGCGCTGCGGACAGTGGAGCACCATCCTGACCCGCCACGCGCCCGGCGGACTCGATCTGCCGGCCCCGGTGATTCGCGACCTGCCGGATCCGCCGCGCGATCTCTGGCGGATCGTCGGTCCCGGCGTCGTCGCCGCCGGCGTCGGCATCTCGTCGGGCGAATTCATCCTGTGGCCGTACATCGCCTCGCAGGCCGGCCTGGTCTTTCTGTGGGGCGCGGTGCTCGGGATCGTGACGCAGTTCTTCCTCAACATGGAGATCGAGCGCTACACCCTTGCCACCGGGGAGACGGTGCTGACCGGATTCAGCCGGTCGTGGCGGCACTGGGGGCTGGTGTTCGCCGTCATGGTCTACTTCGCCAACCTGTGGCCGGGCTGGGCGCTGAGCTCGGCGACCCTCACCACCTTTCTGTTCGGCGGCGGCGAGCCGCGGTTCATCGCGATCGGCCTCCTGCTCGTGATCGGCGCGTCGCTGACGCTCGCACCGGTCGTCTACGTCGCGCTGGAGCGGTTGATCTTCGTCAAGGTCGGCGCGGTGGCGACGTTCGCCCTTCTCGCGCTGGTGTTCGCGGTGAAGGCGGACAGCTGGCGCGCGCTCCCGGCCGGCCTCTCGGGCGTCGAGGGCATGCCATTGGAGCTCGGCTTCGCGCTGCTCTTCGGCGCGATCGCGTTTGCCGGCGCCGGCGGCGGGCAGAATCTCTGTCAGAGCAACTGGATCCGCGACAAGGGGTTCGGCATGGGCGCGTACGTGCCGCGGCTGGTGAGCCCGTTGACCGGCGTCGAAGAAGCCGCGGGGACCGCCGTCTCGGGCTACATCTTCGAGACGACCCCGGCCAACATGGCGCGATGGCGCCGCTGGTGGTGGTTCGCCAACACCGAGCAGCTCCTGACGTTCACCCTCGTCAGCATCGCCACCATCTGCCTGACCTCGATGATCGCGCACTCCACGCTGTACGGCATGCCCGGCCTGCCGAACAGCGCCGCGTTCCTGCGCATCGAAGGGCAGCGGCTGCAGGCCATCGTCGGGACCTGGTTCGGCCTGTTCTTCTGGGGGGTGGGCGCGTTCTCGCTGTTCGCGTCCTCGATGGGGATCACCGACTACACCAGCCGCCTCGCCGCCGACGTGCTGAAGACGACCTACTTCCGCTCGTCAGGGGTGTCGGAGAGCCGGTTGTACTTCCGGCTGGTCTGGGGCCTGGTCGCGACCGGCTGCGCGATCCTGCTCGTGGGGATGGATCAACCTCTGGTGCTGCTCGTCATCTCGGCGTCGGTCGGCGGCACGATGATGTGCCTGTATTCGGGGCTGTTGATTAACCTGAACCGCCGGCTTCTGCCGGACCCGATCAGGATCCGCTCGTACCGCGTGGCGGCGTTGATCTGGTCGACGGTGCTCTTCGGCGCCCTCGCGGCGATGACGATCCGGCAGCAGATCCTCCGGCTGCTCGGTGATCGCCAGGCACTGATCGACACGGGTCAGCAGCGCCTGCGGCCGGAGCGAGGCGTGAAGTCGACCGAGCGAGAAACGGAGAACGGGGGTGAAGCCCCGCGAGCAGCTGAGAAAGCAGACGCGGCTGTCGCAGACCGGCCTGCGGTCGGCTGAAGCCGGACACTACGGCAGGTTGCGACAGCAGCCTGACGTAGTCCTTCCGAGCCTTGTACTCCGGCTGCTCCTGTTGGCCTGAGGACTGACTGGCGCTCGACGCGGGTCAGTGGATCTCCGGCTCGCCGATCGGCGCGGTGCCCTCCAGGAAATCGAAGTCGCACCCGCGGTCGGCCTGCGTGACGTGCTGCGCATACATGCGGCCGAAGCCGCGCGGATACTGGATCTCGCGCGGCGTCCACTCGGCCCGCCGCCGCGCCAGCTCGTCGTCGGCGACCCGCAGCGTCAGGCGGCGCCCGGGAACGTCCAGCTCGATGATGTCGCCATCCCGGACGAGCGCCAGCGGGCCCCCGGCGAACGATTCCGGCGCGACGTGCAGGACGCACGCGCCGTAGCTCGTCCCGCTCATCCGCGCGTCCGACACGCGGACCATGTCCCGGACCCCTTCCGCGAGCAGCTTCTTCGGAATCGGCAGCATGCCCCACTCCGGCATGCCGGGGCCGCCGAGCGGTCCGGCGTTCTGCAGCACGAGCACCGAATCGGCCGTCACCGGGAGCGACGGATCGTCAATCCGTGCCGCGAGGTCGTTGTAATCCCGAAACACCACGGCCGGTCCCGCGTGCTGCAGCAGCCGCCGATCCGCGGCCGTGTGCTTGATGACCGCGCCGTCGGGCGCCAGGTTGCCGCGCAGGACCGCCACGCCCCCTTCGGGACCGATCGGCCGCTCGCGCGGGGCGATGACCTCGTCGTTGGACACCGGCGCGTCGTCCAGGTTCTGGCCGAGCGTCCGGCCGTTGACGGTCATGCAGTCGACGTGCAGGCGGTCGCGCAGCCGATTGAGCAGGCCGCGCAGCCCTCCGGCGTAGTAGAAGTCCTCCATCAGGAACTGGCCCGACGGCCGGATGTTCGCCAGGAACGGCGTCCGGCGCGACAGCGCATCGAACCGATCGAGGTCGAGCTCGGCGCCGGCCCGTCCGGCCAGCGCGATCAAATGAATGATCGCGTTGGTGGATCCGCCGAGCGCCATCGCGGCGGTGACGGCGTTCTCGAACGCCTCGGTCGTGAGGATGTCGCGCGGCTTGAGGTCCTCCCACACCATCTCGACGATCCGGCGTCCGCTGGCTGTCGCGAGCCGCGAGTGCGCGGAGTCCGCGGCAGGAATAGACGACGCGCCCGGCAGCGTCAGGCCGAGCGCATCGACGGCCGCCGCCATCGTCGATGCCGTGCCCATCGTCATGCACGTCCCGTACGAGCGCGCGATGCCGTCTTCCATCTCCCGCCACGAGCATTCGTCGAGGTTGCCGGCGCGGCGCTCGGTCCAGTATTTCCAGAGGTCGCTCCCCGAGCCGAGGATCTGGCCGCGCCAGTTGCCGCGCAGCATCGGCCCCGCGGGGAAAAAGAGCGCCGGCAGGTTGGCGCTCGTCGCGCCCATCACCAGCGCCGGCACGGTCTTGTCGCAGCCGCCCATCAGCACGACGCCGTCGGCGGGATACGAGCGCAGCGCCTCTTCGGCTTCCATCGCCAGCAGGTTGCGATAGAGCAGCGTGCTCGGCTTCATGAACGTCTCGCCGAGCGTCATGACGGGGATTTCCATCGGGAACCCGCCCGCCTGCCAGATCCCGCGTTTGACCTCTTCGGCGCGGACGCGGAAGTGCGTGTGGCACGGATTGGCGTCGCTCCACGTGTTCAGGATGGCGATGACCGGTTTGCCGCTGAGGTCTTCGGCGCTGAACCCGGCCTGCTTCGCGCGGGATCGGTGACCGAAGGAGCGCATGTCGTCGCGCCCGAACCACCGGTGGCTGCGCAGGTCGGACGGCTGAAGTCGCGGCCGGCTCACGCGTCGTGCTCCCGCAACGCGCGCGCGATCGGCGCGAGCTCGTCGAGCTCCCGCGCCGCCAGCGGAGACACATACGGCGGGATTGGACCCGAGGGCGCGATGCCGGCCAGCTCGCTCGCGTGGTGCAGCACGCGCGCAGGGCCCCAGGCATCGCGGAAATCCTCGAGCGGCATGAAGTGGGCGCGCAGCGCGTCCGCCTGCGTCCAGTTCCGCTCTCCGCACGCCGCGAACAACCCGCTGCAGAGCCCGGGCGCGATGCAACCGGAGCCTGTCGTCAGGCCGGCCAGCCCGAAATCCCGCAGGTGGACGACGGCCGGCCGCTCGCCCATGCCGCTGATGATCCGTGTTCGATGGACGTGGCGCAGCAGCCCGTCGAGGTACGCGTCCTGGTGCGGATCGTCGCGAACGATCGCGTACTTGATGGCGATGGCCACGCCGTCGTCCACCAGCCGGCCGATCGCATCGAGGCCAGGCTCTCTGGCGGAGCCGAAGCCGTCCTCCGACTTGAGATAGAGGATCAGCGGGATGCCCGCGGCGTCCGCGATCTCCCGCAGGCCTGCTTCCATGCCCTCCGCGTCGCGCGGATCGCCGCACGGCAGCACCATCGCGCAGGGGAACGAGTGCCGCTTGAGGAGGCGCGCCTGATCGATCGCACGGCCGAATGAGGGCCCCACGCTGGGAACCGGCCAGCGCGGCGGCGCGAACCCGGACAGCCAGCCGAGGAGCGCCTCGTACTCGTCGAGCGTGATGTGGTAGAGGAAGGCGTTACCGCCGTAGAGATAGCGCGTGATGCCGCCGGCCGCGATGTGGCGCGCCACGCATTCGGCAGCGTCGAAGTCGAGGCTGCGCCGCGCGTCGCGCTTGCGCGGCAGGGGAGGCACCGCGTAGACGCCCGCGATCGTGTCTGCCGTCACTGCCGGGCCTTGTATGTTTTCGTCACGCCGTTCCTCGTATTCGCGACGGTGAAGCTGCCGTCACGCTGTGCCGACACTTTGATCGCGTGCGCGGTGGTCTCGTCGACGTTGGCGATGCGCTCGTCGGCAGTGTTGGAATCGCGCCCGCCGGCCAGCGCGTAGTGAAGCTGCCAGAAATCCTCGAGGCCGGGCGAGTCGCGCACGATCTGCCATGCGGAGGGGGAGCCCCCTTTCTTGGCCCCATTGTTCATGATCGCGACCCTGGGCGCCACGGCCTGCACGAGGACCGCGGGTCCCGACTGATCGGAGCCGTGGTGCGTCGTCAGGTAGAGATCGATCGGCCCGATCCGATTGGCAGGGCACACCAGATCGTGCTCCTTGTTCCAGGTGAGATCGCCGAGGTCGAGCATCCGGAAACGCCCGAAGGCGATCACGGTCCCGACCGATTGCGCGTTTTCCGAAGGGTCCGCGTCCTTCGGCTTGTGTGCCGCGCAGAGAGGGTTGGCGGCGCCGGCGCCGGCGAGCGGCGTCCCAAGCGCCTGGCCGCCGGCCGCAACCACGGTCACGTCGAGCCCGGCGATCGGAATCTTGTCCCCGGCCTTGACCTGCAGGTGCTTGCCGCTCTTTCGCGCCTCGACGTACGTATCGTAGAGCCGGGTGTTGGCCGTTTCGACCGTAGGGCCGTGATCGACGAACGTCCGGATGGGAATGCGCGGCGCGAGCGCCGGCACATTCCCCACGTGGTCGGTGTGATAGTGCGTGATGACGAGGTAGTCGATCCGCGAGACCCCGGCTTGTTTCGCGGCCGCTTCGATGCGGGCGAGGTCGCGTCCCTCGTTGCCCGGGAAGCCGGTGTCGATCAGCATGGACTCGCCCGACGGCGCCACGAGCAGCGTCGCCTGCCCGCCTTCGACGTCGATGAAATAAATGTCGAGCGGCTTCTGCGACGGCGCCTGGGCGTGCGCCACAGGCCCCCCCAGGAGCAGGCCGACCGTCAATACCAGGGCGCAAAGCCGCGGATCACACGGATTACACGGAAAGACGTCGAAGCAACGCATCAAGGATCTCATTGTTTTTTGCGACTATGGCAAAAGCCGATTGGTGATGTCAAAAGCCGGGCATGCCTGGCCTGACCCCCGCTCGTGTATCGTGATCGCTTCATGCGCGTGCCTTACGCGGAGCTATACGGCGTCTTCCTGCGAGTGCTGGCTCGGGCGGGCCTCGAGCCGGACCGAGCTGGACTGTGCGCGCAGCTGTTCGCCGACGCCAGCCGCGACGGCGTCGCGTCCCACGGCCTCAACCGCTTCCCTCGCTTCATCAGGACCATCGAGCGCGGCATCGTCGATGTCCGCGCGCGGCCGGAGCGCGTGGCCGCAATCGGGGGGCTCGAGCGATGGGACGGCCGGCGGGGCCCCGGCAACCTGAACGCCCACGCGTCGATGGCGCGCGCCATTGCGATCGCGCGCGAGCACGGCGCCGGCTCGGTCGCGCTGTCGAACACCAATCACTGGATGCGCGGCGGCAGCTACGGCTGGCAGGCCGCGGAGGAGGGCGTCATCGGGATCTGCTGGACCAACACGCTCCCCAACGTGCCTCCCTGGGGCGCGAGCGATCCGCGGATTGGCAACAACCCGCTCGTCATGGCCGTCCCGCGACGCGGCGGGCACGTTGTACTCGACATGGCGCTGTCGCAGTTTTCCGTCGGCGCGCTCGGCTCCTATCGCATGCGGCACGAGCAGCTCCCGGTCGACGGCGGCTACGACGCCGAGGGCCGGCTCACGCGGGATCCCGCCGCCATCGAGGCGTCGCGGCGGCTGCTCCCGGCCGGCTTCTGGAAAGGTTCCGGCCTCGCGCTGTTGCTCGACATGGTCGCGGCAATCCTGTCGGGCGGGCGCGCGACCCACGAGATTCCAACCGACCCCGAGGAGGAAACGGGCCTCTCCCAGATGTTCATCGCCTACGACCCGTCGGCGTTCTCCGCGCCCGGCGCGACCGAGGCGATCGCCGACCGCATCATCGAGGATCTTCATCGTCCGTCGAGCAGCGGGGAACGTGTCCGGTATCCAGGTGAGCGGACGCTCGCGACACGGATCAGGAATCTCCAGGAAGGCATTCCGGTCGAGCCGGCGATCTGGGAAGCCGTTCAGGGGCTATAGAGCAGACCAAAGTTCTAAAGTTCTAAAGTTCTAAAGTTCACGAACGACAGTCAGCGAGCGGGCACGTTGACGACGGCGGGTTTGTGCGCCGGCAGCCGCAGACTGATGACCACGAGCGCCTCCGCAACGAGCACGGCGGCGAGCACCAGCAGACCGCCCGTGTAGCCGCCGGTGACGTCGCGCAGCCATCCGATCACCGAAGGACCCGCCCATCCGCCGAGATTCCCCAGCGAGTTGATCAGCGCGATGCCGGCGGCGGCGCCGGTGCCCCCGAGGAAGATCGGCGGGATGGCCCAGAAGACGCTGATCACCGAACGCTGTCCCATCTGCGACAGCGTCAAGCTCAGGACGAGCAGCCAGATGTTGTTCCCGGACCACGCGGCGAGGAGCAGACCGACCGCGGCCGTCCCGGCGCACGCGGCCACGTGAAACTTTCGCTCGCCGGTGCGATCGGAGTGCCTGCCGATCAGCACCATCGCGCCCAGCGCCGCGATGAACGGGATCATCGTCAACCCGCTGACGACGAAGCCGCTCGATCCGGACGCTTCGCGCAGCATCGCGGGCAGCCACAGGAAGATGCCGTAGGTCACGGTCGTGTTCAGGAAGTACACGGCGCACAGCACCCACACGCGTCCGCTGGCGAGCGCGCGCAGCAGCGACGCATGCCCGCTGGCGCTGCGCCGCGCGTGTTCCTCGGCCATCGTCGCCGACCAGCCACTCCCGGTCCGCCGGCGGCAGCCACGTCGCCTGCTCCGGCCGATCGGTCAGCACCTTCAGGGCGAGGACGCCGAGCACGACCGCCGGCAACCCCTCGAGGAGGAACAGCCACTGCCATCCGTGCAGTCCGAGCCGAGCCGTCGAGCTTCAGCAGCGCCTCGGAGACCGGCGCGCCGACGATGATCGCGACCGGGGCCGCCATCATGAACAGGGCGCCGACGCGCGCGCGGTCGGAGGCCGGAACCCAGTAGGTGAAATACAGCACCATGCCCGGGAAGAAGCCGGCTTCCGCGATGCCCAGCACGATCCGCGCGGCGTAGAATGTCGACTCCCCGGTCACGAACATCGTGCCCATGGAGGCGAGCCCCCAGCCGATCATGATCCGCGCGATCCAGCGCCGCGCGCCGACGCGCTCGAGGATCAGGTTGCTCGGAATCTCGAAGAGCGCAGTAGCCGAGGAAGAACAGGCCGGCCCCGAACCCGAACTGCGTGTTGGTCAGACCCAGGTCGCGCTGCAGGGCCTCCTTGGCGAAGCCGATGTTCACGCGGTCGATGTAGGCGATGACGTAGCAGAGGAACGCAAACGGGATCAGCCGGCGCGTGACGCGCGCCATGACGAGCTGGTGACGGGTCGCGGACTGATCGGGCATCGAATCTCCCCTGGCGCGGGCACGATACTATATCGGCGCGGCGCGGGGTGAATACAATCTGCGCGAGGATGGTGCCGACATGGTGATGTTGCCGGGCGAGCTGCGATCGAGGTTGAGGGGACCGCTCGCGTTCCCGATTACGCCGTTTGACGGGCATCTGGCCGTCGATCTCGACGCGCTGCGCGCCAATGTGAGAGCGCTGCTGCACGACAAGCCCGCCGCCATCGTGGCGGCCGGCGGCACCGGGGAGCTCTATTCGCTCGCGCCGGCCGAACACCTGGCCGTCATCCGCGCGGTGGTGGAGGAGAGCGCGGGCGCCGTGCCGGTCATCGCGGGCGTCGGCTTCAACACGGCGATCGGACGTCAGCTCGCGGCCGACGCCGCGCGCGCCGGCGCCGACGGCATCCTCGCGTTCCCGCCGGTACTACCCGCAGGCGGACGACGAAGGGCTGCTGGCGTACTACCGCACGATCGCCGCCGCCACGCCGCTCGGGATGCTCATCTACAGCCGCGACTGGTTCCATCCCGGCGCGGCCCTGGTCGAGCGGCTGGCCGGGATCGAGACGCTGATCGCGTGGAAAGACGGACAGGGAGACATACGGCGGCTGCAGATCCTGATGAACCGCGTCGGCGATCGCCTCCATTGGATCGGCGGGGCAGGGGACGACATGGTGCCGGCCTACTATGCGGCAGGCCTCCGCGCGTACACGTCCAGCGTCTCGAACGTGTCGCCCCGCCTGGCGCTCGCCCTGCACGACTACGCGTCGGCGGGGGACCCCCGGTTGCGCGCGATCATGTCGGACCTGATCGTGCCGCTCTATGCCCTTCGCGGGCGGCGGCGCGGCTACGAGGTCAGCGTGATGAAGGCGATGATGGACATGATGGGGCTGGCCGGCGGACCGGTGCGTCCGCCGCTCACGGACGTCGACGCGGAGACCGCCGAAGCGTTGCGCGGCCTTGTGGCGAAGTACCAGGCCTGGATCCCAATCCCTAATCACTGATCCTGATCGAATCCCGTCGAGATCCGATCAATCGGATGCCAATGGGTTTTGAGAACCGGCATCAGATCAGGAAGGATCGCGACTGAGTCCCGAGATCCCGGATTAGGATCCCGATTGGACGTTCACCTCGTCGACGGCACCTACGAGCTCTTTCGCTACTACTACGCGGTGCCGTCGGCGAAAGAGGCTGACGGCACGGAAGTGGGTGCGGTGCGCGGCGTCCTCGCCTCGGTGCTCGGCATGATCAATCGCGGCGGCGCCACGCACATCGGCGTAGCGACCGACCATGTCATCGAATCGTTCCGCAACGCGCTGTGGCCGGGCTACAAGACGGGCGCGGGCATCGACCCGGATCTCTTGTCCCAGTTCCCGCTCCTCGAACAGGCGCTCGCCGCGATGGGGGTTGTCGTCTGGCCGATGGTGGAGTTCGAGGCGGACGACGCGCTGGCCTCCGCGGCCGCCGCGGCGGCCCAGGATCCGCGCGTGGACCGCGTGATCATCTGCACGCCCGACAAAGACCTCGCGCAGTCGGTCCGGGGCACGCGCGTCGTGCAGCTGAACCGGCGCACGAACGTCGTCCGCGACGAGGCCGGCGTGGTCGCGGCCTTCGGCGTGAAGCCGGAATCGATTCCCGATTACCTCGCGCTCGTCGGCGACGCCGCCGATGGCTACCCGGGGCTGCGCGGTTGGGGCGCGAAGTCGGCGGCCGCCGTCCTGGCACGCTTTGTCCACCTGGAGGCGATTCCTCCCGATGCGAAGGACTGGCACGTGAATGCCGCCAACTCGGCCGCGCTGGCGGCGACCTTGAAGCGCGATCGCGATCTGGTGTGGTTGTTTCGCGACCTGGCCAGGCTTCGCGCCGATCTCCCGCTGTTCGCGTCGATCGACGAGCTCCGCTGGACCGGACCCACACCGGCGTTCGCGGAACTGGGCGCCCGCTTCGACAAAGCCGTTACGGCGCCGCGTCCCGCGAGCGGCCCGGCTAAGGCGCCACGTAAGCCGTCTTGACGATCGTGTAGAACTCGCGGGCGTAGGTGCCCTGCTCGCGCGGTCCGTAGCTGGATTTCTTCCGGCCGCCGAACGGCACGTGATAGTCGAGCCCGGCCGTCGGCAGGTTGACCATCACCAGGCCGCTCTGGGTGTTGCGCTTGAAATGACTGGCGTGCTTCAAGGACGACGTCACGATGCCGGAGGAGAGCCCGAACGGGGTGTCGTTGGCGACCTTCAGCGCCTCGTCGTAGCTCTTCACGCGAATGACGGACGCGACGGGCCCGAAGATCTCCTCGCGGTTGATTCGCATCTCCGGCGCGCTGTCCGTGAAGATCGCCGGGGCCATGTAGAAGCCGTCGGTGCTGCGCGTGAGCCGCTCGCCGCCGTACATGAGCCGCGCCCCTTCGCGTTGGCCGATCTGGACGTACTCGAGATTCTTGTCCAGCTGCCGCTTGTCCACGACGGGTCCCATCTCGGTCCCTGCCTTCAGCGCGTCGTCAACGACGAGCTTCTTCATCCGCTCGACCATCGCGTCCACGAACCGGTCGTGGATCCCTTCGGTCACGATGATGCGGCTCGAGGCCGTGCAGCGCTGGCCCGTCTGGAAGAACGCGCCGTTGACGGCGACCGACACCGCCGTCGCCAGATCCGCGTCGTCGAGCACGATCAGCGGGTTCTTTCCCCCCATCTCCAGCTGGAGGCGGGCGCCGGTCCGCACGGCGGTCGCGGCGATCGACGCGCCGATCTCCTGCGAGCCGGTGAAGCTGATGGCGTCGACGTCTTCAGATGACGTGAGCACACCCCCGAGCTTCGAGCCGGGTCCGTTCACCAGATTGAGCGCACCCGGCGGCAGCCCGGCGCGCTGCACGATGTCGACGAGCGCCCACGGCGACGCCGGCGCGAGCTCCGCCGGCTTGAACACCACGCAATTGCCGAACGCCAGCGCCGGCGCGATCTTCCAGGCGGGGATCGCCAGCGGGAAGTTCCACGGCGTGATCGCCACGACGACGCCGACCGGCTCGCGCGTGATCTCGATCTCCACGCCCGGGCGGACCGAGTCGAGCTTCTCCCCGGCCATCCGCAGCGCTTCACCCGCGAAGAACTTGAAGATGTAGCCGGCGCGCCCGGCCTCGCCGATCCCGTCGGCCAGCGGCTTCCCCTGCTCGCGCGACAGCAGCCGTCCGAGCTCCTCCTTGCGCGCGAGGATCTCGGTCCCCGCGCGATCGAGGACGTCGAAGCGCTCCTGCGGCGTCGTCCGCGACCATTTCTGGAACGCGGCCCTCGCCGAGGCGATCGCCAGCTCGGCGTCGGCCGCCGAGGCGCGCGCGAAGTCGCCGACGACGTCCTCGACGTTCGAGGGGTTGATGTCCGGGAGCCGATCGGCAGAGTCAACCGGCTTGCCGTCGATCAGATTGGAAAATGCAGTGGCCATAGAAAGTTCTAAAGTTCTAAAGTTCTAACGTTCGAAGTCTTCTCAGACTTTCGCCGGCTCCGGGTGCACCCACGGCGAGCGGTACGGCCGCCGGAGCAGTTTGTTGGCTTCGGGATCCCGGACCACCTGGCCCGCCGCGTGATCCCACTCGAGCGAGCGTCCGAGCTGCGCCGACAGGTTGGCGAGGATGCAGGAGGTCGCCGAGATGTAGCCCTGCTCGATGTCCGCCACCGGCTTGGCGCGGGACTCGATGCAGGTGAGGAAGTCCTTCATGTGCGCGCGGATGGCCGGCGCGACGTGCCGCTCCAGATCCTTCTCCGTCTTGTCCTCGGGGAACTGCTCGAGCTCGTAGGTCACGTCTTCACGAAGCGGCGTGCCGTCCTTGCCGGACGGAATGAAGTCGCATCCCATCACGCCGGCCTTGAGCGTGCCCTTGTCGCCGTAGAAGGTCGCCGCCCACGGATATTTCGGATCGGGAGGGTCGCCCCAGGAGCGATGCGTCCACACCACCTTGACGTTCGGGAAATCGAACGTGGCGCTCTGCGTGTCGCTGATGTTCGCCTTGCTCTTCTTGTCCACCAGGATGCCGCCGGTCGAGCTGATGCGCGCCGGCATGCCGAGGTCCATCATCCACCGCACCATGTCGAGCATGTGGACGCACATGTCGCCGACGATGCCGTTGCCGTACTCCATGAAGGCGCGCCAGCTGCGCGGGTGGACGAGCGAGTTGTACGGCCGCATCGGCGCGGGGCCCGTCCACATCTCGTAATCGAGGTTGGCGGGCGGCGCCGCGTCGGGAGGATTCGCGGTCGCGCGCATCTGGTAGTAGCAGTAGATTTCCACGAGCGCGATGGTGCCGAGCTTGCCCTCGCGAATCACGCGGTCCCGCGCGTTGACCAGGTGCGGCGTGCTGCGGCGCTGCATGCCGACCTGCACGACGCGCTTGTACTTGCGCGCCGCGGCGAGCATGGCCTGGCCTTCGACGACGTCCACGCTGATCGGCTTCTGGACCCAGACGTCGAGGCCCGACTTGACGGCCTCGATCATCGGCAGCGCGTGCCAGTGATCCGGCGTGCCGATGAGCACGAGGTCCAGGTCCTTCTGACGAAGCATCTCCCGATAGTCGCTGTAGGTCTGCGGCGTCTTCTTCGACGCCTGGCGGGACGCGACCATTTGAGCCGCCTCGGAGAGCATCCGGCTGTCGACGTCGCAGAGCGAGACGACCTCGACCGGCGCCACCTGAATCAGCCGGAGGAGGTCGGCCTTGCCATACCAGCCGGTGCCGATGAGGCCGACCCGCTTCCGCACGTCCATCAGCTGGCCCGCGTACGCGGGAAGGCTCGACACGGCGACGGCGGCAGCTCCCTGTTTCAGAAAATCGCGACGGTACATGGCTGTTTCTCCAATCGCACCGGCCCCTGCGGCCGCATCCGAGCGTGCATGTTACTGCAAATGGCCGGGAGGGGCCGCGCACTCTTCGCTCACGCGGTAGGGGCCGGCCTGCCCTGAGCGAGCACACGGATTACGCGAGTCGAAGGGCTCGCTCCGCTCGCGGTAGGGGCGCGCCGCTCAGAACACGTGGCTCAGCGCCACCGTCGTCACGTGATTGCGCTCCTGCACTCGCTGTTCGATTTGCACGCGCAGCGCCTGACGGAACGCTGCCGGACCGAACGGCAAGTGGCCATTCCCGTACAGGAGCACGATCGGGTCGAGACGCTGCTCCGTCCGGTGATCGACGCGGATACCGGCCACGACGTAACGCAACAGAGTCACTTCGCTCCCGAGGCTGAATCGAGTGTCGGTCGCTCCGGCCGCGTGAAAGAGTCCGATCCCTCCAAGCAGCGCCAGGCGGCGCTTGACGTCGTGAGTCACGACGAAGGTGGCGAGACGGCGCTCGTCGCCAATGAAGGCGTGCCCCCCGACCGAGGTCAGTCCCCAACGGCGGTAGGACTCAAGGAACACGCCCTTCGGCCGGGCCTCGAACTCAAAGCTCGAGGCGTCGGTGAACGGAATGGTCAGCTCCCCTGTCAGCGGCAGCGTCGCGGCCGCAAACCACCCATCGGCCGGTTCTTCGTCGGCGCGCACTTGATACTCGAGCCGTATCGCGGGCTGACGGCCCGAAGCGGAAAAGGCGCGCAGCGCCGTGAGGCGGTTGGTCGAGGCGCGGTCGGGCGACGGCAGGCTGGTCGAGAACACGAGTGGTTCCGACAGGCTCAGCCGCAGCGACACGTCGACCTGCGTCAGCGTGCGAAACTGGCCGGTCGTGACGGCCAGCGAACTTCGGGGCCCGAATGGCGCCTTCACGAACAGATCCTCGAACCGCCCGGATCGGTTGACCAGATTGCCGTTGGCGCCCAGGCTCTGACTGAGCAACCTCCACTCGGCAAAGTACGAGGCCTTCGTGCCGCCGACGGGGCCGGCCGAGATGAGCTCGACACGGCTGGCGAATCCCTTTGTCAGATTGGCGGAGTGCCGGGATTCAAGGTCCAGCGTGTTCCAGATCGCCAGAGGGAATGTGCCGGACCTGCTGCCCTCGGTTTCCGGGAACCGATAACCGGCCGCCGCGAACGCCAGGCCGCGTTCATTCAGGCGCGGCGGCGAGGAATGGCAGTAGCTGCAATCGACGCGGTACACGCGCGCAAACTGCGGTGTCGCTGACGATGTGCCTGGAACCAGCAGGAGACCCAGACAGATCGAGGCCGCCCAGCATTTTGATTGTAAAAACATTAAACATGACTATATAGATATTTTTATTTTGAACGATAAAAATCGAAAGCTCGAGCGCACCAAAGAAGCATGCGGCTCCTGCGAGGAACATCTCAGGGCTGGGGGAATCCGACTCAGGCGTGTGGGCTTGCTCGTATGCCGTGGCAAGGGCCGAAAGCCCTTGCGCTACGGTGCGACTTGGACCTGCCCGCTTACAGTACGTTCGCGACGATTACGGCGACGGGCACGGCCGTGGTGGCGTTCCCTGCGGCATCTTTCGCGACGGCGGTCACCACGTGGGCGCCATTGGCGGCGGTTGCCGTGTCCCACGTCAGCTCGTAGGGTGCGCTGGCGTCCGCCGCGCCGAGCGGCTGGCCGTTGAGCAGGAACTCCACGCTGACGACTCCGACTTCGTCGAACGCGTCGGCCGCGACGGTCACGCTGCCGGCGACCGTGCCGGCGCCAGGGCTCGTGACCGCCACGACCGGAGCCGTCCCGTCATTGGTGACGATGACGCTGACGCCCGCTGCCGTGGTGGTGTGCCCTGCGGCGTCACGCGCGACGGCGGCGAGGACGTGCGCGCCGTTGGCCACGGACGCCGAGTCCCACGTCAGTTCGTACGGCGCCGTCGTGTCTTCCGCGCCGAGCGGCACCCCGTTCAGCGTGAACTGCACGCCGACAACACCGATATCGTCCGACGCGGCGGCGGCGACGCTTACGCTCCCGGCGAGCGTGCCAGTACCCGGATTCGTGACCGCGACGGTTGGCGCTCCCGCGTCGTTGGTGACCGTGACGCTGACGGTTGCCGTGGTGGTATGCCCTGCCGCGTCACGCGCGACGGCGGCAAGGACGTGCGCGCCGTTGGCCGCCGACGCCGAGTCCCAGCTCACTTCGTACGGCGCCGTCGTGTCCTCCGCGCCGAGCGCCGCGCCGTCCAACGTGAACTGCACGCCGGCGACGCCGATGTCGTCGGAGGCTGTGGCGCCGATGTTGACGGTCCCCGCGACCGTGCCGGAGCCCGGATGCGTGAGGGCGACGGTTGGCGCCCCCGTGTCGTTGGTGACCGTCACGCTGACGGTCGCGGTGGCGGAGTACCCGGCGGCATCACGCGCCACCGCGGTGATCACGTGCGCGCCATTGGCAGCGGTTGCCGAGCTCCAGCTCACTTCGTACGGCGCCGACGTATCCTCCGCACCGAGCGGCACGCCATCGATCGCGAACTGCACGCCGACGACGCCCACGTCGTCCGCCGCTGCCGCGGCCACGGTCACGTTGCCCGCGACGGCGCCGGCGGCCGGACTGGTGATCGACACCGTCGGCTCGGCCGAGTCGTTGGCCACGGTCACGCTGAGGGTCGCGGTCGTGGTGTGGCCGGCGGCATCCCGCGCGACCACGGTGAGCTCGTGCGCGCCGTTGCTCATCGTTCCCGTGTCCCACGTGATCTCGTAGGGCGCCGAACCGATCTCCGTGCCGAGCGGCGCGCCGTCGAGGCTGAACTGGACGCCGGTGACGCCGAGGTCGTCCGAGGCGGTGGCGGCGACGGTCACGGTCCCGCTGACGCTGCCGGCGGCCGGGCTCGTAAACGCGACGGACGGCGCGGCGCCGTCGTTGGACACGGTCACGCCGAGAGTGGCGCTGGTCTGGTTCCCCGCGGCATCCCGGGCGACCGCCGTCAGCACGTGCTCGCCGTTCGACGCGCCGCTCGTGTTCCACGTCACTTCGTACGGCGCCGACGTGTCCTCCGCGCCGAGCGGGTTGTTATCCAGCAGGAACTTGACGCCGGCGACGCCGAGGTTGTCGGAAGCCGTCGCCGATACGACGATGCTCTCGGAGGCGACGGTGCCGCCCGTGGGCGTGGCGAACGCGACGGACGGCGCCGTCTCGTCGTTCACGGTCCGCAGCGCCTCGAAGACGTTCAGGCGCCCCTTGCCCATGCCGGCAGGGGTCATCGGTTCCGCGCGGCCGAGGAGCGCGGCCACCCTGTCGTGGTTCGTGTTCGGATCGAGCTGCACCAGCAGGGCGGCGGCGCCGGCCGTCAGCGGCGTGCTGAACGACGTGCCCCACGCGCCGGCATAGTGACCGCCCGGATAGGTGGTGATGACGCCTGCGCCCGGCGCGCCGAGGCTGACGAGCGCGTCACCCCAGTTGCTGAACGAGCTCCGCGCCGCCGGCGCGGCGGTGTTGGTGGATCCGACGGCCACGACGTTCCGCTGCCCGGCCGGATACACGACGATCTCCTGGCCGAAGTTGCCCGCGGAGGAGACGACGATCACGCCCTGGCTCGTCGCCACGTTGATCGCGTGGTTCACCTCAGGCGACCACGCCAGGGTGCTGAAGCTCATGTTGATGACGCGCGCGCCGTGGTCCACCGCGAAGTAGATCGCGCGGACGATGTCGAAGATCCGCGACGTCCCGTCGGCGTGAAACGCCTTGAGCGGCATGATCTTCGCCCCCGGCGCGACGAGGTGAACGAGGCCCGCCACCATCGTCCCGTGGCCGAACGCCGCGGGTACTTGAACGTTGGGCAGCGCGGCCGCCGTTTGCGGGGCTGACGATAACGATCGCCGACTGATTCACCGGGGCGGGAACGTGATCGAGGATGGACACCGGAGATTGATCCAGGACTGCGACCACCGTCGAGTCCACGCCCGTCCATTCGGATCCCGGGCCTGCGATTTCGTTGACGAAGTCGTAGCCAGGTACCAGACGACCCCTGAAGGATCGGATGTGCCGGATCGATGCCCGTGTCGATGACGGCCACGATCACGCCGGCGCCCGTCGCGAGCGAACGGCTCTCGGGCAGGCGAATCGCGTTGACCGCTGGCTGGGTCAGGTAGTGGGTCCAGACCTGAACGCCGGAGAAATCTTCGAGTGAGGGATTCGCCCAGCGCGTCCAAGATGGAAACTGGCGATTGATCGAGCTGAAGACCGGCGGGTGTCTCCGGTGCGATCGCCAGCGCATTGGGCTCGACGTGGACGACTTCGGGGTCCCCGCTGATCGCGTTCACCAGCGCCTGCGCCACCGTCATGCCGGTGTCGCCGACGAGGCCGTTGGTGGTGACGCCCGGGGCCCTGACGAGAAACACGTCGTAGGGCGGGATGTCGAGTGCGCGCAGGACGGTCAGGCCATGGCGCGCCGCGATCTGCTCGATGCGGTCCGGCGCCGCGTGCAGCAGGAACTCATTCGCCGGACCGGTATCCGGCGCGACGAGACCCAGCGCAGGCACACGGATGGTCTGCGGGGCCTGCGCGATGCCGGCCTGCTGCGTGAAGGCAACCAGCGCGAAACCGAGGAGCGCTGGAAGCATCCTCGTCAAGCGTCGTGGTTTTGGGGAACGCGTAAACTCCGTCGGCACCCGGAACCTCCGAACACACCCAGCGAGGGGTTCGTCGACCTGTCACCGGTATCCCTTCGGTTGTAGGACCGCGACCGACAACCGTGCACCGGAAGCACAGACTCTCGTCAGAACCCGTTCGACTACGAAAAGATGGAAGACGCGCAGGCAGCGACCTCGACGGTCAGATTGCGCAAGGACGAGACTATCCTAACTGGGCGATTTTTTTACGGAAATTTTATGCAGAAATGTCGGCTATCAGACTGTGCGGGGCTTCCTGGCCCTGGATTTCCGGCCAGCCGGCTCATCCGTAAGCCCGCCGAGCGGCAACTCCAGGCGTTTGCCCGAGGAGCCGAGAATGACGTTGAGCCGGAGGGCCGGCGCCGGCCGGTAATCGAGCTGGAACTCACCGAATCGGTTGCAGTTAGCGCTCGCGAGAATCTCTTTTTTCGTCATCAGCTCGACGCGCACGTCGTCGGCGTCCACCCCCGGGTGGTCGCGGTCGGCCAGCTGGCCCACGAGCGTCGCGATGTCGGCCGGCCGCTGGTGCTCCAGCCGGATATCGACGCAGTAGCCGCCAGCCTCGTAAAGGGCATGTCGCGACTGACGATCCTGAGTTCGCACGCCGGCAGGCAGCGGCTCGCGGAAACTGTCGAAGACGAGCCGCGCCAGCGTTCGCTCGGGCTTCTGGGGCTGGTAGATGGCCCTGGCCAGCCGAATCACGCTCAGCGGGGGCTCGTACGAGGCATCCTTACGGGCGATGGCCGCCACGTTTCCCAACATTTCCATCAGGTGGCTGCAACGAGGGCATCCGGCCGACAGGTGCGACTCCATGGCGGAACGATCGATGTCCCGGTCCAGGCCCCGTGAAAAATCCGCCCATTGCTCGAGATCGAAATGGCTCATGTCGTTCCGTTCCCGTCAGCTCGAAGTTCACCGTCACCAAATAGAGAGTCTCCCAAGGGTCCCGAAATATACCCGAGGGACGAGTTACATTTGTGATCGCCCCATCAACCCACGGCCTCGCTTGAGTGGACAGGCATGCCGTTGAGCGGTCCGGCTCAGACAGCGCGTGCCCGATGAGCGTGAACGGGGCCCAATAAAACGGATGCCGATAGCGCTCGCGGATCTCCTGCGTCGCGGCCTGCACGGCCCGGGCCTTCGTAGATCCCGTCCCGAGGTGTCCGTAGAAGAGCTCCATGAACTCGGCGGTGCTCCGGTCGTACGCATCCCAGAGGGTCAGCAGGACCGCCCGGGCCCCGGCATAAAGAAGGCCGCGAACGAGGCCCAGCAGCTCGTCCCCTCCGACGACCACGTTGAGGCCGGTACCGCAGCCGCTCAGGGTCACGAGCTCGGCAGACAGCCGCAGGTCGTACAAGTCGTAGACAGACAGCGGCCCGTTTCCGAGACGGATCGAGGAAAACATCGGGTTGTCCCGGCGGAACAAGCCATGCGTCGCGATGTGCACGAACCGGCTGGCCGGGCCGTGGGCCCGCAACTCGTCGGCGGTCGCGTCGCCGCCGAGGAACACCAGCGGGTTCGGCAGCAGATCGGACACCGCTCGAACCTCGTCGGCGATGCACGGCGTCTGCGCATCCGGCACACCCATGATCAGCGAGGCGCCGCCCGACGTCGCCGGCTTGCCGTAGCACAGCCGATACACGCTGGCGCTCGGCGCGTACGAGACGGTGAACCGATCGATGAGAAAGCGCGTCGCCGTCGAAGAGCGCGTGAAACGGCAGGCCGTGGAGGATGCCGTGCGGCACCACGACGAGGTGCGACGCCTTCAGCCGATCGCTGGATCGGCGCGATGAGCGCGGCATAGAGCTCGCGCAGATGGGCCTCGGTCGCGGCCTGGAGCTGTTCGGCAAAGGCGGTGACGTAGCCGGGCTGCAGGCGGAACTTGGACAGCTGGAACTGCAGGAGCGCGATCCGCTTGCGGACCTCCGCCGCGTCGCCCAGGGCGACGACCTCGAGCTGATCGCGTCCGACGATGCACACGTAGTAGCTGCCCGCGAGCCTGGTAGTACTCCAGGAGGATCGTGTCGGCCTCCAGGACCGAGCGAATCTCCTCGAGGCCTTCGGCCGCGCCGCTCTGCAGGGTCGCGAACTCCTGATCGGTCCGGCGAAGCTCGTCGAGCGATCGGGACAACTGCTTCTCGAGCGCCGCAGCCCGGAGGCGTAGCGTTTCCATTCGCCGGAGCGAGCGCTTCTCGCGCCGGACTTCCTCCAGCTCCATCTGCCGGTAGTGCCAATGGAGATCGTGCCGGAGCCGATGGACGTCCTCGCTCACCTTGCCGGGCACGCGGGGCGCCAGCGTGGCGGTGCGGAACGCCAGGAGATCGGCGAGGCTGCGGGACTTCGCCTCCTCGATGTAGCCGAACGCTGTCTTCGCCCGGCCGGACACCGGACCGAGCGCCAGCGAGGTGGCGACGAGGCTCTGGTACACCTCCAGCTTGTCTTTCAGGAATGCGACTTTGAGATCATCGGCCCGAAGATGACTGCGCAGATGTTCGAGGTGCGCATGGGAATCCTGGAAGGCCGCGTACGCCGAGGGCCGGTCGCCCTGCGCCTCGCGGATCAGGCCGCGGACGAAGTGCGCCTGATACATCAGGTTGGGCGTCGCCGCGGCGGCCAGGCTTTCGAAGGCGCGGTCGCACGCGCGGTCGGCGACAGCGAGGTCGCCTATCTCCAGCTCCAGGCGCGCAAGCAGCAACTCGCAAAGCCCCGCGCGCTGCGGCGCAGATGCGCGCGCAAACAGACGCAGAGCCGTCCGGCAGACCTGTCGGGCGCGCGCGTGCTGTCCACTCTGGTAGAGCGCGAGAGCTTCCCAAAAATCGACGAGCGCCAGCCACGCCTGATTCTGCTCGCGCGCGAAGAGGCCGCGCGCCCGCTCGAAGAGCTCCAGCGCGTGCGGGAGCTCGCCCTGGCTGCTGGTCGCGATGGCGACGTTCGTCACGGCCTTCGCGGCCTCGTACGCCCATGCCGAGCTTGTCGAAGCGGACCAACGCCCGTGAGCCGAGGTCGGCTGCCTCGCCGCTGAGATTCAGTTCGAGGTAGATTTCCGATCGATCCAGATCGCAGAGCGCGCTGTGGTACGTGTCCCCAAGGGCATCGCACGCTTCCTTTGCGGTGCGGTACAGCTCGAGCGCCCGCGCGTATTCGCCGCGCAGGTAGTACAGGAAGGCGACGTTGTAGTCGGCCCGCAGGACCAGAAGCGGCATCCCGTGGCTCTCGCAGTAGTCGCGCGCACGGTTGTACGATGTCCAGGGCTTTCTGGAAATCGTTGACGTTGCTGTAGACCATCGCCATGTTGCTGAGCGCGGCGGCGACATCCTGTGGCTGCCCGATGCGCGCGAGCTGTGCATGCGCCCGTTCGTACAAGGCGAGCGCCTCATCGAACCGATCCTGCCGAAAGAGAATGTTGCCGACATTGGTGTCGAGCCGCGCGAGGCCCAGCAGGTTGCCGCGGCGCTCGAAGATGGTCCGCGCCTCTTCCGCCGAGGCGAACGCGTCATCGTAGCGGCCGAGAGAAATCAGGCTCTGCAGGGCCCCGTTGATCGTCCGCGCGATGTCCACCTCGCGTCCTTCGCGGCGGAACAGCGTCAACGCGGCGTCGTAGTGCTTCAGCGCCTGGTTGTATTTCCCGAGGCTGAACGCCACGTGACCCAGCGCCCTCAGGCTCTGCCCGCGCGAGCCGTCGTCGTCGAGCTTGTCGGCCACCCACTTGGCCGCTTTGGCCAACCGCTCAGCGTGCTGCAGGTCTGTTCTTGCCAGCCTGACGACGTCCGCGTACAACCGCTCGACAACGTCCGCGTGCCAGAGCTCGCGATGCCGGCGCAGAAAGCTCACGCGGGTCGCGGCGGTCGCGCAGCGCGCCAGCCGCGCGACCAGCGCGTCCAGCCGTTCCTGCTCGCGTTCCGCGCCCACCTAGAACCCCACCTTTTCAAGCGCCCGCTGGAGATTCTTCAGGCACCGGCCCCGGATGAAGCCGATGGAACCGGTCGCCAGGCCGAGCCGCCTGGCCAAGTCGCGATACGGGACCGGCGGCTCCTCGTAGAAGAGCAGCCTGACGATTTCCTGGCAGCGCGGGGAGAGGCCCCGGATCGCGTCGCGCAGCACCTGCTCGCGCTCCACCTCTTCGATTACGGGCTTGGCGCGCGGATCCGTCCCGAGCTGCGTCTCGTCGAACTCGGTCAGCGGCTGCTCGCTCCGCCGCCGTTGTTTCTTGTGCGTGTGGAACGTCTCGTGGGTCGTCACGGCCAGGAGCCATCCGCGCAGCGCCGCGCTCTGACGAAGGCGCGGCAGCTCGGCGAAGAGCTTCAGGCACACGGATTGGAAGACATCTGCGGCGTCGGACTGACTGGCCCCGTATTTCAACGGCACCGAGTAGATCAGGTTCTTGTACTTCTCGATCAGCGCCCCCCACGCCTGCTCGTTGCCCTCCAGGCAGGCGCCGACGAGGCGGTCGTCGGTCCACGTGATGCCGGGAGTACCCATCCGGGATCCGAGTCGCGCCCGCGTGCCCTGCTCATGGCGTGGCACCGGACCGCCTTTCCCGCCAAAACAGTTCGTCGACGTTCCAGAGGGCGTGATGGTCGAGGACCGTCGGCCGGAAGTTGCCGAGCCCCTTCTTCGCACCGACGAGAACGTTGGGGCTGACGAGGCTCGTGATGGGCAGGTTCTCCACGACCAGTTGCTGCACCCGGTCGTACAGGCGCTTGCGCTGCCGCGCGTCGAGCGCCGTGACCTGCTGCCGCATCAGCGTGTCGATCTCCGCTTCCCAGGGCGTCGCCGGCTTGGGCTGCCCGAGATTCCAGACATGGAAGCTGCCGCTCGACAGCCACACGTTCATCTCGGAATTCGGATCGCCGTCGCTGGCGCCGAGGCCGAGCACCAGCCCCTCGTAATCGTGCGACGTCAGCAGCCGCGTCGTGAGCGCGCGCAGCTCCAGCGTGACGACGTTGACGCGCATCCCCAGCTGCTTCAGGTCGTCCTGGATGATGGTGGCGATCTGGACCCGCTCCGTGTTCTCGGAGTTCGTGACGATCGTGAACTCGACGGGGCTCCCGGCCGCGTCGACGAGTCCCCCGTCCGCCTGCCATTTGAAGCCGGCGCCCTGCAGCAACTGCTTCGCGTCCGCCACGGAGCGCCGCGGCTTCGGCAGCGCCAGGTTCACCCACAGCTTGTTGCCCGGCGGCACGTGGCCCCAGAGCGGCGTCGCCCGCCCGCGATAGACGAGGCGAACGATCCCCTCGCGGTCGATCGCGAGCGACACCGCGCGCCGAAACGCGAGTTGCCGAAACCAGGCCTGCCTGCGCGCCGTCTCGGCCAGCGGCTTCCCGGTCAGATCGTTGAGGTTGAAGACGAGGAACGTGAAATCGACGCCGGCGCCGAGATCCGCCAGCTCGTAGTTCCGCTTCGGCTGATCGCGCAGCAGCACCTCGAAGTTCGCGGCGTTCAGCCGGGTCGGGACGTCCGCTTCCCCCGACTGAAACCGCATCGCCTGCGCGTCGGCGTTCGGCACGATCGCGAACACGAGCCGGTCGAGGTACGGCAGGCGGGTCCCCGCGCGATCGACTTTCCAATAGAACGGGTTCCGCTCGAGGATGACCTGCTCGCCGGTCACGTGTTGCTTGAATCGATACGGCCCGAGGCCCGCGATGTCGGCGGCGCCTGCCGTCAGGCTCCACGCCTCGGCCAGCCGGCTTTCCAGATACGGCTTCTCGAGCACATGCCGCGGCAGCATCGCCACGTTGTCGAAGAGCCGCTCGGCCGACGCGTATGGCTCGCTCAGATCGAACTGCACCGTCTGCTGATCCAGCTTGCGCACCGCAATCGGTTTGCCGCCGACCGTGAGCAGATCCCGGTACGGCGACGCGACCTTTTCGTCGAGGTACACGCGAAACGAAAACACCACATCGTCTGCATCGAACGGGTGACCGTCCGAGAACTGGATCCCGCGCCGCAGAGCCACGGTGTACTGCCGGCCGTCCGGCGAGGCCTTCCAGGACTTCGCCAGCGCGGGCTCCGATCGCTGGGTTTCGCGGTTGACGTGGATGAGGTCCGCGTGCATCCGGCGGATGACGTCCCTGGACGGAGCGTCCACCGCGGTGACGGGGTTGAGCGTTCTCGGCTCGGCGCGCTGCACCACGACGAGCTGGCCACCCGGGCGGCCCGTTTCCGCCTGGGCGACGAGATACTCCGCGGCGGCAGGCGTCCGCTGCCCTCGCGCGACAGGAGTGGCAGACGCTGCTGCGAGCAGGAGAGGAGCGACAAGCGTGCCGACAAACAGCCTGTTCATCAATCCGCCCGACCCCTGGGAGCGGTACACAGTTTCACTGCGAGTAGGTTGTGGCGCGCTGATGGAGGGCATCAGCCAACGCGTAGTACAGCAGAAAAACTGGGATCAACGCAATTCCAGGGAGGAACATCCACCAGTAAGAAGCCAGCACATGATATCGGTTGAGGCCCGACAGCATGTTCCCCCAGCTGGCCACTGGCTCCGCGACGCCGAGACCGAAAAACGACAGCGTGACTTCCGCCAGCACGTATTGCGGCGCCAGCAGAGCCGCCTGAGTCAACGCAATTCCCACGACTTGCGGCAACACATGACGGCGTAGCAAGTATGGATCCGAACCCCCGGCGCTCCGTGCCGCCAGCACGTAGTCGCGGGCACGTGCGCTGAGCACCACGCCGCGGATCAGCCGGGCCGGACGCGCCCAGCCGACGACACCGACCACCGTCACGATCAGCAGAAACGCCTGGGCCGGAGCAATCTGCAGCGGTAAGCTCATCCTAACCGCAAAAAGAAGATACAGCCACGGGAGCGCCAGGAAGAGCTCGGCCCCGCGCATGATGACCTCGTCGAGCCAGCCCCCATAGAAGCCCGGCGACACCCCCCAGCAGAACGCCGACCCCAAGCGAGAGCGCGGCGCCGAGCAGCCCCGCGAAGAGCGAGATCTGGCCGCCGTAGAGGAGCCGCGAAAACAAATCCCGTCCGTATTGATCGCTCCCGAGCAGGAACAGGGGGGTCGGGCTGTCGGTTCCGAGCAGCCGTCGATCCGAGGTGAAGAGCCCGGCGATCCGGACCGGCGTGCTCCGGACGAAGAAACGAACCGGATACAACCGGGTCCGGTCCTCCTCGTAGGTGTCCAGCGTGCCCGGCCGCAGCACCAGTGGGTGAACGAACGGACGCCAGTGAAGCTCCCCCGACGGCCCTACGAAATGGAGACGCGTCGGCGGGGCGAAGGTCAGCTCGCGGTTCTGGACGACGGGGTCGGCCGGGGCGACGAACCCTGCCGCGATCACGACGAGGTAGACAAGCGCCAGCAGGCTCAGGATCCGTCCCACGTGACCCTTCGACTCCGCTCGGGACAGGTCGCCGGTGGCCCGGGCTCCTGTCTGCGGCGCCGGCGTCTGCGCCCGCGCGATCGACGCCGTGTCCAGTCTCATGCCCTTCCCGGCCGGATCCGGGGGTCGGCGGCGAAGAGGAGCGCGTCGGCGAGCAGGCTGCCGCCGATCAGAAACAGCGTCGAGCAGGTGACCGCCCCGACGACCAGGTGCAGATCCCGTGCGACGACGGCCTCGAGCAGCAGGGGGCCGAGTCCGGGCCAGCTCATGATCGTCTCAATCACGAGCGAGGCACTGAGCAGGGCCGCGATGGAGAGGCCGAGCAGGGAAATGAGCGGGTTCGCCGCCGCGCGAAGCGCGTCGCGGAACAGCAGGCGGTGCTCCGGAATGCCCAGGGCGCGGGCCGCCTGGATGAAGGGGGCCTGCAGCACGTCGATCAGGCTGGCCCGAACGTGCCGGAGGAGAACCGGCAGGTTGACGAGGAGCAGGGCCGTCACGGGCAGGAAAAAGTGGGCGGCAACGTCCTTTACCTGGTCCCAGGGGCCCAGCTCGGAGAAGCCGAGCGAGACCATGCCCCCCGTCGGGAAATATCCGGTCCGGACCGCCACCAGCAGACAACCCAGGCCAAGGAGCAGATCGGGGACGCTCAGCAGGGTGGTGGCCGCCGCCGCGCCGGCGCGATCGGGCCATTGTCCCTTCCGAGCCGCCGCCCAGACACCGAGAGGGATGGCGATCAGCCAGGCGAGCGCCGTGGCGGGCACGGTCAGCAGGAGCGTATTGCGCGCGCGCCGCCAGAGCAGAGGCCCCACCGGTCCGTTGTGCGTGACCGAATAGCCCAGCTCCCCCCGTGCGACCGACTGCAGCCAGCGGACGTACTTCTGCGGAAGCGACTGGTCCAGCCCGTAGCGCTCGCGCAGGGCCTGAACGGTCGCCGCCGAGATCGGGGGTCCATCCGCATCTCGTCCAGGGGGTCTCCGGGCGCCAGTTCTGCGAACAAAAACGACAGGATGGATACCCCGGCCAGGAGGAGAACGGCATGGCCGAGCCGCCGCCCAAGGTATCGCATGCCGGGCATGTTACTTCCTTCGACCGCCTGCGCTTTTTGGCCGTCCCGGGGGGCAGGTACTTTTTTCGAGCTCCCCATATTTTTCGCGGTGCCCCCCGACTCTTAGTCTCTGAATGGCAATTCTATGGATAGAGGCTGAGTTTCCGTCCAGCCCCGAAACGACCAGGCAAACCGACCAGGACGGCCTGGGACGGGAGCTGTTTGCGGCGATCGTGCGAGCCCGCGGCAATGCCGCTGGAGCCGCGGCGGGCCGCGCCGGCCGCGCGGCCGGGCGATTGTCGAGCTCCATCCTCAAAGCATTTCAGTCCGGAAGCCCAACGCACAAACGGAGCGCCTTATGAGCACCGCTGACAGGCACGTCGGCGTCGAGCGTGCCCGCCGCCGGTCAGTCGCCGTCCTCGAGGGGGGAGCGCCTCGGCCAATTTCTCCGGCATCGAGCTCTGGCCGAGAGCGGTGCCGCAACGCGCGATCGCGGGACGGCCAGCCGGACCGATCGGCTACGTCCTCGATCGACTCCCGCAGGCGTCGCAGGGCTTCGTGCGGGACGAGATCCTCGAGCTCGGGCGTTACGGGGTCAGGGTCCACGTATTCGTGCTCGATCCGGCGGGGGATTCGGGCGCGGATCCCTGGATTGACGGCGCCGCGCCGTCGATATCACGGATCCCCGCGAGCGCGTTTCTCAGCGAGGCCGGCGTGGAGAGCACGCCCGCCCGCATCGTCCGCGCGCAGGCGGCCTGGATCGCGCGTCATGTCACCGCCCGCGGGATCGACCACCTCCACGCGACCCAGCTCGCGACCGTCGACGTCGTCCGCGAAGTCAAGCGGATGACGGGCGTGAAGTACAGCTTCGGGGTCGCGGGAAGCGAGATCTACGACGACGCCCGGGATTCCCGGACCCTTCGGCACAAGGTGACCGAGGCGGAATTCGTGGTGGTTCCGAGCGAGGTCAGCCGGCAGCAGCTCCTCGCCGTCACGGGCCCGGGGGCGAACGGGAACATCCACCGCATCTATCGCGGCGTGGACCTCGGCACGTTCCGGTACGGCGCCGACGCCTTCCATGATTCGAGCGCGGTGCTGGCGGTCTGCCCGCTCGTCGAGGACAGCGGCATTGCCGATCTGATCGACGCGATCGCCGTCCTGCGCGAGCGCCGCCCCGAAGGGCTTCGCGCGACGATCGTCGGCGACGGCGAGCTGGAACAGGATCTCAAGACGAGGATTGCGGCGCTCGGTCTCGACGACTGCGTGACCATCATCAAGGGCAACATCGAGAACTCGCGGCTCCTCTCGCTGATGCGCAGTCATGCCGTGATGGCGCTGCCGTACACGGTCCTCCCGGGTGGAGGCCGAGACGGCGTGCCGCCGGTGGTGCTCGAAGCGATGGCGGTGGGGCTCCCGGTGGTTTCTACATCTGTCGTCGGCGTGTCGGAAGTCCTGGAAGATGGCTGGACCGGCCGGCTGGTCTCTCCGAACGACCCCAAGTGGCTCGCCGGCGCCGTGGAAACTCTGCTCGACAACGTCCGCCTGCGCGTGCGCATGGCGACGGATGCCAGAGCACAGGTCGAATCGTATTTTGGTTTGTCTCGCAACGTCGCGCGCCTTGCGCGTTTGTTCGCTAGCGCCCCTGCCGAACGGCACATCGCGACGTAGTTGACGCCTCCCCGGCGAACCGGCCGCGGCTCGACGCGCAATCGATGCGCGCCGGGCCGCGACCTCCCTTACCCAGAAATCTCCTGAACTCCTGATCTCCTGATCTCCTGTTAGATCAGAATACGAACCGCCCGCCGAACCGCACGCTCCGCTGGCTGCCCGTCGGACCGGTGATCTGGCCGAACGTGTTGCCGGCCGCCGTGCTGAACCCCGTGGTGGGGTTCCCCCAGCGCACGTCGTTCGTCACGTTGTAGGCGTCGACGCGAACCTCGGCGAACCGCGCCCCGCCTACGCCGAACCGCTTGAAGAGCGACATGTCGAGGTTCCAGTAGCCCGGACCGTCGGGGCCGCTGTTGCGCGACAGGTTCCCCTGCGTGTTCGCCGCGCGGCAGCGAGTACACCGCCGGGTCGAAGTAGAGCAGGCCGGGACCGAGCCCTCCGAGAACATTGTGCTCGCCGTTCAGGTTCGCGAAGGCGCTGTTGCCGGGGGTGTTGAGCAGCGTCCCGTTCCCGCCAATCGTCAGCGGAACACCGGACTGCAGGTTGTACACGCCGCTCACCTGCCAGCCGCCGATGATCTTGCCCGCCAGCCCGTCGGTCAGCCATTTGCGGCCGGGACCGATCGGCAACTCGTAGATGGTCGTGAGCACGTAGTTGTGCAGGCGATCGAAGTTGGAGCGCGCCCAGCTCAGCTCGCGGTCGATAGGCGTCCCGAGGGTGGTGTTCTCGTTCACGTAGTCCTTCGATTGGCTGAGCGTGTACGAGTTGGTGATCAGCAGGCCGTTGCGGAAGCGACGGTCCACCTTCATCTGCAGGGCGTTGTACTGCGACTTGTTGTCGTTGGTCCGCGTCCGCGAGTTGCCGGTCCGGTTGAACTGCGCGAACTGCGGGCGGCCGTTGTTGCCCGACCCGTAGATCAGGCTCGCATTCGTGTCGATGTCCATCACCAGATCCACGCCGCGATTGCCGACATACGCGATGTCGGCCGTCAGGCTGAACGGCAGCTGCCGCTGGAACGCCACGTTCCAGGAGTGCAGCGTGCCCTCACGCAGATTCGGCGGAATCACGTCGAAGGTCGAATTGAGCAGCGAGCCACTGACCGGGACGATGCCGCTCGAGGGGATCGTCAGGAGCGAGGGCGCAGGGAAGCCCACCGCCATCGAGCCCGCGTTCTGGAAGCCGTTGGCGGCCGAGCCGGAATAGTTCTGCTTCACCGGGAAGTTGAAGGCATACCGGTTGTCCGGGAACGGAATCGTGCCCGCGCCATAGCCGGCGCGCAGGACCGTCTTGTCGTTGACGCGCCACGACACGCCCGTCCGCGGCGCGAAGTTCCTGAACGTATTCTTCACGTTCAGGGCCTCGTCGGTATCGCCGAAGCCCGAGACGCGCAGAGTGTTCGTGGCCGGATCGTAGTTCGCCAGGCTGCCCGCGCCCTCGAGCCCGGTCAGCGGCGTGTAGTACTCCCATCGCAGCCCGAGGTCCACGGTGATGTTGGAGCGGGCCTGCCACTTGTCGTGGATGAAGAGGAAGGTCGCCCAGTGCTTCGTTCCGGGCTGATCGATGACCTTCAGGTCGCGCTGCACCGTGTTCGGCCAATCGAGCAGGAACGACGCGAAGGCATTGGCGGGACCGCTGAGCGTGTTGGTCTCGCTCGGAATGCCGGTGCCGGACGCGTTGAAGGCGAAGCGGCCGCGCGGCCCCCCGGCGTCCTGCGTCTGCAGCAGCATGTCGAAATTGTAGCGCCACTCGCCGCCGATTTTGACCGTGTGCGTGCTGAGCAGCTTCGTCAGCGTCGTCGTCACGTTCCACGTTTTCTCGGAGCGATCCCAGGGCTGGCTCGCCGAGAATCCCAGCAGCGGGTCGGAGTGCCCGCCGATGCTGATCTGCGAAATGCCGCTGGTGTACTCGTCGAGGTTGGCGCCCGGGATGCCGACCTCCGTGCTCGTGGTCAGCCCGTTCCCTTCAGTGCTGGTGACGTTGTGGTAGTAGTTCAGGCCGCCGCGCACGTCGAGCACGGTCGTGCCGCTGAAGATGCGGGTCCACGTGACCGCGGTGCTGACGCTGGTGTTGGTGCCCGTGCCCGCGAATCCGCCGTTGGCGGGGCCGCCGTACTTGCCGAACAGCCCCGGATCGAAGACGACCGGCCGCATGAAGCTGACGCGGTACGACATCTGATCCTTCTGGTTGAGCGTGTAGTTGACCTTCGTGTCGAACCCGTCGGTGGTCTTCTCGCGCGTCTGCGCCTTCTGGTAATTGTTCTGACCGAGCGGCGCCGAGACGTTGGGCTCGGGGATGAACGCGAGCAGCTGTTTCGCAATCGGGCTGATCCGGGCCTGCGGAATCTGGTTGTTCGCGAAGGCCACGCGGTTGGCGCCGCCCACGTCGCCCGTGGACGGATCGTAGATCCGGCTGGCCACTTCGCCGAAGTCGCCGTTGCGCATCCGCATCGTCGGCAACGTCGCGCGCACGACGTAGCCGAAGTTGTCGATGGTCCGCTGATAGTCGCCGAAGAAGAACAGCTTGCTGCGGATGATCGGCCCGCCCAGCGTGAACCCGGTGTTGGCGAACTTGGTCGGGGCCCTGAGGTGCGTGAGGTAGTCGCTCGCGTTGGTCTTCTCGGTGTTGCCGAAGAAGAAGAGGCTGCCCTTCAGACTGTTGGTGCCCGACTTCAGGGTCACGTTGGTGACCGCGCCGCCCGCGCGGCCGAACTCCGCGTCGTAGTTGCTGGTCGAGACGCTGACGGTCTCGAGCGCATCGGCGGCGGGGATGATCACCTGCAGCAGGCCGGTCTTCTGGTTGTTGTCGAGCCCCTCGATGAGCGTGTTGTTCGCCATGCGCGGCTGACCGTTGATCTCGACCGCGAGGGAGTCCTGCGAGTTGAAGAACGCGGAGTGTTCCCGGTGAGGCCGCGTCGACCCGGGGACCACGATCAGCAGGCTCTGGAAGTTCCGGTTGAACGTGAGCGGCATCTCGCTGACCATCTTCGATTCGAGGATGCGGCCCGTATCGGTCCGGTCGGTCTGCAGCAGAGGGGTCTCGGCCGAGACGGTGACGGCCTCGGTCAGCTGGCCGACTTCCAGCTTCATGTCCACGCGGATGGTGGTGTTGACGTCAACCTTGACGTTCTCGTGAACGCCTTTCTTGAATCCCACGAGCTCGGCATCCACCTTGTAGGTGCCGTTCTGCAGGCTCGCAAAAATGAAGTAGCCCGCGTCGTTGCTCACGGCGCTGCGGCTGATGTTGGTTTGCACTTCGGTCACCGTCACGGTGGCGCCCGGGATGCCCGCGCCGCTCGAGTCGGTGACGTTGCCGAGCAGCGTGCCGGTGACGGCCTGCGCGCTGGCATGTGACGGGACGATGAGTGCGGCTCCGGCGGTCATCGCGACCAGCAGGAGGACGGGTCCGTGCAGGCGTCTCAACCCCTCCCACAACTTGCAAAACATCAGGTGACTCCTCCTCGACTGACGAGGTGCGCCCTGCCGCCGAAGGACGGGGTGTCCGCGGCGACACGGGCGATCTTCACGATTTCGGGCATTTGATCGCGAACTTCCAGCTTACTCGTCCTGTCAAGCGCGAACGCCTTTGCTGCGGTCCCGGACGGCCCGGACTGAAACACTTCGGACGGGCCGATTGTTTTGCCGGACCCCCACCGAAAATTCGTCCCGGGACGGCTGGTCGAGGCGTTATGATGCTGCCGCCAGATGGCAGCGATAAGCATTGGAGATGGGTTTGAAGCTCGCTTTTCACCTGTAGATCTCCCCCTAGAAGGAGGAACTGGATGAAAGCTACCTGTCGGCGTCTTTCGCTCGTGGGTCTCCTCGTCATCCTCGCGGCCGCGACCACGCTTGGCGCGCAGTCCACCACTGGAAGCATCCAGGGCACGGTCAAAGACAAGCAGGACGCGGTCGTGCCGGGCGCGGCCGTGACGATCCGCAACGTTCAGACCAATGCCAGCCGGACGGTGGTGACGGACGGCAACGGCGGCTACCGGTTCCTGAACGTCCCAGTCGGCGATTACGAGCTGACAGTGGATCTCTCGGGGTTCTCGAAGCACGTCCGCTCGGGGCTCACGCTTTCCCTCAATCAGGATGCGGTCGTGGACGTCCAGATTCAGCCCGCGGGCGTGTCGGAGAACGTCGAGGTGCGGGCCGACGCGCCGCTGCTCAACACCACCAACGCCGAGGTCGGCGTGCGGTTCGACACGACGCGCATCTCGGAGCTGCCGATGATGAACAGCCGCGACATCTTCGCGGTCGCGCTGTCGGCGCCGGGCGTCAGCCAGCTCGGGAGCGGCCAGTCGGAGTTCGCGACCGGAACGAACTTCTCGTCGAACGGCATGCGCACGCGTTCGAACAACTTCATGGTCGACGGGCAGGACAGCAACGATCCGAGCGTCACCGGCCGGCAGCAACAGCTCAACAACACGGACACCATCCAGGAGGTCCGGCTCATCACGAACCAGTTCGCGGCGGAGTTCGGCCGCGCCGCCGGATCGGTCGTCAACGTGGTCACCCGGAGCGGGACGAACGCGTTCAAAGGCTCCGCGTTCGCGTACGTCAATGACGAGAGCCTGAACGCCATGAACAACCTGGACAAAAACGTCCCGGGGCGGACCAGCGCGCCGTTCAGGGAAGAACGGCAATTCGGGGGGACGATCGGCGGCCCCGTCCTGCGGGATCGGACGTTCTTCTTCGGATCGTTCCAGCGATGGACGGATCGGAAGCTCGGGTCGGGCTTCACGCTCAACGGCGCGCCGACCGATGCCGGGCGTCAAATCCTGCAGTCGGCTGTCGGCACTCGCCCCCAGGTGCAGGCGCTGCTCAAATTCCTGCCGGCCGCGCAGGCCGCGACGGGCAAGAGCGCCAACTTCACGGCCGGGGGGCAGACCTTCACCGTGCCGCTCGGATCGCTGACCGGCTCGTCGTCGGTGGTCTACGACAACAACCAGACGTCGGCCCGCGTGGATCATCAGCTCACGCCGAACCACACCCTGACCGGCCGATACCTCCTGACCGATCTGCCGGAAGACTCCGGCGCCGGGCAGGTCACGCCGCCCGGCTTGACGACGTTCATCACGACGAACCGGCACTCGTTGAACACCTGGTTGAACAGCGTCCTCTCGCAGAACATGTCGAACGAGTTCCGCGTGGCGTGGTCCCACCTGGGCACGATCACCAACGCCCAGGACGCGACGTCGGAAGAGATCCCCTCACTGGAGATCTCCGAGCTCGGCATGACGGGGTTCAACAGCGGAACGAACCGCACGGCCATCGGGCTGGCGGTCAACCTGCCGCAGTACCGCTACAACGACACGTATCAGTTTCAGAACAACCTGACGTACGTCCGCGGCAACCACCTCGTGAAGGCGGGGTTCGACGTCCGCTCGCAATACGTCAAGAGCTTCTTCTTCCCGACGATCCGCGGGCTGCTCCGCTACGCGACGCTCGACGCGTTCGTGAACGACGTGGCCGAGGCCGCCAACATCAACAAGCCGCTTCCCGGTGGTGAGGAAGTCAACTATTACCGCTGGTGGGATCAGGTACTACTTCGTGCAGGACGAATGGAAGGTCCGGCCGGCCTTCACGCTCAACTTCGGCCTGCGCTACGAGCTGCCGGGCAACAACATCCAGAGCCTGATCGATCTCAACGAGCGGATCCTCCAGGCCAACGGCAACGATCCGGTGTACCGGCTCAATCCGGTCCCGAAGACCGACAAGAACAACTTCCAGCCGCGGGTCGGCTTCAACTGGGCGCCGCGCACCGAGCGCAGCGGCCTCATCGGCCTGATCACCGGCGGCGAGGACTTCGTGCTGAGGGGCGGCTACGCGCGGACCAACGACTACGCGTTCCTCAACATCGCGCTGAACATCGTCAGCTCGTTCCCGTACGTCGCGGCGATCAACCGCAGCAACCTCCCGAACGCGTTCACGCAGCTGCAGGCCACGCCGCCGGGCGTTCCGGCCGGGACGAATCCGAACTTCCTCACGCGCACCGTCGTCGGCGAGGACTTCCGCGCGCCGATCGCCGATCAGTTCAGCCTGGAAATCCAGCGTCAGCTCGCGCAGAACCTGGCGTTCAGGATCGGATATGTCGGGACCTTCGGGAAGGATCTGTTCCAGACGCTCGACGGCAACCCGCGGCAGCCGTTCTGCGGCAGCCCGTGCACGACCGGCCCGCGCGTCGATCCGAGCGTCGCCGTCATCCGCCTGCGCGCCAACGAGGCTGAGTCCTGGTATCACTCGCTGCAGACCGGCCTCGACAAGCGGTTGAGCCACGGGCTGAGCGCCGGCGTCCACTACACCTGGAGCAAATACCTCGACACGGCGTCCGAGGTTTTCAACCCGTCGGGCGGCGAGGTGGCCGTCGCGCAGGACTCGTTCGACATCGACAACGACAAGGGCCCGTCCTCGTACGATCGCCCGCACCGGTTCACCGGCAACTTCGTCTGGGAGCTGCCGTGGATGCGCGATCAGCGGGGCGTCGCCGGGAAGGTACTCGGCGGCTGGCAGGTCAGCTCGTTCTTCACGCTCCAGAGCGGCGCGCCCTTCACGGCGCTGAACGGCGTGGATCCGACCGGCGCGCTGGCCGGGATCGACGGGCTGGTGGGGAACGCGATCCGGCCCAACATCAACACCGACCTCGAGCTGTCGAAGATGACCCTCGCGGAGATTCTCGCCGCCGGCGGCGCGAGTCTCTTCCGCCCGCTGTGCGGCATGCCGAGCGCCACGTGCGCCGGCGAGCGCGTCGGCAACGTCGGGCGCAACACGCTGCGCGCCGACGGCATCGGCAACATCGACATCGGGTTCACGAAGAACACGCGGTTCCCGAACGGCGACAACATCCAGCTGCGGATCGAGCTGTTCAATGCCACGAACACGCGCAACTTCGGTATCCCGGAAGGGCGCATCAACTCCACGAACTTCCTGAATCAGTGGGGAACCGACGGCGGCAGCCGCCGGATCTGGGTCGCGTTGCGATACGTGTTCTGAGTAGCCAGTAGCCAGCTAGCCAGTTGCCAGTAGCGAAACTGGCAACTGGCAACTGGCTACCGTTCACTTCTACTTCGTGTAGCGCGCGAGCGTCTGGTGCCACGCCGCCACCGTGACCGCTGGTTCGCGTCTTCGTCTTCCTTGATCACCGACCCGCCTCGGAGCACCTGGCGGCACGCAGAACCCGGCGGAACCGAACCTGGCGGAACCGAACCTGGCGGAACCGAACCTGGCGGAACCCAGCGGAACCCTGTGGAACCCAGCGGAACCCCTACATTACCGCCAGGCGTTTCGCAGAAATCGGATGAAGTTGCCGTGCGCGATCTGCTCGACGTCCTCAGGGCTGTACCCGCGCGTTGCGAGCAGCGCCGGGAGCTTGCCGAGATCGGCAATCGTCTCGACGTCCGACGGACACTGCTCGCGTCCGAATGCGCCGTCGAGGTCGGATCCGATGCCGCAGTGCTTGGCGTTGCCCGCGATCTGGCAGATGTGATCGATGTGGTTCACCACGCTCTCGAGCGTGACGCCGGCGCGGTCCGGAGTCGACTCGCCGCGCACCCACCCGGGCACCAGCATCCACGCATCGAAGGCCGCGCCGATGACGGCGTTGCGCTGCACGAGCTCGCGGATGTGATCGTCCGTGAACTGACGGCCGTGCGGCACGAGCGCCCGGCAGTTGGAATGGCTGGCCCAGACCGGGCCGTGGAAATGATCGAGGGCGTCGCGGAAGCTCTCGTCGCACAGATGGGTGACGTCGAGGATGATGCCGAGCGCGTCCATCTCGCGCAGCAGGTCCCGGCCGCGTGCCCCCAGGTCGCCGCAGGCGTTGGTGCCTTGCGCGTAGACGCCCGGGCCGTAGTGCGCGGGTCCGACGGCGCGCAATCCCTGGGCGTAGGCGCGCTCGAGGTGCGCCAGCGTCACGATGGAGTCGGCCCCTTCGAGGCTCAGCACGTACCCGATTGCGGGTCCGTGGCTTCCACCTTTAGGTGGAAGTTCCTCATTGGAATTGAGCGGACGCTCCGTCCAGCCGGCGACGTGCCGGTCGAGCGCCTGCCGATCGCCGATCGGGGTCAGCTCGCCGCGCTCCTCCATGGCCCGGTACCAGGCCAGCTGCCCCTGCGTCATCGCCCATGCCTGCTCGGGCGAGTGCCAGCCGGGGAGCGGGTTCTCCGTCGAGACGTACCGGGCGATCAGGGTCGCGGCGCACAGCCCGACGCCGCCGCGGCGCATCTCGGGAAACGACACCGTGCCGCGGCCCGCGATCCGGCTTGTCGGTCCACGTCCGCTCGCGCGCGCGGATCTCGTCGATCGGCCGCGTCAGATCGCGGTTCCACTCGAGCGCGTTCATCGAGAGATCGAGGTGCGCGTCGACAATCAGCACGGTCAGCCCACCACCAGGCCGAGCAGCAGCACGCCGGCCAGGCCCGCGACACTGATGATCGTTTCGAGCAGCGTCCACGTCGCGACGGTCTGCGGCACGCTCATGTTCAAGTACTCCTTCACGAGCCAGAATCCGCCGTCGTTCACGTGCGAGGCGATGAGCGACCCCGCGCCGATCGCGACCACCATCAGTTCCTTGTTGACGAGCACCATCGCGGTGGCCACCGGCGCCATGATGCTCGCCGCGGTCACGCAGGCGACCGTCGCCGAGCCCACCGACAGACGCAGCAGCGCCGCGATCACCCACGCGAGCACGAGCGGCGAGAGCTGCAGGCCGCTCATCGCCTCCGCGATGGCCGTGTCGGCTCCCGCGACGTCGAGCACGCGGCCGAAGCCGCCTCCGGCCCCGACGACCAGGAGCACGCCCGCGATCGGCGGCAGCGATTCTTCCGCGAACCGCAGCAGGCGGGCGCGGTCGAAGCCGCACGACTGGCCGAAGGTGTAGAGCGCGAGGAGCGTCGCGAGCAGCATCGCCACGAGCGGGCTGCCCGCCAGAACGATCGATCGACGCGCGCTGCCGTCCGGCATGACCGCCTGCGCCAGCGACGCCACCAGCATCAACAGGACCGGGAGCAGGATCGTCAGCAGCGTGACGCCGAGCGAGGGCATCCGCGCCGCGGCCGTGCTGCCGGTGAGCTGGTCCGCCATCGCGCCCGCATCGACGTGCACGCGCCGGCTGATGAAGCGCCCGAACAGCGGCCCCGAGATCATCGCGACCGGAAGGCCGACAATGAGCGAGTAGAGCAGCGTGCGGCCCGGGTCCGAGCCCAGCCGTTCGATCGCCGCCAGCGGGCCGGGGTGTGGCGGCACCAAACCGTGCGCGGCGGAAAGCCCCGCCACGAGCGGAATGCCCAGACGCAGCAGCGGAGTCCCCGTCTGCCGGTTCAGCGTGAACATCACCGGCGCCAGCAGGACCAGCCCGACCTGGAAGAACACCGGCAGCCCGATGATGAAACCCGAGAACAGCAACGCCCAGTCGAGACGTCTCTCGCCGAGCGCCCGCACCAGCGCCTGCGAGACCACGACCGCGCCCCCCGACTCCGCCAGGAGCTTGCCGATCACCGTCCCCAGGCCGATCACCATGGCGATGAAGCCCAGCGTATCGCCAACCCCGGACTGAAATGCGCGCGGGATGTCTGCGAGCGGCATCCGCGCCGCAAGCCCGACGAACAGCGAGCCGACGGCGAGCGCGATGAACGCAGGCATCCGCAGCCAGGTGATGAGCAGCACCACCAGCGCGACGCCGAGGATCGTCACGAAGAGCAGCGGTGCGGGGTCGGCCGGACTCACGATGCCGGTGAGCTTACCCTGATTCGGATCCCCCGGCTCGAGCAAGCGAGGGCGCCATGGAGGCGCACCCGGCCCGCGCACTGCTGAGCTTTGGCCGGACGTCATTCCATCCTTAATTGAGCTGCGGAGTCCCGTTTGCATAGAGCGGCGTTTCCCTCGTCCTAGGCTCTCGCGTGTGTCAGGAATCCCATCAAAAGGGTAGTACGGCCGCAAAAAGTGAGTAAGCAGCAGACCATTTTGATTGTCGAGGACGATGCCGACCTGCGCCGGGTGTGGCGCCTGGCGCTTCAGCTGGAAGGGTTCAACATCGAGGAAGCGGGCGACGGCATCGCGGCCCTGAGGCATCTCGACAATCATCCTCCCGATCTCGTCGTGCTCGACCTGGGCCTGCCGGCGCTCGACGGGCTGTCCGTGCAGCAGGAGATCGCCGCCCATGCCGTCACGCGGGCAATCCCCATCGTCATCGTGACCGGCTCTGGCCTGGACCTCTCCCAAGTGGATGTCAACTGCGTGCTGCGCAAGCCGATCGGGCCCGATCAGCTCGTGGCAACCGTCCGCCGCTGCATGAAGTCAGGCGCGTCCGAGCGTGAGCCCAGCCGAGCCAGGGTTTTCACCTCAGGGCTAGCGGAGTCACGGAGAAAACAAAACATTTCCCTCCATGCGATCAGCCGGCGTGATACGTAGCGAACGTCCACAGGAACGCCGCGACGACGCTGTGAAAGATGATCGGGAATCGTGCCTCCCAGCCAGCGCTGGTCCGGCCGGCGCGTCATCCTGACCACGTAGCGGACGACCATCCCGCCAAAGTACAGATAGCTGAACCACAAGGTCGCGGAAGCCGCCGCCGGCCACGGTCGCAGAAAGAACCCGGCGCCTCGGGAGAAGTCGGCCGATATCCAGACCATGAGCGTGAGGACGACCGCCTGCCCTGCGAGCAGGACGGGGTACGGCAGCAGCCCGGATTGCCACTGCTCCATCGGCGGCAGCCATCGCGGGGCGAAGAGCACCACGACGATCTGTCCGATCACGCGGAAGAACAGCAGGACCGTGAATAGCCAGAGGTAGACGCCGTACTGCGCAGGGTCTTCGGCCATTTGCATTCACTGATGACGGTGCGTCGGAGGTTCGCCCTTGCGCGAGCCGGCGATGAGTCGCGCCGTCAGCCGCGCGTCCTGCGCGATGTTCCGCAGGCCGCCGCGCGTGTCGTAGTTGTGGCCGACGAAGTAGAGGCCGGGCTGGTCCGTGCTGACGACCCGGCTCGTGCGGGCGCCGAACCCGCAATCGTCGAGGCGAATCAAGTCGCCGAGCGCGCCGACTGCGGCTCGATACCCGGTCGCCAGGATCACGACGTCGAACGGTTCCTCGGATCCATCGGTGAACCGCACGCCACGATCGGTGAGCTCCGCGACGCCAGGTTTCAGGTGAATCGCCCCCGCCCGTACCGCATTGGAGAAATGAAGGCCAATCAACGGGACATTCGAGCACGGGCTGTCTACGGCCCGCGGTAGCACGGCCCCCCGCATCAGCTCCGAGATCCTTCCGACTGCCGATTGCACCGCCTGCTGCGCCTTCCGCGGGAGCGGGCTCATCGCGACGGCGAGGTATTGGATGGGGATGCCGAGAATCTCTCGCGGCACCACGCGCGCGCCGGAGCGGACGGCGACGGTGACGTCCACGCCCGCGGCGGCCAGCTCCGCGGAGATTTCTCCGGACGAGTTGCCGATCCCCACGACGAGCACCCGCTGACCGGCGTACTCGCCGGGACGCCGATAGTGGACGCTGTGGATGACCCTCCCGCGAAAACGATCGCGGTGAGGGATGTCCGGCACGTGCGGGTTGGACACGATTCCGGTCGCCATCACGACCGCGCGCGCCCGGAATTGCCTGCCCGTTGACGTCCGCGCGATCCACCCGCCGTTGTCGCGCGCGAGACTGGACACGTCCGCGTTCGTTTCGATGGGCACTCGGAACGTGTCGGCGTACCGTCGCAGATAGTCGAGGAAGTCGAGACGCGACGGAAAAAGAGGTGTGAAGGCCGGAAAGGGCATGCCCGGCAGAGCCGACAAGTGCTTTCCGGTGTGCAGCACGAGCCCGTCGTACAGGTTCGCCCAGGTGTGGCCGAGGGCCTCACTGCGCTCGAGGACGAGATGGTCGACGGCTGTCCCCAGCTCGCGCGAGACCGCAAGGCCGGCGGGTCCGGCGCCGATGATCAGCGCGTCGTATGACGTCGTCAAAGCGTCTTCAGATATTCGATGATCGCGCGCCGGTTCGCATCCGTCCGGATCCGCGGCCACACGTCGTGCCCGCCATTGCCCGACCCTTCGCGTTCCGTGCTGAACCAGTCGCGATCGGCTCCGAACCTGCGGAGCAGTTCCGCCTCGCTCAGCGAACCGTGCGCAGGGTCGACGTACAAGAACTGTCCGACCCGCTCCCGATCGAGCCGCCGGGCGGCCATCACGGTGAAGATCTTCGGCCGTTCCGATACCGGCCCCAGCAGATGATAGAGCGTCGGCACGCTCCCGTTGTGCAAATACGGAAAGTTGGCCCAGACGCCGGTCAGCGGCGTGGCCGCGTAGCCGCGGCTCTTCACGAGGGCCCCCTCGGCTGCGAGCGGGCTGCCGTTGAAGGCGGCGACGAACCCCGGCGACACCACATCGCGCCGGGCGCCATCGGTGCCGACGTCTTTGTGAACGCCGGGCCAGCGGACGTTGCCCTGTCCGTCGTACTCGCCGTGGCAGCGGGCGCAACCCATCTCCTGCGAGTAGAAGAGGGCCTTGCCCTCGGCGGCGAGCGGCCGATCGATCGCATACGGATATGGCGGCGGTCTCAAGTGCCGGATGACCGAATCGAACTCCTCTTTGATCTTCGGCAGGACGGAGTCCACCAGCGCGGTGAACGGCCGGTCCTTTTCGAGCTCCATCGACGAAGCCATCATCGGGACCGGTCCGTGAAAGCTGCCGTCGGAGTACCAGCGGCCGACCGGGATCTTGGCCGCCGTGTGCCACAGCGGCGGTGTCTTGGTGTCCCCTCTGCCGACTTCCTCCGTCCGCGGCATCCGGCCGTCGTGCGGACGCATGTAGAGCTCGACGTGCGACGCGGCAAACGCGGTCGAGCGGCCGCGCGTCAGCGAATCGATCTTCTCGTGGTGGTGGCTGTTGAGGATCCGGTTCGCGTCCGCGGCAAGCGCACGGTCCGCGGTCGTTCCCGGGAGCAGACGCCGCCAACGCTCGCTCGTCAACGCCTTGAGCGAGTCGCCGAGCCATTTGTCGTCGAACACCTTCGTGCCCGCCCCGAAGTACGTGACGCCGTCGATGTCCGCCGTGTGACACGTCAGGCAGTTGACCGTCCACTTGAGCGGCTGGCCCGGTGAGAGGCCCGGCGCCATGCCGAACGCCGGAACGACCGCGTTGTCGCGCCACAGGACCAGCCCCGCCCTGTCCCGTACGATCGTGTCGACGTCGCCGACGATGGCCTGTGTCGCGAGGTTGCTGTCGAAGAGCGACTGCGGGATCCAGGCCGAGCTCTCGTACGTTTGATAGACGAAGTCGAAGAGCGCCTTCCGGCGTTCGGACTCCGATCGAGGATCCTCGGGCGCCCACCGGTAGACCACCGCGCGCATGTCGGACTCGAACGCGGACAGGAGCGTGTCGCGCGTGATCCCCTCCGGCGGGCGTCGCGGCCGATCGGGAGACCGCGACCCCGCACGTCGCCGCGACGACGAGGCCGCACAGAAAAGCCATCGACCGTCTGCTTGGGAACATCCCTGGCACCTCTGATAAACCAACTTGTGGCTCCCGCTTTCAGGTCTAAACCGGAGTTCACTTGTGTCGCGTCGGACGCCCTCCGCATTCCTTCCGCCTGAGGGCGGAAGCCACGAAAGTCGCTCTGATTACCGGTACTGTTTCTTGATCAAGGCCTGCGCCTCGTCCGCGCACGTCGAGTCGTGATGCGTGCGGCACAGGCTCGAGGCGATCCGATACTCCGTCATCGCCCGCGTGCGATCGCCCGCGAGGTCGGCGAGCTTGCCCAGCTCCTTGTGCGCGCGGCCGCGAAGCCACTCGGGCGCCTCGCCGCTCAGCACGGCGCGAAGCTCGACCGCCGCGGGGTCCGCTTCCCGCAAGCCGACGAGCGCAGCGCCCTGGTAGTAGTGCCAGCGCGCCGCTTCGCCGAAGGCGCGAGGCCGCCGATCCTGCGCGAACCTGGCACGTCCCTCCTCGATTGCGCGCCGCGCGTCGGCCGGCCGCGAGGCGCGCAGCGCGGTGCTGGCGGCCTCGAGCCACAGGAGCCGGTTGCGCGGATACCGCCGCTGAAGCTCGCCAATCACGCGCAGCGCATCGTCGTACCGTCCCTCGCGGTTGTAGATGACGATGAGCGTGAACATCGCGTTGGTCTGGTTGTCGCTCGTGTAGGCGGCAGCCTCCTCGACCAGCCGGAGCCCGCGCTCCCGGCCTCCGCCGAACCCGGCGAGCCCGGCCAGCAGCCGCAGCGGCGCCGACAGCGTCGAGACCCCGTAGCGGTACATCCCGACGATCAGGCCCGCGTCCTTGCGCCCGGGGTCGAGCGTCATGACGCGCTCGTGCTCGGCGTAGGCGCGCCGCGCCGTGCGAAATCCGCCGACCACGCGTCCTTCAACCGTCGCCTTGTACGTGGTCATGAACCCATGCGCCGCGCCGATCTGATAGTGCGCATCGGCATCGGCTGGGTTGTTGCGCAGCCGGCGCTCGCAGAGCTCGATGGCTCGATCGATGTGCGATTGAAATGCGGCCGCCACTTCGGGTGGAGGAGGGGTTCTGCCGAGATCCGATCGCGCCTGGCCGAGGTAGTCGTCCGCGGTGACGGCCCCCTGCCGGAACAGCAGTTGGATCCACATCGTGGCCGCGACCATCCTGTGCGGAGCCGGGTCCGTGGGGTCGGCCGCGATCGCCTGGCGGAACAGCGCGAGCGCTTCGTCGTGATCGAGGTTGTAACCGAGCTCGAGGCCCTTGATTCGCAAGGCGGCGGATTCGGCCGCAGCGTTCGCTCCGCGCGCGTCGCCGGACGGTTGGGCAGGCTGACCGGCGGCGACCGCCGTCGTCACCAAGCCCATCGCCAGGAACGTCAGCGCCGCCCGCCGCAGGTTGACCGGATCCATGATGCGACCACTGTACGGGCCGGGTGGCAGCGAAGTCCTGAGCGCCTTGTGAATTGCGGGTGAATTACTGTGAAAGGGAGGCTTTCGCCGCCGGGATCCGGGATCCGGGATCCGGGATCCGGAGATCGGGATCCGGAACTCTGAGTCCCGAGTCCCGAGTCCCGAGTCCCGGCAGCGAAGCCCCGTATACTGCGTGTCATTCATGCGCCCCGCCGTCGCCGTTCCCGCCGCCGCAGGTTTCTACGTCGTCCTCGCCATTGCGATCACATGGCCCCTGGCGCTGCACCCTGGCAGCGTCGTGCCCAACGACCTCGGCGATCCGCTGCTCAACACCTGGCTGATGGCGTGGAATGCCCGCGTGCCGCCGCTGACGGCGGCCTGGTGGAACACCCCGCAGTTCTTTCCACTCGATGGGACGATGGCGTTTTCCGAGCACCTGCTCGGCCTGTCGGTCATCACGACGCCCGTGATCCTCGTGAGCGGCAATCCGCTGCTCGCCTACAACGCGGTGTTCTTTCTTTCGTTCGTTCTCAGCGCGCTGTCGGCGTACTTCCTGACCTACACGATTTCGCGCCGCCACGACTGCGCGTTCGTCGCCGGCCTCGCGTTCGGGTTTGCGCCGTACCGGATGGCGCAGCTCGCGCACGTCCAGGTCCTTTCGGCGTACTGGATGCCGCTCACCCTCGCGGCGCTTCACTTGTATTTTCGGGATCGGCGCGCGCGCTGGCTCGTGTTGTTCGCCGCATCCTGGGTCATGCAGGCATTGGCGTGCGGCTATTACCTGTTCTACTTGTCGGTGCTCGTCGTTCTCTGGCTGCTGTGGTTCGTGGCTGGCCGCGAGCGGCTGGCCGTGCTGGCGCGTGTGGCGTTCGTGTGGGTGGCGGCGGCAGCCTTGATGGCCCCGCTCATGTACGGCTATTGGAAGTTCCAGCGCGCGTACGGATTGCGGCGCGGGCCGGACGAAATCATGGCGTTCAGCGCGGACGTCGCGAGCCTGCTGAAAGCGCCCGGCGAACCTCCGGCTTTGGGGCTGGCTCGACGTCGTCGACCATCCCGAGTCGACGCTCTTCCCCGGGATCACGCCGGTCATCCTCACGATGGCGGGACTGGCGATCGCGTGGGGCACGACTGCCGGGCAACGTGTCCGGAGACTGCGCGCACCCCGCGTCCTGATCGCTCTGGGGCTGGTCTGCCTGAGCGTGGCCGCATCGGCGCTGTACTTCGGTCCATGGAAGATACGGATTGGCGGCGTGCAGCTGCTGTCGGTCGGCGTGCCTCACAAGCCTTTCTCCCTGGCAGTGCTGTTCTTCATCGCGGCGGCGGCGTTCCACCCGGCGGTGCGAACGGCATGGCAGCGGCGTTCCGCTCTCGCGTTCTACGCGCTGGCGGCGGCGGTGATGTGGCTGTTCAGCCTGGGTCCGCTCCCAACGCTGATGGACCGGCCCATCCTTTATAAGGCGCCGTACGCGTGGTTGATGATGGTGCCCGGAGCCGACGGCGTGCGCGTGCCGGCGCGCTTCTGGATGCTCGCCGCGCTGTGCCTGGCGGTGGCGGCCGGGCTGGCGGTCCGTCAGCTGACCGCGCGGTGGCCCCGGATTGCCACGGCGCTGCCTGTCCTCGCGAGCATCGGCCTGCTGCTGGATTCGTGGCCCGTCGCCATACGAATGCACGCTCCGCCGGAGAGGCGGCCCAGCCATACACGCGCGGTTGCGCGGCTGGAGCTGCCCATCAATCCCGCGCACGACACGATCGCGCTGTACCGCGCGATCGAACACGTCCGTCCGACGTTCAACGGGTACAGCGGCTACTTCGCCGCGCACTATGGGGCGCTGCGCTATCTCCTCGAGCGGCTCGATCCTGCGGTGCTCACCCGCCTCTCGGCCTTCGGTCCGATCGAGGTCGTGATCGATCACGATCTGGACGAGGGCGGGGGATGGCGCACGTTCGTCGGGAGTCATCCGCAGGCGGAGCGGGTCCATCAGGACGACAACTACTCAGCGTACCTCGTGCGCCAGGCCGCGAGCGACGGAGCCCTTCCGATCGTCGAAGGGGAGCCCCTGCCCATCGTGTCGATCTCCGCGAACGTGAACGCGGGACTTACCCGAGGCGTCACAGACGGCGATCTGATGACGCGCTGGCACGCCGGCCGCGAGCAGCGCGCCGGCGACTCCATGACCGTCGATCTCGGACAGCCGCGGCAGGTCAACGGCGTCGAGATGCGGATCGGCGGCTATGTCGGAGACTTCCCGCAGCAGCTCTCCATCGAGACATCTGTCGACGGCGAGCGCTGGGTCCAGGCATGGAGCGGCGGGACTGCCCTCATGGTGTTTTCGGCCGCGCTCGACGATCCGCGCGTCACGGCGCTGCCATTCAGGTTCGACCCGCACTCCGCGCGCCTCATCCGCTTCACGCAGACGGCGAGCGAGGGGAAGTTCGAGTGGTCGGTCGCCGAGCTGCGGATCCTTGGAACAGGAGCTAAGGAGACAAAGAAAAACTAAACAGGAGGACAGGAGATCAGGTGGGCAGCTCACCGCAGCACATTGGCGCTGGCTCCGACCCAGTCACCGCCATCGACGCGCTCGCAGCTTTCCGTCGCGGAGCACCCACGCGGACTCGAAGCGTCGCGGGACTTCTGTCGTTTGCGTCCCCGGCTCCGGCGGGACCAGCCACACGGTCCGGCGTTGCGCGGACGCCAGCTCCACTGCGTCAGGCAAGAGGAAGCCGAACGTGTTGAGCATGCTGACGCGGCTCGACCGGTCGTCCACGATCAGGATGTTGCCGTCGGCGGCGAGTCGTGCCGCCTCCTGGAGCGCCGGCGTCACGGCACTCGACAGCACGGCGAGCTCGACCCACCTGCCGTTGCGCACCCGATAGATTGGAATCAGCAGGACGGGAAGGATCAGCACGACGGCGGCTGCGGCGCGCCGCTGCTGCGCAGTGCCCGCGCGCCAGAGCGCCGTCGCGATCGCCGCTCCGGCGAGCGCGACCCCGACAGACGGGAAGCAGGCATAGAGGCTGGATCGAACGGGAAGAAACACCGTGACGGCAAACCCGGCCAGCGCCCAGGCTGCGCCGATCGTCACCACGGTCCTCTCTGCGGGATCGAGCGCGGGCCGCCTCCTGATGATGGCCAGCAGGAAGAGCAGGAGCAGCGGCGGTCAGCGTCGCGGCGCGGTCCGCGTACTCCAGGATGTTCCGCAAGACGGCCGGCGGCGCGAAGACGAACCGGTAGAAGTCAGGCGCATTCCCGGGTGTCATCGCATTCGAATGACGCCGGAGCAGCAGATATCCGATCCCCGCGGCAGCGAAATAGATCCCGCCGAAAGCCACGGGCCGCCAGCCCGCCTTCGCTCGCGACACCGCCTGAGCTTCGGTGGGCAGGCGTTCTCGCGCGGCCAGCGCAAGGATGACGAGCAACGCCACCGGAAGCAGCACGGCTTCCTCTTTCGACAGCATCGCGGCGAAAGCCAGCAGCGCGGCCGCCGCCGGCCGGCCTCTTGCGGCGGCGATGGCGGCGAGCACCGCAAAGAGCGTCAGCAGCAGCGCCGTGCGGCCGCTGATCCACAACAGGCCATGTTGATCCCGTGGAAGTTCATCAACCAGACGCCCGCCGCGAACAGGCAGGCGCCCGCGGGCAGTTGCAGGACCCGCGCAAGGCCGGCGATGGCGGCCGCCGTCAACAAGGCCAGCGCCAGGTTGGTCAGCCCGTAACCTTTCGGGGCGGCGCCGCCGAGCCGCTCGTTGGCCGCAAAGCTCAACGACACCATCGGCCGGTAGAACCCGGTGGTGTCGACGAACTGCCGTTTCAAGTCGCCGGCCGACCGGACTCTGCTGGCCAATATCCATCGGAAGTCGTCCTTGACGAACCCGCGGCCGACGTCCGGTCCGTAGACGGCAGCGACGATGCCCAGGAGAACCAACGCATGGACCCAGAGCGGGGGTCGAGGGAAGGTGAGTGTGCGGGCCAAGTGTGATTGGTCATTCTACACGTCCGATCCGATTCGGTCTGCCATTCGTGGCGTCCGGCTTCAGCCGGACCAAGGCAGGTCAACCGCGCAAAAACCGCGCGCCGGGGACCCGGAATTTGACGGGAAGCCCGCCGTGGGCTACAAGGCCTCCTATGCAGACCGTCACACGCGCCGGGACCACGGCGGCTGTCGCCGTATTTGTTGGTTTGGTCACGCTGGGACTCCGCGCGCAGGAGCCTGTGCGCCCGGCGGCAGCAGCACCAGTCCCGCTCCAGCCCCTCGCGCAACAGACGCGCCGGCTCGAGGCGGCGCTCGGCTATCTCGGGCAACCGCTGCCGCCGGCCGATCGGTCGGCGATCAACGACGCGATTGCCATGGCCGACGAGGCGGCCGCGGTCGCGCGCCTGCAGGAAGTTCTCGATCGGCACGTGCTCGCCGGCGTCCACATCAGCCCCGAAAGCCGCGTCAAGATCACGCAGGGAAGCGCCCGTCCGGAGCTGGTGCAGGGGGGCACGCGACTGTTCCTCGTGAAAGTGCTCAACGACGCTCACGTCACCGCGCCGCTCACGGTGCAGAGTCCCAACAGCGGCCCGGTGTACATCCAGGGACGCGGCTCGCCCGAACCGCGAATGGTCCTGACCGGTAAAGACGCCGGGGAGCGCTGGGCGGAGCTGTCGATCTACACCGAGTCCCCGATGCGGGCGCGGCTGTCCGGGCTCGCGATCGAGTACGCGATCCTGCAGGTGTACAGCCGCGACGTGGGCCAGCGGTCCGCGATCATCAGCTTCAACGTCGGGCCGGGATCGCAGGACATCGGCTTCCGCAACATGATCGACGTGCTGTTCACGGCCGTGCCGGCGCACCCGCTGCGTCTGCGCGTGCTGGACGAGCACGGCCAGCCGGCGACGGCGTCGTTCCTCGTTCGCGACGACGCGGCCCGGATCTATCCGAACATCGCGAAGCGGCTCGCGCCGGACTTCTTCTTCCAGCCGCAGGTGTATCGCGCCGACGGCCAGACGATCGATCTTCCGGCCGGCGCCTACACCGTCGACGTGTCGCGCGGTCCTGAATACCTGCCGCAAACGAAACGCGTGTCGATGTCGGGACCGCAGGAGATGCTCGTCCGGCTGGCGCGCTGGATCGATCCGTCGCGCGACGGCTGGTATTCGGGCGATCATCACATCCACTCGTCCGGCTGCTCGCACTACGAAAACCCGACCGAGGGGGTGCTGCCGAAGGACATGTGGCCGCAGATCGACGGCGAGGCGCTGAACGTCGCGAGCGTGCTCACGTGGGGGCCGTCGCTACTACTATCAGAAGCAGTTCTTCAGCGGTGAGGATCACCCGCTGTCGAAGCCGGGACGCCTCATGCACTACGACCTCGAGATCTCCGGCTTCCCCTCGAGCCACGCCGGCCATCTCGTGCTGCTCGGGCTCAAGGAACAGGATTACCCCGGCACGAAGCGGCTGGAGGACTGGCCGACCTGGACGTTGCCCGTGCTGCGCTGGGCGAAGAAGCAGGGCTCGGTCGTCGGGTTCGCGCACTCGGGATGGGGCCTCGAGGTCCGCAGCAAAGATCTCCCCAACTACGAGATGCCGGGCTTCGACGGCATCGGCGCCAACGAGTTCATCGTCGACGTCACGCATCCGGACGCGGTGGATTTCATTTCCGCCGGGGACACGCCCTACGTGTGGGAGCTGAACATCTGGTACCACACGCTCAACGCCGGCTTCCGGACGCGGATCAGCGGCGAGACGGATTTCCCCTGCATCACCGACGATCGGGTCGGCCTGTCGCGGTCGTACGCGAAGGTGGACGGCCCGTTGACCTACCGGAAATGGATCGACGCCGTCCAGGCCGGCCGGAACTACGTCGCCGACGGCAAGAGCCACCTGCTCGACTTCGCCGTGAACGGCACGCAGCTGGGCACGAAGGACAGCGAGGTGCGTGTGGATCGCCCCGGACGCGTGACGGTGACGGTGCGCGCGGCCGCGAAGCTCGAGGCTGTCCCGAACGAGGCGATCCGCCAGGCGCCGTATGAGAGGACGCCGTACTGGGACCTGGAGCGCGCGCGGATCGGCAACAGCAACGAAGTCCCGGTCGAGATCGTCGTCAACGGCGCGGTGGCGGCGACGCAGAAGCTCGTCGCCGACGGCGCCATCCGCACGCTGACGTTCGACGTCGCGCTCGATCGCAGCAGCTGGATCGCCGCACGCATCCTGCCGTCCTCGCACACCAACCCGGTGTTCGCGATCGTCGGCGGCAAGCCGGTTCGCGCGTCGCGCCCGAGCATCGAATGGTGCCTCAACGCGGTGAACCAGTGCTGGACGCAGAAGGCCCCGCGGTTCCGCGCGAGCGAGCTCGAGGAGGCCCGCAAGGCCTACGATCATGCGCGTCAGGTGTACAAGCAGCGCCTGGCCGAGGCGGGTCAGCAGTAGACTCTTGCGATATGAATCTTTTTCGAACGCGCGCCGGCTGGATGGTCGAAACGGAAAAGGGACGCTTCACATTGCCCGCCGAGCCGGACGGGGCGCTGACCTCTCGTGAGGACCTGCCGGAGTACCTGGCCGCGCTGACCGGGCGCGAGGCGCCTGTCTATCGCGCCGACACGGCGGCGCTGCCTCCGCTCGAGAAGCAGGAAGTCTGGGCGGCCGGCGTGACGTATTTCCGCAGCCGCACGGCGCGGATGGAAGAATCGAAGGCGGCCAGCGGCAGCTCCTTCTACGATTTGGTGTACAACGCCGAGCGGCCGGAGCTCTTCTTCAAGGCCGCTCCGTGGCGCGTGGTGGGATCGGGCGGCACGGTCAGGATCCGGCGCGATGCGCGCTGGAGCGTGCCCGAACCGGAGCTCGTGCTGCTGATCTCGCCGAACGGACGCATCCTCGGCTACACCGCCGGCAACGACATGAGCTCGCGCGACATCGAAGGGGAGAATCCGCTCTATCTTCCCCAGGCAAAGGTCTACGACGGGTCCTGCTCGCTCGGCCCGTCGATCGTCGTCCACGCGGATCCGATTGCTCCGGGCACTCGCATCGACATCGAGATCCGGCGCGGCGCCGCGACGGAGTTCACCGGGAGCACGTCCGTTTCCGAGATGAAACGCGATTTCCGCACGCTCGTCGAGTATCTCTACCGGGAGACGAGCTTCCCGAACGGCTGCCTGCTCTTCACCGGAACCGGCGTCGTTCCACCTGATGGGTTCACGCTCCAGCCCGGCGACGAGATCCTCGTGACGGTCGGTTTGGCCGGTACGCTGCGCAACACGGTGGGGTAAAATTGTAAGGGCCGGCCTGCCCTGAGCGAGCGCCTGGGATTAGGCGAGTCGAAGGGCTCGTTAACGCTCGCCGGTAAGGGCCGGCTCGCTACGCTCGCCGGTAGGGGCCGCGTTCGCTTCGCTCACGCGGAAGATCCGACGTTCAAACATTCCAGACGATGAAGAAACCGCTGACCTTCACGGCTATCGTGCTCGCTGCCGGTCTGTGGCTGGCCGCCGTGCTCAGCGCCACGCAGGCGGCCCCCGCGCGACAGAGTCAAGCCGCACGCGTCGACTATCAGCGACAGGTGCAGCCGATCCTCGAGAAGCACTGCCTGGAATGTCACAGTCAGGACAAGCGGAAGGGCGGCCTCTCGCTCGCGACGTATGCGGACGCGCTCGACGGCGGCCGGAACGGCCCCGCGATCAGGCCAGGCAACAGCGCCGGCAGCCTGATGGTCCATCGGGTCACCGGCCGCGTCGAGCCGCAGATGCCGAAGGACGAGGATCCGCTGTCCGAGGCGGAACAGGCATCCATCCGGTTGTGGATCGACCAGGGCGCGCGCGCAACGGCGTCCTCGCCGCCGGCGCCGCCTCCGTGGGAAGCGCCGCTGGCGCTCGCCCGTCCCGCGGTTCCTGCCGCGACGTGGCGGGGCTGGGACGCGCCGCTCGATCGTTTCGTCGCGGCGTATCTCGCCAGACGCAAAGCGGCCGAGCCGAAAGCGGTCGACGACGCGCTGTTTGCGCGGCGGGTGTATCTCGACGTCTGGGGCCTGCTGCCGGCGCCGGAGGAGCTGCAGGCATTCCTGGCCGACACGAGCCCCACCAAGCGCGAGGCGCTCGTCGCCAGGCTCCTCGCCGACGATCGGAAGTACGCCGACCACTGGATCTCGTTCTGGAACGACCTGCTGCGCAACGAAGACGGCGTGACGTATTTTTCCGAGACCGCGGGGCGCAAGACCATCACCGATTGGTTGTATGGCGCGCTCGCGGCCAACCTGCCGTACGACCAGTTCGTGACGAAGCTGCTCAACCCCGCCGCGCCGGGCGATCCCGAGGGGTTTCTCGTCGGCGTGAACTGGCGCGGCGAGACGAGCGCGGCGGTGACGCCGTGGATGCAGGCGTCGCAGAACACCGCGCAGGTGTTTCTCGGGATCAATCTCAAGTGCAACGCGTGCCACGACAGCTTCGTCAGCAAATGGAAGCTGCACGACGCGTACGCGCTGGCGGCGTACTTCGCCCCCGAGCCCAGGCTGCAGATGTACCGGTGCGACGTGGCGCTGGACAAGTACGCCGAGCCGGGATTTCTGTTTCCCGAGCTGGCGCGCGCGCCGGCGTCGAGCTCGCTCGCCGATCGCCGCGCCGCCGCGGCCGCCATCTTCACGGACCCGCGCATGGGCCGGATGCCGCGCACGCTGGTCAACCGCGTCTGGCACCGTCTGTTCGGCCGGGGATTCGTCGCGAACCCGGATGAAATGGACGGCGTGCCGTGGAGCCCGGAACTGCTCGACTGGGCCGCCAGCGACTTCGTGGAGCGCCGCTACGACGTCAAGCGGCTCATTCAGACGGTGCTGACGTCGCGCGCCTATCAGATGCCGTCGGTCGCGCGGCCCGGCGAGCCTCCGACCCGCGGCTACGTGTTTGCCGGACCCGAGGTCCGCCGGCTGACCGCCGAGCAGTTCGGCGACGCCATCGGCGCCATCACCGGGGAATGGAACGTCTTTCCGGGACGCCCTTCTCCGGCCGCAGCGGCCGGGGCCCGTCGTGAAGGAGCCGGCGCGCCGCCGCCGTCGATGCCGCCGACGGCAGGCGTCTACGGCAGAGAATGGCGGACGGCGTCGAGCAACCTGACGCGCGCGCTCGGCCGTCCGATCCGCGATCAGGTGCACTCGCTGCGTCCCTCCCACGCCTCCACCCTTCAGGCGCTGGAGCTGGTCAACGGGGAGATTTTCACCCAGCGGCTCTCGCGCGGCGCGCGACGGATGCTGGGCGAGCTGCCGCCGGAGCCGTTGAGCCTGTACAACAGGACCGTCGCGGGACGCACGTCGGCGCCGAGCGCGTTCGAGGTTGACGTCTCGAAGGTCGCCAGGCTCTGGCTGGTCGTGCAGGAGAACGGATTCGAACAAGCCGGAGGTCCTGCAGCCCGCGTGGGCGCAGGCGGAGCTCGTCGGCCCGGACGGGGCCGTTCCACTCTCGTCGCTGAAGCCGCTGGACGGGTCGGGTCTGCGGACCGGATCGGGGCCCATCCTGGTGACGCCGTCGGACGGAACGGGAGTCCGCGTCAAGAACCCGTCGATGCTGGTCTACGATATCGCCGGGCGCGGGTTCACGCGGCTGCGCGGGACCATCGGCCTGGAGAACCGGCAGAGCGAAATCGGCTCGACGCTGAACCCGCAGCTCCGGTTCTTCGTGTTCGACGCCGAACCGAACATGGAGCGCCTGGTGCCGCCGGCGCCCGAACCGCCCATGCCGGCAGGTCCCACGCTGACAGACGCCGCGCAGGCGATCGATCGCGTGTTCTGGCATGCGCTCGGCCGCGCCCCGTCGGCCGCCGAGCGCCGCGTCGCGGAGAGCGCGCTGCGCGATCCCGCGCGCGGAAGCCGCCCCTCGCCGCAGGGCCTCGCCGATCTGCTGTGGGCCGTGACGATGAAGCCGGAGTTCCAGTTGCTGTATTGAGCGGAGACAGGAGATCATCAGGAGATCAGACCTCCTGATCTCCTGTTCCTGTCTTGTTGAGGACACCATGCGCAACGACAACATACAGTCCGACCTCAGTGCGCTGACGGCCGAGGAACGATCGATCTACGCGCAGGTCAGCCGCCGCGGCTTCATGGGCGCGACCGCGGCCGCGACGCTGGCGGCGCTCGTCGGCCGTGAGCCGCGGCTCGTCGCCGGCCCGCAACGGAAGGCCACGGCCGACGCGGTGATCGTCCTGTGGATGGCGGGCGGCATGGCGCAGACCGAGACCTTCGATCCGAAGCGGTACACGCCCTTCGCGCCCGGCGTCAACATCAAAGATGTCCTGAGCACGTTCCCGACGATTCCGACCGTCGTCGACAACATCAAGTTCACGAAGGGGCTCGAGCAGGTCGCGACCGTCATGGACCGCGGGACGATCATCCGGACGTTCAACGCGGCAGATCTCGGGTTCATCCTGCACTCGCGGCACCAGTATCACTGGCACACCGGCTATATCCCGCCGCAGCCGATGGCGATGCCGCACCTCGGCGCGATGATCTCGAGGACGCTCGGCCCGCGGAACCCGGATGTGCCGGCGTTCATCGCGATCGGGCAGACGGTCGAAGGGCCCGGCGAGATCGCCACGCTCAAGGCCTTTCACACCGCGGGCTTCCTCGGCTCCGATCACGGACCGTTCCTGATCGTCGATCCCCAGGATGCCGCGTCCGCCGTCCGCCCGCCGAAGGAGCTCGGCGAGGGGCGCTTCCGCAGCCGCCGCGAGCTGTTCGAGAAGCTGCTGGCGCAGGAGCCCGTCTATCGGTACGGCGGAGACTTTCAGCGCGAGTCGCTCGTGAAGTCGGTGGATGCGGCGGATCGCCTGCTGCGCTCGCCGTCGGCGAAGGCGTTCGATCTGTCGCTCGAGCCGAAGAAGACGTTCGACGCCTACAACACGGGCCGCTTCGGCCAGGGCTGTCTGCTGGCCCGGCGGCTCGTCGAAGCGGGCGCGCGCTACGTCGAGGTCACGTCGGAATACATCCCCTTCCTCTACTGGGACAGCCACGAGAACGGCCACGAGCGCGCCGACGCGATGAAGAAGCTCATCGACGCGCCGATCGCGCAGCTCGTGCGCGACCTCGAGGAGCGCGGGCTGCTCGACCGGACCCTCGTCGTGCTCGCCAGCGAGTTCGGCCGCGATGCGATGACCGAAGGCAAGGTCGGCAAGGAGGTCAAGGATCAGGCGATCAACATTCCTGATGTCATGACCGAGCCGCGCCACTACGGCATGCACCGGCACTTCACCGCCGCCGGATCGATCCTGATGTTCGGCGGCGGCATCAAGAAGGGGTTCGTCTACGGGAAGACCGCCGAGGAGCGCCCCTGCACCACGATCGAGAACCCGGTCATCATGCAGGATCTGCACGCGTCGATGTATCACGCGCTGGGGATCGCGCCGGACACGTCGTACGAAGTCGAACGGCGGCCCGTCTACGTCACGAATGACGGCAAGGGTGTACCGATCCTGGATCTGTTCGCATAAGGGAAAACAGATGAAAACCACACGCCGTGAATTCCTCGCCGCGGCCGCCGCGGCTCCGGTACTGTCCCCGATCCTTCTCGGCACCCAGGACAAGTCGGGGTCGAAGCCGCCCGTGCTTGGCTCCGGCGCGTACATGTACGAGGCCCTCCACGACTGGGGCGAGCTGCCCGCCCGCATCAAGTGGGGGAACACGCACGGCGTCGTCGAGGACTCGCAGGGGAACATCTACGTCCATCACACGGTCCACGCGACGAGCGACAGCGCGGACTCGATGGTCGTCTTCGACAAGAAGGGAAAGTTCATCCGATCGTGGGGCAAGGAGTTCCGCGGGGTCGCCCACGGCCTGCACATCCGCAAGGAAGGCCGCGACGAGTTCCTGTACCTGACGGTGAATGCCGCGACTCCGAAGATGACCCCGCAGCCGGAGATGCAGGCGGTCGTGATCAAGACGACGCCGAAGGGGGAGATCGTCTGGAAGATTCAGGGGCCGCCGGACACCGAGGCGTACCGTCCCGGGGCGGACGGGGCGCCGAAACGCTACAACCCGACCAATGTCGCGATCGCGCCCAACGGCGACGTCTACGTCGGCGATGGCTACGGCTCGTCTTTCGTGAACCAGTACAACAGCAAGGCGGAGTACATCCGCACGTTCGGCGGACGCGGATCCGATCCCGGAAAGCTCGCCGAACCGCACGGCATCTGGATGGACATGCGCTCGGGCAAGCCGATCCTCGTCGTCGCGGACCGCCGGAACAATCGCCTTCAGCGCTTCACCACGGACGGTCAGCACATGGACTTCGTCCCGGGGTTCAAGCTCCCGTGCCACTTCCACGAGCACAAGGGCACGGTGGTGGTCCCGGACCTGCACGGACGGGTCACGCTGATCGACAAGAGCAACCAGATCGTCGCGCACCTCGGCGACGCGGACCTGCCGCTTGGGGCCGGCTACCCGCTGCGCACCCAGGCGCGGGAGGCGTTCATCCCCGGGCAGTTCATCTGCCCGCACGGCGCGTGCTTCGATCGCGATGGGAATATCTTCGTGGTGGAGTGGGTCGAGGTCGGCCGCGTGACGAAGCTGCGAAGAGTTCCGTAAACGAATCACTCATCACTAATCCGCGAATCAGCTGAATCACTGAATCGAGGATTCTCGATCCGAGGATTCACGATTCGAGGATCCAGGATTCAAAGATGAGTGATTAGGGATTCGCCCTATGCCGGCAGCGTGAACGAGACCCTGCTGCCGCGCCCGATTTCGCTTTCCGCCCAGATTCGCCCGCCGTGCGCGTCCACGATGGCCTTCGAGATGTACAGACCGAGGCCGAGCCCGCGGCGATCGGTGTTGCCGACCTGGTGAAAGCGCTGGAAGATCCGCTGCAGCTCGCCGGCGGGGATGCCTGAGCCCGTGTCGCTGACGTCGATCCGGCAGCCGTGCGGCTCGGCGGCCACCCGCAGTGTGATGGCGCCCCCGGAAGCCGTGAACTGCAGCGCGTTCCGCACCAGGTTGGAGAGCACCTGCAGAATCCTGGCGTGGTCGAAATGCGCCGTGACCCGTTCGGCCGGCGCCTCTAGGCGAAGCGACACACCGTTCACCTGCGCGATCGATTCGAACGCCGACGCGCATTCCTGGACAACCGCGACGGCATCGTCCATGTGCGGGGCGAGCCGGAACTGGCCGTGCTCGAACCGCGTCGCGTCGAGCAGGTCGGACAGCATCCCGCCCATCTGAGCGGCGGCGCGCTGCATGCGCCCGAGGGTTCGGCTGACCTCCGGGTCGCGCGTGCCGCCAAGCTGTTCCGCGAGGACCGCGGCGCTCACGGCAATGACGTTGAGCGGCGTGCGCAAATCGTGGCTGACGATCGCCAGGAACTCCTCGCGCGTGACGATCATCTCGCGGGTGTCCGCGTGGGCGGCCGTCTCGTCGTTCAACAGGCTGAACGTCTGCTCGACCGCCAGGTCCGTGTCGCTGCGCTCGCGCGCCAGATCGCGATCGGTGGCGCGCCGCTCGTCCTCGAGCAGCCGCCGGCGGGCCTCGCGCTCTTCCTCCAGGGCGTCTTTGACGTCGCGGCGCTCCGCCTCCAGGGTCTCGTCGAGACGCGCGCGCTCGTCGCGGAGCGTTTCGTCGGCATGGAACCGCTCGTCGGCGAGGCTGGCGGCGACTTCCCCGAGGCTCTCTGCGACCTCCGCCAGGTTTCCCACCACTCCCGGGTGAGCCTCATCAGCCGGTGCCGCAGGCGCCATGTGGGGAGAATCCCCGCCGACTCGACCGGCCTCCACGAGCGTGGCCGCAACGTTCTGAAGCGTGGCGACCAGCTGCGGGTCGTGTGCCTCTTTCAGCTTCCGGGCAACCTGCGTCAGCCGTTCTGCCGCGTCCGCCAGGCTCCTGGCCGCGTCGGCCGTTGAGCGGGCAGACATCGGCAAATCTGGTGTCGCGGGCGAACGGTCGCCGGCCCGATCCCGGGCCCCTTCGCGCAGCCGCGCGTCTGTTTTCTCTCGAGTCTGCTCCAGTTTCGATTCGGTCTGCTCCTCGATTTCCGCGTCGATCGCGCTGTCGGCCTGGTCGCGCTCAGCCTTCAGGCTTTCGTCCGTAGCGGCCCGATCGCCTTCGATGACCTCTCCGATATCCATTTCCGGCTGTTTCCGGTTCGTATTTCGGTTCACCTGAATCCAGCTTGCAAGAGGGAGACCGGCCGAGCCGGCGCCCCCCAATAGATGTGTTTTCTGAACGACCTGTACGCAAGAAAACAAGTCACTGCGGGTCCGTCATCGATTCACGGCGCGCATGCCGCCTTCGGGATAGCGCTCGCCCGCAACCGACGGGGCGATGGCGTCGAGCGCCGCCAGTTCCTCCCGCGAGAGCGTGACGCGGACCGCGCCGGCGTTCTCCTCGACGCGCTCGGCCCGTGTCGATCCAGGAATCGGGATCACGTCAGGACCCTGCGCGAGCAGCCAGGCGAGCGCGAGCTGGGCGGGCGTGGACCCTTTCGCCCGCGCCAGTTCCTCGACCTTGGCGACGAGATCGAGGTTCCTGGCGAAATTCTCTCCCTGGAAGCGCGGATTGTTCCGGCGCCAGTCGTTGGCCGCCAGGTCGTCTATCGTTCGGAACCGTCCGGTCAGGAACCCGCGGCCGAGCGGGCTGTAAGCGACGAACGCGATGCCGAGCTCGCGGCACGTGTCGAGCAGCTCCACCTCGGGGTCGCGGCTCCACAGCGAATACTCGGTCTGCAGCGCTGCGATGGGATGGACGGCGTGCGCGCGCCGGATCGTCGCGGGCGCGGCTTCGGACAGGCCGAGGTAGCGCACCTTGCCGCTCTTGACGAGGCCGGCCATCGCGCCCACGGTGTCCTCGATCGGCGTCGCCGGATCCACGCGGTGCTGGTAGTAGAGGTCGATCGCGTCCACTCCCAGGCGCTGCAGCGACGCGTCGCACGCCTGCCGCACGTACTCCGGCCGCCCGTTGACGCCGAGGAACGCGCCCTCTTCCGATCGGACGTTCCCGAACTTCGTGGCGAGCACGACCGCGTCGCGGCGGTCTCGAATCGCACGCCCGACGAGCCGCTCGTTCGTGAACGGCCCGTAGATGTCGGCCGTGTCCAGAAAGCCGATGCCGATCTCGATCGCGCGATGAATCGTGGCGATCGAGCGGTCGTCGTCGGCCCCTCCATAGAAGTCCGACATTCCCATGCACCCCAGCCCGATTGCGGAAACCGAGGGGCCGTCCTTTCCCAACTGCCGTCGCGCCATTTCCACGGTCGTACCTCCTGATCGATTATGTCCCGGGTCGGCCCGAGTCTTGCTCCGCTGGTGCCGGGGGCGAACATGGAAGACGACGCGCCTGACACCATCACGCATCTGCTTCGTGACTACGAAAGAACCCTCGACGATCTCAAGCGTGCGCAACGCCTGGAAAAGGAGGCGCCCACGACGTTTGCTGAGTTGGCCGCCAAGGTCACGGCGGAGATCGAGCGGCGGAGCGGGGCCGAGCGACGTGGCAAGCCGCGCAAGACGGTCGATCGGCGCGTTCAAAACGAGAACCTGCCGTCGGATACGGCAGAGTCCGTCTAGGAAAGGTGGCAAGAACGTTCCACGGCCCCAGGCCGGAGGGAAGACGCGTGGATCGGCTGAGTCATTCGGATACCATCGATCATGCTCGTTGTCGTCGTCATAATCCTGGGCGCCGCTGCCCTGGCGCATACCGCTCCATTTCCGTTCCTGCTCGAAGCATTCCGCCCGTCGCGGTCCCTCTGGAAGGTCAAGCCGCAGCCCGGGGCGCCGCCGACTCTCTATCTCACGTTCGACGATGGTCCGAATCCCGACTGGACGCCGGCGCTCCTCGATGCGCTGCGGGACAACGGCGTGCGAGCCACTTTCTTTCTGATTGACGAGCACGTTACGCCTGAGACCGCGCCGATTGTGAAGCGCATGGCCGACGAGGGTCATGCCATCGGGCTGCACAGCGGGACCCGCCGGTTGATGGTCATCACGCCGGACGATCTCGCCACGCGCCTCCGTCGCGCTGCGGACCGAATTACGGCAATCGGCGGGCGCGAGCCGTGCCGGCTGTTCCGGCCGCACGCCGGATGGCGCAGCACGTCGATGTACGACGGGCTGGAACGGGTGGGTTATCGCCTGGCCGGCTGGAGCTGGGGCATGTGGGACTGGGACTGGTGGCGGCAGCCTCGCGCCGATCGCGTGGCCGCGCGCCTCGTCCGCAAAGCATCGGCAGGCGACATCATCGTGATTCATGACGGTCATCACGTCGATCTGCGCCCGGACCGCCGGCACGCCGGCGAGACCGTCCGGCTGCTGGTGCCGCTGCTTCGTTCGCGCGGGTTCGGATTCGGTGCGCTGTGTGAGATGCAGACCCAGCCCGTCCATGGGCACGTGCTACCATCCGGGCGGCGTGAAGCAGACCCTCGAACGCGCGAGACCTCCGCTGATGAGCGCTCGAACGACGGCCGTCAGACGCATGCCACGACAATCGAAACCCTCTCGCGCCGGCATCGGCTTTACCGTCAAGTCCGGGTGGGCCTGCGCGGTCCTGGTGACCGGCTCAGCAGTCGCGCCCCGCGTCGTGGACAGCCGCAGGATTGACTTGAGCGACCCGGCGATCGCGGAATCGCGGCAGCCGTATCATGCCGGCTTCGGCACCGCCCGAAACGCCGGCGCGGATCTGTCCCGGCTGGTGCGCTCGGTGAAGCGGTTCGGGCGGCAGTCGGCGGCCGGCGTGATCAAGGAATATCGATCGACGGGACACGACCTGTGCGGGGTCGGCGTCGTCGTGGGGAGCCTGATCGACCCGGAGCGCATCGCGAACGATCACATTCGCATCCACGCGCTGGAAGGCCGGCTCTTTCGCAGCGTGATCGAAGATGCGGCGGCCCGCTGCCAGCTGGCATGCTCTCTGTTTCGCGAACGGGATCTCTACGGCGTCGCCACGGCGGCGTTGCACCAATCAGAGCACGACCTGCGCGTAGTCGTGGCGGCGCTCGGCCGGGCCGTATCGGGGTCGTGGCGCGCGGAACAGAAGGTCGCGGCGTTGGCGGCGTGGCTTGTATTGGCTGGCCGGGGTTGATGTTGTTGATGGAAGGGAGACGCCCGTGCTCAATCTGATTATTGTCGTCCTCATCATTCTCTGGCTGCTGGGCTATTTCGGCCGCGCCCGCATGCCGCAGGTTCCCGGCAATCTTGTTCATGTGCTCCTCGTTATCATCCTCATCCTGATCCTGGTGCGTCTGCTCTGATAGGAATCAGGAGCCGGCCCCTCTCGTGGGGCGTGCGGGCGAGGGAACGCGAGCCACGTCCCCCCGCCCGTGCCCAACGCCGCTCATTTCGCCCGATGTGACGCGTGCGCCTCCTGTTTCGCCGCGTTCGGGGTCACCGCTGTCGCGACCAGCGTCTTGCCGTCGGTGCGATACCGCACCGACACCGTGGAGCCGACGGCGATCGCCGTCCCACACTGATGAGCGACGGGCTGGCGGCGCGCTTCTTGAATTCAACGTCGGAATGAATCAGAACCCGCAGCCGAGCCCGACGCCGCAGCCGAATCCCTCGCCGACTCCCGCGCCGCCGAGCAATCCGGCGCCCGTGCCGGATGGCAATCCGAATCCGAATCCGGCGCCGCATCCGAATCCGGGATCGAACCCGACGGCAGGAGCCTGAACCTCGATCACCGGAACACGAGCGGAGCCAATGGCACTGGAGGATCGCAGCCGGCGACATCCGCGAACGCTCTCGTGATCACGGTCGGCCGGCTGCCCGCCTCCGGCGGAGTCGACAGGTCGAACAGCGCGGTCCCGGCAGGCTCATACACCAGCACCGGACGGTCGAAGGCCGCTGCCGTCCGCTGCCCGGCAAACCGGCGCTTGCACTCTCCCGCCTGCCTCTCGTCGAGCACCGCATACACGTGAACGCCGCGCTCGGTCATCCAGGCGACGGCGCGGTCGAGCCAATTCGGTTCCAGAAAGTCGTAGCGGAGCGTCATCCGGCCGGCGTAGTACCGGAGACTTCCTGAGCGCTCCATCACGATCAGGACGCTGTTGTCCTTCGTGTGTGCCCGAACCAGCTGGCCAATCGGCGCTTCGTGGCGCGCTGCCTGCCGCTGGTCGAACGAGCCGGTTTGATCGGTGACGTGGAGGTTCCACAAGCCAAGCGCGATGACCAGCGCTCCCACCATCCACCGGACGCCGTTTCCGCCAAGCCGGCCCACCGCGAGGAAAACCGAGGCGAGGCCCAGCATGAAGAACGGCCAGCTCGGCAGAAGGAACCGCAGGTAACCCCACGAGTCGAACTCGAGATACGCGACGTATTCCGCCCAGAGGATCAGGATGTAGAGGCCGATGACGGCGAAGACCCGGCGGTCGGCCACGCCCGGCCAGAGCCGCCGCAGCGGAAACACCAGTGCGCCCATACCGAGGAGCGCAATGGGCGTTTGCGTTTCAACGAACCACGAGAGATACCGTTTGAGGTTCGGGACCACGCGCGCCAAGGCGAACTGATCTTCGAAGCGGCCATATCCCGAAGTCGTGGCCGATCCATACAGGTGCTGGTTGACGAGCGCGACCCCCACGACCCCGAGCAGGGCGCAAGCCGAAAATATTCCGGCACGGATCACTCTCGCCCGGAGGCCGGCGGTTTCCGGCGATGCGGCGGACGAGGAACCACGCCGCCATCGGCGCGGCGAGCGGGAACAGGTTCGGCCGGATGAAAATCGCGAGCGCGGCGAACAGGCCGGCGGCAGCAGCGGAGCGCGCGCCCTGACCGAGCAGGAAGTAGAACGCGAGCGACCACGCGGACATGACCGGCACGTCGGTCAGCGGTTCCATCGTGCCGGCGACGATCGGGCTCGTGGCGAGAAGCCACGCACCGGCGAGCCCGGTTGGTGGGCTGCCGAGCCGGCGGCCGAGACCGTACGTCGCGAGCACCGCGAGCCCGGCAAGCAGGGGCGTGACCGCGAACAGGCCGCACTGTCCACTCACGGCCTTCATCCCGCCCATGAGCATCGGCAGACCGGGCGAATAGGTCGGCACGATCGACCACTCGCCGTTGCGCTCGACCGGCCGGTAGCCGAGCGGCGTGAAGGTCCATTCGGGGCTCGGCCACGGCACCTGTGCGACCCATGGCTGCGGCACCCTCAGGTTTCCGTCGATCCACAGGTCGGCCTGGCTGATGTATCCGTACGCATCCGATCCACCCGCGATCCGCGTGCTCCCGACAACCGCCAGGAGGACCGAGAGCGCCGCCAGGCCCAACGCGATCGAGCCGGGCCGTCGCGCCAGCACAGCCGGCCAGGTGCGAACACGGGTCACGAGCGCCGTGAGAGGGATGGTCCCGCCCGCGAGAAAGAAGCCGATCGAGGCCAGTCCGGCAAGCATCACGAGGCGCCGCGGATCGCGCGATCGGATCCGGACGCCCAGCAGCGTGACGTCGAATCCGCCGAACACGACGAGCCACAACGCCCAGACAAGCGACGCGCACGCGAGCGAGACCATGGCGACGCGCACCAGCGGACGGCGGAACGGAAGGGGAGAACGCATCACGAGGTTGGCTGAAGGCTCGGGTTGCGATTGTATCGGAGTAAGCTGTTGCGGTGTCGTCCGTGAGGGTCCAGTGCGCAATCTGATCCTGATCTCTTCGACGTGTGTCTCGCTGGGAGCCTTCGCGCAGGCGCCGGCAGACCGCCAGACGCCGGCCGCACCCACGCAAGCGGCGCGGCCGCAGCGGACCGAGGCAGAGGCGCGCCAGGCGGCGGAGCGCCACCGTCAGGAACGCGACAAGCAGCGCCAGGAGACCGGAAAGCCCGTCGAGCTCATTTGGAGCTACGTCGACGCCAACGTCGGTCCTGTTCCCGAGTCGCTCGGTGTGAGTCCGTTCTACAAGAAGTTTGCGGACGCGCAGGGGATACCGGTCCTCGCCTCCGGGAAAGTGCCCGACGCCGCGCTCCTCGTCGCGCGCGACATCGTCAACACGATGCTGGCGGCCCGGCCGGATCTGCGGAAGGCGCTGATCGCGCGAAAGTGGCGGACGGGCGTCATCGCCGAAGTGGAGATGACGATGGACATCCCCGAGTACGCGAACATGAAGCGCCCTGGTGCGTCGCGGGATGAACCGGTCACGCAGGCCGACCGGGACTACCACGCGAACCGCTCCCGGGGTCTCGGCGGAAATCCAACGACCGGCGCGGAAGAAAACCTCCTCGGCTACCCGAACACCCGGTATTGGGGCGAGCACATTTTCGTCCACGAGTTCGCCCACGCGATCATGGGCGGCGCCGTCCGGGACGTCGACCCGGCGATGCTGGCCGAGATCCGCGCCGCGTACGAGAGTGCGATGGCGGCCGGCAAGTACGTCCACTTGGATGGCCGCAAGCACTACGCGACGACCAACGCCGGCGAGTATTGGGCGGAGGGCGCCCAGTGGTGGTTCTTCTCGAACTACGGCGAGTGCTTCGCCGGCAACGTGAAGGTGGAGACACCGGAGGAATTCGAAGCCTACGATCCGACGTTGCACGAGCTGCTCGGCCGCGTCTTCAACACGCACCGCATCCCGATGGACGTCTTTCACGGGAAGCGAATCCGGGCGGTCAGCTGTCCGCCCAAGAGCTCCGCTGCCCGGTAGAGACGCCCTAGTCCGTCATCTGATAACGTGATATGATGACGAAATGCGGACGATCATCGACCTTCCAGCCGATCAGCTCGAGGCTCTGGACAGCCTGTGCCGGCGCGAGGGAATCTCGCGCGCGGAGGGCGTGCGGCGCGCCGTCGCCGAGCACGTGCGGCAGCACCGGATTGCCGATGCGGGCCAGGCGTTCGGGCTCTGGCGCGCCCGCGGCATCGACAGTCTCGCGTATGAGCGGAGCCTCCGGCGTGAGTGGGACGCGCCTGCCGGGCCGGCCGCGCGCAAGAAACGATGAAGGCGCTGTTCGACACCAACATCCTCATCGATTACCTGAACGGCGTCGAAGCCTCCCAGGAGGAGTTTGCCCGCTACCGTCAGCGGCTCATCAGCATCGTCACCTGGATGGAACTCCTCGCGGGGGCGCACGACGACGCCGAGGAGGATGTCATCCACATGTTCCTGCGCGATTTCACAATCGTCGAGATCACGCGCCTCGTCGCGCACGACGCCGTCGACATTCGCCGGACGCGGCGCTGCCGCCTGCCGGATGCGCTCATCTGGGCGTCGGCGCGATCCGAGTCCGCGCTGCTCGTCACGCGGAACACGAAGGACTTTCCCGCGGACGATCCGGGCGTTCGCGTGCCGTACCTGATCGCCCCTATTCACGTCAGCCGGTGGCATTCATGACCGAACAGGAACGGCGGCAACTCGACGAGCACGGATATCTGGTCCTCGAGACCGGCATGGACGCTGACCTCCTGAAGGGGTTGCGGACACGCATCCTCGAGCTCTTCGAGGAAGAAGGCGACCGTGCCGGCCTCGAATTCAAACAGGAAGAGCACGCCCACCGGCTGGCGAACCTCGTCGACAAGGGGGGCGTCTTCGCCCGCGCGATCGTGCTGCCGCCGCTCCTCGACTGCATCCGTCACGTCCTCGGGCCCGAGATCAAATTGAGCAGCCTGAACGCCCGATCGGCCGATCCGGGTACGGACGTCGGGCAGCCCCTTCACGTGGACATGTCGGCCATCCCGGATGCCAAAGGGTATTGGGTCTGCAACACCGTCTGGATGCTCGACGACTTCACACCCGAGAACGGCGCCACGCGCATGGTCCCCGGCTCGCACAAGTGGGGCACGCGGCCGCAGGACGTGCTCGACGATCCGCTGGCGCCGCATCCGGACGAAGTGCTGCTCACCGGTACGGCGGGCAGCATCGCCGTGATGAACGCGCACATGTGGCACGGAGGCACCGCGAATCGCACGGCTGCGCCTCGCCTGGCGATGCACGCCTTTTACTGCCGGCGCGACAAGCCGCAGCAGCAGTATCAGAAGAAGCTCCTCCGTCCCGAGGTCCAGGCCGGCCTGTCCGGCGAGGTTCGGGACATCCTCGCGCTCGACGATCCGTTGAACGACGAGCTGAGCGCGTCCGTGACCGTGCGGAGCGGCTTCCTGAAATAGGCGATGCCGGTTCGATGGCGGTGGTTCGTTCCTCTCGCGGCCGCCGGAGCGATCTGGCTCGTGCCGCACGCCGGCTTCAGCCCTCGGATCTGGGGTCTGTTGTGCCTGTTCGGGGCAACGGTTTGCGGATTGATCACCCGCCCGCTGCCGTCAGGTGCGGTGGTGCTCGTCGCGATCACCGCCGGAGCGCTGCTCGGGCTCTTCACGATCCAGGACGCGCTCTCGGGATTCGGGAACGTCACGGTGTGGCTGATCGTCGCCGCGTTCCTGTTCGCGCGCGGCTTCGCCGAGACGCGCCTCGGCGAGCGCATCGCGTACACCATCGTCAGGCGTATCGGCGCGAGCCCGCTCAGGCTCGGCTACTCGATCGTCCTGGCCGATCTCGTGATGTCGCCGATGACGCCGTCCAACACGGCGCGCGCCGGGGGCATCCTCTTTCCCATCACGCTGAACGTCGCGCGGGCGTTCGGATCGGAGCCGGGCCCGACGGCCTCGCGGATCGGCACGTTCCTGATGAAGACGCTCTATCAGGGAGATCTCGTCGTGTCGGCGATGTTCCTGACGGCGACCGCCCCGAACCCGCTCGTCGCCGAGCTGGCGCGCCAGGGATCGGGCACGGAAGTGACGTGGACGATGTGGGCGTTCGCCGCGTCGGTCCCGGGGGCCGTGGGGCTGGTGGTCGTGCCCTACATCGTGTATCGTCTCTGCCCGCCAACCGTCCGCGACACGGCGCCCGCGCAGGCGCTGGCTGCCGAGCGGCTGCAGTCGATGGGCCCGATGCAGCGGCGCGAGCGCGTGATGCTGGCGGTCTTCTCGACCGTGCTGCTGCTCTGGCTGTCGAGCGAATGGCACGGCGCGTCGCCGACGACGGTCGCGTATCTCGGGCTCACCTTGCTCCTGGTGACGCGCGTCATGGACTGGCAGGACATCCTCGACGAAAAGGGTGCGTGGGATGCGCTGATCTGGTTTGGCGGGCTCGTGATGCTGGCGGGACAGCTGGACAAGGCCGGATTGCCCAGGGCGTTCGCCGGCGCCGCGGCCGGCCTCGTCGGCGGGTGGCCCTGGTGGTGGGGGCTCGCCGCGCTGCTGGTCATCTATCTATACTCCCACTACGCGTTCGCCAGTCTCGTCGCGCACGTGACCGCGATGTTCCCGGCGTTCTTCGCGGTGGCGATCGGCCTCGGCGCACCGCCCCTGCTCGCGGCGCTGACGTTCGGGTTCTTCTCGAGCTTGAACGCGGCGACGACGCACTACGGGACCGGTCCCGCGCCGATCGTGTTCGGCGGCGGGTATCTGTCGCAGGCGGAGTGGTGGCGTGTCGGGTTCTTGATCTCTCTGGTGCACCTGGCAATCTGGCTGCCGATCGGCTTTCTCTGGTGGAAGGCGATCGGCTTGTGGTGATGCTCTCACGTGGCGTCCGGCTTTAGCCGGACCATGGCGTCGGTAGCGTCCGGCTTTCTTGGCGGACCATGGCGGTTTCAGGGTCGTCAATCAAATGCAGACATATCGAATAGCGGTGATTCCCGGCGACGGGATTGGACACGAGGTCGTCCCGGCGGCGATCCGGGTGCTGGAGGCCACGGCCGAACGGTCCGGATTCGGGCTCGAATGGGAGCATTTTCCGTGGGGCTCGGACCATTATTTCGCGCACGGCGTCATGATGCCGGCCGATGCCCTCCATCTACTTCGGCCGTTCGACGCCATTTTCTTTGGCGCGGTAGGCGATCCGCGGCTGCAGGACAACGTTACGCTCAACGGGTTGCTGCTGCCGATCCGCCGGGGCTTCGATCAGTACGCGTGCCTGCGGCCGGCGGTCCTGTATCCAGGCGTGCCCTGCCCGCTCGCCGGCAAGCAGCCCGGCGAGATCGACTTGGTCGTCGTCCGCGAGAACACGGAGGGCGAGTACGCGCAGGTCGGGGGCGTGCTCTACCCGACGGGACCGTACGGCGTGGCCGTGCAATCGGCCGTCTTCACGCGGCATGGCACCGAGCGGGTGATTCGGTTCGCGTTCGATCTCGCCCGCCGCCGGAACCGCAAGCGCCTCCTGACCTCGGTCACCAAGTCGAACGCGCAGGGCTTCAGCATGGCGTTCTGGGACGCCGTCTTCGCGGACGTGGCGCGCGACTACCCGGACGTCCGCACCGAGTCGCTGCTCGTTGACGCGGCCTGCATGGATCTGGTCCGGCGCCCGGAGACGTTCGACGTCATGGTCGCGTCGAATCTCTTCGGCGACATCCTGACGGACCTCAGCGCGGCGATCACGGGCAGCCTGGGTCTCGCGCCGAGCGCCAACCTGAACCCGGCGAAGACGTTCCCCTCGATGTTCGAGCCGGTGCACGGCTCGGCGCCGGACATCGCCGGCCGCGGGATCGCCAACCCGATGGCCGCGATGCTCTCGGGGACGCTCATGCTGGATTTTCTGGGAGAGACCACAGCGGCCGCGCTCATGGAACAGGCGGTCCTCGGCGTGCTCACCGATCGGCGCGAGATCACGCCGGATCTCGGGGGGACCGGGACGACGCGGAGCGTCAGCGACGCCGTCGTCGCGCGCGTGTCGGTGCTGTAACAAGCCAACAGGAGATCGAGGAGATCAGGAGTTTTCGGTTTTTAGGATGGATCTCGTAAGGTTCTGATCTCTTGATCTTTGTTTTCTTGATCTTTGTTTTCTTCTTCTTTGTTCTGTTCTCCTGTTCTCCTGTTCTCCTGTTTTTCCATCGCTCATCGCCGCGCGACACTTCTCACGAGCGACAACGCGAATCGAAGCATCCGCGCCATGCTGTCCGCGTCCACCTTCGCGGACGTGTCCTCCGCCGTGTGAATCGTGCGCAATATGACCGGCACGGTTCCCTGCGCCAGCCCGGCGTTCGGACCGGCGTTCATCATGAGCCAGAGCTGGTGGGCTTCGATGGCGGGGACTACGCCGAGCGAGATCGTCGGGATCCCGGCCTTGACGAACGACCGATCGTCGCCCGGCGGCATCTGCGGGAATCCGGCGCAGGCGACGTCCTCGGCGGCACAGGTCTGCACGACCGCACGCCGGAGTGCCGCGTTGTCGGGCCGTTCTGACGGACCAAAGACCACCGTGTTCCCGTTCGCGTTGATGTCGAAATTGAGCATCGCGACGATGCGGTCGGAGGCGTGCTGCTGCACGTAGCGCGCGGACCCGACGAGCCCCAGTTCCTCCATGTCGAACCAGACGATCCTGAGGCGGAGCGGGAACTTCTCGCCCCGCAGCGTCTCGGCGAGCCGCACGAGCATCACGCTCGACGCGGCGTTGTCGACGGCGCCTTTGCTGAGCGTGCCGTCGGCGAGCCGCACCGCGTCGTAGTGCGCGCCGATCACGAGGTCCTCGGGACCCTCTCCCAGCGACACGACGACGTTCCGCCCTTCGGTGCGAGGCTCGCGGCCGATCGCCTTGTCGAGCGTGAACGGCTCGACCGTGAACGTCAGGTTTCGCGCCCGCAACAGCGCGGTCAGCGCATCGAATCGCCCGTCGTTGGTTTCTGCCGCTTCCAGCTTCCGGACGTCCTCCAGGAGCCCCTGGGGCTGGGCCGGAGATGGGGCCGTCTGCAGGGCGGTCACGAGGGCGACGAGCGCGAAGCGGTTCATGATGTGGGTAATATACGCCGCTTCCTGACCGGAGCGTCCGGCTGAAGCCGCCCCTCGACGAAGCTCAGGGCGGCCCTGAGCATCGTCAACGGGTCGAAAGGTCGAAAGGTCGAAGGGTCGAAGGAGAGAAACTACCGGACAACCCGCACGTTTGCCGGAGCGCCCGGCGCCGTCGCGGGCGGCTGCGTCACGTTGACCGTCTGACCTGCCACCATGAGCGTCGCCGTCCGGGGCGCGCTTCCCGTGTTCGCGGCGATCGTGTAAGCCGTTGCGCCGGATCCTGGTCCGGCGCCCGTCAGCGTAATCCAGGTAACAGGGGTCGACGCGGACCACGCGCACCCGGTCTGCGTCGTCACGGTAATCGTGCCGCTGTCGCCGGCCTGCGCTCCGGCAATCGTGCGTGGGCTCACGGTGAACGTGCAGGCCGCGGCCGCTTGCGTCACAGTGAAGGTCCTGCCGGCGATCGTCAGCGTTGCCGACCGCCCCGTAGTTGCCGTGTTGGCTGCCACCGTGTATCCCACGCTGCCGCTGCTGTTGCCGCTCGCGCCGGACGTAATCGTGACCCACGACGCAGGGTTGGTGGCGGTCCAGTTGCACCCGCCTGTCGTGGTCACGGCGACCGTGCCGGGGCCGCCGGCGGCCGGGAGCGATTGACTGGTCGGTGAAATCGCGTACGAACACGCCGCTGCCTGCGTGACCGTAAACGTGTTGCCGGCGGCCGTCAGCGTGCCGGTGCGGATCGTTCCAGCGGTGTTGGCGGCGACGGTGAACGTGACCGTGCCGTTCCCCGACCCCGACGCTCCGGCCGTCACGGCAATCCACGTGTTGTTGCTGGTGGCCGTCCACGCGCACCCGGCAGCGGTTGTGACGGTACTGCTTCCGGTGCCGCCGGCCGCCGCGATCGATTGGCTCGTCGGGGATATCGCCCACGAGCACGGAATTGTGAACGAGAACGTGTTGGACCGAAGACTGGCGTTGCGCCCGCCGGGTCCGATGGCTTCGACCAGCGTCTCGTAGAGGATGCCGGGGGTGAGCGGGGTCGGGAGCAGCGACACGAAATCCAGACGAATCATGCCGTCGCTACCAGGCGCAGGCTTTCCGAGATCGATCGTCTGGAGCGGAGTCGCGCCGCCGGCAGCGAAAACCTGGAGCGAATAGCGGGTGAGCAGCGGGACGCCGCTTCCGTCAACGGCGTTGTGTTCGGCTGACGGTGTGAATTCGACGCGCCGCGCGTCCGTCACGGTCTGCGCCCCGGCCGCCGAGGCTGATGCCAGGAGAGCTGTCAGGACGATCGCACACCGAGACGCACTCCAAAATGTAAGCGACTGCATCGGTACCTCGTGCGTCAGGCGAGCCGCAGGGCCACGCCCCGGGGTGCACAATCGGGGCCGACCGCGCTGTAGCGCGTAAGCTGTTGGAGGAGTTACGGGAGTGGCCGGGCGCGAATCCGCGGGGCGACTTTCTGGAAAACGGTTTCGTCCGCCTCGATCGGTTTGTGGTGGGTGATGGTGCCTATAGTCGTGCTGGGATTTCGGCCAGCACTTGGTCAGACCCCAGACGTCCGATTACACACTTGAGTCCCGCGTACTGTACAGGGGTCAGACCCCAGTCGGTCGGTTACGGACTGATCGCAGATTCTGCCACCAGCCCGATGAGCTGATTTCCGCCCTCCTGACGCACTTGCAGGCGGAGGTGATCATGCCCGCAACCTGGGAGCTCCTCGTGGCCGGACTGCTGATCGCTCAATCGACGGCGATACCCCAACCCGAGCCTCCACCCCATCTCAAACTGTACGACCACGTGGAAGTGACGGACGACACCCGGACGATTCGCGGCCGCATGACGCAGTTGACCGCCGACGCATTGGTCGTTCAGGGCGATCGCGGCCGCGTGAGCCTGCCGCTCGCGACGGTCCAGCGAATCGATCGCGTCGGCGACTCACTCCTCGACGGGACCGTAGTCGGCGCGGCCGTCGGAGGCGCCTCGGCGCTCGCGCTGATGGCCAAGCAGTGCACGAACAACAAGTGCTCGGACATCTCGGCGAGCCTCGATCCGCGTGGCGCGGCGTTCGGAACGCTCGTCGGGGCAGGCGTCGGCGCCTTGATCGACAAGGTGATTCAAAGGCGCAAGACCGTCTATCGCGCCGGGGCGGGCCAGCCGACGCCGACGATCGCCCAGCGAAAGCCGGCCGGTCCCCAGAAAAACGGGATCCTGGTCTTCGGACATGCCGGCGGAGTCTCGCTCAGCGACGACGAGGGATCGCTCGGCGGCGGGGCGACGGCGGGCGGCGGGGTGATCGTCCCGATCGGGCAGCGGTTCGGCGTGCAGGTCAGCTACGACCGCCACACACGCAAGCGCGAGTTCGAGCTGAACCGGGCGTTCCACGGTACCGAGCAGGTGTTCACGGCCAAGGGGCTGTATTTCTTCCGCTCGACGGAAGCGATCCGGCCCTATGTCGGCTTCGGCTTCGCCGTCATCGACTCCAGGCAGCAATCGGTCTCTCCGACCTTCACGCTCGGGCCGGGGAACATTGTCCTTCCGGGTCCGCTGGAAACGGTCGATTCGCACAGCCAGGGATCGGGTACAGGGTTCGCGGTCGGCATGGACGCACGCGTGTCCGGACGAATCTCCGTCCTCGCCGATCTGACGTTCGACTTTACGGATAACCGTCCGGAAGGCCTCGGCTCGACGCGGCTGACCCTTGGCGCCGGCTGGCGGTTCTAGAAAGGGTTCCACAGGGTTCCACTCGGTTCCACTGGGTTCCGCAGGGTTCTGTTCCGCAGGGTTCCGCAGGGTTCCGCAGGGTTCCGCTGGGTTCTACAGGGTTCAGGGTTCAGGGTTCACGGTTCAGGGGTTCACCGATCGGCAGTCAGCGGCGTCAGCGTGACAGGTCCAATCAGGCCGGAGTCCAGGGGCTCCCACCCCGCAGCCGTGAAGAGGCCGTCCGGGGTACGGTTCTCCGCGAGCCGCGCGGCGACGTTCACGTTGTAGAACTTCTTCCAGGACACGCCCCGGCGATCGAGGTCGGCGATCCGGTTCGCGGTCAGGTTGGTCACGGACACGTCCAGCACGTTTGACGCCGTCAGCTGCGCGGCGTCGATCCGGATCACGAAGGTGGGACCGAGGAGGGTCCCCAGGTCGCGGCCGTTCAGCCGCACGCGTGCGCTGTCGTGGACACGCCCGAGATCGAGCTGCCAGGCGTCGGCGTCGCCCCCGGGACGGGGGAACGTGATCGTGTATTCGGCGGTGCCGGAGAACCAATTCACGTCGTCGCCGCCGAGCCCCGTCCACGACGCGAGCCGCTCGATCGTCCTCGCCCCCGGCAGCCTGGGCCCGCCCTTGACGAAGCGAACCGCCCACGAGCCTTGAAGCTCGGCGGCCGGGCCCGCGGCGCGATATGTTGCGTAGGGTTCAGGGGCGGCTGCGAGTCCGGCCGCCACCACGAGCGACTCGCCGGGGGGAAGCTGGAGGTAGGTGTCGAAAGTGCCGGCGGGGGAGCGCCGGACTCGTGCGCTGCCCCGGCGCCCGTGCATCGGATCGAAGACGGTCAGGTCGCCGGTCCGGACGTCGAGCGGGATCCATCCGTCGAACGTCCGGCCGGTCGGGTTCGAGATGAAATAGACGCGGCCGCGCGCATCGGCGCGCCGCGCGAACCGCAGCGATTCGTCGACCAGCCGCTCACGTGTCGTGCCCGCGCGGCCGAGGAGCCGTTCGAGGTCGTTCCCGCGAAGAATGCGGCCCCGGCCGAGAGGCGCCTCCCTGATCCCGTCCGCATTCGCCGGACCGAATCGAACCGCGGCGGCCGCTCGCCTCAATCGTTCCCGGCGCGCCGGCAAATCGGGCAGTCCCGACACGTCGGACGGCCAGCCGCCGAGCGACACGACGGGCACGCCGTCTCGCGCGAGCCGGAGCACGCGCTCGAACGTCCCGGCCGGAATGAACCGGCTGGCCGGAAGAACCAGGACCTTGTACGAACCGCCGCCCGCGGTGACGAGATGATTCCCGACCACGCGGCTGCTCAGCAGCTGCCGATCGGAGATGTAGTCGTACGTGAAGCCGCGGCGCTGCATCATCGCGCCGGCCTTTTCGAAGGCGGTGCCGGCGGCGGGCTCGTTGGCGCCGCCGAAGTGCGTCAGCAGCGCCTTGCCCCGCACGGCCAGCGAATCGTGCAGGGGATAGTAGAGCAGCACGTCGTGATCCGGCTTGCCGCTCTGCAGGAACGACTGCACCCGCGCGACGTAGCGGTTCAGCGCTCCGAAATCGTCCCACCACGCGTTCTGGGGGCTGAACTCCACGGACGCGTAGAACAGCCGTCCCGGCCACGGTTCGCTCTCCGGCGAGTACGCCGTGCCGTGATAGACGATGTGGTTGACGCCGGCGATGAAGAAGCGATCGATCGCCGCGCGGACCTCGGCGAGCGTCGAGCGGAAGTGCTCGCCGAGCCACGTCGCGGCCTCGGCGGAGATCAGGCGCCGTCCGGCCACGTGCCCGGCCGACGTCGCCCACTTGAAGCGCGGAATCTCTTCGCCTTCCGTTTCCGGAATGTCGCTCGCGGCGTAGAGGTCGAGGAGGCTTGCGGGCGATCCGTGCGCCTGGTTGCGGATGACGGCTTTCCGCGCCCGCGCCCACGCGCCCCACTCCGCCGTGAACGTGTCGAGGAGCAGGTCCGAGATCGTCTCGCGGTAGTCGGTGAGCACGCGCGCGTTCCGGTCCTCGGTGTCCCGGCCGAGGAGGGCGGGCAGATTGCGCCGGAGGTCGTAGCCGCGGCGCCGCTGAAACTCGTCGAACAGCAGACGCGTCCCGTCCCCCTGTCCGCTCGCATCGTCCACTTCGTACGAGTCGTTGAAGAAGGCGCGAAGCCCGGTTGTCGTGTGCCCGGTGAAGGCCTGGTCGAACCGCGCGAGATACTGCCGGATCGCGGTCCGCGAGAAGTGATCGATGACCGGACCCTCGCCGCCGGGCGCCGCGCGCTCGACCATCTTGCCGTGCCACCCGAGAAACATCGCGTACAGCGTCCAACGGCCCGCGGGAGCGGTCCAGTTCAGCGCGCCGTCGCGGTCCACGCGCGGCGTGAGGTCGATCGCTTCCCCGGCATCGCTGTATGCCATCAGGACGTCGAGCGGCAGATCGCGCGCGTATCTCACCTGATCGAGCGCCAGCGCCTGCAGGTCTGGGTTCGCTGTGACTGGTTCGACGAGGTCCGCGATCTGAATGGGACGAGTGCCCCGCGGCGCGCCCGGCGACGGCATAGTGCCGATCGCACGGAGGAGCGGAGCCTGGCGCAGCCGCACCGGCTCGGTGAGCCTCTCGCCCGCGGCGAGCGTCCAGGTTTTGTGCGCGATCGTCCGCGTGCTCGTCTCGTCGCCGACCCAGGGCCCGCCGAACGGCCAGCCGGTCCCGGTGGCCATGTCGACGCCGAGGCCCAGGCGATTCGCTTCGCGCAGCGTGTGCTCGAGCATGCGGAGCCACTGGTCGGACAGGAACGGGATGAACTGCGCTTCCGCTCCGCGGACGCCGTAGATCGGCGTGATCTCGACCCCACCGATGCCCGCGTCCCGCAACACCTCGAGCTGCCTGGTCAGCGACGCGGGATCGACCGCGCTGCCGTGCCACCACCAGCGCGACCACGGCTTCGCCTCGTGTGAGATCGCCGGCCACTGGGCCTCCGCCCGGGGCGCCTGATCGCTGGCGTCAGGGTTCGTGTGTGGAACAAGCGCGACGCCCGCGCACAATGCGAGGGTGAGGAGCGTCGTCCTGCGGTGCCAATCTCTGAAGAAGTAGCGCATTTTTGTTCGCGGAGCACCTTGGTGCCTCGATGCAGGGTAACGCATAGAGGCGCCCGACGCTTACTTGAACGACTCGGGGAACAACGGATAGCTGGTGTTGGGCGGATAGAAGTAGCCCATCGAGGCGTGGGCCACGTCGTTCCGGTACAGCGGATCCTGCATCAGGTTCACGTGACGCGTCGTGGAAGGGACCGTCGTCGTGGCGATCCGCAGCTCGCCATTCGAGGTCAGAATCAGCTCTTCCCGCCAGTCGCCGAGGACGTCGGCGATCGCGACGATTCGTCCTTCCAGCGTGTCCACCGGCGCCTCGGTCTTGTACTTGCGCAGGACGGTGGTGCCGGCGCGGTAACTGAAGACGTTGTAGACCTTCTGCGGACCGTCCAGCCAGTAGACCGGGTTGAGCGTGATCGATCCCATGTCCTCCTTCGAGAGGAGCCTGCCGTCTCTGGCCGAGTAGAGGAATTGGCCGAGCGTTCGACGCTGTTCGGCCGCATAGAGCTCGTAGCCGGGGTTGGACGCGTCGATGTCCGCGAGCATGCCCCAGTCGTGGATGTGCGTGGTCGGCTGCGGGTGCCCCCAGAATCATCTCGCCGGTGCGCGCATCGGCGACCTGGATGCCGTTGGCGGTCTGCGGGTCCTCGTAGCCGTACGCGATCTCGATGCCGGGCCGCGCCGGGATGATGTCGGCGAGATAGAAGACATCCTGATGCCCGAGGCGATTGGTCCACAGCGTCTTCCCGGTGTCGTCCACGACCACCGATCCGAGGGCGATCTCCTCCTTGCCGTCGCCGTCCACGTCGTAGACGTGCATGCCGTGCGCGCCCTGACCTCTGACCGGCGGCGTGGTGTCGTCCCCGAACCAGCGCCACGCCTTCACGAGCTTCCCGTCGACCAGGTTCCAGGCGTCGAGGTACATCAGCGTGTAGGTGCCGCGCGCGACCAGGATGCTGAGCTTCTTCCCATCCAGCTTCGCCGCGCCGATCTGGTTCCGGTTGACGCGATTGCCGCGGTTGTCGCCCCAGCGCGTGGCATCGCCGCGCTCGACCCAGTCCACGCGCGCGATCTCCTTCCCGGTCATCCCGTTGAGCACCGTGAGGTATTCGGGGCCTTCCAGGACGAATCCGCCGTCGGCGATCGTGGCCGCTTCCTTCGTGGCCGCGTACGGCGCCATCTTGAGCGCGACCTCCGCCTTGCCGTCGCCGTCGAAATCGCCCGTGATGAACGGCGTCCACCAGACGCCCATGTTCATGTTCCACCCGAGGTCGTAGCGCCACATGAACGCGCCGGTCCTGCCGTTGTACGCTTCGAGCTTGAACGTGTCGGGGCTGGGGCGGATGGTGCCGGGATCCAGCCCATGTCCCGCGCCTGGCTGCTTGACGACGTAGTCGAACACGCCGTCTCCGTCGAGATCGCAGATGCCGACGCGGTTGAACAGGTAGTCGCCCTGCAGCTTGATGGAGCGCACGCGGTTGGGCGGAGAGCCGGCACCGATCGACGCGGTCTCCGACGGCGCCAGTTCACGCCCGTCAACCACGCCGCGGACAAACCAGGTGTTCTCCTTGTCCATCGGGGCTCGCCGCGTCCACAAGGTTGGTGCTGGCGGAGATCGGGCGAGTGTTGACCTTGACGGGAGCGCCGTCCGCCGTTCGCCGGTAGACGTTGAAGGCGACGCCCGGCGGATCCGCTTTCAGCAACCGCCAGCCGATATAGGCCTGGCCGGCATCGTTCGCCACCGCGATCAGCCCGCGATTGAACGTCTCTTCCGCTGGCGCGGCTGCGGCCATCAGACCGGCCACCAACAGGACACAGATCCACGCGCACCCGTTTCGCATCGCGTTGCCCCTGCCACTCGAATACGTTGAGCCCTGCGTCGGGTATGAGGTTGAAGCATCTCCGACTGGCATCCTGTGTCCGCTTGTGTTCAACCGTCTCACTCCCCCCGCAAAGTGCACGCCGGATCCACGCGTGTGGCTCGAACCGCAGGGATCAGGCACGCCAGCGCGGCGGCCCCGGCCAGCACGAGCGGCGCCGCGGTGAAGGTCAATGGATCCCGTACCGGCACCTCGTAGAGAAGCGCCCCAACGAGACGCGCTCCGAGCGCCGCGGCGATCAGTCCTGCGCCGAGACCGATGGCGGTCAGCGTGAACCCGTGCTGGAAGACGAGACGCCGGACATCGGCCGGCCGCGCGCCGAGCGCGATCCGCACCCCGATCTCCCGGGTTCGGGACGTCACCGAGTACGCCAGCAGGGCATACACGCCGAGCGCCGCGAGCCCGAGCGCGATCAGTGCGAATGCGCCCAGCAGCCGCGCCGCAAATCGCGGCGCTCCCAGCAGGTCGGACACGATGCGCGCCATGGTCGTCGTATCGGTCACGGGCACGTTCGGATCGATGCCGTGCACGGCACCCATGACCGCCCGGGCCACGGCTGTCGAATGTGCGTGCGTGCGGACCATCAGGCTGTTGAGCCGATGATCCGCCTGGAGGTAAGACATGTAGAAATCGAGACGAGTTGCCTGGAGCTCGCGGTATCGCGCGTCCCCGACGACGCCGACGACGGTCAGCCAGGTATCGTGATAGGGGGTGCCAGACAGCGGGATCTTGACGCGCTTCCCGATGGCGTCCACTCCGGGCCAGGCGCGCGCCGCGAGCGACTCGCTGATCACGACCACGCCAGGCTGACCCTCGCTATCCGCGTCGCTGAACACGCGCCCTCGTTTGACCGGAATGCCCATCGTCGGAAAGTAGCCGGCGGTGACGGCCACCATGTTCAGCATCGGGTTGCGCGCGGCCTCCTGCTCGGTCTGCCCTTCAATCGTGAAGATCCAGTCGTAGCCGACCGTGCTCCACAACGGGCGCCGCGTGATCGCCCCCGCGGAGATGACCCCGGGGATCGTGCGCACGCGGTCCAACAGTTCGCGATAGAAGGCGCGCACTCGCGCGAGGTCGGCGTATCGTTGTCCCGTCGGCGAGACGGTCACGGTCAGTACCGGCCCCGGGTTGAAGCCCAGCGGCGCCTGCCGCAGGTTGATGAAGCTGCGCACCAATAACCCCGCGCCGATCAGAAGGACGACGGCGATCGCCATCTCTGTGACCACGAGGGCGGCGCGAAGCCGTCCGCCGCCGGATGCGACGCGCGGCGTCGCCTGGCGCAGCATGCGCTCGAGCGAGGTTCGGCGTACCAGCACCATCGGGGCGAGCGCCGACAGGATTGCGGCAGCTGTCGCTGCGGCGACGGCAAAGGCCAACACGCGCGTGTTCACGGAGGCCTCATGCAGGCGCGGGACGTCCGCCGGGGACAGCGCGATGACGACTGGTGTCGCGAGCCAGGCCGCCGCCAGCCCGCCGGCACCACCAAGCCACGCGATCAGGAGACTCTCCGCAAACGCGGAGCGCGCGAGGCGCGAGCGGCTCGCCCCGAGCGCGTGACGCACGGCCATCTCCTGGCGGCGGCCGGTCGCCTGTACCAACAGGAGCCCGGCCACGTTGGCGCATGCCATGAGCAGCACGAAGATCCCGGCTCCGAAGATAGCCAGTAAGGCGGGACGCGTCGACCCGAAGATCGCTTCAGGGAGCGGCGTGACGACGACCGTGTGCGCGTCCAGCATGCTGGTATCGGCGCCCTCGGGGGCGAAACGGCGGTGCATCTGACGCCATAAGTCGCTGAGCTCACCCTGGGCCGCTTCGATTCGGACGCCGGCTTTCAGCCGTCCGATCGCGATCATCCACATCAGGCCTGCATTCTCCATCCAGCCGCCGTCGGCAGACGGCTGCAGCGGAATCCAGAGCCGCGCCCCCTTCGGGTAGGTGAACTCTGCCGGCATGACCCCGACGATCGTGCGTGGTCGACCATCCAGAACCATGGACCGGCCTACGACCTCGGGATCCGAGCTGAAGCGATCGCGCCACAGACCGTGGCTCAAGACGACGACCGCGGCAGCGCCGGGCTGCTCATCCTCCGGCAGCAGGACACGGCCGACGGCCGGAGCGACGCCGAAGAGGCGGAAAAAAGCGCCCGTCACGCCCCGGCCCTCGACGGTGATCGGCTCGCCTCGTCCGGTCAGCGCCAGCTCGTCGTTCACCGACGGCATGGCGGCAATGGCTTCGAAAAGATGAGTACGATCCCGCCACTCGCGGAAGGCCGGATACGAGATCTCGACAAACGGCTGGTTCCGAGTGCGGTCGCTCTGCCACGCGACGACCAGCCGGTCGGGGCCGGCATAGGGCAGAGGTTTCAGGACCACTGCGTCGGCCACGCTGAAGATCGCGGTCGCCCCGCCAATCCCCAGCGCGAGCGTCAGAACGGCCACGATCGTAAGCGCAGGGCGCCGGCGGAGCGCGCGTGCCGCATGGCGTAGCTCGTATCGCACCGTTTCCATCGTCAGGTCCCTCTCAGGTCGATGCCAGTCGCCCGCATCCGCCAACGCCATTGAGGCCGCGTCGAGTACCTGCGAGTATCCGCGAACTCCCATATCGAATGCCAGATGCGTTGTACGGGCTCGTCGAAGTGACGCCGCAGGTCACACGCGTGCGGCATCACGCCTCACGTAAGATCGAGAGGCCGGGCGCAGGAAACCGGATTTCGGCGCTATAGTTTTCAACCGCCGGCAGCTTCGAATCCGAGGACCTTTCGCCAGAAACGCTTCACGAGGAGGGCCGAACCACATGGAAGCTCCGCTGACTCCCCTCGATTTCGCCCGGCGGGCGCGCAAGCTGTACCCGGACGCGTGAAGCGGTCGTGGATGGCGCGCTGCGCCTGACCTACGAAGGCTTCCTGTCCCGCTGCGACAGATGGTCGGGCGCGCTGCAGCGGCTCGGCGTCGGGCGCGGCGACCGCGTCGCCTACATCTCGCCCAACACGCACCGGCACCTCGAATCGTTCTACGCCGTGCCGCAGATCGGCGCGGTGCTGGTGCCGATCAATTTCAGGCTCACCGCGGACGACTTCGAATACATCATCAACCACTGCGGCGCGACCGCGGTCTGCGCGCACAGCGATCAGCTCGAGGTGGTGGAGACGATCAGGGCGAGGCTGCCGCACGTCCGTCATTTCGTGGCGCTGGAAGGCACGCGCGAGGGATGGCTGGACTACGAGGCGCTGCTGACAGCCGAAGCCGGGTCGTTCGAGCCCGCGCCGATCGACGAGCGCGGCCTGCTGACGATCAACTACACGAGCGGCACGACCTCGCGCCCGAAGGGCGTCATGATCACGCATCGCAACGCCTACATGAACGTTGTCGGAACCTTGATCCATGTCCCGATGACCTGCGCCGACCGGTATCTGTGGACCCTCCCGATGTTCCACGCCAACGGGTGGACGTTCACGTGGATCGTGACCGCCGTCGGCGGCGCGCACATCTGCCTGCGGAAGGTCGACGCGGCCCTGATCTTCGACCTCATGGACCGCGAGGCGATCACGATGCTGTGCGCCGCGCCGACGGTGCTGATCTCCGTCGCTGGAGCCCCTGCGGAAGTCAGGCGGCGCTCACGAGTGCCGGTTCGGGTGCTCACGGCGGGAGCGCCGCCGGCAGCCGCGACGATCCAGCGCGTGCAGGACGACCTGGGATGGCAGCTGACGCACGTCTACGGGCTCACCGAGACTTCCCCCTTTATCACGGTCTGCGAGAGCCGGCCGGTCCACGGAGAGATGTCGCCGGAAGAGCAGTTCAGGATCAAGGCCCGCCAGGGAGTCGAGCTGATCACCTCGGGCGAGCTGCGAGTCGTCGATCCGGACGGCAACGCCGCTTCAGGCACGATCGGCGCCGAGGTTCCCTGGGACGGCCGGACGCTTGGCGAAATCGTCGTGCGCGGAAACGTCGTCATGGAGGGCTACTACAAGGATCCGGACGCCACGGCGGCGGCCTTCGCGGGCGGCTGGTTCCATTCAGGTGATGGAGCCGTGGTCCATCCCGACGGTTATGTCGAGATTCGAGACCGGTTCAAGGACGTCATCATCAGCGGCGGCGAGAACATCTCGTCGGTCGAAGTGGAAGGCGTGCTGCTCCAACATCCCGCCGTCGTCGAAGCGGCGGTCGTCGGGGTGCCGGACGCGAAGTGGGGCGAAGTTCCACAGGCCTTCGTGGTGTTGAGGGCGGGCGCCGCAGTTACCGAGGATGCGCTGAGGGAGTTCGTGCGGAGCCGGCTTGCGCACTTCAAGGCGCCACGCGGCTTCACGTTCGTTCCGGAGCTTCCGAAGACCGCCACGGGCAAGATCCAGAAATACGTGCTGCGTCAGGGCCGCTCGGCGATCGCGCCAGGCTGATCGGCGTCCCTTACCTCAGTGCTTCAGCCTTCAGCCGGCAGTCAGCGTCCGCCGCGTCCTTCCGCCTGAAGGCGGAAGCCACGAAGTGAACTCCGCGCCTACGGCACCCGTCCCGCCCATTTTCACCGGTGCTTCGTCGATCTGAGCCGGTGCCAGGCCGGGGAGCCGCCGCGGGACTTTTCGCATCTCGAGATCGGCCGGCGGGATCCGGATCGCTCCTGGGGCGACCGCCATCTTGGAGCTTGACGATTACATGAGGCGCTATTTTGAAGCTGGCCAGCCTGAGCTTCGGATTGAGCTCGATCATGTCGAACTGTTTGGACAGCAGTTGGATCCGTCGGAACGAGGCGCGTCAGTTTCTCGACGGTCCGCCCCGCCGTTCCGCGCCCGATCCGATGCGCGCCTTCGGTCGGATACGTAAACACTAGGCGACCACTCGTTACTAATCCTGGCCTTGCTGTCGGTGTTCGGTGCCGACGTCATGGCGAGGGCGCGACGCGCCCGCGGCACTCATGTCGTGGGTGATGGCGTACACGCGCTTTCCATAGCTGAACGATCGCCACACCCACTCGAGCGGACCGAAGCGGAACCGGCGTAGCCACAGCGCGCTCGCGATCGCCTGAGCGGCGTAGATCGCGATCGCAAGCAGAATGCCGTTCGCCGCGCTCATGTGGCCGAACTGGCCGAGCCCCCAGCCGTAGAAGACGAAGCTCAGGATGAATGACTGCGCGAGATAGCACGTAAACGCCATCCGACCAAGCGGCGCGAGGAAGCAGAGCGGCCGTGCGGCGAGGACGATGGCGCCTCCGTACCCGAACGCGAGGACGATTGACGCCCAGTCCGCGCCGATCATTGTCGCGTATATGCCGAGTGCGAGTCCCACGATCGCAATCGCAGCGAGCACGCGGCGATCGCCGCGCAGAAGATTCCATCGCCACACACATGCGCCGAGCAAAAAGAGACCGAGCGTGCGCGGAACAATCGAGAAGAGGAGCACGCCCATCGGACGCACCTCCTCAATGCGGAACTTCAGCGCTTGTACGAAGGTCCCATATCGGTACACGTGGCCCGCGGCTTCGACGTGCTCGCGAAGATCAGCTGCCGTCGCAAACGGCGGCGGATACGGCACTGGTGCGATCTGCAGCGCGAAGAACAAGATGGAGAGCCCCAAGAGAGCGCGGGTCGGTAGCCGGAGCAGCGGCGCGACGACGAGACCGCAGAGCGCGTACAGCGTGAGGACGTCGCCGTTCCACACGAGGAACAAATGCACGAGACCGATGACCAAGAGGAAAACGAGTCGACGCAAGATGTAGCGATGGAAGCCGTCGATGCGTTCGCGCTGCGCCTCCAGGCCGATGCCGAAGAGGAGCGAGAAGAGGGTCACGGCTTTGAACTCGAGCCCCAGCGACACCGCGCGCGCCCACGCGTCCTCGGGGCCGTGGAGGAACTCCTGGAACAGCGATAGCCGGAAGATCGTGACGAGGTTCACCGTCAAGACGCCGAACAGGGCAACACCTCGAAGCACGTCGAGCGCCTCGACACGGTCAGCAAGTGCGACGGGCACGGACACCGCGTGAGCCTACCGCGATCGAGGCGCCGTGAGGTCAGCCAACCTGCACCCGACAAACGCCGATCCCATGAGTCATGAGGTCTGGCGCTTCGGACCGATGGGCGCCAGCCGCGGGCGAGACGTCGGTGAAGCTAGCGGGCGACGGACAGGAGGTCTTCGAGCAGGCCGGTTTGGCATTATTCTGCGAGCCTCGCAAGGTCGTCCGAGATCTGCCGGTCGGCCTACTAGTAGTTGGGCGGACATGAGTCACGCGCGCAGCGGGAGGAAGGACATCCATGACGCGCTTTGAAGTATTGCTGGTGATAGCGCTTCTCCTGGTGACGCTGGCGGGCCTTGGCCTTCGCTGGCTCTGGCGCCAGTGGGGCCTCCGGCAACTGACGCTTATCAAGAAAGCGATGATGGTGGTTGTGTTCCTAGGATGCCTACTAGCGCTCTCGCTGGCCGGCGCAGCGTTCTGGGGCCTCTGGCTCGAGCGACCCAAGCCCGTTACGACGGACGACCTTCGCATTCTGGAGAAGGCAGATGCACTCTTGAAGGACGAATCCGGCTGGAACCGCAACGATGACCGAGCGTGTGATGACGACAGGGCCACAGGCAAGTTTAGTCTCTTCTGCGCGCTGGAGACAGCCTGTACCGAAGTGCTGGGGGAGTACGATCATCGGAGGGCCGCGCTACAGGAAGTCCGGGTCGTCGTCGAGGAGGCAACCCACCAAAGGAGGCTCGAGCATCGACTGATGGACTTCAACAATCTGCCGGAGACACGTTTTGACGACGTCAAGCAAGTGCTACGGACGTCGGCACAGCGAGTAGCGGCTCGGCTGAAGCAACCGCAGCCGTGACGCCGCCCAACAAGCGGTTGGAGCCGACCGCTGGAAAGCGCGGCCGCTCAACCGCAGACCGTTATCCGGCCACCCGAGGGTGCAGTTGAGCCTCTTATGCGGGTGGACATGCAGGGACCGGTATGGCTCTCCGGCGGTGAGGACGGGTTCTACGCGAGCGCGCTCTTCCTCGGCCTCCTCGTCATCCTCGCATGGGGTGTGCAGCGCCGGTTCCTCTCCCCGAGTTCAACGTGAATCCTCTCTTCTCGGAGGGGCTTGGAGGTCAGAACTACCGGTGGCTTACGATGGATGTGGGCACTGTCGCCGCAGTTGGTCAGAATTAGAGTCTCCCAGCGTCGGGAGTCGTGATGTCGCCGGCGTTCGCCAAAACAACCATGCCGGATAACAACGCAATGCACCAGACAAGTCGCGAAGGTGTGGCCCTTGTCCCCCGTCGGGGGCCAGTCGTTGAGGCGCGCCTTGCAGGTGATTGCGAGTGTTAGTCGCGAAAACGCCGCAGGGTTGACCGATTCCGAGTCCCGCCCCCGGAAGCCCGTCGGAGCGATTCTGGGTCCCTTTCTTCGGGCTGGCTGAACGATTCTTTTGAGCGCCGTTTGCGTGCTGGCTGAAATCAATCGCTCGATCGTTACGGCACCCGTCCCGCCCATTTCACCGCGTTGGCCAGCAGCGTCTTGAACGCCGGGTGATCGTGAACGCGCTGATCGTGGCCCAGCGTGATTCCGACGATGCGGGCGTTGGGATGCCGGGTGATCCACACGGCGGGGTGCGGCTGCTTGAACCGCACGCTCGGCGACGTCTCGGCCAGCACCTCGATGGGCGCGGTGCCCGGCGGAATCTTGTCCGCTTCCGCGTTCAGGTAGTAGAGCTCGTCCTCGACCTCGAACGACGCGGGCACGCCCTTCATGATCGGATGATCCGGCTTGACCGCGTTGACCGAGAACTTCGCGATCTTGTCGTGACCGCGCGACCCGCCGCCGACGATGGTCGCGTTCAGCTCCGGCCATTGCGCGAACCCGTACCACGTGCCGGGGTGCAGCATGACCAGGCCCTTGCCGGACGCGGCGAAATCGAACAGCGCCTTGCGATAGGCGGGCGTGTCGAAGAACTGCCGGTTGACGCTGACGACCGCCACATCCGCCTTCCCGATCTCGGCGGCGGCCTGATCGCGATCCTCGGTGTAGTTCACGCTCAACCCGGCGGCGGTGAGAATGGCGCTGTCGGTCTCGCCGAAGAACTGCGAGAAGTTGTGCGAGCTGCCGCCGCCGATGATGAGCACCTTCGTCTTGCCCGGCGCCCAGACGATCGGTTTCATTTCCGGCAACGGGGCGTCCCCGCGTCCGCCCTCCTTCGGGCCTTGCGTGCTCGCGGCCGCGCCGCGCCTGAGCCGGGGTCAGAGCCGGAAGAGGACTTGACCGCTGCCGGCTCGGCGCCGGCCGTGATCGCGACCGTGGCCGGCACGACGTCGGTGTCGAAGCTCTCCAGCACGATCTTCGACAGCGCGCCCTTCTTCCCCAGGTTCAAGGCGAAATAGCGCAGCTGCCCGCGGCGCGTGAAGTCGCCGACGTCGGCGCTGAGCGGCACGTCCGCCCGGACGAACGTGTCGGCGATGTGCTCGCCGTTCTTGAGCACGTGCTCCTCGCTCGTGCCGTCGGCGAAGTGGACCGTGACCTTCATCGCCGGCTTGCCGCGAGCCGCGTCGCCCCCGGTCGGCCACGCCCAGCCGCCGACCCCGCCCAGGAAGTGCAGGCTCGCCGCCGTGGCGTTGGTCGGAATCTCGACGCGCTGCGGGAAATCGTCCGAGAGATTCCCGCTGCCGGGTCCGCCCTTGAGCGCCACCAGGTTCGCGCCGTTCGGCGATCTCGCCGGGTCCATGACGAAGAACGGCACGCCCGCCACCGACACGTCGCCGAACCGGTGCAGCGTCACCGTCTCGTCGCGCTCGTCCTCGCGGCGGAACCCGCGGCGGCGTGTCGGCCGTGTAGGCCTGCCGCAGATCGACGACGCGGAACGCGCCGGCATTGCCGCCCATGAACGTGAGGATGTCGCGCAGCGCCTCGGCGCCGAGCGCCTCGAGCCCCTCGGGCATGAGCGAGCGGCGCGTGTTCTCGCGGGTCGAGATGTCTTCCCTCTTGATCTCCACGTCGCCGGCCGCGTTGCGCAGGGTGAGCCCGGCCGCGTTTTCGCTCGCGACGACGCCGGCGAGTGTTTCCCCCTTGCGCGTCGTCACGTTCCACTGCCAGAAGCTGGGATCGACTTCGCGGTTCGGATCGATGATGTGCGTCAACAGTTCGGCGCGTCCGTGCGCGCCCATGCCGTCGAGCGGCGGACCGGCCTGGCTCTTGCCGACGTCGCCGAGCTTGTGGCAGCTCGAACAGGCGCCCGTGAACAGACGCCGGCCGTTGTCGGCGTTGCCGGGTTTCTCGACTTCCAGGGCCAGCGCCGCGATGAGCTCGCTCTTGACCCTGGTCGCGGGTGACAGCGTGTCGAGGAGGACGGCGGCCTGCTGCGCCACTTGCCGGTCCGGGTGCGTGCGGAGCCGTGCGACGTTGGCTGGTCCGAGGCTCGCCGGCGTGATTTTCCCTTCCTTCATCGCGGCCAACAGCGCGAGTGACGGCTCCGGGCGCTTCAGGAGCTGGTCGAAGATGAGCGTCGAGTTGGTACGCGCGAGCGCCGCGACCAGCACGGCGTCCGCGTCGCTGCCCGGGCTCTCGCCGATCGCGGCGATCAGCCGGCCTTTCAGCGGCTCCGGTACGCCGGAATCTGTCAGCATCGGTCCGATCGTCGCGAGCGCTTGCTGGCGCCGCTGCGGGATGTCGAGCAGGCTGGCGGCGATGTCGACGCGCCGGTCGTCGCTCGTCGCGGCGTTGCCGAGATCGCCCAGCAAGGCGCGGGCGCGGCTCTCGGCGCTCGCGGTCAGCGTACCCGCCTTGTCCCACTTCGCCACGATCGGGAGGACTGCGGCGCTCGTCGCGGGATCGTCGAGCAGTTTCTGGAGGGCCTGCGTCGTGCTCGCGTCCATGGCGATCGCTCCGCCTTGCATCCGCGCCACGGCCCTGACGACGGCAGCTTTGAGCACCGCCGCCTCGGCGCCGGCGCCGGCGGCTGCGACGAGCAGACGGCCGGCATGATCCGGCAGCGCCGCCGGCAGGATGGCGGCGACGAGCTCGGTCAGCGCCTGCGGACGCGGGTAGGCCAGCGACTCGGCCACGTAGGCGGGCGCCTGCTCGGTCGCCGCCGCCACGAGCGCCGACCGAGTCCAGTTATCGGTTGAGCCGGCGAAGGCATCGAGGATGGTTTTGCGCTGCGCGGGCGTCGTCGCGGCGCGCGCCTGCTCGTACAGCGCGAGCGCCTTGCTGCCCATCGGCTTCTTGATCTGCGCGAGCCGCGCGTCCGACGCGTGGTTCTCCTGCGCGAGCCGCCACGCCGTCTGCGCGACGTGCGCGTTCGGGTTCGTCTGGATGGCGCGGATCAGGCCGTTGAGATCGCGCCGGTCGAGCGCCGGCACGTCGAGCTTCTTCGCCTGCTTGTGCTGGACGCGGTAGATCCGGCCGAAGTAGTGATCGCGATCCGGGCGAACGGCGGCATTGGCCGGACCGTGCAGCGGCCCGCGCGTGTCGTTGTGGATCACGGCCTGGTTGTAGAAATCGATGACGTAGAGCGCGCCGTCGGGCCCGACGCGCGTCTCGATCGGCCGGAACCAGAGATCCTTGCTGCGCATGAACTCCGTTTTCTCCCGGCCCGTCTCCTTCTCGGTCGTGTAGCTCACGCCGTCGGGCTTCACGAACTGCTGGTGCACGATGTTCAGCGTCGGCTCGCCGGTGAAATAGGCGTAGCGCCATTTCTCCGGCCATGCCCCGCCTTCGTAGATGGCGCATCCGGCCGCGGCCGTGAACTGACCGACCAGATCGATCTGCACGTAGGCCTGCTCGGGCCACGTCATCAGCGGGTAGGTCGGCTGTTTTGCGATCATGCCTTTCCAGGAGGTGGTCCCCGGGATCTTGCCCTTGGCGAGCACGCTCTCGGGGAGCAGGGTGTGGAAGAACACCGTGCCGCTCGTCGGCTGCGTCCAGAACACCTGCCCGTCCCACGTGATGTCGAGCCCCCAGGTGTTGCCGCCGCGGCTGCTGTATTGCTCGAATGCGCTGCCGTCCGGCTTGAACCGGACGACGCCGCTGCCGTCGCGGCCGAAGCTCGTCTTTCCGTCGGGAGATGTGACCGTCGCCGTGCTGTAGCCGTGCGTCGCATAGACCCAGCCGTCGAGCCCCCACCGGAGGTTGTTGATGACGGCGTGCGTGTCGTTGGTGCCGAGGCCGGTATAGAGCTTCGTGCGCTTGTCGGCGACCTCGTCCCCGTTGGTGTCCTCGAGATACCAGATGTCCGGCGCGGTCGCGGCGATGACCCCCGTCCGGTGCAGCACGAACCCGGTCACCAGCTCCAGCTTGTCGGCGAACACGTGCTTGCGGTCCATCACGCCGTCGCCGTTCGTGTCGGAGAGAATCGAGATGGTGTCCTCTGGATCGCGCTGCTGTGACGGATGAAGCGAGCCGCTGTCTTTCCACGTCGCCGTCTTCGGGACGCGGCGGCCGTTCGGGTACTCGGGAGTCTCCGAGACCCACAGCCGGCCCTTCTCGTCCCAGTCGATGTTCATCGCCTTCCGGATGAGGGGCTCGGCCGCGACGAGCGTCAGGTCGAACTCGGGATGCACCTCGATCCTCGCCGCCGCATTGGCTGGCGCGGTCGGTCCGCCCTCGACGTAGCGGAGACCGTCGCCCGCTTCACCCTTTTTCAAGAGCTCGTCCACGTTCGCGCGCCGGCCTGCCCACGCGATCCCGCGCAGCAGGATCGACCGGTAGTTCGGGCGGTTGAAATTCTCGTAGAGATGCCCGGGAATCGACACGAACGCGCGATAGGGCGCGCGGCCCCCGTCGGCGGTGCGCTCGTAGGTCCACATCTGCGGCTGGATGTCGAAGATGCTCACCCGTTTGCCGCCGCCGGTGAGCTCGTCGGCGCGCTTCTGGGAGTTGCGGCGCCGGCCGGCTTCGGCGTGTAGGCGGTCGCCAGAATCCGCGCCTCGGGCAGCATGTCCATGTCGTAGTAAATCTCGTCGTCCATCGCCCAGTTCGACACGTCCTTCGTGATCGGACTATCGCGGTCGGTGAAGTAGAGGTGCATCGGCCCTTCGAGCCACCGGGTCGTGCCGTTGCGCCACGACCCGCCGACCAGCCCCTTGAACCAGTCGGGGTCGTCCGAGACCGACCCGGCGTGGATGACGACGAGGCCGCCGCCCCGCGCGACGAAATCGGCCAGGTTCTTGCGCTCCGTCGCGTCCTTGACGGTTCCCGCCGCCTGCGAGTGAAGAATGAGGACGTCGGTCTCGTCGAGCTGGGCTTTTGTCGGAAACCCCTCCGCGCCGGTCGCCTTCGCGCCGCGCTCGTTGAGCAGCGGGACCCATTCCTTGAGGAAGCGCGGGTAGTCGTGCGCGCCCGGACCGTGCGACTTCGGCCCGGAGCGAATGAAGACGCGCAGCGGCGCCTGTCTCCCGCCCCCCTGCTCGGGGGCGCCTCGTACGAGGCTCGCCGTCCGAAGGTCGTCCGGCGCCGGCGAGGCGGTCGTGACGCTGGTGAGCGCGGTGGCGAGGATGGTCGCGAGGAGGAGGAAGAATCTCATGGCAGTCGCGACTATAACGAGGCGTCACACCGGCGGTCAAACGCCATTCAGTCGCGGTTCTTGTTGAGTATAGTGAGGCTCACACAGACCGATGCCTTCCGTCTTCCTCTTCGCCACCCTCGACACGAAAGGCCGCGAGGCCGGCTTCGTTCGCGGTCTCCTCACGTCGTGGGGCGTCCCCGTGACCCTCGTCGACGTCGGTGCGCTGGGAAAGCCTGCCGTCGCCGCTGACGTCCCCCGCGAGCGCATCTTCGAGCTGGCGGGAACGACGCTCGAGGCCGTGCAGAAGAACGCCGACCGCGGAGAAGCGGTGACGAAGGCCGCCGAGGGCGCGGCGCGGCTCGCGCGCGAGGCGCACGCGCGTGGCGAGCTGTCGGGCGTCCTGGGACTGGGCGGATCGGCGGGAACGACCATCGCGACGGCGGCGATGAAGGCGCTGCCGCTCGGCGTCCCGAAGGTCATGATGAGCACGCTCGCCTCCGGCATGGTCCGGCAATACGTCGGCGACAAGGACATCTTCATGCTCAACTCGGTCGTCGACATCCTGGGGCTCAACCGCGTGAGCCGCCAGGTGCTGTCGCAGGCCGCTCGAGCGATGGCCGGGCTCGTGACGCACCCGGCGCCGGAACCGGAGGCGGGCGACAAGCCCCTCGTCGCCGCGACCATGTTCGGCGTGACGACCGCGTGCGTCGAGCGCGCCCGCGAGATCCTGGAGCGCGCCGGCTTCGAGGTCCTGGTCTTCCACGCCACCGGCAATGGCGGCCAGGCCATGGAGTCGCTGATCAGCGAGGGCCTCATCGCCGGCGTGCTGGACATCACGACGACCGAGCTCGCCGACGAACACGTGGGCGGCTTCCTGAGCGCAGGCCCCGACCGTCTCACCGCGGCGGGCAAGGCGGGCATCCCGCAGGTGGTGTCCACCGGGGCGCTCGACATGGCGAACTTCTACGCCCCGGACTCGGTGCCGGCGAAGTTCAAGGATCGCCTCTTCTACAAACACAACGCGAACGTCACGCTGATGCGCACGACGCCGGAAGAGAACGCGCAGATCGGCGCGGGCATCGCCCGGAAGCTTTCGGCGGCAACGGGACCTGTCGCGGTCCTGCTCCCGAAGCGCGGCGTGTCCGCGATCGACAGGCAGGGCCAGCCGTTCGACGACCCTGCCGCGCGCAAGGCGCTCCACGACGCGGTGCGCACCGGTCTCGGCGGAGTAGACGTCGAGGAACTGGATCTGCACATCAACGACCCGGAGTTCGCCGAGGCGGCAGCGAACAAGCTGATTGAGCTGATGAGATTTTGAACAGGAGATCAGGAGGTTAGGAGGTCAGAATGTTTTTTTTCAAAAAACAAAACAAGAACTCCTGATCTCCTGTTCTCCTGTTTAGAACTTCCTAGGAGGCACTTCGTGAGCGTGGACAATTCCCGGCAGGGCATTCTCAAGCGGTTCCGCGAGCAGATCGCGCGCGGCGAGCCGATCATCGGCGGCGGCGCCGGGACCGGCCTCTCCGCGGTGAGCGAGGAAGCGGGCGGCATCGACCTGCTCATCGTCTACAACTCGGGCCGCTACCGGATGGCAGGGCGCGGGAGCTCCGCCGGACTCCTCGCGTACGGCAACGCCAATCAGATCGTCAAGGAGATGGCCTACGAGGTCCTCCCTGTCGTCAAGAAAACACCGGTCCTTGCCGGCGTCAACGGCACGGACCCCTTCATCATCCCGCACTTGTTCCTCGAAGAGCTCCGCACGCTGGGCTTCGCGGGCATCCAGAATTTCCCGACGGTCGGGCTCTTCGACGGCGACATGCGCCAGGCGTTCGAGGAGACCGGCATGAGCTATCAGCTCGAAGTCGATGTGATCCGCCTCGCGCGTCAGATGGAGATGCTGACGACCCCCTACGTCTTCAACCCGCCGGAGGCCGAGCGCATGGCCGGCGCGGGGGCGGACCTCATCGTCGCCCACATGGGCGTCACGACCGGCGGGTCGATCGGGGCGAAGAGCTCGAAGACGCTGGACGACTGCGTCGACGCGGATTCAAGCCATCGCCGACGCGGCGCGGGGCGTGAACCCGGACGTCCTCGTCATCTGCCACGGCGGCCCGATCTCGGAGCCGCCCGACGCGGAATACATCATTACGAAATGCCGCGGCGTCGACGGCTTCTACGGCGCGAGCTCGGTCGAGCGCCTTCCGGCCGAGCGCGCGATCGCCGATCAAATCAGGATGTTCAAGCGCATCCGCAAGGCAGGGGCCCGATGAAGACGAACAACCCGCTCCGCTTCGTGACGGCGGCGAAAGCCCGAGTGGAATTCGCGCCGTGGGGCAAGCACTGGTGGCTGTCGCAACCCGGCGTGACGGGGACCGAGCTGCTGACGCTGGTGCGCGTCACGATGCGCGCCGGCGCCGGTCACCAGTTTCACTATCACCCGGAGCTGGAAGAGATCATCTACGTGGTGGACGGCGTGGCCGAGCAGTGGGTGGATCGGGAGAAGCGCTCGCTCAAAGCGGGGGAGATCGCCTTCATCCCGAAGAACGTGGTGCACGCGATTCACAATCCGACGAAGAAGCCGATGACCTTCCTGGCCATCCTCTCGCCCGCCGAATCGAAAGGCCCATTCCTCGTCGACTGCTACGAGGACGAACCGTGGCGGAGTCTGCGCAAGCCGTTCGTCTACCCCGAGGTCGATCCCGGGACGGGCCGGCCGAAGACACCGCGATCGCGCGCGCCAGGGCGCCGCTAGCCGTCTTGATTGCCGAAAACTCATGATCTTGAGTCAAGTTTTCGGCGGTCAAGCGGCGAAACATCAAGCAATGCGACCTAGCGAGGCGGAGCCACTCGACGGTCTGAGGCGGAGCCTCGCTAGCCGGGTTACCGGTCGCGCGGCGCTCGGCGGCCGGTTTTCTGGAAGATGTAGTCGTCGCGCTGCTTCTCCAACTCCGGCGTCAACGGCCCATAGATCTGGCGGGACGTGTACTTCCCGGTGCCCAGCATCATCAGGCTCCAGTCGTCTCGCGCCTTCGACATCTCCCCGGATTCGACCACGTCCTTCACCATGTGCGGCGGAATGAACCAGAGCCCTTCGCGGTCGGCGAGCACGACGTCGCCCGGCATCACCAGGGCCTTGCCGATCCGGACCGGGATGTTGATGCCCGTCACCATCACCCGCATCCCCTGCGTCGGAAACGAGTTCTTGTAGTAGGCCTGCATCCCCGTGGCCGCGATGCGCTCCAGCCAGTAGACGCCGCCGTCGACGATCATGCCGTTCTTGGTGGTGGTCTGGATGTAGTGCGCGAGCTTGTTGCCGACGAAGTTCCAGTCCGCCCCGAAGACGTCGGCCACGATCACGTCGCCCGGTTGCAGCATGTCAATCGCGGTCTGGTTTCGGGCCGGGGTCGTGCCTTTCGCCTTCGCGTCGGCTTCGTCGACTTCCGCGATGTCGCCGCGGAGCGGCATGAACTGGATTGTGAACACCCGCCCGACCATCTTCTGATCGGGCTGCAGCACTTTCCAGCCGTCGCGGGGCTCGAACTGGTTCGGAAAGCCCCGGCCGGGCAGCACCGCCTGCACCTCTTCGGCGACGAGGCCCTTCAGTCTTTCCAGCATCTCGTCGGGCACTTTCGGCCTGCCGTCGGGGGAGCGGTCGTACGGATTCTTGCTCGTGTATTTGATCAGTTGCTCGGGCGTCCACTGAAAGAGCTGAGCGGAAGCCGAGTCGACACACAAGCACATCGCGGCAAGAACCAGCAGCGCCGGGGCGAAGTGGGCGCCCCGGGCACGCTGCCCGAGCCCAGAACTCTGTTCGTCCAACATGTCTTCCTCCCGATAAGCAGGTGAGGACCTCGAGGAGGCCGCATGATACAGGGCCCCGGATCATGCGGCAATAACATACATAGAAGAGCCCGTTCGTGGGAGCGGCCCCGACCGCTTGTAAGGAACCGCGCCGGGCTGCTTCTAACTCGGTAAGCAATGAGCCCACTGGAACGGCATGAACGGTTCGAGCGTTGGGTGCGGGAGCACGGGGCCATCCTGCACCATGTCGCGAACGGGTTCGCCGAGGGCGACGACCGGAAGGACCTCATGCAGGAACTGCTGCTGGCGGTCTGGAAGGCGATCCCCGCATTCCGGCAGGACGCGCAGCCCTCGACGTTCATCTACCGCGTCTCGCACAATGCCGCGCTGACCTGGAAACGCACCCAGCGCAACTACCGGGACCGCCTCGAGCGATTTCAGGCGCAGCCGGTCGCCGGCGCGCCGGCGGCAGACACGGGTGAACCGGAACTGCTGGAGCGGCTCTACGCGGAAATCCGCCGGCTGCCGCCGGTGGATCGCTCTCTCGCCCTGCTCATGCTCGACGGCGTGAGCTATGCCGGCATGGCGGAGATTCACGGCCTGACGGAGAGCAACGTCGGGGTCCGCCTTCACCGGCTGAAACAGAAACTGACCGATGCGATGAAAGGAGCCGTCCATGGACCTCGGTGATCTCACCCGGGTATGGCGCTCGTCCCACAACCAGCCGTCCGCGGCTCAACTCAAGGAGGACACGATGCAGTTCACCGCCGATCTCCGCCGCCGTCATCGGGGCTTCGTCGCCTTCATGGCCTTTGTTCTCGCCGCGCTCGTGCTCACGACCGGGAGGATCCTCTTTCATCTGATCTGGCCGGGGCCTTCGGACGACGCCGTTGACTTCACGCGCGAGTGGGCGATCATTCCGTTTTTCGCGCTGCCCTGGGTAGCGTGGATCTATTTTGTCGTCCAGTACCGCCGCCATCGCCGCCGGCACCCGGACTATGACGCCTCCATCCGGGGGAGCGTGCAGGCGCTGCTCGACGAGAACCGCCTGGCGCGCCGGCGGAACGTGCTGATCGCCTGCCTGCAGGCCGGGTTCCTGCTCATCCTGCCGTTGATCGTCGGTCAGCTCAAGGCGGTGGGGAAAGCGGGGAGCGAGATCGACGTCATGTTCGTGCTCGTGCCCGCGATCTTCGGCGCCATCATGCTGGGAATGCTCTGGAACCACCGCCGCACGTTGCTGCCCAGGAAGCATGAGCTTGAGGCGCTGCTGAAGTCCTACGAACCCTAGTGAAGGGGCGTAAACACCGCCTTTCCGGAGGGGGAGCGCCATACGACAGGATACCCGCCACGACCTTGAAAACGGGACTACACTGTCGTCGTTCTCGAGCCGTCGGTGTCGCGGATGAGAGGAGGTCGTTATGGGTAGACTGGCCTTCAGGATCTCGGTCGCGGTGTGGATCGCCGTCTGGGCAACAGCTGTTCCGGTCTCGGCGCAGATCACGACCGGAACGATCTCCGGCTCCGTCAAGGATGCGCAGGGCGCCGTGGTGCCGGGCGCGACCGTGACGCTGGTGAGCGCGGCGCGCGGCACCATGACGGAAGCGCAGACGAGCGTCGACGGCAACTTCGTTTTTCCGAACGTCACGGCTGGTACCTACACGGTCCGCGTGACGATGGACGGGTTCAAGACGCTGGAGCGGCCTGGAATCGTCGTCAGTCCCGGCGATCGCGTCCTCGTGCAGACGCTCACGATCGATGTCGGCGCGCTGGCCGAGACCGTCACGGTCCAGGGCGAGACGCCGGTCATCCAGGCGTCGAGCGGCGAACGCTCCTTCAGCGTCTCGAACGAGTCGGTCGAAAACCTGCCCATCGCCAACCGCGGCTTCGCCGGGCTCGCCTCGCTCGCGCCCGGCGTCGGCTCCGGCGCCAACCCCGGCCGGCTCGGCGGCGGCGGCGCCAACAACATCATGATGGACGGCATCTCGACGATGGACACGGGCAACAACGGGATCCTGCTCCAGATGAACGTGGAGTCGATCGCGGAAGTCAAAGTCCTCACGTCGAGCTACCAGGCTGAATACGGGCGATCCAGCGGACTGCAAATCACCGCCGTGACCAAGAGCGGCACGAACCGGTTCCGCGGGTCCGCTCTACAGCGTCTTCCGCGACTCCGACTGGAACTCCAACAGCCGGACGAACGTGCTCAACCGCGACCCCAAGACCGTGCTGGAGGAAAAAGATCTCGGCTATTCGATCGGCGGGCCGGTCGGCAAGCCTGGCGGCAACAACAAGCTCTTCTTCTTCTACAGTCACGAATACGCGCCCCGCACCGGCGGGAACAATGTCGTGCGCTACCGGATGCCGACGGCCCTGGAACGGGCGGGCGATTTCTCGCAGACGTATGACAACAACGGCGTGCTGTTCCCGTATATCAAGGACCCGCTGTCCACCGCCGCATGCTCGGCGACGAACCAGGCCGGCTGCTTCAGGGACGGAGACGTCCTCGGCAAGATCCCGGCGAGCCGCCTCTACCAGACGGGCATCAACCTGCTCAACCTGTATCCGCTGCCCAACATCGACGGCGCCGGGCTCGGCTACAACTACGAAATCACGCGGCCGGAGGAGAAGGCGCTCGCCATGCAGCCGGCGGTCCGGGTCGACTACCAGCCGTTGAAGTCGCTGCGCGCAACCGTCAAGTACTCGGGCTTCAGGCAGCGGAACCAGGTCTTCAACGGCACGCTGCCCGGCTTCAACGACGCGCAGCAGCAGGACCCGGTCATCTTCACGCTGGCGACGACGGTCAACTACAACATGAACCCGACGACGTTTTTCGAGGCGACCTACGGGCAGAGCCAGAACGCGTTCGGCGGGTGCATCTTCGGCCAGGCCGGCACCGGGCCCGTGTTCTGCACCACCGGCATCCCGAGAAACGACATCTCCAATCGGAACACCGCGGGCCTGGGCGGCCTCCCGATGATCTTCCCCGACGCGCTGAACATGGACACGCGGTACTACGCCTACAAGATCCTCAATCAGATGCAGCCGCCGTTCTGGGTGAACGGCCAGACCCTGATCACGCCGACCAGCCTGACCTGGGGCAACCGGATTACCAACGCGCCTCCCAACATGACCTATCCGGGTTTCCTCAACATCAACGCCACGAAGGACGTCTCGGTCAGCGTGACGAAGGTCGCGGGCCGTCACACGTTGAAGGCCGGGTTCTACAACAACCACAGCAACAAGTCGCAGAACCAGAACAGCGCGGCGACGTTCGGCGCCTTCAACTTCTCGAACGACACCAGCAACCCGATCGACGCGCAGTTCGGGTTCGCCAACGCGGTGCTTGGCGTGTTCTCGTCGTACAACCAGCTGTCCCGATATATCGAGGGCCGCTACCTGTATGACAACACCGAGGCCTACGTCCAGGACAACTGGAAGGTGAGCGGCAAGCTCACGCTCGACTACGGCGTGCGCTTCGTGCACATGCAGCCGCAGTACGACTCGCTCGGCCAGGCGTCGAACTTCCTGCCCGAGGAGTGGAGTCCCGGCCAGGCGCCGACGCTGTACGTCGCGGGCTGCGTCAACGGCGTCAACCCCTGCTCGGGCGCCAACCGACAGGCCAGGAATCCGCTGACGGGCCAGTTTCTCGGCGTGGGTTCGGCGGCTGCCATCGGCACGATCGTGCCCAACACGGGCAACAGGCTGAACGGTCTGTTCCTGTCCGGTGAAGGCATCACCAAGACGACCTACACCTATCCAGGTCTTGGCGTCGCGCCGCGGTTCGGCCTGGCCTATGACCCGACGGGCGAGCAGCGGTTCGTCCTGCGCGGCGGCGGCGGCCTGTTCTACGACCGCCCGAACGGCAACGACATCTACGCCCAGGTGACCAATCCCCCGGCGGTCCAGAACGTCACCGTCCGCTACGCGCAGCTGCAGTCGTTGAGCAGCGGCCTGTCGACGGTCGGCGCGCCGGCGCTCAACGTCTACCAGTACGACGCCAAGCTGCCGTCGTCATGGCAGTGGAATGGCGGAGTCCAGATGGCGCTGCCGTGGTCATCGTCGCTGGACGTCGCCTACACGGGCCAGCACAGTTGGAATACGCCGCAGGCGGTGAACGTCAATGCCGTGGACTTCGGGACGGCCTTCCTGTCTCAGTATCAAGACCCGACGCTCGCGGCGAGCGCGACGCCCGGCGCGTCGGCGGTCGTGTCGGACCTGATGCGCGGGTATCTGGGCTACGGCGCGATCAATCGACGCATGTCCACGCTCTGGCGGACGTACCACGGGATCAACCTCGTCGTTCCAGCGCCGCTTCACCAACGGCCTCGCGTTCGGGTTCAACGACTCCATCAGCCTCTACGACAAACAGAACAGCAACGCGCGCCTGCAGCACGCCGCGGATGGTTCGTTCTCGTATCGCGCCGACCAGGCCGAAGCGGACGCGCTGTTCCAGACCGATCCGGTCGTGCACACGATGAAGGGCAATTTCATCTGGGACCTGCCGGACCTGCGGAGCAGCCAGGCCGGCCTGCGGGCGATCGGGTTCATCGTCAACGACTGGCAGCTCTCGGGCATCTGGACGGGCAGCACCGCCGCGCCGTACCAGATCGGCTTCAACTACCAGAACGGCGGGGGCAACGTGAACCTGACCGGGTCGCCCGACTACGGCGCGCGCGTCCGGGTCGTCGGCGATCCGGGCTCCGGCTGCAGCGACGACATCTACCGGCAGTTCAATGCCGCCGCGTTCGAGGGGCCCCTGGTCAACAGCGTCGGCCTCGAGTCCGGCAACAACTACGTGAAGGGCTGCTTCCAGAGCGTGCTCGATCTGTCGATCGCGAGGAACATCCGGCTGCCGAAGGGCCGGACCGTCCAGCTGCGCGCCGATCTGTTCAATGCGCCCAATGCCTCGATCATCACCGGGCGGAACACCACGATGAACCTGAACAGCCCGAACGATCCGGTGACCATCACGAACCTGCCGTACGACGCCAACGGCAACCTGATCGACTCGCGATCGCGGCCGCGCGATGCGGGGTTCGGTGTGGCGACGGGCTACCTGAACCCGCGGACCGTGCAGTTGCAGATCCGTTTTCAATTCTGAGCCACGGATTTACGCGGATTACACGGATTACACGGAGTTACACGGAGCGACGGATACACGGACTACACGGACTTCACGGACTACACGGATCAGAGAGAGATAGGGTCATCTGTGGTGGACACGTTTCGATCTCGGCACATAGTCGCCGCCGTGGCCAGTGCGGCTGCGGCGGCGTGTCTGACGCTGGCGGCCCAAACGCCGGCGCCGGCGCAGGGCGCGGCACAGCCGGCGGCGCAGACGCAAAGTCCTGACGTGCCTCCGGCCGCCGGGCCAGCGCCGCAGGGAGGTCGCGGACAGAGAGGAGGCGGACGCGGGGGCGGGCAGGCAGCCGATCCGTTCGAGGGCGCCGATCTGTCGCCGAAGGATCCCGTCACCGGTGTCTCGCCGGCCGAGGAGCAGAAACGGTTTCTCCTCCAGCCTGGCTACCGGATCGAGCCCGTCCTCACCGAGCCCGACATCGAAGAGCCGATGCAGATTGCGTTCGACGGCAACGGCCGGATGTTCGTCCTCGAAATCCGCGGCTACATGCAGGACGCGGATGCCACCGGCGAGCTCGCGCCGGCCGGCCTGATCTCGGTGCACGAGGACGTGAACAACGACGGGGTGTACGAGAAGCACGGCGTCTTCGTGGACAAGCTGGTGTTTCCACGCTTCGTGACGCCCTTCGGCGCGAACGCGATTCTCACGATGGAGTCCAACACGGACGAGGTCTGGAAGTACACCGACACGAACGGAGACTCCGTCGCGGACAAGAAGGAGCTGTTCACGGCGAGCTTCGGGCGTGCCGGCAACGTCGAGCATCAGCAGAGCAGCCTGTTCTGGGGCATGGACAACTGGCTCTACTCGACGTACAACGCGTTCCGCGTGCGCGCGACACCGGCCGGTGTGCTCAGGGAACCCACCGCCGCCAACAACGCGCAGTGGGGCATCACCCAGGACAACGAGGGCAAGGTGTGGTTCCAGGGGGCGCGAGCGGGCTCCCCGGGTACTTCCAGCTGCCGATTCATTACGGGGTGACCTTCGGGGGCGGCCAGCGGTTCCTCGAACCGGGGTTCGAGGTGCCGTGGGGAATCGCCGGCCTCGGGGACTACCAACCCGGCACGAGCGCGATTCGCCCCGGCGAGCTGACGTTGCAGCGCGTCACCGGCGCCGCGGGCAACGACATCGTTCGCGCCCATCGCATGCCCGCCGACATGCAGGGGGACTATCTCTACGGCGAGCCCGTCGCGCGGATCGTGCGGCGCGCCAAACCGATCCACTCCGAGGGCCTCACGACGCTGCGTCAGGTGTATCAGTGGCAGCACGCCGAGTTCATCCGGTCGAGCGACCACTTGTTCAGGCCCGTTGACATCGCGACCGCTCCGGACGGGACGCTGTATATCGTGGATCCGTACCGGGGCATCATCCAGGAAGGGAACTGGACGCGGCCGGGCAGCTACCTCCGCGCGAAAGTCGATCAGTACAAGCTGGCGAGCAACATTCGAAAGGGGCGCATCTGGCGCGTGACCTACGACGGCCTGGACCGCGACACGGCACAGCCGCGGCTGCTGAACGAAACACCCGCACAGCTCGTGGGACGGCTGGCGCACGCCAACGGCTGGTGGCGCGACACCGCGCAGCAGCTGCTCGTCCTGAAGCAGGACGCGTCCGTGGTGCCCGCGCTGCAGCAGATGGTCCGTACGTCCGGCAATCTCTCCGCGCGCGTCCACGCGTTGTGGACGCTGGAGGGGCTGGGCGCGCTCGATCCCGGTCTCGCGCGCGAGCAGATGAAGGATCCGAATCCGCGGATGCGCATCCAGGCGATCCGCGCCAGCGAGACGCTCTACAAGGCCGGCCATCGCGTGTTGATTGACGACTACCGCGCGGCCGCGAAGGACGCGGACACCGACGTGATGATCCAGGGGATGCTCACGCTCCATCTGTTCAAGGCCCCCGACCTCGCGGCCGTCGTCAAGGACGCGCAGGCCGCCAACAGCGCACGCGGCGTGCAACTCATCGGGACGCAGATCCTGCAGCCGGCGATGGTCCTGACAGGCGGCGGGCGGGCGAGCGCTGACGCCGGAACAGCGGAGCACGCTGCAGCGGGGAGAGACGATCTACACAGAGCTGTGCTCCATCTGTCACGGCCCGGATGGCCGCGGCGCGCCCGGTGAAGGCGGCGGCGCCATCAAAGCGCCGTCGTTCGTCGGGTCGTCGCGCGTGCAGGGCCATCGCGACTACGTCGTGAACGCGATTCTGCACGGCATGACGGGCCCGATCGACGGCCGGACGTACACCGACGTGATGGTGCCGATGGGGACGAACCGGGACGACTGGGTCGCGGCCGCGGCGTCCTATCTGCGGAACAACTTCGGCAACTCGAGCTCGTTCGTCACGCCCGAGGACGTCGCACGGGTGCGCGCCGCCACCGCCGATCGGAAGACGCCGTGGACGTACGCGGAGCTCGCCGCCGCGCTGCCCGTCGCGCTCGTGCCGCAGAACACCTGGAACGCGACGGCCAGCCACAACACACAGGCTGCGGCAGGCGGCCTGAATTACGCGGGCTGGTCAACGGGCGCCCCACAGCAACCCGGCATGTGGTTTCAGATTGAGCTTCCCGAACCGGTCGATGCTCACCGAGATCCAGTTCAACTCGACGCCGCAGTCCGGCGGCCGCGGCGGCGTTCCGGGCGGTCGAGGCCGTGGCGCAGGTGCCGTAGCTCCCGGCGCCCAGCCGCCGTCCCGGTCGCGGTCCCGACCGAGCCCGCGGCGCCACCGCCGCCAGTGGGAACATTCCCCCGCGGCTACCGCGTCGAGGTCTCGCGTCGACGGCAAAACATGGGGTCGGCCCGTGGCCGAAGGCCAGGGAAGCGGGCCCAACACGACGATCGCGTTCCGTCCGGTCCGAGCGAAGTTCGTCCGGATCACGCAAACGGCAACCGTGGAGACCGCGCCCGCGTGGTCCATTCAGCGGCTCCGGCTTTACCAGGCGCCCCGCCGCGCGACGGAACGCGTGGCGCGCTGACCGCCGCAGGCTCGTTGGGGGCCCTTCGACTCGCCTAATTCCGTGGCGCTCAGGGGGCGGGCTGGTGTCCAGCTGTGCTCCGGTGGCGTCCGGCTTCAGCCGGACCCGTCAGTGCCTGGGACGTCCGCTACTCGCAGCGCACCGCGATCAACGGGTCGACGCGCGCGGCCCGCCGCGCCGGAACCAGCACCGCCACGAATGCGGTCGCGAGCAGCAGCGCTGACGCGCCGAGAAGCGTCACGGGATCGGACGGGCGAACGTCGAACAGCATCCTGGTGAGTACCCGTGTCGTGCCGAGCGCCGCGACGATGCCAAGCGTCACGCCCACGACGACCGGCCACAGTCCCTTCCAGAGCATCAGCCCGAGCACGTCGCGGCGCGCGGCGCCGAGGGCCATCCGGATCCCGATCTCCTTGGTCTGTTGAGAGACCGTGAAGGACAGGACGCCGTAGACGCCGATCGCGGACAGGACGAGCGCCACGGCGGCGAACACCGAGAGCAGCACCAGGCTGAGGCGTTGTGACGAGAGCGTCTCGTCGATCAGATCCCCGCCGGTGCGGATGCTGGCGATCGGCAGGTCGCGATCCATCGATCGCACGGCCGCACGGACGGAGGCCGCGAGCAGTTCCGGCCGATCGGTTCGGCTGCGCACGACCAGGAACATGCCGCCGGCGGGAAACTGGCGTGTGCGGAACGTGGATTTCGGGCTCGCTCGGGATCTGCAGCGCGCGCTGCCGCAGGTCCGGGATGACGCCGACGATCGTGCGCGGCTTCGGTCCGAGAATGCGCACGGTTTGTCCGATCGGATTCTGTCCCGGGAAGTAGCGAGCCGCCATGGCGCGGTTGACCACGGCGACAAACGGCGCGCCGGCATGATCGGCGTCCTCGAAGCCCCGGCCGGCGACGAGCGGGATGCCCATGGCGCGGAAATACCCCGGCGTCGCCGAGCTGAAGTTCGCGGTCAGGAACTCGCCGGGCGCCGCCGGCGGCCGGTCCGGGATGGTGAACACCACGTTCGCGCTGACGCCGGCAAACGGAAACACGCTGACGGCCGCGGCCGACTCGACGTCCGGCAGCCCGCTGACCCGCTCGATCATCTCTTGATAGAGCGCGACACAGCGCTCGACGGGGTAGCTGGCGCGCGGGAGGAAGAACCGCGCGGTCAGCACGCGATCGACGCTCACGCCGGTCTCGACGTGCCGCAGGTTGTAGAAGCTCCGGAGCAGGAGCCCGGCGCCGGCCAGCAGCACGGACGCCGCGACGACCTCGACGACGAGCAGCGCCGGGCGCATCCATCCGGTTCGGGTGCTGGCACGGGCGCCCATTGCCGGCAGAGAGGTGTGCGAGGCCATGGCCGCCGGCGCAACCCCGAACAGCAGGCCCGTGCACACCGATGCGAGCAGGGTCGCAGCGAACACCGTCGCATCGAGCGCGACCCCGTCTGCGCGCGGCAGGGTCGTCAAGGCGAGCAACCCGGGAATCGCCCACGCCGTCAGGGCCAGCCCGATCGCTCCGCCCGACATCGAGAGCACGAGACTCTCCGTCAACAGCTGCCGGATGATTCGCGCGCGGCTGGCGCCGAGCGCGCTTCGCACCGATATTTCCCGGCTCCGCGCGAGCGCGCGCGAGGTCAGCAGTCCGGCGACATTCGCGCAGGCGATGAGCAGCACGCACCCCGCGGCGCCGGCGAGGATCAGCAGCGATCGGCTCGTCGATCCCACGGTGTGCTCGAGCAGCGAAGAGATGTGAACCCCCCACTGCTTGTTCTCGGGGTACGCGGCCGCGGACGCCGCCGCGATCGTCTCCAGCTCCGCGCGGGCGGACGACACCGTCGCGTCGCGCCGCAGACGGCCTACGGCCTGGAGCAGGTGATAGCCGCGTGTCATGCCCGGCTCCGGCACGAACGGCACCCAGAGCTCCGCGCCCCGAGGCCACGCGAACCCGGCGGGCATCACCCCGATCACGGTGTGGGCCGTCCCGTTCAGCGAGACGGTCCGGCCGATCGCGTCCCGCGCACTGCCGAAGCGCCGCTGCCAGAGCCCATGTGAAAGGACGACCGTGCGCGGATCGCCTTTGCCGTCAGGGTTGAACGTGCCGCCGAGCTGCGGCGCGACACCGAGCGTCGCGAACAGGGTCGCGGTGGCGGCAGCGCCCGCCAGCCGCTCGGGCTCTTCGACGCCGGTCAGGTTGTAGACGCGGCTCCAGGCGCCGCCGAGGCTCTCCAGCGAGGCGGCTCTGTCGCGCCAGTCCGTGTAGTCGGGCCAGGTCGCGAACTCCGGGCCGCCCGAAGTGTGCAGCTGCACGATCCCCACGAGCCGGCCGGCTCGGGATAGGGCAGCGGCCGGATCAGCACGGCGTGGACGACCGTGAAAATGGCGGAGTTGGCGCCGATGCCGAGCGCGAGCGTCAACACGGCGACCGCCGTGAACCCGGGCGCTCTCCGCAGCATGCGCACCGCGTACTGCGCGTCCCTCCGCGCGTCGTCCAGCCACCGGAAGGAGCGCGTGTCGCGCTGGATCTCCTTGGCCTGCTCGACGCCGCCGAACGCGCGGCGCGCGGCGAATCGCGCGTCCTCGGCCGTCATCCCCCGGCGCTGAAACTCGTCCTCGAGCAACGCCAGGTGGGCACGAATCTCCCTGGCGAGGTCGGGCTCGGCCCGATCCGGTCGAACTACGTTGATCAGCCGTCGAACGAATCGTCGGAGGCGCCACATGCCAGCGACGTTCTCATGACTTCACTTGGAAGTCAAGTGGAGAGAAAAAGCCGCAGGCTCCGTGGGGAAGGTGCGGCGGTGGTAGCCTACCGCGATGACACGTTCGACCTTTGTCCGATCCCTGATCGCCGGACTCGCGCTGACCGTCGCCGCGGCCGGCGCCCAGGAGTCCGGCACCGGCACCGTGATTCCACTCCAGATCACGGGCGACCCTGCCTCACGATTCGCGCTGGTCGTCCTTGGCGACGGCTACACGGCGGCCGAGCAGTCGAAGTTCCGGGCCCATCTCGACAAGCACCTCAACATCCTCTGGAGCATCGAGCCGTTCAGGAGCTACCGCAACTACTTCAACGTGTACGGCGTGGAGATCGTCTCCGCTCAGTCGGGCATCGACTGCGATCCGGAGATTCGCGAGCCTCGGACGACGCCGCTGCAGCTGCGGTTCGGCGGGGGCTGTACGAACATCAATGCGCGCGGGGTTACCGTCCCGCAGGCGGCGCAGGCGATCGTGCAGCAGTACGCGGCTCGCGCGACGCCGAACGTGGACCAGATCCTGATCATCGGCAACAGCGACACGTACGGCGGCATCGGCGGCCGCCTCGCGACGACCACCGGCGGCAACGCCCTCAGCCCGCTCATCACGCCGCACGAGCTCGGACATTCGCTCGGAGGGCTGACTGACGAGTACACCTACAGCGCGCGCGGGAAGCCCGGCGGGACGTACACGGGCGCCGAACCGAACGCGATTCACACGACGCTGCTGACCGAGACCGAGATGCGCGATCGTCAGCGGAAATGGTGGCGCTGGCTGGGCGAGCCGAGCGAGGCAGGCGGCCTCATCGGCCGGTTCGAGGGCGGATCGGGCAACACCAGGGGCATCTGGCGGCCGAGCAAGCACTCGATGATGATTTCGCTCGGCTACTACTTCGATCAGGTCGGCCGCGAGCGCATGACGCAGCGGATCGCGGAGCGCACGGGCCTCATTGCCGCCGCGACGCCCACCGACGCTCCCGTGGATCGGCGCGACGTGCTGTGGATCGACACCGCGCATCCCGTGTACCACGAGCTCGACATCACGTGGAAAGTGGGGGAGACGGTGACTCCCAACCGCGGGAATCGTCCGTATCTGGCTCTCGAGTCCGCCGGTCTCGGCCCCGGCGAGCAGACCGTTTCGGTGACGGTCGTGGACCCGACGCCGTTCGTGCGCGATCCCGCGATCCGGGCGAGCGCGCTGACCGCGACCCGTTCGTGGAAGGTGAGCGCCGCCGCGGCCGCAGCGCCAGCGGGCACGCCGTTCGTGCGGCGTCTGGGCGGCTCGACTCCGACGACACGGCCCGTCGGCGGCTCGGACGTCGTCTACATCGAGCTCACGCATCCCGATGGGGCGATGCCGATGACGGTGCCGTCCATCACCTGGCGGGTTGACGGACAGGTCGTCGCGGACGCGGCCAACAGCCTGACCTTCCCGCTGGCCCGTCATCGGCTCTCACCGGCAACGCACACGTTGACGGTCACGCTTGCCGGCGCCGGAGGCGCGCGCGGCGCGGCGGCGGAGACGCGCACGTGGACCGTGGACAACACGCCGCCGACGGTGTCGTACACGCTGTCGCCGGCGGTCGCCTCGGTCGCGGCCCCCGAAGGGTCCGTCCACGCGTTCCATCGCGATCAGTTCACGATGAAGCTCGAGCCCCGCGACGATCAGCCGGGCTATCTCGTCGCGGAGTTTCGCGTCAACGACGATGGTTGGCACCATTACTATGGCTGGCCCGACGCGCCGCCCGGCACGCCGTTCACGTTCACGCCGCGCGGCACCAACATCAAGGAGCTGATCTACGGCAGCCTCGGCGCCGAAGGTCTTTCGCCGCAGCCGTGGGAGCCGCGCGAGCCGGGCTGGGGTACTCATCGCGTGGAGTACCGCGCGATCGACGCGGCGGGCAACATCGGTCCGGCCAAGAGCTTCCGCGCCACCGTCATGCCCGCGCCTGCCTGCACGGCGGCGGTGACCGGTGAGAAGCGCGGCGATCTGCGCGTCGAGATCCGGCGTCACGTGCGTGACGGACGCGACCATTCAAGGAAGCGTGTCCGTCGGCCAGGGCGCGTCGCTCGTCATCACGAACGCGCGGATCACCGGGGGCGTCACGGCGACCGGCGCCGCGTCCGTCGAGCTCGTCGGCACGAGGGTCGCCGGCGACGTCCGCATCACGGCAGCGACCGACCGCGTGGTCGTTTTCGGATCGACGATCGGGGGAGGGCTGGCGCTCATCGACAACCGCCCGTCGAGGCCGGTCAGCGTGATTGGCAACAGCATCGACGGCGCGCTCACGTGCACCGGCAACAGCGCGGCGCCCGACAACGGAGGGACACCGAACAAACCCGCCCGCGGCGCCGAAGGGCAGTGCGCGGTGAGCCGGTAGGGCAATGTGGCGTTCCGGTTCGCTCGACTTTGTCAGATTCCTCCCAGCGGACGCGCTGCGGGCGAGCGGGGTCGGCGGCCGACGCGATGCGGAGCACGCCGCCGCAGCGCGCAGCAGGAAAGCGCGCCCGGCGATTCCTCGCGCGACTTCCGGCCCTGTGATCCGCGTCGCCCAACCGCACGCCCGGCGCATCTGTGCGCCTGGTGTCTGTCGTCCACACGCACCCCTAGTCGCCGCGGGAGCGAAGGGTATGAGCCGGGAGCGATTTCCCGGCGTGCGGAGCGGCGGCGGCCGCCGACCCCGCTCGCCCGCAGATCTCACGGTCTTCATTTCTGACAAAGTCGCGACTCAGACATTGCCGCGCCTTCGCATGACATAGTTGGGCATGAAGTCGAAACGCCGGGTCCCCTCGTCGGGCCACCCGCTCGGCGCACCGTTCCTCCGCAGGGTCGTGAGCCTGCCTGAACTGATGGATCGAACTCAGTATCCCTTCAACGTTCGAGCCCTCTCCAACGGAATCGATCTCACGTTCCGGACCAAGGTCACGTTCTTCGTGGGTGAAAACGGCAGCGGCAAGTCCACGCTGCTCGAAGCGCTCGCGGAATGCTGCGGCTTCAATCCAGAGGGCGGGAACCGCGATCATTACCGCGCGACGTTCGCCGAGCGTTCCCCGCTCGCGAAGGCCCTCAGGCTGTCGTGGCTGCCGAAGATCACCGAAGGGTTCTTCATGCGGGCCGAGAGCTTCTACAACTTCGCCACCTACATCGAGGACGTCTCGGACATGCGCGCGTACGGCGGCAAGTCGCTCCACGAGCAATCGCACGGTGAGTCCTTCATTTCGCTGTTCGCCCACCGCTTCGAGCAGGGCATCTACATCCTGGACGAGCCCGAGGCGGCGCTGTCACCGCAACGGCAGCTCTCGTTCCTCAGGATCATCCACGACCTTTCGACCCCGGGGCACGCCCAGTTCATCATCGCGACGCACTCGCCCATCATCCTGAGCTTCCCGGGCGCGGTCCTGTTCAACCTCGACGGCGATACCATTCAGGAGATCGCCTATCGTGAGACGAAGCACTTCCTGATCACTCGCGACTTCCTCAACTCCCCGGAGAGTTTTTTCAAGCATCTGTTCAACGCGGCGGAGCCGGGCGACGGCGATGGATGAGCACGCAGACGCCGAACGGGTCACGGACGCCGTGTCCACTCGCTCCGCTTGACAGTCATCATCTCCAGACGGACGACAAATGCCATACGAGCTGTCCTTTACCAAGCGCGTCCCGATCGTCGATCGCGAGCAGTACATCAACGAATGCTGCATCGGCGGCGATGTCGTGGTGAACCGCCTACTGCCCTCCGTGCGCTCGCGCTATACCGACGTTCAAACGAACCAGGAAGACTGGGGCTGGTTCATCTGGTTCCGTCAGGGCGAGGTGAGACTCGCAATCGACGTCGTGACGGATGATCCGGACGAGGGGGCGTTTCGGATCCACCTGACGTCGCGAACCAAGCGCCTGCTCGTGCTCGACACGGTCGTCGATACTCCGGAGCTCGAGGAGCTTCGGGCACTCGTCGCGTCAGAACTTGCGGCCTGGGTGGGCGACGGCGTCAGGATCAGTCGGCTGGGTCCGAACTACGAATAACAACGCTGACGTTTATCGCGTGCGCCGGCGGTTAGAAGACCAGGGCCCTGGCGCCAGCCAGTCCTTCGAGAGCGAAGACGAGGGGGTAGAGCTCTTCGTAGTACCAGAGACGGGCAAAATACAGGCCCAGCGGTGAAGGGACGGTTTCGTCGGCGGTCGCGTGCGCAAGCCAATCGGCGCCGCGTGCCACGGCCGTCGAAATCCGGCCCTTGTCGCCGTCATCGATCGAACGGCCGAGGGCTGCCAGCACGACGCCCGTCTCCTCTATTGACGAGAGGACTCCGCGGTTTCCTCCCCAGCCACCGTCCGCGTTCTGAGCGTCCAGCAGCCAGGTGACCGCGAGCCGGCGGCGATCCGTGGTTCGGGCCAGCTCGTGACCGAGGGTCGAGTGCAGGCCGAGAACGACGCGCGCCGTTCCGTACGCCGGATTGTCCTCGTCCGGCGCGTGTTCGTTGCCAAACCAGAGGGGGATCCAGCTGCCATCCGTCCGCTGCGTGGCCGCGAGGAACGCCACGGCTCGCGCCGCGGCCGCGCGCACCTCGTGCTGCAGTGGCCGATCGAGATGGGGCAACCAGGCGCTCCACGCCTGCAGCGCGTGCGCGGTGATTTCGGGAGTGCTCCGATCGAACGGAAGGGTTCCCCAGCCGCGGCAGAACGTCGGGATACCCCCGTTCCGGTTCTGCACGCCCAGCAACCAGCGGACGCCTGCCGCAGCCGCCATGGTGGATTGCGGATCGGGATCACCAAGACGCCGCAGCGCAACGAGGGCGCCGGACGTATCGTCCGCGTCCGGCACCCCGCCGCTCAGCGGAGTCCACGCCCAGGCGCCCGGTGCGGCGTGCGTGAACGGATGCTCACGCGTGCTCTGCTGCGCCAGCAGCCACTGCCGCATCGACGCTGTCTCCTCCGGCACCAGCGCGCCGGCCTCCGCGAGGGCGCCAATCGAGAGCGTCGTCACCCACGTGGCGAGGTTCGTGTCGATCGGCCAGCTTCCGTCGTCGCGCATCGACTCGACGAGGAACCGCACGCCCGCATCCACGACCGCGCTCGTGGTCTCTCCCATCCCGGCGATGCTCATGGTCACGAAGCTGGTGAGCGGTGTGGCTTCGAGGTACCCGCCGCTCTCGGGCTGCATGGCCCGCAGGAGCCGGTGCGTCACACCGCGAACGCGTCCTCTGAGCGCGCGCGCGACGGGATTGCGGGACGGTGCGAAGTGATGCCGCGCTTGTCCGATCGCGATGAGCGCCGGCAGCGCGTAGCTCACGACCGGCAGCTGAAGATACTGGAACCAGCGATGGGGCAGTGCGGCCAGCTCGAACGGAAGCTGTGGAACCGACCTCCACGCAACGTCCGTGTCGTCGCCGAGCTTGCCCGCCAGTGCGAGCACGGTCAGGATCGGCACCGAGAACGTGTGGTCCTTTCCGTAGCGGCGCAGGATCGCGAGACGAAGAGCTTCCGGCGTCGTGCCGCCCGCTGCGTGCCGCAGCCACGCCCCGGATCGGTCCACGGCCAGTGCGACAGCCTGGTCATCCCCGGCCGTCTTCGAGAGCGCGGCCCAGACGATCGTCGTGGTGCTGATGTTGCTGCGGCTGCGGACGGTGTCACCCCACCCGCCGTCGGCGTTCTGATGCTGCACCAGCCACGCGGATCCAGCCTTCACGAATCGGGTCAACCGATCGCCGGATGGGAAGCCGTTGCGCGCCGACGTGTCGAGGGCGAGCACCGCCGTCGCCGTCGAGAGCGCGCTGCTCGCCAGATGCCCTTCCCAGTGGTCCGGGGCCGCCCGGCGATCGAGCAGCCGGTGGCTGAGGAGGCTCAGCGCCGCATCAAGTCGATCGCGGTCGGGCGCCGTCACGATGGCTCGAGGCTCAGATGGCCCAGGGCCAGCAGCGCGTAGTAGGTGTACTCGCAGTCCACCGCATCATCAGCCCACGTCCCGAAGAAGCCGCCGCGGTTCGTCCAGAGCGAGTCCACGAAATCCAGGCAGGGCTCGCACAGGCCGGCGATCGGCAGGTGCAGCGTGGACAGGGCGTGCAGCGCGGTCGCGGTCGAGAGGAGATCCGGAACCGGCGTGGCGGACGACGCGAAGAAGCCGCCGCTCGTGTGGCAGCGATCCAGAAGCCACATTCCGGCCTCGCGATCGGGCGGCGCATCGAGGTGCCGCATGACGAGCACGGCCGCGGCCGTCGCGGGTGTATTTCCGGAAGGCAGCCCAGGATGATTCCCGTAGCTGCCGTCCGCGGCGCGCAACCGGCGCAGCGAGGCCAGGACCCCGTCGGCGTCCGGCAGCGTGCGCCCGAGGTCCTGATACGCGCCCATCGCCAGGAACGCGCCGTACGAACTGCCGTGCGCACTCGCGGGCAGGGTCGCATATCCGCCGTCGCCGGCGCGGCACGTTTCGATGCGGGCGAGGAGGCCATCGACGCAGGTGCGGTCAGGTTGGCGGCGGAGCGCCGCCCAGCCCCGCGCCAGGCAGGCGACATGGACGAAGTCGAGACCGGCGCCGTCGCCGAATCCCTCGACAAATGCGGCCGTCCGTGCGACAGGAAGGTCTTCCTGCAAGGCGATGAGCGCGTCGAGCCCGAAGACGGTGTAATACAGGTCGCTCACGCCGGCGCGATCCTGAAAGCCGCCGTCGGGGTTCACACGCTCGCGCAGGAAGGCCGTGACGAGGTCGCGTGACTCACCGAGCTGCTTGGGCGCCAGCCGCGCGACCTGCAGCATCTCGAGTCTCAAACTCACTGCACCAGCCCTTGATCTCGACGCGGAAGACTTTGCCGACCACGCGCCGCAGAAGCCCCTTCAGGCTCGCGTTCTGCAGCGCGGGCAGCGTTCGAACCGCCTGTTCCTTGTACGCCTCGAGCAGCGCCCGGGCGCGATCTTCGACGGCGAGCTCGCCGAGCAGCGCGAGAAACGCCGCGCGGTCAGCCGGGCTCGTGCGGCACGCGCGCCACAGCGTCATCACGCGGGTACGGCCTGCAGCTTTCGCTTTGTCGCAGGCCAGCGCCAGCAGCAGCGATGGTCCGCCCAGGCCGAGGCCGCCGCTCGGCTCCATGTCCGACAGGTCCTCGAGGTCGTCGCGGATCTGATAGGCGATCCCCAGCGCCTCGCTGTAGTCCCGGAGCACTTGCTGCGTTTCGGTGGACGCGCCCGCCAGCGCCGCGCCGATCCCCAGCGCCACTTGAAAGGCCGGCGACGTCTTCCGCCGGAAGATGTCCAGCGCCTGATCGGCAGTCAGCGGCCCCGGGTGTTTCATCCACGCGAGCTCCGCGCCCTGCCCGATGCACAGCTCGCGATGCCCCGCGGCGGCGATGCGAACCAGCTCCGCGCACACGTCTCCGGAGGCGCCGCAGCCCGCGAGCAGCCGGTATCCGTCGCCGACGAGCAGGTCTCCGGCGTTGAGGGCCACCGGCACACCGTGCTCGACGTGCAGCGTGTCGCGGCCGTAGCGCCGCTCGTCCGCGTCTTCGATGTCGTCGTGAACGAGCGAGGCCTTGTGAAAGCATTCGACCGCAACCGCGGCTCGCCGCAATGATTCGGGGAGTGGCTGTGCCTGATCGTCCTGGAGCGCTTTGTAGGCGCACGCCGTCAGAAACGGCCGCCACCGTTTGCCCTCGGCCGCGAGCCACGTTCGGGCGACGCGATCCGCTTCGCCGTCCGCCGGGCCGAGCACGGCGTCGAGCGCGGCGGGCGTGAACCATGTCTCCACTTCCGTGCGGAGCGCGTCGAGGTCGAGCCGTCGGGTGCGATCGTCGCTCGTGAGATGGACGACGCTCCAGATCCAGTCGATGTCGACGGCCGTGTCCCGGCAATCGTCCTGGAGGAGCGGAATCGCCACGCCGGGAACGGCCGCGGCCTCCATGTAGGGAAACGCGCGCTCGAGCACCGACAGGCAACTGACGCCCACGATGGCGTCGACCTTCCCGGACTGAATCAACGCCATGACGAGCGCCGATCCTTCCGCCACGAGGACGGCATAGCCGAGCCGCTCGGCTTCCTCCTGAAGGTCCTGGATCGTGCACAGCCCGCACTGTTTGCAGAGCAGGCCGAACTCGTCGAACGGCGCCGGGCACTTGTCCTCCACGCGGAGGCACTTGGGCAGCAGCAGCAACCGGCGTTCGAACGGCACCGACGCCAGATGCTCGGACCAGACCTCGTTGTTCACGAGGATGCCCACGTAGTCCCGGTACACCGGATCGATGCCGGCCCCGGCAACGACCGCGTCGGCCTCGACGCGCAGCTCGTCGAGCACGAGGGGCGGCACGAGCGACTCGCGCCGCGCCTCGACGTGGCGGATGACCGTGTCGCGCACGCGTTCGCGCTCCGCGAGGGTCTGGGGGATGTTCGCTTGCGGCGGCCTCTGAGGCATCGCCGGCATGATCCGAAGCGGCTTTTTCAGTATGGGTATGCTCATGACGGGACGGTCAACTCAGGAGTACGCGCCGAATCCGAAGAACCAGTGTTTCTTGGCGAACCGGTACATCCAGTGCTCTTCCGGGATCTCTTCACCGGGCGCGTGCTGGCTCCGTCGAGGGGTCATCGCCTCGAACTCCGCCATCGCCGTGCCGCGCTGCGTCGAGTCGTGCGCGCCGTGCTTGCGCACCAGATCCCGGACGATATCGGGCCGCTCGAGCACGATGCACCCCCGCGTCGCACCGGCGGCGGCCTCCCGGAAGTCACGAAGAAAGGCGGACTTCGTCATGGTCTCGTAGATCGACGGCCCGTCGCGCACCGTGCTCGTCGCGAACTGAATGACCGGGCAGGGCTCGATGTGTCCCCCTGGTCCGATGTGATGGCTGACGCCGGTCGCCATCGGGCACAGCGCCTCGCCGCGGTCGTCCCAATACGCGTCGACGATCGCGATCGGCAGCCGGGCGCGCATCTGCACGATGAAACGGCGAACGGCCAGGACCTGTTCCGGCCTGAGCGCCAACTGCGCGTTGGGGTTGGGGCCGACGACGCGATAGGTGTGAAACCAGACGTAGTGAACGCCCATCGCGATCAGGCGCCGCAGCCACGCTTCGGACACCAGCTCGATATTGGTCTGGCACACGCTCGTGGCGACGCCAATCAGCAGGCCGTGGCGGCGGCAGGCCTCCAGGCCTTTGAGCGTTTTCGAGAGGACCTGGGTCCGGCCGCGGCGGTCGTCGCTCACGACCTCGGAGCCCTCGATGCTCAGGAGCGGCGTCACGTTGCCCAGGCGCGCGAGCGTGCGGGCGACGTCGTCGGTAATGAGCTGCCCGTTCGTGAACACCTGAAAGTAGCAGTCGGGGTGCGCCGCGAACAGATCCAGCAGCTGCGGATGGAGGAACGGCTCGCCGCCGAGAATGCCAAAGTACGCATTGCCGTGCGCCTTGGCATCGCTGACGATCCGGTTCAGCTCGTCGAGCGACATCTTCTGCGTGGGCGCCGCGACGTCGACCCAGCATCCCTGGCAGCGCAGCTGGCAGCTCGAGATGATCGAGATGAACAGGAACGGCGGAAAGTTCTCCCCGCGGCGGCGGCGGCGTTTGTGCATCTCGACAGAACGCACGCCCTTGACGCCGAAGTTGTAGACGAACTTGGCCACGACCTTCGGCCTGGCCTCCGTGAGCACGCGCTTCGTCAGCGTGAACAGCATGTTCAGGCTTTCGTTCCGGGGTCCTGCGGCTGGCTTGCCGCCAGGGCCCGGGCGCGCGCCGCTTCGGCCCTCGCCAGGATCTCTTCGGGCGACGGCAGCGCCGCGAGCACTTCCGCGGGGATCTCGAGATCGCGCTTGAGCGCAACCAGGCAGTTCTGACGCTCCTTGAGCGCCCGGTCGTCGTCGCGTTCCTTGGAGAAGCGCGACTTCGCCTTCGCGCTCCGATCGCGCAGCATCGAGTACACGTCGCCGCCCAGCAGGGCCGAGATGTCCACCTTCATCGCTTCGCGCCGCACGTCGTCGGCCTTCACGTCCTCGCCGTTGATCGGCCCGTGCCGGTACTTGGGGAACATGATGGCCACTTCGGGGCAGACGCGCGAGCAGGCCGGGCACTCGGTCTTGCAGTTGCTCTGGTTCTGCACCTGAATCTTGCGGTCCGCCGACACCCCGTAGACGTCGAAGAGGCAGAAGCTCAGACACTGCATGCAGTTGGTGCAGCGCGAGTAGTCGATGACGGGGAACCACGGCTTCCACGGCGCGGTGGTGGTCGGAATCGCGCCGGAGTCGGGCGCGATTGCCGCAGCGGCCGTCGCGGGATCGGCGCCGGGCGCGGACTCTTCGGCGAGGCCTTCATCCTGCCGGCACGACACTTCCAGCCCCCGATCGAGGAGCAGCCGGGCCAGGGCCGCGCGGTCGGCAGGGCTCATCCCGCTCGCGCCGGCGCGAAGGATCACCTGCGATCGGCCGGACGGCACGAGGCTCATCGCGAGGCTCCCGCGGCCGGCGGCTCGCCATCGGGGTTGGACGGGTTGAGCAGGCCATCGATCACGACGTCGGCCGTCTCGACGCGCATGTTCCAGACGCGCACCGTCTGCGCAGGGAGCTCGGCGCCGGCCGACGCGAAGAGCCACTTCACCGCGCGCGGATAGCAGGCGGCGATTTGCAGCGGCCCTTCGGCCGCGAGCTCGCGCAGCCGCGCGTCGCCGCGTGCCGCCATCTCGCACAGATCCGGCACCGCGTCGAAATCCACGTTGGCTTCCGCAAGCCCGCTGAGCACGGCCGCCTTGACCTCAGGCGGCACGATCTTCGCGAAGGCGCAGTGGCAATAGAGGATTCGGGGCGCCTGAGTCGTCATGGCGCCGCCATCCGGTGCGTGGGCTCCGGGCGGCCGGGCCGGAAGTGCTCGCTGTGCTCGACCGCGGCGGTGACGCCCATCTCGCGCGCCACCTGCGCGACGCCGGCGTGCGCCATCGCTTTCAACTGGTCCGGATCGCCCTCGGCGCGCAGGTTGACGATCAGCTCCCCGTCCGTCAGATCGTCGGCCAGGGCATACGGCGACTCCGCCGTGCCGTCGGTGCGCACGAGATTCAGGACGCCCAGATCGTTTCCGCTGTCGGGTGCGAGCGTCATCTTGAAGTGCGCGATCTCGATGCCGGCGGCCGCCAGCCGGTCGCGCACGGCGCCGGCAAGCCGCTGCAGGAACCGATTGCCGTCGAACGGATTCGGGGACGACAAGAGGAACGTCGCGTTCAGCCAGCCGAGGAGCGCCTCGCCTTCGGCATACACGTCGTAGTCCACGTCCATCGCCGATCGCGTCGCAACGGGATCGGACAGGCGGCCGAACCAGTCTTCGAGATTCTCGCCCGTCCGCGCGCTGACGGTGACGACGTCCGCCTGTGGAAAGCGAGCCTTCAACGCGCCTTCGAGCGCGCCGCGCTTCGCGGTGTCCAGGATGTCGCTCTTGTTGATGACGATGAGGTCCGCCTCTTCGAGCTGCTTCTCGTAGACGTAGAGGACCTTCGGCGAGAAGCTCCGGCCGGACTCGAGCCCGAGCACGCGCGCCGCGCGCATCGGATCGACGAGCACGCTCAGGGGCGCCACGCGGTAGTCGTCGCCGTACAAGCGCCTCAACGGATACTGCACCGTCGCGCGCAGGTCAGTAGCAACTCCCGACCGGCTCGGCGAGAAAGACGTCGGGGCTCGCGTCGCGCGTCAACCGATCGGCGGCGTCCGTCAACGACGTGAAGCGGCAGCAGAAACATCCGCCGGTGATCTCCTCGACGGGTACCCCTTCGCCGTGACAATGGACGTGTCGACGAGGCCATGGCTCTGATCGTTGGTGATGAGCCCGACGCGCCGGCCGGCAGCGGTCAGGTGCTCGGCGAGACGCAGCATCGCGGTCGTCTTGCCGGCGCCGAGAAACCCGCCCACCATGATGTAGTCCGCGCTCATTCAGTCCTCGTCGTTATAGCGGCTCGCCAGCATCTTATCGATCGTCGCGTCCAGAATCGCCACATATCCGTAGACGTCAACAGTATCCGCCGCCGGCTCGCCCTGCAGTTTATACAACCAGCCCTGTCCGTAGGGATCGGATTCGGCGAGCGTGACATCCTGCCTCAGGCGATCGCCTTCGCCGGCAAAGCGGCCGGAACCAGCGGAGAAGACACTCGTCACCGCTTTCAACCCTTCGATCGTCCCGATTTCGTCCCCCACGCCGATCGCGGCGCCTGGCGGTGTGCCGAACTCGAACTCGACGATGTCACCGAGCATTCTCGTGGCAAACTTCGTCAAGCCCACCCGCCACAGTCCCGGCGACTCCTCGAACAACCAGTAGTGCGCCGGCGAATAGCGGCGATCGACGGGCAGGTGCGTCGTGAACCGGGACCGGCGGTAGTACACGTGCTCGTCCCTGGCGGCGCTCACGTGGCCCCAATCCTTTCGACGCCCCGATAGGGCTCCACGGCGGCGACGAGGGCGCTCCAGTCCGGCTCCGTCGAGGCCGCGCACCACGAAAACCTGAGCGCGCCGTCCTTTCTCCATTCCGGCAGTCCCATCGCGCTCAGGACGTGGCTGCACGTGTAGCTCTGCGACGTGCACGCCGCGCCGTTCGAGATCGCCACGAGATCCTTCCACGCGTCGATGGCCGTCTCCGCTTCCATGCCCGGGAAGGAGAGGTTCAGAATGTAGGGCACCGCCCGACGGAGGTCGCCGTTGACCACCGGGTCGAGTGGCGCAAGGCCCGCGAGGAGCGACTCGCGGAACGCGCGGCACCGCGCCTCACGCGTCTCCGCTTCGGTCACGGCCAGTTCGGCCGCCAGACCCAGGCCGGCGATGAGCGGCACGGGCAGCGTCCCGGGCCGCAACTGACGCTCCTGCCCGCCCCCGAACATCAGCGGCTGGAGCGGCGGACGCCGCCCGTCGCGCCGCCGCATGACGAGCGCGCCCACGCCCTTCGGACCGCCGATCTTGTGCGCGCTCACGCTGATGAGATCCACGCGCGCATGACGGAGTGCCGCGATCTCTCGAGCGAAGCTCTGCGCGGCATCGACGTGGAGATAGGGTCTCGCGCCATGGAGCCCGTCGGCGATCTCGGCGATCGGCTGGATGACGCCCGTCTCGTTGTTGACGTGCATCAGGCTGACGAGCAGGGTGTCCTCGCGAAGCGCCGCGAGCACCGCGCCGGCATCAACGGCGCCGCTCTCGTCCGGCTGAACGAGCGTGACGTCGAACCCGCGCCGGCCGAGCTCCGCAAGCGGCTCGAGCACGGCGTGGTGCTCGATCGCCGTCGAGACGATGTGCCGCCTGCCGCCCGCGCCGGCCGCCAGCCCGAGAATCGCCAGGTTGTTGCTTTCCGTCGCGCCGCTCGTGAACACTACATCGCCGCGGCCGCTCGCCACGACCGCCGCGACGCGGTCGCGCGCCTGTTCGACGGCGGTCCGGGCGCGCCGGCCGAGCTCGTGCGTCCGGCTGCCGGCATTGCCGAAGTCCTCGTCCAGGTAGCGCAGCATCTCGGCGCGGACCCTGGGGTCGAGCGGCGTCGTCGCGGCGCAATCAAGATAGACCGGCATGGCCGAAAGCATCATGCACCAGAACACCGAAGAGACGAGCCTCGACGCGGACGAACAGCTCGGCCGCGACTGGGCGATGTTTCAGTCCGTCGAGGCCGGAGCCTCGGACAGCGCTCGTCCGCTGCTGGGAGACGACGCGCCCTGTCGTCGTCGTCGGACGGAGCAGCCGGATCGACGCCGACGTGGTCCTGGACGCGTGCCGCGAAGACGGCGTTCCCGTGGTTCGGCGTTTTTCCGGCGGGGGCGCGGTCGTGCTCGGGCCCGGCTGTCTCAATTACGCCGTGGCCCTGTCGCTCGTTTCGCGGCCGGAGCTGGCACATGTCCGGGCGAGCTTTCAGTTCATCCTGGGACGAATCGCGGCCGCGCTCGACATCCCCGGTCTCTCGGTTGCCGGGGAGACGGATCTCGCTCTGGGGCTGCGGAAGGTGTCCGGAAACGCGCAGCGGCGAGGGCGCCGCGCGCTGTTGCACCACGGCACGCTGCTGTACGGCTTCGATCCCGGCCTGGTGTCCCGCTACTTGAAAGAGCCAGTCCGGCAGCCGGCCTATCGCGCGGCCCGCCGTCACGCAGAGTTTCTCGGCGCTCTGCCGCTTTCGGCCGAGGCCGTTCGGACGCGGCTCGAGGGGGCGTGGGAACAACATTCAATCTACGGGTTGCGATGAGGCAAGAGCGATGCGAGGGCTCCGGAAGGGGCAGTTCATCATTGTCCCCACGATTCCCTGCGAGCGACGTCGACCGGCTCATTTCGACTGGCGCTCTTCTCGCATCTCCCCGATCGCATCCAGTTGCCGCTTGAGAGCCATGTGATCGAGCATTTCCAACCGCAGGCTCGTGAAGATCTTCAACCGCGCGTCAAGTTCGCGAAACGCTTTGTTGAAGGCACGGGCCCTCTCGTCGTCGGTGCCTTCGACCGCAGCGGGATCGTGGATGCCCCAGTGAGCCGTCATCGGTTGACCTGGCCAGACCGGACAGACCTCCTCCGCCGCCCTGTCACACACGGTGAACACGAAATTGAGCGGAGGAGCGTCTGGCGTGGCGAATTCATCCCAGCTCTTGCTGCGCAGGTCCTCAACAGGCAGATGATGGCGACGGAGCGCTTCGATCGCCAGAGGATGCACTTCACCCTTCGGATGGCTGCCCGCGCTGAACGCCATGAAACGCCCCCGACCCCAGAAATTCAAGAGCGCCTCGGCCATGATGCTGCGCGCGGAGTTGCCCGTGCAGAGGAACAGAACGTTGTAGCGAACGTCAGTCATACGGCCTCCTTTGGACTCGCGGTCCGTCGGGCGATGTCGTCAGGAACGCGCGGACCGGCATCGTTGCGGGTCCGCGATGCAAATGTTTACCCCTTACGCCGCATCGCACTGACCTCACGATCGCGGGGCGCCACGCGATCGGCGACGGCCGGGAGACTCGGGACCAACCAGTGAAATAAGACCGTCGCCGCCGCAGCGCCGACGGCTTGTCCGACCAGGAAACCCGGGACGTCCGCCGGTCGAATACCGGCGAATGTGTTCGTCAGTGCTCGAGCGAGCGTGACCGCAGGATTGGCGAATGACGTCGACGCGGTGAACCAATACGCGGCAGTTATGTACGCGCCAACGGCAAACGGCACCGCGTCAGGTCGTCGGCGCGCACATCCCCAGATCACCGAGAGCAGCCCGAACGTCGCGACGGCTTCACTCAGGACCTGCGGCAATCCGCTTCGCGCGTGTTGCGACCACGCGTAGATGGGTTCGCCAAACATGACGTCCGCAATCGCGACGCCGACGAGCGCGCCGGCAATTTGCACGACGACGTAGCCCCCTGCCTCCGGCCAGCGCAACCCGCCTTGTGACGCGTCCGCCAGTGACACGGCGGGGTTGAAGTGCGCGCCAGAGATCGAGCCGAAGGTCAGAATCAGCGCGACGAGAGCGGCGCCGGTCGCCAGCGTATTCGCCAACAGCGCGACGGCCACGTTGCCGTTCGCCAGTCGCTCGCCCATGATGCCCGACCCAACGACTGCCGCCAGCAGCATCGCGGTGCCGACGAATTCCGCAACCAATGGACGGCTCCGCACCTACTGAACCTCCTCCCAGCTTCGCCCTCGCAACCGATCTTTCAATGCGTCAGCCGACTTCAAGCGCTGGCCTTGCAGCCATCTCCCCTCCTCTGAGCGCTATCCGCTTATGCGAATATCACCACGCAAAAAAAACTAGATCGGGCAGCACCCGCCCCGTTTCCGGAGCGCCTGCGCTCTTTTCGCGTCAGCTCCCATCTCAGGGACGTCGCGGAAGCAGCTGCCAATGCAGTCCAGGAGTTTTGTGTGGAACGCCGATCGCGCCGGCGCGAGCTCGTAGTAGTTCCACGAGCGCTCCTGGCGCACGTTCACGAGTCCGGCCCGCCGCAGGTACGACAGGTGCCTCGAGATCGTGGGCTGCGGCAGTTTCAGGATCTCCACGAGATCGCACACGCACAGTTCGCCGGGTTGAACGAGACTCAGGATTCGGAGACGGATCGGGTCCGAAAACGCCCGAAACATCAGATCGACGTGGGTTTTTGCCGCCGAAGGCATATTCGCTTAGGCGGATTACAACAGAGCCGGTCCGGCTCCGTCAACGACGACCATGTAAAGACGCACTTGTCCGTCGACCGCAACCGTGATGAGAAGAGACATGAGCCACGACTGATCCAGATGTTCCTCGAGGTGCCGCCGGATTCACCTGTGAACTCCGCCCGTTGGTGCACGGTACTGGCCGTCCGCGGACTGCCGGAGCCGCCCGTCCCGCACCAAATCATCCAGCACGACGCGGCAGGTTCGCTCACGAAGTCCAAAGAGCCGCGCCGCCTGGCCGAGATGAAGACAGAGACCGGGCATCTCCCGATAGGTCCCCACCACCAATCTCACGATCTGTGGACGCTGCGGTTCCCCCGTTGGAACCCCGCGGACGGTACTCCGGCGCTCGGGTCTGGGGAGCATTGCAGGGCTCGTGGATGCGCATGTGTGAACAGCATCGGTCCGCGGGCAATCTGGCATCGGATCACCTTGCTGCGATTGGGCCCATATTGGACGGGCCACGTCTGAGACAGTCGGGGCGAAGAGAACGCCGGCCTGCGCGGGTTGCGCTATCGCATCGCCCTCCCACCGATTGCTGCTCAGCCGTTTACACGAAGGATGCCATGTGTGGAGATCGCGCCGCAGCGATGCTGAAGGGCGCAGGCTCTTCGACGTGGCGCGGTCGTCTGTACGCGACGGCTATCAAGCCGTATGAGCTGCATACGAGCCGTGGCGGCTGATGTGACACCGTGTCAGTGTCTGACCTACGGAGGACGCTTCATGGGGATGCAGCGTCGCCTGCGGGAAGGATTGCGCGCAAGGATGCGGGTCGGCAACCGCGTGGCCTTGTTCAGGAGCGTATTGTCCGGAACGCGCCAACGCGCCGTTCGGATTTCGTTGTAACCGTATTTATACGTTTCAAGTCGATTTGATTAGCTGCTCGAGACGATCTAGAGTTCAGGACATTCCAAGGGGTCCGGATGCTCGGAGGTCGGCGTTGGGCAGGCGCGTGCCTGTGGGTCTCGGTCGGAATCGGAATCGCCGTGCCGGGCCTCCGCGCGCAGATTGGCGCAGCGGCCCTGGCGGGGGCCGTCGTGGACCAGGCGGGCGCCCCCCTGCCTGGCGTGACCGTCACCGTTGTCGCCGCCGCAACCAACCTGTCCCGCACGGTGGTGACGGGCCCGGACGGCCGTTACTCCGTTCAGGCGCTGGCGCCCGGCGCCTATCGGGTGCGCGTCGGGTTGAGCGGATTCCGGCCGCTGACCCGGGACGGCATTCGGCTCGCCACCGGCGAGACGCTTCGACTGGACCTGCGGCTGGAGGTCGGCGGGCTGACCGAAGCCGTCACCGTCACCGCCGACGCGCCGCTGCTCCGGAGCGATACGTCGGGGCTCGGCCACGTCATCGACAACAGGAAGATCGTCGACCTGCCGCTCAACGGCAGGAGCTTCATCACGCTCGCCGGCCTGGCGCCTGGCGTGGCGCTGCCGCCGCCGCCCGCGGCCCCGCTGCCGCGCATCAACGGCGGCCGGCCTCGCACCAACGAGTATCTGTTCGACGGCATCTCGGTGTTGCAGCCCGAGCCCGGCCAGGTCGCGTTCTTTCCGAACGTCGACGCGATCCAGGAGTTCAAGATCGAAAGCAACAGCCCGCCCGCGGAGTTCGGGCGCTTCAACGGCGGGGTCGTCAACCTGACCACCAAGTCCGGGAGCAATGCGCTTCGGGGGAGCGTCTTCGAGTTCTTCCGGAACGAGGCGCTGAACGCGCGAAATTTCTTTGCCTCGACCAACCCGGTCAAACCGCTGTTCCGCCGCAATCAGTTCGGTGGCGTCGCCGGCGGACCGATTCGACGCAACCAGGCGTTCTTCTTCGCCGACTATCAGGGCCAGCGCCAGACGATCGGACGTACGGTGATCTCGACAGTGCCGACGCGGCTCCAGCGGCAGGGCGTGTTCACGGAAGCCATCGCCGGGCGCGTACCGGCCATCTACGATCCGGCCACGACCGTTCCCGTTGCGACGGGCGGCTCGAGCCGCAGCCAGTTCCCCGGCAATACGATTCCTGCCGAGCGATTTGATTCGGTGGCGCGCACGCTCCTGAACCGGTATCCGCTGCCGACCAGCGCCGGAACCGCCAACAACTACCGGCGCGTGGAAAACGAAACGGTGGATCAAGATCAGTTCAGCGTCCGGATGGATCATCGTTTTCCCGCGAACCGCGATCAGGTGTTCGGGCGCCTGACACGATTCCGCGAAGAGTTCATCCCGGTGACGCCACTGCCTGACGGCAGTGGAGTGACGACGGGCACGCTCGGTCCGCAGAACACCACGTCCTGGTCATTGGCGTCGAGCTATCAGCGAACGTTCTCGAACAGCGTGGTGAACCAGCTCCGGATCGGCGACACCAGACGGACCGTCGGCCGCGCGGCCGCTCAGCTCGACGGCACGGCCTCGACCAGCCTTGGTCTTCCAGGCATTCCGTCGAGCGCACGATTTCCGAATACGGTGCCCACGTTCCTCATCGGCGGTTATCAGCAGCTCGGGTCGCCGCCGAGTACCGCGTCGGACTTCGGTACGAGCGTGACCGAGATCGCCGATACGCTGACGTGGCTGAAGGGACGGCATACGGTCAAGATGGGCGCAGACCTGCGCTGGGAGCGGCTCAACGTCGTGCAGCCGCCATCGCCCACCGGCCAGTTCACGTTCAGCAACCTCTTCACCAACCTGCCGACCGATGCGACGACGGCCGCCAACACCGGCACGCCGCTGGCCGGATTCCTCCTCGGCCAGGTCCAGCAGTTCTCGATTGATTTGCAGCAGGAGGCGATCCGCAATCGGGCCCACTTCCAGGAGTACTTCATTCAAGACGACTGGCGGCTGTCGGACCGGGTGACCGTGAATGCGGGCGTGCGTTACACGCTGAACTTTCCATCAACGGAGGAGAACGACCAGGTCGCGATATTCAACCTGGAGACCCGGCAGCTCGACTACCTGGGCCGCGACGGCCAGCCCCGTGCCGCGCGACAGCTGCACAAGCTCAACCTCGGGCCGCGCCTCGGCGTCGTCGGGCGCCTCACGGACAGGACGGTGGTGCGGACCGGCTACGGGATGATCTGGATCGAGATGGCGGGGATCACCACGCCGTTCACGACGCCGGTCTTTCCGTTCCTGCAGACCGTGTCGCAGCGGACGCTGGACACCATCACGCCGGCGTTCGTCCTCTCCGCCGGACCCAGCGTCGAGCCGATTCCGCTGACGCCGGATGCCGGTCTTGGCCAAGGGGTGTTTTCCGTCGATCGCGACCTGGGCTCAGGCTACGTCCAGCAGTGGAACACGTCGCTGCAGCGTGAGCTCACCTCCGACATCTCGGTGGAGGTGGCCTACGTCGGTTCGAAGATCACGCGCGTCGGCCTCCCCGACACGAACCTGAATCAGCTGACCGTCGAGCAGCTCGCCCAAGGGTCGCCGTTGCTTCAGCGCGTGCCCAATCCGTACTTCGGCACCATCCCGCGGTCCTCGTCGCTCGGCGATCCGACGATCACGCGGGCGCAGCTGCTGAAGCCGTATCCGCAGTACACGACGGTGAGCCTGTATCGCAACAACGTGGGCACGACGGTTTATCACGGGTTCTACACGAAGCTCGAGCAGCGCTTCTCGCGCGGCCTGTCGTATCTCGTCAGCTACACGCGCTCCAGGTTGATGGACGACGCCTCGTCGGTGTTCGACGCGTCGATTCTCACCGGGCCGGTCGCCAGCTTCCCGGTCGCCGACAGCTTCAACCGCCGCCTCGAGCGCGACTACTCGACGGGGGACATTCCCCACGTGTTCGTCGCGTCGGCGGTCTGGGACATCCCCTTCGGCGTGAACCGGCGCCGCCGCGCCGCCGGCGTGTTGGGCGCCGCTCGTCAACGACTGGACGGTCACGGGCGTGCTCACGCTGCAGTCGGGCATCCCGATCGCCGTCACCCAGACGACCAACAACAACGCGTTCGCGGGATTCGGCACGCAGCGTCCCAACCTGATCGGCGACCCGACCCTGCCTGCCGCCGAGCGGTCCGTCAGCCGGTGGTTCGACACCAGCGCGTTTTCAACGGCCTCTCAGTTCACGATTGGCACGAGCCCGCGCAACCCGGTGCGGGGACCGGGCTATCGCAATCTCGACATCGCCGTCGTGCGCCGGGTGCCGCTGCGGGCGAGCCAGGCGCTGGAAGCCAGAGTGGAGATCTTCAACGTCACCAACACGCCCCCGTTCGGGGCGCCGAACACCACGGCAGGCTCGGCGGCCTTCGGGACGATCGCGTCGGCCGGCGATCCGCGCGTCGTGCAACTCGCGCTGAAGTTCATCTTCTGAACCCGCGAAAACCAATTTGTGGCTTCCGCGAGAATAGTCTTGGGGCCTGCAGCGCTACGACTGGCTTTAACCGAGCTCCACGCCGTAAGTCAGGGCTTGGGCCGCGCGAGAAACGCCGGCTGACGGCCGCGCCACCGCGCCAGGAACCGGCGGGCGGCACGGTGCGTGACGACGAGGAAGAGAAGACCCGAGACGAGCGCGATCGGAATCAGCGCGTAGCCGCCGTAGACGACGGCCCCTGGCGGCACGTGCAGCGCGATCCCGAAGGATCGAGGGAAGCCATCGACCACGATCAAACCCACGTGGCCGGGCCAGATCGGCTTCGCAGCGGCGATCAGAAGGAAGGCGACGCCGATCGCGTACCCGACGAACACCGCGAGCGCGGCGAAGAACCCGCCGACCGTCGATATCGCGATCCGCCCGATCGCGCGCGCGACCGGGACGATCCGCCCCGTCACTACGGCGTCGTCCACGGCCCGCCCGAGCGAGTAGGCCTCGGCGACGCGCCCGGGCGAGCCCAGATCGCTCAGGATCTTCTCGAGGGATTCGCGTGCGTCGGGCGCCGGGCCGGCCTGGGCGAGACGCTCGAGCACATGCGACTCGATTTCCCGGACCGCCTCCCGTACGGCGTCGGGCGGCAGCCTCGACGCCAGCGCGCGCTCGAAGACGAAGAGATACCCGTTCACCCGCGACTGGCCGGCCTCAGTGAGCTTCACCCTCGCCCCTTTCCGTCGCGTCGGCGGCGCGCATCAGGCGGTCGATTTTCCCGCTGAATGCCCGCCACTCGGCCTTCATTGTCTCGAGGCGACGGCCGCCGGCCCGCGTCAGCCGATAGTACTTGCGCGCATGGGGCGCCTCGTCGTCCACCCAGTACGCGTCGAGCAGCCCCTCGCGCGTCAGACGCCCGAGGATCGGATAGATCGTCCCCTCGGTCACGATCAAGTCCGTGAAGGCGTCGAGATGCTGCACGATCGACAGGCCGTAACGCGCGCGGACGGACACCGCCAGGAGGATCGCCAGATCCAGGGCGCCCCGCCGGAGCTGTTCCTGCCAGGTGTCGGACGACATATCGTGTGTCAAAAGGTATGAACGGCAGCGCCATATGGAATGTTCCGGCCACCGCTCGTCCCGGACCGTCGAACGTCGAGGCACAGGAACCTTGAACCACGGTTGACAATGCGTCGCGAGACGATATAGTGTGACGCTACGCAGTTGACCATGACCCGAGCGTCGCGCGACCCCGCACAATACCTGCCGCTCACCGCGCCGATGTTCCACGTGCTCGTCGCGCTCGCCGACGGCGAACAGCACGGCTACGCCATCATCAAGAGCGTCGCGCGCCATACGGACGACGCCGTCGTCCTCAGCACGGGCACGCTCTACGGCATCATCAAGCGGCTGCTCGCCGGGGGCCTGATCGTCGAGTCGGGCCGCCGTCCCGCGGCCGCCGTGGACGACGAGCGCCGCCGCTACTACCGGGTGACGGACTTCGGCCGGCGCGTGGCCGTCGCGGAGGCGGAACGGCTCCAGAAGATGGTGGCCGTCGCCCGCGCGACGCGTCTCCTCGACGAGCCCGGCCCGGCGTGAGGTGACCCATGCGAGGACGATCGCGCGCCGACCGGCTCTATCGGTGGTGCCTTCGCCTGTTCCCGTCCGAGTTTCGCGGCGACTTCGGAGACGACATGGCCGACGTCTTTCGCGACGAACGGGCCGAGGCCGCGGCGGGCGGGCGCTTCGCGCTGGTCCGGCTCTGGTCGCGGACGCTGCGCGGCTTTGCCAGCGTCGCGCCGCGCGAGCACGCGCAGATCCTGGCGCGGGATGCGGCGTACGGCCTCCGTCTCATGCGGAAGCACCCGCTGACGACGGCCGCGGCCATGTTTTCGATCGCGCTCGGCGTCGGCGCGAACACCGCGATGTTCACGGTGGTGAACGCGGTGCTGCTGCAGTTTCCCTTCAAGGATCCCGACCGCGTGGTGATCGTCCTGCGGCAGACGCCCCGAGGCAACTCGGGAGGTTTCACCGAGACGCAGTTTCGTGCCTGGGCGGGCCGCGTCGATGCGCTCGATTCCCTCTCGGGGTATTCGATGTTGTCGCCGATCCTGACGGGGGCCGGCTCCGCGACGCGCCTGCGGCTCGAGTGTGTCTCGGCCAGCATGTTCGCGACGCTCGGTGTCTCGCCGCGAACCGGCCGCACCTTCACGGAGCACGAGGACGGTCCGGCCGGCGAGCCGGTGATCGTCGTCAGCCACGGCTTCTGGGCAGGAGCCTTGAACCGCGATCCGAACGTCATGGGCCGTACGCTCACCCTCGACGGCGCGGCCGCGACCGTGATCGGCGTGATGCCCGAAGCGTTCGATGGGCCACGGGCGCTGAGACGGTTGGACGGCTGGATCCCGCTGACGTTCTGCCTGGCACGTCAGCGCGCCGAGGGCCGACCGCTCAGGGTCATCAGTCTTTACGCGAGGCTGAAGCCGGACGTCAGTCCGCGACTGGCCGAAGCGCAGATGGACGCAGCGGTCGACGGAACGGCGTCATCGGACGAACGGATCCGGGTGCACCTCTCCCCGCTGGTTGAAGAGATCGCCGGCGATATCAGAGAGCCGTTGCTGGCGCTGCTCGGTGCGGCCGGGTTCGTCCTGCTGATCGCGTGCGCCAATGTCGCCAGTCTCCTGATCGGGCGCGCGGATGCCAGGCGAAGAGAGCTGGCCGTTCGCACGGCGCTCGGCTGCACGCGGGCCCGCATCGTTCGTCAGCTCCTGACGGAAAGCGTGCTGTTCGCGTTGTGCGGCGGCGCGGCGGGCCTGCTGATCGCGAACTGGAGCCTCGGCACGCTGCTCTCGGTCATGCCCGGATACATCCGGCGCATCGATCACATCGCCCTCGACGGCGGCGTGTTGGTGGCGTGCCTCGTGCTCTCGACCGCCACCGGGCTTCTCTTCGGGCTCCTGCCGGCGCTGTATGCCTCGCGCGTCCCGCCTGGACCGGCGTTGAAGGCATCCGGGCGCTGGGCCACTCCGTCCCGCCGTGTGACCCGCGGCGCGTTGATTGTTGCCGAGATCGCGCTCTCGGTGGCGTTGCTGACCGGCGCCGGGCTCGTGATGAAGACGTTCCTCCATCTCAGGCCGGCCGATCCCGGGTTCGAGCCCGAGGGCAAGCTGGCGACGACGATCTCGCTGCCGCGATCGCGCTATCCGGACGGCCCGTCGCAGTCGGCCTTTCTGGACAACCTTAGGCAGCGGCTTCGGGATCGGCCCGGCGTGCAGTCGGTCGTCGCGACGAGCTACCTGCCGCTGTCCGGGTTCGTCAGCACCGCCGAGGTGCAGCCTGGCGGACGCGATGCGCGCCGCGTCACCGTCAATGCGCCGCACGTCACCGCCGACGTACTTCGCCGAGATGGGCATCCCGATCGTCCGCGGGCGTGCCTTTGCGGAATCGGACGGCCCGGGCGCCGACGTCGCGATCGTGAACGAAACGATGGCGGCGCGGATGTGGCCGGGCCAGGACCCGATCGGTCAGACTCTCCTGTTCAAGAGCCTCACTCGTGAGACGACGAAGACGATCGTCGGGATCGCGCGAGACGTCCGCGACAGCGGTCACAAGCTGACGGCCGCCGCCGAGCTCTTCGTGACGTTCTCGAACGAGCCCGTCCCGGTGCTGCGGGTCGTCGTCAAAACGCCGTACAGCGCCGAACAGATGACCCCGCTGATACGGGCGGAGGTCGCGGCAATCGATCCGGGTCTCCCGACCGGCGACGTCGAGCGGGTTGCGGACATCACGGCGCGGTCGGTCGCGACGTGGCGCTTCGCCGCTTCGCTGATGGCGACGTTTGCGATCATCGCCGTGAGCCTCGCCGCCGTCGGCCTCTTCGCCGTCGTCGGCTGCTGGGTCACGGAGCGCACGGCGGAAATCGGCGTGCGCATGGCGCTTGGCGCCGGCCGCGGCGCGGTGCTGCGGCTGTTCCTCGCGCGGGGCGCCCTGCTCGGAGCGCTCGGCCTCGCGTGCGGCCTGGCGCTCGCCGCGCTCACCACGCGTTTTCTCGGCGGCTGGCTCGTCGATGCCAGCCCGCTGGATCGGACGACGTTTGCCGGCGCCGCGGCGCTGATGGGCGCCGTCTGTCTCCTGGCGGCCTATCTGCCTGCGAGGCGGGCCGCGACGATCGATCCTCTGACGGCCCTGCGCGCGGACTAGTGTTTCGTCCCGTAAATCCTGTTAGCACCGAGGGCGGCGCTGCGCCCGCAGGGCAAGGCGCGACAACCGAGAATACTGCGCGTATTTGAGGGCGGAGCAACGCAGCCATGCGGGATGCAGCGCCGGCCGAATGCAACAGGATTTATGGGACGAGACACTAGGCGCGTTGGGGCGCGACAAATGCGCATCCGGAATTCGCCGGCCGGATCGAACCCCTGTCATCCGCGCGCGATTGGTTGGCGCGTTCACGCCTCTCGCGGTCTAATACGCTGATGACTCGTCTTCCGCGTGTGGTCCGCCGTCGCTCGGGAATCTCGGGGTGGGGGGTCTATGCCGCCCAGGCCATCGACGAGGACACACGGGTCGTCGAGTACAAGGGAGAGCTGGTGTCGCAGGCGGAGGCCTGGCGCCGGGAGCTCCGGTATCTGCCCCGGCAGCGCATCTGGATCTTCACGATCAACAGCCGGTGGGCGCGCGACGCGGCGATCGGCGGCAACATCGCCCGCTACATCAACCACGCGTGCCGCCCGAATTGCTATATTGACATCGTCGGTCACACGATCTGGATCCTGGCCTCGTGCGACATCAAGAAGGGCGAGGAGCTGACGTACGACTACAACACGGACGGCGTTGCCGGCATCCCGTGCCGCTGCCGTCCCCGCTGCCGCCGGATGATCTGAAGCCGTGGCATCTCGAGTTGAGCACAATGTACCAACGACGCCAGTTCCTTGCTTTGGCCGGCGCGGCGGCGATCGCTCCGCTCGCCTCTCGAGAGGCAGCGGTGCAGCCGGCCGCGATCGGAGGACAGATGTACGGATTGATCGGCAAGGTCAGCCTCGTGCCCGGTCAGCGCGACGCGTTCGCGGCGCTCCTGCTGGAAGCCGGTCAGGCGATGCCGGGCTGTCTCAGCTACGTCATCGCCACCGATCCAGCGGACGCCGATGCGCTGTGGATCACCGAGGTCTGGGACAGTCAGGCCAGTCACAAAGCGTCGCTCTCGTTGCCCGCGGTCCAGGCCGCGATCGCGAAAGGCCGACCCATGATCGCCGGCTTCGGCAATCGCGTGGAGACGGTGCCTCTCGGCGGGCACGGCCTCTCGAAGCCTGCGCCACGGTGAGCTGAACCAGGCCGCCCCGATGATCGAGATCCTGGTGGTTCGCCATGGCAGGCCCGCGTGCGACTACCGAACGAGGATCCGCGGCCGCGACCTGGGCCAATGGGCCGAGGCATACGAGCACGCTCCCCTCGACCTGGCCCTCGCGCCTCCCGCTGAACTCGTGGTGCGGGCGGCCACGATCCCGCTTGTTGTCACCAGCACGATCCGTCGCGCGCGTGACTCCGCTGCGTTGGTGGCTCCGGGCAGGCCCGCGCTGAACGATCCGCTTTTCGACGAGGCGGGCCTACCGACGTCCATCGAGCTGGGGGTTGCGTTGCGGCCCATCCACTGGGGCGCCCTCGCGCGCGTCGCGTGGCTGCTCGGCTGGTCCGGCGACGTGGAATCCCTGCGTGAGGCGACGTCGCGGGCCGCGCGCGCCGCCGATCGATTGGCCGGCCTGGCGTTGACACACGGTTCGGTCATGCTGGTTGGGCACGGCATGCTGAACACGCTCATCTGCCGGGAGCTCCGGCGCGCGGGCTGGAAGGGCACGGGCTCACCGCGCACGTATTGGGGCCGTGTTGCGCTCCGCAGCAGTGGGACGGCGGTAACTCCTCTATTCGAGGACCGCGAACCACGCCGCGCCGATCGCCCGCCTGCATCGCGCCCGGCGTGAGCTGATTTGCTCGAGCCGTGCGCATTACAGAGCACGGAGATGAGCAAATGTGTCACCCACCAATTCAGAGACGAACGAAGGAATCCGCCGGCCGTCCGGCCGTCATTCTGGTCATCGCGGCGTCACTGATCGCCTGTGGAAGCGCGGCGTTCGCCCAGGACAGTACGGCCGGCGTCACCAGCGACGTCGGCGGAATTGTGGCCCCAATCGCTCATGAAGGCCCGCTGCGCGCGGCCGTTCGGCGCGCGGGGGCGCAACTGGCACAAAGCCCTGCACCCATTCAGCAGGCTCAGCCAGGTTGGATCGTGCGGCATCCAGTAATCACGGGTACGATGATAGGGGCCGGTGCCGGCGCGGTCCTTTCCCGGACCCAGACCGTCGGAGGCTATAACCACGATCCGCGCGTTGCGCTCGTCGGCGCCGGCGCCGGCGCCTGGGGTGGCCTCGTCGCCGGAGCGATCCACAAGGCCCGGGCCAAAGAGAAGATCGGGGTCGGCACAAAGATAGGCATAGCTGTCGGCGCAGTCGGCATGGTTGTCCTGCCATGGCTCGCCTGTTACGGCGCGGGAGGCTGTGGCGGCGTTTCGTGATCCTCATCGACATGACCGAGAATCTCAGACGACCGTTCTACGCCGAGTACGCCTGGGCCTTCGACCTGCTGATCGATCGTCCCGTCCGCAAAGAGTGCAAGACGATGGCGGCCTGGCTGGTCGAACGCGGCGTCCTTCCGGGCAGCGAGCTCCTCGATGCGGGTTGTGGAACGGGTCGATATGCGGCGGAGCTGGCACGACGCGGCTACGTCGTCCACGGGATCGACTTGTCGGAGGAGCTGATCGACGTCGCCAGGCGATCGATCGACGAGGCGCCGATCTCCGTTTCCTTTGCGGTCGGCAACATCATGGAACAACCGGCCGGCCGCTACGATGCCATCCTCTGCCGCGGGGTGCTCAACGACTTCGTCGATGACGACAGCCGTGCGGTTGTGTTCGCGAGCTTCGCCAGGTCGCTTCGGCCTTCGGGCGTGCTGATCCTGGACGTGCGCGAGTGGGAGGCTTCAGCGGAGCGCAAGGATCGAGAGCCGCTCTTCAGAAAGAGTGTCGACACCGATCGAGGCACGCTGACGTTTACGAGCATCACCGAGCTCGATCGAGACAACCGGCAGCTCATGTTGTCCGAACGGCATACCCTCGTCCACGATGGTCAGGAGCGATCCAGTGACTACCAGTTCGTGATGCGGTGCTGGACGCGCGATGAGCTGGAATCCAGCCTCGCACGAGCCGGATTCGGTCACGTTGCCCGGTTCGGTGCATACGACGCCGCAGTGGGCGTTGGACGCACGGATCGCCTTGTCGTGGTGGCTCGACTCTCGACTGCGGCCTGACGACGCTTGGACCAGATTGCGGCGTGCGATCCCGGCCGCCTCGGGACCAGGTTGCGTTTAGAATCGAAGCAGCCCTTCGCGGACCGCCGGGCCAGGTCCAAGGTCTGCAGAAGGGCTCGGTTCAGCGCACGAGGTACGACCCATGGTCACCAATCGTCCGTTCCCAGCGATTCTCGCGGTCGTCCTGCTCGCCGCCTGTCTCGGAGCAACCTGTGGAGGAAATCCCACCGAGCCAACCGCCGTGCCGCTCGGCCAGCCCTTTGACCTGCGGGCGGGGCAATCGGCGGTCGTCCCGGGTGGACTGAGAGTCACCTTCGACCGCGTGGTGTCCGATTCGCGGTGTCCGATCGACGCGATCTGCGTCTGGGCCGGCGAAGCCGTGATCGCGCTGAAGTTGTCGCGAGGGTTTGCCGCGCCGGTGGAGCGTGAGGTGCGTGCGGACTCCGCCTCTCCGGAGATCTCGCATCTCGAGTACACGATCAAAGTGGGCGCGCTCTCGCCGTATCCGCGATCGAATCAGAAGACCCCATCGGAGGAATTCCTGGCGACCTTCACCGTCAAGCGGTGAGACTCAGCGGCGCCAGCGCGCGCGGCTGACCACGGCTGTCCCTGCGGCCGTCGCGGAACTATGATCCGCCCACAGCCGACGTCACCTGCATGCCGATGAAGGTCGGATTCACAACATCAGACCTCGATCGATTGGCGAGTTGTGTCGGGAAGCTTCTACGCCATGCGGATCCCGAGCGGCTGTCGCTGACGGGCGGCGTGGGCCTCGAAGCGGGACTGGCGGCGCAGGGCCGCCCCGGCGGTCCGCACGTCGATCGATGACCTCGATTTCGTAGCCGGCAACTCGACGGGCGGGGCCATCACCAGGACAAGCTCATCGCTGAGTATCTCGACGCCAGCTCGTGCGTCGCACGGCTTCGAGCCGGCGCGCGACTCGTTCCGTGCGATCATGTCTCCGTGGCGAGCGCGTCCAAGCCCCGCGGAGTCATCAGTGAAACTTTCCGCAATCGTGGCGCTCCTGGTCATCGGGTTGCCGGAACCGGGACAGTTTCGTGAAGCTGGTCAGATCGAGCCGATGCAAGACGATCGGCTTGTACTGGCTGCCGTGCTCGAACACACCATTCTTCCAGCGCACCGCCGGGCCAGTTCGGGTGGGAGCGCGCCGCTCGCGTTGGTCAGTCAAAGCATTCCAATGTGCAGGCAGCGGCCGGCCGGTCAGGCTGGATGCCGCATCCCGGAGCACTGGCGTCAGTTCCTTGAACCCGATGCGGCGCGCAAATGGGCAGGACTGGTCGGTGACGAGCGCACACGGAAGGAACTGATCCAGTCTCTCGAGACGAGGAACGCCGAGTCGCACCCGCTGTCCGTCGTCACGCCTCCCGATGTCGTTCTGTTCGACAGAGACCCGGCACCAACCGGTTCATCGTCTCTGTCCCTGCCGGGCTACTCGACAGATCGGCACGCACTGGTTTACGGGTCCTACTCCTGCGGCAGCCAGTGCGGGTACGGCTGGTTGTTCGTGCTGGAGAACGTGAGTGGTCACTGGCGAGTCAAGTCGTCGACTGTGACTGCAATCAGCTGAACGCGGAACCTCCATTGATGCCGTCGCGTGCGGAAGTCGTCGCGTGGCGCTGCCACATCTGCGGCCGTGAATTCCGCGCTGAGAGTGGTGGACTGTGCATGTCCTGCGGGCGAGTGACGTGCGCCAGTTGCTGGGGAGATCGGCCCGGTTTTCTCCCGACCCAACAGGCGCGGCGAATGTGCACACAGTGCGTGGCGAAGTGTGAGCCATGAAGAAGGATCGAGGTTGAACGGTGAACACTGTGCGACTGCGGCTCTGCCTGTTTGTCGGACTGGTGGCAGCCTGTTCTCTCGGGTTGGCCCCGGAACGACGGCAGGACGACGACGATGTTCTGGAGAAGCGCTTCGCTGCGCCGGCTTTCGCGATCGTGCGCGACGCCGAGCGCGTCGAGGCGCTGCCGGTGGAGGAGACGGGCATGGGTCTCTCTGCGACGTACCGAGTCGTAGAGCGTCCGGTCCCACTCGATCCAGCGACGGCTCGCGACATGCGCAGGACGGTGTTGAGCACGAAATCATATGTGGGCGGGCCGATGGCCTGTATGTTCCAGCCGGGATTGGCCCTTCGATTTCACAAGGGCCGCGAGTCGCTTCAGGTGCTCGTCTGCTTTCTGTGCAGGGAGTTGGTGTTCGAGAAACCTGGAGGCGAGTGGCTGGATGGCAAGCTGACGTTCAGCAAGACCGTTCGCGCGCGATTTCTTGCGGTCGGCATGAAGGCGTTTCCGGCGTCGCCATGGCCGCTCGCCAGACTCGGCGAGCCGTCCAACGGGCCGATGGCGCCGCCGCTGCCGGATGCGCGCCGCGGCTCATGGGAAGGACGTTAGGGAGACGAACCCACAGATCGCCGGACAGGCCCTGCCGGTATGCGCCGAATAGTGGTTCCTGGTGTCAAAATGAACCGGAGGGCAGTAGGCAATCAACTGACGCGAGGACAAGGAAAGCGCTATGGGTCCGGACATTCGGTGCGGTTGGGCTCGAACGCCGCTCGGCATCGCGTATCACGACACCGAGTGGGGTGTACCGGTCCACGACGACGTGGTGTTGTTCGAGTTCCTGACCCTCGAGGGCGCCCAGGCGGGCCTGAGCTGGGAGACCATCCTCAAGAAACGCGAGGCCTACCGTGAGGCGATGGCGGGCTTCGACCCGCAGCGCGTGGCCCGCTTCACACCGGCACGGGTCGAGCGTCTGCTCGCGAACCCGGGCATTGTTCGCAATCGCCTCAAGATCGAGAGCACGGTGCGCAACGCGAAGGCGTTCCTCGCGGTTCAGCGCGAGTTCGGAAGCTTCGATGCCTACGTGTGGGGCTTTGTTGGCGGGGCGCCTCGTGTGAATGGCTGGCGTACGGCTCAGCAGGTGCCGCCGCGCACGCCGGAGTCGGACGCCCTGAGCCGCGATCTCCTGGCCCGAGGCTTCAAGTTCGTCGGCTCGACGATCTGTTATGCCTTCATGCAGGCGGTCGGCCTGGTCAACGATCACACGATTGATTGTTTTCGGTACAAGAGGGTGGGACGGATCAAGGCGAGGGCCGCGGTCTAAAACCCGGAGTGTGAGTCCCGCATGGCCATGGACTATACGGCCTTGTCGCTGTCGGACGTGCGAGCCGAGCTCCAGGCCGTTGCGAGCGACGTGCAATCCGTCTTCGGCAATTTCGACGAAGCGCAACTCAATTGGCGGCCGGACGCAGCGAGGTGGAGCGTCGCGCAGTGCTTCGATCACCTCCTGAACGCCAACCGCGAGATGTTCCAGTCAATCGACGCCGCCACGGATACCGCGTCTTCGCGGACGGTGTGGCAGCGGCTGCCGATCCTTCCGGGCGTGTTCGGGCGGATGCTGATCAAATCGCAGACCCCGGACTCGAAGAGGAAGTTCACGGCGCCCCAGTCAGGGCAACCCCGGCGTCGAGCGCGATCGACCCGCAAATCATCGACGGCTTCGTCGCCCACCAGCGGGAGGCCGTCGCGCGCGTGCAGGCGCTCGACGGACGAGACGCGCGCCGTATCATCATGGTGTCGCCCTTTGTCTCGTTCATCACGTACAGCGTGCTCGACGGCTGCCGGCTCATCGTGGCGCACGAGCGCCGGCACTTCGAGCAGGCGCGGCGCGTGACCCGGGAACCGGAATTCCCGTCGTTGGTTACTCCGGGGGCCCCTATCCCCCGGTTGATTACTCCGGGGGCCCCTATCCCCCGGTGAGAACGACAAGCCGATGCTGAATCGCAAGAGCCGGCGTGTCGTGAGCCTCATGGCAGCCATCGCGACGACGTCCAGTGTGTCGATCTTGCCGGCGAGGACTGCCCGGCCACAGTCCACGGCGACCTCATGCAGCCAGCCGGTCCCGCCAGGGTTCAAACCCCTCGATCCATCCTTTTGGGACGGCCCCTGGGCATTTGCCGCGGGTGGGGCGACAGCGGCGCCGCTGCCGGCCCTCGACAACTCGACCTTCCAGCCGACGAACGGTCCCATTCCGGTCCGCCTGGACGACGGGAGTGACGGCGCCTTGCGAGTTGAATCGCGGCCATGCGCACCGTCGGAGGACTGCACACCGTACGACTGCGGCTGCCCTTTGGAGCGAGAAGACAGCTACTGGATCGACGTGGCGGACGGGCGCGGACGCGCGGTTGCGCGGATGCACCTGTGGGCGGCGTACGGCAAGTTTCAGATCGTGCCGATCGATCTCATCGACGGTCCCGGCGACGAGCTCCTGATTGTCCGCGTGCCTGCCCACTCCGCACCGCCCGCCGGATACGATTTGAAGATCTGGAAGATTGGCCGGACGAAGCCCGTCGAGATCGGTGGCAGCGAGCGCGTTGCGAAACTGTTCGACTCGAACCCCATTGGCTGTGCGCGATGGCGGACCTTTCTCTCCATCGACCCTACTGAGGCGAAGCCGCGCTCGATCGCGCTTCGGACCGAGTTCGGCTCGACGCCGTGCTGTCGAATCGAGACGGAAGAGCCGAACCTCGCCGGCATGCGCCGACGTCAGGTTCTTCGCTTCGACTCCGGGCGTGGTAAATACATGGTCCGGTAGTCGAGGACGGCCCTTTGACGCTTGACGCGACGAGCATGACAATCGAGATTCGACTTCTCGAGGCGGGCGACGAGGCGGTGCTCACGGACGTGGCGCCGGACGTGTTCGACCACGCCGTGCAGCCGGCGCTGGCTGCCGAGTTCCTGGCCGACCGGAGGCACCACGTGGCGGTCGCGCGGGACGGAGGATCGGTTGTCGGTTTCGCGTCGGGAGTGCACTACGTCCACCCGGACAAGCCGCCCGAGTTGTGGGTGAACGAGGTCGGCGTGGCCCCCACCCATCGGGGCAGAGGGCTGGCGACGCAACTCTTGCGCGCGCTGTTCGACGCCGGCCGGGCCAGTGGCTGCAGCCAGGCATGGGTCCTCACGGAGCGATCGAACGTTCCGGCGATGGGTCTGTACCGCCAGTTGGGCGGCGTCGAAGCTCCGGACCAGACGGTCATGTTCGAGTTTCGCCTCGACGGTACGGGCTGAACGCCGGAGATCAAGATCATGCAGTCTGCTCCGTACTCGCGAGGTTGCCGGCAGATAGCCCAGTCAGTGATCCTGGTTATGCTTGCCGCCGTCGTGCCGGCCGCCCAGGACCAGCCCGACTTCTCAGGGCGTTGGGTCCTGGCGGGTCCGGAGCAGCCGGGTCACGACGTTCCGAGGGCCTTGTCGGTCCGCCAGTCGCTGGTGCGAACGAACGTGTACGGCGAGCCGATGAAGCCGTTCTTCAAGGACATCGCGATCGATCGGGACTTCGAGAGCGAAACCCTTTCCGAGACGTACATGATCGGTATTGTGGGTGGAGTCGTTCCCGGTCTAACCGCGCGCGGAGAGCCTAACGGTCCGAGCGGGCACTCGAAGGTCGCCTGGGACCGCAACGCGCTCGTCTTCGAGAGCGGCAGCTACACTGGACAGATGCCGGAAACCGGCGTGTGGGTTGAACGCCGCGAAACATGGTCGCTCGAGACGGACGGTCGCCTCCGCGTGACGACGACCACACGCAGCTCGAGTGATGTGTCAAGGACTGTCACGCTGACCTATCGGCGAAATGGCCATGACACACCGCAGAAGCAAGCAGCAAAGGCTGGAGGAAAGCCGGCTCCAACGCGCCAGGGCGCAAGCGGACCTGGACACAACTGATAAGGATGCATCTCCTCCACCCGGAGCGGTGATGGCAGACCCGCTGCAGCTGACTCACAACAATACCTACGGTCTGCTCCCCCGGTTCTACGTTGACAAGGTTGTGGAGTGCCGTGAGTGCAAGAAGGAAGAGGTATGGCCTGCCGAGCGCCAGAAGTGGTGGTACCAAGTGGCAAAGGGCAACATCAACAGTCAGGCTGTGCTCTGTCGTTCCTGTCGTGCGGCTGAGAAGGCACGAAAAGAGGAAGCCCGGCGGGTCCATCTGGAAGGTGTCGAGCGGAAGCCATGAAGTTGTCTAACCTCCGGTCCTTCATTCTCGCGCTTGTGCTTCTGGTTTCGCCGGGCTCTGGACTTCAGGGACAGCCGCAGTCATCAGCGTCGGGCGCTTTGGATTCCGTGGTGAACGTCCTGAAGGACCCCCACGCGACCGCCATTCAAAAAGATGCGCTCGTGGGAAACGTGTTTTCCGGGGTCGTTCCGGTCGAGGCCTCCCACGCATCCGCATCGCTTGCGCAAAGAATCCATTCCGGGGTCGTTGTGTTTCCAGGCGCCGTCCCCGAAGACCCCGCGGTCCTCATCGACGTCGATCTTGGACGGAACGTTGCCGGCAGCCGGACGCTCGCCTTCATCAAAATGCGTGTCTCCGTTCCCGTGAACCTTGCTACCCAGGCAAGTATCGATGAGGCGACGCCGCTCCTGAAGCTCCGAAAGGGCGAGCGCATTCGCTTTCGCGGCATTCTGAAGGACTTTGCGATCGCGCCGGCGGCTGATCGCGGAGGTGTGCCGACACACTGGGCGAATTTTGTCGACGGACTCGTTGAGCGCACCGACCAGATTCCGGCTGCGCAGGGCAGACCTGATTTCTCGGGTCAGTGGGTTCTAGTCGACACCGCGAAGCCGCGCGCCGCACAGGCATCGCCCACAATCGCCGACGAACTGACCATCCGTCAGACCGCGGCCTCGGTCACTATAAAACATTCATCGACGGCCGGTGACGTTCCGGAGGCCGTGACTCACACGTTCGGGTCGCACGGAGTTGTCGGTGGTACGGGTGGCCGCTTCCGGTCAGACGTGTTCTGGTTGGGCGACCAGTTCGTGGCGAGCACGAGCACGGCCGAGGCGCCCGACGCCGAAGGGCGACAGCGCACCGTCGAGCACAGCGAACTGTGGTCGCTTGACGCCGACGGACGGCTCGTAGTCGAGTACGCGGAGCGGCGGTCGGGCGTGGCCGTCGTGAGCACGTCACTGATTTACAAGAAGCGATAGGCCTGCTGGAAGGAGCACAGGTGCCTCTGGCCAGAGTCCTCGTCAGCTCGTGCCTCCTGGGAGCGGAGGTCCGATATCACGGCGGGTCCGCCCGGATCGACAGCCCGATCCTCCGGCGGTGGCTGGAGCAGGGAAGGGTCGTGGGGCTCTGTCCGGAAGTCGCTGCGGGTCTGGGCACGCCCCGGTCCGCCGCGGAAGCGGTCGGAGGCGACGGCGTGAAGGTTCTGAACCGTGCGGCGGCCGTCATGACGAACGACGGCCGAGACGTCACTGATGCATTCGTCGCGGGCGCCGAGCACGCCGTCGGAGTGGCACAGGAGCTTGGCATTCGTGTCGCGGTCCTGAAAACCCGGAGTCCGTCGTGCGGCACGGGCGGGATCTACGACGGGAGTTTTTCTGGTCGGCTCGTCACGGGAACCGGAGTGACCGCGGCGGCACTACGCCGCGCGGGCGTCCGGGTCTTCAACGAGGCGGAATTAGCCGAGGCCGACGATGCTCTCGAGGTGCTCGACCGACAGACCGACGCTTGACAGCGATGCACCGGTCGGAGACGCCTGACGATATAGACCGGCGTACGAACGAAGTGAGCCGACGCTCCAGGTGGGACCAGACGAGGATGACTCAAGTCAATCTTGCGGATGCGGTCATCGCGGCGTGGAAGACCAGCAACCGCGTGACGCTGTTCTTGTTCGAGAACCTGCCGTCCGAATTGTGGCCGATGACGGTCCCCGGCACGTCCCGGCGAAGCGTGCGGATGATCGCCGGCCACATTCACAACGCCCGCTGCATGTGGATCAAGATGCTGGGGAGACAGCACGGCATCCGCGCACCAAAGAGCGTGAGCCGTCACACGGTGACGCGCCGGGAGCTGCTGCCGGCGCTCGGGCGAAGCAGTGACGGAATCGTCGAACTGCTCGAGCTCGGTATCAAACAGGGCGGCAGAATCCCGGCGGCGGGAGTCGCGTGGGTGAACCTGCCCGTAGATGTCGTGCACGTCCTCTCATATCTGGTGGCACATGAGGGACATCACCGCGGACAGATCGTGATGCTGGCGAGACAGGCGGGCCATCGGCTGCCCATCGAGATCACGGGAGGGCTGTGGCAGTGGTTGAAGCGGGCAAAAGAGGCGCAGGCTCATCGCGGCTGACGCTGACAGGCGCTGGCGGAACTCTGGCCTGAAATGAGCAGAATATTGCCGGCCGTGTTCGCGACCGTGGGCGAGAATCGTCTGCGCCGGCTCCGGTGAACCGCTGAATTCCGGTTCGTTCGCACACTCGACAAGGTTGACAGTGAGCAAGATCAAGGGAAGCGCTGCTGTTCTCGTAGCCGTCAGTGGAGCGCTGGCGTTCTTGTTTGCGCCAGGCTGGTTATCGCTGGTCGCCGTTGTGGTGATGTTTTTCGCGTGGGTGTACATCATCGCGACTCGTCCAAGGGCATACGCGCGATTCTTCCATGTATGGATGCGGGTTATAGGAGCGGGGTTCTTCTTCGGCGGGGTGGCGGCGTTGGGATGGGCTGCGTTCGGCCTGTTCAATCCCGTCGACGTGCCGCCAGCGGAGACCCTGACCGGCAGTTACAGCCTCGACGCGCTCCTGACCGGCACTCTCGCCGCGGGCATGGGCTTGCTGGTCCTGACGCGCCGCCCTTATCGGCCTGACCTCGGCGACACCATGCTCTCCGAACGCACTCGGAGACGCCTGAGGACACATGGGCCGGATCAGATGTCGCCGGCAGGCAAGCATGAAACTGAACGCCGAAACTGGTGGACCGGCGACCCGGTTCCCAAGGACGAGCGCGGGTCCTGACCTCGGCCTGTGGACGTCGTCATTGCAGTACGGCCCTCCGCAGCGTGCGCCGAGGTTTCGACATGTCGACATTCAAAGACCTCCGCCCGCTGTCGAAGGCGATTGTCATGTACACCTTTGTCTGGCTCCTGGTGTACGTCCCGCTCGAGACCTACGTCACGTGGTCAATCGCGGGGCTGCGCGGATTCGGCTATTCCAGCTACGTCATGAACGTCGTCGGAATGGGGTTGATGCTGTGGGGCGCCGTTTCTGCACGAAGGCAGCAGCCGTTTGGGCCGGCTCTGCTGGCGACCGGCTGGAGCTGGACGGCCGCGACGTTCTGGCGGGCCACGAGCGATCGATATTGGTGGGTATCGCAGGGGCACTCTCTGTACGCGGGACCCATGGAGCTTTGGGTGGCGCCCGTTCTCACGGCGCTGGCGGTTGCGGGCCTGGTCGCATCGTTGCGGCTCGTGGTCAGACCCCAACGGGCCGCGTAACGGCGCGCCCCGGAGTCGGCAGGGTCACAGACCGACGACATCGGGAGCGGGGAATCAAGATGAGATCGGGACCCGCAAATGCGGCCCTGGCGGCTCGGCGCCGCCGTCTTCACCGGCTTCGGCGTGCTCGCCGGGTTGGTCGCGGCCATGGGGGCTCCTCCTCGCGCGGCATTGTCCTGCCGGGCACGACACGACTTGCGTCAAATACGGATCCCGGCTATTATGGCGACATCGTAGCCATAATAGGAGCGCAGCATGGCAGAGCGAGCGAGTTGGTTCACACATCCGGTGGTCGGTGGGCTGCTCGGCGTCTTCGCCGGAGCGCTCGTCATTCTCCTGATCGAGTCCGCCGGTCATTGGCTCCTCGGTACCGCGGAGCCGGCCGTGCCCGGCAGCATCACGACGCCGATGATGGCGTCGGTGCTCGTGGCGTGGGTGGCCGGGGCGTTTACCGCCGGGATGGTGGCGACGATCTGGACCGGGTCGCGCACCATCCTGCCGGGCGCCATCGCCGGCCTGGTGCTGCTGTCGGCATCCGTGGCGACGATGATGGCGATTCCGCATCCGGTGTGGATGATGGTGGGCGCGGTGGTGCTGATGCCGGCGGCCGCGTGGCTCGCTGGCCGCGCCCGCGTTGCGCGCCGGTCCGCCACATGACGACCCCCGGCCTCGGCGACCTGGAAAAACTCGTGGTGCTGGCGGTGCTGCGGCTGGCTGACGGCGCTTATGCGGTGTCGGTGCGGGAAGAGATCAAACGGTGCACGCGCCGGGACGTCTCGCGCGGCGCGGTCTACGTGACACTGGACCGCATGGTGCGGAAGGGGTATCTTCGCTCCCGCCTTGGCGAGCCGACCTCCGAGCGGGGCGGGAAGGCCAAACGGTTGTTCACCGTGGCGGCCGCCGGCATGCGCGCCCTGCGGGTGACGCTCGACGACACGCACGCGATGCTCGAGGGCCTGCCGCCCGATCTTTCGTGGAGTCCGCGACGCTGATGGATCGCCGATTGACCGTATTGGAACGCCTGGCCGGGTTCGCTCTGCCCCGCAGCGACCGCGACGAGATCCTCGCCGACCTTCACGAAGAGTGGGTGTCGTCCGGCGACCGTCGACCGCGAGGGTGGGTGGCGTGGCAGTCGCTGGTCATCGGCGCGCGCTACCAGCGTGAGTGCTATCGGGAGCCTGACGATCAATGGCGCATCGCGGCCGTGCTCCTGCCGGCCGCCGCGCTCCTCTGGATCGTCCCCGCGGCGACGGCGCAGTTGTTCAATAGCGCCGGCCTCTTCACGCAGCCCGTAATGCTCGCGATCGTCGACATGTGGCGCGCCTCGCATGTCTCATCGGCGGCCGCCGCCGGACTGTTGGTCGGACGAATCGCGATCCTGCCGGAACACACCGGCGCGGCCCGATGGCACATCGTGTGGCTGCTGGCAGCCGTGTGCATCGCAGTCAACGGTTTGGCAGCGGGCCCGGTCGCGGCGCTGGTTCTCCTGAGCGCGGCGTGGCTCGGCGATCGCAGCCGGTGCGCCGTGGCCACTGACGAGGCCGGTCAGGCCGCGTCGTAATCTTCGTCAATCTTCGCGGACCGGGCTGAACAAGTCGCGATAGCCTGTGGGCTGCGAGCGCAGATACTGGCTGGGCGCCTTGACGCTGGCTCCGAAATGGGCGGCGGCGTGCCACGGCCACCGCGGGTTGTAGAGGATGGCGCGGGCGATCGCGACGAAGTCTGCGTCGCCCGTCCCCACGATCGCCTCCGCCTGATCGAAGTCGGTGATGAGCCCGACCGCAACGACCGGCATGCGTACCGCGGCCTTGACGGCCCGCGCGAGCGGCACCTGGTAGCCCGGTCCGACCGGGATTACTTGCGCGGGGGTGAGGCCGCCGCTCGAGACGTGGACGCCGTTGCATCCGTGCCCCTCGAGCGCCGCGGCAAACGCGACGGTCTGCTCGATGTCCCAGCCATTGGGCGCCCAGTCCGTGCCGGACACACGCATCGTGACCGGCCGCTCTTTCGGGAACGCCGCGCGAACGGCGTCGAACACCTCCAGCGGGAACCGCATCCGGTTGTCCAGGCTCCCGCCGTACTCATCGTCCCGTCGATTCGACAGCGGCGACAGGAACTGATGGAGCAAATACCCGTGCGCGCCGTGCAGCTGCACGGCATCGAGGCCCAGCCGGCCGGCACGCGCGGCGGCTTCCGCGAACGCATCTCGGGTCCTGGCGAGACCGTGGCGATCGAGTGCGACCGGCGGATTCTCGTCCGGGCCAAACGGGAGTGGCGAAGGCGCCACCGTCTGCCATCCGCCATCCGCCCGCGGCGAGATCTGCCCGCCCCCCTTCCACGGTATGCGTGTCGACGCCTTGCGTCCGGCGTGGGCCAGCTGAATGGCTATCGGCATGTCCGACCATCGGCGGACGCTGTCGAGCGTTCGTGCGAGGGCCTGCTCCGTGTCGTCGGACCAGAGACCGAGATCGCGCGACGAGATGCGCCCCTCCGGCAGCACGGCGGTGGCTTCTATCGTCAGCAGCGCCGCACCGGAGAGTGCCAGATGACCCAGATGGATGACGTGCCAGTCTGTCGCCCGCCCCTCATCCGCCGAGTACTGGCACATCGGCGCAATCACGATCCGGTTGCGCAATTCCAGGCCGGCGACGCGAAACGGGGTGAACAGACGGGCGTGGGTCACGGCGGTCTCCTGAATAATCCTCGATGCGACCTTCGGTTTTGAAACCCACTCTAGGAATCAACGTGCGTGAAGAGGTTGTTCAGGGATTCGGCCAGCGTGGGGTGGGCAAAGACGCCGTCCCGCAGCGCGGTGCAGGGGACTTTCCCGATCATCGCAATCTGCAGCATCGACATCAGCTCTCCACCTTCGAGCCCCAGGACGGCGGCACCGAGAATCTGATTGGTGGCGCTGTCGACCACGACCTTCAGGAACCCGCGCGTCTCGTCCACTTCCAGCGCGCGGGCCACGCTCGTCATGGGCATCCTGGCGACACGAATCGCCCTGTGGCTCGCCCGGGCTTCGCCTTCCGTCATCCCGATTCGGCCGAGCTGCGGATCGATGTAGACGACATACGGCACCAGCCGGCCTTCAGTGGTGGCGTTTCCGTTGTCGAGCAGATTCGTGCGCAGGATGCGGTAGTCGTCGTAGGAGATATGGGTGAATGCCGGGCCGCCCTTGATATCTCCCAGGGCGAACGTGCCCGCGACGGAGGTCTCCAGCCGTTCGTTGACTCGGATGGACCCGCGGCCGTCGATCGCGATGCCGGCTGCGGCGACGTTCAAGGAATCCGTGTTGGGAACGCGGCCGGTGGCAACGAGCAAGTGCGACGCGCCGATCACCTGCGTCCCGCCGGACGTACGGATCGTGAGTTGGACCTGCGCGCCGGCCCGGGTCACGCGCTCGGCCTTCGCGTTCAGCAGAATATCGATGCCATCCTGTCTCAGGATGGCGGCGACCTCCCGGGCGACGTCGGCGTCCTCGCGGCCGAGCAGTTGTCCGTCCGATTGAACGATCGTCACGCGGCTGCCGAACCGGCGGAACATCTGGCCGAACTCCAGCCCGACGTAGCCGCCTCCGATGACGAGCAGGTGTTCCGGAACGTCGTCCAGTTCCATGATGGACGTGCTGTCGAGAAAGGGCACGTCCATCAGGCCTTCGAGGTCGGGGAGCGCCGGGCGTGCGCCGGCGTTGATGAAAATCCTGTCGGCGGTGATTTCACGCCGTTCGTTGTCGCCCAGCCGGATGAGCAGCGACCTGGCCGCCGTGAACGTCGCCTCTCCGAAAATCAGATCGAGGTTCGGGGTCTTTTCGAGCCGCGCCTGGCTGCCCTGGCGAAAGCTGTCCACGATCTCGCGCTTGCGCTGCCTGACGCGAGCCATGTCGACGCGGACATCTCCGGCGAGCACGCCGTAGTCCGCGGCGCGGCGCGCGAGATACGCCACGCGCGCGCTGGCGACCATTGTCTTCGTCGGCGTGCAGCCTTCGTTGATACACGTCCCACCCACGTGTGTCCGTTCGATCAAGGCGGTTCGCAGCCCCGCATCCGCGAGCGCTCGACTCAGCGGCGTTCCGCCCTGCCCCGAACCAATGACGACGGCTTGGTATTTGTCTACGGCGTTCATCGAAAGCCCCTGGGCTCGTTGTGAAATGCTGGAATCTTCGAGTGGGCCGACGCGGATCCGGCAGGCAGTTCAGGATCGCGACACGATGAACAGGCCCGCCGCGATGGCCGTCGCGTCTTCCAGGCACGCAATGACGAAATCCGGCACCTTCAGCGCGCGCACGAGCCGCGTGCGAACCTCGTAGCCGCCAAAGGCGCCCGCAACACCACCGGCGCCGCCCAACACCGCACCGATCGCGAGGGATTGAGAGGCCGACACCGCCACGCACGCACCGGACAATCCCCCGAGGACAATGCGGGCGCCCAGTCCGGCGGGCTTCGTTCGGCTCGGAGTCGAAGGGAGCTTATCGGCGACAAGTTCACCCGCCGCCAGCAGCGTGAAGATCGCGACGGCGCCCGCCGAGCCCATGAAGGAGAGGAGTGTGCCGTGGAGGTGCAGCCAGTTCAGACGGGCGCCCCAGGCGACTGTGGCTGGCGCCGTCAGAGACCGCATCCCGGCGACCACGCCGATGAGAAATGGAAGAACGAGCACGTCGCGAGTGTAACATTCACGAGACTCGATACCGCTCGCGCCGGGGACATTGGCGACATCGGCAGGAGGTTGCTGAGCGGCCGGTTGAGCCGGCATGCGAAAGATCTACAGGTCAAGAACGAGCCGCAGGCCGCTCTCGACGTCTTTGAGGAACTGACCTCGCACCCGGCCGGCGAGTTCCATCAGGAAATCGCGGTCGACCGTGATGACCTGCGAGACGTTCGCGACCGAGTCTTTCGGCAGGCCGGTGGCCTTGGCGGGAAGCAACACGTTGCCCGGGGCATCGACGAGACGGGCATTGGTGCTCAAGATGACGGCAACGATCGTGTGCAGGCGACTTCGGTTGAAGGCATCGTTTTGCACAATCAAGACGGGCCGGTTGCTACCCCGGCTCCGAACCATCGGGTTCGCCGAGATCGGCCCACCAGACCTGCCCCCGTTCGACTACCACGTCTCGCGCGGGAGCGACCGGCTCTGCAGGCGCCGCACCGAGCGCGGCAGCCGGCTGTCCTCGGATGCATAGACGGTGTTGAGACGGTCCGTGACCTTTCCACTTCGGTGCTTGGACACGAATTCGGCGAGCGCGGTCGCATACAGGCGGCTGCGCGAGACGCCCAGGCGCTTGCCCAACGTCTCGCCCGATTCGAACAAGTCATCAGGTATCGACAGGGCAATTTTCATACTCTAGTATTACCATAGTATGAATCGTGAGGCAAGCCGGCGAATGGCGCGTTGCGCCGGACGAATTCCCCGGCTTGCAGCGGGCGGCGCGATGAGCGCCTCTTAGCGGGAAACTGGAAACTGGAAGCGGAAGCGGAAACGGGAAGCGGGAAACTGGAAGCTGGAAGCTGGAAGCTGGAAGCTGGGTGGAGGGGACCGTGAACATCTCGCGGTGTGCGATTCGGTCGGCGCTTCTCTGCACGCTGTCGGTGGCCGGCGTGCACCAGGCTGAAGGCCAGGAGGTCGTAAGGAGCACCTACACCTTCAAAACGGCAGGAGACGTTCGCGTGCGGGCCGACGTTTACCGGAAACCCGACGATGTGATCAGGCCGGCGCTCCTGTGGATCCACGGTGGAGCGCTGATCATGGGGAACCGGAGAGGCTTGAATCCGGTCCAGGCGGAAAAGTATCTCGATGCGGGATACACCATCATCTCAATCGATTACCGGCTGGCGCCTCAGGCCAAGCTGCCCCAGATCATCGAAGACCTCGAGGATGCATATCGGTGGGTGCGTCGTGATGGCCCGAAACTGTTTCGGATTGACCCGAATCGCGTCGCCGTGGTCGGGCACTCGGCCGGCGCGTATCTGGCGCTGATGGCGGGAGCCGTACTGAAGCCGCGCCCGAAGGCGGTCGTGTCGTTCTATGGTTACGGTGATATCGCGGGAGCGTGGTATAGCCGGCCCGATCCGTTCTACAACCGGCAGCCTTCGGTCCCGAAGGACGAGGCCTATCAGGCCGTCGGCACACGCGTCATCTCCGAAGATCAAGGCGGGAACCGCGGGCGATTCTATCTTTACACTCGTCAACAGGGTCTCTGGCCGATCGAGGTGCTCGGGCATGACCCGGACAAGGAACCACGGAGGTTTGATCCGTTCTGTCCGGTTCGCAATGTCACCAGGGATTATCCGCCCACGCTACTTCTGCACGGGGACAACGACACGGACGTTCCATTCGAACAGTCTGTTTTGATGGCGAGGGAGTTTGAACGCCATGGAATCCAACATGAACTGATTGCGATGCCCGGCCGAGGGCATGGGTTCGACTCAGCCATGGGGGATCCCGTGATTGCCGCGACATTCGACCGCGTCTTGAAGTTTCTGGAAGGCCGGCTGATGCCGCAAGAGAAGCGTTGAAATGTTCGCCGCCGGCCGGGCGTCGTGGGACTATCCTGAACAGGCCCGGGCTTCCAATGCCGAAGTGGTTCGACGTGTCCCGCTCGTCCTCCTCAGTGGCGGCCTATATCGTCGCCGTACCGGCGGTCGCGCTTGCCGCCGCGCTGACGTTTGCGCTCCGTGAATTGATCGGACCGAGCGTCTCGATCCTCTTTTTCCCCACCGTCATCATCGTCGCGATGTACGGCGGATCCGGGCCGGCGCTGTTCGCGACCCTGTTGTCGACGACCGTGCTCGCCTTCTTCTTCATCCCACCCTACTACTCGTTCCACATCGGCGTGGACGACGTGATTCGGCTGGCGGTGTTCGCCGTCGTCGCGGTCGTGACCGCGTCGGTCAGCTCCGCGCGCGCACGCGCGGAGAAGTCACACAAGCAGGCCCTTGCCGATCTCAGCGGCGCGCTCAGCACGCTTCGAAAGGTGAGCGGGTGGCCGTTGTTCGGGGACGTCAGCCTGGCGGTGGGCGCCGCGAAGCTGCTCGCGCATGCCGCGAGCGTCGTGGGATGTGCGCGCGCCGTCGCCGCGTGGGAAGCGGAAGAAGAGCCCTGGGTCTACGTCGCCGAGTCCGGCGTGCATACGGGCGAGGCGGCCGACGCGATCGCGAGGTACGCGCCGACGCTGCTCACACCGCTCGTCGACCCGGCCCTCGAGGGGACCACCTTCGTGTCGGGCGATGCGCTCGGCGCCGACATGGCGGTGACGGTCTGGCACCCCAGCCTGTTCACCGCATGGCGCGGCCGGCCGGTGCACCGCGAGCTCGGACTGCGCCTGGTCGAGCCGGGGCTGGCTTCGGCCATCTTCGAGGTCGAGCATCTGAAGGGGCGGGTGTTCTTCAGCGGCGCGGGCGGCCCGGCACAGGAGCTGATCCCGCTCGTGCAGGTGGTCGTCCACGAAGTGGGGAACTCGCTGGAACGGTTGTATCTCCAGGAGCGCCTGCACCAGATCGCGATCCGCGAGGATCGCATCCGCGTCGCGCGCGACCTCCACGACGGCGTGCTTCAGTCCCTGACCGGGATCCGCCTGCGGCTCCAGGCGCTGGCTGACGAGCCGGACGCGGCGGCGGCCGCGCGCGATCGGCTTCTGGCGCTGGAGCGCGCCATCGCGATCGAGCAGCGGGAGATTCGCCTGTTCATCGAGGACCTGAAGCCGGCCGACAGGCCGGTCGCCTCGGACCGGGGAGTCGCTCAGGCGCTCGAGGAACTGCGCGGACGCCTGGCGGTCGAATGGAATACGCCGATCTCCATCCGGGTCAGCCCGACCGATCTGCCGCTGTCGTCGTCCGCCGAACAGACGGTCCGTCTGTTGGTGCGCGAGGCCGTGGTCAACGCGCTGAAGCACGCGCACCCCTCGCGCGTGTCGGTCGATGTGCAGGCGCACGGCGCAGACGGACTGCGCGTGGTGGTCTCGGATGATGGACGCGGATTCCCCTTCCACGGCCGGCTCGGGCACGAGGAGCTCGTGACGTCGGGGGTCGGCCCGGTCAGCCTCCGCGAGCGTCTCGAGTCGCTCGGCGGGTCGCTCGCGATCGAGTCGATGCCGACCGGGTCGCGCGTCGAAATCACGCTGCCGATCCGGACGCTAACTCAATCCCATCTGCTGCGCCTTGAGCACCAGTGCGAGGCGTCCGTCCACGCCGAGCTTCTCATAGATGTTGTGCAGGTGCACCTTCACGGTGCCCTCCGATATCGTCAACTGCTCCGCGATGACCTTGTTGCGAAGCCCCCGCACCACCATCCGGACGATCTCGATCTCGCGCGGCGTGAGCGTTTCCCGCGCCTGCAGTTCCGCCGTCTCACGGCCGAGGACGGTGCGGAACGCTCGCGTCGCGGTTTCCCGCTCGATCCACTGCTCGCCGCGATGCACGCTGCGGACGCACTCGAGCAGGATCTCCGGTGGCGACTCCTTGAGCACGACCCCCAACGTCCCGAGCCGCACGGCGTCCACCACCTCTTCGTCGCGGATGGCCGCGGTCAGCAGCACGCTTCGGCAGGCGATGCCCTTGCTCGCGAGCGTGCGGAGGACGTCGAGGCCGCTCTGTCCCGGCATGCGCAGATCGAGGACGAGGACATCGGGCCGGTGCGCCGCGACGGCATCGATCGCCGCCGCACCGTCACGGTAGCAGCCGACGACTTCGAAATCGTCCTGCCGCTCGAACAACTGCTGCAGTCCGTGCAGCACGATCTGGTGGTCGTCGACCAGTAGCACACGAATCGGCATTCACACCCTCGGCCCCGCGGCCAATCACCTCCGACATCATCTCGTATCGGATGATCGTTTCAGCAAATAGCGTCGTCCTATATCGAACGGTATACCGAAATGTACCTTTCCGGCTATTCACAGCGCACCCAGCCCGGCGTAGGATTGAGGTTCATTAAGATGATGCCGAAACCAGCCGGTCAGACCGCGGCCGATTTGCTTACAGCCGATCAGGTGATCGAGCGCCTGCTGGATGCGAACCTGCGGCGCGTGGCGGCGACATGTGTGTTGCCGGCGGTCAAGTCTGGCGATCGCTGGTGTTTTCGGCGTGCCGACCTCGACGAGTGGATTCGGCGGCAGGTGCCTCCGGGCGCGGAGGGGCGGGCAGGGTCATTCATGGCCGCCTCGAAGCCCGGCGACAAGCCGTCGTCATAGTCCCCAGATGCGAGCGACATTTCTTTGCGTCGCGATGCTGTCGAGCGTCCTGATTGCACAGGAACGGACGAAACCACTTCAGATTGACTTCACGGCTTCACGAGAATCGTTCGATCCCGCAACGAAAGAGTATCGCGAGATCTGGGCGGCCGAGGCATCTCGGATTGTGACGGCGATGGAGCGCGCGACGGGACTGCGCTTCGAGCCCGGCCCGATTCGTGCGGTCATCTACGAAGGGCCAAGCTTCTCCGGCTTTGGTGAGCGGCCGATGCAGCTGCGAGCAAGCTATTCGCCGGCGACCAAGCGGGCGACGCTGGTGCACGAGCTCGGCCACCGGCTGATGGGCGAGCTCGTGCCAGCCGGCGTCGACCACCACTCGATCATCTTCCTGTTTGTCTACGACGTGTGGGTGGAGCTGTGGGGCCAGCCGTTTGCCGATGAACAGGTGACGATCGAGAGAGCGCGAACAGGATCACTCGCCAACTACGACAAGCTGTGGACGGAAGCCCTGGCACTCCCGGCGGCCGAGCGGGCACTCCGGTTCAAACGGTTCGTGCAAGAGCATCGCAAGTGAGAACTTGAAGTCCGGCGAAGTAGTAGGCGATGTCAGTCGTAGAGCAGGAACGGCCGGCGCCGTTCGCGGAATGCCGCTGCTTCCAGATCCCACTGCTCGAGGAGTGCCGGAAGCGTTCCGCCGTCGATGGCCAGTCTGACCTTGTCGGACCCGGTCAACCGGTCGATCGACTTGCCCCACACGAACTCCTTCCGATGCTGCCGCCGGATTTCGTCGATCAGCAGCAGCGACGTACGCACGGGGCGGTAGGCCTCGCGATCCGTGACGACGAACCGGATCGCGGGAATGGTCTGCCCTGGAAACTTGGCCGCCCCGGGTTCGACGGCCATCGTGATGGCCTCGAAACGGATTCCGTCCAGGCGGTGTTCATTCATGGTTTTCACGATCGCCGGGGCGTCGAGCCAGGGTGCCCCGACCTGCTCGAAGGGACGTTCCGTCCCGCGGCCTTCCGTCAGGTTCGTCCCCTCGAAGTACACCGTGCCCGGGTAATTGTTCAAGGCGGCCGGCGACCTGAGATTTGGTGACGGGTTCCGCCATGGAAGACCGGTGTCGGCGAACCATTGAGAGCGGCGCCAGTTCGCCGTGCGCGCGACGATCAGTTCCACCCCGATGCCGAATTCCCTGTTGAAGAACGTCGCCAGCTCCCCGACGGTCATGCCGTGACGAGCCGGGATGGGATACATCCCGACGAACGACTTGAATGCCGGATCGAGCAGCGCGCCCTCCACGATCTCCCCGCCAAGCGGATTGGGCCGGTCGAGGACCGACGAACGGGATGTTCTTTCGGGCCGCCGCCTGCATGGAGAGCGCCATCGTCGAGACGTAGGTCCACGTCCGCCCGCCGACTTCCGGGAGGTCGTAGACGAGCGCATCGATCCCTTTGAGCATCTCGGGCGTCGGGCCGCGATCCTCCGCCTTGTACAGCGAGAAAATCGGCAGGCCGGATATCGGCGTCCCGGTCGTCTGCGACCTTCTCGCCGGCGGCGGTGACTCCCCGGATGCCGTGCTCGGCGGCGAACAGGGCCACCAGCTTCAAGTCGGGGTGCGCCACGATCAGATCGATGTCGGACGTGCCGGCACGATCGATGCCCGCATGATTCGTGATGAGTCCGACGCGCTTGCCGCGAATGCGCGCAGGCACGGCCGAGAGGAACACCTCGATGCCGGGTCGAACGGACTCGGTCGAACCAACGGGCTGCTGTGCGGGGAGGATGGCGCAGGCGGTGACCAGCATCATCCCCGAGATGAGCGTGTTCATGGCCAAAGCATACGCCGGCCGGGCCGATCGATGGTGTTGAAAGCCGATATTCAGGTGCCGCGAGTGACGTCACAGAACAGTGGCTGATGCGGTCTTGTAGTGGCGACGGCGGGAAGGCGCGACTGCCGCTCGGGTGTGCGCGACAGCCGCATTCAGTAGTCGAATGGAGTATTACTATGAACTGGTCAATACCTGCTTTGGACTTCCAGTAATGAGCTTCAGGCCAAATCTGATCCTGCAGACGGACTCCTACAAGCAGTACCACTGGACGATGCGGGTCCATGACACGACCCGCACCTACTCGTATCTGTCCAGCCGGATTGGGGCCAGGCACGCCTGGAATACGGCCGTTGGCCTGCAGTACTACCTCAAGGAATATCTGGAAGGTCCCCGGGTCACCAGGGCAGACATCGAAGAGGCCCTGGACTACCTGCGGGCCCACTTCAAATACCCGCAGTTGAACCCGATGTGGTCCCACATCGTGGAGACCTACGGCGGGCGGCTGCCTCTGCGGATTCTGGCCTGGGATGAGGGTTGCCGGGTCCCGGTCGGGTATCCGACTTTTACGGTGGTCAATACGGATCCGCGCTGCGAGGCGCTCACGAACCACGTCGAGCCTTTGCTGTGCAAAGTCTGGTATCCCATGACGGTGGCGACCATCTCTGGCTATGTCATCGGGGAACTGCTCGAGCTGGTGAGAGCGAGTGGCGGGCCGGATGTCAGCGCTCGTTACATGCTGCATGACTTCGGCTACCGCGGGGCCAGCAGTGAAGAGACCGCCCGCATTGGCGGGATGGCCCATCTGGTCCACGGCCAGGGCACCGATACCATGCAGGGCATGAAACAGGCCGTGCACTACTACGGCGCGTCCCTGCAGGACCTGGCCTCCTCGGTGGTGGCGAGTGAACATTCCGTCATGACAGCGGGTGGACCACAGGAAGAAGTCGCCATCGCCCGGCACATCATCGAGACTCATCCCGACCAGATCATCTCGCTGGTGGCCGACTCGTATGACTACTACGCCTTTGTCGATGCGATGATCGATCTGAAGCCGGTCGTGGACCAGCACCGCGTCAAGCTGGTCATCCGGCCCGACTCGATCACGCCTCAGCACCCCGACCCCAAGGATCTGGTGCTCTGGACGCTGAATCGGTACGCGGCCAGGATGCCCTTTACGACCACGCCAACCGGGCACAGAGAGACGCCCTACTCCGTCATCTGGGGCGATGGGTTGGTTCCTGACCGAATCATCGACATCGCCGGCGCCGTGGTCGTCAACGGGTTCGCCGCGCACAACACGATCTATGGCATGGGCGGCGGGCTCCTCCAGAAGGTGGACCGGGACACCGAACGCTTCGCCATGAAAAGTTCGGCCCAGGAGCGCGATGGGCAGTGGGTGAGCGTTCAGAAGAACCCGCTGGACAAGTCCAAGGCCTCGCTGGCCGGCCGTCTACAGGTCGTGAACCTCGGCGGGCATGACGAGATCGTGCCGGAAGAACAGTGGGCGAATCCAGAGGACCCGAGGGTCCGGCTGAAGCCGGTGTTTGAGAACGGAGTAATCTTGCGTCACCATACCTTTGAGCAGGTCCGGGCGCGGGCGAGGTCACGGCCTGCAGACTCGCTGCCACCCCTAGCCGCCACGAGCGCCGCCGGCATCTGCTTGGAGTAATGGATGGACAAGCCTCGCATCTTCCTCGGCTCGTCAGGGAAGCAGCAGAAGCTGCTGCAGGCGCTCACGCGTGGTCTCGAAGACGTCGCGCACGTAGAACCGTGGACGACGTCGTTCAATCCAGGGACCACCACGCTGGAGCGGCTCCTCGAACTGACGCGTGAGGTCGATTTCGCGGCCTTCGTGTTCGCGCAGGACGACTGGACGACCAAGAGTCCACCGGCATCCGATGACTCGGGATCCGGCCAGGCTTCTCCGCGAGACAACGTGGTCTTCGAAGCCGGTCTCTTCGGTGCAGCCCTCGGAATGCGCCGGACATTCATCCTGCATGCGAGCGGTACAAAGCTGCCAAGTGATCTCCTCGGCCTCACGTGCGTACGCTACGGCGACGCGACCACCCCTGCCGAGGTGAGAGTCGTCAATCAGAAGCTTCGGAAGGCGATCGAAAACGAGGGGCGCGCTGCCCGCATCGAGGGGATGTGGTGGCAGTTTTCCCTGACGGAGCGCAGCTCCGAGGAGCCTTCGGCCGTGAGCCTCTTGCGCGTCTCGCGAGACCGCGAGGGGGCACTGGATCTGGCCGGCCGCTCGTGGCAAGAGGATGGCACGCTGTCGGCGCGCTACTGGAGCGAAGCGGCGAAAGAGAAGAAGGATCCTTCCGGCATCTTCTACTATTGGAAAGGCGAACGGCCCCGGCACCCGAACGCGCCGCAGTTGGACGGGACGGGAGAGATCCGGCTCGAGTCCGCCGATCGCGCGGCAGGGTACTGGACAACTCGTTCCGAGACTCAGCCGCAAGTCAACGCGCGGACGTCCGGTGTGTACGTGCGCGCCAATCCCGAGGACATGAGCATCCTGGACGGGCGCGACGATCGGCGGCGCGCCGAGTTGATCGCCGAGCGGCTGACCGATTGGAAGTCGACGACGAACGCCTGAGAAGCCTCGACAAGTCCTGGATGCGGTCGAGGCTTACACCGCGCCAGGGCTGTTCGCAGCCGGGACGTTACATTTGTAAATTCTTCTGCCGCTGGCTGTGCCGGGTCCAGTGCGGATCACCGGCGCTGCGGCTGGCGTAGACTACCGGGGCGTGTCTGGCGCCCACATCCCATGTCCACCAAAGCCTTGAATTCCGTTCCGGCCGATGCCGCGCGGGTGTCCTTGCAGGATCCGTCGCTCTTCATCAACCGCGAGCTGAGCTGGCTCGCCTTCAACGAGCGCGTCCTCGCGCTGGCGTGGGACGACGGGCACCCGCTGCTCGAGCGCGTGAAATTCCTCGCGATCGTGGGGTCGAACCTCGACGAGTTCTTCATGATCCGGGTCGCCGCGCTTCACAAGCAGCTGAGGACTGACGGCGAACGGATGTCAACCGATGGGTTGACCACCGAGCAGCAGCTCGCCCTGGTCCGCGCCCGCGCCCTGCAGATGCTGGAGAACCAGGTCCGGTGCTGGACGGAAGTGCTGCGGCCCGCGCTCGAGGAGCACGGGATTCGTTTCCTCGACGGGAAGGACTACTCGCCCGCGGTGTCGGCATACCTCTCGTCCTATTTCGAGCACGAGATCGCGCCGGTGCTGACGCCGCTTGCGGTGGATCCCGGACACCCGTTCCCGCACATTTCCAATCTCAGCAAGAACCTCGCGGTCGTCGTCAAGCACGACGGACGCACCAAGTTCGCGCGCGTCAAGCTGTCGCCGACCGTGCCGCGCTTCCTGACGCTGCCGTCCGAGCTTTCCGGCGGCGGGACGGTGCTGGTCTTCCTCGAGGACGTCGTGTGCGCGAACGTGCAGGCGCTCTTCCCCGGCACGGCGGTGCGGGGGGCGTATGTCTTCCGGGTCGTCCGCGACACCGACATGGTCATCCAGGAAGACGAAGCGGATGACCTGCTCGAAACCATCGACCAGGGACTCCGTCAGCTCCGCCACGGGACGCCCTCGTTGCTCCAGGTCGAGGCGCGGATGCCGCGGCGCGTGATGGACATCCTGGTCGAGAACTTCGACATCGGCGAGGGGGTCCTGGTCAGGACGGCCCACCGCGTCGGGTTTGGCGACTGGATGGAGCTGACCCGGCTGCACCGGCCCGAATTGAAGTATCCGAACTTCGCGCCGCGCGTGGTCTGGAGACCGTCGGATGCCGAGGAGATCTTCGAGCTGGTGCGGCATCGCGATTTCATGCTGCACCATCCGTTCGATTCGTTCTCGTCGGTGGAGACGTTTCTGCGGGCGGCCGTGGACGACCCGCAGGTCGTTGCCATCAAGATGACGCTCTATCGCATCGGCCACGATTCGCCGCTCATCGACCTGCTGGAACGCGCCGCGGAGTCGGGAAAGCAGGTGGCGGTGCTGGTCGAGCTGAAGGCGCGGTTCGACGAGAAGAACAACATCACGTGGGCGACGCGGCTCGAAGCCGCCGGCGTCCACGTCGTCTACGGGCTCGTCAATCTGAAGACCCACTGCAAGCTGTGTCTCGTGGTCCGCAAGCAGCCGGAGGGCATCCGGCGCTACGCGCACATCGGCACCGGGAACTACAACGCGGCCACCGCGCGCATCTACACGGACCTCGGCCTGGTGACGGCGCGGCCTCCGATCGTGCAGGACGTCACCAATCTCTTCAACTACCTCACGGGCTATTCAAGCCAGACCGAATACCAGCAGCTCGTGGTGGCCCCGGTGAACCTGCGCCGCCGCCTTCGGGGGCTGATCGAACGCGAGGCCGAACATGCGCGCGCCGGGCGCCGCGGGCGCATCGTGATCAAGGTCAACGGCCTCACCGACACGGAGACCATCCAGCACCTGTACCGGGCGTCGCAGGATGGCGTGCCGATCGACCTCATCGTGCGCGGCATCTGCTGCCTGCGGCCCGGCGTGCCCGGCGTCAGCGAGACGATTCGCGTGCACTCAATCGTCGGCCGGTTCCTCGAGCACTCGCGGATCTATTTCTTCGGCAACGATCAGGCGCCCGAAACCTACATCGGCAGCGCCGACCTCATGGAGCGGAACCTCGACCGCCGTGTCGAAGTCCTCTGCCCCGTGCTCGACCCCGAGCTGACACTGTACCTGCGGGACGTCGTGCTCGATGCGTATCTGAGGGACACGCAGCGCGCGTCCGTCCTGGACGCGGAAGGCGCCTACCGGCCGGCCGCGCGCGACGGCGACAGCGTCGATGCACAGCAGTTGCTCCTGACGCGGCACGTCATCGACTACTCGCGCGAGAGCCACGACCGGCCGTAGCGGGGAAGCGGGAAGCGGAAAGCTGGAAGCGGGAAGCTGGAAGCTGGAAGCAGCTACCAGCACAATGGCGCAAGCAGTGGCGCATCCTGCGCCCATGCCTGCGCCCGTTCTTGCCCGATGCCGTGGTATACCCACGCGCAGTACCGACATCGTAGCGCCTCCCCATGACGGCCGCATGTCGAACCGCGAACGAGCCCGTAAAATCATGTCGCGCTCCGCAAGACACGGGCAGGCCTGAAGAGAGTGTGAAAAAATCCGCCAATCTCCAACCCCCAACCTCCAACTCCCAAAGAAATCTCTTCGAAGAGACTCAGTGTGGGAGTTGGGAGTTGGGCCTTTTGGGAGTTGACACGTTTTTCTTCACAAGCTCTGAAGGCCTGCGCTACGTCCGGACCCCGGCCCATCACGCCGTGCAGGCCGCGACGCACTCGGAGGCCTGGCCGGGCGTGGGGCGCGATCGGGACATCCGCTCCGCGTGCAGCCGATCGTAGAGCCGCAGCAGCCGCGACGCGCTCGCGGACCACTCGAACCTCGACGCGGTCTCGACCCCAAGCGCCGACTTCGCACGGCGGCCGGCCACATCATCCAGGCAACGCGCGACGGCGCCGGCGAGGCTCGACGCATCGCTTCCGGCCAGCCACGCGTTCTCGTCGGTGGCATACGACACCAAGCCGCCTGTCCGCGGCGCGACGAGAGGCGCGCCGGCGGCGAGTGCCTCCAGTGGACCGATCCCGAACGGTTCCCTCGGATTCGGGTGGATGAACGCGTCGACGCTCCCCGTCAGCTGGCCGAGGGCTGACCGGTCGGCGATGTGCCCGACGAAGAGCGTCCGCCCGGGGGCGAGTGCGGCGGCACGCGCCTCCAGTGCGTCGCGGAGCGGGCCGTCCCCGGCGACGACGAGGAACACAGGGCGCGCGCGCCCGGCGAGTGATGCGAGGACGTCGGGCAGGACGTCGACGTTCTTCTCCGGCGAGAGGCGCCCGGCATACAGCAGAGAATCGCCGTCCACCGCTCCGCACCGCGTGAGCAGCCGCCGGCGAATCGAGGCGCGGACGTGCGGATGCAGCGGCGCCGGCCGCTCGATGCCCATCGGGCTGACGTGGACCGGCCGGGTATGCGGCGGCCGCATCGCGCGCCGCAGCTCGTCGGCCGTGTAGTCCGAGTTCGCGACGTGGGCGTCGAACATCCCGATATAGGCGCGCCCCAGAAACGCCGTGGCCGCGACCAGGGTCGTGCGGCCGCCTCCGACGTACACCTGCAGGTTGTCGTCGAGACGCTCGCAACTGAGGCCGACCAGCGTCGGACGCGCACGCCGTCTTCGAATCAAGCCGGCGAAGTAGCACAGCGAGTACTTGTCGCAGACTTCGACGAGGTCGGGATCGAACCGATCCAGGATCCGCCAGAGACCGGTCGGCGGAAGGAGAAACCGGTGCGGCAGGATAACGCGATAGCGGTCGTCCATCACCGGGCTGCGCGGCGCACGGACGTGGACGATCCGCGTGAACCGGCCTCGAGGCTCGTCCCGATCCTCCGGCCCGGGAACGACCAGCGTCATCGGCCGGTGCTCGCGTTCGGCCTGCGAGAGCAGCGCGTGGTACATGGTCCGGATCCCTCCGGAGCTCTCGTGATAGGCGTTCGTCAGGTGCAGCGTTGCGATGGGCATGGGGCTTTGTCCCGGCATCCATGTGGCGATGAGGGCGAGTGCGGTTGTCCCGGGCGCACGAGGCGGAACGCCGGGCTGACGAACGCGCCGATCAGCCGCGGCATTCCCCGCAGGTCCGCTCCGAGCGACTGCCGCCCGTCGCCGACAATGAACGCGCCCCGGCGCATCGCGAAGATATTGAAGGCCGTGGTCAGCATGCTGAACGCAATCGACGCTGCCATGCTCTGAGCGAGTCGCGGCGTTCCTGCCGCGCGGTGCACGATGTACTCGGCCGTGTGCCCGATCGCGGGCAACAGGACGATGGCCGTGAGCATCGCGTGCCGGTTCGAGCGCGCGGCGGCGAGCGCCTGTGTGACGCTGCCGAGCGCACCCGACATCACGGTGCGGAAGGCGAGCTCGGTGAGCATCGCGCGCACGCCCGCGCCGGCGCCCGCGGGCAGGTTGGCCAGCAGGAAAATCGACGCCCGCACCAGCGAGCTCAACGCGGCGGACTTCCAGTTCCATCCCACGACAAGGTGACGGATCGGATGACGAGCGATGTCCCTCAGCACCTCGCCCAGGGCCGGCGCCACGGGCATCATGCGGCCGACGTTGCGCCGGGCTGACGCGACAGCGCCGACGGCACGCCGCCGGCAGCAGCCGGCGTCTGGATGGCGGTGCGGTACAGGTCGTACACGGGCTGCAGCGACGCGGCCCAGCTCCGCCCCTGGGCGTAGCGGCGCGCGGCGGCTCCCACGCCAGTCCGATAGCCGTCATCGCGCAGGAGCTCCGCCAGGCGCTGCGCGACGCCGTGGGCGTCCTTCGGCGCGCACACGAACCCCGTTTCGCCGTGGCGCATGTTCTCCTGAGGGCCCCCGGCGCTGGTGACGATGACGGGGAGGCCGGAGGCCTGCGCCTCGAGCACGACATTGCCCGCGGTATCGGTCTCGCTGGGGAAGACGAAGGCATCCGCCGACGCCATCGCGACAGCGACCTGGTCGTGGGAGAGGCGGCCGGTGAACACCGCGTCCGGGCAGAGCGCACGCAGCTCGGGCGTCATCGGTCCGTCTCCGACAATGACGAGGCGGAACGGCACGCGCTGCTGGTGGAGCAGCGTTTCCAGCGGCCGCAGCAGCGCCAGCCCCTTCTCGCGCGACAGGCGCCCGGCGTACAGCACCGCGCGCCGCCGATCGCAGACGTGCCACTGCTCGCGGAGCGCGGCCGACCGCCGGGACGGCGAGAACATGACGGTGTCGACGCCTCGCGCCCACACCGAGATCCGTTCGGCGTTCCATCGATCGGCGACCAGCCGCGCACAGGTGTCACGCGAGGGCACCAGCACCTGTTCGCACGCGCCGTAGAGCCAGCGCATGTAGTGCCGCATGCCGTCCGCAAGACGTGTCGAGCCGCTCAGCGCCGCCACGTCCTCCGCCAGCAAAGTGTGGAAGCTGCCGACCAGGCGCGTGCCGCCTCGACGCGCCAGGTAGCGTGCCGCCAGGCCGGCGGGGCCGGGGGTCGTGAGGTGGATCAGGCGCACACCGTCGGCCCGCAGCCGGCGGCGCAGTTCGCGCAGCCGGGGCAAGTACATCTGCATTTCCCCGTAAAACGGGATCGGCACGCCGATGGACGCCAGCGCCAGGTACTCCGGCGTATCGATCCCGAAATCCGCGAACGTGTAGACGCGGGGGCTGACGTCGTCCGGCGCGTGGCGCAGCAGCGCCTTCAGCGTGGTCGTGACGCCGTTGATCTTGTCGAAATCGTTGTCGGTGAAGATGGCCACGCGCATCATGCGACCTCCTGCGACAGGGCGCGCTCGCCCTGTTCGCGGTGCACAACCGGCGCGCCGACGGGCGCGCCGAGCGTCGATGAGGTCGCCTGCTGGGACGGGCGACGGCGGGGGCCGGGTGAATCGAATCCGGCGACAACAGGATGGCAGCCAGCCCGTGACGGCCGCGTGGAGACCGCGCGACCAGTCGGTAAATTCAGCGGTCCCGACCCGTCCAGGCCGCCTGGAGCGGACTCGCAGCCACAGTCTGGCCGTTGCACGCTTTCGGTCCTCGGTACTCCATCGAGAACGTGGACCGGCCGGCAATCAGCACATCGGCAGTAAAGGCCATCGACATCGGGACCCGAACTCCCGCGACGCGCGCGTACTGCCGGACGACGTCGACGCGCCGCGTCCAGAACGACGGCCGCTTGACCAGCGTGCCCTCGAGCCGCACCAGGTCGGCGTCGTCTCGCGTCAGCACGATCGAATCCGTCGACGAGGAGCGTGTCCTTCCGGCGTGGACGGATGGCGACCGTCACCAGCAGGTCGTCGCCGGTGTCCGGCGTGCCGAACTCGTAGTTGAGCTCCGTCAGCGCCCCCTTCGACGCGTCCCCGCTGGCGCGCGCATCCCGCTCGGCCGCGAGCGCGGGGCGCAGGACCCTGGATCGAATCGTTCCGGATCCGGTCTCTTCGACCACGTCGTACTGGAAGCCGTGCTCCGGATCGAACGAGGTCCACGCGGCGAGCGACGCCTGCATCCGTCCGCCTCGCGAGGCGGCGGTGAGCCGGCGCAGCGCCCGGTAGCTGACGAGCGGCTCCCCCTGGCTCGACAGGAACCGCTCGACAACCGTGGTCGAGGAACGCGTGCAGGAATGCGCAGGGGCGTCGGGGGAGACCAGCACTCCGGCAATGAGCCAACAGACACAGGACATGGCAATCCGCATCAATCCTCCTTCGGGACGTCGCGGTCGCTCGCTGGGTCGAACGACGAGTGCAGGCGGGCTGGTACCGAGAGACGATTCAAAACCGTTGGTGGCGTCCGGCTTTACCGGGTGGAAGCCGGACCATGGCGGTTTTGAAGCCACCTCGAGGCACGAACAGGCTACATGAGCCCTGCGACCCTCGCGTGGCGTCGGTGCAAATCCTCTGCGACGTCGTCAAACCGTCACAACCGTCGGCGACACTGGCCCACATGGGTCCTATGCGTTCGACCATCCTGGCGGTCGCGCTGGTCAGCGTCCACGCGTCCGCCCTCGTGCTGCGCTCCGACAAGGCAGCCGAACACCACGAGGCCGGCGTCGCGCATCACCTGGAGCGATCGCTCGACAGTGCGAGCGCTGAGTACCGAATCAGGCGCTGGCGCTCGACCCTCCGCGCACGCCGTCGGCGGACGATCGGCGGCGGCTCCTGGACCTCGCGCCGCGCGTGTTCGTCACGGGCAACGAGCCCTTCGCGCTCAAGGACGCGGCCGCCATTCTCCATCCGGAGCGCCGTCTCATCGCCTATCACCTGTTCTGGGACGACGACGTCGATTTTCCGGATGACAACGACCCTTCGGATCACGAGGTGCTGTGGATCGCCTACGACGAACGTGGAGCAATCGTCAGGGTCGTCACACTTTTCACGGGCGGCTCGTCGAGGGATCGTCCACCGCGATCGAGGATGCGCGTGCTCACCGCGGGCGGCCGCGGATCGACGTCCAGTGGGGGAAGCATGGGCCCATGCCCGCCGGCTGGCGCGATCTCGAGATCGCCAGCGAGGACTCGGACCGCGATACCGGCATCCCTGACGGGCTCACGCTGACACTCGGGGACTACAACGCGAGGTCCTGGCGGAAGCTGTCGACAGAGGGAACGCGCCGGCGCGACCACCCGCTCGCGGTACGCTACGGCTGGCCGGCACGGTTCGAGGGAAGCCTTGCGGCGTTCACCTCGTTCACGCGCGAAATCGACATCCGCCCGCTGCTCGAGAAGCGATCGATGATGCTCGTCTCACGCTGGAACACCGCGAGCCTGGCCCGATACCTTCTCTTCTACAACTTCCGGCCGAAGCTCGAATGCCCGGGTTGTAGCTCGAGCTCATCAGGTCGGCGGCCTGCGACGAGTGCCGGCGTCCGGGGTTCATGCGGCGTGGGGGTCGTCGCGGTGGGGGAGCTGCGCGGCATGCGGAACGACCTGCCGCCAACCCTTTTCGCGCATGGTGCGCTTCCATCGTTCCGCGAGGCCGAACGCCTCAGCCGGGTGGGTGCAGTGTTCTGTCAGCAGAGTTTCGCCCCCGGAGACGACTCGCAGCTCCCAGCCTGCCGGCCACTGCATCAGCGCGCATCGTGCCCTGTCATGTCGCCGCTCCATTGTCCACAGCGTGCCGACATCGTGTCGAGTGTCCTGACGAGACGTTGGGCGGGTGCGCATGTGTGGGTCCCCTCACTTTTAGGCAAACACCCGATAATGTTAGGGCCTCTGTTTGGCACCCGTGTGAACACGGCGCAACATTCGTGTGATATGTGCGCAAAACTGCCCGTCGCGACATCTGAAACGCCGGCCAATGATGAGCTGCACTCACGATGAGGGCGAGAAAAACCGTGGCCGCCACAGACAAATCTCCGAGTAGAGTGCGGCATTCGAGGCTGCTGCCCCGGACCACCGGGCGCTCGCGTGTATGAATGCCTCGCGGTCGGGCTAAGCGTCGCGCGTATGATGTCTTGATTGGGCCATGGCCGCTGGAATCGGTGCTGCTCGTCACGCAGTGGACGGCCGCTCTCCCATATGTTCATATGACTCCTCGACTCGTGATGGTTCGACGTTGGTGCGTCCGCGGATCCGGGCGATGGTGCATCGTGCTCGCCGGCGTGTTGTGTTCCGGCCGAACGAGCGTCGCTCTGGCGCAGGGTTCTGCCGCCACAATCGAGGTGCACGTTGCATCTGCAGACCAAGCCCCATTGGCGGCGGACGCATCCGTCCCGATCCTGCTGAGGTCCCTGGCCGATCCATCTCAGTCCTGGTCGGCGCAGCCGGGCCGCGGGGAAATCGTCCGGTTCAGGCTCGTGCCGCCGGGGCGATATCGACTGATCGTCGGCACGGTCGAGCGGCAGCTGCAGGTGGCATCTGGCGACGACGTCAGAGTGGACGTCACTCGCGCGGCGGCGCCGTCCGCCGGCGACCACGAAGTGCACGTGGCCGGCACCCGCCGGACCGCCTACGGCACACGGTTCGCGTTGGCGGCGCTCGAACGGCTCCCGCGGAGCGGAGGCGTATACGGGCTGATTGAACGCAGCGACCCGCTCGTGGTCACCGAGCGCATCGAGGGCGGGGGCACGTACCTCGAGCCGCAGCGCCTGGGCGCGTCTGGTGCGTCGTGGACGCAGACCTCGTTCCGATTGGCCGATGCGGACGTCACCGATCCCGATCGCACCGGCTTCGCGATGTTCTATCCGAACCTCGACACGCTGGAGGCCGTCACCGTCACCACGGCGGGTCTGCCCCCGGACGGGTACGGAAGCGGCACGTCCGTCATGATGCTGCCGCGAACGCCCGCGCCGAGCTGGCAGCGCACGATCGAATTCGACGTGTCGCCGGCGGCGTTTCAATCGGTGAATCCCCTGCCGGCGGCACCGTCGATCGCACGGCTTCGCGAGGGGGCCAGCGGCTCATTTGTGGTCAGCGGCCCGGTGTCCGATCGGCTTGGACTCCTCGTGGCGGGGGATTTCGCGCGTGCAACGCGTTTGGAGAGAACGCGTCTGTCGCCCGTTGAAAGCCGCGCGCAGACGCTGTCGGCGCATCTCCTCTACACGGCGACCGCGCGTGACGAGCTGCGGGTGTTCGGGCAGGCCGACCGGTTCCTGGTTCCGGCGGCCGGCCGCGCCGCCCTGGTCGATCCCGGCCTTCTGGAGCGAAATCGATCGACGCTTGCCTCCGCCACCTGGAATCGCCGCGATCTCGTGGGTCTCAATTGGTCCGCGAATCTGACCTACGCCCGAGTCGCCACGACGCCGGCGCTGTCCGGCGTGCCCGTTGTCGGAACGATGGAGCGGTTGCGCGACGGGCCGGTCTACGAGATGGCGGCAACGTCTACCAGCCGTCGTCAACGCATGTCGATCGACTGGCGCGGCGATCCCGGCCCGGTGCGCTGGTGGGGCACGCGTCACCTGACCGAGTTCGGTGCCACCGCCTCGTGGACCGGAACGAGCCGCGACGCGCCGGGCGCTTCCCTGATCGGCGAGCTGGTGGATGGCCAGCCCGCCCGGGCCTGGGCGTACGGCACCGACGAGGTCACGGCGCAGTGGCGCGGCCGGGAACTGGCGCTCTGGGCGACGGATGTGATCCCGGTGATTTCCACGCTCGACGTCGAGCTCGGCCTCCGGGCATCGATCGTGTCGGCGTCTCGCGACGGGGTCGGCGGCGACATTTCCTGGCCGGCGCTGTCGCCGAGCATTGGCGGCACGTGGCGCGCGCTGCCGAACGACCGGCTGACGTTCCAGGTCGGATACTCGCGGTACGCGTCGCGTCTGCCCCTGAATTACCTGAGTTACGGCGATCCGCATGGTCTGTCCGGGACGGTCAGCCGCTGGGATGACGTGAATGGCGACCGGCGGCTCCAGGCAGGCGAGGTCGGCCTGGCCGTGGCCGCTGTGGGTCCGTGCTGTGCGAACGGCCGGCTCAATGCGATTGCCGACGACTTGCACGCGCCGCGTACGAAGGAAACGCGGATCGTGCTGCAGACGCGCCTGACGGAACATCTGGTGCTCCGGTTCGGCGCCACCGATCGCCGGACCTACAGGCTCATTCAGCCGATCAACGCCGCCGCCACCGCGGCCAACTCCTCGCTGACCCATGTCGAGGACCCGGCTCTCAACATGCTGGGAGCGGACGACGATCAGCTGTTGCCGATCTTCAACCGGCTGCCGGCGAGCTTCGGCAGGGATTCGTACGTGCTGCAGAACGTCGACAGCAACACGGCGCGCGACCACGGCGTCGACCTCGTCCTGGAGCGGCCGTTCGACGGCCGGTGGGGCACACTCATCGGCGCGACCGCACACAAATCGGAAGGCGCCGGGGGCAACCGCGGCTTTCGTCCGGACGAAAACGATCAGGGCGTCCTCGGGGAGGTTTTCAGCGAGCCGAACGCGGGAACGTTCGCGGTGGGGCGGCTCTTCTTCGAGCGCGGATACGTCGTCAAGTGGTCCGCTATCTACGACCTGCCGTACGGCTTCCGTGGCGGGACCGCGGCTCGCTACCAGGATGGCCAGCACTTCACGCGTGTGGTGATTGCCCCGGACGTGCAACAGGGTGTGGATTTCGTTCCCTCGCTTCCGCGAGGCAAAACCCGGTTCACCTACGTGTTCACGCTCGACACGAGGCTCGAGAAGCAGATATGGACCCGCGGTAGTCGCGCGTCGCTGATCCTGGAAGTGTTCAATCTTCTCAACACCAACAACGAGGTCGAAGAGGACGAGGTCACCGGGCCGGCGTTCCGCGCGTCCACGGCAGTACAGCCACCGCGTTCCGTGCGCCTCGGTTTTCGATTCACATTCTGATCGGCGCGTCGTAGCACCGGATCAGCCCGTCACCCGGTTTCGGGTTAACGTGCCTCGCCCTGCGACTGTCAAACCGCGCAGGTGGCATCCGGCTTTAGCCGGACCCTGGCGGTTTGAGCATGCGCTATCCGCGCGAGGGTTCAGTCCTCGATATCGGACGGCGGGTCCGCCGGGCGCGATAATCCAGGGGCGTCGTCTCGCACGTCGTGCGGCACCTCGTATTGCGCGACGATCGCGGTGATGTTGTCTCCTCCGCCCCTCTGATTCGCAAGGTCCACCAGGATGCGGCACTGCTCGGTCGCGTGACGGCGGAGGGACAGGGTCTCCGCAATGCACTCGTCGTCCACCATGTCGGTCAGGCCGTTGGTGCACAGCAGGAGACAGTCGCCGTCGAGCAGGCGGAAGTGCTCGACGTCGACCTCGGGCCGGCTGCCGCGCGAGCCAATCGCGTCCGTGAGGATGTGAGCCAGATCCTGACCGCGGCGCTCGACCGCGACCGGCCGGCCCGTGTCCGCGTGGTACTGCGTGCTGGTGTGATCGCGAGTCAGTTGCGTGAAGTAGCCATCCCGCAGGAGGTAGGCGCGTGAATGGCCGACGTGCGCGACGAAGAGATGATCGCCGGCGCTGTACGCGGCGGTGAGCGCGGTGGCGATGTCGCCGAGCGCCGGAAGGGCTTCGCGGCGCCTCGCCACCGCCTCGTCGACCTCCGAGTAGAGCTCCTTGGACCTTCTGAGGACCTCTGCGGCGATGGCCGGATCGATCCGCAAGTTCCACCTGCCGTAATGGAGCAGGAGGTGAGCGACGGTGCTGAGAGCCACACGACTCGCGACCGAAGCCGAGCCGCCGGCGCCGATCCCGTCCGCCACGAGCATCAGGAAGCCGTGTTCCTCGAACCGTCGCGGCAGGTCCGTGTCAGGGAGGCTGGTCGCGACCGTTTCCTGCTTCCGGCCAAGCCGTATGACGAGGTAGTGGTCTTCATTCGTGGACCGCACCACGCCTTGATGCGATTGCGCCCCGAGATCGACCCTGACGGTGGTCGACGCGGGAAGGAACTCGTCGGCCGCCAGCGGCGAGGCCAGCGCTCTCCGTCGATCACTGTCGTCCCTGTTTACCATTGATCCGTGCGCGCAACACCAGGGCCGGTAACCCGGCGTGTGCGAACCTGTGTCGAACAATCTAGAGCAACTCGTAACTCTACCACTTCACGCTGGCTCGCAGGACCAGCTGGGCACCCGGACCTTCCGCGCCCTCCAGCGGGTTGTGCTAGGATCCGGTTTTCGTTTTCGCCTTGGGTGCCCACGAGGGCATAAAAGGGAAGCCGGTGCAAATCCGGCGCGGTCCCGCCACTGTGAGAGAAGGTGTGCCGCTTCGATAGCCACTCGGCCCAACAGCCGGGGAAGGTGAAGCGGCCAGCGAATCGGCAAGACCACGATTCGTTCCTTCCGAGTCAGGAGACCTACCCAAGGGTTCTGCGGTCGACTTTCTGCGACGACAGAAAGTGTGCACTGGAATCCCGGCCTCCGGCCGCCTTCCCAGGCCAGTTCTTGTCGCCGTCTGATGGTCCCCGCGCCCGCGGAGGCCCTGTCGATGGTTCCTGCGATTCGTCCTCTTCTCCTGGTATTTGTACTCCTGCTCGTCCACCGCCCGGCGGCGTCGAACGTCACGAGAGGCTGCATCGACAACTTCGATCCGTCGAAGGACTACTTTCCCGCGAAGGTGACGGTCGAGGATGCCGTCCACTTCAGCGTGACCTACCATCGTTCGTACAAGGTCGTCAGTGTTCGCGCGGCTGTTCCAGACAGTCAGGCCGAGCGGTACGTGCTCGTGCAGTGCGGAGCCCCGGCCCCGAGGCTCGACGGCGATCTGGCCAGTGCGCAGATCGCCATCGTGCCGATCTCCTCGCTCTACTCGGCGTCGACGACGCATCTGCCGCTGTTGGTCGACCTGCAGCGACTGGACGTGCTGACCGGCGTGTCGCAAATGAAGCACCTCACCGGCGACGAGATCCTGAAGCGGGCAGCGAGTGGACAGGTCCGGGAGTTCGCGCCGATCTCCACGATCGATACAGAGCTGGTCGTCTCCCAGCGGCCTGGCGCGCTCATGACCGGCAGTGCGACCAGCGCATCCCTGGCCGTCATTCGCGGCGCCGGTGTGCCCGTGGTCGCCAACCACGAATGGCTGGAGCCCACGGCGCTCGCGCGAGCGGAGTGGCTGAAGTACATGGCGCTCTTTCTGAACGAGGAACACGCCGCCCAACGGCTGTATAGCGAGACGAAGGCGCGCTACACGAGTCTCAGCGCCCGGGCGATGGCGGTTCCGCAGGATCGAAGGCCCACCATCATGACCGGACGCGGCACGCGTGGCGACTTCGTGATCGCCGGCGGCCGATCGTACGTGGCCGCCCTGATCGAGGACGCCGGCGGCCGGTACGTCTGGGCGGACAACACTGCTGAGGGCTCGGCGACGATCGACCTCGAAGCGCAAATCCGCCGGGCCGGCAACGCCGACATCTGGATCAACGGCGGTGGCTGGCCAAGCCTCGCGCAGATGGTGAAGGACGAACCCCGGTACGGGGAGTTCAAGGCGTATCGGACCGGACAGGTGTGGGTCTACGAGCGTCGCGTCACGCCGGCTGGCGCGAATGACTACTGGTCCCGGGCGGTCTCGCATCCGGACCTGCTGCTCGCCGACCTCGTCAGGATCTTCCACCCGGGTCTCGTGCCGCAGCACGAGCTCCAGTGGTACCTCCAAGTGCCTGCGTGGCCGCAGACGGCGCGGCCGCAGACGGCGCGCTGATTGCCGGCATCATGACGGTTTACGCCGCTTCTCCTCGCACCGTCGAGCGCTCGTCACCTCTCGAGCGGCATGCGACGTACGGCACGCGTGAGGCGCTGGTGCTGTGCGGGCTGGCTGCAGGGCTCGCGATCGCCTTTGTGCTCTCGCTCGCGCTCGGCTCGACGCACGTGCCCATCGGCAGAGTGGTCGAGGTGCTCGTTGACCTGTGCGGCGGCACGTCGACCGAGCGCGACGGCGCGGCGATCGTGGTCGAAGCGATCCGGCTGCCGCGATCGCTGACCGCACTGCTCGCCGGGGCGGCCCTCGGCATCGCCGGCCTGCAGATGCAGACTCTCTTTCGGAACCCCCTGGCGGACCCGTTTGCGCTGGGCATTTCGTCGGGGGCGAGTCTGGGCGTGGCGATCGTCGTGCTCGGCTCAACCATGAGCGTGGCCGCCGCATTCGGCGCGTCGACTGGTCTTCGTGGCGACGCCCTGCTGATCGGCGCGGCCATCGCCGGCGCGCTGGCGGTGCTGGCCCTGGTTCTCGCCGTGTCGTCGCGTGTCGCCAACCCGACCACCGTCCTCATTCTCGGTCTGATGTTCGGCTATGCGGCTTCGGCGCTTGTGACCGTCCTGGTCGGCGTCAGCTCGCCGGAGCGTCTGATGCAGCTGGCGCAGTGGGGGTTCGGATCGTTCTCCGGCGTGACCTGGGAACGGCTGCGACTCTTCGCGCCCCTTACGATCGCGGGCGTGTTCATCGCCGCGGCGATGACCAAACAGTTGAACGCGCTGCTCCTCGGTGAAGACTACGCGCGTTCGATGGGGGTGGCCGTCCGGCGCGCGCGCCTGCTGACCATGTTCGGCGCCTCGATCCTCGGCGCGGTGGTGACGGCGTTTTGTGGGCCGATCGCGTTTCTCGGCATCGCGATTCCTCACTTGTGTCGCGGCCTCCTGGGGACGTCGAATCATCGCGTGCTCGTCCCGGCCGTCGTGCTGATGGGCGGCGCCCTCGCGCTCATCGCGCAGGTCGTATCGCTTCTGCCCGGCAGTGCTGGAATATTGCCGTTGAATGCCGTGACCTCAATCATCGGTGCGCCGGTGGTCGTCGCTGTCCTGCTGCGCAGCCGGCGCGGGCCTGCCCTGAGCGAGCCATGACTCAGGCGAGTCGAAAGGGCGTTCGCCGCATGAGCGCGAGCGCCGCGTCGGCGGCACGTGCTCCGGCACTGCGGACCCGCGATCTGGCGGTCGGCTACCGCAGCCGGCGCCGGCGGAAAGCCGTGCTCGAGCGAGTGAATCTCACGGTCGAACCGGGAGAGCTGGTTTGCCTGCTGGGGCCCAACGGGATCGGCAAGTCAACGCTGATGCGAACGCTGGCCCGGATGCAGCCCGCCCTCTGGGGATCCGTCGACCTGGGCGGGACTCCGCTCGAATCGCTGTCAGCGTCGGATCTCGCGCGACGTCTCGGCGTCGTGCTGACCGAGCGCGTGGCCGTCGAGTCACTGCGCGCCCGGCAGATCATCGAGCTCGGACGCTATCCCCATTCCGGCTGGTTGGGTGGTCTGACAGACCGGGATCGTGAGGTCGTCTCGTGGGCGATCGACGCGGTCGGCGCCAATCACCTCGCCGATCGCGACTCTTCCCGGATGTCGGACGGCGAGCGGCAGCGGGTGATGGTCGCGCGTGCGCTGGCGCAGGAGCCGGTGCTGCTGGTGCTCGACGAGCCGACGGCGTTCCTCGATGTCCCGTCACGCGTGGAGTTGATGGGATTGTTGCGGCGGCTGACGCGTGGCGGTTCGCTCGCGGTGATCGTCTCGACGCACGACCTCGAACTGGCCCTGCGGACGGCCGACGTCGTCTGGCTGCTCCTTCCTGGCGGGGAGATCGTCACCGGTGCACCCGAAGATGTGATCCTCTCCGGCGGCATCGCGACGGCCTTCGAGGGACGGCAGATTCGTTTCCATCCGGAGGAACGAGGCTTCCGCTGGCTCACCGGCGACCGGGGGACAGCCGCCGTTCGTGGGGACGGGTTGCCGGCGGCGATGGCCAGGGCGGTTCTCGAGCGGGAGGGCTACGCGCCGGCCGTGGAGCCCACGGCCGCGGACAGCCTCTCGCTCACGGTCTCCGAAGCCGGGTGGCACCTGTCGGCCGGCGCGGCCGACATGAGCGGTGACACATTCAGGTCGCTCGCCACGCATTTGCGGCGACTGTCCGAGGGTGAGTACGAAAAGGAGAACAGATTATGAGAAGCATCAGCACCATGCGCGGAGACGCCGGCGAGACGAGCCTGGCCGGCGGGGTTCGGGTCTCGAAGGGATCGCTGCGCGTCGAGACCTACGGAACCGTCGACGAGCTGAATTCATCGCTCGGATTTGCTCGCTCCATCTGCGAGGACGCGGAGATGGCGGCGTTCACCAAGGGCGTTCAACAGGATCTCTTCAAGATCGGCTCGTCGCTCGCGACGCCCGCTGAGAGCCCGAAGCCGCAGATCGTGATTGACCCGGCCCTCAGCGAGCGTCTGACGGCCGAAGTCCATCGGCTGGAAGCGATCGAGGGGATGCTCGCCGATTGGTCGATTCCCGGCGAGCACCGCGCCGCGGCGGCCTACGACGTGGCGCGCACGATCTGCCGCCGGGCGGAACGCTCCCTGGTGCGGCTGCAGGAATCCGGCGCCACCGTTCAACCCGCGATCCTCTCCTATGTGAACCGGCTGTCCGACTTGCTGTGGCTGTTTGGCCGCAAGCTCGAACACGACGCCGGCGTGAGCGCGTCGTTGCGCGACGTCACGGGCAAGACCGGCAATCGCTTCTCACGCGCCTGGTAGCGCCGGACAGGAATCTGATGACGAAGGCCGGAGAGCGTGTGATCCCCAAGCACGCCGGGCGGGGCATCGCGATCGCGCTGCTCGTGCTGCTCACGAGTATGACCGGCCGGTCGCAGCCGGACGCGATTCCGGCGCGCATCGTGTCGACGTCGCCGAGCATCACGGAAACGCTCTTTGCGCTGGGCCTCGGCGATCGCGTCGTCGGCGTGTCCATCTATTGCCGCTACCCGGCGGCTGTCGCGGCTCTACCGAAGGTCGGCACATTCCTGAAGCCCGACGCGGAGACGATCGCGCGGCTGAAGCCCGACCTGGTCTTCGTCCACACGGGGCCCAACAACGTGCTGACACAACTCGGGACCCTCGGGATCAAGACCGCTGTCGTGGACCGAGGATCGTTGCCGGGTGTATTTGCGGCCATTCGAGAGATCGGCTCGGCGGCCCATGCCGCCGACAGGGGAGAACGGCTCGTCAGCGAGCTCAATGCCGGTCTCGATCGCGTCAAGGCTTCGGTCGCCGGACGATCGCCACGAAAGATTCTGATTGTCGTCGGCCGCCGAACGGGCACATTGACCGACATCATTGCCGTCGGCCCGGGCTCGTACTTGCACGACATCGCCGCGATCGCCGGCGGAACGAACGTGCTCGCGTCGAGCAAACTCGAGTATCCGCGCATCTCGATGGAAACGGTGATCAGCCTGGCGCCCGACGTCATCGTCGACGTGGGTGAGATGGGGGAGTCGCCGGCCGACTCCGATCGCCGCCGGCAGATCACCGAGGGGCTGTGGCGGGGCCAGACCCTGGTCAAGGCGGCCCGGGACGGAGGTGTACACGCCGTCCACGATGAGGCCTTTGTCGTTCCGGGCCCGCGGATCGTCGAGGTGGCGGGACGAATGGCCCGGTGGCTGCACGGAGTGGAGCCGTGATGACGATGTTCCCTGGACTCGTGTCGCGCTGACGGCCGCGCGATCAACGTGGCGCAGACGTGCCAGCCGGCGTCCCCCGGTCGTGCTGAGCCGCCTTGGAGATGCTTTGCGCATTAGGGGGTACCGAGGAAACTCAGCAATGAAAGCGATGAGATACTTGGCGTGGTGATGGTTCGCTGGTGCGCCTGTCACCTACGGACGGAAGTCTCGATTGGCTGCCGCTGACGTCAAACGGTCTACTTCAAGCATAGTCAGGCCGGTAGAGAGGTGGTGTGTCATGACTCTCCGTCAGCGCTACGTTGCCGCGGCTGTCACAACGTGCTGCATGGGTTGCGGCTCGTCACCGGCGGCGCCTTCGCAGCCTCCACCCCTCGTGGCTGGGGCCTACACGTTCAGTGTGTTCGCGCCCGACGGCACCTTCGTCAATGACCGGCTCGTGCCGGCCTGTCCCGGTGCAGGGCCAGGCGGGTATGGAGTAATGGTGAACGACGCTACCGTGGACGCGGATGGCGCGGTCTCGCGTGTTCGACCGAGAACCGCCGCCGACGGTACGTTCGAGATCCGGCTTGGCCACGGCTCGGGCGGGCGTCAGGCCGGCGATCCCGTATCGGGTTCCATTCGAGGCGTGGCGATCAACACCCGGCACGCGATTTCCTCAGAGGGCCGGTTGGCCGATGCACGTGCGACGTTCTCGGGAACGGGTCCGGCGGCTGACCTTCAAGTCGAGGGTGTCAGCAACATCGCCGTGGTCACTGGCACCGTATCGGGCAGCGTTGTCGTCGGCGACTCCGCCGGCTCCGTCGTCACCTGCGCGTCGGGAACCGTGAGATGGTCGTTGAGCCGGATTCGCTAACCGGCAACGGTCGGCGCGATGGCAGATGAAGATCTGTCCGCGTATGATCACGCATGCGCTTCACTCCGACACTGCGGCGGCTCTCGCTGGTCGAGGGCGTCTCGACGCTGATCCTGTTCGGTATCGCGATGCCTCTCAAGTACGGGGCCGGCATGCCGCTGGCGGTCACGATCGCCGGAACGATTCACGGCGCCCTTTTTACGGCACTGGCGCTGATGCTGCTGATCGCCATCCGCCGGGTTCCGCTCCCGGTTTCAGTCGCCGCAATCGGGCTGGTGGCAGCTGTTCTTCCGGGCGGCCCGTTCCTCTTCGACCGCATGCTGCGCGAGCATACGAGGACGAACGAGCACCGTCCGTGAACCCGTAGTCAGCCTAGGGCGTTAACTTTTCGTGCGCACGAGCGTATTGGATTGTGGAACGCCTTGCGTCCTTCCAGAAACGCATCGATCGACGCGAATTCGCGGCCGCCACGCGGCTGCCGGGTACAGTCGCCATGGATCTGAAGTACGTCGCGCGGCAGTTGCTGCGCAGGCCCGGGCACACCCTCGCCGTGATCGCCTGCCTGGTCATCGGCCTGGTCGCCTCTGTGGGGATGTTCTCGGTCATCACATCGCTCTTCTACGGAGACATGCCCGGCATTGCCGGCCGTCGCTCGCTCGCTCGAGTCTCGCTGCGCTACGACAGCCCCACGGGGAGCGAGTCCGGCGGCCGGCGTATCGTCACGGCGCCGCTGTCGTTCAACGACTTCGCGATCATGCGGGAGCTACCGGCGGACTCGGCGCTCGACGGGATCGGCGCGGAAGGCGACCTGCGGATGACGGCGGCGGGCAGCCATGGCCCCGTCGCGATCAGCGGCGCCTTCGTCTCCGGCGATTTCTTCAGGACGCTTCGCACGACGCCGCTGCGCGGGCGACTCCTCAGCGCTGAGGACGACCGCCCCGGCGCAGCGCCGGTGGCGGTCGTCACGGAATACTTCTGGCGCACTCATCTCGACGGCCGGGACGACGCCATCGGCCGGCCGGTGCTGTTCGGCGGCACGTCGTTCACCGTCATCGGCGTGGCGCCGCCGCGCTTCCACGGGATGGAGACGCTCGATTTCGGCCAGGATGACTCGAACGGCGTGCAGGCGTGGATCCCCCTGGCCCTCGCGCCACAGTGGCCGAGCCGCCCATCGCTCGACACCGGCTGGCTCTCCGTCGTCGGACGCGTGAAAGCCGGCCTCACGATTGCGGATGTCGAGCGCCAGCTGACCGTTTCGGCCGCACGCATCGCCGCGTCGCAGCCCGCCACGCGCGCCAACGCCGCGCCGCGCCTCCGCACTCCCGGTTCGCCTCCGAATGACACCCCGATCGGGATCTTCGCGATCGTGATCGCGCTACTGGCGCTGCCCCTCATCGTGCTCGCGATCGGCTGCGCGAACGTGGCCAACCTGCACCTGGCCCGCGTCGCGGAGCAGTCGCGCGAGCTCGCCGTCCGGCTGGCGCTCGGAGCGACCCGCGCGCAACTCGTGCGATTGCTCACCCTCGAGACGCTCGCGCGCGCGGTGATCGCCGTCGCTCTCTCGATCGGGCTCATCCTCCTGGCTCTCGGATGGGTGCAGCCCATGGTGCCGGTGTTCGTGAGCATCGACTGGCGCGTGCTGCTCTTCGCGGTCTCGCTCGCGCTCGGGGTCTCCCTGGCGACCGGGCTCATGCCCGCGTGGCTCGTGCTCCGGCGCACGGCGGCCGGCGAGCTCAAACAGGGCTCACAGGGCGGCGGCCTGCGCCACTCGCGACTTCGAAGCGCGCTGATCGTCGGACAGGTCGCGCTGTCTCTCGGCCTGATGGTGCTCGCGGGGCTCTTCGCCAGAACCGTGCAGGCGATGGTCAACGACGCTCCGAGTGCCCTTCGCCGGCAGATGGCCGCCAGCTTCGATCCGTCCGAGCTCCGGATGACCCCGCTCGAGGCGCGGCGGTTCGCGGACACCCTCGCGGCGGGCGCGGCCGCGGACGGACGCGTGACACACGTTGCGCTCTCGATCGAGGACGGCGTGCGGTTCGGCTTGCGCGGCGCGCCGCAGACCGCCGACCGTTTTGCGTCGCTCGTCGGCATGACCGCCGCCTGGCTCGACGTCATGGAGATCAGGCTTCTCACCGGCCGGCGCCTGACCGATGCCGACGACCACACGACCGCCCTGCTGAGCGCGGGGGCCGCCGAGACGATCGCGCCCGGCGCCTCGCCGCTCGGCATGGTGCTTCGCGTTGTCCCTGCATCGGGCGCCGCGCGCGAGGTTCGCGACGTTCGCATCGTTGGCGTCGTCGCGGACAACCCGCTTCGTCCGACTGTCGCGCGGCCAGACCCGGTGATCTACGTGCCCCTTCCCAGGGAGCTGAGCGGCGAGTTCACCCTGCGCGTGCGCGCCGCCGATCCCGAGGCGCTGCGCGCCGATCTCCAAACGCTCGTCAACCGGATCGATCCGCGGATCACCTGGACGTCGATCCGCCGGGGCGACATGGGATTTCAAGACGAGGCGCGGGAGATGGCCGGCGCGCTCTACGTCATCGGCGCGGCCGGCACCGTGGCCCTGGTCCTGTCCGCGACCGGACTGTATGCGGTGCTGTCCTACATCGTCGCGCTCCGCCGGCGCGAGATCGGCGTGCGCCTGGCGATCGGCGCTCCGCCCTCTCGCATCGTCACTCTGGTGATACGCCAGGCGCTGACGCTCGTGCTGGCGGGCATGGCGTGCGGGCTGGCCCTGGCTGTGCCGATGGCGTTCGCGATGCGCGCGACCTTCGTCGCCAAGGTCACCGCCGCCGATCCGATGGTCTTCCTGCCGACGATCTCGGTGCTGCTCGCCGTCGGCATCCTCGCGGCCGCCGTCCCCGCGCTTCGTGCATCTCGAATCGATCCGATCGCCACACTGCGCCAGGAGTAGGGGCGCTTCGCGCGGCCTGTAAGCAGCCTGGATATAAGATGACTTGTCTATACGGTGATGCCCTGAACAAGGGGTTCAACGGTTCAGGTTCGAGGAGCGGGGATATGAAGCGCATCTGGCTTCGCGCGCTCGTTGCTTTTCTTGTGATGGACGCGCTCGTGACGATTTCCGCGGGCGCTGCGGTGGCGCTCGGAGTCCGCACCGGGAACGAGTTTGGCGGTGCTCTCGGAACCGCGATTTTCGTGTCGATCGTTACCGCGCCCTACTATCTCGGGGCGCTGGCTGGGATGATCGTTCCCGTCGCGGTGATGCTGAAGCGATTGCGTTGGTCTCCCGGACGCCCCACGGCCATCCTGCTGGGAGCTGCGCTCAGCGTTCCCGCGTTTGTTGTCGTCGTCATCGGCGGGTGGCTCATAGACAGTCCGGACTACTCGCTCGCGGAATCTGTGGCCAACGTCCTTCGCTTTCCACGATCAAACCTGAGGCTGCTCAGCGTGTTTGCGCTCGGCGGCGCGATCGTCTTGTCGGGACTCGCGACCGCTTCGGAGTCCGTCGGGGCAAACGCCTCGCTCCAGACGAGCAATCTCTCGTAGGGACAAGCCGTCATTTTCGAGAGCGGCCGCACGTCGCCCGGCCAGGTCTTGATCCCGATTCGGTCGGCGCACGCGTTCGACAGTGCCGGCACTCCTGCTGATACGTGCTGCCGCTCGATCCCGACGAGCTGAGCGTCTGCCAACTTCCGCCGTCGGTGAAAACGCGAACGTGGGCGGGCAAGGTCAACTGCAGCTCACGTTCGGCGCAAGAACCTCGCCTGTTCCGGAACAAGTTGTGTGGGGTTCGTCGCCATCGCCGGAAAGCGCCGGTGGCCGCAAGCGAGGGTCTGAGGGGAAGTCCGAGAACCAACGCCATTCTCGGACTCGCGTGAGTTCCTTGGCGAACTCGCGCGATCTCGTTGTCTGAACAGCCGCTTAGCGCCGAACCACCGCCGCAAACGAACCGCACGAACCGCAGCTTCACGGAATTTTCAGCCTTTCCTCACGACTTCGGTCTGCAGGATCGGGCATCATCCACTCGTGAAACCGGTGGAGGCGCAACGAGGAGGAAGCGTGGCTGTCATGCGGATTGCGACGATCGCTGTGCTTGCCGGGGGGACCGTTTTACTGCACGCGCAACAGCCCGCCACCGACCCGGCAGCCGAGAACGCACTGGCAAGGATGGCTACCGCCTACCAGACGCTTCCCGCGCTGCACATCAAGGTGCGGTGGTCGGCCAAATATTCGGGCGACATGTCGGAGGAGGATTTTCCTGTGCCGGGGCCGAACACGCTCGAGCTGAGGATGCAGCGGCCGAACAAGCTCTTTCTGTCGTCTTCCTCGAAGCATTTCGGCAAGCAATCGAGCTATCTGATCGTCTCTGACGGCACCACGCTGAGCTACTGGCAAAGCTGGACCAATTCGTACCTGCAGACCGAAGCGCCTGCGACATTGGCGGGTATCGCGCGACGGCTGCCGAACGCCCTCGGCTTCTCCGTTGATGGCACATGGGAATCAGAGAGCATCGCCGAGTGGGACCTGTTGACCGACGATCAGGCGCCATCGATGGAAGAGCTCGCCACCGAATCAGGCGGCCTCCTGACGATGACGGGTCCCGAGAAGCTTGGCGGTGCGGCGGTCAACGTGGTGCGGATCACGAGGGCGATTACTGACGCGTTTACGTTCACGCTCGAGCAGCGGTTCCTCCTCGACGCCGAGTCGTACCTCCTCCGCGGACTTGCCATGAGCGCACGCGGAAAGCATCCCGAAACGGGGCGTGACTCTACCTTCGACATGCAGGGGCGGTACGACGTCCTCTCGGCCCAGCCGACGTTCAGCGAGGCAGACTTCCGGTTCGTCGCGCCCCGCGGCGCCCGCCCCGGACTGTCCAGCGCCGGCTCGTCCCGCTAGCTCTCGTCGGTTCTCCTCTCGCGCTGTGTTCACGTAAACTGTGCGACATGCGCAAGACCACCCTCTTCTCCATGGCGATCGTCATCGGCGTTTTCTCGACCTCGTTCGACCGGGGTGTGGCCAGCCAGGATGCCGACCCGGCGCTCCGCGAGCGGGCGCGCGCGGCACTGCGAAAGGCGGTGGAGTTCTACCGGACCAAAGTCGCGACAGAAGGCGGGTATCACTTCGCGTACGCCGAAGATCTCAGCTACGGCCGTTCGGAGATGAGCGAGGGACCGACGCGCGTGGAGATCCAGCGCGAGGGGACGCCGATTGTCGGCCTGGCCTACCTCGAGGCGTACGCGGCGACCGCCGACGCCTACTATCTCGATGCCGCGCGTGACGTCGCGCGCGCCCTCGTCAAAGGGCAGTACTGCAGCGGCGGCTGGGACTACTACATCGAGTTCGATCCGTCGAAGCGGGCGCAGTTTCCGTATCGGGCCGACGGCGGCTGCGGGAAGCGTGAGACCACGAGTCCCGAGCGGCCGACGACGCTCGACGACAACGTCACGCAGGCGGCGGTGCGTGTGCTGATGCGCGTCGATCGCGAGCTCGGCTTCAAGGATGCGTCGATTCACGAGGCCGCGCGCTTCGCGCTCGACAGTCTCGTCAAGGCGCAGTACCCGAATGGCGCCTGGCCGCAGCGGTATTCGCAGTTTCCGGCGCCATCGGACTTCCCGGTCAGGAAAGCCAGCTACCCGGCGTCGTGGGAGCGGAAATGGCCGGGCGCGAGCTACTACACCCACTACACCTTCAACGACAACTCCATCGTCGATGCCATGGATGCGATGCTCGAGGCCGCGCGAATCTACGACGAGCCGCGCTATCGCGCGGCGGCGGAGCAGGGCGGCGAGTTCATCCTGCTGGCGCAGATGCCGGAGCCGCAGCCGGGGTGGGCGCAACAGTACGATCGGGACATGCATCCCGCGTGGGCGCGCCAGTTCGAGCCGCCGGCGATCACCGGTGGTGAATCGCAGAGCGCGCTGCGGGCGCTGCTGCTGCTCTATCGCGAAACCGGGAACCGGAAGTATCTCGAGCCGATCCCGCGAGCGCTCGCCTACTACAAGCGGTCGATGCTGCCGGACGCCGTCAGTCCATCGGAGATCCGCCGGCGCGCGTGTCCGGCGAACGCGCCGTGCGTGGCGCGCTTCTATGAGCTGCACACCAACCGGCCGCTCTACATCACGAAGGGGACGCGCGTCACCGCGGCCGGACAAGGCGCGACGAATGTCGACGGCTATGAGGTGAGCTACAGCGACGCATCCGTGATCACGCACTACGCCGTGCTCACGTCCGGATCGGGGTTCGGCGCGATCGAGCGCGAGTTCGCCGCCATCCAGAAGAGCGACACCACGTCACTGAAGAGGCCCGACCGGCTTCGGGGGCTCTCCCCGTGGGCCGAGGCGCCCGCTGGCGGCACTGTCGCCGCCGGCGATCGCGGTGCGCTCGCAGCGCGCGTTGGCGCAGCCATCGACGCTCTGGATGCCCGCGGCGCGTGGGTCGAAGAGGGGGCCATCGGGAAGTCGAATCGACTCGTGTCGATCTTCGCCGGCCGCGAGCTCGTGGTGATGCTGGGCGGAAAACCGCTGACGGTGAAGGAGAACGACACCCTGGAAGTGTTCGCCGGCCCCGAGGTTCCCCGGCAGCGCATTGTGCGATCGCGCACGTTCGCCGAGAACGTTGGCCTGTTGAGCACGTACCTCGCGGCGCGACCGCAATAGCGGCTGACGCAACGATCGTCGCGGCGACAGGTGCGCCCGGGGGCGGCCCCAAATTTCGAGCGAGGCTCCGCCTCAGACCACTGGAGGCTCCGCCTCGCTAGGTGGCATTGCTTGATGTTTCGCCGCTTGACCGCCGAAAACTTGACTCAAGTTCACGAGTTTTCGGTGGTCAAGACGGCTAGGGGCCGCGCCCGATGTGCGGATGTTCCCGTCGTCAGCTTAAAACGCGATCCTGAGGCCGAGTCGCACCTGCCGCTCGTCCGGCCGGGCGCTGGTGATCTCGGTATACCCTCCCAGCGTATTCACGGTGCCGTCGGCATTCAGGCGCATGGCGGAGACGTTGGAGCCGGGATTGTTGAAATGCGGCGTATTCGTCGCGTTGAACGCCTCGGCCCGGAACTGAATCTGCAGGCCACGAACCCGGAACTCGCGGAACAGCCCCAGGTCCAGGTTCGTGAACCCCGGGCCTCGCAGGAGGTTCAGTCCACTATTGCCGTAGCGCACGTCTGTAACAGAGCGAAAAGCCAGCGGATCGAAATACGGCTGTCCCGGCCCTGTCCCACCGAGAATCGTCACCTTGTCTTTCACTTGATCCGCTGTCTGCATGGTTGGCCACGGCATTGAGCGATGTGCCCGAAGCCGTCACGGTAAACGGCGTGCCACTGTACTTGCTGAAAATGCCGTTCAGTTGCCAGCCGCCGAACAATATTCTGGCGAGGCCTTCGGTGGCGAAAGGCTTCCCCTCGCCGAACGGCAGGTCCGCCACCCACCCGACCACCAGATTGTGCGGACGGTCGAACGAGCTGAGCGCGCGATTCCGGTGAAACTGAGAGGGATCCATCCACGACGTGCCCCAGGACATCGATTTCGAGAACGTGTAGCTGGTCTGAAGCGAGAAGCCGCCGCCGAACCGGCGGTTCAGGGTCGCCTGCAACGAATCGTATCGCCCGGTCCCATCGGCATACGGAAGTTGCAGTGTCGTGCTCGCGGTGCGGCCGTACTGCTGATTGAGGATTCTGCCGGCGTTGCCGCCGCCAGGCAGCGCGTAATTGAGTTCCATCGTCAGCAGCGGACGGACGGTTCGCGATCCGACGTAGCCGGCCTGTCCGACGAACCCCCAATTGCAGCTCACGCTGGACGGTCACGTTGTAGCTCTGTGTATATCCGCGGTCGAATTCCCCCTCCATGGCGGTCGCCGTCACATTGCCGGGAATCGCGATGATCCCGTTGCCGGGATCCGGAATCGGAACGGGCGGGATGCCATCCTCGGTTTTCCCGACGAACCGGAACGAGTTCGGCGCCACGATGTCCATCGCCACAATCGCGGGATAGTTCGTGCGGAACAGCCGCGCGAGGGAGAACGGATCGGTGCTGACCCCGAAGCCGCCGCGAACGACCCACTTGTCGCCGATTCGGTACGCGGCGCCAAGCCGTGGCGCGAAGTGCACACGTTCCGAGGTGCCGACGTCGGTAGGAACCGCGCCAACGCCGCCGATCCGCACCGTGTTGGTCGTGACGTCGTACAGTGCGATCCCGGTGTTCTTCCGGGTGACAACCGGGTAGTACTCGGCGCGCACGCCCAGTGTGAGCGTCAGGTCAGGCGTCGCCTGCCACTGGTCGCGCGCATAGAACCCCTGCCTCCACGCGCGCGTCGTCAGCGGCAATTCGGGAGCGACCGCTTTGCCAACGGACGAGGGCAACCCCAGGAGGAACGCCGCGAACGCATTGTGCTGATTCGTCGTCGGACCGTTGAGGATTCCCGTCGTCCCCGCGCTGTAGGCGAAGTCGCCGCGCGGCCCGCCGCCGGCTTCTATCTGCCAGTGGTTCATGTGCTCGTGCGAGAGATCGAACCCGAACCGGAACCCATGCGTTCCCTTGATCCACGTCAGATTCGCGTTGTAGCGGCGCTGGTTGTCGTGCCACGTTTGCGGCCTGGCGCTCCCCGGGTTGCCAAAGGTCGAATACCCCCCGACCCTGAACTGCGGCATGCCGCTGTAGGTGATGTCGTTCGGATCGTTGGTGCCCGGAAGCTGCAAGTCGTCCAGTCCGATGTTCTCCCCCCACAGGGCATGGAGCGCCTCGGGCGTGACATAGTTGAAGCCGACGGTGCCATCCAGCAACAGCGTCGGGGTGATCGTGTACGTGATGCCGACGGAGACGCTCTTGTTCAGGCCGTCCACCGGGCCTTCCGTCAGGTCCGGCGGTATGGCTCCGCCCGAGGCACGGCCGAACGGAACCGGCGTCCACCCGGAAAACTTCAGAATGCTGGCGCGCCCGAACATGGTGAATCTTCCCGAGGGGTTCCAGTTCACCTTTACATCCGTCGAGTGGCGATCGAAGTCTGCCACGCCTGACGCAAAGTAGTTCGAGCTGATCGCCGAGTTGGTCGGCAGGGGCAACCACTCGATGATCTGCCGAGCGACCCTGCTCATCCGGTCCGCCGGAATGACGTTGTTGGCGAAGGCGGTGCGGCCGGACCCGTTCGCATTGCCGGTGAGCGGATCGTAGATGGTCGTGCCGTAGCTGCTGAAATCGCCTCGCCGCGCCTCGACGGTCGGCACCGTGAAGAACCTCGAGACATTGATGCTGCGATTGGTCCGCTCGTGGCTGCCGAAGAAAAACAGCTTGTTTTTCAGTATCGGCCCGCCAAGCGTACCTCCCCACTGGTTCTGATTGAACTCGGGCTTCTTGGGATCGGTATAGAACACGTTCCGCGCTTTGAGGGCGCCGTTACTGTTGTATTCGAAGAGCGTCCCGTTGAAGTTGTTGGTGCCGGATTTCGTGAGCACGTTGACGGCCGCGCCTCCGGCCATGCCTGTCTCGGCGTCCATGCTGTTGGTCACGACGTTGACCGCCTCGATCGTTTCGAGCGGCGGGCTGTAGGCGACGAGGCGCGGCAGCCAGACGAACGTGTTGCCGGCGCCGTCGATCCGGGTATCGTTTCTCTCGTCGCTCTGCCCGCCGACGGAAGCCGCCAGCGACTCCTGCGGATTGGCGGCCAGCGAATGGGCGGGCGCGGGCGGCGAAACGCCGGGCACGAGCGCCAGCAGGGCCGTGTAGTTCCGTACGCCGGACACAGGCAGAGAGTTGACCTGCTTCGTTTCGATCTCGCTGCGAACCTCCGCGCGATCGGTTTGAAGGGTCACCGTCGAGGCGGCAACGGTGACCGCCTCCGCGACGCCCGCCAGCGCCAGTTGCGCGTCAGCGCGGGTCACGGCGTTCGCCGAGATCTGCATGCCCGTGGTCGTGTACGGCGAAAACGAATCGGCGCGAACCGTCAAACTGTAGGACCCCGACTGCAAGTCCGAAAACTGGAAGCCTCCACGCTCGTTCGTTTTGGTCTCGCGCGCCAGGCCGGTGCCGGACTGCTCGGCGCGGACCGTGGCTCCGACCACCGGCAAACCGCTTGGGTCGGTGATGTTGCCGACCAGCGTTCCATAGAGGGTCTGCGCCGGGAGTCGCGCGGACAAGAAGGCGAAGACGAGTACCCCTGCCGCAACCATGACGGCTCGGTGAAGGCTTCGTTGTGTCATCGAGACACCTCCTGTGGGATTGACTGCCTGAGGCTCAGCGCGGCTGCTCGCAGGCAGGTGAGCCATGCAAGCGTAACGAGCCTACCATAGCCATCGACAAGACCTAGCTCAGCCCATTCGCGGCTGACACTTCTCAGGCTCGTGTGTTTCCGCGACAGGCGGAGCGACCCACGCAAGAAGGCGCAGCGCTCTATTTTCCAGCCGCTTCGAGGCGGATGTCGTCCACGCCCGCCCGCAACGGACCGCGATTGTCCACACTTGCGAGGCGAAGCCGCACGGTCTGTCCCTCCCACTTCGAGAGATCGACCGTCACGGCGGACGGCTCCCGGCGGTCTGCATCGCCGGGGGCGGTTCGGAAGACGTTCGCCAGCACATGCGCGGCCGCCAGAGAATCAACCGGCGCGGACGGCGCGACGATGTCGATGCGGAACTGCTGATTCTCGTCGGCGCTCTCGTAGTCCAGGGTGTTGGGGCTGCCGAGCGGGCCGGCATTGACGTAAAAGACAGTCAGGCGCAGCGTGTAGCGGCCATCCAGCTTGACATCGCGATAGAGAATGCGTCGTCCCGGACCGTTCATGTCGGTCACTGCGGCAAACTTGCCTTGAGGCGCGTCCGGGACCGCGAACGGGATGTTGGGGTCGCTCTCGGAGGGGTTCGGCGGAGTCTTGCCGCTCGTATAAGCGTACCAGCCTCCGGCACCGCTGCGGTCGATCTTCCAGCCGGCCAGCGTACCGGATTCGAAGTCGTCAATCACGATCGCCTTCTGCTGTCGACCGGGCGTCGCAGGGAGCGAGACCGGCGGTGTCGCGAGGATCAACAACCCGCAAAGCCATGCACGTCTGCAGCGCGACAGAGTGACGGCGGGTAAGCGGCGCGCGCGGATGTCTGACATAGCACTCCTTCTTCGATCCTTATACGCCCCTTATACGACCAGAGCAGGCCCTGCGCGGGCCGCGGACGCAGCAGGCGGAACCCCGATTATGCCGGGCGGCCTCGGCGGGAGCAAGCGGATGCAGGGCGAAGATCCTTGCGTTAACATGTGCCGGGTATCGCAGGTGGAGACACTTGGTGATGGAAAGAGGAGACAAGCCGATGACACGAATGACACTGCTGGCCGGGAGCGCGGCGATGGTGACGGGACTCGGCGTCGGAGCGCTCCTCGCGCAGCCGCAGCCGCAAGGCCCGCAGCCCTTCGCCGTCGGCAATCCCGTGGGTATGCCCGTGACCCCGGCCCCGAGCGGCGGGTTCAACCCGATCTCGTCGAACGTCAAGATCTACGGCGCCATCTTCTCGGCGGAGAGCTGCTCGGTACGATCCGGAGCGAGGCGTCATCGTGGTGCCGAACCGGGGCGTCACCCAGAACGTCCAGACGAACGACTCCTGGGTCTCGTTCATCAACCATGACGGCTCGGTCCACACCGCGCGATGGATTGGCGTACAGAATCCCGGCGGCCGCGCCTCGCTGACGCCACCCCTCGTCCTCAACGAGCCGTACGGCAGCGACATCGCGAACGGTGTGCTGTACCTGGCGGATCGCGATGGCGGTACGGGCCCGAATGACCCGAGTGTGGCTGTGGTGCGTCGTTTCAATCTGAAGACCGGCCTGCCCGCTGGCGAGGTTCGAGTCGACAAGTCTCCGTGGTTCAACGATATCGAAGTCGCGGACGACGGGACCATTTACGCGACGCAGACGGGCGTCGGCGGGCAGACTCCCGATGCGTCGACCTGGCAAGTCTGGAAGATTACGCCCGAGGGCGTGGCCTCCATCTTCGTTCAGGGTGCGCCGCTGCGGCAGCCCAACGGTGTCGCGCTCGACCCCAAAGGCAACGTCGTGGTGGCCAACATGGGCACCGACGAGATCCTGACGTTCTCGAGAGAAGGCAAGCTGCTCACGACCGAGCGCGCGGCGCAGACCGGCAGCGATGGCCTCGTGATCATGCCTGACGGGACGAAGTACGTGAGCAGCGTGCAGAACGGTGGCGTCTCTCGGATGCGCCCGGGACAGCCGGCGGAGCTCATCGCTCAGAACATTCCGAGCGCCGCCTCGATGTGTTACGACGCCGGCGCAAATCAGCTGGTGATTCCGATGAATCCGAACAACGGCCTGGCCTTCGTGCCGCTCAAGTAGCTTCGCGACCTGCTCCAACTCGATGCCGATGAGCTGCGACTGACCTGGCGACGCGTCAGCCGAACGTGAAGGCGAGCGTCTCCACGCCGGCATCGAGGAACTCGATCTCGAACTGCCGATCGACGATCGGCATCGGCTGTCGGATCAGCTGATACGATGCCAAGAGCGGACGGATTCGACCGTCCGCCCTTGGCCTGACCCGCCAGATGACAGCGTGCCGCCCCGCTTACGCGCCGATTACCGCCACTGAATCCAGGCGAGATGCGGCGGCAGATCGTTCCTCAGGCGTCCACGCAGCGCCGGATACGGCGTGTCGCCCTTGAGGCCGGCCCACAGCAGGCGATTGAACTGGGCCACCGGCACCTGATCGGCTTCGGAGAAGTCGAACTCGGTGGTGACCCTGTCCCAGTAGGCCGCGTCGTGCTTCGGCTTGATCATCGGACCTTTGGCATAGCGCACACCGGGATTGGTCTGGTTGGCCACACTGGTCGTCGCGAGCACCGTCGAGGCTTCGGCGAGGTAGGTCCACTCTCCGGACGACCGGATATCGAAGACGTCGGCCATCGGCCGCGCGAACGCGGTGTTCAGGTTGATGTGCTCCGTGCCGAGGATGTCCTCGATGGTGCGAAGCAGGTTGACCTGGCTGTAGCGGGTGTTCACGACCACTCCGCCCTGCTTCACGTACGGACCGGCGAAGAAGATCGTCCCGCGATGCGAGTCCACGTGGTCCGGGCCATCCTGCACGTCGTCTTCGATCGCGACGATCAGCGTGTTCTCGGCGAACGGGCTGTTCGCCACCGCCTCGATCATCAGACCAAGCGCGAGGTCGCAGTCGGCCTGCTGCGTTTCCGGCGTGTTCACGCCGCCGAGCGCGGTGCCGAAGCTGCCCATGTGGTCGTGGCTGATGCGCACCAGCGACAGGTTGGGCAGCTTCCCGCTGGCGACGAACTGATCGAACTCACGCTTCCACTCGTTGTAGCGCCACAGGTCCGGGTAGACCTGGTCGTAGCCGCGGAAGTAGACGTCGGTGAAGGGCGCCAGCGCCGGATCGAGCGGCGCCACCTGGATGATCCCGGCCTGGAACGGATCCCTCACGGGCGCCGCGATCGTGCCGCGACTGCCGATGTTGTTGACGAGGAAGCCGTAGTTGCGGACGGTCTTGCCGGCGTTCAGCACCGCGTTGAAGATGTATCCGTCCTCCATGCCGAACGGCGCGTCGGTCGACGCGTGGTTGCGCGCTCCGGTCAACAGGTTCGCCGTGCCGCCAGGCAGGGTCGCCGAGCGCGTGCTGTAGTTGGTCGTGCCCGCAAGGCCCTGGGCCGCGTCGCGCTCGGCCACGGTGGTCCAGTTGACCGGCGCGCCGCGATTGGAGCCCTCCGACTCATAGGAGAGACCGCGGTTCACGGCGGCATAGTTGATCTGCTGCGTGATCGTCTCCGTCTTCGTCACGCGCCCTTGCATCGTCCACGACCAGCCGTCCATGCTGCCGTCGCCGGGGTTCATGAAGTTGTCGAGCGTCACGAACTCCGTGGCGAGCTTGTGGTAGTTCGGCGTGAGGGCCTCGCCGAACTGGACCAGGCTCGGGTCGACTTTTGCGCCGTTGGTCAGGTCGCCGAGCATCTGGTCGAACGTCCGGTTCTCCTTCACGACGTAGATGACGTGCTTGATGTTCTTGTTGAGGAAGCGCATGACGCGCTCGTCGCGCTCGCTGGTCTCGGTCGTGTAGAAGTTGTTGCGCGCGACCTGCTCGGTGAGCTTGTCGAGATCGTGCCGGTCCGGAACGCGGAGCGCTGACGAGCGATGCGCGCTCCAGCTGGAACTGGTACTGGTTCGACGCGCGCGAGGCCGCGTCCGCCGCCGCATTGCCGCCGGGATACTGGATGTGGGTGATCTGCGTCCGTGGCGCTCGCCAGGTGACCCGGATTCGGCCCGGTGACGCTCTTGCCGTTGATGATGTACATCCACGAGCCATCCGCGGCTGAACGTGATGTCGTGCGGCTCGAAGGCGGTGGGAATCAGGCCGCTCACCTCGTAGGCGTTCCGGCCTCTCAGCGGGATGACCGCGATCGAGTTCGAGCCGCTGTTGACGGCATAGAGCGTGTCGCCGTCGGGCGAGATCGTCACCGCCGAGGTCGACGCGCCCGTGTACTTGCGGTGCGCGCGGCAGCATGCCGTCCGGCGCGCGCGCATCGATCTTCGCCACCACCCGGTTGGTGTGGGTGTTGATCACCGCGACCTGGTCGGCATTGTCCTGCGCCACGTAGAGCCTGGCCTGCGACTCGTCGAGCGTCATCCCGAGCGCGTTGCCGTCGAGCTGAATGCGTCTGATCAGGCGCCCTGCGGTCGGCGACGACACGTCGACGACCACGACCTGGCGATCGCGATCCGATGAGACGTAGGCCGTGTCGTTCCCCTTGATCGCGACGCCAAACGGGAACGTGCCGCCGAGCCGCCCTGCTGCCCTTCGTTGTTCGCGAAGTACGGCCGCAGGTCGTGCTCGTAACGAACCGTGCGCGTCGCGGTGTCGATCACGCTGATCGAATCGTTGTAGTTGTTGGCGACGACCAGCGTGCGGCCGTCGGCGGAGACGTCGAGACCGCTGGCGTTGGGCTGCACGCTGATCCCCACGCCGCGGTTCCGCGCGTTGCCGGTCGAGCCCGGCGGATAGTGTCCGAGGGCAATCGGCGGCGCGGGAGTGAAGCTGTCGCCGCTCTTCGTGTACACGTACACCGCATCGTCGTTGCCGCCGGCGGCGTAGAGCGTGTTGCCGTCGGGAGAGAACGCGAGGCCGACGTGCGAGTTCACCTGCTTGATGACCTGCTTCAGCGACGGATGGGACCGCCGGCTCACGTTGTAGAGGAAGATGTACTGCGTCGAGTTCGCGACATCGACCGTGCCATCCGGCTTGTAGAGAGAGTTCTGGCCGGCGGTGAGGATCGCGAGCGTCTTGCCGTCCGGACTGAGACGCGAGCGCACCGCCATGCCGGCGACGAAATCCGGGTACGCCGGCAGTTGCGGGTTCAGATGCGTCTGCACCGCGTCGTCGATCGCCGTCGGCGTGATGTACTGGCCGCTGGGCACACGCGCGGCCCCGCGGAACCAGCCGTTGTGATTGCCATTGTCTCCGCGGTCGTCGTCGTGCCGCTGGCGATCGTTGCCGTGATCGGCGCCGTGTCCCTGAATCTCGCGGAATGACGACGGCACCGAGAATGCGAGCACGCTCGCCGAGCCCAGCACGGTCAGCAGCGCCAGGCGAAATAAGAATCGTTTCGTCATCGTGTTCACCCTCCAGTCGCTCGCGCTCATGCCGCGTCTCACGCTTGAACGCGGCGCGATCAAGGAGACGCAGCCTACCAGCGCGATATGACAACGCGCCGATCGGTCGCGCATCGTTTGCGTAACGTTTCTGCAAAGTGGGAGAGGAACGCGGCGATGCGCGTCTCGCGTGCGCTTATGCGATCAGGTCGTCGTATCGAAGCAGCCGTCGAACGCGTAGAGCAGGTTCCTGACGTTCTTGCCGTCCTTGGTCTTCAGAATGGGGCCGCCCAGGCTCTCGCCAGCGAGCGATGCCATGTAGCAGCCATCAGTGTTGACGAACAAATCGTAGGCGTCGCGCACCGACTGCCCTTGCGGACCCATCCAGATAACGGTGCACACCCACTCGCCGGCGCCCAGGCCGCCGGTGGGCAGCTTGAGACAGTGTGCAGACGCCGCCACCTCGCTCGCCGTCATGCGCGGAAGCCCCACCCACGACACCTGCGTCTCGACGAGATTGGAAAACGTCGAGGCGATGGCCTTTTCGATCCGGGCCGGAGTGATGGGCGAATAGCTGCTGCAGCCGCCGACGGCCAGCGCAGCCGCGACGGCCGGGACTGCGCGCACGATCAGGCGTTTCGCTCCTGTGCAATCCATCGTCTACCGTCCAATCTCTCGTCTCTGCAGGAGACGGTAGGCGATCATCAGGCAGCCGATGAGATAGATGACGCTGACCGCCGTGCCATGGATCAACGGGCCGTGAAAGGCCGGCTGGAACAGGAGACCGTGCCAGCCGCCGAACGCATAGGTGAGGAGCAGGCGCCGCCCTTCTTCCGGGCCGTCGACGAAGGCCACCAACTGCATCAGCAGACCGATGACCACGGGAAGGCCGATGCCGGCGGCACTGCTCCGCGTCGCGACCGACAGCAGGATCCCCAGCGCCGTGAATCCAAGCGCAGGCGGAAGAACGGATGTCCACGCGAGCGCCACGCGAGGCAATGCCTGGTCGGGCTGGAGCAGGATGCCCGACAGGTCGACGAGGGGCGTGTAGCCGATCACCAGCACACCCGCGGCGATGCTGCTCGCGCCGAGCAGCGCGATTGCCAGTAGCGAGAAGGCGACGGCGGTGAGCGTCTTGCCCGCGAAAATCTCCGCGCGGCTCCGCGACCGTGTGAGCACGGTCGCCCAGGTACCGTAACGATCCTCTGACGAGAACACATCTCCGCCGACGACGCCGGTCAGCACGGGGAACGCCCACAGCCCGGCGAATCCAAGCACGACCAGTGACACCGCGAAGCCGGACTCATTGGCGGCGCGGCCGAACAAGGTGTCGGTCGGCAGGCTGCTCTGAGCGCGCATCGAGATCGCGAACGCGAACGGGGCGATGACGCAAATCGCCAGCAGCACCTGGGCCTTGAACTGCGCCAGCAACTTCGAGCACTCGACAGCCATCACCGCAAACACACCGCGGGCGCTCATGCGAGGCTCCGTGACGGTACCCCTTCGCCTGGAGCCGCCGCAGCGGAGGCCGCGGACGCGACGCGCTCGCGGTCACCCGTCAGTTCGAGGAACAGCGATTCCAACGATCGGGTGCGGCGCTCGAGCGAGCGGAGCGCGATCCCTGCCTGCCCAAGCGCAATCGTGTATGCGTCCAGAGCGTCGGTATCGCCGGCAAGCTCGAGACCTCCCTCTTCGGCATCCGAGGGCCGCACCTTGAGGCCGCGCCGGCGCGAGCCCAGGTCGTGGGCGGCGGGGTCGTCGCTGGTGTGCAACACGTAAAGCGCCGCCGGCGCGCGCAACCGCAGCTCCTCGACACCGCCGGAATACACGACCTGGCCGTGATTGATGACCGTCAGCTCGTCGCAGAGCTCCTCGACCTCGGCCATGTCATGGCTGCTCAGCACCACGGCCGCTCCCCGCTCGGCCAGTCCTTTGACGAGCGCGCGCACGTCGCGCGCGGCACCTGGATCGAGAGAGCTGGTCGGCTCGTCGAGCAACAGCACTCTCGGCGACCGCAGCAGTGCCGCCGCCAGGCCAAGCCGCTGGCGCATGCCCGCCGAGTACCCCGAGACCGCGATGTCGGCACGCGTGCTCAGACCCACCTGCTCGAGCGCCTGTTCGACGCGTGCCCGACGGTCCGACGAGGGGCCATCGTCAAGACGGGCGAGGAGCGACAGGTTCCGCCGTCCGGACAGATACGGATAGAAGGCGGGCGTGTCGACGTAGCCGGCGACACCCTCGGCGAGCGGATCGGTCGTGGCGCGGACGGGCGCGCCGAGCAGGCGGACCGAGCCCGCGTCCGGCTGGATCAACCCGAGCATGATGCGCATCAGCGTGGTCTTGCCTGCACCGTTCGGACCGAGGAGTCCATGAAGGCATCCTGGCCGTACCAGCAGGCTCACATCGGCCAGCACGTCGCGATCACCGTAGCGCTTGCGGATGCCGCGCACTTCGATGGCGAGCGGCGCCGAGGCGCGATCGGCGTGCCGATCGATCGCATCCCGCTCCAGTGCCCGGGTCGAGCTCGAGACGCGCATCAGAAGCCCTTCCACATCGTCGCGCTGGCCGCGATGTCAGTACGACAGGCGCACTGCGGCGAACACGTTACGGCCTGGGGCGTCGACGCCGGAACCGTGCACGCGGTAATTGCGATCCAGCGCGTTGATGAGCGCCAATGTCACGTCCAGATAATCGGTAAGGCGCAAACCTGCGCGCACGTTGACCGACGCGAACCCGGGCGTGCGGGTGTAAAGCGGGACGCGAGTGCCGTCGTTGACAACCGTGACGCCGTTGATGGTGGCGCCAATGGGAAGGACTCGATCGAGCATCTGAGGCAGAGTTTCCCCGGTGGGTTGGAACACGTCGTCGGTCGTGCCGACGAGTCCATCGGGCCCGGGGACGAGGAACGGCCTGATCCGTCCGCCGCGAAAGAAGTCCGCGATGTCGCTTCTGCGCCGCGCGGCACCGATCCGCTCGTCGGTGATGTCGCCGCCGCTCAACTCACTCTGGGCGCCGGCAAACTGGACGCTGCCTTCGATCCAGGACACGAAGCCGCCGGGTTGATATCGGAGCGAGACGAAGCCCTGCGGCGGCGGTAGCCGCCGAACCGGACGGGTCGGGTCGAGGTCGTTGCCGACGAGGTACGAGTAATTCGCGTCAAGAGCCCAACGCGTCGAGACTCGATAGCGGAGCACTGTATCGAGTCCGTAGTACCGGGCGCGGCCCTCGTTCACGAACGCCTTGACCGCTCGGGAATCGAGCGCTGTCGCAACACTCACGACGCCCTGCTCCCGTTGTGCCGCTGTCGGCGGAATGGGCGCGACCGCGAGGGCGGCCAGCGTGGAGGGTGGCGCATCGATCGGGAATACCAAAGAGCGACGAACGATCGGATCGCGTAACTCGGCGTCGAAACCCTGGACGCGCACGTAGACCTTGTCCCAGTTGAGCGCGACGCCCAGCTCGTAGTTGAGGAGACGCTCGGACGAGAGGGTGCCGACTGCACGGCCCGTGGACGCGGCGCCCTCGCCATCGCTGGTCCCGATCAAGCCCCCGGCATCGATCGCGGAAGAGGCGGGGATCTCGTACCCAAGATCGTTCAGGCCGAGCGCGCCGAGGTCGTTGAGATTGGGCGCCCGGAACCCGCGGCCCACCAGACCCTGGACGCTCAGAACGTGGTTGATCGACCAGGTGATCCCGGCGTTGAACGTCCAATCGTGATAGCTCTCCTCAGAGTCCACGACTCCGAGGCTCTGGCCGCTGGCAGTGATGTTGGCATCGGCATCCGTGCGAACACCAACGTGCGTGTAACGGCCGCCGAGACGAGCGATGACAGCTCGGCCGCGATCGCCGCGCAGGAGATCGATTTCGTCCTGTACGAACAGGCCGCTGGTGACGTAGCGCGACCCATTGGGGTAGAGCGCGCGTTTTTGAACCGTCGCACCGGTCACGGGATTGGTCTCGTCGCGCAGCGCATCCACATGCTCGTCGTAGACCTCGCCGCCGAAGACCATGCGTCTGGCGCGATCCGATCTGCGCCCCACCCTGCAACATGTAGCCGAACGCGTCGACCGCGACGTCGTCCCGAACGATCGTGTCGGTTGGGCGAAGATTCTGCCGGACGGACCCGTCTCGTTGAGCATTGACGGAGAACGTCCCGCTCAGCCAGTCAAGGCGCCCAAGCCCGAGCCGTTCGTACCTGCCGTAAAACAGCTGCAGCTCCTGCGGGTCGAAGTCCGATCGCAAGCGGCCGAGCCCGCCCCAGAGATCCTTGTACCCTCGCACGTGCTGCTGCTCGCTTCGTTGATACCAGGCAGTGAGGTTGTGGTCGGACCGGAGCCGCGCGGCCACTTTCGCGTGCAGACCGTGTTGAGTGAAACCGGTGTCCAGCTGGCGGTCGCCGAGTACCTCCTGGATTTGATCGTCATCGAGCCCGAAGAATCGCCGCAGCGCATGATGCGAATCGGTGCCCTCGCCGGCACGCAGATCGCCCAACTCGCGCCATGACCCGCCGAACAAAGGTCGAGACGTTCCGCCCCTGCAGGAACATCGTCGCGTCGGCGCCACGCGCCTCGTCGGCACTGCCGGCAAACAGGTTGGCGCCGCCCGCGGTTCGCAGCCGGTGCGTCGTCTGAAAGTCGGCGTGAGGTGTGAGCACCTGGATGGCACCGCCCATCGCGTCGCTGCCGAATTGCGCGCTCGCGGGTCCGAGCATCGCCTCGATGCGCTCACTCTGACTGGGGTCGACGAACGCGAGATATTGGTTGGGGCCCGAGCGGAACGTCGTGTTGTTGAGGCGCACGCCATCGATGAGGTTGATGACCTGGTAGCCGGTGAGACCGCGGAGAAACGGCGACGCCTGGCCGTACGTGCTCTGCTGCACCATCACGCCGGCCGCGCCTTCGAGCGCATTACCCAGCGTCGCGAGCGGACGATTGCGGAATTCGTTGGCGTCGCGCACGGTAACGATGGGCGGTGTCCGATCGATGTCGGCAGTAACGCCGCGATCGGCGGTCACGGTGACCTCGCTTGGGACGGGCGCCAGGCCGAGTGTGATACGCAGGGCCGACACCCCGGTCCGGTCAACCTCCAGGCCGATCCGGCGGCCGGCGAATCTGCGCGCGCTCACATCGAGCACGTACGATCCCGGTGGCAGTGGGCCGACGGCGAACGTCCCATCCGCCGCCGTGATCGCGTCGCGAAGGATCGCACCGCCGGCGCTTCTGACCGTCACGCGCGCCTCGCCGATGACCCCGCCTGATTCGTCCACGACGACGCCCCGCCGCCAATCCGCGGTTTCCTGCGCGGACGCGCCTGACGACGCACACGTCAGAATCGTGAGGGCCACACCGACGATCGCGTAGACGCGCGACAAGACGCGCCAACGAACGGGCTGGGCTGACATGCCGGATCTCCTTGCGAACGGAGTCGCAGCCTATCGGCACCGTGTGACAGCCCCTCGACGTCGGTGAAACGCGCGCACAAATTCCAGGCAACATCCGCCGTGCCCAGCCGTGGACATCCGATCGAGCCTCAACAAGTTTGTGAACATGCGGCACACCCTGGTCTCTCCTTCCACGCACGCCAAGGTGCCTCGGAGCGATCGCCACCTGGCGAGACAACCACCCGCCGCCGCTCACGCGCGTTTCACCCCTCAAAACCAGACGCGCGGCGGGCGACCTGGACGGCGAAAATAGTTCGTTCTTTCGACCGATGCGCGGCGCCTGTCCTGGTCTAAACTGGGCGCAAATCAGCCTGCACAGCAGGGCCGCTGACGTCAGGAGGGACGGCATGGCGAACGCACGGAAGACGAACGACAAAATAAAACGCGCCCGGGCGAAAGCCGAGCGGGCGCTTGCGAAGGCGCGTGCGAAGACCGAGCGCAAGGTTGTCAAGGCGAAGGCAGCGCTGGCGGACCGGGAAGCCGAAATTCGGGCGGCGTTGGAACGGAAAATCACCGCGGCCAAGGCCAGGCTGAAACCCTCGGCGCGTCTGAAGAAGAAGAAGAAGAAGACCGGCGCGAGCCCGAGTCGTAATCGTAAGCAGGCCGGCGGGGGCGGCCGGAGAGGAAAGAATCGCTAGGGCAAGAATTTACAAATGTAACGTCCGCGTTTGCCCTCAGGGAGATCGAGTCTTGCAAGGGCGCGGACATGACCCTGCGAAGACAACTTCTAGCCTCGACATCGGCTCTCCTCGACCAGCTTCCTGGCGTTCGCGACGGCGGCGTCGAAGCGATTCACGACGCGCGTGTCGCAACGCGCCGCATCCGGGCGTTACTACCGGTTCTCTCGATCTGCTATCCACAGACCGACCTCAAGAGTACCGCTCGTACCATCAAAAAGGCCGGGCGCGCGCTCGGTCGTGTTCGCGACTTGGATGTGGCGATCGAGCTCATCACGGAGCTCGAACGAACCACCCCGGCCGCGGCCGGGCGCGCCGCGGAGGTCCGACACCTGATTGCGGCCAGGCAATTGACGGCTCGCCGACGGCTTGTGAAGAAGTTCGACGATCTACCACTGGCGGCCGCGATGAGCGCCGCGGTCCACCTGCCGAAGAACCGCTGGCATTTCGCTCGGGCCGGCATGCAGGAGTGCGATGGTCCAATCCGCGACGCCCTGCGCGACCACGCCGCGGCACTCCGCCACGCGATCGACCGTAGCTCGGGCGTCTACTTTCCGAAACGGGCGCACGGCGTCCGTATCGATGCGAAGAAGCTCCGCTATATCCTCGAGATGACGAACGATCCGGAAGCGATTGCAGCCGGCGGCCTGAAGACTTTGAAGAAGGCGCAGGAAATACTCGGGAGTCTGCACGATCACGAGGTCCTGAAAAAGCGTTTCACACGGCTGGCCGACACGGACAAAGACGACTCGAGTGTGGAGGCCGTGCTGGCCGCCATCGAGGCGGAATGCCATCGGCTTTTTGCGGAGTACATCACCAGGCGGGCGGCGCTCCTGGACGTCTGCGTTGCCGTCGAGCGCTTTGCTGCCTCGACCGGCCGGCGCGTCGTCCGGCCGGCGTCGCTGCTGCGAATCGCCTCGGTTGCCCTTCCCGTGGCCGCGCTCCTGGTGGCTCGGGCTGGCGTCCCGCGCCTGCCTGGTCCAAGCGAGATGCGCCTCGAACGCTGAACCGGGCAATCATGGACCTCTCGCGCGTGCCGACGTTCGCGGGCGACGGCTCGTTTCACGTCGTCGTGGAATCGCCTCGCGGCGCCACCGTCAAGCTCAAATTCGATCCCATCCTCCACGCCTTCGCCTGGGGCCGGCCGCTCACGTCCGGCCTGAGCTACCCGTTCGACTGGGGATTCATCGCCGGCACTCAGGCGTCGGACGGCGATCCGCTGGACGCCATGGTCCTCTGGGAGGGAAGCACCTACCCAGGCGTCGTCATCCCCTGCCGGGGGCTCGGACTCGTGATGGTCGAGCAGGACAAGAAAGACGGCTCGGGCCGCGAGCGGAACGATCGCATCATCTCGGTGCCCTCGGTGGCTCCGCGCTGGGAGGATCGGCAGGACTTGATGGAATTGTCGCCGCGTTCGCTGGACGAGCTGGCCGCGTTCTTTCTTCAAGTCACCCTGTTCGAAAACAAGCGCGCGGTTGTGCTGGGCTTCGACGGCGTGGCGGCGGCGCGCCGATTGATCGACGAGTCGGCCCGGCAGCGACCGAATTGACGCGGAGTTGTGTCGTCGTCATTGTTCCTTCACCTCGAATCGTACACACGTCATGAATCCGAGGTTCCGGCGCGGAAGCCGGCCCTGACATTTGTCACGAACGATTTGTGACACTCCGCACTGATACCGTGCCGTCTGCCCTGCGAGACTCGCATCCGGAGGGCAACGATGACACGAACGCTGATGCTTCTCGGCGGATTGATTGCCGGGAGCCTGTTTCAAGCAAGCCCAGTGGTGGCGCAGGCACCGAACGCGGAGGCTGCGCTACCGGGCGACCTCGACATCAAGAGACTGATCACGACTCGGGTTGACGCCGAGCGACGCAATCTCGGCATCGTCGTCGGCATCGTCACGCCCGCCGGCCGCCGGATCGTGGCGCATGGCCGGGCGAGCCTCGACGACCCGCGGGAACTCGACGGCGACACCGTATTCGAAATCGGATCCGTCACGAAGGTCTTCACCTCGGTGCTGCTGGCCGACATGGTCCGGCGGGGCGAGGTGAAGGTGACCGATTCGGTGTTCAGCTACCTGCCCCCTCACACCTCACGGGCCCTGGAGAACCGCACGATCTCGCTGGCGGACCTCGCGACGCACACGTCGGGCCTTCCGCTCTGGCCGTCCGGTATTCCGGCGACACGCGACGGCGTGTTTTCGATGGCGACTTACACACGAGCCCAATTGGTCGATTTCCTGTCGACGTTCCCGGTGCCGGTGGACGTCGGTCAGAAGTGGACCTACTCCAACGTCGATGCCGGCGTGTTGGGTCTGGCGCTCGGCGTTCGCGCCAACAGCAACTACGAGGCCTTGCTTCAGGAGCGCGTGACCGGGCCGCTGCGCTTGCGAAACACGGCCGTGGGTTTGTCCGGCAACATGCGCTCGCATCTCGCGGTTGGACACGACGCCGGGCGGCGCGTCGCGCCGGCGTGGAACGTGCCCGCCCTCACGGCCGCCGGCTCCCTCCACTCCAGCGTGAACGACCTGCTCACCTTTCTCGAGGCCCTTGGACGCGAGGACGGGCCACTGGCCGGTGTGCTCCCCGTCATGCTGGCCACGCGCCGGCCGGGTCCCGGGATCCCGCAGGCGCTCGGTTGGTGGATCATCGCGCCCGGTTCTCAGGACGAAGGCATCCTGGCGCACGACGGCGGCACGCTGGGGTTCAGCAGCGCCGTGGCGTACGACCCAAAGGCCCGCACCGGCGTAGTGGTTCTCTCGAACACCGCAAGCGCCGTCGGCGACCTCGCGCGACACCTGCTGCGTCCATCCATCCCGCTGACGCCGCCTGTTGGAAGTGCCCCGGCCCGAACCGAAATCCAAATGGATCCAGGGATGTTCGACCGGTTGCTCGGGCGATACGAGCCGGCGCCGGGATTGCCTTCGAGGTATCCAGGGAGGGTGACGCTCTGATGATCCAGCTGCCCGGCATCCCAAGACTGCGCCTTCGTCCGGAGACCGTCCGCAGCTTCTACGTGGCCGAGAACACGCGCATTACCGTCACGTTCGACCTCGATGCCGAGGGCCGTGCTACGGCGCTCACGCTGAATGCGCCGACCGGCACCACTCCGGCCAGGCGACTCGGAGGGCGCTAGGCCCGGCAAGGTAACATTGGCCGCCAGGCATGCGTTTTCTCAGCCACGTGGCGATTCTCCCATCATGAACGAGACGGTCATGCAGCCGGCCGGGAGCCGCTATCCGCAATGGGCAGCTGCGTCCGGCTTCCTGTATGCGCTGGGAGTCTTCATCGTTCCTCTGGCTCGACGTGCGGGATGGCCGCTGTGGACGCTTACGGGCGCGTCACTCGTGGTCTTCGGCTACCTCTACTGGGACTTCCTGCGCCGGCGCGAAATCAGTCCACGGCGCGCGACTGCGAATATCGGGCTGATGGTTGTACTGGGTGCGGCAGTCATGCCGTGGAACGTGGCGGCGGTCACGTACGTGCTCTATGCTTCCGCGCTCGCGCCGCTGTTGCTCCCGCCTCGGCGCGCGGTTGCGCTCTTCGTCGTCCTGGCGCTGACGACGCTCCTCGAGCTGGCCCTGATCGATGTTCCGGACCGCCTCGTGATCGGCAGCTGGGTGACGTTCCTCATCTTCGCCACGGGTGGGGCGAACCTCGTTCTCGGAGAACGCGAGCGGCAGCACGCACGGCTGCGGCGGGCCCACGAGGAGATCGAAGGGCTGGCGACCATCGCCGAGCGGGAGCGTATCGCCCGCGACCTCCACGATGTGCTGGGCCATACGCTGTCGGTGATCGCGCTGAAGTCCGAATTGGCGTCGCAGCTCGCCGAGACGGATACCGCGCGGGCCGTCGCGGAAATCCGTGACGTGGAGGCCGTGTCCCGCGAGGCCCTGTCGGAGGTCCGGGCGGCCGTCGAAGGCTACCGCGGCAGGGGTTTCTCCGGCGAGCTCCAACGAGCGATGCGGGCGCTGTCCGCATCGGGCGTCTCGCTCGACGTCGACGTCGAACCCATCCGCCTGGTCCCGAAGCTCGAGACGGTGCTCGCGCTTGTCCTGCGGGAAGCGGTGACGAACGTCATGCGGCACGCGAAGGCGTCTGCGTGCCGCGTCGGGCTTCACCGAACCGACGATGGCGTTGTCCTGACGGTCGAAGACAACGGCGTCGGGCGTGCGCGTCCGAACGGCACCGGGCTGGCGGGCATGCTCGAGCGGGTCAAAGCAGCGGGCGGCCGTCTCGACATCGAGAACGCGAACGGCGTCGCCATTCGTGCCACCTTCCCCTGGTCACGAGAGGCGGCCTCATGATTCGCGTGCTGATTGCGGAGGACCAGGCCATGGTCGCCGGAGCGCTGGCCGCGTTGCTCGGCAACCAGCCCGACATCGACGTCGTCGGTACCGCGCACGACGGGCGTGAAGCGCTGACCGCGGTCAGGACTCTGAAGCCGGACATACTGCTCACCGACATCGAGATGCCTGGTATGAGCGGGCTCGAGCTGGCCGCAGCCGTCCGGTTGGAGCAGGCGCCGCCGAGAGTCGTGATCCTCACGACGTTCGCCCGGCAGGGTTACCTTCGGCGTGCGCTCGAGGCCGGAGTGGTTGGATACGTTCTCAAGGACTCGCCCTCCAGCCGTCTTGCGGACGCGATCCGGCGAGCCCACGCCGGAAACCGGGTCGTCGACCCCGAGCTCGCCGGGGACGCCTGGGGTGCCGCGGATCCGTTGTCCGATCGCGAGCGCCAGGTGCTCCGCCTGGCAGGCGAGGGCCGAGGTGGCGCCGAGATCGCCGCGGAACTTCACCTTTCCGAAGGCACGGTGAGGAACTATCTTTCCGAGGCGATCAGCAAGACCGGCGGCCGCAATCGGGTTGATGCGGCGCGGATTGCGCGAGACAGGGGGTGGCTCTAGCCGGCTGCCGGGTCACCGAGAATCCGGCATTGAGGGTCGCATTGAAGGTCCGAAAACCCGGGGCCCCCGCGTGTCGCGAAACAGAAAAGCTCACCTCCGCATCGAAGAGCTGTGCGTTAAGGGCAGGGACTGAGACCGACCATCAAACGTTGGCATAGCTCCCAGGCATTCTCGATGGCGGCGCCGCTTGCGGTATTGTCGAACACACACCACACTTCCTCGGCAGTCGGGAGGCTGCGTACGGTCGTCGCCAGCGTCGCGATGTCGTTCTCGTCATACCTCGACCAGTACGTCCGTGGCGACCCATGCAGCCGAAAGTATGCGAGCCGCGCCCAGCCCGCCGGAACGATTGCCGCCGGCACCGGTGGCGGATCGGCTACCACTCGAGAGACTCGGTACCGATCCAGCAGCGAGACCACCTGTGGCGAGAACCATGTCGCATGCCTTGGCTCGCACACCACGGGCCCATCGTAGACCGTGCGTACGACCTCCAGAAATGAGGTGACGACGGTGCCATCAAACGACAGGGACGGCGGTAGCTGCACAAGGAGTGGGCCTCTTTTCTGGGCCAGGCCATCCGTCTGGATCAGAAACGCGACGAATGGCTCCCGCGCATCCTGCAGCTTCAGTTCATGCGTAATCGTGCGGGGTATTTTGACGGCGAACCGAAAATCCCGCGGCGTACTGTCGCGCCACTTCGCGTAGGTGGCCGCGGCGTGCGGCCGATGGAACGACGAATTGATCTCGGCGCAACGGAGCGACCGTGCGTACCGTTCGAGGTGCGTTCCTGGCCCTTCGAATCGGAATGCCGACGCACGCGGGATTGACCAGCCGGCTGTCCCGACCCGAATGTCGGCGGTCTTAGTCATTTTCCGAGTCGTGCCTGCGCGACGGTGGCTGCCCGCCGCGCCGGACGAAACGTCAGTCGGGTTGATCCGCGATGTGACCCTTGAGGACCGTGTTGATTTGGCGCAGTGCATAGTCGTTGTCTGCCGCGGTGTTCGAGACGATGCAATCGGCCGGGGCGAAGATCTTCAGCTCGCGCATGTAGGCGTCATTCGCCGTGAACAGGACGCAGATGTTGCCCGCGATGCCCGTCAAGATCACTCGACGAATCCGAAGCGCCTTCAGGAGCGTGTCGAGAGTGGTGTCAAAGAAGCCCGAGTGCTTCGGCTTCAACACGAAATAGTCGCGCGCCGTCGGTTTCAGTCGCTGCGACACCCGACGACCGGGCGAGGAGCGTGCGGTGCAGTGCGCGACCGTCTTGCGAAAGTCCGAGCGCCACTGCCCGAAGTTGTCGTTGATGTAGATCGTCGGCACGCCTGCGGCGCTGGCGCGCCGTTTCAGGGTCGCCAGGCGGCTCGCCATCGGCTCCGCCTGGGCGACCAGGGCTGCCGAACCTTCGAATGCCAGATCGTTGATGACGTCGATCAGCAACAATGCCGTCCCCGTGGCCGGGACGGCGATTGCCTTTCGGGTCCGATCCGACCGGATCCTGTCGCTCGCTGCTGGTCGCGCCATCACACCGTGCAGTGCCTCACTCGCTGGCGTTCTGCCCAGAGCCAGGTTCCGCCATCTTTCGGTGCTGCTCCGCGAGCACTCCCGCGGGGGTGACGTTCGCAATCGCCGAATTGCTCATAAGTAATGCCGAATAGAGCATGTTGCGTACCAGCGCAGAAAGTTCGGCACCACACCTGCTGGGGTCGTCGACGGGCGTCCGGAAGAGCCCGCTTGCAACGTCCGGCAAGGAGGGCTGACGACCGGCAGGGCCGCTGCGAACCGATCAAGTGCCGACTGCGAATCGGCGTTGCCTGTATCGAACATGTTCGAGCAAGAAGTGACAGTTGTTCGCGCCTCGCCGTGAGCAGCGAACGGGGCGGTGAGCCGGTATCGCGCGGGATTTCGCATTCCGGGTCAGGAGGGTTCCACGCATGCAGGCGCACAGACTCGCGGCCGCTACGGCTCTGATCGTGACGATCGTGCCGGCGGCCATGGCGGCCGAGGAGAACGGCCGAAACCGCCCGACGGTACAGTTCGGCGTCGGGTCGCACGTGATCGGTGGCGGCAACAGCCAGTCGCTCTCGTTCGGCGTTCCCGCCGGTCCCTATGTGAACTTGCTGGCGAGCGCGGAACGAAGCCACCTGCCGACTGAGCTCAACAGGTACGAACACGGCTACGGCGCCACGCGCGGTGGCACGTTGACGTTCGTGAGCGCGGAAGTCCGGGTGTCGCCGCGCCCGTTCGCGCGACTCTCACCCTACGCGCTCGCCGGGCTCGGTCGCGGCACGTCACGCCCCAACGTCAACGAGTGGTTCCCCAATCGCGTCACGAACGAGGCGACGCTCCTGTTTGTGGGGGGCGGCGTCGGCGTCCCTCTCGGGGGTCACGTCAGCGCGTTCGTGGACGCGAGGTTCGTCATGTACGGAGAGCGCGGCGAGGCTGGTGTCACCCTGCCGATTCGTGGCGGCCTCGCCTGGAAGTTCTAGCGAGGCGGCGCCTCAGACCATCGAGTCTCGGCCTCGCCAGGGTGCGATCCTTCGCACGTCCCGCATTGGTTATCGCACCAGCGTCAGGTTGTCGAAGTAACCGGTCGCCAACGTCCCGTCGACGTGGCTGCTGACAGCAAACCCGATACGCACCGTCGCGGGCAGCGACGTTGAAGGAGATTACGCTGAGACCGGCAAAGGCGGGCGCGCCGGTCCCGGACTCGGTGCCGCGATGACGGTCGCGCTGGCAGAGCATCTATCCCGCCCCAACTCCACTGCAGGGTCGCAGGACCCCGAGTTCACGGTAGCCAACCGCACGTCGCCTGCGGGCGATCCTCACAGAAGAACACCCGGAACCCGGCAGGCTTGTGCGCCGACGCCCAGGCGCGGCCGTTGATGAAGAACGGTTTCGTCCAGGCCTCGCTGTCTATCGTCCGGGGCGCGAGGACGGAAACGGCCGACGTCCCCCGCGCGGGGTAGCCGGTCCGCGGGTCGAGGATGTGGGAGTAGGTTCGGCCTTCGGCCCAGAAGAACTTCTCGTAGCTGCCGGACGTGGAAAGCGACATGTTCTCGAGGACGACGTGCGTGGCGACGGCGGACGGATCCCGCGGCGTGCGGATCGTGATCGGCCAGCCCTGTGGCGTCATCTGGCGGCGCGCCCAGGCCGTAGATGCTGCTGCCGGATGCGGACACGAGCGCGATGCGAACGCCCGACTGTTTGAGGACCTCTACCATCCGGTCGACCGCATAGCCCTTGCCGATCCCTCCAGGGTCGAGGTCCATGCCGGGGCGCGCGAAACGGACGGTGCGGGGGCCGGGATCGAGTTGAACGTGCCTGTACCCCACGCGCTTCAGCTTCTCCTTGACCTCCTCAGGCTGCGGCAGGCCTCCCTCCCCTTTGTAGAAGCCCCAGACCTTTATTAGAGGTCCGACGGTGATGTCGAACGCCCCATCGCTCAGGCGGCTGTATTCCAGGCAATCTGAGAGCAGCGCAAACAGCTCGGGCGTCACGGGAACTGGCCGGCTCGCCGCCTCGCGGTTCATCGCGCTCCATTCGCTCTCGGCCAGATAGTTGGAAAGCAGCCGATCCAGGCGATGCGCCTCGGCGAATGCCGCGGCCGCCGCCGACTCCAGGCCCGGACGATCGGGGCCGAAGAGGACGAGCGTAAAGCTCGAGCCCATGGCCTCCTCCGTCAGTTCGAGACGCGCCAGTCCGGCTGGCTGGTCCCTCTCGTACCAAGCCGGACCGGTCAGGGCGACCGACAGCGCGACGCACGTGAGCCTCGTGATGAGGGTATTCAACGTATCCAGCAAACTGTAATGGACTCTCACGCCCCTTTTGCAGTAAATACCGAGACGCTCCCGCGCACTCGAATCGTTGATCACTTGCCGTCGGGGCGCGGTCAGCAGAAAGGGAACTCCCGATGCGTGCGCTACTCCGGGTCGTGAGGCGTGTGGCTCTCGTCGCGCTCGCCGGGCTCGTTCTGACCACCCCGGCGGTGGGACAGACGGGGCTGGCGACCGTCACCGGGCTCGTGGCCGATTCGTCTGGTGCAGCGGTTCCCGGTGTGACCGTCACCGCAACCAACCAGGCCACCAACATCGCGTACACCGGCCTCACCAACGATGCCGGCAATTACGTCATCACTGGCGTGTCGACCGGCGAGTACGTCATCTCGGCCGGACTGGCAGGCTTCAAGGGCGTCCAGTCGAAGGTGACGCTGTCGGTCGCGCAGACTGCACGCGTCGATTTCAAGATGGAAGTCGGCAGCATCGAGGAACGGGTCGACGTCTTCGCCGCCGGCGCGGTGCTGCAGACGGAAAACGCGGTTGTCGGGATCAAGGCGGATCGCGAGCAAATCGAAAAGCTGCCGGCGATTTCCCGCAATGTCTCTTACTACACGATGTATGCGCCCGGGGCCACCCAGCCGGTGATGGGCTCGTTCAACAGCATGACCGGAGGCGGACGTCCCTACGTCAACGGCCAGTTGCAGCAGGCCAACAACTTCACCATCGACGGCGTCGATACGAACGAGGCGATCAACAACTCCATCGCCTATCAGCCGAGCCCTGATGCGGTGGAACAGGTCAGCGTCGAAACGAACAACTATTCGGCCGAGCTCGGCAACGTCACCGGCGCCGTCGTCAACATGGTGATCAAGTCGGGCACGAACCAGCTTCATGGAAACGGGTTCTACTACTGGCGCGACAACGCGCTCGCGGCAACGCCCTGGGCCATCAACCGGGCCGGCGGCACCAAGTCGGAGTATTCACGCGACATTTTCGGCGGCACGCTCGGCGGACCGGTGCTCCGCAACAAGCTGTTCTTCTTTGCGGACTACCAGGGTGGACGGCAG
>CAVZGT010000011.1:0-122556 GCA_963774855.1 uncultured Acidobacteriota bacterium | reverse complement strand
CGACACGCCGACCGCGTGCTCGCCGCGGCGAGCGCGAACGGCACAGAGCCGTCAGTGCCGAGCGGGCTCGTCGACGAACTCAGCAGTCGCGAGCTCGACGTGCTGCGGCTGCTGCGCAGCGACCTCAGCGGACCGGACATCGCCCGCGAGCTGCACGTGTCGATGAACACGCTCCGCACGCACACCAAGAGCATCTACACCAAGCTCGGCGGCGACCAGCCGCCGGGAGGCGATCCGTCGCGCCGCCGAACACGGGCTCTGAGCCGGTGCCCGGCGCTGAGGCGGCCCGAACACAATCACATCGTCCAATCACCACATGATGTGAGGCCGCGCTCACCAGATCCGTTCGTACGGTCCTGACGTGACCACAGACGACCGCAACCAGACACCACAACCGGTACGACGCGCTGCTGATCACGACCCGATCCCGCACTACGAGATCCGGGTCAAGGGTCGCCTCACGCCCGCTGGTCGGCGTGGTTCGACGGGCTGACCATCGATACCGACCGCCGATGGCACCACCGCCATCCGCGGCCCGGTCATCGACCAGGCAGCCCTGCACGGACTCCTCCAGAAGCTCCGCGACATCGGCATCACCCTCGTCTCGCTCCCCGAACTCCCATCCGACCACCCACGAGCCACAGCTCACTCACACAGAAGGACAAATGAAATGACCAACACCACCGCACACATCACACGCTTCGGACCGGACGCCGATGATGCCGCCACGAGGAAAGCCGCGCTGATCGCCGGCATCGCCTACATCGCCACCTTCGTCTTCTCCATCCGGTAAGTTCGGGCTGTGGGTCGACGTGCTCGACAAGCCCGACTTCGTCCTCGGTGCCGGCAGCGACTCCGGTGTGCCGCTGGGTGCCATGTTCGAGGTCCTCACCGCCCTTGGCGGTGTCGTCACCGCCGTCGCTCTGTACTCGGTCGCCAAGCGCTACAGCCACGCGCCGCGCTCGGGTTCGTGACGACTCGGGTCATGGAGGCCGCCATCATCTTCATCGGGATCTTCGCCATCATGGCCACCTACACGCTTCGCAACGAAGTGGCCGGCACGGCCGGCCCGATGCCGGCGCACTGAGACGACTGGCCAAGCTCTGGTCGCCATCCACGATTGGACGTTCCTGCTCGGGCCGGGCCTGATGGCTGGCCTCAATGCACTCCTGATCGGCTCGATCATGTACCGCTCGCGCTTGCTGCCCCGTTGGATCCCGACGCTCGGCCTGATCGGAGCACCGCTGCTGCTCATCTCCGTCACCGCCACCCTGTTCGGCGTCTGGGATCAGATCTCCGGTCCCGCCCTGTTCCTCGCGATCCCGATCGCCGTCTGGGAGTTCTCGTTCGGCGTCTACATGACCTTCAAGGGCTTCAGGCCCACCGTGGCGAACGGCCACTCGTCCGCCCACAGTTCGCCACGCTTCGCCGAGGCCGCCGCCTGACTACACTGATCGATCCACAAAGTCACCAGCGCCACGGGACGACAGCGTCCCGTGGCGCTCGAGCATCTGCGCCGATACCACCGCGATAATTCGGTTGCGCCGACCGGCTGCATGGTGAATCGTTGAGGGATGGCGCCGAGCGGGGCGCCGGGGAGATCGAGGAGATCCAATGAGCACCTTCCGACGGACGGCGGTTGCGCTCGCGGCCACCATGATCGCTGCATCGACAGCGGCTCTGGCCTACGGCACGGGACCCGTGGCGGCCGCATCGGCCGTTGTCCAGCCCACCGACAACGCCCTGGCGGTCGCCCAGGCGATCGCCGCCGACCCCGGTGTCGTGGTGGGGGCGGCGTGGGTCGCCCGTTCCCACGACCCACTCGAGGGCGACGGCCCGACCGGCATCGTCACCGCTCCGGTCACCGGTTTCCCGACGGCCGGGCAGACTGCGGCGATCCTGACGACCGGCGACGCGACGATCATCGACTCTCCGAACGACAGCGGTGGTTCTGGAGCTGCGAACAGCGGGCCCAACGTCCGCGGCGACACCGACTACGACGTCGCCATCCTCAGGATCGACCTCAACGTGCCGGCCGGCGTGAACTGCCTGTCGACTTCGACTTCCGGTATCTGTCGGAGGAGTATCCCGAGTACGTCAACACGACATTCAACGACGCCTTTATCGCCGAGCTCGACCCCGACGACCCGTGGACGACGGACAGTTCCGACATCATCGCCCCCGACAACTTCGCCTTCGACCCCGCCAACAGCGAGATCTCGATCAACGCCGCAGGCGTGACCTCGATGACGGCCGGGTTCGCCGTCGGCACCACCTACGACGGGGCGACCCCCCGCCTGCGGGCCAAGACTCCGATCACCCCCGGGCCGCACTCGCTGTACCTGTCGATCTTCGACCAGGGCGACGACATCCTCGACTCAGCAGTAGTCGTCGACAACCTCGGATTCGGCAACGTCGCCAACCCGTCGGTCGACTGCGCGTCGGGGGCAACCACGCTCGACCCGGTGTTCGACGAGGACTTCGTGCCGGTCACGCCCAAGCGCATGCTCGAGACCCGCCAGGATGCCGGAGCCGTGACATTCGACCATGCCTTCGAGAAGCTCGGAAAGGCCGGCGCCGGTTCGACGACGTCGTTCGTGGTCGATGGGCCGTGGCGGCGTGCCCGTCGACGCTGTCGGTGTGACGATGAACGTGACCGTCGTCGAGCCCGACACACCCGGCTACGTGACCGTGTGGCCATGTGGCGACGATCAGCCGACTGCGTCCAACCTCAACTACGCCGGCGGGCAAACCGTGCCCAACGCCGTGGTGACCCTGTCGGCGTGGGTGGCCGGGTGTGTGTCTTCACCAGTGCCGCCGCCCACCTCATCGCCGATGTCAATGGATTCATGCCCGGCACGACGACATACGTGCCTCAGGTTCCGGCTCGCCTGCTCGACACACGTGACGGCGAGTCCACCGACGACGGGATCGGCGAAGGTGGCGGCCCGAAGGCCGGCGGCACCGTCACACATGTCCAGGTCGGCCGGCGTGTTCGTCGCCAGCATCGCCATTTCGGTGGCCGCGATCTATCTGCTGACGCTGGCCTGCGGCTGGTATCCAAGCCGCCTGGCGACGAGGATCCAGCCCGCCGAGGCGCTACACTACGAGTGACCAGCGACCCGCACGTGCCGGCGGGCGGACGCCGTGGGCGGCCCACGGCGCGGCGGCGCGGCAGTGCCTGCCCACATGATTCTCATCGTCGATGACGACCGATCGGTGATCGCCTCGCTGGCGCTGCTCCTGAAGCAGGCCGGGCTGCCGTCCACCGCCGCCGATCTCCTGACGAAGCGCTGGAAGTGCTGCGCCGTCAGCCCTGTCAGCTGATCATCCAGGACATGAACTTCTCGCGGCGGACATCCGGGCGAAGAGGGCCTCAAGCTGCTGCGCCAGATCAAGGAGGCCACGCCGTCGATTCCGGTCATCCTCATCACGGCGTGGGGATCGATTGCGCTGGCCGTGGAGGGCATGAAGGCGGGCGCGTCCGACTTCGTCACCAAGCCGTGGACGAACCAGCAGATGCTGCAGACCGTACAGACCGCGCTCGGACTGGCCGCCACCCGCGCGCAGGCCGACGAGCGCGCCCTCACCCGCGACGAGCTGGACGCGCGGTACGACTTCGGCGATCTCGTCGGCCGCGATGCGCGCATGCTGCGCATCCTGCAGCTGGTCGGCCGCGTCGCGCCGACCGACGCGTCGGTGCTCATCACCGGCGAGAGCGGGACCGGCAAGGAGCTCGTCGCCGAGGCCATCCACCGCAACAGCCGCCGCGCCGGCGAAGCCGTTCGTGAAGGTCAATCTCGGCGGCGTTCCGGCCACGCTGTTCGAGAGCGAGATGTTCGGCCACGTCCGGGGCGCGTTCACCGACGCGCGCGCGGATCGCAAGGGCCGCTTCGAGATCGCCAACGGCGGGACCATCTTCCTCGACGAGATCGGCGACCTCGACCAGCCGTCGCAGGTCAAGATGCTGCGCGTCCTGCAGGACCGCACCTTCGAGGTGCTGGGATCGAGTCAGCGCCGGGAGGTGGACGTGCGTGTCGTCACGGCGACGAACCGCGCGCTGCCCGACATGGTGTCGCGCGGCGAGTTCCGCGAGGATCTGCTGTATCGCATCAACCTGCTGACCATCCACCTGCCGCCGCTGCGCGAGCGCCCGGACGACATCCCCGTGCTCGCGTCGCGCTTCCTGCAGACGGCCGGACAGATCTACCGCGACAATCCGCTCACGCTGAGCGATTCGGCGCGCCGCTGGCTGCGGGCGCAGGCGTGGCCCGGCAACGTCCGCCAGCTGCGTCAGTGCGTGGAGCGGGCGGTGCTCGTCAGCACGCACGATCGGCTCGAGGTCGAAGACTTCAGCGAGTCGGTCGAACCGGCGCGGCCCGGTCCGGGGACGGATGCGCTGCCGGCGGTCGGCTCGATGACGATGGACGAGATCGAGCGGGCGATGATCGTCAAGTCGCTGCGCCATCATGGCGGCAACGTCAGCAAGGTGGCCGAGTCGCTGGGCCTCAGCCGCGCGGCGCTGTATCGCCGCTTCGAGAAGTACGAGATCACCGTGTGACCCTCCGCCGGCGCGCCGTCGCCTACCTCATCGCGATCCACCTGATCTTCGCGGCGCTGGCCGTCTACCTCTTCCTCGACAACCGGTTCTGGCTGATCGGCGTCGAAGCGGTGTTCGCCGTGTCGCTCTTCGTGGGTCTGCGGCTGTCGCGCGAGATGTACCGCCAGTTCGGGTTGGCCGCCGAGGGCTTGCGGCTGATCCGCGACGAGGAGTTCACGTCCAGGTTCCTGCCGGTGGGCCAGCCCGAGATCGACGAGATCATCGGCGTCTACAACCGCATGGTCGACCACCTGCGCGACGAGCGCGTGCGGCTCGCGGAGCAGCACCAGTTCCTGAGCCAGGTCCTGCACGTCTCGCCGTCCGGCGTCGTGATCCTGAACTTCGATCGGCGCGTCAGCCAGCGTCAACCCCGCCGCCGAGCGCCTGCTGGACCGGCCCGGCCCGGCGGTGGTCGGCCGTCGCCTCGACGCTCTGGACTCGCCGCTCGGCGATGCGCTCGCCTCGCTCAGGCCCGGCGAGGCGCGCCTGGTCGGGCTGCTCGGCGCACGGCGCGTGAAGTGCCACCACGGCACGTTCGTCGATCGCGGCTTCCCGCGCAGCTTCCTGCTCATCGAGGAGCTGACCGAGGAGCTCCGGCAGTTCGAGCGTGCCGCCTACGAGAAGCTCATTCGCGTGATGTCCCACGAGGTGAACAACAGCGTCACCGCGTCGAACTCGCTGCTGCACTCCTCGCTGGCATATGCCGGCGATCTCGACTCCGCGAACCGCCACGATTTCGAGCAGGCGATCGGGATCGCGATCGCGCGGACCGAACAGCTCAGCAACTTCATGAGCCTGTTCGCCGACGTCTTCCGGCTGCCTCCGCCGCTGCCACGCCCATGCGACCTGGTTGCCGTCGTCGACGGCATCGTGCGGCTCCTCAGCGCCGGCGCGAGCGCCGCCGGGATCGCCTGGCGGTGGGAACTGGACCAGCCGTCGGTGGAGGTGGCGATCGATCGCGGCCAGATGGAGCAGGCGCTCCTGAACATCTTCAAGAACGCGATCGAGGCCGTCGATGGCGAAGGCACGATTACGGTGCGGTTGCTCTCGGGCGCAGCCCGCACCACGCTGACGATCGAGGACTCCGGCCCTGGCATGACGCCGGAAGCGCAGTCGAACCTCTTCACGCCGTTCTTCAGCACGAAGCCGCACGGCCAGGGCATCGGCTTGACGCTCGTCCAGGAAATCCTGGCCGGGCACGGCTTCCACTACTCCCTCGAGCGCACGGCCCAGAGCACGACGCGGTTCACGATCGTCATGGGACCGCAGGTCCGCCCCGTGCCTCATGCGTGAGGGCCGCGATCGTAGTTGTGCACGGAGATAAACAAGATTCTGTTTTCTCCGTTATCTCCGTTGACTCTGTGGTGAAAACCAGCTCTTCGATTTTCACCCAGAACTGCTACTTCGCCGGCGCGCCGTAATACGGGAATCGATCCCAGCGGTCGTCGTCCACGGTCGCGCGCGGGTCGCCGGTCTCGCGCATCCAGCGATCCAAATCCGCGCGGAGGCGTTGCCGCGCGGCACGATGCGCGGGGCGCGGCGACGACGTTTTCCATCTGGTGCGGGTCGCGCTTCAAGTCGTACAGCTCCTCGGCGGGACGCTTCGCCGTCGCGAGCCGGAAGTACGGATCGATCGTGGAATCCGTTCGACGATCCAGGACCACGGATTTCGACGGGCCTCCGTCGATGTCGCCGAACGGCCCGACGGCGACGTATTGCTCCGGGTCGCCCGCCGGCCAGCGATCGGGACGGAAGTTCCTGATGTACAGGTATTCCTTCGTCCTGATGGCTCTGACCGGGTAGCTCAGATCGCCTTTCCGCACGTTCGCATGGCGCTCCCGTTCGATGAAGACGCGATCGCGTCGTCTGCGATTCGCCTCGCAAGAGAGGCAGCAGGCTGCGTCCGGTCATCGCGTCGAGCGGCCTGATCCCCGCGCCTTCCAGAATCGTGGGCGCCAGATCGGTGAGGCTGACGAACGACTCGATGACGGTGCCGGCGCGGGACACGCCCGGCCATCGGATGACGAGCGGCACGCGCGCGCCCCCATCGTAGACGTTGGCCTTGGCGCGCGGGAAGGGCATGCCGTTGTCCGACGTCACGATGACGATCGTGTTCTCGAGCTCGCCCGCGCGCTCGAGCGCCTCGATGATGCGCCCGAGATCGCGGTCGAACCGCTGGACTTCGAAGTAGTAGTCGAGCAGATCGTTCCGGACCTCCGCGGTGTCGGGCAGGAAGCCGCGGAACCTGAACCCGTTCCGGCTTCATGCCGCTCTGCGCGCCCGTTCCCGGCTCGTAGGGACGGTGCGGATCGGTGCTGCCAAACCAGAAGCAGAACGGGCTTCCCTTTGCGCGCCGCTCCATGAACTCGTCGAAGCTCTTGAAGAGCGGACCGGCGGGATTCCGGGCCCGCCCGCCGGCCTCGAAGCGGCCCGGCCCCCAACCCTTCCCGGTGTGTCCAACGACGTAGCCGGCCTCTTCCAGGAGATCGGGATACACCGGATAGGACTTCGGCAGAAACCCGTGCAGGTTCCCCCCTTCTTCAAGACGGTGCACGGCCTGACCGGTCAGCAGCGCCGCGCGCGACGGCGTGCACGACGGCGCCGCGACGAAGGCGTGCGTGAACCGGACCCCTTCCCGCGCGACACGATCGACATTCGGCGTGCTGACGGTCCGATCGCCGTAGATGCCGGCGTGAGGAAACGACCAGTCGTCGGCGATGGCCAGGACGATGTTCGGGCGGCGTAGCTGCTGCGCGGTGGCGCGCCGGATGCCCTCCAGCATCGCGGCCAGCTCGCGAACCTTTTCCGGCCGCGTCGCGGCCAGATTGTTCCGCTCCCCTCGTCCGCCGCCAGATCGTAGAGCTGCGGCTCGGGATCGTTGCCGAGCTCCGTGTTCGTGTTCTGCTGAATTCTCGGCCCCTTGCCGGGCTCGATGTACTTCCAATTTCCTTGTCTGAGCGACAGCGACCCGGCCTGCTCGACCAGAACGGCGCGGGCGGTCTTCGACGAGCCCAGAAGCGCCGGCAGCACGTTCTCGCTGTCGGGCGCGCGCTGGATCGGACAGCGGACGGCCCACGAGCGCCGCGAACGTCGCGATGAGATCGACCTGAGAGATCAGCGCATCGGACACCGCCGGCTTCACGCGCGCCGGCCAGCGCACGACGAACGGAACGCGCGTCCCGCCCTCGAAGTTGCTGTACTTCCCGCCGCGAAACGGCCCGGCCGGCGCATGATCGCCCAGCTTCTCGACCGCCTCATCCCGATAGCCGTCGTCGACGACGGGGCCGTTGTCGCTCGTGAAGAGGACGAGCGTGTCCTCCGCGAGTTTGAGCCGGTCGAGCGTCGCCAGCACCTCGCCGACCGACCAGTCGAGCTGCGCGATCGCGTCACCGCGCGGTCCCATCGGCGTGGCGCCGGCGAAGCGCGGATGCGGCACGCGCGGCACGTGCGGATCGTGCGGCGCGAAGAACAGGAAGAACGGCTTGCCGCGATGCTGCTCGATGAAGGCGGTCGCCTTGCCGGTGAAGACGTCCGCCATGTCCTCGTCTTTCCAGAGCGCCGCCTTGCCGCCCGTCATGTAGCCGATCCGGCTGATGCCGTTGACGATGGTCTGGTCGTGGCCGTGGCTGGGATGGACCTTGAGAAGATTCGGGCTGCCCCGGCCTGTCGGCAAGTCTCCCAACGGCTGACCGTAGCTCACGCTGATCGGATCGGCCGGATCGAGACCGACGACGCGGCGGTTCTCGACGTAGACGGTCGGCACGCGGTCGCCGGTGGCGGCCATGATGAACGCGGAATCGAAGCCGATGTCGGTCGGGCCCGGTCGAATCTCTCCGTTCCAGTCCGGTCCGCCTTGGACCGAGACCGAGGTGCCACTTCCCCACCACGCCGGTCGCGTAACCCGCCCGCTGAAACACGCCGGCCAGCGTCGTCCGGCCCGGTTCGATGATGAGCGCCGCGTTGCCGGGCAGAATCCCGGTGCCGGGCTTGCGCCACGCGTACTCGCCGGTGAGCATCGCGTATCGAGAGGGCGTGCAGGTCGCTGCCGTCGCGTGGGCGTCGGTGAACCGGAGACCTTCGCGGGCAAGGCGGTCGATGTTCGGCGTCTTCAGGCGCCCGGCTTTGTAGGCCGAGACGTCGCCGTAGCCCAGGTCGTCGGCGTAGATGAGGACGACGTTCGGGGGCGGCCCTGTGCTGAGCGAGCACCTGTCCCGGCGAGTCGAAGCGCTTGAGCGCTGGCGTGAGAAGCCGCCAGTGCCAGCAGGAGGGTCAGCGCACCGATGCTCGACTGCATGCCGGTCTCCGAGACTGCTGCTTGCCCGCCGCAAGCGGCCGTGCGAGTATGCCACGCATGCGCCGATACATCGCCCGACCGTATTGGCGACGTTGTTGTGCGCCGGCTCGATCGCCGCGCCGTCGTCCAGCCTCGCCCAGTCCCTTCGACTCGCTGACACGGGTCAGCTCGCTCAGGGCAGGCCCGGCGGCCGAACGTGCTGCTCATCATGGCCGACGATCTCAACAACGACCTGGGCACGTACGGCCACCCGCTGGTCAAGACGCCCAACCTCGATCGCCTTGCCGCGCGCGGGCGTCCGATTCGACCGGGCGTACACCCAGTTTCCCCTGTGCAGTCCGAGCCGTGTCTCGCTCCTGACGGGTCTCCGGCCGGACACCACTCGCGTGCTACGATCTGCAGACGGATTTCCGGACCGTGCTGCCGGACGTGGTGACGCTGCCGCAGATGTTCAGGGGCCAGCGGCTACTTCGTCGCGCGCGTCGGCAAGATCTACCACTACGGAAACCCGGGGCAGATCGGCACGAGCGGCCTGGACGACCCGGCGTCCTGGGAGGTCTTCGTCAACCCTCGGGGCATCGACAAAGACGAAGAGACGCAGCTCACGAACTTCACGCCGGCCCGGGGCCTTGGCAGCGCGCTGGCGTACTACGCATCGCCGGCCGCCGACGAGGCGCACACCGACGGCAAGGTGGCGGCCGAGACCATCGCGCTCCTGGAGAAACACACGGACCGCCCGTTCTTCATCGGGGCGGGCTTCTACCGGCCGCACTGTCCCTTCATCGCGCCGCGCAAGTACTTCGATCTCTATCCGCTGGACAGGATTCCCGCTCCCGCCGCATCGCCGGCGTCGAAGGCGCCCGCCGCGGCGTGGTTTACCACCCCGCCGCATTGGGGAATCAGCGAACACGACCAGCGGGAAAGCATCCGAGCGTATTACGCGTCGATCAGCTTTCTCGACGCGAACGTCGGCCGGCTCCTCGACGCTCTCGATCGCCTGCGGCTGACGGACAACACCATCGTCGTGTTCGTCAGCGATCACGGATATCACCTGGGCGAGCAGGGCCAGTGGATGAAGCAGACCTTGTTCGAGCGCTCCGCCCGCGCGCCGCTGATCGTCGCGGGTCCGGGCATCGCCGCGAAGGGGCGCTCGACGTCGAGGGTCGTCGAGTTCCTGGACATCTATCCCACGCTTGCGAATCTGGCCGGCATCCGCGCCGCCCCAGGGTCTTCACGGCCGCTCGTTGACGCCGCTCCTGAAGAATCCGGACGCGAAGTGGGACCACCCGGCGCTCACGCAGGTTCGAAGAGGTCCTGCGACGGCGACGTACATGGGCTACAGCATTCGCACCGAGCAAGTGGCGATACACGGAATGGGACGGGGGCAAACGGGGCGCGGAGCTGTATGACGAAGTCAGCGATCCGGGCGAGGCGAACAACCTCGCGGAAGATCCGGCGCGCAAGAAAGTCGTCGCGGACATGCGGCGCCTCCTCGAGCGCGTGAGGCGGCAAGCGCCTGCGGCCCGCGCGAGGCGCGAGTCTTCGAGCGCCGCAGCGCGAGCGAGTGGGGTGGGGCCCCGCGAGCAGTAAAATGAGAACCGCCGCGGCGTTTGCAACCATCGCCCTGGCTGCCGTGATCGGTGTGATGGCGGATGCACCCAGGCCCACGCCCCAAACGCCGGCCTCCGCGCTCCGCAGGCCCAACATCGTCTGGATTTCCAACGAGGACATGAGCCCGCGGCTCGGCGCCTACGGCGACACGATGGCGCGCACGCCCGTGCTCGATCGGCTGGCCCGCGAGTCTATCCGCTACACCAGGGCGTTCACGACGGCGCCGGTGTGCGCACCCAGCCGCGCCGCGATCATCACCGGCATGTACCAGACGGCCATCGGCGCCCAGCACATGCGCACGACCGAGGACAGAGTGCCCGAGCTGCCGGGACCGTACCTGGCCGTGCCGCCGTTCTACGTGAAGGCATTTCCGGAGTACCTGCGCGCGGCCGGCTACTACACGACCAACCGCGCGAAGACGGACTACCAGTTCGGCGTCCCCTTCACGATCTGGGACGGTCTCGGGCCGAACGCGCACTGGCGGAACCGCGCGGACAAGAGCCAGCCGTTCTTCTCGGTGTTCAACCTCGAGGTGACGCACGAGAGCCAGATTTTCCCGTCCAGTCCGGCGCGCAAGGGGAAGCCGCTCGTCACCGACCCGGCGAAGATCCAGGTCCCGCCGTACTATCCCGACACGCCGGCGGTGCGGGAAGAGCTCGCCCGCGTCTACGACAACATCGCCGACATGGACGGCCAGGTCGGCGCGATCCTGAAGCAGCTCGAAGACGACGGCCTCGCGGACAACACCATCGTGTTCTATTGGAGCGATCACGGCGACGGCGTCCCGCGCGCGAAGCGATCGCTCTACGACTCGGGCCTGCGGGTCCCGCTGATGATCCGATGGCCGAAGGCGCTCGGATCGACGGTGACGCCCGGGTTCCGTCAGCGACGAGCTCGTCAGCTTCATCGACCTCGCGCCGACGGTCCTCGCGCTGGCCGGCGTGGACATACCGGCGCATCTCCAGGGACGCGTGCTCGTCGGTCCGAGAGCGGCGCCGGCGCCGGAGTTCGTCTTTGCCGCGCGCGACCGCATGGACATCGAGTACGACATGATGCGCTCGGCGCGCGACGCGCGATTCCTCTACATCCGCAACTTCTCGCCGGAGCTTCCGTACGCCGGGCCACATCATCTATCGGAACCAGAGCGCCATCATGCAGGAGTGGCTCAGGCTCCAGGCGGAACGGAAGCTGACCGGCGCGGCCGCGCTCTGGATGCGGACCCAGCGTCCCGCGGAGGAGCTGTACGACACGCAGGCCGATCCGCACCAGATCCACGACCTGTCGGCGGAGCCGGCCCACGCCGCCACGCTCGCGCGGATGCGCCGCGCGGTCACCGAGTGGATGGCGCGGACCGGCGACCAGGGCCTGATCAACGAGCCCGAGATGATTCAGCGGATGTGGCCGGGTGGCGTGCAGCCCGAAACCGCGCAGCCGTACATCGTTCCGCGACGGACGACCGATGCGCCGGCGAGGCAGGCCGCGATGAGCATCGAGGGGCCGACCGAGGTCGTCATCTACGTGCCGACGCAGGGCGCTTCCATCGGATACACGACGGAGGAAGGATCGGCGCCGGCGTGGCGGCTCTACACGGGACCGATTCTGGTCGATGCGCCGATGACGCTGCGCGCCAAGGCGATTCGGTATGGTTACAAGGAAAGCGGGGAAACGCGCGTGACGTTCACGAGAGCACGCTAGCCCGTCGTTCAGTGCACCGCGTAGCCGTTCTTGATCGCGTATTGCACGAGCTCGGCGGTGGATTCGAGACCGAGCTCGATCATCAGTTCGTCCTTGTCGGTCTCGATCGGTGACGGCCGGCAAATCGAGAATCGTGGCGATCTCTTTCATCGGACGGCCCTGGGCGATGAGCCGCAGCACGTCCCGCTGCCTGGCGGTGAGCTCGGTCGTCCGCTCGCCGCTCGCCGCCAGCGCGGCCAGCACGCGGTTCGCGATGTGTGCCGTCAAGTACGCCCTGCCCTGCAGCACCTCCTGAATCGCGGTGTGCAGTTCGGCGCTCGCGGAGTGCTTCAGGACGTAGCCGGCGCCGCCGGCGCGAAAGGCCTCCGCGGCCAGTTCCGGATCTCCCTCCATCGTCAGGAAGACGATCTTCGCGTCAATCCGCCCGATGCTCTTCAACTGCTGCAGAGTCTCGGCGAGGCTCACTCCCGGCATGTCGATGTCGGCGACGATGACGTCGGGCCGATAGCGCCGGACGGCCTCGACGAGCTCGACTCCGTCCCGCGCGGTGCCGACGACATCGTAGTCCCATGGAGCCAGACTGCGGAGTGCCTCGACGACGATCCCCTGGTCGCCGACGAGCAATAACTTGGTCCGCCGCATACGCGTCTCCTCCAGCGGGGAAAGCAGCGGCCCCGTTGGCAAATCCGAGGAAGACAAAAATCAGTGTTTCAGCAGACAAAGAGGCCTCGCGCTCGGAAACCTCATCGAAAGCCGAGAGTATAACCGGGCACAATGCAAAGGACGATCCCCGCTTGACCGGTCAGCGACGGGCCGGCTTGTCGTCCAGGTTCATCGTCAGGTCGGCCTGGGTAATCTGATCCCGGACGCCTCCGGCCGGCACCTCGACCTTGGCAATCCAGAGCAACGCGTTCAACATGACCTTCCGCTGGTTGGGATCGCCCCAGTTGGCGTGGGTATGGCCGCCCGTGAAGCCGAAGCTGCGGCCGCCGTCCGGGCGCTCGTACACCCACATCATCGTCTCGGCCCTGCCGCTGTCGGCGATGATGTGCTCGTACGGGCCCCGGGGGCTGACGTAGGGACCCTTGCGGACCTCGTCGCTCGGCGTGGCCACGAGGAGCGGCGTCACGCGGGCTTTCGCGGCGGGGTCAGGCGTCCAGCGCATGTTGAAGTACCACTCGTCGTGGGTCGCAAACGGGCCGACGCCGCGGGTGATTGGGTGGTTCGGGAACTTGTCGAAGGCCGGCTTCCACATCGGATTCACCGACCAATTCGTCTCGTAGTAGCCGCCGATCCACCGGTGCATCGCCTCGCCCGGGGGCCCGGCGGGCACCTCCACGCCGTAGTGCGCGAACCCGAGGCCGGCGCCTCGCGCGGCCAGCGCGTCCACGACCTTCATGCGATCCCCCTGGATGGCAGGATTGCCGCGTCCGCCGTCGGAGAAAATCAGGACGGCGTCGGCGTTGTCGAGCGCGGCGCTGTCGTCCACGCGCGCCCCGTCCACCATCTTCGACGGCCAGCCGCCGTCGTACACCTGCACGGTGATGCCGGGCACCGATGCCAGCGCCTTCTGGAGGAGCAGGCACCCCGCCCGGAATTCGTGCATGCCAGGGGGGTGGCTCGGCCTGCCGGCAATCAGGACGATGCGTTTGTCGGCGCCTCGGACCGGCATGGACGAGACGATCACCACCGCGCCGAGGAGGGCGAGCCACATGACGCGCCCGAGGAAACGTGAAGAGATGTGCATGGGTGGCATCCTACCTGTCTTTGCGAGCATTCTGTATTATCGTCAGTCTGATGGCCATCGAGCATCGCCGCCGGTTCTGCGGGCTCCTCGGGTTCCTGATTGTCGCATCGGTCCTGGCTGGCGGGTCGGCGCAAGGGCCGCCGAATCCCGCTCCGCAAACGGCCGAGGACCTCAAATCCAGGGAAGTATTCCTGCGCGTCTGCGTCAAGTGCCACCCGGTCGAGCGCATCACGGCGGAAGGCCGGTCGCGGGCGCAGTGGGAGACTACCATCATAACGATGCAGACCGCGCGCGGCGCGGTGGTCACGCCCGAGGAGTTCGACATCGTCCTCGACTACCTGACCCGCAACCACGGACGGGAGTCGATCGTCGTGCCGGGGGCGGCGGGGCGGGGCGCGGCCGGACGAGGGCCCCGGGCGCACGTCGGCGCGGCGGACCGGCACCGTGTCGACGACACGGCGGCGGAGCGTGGGAAGAAGACGTATGCGTCCGAATGCGTGACGTGTCACGCCACGAGTGCGCGCGGCACGGACAGCGGCGCGAACCTCATTCGATCGTCGCTCGTGCTCCGGGATCGGTACGGCAGCGCCATCGGCCCGTTCCTGAAGAAGGGTCACCCGATGCAGACGGGCGCGCCGAGCGCGAGCCTGACGGCCGCTCAAATCACCGACCTGTCCCATTTCATCTGGCAGCGCGTGAACGACACGCTGCAGGGCTCGCCGGCGTACGACGTCAAGGACGTGCTGACCGGCGATCCGAAGGCCGGCCAGGCGTATTTCGCCGGGGAAGGCCGGTGCACGACCTGCCACTCGCCCACCGGGGACCTGGCCGGGTACGGCCAGCGATACAGCCCGGTCGACATCCAGCAGCGGTTCGTGTTCCCCTCGGCAGCGGGGCGGGGCCGCGGCGCCGGCGCGGCGCAGCGGAAGCCCGTGACGGTCACGGTCACGCCGCCCAACAGCGCACCCGTCTCGGGCGTCGCTCGTCACGCTCGACGATTTCCACGTCGCGCTGCGCGACGGCACCGGCGAGTACCGGTCGTTCACGCGCACGCCCGCCGTGACGATCGTCAAGAACGACCCGTTTGCCTTCCACGTGGAGCTGCTCGATCGGCTGACGGACAAGGCGATGCACGACGTGGTCGCGTATCTCGAGACACTGAAATGAGCTTCCAGCTTCCAGCTTCCAGCTCTCCGCAGCAAGCTTCCCGCTGCCAGCTTCCCGCTGCGCTTCGTGCTCGTGTGTCCTCGGCACGTCGATCGCGATCCTCGGCCAGGGCCGGCTCGACCCGGCGAAGCTCCTCAAACCCGGGACCGACAGCTGGCCGACGTTCAACGGCGACTATTCGGGGCGCCGCTTCAGCACGCTCACGACGATCACCAACGCCAACGTCCACCAGTTGAGCCTCGCCTGGATGTACCGGATCACGTCGGGCGGTCCGGCTCCTGGCGCGATCAAGAGCACGCCGCTGCAGATCAACGGTGTCCTGTACTTCTCCGTTCCCGATCACGTGTGGGCGGTCGACGCGCGTTCGGGACGCGAGCTCTGGCACTACCAGTGGGCAGACCACGGGCGGAAATCATCTCGGGAACCGCGGCGTGGCGGTGTACGAGGACTGGCTGTACTTCGAGACGCCCGACTGCTACCTCATCTCGCTGAACCTCAAGGACGGAAAGGAGCGATGGCGGAAGCAGATCTGCGACATGGACAACTTCTACTACGCGTCCGCCGCCCCCGTCATCGTCAAGGATCACGTGATCGTCGGCGTCAGCGGCGACGACTTCGACATTCCCGGCTACTCGCAGGCGCATCACGTCGAGAGCGGCGAGCGGCAGTGGCGCTGGTACACCGTGCCGCAGAAGAAGGGCGATCCCGGCTCGGAAACCTGGCCGAGCGAAGAGGCGATGAAGCACGGCGGGGGCATGACGTGGACGCCGCCGACCTACGACCCCGAGCTCAACTACCTCTACATCACCACCGGCAACCCGCAGCCGGTGATCGCGCACAAGAACCGGCCTGGAGACAACCTGTTCACCGGATCGATCGTCGCGTTGAACGCGGACACGGGCCAGATGGTGTGGCACCACCAGTCGTCGCCGCACGATACGCACGACTGGGACTCCACGCAGACGGCCGTGCTGATAGACGACGAGCTGAACGGGCAGAAACGGAAGCTGCTGGCGCAGGCGGCGCGCAACGGCCAGTACTTCCTGCTGGATCGCGTCACGGGCAAGGCCCTCGTCTCGGCCGAGTTCGTGAAGACCAACTGGACAAAGGGCTACGACGCCAAAGGACAGCCCATCCCGGATCCCGCGAAGATGCCCCAGCCGGACGGCACGCTGGTCACCCCGAACATCGGAGGGGGGACGAACTGGCAGTCGCCGAGCTTCAGCCCGCTGACGGGGCTGATGTACGTCAGCGCGGCGCGCGGGTTCGGCATCTTCTATTTGTACGACACCAGCGACAACCCGATGGGATGGGGCGGCGGCGAGCGTGGCGGCTGGTCCGAGTCGATGGTCCAGGCGATCGAGTACAAGACCGGGAAAATCCGGTGGACTCACAAGTGGGAGGGGAACGTCCGGTCCGGCCTGGTGAGCACGGCCGGCAACGTGCTCTTTTCCGGCGGACCGTCGAACGATCTGGTCGCGCTCGACGCCACGAACGGACAGGCGTTGTGGCACGCGGTCCTCAACGGATCGATCACGAACGGACCGATCACCTACGAGCTCGATGGACGCCAGTATGTCGTCGCCGCCGCCGGGGACACCCTGTGGAGCTTCGTGTTGAACCCGGCGCCGGCGAAGCCGGAGCCCGAAATAGTACCAACGAAACAGGAGAACAGAAGAAAAGGAGTTCTCCTGTTTTTGTCTTCGAATTTCCTGCGGTTTGGCTACTTCAGCTCCACCTGCCTCGTGTCGGTGCCGCCTCGCGTGGACCCGATCGTGACCGTGACCTGTCCGGCGCCTTTCACCTGCCACGCCGCGCGCTTCGTCTCTCCCGGCTTGAGCCAGTCGATCTCGATCGCGGCGCGCTGGCGCGGCTGGACGCCGTCGGGGGGCTGCACGAGCGCCTGACCTTTGGCGAGCGTGATGGTGCACGTGTCGGGCCGGACCATCTTCACGCGCTGCGCGATGTCGAGCGCGGTCGGCATCTTGCCCTCGTTGGTCACCGTCAGCTCGACGTCGTAGACGCCGCTCGATCCCGCCGTTGGTTTCGCGGTGGCCGACACAATCCGGACTTGCGGGAGTTGAGCGGCCAGGTAGAGGTTGAACGTCGCCTCGTTGCGCGCCCAGGTTTCCAGCAGGTCCGGCGGCGGGTTCTGCGCGTAGAACTTCGGGTTGAAGCCGCCGATCTCCACGTCGCCGAGCGTCGGGTGCACGAAGGCCGTCCACTCCTTGAAATCGCCCTTGCCGGCACGGTTCTCGTCGTTCCATCGCAGCACTTCCCAGTCGTCGTGCCGGCCGTCCTTGTCGTAGTCCACGAAACGCCCGCCGTTCCAGATCTCGTTGCCGTACCACACCGCGCCGTAGGAGGAGTACCCGAATTCCGGACCGTGGCCGAAGAGCGGCGTCGGCCGCGGCGCTTCGCCGGTGAGCGGGTTCACGCCGCCGCGGGTCGCGTAGACGTGGTAGGTGTCTCCGGCCCACGGGTAGCCGGTGATCTCGAGCCCCTTCGCGTCGAACTTCCGGATCAACTCGAGGTCGGCCGGGAAGATCGTCTCGTCGCTCCGGCTGGTCGAGGGCCCGCGCAGGATCATCGGCACGGCGGTGTCGAGGGACTGAACGATCGCCACGTTGGGATGTGACATCAGGAAGAGGAACACCGCGCGCGTTTCCGGCTCCGACAGCGGGTACTCGCCGGCGCCCGCCTGCGTCTGGCCGCGGCCGGTCTCCTCTCGCATCGGCCGCCAGTTCTCGGGGTAGTTGCGGTGGAGGTCGAGGCCGCCGATGCCGTCCTCGTTGTAACGGCCGTCTCCGTCGCTGTCGACCCCTTCGCTGTGGAGCTCGTAGTCTCCCTCGTTGTCGCGGACCCGCCGCATCGCGCGCCCTTTCGGGTCCTTCGGGTCCTTGATCGTGTTCCCCTTGCCCTTGCCGACGAACCGGCGCATCTGCCGGATGAACCCGTCGCCGTCCAGATCCTCGCCGGCGTCCTCGTCGAGCAGGCCATCGCCGTCGGTGTCGTTCGGGCGGACCGTGCTCCGCAGCGTCTGCGCGGTGAGGTGATACAGCGACGATCCGTCCGGGTTGTTCATCGGCCGGGCGTAGAGGGTCTTGGTGTCCACCAGCCGGGTGATGTCCGGATCGGTCCCATACCGCGTCACGACCTGGTTGATGAAGTAGAGCGTCGCCTCGATGCCGCTGATCTCGCCGGCGTGCCGGCCGCCTTCGATGAAGAAGGCCGGCCGATCGGTGGGCTTGCCGGTCTTCTTGTTGGCGATCGTGATCTGCCAGATCTCGCGCCCCTCGAACGACTGGCCCACGGAGTACAGATCGATGATGTCCGGCCGCTTCGCCGCCCAGCCGCGCAGCAGGGAGACGGTCTCGTCGTAGGTGTGGTAGTGCGTGAAGTCGAGCTCGCCGGCGGTCTTCGGCTTCACCTGCGCGTACTCGACGCGCGGGAATGCGGATGCCCCGTCACGGGCGCCTGCGACCCTGTGCATGGGCCGGGGCTTCGCCCCAGCCGGCGCGTCCTGCCGCGCGTCCAGCCACGCGCCGCCGCACAACGCGAGCAGCGTCAGCGCGACAAGGACGCGCGCGCCGGGCGGATAGGTGCTCCGCGGTTCGGAAGGATCCGACATGTGAACTCGTGACATTTCGCGCTCCTGGGACGGTGATGGGTGATTATAGGCGCGTCAACGGCCGCGACTCGAACCGCTACACTCGCGTCGCATGCGGCGCGACCCTCATCGTAAGCTCGGCCGTCAACGGTGTCGTCAGGCAGAACGGTTGTTGGTCCGGCTAAAGCCCGGACGCCACCGACGACCGAGCACGCGAGCCCCGATGATCGACGACGGTACGGTTCTGGCACGGGGCGGGTGGCGAAGGAGACACGACGCATGCGCCCGAGTCTGATTGCCACCCTGATTGTTCTCTGCCCTGTTCTTGCCGGCGCCCAAACGCCGCCTGCCGCCGCGACCCCGCCGCCACCGCCACCGCCGCGCTGGGAGCGCAAAGCGGAATTGTCGCTGGTCTCGACCGGCGGCAACACCGACACCCAGACGCTCGGCCTCGGCGCCTCCGTGATCTTCCGGCCCGGCAAATGGACGACCGAAGCCAAGACCGCATTCGTACAAAGCGAGACCGACGACGTCCAGACCGCGAAGTCCTTGACCGCGGACTTCCGCGAATCCCTTGCCCTCACGACGCGCGTCGAGGTCTTCGGACGGTACGGCTACCTCGCCGATGAGTTCGCCGGCATCGATAATCGATCCACGATCGACGGCGGCGTCGGCTTCAAGGCCCTGCTCGGTCCCGTGCACACGCTCCGCCTCGACGCGGCACTCGGGTACTCGCACGAGAGCCGGCTGGCCGGAGAGGACCTTTCCTTCGCGCTCGCCAATTTCGGCGCGGGCTACAAATGGCAAATCTCGAAAACCGCTGACCTCACGGACGCGGCGATTTTCACCGCCTCGTTCGACGACGCGGACGCGTGGCGGTTCGGGAATGCGTTGGCGCTCACGGCCCTGCTGACGGATGTGTTCTCGCTGAAGCTCTCGCACGACGTGAAGGTCAACAACTCCCCGGTCACCGGCTTCGAGAAAACCGACCGCATCACGTCGTTTGCTCTCGTCGCGAAATTCTGACACGAGCGGAGATCAGGAGTCCGGGGAGATCAGGAGTAAGGAGGCTAGGAGGCAAGGAGGCTTAGTGTTTTTCCTCCTAATCTCCTTGATCTCCTGACCTCCGGAGTCTCGAACCCGGTATCATTGTTCTGTTGAACTTCCGAGGATTCTGCGCCGCCGCGGTTGTTGTGCTGCCCGCGTTACTGATCGGGACGCCAGCGGCCCAGGCCCCCACGCCGGCCGCGCCGTACACGGTGGTGTCGCGCGAAGGGCGCAGGCCGCTCGCTACCCGCACGATCTCGGGCCAGGAGATGTTCGCGCTCGACGACCTGGCGCGGCTGTTCGAGCTGACGGTCCGCGAAGACACCGCTGCCGGCGGACTCACCGTGACCGTCCGCAACCAGACCATCGTCTTGTCGCCGGGCCAGAGCCTCGCCTCGGTCGGCGGCCGGCTCATCTCGCTTCCGGCGCCGGCGGTGCGCGAGGGGCGGTTGTGGTACGTGCCGGTCGACTTCGTCCCGCGCGCCATCGCGCTCGTGCTCGGCTCGCGCGTCGAGCTCCGCAAACCGTCCAGGCTCGTCCTGCTCGGGGACATTCGCGCGCCCCGCGTCGCCGGCCGCATCGAGCCGCTCGGGTCGCTCGCCCGGCTGACCCTCGACGTCGCGCCCGCCACGCCGCACACGGTGTCGCAGGACGGTCAGCGGCTCATCATCCGGTTCGAGGCCGACATGCTCGATGCGGCGCTGCCGGCGACGAGCGCGCCCGATCTCATCCAGAACGTCCGGCCCGGCGAAGGACCGGCAGTCATCGCCATCGATCTCGGCCCGCGCTTCGCGTCGTTCCGCTCCTCGGACGTGCCCGGCGCATCGGGAGGGGGCCGCATCGTCATCGACGTCATCGGCCAGACGACCGAGCCGCAGCCCGGGCAGCCCACGCCGCCACAACCGCCGGAACAACCTCCGCTGCTCGAACTGGTGCCGGCGGGCAGCCTGCGGACGATCGTGATCGACGCCGGCCACGGCGGAACCGAAGCCGGGGCGAAAGGGACGGGCGGCGCGCTCGAAAAAGATCTCACGTTCGCGGTCGCGCGGCGATTGAAGACGGCGCTCGAGGCGCGGCTCGGTCTCCGCGTGATCCTGACCCGCGAGGGTGATACCACGGTCGGACTCGACGAGCGCGCGGCGCTCGCCAACAACAACAAGGCGGACCTCTTCATCAGCCTGCACGTCAACGCCTCCGTCCGCCAGACGGCGAGCGGCGCGGCGGTGTTCTACCTGAACCTCGACGAGTACGGGGACGCCGCGCAGCGCGTGGCGCACGGCGAGAGCGAGTCGCTCCCGGTCTTCGGCGGCGGCACCCGCGACATCGAGCTGGTCCTGTGGGAGATGGCGCAGGCGCGATACATCCAGGAATCGGCGGCGCTCGCCCAGGCGGTCGAGGTCTCCCTGCGCGGTCGAGTACCGATGAGCCCCCGCGCGATTCAGCAGGCCCCGTTCCGCGTCCTGGTCGGCGCCAACATGCCGGCGGTGCTCGTCGAAATGGGATTCATCACGAACGGGCCGCAGGAAAAGCAGCTCCAGTCCGAGGAGTTCCAGAACCTGCTGGTGCAGGGGCTCGTGGACGGCGTCGCACGCTTCCGCGACGCGCGCGGCGCCGCGCAACCGGCGTCTTCGCCCGCGGCCGGGACGGTCCGCTGATGAGCCGGCGCGTGGCGGTCGTCGCGGCACTCGCGGTCGCCGGGCTTGCCGGTGTCTGGCTGGTCTTTGCCCGGGCGCCGGGATGGACCAACCCGGGCGGCGCGCCTGCCGTCGCTCCCGCCGGCACTGCCGCGGCGGTCGCCGAGCGGAAGATCAAGGCCACCCTCTACTACGTCTCGGAAGACGGGCTGTCGCTCGTCGGCGCCGAGCGGGAAGTCCCGTTCGGGGACCCCATCGTCGAACAGGCGCGCCGCATTGTCGAGGCGCAGCTTCGGGAAGCTCCGGCGCCGCTCGCCTCCGCGATTCCGGCGGGCACCACGCTGCGCGGGCTCTTCATCACCGAGCGCGGGGATGCGTTCGTCGATCTCAGCGGCGACGTGACCACCAAGCACCTCGGCGGGGCTCTCGACGAGCTCTTCACGGTCTACGTCATCGTCGATGCCCTCACGGTGAACCTGCCGGCGATCACGCGCGTGCAGATCCTCATCGACGGCAAGGAAGCGGACACGCTCGCCGGGCATGTCGACCTGCGCCACCCGCTGCACAAGAATCTGACCTGGGTAACGCCTCCGGCCGACACGGCAGCCAGCCGGTAGCGCGAGGTCAGGGGAGAACTCGTGAGCTCATTGAACTTTCGGCCGTTCGAACTCTTGAAATCCAGGACAGGCACAGACGGACACAACATGACCATGACTCGATCGGACGGGCGCGCGGCGGCGGAGCTTCGACCCACGAAAATGACCCCGTCGTTCACGATGCACGCGGAGGGCTCGGTGCTGATCGAGGCCGGACGCACGCGCGTCATCTGCACGGCGAGCGTCGAGGATCGCGTGCCGCCGTTTCTTCGCAACACCGGGAAAGGGCTGGGTGACGGCGGAATACGGCATGCTGCCGCGCGCGACGTCCACGCGCACGCAGCGCGAGGCGACGGCGGGCAAGGTCGGCGGCCGCACCCAGGAAATCCAGCGGCTGATCGGGCGCTCGCTGAGGTCCATCATCCGGCTCAACGAGCTGGGCGAGCGAACGGTGTGGATCGATTGCGACGTGATCCAGGCGGACGGCGGCACGCGGACGGCGTCGATCACCGGCGGGTTCGTCGCCCTCGCTCTCGCGCTGCAGCGGATGCGCACGGCCGGCCAGATCAAGACGCTGCCGATCGTGGACCACGTCGCGGCGACGAGCGTCGGCGTCGTGGAGGGCACGGCACTGCTCGACCTGGCCTACGACGAAGACTCGAAGGCGGACGTGGACATGAACGTCGTCAAGACCGGCGACGGCCGCTTCATCGAAGTGCAGGGGACCGCCGAGGGACCGCCGTTCGAGCGTCGCGCGCTCGACGACCTGCTGGCGCTCGCCGATGACGGGATTCGCGCGCTCGTCGATCTGCAGCGCGAGATCGTCGGCGACATCCGCGGATGACCGCCTCACCCGTCCCCGCGCAGACGCTGCTCGTCGCCACGACCAACGCCGGCAAGCTTCGTGAGATTGCCGGCATCCTCGATGGACTGCCCCTCACGCTCCTGACCCTTCGCGATCGTCCCGGAATCCCGGAGCCGGAAGAGACGGGGCACACGTTTGCGGAGAACGCACGGCTCAAGGCCTTGTACTACGCGGGAGCGACCGGGCTGCCGAGCGTCGCGGACGACTCAGGGCTGGAGATCGACGCGCTCGACAATGCCCCGGGAGTCCACTCGGCGCGGTGGCACGGATCCGACTACGCGGTCAAGTTCCGCAAGATCCAGGAACTGCTGCACGAGCGGGGCGTCACCCACAGCCCGGCGCGCTTCGTGTGCCACGTCGCCCTCGCACGCGACGGGAAGATCGTGTTCGAGAGCGAGGGGATCGTGCGCGGCGAGACGACGGCCGAACCGCGCGGGACGAACGGCTTCGGGTACGACCCCATCTTCTTCTTTCCGCGGCTCGGGCGGACGCTGGCGGAGCTGAACCTCGCCGAAAAGGCCGCCGTCAGCCACCGCGGGCAGGCATTCGCGGCGCTGAGGGAGTATTTGCTCGGCGGTGGCGTCGGGCCTTAGCCGGCCCCTCCAACGTGGTCTCGTGGCCTCCGGCTTTAGCCGGACCCTTCCAACCCTTTCCTGGCCGCATCCGTCCAACGCGGCATGAAGACACTCGTACTTGCGGCTTCCCTCTCCATCGCAGCGTCCGCGGTTTCCCTCGGGGCTGCTGCGCAGACCGCGCCGCCGCAAACCGGCACGTGGACGGCGCGGCTTCAAGACAGCTGGACGCGGAACGGCGGCGAACGCTGGGTGTCGTTCCAGCTCGAGCGCGACAGCAGCGGCCGCTTCGGGATGTCGATCCCGATAGCGGATCTCCAGGGTCCTGGCGCGCGCGGGGAGAACTGGACCAGCCCGGGCACCGTACGCTTCAACGTCAGGCGCGACGCGGGCGAGGTCGACTTCGAAGGGGCATTCTCGGCCGGACGCGGATCCGGGACCTATCGGTTCACGCCGCACGCCGACTACGTCACGGCCATGGCCAGGGCGGGCTATCGCAGCCTCGACTCGGATGCGCTGTTCCGGCTGACGCTTCACGACGTCAGCCGAAGCTTCGTCACCTCGATCCAGTCGGCCGGCTATCAGGCGGCAGACCTCGAGGATCTCGTCCGCATGCGGATCCACGGCGTCGACGCGGACTACATCGCGGGATTGCGCGAAGCCGGCTACGATCGGTTGAGCATCGAGGATCTCGTGCGGACCCGCATTCACGGCGCGACGCCCGCCTACGTCAAGGAGCTCCGTACCGCCGGATACACGAGCCTCAGCGTCGAGGATCTCATCCGCACGAGGATCCACGGAGCGACGCCGCGCTTCATCCAGGACGTCAAGGCCGCGGGCTACGAGCGCCTCGACGTCGAGGATCTCGTCCGCATGCGGATCCACGGCGTCACGCCGGACTTCATCCGCGAGATGCGCGACATGGGATACGCGAAGCTCTCGATCGAGGAACTGGTCCGCCTCCGCATTCACGGCGCCACGCCCGCATTCATCCGCAGCATGCGCGATCTCGGGTTCAAGGACCTCGGCATGAACCAGGCCGTGCAGATGCGGATCCACGGGGTCACGGCCGATTTCGTGAAGGAGCTGCGCGCCCTCGGCTACACCGACCTCGACGTGGAGGATCTCGTCAAGATGCGGATCCACGGCGTCACGCCGCAGTTCATCAAAGAGCTGCGCGACCTGGGATACGGCGGCGTCAGCACCGATCGCCTGGTGCAATTCCGCATCCACGGCGTGACCGCGGAGTTCATCAGAGATGCGAAGGCGGCGGGGTTCAAGAACCTGGACGCCGACGACCTCGTGGACATGAGCATCCACGGACGCCGGTGGTTGAGCAAGCGCAACTGACTGGCTGAAATACAGGCATCCACCAAGGGCTAACAGGAGAACAGGAGCAAGGGAGGTGCCTTTTGCTTTTGTGTTTCTGGTTCTTTGTTTTCTTGTTTTTTTGGGTTTGGTTTTGGGTTTTCCTTTCTCCCTTTCTCCTCTTCTCCTGTTTGGTTCTTTTGAGGCGAAGCTTCGTTACCGCCCGTACAAGAATGTCAGCGCGTCGGCCAGGCGCGCCGCCCAGGCGCCCTCCGAGTGGGTGGCGCCTTCCTCGACGACCGTCCGGAGGCGCCGCGGCCCGAGGCCGGCTTTCCGCAGGATCGCATCGAGCTCGAGCACGTTGCTCACCGTTTCCTCGTTCCAATCCGTCCGGCTCGTTTCTCTGGTCCCCACGCCCAGATACACGCGCATCGGCCAGCGCTCGGCCGCCCGCTCCCGCCGCAGCAGGTATGCTCCGCCCACGTAGAGCGACGGGCTCTCGAGGAGGAGACGCCCGAACACGCCCGGCTTGACAAGCACGGTGTTCAACGCCGCGACGGCCCCGTACGACGATCCGCCGAACCCGGCGTTGGAGACGCCGCGGGCGACAGGGTACTTGCGCGCGACGAACGGCAGCACCTCTCTCGTGACGAATTCCGCGTACGCCTGACCGAGCGGCTCGCGCGTCGTCGGATTGCGATCGTCCTCGACCGGCAGATATTCGCGCCCGCGCCGCGCCACGCCGTGATCGATCCCGACAATGATGAGCGGAGGAATGCGGCGCTGGCGGACCAGCTGCGCGGCAGTTTCCGCGACGCGCCACGTGTTGCCGGCGAACGCCCGCGCCGGATCGAAGAGATTCTGACCGTCGTTCAGGTACAGCACCTGGTAGAGACTGACGCGCCGCGCACGCGCCTCCGGCGGAAGCCACACCGTGATACGCCGGCTGACGCCGAGATGCAGACTGGGGACCTCGTGGACATGAAACATAGACGAAGGGGCTATTTGACGTCGGCGGCCGGCCATGCGCCCACCGCGATGCCGACGTCCTTCGGATGTCCGCGTCTGGCCCGCTGAAGATCCGACGTCTGGTCCCACACGCCACCATCGTCCTGACGATCGATGCCCACACCGTACACCTTGTACTTGGCGCCGTCGCGCAGGTACTTCACCTCGCGACCGCGTGTACGGATCGACGAGCGGCGCGGCGAGGTACGCCGGAACCAATTCGCTGAGGCTGCCGGGCAGGGCCCCGACGTGGGCGCGCTGATACCGCGCGATCGCCAGCGCGCCGGCGCTCGCGCGGGCCCGGGCGAGCGCTTCAGCGCCGTTCGAGACCGTGCTGTCGAGGTTCACGCCGGCCCGCGAGTCCGCCGAAAGGCCTGACGAGCGCCGCGAAAAATCCCCTGCGGTTCATGGGCCGCGGCGTCGGGTATTTCCGCGACAGTGCGGCGGCGGCCTCGAACTTCGCTGGCCACGGCTGTCGCGCGGCCTCGATCGCCTCGTCGAACTCTGCGAGATCCGCCCGGGTCGCGCGATCGCGGGCCGGTCTCGCGACGGCGGTGACCACCGCTTCGACCGGGCCGATCCGCCGATCGAAAAACCCCGAAGGAGGATCGCTGAATTCGCCGGGCAGGGTAAACGAGAGCCACTGGGCCCGGGACATACAGCAGCCGTTTCTCGACGGCGTGTTCGTCGGCGCTGTTCTCGTATTCCTTCTGAAGCGCCTCCAGCATCCCATCAGACGGCGACGTCAAGGTCAGTATGGACTGCAGGCTGTGCGAGGTCGGCACTGGAAGCAACCCGAAGAACGACGGCGGCAGCACGCGGCGCAGGCGGAGCGTGGCGAGCAGTGCGGACGCGGCGCCTTCCCCGTCGCCCGTGCACGCGAGCCGCGCGATCCGGACCAGATTGATGATGCCGGCGCTGCGCGGTCCCATGGCTGCCATCGACTGCCGCAGCGGCCTGTCGGCGTCGTCCCACCCTGCCGCGTCGAGGGCGCTCGCGCGATCGAGAAGCGTCAGCACTTCTGCGTACGTCGCCTCGATCTGGCGCAACGCCGCGATCCGTTCCGCGCGGCCGGGATCGCCGGGTGGGAGCGCGCACAGCTCTTCGATGGTCCTGCCCGACGGCGTCAACCGTCGCGCCGGCCGTCTCGCCGACGAGCTTCCCGGCCTGCGCGTAGAGATGCGACGCCTGTCGCTGTTCGTCCGTGGATGGGCGGGGATCCAGTTTGTCCACGTCGAGCGGCTCATCGCTGGCCTCGAGCGTATCGAGCACGCGATTGAGCCGCGCGGCCTCGACCTGATTCCAGATCAGGAAGGCCGCGAAGGGGGACAGCACGAGGCCGAACACGATCGCCAACGTCCGCCGCAGCCTCCTCCGAGGGCGCTTCTGCGTGGCGGGCGTTTCAGGCGGCGTCGCGTTTGGCATTCTGGCGTGATCCTGATCGATTATGCCACTTCGCCGTGGGGCGCACTCGCTGGCGCTCGTGCGTAGGGACCTCGGCGCTCGCGCGCGCTCGCGCGCGTTGACACATAAGAGTGTTCTTATATAGACTTCGCGGCACCGTGGAGAATCTGGTCAGCGGACAACGACCGAAGGACGAGCATGCCCATCAGCGATGACGCCGTCGCCGCGAAGACCGGCAGGAACTGGGACCAGTGGTTCGCTTACCTCGATAAGAAGGGGGCCGCGGAACTCGAACATCGCGCAATCGTCGCGCTCCTCGCGGATTCAGTTCAGCCCTGGTGGCGGCAGATGGTGGCCGTTACGTACGAACAGGCGCGCGGGCTGCGGAAGAAGCACCAGAAGCCGGCAGGCTTCGAGGTGAGCGCGAGTAAGACAATCGACGCTCCGGCTTCTGCTGTCGCGAAAGCGTGGACCGACGGCCGGCTTCGCAAGCGGTGGCTGCCCGAACCTGTGGAGATTCGTAAGGCGACGCTGGACAGGTCCGTGCGCATCAAATGGCCGAAGGACGAGACGCCGATCAGCGTGAATCTCTACGCGAAGAGCCCGACGAAGTCGCAGATCACGATCCAGCACGGCCGTCTGAAGACGGCGGCCGCCGGCGCGAAGATGCAGAAGTACTGGCGCGAGCGGCTGACGGATCTCAAGCACCTGCTGGAGGCATCCAGGTAGGGCTAAAGCCCTGCGCTAGGGACTTGCGGAGCGAGCCGCCCCTACCGCGAGCGAAGCGAGCCCTTCGACTCGCGTAATCCGTGCGCTCGCTCAGGGCAGGCGGCCCTTACCGCGCGGCGCGAAGTCAGTGCGCGGCCCCTATCGAGGCGCGCAGCGCCGAAGCCCCTACGGCGAGCGACGCGAGCCGCCTCTTAGAACCCCGGCCGCAGACTGAACTGCCACAACCACCCGCGGCCCGGACGATGGAGCGGGCGCACGTAGTCGATCTCCGCGACGGCGAACCCGAACAGGTTGATGCGCGCCGCGGCGCCGACGCTGGCCACGGGCTCCCTGTCACTGCGGGTCTGGAACGAGGACGACGACCGGCCCCAGGCGACGCCCGCGTCGGAGAACACCGCGAGCTCCACCGGGATCGGACCGTAGAAGTCTTTGCCGCCGAATCCGCCCCAGAGCGGGAACCGCAGCTCCGCGTTCGCGACGGCCACGCGGCTTCCGCTCAGCCGATCGAAAGCCGGACACGACCCGTTGAGCTGCACGCCGCACTCGCCGGCCTCGAACGATCCCGGGTCGTAGCCGCGAACCAGTCCGGGATAGCCGAGATACAGCGTCGGCAGGCGCAGGTCGTCCGCCCCGCTTCCGTATCGTCCGTAGTAGAGCCCGCGCACGGCGAACGTGTACGGACGCACCGGCATCCAGTAAGTCCGGACATCGGCGAGAACGCCCGAGTAGTTGATCGAGCCGCCGGTCTGCGAGAGCTCGAGCCGGTAGCGGGTGCCGCGGATGGGGCTGGTGATGCCGGAGATCGACGTGTCGTAGACCAGCGCCGCGGACGCCTGACGAGATTCAGCGCCGACACCGGCGCCAGTTCGGTCTCGTCTTCGCTGATCGGCTGCCCGGACAGATCGAACACGCGCTCGGTCACGTCCTGCGACAGCGAAATCCGCCGGGCGCTCGCCGCTGACCTCGAACCGCTGTGCGGTGTTGAACGGATACGCGACCACTCCCGAGACGCCGCGGTCCGCCTGCAGGAGCCGATACTCCCGTTCGACGTAGACGGGCTGTCCATTGGACTGGCCGAAGCCGGTCTCGTACGCGCGCGACACGTACGGCGTCGAATCGACGCCGACTCCCCAGTTCCACCGGTGCGTGCGGTTCAGATAGAACACGCTGCCGCCGAACTCGTCGAACCGGCTCGTCACCTGGGCCGATGTCGCGACCACGTGATTGCCGAGAGTGTCGCTGAACAGGAACGCGACTCCCGCCCGATGCGTAGGTCCCGAACGGATCGGCGCCGACGCCGATCGTCGGCTGACCTGCGTAGTCGAGCGAGAGCTCGGACTTGTACGGCGACGGCGGCGCGGCTGCGGCCGGCGGCAGGCCGGCGACCGGGTCGTTCAAGCGTCGCGAAGACCGGTCCCTCCCCGCGTGCGGCGCGGCGGCAGCACGCCCGCGTCCAGCGGCAGAGCCGATCGGCGCGGTTGCCCGCCGCGAGCTGAGCGCTCTCCAGCGCGTAGATGTTGTAGCCGTCCTCCTCGTAGGCGCTGAAGACGACGCGCCCGCCTCCGGCCGACAGCGCCGGGCTGAGCGCCGGTGATGCCGCTGACCCCGGTGAGCAGGTTCGTCAGCTGCGCCGGCGCGCCGCCGGCCACCTCCGGCGATAGATGTTCGTGATCCCCTGCCGGTCGGACAGGAAGTACAACGACGCGGCCGTCGCTCGACCACTGCGGGCTGATGTTCTTCGCGCCGTCGAACCCGCCCGCTTCGCGGACCTGCCCGGACGCGATGTCCATGATCGCGATCCGCAAGTGCCCGGGCTCCAGGACCGTCCAGCTTGGTGGTGAACCGGTCGGTGCTGAACGCGAGCGAGCGGCCGTCGGGCGACCAGGCCGGATCGAGCTCGGCGAACGCGTCGGTCGTCAGCCGGCGCATGCGTACTGGTCGTCAGATCGTAAGCGAAGAGATCGGTCAGGCCGCCGACGAGCCCGGAAAACGCGATCACGTTGCCGTCCGGCGACCACGTCGGATTCAGGACCTCGTGCAGGTCGGCAAGACGGATCTCCCGCTCCCGCTTTCCGTTGTCGGCGTTGACGATCGTCAGCACCGGCTCGCCCTTGCTGATGCCCGGGAACACGAAGCGCTTGCCCGCGCTGTCCCAGGCTCCGGCCGAGCTCAGGAACTGCAGGCTCTCGAAATGCGGGTCGGTCGCGGTGTCGGTGATCTTCCGGATGACCTTGCCCGTCCGCGCGTCGGCCAGGTAGAGGTCGATCGAGAACAGGTCCCGCTCCGAAAAGAACATGATTCGCGAACCGTCGGGACTGATTTCGGGACTGACGTTCAGCTGACCGCGATTGCCGTCCCTGGTGATCACCGCCGTCGCAAACGCCGCCGGCATCTTGGTCGTCTCCGCGATCGGACGATAGGCGGCGAACTCAGCCGCGTGCCACTCGGTCGACGAGCTCCTTCGCGTCCACGCCGAGAATCTGCTTGAACGCGCCGTCGTAGCCGGACCGGCCGATCGCCGCCCGCAGGAGGTCGCCGACGACGCGATCGCCGTACTTGCCCGCCGATGAACGCCCACAGGGCCTGCCCGTAGCGATACGGGAAGTACCTGCGGGTCCGAGAGATCCTTGATCTCCGGCAGCTTCTCGCGCCTGGCGGCCTCCCGCATCCACATCGCCGTGTGCGGATCGACCGGACCGATCGACAGGTACTCCGCCATGCCCTTCGATGAACCACAAGCGGAAGCGTGAGCGCGCTCATCGCGCCCGACTGGGCGTTCGTGTTGGTGATGTCGTACTGAAACGCATGGACGAGCTCGTGTCCTAGAACGTGGTCAGTGGCCTCTATTGGCCCCGCAAACGGGAGGACGATTCGGCGCTTGGCCGCCTCGGTCACGCCGCCGGTTCCTTCGCCGAGCTCGCCTTCGATCGTGTTGGTCTGGCGGAAGTGCGGCCCGCTCGCGTAGAGAATCAGCGGCTGCCGGCCGCGCAGTTCGTGATCCAAGCAGGCTCGAGAGGCGCGTGTACCAACGCTCGGCGAGCCGGGACGCGATCCGCGCCGCATCTTCTTCTTCCGGATAGAAATAGATGTCGAAGTGCTCGGTCTTCAGGACCTTGAAGTCGAATTCCTGGTACTGCACTTTGTTGCGGCCGAAGTAGCCCCCCTGCGCGAGGGCGGTGGAGGGAGCAGCGACGGCGAGCGTCAGGGCGACGACCAACGCGGATGAACGCAATTGCATGGGTGGTCTCGTGGAGTTGAAATCACGTCGTGAGTAACCGGAACACTCGAGGTCCGGTACCTTGGTTGACAACGCGATTTGTGCAACTGACGTGCCGATGAAAACCGCGATGAACCACGCTCCGGAGTTCTGTGCGCCTCGTCCCGGTTTGTGGTTCAGGTCGCCATCGGTCACAACCCCGGTCACGCGGGCTATATCAACGTGAGCCCCGACGTGATCCTGATCGTGATCGGTCGTCCGTCTCCTCGCCAACCCGGGGTGGACGGAGCGCCGGGGGTATTCGATGCCGCGCCGATGCCAGCAAGGGGGCGCGTCTCGTGAGAAGGGACCTCCCGCCGCCGCCGGGAGGCCAGGCGAGCACAACCATTTCTGGTGTGGGCTGCCACGTTGTGGAACACTTTGATCTAAGGCATTAGTTCGCAACAAGATAGCAGGTGATTTTGCTCCCAGGCACCCCCTCGAGAAAAAGTCATTGTTCCATTTCGGAACTTCTTACGGATGCGTCAGATGTCCCATATATGCCGATAACTCATTTACTTGCTATAACTTAACAAGTGCTCGCCACCGTTCGCGAAGGCTGGCGGCACAATTGCTCTGCTGGTCAACGTATGAAACTCCCCATTTTCGGTTTCCTTGCCGCCCTCGCGGCAGGAACCGCGGTCCCTGCCTTGGCTCAGGGGCACCACTCAAAGCTCGATGAAGCGCTCACGCAGTCCGTCAGGGAAGGATGCTCGACACAGAAAGTCATCATCCGGACGAAGAGCGGATACCGGGCCGGGATGGCCCTGTCGCTCCAGCTGCATGGAGATCGGATCTCGTCGGAGCATCCGTCGATCGACGCGGTGAGCGCCGAAGTCCACTGCGACGACCTCGCCGCGATGCAGGCGTTCACGTCGGTGTTGTCGATCTCGAAGGACGCGCTCGTCCACGCTGACGCGTCGGGCCCCGGGAAGAACGGGACGCCCGCGGAGGCTGCGGCGGCCGCGGAAGCCAAGAATGCCGGCACCGCAGGCGACTCCGTTCTTCGAGACGCTTGGTGTCACGCTCGAGCGCGGCGAGTCTCCGATCGACCTGGCCTCCCCCGGTTCGACCGTGTCGGCGCCCGTGATGTTCGGCGATTCGCAATCGAGGTCGACCGGCTTCGGCATGGACTCCACGCAGTGGGCGGGAGCGGGCGAGCAAACCACCGCACTCGTGCCGTCGGCGTGGCCATCATCGATTCGGGTTTGTACGCGACGTCGGACTTCACAGACCGCATTGCCGCTTTTTATGATTTCACCGGAGGCGGCGTACGAAGGGTCGCGCCGTCGGACGCCTACGGCCACGGCACGCACGTCGCCGGGCTCATCGGCAGCAGGTTCGTCGGCGTTTCCCCGAACGTGCGTCTGATCGGCCTCAAGGTGCTCGACGGCAACGGGCAGGGGCGGACGAGCGACGTGCTGCGCGCCATCCAGTTCGCCATCGACAACAAGGATGCGCTCGGCATCCGCATCGTGAACCTGTCGCTTGGGCATCCCGTCTTTGAGCCGGCCGCGAGCGACCCGCTCGTGCAGGCAGTCGAAAGCGCCGTGCGCGCCGGGCTGGTCGTCGTCACGTCGGCCGGAAACTTCGGCGTGAACCCGGCCACGCGCCTGCCGGGCTACGCGGGGCTGACCTCGCCCGGCAACGCCCCGTCGGCGCTGACGGTCGGTGCCGTCCAGACGTTCGACACGCCTTCGCGCGCCGACGATCGCATCGCGCCCTACAGCTCACGCGGCCCCTCGTGGTACGACGGGTTCGCGAAGCCCGACGTCGCGGCCCCCGGACACGGGCTGCTCTCGATCGCGGCTCCGGGCAGCGCGCTGCGCAGGCAGAACGAGGCGCGCGGCGGGTCCGGACAGGTACATGCGGTTGAGCGGCACGAGCATGGCCGCCGGCGTGGCCAGCGGGCTCGTCGCGCTCGTCCTCCAGGTCAATCCCGGCCTGACGCCCAACGCGCTCAAGGCCGTCCTCGAGTTCACGTCGATCCCCGTCTCCGACGGCCGCGGCTCGTTCGAGCCGCTCGCGCAGGGCGCCGGCGGGCTCAACGGCGCGGGCGCCATCGCGCTCGCGAAAGTCATCGATCCGACGAAGCGTGTCGGCGCCAAGTGGCTGCGCCAGGGGATTCCCTACTACAGCGTGATTGCCGGCCGGACGCTTCCCTGGTCGCAGCGGATGATCTGGGGCGGCCACCGGGTGCTACGGTCCCGGCGTCATCGACGAGAACCGCCCGGCCTGGGCCACCAACATCGTCTGGGGCACCAACATTGTCTGGGGCACGAATCTGGACGAGGGCGACAACATCGTCTGGGGCACCAACATCGTGTGGGGCACCAACATCGTCTGGGGCACGTATCAGGACGAGGGCGACAACATCGTCTGGGGCACCAACATTGTCTGGGGCAACAGCTTCATCGGCTCCGAGGAAAACGACAACATCGTCTGGGGCACGACCACCGTCAACGCGAAGAACATCGTGTGGGGCAACCTCGAAGAGGCTGACAACGTGGTCTGGGGCACGATGTCCGACGCGAACAACCTCGTCTGGGGCACGTCGGCCGACGAGGAAGACAACATCGTGTGGGGCACGATGCGACGCATGGTGCCCAGCCAACCGGCCCGGGACCTCGCACGCCGGGGGTCGAGGTTCTAATGCAACAGAATCCTCGTCACTCGACGGCCACGACGGATACGCCCCTTGCCGCGGTTGCCGGCGCGCCGGCCATCGACTGGCGTCAGACACTCCCGGTGCTGACGGGAGCCGGCTTCACGCTTCGTGAGCTTCGGCTCTCGGACGCGCCGTCGCTGCTGGCGCTGCTGACGACGGAGGAGGTCTCGCGCTTCATCTCGCCGCCGCCGACGACGGTGGACGGCTTCGAGCGCTTCATTCTCTGGACGCAGCGTGAGCGCGCCGCCGGCAACTACGTCTGCTTCGGCATCGTGCCGGACGAAGCGGACGGCGCGATCGGGATTTTCCAGCTGCGGCAACTCGAGCCGGGCTTCGCCACCGCCGAGTGGGGCTTCGCGCTCGGATCGTCCTTCTGGGGCACGGGCCTTTTCGCGGCCGGGGCCAAGCTGGTCGCCGACTTCGCCTTCGACCAGGTCGGCGTGCATCGTCTCGAGGCGCGCGCCGCGGTGTTGAACGGCCGCGGCAACGGCGCGCTGAAGAAGATCGGCGCGAACCGCGAGTGCATCCTGCGCAAGTCATTCCTGCGCAACGGCGAGTATCTCGACCAGGTGCTGTGGACAATCCTCGCCGACGACTGGCGGCTGAAGCTCCCGCCGAACGCGCGAGTGCACTGACGCTGTTCGCCTCTCAGATCGCGCAGTCCTCTACTTCAGGGCTGGCATAGACTTCCTCCCACGGAGCCGGCTTGAATCCCCGGCTCTTTTCTTTTTTGCTGGAAGCGGGAAGCTGGAAGCTGCCAGCGGCAGCCGAATCTACGCTTTCGTCCATCCGTTGGCCGCGTGTCGATAGACGCTGGCGGCCGCTTCGACAAAGACCGTACGTTCAGGGTCCCACACGAGCCGCTCGACCGAAATCTCCGGCCGGTGGAGACGCAACACGTTGAACGACGGCTGCTCGCCGCGCGAGCGTGTCGACACCGTTCCCGCCTGAACCACCAGGGCCGAATGTCCCGCAATCTTGTAACGCTCCGCCGTGTGGCCGATGTGGCTGATGTGGAGGTGACCGGCAAGGAACAGATCGGCGCCGGCCGCCGAGAGCTTCGCCATGGCCAAAGCGGCGCGCCCCAGCAGCCGCTCCTCGCCGACCCCGTCGGGAAGATCGAACGGGTGGTGCGTTACGACGATGCGGATGAGGCCGGGCGGGGCACCCGAGAGATGCTTCACGATCTCGTCGACCTGTTTCTCGTTGATTTGGCCCTCCCCCACCGTGAACGAACGCGCGGTGTTGACGCCGACCACGATGAGCTCGTCGTCCCGGAACACCGGAGAGAGATCGGGCGTGATGGCGCGCGAATACCGCGCCAGCGGGGTGATGAAACGCGTGAACAGGTTGTAGAGCGGCACGTCGTGATTGCCGGGCACGACCAGCCGCGGAAACGGCAGCGCGTCCAGGAACGTCCGCGCGGCGGTGAATTCCGATCGCTTCGCCCGCTGCGTGAGGTCCCCCGACACGGCCAGGAGATCGGGCGATATCCGTGCGATCGCGGCCGACAGCCGGTCGACGAGGGCAGGATCGATCCGTCCGAAATGAACATCCGAGATGTGCACGATGGTGCGCATGCCCGGAGCCTTCAGGACGGTGAGGGGCCGGGCACGAGGAGGTGAAGGGCCGCCCGGCGGACGCGAAAATGCAGCGGCGTCCGCACGATCGCGACTTCCCCGTCGAGCGCGGCGCTCACGTGATGGCGCGACAGCTCGATCGTGGCTTCCTCTGCCAGAAAGCGCTGGAACCGGGCATCCGCGGTGAGGCGGTTGGCCTTGGCCCGCAGCGGCAGCGTCAGGATCTCGAAGCGGCCGCACTCGGGCGCGACGAAGATCGACAGCCGGCCGCGGTCGAGCGCCCCGCGCGCGCCAAGCTCGAACCCCTCGGCCAGGTACTCGTTGTTCCCGACGAAGATGAAGGGCGTGCGGACGACGTGGACCCGCTGGTCGATCGACATACGGGCGACGAGCATGCGATAGCGGCGCCACGTGCGCGCCATCGCGATGACGAACGCCGTCCACTTGCCGCGCCCGTGATGCTGCTCGACGTTCCGCTCCCAGACCATGCGGGGGTAGATGCCGAGGCTCGAGTTGTTGACGAAGATGCGGCCGTTCAGATCGCCGACATCGACGTCGCGCACGCGTCCGTGGACGATCGTCTGGACCGCCTCCGGGAGCTCCAGCGGAATGCCGGCGTCCCTGGCGAAGTGATTCAGCGTGCCCAGTGGAAGCACCCCGAACGTCGCGTTCGTCTCGACCGCGATACTCGCGACGCTCCCGACGGTTCCGTCCCCGCCCGCCGCCACGAGCACGTCCGAGCGGCCGGCGGCCTGGCGCGCGCGCGCGGCGAGATCGCCGCCGTGCCGGACGCGCTCGAGCCGGACGGCTGCGCCCGCGGCGGCAAAGAGCGCCTGAATCTTCTCGCCGGCATCCGGCCGCGGATTCAATCCTGAGTGCTCGTTGATGAGGACGGCGATGCGCGTCGCGCTCGATGCCATCGCCCTACCCGGCGGTCCATGTCACTGCGTCGGCACCTTACGCAACGTCTGCGCCACGCGGCCCGGTCTCCTGCCGTCGAGCAGCGGCAGACCAATCGCGATGACCGTACCGTGGACAGCACGAAAAGACACCTTCCGCATGCGCAAGAGAATACTCCGGTTGAGTCGGGTCCCCGTTGAGGCACCGTATCTTGCACCGCTCGCGGCAGGAGGTGTCATGCCGGACGAGCTCGAGTTTGGCGAGCAGCAGAGCGATACCGGGTACGGAGTGCGACTCGGCGGCGAACGCCGCGAAAGGGACAGGCGCCTCGGATGGCGGGCGAAACCCGGCCGGCGCCGCGGAGAACGGCGCCGAGCCGGGCTTCGCACGCTGATGCTCGCGGCAGCGGCGCTGGCGACCAGCCACAGTGTCAGGACGCAGACGGCGCCGGTGAAGCCGAAGATCTCGGTCTCGATGGATGCGTTTCGGGCGGTCAGCGCCGACCGTGCCTACGACGATCTCATTGCGGAAGCGGCTGAAGCGTACAGACCTCGACCCCGAGCTGATTCGGGCGGTGATGCGAGCCGAGTCCGCCTTCAATCCGCTCGTCGTCTCGCGCGCCGGCGCACAGGGCCTCATGCAGCTCATGCCCGCTCTGGCCGAAGAGATGGGCGTCGAGGACCCGTTCGATCCCCGCCAGAACATCATGGGCGGCGCCCGGTACTTGAGGCGGCTGCTCGATCGGCACCGGGGCAATATTCCGCTCTCGCTCGCCAGCTATAATGCCGGCCCGACCACCGTCGCCCGGTACAAGGCGATTCCACCGTTCAAGGAAACACGGCAATATGTGAAAAAGATTACCGGTTTTCTGGCCGACGCGCGCGCCGAGGCAGCCGAGGCAAACGAATGACCGACGCGCGGATCTAGAACCGGCTCGGCCTTAGCCAGAAACTTTCCTGCCAGGTGCCGCCGGGAGGCACGCTCTGAAGTTCCTTGTACAGGCCCTTGTGCGCGAGGTTCATCGAGTTGGTGATCCCCACCATGGGCTCGATCGCGATGAAGCCGCGGTTGGGCACCGTATTCGGTGCGCCCGTGAGCGGCACGCCCGAACTGGCGGGTGCGGCCGGTGACGCCTGGCCGCGGCCCGGCCCTCGGCCACCGCCGCGCGCGTTGGCCGGGTTGGGCGAATACAGCACGATGGCGCGATAGTTCGGCCCGAGCAGCACATCGAACTGCTGCGTTTTTCCCGTGACGCTCACGACCGCGCGCCCCTGCGCATCGCGCTCGAGGTCCCCGAACACGTGATCGAGATCGAAGTCCTTGAGCGCCACCGCGTGCGGATCGGGAAAGACCTTCTGGATCGGCTCGGTCTCGCCGGTCGGGATCTTGTTCGGCGCGAGCTGCCAGTGGGTCTTCGCACCGACCGACAGCTTCCACTCCTCACGAATCGAATCGGTGAGCTGAAAGTACGGGTGGAACCCGATGGCGAGCGGCATGGGCGCGGTGCTCAAGTTGTCGACGCGGGTCCTGACCTCGAGCGCGCCGTCCTGTAAGCGATACGTGATCTGAATCGTGTGGGCGAAGGGAAACTGCTTCATCCACTGCGGATTGCGGTAGAAGTCGAGCGTGCAGGTCACCCAGGCGGCGTCGGCGTCAGCCTTGGCCTCGACGAGCTTCCATGTCCTTCGCATCGCTCAGGTAGCCGTGAATCGGGATCGGGCCGCGGACGTTCCCGAGCTCCGTGTCGAAGTTGTACTTCACGCCGTTGGCGTAGAACGCCATCTCGTCGAGCCGGTTGGCAAATGGCGCCATCAGCGGAATACCGTTCAGCCCGGGGCGCGCGCGGAACTCGTCCAGTGTCGCGAAGGGCATGCGAATCACGTTCTGGCCCTTCACCACCATCTCGTACGCGTTGCCCATCGTCGTGACGACGGAAACCGTGGTGTCGGTCCGGCCGTCGCGGAGCTGCACGACGTCCCCAATCTGCTTCGCCGTGTAACGAGCCTGTGCGTGTGCCGTGGGAGGCGTGACCAGCATCGCGCAGGACATTATCAACATGGCGAAGGGCATTCTCCGCAAGATCGGGGAGCGGCCGGCGAAGGCGAGGAAAGACGAGTCCATATCGGTGCCTCCCATGCGTGGCTCGGCAGTCACCCGTCACATCCTGGCCAGGAACTCCTGCGTCCAACGGATGCTCGCCTCGACGTTGGCGAGCTGCCGCGCCGCCGGGGTGACCGCCGGGTCCGCGGGTGGCTCGAGCGTGGGCTTGCCTTTGTCGCAGAGCGCGAGAAACCGCGCGAACTCCCAGGCCGGGGTGCTGCGGTAGAGCTCCCAGAACTCGGGACTGCGGTAGTTGAACATCCGCGGCTGCGGAGTGACGATGACCTCGAGCGACACCGCACGGCCCGGACACTTCTCGATGTAGGTGCGGATGTAGCGCTCCATGCCGATGTTGCCCTCGCCCATGCGCGTCCACCGCACTGCGGCTCCCTCGGGCGTGTTCCACAGCGCGCTGTCCCGCATGTGGCTCGTCAGCACGTAGGGCGCGAGCGTCTCGAGCGTCAGGTGCGGATCCTCGATGGTCCACACCGGGTTGCCCGAATCGAGGCAGACGCCGACGAAGTCGGAGCCGGCGTCTTCGATGAGACGCTTGAGCTCCCGGGCCTGCATGTCGCCGGCATGGTTCTCGATGGCGATCTTGATCCCGGCGTCGCTCGCGCGCGACCGCGTGTTCTTCAGCACCTTGACGGTTTCGTCGATGTGACGGTCGATGCCGCCCTTGCGGTCGGCCGAGCTTCCCAGCACGGCCCGGACGATCGGCGACCGGACGATCTTCGCCGCGTCGATCATTTTCGCGAGCTGCTCTTCGGCCGTGCCCTGCGCCTTGTCGAACGTGGCGGACGTCGGGCAGATGGAGCGCATGCCGATCTCGAGATCCAGCTGGAGCTCGTCGGCGCGCGCCCGCACGCGGCGGAGGTTGTCGGGCTCGAGCGTGCCGAGGAAGCGAATCTCGCTGAAGTGGACGACCTTGGCCTTCCACTTCGCCGCGAAGTCGAGCTGCTGGAACGGCGTCCAGTTCTGCGCTCCCAGGCTGTACATGTCGACGCCGAAGCGCACGGGCGCCGCGGTCTGGGCGTGCGCGACAGGGGCGCCGAGCACGACCGCCGCGGAGCCGACGGTCTTCAGAAAGCTTCGGCGGTCGATGGTTTGCGGCGAACGTCTGTGGGTCATCACGCGCATCCTATCGCGTTGCGGCGTTCTTGGGGAGTCCTTGTGGGAGAGGCCTCCTGTCTCCTGTCTCCTGCCTCCTGAATTCTTCTTATGGCGCTTTCACCGGGGCGGCGGTCCTGAGGTAGGCCACCAGATCGATCACCTCGCGCTCCGGCAGCGAGTCGAACAGACCCGGGGGCATCATCGAGACCACCGTCGTTTCGCGCGACTGGATGTCCGGCTTGTTGATGACCACGGCGTCCTGCCCGACCACGCGGAGCGTGATCTGCCTGTCGGTCTCGGCGACGACGTTCCCGGCAAGCGTGCGGCCGTCACGCGTGTTGACGAGGACCATCCGGTAGGCGTCCTGGACCTCGGCGTTTGGCGTCAGCACGTTGAAGAGGAGGTAGTCCAGGTTGGCCCGGTTCGAGCCTGTGATGTCCGGGCCGACCGTGCCGCCCTCTCCGTAGAGCTTGTGGCACGCCCCGCACGTGCGCTGAAAGACGCCGCGTCCGCTGCGAACATCCCCGCCGGCAATCGCGGTGTCGGTGAGAAGCGCCCGGTACTTGGCGTGGGACTGTTCCTCGCTCGCGCTCTGCTCGACGGGTCCCCAGACGTCGGTGAACCCCGCGCCGACCACGCGGAGGAGCTGCCGGGCGACATACGCGGGGACATCGCTCCTCGGGACGACCTTTTTCGCCACCGCTTCAGTGAGCATGCGCCCGTACCTCCGGCGCGACGCGAGCGTCTGGACGGCCTCGGCCTTCTCCGCGCTGCTGAATGTGGCGTATCGCTCGACGAGCAGCCGGCCCAACGCCTCGTCGTCGAACGCCGCGACGGCCCGGATGGCGTCGATGCGAAGCCGCGGATCGTCCAGCGCCGAGGGAATCTCCGGGAGGAGCTGCGGGCGCCGCTGGGCCGTGAGCGTCTGCAGCGCCCTGCGACGCTGCTCGACAGGCGCTGTCGTGCTCCGTACGTCGGCCAGGTTCTGTTTCGCGGTCTCGACATCGCCGAACTGCTGCGCCACGTCCAGCGCCAGCCGCGCGACGGCAGCGTCCGATCGTTTCAGCCGCTCGAGCACCGGAGGCCAGTTCGGAGGCGCGGTCAGGTCGAACCGTCCCTGGAGCCCTTCCCGCATCCCTTCGAGCAGGCTGCTCCGCGCCGGCGGCATCTTGCCAATCGCGGCGACCAGCGGCTCGAGCGCATCGGCATCGACGGCTCGACGCGCGATGAACCGCGACACCATCGGCACGCGGCTTGCGCCCGCCCGTTCGAGAGCGATCGCCGGGTTCTCCTTGACCAGCGGCTCCACGGCGAGCCAGAGCATCTTGGGCAGGTTGTGATCGGCGGCATCTTCGCCGTGCATCATCAGTTCCCCGGCGAGCGTCCAGCGCGCCGCGTGATCCATGCGCTGCAGCGCCGACGTCAGGTACAGGCGCACGACCGGCGAGCGGTCTTCGCGCGCCATCCGGGTGAACTTCTCGAGAGCGATCGGGGACGGCGATCGATCTTCGCAGAGGAGCTGGACCGCCCAGGCGCGGATATGCTGGTCCGCGTCCCCGAGCGCCTGCACCAGCGCGTCGGGCGTCCAGCCGCCTGTCACGTGCAGCGCCCACATCGCACGCAGGCGCACGTCCGGGCTCGCATCGGAACGGAACAGGCCCCGCAGCTGCTCGTGCGTCTCCGCCTTCAAGGTGCGTTTCGCCGCGCGGCCCTGCAGAATCACGCGGGCCCGCCGGGCGTGCCAGTCGCTTTTGCTCGTCTGCAGCCCCACGAGCTGCGCGTCGGTCATCCTGCCCAGATCGGCGTAGCGGCCCTCCCACTGCCCGGCGAGCGACTGCTTCGGCACGATCCGGAAGATCCGTCCCGTCTGCTGGTGCAGCACGTCCTGCCCGCAGATGTCGCTGTCGTGCCAGTCCAGCACGTACAACGCGCCTTCCGGGCCGATCTCCATGCTGAAGCCGATCCACTGCGCGTTGTTCGCCATGAGGAAGTCGTCGCCGTGGTGCGCCGTGAAGCCGGACCCCTTGGGCACGAGCACATCCGAGAGCACCGCGTGCTCGTGAATGTTCGCCATGAAGATCCGGCCTTGCTGTGACTGCGGGAAGGCGTCGGACTGGTACACGCGAGCGCCGCCGTGGGCCGACCGGTGCCGGTGATCGGCGATGGTCTGGATGTCGCTGTAGACGTACGGGTTGAAATGCTGGCCGCCCTGGCGATGGTAGATGCCGCCGGGGATCACGTGAAAGAGATGCGGGATCACGCAGGCGCTGATGAGGAGCTGGCCTTTGGCGTCGTAGTCGATGCCCCACGGGTTGCTGAAGCCGTGGGCGACGACCTCGAACACGTCCTTGGTCGGATGGTAGCGGAAGACCCCGCCGTTGATGTCGACGCCCTCCCCTTTCAGGATGTCTTCGGGGAACGGCTCTTTGTGTTTGTAGAGCCGGCCCTTACCCGACGGCTTTCTCACTTTCGAAGGCGTCGCATAGCCCTGGAGTCCGTACAGCCATCCATCGGGGCCCCAGTGCAGGCTGTTGATGACCTCGTGCCGGTCGCGGATGCCCCATCCCGTCAGGCGCACTTCGATATCGGCCATGTCGGCCTTGTCGTCGCCGTCGCGATCCGGCACGAACAAGAGGTTGGGCGGCGCGCCGATGAAGGCGCCGTCGAAGCCGACCGCGATAGCGGAGGGAAACACGATTCCCTCCATGAACACCTTGCGGCTGTCGGCCACGCCGTCGCGATCCGTGTCTTCCAGGATCAGGATGCGGCTGTTCCCGGCATTCGAGAACCCGCCGTTGCGCGATTCGTAGTCGAGGTTCTCGGCCACCCAGAGCCGTCCGCGATCGTCCCAGCAGAAGGCCATGGGCTGCTGCACCAGCGGCTCGGCGGCCCAGGCGTTGACGGCGTATCCATCCTTCAGCGTCATCTGCGCGACCGCCTCCTGGGGCGTCAGGAATTTCGCGTCGCGTCCTTCCTTTTGTGCAATCGACCACAGCACGGACGTCGACGTGTTGCCGCTGAACTCGCTCCACGCGTTGGTCATCTCGACGTCGTTGAGCGCTCCCGTGTAGATCAGGAATTGGTGGCGGACGACTTCGGATCGCCCTTTGCCGATGGCCCAGTCGGCATCGCGCGATCTCGCGGAGCCGACGCCGAGTTGTCCGTCCACCCGCCAGGCCTGCGGATACCCGACGTTGGTCGGGTGATCGAAGATCGCGACGTGCGCCAGGTCGGTGCGCCCCTCGACCTGCATCCCGACGTCGATCCACATGGCGCGTTGACCTTCGGCGCGTTCGTTGCGCTGCCGCGCGGCGTTGACGACCTCGCCGGTGATGCCCTGGCGCCACGGCATGCGGAGGAACAGCCCGCCGTAGTCGTACTTGCCGATCGTGACGTCCGTCCTGGCGTCCCCTCGCCATTCGAGATCGAGCACGAAGGCGCCGTTCCGTTCGCGCATCGACCAGCGCGCGGTCTCGGTCAGGACGGCCGTGCCCGCCTCGTCCAGCAGGTCGTAGACCGTCTGCCATCGGACGTCCTGGCGTCCGGCCTTGCTGTCTCCTTGCGTGACCGTCGCCGACACGCGCCGCCAATACTTCCCGTCCGGATTGTGAAAATAGTCGCGCCCGTTGACGCGCGTGAAGCCCCAGTAGAGGCCGGTCTGGTGTTTGTGATGATCCGGGCTGAACTCGGTGAGCACGCCCTTGCCGTCGGGAGCGGCGATTGGATGCAGGTAGGGCCGGGCGTCCGCCTTGGCGTTCTGCGTGAGAATCGGCGCGGCCTGGCCGGCTCGAAAGACGGAGATGGTGCCCGCCCGTTCGTCCTGCCTGATCGTCAAGCCTTTGCCGGCCGGCGTCTGCGCGGCGCTCCTGAGCAATCCGAGTGACCCCCAGCCGGCCGCCATGATCGTGAGGGCGATGAAGGTCGCAAGGATGTGGCGGGTCTGCACGTGCGGCACGGCGCGCTCCTCGTCTGCCATTCGAACCGGGCCCCTGGACTCGGCCGGTCGGCCTCGTTCATGGCACGCGGATTATGGCACGGAGAGCGGCCGGGCCTGGTCTGCGATCTCGCGGGTCCCGGAATCGACGGTTTGCCCTACACCGATCTCACCGCCACCGGCTCCGGCTCGCCGCGGTCGTTCATGAAGAATGCATAGGCTTCCTTGAGGTCCGTTCGCCCGCTGTTGGTCACCACCAGCAGCCGCTCACCATCCGTGCGCACCGTCACGAGGCCGAAGGCCGCCCGGCTGAACGCGAAGAAAGGCGGCTTCGCTTTCTTGTCGAGCGCGGCGGCTCCTTTGGTGATCACGGCGGCGCCGTTCTTCATCTTGTGACGTTCGGGGAAGACGACCTTCTCCACCTGGAAGAACGCGACCAGCTCGGTCACGAAGATCAGCGGCTCGGCGAGTCTCGAGTACTTGCCAAGCGCCCCCATCAGCGTCGCGCGCGGGTGGATGAACTCCTTGCGCGCGTTTTCATCGCCGGACGACACGATCGAGATGACCGGTGAGACCGCCTGCAGAAGCGCGCCCGAGAAGTCCGCGGATCCGTGGTGCGGCACTTTGAAGACTTCGGCCTGGAGGCTGAGGTCGCCGCGGTTGTGCGCGCGGGTGAGCTCCCGTCCCGCCTCGTCGTTCAGGTCTCCGCTCAACAGGAAGGAGAAGCCCTTGTAGGTAATCCGGAGAATCACCGAGTGCCCGTTGATCGTGTGAGACGACGAGAAGGATCCGGCGCCGTGATCCTCGAGGCCCAGAACCTCGGGGGCGAGCCGGGGCCCCTTGCGCGGAGTTCTGAGGAACTTCAGGCCTTTCTTCGCGCCGTGGGTCGTGGTCATCGGCCCGAGCACTTCAACCTTCAGCCCCTCGCCCAGGAAGTCGAACGCCTTGTCGTCGTCGCGCTCGATCCTGCGGAACTTGATCGGTCCGCGCTTCCGGAAGGCCTTCAAGGCGGCCTTCCACTCCAGGAACGGCTTGTTCATTTCCGTGTCGGGCACAGCCAGCAGGTCCTCAGCCAGGTCGGTGACGAACAGGTCCTTCCCGACCTTCGCCGTCTTGCCGAGGAGCTCGGTGTCCTTGCGCTTCTTGCCGTTCCGGCTCGAGGGACGCTTGACCAGCCCGTTGTGGTAGACCCGCTGCGGGTGAATGAACAGCCGCTTGAACTTGGCGGTGTTCGTCTCGGACTTGTGGATCTCCGTCAGGCCGAGGAAGTGATCCGCGTCGCCGTGCGAGACGAGGATGCAGTCGATCTCTTTCGGACGGTCGGCGCTCGTGCCTCTGTACCTCGAGGCCAGGTATCGCGCGAACATCTGATTGTCGCCGCCGTCGATGAGCATGACCTTGCCTTGCGGCGTCTCCAGTACCATGCCATCGCCCTGCTGCACGTCGACGAAGTCCACCTTCAGGATCTTGTTCTTGGAGCGTTCGACGACGACGCTGGCGGGGGTGGTGCCTTGAGGTGGCACGATGAACCCGGTAATCAGCTTGGGCTTGATGCTGCCATCCGGCTGTTTCTCGAAGTCGGTGGCCTTGACTTCGAGGTGCTTGGAGGTGATCTTCATCACCTCGACGGACGCCCCCCAGGTGAGGACCTGCAGCAACTGTTTGCGGTCGGCGGTCCGGAACACTTTCGCGAGATCGACGTTGATGAGGTGCCTGGAGGCCATCCCGGATCTCCTGTCTGCTCGCTTTGCCTTGACACAACGCGACATGGGCGGTCGTGGCGCCGCCGGGCGAGGTCCGCGGCGTTCGGGACCGCTTTCTCTGGGTAACGTCGAAACAGCCGGTTCCGTACAGACGGGGGTGGGACCCTCGGGCCGTGGGCGGCGGCCGCCCCGGTCGACTGGGCGTGCATCGCCTGTTCAGTGCAGAAATGTCCGTGCGTCGGAGAAGACGATGTCGCCGGATCGGGTGATGGACCAGACGCGCCAGTTCCATTTGCCGCCGGTGGTCCACAACTGCCCGGTGGAAATCCGGGATCCTGAAAGCGCCGGCCGGCCAACGAACAGCCTGGCATCATCCTTATAGGCGAACTCGGCGACCTCGGCCACGACGTCTTCGGACGGGCTCGACCGCCACGTGAAAAAGCCAAAGCGCTGACCGTTGGAGGGTCGGGGCCAGCCACCGTCGGCAGGAGACAGAAGCGTCGCCGGTGCGGGAAGCCCAGGCGGCTCGTCATGGCCCCTCAAACCGGCCACCATCGATGGCAGCTGGTCGACGAATGTTCCGTTGGTGACCGGGTCGCGCGCGGCGGCGAGCAACTGCCATTGCGAGGATCGTTTCCGAAGCACGATCAGGACACGCGTGTGGCCGATCGTCGTCGGCGGGAGATCCGGGATGCCGCCGGCCCCTGGTCTCTCTGCCTGGTACGACACGTTGAGCCACGCGAACGCCACTCGCGAATTGCCCCAGGTTCCACACGGCTGGACGGTTCCGACGCTGACTGTGTCTGGTTTGGACCGAACGGTCTCGAGTCGATCGGCATCCGAGTACAGCCTGAATGCTGATGGCGTCCCCTTCGAGGTAAGCCCTCGCAAGCTTCGGCACCAACTCAGTCAGTTCTCCCTGAAGGTTGGCCGCGGCGGAGCCACCCGGACAGCCGGGTGTCCTTAGCGCCAGTGTCCTGGCTGCTTCGTGGTTCGGTGAGGACGAGAACAAATACGTCCACCCACGAGCAGGACCGAGGAGCTCGTCGAACGCGCCCGTGACCTGAATGAGATCCCTGCGGCTTGTCGCCTCTTGACCGATGCCTTCAAAACTCCCGAGCTCGGTCTTGATGCCCTGCATCACGCCGAAGTTGTCGAAGACGAGTATGTCTGGAGCCGCGTTACGCCTCACGGCGTCGAGGAACGTCTGGGCGAACCCTGCTTGCCGGGAACACCTCCACCGACATCCGGAATCCAAGTTTCGACGACGCCAGCTGAAGGCCTGAGGGCACCCACGCGCGGGGTGTGTCGCCCTTGTGCGGGGAGCCAATTCTCCAGACCTGGATTGTGTCTGCCGTCTTGGGCTGCGACGCGATGCCCACCGCCACGGCCAATGTGGCGCAGGTCGCGATCGATGCGAGGCGCGTAGCCCCGACGACTGGCAAAGCCATCCTGACCTCCTTGGCTCATTATGACGCTCGATCGCAACCGGCGGTTGGAACACGTGGATACTGCGCCACGCTGAGTTCACCGACGCAGACAAACGTGGCATCAAACGGATGAGTTTTGTGACGCTGCTCCTCGAGGTATTCCAGTTCGCGGCCACGTCCGGCTGGCGCGTGGATGCGCCGACGTGCTTCCGCCCGCGAATCGCCTACCGGGCACGGTCACCACAACCGAGTGGCTTGCACCCGGATAGCTGTCGGGGCATCTCGAAACATCTCGGCGTATCGCACCGTCCCCCACCCACCTTGCATTGGCACCGGCTCGAACTCGACCGTCTCTTCTTGCGCCACAGTGAGCCGGGAGCGGCCGATCGTGCTAAGGAACAGCCCCAGCCCGCGTGGTCCAACGGTGCGGCCAGCTTCGACAGAGATGTCCACACGGCCATCGCGTCTCATGCGTCCCCGGATGTGCCCCCGCACGCCCATATCCACGATGGCCGGGCCCCTGGGGTTCTGGAGTGACGGCACGTCGATGGCGACGTCGGGAAAGAAGAAGGACACGTACTCTCCCTGCCGGCCGGTTGTGCGCATGTGGTGCGTGACCGTCCCGCCCTGGGACACCCGTTGGACGAGCCACAGGTCATACGCGATAGCTGCCCCGCGGAGTTCTGCCGTGTCGACCGGGGCAAAGCGCATCGTGATCGAACGACTCTCGCACTGCGGCTCAGCAGGGTCGATCTGACGCACGAGATCCAGGACGGTGCTGACGCCCTCGGCCGCCGTCCACCGGAACTGCCCCTCATAGGCCCGTGCCGGCTGCAGTTGGTCGCTGCGCGGCTCGCGTCTCCACCGCACGTCCATCGTCGCCGCGTCGCCGTCGAAGCTGACGAGTCGTGCCGACACCGTCCACACGACCAACGGCTGCTGATCGGACGGCACCCCCGACGTGGCACCCTTTGCGGCTGACGACACGCCCCCCAGGCACAGACTTCGGCTTCGCGCGTCGCCTGCATACAGTGTGAGGTCATGCCAGGCGTCGCGCTCGAGGAGCAGCCCGCCTGATGCGCTGTCGCCGAGATTCGGGCCACCGGCAACTTCGATCTGCAGGCCCGGCATCACGGCGGGGTCCGCGGAGATCTCCTCCGGCTGCTGCGCCGCCACGAGACGCCACCCGCCGAGTAACAGGCATCCCGTCAACGCCATTCCTGCCAGCGTGATGGATCTCATCGTCCACCCCCTTGCGAGAGAGCGGAGATCGGCTCGAGCTTCACGATACGGGAGGGTTCCGGGGGCGGAGAGTCCCGCTCGTCATGCGCCAGCCACATGCCTCCAAGTCCGCCGGCGCCGATCAGCAGCAGAACCGCCGCCGCACGCCTGATGGCGCGTCCCCAGCCCGAGGGCTGAATCGTGCCCACGGCATCCTCGGTGCTCTCCACGTAACCGTCCGCGTGCAGGATGTGGCGCAGCCGAACGAAATCGACGAGAAGCGCGCGACCCGCCGGTTCTTCCAGAACGGTGGCCAGCGCGTCGGGAAGGACAGGCTCGCGGTCGAGCAGCGCGGAGAGCACTTCGTGATCGTCATGAGCCATGGCGAATACTCCTTCAGGGATCGGGAACGCGAGGGGGAGCAGTCAGCGCCGCGCGCAAGGCCAGCCGTGCACGGTACACGCGCGAACGAACGGCGGCGTGCGTCGTGTTGCAGGTCACGGCGATTTCCGCGTAAGAGAGGCCGGCGAGTTCCGCGAGGAGGAAGACGTTTCGGTCGTCGTCGGGGAGTCGCAGGAGCGCCTGCTCGATCGATGCGCGCAATTCCTGCGTGGCCGGAACCGATCGTTCGATACCGTCACCGGGCGCCTCGAGCTGCGCGGCCCGCTGGCGAAAGTGGTCGAGGAGAACATGGTGGGCGATGGTGAACACCCACGCGCGGTCTCGTCCGCGCGCGTCGTATCGGTCCGCCGACCGCACCACCCGAACGAAGACTTCCTGTGTCAGGTCCTCGGCGAGGTCACGCCGGCCGAGCGCCCGATGGAAATACCCGCGCACCGCCGAGCCGTAGGCGTCTGCGATGGTACCGGCCGCGTCTGGCGGAAATGGCACGGTCACACTGTCTATAACGGGCGGGAAGGGGAATAGTCGCACGCAACGGAGCCGGCCTGCCCTTCATGACGCGTGCGCACTCCACATCTTCCCAGAATGCGCAGCTGGAGCTCAGCGAGTTGGCTCTACTTTGCTGTCCCTTTCAGCTTAGCGACGAACTCCGACCCGGGTTTGCCGCGCTGCGCCCTGGCAATGGGAAATCTCCCGAGAGGCTCAACAGTATTCGTAGACACGTCAAATGCCCCGCTCAGTCCTGCTGCCAGGTGGAATGCCTTCTCAGCCTCTACCCAGTGCAAGAACATGACGAGCTTTTGGCCACGCTGCAAACCAGAGATGTCGTCCGCAGGGACCAGTCTGTCCTTGATCTGCCTGCCGCCAACAACGCGTACGCGGACAACTTCCCCCACAGCTATCGGAACAGCGCCGGATTTCAGGATCTCTTCGATCTGCGCGTGGCACTGTGCGACGATGCTGCCGACCTCGTCACGAAGCATCTCGGTTCGCTGAGATCGACCGACGGCGATGGTGTCAACACTATTCGCGAACGCCTCGAACGATTCGGGAACGACATAATTTGGCGTCTCCGTAACAGCCGTCGCCGTTTGGGATTGAACGGCCTGGCCCGCAGCCGGTCCGAGAACCAGCATTACACCGACAAGCAAAGATGCACTGTTTGACATGTTCGTAATCCTTCAGCGGTAGTCCGTTTTGGCGGCGCCTATGTCGGCGTAAGCCGGAGCACCGATCATAGGACCGTTCAGACTAATCGGCTTGTACATCACCGTGTCGGTCTGACCACAAAACAATGTTTGGTCTCCGAGACCGAGCGTATGGCCTCATTCATGCGCGAGAAGGTGATAGAGCTGCGCAGGTGACGAGAGGAGAATGAAGGGGCAGCGGGAAACCGCTGCCCCTCGTTTTTCTTAGGAGATTCGCAACTTGGGGCAACCCCAGAAAACCCCGAGCCGCTACGCATTGTCAGCCAATTGTCAGCCAACTACGTTCGCGACTTCCAGTAGCCCGGCCGTCGGCGAGCGTGCGCCACGGCGACGATCAAGATGCGGTCAGATTCCGATCGATAGACCACGCTGAATGGAAAACGCCGGAGCAGATATCGGCGTGTGTTGTGGTCGTAGGGAGGCCAGGCGTCGGGCAGCCGGACGATGGCCGATTCGGCCTCGTCCATTTCCTCGCTGAACGCAGCAGCGGCGGCAACGCTGCGCTCTGCATACCAACGCGCCGCCGCTTCCGCTTCTTCGAGAGCTTCCTCGAGATATTCAAGTTCGCGGGCCACGTCCAGCTGCCGCGTGGATGCGCCGACGTGCTTCCGCCCAGGAAATCGTCTTGGCGGTCCCCGCGTCGACGCGGTCGAGCCGCGCTCGAATCTCGGCAGACCACGCGGCCTCGGCGTCCGGATCCACTTCTGAATCGAGACTCTGGATCAGCTCGCCGGCAAGCGCGGCTCGCTCCCCATCGGAGAGTCGAAGGGCTTCGGCCAAGAGCTGTCTGGAATCCATAACAGAAAGGGTAGCACGTCTATGGATTTTGACCTCGCGACTACGACTCGCGCGACGACGAGCGGCGCCCCAACGAGCCCAGCACCGGAAGGCGCAGCGGCTCTGACGACCGCGGGCGTGAAGACGACTGGAGCCAACCCGGAACACGGACGCGCGACCGGAACGACGATGGTGCGCCGACGCCTGGGCGCGGTCCGGGTAACGAGCGGCAAGGATCGGATGAGCGCGGCCGGCACGGCGGTCACGATCCGCGCCGGGCCGATCGCGACCGCGACAATCCAGAGCGCGATCGCGACCCGCGCGACACCTTCACCCGGCACGTTCCCCTGCCCCGCGGACCGGAGCGGGAGCTCGTTCGCGACCGCGATCGCGAATACAGCTTACGGGGATCCGAGTCGCGCACGCTCGCGACCGTGGGCGCCTTTTGAGTGGTCTCCAGTCGTGATCTCCGGGACCACAACGATCGCGTTGCCGATCCTCGGTCGGGCGACCTCCGACATCTTCGAGAAGAGGGGCTGATCGAGACCGTCCGCGTGGCCGTCATCGCGACGATGCGGTCGTGCTCACGAAGGAGGGCCGCGGCCTGCTGGAGCGGCATCGGGACCGCGACCAGGAGCACCACCAGACGTTCTACGCGGGCCTCAAACGCGAGCGGGAAGTGGAACACGACCTTCACGTTCTGGACCCCAACTTGGGCGATTCAAAAGGTAGACTTTCTACACAATAATACGTAGAGTTCCTACAGAATGATTGTGAAGCCGCCGTCTCGGGTCGAGCTCCTGCGCGGCACCCTTGACCTGATGATCCTGCGCACGCTGCTGCCCGGCCCGAGTCACGGCCACGCCATTGCGAAGCACATTCAACGGACCTCGGAAGATCTGCTGCAAGTCGAAACAGGCTCCCTCTACCCGGCGCTCTATCGGCTTGAGGCCAATGGCTGGGTCGCCGCGGGCTGGGAAAAGTCGGAGAAGGGCAAGCGCGCCCGGTACTACCGAATCACGCCTCTGGGGCGGAAGCAGCTGACGCGCGAACAGTCGAAATGGGACGCATTCGCTCGCGCCATGGGTCTGCTTCTGAAGCCCGCCGCCGAGGAGGGACGATGAGTTCGCCATTTCGGAAGTTCACGTGGTGGGCTCAGCGTCGGCGCAAGGAGGAGGAACTCCGCGAAGAATTGCAATTCCACCTTGAAGAGGAAACACAGGAACGACAGGCCGACGGACTCGCCGAGGACGAGGCCAGACGGGCCGCTCACCGTGACCTGGGCAATGTGACGTTGGTGCGGGAAGACACTCGGACGCTATGGATCCCCGTTTGGTGGGATCACCTTCTCCAAGACACTCGATACGGCCTCCGTCTGTGTCGTCGCACACCCGGGTTTGCCGTTGTGGTCGTGCTCACGGTTGCACTTGGGATCGGTTTGAACACGGCGGTGTTCAGCGTTGTCAACGCGGTGCTTGTACGACCGCTCGCGTACCCGCATCCTGAACGCTTGGTGTGGGTCGCCCCGTACAATGATGACGGCCAGGATGACGTCGTCATGTCGCCAGATTTTGTCGCTTGGCGTGATCAGGCGACTGTGTTTGAATCCTTGGCGGCATATTTGATTGCCTCCGAACCAATCGACGTTGGTGACGAAGCGGTGCAGGCGCGCGTCGCCGCGGTCACCGATGGGTTCTGGGCTCTCACGGGCGCGAGCTTTGCTCTCGGTGGGCCTCCGCCGTTGGGCGAAGATGGAGTGGTCCTCCCACACACCTTCTTCGAACGTTGGTTCCACGCGGATGCGACGGTCATCGGACGACCTGTGATGGTCAGCGGACAGCAAAGTGTCATCACCGGGGTGTTGCCCGCCGACTTTCATCCCCAGCTCGCCTCGCCGCCGGCATTTGCCGCGATCGGCCCAGGCGATATCGACATCTATCGCGCGAATGTCATACCCCCATCGCCCGGCCCGGGCGTCCAAATCTTCAGCGTCATGGGCCGTTTGAAGCCCGGCGTCTCGATCGAGCGCGCACGTGCAGAGCTCGAGAGTATTCGGGAATTGCGGCGACAGCCCGGTCAGCGAACGGGAGGGCCGTCCCATCTTCGCGTTGTCCCGTACGCCGACAAGCTCGTTGGCGATGCGCGAAAGCCGCTGGTCATCTTGCAGGCGGCGGTCGCCTTGGTCTTGTTGATCGTGTGCATCAATACGGCCGCTCTTATGCTGGTACGCGGATCGGCGCGACAACGCGAAATCGCGATCCGGACGGCGATCGGTGCCGGCCGTGCTCGCATCCTGCGCCAGTTCTTCGTCGAAAGCCTCCTCCTCGGAGCAATTGGGTGCGCCGCAGGATTGCTGGTCGCCCGAGGTCTACTGGCAATGATGCTGCGGCTGCTACCGCTGGCGGTGCCGCGGCTGTCCGAAACGACCATCGACGCGCGCGTCCTCGTGTTCGCTCTGGGGATGGGTGCAGCGACGACGTTCGTCTTCGCGCTCGTGCCGGCGATCGCAGGGTGGAAGGCCAACGTCTACGAAACCTTGAAGGACGGTGGGGGCGCCGCATCGCCGGGTGTACGCAGCCTTCACGTGAGGCGCGTACTCGTGACGATCGAAGTTGCGCTCACGGTCGTCTTGCTCGTTGCCGCCGGACTCATGGTGAAGAGCGTCTGGCACATGACCGCGTACCCGCCCGGCTTTGTGCCGGATCGCATACTGACCATGCGGGTACAGTTTTCAGGACCGCGCTATCGCGATCCGCAGAATCGGCGCGCATTCATTGACGAGCTGCTCCAACGTGCCGCTGCCGCACCCGGTGTGGAAGCGGCGGGCGTCGGTTCGAACGGTGGCCCGATCATGCGTCTGACCATCGAGGGAGAACCTGACAGGCCGCCTGAGCAGAAGCCACACGGTGTACTCAGTTCGGCCTCCGCAGGCTACGCCTCGGCGCTCGGCTTGCGAATCGTGAAGGGTCGGTGGCTTACGGACCATGAGCCGACGCCCGTGTTCGTGATCAACGAGACGCTCGCGCGCGAGGCGTTTCCTGGCTCGGATCCGATCGGCAAACGGATCCGGCTGCCCTACGTGGATGCGTCCACACGCTCCGCACAGGTGGTCGGAGTCGTCGCCGATCTGCGGTATTCAAAGCTGGGGACGGCAACTGAACCGGAACTATTCATCGATTACGGACACGCGAGAATCGCCGGGACGACTCTTACGATTCGCACCAGCGCCGATCCGATGTCTGTCGCAACGTCGCTCCGGACCCTACTCTCCAATATCGATCGCACCCAGCCCCTGTTCGACGTGAAGCCGCTCGACGTGGCGCTCGCCGATTCGATCGCACCGCGCCGATTGACTCTGCTGTTGCTGGGGACATTCGCTCTGTCGGCACTCCTGCTCGTGATTATCGGCATTTACGGCGTCGTGGCGTATGCCGTGGCACAGCGAACGAAGGAAATCGGCGTGCGAATCGCGCTAGGCGCGGCGCGAGGTCAAGTCGTGGCGATGATACTGCGGCAGGGAATGGCCGTAACGCTCGGCGGAATCGCGCTTGGTCTTGCTGCGGCCCTGGCATCCACGCGGGTGATGATCGGACTGTTGTACGAGGTGACACCCACCGATTTCGCCACGTTCGCGGCGGCCGTGATGACTGTTGGCGTCACGGCTTTCACCGCGTGCTGGGGCCCGGCCGTCAAGGCATCCCTCATCGATCCAGTCGTCGCCCTGCGGTGCGAGTGATTACCAAAGCCAGCATCACGACGACCCAGCGCTACATGAACGCGCGCGCGAGCTCGCTGGCAGAGTCGATGCGCCAGGCGCGCACGCGAGTCGAGCACCGCGATGAAACAAGCGTTCAGATCGGGTGAGGAAATGCGGAACGGGCAGGCTTGGCACGCTACCGATTGTCAGCCAATTGTCAGCCGACGCTCGATCCGCGACCGCCAAGTTTTCAAACGTGAGAAAACGTTAGGAAAAGTGGTCGGGGCGGAGGGATTCGAACCCCCGACCCTCTGCTCCCAAAGCAGATGCGCTACCAGGCTGCGCTACGCCCCGACACCTCTGGATTATCCCACACTCACCACCGCACCCCTTCAGCGTCTTTACGCATCGGGGAACCGCGCCTCGGGTAACCCGCGCACGCCCGGGCCGCGCGGCATACACGCCGCCCGCGTCCGGCATCGCCGCCAGCTCCTCCGGCGTCATCTCCTGACGCGCCGACGTGACGTAGAGCTCCGTCAGATCCCGGCCGCCGAACGCCGGGCACGTCGGGTTCTTCGCCGGCACGGCGATCTCGCGGTCGAGCGTTCCCGCCGGCGTATACCGGCGCACCATGGCGGCGCCCCACTCCGCATTCCACAGGCACCCGTCCGCGTCGACGATCGAGCCGTCCGGCAGCCCGCGGCCGGCGCCGAATTCCGCGAAGGGCCGCACGTCCGACACCTCCGCCGGCTCCGCGTCGTAGCGGCACTGCAGAATGCGTCCGCTCAACGAGTCGCAGTAGTACATCGTCCGCCCATCCGGGCTGAAGCAGATGCTGTTCGGGATCGCCACGCCGCCGAGGGCGAGGCGGCGAAGGCCGTGGCGCGTCGAATACTGGTAGAAGCTGCCGATCGGCGATCGGTCCGGCTGCTCGTTCAGCGTGCCGAACACGAAGTTCCCGGCGCGGTCGGTGCGGCCGTCGTTGGTGCGCGTCGACGGCAGATCGGCCTCGAGCGGCACGAGCAGGGTGACGGCCAGCTCGGCGTCCGGCCGATCGATGTCGGCGAGAAAGAGGCCCTTGGCCAGCGCGAGCAGCAGCTTGCCGGAGTCGCACAACGCCAGCGAGCCGAGCCGATCGGGCAGCCGCCACGTGCGGGTCGATCCGTCGTCGGTGTGATGCAGCCAGAGCGTCGCGCGTTCGATGTCGGTCCACAGGAGCGCGTCGCGGCGGCTGTCCCAGAGGATGCCCTCACCCAAAGTGCACTGCGAATCGACGAGGAGCGTGGCCGTCACCATGGTGCGTATTCTCCCTCGTTTGGCCTTCTCTTCGTCTCTCCTCCTTATAATGTCTCCCGTGCTCCGTCTCCTCGGGTCCATCCCGCGCCGCCTGCGCTGGGCGCTCCAGCGCTGGTCGTCGGCGGCCGATCGCGAATTCCACGACACGCTCTTCGGCACCCAGCGCTACGATCCGTTCACGTTCGCGTATCCGGGATACGTCACGATCCGGCGGTTCGCGGACCTGGCCGCGGAACACCTGGACGGCGTGCGGCACGCGATCGATCTGGGGTGCGGTCCCGGAGAGATCACGTGCGAGCTCGCGCGCCGCTACCCGGACATCGCGTTCACCGGCGTCGATCACAGCGCGGCGGCGATTGCCCGCGCCGGCGAGCACGCGCGCGCGCTGGGCCTCTCCAACGTCCGCTTCGAGGCGGCCGACATCGCCACGTTCGTCGCGCAGCCGCCTGCCGACATCGTCCTGATGTTCGACTCGTTCCATCACCTGCTCGATCCGGGGCGGTTCGTGAGGACGTGGAGCCGGACGACGACGCGTTTCTTCCTGATCGAGCCCGGCGGCGACTGGCTCGGCGGATGGCAACGGACGCTCGATCTCGACTGGATCGTTCCCGCGATCGACACGATCCGATCGCGAATCGTCTGGCAGCTAGGGGAAGACGGATCGCCACGAGCCGACAACGATGGCCCGGCTGCGAAGGCAGGCCTGAAGGCCGGCGCTACGAATCGGCCCGCCGCGAGCCAGGCCGCTACGAACACCGGCGAAGCGGTGGAGCATCGCTACACGCTCGACGACTTCAAGCAGTTCTTCGACGGATTCGGACTCCAGGTGCGGGGGACGATCGCCGGCGTCGAGACGTATCCGCCGGATCCGTACGGCCGGCCGCCGCTGCGTGACGAGTTCGGCGAGACCACCTACGACACGATCGTCGCCATCGAAGAAGTGCTCGTCCGCCAGAATCTCGATCATCACGCGAAGCACTGGGCGATCTACGCCGAGCGCGGCGCGCCGCATGCGATCCGCACGCCGCGTCCAATCCAGCCCCGGGAATCCGAACCGGCGCGGCGGCTGGAAGGACCCTACGACGTGGAATACGTCTCGTACGACGGCGGGCACACCGCGGCGCCGGGAACAACGCTCCTGGCGACGGTCGTGTTCCGGAACAAGAGCTGGCGCAGCTGGGACAGCCGCGATCCTGCCGCGCCGGTCTTCCTCAGCTATCACTGGCTCGATGCCGACGGTGCGCTGGCCATAGACGACGGGTTGCGGACGCCGCTGCCGCACGCGGTCCCACCGGGGGCGACCTGCGAGATGACGTGCCGCGTCGACACGCCGCCGCGCGCCGGCCGCTACACGCTGGCCGTCGATCTCGTCGAAGAAGGGGTGACCTGGTTCAGCCGCGCGGGAGCGCCGCTCCTGAAGGTGGACTTCAGGGTTCGCTGAGCGACTTCTCGACGATCACGACGTCGCGCCAGCGGCCGTCGAGCTGCGCGTGACGCTCGTAGATCCCGACTTCCCGGAATCCGGCGCTCCGCATCAGCGCACGGCTCGGCGCGTTCTCCACGAACACGCGCGAGACGAGCTTCCAGAAGCCCGCCGCCCTCGCCGCGTCGATGAGCGTCTGCATGCCGAGCCGGCCGGCGCCGCGGCCGCGCTGCCCCCGCGCCACGTACACCGAGAACTCGGCGATGCCCGCGTAGCACTCGCGGGACCGGTATTCGGAGGTCGAGGCAAACGCGATGACCGCGCGGGTCTCGTCCTCGACCGCGACGATCGGAAAGCGCCCCCCGAACCACGGCAACACGTCGTCGACGGTGCGCGGCCGCGTCTCGAACGTCGCGATGCCGTCGGCAATCCCCTCGTTGTAGATCGCCGCGATGGCTTCGGCGTCGGCAGCCGTGGCTGTTCGTGCGATCACACAGAACCCGGAGTGGTCCGGCTGAAGCCGGACACCACAAGCGGTCCGCGACCTACTACTCGACCCAGTCCGCGATGAACACGTTCGTCTCGCCTTCCCCTTTCGCGAGGCGGTTCGACGCGAAGACGATCTGCCTGCCGTCGGGCGAGAACATCGGGAACCCGTCGAACGTGTTGTTGTACGTGACCCGCTCGAGCCCGGTGCCGTCGACATTGACGAGATAGATGTCGAAGTCGCGGCCTTTCTGATCGGCGACGTTCGACGCGAAGATGAGCCGCTTGCCGTCCGGGTGCCAGGATGGCGCGAAGTTCGCCCCGCCAAGCTTCGTGACCTGGCGCAGCGCGGATCCATCGCGGGCCATCACGAAGAGCTCCAGCTGGGTGGGCCGCCAGAGACCTTCCTTGAGCAACGACCGGTACCCGTCGAGCTCCGTTCCGGCCGCCATCGGTTTCCCGCGGAATGCGACCTGCTTCCCGTCCCACGAGAAGAACGGGCCGCCATCCGGACCGGGGCGATCGGTCAGACGCTTGACGCCCGACCCGTCCGCCTGCATCGAATAAATCTCCATGTCGCCGTCACGCACGCTCGTGAACACGATGAGACCGTCGGGCGCGATCGTCGCCTCGGCGTCGTAGCCGGGCGCCCGCGTCAGCGGCGTGAGCTGCGACCCATCCGCGTTCGCGCGATAGATGTCGTAGCCGGCATAGATCGGCCACACGTAGCCGCGCTCGTAGCTCGGCCTCGGCGGACACTCCGGGGACGTCTCGTGCGTCGAGGCAAAGAGGATCTGCCGTCCACCCGGATAGAAGTATCCGCAGGTCGTCCGGCCGGTGCCCGTGCTGACGCGGCGCAGATCGGTGCCGTCGGTCTTCACGGTGAAGATCTGATCGCAGGGGTAACCCACCCGGGTCGATTGAAAGATGAGGCGCGTCCCGTCGGGAGAAAAATACGCTTCGGCATTCTCCCCGCCGCTCGTCAGCTGGCGGATGTTCTTCAGATGGCGCTCCGATCCGGCCCTGGCCCCGTCGGCGGGTGGCTGCGCCGATTCCGGAGACATCCCTGCCAGGCAGATGCCCGCGATGAGAAAACAGGAGGCTTTGACAATCAGCTCGCGCATGGGCTTGATCCAATCGGGTTCGTTCGGGGTTTTGCTAAGATTACCCGATTTCCCGATGACGCCTCCTCCACCGGCCCGGCGCGTACTGTTCGTGTGCAGCCTGAACCGCTGCCGGAGCGCAACGGCCGAGCGCGTCTTCTGCAAGCGCGTGGATCTCGACGTGCGGTCCGCCGGGACGAACATCGACGCGATGGTCCGCGTGACCCGGCGCATGCTCGACTGGGCCGACGTGATCTTCACGATGGACGACACGCAACGGCAGTCGCTCACACGCATGTTTCCGAGGCATCCGGCGCTGCCCGGCCTCATCTGCCTCGGGATCGCCGACGACTACTCGTTTCTCCAGCCGGAGCTGGTAACGCTGCTCGAGGAGCGAGTGACGCCGCACCTCGCATCCAAGCCGGCCGCGTCCAGCTGACGGCGGATCGAGACTGGGCCTGACCTTGAGCCGTCTTTTCAACGCGGTGTTCGTGCTCGCGGTGCTTCTGGCGGGGCTCCCGGCGACAGGATGCCGCCGGCCGGCGGAGCCGGCGCCCGCGGCTTCCCCGCCGGGCGCGGCAGGCAGCCTCGTCCTGATCACCATCGATACGCTTCGTGCCGATCGCGTCGGCGCCTACGGCCATGCGGCCGCGCGGACGCCGACCATGGATCGCCTCGCACGCGAGGGAACTCGATTCTCGCGCGCGTTCGCGACGGCCCCGATCACGTTGACCTCGCACGCCAGCCTGATGACCGGCCGGTATCCCGCCGGACACGGCGCCCGGCACAACGGGATGCGGCTCGATTTGACGACCCCGACGCTGGCCGAGGCCTTGAAGCGCGCGGGGTTCTCGACGGCCGCATTCGTCGGGGCGTTCCCGCTCGACCGCCGCTTCGGCCTGATCAAGGGATTCGAAACCTACGGCGATCGGATGCCGCGCGGCGCGGACGGACGGCCCGCGAACGAGCGGCCGGGCCGCGCGGTCGCAGACGAGGCGCTCGCCTGGCTCGATCGCCATCGCGGCCGGCGCGTCTTTCTCTGGGTGCACCTGTTCGAACCTCATGCTCCATACGGCGAGGCTGCCGCCCTGCCGCGCCGGCCTCCGCAAGCGCGCTACGACGACGAGGTGGCGGAAGCGGATGCGCAGGCCGGACGGATCGTCGCCGCGCTCGAGCCCGACCGTGCCGGCACGCTGGTCGTCGTGGCCGCCGATCACGGGGAAGCCTTCGGCGAGCACGGCGAGATCGGCCACAGCATCTTCGTGTACGACACGACCTTGCGCGTGCCGCTGATGATGGCGGGACCCGGTGTGCCGAAGGGACAGACCGTCGACGGGCGCGTGTCGCTGATCGATGTCGCGCCGACGGTCATGCGGCTGCTCGGCGTCCCGCCATTGGACGCCGACGGCATCGACCTCGGTCCGGCGATCAACGGCGCGCCGATGCCGGCGCGGGATCTGTACGCCGAGTCCTTCGCCCCGCTGCTCGACTTCGGCTGGAGTCCCTTTCGCGCGATCTGGTCGGGGACGTGGAAGTACATCGCGGCGCCGAGGCCCGAGCTGTACGATGTCGGCCAGGATCCCGGGGAGACGCACGACGTCGCCAGGACCGATGCCGCACGAGCGGCTGCGCTCCAGGCGCAGGTGGCTCGTTACTCCGGCCCGGACGTCATCGCGCAGCCTGACGTCGATCCGGAGACGCGGGCTCGGCTGATGGCGTTGGGATACACGGCCGGCGCCGCGTCGCCGGCCGGAGCGGCGCGGCCGGATCCCAAGGATCGCCGCGAAGAGGCGGCGCGGCTCGCGCAGGTTATTTCCGGAGAGCTGGAAGGGGCTGCGCTCGAGCGCGCGCTGCGGGAGATTCTTTCGGCCGATCCGCAGAACCCACAGGCCAATCTGCGTCTCGGATACGTGCTTCTCGATAGCGGCCGCTGTCGCGACGCCGCGCCGCACTTCCAATCCGCCATTGCCGCGCACCTGCCGTCGGCTGACGCCCATCTCGGCCTCGCGGCGTGCGAGACCGCGGCCCGCCGGTTCGAAGCCGCGGCCCGTACCTTGCGCGCCGCCGAGCTCGTCGAGCCGGGCAATCCGGTGGTGATGGCGAACCTCGGCCTGGTGCTGTCCGACGGCGGCCGCCCCACCGACGCCGTCGCGCCGCTGCAGCGCGCGCTGACGCTCGATCCCGAGCTGCATCACGCGCGCTTCGCGCTCGCGGTCGCCTTCGCCCGCGCCGGGCGCCGCGCCGAGGCCGCCGCGACGGCGCAGGAGTTGTTGCGGCGGTTGCCCCCCAACGCCGCGCAGCGGGCTGAAGTCGAAAGGCTGATCAAAGAGTTGAGATAAGCCACGGATCCACACGGATTTCACGGATGACACGGATGAACGGCCACGGACCGTCGTTCCCGGTGTAATCCGAAATCCGTGTCATCTGTGTAATCCGTGTGGATCCGTGGTTCCAATCCGTTGGATGGCCATATCCAATTGGCCCGATGGCCCTGAAACGGACCCTGCCGGGGCGCATCTCGTCAACCGAATCCTGCCACCGGTCACTCGTCCCTCTGGTGACCACATTGCTGGACACGGGGAGGCGCGGCCACCGGGGGAAAGCCGCGCTTCCACATAGGAGGCCAGCAGGCATGACAAAGTTCATCGTTGCGTTGATCGTCGTGTGCTCCGTTGCGCCCGCGCGGCCGGCGCTCGCGCAGCAGACCACCGGGAACATCAGCGGACGAATCGTCGACGCCCAGGGCGCCGCGGTGCCGGGCGTGACGGTCACGGGACGGCACACGCAGACCGGCTTCACGCGCACGGACGTCAGCGACGCGGAAGGGATCTACCGGCTGTCGGCGCTGCCGGTTGGCGTCTACGACCTGTCGGCCGAGCTGCAGGGCTTCAACAAGGTCGACCACAAGGCCATCACCGTCAACGTCGGCCAGTCGCTCGACCTCGCGATGACGATGGCGGTCGCGGGGGTGTCGGAGACCGTGATGGTGACCGGCGACACGCCGCTCATCGAGACGCGCTCCTCGTCGGTCGGCGGCGTCGTCGACGTCGGCCGGATCGAGAACCTGCCGCTCAACGGCCGCCAGTTCGCGAACCTGGCGGCGACGATCCCGGGCGTCGGCCTCGGCTTCCACTCGGATCCGACCAAGAGCACGCAGTTCTCCCCGCAGATCGGCGGCGGCAACGGCCGCAACGTGAACTATCAGATCGACGGCGGCGACAACAACGACGACACGGTCGGCGGGCTGCTGCAGCTGTTTCCGCTCGAAGCGATTCAGGAGTTCAACTTCGTCACGCAGCGCTACAAGGCGGAGTACGGCCGGAGCAACGGCGGCGTGATGAACATCGTCACCAAGAGCGGGACGAACCAATTCAGCGGCAGCGGCTTCTCGTTCTTCCGCGACAAGTCGCTCAACGCGCAGACCCACTCGGAATCGATCAGCCACGCCGAGAAGGCCGACTACCGGCGCTATCAGTTCGGCGGATCGTTCGGCGGACCGATCGCCCTCAACCGCGCGTTCTTCTTCGGGGCCGTCGAACGGACGCAGCAGGACACGAACCAGGCGGTGAACACGCTCGGGCTCTTTCCGGAAACCGACGGCGTGTACAAGACGCCGTTCCGCGAGACCCTCCTGACCGTCAAGCAGACGACCACGCTGAACCCGGCCCAGTACCTGGCGATCCGCTACGGCCGCAACAGCAACACGCAGCCCTATGCCGCGGCGCTGCGGAACGCGTCGAGCTTCTGGAGCACGAGCAAGAACTCCTTCGACTCGATCAACGTGAACCACAACTGGGTCCTCAGCGGATCGAAGCTCAACGAGATCATCGTCCAGTTCGCGACGTTCAAGAATTCGATCCCGCTCAGCAGCCCGACGGCGTACGAGCTGTTCCCCAACAGCGTCGCCTCCGGCGCCAATCCCAACACCCCGCAGAAGACCGAGCAGACGAAGTGGCAGTTCCGCGACGACTTCTCCTGGAGCGTGACCGGGATGGGCGGGCTGGGGCACGATTTCAAGACCGGGGTCAACTTCATCAACGAGCCGCACCTGTTCGCGACCTTCAACAGCGGCGTGGACGATTACTTCTACACACACCTCACCGACGAGCGAAACGGTCCAATCCAGACGATCACGAGAAACGGCGGGGTCGGGGACGTCAACATCCCGTTCCGGCAGTACTCCACGTACGTGCAGGACGACTGGCGCGTGTCCGACCGGTTCACGCTGAACCTGGGACTGCGCTACGACCTGGTCACCGGCGTGCAGATCGATCAGTCGAAGAACCCGAACTTCCAGGCGTTGCAGGAGGCCGGGCGCGCCGGCCGGTTCCAGGGCGTCGCCGGGCTCGAGGATTTCGGGAAGGAACCGCGTGAGGACCGCAACAACCTCCAGCCGCGCGCGGGTTTTGCCTGGGACGTGCGCGGGACGGGCACCGATGTCATCCGCGGCGGATGGGGCGTGTACCAGGATTTCGGCTACACGAATTCGAACGTGCTCTTCGCGGCGATCGACGCCAGCGGGCTCGGCCACGGAGCGATCTTCTCGGTCAACCGGACGACCGGGATCCTGAAGGCCGACGGGACGCTGTTTCGCGTCGGCGATCCGATTTCAACCATCGAGAGCCAGAACGAAGCGGACCCGACCCGGATTGCGCTCTTCGGCCAGGTCGGCTCGCCGAGGCTGGAGCAGCCCTACACACGGCAGACCAACATCGGGTGGGCGCATCAGCTGAGCAACTCGACCGCGTTCACCGCCGACGTCGTCCACATCGACGGACGCGACCTCAACGTGCGGTTCCGGCCGAACTACCGTGACCCGGCAACGGGGCTTCGCCGCCTCGCGGATCTCGACATCCGGCCCAACACGCAGGCGATCCGCCTGGCCATCAACGGCGGCGAGAGCCAGTACGACGCGCTCATCCTGGGGATCCGCCGGCGCATGACCGACGGGGTCGACTTCAGCGCGTCGTACACCCTCGCGAGCGCGACGAGCAACATCGGCACGGCCTCCGACGAGCTGGATGCCAACTACGTGCAGGATGTGGCCAACCCGTTTGCCGAGGTCCAGCACGGACCGTCCGGCCGGTCCGACGCGCGTCACCGGATCTCGGCGAGCGCGGTCATCCAGGCCCCGTGGGGACTGCAAGTCTCGCCGTTCTTCCTGTTCCGATCGGCGCTCCCCGTCTTCACGTTCGAAGGCGTGGACCTCAACGGCGACTCCAACAACAACGACATCACCGCGAAGGCATATCAGTTCGACGGCGAGGGGACGGCCCCGAGGGAGCTCGGCGACTGCACGACCATCAACTGCAGCCGTGGCGCGAGCTTCTCGCAGATGAACCTGCGGATCTCGAAGTCGTTCCGGCTCTCCGGCCGGGCGCGCGTCGAGGCGATCGGGGAAATCTTCAACGTGTTCAACGCCCTCAACCCGGCGTTCCCGCTGACGACCCAGCGGCTCGCCGGAGGAGTGCAACGGGCTGCCTTCATGCAGCCGACGGCGTTTGCCGGCGACTTCCAGCAGCCTGAACAGCGGGTCGGCCAGGTCGGATTCCGGTTTACGTTCTAAACGCTGGGAGGCGGGAGGCGGGGGCGTGCTTCCCCCGCTTCCCGCTGCCAGCTTCCAGCTCCCCGCTTCCAGCACGGTCAGGCGATAATGAGAGTTCGGGGCAGGGACGCCAGCCCCGTGACAATCCATGCCCCCACGGTTCACTCCCGAAACCCTCCGTTTTCTTCGCGCGCTGAAGCGCAACAACGACCGCGACTGGTTCCGGGCGCGCCGCGATCGGTACGATCTGGTCGTCCGGGCGCCGATGATTGAGGTGATCGAGCAGCTGGCCCTGGATTTCCGCCGGTTCGCGCCGGAGATGACGGCCTCGCCGAAGACGTCGCTCTATCGGATCTACCGCGACACGCGATTCAGCGACGACAAGTCACCGCTGAAGACGCAGATCTCGGCCTCGTTCCGCTGGCGCGGCCTGCCCAAGGGGGAAGGCGCGGGTCTGTATCTCGAGGTCAATCCAGGATGGGTGTGGATGGGCGGGGGATTCTACAGACCTGAGCCAAGGCACCTCGTCCGGATCCGTGACCACATTTCCGGGCACGTACCCGGACGTCGATCGGCTCGCGCGCGCCGCCGCGTTCAAACGTGCCGTCGGATCGCTCGACGGAGACCGCCTGGCGCGTGTCCCGCGCGGGTTCGCCAAAGACGATCCCGCGGGGGACTATCTCAAGTACAGGAACTTCCTCGCCGGGTGCGAGTTCCCGCCGACCTTCGCGACGAACCCGCGATTCTACGCGACGCTCGTGACGACCTTCAAGGCGATCATGCCGCTCGTCCGGTTTCTCAACGAGCCCCTCATCGAGGACCAGTAGTCAAAGCGGGAAGCTGGAGCTGGAAGCTGGAAGCTGGAAGCTGTCAACTGATAGGATGACGGCGTTCCGCCTCGCCGGAACATCCCAACGCCTCCATGAACAACTCCCTCGGTGTCCGGCGGATCTCGGTCGCCGCAGCCGTTGCGCTCGCGGGGATCCATGTCGCCGCGCTCGCCTTCCAGGCGGCCGTTCCCACCGAGCCTCACACGTTCCTGCGGACGGTGGGCGGCTTTTCTCCGGCCGATCTCGCCGCGCTCGAGCGGGGCGAGCCCGTCGCCAAGGTGCTCGACACGGACCGGCGCGAAGTCGCGGTCGTGGGCGCCATCCGGATCAAGGCGGCGCGCGAACGGCTGGCCGATCGACACCGCGATATCTCCAAGCTCCAGGGCAGCGACATCGTGCTGGAGGTGGGCACGTTCAGCGACACCCCGCGCGTCGAAGATCTGCGGGGCCTCACGCCGGAAAACTACGACCTCGAGACCATCCGGGACTGCAAGCCGGGCGACTGCGGCGTTCGCGTGTCGGCCGAGACCATGGCGCGATTCGCGCGCGAGGTGAACTGGCGCGCGGTGGACTGGCGGGAGCAGGCTGGAGCGGTCTGGCGCCGCGTGCTGGCGGAGTATGCCGCCGCCTATCGGGCGACCGGCGCGCTGGGGGACTACCGCAACAAGGCGACCCCCTTGATCGTGGCGCAGGAGTTCGACGTGCTGTTCGACGAGTCGAAGTATTTCTCGGCGGCCGTTCCGGAGTTCTTCGCGTACCTGCAGCGGTTCCCGCGCGAGCGGCTGGCGGGGGCCGAAGATATCCTCTACTGGAAGAAGGACGACATCGGGCTGCGGCCGATTACCAGCATCACGCACCTGACGCTCTATACGCCGCCGTCCAGCGGCCCGGGGCCGCGGCGGCCGGCGCTCATCGGCACCAAACAGATCTACGCGACGCACTACTTCGACGCCGGCCTTGGCCTGACGCTGGCGTTCGACGACAACGCGGCCGGCTTCTACATGGTGAGCGTCAACCGCGCGCGCACGCGCTCGCTCCAGAGTTTGATGCGGACGTTCGTCCGATCGATGGTCCTCCGGCGCAGCCGCGATGCGATGGAGCACATCCTGCGATCGACCAGGCAGGCGCTGGAAAGACAGGAGTCAGGAGGCAGAATTCAGGAGTCAGAGTGATCATCTCACGATCGCTCTGTCTCCTGTCTCCTGCTCCTGCCTCCTGAATTCCAACCCGCGTCAGTACCCGATAGTGCTCCGGCTTGTACGGCCCTTCCGCCGGCACGCCGAGGTAGTCGGCCTGCTCCTTCGACAGCGTCGTCAGCTTCACGCCGAGGTGGCCGAGGTGCAGCCGCGCGACTTCCTCGTCGAGGTGCTTCGGCAGGATGTACACCTTCTTCTGATACTTGTCGTTGTGCTCGTGCAGCTCGAGCTGCGCGATCACCTGGTTGGTGAACGAGGCCGACATCACGAAGCTCGGGTGGCCGGTCGCGCATCCGAGGTTCAGCAGGCGGCCTTCCGCGAGCACCATGACGCTGTGCCCGTCCGGGAACCGGTACTCGTCGTACTGCGGCTTGATGTTGATCCGCTCGATCCCCTTGACCTTCTTCAAGCCGGCCATGTCGATCTCGTTGTCGAAGTGGCCGATGTTGCCGACGATCGCCTTGTCCTTCATCCGCGCCATGTGATCGGCGGTGACGATGTTCAGGTTGCCGGTGGCGGTGATGAAGATGTCGGCGGTCGAGACGACGTCCTCGATGGTCTTGACTTCGTACCCTTCCATCGCCGCCTGCAGCGCGCAGATGGGATCGATCTCGGTGACGACGACGCGGCAGCCCTGGCCGCGCAGGGCCTGCGCGCAGCCCTTGCCGACCTCGCCGAAGCCGAAGACCACGGCGACCTTGCCGCCGAGCATCACGTCGGTCGCGCGGTTGAGGCCGTCGACGAGCGAGTGGCGGCAGCCGTAGATGTTGTCGAACTTGCTCTTGGTGACCGAGTCGTTGACGTTGATCGCGGGGAACAGCAGCGACCCGCTCTCCATCATCTGATAGAGGCGGTGGACGCCGGTCGTCGTCTCCTCGCTCACGCCGCGCATGTCGGCCGCGACCTTGGTCCAGCGCGCCGGGTTTTCCTTCAGCTCCTGGCGCAGCAGCTGGAGGATGACGCCCCATTCCTCGGGCTCGGTGTCCGGGTTGAACGCGGGGATCTTCCCGGCCTTCTCGAACTCGACGCCTTTGTGCAGCAGCAGCGTCGCGTCTCCGCCGTCGTCGACGATCTGCGTCGGGCCGCTGCCGTCCGGCCACATCAGCGCTTCGCTCGTGCACCACCAGTACTCTTCGAGCGTCTCGCCCTTCCACGCGAAGACCGGCGTGCCCTTCGGGTTGGCCGGGGTCCCGCCGCTTTCCGGACGGCCGACGACCACCGCGGCGGCCGCGTGATCCTGCGTCGAGAAGATGTTGCACGACACCCAGCGCACGTCGGCGCCGAGATCGACCAGCGTCTCGATGAGGACCGCGGTCTGAATCGTCATGTGCAGGCTGCCCATGATCCGGGCGCCGGCGAGCGGGCGCTTGCCCTTGTAGCGCTCGCGGAGCGTCATCAGGCCGGGCATCTCCTGCTCGGCGAGCCGCATCTCCTTGCGGCCGAACTCCGCCAGCGACAGGTCCTTGACCTTGAAGGGCTCCCGGCCGGCCTTGGCGGCCGCGTCGAACGCGTGCATCTCTCGAACTGCAGTAGTCATCGAAATTACCTCACGAAAATGGTGAAACAAACGACCGAATTCAACTCGCCGACTTCTCTCTTGATTCCCGTCGCCACGAACAGCGCCGGCCCCTTCGCGGCCGCCTGCGCCGGCAGCGGAACGATGCGCACCCGCTCGAAGCCCGCCGCCTCCAGCATCCGGCGGACCTGATCGTCGCCGAAGCCCAGCCACACGTGCCCCATCTGCTGCCGGTATTCCTCGCGGTCGTGCGGCAGCATGTCGGAGATCAGCAGACGCCCGCCCGGCTTGAGCACACGCGCCGCTTCGGACAACGCCGCGCCCGGATCGGGGAGATGGTGCAGCACGAGCAACAGCGTCGCGGCATCGAGCTCGCCGTCCGCGATCGGCAGCGCCTCGAGCTCGCCGCGCTTCACCTCGACAGTCGCCAGATCGCGGAGACGCCGCCGGGCGGCCTGGAGCATCTCGCCCGAGCGATCGACGGCAATCACCCGCGCGACAAACGGGGCAAGCGCCGAGGCCACCTGCCCGGTGCCGCAGCCGAGATCGCCGACCGTCCAGCGCTCGTCGAGGAGCGCCGGCAGGGCTTGCAGATGCGAAGCCGCGCCGAAGAGGTCCCCGCGCAGCTTGTCCCACTGCCCCGCCGCCGACTCGAAGAACTCCTGCGAGGTGGACTGGCGCCGGGCGAGCACGCCCTTCAGCCGCCGCGCATCCTGATCGGCGCCCACGGTGGCGCTGACTTGCTCGCGAAGGAGCGACCACAGCCGCCGCGCCGGCGCGCCGCGATCGTCGAGCGACAGCGTGTAGTAGCGGCTGGTGCCGTCGCGACGCGACGCAACCCAGCTGGCGTCGGAGAGCGTCTTGAGGTGCCTGCTGACGGTGGATTGGGGCAATTGCAGAACGGAGCAGAGCTCGGACACCGTCAGCTCGTGCCGCTCCAGCAGCAGCAGCATCCGGCTGCGCGTTGAATCGGAGAGCGTCGTCAGGTCGTCGAAGATCGCGGTGGTCACAAGCTATCCATCCGTTAATCCGGATATATAGTTACATGCGCGACGGCCCGATGTCAACCCGTCCGCTCCGCATGAGCTCGAGCTCCACTAGGGTCTGCAATACCCAACATTCCAACTCCGTTGCCTACTGTGCTGTACGGCGGAACCCCGGCACCGATTCCCCTGAGTGGTTCGTGCGTTTTTCCTGAGAGAAATCGTTCGATTCAATCAGCGCGACGCCCGCCACGATGGCACCGCGCTCGCACTGGGCAGTACCCGCTAGCCGAACTGCGAATTCGGCTGAGGTCGCCTTCTATGACTCATCGGATTCGGCGGGCTGTAGTTGTGCTCGCGCTTTTTGTCGCCGCGTCCGGCGCGTCTGCGGCGCCGGCGCGCGCCCTCGATCGCCTCTGCGATCCGGCGAACGAGGACTGCCGCGCCATTCTGCTCAATTACATCCGCACCGAGACGGTCGGGATTGACGTCGGCTTCTGGTTCATGGAGGACGCGCGGTATACCGCCGAGCTCATCAGGCGGTTTCAGGCCGGGGTGCCCGTCAGGGTGATCATGGACCTCCGGGCCAACGAGACCAACGTCTTCAACCCCCAGCGCCTGGCAGAGCTGCGCGCCGCGGGGATCCCGATGCGCCATCGCACGGCGAGCAGCGGCATCATGCACTACAAGCTGATGCTCTTCGCCGGCCAGAGCATTGTCGAGTTCAGCGGCGCGAACTTCAGCGCGGATGCCTGGGTGTTCACCGGCCCCGTGCCGTACGTGAACTACGTGGACGAGTCCGTCTATTTCACCGACAACGCCGCCTTCGTCCAGAGCTTCATGACGAAGTACGACGATTTGTGGACCGACACGACGGCCTACGCGGACTACGCGAACGTCCCGCAACCGCGCGCGCGCCGCTATCCGTCGTACACGAAGGACCCCCAGCTCAATTTCCCGCCGCTCGAGTCGTACGCCAACCGCGCGGTGAACCGCTACAACCACGAGACGCAGAAGATCGACGTGATCATGTACCGGATCACGGACCGCCGGCACACGGACGCCATCATCGCGGCCAAGGCCCGCGGCATTCCCGTGCGGCTGATCAGCGACCCGCAGCAGTATCGTGCCGAGTCGCGGCCGTGGGTGTCATGGAACATCGACCGCCTGTACATGGCGGGCGTCCAGGTCAAAATGCGCGCGCACCAGGGCCTGAACCACCAGAAGCTCGTGCTGCTCTACGGTCAGATGATGTCGATCTTCGGCTCGTCGAACTGGACCAGCCCGTCCGACAGCGGCCAGGAAGAGCACAACTGCTTCTGCACCGATGCGAACATGTTCCAGTGGTTCACGGACATGTTCGAGCGGAAGTGGAACAACACCGCGGGCGTCATCGAGAACAGCAACTTCGTCCCGCTGCCGCCCGACACGCCGGTGACGCCCCAGCCGGCCAACAACGCCACGGGCACGGCCACGTCGATCGCGCTCACTTGGTACGGCGGACTGTGGGCGCACAAGTACGACGTGTACTTCGGCACCACGACGACGCCCCCGCTGGTCGCCGCCGACCTCGAGCTGGGGCCGAGCTTGTCGGCCGGCCAGATGCAGTCGTACACGCTACCCGCGGCGCTGACGCCCGGAACGACCTACTACTGGCGCGTCGTCGGAAAGACGATGGCCAACCTGTCGAGGACGAGCGACGTCTGGAACTTCACGACTGCTGGCACCGCCCCACCGCCGCCTGCAGGCGGCTCCGCGGGCGTCGGGGACGTCGTCCTCTACGCCGCCGAGGCCTCCGTCAAGGCCGGAACGTGGACCGTCGCCACGGACGGGAGCGCGGCCGGCGGTGCCCGGATGGCGAACCCGAATCTGAATGCGGCCAAGATCACGACCGCGTCGGCGACGCCATCGAATTACTTCGAGATGACGTTCAGCGCCGAAGCGGGCAAACCGTATCAGCTCTGGATGCGCGGCAAGGCGGAGAGCGACAGTCTATCCCAACGATTCGGTCTTCGTGCAGTTCTCCGATTCGGTCACTGCCGGCGGCGCGCAGCAGTGGCGGATCGGTACGACGTCGGCTGCCGAAGTGAACCTCGAGAACTGCAGCGGCTGCGGCGTGGCGGGATGGGGCTGGCAGGACACCGGGTACGGAAACGGCGTGCCGGGCGCCCCTGTCTACTTTGCGACGACGGGCGTGCACAGGCTGCGCGTGCAGATCCGCGAGGACGGCTTCTCGATCGATCAGATCGTGCTCTCGAAGGGACCTTTCCTCTCAACATCGCCTGGTGCGCTGAAGAACGACACGACGATCCTGGCCAAGCAGGACGGTACGACGACTCCGCCCTCGGACCCGCCGCCACCGCCACCACCACCTCCTCCTCCACCGCCCCCGCCGCCGCCGACCGATGATGTCGTGCTCTACGCATCGGAGGCGCCGATCGTCGTTGGAGCCTGGGTCGTGACGCCCGATCCGACCGCCGCGGGCGGAGCGAGCCTTCGCAACCCGAACGTGAACGCAGCCAAGATCACGACCGCGTCGGCGTCGCCCGCGAACTACTTCGAGATGACGTTCAACGTCGAGGCCGGCCGGCCGTACAGGCTCTGGATGCGCGGCAAGGCGGACAGCAACTACTGGGCGAACGACTCGGTGTTTGCGCAGTTCTCCGGCGCTGTCGATCAGAACGGTGTCTCGATCTACGGAATCGGCACCACCGCGGCCGCGGAACTGAACCTGGAGGACGCATCCGGCGCGGGCGTGTCCGGCTGGGGCTGGCAGGACAACGGGTACGGTGCCGGCGTACTGGGCCCCGTCATTTATTTCGCGACCTCCGGGATACACAAGATCCGGATTCAGCAGCGCGAGGACGGGCTCTCGATCGATCAGATCGTGCTGTCTCCATCCTCATTCCTGAGTGCGGCTCCCGGCGCCCTCAAGAACGACGTGACCATTCTGAAGAAATAGTAGGTCGAACCAGCTCGTCCGTCGCGCCTGCTGACCGTCCCACTACGCGCACGTTGCGAATCAAAACAGAAGCACGGCTGAACTGGCGTGTTCCAGCGCTGCTGGCCGATAATGTCGCACGGGCCGGCTGGGCATGCCTTGTGCACCAGGGCGGAACTGAAGCTGGAGTAAAACGTGCCCGAACCCATCAAGCCTGCACCGCGAAAGCCCGTAAGACCTCGGAAGCCGTCCATCGACGCCGACGTGGCGCCGCTGACGGTTGACCCTCTCGACTCCGGCATCATTGGAAAGGATCACGCTATGGCCGACGGAACGCTGAATCTGATGGTCGCGCGCAGCGACAAGAGCGTCTGGGACAAGCCGACGTTGACGGCCACGCTCTCGACCTACGACCAGGAACGGTGGATCGCCGCCGCCTTCGGGTCGGCGCTGGCCATGATCGGCGCGCGGCGCGGCGGGTTCGGAGGCGGACTGGTGGCGACGTGCGGCGCCGCGCTGGCGATCCGCGCGGCCATGGGCCGGCGCGATCTCGGCGTCGCCCGCGAGTGGATCGACCACCGCATGAAAGATCGCGGATGGCGGGCCGACGTCGTGCACGACGCGTCCGAGGATTCGTTCCCCGCGAGCGACTCGCCATCCTGGACGCCGACCGCAGGCGTGCGCCCGACGCAGCGCTAGCAATTCGGAGAACTCGATGGACTACATGGAGCTGGAATTCCCCGGCGATGCGCGTGACGCGCTCGTCCACAGCCGGCGCAACATGTCCGACGCCGAGCGCTGGAGCTCGATGGCAGCCGGCGTGAGCCTGGCGGCGTATGGACTCGTGCGCCGTCCCAGATTCGGCTGGATGCTGGCGGGTATCGGCGCGCTGCTGCTGCGGCGAGGCATGACCGGCCGCTGCCAGACCTACGAGCTCTTTGGCATCAACACGGCGGGCACCGGCAGCGACACCCGCCGCGTGCTCGGCGGAGGCGGCGGCATCACGGTCGACGAGAGCGTCACGATCAATCGGCCGGTCGAGTTGCTCTATCGCTTCTGGCGCAATCTCGAGAACCTGCCGCGCTTCATGCCTCACCTCGAATCGGTCGAACGCGTGACCGATACGCTGTCCCGCTGGCGCGCCGAGGGCCCCGGCGGTTCGCACGTGGAGTGGAGCGCCGAGATCATCAACGACGTGCCGAACCAGGTGATCGGCTGGCGATCGATCGAGGGATCCGACGTGGTCAGCGCCGGGTCGGTCCACTTCGACGACGCGGGGCCACGCGGGACGCGCGTCCGCGTCAAGCTCCAGTACAGTCCGCCCGGGGGCAAGGTCGGCGCGGCGATCGCGAAGCTGGCGGGTCGCGATCCCGGCACCGAAATTCGCGAAGACCTGCATCGGTTCAAGCGGCTGATCGAAAACAACGGAGAGCCCGCGCTCGCCGACGACGCGTCTCGACTCGGAGAACCCGAATAACCCCCATCTCCTTCACCGACTTCGAGAAGCCGGACGTGCGCGTCGGCCGGATCGTACGCGCCGAGCCCTTTCCGGAAGCACGCAAGCCCGCCTACAAACTGGTGATCGACTTCGGTCCGGGGATCGGCCACCGGACCTCCTCGGCTCAGCTCACGCTGCGGTATCAACGTGAGGCGCTCGAGGGCCGATTGGTGATGGCGGTCGTGAATCTCCCCGCACGGCAGATCGGCCCGTTCCGTTCGGAGGTGCTCACGCTGGGTGTACCGGACGCGGACGGCGCGGTAATTCTCCTCGTCCCGGACGCCGAGGTGCCAGTCGGCGGCCGGATGTTCTGACGGCCGCGTCAAACCGGGAATTGCTGAGCTTCGGTGAAGGGTATATGATGCCCCGCGTGCGTGGGGTTTCCTGGTATCCGTCCGCCTGATCCAAGTATTTGCCGCGCGTCGCGCGGACACGTTGGCTGGCGTGGGTCCGATGGGCCGCCATCGGCTGGGTCGTGGTGTTTTGGCGGCGGGGTTACCTGACCCTGCTCGATCCCGACGAAGCCCATTACGCTGAGCTGACCCGCGAGCTGGTACGAGACGGCGGCTGGCTCGTCCCCCTTCTCGACGGCGAACCCTTCATCGACAAGCCCATCCTCTTTCATTGGCTGCAGGGCCTTTCCTTCCAGCTGCTGGGCGAAACCGAATTCGCGGCGCGACTTCCCACGGCCATCGCCGCGCTTGCGCTCTTCGCCGTGACACGCTGGGTCGGGAGCGTCCTGTTCGGGGCCAGGGTCGGCGAATCGGGCGCCCTCATGCTGGCCGCGATTCCGGCGACCTTTGCGTTGTCGCGGATCGCGATCTTCGACATGGTGTTCACCACGTTCCTCTTTGGATCGGTGGGATGCCTGCTGGTCGCTTCGACCGCGCGCCGGCCTCGGCTGGAATGGTGCGGGTACGGGCTGCTCGCGCTGGCGATCATGACGAAGGGGCCGGTCGCACTCGTGGTGGTGGGGCTGTTCATCATCACGGCGCACCTGGTGCCGGGCGATGCGCGCGCGCACGTGAAGTGGCTTCACTGGAAGACCGGGTTGCTGGCCGCCGCGATCGCGGCCTCGCCGTGGTTTCTCTGGATGTCCTGGCGTTTCGGCCGGGAGTTCATCCAAGGCTACGTCCTTGCCGGCAACCTCTGGTACTTCACCCAACCCGCGCAGTTCTCGGGGCGCGCGATCGATCACGCGTTCTATGTCCGCACGTTCGCCGGCGCGTTCTTTCCGTGGAGCCTCATCGCCGCCGGCCGCGCGTTCGACGTCATCAGGACCTTGCGGATGGGCCGCCCGCCGAACAGCGGCGAGACGCTGCTGTGGATCTGGATGCTCGTGGTGATTGGCTTTTTCAGCCTCGCGCGTTTCAAGCTGGACCACTACATTTTCCCGGCCGCGCCCGCGTGCTGCCTGCTCGCGGCACACGCCTGGCGGCGCGCGGCAGACGACGCCGACGGGTGGCTGCGCGGAACGCGTCTCAGCGTACTCGCCGTGGCCGCCCTGTTCATTCTGGCTGGAAGCGCCGGCAGCATCATTCTGTTCGAGCTCAACCTCGAATTGCCGCCGATCGCGCTGGCGCTGCCGCTGACGCTCGCCGCCGGCGGGATCGTCATGACCCTGCAGGCCGGGAGGCAGCGATGGGCCGTGCCGTCAACCGCCGCGGTCGCCGTTGCGACGATGCTGACCGCATCCGCCATCGTCGTGGCCGTGGGTCTTCCGTCATTCGAAGTCACGCGCCCCACGGCGCATCTCGCGAACAGGCTCCGGCAACTCACCGATGCATCGGCGCCCGTGGGGCTGTACCGCGCGGAGCGATGGCGCCCAAGCCTGCGGTACTACCTTGGACGGCGGGTCCATCGACTTGAAAATCCCGAAGAGGTCCGAGCGTTTCTCGCGCGGGCGGAGCCGGCATATGTCGTGATGCTTCGCCGCGAGTATGTCGATCTTCGGAGGCGCGGCGCACCGATCCATCTCCTGGCGCTGCGCCGCACTGTGATCGGCAACAGAGGCCGCGGGATCAGGCGGCAGGTATGGGGTTACCTCGTTGTCGCGACCAATGTCCCGTTGGACTACCGGAGCCCCCGGAATCACTATCCGCCGCCGGACTAGAGTGGTCCGGCTCGAGGTCCTCCGGTCTCGGGTCTCCGGCTTGTTTTCTTCAGTGCGCGGGCCCGAGGGCCATTTCCGCTCACCAAGATCGATATCCGCGGAACGAAGTGGAACACATCAAAACAAGCCCATAGATATCAATAGCTTATAGCCTCCAAACAGCCGGGATTGCGTTTGGCCGAGTGCCGTGACGGAACACCGCTCTAAACACACCAGAAACGTCAGATCTGACAAGTCATCTATTTACATGCAACTTAGGAACAAACCAGCAGCCGTAGTTTCCAGGAGCGGTTCTTGCGATGCGGTCCCCTGCTGTCTGATCCGGCTCGGCAGTTGCCGTGCCGGTCATCGGACCGAATTTCCTGGAGACATGCATGCGACGGTTCCTGGTGTTCCTTGCGCTACTCCTCTGCCTGCTGACCGGGCTGCCCGCGCACCCGCTTGGCGGCCAGCGTCCGCCGACGCTGTCCGGCGACCTTCGCGGCGCGGCGGTGCGCGGCGACCGCATTCGCGTCATCGTTCAGGGACACGATCAGGCGGCCGCCTCGACGCTGCGCGGCCGGCTTCGCGGCATCGTGCGGCGCGAGTTGAGGAGCGCGGTGGCCCTCGAGGTTTCGCGCGCGGAATTCGACGCGCTGTCGCGTGATTCGGCGCTGGCTCACATCTCAGCGGATTCGACGGTCACGTCCGACATGTCGATCACCAACCAGGTGACGGGCGCGACCGCCGCGTGGAAGGGCACGAGCTCGCTGCTCGGTCTGCTCGGAACGCCCGGACAGAACGGGACCAACATCGGCGTGGCGGTCATCGACTCGGGCATTTCGCCGCACACCGCGCTCGGCAGCCGCGTTGTCGCGCGCGTCAACAAAGTCTCGTGGGAAGCGCCCTCGACCGGCGACCTGTACGGCCACGGCACGCACGTCGCGGGCATCATCGGCGGGAACACGACCGCCGCGAAATACGTGACGAGCAAGTTCACCGGCGGCAGCGCCCCGAACGTGAATCTCATCGACGTCCGCGTGCTCGGAGCGAACGGGATGGGCTATACCAGCGACGTCATCGCGGGCATCGACTGGGCCATTGACAACCGCGAGCTGCACGGCATTCGGATCCTCAACCTGTCGCTCGGCCATCCGGTCTTCGAGTCCTCGACTACCGACCCGCTGTGCCTTGCGGTGGAGCGCGCCGTGGCGGCCGGCCTCGTGGTCGTCGCGTCGGCAGGCAATTACGGACAGACGTCGACCGGCGCGCCGGTGCTGGGCGGCATCACCTCGCCGGGCAATTCTCCGTTCGCGATTACGGTCGGCGCCATCGACACGGCCGAGACCCTCACGCGCTCGGACGATCGCGTCGCCCCGTACAGCTCGCGCGGGCCGACTCCCATCGATCTCGCGGTCAAACCCGATGTCGTCGCGCCGGGAACCCGACTGGTCTCGCTCGAAGTCAGCGGATCGTATCTCTCGACGACGTACCCCTCGTGGCACATTGCCGGAACCGGCAGCAACGCCTACTTCCGGTTGAGTGGGTCGAGCATGGCCACCGCCGTCGTGAGCGGAGGTGTGGCGCTGCTCCTCGACGCGAATTCGAACCTGACGCCGGCACAGGTGAAGATCGCGCTGCAGATGGGGGCGACGTTCGTGCCCCAGGGCGGGCTCATCGCTGCGGGAGCGGGCAGCGTCAACTTCCCGGCCTCGTTGAAGATCGCCAAGCAAGGGCTCGTGTCGGCATTGCTCAGCACGGTGACGTCGCTCCTCGGGCTGTCGAGCGGCGCCACGTTCCGTGACGGCGGGGCGCTCATCGCCAGCGGAGGGCTCATCGATCGCGTCTACGACCGCAGCGGGATCAGGCTCCTCGGCCTCCTGGATCTCGGCGCGCTCTTTGGCAGCCCGCACGGGGGCGAGCCGGGCGTGCTGAACCTGCTCGGCCTCGGCAATCCGCTCGCGCAAGTCCCTGCGAACCACCTCGTGTGGGGGGACGTCGCCGGATGGACGAGCAACTACTACCTGAACTGGGGGGACGTCATCGAATCGCCGTCCGGACAGCATCTGGTGTGGGCCGACACGGATCAGACGGGCTCGAGCCACCTGGTCTGGGCAGACTCGGTGCCGGACGGCTGGCGGTAATCGCGCGTGAGCAAGCCTTCGCCTCGACCGCTGTCTGCAGGCGCACGTGCCTACATCACGACGGTGGCCGCCCTGGGCATTCCGCTCGGGGTCGTACTGCATCTTCCGGCTCGCCAGCGACGGCGTGCCGGCGCAGCTGCTGGTCTTTGCGGCGCTGACGATCGTCAGCGGCCGGATTACCCTCAAAGTTCCGTCGATCTCGGCGCGCTTCTCGCCGTCGGAGATGTTCACGTTCACCTGCGTCCTGCTCTTCGGACCGGAAGCGGGCGCGATCACGCTGGCGATCGACAGCGTCGTGCTCGGGTGGCACCACCGGCTGCGGCCGGCGCAGATCCTGTTCAACTTCGGCAACCTCACCCTGTCGGTCTGGCTTGCCGGAACGCTGTTCTTCGTCACCGCCGGCGTGCAGCCGCTCTTCAGCCACCCCGCGCCTTACGGCGGGCTGCTGCTTCCGCTCACCGGGCTCGCGGCAGGTTACTTCTTCATCAACAGCGGGCTCACCGCGACGGCGATTGCGTTTGCGTCCCGACGGCGGCCGTTTGCCGTCTGGCGCGAGCACTTCATGTGGCTCGGCCCGGGTTACGCGGCCGGCGCGTGCGTGGCGCTCCTCCTCGTCTTCGCGCTGCGCCAGGTGGAATTCAGCGGCGCGCTGATCCTCATCCTGCCGGTGCTGCTGGTGTTCTACGCGACGTTGAAGGCGTCGTTCGGCCGCGACGAAGACGCGAAGGGGCACGTCGTCGCACTCAATCGCCTGTACCTCTCGACGGTTGAAACGCTGGCGACGGCGATCGACGCGAAGGACGAGGTCACGCACGGCCACATCCGCCGCGTCCAGGTGGCCGCGATGGCGCTGGCGCGGGAGATCGGGATTACGGACGACCCGACCCTCAAGGCGATCGAAGCCGCCGCGCTGCTGCACGACACCGGCAAGATTGCCGTGCCGGAGCACATCCTCAACAAGCCCGGCAAGCTGACCGCTGCCGAGTTCGAGAAGATGAAGCTGCACGCGCCGATCGGCGCGGAGATTCTCTCCGCCATCGAGTTCCCCTATCCCGTCGTGCCGATCGTCCGGCATCACCACGAGAACTGGGACGGCACGGGATACCCCGACCGCATCGGCGGGACCGAGATTCCGATCGGCGCGCGCATCCTGTCGGTCGTCGACTGCTTCGACGCGCTCACCTCCGATCGGCCGTACCGCCGGAAGATGACGGACAAGGATGCGGTCGCGATTCTCCTCGAGCGCCGCGGGACGATGTACGACCCGGCGATTGTCGATGCTTTCGTCCGTGCACGGCATCAGATCATGCCACCGCCGGAGGCGGCGGCGCATCCACTGACGCGCACCCTTGGCGGCGCGCGCGAGTTGATTGCCGATCCGATGGACGCGGTGCCGTCGCCGCCAGCCGATGCGGCGGCGACGAGCGAAGTGCTGGCCGTGGCCAGCCTCGCGCGGGCGGTGTCGGGCGAGGCGAGCCTGGCCGACGTGGGCGCGCTGACCTGGATGATGCTGCGCCAGGTCGTGCCGTGCGTGTCGATGGGGCTGTTCCTCTACGAGGATCAGCACGACGCCGTCAGCGGGCAGTTCGCCGCGGGCGCCCATACCGCCGTGGTGCACGGGAAACGCCTCGCGGTCGGGTCCGGCGTCGCCGGGTGGTGCGCGGCCAATCGACGGCTCGTCCGCAACGCCGATCCAGCGATCGACCTCGGCGTGGCCGTCACGACGATGTCACCGCCGCTGCGCTCGTCGATAACCGTCCCGCTCACACACGACGGCGCGCTGATCGGTGTCGTGTCGTTCTACGCGTCGACGCCCGACGCCTTCACCGACGATCACGCCCGCCTGCTGACGCTTCTGGCCTCGAGCCTCGCCTCGTCTATTGCCTCGTTGCCGAAAACCGTCGGCTGGACGCACGCGGGCTCTGAGCCCCGCCGCGCCGCCGGCGGAGAGTTGCGCCTCTTGAGGCGATGATCCCGGACAATCTTGTCGCCCGGCGCGAGCTTTCGGACGACCCTGTCGTTTCTTCCCGGCTTCCACATCGGCGATTTGCGCTCGAGGTATCGGCGCCGGTAGGGCGAGACACGCGTAGTTTTCACACGGACGCCCGTGAAATGGACGATTCCCCGTGGCGGGGGCGGGGGCCGCTCCGGCGTTTTTGTCGCGCGGGCGCGGGTGACGCAGCTGGGCACAGGTGGCGCGCCGTTTGCTCCTGACGAGAGCAGTCCCGCGTCAACCGCCAGCCGTCTTGACCGGCGAAAACTCAGTGCTCTTGAGTCAAGTTTTCGGCGGGCAAGCGGCGAAGCAGTAAACAATGCCGCCTAGCGAGGCGGAGCCGCACTGGTCTGAGGCGCAGCCTCGCTAGTGCTCAGAAACTGAAGTGGAGTACGTCGTGGAATTTCACGTGTTGCTTCAACGGGTCCAGTCGGAGTTTCTCGAGATGCCCGGTCTGCGGCTCACGCCGGCCCAGGCCGGACGGCTGCTGGGGCTGGATCCTCAGGCCTGCCAGCGCGTGATCAGCGAGCTCGTGAGCGCGGCGTTCCTCCGGTGGACGCCCGACGGCCGTATCGTCCGCGCCGAATCGTAGATCGGCCGTCCGCCTTCGGCCTGCCCCGCGAAAGCGGCCCGCAGGCCGAACGGCCGGCGCCAGACCCTACAAGATTCGCAACTTGGGGTCACATGCCCGACATTAATGTCTCACTCGCTGCCCACCTGACCGGGGGTAACTCCCAGGTTGAACAGGATGAAGGTGTAAATGTCGGCCGCCGTCTCGAGCTGCTTGCTCAGGCTGCTCCCGCCGTGGCCGGATTTCGTGTCGATCCGGATGAGGGCCGGGTTATCGGGGCTCGCACGCTCCTGCAGGGTGGCGGTGTACTTGAACGAATGCGCCGGCACGACCCGGTCGTCGTGATCCGCCGTCGTGATGAGCGTCGCCGGGTATTTCGTGCCCGCCTTGATGTTGTGGAGTGGTGAGTACGCGTAGAGAGCAGCGAACTCATCCGCATCGTCGCTCGATCCGTAGTCCGCCACCCAATTGTGGCCGATCGTGAATTTGTTGAACCGCAGCATGTCCATGACGCCGACCTGCGGAATCGCGACCCTGTAGAGGTCCGGCCGCTGGTTGATCACGGCGCCCACGAGCAGCCCGCCGTTCGATCCCCCCTGGATGGCCAGCTTCGCCGTTGACGTGTACTTGTTGGCGATCAGCCACTCGGCCGCCGCGATGAAATCATCGAACACGTTCTGCTTCTTGAGCTTCGTCCCCGCCCGGTGCCATTTCTCCCCGTACTCGCCGCCGCCGCGCAGGTTCGCGGAGGCGTAGACGACGCCCTGCTCGAGGAGCGCGAGGCGCGCGGCGCTGAACGTCGGCGCCTGCACGACGTTGAATCCGCCGTATGCATACAGCAGCGTCGGGTTCGTCCCATCGAGCTTCAGCCCCTTGCGATAGACGAGGAACATCGGGATGCGCGTCCCATCCTTGCTCGGGTAGAAGACCTGTTTGGTCTCGAAGGCGTCCGCGTTGTAGCCGGGAACCTTGGCCTCGCGGAACAACGTGCTCGCGCGCGTGGCGATGTCGTACCGGTAAATCGTCGGCGGCACGCTCAACGAGTTGAAGACGTAGTACACGAACGTGTCGTCGCGCTGACCGCCGAACCCGCTGGCGAGACCCGTACCGGGCAACGTCACGGTCTGCTCGAGCTTGCCGTCGAGTTTGTGGACCTCCGCCCGCGTCGTCACGTCCTTGAGATACGTGACGAACAGCTTGCCGCCGGCCGTGGTGACTCCCTGAATCGGCTCGGGCCGCTCGGGCAGCACGGTCTTCCAGTTCGCCTCCCCGGGCCGTCTGGGATCCACCAGAATGACCCGTGAGTTCGGCGCCTTGTGGTTCGTCTCGATCAGCAGCTTGTCACCGACGTTGTCCACGACACTGAAGCTCTCGTCGCCGATCGTGGCGATGACCGGCGCGAACTCACGCTCCCCCTTCGACAGATCGCGGACGAACAGCGAATTGCCTTCCTTGCCCTTCGCCCGGTCCATGATCGACAGCAGCGCGAACCGCTCGTCTTCGGTGGTCTCGACGATGTGAAAGCGCTGGAGGTTCGCGGCGTCCGAGTAGACCACGACGTCGGCGGACTGCGGCGTGCCGACGCGGTGAAAGTAGACCTGGTGGTTCTCGTTGATGGAGGCCTTCTCCTGCCCCTTCTCGGGCGCCGGGTACCGGCTGTAGTAGAAGCCGTCTGCCTGCCACGCGACGCCCGACACCTTCACCCATTCGAGGCTGTCGGCCAGCGTCTTCCTCGTCGCGAGCTCCATCACCTTGTATTCCTGCCAGTCCGAGCCGCTGCGGGAGATCCCGTAGACCGCGTACTTCGCATCCTTGGACGGCGCGAACACGCCCAGCTGCACGGTGCCATCCTCTGACAAGGTGTTCGGATCGATCAGGACTTCGGGAACGCCGTCCTGGCCTTTCTGGATATAGAGGACGCTCTGGTTCTGCAGACCCGCGTTCTTCCTGAAAAAGACATAGGGCCCCTTGCGGAACGGCGTCGAGTACTTCTCGTATTCGTTCAGCTTCTTCACGCGCGCCTGGAGCTGCGCGCGGTACGGGATCTTCTCGAGATACGGGAACGTCACCTTGTTCTGCGCCTCGACCCACGCGGCCGTTTCGAGCGAGTTGTCGTCTTCGAGCCAGCGGTAGGGGTCCGGCACCTTGACGCCGTGGTAGGTGTCCACGTGGTCAATCTTTCGCGTCGCCGGATACGGAAGCTGCTGGGCGAGGACAGACGCGGACGCGATGAGCGCCGCACAGATGGCCACCGTCATCCGCGTTATACGTGTCTGAATCTGCATTGGTGTTTCTCCAAGAGGATTATGCCATCTTCCCCGTCGGTCTCGCCCGCCGTCGCTTGTCGCGCGATAAAGGCACGAGCGACAAGCTATGGCGTGGCCCGCCCAAGCGCGCTGAGACCGGACGCGCGGAGGCGGGGGTCTCGGGATCGAGACAATACACGGAAGACCAGAGACCTGAGACCAACCACCAGCGATCAGCGCCCAGACTATAATCCCCGAACCGCAGACCATGCCCACGCCGTCTCCGCCACCGCGCCGCACGCGTGCGACAACCTCGCGCAGGAAGGGGCCGGCCGCGGCCGCGCAGATTGCGCTGCGGTATTGTTCAGGTGCGGCGCGCAAAGTGCGAGCGGCGCTTGCGGCGCTCGGCACCGTCGAATCGTATCCGGCGGGCAGCATCCTGATCCTCCACCGCAGTCCGTCGGTATCGGCTGCCGAGGTGCGCTCCGCCGTCAAGGCCCTCGAGAAGGACGGGCTGGTGGAATTCGCCACGCCCGTGTTGCTGGATCGGCAAAGCAACACGCGGCGGATCCTGACGGGCGAGATCACCATACGGCTCAAATCGGGCGCACCCGCCAGGCAAACGCTGGCATCGCTGAAAGCGGACCACGGCGTCCGAGTCGAGCGCCGCAACGAGTTCGAACCCGGCCAGTACGTCGTAACCGTGCCGGACCCGTCCGGTACCGTGCGCGCGAGATCGCGCGTTCGCTCGACAGCCGCAGCGACGTCGAATTCGCCACCCCGAACTTCATCACCGGCCTCAGGAAGTGGTCCCGGAGCTAGAGGATGCCGCACTACTACGCAAAGTCAGGGACGCGAATCGAGCTGGACGAGGCGCCGGACGACATCGGCGTGCGGTTCGCCAACGCGGACGGACCGGAATCGGCGCGCCTCGCGTCCCGGGCGATGATGATGGACGCGCCGGCCGGCACCGGAGCACCGCCCGTGCGGCGGTTCGGCCGCTTCATGCTCATGCACGACACCGGCGCGGCCGCCGCCCCCGTGTCCGCGGTCGTCAACGCGATGCCCGCCCGGATGGCGACGCGGGTCGCCCGGACCATGCCGGTCTTCTTCGAACGCGAGTCCGGGCTCAAGATCGTCGCGACCGAGCAAATCCTCGTCAAGTTCAGGCCGCGAGCAACGGCAAGCGGGCGGCGCAGGCTCCTCGAGTCGCTCGGGCTGGCCGTCGTCCGGGCGAGCGAGTTCGACCCGACGCGTCAAATCGTGACGACGGTCTCGGTGCGGCGCGCGTCCCGCGCCCTCGACCTCGCCAACCAGCTCGCCGAGGCGGACGATGTGGTGGAGTTCGCGGCGCCGAACTTCCTCGCGGAGGTGACCAAGCCGCAGATGAACGACCCGCGCTTCGGGAGTCAATGGCACCTGCGGAACACCGGCCGGCGCGGCGGGACGGCTCACGAGGACGTGGACGCGACCGGCGCGTGGACGATCGCGGGCGGAGGCGTGCCCCGCACCGTCATCGCCATCATCGACGACGGCGTGGATCTCGATCATCCGGACCTGGCGCCGAACATCTGGATCAACCCGCGCCGCGGCGCGAAGGATCGCCACGGGCGGGACTTCGTCGACGACACCGATCGATGGAACCCGCGCCCCAAGGTCTTCAATGCGCCGTTCGACGACACGGAGTCGAACGATATCCACGGTACCCCGTGCGCGGGGGTCGCGGCGGCAGCGGGCAACAATCGCCAGGGCGTTGCCGGCGTCGCGTGGGGCTGCAAGCTGATGTCGGTGAAGATCCTCGCCGGGCCGGCGCTCGCTCCCTACGATCGCATTGCCGATGCGATCCGGTACGCCGCCCGGCACGCCGACGTCCTCTCGTGCAGCTGGGGCGTCGCGCGTCACCCCGACGTCGAGAGCGCGCTTGCGGACGCGACCAGCCGCGGCCGCCGCGGCCGGGGCGCGCCGGTGTTCGCGGCAACGGGCAACGATTCCGCGAACCACATCGGCTTTCCGTCGAGTGACGAGCACGTCTTCGCCGTCGGCGCATCGAACGACCGCGGCCGCCGGGCGGGCTACAGCAACTACGGGCGCGGGATTGCGTTCGTCGCGCCGAGCGACGATGCGCGCCGGCAGGGGATCACGACGACGGACGTCCATTTCCGCACGAAGGGATACGCGCCGGGCAGCGCCTACTGCGACGATTTCGGCGGGACTTCGTCGGCGACGCCGCTTGCCGCCGGGATCGCGGCGCTCATGCTCTCGGTGAACCCGTCGCTCCGCTGGAACGAGGTGGGCGATCTGATGAAATCCACGGCGGACCGGATCGACGCCGCGGCAGGGAACTACCGGGAGAACTACAGCATCCGCTACGGCTATGGGCGCGTGAATGCGGCCGCCGCCGTCGCCGCCGCCAAATCGTATCGGCGCCGGTCGAGCAAGAAACGATAAACAGGAGATCAGGAGATCAGGAGTTCAAGAGTCTTGTCTTTGTTTTTCTCTTGATCTCCTGACCTCCTGTTTCAGCTCTTCTCTTGATCTCCGCTGTCACCGTGCCATGGACACGCGGATCGCGACCAGCTGCTGCTCCGTCGTCTCCCCGGCCTTCACCGCGATCTCGATCAGGTAATCGCCGGCGCCGAGCGGCGCCATGTTCAGATCGGTGGTGAGCGACGTCGAGCCGCCGGCCTCGCGCGTCGAGATCGTCATCGGCAGCGCGACCGGCTTCCCGTTGCGGTCGAGGAGCCGCGCCTGCGAGGAGGCGACGGCCTGGAGCAGCGGCCACTCGACGCGCAGGCGCTCGGTGCGCCGGAACGAGAACGCCGCGGCCGGGCGAAGCGCGGCCGCGGCCGGAGAGGCGGCGCGGTACACAATCGGCCGGCCGAGGAGCGCGCCGCCGGCCCGCTCGATCGACAGGGTGCCGGACTCGGTGGCGTTGTCCTCGCCCCGGAGCCGGACGACCGCCTGCCACGGACCGCCGTCCGCGGCCACGGGCACGCGCACCATCGTGCCGCGCGCGCCCGCTTCGATGCGGCCGGCCGCCGCGATCGCCTGGCCGCCTTTCGGAGTCAGCGTGATCTGCACGTCCGCCCCTTGCTTCCAGCGTCCGGCTTCGATCTCCGTCGCCGCAATCTCGGCGACGACCGCCACTTCGGCCGCGGCGACGTGCGCGCCGTACGTGAACAGGCGGGTCTGGGGACTGATCCGCGACAACGCGCTCAGCGCCGTGGCGGTCGACGAGGGGCCGGCGGCGGCGCTCGAAGCCGCTGCGCGCGCGTCGCGGAGACCCGTCATTTCCGCCTCGGTCGGGGCGCGGTACTCGCGCCGTGAGCGAATCGTCTGCCCGGTCGACTTCAGGCGCACCGTCAGCTTTCGCGGCCGGCCATCCCAGCGCGTGTTGTTCGTGTAGTAGCCCAGCACGTAGTGCGACGACAGATCCTCGGCAACCTTGCCGAGGCCGGCCCGCAGATCGTTGTCCTGAAGGACCGGGAGGCCGTCGGTCTGCTCGGCAAGGACCTGCAGATTCGAGATGTCCTCGCGCATCATGCTGGAGTTGACGCTGAGGCCGCCGGGCCTGACGGTGTAGAAGGAGACGTTCGCCTCACGCGCGAGGCGAAGGAGGTCGCGGAACCGTTGATCGAATTCGATCGCCAGCAGCCGCATGCGTTCCGCCTGCAGGCCCATCCGATCCGGTTCGCCGTTCCGGCTGCCCATCGTGATCTTGCCTTCCTGTGTCACGCCGACCGACGGAGGGTCCTGGCGGACCGGATCGCTGCCGCGTTGACGGTTGGATGGCGATGGCAGCGAATCGGAAAAAAAGACGATGTTCTTGCGCTCCTCTCGAAGGTCGCCGAGCATGGCGACGAGCCCCTCGAGGTCGGCATAGACCTTGTCGAGGCGCTGGAGCGCGACGATCCGCTTGCCGTCGGGGAACGCCATCTCCAGATCCATTTCCCCCGGCATCGGCCGCAGGCTGTCGGCGAGCCCCCAGGTCCAGTGCTTGGCGAGCTGTTCGTTGATGCTCTGGGTGAGCTGGCCGAGGAGCAGGTCCTTCGCCGACTGCGCCGGCGTCAGCACCCCGAAGAGGTCCTTCGGCCCCAGCATCCGGTCGAGCAGCTCTCCGAGTGGGACACGCAGCCTGTGGGACCCGGCGACGTCGACGTGGAACGCATCCAGGTACAACACGAAGACGCGGTAGCTCGGGTCCTTCGCGAGCTCGAACCCGTCACGCTGCGAGTTCGGATCGCGGCGCTCGCCAAGCGGCGTCCAGGCGGGATGGTCGATGAAATCGACCGCTTCGATCGTCTGGGCCTTCCCGTCCTCGAGCAGATCGAAGTCGGTGGTCGTGAGCCCCAGGATCGGACGGCCGTCACGAGCGGGATAGGCATCCACGCGGACGTAATGCGCACCGGATCGGAAGACCGGCGGCGGCGGCTGCGGCTTCGCGTCTTGCGGCTGGGCCGGCGGCTGCTCGGGCTTCGCCGGCTGCGACTGGCCCGAGAGGGACGCGACGAGCGCGGCAGCCACGCACATGGCGCCAAGGACGCGAGTCATGGAGGTCATTCGTCGTCTCCGGTCTCTGGTCTCAGGTCTCTGGTGTCTCAGGTCTCAGGTCTCAGGTCTCTGGTCTTCTGACCGGACCGAACGGGACTCGAGCGCGGGATCGAAGGTTGTCAGGCTCCAGGCGTGGCAAGCACGAGTATACAGCCCGCGCGTTCCCGTCAGCCCGGGGATTCGCGTAGGATCCCGGGGTATGCGAGTCCACGTTCCGGCCCTGCTGTCGATTGCCTTGCTCGCGCTGGCGGCCTCCGCGCTGGCGCAGACCGCGTCATCACCGGCCGGCCGTTTCCGCGCGCTGCTCGAGGACGACTGGAAGTTCTGGATGGGTCAGTACCCGGAATCGGCAACGGCCTTCGGCTATCGAGGACACGACGGGCAGTGGACCGACTATTCGCCCGGAGCCATCGAGGCGCGGAATGACCATCTGCGCCGCACCATGCCCCGGCTCGACGGCATCGAGCGCGGCCGTCTCGATGCCGGGGACCAGCTCAGTTACGACCTGTACCGCGACATGATCGCAACCGCGGTCGAGGGGCTGGACTTCGCGAACGACGCCATGCCCCTGCGAAGCGTCATCCCCCACAACCTGCGCATGCCGATCAACCAGATGGAGGGCATCCAGCAGGACATCCCGCGCCTCATCAGCCTCATGCCGGCCGCCACGTCCGCCGACTACGAGAACATCGTCGCGCGCCTCCGGGCGGCGCCGGCGCTGGTCGATCAGACCATCGCGCTCATGAAGCAGGGGCTCGCGCAGGGATTCACGCCTCCGCAGATCGCGCTTCGGGACGTGCCCGGGCAGGTCGCGGCGCAGATTGTCGCCGACCCGCGGACCAGCCCGCTGCTCGAGGCGTTCGGGAAGATGCCGGCGGCGATCGCAGCGGCGGATCGCGATCGCCTCACGAAGGCGGCCGTCGCGGCGTACACGGACGGCGTGCGGCCGGCCTTCACACGGCTCCACGAGTTTCTCGTCAAGGTCTACCTGCCCGGCTGCCGCGCGACGACCGGCGCGAATGCGCTCCCGAACGGGGCGGAGATGTACGCCTACAACGTGCGCTGGCACACGACGACGACGAAGACGGCGAAGGAGATTCACGAGATCGGCCTGGCGGAGGTGACGCGCATCCGCGCCGAGATGGACGCCATCATCGCGAAGGTCGGCTTCAAAGGGAGCTACGACGACTTCAAGCAGTTCCTGCGCACCAATCCGGCTTTCTACTACACGGAGGCCGCGGCGCTCGTGTCCGGCTACCGGGATGTGGCCAAGCGCGCCGACCCGGAGCTCGCGCACCTGTTCGGCACGCTGCCGCGAACGCCGTACGGGATCGCCCGCGTGCCGGACGCGACGGCGCCGTCGCAGACCACGGCGTATTACGAGCCCGGGGCACTCGCTGCCGGCCGTCCGGGCAACATGTACGCGAACACGTACAAGCTCGACGCGAGGCCGAAGTGGGAGATGGAGGCGTTGACGCTGCACGAGGCCGTGCCCGGCCATCATCTGCAGATCGCGCTCGCGCAGGAGCTCGAGGGCCTCCCGGAGTTCCGCAAGAACACGAGCTACACGGCGTTTGTCGAAGGCTGGGCGCTCTACTCGGAGAGCCTCGGCGACGAGATGGGCTTCTACCAGGATCCGTACTCGAAGTTCGGACAGCTCACGTACGACATGTGGCGCGCGGTCCGGCTCGTCGTCGACACCGGACTGCACTCGATGGGATGGACGCGCCAGCAGGCGATCGACTTCTTCGCGGCCAACGCCGCGAAGACGCTCCAGGACATCACCGTCGAGGTCGACCGCTACATCGTCTGGCCGGGCCAGGCGGTCGGATACAAGATGGGCCAGCTGAGGATCCGCGAGTTGAGAACGAACGCCGAGCGCCAGCTCGGACCGGCGTTCGACGTTCGCGCGTTCCACGACGTCGTGCTCGGGCAGGGCGCCGTGCCCCTTGCGTCCCTCGAGCGGCGCGTCGCCGAATGGGTCGCGTCGGTTCGTAAGCGGTGAAGCCGCTTCCAGCTTCCAGCTTCCAGCTTCCAGCTTCCAGCTTCCTGCTTCCCGCTCCCCGCTTCCCGCTTCCCGCTTCCCACTCGCCCACGGCCAGTCCGAATCCCGAGCCCCGAGTCCCGAGTCCCGAATCCCGAGCCCCGAGTCCCGAGCCCCGAGCCCCGAGCCCCGGTTTACAATGTGCGCGATGTCCAGATACGCCGCCGCGCTGATGCTCTCCTGCGTGCTTGTCCTCGCCGGCGCCGCACAGGCTCCCCAGGGAACTCCGGTTCAGCCTTCGACGCGGCCGCCGGATAACAACGACGCGACGCTCCGGCCGCTCACGCCGGAGGAAATCCCGCCCAACCTGAACTTCTACGCGATCGATCCGCTGTACAAGCCGGACACACCTCTCGGCTGGGCGAAGACGCGCATCGTGGAGACACTCGATCGCGGCATGCTGGCCCTGGCCGTCGAGGGAGGACGGGTGTATCTCGGCTGGCGATTGCTCGACACCGACCCGGCGGCCGTTTCGTTCAACGTGTACCGCTCGACGGGCGGCGGTACGCCGGTGAAGTTGACCGCGCAGCCGATCGTGAAGACCACGGACTTCCTCGACACCAGCCCGCCTCTCGATCGCGAGAACGCCTGGTGGGTGAAGGCCGGTGGTCAGCGGACGCGAGCAGGAAGACGGCGCGCGGGCCACTCTGCCGGCAAACCCGGCGGCGCAGCCATATCGATCGATTGCGCTGCGAGAAGACACGCGCGGCGTCGATCGGGTCGCCATCGGCGATCTCAACGGCGACGGCACGTACGACTTCGTCGTCAAGCACCCGCTCGGCAGCATCGATCCCGGCCGCGTGCGCCCGAGCCCCGACACGTTCAAGATCGACGCGTACGACGGCAGGACCGGCGCGTTCCTGTGGCGAATCGACCTGGGCTGGAACGTGAATCTCGGCATCTGGTTCTCGCCGATGGTGGTCCGCGATCTCGACGGCGACAACAAGGCCGAGGTCTGCCTGCGGACGGCGCCCTACGCGGCCACGCGCGAGCAGGCGTTCGACGGCGGCAAGGGGATCGTCCTCGACGGCCCGGAGTACCTCGCGGTCTACGACGGCCAGACCGGCAAGGAGATCGACAAGGTCGACTGGATCGAACGCGGGAAGGTCATCGACTGGGCCGACATGACCGGCAACCGTTCGAGCCGCCACATGCTCGGCGTCGCCTACCTCGATGGCAAGACCCCGAGCGTCCTGGTGGTCCGCGGCACGTACGGGCTGATGAAAGTGGACGCGTGGACGCTCCGCAACCGGAAGCTCGAGAAGATCTGGCGGTGGACCAACGAGCGTGCGCCGTTCAAGTATCAGGGCCAGGGGCAGCACAGCATCAAGACCGGCGACATCGACGGCGACGGCTTCGACGAGATCCTGAACGGCTCGATCGCCATCGATCACGACGGGCGGACGATGTGGAGCACCGGGATGGGTCACGGGGATCGGTTCTACCTCACCGATGTCGATCCGGCGCGGCCCGGCCTGGAGATCTGGTACACGATCGAGGATCCGCATCCGCAGAACGGCGTCAGCCTGTGGGACGCGCGCACCGGCGATCTGATCTTCGGGACGCGGGAGGCGAGCAAAGACAACCAGATTGCCGGCGGGCTCGTCGGCGACATCGACCCGGCGTACCCGGGGATGGAAATCTGGGGGGACAAGTACTTCTTCTCGTCGAAGGGACAGGCCATCCCGGGTCCGGTGCCCCCGCAGAGCGAGCTCGTCTGGTGGGACGCGGACGAGCTGCGCGAAATCCACGCGCGCGGCGTCATCTCGAAGTGGAAGGGTGCCACGCTCGGCCGGATCGACGGCAGCGTGCAGCACGTCGCCGACATCCTGGGCGACTGGCGCGAGGAGATCGTGACGTTCGCGGCCGGCGAGCTGCGCATCTACAGCACGACGATGCCCGCCGCCGGCCGGCGCGTGACGCTGATGCAGGATCCGCTCTATCGCAACGACGTGACGCACCGGTCGATGGGCTACCCGCACGTGCCGATGACGGGAGCGGGAATCCCTAATCGCTAATCCCTGATCCCGAATCCCTGATCCCCCGCCTCCGCGCGCCCAGACTCGGTGCGCTTCGGCGCGGCCTCGCCATAGCTTGTCGCTCGGGTCGATTTGTGCGACAAGCGACGGCGGGCGAATCCACGTCCCGCGTCCCCAACATTCATGTCCGCACCGATTGCGAACCCGGAGCGGGCGCCTGCTTGGAAACCAGCCTGAGCCAGGACACGATCATCGCCATCTTGCTGGGAGACAGGTCGCGCGTCACGGGCATGTACGCCGGATCGTCGATGGGCAAATCCATGTGATGGCTCAGGATGCCCCCGGCGGAACTTATGACGGTCGCTTCGTCGGAGATATCCAGGCGCGCTTTCATCCCGGGATAGAGACGGGCATAGGCCGTGAAGATCGCGCCGACGTCGCTCCAGGACGGGTTCGCGGGAACCTGAAACGCCTTCCACAACAGGACCGAAAGAGTCGGCTGAAGGTCGCCGATGGTGTTTCCATCGGGATCATTCAGCGAGATGAGATACATCTGGCTGTCGAGCGGTTCCCGGATCTCCGGAATCGTGATGTCGGGAACGTTCACCCCGATCGTGATGTCCGCCACGCCGTTCGCGTCGGTGTTGCCGATGCTGATGCCCACGTCGTTCGACGAGGGCAGGATCTTCGGGTTCTTCCACTTGCCGTCCTTGAGAATCCATTGGACGAGTTGAACGACCGGGGTGAGTGGGGGCGGCGCCCCGGCCACCGGCTCGCCGAACTTCCGCACCATGATTTGCGCCTGGCCGACTTGCCCGCCGCTGCACTCGAGCCGGTTCGACGACACCGACACGTCCATCCACAATCCGCTTGAATTCTCCTGGGCGACCGTCGTGCCGTTCACCTGGATCGCCAGCGGATTCGCGCTCGCCTTCTCGACCTCGGCGGCGCTCAGTGGAATCGTGAACACGCCACTGTTCTTCACCAGCTGGCAATTCTTCTGAGTCGAAACCAGCGGTCGATATTGATTGGGCGAGACAAAGCTCAGCGAACCGCTCGCGAAGGACACGAATTGGCCGTCCGCAAGATCGACGGTCCCGAGAGCGATATCGGATCCGACTTCGAAGGTGCCGTCGACGGCAGGCGTCGTGTTGAGGAGGATTGAACCGCCGATGTCGATGCTCAGCACGTGTTGTGAACCCGCCTGACCGATCACCGCGAAGGCCGGAGACCACGGGGCGGGCGCGGCAGGGTCGGCTGACGGGGCAGCTCTGAACTCCGCGAGCGCGGCTGTCTGCTTCGCGACACGTTCACGTGACTGAAGCCGTCGCGGCGAGTCCTGGACAGCCTGAGCCATCGCCACGGAGGCCGGACCGGCAACCGTCTGGAGACATCGTCCCGGAACGACCTGTGCCAATTCCGCCGCCGACGCAGGCCCGATCGAGCCGAGCACACGTCCGTAGCAGAAGAGGTCACCGGACGTGGAAACGTTTTGCGGATTGTTCTGATGCAGGTCGGCGGTGAACTTCACGGCAAGGCCTTCCGCACCGGCGTCTCTCAGCGCAAGCAGGAGTGGGGACCCGGACAGATCGCCGCGCCACGCAACTTGCTGCAGAGTGCCCATCCAATTGCCGACGAAGGTCCAGCTTCCACTTCCAGTGTTCACCGGCATTCGTGGATTCAATTGCCGCAGCTCGGGAATCGTCATCACCCCCGTCAGGCCGGCGCCGTTCGCGAGGGTGACGGCCATGCGCACGCCGTAGAGAGCGCTCCGGCCCTGCTGATCCGGGTCGAGATCGACCATCTGCGCCGGGAGGTAGAAGCCGCCCTGACCATCGCTCATCGGAGCCGTTGGACTGGGCGTCTGGACGGCCGCGCCGATCACGGGATCGCCGGCGCCGGCCGGCGCGGCGTCGGGCCCGACCGCGCTCAACACGGTGCACTGTTCGAGCCACCATTGAGCGACGCCGGTGGGATTCCAAAAGGCGACCGGAAGGTACTTGCCGTCTTTTTCCAGCTGGACCGCCGGCGTGTAGTTCTCGGTCCGGTTGTTGATGGTGCCCGGGCCCGTGAAGAACAGGCCGCCGAAGTGAAGCCGGGGAAGGTCAAGATAACTCATCGCGTCCTCCTCTCAACCAAACGCGGACTACCGAGACAAACCATCCGGCGCTGGGGTGGGCGCCGAGCCACGTGCCGGACGTGAACAGCTACGTCGTTCCGGCGTGCGCACCGAGGACTTTCCGGCACCACGCCTGGAGCAGCGTGCGGCGGCTGGCCGACATGTCGCGGGTGCGCGGCATGAACGCGATCGACATCCAGAGCTTCGGGTCCGTCACCTGGAGAATGGCCTGAGCGCGCTTGGCAACCTCCGCCTCCGAGTTGAGCGGGAATATCGCATTCATGAGCGGGTACAGGAGGTAATAGGTGCGCAGCACCTTCTGATAGACGACGTCGAAGGTGAGCTGCTCGTTGCCTTTTGGTTCGCTGGCCTTCGGGTCGACGTAATACCTGCTGAAGTCCTCGTCGTTGGGCAGGATCCGCAGGCTGATGGACGGGGCATTGGTGATGAAGGGCGGCCCCATGAAGTCGTTGTAACTCTTGGGAGGAAAACCTGCCGGCAGCGGCTGCGCCGCCGTGTCGATGCCGAACGTGAAGAGCCGATTGCCCGGTTGGCTGGTGTCGACCTGAATGGGCTGTCCGGGCTTGACGTTCGTGGCGATGGCTTCGACGTCACCGGGCGACTGAATGGGAACGGAGCGGTACTGCCAGACGGTAATCGGGGGGCACTCGGCCGCGCTCAGCTCGCGGCCGCGATGGTAGACCGAGAGCGTTGCCGGCTCGTTGGTGCCCTGGTTCAGGAAGGAGTCGCCCGCACCGTACTGCTCGGCGTAGATACCCTGCTGGTTCGAGACGAAATAATAGTCCGTCTCCGCGAGCACCGTGCCGTACTCCGCGTGTTGCAGGCGGAATTGGGCGCCGGGATCCTGCAGGACTTGCCGGGCGGCGGCATTTGACGAGATGTCGAAATCGAAGATCCACCCGCGCCGGTCACCGGAGTCGGTGTCCGCGTAGTCGACCGGCCCGATGGACGCGCTGCCGGGGGCGCCGGCGACGGTGAGCGTCACCGCGCCAAAGTCATACTTCGGGTTGGCTCCTGGCTGGAAATAGTCCGGAAAGGTGCCGCAAAAATCGGCGGCGATGGTGTCTCCGTTCCTCTGCAGAACCGCCGGCGCGAGCGCGACGATGCCATTGTTGCCATTGTTGCTCGTACCCTTCGGCGTGGGAATCTGGGCGACGTCCGATACCAGCAACCGGCCGACCGGCCCGGTGACGATCTTTTCGCTGGCGAAAAGCGGCGCGAAGGTTCCGACGATCTCGAGAGTCGCGGGATTTTGTTTTGCTGCGTAGAGCGCCTCGAGTGCGGCGTTATTGGAGGCCCCACTGGAGAAGCGGTACAGATAATAACGACAGATGACACCGGCGATCCGGGGATCGTCGAACCCTGGAAGCTGGATGCTCGTCCCGGCGTCGCTCTTTCTCATGACGTGGTAAACGTAGCCGCCGGCCCCGCCGTCCGCCGTCAGATTGACGTTGCGGTAGAAATTCAACCACTGGCACGCGCCCTTCGAAGGGCTTCCCTTCAGGAATGTCGTGGCGCCGTTCTGCAAGGTCAGGCTATCGATGAAGAATTGGGTCGCCGGCGGCGACCCTTCGGAATTGACGTCGGTGATGTGACCGGCATAGTTCACCGTCGAGCCAATCACCGCTGTCGCGGGAACACCCGGGCTGACAGCCGAGTGGACCTGGCCGGCTCCGACCTGAACGCCGATGACTGCCGCGTTCAGAATCTTCGAGTCCATGCCACCGTAGTAGTTCCACTCGGCGGGCACGATTTGCCTGGATTTTCCCGGGCTGCCAGAGACGTCGAATGCGTGGGCTTTCTGGACCCACGCGATGAAGTCCGGATCGGACATTCCGTACGTCCTGGGCTGAACGGCCTTGGAATCCATCAAGCCGAGAATCTGTCCGGCATGAGCGCCGTAACTGGCGGGGAGCATCGCCGCCCCGGGTTGCTGGGCGTAATCGTCGTTGTTTGCCGTTGCGGGATTGAGCAGGATCGTCCCTTTGAAATGGATGCGGGGATAATCAAAGAGGCTCATCTGTTTTCTCCACCGTTGCCTTTCATCCGCCTGGCATACCAGCACAGATCGGCGACCAGCACGCGCGCCTTGGCATCGAACGCGCCGTTGAGCAACTGGCCATCCTCGCCGAACACCGAGCCGACGTTGGAGACCGGCAGCGCCTCGGGGATCGGCAGCCCGCCCATCGCGAGGCAGACCAGCCGGAGCTGGGCGAGGCAGTTGATGCCGCCGAAGGCCCCGGAGGAGACCGTGCAGATCGCGACGGGCTTCCGCCGCAGGATCCCCGCGACCAGGTAGTCGAGCGCGTTCTTCAGGATGCCCGGGTACCCGTTCTTGTACTCGGGCGTGACGATCATCAGCGCATCGGCGGCTGCGAGGGTCGCGGCGAACTCCGCCAGCCCCGGTGGAGGATCCGCCATGTCCGCGAGGCGCTGATCCATGATCGGGAACTTGAGCGCGGACAGATCGAGCAGCGGCGCGATCACGCCGTCGGTCGCGCACATCACCGCGTGCAGGTGCTCCGCCACGTGAACGCTCCTCCGTCCGATTCTGCTGCTGCCGAGGAGCAGTGGGATGCTGAGGCTCATTGACTCGAGGCGGGAGCCATGGCGGGCTCGAGCTGCCGCAGCAGCTCGCCGAGCCGCACCTGGATCGCCGCGTGCGCACGGTCCGCAAAGCCCTGTGTCGCCGGCGTCCCCACCGGTTCCTCCAGATCGCCCTGCGGACTCAGACAATGGATCTTTGCGGCGGCGCCGGGACCAATCTCCAGCGCCTGCCGGACCTGGTCGGCGGTCATGCAGTAGATCGCGGTTGCGCGCGCGATCAAGCCGGGTGTCAGCTGCTGCGCCTCGTGACGGTGCGGCTCCACGCCCATCGCCTCGAGCACCTCGACGGCCTCCGGCTTCATCGGCTTGCCGACACGTGCCGTCACGCCGGCGCTCGCGATCGTGATCCCGAGCGCCGCCAGATCGTGACGCGACACCTTCAGGCGCTCGGCGATCGCGGCGGCGCACAACGCCTGGGCGATGGGTGAGCGCGCCGTGTTGCCAGCGCAGACGAACAGGATGAGCCGGTCGGCCGCCATGCCGCCCCGCCGCACCAGCAACGGACCGACCTCCGGCAACGCCATCGTCAGCAACGCGACCAGGAGCAGCGCCGCCCCCGCGAACTGTGCCGCGGACGGGAGCGGCTGGCGGAAGAGGAACGCAATCGCCACGCTCACGACGACGCCCGAGAGAATGCTGGAGGCCCTGTTCACCGGCACACAGAACGTGTACTCGCGGGGGTGCAGGTAGATCAGCGTGCCGAACATGTACAGCACGGCGTAGGACACGCCGACGAGCAGCGCCGTCCACAGCCGAGCGCCGCCGGTGACGAGCAGCTCGAAGCCTGCGCGGACATCGTGCTGCACCGCGGCCGGGCCTACGACGGTCATCAGGGCGACGGTCAGGAGCAGCGCCGGCATCGCGATCATCAACTCCTCGACGACATAGCGGAAGTTGGCGTGCCGGTCAGCGGTCTTCGACAGCCGTTGGATCACTTGAAAGCGGACGACATAGCCGATCAGATAGACCCCGATCACGCACGCGGCTGCGGCGCCGAGCGCCATGTCCTGCAGGCCGAACAGCCCGATGCTGACGGCGATCACCGTCAGGATCCACCCGAGCCGCGCGCGCCAATGCACGTGCCGCCGATGCACGATGTCCGTGAGGTGCCCAATCGTCAGCACGCCGCCCCGCATCAGCACCATCATCAGCACGATCGACACACCCGGAACGCTGTAGGCCAGCGACGTGGTGCCGATGATCACCGCGGTGCCGAGGCCGGACCAGATCGCCTGCGGCCGCGGCACCGGGATCGAGACGCCCGCGATCGTCCGGCGCGCGACATGCCGCCACCACCCGAACAGCGTCACGCCGAGGAAGGTGCACGCGAACGTCGCCAGCACCGAGGCGGGCAGCAGAAAGAAGCCGGAGACCTTCGGAACACCCGGAAGCAGACCGTCCGTGGATGCCTTCAGCAGGAACCCGTACGGCATGTAGGCGAGAAAGTAGCCTACCCCCAGCATCGCGAGGGTATCGCCCCAGAACCCTCGCGGCGCGATCGGCCCGTGACGGAGGCCCCCTGCAGGCGTAGTCATGGCTTATAGAAGGAGGAGTCGTAGGATTGGCCGAGGATCGCTTTGCCGATCATCGCCAGGTTGTGGTCGTCGTTGTCGTGACGGACGTAGAACGAGAGATCGCGATAGATGCGCTCCAGCGATCCGGGCCGGTTCAGCGATCGCGCGCCGCAGGTGCGGATGCAGAGCTTCACGGTCTCCTCGGCCAGATGTTCCATCACGTGGCGCGCCCGGCTGCCGGTCAGCTGCGCCCGCGGCGGGTCGGTCCGCCACAGCGCCGCGACGTGCCCGAGCCACAAGTGCCCCGTCTCCACGTTGATCGCCATCGTCGCGATGTGCTGCTGCACATACGGGTCGGCCGCCTTCTTCTGCGCGGCGACGTAGTCCAGGGCGAACTCGTAGGCGGCCTCGGCCGCGCCGAGGAACGACGAGGCATAGTGCGGAATGAAGCGCGTCTGCCAGCCGGCCCGGAGGTACTCGCCGGGGGGGCCGATCAGGTTTTCGTCCGGAATGAAGGTGCCGTCGAAGCGGACGAGATGGCTCACGGTTCCACGCATCCCGATCGGGTCCCACCATGAGCGGTCATACGTGACGGTCGGATCCCCGGTGAGCCTGCAGGCCAGCAACAGAAGCGTGTCGGGCGAATCGGTCCCGTGCCGCGCGCCGCCGGGTCCGGCGGTGTTGACCAGGAGAATCGCCCACGTTGCGCCGCCCGCGCTCGTGCAGAAGACTTTCGTGCCGTCGATGCGATACCCTCCCGCCACCTTCGTGACGGCCGTGCCGAACGTCGTCTTCTCGCCCGGCGCCCGGGCTTGCGGCTCGCCGCTCCACGCGACCCACAACTCGCCGTGCTCCACCACGCCGCGGAACCACCGCGCCTTCTGCGTCTCGTCGGCAAGCGCGTCCAGGATCACCAGCGAGTTGGCGTGCCCCTCCCAGCAGCGCGCCAGGGACAGATCGACCTTCGCGAGCTCCTTCGTCATCATCCAGAGCGTGTATGGATCGCCACACTCCGGGCCGATCCCGAGGCCCCCGTGCGCGCGCGGCACGGTCGGAGCGAGCAGCCCGGCGTGGAACAGGTCCGCGAAGTCCTCGGCGGGAAACTCGATGCGCTCGTCGTAGCCCCTCGCGCGCGGCGCAAACCGCTCGCGGGCGAGCGCCCGTACGCGCAGGGGCAGATCATCGTGCCCCGGCGCCGCCGCCCCGCCTGCGATCGCGTGCAACCCGCGGTTATGCTTCATGGCCATTCTTCACGGTCGTGTACATGCAATTGATTGGCGCCTGCCGTCTCCTCACAGGGACTGCGCGGCCGGAAGCGGGACGCGCGGGTCCGGCATCGTGCCGAGGACCCCTTTCATCACCGACTCCGGCATCGTCGTTCCGGTGAGCATCCGATACTGCTCGTGCACCTGTGCGCGCAACACCTCGAACCCGTCGACCGCGACCGCTCCAAGTGCGCGCGCGGCGTGCACCAGTGACGTCGGCGCCTGGCCGTACGTCAGATCGACCACGACGGCGGCGGCCCCGCCGCCCCGCAGCCGGAACGGTTGCTCGCCGTCGCGGGACCCGACCGGCGTGGCGTTCACCACGAGATCGAAGCGATCGAGATCCACGTCGGCCAGCGGCGTATGGGCAACGCCGACCAGCCGTGAAGCGAAGCGGGCCCGCGCCGCGCCCCGGTTCATCAGCAGCACGTCCGCGCCGGCGGTCACCAGCGAGGCGGCCACGACGCGCCCGGCGCCGCCGCATCCGACAACCAGCGCGCGTCGCGACTGAAGAGCCACGCCGCGCCGCATCAACGGCCTCAGCACACCCACCGAATCGGTGGTGCCGGCGTGCCAGCCGTCGTCGCGGCGGCGGACGTTGTTGGCCGATTGGCACGCGCGAGCGGCCGGCGTCGCGTGGCGGGCGAACGCCACCGCGGCCTCCTTGTGCGGCGACGCCACCGTCGCTCCGCCAAACCGCAGCCCCAACTCGGTCAGCCCGCCGCTTTCCATCGCCGTCATGAAGCGTTCGAACGATTCGGTCGGGAAGCTCACGTACAGCGCGGGGCGCCCCGAGGCGCGATACGCGGCGTTGTGCAGTCGCGGCGACAGCGAACGCACCGTCGTCGTGCCGACGATGCCGTAAATCTCCCGCACATCGGTGAGCGCCGGCAGCCCGTAGTCGGCCACGAGCAGGTCCAGGCCGGCGCCCGGATCCTCGGGATGCGGACCGACGGTGCCGTAGACAACGGGCGCGCCGTAGCGCGGCGCGAGCAGGCGCGTCCATGCGCCCGGCGCACCGGACGCGTACGCGATGAGGTCGGTCCTGTTGGCCCGTCGCGCGAACAGCAGGGGCGCGAGGGCCTCGGCGGCATCGGCCGCAGAGGGCACCAGCTTGTAGAGGGCGGCGGGAACCTGGCGGTAGCGATCGAACCGGCGCGCGAGCGCCGCCGCATCTTCGGCGGGCCCGTGCCACGCGACCAGCCGCCGCGATGGAGCGATGCGTTCGAGCAGATCGGGAATCAGATCGCGCTCGCCCTCCAGCTCCACCATCGCGAAACGTTCTGCCGCCGACGCCAGACGCGCGGTGCGAGCCGACGCGTCGCCGTCGAAACGGCCCCCCTCGACACGGCTGCGAAGCGAATAGATCGTGCGTCCGTCGAATCGCTGAAAGGCCCACGGCGCCAGCGTCTCGGCGCAGTCCGCGCGCCACTCAAGCCAGTCGGCGGCGTCGAGCCCGCACGCATCGGCCTGCGGAGTGCAAGCCAACGAACCGACGAGCACAACACGCTTCGCGAATCGGCCGTCGTTGGCGCGGACGCCACAACCGGTCGGGAACAACGACATCGAAGCCCAGTCCTCCCGAGCTCAGGAAAGTAGTAAAGATGGTGGACCAGAATCTGGCTGCCGATTATGGCAGGGGCGAAGGCGGTGTCAAGGCGGCCCAGGACTACATGAATTCACCTGGCTCCGGGCCGTAGCCGTCTACGACCGCGAGCCAGCTCCCGTCCGCGAGGCGGTGCGCGTCGAGATGATGCATCCCCTCTCCGTTCCAGCCGGTACCGGTGGGCGCAAGCGCCGGGCCGGCCGGGATCTCGCGGTAGCGTTCGGGACCGAGCTCGACAATCTCGAAGGCGCCGACCTTCGAGCCGTAGCGAGGCACGCATTCCTGGGCGAAGCGAAAGAGACGGCCCTGGTACTCCACGACGCGGCCGGCCGGACGCGCCGACCGCGGATCTCCCACCACGAGGGGACTTTGCGGATGCCTTCGCCATGGGCCGACGAGAACGTCCGCGAAATACAGCTCCAGGGTGTCGTGGCGCTCCGGCGCGGGGCAGGTGAAGAGCCACCAGCGACCGGCGTGGAAGAAGACGGTGGAATCGGCCAGCCGGCCGGGGACGAGATTGGCAACGGGCTCGAAACCTCCGGGCGCGCTCGTCGCACGATAGAGTCGCGCGGCTCCAGCGCCGAGGGTCTCGGGCAGCAGATAGACCTCGCCCTCCGTTTCGAAGACCAGCGGATACGAGAGATGGAACGGCTCGGCGAGCACGATCCCCTGGTAGGCGAATGACCGGCCGTCGGCGCTGGTGGCGAGGCCGATCTCCCCCTTCCCGCTGACCGTCGGCATCACTTCGAAATAGAGGTACCAGGTTTCGTCACGGCGCAACAGAAAGGGGTCGGCGAGGAACTCGGCCTCCATGCCCGTTATGTCTCGCCGCGTCAGCACCGGATTGACGCCCGCCACCGCTGTGAGCGCGAGAGGCGAGGGTCCGGCGTAGAGGCCGAGGGCCCAGCGCTGGGGGCCACGCTTCGGCGGGTGCATGGACGACGCGTGGTCAGCAGACGAGCCGTTCGTAGACATTCGCAGGCGACAGCAGATGGGTTCTCGGGCTAATGGCCGTGCCGTTCGAGAACCAGCCGGTAAATCTCCTGAATACGGCGGACGACCACCTCGGGATGCCAGTAGCGAACCATGTATTCGCGCGCCTCGGCGCGCTTGGCGCGAAGGTACGCCCGATCGGCCATCACCTCCGCCAGCGTCTGGCGAAGCGTATCGGGCCGGGCCACGATCCAGGGATGCTTCCGCGTGCCCGTGACGGATTCGAGCGCATCGATCGTCTGTGAGTCCAGACCGGCGATCGTCGCCAACCCCTGCGACAGCGCTTCGAGCGAGCACATGTGGTAGCCGCCACTCACGATTTCATCGATCGCAATGTCGCAGCGCGCCCGGACCTTCATCGACTCGTGCCACGAACTGTCGGTGACGAACCGGTGGCGAAAGCCCTGCCGGAGAACCGGCAGCGTTTCGGCGCATCCCTTGTACCACCAGCTGTCGGCCTGGCAATCGGGAGGCGTGAAGGCGACGATCGGCGGCTCGTTCTCGATCCACAACGGGCGGTGGAATTCGTCGTCGATGGGCACCGCATTCTGCACCGGAATGCATTCCGGGTACATCCGTACTTGATATTGCGCAACAACCAGCTTGACGACACGGTCGTCGCGCAGGACGTCCTCGTACCGGCTGTCCCGAGGCACGTGGAATTGCATCAGCGAGGGCTTGTGCTTCACGACCTCCCAGGCCCACTTCTGCTCGCTGAACAGCTCGCTGTCCTGCCAGCGATGATGGTAGTGGATGATGTCGGCCTCTTCGAGAATGGGCTGCAGGATCGCTTGCCCCGCGCTGATCAGCAGGTCGTAGGGGTAGGCCCGTTGCCGCGGTCCGCCGTTCGTGAACTCTTCCCGGTTCACCACCCGGGCCTCGATGCCGCACAGCTTCTGGATCTGCGCCAACCGGTACGGCGCCCCCGACATCAGGCTGTCGGACATGTGTACGACCTTCATGCGGCCCGCCTGCGCAACGTCTTCTGAGCCTCGCACCCTGACTCGACGCGAGAATTAGTCGTCGCCGGCGAATGGCGACGGGTCGCGGTAGAAGAACTCCCGTGAGAAGTAACTGGACCGGCCGCTGTCGTCGTCGAACGTATTGTAGGAAGCGAGGATGAGAATGCCCTGGTTCTCGTTGGCCGCCACGGTCATCCGCATGAATCCGAAATCGTAACCGGCGTAGAAGGCCTCGCCGCGGGAGCCGCTCACGTTGGCGGCATGCGGACCCACTCGCACCGCCCCCCAGTCGACCGTTGACCCGGCGCCGCGAGGAAGAAAATAGAACCCATCGGGCCGCTGCTGTATCTCGAAGTCGGTGATGACCTTCGTGTGGACGTTCGTGTTGGTCCAACGCCCGACGTAATGAGACAGATCGACGCCGTCCGCGTTCGGCTCTCCTTTCAGCTGGTCACCTGCCATCCGGCACGCGGCTCCCTCGGGGAGCCGTTCGGGGGCGTGCGTCACGCACTGGTGGAAGAACTCGCGGGTAAAATACGGCAGCCGGCCGCTGTCATCCAGGAAACGGTTGTAGCTTTGGATCACGAGAATCCCGTGCTTGATGTTGGCAGCCAGCCGGGTCTGCATGAACCCGAAATCGTAATCGGCCACGAAGCCGGTGACCAACCGGGACCCGAGGCTGCTCGAATGCGGCGTCGCGAACGTGGATCCCCAATCGATGGGCCCGGCCTCGGCGGCCCCGAAGGCCCTGACCATGAGCCGCCCGTCCTGATCGCTGAGATCCATCTTGACGATTTCGCCGGTGGTGGCCTTCGTGTTAAACCATCGGCCGTAGACGTGCGACAGCTCCAGCCGATCGGGCTGAACGTCGCCGCCGCGGTCGTTGCTGCGCATGAACTTGTTCGGCATCCTTGCACAGGCTCCCAGTCGATGACGCGACATGCAGGCAATTCGGAATCAGGGTAATCAGGAATGACACTCTCGCCAGCCATCCGGTCCTCGAAACCCATGAGGTTTCATTGGAGCCTCTCGCAAGTCGGAGACCCCTTCAGAAGAGCCGTGGCGACACGTGAGATGTCAGGGCGAACCGATTTTCAATCCAAGATCGACTTCTGTCAACGGGCCGAGCAGTGCGGGATTGACTCGGTGCTGATGGCGATCGGCTTCACGCGCCCGGACCCGACGCTGCTCTCAGTGGCACTCGGGCAGGAAACGAGCACGCTCAAGTTCATGGTGGCGTGCCGTGCGGGTTTGTTGTCGCCCACGATGTTCGTCCAGCAGATCAACACTGTTGCGTCGCTGCTCGACGGCCGCGTGCACGTCAACATGGTCTGCGGCCACACGCCGGGCGAGCTGCGCTACTACGGCGATTTTCTCGATCACGATGCCCGCTACGCGCGCACCGACGAGTTCCTGGCGATCTGCCGGTCTTTCTGGGCGGATGCGGGGGAGGTGGACTTCGACGGTACCTACTACCAAATCAAGGGAGGGCGCCTGCACACCAGGTTCAGCCCGGACACGGCTCGCGGTCCGGAGGTCTACGTCGGCGGGAATTCCGTTCCCGCAGCCGAACTGGCCGCGAAGCACGCGCATTGCTTGTGGCGGCTCGCTGAGCCTCCGGAGCGTGTGGCCGCCAGCGTCGGGGCGGTGCTGGACAGCGGGACCGAAGTCGGATTGCTGGTGAGCCTCATCGCGCGACCGACGCATGAGGAGGCCCGCCGGGCGGCGTCGGCCATGATCGAGAGGTTTGGCGATGACGCGCGCGAGGTGCACCGTCGATTCGCTCGAGGCTCCGACTCGGTCGGGTTCGTGTCGACCTACGAGACGGCTGCCGCGGACCAGGAATGGCTCACACCGTATCTGTGGACAGGAGCGGTGCCGTTTCTTGGCCCTCCCGCGATCGCGCTTGTCGGCTCGAACGAGGAAGTCGCCCAGGCTCTGATCGACTACAACCGGATCGGCGTCACCCAGTTCCTGTTCACGGGTTGGCCCGACCTCGACGAGATGACGTCGTTCAGCCGCCACGTGCTGCCGAGGGTGCGTGAGCTGGAGGGCCGCAATGGCGACGAGCACTAGCCGCGTGGATTCGACGGCACGATTTCACTGGCGGCTGCCGGAAGCCGGGGAGACCGATGGCGCGGTCGTGACGAGAGACCGTGACGCCCGGGACAGGGGTCGTCCCGATCTGCAGGCTCAAGCGTCGTTTTGTCTCCGGGCTGAGGCGGCGGGGATCGACTCGGTCCTGGTCAATCTGCAGTTCAGCGTCCCGGATCCCATGACGCTGTCGCTCGCGCTGGCGACCCGGACCGAGCGGATGCGCTTCATGGTCGCGGTGCGGCCCGGCCTGATGTCGCCGACACTGCTGGTCCAGCAGGTCAACACGTTTTCTGCGCTCACCGGCGGCCGGATCTGCCTGAACATGGTGGCCGGCCACTCGCCCGACGAAATGCACTACTACGGCGACAGTCAGCCTCACGATCAACGCTACGAACGCATGGAGGAGTTCCTGACCGTCTGCCGCGCGTTCTGGCAGTCGAAGGATCCGGTCGACTTCAAGGGGCGGCACTATGTCATCGAGCAAGGCCGCCTGAACACCCGTTTCGTCTCCGACCGCGACCCTTCGACAAGCTCAGGGTCGTCCCGAGCAACGTCGAGGGACGAGACGCAACCGGAGATCTATCTTGGTGGCGCGTCGGCTGGAGCGCGCGAGGTGGCGGCGCGCCACGCGACGGTCTGGATGCGCTTTCCGGATCGCCCGGACACGCTGCGCCAGGACATCCAGCCGGTCCTCTCGCGCGGCGCGGCGGCCGGCCTGCGCATGTCCATCATCTGCCGGCCGAGCCGCGATGAGGCGCTGGAGGTCATCCGGACCCTCATGTCCAGCCCGCAGATCGAGGCGAAGCGACGGTCCGAGGCCAGCTTCGTGAAGAAGAGCGACTCGCAGTCGGTTCGGAGCGTGTTCGAGATGGCGCAGGAAGAGTGGTTGACGCCCTCGCTCTGGGCGGGTGGCGCGGGAGTGCTGGGCGCGCCCTCAATCGCCCTGGTCGGGAGTCCCGACGAAGTAGCGGCGGGCATCCTCGAGTTCAAAGAGGCCGGGATCTCGCATTTCATTTTTTCCGGGTGGCCAAAGGTCGACGAGATGGTGCGCTTCGGCGAGTCTGTTCTGCCCCTGGTCCGCAAGCTCGAAGCGGCGGCTGCGGGCAGGCACACAGTGACTCCTGATGACCGCAAGGCTGTCTCCCGCGCGGACTAGCACGAGACGGTGACCAACGTGCGCAGACTGCGGATCCTCTACGTCGTCTCGCAATCGGTACGATGGGCCATTTTTGAGAACCTGTACCGCGAGCACGAGAAGTCGCATTTCGACCCGTCGTTCGTGATCTTGAGCCCGGCGTCGCCAGCCCTTCTCGAAAGCCTGCGGCGCGATGGCGCGCAAGCCGAGCATCTGCGCTACGGCGGGAAGCATCACCTCCCGTTCGTCGTCCCGCGTCTTCGACGCCTCTGCCTCGATCGACGAATCGACGTCGTCCACGCGCACTTCATGGATGCCTGCCTGGTCGGGCTGATGGCCGCACGTCTGGCGGGCGTACCGGTTCGCGTGCACACGCGCCACCACGCCGGACCGTACCCGGAGGACCACCGCGAACCGTGGGGACAGTTCCTCGACCGGCTGAACAACGCGGCCTCGACGCACATCATCGCGCCCAGCAACCAGGCTCGTCTGGCGCTGATGCACACCGACGGCGTAGCGGAGGACAAGACACGATTGATTCCCCACGGGTTCGATCTCGACGACTTCCGGGCGCCGTCTCCCGAGCGGGTCGCGGCCGTCCGCACGCGCTGGAGGATTCCCGACGGAGGGCCGGTCATCGGCGTGGTTGCGCGCTACGAACGGATCAAAGGCGTGCACACCGTCGTGCCGGCCTTCGAACGCCTGCTCGAGACATTCCCGAACGCCGTCCTCGTGCTGGCGAACGCGCGGGGCCGCAACGCGCCTGGCATCCACGCCTTGCTGCGAAGGTTGCCCCCGGAACGGTATGCGGAGATCCCGTTCGAGGAAGACAATGCCGCGATGTACGGACTGTTCGATGTCCTCGTTCACGTTCCGCTTCGGCCCGGCTTCGAGGGTTTCGGCATGCCATACGTCGAGGCCCTGGCCTCGGGCACTCCGTCGATCGTCGCTCCGGCAGGAGTGGGGTGCGAGATCCTGGAACACCAGCGAAACGCATGGGTCGTGGCCTCCGAGAGCTGTGAGGCCATCTTCGAGGGACTAATCGCCGTGCTCACCGATCGGCGCCTGCGGTCGACGCTGATCGAGCACGGCTACCGGACCGCCCGGGCATTCGGGACCGTGCCGATGGTCCGATCGCTGGAAGCGCTCTACGATGAGGCGGTCACGGCCGCGTCATCGGCGCGCGCGGGAGGCTGACGGACATCATGGCTTTCGTCAACCTGTTCGAGTCTGACTTTCGGGTTCGCTCGAAGGTCTGCATCGTGGCGCCGGGACCGAACGGCCGGGAGCACTACTGTCGAATCCCGGAGGACTTTCAGATCGTGGTCGTGAGCAAGGCCGTGCTCGTTCCCGAGCTGCAACGCGCGGACGTCTGGGTGATGACTCACTCGGACCAGGACTGGTTCGACGACGCGAATCGGCGCTTCGGCGGGGTGCGGGTGTTCAGCCGCGAGGCGGCGGAGGAGCGCGCGCACGAGTTCACGAACAGCGAACGCTGCTATTGGTTCGAGCCCGCGGAGCCGGATCTGTTTGCGGTGCCGGCTCCTCCTGCAGGGAAAGCGATTCGATACGGAGCGACGGTGACCGCGTGTGCCTTGCAGCTGACCTACGCCTTTGGCGCCGACGAAGTCCTGCTCTGCGGCGCAGACATGTCCGGGGACGCGTACTTCGATGGCCAGTTGAATCCGCAGCCGTTTCACGGAGACACGTGGCCGGCTGCGGACCGGTTCGCGCAATTGGTCCGTCAGCTCGAGGCCGCGAGGCCGTTCAGGGTCTGGACACTCAGTCCTACCAGGCTGGCCGTGCCCCAGTACGCGCCGGTGTGAGCGCCACGCCCAGCGCGTACGGGAGTCGTCAGGATAGACCTGTTGGTTATCCCGGTTGGTCCTACGTCACAGTTGGTCCTACGTCGAGCAGTTACCCTTGACTCGGCTGACGGCAGTGTGTATTTTGCCGGGCATCAATCTCGCGCACTCTCAGAGTTCGACAGCCGCACATCCTCCCCCGCCATCTGAGGGGCGCCCGGTCGCGTACGAGGTGGACCCTTCTTCAAGCTTCAAGCCCTCGTGAGGCTTGCCGTGATCGTGACGATCGTCACGGAAACATCGGAGTAGACCATGTGCGAAGCAACGCGTGGAAGTGACGGGTCTGAGATGTGTAAGGGTTCTGGCGCCGCACGCCGGGCGTGGGCGCGACTGTGCAGAGGGGCGATGGCGAGCGGCGTCGCGTTGGTGGCGGTCACGCCGGCCGGTCCCGCGTATGCGCAGGGCTGTGCGCGCACGATCAAGGCCGACGTCGTGGCGCTCGACCAGCCGTACATGTTCAATCGTCTGGGTGCGGGGAATCTCAACGGCCAGATCTTTGCGCTGAGGCGGGATGTCGTACCGGCGGCCGGCGCCGCCGGGAAAGTCAATCTCCGGCCGGACAAACGCCCGAGGCCGATGGTGCTCCGCGCCAACGTCGGCGATTGCTTGATCATCGAGTTCCAGAACCTGTTGACGCCGGACTCGACGGGCAAAGCGCCAGGCGCCAGCCTGAATGCGGAAGGACTCGAGGTGGCCGATCCGGCCACTCAGGTGAACCAGAACAGTCCGGTCGCGCCGAACGGGCGCCAGACCTATCGGTACTATGCGAAGGCCGAGGGGAATTTCCTGCTATTCAGCGGCGGCGATCCGGGTGGCTCGCAAGCCAAGAATGGGCTGTTCGGTTCGATCAACGTGCAGCCGGCCGGCGCGGAATGGTACCGCAGCCAGGTCACCCGGGCGGATCTTCTCGCGGCCACACTCCGCCGGGATAAGGCCCCGGCCGTGGCCTTCTCGCCTGAAACGCGGCCGGAGGGCTGCCGCATTTTTGAAGATCCCTACGAGGAGGTTCACGGAGCCGCCAAGGTTCCAGCGAAAGGGGAAATGACGCGGCGGTCGGCCGACCGGCAGACGCTTCAAAGCACCGACGTCTGTTTCGACCCCGATGGCCGGGTCTTCACCGCCAGCGGTCATCCGGTGATCAACTACCACTCGCCGGTGCTCCAGATGCTGCAGCCCGTGCAGACGGTTGGACCGGACCGCGCCACGCACGAGATCGTGTATAGCGATCTGACCGCCATCATCACCGGTCCCAACGCCGGTCGATTCACCTATAACCAGGACAGTCCGTCGTTCCGATCGAACCCGGCCTCGCCGGACCGCCGGCAGCCATACCGCGAGTTCACGGCCATCTACCATCAGGCGGGCGGGCAGCAGGCGTTCAACTTTCTCCAGGATCCGGATCTGAACAACACGTTGGCGGCCGGCGCCGACGGGTTCGGCATCAACTACGGCGTGGCCGGGATCGGCGCGGAGGTCCTGGCCAATCGTCTGGGCGTGGGGCCGATGGGCCGTGCCGACGCGGTCGACTTGAAGTACGAAGAGTTCTTCCTGAGCGGCTGGGCCGTCGGCGATCCGGCGATGGTGGTCGACATACCAGCCGACCAGACGACGGCAAACGCCCGCTACAACCCGAACGGACCGCTCCTCACGGTTCCGACGGTTGCGCCGCCGCAGGCAATGAAGGCCACCAAGGCGTATTTCCCCGATGACCCGTCGAACGTCTATCACAGCTACATGCGCGACCACGTGAAGATCCGGATCGCTCACGCGGGGCCGGGGCCGTCACACGTCCATCACCTGCACGCGCATCAGTGGCTGCATTCCCCCAACGCCGACGACGGGAGTTATTCGGACAGTCAGCTGATCATTCCCGGCTCTGCTTACACCCTGGAGATCACCTACGGCGGCAGTGGAAACCGCAACCTGACGGTCGGCGATTCGATCTTCCACTGCCACTTCTATCCGCATTTCGCTCAGGGCATGTGGTCCCTGTGGCGCGTCCACGACGTCCTCGAGTCGGGCACGAAGCTCGACGGCGAAGGCCGGCCGCTGCCAAGCTGGAACCGCGCTCTGCCGGACGGGGAGATCGTGCTCGGCACACCGATTCCGGCGGTGGTGCCGATGCCGACGCTGGCCATGGCCCCGATACCGGCGCGCGTGCGGCTGTCGACGGCCGCAGACGACTACCCGCTGCCAATCGGTCCAACGGCGAAGTTCGACAGTCTGGCCGGCCGCCGCGCCATCGTCGAACCGATCCCGATGGCCGCCGCATCGTCGCCTGAGTACCGCAACCCGGGATTCCCCTTCTTCGTGCCGGGTGTGGCCGGCCACCGCGCCCCGCATCCGCCGTTGGATTTCGCCTGGAAGGAAGGCAGCGACGGCGCGCCGATCCTGAACGCCGACGGCACCAGGCAATACCTGGACGGCGGGCTGCCGCGGCACCAGGCGCTCGGTGGCGAGACCGTGCGCGAGTTGCACACGCGCTGGGACTTCTCGAAGGACTTCATCGCGTACAGCACCGAAGACAAGAAGGCGCAGACCGACGCCACGGTGATCGCCGGTTCGTTGGTCGCGTTCCAACTGCCGGAGGACGGGACCGCCGTCGAGCGGGCCGCGATGCACGCGCATGCCACGCGCACGCATCCCACGCCGCTCCCGAACGGCGACCCGGGGAACTTCACGCTCAACGGCTTGCCTCCCGTGCCCGGCGCCCCGTATGCGGCGCCGAGGTCAACGACTCCGGCTCGTCGACCCAGAGCATCAGGCGCTACAAGGCTGCCGTCGTGCAGCGGGACGTCGTCTTGAACAAGAAGGGCTGGCACTATCCGCAGCAGCGCATGCTCACGCTGTGGGATGACGTCAAGGATACGATCGAGGGGAAGCGCGCGCCCCAGCCGTTCTTCTTCCGATCGAACACCGGCGACACCATCGAGTTCTGGCACACCGATCTCGTCCCCGCCTACTACGATCTCGACGACTTCCAGGTGCGCACGCCGACCGACATCATCGGCCAGCATATTCACCTGGTGAAGTTCGACGTGACGAGCTCGGACGGCGCCGCCAACGGCTTCAACTATGAGGACGGCACGTTCAGTCCCGACGAGGTGCGAGACCGTATTCGCGCCGCGAACCGGATCGGCGGGCTGTTCGACTTCGATCCGGTGAAACAGTTCGCCAGCACGTCACAGAAGCGACTGGCGGTGAAGAGCCAGCAGGAGTGGTATCCATCTTTTGGTTCACCCCCGGCGACCCAGAACTGGGACGGCGCGCAAACGACGGTTCAGCGCTGGGATACCGACCCGCTGCTGGACAATCTCGGTGTCGATCGGACGCTGCGGACGGTGTTCACCCACGATCATTTCGGTCCGTCGACCCACCAGCAAGTCGGTCTCTACGGGGGGCTCCTGATCGAGCCGGAAGACTCGACGTGGTTCACGCCGGACGGCACACAGATGTTCACACGGGGGGACGGCGGTCCGACCGAATGGCAGGGCTTCATCAAGACCGTCGATCCGGCGAAGAGCTATCGCGAGTTCGCCTTCGAGTTCCAGGATACGCAGCTGGCCTATCTCCCCTCGAGCAAGACGACCGTGTCGGCGCCGGCACGGCCGCTGACGTCGACCCTGGCTTTCGCGCCCGCTCTGACAGCAGGTCTTGTGCCTCAGCCTCTGAAGGCGGCGCTGGCCGGCGTCGGTATCACCCTGCAGGCCGGTGCCGAGCTCGTGCGAGCGAGGTGCAACGGTCCGAGAACGCCGTCCGGTGGCTATTCCTGGTACACTCGGTGGACCCTTGACGACAAGGTCGCGCCCAAGGGGGCAAGTGTCACGACGTTCTGCATCGACCAGGCCAGCGGCAACCTCACGGTGTATACGCCCGAGCTCCTGGCTTGGTCGGATCCGAACGCCGCGCTGGGGCCATTCGCTTTGTCCCAGACACCGACGAGCGACAAACCCCCCGCGAACACGAATGCTCCCTACGTTCAGCTCATAAGCTTCACCGGCGGCGCCGTCGGCACGTACTCGGTGAACTACCGGAACGAGCCGCTTCCGTATCGGCTGACTCCCGCCGGAGCGGCGGGAAGTACCGATCTGTCGCGCGTGTTCAGGTCCGACCTTCAACGCGGCGATTCGGCACTGAGGGTCCAGCCCAAACCGGGCAGTCCCATTTTCAAGAACAGCACGTTCACGTTCCCGCCGTTCCTGTCGCCGACGACTCCCGATACGACTCCGTGCACGGCCTCGAACGCCGCCGGAGGGACCGTCCAACCGTGCGACCCGTTCACCCCGCTGCTGCGAGCCTACGCCGGAGACAAGGTGCAGATCAGGACCCTCGTTGGTGCCCATCTGCAGCCGCACTCGTTCAGGATTCCCGGCATCAAATGGCTCTTCGAACCGTCGTCTCGAAACTCGGGGTACAAGGACACGCAGTCGATGGGGTTGTCGGAGCACTTCGAGATGCTCTTCGACCTGCCGCCGACGACGGTGCGTGCGGCCGGGCCGCGGCTCGGTTCGACCGACTACTTCTATGGGGCGAGCGCCGACTCGGTGGGCCTGACCAACGGGGCGTGGGGCATCTTCCGGTCGTACGACGCAACGGTTCCGGGTCTGACGCGGTTGCCGAACAACCCCGAAGGACCGTCGCGCGCCGTGGTGCTCGACTACGAGGCGCTGTTCAATGCCGCGGACGCGGCCAAGAGACCGACGCGGACCTTCGAGGTCACCGCCACGACCGCGGCCAAAGCGTACTGCAGCGCGAGCCCTTGCACGAAGCTGGATGGGGCCGTTCCCTACAATCCGGCGCAAGGCGACCCGAACGGCCTTGTCTACGTGCTCTCCAGCGACCTCGACGCGAATGGCGTGTTGAAAGGGAGCGCTCAGAAAGAACCGCTGATTCTGAGGGCGAACGCCGGCGAGTGGCTGAAGATCACGCTGAAAAACGCGTTCAATGCAGCGACGGTGCCGGGCCCCTTTGCCCCGACCAACGGCGCGGGCCTCACACCGATATCCGCTTTTGTGAGCCCGTTCGGCAACTCCACCCCGCTCGCGGACAGTAACTATCAGACCTCCACGCAGGTGAGTCTCAATCCGCAGCTCGTGTCGATCGACGTGGCGCGCGACAGCGGTATCGAGGTCGGGTTCAACCCAGGGCGGACAGTCGATGATACCGGGTCGCGAACGTTCTACTGGTTTGCCGGCACGGTTGCGGTGAAGCCGGGTTGCACGCCGAAGCCGCCAGCGGAAGACTGCATCGAGGAGACGCCCGTCGAGTACGGCGCGACGTCGCTCGTGGCGGCCGACCTCGTCGTGCAGCACCAGAAAGGATTGTACGGCGCCCTGATCGTCGAACCGGAAGGGTCGAAATGGACGGAGGACGTGGACCCGAAGGGCGTGACCACGCGGGCGGCCGCGACCGTCACGCTGCCGAACGGCGAGACGTTCCGCGATTTCGTGGTCCTCAAGCAGGACGACGTGGAGAACTACCAGAACAATCTGTACGGTGCGTTCAACTACCGCTATGAGCCCAACACTTCTACGACTACCCCGGCGACACCCACATTCAGCGTCGTGGCCGGGACACCGTTCCGCATGCGAGTGCTGTTTCCAGGCGGGCCCGCCAACAACGGCGTCACCTCTCCGCCTGTTTTCGCCCTGCAGGGGCACGTGTGGCAGGAAGAACCGTACACAGCCGGTTCGACGAAGATCGGATCCAACCCGCTGACGAATCACTTCGGCGGCCAGATCATGCTTCCCTACGAGACGCTCAACCTGGTGTTCCCGAAGGCCGGCGGTGATTGCGAGGTGCCCGGCAAGTATCTGTACTACGATGTCCAGCGATACCCCTGGTACGGCACGTGGGGGGTTCTGAGTGTCACGCCCTCGACGACGCGGCCCAATGGAGTCTGTGGGCAATGACCGTCGGCGCCCGGTCGCCGCTGCGGACGAGGTCAACCGTCGTTCCGCTCGCGGTCAGCTTGCTCTGGCTGGCGGGGGCGCCCGCCGCGGCGCAGGCGCAGGCCGTCCAGCCCGGGGGCGCCGTCGTGCGCAAGCGCGTCGTCCAGGAGGGGATCGCCGTCGAGATGACCATCGATTCCCGCCAGGCCTCCGGCAGACCGGCGGCGACGCTGCGCGAAGGCGACGACATCGCCGTGCGTTTTCGGATCACGGACACGACGAGCGACATGCCGTTGGCCGGGGTCTACCCGGGCGCATGGATGCAGCTCCGTTCCGACGGTGAGGTTCCCAAGCCGGACACCTGCACGGACAAAGCGCGGACGTTCATCGGCGGCACGCTGTTCAGCCGCGCCGACCTCGACCTGAACGTCTACCACGTCCTGACGCTCAACGACGATCCGACCATCACCGTGGTCGACCCGTTGTTCGGTTTCGGCAGCACCAAGCTGCTCGCGCTGGTCCCCCTGGAGAGCCGCGGCTATGACTGGGCGCTGTCGGAGCGCCTCCGCCGGCTGTTCGTGTCGATGCCGGCCGCCCGGAAGGTCGCGATCGTCGACACCGATGGCTGGCACGTGGCTGACAGCATCGCCATGGCGCATTCGCCCGGGGCCCTGTCGCTGCAACCCGACGAGCACTATCTCTGGATCGCAACCGGCGCGGCCGACGACGCGTCGGGGGTCACCGTCGTGGACACCCAGACGGCGAAGATAGCCGCCCAGATTCCCACCGGACGGGGCCAGCACGCCGTGGCCTTCAGCAGTGACAGTCGCTACGCGTTCGTCACCAATGCGATCGACGGGACCGTGTCGATCATCGACGTCGGCCGCCTGAAGAAAGTGAGTGACGTGCGAACCGGCACCACGCCGTCTGCAGTTGCCTTTTCCGAGCTCGCGCAGATGGCCTATGTGACTCACGAAGGCGACGGCAGCGTCGTCGCCGTGGAGGCGGGCAGCGGCCGCATCGTGGCGCGAATGCAGACCCGTCCGGGAGTCACCTTCATTCGCTTCGCGCCCGGCGGACGCTTCGGCTTCCTGGTCAACCCGGCGACCGACGAACTGCGCATCCTGGACGCGACGGGCAACCGCATCATTCAAGGCGCCACGATGCTCGACGGCCCGGACCAGGTGGCGTTCTCGGACGAATTAGCTTACGTGCGCCACCGCGGCGACGAAAGGGTGCTCATGGTTCCCCTCGACGACATCGGGGTCGAGGGCCGGCAGATCCAGGTGATCGATTTTCCCGGTGGCCAATCCCCGCCCGGACGGATGTCGCAGATGACACCCGCGGCCGGTATTGTCCAGGCGCCGGGCGCGGCGGCCGTTCTCGTGTCCAACCCGAGCGACCAGTCCGTGTACTTCTACAAGGAGGGCATGGCGGCGCCGATGGGAAACTTCAGCAACTACGGCCGCACGCCGCGGGCGGTGCTCGTGTTGGACCGCAGCCTTCGACAGCGGTCGGCGCCCGGCGTCTACGAGACGTTCGCACAGCTGCGCAAGCCCGGGTTGTACGACGTCGTGTTCTTCCTCGATGCGCCCCGCACCGTGCAATGCTTCGAAGTGCGGGTCGAGCAGGATCCTGCGCTCCAGCGGCAGCGGGAAGCTGAACGCCTCCCACACGTCGAGGCCGTCGTGCCCGAGCGGACCGTGGTTGTCGGCCAGAGGGCTCGCGTGGCGTTCAAGGTGACCGATGCGGCCAGCGGTGCGCCGAGGACCGGGTTGGCCGACGTCGAGATCATGGTCATGATGTCGCCTGGCGTTTGGCACACGCGGGGCAACGCATCCCCGGCCGGCCCCGGGGTCTACGCGTTCGAGTTCATCCCGCAGGCTGCGGGCGCTTATGTGGTGTCGATGCAGAGCCGCTCCGTCGGGATCGAGTTCAACGGAGGACACCGGGTGTTACTTCGCGGCATCGACGCCGGCCGTTGAAGTCCTCCCGGAAGCGAGCGCGATTGTGACCGAGCGGAGTGATCCGGCGTCTGCGGGCGCCCGAGCGCCGGCGCCCCGGCGGATCGACCGCTGGTCGATCGGCATCTATACGGGACCATCCGCCCTCGAGCTGTCGCCGGCCGGCGGGGTGATCAATCCCGTGCTCACCTGGCGGGACATCACGGACATCCGCGCCGCGTTCGTCGCCGACCCTTTCATGGTCGAGCATGCCGGGCGCTGGTTCATGTTCTTCGAGATACTGGACGCCGACTCCGGCAGAGGCGTTATCGGGCTGGCCGTCAGCGACGATGCCCGCCGGTGGTCGTATCAAGGGGTCGTCATCGAGGAACCGTTCCACTTGTCGTACCCCTGCACGTTCCGGCATGGGAACGACTTCTATATGGTTCCGGAGACGCTGTCACCCCGGTGCATCCAGATCTACAGGGCGACAGGCTTTCCGTTTCGCTGGTCGCGCGTCTCCAGGCTGCTGGAAACGCAGGCCGCCGATCCCTCGCTGTTTCACCACGCCGGCCGCTGGTGGATGTTCTTCTGTCAGAGGCCGCTCAATGCGACGCTGCGTCTCTATCACGCCGGCGATCTGCTCGGTCCCTGGAGCGAGCATCCCTGCAGTCCGGTCATCGCGGGGGACGAGCGGCACGCGCGCCCGGCCGGCCGCGTCGTGCGCGACGGAGATCGGCTCGTCCGCTATGCACAGGACTGCCGGACGACGTATGGCCTGTGCGTCCATGCCTTCGAGATCACCGAGCTGACACCGACGGTCTACCGCGAGCGCCCGTATCGAGCGAACCCGATCCTGTCTCCCGGCTCGGACGGGTGGAACCGGAACCGGATGCATCACGTCGACGCGCACGCGACGGCCCAGGGTGGCTGGATCGCCTGCGTGGATGGCGATGGTGAGGCCTGAGAACGTGGCGCGCACGCTGTCCGAGCGAAACAGGCGCGTCTATCTGTCGCCCCACGTCGTGGAGGTGTATGCCGGCAGCTTTCGCGAGCGTGGTCTGCTCGAGCCGGAACAGTTCATCCTCGACTATCTCGGTCCCGAGATCGCCGGGAAGGACGTGCTGGATATCGGTGTCGGGGGCGGCAGGACGACTCCCTTTCTCCAGCCCGTCAGCCGGCGATACGTCGGCATCGACTATTCGGAGCCGATGGTCGCGCAGTGCCGGGCCCGCCACGCCAACGTGGACTTTCGCGTGTGCGACGCCATCGACGTCGGCCGGCTCGGCGCCGGCGAGTTCGACCTGGTGTTTTTTTCGTTGAACGGGATCGACCACGCATCTCACGCGAATCGGATCACCATCCTGGACGCCGTCCATCGCGTGCTCAGACCCGGTGGTTTATTCGTGTTCTCGAGCCACAACCTGGACGGGAAGCGCTGGCGCCCCCTTCTGCTTCCCCGGCTGCAGCGGGCGGGCGGCGCGGGAGAGTTCCTGTCGATGAACGCACGGCACCTCGCGGCGCACTGCCGGCGACTGGTCAACTATCATCGAAACCGGTACCGGCAGGAATGGGGCGACGGCTACGCCGTGCTCGTCGATCAGGCTCACGACTACCAGCTGCTCATGTACCACATCGGCATCGACTCGCAGGCCACGCAACTGGCGCAGCGCGGGTTCGTAGACGTCGAGATGGTCGATACCACGGGCCGGTTGCTCCCCCGGGGCGCCGAGAGCCGTGACGGTTGGATCTACTACATTGCCCGGACGCCCGCAGTCCGAGGCACATAAGGCGTCAGAGAAGGAACTGTCGCTGACAACTCCCAAAAAACCAACCCCCAACTCCCAAAGCGTCTGGGGGTGAAAGTCGCAGCGGATTGCACCCGGCTGGTACGAGGCATGCGTCTTGGAAGTTGGTAGTTGGACGTTGGGAGTTGACGCGGTTTTCTTCACCAGCTCGTCACCCGACGCGTCCGCCGGCCACGACGGTCGCGCCGCTCATGACGCGCAGCTTGTACGGTTCCTGTCCCTCGCCCAGATCGATTCTCTCGATCGCGGCGGACGGAGCCCACTCGACCAGTTTCACGAGGAGCTGCAGGCCCGGGGAGTAACGGCTGAAACGAGTGGCATACGCCGGGAACCAGTAATGCAAGGTCCGCTGCGACCGCATGCCCATGTGCAACGCGACGAGATCGTCGCCCGCATACAGCGCCGACAGCAGTCCGGCGAACATCGGTGTACGCGTCTGAAGCACGTGCTCCAGCAGCCGCACCAGCCACGACTGTTCGAAGCGGTCTCGAGTGCCCAGGCGGCGGTACTGTGCCGACTTCCAGGCGATCAACTGGTGCAGCGCGGCCTGATCGTTGACGGCGGGCTCGAACCGGATCGGCCCGTGGTCGCGTCGGAGCTGGCGCGCAAGCGCCGCGAGCTTGCCGATGATCCGCGGTGTTCCCGGTCCGCCGGCGTTGGCGCCGAGCCCCTTGGACAGCTCGATGACCGGACAAGGCGCGAGCGTGCGGTGAAAGGGCTCGAACAGCTTTTGATCGACCGGCACGTGATGGAATTGCCACGCGGTGAGGCCGCACCCGCGCGTCAGCTCATCGGCGCGGCCCACGAATCCCGGGCTGGCAATCAGTCCATGGAAGTCCGACACGCCGTGCGCGACAGGCACACCTTCCCCTCGCTGCCGCTGGAAGGGAAAGAAGCCGACGCCATCGTTTCCGTCCTCGACCACCCCGATGAAGACATCGTCTCGCACCGAGGCGACGGTCTCGACGAAGGCCGGCGTGAAGTAGGGGCTGGTGAGCAGCGGGTCGCCCTGCTGTATCCGTGACCACATCTGCGCGTGGGCCGGGCTGAGGTCCGGTGCCGGCAGTACGGTGACTTTCATGCCCGGTTGTGGGCTCCGAGCTGCGGGCGCGAACGGCGCCCGGGGGGAACGGTCACCATCGGCTGGGCCCTACTGTATGTACAGTCGAACGAGGTGTCTCGCACTGTCCGGCGGCAGCGCCTGCCGGGCATGAAGCATGCGGTGGTTGTCGATGAACAGGCATTGCCGCGGCTGGAGCCTGATCGAAATCCGATCGGACTGTTCCTTGCGTGCGACGTAGTCGGCGCACTTGGCCAGCAGTGCGCGTTGTTCAGGGGTGACGCTGGCCGGGAGGTTCCAGGGCACGTAGAAGATCTGATACCCCTTGGGAGTCGGGGACACGACCGGCCAATCATGGCGTACCTCGGCTCCGCCGCCATCGGCCTGACCGTCATAGTACGTGATCGGTACTCTGCTGCAGGGTCTTCAGCTCCTCGCGAGTGAAGGACTGCTCGATATCGCGGGTGTCGATCAGCATCGAGTCGCCGAATCGCGCGTCCTGCTGCACGCAGTACCAGCCCAGGAACCGTATCGTCGGCCGGTCCGAGTGAAAGGCGAGCGCCTCCGCTTGATAGACGCCGGGACGCTCGGCGCCGGGCCCGCGGCGCGCACGTTGCTTTTCCCTTTCCAGAGGGCTGATCCTGATGTCGGTCCGGAGTACGATCGCCCCCAGCTGCCGTGCGATCGCTTCGAAGTCCGCTTCCGACGCCAACTCCCCCGACCATGCGAAGCCCGACTCGTCAAGGCTGACGCGCAGCCGGGTATACAGCTCGCCCGGGTCCCTCGTTTCGAGCGGAGTGATTGTGGCCAGATGTGGTTGGTAGTTCACCGCGTCTCTCCTTTGGGTGATCGCGCGGCGCGCGCGCCCATATCGTAAATCAATTTGTTTCCGGGTCTCCGCCTCCGGGTCTCCGCCACTTGACCTTTCCGGCGAACGATCGGAAGCTGTGGCCTTCGGCTGCCGGCCGTTGGACAGGCCCTCTCACATGAAACCGAGAACGTTCGCGGCCTCGTCATCGATCCTGGCGCTGTTCCTGCTGGGCGCTGCGGCCCGGCCGGCGTCTTCCGGCGGGTTGTCCGCTCAGGATGCCAGGCCGCACCAGGCGCACCGCGCGTCTGTCGAGACCGAGTCCCTTCCTGACCTCCTGAAAACATCCGACGTCGTCCTGATCAATCAGAACGGTGAGCCGGTTCGTGTGTATTCCGATTTGGTCAAAGGCAAGATTGTCGTCATCAACACCATCTTCACGACCTGCACCACGGTCTGCCCGCTCATGGGCGCCAATTTCGCCGGGATGCAGAAGCTGCTGCCCGCCGCGGTCCGTGAGCAGGTGCAATTGATTTCCATCAGTGTCGACCCGGTCACCGATACGCCGCTTCGGCTGCGCGCCTGGGCGCAACGATTCGGGGCCCAGCCGGGCTGGACCCTTTTGACCGGCTCCGTGCGCGACGTCGAGGCCGTGCTGAAGGAGCTGGGGATTTTCGCGGCCGACAAGTGGGACCATTCTCCCGTGCTTGTCGTAGGAAGTGAAGCACGCGGCCAGTGGACGCGGGCAAGTGGTCTCACTTCCGCCGCCAAGCTCGTAGAGATCATCTCCGGCCTCGCCGGGTCCAGTGGCCACTAGCCGGCTTTCGATCGTTCCGTCCCGTGGCCGGGTCTGCGGAGTGTTCGCATTTCGCAACGCGGTCCGCCTGGGGGTTGCCGTCGCCGTTCTTTGGACAGCTGTCGTCCATGGCGGGCAGCTGACGACGTCGGAAGAGCGCGGCAAACAACTCTACCAGTCCGGGACCAGTCCCGCAGGCAGCGAGGTCGCCGCCCTCCTGGGTCGCGATGCCGCCGAAGTCCCGGCCTCCGTGGTCCCGTGCGCCAACTGTCATCGCTCCGATGGCAGGGGGCGGGCCGAAGGCGGGATTGTCCCATCCGATCTCAGGTGGGCCGCCCTGACCACGCCGTACGGCGTCGTCCATCCGAATGGCCGGCGTCATCCGCCGTACACGCAGGCATTCCTCGAGCGAGCCATCACCGAGGGTCTCGACCCGTCCGGCACCCGGCTTGACTGGGTCATGCCGCGATACCGGATGCGACCCGGTGACCTGGCGGACCTGACCGCCTATCTGAAGAAACTCGGCACGTCCCCCGATCCCGGCGTGAGCGAGACCGAGATACGCATCGGGGTCGTTCTTCCGCCGGCAAGCCCGCACGCCGAGATGGGGCAGCACGTGCGCGCCGCGCTGGAGGCGTATGCCGAGGATGTCAACGGCCGCGGGGGTGTGTTTGGACGCAGAATCACATTGCGGTTTGCGCAAGCGCCCGAGCTCGGACGCGACCTGATTGAGTCGACGCGCCTCTTCATCACGAGCGAACGGCTGTTCGCCCTGCTGGCGACGTTCGTCGGCCGGCCGGACGATGGGTTCCCGGCCCTGGCTCGCGAGTTGGGCATCCCCGCGATCGCGGCGGTCGCCGAGCACGTCGAATCCGGGTTACCCGTGAATCCTTACGTCTTCTATCTGTATTCCGGCGTTCGCGGCCAGGCGTTGGCCCTCGCCAGGTTCGCCGATCGCCGCGCCGGCGCGTCCAGGCGCGCGTTCGTGATCGTCGCCCCGCCCGACGCAGGCTCCCAGGACGTTGCCAAGGAAGTGGAGACCGACCTGGCTCGCTCAGGTTGGACGGAGGTTCATCGCGTGGACTTTCCGGAACGGGCGCCCGACCGGGCAACGTTGCTCGAGCGGCTACGCCGGCAGGTGGACCGAGGCATGCTGTTGTTGCTGGTGCAGCCGGGCGAAGCGGACGCGTTGCTGGAGGAGATGTCGCGAGCGGGCTGGACCGCCGACACGTTGATTCCGGGTACGTTGGCACCGGCCGGCCTCGTCACGGCATCCCGCAAGACAGGGGGACCTGTGTTCGTCGCGTATCCCACGCTGCCAGTCGTCGCCGCGGTGGCGCGCACGAGCGCCTACCGCCGGCTCGAGTCGGCGCATCGCCTGCCGGCCACGTACCGCTCGGCGCAGCTGAGCGTCCTCAGCGGTGCGGAGCTGCTCCTGGAGGGGCTCCGCCGGGCGGGACGCGATACCACTACCCGCGAGAGGCTAATCGAGGTGTTCGTGCAGTTCGATGACGTGGACACCGGGATGGCGCCGCCGGTCACCTTCGGCCCGAATCGCCGCGTCGGTGCCCCAGGCGCGTACATCGCGCAGGTGGATTTCGAGCGCCAGACGCTGGTACCGATAGGCGAGTGGATCGAGGTGCGGTAGCGACCCCCCGCTCCCGCACGTTGGTCCTCTCACGAGTCAGAAGCGTCTGCTGATCCCCACTGCGATGGAGATCATCGGCAGCGTATAGGCCGACACCTGTTGATGCTTGGGACCACCGATCGCCTGGATCTGACCCTCGACACGTACCACGAAGCGCCGGTCATAGTTCACGAACTCCATGCCCGCGAGGCCGTGGAAGCCCCTTGAACTCCGATCGAAGTCACCGTGCTGAATGCGGTAGCGATAGGTGCCGGCGCCAAGGCCCCAGTAGAGGCCGACGGGGGATGCAAGGGTGGGTTCGACGCGGTCGCGAATGACGGTAAAGCTGACGTGCCTGACCGATACCCGTCCCGCGGGCTCCTCGCCTTCGTGTGGTTCGTTGACCGGCTTCCAGCGCGTGGCGCCCGCGGTTACCCGGAGACGAAATGTAGGCGCCGCCGGCAGATCGACGTGCGCCGACAAAAAATTCCCCGTGCCGCCACCGTCCCAGTCGTTGCCTGTCGACCCCCGGCCGATCGTCGCCCCTACGGTCACCGCCGATATGGACACCGCCGGCTGTCCGAATGCCGGCCGCGCGCCGGTCATCAGCACGACGACGACCGCGCAGACTTGCACGCCACGCCAGGCTCTCCATCGCATAGGTCCTCCGCCAGCCAGCGACCTTAGCAATGCGCGTGGAGCGAAGTCGTGAGGGCGCGGTGAAAAAGGATGAACATTGGCCTGCCCTGCGCGAGCGCATGGATTGGGCGAGTCGAAGGGCCTCGGCGCTGCGCGCCTCGGTAGGGCCGTTTGATCTGGGACTCCACTCCCACAACAAGATCCTGAAGTCTGGTCAGACTTGTTACACTGATGCCTGTTTCCAGCCACGCGCCCGTAGCTCAGTTGGATAGAGCACCGGCCTTCTAAGCCGGTGGTCGCAGGTTCGAGTCCTGCCGGGCGCGCCAACTCTCACCGTTGACTGTGTACCCGGCCGAGGCGGAGTCACAGGTCGTGCAGGTCTACGATCATCGAGGTGCCAAGTCGGGAGGGAGCAGCCAATGATCGTGCGTCCGGCAACTCGGATCTCCCGAGCGGTTGCGGTGCCGTCTATCCCGATGTTGACCACCCCGTCATGGCCTTGCGCTGCACCGACGGTCGGGACGCGACAGTGAGGATTTGAGCCGAGGTATCCTGCTCGCTTCGCGAGTCGCTCGACGGTTGCCTTGCTGAAGTCGTGACGCACGCGACAGCATGCTCCGCCGACCAGACGGCGAACGGCGACCGCTGGGGGCCCGCGTCAGTGGGAGAGGCGCGATCGACGGGCGCTGACGTGAACGTGCCCTTCTGTCCGGCTCACTGAACAGCATATCCAAGTGCTCGCGCATTTTCGCGAACTCGAGCGTCCCGCGTCACGACCACGATCAACGGTGGCGGCTCGCCAAGCAGTTCGGTGGTGGCCAGGTGCACCGCGTCGAGGGTACGAATCGGCTCGACGGGGAACGGTCTGCGCACGCGAGCGAGGACCGCGTCTGTCACAGCAACCAGATAGCAGCGCCGCTCAAATCGGCGCAGTGCACGCACCGCCGCACGCTCTTCATCGGCCGTCAATCGCGCGGCGGCACGGGCACGCAGAATCGCACGCGCAGTCTCTGCGATCGTCAACGCGGATGTAACCTTGCGTCCTCGGGTGCGAACGGACTTCAGTGCGCCTGCGTCATGCTCTAGCAGGGCCGCGACCAAAGCGCTGGACTCGATGTACCGAACACCGGCGGTTTCCGCCGAGGTTTTGGCGCTAGGCTTCGCCACGATCGGCGTCAATCAGTTCTGCGGCAGTTCCAGCCGGAAGCCGGATATCAGGCCAACCTTCTGTCGGATCACCGGCTTCGAGCGGTGGGCGAATCACTCCGGAGGCGACGAGCTCGTCGAAGCGGCTCGCGGCGCCCTTGGCGGTTGCGCCCGGCGGGACAAGTTCCGCGACCACTCGACCATGCGCAGTAATCGCGATACGCTCGCCGGCCTCAATCCGTCGAATGTAGCGGCTCAAGTTGTCTTTCAGTTCACGGATGCCTGTGGAGGTCACCTGCAGATTATAGCCACATGTGGCCACATTAGCAAGCGCGTCACCG
>CAVZGT010000010.1:0-1309975 GCA_963774855.1 uncultured Acidobacteriota bacterium | reverse complement strand
TCCGGTCGGATCGAGGTCCCGGACGATATTGGCGGCAGACCTCTCCCGAGTCGACATTAATGTCGTCACGCCGCCGCACCCTGCGGATTCCGCGTGCTTTAGGCGCCAAACGGACGGTCAGGTTCAGGCCCCGACCACCGTTTTTCACTCAGCCCGTTGGCGCGCTTCAGATAATCCGGCTGTTTCCGATCCCGAACGACCGATTCCGCCCACGACAGATTTGACGCCCCACCTGGCACTCAGACAATTTCGTCGGTGACGACATCGAACCGCGTCAGCGTCGAGCCGCCGAACGAGGTCGTGATGGCGACGTCGGTCGCGTCGAGCCCCGTGGCCAGCAGCACCCGCCCGATTCTGGGCCTGTTGTGCCGCGCATCGAACGTCCACCAGCGTCCCTCCAGGTACGCCTCGAACCACGCGCTGAAGTCCATCGGCGACGGCGAGAGCGGCACGCCGATGTCGCCCAGGTAGCCGGCGGCATACCGGGCCGGGATGTTGAGGCAGCGGCAGAGCGTGATCGCGAGGTGCTGGAAATCGCGGCAGACGCCGACGCGCTCCGTGAAGACATCGAGCGCCGTGCGGGTGGAGCGCGCCTGGGGGTAGCTGAAGGTCACCTTCGCGTGCACCCAGTCGCAAACCGCCTGGACGCGCCCCCACCCCCGGGGCGCGCCGCCGAACATCTCGACCGCGGCCGCCGACAGCAAATCCACCTCGCAAAAGCGGCTGCCCATCAGGTATCGCAGGACTTCAGGCGGCAAATCCTCGATCGGGACTTCCCTCGCATTCGGGCACACGGGGTCGGGGACGCCGGAGTCCTCGATCGAGGTGCTGTTGTGGAGCCGAATCGACCCCGGCGGCGCGACGAACCGCACGCCGATATTGCCGAACAGATCGGAATACTCTTCGAGCTCGACCGCCGGCTCGATCTGCACACGGTCCGCCTCTTGTAACAGGTGACGCCGCGACGGGTGAACGGTCAGCAGCGCGATCATCGGCACCGGAGCGGCAATGTCGAAGCGGATGTCGTAGCCCAGTCGAATGCGCATAGCCTCAAGCAGAGCAGGCAGGATCCATGCCGGTTTTACAGGAGATCAGGAGTTCAGGAGATCAGGAGATTCATTCTTGGAATCAAAGAATCCTGTCCTTCTGATCTCCTGTTCAAACACGGATGCGGTAAGCAGATACTCTCGAAGTGGCGGCATGTATGATAGAGCGAAGCGCTCAAACGGTCTTCAACCGCGAGGGACAGTGACCTATTGTCTGGGGATTGTGACGTCCGAAGGCCTCGTCATGGCCTCCGATTCACGGTCGAACGCCGGGTTCGATCAGGTCAATGTCTGCCGCAAGATGTACCGCTTCGTCACCGAAGGGGAACGCGTGTTCGTCGTCCTGACGAGCGGCAGCCTCTCGATCAGCCAGTCCGTCATCTCGCTGCTGCGCGCGGACTTCGACGCCGGCCTCGGGCTCGCGCAGGCGCCGTCGGTCTATCACGCCGCCAGGATCGTGGGCGACACGGTGCGGCAGGTCTCGGACATCGATCGCGCCTCGCTCGAGCGCGACAATTTCAGCTTCAACGTCAACCTGCTGCTCGGAGGGCAGATCCTCGGCGAGCCTCCGGCCCTGTACCTCATCTACCCGCAGGGCAATCCTTTACAGGCCACCGAGGACTCTCCGTACCTCCAGCTTGGGGAAGTGAAATACGGACGCCCCATCCTCGACCGCGGCATCCAGGCCGGCACGTCGCTGGAGATCGCCGCCAAGTACGCCCTGCTGTCGTTCGACGCGACGATGCGGTCGAACGTCACGGTCGGGCCGCCAATCGACTTGCTCTTGTACAAGAAGAACAGCCTGACGATCGATCGCTATCGGCGTCTCGGGGCCTCGGATCCCGACCTCAATCTGATTCACGCCTCCTGGGAGCAGTCGCTCCGGCGCGCGGTCGAACAGCTGCCGGAGATCGAGTTCGGCGCGCAGCCCGCCAGCGTCAACGGCATCCCGAGTACGTAGCCGCGCGCCAAGGCAGGGCTAAAGCCCTGCGCTACGTACGTCTACGTACGTCCACGTTACCTCCCGTTGCGTCCCAAGCGGACCGGCTCGACGGTTGCATAGTGATCGGCGGATGACCCCAGTAACACCCATCGGCGTCGCCCCGGTCGCGAGCACCCCCCCGGCGGCGCCCGATCTCTTCGCCGGGTACTCGCCCTCCGACGCCTTCGACGAGATGTTCGACGGCAAGGCGCAGCCCCGCCGTCCGTATCGGAAGCTCCACAAGGAGTTGACCAGGCTCACACCGGATGAGCTGCTCCGCAGCCAGCAGAAGGCGGACCTGACCTTCTTCAACCAGGGCATCACCTTCACGGTCTACGGCCGGAACGAAGCGACCGAGCGCATCTTCCCCCACGACCTGCTGCCGCGGATCGTCTCGGCGGCCGAGTGGGACGTGATCGAGCGCGGCCTCACGCAGCGCATCACCGCGCTCAACCTCTTTCTCAAGGACATCTACCACGAGCGGCACATCCTCCAGGACCGCGTCGTGCCCGGCGACGTCGTCTACACCTGCAAGCACTTCCGGCGTCAGATGACCGGCGTGAAGGTGCCGCGCGACGTCTACGTCAACGTGATGGGCACGGACCTGGTGCGCATGCCCGACGGGCGGTTCGTGGTGCTGGAGGACAACCTGCGCGTGCCGAGCGGCGTGTCGTACATGCTCTCGAGCCGCAAGGTGATGAAGCAGATCTTCCCGACGCTGTTCCGCAAGTGCGGCGTCAGGCCGATCGAGCAGTACAGCCAGGCGCTGCTCTCCACGCTGAAGGCGCTGGCGCCCGACGGCTACGCCGATCCGACGATCGTCCTGCTGACGCCGGGCGTCTACAACTCCGCGTACTACGAGCATTCCTTCCTGGCGCGGCAGATGGGCATCGAGCTCGTCGAGGGACGCGATCTTGTCGTCCACGACAACATGGTCTACATGCGGACGACGAAAGGGCTGAAGCGGGTCCACGTGATCTACCGCCGCGTGGACGACGACTTCCTCGATCCGCTGGCGTTCCGCGTGGACTCGGCGCTCGGGTCGCCGGGGCTGTTCAGCGCGTACCGCGCCGGGAACGTGACGCTGGCCAACGCGCTGGGCACCGGCGTCGCCGACGACAAGGCGATCTACGCGTACGTGCCGAGGATCATCAGGTACTACCTGAACGAAGATCCGATCCTGGACAGCGTCGAGACGCTGCTCATGACCGACCCGCGGCACCGCGCGCACGTCCTCGACAACCTCGAGCACTTCGTCGTGAAGGCGGTCGGCGAGTCGGGCGGGTACGGCATGCTGATCGGACCGCAGAGCACGGCGGAACAGCGCGCGATCATGGCCGGGCGGCTGCGCGCCGACCCGCGCAACTACATCGCCCAGCCCGTGCTCGCGCTCTCGACCGCTCCCTGCTTCATCAACGGCACGATCGAGCCCCGCCACGTCGATCTTCGGCCGTACGTGCTGTTCGGCGACAAGGTGACGATCGCACCGGGCGGGTTGACGCGGGTCGCCCTGCGCAGGGGCTCGCTGGTCGTCAACTCGTCACAGGGAGGCGGCTCGAAGGACACGTGGGTCCTTCAGAGCTGACGGGGTCCCGATGCTTTCCCGCGTCGCCGACAGCCTCTACTGGATGAGCCGCTACTTCGAGCGCGCGGACAACTGCGCGCGCGTGATCGACGCGACGCACAGCCTGATGCTGACCCGCGTCGAGGTCGCGACCGACCAGCGCTGGTACCGGGCGCTGACGCAGATGGGCCTGAAGCTCGAGGCGAACAGCCCCGATCCGCAGGACGCCATCCGCGGCCTGGCGGCCGACGCCTCCAACCGCGCCTCCGTCATCGCGTGCCTGGCGGCCGCGCGCGAGAACGCGTCGCAGGTGCGCGAGGAAATCAGCTCCGAGATGTGGGAGCAGCTCAACCGCATGTACCACGAGGCGGTGCGCCTGAGCGACGGCGTGGAAGACGACGAGTCGGTGATGCGGCTCGTGACCGCGGTGCGGGAAGCGTCGTTCAGCTTCCACGGCGTCAGCGAGACGACGATGACGCACGGCGAAGGGTGGCGCTTCATTCAGCTCGGCAAGTTCACCGAGCGCGCCTGCGCGGTGTCGATGCTCCTCGACGCGTACTTCGGACCGTCCAACGAGCCGGACGATCTCGACTGGATTGCGCTGCTCGCCAGCTGCGCGGCGTTCGACTCGTATTGCAAGGTGTTCACGGCGGATCTGCAGCCCGATCGGATCGCGGAGCTGCTGCTCGTCCACCCGGAGTTCCCGTACTCGGTCCGCTACTCGGTGGAGCGCATGTACGTCTCGCTCGACGCCATCACGATCCAGGGCGCGAGCCGCCACCGCACGCAGATCCTGCGCATCATCGGGCGCCTCCGTTCGTCGCTGGACTTCGCGACGATGCCGGAGCTGTTGGCCGGCGACCTGCACGCGTTCCTCAACGGCGTGCTGGAACAGTGCCGGACGCTGCACGCGGCGGTGCACGACGCCTACATCGACTACCCGATCGAGATCGCGTTCGAGAGCTGACCGCCGAATGTTCTACGCCATCCGCCACGTCACCCGCTACCGCTACAGCCGCCCGGTGTGGCAGAGCATCATGGAAGTCCGGATGCACCCGCGCACCGAGTCCTCCCAGCGGTGCTTCACGTTCCAGCTGTCGGTGAACCCGCGGGCGCGCATCTTCGGCTTCGTGGACCACATGGGCAACCAGGTCCACCACTTCGATCTCCCCTCGCATCACCGCGAGCTGACCATCGTCGCCGACTCGCTCGTGAACCTGGAACCGGCAGACCCGTTGCCGCCGTCGCTGCCCTTCGAGGCGTGGGGCGAGCTGGAGCGGCTGATCGAGGAAGGGGATCACTGGCCGATGCTGATGCCGAGCCTGTATGCGAGGCCGGGCCCGCAGCTGGAGCGGCTGACGAAGGAGCTCGGCGTGGACGAGCCGAACGGCCGCGATCCGCTGACGCTCGTCAACGACGTCGCCGCCGGGATCAATCGCGAGTTCGAGTACGTGAAGAAGAGCACGGCGGTGAACTCGCCGATCGAGGTCAGCCTGACGGCGCGCCAGGGTGTGTGTCAGGACTTTTCGCACATCATGATCGCGGCGGTTCGCGGCCTGCGGATCCCGTGCCGCTACGTCAGCGGGTATCTGCATCACGACGAGCTGCACCGCGATCGTTCGGCCGAAGGGGCCACGCATGCGTGGGTCGAGGCGCTCCTGCCCGGGCTGGGGTGGACCGGCTTCGATCCCACCAACGGCGTCATCACCGGCACCCGGCACATTCGCACCGCGGTCGGCCGCGACTACGCCGACGTGCCCCCGACGATCGGCACGATGAAAGGGCGCACCGAGACCGAGCTGCAGGTGCGGGTCCGCGTGAGCCCGTCGCAGGCGCTGCTGCCGCCCGACGAGGAATTTGCCGCCGACGAGGAGTGGGCGCTGTTTGTCGAAAGCGACGAGCAGGCGCTCCTCTATCAGCAGGAACAGCAGCAGCAATAGCAGCTGCCAGCTTCCAGCTTCCAGCTCCCAGCTCCCGCGCCTCCGCGCTCCCAGCATCCGCGCGTTCCGGCGTCAGGCCTCATCATAGCTTGATCGCTCCTGACCTCCTGACCTCCGACAACCGACTGTCGCAGGCGCCGCTAATCAGCTTCCGCCCATAGCTTGCCAGCTCCCCGTGCCTTTCGCGCGACAAGTCGACCGCCGGGCGGAATGTGCAATAGCGCACTGCAGGTGTTCCGGGCAGGCTGTAGGGTTGTCATGAGTCGAGCTTTGACTATTCAAGGCCGAGCCGGCGGCTCCCCGAACGGTGGTGACGTGACCGAAACAGTTCAGCTAAGACGCTGGCCGACCCGCCTGGCAACGGGGTCGGCGGTTTTCGTCATCGCGTTGGGTGTCATCGTGCTGGCCGGGTGGTTCACTCACACGCCCGCGCTGATCCAGATCCTGCCGCAACTGCCTCCCATGACGCGCAATGCCGCCGCGTGCTTGTCGCTCTGCGGTCTGGCCCTGCTCCTGGTCGGCCTCGGAGGCCCACGCTGGCCGGTCGTGCTGTCCGCCGGAACGGCCGCGGCGGTGAGCCTGCTCACCCTCTCGGAATACGTCTTCGGCGTGAACGTCGGCATCGACGAGATCCTGGGTCCGTCGTACATCACGGTCAGATTGTCGAGCCCCGGGCGGATGTCTCCCGTGGGCGCCATCTGCTTCGCCTCGAGCGCCGTTGGCCTCCTGATGGCCTCCGGGCTCCCGTCGAAGCGAGCCGCGCTGGTATTGGGCCTGAGCGGCTCGATCGTAGCGGCGGTCGGGTTGGCGACGGCCATGGGCTTCGCGCTGGGGTCGGCCGATGCCTTTGGCTGGGGCACCCTCACGCGTCAGGCGCTCCCCACGGCGATCGGCCTGTGCGTCCTGGGGTTCGGCATGCTGGTGTTGGCCTGGCGCGGTGAGACGGACGCGGCCGGCCCTCCGCGCTGGCTGCCGATCAGCGTCGCGATGGGACTGGCCACGGGCGCCGTGGGCTTGTGGCAGGCGCTCGTCGCCGGAGGACACGCGCCGTTCGCGCTCGTGCCCGCCGTCGCACTCGCCGGCGGCTGCGTGATGGCCGCGATTTTCGGGTTGACGGTCTACCTGGCGCAGCGCGCGTATGTACAGACCGCGCAGCTGCAGCGGACGAACCGGATTCTGGAAGACAACATCGCGCAGCAAGCCGACGCCGAACGGCGCACGAATCTCGCCCTCGATGCGGGCCAGATGGGCACCTGGGAGCTGGACCTGAAGACGGATACGTCAGTCCGGTCGCTCAGGCACGACCAGATTTTCGGCTACACCACGCTGCAAGAGGCATGGGGAAACGAGAGGTTTCTGGGGTGTCTCGAGCCCGAGGACGCGGCCACGATTCGCAAGGCCTATGAGATCGCCTTCGAGACAGACGCCTTGAACTTCGAGTGCCGGATCCGCTGGCCCGACACGACCCTCCACTGGATTGCCGTGCAGGGCCGGGTCGAGCGCGACAGCGCCGGCAGTCCCGTCAGGATCATGGGGGTCGTGACGGATACCACGGATCGCAAGACCAGGGAGGCCGAACTGCGAACGGCGAAGGACGCCGCCGAGGCCGCGAACCGGGCCAAGAGCGAGTTCCTCGCCAACATGAGCCACGAAATCCGCACGCCGATGAACGGCGTCATCGGGATGACCAACCTCGTGCTGGACACGGACCTGACGTCCGAACAGCGGGAATACTTGCGCATCGTGAAATCGTCCGCCGATGCGCTGCTGACCGTCATCAACGACATCCTCGATTTCTCCCGGATCGAGTCGGGCCGGTTCGAGCTCGACCCGATCGACTTCAACCTCCGCGACGCCATCGGCGACACGGCGAACGCGGTGGCGTTGAGGGCCCACCAGAAGGGCCTGGAGCTCGTCGTGGATGTCGCGCCAGGCGTAGCGCGGATCATCAAAGGGGACCCCGGGCGGCTGCGCCAGATTCTCGTCAACCTGCTCGGGAACGCCATCAAGTTCACGCATCGCGGCGAGGTCGTGCTTCGCGTGACGGAGGAATCGGCGACCCGCGAGGACGTGGTCCTGCACTTCGCGGTCAGCGACACGGGCGTCGGCATCCCGCTGGACCGTCAGAAGAGCGTCTTCGAAGCGTTCACGCAGGCTGACGGCTCCGTGACGCGCCGCTACGGCGGCACCGGACTTGGCCTGACGATCGCGTCGCAGCTCGTCGAGTTGATGGGCGGCCGCATCTGGGTGGAGAGTGACGCCGGCACAGGCAGCACGTTCCATTTCACCGCGAGCTTCGCGCTGGTGACGTCCCGTGCGGTCGTGGCTGCGGTTCCCGACGCGGTCGATCTGCGGGCCCTGCCCGTCCTCGTCGTGGACGACAACGCCACCAACCGGCGCGTGCTCGAAGGCATGCTCATCGGTTGGGACATGGCGCCGACGCTGACGGCGGGCATGCCCGATGCGCTCCGCGCGCTGCGCGCGGCCCACGAATCAGGACGGCCGTTCGAGCTCGTGCTGCTCGACTTCCAGATGCCCGATGCGGACGGCTTCACCCTGGCGGAAGCGATCAAGAGCGATCCGGCGCTCGCCGGCGCGACCATCGTGATGCTCACGTCGGCGGGCCAGCCGGGTGATGCCGCGCGGTGCCGGGAGGTGGGCGTCGGCGGTTACCTGTTGAAACCCATCAAAGGCTCGGAGCTGCGCGCCACGATCCTCCTGGCGCTGGGTAGCCACTCCAGTGAACGGGATCGGCCGGCGCTGGTCACGCGCCACTCTCTCCGGGAGGCGCGCCACACGGGCCGCATTCTTCTCGTCGAGGACAACAGCGTCAACCAGCTGGTGGCCCGGCGTCTGCTCGAGCGGCGCGGCCACACCGTGGTGGTGGCGAGCAACGGCCGGGAGGCGCTCGCGATCCTGGAGGCATCGAAGTTTGCCGGGTTCAACTGTGTGCTCATGGACGTGCAGATGCCGGAAATGGACGGCTTCGAGTGCACGGTCATCATTCGCCGCCGCGAACAGGCCATCGGATCGCATGTCCCGATCGTCGCGATGACCGCCCACGCGATGAAGGGGGATGCCGAACGCTGCCTGGCGGCCGGGATGGACGCGTATCTGTCGAAGCCCATTCAACCGGACGACTTCTTCGAGGTCATCGAGCGTCACCTTCAATCACTAATCACTAATCCTTGAATCCTGGAATCCGTGAATCGAAAGCTCGGATTCAGGGATTCAAGGATTAGGGATTAGGGATTAGGGATTGAATCCCTCGCCACGCCAGACGCGCCGCCTTCGCCACGCCGCGGCCGATGGCTGCCGCGGCCGGGTCCGTCTCGCCCAGCGCTTCCGCGGCCGCCGCCTTGCCGGCAGCCTGCGCCCGGGTGGTCTCGTAGAGGCCGTCGCTGGTCTTCGTCACGCCGGCCGATCGCTGTTTCATCAGTTCAGCCAGGTCGACGTTGTCGATGAGCTCGATGACGTGCTCGAGCTCGTGGGCCAGGAGCTCCGCGAAGTCGGCGATCGCCATGGCCGGGAGCTCGATGACGACGGTCAGAAGGCCGCTGTCGTAGCGGCGCGCGGTTGCCCGCGCCCTCGCCAGGGAACCCAACCGGTTGCCGGTGACCTCGACGACGATCCGCGCCCGCGGCGTCGCCGCGATCCTGGCGCACTGCGCGCGCAGCGTCGGCGATCGCGCCAGCAGCGTGGCGACCACCTCCAGCATGTCGTCGCCGACGCGGATGTTCTCCGGGATCTCGTAGCGTTCGCCGGGCGGCGCCTGATCGAACGAGGACGAAGTGGGCAGTGCGAGGACTGACAACACGAGAACGACGCCGGTTGACGCGAACGTGACCATGAAATTGGATGCTCCCTGCCGCCCGCAGATGCGGTGCGTTCCCGGGGAGCAAGGGCAGCGCCATGGCGGGCGACGGATCGCACGCGAGGGCGCAAGTGAATGCAGCTGAGGCGTTTACGGCGCACGCACGAGCTCGTCTCACGGCTGAGGTCGAGCGCGGCGTTCTGAACGTTTTTGTCTGGAATGCGGTTGGAGCGAACAACCCGCGTCTTCGGCGATCGTCACGCCGCCGTCACACACGTTCGGGTGAAACGTCCATGACGCCGCGTCCCGTTCCGCGTTGCCGCCGCTGCGGTCGCGCGTGAGCGTCCGTGTCGCGCTAAACGGCCTGTTGACATTTTTGTCCACTGCACGATTCCGACAGGAACGTCGACGAATACGGCCGTGCAGACAATTGCGGCGCGCGGAGTTCAGCTAACGGTTTCAACCACAGAGTGGCCCATGAAGTGCGTTCACCCCGGTGAATGAAAACTCGTGGCGATGAACGCCTGATTGACTGTTACGCCCGGCTGCGCGTGTCTTTCCAACACGGAGATCACGGAGTCTCAGGAACCACCAGCGTATGCATTTGGTGAACTCGGGGCAGGTTACACGGATTTACGCGGATCACACTGATTGACACGGATCGTGCTTGCAGCGCTTGTCTCGTTCCAGACACGAGCGACAAGCCTGTGGACGTCCCGCCGAAGCGCCTTGAATCCTGCGCGCGCGAATGGGGTCACACTGCACGCACTCGAGCGCCGGCCGGGGAGTGCAGCGGCCGGCGTTGCAGGTCAGGCGTGATCGAGGATGCAAGCAGCCCCTATTCCGCCAGCTGTTTGCATCCTCGATCTCGCCTGACATGCCCGCGCTCCGCGCGGCTCGAGTGCGTTGGAATCCGCCGAACCAGAGCCTCCGTGTCCCCCGTGTCCTCCGTGTTGGAAGGACAGGTGACCGGCGTGACAGCGTGGTCCGTTGACTGGGTTGGAACGACCGGACGAACGCGCCAATTTCCAATCTGTTTTCTGAGCAGAAACGGAGATAACGGAGTCGAGAAAAAAGGATCGGCGGTAGTATTGCCGCTGTGATCGATCTGGATCCATCGCCGATCCGGACCGCGGCGGCGCCAGCCGTGCACGGCCGCGGCAGGCTCTCCGTCGTTCGCAACCGCGACGGACGCAGCGTCGTCACCGGGGCTTACGCGACGAGTCCGCTGCGATTGCTGACCCCGGCCAACCATGGGTCGGCGGCCTGGATCTACACGTCCAGCTACGGAGGCGGACTCGTGGACGGCGATCGGATCGCGCTCGACGTCGATGTCGGTCCGGGCGCAGCGGCCTTCCTGTCCACGCAGGCCTCGACCAAGGTGTATCGTTCGCAGCGGGGAACGAGCAGTGAGCTGCACGCGCGCGTCTCGACGGCGGGGTTTCTGGCGGTGATACCCGACCCGGTTGTCTGCTTCGCGGCCTCGCGTTACCGGCAGGTCCAGTCGTTCGACCTCTCGGCGGACAGCGGCCTCGTCCTCGTCGACTGGGTCTCGTCGGGCCGGCACGCCTCCGGTGAGCGGTGGGCCTTCGACGAATATGTCGCGAGCCTGCGGGCGCGAGTCGAGGGCAAACCTGTCCTTCACGATGCGCTGGCGCTGCGCGGTGACGATGGCGATCTGCGTGACCGCCTGGGGCGATTCGACGTGCTGGCCGTGGTGCTGATTCTCGGAACGCGGTTGCGCGAGCACGCCGCGGACGTTGCCGCGCGGGTCGCGGAGATGCCGCTCATCCGGCGGTCCGATCAGCTCACCGCGGCGGCGCCGGTTGGGGATTGCGGATGCTTGCTGCGCGTGGCCGGGACGTCCGTCGAACAGGCGGCGCGCACGATCCGCGGGTATCTCGGGTTCCTCCCGCGCCTGCTGGGCGACGACCCGTGGGCCAGGAAGTGGTAGAAGACCTTGATAGAGACGCCTGCGACAGTCGAGTTTTACAGGAGGGCAGGAGGCGCAGGAGAATTTGTTTCTGTCGAAAACAAATCCTCCTGATCTCCTGGTCTGCCTGTTAGAAGACTGACGAACGCGCCAACACGTTTCTGGAGCCTGCTAGAGATGCATCTGACGCCGCGGGAAATCGACAAGCTGATGGTCCACCAGGCTGGGGTCCTCGCGCAGAAACGTCTCGCGCGCGGGCTCCGCTTGAACTACGTCGAGGCGGTTGCGCTCATCGCCGCGCAGCTGCTGGAATTCATTCGCGACGGCCATCCGGTTGCTCATCTGATGGATCTGGGCCGGAGAATACTCGGCCGCGCCGACGTGCTCGACGGCGTGGCCGGGATGATCGACGAGGTGCAGGTCGAGGGCACGTTTCCGGACGGCACGAAGCTGGTGACCGTGCATCACCCGATCGTGGCCGAGCGCGGCGATCGCGCGCTCGCGTTCTTCGGCAGCTTCCTCGCCCTCGAGACAGGCACGGCCGCGGGCCCGGCGGGCGACGCGGTGTCGCCGGGCGTGCCCGGAGAGGTCATCGTCCGCGACGGGGAGATCGTCATCAACGAAGGCCGCGAGACGATCGAGCTGCAGGTCGCCAACCGGGGCGACCGGCCCATTCAGGTGGGCAGCCACTATCACTTCGTCGAGACCAACCGCGCGCTGGCCTTCGACCGCCGCGCTGCCTACGGAATGCGCCTCGACATCCCCGCCGGAACCGCCGTGCGGTTCGAGCCTGGAGAAACGAAGACGGTGACGCTGGTGGCGATCGCCGGCGCGCGCGTGATTCAGGGCGGCAACGCGTGGGCAAGCGGGCCAGTCAGTAACGGTTACAGGAGTTCAGGAGGTCAGGAGATTGATTTGTAAAACCAGAAAACACTCCTGATCTCCTGATCTCTTGTTCACAAAACAGCGAACGTCGCCGATTTTGATATGTCTCATCGAATAAAACGTCAGCACTACGCGGGCATCTTCGGCCCCACCACCGGCGACCGCATCCGGCTGGCCGATACGCAACTGGTTGCGGAAGTCGAGACCGACGCGACGGTGTACGGCGACGAGTGCAAGTTCGGCGGCGGCAAGGTCCTTCGCGACGGGATGGGCCAGGCCGCCGGCGTCTCCGACGCCGACGCGCTGGACTGCGTGATTACCAACGCGCTCATCATCGACTGGACCGGCGTCCGCAAGGCCGACGTCGGGATCAAGGGCGGCCGGATTTCCGGCATCGGCAAGGCCGGGAATCCCGACGTCATGGCGGGCGTGACGGCGGGGATGGTCGTCGGCGTGACGACGGAGGCCATCGCGGGCGAGGGGCTCATCCTCACCGCGGGCGGCATCGACTCGCACATTCACTTCATCAGCCCGCAGCAGGTGTACGAGGCGCTGGCGAGCGGCGTCACGACCTTCATCGGCGGAGGAACCGGACCCGCGACGGGCACCAAGGCGACCACGTGCACGCCGGGCTCGCGGCACATCGAGCTGATGCTCCAGGCGACCGACGGGCTGCCGATGAACTTCGGCTTCCTCGGCAAGGGGAACTCGTCGCGCCCCGAGGGCATCGAGGAGCAGATCCGCGCCGGCGCGATGGGCCTGAAGCTCCACGAGGACTGGGGGACGACGCCGGCGGCCATCGACTGCTGCCTGACCGAGGCGGATCGCTTCGACGTGCAGGTGGCGATCCACACCGACACCCTGAACGAATCGGGCTACGTGGACGATTCGATCGCGGCGTTCAAGGGGCGCACCATCCACACCTACCACACCGAGGGCGCCGGAGGCGGGCACGCGCCCGACATCATCAAGGTGTGCGGCGAGCCCAACGTGCTCCCGAGCTCGACGAACCCGACGCGGCCGTTCACGGTCAACACGCTGGACGAGCACCTCGACATGCTGATGGTCTGCCATCACCTCGACAAGAACATGCCCGAGGACGTCGCGTTTGCCGAGAGCCGGATTCGCGGCGAGACGATCGCGGCCGAAGACGTGCTGCACGACCTCGGCGCGATCAGCATGATGTCGAGCGACAGCCAGGCGATGGGCCGCGTCGGCGAGGTGATCACCCGCACGTGGCAGACGGCGCACAAGCTTCGCGGCGAGCGCGGACCGCTCCCGGGAGAAGCCGGCGGCAGCGACAACCTCCGGATCCGCCGCTACATCGCGAAGTACACGATCAACCCGGCGCTGGCGCACGGGATCGCGGACGACGTCGGGTCGGTCGAAGTCGGCAAGCTCGCCGATCTCGTGCTGTGGAAGCCGGCGTTCTTCGGGGTCAAGCCCGAGCTCGTCCTGAAGGGCGGGTTCATCGCCTGGGGACAGATGGGCGATGCCAACGCGTCGATTCCCACGCCGCAGCCCGTCCTGATGCGTCCCATGTTCGGCGCCTACGGCCGCGCGGCCGGCGCGACGTCGCTGGCGTTCGTGTCGCAGCGGTCGCTCGACACGGGCACGGTGGATCGGTACGGCCTCACGAAGCGTGCGGTGGCGGTCCGGGGATGCCGCACCGTCAGCAAGCGCGACATGAAACTGAACGACGCACTGCCGCGCATCGACGTCGATGCGGAGACGTACGTCGTCACAGCCGACGGCGAAGAGCTGCGCGCGAAGCCGGCGCAGGTGCTGCCCTTGGCGCAGCGATACTTTCTGTTCTGAGCGCCTGCGGCCCGCGCGAGGACGCGAGGTCTTCCGAGCGCCGCAGCGCGAGCGCGTGGTGGGGCCCCACGCGCTGTGAATAATGAAGATAGCGGAGAGGACGGGAGATAACGGATCTTCAACTTCATCAACACGGAGGAACGGAGCAACGGAGACACGGAGAAAAATAATGTTTTTTGCTCCGTTCCTCGTTTCTCCGTTGCTCCGTGTTTGAAGCCTTGGGTTGTGTGGCTGCCTTCGTTATCTCCGTCACCTCCGGTAACTCGAGTGACCATGCCCGAATCTGAATGGTTAACCTGGCAGATCGTCGACTCGGCGTTTCCCACGGGAGCGTTCGCGCACTCCTGCGGCCTCGAGTCGGCGTGGCAGCAGGGGGAGATCGAGGATCTCGATGCGCTCGATCGGTTCCTGCGCGCGTCGGTCCTGCAGGCGGGCTATGCCACGCTGCCCCTGCTGAACAGCGCGCACGAGCGTCCGGAGGATCTCATCTCGCTCGACGAGCTGTGCGACGTCTTCCTGGTCAACGCCGTCGCCAACCGCGCCAGCCGCATACAGGGCCGATCGCTCGTCGCCACCGCGGCGCGCATCTGGCCTTCGGAAGCGATTGCCGGGCTCAAGACGGTGGCCCAGACGACGTGCGCGCACGTGGCGCCTCTGTCGGGAGCGGTGTTTCGCGTGCTGGGCCTGCCGCTCGAGACCGCGCAGAAGGTCGCGCTCTTTGGCGCGGCGCGCGCGGTGCTGACGGCCGCTGTGCGGCTCGGGATTGCCGGGAGCTTCGAGGCTCAGCGGATGCAGCACGGCAGCGTGTGGTGGCTCGAGGAAGTCGCCCGGCGCTGCGGCGCCCTGACCGCCGACGACCTCGCGCAGACCGCGCCGGTCATCGACATCCTGCAGGGCGGGCACGATCGGTTGTACTCGCGATTGTTTCAATCGTGAGGATCGAGTCGGGACTCGGGACTCGGGACACGGGACTCGCGGGATTCGGGGATTCAGGGATTCAGGGATTCGGGGATTAGCGATTAGGGATCTAGGGATTCTTTATGCACTTCATCGGACGCGATCACACGCACACGCACGACGAGCCCGAGGGGCCCGGCGCCTTCCACGAGCGGCATGCGGCGATCGACCGGGACTATCGCGAGCGGGCCTTCACCGTCGGCATCGGCGGCCCGGTCGGCAGCGGCAAGACAGCCTTGCTCCTCGCGCTGTGCCGGCTGCTGCGAGACGACTACAACCTGGCGGTCGTGACCAACGACATCTTCACCAAGGAGGACGGCGAGTTCCTCGTCCGCCACCAGGCGCTCGCGCCGGAGCGGATCGTGGCGGTCGAGACCGGGGGCTGCCCGCACACCGCGGTGCGCGACGACGTCAGCCAGAACCTGGACGCGCTCGGGCAGTTGATGGTGAAGTTCGCGCCCGATCTGCTGTTCGTGGAGAGCGGAGGCGACAACCTGGCCGCGCAGTTCAGCCGCGAGCTCGCCGACTTCACGATCTACGTCATCGACGTGTCGGGCGGCGACAAGATCCCGAGGAAGGGCGGGCCCGGCATCACGCAGTCGGACCTGCTGGTCATCAACAAGACCGATCTGGCGCGCGCTCGTCGGCGCGGACCTCGGCGTCATGGATCGCGACGCACGGAAGATGCGCGGCGACGGCCCGTTCGTCTTCGCGCAGGTGACCCACGGGATCGGCGTCACCGAGATCGCGGACCACCTGCAGCGCAGCTGGCGCCGCGCGACCAGTGGCGCACTGCGCCATCAAGCCGGCAAGTGACTCGTTCCGCTCGCCGTCTCATCACTCGGCTCTGAGAGCCTCGGCTGGATCAATGCCTGCCGCGCGGCGCGCGGGAATCAGGCACGCGAAACAGGCCACCACGAGGAGAAGGAGTGGCCCCGCGGAGAACGCGACGGTGTCGAGCGGCGTGACGCCGAACAGCGCGCTGGCCATTGCGCGGGTAGCGAAGGTCGCCAGCGCCAGACCGGCGGCCAGACCAATCACCGTCATCATCAATCCCTCGCGCATCACCATCCTCACCAGTTCGCCAGGCGTCGCTCCCAGGGCAGCGCGCACGGCCATCTCCCGGCGGCGCTGAGCGGTGTTGTACGAGATACGCCGTACAGCCCGGTCGTGGCGAGAACGAGGGCCAGTCCCGCGAACGCGACAATGACGACGGTGGCAAAGCGTGGCTCGCCGACGGAGGCGGAGATCTTGGCCGCCAGCGGCCCCATTCGTTCGATCGTCGCGCCGGGCTCCAACTGCTGCACGACGTGTTTCAGAAGAGGCGCCGTGGCCGCCGGGTCACCATCTGTCTTCAGGACGAGCGTCACGTGACCAATGTGAACCCGCGCGCCCTGCGCAATGAAGATCTGCGGCTGCGGCCGGGCATCGAGGGAAGCCGGCAGCATGTCTTCCACGACGCCCACCACGTCGACGACGGTATTCTTGCCGAGCCACGAAGGGAACATGCCTGTGAATCTCCGGCCGGTTGCCGGCCGCCCGTCCGCGAAGTAGGTCTTCGCAAACGTCTCGTTCACCAGAAGCGCGCGGATCGCGGACGTCGTATCGCCGGCGCGGAACAATCGTCCTTCCTTGAGCCGCATCCCGAGAGCCTCGGCATATCCCGGCGTGACGATCGCGCGGAGCGCCGTGGCCATCACCGGCCGGCCGTCGGGCCCCGTCATACCGGGCAACGTGAAGCCGAAGCTGGAGAGCATGCTGCCGAATGGTGCCATGTCGCCGGCGCCAGCCGCCCGCACGCCCGGGATCGCCCGCAGCCGCTCCACGATGGAGACGGCAAGCTGGGACGTGCGTTCATCGCTGCCGGCACCAGCAGGCATGCGCACATCGGCTGTCAGCACATTGGCCGGGTCATACCCGGCATCCACCCGGACGAGCTCGGCAAAGCTTCGTGCGAGCAGCGCGGCGCCGACCAGGAGCACGACCGCCAGTGCAGCCTCGACCGCGAGGAGGACCCGGCGCAGGCGTGCGCCCGGCATGCCCCCGCTTCGCGCGCCGCCGGCCTGCATCGATGCGGCGAGATCGACACGCGAGCCCCTGAACGCTGGAATGGCCCCCGAGGCTGCGCCGACGAACACGGCGGCCAGCGCGGCCACGACGAGAAACCCGGCGTCGACGTGAATCTCGTCGAGGCGCGGGAAGTCCGCCGGCGCGAAAGCGGATGCGGCGGACGTCATCGCCCACCCAACGAGTATCCCCAGTGTCGCGCCGAGCAGCGCAATCACGAAACTCTCGGTCAGGAGCTGCCGCATGAGTCTCGGCTGGCCGGCGCCAAGCGCGGCGCGGACCGCAAGCTCGCGGCCCCGATCGCTGCCGCGCGACAGAAACAGGTTGGCGACATTCGCACACACGATCAGCAGGACGAGCGTGACGCCCGTCGCCAGCATCTCCAGCGCCGGCCGCACACGCCTCGTCATGTGATCCGCCAGCGAGCGGACACGCACCTCGACCGGATTCCCCTTTCCGAAGACCAGTTCCGCAAGCGGGCGGTCGACGCTTCGCGCATACGAGGTGCCTTCTGCCTCGGCCTGCGCGATCGTCACACCGGGTTTGAGGCGCGCGATGGCTTCTGCGGTGTCGATCACTTTCGCCTCGGGCCCCCTCGGGCGCACGGCGAAGGGCGTATACAGCGTCACCTCGCGGCGATCGTCGCGCAGCCCGACTTCTTTCTCCGGAAACGCGAAGCCGGGAGGCGCGACGCCGATGATCCGGTGATCGACACCGTCGATCCTGAGTGCCGTGCCGATGACTGCCGGATCCCCGCCAAAGCGGTCGCGCCAGATGCCGTGCGCGAGCACGACCACGGGCTGGGCTGCCTCCTCGGCGTCCGCTTCACTGAAGAAACGGCCGGCTGCGGGCGACACACGCAGCAGCCCGAACACGGACGGGGTGACCCTCGTGCCGCGAAGTCTCTGGGCCGCGCCCCAGGAAGTCACGGTGTAATCGCTGCCACGAAAGGCGCCGATATCCTGCAGACTTTCCGAAGACCGCGACCAGGCCCGGTAAGTCGGACCGCTCAGTTGAGAACCGGGGATCCGGGCCTGGCCGCCTGGATGCACTTCCCACATGCGCACGAGCCGCCCTGGGTCCGGGTAGGGCAACGGCCGCAGCAGCACTCCGTAGACGACCGAGAAGACTGCCGCAGTCCCACCGACGCCAAGAGCGATCGTGATGAGGACCGCACCAGTGAAGCCACGGTGGCTCGACAGAAGGCGGAACGTCTGCGTGATGTCCCGAACAAACCCGTCCATGATTCACCGCCCCCCGGCGACCCTTCGACTCGCTCCGCTCGCTCAGGGTCGTCCCGAGCGAAGTCGAGGGGCGAGCTCGCGCTCCCAGAGCCACTCGACAATCCGTTCCGTGCCGCGGGCGAGATGGTAGCGGTAGGTGCTGAACGGCAGCCCGAGGCGCTCCGCCGCGCCTTCCTGGGTGATCGCCGGCTGGAAGTATGTATAGAGAAGGGCGCGGTGGAACTTCTCGTCCCGCGGCGACTGACTGAGCGTGTCGAGCGCCTCGCGGAGCAGACCCTGTAACCGGCCGGCGCCATCGCCGTTCGCGCCGGCATTCGAGACGAGCCGCGACTGAATCAGCGGATTGCCCGCGAGCGCGGCCGGCCGCGTGCAGTCCCGCAGCGCCTGGCGCACGCACGTCGTGAACTCCGACTCCGACAGCACGACGCCCGGCGCCGATTGAGGACCGGGGACTTCTTCCCCGATGGGTTCGGTCAACATCGAGCGCTCGCCGAGCTGCTCCCACCACGCGTCGAACGGCTCGACCCGCCAATCGTGCGCGAATACCGCGTAGACGCGGCCGCCGACGCTGAACGCGGCCTCGTCGGCGCGCTCGAAGTTGACATACCGCATCATCGGCGCCCACCGCTCCGGATCGGAGAACGCCACGAAGCTCCACGCGAGCCGGGTGTGCTCGAGCGGCGCGAACGTCGCCCGCATCGAGAGCAAGTTGAAGATCGGCGACATTTCCTGATACCGATCGCACGAGATGTGAAACCGGTAATGGACCATCTCTTCGCCCTCGCGCAGGCGGCCGCGGCGGTGGGCGAAGGCCCACGCCGCGCGGACCGCGGGATCGGTCTCCGCATCCGGCGCCGAGGGGTCCCGAAGTGTGACGGTCGCGACAAATCCCAGCAGCTCGTCGCTCGGGCCGCGCGCGACGCGAAACGCCTGCGGCTGTCGATCGAGCCAGTGCGCCGCGATTCGAGCGGACTCGTCCCCCTCGTGGCGGCGCACCGCGTCGGTGATGACGTCGCGATCGCGCGCGGCCACGGCCTGGGCGTAGACGGTCCCGAGGGTCGCGTAGTCGTGATACTGCCCGCCCGTCGCGCTGGCTCGATGGAGATACAGCTTGTCGAAGAACGCCCGCTGCCGGGCCCGGCCCGTCGTGGACAAGAGCTTCTGACGAAGATGCCGCCAGACCCGCCGGTGCAATTCCAGGGAGCCGTCGGGATCCCGCCATCGGAAATCAGCGTCGAGCACTTCGCGCGCCAGGTCGTGCGGAAACAGTCCTTCTGCGCCGTGCTCGATGAAAGAGAGCCCGCACAGCCACTCGAACAGCTCGTGCGGATCGCCGTCGATGACGGCGCCGAGCAGCGCTTCGGTCGTCACACGCACGCGGGCGCACGTCTCGAGCGCCTTGCGATGTCGCGGGGTCGGTACCGATGCGATCAGCCGGACGAGAAGCTCGCGGACGACGTCCGGGGCGTTCTCGGGGTTGAACACCGCACCGGCGCCGGCGCTCGCGATGACATCCGCCACCAGCACGAGCGCCAGCGGATGGCCGTGGGTGAACTGCAGCACGGCGGCGTGCTGATCCGCCGGCACCCCACGCTCGGATAGCAGAGCCCGGCTCTCGATGTCGGGCAGGTTCTTCAAGGGGAGAGCACGGAAGATGGTCCCCAGCGCGGGATCGGACGTCCAGTCCACCGGCGGCGGCTTGCGTCCCGCGATGACGACGACGCCACGGGACGGGAGGCGCGGAAGAAACGACTCGCGCAGCCAGGGGTCCAGCGCGGTCAGCGAATCATACGAGTCGATCGTGAGGACGATGGCCGGCTCGTTGCTCAGCCGTTCGAGCGCCGCATCGGGATCGCCGAGGCCGAGCGCGTCGGCCAGCGCGTGAACGAACCCCCCGGGCGAGGCTTCGATGCTCCGTCCGTCCAGGCGCACGGTCAGCATCCCCGCGCGCGCCGCCTCCCTCGCGCATTCACCGAGCAGCGCCGACTTCCCGACACCGCCCAGCCCATAGACGTACAGCACCGAGAACGGCGCCGAGCGATCGCTCAGGGCGGATTGGAACAGCGCGAGCTCCCGCTCGCGGCCCCAGAGCCGGCGCCGACTGGTGGCCTCGAGTCGATCGCCCAGACGCAGAAACCGGTCTGCCGGGGCGTGCTTCAGCGAGAGCGTCTTGCGCAATGCCATGCGACTAGGTCGAACGGAAATTCGACAGGAATTCGGCAGCGACTTGGTCTGGCGACTTGACAGCGTTCAGCGCGATTCTCCCGTCAGCGCGGGGCTGTCCGGGGCGCGCCGGCCCGGGGACGGTGGTCCCAGCCCCGGCCACGGGCGTCGAAGGGCCCGATTCTACTACGAGGTGAAAAACATGTACGACGTGATTGTCATCGGAGCGCGCTGCGCGGGTGCGCCGGCCGCGATGCTCCTGGGGCGGAAGGGTTACAAAGTCCTTCTCGTGGACCGCGCCACGTTTCCGAGCGACGTTCCGCACGGACACTTCATCCACCGCCATGGGCCAGGACGCCTGGCTCGCTGGGGTCTCCTCGACCGCATCGCCGCCACGGGATGCCCGCCGGTCGCGACGTCCACCATGGACCTGGGAGACTTCCCGCTCGTCGGCACCAACCTCGTCGCCGGCGGCGTTGCCCTCGGCTACGGGCCGCGGCGTTCGGTCTTCGACATGGCGATGATTGATGCCGCGTCGGAAGCGGGCGTCGAGATACGGACCGGCTATGCCGTGGAGGGATTCACAACGGACCGCGATCGGATCACGGGCATCCGCGGCCGCGCGCGGAGCGGAGGCGCTCCGAACGCGGAATCCGCAACCATCGTCGTCGGCGCAGACGGCAGGCACTCGCGGCTGGCGCGGCTTGTCGGCGCCGCGAAGTACAACCTCGTCCCGCCGCTCACCTGCTGGTACTTTCGGTACTGGAGCGGTGTGGGCGATAACGGCATCGAGATGTACTTCCGGCCCGGCACGGCCGTGTTCGCCTTTCCCACCAACGACTCGCTGATCGCCGTCTTCGCCGGCTGGCCGATGGAGTGCTTTTCGGCGGTCCGCGCGGACATCGAAGGACACTTCATGGCCGCGGTGGACGGGATCCCGGCGCTGTCCGGCCGCTTACGAGCCGGCAGACGGGAGGAGCCGTTCAAGGGCGCCGCGGACCTGGCCAATTTTTTCCGGAAGCCGTACGGTCCCGGGTGGGCGCTCGTTGGCGATGCCGGCTGTCACAAGGATCCGATGCTCGCGCTCGGCATGTGCGATGCCCTTCGCGATGCCGATCTGCTCGTCGAGGCACTCGACGATGGTCTGTCGGGACGCCGGCCGCTCGATGACGCGCTGGGCGATTATCAGCGCCGCCGGGACGAGGCGTCGGCGGACGACTTCCGCGACAACCTCGACGCGGCGCGGTTCAAGCCCGCGCGCGACGAGGTGCTCCGGATCCGGGCCGCGATCCGAGACAAGCCAGAGGAGACGAGGCAGTTCTTCATGGCGCGCCAGGGCATGATCCCGCGCGAGACGTTCTTCAACCCCGAGAACCTGGAGCGCCTGCTGGGGAGCCAGGCACCTCAACGAGCGGCGCCCCGACTAGAGCAAGACGCGCGAAGCCGCGCGACCGGTCCGCAGATAGCGATGGCGTTGTGGTGCCTGCTCCTGCTGCTGTTGTTCCCCGCCATGGGCCGATCGCAGGCCCGGCTGACGGGCGCCGATCTCGAAGGGCACGTCAAGGACGAATCCGGGACGGGGCTTCCCGGCGCCGAAGTCACCGTCGTCAACACCGACACGAACGTCGCGCGCACGATCGTGACCGACGAGCGCGGCCGGTTCAGGGCCCCGGCCCTCTCGCCGGGCGTCTATCACCTCACCGTCGAACGGTCCGGATTCGCCAGCCAGATCCGCGGCGGGATCGCGCTGCTGCTCGGCCAGTCCGCGGTGCTCGACATCACGATGAAGATCGCGGGCCTGCAGGACTCGGTCACGGTGACCGGTGATGCTCCGGTGGTGGACCCGGGCCAGACGGCGGTCTCTTCCGTCGTCGGACGCCGGCAGATCGAGAGCCTGCCGATCAACGGCCGCAACTTCATCGGCTTCTCCGTAATCACGCCGGGCGTCACCACCGATCGCACTCCGCAGCAGGGCGCGACCTCGACCAGCGGCCTGTCGTTCGGCGGTCAGCGCGCCCGCTCGAACAACATCATGGTGGACGGGCTGGACAACAACGACGTGGCCGCGGGCTCGGTGCGCGCGACGTTCAGTCAGGAAGCGATCCGGGAGTTTCAGGTCCTCACGAATTCGTACTCGGCCGAGTTCGGCAGCGCGTCGGGCGGCGTCGTGAACATCGTGACGAAGAGCGGCACCAACGAGCGGCGCGGGACGGTGTTCGCCTACTACCGGGACGAGGCGCTGAACGCCAAAGACCACTTCGAGAAATTCGATCGCTTCGGCAACCGCATCGAGCGGAAGAAGGCGCCGTTCAGCCAGGTGCAATGGGGCGGGGTGCTCGGCGGTCCGGTGCGGAAGGACAAGACATTCTTCTTCCTGTCTTTCGAGAAGGCACGCGTCGAAGCCAACAACTTCGTCAATATCGATCCGCACGCAGCGTCCGTGCTGGGAGCGAACGGCTTTCCGGTGGAGTTGGGCAACGTGCCGTACGGCATCCGCACGACCGACGTGCTCGGCAAGCTGGATCACCAGTTCACGCCCACCAGCACGTTCGTGAGCCGGACCAACTTCTCCGATACCACCAACGAGAATATCGAGCCGTTCGGCGGTCTTGTCGCCCGCAGCCGCGGGGCCGTGCAGCTTCGGAAGGACCTGTCGCTCTCGGCGTCGCAGGTCAACGTGTTCTCGCGGAAGTGGGTGAACGAGGCCCGCGTCCAGTTCGCCACGGCAGGACTCGAAAGTCCAATCGCTCGATCCCAACTGCCAGGGCGCGTGCGACAGCCATCTCGAGGGAGGCCCCACCCTCGAGCTGCCCGGCGTCGCGAGCGTCGGCCGCCAACGCTTCACGCCGCAGCTGCGCATGAACGATCGCTACCAGTTCACGGAGACGCTGTCGCTCCTCGCCGGGAGCCATTCAGTCAAGGCGGGCACTCGAGTTCAACTACATCCGTAATCCGCGGTTCGCGCTGCCGCTGCATCTCGGCGGGCGCTACATCTTCGCGGCCCTGCCCGCCACTGCCGCGCTCGGGCTCGCCGAGCCAATCTCGGCCGTGCAGGCTCTCGAACGGGGGCTGCCGGCCGCCTACATCCAGGGCTACGGCAATCCGAACGGACCTTACAAGTACAGCGATCTCTCGTTGTTCCTGCAGGACGAGTGGAAGGCCGGCAGGCACGTGACGATCAAGCCGGGCCTCCGCTACCAGAAGCAGTTCTGGCCGGCCGTGCCGATCGACGTTTCGAATGTGGGTGGAACCCGCTTGAAGTACAGCTGGCCGCAGGACAGCAACGACATCGCTCCGCGGCTGGCCGTGGCCGTCGATCCGACAGGCAGCGGCACGACCTCCGTCCACGCGGCGTACGGGCACTACTACGACCATCAGATCACGGGGAACGTCGGCGTCGTGCGAGCGATCGACGGGAGCGCCGGCGTGCGCACGCTCGCCGTACGTCTTCCCGGCTCGATCGCCGCGTGGAGCTCACCAGGCCATCGTCTGCCCGAGCCTTCCACGCCGTTCCCCAGCATCGAAGTTGTGACCGATCCGGGTCTCGAGACGCCGTACGCGGAGCACGTCGCGGCCGGATTCGATCGCGCGCTCGGACGGGACATCGTTCTGTCGGCGAACTTCATCCGGGTCCGGGGCCACCATCAGCAGGGCACCATCGATTACAACCCCATCGTGCCGTCACTCGGCCCGGGACGGCGTCCCAACGACATCGAGGCCCGGGCCGGCACGTCCGCCTCCGTCCTCCAGCAGACGTCGTTCGGCGAAACCTGGTACAAGGGCCTGACGATCGCGCTGGGCAAGCGCTTCAGTCACAACCACGAGTTCCTCGTCTCGTACACGCTCTCCAAAGCCGAGGACACGTCGACCGACTTCCAGGTCGCGTTCCTGCCGGAGGACAACGGTCTCGGCCGGAACCCGGAGGATCCCACCGGTCTGCCTCTCGGGTTCGACCCCGGTCGGGAGCGCGGACCGGCGAGCCACGACCAGCGCCATCGGTTCGTGTTGTCCGGTGTCTATCAGTTCCCGCTCGGCATCCAGCTGTCCACCATCGTCACCGCCGCATCCGGCCGGCCGTTCACAGCGCTGGCGGGGGCCGACCTCAACGGCGACGGCGACGGCGGCGCGTTTCCTCCGGACCGGGCGCGGCGCAATCCGAGTGATCCTCGCAGCAGTGTGGGACGCCACGGCGAGACGATGCCGAAGCAGGTCAGCGTGGACGCGCGCCTGAGCAAGCGGTTCGCGCTGCCCGCCGGCGCGTCACTCGTCGCCCTGGTCGAGGCCTTCAACCTCTTCGACAGGACGAACTTCAGCGAGGTGAACAACATCTTCGGACGAGGGGCGTTTCCGGGCGAGCCGCAGCGGGACGCGGAGGGCCGCGTGACGTTCGGGCTCTTCGAGCAGGCGGCGCCGCCACGCCAGGTGCAGCTTGCGGTGCGGGTCAGTTTCTAAACAGGCGATCAGGAGACAAGGAGATCAGGAGATCAGGGAGGCCGTCATCACAATCCCGCCACAGCCTGCCCGCACGGGTGTATAACGATCCCGTTCGGACGCACGCGTCGGAAATCCCGGGGAAGGAATATCAGCAGAGGGGGTCCGCAATGCGAAAGGCCGTGGCGCTGGTTGGTCTTTTCCTGTTCACGCTCCTGATCCCCGTCGCGGTCGCCGGCCAGGCCGTCTACGGCAACATCGTCGGGACAGTCGTTGACGAGACCGGGGCGGGCCTTCCGCACGCGAAGGTGATCATTACCGACACGAGCCGGGCCGTCAGCTTCACCGCTACCACCAATGAATCAGGCTTCTTCACCCAGAGGTTTCTGCTCGCCGGCCGCTACCAGGTCCGTGTCGAAGCGGAGGGGTTTCGCGCGCACTCGCAGGACGTGAGCGTGTCAGTCGACGCGGAAACGAACCTGGACGTGAAGTTACAAGTCGGTCAAGTGAGCGAGACCGTCGAAGTGAGCGCCGGGACTCCCCTGCTGAAGACCGAGCGCAGCGATGTCGCGACGACGTTCAGCGAGAAGTCGGTCGCGAGCCTGCCCATCCTGAACCGTCGCTTCACCGCGTTCGAGTTGCTGACGCCGGGCGTTCAGGCGACGACGTCGCAGACGGCGTCGAGCGAGGACCCCCAGGGGTCGTATCGCAAGGTCGTGAACGGGCAGAGCTTCGCCGGATTGGCGCATCTGCTCGACGGGACCGACAACCACGATGCCCTGCTCGGCCTCATCGTCGTGAACCCGACCCTCGAGTCGGTCACCGAGGCGAAGGTCACGACCGCCAACTACGACGCCGAGTTCGGGGCGACCGCAGGGGTGATCAGCGCGCAGACGAAGTCGGGCACGAACGTGTTCCACGGCGCCCTGTCCCACTTCCTGCGCAACGACGTCTTCAACGCGCGCAACCCGTTCACGCAGTTTCAGAGAATCACCGGCACGGATCGCTTCATTCCGGTCACCCAGTGGAACCAGTTCGGCGCCGCGCTCGGCGGACCGTTTGCCAGGAACAAGATCTTCTTCTTTGGCGACTATCAGGGGACGCGGCGCAACACGGGCGGGTCCGCTTTGCTGCGCGTGCCGTCGGCGGCCGAACGACAGGGTGACCTGAGCGGGCTGGGGGTCGATATCTTCGACCCGAGCGGCGCGGCCACGCTCGCGGACCGGCGGGTGTTCGAGGGCAACCGGATTCCGGCCGGGCGGCTGTCCGCGCAGGCGCAGAACCTGCTGAAGCAAATCCCGCTGCCGAACATCGAGGGCACGCTGCGCGATCAGCCCAACTACGTCGGGTCCGGCACGATCAGGTTCAACGAGGATCTCGCGAACACGCGGTGGGACTATTACCTCAGTGGGAAGACGCACGTGTTCGGCCGCTACAGCCTGGCCGACTACCGCATGGACTCGCCGGGGATATTCGGCGAGACCGTCGGCGGGCGCGGCTTCGACGAGGTGGCGCCGTTTGCCGGCGTGTCGCGGACCCGCAACCAGAGCATCGCGGCCGGTTTCGATCATGCCATCAGTTCGACCCTCTTGACCGACTTCCGGTTCGGCTGGTTCCGCTACCGCGTGAACGTGGATCCGGGAGGCGGTAATATCAACCCGGCGACCGATGCGGGCATTCCCGGATTGAACATCGACGACTTCAGCCGGGGGATGCCGGCGTTTCTGTTGAACGGCTACGGGCCCGGCGGCAACACCGGCAACCAGTTCAACTTCGGCTACGCGCTGCAGTTCGCGCGCTGCAACTGCCCGCTGCGCCAGAACGAGCGGCAGTTCCAGTTCGTCAACAACTGGACGAAGCTGCAGGGCAGCCACACCATCAAGTTCGGCGCCGACATCCGTCACGCGATGAACCTGCGTATTCCGAGCGACCGGCACCGCGCCGGCGAGCTGCAGTTCAACGCGGCCCGCACGCAGGGACCGACCGGCGGCGGCTCCGCGCTGGCGTCGTTCCTGCTCGGCGACGTGAGCGTCTTCGAGCGCTACATCAGCAGCGTCACGGACGCGGAGGAACGTCAGAATCGATGGTTCTTCTACGGACAGGATCAGTGGAAGGCGACGCGGAAGCTGACGGTCAACTATGGACTGCGCTGGGAGATCTACCGCCCGCAGACCGTGACCGGCGCGGGCAAGGGGGGCTTCGTCGATGTCGAGACCGGTGAAGTCCTGGTGGCCGGCAGCCGGGGAGTCGGCCTCGACCTCAACGTCAAGGGCACGTTCAACACCCTCGCGCCGCGCCTCGGCATCGCGTATCGGGTTGCCGACAATACCGTGGTGCGCATGGGCTACGGCCGCGGCTACGACATCGGCATTTTCGGCTCGGTGTTCGGCCACAACGTGACGCAGAACCTGCCGGTGCTGGCCATTCAGTCGCTGCAGCCGCCCCGCAACTTCGACGCGGTCTTCAACCTCGCGCAGGGGCCGCCGGCGCTGGATCCCGGCACGATCCTCAACAACCAGCCGCTCGGGCCGAACGGGCACCCGATGCTGCCGAACGGCGTGACCGCGTTCATCCTGCCGAAGAAGCTGCGCCTGCCGACGACCGACGCCTGGAACCTGACGGTACAGCACCAGCTGCGCAACGACATGGCGGTGGAAGCCGCCTACATCGGCAACAAGGGCACGCACGTGTTTGCCGGCTTCGGCGGCGACTACGATTTCAACCAGGCCACGATCGAAGGATTCGGCACGCTGACCACGAACCAGCGCAAGCCGTTCTTCAACAAGTTCGGCTGGAGCCAGAACTTCCGCTACTACGGCAGCGACGCCAGCAACAACTACCACGCGATGCAGCTCAAGGCCGAGAAGCGCTTCTCGGGCGGTTATTCACTGCTCGGTCACTACACGTTTTCGCGGGCCCGCAATTTCACGAATACGTACTACAACATCGACGCGGACCTGGCCTATGGCCCGAACGACAACCATCGAACCCACGTGTACGGATTGAACGCCGTGTGGGAGCTGCCGTTCGGCAAGGGCCGCAGGTACCTGAACGACGCTGGCGGGGTTCTCGGCGCGGTCGTCGGCGGCTGGCAGGCGAGCACCGTCTACACTTGGCAGAGCGGATTGCCGTTCACCCCGAGCTACCGCGACTGCAACGCCGACCGCGACACGGGCTGGTGCCGGCCGGACCTGGTGGGCGAGTGGAAGCCTGACAAGCAGACCGCCGAGGCGTGGTTCATCACGACGCCGCTGGGGGCGGACGGACGCGTGACGCCGCTGACGGCCAACGGGCAGGTGCTCGGCCCCTGGGGCCGTCCGCAGCGCGGGGTGTTCGGAAACGTGGGGCGCAACGAGCTGATCGGTCCCTCGTTCTCGCAGTGGGACCTCTCGCTGTCCAAGAACTTCGTGGTGACCGACGGACTGCGCGCGCAGTTCCGGGCCGAGGCGTTCAACCTCGCCAACACGGTGAACCTCGCCAATCCGAATGCCTGCGTGGACTGCCCGGGCACAGCCGGCCGGATCACCAACATCTTCCAGCTGGCCGTGATGCGCCAGTGGCAATTCGGGTTGCGGCTGGAGTTCTAAACAGGAGATCAGGAGATTAGGAGATCAAGAGATAAGAAAATTCATTTTTGAAAAACAAAAAACAAGAACTCCTGATCTCCTGATCTCCTGCTGGGGACGTGCGAACACAGATGAATATCTCTCGATGGGTTGTGGCCGCCCTGTGCCTGATGAATGCACCCTCGGGCGCAACCGCTCAGAATGCTCCTCCGCGGAACAAGGAGCTCGAAGCGCTTCAAGCCCATTTCGAGCTGGTCATCGGCCGCCGGCACGAGCAGCTCTTCAACTCGATCACAACCGTCGAGCAGTGGGAGCGCCGGAAGCAGCAGGCGAGAGGTGCGCTCACCAGGATGCTCTGGCACGACATGCGCTGGCCCGATGGACCGCCCCCCGCAACGGTTACGCACCGCGAGCAGCATCCTGCCTATACGATCGAGAATCTGGTGCTCGAGACCGCGCCCAGGGTCTTTCTCACCGCCAACCTTTATCTACCCCGGTCCGGGACCCGGCCGTTCCCCGTGGTGCTCTATCAATGCGGCCACGCGAGCAAGCACCTGTTCGCGCGCCACGGCGCGTGGTTTGCCGCAAACGGCATCGCGGCCCTCGTGATGGACAACATCGAGATGGGCGAGGTGGAGTTCACCCATCACGGCGTGTACTCCCGCGCCTGGTTCCACTGGTACAGCCGCGGGTTTTCTCCGCTCGCCGTCGAGCTGCTCAACGCCAAACGCGCGGTGGACTACCTTGCGGCGCGGCCGGATCTCGATCGCCTGCGCATCGGCGCGACGGGACGATCGGGCGGCGGCATGACGACCTTCTTCCTGGCGGCCCTCGACGATCGGATCAAGGCCTCGGCGCCGGTATCGGGAACGCTCTCGACCAGGGGATGGGTCAACCAGCGGCTCTCGATGGCGCACTGCGATTGCCAATACCCGGTCAACAGCCACGGGTTGCTCTACTCGGAGGTCGGCGCGCTGATCGCGCCGCGGGCGCAGCTGCTCGCCAACGCCGACGCCGACCGCGGGTTCCCGATGGACGCGTTCAACGAGATGGTCGCCAAGATGGGAGAGGTCTACCGTCTGTATGACGCGAGCGGCGCGCTGCGGACGGCCGTTACGCCCGGAGGGCACACCGATACCGAGGCGATCCGTCTGCCGGTCTACTCGTTCTTCGTCAAAGAGTTTCTCGGAATCGACAAGCCCGTGACGAGCGAAGGGCCGGTGGACGAACCGCCGCCCGACCAATTGATCTGCTTCCGGAACGGCCTGCCGATTGACGAGCGCCTGACCCGAATCGACGAGGAGCTGATCCCGGCGCGCACGGCGCCCCGGCCGGCCGTAGCGGCGCCCGCACGGCAGCGCCGGATCGAGGAACTGACGACTGCGCTCCGCGGCGAGGTGTTCCGGTATTTCCCCGCGCAACCCGCCCCGCTCCAACCGGAGTGGGGCCCGGAAGCCACGGTGCAAGGCCGGACGATTCAGAAAGTCAGCTTCACCTCCTTCGAAGGACTTCGCGTGAAAGCGACGTACTCTCTTCCGGCCGGCTCCGCATCGGGAGTGAAGCTGCCCGCCGTCCTGCTCGTGGACCACCGCAAGGGGATTCCGGTCTGGGGCAACGAGCAGCCGCTGGAGCGCAATCAGTGGGGGGACCGCGCCGTCCTGATCGTCGAAACGCTCGATCGAGGAAGCCGCGCGCTGGAGCAGAACCTCCGCAGCTTCACCGACGACGACCTCCTTCATCATATGAAGCGCCAGGCGATGGTGGCGGGCACGACCCTCGAGTCGATGCAGGTGTACGAGGTCCTGCGATCGCTGGATCTCCTCCGATCGCTCCCGACGGTCGATCCGGCCAGGATCACGATCGCCGGCAAAGGCGAAGACGGCGTGAACGGGATGTACGCCGCGCTGCTCGACGGAAAAGCGCAGCGCGTGATCCTGCACTCGCCGCCGCCCTCCCACCTTCAGGGCCCTCATTACCTTGGAGTGCTCCGTTACACGGATATCCCCGAAACGGCCGATCTCCTGGCGGACAGGCTGAGGGTCACCGGCGAAGTCCCCGACAGGATGCGAGCGGTGAAAACCTGCGGATCGATGCCGGAGTGCCTCCGGTAAAGTCGCTCCGCTCCTGAGCGGGAAATGCGAGGGTCAAAGATACCCTGCGCCGTTTCCGCAGATCGCAGTTGACGGCGCTCGTGCAGGCTTGCACAATGGCGCGCATCCTCACGTCATCGCGGACGGTCCTTTTTTTCCTTGCGCCCGGCCAATGCACTGCGCCGGCGCGCAACGCGATTCATCCGGGAGGCTCACGTGCTTGGCTCGAGCGTGCTGGACATCGGCATCGGGATGATCTTCGTGTACTTGATGGTCAGCCTCATCTGCACGGCTGCCAATGAGGCGCTCGCGTCGTTCTTCGCCTGGCGCGCGAACAACCTGAGTGACGGGATCCGGAACCTCCTCGACGGGCCGAACCCGGAGAGCAGCGAATGGGCGAAGAAGTTCTACAACCATCCGCTCATCCAGTGCCTCTACAAGCAAGGGCAGAAGCCCTCGTACATCCCGTCGCGCACGTTCGCGCTGGCGCTGACTGATCTCGTGCTTCCGGGTGATGCCGGCGCGCGCGCGTCGACCGCGCAGGAGCTTCGTGAGGCGATTGCGGCCTCGCCGGCCGGCGCCGGTCTCAAGCAGGTGCTGCGCTTGCTGGTCGATGAAGCCGATCGGTCGAGCCACGCCGGCCGGGCGTTGCGCCTCGAGGGCGTGCTCGACATCGAGAAGCTCGACACCGTGTTCAGCCAGATGCAGCAGCACATCGAGATCTGGTTCAACAACTCGATGGAGCGGGTCTCCGGCTGGTACAGGCGGCGGACGCAGGCCTGGACGATCGGGATCGCGGTGGCGCTGACGGTCGCCTTGAACGTGGACTCCGTCCTGATCGCGCAGCGGTTCGCGCGCGACTCGGCGCTTCGCGCGGCCATCGTCGCGCAGGCCGAGCAGATGGTCCAGCAGCCGGCCACTATCGTCGTGAGCTCGACGCCCGCCGCGGGAACGCCGGTCAGTCCAGGACCGGCAGACCGCGTGGCGGCAGACCGCGTGGCGGCGGACCGCGCGGCGGCGGACCGCGTGACGGACACCAGCGCGCGTGCGCAGTTGCTGCAGGACCGGATCCAGGAACTGAATTCCGTCGGCATTCCACTGGGCTGGCCGGATCCGGATGGCCCGCGAAGCGGGTTCTCGTGGTTCCTGCTGAAAACGCTCGGGCTGCTGCTCACCGCCGGCGCCGCGTCGCTCGGTGCGCCGTTCTGGTTCGATACCCTGAACCGGTTCATGTCGGTCAGGTCGGCTGGAAAGGCTCCCGAGGAAACGCCCAAGTCTCCGAAACAGATACCGATTCCCGCGTCGCCCGGCCGGCCGCAGGGACCGGCCCCACAGGCGGAGGCGCCCGCAAAGCCATGACGGCTGCGCGAGCTGTCAATTAGTGACTTGTGGAATCGGGCTTTTAGCGTACCGAAACGGGACGGGGACGATCAACATGCGGCACAACGCAACACGGCAAATCCCGCGGCTTGCGATCGTCACGATCGCGATCGCGCTCAGTGCCGCCTGCGCCCGCCCGTCCGCCTACAAGGCGCCGGTGATGAAATTCCGCGACGCCAGCGCGGTGGTCATCGAGAGCACGAAGGCGTATCTGCTGGCGCTCAACAAGACCGAGCGGGATCACTACATCAACGATCAGGTCGCCAGCCGTGCGCCCATCCTGCTGATCAAGATCGAGGAAGTGCAGGTCTTTGGCGCCGAGGCCATCGCGGTGCGCCTCGACGCGCTCGACCAGCTCGCCAACTACACGGAGTTGCTATACCGGCTCGCGACGAGCGACGCACCTGAAACCATCAAAGGCAAGGCCACCGATCTTGGCACCGCGATGTCGAACCTGTCCGGCGAGATCAACGGCCTGACCGGCGCCGACGATGCCGGCTTCAAGAAGGCGGCGACCACGGTCTTTCCGGTCATCGGCGACGTGCTGAAGGCGATCGTCGAACAAAAGCTCGAAGACGCGCTGAAGAAGGCCGCGGCAACGGGGGCGGGACCTGTCAACGCGCTCATCGATGCGATTCGTGTCGATGCGGAGGTGGGGTACGAGCGCAAGCGTAACGCGTTGTCCAAACGCCGGGCCGACGCGGCCGTCGCCTACAACACGGAGTCCGCGAAGGGATCGACGGCCGCCACCCTGCGCCGGCTCGCCGACGTCATCTCCGACACCGAAGATCAGTGGGAGGCTTTCCAGACCGCCAGGCCTTCGGCCGGCCTCGACGCCATGAAAGAGGCCAACCTGGCGCTCGAGAAGTTCGCGCGGACCCCGCGGCCTCTCATCACCGACTTCGCCTCGTTCGTCGATGCCATGGAAGTGTTCGCCAGCGCGGCGGCCCGGCTCGGGCAAGGCGTCAAGCGCCTGAGCGATCTGCAGGAAAGGGCCCGATGACTCAGCTCGAAGTCATTCGCATGATTGGCGACGTGCTCACGGAGATCGATGTCGCCGTCGGCAGCCTGAAGCCCGGCGATCCCGACATGATGCGGCTCCAGGATCTCCGCCAGCTGCTGGACGCACGCCAGCTGGTCCTCAGCCGCCAGGTGTTCCACGAGAACACCCAGAGCTTCCGTGACGCGGCGGAACAGCTCCGGTCCGTCAACCTCGAAATCAAGGGGACGATCAAGCAGATCGATGACATGATCGCGGTGATCCACAACGTCGAGCGCTTCCTCGATTCAGTCACGAGCTTCCTGAGCACGATCCGCGCATTCGGGTGAGACCATGAAGGACCGCGCGCCGGATGGACCGGCTCTACCGCAGGCTCACACGGAATCGATGTGACGCCGTAGTCAATCGCGCACTCCCGAAAACGTCCCACCGTAGAAAGCCCCACGACCTGTTCCGCCGCCCGAATCGAGGTCGGCAATAGATTTCCGTCGCCAGTTCCGGGGCACGCTTCCTGCTGTGACTTGGAGGGCGGCGACGATTGCCGCCGTCAAGAAGGGACGTAACGATGGGCATTTTCGACCGTAAGGACGACGACAAGAATCCCGCTAAGTCCACGCCGAAGGCGGACTTCTCAAACGTGCAGGGAGGCAGTTCCTCGACCGCGCCCGCCCCCGCGCACCCGGTTCCCGGCCCAGCTGGAACCTCAGGCGCAACAGTGGGGAAAACGTACACAGTTGTGGCAGGCGACAGCCTCTCCAAGATCGCCAAGCGGGAGTATGGCGATGGGAACGCGTGGAACCGAATCTACGAGGCCAACCGCGACATCATCAAGAATCCCGACCTCATCTATCCGGGTCAGACCTTGAAGATCCCGGCAAAAGCTTAGCGCAGGAAAGAGACCAAGGACGATGAAGAGCATGAATAGACTGATGCGGATTCTGCCGCTCCTCGTGTGCGTGGCGGCGATGACGGCGGGCTGCAAGAAGGCGGCGAACGAGCCGGCCGCGGCGGGCGTCGTGCGCGTGACCCAGCTCGATCTCGGGCGCTCGCTCGCGGCGGACAAAGGCATCGCCGACAAGACGACGGACTTCCGGCCAACCGACACGATCTATCTCTCGGTCGAGACCGATGGAAGCGCCTCGCAGGCGTCGCTCGCGGCGAAGTGGACCTACCAGGACGGCCAGGTCGTGAAGGAGTCGAACGAGAACATCGCGCCAACCGGCAAGGCGCGGACCGAGTTCCACATCTCCAAGCCCGACGGCTGGCCGGCCGGCAAGTACGCCGTGGCGGTGACGCTGAACGGCGCCGCGGCGGGCAGCAAGGACTTCGAGGTCAAATAAGGGCCGGACGACTGCGGAGGCGGGCTTCCGTCTCCGCATCGGCCGGAAAGAACGTCTCCACCCTCAGCTCCTGCAGCGTCACGTCCTGTGGCGTCCCGAGCGTCATGATGGTGCTGAAGAATCGAACGTCGAGATCGCCCTGCCTGATGTGAACGGGAAGGAGGAGATCGGCGGGCCCGATTTCCGCCGGCGGATGGCGCGGCGCGCCGCCAGCATAGCCGCGCAGCTCTGCCAGAAGATCCGCGGCAACCGGATCGTCGCCGGCCTGGGTCAGCTCGCGCTCTGCTCGCCCGAGGAGGTGCCGCGACACCTCGTCCCAATTGACGATGGAGCGCCGGAGACCGAGCGGATGGAACACCATCCGCAGCAGGTTCGGCGTTCCCGTCATGAAGGATGGATCGATCAGTCCTCCCAGCAGGCGCGTGGCCGCGGCGTTTCCCATCAACAGGTGTGAGTAGCGGTCGAGGACCACGGCCCCGTAGGGCTCGTGACGGTCGAGAATGAACTGCAGGACGCCGCGCACGTGCCCCATCTCGTCGGCCGCCAGCGGCGTCTGCCGGTAGACGTGCGCGTAGCCTCCTGCCTCGAGCAGCCGGTTGCGCTCGCGCAGCGGCACCTCGAGGGTCTCGGCGAGCGCGAGCAGCGCCTGGCGGCTTGGCTGCGTGCGGCCGGTCTCGATGAAGCTGACATGCCGGCTCGAAAAACCGGACCGCATCGCCAGATCGAGCTGGCTCAGCCCGCGCGCCGCCCGCCATCCGCGCAGCAGCTGTCCTACGGGACCGCCCTCCTGAATTTCACGAGTCCTCATCACGCCATGCTACGCGCATGCTGGCGCAGCTGCCATTACGTCCGAGGTAATTGCGGAGAGCCGGCAGGACGCGCGATGCTCCTTGAAGACACGTTTTTCAAAGGAGCGACAGCATGACACCGCATCGCATTCTCCAACTCAATGCCTTGTCCACCGCGGCCTGCGCCATCGGCATGCTGATTTCACGTGGGACCCTGCACACGTTTTTCGGCCTCGACACACCCCTGCCGCTCGACGTGCTCGCGGTGGGCCTCCTCGCCTACGCCGGCGCGCTTGGCGTGACCACCCGGCGCGGGACGATCGAGCGTTCGACGCTGATGGCCTTCGCGATCGTCGACGGCCTGTGGGTGGCCGGCAGCGCCGTGGTTCTATTGCTGTTCTGGGGCCAGCTCACACCAGTCGCGCGCGTGCTGGTGATCGCGGTGGCGCTGGCCGTCGAGGTGTTCGCGACGCTTCAGTACCTCGCCGCGAGGAAGGAGATCGGTAGAGCAGGAGATCAGGAGGTCAAAGAGTTTTCTCCGGTTTCTTAACTCGATGCATTCAGCGCCGGCGGGCGCGCAATCAGCAGGACGAGCATGGGCAGGATCGCGCTCGCCGCGATCCAGACCAGCGGAAACAGCGGCGCGGAATCACCGGACATCACGACGATCTTGACAGTCCCCTGCACGACGAAGTGCAGCAACGCCGGCGGCCAGATGGTGCCGCCTCCCAGCTCGAAGAGGTGCGCCAGCGGGAAGGAGATCACGACGGCCAGCAGCAACGAGGCCGTCGCGATCGGCCATGGCATCGTGAAGAACAGGAACAGATGAACGGCGACAAACGGCAGCATCGAGACGGCCGCCGCTCGCCAGAACGATCGTCCTGGCCGCAGGTGACCGAACAGGTAGCCGCGAAAGAGGGTTTCTTCCGCGATGCCCGCCTGCGCGAAGAGGCCCGGAATCAGAGACGCCCAGCCGGGGACGAGCGCGACGGACCCGCCGGTCACGTACGCGAACGCGGGAACGATCGACACCAGCATCAGGCCGGCGCCGGCGGCGGCGGCCAGGCCCTTCGGCTGAGGACCGCCGAGGCCCAGCGCCAGGGGAGCGCGGCGCAGGTGCTGACCGAAGAGCACCCGCTCGACCGCGATGGTCGCCGCGACGACCAGCCCGCCGACGACGAGTCCTGCCTGGCCGCGATCGCTCGCGAGGGCGGCGCCCAACCATTGAAAGAGACCGAAGACCAGGCCCAGCCCGAGTAGCAGCCGCAGCCAGGGGGTCAGGTCATGAACATGACCGGCGTCCTGGCGGACCGGGACCTTCTCGGCGACGCCGGTCATGTTCATGACCTGACCCCTACCGTTCGCTGCGCTGCAGTCCGGCGCGCTCCATCGCCGCGGGAATCTCCGCGTTGCGCATGAACCACTCCCACACGCGGCCGGTGCGCAGGTTCTCGGCGCTCAGCAGCGTGATGCCGAGGTCGATGCCGATCACGTCGGGGTTCACCCAGCCGTCGGTCGGATGGAACGCGTCCGCGAAGCCGTACCGTCCGTAAATGCGATCGCCGAACCGGCTGCGCATCTCGCGCACCGCGGGCAACGTGATGTCGGGCGCGAGCATCAGCGAGCCGGCAGCGGCGCAGGGCACGACGGTCCCGTCGATCTGCTTCTCGCGGGGGGGCCCGCCCCACGCGACGTACCCTTTCCGGCTGTCCGAGGCCGTGATGCCCCAGATGTGCCCGGCGTATCCGGGGAACTCGTTCGAAAGCTTCAGGCAGAACGCCTTGTGCGCGCGGGTCGCCACGACCGAGTTCTCCCACCAGTCGGTCTGCGGCGGATCGCGCTCGCGCCACCCGCGGAAATCCACCCAGGCGTGCGAGTACTGGTGCACGAACAGCGGCGGCGGTCCGCCGATGTAGGAGTACGCGTCGAACGTGATCACCGGGCGCCGCCAGGCACGCCAGGACTCGGCGCGAATCGGATGCGTGGGCGATCCGATGGCGAGCAGGTAGAGGATCGTCAACTCGCAGTAATGATCCCAGCGCGACGCCAGGAACCCGGACTCCGGCTTCCAGCCGTGCGAGAGCAGAAGCGGATCGCCGGCGAGCATCCACGTGAAATCGACGCGGCGGTAAATCGCCTCGGCGAGCCGCGGAATCTCCGCATCGCCGGAGAAGCACTGGCGCACCGTCAACACGCCGGCGAGGAGCAGCGCCGTGTCAATCGACGACAGCTCGCTCGCCCACTCGCGGGCCCCGGTGCGGAGCGTGATGAAGTGGTAGAACCAGCCGCGCTGGTTGTCGATCCGCTCCGCGAAGAACCGAAGCGTGACGCGCGTCCGGTTGACCGCGGCGGTCCGAGGCACCCACCCGCGTTCGGCGGCGATGCAGAGCCCCGTGAGGCCGAAGCCGACCGCCGCGATGCTCCCGACGTCCCGCGAGACGCCTTCGACAGGCGCGCCGCTCGTCCGGGCGCGATCGCGGACGATCCCGGTATCGGGGTCCGCCTGTTCCCAGAAGAACATGAACGACCGCTTCGACAGATCCTCGAGGAGCGCGTCATCGGCACTCGAGAGAATCGACCGCTGAGCCGCGGCCCCGCCGCGCGGATCGGCGGAGGGCACGCGAGCTCGCGCAGCCGGGCGCGGACAGCGTCAGGCACAGGCAGACAACGAACAGAACTCGAAAAGCCGCTGGGATTGGCAATGTCGCCTCGAGAGTGGGACTCCCTTGTTTCTTGTATTTGTTCTTTCTCTGTCTTCGTTCTCCTGTTCTCCTCTCCTGTTCTCCTGCTCTCCTGTTTGAACTCCGTCAGAACCCGTACCTCACCCCGAACTGCAGCCGGCGGCCGGTGTCGATGAGACTGCTCGGGCGGCCGAAGTTCGGGTTCGTGGCCGGCAGCGTCGGCTTGAACCCCTGATAACCCGAGAAGTTGTCGAAGCTGAAGATGTTGAAGCCCTGGAAGATCACCGAGATCTGTTGGAGCCCTCCGAACCGGAAGGCCTTCTCCACTTGCAGATCCACGGAGCGATACGCCCAGGCGTTCGGGATGATGAACGTGAACTGCTCGGGACGGCCCTCGTTGCGCAGGAACTGGCGCTGGTTCACGCCGCCGCCGAGCGACTGGTCGTCGATCGTGTAGGGCGTGCCGGACCCGAGCGTGATGAACGTGCTGGCGATGAAGCCAAGCGGCAGCCCGACGATGCCGGTCATCACGAGCCGGTGCCGCTCGTCGTTGCCGGTCGGATACCGCGGATAGGCGGCCGCCGTCGGGAAGTCCAGGCTGAACAGATCGCCGCCGGTCTGCTCGGCTTTTCCCAGCGTGTAGGTGACGCCGTATCCGTACTTCGAGCCGCCTACACCGTACGGCCGATCGAGCTGGACGTAGAGGCCGTCGTACCAGGCCTTGCGTCCGTCAGGATCCGAGATGAGGATGTTCGAGTATCCCGGCACCGGCAGGCAGCACGTGCCGTCGGGGCGGCGCGTGCCGAAGAGGAACGTGAACAGGTTGCGGCTGCGCATGCCCGTGTACGTCACCGATGTCGCGATGCTCCCGAAGCTGTGACGCATGCCCAGGGACCACTGATCCGACACGGGCGGTTCGGCGTCGTTGGCGATGAGGAACACTTCGGGATTCGGCGCGAGGCCGCGCGCGACGATCGACTCGAGCCCCGCCACGCTCAGGTAGGACGGATCCCACGGAATCGTCTGCACCCCGTCGCGAATGCCGCCGCTCTGTGAGAACTGGAACGTGCGGACCGCGTACTGCAACCGGAAGCGTTCATCCAGCGTCGAGTTGTACAACACGCGATCGAAGTAACGGCCCCAGCCGCCGAACGCGATCGTCCGTCCCTTGCCGGTGATGTCGTACGAGAACCCGAGGCGTGCCTGCCAGGCGTCGTAGAACGGCGGCCGATCGTCGCCGTCGGTGAAATAGCGCGCCGGGTCCACGAACGGGGCCGCCGCCGCCCGCACGTTCTCCGGCGTGACGTAGCCGTTGTTCAGCATGTCCGATTCGTAGTCCCACCTGAGCCCGAGGTTGAGCGTCAGCCGCGAACTGACCGCCCAGTCGTCCTGCGCGAAGAGGCCCAGTTGATGGTTCGTCGCGCTCAGATCGGGATTGCCCGAACCGAAGTGCGCCCGCGCGGGGAAATCCCAGCTGATGTCGCCGCGATAGACGAACAGCGGGTTGCCGTTGAACAGCTTCCGGACGTCGTAGTTCAGGAAGCTGATGATGCCGCCGGCCTTGAGGGTATGGTTGCCGTGCCATTTCAGGAACTGCGAGAGGTCGTCGCGCAGCGACACGCGCTCCTGGACGATGAACTGCTCGGTGTCGCGGCCGCCGATCCGCAGCAGCCCTTCGAAGTTCTCGCCGATGATGTCGGGGTTCTCCGGCTTCGGGTTCCAGCGGTAGCGCTGGTACGAAAGGTAGGCCTCGTTGAGGAACCGCGTGCGCGTCAGCTGCCACTTCCCCTGCAGCGAGTCCACCCGGTTCCTGACGTTCTCGGCCGTCTCGAAGCTGCTGCCGGCCGCCGCACCGCCGAACCCGCGGATGTCGGTTTCGTTGCGCCAGCTGTAGGTGACCTCGGCCCGCTGCCCTTGATTCGGCTGCATCGACGCTTTGCCGAAGAGCAGCTTCTCGCGGAAGGGGCTCGTGAACACGCCCTCGTAAGCGCGGAGCCGCGTGACCAGGCTCGGCGGAGCACTCGAGACCGTGCCGGTGATCACCGTGGCGTCGCGATCCTGCCGGTTCTCCTCGTACGACCCGAAGAACTGCACGCGGTCCTTGACGATCGGACCTCCCAAGCGAAGCGCCCCATTGCCAGCGCTCGAACGTCGGCTTCGGCGTCGTCAGGCCTTTCTCGAAGAGGCCCTGCGCGTTGCGGACCATGGTCTCGTTTTCCACGAGGCCCTTGTCCTGGTAGAAGTTGAAGAGCTCGCCCGAGAACCGGTTGCCGCCGCTCTTGGTGATCGCGGTGATGATGGCGCTGGCGGCCTTCTCGTACTCGGCCTTGAAGTTCTGGGTCAGGACCTGGAACTCCTGCACCGCGTTCTGCGGGAACGGGTTCCCGCGGCTCGAGTCCTGGCCGACGACGCCGCCGTCGATGACGTCGTTCTTGTAGCTGATGCCGTCGATGAAGACGTTGACGTTTTGCGAGGGCAGCGCCCCGGCCGAGAACTCCTTGCGCAACTCGTTGTCCGAGACGCGGAGACCGGGCGCGAGTGCCGCGAAGTTGAGAAAGTTGCGGCTGTTCTGCGGCAGGTGCCGCATCTGCTCCTGCGTCACGTTGGTCGTGACTTCGGACTTGCGCGTGTCGAGGAGCCGCGTGTTGCCGACCACGGTGACGGCCTCGGCGTACACGAGATCCGGCGTGATCCGGAAGTTGAGGCTGACCGTCTGGCCGACCAGGACCTCGACGGTCTTGGCTTCAGGCTTGTATTGAGAGACGGCGACGGTGATTTGGTAGCGGCCGGGCCTCAGCCCCGCCAGCGTGAAGGTCCCGTCTCCCGCAGTCGTCGCTTCGGTCGTGAACCCGCTCTGGATTTCGCGTGCCGTCACGCTGGCCCCTGGCAGCACGCCGGTCGAGTCCGTCACCGTTCCCTGAATCGTGGCCGTCGAGACCTGGGCATTGGCCGTTCCTGCCTGGACCAGCCAGACGATCATCAGCCATCCCGCCACACGTGCCGGCGTTGAACGAACCATGGCAACCTCCCGTTCTCGCTCCCCGCTTCCCGCTTCCAGCTCCCCGCTCCCCGCTGCGTCCAGCTTCCAGCTTCCAGCTCCCAGCTTCTCGAGTCCCGAGTCCCGAGTCCCGACTCCGCATCCTCGCGCCTCCCGGACACAGCGCGCTTCGGCGCGGTCCGCCTACGCCAGCAACGCCTTGACGACCTCGCCGTGCACGTCCGTCAGGCGGAAGCGCCGGCCCTGGTGCAAGTAGGTCAGCCGCTCGTGGTCCACGCCCAGAAGACGCAGCAACGTCGCCTGAAAATCGTGCACGTGCACGCCGCCTTCGGTGATGTTGTAGCTGAAGTCGTCGGTCGCGCCGTGAACGAGGCCGGCCTTCACGCCGCCGCCCGCCATCCACACGGTGAAGCAGCGAGGATGGTGGTCGCGCCCGTAGTCGGTCGCGGTCAACTTGCCTTGTGAATAGCTGGTGCGGCCGAACTCCCCGCCCCAGACGACCAGGGTGTCGTCGAGCATGCCGCGCTGCTGCAAATCCGTGACGAGCGCCGCGCTCGCCTGGTCGGTCGCCTCGCACTGCCTCCGGATGTTCCGCGGGAGGGTGTCGTGCTGGTCCCAGCCCTGGTGATAGAGCTGGATGAACTTCACGCCCTGCTCGGCCAGGCGGCGCGCGAGCAGGCAGTTGGCGGCAAACGTCCCGGGCGTGCCGGCATCCTTTCCGTAGAGCTCGAGCGTTTGCCGGCGTCTCGTTCGAGATGTCCATCACGCCGGGCACGCTCGCCTGCATCCGGTACGACATCTGGTACTGCGCGATCCGCGAGTCCACCTCGGTGTCGCCGAGCCGCTCGGCCGCGTGCGCGTGCAGGTCCTGCAGACGATCCAGCAGCAGCCGCCGGCTTTCGCGCGTCACACCAGCCGGGTTCCCCAGGTACAACACCGCGTCCTTGCCGCTCCGGAACTGCACGCCCTGGTGCTCGGACGGAAGGAACCCGCTGCCCCAGAGCCGCGAGTACAGCGGCTGATCCACCCGGCCCCGCGTGATGAGGACGACGAACGCCGGGAGATTCTCGTTGTCGCTGCCGAGCCCGTAATGAACCCACGCGCCCATGCTGGGCCGGCCGGCGATCTGCGACCCTGTCTGGAAGAAGGTGATCGCCGGGTCGTGGTTGATCGCGTCGGTGAACATCGATCGGACGACGCACAACTGGTCGATGATCCTGGCCGTGTGCGGCAGCAGATCCGACACCCATGTGCCGTTGCTGCCGTACTGGTCGAACCCGAACTGCGAGCCCGCCAGCGGCAGCGACGACTGATTGCCGGACATCCCGGTGAGCCGTTGCCCTTGCCGAACGGAATCGGGCAGCTGCTCGCCATTGCGCTGCATGAGCACGGGCTTGTAGTCGAACGTCTCGATCTGCGACGGCCCGCCGGCCATGAACAGATAAATCACCCGCTTGGCCTTCGCCGGGTAGTGAAGCTGGCCGCCGAGGACTCCCTTGCGCGTCTCGGCGTGCGCTTCAACACGCTGGTGCTCGCGGCCGGCCGCGTTGTCCTGGCCGGCCGCGGCGGAGGCGGCGAACAGCCGGGCGGGGTTGACCAGGTTGGCGAGCGCCATACCGCCCAGGCCCATGCCGAACCGGTTGAGCAGCGCGCGGCGCGACATGCCGGCCGCCGGGAGCGGTCCGGTACATTGCCGGCACGTCGTCTCATGCGTCATCGGAGCACCACGAATTCGTCGAAGTTCATGATCGCGTTCACGACGGTGGTCATCGCGGCGAAGTCGGCGCGCGGCAGCGCGTCGTCCGATCCCGACTCGCCGACCGCGAGCAGCTTCGCGGCGTTCTCGATGTTGCGGGCGAACAGATCCCGCTGCTCGGTGAAGAGCCGCGAGAGGATGCCGGCTTCCGTCTCGTCCGGATCGCGGCCGATCAAGGCTCGAAATGCCGCGCGGTTTCGCGCGCCCTGGTCGTCCGGAAAGCGCTTCAACTCGTGCTCGGCGAGCACGCGCGCGGCCTCGACGAACTGCGGGTCGTTGAGCAGGACCAGCGACTGGAGGGGCGTGGCCGTCACATCGCGCCGCGCGGTGCAGACCTCGCGGGACATCGCGTCGAAGGTGAGCATCGAAGGCGGCGGCGACGTCCGCCGCCAGAACGTGTACAGGCTGCGGCGGTAGAGGGCGTCGCCCGTATCCTGCCGGTACGTTTTCCCGGTGCCGGCCTCCTCCCAGAGACCTGCGGGCTGATAGGGCTTCACGCTCGGACCGCCGATCGTGCGATTGAGGAGACCGCTCGCCGCGAGCGCGCTGTCGCGGATCTGCCTCGGCCATCAACCGGGTCTTCGGGCCCCTGGCGAGCAACTCGTTGTCCGGATCGCGCCGGGCGTGCTCGGGAGACGCGTGCGACGACTGCCGGAATGTCTCCGACGAGACGATGAGCCGGTGAAGCGCCTTCACGTCCCACCCGTCGTCCATGAACTTGCCGGCGAGCCAGTCGAGCAGCTGCGGATGGGAGGGCAGCTTTCCCTGGCTGCCAAAATCCTCCTGGGTCGCGACGAGGCCGCGGCCGAAGTGCATGCGCCAGATGCGATTCACCACGACGCGCGCGGCGAGCGGGTGGCCGCGGTCCGTCAGCCAGCGCGCCAGGCCGAGCCGGTTGCGCGGCTGGTTCTTCGGGAAGGAAGGCAGACTGGCGGGCGTGTCGCGCGGCACGATCTCGCCTGGCGTGTCGTACCCGCCGCGCTTGAGCAGATGCGCCGGCCGCGGCTGACGCATTTCCTCCATGACCATGATCTCCGGCACGAGCGAGACGAGCGTGTTCTCCTCCTCGCGAAGGCGCCTGAGGTCGGCACTCGCCGAGATGTACGGCTGATGGTGCCGGACGAGGAAGTGCTCGAATGCGGCGGGGTCTCGCGAATCGCGTCGAACCGACGAGACGACCTCTGCCGCCGTCAGGCACGAATCGAACACCAGCAGATCGTCGATCAACCCGTCCTTGAACCCGCTGTCGCGGAAGCGGGCGCCGATGGTGAGCGGATGCTCCGCCGTCAGGCGATCCGCGGTTGCCGGGCCGTAGCCGATGTCCTTGTACAAGTGATCGCGGACCACGTCGGTCTCGAGCCGCCGGCCGTCGAGATAGAGGCGGATGCCGGCCGCGCGGCTCGATCCGTCGTAGGTCACCACGAGCCGGGACCACTGGTTCAGGGGCAGCGCTCGCTTCGCCCGCACCGCGATCGCGTTGCCGGGCCAGAAATGAATGAGGCCGAAGAACGGGCGCCCGCGGTCGAGGGTGAGCTCGAAGCCGCGGCTGCCCGCGTCCGACCACGCGCGCGACTGGTGCACGATGATGGCGCGATCCTGCCTCACGGTGGGCTTGAGCCGCAGGCTGAGTGAGAACGGGTCCGTTCTCGAGAGCGGGCGCAAGCCGTAATGGACCACCTGATTGTCGCCGCTGAACCTGAGCGCGGCGGTCGATCCCTCGTGTACCAGCACCGGGCCGTCCTGCAACTGGCCGGCGGCGACCGCGACGCTGTCGGGCGTCGTCTCGCCGGTCACGGCGTTGAACTCGAGCCGGGAGATCCCCATGGGCGGGCGGACGTCCCAGGCCGCGCCGCTGCGCGCCGGGGCCTGCCCTGAGCGAGCGCTCTCCTCATGGCGAGTCGAAGGGCCCGCGGCGAACACGTCCGACGTCTCGAGCCAGGAGTCGAACGCCCCTCGCGCGTTGCGGGAGATCGTCTCGAGCGCGGCTTCGGCGGCGGCGATTCGCGCCTTCACGAGCTCGTGCTGCCGCTCTTTGCCGGGGGGCCAGATCAGCAGCGAGGGGGACGGCGTGGCGCTCGTGAAGTGCGAGTAGAGGCCGGACTCGTCGATGCTGTTGAAGAAGGCGAACATCGAATAGTAGTCGCGCTGCGTGATCGCGTCGAACTTGTGGTCGTGGCAGCGCGCGCACTCCACCGTGAGGCCGAGCATCGCGGTCCCGAACGTGTTCACGCGATCGACGACGTACTCGGTGCGGAACTCCTCTTCGATGCTGCCGCCCTCGTTCGTCTGCCGGTGCAATCGATTGAAGGCCGTGGCGATACGCTGCTCGCGCGTGGGGGACGGCAGGAGATCGCCGGCGAGCTGCCAGGTGAGGAATTGATCGTACGACAGGTTGTCGTTGAACGCGCGGATGACCCAGTCGCGATACGCCGACATGTCGCGGTCGACGTCGGCCTGGTAGCCGTACGTGTCGGCGTATCGCGCGAGATCGAGCCAGTCCATCGCCATCCGCTCGCCGTACGCCGGAGAGGCCAGGTAGTGCTCGATGGCGCGGGCGTACGCGCCGGGCGATCGATCGCCCACGAACGCGTCGATGTCGGCGGGCGCCGGCGGGAGGCCGGTCAGGTTGAACGCGAGACGGCGGATGACGATCTCGGGCGAGGCCGGCGGCGCCGGCGCGAGGCCTTCGGCGTTCAGCCGCGTGCGCACGAACGCATCGATCGGGTTCGGACGCGCGTCCCCGTCACGGGGACCCGGCACGCCGACCGTGTGGACCGGGACGAGAGACCAATGCGGCCGGTAGTCCGCACCCTCGACGACCCATCGCTCGAGCAGCGCCTTGTCCGCCGCCGACAGCGACAGGTGCGACTCGGGCGGCGGCATCCTGTCGTCCTCGTCGTCTGCATTGATGCGCCGGATGAGCTCGCTCTTGCCCGGGTCGCGCGGCTTGACGACCGCCCACCCTTTGCCGACGTCGTCGAGCTTCTTCAGCACGCCCTCGCGCAGGTCGAGGCGCAGCTTCGCTTTCCGCTTCCCGGCATCGGGGCCGTGGCAGCGGAAGCAGCGATCGGAGAGCAACGGCCGGATCTGGTAACTGAAATCGACGCGACCGGTGTCCGCCGCACCTGCCTCGCCGAAGCGCGCCCGATCCGAGCGCGAAGGCGGGACGGTTTGACCCGCAGCCGATGAGCCGGTCACGAGGCCGATCGTCGCGCACGCGAGGAGGGCGAGAGCGCCGAAGGCCTTCATGGGGCATTCTTGAATGCGCCCGGACGCCTGTCAACCGGCGCCCGCGCGCCTCTGGCCCCACGCTCGAGCCGGCTCACGCCCTTCAGCGCGGCCGGCTACCGGCGGCTTCGATCGCGATCGAACCAGCCGTCTCGATCGCCGTGGTCGTCGTCGTGTCTTCATCGCCGCGATCGTCGTCTCGATCGCAGTCATGATCGCGGTCGTCGTGGCCGGATCGGTTACGGCCAGGCCAGGCATTCGGTCCGCTGCCCCTCAGGACCCGCTCTACTTCAGTAAGTGGCCGCTGAGACGAGGCTCTGACGATTAGGACGGCTTGGTTCGGCTGTACACCACGTACCACTTGGCTGGGCCAAGCGGGTACTCCGCCGTCTGCACAAATCCGAGATCCGCCAGCCAGGATTTCAACTGATCTTTCGTGATCTGCAGCTTCGGGTCGTTGCGGTGGGCACCCGTCTCTGCATCGAGCTCCACGATCGCGAATCGCCCCGCCGGCTTGAGATATCGCGTGACCTGCTTCAGATAGCCGGGACGATCCTCGATGTGATGGACGACGTCGTGAAAGAACGCGACGTCGACATCGGCGGACGGGAGCGCCGGATCCGTGAACGTGCCCAGGATCGCGCGCACGTTGCCGGCTTTCTGGTCGCTCGCCTTGCGGCTGATGTGATCGACCAGGGCTTGATCGATCTCCACGGCATAGACCTTCCCGGTGGGCCCAACTGCTCGAGCCAGCGGTACGCTGAAAACGCCCGCGCCCGCGCCGAGGTCGGCGACGACGTCCCCGGGCTTCAACCCGAGCCTGCCGATCACCTCGTCGATTCTGAGATCGGCGACCCGGCCTGGAGATTCGAGCGTCTTGATCCACTCGTCAGCCGAGCGAGACGCCAGCTGGCCTGCGGCAGGGTGGGACAATCCGGCGGCCAGCAGGATGACGATCAGCCCGGTTCGTGGATGGCGCATGAGGCAACATGACCGACCCGCAGCGCGGCTGTCAACACATCATGAATCGCCAAGAAAGTGAATCTTAGTCAATTCGGCATCCGATGCGCCGGATCGTAGCAACCGGACAAGCTTTTCCATTTCGCCGTCCTGCATCGCGCGATAATCGGGATCCCGCTCGCGAATGTCGAAATCGGCGAGATAGTGCTCGAGGTACGGCCAGATGACGCTGAGCAGGTGAGGGACTACGGCGGCCTGGCACTTCGCTCGAAACGCCGATTCTGAAAGCGTTCCAGTCCGAAGCGATTCCAGATCATCGGCTAAACGGTCGGCGTCTTCTTCTCTACTCATACTCGCAAACCTCGGAACCGCATGCCGAAGGAGATCCTGCACGCGCCGCAGCTTCTCGTAAGTCTCGCGCCCGGTGGCAGGCGGCGATTTCAGCGCCATGCCCCGGCCGCGGGAGGATAATCGTTGTCGCGTCCTGCCCTGGCAGGCCGCGCCAATGACGCTGACACAAACGGCGGCGATCGCGTGCCTGGCGATGATCTCCGCACAGGCGGCGCAAAGTCCCGGCCCGCCCCAGGCGCCCGCGCGCCCCACGCCCGTGATCCGCCTCGGCGTCGATCTCGTGCGCGTCGACGCCACCGTCACCGACGATCAAGGCCGCCACGTCCCGGACCTCACGGCCGGCGATTTCGAGGTCCTGCAGGATGGGAAGCCGCAAACCATCTCGCTCGTGAACTACGTCAGTCTGGACTCTGCCCCGGCCCGGTCCGTCGGGTCCGTCGCAGGAGCTCGACCCTCAGGCCCAGGTCCGACCCGCCCGCTGGCGCCGCATGAGATTCGGCGCACGATCGCGCTGGTCGTGGACGACCTGGGACTGTCGTTCGAGAGCATCGCGCGCGTCCGCACTCTTCTACGGCGCTTTCTCGATACGCAGATCCAGCCGGGCGATCTGGTGGCGATCCTCCGCACCGGCGCAGGAATGGGAGCGCTTCAGCAGTTCACCTCCGATCGCCGCATGCTCCAGGCGGCCGTCGACGGCGTGCGGTGGAACAAGATAGGGCGCGTCACGCTGTTCGGCTCGCCGATCGCCGAGATCGATCCACTCGACAGAATCCGCACCGAGTTATACAGCGCCGTGACGTTGGGCGCGGTCACCTACGTGATTCGCGGACTCTCAGAGCTTCCCGGCCGGAAGTCCGTGATTGTGCTGTCGGACGGCTTCCGCCTGACTGACTCCGACGGCAAGTACGGGCGCGTCCTGGGCGCTCTGCGCAAAGTCGCGGAAGCGTCGAACCGCTCCGGCGTCGTGGTCTACGGGATCGACATGCACGGCCTGGCCGCCACCGGGCCGACCGCCGCTGACCCCTCGATGACAACCGCGGCCGCCAGGGCTGATGAGCTCCGCGATTCGCAGGAGGCATTCGGCACGCTGACGGCCGAGACCGGAGGCCTGTTCATCCGCAACGCGAACGATCTGACAGCCGGCCTGGCGCGCATCCTCGACGACCACCGGGGATACTACCTCCTGGGATATGTGCCGGACGGATCGACGTTCAAGGGCGCGAATACCCGGTTCCACACCCTGAGCGTGCGGGTGAAACGCCCCGGACTCCTCGTGCGGTCGCGCAGCGGCTTCCTGAGCGTGCCCGACGAGCAGATGAAAACGGCCAGCCCCGAGAACCGCATGGCGGCTGCCGTGACCTCGCCGTTTGCCGGCGGTGATATCCGGCTTCATCTGAGCTCGTTCTTCGGTCACGACGAGAAACTTGGTGCGTTCGTGACCTCCGTCATGCACCTCGACGCGCGGGATCTCACGTTCGCGGAGCGAGCCGATGGGACGCGTACGGCCGACATCGAGACGCTCGCGGCGACCTTCGGCGACAACGGCGACGTCGCCGATCGAAGCAGCTTGCGCTACACGTTCACGCTGACGGCCAATGCGCATGCGCGCGCCCTGTCCGCGGGATTGGTCTACCGCATGCAGGTCCCGTTGAAACGGCCAGGCCCGTACCAACTCCGCATCGCCCTGCGGGACGTCGCCAGTGACCGCATCGGTTCCGCCAGCCGCTTCATCGACGTACCCGACGTCAAGAAAGGACAGCTCACGCTCTCGGGGCTCATCGTCGAAGGGGTGGCGCGGACGGCGGCCGCAGGCGGTCCGGATGATGGGGCGCGTGACCCGCAGTCGAGCCTCGCGGTGCGCGTGTTCCGTCAAGGCACGGACGCGAGCTACGTGTGCAGCGTTTACAATGCCCGGCTTGGACCCGATCGCCTGCCACAGATCGAGAGTGAGGTGCGTCTGTATCGGGAGGGGACGGAGGTCTTCCGCAACACACTCCGCGGCACGCTCCCAGTGCCGGCCGGCACGGGCACGCTGGTCGGCGGGGTCCTGAATCTGGGAGCCAGCACACCGCCCGGCGCCTACGTGCTCGAGTTGACCGTCTTCGACCGTCTTGCGAAGAAAGCCGCGCGGGCGACACAGACCGTCGACTTCGATGTGATCCGGTAGGGGCCGCTCGCTTCGCTCGCGGTAAGGGCCGCGGTGCTCACTTCGCTCCCGGAGCGAAGTGAGCCGCGGCCCTTCGCTCGCGCTAGCGAGCGGCTCGCTACAGGCGCGCAGCGCCGAGGCCTACCTCCAGTAGTAGTGCCACGTGTACCCGAGGTCGACGGTCTTCCCGGGCTCGAGCCTGATCTTCCACTCGATGCGGCCGACGCCGTTGAAGTGCGGCCACCAGTTCGGCCACTGGTACCAGCGCCACCAGCGAGGCGAATTCCCCGCCGCGTAACTGCCGTCCTCGAACACGTTCACCTTGGTGACGACGCCGCCGTTGCCGGCGCCGGTGACGTTGCCGAGCACGTGCCTGGTCACTTCGAGGTCGACAGCCTTGTCCCGGTAGTTGGTCAGCTTGATGGTACCGGCCAGATCCACCTGCGCGAACTGGTTGCCCTGCCACTGCGCCGCATTCGGGACGCGGGCCGTTTCCGCATCCGACTTCTTGACCTGGATGTCGACGGCTTTCGTGATCTCCAGATCGCTGCTCGCGCTGATCGCGGTGTACGTGATCAGCCCCTGCGCCAGCACGCGGCCGTCGCGCACGACCAGCGCAGGCGCCGTCGTCAGCGGATAGCTGCTCTTGTTCGTGAAGCGGACCTTGTGCGCGACCTTCGGCGCGCTGAGCAGCCGCGACAACTCGGCCTCCTGCTCGGTGTTGAGGTTGTTGGACTGGATCTCTGGCGGCGGCGCGTACGGGAGATCCAGCGAGAAGACGTCGGTATACGGAACCGTGTATTCGGCGACCCCGGCCACCAGCCGCTCCCCCTTCTTCATCGTCACGTGCCTGGCCGTGAAGACGAAGAGGTCTTCGCTCTTCGTCGACTCGGGCACGTCGGGCCCGAGGCCTGGACCGGCCGGCTCGGGCGCGTTCTGGCGGGCCAACCCCCGCCACCTGACTGGCGATCGCGTTCGTCATGCGATCGGCGCCGCTCTGCTGGAAGTACGTCGACAACTGCGCCGCCACCTGTTGCAACGCGATCGGATCCGTCGTGTCCTTGAAGGCGAAGCTCGGCACGCCGATCACCAGGTTGGCGGTCACATCCGTCAGATCCGTCAGCTCGTTCACGAGCGTCGACTGCAGCTTGATCGCCGCGGTCGCCGCTGCCGTCGAGCGTGACCCGGTAGCCGGGAATCCAGCGCAGGCCCTTCTGCAGATACATCAGGCCGACCTGCGCGGTGGGCGACGGCTTGCGGCTCCCCCAATCGAGCTTCAGCGTGAGCAGGTTGCGGAACTCCTCGTGCGACAGCTTGCCCCTGGGCGGCGTCTTGAACGTGACGTCCTGGATGCTCTCGATGCTCAGCGGCCTTCACGCCGTCGCTGGTCCGGACGAGGATGACGCTGCCCTTCTCCGGGGTTCTCGGCGCCGCGTTTGGCAGCCCGGTCGTCGCGAGCTCGTCGGAGCTGCGCTGGGGGATGCCGACGATCGTGGCCGCGTATCGAACCGGCTCCCGGCTCACGCTGATGGTTTTCTCGGTGATGATGACTTCCGCGCCGGCGTTCGCGTCGAGGAGCTCGGCGAGGCTGAGCGCCGTCTGCTCGACGAGCACCCTGCGCTGCCCGGCGACGACGCCGGCGAGCTTCACGTCGGTGTTCGACGAGTACGGCCAGAACGTGCCGAGCACGGGCGACGGCAGGTAGTCCATCAGCACGTTCCCCGCTGCGTCGGTCGGCAGCGCGCCCTCGTGCAGGACGAAGGCGTGGCCGTCCTTGAAGACGGTGACTTCCTTGACGGGCATCCGCGCGAGCGCGGCGAGCGGCGCGGGGGCTTGCGCGGCGAGGGACGCGGCGCCGATCGGCAGGGCGGCACACACGACGGCATGGAGAATCTTCATGGTCCCATTATCGGCCGCGGCGTGCCGCGGACCCGCGATATCGCGTGGACGAGGTAGCTAGGCCTCGGCCTGTCCTGAGCGAGCGCACGGGACTAAGGCGAGTCGAAGGGCGCTTCGCGCCTCGGTAGGGGCACGCGGCCTATCCTGGATCGGGAATGAACTGCAGCAGATCCGCCATGTCCTGCAGCGAAAGCCCATCCTCCAGGCCCTCCGGCATCATCGACTGCTCGAGGCCCTGAATGCGCGCGATCGTCGATCGGAGAAGCGTGCCGGCCTGCCCGAACGGCTGCCTGAAGCGTCACGCTGGTTTCGGTCTCGCTCTGGATGATGCCGGTCAGGCTTCTCCCGTCCTTCGTCTCGACGAGGTACAGGCGGTACCGCGCGTCGACCGTGCGGTTGGGATCGAGCAGGTGCGTGAGGATCTCTTCCCGCGTGGAGCTCTTGACGGTCGCGATACCCGGTCCAATCGTGCTGCCGTCGGCACCCGCCTCGTGGCACGACGCACACCGCGCCCGATACGTCGTCTGACCCCTGACGCTATTGCCGCGGAGATCGACGGCGGCCAGGTAGCGCTGGAGGACAGCCCGGCGATCCCCTTCGGCCGCTCGCTTGAAGACGGAAGCCGCGGCCGCGCGCACGTCGGCGGTCCGGTGGGCCATCAGAAACGCCGTCTGCGTCGGCGTGAGCTCGTTCCGCAGCACGGCCCCCGACTCCACCGCCTTCACCAGCGCCATCGCCCGATCCGGCCTGGCGAGCAGCACGGGCAGGACCTGGCGCCTCATGACCGGCAGCAAGCGAGGCCAGCGCCGGAGGAGCTCCGGCGCGACCGATGGATCGTCGAGCCGTCCCAGCGCCACGACCGCGGCGGACTGCACCGCGCCGGACTGGTCCGAGTCCACGACGTCCGCGTCCACGACCGCCAGCAGCGTCCTCATCGTTTCCTTCGTTGACGCGGTCAGCCCGAGCAGCTCAATCGCCTCGACACGCGTGCCGGGAACGTTGCTCGTGCGAATGGCCGACAGAGCCTGATCGACGATCGGCTGGACCCTGGTTTGAAACAGCGCGAGCGGAACGTCGGCGCGCTGGAGGCCGTCCGCCAGGCCTGACAGGTACGAGAACGCGAGCCTCCGGTCCTTGACGCCGTCGAGGAAGTTGAACGCCGCGAGCAGCTCGCGCCCTTTGTTCCGGCTGCCGATCACGCGAACGAGCTCCCTGAGCAGCATCTGGCCGGATGCCGATTCGTCCAGGCCCGGGCGCGCTATCAGGCTGCTGAACACCTCGCCGGTTCCTTCCGCAAGCGAGGACAGCACGGCGGCGTGCATCCACGGTTGATCGAGGTCCTTCGTGATCAACCGCACCAGGGCCTCGTTCCGATCGGGATGGCGGGTTTCCCCGAGCGTGAACGCCAGTTGATACCGCACGCGGAGATCCGGATCGTCGACGCGGGCTTTCAGGCTTCGCCACAGCGTTTCAGAGAGCCCGCGCCCGGCCCCCTGCCCGACGATGATGCGCTCCGACAGCCGCACGCCGTTTTCCCTGACGCCTGGATCCGGATCGTCGAGCGCGCGCAGCACGTACTCTTCCGCCAGCGCATCGAGACCGTCGAGCGCATAGAGCGCATGGAGCCGGCCCAGAGGAGACGGCGCCGCCTCACTCAGCCGCGCGAGGGCCGGGATGGCGGACTTGTCCTGACGTGTGTAGAGCAGCCGCGAGGCGGTCTCCCTGTGCCACGCGTTCGGATGATCCAGCGTCGCGACGAGCTCCGCGGTGCTGAATTTCCCGAGGCGCGGCAGCGCGGACTGCTGGAATCCTTCGGGGACGATGCGGTAGATCCGGCCGCGATCGTTGCCCCGGTTCAGATCCTTGAAACGCTTGATGGATTCGGGGATCCCGTCCGAGAAGTCGAGGATCTCCCGATACAGATCGGCGACGTAGAGCGCGCCGTCCGGTCCGTTGGCGAACGCCACGGGGCGGAACCAGAGGTCGGTCGAGGCGAGGAACTCTTCGTTCCCGGGCGGGCCTTCGTCGGGCGGACGCTGTGCGCGGAAGCCGACGCCGCCCGGCACCAGCGTGCGGCGGTGGACCAGGTTGTTGCCGGCGACGCCGACAAAGGCACTGTGCCGATACTCGGCCGGGAACGCGTTCCCGCGATAGAGAGTCACGCCGCTCGATGCAATCAGGTAGGCCGGCGGCTGAGGCGGCGGTCCAGCGAACACTCCTTCGGCGCGCCAGCGATTCCGGATGCGGCGCCACGGATCTTCGGGGCTGATCCGGTGCACCAGCTGCCGGTCGTTGGTCTCGCCGGGCTCGAGCGCGATATCGACGCGCGCCGGGGGCGGCGCATAGTGAGGATTCCTGGCGGCATACCGATCCTCGTACATCAGCATCTGCACCGCGTTGGTCTGGGTGCAGACGAACTTGCGGCCGTAGTCGTCGAAGCTCAGGCCCTGTTTCCCTCCGCCGCTCTCGGGTCGCATGCGGTGGGATCGAGGATCGAAGGAGAAGTCCCGGCCGCGCAGATCGAGAGGCGGCTCGTTCGGCGACGCCACGGACGTGATGGTGCCGCCGTGCCCCTTTCCGCCGTGGATGCGATTGTCCAACCCCCACGTCAGGCTGTTCATGAACGTCTGGCTGTCGAGCCGATCCCGCTGGTTGCCGAAGCCCGTGAACACGACCTGGCGGAAGTCGGCCACGCCGTCGCCGTTTCTATCCTTTAAATAGATGATGTCCGGCTCGAGCCCCACGTAGACCCCGCCGTCGTACGGAAACACGGCCGATGGATAGCGGAGCCTGTCCGCGAAGATGGTGCTCTTCTCGAACCGACCGTCGCCGTTGGTGTCCTCGAGCAGGCGGATGCGCCCGATCCGCTCGTCGAACATCAGGTCGCCGCGGGTTTCGGACTGGTACCAGCGCATCTCGACGACGTAGAGGCGGCCGTCTTCGTCGAACGCCATCTGGATCGGATTGATCACCGCCGGCTCGTGGGCCACGAGCTCCAGACGGAAGCCCTTCTTGATGCGAAAGGTCTCGAGCGCCTTGTCGGGCTCGACGGGAGGCACGTCCGGAACGTCCTTCGGGTCCACTTTCAGGCCGAGCGAGATGTCCGTCTCGCGCGGGTTCAGGTACCGGTCGCGAGTATCGGCGCCCGGCGGCCGCGGCGCCGGCTCCTGATCCCTCGTCGCCGTCACCGTCACGGCCGCGAGCAGGAGGCCTGCGGCGAAAATGAACGAAGCAGCCCTGCTGAATCTCATGTAGCTGCCTTTCAACTCCAAAAAAACAACAGGAGATCAGGAGATCAGGAGTTTTTTGATCTTTTGAGAATGAATCTCCTGCTCTCCTGGTCTCCTGTAAAGCTCTTGGGTTATTTGACGCCGGTCGCGTAGTCCCACCGCGTGCCTGTCTGCTCGATGATGCGCGGTACGTCCGCCTTCAACAGGTAGCCTTTCTCGACCAGATCGTTTGCGGCCTTGGCAACCATCTCGAGGTACTGCTCGCGGTTCCGATACCGCTCGTCGATCGAGCGCCGCGGATCGCTCGTGCGTGCGCGGTCTTCGCGCGTGCGCGGGAACGGGATGAACGAGCCCTGCATGCTGGACACGACGTCCGGCGGACCCGATCGCTCGTTGAAGAGATTCCACCCCGTGTACGTCGCCAGCGGCACGGCGAGCTCGGGCACGCGAATACCCGCGACTTCGTTCCCGTCCGCGTCCACCTGCGGCACGAGGATGGGAAAGCTCGAGCCGACTTTCGGCGGCTCCTGGGAGACGATGCCCTTGCTGATGAAGTCCGGACCGTAATCGGCGCGATAGGCTTTGTGCGGGGTCGCCGGACCGTTCACCGAGGGAATCTTCGGAAACTTCAGCTTGTCCGGAGGCACGAGCGTGCCCTGGTCGAGGCGCGGGTACGCGCTCGGCGGCGGCTCGGCGCCATCCGCGATCCAGCGGTTCATCGAAACGAGCATTCGGCGCATCACCCACCGGTAATCGAGCGGGTTGTTCATCTGCTGGCCGATGCTTCGCGACGGCGGGAAGCCGGCCACGCCGTGCTGACCGGCGGCGAGCAGATAGGCGCGGACGTTCGACGACAACGGCGCGTCTTCCAGGCCGTCGATCGTCGTGTGGAAGAGCGACGCCGCACGGCCCCAGTATTCGTAGGACGAGTTCGTGTAGAACACGCGCGGCTGGAACGGCGGCTTCGTCCCGTGGGTCAGCAGGCCGTCCTGCACGCCCGTTTCCGGATCGCGCTGCGCAACATCGGTGAACGGAAAGATGTCCGTCGGGTAGAAGAAGTTCAGGTACGGATGCGCGTCGCGCGACGGCTGCGCGAACCGGTGGTTGAAGCTCCCCCGCCCGGCGCCCGCGACGTGCGCCATCACCCCGTCGAGCACCTTCCGGTGCGATTCGTCCTCGTTGAACCCGTAATACAGATACGTGCGCAGGAACCGGCCGCTCTGGGAGATCCCGAACGCGATGGCGCGCGTGATGGCGCCCGGCGCCAGGCCGAGCTCGCCCGCCCCGCCGTACTTGATCTTCGAGATCGTGTCCCGCACCGCCGCGGGCCCCACGCCGACGACCGGCGGATCCTGCGCCCTGTAGACCACTTCGTAGATCTTCTTCGGCTCGAAGCCCGCGGCCAGGCGGACGGCCTTGCCATCCTCCGTGAACTGCCATTGGTCGCGCGGGATCGTCCGGCGGGATCCTTCCACCGAGTCGCGGACGGTGAGGACGTTCGCCGGGTCGCCGGCATTCGCGACGGGATAGGCGAGGTGCTCGCGGTCGGCCAAAGAGGCCTGCGTCATGCGTTCGATGGGAACGAAATCGCTGCGGACCAGGCCCTGAATCGACCGGCCGTCCGCCTCTCGCGCGACGGGCGCGAACACGCGGACGAGGCCGTCACGGAGCGGCACGTCGAACTGCCACCCCACCCACAACAACGTGAAGCCCTGTTCGAGGAGGAACCCGTCGCCGAATTGATCCGCGGTCTGCGGATCGAGGCTGCCGGCGGCGGCACGATTGAAGAAACCGAGCATGGCTTTGCCGCCGCGATTGGAGACTTCGTAGAGGACCGTGCCATTTCCACGGCTCGCGTCCTTCGGCTTGATCAGATAGAAGTCGGACGAGAACTCCACCTTGCCGGCGGAGTTCTTCGGCGCCTTGTCGATGTCCGCGATGATCTGGTTGGCGGCGTTGCGCGGATCGACGGCGAAGTGGATTCTGCCGGAGAGCTTCTCGTAGGCGCCGGCCGTCCCGAACGTCTGGCCGGCGAGCACGTCGGCGCGGGTCTTCACCTCGATGCGAACGACTTCCGCGCCAACCGGCGCCGCCACGAGCACCACGCAGAGCATCGTCTTCAGGATCATGTTGCCTCCACGCCCTGCATTATAGTGAGCCGATGATCGTTCGGCTCAACGGATCGTCTCGACAGCTGATCACGCAGCCCGATCATGCCGCGCTCGCCGCGCGGGTCATGCGAGAGTGGCGCGCCGACGGGCTGCTCGAGTCGCCGCGGCTGCATGCGATCCTGCTCGCCGTCGAGGAGCACGACAACGGCTGGCTCGAGGTCGATGCCGCGCCGCTGGTGGACGCCGTCACCGGACGGGTGCTCGACTTCATCGGCGCGCCCGATGACGTGCGACGCTCGGTCTGGCCGCGCGGCGTCGATCGGCTCGCGGCTTCGCCTTACGCGGCCGCCCTCGTCGCCCGGCACGCGCTCCACATCTACCGGCGCTACCGGGACAATCCCGGCTGGGCCCCGTTCTTCACCGAAATGGAAACGCGCCGCGACCGCCATCTGCAGAACACCGCGTTCTCCCTCGACGACCTGGTTCGCGAGTATTTCTTTCTCCGCATCGGGGACCTGGTCTCTCTGACGTTCTGCAACGGCTGGACAGAGGGTCAGTTGGACGATTCGGGATCCGGCTATGCGATCCGTCTCGAGGGAACGCGCCTCACGATCGCGCCCGATCCGTTCGAGGGAGGGGAGGTCCCTCTCGAAATCACCGCTCGCGAACTGCCCGACGGGACGTTTCGGTCGGCGGACGAAGCCCGGGACGCGTGGTCGAAGGCTCCACAAGTCCTGGTGCAGGGAGTCGCTTCCGGGCCTGAGACCGGAGTTCGGTTGCGTAGGCAGTCGTAGCGCAGCCCTTTAAGAGCGTGTAACAAACATCCGAAACCTGTTCTCGTCGGCGAGGTAGCGTAGAGGCGTTTCTGTCGCTCGGGTGCCCGCGTTGATTTTTGGCAAGTCGCTACGCAAGACGTGGAGGACCACCTTAGCGGATGCACACTCTTGGCGTCGAGCTTCCGGAGCGGATTGGTGAGTAAGTCGCAGCCCGAGTTTGTCGACCGCTGCCCGAAGCGATCCGTGAGAAGCTTCACGCGCGGGACGTGAACAAGCGTAATCCCAGTCCATGAGTCAACGCAGACTCCGCCAGCCAATCTTGCTCGCCGAAATAATCACTTGACCTTCCGATTGAGGCGATTCGGATAGCCCGCTGGACCGCAATACTTTTCAACCGCCCGCTGACCTCCTGTAAAGTCTCCGTGAAGAATGGGTTGTAAAAGAAAAACAGATTTCCATCCTCGAGATCGGTGTCACGTGCGTTCCCGCGAACGAACTCGACATTTCGAAGATTGAGACGTTCGCGTACACGGTCGGCTTCCGCCACCCGCTGCGGAACGACCTCGATGCCCCGGAATGTCGCGTTACTTGTCATGCCTCCGTAGATAAGGACTCGTCCGTATCCTGAACCGAGATCGTAGAAGACGTCCGATTTGCCGGGCTTGAGGCCACGGAACAGACTGCGGATCATGAAGTAAGGAGTGGGGTCGTAAAACATCAACTCGTCGCCAAACTCCAAGAGTAGTTTGCCGATCCTCAGCTTGGCCTCGACGGCCTCCCATCGGAAGCCCAACAGACGATCAATGTCGCGGTCACCGAGGGGCTGATTTGATTGATGCCACGCCTGGAAGAGTGACGCCAACTCCTCGACAGGCAACGATCGCGAGAACCCGCCGCTCATGCCATTTCAGCAGCGCTTTTGCGGATCCTCGAGGTTGCCAGGCAATCGAGGAGGTGACGCACTCGCCCGCGTACTCTGCAGAACCTACTTATGCTTATGGGGTTTCGATTCGGTGGGAAATGTGTCGATAGACTCCAGATAACGAGCCAATTCAGTGGCGGCGACTTCAGCTTCGCCAAGATCGCTTGCATACTGTTCGGCCATGGAGGCGACATCACGACCGCAATGCGGGCACATGATCGTTCCCGGGAACACATATTGATCACACCCATGGCACAGCACAAGGGCAATCGGCGTCGATCCTCGCTTTCGTCGCCGGTTCGCAATGGTGACAACCGGCGGTGGCACCGGGATCGTTTGAGATCGATCGCCCCCACTGACCGGTTCCACGACGAGATTGAACCGACCGTAGTCAAATGGTTGTCCTGGCGCATCAGCGACCTTTTCCACACGTTCCCGCAAGCCATCCCTGGCGAGTTCGAGCGCGCGATAGTGACAATAGGGGTTGTTGCCCGGGCGTCCGAACAACACGTGGCTGGTCCACGTACAGCCACCGCGACACACGTCAGCGTAATAGCACGTGCGACAAAAGCCCCAGAGATCGTCGACTGTGCGGTCACGAGCAAATCGCAATGAGTCGCTCAGTTCCCACATTTGCTCGATCGTCATCTGCCTGACGTTTCCGCCTGAGTAGGCGACGGTCGGCAGCGACGGACAACCTTTTATGGTGCCGTCGGCCTCGATACCGATTGACGTTTGTCCTGCCGCGCATCCCTGCCAATGGCCCAGGGCATCATCGACGATGCGCCATCTGTGCTCATACGGGCCGAAATAGCCGATGTTGTTCGCCGGTTGAAGGACGACGCCCAGTTCCATTGCTTCTTCGTGCAATTCGGCCAGCAGGGGCATCAACTCGAGGATCCGATAAGGCTGCAGGAGCAGTTCGGGCTTGTCCGCGGCATTCCCCATGGCCACCGTGAGCTGAATCTGCCAGTTCCTTGCCCCTGCATCGACGACCTGATGCATCAGTTCCCGAAGCTCAGGCATCACCTCCGATCCAATCTGTGTGCTGACGCTGCTCGGTATGCCGTGCTTTCTCAGATAGCCCAACGCCGCCATAGCTTGATCGTACGAGCCTGGAACGCCCCGCAGTCGGTCATGGAGGGCTCGTAACCCATCGATGGAGACTCCGCACGACGTCAGGCCTGCCTGAGCCGCATTCTGGATTTTCTCTTCGGTGAGACCGCGACCACCCGACTGCATGCTGCAGTCCATTCCGTGGTCGCGAACCGACTTGACGATCTCGAGCCAGTCGCGACGAAGAAACGCTTCACCACCGATCAGGGCGACTTCTCGCACCCCCATGCGCGCGAGCTGCGCCACAACGTCGAAGCACTCCGAGGTGGTAAGCTCTCCTGTCCGCCGGCTCCCGGCACGGGAGCCGCAATGGGAGCACTTGAGGTTACACGCTAGCGTGATTTCCCAGACCGCAAGAATAGGGCGGCTCGCTTCGTAGTCATCGTGTGTCTCGTAGCGGCGCGGTAGCATGGGCTGCGACCCGATCGTCTACTATCGAGGCTTTTTGTCGAGCTTCACTACGGCCGCTTGCAGTCTCTTAACGGCCTTAGGCAGGTCTCCTTGCTGGGTGAGGAGTTTATTCGAGTACTTGAGCAGCGCTTTCATCTCCCGCAGGTCGCCGCGCTTCAGCGCGTCTCGGATGGCGGGAGCGTACACATTGATGCCCAGGAGCGGGAGGAGCATCCACGGACTGAGATCAACCCCGTTGATGATCATGACAGTTCCTCCAAGTGTTTGATCGATCGACCTGTTACCGATTCCTTCTCGTCGCCCTCCTTTTTTTGCCGGCGAAACGTACACCACACCCCCATATCGTGTCAATCGGTGATTGGTCGCTGTGCTGATTGGTCGCTGATTGGTCGCCACCGACTCTAGTGACGCCGACAGGTGCCGGTCGGGTTTTGTTACAACCTGTTAGGGCTGCCCGCGCCGGTTGGCAGGGCTAAAGCCCTGCGCTACGCCCGACGGACGGTAACCACCCGCCCGTAAAGCCCGCCCGGCGCAGGCCCGTGACAATGTAGGGGCAGCTCCGCATCAGCCGCCAGATCAACCCGGAAGTATGGTTCTCGATCATCAGGATGACCGGTCCCTGATCGAGGGCGAAGTGGTTGTGTGAAACCCAGCCGGAACCACCGGGGCCGCGACTGGGGAACGTCGGGTTGAAACTGCAGACCAGGCCGTACTCGCTCTCCATGTGCGGGTACGTGGCGGCGCAGTGCTGGAGGGTCGGGAGGACGATCGCGGGAGCGAACGGCAGCGATGCCACAACAGCCCACGGCGCCAGCGTCCCATCGTCCGGGCCATAGGGCACGCCTCGCGCGACGTAGCCGAGAAACCGCCGCGTCACCCCTCTCACGCGCCGGGTCGCCGGACCCGGACCGTTGCTCGCCGTCAGGCCCCAGGCGTGCTCGCCATAATCGCGAAAGCCTTTGGGATTGCGGATCGCGTACTGCTGGTTGACGTACGTCGCGCGACGGCTGTTCTCGAAGTAGTCGGAATCGTGCCGGCGCATGAACGCATCCTGGATTCCGCGGAAATCAATCCACAGGTGCGAGAGCTGATGCATGAACAGCGCGGCGCCGTAGAGGAACTCGTAGCCGTACAGTTTCTTCCAGCGGTAGGTTGACGTCCAGGCCGGGTAACTCTTCGCGGGCAAGGGGTGCGTCGGCGAGCCCAGGCCGAGGACGTAGAGCATCAGCGCCTCGTTGTATCCCTCCCAGCGATATCGCAGGAAGCCGGTCTCGGGTTTCCATCCGTGTGAAACGGTCGCTTCGCCGTTCTGCGCCCACCGCCAATCCACGCGCCGGTACAACGACTCGGCACGATCACGCACCTCACGCTCATCGTCGGTGGCGCGATCGAAATAGGCGCCGGCGGTCAACGCGCCGGCGACGAGGATGGCCGTGTCAATCGTCGACAGCTCACACTTCCAAGCGCGGCGGCCGGTCGTGACATCGAGAAAATGATAAAAGAAACCCCGATGACCGGCCGCGTCCGGCATGGGGCCTTGCGGGGCGGTCCACAGGAAGCGCAGCGTGGCCAGCGTGCGCTCGACCGCCTGCGCCCGGGAGACGAACGCGCGTTCGACCGCCACGGGATAGCTGGCCAGCGCGAGGCCCACGCCGGCGATGCTGGCCGGAAGGCCGTCGGCCGCGGTGTTGTCGGGGATCAGCCCGTTCCCGGGGTTGGTTTCCTGCCAGAAGTATCGGAAAGTATTGCGCTGAAGCGTCTGGAGCTGATCGTCGCTGTACGCCGCCGCGGCAGCGCGGGCCGCGTCCTTCCGGCCGCTCATGCCGGCAGCTCCAGGGAGAGGGCCTCATGAAAGGCAGAGCCGTTGCGCTGGGACATCCCATCCATCCGATGCTGGTTCCGTTCCCCTTCGCGTTCCTGACGGGTGCCGTGCTGTTCGACGCCGCCGGGTGGTTTCGCGACGTCCCATCGTGGTGGACGACAGGTAGTCACCTGAGTCTGGCGGGCGTCGCGACCGCCCTTCTGGCGGCAATCCCCGGCGTGATTGACTATCTTTACACAGTGCCGCCGGGCAGTTCGGGGAAGACGCGAGCGACCCGGCACATGCTCGCGAACCTGACCGCGGTGGCGCTCTTTGCAGGTGCGTGGTGGATCCGCGGCGGCGCGGCCGCACGGCCCGAGGCGATGGTGCTGGGTCTCGAGGTGCTCGGTCTCGGATTGCTCGGCGCCGGCGGCTACATGGGGGGCACGCTGGTCACGCGCAACATGATTGGTGTCGATCACCGATACGCGCAGGCGGGCAAGTGGCGCGAGGAGACCGTCGACGCGCGCACGGACAAGCCCGTTTTCGTTGCCAGGAGCAATGAGCTGCAGGTGGATCAGATGAAGCTCCTGCGGGTCGGTCACAAGCGGATTGTCCTGGCCCGGACAGAAAAAGGGTACGTCGCGTTCGACGACCGTTGCACGCACAGGGGAGGATCGCTGGCGGGCGGGGTCATGATCTGCGGCACGGTGCAATGTCTGTGGCACGGTTCGCAGTTCGACGTCTCCACCGGCACGGTCAAGTGCGGGCCCGCACAGGCCGCGATCGCCGTGTATCGGGTCAAGGAAGCAGACGGCGAAGTCCTGTTGACTCTGTAAAGAAGCGATGACCCCCTCACACCGGCACGATGCGCGCGACGACGCCCGGGAGCTGGCCGCGCTCGGCTACGCCCAGGAGCTCTTCCGCACGATGGGAGGGTTCTCCAACTTCGCGATCTCGTTCTCGATCATCTCGATTCTCACCGGCGCCGTCACCCTGTACGGGCATGGGCTGCGGATGGGCGGGCCGGCGGAGATGGCGTTCGGCTGGCCGTTGGTGACGTTCTTCACGCTCGCGGTCGTGGCCAGCATGGCGGAGCTGGCCTCGTCGCTGCCGACGTCCGGCGCGATGTATCACTGGGCCTCGGAGCTCGGCGGGAAGGGATGGGGCTGGTTCACCGCCTGGTTCAACATCATCGGCCAGCTCGCCGCGATCGCCGGCATCGATTACGGGTGTGCACTCTTCGTCACGCCGCTCCTCGGCCTCGAGGGGACGTCGCGCACGGTGCTCGTCGTCTATGCCGTCATCCTGATCTCGCACGCGTTCATCAACCACTTCGGCATCCGCCTGGTCGCCTGGCTCAACGACTTCAGCGTGACGGTCCATATCGTGGGCGTGATCGCGGTCGTCGGCGCCCTGATGATCTTCGCCCCGAAGCAGCCGGTGGGTTTCTTTTTCGCGCCGATCACCAGCAACACGGAAGGCTGGCCCTACTGGTGGGCGTTCGTGGTCGGGTTGCTGCAGGCGATGTGGACCTTCACCGGCTACGATGCGTCGGCGAGCGTGTCGGAAGAGACGATCGACCCGCGGCGCCGCGCGCCGTGGGGGATGGTCATGGCCGTCCTCGTGTCGGGCGTGGTCGGCTACCTTCTCCTGTTCGCGCTCACGCTGTCGATTCAGGACATCGGCGCGGTGCTCGACACGAAGGATGCCGGCGGCAACGCCGTGCCGCCGGTGATGGTGATTCTGATCGCTGCGCTCGGCGGTCGCGCCGGGACGGGCTTCGCCGCGCTCGCCGCGATGGCCATGTGGTTCTGCGGCCTGTCGGCGGTGACGTGGAGCTCGCGCGTGATCTGGGCGTTCGCGCGCGACGAGGGCGTGCCGCTCTCGGGCCTGTGGAAACGGGTGAGCCCCCGATACGGGACGCCCGCCCCCGCCATCTGGCTCTCGGTCACGACCGCGTTCCTCGCGGCCGTCTATACCGGCGCGTATGCGGTGGTGACGTCGATCAGCACCGTCGGCTTGTACCTGTCGTACATCATCCCGGTCTACCTGCTGTGGCGCGTCCGCGCGACGCCTCGCGACATCGCGCGGGGACCGTGGCACCTCGGGCGGTTCGGCCCTGCCGTCAACATCGTCGCGATGCTCTGGGTGATCTTCCTGACCATCGTGCTGAGCCTGCCCGACGACATGCGTGCGGGCAAGTCGATTCTTGCGCTGACGGCCGTGCTCGCCGTGTGGTACGGTCTCGGCGAGCGCCGGCGCTTTCCCGGGCCGGCCTGGACGGCGCGTGCCGTGGGCCCCGCGCACGAGGCGACCGGTCCAGGCGCGCCGGACGCGAGGGAGCGTTGACCAAGATGCCGATATACGCCTGCTGCGGAGCACCTCGTGAGTAGCGCTTACGGTCGCCCCCGGGGAATGCTGACACTCGAGACGCTTGGCGCGCTCGTCGGTGACGGAACCATCGAGACCGTCATCGTCGCCTTCGCCGATCACTACGGCCGGCTCGTGGGGAAACGATACGATGCCGAGCTGTTCGTCACCGACACCGCCGGCCACGGCACGCACGGGTGCAATTACCTGCTGACCACCGACATGGAGATGCAGCCGGTGCCCGGGTACACGTTCGCGAACTGGGAGCGTGGCTACGGCGATTTCCGTCTCGTTCCGGATCTCGACACGCTGCGCGTCGCGAGCTGGCTCGAGAAGACGGCGCTCGTGTTGTGCGATCTCGAAGACGACGGGAGCGGTCAGACGATCGCGCTCGCGCCGCGCTCGATGTTGCGGCGTCAGGTGGACTCGGTGCGCGAGGCGGGTTTCACCATCGCGGCGGCGTCCGAGCTCGAGTACTACCTCTTTCGCACGGGCTACCGTCAGGCCGCGGCCCAGGGCTATCAGGGTCTCGAGCCGGCCGGCTGGTACCTGGAGGATTACCACATCCTCCAGGGCACGCGCACCGAGTTCTTCACGTCCGCGGTGCGCCATCATCTGAAGCACTCCGGCGTGCCGGTGGAGAGCTCGAAAGGCGAATGGGGGCTCGGGCAGCACGAGCTGAACGTCCGCTATGCTCCCGCGCTGGAAATGGCCGACCGTCACAGCGTCTACAAGCAGTGCCTCAAGGAAGTCGCCGATCGGATGGACGTCAGCGTCTCGTTCATGGCCAAGTTCGCGGCCGATCGCGCGGGATCGAGCTGTCACGTGCACCTGAGCCTGTGGGCGGGTGGCCGCAATGCGTTTGCGGGCGCGGAGCGTCTCGGGCCGGTGCGCTGTTCGGACGTGTTTCGCTGGTTCCTCGGCGGCTGGATCGCCCGCGCGCCCGAGGTGATGGTGTTCTACGCACCGACGGTGAACTCGTACAAGCGGTTCGTGGACGCCTCGTGGGCGCCGACGCGCCTGGCGTGGAGCCACGACAACCGCACCGCCGGGTTCCGCGTCGTGGGTGACGGCGAGAGCCTGCGCATCGAATGCCGCATCCCGGGAGCCGACTGCAACCCCTATCTCGCGTTCGCCGCGGCGCTGGCCTCCGGGCTCGACGGCATCCGATCGCGCACCGAGCCGCCGCCGTGTTTCGTGGGCGACATCTACGCGGCGCGCGATCTCCCGCGCGTGCCCTACACGCTGCAGCAGGCCGTCGACCGCTTCACCTCGAGCAGCTTCGCCCGGACGGCATTCGGCGACGAGGTCGTCGAGCACTACAGCCACTTCTACAACACCGAACAGGCTGCGTACAACTCGGCGGTGACCGACTGGGAGCGCACCCGGTACTTCGAAAGGATCTGAGGAGGCCATGAGGCTCGACGGGAAAGTTGCGCTCATCACGGGCGGCGCCGGCGGCATCGGCCGCGAGTCGGCGCTGCTGTTTGCCAGGGAAGGCGCGGCGATCGCCGTGGCCGACGTCGACGATCGCGGCGGAGAAGAGACCGCCGCGCTGGTCAGGGCGGCCGGTGGACGCGCGGGCTACTGCCGCGCCGACGTCAGCCTCGCGGCCGACTGCGAGCGGATGGTGGCCTTCGCCGAGCGGGAGTTCGGCAAGCTGGATGTGCTCTTCAACAACGCCGGCATCATGCATTCGCAGGACGACGACGCGCTGACGACCGAGGAGGCGGTGTGGGACCTGACGATGAACGTCAACGCGAAGGGCGTGTTTCTCGGGTGCAAGTACGGGATTCCCGCCCTGCGGCGCGCGGGCGGCGGGTCCATCGTCAACACGGCGTCGTTTGTCGCCGTGCTCGGGGCCGCCACGCCGCAGATCGCCTACACGGCGAGCAAGGGCGCGGTGCTGGCGCTGACGCGGGAACTGGCGATCGTCCATGCCCGCGAGCGCATCCGGGTGAACGCGCTCTGCCCCGGCCCGCTCCGGACCGAGCTGCTCATGAAGTTCCTCAACACGGACCAGAAGAAGCAGCGGCGTCTCGTGCACATTCCGATGGGACGCTTCGGCGAGGCCCGGGAGATTGCCCAGTCGGCGCTGTTCCTCGCCTCGGACGAGTCGTCGTTCGTGACCGGCACCGAGTTCCTCGTCGATGGGGGAATCACAGCGGCGTACGTCACACCTGAGTAATTGAACAGGAGATCAGGAGAATCAGGAGAAGATCTTTAGGTTTTTCTGAACTACTAGGCTAGCTTTTCTTGTTTGAAAACAAAAAAACTAAAGAGTTTTTGTGGTTTTCTCCTAGTCTCCTGACCTCCTGTTTGCCTTTGCTCTTTATCTCCCGTGAGAACACACGAATGCAGGTGATCAGCCCGATTGACGGATCCGTCTACACCGAGTTCGCGCTCGCGCCGGACGCCGCGATCGAGAAGGCGCTCGAGCGCGCGGTCGCGGCCCAGGCGGCGTGGAAGCGCGTCCCGCTCGCCGAGCGCGGCGAGATCTGCCGCCGGATGACGGAGTGGATGGTCGAGCGGGCCGGCGAGATCGGCACGGAGCTGACCTGGCAGATGGGGCGTCCGGTCGCGCAGAGTCCCTTCGAGATCCGGCGCGGCTTCGCGGAGCGCTCGCGGCACATGATCGAGATTGCCGCGGATGCCCTCGCGGACATCGAGCCGGCGCCGCAGCCAGGGTTCGGCCGGTTCATCCGGCGCGAACCGGTCGGCGTCGTGCTGGTGCTCGCGCCGTGGAACTACCCGTACCTCGCCTCGATCAATGCGGTGCTCCCGGCCATCATGGCGGGCAACAGCGTGATCCTGAAGGTGGCGCTGCAGACTCCACGCGTGGCCGAAAGGTACGCGGCGGCGTTCGCGGCGGCCGGCCTGCCCGCCGATGTTTTCCAGTACGTGCACGCCGATCACGATCAGGTGGCGGCCATGATCCGCGACCCGCGGATCGCGTTCGTGGCGTTCACCGGGTCGGTGGCGGGCGGGCACGCGGTGCAGCAGGCCGCGGCGGAACGATTCATCGCGGCGAATCTCGAGCTGGGAGGCAAGGACCCGGCCTACGTGCGCGCCGGACGCGCCGCTCGAGGCCACCATCGCCAATCTCGTCGACGGCGCGTACTTCAACGCCGGTCAGTCGTGCTGCGCCATCGAGCGGATCTACGTGCACCAGGACGTCTACCGGGACTTCGTTGACGGGTTCGTCGAGTTGACCAGGGCATACCGGCTGGGCAGCCCGCTCGAAGCCGGGACGACGCTGGGTCCGATGGTGCGTACGGCGGCGGCAGACTTCGTCCGCGAGCAGGTGCGCGAGGCGATCGGCGGCGGCGCGCGCGCCTTGATCGACCCGCGAGAGTTTCCGGCCGCGCGCGATGGCACCGCCTATGTCGCCCCGCAGGTCCTGGTCGACGTCGACCACTCGATGCGGGTGATGACCGAGGAGACATTCGGGCCGGTGGCCGGCCTGATGGCGGTCAAAGACGATGACGAAGCCGTCAGGCTCATGAACGACAGCCGGTACGGGCTGACCGCTTCGATCTGGACCACCGATGCCGACGTCGCGGTACGGATCGGGGAACGGGTCGAGACCGGCACCTGGTTCATGAACCGCTGCGACTACCTCGATCCGGCGCTCGCCTGGACCGGCGTCAAGGACTCGGGGCACGGCTGCTCGCTGTCGAGGCTCGGCTACGACGCCGTGACGCGCCCCAAGTCCTTTCACCTGCGCCTGAAGATCTGAATCACTAATCACTAATCGTCGAATCCCTGAATCGTTGCATCGCTCTGGGTCCGCGGATTCGGGATTCAAGGATTCACGGATTAGGGATTAGGGATTCTCCCTTACCAGATGGCCTTCACGCCAAACTGCATCTGCCGCGGCGCGTTCGCCTGCGAGGTGACCTGTCCGACCGTCGCGCTGCTCAGCGTCGTGTTCGGCGATCCGAACTGCACGTAGTTGAAGATGTTGAACGCCTCGACGCGCAGCTCCAGCCGGAACGAGGACGCCGGCTGCAGCTCCTTGATCAGCGACAGGTCCACGCTGTTGAGATGGTGCGCGCGGAGGCCGGGGATGCGCTCGGGCGCGTTGCCGAACGTAAACGGCGCCGGCTGGCTGAAGACCGCTGGATTGAACCACCGATCGAGCTTGTCTTCCGCGGCGGCATCGAGCACCGGATCCGCTCCGGTCCAGTTCGCGCGGATGCCCTGGCTGAAGGCGCCCGAGTTGTTCGACACGCCGATGCCGAGTGTCGGGCCGGCCTGAAGCGTCCAGATGCCGTTGACCTGCCAGCCCCCGACGAAGGCATCGAGCACCGGCGACATCTGGCTCCCGACCGCTCGGCCGCGCCCGATCGGCAGCTGATAGATCCCGCTGAGCACCACGCGATACGGCACGTGCACACCCGACAGCGCGTTGGCGCTCGCCAGATCGTACGCATTCTGGTAGCTCTGGCCCCAGTCCATGCTCTTCGATGCGACGTAGCTCCCTTCGAAACCGAACCCGTTCGCAAGCCGGCGGCTCACCGTCAGCTGAAACGCGTCGTAGCTCGACTGCGCGCCCTGATAGAAGAGCGGGATGATGTCGCCGAACTGCGGATACGGGCGCAGCAACTGGCCACGCGCCACCGTCTGCTGCGAAAGGGGCCCGGTCGCGACCGATCCGAAGAACGGGTTGGGCACGAGCTGGTTCAACGCCGTTCCGAGCGACAGATATGACGGATCGAGCTGATTCAGCGTGTAGCCGCCTTCACCGCCGAGCGACAGCTCGCGGCCCGCGATTGCCGACGTAGGCCGCTTCGACGAGAACGCTCCCCGGAAGCTCGCGCTGAACGGTCGCGTTCCACTGCCAGACATACGGCGTCGTCGTGTCGGTCAGCGGTGCTTCGACGCGGCCGCCGATCGCGGTCAGCAGGCCGTCGGCCGCGCCGGGCACGGGACGGAACCCCTGCGGAAACGGGTTCCGGAGCAGGTTGACTGGCGACAGGTTGTCGAGAGTGGCGATCCACGGCGTCTCGACTCGGAACCCGTAGGGCCCGACAGTCCCCTGCGCCGCCAGCGTGCTCGGCCCGAAGAACCGGCCGACGGCGCCGCGTAACACGGTCTTCGGCGTCAACTGATACGCGGCCCCCACGCGAGGCGCGAGGTTGTTCCAGTCGCCTTGGTACTGCGAGCGCGGATTGCCGTCGACGCCGACGAATCGCAGACCGCCGTGCAGGTCGGAGAGCCCGGGACCACGTCGGCGAGAGGTGAGCGAGCGTCCGGGGTCGAACCACGACATGCGGTCGTAGCGTTCCGTTCGAGGCACGTCGAAGTCGTACCGCAGCCCGGCATTGACCGTGAGCCGATCGGTCACGCGCCAGTCGTCCTGCAGATAGAACGCATGATAGAAGCTCTGCGCGGCCACGTTCTTCCAGTTCTGATAGAGCAGCCCCGAGCTGCCCGTTCCCAGCAGAAAGGACGCGAAGCCGTGCCCGCCGAGCGCGGTCGTGGCGAGAGGATTCGGTCCCTGGGTGAACAGCCGCGAGAACGTGTAGCTGCCCGCCGCGCGCGCTTCCCAGACGTTGATCCGCAGCATTCGTCCTTCGTAGCCCGCCTTCAGGAAATGGGTGCGGACCGATCGGCTCAGGCTCACCGCCCCGTTGTAGTTGTTGAACCCGCTCGAACGATGGTCGCCGCCGCCAAGCGATGTGACGTCGCTCACGGCAAACGCGGGGAACATGGGCCGATCGACGTTTGCTTCGATGTCGGCTGGGAAACCGAGGCTGGTCGGTGAAAAGCCGAGTGCCATGTTCTCGAACAGGAAGCGGTTGCGCGCGAAGCCCAGCCGCGCGTTGAGGACCGTTCTCCCCCACGTGAGATCGGAGTAGTCCAGCACGAAGTTCTGACCCCAGTCGTTCAGGTTGATGCGTCCTTCCGCGTCGCCCGTTTCTCCGGGGAACAGCTGCGGCGGGGCGTCGAGGGATCGGCGATAGGAGTACCGGCCGAACAGACGCCGTTTCTCGCCGAGCACGTGATCGATGCGGAGATCGAAGTTGTCGGTGTTCACTTTCGCCGACCCGCTGGCGTAGAAATTGTTCCGCCCCGTCGCCGGATCACCGGGCTGGTTGGGTTCGGGGAAGTAACGCAGGACGTTCAACGCCACGGGGTCCATGCGCTCGCGCGGGATGCGGTTGGCTGAAAACGGCGCGCGCGTGAATCCGTTCCCGGCCGCATTCGGCGCGGTCGTCGCCGGATCGTAGATCGCGATCGGCTGCCCGTTGGCGCCGCGCGTCTGGCTGAAATCGCCGCTCCGCTCGAGCGCCGTGGGCACGGTCGTCAGCAGCTCGCGGAAGCCGTTCTGCCGCAGCCCTTCGTACGACACCATGAAGAACGTGCGATCGCGGGCGATCGGCCCTCCGGTCATGCCGCCGAACTGGCTGCGCGAGAAATCGGCCAGCGGGATGTTCCGCTGCTTGTTGAAGTACGTGTTCGAGTCCAGCTGCGAGTCCCGGTAGAACTCGTAGCCCGTCCCGTGGAACGCGTTCGTGCCCGACTTGTAGACGAGGTTCAGGACGCTGCCGAGGCTGCGCCCGAACTCGGCGCTGTAGTTTCCCCCCTGCACCTTGAACTCCTGCACGGCATCGAGCGACGGGAACACCGAAATGCCGTGGAAGCCGTTCACCGTCGGGAACGCGGCGCTCGATCCGTCGATGAGCGTCTCCATCAGGCCGCCGCGGACGCCGTTCACGGAGTAGCCCACCTGGTTGTGGGAATTGCCGATGCCGCCGGTCACGCCGGGCGTCAGGTAGATCAAGCTGTAGATGTTCCGCGTGTTCAGCGGCAGCGCCTGAATCCGCGCGTTGTCCACGACTTTGCCGACCGAGGATGTGGTCGTGTCCACGATGGAAGTGCCGGCGACGACATCCGACCGTCTCGGCCATCTGCCCGATCTCGAGCACGACGTCGATCCTGACCTGTTGCTGAACCTGGAGCGCGATGCCGGTCCGCACGAAGCTCTTGAAGCCCTGCATCGCGGCCTCGAGGCGATAGGTGCCGGGCGGCAGTTGCGGCACGATGAAGTTGCCGCGTTCGTCGCTGACCGATTCGTCGCGCGCGTTGGTGCCGGCGTTGATCATCGTCACGACGGCGCCGGGCACGACGGCGCCCGCGGCGTCCCGCACGGTGCCGAGGACCACACCGGTCGTCGTCTGCGCGCCGGCCGGCGGAGAGACGAGGCACCAGGCAACGGTGAGCAACGTCACGATCCGAAGGGCCCGAGTGTGAAACCGGGATCCGGTGTTTCGCGGCATGGCAGCTCCTTCAAAATACGCCTTCGGCTCGGCTGTCCCGATCGAGCCGGAACGCGGAGACGAGTGTAAATCAGGATGCTGGCATGCCGAGGCAACAAACACGTGTCGCATCGGCGACGGCGAAGTTACAGAAGCAACACTGGATTCTATTTCACTTCCACTCGCGCAAGCGAGCAAAGCGGCTTTGGCGATCCGCCGTGCTTCGTGACGGCTCGTGGCTTGCGCCTTCAGAATGGAAGTCCACAATGGAGATCGAGAGTCCGTCGAAACAGACTCCTTGGTCCTGACCTCCTGTTCGACAGCTCCTGACTCGTGTTTTACTTCGCCAGCTTCTTCATCCAGTTCACCGACACGACGATCGGCGCGCTGTTGCCCTCGACGGCGGTGTTCAGCAGGAACCGGCCGTCGCGAGACACCGCGTACTGCGGCTTGATGCCGATGACGTTGATGCCGGTCGCCAGGTGCGTCTGGAACAGCGGCGCCGGCAACTTCACCTGCAGTGACCCGCCGGCAGACCCCGATCGGCACGCCCATCATCTTGCCGTCCGGGGCCACGTAGAAGATTTCCTTGCTGTCGGCCGACCAGCGGACCTGCGTGCCGCCGCCGGTCGACACCTGCGTCCGCCCTCGCCCTTCGGGGAACGACTGGACGAACACTTCCGGGCGGCCGCTTCCGTTGGAGACGAAGGCCACCCACGCGCCGTCCGGCGAGAACTGTCCTTCCGTCTCGTCGTCCGGGGACTGCGCAACGGCGACCTCGCGACAGCCCGCCGGCAGTCGGCACGGCCACGAGGTCCTGGGCGCTCTGTGCGCCGGGCCGGCGCACCAGGATGTATCGGCGATCGCGCGTCCACGACAGCGCCACACCAGCCTGGCCCTCCGCCAGCAGGGGCTCCGCCTTCCCGCCGTTCACCGCCTGCCGCACCGGACGACCGACGCCGAATTTCCGGGAACCGAAGACGACGTGCTGCTCGTCGGGATCCCAGAGCGGATGCGCGCTGGCCGGCGGGCCGTCGGTGATGCGGCGCGCCAGGTTGCGCGCGAGCTCGATCACCCAGACGTCGTTGTCGCCGGTGCGCTGAAGAAACACGACCACCGACTGCTCGTCGGCGCTCAGCTCCGGCGACGCGAGGAAGCTCGTGTCCGGCTCGCCAATCGCGCGCACCACGGCGCCCTGCCGATTGACCCACACCAGCTGGCGGCGCTGCGCGGCGCCGGCACGGTAGGCCAGCACACCGGTGTCGGACGAGGCAAACACGGGGTTCGCGGCCGCGCCGGTGAAGCCCTGCGCGATGACGACCGGTTCGCCCACCACGGTGGCGGACGCGGCGTTGAACGTGTACGCCTGCAGCGCTCCCTGCCTGACCGTCAGCAGCTTGTCGGGCGCGGCGAAGCGGCCGCCGGTGTCGCCCGGCACCAGGCGCACCGGCGGCGTCTTGTCGAGCGAGCCGATATACACGCCGTTGGTTTCCTCGGTGCCGAGCGCCGACGAAAACAGGAACCGTTTGCCGTCGGGCAAGAACTGCGGCAGGCGATGCGCCGGGCCGCTGCCGGCATTCTGCTGCGTCACCGCTTCCACGGGACCGCCGCGCGCCGGGACGCGCACGATCGGAGCGGCGACGCCGGGCGCGAACAGGATGACGCCGTCGGCGTTCCACGTGCCGCCGCGCGCGTTCGGCGCGTCGGCGACGACCAGCGGCACACCACCGGCGACGTCGATTCGCTTCAGCTTGTCGTTCGCGAAGAACCCGAGGCTGCGGCCGTCCGGCGACCAGAACGGAAAGCTCGCGCCTTCGGTGCCAGGCAGCGGGCGGCTCTCGCCGGCGGCGAGCGAGCGGACCCAGACGACGGGCACGCGGTCCCGGTTCGCGATGAACGCGAGCTGCGTGCCGTCCACCGACAGCGCCGTCGACGGATCGTCGGTTGGCGCCGTGGAGACCTCGAGGGTGAGGGCAGGAAGATCCGGCGCGGCGCGCGGTCCGCGCACGGCGCTCACGGCCACGGCCACGGCGGCCCCCGCGAGGAGAAGCGCGAACGCCATCGCCAGCCGGCCGACGCGGCTCGGTTGCGGCGCGGCCGCGGCGGCGGCCGCGGACGGCAATGCGATCGGATTGCTGGCAATCCAGCGGAGCTCGCCCGTGACATCGCCGATGCTCTGCCACCGCCGCTCGCGATCCTTCTCGAGGCAGCGCCTCAGCACGTGGTCGAGATGCGGATGCGCCGATTGAAGCGCGGCGATCGGCGGCGGCTCGCTGCTCACGATCGCGGCAATCACCGTGTGGGGGGTGGCGCCCTCGAACGCCTTGCGTCCCGCGAGCATCTCGTAGAGGACGCAGCCGAAGGCGAAGATGTCGGCGCTGTGGTCGCCCGGTTCGCCATTGAACTGTTCGGGCGCCATGTACTGCAAGGTGCCGCTGAACGCGCTCGACGCCGTCGCGGTCGGCGGCCGTGTCGCCATCATCGACGGCGCGATCGTCGCCTCGAGCGACGCGTCGCGCGCAGCCGGACGGGTCGTGCGCGCGGCCAGTCCGAAGTCGAGGAGCTTGACGTCGGGTGAGCCCGACGAGCCTGCCGCGCCGCGACGCACCAGCATCACGTTGCCCGGCTTCAGATCGCGATGGGCGATGCCGGCGCGGTGCGCGCGGTCGAGCGCGTCGCCGATCTGGATCGCCAGCGCGAGCGCTTCATCGACCTGAAGCCCCGGCGATCGGCTTCAGCCGGTCCGCGAGCGTCTCCCCTTCGAGATGCTCGAGCACCAGGTAGTCGAGCTCGCCGTGGCGGCCGACGTCGTGGATGGTACAGATGTGCGGATCGTTCAGCGCGGCAATCGCGCGCGCTTCCTGCTCGAAGCGCTGCCGCGATTCCGAATCCGCGGCGAGCGCGCCGGTCAGCACCTTGATCGCGACCGTGCGATCGAGCCGGATGTCGCGCGCGCGGTAGACCTCGCCCATTCCACCCGCGCCGAGGGCGCTGATGATTTCGTACGGACCGACGCGGGTACCGTTGCTCAGCGCCATCGGGGTCCGGATTCGAAGGGCATGTGGGCCCTACATTCTAGCCTTACCGGCCATGCCGGCAACCACGGTCCCTCCAGCTGCGGCGTGCTGAGATGCGGGCCCGGGGGCGCCGTCAGACGCCTTCTCGGTCTCAGGCCTCATACCTCGAATGTGGTAGCCCGCCTTGCGGGGAAAGTGGTACCGAACGAGCCCTCCATCTGGTGATTCGCAGCGCCGAAGCACCTGTCAGACTTTTCCCGCTGCGGCCGCGCGGCGGGCCAACGAAGTGCGGAGCACGCGCAAGGGCATCGGATCGCCAGCCTCGCGGTCAGTCCGCTCGCGACAGGCACTCGGCAGAGAAAGGAACAGCGTCATGGCCGGAACAAACAGTGTGAGCGTCGTTCTCGTGCACGGTGGCTTCGTGGACGGCTCGGGCTGGGAGGGCGTCTACAACATCCTGAAGAAGGACGGCTACGCCGTCAGCATCGTGCAGAATCCGACCTTGTCGCTGGCCGACGACGTCGCCGGCCACGAAGCGCATTCTTGCCGCGCAGGACGGGCCGGTGATCCTGGTCGGCCACTCCTATGGCGGCGTGGTGATCACCGAGGCCGGGAACCATCCCAAGGTCGCGGGGCTCGTCTACATCGCGGCGTTTGCGCCGGACAAGGGCGAGTCCGTGGCGGCGCTGATCAAGGATCCGCCGCCCGGCGCTCCGGTGCCGCCGATTCTGCCGCCGCAGGACGGCTTTCTGTTCCTCGACCAGCGCGAAGTTCGCCGCCTCCTTCGCCGCCGACGTGGAACCGGACAAGGCCGCGTTCATGGCCGACTCGCAAGTCCCGTGGGGCGTGGATGCGCTCGGCGGCGCGGTCAGCGAACCGGCGTGGAAGACCAAGCCGAGCTGGTACATGGTCGCGACCGAGGACAAGATGATCCCGCCGGCGGCGCAGCGCTTCATGTCCAGGCGCGCGGGCTCGACCGTGGTCGAGGAGAAGGGCAGTCACGCGATCTACGTGTCGCAGCCGGCGGCTGTGGCCGCGCTCATCAAGAACGCCGTGATGGGTGTGACCGCGTCGCTGTAGAGATGGCGCATGCTGCCGCCGGTTGGGAGCCGGCGGCGGCATCATGATCTTATCTTGCGCGGCGCGTCGGGCCGCCCGGGCTCAGCCCCACCACGTCTCGCCGGGAGCGAGATGCGCCTTCGCGACATCCGGGTTGATCTCGATCCCGTATCCCGGCTTGTCCTGAATCGTGAAGTAGCCATCCTTGAAGAACGGCCCGTCGCGGATGACGAGGTCCTGCCACCAGTCGATGTAGCGCGCCAGCTCGTGGACGCGGAAGTCGCGCATCGAGGCGGCGGCGTGGCACGACGCGATCGTGCCGACCGGGCTCGCCGGATTGTGGGCCGCGGTCGCGATGTAGTAGTTGTCCGCGAGATCGTGAATCCGCTTCGCCTCCAGCAGGCCGCCTGATTTCGGAATGTCGATGTGGACGATGTCGCAGCCCTGCAGCTCGATCAGGCGCCGGAACCCGTCGCGGGTGTACAGATTTTCGCCGGTGCAGATCGGGATGTCGACCGCGTGGGTGACGCGGGCCATCGCCTCGAGGTTGCCGGGCGGCACCGGATCCTCCAGCCACATCGGCTTGACCGGCTCGATCGCCTTCGCCATCTGGATCGCGTCGCGCACGTCGTACTTCCAGTGCGCTTCGACGCCGAAATCGACGTCCGGGCCCAGTTCCTCGCGCACGATCTCCATCGCCCGGCCGATGCGCCGCAGATCCTTCAGCGTGAGCCCGCGGGTATAGCGATCGTGACCCGGCTCCTTGTAGTCGGGATCGGCCTTCGGCGGAATGCCGTCGCCCTGGAACTTGAACGCCGTCCAGCCGAACTTCTCCGCCTTGGCGCCTCGGACCTGTTCGCGCCAGGCCTGGGGATCCTCCGGACGCTCCACCGCCGGCATCGTGCGATAGAAACGGACCCGGTCGCGGAACCGTCCGCCGAGCAGATTGCACGCAGGCGTCTGCAGGATCCGCCCCGCCAGATCCCACAACGCGATCTCGATGCCGCTGGCCGCGGTCACGGTGACGCCGGCAATCGCGCCGGCGCCGGCGCTCTCCATCAGCATCTTCGTGTACAGCTTGTCCACGTTGAGGGGATCCTCGCCGAGGACAATCGGGCGGAGCTTGTTGATGACCAGGTCCTTGACGCCCCAGCCCCAGTACGCTTCGCCGATCCCGTACAGCCCGGAGTCGGTTTCGATCTTGATCAGGTTCCAGTCCCACGTCCCGCGCACGATCATGCACTTGACGTCCGTGATCTTGACCTTGCCCCTCAGCTGTTGCTGTTGCGCATAGCCGTGCAGCGGCAACAGGCCGGGGCCCCCGGCGCGCGTTTTGTGCGCGCTGGGGTGGAGGCCCGTCGCCGCCAGCCCCGCCGCGGATTTCAGGAAAGTCCGCCTGTCCATGGCACGCTCCCTCCTAATCCTTCAGATTGAACAAGAGGCGTCCGGCGAGCCGTCCGCCCTCGTGCTCCAGCGCATAGAACGACGCGCTGACGGATCCCAGGGGCTTGATGGCGATCCCCAGCGTCCGCCCGTCGAGAATCCGCTGGAGCACCGGACGCGAGATGGTGAAGTACGTCTTGCCGCCGTCTCCCTCGGTGACCGGCCAGTCGATGATCATCTGGCTGTTCAACACGCGATCGATCGGTTGACCGCGGCGAAGGCCGTCGAGCGTCACGGTCTTCTGATCCCAGGCAGGGTCGCCGCCCTGGATCTCGACGACTCGAACCATGCCGAAATCCTTCAGCGGGTCCGACGTCCGCTGAACCGAGTGCGTCGTCAACTCGAGCAGTCCGTGGTCCGCAACCTGTTTGCCGGCAAGCGAGCTGACGTCGAAGCGCAGAATCACGTACTGCGTGCCGTTGACGGTGAGAATGCGCTTTCTGACCGGGCCGTCCTGGACGTACCAGTTGTTCAGGTTCACGTCAGGATTCTCGAGATCGATGATGGCGTCCCCGGTCACGGGCGCGGACTCGCGGAACGTCTTCGCATCCGGAACCGGCGGGTGATACGGGACCGCGGCGCCGCTGTCCGGGCCGGCGCGCGTGATGTCGACCACATCCACCTTGAAGTAGTCGATGTCGACGCGGTACGTCTCGAGTCCCCAGTCGATCAGGGCGAGCTGACCGAAGATCGTGTCGCCCGGCAGGGCCGGGAAATCACGGGTCGTCATGCTGATCGTGTGCCAGTTCTCGCTGTCGGGAATGTCGAACTCCATCAGGTGACTGTGGAAATCCGTCGTCCTCTGGGTGTTCAGGTGAAGGTTCACCCGGCGGGGCGCGTGGCTGACGCGGATGCGCGCCTCGATGCGGAGTTCGAGCTCCGGACGGCCAATTTGAGAAAGGTCCATCCGCTCGGACACGTTGCGCTTGATCAGCGCCCACCAGATGCCGCGGCGATCCGCCGTCGCGTCGACCAGGATCGACGCGTGGCCGTCGCCGCCCGGCCGAAACGCCATGGTCGCCTTGCCGTCGCCGGTACGAAACGCCCATCCGTTCCGGGCGCTCGGGTCCGTCTGGATGGTGGCGCCGTTGAAATCGTCGATGAACTGCGCGCCCGTGCCCGCGACAAGCGGAGGGGCGAACATCAGGAGGATGAGAATCGCCGCCCGCCGGCCACAGCGAAGGGATGGCATCCGCACGACATGGCATCTTGCAGCGACACCGGCTCGCGCGCAAGTGGGTGTCACATTCCGACCGACGCGGAAGTCGAACGGGTTTGGTGTTGCGGTCCGGCGGGTGGCCAACCTAGGATAGTCGCCCTATGCACAAGTGGACGACCGTGTTCTTCCTCATTGCCGCCGGCATGCAGGCGGCTCCGGCGCCGCCCGTGCAGTTCGGCGATCCCGATCGCCGGGCAAAGCTTGGCCACCGCGTTCGCGGATATCGATCGCCAGTTCGCCGAGTTCGCGAAAACGGCCCATGTGCCGGGCGCGGCCTGGGGAATCGTGATCGATGGTGAGCTGGCGCATTCAGGCGCCGCTGGCGTGCGCGAGGTCGCGACGAATGCGCCGGTCGACGCCGACACGGTCTTCCGTATCGCGTCGATGACGAAGAGCTTCACGGCGATGGCGATTCTGAAACTTCGAGACGAGGGCAAGCTGGGGCTGGACGATCCGGCGGAGCGCTACGTTCCGGAACTGAAGGGCCTCCGCTACCCGACGACCGACTCTCCGCGAATCACCATCCGCCACCTCCTGACGCACTCGGAGGGCTTCCCGGAGGACAACCCCTGGGGCGATCAACAGCTGTCTGAAAGCGAAGCCGGGTTGTCGAGGATGCTGCGCGACGGCATTCCGTTTTCGAATGCGCCCGGCATCGCCTACGAGTACTCGAACTACGGGTTTGCGATCCTCGGGCGAGTGGTGTCGCAGGTGTCCGGCAAGCCGTACGACGAGTACGTCTCGCAGAACATCCTTCAGCCGCTCGGCATGACGTCGACGACGCTGCATCCGTCGAAGGTGGCGGCCAACCGGCGGGCGGTCGGGTATCGCTGGGAAGACGAGCGTTGGAAGGAAGAGCCGGCGCTCCCGCACGGGTCATTCGGCGCGATGGGCGGGATGCTGACGTCGATCCGCGACTTGAGCCGCTACGTCTCCGCGCTCCTCGAGGCGTGGCCGCCGCGGGACGGGCCGGAGCGCGGCCCGATCCGCCGGGCTTCGCTCCGCGAGATGCAGCAGCCCTGGCGCCCCGCCGGCGTGCGCGTCGTGCTCGACAAGTCGACGAGCGCAACGCACCTGACGTCCAGCGGCTACGGGTATGGCCTCCGCGTGACGCAGACGTGCCAGTTCGGCGCGATGGTCGCCCACGGCGGCGGGCTGCCCGGGTACGGATCGCTCATGCACTGGCTCCCCGACTACGGGGTCGGCATCATCGCGTTCGGCAACGTCACCTACACCGGCTGGAGTCGCGTGGTCGGGGAGGCGATCGATCGCCTGGACCGGACCGGCGGTCTGCAGCCTCGCGAGATCCGCCCCTCGCCTGCGCTCGTCTCCGCGCGCGACGCCGTCTCGAAGCTGGTCGTGGGTTGGGACGACGAGCTGGCCAATAAAATTGCTGCCGAGAACCTGTTCATGGACCGTTCGAAAGATCGGCGCCGCAAGGAGCTCGACGATCTGCGGGCGAAGGTCGGCGCCTGCTCGGCGCCCGACAAGTTCGACGTCGTCGAAAACGCGCTGCGCGGAAACTGGACGATGACCTGCGAGCGCGGCAGGCTGCAGGTGGCGATTACCCTCGCACCGACGATGCCGCCGGCAGTTCAGTTCCTGGCGGTTCGTCCGGCGCCGGCGCAGCCTCAGCGCGCCGCCACCTGCACGTCCTTCTGACCGTTCACGCGATCTTGCGCGCCGCCGGAGTAGCGAGGGCTTAGACCTGCCAACCCGGCGCGCGCAGCCTTCTGACCCTTACGGCAACACTCGATGTCTAGTGGTGGTCATCATCGTCGTCCACGACCCTGATCCACGTGTACATGCCATCGATGAAATGGCTGCGCACGTTGCAGATGCCAAACGCCACCGTGATGCTTCCGGGCGTCTTGTCATGCGCCTTCACTGCCGAACACAAAGAAAATGCCAGCACCTAAACCGCGACCGCCGATGCGCTCAGACACTTCATGTGCGAGCTCCTTTCTTGACTGCCCGCCTTATACCGTTCACCAACTGAGCCGCGTAACTACCTTGATGGGTAGGGAGGCGTAAGCCACCGTGGTCACGCACTTACGTCAAACGCGATCTCTCTCTCGTCCTTTCACGCCCTCGCTTGTGAGCGTCGCTCGCCTTGGTTCCCGGCTTCACCGCCTGCTTCTTGAGCGAGAGCCGCTTTCGCTTTGTCGCCTTGCGTTTGACGCTGGATTTCTTGGCCACGGCTACCTCCTTCACGCTGAACCGTAAGACACACGTCGCAAAGCCGGTTAGCGAGGTCTCGCTCGGATCCGCCCCCGGGCTGCAGCTGCCTTGGTTCCAGACTTCACGGGCTGCTTTCTGAGCGACAACTGTTTCTTTCCCGCCGTCTTTCGCTTCGGACTTACTCTCTTGGCCATACTTGCCCCCTGAAAGTACTCTAGGCTTCCGCTAGAACCAGGCGCCCTTCAGTGTCAATGCGTTGAGGTGGTATCCGCGTAGCTCTCGACTCCCCACTCAGCGCAATCGCCAAGCTCAGGAATCTGTTGCCTTCTCCGTAGACCAGTCTTGCTCGTACCAACTCTTCCAAGTAGTCTTCAACCTCTCGAGCTTCGAAGCCGTCCTGTTGCTCGGAGGAGAGTGCCGCGACAATCTCGTTCGGCGTCGCGCCTGCATCGCAAGCGAGGTAAATCCGTGCTTCCGCTCCTTCGAAGCGATAGTCTGCGGACTCAAGCCCGGGACGCCGATTTGTACAAGGACGAACCCCGGGCCACATCTGTAGACGAGCGAGCCGGCGGCACTCGGCCCGACATCTCGCCATCGCTGCACGGCTTCTGCGAGCCCGCCGATGTATGTGGCCGGATCACGCCCATCGAGGTAGCGATGGCCAAAGTCGTAGGCAATGTTTTGCAAGGCATCAGGCGGAACCGGATAGAGATGCCGATACTGCGGCTCAGGGCCCGTGAGTTCTAATCCATGTTCGCGAGGGCGCTCGAAGTACGGACTGAATCGCTCCACCTGAACCGGCATGAACGACGGCGGTTCAAGATGCACCAGGGATGGAATGAGATCGGCCATGCGCGGGTACTCTTCGGGTGGCTCGAAGGCGAAGCCATAGAGAAGATTCCACGCGGGCGTCACGCCGATCTCCGCGCACCATTTGAGCAGCCGAATATTTTGCAGCGCAGTGACACCCTTTCGCATGAGACGCAGGATGGGTGTGCTCAGGCTCTCGATGCCCGGCTGAACGGCGCTCACACCTGCGCGCTTGAAGGTCCGGATTTGGTCCTTCGTCAGGTTCGCCTTTGTTTCGTAGAAAAACCTGAGGTCGTATTCCTTGGATGAAAAGAGCGGAAGCAGATCGCGAATGTGGCCGAGATCGATGATGTCGTCCACGGCGACGAAGTCGAGCACCTTGTATTGCGCAGCCATGCTCAAGACCTCTTCGGCCACACGGGCCGCCGGCTTGCTCCGAAACATCATCGAGTCCTTGTTCAGGCCACAGAACGTGCAGTGATTCTTGGCGCCCCACCAGCAACCGCGCGAACTCTCGAAGAGGATTGCGACCTCCGGCCAGAGTTCAGCACGAAGCGGGCTGGCGGCCAACCGGCGGAAGAACTCGTCGTAGTTGGGAGTGGGGACTTCGTCCATCGCCACCTCTGGTGCTCCCGCGGGTGCGATCGCTACAGAAAGCCCATCGCGACGATAGCAAAGCCCAGGCTGGGGCCGAATGGGGCGCCTCTCTAAGACGTCCGAGACCACTTCAACGAGTACTCGTTCTCCTTCTCCGCGAACGACGATGTCGACCCATGGAAAGCACTCGTGCAGTGCGCTCCCCATTGGTCCGTCACAGTTGTCTCCGCCAAACACGATCGTCAGGTCCGGATCGCGGGCCTTCAGAATCTTTGCCAGCACGAGGGATGCGATATTTTGCTGGAATACGCTCGAAAAGCCGACGACCTTGGGCGCCCCCGCGAGGATCTCGGCGGCCGCTGTTTCGAGGAAAGTGGGGACGTGCTCTTTCATTCGGCACGCGACAGCAATGGCTTCCTCTTTCGTTCCGCAGGACCGTACATACGACAAATACTGCTCATCGTCATCGGGAGATACAGCTGCGTACGGTGGGACCTTGAAGATCCAGTCCCCAAGACTAACGGGGAAGTCCCGCGTCGCCACCCCCAGATATTGATTGACGGTCAATGGCTCTTCGCCACGCATTTGCCCAGACCTCCGGTGCAGGTGCTCCATGAACGCCAATTCCAAAGAGTGCGACTGAGCTGAGATTCCCGCGCGCTCAAGGCAGCGTTGCAGTATTCCCAGCTGAATCGGTGGGTGCCGCAGATCTTTGAACGGCATGGAGACGAGACTCACGAGGACGCGTCGCGACCGCTTCGCAACTGGACCGTTCTTGCTGACTGCCATGACGTCCTCCTTTAGACGGTCGCCTCGCCCGGCGCCCCGCGAGTGGAGAGGATGCAAACCGCGTGGTGGCGCCTACGGTCCCAGTCGGACGATGCGGTGGCAGACGAACCCGAAGACCGTGTCCGTAGGTCCCATGACGTCCCGTTATCGCAGAGTCCGGCGAACTCGTTTGGTCGGGGATGCGCTACCGTCCATGCCAAGCCTCTTATACCGTCCACCGACAGCGCCGCGTAACTACCTTGATGGGTAGGGAGGAGTGACGATTGGAGTGACGACCGCCGCACCTGTTGTCGCCGCACCTTGATCCACCAAGGCTGCCGTGCGAGACTCGTGCACCAATCGCGAACGACACCATGTCAGTCCGGCATCCGCGTGTTCGCATCCGGCGTGCGGCGTTGCTGCTGCCGGCCCTGCTGGCGCTCGCCTCGCCCCTTCGTGCCGAGCGGCTGGTCCTCAAGTCCTACACGACCGCAGACGGCCTGCCGGACAACTCGGTCAACTGCGTTGCGGAAGATGCGCGCGGCTTTCTGTGGTTCTGCACGGACGACGGGCTGTCGCGATTCGACGGCTACGAGTTCACCAACTACGGCGTCGACGATGGACTGCCCAGCGCCGTCGTCAACGCTGTGCTCCCGACGCCGGACGGACGCCTCTGGATCGCCACGGCGGACGGATTGGTCCGCTTCGACCCGCGCGGCACGCCAGCGTCCGGACGCGCCACACCGGAAGACTCGTCGTCCAATCACCTCCGCGACGGTCGCCTCGACGCGACCGCCGCGGCCGGTCCCGCGATGTTCACGACGGTTGTGTCCGGTGTGGAGGGTCCGGCGCGCTACGTGACGTCACTCCTCCAGGATCGCGCCGGCGTCGTCTGGGTCGGCACTCACGACGGTCTGTATCGCCTGACGGTCGCTCAGGGCCAGCCTGTCGGCCTCGCGGCCGTGGACGTCGGCCTCCCGTATCGAAACATTCACTTATACGTCACGTGCCTCATGGAGGACCGGCGCGGCGCGCTGTGGATTGGCACGATGCAGGGCCTGCATCGCCGGTCCGCCGATGGCAGAACGGAACGGATCGCGCACTCGCTCAGGCCGGACGCGTGGGCGATTCAGGCGCTGCTCGACGACCGCGACGGCCGCGTCTGGGTCGGCACGCGCTACGCCGGGGTGTTCCTCCTGGCCGTGGATTCGGCGTCACACCGGGCGACGGTGACACGGGTGTACGACGCAAACCGGGACCTGCCGACGAACTGGATCACCACGATCGTGCAATCCGCCGACGGCGCGGTGTGGGTCGGCAGCAATCTGGGAGTGATCCAGTTCGTGAAGGGCCCGCGCGGGGACACCTACCGGATTCGTGCCTATTCCACATCGGACGGGACTGACGAGGTCTGGGCGATCGCTGAAGACCGTCAGCACAACCTGTGGATGGGCCGGATGCATGCTGGCGTGGCAAAGGTGTGGCATCGCGGGCTGACGAGATTCGTCGCGTCGGATGGCTTGTCCTGGGTGAACTCGATTAACGCCACCCCGAATGGCGATCTAATCGCCGTCGGAGGAATCAAGGAGCGTTGGTGCCTGTGCCGGTTCGACGGCACGAAGTTCGTCGGCAGCAAGCCTTCGATGCCAGGCGTGACGCCGGGTTGGGGATGGAGCCAGACGGTGCTGCACGACCGCGCCGGCGACTGGTGGATCGGGACCAACAAGGGCCTGTTCCGGTTCACGAATCTCAGGACGATCGACGATGTCTCCCGGTCGTCCCCGTCGGCGATCTATACCACCCGCGACGGTCTCGCTGGCCCGCTGGTGCTTCGCCTGTTCGAGGACTCACGCGGCGACGTGTGGATCGGGACGGTCGGTGGCGGAAGCCTGGTCGGGCTCTCGCGTTGGCAGCGGAAGACCGGCACCCTCCGTCACTTCACCGACGGGGATGGTCTCCCGGCGCTCGACCAGGGCTACGTGTCTTCGTTCGCCGAGGATCGGGCAGGACACGTGTGGATCGGCTTCAGCGGGATCGGCGGACTGGTACGGTATCAGGATGGGCGCTTTGTGCGCTTCACCACTGGTCACGGCGTGCCAGCCGGGCGCATTTCGAACCTGCTGCTCGATTCGAAGGGGCGCATCTGGGCGGCGACCGACCGTTCGGGCTTATCCCGGATCGACGCGCCCGAAGCGGACCGTCCCACGTTTGTCGCGTACACCACGGCGCAGGGCCTGTCCAGCAACACCGCCCGCGCCGTGGTTGAAGATACCTGGGGGCGCATCTACGTCGCGACCGGCCGCGGCATCGACCGCATCGATCCGGCAAGCGGCCGGATCCAACACTATTCGAGCGCCGACGGGATCCCGACCGCCGCCCATGCGGCGGTGCGCGATGGTCACGGCGCGCTGTGGTTTACCTCGGCCACCGGCGTCGTGCGCCTGGTGCCTCAGATCGACCCGCGGCAGCGCCCGCCGCCGATTCTCATTACGGCTCTCTCCGTCGGGGGCCGTGCGCGCCCGCTCTCCGCGCTTGGCGAGCCGGACGTGCGCCTGCTCGAGCCGTCGTCGCGTAACACGCACCTCCAGATCGATTTCGTGTCGCTCGGATTCAGCCACGGTGAAGAGCTGCTTTATCAATACATGCTCGAGGGCGCGGAGAACGCGTGGAGCCGGCCCTCGACCCGGCGCGCGGTGACCTACGCGACCCTCGCGCCTGGCTCGTACCGTTTTCTCGTGCGCGCCGTCAATTCGGACGCGATGGTCAGCGACGCGCCGGCCAGCGTGTCGTTCACGGTGCTTCCGCCCATCTGGTGGCGCTGGTGGTTCATCGCGCTCGTCGCGATGGCCGTGGCGGCCGCTGCCTACATGCTGCACCGCGCGCGGGTGATCCGCCTGCTGGAAGTGGCGCGGATCCGGACCGGCATCGCCACCGATCTGCACGACGACATCGGGGCGAACCTCACGAGGATCGCGATCCTGAGCGAGGTCGCGCGGCGGCAGGAACCGTTTCGCGACGCCGACCGTCCCGTGGACCGCTCGCTGGCGTCGATTGCCCGCATCGCCCGCGAATCCGTCGCCGGCATGAGCGACATCGTCTGGGCGATCAGCCCGGACCGCGACAACCTGGGCGACCTCGTGCGCAAGATGCGGGCGCACGTCGAGGAGGTCTTTGCGGTCCGGAACCTCGGGGTCGTGTTCAACGCTCCCCCCGCTGGCCTGGCCGTGAAGCTGGACAGCACGGTGAGGCGCGACGTGTACCTGATCTTCAAAGAGGCGGTGAACAACGCCGCGCGGCATTCGGGCTGCTCGAAGATTACCGTCGATTTCCACGCCGACCGCGCGCACCTGCGCCTCGCCGTCACAGACAACGGCACCGGGTTCGACGTGAAATCGGACAGCGCCGGCAACGGTCTGATCAGCATGCGTCAGCGCGCAAAGCGGCTCGGGACGGCGCTGGAAGTCGACTCGCGCACGGGGTGCGGCACGACGATCGGCTTGACGATCGCGATCGCGGCCGGCTCGCCTCCTACCTTCATGAATAGGTGACAGCGGTCGCGTGTGGGCGTAAGGTGGCGCTCGCGGGGGCGGGCATCGGGACGTCGGGCGCGGAAGTTGGACGATGACCTGCGAGCGCGGCAGGCTGCAGGTGGCGATTACCCTCGCGCCGACGATGCCGCCGACAGTTCAGTTCCTGACGGTTCGTCCGGCGCCGGCGCAGCCGCAGCGCGCCGCCACCTGCACGTCCTTCTGAGCGTTTACGCTCCAACTCGATGTCTAGTGGTGGTCGTCGTCGTCGTCCACGACCCTGATCCACGCGTACATGCCGTCGATGAAATGGCTGCGCACGTTGCAGATGACGAGGTACTTCCCCGGGGTCGAAAACGCGAACGTGTCAGTCCGGTTCTGCGTGGCCGACAGCGGGAAGCCGGCGGCGTCGAGAAAGCCCGCCGCCGGAGTACCCGGGTAGACGCCCTTTGCGAACACGTTGCTGACGCCGTTGGTGACGACCTCGTAGTTGATGGGCCCCGCGGGGGGAATGTTGTCCACGACCTCCTGCAACCTGACCCCGGGCTGGTACACCCACGGCCAATGGAAGCCGGCGATGACGAACGTCACCGTTGCCGGGACAGGGACCACTGTCCCGTCCAGTTTCCGGGCCTTGGTGATGCGAACCTTGAACTCCTGCGGGATGATGTGGTGGTTCGGCGTATTGCCGGCCTGTGAGTTGTTCAGACCGGTGCCAAACGCCACCGTGATGCTTCCGGGCGTCTTCTCGTGGGCTTTCGCTGCCGGAGACAACGAAAACGCCAGCACCGAAACCGCGACCGCCGATGCGCTCAGGCACTTCATGTGCGCGCTCCTTTCTTGAATGTCAGCCTTATACCGTTCACCGACTGCGCCCGTAACTACCTTCACAGGTAGGGAGGCGTGACGATTGGAGTGACGACGGCCGCGCCTTGATCCCCCCGCGGATGCCGTGCGAGACTCGTGCACCGGCGATCGACACCATGTCAGTCTGGCCTCCGCGCCTTCGCATCCGGCGTGCTCTGCTCCTGCTGCTCGCCTTTTTGGCGCTCGCCTCGCCGCTTCGCGCCGAGCGGCTGATCCTCAAGTCCTACACGACCGCGGACGGATTGCCGCACGACTCGATCAACTGCGTCGTGGAAGATGCGCGCGGCTACCTGTGGTTCTGCACTGAGGACGGGCTGTCGCGATTCGACGGCTACCAGTTCACCAACTACGGCGTCGGCGATGGGCTGCCCAGCGCCATCGTCAACGCTGTGCTTCCGACGCCGGACGGACGCCTCTGGATCGCCACGGCGGACGGACTGGTCCGCTTCGATCCGCAGGGCGCGCCAGCGCCGGCACGCGCCACACCGGAACGCTCGTCGTCCGATCGGCTCCGCGACGGTCGCCTCGACGCGAAGGCCGCGCCCGCGATGTTCACGACGGTCGTGTCCGGGCTGGAGGGTCAGGCGCGCTACGTGACCTCACTCCTCCAGGATCGCGCCGGCGTCGTCTGGGTCGGCACCCACGATGGTTTGTATCGCCTGACGGTCGCCCAGGGCCAGCCTGTCGGCCTCGCGGCCGTGGACGTCGGCCTCCCGTATCGAGACAATCACCGCGAGGTCACGTGCCTCATGGAGGATCGGCGCGGTGCGCTGTGGATTGGCACGATGCGGGGCCTGCATCGCCGGTCCGCCGATGGCAGAGCGGAGCCGATCGCGCACTCGCCCCGGCCGGACGCGTGGCCGATTCACGCGCTGCTGGACGACCGCAACGGCAGCGTCTGGGTTGGCACGCGCTACGCCGGTGTGTTCCTTCTGACAGTGGATCCGGCGTCACACCGGCCGACGGTGGCGCGGGTGCTACGACGCAAATCGTGGCCTGCCCACGAACTGGATCACCACGATCGTGCAGTCTGCCGACGGCGCGGTGTGGGTCGGCAGCAATCGAGGCGTGATCCAGTTCCTGAAGGACTCTGGCCCCGACGCCTACCGGATCCGCGTCTATTCGACGTCGGAAGAGACAGACGAGGTGTGGGCGATCGCCGAAGACCGTCAGCACAACCTGTGGCTGGGCCGGAGTCATGTCGGCGTGGCCAAGCTGTGGAACCGTGGTCTCACGAAGTTCGCCGCGTCGGATGGATTGTCCTGGGCGACCTCGATAAACGCGACGCGGACCGGCGACCTGATCGCCATGGGCGGCGTCGACAGGATGCTGTCCCGGTTCGACGGAACGAAGTTCGTCGCCAGCAGGTTTCCGATCCCGGGCGTGACGCCGGGTTGGGGATGGAGCCAGACGGTGCTGCAAGACCGCACCGGCGACTGGTGGATCGGGACCGGCCAGGGCCTGTTCCGGTTCACGAACCTCGAGACGATCGACGATGTCCCCAGGTCGTCCCCGACGCCGATTCATGCCCGCGCCGGTTTCGCGGCTCCGCAGGTGTTTCGCCTCTTCGAGGACTCAGGCGGCGACATATGGATCGGGACGATTGGCGAGCCGAGCGTTTCCGGGCTCTCGCGCTGGCAGCGGAAGACCGGCACCTTCCGTCACTACACGAAGGCGGATGGTCTTCCGCGGTTCGACAAGTTCTACGTGGCTTCCTTCGCCGAAGATCGGGCAGGACACGTGTGGATGGGTTTCAGCGGGCTCGGCGGACTGGCGCGTCATCGGGACGGGCGTTTCGCGCGCTTCACCTCGGCTGACGGCGTGCCACCCGGGCGCATCTCGAACCTGCTGCTCGACTCGAAGGGACGCCTGTGGGCGGCGACCGACCGGGCGGGCATACTGCGGATCGACGCGCCCGACGCGGAGCGTCCCAGGTTCGTCGCGTACACCACGGCACAGGGCCTGTCCAGCAACTTCGCGCGTGCGGTGGTCGAAGACAGCCGGGGGCGCATCTACGTCGGGACCGGCCGGGGCATCGACCGCATCGATCCGGCAACCGGCAGCATCCGGCACTACACGAGCGCCGATGGCGTCCCAACCGGCACGACTGGCGCGGTGCGCGACCGGCACGGCGCGCTGTGGTTCAACGCGCCCAAAGGCCTCATGCGCCTGGTGCCCCAGATCGATCCGGTGCAGCGCCCGCCGCCGATTCTCATTACGGCTCTCTCCGTCGGGGGCCGTGCGCGCCCGCTCTCCGCGCTTGGCGAGCCGGACGTGCGCCTGCTCGAGCCGTCGTCGCGTAACACGCACCTCCAGATCGATTTCGTGTCGCTCGGATTCAGCCACGGTGAAGAGCTGCTTTATCAATACATGCTCGAGGGCGCGGAGAACGCGTGGAGCCGGCCCTCGACCGGGCGCGCGGTGACCTACGCGACCCTCGCGCCTGGCTCGTACCGTTTTCTCGTGCGCGCCGTCAATTCGGACGCGATGGTCAGCGACGCGCCGGCCAGCGTGTCGTTCACGGTGCTTCCGCCCATCTGGTGGCGCTGGTGGTTCATCGCGCTCGTCGCGATGGCCGTGGCGGCCGCTGCCTACATGCTGCACCGCGCGCGGGTGATCCGCCTGCTGGAAGTGGCGCGGATCCGGACCGGCATCGCCTCCGATCTGCACGACGACATCGGGGCGAATCTCACGAGGATCGCGATCCTGAGCGAGGTCGCGCGGCGGCAGGAGCCGTTTCGCGACGCCGACCGTCCCGTGGACCGCTCGCTGGCGTCGATTGCCCGCATCGCCCGCGAATCCGTCGCCGGCATGAGCGACATCGTCTGGGCCATCAGCCCGGACCGCGACAACCTGGGCGACCTCGTGCGCAAGATGCGGGCGCACGTCGAGGAGGTCTTTGCGGTCCGGAACCTCGGGGTCGTGTTCAACGCTCCCCCCGCTGGCCTGGCCGTGAAGCTGGACAGCACGGTGAGGCGCGACGTGTACCTGATCTTCAAGGAGGCGGTGAACAACGCCGCGCGGCATTCGGGCTGCTCGAAGATTACCGTCGATTTCCACGCCGACCGCGCGCACCTGCGCCTCGCCGTCACAGACAACGGCACCGGGTTCGACGTGAAATCGGACAGCGCCGGCAACGGTCTGATCAGCATGCGTCAGCGCGCAAAGCGGCTGGGGACGGCGCTGGAAGTCGACTCGCGCGCCGGGTACGGCACGACGATCGGCTTGACGATCGCGATCGCGGCCGGCTCGCCTCCTACCTTGATGAATAGGTGACAGCGGTCGCGTGTGGGCGTAAGGTGGCTCGCACGTGCCATGTGCCCAGCACCGGACGCCAGCCGGCGGGGACCGGACGCCGAAAGGCCGAATGGATCGATCGATGTCGTCATCATCGAGGACATGCGGGACGTCCGGGAAGGGCTCGCGGCGCTGATCGACGGCACGCCCGGATTTCGCTGCGCCCGAAGCTACCGGACGATGGAGGATGCGCTCGCGGGTGCGGGCCTCGGGACGTCGGGGGTGATCCTGACGGATCTCGCGCTGCCGGGAATGTCGGGCATCGAAGGCATCCGCGTGTTGCGGGTGCGGTTTCCGCACATCCCGATCCTGGCGCTCACGGTTCACGACAGCGACAGCAAGGTCTTCGACGCGCTCTGCGCGGGCGCCTCCGGCTACCTGCTGAAGAACACGCTGCCCGAGCGGCTGCTGGAAGCGCTGCGCGAGGTCGCGGCCGGTGGTGCGCCGATGTCACCCGAGGTCGCGCGCCGCGTCGTCCGATTGTTCCGCGAGTTCCGCCCGCCCGATCACGCCCCCTACCGCCTGACCCCGCAGGAGAGCGAGCTGCTGAAGCTGCTCGCCGACGGCCATCACAGGAAGACCGCCGCCCACGAGCTGGGCATCAGCGTCAACACGGTCGCGTTCCATCTGAAGAACGTCTACGACAAGCTGCAGGTGCACTCGAAGACGGAAGCGGTCGCCAAGGCGCTGCGCGAACGGCTGATCTGAAGGCGCTCGACCAGCAGGCGCGCCAGCGGGCCTGGGAGAGGCGCGATGCCGCAGGCGGATCGAGGTTCGGCATCAGCTATCGACCCTGCGGTTGGACACCGGCCGCGCCTGTTTGGCCGAGCGGTCAGCGCGTCGAGGGGAGCCAGCCGCCCGGCGGTATGTAGCGGAACCGGATCAGATACACGTTCCGGCCGCTCCCGTGTTTCGCGGTCTTCAGCAGGTCTGCCACGCTCTTGAAGCCAGACTTGACGCGCCAGTTCCGAGGTGATGTCGGCGAGACGGATCCGCTCGATCGAGTCGACGTGGATCGTGCCCTCCTCCATGCTGTAGCGGCCGCCGGCCTTGACGTGGGCCTTCGTCCATATCCTGACGCTGCAGGTGATGCGCCCGCGCCGGACTCCCTCCCGCAGCTGTTTGGCGAATACCACGGCCAGAGCTTATACCCGGGCAGGCTGAAAGAGCTACTGCCAAAGGCCAACTCCCAACTCCCAAACTGAGTCTCTTCGAAGAGATTTCTTTGGGAGTTGGAGGTTGGGGTTGGAGATCGTCCACCGTAACAGCCGTTCCACGCGCGGCTAGTTATCCCTCAGCGCGACGCTCGGGTCGATCGAGACGGCTCGGCGCACCGGGAGCCACGTCGAAGCGATCGCCATCGCGGCGATCGCGGCGCAGGCCGTGAGCAGGGCGAGCGGATCGTGCGGCTGCACGCCGTACAGCATCGCGACCAGCAGCCGGGCCGCCGCGATCGGCGCCGATCAGGCCGATGACGACGCCGATGCCGGCGAGCTTCGCACTCTGCTGGACGACGAGGCGTGCGAGGTCCCGGCGCTCGGCGCCGAGCGCCGCGCGGATCGCGATCTCCCGGCGGCGCTGGTTCACCGCGAACGACAGCAAGCCGTACACGCCGGTCGCGCTCAGGAACAGCGCGAGCCCGCTGGCGTACGTCACCAGCGTGCCCGCGACGCGCACGCGGCGGAACGCGTCGTCGACCCGCGACGACAACGTCCAGCCGCCCATCGGGACCTGGCGATCGAGAGCGGCGAGCTCCTGGCGGATCCGCGCCAGCATCGCGCCGGCGTCACCCGTCACGCGCACGTGCGTGGTGGAATCGCCCATCTGAACGTTGGTTGGCGGGAGCTGCCAGAAACTGACGTAGAGCGCGGGCTCCGGGCGCCCGCCGGTCTGCACGTACCTGCGCGTCCTGCACGACCCCGACAATCTCGTGCGGCGCACCATCGACGAGCAGCGACTCGCCGATCGGGCGCGCGCGCGGCCAGAGCTGCCGCGCAAGCGTCTCGTTGACGATCGCGACACGCGGTGTCCCGGGCCGATCGCGATCCTCGAACTCGCGCCCGTCCAGCACGCCGACGCCCAGCGTCTCGAAGTAGCGCGGCCCGACGCGGTTGACCCTGGCGGGCGTGGGCTCCGCCGGCGCATCGGCAGCCCGCGCGACCGGCGTCGTCGCTCCCCATCCGGGCAACGGGGGCAACTGCGCGACCGCGGCCGACGTGACGCCGGGCAGCGCCTCGATCCGCCGGACGGCTTCCTGCTGATAGGCGCGCGCCGCGGGCGGAGCGTAGCCCACGAGCCCCGGCCGGAGCCGCAGCAGCACGACGTGATCGATGCCGACACCCGGTCCGCGGAGCACGCCCGCGAGGCTCCGGGCGAGCAGACCGGCGCCGGCGAGAAGCATCAGCGAAGCCGCGATCTGCGCGATGACGAGGGTGTCGCGCAGGCGCGATCGCGACGATCCGCCGGAGACGGCTTCGTCTTTTATCACCGGCGCGACATCCGGACGGATGGCGACCCACGCGGGGACGAGGCCGAACGCGAGCGCCGTGCCGATCGACAGGGCCAGCGTGCAAGCGAGCACGGTCGCATCGAGCGAGACGACGAAGTTCGTTCGAATGCCGCCCTGGACCGTGCCGAACAACGCCCGCAGCAGCTCGTTGGTCCAGAACGCGACGAGCACGCCGGCGGCGCCGCCGGCGAGCGCGAGCAGGAGGCTTTCGGTCAGGAACTGTCGCAGCAGGCGCAGCCGGCCCGCGCCGAGCGCGAGCCGGATCGCGACCTCCTTGCGGCGTTTGACGTTCCGGGCCAGCAGGAGTCCCGCGAGGTTGGCGCACGCCATCAGCAGGACGCAGCCGACGATCGCGAGGAGGAGCCTCGCGATGGGCGCGAGGTCGGCCTGCTCGTTCAGGCGCACGCCCTGCGCGATCCGGACGTAGATGCCTCGGCCCCTGTGGAGGTCCGGCGACGCCGCGGCCAGCCGGCCTGCCAGCACGTCCATCTCCGCCTGCGCGCCGGCGACGGTCGCGCCCGGCGCGAGACGGCCGAAGAGCGTCATGATCCGGCAGTCGGCGCGCAGCGCATCGCAGTTGCGGTACCCGACGCGGACCATCGCCGTCGGGATCCAGACGTCGGACCCGGGGATGCCGGACACCACGCCCTGAAACCCTCTCGGCGCCACGCCCACGATCGTGAACGCTTCGCCGTTCAGCGTGAGGGTCCTGCCGGAGATCTGCGGATCGGCGTCGAACTGGCGTCGCCAGAGATCGTCGCCAATCACCGCGACGGGATGGCGATCGGGCACTTCGTCCTCACCTGGCAGGAAGAACCGCCCGAGCTGCGGCTGGAGCCGGAGCGCGGAGAAGTAGTTCGCGGTCACCACGCTGCCGAAGATCTCGGCGGACTGCGTCCCGGTCGTGAGCTGCAGCGGCGCGGTGGGATAGTGCGCGACGAGCTCCGGGACGGTGCGCGCGCGATCGCGGTAGTACTGGTAGTCGGGCATCGAGATCGAGAACGCGAGCCGCTCGGGGCGGTGCGCGAGCGTCTGGTTCATTTCGACGAGGCGGGAGGCCTCCTCGACGGCGAGCGGGCTGAAGAACAGCGTGCGGACGAGGCTGATGATCGCGGTCGTGGCGCCAATGCCCAGCGCCAGCGTCACCACGGCGAGGAGAGTGAACCCGCGCGCCCGCGCCAGCACCCGGGCGCCATGCTTCACGTCGCGCCACAGCCCCATGGGTCGCTCCTCTCGCCGATCGTCAGCGGCTGCACGACCGCTGGTCCGCGATTGCCTTGTTGAACTGTTCCCGCAGCGGGGATCGAAAAGCAAGGATACCGCCACCCGCGCCGCGCACCGGACCGCGGTGCATGGCTCCATGGGCCGGCCGGTGCGGACCGCGTACTGTACAGGGGTCAGACCCCAGCCTGCCCTGAGCGAGCGCTTCGGACCACGCAAGTCGAAGGGTCGTCGGGTTGCACACTGGTCGCAGATTCTGCATCACTGAACGCGTACCCCGCGCTGCGCCGGGCGGCAGGCTGACCGTTCGTGGGACGCTCGTGGGCGAAACCGGACAGCAGGGCTGGCGGTCGCCGAAAAAACGGACCGATGCCATCGTCCCGCCAACTCGCGGCCCACTCCACACGTCAAAGCCGATCGTATGAGCTCGATCATCTCTGATCTCCGCTATGCGGCGCGGGAATGGCGCCGCCGCCCGGGGTTTGCGCTCACCGCGATCCTCTCGCTGGCCCTCGGCATAGGCGCCACGAGCGCGGTCTTCAGCGTCGTCTACGGCGTCCTGATCAATCCCTTCCCCTACGTGGGCGCCGATCGAATCATGCAGATCTCGCTCGTGGACACTGCCGGCCGCTTCCGGGGCGCGGGCATGAGCGGCGCGCAAGTCGAGCAGCTTCGACAGCTTCGGACCGTCGAGAGCGTCGTGGCGGAAGATGGATGGAACCTCACGACCACCGATGGCGATATCCCCGAGGATGTTTCGGCGTCGTACATCGCTCCGAACGCGCCGAATCATTGGGGCATTCCCGCCCTCATGGGGCGATGGCTCATCCCGGCTGACGCGCCTCCGGGTCAGGACCCGGTGCGCGTCGTGGTGCTGGGCTACCAGTTCTGGCAGAGGTATTACTCGGGCGATCCGGGCGTGGTTGGCCGCACGATCCAACTCGTTCGCAAGGACTACCAGATCGTCGGCGTGATGCCGCCACGGTTTCGCTGGCGCGAAGCGGACATCTACATGCCGCTCAAGGTCAGGCTGGAGCCCAACATTTACTACGGCGTCACCCTCAAAATCCGGCCGGGCGTGTCGACCGCGGAAGCCAATGCCGAGCTGCAGCCCATCCTGCAGCAGTTCGCGGCACAGACACCCGGGCGCTACCCCGATGCGTTCCGCGTCAACCTGCGCAGCATCATCGAGCTGTTCGCGCGGCCGATGGGGCCCAGGCTCTTTCTCCTGCTCGGCGCCGTGACGTCGCTGCTGCTCGTGGGCTGCGCCAACGTGTCGATCCTGCTGCTCGTGCGCGGCGCGCACCGCCAGCAGGAGCTCGCCGTGCGCGCGGCGCTCGGCGCCGCACGTGTCCGCATCGTGCGGCAGTTGTTGACGGAGGCGCTGGCGATTGCCGTCGTGGGCGCGGCGCTGGGTGTGTTGATCGCATGGAAGGGCCTCGCGCTGATCGTGGCCTGGGTGCCAACCAATTCATTCGCCGCCGAGTCGGTCATCGAGATGAACCTGCCGGTCCTGCTGTTCAGCACGGCCCTGGCGGTCGTGACCGCGGTCGTCTTCGGAGTCTGGCCGGCGCTCCAGCTCTCGCGTCCGGACCTTGGCCGCGTGGCGCAGGTCAGCGCGCGACGGGTGATCGGGAGCGCGCAGGGCCTGCGGATCCATCGCATCATGATCGCGGTCCAGGTCGCGTTGACGCTGCTGATGCTGACCGCGGCTGGAGCGGCCGGAAAAGGATTCCTGCGGCTGGCCAACACAGACCTGGGGTACGACCCCCAGAACACCATGTCTCTGCCGATCCCAGTCCACGACGGCACGTACCAGACATGGAAGGAGCGTTCCGAATACTTCGAGCGGCTCCGGGCGGCGGTCGCCGCGATGCCCCAGGTCGTGTCGGCGGGAATCTCGACCAACGCCACGCCGCCGTCGAACGGGGGCGACAGCACGCTCGAGATTCTCGGCAGCACCGCGCTCGAGAAGCCTGTCGCCCGGGCCAATTTCATCAGCCCGGAGTACTTTTCGCTCCTTCACATTCCGGTGATGCAGGGACGCGTCTGGAACGGTGACGAAATCAAGCGAGGAGCGCCTCTTGCCGTGATCAACCAGACGATGGCGCGGCAGTACTGGCCCAACGGCGATGCCATCGGCCGTCAATTCCGGTTCCCGACCCTGAAGGACGAACCGCCGTATTCGCCCGCGGCCGCGGGCGCTGGCGGATGGCTCGAGATCATCGGCGTCGTCGCCGACGCGCGCAACGATGGCCTGCGCAACCCGATCAAGCCCGCCGTCTATGTGCCGTACACGCTGAAGATGCGGATGTTCACCCAGATTCTGGTGCGGACCCGCGTGGCTCCCCTGTCCATCCTGCGCGATGTGCGTGCCGAGCTCGTTCGCGTCGATCGGGAACAGCAGGTCATGCGCGTGCGGGATCTCCAGGCCTGGATCACGAATCTTCCCGAGTACGCTCAACAGCAGCTGGTCGCGAAGCTGTTCGGCATCTTCTCGATGCTGGCGCTGGCGCTTTCGGCGGTGGGGCTCTACAGCGTGGTGTCCTACGGCGTCGCGACGAGGACCAACGAATTCGGCATCCGCATGGCGCTCGGCGCGAAGGCGCGCGACGTCGTGCGCATGGTGCTCTCGGGGACGGCCTGGACTATTGGTGTGGGGCTGCTGGCAGGCGTGCTCTTGTGTGTGATCTTCGACAAGCTCGCCTCACGGTGGGTGACCGAGAGCTCGCGCGATCCCCTGATTCTTGGCGGCGTGACCGTCCTGCTGGTTGCCGTGGCGGCCATGGCGTGCCTGGCGCCGGCACGCCGCGCGGCGTCGATCGATCCGATGGACGCCCTGCGGCACGAGTAACGCTAGCGAGGCTGCGCCTCAGACCGTCCAGGCTCCGCCTCGCTAGATGGCATTGTTTACTGTTTTCGCCGCTCGCCCGCCGAACACTTGACTCAAGAGCACTGAGTTTTCGGCGGTCAAGACGGCTGGGCCGGCAAAACCGAAGGTGGCATCCGGCTTTAGCCGCACCTCGCGGGTTTTGAAACCACTTCTCCACACACAGGCCGCCCGGCCACTCCGAATACCGAACACGCGACGGCTTCAGACGTAGTATTGAGCCTGCTGTGTTCGGAGGCGATTTGTGTACGTCCTCAATCCCGCTGACCTTCCCAGGTAGTGCTGCGATGTCCACGATCAAGCTGAGCGAAGTTGGTGCGCACCCCCGCCAGAACTCGAGCGGGCAGTGGGTTGTCACGTTTGGCATCTACCTGCCGGGGATCACCTTCGACAAAGGCTACCGGCTCAAGCTGCGGGTGATTCACGAAGCGGACCAGTTCATCCGCGGGATTGAGCCGAGGGACTTCTGGATGTCCTGGAGCAATGGCTCGGCGCTCGACCTGTGGACAGCGGAGGTCACGCTCACGCCGGACGGCGGGCCGGGCCACTTCGGGCACGAAGGCGGTTACCTGTACCGCTACCAACTGCAGCAGGCGGACGGGCGCCAGGTCGCGTTCTGGTTCTCGGATCCGTTCGCGCGGGCGAGCGGGCTCGGAACCCAGTCTTCCATCACCCTCGACAGCCACTCCCAGCCGTTCGAGTGGAGCGACACGGCCTTCACCGTGCCCGAAATCGACGAGCTCGTCGTCTATGAAGTGAACGTGCGCGAGTTCAACACCGACTTCGACGGCCTCGCTTCTCAACTCGACTACATCAGCGGGCTCGGCGTGAACGTGCTCGAGCTGATGCCGGTCTCGAACGTCAAGGAAGTGGCGGAGTGGGGATACACGCCGATCGATTTCTTCGCTCCCGACGAGCGGCTCGGCGGCCCGCTCGGCTTGAAGCGGCTCGTGAACGCCGCGCACGCGCGCGGCATGGCCGTGATTCTGGATTCCGTCTACGCGCACACGCACCCGGAATTCACGTACCACCTGGTCTACGCCGCGTCCGGTGAGCCGAACCCGATGCTTGGCCGGTTCAAGGAAGAATTCTTCGAGTGGCCCGGGACCGATTACAGGCAAGCCGTTCACGCGCGATTACTTCTTCGAACTGAACAAGTATCTGCTCGAGGAATACCACGTGGACGGGTTCCGGTACGATTACGTGCCCGGGATGTACGACGGCCCGGCGGGCCAGGGCTATGCGGACCTGGTCTACCGCACCTATCAGCATTCGACGACGGTCCCGCGCTTCCAGGCGGCCGGCGGACGGAGCCGCATCATCCAGTGCGCCGAGCACCTGCCCGGATGCGGCCGGCATCCTCAGGGAGACCCACTCGAACTGCGCGTGGCAGAACGGGCTGCTCGACCGTGCCCGTGACATGGCGCGCGGCGGCTACGTCACCGAGCGGCTCGCGCATCAACTCGATCCGGAATTCCTGGGCTATCCGAGCGAGCACACCGCGAGCGGCGATGTCTTCCCGGTCGCACCGTTCCAGTACCTCGAGTCACACGACCACGCGCGGTTCATCAATCAGTTCGGCACCGCCACGCTGCGCGACCTGCTCGGCGAGCGGTACGGTAACCGTAACCGTTTCTACAAAGTCCAGCCGCACGTCATCGCGCTCTACACGGGAAAGGGCATCCCGATGCTGTGGCACGGACAGGAGTTCGTGGAGAACTGGGGCGTGCCGGGCGGCGGCCTCGGGCGCAACCTGTTCGAGCGCCCGCTGCACTGGGAGTTCTTCTACGACGAGGCAGGCAAAGCGCTGGTCCGGCTGCACCGGGTGATGGGCACGCTGCGCAGGAACCACCGCGCCCTGCGCAGCCGCGGGTATTTCTATTACTACTACGACCAGGCGCACCTCGCGAAGGGCGTGGTGGCTTACCGGCGGCGCGCTGAAGCGGCCGGCGCGTCGCCCGCCGAAGATCTGATCGTCGTGCTGAACTTCTTCGACAACGAGGCTGAGGTCTGGATCCCGTTCCCCGCGCCGGGTCAGTGGGTCGAGCAGATCGATGGCAGGCGGCAGCCGGTCAGCATCGCGCACGCCGGCCAATGGTCCTCTGTCATCGTTCCCTCCAACTACGGGGGCCTCTACCTGCGCACCTGAAACCCGCTCGAATCAGGTGGCCGGCGTGGATCGGCTCGACGTCAGGCCTTGAGGCGCCTGGCCACGGAGGGGCTCGTCAGCTCCCGAAGGGCGTCCATTCCAACCCACCGCGCCGCGGCCTCCTCTGATGCCGCCAGGCGCCGCGCCACCGCCGCTGCGGCAGCATTGAGCGCGCGATTGCGTTTGCCGATCGCACGCAGGGCCATGTTCACGGCCTTCTTGACGAAGTGGCGGTCGTCGGCGGCGGCGCGCTCGATGAGGGCGAGGCCCTGGACGAACTGCTCGTTGCCGGCGTGCCTGTCGTGCACGGTGAGACTCCAGAGCAGCGCAAAGGCGGCGCGCTTCTCGAACTCCCTGCGCTTGCCGCTCCACTGCGCGACCTTCGTCCAGGCGTGCGGGGTGCGGTCGAACAGGTTGAAGCAAATCGTGTCGCAGATGCCCCAGTTGTCGAAGTCCCTGCACCAGCGGTCCATCTGCGCGGGCGTGACCTCGGCCGGATCGTCGACAAACGAGCAGACCATGCGCGCCTCGTACACGTCCGTGTCCCAGAGAGCCGCGGCGAGCTCGTGGTCACGCCCGAGCTTCTTCCCGAGCGCCTTCATGTCCTTCATCGCCACGCCGAATGCCTTGTCCGACGGGATGCCGTAGCGCGCCATGCCGTCGCGCGCGGCCCTGGTGCTGTGGCTCTTCAGCCACGCGAGCGCGGATTGCACTTGCTCCTCGAGCGGCGACTTCTCCGCTCGACCGGCCGGCGCTACCTCCTTTTTTCTGGTGATGGACTTCCTGGTCATCGATTTTCAGCTCCTCGGTGCACAGCCATTGTCAGGGACAGAGATCCTATCCCCGATCTGGATCAGGCAACCGGGCTGGACCGACGCCGGCTCCACGAGAGAACGCCCAACGACAGGACCAGAGCCATGGCGATCGCCGCAAGGGCAACCGGGTTGAACCATGAACGTGCCACGCGCGGAAGCGGGACCACGCTTCCGTCGCCGATGACCACGTAACTGGCCCATGCCACGGCCGGCAAGCCGTCGGCGATCGAGCGGCGGCGCGCCTCACGCAGGGCGAACCCGACGCTTTGCCCGTCGGCGAGGGACGCATAAAAGGGTTCGGCGAATCGCGCCGCGTGGTCGTCGCGAATCGCCCAGAGCGTGCCGACGACGGTGCGGGCCCCGGCCTCGAAAAAGGCACGCGACAGCCCCACGACTCCCTCGCCCGCCAGCACGGCGCCGGTTGCGGTGCGGCACGCCGAGAGCACCACGACGCGTCCGTCGAGCGACAAGCCGGCAATCTCGCGCGCCTGCAGCAGGCCATCGTCGCTCCCCGCGCGGCTCAGGAGCACGGCCGACCGCTCCGGGTGCACGTCGTCCACGAGAGCATGGGTCGCGAAATGAAGGATGGTGAAGCCGGCGGGCAGCGACCTGACGGCCGTCTCCGTCGCGTCCGCGCCGGCGAGCAGGCGGCTGTCCCGGCCCACGCGCGACAGGATTGCTCGGCCCTCGACGCGCGAGTGCGAGAGGCTTCCGAGCGCGAGCGCCTGCAGGGACCACTCACGTTCTCGCGCGACCGTCTTCCGGCCTTCGGCGTCGGGAACGACGGGATCCGCCAGCACGAGCGCGTGCCCCTCACCCGGCACCGCGGCGCGGTCGGTCAGCTGGCGCCACACCGTTGCCGATGGCGCGACCACGACTTCATGCGAGCTCCCGAGCGGCGGCGTGTCGGACGCCGGTTTCAGCACCGCGAACGGCACGTGGTGCACCGCGCCGTCGGCAATGATGACCAGGCGGGTGACGGATCGCGGCAGCGATTCGAGCGCGCTGCCTAGCAGGGTCTTGTACAACGCCACCGCCGGCGCGTCGTCGATCTGTTCGGAGCGCTCGACCAGGCCGCGAAAGACCGAGAGCACCGGTTCGAGCCGGGTGCGATCCGGCAGCTCGATTACTCGACTGCCGGCTCTCGTTACCACCAGCAGCCAGGCGCCGCCGCCGAATTCACCGTAGAAATTCTGCCCGACGCCGATGCTGAAGGAGAGTACGGCCTGGTCCGCGGCCAGGGACTGTTCGACCGTTTCGAGTGCCGCGAGCTCCCGAGCGCTGACCAGCGTTCCCGGGGTGCCGGTCTCGTCGCGCAGGCCTGCCTCTTGCCGCTCCAGCCGCTCGAGGTCGGCGAGCGCCGACTCGCGCGCCTGGCCGCGCACGGCCGGATCCAGAAGACGGCGCTGGACTGCCGAGATCGCTTTCAGCGCCGCCAGCCGGCGTTCGTCTTCCGGGGCACGCCCGCCCGAGCGGCGCTGCCGCTTCAGCGAGTCGAGCAGGACGCGCGACCGCATCCGCTCCGACACGCTGAAGGCGACCGCGACGTCTTCGGGCGAGCGTGATGCCGGTTGGAGCAGCTGGCCGATCAGCCAGTAGTAGTCGGCCGTCCATGCCCCGAGCACCGACGCTCGTTCCAGGTCGGCGTCCTGCAGCGTCCGCAGCGTTTCGATGGCATCGAGCGCACGAAGCGATTCGACGAGCGCCCGGTCGCGCGGAAGGCTCTTCCACGCGAGGCGCATGTGCTGGCGCCATGCGTAGGCCATCGATGTCGCGCTGCCCGAGTCGACAGCCATCCGCAGCGCTTCGTCGACGAGCGTCCGCGACTCGGCCGGGCGGACATCGGACAGATAGCGCCCGAGCGCCCCAGAGACTGGTCGCCATTTCGGAGCGATTTTTCGATCGCCGCGCGGAGCTCAACGCGAGCTCGTAGTGCCGGCCTGCTTCGTCGCGCGTACCCGGTGCCGAGGCCAGCAGATCGGCCAGCGCACGATGCGCGATCGTCTGAAGATCGACATCGTGTACGGTGTCGGCGACCTCCACGAGGCGGCGGGCTTCGTCGGTGAACTCGGGGAGACGCGACGCATCGGGCCGCAGTTCCATCTGCTTGCGCCGGGTCGTGAGCACGTTCGAGGCGCCAACCGCCACCATCGGCGTGTCCCCGTGCTCGCGCGCGAGATCGACGACGCGAGCGAAGTACGACAGCGCGACGTCGTAGCGGCCGAGCTCGAACGAGACATTACCCAGCCCGAACAGCACGCGCAGCCGTTGCGCGTACGGGCCGCCGGGAAAGACGAGCGACTCGGCTTCGTAGAGAGAGCGCAGGGCGTGGCCCAGCTTCTCGCCTGTCTGGTGGGCGAGCCAGCCCTCGTAGACGTGAGCGCGGGCGATGAGCGCCGCCTCTCCGGTCGTCTTCGCGGCGGCGAGAATCCTCGGCGCCTCGCTCCACGCATCGCCGGCGCGGCCGGCGCGATAGAGCGCCACGCCCAACCCCACTCGCGCTTCGACCTCACCGCGCTGATCCGATGCTGCCGTCAGCTTGTCGACCGCAGCCGCGTACCAATCGAGCGCATCAGCAGCACGAAGCCGTGTCTTCACGTCTGCGATCTGCAACGCCAGCCAACCCGACCGCGGGTGCCGCGCCAACGCCGCTTCCAGCCATGCCGCAGCGGCTTCCCATCGGCCGCTCGTTTCAGCGATAGTGCGCACGCACGCCGCTGTGGAACGTCCGCGTGAGTCGTCGCGCAGCGTCGCGGCGCAGCGGTCGAACCCGGCAGCAGGGGCCCGAACACCCAGCGCCAGGAGCACTGCGACGTGGATTCCGAGCATGGCTGCTATCTAGCCGCCCGGTCTGGGTGAGTCGGGTGTCGGGCCTCGCGTGCCGCGGGCCTCTTTCAACTTGCTCATCTTCTCGACCAGCTTCTTACACATCTTGGGGTGAGACTTCGCGCCGGGACGGGTCATGACAAATGCCTCGAACCGGTCGATGAAGCCCCGGACATTCTCTGGAGCGGGCATCGTCTGGCCCTCGTCTGTCAGACGGAAGTCGACGTAGCGCGTGAGCGCGGTCAGAAACGCCCGCGCGGAATTCTGTGACCTCTGTGACTTTGCCATCGTGCTGCTCCTTGCGGTCAGGAATCGAGCGTCATTGCACTGTCACACCCACGGTTGCCGATGACTGCGTGCTTCCGTCCGGCATCTGCGCCACGACGCGCCACAGCAGCCGCGTGCCTGCTGCGAGCGACGCCAGCCGCTCGGGGTCCACCCGGTACTCGGGCCGGTCGAGGCCGCGAGCGTCGGCAATCACCTCGAGGTCCACCGTTGTCACGACGAGGTCGTAGCGCGCGCCGTCGGGACCGCTCGACCATCGCAGGCGGAAGTCCTGACGCGGCAGCGCCGTGTCCTCCGGCACGAGCGGGCGGATCGCATCCGGCGGCTGGTCGCGCAGTTCGGGTTTTTCAGACGGACCGCCCCACCGGAGAACCATCGCGGTGCCAACCGCGATCACGAGCACCGCGGCAGCGACGCGCGCCCACGCCGCCGGCTGACGGAACCACGCAGGCGCCGCAGACGGTGTGCCGACCGCCGTGACGTCCTTCCCCTCGATCGCCATCGCCAGCCGCCAGGCCTCGGCGCACGACGGACATTCGATCGTGTGATCGATGATGCGTTCTCGCTCGCCGATCGGCAGCTCGAGGTGTAGCGCAGCCCAGATCTGCTCGGCCGGCGGGCAATCCGGGCGCGGCCGCGCGTCGATGCCGGCGCTGCGAAGCGCGTCGCTCAGTCGCCGCGAATCGGGCCGGCCGGAGCTCACGGCGTTGCCCCCCGTGCCTCGAGGCAGGCTCGCAGATTCGCGAGGCCGCGGTAGATCAGGTTCTCGGCTTGCTTCTGCGTGCAGCCGAGCAAGGCGCTCGCTTCGACGGCCGGGTGCCCTTGCAGATGAAGCATCACGGCCCGCCGCCGCGACGGGACGAGCCCCGCGAGGCACGCCTTCAGCGCATCGCGAATCTCCCACCCCTCGCGCTGTCGAGACGATGAGGCGACGAGAGTGTCTTCGATCGGTTCCTCACGCAGACGCCGCCGCCTGCGTATCTCGTCGATGAGCGCCGAGTGGACCGCACGATAGAGATAGCCGGGCGTGAACGCGACCTTCCCCGACGTCTGGTTGATGCGGGCGAGGACCCGCGTCGTCGCGATCTGCGTCAGGTCGTCGGCGTCGGCGGCGAGCCACTGCGGGCAGACGCGGCGGACCGCGCGCGCCACGGCCGCCCGCAGCTGCGAGGCGGTTGTGTCGGCATCGCCCGGCGGAGAGCCGGTATCCCCGTCGACGAGCGAATCCGGTACCGGAAAGTCACGGGCGTCGGCCATGAGCCACTGGGCATTCCGATGTGGGGAAATCGGGGTAAGTCTAGCATGGCCCCCACTGCGGTCCGCGCGGCCACCAAGCCGGCCACTGGTGTCAGTCGCCTTGGGTCCGAACCATAGGAATCCTCCCCTCGTCCGGCGTCGAGGGCCGGCCGGCGCGTTGTCTGTCGGAGCTGCGGCCGGTCGCGTCAACGCTCGCTATCCATGGAACGAACGAAGTCCGCGGATTCCTCACGCCGCGCTCTTGCGCGCGGCTGGGGCGTTCCGCGGACGGCTGCACAAAAGAGATGACAACATGTGAGCGCCGACCCAAAGAGAGTCTGGGGCAATACGTGCGTCCCTGGATCGCGGTCGCGGGTCCACAAGCTGCCCCGTGACGGCCAGCGCCGGCGGTCCAACGAGAGGTGTCGATTCTGCGGGCGCTCGTTCGACATACCAGTGGAGTGCCCAGTACGGCTTGCGATTGGAGTTCTGCGGTGGAGTGCGTTCGTGAAAGGCCCGCTTCTCGGCTCTGCGATCTCGGAGTGGAGATCGCGGCGTCCGACGATACGGCGAGGGTGAGGTGCCGCGGTCGAGTTCTTCATGGCGTGACGGCCCGGTATCTACGTGCGAGCGTGGCCCGTCTGATTCTGCGGCATCGGCATGTCGTCCTCGATCTGAGCGGCGTGACGCATCTTGACGCCTGCGGCGTCGGGACACTCGCCGCGCTTGTCAGGCTTTCGCGTGGGTCGGAAGGAGGGCTCGTCCTGGCTGTGCCTGCCGGCAGAGTGAGGCGCCTGCTGCAGGTAACTCGGCTCGACACGCAGGTCCGATTCGTGACGCCGGAGACCTGCCGGTAAGCGCGGAGCCACCTGCCGGGAGGCTCGTGAAGCAGACGCGGCGCGATTCAGTCCTCGCGCAAGGTGACCGCGGGATCGACCAGGCAGGCGCGGCGCGCGGGCACGAAAGTGGCCAGCAGTGCCGCGGCTGCGAGCAACGACATCACCATCGCGTAAGCCAGCGGATCGAGCGGGCTGAGCCCGTAGAGGTAGCTCCCCAGCACGGGACCGCAGGCGAACGAGAGCAGGATCCCGGCTCCCAGGCCGATCGCCATGGCCCTGCCTGACGTCGCGATCAGCATCCGCACGATCTGCCCGCGCGCAGCGCCGAGGGCCAGCCGGACCCCGATCTCCCTGCGGCGCTCTTCGACCGCGTACGCGAACACGCCGAAGACGCCGACCGTGGCCAGCAGCAGGCCGAGCAAGCCGATGGCCCATGCGACGCCCGCGCCGATTCGCGACGGCTCGAGATACTCGCGCAGGTCGTCGCTCAGCGGCCACGCGCGTACGGTGGCAGCGCCGCTCAGGCCCATCGCGGTCGAGCGGATCAGTTCAATCGCCGGCACGCCCCCGCTGGTCAGGAACGTGCCCTGAATGCGAGGAACGAAAATCACCGGGTCGATCCGGTCGAGCCCGGTCAGGTACGCATCGCGCGCGACGCCCACGATCGTGTGCGTGCGGGCGACGGCGCCCCGTCCGTCGATTTCCCGGATGACGCGGCCGACGGCATCCTCGCCACGAAAGTACGTCCGCGCGAACGCCTCGTTGACGACCGCCTCGCCCACTGCGTCTGACGGGAACATGCGTCCCTTCACGAGCGGGATACCCAGAACGGCGAAGTAGCCCTGCGACACGCGCCGCCGAAGCACGGACCGGTAGTCCGACGGCTGCTCGAGCGGCAAGGCGACGTCCATGCTATGCCGGGACTCCGACAGCGGGCCGTCATCGGCCACCGCGATGCGTCCGGGAAGTTGCCGCTCCAGCTCCGTCAGCATGCGCCGCCCGAACTCCTGCTGTTGATCGGCCGGCGTCTCGCCTGGCAGGTACGCCGAGGCGCGCGTCAGGCCGTCCACACGAAAGCCGGGGTCGAAAACCATGGCATGGGCGATCGCGCGCGTGACGAGCCCGGCGCCGGCGAGCAGCACCGTGCACACGGCGATCTGGACGGCCAGGAGGCCGCCCCGCAGCGTGAAGCGGGCGCGGCGCGTGCTGCCGCGATCCAGCGCGCCGAGCGGGATCGTCCGGCGCGTCGCGTGAAAGGCCGGTGCGAGCGCAAACGCCAGGCAGGCGATCAAGCAGACCACCGCGGTGAACGCCACGACCTGGCCGTCCGGCACGAGCCGCCCGGCGATCCCCGGAGGAATCTCGTTCCGGGTCAAGCGCAGCACGACGGATGGAAGCACCGCGGCGACCCCGATCGACACCAAGCCGCCGGCACCCGACAGCACGAGCCCCTCCACCATCAGCTGCCGGATGATCCGCATCCGGCTGGCGCCGAGCGAGAGCCGGGTCGCAAGCTCACGGCGGCGCGCCAGACCACGCGCGAGCTGCAGGTTGCCGACGTTGGCACACGCGAGGACGAGCACGAGGCCGACCGCCGCGGCGAGCGCGCCCATGAGACCCAGGTCCGCGTTCCCCGGACGGGAAATGTACGCGGTACCGTAGACTTCGACCCTGCCGCTGTTGCGGCGCGACGCCGCCGCGAACTGCTCGTGGAGGAGCTGGAGCTCCGTCCTCGCGCGAGAAGGATCGACGCCGCCGGCCAGCCGGCCCATCATCTCGACGCAGCAGTTCCCGGAGCCCCGAGCGTCGATGCCGGCCGCCATCACCGGCCCGATCGAGGCGAGAGCCGACAGCGGCAGCCACAGATTCACCTCGCGCGCCAGCCCGTCAATCCGTTGTTCGAGCACGCCGATCACGGTGAAGTGTTTGCCGTTCACCGTGACGGCCTGGCCGACCACACCCGGATCGCCGCCCAGGTAGTTCCGCCACAGGTAGTAGCTGACGATGACCGGCATGCGACGCTCACCCGGCAAATCGTCCTCGGCGATGAACCCGGCGCCGAGGTGCAGGCGCGCGCCGAGGACGTCGAGAAAGTTGGCCGAGACGAACTCTGACTGCGGATAGGCTTCGGCGCGGCCGGCCGCCCGCAGCCGCTTGCCGGCGCCGTACATGTGCGCGGCCACGCCGGTGAACGACGAGGCCTGCGCTCTCACCAGGCGATACTCGTCGACGGACGGCGCGATCACTTGCCCGCGCGCGACCGCCCGCATCTGGACGATCCGATCCGAATCCCGCCCTGGCCAGGGCTCGAGAAAGAAGCCCTTGAACACGGTGAACAGACTGGTGTTCACGCCGATGGCCAGGACCAGCACCGCGGTCGACGTGATGGCGTGAAGCGGCTGCCGCGCGAGCGAACGCACGGCGTAGCGGACGTCCTGGGCGAGGCTCTCGATCCAGGTGGCGATCCACACGCCTCGCGCCTCCTCCCGCGCGAGCGCGACGTTGCCGAGCGCGCGGCGCGCCTCGGCCCGGGCCTCGCCGGCCGCCATCCCGGCCCGCTCGAGCGCCTCGCGCTTCATCTCCTCGTGGAGCCGCAGCTCCTCGCGAAGGTCCTCGTCGAAGCGGCGATGCCGCAGGCGGACCCAAAGGCGATTCAGGAACCCCATCATGTGCTTCCCCCGCCTCTCCCATCGTTAGACGATGGGAGACTACGAGAGAGTGCGTGAGAAGTCAAGCCGTATGGAAGGGGGATGACACGATTGACGGCTCGCGGCTACACTTCCGCAATGCGCTACCTCATGCGGGAGCGGATTCTGTCCTGGGGCGACGACTTCACCATCAAGGACGCCGACGGCCGCAACGCGTACTATGTTGACGGCAAGGTATTCAGCTTCGGCGACAAGCTCTCGTTCAAGGACATGGAGGGACACGAGCTGGTCAGGATTGACCAGAAGTTGCTGAGCATCGGCGCGCAGTATGAGATCATCCGCGGAGATGAGACCGTCGCGGTCGTGAAGAAGCACCTGTTCACGCTGTTCCGCGCCAGGTTCACCGTCGATGTCCCCGGCCCGGACGACCTCGAGGCCCGGGGCAACTTCCTCGCCCACGAATACGCCTTCGAGCGTAGCGGCCGCGAGGTGGCGCGCGCGAGCAAGAAGTGGGTCAGTTTGTCCGACACGTACTCGATCGACATCGACGAGGGCGAGGACGCCGTCTTGATCCTGGCCTCCGCGGTGGTGATCGACCTCGTCTCGCACCCGGATGAGAAGAAGGAGTGAGACCAGTGTTCAATCGCATGACGCGGACGCGAGTGGTTGTGCTGGCAGGCGCTTGTGTGCTGGCCGCGGGAGTCTTCGTCACGGCACAGGTCGAGAAGGCTGCCGTGCGCATCACGAAGGACCCGCAGGGTTACTGGTTCACCGAAGGCGCGACCAAGGTTCTGTTCTATCAGGCCGAGCGCAAGGCGTTGCCCGATGGGACGGCCGCGCGGTCGAACTACTTCCACCCGCTCTACGATCTGGACGGCACCGTCCTGACCGAGGATTTCCCCAAGGATCACATCCATCACCGCGGCATCTTCTGGGCCTGGCACCAGGTCCGGATCGACGGCAAGACCGTGCAGGACCAGTGGGTCAACCGCGACTCGTTCTGGCCGGTGCAGGACGCGAAGATTGACTCCGATGCCCGCTCCGCCTCGCTCGCGCTGCGCGTCGTCTGGGAATCACCGCAGTTCACGGACGCCCAGGGCAAGCGGCGGCCGTTCGTCGAGGAGCGGAGCGTCACGCGCGTCCACCGCGCCGAGGGCGCGCTTCGCAAGATCGATTTCCACCAGCGGCTGACGGCGCTCGTCGATGGCGTCGAGATCGGCGGATCGGACGACGCCAAGGGCTACGGCGGCTTCTCGCCCCGAGTCGTGATGCCGCCCGACATCCGCTTCACCGGCGCGCAGGGCATCGTCACGCCGATTGAGAATGCCGTCGGGGCAAGCCCGTGGATGGACGTGTCGGGCAGTTATGGGGCATCGGGGAAGAGCGGCCTGACGGTCCTCACGCACCCGACTACGACGGGGTTCCCGCAGACCTGGATCCTCCGCGCGCGGAACAGCATGCAGAACGCCGTCTACCCCGGCCGGCAACCTGTCGCCATTCCGCGGGACCGGCCGGTGATCCTGCGCTATCGCATCGTGCTGCATCGCGGCGAGCTCGCGGCGGCCGAGATCGAACGCCTGCAGGCGGAGTACGCCGGGGAGAGCATCGCGCAGTGAGCCCCGCTCCCGAGGCGCGAAGCGCCGAGGCCTCTACCGCGTGTGCGAAGCGAGCCGCGGCCCTTACCGCGAGCGAAGCGAGCGGCCCTAAGAGGGAGCAGCCGCGGCCCTTACCGCGTGTGTGAAATGAGCGCGGCCCCTACCGTGCGCACCCGAGGCCCCTTGAACTACGACGGCATCATCGTCGGCGCCGGCCACAACGCGCTCATCCTGGCGGCCTATCTCGGCCAGGCCGGGTTCCGGGTGCTTGCCGTCGATCGCGCGGCGGCCGCGGGCGGCGGGCTCGCGACGATCGAGCACCCACGCCAGTCCGGCTTCCTGCACAACCCGCATGCGTTCTTCCAGCGGGCCATCACCGCCATGCCCTGGTACGCGGATCTCGAGCTCGAACGCCACGGCGCGCGCTATATCGAACCGGAGCTCAACGTGGCGCTGCTCACGCGCGACGGCCGCGCGCTCGAATGGTGGACGGACATCGAACGCACGATCGGTTCGGTCGCGCAATTCAGCCGGCGCGATGCCGACACGCTGCGCCGCTGGCACGACGAGTTCGTCCCCATCGTGGCAGCGATTCTCGGCCCCGAGAATCGCTCGCCGCCGTTGCCGCCGGCCGGGCGACGGGAGCTGCTGGAGCGAAGCGCCGCGGGCCGCCGGCTGCTCGAGGTCAGCGCCCTCTCGCCGCTCGAATTCGTTCAGCGGGAGTTCGAGGACCCGACGGTGATGGCCGGCTTGTTGTTCTTCAACGGATTGCGCGAGGTCGACCTCCGCGTGCGGGGCTTCGGCCACCATATCGCCGCGCTCCTCGCGAGTCCGGCGAAGGCGCAGATGTCGCGCGGCGGCAGCGCGGCGGTCGCGCGCGCGCTCGAGGCCGCGATGCGCGCCAGCGGCGGCGACATCCGCCTGATGACCGAGCCGGCGCGCATCGTCGTGGAGAGCGGCCGTGCGATCGGGATCGAGACCCGCGAAGGCGAGATGATTGCGGCGCGGCATCTGGTGGCCTCGTCGCTCAACCCGCACCAGACCTTCCTCGATCTTCTCGACCCGTCGGTAGTCCCGGGAGCGATTCGCGAGCAGGCCGAGCAATTTCAGTACAACCTGCTCGCGCCGTTGTTCGCCCTCCACCTCAATCTTCACGAGCCGCCGCGCTACACGGCCGCCGCCGGGCATCCCGAGCTGGCGCAGGCGTTCATGACCATCGTGGGCCTCGATCACATCGACCAGTTCTTCGACATCATTCGTCATCACGAGGCCGGGACGATCCCTCCGACCGTGATGTGGGGCGCCTGTCCGACGTTGTTCGATTCCAGTCAGGCGCCGCGAGGGGAAGCACACCGCGTTCATGTGGGAGAAGCTGCCGTATCGGCTCGGCGGGGATGCGGCGAACTGGGATCGGGCCAGCAACGGGCACGGCCGCGTCATGCTGGATCTCTGGCAGCACTACGCGCCGAACCTGCGCGACGCGGTGATCGAGACCTTCGTTCGGTCGCCGCTCGACATCGAGCGAAGCCTGCCGAACATGCGCGGCGGCGACCTGCTCGTCGGCGCCTTCAGCGGGGATCAGGTTGGCTACCACCGGCCGTTCCCGGGCGCGGGCGCGTACCGCACGCATATCCGGAACCTCTATTTGTGCGGATCGAGCAGCCATCCGGGGGGCAACGTCACGGGGCTTCCGGGATACAACGCCGCGCAGGTGATTCTCCGCGACCTCGGCATCGAGGCCGATTGGATGCCGCCGCCGCTTGCGGCACGCCTTGCCGCAATTTGAGTTTCTGAGCTACGCCGGTGTCGGCCGATAAATCGGCCCGCGGTCGATGACTGACTGAAGCAGGCCGTCGTCCAGATGATCCGGTCGGGGATCGATCGGCTGCGCTGTCTGTCCTGTGTAACCGAGTGCCTCTCGTACGCGCTGATTCAGGAAGTAGGCGCCGGGCACGAGCTCCGCGAGCATAGCGAATCCTGCCGGATCGTTGCCTGGCAGCCGGGCGACGAACTCTGCGGCTGGACATCCACGGGCGGCGGCGACGAGACGTTTGAGGCCGTCCGCCAGGTCGGGGCGGAACGCAAGCACTTGATCGAGACCCTCGCGCGCCACCCCGGCATCGCTCGCGGAAGGAAACCCTTCGCCCGCCGGAATCAGGACGTCGGCGAGGCCGGCGAGCACGGCCCGTTCGTCGGAATCAAAATTCACGCCGGCACCTTTTGCGATCGTCGTTGTTCCACGAGATGCTCGGCGCACCACAGCGCGAGGGCGGCGATCGTCGCGGTCGGGTTCATGCCGCTCGAAGTCGGCCAGATGCTGCCGTCGTAGATGAACAGGTTTGGCACGTCGTGGCACCGCCCCCACGGGTCCACGACCGACGTGGCCGGGTCCGTTCCCATCTTGCACGTGCCGAGGATGTGCCACCCGGTCTCGCGGATGAGTGGGGCGATGACGACCTCGCTGGCGCCCGCCGCCTCGAGCGACTCCTTCGCGCGCGCGAGATGAAACGCGAGCAGCCGGCGTGAATTCTCCGACATGCGGTAGATCAGCTTGGGCGCCGGGATGCCGTTCGCGTCCTTCAACGCCGGGTCGAGCACCACGCGATTCTGTTCCTCCGGCAAATCCTCCGCGATGATGCCCCACATGCTGGAATGGCCAAGACGTTTCCGCAGATCGCGATGAAAGTCGGTTCCCCAGATCGCGTTCGCTTCGCCCCACGGATAGCTCGCGCGTCATCGACAGCGGGCCGCCTGTCGGTTGCAGGCCCCACTTCGCGCCGCGCACGAAACCCCGCGAGGCGTCCGTCTCGTAGAATTCGAGACAATGAATGTGCTGACCCCACAAGCCGTGCGTGCTGCCGAGGTCGTCCTCGAACAGACCAACCACGGTGCCGAAGGGATGCAGCATGAGCCGCCTGCCGACGAGCCCGGAGGAATTTGCGAGGCCATTCGGAAACCTCGCCGAAGCGGAATTCAGCAGCAGCCGCGGCGTGCCGATGCCATTGGCCGCCAGCATGACGACGGCCGCCCTCTGGAAATGCGCGTGACCGTTGCGATCGATGTATTCGGCGCCTGTGACCAGTCCGTCGGAATTCGTTTCGAGCCGGCCAACGCGTGCCCCCGTCACGAGCTGGGCGCCGCGCTTCACGAGTTGCGGCCAATGCGTGATGTCCACGGAGCCCTTGGCGCCTTCGGCACAGCCCCACATGCAGGTGGCACGTTGCTGACACGGCTTGAGCGGGCCGTAGGCGCGCGTCGCGATGGCGTTCGGCCCCGGCCACCAATGCCAGCCGAGTTGATTGTGTGCGCGCGCCACGCGTCTGCCCATCGGGCCGAGGGGCGCGGGCGGCAGCGGCGGACCCTTCCCGGGCGGAAACGCCGGATCGCCTGCCAGTCCCGACACGCCGAAGTCCGCCTCGACGCGTTCGTAGAAGGGCGCGAGGTCCTCGTAGGTCAGCGGCCAGTCGTCCGCGACGCCGTCGAGCGTGCGCACGCGGAAGTCGGACGGCATGTTGCGCTGCCAGTGCGCCGCGTAAATGACCGTGCCGCCACCGACCGCATTGAAGAGGACCGCTGAAATATCAGAATCCGTGTCGTCGATCGGATAGTCCGCGGGCGCCTGCCGCCGGTTGGGATTGCCCGACCAATACCGTCCCATCGTCAGCTCGAAGTCGGGATGATCCGCGCGGGCCTGCGAGTAATCCGGCCAGTCCCCTTGTTCGAGCACGACCACACGCATGCCCGCCTCGAGAAACCTCTTGGCCGCGACCGCCCCGGTGGGGCCGGCCCCGACAATGAGAACATCCGGATCGGGATAGGGAGGGAGTCCGGCCATGCGTCTTCCGGTGCTGTGATTCTCCGGGATGGCGCGGGAAAGTCCAGCGATTTCCGGCGTGGGTCAAAGGGGTTCCACCGGGTTCCGCGGGGTTCCACAGGGTTCCGCAGGGTTCTGTTCCACGGGGTCATCGTCCCTCCTCACCGGCCGGCTTCAGCAGCAACCCCATGGCGCGAGCGAATGCGTCCCACTTCGACTGTTCTCTGGCCAGCTGCTTTCGCCCCAGGGGCGTGATTCGGTAATACCGGGCCCGCTTGCCTTTGTCGGACAGCTCCCAGGACGCCGCGACCCAGCCGCTGGCTTCGAGCCGGTAGAGCGCCGGATAGAGAGATCCGGTTTCGACTTGCAGCAGGTCTTCCGAGGTCCGTTGAATGTGCTTGGCGATGGCGTGGCCGTGGCTCGGTCCCGGCAGCAGCGTGCGCAGGACCAGGAGGTCGAGCGTGCCCCGCAGGAGCTCGACGCGAGATGGCGGCTTCGGACTCATTGTGTAGAAAATCTACATGATGATTGTGTAGAAAGTCTACTTTGAATACGGGCGGTCGGCACGTAGAGTTTCTCGCGGAGTGAGCAAGGGTCAGCTGCTGAGTGGTGAGCGGCGGCTACCGCTTCAGCGCCTCGGCGACGAACGCGAACAACTCCTTCGTCACCGGATCGCCGGCCGTGCCGATGTTGTCGTTGATGCTCGCGTGCGTGGTCTCGCGTCCCGACGACGACCTTCGCGGAAATCCCTGCTGCCTCGAGCACGCCGGCCAGGCGCCGGGCCTGCGCGCCGGTGTCGGGGTTGGCGGCGATGTGCAGGATGAGGAACGGAGGAATGCCCTTGTTCTTCGCGACGTGCGTCACGGCCGAGAAATCGCGATGCTTGGCGGGGTCATTGCCGAATTTCTGGCGATGACCGTAGGTCGGCATGGGCAGGTGGTGCACCCTGGCGCGCGTTTCCGCCATCTCGATGATCGCGGGGATGTCGAACGTATCGGCATCCACGGGCACGCACCCCTTGATCATCGTCAGTGAGACGCCTTCCGCTTTCCCATAGCGATCGTCCGTGCACATCAGCGCCGCCAGCTGGCCGCCTGACGAGTGGCCCATGACCAGCAGCCTGGCGGGGTCGCCGCCGCGCGCCGCGATGTTCTTGTGGACCCAGCCCAAGGCGCTCGCCACGTCGCGAGTGATGGCGCCCATGTCGGCCGTCGGCAGCAGCCGATGGTTGATGGACACGAAGACGAAACCCGCGTCCGTGAAGGCCTTCGGCTTGAGGGCCACCATGCTCTTGTCGCCCGCCTGCCAGCCGCCGCCGTGAATCCAGAACACGACAGGCAGGTTCTTCGCACCGTCGGGCGCATGGACATCGAGCACCTGCCGTTCGTGCGCCGTGGCGTAGGGGATGTCGCGTGTCACACGCTGGGCCTCCGCTTCGGAAACACACGCGGCGGCGACGAGCAAGAGGCAGGTGAACCGTTTCATCGGGTGCTCCGGCCACGGTCACTGAAGCGACGCCACGTAGTCGGCCGGAAGTCCGGCCTTCCGCGCGACGGCACGCAACTTGGCTGCGTATTCCGGATTGCGTTCGCTCGGCGACGGCGGCTGCGGCAGATTGTAGCAGTCCCCGGGGTCGGCGCCGCAGATCGCTCGCGGTTACCAGGCCTTTCCGAATGCCCGTTTCACTTCAGCGCTGCGTTTTGGCAAAGTATCCGCGCGATTCCGTCATCGCTCTCAAAGGGTGACCGCCATGAACGAGACCTACACGCGCCTGATTGAGCTTCTCGAGCAGCACGGCGTGCCGTATCGACTGATCGATCACGCACCGGAGGGGCGCACCGATTTGGTGAGCGCGATGCGCGGACATGACCCGGAAGTCGCAGCCAAGTGCATGGTCGTCATGGTGAAGGTCGGAAAGAAGGTGACTCGTCACGTGCTCGCGGTGGTCCCCGGCAACGCGAGAGTCGATCTCAACGCGCTCAAGGCGCTCATGTCCGGCACGTACGTGTCGTTCGCGTCGCCCGAGATCGCCGAAGGACTCTCGGGGAGCAGCGTGGGAACCGTGCTGCCGTTCACGTTCCGTCCCGATCTCGAGCTCGTGGTCGACCCGGCGGTCTTGCGCCATGAGGAGATGTATTTCAACGCCGCGCGTCTGGATCGATCGATGGCGTTGAAGACGAAGGACTACGTCACCGTGGCGCAGCCGAGAATCGAGGCGATTGCGAGTCATGGCTCCTGAGGGCGCAGTTGCCTCATCCACGCTTGCGGTGCCGCGCGTGCGTCGATGTTTCTGGAAGCTCTACTCGTAACGCAGAGCCACCATCGGATCGACCCGTGCGGCCCGCCAGGCAGGTATGGCGCACGCCGCGAGAGCGACGCCTCCCACCAGCACGGTGGCCACACCGTACGTGACAGGATCGGTTGGTGTAATCCCGTAGAGAAAGCGCGTCAGCAAACGGCTCGAGACAATGGCCGATGCCAGACCAAGAGCGAGGCCGGCCAGAGCGAGCGCCATCCCTTCGCGCAGGATGAGACCGAGAATCGAGGGCACACGAGCACCGAGCGCCATTCTGACTCCGATCTCGCGCGTTCGCTGCCCGACTGCCAACGCCAGCACGCCGTAAAGCCCAATCGCGGTCAGCAGCAGACCAAGACCCCCCGCGTACCCGACGACACGCATGGCCAGCGGCACCTCTGCGTACATGTTCTCGATGAGTCCGGACAGCGGCAGGGCCTCGCTGATAGCGACGTTGGGATCGACAGCGACAATCTCCTGTCTCAACAACGGCAGCATCGTCCGCGCATCGCCTTTCACACGCACCAGCATGCGTCCCGATCCGGTGGCGGGCGACCAATCGGCGCGGAAAAGAGACGCGCCAGGTGCTGCGCCGCCGGGGCGGACGCCTTTGTACTGCGCAACGCCGATGACTTCGTAGGGCTTCCAATCTTGCCGGGGGCACGGCCAGTCACATCCTTGGACGAACAGAGTCTGTACCGATGGGATCGGTATCGGGCCACAGCCGCGCCGCCAGGACCTGATCGACGACAACGGCTTGCCGGCCCGGTTGGGAATCGCGGGCATCGAAAGCCCGGCCCCTGACGATTGGTATGGCCAGCGTCTCGAAAAATCCAGGCGTGACAAGATGCTGCGGCACACGGATCGCTTCGTCCGGCGCTGATGGGGCATGGCCTGGTAGAAAAACCGCCACAGCGCCAGGCGGAACCGCCGGTGGAAACCGGACGAATGCAACGGAGTCCACCTCGCCAAGCGATTCGAGGTGGCGCTGCAGATTGCGGAAATAGCTTGAAGCTTTCTCTTGATCGTAGCCGCTCAGGCGTGGCTTCATTCGAAAGTACGCAACGTGCTCGACATCGAAACCGGGATCCGAACGGAGCGTTCGAACGCTGTGGATCAAGAGAGCGGCGCCGATGACCAGCACGACCGAGATTGAGACTTGCGCGACGAGAAACGCGCCCCCAAAGCGTGAACGGCGGAAGCCTTGCGAGGCGGCGTCCCTCTTGAGCGCCGGAATCAGCGCCGTGCGCGACGCCATGACGGCCGGCAGCACGCCGAATGCAATGCCGCTTGCCGTGGCCACCGCCATCGTCAAGAGGAACGCGGCCCGATCGATGGTGAGTGCGTACGAGTGGCGAATACCATCGATTTCGGTGCCGTAATAGCCGGCCAACAGAACGTTGCCCCAGGATGCGAACAGCAGCCCGGCGGTGCCCCCACACACGGCGAGCAGCACGCTTTCGAACAGGAGTTGCCGGACGATGCGAGCCGCGACTCGCGCCCAATGCCAGGCGCATCGCGATCTCCTTGTGACGGGTCGTATTGCGTGCCAGCAGCAGACCCGCCAGATTGGCACACGCGATCACGAGCAGGCAGGTCACGGTTGCGGCGAGCAACCGGGCAAACCGCGCGGCACTTGGCCGGGCCTCCGGATGAATGCCCTTCAACGACGAGAAGTAGAGTCCCGCACTGTCGCGGCCCCTCGACTCGCTCGAGTCAGCGCTCGCTCGGGGCAGGCTCTCCGCGTGGGCCGCTTCCAGTTGACTCGCAAGGCCGCGCATCTCGGCCCGAGCCTCGTCGAGCGTCCGGCCCGGTTTCAGCTGTCCGATGAGATCCAGGCGCGCGCTGTCGCGGCTCGACATGTCGAAGGCCGGGAGAAGCGATGTGGGCCATCATGTTCGGCACGAAGACATCGACCGGCCAGCCGGCCTTCACACCCTCGAAACCTGAAGGGCCGACCCCGATGATCGTGAACGGAGACCCATTCAGTTTGAGGACGGTACCAACACACCTGGGGTCGGCGTCAAATCGCCTTTGCCAAAACGAATGACTCAGGACGACGACCGGGTTTCTGCCGGGCGCGACATCCTCGTCGGTGAGAAAGAACCGCCCGACATGAGGGCTGACGCCGAGGGCGGAGAAATAGTTCGCCGAGACAACCTGCGCATCCAGTTCCTCCGCCCGCTCCGTATCCGCGAGTGCGACTCCTGAATTGAAGTGGCTGGCCAGGTCGGTGAACGTCGTATTGTGGTCGCGGTAATAGAGATAGTCGGGATAACGAATCGCGTCTTCGTCGGGCGCGCCGCGGTCGAGCGCGCTGATCGCGACCAGGCGTTGCGCCTCTGTCACTCCGGCGGGAGGACGCAGGAACAGCGCATCAATCAGGCAGTAGACCGACGTCTGAGCGCCAATCGCCAGACCCAGGGACAGCGCGGCAGCGATGGTCAAGCCAGGATGGCTGGCCAACGCCCGCAGACCGTGGCGGAGATCTTGGAACACGCCTGGCATGACGCTCCTCCCTGACTTTGGGTTCAGTGGAAACTGAAGTAGCCGACGCACGTCTCCCTCCGCCCATCCAGACGTGCTAGCATGCGCGCTTGATGGGCTCGTACCGCATCGGCTCCGGCTTCACCTGATAACCCCGCCCAACTGGCGCGTCGCGCCACCCGTTCGCTGATCCAGACATCTGTCTGTGCCGGGATCGCTCGAGGCCCCGGCGACCGTTCACGCATGACCGCCATCATCATCTCGCTGCGGGTGACGGCGCCGGGACCCGCGGACGCGCGCGTCTCGGTCGGCCGCCGCCAGTTTTCGATCGGCCGTCCCGTCGAGTTCGACGACGCGTCGCCGCACGTGGCCGCGCTCGAGTACGCGCTCGGCGCCGTCGGCGGCGAGGTCGTCAACGGGCTGCGCGAGTTCGCGCGGCGCCGGCGCCTCCCGATCGACGCGGTCGAGGCGCTCGTCACGGGCGAACTGCAAGACGGGCTCGCGTACCTGGAAGTGATCGGCGAGACCGGGCGGCCGCGCATCCGCCGGATCGCCATCAAGGTTTTCGTCGCGTCGGTGGACGACCGGGCCACCCGTGCGCTGTTCGACGAGATGATCGAACGCCTGCCGCTCGTCTCTACGCTGCGCGAGGCCCTCGATCTCGACGTCGAGCTCGTCCTGACGTCGTAAGTCAAGTCGTAAGTCAGAAAGGAGGATTGGCAATGTATCGATTGAATGACGAGCAGCAGCGGATCGCCGCCACCGCTGCCGCGGTCGCCGAGCGGGAGCTCGCGCCGCGGGCGGCGGGCGTCGATCGCGACGCGGCGTTCCCGAAAGACTCGATCGCCGCGCTCGGCGCGAGCGGGCTCCTCGGATTGACCGTGCCGAAGGCGCATGGCGGACTCGGACAGGGTCCGCGAACCGCCGCCGCAGTGATCGACGCCGTGGCGCAGCGGTGCCCGTCCACCGCGATGGTCTATCTGATGCACCTGTGCGGCGTCGCCTGCTACGCCGCCGCACCGGACAAGACGGCGCCGCTGCTCGAGGCCGCCGCCGCAGGACGCCACCTCTCGACGCTCGCCTTCAGCGAGAAGGGATCGCGCAGCCACTTCTGGGCGCCGGTGAGCCGCGCCAGCGGCTCCGGCAACGGCGCCGTGTCGATCAGCGCGCAGAAGTCGTTCGTCACGTCGGCCGGCCACGCCGACGGCTACGTCGTGTCGACACTGTCGGCCGGCGCGACGCAGCCGCTCGAGAGCTCGATCTACCTCGTCCTCAAAGAGGACGCGGGCGTGGCGGTGTCGGGAGCGTGGCGCGGACTGGGTCTCCGCGGCAACGCCAGCGCGCCGATGACGCTCTCGAACGTGTCGGTCGGCGCCGACCGCGCGCTCACGGCTGACGGCAAAGGGCTCGACATGATGCTCGGCGTCGTCCTGCCGCTCTTCCAGGTGGGATCGGCGGCGGTCGGCATCGGCATCGCCGAAGCGGCCGTGCAGGCGACGATCGGCCACGTCACCCACGCGCGGTTCGAGGAATCGAACAGTTCGCTCGCGGATCTGCCGACGCTGCGCGCGCAGATCGCCAGGATGCGCATCGACACGGATCGCGCGCGGGCGCACCTCGGCGCCGTCCTCGATTCGCTGGAGTCGCCGGGTCCGGCGACGCAGTTGATGGTGCTCGAGGCCAAGGCGTCGGGCACCGAAACGGCGGCGGCGGTCACCGAACTGGCGATGCGGACGTGCGGCGGCGCGGCCTTCGGCGGGGCGCACGGCATCGAGCGCCTGTTCCGCGACGCGCGGGCGCCGATCGTGATGGCGCCGACGAGCGACGATCGCCTACGAGTTCATCGGCCGCGCCCTGTGCGGCCTGGAGGTGTTCTGATGTCGCGCCCGCTGAAGGTCGGGGCGGTGATGTACGACCCCAAGGTCTCGGTGATCTGGGAAATCATCCGCGACTTCTTCGACGCGCAGGGGGCGCCGATCGACGTCGCGTTCTACTCGACCTACGAGGATCAGAACGACGGACTGCTGTCCGGCGCGATCGACATCGCCTGGAACTCGCCGCTCGCGTGGGTCGACGCGCAGCGGCGATCCGGCAACGGCTGCCGCGCCATCGCCATGCGCGACACGGATCGCGATCGCATCTCCTACGTCGTGGCGCGGCGCAGCGGTCCGGTGCAGACGCTCGCGGACCTGAAGGGCCGCACGATTGCCACCGGCGCGATCGACTCGCCGCAGGCCACGCTCATCCCGCTCGGCCGCCTGCGCCGCGAGGGGCTCAGCCCCGGAGTGGACGTCACGGTCCGGCGGTTCGACGTCCTCGTCGGCAAGCACGGCGATCACGTCGGCGGCGAGCGCGACGCGCTGGCCTGCCTCACGCAGGGCGACGCCGCGGCGTGCGCGATGCTCGACCTGAACTGGGAAGGCTGGATCAAGGACGGCACGATCGACGCGAACGAGTTCGGCATCGTCGGGGAAACGGATCGTTTCGACCACTGCGTCTTCACGGTCCGCCAGGCGCTCGACCCCTCGGCCGAGAAGGCGTGGCTCGACGCGCTCTTCGCCATGCGCTACGACAATCCCGCGCACCGCGAGATGATGGACCTCGAAGGCCTCAAGGCCTGGCTGCCAGGACGGACGACGGGCTTCGGTCCGCTGACGGCAGCGGTCGAGTCGGAGCGGTTCTTCGCGCCAGCCTCGTCGTGAGCCTGCCGCTCTTTCCCGTCACGACCGTCGGCAGCTGGCCGCGGCCGCCAGGGGTCGCCGAGGCGATGCGCGCCTATCGCCGCCGTCGGATCGACCGCGCGGAACTCGATCGCATCGCCGACGAGGCGGTGGTGGATCTGCTGCGCCTGCAAGAGACCCTCGGCTGCGACATCGTGACGGACGGCGAGCTGCGGCGCGACAACTTCTACTCGTTCGTCGCCGACAAGCTGTCCGGCGTACGGCTCATGACCCTCGCCGAGATGCTCGACGTCGTCGAGGACAAGGCCGGCTTCGAGCAGCTCCTCCAGACGCTCGACGTCCCCGCCTATTCGATCAGCAGCCCGATCTGCACGGCGCGCGTCGAGCGGCGGGAGCCGCTGACGGTCGACGACCTGGCGTTCGCGCGCCGCCACACGGACCTCCCGATCAAGGTCACGCTGCCCGGACCCTATCTCCTGACGCGGGCGATGTTCGTGCCGGAACTGACGCGCGCCTACTACCCGGACAAGGAGGCGCTCGCGGAGGACGTCGTCGCGCTCCTCCGCACCGAGCTCGAGGAACTGCGATCCGCCGGCGCGGAGTTCGTACAGTTCGACGAGCCGGTCCTGACGGAGGTCGCCTTCGCGCCCGGGCGGACGCGGACGTTCATGTGCGCGGCGCTCGCCGCGCGCAGGGATCCGGCCGAGGAGCTCGAGTTCGCCGTCTCGCTGATCAATAGAGTGGTGGCGGGCGTCGACGGCCTGCGGCTCGGCCTCCACGTCTGCCGCGGCAACTGGAGCCGCGACGAGACGACGCTCTTGAGCGGCGGCTACCAGGCGCTCCGGCCGTATCTCGACCGACTGCAGATCACGCAGCTCGTCCTGGAATACGCCACCGAGCGGGCCGGCACACTCGTCGGGTTCGAGGGCAAGGAGATCGGGCTGGGCGTCGTCAACCCTCGCACCGACCAGGTCGAGACGCCGGAGCAGATTCGTGCGGCCGTCGAAGAGGCGCTCCGTCTCTATCCCGCCGAACGCGTGTTCCTGAATCCTGACTGCGGGTTCGGCACCTTCTCGAACCGTCCGATGAACACGCTCGAGATCGCGTCCGCCAAGGTTGCGGCCATGGCCGCCGCGGCCCGCGATCTGCGCGGCGGTTCGTGAGGGCGCGGCCCTTGCAAAACCTTGATTAGCGAAGTGCTGATTTCGGTTAGACTTAGCGTTTGCGGTGAGGTGGCCAAGTGGCCGAAGGCGGCGGTTTGCCAAGGCGGCCAAGGGGGGTTGCGATCGGCATCCTGCACGCCGGCCCGCGTGCGCAGGAGCTCTCGTTGTCGCGCCGGATGATCGAACGAGGCGCCCGCGTCGATCTCTTCGACGTGCGAGACGTCGACGTCGCGGCCTGCGACGGTTATGACTGCATCCTCAACCGCATCTACACCAGCACCATCTTCGAGCAGCCACGATCGATCCTGGACCGCACTCTCGAGGTCGTGCGCGCCCTCGAGTTGCGCGGCACGTTCGTCGTCAACGGCCTGCTGTCGACCTTGATCGATCACTCCAAGCTGTTCGCCGCACACGTGATGGCGCGGCAGTGCGTACGCACTCCCGAGACGCTGTCCCTGACGCCGGAGCGCATCGACCAGCCGCCATTTCTGCCAGTCGTCGTCAAACCTGATGTCGGCGCCTATGGCCGCGACTGCACGAAAGTTGACTCGATCGAGCACTGGCGGGACACCGTGCGCCGCTGCGATTTCACGATCCCATGGATCTGCCAGCCATACATCCGACCGCTGGGTGACGCCGATTACCGAATCACGATCGTGTTCGGGGAGGTCATGTTCGCGTTTCGGCGCCAACTGGAAGACGGATGGCCACGAACCGGCGGTTCGTCGACCAAGGCCGACGTGCTCGAAACGATCGACCCCGCGGCGCTCGATCTCGCTCTGCGCTCGAGCCGTGCCGTCGGGGCGTTCAACAACGGCATCGACCTGATGATCGACGAGCAGGGCCCGATCGTCATCGAGAACAACCCGACCTTCGGCTTCTCGCCGAACAGCTGGAAGATCGACCTGGTTGCGGACCGGATCGTCACATTCCTGACCGAACGGGCTCGGCGATTGGATTCCAACCGCGTCGGCTGAACCGTCGGGACATCACGGCACACGCGCCCTCGTGTCGGCCGCCACCTTCCCGAGCCACAGCTCGATCTCCTTGTGTCCATTCAGGACGACGAAGTTGATGCCGGCAAACCGCGGGTCACGGCAGTGCCGATCGAAATCGCGGTTGTAACCTTCGTACCGCAGCCACACGTCCGTGAAGATCGACGTCTTCGGATTGAGCAGCGTCCGCAACGTCTCCTGGTTGCCGTTCCACAGCTTTTCCCGGCCGACAACCCGACCGAGCGATCGCCGGAACAATCGCCGCATCGTCGCCGCTCTGGACAGCCGCGGCCACACCACGGTGTCGGCGCGTTTCCAGATTGGCCCAGCGACCGTCCACGTCTCGTACGAGCCGTCGATGACCCACCGATCGCGCGCCGAGATCTCTTCGACGATCGCGTCGAATTCCTCTTTGTCGCGCGCTGTCCAGCCCGGACCGAAGTAGATCGCGTCGAGCTCGTAATGGTCACATTTCAGGATCTGGGCCAGCCGCCTGGCGATGGTGCTCTTGCCAGATCCGGAGATTCCGATGACCGATACACGCTGCATGGCACGACGCCGGCGCGTCAGACTCGGCTCGACGCTGCGAGGTGTTCGTCGTCGAGGAGCCGCCGGTGAATCTCCATCCACTCAGCGACGTGCGCGGTGAGCCCCGCTTGCGCAATCCGATGCTCCTCGCGCTGCCAATCCACGGCGTCCGGCGGCTCGATCCGAGTGCTCGACAACACGCGCCGATAGAATGGATCGTCGGCGGTCCTCCCGTCCCCCATCAACGCGCCGACTTCGGGTGCGCAGAGTTGCAGTCCGGGACGCGGGTCCCACGAAGGATCGTCCGGCCAGGGCGGCAGCCCAAGGCGCGCGCTCAAAGCGGTGAGCGCCGATCGAGGGATCGAACGCAAATCGTCGCTGTCCACGATGACGTACGGGACGCCAGTCGACCGCATGAACTGAACCTGCTCCTTCAGTGCGGTCCAGCCGCTTTCGAATGGCGGAAACGTCTCGGCATTCGACAACTCCTTGACGATCCGGAGCCGCGACGTCGTCGAGAGTCGAGGGTCACGGATGACGAACACGACCGGACAGGTCGCCACGCGCGTCAGGAAGCTCACCTCGCCCATTCCCATCTGGAAGGTCATCTCTTTGATGAGCAGACCACCGCCTGTTATCGACGCGATGGGCACACGCTGACCGGTGGCGACCTCCATCGGACGCTCGAGTACCTTGGCGACAGTGTCCCGGCCGGCACCACTCCAATACATGGCCTCGAAGGGCTCGTGACAGTGATGCGTGATCGTCGAACCTTGCCAGAGGAGGCGCGCCACGACGGTCGAGCCGGTTCGCGGTGGAGACAGCAACGCGATTCGGATCGAGAAGCGCTCCAGGGCTCGGCCGAGATCGGCGTAATCCGCGGCAACTCGTGCGGGGTGCTCGTCTGTCACGTCAACTCTCCAGCGGCATGCTGTGGTAAATGGAAATGCCGATGCTCTGTTCGAAGCGTCCGAGCAGGCTGTTGGCGTAGGCCATCGTCGCGGTCCAGGTCTCGTCCATGACGACGTACCGCGCCAGCACCTGATCGCGCGCAACGCGAGCCTTCGGCGTCAACCCGTACGTGTGCAGGGCGATCGGGCGGGGGCTCAGGTTTCCAACCCACGACAGATCGATCTCGTCGGGCAGGACGCAGTCCTGCTTCGCGATCAACTTTCGGGCCGTGATCGTCTTCGGTCCGAGCGATGTCACGATGTCGCGCGGCGGTCGCCGGAGGTAGACATCGAGGATGTAGTCTGAGAATTCTCGCCCGGTCAAGGACGCGTACATTTCGGTCATGATCCCGCCCATCGGGCGCGGATTGAGCTCGACGAGCACGGGACCCTCGGGCGTCACCATCAGCTCGACATGGAATACGCCGAAGTCGAGCCCCACGGCGTCGCACGCCGCCCGGGCGTACGAGAAGCAGCGGCGCACGTCGTCAGGCGAGACGCCGGCCGGCAAGGCGGCCCCCATCTCGATGCAGTCGTTCTCCAGCCCGCGTGATCGTCCGCAGACGATGAACGGATAATACTGACCGTCGAGCAGCGCGAGCTCGGCCGAAACGAGCTCGCCTGGCAGGTGTTCCTCGATCAGGATCCCGCGGCTCATCTGCTCCGTGATCTGAGCCGGCACGTGCGCCGGCGCGGCCAGGATCCGTGCCGCGGCGTCGCGCAGCGTCACAGCGTCATTGGCGCGGAACGCCAGCATGCTGTCCATGCCGCTGGTCGGTTTGGCGACGACGGGATAGCCGATTTCCTGCGCCGCCCGCAGCGCCGCCTCGATATCGTGTGCCACCTCATGCCGCGCTGAGCGCAGTCGGGCCTGCTCGAGAAGTTCGCGAGCCCGGGCCTTGTTGCGGGCCGCAAGGACGCCCTTCGCACACGTGAAGGGGATCCGCAACCGCTCGCATGCGAGAGCCGTCGCTTCGATCGCGGGCTCCAACTGCGCCACCACTGCGTCGATCGGGTGCCGTTCGTGAATGGCCCCGATCGCCATGGTCATCGCGTCCGCATCGGAGGTGACGGGGATGGCGACGGTCCGATCGGCAGCTTCGAGGGTCGCGCGAGTCCACTCGGTGTCGTGATAGACCTGCCATGAAGCGCCGTGGACGATGGACGTGCGATGGTCGAGCTCCTGCGCTCGCTTCATCGTTCGGAGCGCCGACTCGTTCGCATCGGCAAATAGGATGTGCGCCATGCGCGGCTCCTCCCTGTGCGCGCGGTAGTATAATAGCGGGTTAATCGGTCCAGCGAAGCTTGCAGCTGCCGCCGCCATGACACCGTCGATGTTCGCTTCGTCACCCACCACGCTGCGCGTCTGCGGCGGCAAGCCTCTCCGTGGATCCGTACGCACGTCGGGCTTCAAGCATTCGATGGTCACGACGCTTGCGGCAACGTCGCTTGGCCGCGGGACCGTGCGCTTGGCCAACTGTCCCGACATCCTCGAGACGATCGCACTCGTCCAGTTGCTCGAGAGCGGCGGCGCTCGCGTCGAGCGGACCGGCTCCATCGTGACGATCGACGCATCCACGTTCGAGGGCTCTGATCTCGAAGAGCCATTGGCCGCCGCGATCCACGGCGCCGTCTATCTGATGCCGGCCATCCTGCACCGCAAGGGCGTGGCCACCGTTCCGTGCACGGGCGGGTGCCGGATCGGCTCCGATCGAGGCGCCTGGCGTCCAATCGAGCACTACCTCGACGTGCTGCGACGCTTCGGTGCCACGACCCGCGAGCTGGGCGGACGTCACATCGAGGCGCGCGCCGCGCGCCTGCTGGGTTGCGAGATCGACCTGCTGGACTTCACCGTCGATCGGGACATCCGCACTGGTCCACTGTACTCCGGTGCGAGCAAGTTCGCCGTGCTGTGTGCGGCGGTCGCGGACGGGGTCTCCGTGCTTCGTCACCTCTACCCCAAACCGGACGTGACGGATCTCGTGGACGCGATCGTCGCGCTCGGAGCCGACGTCGAGCGGGCGGCCGATGGTACTGTGACGATCCAGGGGTGCGGAGGCCAGGCGTTGACGCGCGATGCCGACCTGACGCTCATACCCGATCTGATCGAGGTGGTCACGTGGATCGTGGCCGGCGCGAAGTTGGGTGCAACGCCGCTCCGCATCTCGGGGCCCGGCATGGACCGCGTCATCCGCGCCCTGCATCCGGAGCTCGACGTCTTTGGACGCATGGGCGTCCAGCTCGAATGTGGATCGGACCATCTGACCGTGCATCCCGCGACAACGTTGCGACCGGTTCGAATCGTCGTCGCCTCCCACGGCGTCTACAGTGACTCGCAACCACTTCTTGCCCTGTTGGCCTGCCACGCGGCGGGTCGATCGGAGATCGAGGAGACGGTGTGGACATCACGTTTCGGCTACGCCGATGGGCTGCGGACTCTGGGAGCCGCGCTCCGCGTGGACGGGGCGACGCTCGATGTCGATGGACCGTGCATCCCGCGACGGGCGGATCAAACAGTCACGGCTCCGGATCTGCGAGCGGCGGCCGCCCTCCTGCTGGCGGCGCTCGGCATACCAGGGCCGACGGTGATCACCGGCGCCCACCACATCGGTCGCGGCTACGACGGATTCGTTTCGCAGCTTCGCGATTTGGGGGCGCAGATCGACCTCGTGTCCGGGCCGGCATGAGTCCGCGCCACGAGTCGGCGCGCGGCTACCTCTGAAGCTGGTTGGCGCGATAGCCCGATTCGAGCAAGCGAACGACCTGGCCTTCTCGCTCCAGCACGTCTCGATTCACGGAACGGACATCGACGGCGCGCGTCCGGGCGACGAGGTTGCCGCGGACGATCGTCCGCCGCACGCGGCCGTCAACGATCCGCAGCGCCTCCCGGCCGTGGATCGTCGCGCTGCCCGACACGGGATAGTCGACTCCGCCCGCCGGCGGACGCTGCGGAGTCGCGACGCTCAGGCAGGCGCCGTTGAGCGCGAACACCACGTGCCCGGGCTGAAGCCGAACGTCGCGGCCGAGCGTGGACGGCTCGGCGGAGAGCAACGCGACCATCCGGTTCACGAAGTCGACGACGGGCTGCGCTCGCTCGTTGCTCGCCGAGAACGACGACTTGTAGCGGAAGAGGAATCCGGGGAGGGTGCGGTGCTTCTCCAGCAGCGGCACGCCGCGCACCGATCGGCCGGCGCCCGAACCGATCTGACCCATCACGAAGTCGAACTGCGGCGTGAGCGCTTCGCTCAGCACCCAGGTCACGAACTCCCCTGGTGACTGGCCGTCGCGGCGGAGGTCCGCGAAGCTCGCCGCCCAACCCTGGTATTCCGGGTGACGCTCGTCAAGTACCCGGAACAAGTCGGCCACTCGCAGGAAATACGTCGGCTCGCCAAACGGATTCGCGGCGCAGAGCATCACGTTCCAGACGGGCACGCTGCTCTCGTCGCTCCAGTATCCGTCGGTGTGACATGGCAGATGGCCGGCACCATAGCCAGAACGGTCGACCAGCTTGTCCGCATCCGGCCTGATGGTGTGAACCGTCGACCCGAGGTCCATGTCGCGATCCAGCCACGGGGACATCTCCGCGAGCCCGGCCAGCGCGGCGAGCACGAGCTTGGGGAGCAGGAGCAGCGCGCTGTACTCACGGATCTCCTCAGGATCGCGAAGCGACTCCGGAATGCGCAGGCCGTTGGGCGATCGAAGGTCTTCGGGCGCGACGGCATCGAACGAATTGGGAAGCAGGTGGAGGATCCGCAGCGGCGCGATGCCGTCCATCTCGGCGCGGTCGGCGCACGGCAATCGCCGGAGGAGATCGAACCAGGTCAAGGCGTCGGTCTCGCCATGAGCCGCGAAGATGCCGCGGAGCAACTCGCCGAGGCCCTGCAGTCGCTCTGCAGCGACGTCGCCGTAGTAACCTCGCTGGCCGATGACGGACGGTTTCGTGCCGCGATTCGTCGCCTCAGGGTCGAAGTCCTGCACGTCGATACCACGGCGCGCGAGCTGGAGGAACGCGTCGCGAATCGCGCAGCGGGTCGCCGAGGCGAGAGCAATCCTACTCAGACGCATCGCCACCATCCAACCAATCGTGCTGAAGCAGGATACCGCGAAATCCTGCGACCGTCGCCGGCGGCGCATCCAGATTCTCCGAGAGGAAGTCGAGCCAGGCTGCGCACCGATCCGCTTCAGCCCGGCTGTAGGGACGATCGAAGCGGAAACGAGCGAGGTACTCGTTGCTCAGCTCGTAATCGTGGAGGATCATCTCGCGCGACACGTCGAGCATGTGGAGCAGCGCCGCCACGACGAAGCCGGTGCGATCCTTGCCCAGCGAACAGGTGACAACCACGGGCGAAATTGCCGCCTGGTCGGCGATCTCGAGCACGATCGGGCGATAGCGCCGCAGCGCCTCGTCGAATCGGTCGTGTTCCACTGGATGTCCCAAATCGGTGTCGAAGATCGGCCGATGGCAGTACGTCCAGTCTTCAGGGAGATCAAGCGGTCCGTGAACCGCGATCTCCTCGGCGGTGCGCAGATCGAAATACACGGCGCCGGGCATTCGGCCACGAAGCAAATCCGACTGCACCGCGCGCGCCTGCAGCAATGCTGAAGTCCGGGCTAACCGCCGCCGCCGCACGACGGTCCCCGCAGCCGCCGGCAACCCGCCCAGATCCCGAAAGTTGGGAATCGTGTGGCTGATCTGCATCCGATCGCCCTCGCCCTCCGGCTCTACTCCATCGCGCCGTGATCGCGACGCCGCTGCGGGATGCGGTTCGTCGTCGGCGTGACGTAAGCATCGTCCCGGAACAGGAAATCCAGGAGCTCCTCCGGATCCTGGCCGGCCTGGCGGAGATCGTCCACGTCGACGAACAGGTGCCGGTTGAACATCGACAGCTCGCGCTCGGTCATGTCGGCTCGCATCTTGTGGTACGGAGTGTAGACGGTGGGCCGCGCGCGCGCCTGCGCCGCGGCGATGCGGGCAAACGTCCGGCGTGTGCCTTCCACTGTGGTGCCGGGCAGCCCGACGATGACGAAACAATTCAGCTCCACACCGGCATCACGACACCACGTCGACACCTCGTCGAAACGATCCTGCGGGCAGCGCTTGATCGTCGGCAGGAGCATCGCGTCGACGGCTTCGAAGGTCTCGACGCCGACGCTGATACGCTGGCACCCGGCCGCCGCCATCGCGGCGATCAGATCCTCGTCCAGGTGATGCAGCGTCGTCGCGCACTTCCACGGATACGAGCGTGGCTCACGCCTGAGGGCATCGCAGAACCGTACCACCCAGGCCCGGTCGAGGGTGAACGTCGGGGCATAAAAGGCGACATACTCGAACGGCTGTGTCTCGAAGGCCGAGCGGATGTACGCGACCGTTCGCTCCACGTCGAGGCGGCGCTCGCGGAGACCTTGCATACCCGGCACGTCGCAGAACGCACAGCCGATCGGGCAGCCGCGGGCCACAGGGACGACGAGCTCGCGTCGCTGCGGGATCCCGCAGAACTTGTTTTGATCGCGGGCGTACTGCCGCTCGTAGTCCTCGTACGGGATTTCCGAGACATCGGGCAGGACCCATTCGTCCGGTGACGCACGTCGCCCCTCGGCGGCCGGCTCGCGCCACCCCTCGGATCCTCGCAGCCACACACCGGGCAGGCGGTCGGCCTCCGGCTGGCCCCGCGCCGCCCAGTCGATCGCCGCGTCGACGCCGGTCTCGTAGTCGCCGCTGGCCACGACGGCATCGAGCGAGAGCGTGCGGCAGAAACCAGGCACCTGGTAGCTGAGTCGGCCAACGGTGACGATCGATGCGCCCGGTGCGATCGCGCGCACGTAGTCGGCAGCGCGCCGGACACCTTCCACCACGTCGAACTCGTTGACGATGACCACGACATCGTAGGCACCGCTGCGCAGCCGATCCGCAAACGCCTTCCAGTGACAGTTCAGCACCCCGGCGTCGAGCGCATCCACCACATGGCCTCTGCTGCGAAGGTAAGCGGCAATGGAGAACACCGGAAGATGGTGGCCCGCGTTGAAGTAACTCGGGATGTGCGGGGGCCACGTGACCAGAACTCGCATTGCATCCTCCGATCGGGAGTCGGTCCCGCCTAAGAGTCTCTCGTCACATGGAACGCTTCGAGAACGGCGCCTTCCACGAAGTCGCGGGACAACACTTCCGCCGCCATCCCCTTGGCCGTCAGCTCGGCGCGGCATCGAGCAATGCGGCCAGCGCCGCCGGCGACGCCGATCACCACGCGGGCGTCAGGATTGGCGGCAGCCTTCCGCAGCACGGGCACCCAATGGCGGCGGCGAAACTCCAGGGCGAGCCGCACCAGGTTCGCGAAATCCTTCGTCGCCTGCGGTCGACCTGGCTGGATGCCCATCGCCACCTGACGAGGCAACAAGTGTAGCGCCCCGCGACGGATTTGCCACGCGCGACCGACGATCCGCCAGATACTGACGAGCGCCGGGACGTCGAGAACGACGACGAAGTCCGCCCGCACGGTCCGAAGCTCGATTGTCGGAAAGTAGTTGCCTTCGATCAACCAGGTTGGAGCCGCCGTCAACTCCGTTTGTCGCCGGCGCCACGCCTCGTCCGTGGGCCGCGACCACTGCGGTCCCCAGTACTCGTCGTCCAGGTGATACACCGGTACGCCCAGCCGTGCGTGCAGCCGGCGGGCCAGCGTCGTCTTGCCTGAACCAGGCGCTCCGAGAATCACGATCCGCTGCGCCGGACGGCGTAGGGTCACCTGCATCGGCCGTGCACGAGCAGCGAGCGCCGCTCACCGGCGGCCAGGTCGCGCACCGGCGCGACCTGGTGCCATGAATCGTCGGCGCGCGCGAGCAGCACCGATGCGCCACACACCGGTCGCACCCGCTTGACCACCGTCAGGTTGGCGTCGAGGACCTCGAAGTGGCCTCCCCACTCGTCGTCCCAACTGCGATTGAAGTAGACGATGTGGCTGAACACCTTGTCGGGCCGATCCGTGTGCGGTCCCAGGAAATCGGCGGCGCCGTGGCGAACCAGGCGCAGCTCGACGTAGTCTGCGACGGTCGTCTGCTCGAGGACCCGGGCGACTGCGCAGCGGTAGGCACGCGAACACAAATCGTCCACGAGCGCACGCCACGGCAGCGTCAAGTCTTCGATCGATGTGTAGTGCCCGTCCGGGGTCGTCAGCGGGCGCGAGTAATTGCGATACTCCTTGTCACTGTGAGCGCCAGCCTGCGCGCGGACGAACGACTCCGTCGGAAAGGCGTCAGACAGCGTGTCGGCCGTCGTCGCGTCGAACAACTCGCCCGGTTCCGTCGCGAGCCAGCGGTACGGATGCACATGGCACGGCCTCGTCCATCCGTGACGCAGGATCTTCATCGGCGCACCCGCGGCTCAACCGCAGCCCGCAGCTGCAACAGGAACGCGGCGGTGGTCTTCTGATCACCGACCGTGAAGCGAATGCAGCCGTTGAGACCAGGAAGCGGTGACAGGTCGCGAATCCGGTAGCCGGCCTCCGCCAGGCTCTCGGTGATCGCGGCCGCGTCGGCCGCAGTGCCAACGCGGATCGACAGGAAGTTGCCGCCTGACGGCAGGGGTGACACACCCCATGACCGCAGTTGAGCAGCGGCGTCCGCGCGTGCGTGTTGAATGTCCGTCCAGATGCGGCAGAAGGTCTGGTGACCGGCGAGGGCGACCTCCGCCGCCAGCAGGGACACTGTCGACACCGCCTGCTCGTTCGGCCACGCATCCAGCTCCTGCAGGCGTGCCCGGGTGCCGAAGATCATCGCCACTCTCGCTCCGGCGAGACCGTGCGACTTCGAGAGCGTGTGGATGACCAGCGTGCGCTCGCCGACTCGGGGCAGGAGCGCATCGTGAGGCCCCGCAAAGCACTGGTAGCACCCATCCAGTACGAGTAAGTGACCGTTCCGCTCGGACTGCTGACCGAGACGATCGAGCAACTCCGGCGGTGCGATGCCACCGGCCGGGCCATTGGGTGTGCTCACCGCGACGAGCGCATCGTCGCAGCGCGCGGCGGCCTCGAGCAGCGTCGTCAGCTGACGATCGGGGCACGCGTCCGCGGCGGAGAACTCCCGCAGCGACAGTCCGCGGAGACGGGCCGCCTGCTCCCACGCGTCGTAGTTCGGCGCCTGCAACAGGAGGGTGCGCCCACCCCGGCGAGCGAAGGCATCGCAGACGAGCCGAATCGCTGCATCGGAGCCGGGCGTGACGACGCAATCAGATGCGCAGCGTCCGAAGTAGCCCGCGAGCATCTCAACCCGGTCGGCGATGGCCGGATAGGCGCGCAGGTGATCGGGATGGATTCGGTCGGCGACGCGGCGCAGCACCGACTCGGCCTCGGGGTGGATCAGCTCGTTGCTGCGCAGGTTGAGGCTGCGACCGTCCGCGCGCCGACGGACCGGAAGGGCCGCGTCGTGGGCGTCCGTCGTGTCCGAACCCGTTCCCGCCACGACATCACTCCCTGGGACCACCGACGATCCCGCGAGCCCGCAATCCGTTCACGATGATCCCGGCACGAAGCGCCAGCAGGCTGAACGATCCGGCGTCGCCGATTCCATGGCTGGATTCACACAGCCCGTTCAGGATCAACGGTGGCGCGCAATCGCACGGCTCCAGCGTGTAGTCCGCGTTCACCTTCAGGTATCCGTCATCCATCCTAAACCGAGAGATGATCCCCTTCAGCAGCGGCGGATAGGGCTCCTGATGTGGCTCCGGGCCGAGATCCCGGTAGCCGGTCGCAACGACGACGAAGTCGACCTCGATCGACTCGGTGTCGCGCAAATGAATCTCCTCCACGCGGAGTTGCACAATCTCGGGAGTCTGCCGCACTTCGACGATGCGCCGGTTCGGTCGCACGAACACGCGGCACTGACCGTCCAGGTCTTGCTCGTACATCAGGATGTAGAGACGACGAAGGATGTCCTCGTCGACCGAGCTGTAATTCGTCCGCCGCATGTACTCGTCGAGCATCCGTTTGGTACTTCGGCTGGCTTGGTGGTAGTAGTTGATGAACTCCGGGAAGTAACCCCTCTCACTGAAGGGGCTGGTGTCCTTGAGCGCGAGACCGGGGGCCCGTGTGAAGAGCTCGATGGCCGCATCCGGAAACTGGCGCGCCAGATCGAGCGTCACTTCGACGGCGCTCTGACTTCCGCCGACCACCGCAACCCTGTGCGGGGCCGGAAGCCGGCGGATCCGATCCAGATATTGACTGGAATGAAACAGCCGTGGACCTTGCGTCTCGTCGAACGGGAACGGGACGTACGGTGTCCGACCCGTGCCGACACACAGCGCTCGGGCTCTGAGCGTGCGATCCGCGCTGGTCCGGACCTCGAACGCCTGATCGCCGGCGTCTCCTGCGATGCTCACCTCGACGACTCGCTCTCCGAGATCGACGACATCCCGGAATTGCTCGGTCGCCCACCGGATGTAACGGACATACTCCTTGCGGAGCGGGAAGTGAAGCGGAAGGTTCAGGTGCTCGACGAGCCGTCCTTCTTCAAAGAGATAGTTGAGAAACGTGTAGCGACTCCGCGGATTGCGAAGGGTGACCAGGTCGCGGCACGGATGGTGCTGGACGTCGGATCCATCCAGCAGCATCGCACCCTGCCAGGTCGGCATCTGTTGCGCTTCGACGAATCGGCGCGACGCCTCGGGGGCAAGCTCCTCGAACGCGATCGCGAGGGCGAGGTTGCCGGGGCCAAACCCGATGCCGACGACGTCATACATCACCGCGGCACCTCAGAACGCGCGCGAAGTTCGGCCGTTTGACGCATGTTGACGACCAGTGTAGGATTGGAGGGAGTTACGTCCACTCCGCTGAAAGCGACGCACATCATGCCACAAGACCCGATCACTCCTGCAAACACGTTTGTCATCGCAGCGCCCAAGCTGGATGACGCAACCCAGAAGCTCGCCGGCGCCAAGCTCGCGGCCGTCAGCGAATTCTACGAGGCCAGGGCGAAGATCGCCCGCCTCAACAAGGAGCTCTTCGATAAGGGCCTGATCATCGGCCACGACTTGATGTGCTGGTAGCGCCGGCTCAGACCGCCGAAGAAACGGACGTGAACTCGAAGCCATCCACGACCACGGGCGGCACGACGACCACGAGTTTCTCGGTGAGCCCGGCGCGCACAGGTTGTCCCAGCCCAATCGTCCGTTCGAGCAGGGTCATCGGCGAATCCGTATAGCGCATGTTCATCACCGGCGCCACGATCTGGCCCCGGCGAATTGCAAACGTGCCGTCGCGGGTGAGGCCGCTGGCCAGCATCTGTCGTTCCGAGACGATGTCGTTGTACCAGAACCTCGTGACGAGCAGACCACGGTCGACACCTGCGACGAGCTCGTCGAGTGTGGCGTCGTCACCGCCAAGATGAAGCGATGAAGGTTCGGGGCGCGATGCCACTCCGGCCCGCGCCGACCAGAACGCGGACGCCGTCAGCGCCTGCAGCACGCCGCCGACCACCCAATCCACTCTGACGTACGGCCGCCCATCGTCCGCGATCGGGCACGCCGGATCGCGCGCGTCGGCAGGATCGCTCCACAAATGGATCCTGCGGTCGAACAGCTTCTCACCCAGCTTCGTTCGCCCATCGGGCGCGCTGAAGCACGTGCGGCCTTGCGTCGCGCGCCGGTGGTCCAGGGCCGGCAGCATGAGGCAGAGCAGGTCGGCGACGGCTTGCGGAGCGAGAACCACGCACGTTTTGCCTGCCACGATCGGCCTCGGCGCGCGCGACCTCAAGGCCCACGTCGCGGTGTCTCGCGCGAGCGCCGCACCATCGATGTCGCCGATCTGATGAGAGATGGCGCCCGCCTTCGAGCTACCCGTTCCGTCTGCGGTCCGGCAGGTCGTCGCCACGCGAACACATGTGCCGCGGTGCCCAGCCGCCAGGCCGGCGCGGTCCGCCACGACAATGGTGGCATCGTGATGCTCGATGTATCCCGAGACGACGACGCCGTCACACCGCCCGTTGGTGATGAGGGTGTGCGCGAGCTCGCTGCGGGCTTGCGGTCCCATCGCGGCGACCGCTGGATCCACCGCGTCGACCCGTGTGTAGGCGGTCGGCCCCATCATCGGCGCCGCCTCGACGTCACGCGGCGCGACCGCCGCAAGCGCCTCGGTGCGGCGCACCAGGGCGCGCAGCTCGCTCTCCGACGTGCGATTGCTCGAGAGGGTCGCCCGCCCCCCGCCGATGCCAATCGCCGTCACGGTGATCTCGAGCCGCTCGACATCACCGCTCGTCGTCGGCATCGAGTCCGCGACTCGGGTATTGCCCATGACCGAGCGGCGGACTCGCACGCGCAGATCGTCGACGGTGCCGTAGGCGAGGACATGCTCCGCGATCTCGCTCGCGGACATCTCCGCGTCGGTCATCGCTCCACCGCAGTGTTGAGGATCGTCGCGGTGAAGCGAGCCGGCGGGCAGCCGTGGGAGCAAGGGCTCGCTTGCCGCGGCTCCCCTTTGCCATCGCGGAGGGTGCCGCCGCCGAGTCGGTACGTCTTCCGGCCCCCGAGCATGTCGCACGATTGCCAGAACGCGACGGTATCGGCTTGATACGCCACGTCGCGCAATGCGCCGACGATGCGCCCGCGCTTGATCTCATAGAACATCTGACCCGAGAACTGGAAATTACGGCGCTGTTGATCGATCGACCATGACCCGGGACCGCAGATCAACACGCCGTCGTCGGTCGCGGCGATGAGATCGTCGAGGCTATGGCCCTCCGGGCCCGCCTGCAAGGAGATGTTGGGCATCCGTTGAAAAGCGATGCCCGCGTATCCCTCCCCGTAGCTGCATGCGTGCGAGTGGCTGCGCCCGAGCCGCCGCGCCTGCTCGCGAGTGGTCTGCCAGTCAACGACGGTCCCGCTGCGCACGAGATCCCATCGCCCGGTCGCGACGCCATCGTCGTCCCACGCGACCGTCGCCAGCCCGCCGGGCTGTGTCCGGTCGGCAACGATATTCACCAGCGGGCTGCCGATCTGTGGGAGGTCGTGGTCGGGTGCCACGAAGCTCGTCCCCGCGTAGTTCGCCTCGAGCCCCATCGCGCGGTCGAGCTCCGTCGCGTGGCCGATGCTTTCGTGGAGCGGTAGCCAAAGGTTGGTCGGGGTCAGGATGACGCGCCGGACGCCCGGCTCGACGCTCCGCGCATGGAGCTTTCGTTGCAGGTCCGCGGCGGTCACGTCCGCGTGAGTCGCGAGATCCAGACCGGTGATGTACTCCCATCCGGCTTGCATCGGAACGAGCTCGAAATCCAGCGACGCCGATCGTTTCCGTCGCCGATCGACGGCGGTCGCCGTGATGTTGGGGCTGACGCGCATCGCGACTTGATGGAGCAAGGCCCCCTCGCTGCTCGCGAACAGCTGATCCTCGCAGATGGTGATCACGGAGGCGGTCGCGTGGTCGACACGACCGGTGTCGCGCAGTCGTCGTTCGACGTCGATCAGAGGCGCCGCCCTGTCGCTGAGCGAAACCTCGAATGGATCCATCGAATGCGGCGTGACCCACGAACGGCGCGCCGCTGGAGTCGGCACGAGCTCGACCGCCGGCCGTCCCAGAGCGCGCAGCAGCTGGCCGTTGCAGCGCGCACCGCGAACCGCGGCACGGGCGGCGCTCGAAGCCGACTCCGCACTCACGTGCGGCACCGCGGCAAATCCCCAACCGCCGAGAGCGATCACCCGCACGCCGATCCCGTACTCTTCCGTCTCGCCAGCTGACGGTGCGCCGTCACGGACCGTGACCGACTGTTGTCGGCAGCGAACGATTCGGACGTCGGCATACGTCGCGCCATCGCCGATGGCGACGTCGACGGCCCGCCACGCCGTCGCTTCTTCGGATGCGACCGGGCTTGCGGCGACAACGATGGCCGTGCGATCGGCCGAGGCAGGCGCCTCTTCTGGTGCAGGCTCCGCTGCAGCGCCGCCAATGAGCAGATCGGTTCCACCAAACGTCGACACTGGCTCCGGATGGTAGCATCGATCGCTTCGCATCCCGCGACCGCACAACCCTTCGCCCCGATCGCATCCGGCGAATGATCGGGGTTAGAATGGCGGCGCGGAGAGACATGGATCGCACGCGAATCGCTCTCGTCAGCCTGCCATGGTCGGAGCGGTGTCGCCCCACGATGGCGCTCGCGGTGCTCGGCAGCTACCTGCACCGCGAAGTTGAAGGCAGCGTCGTCACGTACCAGTACGCCTATCTCGACCTCGCCCAAGAGATCGGCGCAGAAGTCTACGACAATCTCGCCCGGCAACACTCCGATTCGCTCGGTGAGCTGCTGTACATGCCGTTGCTGTACCCGGAGAAGCGAGCGGAGACAATCGCGTTCGTGGTCGACCTGGTTCAACGCGGCAACGTCATGGGGACGCGCCGCGGCGATGCGCCGGTGCTCTTTGCGGCAGAGTCATCGGACGACAGCGAGCCGACCGCGGAGCGGATCGCCGACGCGACCGAACGGTTGCTGTCGAGCCTCGAACAGCATCTGCATCGCCTGTCGCGCAGGCTGGCCGACGCGCGCTACGACGTCGTCGGCCTGACCGCCTCGTTCGGACAGATGTTCGCCAATATCGCCCTGGCCCGACTGCTGAAGGCCGCCTGTCCCGGAACCTACATCGTCATGGGTGGCTCCACCGTGTCGAGTCGGGTGGGTCCTTCGGCGCTGTCGGATGACCCATTCATCGACGCGGTCGTGCAAGGTGAGGGCGAGCTGCCTCTCAAAGCCATCGTCACGGCGATCGCCTGCGGTGATCGCGACGCGATCAACGGCATCCGCGGTGTGATTACCCAGGCGACGGCCAGCCGTCTCGATCGCGGCGCAACACTGTGGGAGCTGGCCGACATGGACACGTTGCCGCTGCCGGACTTCGACGCCTACGCGGCGGCCGTCGGCGGCACGTTCGATTGGGACCTGGCAATCGAAAGTTCGCGCGGCTGCTGGTGGGATCGCGTGCACAAGACCGGCAACGCCGAGCTGACGTGCCAGTTCTGCAACTTCAACGTGCAGTGGGGTCCATACCGGGAGAAGTCAATCGAGAGGACGGTGTCCGAGCTTCGCGCGCTGTGCGGCCGCTACGCAAAGGGCCAGGTGTTCTTTCTCGACAACGTGCTCCGCCACCGCGGCGTCGGCGAGCTCGCAGAGCAGATCAGCGCCACCGGGATCGAGCTCCGCTTCTTCTACGAACTGCGGGCCAATGTCTCGCCTTACGAGTTCCTCCTGTTGTGGGAAGCCGGGCTGACCAGTTGTCAGACGGGCGTGGAGGGACTGGATAACAGCTACCTGCGACTCATCGGCAAAGGGACGACGGCGATCCAGAACCTCGAGGCGATGCGCATTTGTTACGAGCTCGGGATCGCCAATGGCGGCAACTTGATCGTGGGGTTCCCGGGATCGACCGATGCGCAGGTGACCGAAACGATCCGCGTGATCGAGGAAGCAGCGATCTATTATCCGCCGTTGAATATCACGTCCTTCCGCATGGAGGTCGATCAGAGCGTTGTCAAGCTCGCCGAACGCTTCCCTATCGCCAACATCCGCAACTGGGACGCGTTCAAGGCGGGGTTACCGCAGGAGGTCTGGGATCGGCTCGTGACCTTCTATCTGAGCTACGACGACGTCTCGGCCCATCCGCCGAACTGGGACCGGCTGATGCCGGTCATCGAGGCGTGGACGATGGCGTTCGACAGGGCGACGCGCGGCAAGAAGCTGCCGAAGCCCCTGACCTACCAGCACCTCGGGTCGGCGTTGCTCATCGAGGATCGGATCCACGGGCGGGCGCACACCCTGCGCGACGTCGGCGCCGACATGTACCTCTACTGCATGCAGCGGCGGACACTTCGTCAGATCGCGCGCCGTTTCCAGGTCGACGGCCTCGACGCTGCGGACATCGAGGCGTTTCTGGCAAGCCTGGTCGAGAAGCGGGTGGTTTTTCGAGAGGGTGCCAGCTACTTGTCACTCGCGGTCGCCATCGCGCCGCGACACGCGGCGCGCCGAATCCGTCGTGCGCACGCTGAGGAGCGGCCCCGCGGCGCTGAGGGATTGGTCGTGATTCCGGCCTGACGGCCGCCTCAAGCCTGGTTGAGCTCGCGCAGCCCATACGTGCGGTTCGGCTTCGTGGTCACGATCGCGGGGACGCGAACGGTAATCACCTCCGCGTCGGCGACCATGACGGCGACGAGGTAGCGGACGCCGCCGAATTCGTCATCGGGCAGGGCCTGGAGCGACCACGTCTTCGGGCGATCCATCCATTCGATGTGGTGCCACGACGATTGGCGCGCGCCTACCGGGAACCAGACCAACGCGATCGCGCACCCATCAGGTGCGAGATCCATTGACAATGAGGAGACCGCGCACTCGCCGCCGGTCACGTCGACGACGGGCAAGCGATGCTCCCGCGGTGATTCGCCCGCGATGCCGCACAACGGGCACAGCCACACGCGCCGCCGCACGCGCAACGGCACAGGAGCATAGTCGGCCCCCACCAGCGGCGCTCCGCACGTGTGTAAGTACCGGTATCGACCTCTTCGCGCGGCGACACGTAGCGCAACTGGCGGTTCATGAACGCCTCACCACCGGCTCGGACGTGGTCGGCCACGAGGCGCGCGATGTGGAGATCGACGTCGCGCGGCGTCACCGGCACGGCAGAGGGATTGGACAGTGCCGAGCGTTCGAGCGTCACCGCGAGCTCGACGAAGCGGTTGGGGGACACGAACCCCTGGGCCGCCAGGCACCGCAGGGACAGGGCGGTGAACATCAGCCGTGCGGCGCGCGCACTACCACTGGCGTTCACGCCCGCCTCGGTCGACTCGCAGGCGGTCACACCGTGCGACGGACAGTGGTCGACGCACAGCGCGCCCACCGACGCGCGTGCCTGCCAACGGTATCGCGACTGCGGGGCGCCACACTCGGGGCATGGCGGACCGGCAGCCGCTCGCTCCGCGCCCGGGATCGGGCGTCCGAGGCGCACGCCGCTGAGGGATGTCGATCGGCTCTCGATCGGCAGGTAGGCCGGCGTCCGCGCCACAACGCTGACACGATCGATGCGCGCGTGGATCGACGGCCAATCCGAATGTTTGACCGCGGCAAGCAACTCGGCCTCGGCGAGGAGCTCGATCACGTGTGGCCCGCGGTGCTCGTCACGCACCAGCGGCGGCGCGACGTGAACCGGTTCGTCGTCGGAGACTCGGGCGAACGGACGGTAATGAGGGTCGCCCAGACAAATGAAATGCGGCAGGCGACCTGGCTCTTGTCGATTGATCTGGAGCGCGAGCTCGCCCATCGACCCGCCGGCCTCGAGAAACTTCTTCGCCGCGAGTGCGAGCGAGAGGCTCGCTGTCGACAACCGAATGGAGGTCACGACGCTGGTCACCGCCCCCTGGTGCAACGCCGCGTGGACCAGCGATGCGCGGTAGTCGAGGAGCGAATCTGCCGGCGGAAAGCCCGTGCAGCCCAACAGGACCAGCGCGCGACATTGCAGGAAGGATGGGGTGAGAAACCGCTGCAGCGTCGGGATCGTCTCGCGAATACAGGGTCCGCCCGACTGGCACGGCAGGCAGCGCTCGGTCGCGATCGACTCGGCCATCAGACGAGCGCACAGAACGGCATCTCCGATACGCGCATCGACTCCATTACTGTGCGTGTGCACGACGACGGCCTGCGCACCGCGTTCGAGCTCGTTGACGAAGTCCGCCCAGCCCGGTCGGCCGTACGCGTGGGTCCGGCCCGGCACGCGAGGCGCGCCGAAGAAGTAGGAGAAGAAGAGGGCGCGAGATCGAAACGTCGTGCCGTCCGTCAGATACGCCGGCTCCGTGTCCGTCGTACACGGGACGACTCCGACGGAGAGATTGGCCTCCATCGACAGTCCGATGATGTCGTGGAGGACGCGATGGGTCAGTTGATCGTGAGATGCGAAGACGGTCAGCGAGGTCCCGTCTGAGACATGACAGCCCGACCTGAACGCTCTGTCGTCGAACGGAACGAATCTTCGGCCTCTGGCGACGGCAAATCGGCGAGCCAGATGTTCGTATGCGGGTCCGAACGCGGTCACCAGACCGGGAGGTTCAGACTCGATCCCGGACTCCCCCACACGGGTTACCAGGCGTGAATGTCCGAAGCATCTCCGAAGTCGCGGCGTTCGGATTCGACGTCCAACACGGGTTTGCGCCGTGGCGGAGGAGCCAGATCCTCTGGAGTGTGTTCGGGATGTTCGCGAGAAGCGGAGTCGTTATCACCCAGCACGGGCTTCTGCGGTTCTGACATGTTGCAACTCCCGGCGGATTTTAGCACGACGTTCGCGGCAGCCGACGGTCACGATCAGCCAGCGTGTCGATCAGGCTGGGAAGCAATTCGCACCACTCGTCGACCCACGCGGTCGGAACCGTGGTGCTGATCTTCACGAAGCGGTATCCGTGGTGCGCACTGTGGTAGACGCCAGCGCGAATGACGAATCCACGTTCCGCGAACGCGGCGGTGAGGGCTTTCGGATCCACTCCCGCGCCGATGCATTCGACCACTAGGTAGTTGCCGTGCGAGGGATACACGGGCACGGCGAGCCCCGGAATCGCATCGACGGCGGCCTTGATGCGCGCCTGGTTCCGACGCTGAATGCGCTGGACTTCCGGAAACCACTCGTCCTTGATGCGCAGTCCCGCGATGGCCGCCCGCTGCGCAACCACGCTGGATCCGAGGCTGTTGGCTGGTGTCGCGGCCACTCGCTGGATCAACGCCGCCGGGCCGACGATCGCGCCGATGCGGAGGCCAGCGGTGCCCAGCCACTTTGAAAAGCTGTAGATGGTCAGAGTACCCTCGGGATAGAAGCGCGCCGCAAGCGTGTGCCCTTCCGCGAACGGCCGGTACGTGCAATCGTGGACGATAATCGCCTGCCGCTCACGGGCGATGTCCGCGATACGCTGCAGCTGCGATGCTTCGATGCACGTGCCGAGCGGGTTGTTCGGATCGACAAGGTAGAGCATGCGCACGCCGTGCGCCGCCACTTCGGCGACCTTGTCTGCGGTCAGGCGGTAGGCCACCGCGGGATCGTGTACACATCCAGCTCGGTCACCGACGCGCCGATGGCGCAGGCGTAAACTGGAGGCCACTTCCATCCGGGCTCGGTCGTGACGAAGTGGTCTCCCGAGCGCAAGAACGTCTGGCACGCGTTGTAGAGGGCGGCCGCTCCACCGTCGGTCACCATCGCCGTGGCGCCGGTCAACTCCAGGTCGGTCAGGATCGCGGCGCGCAGCGCCTCGAAGCCGAGAGGTGGGGCGTAGCGCCGGAAGTCATCCTGGTCCACACCCTCATGCAATGCCGTGACGACAGCGGCGGGCAGAGGGAGATGGTTGGTGTTCTGACCCATCCACCGCATACCTTCGGCGTCGAACATGCGATCGCAGGTGCGGCTGTCTGCCTCGAAGTCTGCCATCAGTGGATCCGTTCCCGTCGGTCGCCGCTCGATCGTAGCCGACCGCGGGTGGCTGAGCAACCGATCGGCGCCATTACCGCTCGTTCCACGGATATCGAGCCTGAGCGGCGTCTTCGGCGTTCAACTCCCGAAGCGAGTACATGCGCCGGTCCGGCGACGAGAGAAAGACCGGCACGCGGATCGTGAAGACCTCGCCGTCGGCCACCATGATCGCGTCGAGCGCCCGCAAGCCGCCGAACTCCTCATGCCCCGAGTGGTGCAGCTCGCCGTCACTCGGCCCGTCGATCCACAGTGAGACCAACCAGTCATCCCGGCGCAGGCCGCGTGTCTCCCACGCCAGCGTCAGCGCACATCCATCCGCCGCGAACGGCGCCCGCATCGGCGTTGCATGCCAGCGCCGCGGCCCGACGGAAATCTCGGGCAGCTCATGCTCCGGGAGCGTGTTCCCGATGACGCCGCATAGGGGGCACACCCACAACCGACGGCGTACGCGAAGCGGCACCGGCGAGATATCAACGTACAGCAATGCTTGGCCGCAGTGATGGGCGCGATTCGTCGTCCCCTGCTGACCCGCGGAGACGTAGCGCAATTGGCGGGTCAGGAAGAGCTCGCCTCCTTCAGCGACGGATACGCCGAGGATGTGCGCGATCCGGCAGTCCCGGTTACGCGACATCGTCCCTGCGCCGCCCGCGAACGCGCGGCGCTCGAGCGTGTGCGCCAGATCGAGCGCTTCGGCGCGGTGCGACTCGAGCTGCTCGGCGACCTGGCGAAGGGTGAACGCAGTGAACAGCCATCGCGCCGCGCGCGCCGGCAGGACATCGTCGCCCTCGCGGACGCTGTCGGCAGCGACGGTGGCAATCCCGTGCTCGGGACAGCGCTCGAGTCTCAGATCCTTCCGGGCCATCACGGAATGCGATCGATAACGCTCCGTCGGTCGCTCACAAGTCGGACACCGACCCGATCCGTCGAGCCGCTGCGCCAGCTGTTCGAGTCGGAGATCGCGGGTCCCGAGGAGCGTCGGGGGCTCGAGGTACAGGCATGTGTGCGGCCGTCCGGGTCATCGTGCTTATCGCTTGCAGGCGCTCGTCGATCGTGGACCAGGACACCCCGTCGGCTCGGGCGAGCAGCTCTGCCTCGGCGAGCGCCACGGTGGCCCTCTGCGCTCGGCCCGGATCGGTCGCAGGTGGATCGGGCGTGTCGCGGATCGGCCCCGGCTCGAGCGCTCCCTGAATCGCGCGAAACTCCGGATCGCCGATGCAAATGTAGTGCGGAGATGCCTCGGTATCGGCATGGTTGATCGCGAGCGCCAGCGCGCCCATCGTGTGCCCGTCGTCGACGTAGCGCTTCGTGGAGACCGCGAGCGAAAACGTCGATGATCCGGCGACTCGTATCGACGTCACGATGCTCCGGACCGTTCCTCCGCGAAGGGCGGCATGAACGAGTGAGCCCTCGGTACTGCAGCAGGGAATCCGCGGGCGGGAAACCGGTGCACGAGAGGAAAACCAGCGCGTGACACCGCAGGTGTGACGGACTGAAGTACAAGCGAACGTCGCGATGTTCTCGAATGCACGGGCCGCCGACCTGGCACGGCAAGCAGCGAGCCAGACGGGACGTGGCCGGACGCCCATCGACGCGAGCGCAGAGAATCGCGTCGCCGATCGGTGCGTCGGCGCCATTGCCGTGGGTGTGGAGCACGATCACCTTCGCGCCGCGGTCGGCCTCCTCGAGGAACGCTTCCGAGTCGGGCCGCCCGTAGGTGTCCGAAACGCCCGGGACGCTGTGCCCAAGGAAGAAGTAGGAGTACAGGAGCGTCCGGTCGCGCAGCGCGTTGGCGACGGAGGTCAGTTGCGGCGTCAGCGGGACTTGGCTATGGGGAGCACAGGGAATCAGCCCCACGGGAAGCTCACTTCTAACCGAAATCAGAATGAGCGAACGGAGGAGATCGTAGGTCATCTGCCGCGAGGAAATAAACACGGTCAGCGATGCGACGCGGTCGATTCCTTCGGCAAACGTGTCCGGCGTCACTCCAGACGCCCACGCGACGAACCGTCGTTCGTGCGCGGCGGCGAAGTGCCGCGCCTCGGCGAAGAGTTCCGGCTCCCATGCGGTGACGACGCCGCGGCCTATTTCCGCCATGACATCGGCCCGCCTTGTCTCGGCTCCCCGGCGCTCATCCCACACGAGTCATTCACGCGGGGCCGGTTCATCGTCGCGCCAGTATTCGATCATCATCGACACGCGCGAACGACCATTGCGGACCGCGCTGATGCTGTGCCAGCTCGTCTCTCTGAATTGGCATACACACACGTTGCCTCCCAAGGGGACGAAGGTTCGCGCCGGCGTTTGTCCGCGCTCCCCCTTGGACTGCCACAAATCCAGATTGCCGCCGTACTCGCAGACCCAATCTTCGTTGAGGTATAGCGCGACACTGAGCGCCTTGGCGAGCTTGCCATTGTCAACCGACGTGAAGTCGCCATTCTCGAAAATGTACAGACCGACCGTGACCGGCTTACCCGCCAAGTCGATTCCCGTCTCATTCGTCAGCCACTGGCGGAACGGATTGGCCAACAGCTCGTCCAGCAATTCAACCCATGCGGCCGGCAGCCGCTCGGCCGCCTTCGTCCTGCCGCCCTGCTCGAATACGGCAACACGCCACATGTTGTACTGCTTCTTGTGCTCCTCACCAACCTTGATCTCGTGCCGATAGAGCTCGCGTGCGGGTAGTTCGGAATTCAGGCGCACGAGATCTTCGTGCGCGATGATCGGGCCGCCGAAATAGAACGAGAAAGGATCGTCAATGTGGTCGAGCGGCCGGGGCCTGATCATGAGGGAACTCCTGCGGTTCGGTTTTCTCAGCGGCTCTTGTCGATCCAGAACTCGAGTTGCACGGTCAGCCGCGTGAGCGTACCCCCGGTCGTTACCGGCGCGACCGCATGCCACGACCGATCCGTAGGGGGAAACGCGAGGAACTGGCCGGCGCGAGGTGGGATGGTGCGCACCGGAGCTTCGTCGGGATTCGAGGATTGCCGCACCTCGTAGTGGCCTCCAGCGTCGTGCGGCCAATGTTCGTTCATGTACAGGATCGCCGTGAGAGCTTTGTTCGGCTTGTCCCGATGGACCGAGATGAAGTCGCCGTCTTCATGAGTGTACATTCCAATATCGGTGACGAGGTGGCGTAGCCGCAGGCCGCTTCCCGATTCCAGCCAGTCCATGAACGCGCTGCTCGTCAGATCGTCGACGAGCAACTCCCATTCTGGGCCCAGCCCGGCACCGGGATTGCGCAGGCTGTTCTCCACCAGGTAAAGCAGGTTCATCGCGTACTGCTTCTCGTGGCTGAGTTCCAGACGAGCGATGCGCTTGCCCTGGCGGGGCCGGCTTTCGTACAGCCGCCGTACCTGTGTCGGGTCGAGCAGTCCCTGCGCCAGGAAGAGGGTGAAGACATCATTGGCCTCTTCGAGGCGTGAGTTCAGGTTCAGCATGGTCACACTCCCAGCGAGGCATTGGCGTGTGCTGTCGCCCCGATGTTGGCATTGCATACTATCTGGCTACGGCGGGGCGCAGGCGAAATTCCGCTCGCCGGCAGAAGCTGGACGTCGAAGTGCCGCGTGTGTCGGTCGATGTCATTGAGCGCCTAAAGCACGACGACTGCCTCGCAAGGTTCAAGAGCTGCAGAACGTCAGCGAGCGGTGATCCTTTCATCAGGCGGCACCCTGACTACGGCGTCCGTGGCGCAGCGTCGCTGCCTGGCGTCAAACCCTCGACACTGTCGTCCCGGCTCAAGTCGGTCGGCATTCACGCGGACGCTATCCACTGCGCAGGACGCTCGCGCTGCTTGGCCACGAAGCCACCTCCACATGTTGACCCAAACATCCGGCGGCTCGCCCCTGCGTCAGGCGCAAGGTCACGACGCACGGGCGGTCGAACAGCGCCCCGCCCGGGTTCCGTTCTCGTTCCGGCCACCATATCCGTTCGAGGCTACATCATGCAACGAGCCGCGCCAACAATCGCTGTCGGTTCAATGATTTGAACGCATCACATCGACGGCCACGAGGGCGAAGCCGGCGTCCGCCGCATCCTCGGCGTGCTCGCACCGGCGAAAAAGCACGGCCCGGCGGTCATTGACGACGCCGCCAAAGCCGCGCTCGAACTCGGCGTGCCGACGTGTCGGTACCTCGAACGCCGGCCCGCGGTGCCGCTGACGCTCGAGCAGGTCGATCCGCTCATTCGGCAGCTCACCCTCTACCGCGATCTGATCGATCGTACGACAGGAGAGCAGTGATGAATCTCATTTCACTCGATCGCGCCCGGCGGCAACTACGCCTCTCCGGCATGGCTGCGGTCCTCGACACGCGGCGGCGGCAGGCCGAGAACGAGAAGATGGCGCCCATCGATCTCGTGTCCACGCTGGTCGCCGACGAGCTCCGTTGTGTTCAACGCTGCGGGTCAGCGGATCTGGTGCAGCTTCCCGACGCACGGGTTCATCGTCAATCCCCAGCCACGCTTCATGAACGTCGCCGCGATGTCTTCGATCGGCAGATAGCTTTCGACATCGAATCCGGCCGGCATTCCTGAACGCGTGGCGATGAAATTGAGCGGCCACAAGACTCGCAGCGTCTTCGATCGCTATAATGTCGTCAGCGACGGGGATCTGCGGAGTGCTGTGCGTCGGCTTGGGCACACTGGTGGGCACACCAGCTCGGCCTTAGCCGTGTCTGACCAGAAAAAGCCGCAAAATCCTTGGCAATTTCGATACGGTGAGGTGGCCGAGTGGCCGAAGGCGGCGGTTTGCTAAACCGTTATAGGGGCTTAAACCTCTATCCAGGGTTCGAATCCCTGCCTCACCGCCAGTTATCCCCTCGGATTCATTGATCGTTTTGGCAGCGGGACCACCGTTGCCAATATATCTCCACAACTTTGATCGCCGGACGGCCGATCCAGCAGCCCGATCGCCGCGTCGAGGGCTGCCGGACTGAGGTGCATGTAGCGCTGGGTCATCGTCAGATCCGCATGCCCGGCGAGCTCCTGGATCGCCTTTGGCGGCGCCCCTCGCATCGAGAGGTGCGAGCAGAACGTGTGACGCAGGATGTGCACCCCACGCCTGACGTTCGCCCGCCGCGCCGCCAGTAGCATCCGGCCTTGCACGATCTGCCGCGTGAACGGCGTGCGATCGTCCTGACAGAACACCCGCTTGCTCCGCAGGTGCCGATGCTCGGCGAGCGCCGCGGTGAGCCGTCGCGTGAGCGGCACGTAACGCTGCCGTCCACCCTTCGGCGTTCCCACCTGTCCGTTCCAGTCCGACCGACGGACACACAGTTGTCGCTTCGCCAGATCGACATCGCCCCACTCGAGCGCGATCATCTCGCCGCACCGCAACCCGGCCTCACCGCCCAGCAACACGATCAGGTACGTCCGCTGATCGATTGACCGTGCGACGTCGACGAGCCGCTCGTACTCCTCGAAGTCGTGGAACGCCGCTGCACCCTTCTCGATGGGCAGCAGCTTGATCCTGCATGGCATCCGCTCGATCACATCCCATTCCACCGCCTTCTTCAGCAGGATGCTGAGCACGGCGAGAATGTTGTTCACCGTCTTCGGCGACTTGACCTCGAGCTGCGCTTTCAACCGCTGCACGTCCTCGCTCTTGATCGCGTCGAGGCGTCTTCGACCGAAGGGTTGTGGACATCCCGCGCGATAAATCGTACCGTCTGCATGATCGGCTCTCCTTGCCCGTGGCTTGCCGGCGTGGCCTTCGACTCCCGTCGTCGCCCCGGCTGCCGCGGATCAGATCGGGCCGTTCCATTAACCAACTCGAGGGAGCGTGCCAGGTGCGTCGCCGCCAATCTGTCGGCTCGTGCTCGTGGGTGATTCTGCTCTGTGCCTCGGCATGGTCGTGCTCGGGCCGATCGGGCGACCGACCGACGGCCGCCTACGAACCCGAGACGGGTCGTCTTCGCACGCTCGCCTTCGACGTCAACAAGAACGGGAAGAACGACGCAATCCTCTACACGGAGGGAGCGGGCACCCGCCGCATCGAGCTGGATCTGAACGAGAACGGCAAGGTCGAGCGTTGGGATTTCTATGACGCGCACGGCAAGCTCGCGAAGGTGGGCCTGTCGCGGCGCGACGACGGCATCATGGATGCAGAGGCGTTCTACACCGAGGCCGGTGCGCTGACGGAGATACGGATTTCCACGAAACGGGACGGCCGTTACGATCGGACCGAGTTTTACGAGCGCGACGTGCTAGTGCGCAGCGCGGACGACACGCAGGGCGACGGCAGGCCCGACAAATGGGACACCTATGAGCCGGATCCGCACCCGGCGGACGGTGCTCCGCCGTACGCCATCAGCAGCACTGCCATCGACGAATCGGGTGCCGGACGACCCACGCGGCGTTTCATCTACGGAGCGAACGGAACCATCGCACGCGTGGAGGTCGACCGGGCCGGCGACGGCGTCTTCGTGCCGCTCGCCCCGCCACCTTCCCAGGTGCCGCCGCCCACGCGAAGGCGCTGACGGTCAGAGGCCGCGAGGTCTGCCGTCTCGCCGCGTGCACAGGCCCCGTCGGATGCGCCGGACGATTAGGCGCAAGGGGCGCGCGGCGCGGTAGAGCAGAGACTGCGACTGTGGCAGCGGGAAGGCGCGCGAGTCGGCCAGGCTCAGTGTCAGATGCCCGTGCGCACCGCCTTCACTGCCGCACGGATGCCACCGCGGCGCCCGAGGCGAGAACGGCCTGGTGGTAGATGTCGACGGTCCGCCGCACCATGGTCGTCGCGCTGAATTCCGTCGTCACACGCGCCCGGCCCGCCGCGCCGAGCGTGCGCCGCAGGTCGGGATCCGCCAGAAGCTGACGGATGGCTGCGGCGAGCGCCGGGGGATCGGCGGCAGGCACGGCCTGCCCGGACAGCCCCGGCGGAGACGCGAACGCGACGCCCGATCCAATCGCGGTGTTCACGACCGGCTTGCCGGCCGCCAGGGCCTCGAGCTGGACGAGGCCGAACGCCTCGTTGCGGGAAATCGACGGCAGCACGAATACGTCGCACGCTTCGTAGTACGGCGCGGGGTCGGGGATGGCGCCGAGCAGTGCGACGCGGTCGTGCAGTCCCAACGTCGAAATGAGGCGCTCCAGCGTCCGCCGGCAGGGGCCTTCGCCGACGATCAGCAGCCGCGCGTCGACCTCTGTCATGGCCCGGACGAGGTACTCGAACCCCTTGTAGTCGGTGAGACGCCCGACGCCCAGCACGAGGCGTGGGCCGTACCGCAATCGCAACTCGGCGACGGCGCGCGGATCGATCCGCGACGGGGCGACCGGCTCGAATCCGTAGGGCACGATGTGACACGTGCGGCGGAACGGCTGCAGCACGGTCGAGGTGTCGAGGTACTGGGGCGAGGCGACGAGGATGGCGGCGCTGCGTCTGAGCGTCGCCCGCACCACCGGCGCCGTCAGTCGTCCGAGCACCCGCTGCCGGACGATGTCGCTGTGATAGCTGACCACACACGGGACGTGGGAACCCAACGCGAGATAGCCCAGCATCGCCAGCGGATTTGGATGATGCAGGTGCACGAGGTCCGGCCGCACCTGTCGAATGATGGTGAACAGTTCCGGACAGATCGGCTGCGATGCCAGGAGGCCGGCCGTCCGCATGCGATGCACGGTGACGTTGCCGACGATTTCTCGGCCGTGGGGTTGGGCGCCGGCCGCGACGGCGACTTCGACCTCGACGAATGGCGTCAGCCGCGACGCCAGGAGCGCCAGGTGCGTCTCCATGCCGCCATGATGGGGCGGAAAGAACTTGCCGAGATGCAGGACCTTCACGTGGTCGCCACGGCCGGCGGCCGCCGTCCGGCCGCCCGCGTCAGGGCCTCATCGAACGCGGCGGTGCAACTCGACGGATCAGTAATGGACGTAATGAACATTCGGGCACGCTCGCCGATGTCCCGCCTCGCTCCTGGATCGATCGCGGCCGTCAACATCCGATCGGCCAGGGCCTGTACGTCGCCCGGCGGCACGAGCCAGCCGGTCCGTCCGTCCGCGATCAACTCCGAAAAGCTCCATCCTTGGCTTGCGATCACCGGCAGGCCGGCGCTCATCGCTTCGGCGACGGACCGGCCGAAGGCCTCCGGCGCGGTGTTGCATTGCACCACGACATCAATCTGCCGCAGCAGCGGCTGCACGTCGTGTCGCTGGCCGAGGAACCGGACCACCGTCTCCAGGTGCAGCCGGTCCGCGAGCGCCCGCAAGTGTCCAGGGTAGTCCAGCCCTTGCTCGGGTGCGTACTGATTCGACCCGACGATCAGGAATCTCGCTTCAGGTCGTTCGCGGCGCACGATGGCTGCCGCCTTCAGGAACACGTCGTGCCCCTTGAGTGGCGTCAGGCCTCCGATCGTGGCGAACCACAACTCGCCGTCAGGTTTCTGGATCGGCTCGTCGTCGCCATCGGGCTCGAGCGGTACGCCGAGGATATTGTACACAATCGTCGGTCGCAGCGCGGCGGGCAGATACGTCGCCGCGTCGCGCGCGACGTACTCCGAGATGGCGACCGCGGCGTCGCAGCGGTGGGACACCCGCCGAAAGATCACGCGTGACAGCCGGCGGCCATCCAGGCTGTCCCGCAGGTACCAGACCAGCGGCACGCCCGGAAACTTCCTGAGGGCCAGGGCGCCCATCACATGCGGTTTGATGCCGTTGGTCACGAAAACGTCGGGCCGCAGCGAATGGACCTGCGCCGCCACGCGTGCCACCGCGCTCCAGAATGGCGGTACCGCGCGAAGGAGGGCGGTCGGATGAGGGAGTCCGCTTCGCTCGCCGAGGGTCATGACCCGGTGCGGCCACGGCACCACGAGCGCCTCTGCGCCGGCCGCGGCGGCGACCCGACCGAGCTCGCCGGGCTCGGGCAGGAGGAGCGTGAACCGCCGGGCGGCCGTGGAGCTCTTGATGAGCGAGACCATGCTGCGTTCGGCGCCGCCGAGGCGGCCGGTCGCCATGAGGACGACGACGTGCGGGCGCGGCGTCACGCCGGGGTCCAGTAAGACGTCATCATGGCCGTGCCGGCGCTCGAGCTTCGGAGCGGGGCGTATGCGGCGCCAGCTCCAGGAGCCCCAGCACGAAGCAGACGAAGAGGAGCATGACGAGCGTCTGGACCATGTTCGCGAACGCGGCAGCGTAGTCGCGTTCGATGCCGGCGAGCGCCTGCACCGAGAACAGCACGTGAAGGCCGGCCGACACGGGCGAGAACAATGCCGACTTGAGGTGCTCGATACTGGCGACCAGCAAGCCCCAGAGAAGCGCCCCGCCGATCACTTCGGCCAGCCCACCCGCCAGGTACAGGCTTCCCGGCATGCTCGGCGCGATAGAGGCCGTTCCCACTTCGCGCGTCGGGTCATTGTCATAGCTCCAGATGAGGGTTTGAAACTGGCTCCCTTCGTCACTCGCTCGCTTCGTCGGGTCCAGGAGCCTGGGAATGAGGGCGCGGGTCACCCCTTCCCGCAACATGTTCCGGCCCGAATAGGGGAACACACTCGGGACGAGATCGACGGTCAACAACAGCGAGTCGAAGTCGTGGAAACGGCGGAGGACCTCCGTCCACGGCGCATCAAACGGGCGATCCTGCCACTCGGCCAGCGAGACGCGCGCGAGGGCATCGTTGGGAGCCACGTCCCACCACATCACCAGCCGGTAGGTCGAGACCGCGATCGTGCTGAGCAGCACGAGCACCGTCGCGATCGGAACCACGACAGCCAGCCGCAGCCGGCGGCCGGCGAATACCGCGGCGACGACCACCACCAGCGCGATCACGAGCAAATGCTCGCGGTAGGGGCTGAGCACGAGTCGGAGTACGCCGGGAGCCATCGTGGCGATCACCGCCAGCAAGCGAACAGGCTCGCCCCGAAACCAGCGGATCCAGGCGGACGTGGCCGGGATCACCCACATCGATCCGATGATGGACAGCGGCGTGAGCAAGGAGCCGGGTGTCGATGGAAGGAGTGCGGCGACGACGCAGACGCTCGAGACGGCCGTGGTCGCCACGAGCGACGAGTGCGCCAGGTTCCCCGGCCGGCGCACCAGCGTATACAGCAGCCGCGGCACCGGGAGCAATCGTGCCGCGACCGCGGCGGCCACGAAACACAGCCAGAAGAGACCGGCGCTGGCCAGCGCCAGATTGACGACCGCCGGCGGACGATCCGCCAGGCTCGTCGAGGGACTCGAGAAGGCTGCCGCATCGTAAGCGAGTAAGAAGAACCGGAACACGATGCCGACTCCGAAGCCGACCCAGGCGAGGCCGAGCAGGCTCATCAGTACCGGCTCCCACCCGAGTCGAATCCGCACCAGGAGCGGGAGCGTGAGAGCCCAGAACGCCAGCAAGCCCACGGCCAGGTACCAGGTCAGCGCCGAGGTTTGAAGGTTGGTGTTCTCGATGATCATTGCCCGGCGACCTCATGATAGACGTTCATCATGCCGTCAACCACGACCTGTGGGTTGTAGCGGTCGACAATCAGCGCGCGCGCGGCCTCCCGCAGCCGCTCGGCGGCGCGCCGGTCGCGCAGCAGTTCCACGATGCGGTCCGCGAGCAGACCGTCCTCTTCGGCGACGTGCGCGTGGACGCCGGGCTCGACCGCCAAGCCTTCGACGCCCTCAGTCGTCGTCACCACCGGCACCCCAAACGCCATCGCTTCCATCACCTTGATTTTCATCCCGCTTCCCCGCTCCGGCGGATACGCCAGGACGGCGACCTGGGAGAAGAACTCTCGCGGGTGCGGAATGTTCGCACGTAATTCGAGCCCCGGCGCGCTGGCGTGCGCATCCAAATACCGATCGGCCCCCCATCCGGCGACCACCAACCGCGCCTGTGGGACCTGTGCCCGCACGCGCGGCCACACCCGTGTGATGAGCCGGTCGGCGGCGCCGCGCGATGGCGGCCAATGCATGGAGCCAATCAGTCCCACCACCGGCTCGGCGGTCAGCGGGACCGGCGGGTAGTGCGCAGCATCCAGCGCAAACGGGACGACCCAGTGTTGGGCCGATGCGCCATAGGCTCGCGCCCTGTCGGAGAGCCGCGTACTGAAGAACCTGACGTTGTGCACGCGCCGCAGAATCGTCGCCGTCGCCCGACGCATTTGCCAGAGCGTCTTCCGCTCGCGCCACGAGCGCGGCCGGTCGTGTTCGCGGTCGATCACCTCGAGGTGGTGCACGTTCAACAGGCTCCGCGGGACCCCGGCGATCACCCACCCGCTCCAGAGCTGTTCGGCGTGCAGCACGTCGTACCCGCGCCCGAGGCGATCCTCGATCGCCCCCCGGATGCCATCGGCCTGCGCCATTTCGCTGAAGGGACGCCGCAGGCTGGAAAGTTTCCGTCTGAACGGGTGACGCGAGACGATCAGTCGACGAAACAAGACGTCCAGCCTGCCGGGACCGGACACACTGGACAGGGCCCGCTGTGATTGCTCGACGCGCGCCTCGGATTCTTCGGTGGCGCACACGAGATCGACACGGTGGCCACGCCGGACGAGCTCGCGAATCAGGACATCGAACCACTTGGCCGCCGTGTCTCCGAACGTGTGCGGGCACGTGGGCACGACCAGGACAATCGTCATGGCGGGATCGTCTTCGAGTGGATCACTATGACGATGAAGTTTCGCTTTCTCACCTACGGCAGCACAAGGTGGCTCGAGCGGGCAGGGTGCGGCTCGTGTGACAGAGCGCCGTCGAACGGCCATAGTGTGCAAGCGCGGGTGTATCGTGTCAAGGACCTTCGCCCTCCGTCGCGGTGACGACCTCTGCTACTCTATGCACGCCGACGACGCCGACGCGCACGTCGACGCGGCGCCGTCCGACGGCCAGACATGGTTGATCGAGGACTGATAGAAGCCATCGACCGCCTGCACGATGAGATCGCGCCGTCCACCGCTGGGCTTTCGACAGACGAGCTTCGCAAGGATCGTGGTACTTCGCGGGTAGTCTGTGGCGCTATGCCGTGACGCTCGATCGGCTCAGCGCCGCCCATGGCCGCCCGCTCCACGATACAACCGTGCTGGACATCGGGGCCTATCCGGGTCATCTTGCGGCGCTGCTGAGCCGGAGAGATCGCGCGAACGTCACCGCGGTCACGCTCGTGACCAGCGAGGGCTTCGAACGGCACCTGCGCAGCCTCGGAGTCGCCCTGGCCATCTGTGACGTCGAGTGCGGTTCGCTGCCGGCCATCGATCGTTCCATCGATATCGTTCTCTGTTGCGAGCTCATCGAACATCTGACAGGAGACGTGCGCCACATGCTCGCCGAAGCCCGCCGCGTCGTGCGCGACGACGGGCTGCTGCTCCTGACGACGCCCAATCACGCATCCCTGGCGCATCGTTGGGCGCTGGCGAGGGGCCGATCGGTCTACCCGACGCTCGACAGCGCCGACTATCCTTTTTACGCGGGCGCGGGTGTACCCAATCCGATGCGGCACATGCGGGAATTCACGGTCGGCGAGGTTGCGGCCCTGCTCGGGCAGGCGCGATTCACCGCCGTTTCGGTCGAGACCGTCTCGCCTCCGCTGGCTGCCGGCCGCGCGTTGTCGTGGCGAGGCGCGCTGGTCAGCCGCGCGCTGCACTATTCGGAGGCGCTGGTCGTGAACAGTGGGGCCCTGATTGTGGCCACGGCGCGGCCATGACGGTCCGCGCGTTCTTGTGAGGATCGGCGAGCAACGGGACCGCGCGTCGCGATCGCGAATCGCGGTGCCCTCTCGGTGGCGGAACGGATTGGCCGGTTTTGCCAGCCGACAATCACTGCTGGCCTCGGGTGGCCTGTCGCTGGCCGCCAGCGTGTGGAACACGGCGGTTGCCCTGGTCACCGTGCCTGTCATGGTGCACAGTCTTGGCTTCGCTTCCTATGGCATCTACAGTGTGGCGTTTTCGGTGGCGGCCCTGGGCTCCTATCTGGATCTCGGGCTGGGCTGGACGACCACGAAATTCGTCGCGGAAGCCGATGGTACGGGCTCGCCGACGCGAGTCGGGACCGCGATGGCCGCCTCCGCGCTCTACCAGCTCTCACTGGGACTGGTGTTTGCCGCCGCCGTCTTCATCGCGTCCCCGTCGATCAGCCTGGTGATTCTGCACGTGCCCTCGAATCAGGCTGGCGAGGCGGCTGCCGTGCTCCGGCTGACGGCCGTGTCCTTCGTGGCATCGAGCCAGCTCGGTGTCTTCGTGAGCACGCTCCGCGGGTTGCGGCGGTTCTCGGCGGCGACCCTCATCGCCGCCGCGTCGACGACCGTGTCGGTGATCGGTGCCGCGGCGGCCGCCGCACTGGGATTCGGCATCGTGGGCGCGGCTGCCGCCCAGCTGTTCGGCGTCGCGTGCGGAGTCGTGGCCGGGGCGTGTGCGTGTCACGCCCTGTTGCGCGCCGCCGACTATGGGCGCGGGCTCTGGCGGCAGTTGCGCGCGATGCTGGAGTTCTCGATCTGGAACTATGCGTCGCGCCTGATCCAGATGTTCGTACTGCAGGCGGACAAGATCGCGATCGCACACTGGGGAGGTCCCGCCGTGCTCGCTTTCTACTCCGTGCCCTTCAATTTCGCGCAGCGGGTGAACGTCCTGGCGGGCCCGGCCGTGACCGCCATCTACCCGATTGCGGTCGTCGGCCGCCTCGACCGCGAATCGTTCACGCGACAGTATCTTGCGGCGTCGCGACTGATCCATGTGACGACCGCGGCGCTGGCCATTTCAGTGCTCGTCTGGGGTGACCGGTTCCTCGGTGCCTGGGTCGGCCCGGAAATGGCGGCGCGCGGCACATTTTTCCTGCAGGCATTGACGGTTGGATTCTGGGCCGTCTCGGTCGGGTCGTTCGACGGCGGCTGCATTGAGGGCTGGAGCAAACCGCAGCTCATTTTTTCGCTCTCGGCGGCTGCGGCCGCGGTGGGCCTGGTCATCGTGGCGACAACGATCTGGGCACTGCAGCGTCCGGACGCGGCGGTCGCGCTGGGCGTGGCCGGCTATTTCGTCACGGTGGGGATTGGACAGATGGTGGCGTGGCAGCGGATTTCGCGCTATCCCGCACGATTCATGTGTATGCGGGTGGTTCTCCCGGTCGCCGAAATGGGCCTGCTCGCCCTGATCGCCTCGATCGGCCTGCGGCGTGTGGTCGACGGACGCGTCACGTCCATCATCACCCTGTTCGTGCTGGTGGCCGCGCTGGCCGCCTACGGAGTGCGACGCGCCTTCTCCCTGGCGGAATTGCGCACGCTCGCCGCGCGCGTCGTGGCCCCCTTTGGTGCCGCATGACCGAGCCGACCTTCCAGAGATCGCAGCCGGAAGTCTGGCGCGCGGTCTGGAGCACGACGCGACTGACCGTCGAGGGTGTTCGCAAGACCATCCACCGCGAGCAGCGAACGTTGAGGTGGCAGGCCATCCGAAGAGCGTTGACCGAACATTTCGGCGATCTTCAAGGGCTGCGCACCATCGAGCTGGGCGCCGGCACCGGCGACATTTCATTACTGCTGGCTTTGGAAGGGGCACACACCACGCTGTACGATGCTGACGAGCAGGCCCTGGAGCTGGCTCGTTTCAAGTTTTCCGTGGCCGGATTGAAGCCCGACCTGTGCACCGGCGATTTCTTGCATCTTGACGCGGCATTGCTCGGCCGCTTCGATGCCGCCGTGTTGTACGGCACAGTTGAGCACTTTGCGGGAGACGACCGGTATCTGGCCTGCCGAGCGCACACCGATGTCGTGCGACCGGGAGGCATGGTCGCGATCAGCGTCCCCAATGCGCATTGCCTGCCCTATCGCGTGAACAAGTTGTGGCGGGAATGGCGCGGAACCTGGCCATGGGGTCTGGAGATCCCATATGCCAGATCGGAACTGCGCCGCATCGCCGAGTCGCTCCAGTTGCTGGACTCGTTCATCCACGGCAGCTCGTTCCTGCGGGACTGGGATCAGTTTCTGTTCAATCCGCTCGCCCAACGCATCGAACGCTTCACAGGTTTTCATTTCGAGCGCCGAACGCCGTTCGATCCGTATTGGGGTCACGCACTCACGCTGATCGGCACCCGCCCATAGCCCGCTGTCGTGAAGCCACTCAGGATCGGGTTCAATGCGCGTTGCCTGGAGGAGCCTCACACACGTGGGTTGAGCCGGTATGCCACGTCTCTCCTCAGGGAGCTCTCCCGATCGCCGGATCTCGAGCTCGTCCTGTTCGCCATGAACCCCCCGCACGCGGACCACCTGCGGCACATTCGGGCCCGCGTGATCCTGCTGTCCAGCCGCGAGACCGTGTGGCAGGACCGGCTCCTGCCGGAGAGCCTGCGCAGGGAACGCATCGATCTGTTCCATGCGCCGGCGGATCGCGGCCTCCCGTTCCACAAGCCCTGTCCGTTCGTCGTCACGGTCCACGACTCCTACGAGCGAGCGCATTGGCGCGCTTTGTTCCCGACGCTGAAACAGCGCGCGTGGTACTGGAAGAACGAGATGGCCAATCGCTTCCGCGCCGACGTGGTGCTGACCGTGTCGGACACCGCCCAACGCGATTTGATCGCGCTCGGTGTTGCACCGGCCAGGCGGGTCCGCCGCATCCATCTCGCGGCGTCCGAGGAATTCCGCTCGGACCCCGCACCCGACGATGGGGCGGTCGTGGCGCGCCGGGGCGTGCGGACGCCGTACCTGCTGTATGTCGGCGGCTACGACCGGCGCAAGAATGTCGACGCGCTGGTGCGGGGGTTCGGCAGGGCGCAGCTGCGTGGGCACGAGTTGGTGATCATCGCGAATCGGAACGGCGATTATCGCGCGCTCGAGGAGAGCTGGCGGGCCCTCGAGTGTCATGCGCGGCTTCGCTGTCTCGAAGTGCCGGCGGACGAGCTTCCGGCTTTCTACCGCCGCGCCGATCTTTTCGTCAATCCGTCCCTGTGGGAGTCGTTCAGCTTCCAGACCCTGGAAGCGATGGCCTCGGGGACTCCGCTCCTGGCGTCGGACCGCCAGGCGATCCCGGAGATTGCCGGCGGCGCGGCGGAGCTCGTCAACGCCAGCGATGTGGACCTGCTGGCCGCGCGTATGTCCGCGCTGCTGGCCGACGGCACGCGACGATTGGAGTTGAGGAGGAAAGGGCTCGCGCGTGCCGCATCCTTCTCGTGGCGCAAGACGGCGGAAGCCACACGGCAGGTCTACCGCGAACTGCTCGAGACTCGGCCAGGGTGATGCCCATAGAATCAGAGTGATCAATTCGTGATTGATTTCACCGTCGTGGCTCGCCGGGGTTGGGGACGTGCGGCCAGAATTCCGCTTCGCGCGATTCCGCCGCAGTTGCGCGTGCCCATCCTGCAAGGTCCCGCACGGGGCCTGTGGTGGCGTGTCGGCGCCGGCGATCATGGCTGCTGGCTCGGTTCGTACGAACTCGACGCACAATTGGTTTGCTGCCGCATTCTGAAAACAGGCGACGCGGCCTGCGATGTTGGCGCCAACGCGGGTTTCTTCTCGCTCTTGATGAGCCGGCTGGTGGGTCCACCCGGCGCCATCGTCGCATTCGAACCGGTGCCGTCCAACGTCGTCGAGCTTCGACACACGCTGGCCCGCAACCACGTCGCAAATGTCGACATCGTCAGCGCCGCGGTGGCGGACTACACGGGAACGTCCTCCTTTACCAGAGGGGATACTGGCTTCAGCGGGCGCCTCGACAGTCATGGCGGCCAGATGGTTCCGACAATCGCCCTCGACGATGCCTATGGCGGCGGTGATCGCGCACCGCGTCTCATCAAGATCGACGTCGAAGGCGCGGCAGCCGGCGTCGGTACGGGGCGCGAGGCAGTTGTTGATGCGGAACCTGACGACGCTCCTGTTCGAGCTCCATACCGTCGATGAACTCAGGGCGGTTGAGCGGGAGCTCGATGCGATCGATTACCGGCTCGCGGACCTCCGAGGCGATCCGATCGGCCCTGAGATTGACTGGTCGCGCTTCCTGCGAGCCCTGGGCACCCCGCGCCGAGGGCAGCCCTGAGCCGGCGATCGATGGGCACGCGGCTCCTCATGATCGGCGGATTCGGGCCTGGGCAGTTGCCCGACAGCTACGCCCGCGGGTTCGAGCGCCGCGGGCTCGACGTCTTTCGCTTCGACTCCGATCGTGCGTATTTCGAGTCGGCGGTCTTCGCCCACAATCCGTATTTCCGGCGCGCCCTCCGTCCGCTGCTGTGGGACAAGATGCATCGCGCCACGATTGCCGTCGCCCGCACCGTCAAGCCCCACGCCGTGATGGCCGTCAAGGGCTCCTATCTGGACGCCCAAACCGTCCGAAGCCTCAAGCGGGAGCTGGGTGTTCCGTTCTTCAACTACTATCCCGATCATCCGTACTGCGGTGTCCCGTTGAGCCCGCGCAAGACGTCGGCGCAGCGCCGCGATTTGATCGACGTCCTGAAGGAGTACACGCGCGTCTGGACGTGGGAACCGGCTCTTGTGGCGCGTCTGCAGTCGGATGGCGTGTCGGCCGGGTACCTGCCCTTTGGGGTGGACGACGAGGTGTTCCGGCCGGACGCGCCGGGACCGCCGTCGCCGTGTCGCGCGTGCGCACGAGACCACAGGGTCGTCTTCGTCGGCCAGCACAGCGACAAGCGAGAGGCACATCTATCGGCGGTCCGCGAGCACCCGGTCGGATTGTGGGGCAACCGCTGGTCTCGGGCGGCCGGTCGCTTCGGCGGCCTGCACGCCGTCCATGAGGAACCGGCGTTTGGCGACACGTGCGCCGCCCTGTACAGATCGGCGGATGTGTCATTGAACGTGGTGGACGACCTGAACATGCCCGGACACAACATGCGGACGTTCGAGATTGCGGGCAGCGGCGGCGTGATGCTCGCCTGCCACACCGCCGAGCAGGCGGCGATCTTTCCGCCGGGGGAGGCGGCGATGTACTACCACGAGCCGGAGGAGCTGGACGACCTCCTGAGCAGGTTGTGCGGTGACCGGCCGTTCGCGGCGCGTCTCAGGCGCAACGCGGCAGCCATCGCCTCCGGACATTCATACGAGCGCCGAGCGGCAAGCTTGATGGCTGAGCTCGGCCTGAGCGGCGGGCGATGAGCGGCCTCTTCCTGCGGAGACTCGCCAGAGGCGATGTGCCGGCCCGGTTCATGCCCGATTCGACCGCCACCAGGGCCGCCGGCGATTTCAGCGCGAACGCGGGGAAGTTCGCACGCGTGTTTTCCGATCTCTGCTGCCCCCCGAGGCGAGTCCGCCCAACCCAGGTGACACGACACCGGATCGTCTATCTCCAGTACGGCAACCCGGCCGCCTACCCGCCGCTCGAACGGAGCGCCGCGCAACTGGCGAACGCCGGATGGGACGTCCTCTTTCTCGGTGCCCACACCGCCGGCGTCGAGTCTCTGGAGCTTGCTCCGCAGCCACGCACCAGGGTCGTCCTGCTGGGCACCAGTCGCGGCGGGTGGCGACTGAAGCTCCATTACCTCTGGTTCTGCGTGTGGGCAACCTGCCGGGCCGTGCGGTATCGGCCCCGCTGGATCTATGCGTCGGATGTCCTGTCGACGCCGGTCGCGCTCCTCCTGAAGGCGGTGTTCGGCAAGCGGGTCGTCTATCACGAGCACGACGCCTACGATCCCGGGCAAGCGACAGCCTTCATGCGCCTGTGCCTGGCCGCATGCCGCTCGCTGTCTCGCGTGTCGGATCTGAACGTCCTGCCGAGCGATGGACGGGTTGAGCATTTCAGGCGCCGTAACGCCGTGCCGCAGGAGAAATGCGCGCGCGTGTGGAATTGTCCAAGTCTGGCGGAAGTTCGGCAGTCCAGAGCAGGACCCGATCGAGAGGAGGTCAGAGTCCTCTTTCAGGGCTCGATCGTGCCGGCGCGGCTTCCGTTCGCTGTTCTGCACGCGATGACGAAGGTCCCCGAGAACGTCACTCTCCGTCTGATTGGCTACGACACGATCGGGAGCCTGGGCTACATCGGTCAGCTCAAGGAGGAGGCGAATCGCCTGAACCTCGCCGCCCGGGTCGAGTTCTTCGGAGCGATAAGCCGCCATACGGGCCTTCTCGCACTCAGCGATGTCTGCGACATCGGGTTGGCGCTCATGCCGCTCGAAACCGACGATGTGAACATGCGTTCCATGGCCGGCGCCTCGAACAAGGCCTTCGAGTATCTCGGCCGTGGGATGCCGATGCTCGTGAGCGACCGCCCGGAGTGGCGGGCGATGTTCGTGGATCCGGGCTACGCGCGGAGCTGCGATCCGGAGGACGCGGACAGCATTGCCGATGCGCTGCGGTGGTACCTTCGGAATCCCGCTCGAGCGCGAGAGATGGGGGAGAACGGACGGCAGCGTGTCTTGTCGGAGTGGAACTACGAAAGGCAGTTCGCGCCGGTCTTCCGGGCCATCACAGAGCGTTCGTGAGCACGGTTCGGGGCTTGTAGCGCAAGAAAGCGGCCGCGCGGAGGGCGGGGAGCTCGACGAGCCGGTAGAGCCCGTACGCGGCCCCCACTGACACGGCAACCGCTGCGAACGCGACGGCCACCTGGGCGATGGGCGCATCGGCGTAGCGCGAGCCGAGATTGACGACACGCTCACCCACGGGGCCGTGAAGCAAATACAGCGAGTACGACACCGTTCCCAGCCAGACCAATGGGCGCGAGCGGAAGCGGGCGCCGTACGCAATGAACAAAGCCGTTCCTGCGCCGACGACCGCAACCGCGGGTCCGAGCGTCGCAGACGTCACGACCGCGGCTGCGGCGAGAGAGCCCAGGTATCCGCCGCCGGTCAGGAAGCCGGAATGCCGCCAGAATGTCGCGATGCCGAGGGCGAACAGACCCAGATAGCGGCAGACAAGGTTGTCGGACGGCACGGCGAAGGGCAGCAGACACGCCGCGGCAAAGCACGAGAACCGGATGCGTGCCGACGGATGCGCGATCCAGCCGAACGAGACGGCCATGAGGAGGTAGTACCGGAATTCGACGGCCAGCGTCCAGTACGCGGTGTCGAGCCACGCGTAGCCGAAGAGTGCGGGTAAATAGCCGACGTGCAGCAGGACCTGAGTCGCCGTCGGCGGCTGGCGGGTGAAGTCTGGCGACTGCGAGGACACCCACCACAGAGCCAGCGTCACCAGGATCGCGACGAGGTACGCGGGCCCGAGGCGCAGCAGCCTCTTGGCCAGGAACGTGCGCCAATCGGTGACGCGATAGCCCGCTCTGAGCATCGCGTACGGGATGATGAACCCCGAGATCACAAAGAAGCTCTCGACGCCCAGCCAGCCGTACGTCCCGGACGCACGCAGCCAGCCGAGGGTCGGAAAGGCCGGGTTCGCGTTCGTGAAGTGAAACCACGCGACGGCGAGAGCGGCCAGTCCACGCAGGCCTTCGACGATCTCGATCCTGGAATGGACCGGTGTCGGCGAGGCCACGGTCACTGATTTCACCAGGGAACGGATTGTAGCGATCATCACGGACGACGTCGAGGGCGCGGGAGTGATACTTTCAAGTGATGCCTGGCTGCAATCGATCGACGTGCCGATTGTCGTTGCCGAATTGCAGCGTGCGGATCGACGCTCTGTCATCGACGTTGGCCTGGGTCTCTTGATTCGCGCGGCGGTCGGCAGCGTGCGTCTCGAGTTGTCCAGTTCCGCGCCGGTCAGTTGAGAATCCCGGGCGAGATGAATACGCGGCATAGCGAGATCACCGCTCAATGAAGGCCACCCGCGCGTTGGTGACCGGCGGCGCCGGCTTCGTCGGCCGTCGCCTGGTCGACGCCCTTGTCGTCCGCGGATGGCAGGTCTGGGTCGTCGACGACTTCAGCGCCGGGCGGCGTGACGATCTCGCGGCGATCGCCGACGGCACAGCCGGCCATGTCGTTGAGGCTGACGTGGCGACCGCCCCGAGCGTGGCGTCAGCCGTAGCGGCGGCGCGGCCGTCGGTGGTGTTCCATCTGGCCGCCGTGCACTTCATCCCGCAGTGCGAGCGCGATCCGCTCAGGACGCTCCAGACCAACGTCATCGGCACCCAGGCGGTTGTGAACGCCGTCCAGGCACAGCCCGGATGCCGGATGGTGTTTGCGTCTACGGGAGACGTGTACGCACCGTCAATCGAGCCGCATCACGAGCGGTCGGCCCTGGGCCCGTCGTCGCTCTACGGGTTGAGCAAGGCGACGGGCGAGCGCCTGGTCGAGCGTGCCGGTGATCAGGGTGTCGACTACCGGATCGCACGTCTGTTCAACATCTTTGGTCCTGGCGATCGGGTCCCGCACGTCCTGCCGGACATCGTGAACCGCCTGTCGCGCTCCGGCATCCTCGAGCTCGGGCGACTGGATGCCGTGCGCGACTATGTATATGTCGACGACGTCGTGCAGGCGCTCATCGCGTTGTCCGATCATGACGGGCCGGATCGCGTCTTCAATATCGGTACCGGCGAGGGCCGTTCCGTTCGGGATCTCGTCGCCAGTGTCGAGGCCGCCTGCGGATTCCCGGTGGCGGTCCGCACCGATCCATCCAGGGTGCGCGCGGTTGAGCGTCCAGTCCTCGTCTCCGATCCAGGTCTCGCACGAACCGCACTGGGCTGGGTGCCGCGGACGGCCTTCGAGGACGGCATCACGCGAGTCGTCGCCGCGGCGCGTGTGAACGGCACGCCGTGAAGAAAATCCTGATCTACCGACCGGGCGCGCTCGGCGACACGATCGTCGCCGTGCCGACGATTCAGGCACTCCGACACGCGTATCCGCAGGCGGCCCTCGCGTTGATGACCATCCGCAGGGACACTGGCATCTGGGCCGACCAGGTGCTGCGGGAGTTCGGATGGTTCGACGACCTGATCACCTACGGGCCGGGGGGCATGCGAACACCGCGCGCGGTCGGCGCCCTGTGCCGGCGCGTTCGGCAGTTCGGGGCCGACATGGTGGTGCATCTCGGCAGTGAGCAGAACTCGCCGGCCCGGATCCTTCGCGATCGCGCCTTCTTCGCGATGGCGGGCATTCCGAAGTTCGTCGGCGGCGCACCGACATCCGTCACGTGGTATGGCCGCCGGTGTACCGGCGATCGCCTCTATCCCCTGGAGGTCGATCGCCTCCTCGCGTTCGCCGTCGAAGCGGGCGCCGCGCCGGGCCGCCGGCCCGTGTTCGACCTGCCGATTGGCGATGCGGCGCGCGCGCGAGTGGATGCGCTGCTGGACGAACCGGCGTTCGAGCCGGGGCGGATACTGATCGGCCTGTGCCCCGGGTCGAAACAGCCCGCGAAACGCTGGCCCGTGGAGCGGTACGGCCAGGTCGCCCGCCGCCTGATCGACGCCTACGACGCGTCCATCGTCGTTGTGGGGGGCGAGCAGGAGCGTGCGGCGGGAGAGCTGATCGGGAGCGCATGGCCACCGGGCCGCTGGCTCAACACCGCCGGCCGCCTGTCGGTCCTCGAGATGGCTGAATTGCTCAGGCGCTGCGTCTGCTACCTCGGCAACGATACCGGCGCGATGCACGTGGCGGCGGCGGTCGGTACCAGGTGCGTGGGTGTGTTCGGTGCGCAGTACCCGGAGAACAGCTGGCATCCGTACGGCGACGATCACGTGGTGATTCGTCGTCGGCCCCCGTGCCGCAATTGCTTCCTGACCGAATGCACGCGCTACGCGACCCGGTGCCTCACCGACATCAGCGCGGACGATGTCTGGGCCGCGTGCGAGCGGCTGCTGGTCTACCGCTGATGTGCGGCATTGCCGGCGTGCTCGGCACGTGGACCGCGGCGCACATCGACGCGATGGCCGCGCGGATGATCGCGGCGCTGGCGCACCGCGGGCCTGACGGCAGGGGACAGCAGGTGATTGCGGCCGGGCCCGGGTGCGGGTTGGCGCTGGCGCATGCGCGACTCAGCATCCTCGATTTGTCGGACGCCGCCGCGCAGCCGATGCGGCACGACGAGACCGGCTCGCTGCTGATCTACAACGGGGAGATTTACAACTATCGCGAGCTGCGCGTCGAGCTGGAGCGCCTCGGCCATCGGTTCCGATCGACTGGCGACACCGAAGTCTTGTTGGCCGCGCTCGTCACCTGGGGCGCCGCCGCGCTGCCGCGGCTCAACGGGATGTATGCCTTCGCCTATTGGGACGGCTGCGGCCGGCGGCTACTGCTCGGCCGAGACCCGCTGGGCATCAAGCCGCTGCTGCTGGCGCGCACGACGCGAGGGCTCGTGTTCGCGTCGGAGCTGCGCGGCCTCCGGAAGTCCGGTGTCGTCGACTCGCGGGTGTCGGCTGGCGCGGTTCGGGCCTTCCTCACGTACGGCGCCGTCATCGAGCCGGAGACGGCACTGTCGTCGGTCGTGGCGGTCCCGCCGGGACGAGTGATCACCGCGACGCCCGACGGGCGGATTGGCGTGCCGGCCGATGTATTTACGCTCGACGCCGTGCTGCAGCTGCATCGAGACCCGGTCTCTCCGCCAGGGCGACAGAAGGCTCCAGAAGCCGCCGTCCACCGTGCCCTCGAGGGGGCCGTCCGGCGGCACCTCGTGTCCGACGCGCGTCTCGGCGTGCTGTTGTCCGGAGGCATCGACTCACCGCTGCTGGCCGCGCTCGCCGATCGTGCGCCAGGTCATACGCCGGAGTTCATCACGGTCGGGTTCGAGGACATCCCCTCCCCCGACGTCGAGTTCGCAAGCGCCATCGCGAGGCATTTCCACGGCGCGCACACGGTGCTGACGCTGTCCGGCCGCGAGCTGTCGCAGCGGGTTCCGGCCGCCATCGCGGCGATGGATCAGCCGACGGTCGACGGCATCAACACGTTCGTCGTGTCGGCGGCGGCGGCGCAGGCCGGCGTTCGCGTGCTCCTCTCCGGCCTGGGCGGTGACGAGCTGTTCGGCGGCTATACCACGTTCCGGCGCGCGCCGTTGCTGGCCCGGTTCGGCCGGTTCGCGGCGGCGATCGCACCGGTCCTGACGGTGCTCGATCGCCCGCGGCGTCGGCAGTGGCGCAAGGTGGCTTCCGCGCGACGCATCACGGCGTGTCGCGACGCGTACCTCCTTCAGCGCGCGATCCGCTGGGGACCCACGCATCCCGCGATGTCTGCAGCCGACGGTCCACCTGACGATTTCCAGCTGCCGCCGGAGACGTGGCACCGATTGGGCGCGGCCGCGATGTGGGATGACTTCCACCAGATCGCCTACCTGGAACTGTCGTTCTACATGCGCAACCAGCTGTTGCGTGACGCCGATATCTTCAGTTCGGCCGTCGCGGTGGAGATGCGCGTGCCTTACCTGGATCTCGAGGTGGTGAAGGCCGCATGGCAGGTGGCCTCCGCCGATCAATTCGCGCACGGCCGCGGGAAGGCGATTCTCAGACGACTCCTGGAACGGCTGGTGCCCGACGTGCCGCATCGGAGGCCGAAGTCCGGGTTCACGCTTCCGTGGAACGCCTGGCTGCGGGGACCGTTGAAGGCCATGGTTGGCGACACGCTGCGCACGAGCGCGACGTACGAGAGCCTCGGGATCGATCCCCGATCCGGGCCTCTGATGTTCGATCGCTTCCTCGCGGTGCCGGGAGCGATCTCCTGGTTCGATGTCTGGTCGCTGTTCGTCCTGTTGAGCTGGCACGCCGAACAGGGCCGGTAGCTGGAGCGATGACCGCCGGTCGGCGTTCAGCGGTCGTGGAAACGAGCCCCTCCCTGCCGCGAGGCGACGTGGTAGATTACCTGCGCGATCGCGATCGTGAACAGAGCCGGAAGCCACGATTCGACTCGGCGGGCCGCCTCGCCTCGATCTGGGAACGCGTCCTCCTCGCGCTCCTGCTCGGGTCCGATGGCCATCGCTGGTGATTCGGTTTGAACGCCTACCTGCTGGCCTTCGCGGCCGCCGCCGTCCTGTCCATGGTGCTCACCCGCCTGTGCCGCGACCTGGCGGTGCGAGCCACATGGGTAGATCTGCCCGACGCCGTCCGGAAGTTTCACGGCGGTCCGGTTCCGGCCGTCGGGGGCGTGGCGCTGGTCGCGTCCACCATCGTCGCGCTTGCGTTCGCCTCGGTGGTGTCGCCGTGGTCCGCGGCGCATCTGCACGGCGATCTGGTTCGCGTCCTCTCCGTGGGCGCGCTCAGCGTCCTGATGATGCTCGTGGGCCTCGTGGACGACCTCCGGCCCCTTCCCGCCGGGTGGAAGCTCGCGCTGCAGGTCGCGGTGGCGCTCGCGGCGTGGGGGGCCGGCATCAGAATCGAGTCGCTCGGCGCATACTGGGGCGACGGCTTTCGCCTCGGGTTTCTGTCCCTGCCGATCACCGTCGCGTGGATTGTCGGGATTACGAACGCCTTCAATCTGCTCGATGGGATCGACGGGCTGGCGGCCGGGGCAGCGCTATTCGCGACGATGGCGATGCTCGGCGTGGCGATCACCGGCCAGGAGGTGACGACGGCGCTGATTCTTGCCGCGCTCGCCGGGGCCACGGCCGCGTTCCTCCGATACAACTTCAATCCGGCATCCATCTTCCTCGGCGATTCCGGCAGCCTGTTTCTCGGCTTCACCCTGTCGGTGCTCGCCATCCAGTCCTCGCAGAAGAGCGCGACGGCCTTTGCGGTGGCCGTCCCGATCGTGTCGCTGGGAGTGCCGGTCCTCGACACGACGGTCGTCGTCTTCCGGCGCCTGGTTTCGGGCAGGCGGGTCTTTGGCGGCGATCGACGGCACATCCACCACATGCTGCTGGATCGCGGGCTCTCGGTTCGGCAGGTGGCGATGGGGTTATATGCGGTCTGCGGTGCGCTCGCGCTGGTGGCGCTGCTGGTGGCGAGCCCGTCAGCGCCTCTGGTCGGCCCCGTGCTCGCCATCCTCGGCATCGCCGTCGGCATCGCCGTTCAGCAGCTCCGGATTCCGGAACTGCGCGTGCTCGGCAGACACGTCGCCCGAAGCCTCCGTCGTCAACGGCCCTTGCTGGCGTGCGCGACCGTCGTCCAGACGATGATGACCGACATCGAGCGGGCGTCCGACGTCCATCGTGCGCTGCAGGTGGTCGGACGGGGACTTGCCGACTCGGGCTTCTCGGCGGCCACGCTGTCCGTCCCTGCCTGGTTCGACATGCCGCCGACCGATGGGGACGGATGGCGGACCCGACCTGAGGGGTCCCCTGGGGCGCTCGTCCGCTCCCTCGAGTGGGAGGGCGAGCCCAGCCCCGCCTGGACTCCACTCACGATCGTTGCCTTGCCGCTCTTCGAGGACCGGCGACCGGGCACGTTGAGCATCAGCTCGCAGGCTGATGAATGGCACCAGGCCTCGCTCATCGGTTGGCTCGGACCTGAAGTCGCACGGACGGTTGGCGTGCATCTGGCGCGCACCGCGGATCAGTTCGGCGTCCGGGCTCGGCGCACGGGCGTCCGGTGAAGCGACGTCGCCTTCGGGAACGCAATCCGAGTTTGTGCCGGAGGGCCGTCGGAGCGTATATTAGACGAGCCGGTTTGGGAATTGGGGGACTCGATGAAGCAACTGCGGCTGTCTTTGGCAGTTCTGCTGGCGTTGGCGGCCTGGGGGGGCGCGGCACCATCGGTTGGCGCGCAGTCCAGTGGGAAAATTACAGGCATCGTCAGCGGGCCCAGCGGGCCGATCGGCGGCCTGACTGTCAACATCGTCAACAACGCAGGCGCGGTTGTCGGCACCGCCGTCACCGCACAGAACGGCGCCTATACCGTCGAGAATCTTGCGGTCGGGAATTACACCATCCAGGTCGTGAGCGCCAGTGGTTCCGTAGTCAGCACCGGTGTGGGGGCCGTGTCGGCAACCGCCTGACGACCACCGTCGATCTGTCACTGACGGCGAGCCAACTGGCGTCGGTGGCAGGCGCCGCCGGCGGGGGAGGGGTGCCGGGTCTGACCACCACTACGAAAGTCGTGCTCGCGACGGCCGCGGCGGCGGGGACAGGCCTCTTGTTGTTTGCCGCGACCCGAGTCGGATTCCAGCCCAACGCGGTGAGGTCGATGTCGGGGCTCGCGCCGAGCTCCATCACGGTGGACGTGCTGTCTCTCTTTGGCTTGGGTCCCGCGCGCAAGCCTTCGCGCCGGGCCGTCGCCCTGGAGTGCCGCGTTCGACCTGTGTCAAGCGGATGACTGACTCGAGCTCAGAGCTACCTCCCCGTTCGTCCCTCAACGCGGACCCACCTGCACCGCAGAAAGCGTCTGCCTTCTTCGCGGAGCCAGCCGAGCCCGATATCATCCGTTCCTACCTGGCAGTTATCTACCGTCGGCGGTGGGTCGGCCTCGGAGTGTTCGGGGTCGTCTTCGTTCTGGCTTTGGTGCGTACGTTTTCGGAGACGCCCATCTACGAAGCCACCGCCCAGATGCTCATCGACGCCGACAGCCCAAGCATCGTCTCCTTCGAAGACGTGATGCAGACCAACCGTCGGGCGCTCGACTATTTCCAGACGCATACCGGCTGCTCACGAGCCGTTCGCTCGTAAAGCAGGCTCTGGAGGAGTCGAACCTCATCGCGGATCCCGCGTTCGCGGGCCCCCGGGGAAGGGCTGCTGCCGCGCCCGCCGCGACAGCAGCGGATCCGTTGTCGGCGATGCGGGACGAGGACCGGCCGTCTCTGGCGAGCTCGGGGCAGACGACGGCGCGATCAGGCTGTTCCTGGCTGGGCTCACTGTGGCACCCATCAGGAGCAGCCGGCTGGTCGACGTCACGTTCGCGTCGCCGAGCCCGACCATCGCGCAGCGGGGCGCGAACGCCATCGTCGCCGCTTATATCAGGCAGTCCGCCACTCTGCGGGCGAGCGCGACGAAGGATGCGACATCGTTTCTGACACAGATGGTCCTCGATCAGCGTCGAGCGGTGGAGCAGAGCGAGCTCGCCCTGCAGCGATATCGGGAACAAGGCGATGCGACATCGCTCGAAGACCGGCAGAACGTCACCGTGGAGCGGCTCGCGAGGTTGAACGAAGCGCTCTCACGGGCCACGACCGATCGCATCGAGAAGGAGGCGATCTACAACCAGGTGAAGGCGGTCCAATCCGAAGACGGCAAGGTCGCACTGGTGGCGGCCGCTCAGGAGAACCTGCTGGTCCAGCGGCTGAAGCTCGAGGTTGCGGATCAGGAGCAGCGGAAGGCCGATCTGGCGCAGCGCATGGGCAAGAATCACCCGGACATGATCAAGGTGACGCAAAACCTCGAGCGGGCGACCGCGCGGCTGCACGAGGAGACCGCCAAGATCGTTGACACTGTCCGGAGCCAGTACACGGGCGCAGTCGACCTCGAGCGACGGATGACAGAGGCGCTCGACCGTCAGAAGTCGGACGCGCTCGCATTGAACCGCCGCGGCATCGACTACGGCGTCTTGCAGCGTGACGCCGCGATGAACCGGCAGTTGTACGAGACGCTGCTGGCGCGGACGAAGCAGGCGGGGATCACGGAGCAGTTGAAAACGAGCCACGTGCGGATCGTGGACAGCGCGGAATTGCCGACGATTCCTGCCCGACCGAAGCGCCTCCGTGCTTCGTTGGTCGGGTTCGTGGCGGCGAGCGTACTGGCGATCGCGCTGGTGCTCTCGCTCGAAGCGTTCGACACGCGGATCAAGTCACCCGAGGACGTGGCGCGACGGCTCAGGCTCACCTCGCTCGGGATGGTGCCGCAGATCCCGTCACGCGACTTTCACGCCGGCAAGCTCCTGATCGATCCGAACGCGCCGGCGAACTTCGTGGAGGCGTTCCGGTCGCTACGAACGAGCATCCTGTTCTCATCGGCGGAGCCGGGCGGCCGATCGATCCTCGTGTCGAGCACCGCGCCAGGCGAAGGCAAGACGCTGGTCAGCTGCAATCTGGCGTTGGCCCTGGCGATGGCCGGGCGGCGGGTACTGCTGGTGGATGCCGACATGCGCCGCCCGAAGGTGCACGAGGCCTTCGGCTGCCCACTCGCACCTGGTCTGTCGAATTCGCTCGTCGGCGAGACCGCTGTATTGGCTGCGATCCACGAGTCGGTCAGGGACAACCTCTCCATTCTCTCCGCCGGCACGCTGCCGCCGAATCCCCCCGAATTGCTCGGCTCCTCGCTGTTCGCCGAGATCCTGAAGACGATGTCGTCTCAGTTCGACTGGGTGGTGCTCGACTCGCCGCCTGTCCGCGCGGTCGCCGACGCCGCGATCATCGCGCATCTGGCAACCACTGTGGTGTTTGTCGTCGGCTCGGAGATGACCGACGCGAACAGCGCGAAGTCTGCGCTGGATCGGCTCGTCGCGACTCAGGGGAAGGTGGCCGGAGCCGTGTTGAACCGGGTGCAGCTGCGTCGCCACAGTTACTACTATGCCCGGTACTACAATCACACGGACGAGCGGTATGACGTCCATCGCGACGGCCGCGCGTAGCGCGGCGTCCGTCGTTCTCGTCGCCGCGATCGCCTGGCCCGCGTTCGCGTTCGGTGGCGTCTATCCCTGGGTCTACACCACCCTCATGGTGCTGTGCGCCGCGTTCGTGGCGTGCGCGCTCGTCGCGGGTGGCTGGCGCGTGGACGCCGTGTTGACCGCATGCGCCGTCGGCGTGGCAGCCGCCGTGGTGCTCCAACTCGTGCCTCTGGCGCCCGCAACTCTGCGCGTGGTGAGTCCGGCCGGTGCCCGGTTCCTCGCGCAGCAGGACGTCGGTTACGTCCTCGGGTCGATCTCGGGTCCGGTTTCGCACCCGCTGTCGTTGAGTCCGCCGGCAACGTGGCGGTTTCTGGCGTTCTTCGGTTCGCTGACCGCACTCTTCGCAGGCGTGACGTCGCTCCGCACCACGATGACCCGTCGCTTCGTGCCGGCGACCGTGACAGCGGTCGGGACGACGCTCGCGCTCATCGCCATCATCCAGGCCGGCGCCGGCGCCAACCTCATGTACGGCGTCTGGGCTCCGGAGACACACGCGGCCGTCTTCGGGCCCTTCGTGAACCGGAACCACTTTGCGACCTGGATGCTGATGGCGATTCCTGTGGCCATGTCGCTCTGCGCGGCGGAGTTGGCCGCGCTCTCTCACGACGCCGGTCCGCGGGCGACGGTCGTCGAACTGCTGGGAGCGCCTCGGGCCGGCCCGGCTCTCGTCACGGGGTTCGCCTGCTTTCTCATGTCGGCCGCGCTGCTGATGACCGGATCGCGGTCGGGGTTCGGCGGGTTCGTCGTGATCATGGCCGGCGTCATCTGGCTCTACGCGCGGCGCCACAAGTCGATTCGGACCGCCGCGCCGGCGGCCGCACTCGTGCTCGCGCTCGCGGGCGCCGCGGTGGGCTGGATCGGCTGGCGGCCTATCCTCGCCCGCATCAATGAGATGCCCGGGACACGTCTGAGCGGAAGGCTCGACGCCTGGAGCGAAGCGTGGCGGATTGCGCGCGACTTCTGGCCGACCGGATCCGGCCTCAACACCTATGCGACCGCGATGCTCGCCTATCACGATCCGAGGGTCCGCGACTTCTTCAGAACCCCGCACAGCGATTACCTGCAGGCACTCTGCGACGGCGGCGTGCTCGTTGGCGTACCGCTCCTGGCGACACTCGGCGTCCTGGCGGTCCGCGTCGCACGGGGGGCGACCAGCCCCGGGAACAGCCGATCGTTCGATCAGTGGACCCGGTGCGGCGCAGCCGTCGGCCTGACGGCAGTGGCGTGCCAGGAACTGGTCGACTTCGGTCTGCAGACACCGGCGAACGCGGTGTTGTTTGCCGTGCTCGCGGCTTACGTCGCCGCCACGACCGACAGGGTGCATCGAAGCGTGGCGTCGACTACAATGAGCGCCGGCCGCACGGCGTGCTCGGGCATCTGACGCGGCGCGGGGGCGCGCCACGTCAGGAGCAGCGACCGTTTGAAGCCGGGTTCTTCCAATGGCGGGTGTCGCGAACCGGCGGACCAGCATCATGGTTCGGCTGCATGTCGTGGCACCTCGGCAGTTGCCGTTACAATTCGTCGTCGAGATGACAGGGTGAGGCGCAACGTGTTCTTGACCGCCGCGCTCGTCTGTTCGGCGTCGTGGGCGTTCGCGCAGAGCGCCGATCCGGTCGCTGACGCCAAAATGCATGTCGGGCCGCTCGCGCTCACGCCGGCCATTGGGCTCACCAACATCGGCGTCGACACGAACGTGTTCAACGAACACAGCGACGCGTCGCCGAAGAAAGACTTCACGATGACCGTCGCGCTCAAGGCGGACCTCTGGATGCACGTCGGTCGATCCCTCGTGTCCGGGACAGTGACCGAAGATCTCGTCTACTACCAGACGTACTCGGCCGAGCGTTCCATGAACGGCTCTTATCGTGCCGGTGCGCTCTTCCCGCTGAACCGGCTCGCGCTGCTGGGCAACGTCACCTATCTGCACACCCGCGACCGTCCGGGCTACGAGATCGACGCGCGAGCGCCGCGCTCCGAGCTCGGGTACAACGGCGCCGTCGAGCTGCGGGCCTTCCCGAAGACGTTCATCGCGGTGAAGGCGGCCCGCGTGAACGTCGATTTCGCGAGTGACGCCAGGTATCTCGGCACCAGCCTCCGCGCCGAGCTGACCCGGACCGGGACCAGCGCCGCCGCGTCGGTCAGATACGCACTCACGCCCCTGACCGGCGTCACGCTCAGCGTCGGCCGGGAACAGGACCGCTTTGTCTATTCGCCGCTGCGCGATGTCGATTCGACTGGGGTGCAGGTCGACTTCACGTTCGACCCGTTTGCCATTTTGAAGGGCACCGCCTCGATCGGGTACCGCGACCTGCAGCCACGGAGCCCCGGAGTACCGGGATACAAGGGCTCGACGGCCGCCGTTGACCTGTGGTATCTCGCGTCCGGCGCGACGAAGTTGAGCGTGCAGGCCCTGCGCAACGTCGAGCATTCGTTCGACATCGATCGACCCTACTACCTGTTGACCAGCCTGGGCGCCTCGCTGACGCAGCAGGTGTACAGGCAGATGTTTGCCGTGGGCAGATTCGGCGTGCACCGGCTCGAGTATCGCGACCGGGCCGGTGCCGCCATCGAGGTATCGAACCTCACGGACTTCGTCCACACTTACGGAGGCGGGCTGGGCTACAGGCTTGGCACGGATGTCCGGCTCGGCCTGAACATCGACTGGGAGCGCCGGACAACCGCCGTGCAGGGTCGCGACTACGACGGGTTGAGATATGGAATGGCACTCACGTATGGACAGTAGGAATCATCCGATGCGACGTCGGCGGCCGGTCCCGTGGGCTGGGGTCGCGTGGGTCAGCAGACCGACGCTGATCGCACTGCTGTCGCTCGCGGTCGCCGTCCCGGCGGCCGCGCAGCCGCCGCGGCCTGCCGCTGCCCCAGTCAGCGATTACACCGTTGGCCCGCACGATGTGCTGACGATCACGTCGTACGACCAGCCGGATCTGTCGGGCCGCTTCTCCGTCGAAGCCGACGGGACATTCACGTACCCCTTGATTGGCCGCGTGAAAGCCGGTGGCCTGACGCTGCGGCAGGTCGAAGCACAGGTGAAGAAGCAATTGCAGGATGGCGGCTTCTTCAACACGCCGCAGCTCTCCGTCTCGATCGAGCAGTACAAGAGCCAGAAGGTGTTCATCATCGGCGAGGTGCGCAGTCCGGGAATGTATCCGCTCTCTGGCGACATGAGACTGGTCGAGGTGCTGGCGAGGGCGGGCTCGACGTTACCGAGCGCGGGCGGCGAAGCGATCATCGTTCATTCCGCTACCCCTGGCGTCTCCGGTCCCACCTGGCCGGCGCAGGGCGATTCGCCGAACGTTGAGCGCGTGGATTTGCGTGAGCTGCAGAACGGCGTGTTTTCGCTGAACGTGGCGCTTCGCGATGGGGACACGATTTTCATTCCCCGAGCGGAGAGCGTCTACGTGTTCGGCCAGGTGAGGAACCCTGGCGCCTACGCGCTCCAGCAGAAGGACACCACCGTCCTCCAGGCGTTGTCGCTCGCGGGCGGGATCACCGAGCGCGGATCCACGTCGCGCATTCAAATCATCCGCGTCGTCAGCGGCCAGCAGAAGGAACTCAGCGTCAAGCTGACCGACGCCGTGCGGTCTGGCGACACGATTGTGGTCCGCGAGAGGTTTTTCTGATGGACCAGGATGGCCTGGCGCGGTCGGTTCGCGCGGTCGCGCTACCGTGATCTACGCCGGCCGCACGAAGCCACGTTCCGACCATGGCGTCGAAGACGCGTCGCGCGTTGGCGCCGATGCTGTGGCGCCGGTTTCGAGCCCGATCTCCGGGCAGACCGGCGGTTCGTACGGATCGTCGATCCCGGTAAAGGCGGTGAGTTCGCCACGCCGCGCCCTTGCGTACATCCCCTTGCTGTCGCGCGCTGCGCAGACGGCGAGCGGTGTGTCGACGAACACCTCGAGGACGAGACTCTCTACGGTCATGGCAGTGCTACGCGCTGAAAGCCGGCTGGAACGCGCTCCCGGGCTGCGGTTGCGACTGGGCAGCCTCGGGCGGGTGGACATCGAGTTGCGGGACGGTACCGTGCTGCAGCTCGGCGATCGGGCGCTGGACGTGTTGAGCGCCTTTGCGCGTCCGGCGACCTTCCGGGAAGGAGTGAAGCGATTGGCGCCGAGCGCCGTCGGTGTCGCCGACTGGGTCGGATTGATGGAGACGATTCAGAAAATGGCGCAAGCCGGAGCGTTGCTCGTGGACGCCGCTCCCGCGCCGAAGATTCGCGCTGGCGGGCCGACGTTCGGCGGCGCACCGGCGCACATCCGCATGCTGGACGACCACGTGCGCACGAGCCGATGGATTGCGGCGATCGAGTCGGTCGTCCGAGCGGGTGACGTGGTGGTGGAAGTGGGGACCGGTACGGGCGTGCTGGCGATCGCGGCCGCGCGGGCCGGGGCCGAGCGCGTGTACACCATCGAAGGCGGCGCCATGGCGCCGGTGGCGCGCGAAGTCATTCGGACGAATAGCGTCGCCGATCGCGTCACGGTCGTGGAGGGGTGGTCGACCGAGGTGACGTTGCCCGAGCGGGGAAACGTCTTCGTCAGCGAGACGATCGGCAATCTCGCCTTCGACGAAAACCTGATCGTGATCGCTCGAGATGCCGTGCGGCGGCATCTCGAGCCCGGCGCGCGGATGATTCCGGAGAACCTCCGGCTGCTCGCGCTGCCCGTGCAGGCGCCGGCGGAGTGGACCCGCCAGCTCGTGTTCGCCCCTGCGGCGACGCGCCTCTGGCGCGAGTGCTACGGCATCGACTTCGACGTGCTGACTACCCTTCCCGTCGACTATGGCGCGCGCGGTTTGCGCCGGCCCGACCATGCGTCATGGCCCGTTCTCGGGCCCGCGGTGCTCCTCGCCAGCGCGGAGTTTGCCGGCAGCGGGAATGCGGAACTCGAAACCACGACGCTCGCCACGCTGACCGCGACCGGGGAGCTGAATGCGTTCGTGCTGTTCTTTGAATCGCACCTTGCGGACGCGGTCAGTCTCTCTACCGACCCGAGGCTCCCGGCGGCCGAGCATCCGGCGAGCTGGCAGAGTCCGGTGTGGCTCGTTCCGCCAATCGGCGTGCGTCCGGGCGAGCACGTGCGGGTGGCGTTTTCCTGGCGGGGGCGTGGCATGCATCGGTGGGACGTCGGCAGAGCCGCCGGCTGAGGACCCTACAGCCAAGTCCGGTCACACGGAGGTGTCGGGCCGAGAGCGCCCGCCCTCAGTCATCGCGTCCGCCGTTGTCCCAGCTGGCGCGCAATCAGGCGAAACGGCCGGAACACCCAAAGCAACGGTCGCAACCACCGGGGCAGCGGCATCGCGCGCCGGTCGCCGATGCTCGGCGCGAGCAGCATCGTGCGGCAGCGCCGCAGGACCGCCGTCAGCGACGCGTCGGTGCGCCATCCGTAAAAGAACCTTTCCGCCGAGGTGCCGGCCACGCGGCCAGGCTCGCGCTGCAAGCGGCGGATCACGAACCGATTCGCGGCGAACGACGGCCCGGCGGACGAGCCGCCCGGTTCGCCGCCCGCCTCGAGCAGCGTAGCCGCGAGGTCCATTGCGGCGCGGACTCGCGTCGTCGCGCCGAGCTCATGCGCGAACGAGGAAGCGGCGGCGTGCGCGGCGTCAGTGCGACGGCGGAGGTCGTTCACGCCGACTAGCCATTCCAGCCGGCTCCACGTGTGCTCGGCGCCGTGTTCGCACAGGTACACCAGCAGCGCCTCATCGTCGAGCACCTGGACTTGGCGGCCGAAGAACGGGATCGGCCGAAGCCGGGCGGCGATGTCGTCGAAGCCGTGAGAGCGGCGCCCGCGAGGGCGCAAGAGCCAGTAGTGGATCTCGACGTGCACGCGGCGCCGCGGATGCGTCACCGACACGTGATGGAGATCCCGGACGGCGAACGCATCCAGTTCAGGCGTCTCACGGTTGGTCAGGCGATAGCCGCGGGCTTCGAGCAGGCGAACCAGTCGTGGCACATCGGCATGACGCACCAGCAGATCGAAATCCTTCGTCTGGCGGAGCGCCACCGACCCGTAGAGCTGCTGCGCGAGGATCGGTCCTTTCAGCGGCGCCAGCGAAATGTCCGCGGATCCGCACACGTCGATGACTTCAACCAGCGCCGCGGCAAATCGCAGCGCCCGCCGGCCGTTGGCGGCGGCCTGCGCCCTCAGGACGGACAGCGACGGAGAGGGCATCGGCAGAGCGCCGGCCGCGGCGTGGTGGTGGAGCAAGGGTGACAAGCCGTGCGCGTGGGCCAGTTCCAGTAACTGGGCCCAATCGACGACACGCCCCACGGCGGTTTCGAGGCGCGCCGCGGCGTCCGGCCCCAGACGCGGCCGCGCGCACGCCAGTAGGACGGCGACTTCTGGTGACCACGGACCATCGCGACGAACGGACACGGGCGTGCCGCTCAACGAAGGACCCCTGGTGAGCTGTCGCGCGCGGCGACGATGAGACGGGGGACCGGCGCGAACTGCCTTTTGTCGTTCCATTCGGCGAGGACGCGCTGACGACCGCGTTCACACACCGCCGGGCATCGCGCCGGATCGTCCAGGTAGCACCGCAGCGTCGCCTCGACGCTGTCGACATTCTCGACACCACACCTGACGCCGTACCCTGGCGCGATGAACATCTCCTTCCAATCGGGCCGCGGGCTGACGAGCACCGGCAGCCCGCACCCGCCGCCGGCGACAACCGCCGCCGCGTTGCGGGGACAGACGCGCATGAACACGGACGCGCCCGCCGGCTCGAAGCGATCGTGTTCGTGATAGATGCACGCGGGGGTCATGACTCGAACACGAGGCGCCGGAAGGTCGCCGCGTTGGCGGCGAAGTCGCCCACGCGACGCGCCGCCGCTTCGTCTGGCATGAACGCCGGCGGCGTCTCTCCGGCCAGCACGCCGCGGATGAGTCCGCTCAGCCCGTCACGCAGCGTTCCCGGCTCCAGCTGCGGAACCGTCGCCGACGGATACAGCTCGGTGTTGAGGTGGGCGTTGGCCGAGAACAGCCCCGGCTTGCCGAGCGCGGCCGCGAGAAAGGTGACCCGGCCCAACACGCTCGAGGCGGTGATGTTGACAACGGCGTCGCAGGAGGCGAGGAAGCGAACGAATGCGCCATAGGGCCGCCGTGGCTCGATGGCGATCGACAGCCCGTGGGCGAAGCGCGTTTCGTCGAAGGCTTTGCGGTCACCGTCTTCGTAGACGAACGTGTGGAAGCGCAAACGTTCACGATCGGCGGCCGGCAGCGGCGCAATCGCATCGAGCAGCGCCGCCTTGAGCACGAACGGATGGTTCTGGGCGACGCCGGTGAACCGCAGCGGCACGTTGAGCAGAACATGGATCGCACCCGTGCGGTCCTGCTGGCCCGCAGGCGCGCTGCCCAGGTCGCGGACTGCCGCATAGTCGAACGGCCAGGGCACGACGCGCGCGCGCGGCTCTCCCATCAACCCGTCGTAGAAGCGTGCGAGTTCCGGCGCATAGACGAGCACGCGGTGCGCGCAGCGCAGGATCTGCCGCACCGCACGAAGACGCTCGTCGCTCAGCCGCCGCGTCAGGATTTCAGGAGGGCCGGGGAGGATCGCGACCGGCGGTGGCTGTGCCGCGACGAGCGACTCGAGGAACGCCAGTTGGGCGTCGCCGGCATTCAGCTCGGAGAAGATCAGGTCGAACGCCCCGCGGTCGATCGACTTTCCAGTGCGAATGAACGTCCTCGAGTTGCCCAGGAAACGGGGAAGGGCGTAGACGTCCGGCGTGAGCCCGCCGCTGAGGTAATGCACGCCCTGCTTGGCGGCGACGAGGTGATGCCGCCATACGCTCTCGATTCCCGTGACGAAGCCAATACGCGAGGCGGCCATGGCGTCAGCGAATCCCGGGCTCGGCGAGCACGGCCCCGGCACGCCGCCGATAGGAATGCTCGCGGCCGATCGCCTGCCCGTTCCGCCGCAAGCGGTCCGTGAGATCGGGTTCCGATCGCACGCGATCGATCAGGGCATCGCTCTCTGGTGGGGCTCGATACCCGAGGGCCGCCTCGCCGCCGGGAAAGAGGGCGGCCTGTTCGGCCGTGGGCGGCGCCGGCATCACGCCCCCGCTGCCTGGAATTTCGAACGTGCGCATGGCTCAGTGCTCCTCAGTGGCCGTCTGGATTTGTCGACCGATCGTGGCTCGTTCGACGCGGGAGCCGGGTGGCTCAATCCGTATCTGGTGACGGAGCAGGTCCCTGTCACCACTCCATCGGCGGGACGCATCGGGCAGCCTCGTCATCCCAGGCGTTCAGCGCACGTTGATGTTCCTCGTTGAAGATCGTTTCCCTGCTCTGTGCTTCCCACGGCTTCGGGCGTCCGATGAAGTGCAGGAACACAGCCTCGGCCACGGGTGCCCGCGGGCGGCGGTAGCGGAGCATGCCTTTCGAGATCAGGTAGTTGTAACGCTCCGAGAGCTCGGTCCAAGCGCCGCTGAAGTGATCGTTCAACACCACGCTGACCGAGTGCCCCGTGCGGATCGCGCCCCAGTCGCGCGTCGCGATCCTGCCAAGCAGATCCGCGAACGTCGATTCGGCGAGGAGCGCCGGCGTCAGCCGCATCAGGCCCGAGTTGAACGTACTGGCGAATACGGTGCCCGGCGGTGCGAACGGCCGTACCTGCGGAACGTAGGTCGTGCGATCACGCGCGAGACGCCAGAAGTGCGCCTGATCCGGGCTGCAGAGCAGACCGCCTTCCATGTCGAAGAGGCCCCGCGCGTCTCCGGTGCAGACGATGTCGCTGTCCAGATACAACACGCGCTCGAACTCTCTGAGTCGGAAGATCTCGAGCGAGTAGAAGCGGCGGGCCTTCTGCGCCACCTCGGCGGAGTTGGTATCCGTCAGACTGCGCCCGAGCTCGTCACTGACCGGATGCCATCGCACATTTGGCAGGCTTCGAAGTACGTCGGGCGTCGGCTCCTGCGGAGCGTGAATCACGGCCAGCGTGCCGGTGAACCACGGGTTGTGCCGCAGGAACGAGCGCAAGAGCACATGCGTCCCGTTGGCGAATGCCGCACTAGTGACGGTGGCCACACACCACCGGCTCGGGAGTGTCGCGTTCACGAAGGCCTCGGAATACTATATCGTGGAGGCGGACGCGTCAGTGAGCGGCCAGAAGGTCTTTGGCATCGGGTTCCACAAGACGGGAACGACGTCGCTCGGTGCGGCGCTGGACGCGCTCGGCTATGCGACCTGCGACGGCGCCGGCGCGGTGCGCCAGGCTGTCGGGCACCCTGAGATGATGCGCCTGTTGCGCGAGAACCAGCTCGAGCCGATCATGCGGGTGGCCGAGCACTACGAGGCATTCACGGACAACCCGTGGTTCATGCTGTTTCGCGCGCTCGACCGGAGCTTCCCCGGCAGCAAGTTCATCCTCACCGTGAGGGATGAGCGGAGCTGGCTCGAGAGCGCGGTGCGCTATTTCGGTCAGACCGACTCGGACTTGCGGGCGTGGATCTACGGCTCCGGCCGGCCACTGGGCAACGAGCAGCGCTGGCTCGAACGCTATCGCGAACACATCGAGCAGGTGAAGGCGCACTTCTGCCATCGCCCGGATGATTTGCTCGTCGTCGACTGGGAACAGGGCGGCGGCTGGAAGGACTTGGCCAGGTTCCTGGGACGGTCGACTCCGGCACAACCCTTTCCGCACATCACCAAGGAACGCCGTCCCGCCTGGGATCTGACCGACGCCATCTTTGTCCTGACCCACCCGCGCACCGGATCGTCGCTGGTCATGCAGACCTTGCGTCTGCTCGGCGCCGCGGTGACCGGCAGCGTCGAGCATCCAGAGTTGCCGATCTCGATGAACCCCAGAGGGTTTTTCGAGGAGCCCGAGCTGCTTCGCCACGGCCTGCACGCGCCGGCGTTGGATTATCAGCCGGCGCTGCTGCGTGGACGGTCGATCAAGCTGGCGCTGCACCCATTGGCGAAGCGAGCATCGGGCGAGGAATGGACGGCGCTGGCGCAGTCCAACGTGGCCCTCATCTTGCCGATTCGCACGCCGGCGGAATGGCTCGTCTCGTCGAGGTGCTCCTGCGCGCCGATGCGACACCCGCCCGCCGCGCCGCGTTCGTTCGCGCATGGGCCCGTGACTACCTCCTATCTTTCGCTACCTCGCCGCCCGTGTCTGCGCACCGGGCTTCTTACGCGCGGCGCCGACCTGTGTCGACTATCGCCAGTTGATTACCGATCCCACGGCCTACGTCATGTCGGTCGCCGGCGCCGGTGGCCTTCGCCCCACCACGGAACAGGTTGCCCAGGCCGTGGCGAACATCGACCGAAGCCTGTACCGTACCCGCAGTGACGACGTGGAGGCCGTCCGCCGCATGGCCAGAGGCGTGCGTCCTCTCGATGCGTTCTATGAGATTCTGCGCAGTCATGAGCCGTTGAAGTGGGCGCGCCTGCGCGACGCGCTCCAGCCTGGGTCTTCGCCCGGGAACCCGTGCCAGGCCCAGCTGGCGCGCTTGCCCGGGAGGAGCCCTTCCCCTATAATGCTACCTCTGACACGAGGGAGATCGTGCGTGCCGTCTATCGACATTGACCTGCAGACCGCGTTGGCGCGCTCCGAGCGGCTCTGTACAGCGAAGTCGACGGCGATGTGACGTTGATGAGCGTCGAAAAAGGGAAGATACTACGGTCTCAGGGACGTCGGCGCGCGGATCTGGGCGCTGCTGGAACGGCCTATGTCCCCCGAACAAATTTGCGATCAGTTGATGGCGGAGTATCGGATCGATCGTGAGCGATGTGAAGCCGAGGTGATGCGCGTCTTGCGCCAGATGGCTTCCGAGGGCGTCGTCGCGCACGCAGCTCCCCAGCCTTGAGACGTGGAGGAATGACGGAAGAGCCGATACCGTCGCGCCTGAGCAGGTGAGCTGAAGGAATGGGTGACGCCCGAGTTGATCTTTGAAGAGGTCCAGGAGGTCACGCGCGGGGGAAGAGGGACGAACGCAACCTTGCTACCGAAGAGAAGGTTACGACTCACTCCGCAGCTAAGGCCCCGGCGCCGGGCCGTCCCGTCAGTGATCCCAGCGATACCTGCCCAGGTATCCATACCGGACAATGAGTCTCTACCATCGTCCGCGTCTCATCAGGCCAGTCGATCTCGTACCGCCGCAGGTGTGGTTCACGGTACAAGCTCCACCGGTGTCCGAGATGCTCGGGCACCATTGGAAGCCCGAGAAACCTAAGGACCCGCCGGATTCCTCGTCAGGCCGGGCCACCAGATCCTCGTAGTAGACGTCGCACCAGTCCGCTCCCGGCATGGTCGCGGATTCGGAGACGACCGCTACCGTTCTCGAAAATCCTCTTCCCCGCGCCATGCCGGCCGCGACGATGTCGAACGGGTTTCGGATGACGTGGAGGATGTTGACAGGCACTCCAATGTACGCTTGAAATCCTCCATGTGCTCGAGACCTGCGTCGAGCTGCCACGCCGTGCCCGCGCCTTTCTTGTCTCCGATCAGGGTGATGCCGACGGTCTGCCTTCGCCTGCCCGGCAGGTTGTGCCGGTAGCTTCCGCCGCCCGCCCTGCTGGCGAAGCGTCCGTCGCGCGCCTGCCGCTGCGCGAGCGCGAAGATCTCGTCGAACAGGACATCGCGCGTCACGCCGTCGAAGAATCGTTTCACGGCATGCAGCTCGTGCGAGACGGTTGCGTGCGGGTGCGCGTCGAGCAGGGCGCCAACCGCGCTGTGGCCGCTGCGGCCGTAGCCGACGAACAGGCAGAAGCGGCGGATCGCATCCCAGCGAGAAGTCATCGCCCCGCCCCACGTGGGGTGTTCGCGCGTGACGCAGTTTTCCGTGAGGAGGAGCGCCATCATGTTCTCGAGGCCGCGGACCGCCGGCGCCGTCCGGGAACGCGAGGCTCGGCGGCGAGCTTCTCGAGGTCGAGATACGCCAGGACGGGATCGTCGGCCGGGATGCGGGCCAGCATCGCCTTCAATGCATCCGCATCTTTCTGCCGGCGAAGTGGATGCGCCGGATTCGCCGACGCCCGCGCGCCCGCATACAGCCTCACCTCGTCCGGCACCCGGCCTTCGAGGCTTTGTCGAAAAAGGTAACGGTCGCGACCTCGCCAGAATTTCACATGCGACGGCATGGCCACGAACCACGCGACCAGCTCGGCGTCCAGCAACGGATACCGGTATTCCATTCTGCGGGCGGCAACCGACACGTGGGCCGTTTCGAGTCGTCGGACGAGCGCGACCTCCATGAGCTGCGCGGCCATTTGACGGAGGTTCCCCCGGGCGGAGTGTCGACGCGTGTGACGGAAGGTTCGCCTGAACATGCCGATCCGGCGGGCGATTTCCGTCCGCGTCGGACGCGTGCCATGCAGTCCCCACTCCCCGGTCCTCGTCAGGAGGGTGAGCAGCGGGCCATTCGAGCCGGCCGAGGACGGGCCGCATGGCGGCGATGAGCCAATCGAGAGGGCGCCGCTCGATCGCCGATATCTCTCTCAGGACCTCGATCCAGCGCCCGCTCCACACGAGCTCGCGCAGCCGCCCTGTGCCGGCCGCGCTGACGCCGAAGTTTCCACCAAAGCCGGAGAGGAGAACCCGGACACCCCGTTCCGCCGCGGCCTCGTAGAGGTCGTGGTTGTCGAGGCTCACAAGGGTGCGAGGCGGTTCGTCGTAGTGGCGGTATGCCCACTCCAGGGCGGGCAGCACGCCGCCTTCGCCGGCGAGAAAGCAGGTGCGTCTGATTCCCGCCTGTTGGCACACCAAGTCGATGGCCCAACGCGCGTCGAAGGGATAACCCGGCCGCTCGGGCGTGCCCTCGGGTAACACTTGCGAGAATGTCTGCAGGTCGCGGCCGCGACTGGCAAGGTCCTCCTGCGCAATGGCGCAGATGGCGGCGGAGTCGAGCCCTCCGCTCAGCTCCGCACCCACCTCGAAAGGCGTCTCCGTCCGCCTGCGAACCGCGAGTTCGAGCTTCCCGCGAAAGGCTTCGACGTAGTCCGATTCCCGCGGCAGTCGCAGCTCGCGATGCGGATCGAGGGCCCAGTACCGCCACGTGCGTGCACCGGCGGTTCCGAACGTCAGCGCGTGGGCGGGCGCCAGCCGCTTGATGCCGGCGTAGAACGTCGTGACGAGGTCCAGGTTGAGGAGATGCAGGTAGTCGCCGATCCACGTCTCGTCGACCGTGCGATCGACAGCGGGCAGGGCCAGCAGGCCTTTCATCTCCGTGGCAAACGCGAACAGGCCGCCCCGCGCGTAGTAGTAGAACGGCTTCACGCCGAACGGATCACGCGCGCAGAACAGCTGGCGGTGCGGGCCGTCCCAGATGGCGAACGCGAAGTCACCGAGCACATGCGCGACGCACTGCTCGCCCCATTGGCGATACGCGCGCAGTACCAGGCGCTCATCGGACAGGGTTCCGAGCTCGCCCGGGCCAACGCCGAGCCGGCCGGCGAGGTCGGTTCGGTTGTCGAGGCGGCAATCGCCGGTGATCGTAATGCCGGCCTCTTCATCGCTCGTGGGCAGGCTCGCGCGCCGCGACCGCGCGGTCGTCGAGAGCAACAGGTGGCCCAGACCAGCCCGGCCGCTCGTCCACGTGCCGCGCGCATCGGCCGACCAATAGTCGAGCGCCTTCACCATGGCCTCGATCTCGGCGGTCTCGACCGCTGGACCATCAGGCCTGTAGAGACCGCAAATCGAGCTCATCGCCGCCCGCGAAGATCGTCTTCGAGCGCATCAACGAGCCGGTGCAAGGCGTCGAGATCGCGCGGGCGCTCGACGGCGACGATCTCGATGCGCTGGCCGACCGCGACGCACTGCGCGAAGTGCGCGGAGCGCCGGCCGAGGGCGACCGACATGCGTCGCCGGTAGGTGCCCCGCACGACGGCCGTGACCTTGGCGTGACCGGTGAGCAGCCGCAGGGTGATCGTCTCGGCCGGCCGGTGCGCGAGCATGAACATTCGCCGGATGCGGAGCGGCGTCGGCGGCAGGACGCCAGGCACCGTGAGGCCGTACTTCTGCTGCCCGAGATCCATCTCTTGGCGCGCGCCGAGCGACGCGCCAACGTGCTCGAGCGAATCGGCGGCCAGCCGCACTTGCCGGTATCCAGCATGAATCATGGGATGTGCTTCGGCATCGGACGCGATGACCGAGATGTCGTCGGTGACGATGGGATAGCCGCGATCGTGAAACGCGGCGCCGAGTGTCGACTTTCCCGTGCCCGAATCGCCGGCGAACAGCACCGCGCCGCCATCGACCGCCACCGCGCTGGCATGCATCGCGAGCAACCCGCGCTGATGTGCCACGGCCGCCATGACCGACGAGAGCAGGAACACGCGCACGCTCGACTCGCTGGTGCCCGGGGCAGGCGCGACACGCACGTCTTTGCCTTCGGTCACCAGATAGCGCGCGATCCGCGGCACGTCCAGGAGATAGCGGCCCTCGGCCGCCTGGTAGCCGGGACCGTGTTTCACCGGCCCTTCAAGCTCGGCGGCCACCGGACCGAGACGGATCAGCACGTCGGGTACGCCTTCGAACGGGGCGAGTTCGGGCAGCTCGAGTTCCGATTCGATCGTGAAACCGTGCGCGCGGTACTGGTACGAGCCGGGGCTCATGACGGACCGTCAGTATAATCGACGCCCATGGAGGGCGGACCGAACGCGGCGCCGTGACGTGATCTTCAACTCGCTCGAATATGCGCTGTTCTTGCCAGTCGTGCTGCTGGTGTATTTCCGGCTCCGTCACAGCCAGCAGAACATGTTCCTGCTCGGTGCCAGCTACCTCTTCTATGCGTGGTGGGATTGGCGGTTTCTGTCGTTGCTCATCCTGTCGACGGCGCTCGACTACGTGATCGGGCGGAAGATTGCAGCCGCGCGCCGGCGGCCGGACCCGTCACTGGCAATGCGGTGGCTGGTCTCGAGCGTAGTCGCCAACCTGGGCATCCTCGGTGCCTTCAAGTATTTCGGCTTCTTCGTTCAGAGCCTGAACGTCCTGCTTGGCCAAATAGGAGCGGCCCCAGCCAAAGGGCTGGTCGACATCGTCCTGCCGGTAGGGATTTCGTTTTACACTTTTCAAAGCCTTTCCTACACGGTCGACATCTATCGCGAGAAGTTGACGGCGGTGGATGACCCGATCGATTACGGGCTGTTCGTGGCTTTTTTTCCTCAGCTCGTGGCCGGTCCCATCGAACGAGCCACGCATCTGCTTCCGCAGATCGAGCGGCCGCGAACCGTGCGTCGCGAAGACTGGGAGCGCGGCCTCTATCTGATTCTGATCGGCCTGGTGCGCAAAGTGGCGATCGCCGACACTGCGGGGGGGATGGTCGATCGGGTGTTCGCCGACCCGGGTTCCCACACGTCGCTGCAGCTTGGGGTTGGCGCAGTGCTGTATTCGATTCAGATCTACTGCGACTTCGCCGGCTACAGCGACATCGCGCGCGGATCGGCGCGGATGATGGGCTTCGATCTGATGCGAAACTTCCGCCATCCATACTTCGCAACCAATCCAGCCGACTTCTGGCGCCGGTGGCACATCTCGCTCTCGACCTGGGTCCGCGACTACCTGTTCATCCCTCTGGGTGGCAACCGGAGCGGACTTGCGCGAACCTGCCTCAACCTGGTCGTGTCGCTGACGCTCAGCGGGCTGTGGCACGGCGCCGCGTGGAACTTCGTTGCCTGGGGATTTGCGCATGGCCTGCTCCTCGCCGCGCACCGTGTCTACCGGGAGTGGCGCGGCGAGGCCGACTCGTCCCTGCCGTCGGAGAACTTGGAACGGGAACTCGAGTGGCAGGAGGACCACCCGCATCAGGGATCGCGCCTGGGCAAGCGGATTGGCGCCGTTGATGTCCTGCGCCGGATCGCCACTTTTGTGCTCGTTACGCTGCTATTTGTCCTTTTTCGTGGCGGTGGCGGCGACACCATAATGCAGTTCATCACGCGCCTTGCCGAAGGGAATTTGGACGGCCGGTTCGCGATGATTCCGCTGATGGTGCTGACCGCGCTGGTGCTGGCGATCGATGTGCCTCAGGCAGCTGCTGATGACGAGTACGTTTTTCTGAAGCTGGGCATGTTCGCGCGCCCCGCGCTGGCCGCGCTCGCCGTTCTGCTCATCGTCTTCGGTGGCAGGGCCAACGCGCCGTTCATCTACTTTCAGTTTTGACGTAACCGAGTGAAACCTCACTGGAACATCTTGATGACACGTGGCTTCGCCATGTTTTTGGCGCTGTTGTTAGCGGCCGAGCTGCTGCTGCGATGGGAGCCTGTCGGGCTGTACTTTCCCCCGCGTCCGTATCACTCCGACGAGATCGAGTTGCGCCGTCGCGCGATGCGCGAGTTGCAGCAATCGCACGGGCGTATCGATGTGCTCTTCGTAGGCAACTCCAGCGCCCGGACGGCGATTTCGCCGCTCGTGTTCGACAGCGTGGTGACGGAGAACAGCACGAAGCGTGTCCTGAGCTACAACGGATCGCTGTCAGGCAAGCCGCCGCTTGCCGTGAGTTTCTTCCTGCGGCACTTCTATCTTGAGCAGATCCAGCCGCGCGCGGTGTTCGAGGGCATTACCCTCGCCACGCTCGGACGGCCGATCACACCTGAGAGATGGGATGCGTTGACAGGCGGCGTCCTCGACCGGGCCTGGCGCGCTGAGCGGCCGCTGGATTCGCTGCGCGCGTTCGGCATGCAGCATAGCGGGCTCCTTTACTATCGCGGGGTGTTGGGAGCCACCTTTCTGGACGTGAGGAGCCGCCCGCGCATCCGATTCGATCCGTTCCCAATGGACGAACGGGGCTTCGAGCCGCGGCAGGACAACATGCGTGATCTCAGCGACCGGGACGATTACCTGCCCTATGAGGCGAAGGCGCTGGACATCGACAAGGGGCTCGATTCCATTCGTCGCACGGCCGAACTCTGTCGCAATCGAGGCGTGGAGTACGTGCTGGTCCGCCTGCCCGAGCATTCGTCGCGCTTCCTCGCCGAGGACGCAATCTATCGCCAGTATGGCGAGCGCCTGGCCGGGTTTTCACGGCGAGAGAATATCCGCTATCTGAACGTAGTCGGTGAGGATGTACGCGAGTGGAGCGATGATCGCCATTTCAACGACTCGCGGCACCTCACCGCGCCCGCGGCCGTGCGCTTTACGACCCTTCTCGCCCAGGCGTGGCTCGCAGCATCCCGATGAGGCCTGCGCCTCAAATCTGGATGCGCAGCGCCGCGGTACCGACCTGAATCTCATCGCCTGACCGCAGCGTCACCGCGGCCGGATCATGCGGCTTGACTTCGAAGCGCGTGCCGTCGCGCGTGACCCTCGTCCCGTTGTGGCTGCCATCGTCAAACACGCGAGACTCGCGGCGCGTGGTGTCGTATCGGATTGAGGCATGGGCACGACCGACGGTGAGGCTGTGATCGTCGTTGTCTTCCACGAACACGACCTGGTTGGTGCGTCGTCGGCCGAGGCCATCGATCGGTTGGGACGATCCGGGCAAGCTGTATCGACAGACGACATTGGACGCCGGCGAGCGGGTACGAAAGGCGGACGCGCTCGACGTTCCCGCGCAATCCGGCGGTGCGCCGGGTGGCCCGACATTGTCGTGCCCCCGATTCCCGGCTCGCTCATCATCATGCCGGCGTTCGACACGCATTGGACCGTCCCGCTGGCGCGCCCGGGCCTGCGCATCTCGGCGTCCTTGAATGCAGAAGAGCCTGCTTAGCGGCCGGCCGGCTGGTCCGCGAACGTCTGCAGCGAGGCGTCGAGATACTCGAAGATGAGATGCACCCGATCCGACTGGCCGCGGTTGGCGGCGGCGTGGCGGGCGGCGTTGTTCACTTCGTAGGCGTGACCGACGGCGAAGTGATAGCGCTGCTGATCGACAAAGAAATACGTGTCAGCGTTGGTGAGGAGCGGCACGTGAATCTTGTGCGGCCGGTTGCCGCTCGGCTCGCCATCGGTATGCGGCGCGACGAATGCGCCGGCCGGCAGCCTGGCCAGCATGATCCGGGAAAGAACCCGCGCGCGTAGCCGTACGGCGTGACGGCCGCTTCCATGATCGGCAGCAGGCGCGGCGCCCACTGCTCCCACACCGGCAGGTCGTAGCAGGGCGCCGGGCGCCGACGTCGATCGCAGAAGCGAAGAACGATGTGCGCGGCGTCTCGCAGGGCGCCGCGTTTGTTGTAGTTGGCCTCGAAATCGTCCGCCGTATCCCAGGCGTCGTCCGGCGTCGCGAGCACGTCCGCCGGCACCGTCCCGATGTCGACGCGGCCGAGCTCGCGCACCGTCGCCGTCTTGTGCGGGTTGATCTCTGCGTGGAGATGCGCGATGGCCGATCCTGGCGTCGTCATGCGTGCCCGGCAATGATTCCGCGAAGTTTTGACAGTGTCAATCATCAGCCGATTCGCCGATCGGCTGACGCGCTGGTAGAATCCGCTGCGTGATGACGAACATGGCCGCGCTGCTGGCGCCGGCCTCCATGGCGGACCTGACGTCGGCGATGTCCGAACGCCGCCGGCTGTTCGTGCGCAGCGACGATCAAAAGCGCTACCGTGATTTGCTGCCGTGGCCCGCGGTGAACACGCTCTTCAGCATCAACCGCTTCGTCCCGAGTCAGATCCGGGTCCTGCGGGCGTCGAGGGAGGCCCTGCCTTCGATGTACCGGGACCCCGACGACTGGTCTCGCCTCAAGGTCGATGCCCTCCAGACGCTGGCCGCGCAAGGCCTCAGTGTGGTCATCAACGACATCGACAAGCTCGTGCCCGCGGTCGCTGCCTTGAGCGCGATGGCCGAACGGCATTTCCGCAGTGTCACGTGGGTGAACGCCTACATCACCTTCCGGCAATCGGGCGCGTTTCATCCGCATTGGGACGGGCACGACGTACTGATCCTGCAGATCCATGGCTGCAAGCGCTGGCGCTCCTACGGCATGGGTGATGACCGCCCCACGGACGGGCACACGTTCGCGAAACCCGAAGACGCAGGGCCGGTGCAGTGGGAAGAGGTGTTGCACCCGGGCGATGTGCTCTACCTGCCGCGCGGGGAAGTACACGCTGCAGACGTCGAGCCCGGATCGACGTCGCTGCATCTGACGCTGGGTATACTTCCGCCACGGGGCAAAGACGTGCTTCGCTGGCTGGCGAAGGGGTCGGAGGCCGCGCTGCGCGCGGATGTATCGCCGGCATGGAATGCCGACGAGCGCCGGCAGCACGAGGCCGCGCTCAAGGAGGCGATGCACCGGCTGGTCGATGGCATCGATCTGGAAGTCTTTCTCGCCGCGATGGATCGCGAGCGCGAGGCTCGCCCTGCGCCGAATCTCGGTGCCATCATCGCGATTGACTCCGGAGCATGGCTGACGTCGGCGTTGCCGCGGCGCGTACCGATGCCACCGGCGCGGGGTGGCTCGGTCACGCTCACGGTGGGAACGGCGACGTATCAATTGAGCGAGGCAGCGGCAGCGCTGCTTGCGCTACTCCAGGAGCGCGACGCGATGACAGTTGACGCGGCGCACACGGCTCTGGCCGTGTTGGACGCCGACGCCGTGCGGCGAGCGGCGTCCGACCTTGCGCAGAAGGGGCTGATTCACGTCGGGCTGGACAGCTGAAGAAAGCAAATAGCCATGTCCGATCAGATGCCCCAGTCAAGCTCATCAGACCTGTGCCGATCATGTGGTCTATGCTGTGACGGCACGCTGTTCGGGAGGGTGCGGTTACAGCCTCAAGACACTCCCGAGCCATTGCGTGTGGCCGGGATCATTGTCACAAGCGAAGATACGGGTAGCCAGTTCAAGCTGGCCTGTGCCGCCCATCAGGATGGCTGCTGCCAGGTATACGCGTCTCGTCCATCGAACTGTCGCTCGTACCAGTGCAAACTGTTGAGGCGCTTCGCGAAAGGCGCCGTAACGTGGGCAGAGGCCGCGGCGCAGATAGGACGCTTGCGGCGGCTGCGAGAGCAGCTTGGCAAAGAAGTCGAGCGCCTGCGACCGGGCATGGGGCGGGCCAGTGTCGCCGAAATCAGCAAGATCGTACCGCCATTTGACGACTTGGCGGGCGACGTTGAACTCCATAAGTATTGGGCGCCTGTACTGTTGCGCCTCGTGGCGCTACGGCGGTTGGCAAAAGACGGCTTTCATGCACCGCGCCGGCCCAATGTCCCCAGGGTCACACATGACAAGAGCCCTATTTGATTACGGCTGGCGATTGCAATCGTAGAGTTCGCCCATGAGGAACGACGCATCGCTAATGCGGTATCGTCTGCGGGTGCTCGAAGCGATCGCCGCCCTGACGGCGGCGCGGCTCGCGCTGTTGGTGCTACCGTTTGCCTGGATCGCCGGCGCGGCCGGCCGTGTCGATGGCGGCGACGCGCACGATCGGCCGCGGCGAGCGACCACGGATCCCGTGTCGGTGGACGTGCGCGGCGCGCTACGCGCAGGGGTCCGGCGGTTGCCAGGGCGCACGACGTGCCTGGCGCGAGCGATAGCCGGACGCATGATGCTGGCGCGGCGCGGCCGGCCGTCAACGCTCGTGCTCGGCGTGGCGTCCAGTCGAGAAACTGTCTCTGCGCATGCGTGGCTGATGACCGCTGACGGATACGTCTGCGGCGGCCGCGCGGCGCGGCGCTTCCGCCCACTGGCGGCGATTCGATCATGAGCCCCGTCTGGTGAAACCATCGCGTGGGTCCGCGCCCCTGGTCATCCTGCTCAATGCTGTGCGGATGCGGAGCACGACGGCTGATCCTCGAACGCGCGATGGTGCCCGTGTGCAGCGCCCTGCGGCTTGAGCCGCTCGTGACTGGCGGAACGTGGATGAACGGTGCCCAGCCGTGGTTCACGGCCCGCGCCAACAGATAGGCGTGAAGGACGGTTGCCGTTTTCCAGAATCCGATTCCGCCTCGTTCGGCGACCTGCGTGGGCGTCAGCTCTCGGCCGTCAATCAGGGTCAGCTTGGCGCCATACTTCAGGAGGACCGTGGCAATGTCCGGGCTGTTGCCCGCGGCCGCTCCGTGCAGGGGCGTCCACGCGCCGGCGCTCTTGAATGTCTTCAGGTTCACGTCGGCGCCCGCCTGGATCAGTATCTCCACCGCCGACGGATCGGCGCGGAATGCGGCGGACGATCGGCTCACGGCGACGTTGCGGAGTTCATTGCCGAACGATGCTCGGCGGCATTCCGCCGGCTCCTGTGACTGGACCGACCCAGCTGACGTGAAGGGGCAGTACACGATGGTTACGGGGCGAATCGGCCGGGAATGAACAATCGCTCTCGCGGCTTGTACGAAGTCCTCATCACAGAAGCGATCGCTTCAGAGCTTCGTGATCTCGGTGACGACCTCCACGCGATACGCAACGCCGTCCGGCCGGCCGAGGCCCCCGACCGGCTTGCGCTTCATCTCGGCCGGATTGTGCGGCGCGCGATAGCTGGCGTTGATGATGCTGACCGTGTTGCGGTCGGAGTCGCGCTCGCCCGAAAGCTCATCGAGCAGATCGATCTGTCGATCAGTGGATCGGAAGCCAGCCCCGATGCGCCGATTGAGCCAGGAACCGTCCTCCGTGCGGTTCTGGCCAGAACGCCGGATGGGCGCATCGAAACGATGCCCGAGCCGCTCATTCCGCTCCTCGACACGACGCTGCTTACGAACGCTCCTGGTGAACCTCGAGTCGGCAACCAGCTGCTCACCGAACTGCATTCAGCCGATCGCATCGACGTTGTCATGGCCTTCATACGCCGGAGCGGTATCGCTCCGCTGCTCGATACCCTTCGCAGCCATTGCCAAGGCGGTCGTCAGTTGCGCGTGCTCACGACGACATATACGGGATCGACTGAGGGGCGGGCCCTTGATGCCCTCACCGAGCTTGGGGCAGACGTCCGCGTGTCGTACGACATCAGTACCACGCGCTTGCACGCAAAAGCGTGGCTGTTTCATAGACGCTCGGGGTTCTCGACGGCATACATCGGCTCGTCGAATCTGACGTACTCGGCGCAAATCAGCGGGCTCGAGTGGAACGTTCGGGTGTCGGGTGCGCGAAACCCCGACGTCATTGACAAGGTCGCCGCGGTGTTTGAGAGCTATTGGAACAGCGGCGATTTCATCCCGTATGACGCAGTGACGTTTGCCGCCGAAACCGCTCGTTCCGAGGCTAAACCTCTGATTTTCTTCAGCCCGATTGAGCTTCGGCCCGAACCGTTCCAGGAGCGCCTGCTCGAGCAGATCGCGCTCGCACGCGAGCGTGGGCACCATCGCAATCTGCTCGTTTCCGCAACAGGCACAGGGAAAACGGTCATGGCCGCGATCGACTACGCGCGCCTCCGGGATCACCTCTCGCGCTCGCGACTCCTGTTCGTAGCGCACCGTGAAGAGATCCTCGAACAGAGCTTGGCGACGTTTCGTCACTGCCTACGCGATCACGCGTTCGGGGAGCTGTGGGTCGGTGGGCAGCGGCCGCGGCGGTTCGACCATGTCTTCGCTTCGATCCAGAGCCTCAAGGCAGCCGGTTTTGGATCCCTGGACCCCGGTCACTTCGACGTGGTCATCGTCGATGAATTCCATCACGCTGCCGCGAAGTCCTATCGGGAGCTTCTCGATCACGTCCAGCCGATTGAACTTCTGGGACTTACCGCGACGCCGGAGCGAAGCGACGGCCTCCCGCTGCTGCACTGGTTCGACAATCGAATCGCCGCCGAGCTGCGGCTTTGGGATGCGATCGATCAGCACCGGCTCTCGCCGTTCGTGTACTACGGCATCCACGACGGGCTCGATCTGCGTCAGGTGCCGTGGCGGCGCGGTGGAGGTTACGACGTCGAGGGACTCTCGAATCTTCTGACCGCGAATGACGCCTGGGCCAGACATGTGCTCGCACAGGTTGTGTCGCGCGTTGACGATCCACACCGAATGCGAGCGCTGGGCTTCTGCGTGAGCGTTGAGCACGCGCGGTTCATGGCGCGGGTGTTTCGGGACGCGGGAGTCACCTCGACGGCGGTGTGGGCCGACAGCCCTGACGAGGAACGGGCCGGGGCGCTGGCAGATCTCGCCGCTCGGCGCATCAATGTGCTGTTCTCCGTCGACCTCTTCAATGAGGGCATCGACATACCAACCGTGGACACGCTGCTGTTGCTTCGTCCGACAGACAGCCCGACGCTGTTCCTGCAGCAACTGGGGCGCGGGTTGCGTCGACTTGTGGGGAAGACGGTCTGCACGGTGCTTGACTTCGTCGGGCATCATCGCAAGGAGTTCCGTTTCGATCGGCGATTTCGAGCACTACTCGGAGGAAGCCGCAAGGATCTCGAGAAGCAAATCATCGAAGGCTTCCCGTTTCTACCGGCAGGGTGTCACATCGAGCTGGACCACGTTGCGACCGAGCTTGTTCTTGAGAATATCCGCTCTGCGGTTCCCTCTCGATGGCCCGAGAAAGTGGAGGAACTCCGACTGGTCGCGGGAGGCGACAACAGCATTACGCTGCAGCGTTTCCTGGACGAGACAGGTCTGGAACTGGAGGACGTCTACACGGGTAGGAAGACATTCTCCGATCTTCGAGCGGATGCGGGGCTTTCCGTCTTGCCCGCCGGTCCCAAAGAAAAGCTCCTCCGGCAGGCCTGCGGGCGGCTGCTGCACATAGACGATTTTCTCAGAATCGACACATACCGCAGGTTGCTGTCGGAGGGAGAGCCTCCCGATCTGATGACACTGTCGGTGCGTGAACGTCTGCTGGTGCGCATGCTCGTGGCGTCCGTCGCGGGCCGGGCGATAACCAGCACAACGAGTCTCAAAGACGCGTCTGAAATCGTTTGGGCGCACCCGCAGGTTCGATCGGAGCTGTTAGGGTTGATCGAGGTCCTCGCGAAACGCGTCGACCATGTTCAGCAGCCTTTACTCCAGTATCCTGATGTGCCGTTGCTTGTTCACGCACGGTACTCGCGGCTTGAAATTTTGGCTGCGTTCGGAATAGGCGAACACGGGAGAGTCGCACCGTGGCAAACCGGTGTTTATTGGGCGAAGGATGCGCGCGCTGATCTGTTCGCGTTCACACTGGATAAGACAACCGGGCAGTTTTCACCAACGACACGCTATCGCGACTACGCCATCAGCCGCGACCTAATTCATTGGGAAAGCCAATCGACCACGCGGGCCGATAGCGATACCGGCCGGCGATATCAGCAGCACGAGGCGCTGGGATCATCGGTCATGCTATTTGCCCGGCTTCGCAGCGACGACAGGGCATTCTGGTTCCTCGGCCCGGCGAAGTACGTGAAACATGAGTCCGAGCTGCCGATGGCTGTCATTTGGCGTCTCGATCACTCGCTGCCAGGCGACCTTTTCGCCCAGTTCGCGGCGGCTGTCGCCTGAAGACTCGCTCCCCGAGACGCTGGTGTCTCCGTGGAGACTCAAGCTGTTACCAACTGAGCCTAGATCGGTGGACACTCCGTCGGGAATGTCCCCCGAGCCGGCACCAAGGCCCGCTTGATCGTCTCAACCAGCGTTCGGCGCCATGAGCTTTCAGGCGTCGGTGGCCTCTGCCGGACAATTGGTCCAGAATCTCAGCGGGAGGGGTGCTTCAGCTCAGACGAAAACGAGGTCCCTTCTGGAACTCCAGCAACCAATCGATGATGTCGGCGTCTCCATAAAGAGCATTGACGCTCGACGTCCCCAGGCTGCCAAGGCCCGAACTGGCGGAGCTGCACCAGCCAGGAATTGGCCCACATCCTGGGACGAAGGCTGTCACCCTCATCGTTAGCGAGCTCGAGCGCCTGTTCGCCGCGCGGTATCCGGCACATGCAAACGAACATCTCCTACCCAAACGGCCAGCAGAAGTGCGATTTGTGTGTCGGTGCATCGCCTTCTTGGGATTGGGCCATCGAAATCAAGATGCTCAGGCTGATGGGTGACAACGGAAAACCCAACAACAACATGCTGATGCACATCTTGTCGCCTTACCCGACAGGAGCGCACTGACAGACTGTGTGAAGCTCCTGGAATCTGGTCTGCCAGGCCGCAAGGCCGTCGTCATCTATGGGTTCGATTACCCGAACCTACGGATGGACCCGGCAGTGGAGGCATTCGAGACTCTCGCGGGCCGGTGGGTCGCTATTGGACCTCGATACGTGAGCCCCTCGTCCCCCTCGATTCATCGATCGTTTTTGAACCGGGCCCACCGTTGCCGATGTATCTCCACAACTTTGATCGCCGGACGGTCGATCCAGAAGCCGATCGCCGCGATAGCGTCGGACGGCTTCGAGGTCAACGGGTGAAGAGACCTGGAAGGTAGTGGGCTACTTTGAGTATCGGACTGTGTACGGATTCCGGACGGCCCCGGTAGCTTCGCTCGTCTGTGTCACCTGTATGACGAGGGTGGCTCCCTCCAGGCGCGTTACGGTCGTCAGCACGTACGGCGCAGAGGCGTCCCGTACAGGCGTGCGCGTCACCAACGAATCCCCGTCCCAGGTCGTGGTCGAAACCTGAACGTATTCCATCGGAGGCTTCGCCTGCTTGATGACGTTCTTACTTTCGGAACCGTCGAGCTTTTGGACCCAGCGAATCACGCCAGACGGAGACTGGGTCTCAACTGTGAGCGTGTCGGCGGTCTGCGAGATGGTCATGGTCTCGACCGCTTCACCGGGTGACGTGGGAATCTTTGTCCACTTGCCGGAGAAGTCAGGCTTTGTCTGCTCCAGTCCGGCCGCGAGCGTGAGACTCAGAAGGAGCGGCGCGACAACCAACGTCATGGGGCACCTCGCTCCCTATGTTACGCCGCTTTTTGCGACTCCGTGTCAATCAGCTAGTTGATCGCGACGGCCGTCATGTGGTTCTCGATCTTCCGGCTGAAGCCGTTCGACACTCTCGTGTACCGTGCCGGATCTCGTTCGGTGATCACCATTTCCTGCAGCCGGCACATTCGTCAGAGCCAAGCGTTTGAGCGAATCCACCGGCTTGCCGGGATCGATCGTGAGGTCGACTCCGCGTGCGCATTCATCGTGGCACGATCTTCGGCAGCGTCAGATCGATCGCAAGCGTCGCCCGATCGCCCGTCGACAACGTCCGCGTCCGGCCGCTCACCGTCACCGCCACCCGGCCGCGCAACACGTTGAAGCGCACCTGCTCGTCGCCGGCGCCGCCCGGCGCGACCGAGACGTCAACGCTGTCGCCCGGCGCCAGGCGGAAACCGCCGACGGCCGTCGTCGTGCCGCCGTAGACGCGCACCAGCTGGACGTCGATGGGCTCCTTGTTGTCCTGACTCGCAGTCGCCGGGCTGCCGGTCTGGTAGGTGGCGCCGGTCGGCACTCTCGCGACCAGCCAGGTGTTGTTCGACTGTTGCTTCCAGACGTCGATCCACGGTCGTGCGCTCAGTGCCCGCACGGTGATGCTGCCGGTCGACGGGCTGCACGTGATGTCGGCGGTCTCTCCAATCGTGTCGAGCCGGACTTCCTTCACCGCACCAGCGCACGCGCCGATTCTCGCGACGGAGCCTGCACCCGAGATCTGCGCGCGGATGGAGCCCGCCGTACCGCCGTTGGCGAGCGTGGCCGTCCAGCCGTTACGGGTCAGCGTCCCGGCCGTGATGCCGTTGTTGAAATCGTTCGAGTACACGCTTGACAGGTCCGCAGCACTGGCGCGATCGCGATCCAGCGTCGCGGGAATGCCGTCGTTGTCGACCAGCAGCGTCACCGCCCCCCGATTCCCCGACGCGTCCGACGCGGACGCGTCGAAGCGCAGCGCAGCACCCGGCACAACCGGCAGCGCGATCGGCACCGTCGCACGCCATGTTCCTGCTTGCGCCGTTCCGCTCGTCATCGTTGCCGCCACGCCGTTCACGGTGACGCTGACGACGCCGACGACATCGGTCGCGCCCAGCACGATGGTCGCCGACGCGCCGGACAACAGCGCATCTCTCGATGGCGACGCGATCTGGACCACCGGCGGAATCGTGTCTTCGACGATCACGTTGAACGTCCCGGTCGCGGGGTTGCCCGCCGCGTCAGTGGCCGAGCAGTGCACTTCGGTGAGGCCGATCGCGAAGATGGCGCCTGATGCCGGCAGGCAATCGATCGGAACCGGCCCGCTGACAATGTCCGTGGCCGACGCCGAATAGGCCACGCTGGCGCCGGCCGGCCCCGTCGCCTGGCCGACGACCGATGCCGGAATCGCGAGCGCGGGCGGCGTCGTGTCGCGAACCTCCACGAGGAATGAGGTCGAATGGGTCTTGCCGCGGCCATCGTCGACGGTGAGCGTCACCGTGTGCGACCCGAGGCTGAACAGCACGGAACGCGTGCTGCCCGTGCCGAGCGGCGTCGGCGGCATCGTCTCTTCGACCCACGTGAACGTGAGGGTGTCCTGATCCGGATCGCTCGACCCGGTCCCATCGAGCGTCACGATGGCGCCGGCAGGTTCGGTCGCCTCCGCTGGATTCGGCGTGGCCGCCGCGACGGCGACTGGCGCGCGGTTCGAGCAGAGTCCCGCCGACCCGGCCAGGAATGTCTGTTCCACCTCGCTGCCGCTCAGCGCGCGGCCGAACAGCTGCACTTCATCGATCACACCAGTGAACGGGTGCGTTCCATCAGGCGCGACTCCGAGTGTCAGGTTCTGCACGAAGATGGGCTGCGACCCGATCCACGTCTGTTGATCCACGACCTGCCCGTTCAAGTACGTCGTCATCAGCATCGTCGTCGCATCGAACGTGACCGCGACGTGATCGCGGATGCTCCGCGCCGGGCCGATAAAGAGCAGCAATTCGCCGTTCCCGACGTTGAGCCGATAGTTGCCGAGCCCGTCGAGCTCCAGTTGCAGCGATGTCGACAGCGGGCCGGCGGCGCCGGTCGACACGATCGCCGTGCCCTCCGGCTGCATCGCACTCGACGCCGACACCCAGGCCTGCAGCGTCAGCGCGCCGGTTTGTTCGAGCGCCAGCGACACACTGTTGCCGGGACTCACCTCGAACGCCTGGCCCACTCGTCCCGTCCCGTAGGTGGGTGTTCCCGTCCAGACCGCGGATGTGCGCGTGATTCTGTCCTCGGCCGTACCGTTCCCGGGCAACCAGGCTGTCGCTCCCTCGAACGGCGCGACACAGCTTCCCAGGCTCACGCCGTACCTCGCCGTCGCTTCAGTCGTGTTGCCGGCGGCATCGGTCGCCGTCACCGTCAGGGTGTGAAGGCCGGGTGTGGTCGTATCGAGCGCCGCTCCGCTTGGCACACTCCCGGTGCAGGTGACCGCGTTCTCGCACGTGTACTGCGCCGGCACCACGCTGCCCAGGTCGTAGATCGGTTCGACTGGCGACGTGATCTCGATTCGCGCGGGTTCGATCGCGGGAAACATGGAAGCAATGAACGAGCGCGTCACGATCTGTCCAGCGGAATCGGCCACGGCCACCGTCAAGGTGTACTGACCGGTGCCGGCAGGCGTCCCGCTGATCGTGCCGTTCGCGGCGAGCGACAGCCCTGGCGGCAAGGACCTGTCCAAAGGCCAGCATCCACGTGAGCGCGCCGGTGCCGCCCGTGGCCTGGAGCACCTGGTTGTACGGATTGCCCACGTTTCCGGATGACAACGACGTGGTCGTGATCCTCAACAGAGGGCCGCTGACGACACGCAGCGTGAATTGCCGCTGCCCGTAGTTCGCGGCGTTCGCCGCGTCGGCCGCTCGGACAAGGAACGTGTACAAGCCCGCTGTGGCCGGCATGCCGCTCAGCAGTCCGCCGGCGGCGAGAGAGAGGCCCGGCGGCAGCGTCCCGTTCACGATCGAATACGTGTAGGACCCCGCACAGCACGCGAAGAGCTGCGTCGAATACGGCGAGCCGATCGCGACGTTCCCAAGATCGCGGTTGGTGCCGATCGTGATCGTCGAACCGCCGCCGGTAACATTGAGATTCTCGGTCACGCGGTAGGTCTCGTTGTTCGCGTCGGTGAACGCAAACTGCGCGGTGAAGAAGCCGTTCTCGACCGGCGTGCCGCTCAGCAGCAACGTGGCCGGGTTGAACGTCAGGCCCGCTGGCAACTCACCCGCCACTTTCACCCCCGTGTACGGCAGCGCGCCGCCGATGACGCGGATCGTCTGGGAGTAGGCGGCGTTGAACGTGGGGCTGACGAGCGAGCTCGATTGCAGGAGGCCCGACACCCTCAGCGGATAGATCTGCGTCGCTGATGCCCCTGCCGCATCGGTCACCGTCACGATCGCGTTGAAGAGGCCGGTCGCCGTGGGCACGCCCCACAGCTCGCCGTCACCCGCGGTCAGCAACGACGACCATCCCGGCGCCGACGAAACCAGCACGGTCGACGCGCCGGTGCTGGACCGGATGGACATGCCAGGCGGCAGGCCGGTCGCCGTCCACGTGAACGGCGACGTGCCGCCGCGCCGCACGCCGATTCCGCGGCTGCATCTCACGCCGATCGTGCAATCGTCGAGACTGTTGTAGGTCGACAGGTCGATCGACGGCAGCGCCACCGGCACGCCGATCACGTCAATCGACAGCGACCTGCTGGACGAGACGCCGCGGCTGTCGGTCACCGTGACGAAGAACGGCGCCGGTCCCGACGTGACGAACGCGGCGACGGTCCCCGAAATCGCGCCGGACGGGCTCAACGAAAGACCGGTCGGCGGAATGCCGCTGAACGTGTACGGCGGCGTGCCGCCAGTCGCCGTCAGCGTCGCGGAGTACGCCACGCCTTTCGTCGCGTTGGGCAACACGCCTTCGACGCCGCCGGTGATGATGTTCAACGCGCTCACCCGCAGCGTCAGGGCTTTCGATGCCGTGTCCACGCCGTCGGTCGCGCTGAACAGGGCGGTGTAGGATCCGGCGGTCGTCGGCGTACCCGCCAACACGCCCTCCGCGCTGAGCGTCACGCCCGGCGGCAGGCCGCTCGGAGCGCTCCACGTCACCGGTCCGGCGGCATTGAGGGCCGTCAGCGTGTGCGCATACGCCGAGCCGGCGAACGCTTCGGGCAAGTAGTTGCCGTGATTGCCGTCCTTCACCGTCAGCCCGGTCACCTTGAGCGTGCAGGCTCGATCGGCCGCGGCCGTCCCGCTCGTCACGCGCAGCGTGAAGTCGTAGGTGCCCGGTGTCGTGGCGACGCCAACCAGACCCGCGCTCGCGCCCGCGGGAAAAGACGGCGGGTTGTCCGTGCGGAGCGAAATGCCCGGCGGCAGCGCGCCCGCCACGATGCTCCAGACGTAGACGCCGGTGCCCCCCGACGCGCGCAACGGGATCTCGATCGCGCCGATGCTGGCGGTCCCGAAGTTCGGCCCCTGCAGCTGAGCCGGCGGCGGAGCGCCGCATCCAGGATAGATGGCGACGCTGAACAGGCGCGTGGCGGTCTGTCCGACGCTATCGGTCACGATCACGGTGAAACTGTACTGACCGCTTCCAGTGGCCGTTCCGCTGAGCAGGCCGTTCGACGCGAGCGTGAGTCCCGGCGGCAGGTAACTGCCGAAGGCCAGCGTCCACGTGAGCGGGCTGCTGCCGCCCGCGGCCTCGAGCTGCTTCGCGTACGCGCCGCACATGTTCCCGAACGGCAACGCCGCCGCGGTCACCATCACGAGCACCGGCCCGGTGACGACGCGCAGCGTGAATTGCCGCTGCCCGTAGTTCGCGCCGTTGGTCGCATCGGCCGCCCTGATCAGGAAGGTGTACGTGCCCGGTGTCGTCGCGGCGCCGCTCAGGCGTCCACTGGCCGAGAAAGACAGTCCGGGTGGGAGCGTGCCGTCCACGACCGACCACGCGAGCGACGCCGCACAGCACGCGGAGAGCTGATTCGAATACGGCAATCCGATCGCGACGCTCCCGAGATTGCGGTTGTTGCCGATGCTGATGGTGGAACCGCCGCCGGTAATGAAGAAGCTCTCGGGCGCGCGGTACGTCTCGTTGTTGGCATCGGTGAAGGCAAACACCGGATTGAAAAAGCCGTTCTCGACCGGCGTACCGCTGAGCAGCAACGTGCTCGGGTCGAGGGTGACGCCGACTGGCAACTCACCTGAGACTTTCGCCGCGGTATACGGCTGTCGGCCGCCGACGACGCGAATGATCTGGGAGTAGGCGGCGTTGAACGTGGGACTGACGAGCGGGCCCGGTTGCAGGAGTTCCGTCACCTTCAGCGGATAGATCTGGGTGGCCGACACGCCCGTCGCATCCGTGACCGTCAGCGTCACGTTGTAGACGCCGGTCGCTGTAGGGACACCCCACAGCTCGCCGTCACCCGCGATGAGCAAGTTTCCAAACCCCGGCCCCAGCGAGACAATCGTGGTCGATGCGCCGGTCGAGGAGCGGATCGACACGCCCGGCGGCAAGCCGGTCGCCGTCCACGTGAACGGCGCCGTACCGCCGCGCCGCACGGCGATTCCGCGGCTGCATCTCACGCCGATCGTGCAGTCCTCGAGATTGTTGTAGGTCGACAGGTCGATCGACGGCAGCGCCGCGGTCGCGCCGACCACGTCGAGCGACAGCGTCCTGGTGGACGAGGCGCCGCGGCTGTCGGTCACCGTCACGGAGACCGGCGATGGTCCCGGCGACGCGGACGTCGACAGCGTCCCCGAGATCGTGCCGGACGGACTCAACGAGAGACCGGCCGGCGCGAAGCCGCTGAACGTGTACGGCGGCGTGCCGCCGGCCGCCGTGAGCGTGGCCGAGTACGCCTGGCCTTGCGTCGCGTTGGGCAACACACCGTCGACGCTCCCGGTGATGATGTTCATCGCGCTCACCCGCAGCGTCATGCTTCGGAACACCGTGTCGACGCCGTCGGTGACGCGGAGATTGATGAAAAAGGTCCCTGCCGCCGCCGGCGTGCCGGCCAGCAACCCGTTCGGGGCGAGCGCCAAACCGGCCGGCAGCGCGGCTGTGGCGTTCCACGACACGGGTCCGGCAGCATCGAGCGCCGTCAACGTGTGCGCGTACGCCGAGCCGGCGAACGCTTCGGGCAGGTAGTTCAACTGATTCCCCTCCTTCACCGTCAGCGCGGTGACCCGGAGCGTGCAGGCTCGCTCGGTTGTCTGCGTACCGCTCGTCACGCCGAGCGTGAATGTGTACGTCCCCGGCATTGTCGCCACGCCCACGAGCCCCGCGCTTGCGGTGGCGGGGAACGACGATGGATTGTCGGTACGGAGCGCAATCCCCGGCGGCAGCGAGCCGTCCACGACCGACCATGCGTACCGGGCCGCTGCCGCCGGTCGCGACGAGCGGTATTTCGACCAGTCCGATGCTCGACGTGCCGAAGTCGGGACCGGAGACGATTGACAGGCCCGTGGTGACTCCCGTGCCGGTGACGGGCGCGAACGCGTTCGAGGCGTTCGAGGTGACGCTCACGGTGCCGTTCGCCGGCCCGCCGCCGGCCGGCCGGAATCGCACGACGAGCGACTGGCTGGTCAGCGAACCGAGACTGAACGTGCCGCCCGAGACGATGCTGAACGGCGCGGCGGCCGTCGCAGTGCCGGTCAGCACGCCGCCGCCGATGTTCTGAACGGTGAACGTTCGATCGGCGGCGCCGCCGACGAGGACCGCTCCGAAATCAATCGCCGTCGGGACGATGCTCAGGACCGGATTCTGTCGACACCGGCTGGTTCGTCCAGAGCAGGGAAGTCTGGTCGAAGAGCACGCCGGTCAAAAAGCCGACTTGCCTGGCGCGACCGGGCGCCACCTGCACGCCAACGGTCGCCTGTGCGCCGTGGTCGGCTGCCGCGCACGCTCCGCCGACGACCGTGTCGGCGTAGTTGAACAGGATGTCGCCCGTCCCCTCGAAGAACACGGTCTGGAACTTCAGGGTTCCGCCTGCCGGACAACCGCGGGCCGCTACGTCGCGCCATTCGACCACCAGCTCGCGATTCGGTGCCGTGCCGACCACGTCCCAGTAGACGTTCTGCGAACCGCTCGGCGAGAGGTCGTCCCAGAACGGCGCCACCATCGCCGACAACAAGGGTGCGGGCAACGGCACATTGAAATAGCTGGTGACCGCGCCGCCGATGCCGAGGACGCCGTTGCTGCCGACGTGGAGTGCCGGCAGTTCGATGCCGCCGAAGAGCAGCGGGAATGGCGGCGTGATCTCCGCCGTCGCGTCGGCGAACAGGTTGAGGTTGGTGCCGGTAATCGTTCGGTAGTTGTACGCCGTCGGGACGACGTTGTAGTCCGCCGGAAACGCGACCGTGACCACGTCGCCGGTCGAGAACGTCAGCGTGTAGGGCTGCGGCTCGATTGGCGTGAACAGGCCCGTATAGATGCCGTCGTCCGCCGCCTGGTCGCCCGGGCTCCCGTCGTCGGCGAGTGTGATCGTCGCCCCGCCCGGGCTGACCGTGACGCTGACCGGCCCGTTCGGGTTCGCGCAGTTGATGTTGAGCGCCGCCAGTGGAATGGGAATGTTGGGGGTGGCCGAAACGAACGAGTGTACCGGGAGCAGACGCGACGTGACGATCGAATTCGAGCACGTCAGCGCGCCGTGCGCGTTCAGGCGCTTGCCGGTGATCGTGTTCGCGAGCGCCGGAATCGTGTCGCCTCCGGCGAGGATCAGGTTCCTGATGGCACGCCAGTCGCGCGAGGGATCGTGCGCTTTGAGCAGCGCCGCGACCCCGCTCACGTGCGGCGCCGCCATCGACGTCCCGCTGAGCGCGGTGTAGGTGTTGTTCGGCGTGGTGCTCAGGATGTCCTCTCCCGGTGCACCGATGTGTACCGATCGCCTGCCGTAATCCGAGAACGACGCCAGGCTGTCGCTTCGGGTGGTCGCCGCCACGGAGATGACGTTGGGCAGGGGGTAGTTTGCCGGATAGACCGCGTTGGTGTCGTTGTCGAGCGCCGCGTTGCCTGCCGACGCGATGAACAGAATCCCCCGCTGCCGCTGCGCGTCGATGGCGTCGTAGAGCGCCTGGGAATAGGCGCCGCCGCCCCAACTGTTGTTCGTGGCGACGATGTTCACGCCGCGGTCCTTCATCGTCTTGACGTACTCGAGGCAGGCGATCGCGGCGGTTATAGGCCCTGAACCGTTCGCGCCCAGAAACTTGCACGGCATGAGCCTCACGTTCCAGTTCACGCCGGCGACGCCGAGGCCGTTGTTGCCGAACGCGCCAATCGTCCCGGCGGTGTGCGTCCCGTGGCGGTTGTCGTCCATCGGGTCGGAGTCGTTGTTCAGGGCATCGATGCCGTAGCAATCGTCGATATAACCGTTGCCGTCGTCGTCGACGCCGTTGGCGTTGCAATCGGCGGTGTTCTGGAACATGTTCGCGGCCAGATCCGGATGCGTGTAGTCGGTGCCGGTGTCGATGACGGCCACGACGACGTCGCTCGACCCGGTCGTGATGTTCCACGCCTCCGGCGCATCGATGTCCGCGTCCGGAGTGCCGCCGGACTGTCCGGTGTTGTGCAGGCCCCACAAGGTGCCGAACTGCGGGTCGTTCGGCGTCGCCTGCGCATCCTGGAGCGCGTGCACGATGTAGTTCGGCTCGGCGTACACGACGTCGGGATGGGCCCGATACCGGGCGATCGCGTCCTTGACGGTGACCCCCTCGGGCAATCGCACCTGCTCCAGACCCGGGACGACGTTGAAGGCCCGGAGGCGCCGTGCCCCGGCCCGGCCATGCGCCACCGACCGCTGGGCGGTGAGCGTGCCGCGCCTGAATTTGACCAGCAGCTCACCCTCGATCTGCCTGGCGGCTCTGGGCGCGGCCGGCGCGGAAGCGGGCTGTCGAGACTGGGCGGAGAAGGTTGCGGAGATGACGAAGGAGAACGCGGCAGCAAACACGACCCGAATCGGGGACCGGCGTGTCATTCTGGCCTCCACTAGTGGGGTTGACGGGAAGCCGCACGTGGATGTCGAGCTTCTACAAGGGGTTCGAGTCAGTCGTCTGGCGGACCCACGTCAACGGCGCATGGAGATCAACGCGCCATCAAAACAAAACGCACATTCAGCACGAAGTCGGACACTGTTACCCGAAGGGTACTTGGATTGAGGTGCGTAACCGGCGGCGGTTGCGAGCGTTGCCGGTGACGATTCCGAGCGTCATCGCTGCGGCCATCAGGACTCGTTTCGAGAACATGATTGGCGGTGCCATGCGCGCGAGACTACGCACTCATCGGCCCGGAAGTCGTGAAAGAACGATGAAGAAACGCTGAATTTTGAGTTGGACGAAAGCTGCGATCCTCAGAAACGCCAGGCGAGGCCCGCGCGGACCGGCAGGAATATGTGGGGCACGTCTCGCTCGATGAGCAGGAGGAACCCCACGTCACCGGACACGCGCAGGTGCGGACCCAGCGGCACAACGAGGCCGCCACCGGCGAACACCACGTGTGCGGGGTTCGTGAGGGGCTCGACAATGGCTTCGGTCCGACGCCACACGCCCAAGCCCGCGCCGGCCAGCGCATACGGAGAGACGCGCTCGCCGGATCGCAGCGCGAAGCGCACCTCGCCGCTGACGAACTGCAGCGTGCCGCCGGGCTCGCGGTAGAATCCGCCCGGGAATTGCCGTACCCGTGCGAGCTTGATGGCTCGCCCACCGTTCACCAGGACGGTCAGCTTCGGCGTTGGGGAGTATCCAATCGACACGGACTGAACGTTCCCCGGGCCGTCGTTGCCGCTCGGGATCGCGGCACCCGCCGCAAGATGCACGCTCAGCCGCCGCGGCCAATTGTCGTCGGGCGTCCGCGGCGCCTGTTCACCCACTGGCGGCTGGGCGGCCACCACGCGCGGAACGAGCACGAAGAGCAGGCATACGACCGCCGTCATCCCTCGCACATCACCTCCTTGTTGTTCATAATGCGAGGATCCGCCGCGATCCGGCTCACGCGCCGCGGTCCTGAACCAGGAGGTACGCTCGGATGAGGTTCGTACTTGCAGCCGTTCTGCTGCTCGCCATTGTGCATGCCGGCAACGCACAGCCCGTGCGGCTGCCGGTCTACGGGGCCCGGCACGCGGTGGACGCCATTCGGATCGATGGGAAGCTGGACGAGGCCACGTGGATGCTCTCGCCGCGCATCGGCGAGATCCGCCTGATTCACGATCCATCTCGTCGTCCCGCGTTCCCCACCGAGGCGGCGATGGCGTGGGATGAGGCGAACCTGTATGTCGCGTTCGCCAGCACCGACGCGGAACCCTGGGGCCGGCTGAAGAGCCGGGACGCACGGCTCTGGGAGGAGGAAGTTGTTGAGGTATTTCTCGATCCCGACGGCGACGGCCGCAACTACGCCGAGCTCGAAGTCAGTCCCCACAACGTCGTCGTCGACCTGCTGATTCCGCAACCGCGCGCCGGCGGCAAGACGGCCATCGAGTGGACCATCGCGGGACTGCAGAGCGCCGTGAGCCGCCATCCGGCCGGCTGGATCGCCGAGATCGCGATCCCCTGGACATCGCTCGCGGCGGCGGGTGTGACAGCAGCCCCCCAACCTGGTGACCAATGGCGTGCCGGGCTGTACCGGATCAAGCGCCCTGGAGGTCCCGCAAAGGCTGACCAAATCGCAAAGCTTGCCGCGGACGCCGACAAAGCGACCGGCGCACAGAAGCAGACGATCGGTGCAGAGATGGAGAAGCTGCGGGCCAGCGACGAGGTACTCGGCCTGGTCGGTCACGCGCCCCGAACGTGGATTCCACGACCCGGAGCGCTTCGGCTACGTGCAGTTCATCGCACCGGCGACAGCGCCGACGAAAAAAGAGACGCGGTAAGTTCGGGAATTTGAAAGCGCCTCGGGCAATCGCATCAGTGCCCGACTGCGAGACGCCGCCCATAGGTACTTGCACCCGCGGCGACCGGCACACCGATCACGAGAGCGGCGACGATCCACTCGATGCGCACGTCCCGCATCAACCACACCGCCGCAGCCAACGCCACCACGACATAGATCGCGATCACCGCGCGGCCCATCGGCGTCAGGCGGCGCGGCCGCACGCGACGCATGATTCGGGCGTCGAATGCGGGCGAGAGCTGCGGCGCATCCGCCGCCATTACGTCTTTCAACAGCCGGTCCATCACGTCGTCATCGTGCATCGAAACCTCGCTCGGCAAGCATTACGTGCAGCAGCCGTCTGGCACGGTGGAGGTATGACTTCACGGTGTTCTCCGGCGCATCGAGCATCACCGCGATGTCGCTCATGCTGGCACCCAGCCAATAGTGCAGGCGCAACGCCGACTGATACACCTCGGGAAGCTCGCCGACGCACGCCAGGACAGCCCGCTGGCGCCGCTCGTCGTGCAACTGATCGTGCGGACCGCGATCCTGCGACGGTGTCGTGGCGAGCGCCTGATCGCTCACGTGAGGTGCTCGATAGCGCACGCGCGCTTTGACGTTGAGCGCCTGGTTGAACGCGATGCGATATATCCACGAACTGAACCTGGCCTCGCCTCGGAACGAGCGTAGAGAATGATGCACGCGGAGCATCACGTCCTGGGCGACGTCTTCGGCTTCCGGCGCGAACTCCTGGCCGAGAATGGACACGGCCAGACGAAACACCGGTCCGCGATACCGCCTTACGAGCTCCGCGAAGGCGGCATCGTCCGCCGACTCGCGGCACCTCTCGACGAGCCACTCGTCAGCCCGATCCGCAATCGAGGCGGGCTCAGCGCGCGCGCGCGTTGGCAAGGGCGTAGTACAGGATCAACCCGATGCCGAGGAACGCCATCGGCAGCGGCAGCGGCCAGAGCACCGGGGCATTCGGGATCAATCGCAGGGCCAGCATCGCACCGAAGCCCAGGGCCAACCAGACGATGCCATGAATCAGCGGCGCCCGCGGATCCGGCGGCGCCGGGACCTTTGGCGGATCGAGCGGGAGCTCCGGCAGCGGAATGCCCTTCTCCATGGCCGCCAGGCGCTCCTGGTGGACGATCTCGAGGCGACGCTGCCGCTCGATGTGCCTGAAGTAGAGATACGCCACGACTGCCGCGGCGAGCGCGGCGACGATGATGCCATCCCCGATCGTGTGTCCCATGTCCGTCTCCATGTCCTTGAGACAAGGTGTGGCGTTCCGCGGTTGCACGAACCGGACGCCAGGGCATCGGACACCGCCCGGCCTTCACCACCGGCTGCTAGATCCCGGCGAGAGCGTAGCTGGTGCTCCGCCCGCCCGCCGGATTGCGGATTAACACACCGCGCTCGACCAGCTGCTGGATGTCCCGCAGCGCCGTGTCCTGCGAGCTCTTCGTCAGCGCCGCCCACTTCGACGTCGTCAGCTTGCCTTCGAAGCCGTCGAGCAGCCGGTTGATCACCAGCCGCTGACGATCGTTCAGCGGCACGTCGCGCAGCTTCTCCCAGTGGCGCGCCTTGGCGATCACGCCGGCCAACGCGCCGTGCGCGCCCTCGATCGCCTGTGTGAGGCAGGCGAGAAACCACTCCATCCACGGCGTGATGTCCATCGACGCCTGTTGGGTCTGCTCGAGAATGCGGTAGTAATCGCTGCGTTTGAGGCGGATCTGCGCCGACATGCTGTAGAACCGCTGCGTGCTCTCCTCCGATCGCGCCAAGGTCATGTCGGCGATCGCCCGCGCGATCCGGCCGTTGCCATCGTCGAACGGGTGAATCGTCACGAACCAGAGGTGCGCCTGTGCAGCCTTCAGCACCGGTTCGGTTGTCGCGTCGCTGTTGAACCACTCGAGGAAGCGACGCATCTCTTCGTCGAGCCGTGCCGCTGTCGGTGCTTCGAAATGCACCCGCTCGCGGCCGACCGGACCGGACACGACCTGCATCGGCGCCGAGCGGTCGTAGCGCCACGCGCCGACCGTGATCGGGTGCATCCCGCTGCGCGTGGTCGGAAAGAGCGCCGCGTGCCACCCAAACAGCCGTTCAGCGGTCAGCGGCTGGTCGTACCGCTGCGTGGCATCCAGCATCATTTCCACCACGCCTTCGACGGTGCGGTCGGCGGGCTTCAAGCCGCCGATGTCCATTCCGAGGTGGCGCGCGACCGACGAGCGGACCTGTTCTGCGTCGAGCTTCTCGCCTTCGATCTCGCTGCTCTTGAGGACATCGTCCGTGAGCGTCCGAAGAACGGCCTCCTCCTTCACCTTGAAGCCGAGCGCCTCCATCTGCCCGAGCAGGCGCCCTTGCTTGTGCCTGGCGCTCGCCAAGGTGGCGGCCAGCGTCTCGTGGTTCCAGACGAGGTGTGGCCAATCGTCGAGCTCATGTATATAGATCAGGCATTCGCCGCAACTCTAGCGGTGATTATAGCCTGGGTTGGCGCCTGGCCAGTTAATCACCGCATATTATGCGGTTATTATGGGGCCCATTCGCCGCAACTGACGCGCACCGGTCCACTGAGTCGGGGACCTGAGGCATGTGCGATGAGGCTCTTGGAAGCGGCCGAGGTCCGAGCGCTCCGGAAAACCGTTTAGCATCAGACATGGCGGCGACTCCGGACGGCAACCACCAGGGTTTTCGGATCGTGAACGCCGTCCTCGCGTTATCAGAGACCGCCGACCTCCTCCGGGTGCTCGAGGCGTCGCAGCTGACCCGAAGCCGGGCCGGTGCTCGTCATCTGATGAAACACCCCGCCGTTTCTGACGTTGCGAACGATCCGCGTCTGGTGCTGATCGCGCGCGGATTCCTCGGATCGTCCGCCGTGCCGTTCCGGGCGACTCTCTTCGACAAATCCTCCGCGCGAAACTGGCTCGTGCCGTGGCATCAGGACACCGCATTGCCGTTGCTGGAACGCCGCGACGCGCCTGGGTGGGGTCCGTGGTCGACCAAGGCGGGGATCTCGTATGCGCATGCGCCGGCGACGGCGCTGTCTCGCGTCGTGGCTCTTCGGCTGCACTTCGACGATTCGCTGGAGGACAACGGGCCACTGCGTGTGCTTCCGGAAACGCATGCGCTCGGTGTGCTGTCGGAGGCCGACACCGAACGTCTCGTCCGGGAGATTCCGCCCGTTGATTGTCTCGTGCCTTCAGGCGGTATCGTCGCCATGCGTCCGCTCATCGTGCACGCGTCGTCCAAAGCGGAAGCGGATCATCCGCGCAGGGTGCTGCACATTGAGTACGTTGATTCGTTGGAGGTCGACGACGGCCTGTGCATCGCCATCGCGTGACGCGAGAGAAGGGCTGAGTTTTCCGATCGTCACGTAATTGCCAGATGCGGCCGCGAACCCCGACAATCGGCGGCGGCTGAGCCTCGTAATTCCTATTCGAAGATCCGCCGCGATCCGGCTCATGCGCCGCGGCGCGCGCCCCGTCGCCGTTGGCGGCAAACCTGCATGCTCTTGCGCATCGATCGAGGAGCCGACAACATTTCGCGCAAGCTCTTCAACGTCGTTCGGTCGATCGCCTGACACGTAATTTTCACGCAGGCAAGGAGATGCGCCATGAGCGAGAAGGACATTCAGAAGGACGATCTCGTTGGCAAGACCGCGGCGATCCGGGATCACGACCACGACATGATCCACGACCTGAGCAAGCGTCTCGACGCCGTTTGGCGGTACGACCAATACATCGAGAATGCCGAAAAATTCCCCGAACTCCAGCGGTTCTGGGAGGAGAGCAAGCAGATGGAGATCCAGACCATCGAGCGGCTGAAGGAACTCATCCGCGAGCACGTCCGCAAGGACAACTTTTGAGCCGTGGGGTCACGACCCCAGGCGCTTCACCTGACGGCCGCGCAAAAGCGGCGGCCGCAGGTGAGGCCTGGTGGTTAGCCGACCATCGACCGTCTCATCGCGCCTCAGTTCCCCGCGGAGATCCCCGGACATTTCTCGCCCGCGCTCTCGATCGCGTTCAGCTCGACCCATCCGATCTCGCCTTCGCCGCTTGATCTCGCGCGCACGTCCCGGCTTCCAGAACTTCGAGACGATGACGAGATCGTTCGTGGGGACGTAGTTGACATAGCTCGACGCCCACAGCCCGAGCATCTTCGGCGGCGCAGCCGAGCCGTCCTCCCACCGGTCGTAGGCCGCGAAGTAATCGTAGATGCCGTCGCCTGGTCCGGTGAGGTCGAACGTCAGGACCGGTGTCGGGATGCGGACGACGCGAATGCGCTGGCCGGACGCCGTCGTTTCCCTGGAGATGATGTCGAACGCCCGGCGAGATTCACGCGGGTGTGATTCTTCATCGCCTCAACCAGGTCGCTGACGACGTCGGTGGAGGGGAAGCCGGCCTTGTTCTCGTAGGTCGGCCACAGCATCCACATCGCTTCATGGCTTTCGTATTCGCCCGGAAATATCCACTCGTCATGGTTCTGCGCGGACGCCGAGGACGCGCCGCGGGACCCGGACGTGCTCTCGAGAGCGCGCACGCGGTCAGGGACGCCCGAGGTCAGACCGGCGATGACGACAAGGGCGGGCAGCAGAATGGTTCGCACGACGTAACCTCCGGAGGTAGCAGACACCGGCGCCTGTTCATCCTTCAATTACGCGGGAGCGGGCCCGGAACCGGACACGCGCTGAGATCTGAAACGCCAACCCCCGCGGGTTGCGCATCGTCTACTGAGCGGGGCAACCAGGAACGCGCCGGACCTCTATTCGATCGGGGCCGCGCAGTACAATCCCGGTCGCCATGCCAGTGGCTGCACGAGGGAGTCGTACATGCGCGCCGTGTTCGTTGAGGTGTTCACGTTCGTGGCTCTTCCACTGACCCTCGTGGCGAGCCGGCCCGCCCTCGTGCGCGCGCAGCCAGCCGTGCAGCGCGGTCTCGCGCTGGCGGTCGAACCGATCATTCCGACGAGAATCGAAGCCCTCCTCGCCACGCCCAACGTGGTGATCGTGACCGACTACTATCGAATCGATATGCGCTTCGGTCCGAGCATGAGGATCGACGCCGTGGTCGTCGAGGCGGTCGATCCGCCAAGGCGCCTCCGGGGCGTTCGCGTCCAGGTCCGGGACAACGAGAACCGCAGCCGGCAGGAGGGCACGAGTTTTCTCGATATCGAAGAGGTCACGAAGCTCTCGCGCGCGCTGACCTCGATGGCGGACCTGGCCGCGAAATGGACGGGGCAGGACGACCGTCAGGCCACGGAGTTGTCATTTACCAGCGCGGGAGGCTTCCGCCTCGCCATCCGCCAGTCAGCCCGGATTCCCAGGGCTTTTCTCTCCACCGGACTGATCGATCCGGTGGTCACGTCAATCGAGGTCGCGGAGCTCGTGATCCTCAAGCAGGCGTTCGATCAGGCCCTGTCGATACTCAACAACAAGTGAGGTGACCGGCGGCAGCCCTGGCCCGCCGGACGTGGGGGTCAGCAGCCGTGGCCCGCGGGACGTGGGGGTCAGAGCCGTGACCCGCGAACTGTCGTCGTCATCGTTCTCAAGACCTGACCCCCCAACGCGTCAGCGCACGTTGGCGGTCACCGCCGCGTTGCCGTTCAACCGGAACGTGCACGTCGACCTCTTCTTACCTCCGCTCGAACAGGCGCCGGACCAGATCGCTTCGCGGCCGCCCGACACCCTGAGCGTGATCGACGTTCCGACGTTGAACGACGCCGAGCCGGTACTCCCGACGGCCACATCGATCCCGGCCGGGCTCGACGTCACGCGGTGACCGCTTCTGCCCGTCGCGTTCACCGACAACGTCGCGGTCTGGCCGGCCGGATTCACGGTGATCGCCGTGAACAGGATCACGTCTCCCAGCAACGCGTTCAGCTGGACGGTGGTCGGTCCGACATTGAACGTCGTCACCGTGAAGCTGGCGCTCGTGGCGCCGGCGGCGACGACGACACTCGGGGGCACGCGGGCCGACCCCGGCAGGTTGCTCCCCAGGCTGACGACGACACCGCCGGACGGGGCAGGCGCCGACAGCCGGACGGTGCCGGTCGACGGAGTCCCGCCGGTGACGGTGGCCGGGCTGACGGTGAATGACGTCAGCGTCACCCCGGGAGGCGGCGGTGGCGGCGGAGTGACGGTCAGCGACGCGTTGCGCGTCGTGCCGCCAAGCGACGCGGAGATAGTGGCCGTCGTCGTCGTGGTGACGGTGCTTCTGGTGTCGATCCTGAACGTGGCGGTCTTAGCGCCCGCCGGCACGTTGACGCTGGGATCCACGACGGCCGCGGTGGCACTGCTGGAGAGCAGCACGGATACGCCGCCGCTCGGAGCGGAGGCGCTCAGGGTCACCGTCCCGGTCGAGAAATTCCCGCCGACCACGCTGGTGGGGTTGAGCGACAGCGCCGAAACCGTCGGCGGCGCCGGCCCGCCCGGCCTGATCAGCAGGAGCGTCTGCCTCCCGGGGCTGCCGGCCAGATCCGCGAAGATGTTCATGTTGAACTGCGAAGTCACCGGCGAGGTGTTCACGGTGAAGCTCGCGCTGGTGGCGCCGGCCGGCACGGTCACGCTGGCAGGCATCGTTGCGATGGTCGGCGGTGCGGCGGCCGAAAGCGCAACGACTGTCGCACCACTTTGCGGGGCGCTCAAGGTCACGGTCCCGGTTGCGGAATTGCCGCCAACCACGCTGCTCGGGTTGACCGACACGCCGGCGAGCACCGGCGCCGGCGGCGGCGTCAGCACGGTCAGGACCGAGCTGAACTTGTAGCGGCCGTCCGTGGCGGTGATCGTGACGTTGGTATCCACCGCGGGCGCCTCCGTCGCGATCGGCACCTGGAATCCAAGGAAGTTCTCGGTCGCAGGGGCGACGATGCTGGTCGATGGCACGATGGCGGGATGGCTGCTCGTCAACGTGATGGTCGGTCCGCCAACGCGAGACAGGCCGCTGACGTCAATCTGCCCGATCGTGCTCTCTCCCCCGATGACCGGATTGAGGCCCGTGATCTGGAAGTCGCCGAGCGTCGGTATCGCGACTGCCGGCGGCGGGTCGGGAGGCAACATGACGAGCCAGGCATGTCCGGCCCGCCCGTTCGTGATCAGGAACGGAGGGATAGAGGCGTTGAACCAGAATCCGAAGACGTCGGCGAATTGAATCGCAGGGACATAGGACGTCGCGACATCGAAGCTGACGCTGGTGGCCCCGGTTGGAAAGCCAATGCCTCCGGCGTGGGGAAAATAGGTCGCGTTGAAGTTCGGGTCGATGACACTCGGAACGCCCTGTTCCCGATCCTGGGCCTGCCCTGCCGGAGCCTCTGCGACTATCGAGGCGGGCACACGGTCGCCGCTGACGATGTAGTTGCGGCTGATGGCGACCGAGTTCGGACCGCTGGTCGCGCAGAAATCGTTGAACGTTCCACCGTTCGGCGGCACTCGCCGGCAGCCGAGGCTGCATTCCTGCTGAAAGGTGCAGGTGCCGAAACCGGTCCCGCTGGCCGGAGAACACCGGTAGAGAATGCCCTGCCTCCCACCGATGGGCGCGATGCCACCGCACATCGACCCGCTCCACTGCGTGTTGGCGCCCCCCTGTGAGCCGCTCGTAAAATCCGGAGGCTCGGGTTGCGCCGTGACCTGCAATGTGGCACTTCGCGTTGAACCGAGATGGCTCGCGGAAATGACGGCGCTGAAGGCAAGCCCGCTATAGGCGCGGTAGTTCGCGTTGGTCGCGACGGTAAAGGTCGCGCTGCTGGCGCCTGCCGGTACCCTGATGCTCGGCAGCGTGGCGGCCAGCTCGATATTCGAGCTGGCCAGGGTCACGACCGCGCCCCCGGCCGGCGCCGGCCCGTTGAGCGTGACGGTGGCGGTCGAGGAGCCGCCGCTGCCGCCGGCAATCGTCGACGGGCTGAGCGTCAGCGAGAGAACGCCCGTGGTCTGAAACCCCATGGGAGCCGCGGGCTTCCCGAAGCTCCCTGCGGCGGCGAGTCCAGTCGTCAGCGACGCCGCACACAGCAGCGCCGCAGCCGACAGCAAACCTGTTTTTCTGAAGGACCGAAATCGACGGAAAGATGCCCGGCGAAGCTGCATGGTGCGCCCTCATTCCTTTGAAAGACCCCGGCCGACCCTGGCCGGCGAATCTTCGAAAACGGGCGCAACATGCCAGCGTTCGGTTGCCTGAACGGCCGCTTCTCGAGGAGCGCGCCGAGCAACACAACCAGTCGTGCTACCCCCGTGGCACGAAAGCCCGATTACGGCTCACCTGAATAAGACTGCGTCGGGGCGGCACGCGGAACAGAATTAGGTCCGTGATCGAGCTCTAGTCGGGACACCGCCTCCAATCGGGGTGCACCTACGGCGAGCGGATCCGCCGCGCGCTCACGAACCCGTTCTGATTCGATCGGCGATCCGCGCTCACAGAAGCTTCAGGAACGCGACGATGTCGGCCTCGTCCTGGGGCGTGAGGATGATCCCCGCTTCCCTCCTGAACATGAACGTGTATTGTTCCGCCACCTCTTCGAGCGTCTTCGACGAGTTGTCGTGGAAATACGGCGCCGTGTGCCTGATCCCCCAGAGTGACGGCGTCTTGAACAGGTTGCAGGCAATGATGAGGGGAAGCGGCCCACCCGGACCAAAGAGGTCCGGCGGAAACTCGTCCGGATCCAGCGGGTCCGTCAGACAATGACCCGGATCGGGCGTGACGAGGGTGTCGGTACCGTCGATGATGAATGTGTGTGTCGGAAGGTTGAGCTTGTTGCGCTCCGACACGCTGACGCCGAAGAACCGCAGGCCGGGGATCGGCAGGAAGATATTGAACTCGTTGGACACGTCGAGCATCGGCCCGCTGTGGCACATGGCGCAAAGGCCCCTGGTGGAGCCCGGGGTGATGGGCACGTTGTCGAACATCGCCCGGCCGCGCTTCTCCGAGGCCGTGACACCTTTCGGAAGCCGTGGCGCCGGCCCTCCATGGGCGAAGAGGAAGAGCGGCAGCGACGAGAAGAAGCGCGGCGATGTCCGCTGGAACTCCGCAATGAGCTGAAGCTGGAGCGGCGTGGGCTCGACCCCGTTCCGGGCGTGCGCGCGAACGGCCCCGAGCGCCTGGCCTTCGAGCGTGCTCTCGCGGCCGTCGTACATGAAGACGGGCTGCAGCGACGGCGTATCGCGGGTCGTCGGCGTACCGCGAAGGACCGTGACGCTCGTCGCCGTCGGATCGTTGGCGAGCCGGACGCGCGGGGGGAGAGGGATCTCGACGCGGACGGTCGCGTGCCTCGTGATCCGTGAAGTGCCGTGCACGCCGTCGTCGAGCCCGTCGCCCACGAACAGCGGATCGTCGGGGTCCGTCGCCAGCCGCCTCCGCGCGTCCGCGGGCGAGAACGTGCCGTTCTTGACACTGTGGCACGTGACGCACGTCCGGCCGTTGCCCTGGAAGGTCTCCTCGTCGAAGAGGCGGCGGCCCTCTTCGAACCTCCGCGCCAGGCAGATGAGCCTGGCGGCGCCGTGAAGCTGTCCCGGATCGCAATCAAAGGTGATGTGTTGCGCGTTCGCCGCGACGCCGCTTTGCGCCTCGGTGTGCAGGATCATCTGGCTCACGAATATCGCCGAAGCGATCGCGACCGAGAGTGCGGGCCTGAGTGACATGAGGGCACCTCCAGTCGCACGAATGAGGCTCCGTCTCGTTGTGCGACCCTGGAGTTGAAGGTAGGCTCCGGCGTGTGCCGAAGTCGCAGGCTTTCCGCAGGAATTGGTCAGGCTTCTGTCAGGTCTCTCGCCGTCCATCCGGGATGGTCTCGGTGGAGCTCGGCGTCTGAAGCACCTTGACTGTCAGCTTCACCGAGCCCACCCGAATGATGTCGCCATCGCCCAGCGACCTGGCTCCGTCCACGCGCTCATCCCCGACAAACGTCCCGTTCTTGCTCCCGAGGTCCTCGATCGCCGCCCGGTCCGCCGCGATCGTGATCAGCGCATGCCGCCGCGAGACTCCGGGGGAGTTCAGGAAGATCTCGGCGTCGGGGTCGCGGCCGAGCACGTGCGCACCCTCGTCGAGCGTGACGCGGCCGTTCACCCATTTCACGATGAAGGAGACCGCGCCGCCGCGGCTCGCGGCGGAGGTCCGGGCGCGCGGCAGCGGCTCGCGAAACGCGTAGCCAAAGCGGTGGACGGTGCGGATGAATTGGGGGTTCGACGGATCCTCGCCGAGGGCATCGCGAATCTCGCCGATGAGGTTCGCGAGATTCTTCTCGACGACGAAACTGGTGGGCCACAACCGTTCCTGCAAATCGCTTTTGGCCATGGCCTTCGGCCGGTGGTCGATGAGGATGCTCAGCAGGTCGAACGCCTTCGGCGACAGGGGCACACGGGCGTCCCCGCCGAGCAGCTCCCGAGTCTCCTGGTCGAGCACGAACGTCCCGAAGCGCACGCGCATCGCGCTTTACCCTCGAGGCCTGATCGGCGGTCTGACCATCACTTCAGCCCCGTGACCACGAACAGGTCGCCGAGCCGTCGCATGTAGGAGTAGCAATACGACTGTCCGTCCGGGGTGATCGAGACGGTTCCTCTCATGTCCTCGACGCCCACCGGGTCGGACGGCGAGAGCGTTTTCCACAGAACCCGGTTCCCGGTCAGGAGCTCCACGCGAAAGACGTCAACGGCCGCCGGCCTGAGCCCCGGGACGCTATCGACCGTATACAGGTATCGGCGATCCTCGCTCCATTGAAGTGGGATATCCCCGGCTCTGAGCGCCGTCACGGGCTGGGCCACGCCGCCGTGAATCGGAAAGAGCGCCCAGGCCGCGCCAGACGCGACCGAGGATCGAGTTGTCGTCGCGCACGGCCGCCCTCGCAGAGAGCGACACTCCAACCGGCGTAATCGCACGAGGCACACCGGCCGGAATCTCCTGGAGGTAGCCTCTGGGCTTGTCGTCGCCAGGGTCGCCCGTGAAAACGATGCGCTTCGAGTCGCCGAGCCACCGTCCGGCTCCGAGGCGGACGACGTCCCCCTTCGGGAGCCTGACCATCGCGCCAGCACCAGTCGGCAAGAGGACCAGACTCTCACCAGACACCGCGAGCACCCATTTCCCGTCGGGAGACAACGCGCCGGCGCGACCCTCTCCAAGCGCAACCGCCGGAGATCCATCCATGCTTCGGCGAAAGAGCGTCGGGTTCGAGGGTGTCCGTCCGCCCAACGGGTCCACGAAAATCACGCTCTCGCCGTCGGGTGAGAGGTCATTGACCATGGATGCCATCAGCCACGTCAGGTCGCGCTCACGCGCATCGAGTGGTCGTTTGCAAGCCATGGTGATTCGAATGGTGTTGCGGGACAGCAGCACCCGGCCGTCCGCCGAGATGTCGTGCAACACGAGCCAATCGGGCGCGCGGTGCACTGTCCGCTCGACGCCGGCGAGCGAGACGGCAAGCAGTTGCGGCGCATGCCGGTCCGGACGCGTCGCCGTGAACCAGATCTCGGCTCCCGATGGCGCCCAGGCCAATCCGTAGCCTGTCAGGTTCTTCGAGAGCGGTCGACTTGCGCCCGGCCTTGTCGATCACCGTGATCATCGCCTCCGGCGCGGAGTCGAACAGCAGCGGGCCCTCGAAAAACGCGACATGGTTTCCGTCGGGCGACACACGGAGCGACCACGCGGCACGCGCTTCATGGATCGTCGTCCCGGCGGGAAACTCGACGGTCCATGGACGGCCGCCCCCGGGGTCGCGGACGACGGCCAGCGCATCGGTCCCGGGAATCCAATCGGCGGCCACCACTCCGGTGAGCATTTCGCGTCGTGCCCCACCAGCCATTGGAATGCGCGCCAGCGTGCGGAGGCCGAACGCCCTTTCGATGTTCTGAGGGCCGAAGAGCACGGCCATGTCGCCGGCCCGGGAGATCGACTGGATCCGCGCGTCCGGCAACTGGAGGTCGCGCGCGTCAGGGCTCTCCGGGCGGCCCAGGAATGCGGCATACGGCTCACCCTCCCAGCTCGCGCCGTAGACGAAGTTCCGGCCATCGGGTGTAAATCGGGCGGACGACACGACACCCTTGCGGAACGTCACCTGGCGGTATTCCGCGACGACCGGTTTGGGCCACATCGACAGCGCCGCCGCCGTCAACACGGCGGCGGTCAGCGCAGCGCCGACAACTCCGCCCCAGAGAGCGCCGCGGCGCGAGCGGCGAGCGATGCCAGGCGCCGCCGTCGTTGCGCCCGAGCCCGCCTCCGCGATCCACCGCAACTCGGCCGCCAGGTCGCGCGTCGTCTGCCATCGATCATCGGGGTCCTTGGCCAGACAGCGCAGGATCAGCCGCTCGAGGGAGGCCGGCGCCTGCGCCTGCAGCGACGACAGCGGCGGCGGGTCCGCCGCGACAATCGCCGCCATCAGCGAGGCGCGGCTGTCGCCCGCGAACGGCCGCCGCCCGCCCACCATCTCGTACAGGACGACGCCGAACGAGAAGATGTCGGTGCGCGCGTCCACGTCATGTCCTTCGATCTGCTCGGGCGCCATGTAAGGAACCGTCCCCACGATGGTGTCGGCCGCGGTCAACCGCTCGCTCGTGGTGGCCTCAATCGGCACCTGCTCGTCGCGCTCCTTCAACTTGGCCAGGCCGAAGTCGAGCAGCTTCACGCTGTCGCGTGTCAGCATGATGTTGGCGGGCTTGAGATCCCGGTGGACGACGCCGTGCCGATGCGCGTGGTCCAGGGCGTCGGCGATCTGGATGGCGATGCGCAACGCGACCGGCAGCGGCAAGGGACCGTCCTCCAGCCGCCGTGCGAGGGTCGCGCCGTCGACATACTCCATCACCAGGAAGATCGCCGAGCCGTCTTCACCGACGTCATGAAGCGTGCAGATGTTCGGATGCGTGATGCGGGCGATGGCGCGGGCTTCGTGGCGGAACCGCTCGACCCTGCGGCCTGGCGCGTTCACGAGCTCGCCCGGGAGCAGCTTGATGGCGACGGTTCGATCCAGTCGCGTATCGCGCGCACGGTAGACTTCACCCATCCCCCCGGCACCGAGCGGTGCCAGGATCTCGAAGGGGCCGAGGCGGGCGCCAGAGGCGAACCTCATTGCAGGATTGCAGGGGCCGGCGACAGGGTGGTCGACAGGAGTATAGCGATCTCACGTCCGCGCGGATCGGCCGCCGACACAACCAGCTGCCGTCTCAAATGTCTGCAGGACTTGGGTAGGATATTAAGGCAAGGCGTGGTTGTCTTGAGCTCACATCCGGCCGGCGAGGCGCACGTTCCGGCCCACGCGGTTCGTCAGCGAGTCACCGAGATCGTCGCGGGCGCGTTCCGCGTATTCCAGCAGCCGCTTGACGACGGCCGGATTCCGATCGGCGACGTTCGCCGTTTCCCCGGCGTCGCTCTCGAGGTCGAAGAGCGACAGCGAGATCTCCCTGCGGACGTACCGGCCCGGGCTGCCGTCGTGGCCAGCGACGTCGAGCGACTGATACGGATGCGGCAGGTGCAGCTTCCACTTACCGCTGCGAACCGCGTGCAGTTCGCTGCCCCAGTAGAAGTAGAGCGCGTCGTGTGGCGCCTGCGCGTTCCGCTGACCGGCCAGGAGCGGCCAGATGTCGCGTCCGTCGATGATGCGTTCGGTCGAGACGGGCGCACCCGCGAGCTTCGCCAGCGTCGGCAACAGATCGATCGTCATCGCGGGCAGCCGCCCGACCGCGCCCTTGGGGATGCGCCCCGGCCAGCGCGCCACGAACGGCACGCGCACGCCTCCTTCGAACGTCGTGCCCTTGCTTTCGCGAAACGGCCCCGGCGACCCGGCGTGATTCCCGTACGACATCCAGGGGCCATTGTCCGACGTGAAGATCACGAGCGTGTCGTTGTCGATCTTCGCCCGCTTGACGGCGTCGAGTATCCGGCCCACTGACCAGTCGATCTCGGCAACGACATCGCCGTAGAGCCCGCCTTTCGTCGTGCCTTTGACCCTGTCCGAAACGAACAGCGGCACGTGCGGCATGGCGTGCGCGACATAGAGAAAGAAGGGGGTGTCGCGGTGACGCTCGATGAAGCTGACCGCACGCTCGGTGTACGAGGTCGTCAACTGCGACTGATCGGGATCGAGCTTGACGACCTCGTCGCCTTCGATGAGCGGCAGGTCGGGATAGAAGTTCTTCTGCTGCGGGTGGCGTGGCCACATGTCGTTCGAATACGGGAGACCGTAGTATTCGTCGAAGCCGTGACGGCGTGGCAGAAACGGCTTCTGGTGTCCGAGATGCCACTTGCCATAGATCGCGGTGGCATAGCCGCGCGGCTTCAGCACTTCGGCGATCGTCATCTCGTCCGGGTTGATGCCGTGCTGCGCCGTGTGGTTCAGCGCGCTGAGAATACCGACGCGGTTCGAGTAGGCGCCCGTCAGCAGGGCGGCGCGCGAAGCCGAACACACGGCCTGCGCCACGTAGAAGGTGGTCAGCCGGATGCCTTCGGCGGCCATCCGATCGAGATTGGGCGTGTGAGGATGGGACGCGCCCTTGATCGTGCTGAACGTGCCGATGTCGGCGTAGCCCATGTCGTCCGCGTAGACGATGATGAAGTTGGGCAGCCGCTGCTGGGCTGAAGCCGCGACCGGCAGCACAATCAGCAGGAAGAGGACGAACAGGCCGCGAGGAATGTTCATCAGAAAGCCCGCCGTCACCCGTTCCTAGTTCAGCACGAACAGATACAACAGGCCATTCGCGCCGGTGAACAACATGTGCTGTTTGCCGTCGAGCATGAACGTTTCCGGCGGACTCGACAGGCCGCCGATCTGGGAATACCACAGCCCCTTGCCGGTGGCCGCGTCCGCGGCCTCGACGATCGGCCCGTTGCTCAGGAAGAGCAGCCCGCCCGCGGTTGTGAGCAGCCCGGAGCTGCCGCCGTTGATTTCTTTCCGCCACGCGACCTTGCCGGTCTTGTAGTCGATGGCCACGATGAAGGTGCCCCACGAGAGATTGCCGCCGCCGCTGGTCCCCCCCAGGCCCATGGATCCACGCGGATCCGGTTCCATCAGGTAACTGATGCGCATCGAGTTCTGCTCGTGCACGTAGAACAGCCCGGTCTCCGGCGAGAACGTCGGCGGAGGATAGTTCGTGACGTCTCCGTTCACCAGCGAGCCCGCGATGGTGGCGTCCTTGTGCGGATTGCGCTTCGGCTGGCCCTTCGCGTCGAGGCCGGTCGCCCAGTTGTTCACGAGGCCGAACTTGCGTGGTCAGGAGATGCTGGCCGTTGGTGCGGTCGAGCACGAAGAAGTAGCCATTGCGCGTCGCCGTCATCACCAGCTTGCGCATGCGCCCGTTGAAGGGCATGTCGACCAGGATCGGCGTCTGCGTCGAATCCCAATCATGGGTATCGTGCGGCGAGGTCTGGTAGTACCACGCCATCTTTCCGGTATCGACGTTGACCGCGATCAGTGCCGACGTGAAGAGGTTGTCGCCTTCGCCTCTGCCCTGTGTGTACGACGGCGTCGGGTTCCCGGTGCCATACAGATACAGGTTGGTCTCCGGATCGTACGAACCGGGAATCCAGGTTGCGCCGTTGCCATGCCGCGCGGCGTCGAGGCTCGCCCAGGTGTCGAGGCCGGGATCACCCGGGTTCTGCGGCGTCGAGTAGAGGATCCACTGCACCTCGCCGGTTCGCGGATCCAGGGACTTCAGGAACGCGGGCGCGTCGAGGTCGTTGCCGGTGCCGACCAGCACGTGATCCTTGATGACCATCGGCGCGTTCGACGAGAAGTACTGCTGGTCGAACGGGGCGATCTCGTGCTTCCAGATTTCCTTCCCGGTCTTCGCGTCGAGGCACACGACCCAGTCGTCGTTCAGCTCGAAGTAGATGAAGTTGCGCCACATCCCGAGCCCGCGCGTTTGCAGGCTGGTGCCGCCGCGTGTCTTCCAGTAGTAGTGCCACAGCGGCGTCCCGTCGCGCGCGTCGATCGCGTAGACGTTACTGGGAGACGAGGCGTAGATGACGCCGTCCACGAACAGGATTCCGCCGCCGAGCCGCGTGGGGTTGCAATTGTTCGCATCGCCGTTGCCGAGCCCGCCGACGTTGATCGGTGTCGCCGGGCCGCCGCCGCCGCCGCGGCCACCACCGAAGCCTCCCCCGCCCGCCGGAGCCGTTGCCCTGCCGGTCGGACCGCAACCCGTGGTGAGACTCGTCACCCACTTGAGGCTGAGGTTCTTGACGGTGTTCGTGTTGACGTGCTTGAGCAGGCTGAACCGCTTGCCGCTCATGTCACCGGAGTAGCTGGTCCACTGATCCGCCAGCGGCTTCCGGATGACGTCTGCCGGATCCAGCCCGCCGACGTGCGCGTTGGGACTGGCCGGCGAGGTCTGGAGGGTCTGGCCCTTCCAGTCCGGATGGCCGGGAGTGCCGACGCGAAGATCCTGGCTGGCGCTCTGCCCGAAGAGCAATGCGGATCCCGCCAGCAACGACGCGACGACGAAGAGCTGCTTCTTCATAGTCTTCATGGGTCTTCACTGCGCTCGGGCTGCTACTTGATCGTCGACAGATACGCGGTCACGTCGTGCATCTTCTTGTTCTCAGGGTCGTCGAGCTCCAGCACCATCGTCTTGTGCGGGTCTTTCGGGTCCTTGACGTCCACTTTCATGCCGTTGCTGCGAACCATCGACTTGCGCGTGCCATCGGGCAGCATGAGGATGACGAGGAAGTCGTCCTTGCGCACCAGCGTGCCTTGCAGCTTCGAGCCGTCGGCCATGGTGACGGTCACGGGATTGCCGGCGCCCCCGCCGCCGCGCCCCCCGCCGCCCCCGCCGAAGGCGCTGCTGGAACCGGAGACCCAGGCGTTCTGCAGCGCTCGCGGGTCGGGGAATTTCGCACCGATGCCCTTGAGGTCCCCGGTCACGGAATGGCACTTGGAGCAGGCGGCGGCGAACAGCGTTTCGCCCCCCTTCGCGTCGCCGACGAGGACGTTCAGCTCGATCCCGGTTGGGTTTCGACCGGGAGGGCTGCCCTGGCCGCTCATGGTTGCGTGGATGCTATGAATGAACTCGGCGATGGCGACCGTATCGGCCGTGGCGAGCGTCAGCGGCGGTTTGTGCCTGCCGACGGCCGCGCCGACCAGTTCACCGTGCTGATCGGCCAGCGCGATGCCCGAGCGCAGCAGGTTCGCACCGTTGGCGCCGCCGCGCAGGTCCGCCGCATGGCAGCTCGCGCAGTTCGCTTCGTAGAGACCCTTGCCACGGACGATTACGTCCTGGGGAGCGAGCGTACGGGTAAATTGCGTGAACCCGCCGCGGCGGCCCCCGCCCTGACGGCCTCCGGGGCCGGCTCCACGTTGACCCGGATCGGCGCCGCGGCCTTCCGCCGGTGGAGCCGGCGCCTGGCCCTGGGGCGCCGGTGTTCCGGCGCCCTGCGCGAGCACCAGGCCGGTCATGGCGGCGCCGGCGAGAACGACGGCTGCGATCGTGCGGGTGTGTGCAGTCATGGCGTCCGCGAGCCTCCGCGTGGTTGATTGGCGTAGAAACAATAAGTCTTCTCGCACGGGCGCGCTGTGATTTTTTGATGGCAGACACCGCCGGATGAGTCGGTGGCAGAGGGCGCCGCCGCGGCGTATCGGGAGCGCTCAGAACGCGATCGCGTCCTTGTGCTCTTCGAGCGTCTTGACGTCGAGGTCCGGGACCTTCTTGACGGCCTCGAAATCCTGGAAGGAACCGTTCGCCTTGCGGTACGCAATGATGGCGTCCGCGTCCTTCGGGGAGAGGCCCAGCGACGTCGTAATCTCGTCGGGCACGGCCGTGTTGATGTAGACCTTGCCGTAGTGCCGCCGCAGGAAGCCGAAGACGGTCTGAAAATCGTCTTCGCTGCCGGTCGCGCCCATGGTGATCATCTTGGTCAGCACTTGTTCCCATTCGGACTTGGTCCGGCGCATCGCGGTAATCCGCGCCCCGTCATGGCACCGGCTGCACATCTGGGAAAACAGTTCGGCGTCCGGATCGTCGGCCGGGCTGCCGGCCTGCTGCTGCGCCGCGGCTTGACTTGACGGCGCCGCGGCCATCAGCGTCGAGCCGATCAGGGCGCACACCGCAAGGCCGACCAGGAACGAGGGCGTCTTCATAGGGCCAAGCCAATCATAGCGCGCACGCATAGTCTCCATGAAACCTCGATTTTTTCAGCCCCATCGAACCCGCAGGACCCCTACACTGGGGCTCGTGCGATCCCCATCGGAACGACACCGCCTCCTGGTAGTCGTCAAGCTCCTGCACACGGTGGCCTGGCTCTTCCTCGTTGGATGCATCGTGGGGATTCCGATCGCCGGCGCCCGCGGTCAGTTCCCGCTGGCCGCGGCGCTGACCGGAATCATCCTGGTCGAGTGCGCAGTCCTCGTGGCGAACCGGTGGCGCTGTCCGCTGACCGATCTGGCCGAGCGCTACACGGATCAGCGCACGGACAACTTCGATATCTACCTGCCCCAGTTGCTGGCCCGGCACAACAAGACGATCTTTGGAACGCTGTTCGTCGTTGGCGGGTTGTTCGCGCTCGAGCGGTGGCTGAGCTCCTGATCTGGACCGCGTACAGGTACGGGGTCAGACCCCGGTCGTCGCGTTGCACACTGATCGCAGATTCTGCAACCCGCCGCAGCGTGCGAAACCTGCGTCCGGGTACCCGTTGCGCTGTCTGGTCCGGCTGAAGCCGGACGCCACGTGAGACGTTGCGCACGACCGGATTGGGGCCTGTGAGATACTCCGCTCCATCAAGTTCCAGTCGAGGAGACCAACAAGATGATCACCAGGCGTGCGTTCCTCGAAACAGTGGCGGTTGCCGCCGCTTCGCCCGTGCTACGGATGCAGACCGCGGCGGACGAGTGGGGCTCGCCCGTCTTCGACCTCCACTTTCACCTGCGGCCACAGCCCGCGAACAACCTGGCGCACGTCGACGGCGCGGGAATCGCCAAAGCCAACTTGCTGACGCGAGCGGGCGCCCGCGATCAGGTCAAGGCCGTCCAGGCGGCGGCGCCGGGGCGGTTCACGTGGTTCAGCAGCGCCGACGTGACGAAGCCCGAGGCCGAGGCGGCGCTGACCGAGGCCGTCAAGGACGGCGCGCGGGGATTCGGCGAGATGAAGTTTCACGTCGCGGCCGACGGCCCCGAGCTGCGCCGGATGTATGCGCTCGCCGCCGAGCTCAGCGTCCCCATCCTGATCCACTTCCAGGAGGTCGACCATTTCCCGAACGAAGGCACGTGGAGCACCGGTTTCGCGCGGACCTTCGAGGGCATCCTCAAGGCGTACCCGAAGACGACGTTCATCGGGCACGCCGACGCGTTCTGGGCCAACGTCAGCGCTGACTATCACAACGAAGCCGCGTATCCGGCCGGACCGATCGCGCGCGGAGGCATCACCGACCGGCTCCTGGGCGACTACGCCAATCTGTATGGCGACCTCGCCGCAAACTCCGGCAACAACGCGATGACACGGGACCCCGGGTTCACCGCGGGCTTCCTCGACCGTCATCAGAACAAGCTGATCTTCGGCAGCGACTGCAGCTGCGCGGACGGCCGCGGTACGGGGATCAGCCAGTCGAACAACCCGGCGGCCAGCCGCCTGGCGGGCAAGTGCGTGGCGCGCGAGACGCTCACGATGCTGAAGAAGTCGGCGTCGCCGGCCATCTTCCGCAAGATCGTCTGGGACAACGCGCACAGCCTGCTGAAGATTCCCGTCTGACTGGCAAGCGGGGGGTCAGGTCATGAATCATGAACGCCGGTCGTTCTGGCGGCGCGTTCATGATTCATGACCTGACCCCGCCGGCCTCCCGCCGACCGGACCTACTCGCCGCTCCGTAAGGCGGCCGCGGCGCTGATCCGCGTGGCCCGGCGGGCCGGCACGTAGGCGGCGACGAGCGCGACGGCAAGCAGCAGCACCGTGACCGCGGCGAACGTGGCGGCGTCCGCGGCGCTCACGCCGTACAGCAGCGTCTCGAGGACCCGTGTCGAGGCGAGCGACAGCAGTACTCCCGCGATCAGCCCAGCCGCAGTGAGGGCAACGCCACGGGACATGACGAGGCGCAGGATGTCGCCGCGCGTGGCGCCGAGCGCCTGGCGCACGCCGAACTCCTGCATGCGCTCCCCCACCACCTGCGTCATCACGCCGTAGATCCCGACGACCGCGAGGAAGAGCGTCGTCAACCCGAACGTGGCCACGAGCCAGAGCGTGAGACGGCGCGTGGCGACCGCGGCGCCGGCCACGGCCTCGAGCGCCTTCACGTTCGCGAGCGGAAGCTCGGGATCGATCTCGCTCAAGGCGCGGCGCATCGGCTCGACGAGCGAGGCCGGATCGACGTCGGTTCGCGCGACCAGGAACATGCGCTGCGGGTACCACGTCTGCGCTTGCGGAAAATACACCGCGGGCACCGCGCGCTCGTGCCAGGGCATGTCGCGGACGTCCCCGACGACGCCGACAACGGTCCGCGGGTTTCCCCACAAGTTCACCCGCGCCCCGACGGCCGCGCCGGCCGTGTTCCAGTATTTGCGGGCAGTGCTTTCATTCACCAGCAGCACGAGCGGCGCGTCCTTCGCGTCCGACGGCGATAGATCGCGTCCGGCGACGAGCGGAGTTCCGGTCGCCGGCGTGTACCCGTTCGTGATGAAGTGGTAGCGCGCCTGTGGCCCCTCGCCGGCGGGAAACTGCCGGCCGGCGATCGCAAAGCCCGTGTTCTCGTCGTAGCCGGTCCACGGCAGATCCGACGTGAAGGCCGCCGCGCGCACGCCCGGGAGCGATTGCACGCGCGCGACCGCGCGAGTGAAGAACGCCGCCGCACGGTCGAGGGTGTACCGCGCGCTCGGAAGCTCGACGGACGCCGTGATCGCGCCCTCGGGCCGGAACCCGGGATTCGCGTCGACCATCGCCATGAAGCTGCGGAGCAACAGGCCGGTCGAGACAACGAGCACGAAGGCGAGCGCGACCTCGACCGCGGCAAGCGCCTGGCGCGTCCGTTGATGCCTCGATCCGGCAACGCGGCGGCTGCCCTGCTTCAGCGTCTCGCCCATTCCCGTGCTCACCAGCTGCAACGCCGGCGCGAGACCAAACAACAGCGCGCTGAACACCGTCGCCGAGAGGGCGTAGACGAGCACCGGCCCGTTGACGGCGATGGCTGCCAGCCGGGGAGTGTCGGCCGGACCGAATCGCCCGAGCGCAGCGACCGCGCCGTACGCGAAGAGGACGCCTATCGCGCCGCCCGCGCCCGCGAGCACGATGCTCTCGATGAGGAGCTGCGAGGTCAGGCGCACACGCGTCGCGCCCAACGCGGCGCGGACGCCGATTTCCTTCGACCGCCCCGCGGCCCGGCCGAGCAGCAGCCCGGCGACATTCACGCACGCAAGGAGGAGCACCAGCGTCACGGCACCCGCCAATGCGACGAGCATGGATTCCGCCGTGCCGACGATTTCGTCCTTGAGGGGCACGGCGCGCGCGGTCCAGGGGCTGTTCGGCGACCGGGTAGCGCGTCGCGACGAGCTTCCCCGTCTGGCGCAGATCCTCTTCCATCGCCGACCGGCTCACGCCCGGGCGGACCCGGCCCACGACGTTGAAGAAATGAGAGAAGCGATTGCCCGGGTTCTCGCCCCGTGGCACCGGCAGGACCCACCACACGTCCACGGCTTCCCCGTGACCATACGTCCGGTACGTCCCGCCGACGTGCTGGAAACCTTCTGGAAGAACGCCGACGACCCGGAACATGCGGCCCGACAGACGCACCGGACGCCCCACGATCCCGGTATCGCCGTTGAAACGCCGCATCCACAGAGCGTGGCTGAGGATGATCCCGTCGTCCTGTCCGGACACCTCGTCCTGCGGCTCGAACTCGCGGCCCATCGCCGGTTGGAATCCCAGGAGGCCGAAGAACCCCGAAGTGACCTGCATGCCGCGCAGCTGTTCGGGAGCGCCTGCGTCCCCGAGCTGAAGATCCCCGCGGAGGTACGCCGCCAACCCCTCGAACGTCCGCAACTCGGCGCGGTAATCGCGAAAGTCGGCCGGAGCCATCGGGAAATGCGGATTCGTCGAGGATTCCTCGAACACTCGCACGAGCCGATCCGGCTCGCGATACGGAAGCGGCGCGATCAAGACGCCCTCGACGGCGCTGAAAATGGCCGCGTTCGCCCCGATCGCGATAGCCAGGGTAAGAATGGCGGTGACCGCAAAGCCGGGCGATCGCGCCAGCAGCCTGACCGCGTAGCGCGTGTCCTGCAACAGGGTCTGAATCATGCCGGTTGGACGGGACCAGGGCCGCAAACGTTTGCGCCACCCGGCCATGGACACCGTGCGAGGGCCCGTGTGCGTACGTAGCGCAGGCCTTCAGAGAGTGTAAAAAGACTGCCAATCTCCAACCCCCAACCTCCAACTCCCAAGGAACCTCGATTTTGAGGAAAGCGGTGCGGATCGTCCCGCACGGAGCCAGTCGGCCGTACAATGCGACATCCGCAGCGGCGGCCTCGACCATGTCCGACACCGGCAAAGAACGATTCGCACAGCTCCTCTTCTACACGCTGGTGCTCCTCATGGGGTACCTGGCGTTCGTGGTCATCAGCCCGTTCCTGGCACCGCTCGCGTGGGCGGCGGTGTTCGCGGTGATGTTCTATCGCGTGAACCTGCGCCTGGGCGTGCGATTGGGCCCCAGCGGGGCGGCGCTGGCGACGACGCTCGCGGCGGCTGTCCTGATCGTCGCGCCTGCCGTCCTGCTCGCGTCCGTGCTCGCGCAGGAAGTGCCACAGATGTACCGAGTACGTGCAACAGCAACAGGCGAGGCTCTCGGCGCCCGAGCAGATCGCCCGAATCTGGGAGATGGCGCGCCGGCAGAGCCCGGTGGCGCTGCCGGAAGACCCGGGAACGTTGATTCGGGAAGGGATGCAACGGGTGCTGGCGTTTCTGGCGCCGCGCGCCGGCGGACTGGTGGCCGATGCGTTCGCCACGCTCGGCAGCCTGTTCGTCATGCTGTTCGCCCTGTTCTTCATGCTGCGCGACTATCGCGCGCTCGGCCAGCGGATACGAAACGTCCTGCCGCTTCCGGAGCGGGAGCGGGAACGCCTGATCGCGGAAACCCGCGATCTCATCATCGCCAGCGTGGGGGCAGGGCTTCTGGTCGCGGCCGTGCAAGGCCTGATCGGAGGCGTGACGTACTGGCTGCTCGGGATCAACGCGCCGGTCGTCTGGGGCGTGGCGATGGCGATTTGCGCGCTGATTCCGCTGGTGGGATCGACGCTCGTGTGGGTGCCGACCGCGTTGTGGCTGCTGCTCTCGGGGGAAGTCGCGCGCGGCGTGATCCTCGTCCTCGTCGGCGTGCTCGGCATCGGTTTGGTCGACAACGTCCTGAGACCGCTGCTCCTCAGCGGACGGACGTCGGCGAGCGGTCTCGTCATCTTTCTCGGACTGCTCGGAGGCGTGTCGGCTTTCGGGTTCATCGGGCTGGTCATCGGCCCGATCATCCTCGTGACCGCGGGCAACCTCCTGTCCGTGTTCACGCGCGTCGATCCGCCGCTGATTGCCCGGGTGGAGCCGCCGGAAGATCTGAATCACTAATCCCTAATCCCTGAATCCTTGAATCCTTGAATCGCTCCTCCGCAGGGTGCGAGGATTCAGTGATTCGCGATTAGTGATTCGAGACCAGTCGCTGATGGTGGAGCCGCCGGAACATCATGACGATCACTAGTCGCCGTTCAATCCTGCGCCGCGATGGCGCCTTGGATCGCTCACTCCGGCAGTCGTTCGCGACGATTCACGATCTCGCGATCAGCTGCACTCCCCGAGACAGCGTGCTCTGACCCCGCAGCGGATTCGGCCGAGCTCTGATCGGCCTGGCGGTTTCGGGCCTGAACGCCATGGGGCCCCGGATTCCCGGGACGTCCGCAGGAAGCATAATGTGAGGCATGTTGTTGTCCGGATCAGGAGGTGCGCGATGGTAGGCAGCCGCCCCCGGCTGTTCAATAATGCGAACGGACTATGAACGCCTCCTCTTTCGCGGCCCGGGTCCGGACGCACGGCGTCCGCGCCCACGGCCGGCCCCCGACGGCCGCTCTGCTGCTTGGATTGCTGATCACGCTCGCGACGGTCGTTGCGTACCGTGGTACGTTTCGCGTCAGATCTCCGGCTTGCGCCGCCTGCAGACGGAGCTCACCGATCGAAACCGGCGCGACTCGCTGCAGCTCCTGCGCATTCAAAACGATTTGAATCAGCTCGCCCTCGCGATGCGCGATATGCTCGACACGACCGAACCCTATCCGCTCGTCGCGTGGTCGGCGCAGTTCGAACGCATCCGCCTCGATCTGGACGATGCGCTGCGGCAGGAGGAAACCGTGTCGGTGGCACGGCGGACGCCGGAGCAGGCCCGCTACCTCGCCAGCTCGGTCGAGCAGTTCTGGGACGCGTCGAACCGCATCTTCGAGCTGGCGCGTGCCGGGCAGGAAGCGGAAGCGCGCACGCAGATCCGGCTGTCGCTTCAAGCGCGGCAGGCGGCGCTCAGCACCACTATCGCGCGGCTGCTCGTCCAGAACAACGAGACCGAAGCGCAGACCGCGCAGCAGGTGCAGGATATTTACAGCAGCGTCCAGCGGCAGGTGTACTGGTTCCTGGCCGCCACGCTGGCCGCGATCGCGGCCACCGGTCTGTATCTGATCCGATCGAACCGGCGGCTGTTTGCCGAGCTCGCCGCGCTGTCGGATCAACGGCGCGAGCTGGCGCAGACGCTGATCCAGACGCGCGAGGCCACGCTCGGGGAGATCGCCCGGGAGCTGCACGATCAGCTCGGGCAGATCCTGACGGCGATGGGATCGATGCTCGGCCGGGCGGCCAGGCAGGCGCCCGAAGCCTCGCCGCTGCGGGCCGACTTGCGCGAGATCGGCGAGATCGCGCAGGCGGCGCTCGACAACGTGCGCGGCCTCGCGCAGACGCTCCACCCGTCGATCCTCGAGGAGCTCGGCCTGGAGAGCACGATCGACTGGTACCTGTCCACCGTCGAAAAACAGTTCGGCATCCAGGTCGCGTACGAGCGCGCCGGCGCGCCGGCCGCGATTGACGCCACGACCGGGATTCACATCTACCGCGTGCTGCAGGAGTCGCTCAGCAACGTCGCGCGGCACTCCGGCGCGAAGAGCGCCCGCGTCCGGCTCCGCTGCGACGCCGGCATCGGTGGAGCTCGAAGTCGAGGATCATGGGAAGGGCCTCGACGCCGGCACCGCGGCGGCGCGGACTCGGCCTCGTGGCCATGCGCGAACGGGCCGAGCTGCTCGGAGGCACGCTGGAGCTCCTGCGGCCGCGTGAGGGCGGCACGCTGGTTCGCCTGACCATTCCACTCGCGGCTTCCGCAACTGCCGTATGACGCCACACATCACCGTCCTGCTCGTCGACGATCACGCGCTGGTCCGCCGCGGCTTCCGGCGCCTGCTGGAGGACGACGCGTCGATTGCGGTCGTGGGGGAGGCGAGCAACGGGGAGGAGGCCATCCAGATGGTCCGCGAGCTCGCGCCGATGGTGGTGGTCATGGACGCCGCCATGCCGGGAACCGGCGGGCTGGCCGCCATGCGCGCCATCCTCGCCGGCTCTCCGGACGTGCGCATCCTGATGCTCAGCATGCACTCCGAGGAAACGCTCGTCCGCCAGGCGATGGACTCCGGCGCCCGAGGCTACGTGCTGAAGAACGCGCTCGATCTCGATCTCGCCGCGGCCGTCACGCGGGTCGCGGCCGGCGAAATCGTGCTCGATCCCGCCGCCGCGCGCGTCGGCGTCGCTCGTCGGCGAGCGGAACCGGCTGACGCCCCGGGAGCTGGAAGTGCTGCAGCTGATTTGCGACGGGCTCTCGAACCGCGACATCGCCGCGAAGCTCGAGCTCAGCGTGAACACCGTCGCCGTGCACCGCGCCAACATCATGAACGCGCTCGGGGTCCACAAGACGGCCGAGCTCGTGATGTATGCGATCCAGCACGGCCTCGTAACACCGAATCACTAATCCCTAATCGTTCAATCGTTCAATCGTTGAATCGGGATTCGGGGATTCGGAGATTCGAGGATTAGTGATTAGTGATTCGATTTCCCGGCGGGACTTCCTGACGTGCTGCGGCGCGGGCATCGCGGCGTCCGCCCTGCCGTTCGATCTCGCCGCGCAATCGCCGGGCGCTCCCGGCTTCACGCTCGTCGACGTCACGGCGGCGGCAGGCCTCCAGTTCCGGCACAACAACGGCGCGTACGGCGGCAAGCTCCTGCCCGAGACGCTCGGGTCGGGCTGCGCGTTCCTCGACTACGACGGCGACGGCTGGCAGGACATCCTGCTCGTCAACGGCATGGATTGGCCCGGCCACAAACGCCAGCGCTCGACGCTGCGGCTGTATCGCAACAACCGGAACGGCACGTTTTCCGATGTCACGCGCGCGGCGGGCCTGGACGTGGAGCTGTACGGCATGGGTGTCGCGGCCGGCGACTTCAACAACGACGGGTTTCCGGATCTGTTCGTCACCGCCGTCGGGCAGAACCGGCTGTTCCGGAACACGGGCAAGGGCACGTTCGTCGACGTCACGCGCGCGAGCGGGCTCGGCGGACGCGAGGCCTTCAGCACGTCCGCGATGTGGGTCGACATCGACCGCGACGGCTTCCTCGATCTGTTCGTGTGCAACTACGTCCGGTGGTCGGCGGAGCACGACGTGTTCTGCAGCGTGGACGGCAAGCGGAAATCCTATTGCACGCCGGAAGCCTACCGCGGCGAGACGTGCTGGCTGTACCGGAACCGCGGCAACGGCACCTTCGAAGACGTCACCGCCACGTGCGGCATCTTCGACTCGAGCTCGAAGTCGCTCGGCGTCGCGCTCGTCGATCACGATCAGGACGGATGGCCCGACATCTTCGTGGCCAACGACACGCAGCCCAACAAGCTCTATCGCAACCTGCGGAACGGCAAGTTCAAGGACGTGGCGCTCGAGGCGGGCGTGGCCCTCAGCGAGGACGGCAAGGCGCGCGCCGGGATGGGCGTGGACGCGGCGGACTTCGCCAACTCGGGGCGGGCGGGGCTGGCGATCACGAACTTCGAAGGGGAGATGATCGGCCTCTATCGCGGGCAGCAGCCGGGTCTCTATCAAGACGATGCCATGCGCGCCGGGGTCGGTCCGCCGTCGCGGGACCGGCTCGGCTTCGGCTGCCTCTTCGCCGATCTCAACCTCGACGGCGCGCTCGATCTCGTCGTCGTCAACGGCCACATCGACGACACCGTCCGGAACATCCGCGGCCACGTGGGCAACGCGCAGGCGCCGCACCTGTTTCTGAATCAGGGCGGCGACGTTCCGCGACGTGGCGTCCGCGGTGGGCGGCGGCTTCGCGCAGCCGCGCGTCGGCCGCGGGCTCGCGTGCGGCGACTTCGACGGCGACGGTGACGTCGACCTGCTCGTGACGACCAACAACGGCAGCCCCGCCCTTTTCCGCAACGATCGGGCGTCCGGCGCCCGCAGCCTGCGGTTCCGGCTCGTGGGCGTGAAGTCGAACCGCGATGCGATCGGGGCGGCCGTGCGCATCTTCCACGGCGGCACGTCGCAGATGCGGATGGTGAAAAGCGGGTCGAGCTATCTCTCGCAGTCGGAGCTTCCCGTGACGTTCGGCGTCGGCACGCGCGACCTTGTCGAGCGCGTCGTCATCGACTGGCCCAGCGGGAGGACCGAGGAGTTCAAGAACGTCGCGTCGGGCCGGGCGTACGAGTGCGTGGAGGGGAAGGGGATCGAAAGTTCTAAAGTTCTAAAGTTCTAACGTTCAAACGGCCGACGTGCACTGCGCGCACTTCGTGGCCTTGACCGGAATCTTCGACAGACAGAAGGGGCAGTCGCGCATCGGCGTCTCCGGCGGGGGTGGCTCCTTCAGCCGGTTGATCTGCCGGACGAGCAGGAAGATCACGAAGGCGACGATCAGGAATTCGAAGACGGAGTTGAGGAACAGGCCGTAGTTGAGCGTCGGTGCGGCGGCCTTCTTGGCCTCTTCGAGGGTCGCGAACTGCGCGCCGTTCAGCGCGATGAACATGTTGCTGAAGTCGACCCCGCCGAGGACCATCCCGATCGGCGGCATGATGATGTCGGCCACCAGCGAGGCGACGATCTTCCCGAACGCCGCGCCGATGATCACGCCCACGGCCAGATCGATCACGTTCCCACGCGCCGCGAAGTCGCGGAATTCTTTCAGGATGCCCACGGCGTCTCCCCCTTGGGATATCGGAATCCCAGCCTGGCGTGTCGTCCGCCTGGCAAGGAGGATAGATCGAATGCGGGTTTTTTGGCCTGTTTTTGAGCGGATGTGAAGTTTTTCTGCTTTGTGCTATTTTCATAGCACCTTTTGGCCGGACCGTCCGTCTAATCGGCATGTTGCCAATGACAATGACCCAGACTCACCACGACCTCAGCCGGCGCGAACGACAGATTGTGGACATTCTTTACGCGAACGGCCGCGCCACGGCAGCCGAAGTCCAGGCCGCCCTGCCCGAACCGCCGAGCTACTCGGCGGTGCGGGCAATGTTGCGAATTCTCGAGGAAAAAGGGCACGTCACGCACGAGCAGGACGGCCCCCGCTATGTCTACGTGCCCACCGTGGCACGCGACAACGCCAAGCGATCGGCGCTCCGCCACATGCTGAAGACCTTCTTCGACGGCTCGGCCGAGCAGGCGATCTCGGCGCTGCTCGACGACACGTCGAAGCTGTCGGACGTCGAGCTCGATCGTCTCGCCAGGCTCATCGATCAGGCCAGGAACACCGGAGCATAGTCATGCCCTTCACAGATTTTCTCTCCAATACTTCCGGTGCCGCCTGGATCCCGCTGGCCGACGCGATCGCGAAGGCCACGCTGCTCTTTGCCGCCGCCGGCGTCGTCTCGTTCTTCCTGCGCCGCGCGTCGGCGGCGACACGGCACCTGGTCTGGACGCTCGCGCTCGTCAGCGCGCTGGCGCTTCCCGCCCTGTCGATCGCGTTGCCGCGCTGGCAGCTCAATCTGGTGACGATGCCGGCGCTGCCAGCTGCCGGCTCCCAGCTTCCCGCTGCTGATTCAGCTTCCAGCTTCCAGCTCCCAGCTTCCAGCTAGCTGATTCTCATCTCCGACTTCCAGCTCCCAGCTTCCGGCGCAGATTCGACACAGAGTGCGGGAGCAGGCAGCGGGAAGCTGAGCCGGGAAGCGGGAAGCTGGAAGCGGGAAGCTGGCAAGCTGCCAACTGGCCCCAGATCGCTCTCATTATTTGGATGGTCGGCGCGGCGGCGATCATCGGCCGTCTTGCCGCGGGCCATCTCGCGGTGCTGTGGATGTCGCGCCGCACCGAGCGCGTGAACGACGCGCCGTGGCTTCCCCTCGCGCGGGAGCTCGCGACGAAGCTGGGCATCTCCCCGCGCATCCTGTTCCTTCGCAGCCGGAGCGCCTCCATGCCGATGGCGTGGGGCCTCGTGCTTCCCACGGTCCTCATGCCGGCCGACGCGGACACCTGGCCCGCGGAGCGACTCCGCATCGTGCTCCTCCACGAGCTGGCCCACGTGAAGCGGCGTGATTGCCTGACGCACCTGGTCGCGCAGGTCGCCTGCGCGCTCTACTGGTTCAACCCGCTCGCGTGGATGGCGGCGCGGCACGTGCGGACCGAGCGCGAGCGCGCCTGCGACGATCTCGTCCTCGCCACCGGCACGCGTGGGTCGGACTACGCGAATCAGCTGATCGAGGTCGCGCGCGTCATGCGTTCCGGACGCTTCCCCGCGCTGATGGCCGGTGCAAGCCTCGCGATGGCGCACCGCTCGCAGCTCGAGGGGCGCCTGATGGCGATCCTCGACCCCAGCGTCCCGCGCTCGGGCCTGAGCCGCGTCCGCACCCTGGCGGCCACGGCGTTCTTCGCGTGCACGGTGATGCCGCTCGCGTCCCTCCAGCCCTGGGCCATCGCGGCCACAGAGGCGCCTGCGGAATCGGCCATCCAAACACAGACCGAACGGGCAGCGCAGAGCACGCCGTCGGCGCCCGCACCGGCACCGGCGCCCACGCCGAGGGACGAGAGGAGCCGCGAGACTGTCGCATCGGAGGCCGCGCACGCCGCAGTTCAGGGGACCGTGCAGCGCGGAGTCCAGGACAGCGTCCAGGGCGCGGTCCAAGGCGCGGTCCAGGGGGCGCTGCAGGGCAGCATTCAGGGGGCAGTTCAGGGCATGGCGGCCGGTGTGGACGCGAGCGCCACCGCGAACGTCAACGCGAACATTCAGGCGAACATTCAATCGAACATTCAGTCCAACCTCCATTCGAACATCGCCGAACACGGTGGGAGCCACGATGCCGGCGACCGTCAGGGCGAGAAGGGCAGGACCGCGGATCCCAGGACGGTGGCGGCGTTGACGGCGGCGTTGAAAGACACCGACAAGGATGTGCGCGAGACGGCGCTCCACGCGCTCGTGCAGATGCGCGATCCGAGCGTGTTCGAACCGCTCGTGCAGGCGCTGTCCGACCCGTCTCCCGACGTGCGCGAGCAGGCGGCGTTCGGGCTGGGTCAGCTGCGCGATCGGCGTGCGGTCGAACGGCTCGTCGGCGCGCTGAAGGATCAGAACGCGGACGTGCGGCAGCAGGCCGCCTTCGCGCTCGGTCAGCTGCGCGACCGCAGCGCGGTGCCGGGCCTCAACGCGGCGATCAACGACGCCGACGAAGACGTGCGGGAGCAGGTGGTGTTCGCGCTGGGACAGATTCGCGACCCCGCGGGGTTCGCGGGGCTCGCGGCCGCCACGGGCGACGCCAAAGCGGACGTGCGGCAGCAGGCCGTGTTTGCCCTCGGCCAGCTGCGCGATCGCCGCGCGGTCGAGCCGCTCATCTCGGCCTTGAAGGATGCGGCGCCCGACGTGCGCGAACAGGCGGCGTTCGCGCTCGGACAGATTCGCGACCCGCGTGCGGTCGAAGCGCTGGTGATCGCGCTCAAGGACAGCGCCGCGGACGTGCGGCAGCAGGTGGCCTTCGCGCTCGGCCAGCTTCGCGACCCTCGTGCCATCGACGGCCTGACGGCCGCCCTCAAAGACTCGAGCGCCGACGTCCGCCAGCAGGCGGCGTTCGCGCTGGGACAGCTCGCTCGCTAAATCCGCCGCCGCGCAACCGGCGGTTCGGGGCGCCTCCCCGATTCGCCGGCCGCGGTGGTGTCGTTCGTGATGCTAGTTTTGCAGCAGGAGAAACCGCATGACTCCCCTCGCCGTCTTCGTCCGAACCCTGATGAAAACGACCGCGATTTTCATCGGCGCCACTGCCGTCTTCCTCCACCCGCGGCTCGATTGGTCGGCCTCGGGCGGGGCCCGTGCGCAGCGGGGGGCGGAAACCGCTATTGGAGTCACCGCGGGGCAGAGCTCCGTGGAAGCGGCGATTGACGGTCTGGTCGGCGCGCTGAAAGACAGCGATCCGGGCGTCCGTCGCCAGGCCGCTGCGGCGCTCGGCGATTTGGGCAACCCGCGCGCGGTGCCCGGCCTCATCGAGGCGCTCAAGGATTCGGATCAAGACCTCCGTGCCCGCGCGATCGCGGCGCTTGGCGAGATCGGCGATGCGCGGGCGGCCGCGGCGATCGCCGGCGCGCTCAAGGATTCCTCGCCGGACATCCGCGCGCGCGCCGCGATGGCGCTCGGCGAGCTCGACGACCGCAGCTCGGTCGAGCCGCTCCTGGCCGCGATTCGCGACAGCAACGCGGACGTTCGCCGGCGGGTCATCATGGCGCTTGGCGAGCTCGCCGACGAGCGCGCGCTCCCGGCGCTCACCGCCGCGCTCAAGGACGAGGACGCCGGCGTGCGCCGCGCGGCCATCCATGCAATCGCGGAACTGAGCGACGGCGACGGGCCATCATCACGTCGGGTTCCGCGGCGGGATGTCGCACCCGCATCCGATGCCGATGCCGAACCCGAATCCCGAATCCGAACCCCAATCCCAACCCACGGCCGCGCGGCGGCTTCGCACTGGGGCACTGACATGACCCGCACGGTGGGCATCTGCTGCGTCACGCTCCTGACGCTCGTGCCGGCGTCTTCCATCACATCGGGCGGCGAGCGCACCGCGGCCGTGCAGGGACGCACGGTGCCGGCGCTCGTCACGGAGCTCTCGGCTGGCGACCCGATGGCGCGGGCGCGCGCCGCGTGCGAGCTGCGCGAGATTGGCGACGGAGCCCTTCCGGCGCTCCAGCCGCTCGTCGGCCTCCTGGGCGATGCGGCGCCGATCGAGTCGTCGGTGTGCGGCCGGCGCTGGTGGCGCGGCGAGGCGAACGACCTCACGAGCCCGGGAGAACAGGCCGCGGCGGCGCTCGTCGCGATTGGCACCCGGGCATTTGAGCCGGTGCTCGGCGCGCTGCGCAGCACGACATGGGCGGCCCGGCGCAACGCGGCGTGGGCGCTCGGCGCGTTCGAGGATCAACGCGCGGTCGAGGCGCTGGTCGAGACGCTCAAGGATCGCGAGCCCGGTGTCCGCGAACAGGCCGCGTGGGCGCTTGGCGCCCTCGACGCGTCGGGCGCAGTGCCCGCGCTCAGCGGGGCCCTCAAGGATCCAGACCCGCGCGTTCGCCGCCAGGCCGCGTGGGCCCTCGGCGCGATCGACGACCGCGGGGCCGCCCCCTCGCTCATGTCGGCGCTGACGGACGAGGACGATCGGACGCGCGCCCAGGCTGCGTGGGCGCTCGGCGCCATCGACGATTCGTCGGCTGTCCCGGCGCTGATCAAGGCGCTCGGCGATTCGGCCGCACCGGTGCGGCAGCAAGCCGCGTGGGCCCTCGGCGCGATCGACGATCGGCGCGCGGTCGACGGACTCGTTCGCGCGCTGACCGATCAGAGCGGCGGCGTGCGGCAGCAGGCCGCGTGGGCGCTCGGCGCCATCGGCGATTCGCGCGCGCTGCAGGGACTTCTGCCGTCGCTGAAAGATCCTGAAGCCGGCGTGCGCAAACAGGCCGCGTGGGCGATCGGCGCGATCGGTAAGTGACGTGCGAGACCAGGAGAGTCTCGAACAGGAGATCAGGAGACTAGGAGATTAGGAGTTTTGTTTTTCTCCTGATCTTCTGGCCTCCTGTTCAAGACCTGGGAAGATCGCAGCTCCTGATCTCGCTCGCCGAGAATAGACACAAACGAGGCCAAGTCATGCTGTCGGATCTCCGCTACGCGGTCCGCTCGTTCCTGAAAACGCCCGCTCTCACGGTTGTCATCCTGCTGACGCTGGCGCTCGGCATCGGCGCCAACACCGCGATCTTCAGCGTCATCGACGCCGTGCTGCTGCGCCCGTCGCCGCTGGCCGACATCGATCGGCTCGCGATGATCTGGGAGACGGATCGCAACACCGGCACGACGCGCGAGCCTGCTTCGTTTCCCGATTACCTCGACTTCAAGGCACGCAGCCGCACCTTCGAGGGGGTGTCCGCGCTGATGGCCGACGAGCTCAACCTCACGCCGGAGCGAGGCGATGCGGTCCGGTTGCCCGTCCTGAAAATGTCCGCCGGCATGTTGCCGATGCTCGGCCTGCAGCCGCTCGCGGGCCGGACGTTCACCGCGGATGAAGACCGCCCGGGCGGTGCCGCGGTAGCCCTCATCAGCGAGTCGTTGTGGGAGCGCTCGTTCGGCCGCGACCCGGCAGCCGTCGGGCAGACGCTCCGGCTCGACGATCGACCCACGGTGATCGTGGGGATCATGCCGGACGGCGCTGACTTCGGCGTGCTCCAGATCCTGTCGGCCGCGGCGTACTCGCGCGGGTTCGCCGACCGCGGCCTGCAGACCCAGGTCGACATCTGGGCGCCCCTTCAGGGAAACCCGCAAGAGTTGCCACGGTCGACGCACCCGATTTTCGTGCTCGGCCGTCTGGCGGCCGGCTCGACCCTCGTGTCGGCTCAGAGCGAGATGGCCGGCATCGCCACCGATCTCGAGAAGGCGTTTCCGGTCAACGAGGCGCGCGGCGTCCACGTCGAGCCGCTCTCGAACGTGGTCTTCGGTCCCGTCCGTCCGGCGCTCTACATTCTGCTGGCGGCCGTCGGCCTCGTGCTCCTTGTGGCCTGCGTCAACGTCGCGAACCTCCTCCTCGCGCGCGCGACCGCACGCGCGCATGAAGTCGCGGTCCGCAGCGCGCTCGGCGCCACGCAGTCGCGCATCGCCCGTCAAGCGCTCGCCGAAGCTCTCCTGTTGACGTTCTCGGCGTCCATCGTGGGCGTCGGACTCGCGTACGCCGGCGTCCGGGCATTGGTGGCGATTGCGCCTCCGGACGTTCCCCGTCTCGGGCTCGCCACGATCAACCTGCCGGTCCTGGCGACGACGCTGGGGGTCGCCGTGCTGGTGGGCGTGGTGTTCGGGTTGATTCCGACGTTCCAGGCGCGCCGGCTCGATCTGCAGTCGTCGTTGACGGAAGGATCGCCGCGCGGCACGTCAGGCCCCGGCCGGACGCGGCTGCGGAGCGCGCTGGTCGTCGCCGAGCTCGCGTTCGCCGTCGTCCTCGTGTCGGGCGCCGGGTTGCTGATTCGCAGCTTCTGGACGCTGCAGCGCGTGGACCCCGGGTTCCAGACCGCGGGCGTCTTGAAGGCCGAGTATCAGCTTCCGGCCGCACGCTATCCGATTGACTTCCGGAAGTGGCCCGATTTCAAGGAGCAGCACGCGTTCAACGCCGCGCTGCTCCAGCGCGCCGCCGTGCTCCCCGGCGTGACGTCGGCCGCGCTTGCCGGAAATCATCCGCTCGATCCCGGCTTCACCAACTCGTTCACCGTCGTCGGCCGCGAAGCCGAGGCGCAGGCGTGGCCGGAAATCTCCATCCGGCGGGTCAGCCCCGAGTATTTCCGCACCGTGGGTCTCGGGCTCGTTCGAGGCCGCTTCTTCCGGGAGAGCGACAACACCGCCGCCGCACCCGTCGCGCTCATCAACGCCACGGCGGCCCGGCGGTTCTTTCCGGGTCGCGAGCCCATCGGCGGCCAGCTTCGCTTCTGGGGATCCTCTCGAATGATTGTCGGCGTCGTGGCCGACGAGAAGTTCCACGGGCTGACCGAGGCGCCGCCGATCGCCGCGTACACGCCGCTCGCGCAAACGCCGTCTGCCAACGGCGCCGGCGTTCTCCTGGTTCGGACGTCGGGCGACCCCACCGCTTTGAGCCTGGCCGTCACAGGGGCCATTCATGACATCGATCGCGGCCTGGCGGTGTTCGGCGTCGAGCCGATGCAGGTGACGCTCTCGCGGTCCATAGGACAGCGCCGGTTCACGACGCTCCTGCTGGCTCTCCTCGCAACGGTCGCGCTGCTGCTGGCGGCGGTCGGGATCCACGGCGTGCTCAGCTACGGCGTGTCACAGCGCCGGCGGGAGATCGGGATCCGGATGGCGCTCGGCGCCCGCGCCTCCGACATGATCGGGTTGATCGTGCGCGAAGGCCTTCGTCTCGCCGTCGTCGGGCTGGCGGTCGGCCTTGCGGGAGCCTTTCTGCTGACGCGCTTTCTGACCACGCAGCTCTTCGCGGTGACCCCGACGGATCCGGCGACGTTCGCCGGTGTCGCGGTCCTCCTGACGCTCGTGGCGATCGTGGCCACGGCGATTCCCGCCCGGCGCGCCGCGTCGGTCGATCCGCTTGTGACCCTGCAGGAGTGAGTAGAGCTGGCCTTCAGGCCAGCCCAAGACAGCGACGGGCCGGGCCCAAACAGCGACGAGCCGGCCTAAAGGCCTGGCGCTACAGGAGATCTCCATTGCAATGACATTGCTCCAGGACCTCCGCCACGGTCTCCGCCTGCTCGTGCGCGCGCCCGGCTTTGCCGCCATTGCGATCGCGGCGCTCGCGATCGGCATCGGCGCCAACACCGCGATCTTCAGCGTCGTCAACACGCTGCTGCTGCAGCCCCTGCCGTACCACGACGCGGACCGCCTGGCCATCGTGTGGGAGCACAACATCCCGCGCGATCGCAAGAACAACGTCGTCGCGCCCGCCAATTTCCTGCATTGGCGCGAGATGAACCAGAGCTTCGCCGATCTCGGCGCGTTCAGCTTCAGTTTCAGCACCACGCTGACAGGAGCCGGCGATCCGGAGGAGCTCCAGACCCAGCTCGTGACGGCGGAGGCCTTTCCCGTACTCGGCGTCCAGCCCGCCCTCGGACGAGGCTTCACGCCTGAGGAGATCAGCCCGAACAGCCGCGTGATGGTCATCAGCGATCGTCTGTGGAAGCGCCGCTTCGGCGGCGACCGCGCGATCCTGCAGCGGCCGATCGTCGCCGGCGGCACGCCGTACTCGGTCATCGGGGTCATGCCGCCCGGTTTCTCGTTTCTCGACAAGAACGTGGATATCTGGCTGCCCTTCGGGTTCACCGCGCAGACACGCACGCCACGGGGACGATCGATCCAGGTCGTCGGCCGGTTGAAACCCGGCGTGACCGTCGCTCGAGCGCACGAGGACATGACCCGCGTCGCAGCCGAGCTGGTCCGGAAGTTTCCCGAGTTCAACACCGGCTGGACTGCCCGGGTCGTGCCGCTCCGCGAGCAGCTCACCGGCAGCGTACGCCCGGCGCTGCTGGTGCTCGCCGGCGCGGTCGCCTTCGTGCTCCTCATCGCCTGCGCGAACGTCGCGAACCTGCTCCTGGCCCGCGCGACGGTGCGACAGAGGGAACTGGCCGTCCGGGCGGCGCTCGGCGCCGGACGCGCGCGCCTCATCCGGCAGTTGCTCGCCGAAAGCCTGGTGCTTTCCGCGGCGGGCGGCGTCGGCGGTCTGCTGCTGGCGTGGTGGGGGCTTCATTTTCTCCGGGCCGTCGCCGCCGAGCGGCTGCCCATCCAGCGTCTCGAGCTGGTCGGCATCGACGGCTGGGTCCTGGCCTTCACGCTCGGCGCGTCTCTGCTGTGCGGCCTGGTCTTCGGAGCCGTTCCCGCGTTCACGGCTGCCGGATCCGGCTTGAACGACGCGCTCAAGGAAGGCGGCCGCACGGGATCCGTGTCGCGCGGGAATCGCACGCGGAGCGCGTTCGTCATCGTCGAAATCGCCCTCGCGCTCGTGCTCCTGGTCGGCGCCGGCCTCCTGATGCGGAGCTTCAAGCATCTGCTCGACGTCGATCCCGGCTTCGACCCTTCGCACACCGTGACGATGCGGCTGTCGCTTCCGGGGGTGCGGTATGGAGGAGACGGGCAGCGTGCGCAGTTCTTCACCCGGTTTTTTCAGCACGTCGACGCGCTCCCGGGAGTCCGTTCATCCGGTTCGATCAGCTGGCTCCCGCTGACGGGTCTCGGAGCGGCGACGTCGTTCGAAATCGTCGGCCAGCCGAAGCCGCCGCAGGGTACGGCGCCCGTGGCGGACGTGCGCGTGATCTCGCACGATTACCTGAAGGCGATGGGCGTCCCGCTGTTGAGAGGCCGGCTGTTCAACGAACAGGATGCGGCCGACGCGAAGGGCCGGGTCGTCATCAACGAGAACATGGCGCGCCGGTTCTGGCCCGGTGAAGATGCGATCGGCAAGCACATCCGCATCAACTGGGACACGCTCGAGGACGAAGTCATCGGCGTCGTCGGCGACGTCAAGCACGCGGGGCTCGACGGCGAGGTCCGCTCGATGACGTACTGGCCGTTCTCGCGGAACCCTTACGGCACGATGACGATTGCGGTCCGTACCGCCGGGGAGGCGTCCGGCGTCGTCAACGCAATCACCGGAATCGTCCGGCAGATGGATCCCGATCTCGTGGTCGCGAACGTCCGGACGATGGAAGAAGTCGTGTCCGACTCGGTCGCCGAGCGGCGGCTGACGATGATGCTGCTGGCGGTCTTCGCGGGCGCGGCGCTGTTGCTGGCGGCGGTCGGCATCTACGGCGTCATCGCCTACAGCGTCACGCAACGGACGCAGGAAATCGGCATCCGCATGGCGCTCGGCGCGCAGCGCGGGGACGTGCTGCGGATGATCGTCGGACAGGCGATGGCGCTCACTGCCGCCGGCATCGTGAGCGGCGCCATCGGCGCGATCCTCCTGACGCGCGTGATGACAGGCTTGCTGTTCAACGTCAAGCCAGGGGATCCGCTGACGTTTTTAGCCGTCGCCGTGGTGCTCGCGCTCGTTGCCGCGTCGGCAAGCTACGTCCCCGGCCGCCGCGCCACGCGCGTCGATCCTGTCATCGCGCTCAGGGCGGAGTGACGCTGAGCCTGCGTCAACTCCCAACTTCCAACTATCCCAAGGCGCGTCCGGCGTAAGCCGAACCTGGCTGCGGTGGCGTCCGACTTTCACCCCAGACACTGATTTGGGTGGCTTTTGGGAGTTGACAGATTTCTTACAGGCTCTTCAACCGGCACAACCCGGTGTATCGTTGACTCGATGGCATGGTGGCGTGGATTGTTCGCGGCGAAGCCGTCGGCCGCCGAGCCGACGGTCGACGACGTGAACCGGTTCCGGGCTCAGTACCTCGAGCTCGGAGAAGACGACCTCAAAGTCGCCAGCCGGGAGGCGACCTCTCTGCCGGAGGTCATCGCGGTCACCGCGGTGGTCGCCGCGCGCGTCCTCGGTCTCCACATGTTCGACGTCCAGGTGCGGGGCGCGCTGGCGCTCGCGGCCGGCAGAAGTCGCCGAGATGCAGACCGGCGAGGGCAAGACGCTGGCGGCCGTGCCGGCAGTCGTCTGGTACGCCCGGTCGGGCGACGGCGTCCACGTGCTCACGGCCAACGACTACCTCGCACGGCGCGACGCCGACTGGATGCGCGGGATCTACGCGTGGTTCGGCCTGTCGGTCGGTGTGATTCAGCAAGGCATGGAACCACCCGCGCGCCAGGCGGCATACCGCTGCGACGTGACCTACGCGACGGCGAACGAAGTGGGCTTCGACTACCTTCGCGACCGGCTCGCGTTGTCGCCGGACGAGCAGGTGCAGCGGGCGTTCGCCACCGCCGTCGTCGATGAAGCCGACTCCATCCTGATCGACGAAGCGCGGATTCCTCTCGTGATCGCCGGCGGCGCCGCCGAGGCGCCAGGGCCGGCGGCCCGGGCCGATCGCGTGGTGCGCACCCTGGCACGCGGCCTCCACTTCACAGTCGAGCCTCCCGGCCGAAACGTGTCGCTGACGCCGGCGGGTGTCGAGCACGTGGAGCGCGCCCTGAATCGCAGGAATCTTTTCGAGAGCGAGAACTTCCCTCTCCTGACGGCGGTGCAGGACGCCCTGCACGCGCACGTCCTGCTGCGGAAGGACGTGGACTACGTCGTTCAGGACGGGGCGGTCGTATCGGTGGACGAGTTCAAGGGCCGCACCGTCCAGGAGAGACGATGGCCGGCGGGTCTGCAGACCGCTCTCGAGCTGAAGGAAGGCGTCACACCGCGGCGGCAGGGACGGGTGCTTGGATCGATCACGATTCAGAACCTGATCGCGCTCTATCCGGCCGTGTGCGGCATGACGGGGACCGCCGCGACGCAGGCCGAAGAGTTCCGCGAGATCTACGAGCTCGAGGTCGAGACGATCCCCACGAACCGTCCGGTCGTTCGTGTTGACGAGCCCGACTCCGTGTTTCCGACCAAGGCCGAAAAAGAAGCGGCCGTCATCGGAGAGATCTCCCGGCTGCACGCCACGGGACGCCCGGTCCTTGTCGGGACGGCGAGCGTGGAGGAATCGGAGCGGTTGAGTCGCGCCCTGGACCTGATGACGAGCGCCGCGGTCCCGCATCACGTCCTCAACGCACGCAACGAGGAGGCCGAAGCGGCGATCATCGCGAAAGCCGGGACGAAGGGAGCCGTGACGGTTTCCACGAACATGGCCGGCCGCGGCGTGGACATCCAGCTCGGGCCGGGCGTGGCGGAGCTGGGCGGTCTGCACGTGATCGGCACGAACCGGCACGAGAGCCGGCGGATCGACAACCAGCTGCGCGGACGCGCCGGCCGCCAGGGCGATCCGGGGAGCTCCCGCTTCTTCGTCTCGTATCAGGATCCGCTGATGGTGAAGTACGGCGCGGACGATCCCCGGGTCGCGCACACGCCCGACAGCATCCAGCGCGCGGCGGAAGGGCAGAACCTCGACATTCGTCTGTTCCTGAGACGCTACGAGTCGGTGCTGGAAGGTCAGCGGCTGGCGCTCCAGCAGCGGCGGCAGGACGTGCTGACCGGAGCGCAGCCGTGCGGGTCGGACACCGAACGGCTGGTCACGCTCACTACGATCGACGAGCTGTGGTCCGACTTTCTGGCGGCGGTGGCCGAGCTGCGCGCCGGCACGGTGTGGATTTCGCTGGGCGGCGGGAATCCGATGGGGGACTTCCTCCGGCGGCTGCACGCGATGTTCGAGGAGCTGCAGCGTACGATCGACGAGGAGATCGCCGCGCGGCTGAGCAGCGGCGAGCCGATCGCCGCCGATTGGCGCGAGCGCGGCGCCACGTGGACATATCTGACGACCGACGAGCCGTTCGGAACCATGACCGAGCGGGCCATGCGCGGCCTCGTGCGCATGGTGCAGAAGACCCTGCGAGGGTAGCGGAGATCAGGAGGTCTAAGAGATCAGGAGACGAGGAGACTAGGAGGGCAGGAGTTGACCTCCCACTCTCCTGATCTCGCTGATCTCCTGATCTCCTAAATCTCCTGATCTCCGTTCTAGCAAGTTACCAGCTGACGCGCCAGACCACCTGCCCGAGCCGTCCGCCTGGATCGTTCACGTCCACGCCGGTATCGCGGTATGCGCTCGTCACCTGGAAGATCGTCGCGCCAGAACCCGGGTTGAAAGCCGGGTTGAAGTTGATGTTGTCGAAGAGATTCAACATCTCGAAGCTGAAATCCACGGTGAGGCGGCCCGGCAGATCGAACTTCTTCGTCCCGCGAAGGTCGAACCGCACGAAGGTTGGCCCGTTCAGGACGATTTGTTTCGGCGCGCCGCAGTCGCCCGGGTAGAGCGCGATGCACGAGGGGTCGCTCGCCGGCGCGATGTAGCGTCCGGTCGGCACGCCGAGGGCGCCGTAGCCGGTGGCCGAGGTCGGATCCACGCTGAAGGCGCGCCGCGTGTTGTCGACGATGTCCTGCGTCATGCTGTAGACCGTCGTCACGCCGGTCGCGTCGTTCTTCACCGTGCGGATCGTGAACGCGTCCTGCAGATCCTTCTGCGACATGCCCACGAGCTTCACGCCCGTCGCCGTGAACTGACGAATCTGTGTCCGCCCTGTACCCGACAGCTCCCAGCCGCCGAGAATCGCGTTCGCGACCGGGTTGAGGCTCGACCCGAAGCGGCGGCCCTGACCGAACGGCAGCTCGTACACCCAGTTCAGCTTCCACACGTGCGGCACGCTCCGCTCGTCGTCCACGAGGAAGAACCGCGGCTGGTGAATGGTCTGCAGTGACGATTCCAGCTTCCTGGAGTAGGTGTAGCTCGCGTTCACGAGCAACCCGCGCGAGAGCCGGCGGCGGTACTCCATCTGCAGCGCGTGATAGCTCGTGCCGGCCGACGCGCGCAGGATGTTGGCGTTGGCAACGGCCGGATTCATGACGAAGAAGTTCGGCGCGAGGCCGGCGGCGAGGGCGTTCGCGCGCCGCGCCGCGTCGCCGTCGAGGCTGGAGGCGGCGGTGTCGGGCGCCGGGTCGATGTAGCCCAGGTGCTGCGTCCATGTCGTGCTCGCGAACGCCGTGGAGTACCGGCTCGGGTCGGTCGCGGCCGACTGCCCGGTCAAATACGCCAGGTAGATGGGCAGCGGCGAGGTTCCGCTGCCCGGACCGAAGTAGGCGAACGTGTTTCCGCGGCTGGCCGCCTGGTTCGCCCGCAGGTTGGCCTGCGCGAGCCGGAACTCGTCGATGAAGCGGTTCTCGATCAGGTTACGCTCGTTCCAGTTCTCGGTGGTCCACGCGTTCATGTTGCGGTTCCCGAGGTAGAGCACCTCGATGGCCGACTCGCGGGTCAACGAGCGCTGGAACCCTATCGACCACGACCGGGTGAACGGAAGCGTGATGTCCGGATCGAAGATGGCCAGCGTGTTCGAGACATTGGCGCGGATCGGATACACGGCGGTGCGGGGCACGCACGCGGCCGTGACGGCGCCGTCCGGGCAGGTACGCGGCGGACCGAGACGCGATTCTTCCCGAAGAAGGATCGGCCAGGACTCACCGGCGTTCACGAGGTTGCCGTTGGCGACGTTGCGGTTTGCCGCCGTGGTGCCGCCAGGGTTCGCACCGTAGATCCCCGTGAAGCGGTCGACGCGCTCGCGGTTGAAGCTCACCGAGTAGCCGCCGCGGATCGTGGCCTGCTCGGGATCTCCGAGCACGGCGCGCCCCCATCCGCTCTCGACGTTCGGTCGCCACGCGACGCCAATGTTCGGCGCGAAGTTGCCCCACTCGGTCTTGAACGCGCGCGTGTTGTCGTCGTAGAGCGTGTACTGCGACGTCACGCCTGCGCCGGCGAGATTCCCTGGCTGGAACAGGTTGCAGGTCCGGCCTTCGGGGCCGGTGCCAATCCCGGACACGCCGCAGAGATCGGCCAGTGTCGCCGTCGAGTAGGTCGGCGTCGTTGGCTGGAACGGCTGGACCACCTCCCAGCGCACGCCGGCGTTCAGCGTCAGGGCGGGCGACAGCCGCCACTGATCCTGCGACGTACGCGCCGAACTCGTGCTGCCGCAGGCGCTGTTCGAGCGGGCCGAGGTAGACATATTCGCCGGTCTCTGCATTCAGCCGCGAGGTGGCGTTGATCGCCGCCACCCGCCCCGTCAGCAGCGCGTACAGCGCCCGGGCGTTGCCGAGATTGGCCGTCGAGGCGCCCGGGAAGTTCGCGGTCGAAAAGATAAAGGCCGCCGGATCGCTCGCCTCCGTGAAGCCGAGGTTCACGGTCGGGACGAGGTTCCACGACTCCGTCTGGTTGGTGATGCGCGCGAACGACCCGCCGAACGACAGGCTGTGCTTGCCGCGCAGCCACGTGACGGTGTCTTCGACGTTCAGGCTCGGCGTGTTGCGCAGGTTCGGCCCGTTCGCGATCGTCGGGCTCGTCAACCCGAACCCCAGCGTAATGGCCCGGCCGCCCTGGTTGTCAAAGGTGTCTTTCTGGAGATCGCTGTAGAAGTCGACGGGCGACCATTGGAAGCCGGTCCTGAACTCGTTGACCCGGTTCGACGAGAGCGTCGAGCGCAGCGCGACCGAGCCGGTCGTGCGATACGAGGACTGCACGCCGAAGTTCGGGAATCCGGGAAACGCCGGCTCGTCCGAGTTCAGGAAGTCCGGCGCGGTCTCGATCCGCTGCCACAGGTAGGTCGTCGACAGCCGGTTGTTCCTCGGCAGGTTGAGATCGATGCGCGTTGTCGGGGCGTACTCGTTGCGCTTGGACGGCGCGAGGTGCACGTACGACTCGGTGTTCGGGTTCGTGGTCGGCGAGATCGTGCCGGTCGTGCCCGCTGCCGTGCGGATGGAGCTGAGCAGCGAGAGGACTTGCGGATCCACCGAGGCCAGCTGATTGTTCGCCCGCGCCAGATCGAGCACGTTCCTCGACCGGATCTCGCCGGCTACATCGTACCGGAACAGGCCCAGCTGCGCGTCCTGGCCGAGGATCGTCCGGGTGCGAGTCGCTTCGTTCGGCAGATAGAACTGCTCGTAGTTGAAGAAGAAGAACGCTTTGTTGCGCACGATCGGCCCGCCGACGCGGCCGCCGAACTGGTGCACGGTCACGTTGTTCCGCGGCAGGTTGTTGATCTCGTTGAAGTAGTAGTTCGTGTTCAGCTCCGGAGACCGCCAGTAGTGATAGATGCTGCGGTTGAACTGGTTCGTGCCCGACCGGGTGACGAACGCCACCTGCACGGACCCCTGCGCGCCTCCGGCGGCGTCGGGCGTGGCGCCGGTCACGGTCACTTCTTCAATCGCGTCCAGACGCGGGAACACCTGCGTGTAGAAACCGTCCGTGGACTGGAGGTTGTTGCCGATCCCGATCCCGTCGAGCGTGAGGTTGATGGTGTTCTGCGGTAAGCCGTTGATCGTCGAGTCGCGGTAGTTGCCGGTCTGCTGCACGCCGGGCAGGAACATCACCGAGCTCAAGCCGTTGCGCGAGACGAGCGGCAGCTTCGTGATCTGCTCGGCGAGCATCGTCGACTGCACTCTCGCGCTGGCCGTCTGCACGAGGCTCGCGCCGCCCTGGACCTCGACGGTCTCGGTCAGCGCGCCCAGTTCCAGCACCGTCTTGATCTGCGCCGGCGTCGCCGCGACCAGCCGCACGTCGCTCAAGACATAGGTCTTGAAGCCGTTCAACGACACCGTCACGGTGTACAGCCCGGGGCTCAATGCCGGCGTCGAGAAGGCGCCGTTGGCATTCGATACGAGCGTCTCGGTCGCGCCGGTCGCGGTGTTCCTGATTTCAATCGTGGCCCCGGGAATGAAGCCGCCCTGCGTGTCGACGACGACGCCGTTCAACGAGGCGGCGCCGCCGGTGCCTTGTGCAAGTAGCGGCGCTGCGAGGAGCAGCGCCAGGAGAGAGATCCATCCTGTCGACGCGGCAAGACGTGAGCTCACAGTGTGTTCCTTTCGAGGATGGGACGCCTGGTTCGCGGCCGCACTCCCTACAGGGGACACAGGCAGGATCGGGAGGACGGGTGCGCGAACTTTACGATGCTCGCTGGTGCGTGTCAACCGTGTCGGAGGTGTTCTCCGACAAATTTGTGGGACGGATCGACGGTCGAATTACGGCCGGCGCCCGAGGCAGAGCGGCCCGGCCGCCTTTTGCAGTACGATCCGCGTGAATGCTCCTGGCGTGGACCGTCATCGTCGCACTCATCCTGCTGACGGGGCTGTATGTGGCTGCCGAGTTCGCCGCGGTGAGTGCGCGGCGGAGCCGGCTGCGGCGGATGGCGGAAGATGGCAACGTCCTCGCGGCCCGGATGCTGCCGGTGCTCGAGGATCCCAAGGAGCTCGATCGGTACATCGCGGCGTCGCAGGTCGGCATCACCCTGTCGAGCCTGATCCTGGGCGCGTACGGGCAGGCCACGCTCGCGCCCCGCCTCGCGCCCCTGCTCGAGCGGTTCGGCACGATGCAGGCCTCAACGGCTGAATCCACCGCCGCCATCGTCGTCCTGCTTTGCCTCACCACCCTCGCGGTCATCGTCGGCGAGCTCGTGCCGAAGTCGCTGGCCCTGCAGAACCCCACCGCCACGGCCCTCTTCACCGTCCTGCCGATGCAGTGGTCGATTCGTGTGTTCTCGTGGTCGATCGCGTTCCTGAACGGCAGCGGCGTGCTGCTGCTCAAGCTGATGCGCGTGCCGACCACCGGACACCGCCACGTGCACTCGCCGGAAGAAATCGTGCTGCTCATCGCGGAAAGCCGCGACGGCGGGCTGCTGGAGCCGCAGGAGCAGGTCCGGCTGCACCGCGCGCTGCGTCTCGGCCTGCGCACCGCGAAGCAGCTCATGGTGCCGCGCGCCCGGCTCGTCACCGTCGACGAGGCCATGCCGTTCGATGAAGTGCTCCGCGTCGTCGCGGCGAGCCCCTACAGCCGGATGCCCGTCTATCGCGGCACGCTCGACACCGTGGTCGGCATTCTTCACATCAAGGACGTCGTCACGCGGTTCGTCCAGTCCGGCACCCTGACGATCGCGTCGCTGCTGCGGCCGATCGTCCGGGTTCCCGAGTCGATGCCGGCCGATCGACTGCTCGCGTTCCTGCGGGAGCGCCGCAGCCATCAGGCCCTTGTCGTGGACGCCGCGGGCGCGGTTGTCGGCCTGATCACGCTCGAAGACGTCCTCGGTGAGCTGCTCGGCGGGGTCGCCGACGAATTCAAGGCGCCGCCGTCGCGTCCGATCCGGTTGTCGGACGGGCGGCTCCGGCTTCCCGGGCAGATGCGTCTCGAACAGGCGGCGCGCGCTCGTCGGCGGCGCGTGGAGCGGCCCGGCCGAGACCGTCGGCGCGCACATCCTGCAGGAACTTCAGCGCCTCCCGGAACCGGGGGAGGAAGTGGTCGTCGACGGCCTGCACGTCGAGATCGAGGCGGTGGACGCCGGCGCCGTGACGTCCGTCATCGTCGGCGAGCGGCCGGCCGGCGACGAAGAGGACGCGCGATGATCGAATTCCTGATCATCGCCGGTCTCATCCTCTTGAACGGCGTGTTCGTCGCGGCGGAGTTCGCGATCGTGGGCGCGCCTCGCGCGGCGATTGAGAACCTGGCGAGCGAGGGGAACCGGCTCGCGAAACGCGTCCTGGCGGTTCTCGAGGATCCGAAGCAGCAGGATCGCTACATCGCCACCGCGCAGCTCGGCATCACCGTCGCGAGCCTGGGGCTCGGGATGTACGGCGAGCACGTCCTCGCCGACGGCATTTACAGACTGGTCCTCGGATCCGGCTTGCCCGGGTGGCTGGTCTCGGTTGGGTTCGCCAGCGTGATTTCCGTCGCGATCCTGACCTACTTCCACATCGTCATCGGCGAGATGGTCCCCAAGTCGCTCGCGCTCCAGTACGCCGAGACGATGGTCCTCTGGATCACCCCGCCGATGCTGTGGATTCGCAACGCGCTCTTTCCGTTCGTCGTGACGCTGAATGCCGTCGGCAACCGGCTGCTGAAGATCTTCGGCGTCAGCCGCCAGGCGCAGAACGCCGACCAGTACTACACGTCCGAGGAGCTGCAGCTCGTCGTCCAGGAGAGCGAGGACCTCGGCGCGCTGCGCGCCGAGTCCGGACAGATGCTGCAGGAGCTGTTCGAGTTCGGCGGACTCACCGCCGGTGAAGTCATGGTGCCGCGCGTGCGCCTGGCCGGCATTCCGCTCGGCACGACCCCGGAGCAGATCCGCGACCTGCTCGGACGGACGCCTCACACGCGCTATCCGATCTACGAGCGGGATCTCGATCACATCCTGGGCATGGTCCACATCAAGGATCTGCTTCGGGTCCTGCTGCGCCACGAGGTGATCGGCCGGACGCACGCGCGCCCGCTGCCGTTGGTGCCCGAGACGGCGGAGCTCGACACCGTCCTGGCGACGATGCGCCAGGAGCGGACGCAGATGGTGCATCGTCCTCGACGAGCACGGGGGCACCGCCGGCGCGGTCACGCTCCAGGATCTGTTCGAGGAAGTCGTCGGCGACATCGAGGAAGGGCCGGCGCGCGCGCCACAGGTCTACCGCGATGCCCAGGGCCGCTTGCGCGTGCCGGGCACGATGCGGATCGACGAGCTCGGACAGGAGTTCGATCTGGAGCTGGAGCACGAGGACGTGGACAGCGTCAGCGGGCTCGTCCTGACCGTGCTGGGCCGGCCGCCCCGCGTCGGCGACACCATCCGCTACGACCGGCTGCAATTCGAGGTCACCGCCGTCAAGGGGCGGGGCGTCGAGGAGTGCTCGGTGTGGCTCGCGTAGTTCTGAACAGTGAGAATCAGGAGATCGGGAGATCAGGAGCTTTTGCTCTTTCACCCCAGAATTTGAATTGGGAGTTGGCTCTTTGGGAGTTGACAGAGTTCTTGGTTCACCCCAGGTGAATTCTCGGCCGGCGCATGGGATTGGGCTCCGCCTGTCTCAACACTTCGCGCGTCACCGGGGCGGTGTCGCCCTCACCGAAGGCGAGAAACTTCAACAGGTAGACGATCGGGTTTCCTTCGGTCCAGCCGAAGTACGCGTGCGGGATCTTGCCGGTCTCGTCGCGGCAATGGAGCAGCAGCGCCGCGATCGCGTTGGGGATCGCCGGGCTGACGCAGCGCAGCACGTGGTGGCCTTCCACGTCGGCGCCGGTCACCTTCAACCGGTCCGAGAACTCGGACACGTCCCCCGGACGCACTTCGACGAACAGCACGCGCTCGTCGGGCGGGAGATGATGGGAGTCGCGCGCCTCGCGCAGCTTGTGATCGTACTCTTCGCGGTTGCCGAGGTCCGGCCGGTTCGCGATGATGCGTACCGGCGAGACCGCCGCTTCGTGGATGAACTGCTGCGCCACATCGTCGGCGTCCACCCCGTGGACGCGCAGCTCCGTCGACCGCACCACCCGCGACGTCAGCGACGTGATGATGATGACGACGATGAAGATCGACGCGATCTTGATGCCTTCCGGGCGCTCGATGATGTTCACGATCGTCGTGTAGGCGAACACGAGCGTGAGCAGCCAGGTAACCCATCCACGGCTTGCCCGCACGGTAGGCGTAGAGCGTCACCGCCAGCGCGGCCGAGCCCATGAGGACCAGCACCCCCGTCGCATATGCACCGCCCTGCGCGGTCACGTCCGCCTTGAAGAGGATCGTGACCAGGAAGGTGATGCCGGTGAAGATCAGGACGAGCGGCCGGTTGGCCTTCGCCCATTCCGGCGCCATGCCGTAGCGCGGCAGGTACTTCGGGACCAGATTGAGCAGCCCCACCAGGGCGGACGCGCCGGCGAACCACAGGATCGCGACGGTGCTGATGTCGTACATCGTGCCGAAGAAGTTCCCCAGGTGCTCGTGCGCGAGGTAGGCGAGCGCGCGGCCGTAGGCGGCGCCTCCCTCACGAAACGCCTCCGCCGGAATCAGCAGTGTCGTGATGATGCTGCTGCAGACCAGCATCACGCTCATGATCACCGCCGCCGTCGTGAGCAGCTTGTGCGTGTTCCGGATCCGTCCCGAGCGGATGGAGCTCCGTGTCGCCGGGCTCCCCCTGGACGAGCGGCATGACCGCCACGCCGGTCTCGAATCCCGACAGGCCCAGCGCCAGCTTCGGGAAGACCAGCAGGGAGACGGCGACCATCTTGAACGGGTTGCCATACTCGCCCGTCGTCATCATCCTCCAGGCGGAAAACGAGCCGGGATGTTCCCAGAGGTAGTACAAGCCCGCCACGACCAGCACGACGTTGAGCACGAGGTAGATCCCGACAATCGGCACCGCGAGCCCGACGGCTTCACGGAAGCCCTTGAGGAAATATCGCGCCGAGCGCCGACGAGCAGCACCAGCGTCAACAGGATCGGGCGGTTCATCCATCCGGGCGCCAGCGGATTCTCGACGATGTGCGCGGTCGCGTCCGCGGCCGAGAGCGTGATCGTGATGATGAAGCCGGTGGCGGCAAATCCGAGCAGGCAGAGCACGAGCGCCTTCCCGCGCCACCGCGGGAGCAGCTCCTCGAGGATGGAGATGCTGCCCTGCCCGTACGGGCTCAACTCGGCGACACGCCGGTACATCGGCAGCGCCCCGAAGAGCGTCAGCAGCACGAGGACCAGCGTGGCCACCGGCGAGAGCAGTCCGGCGGCGAGGAACGCGATGCCGGGCTGATAGCCGAGCGTCGAGAAATAGTCGACGCCGGTGAGGCACATGACCTTCCACCAGGGGGACTGGTGGACCGGCCGCGCCTGCGGCGCGCTGTGCTCGCGCACGCCTTCGAGAAACCAGAGGGTGAACCGGTGCCGCTGCCGGTCCGACAGTCCGTAGGGCATGGGACTCAGATCTCGCCGCGCGCCGCCGCGAGCGCAAGCTGCTCGTCGGTGGCTTCGACGAATTCTCCTTCCCACTTCGCGATCACGACGGTCGCGAGACAGTTCCCGATGACGTTGGTCATCGTCCGCGCCATGTCCATGAGCTCGTCAACGCCGAGGATGAGCGTGACACCTTCGAGCGGCAGCCCGTAGCTCGCCAGCGTGCCGGCCAGGATGACGAGCGACGCCCGGGGCACGCCGGCCACGCCTTTGCTCGTGAGCATCAGCGTCAGCAGCATCGTGATCTGCTGCCCGACGGTGAGCTGCACGCCGGCCGCCTGCGCGACGAACACCGCCGCCAGCGAGAGGTAGAGCGTCGTGCCGTCGAGGTTGAAGCTGTAGCCGAGCGGCAGCACGAACGACACGATGCGCCGCGGCACGCCGAGCCGCTCGAGGACTTCCATCGCGCGCGGCAGCGCCGCCTCGCTCGAGGTCGTGGAGAACGCGATGACGGCGGGCTCTTTGACCGCCCTGATGAATTTTCTGAGCGGCACCTTGAACATCAGGGCGATCGGCAGGAAGACCCCGAGAATCAGCACGGCGAGCGCCATGTACAACGTCGCGACCAGCCACGCCAGGTTGTACAGCACGCCGAGGCCGCCGTGACCGACGGTGTAGGCAATGGCGGCGCCGACGCCTATCGGCGCGTAGTGCATGACGATGTTCGTGAACTTGAACATGGTCTCGGCGACCGCTTCGCACCACGCGAGCACGGGACGGCCCTTCTCGCCGATCATCCCGAGCGCGATGCCGAAGAACACGCTGAAGACGACAATCTGCAGCACGTCGCCCTTCGCCATCGCGTCGATCACCGACTCGGGCACGACGTGCAGGAGGATCTGGTCCCACGTCTGCGCCTTGGCGGTGATCTCCGACCCCTGCCCCATCGGCAGGTTGACGCCGACCCCCGGCTTCGTGATGTTCACCGCGACGAGCCCGATGATGAGCGCGAGCGTGGTGACGATCTCGAAGTAGATGATCGCGCGCAGCCCCATCCGGCCGACCACCTTGAAGTGCCCCGCTCCGGCGATGCCCGCGACCAGCGTCGCGAAGATCAGCGGCGCGATGACCATCTTGATCAGGCGGAGGAACAACTGGCTGAACGGACGGAAGTAGATCGCCCATTCCGGATGGAACGCGTCCACGAGCGCGCCGACGACGATTCCGAGGAGGAGGCCGATGAAGATCTGCTGAGTCAGCGTGAGGCCGCGGCGCGGCTTCGCGGGGGTCTGAGCCTGGTCCATGAGTCTGGGGTCCTCCCCGGCGGCGCCGGACAGAGGATTCTACTCGATTATCTGCGGCGAACCTGAGGGAGCGGAGGGTACGGAGCGAGCGGACGAATCAGAGACCGAACGGCTGATTCACACGGAGAAACGGAGGAACGGAGGAACGGAGTTCGATTGGGACCAAAACCAAGATTGAGCTTCTCCGTTTCTCCGCTTCTCCGTGTGAAAAACGATCGAAGAGACTCCGTTGACTCCGTCCTCTCCGGTACCTCTCAGTGCGTGGTCATCGGGCCGGGCGCGAGCGTAATCGGCTCGACCGCGGGCGCGCGCACGGCGCCGGGCCGCACGCAGTTGCGTCCATTCGCCTTCGCCTGATACAGCGCCTTGTCGGCGCGCTCGATGATGTCGGCCGCCTGTTGATCGTCTTTGTGAATCGTCGCCGTGCCGGCGCTGATCGTCACCGACAGGCGCTCGGTCGTGTTGCCTGCGGCGATCTGCTCGATCTCGCCGCGAACCCATTCCGCCACGCGCGCCGCGCCGCTCTCGCCCGTGTCGGGCAGCACGAGCAGGAACTCGTCGCCGCCGTAACGGCAGCGGATGTCGCTGCGGCGGAGCACCTGGCGCAGGCGCTGGCCGACGGCGCCGAGGACGTTGTCGCCGCAGAGGTGGCCGCAGCGATCGTTGATCCGTTTGAAGTCGTCGACGTCGAACAGGACGACCGAGACCGGGTTCCCGCTGCGGCGCGATCGCGCCAGCTCGCCGTCCAGGAATTCCAGCGCATACGCCGCGGTTGTAGCAGCCCGTCAGCGCGTCCTTGACGCTGTGGTCGCGCACGTCGGCGAAGAGCTGGGCGTTTCGCACGGCGATCGCGAGGAGCGCCGCGGCCGCGGCGACGGTGTGACGGATCAAGCGGCCCGATGTCGGCACGGGAAGCCCGAGCACCCCGGCGACACGGTCGCCGACGAGCATCGCGAAGCAGACGTGCTCCTCGTGCTCGATGCCGTCCGGCTTCTGCTGCGTCCGTCAACGGGCTGTCCGCCACGCGATCGGCCGCCTGCTCGATCGTGCCGGCCGGCCATCGGGCGCAGCCGACGTCGGTCATCCGCTCCCATCCGTACTCGTGCCGCAGGACGACCCACGTGTCGGCCCCTCCGGCAAGCGCAGGAAGATGGCGCCAGACCGCTTCACGAAGTCCGTCGGTCGTGAGGCCGCGGGACAGCGCCTGGCCGAACACCATCAGCTGCTCGAGCTCTTCGGCGCGCGCCCGCGCCTGGATCACTTCGGCGGCCGCCGCGGCCGCCTCCGCCTTCATCTCGCGGCGCTTCGCATACTGGTGGAACACGAACATGACCAGGAGAATCAGCAGCGCCGGCCGCAGGGCGACGCCGTAGGTCTGTTCGACGTCGCCGGCGGCGTCAAGGGCGTGCTGGATTGACTCCTGGAATACCACCAGCAGGGCGAAGGCGAGCCCCGTGAAGAGGAGGGGGTCCTGCCGGCCGATGACGCGGATGCGCATCCCGTCTGACAGGCAGGGAACGTGCCACCGGATAAAGGTGCTCCTGCAACAACTTAGCGGCGCACAGGGGCTCGCACACGTGGGCGCATGCACCGGTTTCGCACACGCCGCACAGAACCGCAGCCGTCACAGCCATAGAGATCGTGCGGTCAGCTCCCGCGGATCCAGCCCGGCCGCACGGCCGAATTGCCTCTGGCGCTCTGGTAGAGGGGTGCCGAACCGCCATTCCTCGGCGGTCCCGCCGGCGGCCGTGAAGGCGCTGGCCCACCCCGTCCACCACCCGGCCATTCGCCGCGCGATCGGTTCGACGATCAGGATGCGGGAGCCGTGTGCGTGCGCGTCGATCAGGCGCGGAAGCAGCGCGTCGCGGGTCGGCGTCCGGGAGCTCGTTGACGGTGTAGGCCGCGAGAATCGCCTGTCCGTTTCCTCCGCGCAGCGCGAGCCGATCGACATCGGCTTGCCTGGCGCGTCCGGCCAGGCCCAGCGTGCGGTACGTCCAGTTGGCTTCCGCGACCGCCCACGCATGGCGATCGACGCCGTCGACCGCGCAGCGGCCGCACTCGAGCGCCCACGCGGCCCCGGCGGCGCCGGTACCGCACCCGAGGTCGAGAATGCGCGCGACGCTTCCCGCCGAGCTCGCGCTGCCGATCGCGCGGACGATCTCGCGCACGACGAGAAAGTGCAGCGGGGCGTAGAACAAGGCGAACGCCGCGCGCTTGCCGGCGCCGTCGAGGGCCCCGCCGCGTGCGAGCTTGGCGCGGCGTTCGACGTAGCACGACGACAGGGCACGGAGCGCGCGTGCGACTTCCGAGGTCGTGAGATCAGCAAGGTGACGCCGTTCCAACGCCTCGAGCCACCCCGCCACCCGCTCGTCGTCGTGCATCCCTCGGGTAGCTTAACAGCCCGTGGTGAAAGTCTGGCGTCGCACCGAGACGGGCGAGGCGCCTCGCGGGCAAGGCGCGACGACCGAGAATACCGTGAGTATTTGAGGGAGGAGCAACGCAGCCCCCGAGGATGCATCGCCCGTCGAATGCAGCCAGAGTTTCACCACGGGCTGTTAAACCAGCTGTCGCGGCGTTCGGGCGTCAAATGGACGGGTAGGGCCGCGCCTGCTTCGCTGACGCGGTAGAGGCTGGCCTGCCCTGAGCGAGCGCACGGGATTAGGCGAGTCGAAGGGCTCGCTTACGCTCGCCGGTGGGATGAGGGATGAGGGATGAGGGATTCGAACATGACCGCAAAAACGCTCAGCCTGTCCGCGATGCTTGCGATTCTGTTGCTTGGCGCGATGGCGATGGTCAGGGCTCAGGTCATCCGTCCGGGCGACACCATGCAGTTGTGGGAATACCACACGGAGATCGTGCGCAGCCAGGGGACCGGCGGGATGGAGCGCGCTGAGGCTCCGCGTCGCGGACCGGGGTCGCCCGACGCGATGCTCAACTCCTGGGGACGCGACGGCTGGGAGCTCGTGGGGGTTTCGCGGCGCGAGATCCGCGTGGAGGACGTGATGCAGACCGAGACGCTCTACGCGTTCAAGCGTCCGACGCGGTCGGTCAATCGCTGACGGGCGGAATGCTGGACGCTCCCGTCAGCGGCGCACGTCCGCACACAGCATCGACGTCGTGAAGTTCCCGATGAGGGGAACCATCGCGTCTGTCTGCGGCCGGACCGCGGGAGCCGGGGCGCCGCCAAGCAGCTGCGCCAGCTGCGCGGCGAAAATCGTGACGACCGCGCGCACCGATCTCGTCTGTTCGCGGCCGGGCTGCAGCTCGATGGCGAGAACACCGGCGCACCCCGATGGCGTCAGCAACGGGACCGCGAGGGCGCCGCTGACGTGGTCGCTGCCGTCGATCGCGCACGTTTGAGCCGATCGGAACGCGGCGGCCGTGGCGTTGTCCGCGTCGCGCTTCACGGTCGGCAGCTGCGCGAGCACCTTGTCCGAGTAACCGCACGCCACGGCGGGCATCAGCTCCTCGACCTGCGCATCCCAGACCCAGACGATGAGGCCAATCGCATCGAGGACTCTGGCCGCCTCCTGCAGCAGCGGCTGCACGTCGCTCGCGTTCTCGACCCGGCCAAGCTCGGTGCAAAGATTCGCAGCGGCGAGGAAGTCCGGCTCGGACGAGGCCGGCTGGGTCATTGGAGTCGAGTCGGCGACAGCCTCGGTCGTCGTCTCCAGGAGGCCGGGGTCGGGAACAGGCTCGAGAGGTGGAAGCGGTGCCGCCTGGAACTCGGGCTCGGACGGGGCTGGCTCGCGGACCGGAGCGCGCTCGGCGACCACAGGATCCTCTACTGGTGTGGGCCGGCGAAGCCGGGAAAGCGATCCAATCGCCGAGCCGACCAGATGACGAAGCCGGGTTGGCGGGGCCGCATTCACCCGGGCGCTGTCGGCCTCCGAGGCCAGTGCCGCGGCTGCCGCGACGACCTCGACCGGATCGGGGTGCACTTCCAGGAACTCGCGGACGACGACGTCGGGGTTGAGGCCGATGGCGTGCGCGTAGGCGCGAATGAAGGCGCGGCGAAAGATCCCCGCCGGCCACTGGGACACGTCGTCCCGTTCCAGGGCGTCCAGCAGCGACAGCTTGATCTTGGTCTGCTCCGCGATCGTGATGAGGGTAATGGCCTGTTCTTCACGCCGCTGGCGCAGCCGGGCGCCTAAACTCTCAGACATGCGGCACACCTCCGCGAGCCACGACACATGCGAGCACAACGCGTTGGGAGTCTCGAGAGAATTCCGCGTGGTTCATAACCCGTGAGGGGACGGTCACCGCGCTGCCTCGGGCGAGGCGGCCCCGTTGGCGGTGAGGGCCATAACCTTCGAGCGAGAGTAGCAACATGTGCGCGGCACTTCAAGCCTAGAAATCGACCTCAGCCGCTCGGGACGTGGCGGAGAGGGAGCGAACCGGTCAAGACCTGGGGAGGAGCAACGGCTCACCGCAACGGGATCGAGAACAGATTCCGATGCATCGTGGTCTTCACGTAAGCGTAGACGGAGGGATCCGGACTGGGGGAGACTCCATATGCGTCGACGAGGTGAGAGCCCGGGAAGAGATTGGGGTCATCCAGGCCCAGCATTCCTGAAGGCGGCAGCCTGGGCAGCATCTCGCCGGCTGGTAACGGAATGACCCGCGTTTGGCCGGGATCGGTGAGTGATGGTTTCTGCACAGAGAGGTAGAGGAACTTCCCATCAGGAGCCCACACCGGGAGGCACGCGCAGATTCGTCGGGGCGCGCCTCCCGCGATGGGCACAGCATAAGTGCCTCCGACGCCGTCCGGCATGGTTGCAACCGTCGTGATCCAGCGCCGGTCCGGAGACATGAAAAACAGGTTGCCGATCGGATAGGGGACCACCCGGGAGCGGCCCGAGCCATCCAGACCGATCTGCTCGAGGTAGTGGTTGGTTCCGTCGAACGATCGGAAGACGACCCGGCCCTCAGGTCCGAAATGCGGGGAACTCTCGGCCGACGCGGCAATCAGTTGAGGAGGCGAACGGCGGTCCAGGGTGCTCACCCAGAGCTGCGAAGGCTTCCCAGGCGGCTGCGCCGAGTAGACCACTCCGGTGGCATCGTGTGAAATATCGAACTCCAGCATCGAAATCCCGGGCAGGGCCTTCTCGCTTTTTTCCGCGGCCACATCGGTTCGCCAGAGTTCAGTCGGACCTCCCGGCGACTCACTCTTCAAGTAGAAAAGCGATTTGCCGTCCCGCGAGAAGCGAGGAACGCTGCCGAGCAATCCGTTCGTCTCGGGATCGGGCAGGTAGCCTTGCGAGGAAAGCGGACGGTCGCCGCGGCCATCGTGAATCCAGACCGCGCTCTGACGCATGCCGATGGACGTAATCAGCGAACGTCCGTCGGCCGCGACAGCCACGCCCTCCTCTTCCGTCGGGCCCGACGTGATCTGCTCCGGCTGTCCGTTTGGGAACCGCTGGCGCCACAAATGATTGCCATCGACCTCGACGCCGAAATACATCCATTTTCCGTCCGGCGACCAGGCTGCCGACGTGCATTTGCCCTTGGGGCCTACCTGCCACCCGGGGGAGCGGCCATCCAGTGGAACGACGCGGCACGGCTGCCAGACGGGATTCATTTCCAGGACGAGAACCCATTTCCGATCGGGCGAGGGATAGGACAAGTGCACCATGCCGCGTTCGTCCTGCGGAAAATACACGGTGCGCTGCTCCGAGCGGTCCTCCATCGCGGTGACAACGCCCATGTGCACGCCGCGGGGCGGGTTCACCTCGGAGAAGAGAATGCGACGGTCGTCCAACCACGTGACGCCGGAGGAATTGCTCAGAAGCAGCGTGGGTTCTCCGCCGAGCGGCGACACCACGTAGGTTGACCACGGGAACACGGTGTACACCAGCCGGGAGCCGTCCGGCGAGAACGCCAGGCCGTACTTTGGCCGGGAATCATGCGTGAGCTGAACCGGCTCGCCGTCGGGCAGCATCATGACGTAAATCTGATCGGAGGTGAGCCACCCGGTGTCGCTTCGGATGAACGCGAGCATCCTGCCGTCGGGCGACAGGGCCGGCGACACGGCGGAATCCGTGAAGTTCGTAAGTTGTGTGTAGGTGAGCTCCTGCTTCCCGGTTCGGGCCGTCCAAAACCACGGCAGCGCGATGGCGAGGAGCGCCAGCAACGCGAACGCGCCGGCAATGGCGTGGTGCTTCTGAAGTGTTCTGGTTGGGGGCGCCGGCGGCACGGGCACAACATCGCGCCCGGCTTCAGCGCTCGCGGGCAGCGGGAATTCTACGGCCCGCGTGGTCACCGGGGCCGCGAACACGTAACCGCGCCGGGAGACCGTCCGGATCATCTGCTGGGCATCATCGCCCAGGGCCCGGCGGATTTCGACCACACACTGCGCCAGCGAATTGTCGACGACCGCGCTATCCGGCCAGACCGCGTCGGTCAGCGCGGCCTTGGTTATCAGCCGGCCGTGATGCTCGACGAGATAGACGAGGACCTCGAACGGCTTGGGGCGCAGGGCGACCTCTTCCGCACCGCGGCGCAGAAAGCCGCCGTCGAGATCCAACGTGAACTCGCCAAACGCGTAGTGGCGTCCCACCAACTCCTTCGAGGATTTGATCGATTTTTGACCAAACTATCATCGCGGCGTCACGACTTCAAGGACGCGACCATGTAGGTTTCCGTTGAACTGAGGCGGGTGGTCTCAACGAAAGGAAAACACATGAATCGCATCGCTGGAATGGCGCTGATGGCTGTCGGTCTGGTCCTTCTGGGCCAGGGAGCTTCGGCGGACGGCAACTGCACGGACGCGAAAGGCAAACTCGTTGAATTCTGGGACGGCGGAGCCGAGTCCCCGGGACGGCTCAGCATGGGAGGATGGCTCAACGGCGCGACGCTGGCGGTCTTCAATAGCGACGGTTACCCCACGCCGGTCCCGACCGCGTTCAGCTACACCGCCGCCTTTACGCTAGCCACACGTCATGGACACCTGAAAGGCACTCGATTGTTCCTCACCGATGTCGGAGCGGGATGGAGCACCGACATGACGACCATCGATCCCGACGCGAGCACCGGCATCTTTGCCGGCGCGACGGGTGTGGTCTACGTGAATCAGACTGTGCAGAATCCGACTCCTCCACCCACCACCTACGTGTCGGAGGTCAGAGCGGTGATCTGTTTCGCGCGCCGCGGCGATCCTCGAGACAGATGAATTCGCTGCACCAGCTGGGCGGTGTCGTGCAGCCGGCCGTCACCCGCGGGTGACGGCCGGCTTGGATTCTGACTTACCTGTCGCGGCCGCGGCCACGACCGTGATGATCATCCCAGTCGTCGTCATCATCGTGGTCGCCGCATCCCTGTCATGATCGTGACCGCGATCGTGAACCGGCCGCAGGAAGTGATTGAAGGCCTGCGTCGCGACGCGAGTCCCCTCCTTCCGCGCCGCCGTGTCCGCGAAGCGGAAATGAATCCCCATGTAGATGCGAGCGTCGACCACGTCGTCGGCCAAATCTGAGAAGCGATGGTACGTCCGCTCATTCGGAATGGCCTGCGGGGCAGTAGTCGTGACCTTGAACGTCACTTTGTCGGCGTCGAAAAAGCGCGCGACGATGGTCGTGAAGGAGCCGGACAGGTTGTTGGCGCCCGACGTGTAGTCAGGATAAGGCGGCGTGGCAATCAGCGGCGTCCATGTCGCATCGGCCTCCGTCTGCGGGTTTCCGTCGTTGTCCTCCGGTAGAAGCTGCTGAATCGCCGTGATCGGTCGCCAGAAGTTGTAGTGCTTCTTGCTGTTCCAGGCTCTGATGCCAGCGTCGGCGCCCGCCAGGTTGGCCAGGGCGAACAGCCTGGCACTGTCACCGAGCCTGCTGAGGCTCCTACAGTACCGCTGTTTCGATCCCATTTCGCACGCTTCGACGAGTCCTCGGATCATGCCTTCAAAGAGGGCAATGGTGTTGCCCGAATAGAAGTAGCCGATCTGGGTCTGGTCGGGAGTACGGGTCACGCCAGGGTACCCAACCGGACCACCCAGGGCCTTCACCTCGTTGTAGTCCCTGGCGTATTCGTGGCTGGTCAGCGCCGGTGGACGATGGGCGCGAAACTGTTCGTTGAAGTCCATCGTGAACGGTGTCGACGGCGCCCAGCCACGGCGCCGAAAACGGCGCGAGCGCCGGCGGCGTTGGCCGCCACTGGCCGGCTCCCGGTGCCGCCGACGTCGGGCGGAGGAGCAGGCGTCGGATAGCTTCCGTCACCCGCCCGCCGTGCGATGATCGCGGCCGCGGCGTGCCTCGCCGACGAACCGTGCCCTCATTGGCCTCGGTCAACCCATGATTCGCCAGGAAGAGCGAGGTACTTCGCATGAATCGTTGCCGTCTGCGCCGGGAACCGATTGACCAGGACGTCGCGCGCGGCCGCGGCCGCGGCGGCCACCCGCGAGCCGGTGGCGTGGTCGAATGTGGACGGCATATGGCTCGAACCGTTTCTCATACGCTTGAACGGCGTCGTGGATCGCCGCGTGGACCATGGCAAAGTCGAGGAGCGGCGCCGCCCCGGCCGGACGTCCACCGGCGAAAATCGTATCCGACGCGATCACGTTCAACTCGCTGATTGGGTCGGCCACGCCGCCGGCGCCGCCCACATCAGACAACTACAAACGATGAGGCCTGTGAGTCTTCGGAGCCCTGTCATGGTGTCCTCTCCTTTTCGCGTGTTTCCGCTGCTGTCCTCCCGCTTGAGCAACACGGCGCCCGGTTCGAGATCTCGTAGTGAGTGATCAGCGGCGGTTCGTCGCGTCAGACCGGAACTGATGGGCGAAGCCGCCGGTGCACACTACTCCTATTGGCGGGAACGGACAAGCGAGGAGGCTGGGCGCGCCTCTAAGGGTTCCACTAGGTTCCGCGAAACCGGACCGAACCCATCGGCACCTTGCGGCACCGCATGGACCGGTCACTGGGCGCAGCGGAACAGCGTCAAACTCTCGCCGCTCGCGGCCGGCGCGCAGGATTCCGGGACCGCACACCCCGCGTCGGACCGCAGGAACCAGCCGTTGACCGGCTGCGCCCGCGCGTCGAGCGACACGCGATACCACCGCTGCACGTAGGTGTGCAGCCCCCAATCACGCGCCGCGCGCGGATGCGGGCACGCGCCAATGAGGACGGCGCGCGGCATGGCGTGCTCGATCGCGGCGAGGTCGCGGATGAGCGCGTCGTCGCGCCGCTCGCGACGACTGGCGAGTACGACTACCGCCAGCAGGGTCACCCCGATCAACGTCTTGCGCACGCGCGCATCGACGAAGGCGGCAGCAAGCAACGCGAATCCCAGCGCGAACATCGGCACCGCCGGCAGCAAGTAGTGGCCGGAAAGCCTCGGGCTGAACGCGAACGGACCCGCCGCACACGCGCCGAGCAGCATGAACGCACCGGCCGCTGTACGGCCCGACGGGGCGGCCGGCGGCGAGCCGCGCGTCGGCCTCGCCAGCCACCAGCACAACCCGAGCAACGCCGCCATGCGTCCGACGATCCCGACCAGCAAGTGTCGGACGATGCCCAACGGATCGCTCAGCTTCGCGCTGGCCCAGCAGCGACGGCGCGAGCTGCGTGCGCACGTACATCGTCAGGTTGTGTCGCGAAGGTTCGTATGCGGCGAGCATCGCGCCAGCGACCAGGACGACGAGTGTGGGAGTGAGGACCGCGAGCGCTCGGCGGCGGCGGTCAGCAGCCGATGCGGCCGGTGGCAGCAGCAGCCACCCGAAGACGAGCGGCGCGACGAGCGGAAAGAGTCCTGCCGGACCTTTCGTGAGAACGGCGGCGACCACGGTCACACCGGCGACGGTGGATCCGATGGCGGTTGCCGCGGCCGTCGAGGCACGCGTCGCGTCGAGCATCAGCAGGACCGCCGTCGTCGTCAGCAGCGCCTGCGTGTTCTCGAGCATGTTGTTGACCGCTCCCCAACTGACGATGGAGGGCGTCAACCAGAACAGCACCGCCAACCAGTCGAGGGGCGCGGGGAGCAGGCGGCGCCAGATGCCGGCGATCGCCACTGCGTGCAGCGCGAGCACCAGCAGTGAATAGACTCGCTCGACGATGAGATGATCGCCGAGCGCGTGGAACGCGACCGCTTCGAGAGCCAGGCCGAGCGGAGGATGTTCGTAGAATTCGGTCCAGGCCGTCTGCGTGTAGGTCGGCGCCCACAGCGATCCGACGCCGATCCCCATGTTGCGGGCGATGGTTGCGTAGACCAGCCCGTCGCTGAACATGCCGCGCTGGGCCATGCGCGGAATCGTGAGCGCGAGCAGCAGCGCCACGACGGCAAGGCGCGGGAGCAGACGTCCTGTCATCGCCCGCTCGCGAGCTGGACAACCTTCGCGTGGCTTGCCAACCGTAGCTCACGCGCTCGTTGACAAGCAGCGTGAGCGAAGGTTGGCGGAGAGGGAGGGATTCGAACCCCCGGAACCGTTTCCGGTTCAGTGGTTTTCAAGACCACCGCCATCGACCACTCGGCCACCTCTCCGCAAGGACGATCGGCGCGTCATTTCTTCTCGATCTTCTCCAGGCCTCCCATGTAGCCGCGCAGCGGTTCCGGCACCACCACCGATCCGTCCGCCTGCTGGTAGTTCTCGAGGATCGCGATGAGCGTGCGGCCGACCGCCAGCCCGGAGCCGTTCAGCGTGTGCACGAACTCGGCCCGGCCGCTCCCTTCCGGGCGGAACTTGATGTTCGCGCGCCGCGCCTGGAACGCCTCGGTGTTGCTGCACGAGGAGATCTCGCGGTACGTTTTCTGGCTCGGCAGCCACACCTCGATGTCGTAGGTCTTCGCCGCCGCAAACCCCAGGTCCCCGGTCGACAGGACCATCGTCCGATAGGGCAGCCCGAGGCGCTTGAGCACTTCCTCGGCGTTGAGCGTCAGCGCCTCGAGCTCGTCGTAGGATTTGTCGGGCGTGGTGAACTTCACGAGCTCGACCTTGTCGAACTGGTGCTGCCGAATCAGCCCGCGGACGTCGGCGCCGTACGACCCCGCTTCGGAGCGGAAGCACGGCGTGTAGGCGGTGTAGTGCAGCGGCAGCTGGCGGCCGTCGAGGATCTCGCCGCGATGCAGGTTCGTCAGCGGCACTTCCGCGGTCGGAATGAGGTACAGATCCCACTCGCCGGCGATCTTGAACAGATCCTTCTCGAACTTGGGCAGCTTGGCGGTCCCGCGAAGCGACTCGGCATTCACGAGAAACGGCGGCTCGACCTCGACGTAGCCGTGCTCGCGCGTGTGGAGATCGAGCATGAAGTTGATGAGCGCGCGCGCGAGGCGGGCGCCGGCGCCCAGGAGGACGGAGAAGCGCGAGCCGGACATCCTCGTGGCCCGCTCGAAGTCGATGATGCCGAGCGCCGGACCGAGCTCCCAGTGCGGACGCGGCTCGAAGTCGAACGCCTTCGGCTCGCCGTGCCGGCGCACTTCCTGGTTGTCTTCCGCATTGGCCCCGACCGGCACGCTCGCATGCGGCAGGTTCGGGATCGTCATGAGCAGCGCCGACTTCTGAAGCTCGACGTTGTCCAGCTGAATCTCGAGCTGGCGAATCTGCTGGTTGCGCATCTTGTTGGCGGCAAAAATCCCCGACGCATCGAGACCCTGGCGCTTGGCGCGCGCGATCTCGTCGCCGGACGTGTTCTGCTCCCGTTTCAGTCCTTCGAGCTCGGGGATGAGACGTTTGCGGCGCGACTCGAGCGTCGCCAGCTGCTCCAGGTCGGCATCAGGGTCGAGCCCGCGGTTGCGCAGGCCGGCGCGAGCTTCTTCGAGGTGATCCCGCACGTACGCGGCGTCGAGCATGATGGCTAAATCCTATACCGTAACGCCGTATTCCTGAGGTACGATGCTGAGGGCCGGGATCGCGCCGCGCTTCCGTGCCGGTGGGTGGAGATGGATATCGGGTGGATAGGTGAAGAAGGTCATTCGCAAAGCGGTCTTTCCGGCCGCGGGTCTCGGCACCCGGTTCCTGCCGGCCACCAAAGCGCAGCCGAAGGAGATGCTGCCGCTCGTCGACAAGCCCATCATCCAGTACGGCGTGGAAGAAGCCGTGGCCTCGGGCGTCGACAACATCATCCTCGTCACCGGCCGCGGCAAGAACGCGATCGAGGATCACTTCGACGTGTCGGTCGAGCTCGAGTCGTTCCTCGAAGCGCGCGGGAAGAAGGACCTGCTCGCCGAGATCCGCAACATCTCGAACCTGATCAACTTCGCTTACGTGCGCCAGGGCGAGCCGCTCGGCCTCGGCCACGCGGTGCTGGTCACCCGCGCGCTCGTCGGCGACGAACCGTTCGCCGTCATCCTCGGCGACGACGTGATCGACGCCAATCCGCCGGCGCTGCGTCAGATGATCGACGTCTTCGAAGAGGTGGACGGGCCGGTGCTCGCCGTCGAGCGTGTCCCCCGCGAGGACGTGAGCAAGTACGGCATCATCGACGCCGAAGAGATACGGCCGGGCGTGTACCGCATCAAGGATCTCGTCGAGAAGCCGCCGCGCGACGAGGCGCCGTCCGATCTCGCCATCATCGGCCGCTACATCCTCACGCCGGACATCTTCCCCGCGCTCGCCGCGACGGTCAGCGACCGGACCGGCGAGATCCAGCTGACCAACGGGCTCCGCCAGCTGCTCAAGTCACGCCCCATCTACGGCTGCCACGTGGACGGCGTCCGCCACGACACCGGCAACAAGCTCGGGTTCCTGAAGGCGGTGGTGTACTTCGCGCTGCAGACGCCCGGACCTCTCGGAACCGTTCCGCGACTACCTCCGGTCGATCGATCTCGAGCGCGTCGAGACGATGCGGTAAAGGGCGGGCTACTCTTTGGGTTTCGTCGTCGACGCCGGGGCGGAGTCGCCCGACGAGGAGCCGCCTGAGTCCGTCTTGCCGCCGGATCCGGAATCGGTCTTCGTGGATCCTGAGTCGCTCTTCGCCGAATCCGGACTCGCTCTTGTCCTTCTTGTCCTGTTTCTCCGAAGAACCCGATTTCTCCGACGAGCCCGACTGCCCGCCATCTCCGGAGGACTTCTTCGCGTAGTCCGTGATGTAGAACCCGGACCCCTTGAACTGAATCGCCGGCGACGAGAACAGCTTGCGGACCGGTCCGCCGCACTTCGGACAGGCGTCGGGCGGCGGATCCGTAAATTTCTGGATCTTCTCGAAGCGGTGCTCGCAGTTCTCGCACTGATATTCGTAAAGGGGCATGCACGAATCCCTAATCGCTAATCCTTGAATCCTTGAATCCTGAATCGGACTCAACGACGCCGGCTACTCGAGCATTTCGCCGTTCTGCTCGCCGAGCATCAGCGCGCGGTGGAGCCAGATCGGCACGGTGCCGTTGGCGAGGAGCGCGTCGTGAAAGCCTCGCAACGAGTACTTGTCGCCGGCGTGCACCTTGTAGTCCTCGCGCAGCTTGAGGATCATCAGCTTGCCTGCCGTGTACAGGATGTAGGCGGGATCGAACGTGCCGCGCTCGGCCTCGCGGCGCGCGCTCGGCTCCTCCAGAAAGGCCTCGTCGCGGAAGAAGCGGACCCCCTGCTCGACCGACATGTCCTCGCAGTGCAGCCGGATCCCGACGATGAAGCGGCAGAGGCGGATGAGGGCTTCGGCGAGCTGGCCCAGGCGGACCGTGTGGTCGTCGCGCCGGAACCCCTGCTCGATCATCATCTGCTCGCAGTAATGCGCCCAGCCTTCGACGAACGCCGTCGACGAAAACAGAATCGACTTGCGCAGCTTGGAGTCGACCTGACGCAGGTGCTGATAGTGCAGGAAGTGTCCGGGGAACACCTCGTGAATGGAGATCGACCACAGCGCCCCGTAGTTGAAGTCGCGCAGGTGCTCGTCCTGCCGCTCGGGTGGCCACGACGGCTCGACGTCGGTGATGTAGTAGAACGCGCGCAGCGGGCGCGCTTCGAACGGGCCCGGCGTCCACATGCTGGCGAACGTCCACCGGTAGAAGCGGGGCGTGGGCTTCACTTCAACGGGCGCCCCTTCCGGGATCGTGATGATGCGCTGCCGGTTGATGAAGTCCACGAGGTCCGCGAGCTGCTGCTGCGCGACCGGCACGAGCTGGCCGGCGGGGGGATGATGCCGTTTCGCCTTCGCCCAGGCCGCCATCGGATCTCCGCCGTTGACGCGCGAGGCGGCGCGGCGGAATTCCTCCTGCGTGTTCCGCAGCTCCCGGTTCGCAATGGCCAGCAGACGCTCGGACCCGAGCGTGATGCCTTCGTCCAGCTTGAACTTCTGCTCGAACCGTTCCCGCCCGAGGCGGAACGAGCCCTTGCTGCGCGGCGCGAGGTCGCGCTCGAGGTAGTCGACGTAGCCGCCAATCGACGCGGCCGCTTCGGTCGACGCGTCCGCAAGATCGCCGAGCAGGTGCAGGTCGCTCAGATCGCCAAACGCGCGCGGCAGGTCCTCGTCGACGAACCGCAGCGTGCCGCGCATGCTTTCGAGGCCGACCTTCACGTAGATGCCGGGCGGATCCTTGATGTTGTCGCGCGCCGACTGAATGAGGCGGGGCACCTGCCGGAGCTTCGACAGCACGCGCCGCGCCCGCTCGGCCAGCGGGGCGTAATCGAAAAGCGCCTGGCCGGCCAGGCTCGTGGCCAGGACGTCGGCGTAGTGCTGGGGGCTGCGCTCCCACGGACGCACTTCCTCCAGGTCGAAGAGGCGCGCGCGGATGCTCGAGTCGAGCGCCGGCCGCTCGAGCCGCTCGACGCTGGTCAGGCGGGCCGGATCGATCGCCGCGAGCCGCCGGCCGAACCCGCCGAGGTCGCGGATCTGCCCTTCGATGGCCTGCCGGCTCCAGTCTTCCAGCAGGTCGTCGTGCAGGTGGACCCCGTCGAACGTGGCGTTGGTGGGATGGACCTCGTAGAGATACGCGAGATACTCGTCGACGAAGTGCGGCAGTGGTTCGGCTGAATACATTTTGGGTACAATCGGCCGCCAGTCATGCCCGGCACCCTCTTCGTGGTCGCTACACCCATTGGCAACCTGGAGGATGTCACCTTGCGGGCTCTTCGCACCCTGCGTGAAGTGTCCCTGATAGCGGCCGAGGACACACGCCGGACAGCGCGCCTCCTTCAACACTACTCCATCTCGACGCGCACGACGAGCCTGCACGAGCACAACGAACGGTCGAAAACCCCGACGCTCATCGCCCGGCTGCAGGCGGGGGAATCGATTGCGCTCGTTTCGGATGCCGGCACGCCGGTGGTCTCGGATCCCGGCGCGCACCTGGTCGCTGCGGCACATGCCGCGGGGATCCGGGTCGAACCCATTCCTGGGGCAAGTGCGGCCATGGCAGCCCTGTCTGCCTCCGGGTTGCTGGAGCGGGAGTTCGTCTTCGCTGGCTTTCCCCCTAATCGGTCGAATGCCAGAAAAATATGGCTTGCCGGGCTGGCCGACGAGACACGAGTGCTCATCCTTTACGAAGCCCCCCATCGCATCCGGAAGACGCTCGAGGACATTCAGGCCATTCTCGGCGACCGGGTCATCCTGTTGGGTCGCGAGATGACGAAGGCCCACGAGCAATTGGTTGTAAGCCCTATTTCTGAACAACTGGAGCTGCTCACGGAAGAACGTGGCGAGTTCACGCTCGTTATTTCTGGCAAAAGACCAAATCTGACAGCGAGTGAACAACCGCTTGACCCTGAAAAGGTTGCCGATGATTTCGTGTGTTTGACCGAAAATGGGTCGAAGTCGCGGCGGGAGGCACTTGCGGGCGCTTGCGGCGCAGTACGACATCTCAGCCAGGGAGGTCTTTGCTCTCCTCGAACGCGCAAAGAAATCTGTCAATTGACCAATAGCCATGGTTCCGTGGCCAGATTGGCGCACCCCGGCTTGACCCTCCTGAAGCTGTTTTGCTACTGTCACAGTCCCGGGGCACTGCGTCAGGAGGCGTATTGGCGAAGCAACGCCGGCCCGCAAAGTCGGCCGGTCGAACCAAAAGGCCGGTCAAGCGGACCGAGACCAGGAAGAAGGCCGCCCCGACCAAGGCCGCTGCCGTGCGTCCCAGGCGGAGCCCTCCCCTTTCGCGGCAACCTGTCGAGGCCCCTCCGCCGCCGCCGCCCCCCGTCCGCAAGCCCGGGTTCTACGAAGCGGTCGCGGTCTACGAGCGGGGGGTCCAGGCCCTCCAACGGCATGATTTCCAGGCCGCCGCCGGGTTCTTCCGGACCGTGCTCGAGCGGTACCCCGAGGAACGCGAGCTGCTGGAGCGGGCGCGCCTCTACCTGCGCGTATGCGAGCGCGAAACGTCGCGTGCGCCGTCGATCCCCAAGACCCCCGCGGAACGCGTCTACGCCGCCACCGTCGCGCTGAACTCTGGCGATCATACCGGCGCCCTCGACCACCTGCAGCGCGCGCTCGGCGAGGACCCGGAGAGCGATCACGCGCACTACATCATGGCCGTCGCGCTCGGGATGCGCGGGCGCGTCGACGAATCCCTCGATCACCTCCGTCGGGCAATCGGTCTGAACCCGGAGAATCGGGCACTTGCCCGCCAGGATCCCGATCTCGAGGCGATCCGCGACCACGAGAGCTTCCGTTCCGTGCTCGACACGCCTCCCTCCCCCAACCGCCGCCGGCCCGCCCGGCGACGCTGAAAGCGGCCCCGCGGGGGTTCACCGAAGCTACACTTCTGTGATGTCAGACATCCACGTCGTGGTCCTGGCTGCCGGGAAAGGCACGCGCATGAAATCGGCGCGGCCTAAAGTCCTCCATGCGCGCAGCCGGGCTCCCGCTGATCGACCACGTGCTCCGCGCGGCCTCGGCCCTCTCTCCGCGGTCCACCGTCGTCATCGTCGGGCACCAGGCCGAGCAGCTGAAGGACGCCCTTCAAAGCCGGACGGGCCTCTCCTTTGCAGTGCAGGAGCCGCAACTGGGCACCGGCCATGCCTTGCTGCAGGCGGAGCCCCATCTGAAGGGCGCGAGCGGCACGCTGGTGTTGCTCTCGGGCGACGTTCCGCTGTTGCGCGCGGCCTCGCTTGCCGCCCTCGTCCGCTCGCACGAAAAACGTGGCGCGGCGGCGACGGTGCTCACCGCCGTCGTGCCCTCGCCGGCGGGATACGGGCGCATCGTGCGCGACGCAGGGGGACGGATTGCGGCGATCGTCGAGCACAAGGACGCGTCGCCGGCCGAGCGCGAGATCGGCGAGATCAACAGCGGCGTCTACGCGTTCGACATGGGGCCGCTGTTCGCCGCGCTCCGCGAGATTGGCTCGTCCAACGCGCAGGGCGAGTACTACCTGCCGGATCTCGTGCGGATTTACCGCGACCGCGGGCTCACTGTCGAGACGGTCACCCTCGAGGACTCGCGCGAAATCCTCGGCGTGAACAGCCGGAAGGAGCTGGCCGAAGTGGCGGCGATTCTCAGGGCGGAGAAGAACGAGGCGCTGATGGCGTCCGGCGTGACGATTGTCGATCCGGCCACGACCTACATCGCGCCGGACGTGACCGTCGGCGCCGACACGGTCATCCATCCCGGCGTCCATCTCGAGGGGCGCACGCAGATCGGCTCCGGCTGCGAGATCCGCTCCGGGGTGCGGATCGTGGACAGCGCCGTCGACGACGGGGTCCTGATCAACAACTTCTGCGTCATCGTCGAATCGCACGTCTCGAGCGGCGCGCGGATCGGCCCGTTCGCCCATATCCGGCCGCAGTCCAGCGTCGGCGCGGACGCGCACGTCGGCAACTTCGTCGAGCTCAAGAACACCTCGATGGGCCAGGGCGCGAAAGCGAACCACCTGTCGTACCTCGGCGACGCGACGATCGGCCGGAAGGTGAACGTCGGCGCCGGCACGATCACCTGCAACTACGACGGCAAGGCCAAGCACCGCACGGTGATCGAAGACGGCGCCTTCATCGGCAGCGACTCCCAGCTCGTCGCCCCGGTGCGCGTCGGCGCCGGCGCCTACGTCGCGGCCGGCTCGACGATCACCCAGGACGTTCCGCCCGACGCCCTCGCGATCGGACGCGGCACGCAGGTCAACAAGGACGGCTGGGTTTCGAAGAACAAGAAGAAATAGTCAGGGTCAGTGACCCTTCCAAGGATCAGCAAAATGTGCGGCATCATCGGCTACATCGGTTCACAGAAAGTCGTCCCGATCCTGATCGACGGGCTCCGGCGGCTGGAGTACCGCGGCTACGACTCGGCGGGAGTCGCCGTCGTCCGGAACGGGAGCGTCGATCTGCGCCGCAGCGCCGGCAAGCTCGCCCGTCTCGAGGAAGTGATTGCGACGACGCCGATTGACGGGGATTACGGCATCGGCCACACGCGATGGGCGACCCACGGCCGGCCGACGGAGGAAAACGCGCACCCGCATATCGACTGCACGGGCCGCATCGTCGTCGTCCACAACGGGATCATCGAGAACTATCTGGACTTGAAGCAGCAGCTCCAGAAGGAAGGGCACACGTTCGTCACCGAGACGGACACGGAGATCGTCGCCCATCTCGTCGAGCGCGAGATGAAAGACGACGGGCTGGAGAACGCGACCCGGCGCGCGCTGCTGTACATGCGCGGGCTGTTCGCGCTCGTGCTCATCTCGGCCGACGATCCGAACAAGATCGTGACCGTCCGCAACGGCCCGCCGATCGTGGTCGGGCTGGGCGACGGGGAGTTCTTCGTCGCCTCCGACATCCCGGCGATCCTCAGCCACACGCGCGACGTCGTGTTCCTGGGCGACGAGGAGATGGCGATCATCACGCCGGCCGGAGTCGAATTCACCGACTACTCCGGCCGCGCGGTCTCGAAGAAGAGCACGAGAGTGGCGTGGGACCCGGTCATGGCCGAGAAGGCCGGCTACAAGCACTTCATGCTCAAGGAGATCTTCGAACAGCCCTGGGCGGTCAAGGAAACGGTGCTCGGCCGCGCGTCGCAGGAGAGCGGCAAGGTGTTCCTGCACGAGATCGAGATCCCCGACCAGGTGCTGCGCGACGTGGAGCGGATCGTGATCCTGGCGTGCGGCACGTCCTGGCACTCCGCGCTCGTGGCCAAGTTCCTGTTCGAGACGCTGGCGCGCGTGCCCGTGGAGGTCGACTACGGATCGGAATACCGTTACCGCGATCCGATCGTCGCGAAGAACACGCTGGCGATTGTGATTACGCAGTCGGGCGAGACGGCCGACACCCTGGCGGCGCTGCGGGAGGCGAAGAAGAAGGGGGCCCGGAGCATCTCCATCTGCAACGTCGTCGGCAGCATGGCGACGCGCGAGACCGACGGCACGGTCTACACCCACGCGGGCCCCGAAATCGGCGTCGCGTCGACCAAGGCGTTCACGACGCAGATTGTCGCGCTCCACCTGCTGGCGATGTACCTCGGACAGATTCGCGGGACGCTGACGCCGGCGCTGGCCAAGCCGCACATCGAAGGGCTCACGCAGCTTCCGCTCCTCATCGAGCAGTCACTCAAGTGCGAGCCGATCACCGAGGAGATCGCGAAGCGGTTCTACCAGCGCAGTGATTTTCTCTATCTCGGGCGCGGCATCAACTATCCGATTGCGCTCGAGGGCGCGCTGAAGCTGAAGGAGATCTCGTACATCCACGCCGAGGGCTACCCGGCCGGCGAGATGAAGCACGGGCCGATCGCGCTCATCGACGAGCAGATGCCCGTCGTGACCATCGCGCCTGACGATCACGTGTTCGAAAAGATGATCGGCAACATCCAGGAGGCCAAGGCGCGCGGCGGGTCGGTCATCGCGCTGACGACCGAGGGGCACACCAGCATTCGCCGGCTGCTCGATCCCGCCAACGACTTCCTGATCGAGGTGCCCGCGGCCCACCCGCTGCTGACGCCCGTGCTGATGGTGGTGCCGCTGCAGCTGCTGGCGTATCACATCGCGGTCCGCCGCGGCTGCGACGTCGATCAGCCCAGGAACCTCGCCAAGAGCGTGACGGTGGAGTAGCAGCTAGTTGACGGACGTCGGGGCCTGCGCCAGAAGCGCGGACTCGACCGCCAGGGCCATCTCGCGCGTGCCGATCGGGCGCTGCGACGGGTGGGCGAGATCGGCGGTCCTGGCGCCGCCGGCGAGCGCCTTCTCGATGGCCAGCTCCACCGCGCGCGCCTCGGTCTCGAGCCGCAGCGCGTACCGCAACAGCATGGCGGCCGACCCGATCGCCCCGATCGGATTCGCGACGTCCTTTCCCGCGATGTCGGGCGCCGACCCGTGGACCGGCTCGAAGAGCCCGGTGCCATCCCCGAGGCTGGCCGACGGCAGCAGGCCGAGGGAGCCGACGACCGCACCGGCCTCGTCGGAGAGGATGTCGCCGAACAGGTTCTCGGTGAGGATGACGTCGAAGCTGGACGGGGCCAGCGCCACTTTCATCGCGCACGAGTCGACGTACATGTGATCGAGCGCGATGTCGGCGTACTCCGCCGCCAGCTCCGTCACGACCTGCCGCCACAGCCGCGACGTCTCCAGCACGTTCGCCTTGTCCACCGAGGTCACGCGCTTCCTGCGCGATCGCGCCGCGTCGAATGCCCGGCGCGCGATGCGCTCGATCTCCTCGCGCGAGTAGCGCATCGTGTTGTGCGCCGAGCTGCCGTCTGTCGCGATGCCGCGCGGCTCCCCGTAATACAACCCACCCGTCAGCTCGCGGACGACGAGCATATCGGTGCCGGCGAGGATCTCGGGCTTGAGAGGACCGGACGCCTCGAGGCCGGGCCACACCTTCGCCGGCCTCAGGTTCGCGTAGAGCCGGAGCGCCCGGCGGATCGCCAGGAGCGCCGTCTCCGGGCGCCTCGAGGAATCGCCGCGATCGAACTCCGGATCGCCGACGGCGCCGAGCAGAATTGCGTCCGCGTTCCGCGCCGCAGCGAGCGTCGCCTCGGGCAGCGGCGACAGGCCGCGCCGCAGCGCCGCGCCGCCGATGGGCTCCTCGCGGAGATCGAACTGATGCCGGAAGCGCTCGGCCACCACCCGAAGGATTGAGGCCGCAGCCGCGACGACTTCGGGACCGATGCCGTCGCCGGGGAGCAGGAGAATCGATGCTTTCAAGTCGGAGCTCGGGATTCGGGATTCGGATCGGATTCCGGATTAGGGATTAGGGATTAGGGATTCGATCCTACACCCCGTGTCCGTATCCCACTTCGGCCGGCGTCGCCGTGAAGTCGGGGGACGCCGCCGAGGAGGACGGGGGCGGGCGGCGGCCGCGAAGCTTGGCGACGACGTCCGCGAGGTCGCGGTCGCTGACGGTCTTCTCGCGGTCCGCGATGGCCATGATGGCCCAGTAGACGTTCTCGATCTCGTGGCGCTCGAGCGTCAGCCCGAGCTGCTCGCAGCGGCGCTGCACGGCGTGGCGGCCGGAGTGCTTGCCGAGGACGAGCGTGGCCTGCGGCACACCGACTTCTTCGGGCCGCATGATCTCGTAGGTCCGGCGATCCTTCAGCATGCCGTCCTGGTGAATCCCGGCCTCGTGCGCGAAGGCGTTGCGGCCGACGATGGCCTTGTTGGCCTGGACCGCTTCGCCGGTGATCGCCGTGAGCATCTGGCTCGACGGAAAAATCTCTCGGGAGACGATGTCGGTCGTGAACGGCAGCAGGTCGGACCGGACCCGCGTCGCCATGACGATTTCCTCGAGCGACGCGTTCCCGGCGCGCTCGCCGATGCCGTTGATCGTGCACTCCACCTGACGCGCGCCGGCGGCGACCGCGGCCAGGGTATTGGCCACGGCGAGGCCGAGGTCGTCGTGACAGTGCGCGCTGAACGTCGCGTGGCCGGCGTTCGGCACGCGGTTGAGCACGGACCGGAAGAAGGCGCCGATCTCGTCGGGGGTCGAGTAGCCGACGGTATCCGGCAGGTTGACCGTCGTGCAGCCGGCCGAGATCACCTCTTCGATGACGCGGCACAGGAAGTCCGGGTCGCTGCGCGTCGCGTCCTCGGCGGAGAACTGGATGTCGTCGGTGTACTTGCGGGCGCGGTGCACGGCGGCGACGGCGGCGTCGAGGCAGGCTTCACGCGTCATGCGGAGCTTGCGTTCGAGGTGAAGATCGGAGGTGGCGATGAAGGTGTGGATGCGGCGCCGGCGGGCGGGGGCGAGCGCGGCGCCGGCCCGGTCGATGTCGGCGGGGCTGCACCGTGCGAGCCCGGCAATGGTCGGGCCGTCGACGAGCGTGGCAATCGTGCGCACCGCTTCGGCGTCCGCCTCGGAGGCGATCGGGAACCCGGCCTCGATGATGTCGACGCCGAGCGCCGCGAGCTGACGGGCCAGCTTGAGCTTTTCGTCGATCCGCATCGAAAAGCCCGGAGCCTGCTCGCCATCGCGCAGGGTCGTATCGAAGATCGTGAGCCGGTTGGTAGACATGGGTCCTCCACTGGCATTCAGTACCCATCCGGCCGCCCCACGTCCAATTTATAGTTTTTGACTTTGTATGAATAATTCTTATGATAGGCCGTGCAGCTCCAGGACCTCAACGCCTTCGTCGCCGTCGCCGCGGACCGCAGCTTCTCGAAGGCCGCCAAGCGGCTGCACCGCACCCAGCCGGCGATCAGCCAGGCCATCCGGCGCCTCGAGGATGAGCTCGGAGAGAAGCTGTTCGACCGATCGTCCCGCAACGGCGCGCTGACCGAAGCGGGGGTCCTGCTGCGCGAGCACGCCGCCCGGCTCCTGCGGCTCGCGTCGGAAGCGGAGGCCGCGGTCCGCGAGCTCCAGCAGGTGCGGCGCGGCCGTGTGGTCGTGGGGGCCAACGAGGCGGCGGTGCACGCGATCCTGCCGATCATCGAGCGGTTCGCGCGGCTGCACCCGCAGGCGCGGGTGGAGGTCCGCCGCGTCGCCTCGCGGCAGATTGCGACGGAGCTGCTCGAGCACAGCCTCGACTTCGGCGTCCTGACGTTCCAGCCGCCCGACAAGGGGCTGCAGTCGATTACGCTCGGGAGCGACGAGCTGGTGATGCTCGCCAACCCGAAGCACCGGCTCGCGTCCAAGAAGCGCGTCAGCATCGAGGAAGTGGGGCGCGAGACCGTCATCGCGCACAACGATCCGTCGCCGGCCCGCGACCGCGTCCTCCGCCTGTACGAGCGCCGCCACGCGCCGATCAACATTCAGATTGCCCTGCCCAGCCTCGACGGCATCAAGCGGGCCGTGGAAATGGGGCTGGGGGTCGCGGTCCTGCCGCGGCGGTGCGCGCTCACCGAGATCGCGCGCGGCGACCTCGTGGCGGTGAAGGTTCCGGAGCTCAGCTCGCCGCGCTCCGTGCGCTTCGTCTTCCGGAAGTCAGGGGAGCTGTCGCGCGCCGCAGCGGCATTCCTGGAACTGGCCAGAGCAGGTACGGAGGGGACGGAGGCAACGGACAGACCCCAACACGGGGCTGCAACACGGAGAAACGGAGAAACGGAGAAGAGATAAATCTAAAGTCTAAAGACCAAAACAGGAGAACAAGAGACGAACGTCTCCGTTGCTCCGTTCCTCCGTGTTTCACCGTCGTTGATTTTGCTTCTCCGCTGGCTCCGTCCGCTCCGCTAGCTCCAGCCCACCACGTACGGCAACCGCTTCGCCACCGCCTCGACCTCCTCGAACTTGTCGAGCAGAAGGCCGGTCGCGTCCCACGTGCCGTCGAGAAACGATTCGCGGGCGGCCGGCGGCAGCGCCACGGCAAAACTGTGGCCCGGGAGGGTGACGCTCGACCGCTCGATGTCGATCAGCAGTTCGACGCGCGGGGTCCGCCTCGACCGCGGCCATCAGCGCCGCGAGCGTCGAGGCGTCGGCGGTCACGCACGGCATGCCGAGCGCGACGCTGTTGCCGAAGAAAATCTCCGAGAAGGACTGCCCGACAACCCCGCGAAACCCGCGGCGGCGGATCGCCTGCGGCGCGTGCTCGCGCGACGAGCCGCACCCGAAGTTCGCGTTGACCAGCAGCAGCGACGCCCCGGCGTACGCGGGATCGTAGACGGGGTGGAGCGTGCGCCCGCCGGCTTCGAGCTGCTGGCGATCGTCCTCGAAGAGGTGCGCCTCGAGCCCTTCGAACGTGATCGACTTCAGGAAACGCGCCGGGATGATGCGATCCGTGTCGATGTTGTCCCCGCGCAGCGGGAGCGCCCGGCCCGCCACCTGACGGATTTTCTCAATGGGCATCGGTCATCTCCCGCACGTCGACGACCTCGCCGGCGACCGCCGCGGCGGCGACCATCGCGGGGCTCATCAGCAGCGTGCGCCCCGTCGGGCTGCCCTGCCGCCCCTTGAAGTTGCGGTTCGAGGAGGAGGCGCAGATCTCGCGCCCTTCGAGCTTGTCGGGATTCATCGCCAGGCACATCGAGCAGCCGGCGCCGCGCCACTCGAACCCCGCGTCGATGAAGACGCGATCGAGCCCCTCGCGCTCGGCCGCCAGCCGTACGGGCTGCGACCCCGGCACGACCAGCGCGCGCACGTGCGGCGCGACGTGGCGGCCGCGGATCACCGTCGCGGCTTCGCGGAGATCCGAGAGCCTGGCGTTCGTGCACGATCCGACGAACGCGACGTCGATGCGCGTGCCGCTGATGCGCTGGCCCGCCCTGAATCCCATGAAGTCGAGCGCCTCGCCGATGCCCGCCCCATCGCTGCCTCCCGCGCCGGCCGACGGAAGCGGCTCGTCGACGTAGACGGACTGCCCCGGGTTGATGCCCCACGTCACCGTCGGCCGTATCGACGCACCATCGATCTCGACGTCGTCGTCGTACGAGGCGTCCGGATCGGAGGCCATCCGCTTCCACCATGCGCACGCGGACTCGAAGGCGTCGCCCTGCGGCGCGAATTTCCGGCCGCGCATGTAGTCGAACGTCACCTGGTCGGGATTCACGTACCCGGCCCGCGCGCCCCCTTCGATGGACATGTTGCAGATCGTCATCCGCTCGTCCATCGTCATCCGCTCGATCGTGTCGCCGGCGTATTCGTAGGCGTAGCCGACGCCGCCGTTGACGCCGAGGCGCCTGATGATGCTCGAGGATCACGTCCTTCGCGTAGACGCCGCGGGACAGCCTGCCGCGGACGCGGATGCGCCGCACCTTCAACGGATCCATCGCGAGACACTGCGAGGCGAGGACGTCGCGCACCTGCGACGTGCCGATGCCGAACGCGACGGCGCCGAACGCGCCGTGCGTCGAGGTGTGGCTGTCGCCGCAGGCGATGGTCATCCCCGGCTGCGTGAGCCCCAGCTCGGGCCCGATGACGTGCACGATGCCCTGGACCCCGCTCGAGAGATCGAGCAGCCGGATCCCGGCGGTGCGGCAGTTGCGCTCCAGCGCCGACAGCATGTCCTCGGCCATGACGTCCAGGAACGGCCGCCGCTGGTCGAGCGTGGGAACGATGTGATCGACCGTGCCGATCGTGCGCTCGGGAAAGCGCACCCCCCATCCCCGCGCGCGCAGCATGTCGAACGCCTGCGGCGTCGTCACCTCGTGGATGAGATGGAGGCCGACGAAAAGCTGGGTCTGCCCGTTCGGCAGCCGCCGGACCGTGTGCGCGTCCCAGACCTTCTGGAGCAGAGTCGCTGACATGGGTTTGCCTGAATGCTACTACACGGCCGGGATCCGGGGTGCGGGCGACCGAATGGGCCGCAAATTGCGAAGCCGCTTGGTGCGCCCCGCTGGTCAAGAGTTTACGCGGACAGATCGCAGAAAGTGCGTACTGACCTGTTCCCGGTGGTGCAGAAAGTGAGATCTCCTGGTTAACGCTTTTTCTTTGAGACCTTGTGCTTCGACACCACTGTCCCACGACCACGACCCTTGGTGAGCTTTGCCTTTTCAATCTCGGGACGACGTCTTCACCCTGCTCTCGCGCCCGGCAACCTTGTATTGGCCCGGATTCACGTTGATGTTCTTGCTCATCTGGTCTCCTCGTGCAGGTGCCGTCGCATTCAAACACCGGATCCCGGATCGCGAATCCCGGATCCCGATACGGATACCGCTATAATGTACTCCCCTCCATGAACTTCCTCGACAAGCTGAATCCGGAACAACGCGAGGCCGTGCTCCATCGGGACGGGCCCGTGCTCATCCTCGCGGGGGCCGGCTCGGGCAAGACGCGTGTCATCACCTTCCGGATCGCGCACCTCATCGGCGATGGCCACGCCGACCCCGGGCAGGTCCTGGCGGTCACGTTCACGAACAAGGCGTCGCAGGAAATGCGGGAGCGCGTCGAGGCGCTCATCGGGTCGGCGGCCGAGGGCCTGTGGCTCTCGACGTTCCACTCGCTCTGTGCGCGGCTGCTCCGCCGCGAGGCGCCGAAGATCGGCCTCTCCCGCGACTTCGTCATCTACGACTCCTCCGACCAGGTCGCGGTCGTGAAGCAGGCCGAGCGGGAGCTGGGGATCGACGACAAGCTCGTCCCGCCGCGCGTGGCGCTCTCGCGGATCAGCCAGGCCAAGAACCGGATGGAGGGGCCCGAGTCGCTGCGCAGCGCCTGGAACTTCCGCGACGAGCAGATTGCGAAGATCTACGAGCGCTACCTGGCGGCGCTCAAGGACGCCAACGCGCTCGACTTCGACGATCTCCTGCTCAAGACGGTGGAGCTCTTCGAGACCTCGCATCCCGACCCGGGAGTTCTACGCGCAGAAGTTCAAGTACGTGATGGTCGACGAGTACCAGGACACGAACCGGCCGCAGTACCTCCTGATTCGCCGGCTCGCCGAGGCTGCACCGCAACATCGCGGTCGTCGGCGATCCGGATCAGTCGATCTACAAGTGGCGCGGCGCCGACCTGCGCAACATCCTCGACTTCGAGCGGGACTTCGGCGAGGCGAAGATCGTCCGCCTCGAGCAGAACTACCGCTCGACGCAGACGATCCTGGATGCGGCCTCCGCCGTCATCAGCCGCAACCGCAACCGCAAGGACAAGCGGCTGTGGACGGACCGCAAGGGCGGAGCGAAGATCATCGCCTTCCGCGGCAACGACGAGCTCGAGGAAGCGGACTTCATCACCCGCTCGATCAAGCAGTTCCGCTCGGAAGACGTGGACGCGACGATGGCGATCCTCTACCGCACCAACGCGCAGTCCAGGGCGATCGAGGATTCGCTGATGCGCGAGGGGATCCCGTACAAGATCATCGGCGGGGTCCGGTTCTACGAGCGGAAGGAAATCAAGGACGCGCTGGCCTACCTGAAGCTCATCATGAACCCGCACGACGATGTCAGCCTGCGGCGCGTGATCAACGTGCCCGCGCGCGGCATCGGCAAGGGCGTGATGGACTCGCTGCAGGCGATCGATCCGAATGCCCTCCTCGAGGACGCGCCGCCGCTGCTCGCCGCCGGCCTCCGGGAAGTCACCTCGGCGCGCTCGCTCTGGGCGAAGCTCGTCTACGCGGTCGAGGACGGCAAGCTGGCGTCGCGGGCGACGGCGTCCCTGCGCGTGTTCCGCGACCTGATCGCCGGCCTCGCCGACGTCGCGCCGCAAGGACCCCGTCTCGATCGCGATGGGCAAGATGCTCGACCAGACCGGGTACCTCAAGGACCTGCGCGACGAGAACACCGAAGAGGCCAACGAGCGGATCGAGAACCTGATGGAGCTCGTGTCGGCCGCGCGCGAGTACGAGACGCGCGATCCGGAGGCGTCGCTCGGCGGGTTCGTCGACCGTCTGTCGCTGTTGTCGGAAGTCGACGAAGAGTCCGGCACGCGCAACGCGAAGGTGTGGATGATGACGATGCACGCGGCGAAGGGGCTGGAGTTCCCGCTGGTCGTGATTGCCGGCCTCGAAGAGGGCCTCTTCCCCCACTCGCGATCGAGCGAGGACGAGGACGAGCTCGAAGAGGAACGCCGCCTCTGCTACGTCGGGATGACGCGCGCGCAGTCGCAGCTGATCCTCACCAGCGCGGCGCGGCGGCGGGTGTTCGGGGAATACCAGGCCACCGATCCGTCGCGGTTCCTCGACGAGATTCCGGCGGAGCTCGTGGAGCGGATCGACGACGACGTATGCCTCGGTCGTATCAGAACACGTTCAATCACGGGCACTACGAGTTCAGGACGAACCCCTACGGGCGGAAGGGCAAAGGCGCCGGCCGCGTGCGCGAGTCGGACGAGGCCTACAAGTACGAGGACGAAGATCAGTCGGGGCACGACCTTGCGGACCGGCATGCGCGTGCGCCACGCCCAGTTCGGCGTCGGCACCGTGGTGTCGGTCGAAGAGCACAACGACGACCTGAAGATCACCGTGCGCTTCAACCTGGTCGGGGTCAAGAAGCTGCTGGCGAAGTACGCGAAGCTGGAGCCGGCGTAGAGAGTGGTCCGGCTGAAGCCGGACGCCACGGCTGGCGTTACGTCGTGGGCGGCTCGTCCTCCGGCGGGGGGCCTTCCGGCGCGGCCGGCGGCTCGTCGCCGTTCTCGACTTCCTTCTCGGCGAGCTTCGCGATGGCGACGACCTCGTCCCCTTCTTCCATCTCGATCAGCCGCACGCCCTGCGTGGCGCGGCCGATGGCGCGGACGTCGCCGGCCCGCATGCGCAGGATCATGCCCTGCTGGCTGATGATCATCAGCTCGTCGTCGTCGTGGACGTAGGCGATGCCGACGACCTTGCCGTTGCGGTCCGAGGTCTGGATGTTGATGATGCCGACGCCGCCGCGCGACTGCAGGCGGTACTCCTCGAGCTCGGTCCGCTTGCCGTAGCCGTTCTGCGCGACGGTCAGCAGCGTGCCGCCCTCGCGGACCACGTCCATCGCGACCACCTGGTCGTCCGTCGCGCAGCGAGATGCCGCGGACGCCGTAGGCGTTGCGTCCCATCGGGCGCACGTCGGTCTCGTCGAAGCGGATCGCCATCCCGTCGCGCGTGCCGAGGAAGATCTGCTCCTTGCCGTCGGACATCTCGACCGCGATGACCGAGTCCCCCTCGTCGACGCCCATCGCGATGATGCCGCCGGCGCGGGGGTTCCGGAACGACGACAGGTCGGTCTTCTTGATCACGCCCTTGCGGCTGCCCATCACGACGAACTGCTGATCTTCCAGCTCCGGGAACTCCTTGACCGCCAGCAGCGCGGCGATCTTCTCGCCCTCCTCCATCGCCACCAGGTTCGCGATCGCCTTGCCCTTGCCGCCCGGGCCGACGTCGGGGACCTCGTGGACCTTGAGCCAGTAGGCGCGGCCGCGGTCGGAGAAAATCATGATGTAGGCGTGCGTGGAGGCCACGAACAGGTGGCTGACGAAGTCCTCCTCGCGCGTGCGCATGCCGATGCGCCCCTTGCCGCCGCGGCGCTGGGCGCGATAGGTCGAGATCGCCGTCCGCTTGATGTAGCCGGTGTTGGTGACGGTGATCGCCATGTCCTCGTCGGCGATCAGATCCTCGATGCGGAACTCGCCGCTTTCCTCGATGAACGTCGTGCGGCGCTCGTCCGAGTACTTCTCGCGGACGGCGATCAACTCCTTCATGATGATCGCCATCAGCAGCTCTTCGCTCGAGAGGATCGCGCGCAGCCGCTCGATGGTCTTCATCAGGTCGGCGTGCTCGTCGAGGATCTTCTGGCGCTCGAGGCCGGTGAGGCGCTGCAGCTGCATGTCGAGGATCGCCTGCGACTGGAGCTGCGAGAGCCCGAACTGCGTCATCAAGCCTTCACGCGCCTCGGCCGGGTTCTTCGATCCGCGGATGAGGGTGATCACGCGGTCGAGGTTGTCGAGCGCGATGCGCAGCCCTTCCAGGATGTGCGCGCGCGCCTCGGCCTTGCGCAGCTCGAACTCGGTCCGCCGCCGGACGACCTCGCGGCGGAACTCGACGAAGTGCTCGAGGATGGCGACCAGCGGCAGCACGCGCGGCCGGCCGCCGACGATCGCCAGCATGATGATGCCGAACGTCGTCTGCAGCTGGGTGTGCTTGTAGAGGTTGTTGAGGATCACCTCGGGCTGCTCGCCGCGCTTCAGCTCGATCACGATCCGCATCCCGTCGCGATCCGACTCGTCGCGCAGATCCGAGATGCCCTCGATCGTCTTCTCGCGCACCAGGTCCGCGATGTTCTCGAGCAGCCGCTTCTTGTTGACCTGGTACGGAATCTCGGTGATGACGATGGAGACCTTGTCGCCCTTCTTCGATTCCTCGGTCGCGGCCTTCGCCCGCACCGTGATCGAGCCGCGGCCGGTCGTGTAGGCGTTGAAGATGCCCTGGCGCCCGATGATGGAGCCGCCGGTCGGAAAGTCGGGACCCGGGATCGCCTTCAGGACCGCCCGGAGCCGGGCCTCCCGTGAGTCGACGGCGCCGCCGTCCCCGGTGCGCCTGGCCCGCAGCTCGATGAGCGCGATGACGCCGTCGATGACCTCCCGCATGTTGTGCGGCGGGATGTTCGTCGCCATGCCGACGGCGATCCCGGTGGATCCGTTGACCAGGAGGTTCGGGAACGTCGTCGGCAGGACGGTCGGCTCTTCGGTCGTCTCGTCGAAGTTCGGAACGAAGTCGACCGTCTCCTGGTCGAGATCGCCCATCATCTCTTCGGCGAGCTTCTCGAGACGCGCCTCGGTGTAGCGGTACGCGGCAGGCGGATCGCCGTCGACCGAGCCGAAGTTCCCCTGGCCGTCCACCAGGAGGTAGCGCATGTTGAAGTCCTGCGCGAGGCGGACGAGGGTGTCGTAGGCCGGGGCGTCGCCGTGCGGATGGTAGTTGCCGATGACCTCGCCGACGATCTTCGCGCACTTGCGGTACGGCCGGGTCGACGAGAGGCCCATCTGCCGCATCGCGTAGAGCACCCGCCGGTGCGCCGGCTTCAGCCCGTCGCGCACGTCGGGCAGCGCCCGCCCGATGATTACGCTCATCGCGTAATCCATGTACGAGCGCTTCATCTCGTCTTCGATGTTGACGGGGAAGCGGTTGAGGGAGATGTCAGTCATAGGAAAAAACGGGAGGCTGGTCTCGGGTCGTCTCAGGTCTTGGGTCTCAAGTCTCAGTAGGTCTGAGGTCTGAGAACCAAAGACTCGAGACGAGACCGGAGACCGACGCCTGTCGGACTCAGATATCCAGATTCTTCACGTCGAGCGCGTTGTCTTCGATGAACTTGCGGCGCGGCTCGACCTGGTCGCCCATCAGCGTCGTGAACATCAGGTCCGCTTCCATGTGATCTTCCGCGCGCACCTGCGCGAGCGTGCGCGTCGCGGGGTTCATCGTCGTCTCCCACAGCGTGTCGGGGTTCATCTCGCCGAGACCCTTGTAGCGGTTGATCGCGACGCCCTTCTTGCCCGCGGCGGTGAAGAACTCGACGAGCTCGTCGATCGACTCGACGCGCACCTCGGCGTCGCGCGCGGCCTTGCCACCCGGCGCCGCGGGGCGGGCGGCGGCTTCGGCGATGAGCGCGTCCGCGAGCGCCTTGGGTTCGGCGGCGAGCCTGGTCGCCTCGTCCAGCGGCGCCCCGCCGATCGCGGTCTCGTCGGCGACGCGGACGCCGCGTCTGCCGCAGCCTCGGCGGCCTCGTCCGACTCCACCGACGCCGCGGTCTTCACGACCATCGGGCCGCGAACCCCCTTGACGTCCTGATAGCTGGACGCCAGCGTGCGGAACTCGCCGGTGGTCACGAAGTCCTGGTCGATGCGATGCTGCCTCGGATAGCCGGTGACGCGATCCTCGATCGCCAGGGCAAACGCCTGGTGCTCTTCGTCCTGCTGCACCGTCACGGTCCGCGTCGGGAGCGTCAGCGCCGCCGCGAGCGCCTCGACGCGGTCGCGATCGGAGAAGAACGCCTTGTTCGCCTCGTTGTCCAGCAGGGCCAGGACGACCTCGCGCGACGGGCCGCGGCGCTCCACGATCTGCAGGAACTTCCGGAACGCCATCAGCTTCTCGAGCCGCTGCTCGAGCTCCGCCCCGCGCATTTCGCTGCCGTCCGGCAGGAGCACCACGCGCGATTCCACGGCCCGCTTGATCAGCCACGTCTCGAGGGCGCGCTCGTCGCGGATGAACACCTCGCTGCGGCCGCGCTTGGCCCGGAACAGCGGCGGCTGGGCGATGTAGATGTAGCCGCGCTCCACGAGCTGCCGCATCTGCCGGTAGAAGAACGTGAGCAGCAGCGTGCGGATGTGCGAGCCGTCGACGTCCGCGTCCGTCATGATGATGATCCGGTGATAGCGGATCTTGTCGGCGTCGAAATCCTCGGGGCCGATGCCGCACCCGAGCGCCGCGATCATCGTCTTGATCTCGTCGCTCCCGAGCATCTTGTCGAACCGCGCCTTCTCGACGTTGAGGATCTTCCCCTTGATCGGCAGGATCGCCTGGAAGCGCCGGTCGCGCCCCTGCTTCGCCGACCCGCCGGCCGACTCGCCTTCGACGATGTAGATCTCGCTCTGCGCGGGGTCGCGCTCCTGGCAGTCGGCGAGCTTGCCGGGCAGGCTGCTGTTGTCGAGCGCGCCCTTCCGGCGCACGAGGTCGCGCGCCTTGCGGGCCGCCTCGCGCGCGCGCGCCGCGTCGACCGCCTTCGCGACGACCTTCTTCGCGACCGCCGGGTTCTGCTCCAGGTAGGCGCCCAGCTTGTCGTTCAGAATCGCCTCGACGATCCCCTTGACCTCGGTGTTCCCGAGCTTCGTCTTCGTCTGCCCCTCGAACTGCGGGCGCGGGATCTTCACGCTGACGACGGCGATCAGCCCCTCGCGGATGTCGTCGCCGCCGATGTTCGCGTCCTTCAGGTCCTTGGTCAGGTTGTTCTTGCCCGCGTAGAAGTTGATCGTCCTGGTGAGCGCGGACCGGAAGCCCGAGAGGTGCGTGCCCCCTTCGTGGGTGTTGATGTTGTTGGCGAACGAGTAGACCGTCTCGGCGTAGCCGTCGTTCCACTGCAGCGCGATCTCGACGTCGATGCCGTCCTTCTCGCCGTGCATGTGGATCGGCTTGTCGTTGACGGCCGCCTTGTTCTGGTTCAGGTACTCGACGAAGGAGATGATCCCGCCCTCGTAGAGGAACTTGTGGGACTTGCCGTCGCGCTCGTCGTCGAGCGTGATCGTCACGCCGCCGTTCAGGAAGGCGAGCTCGCGCAGCCGCTGGGCGAGCGTGTCGAAGCTGTACTCCGTCGTCTCGAAGATCTGCTCGTCGGGCTTGAACGTGATCTTCGTGCCGCGCTTCTTCGTGGTCCCGGTGACCTCGATGTCGGCCATCGGCACGCCGCGCTCGTAGACCTGCTTGTAGACCTCGCCGTTGCGCCAGATCTCCAGGTCCAGCACTTCCGACAGCGCGTTGACGACCGACACGCCGACGCCGTGCAGCCCGCCCGAGACCTTGTAGCTGTCGTTGTCGAACTTCCCGCCGGCGTGGAGCACGGTGAGGACGACTTCGGCGGCGGATCGGCCGCTGGTGTGCTGATCGACCGGGATGCCGCGGCCGTTGTCGACGACGGTGACCGAGTGGTCGATGTGCAGCGTGACGTTGACCTGGTCGCAGTGCCCGGCCAGCGCCTCGTCGATCGAGTTGTCCACGATCTCGTAGACGAGGTGATGCAGGCCGGGCGCGCCGGTCGAGCCGATGTACATCGCCGGCCGCTTGCGCACCGCCTCGAGGCCTTCGAGGACTTTGATCTTGTCGGCGCCGTAGTCGTCGGACGCACCGGCGCCGTTCCCGTTACCGGACGACGGGGCATGGTCGGCCGGGGACGCGGGCGCCTTCGCGGCGGCGCGCGCCTCCGGCGTGGCCGCGGGCGGCAGCCGCTCGTCTTTCTGGGGTTCGAGTTCAGACATTACTGAAGTTTGTTGTCCGTCAGACCCTCATCGGCATGATCACGTAGGTGTAATCGTACCCCTCCGCGCCGATGGGTTTCATCACGGCCTGGCTCATCTCATCCTTGAACTCGAGCGCGACCGAATCGGTCTCGACCACGCTGAGGAAATCCAGGACGTACTGTGCGTTGAAGCAAATCGTGACCGGGGTCGCCGTGTACTCCACGATCAGGATTTCCTTGGCTTCGCCGAATTCCGGGCTGCTCGACGTGATCTCGACCTTGCCCTTGTCGATCTGGAACTTCACCGCGCGCGACCGCTCGTTCGACAGGAGCGCGACGCGCTTGATGGCGCTCGTCAGGCGATCGCGGTCGAACTCGACGCGCTTGTCGTTCCCCTTCGGGATCACGCGCTCGAACGCGGGGAACTGGCCGTCGATCCTCCGCGAGATCAACAGCCGCCCGCCGACTTCGAAGAAGAGGTGATTCTCGCCGCGCTCGTACTGAATTTCGCCATCCCCCTCGGCGAGCAGCCGGCCGAGCTCGAGGAGCGTCTTCCGGGGAAGGATCTCGCGGACCTCGTCCTCCGGCGTGCCTTTGATGCTCGCCTTGTCGCGCGGCACCGAGATGTAGGCCAGGCGGTGGCCATCGGTCGAGACGAGGCTCATCGAATCGGGACGCAGGATGAGCAGCGCGCCGTTCAGGAAATACCGGGTGTCCTCACCCGTGATCGCGAACTGCGTTTTCGCGACCATGTGCTTCAGCACGTCGCGCGGCAACGAAGCGCTGTAGACGCCGGTCCCGTCCGGCAGGCTCGGAAAGTCCTCGCGAGGCAGCGTCTGCATTCTCGAGTCGAAGCGATCGGCCGCCACCTTGACGCCGCTCTTGTCTTCCTCGATCCGCACGTCCGTTTCGGGCAGCGCCTTGATGATCTCGTACAGCTTCTTCGCGGGCAGCGTGAGCGATCCGCTCTTCGACACCGACGCAGCGCAGCGGCTTCGCAGCCCGACCTCGAGATCGGTCGCCAGCAGTTTCACTGAATCGCCGTCGGCCTCGATGAGCACGTTCGCGAGAATGGGGATCGTATTCTTGCGCTCGACGATGCCCTGGAACAGTTGCAGTTCGCGCAGCAGATCCGTCTTGCGTACGACCAACTCCATTCGGTGATGACCTCGCGGGAAAGGCGGCGTCGACCCTGTGGGCAGACGACGGATCCCTTCAATGAAAGGAAGATCTAGAGAACAAAGAATTATAACAGGAATAAGGTGCTGTTGAAAACAAGAAATGCGCCGATTACCCCTTGAAATTCTGCTATTTAGGCTGTGCACCGGCCTTCGGTACGCCAGCGGGTTTTCAGGAGCGTTTCGGTGGATAAACCGGGGCCTCCCGAACCCGGCCGGACGATCCGCAGCCTCTGCGGAGGCGGCCTGTGGAAAACCGGCCAGCTCGGCGTTTTTCCTACCGGAAAGACTCGAGGAAGGTGTTGATAAGTGTGTTGAAATTCCCGTCGCGCTTCCGGAGATCTTCGATCTTCCGGATGGAGTGGATGACGGTCGAGTGGTGCTTGCCGCCGAAGCTCCTGCCGATTTCCGGGAGCGACGCGTTCGTCAGGGCCTTGCAGAGATACATCGCGATCTGGCGGGGCATCGCGATCGATTTCGAGTTGTTGCGCGACTTCAGCTCGCCGTGCTTCAGCTGGTAGTAATCGGAGACATATTTCTGAATGCCCTCGATCGTGACCGCGCGCTCGTCGTGCTGCAGCACGCTGCGGAGCACGTCCTGCGCGAGCGACAAGGTGATCTCGCGCCCGGTCAACGAGGCATACGCGACGAGACGAATGAGCGATCCTTCGAGCTCGCGGATGTTCGACTTGATCTTGCCGGCGATGTAGAGCGCGACGTTGTCGGGCAGCGGCACCCCTTCGTTCTCCGCTTTCTTCTTCAGGATTGCGACCTTCGTTTCGAGATCCGGCGACTGGATATCGGCGATCAATCCCCACTCGAAGCGCGAGCGCAGCCGTTCCTCGAGTTGCGGGATTTCGTGCGGCGGGCAGTCGCTGCTGATCACGATCTGCTTCTGGGAATCATAGAGCGCGTTGAAGGTGTGGAAGAACTCGGTCTGCGTGCCTTCCTTCCCCGCGAGAAACTGGATGTCGTCCACGAGCAGCACGTCGACGCTGCGGTACCGCTCGCGGAAATCGAGCACGCGGTCGTAGCGCACGGCGTTGATCATCTCGTTCATGAACCGCTCCGACGAGATGTAGGTGAGCTTCAGCGTCTTCAGGTGCGTGAGCACGTAGTGCCCGATGGCGTGCATGAGATGGGTCTTGCCGAGACCCACCCCGCCGTAGATGAACAGAGGGTTGTACGAGCGCGACGGGACTTCCGCGACCGCGCGGCAGGCGGCGTGCGCGAACTGGTTCGAGGATCCGACGATGAACGTGTCGAAGGAAAACCGGGGTGCGAGACCGCCAACCGGCGTCTCTTCAGCGGGGAGTTCGACCGGCAACACGACGTCTTCGGGGGCCGGGGACTTGGAGGCCGTGGGCTCGGTGACGAAATCGACCGCCGTGCCTTTGCGATTGACCTCGCCGAGCGCCTCGTCCAGGACGGCGGCGTAGTGCTTCGTGAGCCAGTCGCGGAACAGGTTGTCCGGCACTCGTATACGTAGTGCTACTCCATCGTCGGAAACCAGCGCGGTGGGTTTGAACCAGGTGTAGAAGATGTGCCGGTTGACCTTGGTCTCGATGCGGGTGAGGACCTGATCCCAGATGCTGCTGCCGCTCATGGTGCCCGCCTAGTGGCCGAATTTCAGAGACTTTCGCCCAAAGGCGCCAGTTTCGCCGCGTGTCGTGAAAACCTGTGCTTTTCCACAATTTTTTCCACAGTTGTGGAAAACTTCGGGGGGAGACCCTACGGACGAGGGCCGTGAGGGACGTGACTGTAACACACGGCCGCGACGGCCGACAACAACCGCACACCCTCCGTGGCTGATTGACAGCACCCGTGGGGCTCGTTACTATCTAAGTTTCTCCGCCTTTATCCTTTCGCGGCCGAGGATCCGACAATGAGTGTTACTTTCCAGCCGAATCGCCGGCGCCGCGCGCGCACACACGGCTTTCTGGTGCGCATGGCGACGAAGAACGGGCGTCTGGTCCTGAAGCGGAGACGCGCAAAGGGACGCAAGAAGCTCACGGTTTCCTCGTCATAACTCCCGCCGTCCGCCCCATCCCCGCAAGGACCGCCATGGCGTCCGAGCGCTTTACGAAGGCCCGACGGATGAGGCGCCGCGGTGAGTTCACGCGCGTGTTCGACCTCTCGCATCGGACGAAAGGGCGTTACTTCACGCTACTGATGGCGCCCAACACCGCCGGCTCAGCCCGGCTCGGCATCGTCGCATCCCGGAAACTCGGGGACGCGGTGAGGCGAAATCGAGCTAAACGATTGATTCGAGAGATCTTCAGGCGCACAGGCAGCCCGTCGTCCGGGCGCGGTGTCGATATCGTGGTCATCCCGCGGCGTGAACTGTTCGATGCCGCCTATTCCAGCCTCGAGTCGGACTTCCGCGGCGCGCTCGAGCGGGGCGCAGCCCGTTTGCCGGTGCCGGCCGATGCCGTCCGCTGAATTGTCGCTCGCGCAGCGCGGCGCCCTCCGGCTGCTGCGCCTGTACAAGATCCTTATTTCGCCGATGTTTGCCGGTTCGTGCCGCTTCCTCCCCTCGTGCTCTGACTACGCGGCGGAGGCCGTGACGCGGTTTGGCGTTGTGCGAGGCTCCCTGCTCGCGGGGTGGCGGCTCGCCCGCTGTCACCCGCTGTGCGCGCACGGCTTCGACCCTGTTCCCCAGAGCGGCCGCGGCGAGTCTCACTGACAAATCGACAAATTTTCATGGAAAAACGGTTGCTCCTCGCCGTCGTTCTGTCGTTCATAGTCGTCTTCGGCTACAACGCCCTGTTTCCGCCGCCAGAGCCGCCAAAGCCCGCTGCCAAGCCGTCGCCGGCCGCACCGGCCGCGCAACCGGGGCCAGCACAGAGCGTCACCCCGCCGGCGGCGCCGGTGCCGGTCGAGGCTGCACCGCTCGTTTCGGATACCGCCGAGCGGGACGTCACGTTCGAGAACGACGCGGTCAGCGCGGTGTTCACGACGCGCGGAGGAGCGCTCAAGAGCTGGCGGCTGAAGAGGTATCAGGACGCGGCCGGGAAACCCCTCGAACTCGTGCCGCCGAGCGTTCCGCCCGGCACGACCCGTCCCTTCACGCTGTCAACGGACGATCCGGCCGTCGCGGCCACGCTCGCGCCAGGCGCTCTACAAGGCCAGCGCCACCGAGGTCCGCGTGACCGGTGCGCCCGTCACGCTGACCTTCGACTACCAGGATGCGAGCGGCCTCACCGCGCGCAAGGACTTTACGTTTTCGCCCGATAGCCCGTACGTGTTCGCACTGTCCGTGACAGTCAAGCAGGGCGAGCGCGAGATCGTCCCCACCATCCACGGCGGCGCCGGAATCGGGAGCGGGCTCGTGATGTCGAGCATGGGGACGTACAGCCCGCCGCCGCAGCCGATCTTCTCCCGCGATGGGAAAGAGACCCGCGTCTCGACATCGGACATTCCGAAATATGCCGCGCAGGATGGCGAGTTCGGCTTCGTCGGGGTCGACGATCACTACTTTCTGAGCGCGGCCGTCGCGGGCGGCCAGCCGTTGCACGTCGAGTACCGGCCGCTCGACGTTCCCGTGTCCGGCTCAGAGACGGTCGCACATTTTGTCGAGTGGTCGGTGCGATACCCGAAGGCGCCGCGCAACGCGAAGTTCTTCCTCGGACCCAAGGACATCGATGTGCTGAGGGCCGTGAGCATCGATCTCACCCGTTCGATCCATTGGGGCATCTTCGGGTGGCTGGCGGTGCCGCTCCTTCAGGCGCTGAAGTGGGTCAACGGGTACGTCGGCAACTACGGCTGGTCGATCATCATCCTCACGGTGATCATCAACCTGGCGATGTTCCCGCTGCGGCACAAGAGCGTGGTCTCGATGCGCAAGATGCAGGAGGTCCAGCCCGAGGTCAAGGCGATCCAGGATCGCTACGCCAAGCTGAAGATGAGCGATCCGGCCCGGCAGAAGATGAACGCGGAGATGATGACGCTCTATCGCGAGCGCGGGGTGAACCCGGCGAGCGGCTGCGTCCCGATGCTGTTGACGCTGCCGGTCCTGTTCGCGTTCTACTCGATGCTGTCGGTGGCGATCGAGCTGCGCGGGGCGCCCTTCATCGGGTGGATCCGCGATCTGTCCGTGTACGATCCGCTGTTCATTACCCCCGTGCTGATGGGCCTCACGCAGCTGGTGCAGACCAAGATGACGCCGTCGACGGCCGATCCCATGCAGCAGAAGATGATGCTCTTCATGCCGCTGATCTTCATGACGATGTTCATCTGGGCGCCGAGCGGGCTCGTGCTGTACTGGACCATGAGCAATCTCTGGGCAATCGGGCAGCAGGTGTTGACCAACAAGATCATCGGCCCGTCGCCGCAACGCGGCGTCGGCGCCAAACCCGACCGGAAGGTGAAGAACGTCGGGGGCGGCAAGACCGATCAGGCTTCAGGCAAGACCGATCTCGCCGCCGGCAAGACCGATCTCGCCGCAAAGGAGCGCAAGTAGATGGAGCTGCAGGAGCGGGTTCGCGAGTTCACGCGGCAGACCGTGGCGGCGATGGGAGTGCCGCTCGACGTCGCCGTGATCGAGACGTCCGACAGCATCCGCGTGGAGCTCTCCGGCGACGGCGGCGACGTGCTCCTGCGCCGCCGCGGGGAAACGCTCGATGCGCTCCAGCAGATCGTCAACACGGCCTTCCGCCGCGAGCTGAAAGACGACCGGTCGTTCGTCGTCGACTGCATGGACTTCCGCAAGGCCAAGGACGCCGAGCTCCGTCAGATGGCGCGCTACATGATGGAGAAAGCGAAGTCCGCCGGCCCGCAGGAAATGGGACCGCTCAACCCGTACGCGCGCCGCCTGGTGCACCTCACGGTCGCGGAGGATCCGCAGATGTCGTCGGAGAGCATCGGGGACGCGTTCCTGAAGACGGTAATCATTTCTGTCAGACGCTGAACGGGCTGAACGATTTTCCGTTCTTGGTTCTCGGTTCTTGGTTCTTGGTTTTTTGTTCCGTTCGCGTTTTTCGTTCAGGAACCGAGAACCGGAGAGCACCCGGAACGCGAGGAACGCGGACGAAGAACCAAGAACGCAGAACTAAGAACGGCTCCGAGTGTTTGCCGCCCACGACACTATCGTCTCGATCGCTACTCCGCCTGGCCGCGGCGGGATCGGGGTCGTTCGGGTCAGCGGGCCCGAGGCCGGGGGAATCGGGCTCGCGCTCACCGGGCGGACGGCCCCCTTCGAGGCTCGACGCGCGACGCTGGCGCGCGTGAGCGCCGCGGGGGCCGCGATCGATCGCGTGGTCCTCACCTTCTTCCCCGCTCCGCATTCGTATACCGGCGACGACGTGCTGGAGATCAGCGCGCACGGGAGCCCCGTGCTGCTCGCCGCGATCGTGGACGCGGCGATGAGCGCGGGCGCACGGCTGGCTGAACCGGGCGAGTTCACGTTTCGCGCCTACCTCAACGGGCGCATCGACCTCGTGCAGGCCGAGGCCGTGCAGGATCTCGTCGCGGCCGTGACGCCGCTGCAGGCGCGCGCCGCCTTCGATCAACTCGAAGGCACATTGACGACGCGCATCAGGGAGATCGATGCGGAGCTCTTCGACCTGGCTGCCCGCCTCGAGGCGTCGCTCGATTTTCCGGACGAGGGGTATCACTTCGTCGATCCGGAATCCGCGTCGGCGGAGATCCTGGCGATCGTCGCGAGGCTCGACGCGCTGCTGGCGGACGCCGGGCGTGGCCGGCTGGTGCGGGAGGGGGCGCAGGCCGCCATCGTGGGCCGGCCCAACTCCGGGAAATCGAGCCTGTTCAACCGCCTGGCCGGCGCCGGGCGCGCGATCGTCACGGACATTCCCGGCACGACCCGGGATCTCGTGACCGAGGTCGTCGACATCGCCGGGGTCGCGGTCACGCTCGTGGACACTGCCGGGCTGCGTGCGACGGCGGCCGACGCGGTGGAAGAAGAAGGCATCGCCCGGGCGCACGCGGCGCGGCGCGTGGCCGATCTCACCATCGTGGTGCTCGACCGCTCGCAGCCGATCGGTCACGACGATCGCGAGGTCCTCGCCATCACCGCGGAGACGCCCCGCATCGTCGTCGCGAACAAGTCGGACCTCGAGCCGGGATGGCCCGCAGGTGCGTGTGGCGATGTCGAGATCCTGCCGGTGTCCGCGATGACGGGCGCGGGGATCGACGCGCTGCGTGGCGCGGTGACCGCCGGGCTCTCGGGGCACGAGCGGATGCGCGATACGCCGGCGGTGACGAACATCCGGCACGCCGATCTGCTGGCGCGTGCCGCCGCCGCGCTGCGGCGCGCCGCGGCCGCCGCCGCCGCCGGGACGCCGGAGGAGTTCGTCGCTGCGGACGTCAGCGAGGCGCGCGGCCGGCTCGAGGAAATCACCGGCGCGCGGACGAGCGACGACGTCCTGCACGCGATCTTCGACAGGTTTTGTATTGGAAAGTAATTGTCAGTGCAGATAACTTCGCATCACGGCGCATTCGACGTCATCGTCATCGGCGCCGGTCACGCCGGCGTGGAGGCGGCCTGGGCGGCGGCCCGTCTCGGGCGCCGCGTCGGGATCTGCACGCTGTCGGACGGCACGATCGCCCACATGCCGTGCAACCCCGCCGTCGGCGGAACCGCGAAAGGGCATCTGGTCCGCGAGATCGACGCGCTGGGCGGCCTGATGGGACGCGCGATCGACGCCACGGGCATCCAGTTCAAGCTGCTCAACCGGAGCCGCGGCCCGGCCGTGTGGTCGCCGCGCGCGCAGGCCGACAAGCGCCGCTATAGCGCCTGGGTGAAGGGCTCGCTCGAGGCCGTTCCGAACATCCACTGGATATTCGGGAGGGCCGGCCGCATCCTCTCGCGCGCCGGCGTGGTCACGGGTCTCGAGCTCGAAACCGGGGAGCGCTTCACCTGCCAGGCGGTCGTCGTCACCACGGGCACGTTCCTCAACGGCCTCGTTCATATCGGGCCGGAACAGAGGCCGTCCGGCCGCGCCGGCGAACCGCCGTCGTGTGAGCTCGCGGAATCGCTGAAGGGGTTCGGATTTCGGTGGGGAAGGCTCAAGACCGGGACTCCACCCCGCCTTCACCGGACCAGCATCGACTTCTCGCGCTTCCACGCCGAGCACGGCGACCAGCCTCCCGCTCCGTTCTCGTTCCAGACCGACGCCATCGATCGGCCGCAGATTGCTTGTCATCTGCTCCACACGACTGAACGGGTCCACGACCTCGTCCGGGCGAACATCGGCAAGTCGCCGCTCTTCAACGGGCAGATCCGCGGGATTGGCCCGCGTTACTGCCCGTCTCTCGAAGACAAGGTCATGCGCTTTCCTCACCGGGAGCGCCATCAGATTTTTCTGGAGCCGGAGGGATTGGACGTCGACGAAATCTACGTCAACGGGTTCTCGATGAGCCTGCCAGCCGACGTCCAGGAGGCGCTCGTCCGGTCGCTCCCTGGCCTCGAGGACGCCGTCATGCTCCGTCCCGGCTACGCGGTGGAGTACGACTTCATCCAGCCGACGGAGCTCCGTCCGACGCTCGAGGCGCGGCGGCTTTCCGGACTCTTCCTCGCGGGGCAGATCAACGGCACGTCGGGCTACGAGGAGGCGGCCGCGCAGGGTCTGGTGGCCGGCGTGAACGCCGCCAGGGGCTCCGGGACTGCCGCCTTCACGCTTGGCCGCGACGAGGCCTACATCGGCATCCTGGTCGACGATCTGACGACCAAGGGATGCCTGGAGCCCTACCGCATGTTCACGTCGCGTGCGGAGCACCGGCTGCTGCTGCGGATCGACAACGCCGACCTGCGGCTGACGCCGCGGGGCCGCGCGATCGGGCTGGTGGACGACGAGCGATGGGAACGGTTCTCGGAGCGGCGGACGCGGTTCGAGCGGAATACCGCGACCGTCCGCGCCTCGACGGTCCTCCTGCAATCGGGCGAACGCATTCCCGCATCGCGCGCGCTGAAGCAGCCGGAAGTGCGGCTGGGTGCGCTCGTTGCCACGGGTCAGCTCCCGCTCGTTCTCGATTCCGCGCGACAGCGTCATCGACGTCGCCAGCGTTGAAACCGAGTTCAAGGACCGAAGGCTACCTCCGTCGCCAGACTGCGGCGGTGGAGCGTCAGCGGCGGCAGGAGACACGTGCCATCCCGGAGGATTTTCCCTATGAGGGGATCCCCGGGCTCTCGCGCGAGATGGTGGAGCGGCTGGCCCAGGTTCGTCCGGGTACGCTCGGGCAGGCCTCGCGGATTCCTGGCGTGACGCCCGCGGCGGTGGCGCTTCTCGCAACTCAGATTTCCAAGCCACGGACAGCTTCCAGCTCCCGGCTTCCAGCTTCCAGCTGAGGATAGCTCCCCGCTTCCGCGCTTCCCGCTTCCAGTTCGAACTCCAACGCAAAGAAGTGTCGTGAGATTTCGGGGATGCTGGTAGCTGGAAGCGTGCAGCTGAGATAGTCTGACGATGTGGCCCCCCGAGATTTCAGGACGCGCCTCCTCCGCCGCGCGGCGAAGAGCGGGCTGTTCCTTTCCGACGAGCTCGCGGACCGGCTGATTGCGTACTACGAGCTGCTCTCCCGCTGGAACCGGAAGATCAACCTCACCGCCCTCGACAACCCCGACGAAGCGATCGACCGGCTGCTCCTGGAGCCCGTGATCGCTGTTCGCCATTTCCCGGCAGCTGATCTCGAGGGCGTCCGAAGCGTCCGGATCATGGATGTAGGGTCTGGCGGTGGGTCTCCCGCCATCCCGATGAAGCTGGCCGCTCCCTCTTCCACTCTGGTTATGGTGGAAGTGAAGGCCAGGAAGTCGGCGTTCCTCCGCGAGGCGATTCGGGTGCTCGAGCTCGACAACAGCAGCGTCGAGACGAGCCGCTACGAGGAACTGCTGGCCAGACCGGAGCTGCACGAGGCGTTCAATGTCCTCTCGCTTCGGGCCGTCCGAGTAGAGAGCCGGACGCTCGTTACGCTGCAGGCGTTCATGCGGCCGGGAGGCGCGTTGTTCATGTTCCGCGGTCCCAGCGGACCGGAGACGCCTCCCACGCTTGTTCCGCCGCTGAGCTGGGTCGGGACCTTCCCGCTCGTTGAGGCTTTGCAGAGCCGATTGACGATCTTGAAGAAGAACAGGTTCTAGCCCATGTGTGACCTGGTGTTCCACGTGGAACATTCAACGCCTGCGTTGACCCCAGATACCGCTGGACGTATGCTGAACGCGCTTCAAAGGCGACAAACATCACAGTTCTGGCGAACGACCTAAATGTCCGCTCTCGTCCGCGCAGTTGCCAATCAAAAAGGGGGCGTCGGCAAAACCACGACGGCCATCAACCTTGCCGCCTCGCTCGCAATAGGGGAACAGCGCGTGCTCCTCGTCGACATGGATCCCGCAGGCCAACCTCACGAGCGGAGTCGGTCTCAAAGGCCAGAACGCTCCAGCGGGCACGATCTATCAGGCCCTGACAACCGACCACCCCGATCCGGCCGCGTTCATCCTCGACACGCGCATGCCGGGGCTCGCCTTGATTCCAGCCGACCGCAACCTGACGGGGGCCGAGATCGACCTCGTCTCGCTCCCCAGGCGCGAGCATCGCCTGCGCGCGTTCCTGGACCCGCTCCGCGAGCGCTACGACTACATCTTCATCGACACGCCGCCCTCGCTCGGGCTGCTCACGCTCAACGCGCTGGTCGCGGCCGATGCCGTCGTGATTCCCCTCAACTGCGAGTACTTCGCGCTCGAAGGGCTCGCCGACCTCGTCGCGACGCTTCGCCGCGTGCGCGCCGCGTTCAACCCGTCGCTCGACATCGCCGGCGTGCTGTTGACCATGTACGACGAGCGCACGAATCTCGGCCAGCAGGTCGCGCGGGACATCCGCGCGTTCTTTCTCGAGCGCGTCTACGACACCGTCATCCCGCGCAACATCCGGCTCGGCGAAGCGCCGAGCCACGGCATGCCCGTCATTCTGTACGACGTCAAATCGCGGGGCGCCGAGGCGTACCTCACACTGGCGCGCGAAGTCCTCGCGCGCGATGCGGCCGCCCCGGCCGGCACGGAGCACCACCATGGCTGAAAAACGACCCGCCCTCGGACGCGGCCTGTCCGCGCTCATTCCCGACGCGCCGCCACCCGCGGCGCCCGGCGAGCGCGCCCTCGACGTCGACACCGATCTGCTGCGCCCGAACAAGTTCCAGCCGCGCACCTCGATGGACGAGGGGAAGATCGACGAGCTTGCCCGGTCGATCCGCGCCAACGGCATGATCCAGCCGATCGTCGTGCGCCAGATCGACGGAGGCTTCGAGATCGTCGCCGGCGAGCGGCGCTGGCGCGCGGCCCAGCGTAACGGCCTCCTCAAGGTTCCGGTCGTCGTCCGCGACATTCCGGAGGATCGCCTGCTCGCCGCCGCGCTCATCGAGAACATTCAGCGCGAGGATCTCAATCCGATCGAGGAAGCGCACGCCTACCGGCGGCTGGCCGACGAGTACCACCTGACGCAGGAAAAGATCGCCGAAGCCGTCGGCAAGGATCGATCGTCGGTCGCCAACTATCTCCGCCTGCTGAAGCTCCCGCAGGAGGTGCTCGCGAATCTCGCGTCGGGCGCGCTGTCCATGGGCCACGCGCGGGCCTTGCTCGGGCTGACGGACGCAGCGGCCCAACTGCGCGTCTCCCGCGACACGCTCACGAAAGGCCTGTCGGTTCGTGAAACCGAAGCGCTCGTCAGGAAAGTGTCGCAGCCCCCCGCCGCCGTGAAGGCCGCGCCCGACAAGGACGTGCACACGCGCGCCGCGGAAGAGCGGCTGCACTTCGCGCTGGGAACCCGCGTGCGCATCGTGCGCAAAGGCGCCGGCGGACGAATCGAGATCGATTTCGTATCCGAAGACGAGCTGCAGCGCATCTTCGAAGCGTTGACTGGAGAAAAGTAACTTCGACCGTTCTTGGTTCTCGGTTCTTCGTTGCCGTTCTCCGTTCATCGTTCGTTCGCGAGCGAAACGACGAACATGGAACCCTCGAACGACGAACGAACGACGAACCAAGAACCAAGAACGCAGAACCAAGAACGGAGCAAAACGTGAAGCGTTTAACCGACTACTCCGCCTGCGCCGGTTGAGCGAGCAAGCTCGCCGCTGGTGAGCTCGCCCAGGTGCTGGGCGATTTGCCCGTGCAGAAAAACGACCGGGTCCTGATCGACTATCGGACCTCGGACGATGCAGGTGTGTACAGGCTCGACGAGACGCGGGCGCTCGTGCAGACGGTCGATTTCTTCACGCCGATCGTCGACGATCCGTATCTCTACGGACAGATTGCCGCCGCCAACGCGTTGAGCGACGTCTACGCGATGGGCGGCCGCCCGCTCACCGCGCTGGCGATCGCCGCGTTTCCGAAGGACGCCGACCGGTCCATCCTGCAGCGGATCTTCGCGGGCGGTCTCGACAAGCTGACCGAGGCCGGCGTCGCGCTGCTCGGGGGACACACGGTCCAGGACGCGGAGATCAAGTTCGGGTACGCGGTGACCGGCGAGGTCCATCCGGCGCGCGTGCTGGCGAATGCGGGGGCCGTGGCCGGTGACGCGCTGTTCCTGACCAAGTCGATTGGCACCGGCGTCATTGCGACCGCGCTGAAGTTCGGCCGCGCGCCCGAGGCAGCCATCGACGCGGCGGTGCGGTCGATGACGACGCTGAACCGGGCGGGGGCCGGGGTGCTCGAGAATTTCGCCGGCGCCGTCCACGCGTGCACGGACGTCACCGGGTTCGGGCTGATCGGCCATGCGTCCGAGATGGCCGCGGCGAGCGGCTGCTCGCTCGAAATCGAGGCCGGTGCGGTTCCGCTGATCGACGGCGCGCGCGCGCTCGTGCGGGGCAACATCCCGGGCGGTGGGCGCACCAACCGGGAGCACTTCGGCGCGCACGTCCGGGTGGAGGACGGCGTCGACGCCGACCTCGTGGACCTCCTCTACGATCCCCAGACCTCCGGCGGCCTGCTGGTCGCCGTGGCCGCCTCCCAGTCCGAAGCGCTTCTCGCGGCGTTCGCGTCGGCCGGCGTGCCGGCGACGCGTATCGGCCGCACGATCGCCGCCGAAAACGCACGGATTGTGGTGGTTTGAGCATCCGGCCGCGCGGCGGCCGACGGGGGCTGCAGGCGCGTCTGGCTGCGCGAGCCGGGGTGGAAATGGTATAAATGGATGTTTTCCCGTCGCGTAGTGCCGCGGCCTGAGTGTTCCATCGCGTCCGGTTGGAGGTTCCGTGCTCCCGGATTTGTCGGTTGTCTGGGTCATCTTCTCCGTGTTGCTGCTGACGGTCGTGCTGGATCGCCTCCTCTTCAAGCCGGTCCTGCGGGTGATGGCCGAGCGCGCGCGCGCGATCGATTCGGCGCGGGAGTTGGCTGAACGGTCGGCCACCGAAGCCCGCCTCGCGACCGCGGAGTTCGAGCGCAAGACCACCGAGGCCCGCGCGGAGCTCTACCGGCAGATGGACGAGATGCGGCGCGCCGCAATGGCGGAACGCGCCGAGATTCTCGCTCGCACCCGGGCCGAGGCCGAGTCGGAAATCGCCGCCGCCTCGGGAAAGCTCGCGGCGGACGCCGAGGCCGCACGGCGCAAGCTCGCGGCGGACGCCGATGCGCTCGGCGCCGACATCGCCGAACGTATCCTGGGCCGCAAGGCATCCTGACCCCTCGTTCCCTGATGTTGTGATTCGCCGCCCATGAGATCCGACTGTCGAAACAGCCTGGCCCTTCGCTCTCGCGCCCGCGCCTGCGGGTTCGCGCTGCTCGTGGTGCTCGTGCTCCTCGGAGCGGCGGCCATGCCGGACGCCGCACAGCCACAGCCCGGCCACGAGCCGCCGGCCACGCCGTCTTCGGCCACGCCGTCCGCGGCCACGCCGTCTTCGGCCACGCCGTCCGCGGCCACGCCGTCTTCGCCACGGAGGCGACCCACGCTGAGGCGGAAGCGCCGCACGAGGAGTCCGTGCTGCGGACCGTCGCCCGCCTTGCGAACTTCGCGATCCTGGCCGGCGTGCTCGTCTATTTTCTGAGGAGCCCCATTGCGGCGCATCTGGCCTCACGCGGGACGCAGATCCGGCAGGATCTCGTGACCGCCGCGGCCATGCGCGAGACCGCCTCCGCGCAGCTCGCCGAGATCGCGCGCAAGCTGCAGACGCTGCCCGCGGAGCTCGACGCGCTCAAGGCCCAGGGCGCACAGGACGTCGTCGCCGAGCAGGCGAGGATTGCCCAGGCCGCGGCCGTCGAGCGCGAGCGGCTCATCGAACAGACGCGGCGCGAGATCGCCGCGCGGCTTCGCCTGGCGCGCCGGGAGCTCACCGCGCATGCCGCCGAGCTCGCGATCAGGGTCGCCGAGGCACGCATCAGGCGTTCCATCACGCCCGAGGATCAGCTGCGTCTCGTGGACCGGTTCACGTCGCAGGTGGCTCGCGGAACGCACGGAACGAGAGAGGCCGCGCAATGACGAGCCGAGCCGCCGGTACCCGCTACGCCCGCGCGCTGTTCGACGTCGCGCTGAAGGAAGCGGACATCCAGCAGGCGGGACGCGATCTCACGGCGTTCGCGGCGCTCGTCGCGGGGAACGATCTCCTCGGGCGCGTGCTGTCGAACCCCGCCATCCCGGCCGCCCGCAAGCGCGCCGTCGTCGACCAGCTCCTCGCGAAGGCCGGCAGCGTCTCCCCCGTCGTCGTCAAGCTGCTCGGGCTCCTCGCGGATCGCGATCGGCTCGCGCTGCTGCCCGATCTCGCCGCCGCCTACCGGAATCGGCTGATGGAGCACGCCAAGGTCGTGCGCGCCGAGGTCGTGACCGCGGTGCCGCTTCCGGCCGATCGAGTGACGGCGCTGCAGCGGGGGCTCGCCGGCGCGACGGGACTGGAAGTCCAACTCGAGAACCGCGTCGATGCGTCGATCATCGGCGGGGCCATCACGCGCATCGGCAGCACGGTGTACGACGGCAGCGTCTCGCGCCAGCTGGAAAAAATGAAGGAAGCGCTGACCGCCGTGGCGCCCTGACGAATCTCGGGACTCGGGACTCGGGACTCGGGAGCTCGGGATCCGAAAAGCGGAAGCGGGAAGCTGGTAGCGGATAGCAGGACGGCTAGTTGGAAGCGGGACGGGAAGCTGGAAGCGGGAAGCTGGTAGCTGGTAGCGGGAAGCTTTTAAAGAGGCACATGGACATCAAAGCTGAAGAGATCTCCAAGATCATCCGGGACCAGATCGGCAGCTACGCCGTCGACGTGGACGTCGCCGAAGTCGGCACGATCGTGTCGATCGGCGACGGCATCGCCCGGGTGCACGGCGTCGAGAACACCATGGCGGGGGAGATGCTCGAGTTCCCGCACGGCGTGTTCGGGATCGCGCTGAACCTCGAAGACGAGAGCGTCGGCGTGGTGCTGCTCGGCGAGTACCAGCAGATCGGCGAAGGCGACACCGTCAAGCGCACCGGGCGGATCATCTCGGTACCGGTCGGCGAGGAGCTGATCGGCCGCGTGGTGAACGCGCTGGGGCAGCCGATCGACGGCAAGGGCCCGATCGTCTCGAAGCAGTTCATGGAGATCGAGCGCCTCGCGCCCGGCGTCGTCGATCGCATGCCGGTCAAGGAGCCGCTGCAGACCGGGCTCAAGGCGATCGACGCGATGGTGCCGATCGGGCGCGGCCAGCGCGAGTTGATCATCGGCGATCGGCAGACCGGCAAGACCGCCGTGGCGGTCGACACGATCATCAACCAGAAGGGGAAGGACGTCATCTGCATCTACAACGCGATCGGACAGAAGCAGTCCACGGTCGCGCAGGTCGTCCGGATTCTGGAGGAAGCCGGCGCGATGGAATACACCATCGTCGTCTCCGCCGGCGCGTCGGACCCCGCCCCGCTTCTCTACATCAGCCCGTATGCCGCGTGCACCATGGGCGAGTTCTTCCGCGACAGCGGCCGCCACGCCCTGTGCGTGTACGACGACCTCTCGAAGCACGCGCAGGCCTATCGCGAGATCTCCCTGTTGCTGCGGCGCCCGCCGGGCCGGGAAGCGTATCCCGGCGACGTCTTCTACCTGCACTCGCGGCTGCTCGAGCGCGCCGCGAAGTTGAACAAGGACCATGGCGGCGGCTCGCTGACGGCGCTGCCGATCATCGAGACCCAGGCCGGGGACCTGTCGGCCTACATCCCGACCAACGTCATCTCGATCACCGACGGGCAGATCTTCCTGGAGAGCGACCTGTTCCACCAGGGCGTGCGCCCCGCCATCAACGTCGGCAACTCGGTGTCGCGCGTCGGCGGCTCGGCGCAGGTGAAGGCCATGCGCCAGGTGGCGGGCTCGCTGCGGCTCGATCTCGCGCAGTACCGCGAGCTCGCGGCGTTCGCGCAGTTCGGCAGCGATCTCGACAAGCAGACGCTCAACCAGCTCAATCGCGGCCGGCGGCTCGTCGAGGTCCTGAAGCAGCCGCAGTACCAGCCGCTCGCGATCGAGAAGCAGGTCATCATCATCTACGCGGCGACCAACGGGTTCCTCGACAGCGTGGCGGTCGAGGACGCGTTCGCCTACGAGATCGAGCTCTTCGCCTTCCTCGACACGCGCCGGCCGCAGCTGCTGTCGGCGCTTGCCGAGAAGAAGCAGATCGACGATGCGATCAAGGCGGACTTGACGCAGACGCTCAAGGAGTTCGGGGATACGTTCGCGGCGGCGCGAAAGACGGCGGCGGCATAGCGACGAGATGCCTTCACTTCTAGATATCCGGCGCCGGGTCAGGGCGGTCAAGTCGACGCAGCAGATCACCAAGGCGATGAAGATGGTCGCGGCCTCGCGGTTGCGGCGGGCGCAGGAGCGCATCCAGAACGCGCGCCCGTTTGCGAACCAGATGAGCCGCGTCTTGAGCAGCCTGGCGTCGCGCGTCGATCCGTCGGCGCATCCGCTGCTCGACGAGCGGGCGGAGCCGAAGGCCGGCGGCCGGGTGCTGCTCATCGTGGTCACCGCCGATCGCGGTTTGTGCGGAAGCTTCAACACGAACGTGATCAAGGGGGCGGGCAACTTCGTCACGGACCAGGCGGGGCGGCAGGTGTCGCTCGGGCTGGTCGGGCGCCGCGGGAGGGATTTCTTCGCCCGGCGCGGGTTCGAAGTCAAGTTCGAGCAGATCAACATCTTCTCGCAGCTGAAATTCCAGACCGCGCAGGACATCGCCCGCGCCGCGATCGACGCGTTCGTGAACGGCGAGGTCGACAGCGTGTTCCTCGCGTACAACGAGTTCAAGTCGGTCATGGTGCAGCGCCTGGCGATCGAGCAGCTGCTGCCGATCCCGAGAGCGGCGCTCATGACGCCGGGCCAGGCGGACGCACCGGCCGCCGGCGCGCCGGCGATCGACTACCTGTACGAGCCGGAGCCGGAGGAGCTCTTCAAGCACCTGCTTCCCAGCCACGTCGAGGTGCAGGTGTTCCGGGCGCTGCTCGAGTCGAACGCCGCGTTCTTCGCCGCGCAGATGACGGCCATGGACGCCGCCACGCGCAATTCCGGCGAAATGATCGAAGCGCTGACGCTGTACATGAACAAGGTCAGGCAGGCCGCGATTACACGCGAGATCATCGAGGTGGTGTCAGGGGCTCAAGCACTTTGAAACGGAATAGCGCCTGCTGCCGCGGCGAGCGAGCGAAGCGAGTCGAGCCGCAAGCGAGTGGGGGTGGGGCCCACAGCGAGCAAGTATACGTGAATCATCGAAGTGGTCTCGGGGCAGTAAGCTCCGCGCAGCTTCCAGCACTCAGAGATTGAATGGAAGGGCGCAAAGTGGCTAGTCGGGAAGCGAAGCGGGAAGCGGGAAGCTGGTAGCTGGAAGCGACAAGATATCACTATGGCAACAGCAGTCGAAAAAGCACAGAAAGTCGGCAAGGTCGTTCAGGTCATCGGGCCGGTGGTCGATATCGAGTTCGAGGGCGGCCACCTGCCGGATATCTACAACGCTGTCCGGATCAAGTCCGCAGGGAAAGGCGGCCAGGCCATCGACGTCATCGTCGAGGTCGAGCAGCACCTGGGGGAGAACCGGGTCCGCACGGTCGCGATGAAGCCGACCGACGGCATGCAGCGCGGCATGGAGGCGATCGACACCGGCGGGCCCATCATGATGCCGGTCGGGACCGCCACGCTCGGGCGCGTCATGAACGTCCTCGGCGAGCCGGTGGACTTCCCCGACCGCCCGGTGAACTCGAAGGAGCGCTGGTCGATCCACCGGAAGGCGCCGACGCTCGAGCAGCAGTCCACCGAGCTGCAGATGTTCGAGACCGGCATCAAGGTCATCGACCTGCTCGAGCCGTACCTCCGCGGCGGGAAGATCGGGTTGTTCGGCGGCGCCGGCGTCGGCAAGACGGTCATCATCCAGGAGCTGATCCACAACGTCGCGATGAAGCACGGCGGCGTCTCGGTGTTTGCCGGCGTCGGCGAGCGCACGCGCGAGGGCAACGACCTCTGGCTCGAGTTCCAGGAAAGCGGCGTCATCAACATCAACGATCTGGAGAAGTCGCGCGCGGCGCTGGTCTACGGACAGATGACCGAGCCGCCGGGCGCGCGCCTGCGCGTCGCGCTGAGCGGGCTGACCGTCGCCGAGTACTTCCGCGACGCCGAAAAGAAAGACGTCCTGCTCTTCATCGACAACATCTTCCGCTTCACCCAGGCGGGATCGGAAGTCTCGGCGCTGCTCGGCCGCATGCCGTCCGCCGTCGGCTACCAGCCGACGCTGCTCACGGAAATGGGCGAGCTCCAGGAACGGATCACCTCGACCAAGAACGGCTCGATCACCTCGGTGCAGGCGATCTACGTCCCGGCCGACGACTACACCGATCCCGCGCCGGCGACCACCTTCGCGCACCTCGACGCGACGACGAACCTGTCGCGCGCGATCGTCGAGCTGGGCATCTACCCGGCCGTCGACCCGCTGGCCTCGACCTCACGCATCCTCGACGCGCGGATCATCGGCGACGAGCACTACAACGTCGCCAGGGCCGTCAAGCAGATCCTGCAGCGCTACAAGGACCTGCAGGACATCATCGCGATCCTCGGCATCGACGAGCTGTCGGAAGAAGACAAGCTGACCGTCGGCCGGGCGCGCCGGATCCAGCGCTTCATGTCGCAGCCGTTCTTCGTCGGCGAGCAGTTCACGGGGCTCCCCGGCAAGTATGTCCCGATCGCCGATACCGTCCGCAGCTTCAAGGAGATCGTCGCCGGCAAGTACGACCACCTGCCCGAGCAGGCGTTCTACATGGTCGGCACGATCGAAGAGGCTGTCGAGAAGGCCGACAAGATGAAGGGTTGACGCATGGCCCTGCCGACCCATATTGATCTGCAAATCGTGACGCCGGACCGGCTCATCGTCCAGGAGCAGGTGGACGAGGTCGAGATCCCGGGATCCGAGGGGTACTTCGGCGTCCTGCCGGGGCACACGCCGATGCTGGCGTCGCTGGCTGTCGGAGAGCTGTGGTACCGCAAAGGCCAGGAGAAGACGTACCTGTCGATTGCCTTCGGCTTCGCGGAGGTGCTGCCGGACCGCGTGACCATCCTCGCGCGGCTGGCCGAGCGCGCCGAGGAAATCGACCCCGAGCGCGCGGAGGCGGCGAAGCGCCGGGCGGAAGAGCGGCTGGCGCAGCCGAAGTCGGACTTCGATTACGAACGCGCGCGTGTCGCCCTCATGAAGTCGTTGACGCGGCTGCAGGTGTCCGCGCGCGTGCCGGGCTCCGTGAGGCGCATCCGCGAGGCCGTCAGGGGCTGAGCCCGCAATCATGACCCCGCTGTTCTCGCTGTCGTGGGCCGTCAGCTCCGATCCAGGCCTCAAGCGAACCAGCAACGAGGACAGCTACGCGACGCGCCCCGACGTCGGCCTCTTCGTCGTGGCCGACGGCATGGGCGGCCATGTGGCCGGCGAAATCGCCTCCCGCGTCGCGGTCGAGGCGATCGAGGCCTTCATCCAGGAAACCGCGGGCGCCGACAAGAACCGCACCTGGCCCTTTCCATTCGACGCGAACCTCAGCTTCGAAGCCAACCGGCTCAAGGCCGCGTTCCGCCTCGCCAACCGCCGCATCGCGTCCGCCATTGCCGATTCCCAGGATCTGCGCGGGATGGCGACGACCGCGTCGGCCGTGCTGGTCGGCCAGGGGACCGCGTGCCTCGGCCACGTCGGCGACAGCCGCGTCTACGTGCTGCGCGACGACGCCCTCCGGCAAATCACCAACGATCATTCCTGGGTCGAGGAACAGGTCCGGGCGGGCACGTTGACGCCGAGCGCGGCGCGCCAGCATCCCTGGCGCAACGTCGTCACCCGCGCGCTGTCCGGCGGAGAGGACCCGGAAGTGGACGTGACGGACGTGACGCCGGCGCCGGGCGAGCGCTACCTGCTCTGCTCCGACGGCCTGTTCGCCGTCGTGCCCGATCAGCGCATCTCGGAAATCCTCAACCAGCGCGGCGTGCCGCTCGACGCGATCTGCCGCGGCCTTGTGGAGGCGGCCAACGAGGGGGGCGGTCCCGACAACATCACGACGCTCGTTCTCGAGATCGATGTTCCATAGCCTCGCGCGGTTGTTCCGCTACCGCGGCTTGATTCAGAGCCTGGTCGCCCGCGACGTGAAAGCCCGCTACCGCGGCTCGGTGCTCGGGTTCTTCTGGTCCTTCATCAACCCGCTGCTCCTGCTGCTCATTTACTCCTTCGTTTTCAAGTACATGCTCAAGAGATCCGAAGACCTCGAGCACTACGAGCTCTTCATGTTCTGCGGCATTCTGCCGTGGACGTGGTTCTCCTCGTCGCTGGCCGAGTCGTCCAATGTCCTGATTTCCGGCGGCAACCTGATCAAGAAGGTCCTGTTTCCGGCTGAGATTCTGCCGATCGTCACCGTGCTCGCGAACATGGTGCACTTCTTTTTCGGCCTGACGATTCTGGCGGTCTTCCTGATCTGGTTCAAGCGGCCGCTGCATGCCGGCGAACTGGCGTTGTTTCCCGTCGCCGTGCTCGTCCAGCTCGTGCTGACGCTCGGGTTCGCGCTGATCCTGTCGGCGTTGACGGTGCACTTCCGCGACATCCGCGACATCCTGTCGAACCTGCTGACGTTCTGGTTCTTCGCGACGCCAATCATCTATCCCTATTTCCTTTTTGAAGACCCGTTGAAACCAGGCCAGGTCGCGTGGCAGACGCAGCTGTTGAAGCTGAACCCGTTCACGCACCTGGCGATCACGTACCAGGAAATCCTCTACTTCGAGGGTCCCGTCGGGCATTGGAAGCTGCTGCTCGTGCTCGGCGCCCTCTCGATCGTGTTCTTCCTGTTCGCGTACTTCGTGTTCGACAGGCTGAGGGATACTTTCGCGGAAGAGGTCTGAGGATCGAGATACCGGAGGGGACGGAGATAGCGAAGTCTTGAACACGGAGAAACGAAGCAACGGAGCAACGGAGAGTAGAATTGTTTTTCTTTTCCACATTCTTGTCCTCCGTTCCTCCGTTTCTCCGCTCCTCCGTGTTTGACGCCTGTGTGTAACGATCTTCGTTGCCTCCGTCACCTCCGATAACTCCACCATATGAACGCCATCACCGTCACCAACGCCTCGAAGGTCTACCGGCGCTACAGCCACCGCCGGCAGTTCTCGACGCTGAAGAGCGCCTTGCTGTCGCGCAGCCTGATCCGCGACCTGCGCCCGGACGAGACGTTTTCCGCCGTGCGCGACGTGACCTTCAACGTCCGGGCGGGCCAGACGCTGGGCGTCATCGGCCGGAACGGGTCCGGCAAGAGCACCCTGCTCAAGCTCGTCGCGGGAATATCCAAGCCGACGAGCGGAACGGTCGACGTCGTCGGGCGCATCTCGGCGCTCATCGAGCTCGGCGCCGGGTTCCACCCCGAGATCTCCGGGCGCGAGAATGTCTTCATCAACGGCATCATGCTCGGCCTCTCGAAGCGCGAGATCACGCGCCGCTTCGACGAGATCGTCGAGTTCGCCGAGATGAAAGAGTTCATCGACGCGCCGGTCAAGACGTACTCGTCCGGCATGTACATGAGGCTGGGCTTCGCGGTCGCGATCCACGTCGATCCCGACGTGCTCCTGGTGGACGAGGTGCTGGCGGTCGGCGACGAGGGCTTCACCCACAAGTGCCTCGACAAGTTCGCGGAGTTCAAGCGCCGCGGCAAGACGATCCTGCTCGTCACCCACGCGCTCGGCCTGGTCGAGCGGTTCTGCGACGAAGCGCTCTGGATGGACGTCGGCCGGATGAAGGGCATCGGCGATCCGAAGCGCGTGATTGGCGCTTACATCACCGACGTCGAACAAACCGAGGAACAGCAGCTCGCCAAAGACGATGCCCGGGCGCAGGAGACGACGTCGACGGTCTCGCCCGATGAGCCCGCAAGCGCGGTCCTTCCCGACCATCCTGTCGAGACCGTCGAAGGACCGGGAGACATGTTCCGCGCGACGGAAGGGCGGTGGGGGTCGCGCGAGATCGAGATCACCGACGTCAGCCTCTCCGGACCTGACGGCGCGCCCGGCCACGTCTTTCAGAGCGGGCAGCCGCTGACGATCCGCATCGGGCTGCGGTCGCCGCTCGCGCTCGACGACTTCGTGATCGGCATCGGCATCTTCAACGCCGAAGGGGTCTGCTGCTACGGGACGAACACGAGCATCGAAGAGCTGACGGCCGTGCGAATCTTCGGCGACGCGGAGGCGAAGTTCACGATCGAAAGCCTCGATCTCGTCGAAGGGACCTACAAGCTGGATGTGGCGATCCACAAGCTGGACGGCTACCCGTACGACTACCATCGCCTGCTGTACACGTTCCGCGTGAAGTCCCGCACCAAGGACCTGGGCATCTACAGGCCCCGGCACGAGTGGCATTTTTCCGAGAGCCTCACCTTCTCTGCCGGCGCGTCCAGCGACACCAAGATCCCCGGATGAAGATCGACCGACCAGGCGGCGTGATGTCGCAGGCCGCCGTCGCTGACTTCGTTGCGGCGCGGCGCAGCGAAGGGCAACGGATCGGGTTCACGAACGGTGTCTTCGATCTCCTGCACCCTGGACACATCCGCTATCTGCAGGCCGCTCGTCTCCTCGCCGACATCCTCATCGTCGGGCTCAACGCCGACGAGTCCGTGCGCAGGAACAAGGGACCGGCCCGCCCCATCAACCGCCAGGAGGAGCGCGCCGAAGTGGTGGCCGCGCTCGCCTGCGTCGACGGCGTGGTGATCTTCGACGAGGACACGCCTGACGCCATCATCAAGCTCGTCCAGCCCGACGTGCTCGTCAAAGGAGCGGACTGGCCGGCCGATCAGATCGTCGGGCGCGACACCGTCGAAGCGCGCGGCGGCCGCGTGATCCTCATTCCGGTCGAGCAGGGGCACTCGACGACGGCCATCGTGGAGAAGATCAGGAACGCCTGACTGGGACTAGCCACTGGCGTTCGACCAGGCCAACACTCTCACCAGATCACCCGGACGGAGGCCGCAGATCGGATGTCACCGTCGCGGGTCAGCAGCGGCAGTCCCAGGTCGCGCGCGGCGGCGCAAACCAGGCAGTCGAACGGATCCCGGTTGATCCGTGTCTCGTCCGCGTCGAGCACCTGAGGCAGCGTGAGGTCGTAGGGTTGATAGGCGGGATTGCTGAACAGATCGTCGAAGAAGGCGCGGACGCTTCGCCGCAGGTTGATGCGCGCCGCCCCGGCGAGCAGCGCGCATTCCCAGATCACTACCATGGGCACGTAGATCATCGCCTCGCGGCGCTCGCAGGCATCGAAGTGGGCCTTCGCGGCTTTGCCGAGCTTTCCGGTTCCGGCCGCGTGAAACAGCAATGGGTGGGTATCGGTGACGGCCGCGGGTGTCTCAGGCACGCCGCGCCTTCTTCCGAGGCGGCCTGGCTGGCCGCTCGCGTACCAGCAGCGGCGTCCGAAGCGACGTCGAGAACAGCGAGCGAATGTACTTGTCAGCCTCCTCCAGCGAGGAGTCATCCTCAGGCAAATCAATTGTCCCGACCACCGTGCGGACCGCTGCCGGCGCCGCCCGCCCGCCAAGCCGAGCGTCGGTGACGACCTGATCGAGCACCTCGCTGACGCTCCCACGTGAAGTCGCCGCCGCCTGTCCGCGGAGCCAATGGAGGTTGTCGACCTGCAATGTGACAGATATCGCCTTCCGCATATTTATACGATATCACATATTCATGCGACTGCAAAAAACCCCGTCGCCGTCGACTCCCAAAAACCCCGACCGGGTCCTTTGGGAGTTGGGAGTTGGGGTTTTTGGGAGTTGACTGGCACGTAGTAGTACAATTGAGGGTTCAGACACTCACGCGAAGCTCCGCTGTGTCCTCCTACACCTCCAGTTCTCTGACGCTGCGCTCACTGCTCAAGTCGGCGGCAAGCCGTCTCAGGCTGGGTGTGCCCGCGCCGAAGGTGTCGGGGCTGAGCGGACCCGCCAAGGCGCTCTTCAGCGCCGCGGCCGCTGAACGAGGCCTGACCGTCCTGGTCGTCGCGACCGATGGCGACGTGGAAACGATGACCCGCGACGCCCGGTTCTTCTTCTCCGCGCTCGAAGGGCGCTCGGACGCCGAGGTCGAGCGCGCCGTCCTCCCGTTTCCTTCGCACGAGGTGGACCCCTATCGAGGCCTCGCGCCGCATTTCGACATCGCGTCGGCGCGGGCGCGCGCGCTCTACGCCCTCACGGCCGGACAGGCGCAGCTCATCATCGCGTCCGCCGCGGCGCTCCTCCCGAGGGTCAGCTCCCCCGACCGCCTGACCGCGGTCGCCATCACCGTCACACCGGGGCAGGACATCTCCCCCGTCGATCTCGGTGACTTGCTCGCGGGGGCGGGCTATACGCGCCAGGATCCGGTTGACGAGACCGGCGAGTTCTGCGTGCGCGGCGGCGTCGTGGACTTCTATCCCGCCGGCGCGCGCGAGCCCATACGTCTGGAATTCGTCGGCGACACGATCGAATCCATCCGGACCTACGACCCCGCCACGCAGCGCTCGACGGCTGCGCTCGATCAGGCCGCAATCGCTCCGCTGCAGGAGCTGATCACGGATACCGACACGCCCGATCGATCGGCGACCGCGTTCGACTACCTGTGGTCGGGTGGCCGGCCCACCGTCCTCGTGTCGGAGCCCGACGACGTGCGCCAGCAAGGGGAGAAGCTGACGCAGCAGATCCACGCCAGCCACGACGAGGCGATCGGCAAGGGCCAGCACGTCCCCCCGCCATCCGAGCTGATGGTCGGCTGGGACGAAGCCGCCTCGTGGCTCGACGGCGCGACGCCGCTCGAGACGTTGTCGCTCGACGAGGCGCGTGCACATCGCGTGTCAGCCGGCGCTCGAGTTCTCCGGCCGTGTCCCGGACTGGGCGGCCGAGATCCGCCGCGGGCGTGAGGCCGGCGACACGATTGTCTTCATCGCCAACTCGGCGGGGCGCGCCGAGCGCACGATCGAGCTGCTCGCCGACTACGAGATCTACGCGGCGCCGATCGAGCGCGCCGAGGATGTCCGCACCGCGGCCGTCCTCGTCGGCGTCGGGCACCTGTCACGCGGGTTCAGGCTCCCGGAGGCCGGACTCCAGCTCTGGGCCGAGACCGACGTCTTCGAAGAAGAGCGGAAGACGCACGAGCAGCGGCGGCGGTCGGCCACCCGCACGTTCCTCTCCGATTTCCGCGACCTGAAAGTCGACGATTCTCGTCGTCCACGTCGACCACGGCATCGGCGTGTTCGTCGGTCTCAAGCGGATCGACGTCGGCTCGGCGCCGCAGGAGTTCATGGAGCTCCGCTACGCGGGCGAGGACAAGCTCTTCGTCCCGGTCGAGCGGCTCGATCTCGTCCAGAAGTACACCGGCGCCGCGCGCCCGTCGCTCGACAAGCTCGGCGGAACCACGTGGGAGAAGGCGAAGACCCGCGTCAAGAAGGCCATGCGCGACATGGCCGAGGAGCTGCTGAAGCTCTATGCGGCGCGCAAGGCCATGCCCGGACACGCCTTCACGCCCGACTCGCACTGGCAGCAGGAGTTCGAAGACTCGTTCGAGTGGGAGCTGACCGTCGATCAGGCCAACGCCATCACCGACATCAAACGCGACATGGAGTCCTCGACGACGATGGACCGCTTGTTGTGCGGGGATGTCGGGTACGGCAAGACCGAGGTCGCGATGCGCGCGGCGTTCAAGGCCGTCATGGACGGCAAGCAGGTGGCGTTCCTGGCGCCCACCACCGTTCTGGCGTTCCAGCACCTGAAGACGTTGAAGGATCGCTTCGCGGCCTTCCCGGTCCGGGTCGACATGGTCAGCCGGTTCAGGACGAAGGGTGAACAGAAGCAGACGCTCGAAGACCTGCAGGCCGGCAAGGTCGAGATCATCGTCGGCACGCACCGGCTGCTGTCGAAGGACGTGGAGTTCAGGGATCTCGGGCTGCTCGTCGTCGACGAGGAGCAGCGGTTCGGCGTCGCGCACAAGGAGCGCATCAAGCAGATGCGCAAGCGCGTCGACGTGCTGACGATGACCGCCACGCCCATCCCGCGCACGCTCAACATGTCGCTCGCCGGCATTCGCGACATGTCGATCATCGAGACACCGCCCAAGGACCGGCTGTCGATTCAGACCAACGTCGTGAAGTTCGACCAGGCGGTGATCTCGCGCGCCATCCGGACGGAGATCGAGCGAGGCGGCCAGGTCTACTTCGTCCACAACCGGGTCGAGTCCATCTACTCGCTCGGCGACCTCATCACCAGGCTGGTCCCGGAGGCGCGCGTCGTCGTCGGGCACGGGCAGATGGACGAGGAAACGCTGGAGAAGGCGATGGTGGACTTCGTCGCGCACAAGTACGACGTGCTGCTGGCGACGACGATTATCGAAAACGGCCTCGACATCTCCAACGCGAACACGATCATCATCAACCGGGCGGATCGCTACGGGCTGTCGCAGCTCTATCAGCTTCGCGGCCGGGTCGGCCGGTCCGACCGGCGCGCGTACGCGTACCTGCTGGTCCCGCCCGAGGACTCGCTCTCCACGGTCGCCAAGAAGCGGCTCGCGGCGATCCGCGAGTTCAGCGATCTCGGCAGCGGGTTCCGGGTGGCGGCGCTGGACCTCGAGATTCGCGGCGCCGGCAATCTGCTCGGCGGCGAGCAGAGCGGGCACATCGAAGCGATCGGCTTCGACATGTACATGAAGCTCCTCGAGCAGACGATCAAGGAGCTCAAGGGCGAAGAGATCGAAGACGAGCTCCGGGCCAACGTCAACCTTCGGGTGGACCTGCGGATCGAGGACGACTACATCCCGGACATGAACCAGCGCCTCACTGTCTACCGGCGGATGGGCGGCGTGCGCACCGAAGACGAGCTCGACCGGCTCGTGCTCGAGGTGCGCGACCGGTACGGCCCGCCGCCGGATTCGGTGCTGAATCTGGCCGAGTACGCCGCAATCCGGCTCCTGGCCGACCGGATCGGCCTCGAGTCCATCGACCGGGAAGGGGCGGCGGTCGTCTTAAAGTTCAGACCCGCCGCGAAGCTCGATCCCGCGTGGCTGTTCCGAGTCGTCCAGCGGCGGGGGGACGTCACGCTGGTTCCACCGGCCACGCTCAAGCTGGACCTCAAGAAGCCGGCGGTTGCGGCGGAATCCCCCAGAAAAGGCGGGCCGTCTGCGCCGGGACGGCCGGTCCCGCAGACCGGGCGCCGCAAAGGGGGCGACCCGGTCGCTGGCGGCTCCTGGTGGGCGGCCCGGGCTCAGGCAGGCGCCGTGAAGCCCGGCTTCACGAAGGACGAGATCATGCGCCCCGCCAAGGAAGATCCGCGGGCCGAGGACGGCGTCTTCGTCAGGGTCTCCGACCTCCTCCGCGAGTTGAGCGGAGGGCAGTCGATCGGGTAAAGTACTCAGTTCCAGCAGCTTAGGGTGAATGTAATGAAGATTCTGTCGACCCTCGTCCTTCTCGCCGCGCTTGCCGTGCCGGTTCGGGGGCAGATCCTCGAGCGCGTGCTCGTGAAAGTCAACGGCGACATCTTTACGCAGACCGAGCTGGAGGAACGCCAGACCGAAGCCATCCGGAAGCGGATCGGCGTCGATCTCAAGCCGGAGGTCGCGAGCAACACCGCGGAGCTCAAGAAGGCCATCGACGAGGTCACGCCCGAGCTGCTGGTCAACGCCATCGACGAGATCCTCATGCTGCAGATGGGGAAGGAAAAGGGCTACAAGCTGACCGACGACCAGTTCAAGGACTGGCTCGAGAAGATGCGCAAGGACAACAACCTCGAGGACGATCAGAAGTTCTTCTCGGCGCTCAAGCAGGAAGGGATGACGGTTGACGACCTGCGCAAGAACATCGAGAAGTCCTTCATGGTCAACCAGGTTCAGCGCGACGAGGTCGGCTCGAAGCTGTCGATCACCGAGGAAGAAGCGCGCCAGTACTACCTCGCGCACAGAGAGGAGTTCGCCGAGCCCGCGAGCGTGACGCTGCGCGAGATCCTCATCGAAGTGCCGACCACGACCAAGGGCGGGCAGGCGGTGATGAACGTGGCGAGCGACGACGAGGCCGCGCAGAAGGCCGCGGCCGCGCGCGCGCGGATCCTGGCCGGCGAGGATTTCGGCAAGGTGTCGGCAGAGGTCTCGGCGTCCCCGTCGAAGGCCAACGGCGGCCTGATTGGACCGATCAACCTGTCGGAGGTCTCGCCGAACCTGCAGCAGACGATCCAGAAGATGAAGCCGGGCGAGGTGACTTCGCCGATCCGGACGGCCCGCGGGTTCCAGATTCTGAAGCTCGAGACGTTGAAGGCGGCGGCCATTCAGCCGTTCGAGAGCGTGCGCGATCTCGTCGCCGACAGGGTGCACGACGCCCGGCAGCAGGCCGAGGTGCGGAAGTTCCTCGCGCGCGTGCGCGGCCAGGCGATCATCGAGTGGAAGAACGACGAGCTGAAGAAGATGTACGAGAGCCAGGTCGCCTTCGAGAGCGCGCGCGGAGGCCTGTAGCTGGCAGCTTCCAGCTTCCAGCCGCCAGCTTCCAGCCAGGACACCACAAGCGTCGCCCGTTTCCAAGGGGCAGGGTAGACGGGAGCGGGAAGCTGGGAGCTGGGAGCGGGAAGCTGCGAGAATTGCGAAGGCATGAACACTGACGTGCCCACCGCTTGGTACGCGATCTGGACGCGGTCGCGTCACGAGCAGATGGTGCGCGAGCAGCTCGAGCGGAAGGGCTACGAGGCGTTCCTGCCGACGATTCCCCGGTGGAGCCGCTGGAAAGATCGCAAGAAGAAGATCGACTTTCCGCTGTTCCCCGGTTACTGCTTCGCCCGCTTCGACACCAACGAGCGTCTGCCCATCCTCAAGTGCTCAGGCGTCGTCAGCATCGTCTCCTTCGACGGCGACATCGCCCCGATCCCTGACGTCGAGATCGACGGGATCCGGAGGCTGGTCGAAAGCGATCTGCAGTACGATCCCTGTCCGCTGATTCGTGAAGGGACGATGGTGGAGGTCGTGCACGGTCCGCTGAAGGGCGTTGTGGGACGGCTGCTGCGGAAGGGCGCGCACGCCCGGTTGATGCTCGCCGTCGATCTGATCGGACAGGCCGTCAGCGTCGAGGTGGACGCGGCGGACATCAAGGCGTACTGAATCCATGAAGATTGGCTCCATCACCCTGTCGCCTCCCTTCGCCCTGGCCCCGATGGCCGGGATGACGGATACCGCCTTCCGGCGGCTGGTGAAGCGGAAGGGCGGATGCGGGCTGGTCGTGACCGAGATGGTCAGCGCCGAGGGGCTGGTCCGGGGGATCGATCGGACGCTGGAGTACGCGGAGTACACCGAGGAAGAGCGGCCGGTGTCGATCCAGATCTTCGGCGGCGATCCGTCGAAGATGGCCGACGCGGCGCAGATCGTCGAGGGGATGGGGGCCGACATCGTCGACGTGAACATGGGCTGTCCGGTGCCGAAGATTGCCAAGCACTCCGCGGGCTGCAGCCTGATGCGCGAGCCGGCGCTGGCGGCGAGCGTGGTGCGGGCGATGGCGCGCGCGGTGAAGATTCCGGTCACCGTCAAGATGCGCGCGGGGTGGGACGCGAGCGCCATCAACGCGCCGGATCTGGCCAGGAGAATGGAAGACGCCGGGGCGGGAGCGCTCGCGGTCCACGGGCGCACGGCCGCCCAGTCGTACTCGGGCGTCTCGGACTGGGAGCTGATCGCGACGGTCGCGGCCGGCGTGTCGATTCCGGTGTTCGGGAGCGGCGATTGCGTGGAGCCCGGACAGGTCGTGGATCGGCTGCGCGGCGGGGAGGTGGGCGGTGTGCTCGTCGGCCGCGGCGCCTTGAGGAACCCCTGGATCTTTCAGCAGGCGGCGGACGTCGCGGCCGGGCGGGCGCCGCGCGAGATTTCAGCGATCGAGCGTGGGGAATTCCTGCTGCAGTACGTCGCCATGCTGCTGACCGAGCGGCTGGGAGAAGCCGACGGGTTCCGTCACGTCGCCCCCGGGCAGTCCGCGTCCGCCGGTGCACCGGTCCCCGCGCGCGGCCACGATCGTTGGGTCATCAACAAGCTGCGGGCGTTGAACTCCTGGTACACCAAGGGGCTCGACAACGGGTCCCACCTGCGCGTCGCGATCAACGCGGCCGACTCGGTCGCCGAGCTGCGCGCGATCATCGAGGATTTCTTCTTCGTTGGTAAATCCGAGCTAGCGGAGGGGACGGAGATAGCGGAGGTTATCTAACACGGAGCAACGGAGAAACGGAGCAACGGAGAAGGAGAATCCTGTTTTTCAAGAAGAAAACGCGGGCCGGCAGGCGCTACTTCGCGTTCCTCATGTTTCGCACCGCGACGGCCGCCGTGGCGCCGTTGACGACGGCCAGCAGAATCACCGCGCCCGTGCGGTTCTTCTTCCACATCCGTTCCGCGACGAGAATCGTGCCCGCCGTCGACAGCGCCTTGACCGCCAGCATCGTGCCGGAGCTTTTCGCGGCGCCGCGCATGAGCGGGTTGGCCTCGACGGCCCCGGAAGTCAGCGCGCGGCGCGTCGAGTAGACGTCGAACGCCTGGAGTGCGCCGAGCGCGGCATACATCGCGGGCAGCGCTGCGGGGCGGCCGCTCGCGGGCCGGTCGACCTTCCACGCTTCCGGCGCCGGGGCGTTTCGCAGCGAGTGCGCCACCACGGTCACGGGCGCTTCGGTGACCGCGGCTCGCGACCAGGACCGGCGCGTCGGCCGTCGATGCTCCCACGGAGCCGCCGGTCAGCATGGCGGCAATCAGGAGCGACGAGGCGGTCATGGATATCATCATTGTGGTTTCGCCAGCTTTCCGAGTTTCGTCGGGCGGCCGGTTCGGCGCGCCCTGCACTCAGTAGTGCCTAGGTCCTGCCAAGCTCGAGCGCACTGGAATGTTCAGGTTTTGGAGGAAAAGCGGGCGGCCAGGTGTGCGGGCGTGCTCCTGGCGCACAGGTGGAGTCGTGCGGGTGGGCGGCTAGGCGAGCAGCGGGGCAGCGTCGCCCGCGTCGACCATCACGTAGTCGTAGGCGAGCGATTTCGAGGCGGACGCCGTGAAATGCTGGCCGATGGCCGAGTGTGACGGGTGCGCCAGATAGGCTTTCAGCGCCTCGACGTCATCGAACTCGATGACGGCCGCAAACTCGTAGTCATCGCGCATCATCTGCTCGTAGCCGGGCAGACCGTGTGTCACGCGCCGCCCCACGCGAAACCGCCGGATCGATGGAATGCCGGCCGAAGCCGCCACGAGCGAGGCGAGGAGATCGCGTCGCGTCGTGCGGCGGCAGGTCGCTCTTCGGGGAGAAGAGAATGATGTGGGCGATCACCGGCCCTGCCCTCCGCTCCCCTTCCCGCCGCCTCCCGGTTTCCGTCCGCCCGGGGGCCGGGGCCGATTTGGTCGACCGCCCGGGGGCCCGGGCCGATTGATCCACCGCCCGGGGGCCCAGGCCGTTTGATCCACTGCCCGGAGGCCGGGACGGGCGAGGTCCGAAGCGATTCCCAGGCCCCCCGGTGCCGCCACCAGGCGGGCGCCCGGATCCGCTTCCGCCAGGGCGTCCAGGTCCCCCCGGGGGCCGTCCGGCGCCGCCGCCGCTCGGCCGGCCAGGTCCCCCGGCTGGCCGGTCTGACCCACCGGACCGGCCCGGCGCCCCCGGGGGGCCGGCCGAATCCGCCGGGACGGCCGGGTCCAGTGCCGCCCGGTGCGAATCCGCCTGGCCTTCCAGTGCCCCCCGCTGTGGGCCGGCCCCCGGGTCCGGGCCGCCCCGGGGGACCTGAAGGCCGGTCGCCGCCCGACGCCTCGTGGCCCGGGCGGTCTCCCGAATGGCCGGCCGGCCGGGCGATTCTTGTCCCACCCGCCCCAATCGGGGGGGCGCCCTGGAGGCCTTCCGGGCGGACGCCCAAAGGGCTTCCGGACCGGCTGCCCTGGCGGCCCGGCGGGACAATCGGGGCGCGGCGGACTTTCCGGAGGCGGCTGACCATCCTCCCGCGGCGGACCGGTGTCCTCGCGCGGCGGACCGGTCCGGTCCCGGCGCAGGTTCTCGGCGAACCGCTGCCGCTTCTCGTCGCGCGGCACCTTGAACCGATCGCGCGGATCGACGTGGTCCCCGCCCGGGCGCCAGTCCCGCGGACGCCGGTCGCCCGACGGCGGACGCCGCGCGCCCGGAGCGGGACGTCGCTTCGCGGCCGCTTCGGCGCGCTCCTCGTCCTGCGATTCCCAGAGGCGGCCCCGGGCGAACCACTTCATGACGGCGTCCGCGTGACGCCCCTGCAGCTGCTTCAGCGTCGGGATCAGCTCCTCCTGGGTGTGCGCGCGGAACGCCGTGGGTTTCCCCTCGAGAATGATCGTCCAGTAGTGGTGCCGCGGAGGCATATGTCTGCTCGTCTTATGGGAGCTTGGGCGATGCGGGCGACGGCTCGAGCCGTTTGAGCTTCTCGATGAGCGTCGTCCGCTTGAGGTTCAACAGCTTGGCCGCCTGACGCTTGTTTCCCTGCGTCCGCTCGAGGGATCGCCTGATGAGCGACAGCTCCACCGCTTCGATGTACTTGTCGAAGTCGAGCCCATCATCCGGAAACCAGACCTCGGAGGCATCGGTCGGCGCCGGCTGATTCTGGATTTCCGGCGCGAGGTCCTGGAGATCGATCTGCGATCGTCCGTGGCTGAACGCAATCGCCCGCTCGACGGCGTTCTCGAGCTGACGCACGTTGCCCGGCCACGGGTAGGCCATCAGCCGGCGCAGCGCCTCCTGAGAGACCGTGACCGGGACGCGCCCCGAGTCGGCCGACAGCTTCTGGAGGAAGTGCTGCACGAGCAGCGGCACATCGTCGCGGCGATCGCGCAGCGGCGGCAATTGGACGGGGATCACGTTGAGACGGTAAAAGAGATCTTCGCGGAAGAGGCCGTCGGCGACCATCTTCGTGAGATCCGAATGGGTCGCGGCGATCACGCGCACGTCGATCTTGATGGTGTGCTGCGAGTCGCCGACGCGCTCGAACTCACGCTCCTGCAGGACCCGGAGCAGCTTCGCCTGCAGCGCCGGGCTCATCGTCCCGACCTCGTCGAGGAACACCGTGCCTTTGTGGGCCTGCTCGAGCCGGCCCGGTCGCGTGCCGACCGCCCCCGTGAACGCGCCGCGGACGTGGCCGAACAGCTCAGCCTCGAGCAGCGTTTCCGGAATGGCGCTGCAGTTGATGGCGACGAACCGGTTCGCGCGCCGGGGGCTGTTGTGATGGATGGCGCGCGCGGCGAGCTCCTTCCCCGTTCCCGTCTCGCCGGTGATCAACACCGTGCTCGACGTGGCGGCGACGGTTTCGAGCAGGTGAAACAGGTCGCGCATCACGCGGCTGTGGCCGACGAGGCCGTCGATCCGGTATCGCTCCTCGAGCTGCGACCGCAGGTAGGCATTCTCCGACTTGAGCCGGCGCTGTTCGAGCGCCGAGCGCACCACGTGGAGCAGCGCGTCGAACTGAAACGGCTTGGTGATGAAGTCGGCCGCCCCCTGCTTGATGGCCTCGACCGCGTCCTTGACCGTGCCGTAGCCGGTAATGACGATCGGGATGATTTCGGGGTAGCGCTCGAGCGCCGCCTCGAGGACTTTCCGGCCGTCGATGCCGGGGAGGCGCAGGTCCGTGATGAGGATGTCGAACGCGAACTCCGCGAGCCGTTCGAGGGCGTGCTCGCCGCTGGCGGCCTGCTCGACCACGAAGCCATGGTCCGCCAGCCGCTCCGCAATCGCCTCGCGGAGCGCGCTCTCGTCGTCAACGATCAGCAGATGTTTCTGGCCTTCAGTCATTTAGTGGAGCAGGCGGCATTTTGACACCCCCGGGGAGGCCGGTCAATTCACGAGTTGCGGCAGGGCTACAGCACCGCGGGCACAGGTCCGATAACAATTCTCGAACCACCCCTGCGGCAATCCGGTGCGGGGCCGGAACCGGGCGAGTGGGCGTCGTGGGCATCAGCCTTCTTCTTGAAGACGAAGCAATGATCACTGATCGCAAGACGATTTCGATCATGAAGGCGTGTGAGCTGGTCGGCGTCAGCCGCCGCACCATCTACAACTGGATCGCCGGCGGGAAAGTCGAGTACGTCCGCACGGCCGGCGGTTCGGTGCGCATCTTCGTGGATACCCTCTGGCGCGAGCCGAGGCGATCGAGCGAGCTCACCGGCAAGGAAGCGTCATGAGCTCCGGCCGCCGATTCGAGAATCACGAGGACGTCCGTGAACGAAACACCCGAGCGGGGCCTCCTGTTTCACCGCCTGAACAACCAGCTGGGGATTATCCTGGCAAACGCCGAGCTGCTCGAAGCCAAGGCAGCCGACGAGATGACGCGCGCACGGGCCTCCCAGGTCGTCGCGAGCGTGCTCGACGCGATGGCGACCGCCCGGGAAATCCGCTTTCAGGTCAAGTAGGCCACACGCCAAATATTTGGCTACAATTTGCCTTGTAGTCAAAACACCGACACAGATAGCTCGGCGCGAGCCCGCAATTTCACGCAGCTTCACATCCCTACACTCCCGATAAGTTGTTGAAAAATCAAAACTTCACACCACTTCACGCCGCCGCTTCCAGCTTCGCTTTTTGATCGGTTTCCATCTGGTACTTCAGTTGCGCTAACGGGGATCGACCGGGGTTTCGATTCCTTTCGGAAATTCGCCCCGGGCAACCGTACCAGTTGGAGGAGACCGATCCATGCAGCGTCAGCCCCTCGCCGCCCGTCATCGCGATCGAATCGCCGCCGGATTGCCTTTCGTCGAGTCGCTCGCCCGTCGCGTGGCCGCCTCGATGCCGCATTCGATCGAGCTCTGCGATCTCGTCCAGGACGGCATGATTGGATTGATCGACGCCGCCTGCCGGTTCGACGAGGGGCGCGGCATCAAGTTCGAGACGTTCGCCGAACGGCGCGTGCGCGGCGCGATGATCGATGCGCTCCGGCGCGATGCGTGGCCGCGGGGCGTCCGCCGGCAGCGCCGCGAGCTCGAGGCCGCGCGCGAAGAGCTCCGGCGCGAGCTGGGCGCCGAGCCCTCGCTGGCCGATCTCGCGGCCCGCGTCGGATCCGATGAAGCCCGTCTCGGGCGCACGATCGTTCGCATCAACACCATCGAGTCCACGTCGCCGCTGTCGGCCGGGGACCACGTTGACGGCGCCTCGCTGCCTGCGGCGCTCGTGCCGTCGGAGCCGCAGTCGCCCGACCGGGCGTACGAAGAGCAGGAAGTGCGGGACCGAATCCGCGCCGCCATCGCGTCGCTGCCCCCGCGCGAGCGCAAGGTCATCGGCCTGTATTACTACGGCGAAGCGACGATGAAGCAGATTGGCGTCGAGATTGGCGTCAACGAATCGCGCGTGTCGCAGCTGCACGCACGCGCCGTCCAGCGGCTCCGGAAGGCGCTCGGCGCCGACAGCCAGGCGGAGGAGCCCATCGCTCCGCCGATCCTGCCGTTCCAGCACACGATGCGCAGGTTGCGGATGGCGAAGGCGGACATGCCGCAGCAGCCCGGCGTGGTGCTCCAGTACCGGACCGCGCCGCCGCAGGACGCGCCGCGCCGCCGGACGACGATCCGCGCTCAGGCAGCGGTCGCGGCTGCGCGGTGAGATATTGGAGAGTACGGAGATTACGAAGGCTGCTTTAACACGGAGCCACGGAGGAACGGAGTAACGGAGAAAACCCAAAATTGTTTTTACTCCGTTGCTCCGTTTCTCCGTTGCTCCGTGCTGAAGAGTTGCTGCTATTTGAGGTCCGTTAACTCCGTCGGCTCCGTTAGCTCACTCCAGCATCTCCCTCGCCACCCTCAGCAGATCCTTCAACCGGAACGGCTTGGCGAGCCAGCGGCAGCTCGTCTCCTCGAGGAACCTCTCGGCATCCGTGCCCGCGACGTCGCCGGTGACGAACAGGACCTTGCGCGCCATCGCGGGATCGATCGATTCCAGCTCGCGATAGAACGACGTCCCGTCGAGGCGCGGCATCTTCAGGTCGCACACGATGAGGTCGTAAGGGCGATCGCGCAGCCGCTCGAGCGCCTCGATCCCATCGCACGCACGGTCCACCGAGAAACCGGCGTCCACCAGCGCCTCGGCCAGGGCGGCGCCGAGCGCGACTTCATCCTCCACGACCAGCACCGCGGCCCCGGCGCCCACGTCGCCGGCCGTCGCGGACCGCTCGGGCGCGCGCGGGAGCATCGGCTTCAGCGGGCCGGCGCCGACCGGCAGCTCCACGTAAAACGACGCCCCCCGGCCCGGCTCGGACTTCACGCTGATCCGGCCGCCGTGCTCCTGCACGATCGCGTACGCGACGGTCAGCCCCAGGCCGGTCCCCTTCCCCACCTCCTTGGTCGTGAAAAACGGATCGAAGATGCGCGGCTGCACATCGTCGGGCACCCCGGGACCGTCGTCGTTCACTTCGAGCACGACCGCGTCGCGATCCGCGTCGTGCCACGTGCGCATGATGAGCGTGCCGCGGCCGTTGGCGCCGATCATGGCCTGTTCGGCGTTGATGACGAGATTGAGGAGCACCTGCTGGATCTGGTGCGGGTCCGAGAACACCGGCGGCAGGCCGGACGGCAGCGCCTCGAGGATGTTGATGTTGCTCAGCCGCTGCTCGTACGAGCGCAGCGCGAGCGTCTCGCGGACGACCTGGTTGAGGTCGACCATCGCGCGGGTCGTGTGGCGCTTGCGTGCGAAGGTCAGCAGGTTGCGCACGATCTTCGCGGCGCGCTCCGACTCGCTGAGGATCGTTTCGAGACCGCGCCGCGTCTGCTCGTCGACTGATTTCTGCGCGAGCCGCTCGGCCCAGGTGAGGATGGTCGCCAGCGGGTTGTTCAGCTCGTGCGCGACGCCCGAGATGGTCTGGCCGAGCGCGGCGAGCTTCTCGGCCTGGAGCAGCTGGTGATAGAGATCGCGCGCCTGATCCTCGAGCCGCTTGCGCTCGCTGACGTCGCGCATCAGCGCCTCGATGCGGATGCCCTCCGTGCACGGCTCGGCGTGCGCGGTGACCTCGACCCAGATCGGCAACCGATCCGCCCGGCGCAGGCGGAGCAGGTAGTCGGTGATCGATCCGTCGCGCGCGAGGCGTTCCTGGAATGCCTCCCGTGCCTGCGGATCGACGAAACGCTCCAGCTCGAACGGGCGGACCTCGTCCTGCGGCGTTTCCGTGCCGTACCCGAACATCAGCTTGAGATACGGATTGGCCGAGAGCGTCCGCGCGGCGGCGGTCGAGAGGGTGCCGATATAGACCCCTTCGTGCACCGACTCGAACAATCGCGCGAACGTTTCGGGCGGCGGAGCGGCGGACGAGAGAGGGCCATCAGGCACGGTGCGCGGATTATACGGGCTTTGGCAGTCTTTAGGCCTTACGCTTTAGACTTCGAGTACGCGGCCGGAGACGAGAGACCAACGGACCAAACGGACCAAGGGACCCGAGAACAGAGACCAGAGACACTAGAGACTCAAGACCCAAGACGATGTTCACTCCCTCGCTGTTGAAGGATCAGGTGGCTGTCGTGACCGGCGGTGGCACGGGCCTGGGGCTCGCGATCGCGGCGCGGCTCGGCGAGCTCGGCGCGCGCGTCGCGATTGGCAGCCGCAACGCGGAAAACATCGTGCGAGGCAGCGCCGAGCTGCGCCATGCCGGGCTCGATCCGCTGGTCGTGCAGATCGACGTCAGGAACCCCGAACAGGTGGACGAGATGGTCGCGCGCGTCGTCCGGCACTTCGGCCGGATCGACATCCTGATCAACAACGCCGCCGGCAACTTCATCTGCAAGGCCGAGGATCTGTCGCCCAACGGCTGGAACTCCGTGGTCGGCATCGTGCTGAACGGCAGCTTCTACTGTTCGCGCGCGATCGGCCGGCACATGATCGCGCGCGGCGGCGGCGGCTCGATCGTGTCGATCCTGGCCAACTACGTCTGGACGGGGAGCGCCGGCACCGTCCATTCGGCGGCGGCGAAGGCAGGCGTCATGTCGATGACGCAGACGCTGGCCGTCGAGTGGGCCCAGCACAACATCCGCGTCAATGCCGTCGCGCCGGGTCCCATCGACACGCCCGGCGCCGCGAAACAATTGTGGAGCTCGCCCGAGGCCGTGCAGCGAATCACCGATACCGTGCCGCTGCGCCGATGGGGCAAGCCCGCTGATGTGGCCGATGCCGTCGCGTTCCTCGTCTCGGAGCACGCGGGCTTCATCACCGGCGAGATCCTGACGGTGGACGGCGGCGCCTGGATCGGCAAGGGGACCTTCGGGTTCATCTGAACGCCGGCGCGAGGAAACGGAGCGCAGTCCACGACGAAATCCACCACAGCGTTAGCGGAGTAAACGGAGGATCCGTTAACTCTGTGGTCAAAAAAAACTGGATGGTTGTACACGTGAGGCTGACGGGCCATCGCTGTGCTGCCGGGGCGTCCTCTCCCTGATTGGACACAAGGAGCGTCATACCGTCGTGTATCCTGCCTCATGACCCCGTCGACCGGCCGCCAGAAGCACGTCGCCTACCTCGCGTGGATTGCAGTCTGCCTCATCTGGGGGACGACGTATTTCGGGATCCGTGTCAGCCTCGAGACCATGCCGCCCGCGCTGATGGGCGGGTTGCGCTGGCTGATCGCGGGTGCACTGCTCTCGCTGTACGTCGTGCTCCGCGGCGACAAGCTGCCCCCGCGTTCCAGCTGGGGAGGCATCGCCCTCCTCGGATTCCTCATGCTCGGCCTCGGCAACGGCGGCGTGGTCTTCGCCGAGCAGTGGATCCCGAGTGGCCTTGCCGCCGTGCTCGTCGCGACCTCCCCCTTCTGGATGACGGCGGTCGAGGCGGTGCTTCCCGACGGCGAGCGGCCTGCGGGCAAAGGTCGTCGCCGGGCTGCTGGTCGGCTTCAGCGGCATCGTCGTGCTCGTGTGGCCGGACCTGACGCTCGGAAGCGCCGGCAATCGACGGTTCCTCGCGGGCGTGATCGCGATCCAGATCGCGACGCTCGGCTGGTCGCTCGGCTCCGCGTACTCCCGGCGGCATGGTCGAACCGACAACGTGCTCGGCACGACCGCTCTGCAGATGCTCGCGGGCGGGCTGATGATGACCGCGGCCGGCACGCGTGCGCGGCGAGTGGGCGGACCTTTCGTTCACGACCCGCACGGCGGTTGCGCTCGCCTACCTGTCGACGGTCGGCGCGATCGGCGGGTTCGTCGCGTACACGTATGCGCTCCGGCACCTGCCGATCTCGTTCGTGTCGCTCTACGCCTACATCAACCCGATTATCGCGGTCACGCTCGGCGTGCTGTTCCTCGGCGAGCCGTTCGACTCGCGCATGGCGGCGGCGGCCGCGCTGGTCTTCGCGGGTGTGGCGATCGTGCGGTGGACGAATCCGCCGGAGACGCACACGTCCGGCTCGAAGGCCCCGGCACTGGCGCCGCGCCCGACCGCCAAACGCGTCGAATCTTGAACCACGGGCTGCGAACCGCTACGATCCCTCTCGAAATGCGCCTGCCACGAATCGCCGAGCTCGACGAATCGTCGTCGGGCTGGGCGTTCTATCTCTGCGCTCGCAAGGAACGCAGGACGGACCGCGCGGGCGCGGACTTCCTTGCCGTCGTCCTGCAGGATTCTTCGGGGCAGATTGCGGCGAAGGCCTTCGGCGAAGTCGACGCGGTTGCGCGCGGGTTCGAGGCCGGTGAATTCGTCAAGGTGGAAGGGCGCGCGACGCGTCCTCACCAGAAGCTCGAGCTGCTGATCGAGAAGATCCGGCGCGTCGACGAGGCCGCCGATCGGCAGGACGGTTTCAGGGAAGAGGATTACATCCCTTCGGCGCCGCGTCCGATCGAGGACATGTGGCAGGAGCTCCAGGCACGTGTCGCGCGTGCCGGCAACCCCTGGATCCGGCAGTTGCTGACCGCGATCCTGGACCGCTACGGCGAGCGGCTGCGGACCTGGCCGGCGGCGATGACGGTCCACCATGCCTATCGCGGCGGGCTGCTCGAGCACGTTCTGAAGCTTGCGGAAACCGGGGAGGCCCTGGCGGTCGCGTATGGCGCGGACGCGGACCTGCTCCTGGCGGGCGCCGTGCTGCACGACCTCGGGAAGATAGACGAATTGAGTTACGACGGAGTGACGTCGTATTCCCTACACGGAAACCTGCTCGGACACATCACGATCGGCGTGATGATGGTGCGCGACGCCACGCGCGCAATCGACGGCTTTCCTGCCGATCTGCGCCTGCGCATCGAGCACATGGTCGTCTCCCACCACGGCGAGCGCGAGCTGGGTTCGCCGGTGGAGCCGATGTCCGAAGAGGCCTTCATCCTGTCGTCGCTCGACGATCTCGACGCGACGCTCCATCAGGTCAGGCGTCACGTCCAGGACGACCGGGGCGAGGGTGATCTGACGGCCTATCACCCCCGCCTGGGACGCGCGCTGCTCAAACCCTACGGCCGCTGATGAGCCGCACGAGGAAGAGCACGATCGCGATGACGAGCAGAACGTAGATGAAATTCCCGAGGGTGTACCCGCTGACCATCCCGAGGAGCCAGAGCACAATCAGAATGATCGCAATCGTTTCGAGCATGGGATCTCTCCTTGACGCCGTCGTTCGCGCGGCGTGTTGTTCACTGGTCTTACAGCAGAGCAACCGCTGTGCCGAGGTGGCTCAGCCGCGGTCAAACGGACGAGCAGTGAGCGTAGTCCTGTGTTTTCTTACGGTTGCAACCTGGAACGCGCGTCCGCTCGCGCAAACGGCCCCTGAAGCTCAGCCAAACAACAATGCACCCGAAGGGAAGGGTGTTACTTCTTTTCTGGTAGGCGGCGTCCTCGGGCTGGGCGCCCATGAGGCCGGCCACCTGCTGGCCAACGCCGCGCTGGGGGAGAAGCCCGGGCTCCGCAAGGTCGACTTTCACGGCATCCCGTTTTTCGCGATCACGCATCGGAGCGGGCTCTCGCCTCGTCACGAATTCGTCATCTCGTCGGCGGGCTTCTGGGTCCAGCACGCGGAGAACGAGTGGCTGCTCGGCCGCCGCCCCAACCTGCGTCACGAGCGTGGGCCGCTCGCAAAGGGAGTCTTCACCTTCAACGTGCTCGCGTCGGCGGCCTACTCCGGCGTCGCATTCGCGAGGACAGGCCCGCCGGAGCGCGACACACGCGGGATGGCGAGCGCCGCCCGGATCGACGAACGCTGGATCGGGGCGCTGATACTCGCTCCAGCGCTGCTCGATGCGTGGAGGTACTTTCATCCGGACGCGAAGTGGGCGGTCTGGACGTCGAGAGGCGTGAAGATCGGACTGGTCCTGATGGTGATTCGGTAGGGTGCCTCTCAGACAACTCCCAAAAGAGCCCAACTCCCAATTCCCAAATTACCTGCCTCGCGCGAGCCGGGTGAAAGTCGTTGCGCATTTCACCCCAGACACTTGGGAGTTGGGAGTTGGTTTTCTTGGGAGTTGTAAGGCCACTCACTGGATTCGGGAGCGGCTACGCCTCTTCGTTCCGCAATCTCAAGGCGAACGTCATCGTCCCTTCCACGACCACCTGCCCCTGGACGCGCGCGATTCCGTGCATCACGCCCATCCGGCTGCGCAGCCGTTTGACGACCGCCTCGATTTCCACCACGTCGCCCGGATGCACGGGCCGGCGGTAGCGCACGCGCTCAATACCTACGAAAAACGGAAGGCGGTCCCGGTTTTCCGGCTTCGCGAGGATCAGGATGGCGCCCACCTGCGCGACGGCTTCGGTGAGAATCGTCGGCGGCAGCACGGGCGCCTCACCGGGACGGTGCGCCAGATAACGCTCGTTGAGCGTCACGTTCTTGATGCCGACGATGCGCTTGTCGGGCTCGAGCTCCGTGATGCGATCGACCAGGAGGAACGGGTAGCGGTGAGGAAGGATCCGCTCGATCGCCGAGCAATCCAGGGGCAGCGTGATGTTCATTGGTAAATTCAGAGAAGTATAATCCCCTTTTCCCCTTCGGAAGGACGACACGTCCAGGTGAGCCAGGGACTTCCAGCAGATGAGGCGCCGGCCGAAACCGGAGCGGGGACGCTGAACCGTTCAGAGCAGGAGCTTCTCACCACCCTCTTCGACCTGGGACGGCAGGTCACGGCGGTGCTGGATCTCGACGATCTCCTGCACCAGATTCCCCGTCTGATCGGGCGTCTGATCTCGTTCGAAGCCTTCGCGGTCTACCTCCTCGACGAGCGGCGCGGCGAGCTCCGCTCGGCCTACAGCGTCGGCTATCCCGAGACGGCCAAGAACGTCCGCCTCAAGCCGGGCGCCGGGCTCGTCGGCATCGCGGTGGTGACCGAGCAGCCGGTGCTCGTCAACAACCTGGCCGCCGACCCGCGCTACATCGAAATCGTGCCCGGCATGGCCTCCGAGATTGTCGTGCCGCTCATGCACAAGTCGCGGCCGATCGGCGCGCTCAACATCCTGAGCCGCAACACGGATCAGTTCACCCACCGCGACGTCGTCATCGTCCGGCAGTTCGCGGCGCACGTCGCCGTCGCGCTCGTCAACGCGCGGCTCTTCGAGCGAAGCCGCCGCGACGCGGAGGCCTTCGAAACCCTGTCGGAGATCGGGCGCGAAGTCGCGTCGGTGCTCGATCTCGACCAGCTGTTCGCGCGCATCGCGCTGTTGACCAAGCGCGTCATCGACTACCGGACGTTCGGCATCTTCCTGCTCGACGAGGCGCGCGGCGAGCTCGAGGTGAAGCTGGCGGTGAAGTACGGCGAGAAGGTGGAAGTGCCGCGCATCCCCCTCGGCGAAGGGCTCATCGGCTACGCGGCGCTGCACGGCGAGCCGGTTCTGGTCGCCGACGTGTCGCAGGACGAGCGGTACATCGACCTCGTGCCGGACGTCCGCTCGGAGCTGGCCATTCCTCTCATGCTCAAGGATCGCTGCATCGGCGTCGTCGATCTGGAGAGCCCCGAGCTCGACGCGTTCACCAAGCGGGACGTGGAGATCCTCACGCTGCTCGCGAGCCAGGCCGCCGTGGCGATCGAAAACGCGCGTCTCTACAAGGAAGTGCGCGCCAACGAAGAGCGGCTCGAGAAGGAGCTGCGCTTCGCGCAGCGTGTGCAGACGGCGCTCCTGCCCGCGGGCCCTCCCAAGCGGCTGAAAGGGATCGAGGTGGCGGCGGAGTTCGCACCCGCGCGCGAGCTCGGAGGGGATTTTCACGACTACTTGTCCCCGGAGTCGAACACGCTGGTGGTGGCGGTGGGAGATGTTTCAGGGAAAGGCGTTCCGGCGGCGTTGTACAGCGCGTTTGCCGCCGAGCTCGTCCGCGGCCGCACGTTCAGGCGCCGATATCTGCCGGAACGATCCAGTCCCGCGGGCGTGCTCTCGTCGATCAACACGATTCTCGAGCAGCGCCAGCTCGAGGAGTACTACTGCACGCTCTGCTACGTCGTCTTCGATCTGAAGCGCCGTACCATGTCGATGGCCAACTCCGGCCTGCCGTATCCGGTTCGCTGTTCAGGAGACGTCTGCGCCCAGATTGAGCTGCCAGGCGTTCCCCTGGGATCGTTCCAGGGCTCGACCTACGACGAGGTCACGTTCGCGCTGCACTCCGGCGATTTGTTCGTGCTCTGCACGGACGGCGTGCACGAAGCGATGGACGCCGACGGCCAGGAGTTCACCTCGGCGAGGCTCGTCGACGTCATCAAGGCCAATCGCGATCAACCGGCCGCACGCGTCGTCGAGTCCATCTTCGCGGCCGTCCACGAGTGGCGCGGCGACACGCCGCCGAACGACGACATGACCGCCGTCGCGGTGCGCATTACCGCTTGAAGTCGATGTCGGTCTGCTCCATGTGGAGGCCGAGCGACTGACCGCCGAACGAGGCGACGTCCGAGACGCGCCCCTTCACGCGGACTCGGGCGCCCTTGGCCGGGACCCTGCCGCTTTGCGAGAGCACGGTCATCTCTCCCGTGCCGTCGTCCACTTTGTAGAGCCTGAACGGCACGAGGGGCACACCCCATGAGCTCGTGACGACGCCGTCGATGGAGACGTTCTTGTCCTGATAGCGGGCCGGATTGTATTTGACCTCAGCCACGCTCGTCCGGCTCAGCGCGCAGCCGGAGAACATGCCGGCGAGAGCCAGCACGGCGGCAAGGCGAGTGATCGATTTCATAGATAACCCCCCGGGAAATGACAAAGCCGCGCGGAATCGGACTGACTTGCGACGGGATGCGGCGATGCCAGCGCCTGCCTGAGTTACGCACCCCGGTGATTCCGCGCGACCGACAGTCACTACATCAAAGCGCGTACCTGAGCGGCCGCGCCGAACAGCTCGAAATCTTCAGCAAAAATGGCCGGAACTCGTGGGCAACGCGTTCGGCGTCAGGCGGAGCGTCCCCTCGCGGAGACGGCGCTGACCTCAGGGCGGGACGGGACGGAATCCCTAATCCCTGATCGCGAGTCCCGAGTCCCGAGTCCCGAGTCCCGAGTCCGGATCTAGAAGCGCTGAATGAAATTGATCGTCGCTCTGGCGACCTGGGTGTCGAACTCCCGCCACTGGAATTCGTAGAGGCCGCCGATCGAGGTGAAGGGCGTGGCGTCGAACCGGACGCCGGCCGACAGGTTGTCGGCGGCGAACTGCGTCGTGCGTTCGGATGTGATGAGGGTGAGCCCCTCGAACCCGCGTGCGTAGCCGCCGTTGACCCAGAGGCGGCGGCCGACGCGCCCCGTGGCCTTGAGGCTGTAGCCGTCGTTCCCCGTGACGGGCTGGAACTCCGTGAAGTCCGACTCGCTGTGGTAATAGCGGGCCGTCACCGCCAGGCGATCGTGCAGCGACACGGTCAGCCCGGGTGACCAGATGAACGTCGATGACGAGTCGAAGTCGAGGTAGCGGATCGCCGCGAGCCACACGACCCGCGTGCGGTGGTACTCCAGATCGAACGCCGCATCGGCCTCCGGCAGGTTCAGCGCGTTCCCGCTGAAAAACGCGCCGGCCCGCAGACGGAAATCACGGCGCACGAACCACTCGATGCCGCCGCCCCCGCGATCCTCGTCGCGCGAGAACTTGCGGAGGTGCTGATAGCCGGCGAACAGGCGAACGGCGTCGCCGGCGCGGGCGTTCACCTCGATCGTGCCCGCGTGCGTGTCGGGGTCGTCGGTGCTGAAGCGCTCGAAGTCATACGTCCCTTCCAGCCGGTGGGCCCGCTCCGCGCGCAGCGCATCGAGCGCGAGCTGCGCCTCGGCGTTCCCCGGCTCCAGCGCGAGCGCCCGCTGGAAATACGCGAGCGCCAGCGTCGATCGGCCGGCCGCACGGTGCAGACGTCCTTGTGCCGTGAGGATCGCCGGTCGATCCGGGGCCAGCGCTTCCGCGCGGCTCAGCGCCTCGGCCCCTTCCCGGAACCGCGCCGCCATGGCCAGCGCGTCGCCGAGGCCGAGCAGCGCGTCCACGTTCTGCGGCTGCGCCGCGACGATCGATTGATACACGTCGGCCGCCCGCTGGGGATGCCGCAGCTGCACGTGAAGGCGCGCAATCCAGAGCCGCGCCTCGATGTCGTCCGGGTTGAGTGCAGCGAGCGCCTGAAACTCCTTCAAGGCCTGCTCGTGCGCGCCCGATCGTGCGAGGCGCTCTGCCTCGGCGCGCTGGTCCTGCGCCTGTGGCGCGGCCAGCAACGCCAGCCCGACGATTGCGGCTGAAATGAAAGTCATCGAGAGAATTGTACCACCCCCCGCGACCGGCTCCTTCGAGAGCTTCAGGTTTCCAAGGCGACTCATCCTTCCGGCCGGCGGGCGATCGTCGACGGACAACCTTTTCCGGAACAGGTGCGTCTCACGAAACAACACGGCCTGTCACGGGCCTGCACGATTCTGCACGGAAAAGTCCAACAGAGTTTTCGGAGGTCGATCATATGAAGGCATGGAAGTGGGCCGCGCTCGTCGCGGCGTTGGTCACCGCGGGTGGACTGGGCGCGTCGTTCGCGCCGCCCGTCCACGCGCAGAAGACACGGGTGGCGGTACCCCGCGCGCTGGAGATCTTCGGCGGAAGCGGCAGTCAGATCGGCGTGTCGATCCGCGACGTCGAAGAAGACGACGCGAAGGCGGCGAAGCTGCCGGCGCCCGGCGGTGTCGTGATCGAGGATGTTTCGGAAGACAGTCCCGCTGCCCGGGCGGGCATGAAGAAAGGGGACATCGTCGTCGAGTTCGACGGAGAGCGCGTGCGCAGCGTGCGCCAGTTCACACGGCTCGTGCAGGAGACGACCGCCGGCCGCAAGATCCAGGTATCGCTCCTCCGTGACGGCCAGCGCGTGGCCGTCACCGTCGAGCCGAGCGACAGGGACGGATTCAACGTGTTCGGCAGCGGCGACGACGTTCGCGTGCTCCGCGATTTCGGACGAAGCTTCGAGTTCGCCGCGCCGCCCGCCCGCCCCGTCCGCCCGATCCCGCCAGAGCCGCCCGCGCCTCCGGCGCCGCCGGGTTTCCAGAGCTTCTACTGGCGGTCCGGCAGCAACCTGGGTCTCACGGTGGGAGATCTGTCAAGCCAGCTCGCGGAGTACTTCGGAACGAAGGCAGGCGCGCTGGTGACGTCGGTGTACGACGATTCGGCCGCGGCCAAGGCGGGGATCAAAGCGGGCGACGTGATCACGTCGCTCAACGGCGCCGAGGTGACCGACCCGTCGGATCTGCGCCGGCGGATTCAGCGCCTGGAGAACGGTGACGAGTTCACCGTCGGGATCGTGCGCGACAAGAAGCCGCTGACGCTCAAGGGCAAGATCGAGACGGCGCGAAGCCGGCGCTCGTACCGTTCGGAGGTCTAGCGGTCGAACAGAATTCTAGCGAAGTGAACAGGAGGTCAGGAGTTCAGGAGCTTGGTGATCTTATCCACCAAAAAACTCCTTATCTCCTATCCTCCTGTTCCTTTCTCCTGATCTCCGCTTCAACCCGTTTCGGCCTTCGCCTGGGCGCGGGTCGAGGGCGGACCCACGAGCGTGGCGAGTTGCGCCGCGACGATCCTGGCGGCCGCCAGCTTCGCGGGATCCCGCTCGCCTTCACGCCGCACTTCCGCGGCGATGACTCCCACACAGCCAATCGGCGTCACGAGCGGCGCCGCGATCGCTCCGTTCGACACGGCATCGGCGTTGACGGTCTGAAGCAGGCACGTCCGGAACGCCGACGCGGTGACGTTTTCTGCGTCCCGGGGGATCGTGCCGAGGCGCGACACGAGCTGGGCGGAAAAGCCGTGCGTGATGATGGGGCTCAGCTCGCGGCCATCCGGGTCGGCGATCCACAGCACGATTCCCGGCGAATCGAGCACTGCCGCCGTGCGCTCCAGAATGGCCGGCAGGGCCTGCGTGTCGATCACCCGCGCAAGATCGGAACAGAGAGACGCGACGCTTCCGAAATCAATCGAAGCCGGCACGGGCGGGGCCGCCTCGGACGGGCGGTTCGCGCGTGACCAGCTCTCGTCGAGTGCGTGACCGATGTCGTTCGTATCCGCGACGCTGAAATCCGGCGCGGGGCTCAGGTCGAGCGAGGTGACGGCCGGCGCCGCCGGCGCATCGCGTCGAGGCACGAGGAGCGCGACAACGAGGAACGCCACGGCGGCCGCGACGCCGCCGGCGAAGGTCTGCCGCCCGCGGATGCCTTCGCTCGAGGCGTCACCCGCCTGCCGCTCGGCGGAGCGCGCCTGTTCGAGCGATCCCGCCATCGCGCCCGTGAGCTCGAGGCTGTCGGCGAAGATCAGATCCGACGCGAGCAGCCTCTGACCGCCGTGGACGTAGCTCGCGCGCCCGGCGATCCATCTGCTCGAAATCCTGGAGGGCGCTCGCCGCGTTGTCGACGGCGGACTGGGCCGCGAGGGAGGTGGCCTGGCCGCGGAGCGCGGTGAGCTTGTCCCGAAGCGCCGCGATCGCGGCATCCACCTTCGAGGTCCAGAACTGCTCGCCCTGGCCTGCGGCGACGTACGCCTGTTGCGCTGCTCTCAGCTCCAGCACGTCGCGCCCGGCGCCGAGGACGGCCTCGTCGAAAGAACGCTGCTGCGGTTGCCTCCGTGCGGGCCCGGGCGTCGCCCGTCCAGAATAAGTACGCCGCGACGCCGGTCGAGAGCACGAACACACCCAACAGCGTGAGGCGCACCGCCAGGCTCTTCATGCGTCCTCCAAACGGCGATGTTGGACGTTACTATAGCAAGGTTCCTGCGCTGCACGGCTTCAAAGTTCCGCGCATGTCCATCGTCGCGATCATCAATCCGGTCTCGGGCGCCGGCGCAGACCCGACGGTCGCGTCGCGCCGCGTCGCGCTCGTGCGCGCGGAGGCGGAACGGCGCGGCCTGCACGCCGACGTTCACCTCACCGAACGCGCCGGGCACGCGCGCGAGCTCGCCGCCGCGAGCGCGTCGGCCGGCGCCACGCTCGTCATCGTGTGGGGAGGCGACGGGACGCTGAACGAAGCGGGCAGCGGCCTGCTGGGATCGGAGACCGCCATCGGCCTGGTTCCCGCCGGCTCCGGCAACGGGCTCGCCGCCGCGCTGGGCGTTCCGCGTCAGCCTCAGGCCGCGCTGGCCGCGGCCTTCGACGGCGTGACCCGCACGATCGACGCCGGGATGATGAACGGCCGGCCGTTCTTCAACATCGCCGGGGTCGGCTTCGATGCGCGCGTCGCGAGGCTCTTCAACGAACGCGCCGCCGGCAGCCGCGGCGGCTGGCCCTACGTCGTCATTGGCGTGCGGGAGGGATGCCGCTACCAGTCCGTGGACTACGATCTGCAGCTCGACGGCGCGCGCCGCCACGTGCGTGCGCTCCTGATCGCGTTCGCCAACGGGCGCGAGTACGGGCTCGGCGCGCGGATCGCCCCGGGAGCCGAGCTCGACGATGGCCTGCTGGATACGGCGATCGTCGAGGAGTGCCGGGTGATGGCGCGGTTCTGGCACGCACGGCATCTGGCGATGGGAACGGCCCACCTCGCTCCCAACGTCTCGACGCTGCGCGTGACCCACGCCATCATCGAGCGTGAAGGCGACATGGAATTCCACGTCGACGGCGAACCCGGCGTCGCCCATTGCCGCATCGAGGTGCGGATGCTCCCTTCGGCGCTCAAAGTCCGGACGAAAGCGCCATTGCTGCTTCCGCGCCCGTAGGTGTCGTGGTCTCAGGTCTCACGTCTCAGGTCCGCAACCCAAGACCACAGACCATAGACCAGAGACACCGAAGACCCGAGACCCGAGACCCGAGACCCGAGGCTCGAGACTCGAGACCCGAAGCCACAGGAGGAGAGTGCTTCTCACTTCCGCCTGGAGGCCGACGCAGGATACCCAGCCATGCCTATAGACGATCTCATCCACGCGGCGAAAGAGGGAGATGCCAGCCGGGCGGTGGCGCTTCTGGCCGAGGATCCCGCGCTCGCCAGCGCCCGCGCGTCCTCCGGCGAAACGCCGGTGATGGCGGCGCTGTACCGCGGCCATCGCGCGGTGGTTGACGCGCTCGTCGCCGGCGGCGTGGACCTCGACCTGTTCGCGGCGGCCGCGCTCGGGCAGATGGACGCGCTCGAGTCGGGACTTCAGATCCCCGGCGCGGTGAATGGCTTTGCCTACGACGGGTGGACGCCTCTGCACCTGGCGGCCTTCTTCGGCCAGCGCGCTGCCGTGGAACGGCTGCTGGCGGCGGGCGCGGATCTGAACGCCGTCTCGCGCAACGCGCTCCACAACACGCCGCTGCACGCGGCCGTCGCGGGCGGCCACGTCGATGCTTCGCTGCTGCTGATCGAAGCGGGCGCCGGCGTGAACGTCTCCGACGCGGGCGGCCACACGCCGTTTCACATCGCGGCCGAAGGCGGCTACGCGCCCGTCGTCAAGGCGCTCCTCGCCGCGCGGCGCGGACGCGCATGCCGTCGACGCGGAAGATCGCACGCCGCTCTCGCGCGCGGCAGCGCGCGGACACACCGAGATCGTCGATCTGATCAATGTCGGCGAGTAGGAAGCGAAGGCCGCGGCTGTCTTCGCTCCCGCGGTAGGGCCTCGACAATGCGCGCCTCGGTAGCGGCGCACTCGCTGCGCTCGTGCGTAGGGCGGCTCGCTTCGCTCGCCGTAGGGGCCCTACCGGACAGGTTTGAGGATGGCGTATGCCGGCAGGCCCGGGGCGGAGAGGCGCTGCAGCAGATCCTTGGCGGGCTGCGCGTCCGGATCCTCGGCCTGGTACTTGATCTTCACGTAGCCCGACAGCGCGCTCTTGACCTCGTCACTCGCGAGCGTCGTCTTGTCCATCGTCAGGCAGTTCTTGCACCACGTGGCCCACACGTCGATCAGCACGGGCTTGTTCTCGCGCTTCGCGACCGCGAGCCCGTCGGCCAGCGACGAGTGCCAGCCGGCCTTGAGCTGCTCCTCCACGCTCGACGCGACGACGGCCGGATCGACCCAGCGATTCGCGAAGATCGCGTACGACTGGTAGCCGTAGTACGCGGCGGTCGCGAGGATGAAGACGCCGAACGCCTGCTTCACGCGCACCATCCACATGCCCGGCTTCGGCAGCGCGGCGATGCCGGCGCCGGCGATCGGCCACGGGATCGCCATGCCGAGGCCGAGCACGAACGGCAGCGCGAGCGCGATCGTCGTCCCCGTCGCGTACAGGTTGCTGGAGAACAGCACGACCTGGATCACGACCGGCGCGACGCAGGCGCCGGCCAGCAGCGCCGAGACGGCGCCCATGGTGAACGCCAGCATCACGCTTCCGCGCTGGCCGCCTCCGGCAAAGCGCGTCGAGTATTTCGAGAAGTCGATGAAGAGGACGTCGAACATCGCGAGGCCGAGCACGACGAACAGGATCGCGATGCCGAGGTTGAACCACGGCGACGCGTTGATCGTGCCGAACGTGCCGGCGGTGAGGATGACGACGAGGCCGAGGACGCCGTAGACGACCGCCATCGCGGCGCCGTAGGCCGTGCCGAGCAGGAAACCCCGGCCGCGCGACTGCGCCTGCGCGCCGGCGCCGATGATCGCCAGGTTGATCGGGATCATCGGCAGGACGCACGGAGTCAGGTTGAGCGCGAGGCCTCCGAGCAGCACGAGAAGCAGGATGGCGAGCGGGCCACGGCCTTCGAACAGCCCGCGCGGCTTGACCCCGGCTTCCGCGTCCCGAATGAACGAGACAAAGGCGGACGTGCCCTGGTACCCGCCGGTCGTGCCGGCGATCGTGAAGCCGTCGAGCAGCGTCGCATCGGCCCGCAGTTCCGGCGGCTTCGGCGAGCCTCGTGGCTCCGGTGGGGCTTCTGAGCCGCGCGCGGCTGGTTTTTCTCCCGTCCCGAACTTGATGCTCGCGAATGTGCCCGCCAGCGCGGCGTTGGGGGCTGCCGCCGCCGACGCGGGAACGACCGGGATGACCCAGCTGACGTCGGCCGTCGTCGGCGGGTAGCACATCTTCGCGTCGCACGCCTGGTAGCGGAGCCTGACCGGGACGGTGAGATTGCCGGGGACTGCCGCCGGACCCGCGAGCGCCAACTGCACGCCAATCAAGGACTTGTGCTCGAACACGGAGAGAGGCTGGTCCGCGCCGGCCTGAGCGAGATCGATCGGCTGGCGGCCAGACGATTTCTTCGACCGTCACGCCCGCGGGCGCGTCGATGGTCAGCGTTGTCGGGATGAGCAGCGGATCGCGGGGCTTGTTCGACTGCGTGTGCAGTCCTTCGGGCAGCGTGACCTCGAGGGCGACGCGCGCGGGCGAACCGGCGCGCGCGGGCCCCTCGACCAGCGGAGCGACGTCCGCCCTGGGGCGCCCCGATTGGGCGCCGCCTGCGGCCGTGCCGAGGATGACGAACGCGAGAACGAGAAAACGTTTCACGATCGCTCGGCTGAGGCCGACGTCAGTCGACCCTTTGCAGCGGGGATGAATACCGGATCCGGATTCGTGCGGGATGTGCCCTCGAACTTCACCGGCGGCATGTCCTGGAACATGAGGTCCCACTTCCATCGCTCGGACGGGTTCGAAGCCTTCAGCCAGTTCTGCGCCGTCACCGGGCGCGCGAATGCCAGGTTCGTCAGCCCTTCGTAGCGCGGGTTGCCCGACAGTGCGGTCGCGAGAGCGGCTCGGACCTCCGCGCTGCTCGAGTACCCGAGCTCGGCCCCGAGCGCCAACCCGACCTTCACGAACACCTGCCAGTCTTCCAGCGCCTCGCCCGGAGGCGCGATGACGCGCGAAGCCGCTTGCAGCAGCCCCTGCCCGTTCACGTAAGACGCGTCCTTCTCGACCCAGGATGCGCCCGGCAGGACGATGTCGGCGGCCTTCGCGAGCGCCGAGAGCAGCACACCCTGCACGATGAGCAGCGGCAGACGCCCGGCCCGCTTCGCGTCGATAATCCACGACACGTCTCCGATATAGCCTTCGGGACCGGGATCGAACACGTACAGCGCCTGCAGCCGCCCGTGCTGGACCTCTGAGCGGAAGGCCGACAGGTCGGCCTGCCCATTGCCCAAGGCCGTTACCGGGAACCCCATGTCGAGCGCGCCGTTGACGTTCGGCGCATCGACCGGCGGAATCTTGAACTTCGCGCCGGCCGGCTGCGGCTTCTCGCGGGCCCGCCAGCTGATCGCGACCCCCTGCTCGGGCAGACCGAACGTGCCGCCGAGGCGCCCGATGAGAAACAGCTCCTCGAGCGAGGCGTGGGCGGAAACCAGGAACCGGAGAGCCGACGGTCCGCCGGCGGCCGTGACCTGTTCCGCGACTTTCGCCAGCGCGCTGTCCCAGTCCGTCGGCTCGAGCGTCCCCGAGCTCGCCCGCACGAGCGGGCGCTGGAGGCGCTCGTCCCCCTCAATCCACCGGTAGTCGAACCGCCCGATGTCGCACATCCAGTAGCCGTTGACGTCCGGGTTGTACCGGGGCGTCGTCCGGATGAGCTGGGCGCCTTTGGCCCATTCGGGCTTCGCCTTGATCCACGCGGTGGTGTTGCAGCCCTTCTCGCACAACGTGCAAATCGTGTCGACGGCCTCGGGGTTGTCCCACGGCCGCGACTTGAAGCGGTAGTCCCTCGTGGTGATCGCGCCGACCGGACACACGTCCATCAGGTTCCCGGACAGGAGCGAGTGGACGCCTTCTTCCTGGAACGTCGCGATCTCGCTGCCGTACCCGCGATCGACGATGTTGATCTGCGCGTCGGTGTCCACCTCGCGCATGAACCGGACGCACCGCGTGCAGAGGATGCAGCGGTTGCGGTTCAGCATGAGCGTCGGCCCGAAGTCGACGTCGGCCCGCACGCCTTCGCCGTCGAAGACGCGGCGCGGGAACTCCATGCGGCTCTCGTTCGGTCCGAAGCTGTACCAGAAGTCCTGCAGCGGGCACTCGCCCCCCTTGTCGCACACGGGGCAGTCGAGCGGATGGTTGATCAGCAGGAACTCGAACACGCTGGCGCGCGCCTCGACGACCTCCGGAGTTCGGGTGGAGACGATCATCCCCTCGGCGACCGTGGTCGAGCAGGACGTCTGCAGCTTCGGCATCTTTTCGATCTTCACGATGCAGACGCGGCAGGACCCGTCGATCCCGAGCCCAGGGTGGTAGCAATAGTACGGAATTGTGACGCCGCTCTCGATCGCGGCCTGGAGGACGGTCCGGCCTTTTGCAGCCGTGACCTGCTGTCCGTCTATCGTCAGCGTGACGGTTTCCATAGGGGAACGATCATACATCGGTCCCAGGTCTCAGGTCTTTAGTCTCTGGTCTCTGGTCTCTGGTCCACTGGTCTTCGGTCCGGAAGGCGACAGTCCCGCCATCGCGCGACAAGCGACGGCGGGCGAGTCCCGAGTCCCGAGTCCCGAGACTACCGTTCCACCTCCACCAAAGCCCCGTTGTCCCCGTTCGCGGTGATCGACCGCACGGCCTCCTTCAGCGGCAGCTTCCGCTCGGTGACCAGATCCGAAAGGGCGATGACGATGTCCTCGGTGGCGCCCGAGACGTAGGCGATGGTCACGGTAATCGGCACGTCCACGGCTTCGCCGCGCACTTCGAACCGGACCGCCGCCTCCGAGCCCGTGACGTGGTAGCCGAACTTCAGGCGGGGGATGGACGCGCCGTAGAGCCACGTCTCGAAGAACCGCTCCAGATCGCGGCCGCTCGTCTGCTCGATGGCGCGGCGGAAATCGTCGGTTCCCGCCTTCTGGAATTTGAACTGCTCGTAGAAGCTCCGCACGCCTGCGAAAAACGCGTCGTCGCCGACCAGCCGCCGGAGCATGTGCAGCACCATCGCGGCCTTGTTGTAGACGATCGCGCGGAACACGCGATCGTCCGACTGGATGTGTCCCAGGCGGTAGCCGAGGTAAATCGGACCCTGATCCGAGGCGGCGATGGCGGTGTGGCGCATCTGCCGCAGCAGGTTCGCGAGCACGTTGCCCTCGCGGTCCTTCTCGGCGTAGAGCGCGGCGAAGTACTGCGCGAAGCCTTCGCTGATCCACTGCTCGTGGTAGTTCTTCCAGCCCACCGCGTGCCCCCACCACTGGTGCGCGACCTCGTGGGCCAGGAAGAAAGTCGGGTAGTTCTCGAAGCTCACGGGATCGTTGCGCCACGCGAACGTCGTGCCGATGACGACCTGGTTCAGCATCGCGAAATACGGCGGGCTGTGTCCCCCGGGACGGTCGCTTTCGGCGATCGCCAGCGTGAAGCTCGGATACGGTGCGTCCCCGACCAGCGACGCGTAGAACTTGAAGACGGCCGCGACCTTCTCTCCCATGTCGCGGACGCGGGAGACCTGCCTCGGGCTGCCCTGGACGTAGACCGCGACGTCGCTCCCGCCCGCCGAAATCCGCCGCGTGTCGACCGGGTTGAACCGGCTGATCACGACCGCCAGGTACCGGGTGGGCCTGGCGGCGTCGAAGACGTACGTCTTGCGCCGCCTCCCCGGATCGACAACACCGGGCGGCGGCGCGGGTGGTCCCGCGGGATCGCCTGACGCGACGACATCGAAGTCGTTCGGGACGGTGATGCGCACCTTGGCGGTCGCGTAATCGGTCACGGTCGCCTGCGGATACCAGTAGCTGCGGTTGCTATACAGGAAGCGCGGCTCGATCGGAATGATCTGGGTCTCCTGCAGGTCCTGCTGCCCGAGATCGATCGCTTCGCGGTCGAGCCCCTGCGGCGGGAGGCGTCCTCTGTACACCACGTCGAGCCACAGCTCGGTGTCCCGCACGAGCTGTGCCGGGAGGTTGACAATCAGACTGTTCTGTCCGACGACGCGCAGGTGCAGCAGGCGCCCGAACTCGGGCGAGTACACGCCCCGCACGGTCAGGGATTCGGCCATGCGGAAGGTCAGCGAGCTCACACCGTCGGCACGCACCTTCAGCCTGATCCTGGTCGTGCCTTCGATGGTCCCGCGATCCGGTACGAACTCGGCGTCGATGTCGTACGACAGCACGTCGTAGTCGGCGCGATCGTCTTCGCTGTAAAAGCGCCCCCGCTGCGCCAGCTTCGCGGCCGACGCGTAGATCGAGATGTTGCGGCGCCGCCGTCGATCGAACACCGTGATGTCTTCGGCGTCGGCGCCCGATCGCGCGTAGGTGAGCGTGCCGAACCGCTTCGTCCGAAGCTCGGCGATGAGGTCGCCGTAGGACGGGTTCAACGACCACCGATCGCGGCTGATGTCCGAGAGATCGATCTGCAGGGTCCGCCCCACGTACTCGTTGAACACCGAGCTCGCCGTTCGCAAGTCGCCCGGGTTGACCGGTCTCGGCCGAAGCGCCCCGGAACCGAAGCGGGATTCGAACTCCGCCGGCGAGAACCGCAGGAAAGCCATGTCGATGTCGGCGACGAGCGCATCGGCTCCGGAAAAGATCCGGACCTGCGTGCGCTCGGCCTGATCCGGCGGCGTGAACCGCATCCGGCCGCGCCCGAGCAGGACGACGGCGCTCGGGCCGTCGGGGGTTTCGGCGACGAAGGCGCGCCCCGACGACATCTCGATCGTCAGGTCGGGCGCCCGGACGGTCAGGTCGTGGACGTCGTACTGTTTGGCAGGATTCAGCGACAGGCGATACAGTCCCGTGACGACCGAAAGCCGGGACACGGCGGCGATGCGCCACGGATCGGCCTCGGCCGCGCCGGGGCTCACGTCAAGGCGCCACGTGCCGAGACGGGCTTCCATCCCCCGCTCCGTGAAGATCTCGACGATGAGCCGCTGCGAGCGGCCGCCGGCGAGCGGCGCGCGGTCGCGCTCGAACATCACCACGCGGGTGGCGGGCGGAGTCGTGAGGGTGAGGGCGAAATCTTCGAAGCTCGGCCGGCTGATGGCCGGGTCCGCCAGCGCGAGGACGGCCGGACGGTCGCCCGCAGCCGTCGCCTGTTCCAGCCGCCGGACGAGCACGCCGATCCCATCGGCCTGGGATCCCGGCGCGCGTTCCGCGCGGGGGGGAGTAGGGACGGGCGGCGTCTGGGCCCCGGCCACGTCCGGCAGCCACGAAACGGCAAGGACGACGCCGACGCCGACGCCGATGCCGAACAGAAGCCGGCGGGCCGTGTGAATCGCTGCCGGGACCATGGGCGTTCCATATTCAGATCCCGCTGACTCAAAAACCGCGCGCTTTGTCCGGAGGGTGAACACTCGTTGACGGTGGCACGAACGGCTCGGGTGCGCACGCGATGGACCGGCTGGCTGCTCGCCGTCACGGCCGTCGCTGCCGTTGTGGCAGTGGCCGTCTGGTGGACCGGCGGCTTCAGCGTCCGTATCGCCGGGATTCTGGTGCGCTCGCGCTCGTGGGAGCGCCCCGCAGCCGTCGCGCTCGCCGGCGCGGCGCTGTTCATCTGGCTCGAGCGGGCGCGGGTCGCCGGCGCGCTCGGCCGCGCGTGGAGCGGGTCGGAATCTCCGCGGATCGCGGGGGCGCTGGCCGTCCTTGCGATGGCGTGGACGCTGACCGCCGGCATCGTCTTCGGCACGTACGCCAGCGGCGGCGCCGACTCGTACGGGTACGTCGGTCAGGCGCGGCTGCTGGTGCAGGGCCGGCTGACCGACTCGGTTCCCATCCGCCCGGCGTTCAGCTGGCCCGACGTCGAGATGACGCTGACCCCGCTCGGCTTCACCCGCGGGCAGTCGCCCGGTGTCATCGCGCCCCGGTATCCGCCGGGATTTCCCCTGCTGCTCGCCCCCCTCACCCTGATTTCGGAAACCGCCATTTACCTGCTCGTGCCGGTTCTTGGGGTCCTCGTGGTCTGGGGCACCTACCGCCTCGGTGCCCGGCTCGGGGACCCGCTGGCCGGCGCGCTCGCCGCCGTCGTGCTCGCTTTCAGTCCAACGTTCCTCTATCAGGTGGTCCAGCCGATGAGCGACGTGCCGGCCGCGGCCTGCTGGCTGTGGGCGCTGCTGGCGGCCGCCAACGGGTCGCGCGGCGGCGCCGCCGGGGCGGGCGCGCTCGCGTCGATGGCGATCATGATCAGGCCGAACCTTGCGCCGCTTGCGGCGCTCGTGTTCGTTCCCGTGGTCTTCGGCACCGCGCAGGCGCGTGCGCAACGCGCGCTGCTCTTCGCCGCCGCGATGCGTTCCCGGACTTGCCGCGCTTGGCTGGATCCAGGATGTCCGCTACGGCTCTCCGCTCGCCTCCGGATACGGCACGCTCAGGGACGGGTTTGCGCTGACGAACGTCGGCGAGAACCTCGACAGGTATCCGCGGTGGCTGACCGAAACCCACACGTGGTTCATCTGGCTGTCGCTCCTCGCGCCGTTGTGGATTGTGCGCCGGGCCACCCACCGCGTTCTCGCCTGGACGGCCGCCGCGCTCGCGGTCGCCGTCTGGGCCGCCTACCTGCCGTACGTCTACTTCCAGCCGAACGAGTGGTTCTACACACGGTTCCTGCTGCCGGCGATTCCGGTCATGCTGTTCTTCGCGGTTGCCGTGTCGCTGTGGCCGTTGCGAAAGCTTCCCGCTGCCGTACGCGCGCCGGTGACGGTGGTGCTCCTCGTCGCGCTCGTGGCGGCCGAGCTGCAGGTGGCTCGCACGCGCGGGGCATTCGAGATCCGCCTCCAGGAGCGGAAATACCCGCTCGCGGGCGCGTTCGTGCGCGACCGGCTCCCCGCGACCGCGTTCATCCTGGCCGCACAGCACAGCGGAAGCATCCGGTACTACGCCAACCGTCCGACGCTGCGATGGGACCTGATCGGGCCCGGCCGGCTCGATCACGTGGTCGCGACGCTGCGCGCGGAAGGCTTCGAGCCGTTCGTGGTGGTGGATGGCGGGGAAGACGAGGCGTTCCGCCGCCGCTTCGGGGACGCAGGCCAGCAAGCGGTTCGCGGGCTGACGCCGCTTTCCGTCGTTGGCGACGCGCGGGTTTATGGCTTCGGGCAGTGAGAGGTGAACAGGAGATCAAGAGATCAGGAGTTTCAGATCAGGAGATCAGGAGTTTTTGATCTTTTAAGAATGAATCTCCTGACCTCCTGACCTCCTGACCTCCTGACCTCCTGTAAAACCTGTGTCGGCTAAGGCTGCTTGGGAGTTGGCCTTTTTGGGCGTTGGTAGTTAGACAGCTTGGTCCTCCCGTTTCAGGACCAGGATAGTCAAGTCGTCGGTGAAGCGTGAGTCCTTCGCGTGCGCTTCGACTGCCTTCACCGCCTGCGAGCAGATTTCCGCCGGCCCGGCATCGCGATGGCGCTCGACGACGAGCTCGAGGCCGGCCTCCTCGAATACCTGCCCCGACGGGTCCTCCGCTTCGGTGATCCCATCGCTGTACAGCACGAGGATCTCTCCGCTCTCCAGCGCCGTGTCCACCGCGCCGAACACCGAATGGTCGAACATGCCGAGCGCCACGCCGGTGCTGCCGAGGCGCTCGTAGCGCCCATCGCGCCGCCGGATGAGGGGCGGGTTCTGGCCGGCGTTCACGTACGTCAGCGCGCCGGTCGACGGCGTGTAGACCGCGTAGAACAACGTGATGAAGCGGGAGGACGGGCTGTGGCGGCAAATCTGGACGTTGAGCCGCTCGACGAGCGCCGGCGGGTCGAGGTCTTCGTCAACGAGCGTCCGCATCACGGCGAGCAGCAACGCCATCAGCAGCGCCGCCGGGCTGCCCTTTCCGGCGACGTCGCCAATCGTCACGATGACGCGGCCGTCGCGCAGCGTCAGCACGTCGTAGAAATCTCCGCCGACGGTGTTGGCCGGGCGCGTCACGCCGCAGATCTGAATGTCTCCGACGCTGTAGGTGCCGCTCGGCAGCATCGCGAGCTGGATCTCGCGCGCGACCTCGAGCTCGCCCTTGAGCGACAGGCGATCCGCGACTTCCAGGAGGACGAGCAGGTTGACGAGGAACAGGCTGACGATGAGCGCCAGCGTGCCGTCGGCCCAGACCGGCGTGAACATGGCGATCTGGAGGAACGGCACGCCAAAAGGAATCTCGACCGACCCGAACCCGCGGAACAGGCGCACGATCCCGACGAGCGCGATGAAGAGCGCCCCGACATACAGCGCGCGCCGGGCCGGCGGCAGCTTCAGCGTGAACGCGAGCAGAATCTGGCGGGCCCGGAGCGGCGCGCTCTTCCAGAGCGGCATGCCCGCGAACTGATCCTCGTCCTGCCCGCGCGTGAAGAACCGGTACGCGTCCGGGGTGTCGTGCGTGAACAGGCGCTGCAGGTCTTCGAGCGAGAGGTCGCGCGTGTACGTGGCGAACAGCTCGCGCGCGCGATCCGAAGCGGAGCCCTTCAAGGATCTGTCTCCCGTCTTTCCATCGTGTGCCCGGTCCCGGCGGTCAGCCTGGCGTACATGATTTCTGACCTGCGTATTCCTGAACCCAAAATGGATTAGACGAGAGAAAGCTCCCGTCCGACTTTCGCAAACATGTCCAGCGCGAACTGCAGGTCGTCGCGGGTGTGGGTGGCGGTGACGATGGTGCGGACGCGCGCCTTGTCCCTGGCCACGGTCGGGTAGCCGATCGCCTGCGCGAACACCCCTTCTTCGAACAGCCGATCCGACAGTTTGTTGGCCGTCGCGCTGTCGCCCGCGATGACGGGGGTGATCGGGCTTTCACTGAGGCCGGTGTTGAACCCGTGGCGTTCGAGGCCTGCCTTGAAGAAACGCGTGTTGTCCCACAGCCGTTCCATGATCTCCGGCTCCTCGAGGAGGACGTCCAGCGCGGCAATACAGGCCGCTGCGACCGCCGGCGGGTGGGAGGTCGAGAACAGGAACGGGCGGGCGCGATGGTAGAGGAACTCGATCAGGTTGCGGTTGCCCGCGACGTAGCCGCCGAGCGCGCCCATGGCCTTCGACAGCGTGCCGACCTGGATGTCGACCCGGCCGTGCACCCCGAAGTGATCGATGGTCCCGCGGCCGTTCGCCCCGAACACGCCGCTCGCGTGCGCATCGTCCACCATCATGATGCAGCCGGTCTCTTCCGCCAGCTCGCACAACCCCTGCAGGGGGCCCAGGTCGCCGTCCATGCTGAAGACGCCGTCCGTGATGAGCAGCCGGCGCTGGCTCGCCGGCAGGGCGGTGACGATGCGGCGCGCGGCGTCGACGTCCTTGTGCGGGAAGACCTTGACCGTCGCCCGGCTCAGCCGGCAGCCGTCGATGATGCTGGCGTGATTCAGCTCGTCCGAAATGACGACGTCGTCTTTGGTGAGGATGGCCGCGACCGTGCCCGCGTTGGCCGCGAAGCCGCTCTGGAATACGACGACCGCTTCCACCTTCTTGAACTCGGCGAGCCGCCGCTCGAGCTCCATGTGGATCGCCATCGTGCCGGCGATGGTGCGGACCGATCCCGATCCGACGCCGAATTGCTCGATGGCCTCGAGCGCGCGGGCCCGCAGCCGCGGATGCGTCGTGAGCCCGAGGTAGTTGTTCGAGGAAAGATTGACGACCGATCGGTGGTCGAACGTCGTGTGCGCCTTCTGCTCGTCTTCCAGAATGCGAAGGCGCCTGTAGAGGTTTTGCTGCTTCAGCGCGTCGAGCTCGTCACCCAGATACGCAAGCGGATCGCGGCGCATGCGGGGAGTATAGTGCAGGCGAGGAACCGGAGGGGACGGAGGCAGCGGAGAGATCCGGGCTCTCGGGCGGGGCGGCATTCAACACGGAGGAACGGAGCAACGGAGAAACGGAGATCAATGATTTTGAAAAAATAAGATCACTCCGTTCCTCCGTTTCTCCGCTTCTCCGTGTTGAAGAACCGTCGAATTGAGATCTCCGGTATCTCCGTAGCCTCCGCTATCTCGGCTCAGAGCCACAACAGCACCACTGCCCACGGAATGACCGCGACAACCAGGTAGAACCCCGCAAGAACAGCGACCACTCTGTGAACCGCGGACAGGTGAAGCGCCACGCCGAAGGAGCCTGCCGCGAGCTTCGCCGCAGCCAGCGCCGGGCCGTGCCCCATGGCCGCCATCAGCCACGCGATGAGCGGGTTGCCCTCCATTCTCAGCCCGTAGGCGCTGACCCCGATGTAGGTCAGCACGCCGTCGAGCGTCTGCGCGAGCAGAAACACCAGAAGGGCAAGGTCCCCGAACAGGTCCCGTCGAGTACCACCGCTCGTGCCCACCTTTGCCTCTCCCGTTCGCAAAGTCGGCAGTTCCCACGCACAACGCCCGGGTCACTAGCCGCTCGAATGGGGATCCATCAATGCGGATGCCATGGTCGGGACTCGGGACTCGGGACTCGGGACTCGGATTCGGGACTCGCGGAGCGGGACTCGGGATTCGGGATCGGGATTCGCGGAGCGGGACTCGCGACGCGCGCAGCGGGAAGCTGGAAGCGGGTAGCTGAGAGCTACTCTTTTGCCGTCGTGAACTCGTAAAAGAGAACCAGGAGGATCGCCGCGGTCGGAACGGCCAGGATCGCCCCGACGATGCCGAGGAGATTGCCGCCGATGAGCAGCGCGACGATGACGGTGACGGCGCTGACGCCGACCTGCCGCTCCATGACCTTGGGCACCAGCACGTGGTTCTCGAGCTGCTGCTGGAGGACGAAGAACACGATCACCAGCAGCACCTTGTTGACCGACACCGTCGACGCGACCGCGATCGCGGGTATGGCGGCGAGGATGGGGCCGACGACCGGGATGAGCTCGCCTACCGCGGAGATGAGCGCGAGCACGTAGAAGAACGGAATACCGAGGAGCCACAGCCCAATCGCCGAGGTTGCGCCGATGATGGCCCCCAGCAGGAGCTGACCGCCGAGCCACGCGCTGACCTTGACGGTGATGTCGGCGCTCGCCCCGGCAACGCGCGCGCGATCGCCGGCGGGAAACAGGCGCAGCATCGTGGTGCGCAGGCTGTCGGCGTCGACCAGGATGTAGAAGGTCAGGATCAGGATGGTCAGCAGCCCGAAGAAGCCGCCCGCCACCCCCACCACCGCGCCGATCACGGTGCCGACCGCTTCACCCCCACCGCTGTCGGGCGCGCGCGCGACCACTTCCTGCAACGTGAGCCGCTCGCCCAGCATCCCCTTCGCGATCAGGAAATCCTGGGCGCGATTGGCCATGTCGGGAAGCGTCTTCCACAGCTGCTGTCCCTGATCGCGCAGCGGTGGCCAGATCATGAAGCCGATGCCCGTGAGCGTGCCGAGGATCGCGATGTAAAGCACCAGGATCGCGAGCCAGCGCGGGATTCGCGTGCCGATCGGCAGCACCTTCTGCCGCTCGATCAGCCGGACGATCGGGCTGAAGCCGATCGCCAGCAGAGCGCTGATGTAGATGAGGAGCAGCACGTGCCGGACCAGGTACGCGGACCACAGGATCAGGCCCGCGAGGACCGTCATCCAGATGGCGTACCGGATTAATGACTTTTGCACTGAAGAAGAAGACGTGGAATCGCCGGACATCGAGGTCAGCGACTGCCCGCGAGGAACTCACGGGTGAACCCCTCGATGAGGTCGTAGATGCCGGAGAGCTCCACCGGCGAGGCGAGGAACACGACGCGGAAGTAGCCTTCTTCGGGCGCCGTGCCGAACCCGGATCCGTAGACGCACAACACGCCGGTCGCCCGCAGGAGCGCGAGCACGTAGTCTTCGTCGGTGACGCCCGGGGGAAGCGCCACTCTCGGCATCGCGTAGAACGCCGCGGTCGGGGCGACCGACGTGATGCCGTCGATCGCGTTCAGCCGGGCGTGCGTGAGCACCGCGCGCTCGCGCAGGGCCTCCCGGAACGTCTGCTGATGCGACCGATCGCCCGCGAGCGCGGCGACGATCGCGTACTCCATCGGTCCGCACGTGCACAGCCGCCCGTCGGCCAGCTTCTTCACGCCGGCCAGCACATCGTCGAGCCGCGGCGTCGCGGCCACCGCCATCCATCCCGATCGCCAGCCCGGGGCGAGGTACGCCTTCGAGAGCGACGAGAACGACATGACCGGCGCGTCGGGGTTGAGCGCGGCCAGCGCGCCGACCGGGCCGTCGAACGCGAGATCGGCGTAGACCTCGTCGGCCAGGAGCGGGATGTTGCGCGTCTCGGCGAGATCGACGAGCGCGCGGCGCGCCTCGGCGGAGTACGTCGCGCCCGTCGGGTTGTTCGGGTCGATGACGACGAGCGCGCGCGTCGCCGGCGTGATCGCGCTGCGGACGTGATCGAGATCGGGCTGCCAGCCACGCGCCGGATCGGTGCGATAGAAGACGGCCTTCGCTCCGATCTTCGCGAGGACCGCGGTGTAGAGCGGGTACGTCGGCACCGGGATGAGGACCTCGTCGCCAGGCCCGGCCAGCGCCGTCAGCGCGAGCTCGATGCCCTCCGACGTGCCGGACGTGATCAGCACGCGATCGGGCGACATCGGCATGCCGCGCTGGATGCACTCGGCGGCGACCGCTTCACGCGCCGCGGCGATCCCCACCGACGGCGCGTAGCCATTGTGCCCGTCCCGGAGCGCGCGCTCGACCGCCTCGATCATGTGCGGCGGCGTCCGGAACCCGAATTTGATGGGATCGCCAATGTTGAGGTACCGGACCTTCCGCCCGGCGGCTTCCACCTTCTTCGCTTCCGCGACGATGTTGCGGATGGCGTACACGAAGCCGCTCACACGCGCGGCAACCGGAATGACAGAAGCGGTACGTGGACCCACGTCCGAATCTTACCGCGACGGCGCCAGAACTCGACGGCGCGCGCCGCCCGAGCCGCCTCAGCCCTGCCGTCTCAGCCGCCTGACGGGATCTGGACGGGGATGTAAGAAACGATAAGCCGAATCGGGCCAATCGCGTAATTCTTACCTCGGTTTCGTCTCATTCGACGGCGCCGACCCCAGCCATAAAAAGACAACTCGTTGAAAGCAAACGCCTTGTAACTCTGGCAGGGAGTTTGGACTACTGCCTCGCATGACGGGTCGTCTCCTTATGAACGCGGCGCTGATCGCCTCCCTGCTTCCGGCCCAGGCCGGCGCAGCGGGGCAGGCGCAGGCGCCCGACGGGAGGCCACAGACGACGTTTCGCTCGGCCATTGACGTGGTTTCGGTCAGCGCAGTGGTGCGCGACCGGAGAGGGCGGTTCGTCGGAAATCTGGCGCAGACGGATTTCGTCATCGAGGAAGGCGGGGAGCTCCGGAAAATCCTCGACTTCCGCGCGCAGTCGGATGGTCCGGTCAAGCTCGCGCTGCTGTTCGATATCAGCGGCAGCATGCGGGTTGGTACCAAAGCGGTGGACGCGCGCCAGGTCGCGCGGCATTTGTTCAGCGCCCTGAAGCCGGGAGACGAAGCGGCCGTCTTCGCTTTCGACACGCGCCTGCAGCGCGTGACGGGCTTTACGCCGAACCTGTCGTCCCTCGAGGCGTCACTCGACAAGGTCGAGCCGCCCTTCGGTCAAACTTCTCTCTACGACGCGATCGCGGAAACCGCACGTGCGGTCGCGCTCGAAGGCGGAGACGACGGTCAGGTGCAGCAGCGCAGCGCCATCGTGGTGCTCACCGACGGCATCGACACACGCAGCCGGCAGACCGCGGAACAGGTCTCGTCGATTGCCAGCGGGATCGACATTCCCGTCTACATCGTCGCGGTCGTGGCGCAAATCGACGATCGACGGCGCGACGGGATCATCCTGGCCCCCGGTCCGCTGACGAACCTCGCGCGCTGGACGGGAGGCGAGTTCTTCCTCACCAGTGCGCCGGCTCACGCAAGCGTCGCAGCGCGTCAGATCGTGGAAGAGCTGCGGCATCAATACTTGCTCGCATTCGAAGCGTCGGCTCGCCCGGGGTGGCGGCCGCTTGAAGTGCGCGCGCGCGACACGGACCTGACCGTCCGCGCCCGCGCAGGGTATCGCGTCGAAGGAACTATGGGAACCAATGAAGGGAACACTGAACAGATGAACGCGGAACGGCTCCCCGTTCTGCTTCCTCGGAGGACAAGATGACGAAGCTCGTAATCGCCGTACCGGTGCTCGCGCTCGCTCTCGGTGGAACCACGGCTTGCGCGACGAAGAAGATGGTGAGGACGGAAGTCGGGGAAGTGAACGGCAAGGTGGAAACGCTGTCGCGAACCGTTGAAGAGACGCAGGAGCGGACGCGCGCGAACGAGGGGCGGATCGGTGAAGTCGACCAGAAGGCCCAGGCCGCCGGTCAGCGCGCCGATGCGGCCGGCCGGACCGCCACCGAGGCCGGCGCGGCGGCCCGCGCGGTGAACGTGCGCGCCGACGCGATCGAGCGCGCCGCGAAGCGCCTGGTCTACGAAGTGACGCTGAGCGAGGACAAGGGCAACTTCAAGTTCGGCAAGGCGGTGATGCCGGATGAAGCCCGCGCGGATCTCGACCAGCTCGTGCAGCAGCTCAAGGCCGAGCCCAACGGCGCGTTCATCGAGATCGAAGGACACACCGACAACGCGGGTCCGACGTCCTTGAACTACAAGCTCGGGCTCGAGCGCGCGGAAGCGGTGAAGCGCTATCTCTACGACCAGCACCAGGTGCCGCTTCACAAGATCAGCGTGATCAGCTACGGCGAAGAGAAGCCGGTCGCGGAGAACAAGACGAAGGCGGGCCGTGCGCAGAACCGCCGCGTCGTCATCAAGGTCCTGACCTAGACATCACGTGGGGGATCCGCGACAGGCGCGGATCCCCCGGCGCGGTGGACCGGGGGCGGAGCGCAGGAAGTCTCGCCGGGATGGTCCGGCGGTGGCGTCCAACGGCTAACGTCAGCACTTTCGCAGGGTGCTTCGCGTTCCGCTTCCGGTCGACCGTGTCGGTGCAGTCGTCGTTCCTTCCTTTTCCTCAATCCACTTCCTCCGCGACCATCTCTTGACCAACGTCGTGACTGCTTCGCCGACTGCCATGCCGGCGATCGGTGTGTCGACGATCCGCTTCCGGGCGCCGCGGCGCCCGGAGATTGCTGTACTTTCCGCTCGAAATCAGTGGCACAATACGCGAATTGCGGGGGCGAACCGGCCGCCCGCGGGAGGGTCTGGATGCAGCCGTACGGGCCTGCCGTGCTCCGAGTGGCCATCGGAGCGGTGTTCGTCGCACACGGCGCGCAGAAGCTCTTCGGCGTGTGGGGTGGAGGCGGTCTCGCGGGGACCGCAGCGTTTTTCGGACAGCTCGGCCTGACACCCGCCTACCCGCTGGCCATCCTCGTCGGTCTCGTCGAATTCGCCGGCGGCCTGATGCTCATCGCGGGCGCGTTGACGCTGTTTGCCGCCCTCGCGCTCGCCATCAACATGGCCGTCGCCATCTGGAAAGTCCATTTCGCGAACGGGTTCTTCCTCAACTGGAACATGGTGCCGGGTCAGGGTCACGGGTACGAGTTCAACGTTGCGCTGATTGGCGCGCTCGTCGCGCTGATGCTGACCGGTCCCGGTGCATTGTCGGTGGACGGCCGCCGCGCGCGCTCCGCCGAGGCCGAGGCCTACGGCCGCGCGCGGCTTCGGGCGGGGAAAGTGTGACGACGCCCGGTGTGCGCCTCGGCGGAACCATCATCACCAACCCAACAAAACCATTCTGGCCCGACGACGGGCTGAGCAAGCTCGACCTCGCGCAGTTCTACGCGCGGATCGCGGGACAGATCCTGCCGTGGATGAAAGGCCGGGCCGTCACCCTCGAGCGATGTCCCGAAGGGATCAGGAAAACCTGCTTCTTTCAGAAACAGGCTCCCGCCAATCTCCCGGCGGACGTCCCGACCGTGAAGATCCCCGCGCCCTCTGCCGGCCGCGACATCGACTACATCGTCGGCGGCACGCGCAAGACGCTGCTGACGCTCGTCAACCTCGGCTGCATCGCCATGCACGTGATGAACAGCCGCGTCGATCAGGTCGACAAGCCGGACTGGCTGGCCTTCGATCTGGATCCCGCGGACGGGTTCCCGTCGGCGGCCCGCGTGGCGTTGCTGCTGCGCGACAAGCTCGAGGACCACGGCCTCGAGCCGTACGTGAAGACGTCGGGCGGACGCGGCCTCCACGTGTTCGTCCCGCTGCGCCGCGGCGCGGTGCAGGACAAGGTCCGCGCCTACGCCTCGGCGATCGCGAGCGAGATGGCGGCCGAGCATCCGAAGCTCGTGACCGTCGAGATGCGGAAAGCGAAGCGCCGGGCGCCGGTGTTTCTCGACGTCATGCGCAACGCGTCCGCCCAGACGATCGTGCCGCCGTTCTCGGTGCGCTGGCGGCCCCGGGCGCCCGTGTCGATGCCGCTCGACTGGGACGAGGTCAGCCCGCGTCTCGATCCGGCGGTGTTCAACATCAAGACGGCCGAACGGCGCATGGGGGCGAAGGCGCCGTGGTCGAGCTTCTTCGGCCACCGGCAGACGCTGCCGAGAGTCTACGCGCCGGCGCAGCTCTCATGGACCTGACCGATCGCGGCGCGTTGATCACCGGCGGCAAGCGGATCGGCGCAGCCGTGGCGATCGATCTGGCGGGGCGCGGGATGCATCTCGCGCTGGCGTACAACCGATCGCGGCGCGAGGCGGAGGAAGCGGCCGACGCCGTGCGGTCGGCCGGCCGCCGCGTGTTCCTCATCCAGGCGGACCTGTCCCGCGGCGACGAGTGCCGGCGGCTGGTCGACGAAGCGGCCGCGTCGCTCGGCCGGCTCGACGTGCTGATCAACATGGCGTCGATCTACCGGAGCGTGCCGTTCGACGACACGGACGAGGCGGTGTGGGATGCGGCGATCGACGTGGATCTGAAAGCGGCATTCCTGTGCGCGCGGGCGGCGGCGGCCCACCTGCGTGCAGCGGGCGGCGGGCGCATCGTCAATTTTTCGGATTGGGTCGCGGCGAGTGGGCGGCCGCGCTACAAGGGCTACGTCCCCTACTACGTCGCGAAGCGTGGCGTGATGGGCTTGACCGAAGCGCTCGCGCTGGAGCTTGCCGCCGACGGGATCCTCGTCAACGCGATTGCGCCCGGTCCCATTCTCGCTCCGCCGGGCACGAGCGCCGAGGAACTGGCGGCCGTGGAAGCGGCGACGCCGCTCGGCCGCTGGGCCGGTGAGGGCGAGATCGCCAAGACGGTCGCGTTTCTGCTCGAATCGGACTTCGTCACCGGGGAGACGATCCGCGTCGACGGCGGGCGCCACCTGAAGTAGAAGTCTTAACAGGAGATCAGGAGACTAAGAGATCAAGAGGTCAGGAGTCCTCCTTTTCCCTCCTGATCTCCTGTCAGTGCTCCTGGATCGTCGCTGTTGCCCGAAAGACTCGCCGCCATCGATTCGAGCGCGCCCGTGAGCTCCTGTCGATCGCGGGCGAAGCAGAAGCGGATGTAGCCCTCGCCGTGCGCGCCGAAATCGACGCCCGGAATGCACCCGATGCGGCCGCGGGAAATCAAGTGCTCCGCCAGCGCCCACGAAATCGATCCGGACTCGGACGGGCGCTCGGGACGCCAGGACGGATCGATGCGCAGAAACGCGTAGAAGGCGCCCTTCGGCGGGGTGCCGCTCAGCACGCCGGCCGCGTGTTCGCGGATTCCGGCGTAGAACAAGTCACGGCGTGCCTCGAGCTCCTGCCTGAACGCCGCCACGTGGTCCTGGGGCCCTTCGAGCGCGCCGATGCCGCCGTACTGCACGACCGACGCGACGTTGCTGGCGGTGTAGAAGAGCGCTTTCTTCATGCGCTCGCGCAGCTTCGGATCCCGTGCGACCACGTATCCGAGGCGAAGCCCGGTCATCGCGTAGGACTTGCTGAACGTGTACACCGAGATCGTCCGGTCGTACATGTCCGGGAGCGACGCCGGGCTCACGTGCTCGACGCCGTCGAAGCGCACGTCTTCGTACGCCTCATCCGAGATCAGCCACAGCTTCCGATCGCGACAGAGGCCGGCAATCCCCTCGACGTCCTGGCGCGTCAGCACCCCGCCGGTCGGGTTGTGCGGCGAGTTGATGTAGATCGCGCGCGTCTTCGGCGTGATCGTCGACTCGAGCTCGCCGAGGTCGTAGCGCCACCCGAGCTTCTCGTGAAGTGGGCAGGGCACGGGGACGGCGCGCGCCGCCCGCATGTTGCCCAGGCACGGCGGCCACTCGGGGTCCGGGATGACGACCTCGTCGCCCGGCTCGAGCAGCGCCTGGCACGCGATGTACATCGCATGGATGCCGCCGGTCGTCACCATCACCTCTTCGGGGTCGTCGACCGGAATGCCGTTGGCCGCGCGCAGCTTCGTGGCCAGCAGCTCGAGCAGGCGCGGGACGCCGGTCGTCTGCAGGTAGTGGCTGCGGTTCTCGTCGATCGCCCGGTGCATCGCGCGCTTGACCGTGTCGGGCGCGTCGAAGCTCACGTCCCCCTGGTCGAGCCGGAAGGGATCGGTGACGCTGTACATCATGTCGCGGATGCGGATGATGCCCGAGAACGGGACCCGATCGAGGTGTTCACCCATTCTTCGAGTATAGGACAGTCGGTCTCTCGTCTCAGGTCTCAAGTCTTGGGTGGACTCGGGTCACGCGCAGGCCCGCACCAAAGACCAGAGACCAACCTCAGCAGCCAAAGACCAAAGACCCGAGACCCGAGACCGACGACCGACTCTGCTAACATCGAGCCCGATGGCCACTCGACAATACCGCGCCGGCGAATCGATCGAGGATTTCTGCCGCGCGTGCAAGACCGATCGCATGCACACCGTCGTCGCGGCGGACGACCAGGGTCAGCCGATCCGCGTCGTGTGCGGGTTCTGCCACAGCGAGCACAACTACCGCGGCGGCCCTCGTGTCGGCCAGGAGTCGCGCGTCGCGAGCTGGGGCGGTGACATCACGTCGCCCTCGTCGTCGCGCGAGCCCGCGAAGCGGACCGCCCGGTCCGAACGCGACCCGTTCCCCATCGTCAGCGAGCGCGAGCGGATCGCGCCTCCCATTGATGAAACGTCCGAAAGGTCCGAGGATTCCGGCATGGACATCGAAATGATTCTGCGGCGGGTCATCCGCGAAGAAGCGGGGATCACGGCGGTCGCGCCGGCCGAGAAGTGGCGGAACGGCAACCTGGTGCTGCGCCCCGGCAACCCGGCCCTTCAGGAGAAGAGCTGGCCGATTGAGACCTTCTTCCACAAGGTCGTGATGGTGCGGAACCGGCTGCGCTCGCTGGAGCAGCAGGTGAACGCGGCAGAGATGCCGGAAGACGTGAAGGTCAAGCTGCAGGGATACATCAGCGGATGCTACGGGTCGCTGACGAGCTTCAACGTGCTCTTCGCCGAAGAAGAAGATCAGTTCAAGGGCGCGGGTCAGTGATTCAAGGATTCAACGACTAGTGATTAGTGATTGCTCGATGACCCGCTTCAGCGTCGAGGCCGCACGCCCGATCGGCAGGTTGCTGATGTAGAAGTGACGGACGCCGGCGGCCTTCAACGCCCGAATCGATCGCGCGCAGATGTCGTCCGGCGTGGCGCCGGCGGCGAACTCGGCGTCAGCTCCTCGGCGGGCACCGGCAGAAACCCGCGCAGCGCGGCGAGCGTCTTCGGATTCGCCGATCGGTAGTAGAACACCCCGAACATGCCCGGTAGAGAGAGGCCGCGCGTGTCCGCCTCCGCGAGGAAGCGCTCGACACGATCCCGGCTGTGATGCGACACGATCTGCGTCAGGTAGAACTCCGCGTTCGCATGATCTTCGAGCAGGTGGCCGACCTGTGACGCGGCATCGGCGTGGGGGTTGGCCCAGCCTCCGAGCGTGAGGTTCGGGACGCGGCGCCGGATTTCACCGCGAAGCTGCCAGGCGTGCTCCAGGCATCGCGCCGGGCCGACGCTCTTGTCGCCGCCGAGGACCACCAGCGCGTCGAAGCCGTGGTGGTGCGCGCGATCCGCGTACGCCAGGCAGTAGTCGAGCGGATGCTTGCACGTCAGGAACGGCACCACGCCCGACCGCGGCACGTCGCTCCCCAGATTGATGACGAGGTGGCGGAGGTTGTCCTCCTCTTTCGAGCCGACCGCGCTGTCGGTCAGGAACACGAACGTGCCGGCGCGAGTCAGGCCGCGCACGGCGTGATACGTGTCGATCCACGCGTCCATGCTGGCGGCCGTCTCCAGCTCGGCGCGTGGCGGCCGCAGCTCCGCCGCGATCACGGGCCGTCCGGAACGCAGGTTGTCCAGCAGGGTTTGCATGAGGAAGGCGCGTGGGCCGGCTCGAGCCCGACCTGCAATTATACTGAACCTGCATGTTCGGCGCGCTCCGATCGCTTGCGTCCGTTCCGCTCGGCTCCGGCCCCACCCCCGTCGAAGAGCTCACACGGCTTCGGGCGGCGCTCGGCGGACCGCGTGGCAGCGGAGGCGCACCGCGCCTGCTGGTGAAGCGCGACGACGCGATCGCGTTTGCGTTCGGCGGGAACAAGGTCCGCAAGATGCGCCTCGTGGCCGCGCGGGCCCGGGAGGCCGGCGCCGATACGCTCATCACGACCGGCGGCGTGCAATCGAACCACGCGCGGGTGACGGCGGCCGCGGCCGCGAAGCTCGGGCTGAAGTGCATTCTGGTCGCCAACGGCGCGGCTCAGGAGCGCCCAACCGCCAACGCGCTCCTCGACCGCCTGCTCGGCGCCGACGTCCGCTACGTCGCGTCGCGCGACGCGCGCGCCCCGGCAATGGATCAGGCGGCGGAAGAGGTACGCCGCTCCGGAGGCACGCCCTTCGTCATTCCGCTCGGCGCATCGACACCGCTCGGCGCCGCCGCGTTCGTCGACGCCATCGCCGAGCTCCGCGATCAAATCGATCCCCCCGACGTCATCCTTCATTCCACGTCGTCGGGCGGCACGCAGGCCGGACTTGTTGCGGGCTGCACGCTCTCCGGCTGGACGACACGGGTCGTCGGCATCAGCGCGGATGCATCCGCCGCCTCGCTGGAGCAGGACATTCGGGGAATTCTGGCCGGGCTCGGACCGCTGCTCGGCTTCGCCCCGCAGCGGTTCGAACGGGTGCCGATCGAGGTCGATGACGCGTTCACGGGACCCGGCTACGGCATTCCCACCGCGGCTTCCGAGGAAGCCATCGAGCTCGCGGCGCGCCGCGAGGCGTTGTTCCTCGACCCGACCTACACCGCCAAGGCCATGGCTGGGCTCGTCGCGTACGTGCGCCGCGGCGCCTTCGCCGAGAAAGACACGGTGCTTTTCTGGCACACAGGCGGGCAGGTCGGGCTGTTTGCCTGATTGCTGATTGTCGACTCACAGCCTGCCGCAGAGCGCTGTGCCGGCTGATTCTGGAAAGGGGACGATGCCATCCATCACGTTTCTCGGCGCGTCGCGGACGGTTACGGGGTCGAAATACCTGCTGGATACTGGCGGCGCGAAGGTGCTGATCGACGCCGGCCTGTTCCAGGGGTTGAAGGAGCTTCGCGAGCGGAACTGGACGAACCTGCCGATTGCCGCGTCGGCGATTGACGCGATCGTCCTGACGCACGCGCACCTCGATCATTGCGGATATCTCCCGAGGCTGGTGTCGCAGGGGTTCCGCGGCCGCGTGTACTGCACTGCCGGCACCCAGGACCTCTGCCGCATCGTCCTTCCGGACTCCGGCCGGATCCAGGAAGAGGACGCGGCGAACGCGAACCGGAACGGCTTCTCGAAACACAAGCCGGCGCTTCCGCTCTACGGCGAGGCCGACGCGTTTCGCGCGGTCTCGCAGCTCCAGCCCGTCGGCTACGACCGGCCGATGCCGGTCGCCACGGACGTCGAGGTGGAATTCATCAACGCCGGGCACCTGCTCGGCTCGGCCTACGCGCGGGTCCGCACCGGCGGCCGGACGATCCTCTTCGGCGGCGATCTCGGCCGATTCAACCGTCCCGTGCTGCCGGATCCCACGATGATGGCGGAAGCGGACTACCTGCTCGTCGAGTCGACTTACGGCAACCGCGTGCACGTCGAAGACGACGACGGATCGCAGCTGGCCGAGGTGATTCGCAGCACGGCCGCGCGCGGCGGCCGCGTGATTGTTCCAGCCTTCGCGATCGGCCGGGTCGAGGAGCTGATCTACTGGCTCAAGCGGCTCGAGGAACAGGGACGCATCCCGGTTCTGCCGGTCTTCGTCGACAGCCCGATGGCGATCGAGGCGCTGGCCCGGTACACCGAGCGGATGCGCGAGCTCGATCCGGAGATGCAGCCGGAGGCACACGACGAAAAAGCGCCGCACGGTCCGGCAGACCACCGCGATCCGCCGGCAGAACGCCGGCGGCATGCTCAGCGCGAACGTCAGGTCTGCGGGTTCTGCACGGAGCGGTTCCGCACGATCTCGACGCCCAACGAGTCGCGCGAGCTGACACGCTCGAAGATGCCCGCCATTGTCATCTCGGCGAGCGGGATGGCCACGGGCGGGCGGGTGCTGCACCACCTGAAAGCGGCCCTGCCCGACGCGCGCAATACCGTCCTCTTCGTCGGGTTCCAGGCGGCGGGCACCCGGGGGCGCCAGCTCGTCGACGGAGAGAAGACGGTCAAGATCCACGGCGAGATCATCCCCGTGCACGCCACGATCGGCCTCATCGAGTCGATGTCGGCCCACGCCGACTCCAACGAGATCCTCCACTGGCTCGGCGGGTTCTCGAAGCCGCCGCGCACGACCTTCATCGTGCACGGGGAACAGATCGCGATGGACGCGCTCAGCGCGGCGATCGGCGCGAAGCTCGGGTGGACGACGAAAATGCCGCAGCACGGGGAGACGGTGCAGCTGGAGTGACCGGCGTTGTTTGAAATCGTCCGGCCGGATGGCTTGTGGCCGTTGCTACTCTCGAGCTACCAGCTCTCTTCGCTGTCCTTCCAGCACGGAGCTCACGGAGTTCACGGAGCTCACATCCAACAGCAGGAACGCACTCGAGCCGCGCGTAGCGCGGTCAAGCAATCGCCGGATGCAAGCCGATCCTGCGATGCATCCGTCGTCTCGCTGACCTGCGCCGGCCTCGGGATCCTCAGGCGGCGCTGTGCGTGAACGTAATCCGTCGAATCTGAGCCTCCGTGTTCTCCGTGGGCAGGCGCGATCACGGTTTTGCCTCCGCGCTGAGACTCCGTGTTGGAAAGACCGGGCCGCACATCTGTATGCGGGTGCGGCGCAGCGGGACAGTCTTATCCGTGTTCATCCGTGTCCATCCGTGGCCTACAATTGGATCCATGACTCCCCGGCTTCTGACTGGAGCATTGATAACAGTGGCATTGATCACAACAGCGGCGTGCGGCTCGAACGGCAATACGCCGGTCACGGATTCGGCGAGGCCGGCCGTGGCGGCGGCGCCGATCGCACCTCCGGATCGCAAATACCTCCTCGAGCGCGTGGACGATGCGGCCGTGGTGCAGCTCTACGCGGACGGGTTCTCGTCGCTCCCGCTCGACCAGAAGCGCCTCATCTGGCACCTCTACGAAGCGGCCCTGGCCGGCCGCGACATCTATTACGATCAGCGCTACGCGCACAATCTCGTGATGCGCGACATCCTCGAAGAGATCATCACGCATCCGTCAGGCGTCGATCCCCAGACGCTTGCCGAGATTCAGCGCTACACGAAGCTCTTCTGGCTGAACACCGGGCCGTTCAACAACCTGACGGCGCGGAAGTTCGTCCTGAAGTGCACGCCGGAGGCGTTCGCAGCGGCCGCGAAGGCCGCTGCCAAGGCCGGCGCGAAGTTTCCATCTGCCGAACGGCGAGACCCTCGACGCGCTGCTCGCCAGGCTGCAGCCGAAGTTCTTCGACCCCGCGGCCGACCTTCTCGTCACCAACAAGACGCCGGGGCCGGGGAACGACCTCCTGACCGCGAGCGCGAACAACCTCTACGTCGGCGTGTCGATGAAAGACCTCGAAGGCTTCCAGGAACGGTATCCGCTGAATTCGCGCCTGGTGAAAGACGCCAAGCGGGGCGGGACGCTCGTCGAAGAGGTCTACCGCGTCGGGGGCCGCTACGACAAGGAGATCAGGGCGATCGTCGGTCACCTCGAGGCGGCGATCCCGTACGCGACGCCGACGATGGCTACCGCGCTGCGGGCGCTCGTCAGGTTCTACACGACCGGCGAGACGGCCGACCGCGTGGCGTACGACATCGCCTGGGTCCAGGACAAGACCTCGCCGGTCGACACGATCAACGGCTTCGTGGAGGTCTACATGGATCCCCGCGGCATGAAGGGATCGTGGGAGTCGCTCGTCTTCTACGTGAACCAGGAGAAGACGGCGGGCATCCGCAAGCTGGCAGCCGACGCGCAGTGGTTCGAGGACCGCATGCCCTGGGACGCGAAGTACCGCAAGCAGGGCGTCCGCGGCATCACCGCCAACGCGATCGACGTCGTCGTCGAAGGGGGCGAGTCGGGGCCGATCACGCCCGTCGGGATCAACCTCCCGAACGACCAGGAGATCCGCGAGAAGTACGGCAGCAAGTCGGTGTCGCTGACCAACGTCAACGAGGCGTACGACAAGTCCACCTCGAGCGAGTTTCGCAGGGAGTTCGCGTGGTCGCCGGAGGAAGCGGCGCGCGCCGAGAAGTGGAGCAGCCTCGCCGGCGAGCTGACCACCGATCTGCACGAAGTGATCGGACACGCGTCGGGGAAGATTTCCGAGCGCCTCCAGGGGAGCCCGCAGTCCTCGCTCAAGGAGCAGTACTCCGCGCTCGAAGAGGCACGCGCGGATCTCGTCGCGCTGTACTTCCTGCCCGATGCGAGGATGGTGGAGCTGGGGCTGCTGAGCGCGGGCGACCAGGCGGAGATCGTCCAGGCGGAGTACCAGGGCTACTCGCGGAATGCGCTCGTTCAGCTGCGCCGGGTGCGTGAGGGCACCCAGATCGAAGAAGACCACATGCGCAACCGGCAGATGATCGTCCAGTGGATCATCGCGAACTCGAAAGCGATCGAAGTGCGCCAGCGGGACGGCAAGACGTACTACGCGATGGTCGACGTGAAGGCGTACCGGGAAGCGGTCGGCCGGCTGCTCGCGGAGACCCAGCGGATCAAGGCCGAGGGGGACTACGAGGCCGCCAGGAAGCTGTTCGAGACCTACGGCGTGCACTTCGATCCGAAGCTGCGGGACGAGATCGTCGCGCGCGTGGACCATCTGAAGATGCCGTCGTACACCGGGTTCGTCCAGCCGAAGCTCGAGCCGAAAAAAGCCGGCGATGGGTCGATCGCCGACGTCACTATCTCGTACCCGATGGATCTGACGGCGCAGATGCTGGAGTATTCGGGGCGACGGTAGTGTCCGGCTTTAGCCGCGACCTGATCAGGCGACGAGGCTTCGATGCAGGCGTGTGCGTCCGTGGCGCTTCTCCTTGCCGTGCTCATCGGGCCCGGCCGCGTCCCGCCAGACTACGCGGGCGGCGATCCGGCCCGCGCTCGCGCAGCAATCGATCCTGGCGGCCGAAGACGGCCGGATCGATCTCCCCGATGGCCTGCACACGCCGGCCATCGACCTGCAGCGCGCCAAGCTCGCGGAAGACTTTCGGATCCTGTTCGAGCTCACCCGCTCGACCGATCCGCAGACGCAGAATCGCGCCATCCGGGCGCTCGGCCGCTACGAGCGGCGCGAGGTCATCACCGATCTCCTCCGTTTTCTGCCCACGCTCCAGAATCGATCCGAAACCGCCCAGGCGATCGCGCAGGCTTTCAAGGGAGAGCCGCTGCCAACCGACGGCGACGGACAGCAGCTCCAGTCCGCCTTCGAGGCGCTCGTGCAGGCCGGCGAGGTCGACCTCGGCGGCTCCGTCGGCGAAATCGCTCGATCGATCGGACGGCTGCCTTACGTGCGGCCGGAACAGGTACAGGCGGCAGACGCCTTCCTCCTCGCCATGATTCGGAAGTTCGATCCGCATCCGAATCTCGGTCCGGCGCTCATGCCGGCCATCACCCGAGCGCTCGAGTCGCTCGTGCGCGTGCACGGCAAGCGCGCCAGCCTCAGCGAAGACACCATCGACTGGCTTCGGCGGATCGTCATCGGGACCCGGCGAACCTACCCGGCAGCGGCGAGGGTGAACGCGATGGCGGCGCTCGTCACGGCGCTCGGCGTCGACGAAGAGACGCTGCGGGCGGCGGCGTCCGCCACCGGTGTGTCCGAGCTCCGCCGGCTGGCGGCCATTTCACTCGGCGGGGCCGGTTCTCCGGTCGTCCCCGCGGAGCGGACCCAGCTGCTCACGACGTTGCTGGCCGATTCCTCGTTGATGGTGCGGGTCGAGGCCGTTCGCGCCTGGGCGCGGCGGGAGGCGCCCACGTCCGGCTGCGAGCGGCTCCTGGACGCGTTGAAGGACAAGAGCCTCGCGGTCGTCCTCGCAGCGCTGGATGCGCTCGGCGATCAGTGCCGCGACGATGTGAACGTCACCGACCGGTTGACGGTCGAAGCGCGGACGCCGCCGCCCAACGACTGGTGGCGCGAGTCGCACGCGCTCGTCGCGCTGGCGAAGCGTGCGCCGGGGCGCGTGTTCATCCCGCTGCTCGGCTCGCACGTGCGGCACGTGACCTGGCAGGTGCGGATGTACGCCGCGCGTGCCGCCGCCATCAGCAATGACGTGGCGGCGCTCGAGCGCCTCGCGCACGACGACCACGACAACGTCCGTGAAGCGGCGCTCGCCCCGTTGAAGCGGCTCAAGGGGGACGAGGCCGAACCGTACTTCGTCTCGGCCCTCGCGCCGGAGCGACTATCAGCTGTTGCGCACGGCGGCCATCGAGCTGAACGGCATGAAGCGGACGCCGGCGCTCGGCGCCGCGCTGGCCGACGCGGTCCGGCGGGTCACCGCCGAAAGAAAAGAAACGTCCCGCGACACACGGCTCGCGCTCCTCGACCGGCTCGGCGAGCTTGGCGATCCGGATCAAGCCGGCACGCTCGTCCCGCTCCTCCAGGACTTCGACATCCCGATCGCGCTGCGCGCGGCGGCAGTGCTGCGGCAATGGACGGGCAAGGCTTACGAGATTGCCCCGGAGCCGCTGCCGCGTCCGGCGCTGCCGCTCGCGGTCGAGCTGCAGGAGGCCGGCGACGCCGACGTGCCGGCCCGCATCAAGATGCGGAGCGGGAAGACGATCCGAATCAATCTCCTGCCCGTCACCGCGCCGCTGATGAGCGTGCGGTTTCTGAGGCTCGTGAAAACCGGCTATTACAACGGGTTGACGTTCCACCGCGTCGTGCCGAACTTCGTCATCCAGGGCGGGAGCCCCGGCGCCAACGAGTACGCTGGAGACGCGTTGTACGTGCGCGACGAGATCGGCCTGGCGGCGCACACTCGAGGCGCCGTGGGCCTCTCGACGCGCGGGCGCGACACCGGCGACGCGCAGATCTTCATCAACCTCGTCGACAATCCCCGGCTCGACTTCGAGTACACGGTCTTTGGTTACGTCAACCCGGACGACATGGACACGGTGGACGGAATCGCCGAAGGGGATGCCATCGACACCATCAAGTTCGACAAGACGACGACGGAAGAGAAAGCGCCTCCTCGCGAGGGCCAGGCGGCCGGGGATCGACGGATCCCATGACTGCTCATCGTCGGCACTTCCTCCAGTTCCTGCTGGCCGCGTGCGCGCTGCCCGCCCGCGGCTTCGCCCGGCAGGACAAAGGCGTCACCGACAGCGCCCCGCGCCTGGACCCAAAAACCTCCGGCTATCATGTCCGCCCCAACGGCCGGATACAGGACGCGCTGGAAGCGGCGGCGCGGGATCCCGTCAACAAGACCGTCTACGTCCATGCGGGAACCTACCGTCCGGCCGCCAAAGGACAGGCGCTGATCTGGTTCAATGCGCGGCATGACGGGATCACGCTGGAGGCCGTTGGGGACGTCGTCCTCACTGCCGCCAATCCCGAGATCGCCGATGCCCAGGCGCCCAGTTCGCCGGCGATCGTGAACCATGTGGTCTACTTCGGCGACGGCGTGTCGCGGAAGACCGTCTTCCGGGGTTTCAAAGTCACGGGCGCCAACAACTTCACGACGGGGTCGGGACAGCAGTCACCCATCGAATCCGACGACATCAGAAAAACGCCGTTCTTCTATGTGGACGGCGGCGGCATCAAGGTGTACGCGCGCGCCTATCCCATGATTGACCAGGTCGAGGTGTCCGGGAATTACACGAGCCCCTGCGGCGGCGGAGTCTCAGTCGAGCACCTCGGACAGCCGCTCGACTCCGTGCTCTTCCGCAACTGCATCTTCCGCAACAACCGCACGCAGATCACGGGATCGGCCCTCGACCTTCTGCACGGCAGCCGGGCCACGATCGAGAACTGCCTGTTTGTCGGAAACGTGGCCAACCTCGGCGTGGACTACGTGGGCCTGTTGACCGGGGGCGAATACCACCCGGAGCACGGCTCCGGCGCGATGACGGTGTTCGAAGGATCGCGTGCGACCGTCAGCCGGAGCACGTTCACCGGAAACTGGAACGGCGTGGACGACAACGGAACCGGAAGCACCTACGTCGAGACGATCTTCTGGAAGAACACCCTCGGTGGAGGCATTTCACCGGGACCCCGGTACGAGCTCGATATCACCGACGGCGCCGGCGTGCGCGGGTCGTTCATTCACGGCGACGTCAACGATCTCAGGGGCACCATCAGCCGGGATACGAACACGCTCGATGCCCCCGATCCGCGTTTCGATCCCCAGTTCGTCCCTCGAGCGGCCCAGTACGCCCGCGTAGGCTATCGGCCCGTGAAGCCTCCGGCGTAACGGGACGCGCGACCGGTTTACGGTTCGCGCACGTCGATCAGCGAGTTGATCGCGATCGGGCGTTGCACGGTCTGTTGCTTGCCTGACGGCCACACGACTTCGATGCTGTCCACCGCCTCGGCGGCGCCAAGCCCGAAGTACAGCGGATACAGGCTGTGCGACAGATATCCCGAGTTGCCGTCCATGACCTTCGTGAACGTCGTCCCGCCGGCCGTGACCTTGACGATCGCGCCCAGCCCGCTGCGGTTCGACGTGGTCCCGGTGAGCTTCACCTCGAGGTAGCGCACCCGCGTCTTCGCGGTCAGGTTGCTGACGAGCACCATCGGCGCCGCGTTGAACTCGTTGGTGACGACGTCGAGGTCGCCGTCGGCGTCGACGTCGAAGATGGCGGCCGAGCGCGTGCCGCGCGCGCCCCACACCGCCACGCGCCCCGTCGCCCCTGCCGCGTCCGGATGGCTCTTGTCTTTCCCCGATGCATCCAGCTCGAACCACGGCGTCGCCAGGCCCCCGCTCCGCGGCTCGATCCCGAGCACGAACTCCGCGTCCACGAATCGCTGTCCCCGGTCGTTGAGCTTGACCGAGTTGACCATGTAGCGCTCGGGGTAGTTCATGCCGGAGGCGATGAACGTGTCGTCGTACCCGTCGGCATTCAGGTCGCCGACGCTCGGTCCCCACGGGCAGTAGTTCTCCACGCCGATCGCATCGGAGACCTCGCGGAACTTCGCCGGACCTTCCTTGAGAAAGAACGAATTGCCCCAGATGCTCGTGCTCCCGTTGCCGCGGAACGACACCGGCCATTTCATGTCCGATTTCATGCGCTCGCGCTCGGGGCCGATCGGATCGCTCATGTCGGAGTGCATGTCGGTGATGAAAATGTCCAGGCGGCCGTCGTTGTTGAAGTCGAACACCTTGATGCCCATGGCGCCCCACGACGTCCGCGGGAACACCTGACGGCTCTTCTTCACGAAACGGGTGCCGCCGGCGTTCTCGTAGTACTGGTTGTCGCCCAGCATGTTCAGCACATACAGATCGAGCCATCCGTCGTCGTTGACGTCAATCGCGCTGGCGTCGCCCGACCAGGACAGGTCGACGAGGCCCGTCCGCACCGAGACGTCGACGAAGCGGTTGCCGCCCTCGTTGCGATACAGGATGCTGCGTTCGGCCCGCGCCGGCTTGAGATGGCCGGAGAACGCGTCTTCGAACGCCACGTAGTACTTGTAGCCGTCGCCGGCGATCGTGTTCGTCGTGTACCGTCCGACGTTGACGAGGAACAGGTCGAGCCGGCCGTCGCGGTTGTAGTCGAAGAACACCGCGCTCGACGAGTGCCCGCTGTAGGCGAGGCCCGACGCCGTGGTGATGTCGCGGAAGCGCCCGTGGCCGTCGTTCTCGAACATCCTGTTGCCGCCGCGGACCGTCGTGACGTACAGGTCCGCGTCCCCGTCGTTGTCGATGTCGGCAAACGAGGCGGAGACGCCGACCTTGTCGGGCACCCCGACGCCAGCCGAGGCGGTGATGTCCTGGAACCTGCCGCCTCCGGCATTCCTCCACAGTTGATTGCCGCCAACCTGGTTGACGAAGTAGATGTCCGGGAGGCCGTCCCCGTCGACGTCGGCAATCGCGATCCCGTTTCCGTGATCGTAGTGCGCTGCCTTGTACGTCTTGCCCGCGTCGTCCACGATCCGGTGCCTGAACGAGATGCCGCTCTCGGTCAGCCGGTCCGTGAACTGGAAATCGTGAAACGCCGCGACGCCTTCGACGGCCTTGACTTGCGCGTCCCGAAGCCTCTGGAGCCACGACGCGTCCTGCAGGCCCTCCGGAACGATGCGGACCGTGGCGTCGCGGGGCGGGAGCTGTGCGGCCCAGGCCGCGGTTCCGTTCAGCGCGCCGGAAGAAACGTCGTCGCCGCGGCGACACCAATGGAACACAAGACGAGCAGCACCGCGGCGGCTCGAGCGTTCGCGGATCGAGCCACGTGATGTCGTCCGCCAGGCCGGGACCCGCGTGCCGTCAAATGAGACCCCCAGAAGAGCGGCGGTTGTCGCTGTCATGTACCGTCCTATTCTACAGATGGTTTCACAACCGCCCGGTCCGGCTAAAGCCACGACGCGGCCGAGCCTCTCCTGCCGAGGCACCGGTGCTATGCTGAGGGCACGAGACGCCCTTCGACTTCGCTCAGGGCAGGCTGAAGGGGGAGCCCGTCGGTGAACTCGTTCATGCACCAGCCCGGCAGCTGCGCGACGTGACATACCGCTTCGGTCCCTTCACGGTGGACGCCGGCTCTACCGGCTCTTGCGCGGCGACGACGTCATTCCCCTGTCGCCGAAATCATCGACCTCCTGCTGTATCTGGCCGCGCGGCAGTCGGCGCTGGTGCCCAAGGAGGAGCTGTTCACCGCCTTGTGGCCGGACGTCGCCGTCACCGACAACGCCCTGACCCAGGCGGTGTCGGAGCTCCGCCAGGCGCTCGGCGACGAGCCCTCGAAGCCCGACCTACATCCAGACGGTCGCGCGCCGCGGCTATCGGTTCATCGCGCCCGTGGAGACCTCGCGCGCCGCACGAGACCGTCCGGCCCCGCCGCCCGTCGAGCCCGCGCGCGCGCGCCGGCCGCCGCCGTCATCGCCGTGCTGGACTTCGCGAACGTGAGCACCGATCGGGAGTTCGCCTGGCTGTCGTCCGGCATCGCCGAGACCGTGACCAACGACCTCGCGCCGGCGGGCACGCTGCGCATCATCGACCGCGTCGCGCCTCGTCGAAGCGGTGCGGCACGTCGGCACCGACCTCGCGGCGCTGCGGAACGAGCTGCACCTCGACCTGGCCGTGGTCGGCAGCTTCCAGCGCGCCGGAGAGCGGCTGCGGATCACCGCGCGCGCCGTCGACGCGCGACCGGCGAAGCGCTGGCGGACGCCAAGGCCGACGGCCGGCTCGACGCAGGTGTTCGACCTGCAGGACCGGATCGTCGCGCAGTTCGCGGACGCCGCTCGGCACCGGCGCCGCGGACGCGGCGCCGCGCGCGGTCGCACCGGGAGACGAGCAGCCTCGAGGCCTACCAGGCCTTCACGGAGGGACGCATCCGGCTCGAATCGCTCGACGCGTCGCTGGTGCCGCAGGCCATCGCGGACTTCGAGCGGGCGATCGCCCTGGATCCGCGCTATCCGCTGGCCCACGTCGGCCTGGCAATGGCGCGGTTCTGGCAGTACGAGATGTCGCGGGCGCGCAACCAGCCCGACGCGGCGCTGCTGGCCCGGGCCATCGATCCCGTCCGCCGCGCCATCGAGCTGCAGCGCGATCTGGCGGAAGCGCACGCCACGCTGTCGTTCCTGCTGGTCAGCGCCGGCCGCTTCAGCCGAGGCCGATGGCGGCGGCCCGCCGCGCGGTCGCGCTCGAGCCCGGCTACTGGGGACACCACTTCCGGCTGGCGCCACGCGGCCTGGGGCGACGAGCCGGCTGCGGGCGCTTCGCGCGGGCCATCGAGCTCTACCCGGACTTCCCGTTCGCGCACTTCGAGGCTGGCCATGGTGCACATCGCGCGCGGCGCGCTCGATCGCGCCGAGTCGGTGCTGCGCGAAGGCACGATCGTGCAGGACCGGCAGGCCAACCTGCGCCAGCGCTATCCCGGCCAAGGGCCTGCACTGGCTGCTCGGGCTCGTGCGGCTCGCCCAGGGCGACCGCGAGGAGGCGCGGGCGGAGTTCGATCGCGAGGTCGCCGTCGGTCCGTCGCAGCTCTATGCGGCGGAGTTCGCCATGAACGCCTACGACGGCGCCGGCTTCGTCGCGCTCCTCGACGACGACCCCGCGGCGGCGCGCGCCGCTGTTCCGCCGCGCGCTCGAGCTGTATCCGGAGCACGCCCGGTCCCTCGTCGGCCTCGGGCGCCGCGCACGGCGCGCACGGGGACCGGCGGGCGGCCGAGGCCGCGTTCGAACGCGCGACGGCCGCGATCGACGCGCTTGCGCCGCGGCGGCCGCGGCAGCGAGGCCACGCTCGCCGAAGCCTTCCATCACGCCGTCGCCGGCCGGCCCGACGAGGCCATCGACGTGCTTGCAGCGCCTGGTCGAGCGGCCGGAGCTGCCCTTCACGGGGTGGACCATCCCGGTCGAGCCGCTGTTCGCGCCGCTGCGCAAAACGCCCGCATTCAAGGCGATTCTGCCGCGCGCTCGCCGCAGCACGCCCGCTGATTTCAGCCTTTCTTCACCTCCCCTTCAGGACTTCTCAGCGGGGCGGGCCGTATCGTGGGTGGCATGATGCTTGGCACCGCGGAACCACAGCGCCGTCCTGATTCCGCCCGCAGGCGTATCTCCCGCAGGCGCCGCGGCCGGCGTGCGAGGTCAACGACATCCACTCACAGCTCAATCGCACGACCGTCCGGCAGGTCATTGCAGATCGAGTCGGTGCGCGCGCTGCAGGAGGCGGTGCGCGGCGCCGCCGCGCGAGGGTTGTCGGTCAGCATCGCGGGCGGGCGGCACTCGATGGGCGGACAGCAGTTCGGCGCCGGCACCGTGCTCCTGGACATGACGGCGCTCTGCCGCGTGATCGACCTGGACGCCGAGCGGGGCCTCGTGACGGTCGAGGCCGGCATCGACTGGCCGCGCCTGATCAATCACCTGCTGTGGGCCGGCGCGGGCCAGGAGCGGCAGTGGGGGATCGTGCAGAAGCAGACCGGCGCGGACCGGCTCACGATCGGCGGGGCGCTGTCGGCGAACATCCACGGCCGCGGGCTGCGGATGCGGCCGATGATCGGCGATGTCGAATCGTTCGACCTCGTCGACCACGAGCGGCGCGCTCGTGACGTGCAGCCGGACGTCCAACGCCGAGCTGTTCTCGCTGGCGATCGGCGGCTACGGGCTGTTCGGCGTGATCGCGCGGGTCACGCTGCGGCTGACGCTCGCGCCGCAAGGTCGAACGCCGCGTGACCCTCGCGTGCGTGGACGACCTCGTCGAGCTCTTCGACCGGCGCATCGACGACGGCTACGAGTTCGGCGACTGCCAGTTCGCGACCGACCCGCGATCGCCGGAGTTCCTGCGGCGGGCGTGTTCTCCTGCTACCGGCCGATCGACGACGACTACCCGTGCCCGACGACCAGCGCGCGCTCGGCACGCGCGACTGGCAGCGGCTGCTGCGGCTCGCCCACACGGACAAGGCGCGCGCGCTTTCGCCGAGTACGCGCGGTACTACATGTCGACCGACGGCCAGCTCTACTGGTCCGACACGCACCAGCTCGCCAGCTACATCGACGGGTATCACGAGACGCTCGACCGCGAGCTCGGCGCGACGGTCAAGGGCAGCGAGATGATCACGGAGCTCTACGTCGCCGCGGCCGATCTGCCGGCGTTCATGACCGGCGATCCGCGCCGACGCGCGGCGGCACGACGATGCAACGTCATCTACGGCACGATCCGGCTGATCGAGCGCGACGACGAGAGCGTGCTGGCCTGGGCGCGCGAGCCCTGGGCGTGTGTCATGATCAACCTGCATGTCGATCACTCGCCGGACGGGCTCGGCCGGGCGCAGAGCGACTTCCGCCGGCTGATCGAGCGCGCCGCGGAGCTCGGCGGCAGCTACTACCTGACGTATCACCGGTGGGCGACGCGCAGCCAGGTCGAGCGATGTCACCCGCGGATGCGCGAGTTCCTCGCGCGCAAGCGGGCGCTACGACCCTCGCGGAGTGTTCACGAGCGACTGGTACGTCGCATCACATTCGCCTGTTGGAACCGTGTGTCCCTTCGCATTAGCGACAGTGGCTGCGGCGCCTTCGCACCGCGGTAGGGGCGCTCCGCTAGCGAGGGCGCGCACTCCTATCGCGCGCGCGAAGGGACGCGGCTTTGAGAGGAAACCATGATGAAACGCGCGGCGATGTTCATTGGATGCATCCTGTTCGCCGCTTCGGCGCAGGCTGCCGTCGCGAAGACAAGCGCCGGCGCGCAGGCGAGCTCTCGGAGCGTGGTCACGACCCACGAGCTCGTCCTCCGCGACGGCTCGCGCATGTACGGCACCATCGAGCGCGAGGACGACGTGGAAGTCGTGTTCAGGACGCAGGCCGGCGCACTGGTGACGGCCCGGCGCGCGGACATCGCGTCGCTCGAGAAGATCACCGGCGGCATCCTGAACGGCGAGTTTATTCCCCCGAGTCCGAACGCCACGCGGCTGTTCTTCGCGCCGACCGGCCGTTCGCTGAAGAAGGGGCAGCGGTCGCTTGGCGTGTACGGATTCGTCATGCCGTTCTTTCAGTACGGGGTGACCGACCGATTCTCCATCGGCGGCGGCACGCCCCTGTTGTTCGGCATCGACGAATCGGAACGGCCGTTCTGGATCACGCCCAAGCTTCAGGTGCTCGACACGCCGTCGACCCAGGTCGCCGTCGGCGTCCTCCACGGCTTCAGCATGAACAGCAACGGAGGAGGCGTCGGATATGTCGTCGGCACGCGCGGCAGCGTGCTCGGCTCGGTCACGATTGGCGGCGAGGCCTGGCCTACGGATCGACGGGGGAAAGTCCGGCATCGTCATGGTGGGTGGGGAGCGGACCGTGCGCCGCAACCTCAAGCTGATGACCGAGAACTACGTCTGGAAGGAAGGAAACGGCCTGGTCTCGGGGGGCGTGCGTCTCTTCGGCGAGCGGCTCTCCGCCGACTTCGGGCTGGTGTTCCCCGTCGGCATGGGCGAATTCTTCGGGTTTCCGATCGTCAACGTCGTGTACGTCTTCTGAGTCCATCGGATTACACGGATTCGAGGCGGACGCACGGACGGCTTACGCCGGCTCCGCTTCTCGAGGCGCCTCACCGCGCCGTCGCGGACTCGTAGACAGCTCTCGACAGCTCCGCCATCAGCGCGGCGCTCTGCTTCTTGTCCTCGATGCCCCGCACCAGCAGCACGAGCACGTACGGGTTGGGTCCGTAGACGATGGCGGCGTCGTGATGGATGCGGGTGATGTTGCCGGTCTTGTGCGCCACCGGCGTGCCGGGCGGCAGGCCGGCCGGAATCGCGTCGTTGAACGCCTGCCGCTTCAGCATCTCGATCATCGCGCGGTCGCTCTCCGGGTCGACGGCGCGGCCGTGCGCGATCCGGTCGAGCAGCTCCAGCAGGCCGCGCGCGGTCGTCGTGTTGTTCAGGCCCTTCTCGAACGCTTTGCCGTCCTCCACGCCGCGCAGCACCTGCATGCCTCCGCCGCCGAGCGCGGCCGCCGTCCGCCGGATGTTCTCCACGCCGAGCTTCTCGATGAGCAGGTTCGCCGCGAGGTTGCTGCTGCGCGTGATCATCGCCTCGCACAGCTGCCGCAGCGTCAGCGTGCGTCCGACCGCGCCGTAGACATCCTTCTCCGAGTCGTCTCCCACGCTCAGCGTGTACGGGCTGCCGTCGACGATGCTGCGGAACTCGTTGCGGACGGCGAGCGGCTCGTCGAGCGAGCAGCGTACCCGCGCGCGCCTGGCGATAGAGCTCGATCATCACGGGCACTTTCATCGTGCTCGCGGCGTGGAAGCTCTTGTCGGGATCGATGAGGAGCTCCGTGCGTCCGTCGAGCGTGCGATACGCGACGGCCACCTCGGCGCCGCTCGCCGCGATCAGCTGACGGAGTCGTGACTCGAGGCCGACTCCGGTGGCGTCCGGCTCCTTCGACGCCGGACCTGAAGGCTGCTCAGGCCGCCTTGAGCTCGCGTCAGGCGGCTTCAGCCGGACCTGATCGCCGACTGCACACCGAGCACCGCCGCCAACAGAAGAGTCAACATCTCCGCCTCTTATCTTATGCTTCGGAGATGGCGGCCCGGGAGCTTTCGGGCGTGCGGGTGATCGTCGCCGGCGGCGGGCTGGCGGGGCTGGCCGCGGCTCGCGACCTCGAAGCAGCCGGCGCGATCGTGACCGTGGTCGAAGCGCGCGATCGCGTCGGCGGCCGCGTCCGGACGGTCCGCGGCCGTTTTTCCGCGGGACAGCACGCCGAGGCCGGCGCGGATCTGATCGAAGGGGAACAGTCGTTCGTGCGCGAGCTGGCCTCGAAGCTCAAGCTGAAGACCGCGCGGATTCTCCGGGAAGGATTTGGATACTACGGGCCCGATCGCAGCGGCCGGCGCCGGATTCACAAGCGCCCGCCCGCGATGCAGGCCGCGGCGCGCCTGCTGAAGAAGGACGTCGCCGACTACTGCCTGGCCGACAAGCGATGGGATTCCGCCGTCGCCCGCAGGCTCGCGCGCTCGTCCGTCGCCGAGTGGCTGGCCCGCGTCGCGCGCGGACAGCGCCTTGACCGCCGGCGTCCGCGGCCTCCGCGGGTTCTTCCTCGCGGATCCCGAAGATCTCTCCCTGATCGCGCTCGTCGATCAGTTCGCGTCAGAAGGGCCCCCGGGACAAGAGGAGATGTACAGAATCATCGGCGGCAACGATCGGCTGCCGCACGCGATCGCTGCCGCGCTCGAGGGGAAGGTCCTGCTGCAGGCCGCCGTCCGCCGAATCCTTCAGGCCGGGACCGCGCCTCGAGGTCCGGGTGACCATCGAGGACCGGGGCACGCGGCGCGAGCTGGAAGCGGAGTTCTGCGTCGCGGCGCTTCCGGCTTCCACGCTTCGCGACGTCGAGTTCGAACCGCGGCTGCCGGACCAGCAGGCCCGCGCGATTGCGACGCTGAAATACGGCGCCGCCACGCGCATGCTCCTCCAGTTCGAGCGGCCGTTCTGGCGCCGGCCGCGCCGCCCGCTCGCGTTCGGCTCCGATCTCCCGACGGGCGCCGTGTGGGACGGCGCCGAGGAACAGCGCACGCGGTCCGGCATCCTGAGCCTGCTCGCCGGCGGCCGCGCGTCCCGCGCGCTGCGGGACATCATCGCGTCCGAGGGGGAGCCTGGCGTTGTCGGCCGCCTGGCCTGGCTGGGCAAACCGACGCCCCTGATCGCGGCACACACCGTCAGCTGGGAAGACGAGCGCTGGTCGCGCGGCGGCTACGCGGTGTTCGATCCGTCGTTCGATCCGGGCCTGCGCGAGTGGCTCGCGCGTCCGGCGGGTCGCGTCGTGTTCGCGGGGGAACACACGAGCCTGCGATGGCAGGGCTACATGAACGGGGCGATCGAGTCCGGCAAGCGCGCCGCCGCCGAGATCAGGGCGCTGGCGGATCTAGCGAGACTCAGGAGTACGCGGGCTTGAGCAGGGCGACATTTGAACAGGAGGCAGGAGCGCAGGAGATCAAGAGATAAGAAAATTATTGTTTCTTCTGATCTCCTGACATCTCCTGTTTGATCTCTGATTCATCCTGCTCACCCGCGGCAAGTCAGCCAGCCCGCCCCACGTGTCGGGATCCTGCGAGACGAGCGTGCTGAAATACAGCTCGACATCCTCCTTCGGATACTTCGTGGCGAGCTCCGCGGCGGCCGCTGGAGCTTCTTCGCGTCGGGCTTCGTGACGTTCTCTTCGTTGATGAGCCCGTCCTCGTGGGCGATCCCCAGGCTGTCGAGAAACGCGCCCATCATCGGACGCTGACGCTCGAGGTGATAGTTGACGAGCGCGCGCGCCGCCACGGTGTCCGACACCGTCGGCAGCGTCGCGAGATACTTCGCCTTCTTGTCGAGGGGCAGCGCGATCACGCTCTTGGCTCGGAACTTCATGTGCCGGGCGAGCGCCGCCACCGCTTCGACCTGCTGCTCGGTGGACTGCTCGTCCGACCAGAACAGCTCAGCAGCGGTCACGCGCCGCTCGGCCGGCATCCGTTTCCACAACCTCGACGGCCGGAACTCGCTCAAATCCTGCGTCATGGCCGATATTAGCGTAAGTTCATACGGCACACGGCCAGCCGCGACGAAGCGACCAATCGCCCGTCGCGAAGCGCAAACGTTGTCCGTCCGGCTGCCGTCTAAGCCCGAGACATGTCCATCCTCACCTTCTTCGAGACCCTCTGGCAGGACCTCCGTTTCGGCGCGCGCACGCTCGGCCGCCACCCGGGCTTTACGGCGGTCGCCGTGCTGACGCTGGGGCTCGGCATCGGCGCGAACGCGGCGATCTTCAGCGTCGTGAACGCCGTGCTCCTGCGTCCGCTGCCGTGGACCGATCCGGATCGCGCGGTGATGATCTGGAGCCGGTGGACCGCGTTCGACAAGACGTGGGTGGCGAGCGGCGAGCTCATGGACTACCGCCGGCGCGCGACCACGCTCGAACAGGTCGCGGCATGGGGGGACGGACAGGTCAACCTCACCGGCGACGGCGACCCCGAGCGGGTCGCCGCCGGCGGCGTGACGGCCAACACGTTCTCGACCTTCGGGGTCCGCCCACTCCACGGGCGCACGTTCACCGCGGAGGAAGACGTGCCCAACGGGCCGAACCTCGTCGTGCTCGGCCATGCCCTCTGGAGCCGCCGCTACGCCGCGGACCCCGGGATCGTCGGCCGCTCGATCCTCGTCGATGGCCGGCCGACGGAAGTCGTCGGCGTCATGCCGCCCGAGTTCGTGCTGCCGACGGACTTCCAGAATCCCGAGCCCACCCAGGTGTGGCTGCCGCTGCAGCTCGATCCGGCGAGCACCGATCACGGCAGCCACGGACTGTACGCCGCGGCGCGCCTGAAGCCGGGCGCCACGGTGAGCCAGGCCGCCAACGAGCTGCACGGCATCGCGAAGGCCATGACGAGCGAGGGGCTCTACCCGCAGCAGATGCAGTTCGACACCGTCGTGCTCTCGCTGACGGATGAAGTCGTCGGCACCGTGCGCCGCGCGATCGTCCTGCTGTTCGGCGCCGTCGGATTCCTGCTCCTGATTGCCTGCGCCAACGTGGCGAACCTTCTGCTCGCCCGCGCCGAGGCGCGCCAGCGCGAGATCGCGGTGCGGTCCGCGCTCGGCGCCAGCAGCCTGCGCGTCGTGCGTCAGCTGCTCACCGAAAGCCTGGTGCTCTCGGCCCTCGGCGCCGCGCTCGGCCTCGCGCTCGCGTTCGGCGGCGTACGCTTTCTCGCGTGGTGGAACCCCGCGAGCATCCCGCGCGTGTCGGGCGTCGCGCTCGAGCCGACCGTCCTCGCGTTCACGGCGATCGTCGCGTTCCTGACCAGCATCATCTTCAGTCTTGCCCCCGCGCTGCGGGCGATGCGCGTCGATCTGACCGATTCGTTGAAGGACGGCAGCCAGAGCAGCTCGAGCGGCGGCGCCCGCCAGCGCTTCCGCAACGGGCTCGTGATTGTCGAGATGGCGCTCGCCGTCGTGCTGCTCACCGGCGCGGGGCTGATGCTCCGCACCCTCTGGTCGCTGCAGCGCATCGATCTCGGGTTCGATCCCGCGAACGTGCTCACCCTGCGGCTGTCGCTGCCGCAGGCGTCGTACCGGACACCCGAAGAGGTCGTCGGCTTCTACCAGCGCCTGCTCGAGCGCGTTCGCGCAACTCCGGGCGTGCGCACGGCCGGCGCCGTCCGCGCGCTGCCGCTCGCGTCGACGATCGGAGATTTCGGTCTGCGGGTCGAAGGATACGTACCGCCGCCGGGCACCGGCGCGAAGGGGGACTGGGAGATCGCGACCGACGGCTATCTCGAGGCGCTCGGGGAGCGGCTCGTGCGGGGACGCACCATCGCGCCGTCCGACACGACCGACGGTCTCCTCGTGGCCCTCATCAACGAGGAGATGGCTCGCCGCTACTGGGCGGGCAGGGATGCGCTCGGCGGGCGCATGAAGATTGGCGGGAGCGCGGAACGGCCCTGGGTCACGGTGGTCGGGATCGTCGCCGACGTGCGCCACAACGGCATCACCGGCGTCGTGAAGGAAAAGTTCTACGTCCCGCACACTCAGTGGCACCGCTCCATTGGCAACCCGATTCGCTCCATGAACCTCGTCGTCAAGGCGTCGGGCGATCCGCTCTCGCTCGTCGGCCCGATCCGGCAGCAGATCCGTGGGCTCGACCCGACGCTTCCCATCGCCGACGTGCGGACGATGGACGAGGTGGTGGGGGCGACGCTGTCGACGCCGCGCTTCACCGGCGTGCTGCTCGGCGTGTTCGCCGCGCTCGCGCTGGCGCTGTCGGCCATCGGGATCTACGGCGTCCTCTCGTACGTCGTCAGCCGCCGCACGCGCGAGATCGGAATCCGGCTGGCCATCGGGGCGCGCCGCGGGCAGGTGCTGGGGATGGTGCTGCGCAGCGGCCTGGTCCTGTCGCTCGCGGGCATTGCGCTGGGGATCACCGCCGCGGCGTTTGCGACCCGCCTGATGAACACCCTCCTGCACGGCGTGACGCCAGGCGATCCGGCGACGTTTGCCGCCGTCGGGATCGGGCTGTCGTGTGTCTCCGTCCTCGCGAGCCTGATCCCCGCCTGGCGCGCCACCCGCGTCGACCCGGTCGTGGCGCTCAAGACGGAATAGAGTTCGAAAGTCCGGCGAAGTTCACAAGCCTCGCACCTGGACGGCAACGAGCAGAAGGCCATAGCCGATTATCCAGGACCACATCGCAATACCACTGTCGATGCGGACTACACCCAGGTGAGCGGAGAGTGCCACGAGATACAGAACAAGGCAGATGACCCAGGTGATTTGCTTGGGAGCGTTTCCTCTTGTTGCCACGAGCGCCTCCTTTTACGGGCTGCAGGTTTTGAAAGTGTCGTGTTTCGCGCGGTTTCAGTTGGCGCTCACTTGCATGACCACGGCCAGGCGCGTCGGCCGGCCATCCAGCTCAGGTGTCGGGGCCGTTCGTCGTTGGAGTACACTGCAAAGGCCCCCGCAACGCTCTCAAACAAAATCCGCCGTTCCGCGCGTGCCGGTCGTCTAGTCCGCAGACCTTGCTCATGCGCTACCACGACCGGAAGGTAACCCTGCAGTCTGCCCGGCGAGGTCCCCGATGCTGAACGACGCCCGCCATGCGCTCCGGTTCCTTCGTCGCAGTCCCAGCTTCACGCTGACCGCCGTACTCACGCTCGCCGTCGGCATCGGCGCGACTACAGGCGTGTACTCGATTTACAACGCGGTTCTGCTCAAGCCCCTGCCGTTCGATCATCCTGAACGCGTTGTCGCCGTCATGGCTCAGCCGGCGGACGGAGGTCTGTACGGCATCTCCGGAGGCACGCTCACAGCGGTGCGCGCGCTTCCCGCGGTCGGTCGTGCAGCAGTCACCATCGGCAGCGAACAGACGCTTCTCGACGCAGGGAATCCCGAGCTCGTTCGCGGAGCTTTCGTGGCCGGCGAGTTTTTTGCGGTATTCGGAGTCCCGGCGGCTATCGGGCGCGTCCTGGACGTCAGCGATCCATCTGGCCCTGGCGGTCCGGTGGTTCTGAGTCACCGCCTGTGGCAGCGCCGTTTCAAGGGTGATACGGGCGTGGTCGGCCGACGGCTCCGTCTCGGCGAAGCCGTTCGCGAGGTCGTCGGCGTCATGCCCGCAAGTTTCAGGTACCCGGAGGACGCGGAGTATTGGGCGCCGTACACAATCGACGTCTCCAATCTCGCCAGCTTCGGCCGCGGGCCGTTCACCGGGATCGCGCGGCTCGAGAGCGATGACCTCGCGGCCGCATCCGCTCAGGCCGCGGTGCTGGGCCCGCCGACGGCTGGCGGCACTGAACGTGGGACGAAAGTGGTGTTGGTACCGCTCCTCGAGTCGATGGCGGGCCTTTACCGATCGAACCTCACGGTGCTGTTTGGCGCGGTCACGATGGTGCTGCTCATCTCGTGCCTCAACGTGGCGAACCTTCTGCTCGCGCAGGCCACGGCACGCGAACAGGAACTGGCGATTCGCGCGGCGATTGGTGCGACGCGGTCGCGACTGCTGCGGCAACTGGTCGCCGAATCGGCGATCCTCGCGAGCGGCGGCGCGTTGACCGGTCTGTTGCTCGCGCAGTTGATCGTGAGCGCTTTACCCGCGCTCGGGACACTGGACATTCCCCGGCTCGACGAGGCGACGCTCGACTGGCGGGTGCTCGCTTTCGCGGCCGCCGCGGCCGCCGGCAGCGTGTGCGTGTTCGGCATCGTTCCTCCGTGGCTGCGCATTCGCCGCGTGGCTCCGGCGCTCGGCGCCGGGAGAACGCGTGGCAGGACCGCGAAACCGGGTGGCGGCCCACGTGCTGATCGCGCTGCAGATTGCAGCCACGCTCGCTCTTCTCGTCGGCAGCGCGTTGACGCTGACGAGTCTGTATCGATTGCACAGAGTCGACTTGGGGTTCGATACGAGGCAACTGACCGTCACCGCGATTCGTCCGTCGCCGGCGACGCTGAAACGGCTGGGCGGAATCGGACTCCACGAGCGCATCGTCGACCGGTTGCGCGACTACAAGGAGCTCGAATCCGTCGCCGCCATGTCGCATGTTCCGCTGGAGCCGGTGCTTGCCGCGTCCGCGAGCGTCACAACGGGCGAAGGCCTGGTCCCGGCCGGACGCGCCGCTCCTCGAATGCGCGTTCTGTCGCCAGGGTCCTTTCAGACGCTCGGGGTGGCAGTGCGTGAAAGGCCGTGATTTTTCGCGAACCGACCGTGAAGGCGCTCCGCTCGTGACCATCGTCAACGAAACGCTCGCCGGCAAGCTGTGGGGCACTCGAGATCCGGTTGGTCAACCGCTTTCGGTCGAGAGCCTCGGCACGAAGCGTTCGTACAGAGTGGTCGGAGTCGTCCGCGACTTCAAGGCCAGTATCCAGCGGGGCCCGCAGCCCGAGGTCTATCTCGCGTCGACGCAGGTCGCGTCGCGTCTGAAGCTGGTCGTGCGCAGCACGCTTCCGCCGGACATAGTGGCGGCGCGCATTCGCGAAGTGATCCTGGCCGAGGATCCGGAAATCCCGCTCGCGGGAATCTCGACCGTGAATGGCCTCGTGTGGGGAGGCACCGCATATACCCGGTTCCACGCGGCATTGCTGACGGTCTTCGGCGTGTTTGCCGCAGTGCTCGCGTCATCGGGCATCCTGGCGGTCGTGATGTACACCGTTGCGCGCCGGACGCGCGAGATCGGGATTCGCATCGCCGTTGGCGCCGCGCCGCGGCAGATAGCGGTGCTTCTCGTGCGCGAGATGACGCCCGCGCTGGCCGCCGGTCTTGCGGCGGGGCTGCTGGCCATTTACAACCTGTCGCACCTGCTCCAGCGGCAAGGCGTGCTCTTCGGCGTGAGCCGGTCCGATCCCGCGCTGTACTCGACGGTCACGATCGCCCTCTCAGTGCTTGCGCTCATCGCCGTGTGGCTTCCCGCGCGGAGAGCGGGCCGCGTCGAGCCGATCGTAGCGCTGAGGGCTGATTAAAGTTCGAAAGTTCTAAAGTGCTAACGTTCTAACGTTCCACCGTCACTATTCTCCCTGCCGGCGATTCGGTATACGATTGCTGTTGCTGCCAGCCTTCACTCATCCGAGCGCAAATCACACGCTCTCGACAACGTTAGAACGTTAGAACATTAGAACTTTAGAACTTTAGAACTCTCCCTGCATCCGATCGCCTCTTCACCCCCCGCTTCTTCGTGATGTGCGGGTTCACCTTCACCGTGTTCCTCTCCGTCTTCCAGCTGCTGCCCACGGCGCCATTTCACATCCTCGACATGGGCGGGTCCACGTTCGCGTCCGGCCTCTTTCTCGGGTTCCTGACCTTCTCGTCCGCGTTCTCAGCTCCACTGACCGGGGCGATCGCGGACCGTGTCGGTCAGCGCCGCGTGCTCCTCACGTCGAGCATCGCCATCACGTTCTTCTCGATGGTCTACGCCGTGCTCGCGGACCATCGGTGGATGCTGGCGCTCGTCATCGTCCACGGCATCTTCTGGTCCGGCCTGTTGTCGGCCTCGTCCGCGTACATGACGAACCTGCTGCCGGAGCGGCGGCGGGCCGAGGGCATCGCCTACTGGGGACTGTCGACCGTGGCCGCGCTGGCGGTGGCGCCGACGATCGGGTTCTGGATTTACCGGCGCGGCTGGCTGTGGCTCTGCGTCGTGTCGGCGGCGCTGAACCTGACGATGGCGCTCATCGCGTGGTTCCTGAAGGAGCACCCGGTGATTCCGCACGAGCGGACCGGCGGCCTGCTCGAGTGGCGCGTGCTCGCGATCTCGGTCACGTTGTTTCTCTACTCCTTCGGCTACGGCGGGATCACCAGCTTCACGGCGCTCTACGCCGAGGCGAACCAGGTCACGCCGAAGGCCATCTACCTGACGACCCTCGCGATCGTGATTCTGCTGACCCGCCCCCTGGCGGGACGGCTCGGGGACCGCTGGGGATACAAGCGGGTCTTCGTGCCATGCCTCGTGCTGATCACCGCGGGCCTGACCTGCCTGGCGTTTGGCGGATCGAAGCCGCTGCTGATCGCGTCGGCCATCCTGTTCGGCCTGGGCTTCGGGACGTCATACCCGGTGTACGTCGGATACGTGATGGGTGACGTCAGCGCCTCGCGCCGCGGCGCCGCGTTCGGCGCGATCCTCGCGGCGTTCGACACCGGCGTCGGCACGGGCTCGACGAGCATGGGCTGGCTCATCCAGCACCACGGGTTCCGGTCCGCCTTCGGCGTGGCCGCGGCGCTCTCGGCGCTCGCCGTGCCCTATTTCCTCACGATGGACCGGGTGCTGAAGACAGATGCCGGAGTCTGAATCCCTAATCCCTGATCCCTGAATCCCGAATCCCTAGTCCCTAATCCGTCGAATCCGACTGAATCGCAGAGCTCCGACCCGGCCGTCCACAGGCTCGGCCGAAGCCCGTGACGTTGACGTCGATTCGTTAGAACCCAATCCTGACCCCCAAATCGATTCGCCGTCCCGGCATCGCCGCGGTCGGCTGGCCGAAGAACGGGGACGTCATGACGCCCGAGAAGCCGATCGGGTTCGCGTGGTTGAGCAGGTTCTGGGCCGAGACGTACAGCTCGAAGCGGATCCGCTTGTCTTCCGCGCCGCCGCCGCCGATCCCGCCCAGCAGATCCCCTGCGCTGCCGCCGCCCCCGCCCACGCGCTGAACGATCATCGTCGGGCCGCCCGGAGTGGCGCCGGCGGAGCGCTGGCCGAAGCCGAACGCGTAGCTGACCCGCGCGGCGAGATCCCACATGCCCTTCGCGCGCGCGCTGTTGCGCGCCAGGCCGGACGGACGATCGTTGAACACCGTGTCGCCGTTGTCGTCGCGGCCCGGTGGTGACGTTGTAAGGCGATCCCGTGCGCGCGGTCGCGGTCACGCCGAGACGGATGTTCTTCACGAGCGTCGTATTGACGAGGCCGCTGAAGATGATGGCGCGGCACGCCGGCTGCCGGGTCCCCACTCTCCGGCGAGGTCGTAGCTGTCTGCCGGCAGGCTGAAGGGACCGTCCGAGTCGTTGGCCTGCCGCATCCAGGAGTAGTTCACGAAGAGCATCGTCCGGCGGCCCGGCACGTTCACGTTGAGGCCGGCGTTCACCGAGTTGCCGCGCGTCCGGGCGGTCGATTCCACCTGGGTGACGTTTCCACGAGCGGGATCGGGGCGCGTGCCATCCGCCAGCGGGGCGTTGATGTTGCGGCCCCTGAACCGGTTGGTGCCCTCGCGTGTGGCGTGACGCTCACGTTGGCCGAGGCGATCGACGAGAGCTGCCGGCTGACGCCGACGTTCACCATCACGCGCTTCGGCATGACGAGATCGCCGGCGAGCACATACGTGCTGGCCGGCAGGATCTGCTGGTCGGCGCCTCCCGCGATCGGGTTCGGATAGCCGGGGTTGCGAATCACGAGGTCCTGCTGCCGGACGCCGTCAACGCGCAGCGTCTGCTCGAACGTGTCCGAGTCGAGCCAGTCGTAGAAGATCCCGCCGCCGGCGCGAACGGTGGTCCTGCCGTTCTGGAACGGCGACCAGGTGAGGCTGGCGCGCGGCGCGAGGTTCCATCTGTCTCCGAGGTGTGTCTGGAACTCCTGGCGCACGCCGGCGCTCACCGTGAGGTTCTTGCGCGCGCGCCAGTCGTCCTGCACGAACACGCCCGCCTGCCAGTGCGAGTACTGCACGAGCGGATCGCCGATGCGGCGCGTGTATGTCGTTGGCCGGCCGGCCTCGTAGTCGGCGAGGCTCGCGAAGTATAGGTCCCGAGATAGTTCGTCCGGCTGTCGCTGCGATACCGGCCGCCTTCGACGAGCGCCCCGGCGCGCACGGAGTGTTTTCCCTTCGCCCAGTCGATGTTGGTCGCCCACTCCAGCTCGCGGCTCGTCCGTCCACCTTCCTGTTGGGCGCCGCCCGACGTGAAGGCGTCCAGCACGCGCACCGTCGGCAGCTGCGTTGCCGAGGACGACTGCGCCCGACTGCCAGCGGAGCTGCAGCCGCGATTCCGCGAACACGTTCCGGCTCCACGGTCCGCTTTCCGACAGCCGCAGCAGGCTTTCGTCGGCGGTCCGCGAGTACGCGCGGTCCGGCAGATCGAAACTGCCGACCCCGAGATTGCCCTGCTCGTTCGCGTTCTGCTGGTAGGTCGCGCGGAGCGTGTGCGCCTTGCGTCAGCGCGTGGTCGACGCGCCCGTTGAAGTTGATGCGATCGGCCGGCCTGCGGATCGGCGCCGCGCGCTCGCCTCCCGGAACCGCGACGAAGACGTTCGCGGAGTCGTAGAGCGACGCCCCGCCCGCCGACAGGGAAAACGACGTGCGCGCCTCGAGCAGCGTGCCGCTCAGATTGAACGTGTACTGCTGCGTCTGCTCGGGCCCCTTTGCCGGCTGGAAAGCGTTCCGCGCGTTCAGCGAGTCGTCGCGGAACATGAAATCCAGGCTGCCGCGCATCGGCCCGAGGCCCGGCTGCGTGACGATGTCGACGAAGACCAGGCCGCCGCCGTGGTTTTCCGCCGCGAACATGTCGCGCGAGAAGCGGATCGATCGGATCTGCGACTTGGGAGGCAGGCGGCCGCCGCGGAACCCGTCCACGCGGATCGTGGCGCCGGGGCCCGCCATCTCCTCCAACACCTTTTCCATCTCGTCGGGATCGTCGGGCAGCGCGTCGATCTGATCCTTCGAGAGGACCGTGTTGAACCGATCGTTGTTGGGATCGGACGCCACCGTCGCCGGATCGCGGCCGACCGATACGCGCTCGTCGACCTTCTGAATCGCGAGCCTCACCTCGCGCCGGTTCTCGCCGGCGCGAACGCGCACGTCAGGCAGGATGCGCGTCTCGAACCCGGGAAAGCCCGCCTCGATCGAGTACCTCCCGGTGACGAGGTCTGCGGCGATCGCGACACCCTGGCTGTCGGTCGTCAGGCCCTCGTGCGCGATCGCCCGCGTGGGCTCGTCGGCGCCGCGGACGTGCACGAGCGCACCCGGAATCACGGCGCCGCTCGGATCCTGTACGACGACACGCAGGGTGCCGCTCTGCGGCCGCTGCCGTGCGTCCGAGAGTGCCGGACGTGCGTCCGAAGGCCGGACGGGCGTCCGAAAATGCCGGACGGGCGTCCGAGGCCGGACGCGCGTCCGACGCCGCCGGCCACCAGAGCACCAGGACCACGAACACCACGCCGCGACGCATGGGCGCACGTGGCTACCGCACCCTTTCGTCGCGCGTTGTGGACGTGCCGGGGCCGGCGGCGGCCGCCTCGAACTTCTTCGGATCGATCTTCGGATTGACCCGCACCTTGTTGATGCTCCACTCCTCCGTCGTCGCGCCCGCGGCGGCGCGCCGCAGGCGGTGCGGGAACTTGATCCCGTCCACGTCGCGCCAGTCGTCGAAGTACAGCGTGTAGTCCACCATCGCGGGCGGCTGCTTCCGCAGTTCCTCCGCCTGGCGCTGCGCGTCCTCGGTCAGCTTCGTCCGCTCTTCGTCCGTGATCTGCCGGCCCTGTTGCGGCGGGCCCTGCGTGCCGGGGCCGGCGCCGTCCGCGGTCCGCCGCCGCGCGGTCCGCCGCCGCGCGGTCCGCCCATCGTCACGACGCGTCCCTGCGGCCCTTGATACGTGACCATCAGCGGCAGGTGCGTCTCCTTGTCGATGAAGAGCCGGGCCGCGAAGCCGTCCGCGTTCTTCACCTCGATCACGTCGGCCTTGCCGTCCGGCGACTCGGCTTCTCCGGCATACGTGACGCGCGCGTTCAGCGAGGGATGCGCCGCGCCGAACCATCCGAGCATGAGGCGGGACAGCTCCTGGCGCGACGAGCGCACGACCGTGCGATCGATCTGCTGCTGCTGTTCGGGCGTGGGCTTCTCGGTCGGGCCGGGCATCGCGCCTGACGGTCCCATCCGGATGATCATCGCGCCGCCGGGGCCGATGCCGGGCGCCGCCGCGGCCTTCAACGGCCGATCGCCATTGAACCCCGTCGTCATGCCGACTGTCACCATGCCGCCCTGCGGTGTCTCGGCCCGCATGTACTTGTCCGGCATCTCGACCAGGAGCTCGACGTCGGCGGTCATCTGAAAGGTGCCGACGTTGCGCTGCGCGGCGGCTTCCACGCTGAGGGACTTCAACGCGTCCAGCTTCTTGCCGCCGATCGCTTTCCGCGCCGTGGCGATCGACGTCCGCCGCCTTCGTGTCCTCCTGCCGGGCCGCGATCCGGCCGGGCAGAGCGGCGATCGTGACGAGCGCAACCAACCCGGCCGCCGCAGTTCTGATTCGCATTGCTGAGATCCCCTCCTGATGCAGTGGGTCCGGCTAAAGCCGCCTGACGTAGCTCAAGGCGCGATATCGAAGGCCGGCGCCACCGAAGGATGATGGCGTGTCGGTGGCCGGGCAATGGTTAAGCCCGCGCAAAGAGATTGTTAAGGACGTAAAACCTCGCGGGCGATCGCCGTAAGTGCCGCAACCCGGTGCTAGACTCGGCGCAATGAGAGGTCGATTCCGGCTGCCGATGTTCGTCGTGGCGGCCGCGCTGCTCGGGCTCATCGCGCTGCTCGCGACGCTTCAATACAAGTGGCTCGGACGGATCAGCGACGAGGAGCGCGAAGGGATGAAAGCGTCGCTGAACACTCGCGCGTCGGCGTTCGCGCAGGACTTCGACAGCGAGCTGACGCGGGCGTACCTGTTGTTCCAGGTCGAGCCGATGGAGGACGCCGGCAATCTCGCGGCGCGCGTGGCCGCCCGCTACGACCGGTGGCAGGGCACCGCGCGGCACCCGCGGCTGATCAAGGACGTGTACCTGACGGTCGCCGGCGTCGACGCAGCCGCTGCAGCGGTTCAACCAGGCCACGCGGTTCCTCGAGCCGGCGGACTGGCCCGCGTCCATGAGCGAGCTTCGCGCGCAGCTGCGGCACGGGCGGTGATCCGTCAGCGCCGATTGGCTCCCTTCTCGTGCGGACGATGATGCCGCCGGTGTGGGAGCACGTGCCCGCGGTGGTCGTGCCGACGCCGGTGGTGTTTTCAATTTCAATGCGCGTGGGGCCCCACCCCCACGCGCTCGCGCTGCGGCGCTCGAAGACTCGCTATCCTCGCGCGGGCCGCAGGCGCTCGCCGACAACACGGAGTTCAACACGATGCCGGAGCTGTCGTACACGCTGCTGCTGCTCGATCGCGACTACGTCATCGGCGAGATGCTGCCGGCGACTTGCGCAGCAGCATTTCCGCAAGACCGGCGACGCGTTCGACTATCAGGTGGCCGTCGTCAGCAGCGCGGGGCGGGGCGTTGTGTACCACAGCGCCGCCGGGTTCTCGCCGAAGCCCGACGCACAGGCGGACGCCGCGGTGGATCTCTTTCAAGTGCGGACGCAGGACTTCGGCAACGTCGCCGCCGAGGTGCGGCGGTTCGCGACGACGTTCATCGCGAAGCTGCCGCCGGGCGGCCGCCGCGGTAACATCGCCGCAGGTCATCGCGCAAGCAGATCATCGTCCCGCCGATGCCGGGCGATGGACGGCCGCACGGGAACGCTTGCGACCCGCGAACCCGGCTCCGTGTCGATCATCGTCCGCCAGAACCCCGCTGGACGGACGGCCGGGCGGAGCCGCCGCCACGTGGCGGATGACGCCGCCGAGCGCGCCGCGCTGGCGCCTGATCGTCAAGCACCCGTCGGGATCGCTGGAAGCGGCGGTCAACGCGGTGCGGCGCCGGAACCTGATCGTCAGTTCGAGCATCCTGGCGGTGCTCGGGGCCAGCGTCGGCCTGCTGATTCTCTCGACGCGCCGCGCGCAGGAGCTCGCGCGCCAGCAGATGGAGTTCGTCGCCGCCGTCTCGCACGAGCTGCGCACGCCGCTCGCGGTCATCCGCTCGGCCGGCGACAACCTCGCCGACGGCGTGGTTCGAGACGACGAGCAGATCCGGAAGTACGGCGATCTCGTGCGGAACGAAGGGCGGCGGCTGACGGAGATGGTCGAGCAGATCCTCGAGTTCGCCGGCATCCAGTCGGGGCAGCGCGGTTTCGCGCTGAGGCCGGTCGCGATCGCGCCGATGTTGCACGACATCGTGGAGTCGTCGCGCGCGCTGATCGACGCGGCGGGGATGCAGGTCGAGTACGACATCGCCGGAGGCGCTGCCGCCGGTGCTCGGCGACGAGCCCGCGTTGCGCCGCGTGTTTCAGAACCTGATCGCCAACGCCATCAAGTACGGCGCGGGCGGCGATGGATTGGGCTGCGCGCGCGGCAGGTCGGGCGCGAGGTTCACGTCACGGTGGCGGATCGCGGCATCGGCATCGCGGCCGCGGAGCACCCGCGCATCTTCGAGCCGTTCTACCGGACGCCGGACGTCATCGCGGCGCAGACGCAGGGCGCCGGCCTCGGTCTCAGCCTGGTCAAGCGGATCGTGGAAGCGCACGGCGGACGCGTCGTGCTGCGCAGCGCGCCGGGCGCGGGCAGCGAGTTCACCGTCGTGATGCCGGCGGCCGCCGAAGAGCCCGTCGGTCGCCGCGGCACGCCCCTCGACTCGCCGGCGCCCCCGCTCGCTCGGGACAGGCAGGGCCACGGTTCGCACGCGTGAAGCGCCTGCTGCTGGTCGAAGACGAACCAGGGCTGGTGCTGACGCTGCGCGATCGCCTCACTCGCGAGGGGTATTCCGTCGACACCAGCGCCGACGGCGAGAGCGGGCTCGAGCGCGCCGCCGGCGAGGCGTTCGATCTCGTGCTCCTCGACGTCATGCTGCCGCGGATCAACGGCCTCGACGTGCTGCGGGAATTGCGGAAGCGCGGGATCGAAACGCCCGTCATCATGCTGACCGCCAAGGGTCAGGTCGCCGACAAGGTCGTCGGCCTGAAGCTCGGCGCCGACGACTACGTCACGAAGCCGTTCGAGATGATGGAGCTGCTGGCGCGGATCGAAGCCAAGCTGCGCCGCGCGCCGCTCGCCCCGCATCCGGTGGACGGGTACCAGTTCGGCGACGTCCGCATCGACTTCCGCCGCGCGGAGGTGACCAAGGCGGGCGCGCCGCTCGAGCTCTCGGCCCGCGAGTTCCAGCTGCTCAAGTACTTCATCGAACATCGCGGCGCGACGCTCACCCGCGAAGAGCTCCTGAACGAGGTCTGGGGCTACAACGCGATGCCGTCCACGCGCACCGTCGACGTCCACGTCGCCTGGCTGCGGCAGAAGATCGAGCCGAACTCCCGCCACCCGCAGTACGTCCTCACGGTGCACGGGATGGGTACAAGTTCGCGGGGTGAGAGCAACGGAGGCGACGGGGCCTCAGCCGGAATACCAGTGCGCTCAAAACACGGAGACAGCGAGAGTAACGGAGAAAGACAAACAAATTTTTCTCCGTGCTCCCGTTCTCCTGTGAAGACCTCCGTTCTCTCCGTATTCTCAGTTCCCTCGATCACCCGGCGATCTCCACGATTTCCACCTCGGCCCGCCCGCCGGCGATCGTCAACCGCGCGACCGACGGCCTCAGATTGAACCGCCTGGGACCCGCCGCGCCCGGGTTGACGACGAGGCGCGCCCCGGCGCGGTGCACGAGCGCCCTGTGCGTGTGGCCGTACACGATGACGTCGGCGTCGTAGCTGGCGAGCAGCTTCGCCGGCGTCGGGGAGCCGAATTCGTGGCCGTGGCTGACGTGAATCTCGAGACCGCCGGCGTGGACGAGCAGCTGTGCCTGCAGCGGCGGATCCGGCGGATCGACGTTGCCGTAGACGGCCCGAACCGGCGCGATCTGCTCGAGCGCATCGAGGATCGCGCGGCCGCCGACGTCCCCGGCGTGGAGAATCTGCGAGACCCCTGCCAGCGCCGTGAACACGCCGTCCCGCAGAAGGCCGTGCGTATCGGACACGAGGCCGATTATGATGGCCTCCTGATCATGCGGCTGTGCGACGTTCATTGCCATTTCTTCTCGACGCGGTTTCTCGAGCTGCTCACCGGCGGCCTGCCCGATCTGCCCGACACGGATCGGGCCATCGCAGTATCGCACCGCCTGGGGTGGGACGATCCGGGAAGCGCCGAGGATCTCGCGGATCGCTGGGCCGCGGAGCTCGATCGCCACGGCGTCGCCAGGGCCGCGGTCATCGCGAGCATCACCGGCGACGAGGACTCCGTCGCCGCCGCGGTCCGCCGCCATCCCTCGAGGTTTGTCGGGTTCTTCATGTTCAACCCGACGCAGGGGGACGTCGGCGGCCGGCTGCGGCGGGCCCTCGGCGACCTGCGGCTGCGCGGCATCTGCCTGTTCCCCGCGATGCACGGATACCGCCTGGACGATGAGCGGGCCCGCGATGTCTTTGCCGCCGCCGCGGTCCACGGCGCCGTGGTGTTCGTCCACTGCGGCGTGCTGACCGTCGGCGTCAGAAAGAAGCTGGGCCTGCCGTCCCCGTTCGACCTGCGTCTGGGAGATCCGCTCGCGCTCGCCACGACGGCGTCGCGATTCCCTCAGGTGCGGGTGATCGTGCCGCACTTCGGCGCGGGCATGTTGCGCGAGCTGCTGATGGCAGCCGAGCATTGCCCGAACATCCACATCGACACGTCGAGCTCGAACGGCTGGATGAAGTACTATCCGGGCCTCACGCTCGACGCCGTGTTCCGCCAGGCGCTCGCCGTGGCCGGCCCGGAGCGTGTGCTCTTCGGCACCGACTCGTCGTTCTTTCCGCGCGGCTGGCAGCAGCCGATCCACGCGGCGCAGGAAGCCGCCCTGCGCGCCGCCGGTGTGTCGGACGACGACCGGGCGAAGATCTTCGGGGGAAACTTCGATCGGCTGTTCCCCTTGAGTTAGCGGAGGGGACGGAGATAACGGAATTCACCGCACTGAACACAGGAGGAACGGAGCAACGGAGGAACGGAGATCAATTAAACGTCGTTGCTCCGTTTCTCCGTTTCTCCGTGTTCGCTCCGTGTTGAAGTCCGTTGCCTCCGTCACCTCCGTTGTCTCGGTCCCACACAGGAGCACAGATGACCCGCAAGTTCCTGATCCTCACCGCCGCTCTCCCTCAGCCTCATCGTCCTGACGGCCCTCGCGGTGCGCACGGCCGCCGCGCCACAGCAGCCGCCCGCGGACCTCGTGCTGACGAACGGCAAGATCGTCACCGTTGACGACGCGATGCCGGAAGCACAGGCGCTGGCGGTTCGCGGCGATCGGATCGTGGCGCTCGGCGCCAGCGCCGACATCAGACGCTACGTGGGCCCGGCGACCGAGGTCGTCGACCTGCAGGGGCAGCTGGCCATCCCGGGGTTCATCGAGGGGCACGGCCACTTCAACGGCGTGGGGACCGCCGAGCTCCAGTTGAAGTTGATGAAGACGACCAGCTGGAACGAGATCGTGTCGATGGTGGCGGCGGCCGTGAAGACCGCGAAGCGCGGCCAGTGGATCTACGGCCGCGGCTGGCACCAGGAAAAATGGACGTCCAAGCCGGATCCCGAACGTCGAGGGTTTCCCGACCCGTGCGTCGCTCGACGCGGTGTCGCCGGACAACCCGGTGGTCCTCACGCACGCGAGCGGCCACGCCAGCTTTGCAAACAGCCTCGCGCTCCAGCTCTCCGGCATCTCGAGGACCACGCCGAACCCGCCTGGAGGGGAGCTCCTCAGGGACGCGGCAGGGGCGCCCACCGGGCTGATGCGCGAGCGCGCGTCCGGCCTGATCCGCCGCGGCATCGGGGAGCCGGCCCCCACCGCGGAGGAGAGCCTGGCGCGAGGCCGCAGGATTCTCGAGCTCGCGTCGCAAGAGGTCATCTCGAAGGGCATCACGACGTTTCAGGATGCCGGCTCGTCGTTTGCCGACGTGGACCTGATGAAGGCGATGGTGGACGAACGGAAGATGGGCGTCCGCCTGTGGATCATGATCCGCGAGAACAACGTGGTGCTCGCGCAGAACCTCGCCAAGTACCGGATGGTGGATTACGGGGGCGGGCACCTCACCGTGCGCGCGATCAAGCATTCCATCGACGGCGCGCTCGGCTCGCGCGGGGCGTGGCTGCTCGAACCGTACTCCGACAAGCCGGACAGCACCGGGCTGAATACGACGACGCCCGATGTCATTGCCGCGAGCGCGGTGCTCGCCGTGCAGCACGACTACCAGATGTGCGTCCACGCGATCGGCGATCGCGCCAATCGCGAAACGCTCAACATCTTCGAGCAGGCGTTCAAGGCGAACCCGGGCAAAGCGCGATCTGCGGTGGCGCGTGGAGCACGCGCAGCACCTCAGCCTGTCCGACATTCCGCGCTTCGGGCAGCTTGGCGTGATCGCCTCGATGCAGGGGATCCACTGCACGTCGGACGCGCCGTACGTGCCCGAACGGCTCGGCCTGAAGCGGGCCGAGGAAGGCGCGTACGTGTGGCAGAAGCTGATGAAGAGCGGCGCGGTCGTGACCAACGGCACCGACGCGCCGGTCGAGGACGTCGATCCGATCGCGAGCTACTACGCGACCGTCAGCCGCAGGACCGCCAGCGGCACGGTGTTCTTTCCGGATCAGCGGATGAGCCGCATGGAAGCGCTCAAGTCCTACACGCTCAATCCCGCGTTCGCCGGCTTCGACGAGGGCACGCGTGGATCGCTCAAGGTCGGCAAGTACGCGGATGTGACCGTGCTGTCGAAGGACATTCTGACCGTGGCCGAGGATCAGATCCCGACCGCGCAGGTGAGCTACACGATCGTCGGCGGGAAGATCCTGTACAAGAGATGAAGCCAACGCCGATTTTTAACAGGAGGTCAGGAAGTCAGGAGACTCTTTTTACCTAGACGAAACGAACTCCTGATCTCCTGATCTTCTGATTCGCTGTTGAAGTCTCTTTATCTCGCTCCGACAGGCTTCCCGCGGCGCGCGACGGGCTCCGGTGGCGGCACGTGCCGGCGCATCTGCTCGAAGAACCGGCTGCACGCGCGGTGGAAGCGGTCGGCGAGCTGCCGTCCTGCATCCCCGGGGACGGGGCCGAGCCGCGACCACGAGGCCTGTGCGCCGCGGACGTCTTCCGCCATGGCACGCCACTTCGATTCCTCGCCCGCGCGGCCGCCGATCGTGTTCGAGGCGAGCGCCTCGCGGAGCATCTCCGCGAGCGCCTGCGAGGAGCCGGCGGGAGGGGCCGTGTTGTTCAGGAAGCCCTCCACACGCTGGCAGAGCTTCTCCATCTTCTGCCGGTTCGCGTCGACGTCGAGCTCCGATCCGCGGAACGCTTCCGGATAGCGCGGCCATGACGCCGCTCGAGCGCGCTCATGAAGCGTCCGCTCAGCGGATCGGCCCCCTGGCGCACCGCCGTCGACGACTGGTTCCAGCGGCTGCGCAGTGAACGGATCTGCTCGAGCAGGGCCGCGTGCTCGACGGGATCGGGCGCCGGCGGCGCGACGATCGCGGGACTGGCGCCGTCCGCCGCGCCGGCGCCCATCTCGATGTCGCCCCCGGCCTCGGACCCGTTCGGCTCGGCCGCGTCGGTGTAGCGTGCCGCCCCGAGCGATTCGAGCTCGGTGACGAGCGCTTCCCGATCCGCCTGCCTGGTTTCGAGCTCGATCTGGTCGCGCCGCTTGTAGCGATCGAAGAACGTGTCGCACGCCGCACGGAAGCGCTGCCACATGACCTCGGACTTGTTGCGGCGCACCGGCCCGACGTTCCTCCAGTCGGCCTGGAGCCTTCGGATCTCGCTCGCGCCCCGCTCCCAGTCGGTCGAGGCCGCCAGCTCCTCGGCGCGCGCGCAGAGCGCTTCTTTCTTGGCGAGGTTGGCCGACCAGGTTTCCTTCCGCTCGGCCAGATCGGCGTTGCGGCGCGTGAAGAAGGCGTCGCACGCGTCGCGGAACCGCTTCCATGTCACGCGCGTGTCCTGCCGCGGCACCGGACCGATCTCCTGCCACTCGGCCTGCAGCTTCTTCAGCTCGTCGGCGGTCTTGATCCAGTCGGTCGAAGTCGCGAGCGCCTCGGCGCGCTCGATCAGCACCAGCTTGCGCTCGAGATTGCCCTTCCGCTCCTCGACCCGCTGGGCGAAGAACTCGCGCACCTTCGTCTGGACGGGGTCCGCGGCCTGCCGGTAGCGATGCCAGAGCGTCTGCGCCTGCGAGCGCGGCGCGTCGGCGGCCTGCTTCCATCGCTCCTGGATCTCGTGGAGCTCGTGCGCGGCCTTGTCGAGGTCCTCGGGCTTCACGCCTTCGGGCGTATCGAAGCCGTACTTGGCGCGAAGCGCTTCGGTCCGGGCGATCAGCTCCTCCTGGACGGCGGCGTTGGCGAACCGCTTCCACTCGTCCATCTCGCGGAGCTCGTGCAGCTTCGGACCCACGACCGCCTGCGCCGCCTTCAACCGCTCGACGAACTGTTCGTGATCCGGCAGCTGCGGCGGCGCATCGAGGGCCGCGCGCAGCTCGCGGGCGATCCGATCGGCCTCCCGAAGCGTCAGATCCTCGGCGGCCGCCCGCCGGGTCGCGCGGTCGATCAGCTGCTCGAGGCGCAGCGCGTGCTGCCTGAGCGTGCGCTCGGCCGCCGCGCGGCGCTCTTCGGCGCGCAGCCGCACGCGCGCGTCCGCCGCGGCGAATCGCTCGGCAATCGCCGGATCCAGCGCCTCCGATCGCTCGCGCAGCGAGCCCCACTCCCGTTGCACCGCGCCCCACGCCTCGTCCGAGTCCATCTGCTCCAGGAGCGAGAGACGCTCGGCTTCCGCCGACAGCTCGTCGAGCCGCGCGTTGGTGCGCGCGATCTCCTGCCGGTTCTGGTGCCGCTCGGCCGCCCGCCGGCACGCCTCTTCGAACCGCGCCTTCAGGCGGGCTTCCTCAATCTCCTGGCCTGACGGCCCCGGCAACCCTTCCCATTCGGCGCGGGCCTTTTCGATCTCGTCGAGCGCCTCCTCGCCGCGGGCGTTTTCGATCCGCTCGCAGAGCAGGAGCCGCGCGGCCTGGAGCGCCGCGTCGCGCTCGGCGGCGGCGCGCCGCTCCTCCTGTTCACGCTCGTATGCGGCGATCGCGGCGCCGGCGGCCTCGACCAGCGCGCCGTACCGGCCGGCGGTCTCCGGATCCACCTCGAACGAGCCGGACGCGGCGAGCTCGCGCCAGTCGACGTCCGCGGCGGCGAGCTGATCGCCCGCGGTGGGGACGGCCGGGTTGGCGGCAACCGCCTCGACGCGCGCCAGGACGGCCGCCACGCGCTGCTGATGCTGTTCGAGCGCCAGCCGCCTGGCCGCCTCGGCCTCGTCCATCGCCTGCACCATCGCGCGCGCGCGCCTCGAGACGGACTTGTTCTTCGCCCGCGCGCTCACGCTCTCCAGCGTGGCGCGTTCGTCGACTCCACCAGGGGTCCCGGCCCCGAGGCACTTCTCGAGCGCGGCAATGCCGGCGTCCTTGTGGTCGGTCTTCATGGCGATGTTGAGGAGCTCGGCGGCATCCCCGATGCGCGCCACGGCGTCGGCCGCCGTCTGCGGATCGGCGGCATGGCGCGCGACGCTGCTGAGCGCCTTGACGTCGTGCACGCGGCCGAGCGCCGCCGCCCGGACGGTGTCGTGCGGCGAAGACTTCGCGATGGCCGACAACTGCTTGGGATCCTCGAGCCCGTCGATCGCGAGCGCGGCGTCGGCGTCGGTCCCCGCGGCGGCGGTCGCGATCGCGACGAGCCGCTCGGTTATCTCGCGGCGGAGGTCGTCGTCCCGCTCGGATCGCGCCAGGTCCGCGAGCAGCGCGACGTTCGCGACGCGAACGATGGCCTCCCTCCGCACGCGCACGTCCTCGTCGCCGCGCGCCAGCTCCTCGATCACCGCCTGATGTTCGGGGTCGTCCGGAATCTCGGGCACCGCCGCCGCGCGGACCGCCGGGTCCGCGTGCTTCCATCTGGGTTGTGGCTTGAATCGATCGAGGAAAGACATTTGGGGGCCTTACAAACTGCCAATTGTGAATGGTGACTCGAGACCGCAACGGCGCGTTGGACGAACCCCGTTGCCTCCCGGTTCACCATTCACAATTCACAGTTTCATTAACCGCTCGATTCTTGGATCAGCCACTCGGCGATCTGCTCGCGGGACATCCGGTGATCGTCGTTGAGGTGCACGATCATCGACGCCAGCGGCAGACGCTTCGAGCAGCCCTGCGGGCACTGCTTCGTCATCTCGTCGAGGCACCGGAAGAGCCGTTCGAGATGATCGGGTATCAACTTGCCGTGCTGGCGCGGCAGGTGGTACACCCCTTCGTAGACCGCTCCGAGGGCGCACGATCCGCCCTTCTCGTCGAAGTAGCTGCCGAAGCACTGTGGACCACGGGCCGAGCCGGCCCGGATGAACTCGGCCAGCTCTTTCTGCTCGCTCTGGAGGTCAGTGACCATCGCGAAACTCCTTCTGTCCGCCAGCGCGGACCGTCGCGGATGCGATTTACGTGCCGGACTATTATTGTACTGCAGGCCCATAATTGATGGGTCAGCCATCGAGTCGGTCAGCCCGGATCCATCGGGTTGAATTTGCCTCGCCATGGAGTCGTATGCGAACGCCACTTCATCTTCCGCTGCCGGCGGTCTTTCTGTCCGCGATCCTGGGATGGATCCCTTCGGGCCGGGGTCCGCTTCCGGCCTCGAACGGGCCCGGGTGGAGCCCCCGGCCGCCCCTCGCTTCAGCCCTTGCCCCGGCTGCGGACGTCTCCGATGACGGCTCATCCGGGCAGGTCAAGGCCACCACGCCGGTCCAGGCGCCCCCGCTCCAGGCCCCGCCACTCGAGCCGGCTCCGGGAAACGGCGTGGCGGTGATTACCACGTCGTTTGGCGACATCACGATTGAGCTCTTCAAGGATCGCGCGCCGGTCTCGGTCGAGAACTTCCTGCGGTATGCGAACGACGGCTTCTACGCCGGCACGATCTTCCATCGCGTGAAGCCCAAGTTCATGATTCAGGGGGGCGGATACACCGACACGCTGACCGAGAAACCGACGCGCCCGCCGATCCAGAACGAGGCCACCAACGGCCTGCGGAACGCGCGGGGGACCGTGGCGATGGCGCGCCTCGCGACGCTGCGCAGCGCCACCGCGCAGTTCTACATCAACATCGTCGACAACCGGTCGCTCGACCACGCCGGGTATTCCCCGTCCGAATTCGGGTACGCGGTCTTCGGGCGCGTCCTTTCCGGCATGGACGTCGCGGACCGCATCGCCGCCGTGGCGACCGCTGCGAAGGGCGACATGGAGGACGTCCCGGTCGAGCCGGTCTACATCAAGAGCGTCCGTGTGCTGAAATAGGCGCGTGCCCCGTCCACTCTTCGTAATCTTCCTCACGATCTTCGTAAACCTCGTCGGCTTCGGGATCATCATCCCGCTGCTGCCGTTCTACGCGCAGACGTTCGGCGCGTCGCCGTTTGCGATCGGTCTGCTCTTCGCGTCCTTTTCGCTCAGCCAGCTCGTCGCCGCGCCCCTGCTCGGCGAGCTGTCGGATCGCTGGGGCCGGCGTCCCGTGCTCATTCTGAGTCTCGTCGGCACGGTCGTGAGCTTCGTGATGCTGGCCCTGGCGCACAACCTGGCGATGCTGTTCGCCGCGCGGATCGTGGACGGGCTCTCGGGCGGCAACATCACGACCGCCCGCGCCTACATCGCCGACATCACGACCGAGGAGAACCGCGCGAAGGCCTTCGGCATGCTCGGCGCCGCGTTCGGCGTCGGCTTCATCATCGGCCCCGCGCTCGGGGCGGCGTTTTCGCACATCAGCTACACCGCGCCCATCTGGGCGGCCGCGGCGATTACCGTCGTCGCGATCGGGCTGGCGTGGTTCTGGCTGCCGGAGACGGTCCACCGCGCCGATACCGCACGCGCACCGTGGCGGGCGCTGGCGGATCTCTCGGGCCGCCCGGATCTGCGCGTGCTTTTCTCAGTGGACTTCCTCTACTGGGCGGCCTTCGCGGTCTACCAGACGACGTTCGCGCTGTTCGGCGCGCAGCGGTTCGGGTTCGATGCCGCGAGGACGGGCTATCTGCTGAGCGCCTTCGGCTTTCTCGGCGTTGTCGTGCAGGGCGCGCTCGTCGGGCCGATCGTGCGCGCGCTGGGGGAAAAGCGGACGCTCGGCATGGGACTGCTGTTCGCGGCTGTCGGGTGGGGCGGGAGCGCGCTGACGCACTCCGTGCCGGTCTTCGTGTTGATGCTGGTGCCCGGCGCGGCCGGCATCGGCTTGTGCAACGCGACCCTGAGCTCGCTCGTCAGCAAGGCCGCGGGGCCGCACGAGCAGGGGCGCGTCCAGGGCGCCGCCGGCGCGCTCGAAAGCCTCGGCCGCACGGTGGGCCCGGTCTGGGGGAACGGATCGCTGCAGCAGTTCGGCGAGGGGACCGCCTACGGTTCAGCGGCGCTGGTGCTCATCGGCGCGGCGGCGTTGACGGCGCGCCTGCCCGTGCGTGAGAGAGGCAACGGAGAGTCCGGAGCCAGCGAGGCAGGGCTTGTGAAGAGCCCTGTTGAATAGGGCCCACTGTCTCCGTCCCCTCCGCTATCTCTACAGCTCCCCGAGCTCTTTCTCCAAGCGCGTAACCAGGTCGTCCAGCTGCTCGATGACGGCCATCACGGTATCGGGCTGCGCGAGGTCCACGCCGGCCTTTTTCAGCTGTTCCATCGGGTAATCGTTGCCGCCGGATCTGAGGAGCGCCAGGTATCGCTCGCGCGCCTCGACGGGGTTCGCGCCGCTCTGCATGATCTCGCGCGACAGGCGGGCCGCCGACGCGAAACAGGTCGCGTACTGGTAGACGTAATACGGCGAGTTGAAGAAGTGCGGGATGCGCGCCCAGGTGATGCCCGTGAGCGGGTTCATGTCGATCGCGTCGCCGTAGTAGTCCTTCAGCAGCGCCGTGTACATCTCGGTCAGGATGTCGGACGTAATCGGCAGATCCTGCTCGGCGAGCCGGTGGGCGCGGAGCTCGTAGTCGGCAAACATCACCTGGGTGAAGAACGTCCCGGTGATGTTGTCGATCGCGTGCTGGAGCAGGACGATGCGCTCGGTCGGGTCGGTCGAGTGCTCCAGCATGTACTCGAGCAGCAGCGCCTCGCTCAGCGTCGACGGCACCTCCGCGACGAAGATGGTGTAGTTCGAATACACGAAGGGCTGGGACTCGTGCGACAGGATGGTGTGCATCGAGTGGCCCATCTCGTGCGCCAGCGTGAACACGTCGTCCAGCGTGTCCGTGTAGTTGAGCAGCATGTACGGGTGCGTGCCGTACACCGGCGCCGAGTAGGCCCCGGAGCGCTTCCCCTCGTTTTCGTACACGTCGATCCAGCGGCCCGTGAATCCCTCGCGCATCCGCTTCTGGTACTCCGGTCCCAGCGGCGCGACGGCCTCGACGATCCAGTCGAGCACGTCGTCGTACGGGTACTTCTTGTCGAAGGTGACGAGCGGGATCGAAAAGTCGTAGACGTGGTACGAGGCCACGCCGAGCGTCTTGCGCCGCAGCCGGTGGTAGCGGCGCAGCGGCTCGACGCCGGCCCGTGTCGTTTCGATCAGGTTCTCGACGACCGACGTGGGGATGTTGTCCCCGTGCAGCGCCCCCTCGAGCGTGCTGCGGTATCCGCGGGCGCGGGCCTGGAACCAGTCACGCTGGCAGACGCCGTTGTAGAGCGTGGCGTAGGTGTTGAGCGTCGATCGATAGGTTTCGTGCAGCGCGCGAAAAGCGGCTTCGCGGTCTCCCTGATCGCGGCGCGTGGCCAGGAGGGCGCGGTACTGCCCGTACGAGACCGTGACCTGCTCGCCCGTGGACATCGTGATGGTTGGAAACTTCGCGTCCGCCGTTGACAGCGCCCAGTAGGCGTCGTTTGGCGCCGAGGCCAGGCGGCTCGCCAGCGACATCAACCGCTCGCCGGACTCGTCCAGCACGTGCTCCTGCTGCCGATACAGGTTCTCGATGGCGAACCGGTACACGCGCAAGGGCTCCGAGCGTTCCATCCAGCCGCGGACGGTCTCGAGCGGAATCGCCAGCAGCTCGGGGTTGAACCACGACTCGGCCTGGCCGAGCCGCGCGAACAGGATCTGGACCTGTTGCCGCTTCGCGCTGATGGCGTTGTCGCGCTGGTCCTCGTCGTACTGCAGCGCCGGGAAATACCAGACGCGGTAGGCGAGCTGGCCCATCGACTCGGACAGGCGGAACGCCTCGAGCAGCTTGTCGGGCCCGCCGGCGAGCGTGCCCTTGAGCGCGGTGTAGGCCTCGATGTCCGCTTCGAGCTTCTTGTAGGCACTTTCCCACGTTTCCCAGTCGGGAAAGATGTCCGTCAGTTTCCACTTGAACCGATCGGGGATCTCCTCACGGAGCCGGCTGCGGACTCCAGGCGGCTCAGCCGTGGCGACGTCGGTCGGACCGAACAGGATATGAGAGCGCATCTCTTCACTATACCAAGGGAGGCCGCGGCCGGCTTCGCACCCGCGGCAGGGCGGCTCGCTTCGCTCGCCGTAGCCTAGAATGTTGGCCGTGACAGATGCGCTGTCGCCGTCAGCTCTCATGCCACCGGGACCGATGCGTCACCGGGTCGCCGGCACGGACAATCCCGACTGGTTTCACATCAGCGGCAAGATCACCTGCGAGGTCTACGAGGCGGCGCTCTCGTCGATTGGCCGCGGCCTGCACGAGTTCGAGAGCGTGCTCGACTTTGGCTGCGGCGTCGGCCGTGTGCTCCGCTGGCTCCAGGCGCTGATGCCGCAGGCGCATTTCGCCGGATCGGACAGCGACGAGATGGCCATCGAGTGGATTCGCGAGCACTATCCGGATGTTCAAACGGCCGCGATCACCAACAACGGGCTTCCTCCGGTAGCTTTCGAAGACGGGCGGTTCGACCTGGTGTTGGGCTACAGCGTCTTCACGCATCTGAACATCAGCTACCAGGACGCGTGGCTTGGCGAGTTACGCCGCCTCGTCCGCCCGGGGGGAATCCTGCTGCTGTCCATCAGCGGTCCGCGCATGCTCGATCACACGCTGACGAAGTCCAACCACACCAACCTCGCCGACTTGCGGCAGCAGCTCGACGCGTTCACTTCCGATGGCATCCTGCACTGGCTCGGCGACGGGTGGGAGCAGCATTTTCCCGCCTACTATCACACCACCTTTCACTCGCACCAATACGTGCGCGATCACTGGTCGCGCTGGTTCGCTGTCCTCGGAATCGACTCGACCGGACCAGACCGCATGCCACAGGACATGGTGATCCTGCGGCGGGAATGACCCCGCGGTAGGCGGCGCTCGCGTTCGCCAGCCTTCGCTCGCGCAGTGTCCGCTACAACGCGGCCAGGAACTCCCCGGCCGCCGTCGACACCGCCTCGTTCCATTCGTGGGCGCCCTCGAAGACGACCGGATGGAACGAGGCGCCGCGCGCCGACAGGGTGGCGACGTCCGCGTCGAACTTCGCCCGGGTGAACCAGTCGTCGCGCTTGCCGCGGGCGAGGACGAGCGGCGGAAACCGCAGCGCCGGATCGGACAGCAGCTCCGGCGGAACGTCCCCACCGACGGCAATCACGCCGGCCGCCTGACGCCGTCCCAGGAGCGCGGCGCGGAACGCCATCGCGACGCCTTGCGAGAAGCCGGTGTAGACGATGCGCGTCGAGCCGTCGTGCGGGACGGTGTCGAGCGCCGCGTCGATGTAAGCGACGTTGTCGGCGATTGCCTCCTCGCGGTCCTCGCGCGTCATCCAGCTCGCGACGACCTCTTCGGTGCGGCCGCGATAGACCCGGTGCAGCGCCTGGACCGACACGAGCGTCCACGCTGCGGCCCCGGGAATCGCCAGCAGGCGGTCCATCTGCATGGACAGGTTTTCCATGTAGCCGTGAAACCCGATCAGCACCCCGCGCCGGGCGGCGGCGCGCGCGGCGCGCACACGGATCCGGCCGTGCGTCATCGCGGGTATCACCTGCACATCGTCTTCGTCACGCACGCCTGCCCCCTTCCAGGACGGTCCCGATCACCCCTGCCGCACTTTCCGTTTGTGACGCTCCTGCGCCTCTTCGACCGAGTGCGACTGGGTCAGCGTCGCATCGTGCTTCGCCATGGCGGCAAGCTTCGCGAAATGGCGGTGCAGCAGGTTGAGCTCCTCCTCGGTGAGCGACTCGACGTCAATCAGCCGGTTGCTGGCCCCGTTCATCGCCGCGACGAGCTCGTTCAGCTTCAGGTGAAGCGCCATCGAGTCCTTGTTCTGCGATCGCTGGATCAAGAAGACCATCAGGAACGTCACGATGGTGGTGCTCGTGTTGATCACGAGCTGCCAGGTATCGGAGTAGGCGAACATCGGCCCCGACAATCCCCAGGCGAGGATAATCGCCGCTGCGAGCGCAAAGGCGGAGGTGCTTCCGGTCCACCGGGTCGCCCTTGTCGCGAACCCTTCGAGCATTCGACCGACTACGTGGGATTGTTTTCGGGCCATGAGGGTCTCCTCGGATGCCCGACTTTACCAAGAAAGACGGTCCCGTTACGGCGAGCGCAGCGAGCGCCCTTACCGCGGTGTGCGAAGCCAGCCGCGGGCCCGTACGCGAGCGAAGCGAGCGCCCTACCGCGGGGTGCGAAGTCAGCCCGCGGCCGTCTTTCGCATCCACGCGGCGGCGGTATCGATCACGTCGATGAAGGCCGGTTCCTGTTTCGCCTTCCCGCCCGGCACCTTGAACGAATGATCGCCGCCTGCGATCTCGTGCAGCGTGGCGTGCTTCAGCGATGCGACGAGTGCCCGAATCTCGTCGCCGGTCCCGAAGGGATCCTTGCTCCCCTGGATGAACAGCATCGGCTCCACGATCGCCGGCAGATGGGCGTCGCGCCGCTGATCCGGTTTCCCCGGAGGGTGCAGCGGATAGCCGAAGAACACGAGCCCGGCGAGCGGCCCCGAGCCACCCTGTGACGCCACGTGCGACGCGATGCGCCCGCCCATGGACTTCCCGCCGATGAAGAGCGGCAGCGATCCAACCCGGCTCCGGGCGGCGTCGATCGCCGCGCGCCACGCAGCCTCGAGCACCGGCGCGCGATCGGGGGCGCTCCGTCCCGCCGCCATGTACGGGAAATCAAACGTCGCGGCCGTGATGCCGCGCTCGGCCAGTGCGGTCGCCCCTCGTACCAGAAACGGGCTCGTCTGCCCCGCCCCGGCGCCGTGCGCCACGATCAGTGCCGCGAAGGCGTTGCCGGCGGGGTACACTTTCAGATCCACGCCGGGCAGTATAGCGCCCGCACCAACCGTTGGTTTGGGAGACAAGACAATGGCCACGCGCCTGCCGGTTTCCGTCGTCTGCCTTCTTCTGTCGGCAGCTCCGTGCTTCGGGCAGCGGCTTCCCGCCAACGTCACTCCGCAGCACTACGACATCCGCGTCGAGCCGAACCTCGCGGCGGCGGCCTTCGACGGCGCCGTACGAATCACGGTCACGCTCGCGAAGCCGTCCGCCGCCATCGTGCTGAACGCCGCCGAGATCGCGTTCGAGACCGTGTCGATCGCCGCCGCCGGCCGGACGCAGCCTGCGCGCGTGTCGCTCGATGCCGGGAAGGAGCAGGCGACGCTGACCGTCCCGGGGGCGATTCCAGCGGGACCCGCGGTCATCGACATCAAGTACCGGGGCATCCTGAACGATCAGCTTCGGGGCTTTTACCTGAGCCAGGCGAACAACCGGCGCTATGCGGTCACGCAGCTCGAAGCGACCGACGCGAGGCGGATGTTCCCCTCGTTCGACGAGCCGGCCCTCAAAGCCACGTTCTCGCTCACGGCGACCATCGACGCCGGCGACCACGCGATTTCGAACGGCGCGGCCGTCTCCGATACGCCAGGGCCCGCCGCCGGCAAGCACACGGTCACATTCGATACGACGCCGAAGATGTCCACGTACCTCGTGGCGCTGGCGGTCGGCGACTTCGAGTGTTCGTCCGCGACGGTCGAAGGCATTCCGCTTCGTGTCTGCGCGACGCCCGACAAGAAGGCCCGGACCGGTTTTGCGCTCGAAGTCGCGCAGGACATCCTCCGCTACTTCAACCGCTACTACGCGATCAAGTACCCCTTCAAGAAGCTCGACATCGTCGCCGTCCCGGATTTTGCCGCGGGCGCGATGGAGAACACCGCGGCCATCTTCTATCGCGAGACGCTCCTGCTCGCCGACTCCCGGTCGGCCTCGGTGAAGCTGAGAAAGGACATCGCCGCGGTGCTCGCGCACGAAATTGCCCACCAGTGGTTCGGCAATCTCGTGACGATGCAGTGGTGGGACGACATCTGGCTGAACGAGGGGTTTGCGACCTGGATGGCGGCCAAGCCGGTCAAAGCGATAAAGCCGGAGTGGCACGTGGATCTCGACGAGGTCCAGGCGAATCAGACCGCGATGACGCTGGACTCGCTGCACTCCACCCGGCCGATTCGATCGAAGGCGTCCACGCCCGCGCAGATCCTGGAGCTCTTCGACGCCATCGCCTATGAAAAAGGAGGCGCGGTGCTCCGGATGATCGAGGCATGGGTCGGTGAGGAGGAGTTCCGGACCGGCGTCAACGCCTACATCGATCGGTTCAAGTACGGCAACGCGCGGGCGGAGGACTTCTGGGCCACGCTGGCGAAGAGCACGGGCAAGCCGGTCGATCGCGTGATGAAGGACTTCGTCGATCAGCCAGGCGTCCCGCTCGTCGACGTGGCGCTGGCGTGCGCGGGGAGCCGCGGCGCCGCGACGATCGCGCAGGACCGCGCAGCGGTGTCCGGCGCTCCGGCCGATCGGCCGGTGTGGAGCATCCCGGTCTGCGTCAAGATACCCACCGGCAAGGGAACGTGCGCGGTCGTGGGCTCGAAACCGGCTTCGCTTCCTCTCGAGTCGTGTCCCCCGTGGGTGATGGCGAATGCGGGCGCCCTCGGCTACTACCGATCCGTGTATCCGCCCGAGATGCTGCGCCGCTTCGCGGGGGACATCAACGCGCTGACCCCCGCCGAGCGCATGGGCCTGCTGGCGGACGAGTGGGCGCTCGTCCGGGCCGGCCGTCACGACGTCGGCGCGTTCCTGGATTTGGCGGCAGGCTTCAAGGGCGAGCGCATCGCGGCCGTCGTGAGCACGCTGACGGGGGCTCTGACCAGCATCGGCGAGGAGCTGACGACGGACGCGACGCGTGCGGGGTATCGCGCATGGCTGTCGTCACTGCTGCGGCCGGCGTTACAGGACGCCGGCTGGTCTCCCTCGGACAGTGAACCCGACGACACTCGGGCGCTGCGCGGGACGCTGGTGGCCGCGCTCGGCGTGGCCGCGCGCGATCCGGACGTGGTCGCAAAAGCCCGTGAGGTCGTCCTCGCCGAGCTGGCGAAGCCGGGCACCGTTGACGCGACGCTGCTCGATGCCGCCGTGCCGGTCGCGGCGAGCTCCGGAGACGCCTCGTTGTACGATCAGTACCTCGCGCGCACCAGGGCCGCGGTCGACCCGGACGATCGCTATCGATTCCTGTACGGCTTGACGCGGTTCAGCGAGCCGTCTCTCGTCCGCCGAACGATGGAGCACGGCCTGGGACCCGAGGTCCGCAACCAGGACGCGGCGGGCCTGGTCGCGGCGCTGCTGCGCAACCGCGACGCGCAGGCGATCGCGTGGCAGCTGCTCCAGCAGCGATGGGAGGATCTGCAGAAGAAGACCGGCGGGTTCGCGGGCTACACGAGCGCCATCGCGGCGCTGTCGTCGTTCTGCGACGCCCGTACGCCCGGCGAGGTGAAGCAGTTCTTCGCGTCGCGCAAGATCCCGGAAGCCGAGCGGACGCTGCAGCAGGCGACCGAGCGCATGAGCGCCTGCGCCGCGCTCGCGGCGCAGCAGTCCGGCAAGCTGGCCGCGTGGCTCGGCAGCCGCTAAGGAACTGACGCTGACAACTCCCAAAAAAGCCAACACCCAACTCCCAAGGGGTTGGGGGTGAAAGTCGCGGCGATTTCACCCAGCTGGTACGAGCCACGTGCCTTGGGAGTTGGGAGTTGGCGGTTGGGAGTTTTCACGGTCACTTCTTCGGCGGCGGCGCGGCGGCGGTTTCCTGGTGGAACACGGCGAGCCACTTGCCGCCGCGCTCGGTCCAGACCGTCGAGGCGTACACCGTGCCCGGGATCGGCTGCTTCATGTAGGTGCCGGCGCCCATCCAGGTGTACGTGAGGACCGCGGTCTTGTCGTCGGCCCACACCACTTTGGTATCCATGATGTGCCAGCTCGTGACCTTCAGCTGACCCATGGTCTTGCTGAAGTCCGACGCTTTCATGAACCCGCCCGTGTCGCCGGCCACGGCCTCCGGGGCGAGCAGACTGAGGAAGGTCTTCACGTCGCCTTTCGCGACCGCCTCGTTGATCTTGTTTTCGTTGTCGATCAGCGTCTTTTCAATGGCTGCCTTCGACCCGGCCTGGCCGTGCACCGCGGCGGCGCCGGCCGAGACGAGGAGGACTGCCGCCAGGATCCCGTTACGCATAGTCACGTCCTTTTTCAATGCGCGTGGGGCCCCACCCCCACGCGCTCGCGCTGCGGCGCTCGAAGACTCGCTATCCTCGCGCGGGCCGCAGGCGCCTGCCCATCCGGAGCCCGGATTCTCGCAGTCCGGCCAAACCGGGTCAACTCGACAGCGCTCCGGCACCGCGGCTTGCCAATAGCACATCCATTCATGTAGATTAGTAGATGTGCACGACGCCACAGCGCTCTACCGGCTGCTCGGCGACGATGCCAGGCTGCGGCTCCTGCGGCTCCTGGCCCTCGACCGGCTGAACGTCACCGAGCTGACGAGCATCCTCGGCATTGCCCAGTCGGGCGTCTCGCGCCACCTCGGCCTGCTCAGGGACGGCGGGCTCGTCAGCGAAGAGCGGGAAGGCGGCTTCACCTACTACCGCGTCGCGGCGCCGGTCCGCGACGGCCGGAACGGCGCGGGACCGCTCTGGGCGCTGCTCGAGTCGCAGTTCGCCGGCTCGGCGGCGACCGAGGCCGGCCGCGCCGATCTGGCCCGGCTCGAAGAAGTGCGGCGCGTGCGCAAGGAGAACTTCGACGTGCACGCGGGTCCGGACACGCGCGAGCGTCAGCTCGTGCCCGGACGCAGCTGGGCGGCGTGGGCGCGGGCCCTCGGCCACCTGCTGCCGCCGGTCCGCGTGGCCGACCTGGGCTGCGGCGAAGGGTACCTGACGGTCGAGACGAGCCGCTGGGCGTCGCGCGTGATTGCCGTCGATCGCTCAACCGAAGTCCTGAAGCGCGCGCGCACGCTCGCGTCGCGGCGCAAGGTCTCCAACGTGATCTGGAAGCGGGGCGAGCTCGAGAAGCTGCCGATCCGGGACGGCGCCGTGGACGTCGCGCTGCTGTCCCAGGCGCTGCACCACGCCGCCGATCCGGCCCGCGCGGTCCAGGAAGCCGTCCGCATCCTGTCGCCCGGCGGCCGCGTCCTCGTCCTCGATCTCCGCGAGCATGGCGAGACGTGGGTGCGCGAGCGGCTGGGCGACCGCTGGCCCGGGTTTTCGAACGAGGCGCTGCGGCGGCTGCTGACCGACGCCGGTCTCGCCGACGTGAAGATCACGACCGGGGCGCGGCGGACGGGCGATCCGTTCACCGTGCTCATCGCGTCGGGCGTCAAGGGACGCAGAAAGAGAAGCTGAGATGTTCGAGACCCTCCGCATCCCTGCTCGACCGGCGCATCCTGATCCTCGACGGCGCGATGGGGACGATGATTCAGCGCTACAAGCTGACGGAAGCGGATTTCCGCGGCGAGCGCTTCGCGAATCATCCGCGCGACCTGCGCGGGGACAGCGACGTGCTCGTCCTGACGCGGCCCGACGTCATCAGCGCCATCCATCACGAGTATCTCGCCGCCGGCGCCGACATCATCGAGACGAACACGTTCGGCGGGACCACGATCGCGCAGGCCGACTACGCGCTCGAGGACGCGGTCTACGACATCAACTTCGAAGGCGCGAGGCTCGCGCGAGCGGCCGCCGACGAGTGGAACGCGAAGACGCCCGGCCGGCCGCGCTTCGTCGCCGGCGCCATGGGCCCGACCAACCGCACGTTGTCGATCTCGCCCGACGTCAACAACCCGGCCTACCGCGCCACGTCGTTCGACGAGATGCGCGCGGCCTACGAGCTCCAGGTCGGCGCGCTGCTCGACGGCGGCGCCGACATCATCCTGCTCGAGACGATTTTCGACACCCTCAGCGCCAAGTCCGCTCTCGTCGCCATCGAGAACGTGTTCGAGGAACGGGGCGTCCGGCTACCGCTGATGATTTCCGTGACCGTGGCCGATCGCAGCGGCCGCACGCTGTCGGGCCAGACCATCGACGCCTTCTACGTGTCGATCCGCCACGCCCGCCCCTTCAGCGTCGGCATCAACTGCGCGCTCGGCGCCCGCGACATGCGGCCGTACCTCGCCGAGCTCGCGCGCATCGCGGAGTGCTACGTCAGCAGCTATCCGAACGCCGGCCTGCCGAATGCCTTCGGCGAGTACGACGAGCTGCCGGCGGAGACCGCCACGCTCCTGCGCGACTTCGCGACCAGCGGCTTCGGCAACATCCTGGGCGGGTGCTGCGGGACGACGCCGGAGCACATCACGGCCATTGCGCTCGCGGTCGACGGGGTTGCGCCACGGCCGTTGCCCTCTCGATCATGGTTGCAGCCGGGACTCGGGACTCGGGACTCGGGACTCGGGATTGCCGGATCCCGAATCCCGGAGTCCCGGATCCCGGCAGCGACAGAAACGTACACCCAGTTCTCCGGCCTCGAAGTCCTCACGATCCGCCCCGAGAGCAACTTCCAGATGGTCGGCGAGCGGACGAACGTGACCGGATCGGCGAAGTTCGCCCGGCTCATCAAGAGCGGCAACTACGCCGAGGCCGTCGGCGTCGCGGCCGAGCAGGTCCGCGGCGGCGCCAACATGATCGACGTCAACATGGACGAAGGCATGCTCGATTCCGAGCAGGCCATGACGACGTTCCTGAACTACATCGCGACCGAGCCGGAGATCGCGCGCGTGCCGGTGATGATCGACAGCTCGAGGTGGTCGGTCCTCGAGGCCGGCCTGAAGTGCGTCCAGGGCAAGGGGGTCGTCAACTCGATCAGCCTCAAGGAAGGGGAGGCGGACTTCCTCGCCAAGGCCCGCACGATCCGCCGCCACGGCGCCGGCGTCGTCGTCATGGCGTTCGACGAGACGGGGCAGGCGGACACGATCGAGCGGAAGGTCGAGATCTGCAAGCGCGCCTACACGCTGCTCGTCGAGCAGGCCGGCTTCGAGCCGACCGACCTCATCTTCGACCCGAACATCCTCGCGATTGCGACGGGGCTCGAGGAGCACAACGACTACGCGATCAACTACATCGAGGCCACGAAGATCATCAAGGCGGCGCTGCCCGGGCGTGAAGATCAGCGGCGGCGTCAGCAACCTGTCGTTCTCCTTCCGCGGCAACGACGTCGTCCGCGAGGCGATTCACTCGGCCTTCCTGTATCACGCGATCAAGGCCGGGATGGACATGGGCATCGTGAACGCCGGCCAGCTGATCGTCTACGAGGACATCCCGAAGAACCTCCTCGAGCACGTCGAAGACATCATCTTCAACCGGAGGCCGGACGCCACCGAGCGGCTCGTGCAGTTCGCCGAGCAGGTGAAGGGAAGCGGCACGAAGCGCGAGAACGATCTGGCCTGGCGCGACGCCACGGTGCAGGCGCGGCTGTCGCACGCGCTCGTGCACGGCATCGTGGACTTCATCGAGGCCGACGTCGAGGAAGCGCGCCAGCAGTACGACGAGCCGCTCCGGATCATCGAAGGCCCGCTGATGGACGGCATGAAGGTCGTCGGCGACCTGTTCGGCGCCGGCAAGATGTTCCTGCCGCAGGTCGTGAAGAGCGCGCGCGCGATGAAGAAGGCGGTCGCCTACCTTCTACCGTACATGGAAGAACGGAAGCGGGTGACCGGGGCCTCCTCGGCCCAGGGCAAGATCCTGATGGCGACCGTCAAGGGAGACGTCCACGACATCGGCAAGAACATCGTCGGGGTCGTGCTCGGGTGCAACAACTACGAGGTGGTCGACCTCGGCGTCATGGTGCCGGCGGCGAAGATTCTCGACGCGGCGATCGAGCAGAAGGCGGACATCATCGGGCTGAGCGGCCTCATCACGCCGTCGCTCGACGAGATGGCATTCGTCGCGCGCGAGATGGAGCGCCGCGGCTTCACGCGTGCCGCTGCTGATCGGCGGGGCCACGACGAGCAAGCAGCACACGGCGGTGAAGATCGCCCACGAGTACAGCGGGCCCGTCGTGCACGTGCTCGATGCGTCGCGCGCCGTGGACGTCGTGTCGAACCTGCTCGGCGGCAACCGTCCGGGCTTCGACGCCGCCAACCGTGTCGCGCAGGCGGAGATCCGCGAGAGCTACGCGAACCGCCGTCAGAAGCCGTTGCTGTCGTACGAGCAGGCGGTGGCCAACCGGCTGAAGACCGACTGGGACGAGCACGTCATCGCCTCCCCGTGGTTCCTCGGGCGGCGGTATCTCGACGACGTGCCGCTCGAGGACCTGGCGAAGTTCATCGACTGGACGTTCTTCTTCTCGGCGTGGGAGCTCAAGGGACGGTTCCCCGCCATTCTCGAGCATCCGCAGTACGGGCCGGCGGCTCGCGAGCTCTACGAGAACGCGCAGGCGCTCCTGAAGCGCATCATCGACGAGAAGCTCCTGACCGCGCGCGGTGTCTACGGCTTCTGGCCGGCCAACACCGTTGGCGACGACATCGTCGTCTACACGGACGACGCGCGGCGGGCCGAGCTGACGCGGCTGCCGATGCTGCGGCAGCAGGAAGTGATCGCCGACGGCCGTCCGAACCGGTCGCTGGCCGATTTCATCGCGCCGCGCGACAGCGGCGTGCCCGACTACCTCGGGATGTTCGCCGTCACCACGGGGCACGGCGCCGACGCGCTCGTGCACCGTTTCGAGCAGGATCACGACGACTACAACGCGATCATGGTCAAGGCGCTGGCCGATCGGCTGGCCGAAGCGTTTGCCGAGTACCTGCACGCGCAGGCGCGCAAGGACTGGGGATACGGCGCCGGCGAACAGCTGTCGAAAGAGGATCTGATCGGCGAGAAGTACCGCGGCATCCGGCCGGCCTACGGCTACCCGGCGTGCCCGGATCACACCGAGAAGGGGAAGCTGTTCGAGGTGCTCGACGCGTCCCGGCAGGGCATCATCCTGACCGAGAGCTTCGCGATGCTGCCGGCGGCGGCCGTCAGCGGGCTGTACTTTTCCCATCCGCAGGCGAAATACTTCAACGTCGGGCGGATCGGGCCGGATCAGCTCGAGTCGTACGCGAAGCGCAAGGGGATGTCGATCGAGGAGGCCGAGCGGTGGCTCGCGCCGAACCTGTCGTACGACCCCGCCCAAGCACCGGTGGCGCCCGGCGTTTGATTCGGTGGTGTCCGGCTTCGGGCGAAGCGGGGAGCGGGAAGCCGGAAGCCGGCCTGCCAGCCGTAGCTCGTTCGAGAGACAGGGCGGCCCGCCTTCGCCAAGGCTACGGCGGGCAGCCTTCGCAGGCATCATGAGCGAAGGCTGGAATCCACCAACCAATGCCCAGTCCAGCACGTCTGATAACCGGACATAGCCCGTCCTTCGTCCAGTGGTGTCTAATAAGGGATTGAGCCCCGCCCAATGAAACCCAGCCATCTCGTTGCGGGCGCGACAGCCATTGCGATTCTCATCGGGGCCGCCGCCTTCATGTCGGCCCGGGACCCGCAGACGCCGTCCCAACAGGGGCGGGGGCGCGATGGGACGGTCGCGGTCGTCCGCCGGGACTTCGTGCGGCTGGTCAGGCTGAGCGGCACGGTCGAAGCGGTCCAATCGACCACGGTCGCCGCCCCGCGGCTTTCCGGCCCGTCCTCGAACTCGCTCGTCGTCATGAGGCTGGTCCGGCCCGGCACCCGGGTCAGGCCGGGCGACCTGCTCGTCGAGTTCGATCGCCAGGACCAATTGAAGAACGCGCTCGACCGGCGGGCCGAGCTGACCGATCTCGAACAGCAGATCCGGAAGAAGGACGCCGAGGGCCGCGCGGCCCGCGCCAAGGACGACAGCGAGATCCAGCAGGCGCAGAGCGCGCTCAGCCGCGCCGAGCTCGAGATGATGAAGAACCCGATGATCGCGAAGATCCAGGCCGAGAAGAACGAGCAGGCGCTCGAGGAGGCCGGCGCCAGGCTGAAGCAGCTCCGGACCACCTACGATCTCAAGCGGCTGGCCGCGGCCGCCGACCTGAAGGTCCTGCAGATCCGGCGGAGCAAGGCGGAAAGCGCCATGCGCCAGGCGGAAACCAACGCGACGCGCATGGAGATTCATTCCCCGATCGAGGGGCTCGCGGTGGTCCGGACGGTGTGGAAGTCCAGCGCGATGGCGGAGATTCAGGAAGGCGAGGAGGTCCGGGCCGGCGTCCCGGTCGTCGATATCGTGAACCCGGCGATGATGCGGGTGCGGGTGCGCGTCAACCAGGCGGACATCAACGGCCTTCGCGTCGGCCAGCCGGTCAAGGTCGGGCTCGACGCCTACCCGGATTTGTTCTTCGCGGGACGGGTCGCCCAGATCTCGCCCATCGCGGTCACCTCCACGCTGAACCCGAAGGTCCGGAGCTTCGTCGTGCTGATTGACGTCACCGGCTCGCACGCGAACCTGATGCCGGATTTGACCGCGTCGCTCGACGTGGAGCTGGCGCGCGAGCCCGGCGCATTGGTGGTTCCGCGCGACACGATTCGCTACGACGGCGATCGCGCGTTCGTGCGCGTCAAGCGCGGCGACGATTTCGAGGACCGCCCCGTGACGATCGGCGTGACGAACGCCCACGAAGCGGTGATTACGGCCGGCCTCGACGACGGCGCGGTCGTGGCGCGGAACGTGGGGAGCCAGGCGGGATCATGATGAAACGCCTGACAAAAATCATTCGACGGCCGCGCAACGTGGCCACTCAGGCGCGGTCATGATGAAACGCCTGTCAAAAATCATCAGAAGGCCACGCAATGTCGTGGTCACGTGCGTCGTCGTCGCCATCGCGGTCGTCGGCGTGTTCGTCACCGCGGGCGGCGGGACGCTGCCCGACCTGCCGACCGCGGAGGTCACGAAGGGGGAGTTCGTCGACACGCTGGAAATCCGCGGCGAGATCCGGCCGCTCAAGTCCGTCGTGCTCGCCTCGCCGATGAACGCCGGCGAGCTGCAGATCGTCAAGATCGTGAAGAGCGGCACGGTCGTGAAGCCTGGGGACGTCGTCGTCGAGTTCGACGGGTCCACGCTCCTCCGCACCGTCCAGGAGAAGCAGTCGGAGCTGAAGCAGGCCGACGCCGAGATCGAGCAGTCCGGGGCCCAGTCGCGCATCACGAACGAGCAGAACGAGACCGCGCTGATGCGGGCGAAGTACGACCTGCAGCGCGCCAAGCTCGACGTGACCAAGGGAGACACCGTTTCCCGGATCGAGAACGAGCAGGCGAAGCTCGTCGTGCTCGACTCGGATCAGAAGCTGATCGAGCTGGCGGAGAAGATCAAGTCGGACAAGACCGGGGCCGAGGCGGACGTGTCCGCCAAGCGCCAGAAGCGCGAGAAGGCGCTGTTCGACCTGCGGCGCGCCGAGCAGGGCCTCAAGAACCTGCAGCTGAAGGCCCCGGCCGGCGGCATGGTCAACGTGCTGCCGAATCCCCGCTCCGGCGACATGTTCGGCACCGGGCAGGAGTTTCGCGAAGGGGATCGGGTCTGGGCCGGCGCGTCGATTCTCGAGCTGCCCGACCTGTCGTCCATTCACCTCGAGGCGCGGCTCGACGAGTCCGATCGCGGGCGCCTCAAAGAGGGCCAGGATGCCCTCATCCGGATTGAAGCGGTGCCCGGGCGCGACTTCAAGGCGCGCATCGAGCGGATCTCGATTCTCGCGCGCGTGGACTTCACCTCCGGGTGGCCGCCGCCGCGGAACTTCGATCTCGGTCTCATCCTGCTCGAAATCGATCCGCGGATCCGGACCGGCATGACGGCCGTCGCCCGCATCGCGACCGAGCGCGTGCCGAACGTCGTGCTCGTGCCTTCGGAGTCGGTGTTCCAGCGCGACGGCTCGCCGGTCGTCTACAAGCTGGCCGGGTCCGGCTTCGACGAGCGCGTGGTGCAGATCGCCCGGAAGGGCAAGGAGCAGGCGATCGTCGCTTCCGGGATCGCGCCGGGCGACCGGGTCGCCACCCGCCGACCGGCCGCCGAGTTGATCAGGAGACGCCCATGAAGCGGCGCGTGATTTGGACAGTCGGGACGCTCGTGGTCATCGCGCTCGGGACCGCCATGGCGATCGCGGTGCCCCGGCTTCCGGAGCGGGGCAGTAACACGCCGACTGCGCGCGTCATGCAGGGCGCGCTGAAGCTGACGGTGCACTCGACCGGCGAGTTGCGCGCCGGCCGGACCATGACGCTCGTCGCGCCACCGGTGGGCGGCATGCTGCGCATCGTGTCGCTCGTGCCGACCGGCGGTGCGGTCAAGTCCGGCGACGTCGTGATGGAGTTCGACCCGGCCGATCAGCAGTACGCGCTCGAACAGGCGCGGTCGGAGCTGGAGGAGGCCGAGCAGGGCATCGTGAAGATGAAGGCGGATGCCACGGTCCAGGTCGCCCAGGATCAGGTGGCGCTCCTCACGGCGCGGTTCGACGTGCGCCGCGCGGAGCTGGACGTGTCGGGCAGCGAGTTCTACAGCGCGATCGATTCGCAGAAACACGCGCTCTCGCTCGAGGAAGCCAAGCGGCGGCTGGCGCAGCTCGAGGAGGACGTGAAGTCGCGCACGGTCACGAACCAGGCCTCGCTGGCGGTCTCGGAGGAGCGGCGGAACAAGGCGCAGCTCGCGATGCAGCGCGCCCAGCAGATTATCGACAGCCTCGTCATGCGCGCGCCCATCGACGGCGTCGTGTCGCTCAAGGAGAACCGCGACGCGTCCGGCGGCTTCTTCTTCTTCGGCATGGTGCTGCCGGAGTACCGCCAGGGGGATTCGGTCTGGCCGGGCCGTCCGGTCGCGGACGTCATCGAGTCGGGCAAGATGGAAGTGCGCGCGAAGGTCGACGAGACCGACCGCGCGAACCTCACGTCGGGTCAGCCCGCCGCCATCTACGTCGACACGCTGCCGGGATCGACATTCAAAGGACGCGTCGGGGCGCTGTCCGAGCTGGCCGCCCGGGCGAACTGGTTCGAATCCTCCAGCATCAACCGGAATTTCGACATCACGTTCCAGTTCGACGAGCCCGACCCGGGGCTGAAGGCCGGGTCGTCCGCGCGCGTCGTCATCGAAGGCAAGGAAGTGGCCGACGCGCTCCACGTCCCGCGCCAGGCCGTGTTCGACAAGAACGGCAAGAACCACGTCTTCGTCAAGACCGGCGATCGCTTCGAGCAGCGCGAGGTGAAGGTCCTCCAGCGCACTGAAAGCCGGGTCGCGGTTTCGGGTCTCGCGGCCGGCACCGAGGTCGCGCTCGTCGATCCGTCCTCGGCGGCTCGCCCGGCGTCCGCTTCGTCCGCCTCGCCGATGCCGGCCGCCGGGGCGCCGCGATGAGCGCCAGCCGGATCAGAGGCTCCACCTCCGACTTCCTGCCCGATCTCCGCCTCGGCCTCGAGAACCTCCGCGCCCACACCCTCCGCTCGCTGCTGACGATGCTCGGCATGATCTTCGGCGTGGCGGCGGTCGTCGCCATGCTCTCGATCGGCGCGGGCGCCCAGCAGGAGGTCATGGCGTTCATCGAGCAGCTCGGCGTGCGCAACCTGATCGTCGAGGCGCGCGAGGCGCCCGACCAGCAGGCGCTGCAGAAGGTGCGGAAACTGTCGAGCGGCCTGAGCTTCCGGGACTTCCGGATGATCGAGGCCAACCTCGAAGGGATCACCGCGTCGAGCGCGCGCAAGCGCTTCACGCCGTCGAAGCTGCTCCCGCGCCCTCAGGGCGATCCGCCGATGGTCTACGGCGTCAGCCCCGGCTACATTCCGATCGCGAACCTGAAGACCGTCTCCGGCCGGTTCTTCGATGCCGCCGAGACCGCCGGCGCGGCGCCCGTCGCCGTGCTGGGCGAAGCCGCGGCGGCGTCGCTCTTCGGCGTGGACGATCCAATCGGGCGCCACGTGAAGGTGAACGAGCAGTGGTTCCAGGTCATCGGCGTGGCGGGACCGCAGCTCACCGTGCAGTCCGACGTCGGCGGCCTTCCGGCGCAGGACCGCAACAACCTGATTTACGTGCCGCTCTATTCCGCCATCTTCCGTCTCGAGGACGGGCAGAGCCGGCAGAAGGACGAGATCGACGGCATCTACCTCCAGGTCCAATCGAGCGACAACATCCCGGCGGCGGCCGCGCTGCTCCGCGGCCTGCTCAACGTGTCGCACCGCGAAGCGGGCGACTTCACGATCGTGTCGCCGGCGGAGCTGCTGGCCGAGCAGCGCCGCACGCAGCGCATCTTCGAGCTGGTCATGGTGGCGATCGCCTCCATCTCGCTCCTGGTCGGCGGCATCGGGATCATGAACATCATGCTGGCGAGCGTGATGGAGCGGACCCGCGAGATCGGCATCCGCCGCGCGATTGGCGCCCGCCGCTCGGACGTCGTGCGGCAGTTCCTGATCGAGACGACGATCATCTCGCTGACCGGCGGGCTCGTCGGCATCATCGTCGGCGTCGGCCTGTCGCAGGCCATCGGCTACCTGGCCGGCTGGTCGACGATCGTGACCACGTCATCGATCGTCCTCGCCTTCTTCGTGTCCGTCTCCATCGGCCTGGTCTTCGGCCTCTACCCCGCGATGCGGGCCGCGCGCCTCGATCCGGTCACCGCGCTGCACTACGAGTAGAGAATCGCTAATCCCTGGTCCCTAATCGCGAATCCCTGATCCTGAATCCCCGATCCCGAATCCCTGATCTCGAATCGCTGATCCCCGAATCTCCGGCTCCGATTAGGATTCGCGATCAGGGATTAGCGATTCAGGGATTCTCAACGTATCCAGGAACGCCATGATCTTGAGAATCTCTTCCTGCGTGAGCCGGCTGCCGAATCCCTGCATCGCGCCGCGTGCCTCCCGCGTAGATGACTTCGAACGTCCCGACGTCGGTCGCCGCACGGGGGTGAACGACCTGCGCGTCGATCAAGTTCGGTCCGATCCGTCCGGTCGCGTCGGCCAGATGGCACGATGCGCACCACTGGTCGTACAGACCCCGGCCGGCGGCCGCGGCGTCGGCATCACCGCGAAACGGATTGTTCCCCGTCCGATGGAACTCGAGCACCCTGGTCGTGACCGTCTCGTTCGGGTACAGGTTCAGCGTGATCGGGCTGTTGCTCAGCGCGTTCCTGAACGCCGGCGCGCCGGTCGATGGAATGTTCTGCGTGAGCTGCTGAACGGTCAGCGCGGTCTCCTGGCCGGGCCGCACTTCGCTCGCGGGGACGATCTTCCACAGCGCGCCGAGCGGGTTGCCGGTCGGGCCGCGGTCGGCGGTGTAAAAGCAGTTGCAGTTCACCGCGTAGACGTACCCGTCCTCGCCTGTGCCACCGGAGGTGAACTGGAGATTCGTCTGCAGCAGTTCCTGGAGCTGCCATCGACTGCCGTCCCATCCCAGACCGAACAGGCGGCCCGTGCACCAGTCGCCTGCGAGGTACACGCTGCGCAAACCCCCGTAGTTCGCGACGCCGAGGCCCTGGACAGAGCAGCCATATCCCTCCTTGAGCGGCGGCGCGCCCGGGTATGGCGCCTGGTGCGGGTATTCAGCCGCGGGCAGCACACCGACCTGCGCGCACCGATCGTTCGGGCCGGTCATCGGGTGACACTGTGAACCCTCCATCTTGTTCCAGCCGTAGTTTTCTCCGCCGCCGCTCGACGCCGGCTGATAGTGGATCTCTTCCCAGTGGTTCTGGCCGACATCGGCGATGAACAGATCCCCCGTTCGCTTGTCGAAGGCGAACTCGAACGGGTTGCGCAGCCCGTAGGCCCAGATCTCTTTTCGCGAATTGGTCTTGATCTTCGCGAAATCGGCTTCGCTGATGCCGAACAGCTGCATCAGCCGCTCCTCGCTCGCCCGGGCGAACGGGTTCGTCGGCGGAATCTTGTAAGGCAGGATTTCGTCGTCGGCCGTGTTCACGTCGATGCGCAGCATCTTGCCGAGCAGCGTCGACAAATCCTGGCCGGCGTCGAGAGGATCTCCCTCCCAGCCGCCGTCTCCGCTGCCGATGTAGAGAAACCCGTCGGGTCCGAACTCGATCTGCCCGCCGTTGTGGTTGTAGTAGGGTTGGGGGATTCGGAGGAGCACCTTCGACGTCCGATTGGTGCGCTCCGGCGTCATCAGGTTCGGACTGCCCGGGTCCACCTGGAAGCGCACGATGACTCCGTCACCATTGAACGGAAGCGACGCGTAGTGCACGTAGAAATATCCGTTCTGCCGGAAGTTGGGATGGAACGCGATGGAGTACAGGCCCTGCTCGACAAAGCCGGTCTGCACATCGGTGCCGAGCGGGTTGATCTTCGTGAGATCGAGAAACGGCTGGGGCAGGACCTTCCCTTCTTTGTCGACGATCTTCACCCGGCCGATGCGCTCGACAACGAAGATTCGTCCCGAGCCGTCGTTGGCGCTCGCGACGTTCGTCGGATCGTTGAAACCTTCGGCAATCTTGACGAGCGCGAACCGTGGATTGCCGGGCAGCTTGCCACCGGGACGCGCGACCTCGGTCTTCGCCTGCGGCGCCCGCTGGGCGGTCACCGTGACGCCGACGACGAGCATCGTCGCGAGGGAGCCGAACACGGCCCCTGCCCTGAGCGAGCCGGAGATTCCGCGAGTCGAAGGGTTTCGGAGGGTCTGGATGCTTTCAAACATACGCACCTCGGCGTCCTGAGCGAGGGGTGGAACGCGCGAGTCGAACGGCATTATAGAATCGCCGCAGTCCTGAAGGTGTCACCAATATGAAGCGACTTCTGAGCGCGATCCTCGCCGGCGCCGTGGCCATCGTGGCCTCGGCGCTCGCGCAGTCGAAACCGGCGCCGCGTCCGGCCGCCTCGAATGAATGGCCGACCTACGGCCATGATGCCGGCGGCATGCGCTTCTCGCCGCTCACGCAGATCACCCCGGCGAATGTCGGCCAGCTGAATGTGGCGTGGGTGTATCACATGAGACCCCCGGCCCCGCCCGTACCGGCTGGAACTGCCCCGGCGGCGCCGGCGCCTCCTCCCGCGCCGGGGCGAGGCGGGCGGGGACGCGGCTCGGGCTTCGCTCCCAGCCAGACCACCCCGATCGTCGTCAACGGGGTGATGTACATCTCCTCGCCATATGGACGCGTGGTTGCGCTGGACCCGACGACGGGCAAAGAGACGTGGGTCTTCCAGGTCCCCCGGGAAGCGGGCAGTCCCTCGACGCGAGGCGTCGAATACTGGCCCGGCGACACGCAGACGCCGCCTCAGATCGTGTTCGGCACGAGCGGCGCGAAGCTCTTCTCCCTCGACGCGGCGACCGGCAAGCCCAACGAAGCATTCGGCGACAAGGGCATCGTCGAGTTGAACACGCCCGAGATCCTTCAGGGACTGCCAGGCAGCAACGGCTTGAGCGCTCCGCCGGTCGTGTATCGGCACCTCGTCATCACCGGCGGCCGCACGCAGGAGAACCCGCCTCTGGGACCGGCGGGCGACGTGCGCGCGTGGGACATGCACACCGGAAAGCTGGTCTGGACGTTCCGTTCGGTGCCCCGCGCGGGCGAGAAGTTCAACGACACGTGGGGTGGCGACAGCTGGAAGCAGCGCACGGGCGTCAATGTCTGGGGCCACATGACCGTCGATGCCCAGCGAGGCATCGTGTACATGCCGTTCGGCGCACCGTCGGTCGATCAGTACGGCGGCGACCGTCCTGGCGACAACCTGTTCGGCACGAGCCTCGTCGCGGCCGATGCCGGCACGGGAAAATACATGTGGCACTTCCAGGTCGTGCACCACGACATCTGGGACGGGGATCTGGCCGGCGCCCCTGCGCTCGTGGACGTCAAACAAGGCAACAGGACGATTCCCGCCGTCGCGGCGATCAACAAAGTCGGGCTCTTGTTCCTGCTCGACCGGGTGACCGGGAAGCCGATCTACGGTGTCGAGGAGCTGCCGGTACCTCAGAGCGAAGTGCCGCTGGAACGCACGTCGAAGACGCAGCCGTTTCCGGTCAAGCCGCCGCCGCTGTCCCGCATGACGATGACGCCGGCGGACGTCGCGACTGTCACGCCTGAACTGGAGGCGGCCTGCAGGAAGCTCATGGACGGTCTGCAACTCGGCGGGCCGTATCTTCCGCCGGGATACAAGCGCCTGCGAGTGCAGTTCCCCGGCAATCACGGCGGGGTCAACTGGGGAGGCACGTCGTTCAATCCGCAGCTGGGTTACCTGTTCGTCAGCACGAGCGAGCTGGGGCAGCTTTCGGGGCTGAAAGATCGTGACCCGAACGCCACCGGTTCGGCGCAGCCCGCCGGCCAGGGCAACCGCGTCCACCCGGACGGCCCCTATGACGGCGTGCCGGGTGGTGGACGTTTCAGCACGAGGGACAGCGGGTATCAACAGCTGCCCTGCCATCAGCCGCCGTGGGGCCAGCTGACGGCCGTCAACGTCAACACCGGCGAGTTCGCGTGGCGCGTGCCGCTCGGCGTGACCGACAACCTGCCGCCGGACAAGCAGAACACCGGCCGGCCGGGCAATGGCGGATCGATCGCCACCGCCGGCGGGCTCGTGTTCATCGGTGCGACCGACGACGGCCGGTTTCGCGCGTTCGACGCGAAGACGGGGAAGGAACTGTGGACCGTCAAGCTCGGCGCCGCCGCCCATGCCACACCGAGCACGTATCTGGGGAAGGACGGCAAGCAGTACGTCGTGATCACGTCAACCGGCGGCGGCTTCTTCGATGCGCCGGTGGCCGACGACAGCATCACCGCCTTTGCGCTTCCGGGCACGAAGTAGACCTGCGTCGGCCCCCATCGTGACGCCGCGCCTCGCGTTCTCCCTTGCGCTTCTCGTGATGTGCGCGATGCCTGTCGCGACACAGCGCGAAGTCCCGTTGGCCGCCGAGCCGATCCGCGCGGCTGCCGCCGGACTGCCCCGGCTGCACAGCCTGCTCGTCAGCCGGCACGGGAAGCTCGTGTTCGAGTACTACGCGAAAGGCGCGGGGCCGACGCGGGTCGCCAACGTCAAGTCGGTTTCAAAGAGCCTCATCTCGGCGCTCGTCGGCATCGCGATCGACCGTCGCATCCTCAAAGGCGTCGACGAGCCGATCGCCCGCTTCTTCCCCGCGGTGACCAGGGATCCCGATCCCCGCAAGGCACGCATCACCGTGGAGGATTTGTTGACGATGCGTTCGGGGCTGGAGTCCACGAGCTTCGACAATTACGGCGCGTGGGTGCGCAGCCGGAACTGGGTCACGTACGTCCTCAATCAGCCGCTCGTGAGCGAGCCCGGAACGACGATGGAGTACAGCACGGGGAGCACGCACCTGCTGTCTGCCATCCTGACGAGCGCGACGAAGCGCAGCACGTGGGCGTTCCTGCAGGAGAGCCTCGGCAAGCCGCTCGGCGTGACGTTCAGCCAATGGCCGCGCGATCCGCAGGGCGTCTATTTCGGCGGGAACGACATGCTGATGACTCCCCGGCAGATGGTCGCCGTCGGTGAGCTGTACCTGAATCGAGGCAGGGTCGGCGGCCGCCAGGTCGTGCCGGCCTCGTGGGTGGACGCCTCGTGCACGCCGCGCGGACGTTCGCGCTTCAATCCGGATCAGACGTACGGGTATGGGTGGTGGATGCGTGACTTCGCCGGGCGGCCGGCGTGTTTCGCGTGGGGCTACGGCGGCCAGTACATCATGATCTTCCGCGATCTCGACCTGGTGGTGGTGACGACGTCGTCGACGGCCGTCAGCGACGACCGTCGCGACTACCGGCGGCAGCTGTTCGATCTCGTCGAGCGCGTGATCGTCGCAGTCGCGCCCGCATCGCTATAATTCACCCTATGTCCACGCTCTTCGTTCTCCTGCAGACGATCGCGCTCGCGGCCGCGGGTCCATCGGCCGGCGCGCAGCGGGGCGGATCGAAACCGGCGCCGCCTCCCGCGCCGTTCACGACCAACCTGACGATCCAGGAGATGACCGCCAAACAGGCGGTCGTCAACACGACAGCCGGGACGTTCGTCATCGATCTGAGGCCGGACCTCGCACCGAATCACGTCGGCTACTTCATCAAGCAGGCGCGCGACCGAGCGTTCGACGGGACGATCTTTCACCGCGTCATCCGGCTGGGGATTATCCAGGGAGGCGATCCGCTCTCGAAGGATCCCGCGAAGGCGAAGCTGTACGGCACGGGCGGGCTCGGCGTGCTGAAAGCGGAGCTCAATCCCGAACGTGCGACGCGCGGCGCCGTCGCCGCGGTGCTCCTGCCCAATCGTCCCGACAGCGCGGGCGCGCAGTTCTTCGTGTGCGTCACCGACCAGCCGGCGCTCGACGGCAAGTACACGGTCTTCGGGCGCGTGTCCGAAGGCATGGACGTCGCCCAGAAAATCTCCGAGGCGCCGTCCGATGACCAGGGACACCCGCTCGCGCGGATCGAGATCGCGTCGATCGCGATTCGCGACACGCCGCCGCCGGAGCCGGAGCCGTTCTCGACCGAGACGAGCGCGGAGCTGGCGGCGTATCGAGCCGTGCTCGAGACGACCGCGGGGCCGATCACGATCGAGTTGTTTCCCGACAAGGCGCCGGGCCACGTCCGAAACTTCCTCCGGCTCGCGCAGACGGGCGTCTTCGACGGCACCGCCTTCCACCGCGTCGTCCGCGGCTTCGTCGTGCAGACCGGATCGCTCGGCAGCCGCGGCCCGTTGACCGAGAAGCAACAGAAGTTCGTCCGGACGCTGCCGCCGGAGTTCAACGACACGAAGCACGTGAAGGGCATTCTCTCGATGGCGCGCGGCGACGATCCCAACAGCGCCAGCACGTCCTTCTTCATCGTGACGGGAGACGCCAGCTCGCTCGACGGGAAGTACACGGCATTCGGCCGGGTCGTCGACGGGGTGGCCGCGCTGGACGCCATCGAGCAGGCGCCGGTAAACGGTGAGGCCCCTGTCACGCGTATAGACCTCGTACGCGTCCGGGTCCTGAAACCCTGAAACAGACCGTCCCGGGCCTTCGCGCGTCGTAACCTCGTCCCCTCCAGCGCTCGCCGCCGGGAAGCCGGCTCAGCCGGACGAGAGAAACTCTACTATGACGAACACACCTCGCCTTTCGCTGACCGTTCTCGCCGCGGCCTGGTTCCTCCTGTCGCTGTCCACCGTCGTCTCGCCCCGCACGCTCGACGACTGGCCCCAGTGGCGCGGCACGAACCGCGACGGCACCTCGGCCGAGCGCGGCCTCCTGAAGACCTGGCCCACGGCCGGCCCGCCGCTCGCGTGGCGTGCGACCGGCGCCGGTGACGGCTACTCGTCGTTCTCGTCCGCGCACGGACGCCTGTACACGCTGGGCGCGCGAGCCGGGACCGAGTACGTGATGGCCTTCGACGCGGCCACGGGCAAGAAGGTGTGGGAAGTCGCACACGGCCGGCGCTTCGGCAACGACAGGGGCGACGGGCCGAGGGCCACGCCGACGGTGGACGGCGATCGGCTCTACGCATTCGGCGCAAGCGGCGACCTGTCGGTGCTGGACGCCGCGACCGGCAAGGTCGTTCTGGAAGGTGAACGTGCTCGAGAAGTTCGGCGGATCGAACATCCGCTGGGGCTTGAGCGAATCGCCGCTGGTGTTGAGCGATCGGGTCCTCGTCAGTCCCGGCGGCCGCGGCGCCTCCATCGTCGCGCTCAAGAAGACCGACGGCTCGTTGATCTGGAAGAGCCTGGACGATGAATCGGGGTATTCGTCCGCGGTGCTGCACGAAGCGGGCGGCATCCGCCAGGCGATTTACTTCACCGGCCAGCGTGCGATTGGCGTCGACGTGCAGACGGGCAAGCTGCTCTGGAGCTACGACCAGGTCGCGAACCGGACGGCGAACATCGCCACGCCGATCGTCCGCGGCAATCGCGTCTTCCTCTCGTCCGGCTACGGCACCGGGGCGGCCTTGCTGGAGCTGACGCCGTCCGCGGACCGCGTCACCGCGCGCCAGGTGTATTTCACGCACGACATGCGCAATCACCATGCGAGCTCGGTCCTCATCGGCGATCACCTCTACGGTTTCTCCGACGCGATCCTGACGGCGATGAAGTTCGACACCGGTGAAGTCGCCTGGCGCGATCGCAGCGTCGGCAAGGGATCGCTCGTGTTCGCCGACGACCGGTTCTACCTCTACAGCGAGCGGGGAGTGGTCGGCCTGGCCGAGGCCAACCCCGCCGGGTACCGGGAGCACGGCCGCTTCCAGATTCAGTCCGGAAACCTTCCCACCTGGAGCCATCCGATCGTGTCGAACGGCAAGCTCTTCATTCGCGACCAGGACACGATCTACGCGTACGACGTCAGGGCGAAATAGCTGCCAGCTTCCAGCTTCCAGCTTCCGTTCAGGTTCGGTCCGGGCTTCGGGCTCCGGGCATCCTCCGAATCGACGGTTGCAGCCGGGCAGGAAGCACGCCCGCGAAGCGCCGATCCAGTCCATAATAGAAGCGCCTGTCGGAACGCTCGAGGAGAGAGTCTTCGAGCGCCGCAGCGCGAGCGCGTGGGCTCACGAGCAGTAGAGATGGCCTGAACAGGCCGGGCCGCGATTGACGCGGCTGTATCGAAGGGAAGACAGAACGTTTTGGCAGACACACGACTGAAGATTGCGGTTTTCATCGACTTCGACAACATAGAGATCGGGGTCAAGAGCACGCTGGGCGTGCAGTTCGACATCGGGGTCGTCCTCGAGGCGCTCAAGGAGCGCGGGGATGTCGTTTCGAAGATCGCGTATGGGGACTGGGCGCGCGCGGGCGACTACAGCCGGTCCCTCACGCAGCACGCGACGAAGCTGGTCCAGCGCAACCTCACACCGGGCGGCGACAAGAACGGCGCCGACATCAACCTGGCGCTCGACGCGCTGGAGATGGCCTTCACCCACGGCCACATCAACGCCTACGTCATCGTCGGCGGCGACAGCGACTTCATCACGCTGGTCGAGAAGCTCAAACAGTACGACAAGCAGATCTTCGTCGTCGGCGGCCGCGCGTTCACCAGCATGGTGATGCAGCGCAACTGCCACGAGTTCATCGCCTACGAGAACCTCGTCGGATCGCGGCGTTCATCGGCGGATCGCGGACGGTCGAGCGGGCCGCGTCGTCGACGACCTCGATCGAGCAGGCCGTGCCGCTCGTGCGCCGCGCGCTCAAGGTGCTCGCGGATCGCGAGGTGTCGCCGCAGCTCGGCCTGCTCAAGAGCACGCTGCTCCAGCTCGACTCGACCTTCTCCGAGCGCACGTACGGCGCGGGCAGCTTCCGCGACTTCGCACAGAAGCTCGCGTCGGCCGGCCACGTGACGCTCCGCGAGGCGGGACGCAACGTGCTCGTCGAGCTGTCGGAGGGGAGCGGCGCCGTCGCCGACGATGCTCGCCTGCCGCCGCGGTCCTCGCAGCCGCACCAGTCCCGCCGCGAGGCAGCCGAGCCGCAGGCACGGCGCGAAGCCGAGCCGCAGCCGCGCCGCGACGCCGGCGAGCCGCAGCCGCGCCGCGAGCCCGCAGGCTCAGGCGGAGGGCGTCCCGGCAAACGGCGGCGAACCGCGGACCGCGGACGGGATTCGTGAAGTGCGCCGGCTGTTCCAGTCCGCGGCGAACCCGCCGCGATGGCCGATGTACATCCGGCAGGCGAAGCAGTTCCTCCGCAACGTCGACGCGTCGTTCGACGAGCGGAAGTTCGGGTTCGCGAGCCTCGTCGATCTCCTTCGCGCGTGTCAGCGCGACGGGCTGTTCCGCATCGAGCGCGACCGCCAGGGCGTCATGCGCGTGTTTCCCGGCAACGTCATGCAGCCGGCCTCTTCAGGACACCCTGGAGGCGCTGGAGACGCCGGAGACGACGACAATCGCGGCAACGTCGCGGACGATGTGGCGGCCACGGCCGAGACCGCCGCGCCGGATTGGGCGGCCGCCGATACCTCAGGGGAATCGGAAGTCGTCGACGGGGATGTCGTCCAGGAAATGAGCGCACCGCCGCCGGTTCTCGATGGGGAAGCGACGGCGGCGCCGGAAGGGGACGCGGCGCCCAAGCGAGGACGCACACGCGGCGGGCGTGGCCGCGCCAAGCCCGCGCGGTGACAAGAAGCCGCACGCGGAACCCAAAGCGCGCGGGTGAAGGCCGCGCCGCACGCGCCAAACCGGCCGCCGAAGGCAAGCCGGGCGCCGAAGCCAAGCCGCAGGAAATCGGCGGCGGCTCGACCGCGAACGCCGCGCGTCCGCGCACGCAAGGAAACGCCCGCTCTCTAGCCACGGATTAGCACGGATCGCACGGATTACACGGATTACGTGGCAGTCCGTGTTTCACTCTTCCACGCCATCGAACAACGGCAAGGCCGGTTCGTCGCCCGGCTCGGCCGGATCCACCAGGTTGTGCACGCTGACGCCGAGCAGCCGCACCGGGCGGCGGCCGGCCTCGGTGCGGTCGAGCAGCGCGACCGCCCGCGCGGCGATATCGTCGGCGCTCCGCGTCGCCGGCGCTTTCGAATGGCTGCGCGTGATGGTCGTGAAGTCCGAATAGCGGACCTTGATCGTGACGGTGCGGCAGACGAGCCCCTTGCTCTCGAGCCACGCCGGCCCCGTCGCGCGCCATCTCGTCGATCTCCCGCCGGATCTCGTAGCAGGTCGGTCAGGTCGCTCGGAGAACGTGTTCTCGGTGCCCGAGGATTTCGCTCGCTGGTTCGGCTCCACCGGCCGATCGTCGATGCCCTGCGCGAGCTGCCGGAGCCACTCCGCGTCGCTGCCGACGGCCTCGCGCAGCACCGCGGGATCGACCGTGCGGACGTCGACGAGCCGGTCGATGCCGCGCTCGCGCAGCCGCCTGGCCGTCACCGGGCCGACGCCCCACAGCGCATCCACCGGCAGCTTGTGCAGGAACTGCTCGACGCGCTCGGGCGCGATCACCGTCAGGCCGTCCGGCTTTTTCCACGCCGACGCGATCTTGGCGAGGAACTTGTTCGGCGCCACGCCGGCCGACGCCGTGAGGCCGGTCGCGTTCCTGATCTCGCGCCTTCAGCCGCTGCGCCACCGACCGCCCGAGCGTTTCGCCCCACGCGTTCTCGGTGACGTCGAGGTAGGCCTCGTCGAGCGACAGCGGCTCGACGAGCGGCGTCACCGAGCGAAAGATCGCGAAGACCGTCTGCGAGGCCGCCTTGTAGCGCGCGAAGTCCGGCCGGACGATCACGAGCGACGGGCACAGGCGGACCGCGCGAGCCATCGGGATCGCGGAGCGCACGCCGAACGCGCGCGCCTCGTAGCTCGCCGCCGCGACGACGCCGCGGTCGCTCGGGCAGCCGCCGACCGCGACCGGCTGCCCGCGCAGCGCCGGATCGTCGCGCTGCTCGACCGACGCGTAGAAGGCGTCCATGTCGATGTGAAGGATGCGGCCGCACTTCCCGCCCGGATCAGCTTCGCTAGTATCTTACAAGCGGCAGCGAACGATAACATCGAGCCGCATGGAATACGTCAATCTCGGCCGCACCGGCCTGAAGGTCTCGCGGCTCTGCCTCGGCATGATGACCTACGGCGACTCCGGCCTGGCGCCGCTGGGTGCTTCCGGAAGAGGCCGGCGCGCCCGTTCATCAAGCGGGCGCTCGAGCACGGCATCAACTTCTTCGACACCGCCGACATGTACTCGCTCGGCGTCTCGGAAGAGATCACTCGGCCGCGCGCTGAAGGACTTCGCGCACGCGCGACCAGGTCGTCCTCGCCACCAAGGTGTTCAACCCGATGTGCGACGACCCGAACGATCGCGGGCTCTCGCGCAAGCACCTGATGGCCGCGATCGACAACTCGCTGCGCCGTCTCGGCACCGACTACATCGATCTCTATCAGATCCATCGCTGGGATCCCGAGACGCCGATCGAGGAAACGCTCACGGCGCTGCACGACATCGTGCGCTCCGGCAAGGCGCGCTACATCGGCGCGTCGAGCATGATGTCGCCTGGCAGTTCGCCAAGGCGCTTCACCTCGCCGACCGGCACGGGCTGGACGCGGTTCGTCTCGATGCAGAACCACTACAACCTGGTCTACCGCGAGGAGGAGCGCGAGATGCTGCCGCTCTGCCGTGAGGAAGGCGATCGGCGTGATTCCGTGGAGCCCGCTCGCGCGCGGCTTTCTCGCCGGCAACCGCCAGGCCGCCGAGCGACGCGGACGACCGCGCGCGCGCAAGACCGACGACATCGCGCACGACGCTGTACTACGCGGACTCCGGGATTTCACGCGTCGCCGATCGCGTCGTCGCCGTGGTCGCAGGCGAGCGCGGCGTGAAGCCGGCGCAGATCGCGCTCGCGTGGGTCCTGCAGCCAGCCGGGCGTGACCGCGCCGATCGTCGGCGCCTCGAAGATGGAGCAGCTCGATCAGGCGATCGCCGCGCTCGACATCACGCTCAGCGAAGAAGAGATCCGGCAGCTCGAGGAGCCGTACGAGCCGCACCTGGTGAAGTGGTAGGAGCCTCGGTCCTCCTGACCTCCTGATCTCCTGTAAGTCCCGACCCGTCAAGCAGCTTGTCACAAATGGATGGCGTGAGGAGAGCCGCCTGATTAGCATGACGATATGACTCACCGTCCACGACTGTTGACGACGTTGATCGCGGCATCGATCGCCGCCGCGAGCATTGAAATCCAGGCGCAGACCGCGCATGTGGCGCCGCCGGATGCGCCGTCCACCGCGCGCGTCGCGCCGCCTCGCGAGCCCGGAACGCCGCTCTCGGTCAGCGGTCTGATCGTCGGCCCCGATTCCGCGCCGATACCTGGCGCTTCGATGTACGTCTACCAGACCGATGCCGAGGGTTATTACGGCGTGAAGCCGGAAAGCGACAGTAGCCGGCCGCGCCTCAAGGCCTTCCTCCGCTCCGACGCGCGGGGCGCGTGGGCCTTCGAGACGATTCGCCCCGGCTCGTATCCGAACAGCCGTGCGCCGGCGCACATCCACTTCGAGGTGACGGCTACCGGATTCGCTCCCCGGTTCTTCGAGATCGTGTTCGAAGGGGATCCCTTCGTCACCGCCGACATGCGGCGCAACCCGGGCTTCTCGGTACGGCCCGTCGGCCAGGACGGCCGCGTGACCGAGCGCATCGTGCTGACCCGATAGATTCCCAATTGAACAGGAGACCAGGAGATCACGAGTCTTTTGTTTTCAAGAATAGATTCTCCTGACCTCCTGATCTCCTGTTCATTTGACTGCCTCGACAGCTCGACAGCTCGACAGCTCGACAGCTCGACAGCTCGACAGCTTGGGAGTTGGGAGTTGGCAGTTTGGGAGTTGCTCTACTCTGACCTCAGCGCCACGATCGGATCGACCCGCGATGCGCGGACGGCCGGCACATACGCGGCGGCGAGCGACGCGGCGATCATCACCGCGACGGCGCCGGCGATCGTCACGGGATCGCGCGGCGTGAGCCCGAACAGCATGGACTCGACGAGCCTGGTTCCGATCAGCGCCGCCGGGATGCCGAGCGCGAGGCCGAGGCCGACGAGCACCAGCGACTGCTTCATGATCAGCCAGCGGACCGAGGCCCGCTCGGCGCCGAGCGCCATGCGCACACCGATCTCCTGCGTCCGCCGCGTGACCGCATAGGCGAGCAGCCCGTAGAGGCCGATCCCCGACAGCAGCAGCGTCACCGCGCCGAGCAGCGTGGCGAGGCGCGCGAACAGCCGCTCGCCCCGAAGCGAGGCGAGGATCTGCTCCTCCTGCGTTCGGAACCTGTCCAGCGGGACGGCCGGATCGATCTCGCGCATGGCCTCGCGGACCGCGGAGATGACGCCGGCAGGAGGTCCCGCCGTCTTCAGCTCGAACGTGACCTCCTCGGCCGGCCGCTGGCGATAGGTGAGGTACACGGTCGGCGGCATCGGCCTGCGGATGGAGGTGTACCTCGCGTCAGCGCTCACGCCGATCACCTCGGTCAAGGGCACCTTCGGACCCACGCCCAGCTTGATCTGCCGCCCGACCGCATTGGTGTCCCCGAACAGCCGCCGCGCGAGCGTCTCGTTGACGATCGCCACCGACGGCGCCTGCGACGAGTCAGCCGGCGCGAAGGTGCGCCCGCTGAGCATGGGGATGCCCATCGTGCGGTGGAAGTGGTCGTCGATCACCAGCCGCGACGCGCCATGCGCCTCGAAGAACGCACGGGGGTTCGTGCCGGGCGGCGGCGGCGCCAGCCCTGGCAGCGCGACAATACCCCCCGAGCCTCCTCCCGAGATCAACGCATGGCTCGAGAAAGACGCCGAGCGGACGCCCGGGATGGCCGCCAGCCGTTCGAGCGACGCCGCATACAGATTGCGCCCGCGATCGTTGTCGTACCCGTTCAGCGCCGGGTCCATCGTGAACAGCAGAATGCTCGACGGGTCGAACCCGAGCGTGACGCGCTGGAGGTTGCGCACCGAGTAGACCAGCAGTCCCGCGACCGTGACCAGGAGCATCGAGAGCGCGACCTGCACGACGACGAGCGCGCCGGCCAGGCCGACGCGCCGCCGCGATCCGACCGCCCCGCGCGTGCCTTCCTGAAGCCCCGAAGCCAGCGCGACGTCGGTCGCGCGAAGCGAGGGGACGAGGCCGAACAGGATGCTGCACACGCCGGCCACGAGCGCGGCAAATGCCCCGACGCGCCAGTCGAGAGGCATCTCGAGGCGTGCCGGCCCCCAGCCACCCAGGGCCGGCATCAGCGCGACCGCAACCCATCGGGAGATCAGCAATCCGAGGCCGCCGCCGATGACCGCGAGCAGCAGGCCTTCGGTCAACAGCTGCCGCACGACGCGCGAGCGCGGCGCCCCGATCGCGACGCGCACCGCCATCTCGCGGCTCCGTGCGCGTCCCCGCGCGAGCAGCAGGTTCGCCAGGTTGGCGCACGCGACGAGCAGCACGATCGCCACCACGATCCCCATCGTCCGCAGCGGATCGCTCATGGCCTCGCGGCCTTCGAGTTGTCCCCGCGCGCCGGGCCGGACGCTCAGGCGCGGCAGCTCCGACGCCGGCAGCGCCGGCCGTCCTGCGGCGACGCTCTGCTTCATCAGGAGATCGAGCGCCGGCTCCGCCCGGGCCGCATCGATGCCGGGCTTGAGGCGCCCCATCATCAGCACCCACCAGAACGTGGGATTCTCCGGCGCCTCTTCCGCGTCTGCCTGAACGAGCCGCCCACGCATGGCGAGCGGCAGCGTCACGTCCGGGGCGTCGCCGACCTGCAGCGTGCTTTCGAACCCGCGCGGGGTGACGCCCGCGATCGTCACCGTGACGCCGTTGACGACCAGCGGTTTGCCGATCGCGTCGGCCGACCGGGCGAAACGCCGCTGCCAGAACGCGTCGCTGATCATCGCGACAGGAGGCGCGCCCGGCCGATCGTCGGCCGCGACCAGGGGCCGGCCAGCCGCCGGAGGCAGGCCGAGCACGTCGAAGTAGTTGCCCGACACCAGCTGCGCGCCGGCGATTTCCGCGCGGCCGTCGCTCGACAGGTTGACCCCGGAGAGGTGTGCGAACCCGAAGATGTCCGCGTACGCCGTGGCGTCCGCGCGCAGCGTTTCGAAGGTCGGGAGGGAGAACGACGTGCTCATGTACTGCGTGCCGATGCTGGTGCCTTGCCCGGACAAGTTCTCGAACGGCCGTTTGGGCCCGGACAACCATTGCAGGACGACGAGCTCGTCCGGGGATTTCACCGGCAGCTTGCGAAACAGCACCGCGTCGGCGAGGCTGAACACGCCGGCCGCGGCGCCGATGCCGATCCCGAGCGACAGCACCGACACCGCCGTGAACATGGGCGACCGGCGGAGCAGACGGAGGCCGTAGCGGAGATCCTGCGCGAGCGTTTCGACCGGCGGAAATCCCCACATGGCCCGCGTCTCCTCTCTGATTGCCGCGACGTTCCCGAACATCCGGCGCGCCTCGTACTCCGCGTCGCGCGGATCCATGCCTTCGTCGACGAGCGCCTGCCGCCGCAGCTCGATGTGGAGCTCGACCTCGTCACGAAGATCGTCGTCCAGCCGGTTGCGGCGCAGCGCGGCGGCGGCACGACGGAGGCCGGTTCGCACCGTTTCCCCTAGACGTTCCATGGGGATCCTCCTAGGCCGGCCGCATGACGCGGGTGATCGCCTCGATCAGCCGCGCGAAGCTCGACTCCACGTCGCCGAGCTGCCGGCGTCCGCCAGGCGTCAGCCGGTAGTAGCGCGCGCGCCGGTTGTTGACGGAGTGGCCCCACTCCGAGGCGATCAGCCCCTGCAGCTGGAGGCGCTGGAGCGCAGGGTAGAGCGAGCCCTCCTCCACCTGCAGGACCTCGGCGGACAGCTGCCGGATGTGCTCCGCGATGCCGTAGCCGTGCATGACGCCGCGGGTGAGGCTCTTCAGGATCAGCATGTCGAGCGTGCCGGGCAGGAGCTCCTGGCGATCGGCTTTCTTTTTTCCCATAGACGTCCTATGGGATACCTCTTCCGCGGCGGGTTGTCAAGCTCGAGCCCGGAATACGACAAAAACGTTGAAAAACAGCCCTCTCGGGCTTCGGACATTTTTGTCGGTTCGGTGCGGGGGTTTGTCGAAGTTCGTCAGAACGCGTGACAGCGCTTGAAGCGCGGCCGACGCGCGCGGATAATACTCGGCTTACGCCCGACTTCATCCTTCGCTGCAGCGACCAAGGAAAGGACACACCGTAATGGGTTCCGCTTCATCAGGCGACGCCATCAAAAGCATCAGTAACTGGAGTGCCACGCAGGGTCAGCGGGTGACCACCGCGGCCGCAAAGAAAATGACCGACGAATTCGGGTCGCTGACGTTCAACGACGAAGCCCAGCGCGCCCGGCTGCCGAAGGACGTGTATCGCGCGCTCCGGCGCGCCGTCGCGCAGGGCGAGTCGCTCGACGCGTCGGTCGCCGACGTCATCGCCAGCGCGCTGAAGGACTGGGCCGTCGAGCACGGCGCCACGCACTACACGCACTGGTTCCAGCCGATGACCGGCATCACCGCCGAGAAGCACGACTCCTTCCTCTCGCCGACGGCCGACGGGCGCGCCGTCGCCGAGTTCAGCGGCAAGGAGCTGATCAAGGGCGAGCCGGATGCCTCGAGCTTCCCGTCGGGCGGCATGCGTTCGACCTTCGAGGCGCGCGGCTACACGGCGTGGGACCCGACCAGCCCGCCGTGGCTGCTCGTCACGCCCAACGGCACCACGCTCGTGATCCCGACGGCGTTCGTGAGCTGGACCGGGGAAGCGCTCGACAAGAAGACGCCGCTGCTGCGCTCGATGGAGTCGCTCTCGAAGCAGGCCGTCCGCATCCTGCGGCTGTTCGGGTCGAAGGCCCAGCGCGTCCACGCGACGTGCGGACCCGAGCAGGAGTACTTCCTGATCGATCAGCAGTTCTATTTCAACCGTCCCGACCTCATCAACGCGGGACGCACGCTCTTCGGCGCCAAGCCCCCGAAGGGGCAGGAGATGGAGGACCACTACTTCGGCTCCATCTCCGAGCGCGTGCTGGGGTTCATGCAGGACGTCGAGCGGGAGCTGTACCGCGTGGGCGTGCCGGTGAAGACCCGGCACAACGAGGTCGCGCCGGCCCAGTACCGAAGTCGCCCCGATCTTCGAGAACGCCAACGTGGCCACCGATCATCAGATGATGACGATGGAGTTCATGCGGCGGATCGCGCCGAAATACGGGCTCGCCTGCCTGCTGCACGAGAAGCCGTTCGCCGGCGTGAACGGCTCCGGCAAGCACCTGAACTGGAGCATCAGCGACGATCTCGGCAACAACCTGCTCAACCCGGGCGAGACGCCGCACGAGAACATCCAGTTCCTGGTCTTCTGCGCGGCCGTGCTCCGCGCGGTGAACAAGTTCCAGGGGCTGCTCCGCTTCAGCATCGCGAGCGCCGGCAACGATCACCGCCTCGGCGCGAACGAGGCGCCGCCGGCGATCCTCTCGATCTTCCTCGGCGACATGCTGACCGACATCTTCGGCCAGATCGAGAAGGGCGACGCGAAGACGACCAAGAGCGGCGGCCTCCTCGACACCGGCGTGTCGGTGCTGCCCAAGCTCCCTCGCGACGCGGGCGATCGCAACCGCACCAGTCCCTTTGCCTTCACCGGCAACAAGTTCGAGTTCCGCGCGGTCTCGGCCAACCAGAGCATCGCGTTCCCGAACATCGCGCTGAACGTGGCGGTCACCGAGGCGCTCGACTACGTCGCGACGGAGCTCGACAAGGGGCTCAAGGAAGGCAAGAAGCTCCCCGCGGTCCTGAAGGCGCTGCTCACGAAGATGATGAAGGACAACAAGCGCATCATCTTCAACGGCAACAACTACGCGGACGAGTGGCAGACGGACGCGGCCAAGCGCGGGCTCCTCAACCTCAAGACGTCGGTCGACGCCTACCCGGAGCTGATGAAGCCCGACGTCGTGAAGGCCTTCGAGAAGTACGCCGTGCTGAACGAGCGCGAGCTGCGCGCGCGCTACGACGTCGCGCTCGAGCAGTACAACAAGACCATCAACATCGAAGCGCAGCTGATGGTGCTGATGGGCAACCGCTACATCCTGCCCGCCGGGTATAAGTACCAGGGGGCGCTCGCGACGACCGTGGCGGCCGTCAAGGCCGCCGGCGCCTCGGCGAAGGAAACCCGCAGGTCGCTCGATGAACTGAGCCGGCTGACCGACGAGTTCAAGGTGCGCGTCGACAAGCTCCAGCACCTGCTGGAACACGAGGCGGGCGACAGCCCGGAGAAGCACGGCAAGTACTTCCGCGACAAGGTCGTGCCCGCCATGGTCGCGCTGCGCGAAACCGGCGACAACCTCGAGTGCGTCGTCCCGCACGACGTCTGGCCGCTGCCGACGTATCGGGAGATGCTGTTCGTCAGGTAGGGTGGGAGATCAAGAGACTGAACAGGAGGTCAGAAGATCAGGAGAAAACCCAAAAGAGTCTCCTGAACTCCTGATCTCCTGTTCTTTACGGCCGTTCGAATTGTCCGCTGCGCGCGGACCGGTAGATCGCTTCCACGATCGCGACGCTGTGCCGCGCCTCTCGCGCGTCGCAGGCCGGCGCCCGCCCCGTCTCGAGGGCGCCGAGGAAATCCTCGAACACGCGCTGGTGCGGGACGCTGTCGCTGACCGTCGGCGACGACGCGTTCTCGGGGCTCTTGTCGGCGGCGGCCGCGTGCTCGGCCTGATTCCGCAGATCGATGCCGACGAGCCGGTCCCCCTCGAGCACGAGCGTGCCCTCGGACCCGCTGACGTCGAGCCGGCGCGCGTAGCCGGGATACGACGAAGTCGTCGCTTCGAGCACGCCGAGCGCGCCGCTGGCGAACTCGATGACCGCCGCGGCCGTGTCTTCGACCTCGATCGAATGCAGCCGCGTCGCCGTCCGCGCGGCCACCTGCGCCACGGGGCCGAACAGCCAGTGCAGCAGATCGACCGTGTGGATGCCCTGATTCATCAGCGCGCCGCCGCCGTCGAGCGCCCACGTGCCCCGCCAGCGCGAGGCCGCGTAGTACTCGGGCGGACGGAACCACCGCACGCGCCCCGCCGCGAAGATCGGCGAGCCCACGCGCCCCCCCGCGATCATCGTCTTCATCGTCGCGATGTCGGGCTTGAGGCGATCCTGAAAGAACACGCCGACCTTGACTCCCTGGCGATCCGCCTCGGCGATGACGGCATCCACCTTCGCGGTCGTGACGTCCAGCGGCTTTTCCGCGATGACGTGGAGGCCGCGCCGGATCGCCGCGATCGTCTGTTCCGCGTGAAGACCTGACGGGCTGCCGATCGCCACGACGTCGAGCGGACGGTGATCGAGGAAGCGCCCGACGTCGGCGTAGGCCGTGCCGCCGTACGTGGCCGCGAGGCGCTCCGCCTTCTCGCGGTTCGTCCCGCACACCGCCGCGATCTCGACACCCGGGATCGCTTTCGCGGCGCGCGCGTGCGTGTCGCTGATGTTGCCGGCGCCGAGCAGTCCGACGCGAATCACAGCTTGCGGATCTTGATGTTGCGGTACCACACCTGGTCGCCGTGGTCCTGCAGGAGGATGTGGCCGTTCTGCGGCTTGCCGAAGCGCTCGACGTCCTTGAACTTGCTCTTCGCGATGGCGGCGCGGACCGCCGGGCTGTCGAGCTCGTACTGGAGGACGCGCTTTCCGTTCAGCCAGTGCTCGACGTTCTTGCCGCGGACGACAATGCGCGTGGTGTTGATCTCCCCGGCCGGTTTGACGGGGCGGTCGGCCGCCGGGAGCACGTCGTAGAACGCCGCGGTCTGGCGGTGCGGTCCGACCTTCGCATCGGCGTGCCCCGCGTCGTCGATCAGCTGATACTCGTGCCCGATGGCCGAGCTCCGATCTTCGAGGACGAAGTACTTGACGCCGCTGTTGCCGCCCTTCTCGACCCGCCACTCGAACGACAGCTCGAACTCCTGGAACGTGGCCTTCGAGATGATGTCGCCCGGCTTGCCGGTGCCGGTCCCGTCGGGCGGCAGCGTGAGGAACCCGTCCTCGACTTTCCAGCGGGATCCGGCCGCGTCAGGCTTGTTGTAGCCGCGCCAGCCGTCGAGCGAATGCCCGTCGAAGAGCAGCGTCCAGCCCGCTTTCTGCTCCTCGGGGGTGAGGCGGTTCGCGGCCCCGTTCTGCGCCCCGGCCGTTTGGACGGCCGCAGAGGTGGCGGCGATGAGCACGGCAACACACGCTGTTCGTAGTGACATGGGTACTCCAGAAGTGATACAAACTTTAGCTCTAAACCAACGGTACGCCAAACCCACGCCGCGGGCACGCCGAATCACCACAAAAGCACCATGTGAAGGAAGGAATAGATTCATGCGAGCTCTTGCAGTTGCCTCGATCCTCTGTGTCTCCCTGCTCGTCACCAGCGGAGCGCAGACGGCGCGTGTCCAGGTGGTTCCCGACGAGGCGGGCCGCCGCGTCGATGTGATCATCGACGGCAAGCCGTTCACGTCGTACATCTATCCGACGACGCTGAAGAAGCCGTCGCTGTTTCCGCTGCGGACGGCGAAGGGCACGCTCGTCACGCGCGGCTATCCGCTCGAGACGCGGCCCAACGAGCGCGTCGACCATCCCCACCACGTCGGGCTGTGGCTGAATCACGGCAACGTGAACGGGCTGGACTTCTGGAACAACTCCGCAGAGCTTCCGGCCGATCGGGCCGCCGAAGATGGGCACGATCTTCCACCGCCGCGTCGTCGAAGCGAAGGGTGGCGCCGATCGAGGGGAGCTGGCCGTCGAAGCCGACTGGGTGACGCCGGACGGCAAGACGCTTCTCCGCGAGCAGACGCGCTACGTCTTCCGCGGCACCGCCGATTCACGCACGATCGATCGCACGACGACCCTGACGGCGCTCGCCGACAAGGTGGTGTTTCAAGACAGCAAGGAAGGCTTCCTCGGCATCCGCGTGGCGCGCGCCCTCGAGCAGCCCGCCGAAAGACCCGATGTCTACACGGACGCGACCGGCAAGCCCGCGCCGCGCGCCGTGAACAACGTCGGCGTCAGCGGCCTCTACGTCAGCAGCGAAGGGCTGAAGGGTGATGCGGTCTGGAGCACGCGCGGGCGCTGGGTGCTGCTCGGCGGGACCGTCGAGTCCGAGCCGGTCACCATGGCGATCCTGGATCACCCGTCGAATCCCGGATACCCCACCCACTGGCACGCGCGCGGCTACGGCCTGTTCGCCGCCAATCCGCTCGGCGACAAAGAGTTCGGCGCCGGCGAACAAAGAGTTCAACCTGACGCTCGAGCCGGGCCAGTCGAAGACCTTCCGCTACCGCGTCCTGATCCTCAGCAGCGCTCCGGCGCCCGAGAAAATCGAGGAGGCGTCGCGCGCCTTCGCGAAGGAAGCGGTCGCGAAGACAGAGTAAACTGTCAATCAAACGCCACCAATTCCCAAGCTCCCGGATGAGCGGGTGAAGCGCTGCGTTTCACCGACATTTTGGGAGTTGGGATTGGCGGTTTGGGAGTTATCGACCGCGAGTTCCCTAGAACCCCAACCCCTTCGCCTTCAGCTTCACGCGCATCAGAAACATGTCCGCGGTGATGTAGAGGGTGCGCCCGTCGTCGCCGAACGCGACGTTGGACGTGGCCTGGCCCGTGACGATGGTGCCGAGGTGCTTGCCGGCCGGCGAGATCACCAGCACGCCGCCGGGTCCCGTGGCGAACAGGTTGCCGTCGGTGTCGATCTTGAGGCCGTCGGGGAGCCCGGGCCGCGCCGGCCCGACCATCGCGGTCACGTCGAGGAGCAGGCGCCCCTCACCGAACGTGCCGTCGCCCTTCATGTCGAACACACGCCAGATCGCCGACTTCGGATCGGACTGCGCGACGTAGATGCGCTTCTCGTCCGCCGAGAACGCGAGACCGTTCGGGCGCGTCATGTCCTTCGTCATCAGCGTGACCTCGCCGGAGGCCGTGCGGCGGTAGACGCCCGCAAACGGGATCTCCCGCTTCGGGTCCTCCCACTGCTTCTCCATCCCGTACGCCGGATCGGTGAAATAGAGATCGCCGTTGCGGCGGAACACGGCGTCGTTGGGGCTGTTCAAGCGTTTCCCCTCGAACCGATCCGCCAGCGTCGTGAACTGGGGCTTCGGGTTGTCGAGCGGCGCGTCCATGCGCGCCATGCGCCGGTCGCCGTGCTGGCAGAGCACGAGACGCCCCTGCGCGTCGATGATCAAGCCGTTGGATCCCGTCTCGCCGCCGCGCGGCTCCTTCCCGGTGTATCCCGAGGGCTGCAAGTACGGACGCACGCCTTCGCCCTGCTTCCACTTGTGCACGATGTTCTTCGGGATGTCCGAGAACAGCAGGTAGCCGCCGTTCTTGACCCAGACCGGTCCCTCGGTCCAGTCGTAGCCCTCCCCGAGGGTCTCGATCTTCGCGTCCGGGGCGATCAGGCGATCGAGCGCCGGATCGAGCCGCTCGATGCGGGGAGCACTCTGAGGTTGGGATTGCGTGGGCATCGTCATGACCGTTCGTTCTCGGATCCCGGCTCCCGAGTCCCGGATCCCGGTTCCGTAAGAGGATGGCACGGCGAGGCCGACCACCCAGAGAGCAAGAATCAGCATTGGGCGCACGTTTCCCCCTTGTTCACAGGACAAAGCATTGAGCGGCAGCACTATAACCCGGTCCGTGCCCTCAGTCCCGCACCAAGCTGCCGGGTGTGCGGATTCGCACGGATGGCGACAGAGCCGCCCACCCCATTCCCGCCCCGTTTTGACCCAAACTAACAGGGTTTTCCCCAACTCTGACGTTGCTTCACGCCCGCTCGCCGGGTACCTCGCTTGCGTGCTCAGCTGAACGAACTCCATATCACACGATTTTGGCCTGGCTTACGTGCGCGTGAGCGGTCCTGACGTGCGTACACGCACAGTCGGCGAGCCCGGCAGTAGATAAACATGAAGACAGTTCTCCGAGGGCGAATCGGGCTCGCCGTGCGCCTGACGGCCGTCCTGCTTCTGATCCCCGTCCCGGGTCAGGCGCAGACGGACGGCCCCTTCGACTCTCGTAATCCCAGTCGCCCGCTCAGAGCAGGCCCCGCGTGGGACGTTGTCGAGAGGTGGCGGCAGCCTCAGGGCCTCCCGCAGAATTCTGTCCTCAGCCTGCTTCAGACACGCGACGGCTACCTGTGGATCGGCACGAAAGCCGGACTGTCGCGCTTCGATGGCGTGCGCTTTACCACGTTCGACGATCGCAACACGCCGCAACTGAAAGAGAGCGAGATCTGGGCACTCGCTGAAGGCGACGATGGCAGCCTGTGGATCGGCACCTACGGGGGCGGACTGGCGAGACTCAAGGACGGCGTCTTTTCGGGTACACGACCGCCGACGGCCTGATCGGGAACTTCGTCGCCACGCTCCACAAGGACTACGACGGCGCGATCTGGATCGGCACCGATCGCGGGCTGAGCCGCTTCAAGGACGGCCGATTCACAAGCCACCCGAACCAGGACGATCGTGACGACCAGAGTATCCGGGCGTTGCACGCCGACTCCGATGGCACTCTGTGGATCGGCACGATACGGGGGACACTCATCCGATTCAGGGACGGGCGGTTCTTCACGGAACACCTCGAAGGACCGGCGCCGCAGGGTGAAATCTCGGCCATCTATCGCGATCGCGGGCAGAACCTATGGGTTGGTACGTTTGATGGACTGCACCGTGTGAAGGACGGAAAGTCCACGCGGTACACGGCCGCGGAGGGTCTGTCTTCGAGCAAGATTCGCTTCGTCAACCAGGATGCAGGCGGCGTTGTGTGGATTGGCACCGCCAGGGGCCTCGTCAAGTACGAGCACGAAACATTCACGCCGTACAACGTCGGCAATGGCAGTGCGTCCGCCGAACTGTTGGCGTTCTGCAGGGATCGCGAGGGAGCGTTCTGGCTGGGTTCCCGGAATCTCGGTCTCTTCCAGATGCGGCGGGGAGACTTCACCACTTACACCGCGACGGATGGCCTGGTCGACGACTACGTCGCCTCGGTGCTCGAAGGACGGAACGGGACCGTGTGGATTGGCACCAGCAAGGGGCTCAGTGCGCTGGTGAATGGCCGGTTCGTGGCCTTCGCCGCCGGAAACGGTCTTCCTGCCGACCTGGTCCTGGCGCTCGCCGAGGATCGGGCCGGCTACCTGTGGGTCGGAACGCACAAGCACCTGTTCCGGTCGACACGGCCGGTCGAGTGCGACGGCCGCCGATGCGCGCCCCGGTTTACAGAGGTGAAGAACGAACACGGCGCTGCCGTATCCGCCCGCGCCGTCTACGAGGATCGAGCCGGCACGATCTGGGTCGGCACCAACGCCGAAGGACTGACCGCATTTCGGGACCATCGCGCGACCACCTACACCGTCAAGGACGGCCTATCCAGCAACGTCCTGAGGGCAATCGCGGAAGGCCCGGACGGCGTGCTCTGGATAGGCACCCGCGGCCGCGGCTTGAACCGGTTCGAGAACGGACGTTTCACGGCCTACACGGAAAAGGACGGCCTCGCGAACAACAGCGTGTCCGGGCTCCTCCTCGATCGCGACAACACGTTCTGGATCGCGACACGCCAGGGCCTGAGCCGATTCAAAGACGGCAGGTTCACGACCTACACGGCCAACGACGGACTGTACCTCCAGCTTCGTGTACGCCCTGATCGAGGACAATCACGGATACATCTGGATGAGCTGCAGCAAGGGTATCTTCCGTGTGCAGAAGCAGCAGCTCAACGACTTCGCCGACGGCAAGATCGCCGCGGTGTCTTCGGCCGTCTACGGTCTCGAGCACGGACTGGCCAGCTCGGTCGGCACCATCGGCCACACCCCGGAAGGGTACAGAGCCCGCGACGGCCGCCTCTGGTTTGGCATGGTGGGGGGCCTCAGCGTGGTCGATCCCCAACGCCTGTCCCGGAATGGGTTGCCGCCCCCCGTGCACATCGAAGACGTGACGATCGACGGGCGGACTTTCCAGTCGAACCAGATCGCCGACGCGGTTCCTGGCCGGGGAGATCTGGCGTTCCGCTATAGCGGGGTGAGCTTCCTGGCGTCCGAGAAAATCCGGTTCAAGTACAAGCTGGAAGGGCACGACCCGGACTGGGTAGACGCCGGCGGCCGGCGCGCCGCGAACTACAGCAACATCGCGCCCGGCCGGTATACGTTCCACGTCAAGGCCGCCAACAGCGAAGGTGTGTGGAACGAAGCGGGCGCCCATCGGGTCATCCGTCTCGCGCCGCACTTCTATCAGACGACCTGGTTCTCTGCCGTCTCCATGCTCGGCGTAGTCGGGCTGATCTTCGGCCTGCACCGCCAGCGCGTTCGCAGCCTGCGGGCTCGCGAACGGGAGCTCGCACTCCTCGTCGACGAGCGGACAGGCGAGGTGCAACGGCAGCGCACGTTCCTCCGCACGGTCATCGATCTCAACCCCAGCTACATCTTCGCCAAGGAGAGGTCCGGGCGTTTCACGCTCGCCAACGAGGCGCTGGCGAGTGCCCTCGGCACGACCGTTGGCGAGTTGATCGGCCGCACCGACGCCGAGGTCAACAATCAGGAAAAGGAAGTGGAGCAGTACCGTCTGGACGATCTGGAAGTCATCGATTCCAGGACGGCGAAGTTCATCCCCGAAGAACCGTTTACCGACCGGCACGGGAACCTGCACTGGCTGCAGGTCACGAAGATTCCCATCGTCTTGCCGGACGGAACAGTCGAGCAGCTGCTGGGTGTGGCGACGGACATCACGCTGCAGAAGCAGGCGGCCATCGAGATGCAGAGGGCCAAGGAAGCGGCGGAGGCCGCCACGCAGGCGAAGAGCGCGTTCCTCGCCAACATGAGCCACGAGATCCGCACACCGATGAACGGCGTCCTGGGCATGACCGATCTCGTGCTCGCCACCGACCTCCAACCGGCGCAGCGCGAGTACCTCGAGATGGCCAGGAGCTCGGCCGACACCCTGTTGACGGTCGTCAACGACGTGCTGGACTTCTCCAAGATCGAGGCGGGGGAAATCACGTTCGATCCACGGGAATTCGACCTTCGCGAGAGCATCGGCACGACGATCAAGAGCCTCGCGGTGCGCGCCCGCCAGAAAGGCCTGCGGCTCGGGTTCGACGTCGCGTCCGACGTCCCGAGATGCGTCGTCGCCGACGCGCACCGCGTCGCACAGGTGCTGACGAATCTGCTCGGCAATGCGCTCAAGTTCACGGACCACGGGGACATCACCCTGCGCGTGTCGCTCGAGGGCCCTGCGTCCGGGCCCGACGCGGTCCTTCGATTCGAGGTGCAGGACACCGGCATCGGGATTCCGGCCGAACAGCACCCGCACATCTTCGAAGCCTTCAAGCAGGCCGACGGGTCGACGACGCGGAAGTACGGGGGGACCGGACTCGGCTTGAGCATCTCGAGCCGGCTCGTCGAAGCGATGGGCGGACGGCTCTCGGTCGACAGCGCGGAAGGCCGCGGGAGCACCTTCCACTTCACCGTTCGCGTCGGCGTCGTGGCGGCGGGACAGGACTGCGGCGTGGCCCAGGCGGACGTTGCGCCCCTGCCGTCGCTCCGCATTCTGCTGGCCGAGGACAACCGGATCAATCAGCGGGTCGCGGTCTCGCTGCTCGAGCGCAGTGGCCACGTGGTGACGGTCGTCGTCGACGGCCGGGCCGCCGTTGCCGCCGCCGCGGCGACCGCGTTCGACGTGATTCTGATGGACGTGCAGATGCCGGAGATGAATGGGCTCGACGCGACAGCGGCCATCCGCGCGCGGGAGCTGACGACCGGCATGCGCGTGCCGATCGTCGCGATGACGGCGCACGCGATGCGGGGCGATCGCGAACGCTGCCTGGCATCCGGCATGGACGGGTATGTGGCCAAACCCGTCAGCGCCAAGACCCTTCACCAGGCGCTCGCGGACGTCATGCTGGCCGTCCGGGGCACCTGAGCGGGGCTGGCCTGAAGGCCAGCACTACACCCAGTGTGTAGTGCCGAACCTTCAGGTCGGCCGAAGTCCCTCCGCTAACTCCTCATTCCGATCAGAACGTGATCTTGAACGCGAGCTGGATGTCGCGCGGCAGGTTGTTCTGCGTCGTGACCTTGCCGAAGTTGACGTTGGTCGGGTCCGTGTTCGCGTTGTTGAAATACGTCTGGTTGAACGCGTTCAGGAACTCGATGTTGAACTGGGCCCGGACGCTTCCGGCGAGCCGGACCGACTTGACGAACGAGATGTCCCACGTCTTGAGCAGCGGACCGCGGACGCCGTTGAAGCGCGACGGGAAGGTGCGGACGTTGTTGTCGAGCCGGATGCGCTGATCCGCGCGCTGCTTGACCGGGTCGTCCACGCCGTTGGTCTGCACCGCCGCGTCGTGGAAGTAGAACCCGCTGACGTCGAACACCGGCACGTCCGTGTTGGTCGAGTACTTCGCCTTCAGCTGGGTGGGATCTCCGTTGAAGTAGCGGTTCCCGAAATCGATCGGGAACCCGCTCTGGAACTGGCCGATGGCCTGGAAGCTCCATCCGCCGATGAGCCCGTCGACCAGCCGGCCGGCGTTGCTCCCGAAACGGCGCCCGTTGCCGAACGGGAGCTCGTAGATGCTCATGATCGACAGCCGGTGCGGCGTGTCGGCCCCCGCCAGCCGGTCTTCGAACTCCGTGTCGGTCGCGTTCAACCGCGACACGCGCTCGCGGAACCTCGACAGCGTGTAGCCGACGAGCAGCTGGTAGCCCTTCGAGAACCGGTGCTCGAGCTTCGTCTGGAACGAGTTGTAGGAGGTCGAGCCGTCGCTCGCATTGGTGGTCACCCCGGTGAACTGCGGAAACGGCCGCAGCAACTGCGATCGCGCCACCATCGCGTTGTTAAGCGCTACCCCGGGCACCAGCCCGGCGAACGGGTTGGCCACGAGCTGCGCGAGCAAGTCGATGTTGGCCTGGTCGCGGACCGGGCTGGTCGAGAGGTACTGCGCCGGGAGCGGATTCAGATCCAGGTCGGTCGTGATGTCCCAACCCCGGCTGCCGGTGTACCCGGCCTCGAACAGCCACTGGCCCGGAAGCTCGCGCTGGATATTGATGAGATAGCGCGCGTTCTCACCGTTCCTGAGGTTGCTCGGCGCGAACCGGCCGATGCCCTGACCAAGGAACGTGTTAACCCCCAGGGACGCGCCCGCGGGGGTGAGGACGCCGGCGGGATAGGGATTCGCCAGGTTCGCCCTGAACGTCAGCCCCAGGTTGTCCGACTCGTTGAGCTCAGTGTTCTGCGAGAAGCCGTGCTGCACGACTCCGCTGATGATGAACGGCACTGCGTAGACGCCGAGGCCGCCGCGCAGCACGGTTTTCGAGTTCAACTGGTACGCGAACCCGACGCGCGGCTCGAAGTTGTTCCCGTCCGGGTTCCAGAAGCCGGGTCGGCTGTCCGATGCGAACTGCAGCCCGCCGATCGGGTTGAACGCCGACGCCGGCAGCTGTGCGATCGGGTTGGCCGCGTAAGCCGCTTTCGCCGCCGCCGTGATGGCGAGGGACGCATTCGGGTCGAATCCGTTCACGTTCCGGTTGTCGACTTCCGTCGTCGACCCCTCGGTACTCGTAACGGAGCCCGAGGTTGACGGTGAGACGGTCCGAGACCTTCCAGTCGTCTTGAACGAACGCTCCGTGGTACATCGTGTGGTTCAGCCGCTCGCCGGTGCGGTCGATGCTTCCGCCCGTCGGCTGCCCGAGAAGGAAACTGGCGTACGACTGCCCGAACAGGATGGTCGAATTGTCCTGGGGCCTCGTGTAGTCTCCGCGGAAAATGTAGTCGCCGCCCGCGCGGTTGAGGTTGGCGGCGGCTTCCTTGTACAGCCGCCCGTCGTAGCCCACGCGTACGGCGTGGCTGCCCATGATGCGGGTCAGCGTCGGCTGGAACGAGTAGATGCTGTGCGTCGTCGAGCCGGCGAGGTTGTCGCCGAGCTGCGCGAAGCCGCCGACGTCGACGACCGGAAAGTATTGCGCTCCGCCGAAAAGGGCGACGACGTTCGGCGTGAACCCGAGCGTGGCCGGGTCGACCAGCCCTTCGTGCTGCCGGACGCTCGGCTCCTGGAAGCGCTGCCAGCCGGCGCGGACGTCGAGGACGGATTTCGAGCTGATCGTGTAGACGTGGTCAGCCGTCACGCCGTCGTTGATCCGGAAAAGGAAGTTGCCGGTCGGCACGATGCCGTTCACCTCGCCGAAGTACGCGCCGCGCGCTTCCTTGCGGTTGTTCCGCGTGTAGCGCACGAACACCTGCTGCTTGTCGGTGAGGCGATGATCGACGCGGGTCGAGATCGAATAGAAATCGTCCGTCCGCGGGTTGGTGGAAAAGTAATTGTTGGTCCCGAGGTTGCCCGCCTGGTTCGGCAGCGGGTAATACTTCTGCAGCTGCTGCGCGATCGGGCTGAGGCGACTGGTCGGGATGATGTTGCCGGGGAACGGCGTCCGGACGACGCGGTTGCCGACTTGCTGCGCGGTGTTCGGATCGTAGATCAGGATGTTCTGCGCCAGCAGCTCCGAAAAATCCCCCCTCCGCATCGCCTCCGAGGGCACCGTCCGCGGTCCGGGCTCGGGGAACTCGTCGTAGAGCCACTCGACCGCGCCGAACGCGAACGTCCGGTTGCGGATTACGGGGCCGCCGAGCGAGAAGCCGGGGCGATCGTAGGTGACCTTGGGCTTCTCCGCGCCGGCCTTCTTGACGAAGAAGTCGGTCGCCGAGAGCCAGTCGCGCCGGAAGTACTCGTAGGCTTCCCCGCGGATGCGGTTGGTGCCGCTCTTCAGCGTCACGTTCACGCTGGCGCCCGCCGTGTGGCCTTCACCCGCGTCGAAGCTCGCCGTCGAGACCTTGAACTCCGACACGGCGCCCGCGGGCGGCACGAACGCGACGCGGCGGCCGCTGGCCATGTTGGGCGATCCGTCGAGCGTGAACTCGTTGCCGCCGGTCGCACCGTCGGCAACGATGGCCGAGGTGCCGCCGTTGTCGAACGGCCGGGAGAACTTCAGATCGCCGTTGTAGGCGACGCCGGGGACGAGGCGGGAGAGGACGAACGGGTTGCCGTCCGACAGGGGCATCAGCGAGATCGCCTTCTCGTCGATGACCTGGCCGGCCGAGCCGCTTCGTGTGTCGAGCAGCGGCGATTCGGCCGTGACCGTGACGGTCTCTTCCATCCGGCCGACCTCGAGCACGCCGTCGACCGCGAGGCGGTCGCCGATCCGGACCTGCAGGCCTTCGCGGGACATTTTCTTGAAACCGGAGAGCTCCACGCTGAGCGTGTACATGCCCGGCGTGAGGTAGAGGATGCTGTAATCCCCCTCACCGTTCGTGGTGGTCGCCGACGGTACGTTGGTCTCGATGTTGGTCGCGGTGACGGTTGCGCCCGGCATGCGGCCGCCCGAGCTGTCGGTGATACGGCCCGTGATGGACCCTCGGGGATCCTGGGCGCCGGCGGTTGCCGCGATGGAACAAACGATCAAGGCGCCACTCAAGATGTGGCGCAAGCTTCCCAGCATGGTGCCTCCTCCAGATTTCAAAGCCGCGGCGGCGCCGACCTCCCGCCACCCCCCGGGGGGGGCAACCGGCGCCAGAATGGCAAGAGAGGGGATCAAGAGAACACATTTTGTCGGTAAAGTAAACCAAACGACACGGTTGTCGCCTTTCCGAGTAGCGGTTTCGGCTGGAACGGGGCATGATCACGAACAGTGCGTCGACGCAGCTTCCTGTCGCCGGCCGTCCTGGCCGCCCTCTCGGTGTCCGCCATGGCGCAACCGGTCCAGCCAGACCCGCTTGCCTTCCTGCGGCAGTACGTCCGGGCCTCGGACGCCGACTTGCGCCGTCTCGAGCGCGGCGCGGTGCTCACCAAGACACTCGATTCGCTTGACGGCCGCGAGATCAACTCGTTCGGGGTGATTCGCGTCACCTGTACCGCGGACGTCTTTGCGGCCCGCGTTCGCGACATCGAGCGCTTCAAGGCCAGCGAGTACGTCATCCAGATCGGGCGGTTCCAGGCGTCCCCCTCGCTCCAGGACGTGGCCCCGCTCGCCCTCGACCCCGGCGATCGCGAGGCGATGCGCGCCTGCAAGCCCGGGTCGTGCAGCCTGCGGCTGCCGGCGGAGGCCATGAACCGCTTCCGCACCACGATCCCCTGGGGAACGCCCGCGGAAGCGCCGGCCGCGGCCGCCGCGGTGCAGCAGTTTCTCGTGGACGAAGCGCGGACCTACCTCACGGGCGGCAGCGCGGCGCTCCCCGACTACGCCGATCGCGCCGGAACGACCCCGAGGGCCGCCGCGTTCAAGCTCCTGGCGCGCCCCTCGGCCTTCCTCTCGGAATATCAACCCGATCTGTTCCGGTACCTCGACGAGTTTCCGCGCGCGCCGGCGGCAGGTTCGGAGAGCTTTCTCTACTGGTCGCGCGAGAAGTTCGGCCTGAAGCCGACGATCAGCATCAGCCATTCGGTGCTGCAGCGGCGCAACGGCGCGGTGGTCTTCGGCTCGAAGCAGGTGTTTGCCAGCCACTACTTCGAGTCGTCGCTCGGGATGGCGCTCTTCATCCCGGTGGAGGGCGCGGCGTACGGCTACGTCACGTATCTGAACCGATCGCGCGTCGATACCCTGCGCGGCCTGCTCGCGCCGCTCGCCCGCGTCGTCGCCGCCCGCCGCGCGCGCGACGGGCTTGAAAGGATGCTGATTGACGTGAAGAGGAAGCTGGAACTGATGACGGGCCCGGCGACCGGAAGGACCGTTCTTGGTTCTCGGTTCTGGTCTCTGGTGTCTCCTGGTCTCGGGTCTTGGCCGTCCAACGACCATCCGTCGACCCTCGGTGAACGAGAACGAAAGACGACCGACCTAATGACCAAGAACCGAGAACCAAGAACGACTCCCGGATGTCCCTTACCGCCACGGTGTACAACTTCGACGTCGAGCTTGCCGACTCCGACCGAGGTGTCTACGAAACGCTGGCCCTGCGCGTCGCGCGGCATCCGTCCGAATCCGAGGAGTACCTGCTCGCGCGCCTGCTGGCCTACCTGCTCGAGTTCACCGAGGGCATCGAGTTCTCGCGCGGGCTGTGCGATCCGAACGACCCGGCGATCGCGGTTCGCGACCTGACCGGGGCGCTGCGCGCGTGGATCGACATCGGCTCGCCCGATGCGGCGCGGCTGCACAAGGCGTCGAAGCTGGCGCCGCGCGTCGCGGTCTACACGCACAAGGACGTGGGGCAGCTGCTGCGGAACCTGACCGGGGAACGCATGCACCGGGCGGAGGCGATCGAGCTCTACGCGATCGACCGCCCGTTGATCGCGGCGCTCGCGTCGCGCCTGGAGCGGCGCATGGCGTTCAGCGTCTCGATCAACGATCGCGAGCTGTATCTGTCACTCGATAACGAGACGCTCACCGGCGCCGTCGTCCGTCACCCGCTCGTATGACCAGGCTGAAAGATCAATTCGGCGCCATCGACATCTATCTGTTCGACCAGCTGCTGCGCGGGCGGATCGCCCCCGGCCTGCGCGTGCTCGACGCCGGCTGCGGCGACGGGCGCAACCTCGTCTACCTGCTCTCGAACGGCTTCGACGTCGCCGCGTGCGATCGCGACGCCGGCGCGGTCGAAACGGTTCGTGCGATGGTCTCGCGCCTCGCGCCGCACCTTCCCGGCGCCAACTTCCGCGTCGAGGCCGTCGAGGCGATGAGCTTCCCCGACGCGTGCGCGGATGTGGTCATCAGCAGCGCGGTCCTGCATTTTGCGGAGGACGAGGCGCAGTTCGACGCGATGATCGCCAGCATGTGGCGTGTGCTCGCCCCGCGCGGCTTGCTCTTCTGCCGCCTGGCGTCCTCGATCGGCATCGAGAATCGCGTGCGGCAGATTGCCGGGCGGCGGCACCGCCTGCCGGACGGCAGCGATCGATTCCTCGTCGACGAACGGATGCTGCTCGACTTGACCGATCGGCTCGACGGGGCGCTCCTCGATCCCATCAAGACCACCGTCGTGCAGGATCAGCGCGCGATGACAACGTGGGTGGCTGAGAAAGACGTGACGAGTCACTAGATCGGAGTCATCGGACTAACACTGAGTCACTGGAGTCTCTGGAGCATCGGAGAAAGTCGAAATTGTCTCCGGTCCGTCCGTTGCTCCGTGTGACCCGCGTCCGCTCCAGCGATCTCAGTGACTCGTAGCGTCAGAGGTGCAGCTCTCCGCGACCCACCAGCACTGACCGTCCGCCGACTCGGACGCGCGTGAAGGCGCCCGGACGGCCCTCGATCGAAATGTAAATCCGGCTCGGGCGTCCCATCGCCACGCCTTGCAGGCTGAGCATCGATCGCGCGGCCTCGGGGCTGACCACGAGGTGCTGGACCAGGTAACAGCCGAGCGGGCCGCTCGCGCCGCCGGTCGCCGGATCTTCGGCAATGCCGTAGGCAGGCGCCAGCATCCGGCTGTAGACGGTCTCTGTCGTTCCGGCCTTCGCGGGCTCGTCTAATTTTAGTGCGCGTGGGGCCCCACCCCCACGCGCTCGCGCTGCGGCGCTCGAAGACTCGCTCTCCTCGCGCGGGCCGCTGGCGCTCTCCGTCGTGAAAAAGAAAACGGGCAGCTCCCCGAGGCCCGCCGACCCACAGCTCTTCGCCAGCCCTCGCCGATCGATCGCGACGCTGTCCACCGCGCGGCGCGACGCCATCGGTGCGAAGAGAAACGGCACGCCACACGATACGGACTGGACCGGGAGTCCTGCCGCGAGATCCGATTCGTCGAGCCCGACGGCAGCCGCAAACCCCGCACGGTCCGCGACGATCGCGCCGAACGCCGGCGGCGGCTGCGTCATCCACGCGAACGACAGCCCGCCATCACCCCATTCGAGCGAGACGGGGGTCGGCCCGACGCCGAGCTCGAAGACGAACTCGGGCCGGCCCGGTTCGAGCGCGCCTTCAGCCGCCAGCGCGAACGTGCTGCCGATTGTGGGATGGCCGGCCATCGGCAGCTCCTCGTTGGGCGTGAAGATCCGCATCCGGAAGTCGCCGCCCGCCTCGGGCGGGAAGATGAACGTGGACTCCGAGAAGTTCATCTCGCGCGCGATGCTCTGCATCTGCGCCGGCGTCAGGCCGCGCGGCTCGGGGAACACCGCCAGCTGGTTCCCTTCGAAGGGACGATCGGTGAAGACATCGAGGTGCAAATAGCGCATGTCTAAAGTTCTAAAGTTCTAAAGTTCCAAAGTTCTAAAGTTCCACAGTCCAGGGTCTCTATCGGGTGCCATTCTGGCATTGGCTGTCTGTTATCCTTCCCCCGGAGGCATCCGGTTGGCAAAACGTGGAAAGAAGGGCGGCGGCACGCTGTTCGACGGGGACGACGGCGAAGTGATCGACGGCGGGACGCCGCCGGGCGATTCGGGGCCGGAAGCGGTGGCGCTGCACGAGGCGGCGCAGACGCGCTACCTGAACTACGCGCTGTCGGTCATCACCTCCCGGGCGCTGCCCGACGTGCGCGACGGCCTCAAACCGGTGCAGCGCCGCATCCTCTACACGATGTGGCAGCAGAACCTGACCGCCGACGCCAAGCACCGCAAGTGCGCGAAGGTCGTCGGGGACGTGATGGGCAACTACCATCCGCACGGCGACTCCGCGCTCTACGAGACGCTGGTGCGCATGGCGCAGCCGTTCTCGCTGCGCTACCCGCTCATCAGCGGCTCCGGCAATTTCGGCTCGCTCGACGGCGACAGCGCGGCGGCGATGCGCTACACCGAATGCCGGCTCGCGCGCCTGAGCGACGAGATCCTCACCGAGATCGAGCAGACGACGGTCCCCTTCCGCCCGAACTACGACGGCACCAGGACCGAGCCCGTGGTGCTCCCGTCGCGGATCCCGAACCTGCTGATCAACGGCGCGACCGGGATCGCGGTCGGCATGGCGACCAACATCCCGCCCCACAATCTCAACGAGATCTGCACGGCGCTCATCAAGCTGCTCGACAACGCCGACCTCACCAGCGCGCAGCTGTGCCGCTACGTGAAAGGGCCGGATTTTCCGACCGGCGGCGAGATGCTGAACTCGCCGGAGGAGCTGAAGGAAATCTACAAGACCGGCTCGGGCGCCGTCCGCGTGCGCGCCACGTGGGAAGAAGGCCCGGTCACCCGCTCCGGCAAGACGATCTACATCACCAGCATTCCCTACGCCATGACCAAGTCCGCGGTCGTGAGGGCCATCGCGGACGTCGCGATCAGCCGCAAGCTGCCTCCGCTCGTGGACGTCACGGATGTGTCGACCGACGACGTCCGCATCGCGCTGGAGCTGAAGAAGGACGCCGACGAGAAGATGGTGATGGCGTACCTGTTCAAGCACACGCCGCTGCAATCGAGCTTCATCGTCAACCTCACCTGCCTGGTGCCGACGGAAGGCAACCCCGAGGTCGGGCGCCCGGAGCGTCTGGATCTGCACCAGATGCTGTTCTACTTCCTGCACTTCCGGCTCGACGTCGTCACCCGGCGCCTGGAGCACGAGCTCGCCTCGCTCCGCAAGCGCGTGCACATTCTCGAGGGCTTCGAGAAGGTGTTCGACGCGCTGGACGAGATCCTGAAGATCGTGCGGAAATCCGATGGCAAGGCCGACGCCGCGCAGCAGATCGTCAAGCGCTTCCCGATCGACGACGATCAGGCCGACGCGATCCTCGAGCTGAAGATCTACCGCCTCGCCCGGCTCGAGATCCTGATCGTCCGCAAGGAGCTCGAGGACAAGCGCCGGCGCATCCGGCAGATCAACACGCTGCTCAAAGACGAGCAAAGCCGGTGGGACATCGTTCGCGTCGAGCTCGAGGAGATTCAGAAGAAGTACGGCGATGCGCGGCGCACGATCATCTCCAGCGACGCCGGGGAGTCGGAATACACCGCCGAGGACTTCATCGTCGAAGAGGACAACGTCGTCATCGTCTCCCGCGACGGATGGGTGAAGCGGCAGAAGGAGGTCAAGGAGGTCGCGTCGACCCGCGTCCGCGAAGGGGACGCGGTGATGGCGGTGCTCCAGGGCAGCACGCGATCCTCCGTCGTGTTCTTCAGCAACTTCGGCGCCGCCTATACGTCGCGGATTATCGAGATCCCGGCCTCGACCGGGTATGGCGAACCGATTCAGCGCTTCTTCAAGCTGAAGGACGGAGAGCGGATAGTCGCGGCGTTCAGCCTCGACCCCCGCGTCGCCGGGCAGATCACGCCGAAAAAAGAAGGCGCGGAGCCGCCGGTGCACGCCGTCGCCGTGTCGAGCGACGGCTACAGCCTGCGGTTCAGCCTCGAGCCCTACGTCGAGCCGAGCACGCGCGCCGGGCGGCGGTACGCGAAAGCGGCCAAGGAGGCGGAGTTCGTCGGCGTGTCGCGGGTGACGGGAGGCGAGATCCTGATAGCCGCTACCCGGGAGGCGCGCGCGATCCTGTGCCGGGCCGACGAGGTGAATTTCCTGTCCGGCCCCGGCCGCGGAGTGATCCTGATCAAGCTGTCGTCCGGCGCCGACAAAGTGCTGGGGTTCGTCGCCTCGACGGGCGATCGCGATCTGCTGACGGTCGAAACGAGCCGCGGCGCCGAACAGACGATCAGCACCACGAAGTACGAGGTCACGGGCCGCGGCGGCAAGGGCCGCGAGCTCCTGCAGCGCGGCCAGTTCACGAAGGTCGTGTGGCCGCTGCCCGAGGCGCCCCAGCCTCTGGAGGAATAGACACAGCAGAAGGTTTTCACCACCGTTAACTCCGCTAACTCTGTGGTAGAAACCAACCGGTGACCGATGATGACTCTTCGATTTATTCTGCTCGCCCTCGCACTGCTTCCCGCCCAACCGGGCGACGTCGATCGGGTCCGGCTGAAGCCGGATGCCACCGAAGAGTGGTCCCGCTTCCGCGGGCCGAACGGCTCCGGCCTCTCGGAGGGCAACGGCGCTCCCGACCGAGTTCGGGCCGGACCGCAACGTGATCTGGAAAACCGACCTGCCGCAGGGATACTCCTCGCCGATCGTGCACGGCAATCGGATCTTCCTGACCGGGTTCCGGGCGGACACGCTCGTGAGCTTCGCGGTGGATCGGCGGACGGGGAAAGTGCTGTGGGAGCGCGAGGCGCCGCGCGTCAGGAAGGAAAAGCTCGACAAGCGCAATCATCCGGCCGCGGCCTCGGCTGCCACGGACGGCCAGCGCGTGTATTTCTTCTTCGCCGACTACGGGCTGCTGGCCTACGACGTGAACGGCCGCGAGCTGTGGCGCAAGCCTCTGGGTCCCTTCAACAACATCTACGGGATGGGGGCGTCTCCGATTGTCGTCGACGACCTCGTCGTGCTCACGTGCGATCAGAGCACCGGCTCGTTCATCGCGGCCTTCGAGAAGACGACCGGCCGTGAGCGGTGGCGCACGCCCCGTGTCGAAGCCAGGAGCGGCCATTCGACCCCGATCGTCTACACCCCGCCGGGGGGCCGCGCGCAGATTCTCGTCCCCGGCTCGTTCCTGCTGTCGGCGTACGATCCGCGCGACGGGACGCGGCTCTGGTGGGCCGGCGGCCTGTCGTTCGAAATGAAGTCGACGCCGGTGATCTCCGGCGACACGCTCTACATCAACGGGTTCGGATCGTCAGAGAACCAGCCCGGCGCCAAGGTGACGGTGGCGCCGACGGTGGACGTGTTCCCGGCGAGCGACGCGAACAAGGACGGGAAGCTGTCGCCCGACGAGATGCCGACGACCCACGCGCGCCGGTCGATGGCATACACGGATCTCGACGGCGACAAGCACCTCAGTCGCGACGAGTGGGACTACTACAAGGCGGCGGCGGATTCCGAGAACGGCATGCTCGCCATCAAGCTGGGTGGCAAAGGCGACATGACGGCGACGGCCGTCCGCTGGAGGTATCAGCGGGGCATTCCACAGCTCCCATCGCCGCTCCTGTACAAGGATGCGCTCTACATGGTCAACGACGCCGGCGGCATCGTGACGACGCTGAGGCCGGAGACGGGAGAGCTGATTCAGCAGGGCCGGCTGAAGGTGCCGAGCGACACGTTCTACGCGTCGCCGGTCGCGGGGGACGGGAAGATCTACATCGCCAGCGAGAACGGCAAGGTCATCGTCCTGCCTCCCGGCGGCGGCCTCGAGGCGATCGCGATCAACGATTTGCAGGACAACATCTACGCGACGCCGGCGCTGGTCGACGGCCGGATCTACATCCGAACGCTGAATTCTCTCTACTGTTTTGGAACGAGGAACTGAACCGTTCTTGGTTCTTGGTTCTCGGTTCGCCGTTCGCCGTTCTTTCGTTCAGTTCATCGTTCCACCGTGGCCGTTGTCGTCGGCCGGCTCTCGATCTTCCCAGGAACGAACGGTAGAACGAAAACGAAAGAACGACCCGAAGAACGAACAACGAAGAGACCAAGAACCAAGAACCGAGACCGAGAACCGAGAACGGATAGGTAGACCGAAATGGACACGTTGCTGCAGGACGTCCGTTACGCGCTGCGCCAGTTCGCGCGCCGCCCGGGATTCACGGCCATCGCGGTGCTGTCGCTGGCGATCGGCATCGGCGGCAACAGCCTCATCTACGGGCTCGTGGACGGTTTCGTCCTGCACCCGTTTCCGTATCCCGAGCCGGATCGTCTCGTCGCCGTCGGGCTCACTTTTCCCAAGTTCTCGTCGGACACGACCTACGTCGAGACGATGTCGCCGGCGGAATACGCGGACATCCGCGGGAGCCGCGCCTTCTCGCACGTCGCGGCGTTCGACCTCGGCAACCGGAACATCTCCGGGGGCGATGTGCCCGAGCGCGTGTTCACCGGGCTCTTGCTCGACGATCCCCTGCCGGTCCTCGGCATGCCGGCGGCGCTCGGCCGGGGCTTCACGCGTGAGGAGCTCGGGCCGGGCGGCCCGCGGGTGGCGATCATCAGTCACCGCCTCTGGCAGAGCCGCTTCGGCGGCGATCCGGACATCCTGAAGCGGGCAATCCGGATTGGCGGCGAGGCGGCGTCGGTCGTCGGCGTGATGCCGCGCGGGCTGGTCCTCATCGGCACGGATTTGTGGATTCCGTGGGGCGGCGATCCCTCGCAGGTGCCGAGGAACGTCCGGCAGTTCACGACGCTGGCGCGTCTCGCTCCGGGCGTCACGCTCCAGCAGGTGAACGCGGAGCTGGCGGCCATCGCGGGTGCGACCGACCAGGCGGAACGCGGCCGGTTCAAGGAGTACGAAGGCTGGCGGATGACCGCGACGCCGTGGGCAGCGGCGCTGCTCCAGGACGTGCGCCCCGCAGCGTTGATGCTCCTCGGCGCGGTCGGCTTCGTACTTCTCATCGCGTGCGCCAACCTGACGAACCTGTTTCTCGCGCGCTCGACGACGAGGCAGCGCGAGCTCGCCGTGCGCCTTGCGCTCGGCGCCGGGCGCGTGCGTCTCGCCCGGCACCTGCTGACCGAGAGCCTCCTCCTCGCATTCGGCGGAGCGGCCGCAGGACTCCTGCTCGCGCACGTCGGCTTGAAGGCGTCGGCCGCGGTGATCCCCGCGCAGCTTGCGATGCTCGATCTTCAAGCCGGCGTCACCGGACGCGTGCTGCTCTGGAGCGTCGCGCTCGCGGTTGCCACCGGGCTGCTGGTCGGCATCCTCCCGTCGCTCCACGCCGCGCGGACCGATCCGCACGAATCGCTGAAGGCGGACGGCCGCGCCGGCGCGGGACGCGCGGGCGGGCGCGTCCGGCAGATCCTGGTGGTCGCGGAGATTGCGCTGTCGGTCGTCCTCCTCCTCGGCGCGGGGCTGTTGCTGCGCAGCTTCCTGAACGTGCAGCGCATCGAGCCCGGCTTCGAGCCGAGGGGCGTGCTGACGATGAGGCTGACGCTGCCGCGCGAGCGATACGCGGGCGATGCCGCCGGCGCGTTCTTCGATCGGCTCGTCGAGCGGGTCGGCGCGCTGCCGGGCGTCCGCGCGGTGTCCGCCGCGTCGCAGTTTCCGTCGATGGGGTCGCTCGACACGCAGTTCGCCCTCGAGCGCGGCCAGCCGCCGGGCGCCACGCTGCCGACGGCGCGTCATCACCGTCGCGACGCCGAGCCACCTCGAGACGCTGCGCGTGCCGCTGCGGGCCGGCCGCATCTTCAGTCCCGCCGATCGTCTCGACGCGCCTCCGGTCGTCCTCGTCAACGAGTCGTTCGCGGCGCGGTACCTCCCCGGGTCCGATCCGGTCGGCCAGCGCGTGGCGATCGGCAGCCCGGATCGCCGGCGGCCCTACGCGACGATCGTCGGGGTTGTGGCGGATTTCAGGAACGACGGCCCGACGCGGCCCATCCGGCCCGAGATCTTCATGCCGGTGCGTCAGCAGGTCGAGTGGAACCAGTTGTTCCTGCTGGTCCGCGGCGACGGTGCGGCGGCGTCACTGCTGCCGGCGGTGCGGGCCGCGGTCGTGTCGCTCGATCCGGAACAGCCCGTCTACGCGATTCAGACGATGGAAGAGGCGATGGCGGCCAGGACGTTCCAGCAGCGCGTCTCGACGATCCTGCTGGGCGCGTTCGCGGCGGCCGCGCTCCTGCTGGCCGCCGTCGGCATTTACGGCGTGATGTCGTACTCCGTCAGCGCGCGAACGCACGAGATGGGCGTGCGGCTCGCCGTCGGCGCGCAGCGGCGCGACGTCATGTGGCTGGTGCTCGGGCAGGTGCTGCGGCTGTCGGCGTTGGGGCTGGCGATTGGCGTCGGCCTGCTGCTCGCCGGGAGCCGCGCGCTGACGCAGCTGCTGTTCGGCGTCCAACCCGCCGATCCGCTGACCATAGCCGCCGTGGCCGCCACGCTCGGCGCCGTTGCGCTCGTCGCCGCGTGGGCGCCCGCGTTCCGCGCCAGCCGGGTCGATCCGATCGAGGCGCTGCGGTACGAGTAGAGCCGGCCTTTAGGCCGGCCAGGGCGGTAGGCCGCTTCCCGCTTCCCGTCCTGCCGGTTCGCGAACGGCCCCTAGTCCATGCATAATTGGAAGGCTATGGCAGGGTGGCAGGAGTTCACCGGGCTCAACCGCGGCTACGTCCTGGAGCTGTACGAAAAGTACCGCCAGGACCCTGCGTCGGTCGACGCGGAAACGCGTGCGCTCTTCGAGCACTGGACCCCTCCGCCGGAGCCGGCGCCCGCCGCGCAGGGGATCCCGTTCCAGACGATCGTCGGCGCCGCCAACCTCGCGCAGTCGATCCGCCGCTACGGCCACCTGGCGGCGAAGCTCGATCCGCTCGGCCTCCGCATCCCTGTCGGCGATCCGTCGCTGCTCCCGGAGACGAACGGCGTCACCGAGGACGACCTCCGGCGCCTGCCCGCGAACCTGATTACCTCGCCGGTCTGCGACACCGCCTCGAACATGCTGGAGGTGATCGACGCCTTCCGGCGCATCTACTGCTCGACGACCGGCTACGACTACGCGCACGTGTTCGTGCCGGAGGAGCGGCATTGGCTCCGCAACGCGGCCGAAGGCGGCCGGTTCCGCGCGCCCGCGGATCCGATCAATCCCGTCGCGCTGCTCGAGCGGCTCACGCAGGTCGAGGCGTTCGAACGCTTTCTGCAACGGGTGTTTCCCGGCAAGACCCGCTTCTCGATCGAAGGGCTCGACATGCTCGTGCCGATCCTCGATGAAGTGATCGGCGACGCCGCGGAGTCCGGCATCCGCAACATCCTCATCGGGATGGCCCACCGCGGGCGGCTCAACGTGATGGCGCACGTGCTGAACAAGCCCTATGCGCAGATTCTCGCCGAGTTCAAGGAGCCGGTCTCCTCGCGCGGCTTCCAGGAGGACATGGCGTGGACCGGCGACGTGAAGTATCACGCCGGCGCCCACCGCGCGATCAAGGGCGGCCAGGCGCTGGACGTGGTCGTCTCGATGCCGCCCAACCCGAGCCACCTCGAAGCGGTCGATCCGATCGTCGAGGGCATGGCGCGGGCCGCCGGAACGGTCGTCGACGCGCCGGGCGCGCCGGTGTTCGACCCGTCGCGCAGCCTGCCGATCCTGATCCACGGCGACGCGGCGTTCCCCGGTCAGGGCGTGGTCGCCGAGACGCTGAACCTCAGCCGGCTGCCCGGCTATCAGACCGGCGGCACGATCCACATCATCGTCAACAACCAGCTGGGGTTCACGACGAGCCCCGAAGACGAGTACAGCACGTCGTACGCGAGCGGGTTGGCCCGCGGGTTCAAGATCCCGATCGTCCACGTCAATGCGGACGATCCCGAAGCGTGCGTCGAAGCGGCGCGGCTCGCCATCGCGTATCGCGAGCGGTTCCAGCGCGATTTCATCATCGACCTCATCGGCTACCGCCGCTACGGCCACAACGAGGGGGACGAGCCGGCCTTCACGCAGCCGCTGATGTATCAGAAGATCGGGTCGCACCCGACCGTACGCGAGATCTGGGCCCGTACGCTGGTCGATCACGGCGAGACGAAGAACGGCGTGGCGGAGGAGCTCTCCCGCAAGTACGTCGCGGAGCTGCAGGCCGTCATGGACGGGCTGAAGCCCGAGCGGGACTTCATCGAGCCGCAGCCCGAGCCGGCCCCTCCCGGCGCGGCGGCCAAGGCGGAAACCGCGGTCCCGATCGATCGGCTGCGCGAGATCAACGGCGCGCTGCTCGCGCTCCCGGCCGGGTTCACGGTCCACCGGAAGCTCGATCGCGCGCGGGAGAAACGCGGCCACCTCCTCGACGCCGAAGACGAGCGGACGGTGGACTGGGCGGCCGCCGAGGAGCTGGCGCTCGCCTCGATACTGGCCGACGGGATCAGCATCCGCCTGACGGGCGAGGACGTCGAGCGCGGCACGTTCAGCCACCGGCACGCGGTCTTCCACGACGCCAACAACGGCCGGGTGCACGTGCCGCTGCAGACGCTGCCGCAGGCGCGCGCCGCGTTCGAGATCCACAACAGCCCGCTCACCGAAAACGCGGTCGTCGGGTTCGAGTACCGGCTACAACATCCAGGAGCCGGCGCGGCTGGTCATCTGGGAAGCGCAGTACGGCGATTTCATCAACGGCGCCCAGGTGATGATCGACGAGTTCCTGGTCTCGGCCCGCGGCAAGTGGGGACTGCGGCCGTCGCTCGTCCTGCTGCTGCCGCACGCGCACGAGGGGCAGGGCCCGGACCACGCCAGCGCGCGTCCGGAGCGCTTCCTGCAGCTGGCCGCCGACATCAACATCCGCATCGCCAACTGCACGACCGCGGCGCAGTACTTCCACCTGCTGCGGCGCCAGGCGGCGCTTCTCCAGGTCGATCCGCTGCCGCTCGTCGTGCTGACGCCCAAGAGCCTGCTGCGCCACCCGGCCGTCGCCTCGACGCCGCGCGAGCTGGCGGAGGGACGCTTTCGCATGGTGCTGCCCGACACGGACGCGCTCGGCCGGGCCGCGGACGTGCGCCGCATCATCGTCTGCTCGGGCAAGGTCTACGTGGATCTCGTCGCGAGCGAGCACCGCGCGGCGCGACCCGAAGTCGCGATCTGCCGCCTGGAGCAGCTGTATCCGGTGCCGATGCGCGATCTGCGCGCGATGCTCGACGCCTACCCGAAGGCCGACGAGATCGTGTGGGTCCAGGAAGAGCCGGAGAACATGGGCGCGTGGGAGTTCATCCGTCCTCACCTGCAGGAGGTGGGAAGCGGCCGGACGGTCCGCCGTGTGGCGCGGCCCAGAAGCGCCAGCCCCGCCGAAGGCTCCGCCGCGCGCCACGCGCTCAATCAGCAGGCGCTCGTGGACCAGGCCTTCGGCGTGCCGCCGGAGACAGGAAGCCGCACGGCCGACAAGGCCCAGCGCGACGCCGCCCTGACGGGCTCGAAGGGGTAAACGCGGCGTGTATCGGGACTCGGGACTCGGGACTCGGGATCCGAAACCCAAGACGAAGACCAAAGACCAAAGACGCGAGACCTGAGACCACAGACCGAGGACTTTGCATGCCGTCGAACATAGTCGTCCCGGAAGTCGGCGAGTCCATCGTGGACGCGCGCGTGGCGAAGTGGCTCCGCAAGGAAGGGGACGCCGTGTCGGTCGGCGACCCGCTCGTCGAGCTCGAGACGGACAAAGTTGACCTCGAGGTCGCGGCCCCGCAGGGAGGCGTCCTCAAGATCGGCCGCAAGGATGGCGACGACGTGAAGGTCGGCGATGTGCTGGGCGTCGTCGAGGACGCGGCAGCGCTGCGGCCCGGCCGACGGCGAGTCCGAGCCGTCAGCCGCGACGATGAGCGAAGCACGCGGAAATGCCGGATCCAGAAGCCGGGCGAGCAGCGAACGGACGCGCTCGACGCCGGCAGCCCGGAAGGCGGCCGAAGATCGCGACGTCGATCTCAGCCGCGTGCGCGGCAGCGGCGACGCCGGGCGGGTCATGCGGCGGGACGTCGAGCAGGCGGCCGCCGGCGGTGGAAACGGTCAGAGTGCGGCGTCCGCGGACCAGGCCGGTGCGCCGCCGGAGCCGGCTGCAGACCAGGCGAAAGCGGGACCTGTCGCGCCGAAGCCTGCCGGTGATCCTCAGGCGAAGGCGGAACCTGTCGCACCTGAGCCCGCGAAGGCCAAGCCTGCGCCGCCCATTGCGGAGCCTCGCGCCGTGCCCGGCGATCGCACCGAAGAGCGCATCCGCATGTCGAAGCGGCGCGCGACCATCGCCAAGCGGCTTCTCGAGGCGCAGAGCACCGCCGCGATGCTCACGACCTTCAACGAAGTCGACATGTCGGCGGTGATGGCGATGCGCGAGCGCCACAAGCAGGCGTTCAAGGATCGCCACGGCGTCGGACTGGGCATCGCGTCGTTCTTCGTCAAGGCCTCCATCGGCGCGCTGCGCGCGTTTCCCCGGATCAACGCCGAGATCCAGGGGGACGAGATGGTGCTCAAGCACTACTACGACATCGGCGTCGCCGTCGGCGCGAGCGAAGGGCTCGTCGTGCCGGTGCTCCGCGACGCGGACCGGATGTCGTTCGCGCAGATCGAGCGGCAGATCCGCGACTTCGCGAAGCGCGCGGAAGACGGGTCGCTGTCGCTCGCCGACCTCAAGGGCGGGACGTTCACCATCACCAACGGCGGCGTGTTCGGCTCGCTGCTCAGCACGCCGATTCTCAACCCGCCGCAGGTCGGCATCCTCGGTCTGCACACCATCCAGCAACGTCCCGTTGCGGCGAACGGCCAGGTCGTCATCAAGCCGATGATGTACGTCGCACTGACCTACGATCACCGGATCGTCGACGGGGCGGAGGCGGTTCAGTTTCTCGTCCGCGTCAAGCAGCTCGTAGAAGACCCGGCTGCGATGTTGCTGGACTAGGACTAAGGGTTCCGCCAGGTTCCACAGGGTTCCACTGGGTTCCGCAGGGTTCTGTTCCACGGGGTTCCGCTGGGTTCTAGGTTCTAGGTTCTAGGTTCGGTTCCCCAGGGTTCGGCGCCTGCGCCCGAGGGTGGCAGAAAACGCCACCATCCCGCCTGACCTGATGACGACGAATCTGCGATCTTTTCGACTGAAAACGTCGATTCTCTAGGGAATTCGATCGGCATGCCCTCTGCACCTTGTGCGGCATGGCCGTAGCGAAGCGATTCGAAGATTTGATTTGCTGGCAGGTCGCAGTGAAGCTGCGCGATCTCGTCTGTCGGATGATCGAGCAGGGACCGGTTCTGAAGGACTTCAGATTCCGGGATCAAATCCGCGACTCCGCCTGCTCCGCTCCGCGCAACATGGCGGAAGGCTTCGCACGCTTCGATCCGCCCGAGTTCGCCCACTTCCTGAACATCGCCCGCAGCTCGCTATCGGAGACGCAGGACCACTTGATCCACGGCCGCGACAAGAAGTATTTCACGGAGGAAGACTTCACCGATGCCTGGCGACTGTCCTGTCGCGCACTTCGCGCGAGCAACCGGCTGCACAAGTATTTGCGCGGTTGCGGCCGCAAGAAGCCATTCAGACCGCCGCGAGCCAAGCCGAAGCCAGAACCTCAGGAACCAGGAACCGAGAACCCCGAACCCTGAACCCTGAACCCTGAACCTAGAACCCTGTAGAACCCTGTAGAACCCTGCGGAACAGAACCCTGCGGAACCCCGCGGAACCTAGCGGAACCCTGTGGAACCCTTCTTCAGAATCGCAATCTGCCCGGCGTGATAAACGTCATGCTGGACGATGCCGTGGAGGAGGACGTAGTACGACACGCCGGTCCCGAGCGGCTTACTGCGCGGATCGTTCGTGGGCGTGTACAGCTTCTCTTCCGGAAGCGCACGGATGGCGCTGAGGAGATCGTCGTGCGCGCGCTGCAGGCGGTCGCGCGCCTCCTGCCATCGAGCCTCGGTCGGCTCTCCGGCCTTCGGCCAGTCTCCTCCCTCGGGGGTCTTCGCCGGCGCTCCCGAGAGCCGCCGCCGTACTTCATCTTTCCAGCCGGTCATGTGAAGCACGAGCTCCCAGATCGAGTGCCCGCCGGCGATGGGCCGCGCGCTGGCGGCCGTCGCGGTCACTCCCTTCAAGATGCCCAGCAACGGCGAACCGTGCCAGGGATCGCCGTCGTGCTCCCGCGCGAGCTGGTCCAGGATTCGATCGATTTCAGTGTCGTGTGGCATGGCGATTCTACGAGTCTAAGAGTATCTGAGCGTATTGGCCTGTGAAAAAGAAAACAGGAGATCAGGAGTAATTTTGTTTTTTGAAATAGACCTCCTGTTCTCCTGATCTCCTGTAAATCGTGGCTGCGGCTGCGGCCTCGACTGAGAAATGTCAAAGTTCTGGTACCATTCATCGATGCTGCGTCCGGTCCCCACCACCTGATGGCCACCTACACCGCGAAAGATATTACCGTCCTCGAAGGGCTCGAGCCCGTTCGCAAGCGTCCCGGCATGTACATCGGCGGCGTGGGAGCCACCGGGCTGCACCATCTCGTGTGGGAAATCCTCGACAACTCCGTCGACGAAGCGATGAACGGGTACGCGTCGAACATCACCGTCACGCTGCACGAGGATGGCGCGTCGATCTCGATCGCGGACGACGGGCGGGGAATTCCGGTCGACAAGCACGCGAAGACGAAGACGAGCGCGCTGGAAGTGATCTTCACGACGCTCCACGCCGGCGGAAAGTTCGACGCGGCGAGCTACAAGACCGCCGGCGGCCTCCACGGCGTCGGCGCCAGCGTCGTCAACGCGCTGTCGAAGGAGCTGGTCGCCACCGTCCGGCGCGACGGCGCCGAGTGGGAGATGCGGTTCAAGCAAGGGAAGGCGGTCGGCGCGCTGAAGAAGAACGGCGCCGCGCGCGGGACGGGCAGCACGGTGTTCTTCCGCCCGGACACGACGATCTTTCCGAAGGTGGAGTTCGACGCGGAGATCATCAAGCAGCGGCTCGAGGTCTCGAGCTACCTGCACAAGGGCGTCAAGATTGTCTTCGAGGACGAGACGAAGGGCGAGAAGCACGTCTTCCAGCACACCGAAGGGCTCGTCGACTATCTGAAGACCATCCTGCGCGAGCGGACCGCGACCCCGGTGCACGACGCGCCGTTCACGCTGTCGAAGGACGGCGACGACACCGGCCTGCGGCTCGACCTGGCGCTGCAGTGGACGCAGTCCACCGACGAGCACGTGCGGAGCTACGTGAACGGCATCCCGACGGGATCGGGCGGCACGCACGAGAACGGCTTCCGCGCCGGGCTCGGCAAGGCCGTCCGCAACTTCATCGAGACCCACAACCTGTCCCCGAAGGGTGTGACGCTGACGGCCGAAGACATCCGCGAAGGACTGGTGGTGGTGCTGAGCGTCTTCGTCGCCGAGCCGCAGTTCCAGGGGCAGACGAAGGACCGGCTCAACAACCCCGAGGTGATGTCGGCGGTGGACTCGCAGGTGCGTCCGGCGCTCGAGCACTGGCTCAACACCAACATCACCATCGCCGAGTCGATCGTCGCGCGCGTGATCCTCGCCGCCAGGGCGCGCGAGGCGAGCCGGGCCGCGCAGCAGGAAGTCGCGCGCAAGACGGCCACCTCCGGCCGCCTCACGCTGCCGGGCAAGCTGAGCGACTGCACGTCTCCCGGCCGCGAGGACAGCGAGCTCTTCATCGTCGAAGGGGACTCGGCCGGCGGATCGGCAAAGCAGGGACGCGATCGCACGCGCCAGGCGATCCTGCCCCTCCGCGGCAAAGTGCTCAACACCGAGAGCGTGTCGCTCGCCAAGGTGCTCGAGAACAAGGAGCTGTCCGACCTCGTGACCGCGCTCGGCTGCGGGCTCGGCAAGAGCTTCGACCTGGCCCGGCTCCGCTACGGGCGCGTCATCATCCTCTCCGACGCCGACTCGGACGGCCATCACATCGCCACGCTGCTGCTGACGTTCGTCTACCGCCACATGCCCGGGCTCATCGCCGCCGGCCGCATCTTCCTCGCGCAGCCGCCGCTCTACCGGATCGATGTCGGCAAGGAGACGTTCTGGGCGCTCGACGACGCGCATCGGGACCGGTTGCTGAAGCTGCACGGGAACGGCCGATCGAATCCCGAGATCACGCGCTTCAAAGGGCTCGGCGAGATGATGCCCAAGGTGCTGTGGGAAACGACCATGAACCCGCGAACGCGGCGGCTGCTGCGGGTCGAGATCCTCGATCAGATCGTCACCGACCGCGTCATCAACGAGCTGATGGGAAAAGACCCGTCCGCGCGCTTCCGGTTCATCATGGATAGAGCCGAGGAAGCGGAGGAGCTCGATGTCTAGGCAAGGGTGCTCACCACAGAGTTAACGGAGACAGCGGAGAAACCCGCTTTCGTGTCTTCGTTCCTGTCGCGTTCGTCCAGCCTTCCACAATCTATTCAACTGACATCACTGTCAAACAGGCTTCGCTGTCTTTCCAACACGGAGTTCACGGAGTGCACGGAGTCTCCGGGAGCGAAGCGATTGGGTTGAAGCTCGTATTTCGACACGATCGCTCAGTTGGCAGCACGTGCGAACAAATCAGAACACTAATGCCGATATCCCTGACGGGAACGCACTCGAGCGCCGGCCCGAGGTTGCAGCGGCCGGCGTTGCAGGTCAGGCGAGATCGAGGATGCAAACAGCCCGGAGTATCCGCGCTGCTTGCATCCTCGATCTCACCTGACCTGCAACGCCGGCCGCTGCAACCTCCGGCCGGCCTCGAGTGCGTTCCGTCAGGGATATCGGCATCAGTGTTCTGATTTGTTCGCACGTGCTGCCAACTGAGCGATCGTGTCGAAATACGAGCTTCAACCCAATCGCTTCGCTCCCGGAGACTCCGTGCACTCCGTGAACTCCGTGTTGGAGAGTCACGCGCAGCGGGGCGTGACAGTTACCCGGATGTTCAGGACTCCTTGTTTTCAGTCGCCCTGGGCAGTTCATGGACCACTGCTCGGAAAAACAGTGACCTACTTCACCACGCGCACGTACCACAGCCGCACGCCGATCTTCTGAACCGGATCGAGCCACGCGAAGCGCGGACCCGCGGCGCCGGCCGCCACGATCGTCTCCGGCACGAGCGTCAGCTCGTTGCTTCCGGCCCGCACCATGTGCTCCGGGACCGTCAGCGGGTACGAGCCCACGCGCTCCGGATTCCACTTCAGCCGCAGCACGCCTGCCAGCTGACGATTGAACAGGACGGTCACGCGATCCTGTGAGTCCGGTGCGACGGGATCGACCCTGAGCACGATCTCGTAGGCGCGCTTCGCCGGGAGGGGAAAGTGCACCGAGGCGCGTTCGCCGAGCGAGACGCGGACGGTGACGCCGTCGTCGTGTGGCGGCGACCAGCCGCTCCGGTAGAACACCCGGTCGCGCGCTCCGGTTTCGATGCTCACCGAGTCACCCTTCACGATGGCCTCGCGCACCACGAGCCAGGGCAGCGCGACGTACCCGGCGGCCGCGAGCGCGGCAATCGCGAGCACGGCCGCCGCGCGCGTGGCGATCGAGACGACGGTCGATCGCCTTGCGCGCGACGGGTCCCGCACGACGGCCGCCACCGCGCGGCAGACGCCGGCCAGCGCGTAGCAGGCGGCGATGGTGTAGATCGGGTAGGCGTGCATCGTGAATCGCCACTCGCCGCCGCTGCCGCCGAGATTCCACGTGAAAGCGAACGGGAACAGCGAGCCGAGCAGGATCACGAGCAGCAGCCGGCCTGCGGCCGAAAACGGCAGCGCCGTCAGCCCGGCAAGCGCCAGCCACCAGAGCGTGGGCCTGAGGATCTTCAGCCAGACGTCCAGGCCGGTCCACTGTCCGTTGAACGGGTGAATGAAGAGGCCGGTGACGCCGATGTCGAATGTGGCGAGCGGATGCCCCGCGAACCTGGACAGGATGTACTCGCGGGCGCTCATCGGCTCCTCGAAGGGAAGCCCGGCGTGCGCCCGATAGTAGAGGGTGTGATAGTTGATCGCGATGAGCGGGTCGCCGGTCCCGATCGCGCAGCTGATCAGATACGGCGCAACGACGACGGCAAGTATCAGCAACGCCGTCGCCGCGTGCCTCGCGCGCTCGCGCCAGAGCGGACGCGGGCCGTCGATCACCAGCCACACCAGAGCCGGGAGAATGAACGAGAACGCGGTGATCCGAGTCAGGCAGGCAGCTCCGCCCGCGAAGCCCGCGAGCAGCGCGTTCGCGAACGACGGCTGGCTCCGCAGCCTGAGGAGTCCCCACGCGCTGAGCAGAACGGTGGCCGTGAACGTGTCGTCGCGCCACCCGTCCACCGACCAGGCGATCGCCTGGTAGTCGATGGCCATGATCAGCGCGGCGGCGAGGCCGCCGAGCGGGGAAATGAGTGCGGCGCCGAGGAGGTAGGTTGCGAAGATGGCCGCCGTCGAGCCGATCGCCGAGGCGAGGCTGACCGCCACGTCCTGCTGATCGAGGGCCCAGAGGCCGGCGCGCGTGAGCGCGAGGAACACGGGCTCGCGCACGTGCGGCTGATAGAAGTGGGTCATCTCGCGCGCAAACGCGATGTAGTTGATCGGGTCGCCGCCGACGTACGGCTGCTGCTCGCGGGTCCAGGCGACGCGGGAGGGACGAATGTCGCGCGCGAGCGGCGCGACCTGGTGGGTCATGAACCGGGCCCAGCCGGGACGATCCAGCGTCCCGTACTTGCCCGTGAACGCGTCGAGTCTCAGGAGCCCGCCGTAGAGTGTAATCAGCAGCGCTGCCGAGATGGCGGCGGACGGCCGCACCCGGCTGAAACTCGGACGACGCATACCGAGCGTATCTGTATCACGACTTCCCGAACCTCGAAGAACCCGACGAACCCAGAACCTTGTGGAACCCCGCGGAACCCTGTGGAACCCGAACCTCGTGGAACCTCGTGGAACCTCGTGGAACCCTGAGGAACCCAGCGGAACCCGCTCAGGTACAATCCGCCCATGCGCGCGTTGATGAAGGAGCAGTCCGGGTGAGACGGCGCGGCTGGCTGCTGCTGTTGTGCGTGTTCCTGTTCGTGTGGGAGCCGAGGAAGCTCGCCAACGAGATGGCTGGGTCGCTGGGCACGATCGGCATGCGCGGTCCCGGCGCAGTCGTGGAGCTCCTCGCGCATGCGGCCGTCGCGGCGATCGCCGTCGCGGCCGCGTGGGCCTTGTGGATCGGCAATCCCCGCGCTCCCGCAATCGCCGTCGTCGCGCTCGTGGCGTCAGCCGCGACCGCGGTCCAGTCGCTCTACTGGTCGTGGCTGCCCGGACAGACGATGCCGGGGGATCACCTGCCGCTGGCGCTCGTGGCCGTGGCGCACGCGGCGGGGTGGATTGCTTACCTCAAGTTGTCACGGCGCGTGAGGGCGACGTACGGATAGCTGTCTAAAGTTCTAAAGTTAAAAACCGACTGGAACTCGAGAGACCCTGGATTCCAGAGCAGTCGTTAATCCGTGCAGCGCCTCTTCGAACAGGGGACGAGCATGAGCAAAGATCAACCCATGAATTGGTCGGATTTGGAGATCAAGGGTCACAACCCACCCGGGCAGGATCACTACGAGATGAAACCCTGTTTGCGCATCCTCTTCTATTTTCTGGGGAGCATTAAAACCTGCGGCGACGCCATCATGCATTTCTATTCGCGCGCGCTCCCGCTGGTCAAGCAAGATTCACAATACCATCTGAAGCCGTTCAAGGCGCGGTATGGCAGCGGCGGATACATGCAGCTTTCCAAGAACAACAAGAAGACGTTTGATTATGTCGAGCAATACCTGGCTGGAGAAGTTGGAGGCGTGGAATTCGGTATCGTACTGGAAACAACGGACAACCCGTATGGGATTTCCGATAAGGCGCTGGAAATCTACCATGCGAACTGCTGGGACTTTGGATATGTTTCTCTGACATTGCCTGTCGACTATTTTGGGAGCGACTTCGAAAAATGTACCGCCCTGACGCATGACTTGATCGCGGATTTGCCGTTCAAAACCGGCTATGTGGGTTATGCCGTGAACGTCGCGTTCGAGAATCAAAGGATTAGGGTGGCGGCAAACACTCCATTCTTCCAGTTGAGCCGGAAATATCTGGGAGTTGATTTCCGGCTGCCATACCACTTTGTCAGTTATGAGAACCCTATGCACTCTTGCGGTCATGAGGGGAGACTCACCAACGTCTCCTGGATCACGTACCTGCAAAAATCGTCCGCTGACGCGGTCGAGCTCCCCAAATATGAAGGGGTTAAACGTCTGACACTGCCGCGCGGTACCGGATTCTTAGCGGCCCCATCGCCGTCGGTATTGCCTGCGACGGATCGCAAGGCGATAAAGCCCTATCGAATGCTCGCCAAACAACTCGAGCAATTCGGGCTGAGCAAGACAATGATTGAATGCTCGGATGACATTGGCGGAGAAGAGAACACGAAGTGGTGGATGGAACGGTTTCTCTGATGGAATGAAGTCGGGGGCCGCTACGCGTGCGGCGCGGGCGCTGGGCGGTCGCGTCCCTTGGAGCGAGGCGCGCAGTGCGCAGCCGGAAAACGGGCGAAGCGATTCCCCGCGGCGAGTTCGGTCAGTGTGATCCGCGTAGATCCCACGCTACCACCGGCGCATCAGTGCGCCTAGCATGTGTCGCCCACACGCATCCCTACTCGCCGCGCTATCGAGCGAAGCGAGTGTACGAGCTGAGGCCGTTTTCCCGCCTCGCGGAAGAGGGACGCGGCCGGCCAGTGCCGGCGCCGCACGTAGATCGGCGCGTCCGTCGCAACCGGGTAAACCCACCGAATCGAGCGCCGCGCGTCTTTATCGCCTGCAGTTCACCCCTCGCGCCCGACCTCTAACACGATCTTGCCGACGTGCTCGCCGGACTCGAGACGGCGGTGGGCTTCGGCGGCCTGGGTCAGAGGAAACACCCGATCGATGACCGGCGCGACGCGGCCGGCGGCCAGGAGCGGCCAGACGTGCGTTTCGATCTCGCGCGCGAGCGCGCCCTTCTCCGCCACGCTGCGCGCGCGGAGCGTGGAGCCGGTGATCGTCAGGCGCCGATCGAGGACGGCCCTCAGGTTGACCTCAGCCTTCGGTCCGCCCATCAGGCCGATCTGCACCAGCCGGCCGTGCCTCGCGAGGCACTCGATGTTCCGCGGGAAGTAGTCGCCGCCGACAATGTCGAGGATGACGTCGACGCCGGCCGTGGAGGTTTCACTCCGAATCACTTCGACGAAGTCCTGCGTGCGGTAATTGATCGCGACGGCCGCGCCGAGCGAGCGGCACGCCTCGCACTTGTCGTCGGAGCCCGCGGTCGCGAACACGATCGCGCCGAACGCGCGCGCGAGCTGAATGGCCGTCGTGCCGATGCCGCTGGCGCCGCCGTGGACGAGCAGGCGCTCCCCCGCGGCCAGCCTGCCGCGCTCGAAGACGTTGGTCCACACCGTGAAGAACGTTTCCGGGATCGCTGCCGCAGCGATGGCGTTCAGGCCTTCCGGAATTGGCAGGCACTGGATCGCCGGAGCGGCACAGTACTCCGCGTAGCCGCCGCCCGAAACGAGCGCGCAGATCCGATCGCCCAGGTGCCATCGGCTCGCGCCCTCCGCGACGGACACGATCGTGCCCGCGATCTCGAGCCCCGGGATATCCGATGCCCCCGGCGGCGGCGGGTACTTGCCGAGCCGCTGCATCAGGTCCGGCCGGTTGACGCCCGCGGCCTCGACCTGCACGAGCACTTCGCCCGGCCCCGGCTCCGGGACGGGACGCTCGACCGCCCGTAGCACCTCTGGGGCCCCCGGCCGCTCGATCTCGATCGCCGTCATGGTCTGCGGAAGCTGCGGCATCGCCGTGATTCTATCTGCGAACCAATCACGTTACTGGCGTGAGAAGCCCTTGCGGGAGCGGGGGACTGACCGCATCCGGCGGCGAATCTGCCGGGCGGGATGGACCGTCAACGGATCCTCCGCCGGCACCGGGTATCTGCTGCTGGTCGGCATGTAGTACCGCGTGAGCCACCGGCTGAGGCCGTCGAGACCCGGGAACAGCACCCGTTCGTTGACGTTGGCCTGATCGAGTTTGTCGCGGATCTCCCACTTCAGCGCCGCGGGAATGACGACGCGCCGGCACAGCTTCGGATGCTCCTGCAGCCACTCGTCGAGCGTGCCGGTCGGGCTCGACATCAGGGAGAACAGCGCGTGCTGATTGAGGATGCGCCGGTCGATGGCGGGCGGCTCCAGGAAGACCACGAACGGCTGACGGCTGAGCGCATCGAACGCGCTCAGCGTCTCGAACCGGCCGAGCATCTCCACGGTGAACGTGTCGGACCCCTCGGTCTGCAGGATTCGCCGAAGCTGGCGCGGCAGCCGCTTGTTCGCTTCGACGAAGTTCACGCACCACACGACGCCGTCCTGATCGAACTCGACGGGGCTCTCGGTCGCGAAATGCAGGGCCACCAGCGGCGAATAGGTCCAGTCGAGCAGCCGCGTCGGGAGCCCGCGGTGCTGCCCGAGCGCCAGCCAGTCCCAGATCGAATCGGTGCCGTGCGCCTCGGCGTGCGCGTACTTGCGGAAGTTGCGCAGCAGCGACAGCTCGAGCCGCCGCACGTCGGGCTGCCGGGCGCCCGGCTCGGCCAGCCGGACGAGCGAGCTCGCCAGCGACAGGTTTTCAAGCGGCAACCCGCGGAACGCGAACGGGGATCGGTAGCGCTGCAGCCCCGGGCTCCACGACCCTTGGTACAGCGCATCCAGCACGTCGAGCCAGCTTTTCACCTGTCCGGCCTCCGGTCCTACGCCACTTGCCATTTTCGTCCCGCGGCGAATATTCTGGCCACAACAGACTCATTCCGGGAGACAACAACGCATGACAACTCGTTCGACTTCACGCACGCTGGTCATCATCGCACTGGCCGGCGCGTTCGCGTCGGGATCGGTCATCGGGCAGGAACCCAAGCCGAAGCCTCCGGCCCCGCCGGCCGCCAAGCCCACGGCACCGGCCACGCAGACCACCAAGCCCAAGCCGAAGCCGCCGGCCCCAACGACCGCCAAACCCGGAACAAAGCCCGCCACACCCGCGGCCGGCGCCGGGCCCAGCGCCGCGGTCAGGGCACGGCTCAGGACACCCGCCAAGCTGAAAGACGTCGCCCCGGCGACCTTCAAGGCGCGGTTCGATACGAGCGCCGGCCCGTTCGTCATCGAGGTGCACCGCGACTGGGCGCCGAAGGGCGCGGACCGCTTCTACAACCTCGTGAAGTACGGCTACTTCGAGGGCACGCGCTTTTTCCGGGTCATCCCCGGGTTCATGGTGCAGTTCGGCATCAACGGCGATCCGTCGGTCAACGCCGCGTGGCGCGAGGCCAACATCCAGGACGACCCCGTGAAGGAAAGCAACAAACGGGGCTACGTAACTTTTGCGAAATCGGGAGCGCCCAACTCGCGGACGACACAGATCTTCATCAATTTCGCCGACAACTCACGGCTCGACCCGGATGGTTTCGCTCCGTTCGGCGTGGTCCTGTCAGGCATGGAGGTTGTCGACAAGATCAACCCGCAGTACGGCGGCGCGCCGAGCAACGAGCAGCCACGGATTCAGGCGGAGGGCAACGCGTTCCTGAACAAAGCGTATCCGAAGCTCGACTACATCACGAAGGCGACGATCGAGAAATAAGCCGCGGATGAACACGGATAAACACGGATAAACACGGATAAGAGGGACAAGCCCGGTACGAGACCAGGCGCACGGGCCTGAACATTCGCCATCAGTCATCTGATTCGAAGCTCGCCGATCGCGACGCCGTGATTGTCGTCGCGCATGCGGTCGACATGGATGTCGATCCGGCGCGCGCGCCGGCCGCGTGGCGGTGGCAGCCGGATGAGGCTCCGCCGCCACGCCGCATCCGTCAGCACGATCCGATCGGCCGGACGATCGTCGAGCGACACGGTGACGACCACGGGCCACGCATCCGCCCTGTCGAACGTCGTCCGCACGGGGATCTCGACCGCGGCGGCATCGGACGGCACGAAGAACGACGCGTGCCCGCCCGTCCACCGATAGCGCGTGCCGTCGGCGGCAGTTTCCCACTCGCGCATCCCCGACGTCATCGACAGAATCCACGGCGGATCGCGCAGGTACACGAGCGCAGCCACGAGCGCCAGCGCGCAAACCGTCGCGAGAATGAGTCGGCCGCGCACGGTCAATGCATCCTCAGGAACAGCGCCCGGGTCCTGGTCCCACGTGGTGTCGCTCAACGGCACCACGCGGTTCCAGGTACCTGGAGCATCTGGAAGACCGAGAGCATGACCGACAGCGTCGCGATCGCTCCAACGGCGGTAAGGGTCCAGCGGCGCCGCGCGGACCACGAATAGAACGCCGCAAGCCCGATGGCGAACACCGGCAGCGCGTCCGTGAAGCCGCGGTGCCCGAAGCTCCCCCCGAACTGCCAGTCCCACCAGCTCGCGATCAGGTACGTGTCCGCGGCGAGGACGAGCACAGCCGGCAGGACGAACGCGCGGGCTGACTGCCGCGAGCGCATCAGGCCGGCGAGGCCCGCACACGCCAGGAGGAGCACCGGCGACCAGAAGAAAAGTCCTTTCTGGACGCTGAACAGCACCCCGGCGATTCTCGGCGATCGGAAATTGAACCCGAGCTCGCCGTACGAGCTGACGAGCGGCCGCCCGGTCGCCTGGTAGTAAATCGCGAGCTGCGGCGCGACCACCACGGCTGCGACCGCCGCCATCAGCGCGACCTGACGCCACTCCCGCCTCATGACGGCGCGCGCGCGCGTGAAGTGACGTCCTGCCGACGACGCCGTAGAGGGGAAAGACGATCAGGAACAGGACGTTGGTGTGCCGCGTGAGGACGATGAGGCCGGCCGTGAGGCCGAGGAGGACGGCCGTCCTCCGGCTGTGGGTGTCGTGCCAGCGTTCGGTCAGATAGAGAAACGCCGCGAAGAGGAAGAACGAGTAGGCGTGGCTGTACGAGCTGTCGAACGTCGCGTAGTGGTAGAGATTCGTGCCGAGGAGGATCGTCACGAGCGTGGCGGCCGTGACCGCGTCGCTGAAGTGGCGGAGCAGGACCCGCCGGAGCATCCAGAGGCCGAGGACGATCCAGAATCAGCCCGGACAATCCCGCGCCGTGCTGGTAGTAGAACGTGAACCCGTCGGGCGAGAGGTTGGTCCACCGGGTGAGCCCGTGCGCGACCGCGAACATCGGCGCCTGCATGATCGCGACGCCGATCGGGTGCGCGTTCACCCAGCGGCGCGTGCCGGGCCAGCGGATGATTGCCGTGTAGCCGGGAAACTCACCGCCGCAGCAATCGCGCGCGGCCGCGGCGAGCGTCGTGTCGTGAAAGAGGAACCACGACGGCAGGTAGACGTAGTAGCTGAACCCGTCGGATCGAATCGGCACGCCCGCGCGCCCGGTCGCATACACGAACACGTACCCGGCGAGGCACAACGCGGCGGCGCACAGGACGATGGCTTTCGACATGCTGCCTGGAGTCCCGTTACTCCGTTACTTCGTTTCTCCGTGTTTGGAATCTCCGTGACCTCCGTCTACTCCGCGTCCTCCTACTCCAGGCCCGACGGCAGCCGCGGCGACGAGATCAGCTTCTCGAACTCCTCCCACCGCTTCGCCGGCTTGTCGGGCGTGCCGCCGCGCGACTCGATGAAGCGGCGGACCATGTCCTTGCCGAGGTTGTAGTTGATGACGTAGCTGCGGTACTGGTCGAAGAACCGGACGCGCTGCGCGGCGCGCTCGCGCGGCATGAGCGCGTACCGCTCGAGCCACCGGGTCGCCTCCGCAGCGTCGATCCGCCCGTTGATGTAGCGGCGCGCCGCCTCGTTGCCGGCGTAAGCGAGCTGTTCGACCATCGCCTGCACGTCGTAATACTCCGCCGCGCGGGACCCGTCGAGGCCGGCGGCCGGAAAGAGCACGGTCCGCTCGAAGTCCACGCGCTCGCGGCCGGGAAACGCGACCTCGATGCCGAAGTTGGCCGTGCCTTCCGCGATGAGCGACTGCGGCGAGAAGAGCGGGTAGACCGTGAACTCGACCCACCCGCGGTCCTTCACGAGGTGCTTCTCGAGCAGCGCGTTGTACACGTGATGGCCGGGATAGCCTTCGTGGCAGGCGAGATCGACGGCGCGATCGATGTAGATGGGCAGATCGGTGTTGACCTGGATCAGGCTGCGGAAGCCGCCCTGATACCAGTTGTAGCCGCTCCAGGACTTCCCCGTGACGTACTCGACCGTGAAGCGCTCGTCGGCGGGGAGCGTCATGTGCCGGGCCGTTCGCTCGCGGCACGCCTGGATGGCGCGCTGGAAGACCGCGTCGAGCTTCTCGCGAGGGATGACGAAGTTCCGGTGGAAGGCCTCGTAGCGATCGACGAGCGGCCCGCTGCCGGGGAATCGATCCGCGAGGCGGTCGAGAATCTCCTGGAAGTGCGACTCGGGGAGCGTCGGCGCGACCGCGTCGTACAGGGCCCGCGACTCGTCGTCGAACGACAGCTTGGCGCCCTTCAGCATCCGCACCCGCGCCACCAGGGCCGAGAGCTGGCGCTGGAGGTAGTGAAGCCGCAGTCTCTGCATCTCGTCAGCGGGCTCACGCTCGCCCGCCAGAGCGGCGACGAGCTCGACCGCGCTCGACTCGATCCTCGCCGGATCGCTCTTGGAGGATTCGGCCGCCTTCTTCCACTCCGGCGGGCCGTAGTAGGCGTCCACGTAGTCGGCATCGTGCTGCCCGAGAGCCAGGACCAGTTTCACGTACTGTTCGGCGATCGTATCCATCGTGCTTCGTTGCGCGGACGCAGCCGGTCTTTGATCTGCCGGCGTCCCTCCTGCCATCAGCAGGCAGCAGGCGGCCGCCATCACGTTCCTCATATGAGATCCCCCGAGCTTCAGCTTACCCTGTCATCACATGAAGGCTCTCTTCCAATCGCTCCTGAGCTACTTCCTGACGCCAGGCGGCCTCGTCGTGATGGGGGCGCTCGACTCGTCCATGGTCTTCTTCCTGCCTCTCGGCATCGACTTCGTCGTCATCATCCTGTCGGCGCGCCATCCCGAGCTCTTCTGGTTGTACGCCCCGCTTGCGACGGCCGGCTCCGTCATCGGCGCCGGCCTCACGTTCTGGATCGGCCGCAAAGTGGGGGAGCACGGCCTGTCGAAGTTGATCAACCCGAAGCGGCTGAAGCGGAGCCTGGAGCACGTGAGCCGGAAAGCGGCCGTGGGCGTCGCGGCGTTGGCGATCATCCCGCCGCCGTTTCCGTTCACCGCGTTCGTGCTGACGAGCGGCGCCTTGCGCGTCAGCGCGTGGAGCTTCTTCACGACGCTCGCGGCGGTCCGGTTGCTGCGCTTCGGCGTGGAAGGCGCCCTGGCCGCGCGCTACGGCCGCCGCGTCCTGCGGGTCATGGAGTCACCGACGTTCACCGTCATCATCGGCGTGATGATCGGGCTGGCCGTGGCCGGCACGATCGTGTCGGCGGTCACGGTCTACCGGGGATCGAGGAACCGGAGGAGCTAGACACGGCTCGGCTTAAGCCTTAGGCTCTGGTTGTTTTGTAGCGCCGACCTTCAGGTCGGCCCTGGCTGGCCTGAAGGCCGGCTCGACGCTTTTCCAGAGCCCATTTGATGCCGATTCGTAACGTCCCTTACTGGCTCGATCGATTTCCGAAGAGCCGTCGTCCGTCTTACCCGCGGTTTCACGGAAATGTGGAGACGACCGTCGCGATCGTCGGCGGCGGCCTCACGGGCTGCGCCTGCGCATTGTCCTTCGCCGCGGCCGGCGTCAAGGTCGTGCTGCTCGAAGCGGACGCCATCGGCGGCGGCGCGACGGCGCGGGGGCTGGGGCTCGTGCGCGAAGACTTCGACGCCTCTTTTCAGGAGACGTCGGCGATGCACGGCCTGCGATCGGCGCGGACGCTGTGGCAGGCGATGAGGCGGGCGTCGCTCGATTTTCCAGCCGCGATCCGCCGCCTCGAAGTCAAATGCGATCTCGCGCCGGCGGATCTGCTGATCTTCACGCGCCGCGACGCCAACGCCGCCCGTCAGCTGCAGCGGGAGTACCAGGGCCGCCGCGCGGCGGGGCTGGAACACAGCTGGGTGACGCCTGCCGCGCTCGCGCGCGAGACGGGCCTCGAGGGCGGCGGGGCGATCCGGACCCGCGGCGCCGCGCTCGATCCGTATCGCGCGTGCGTGGCGTTTGCCGCGGCCGCCGCCGGCCGCGGCGCCGCGCTCTACGGCAAGTCTCCCGTCCGCCGGATCCGCGCCGGACGGAAGCAGGTCGAGATTACGACTGCCGCGGGCACCGTCCGTGCCGACACGGTGCTGATTGCGACGGGCGCCCCCCTCGCTGACCTGCGGGCCCTGCGGCGTCATCTCAAGGCCAGGCACGGCTACGCGGTCGTCACCGAATCGCTGCCGGCGGCGGTCCGTCGCGACGTCGGCCGCCGGGCGGCTGCCCTGCGCGACAGCGAGACGCCGCCGCACTTCCTCCGCTGGATGCGCGACGACCGTGTCATGTTTTCCGGGGCCGACCAGCCCGAAGTCACGCCCCGCGCGACCGACAAGGCGCTCGTCCAGCGGACCGGGCAGCTGATGTACGAGCTGTCGACGCTCTATCCCGCGATTTCAGGCATTCAAGCCGAGTGGGCCTGGGATTTCGTGCATTACGAAACCGTGGATCGCCTGCCGTTTGTGGGGCTGCACCGCAATTTTCCGCGCCACTTGTTCGCGATGGGGGCCGGGCGCCACGGCGCGGGCTTTGCTTGGCTGGCGGCTCGGATACTTCTGCGCCAGCACCAGGGAGAGGCCGCCAGGGGCGACGAGCTGTTCGGGTTTACTCGGGTGCTCTGAAGCGCCTGCGGCCGCGCGGGGACGCCTGGGCCGTCCCCGAGCGAAGTCGAGGGGCAGCAAGAAAGCGGAACGCCATGCAAGTCAGGCCCGCACCACGCCAACGCGACGAGAAACCCCGCCGGGGTGAGCAGCCGATCGAACACCTCCTGCGGCGGGCCGGCTTCGGCGCAAGCCGCCAGGAGCTGGACGACTACTCGGACCTCGGTTTCTCCGCCGCCGTCCGCCGCCTGGTCAACTTCGAAGCGGTCCCGGACGACGTCGACAGCCTGATCGGGCGCCCGGGGTACGTGCTGATTACGGCCCGCAGCGGGTTCCAGCCCCGGACGAACATCACCGACGCCCGCCAGCGGTGGCTGTTCCGCATGGTCCACACGCGCCGGCCTCTCCAGGAGAAGATGACGCTCTTCTGGCACAACCACTTCGCCACGGCGTACTCGAAGATCAACGGCGCCTTCGGCGGCGAGGAAGCCACGCGCTACATGGCGGCGAAGCCGGACGAGGATCCGCAGCGCGTCAAGGGACAGATCGAGCTGCTGCGCGAGTTTGCGCTCGGCAACTTCCGCGATCTGCTGGTCGCCATCGCGAAAGACGTCGCGATGCTCGTGTGGCTCGACGGCCGCACCAACGTGCGGGGGCGGCCGCAGGAGAACTTCGCGCGGGAGTTGATGGAGCTCTTCACGATGGGCGTCGGCACGTTCGCGGAAGCCGACGTGTACGCGGGCGCGCGCGTGTTCACCGGCTGGAACCTGACGCGTCCCTTGAACCAGAACTACGCGTTCAACTACGCGGCCGGGCAGCACGACACGACGTCGAAGGAATTCACGTTCCCGATCTACGCCAGCGGGAGCACGGTGATCCCGGCACGCGCCGCCAACGCCGGCATGCAGGACGGCATCGACCTCATCGAGGCCGTCGCGCGCCATCCGGAGACGGGACCACGGCTGGCGCGCAAGCTGTACGCGTTCTTCGTGAGCGAGATCGACTCGCCGGACGAGGGGCTCATCAGCGAGCTCTCCCGGATCTACTACGACAGCGGGTTCGAGATGAAGCCGGTGGTCGAGCGCCTGCTGCTCTCCCGGCAGTTCAGCGACCCGTCGAATCGGTACGCGCGCTATGCCAGCCCCGCGGAGTTCGTGGCCCGGTCGCTCAAGGAAGTCGGCTGGGCCGGGTTCTCGGTCAACGACGCGCTGACGCCGATGGTGAACATGTCGCAGCAGCTGTTCGAGCCGCCCGACGTGAACGGCTGGGACTGGGGCCGCGGCTGGATCTCGAGCGGGACGATGCTGACGCGGATGAACTTCGCGTCGCAGCTCGCGACGAACCAGAAGTTCAACCTGCGCGACTCCGTCCGCGGCGCCAGGCAATCGCCGGATGCGCTCCTGGCGCTGATGCTGGATCGGCTGACGGCGCCGGCGTTCAGCCGCGAGGCGCACGCGGCGCTCCTCGACTACGCGCGCAGCGGCGGCGCCTGGACCGGCTCGGACACGCAGCTGGCCACCAAGGCGGCCGGCCTCGCGCACCTGATCGTGGGATCGGGCGATTACCAGTTCGTATAAAGCGGTTGCAACAATCGCCGGCGTGGCGCAATTGACAGAAGCGCCTGCGCAGTAAAAAAGGATACAGACATGCCGATCACCAGACGCGAGTTCGTCCGCGGCGGTGTGGCCGCCTTCACCGTCAGCTTCGCGGCGCCGGCATTCCTCTCTGACCTCGCGCGTGCGCAGGGCAGCAGCCGGCGGAACCTCGTCGTGCTCTATCTGAGCGGCGGCAACGACGCGCTGAGCACGGTCATCCCGTACACCGACGCGCAGTACTACGCGCGCCGGCCCACGATCGCGATCCCCGCCTCGCAGGTGCTGCAGATCGGCCGCGACAAGTCGGGGGTCGCTCTCGGACTGAACCCCCGGCTCACCGGGCTGCGAACGATTTTCAACTCCGGCAGGCTCGCGTTGATTCAGCGGACCGGCTACCAGAACTCGAGCCGGTCGCACTTCGAGGGCACGGACATCTGGTCCACCGGCGATCCGCGATCGCCGCAGGGCACGGGGTGGCTGGGGCGGTACCTGGACACGCTGCCGTCGCCGGTCCATCCGTTGACCGCCTGGTCGACCAATCGCGAGATTCCGCGGTCGCTGCTGGCCCGGACCGTCGGCGTGCCGTCGATCCCATCGGCGCAGGGATACGCCTTTGCGAGCCCGAACACGGGCATCGGCTCGGAAGTGCAGTTCGCCCGCGAGAGCGCGACGCGCATCTCGTCGCACCTGCCGGTGGACAAGCCGCACCTGGCGTTCGTGAACGCCAGCGCGCGCGCCGCGTTCTCGACGCTCGATCTCGTCGGCCAGGTCGGCACCTACGCGTCGAGCGTCGCCTATCCGAACAACGGATTCGCCCAGGCGCTCCGGACGATCGCGGGGGCGATGGTCAGGGGGGTCGGCACCAAGGTGTTCTGGGTGCAGACCGGCGGCTACGACACGCACGCGGCGCAGAATCCCAACCAGGCCAACGGGTCGTACACCGGCCTGATGACGACGCTCAACGACGGCCTGTTCGCGTTCTACAACGACCTGCAGAACCAGGGACTGCTGGGCGACACGCTCGTGCTGCAGTTCTCGGAGTTCGGCCGCCGCATCACCGAGAACGGGAGCCAGGGGACCGACCACGGAGCGGCCAGCGTGATGATGCTGATGGGGGGCACGGTGAAAGGCGGAATCTACGGCACGGCCCCGAACCTGCGGAGCGCGCCGGACAACCCGACGCTCGAGAACAGCGGCAACGACGTCCGCTACGAGACCGACTTCCGCTCGGTCTACGCGCCGCGTGATCGACGGGTGGCTGGGGGCCGACTCCGCCGCCATCCTGGGCGCCGACTTCAGGGCTGGGAGCGCCCGCATTCCTGTAGGCTCCAGTCGGAGATCAGGAGTTCTAGGAGATCAGTGACGGAGTTCAGGAGCCTCCTTAATCTCCTTGAATCTCCTGATCTCCGGTCTTTCGTCACTCCCCGAAGATCCCCCTGAACGCGAGATCGATTTCGGGATACCTGAAGTGGAAACCCAGCGCCTGCGCGCGGGCGGGGACGACGCGCGCGCCGGTCAGGAGGAGCGGCTCCGCCATCTCGCCGAGCGCCAGTTTCAAAGCGAAACCAGGAGCCGGCAGCAGGCTCGGCCGGTGCAGCGCGCGTCCGAGGGCGCGCGCGAACTCGCGGTTCGTGACCGGCACGGGAGCGGTCGCGTTGAGCGGGCCGGCCGCGGCCGGCGTCTCCACGATCCACCGCACCATCTCGACCCAGTCGATGCGGTGGATCCACGACATGTACTGGCGCCCCGATCCGATCGGTCCGCCGGCGAAGAAACGAAACGGCGTGATCATCCTCGCGAGCGCCCCGCCGGTCCGCTCGATGACGACGCCCGACCGAAGCGGGATCACGCGCGTCGATGCGCTCTCCGCGCGGCGTGCTTCCGCTTCCCAGTCTATGCACAGGCGCGCGAGGAAGTCGTCGCCGGGCGGCGCCGCTTCCGTCTTCGCCTCGTCGCCCGACGCGCCGTAGTAGTTGACTCCGCTGATGCTGATGAACACCGGCGGCGGCGTCCCGACCGACGACGTGGCGGCCACCAGGCTTCGCGTGGGAACGATTCGGCTGTCTCTGATCTCCGCCTTGCGCTGCGGTGTCCACCGCTTATCGGCAATCCCGGTCCCGGCAAGATTGATGACCGCGTCGGCGCCGTCGATCGCCGCCGCCCACGGACCGCTCTGGCCATCAGGTTTCCAGCCGACGCGGTTGACGCCGGGAACGCCCGTGCCCGGGTCGTGACGAGTTTCCCCCGGAGGCAAACCGCGGGTCAGCACGCGGACGTCGTGCCCTTCCTCGGCATACACCTCCGCGAGCGGACCGCCGAGGAACCCCGTGCCGCCGGCGATGACTATCTTCATCGGCCTCCTGACGCTTCCCGCTTCCCGCAGTCCCGAGTCCCGAGTCCCGAGTCCGAGTCAGCCGTGGTGTTGGACGACAGGGCCGGCAGCGGGGTTTGCACTATAATGGCGTTTGCTCCCCCTTTTCATTATTCTGCGGGTAGACATGCGCCATTTGGTCCGCGCCGGGCTCTTGCTCTCTCTCGCCGGGCTTCCCGTTTCAGGCGTCGGGTTGGCCGCGCAGGGGCCGCAGGCCACTCCGGCCGCCGTGCTGCCCGTACCCCCGAACGTCAAAGCTCAAGGCCTGACGCCGATTCCCGCGTCGATTCCCGAAGACCTCGCGCCCTACGGGGCATTCCGGCGCGCGATGCTTCTCGGGTGGCATCCGACTCGGCGGGAGATCCTCATCTCGACGATCTTCGGGAACGTCCCGCAGATCCATTCCGTGTCCGGACCCGGCATGGACCGCCGGCAGGTGACCTTCTTCCGCGACGGCCTCCCCGCGACCGGCGGCGCCTCGTACGGGCCGGGCGGGTCGTATTTCCTGTTCGGCAGGGACAGCGGCGGCGGCGCCGAGACGATGCAGCTGTTCCGGTTCGACACGGCGACGCTGCAGAGCACGCTCCTCACGGACGGGAAGTCCCGCAACGGAACGCCGGCGTGGTCCCGCAAGTCCGGGCTGATTGCCTACGATTCCACCCGGCGCGGCGGGCACGGCGGCAGGGACCGTGACCTCTACGTGATGGATCCCAAGGACCCGGCGAGCGCGCGCATGGTGACGGAGCTCGACGGCTCGTGGGGCGCGGCCGACTGGTCCGCGGACGACCGGGAGATCCTGGTATCCCACTCGCCGACCGGGACCGAAACGCACTTGTGGCGCGTCGACGTCAAGACGGGCGCAAAGACGCGGGTCACTCCCGAAGGGGAAGTCGCCACCTGGCGCGCGGCCCAGGTACTCCCCTGACGGCCGGTTCGTGTACGCCCTCAGCAACCGCGGGTCCGAGGCGATGCGTGTCTGGCGCTGCGATGTCGCGGCCGGCACCTGGACGCTGGTGACCGGCGAGGAAGACGCGCTGGAGAGTTTCTCGCTTTCCCCAGACGGAAAGACGCTCGCGCTCGTGTACGACGGCCCGACCGCGAGCCGTCTCGAGCTTCGCGACGCGACCTCTCTCGCCCTGCGGTGGGCCCCGAAGATTCCGATTGGGACGCTGGTCGGCGCCCCGCAGTGGCGGGGCTCGGAGGTCGCGTTCACGCTCCTGTCGGTCTATACCTTCGGCGACGTGTACTCGGTGGACGCCCGCACCGGCGCCGTGAGCCGGTGGACCACCAGCGAGACCGGCAGCTTCAACCCGGAGGGGCTCCCGGCCCCGGAAATCGTCACGTGGAAGAGCTTCGATGGCCTGGTGATCTCCGGCGTGCTCTACCGTCCGCCCGCGCGGTTCACCGGGCCTCGACCCGTGATTATCAACATCCACGGGGGGCCCGCCGGAGCGACGGCGCGCGAGCGCCCGCGCTTCCAGGGCCGCAGCAACTACTTCCTCAACGAGCTCGGCGTCGCGATTCTGTATCCGAACGTCCGCGGCAGCTATGGCTTCGGCAAGGCGTTCGGGCGGATGGACGACGGGGCCAAGCGGGAGGATGCGATCAAGGACATCGGCGCCATGCTCGACTGGATCGCCGGGCAGCCGGCGCTCGACAAGACCCGGGTGATGGTCACCGGTGTGAGCTACGGCGGGTTCATGACCTACGCGGTGGCCGAGGCCTACGGCGATCGCCTGCGGTGCGCGCTGGCCGCTTCCGCGATCTCGAACTTCATCACGTATTTCAAGGAGACCGATCCCACGCGGCCCGACGATCGCCGCGCCGAGTACGGCGACGAGCGGATTCCCGAGATGGCGGAGTTCCTGACCCGCATCTCGCCGGTCACCCAGGCCTCCAAGCTGCGGATTCCGCTGATGATCGTGCACGGCGCGAAAGACACGCGGGTGCCGATCGACCAGGCCGAGGAGATGGCCCGGCTCGCGCGCGCCAACGGCGTCCCGGTCTGGCTGACGGTCTACGGGGACGAAGGCCACTCGATGTTCATCAGCAACGTCGCGAACAACAACTTCTTCTTCTACACCTGGATCCACTTCGTCCAGCAGTACCTGTTGAACTGAGGTCTCAGGTCTCAGGTCTCAGGTCTCAGGTCTCAGGTAAGACCAAAGACCGAAGTCTCTAAAGACTAAAGACTGAAGACACCAGAGACCCGAGACCCGAGACCCGAGACCGACTCAAGTCTCCTCGAGCAGGATTCGCTTCCCCTCGTTCATCCCTTGCGCGCCGATGAGCACGATCAAATCGCCGGCGCCCGTCTGCGCCGCGGCCGCGCGTATGGCCGCGCGAAGCGTGTCGTGCCATTCGGACGCGACGCCGTGCTCGCGGAACGCTTCGCGCGCCGCGTCGATCTCTTCGGCCGTGGCGCGATCGGCCTCTCCGGAAACGTCCAGCGCCGCGGTGACGATCGCGGAATCGATCCGGCGCCCGCCGACGAGCTCCGCCAGCGCCTCCGCATTCCGCCGATTGATGTCCACGCCGCGCCTGCCGCGAATCGCGTACACCACGGCGGTGCGAGAGCGCCCGTGCGAGGCCGCGCGTCCGGCCGCGAGCAGATCGGCGACCTGGAACGTCGCGCGGAAGCTCTGGGCGTGCGCGGCGGTATCGTCGAGGACGGCTCGTCCGGCCGCTTCGTAGCGCTCCATGCGCCGGCGGAGCGGCACGAGGGTGGACAGCGCCGCGGCGGCGTCGGATGGCGGCACGCCCGCGGCCGTGGCATACGCGATCGCGAGCGCCACGTTCCGCAAGTGGCCGGGTCCGAGCAACGGGCTGTGCATGCGATGGCCTGCCGCGGTTTCAACACCGACGGTGGCGTCCGGCTTTAGCCGGACCATGCCGGGTTGATCGCAGCGGCGGCCCTCGGACGCGACGACACAGACGAATCGCGCCCCTGTGTGATCGAGCACGACCTCGCGAAGCTGCACCGCGGTGTCCCCCCGCCTTCGCGCCAGGATCGCGCGCGCTTCGGCGCGGCAGGCTCGATTGAGACTCCGGCGCGCACGGCGACGCGCGACTCGGCCGCGAGCGCAGCCGACACGCGGTTGTCCGCGTCGAAGGCGAGCACCGCGTCGGGCGCCAGATAGTCCAGGAACAGCCGCTTTGCTGCGACGTAGTCGTCGTAGGTCCGGTGGAAGTCGGTGTGCTCGCCGGGCATGATCGCGGCGATCAGCCCGCCGCCGAAGGACAGGCCGCGCACGCGGTCCATCCGCAGTGCGTGACTCGTGACCTCCATGATCGTGGTATCGGCCCCCGCCTCGCGCAGCCCGCGCAGCGCCCTGTGCAACTCCACCGGCGCCGGCGTCGTCAACCCGTTGCCGGGATCGTGGAACGCGCCGTAGCGCGCGCCGAGCGAGCCGAGGACCCCCGTGCGCGAACCGCCCGCGTCGAGCAGCACCCGGAGGATCTCGCTCGTGCTCGTCTTCCCGAACGTTCCCGTGAACCCGACGATCCGCAGCGCCTCGGCCGGCGCTCCGTAGAACCGCGCGGCCAGCACGGCGAGCGCGTGCCGCGCCGAATCGACACGAACGACGGGCACACCTTCCGGCAGATCACCGGGCCGCTCGGCGACGATTGCGGCTGCGCCCCGCGCGATCGCGTCGGCGACGTACGCGTGCCCATCCTGCGCGCTGCCGGGGACCGCGACGAAGAGCATACCGGGCGTGATGCGGCGGCTGTCCTCGGAGATGCCGGAGATGTCGGGATTGCTCCGCCCACGGATGTCGAGTCCTTCAGCGAGCCGCGCTAAACGCATGTCCGAATCGTACAGTCAACGGAGAGGACGGAGGCATCGGAGGGCCTTTTAAACACGGAGTAACGGAGGATAACGGAGTAACGGAGACCCAAATCGTAGAGGTCATGAAAACCATTAATATTCTCCGCTCCTCCGTTTCTCCGTTCCTCCGTGTTTTTCGAGCGTCGGTGATATCACGGGTCCGTTAACTCCGTCCGCTCCGCTTTCTCTGCCGCGAGCCATGCATTCACATCGTCCAGCACATCCGCCAGCTCGGAGCGCCGCCGGCGCAAACGCTCCCGCGTGTCCCGGTTCGTCCGGCGAAGCAGAAACCATGCGCGGGTGGCGTCGATGACCGCCGACTCGCGTTCGATCGCGAAGAGTCCCGCGACGGCGACGACGAGAAGCCCGGCCAGCAGGAGGAGGGCCGTCCGGGTTCCCGCGAACCACCAGGCGCCCGCGGCGAGGAGCGCGAGCCAGGCCGCGTAGATGACGAGCCCGCCGAGGACCTTGGCGGTGGCGGCGACGTCCGCATCCCGCGTAAACCAGCGGGCGGCGTAGCCGGTCACGTAATAAGGCACCGCAAAGGCGGCCAGCGCGACGAGCGCGAGCGGCAACAGGACCATCGCGACGAGCACTTCGCGAAGCCCGAAACGGACCGCCTCGGCCGTCGAGACGTCCCAGTCGAGATGACGGTCGCGGAAGCCGAACCGGCGGAGGCGCTGATCGTAGCGCCGCAACCGCAGAAGAATCTCCTCGTAGCGCTGCGGATCCTTGGCGCGCAGCCGTTCCATGCCGGCCGCAATCGCCCGGCGGCGGGCGACGCGATCCGCGGGGTCTCCGGCGCGTCCGCGAGCCGCGGCGTACAACCGGTCCACGCGCTCGACGAGCGCTGCGTCCGCCTTGGGATCGGCTTCGATCAGCAGACGGCGCATGTGCTCCGCGATCCGATCCGTCAGCGTGCGTACCGCCGCCGGCTCCGCGTCAGCCCCATCAGCCAGAATGTCGTCGCACCAGAACGCGCGGCCGTAGACGACGGTGACCCGCGAGCGGAACGCGGTCTTGCGCTCGAAGTTCAGCCCGGCGGGGACCAGCGCCACGCGCGTTCCGGCGCGCGCCGCGCTGAGCGCCATGCGCGCCGCGCCCGTGCGCAGCGGCACCAGCCGCCCGGTCGAGTGGCTGACCCCTTCCGGGAAGATGCAGATCGCGTCGCCGGCGGCGAGCGCCGCGTCCACCGCGGCGAACGTCTCCGCGTTCTTCGAGACGTCCACCCCCTGATCCAGCTTCCGGTAGACGGGGATCGCGCCGGCGCCGGCCAGGAGCGGCCGCAGCGGTGACGCGAAGAGCGTCGACTTCGCAAGGAAGCGGACGTCGCGCCCCGACGTCGCCCAGATCACCGCCGGGTCCAGCAGGGAGTTCGGATGGTTCGGCAGCACCAGCACCGGACCGGAGGAGGGCGGAGCGCCCACGCAGTCGACGCGGTAGAACACGCGGCACGTCACGCGCGCGAGCCATCGGATGATCGGAGATGGGGTCATTGCGGCATCGCGGTCTTCAAGGGCTCGAGAACCAGTGGCCCGACTGAAGCGGCCTACTCCCTCAGCGCGGCGATCGCATCGATCCGCGAGGCCTGGCGCGCCGGCAGGTAGGAAGCCGCCGCGGCGACGATCAGCAGGACACCGGCCGCGGAGGCAAAGGTCATCGGATCAGTGGGGGCAACGTCGTAGAGCAACCCGGACAGCACCCGGGTCGCTCCGAAGGCGGCGACCGTGCCGGCCGCCACGCCCACGGCGGCGAGCCCCAGGCCGTTCCTCAGCACGAGCCCGGCGATGTTCGGGCCGGTGGCGCCGAGCGCAACACGCACCGCGATTTCCCGCCGCCGTTCCGCCACCGTGAACGCGAGTACCGCGTACACGCCGGTGACGGCGAGCACGAGGGCGACGATCGCGAAGGCGCCGAGCAGCGACAGGTTGAAGCGCGGCCCTGCAGCCAGCGCGGCCTGGCTCTCGGCAACGGCCTGAATCGACGGGGCCGGCAGCGTGGGGTCCATTTCGCGCAGGACGCCGCGGAGTTCCGGCGCCAGCGCGGCAAAGTCGGAATGCGACCGGACCACGATCGTCATCCCGCGCAGTGGGATTTGCGCGTGCGGGAGAAACAGCATGGGTGCCGGCGCCGCCTCGAGCTGCAGGTCGCGGACGTCGCCGCTGACGCCTACGACCGTCCGCGTCCGGCCGGTCGTGCCTCCCCAGTAGATCCGTTTGCCGATTGCCGGCTCGCCTGGCCACAAGCGCCGCGCGAGGGAAGCGCTGACCACGACCACGCGCTCGGCGCCGGCGGGATCCGGGTCGGCGAAGGTGCGGCCGCCGAGCACGGGAATACCCATGGTCTCGAAGAACCCCGGCGTCACGCTCCTCCACCCGGCCTGCACGAGGCCGTTCGGTGGAGCCTCGGCGGCCCGTTCTTCGGGCGTCACGTTGTTGCTGAACCCGAACTGCCGGAAAGGATTCGTCGAGGTCGCCGCCGCATCGATCACGCCCGGCAGCGCCCGCACCTTTCCGAGGAGCTCCGCATAGAACGGCGCCACGCGACTGTCGGGATAGCGTCCATCCGGCAACTCCAGCGGAATCGCGAGAGTGTGTGCCGTGTCGAAACCGGGGTCGACATTGACGAGGCGCACGAAACTGTTCGCGAGCAAACCGGCGCTGACCACGAGCAGCAGCGCAAGCGCCACTTCGAGAACGACGAGCCCATGGCGAAGCCGCGAGGTTCCACGGGTGTAGCGGACGCCTTCGTCCAGGGACGACCGCAGATCGACGCGCGACGCGTGCAACGCAGGCGCAAGGCCGAACACGAGACAGCTCACCGCGCCCGCCACGCAGGCGAACGCGAGAATGGTGCCGTCGAGCCGCAGCTCGTCGAGCCGCGGCACCCGGCCGCCCCCGAGCGAACGCACGAGACCTACCGACCAGACGGCAATGAAAAAACCGGCGGCGGTACCGAGCACGGCAAGGAGCGCGGATTCCGTGAACAACTGCCGGGCCAGCCGTCCACGCGTGGCGCCGAGCGCCGCCCGGATTCCGATCTCGCTCCGCCGGGACACGGCCTGCGCGATCAGAAGATTGGCGACGTTGGCACAGGCGAGCATCAGCAGCAGCCCGACCGCGCCGAACAAGACCCACAGCGCGTCCCTGAATCTCGGGGCCGACGATCCATTCGCTGAACGGCACCGCTTCGGCGCTCCAGCCGCCGTTCGCCCGCGGATGCGCATCCGACAAGCGCCGCGTGATGTCACGGAGCTCGCCTCGCAGCTGCGCCAGGGTCGCGCCGGAGCCGAGGCGGCCGATCACCGCGAGATCCTTGTTGTCGCGTTCGCTGCTGGCAGTCGCGGCCAGCGGAACCCACGCCTCGGCGCCACCCGGAAAATCGAACCGCGGCGGCATCACCCCGGTCACGACATGCGGCTCTCCGTTGAGCGCGAGGACCCGGCCGACAATCCGATCGTCGCCGCCAAAACGGCTGCGCCAGAGCCCGTCCGACAGCACGATGTACCGCTCGGCGTTCCCGGCGCGATCCTCGTCAGGGCTGAACAGGCGTCCGACCTGAGGACGCACACCGAGCACATCGCCGAATGACGCCGACACCGGGACCGCGGTAATCCGCCGCGGCTCACCGCTGCCGGTCAGCACGGTGGTGCCGGCCACATCGCTGTACGCGGCCGTGGCCTCCAGCGTGCGCGACTGAGCCCGAAGGTCCAGGTAGTTCGGTGCGGAAAAGGAGAAGCGATCGCCATCGCGCGTCACCTCCCAGATCCGCATCAGCCGATCGGGTTCACCGAACGACAACGGCCGTAACAACACCGTCGCGACGACCGTGAACACGGCGGTCGCGCCGCCGATGCCCAGCCCGAGTGTGAGGATGGCGAGGGCGGCGATCGACGGCCTGCGGAACAGTGCGTGGCGGGCGAAACGGATGTCCTGCAGCATTGCGCTCAACACTCCAATGCCGGCGGCGACCAAGTCTCGCCCCGACGCGAATACCTCAGTGGGTGTGCCGCGCGACCCACTCGCGGAACAACGAATCGACGACGACGTAGCGCGGCGCTTCGCGGGCGAGGACGTCGTCCCGGACGAGCGCCGTCAGCGAAGCCTGCACCGTGGAAGGCCCGCCGAGGCGGTACCGCGCGCGGACGTCGGCCGACAGGAGCTCGCGGCCGTCCTCGAGCACGGCGGCCCGGAGCGCCGCACGCTGCGCGAGCGTGAGCCGCTGCCAGGTGGCCTCGAAGATGGCGTCGTGCTCGCCGAGCAGCCGCGTCAGCGTCCCGTGCAGATCTTCGAGTCCGACCACCTTCCCGCCGCGGGCATCGTCCCACACCTCGTGCGCGAGGCGCTGTACGTCGTACGGGAGATTGCCGGCGAGCTCGACCACCGCGGCGCCCAGGCCCGGCGCCGGGCGGAGCTTGGTGGCGCGGAACCGGGCCTCGATGAACTCCGCGAAGCGATCGCCGGGGATCTTCTGCAGCCGCATGACCGGGCCCGCCTTGTAGAACGGCCGGCTCCGGCCGAGCATGCGCTCCATGAGGCTCGGCTCGGACCCCGAGAAGACATACCCCACCTGACGCTGGTGCTGGACCGCCGCGCGCAGCGCGTGCTCGACGCCCCCGCCGTTGAAGGACCCAATCGCCTGGAACTCGTCGAGCGCCACTGCGAGAGGGCGGCGCCGCGCCTCGGCGATGCGGCCGGGCAGCGCGAACACCTGCTGGGCGACCCGCGACACGTCCCGGTCGGTGCGGACCGCCGGGAACGACAGGGCCAGCTGGCTGCCGCCGTGGTCGGCCTGTTCGACGCGCACCTCGTGGCGGACGGCGCCGAGCATGTCGCGCAGCCACCCGCGGGCCCGGTCGAGGCGCGTCTCGACCGACAGGAGCGCGCGCGCGTAGCCCTCGAGGAACGCGACGTAGGAGCTGTAGCTGCTGACGGTGACGTCCACCGTGAGCGCGCCGCCGCGCTCCGCGCCACGGAGCGCCTGCCGCACGAGCGAGGACTTGCCGTAGCGGCGCGGCGAGATCAGGAAGATCTTCTGCCCGGCGAGAAGATCGCGCGTGAGCCGATCGAGCTCCGTCTCGCGATCGACGAACGACGCGGCCGCCGGACGACTTCGCCATAGACGAAGGGGTTCGGCATAGCTGAAACGACGAACGAACTCAAGAACTGAGAACGAGAACCAAGAACCGAGAACCAAGAACGGACAGATTACGTCATTCAACGTAATCGTTACACATTCTAACGTAATGGAGAGACGGGCTCAAGCTCCGGCGGCCGCGGCGCGTCGACCGGCACGATCCAGGTCGCGTTGACGGTCCACACGGTGCGATCCTGCGGCAGCCACCCGGGCAGGCGCTGCCAGCCGGGGGCGTCCGCGAACCCGAAGTCGGTCGCGGCGAGCCGGATCTCGCGCACCCGCGCGGCGTCCTTGGCGGCGAAGGTGGCGCGCCAGACGATGCCGTCCGCGGGAGGGGCGATGAACGTGGCCGTCCAGCGTCCGAGGCGCAGGACGCCGGGCAGGCTCGATCGCGCCGGTGTCACCCCGGCGGGCAGCAGGAAGGAGACGGCGATGCCCGGGCGGCGCGGGACGGCGGTGATCGCGACCTCGGCTCCCGCTCCCGCCGGCTTGACGTCGAACCCGCCTACCTCGAGCGGCGCGGGGCCGAGTGACGGGCCCGTGGTCCGGAATACGAAGGGATGCGCGAGCCGGCCCCACGGAACGCTCGCGGGGGCGGCGGTCGACTGCCGGCTCCATCCATCCGGCGCCCCGATTGCGAGGTCGAGGCCCGGTTCGATCGAGCCGACCTCCCAGACCGCGCTCGTGCCATCGGCCTCCTGGAGCGCGCGCACGTATCGCCGCAGCGGCTGTTCGGAGGTATAGGCGGGGGCCGAATATGCCAGCCCGGCCGCGATCACGACCGACAACAGGCAGAGCGCGGTGACGAGCGACGGTCTCACCATCGGGCGCGTCGAGGCCACGGTCGCGATGAAGGGCGGTGCGACCATCACACCCGCCATCAGCATCACGCCGGCGTACACGGGCACCGGCGTGACCATCGGCAGGCGGCCGAAGACGGCCACCATGAAACGCAGGAGCTCCACCGTATCGCGGAGCCAGAGGGTTGCCGTCACGGCCAGCACGACGGTCGAGGTGATTCGGAGTGCGGGGTCGCTTTCCGGCGGCGTCACCATCAGCAGGATGCCGGCGGCGAGCAACGGCACCGTCCACAGAAATGCCGCGCCGGGCGCGACCCACAGAGCCGCCACCGCCATCGCCATCCACAGCGGCAGGGTGAGGCTCCACGTGACCGATGGGTGCCGGATCCCCCGCGCGCGGGGCGGCAGCCACCGGCCTGCCCGGCTCATCGCCCACGCGGCCGTCGTCCCGGCCGCGAGCAGCAGGAGGAAGAGCCGATCGGGGCGCGCGTACCACGGGTGGTAGACCTCCCGCGCGGCGCGCAGCGCCCAGGTGGCGCCGATCATCGCGGCCGCGGCGAGCGCGAGACCGAGGGCGGACCAGATCGCCGTCAGCACCCAGCGCCAGCCGCCTCCCGTCCGCACCGCGGCGGCCGTGACCCGCACCATCGCCATCACGCCGAAGAGCAGGGACGTCGCCGCGATCACCCACCCCGCGACCATCGAGTAGCTCAGGGCCGCCACGCCGCCGATGTCGAAGTACGTCGCGCCCCACGGGGTGCGCCTCGTGACGTCGGTGCGGTCGAGCGCCGTGGCGATCGCCACGACGTTCTCGCCGGTTTCGCGCAGGGTCTTCGGCTTGATCCGCTCGGGCACGTCGCGCGCCGTATGGTACGAGTACCCGTCGCCAACCAGCGCGAAGTTCAATCCGGGAATGCCCTGGCGCGCGAGGACGGTGAAGTCCGTGTCGTTCGGCAGCCGGCGGTAGATTTCGGTGCTGAACGAGGCGCCGCGCGGGTGGGGCGCCCGGCGCGCCCACGAACCGATCAGCCACGCGTTGCCCGGGCCCGCCTCGAACAGGTTGGCGGTCCCGCCGGATCCGGCCGCCTCGACGTTGATGTACGCCTGGAGGCGGGACGTCACCTCGCGGTCGGTCATCAACCCCGCCGCTCCCATGAGCCACTGCTCCTCGCCGTCGGTGATGAGGACGAAGATGGTCCACGTGCCGATCGCTTCGCGCCGCCAGCACGCGCGCCGCTTCCAGCGACACCGCCACGCCGAGCCCATCGTCTGCGGCGCCCGGAGATTCCGGAACCGAATCGTAGTGAGAGAGCAACCCGATCGCTTCCGCCCGGGCTCCGGGAAGCACGGCGATGATGTTGGCGACGCGGGCGGTGCGCCCGATCTCGGCGCGTCTCGCGTCCAGCTCCTGCACGCGGACTTCGTAACCGTAGAGCTTCAGTTGATCGATGAGGTAGGCGCGGGCCCGCGCGTTGGCTTCGGTGCCGATCGGCCGGCTGCCAATCGTGCCGGCGAGCATCGCGAGGTGGACGCGGGCGTTCTGCTCGGAGAAGAGGCCGGCGCTCCGGGTGCACCCCGAAAGCGCCGGCAGGAGGACGATGAAAAGGAAGAGGCACGAGCGCTGGCGCATCGCCGCCAGCGTAATGCAACCCCGCTTACTTGACCAGCCTCACATCGCCGCTGAAGGTCTTGAACTCGAGCTTCGAGCCGCCTCCGCCGCCGAGATCCGCGTCGACGTTGCGGCGGGATTTGCCGTGCAGCACGAGCGGCAGATCGCTGCGCAGATCCCCGCTGAACGTGTTGAACGCGACCCGGCCGTTGCTGCCCTGAGGCACGCGCGCCTTGATGTCGCCGCTGAAGGTTTCCGCCTTCAACTCGGGAGCGGCGCTCGCCCCCGACACGTCGAGATCGATGTTTCCGCTGAAGGTGTGCGCTTCGATGTCGCCGGTCGTGTCGCGCACGATGAGATCGCTGGAAAAGACCTGCAGGTCCAGGTTGGTCGCCGACGGGACCTGGATCTCGAAGCGCGTGTCGACGACGTTGTTGTCCCGTTCGTCCCAGCCGGGGACCTTGCGGTTGGCTTCGACATTGATCGTCGAGCCGTTGACCTGGATGTCGAGCTTGATGTTGTCCAGCCGGTCGCGCGTGGCGGTCCGGACCGCGTGGATGACGACGTCGTTGCCGGACGTCCCGGTGACCCGTACGTCGCCGGAGAAGTTCTTCAGTCTGAGTGTTCCACCCCGCGAAAACGCTATCGTCCGATCCACGTTTTCGGTTTCTTTTTGCTGGGCCGCCGCGGTCCCGGCCGACAGGGTGAGGGCGATGAGGACGAGGGGAGTAATTCGCATAGTGGTGCCTTAGACGAGAAGGGCTGTCGGGGGGTTTATCCAAAAACCGACCTGCCACAACTCCGAACGCCTCTGCTTATTCGTCCGCTTGCTTTTTGAACAAGAGGTCAGGAGGTCAGGAGATTCATTCTTGAAACCAAGAAACTCCTGATTCTGGCCTGGTCTCCTGTTTCGGCCGTTTTCAGTCCAGCTCCAGCTTTCCCGTATAGAGCGCCATCCCGACGACCGCGTCCACCCCCATCGCGTCGAGCTCCGCGATCTCCTCTCGCGTCGTGATCCCTCCGGCGGCGGTGAGGGCCCGGTCGGTGACGCTCCGGAGCGCCTTGATTGCGGCCATGTCGGTCCCTCGCATGAGCCCTTCGAGGTCCACGTGGGTGTAGAGAAACTCGCCGAAGAACTCCTCGAGCTGCGCGATGGCCTCGGCCGGCGTCAGGTCGAGGGTCGTGCGCCAGCCGTCGACGACGACCTTTCCCCCGCGGCCGTCAACCGCGGCGATCAGGCGATCCGGGCCGATCCGGTCGCTCAGACGCTCGGCGAAGTCCACGTCCACGATCCCGTCGCGGAAGAGCGCGGACCCGAGGATCACCTTCACCGCGCCAAGCGCGAGGGTCGCGTGGGCCCGCTCGAGGCTGCGGATGCCGCCGCCGACCCGGCAGGGCAGCACCCCGCAGATGTGCGCGACGAGCCCGGGGTTCTCGCCCGCCCCTTTTGCGGCGTCCAGATCGATCAGCTGCACCTTCGCGCGGCCGCTGAACCGCGTGACCCACGCGTCGATGTCGCCGGTCTCGATGGCGAGCCGCTCGCCCTGGACGAGCTGGACGATCTTGCCTCCCTGGAGATCGATTGAAGGAATCAGCATCGGACGGGAATCCCCTTGGCGAGCAGGTGCTGTTTCAGGTCGGCGACAGCGTGCTCGGAGTAATGGAAGACGGAGGCCGCCAGCGCGGCGTCCGCGCGTCCTTCGGTGAAGACCTCGGTGAAATGATCGAAGGTGCCCGCTCCGCCGGACGCGATCACGGGAATCGAGACGGCCCCCGACACGGCGGCGGTCAGGCCGCAATCGAAGCCCGCGCGCGTCCCGTCGCGATCGATCGAGGTGAGCAGGACCTCGCCGGCGCCGCGCGACTCGGCCTCGATCGCCCACTCGACGGCGTCGCGTTCCGTCAACGTGCTTCCGCTCCGCGCGAAGACGTCGAACCGGCTGCCGTTGCGTTTCGCGTCGATGGCGACGACGACCGCCTGGCTGCCGTAGCGTGCGGCCAGCCGCGTGAGCAGCGCCGGATCGGCCAGCGCCGCGCTGTTGACGCCGACCTTGTCGGCCCCGGCGTCGAGCGCCGCCGCGGCGTCCGCCTCGGTGCGGATGCCGCCGCCGACGGTCAGCGGGATGAACAGCTCGCTCGAGACGGCGCGGATCGTGGCCTCGAACGCCCGCCGCCCTTCGATCGTCGCGGTCACGTCGAGCACGACGACCTCGTCGATGCCTTCCACGTTGTAGCGCCGGGCGAGCGCCGCCGGATCGCCCGCCTCGCGCAGGGCCTCGAAGTTGACGCCCTTCACGACGCAGCCGTTGCGCACGTCGAGGCACGCGATGAGGCGCTTCGATAGCATGGAATCCCTAATCCCTAATCCCTGATCGCGAATCCCTGATCGCGAATCCCGAATCCCGAATCCCGAATCCCGAGTCCCGAATCCCGAATCCCGAGTCCCGAGTCCCGAGTCCCCAGACCCGAGTCCCGAGTCCCGAGTCCCGTCAGTGTTTCCGGACAGCATCAACGAAGTTCCGCAGGATCCGGATTCCCGCGGCGCTCGACTTCTCGGGGTGGAACTGGACGCCGAAGATGTCGCCGTCCTCTACCGCCGCGGCGAAGGTCCGGCCGTGCGTGCACGTCGCGACCGACTGCGCCGTGACGGGCGCCGCGTACGAGTGGGTGAAATACACCTGGCTGCCCTCCTCGATCCCGTCGAGCAATCGCGAGCGCCGCGGCGCGTGCAGCGAATTCCAGCCGACGTGCGGGACCTTGAGCGCGCCGCTCTCGTCGCGCGGCAGCCGCGAACAGACGCCCGCGACGGCGCCGAGCCCGCTGACGCCGGGCGCCTCCTCGCTCCCCTCGAACAGCCACTGCATCCCCAGGCAGATGCCGAGCAGCGGCGTGCCGAGCCCGGCGGCACGCCGGATGGCCGCGGTCCACGCGCCGTCGAGCGCGGCGGTCGCCCCGAAGTGCCCGACGCCGGGGACCACGATGCCGTCCGACGCCTCGAGCTCGGATGGGTCGGCGGGCGTGAACAGATCCGCGCCGGCGGCGGCGAAGCCTTTGCGGACCGAGGTGAGATTGCCCGCTCCGTAATCGATGAGTGCGATCATAGAAGCCCCTTGGTGCTCGGAAGCATCCGCGCCATGCGCGGGTCGCGCGCGCAGGCGACCCGCAGCGCGCGGGCGAACGCCTTGAACACCGCCTCGATCTGGTGATGGCTCGAGCGGCCGTACAGCACCTTCACGTGGACGTTGGCCTTCGCGCCCTGGGCGAATCCCTCGAAGAAGTCCTCGACGAGCTCCGCCTGCAGATCGCCGACGCGGCGGACCTTGAGCCGCAGATCGACGACCGCGTGCACGCGCCCGCTCAGATCGATCGCCGCCACCGCCAGCGTCTCGTCCATCGGCATCACGAAGTATCCGGCGCGGTTGATGCCCTTCCGGTTGCCGAGCCCCGCCGCCACCGCCTCCCCGAGCGCGATGCCGGCGTCCTCGACGGTGTGATGCTGATCGACGTCGAGATCCCCCTTCGCGTGGAGCGTCAGGTCGAAGGCGCCGTGACGGGCGAAGAGCTCCAGCATGTGATCCAGGAACCGGATCCCCGTCCGCACGTCGTAGCGCCCCTTGCCGTCGAGCGTCAGCCGGAGCGCGATTGACGTTTCCGTCGTGACCCGATCGATGGTGGCCCGCCTCACAGAATCTCCTCGAGCGCCACGAGCAGCGCCTGCGTGTGCCCGGTCACGCCCGCCGTCATGCGCAGGCAGCCCGCGCACCCCGGGTCGGTCGAGCGATCGCGCACGTGAACGCCCCGTGCCGCGAGCCCGGCGGCCACGCGGCCGGGCTGTCCGTCGAACCTCGCGAGCACGAAGTTGGCCGCGCTCTTCCAGTACGGAATGCCGCGCCGCTCGAGAAAGTCGTAGAGCATCGCCTTGGACTGCGCGACCTGATCGACATACCAGTCGAAGTGCGCGGTGTCGGCCAGCGCGGCCGGCAGCGCGACGGCCGCGCACACGTTGAGGCTGTAAGGCGGGATGGCTCGCCGCATGGCGGCCAGCCGCTCCGGCCTCGCGACGAGCGCCCCCGCACGCAGCCCGGCCAGGCCGTACGCCTTGGCGAAAGTGCGGCCGACCACCACGTTCGGCATGCCTTCCAGGGTGTTGTCGTCGAGCAGCGTCTCTCCGCAGAAGTCCACGTAGGCTTCGTCCACGAACACCATCGCTCCGCTGGCGGCCGCCGAAATCCGGAGGATGGCGTCGCGCGGCACGATCTGGCCCGTCGGGTTGTTCGGGTTCGTGAGCCAGACGATGCGGGTGCGCCGGTTGATTGCCGCCAGGACGTTCTCCAGCGGAAACTCGAACCCGCGTCCGAGCGGCACCTCGACGACCCGGCCGCCCACGGCATCGGTGCACGCGGCATACATGTCGAATGCGGGAACGACGACCACGGCTTCGAACGGCGTCACGGTGGAACCGCCGCGGAGGGTCGCGAGCGCGGCCAGGAAGATCCCCTCGTCCAGGCCGTTCGTGAGCAGCAGCCAGTCGGCGGGCACGCGCAGCCGCGACGCGCACGCCGCAATCGCCTCGTCGTAATCCGGGTAGACCGCGAGGTCCTGCCGCGTCAGGGCCTGCAGCGCCGCGACCACGGTGGGCGAGCAGCCGGCGGTATTCTCGTTCAGGTGCAGCCGCAGGCCGGACGCCGGCGTCTGGACCCGCTCGTATTCGTAACTCACCGCTCAGCCTTTCTCTTCCGGTCTGATGGTTTCAAACCCGCCCGGAGACCTAAGACCTGAGACTCGAGACCTGAGACCGTTCTCGTCTCCCCGCCTTCATCCCGGGGCCCCCGCCGCGCGTTCTGTGCGCGGTGGGGTGGATCCTGATCTCGATCGACGCCGCGTGCGCCCCGAGGCCCTCGGCCCGGGCGAGCGCGATCGCCGCCGGCGCGATCCGCCGGAGTCCCGCCTGGGTTACTCGCTGCACGGTGCTCACGCGAACGAAGTCCGCCGCGCTGAGGCCGCCGCGCGCCCTGGCGGCGCCGCTCGTGGGAAGCACGTGGTTCGACCCGGTCGCGTAATCGCCGGATGCCTGCGCGCTGTAGTCACCCACGAACACCGTCCCCGCGTGCGTGAGCCGCCGCGCGATCGCCGCCGTGTCGCAGACGGCGTGCTCGGGCGCCATGCGCTGGCTGAGGTCGATCGCCTCGGCCATCGACCGCGTCAGCACGATGGCGCCGTTGTTCGCCGTGGCGTGCCGCGCGGGCCCGGCCTCGGGCATCTGCGCGTCCAATTCGCGCGCGACGGCGTCCGCCAGTGCCCGCGACGGCGTGAACAGGATGGCGCGTGCGTCCGGGTCGTGCTCGGCCTGCGCGAGGAGGTCCGCGGCGATCCAGGCGGGCCGCCCGGTGGCCGAGACGATCGCAATCTCGCTCGGACCCGCATGGAAATCGATCGCGCAGTCGAACGACACCAGCGCCTTGGCCGCCGCGACGTACGCGTTGCCGGGGCCGACGATCTTGTCCACGCGCGGCACGGTGGCGGTGCCGTAGGCGAGCGCCGCGACGGCGTGCGCCCCGCCGAGCCTGAACAGCCGCGACACGCCGGCCTCGCGCGCGGCGCACATGATCGTCGCGTCCGGCCGCGGACAGACGGCGACGACCTCCGCCACGCCGGCCACTCGCGCGGGAATCGCGGTCATGAGCAGCGAGGAGGGGAGCGGGTACCGCCCGGCCGGCACGTAACAGCCGACGCGATCCAGCGGCAGCACGCGCTGCGCGATCCGCACGCCGCGCACCGGTTCGATCGACCAGGTCCCCGGGACCTGTTTTGCCGCGACGCGGCGGATGTGACGGGCCGCCGTCGCGATCGCCTCCCGGACGTCGCGCGGGACCTCGCGGGCGGCGGCGCGGATCTCGTCGGCAGGCACCTCCATCGGTCCCGTCAAACGGTCGAAGCGCCGCGCGTAGGCCAGCAGCGCCCGATCGCCGTCCCGGCGCACGCGGGAAACGATGCGCGCGACTCGCCGTTCGAGCCCCGCGTCGCGGCGCGCGCCGCGGTCGAGCAGCGCGGCAATGGCCGCCCGCTGCCGGGACGCGATGATCCGCACGACGGAACCGGAGGATGAACGCGGCATCACATCACGATCTTGTTGAGCGGGTATTCGACGATCCCCTGGGCGCGCGCGGCCTTCAGCTTCGGGATGAGGTCCCGGACCGTGCGCTCCTCGATGATCGTGTTGATGGCGACCCAGTCGTCGTCGCTGAGCGGCGAGATCGTCGGGCGCTGCAGCGCCGGGAGCAGCGCCAGCACGGCCGCGAGGTCTTCGCGGCGCGTGTTCAGCATGATGCCGACCCGTCCCTGCGCCTCGATGGCGGCCTTCAGCAGCAGCGCGATGTTCTCGAGCTTGTTGCGCTTCCACGGATCCGCCAGCGACGCCGGATTGGCGATGAGCTGCGTGTTGGACTCGAGGATCGTGTCGATGATCCTGAGCCGGTTCGCCCGCAGCGACGATCCCGTCTCGGTGACCTCGACGATCGCGTCGGCGAGCCGCGGCGCCTTGACCTCGGTGGCGCCCCACGAGAACTCGACGTTGACCTTCACGCCGTGCCTCGCGAAGTAGGCCTGCGTCGCGCGGACGAGCTCGGTCGCAATCGTCGCGCCCTCGAGATCGCGGACGGTTTTGTACGCCGACTCTTCCGGCACCGCCAGCACCCAGCGGACTTTCCCGAAGCTCTGCTTCGCGTAGATGAGATCGGCCAGCGCCGTGACCCCCGCGTTGCCCCCGTTGCCCGCGGCGTGCTCGGCAATCCAGTCCTGCCCGGTCAGGCCGGCGTCCAGCACCCCGTCGGAGACGTACCGGGCCATTTCCTGCGCGCGGATCAGCATGCAGTCGACCTCGGGGTCGTCGATGGCGGGAAAGTACGATCGGGCGCTCGCGTAGATGTTGAAGCCCGCGCGGGCGAACAGATGGATCGTCGCATCCTGCAGCGACCCTTTGGGTATGCCGAGCTTGAGTATCTGGTCCATCACAATCGCTCAGTTCCTGTCTTTAACAGGAGATCAGAAGATCAGGAGAAAAACAAAACAAAACAAAACTCCTGATCTCCTGATCTCCTGTTTACGTCTTGGGCTCCAGCTCCCTGTAGAAGCACGTCCGCTCGCCGGTGTGGCAGACGTTGCCGTCGCCGAGCCTCGTCACGAGCACCAGCAGCGTGTCGTCGTCGCAATCGACGAGGACCCGCTCGACCTTCAGCTTGTTGCCGGACGTCTCCCCCTTCATCCACAACGCCCCGCGCGTCCGGCTGAAGAAGGTCGCGAAGCCCGTCTCGATCGTCCGGTCGAGCGCGTCCTGGTTCATGAAGCCGACCATGAGGACCTCGCGCGTCGCGCTGTCCTGGATGACCGCCGGGATGAGTCCGTTCAATTTCGAGTAATCCATGGCGTCCGGATGAGAGAAGCCCACAAATGAAAAAACCCCGCTGAACCTGGGTCCAGCGGGGCTCGTGGTGGCTGCTGTTTGTCTCGTCGTCTTTCAGTACGCGTGCAGCACGACCGGCCCGCCGGAGCAGGAGTGATGATGGTGCCGGTGGTGGTGCTGCGCGCGAAACATGCTCGTTAGCCTATCGCCCGCCGGTCGGGACTGTCAAATGCTCCCGATTCCCGGTCGTGGGTCGGTTGGATCTGGTCGCGGTGTGGCCCCCGCCGGCGATCACGCATCAGTCGCAGTTCGGAATGCCCAGAACATCGCACCGGTAGATGTCCGTTCCCAGGGCGACAGCCAGCACGACGAACACGAGGGCCAGCAGCGCAGCCAGAGCAGCGTTGACGGGATAAAACCGTCGCCGTCCGTCATCGCCCCTCTGCAGCATCGGGCGCGCGGCGACGACCGCCCCGACGAGAATCAAGAGCAACACGATGAACAACAGCACGTACTCGCGTGGACTGGTATGAAGACCTGGCCTGATGAGCGAGAAAAACGGCTCGATGCGGTTACCGACGATCGCATTGGCCACGAGAAATGGCAGGAGAAGCAGGCCCCCTGTTACTGCCGCGAACGCCGGCCGCGTAGTGGTCGTCATGGTAACTCCAAACGTTCAGCGGGGCCGGGTTTCAGCCTGAGCCGCTATCCGGGTCCCGGCCTGCGCTCGGTGCGCTCGGGCACGACGGTCGGGGTTGCCGCCTTCGAATCCGCCGTCCGGCGGTCGTTGACCCCGTAGGGTGTCCCGTCGGGAGCGACCCAGATCGAATGCGCATCCCCCTGGCGTTCCGCGGCGCGCACGACCGTGTGTCCCATCGCGCGGAGCGCGTCCAGCACGTCGTCGCCGACGGCCTTCGGGACGTCGCTGACGACGCCTGCCGGCTCCAGACTCGCGCGATCGGGCAGCCACTGGTGGTGCATCCGCGGCAGATCCACCGCCTCGCGCCCGGTGAGGCCGTACTCCGTGACGCCGAGCACGACGGTCAGGACGGTGTTGATGATCGTCCGTCCGCCCGGCGAGCCGGTCAGCAGCACGACCTTCCCGTTCTTCAGCACCATCGTCGGCGTCATCGAGCTGAGCATCCGCTTGCCGGGATCGATCAGGTTCGGCGGGGTCCCGATGTCGCCGGTCAGGTTCGTCTCCCCCGGCTTCCGGTTGAAGTCCCCCATCTCGTTGTTCAGCAGAAAGCCGGTGCCTTTCACGACGACGTGCGAGCCGAAGCCGCCCTCGAGCGTCGTCGTTGTCGTGACCGCCATGCCGTCGCGGTCCATCGTCGAGTAGTGCGTCGTCTCGTCCGGTTCCGGGGCGGTCGCGGCGGTGACGATGTCCTTGCCGAGATCGACGCTGCTCGACGCCCGCGCCGGATCGATCGTGGACGCGGCGGAACTGGCGTGCGACCTCGACGTCAAACGCACCACCGGGACCTTGACGAAATCGGGATCGCCGAGAAACCGCGCGCGGTCGAGGTAGGCGCGGCGCATCGCTTCGATCTGGAGGTGCAGGGCCGGCGCGGTCAGCAGCCCCTTCGACTTGAGGTCGTACGGCTCGAGGATGTTCAGCATCTCGATCAACGCCACGCCGCCGGAGCTGACGGGCGGCATCGAGACGATCTCGTAGCCGCGATAAGGGCGGCGCAGCGGCGGGCGCTCCCTGGCCTGGTACTTCGCCAGATCCTGTCGCGTGATCAGGCCGCCGTTCGCTTTCATGTCGTCGGCGATCCGGTCCGCGATCCAGCCCTTGTAGAAGACGTCGGGGCCCTCCGTGGCGATCGCGCGGAGCGTCTTGCCGAGATCGGCGAGCACCATCCGGTCTCCCTCGCGCCACTCGCCGCCACCCGGCTTCCCGTACGCGGCGACCGAGACAGGGAAGTCGGCCATCCGGCCGGCGAGCTCGCGGTTGAGGCTGCGCGCGAGACCGGCCGACAGCGGGAATCCCTGCTCGGCGAGCAGGACGCCGGGCATCACGACGTCCTTCCAGGGCAGCTTGCCGAACTTCCCGTGCGCGCGCGCCAGCCCGCGGACGGAACCGGGCACGCCCGGCGCGAGATACCCCGCCCGCGTCAGGCTGACGTCGATCTTGCCGTCGGCGCCGAGATACATCGTCCGCGTCGCCTTGAGCGGGGCCCTCTCACGGTAGTCGAACGACGTCACGCTGCCGCCCGCGGTGCGGACGATCATGAAGCCGCCGCCGCCGATGTTGCCCACGCTCGGGTGCGTGACGGCCAGGGCGAACCCCGTGGCGACCGCGGCGTCGACGGCGTTGCCCCCGAGAGCCAGCACCGACGCTCCAGCGTCGCAGGCCGGCGCGGAGCTGCACACGACGGCGCCTTGTGGGGAGGGGACGCCGAGGTCGGGCTGTGTGTAGAGCGGCTGCGTCAGGATCAGCGCAAGCGCCGTCAGCGGGAGCAGACTCCGTTTCATGTCGGTCTCAGGTCTCGGGTCTCTGGTGTCTCCGGTCTCTCGCTAGTGTCTTGGGTCTGGTCTGTCCCGCAGCTTCCGCGCGGTCATCGCGCTTCGCTCGTCGTCGTCTTGCGGTCCACCGCCGGCCGCTTGTATTTGTCGAACCAGTACCGAAGATAGAGCTGCGTGCGCATGAAGTTCGACGGCGTCGTCGTCGTGCCGTGCCATTCGTCGTTGAACCGGACCATGGCGGCCGGCACCTTGCGCAGCTTGAGCGCGCTGTAGAACTGCTCGGTCTGCGGCATCGGCGTCCGCAGATCGTTGACCCCCGTCATCAGCATCGTCGGCGTCTTGACGTTGCCGACGTACGTGATCGGCGAGCGGCGCAGGTGCTCGCTCGGATCCTCCCACGGGAGCTTCTCGAAGTTGTCAGTACCAGCTCGCCCCGTCCGTCGTGCCGACGAAGCTGAGCCAGTCGGTGACGGGGCAGTTGGCCGAGGCGGCCGCGAACCGGTCGGTGTGGCCCACGATCCAGGCCGTGAGCACGCCGCCGCCGCTGCAGCCGGTGACGAACAGGTTCTGCGGATCGACGAAGCCCTTTGCCAGCACGGCGTCGACGCCCGCCATGAGGTCGTCGTAATCCTTGCCCGGATACGCGTTCATGATGGCGTTGCCGAACGCGCTGCCGTATCCCGTGCTGCCGCGCGGGTTCGTGTAGAGGATGACGTAGTCGTTGGCCGCCTGCTCCTGCCATCCGAAGTTGAAGCCGACGCCGTACATGCTGTGCGGCCCGCCGTGAATGTGCAGCTGCAACGGGTACTTGCGCGCCGGATCGAACGATGGAGGCGTGATGTACCAGCCCTGGATGCGCTTGCCGTCCACCGACGTGTACCAGATTTCGTTGACCGCGCCGAGGGTCTTCCCCGCGAGCACGTCCTCGTTCACGGCCGTGAGCTGGCGGATGCTCGCCGGCGACTTCAGGTCGAAGGCCACGACGTCGCCGGGCGCGGCAACGCTGGTCAACGTTCCGACCGCCATACCCTTCTGCGACACGTCCGTGACCGACAGCAGGTGCGTGCCGCGCGTGATCGGCTGCACCTTCGACGCGTTCGGGCCGGCGAGCGGCAGCTCGTAGAAGTTCTGCGATCCCTCGTTCTGGGCGGTGAAGTAGAGCGCGCTGCCGTCCGCCTTCCAGCGCAGCTCGGACGGCGATCGGTCCCAGTCGCCCGACACGAGGCGCGGACTCGATCCGTCGATGTTCATCACGTAGATCTTGCTGTCGATCCAGGAGTCCCTGGCCCAGTCGTTCCCGGTGTAGGCGACGCGTTTGCCGTCCGGCGAGACGCGCGGGTTGGCGTCCGGTCCGCGGCGCGAGGTGAGCGCCTTGATGTCCCCCGATGCCACGTCGACCGAATAGATCTCCGATTCGCGCCACTGGTAGTCGTCGTTCTCGGGGCGCAGGCCGCTGAAGAGGATCTTGCGTCCGTCGGGCGTCCACTCGCTTCCGGTGTGGTTGTGATTGCCGGAGGTCAGCTGCCGCGGCGTCCCGCCAATCGCCGGGACGACGAAGATGTGACGGTAGCCGTTGTCGATGAATCCGGTGCGGTCGCTCCGGTACTTGCAGGCGCTCGACAATGCGCGGCGCCTCGGTCCATTTGGCGCCCGCGGGCGCCTTCGGCATCTTGATCGTCCACGTGTTGCGATCCTCGGCGAGCATGCTGAAGGACAGCTGCGTGCCGTCGGGCGACCACGCGACCGCGCTCGGCGACTGCTCGACGCGCGTCACCTGGGAGGTCGCCCCTTCCGCGTCCATCCAGCGAACGAAGAGCTGTGAGCCCTTCGGCTCGCCCGGCGCGACGAACGCGACACGGTCGCCGGTCGGAGACCACTGCGCGCCCGAGCCCTTGACGAGGAACCGGTTGCGCGTGCCGTCGGCGTTCATGATCCAGAGCGCCGATTCGCGCTTGTCGTTCATCTTGTCGATCCAGCCGCGGGTGTAAATGATCTGGCTGCCGTCGGGCGAGAGCTGCGGATCCGAGACGGTTTCCATCTCGAGATACGTGTCGAGCGTCAGGCGCCCGACTTCGCTCCGCGATTGAGCGAGCTTCGTCGAGGCAGGCTCTTGGCCCGAGGACTGCGCCGCCGGAGCGCCTGGCAGGACCATCGGCAGGATGGCAACCGAGAAAAGGAGCAAGCGGACGCGGTGATTCATGCGGTCCTCCTTGTGGGCAGTTGCCAAGCTTAACCCATCGGTCGCGGCACGGGAATTGAACTTCACGGAAGTAGAGTAGAAAGGGACCGGGATACTGTCCGTTCTTGGTTCTTGGTTCGTTCGGTTCTTCGTTCGTTCTTCGTTCGTTCAGTCGGAGCGTGAATGCAGATCTGGCCAGGCAAGCCGTATCCCCTCGGTGCGTTCTTCGACGGCGTGGGCACGAACTTCTCGCTGTTCTCGGAAGTGGCTGAGCGCGTCGAGCTCTGCCTGTTCGACGAGGACGGGCAGCAGACGCTCATCGATCTGCCGGAAAGCACGGCCTTGTGCTGGCATGGGTATTTGCCGGGCGTCCGGCCGGGGCAGCGCTACGGCTTCCGGGTGCACGGTCCCTGGGCCCCCGAGAAGGGGCAGTGGTGCAATCCCTCGAAGCTGCTGCTCGATCCGTACGCCAAGGCGGTCGACGGCTTGTGGGACTGGAACGAGGCGATTTTCCCGTATCGCTTCGATGAGCCGGAAAGCTCGACCAACGATCTCGACAGCATGCCGTTCGTCGCCAAGAGCGTGGTGATCAACTCGTCGTTCGACTGGGGCCACGACAGCCCGCCGAACACCCCGTTGCACCGCACGGTCGTCTACGAGACGCACGTGAAAGGGTTCAGCAAGACGCATCCCGACATACCCGAGGCGCTGCGCGGCACCTACGCCGGGATGGCCCATCCGGTGGCTGTCGAGTACCTGACGAAGCTTGGCGTCACCGCCGTGGAGCTGCTGCCGGTCCACCAGTTCGTCCAGGACTCGACGCTCGCCCAGAGGGGCCTGCGCAACTATTGGGGCTACAACTCCATCGGCTATCTTGCCCCCCACAACGAGTACGCGGCCTCGGGTCAGCGCGGCGAGCAGGTGCAGGAGTTCAAGCAGCTCGTCAAGACGCTGCACGCCGCGGGCATCGAGGTGATCCTCGACGTGGTCTACAACCACACGGCCGAAGGGAACCACCTCGGGCCCATGCTCTCGTTCAAGGGTATCGACAACGCGGCGTACTACCGGCTGATGGCGGACAACCGGCGCTACTACATGGACTACACGGGGACGGGCAACACGCTGAACATGCGTCATCCGCACGTGCTGCAGCTCATCATGGACAGCCTGCGCTACTGGGTCAACGACATGCACGTCGACGGCTTCCGCTTCGACCTCGCCGCGACGCTCGCGCGCGAGCTGCACGACGTGGACCGGCTGTCGTCCTTCTTCGATCTGATTCAGCAGGATCCCGTGGTCAGCCAGGTCAAGCTCATCGCCGAGCCGTGGGACATCGGCGAGGGCGGGTACCAGGTCGGCAACTTCCCGCCGCTCTGGTCGGAGTGGAACGGGAAGTACCGCGACAGCGTCCGCGACTTCTGGCGCGGCACCGATCAGACGCTGGCCGAGTTCGCGTACCGCTTCACCGGCAGCTCCGATCTCTATCAGGGCACCGCGCGGCGGCCGTACGCGAGCATCAACTTCATCACGGCGCACGACGGGTTCTCCCTGCGCGACCTCGTGTCGTACAACGACAAGCACAACGAGGCCAACGGCGAGGAGAACCGCGACGGCGAAAGCCACAACCGATCGTGGAATCTCGGCGAAGAGGGCCCGACGGAGAATCCGGAGGTGCTCGCCGCGCGCGCGCGCCAGACCCGGAACTTCCTGGCGACGCTGTTCCTGTCGCAGGGGGTGCCGATGCTGCTCGGCGGCGACGAGCTCGGGCGCACGCAGGGCGGCAACAACAACGCGTACTGCCAGGACAACGAGATCTCCTGGTACGACTGGGCGACCGTGGACCGCAGCCTGCTGGAGTTCACCAGCCGCCTGATTCGCCTCCGTCACCGCCATCCCGTGTTCTGCCGGCGCCGCTGGTTCCAGGGGCGTCCGATTCACGGGACGCAGGTCAGCGACATCGGCTGGTTCACGCCCGCCGGCACCGAGATGTCCGAGGAGGACTGGCGGGCCGGGTTCGCGAAATCGCTCGGCGTCTTCCTCAACGGCCGCGGGATCCCGACGGTGAACGAACGGGGCGAGCCGCTGCGCGACGACAGCTTCTACACGATGTTCAACGCGCATCACGAGGCGGTCGAATTCACGCTCCCGGAAGCGAAGTGGGGCGACGGCTGGGCGGTCGTGCTCAACACGGCCGACGAGATGGATTACATGTCCGAAGAAGAGCTCGGGCCGGAGATCGAGGCGGGCGGACGCACGCACGTCCAGGCGTGGTCCCTCGTGCTCCTGAAAAGAATCGCGCCGAAATGAGCACCGCCGCCGACGAGGTCCAGACCCACTACCTCGACGCCCTCGGCCGGCGCCGCGAGTCGCCGCCGGAAGCGGTCGCGGCCATCCGCCGCGCGATCGGCGAACGGACCGGCGGCCCCGCGCCGGTCGTCGTCGTGACCGAAGGCGATCGCCCGGCGCTCGGCCCCGCGGAGATCCGCCTCGAAGACGGCACGTCGCTCACGATCGACCATCGTCTGCCCGCCGGGACGCCGGTGGGCTATCACGAGATCGCGCGGACCGGCGGCACCGCCGCGCGGCTCATCGTCGCGCCGGCCACCTGTTTCCTTCCGGAGTCGCTGCGCGTCTGGGGATGGGCCATCCAGTTGTATGCCGCCCGCTCGCGGCGCAGCTGGGGCATCGGCGACCTCGCGGATCTCCGGCGGCTGGGGCGATGGGCGGCCCGGAGCGGAGCCGGCATCGCGCTGATCAACCCGCTGGCGGCCGCCACGCCGGTCGTGCCGCAGCAAGCCAGCCCGTACTATCCGTCGAGCCGCCGGTTCCGCAACCCGCTGTATCTCCGAATCGAAGAGGTGGACGGGGCCAAGGCGCTGGGCGACGTGTCCGCGACCGCCGTACGCGCGCGGGCGCTCAACACGGATCGACGGATCGATCGCGACGAGATCTACCGGCTCAAGATGGGCGTCCTCGAGCGGATCTGGGCGAGCGTGCGCGGCCGCGATCTTCCGGAGCTCGACACGTTCGCGGCGGAGCAGGGACCCGGCCTCCAGGAGTTCGCGGTCTTCTGCGCGCTCGCCGAGCGGTTCCAGTCCGGCTGGCACGGCTGGCCGGACGAGTTCCGCCATCCGTCGTCGGCCGCGGTGCGCGACGTCGCGACTCAGCATCCGATGGCGGATCGCATCCGTTTCCATCAGTGGGTGCAGCTCCAGATCGACCGGCAGCTGGCGCGTGCCTCGCGCGCCATGCCGGTCATGCAGGATCTGCCCATCGGCTTCGACCCCGACGGCGCGGACGGCTGGGCGTTCCAGGACGTGCTCGCGCAGGGCATCAGCGTCGGCGCCCCTCCCGACGAGTTCAACACCAAAGGACAGAACTGGGGCCTGCCGCCGTTCGTGCCGCGCCGGCTCCGGCAGGCCGGCTACGAGCCGTTCATCGCGACGATCCGCGCGTGCGTGCGGCACTCCGGCGGGCTGCGGATCGATCACGTGATGGGATTGTTCCGCCTGTTCTGGATTCCCGCGGGCATGGAGGCCAGGCAGGGGGCCTACGTCCGCAGCGCGGCGCAGGATCTGCTGGCGATCGTCGCGCTCGAGAGCCGCCGCGCCCGCGCGGTGATCGTCGGCGAGGATCTCGGCACGGTCGAAGACGACGTGCGCGGGCAGCTGCTGGCGCGCCGCATGCTGTCGTACCGGCTGCTCTGGTTCGAGAAGCGCTCGCCGGCGAAGTATCCGAAACAGGCGCTCGCCGCGGTCACGACGCACGACCTCCCGACGATCGCCGGCCTGTGGACCGGATCCGATCTTCAGGCGCAGGAGGACATCGGCCTGTCGCCGAACGAGCAGGGGACGCGCGAGATCCTGACGCGCGTCAGGCGGCTCACGGGCGCGACCCCACGCACGCCCCTGTCCACCGTGGTCGTCCGCGTCCACGAAGCCATGGCCACGGCCCCGTCGCGCATCCTCACCGCGACGCTGGACGACGCGATGCTCGTCACCGAGCGGCCGAACATGCCGGCCACGATCGCGGAGTGGCCGAACTGGTCGATCGCGCTGCCGGAGCCGATCGAGTCGCTGGAGAAGAGCCGCCTCGCGGCGCGGATCGGGCGCGCGCTGGGCAAGCGCGCGGGCCGGAAGAAGCGCGCGCGCGGGAGTCAGCGGAGGGGACGGAGATAGCGGAGGTCTCCAACTCGAACGTCTTCAGCACGGAGTAACGGAGCAACGGAGGAAAACCTTACAGGAGGTCAGGAGCTCAGGAGTTTTTGATCTTCTTTAATGAAAATCTCCTGACCTCCTGACCTCCTGTTAAGTCTCCGTTCCTCCGTTCCTCCGTTGCTCCGTGTTGAAAAGACGTCCGATAAACCTGTCCCCTCCGGTAACTCCGTCCCTTCCGTTATCTCTGGACGCGCTTCTTCGTACCGACCGCGTCCCCGGCGCGCCCGATCATCACCTCCGTCGCCTTGATGACGGCGAGCGCCTCGTCTCCCCGCCGGAGCTTGAGCTCGTCCACGCCGTCGCGGGTGATGATCGCGGTCAGGGTCTGATCGCCGACGCGGAGCCGGATCTGCGCGAGCAGCCCCTCGACGCGCACCTCCTCGACGATGCCGCGAAGCTGGTTGCGGCCGCTGAGCGTGACGATCGTGCCCTGCGCGCGCCGGGGCCGGGGCAGCGCCCGGCCCGTGGCGGCGAGCAGGCGATCGATCTCGGTGTCGGGCACGCGGTGGTGCCCGCCGGCGGTGCGGCGCGTCCGCATCGATCCCTTGTAGATCCACTGTTTGACCGTGGGGTAGCTGACGCCGAGGCGCTTGGCCGCCTCGCGTGGGGTGATGAGGTCCATGCCTCAAGAGTCGGTTAAATCTTGACAAAAATCAATATTGAATCGTATTAAACTGTCGTTACGATGATCACGCGCGGGCTGGCGTGCCTGTTGGCCGCGGTGCTGGCCGGGTCGCCGCGGCTGGCCGCGGTGCTGGCCGGGGCGCCGCAGGGGGGCTCACCGTCTCGGCGGCGATCAGCCTGACCGAATCGCTCGAGGCGATCGCGCGGGCGTACCAGGCGGCGGGGCACGGGCCGGTCCGCTTCAATTTCGGCGGCTCGAACATGCTGGCGCGCCAGATCGTCAACGGCGCGCCGGTCGACCTGTTCGTCAGCGCGGACGAGTCGCAGATGGATGTCGCCGCGCCGGCGATCGACGCGCGGACCCGCATCGACCTGCTCGGGAATCGTCTCGCCGTGCTCATGCGGCCGGGCGGAACGCCCGTGCCCGTGCCCGTGAACGACGCGCGCGAGCTCCTCCAGCCGGCGATTCGCCGGATCGCCGTCGGGGATCCGGCGGCGGTGCCGGCCGGCGTGTACGCGCGGCAGTACCTGCGGGCGATCGGCATCTGGGACGCGCTGCAGCCGAAGCTGGTGCCGGTCGCGAACGTCCGCGCGGCGGTGGCGGCGGTCGAGAACGGGAGCGCGGACGCCGCGATTGCGTACGAGACCGACGCCGCCACAACGATCGAAGTCTCGACGCGCGCGAAGGCCGTCCTGGTGATCTCGGGCGCCGCGGCGCCGCGCATCGTCTACCCGGCCGCCATCGTGTCGGCCACGCGCAACCGTGCGGCCGCCGAACGGTTCCTCGCCTTTCTTCGCGGTCCGGATGCCACCGCGATCTTCAGCCGGCACAAGTTCTCGCCGCTGGCGCCGCTGCGCTGACGCGATGGACGCCTGGCACATCACCTGGTTCACGCTCGCCACGGCCGGGCTGGCGACGCTCCTCATGCTGCCGCCGGGCCTGCTGCTCGCCTGGCTCCTGGCGCGCGGCCGGTTCCGCGGCCGCGTGCTGCTCGAGACGGTCATCACCCTTCCGCTCGTGATGCCGCCGGTGGCGATCGGCCTGGTTCTGCTCATGCTGTTCTCTCCGATGGGCCCCCTCGGGAGCGCGCTGGGAGGCGCGGGGATCGAGATCGTGTTCACCTGGAAGGCCGTGGTCATCGCCATGACCGTCATGGGATTCCCGCTCCTCGTCCGCACGGCGAAAGCGGGCATCGAACAGGTCGATCGCCGCTACGAAGCGGCCGCCTCGACGCTCGGGGCCGGGCCGGTGCGCGTGTTCGTCACGATCACGCTGCCGCTCGCCCGCCCCGCGGTCATCGCGGGCGCGGTCCTCGGCTTCGCGCGCGCGCTCGGCGAGTTCGGCGCGACGGTCATGATCGCCGGCAGCATTCCAGGGGCGACCCGGACGCTCGCGGTCGGCATTTACTCCGCGGCGGAAACCGGACAGGATCGCGACGCGCTGGGGCTCGTCGGCATCTCCGCCGCGATCGCGTTCCTGGCGCTGTGGCTCTCGAACTGGATGTCGTCGCGCGCGGGCGTGCGCGCGTGATTGCGCTCGATTTCCTCCTGCGTCAGGGAGATTTCACCCTGCAGATCGGCGAGACGCTCGACGCCCGCGTGACGGCGTTGTTCGGGCCGTCGGGCGCCGGCAAGACGACCATCCTCGACGCGATCGCCGGTCTTCGCACGCCCGGATCGGGATCGATTGCCGTCGGTGGACGGGCGCTCTTCGACTCGGCGCGCCGCCTGAATCTTCCGCCGCACCAGCGTCACGTCGGCTACGTGGCGCAGGATGTGTCGCTGTTCCCCCACATGAGCGTGCGCCGCAACGTGCTCTACGGCCGGCGGCCCGGGCAGAAGCTCGAGGTGACCGCCGTGGCGCGCATGCTCGAAATCGAGCCGCTGCTCGACCGCCGCGTGCCGGAGCTGTCGGGTGGCGAGCGGCAGCGTGTGGCGCTCGCCCGCGCGCTCATGTCCGCGCCGGAGGTGCTCCTGCTCGACGAGCCGCTCGCCGCCGTGGACCTCGAACGCCGCCGCCGCATCCTGCCGTACCTCGAACGCGTGCGCGACGAGCTCCGCGTGCCGATCCTCTACGTGACGCACGACGCCGCGGAAGTCCGGCAGCTGGCCGACCACGTCCTCGTCCTGCACGACGGCCGGGTCATCCGCGCAGGATCGCCGGAGGGGGCGCTGGGCGCTGACTGAGGTCTTCGGTTTCGGGTCTCAGGTCTTTGGTGTTACCTGAGACCTGAGACCTGAGACCTGACCCGAGACCCGGACCCGCGACCCGAGACGTGAGACTCCCATGACCGGATTTTTGCTGAGGCACCGATCGAAAAATGCACTTTTCTTCTCTGCGGTACACAAAACTGCGCGATACTACGCCGTGACGCCGCGAGCGTCTTACAGAGGAGAGTAGATGGCCAAGACCGCCAAGAAGACCGCCAGCAAGAAGACCGCAGCGAAGAAGAAGACCGCCCGGAAACCGAACGCCGCGTTCATGAGGCCCGTGACGCCGAGCGCCGCGCTCGCCGAGGTCATCGGCTCCAAGCCGGTGCCGCGGACCGAAGTCACCAAGAAGCTGTGGGCTTACATCAAGAAGAACGGACTGCAGGACGCGAAGAACCGCCGCATGATCAATGCGGACGCGGCCCTCAAGCCGGTCTTCGGCGGCAAGGCTTCGGTCAACATGTTCGACATGACCAAGCTGGTCGGCAAGCACCTGAAGTAGGTCTCGGGTCCTCCTGTCGGACCGACTTGGTCGCAGGGCCGGCCTGAATTCGCCAGAGCTTTTAGCGGAGGCGTGCAGGTCGGCCCCGCCTTCGCGCCGGTGATCGGTCGCGCTTCGGCACGGCAGGCTCCGCCTTCGCGCACGTCATCGCCCGCGCTTCGGCGCCGCAGGCCAGTGGAGAAGTCTTCCCTGAGCGGCCGGTTTCGAAGTCCCCCCTATTGCCCCGACCGGCCTCGTCGCTCGGGCTGCGGCGTGTCGTCCAGCGTCACCATCCGGCCGGCGACGAACACGTGGGTGATCTTCGTCTTTTCCTCGAACAGATCGCCGTTGGTCACGACGACGTCGGCGATCTTGCCTGGATCCAGGGAGCCCAGGCGGTCGGAGACGCCGGCGATCTTCGCGGCGTCGATGGTCAGCGCCCGGAGCGCCGCGTCGGGCGCGAGTCCGTCCCTGACGGCGCGCGCGACGTTTCGCACGAGCTCGTTCGGCTCGCGCAGCCCGTCCGACGAGAACGCAAACGTGATCCCCGCCTTCGCGAGCGCCGCCGGCACCCGTGGCGCCTGTGCCCGCGTGCGCAGCGCGGACACCGGCTCGTCCGCGTCCGGCGGGAGTGCGCGCGACCGCACGGGATAGTTGAGGCTGTAGATCACGCGCGCGTTCCGCGCCTTCAGATCCGCGGCAACCTGGTCGGCCTCGCGTCCGCCCGTGATCACGGCGTCCAGCTTGAACTCCCTGGCCATCGCCAGCGCCCGGAGGATCTCGCGCGACAGGTCCGCCTCGAACGCGACCGGTAGCCTGCCGTCGAGCGCCGGCTGGAGCGCGTCGAGCGACGGGTCATAGACCGGTTCCCTGGCGGCCTTCTGAGACTGCGCGTCGAGGAAGCTCTGGCGCACGAACGCGATGACGCCGAGGAGCGAGACCGGGTACGCGTCCCCGCGGACGTTGCCGGGAAACTCGACGTGCAGCGCGACCGGCGCTCGCACGACCTGCACACCCTGGCGGTAATCTCCCACGCCGCCGATCTGCGGCTCGTCGGGGGGCGCCGTGACGTGGACGAGCGCGCTGCGTCCCTTGAAGACCACACCCGGCGGCGTCGCGAGCACGGCCGTGATGCCGCTGCTGGCGAGCCGCGCGAGCTCCGGCGTCTCCTTGAGGTGGCCCGCAGCCTCGAGCTCCGGGCGGAAGATCAGGCTGCGCTTCCAGCGCTCGGCCTCTTCCGTCGTGCGCAGGTTCGGCGGCTGCGGCTGGGTCGATCCGACGTCGAGCCCCGCCGGGTGGCCCATGTCGATGAGCCCGGGATAGACGGTGAGGCCGGCGCCATCGATCGCGATCGCGTCCGCGGGCGCCTGAACGCCTGCGCCGATCGCCTCGATCTGCCCGTGGCGAATCACGATGGTCCCCGAGGCGATGGGCGGGCCCGAGGCGGTCATCAGGCGCGCGCCCTTGATGGCGTAGACGTGCGGCGCATCGGCGCGGCCGGCCGTGGCCGACACCGCGATCGCGACCGCGATCGCCACGACGCCCCAGCGGATGTCTCTCCTCATTTGCGCTCCCGTTCTTGAACAGGAGGTCAGAAGATCTCCTGATCTCCTGTTTCTTCGGGCTACTGTCGCGCGATGTACTTCTCGTACAAGGCCTGATGCTTGTTCGCGAGGCCGACGTCTTTCCCCTGGATGACCACGTGCGTGATCTCCGTCCGGATCTCGAGCGGATCGCCTTTCGCGATGAAGAGGTTCGCGTCCTTGCCCGCCTCGAGGCTGCCGATCCGATCGGCGACCCCCAGGATCTCCGCCGCGTCGATCGTCAGGGCCTTCAACGCCTGTTCGCGGTCCAGCCCCCAGGCCACCGACATCGCCGCGTTGTTCGGCGCGAGCCGCACGTTCGTGTTGTCGCCGGTCGAGAACGCGAACTTCACGCCGGCCTTTGCCAGCTCGCCGGCGACCTGATACGTCGCGGCATGGAACGCGTCCTCGCGGCCCGGCAGCGCGAGGATGCCGGCGAGAATCACCGGGATGTTCTTCTCTTTCAGCAGCGGCGCGACGAACCCGGCCTCGGTGCCGCCGCTGATGACGATGTTGACCTTCGTGCGATCGGCAAACGCGACGGCATCGCGGATGTCCTGCTCCCGCGTTACCGTCGTGATGAGCGGGAGACGGCGCTCGACGACGGGGACGAGCGCTTCGAGCACCAGATCGACGGTTTTCCCTGGAGACGCGTGCGCGTACGCCCGTGCCTGATCGAACAGGCGGGCGATCTCGCCGAGCCGGCGGTCGCGATCCCGCCGGGCGTCGTCGTAGGTCCGTTCCGGGCCTGCGGCGGCTCCGCGGCCGCCGCCGCCCCCGCGTCCGCCGCCGCCTCCGAGCACCGGAAAGGTGAACTGGATGCCGGCGTTCGGCTTGAGCGTGGCTTCCTCCCACGTCCAGCCGTCGAGGTTCATCACCGGCACTTCGCCGCCGAAGGTGCCGCCCGTCGGCGCGACGGCCACCGTCGTGATGCCGTTGGCGCGCGCGACCGGAATGGCGTCGCTTTCGGCGTGATACTCGACGCGCGTGCGGAGCTGCGGGTTCAGGTCGAGCATCTCGGCGACGTCGTCGTATCCGCGGACCCCCGGCTCGCCGATCCCGATCGTCGTTCGCGCGTTGATGAAGCCGGGATAGACGTGCGCTCCCGCCGCATCGACGACGCGGGCGCCGGCCGGCACCTGCACGTTCGCGCCGACGGCGTCGATCCTGTTGCCGCGGATGACGATCGTGCCGCGGGCGATCTCCGGCGCGGTGATCGGATGAATCGTCGCGTTGGTGATGGCCCAGACAGGCCCGGCGGCGCGAGGCTGCGGCGCGCGCCCGGCGGTGCCTTCCGTGGCGTCCGGCTTCGCCGTCTGCTCCGTTGCCGTGCGCGGACCGGCGCGGCGCCGGTCAGCCGTCCTGCCGCCGTTGCCGTCGGGAGCCCTCGGCGGCGTCTGCGGCTCGCTGGTCGTAGGCGGCCGCCGGTTCGACTCCGCCGCGGCGAGGTCGCTCTTTTCCTTCCTGAGATCGGTCAGGCGCCGCTCGTCCGCCCGGCGGTCGTAGTAGACCGTTCCGTCGATGTACGCGCGATCGACGATCGCGTAGGCGCTCAGCGGATGGTGCGTCCAGACGACGAGGTCGGCGTCCTTGCCGGCTTCGAGCGAGCCGACGCGGTTGTCGATCCGCAACTGCTTCGCCGGGTTGATCGTCACGAGCGCGAGCGCCTCGTCGTCGGTCAGTCCGCCCCAGCGGATCGACTTGGCGGCCTCGGTGTTCAGCCGCCGCGAGTGCTCCGCGCTGTCGGAGTTGATCGAGACGAGGACCCCTTTGCGCGTCATGATGGCCGCGTTGTGGGGGATGGCGTCGGCCGCTTCGATCTTGTATCCCCACCAGTCGGAGAACGTGGACGCGCCGGCGCCGTGCGCCGCGATCTCCTTCGCGACCTTGTAGCCTTCGAGCACGTGCTGGAACGTCGCGATCTTGAAGCCCATCTCTTCGGCGAGGCGGATGAGCATCAGGATTTCGTCGGCGCGGTAGCAATGCGCGTGGACCAGGCGCTTGCCCTCGAGGATTTCGACGAGCGGTTCGAGCTGCAGGTCGCGGCGTGGCGCGGGTCCGGCCGATTTGTTCTTCTCGTACTGCTGCCACGCCTTCTGGTAGGCTTTGGCCCGTATGAAGGCGTCGCGGATCACGAATTCGACGCCGCTGCGCGTGACCGGATACCGGCGCGGCCCCTGCACGGTGCCCTGGCGAAGGTCCTTCGGGTTCTCGCCGAGCGCGAACTTGATGCCCGGCATGGCGCCGGCAAACAGCAGCTCCTCCGCGCGCGTCTTCCCCCAGCGCAGCTTGATGACCGCGTTCTTGCCGCCGATCGGATTGGCGCTGCCGTGGAGGACGTTCGCGGTCGTGACGCCGCCGGCGAGGTCGCGATAGATGTTGATGTCGGTCGGATCGAGCACGTCCTCCATCCCGGTCATGGAGCTGACGGTCGTGCCGCCTTCGTTGATCGAATCGTTCGCGATGTGCGTGTGCGCGTCGATCACGCCGGGTGAAATGAAGCGGCCCGAGACGTCCACGACCTCGGCGCCCGGCGGCACGTCAACCGATGCGCCGACCGCCGCGATGATGCCGTCGCGCAGCAGGATCGTCCCGTTCGGGATGGTGCCTTTGGTGACGGTGAGGAGCGTCGCACCCTTGAGCGCCACCAGCCTGGGCGCGCGCGCCGGCTGCCCCGAGGTCTCTCCGGCGATGCGCGTACCGCCGGCCTGGATGAGCGCCAGTGCGAGGGTGAGCGCGAAGAGGCGTTGAGCAGGATGACTGGCCACGGAACCTCCAATTTCAACCGCGGACCCAGGCGGATCGCGCGCAGGTCGGTCAAAGGTGGCAAATAGTATCAAGGGAACGGGGAGGCTGTCTCGGGTCTTAGGTCTTGGGTCTGTTCCGGTCCTTGGTGTAGAAACAGAGCAACCAAAGACCGAAGACCCGAGACCCGAGACCCGAGACCCGAGACCTGAGACCTGAGACCCACGACTCCGTTGGAGGACCGCATGCGCGTCGCCCGCTTTGCCGTCGTCGTCTCGCTGTGCGCGCTGGTGGTGGTGCCGTCGCGGCCGGCGGCAAACGCCCCGCCGCCGCAAGCCGCAGCCGGGTATCAGCAGTTCCTGAGCCCCGCCTCACCGCTCGAGGTCGTCACCGCCAGACGGGTCGATCGCGTGGCCTGGATCACCTTCGAGGAAGGCAAGCGCAACGCGTACACCGCCGCGGCTCCCGCCTTCGCGCCCGTGCGGCTGACCAACTTCATGAAAGACGACGGCATCGACATGTCGGGCGTGCGGATTTCGGATGACGGATTGACGGTCGTCTTCGTGCGCGGGACCGCGCCGAACCGTGACGGCTGGGTCGCCAATCCCACGGCCGACCCGAATGGCCCGGAGCGCGCGATTTGGGCCGTGCGCACGAGCGGAGGACCCGCGTGGCGTGTCGTCGAGGCGGCGGGCCCCGAGCTTGCGCCCGACGGGAGCTCGGTGCTGTTCGTGCAGGACGGCCAGATCTACCGGGCGAAGGTGACGCCGGCAAAACCTGCGGCCGAGCGGGATCGCGGCGAGAAGCCGTTCATCGAGGAATGGGGCGTGCAGAGCGCGCCGAGGTGGTCCCCCGACGGGAAGAAGATCGCGTTTGTCAGCACCCGCACCGATCACAGCTTCGTCGCCGTCTACGACATGACGGCGCGCTCGGTGAAGTACATGGCGCCCAGCGTTGACTTCGACACGAGCCCGATGTGGGCCGCCGACAGCAGGAGCCTGGTCTTCGTGCGGCGCCCGGGTCTCCCGTTCGGTCAGCAGGCGCAGCAAGGTGGCGCCGGGATCGGCGTGCCGAACGGTCCGGCGTTTCAGAACCCGTTGACCGGACGTGGTCAGGGGCGCGGGCGGCAGGGCAACGCCCCGGCGCCGCAGGAGCCGCAAGGCGCGGCTCAACCGGCGGCCGCCGTTGCGCAGATCCCGGGCCTCCAGCGAGCGACGTTCCGGGGCGGCTACACCGTGTCGGTGATGAAGGCGGACATCGCGACGGGCGAAGCCACAGAGGTCTGGCACAACCAGCCGAACGACACGCTGGTGAACACCTTCACGAACCTGCGGCTCGCCGGCGACTACGTGATATTCCCGTTCAACGTCGGGGGCGGCCGCGGCGGACGGGGCGCGCGCGGGGCGACTGCCACACCGCCCCCGCCATCCGGACCAATCGACGAGTGGGAGCGTTACTACTCCCTGAACATCGCGTCGCCGGATTCGCGCCCGGTGCTGCTCACGACCACCGACGGGTTGATCGAAGATCAGACGTCGGTGGCCGTCTCGAGCGACGGAAAAACGCTCTACTACTGCACCAACGCGAAGGACATCGAGCGCCGCCACATCTGGGCCGTGCCGGTTGCGGGCGGGACGCCGCATCAGGTGACGACCGGTGCGGGGATCGAGACGTATCCGGCGCCGCTGGCGTCGGGCAAGGCGCTGGCGACGCTGAGCGCGGACTGGAAGATGCCGCAGTCGCTGGGCATCTGGCGACTCGCCCCGGCGTCCCCGGAGCCGGCCGCGCAGAAGATCATCTTCCCGGCATCGCGCAGGAACTTCCCGATGGACGCGCACGTCGAGCCGCAGCTGGTCCTGACGAAAGCGGCCGACGGCCTGGAGATCAAGAACCAGCTCTTCCTGCCGAAGGACATCAGGCCCGGCGAGCGCCGCCCGGCCATCGTGTTCGTCCACGGCGGTCCGGTGCGGCAGATGCTGCTCGGCTACCACTACATGCAGTTCTACCACTGGGCCTACGGGATCAATCAGTGGCTCGCGAACCAGGGGTACGTGGTGCTGTCGGTCAACTACCGCGGCGGCGTGGGGTACGGTCGATCGTTCCGGACCTCACCAAATACCGGCGGCAGCGGGAACGCGGAGTATCAGGACGTGGTCGCCGGCGGGAAGTACCTCCAGTCGCGCGCGGACGTCGATCCGAACCGCGTCGGGATCTGGGGATTGTCGTACGGCGGCGTGCTCACCGCGCAGGCGCTCGCGCGCAATTCCGACATCTTCAAGGCCGGCGTCGATCTCGCCGGCGTGCACCTGTGGGGAAGCTCGCTCGATCCCGACGCCGTCTCGTTCAAGTCCTCGGCGATCGCCGCGATTGACGGGTGGAAGTCCCCGGTGCTGCTCGTGCACGGAGACGACGACCGCAACGTGTCGTTCCAGCAGACGACCGGGCTCGTGCAGCTGCTCAGGCAGCGCGACGTCTACTACGAGCTGATCGTGTTCCCGGACGACACGCACGAGTCGATGCTGCACAGCCGGTGGATGTACACGCTCGAGCGGATGGATCAGTTTCTGAGGAAGTTTCTGGGGCCCGAGCGGAGGGGGATCACGGACTCCGGGGGGCCGAGATAGCGGAGGGGACGGAGATACCGGAGAGACCAAATACCACGGCCCTCAAACACGGAGCAACGGAGGAACGGAGACAAGTTTGTTTTTCTTAAACTAGTTGTCCTCCGTTTCTCCGTTTCTCCGTTCCTCCGTGCTAAACCCAAGGTGGATTTGAGCGTTCCGTTAGCTCCGTCACCTCCGGTACCTCCTAGGTGGTCAGCACCACTTTCCCGATGTTCTGCCGGCCCTGAATGAACCGGTGCGCGTCGGCGGCTCGCTCCAACGGGAACGTCCGCGCGACGACCGGCTTGAGGCGTTCGGCGCGCAGCTCGCTGAACAGCATCTCGAACAGCGGCGCGAGCTGTCGCCGCTCCTCCCAGAGATGGCCGACGTTCAAGCCGAAGACGCCGCGGTTGCGGTTCATGAGCGACAGCGGGTCGAACCGCGCACTCGACATCCACGCCTGAAACGCGTGCCAGACGTTGCGCCGCTCACCGGGGGCCGCCGCGGAGAGCCCGAAAATGATCAGCCGTCCGAGCGGCGCCAGCATCCGATAGCTCGCCGTGAAGCTCCGGCCGCCGATCGGATCGAGAATCACGTCCACGCCGCGCCCGCGGGTCAGCGTCTTCACTTCCTCCGCCACGTTCGCATGCTGATAGTCAATCGCGTGATCGACGCCGAAGCTGCGCAGCGCCGCGTGCTTGAACGCCGACGCGGTCCCAATCACCGTGGCGCGCCGGAGCCGGGCGAGCTGCGTCGCCGCGATGCCGACGCCACCGCCGGCGTTGTGCACCAGCACCGTTTCCCCCGGCGACAGCGCGGCCATGCGGTAGAGAGCGAGCGCGGCCGTGATGTAGTTGACGGGAACGGCGGCGGCTTCGGAGTCGCTCAGCGCGTCGGGAAAGTGGAACGCCTGAGCGGCAGGGACGACGACGGTGTCGGCGTAGCCGCCGAAGCGCGTGAGCGCGACGACCCGATCCCCCTCGGCGAGGCCGACGACCGAGCGTCCGACCGCGTCGATGTGGCCGGCAACCTCGTAGCCGACGACGAGCGGCGGCTTCGGCGCGTCCGGATAGAGGCCCAGCCGCGCCAGGACGTCGGCGAAGTTCACCCCGGCGGCGCGCACGCGGATCCGGATCTCGCCGTCGCCCGGCGACGGGTCTGGAACCTCGCGTGTCTCGAACACGTCGGGCGGGCCGTATCGGGGGATGACGACCTGGCGCATCGGCTGACTTGGATGAAAGCGCAGCCTACCACACACGCTCGGGGCTCGGGACTCGGGGCTCGGGATCCGAAGACCGAAGACCCGAGACACCTGAGACCTGAGACCTGAGACCTGAGACCTGAGACGTCAGCGTCCCTGCTTCCTCATCACGTCGGCGTATGGCTGCCCGTCGATGTACACCTGGCGGATGAACGCGTGCCCGACGGCGTCACGACTGCCTCGACCGTGATCTGTGCCGGCCGGCCGGCCCGTGCCTTCGCGCACGTAATAGCGCTCGAATCCCATACGTCAACCCGGACGGTTTCAACGGCGCGCCGCGCTCGCCGGCCGACCCACGATGAATCGAAGACCGTGCCGCGCAGGACCGGATGCGCGGCATCGGGGTCCAGCGGGCTGAAAGAGGCCGCGACGGCCTCGTGAAACTGCCCCCGCTTCTCCAGGCGGACGAACACGGGCGTCCATGCCCGCGATTCCCCCGCAATTGGTCGGGGAGGCCTCCGTCGAAGAGCGTGGCCGGCAGCACGCTGATTTTGTAACTGAGGATGACGTAGTCGCCTCGCAGGAGATCGCGCGGGTCCACCGGCCCCGATTCGAGGAGCACGACGGTCCCCTGCGCAGCGGCGAATTCCTGCCTCGCGATGGTCGTGATGACCCACGCGGCCTGCAGCGCGACGACGGCGATGAGGAGTTTGGCCTTCATACGATCGGGTCCGGCTGCGGCGGCGCGCTCATGCGCTTCAGCATCGCACGGCGCTTGCGCTCGAGGTAGATCGCCAGTCCGATGAGGACGGCGCCGGTCGTGACGAAGAGCATCCCGGTATTCTCCATCGAGCCGAACAGCTGGAAGTACGCCGTGATGACGTGCAAACCGATGAAGACCATCGCCACGTTGACCAGCCACGGGGCACGCCGGAGCAGCCCCACCTGCGCCTGCAACAGGCAGAACAGGAACAGCGCCGGCGCCGCAATCCAGTGGGGTCCCGTCAAGCGCTGCCAGTCCGACCGGTCGAACAGCATCAGCAACCCGATCCACGCCAGGCCGAGCACGCCGGCCTGGGCGGCCGCCCAGGTCCATCGCCACTGCCTGTCGGGAATGAGACTGACCTTGACGGCGCTACCGGCGAGCAGGAGCGCCGCGAGCGCCGTGCCGATGGCGCTGACGGTCAAGGCCGATCGGGTGACCTCGGTGAAACTGTAGAACTCGCGGATGGCGAGCGGGTACGAGGCGACCAGCAGCATCAGGATCCCGAATCCTTCGGTGGAGGGGCCGAACTCCGGAACGCGCGAGCGCTGCAACAGCATCCCGAGTCCCGAGAGCGCGACGCCGACGATGACGTAGAACATCATCTGGCGAGCCTCGCCGCCGAAGTACAGCATGCTGTCGCGTGCGTTGAGCTCGAGGCCGAGCCAGAGGGCCAGGACGCCCAGCGTCAGGATGTGTTGCGCCTTCGAGCGGAGGATCCACGCCAGCGGCGCGATGCCCAGGAGCCAGAGCAGGATCGCGTTGGGGGTGCGTGAGCTCAGGTGATAGATCTGGCCCACGAGTGCGATGTTCGCGAGGAACATGACCGACCCGATGAGGTGCAGCGCCTCGGCCACGCGCGGATGCCGGCCGTCGCGTCCGACGAACCAGCCGCCGGCATGCGCTCCGCCGAGCAGCGCCAATCCACCGGCGAGCTTGACGAGGCGCGGGATGGCGTCCCAGTTCGACGCGATGAGCAGGATGATGCCGGCGCTGACGAGGACGGCGCCGATGGTGGACAGGATGGCGAGGAGTTTGTTGGTCTCGCGGTCGAGCGCGAAGTGCGCGACGATGGCCCGCCGCTGGTCCTCGGTGATGAGACCGGCTTTGTGGATCTCGTCGACGTCAGAGACTTTCACGGCGCCGCCGACAGCATTGCCAGCAGCGCTTTCTGCACGTGCAGACGGTTCTCGGCCTGATCGAAGACGACCGACGCGGCCGAATCGATCACCTCATCGGTGACCTCGTCGCCGCGGTGCGCCGGCAGGCAGTGCATGAACAACGCGTCCGGATGAGCCTTCGACATGAGCGCGGCATTCACCTGGTAGGGGGCAAAAACCGAGAGCCGTCCGGCGGCCTCGTCTTCCTGGCCCATGGAGGTCCACACGTCCGTGTAGACGGCATCCGCGCCCCGCACGGCCGTCTCCGCATCGGTCGTGAGCTCGAGCGACCCGCCGGAGTGCGCGGCGCGCGCGATGGCCTGCCGGGCGGCGTCCGACAGCTCGAATCCCGCCGGCGACGCGACGCGAACGCGTGCGCCCAGCATCGTGGCCGCCTGCGCCAGCGACGTCGCGACGTTGTTGCCGTCCCCCACGAACGCGATCGTCCGCCCGCGGAGGTTGCCCCACTCTTCGGTGAGCGTCAGACAATCGGCGAGGGCCTGGCAGGGATGCTCCTCGTTGGTGAGCGCGTTCACGACGCGGAGGCGCGGGGCGGCGGCCGCGAACTCCTCCAGCCTGGCCTGGGCGTACGTGCGGACGACCGCGACGGAGACCCAGCGCTCGAGGTTGCGGGCCACGTCCGCGATCGTCTCGCGGCCGCCGAGCGACACGTCGGGCGGCGGCTCGATGACGTCGCCGCCCAGCTCGCGCACCGCAATCTGAAAGGTGGATCGGGTCCGCAGCGACGGCTTCTCGAAGAGCAGCGCGACGTGGCGGCCCTTGAGCGGCCGCTCGTGCTTCACGTCCGCGGCCCGCGCCGCCTTCAACCTTGCCGCGAGGTCGAGACAGGCCGTCAGCGCGTCCTGATCGAAATCGAGGATGGACAGGAACCGGCCCGCTTCCCGGCCCGAGCCGGGCGCGAAAGACGGAATGGCGGCAGGCCGTTCGTGACGTTTCACACCGCTTCTCATCGGCGTCCCTTGAAGTGTCTGACTCAGGTTCGGTACTCCGCGTTGATCCGAACGTACTCCGCGCTCAAGTCGCACGTCCACATCTGAAAGCGACCCGATCCGCCCGTCCCCAGATCGACTTCGACCAGGATGTCGGTCCCCTTCAGATACTCGGCCGCCTGGGGCGAGCGCTCGTCGTGCGGGGCGCCGCCGCTGAAGAGCTCGATCGGCCCGATTCGCACCGCCGCCGCCTCGGGCACGAAGTCCGCCCCCGAGCGTCCGGCCACCGCGACGAGCCGGCCCCAGTTCGGGTCGCCGCCGTGGATTGCCGTCTTGACGAGCGGCGAATTGGCGATGGCGCGCGCCGCGCGCCGCGCGTCGGCGTCCGACGTCCCGCCGGTCACGCGCACGGTCACCAGCTTGGTCGCCCCTTCGCCGCCGCGCACGATGCCGATCGCCAGCGGCTCGCAGACCCGGCGGAGCGCGTCCACGAGGATCGCCGAGCTCGGCCTCCTCCAGACGGACCCCGCTCGCGCCGTTCGCGAGCGCGAAGACGCAGTCGTTCGTCGAGCACTCACCGTCCACGGTGATCGCGTTGAACGTCCCGTCCACGACGGTCTTCAGCGCGCGCTGCAACAACGCCGGGGCCACCGCGGCGTCGGTCGTGACGAACCCGAGCATCGTCGCCATGATCGGCTCGATCATGCCGGAGCCCTTCGCGATGCCCCCGACCCTGAACGTGCCGGCCGGGCTCGTGACTTCGGCCGAGACCTCCTTGGGGAACGGATCGGTCGTCATGATCGCCCGCGCCGCGTCCGGTCCGCCCTCGCGCGACAGCGCCCGGGATGCGCCGGCAATCCCCCGCCCGATCTTCGTCATGTCGAGCTTCACGCCGATCACCCCGGTCGACGCGACGAGGACGGCGGAGCGCTCGCAGTCGAGCGCGGCGGCCGTCTCCTCCGCCATCGCGGCCGCATGCTTCAGCCCGTCCGGACCCGTGCAGGCGTTCGCGCAGCCGCTGTTGACGACAATCGCCGAGGCGCGTCCGGCCGACGCCTCGAGCTGACGCCGCGAGACGAGGATCGGCGCGGCCTGCGCGCGGTTGGTGGTGAATACGGCCGCGGCGCTCGCCGGCGCGTCGGACACGATGAGCGCGAGGTCGAGCCCCTTCTTCTTGATGCCGCAGGAGACGCCCGCCGCGCGAAACCCCTGCGGCGCGGTGACGCCGGGTTCGACAGCCTCGCTCACGCCGGCACCGCGTGCCGGACGTGTTCGTGCTCGTTCGATGCCTCCAGCTGCAGCCGCTCGACATTCGGGCGGCGCGGCGCCACGTTGCGGCCGCCGTAAATGACCGCGGCCGGCTGTTCGGGTCGAATGCGCACCCCGTCGCGCAGCGGCAGCGTGACGGCGTACTGTCCGCAGCGGCGGAACAGCGGGCACGCCGTGCAGTCGTGCGCGATCTTTTCCGGCACCCACATGTGCGGCACGATCGTGAAGCCCATCTTCACGAAGTGCGAGGGCTGGTGGGTGAACGCGCACAGCGTGGCAAAACCGCGCGACGCCGCGCCGGACGCCAGCTCGGTGACGAGACGCGGACCGATCTGACGCCCGCGGGCGTTTTGATCGACCACGAGCGACCGGACCTCTGCGACGGTCTTGCTGAGCGGCGCCAGCTCGGCGCAGCCGATGACGGCGCCGTCGTGCTCGGCCACCAGGAAGCGCGCCGCGTGCTCGACGATGTCGTCGATCGTGCGCGGGAGCAGGTGCCCCACCTCGAGGTTGTCCGAAATCAGCTGGTGCACCGCGGTGGCGTCGGCCGTGGTGGCCTGCCTGAACTTCACCGTGGTCATGGCGGTCGTCGTGGTCATTACTGTCGTCACTGTCGTCCCCCGAATGCCGCGGTCAGCGCGGCGTCCAGAAGCCCCATTGCTTCGTCTATCTCGGCCGCCGTGATGACGTACGGCGGAAGGAGTCGGATGACGGTCTCGGCCGTCCTGTTCACGAGCAGCCCCTGCTGAAGCGCGGCGTCGAGAATCGGCGCCGCCGGACGATCGAGCTCGAGCCCCCACATCAGTCCCGCTCCGCGCACGGCGCGGATGCACGGGTGGGCGGCCGCCAGCGCGTGGAGCCGGGCCTCGACGTGCGCGCCGACTCGCGCCACGTGCGCCATGAGCCCGTTGTCGACCAGCTCCTCGAGAAACACGAGCGCGGCGCGGCACGCGAGCAGGTTGCCGCCGTACGTGCTGCCGTGATCGCCAAAGGACGCGGCCGCCGCCACACGGTCGCTGAAGAGCGTGGCCGCAATCGGCACGCCCGCCCCGAGCGACTTGCCGATCGCCATGAGATCGGGCCGCAGGCCGAGCGACGGCGAGCAGAACGCCTTGCCGGTTCGCCCCAGCCCGCACTGCACTTCGTCGGCGATGAGCAGCGCGCCCGTCCGGCTGCAGGCCTCGTTGATCGCCGCCGCCATCGCTGCGGTGATCGGGCGCACCCCGCCTTCTCCCTGGATCGGCTCGACGATGACCGCACAGGTGCGCTCGGTGACCGCGGCGGCGAGCGCGGCCGGATCGTCGGCCGGCACGAACGTGACGTCCGGCACGAGCGGCGCGAACGGCGCGCGGTAGTGATCGTCCCACGTCACCGACAGCGACCCCATCGTCCGGCCGTGAAACGAATGCTCGAGGGCGACGAAGCCGGGGCGCGGGTGCCCCTGCGAGTGCCAGAACCGGCGCGCGAACTTGAGGCTGGCTTCCACCGCTTCGGTGCCGCTGTTGCAGAAGAAGGCGCGCGGCAGCCCGGACAGGCTCGACAGCCGGGTGGCCAGCTCGCCCTGGAGCGGGTGGAAGAACAGGTTCGACGTGTGCAACAGCTCCTGGGCCTGCGCCGAGATCGCCGCCGCCAGGCGGGGATGCGCGTGGCCGAGCGCCGCGACGCCGACGCCGGAAATCAGATCGAGGTAGCTGCGCCCGTCCGCATCGAACAGCCGGCATCCGCGCCCGCGCTCGAACACGACGGATCCGCGGCGGTACACCTGCAGCAGGTGATCTTTCTCAATCGCGATGACATCGGTCGCTGTCGTCATATCCGTTCCACTCCGGCCGGCGACGTGGCCGGCTCGATTTTCGTGCCCGTGGCGGTCGCGAAGTCCGTCCCGTCCCGCCCGGACACGATAGAGATATCGGTCACTCCGCCGTCGAGTGCACGGCGGCACGCCGCGAGCTTGGCAATCATCCCGGAATGCGCCGTGCCGGAGGCCATCATGTCGGCGATCGCCTCCGGGGTGAGCCGCGCAATCGTCGCGCCCTGCCAGTCCAGCACGCCCGCCGTGGCGCCGGCGATGATGAGCCGGCCGGCCCGAAGCGCCGCCGCCAGGTGCCCGGCCAGCGTATCGGCATTCACGTTCAGCAGCGAGCCCGATGCGGTCGTCCCGATGCTGGCGACCACGGGAATGTAGCCGAGGCCCAGCAGATCGTGCAGGAGCGCGACGTCGGTGCCGTCGGGATGACCCACCAGCCCGAGATCGACCTGCTCCCCGCTCACCGTCTTGAACGAGTCTGCGGGCACGGACCGCCCGATTCCGCCGTCGGCGCCAGTGAGGCCGACCGCGCGCGCGCCGGCGGCGCCGATCGCCGAGACGAGCGCGGTGTTGTTCCGGCCGGCCAGGACGCAGACGACGGTGTCGAGCGCCGCCGCATCCGTGATGCGGAGCCCGTCGACGAAGCGCGGCGTCTCACCGCGCGCGCGAAGCTCGGCATCGATCGCGCGTCCGCCGCCGTGCACGACGACCAGCGGTCCTCCGGCGGCGAGGCGCACGATCGCCGCCGCGGCCGCCTGTATCGCGGCCGCGTCTTCGAGCAGCTCTCCGCCGAGTTTGAGGACCGTGATCATCATTAAGCTCTAAGTTCCAAGAAAACAGGAGATCAGATCTCCTGGCCTCCTGTTCAAATCTCTTGACCTCCGACCTAGTTCAGCGCGGTCGTCTCGTCGAAGCCGAAGACGACGTTGAAGTTCTGAATCGCCTGGCCGGCCGCGCCCTTGACCAGGTTGTCGATGCAGACGGCCATCACCAGCTGCGTGTCCTTGACGCGCCAGCCGATGTCGCAGAAGTTCGTGTGCGCCACGTGCTTGATCTCCGGCAGATCCGCGCCGGTCAGCCGGACGAACGGCGATCCGGCGTAGGCCCGCGTGAGCGACGCCTCGACCGCCGCGGCGTCGGCGCCGGGCCGCAGCCGCGCGTAGATCGTCTCGAAGATCCCGCGATCGAGCGGGACCAGGTGCGGCACGAACGTGACCGGCACGCCAAGCTCCTGTTCGATCTCCGCGGCATGCCGGTGCGCGAAGACGCCGTACGCCGCGATGCTGTCGTGGCACTCGGAGTAGTGGGTGCGCTCGCTCGGCGTCTTGCCCGCCCCCGAAATGCCGGACTTGGCGTCGATGATGATGCCCGGCTCGAGCAGCCCGTCCGCGACGAGCGGCTGCAGCGCCAGCACGGCGGCCGTCGGATAGCAGCCCGGACACGCGACGAGCCTGGCGTCCGCCAGCTCGACGCGGCGGCGCTCGGTCAGGCCGTACGCCACGTTGACCAGCGTGGCCGGCGAGTGCGGATACCAGCGCTGCCGTTCGGCCGTATCCCGCAGCCGAAAGGCCCCCGACAGATCGAACACGCGAGTGCCCCTGTCCGCGAGCGCCGGGCCAAGCTCGGCTGCAAGCGTTTCGGGCACGGCGAGAAACACGGCATCGGTCCCGGTCGCAAGCTGGTCGACGTCGAGCGGCTCGACCGGCTTGTCCCATATCTTGGCGAGCCCGGGCAGCCGCTTGGCCTCCGACGCGCTTGACGCCATCGCGAAACGCACGTCCGCGCCGGGGTGCCGGGACAGCCGGCGCAGCAATTCGAGTCCGGCATAGCCGGTGGCGCCGGCCACCCCCACCCGGACCGAGGAATACTTATTCATCAGAACCTTTAGTTATACATCCAATCGACGGGCTAGGTCAACATAAATTGTTGTAAACGCTAGAGCACAGCCTTGGATCTTCTGTATAATGATCCGTTGGTTAGTGCATATTTATGAAATCACACCGGCAGTCGGCGATTCTCGAGATCGTCGACCGCGAAGCGATTACGAGCCAGGAGCAGCTGCGGGACCGCCTGCGTGCCCAGGGGATTGAGGCCACTCAGGCCACGCTCTCGAGAGACGTCCGGGATCTCGAGCTCATCAAGAGGGCGGCCGACGGCGCGTACCGGCGGGCCGGATCGGGTCAGGAGCCACCGATCGATCCCGGGATCGTGCTCCGGACCGCCGTGGACGACTACCTCCGGCGGCACGAAGCCGTCGAGCAGCTGGTGGTGCTGAAGACCGATACCGGCCAGGCGCAGCCCCTGGCCGTCGCGATCGATCGCGCCGGGCTGGCGGAGATCGTCGGCACGATTGCCGGCGACGACACGATCCTCGTCATCTGCCGCAGCGCGCCGGACGCCGCCGTCCTCTCGCGGCGGCTTGATGAATGGAGACAGTGACAATCGCTCGTGGCTTGTCCGAATCACTCATCCTTGAATCGTAGAATCCGTGAATCGCTGAATCGGGATTCCGAATGACACCGCGATTCGTCGATTCAAGGATTCAGGGATTAGTGATTCGAGACAAGTAACTGGCGCTTCAACCCCTGGGGAGACATGAATGCAGCGAATCATCCTGGCGTATTCCGGCGGCCTCGACACGTCGGTGGCGATCCCCTGGCTCGCCGAGAAGTTCGGCGCCGAGGTCATCGCGCTGACGCTCGATCTCGGTCAGGGGCAGGAGCTGTCGGACGTGCGCGAGCGCGCGCTGGCGGTCGGGGCCTTGCGGGCGCACGTGATCGACGCCCGTGAAGAATTCGCCCGCGCCTACATTCTGCCGGCGCTGCAGGCCGGGGCGATCTATGAAGATCGGTACCCGCTGACGACCGCGCTCGGGCGGCCGCTCATCGCCCGCCACCTCGTCCAGATTGCGCGGATGGAGGGGGCGACCGCGATCGCTCACGGCTGCACCGGGAAGGACAACGACCAGGTGGGCCTCGACATCTCCGTGCGCGCGCTCGACGGCGGGCTCAAGGTCATCGCCCCGGCGCGCATGTGGGGCATGACCCGCTCGGACGAGATCGAGTACGCGCGCGCGCGCAGCATTCCCGTCCCCGTCACGATGGCGAGTCCCTACAGCATCGACTCGAACCTCTGGGGCCGCTCGATCGAGTGCGGCATGCTCGAAGATCCGTGGACGGAGCCGCCGGACGACATTTTCACCCTGACCAGATCGCCGCAGGACTGCCCCGATCAACCCGCCTACGTCGAGATCGACTTCGAGGCCGGCGTTCCGGTCCGGGCCAACGGCATCGACATGCCGCTCGTCGAGCTCATCGAGAGCCTCGAGACGATTGCCGGTTCACACGGCGTCGGCCGCATCGACATGGTCGAGAACAGGCTGATCGGGATCAAGTCGCGCGAAATCTACGAAGCGCCGGCCGCCGTCGTCCTGCACGCGGCGCACGCCGAGCTCGAGAAGCTCGTGATCGCCCGGGATCTGGATCGCATCCGGCACGACATGGCTCGCACCTACGCGGATCTCGTCTACAACGGCCTCTGGTTCTCGCACGCGCGCGAGGCGATTGATGCGTTCGTGAAAGCCATCCAGCCCAAAGTCACGGGCGTCGTCCGCCTGAAGCTCTTCAAAGGCGATTGCCGCGTCGTCGGACGCAAGTCGCCGTTCGCGCTCTACGATCACAGCCTCGCGACCTACGACACCGGGGATCTCTACGACCACAGCGCGGCAGAAGGGTTCATCAAGATCTGGGGCCTGCCGATCGAGACCGCGGCGCGCAAGGCGGCCGCCCGGTCGGAACCGGTGAGGCCCTGAACGATGGCCAACCTCTGGTCCGGCCGGTTCGCCGGCGATCCCGATGCGGCGCTGTTCGAGTTCGGCGCGTCGTTCCGGTTCGATCGCCGCCTGTTCGAGGACGACGTGCGGGGAAGCCTGGCGTGGGCCGAAGGCCTGGAGCGCGCCGGCGTGCTGACGCGCGCCGACGCGTCGGCCATCCGCGCCGCGCTCGAGGAGATTGCGTCGACCGCGGCTTCGAATCCGGCCTTCTTCACGTCCGAGGCCGCGAGCAAGGACGAGGACGTGCACTCGTTCGTCGAGCGCGAGCTGGTGTCGCGGGTCGGCGACGCCGGGCCGCCGGCTGCACACCGGCCGGTCGCGTAACGAGCAGGTAGCGGTCGATCTCCGGCTCTACCTGAAGCGCCGGGTCCCGCAGGTGCAGCAGCGGATCGCCGCGCTCGCGGCGGTGCTCGCCGACCAGGCCGAGGCCTCGGGCGATGCGCTGATGCCGTCGTACACGCACATGCGCCGCGCGCAGCCGGTCCTGGCCGCCCACTTCTTCCTCGCCCACGCCGCCGCGCTGCGCCGCGATCACGGCCGCTTCGCGGCGGTGCTCGCCGAGGCCGACGAGCTGCCGCTCGGCTCCGGCGCGATCGCTGGAACCAGCTACGCGATCGACGTCCACGCGCTCGCCGAGCGGCTCGGGTTCTCCCGCATCGTCCTCAACAGCATCGACGCCACGGGCGATCGCGATTTCGTCGCGACGTTCCTGCACGCGGCCGCTCTGACGATGGTGCACCTGAGCCGCCTGGCCGAAGATCTGATCCTCTTCACGTCGGAAGAGTTCGGGTTCTTCGAGCTTGCCGACACGGCCGCGACCGGCAGCAGCCTGATGCCGCAGAAAAAGAATCCCGATCCGCTGGAGCTCGTCCGCGGCAAGGCCGGGCGCGTCATCGGCCGCCTGGCCGGCTGGCTGGCGACGATGAAGGGGCTGCCGATCGGGTACAGCAAGGACCTGCAGGAAGACAAGGAAGCGCTCTTCGACTCGGAGGACACGCTGCGCGCTTCGCTCGACGCTGCCGGGTCGGTGATCGCGGGACTGTCGATCAATCGGCCGGCGACCGAAGCGGCCGCGTCAGGCCTGCTGCTCGCCACCGACGTCGCCGACTACCTGGTGGCGAAGGGGATGCCGTTCCGCGAAGCGCACGAAGTCGTCGGCGCGCTCGTGCGGCGGCTGGTGGGCGAGCGCCGCTCGTTCGACGTGCTGACGATCGACGAATGGCGCGCGCATTCGCCGCTGTTCGACGCGGACGTGAAGGCATCGATCACGCCGGAAGGTTCGGTGGCACGCAAAACCACGCCACAGTCCACCCATCCCGGCGCCGTGGCCGGCGCGCTCGAGGGCCTGCGGGCGTGGATAGAGGCCACGGATTCACACGGATGAACACGGATCACACGGACCTCGTGTTGGCCGTGTGATTCCGTGAGCTGCAGATCCGTGTAATCCGTGCAATCCGTTTGAATCCGCGGCTTAGAACTTGAACGTCACCCCGACGGTGCCGCGCCAGAACTTGAACCCTCCGAGCTCGATGTCCAATCCGTCGGGATCCACATCGTGCAGCGAACGGAAGAACCGGATATCGCCCTTGATGCCGACGTTGTCGTTGAAGAACGCCATGATGCCCGCCCCGGCGTTGAATCCGAAATCCGAGCTGTTGATGTCTCCCACGAAGTCGTCGATGTCGGTGACGCTCGTCTTGACGAGACCGACGCCGCCCGAGGCGTACGGACGGACGGCGCCGAGCGGCGCGCCGATGACGAGGTTGGCCATGAAGGTCGTGACGTTCCCGTCGCCGCTCAGATCGAAGTCGTCGTCGTCGGGGGAGACCTCGAAGAAGTTCGGCGAATAGCCGAAGTCGAGCTCGAAGCCGACGACGCCTCCGCCCATCCACGCGAGCGTCGCCCCGTAGTTGAGCTTGCGCTCGAACTCGTCATCGAGATCTTCGCCGAAGCCGCCGATGTTGGCGCTGCCGCCGAACGTGGCGCCGACAAACGGCGTGAACAGCCAGTCAGCCGACGCGTTCGTGGGCGCCGCCGCCGACGTGAGAACGATCAATGAGGCCGTGACTAAGAATCTGCGCAACATATCTCTCCTTCATGTAGCTTCCGCCGACAGACTGCAGCCCATCCGTGTAGGTTCCGCCGCGCATATCGCGCGACCATCCACCAGTCGCGTGGCTTCCGGCTTCAGCGGAAGATCCCGGCTTCGAGCCGAGGATCTTTGGCCGGCTCGTCCGTGGAGGACGGCCGTCTGACGCCAGGTGGTGGTGCAATCGATGTGCCTCGAAAGAGATCTTCCCCCCGCACGACGGACGCGCAGGACGAGCCGGAACTCAGCCGTTCGTGCCTGCTCGTGGCGTCCGGCTTTAGCCGGACCAATTGCGGCGGAGATCGGCGGCGTGTTGCCGCAACAACGCCCACGCACGCGCGACGTGCGTTTCGGTCGTGTGCAGATTGCCGATGGCGAGCCGGAGTGCGTACCGGCCGTTGAGGCGGGCGTGAGAGATGAATATCTCGCCGCCGGCGTTGACGGCTTCCAGCAGGCGCTCGTTGAACGCGTCGATGTCCGTTTCGACTTCGCGCGCGTTCCGTGCGCGCTCGGGTGAAGGCAGCGCCCGGAAGCACACGACGCTGAAGGGCACCGGCGCCACGCGCTCGAATGCGTCGTCGTCGTCAATCCAGCCGCCGAAGAGCCGGGCGAGACGCATGTGCTCGGCGAGCCGCGCGCGAAGACCGTCCGCGCCGAAATGCCGCAGCACCATCCACAGCTTGAGCGCGCGGAACCGCCGCCCGAGTTGCACGCCGGTGTCCATCAGGTTCCGGACCGGCGCGGCTTCCACCGTCTTCGAGTACTCGGGCGTCAGCGCGAACGCGGCGCGCACCAGGTCCATGTGCCGGCAATACAACGCGGAGAGATCGAACGGGGTGAACAGCCACTTGTGCGGGTTGACGACGAGCGAATCGGCGTGCTCGGCTCCGCGGAGGATCCATTCGTACCCCGGAACCATCGCGGCGACGCCCGCGTACGCCGCATCGACGTGCAGCCAGATCGATTCACGCGCGGCACAACTCGGCGATCTCGGGCACCGGATCGATGCTCGTCGACGAGGTGGTCCCGACGGTCGCGACGACGGCGAGCGGCAGCCACCCGGCGGCGCGGTCCTCCGCGATCGCGGCGGCGAGAAGCGCCGGGCGCATGCGGAAATCCGCATCGCTGGGAATCTTGCGGAGCGACTCCTGCCCGTGACCGAGCAGGATGACGGCCTTGTCGATGGACGAGTGCGCCTGGTCGGAGCAGTACACGCGCATGGGCGCGACGTCGCTGCGGCCGGCAAGACCCCGCGTGCGGACCGTGGGCGCCACTCGCTCGCGCGCCGCCGCGAGCGCGTGCAGCGTGGAGATCGACGCCGTGTCGTAGATGACCCCTTCGAAGCCGTCCGGCAGGCCGAGCAGCCGCCGGAGCCAGCCGAGCGCGACCTCTTCGAGCTCGGTCGCCGCCGGCGACGTCCGCCACAGCATCGCCTGGACGTTGAGCGCGGCGGACAGGAACTCCGCCAGGATCCCGGGCGCGCTGCCGGTGATCGAGAAGTAGGCGAAGAAGCCGGGGTGGTTCCAGTGCGTGATGCCGGGGATCAGCACCCGCTCGAAGTCGGCAAAGATGGCGTCGAAGGACTCGCCCCGATCCGGCGCGTGCGAGGGGAGCGCCGCGGCAATCTCGCCGGGCCGTACCTGCGCGAGCACCGGGTAGCGCTCGGATCCCGCGAGGTAGTCCGCAATCCAGTCGGCGACGCGGTGCGCTTCACGCCGGAACGCCTCCGGATCCATGTCGCCGAGATCGGAGGAATCCGCCGTCATGAGTCAACGGAAGGTTACCTCACTGTTCGCGCTTTTCCACCTCGATCGTCGCCGGAGCCGACAGCCGGACGGTCACGACCGTTCCCGCCGGGAGCGTCGCCGCGTTGCGATCGCCCGCCATGACGGCCGCCGAGCCGCCGGCCGCGCCTGCCGCGCCGCCGACCACGGCCCCCTTGCCGCCGCCCATGATGGCGCCGAGAATCGCGCCGCCGATCGCGGCCCCGCCGATCTTGCGGGCGCTCTCGTTCGCCGGCGAGTCTCCCTCGCGGAAGATCGCTTCGGTGCGCAGCGGCACCTCGCGGCCGTCCGCGAGCACCAGCGTGTGGAAGCGCACGCCGAGGCGCGCACGTTCCTTCATCTTCCCGCCGCGTTCCACGAGCGTGACGGATCCAATCACGCGTGAGCCCGCGGGAATGGCGAGGCGCCCGGAACTGGTTACGTCGCGCGTGACCCGCGCGTCCACCCGATCCTCGATCCGCGCACGCTCGCTCGACAGCGGCGTGTCCACCTGGAGGCCGACGACAGAGGAGGCGGGCAGCACGACTTCTTCGAACTGCGGCTGAGGAGGAGCCGGCGGCGCCTCCGGCACGCGGACGGGCTCTGGTAAAGGCTCAGCCGCCGGTATGGCGGCCGGAGTTTCCGTCCCCTGCGGCGGGGCGGTCGGCGTCACCGGGTTGGCCGGCGCGGGGGGCGGCGATTGACGAGCTTGCTCGGCCCCGTCCGCGCCCCCGGTCCGCCGGCACGGGGCGACGGCGGGTCGTCGTTCGCGCCTCGGCAACGGGTTCAGAGCGCGCCGTCGAGCCGGACCGAACCGGGTCGGGCCGTTCAAGGAGGGTGCCTCCTGGGGATTCGGTGCGGCTGGCGCCGGGACGACCGTCGGCGCCGGGATCCGCCGGCCCCCGCTCTGCCGGCCCCCGCTCTGCCGGCCCGGAACTCGCCGGGGTCCGGCCTACAAGTGCCTCGGTCTCCGACACCGGCTGCGGAGAGGTGGCTGGCGGCCGGGGCCGCCGCAACCGGCGCCGCAACCGCCGGCTGGGAGGCGGCGTTCTGTCGCACGGCCACATACGCGCCGCCGGCGGCGGCCGTTATGCAGCCGGCCACGAGCAGCGCCGCAAGACTTCTGGAACTCATGATTTCTCCTGAAGACCGGCAAAATAGCAATTGCTGTGCCCCGCATATCGGCGCGGGAACCCCCGGGATTCAGGCCTGAAATGACGCGGATCGCGCCCGCTTCGCCTCCGGCCGGAACCCGGCCGGGGACACTGCTTGTCCTAAGGAAAGGACCCTGCGCCTGGCCCGGCCCGCGGCAGCCCTTGTTTACGGGGTCAGCCCTCCGGCATTATGGTTGCACTGACAATAAGGTTGTCCAATCGGAGGTGCCCATGCGGCGGCTGGTCTACGTATTCGTAGTGCTCCTGGCCATGTCGGCGGCTCGCGCCGAGGCCTTGACCATCCGCGACGTCGTCGAATTGACGCGTGCGGGCCTGGGCGACGATGTGCTGCTGGCGTTGATCGAGGTGGACCCTTCGGTGTTTCCGATCGATACGGAGACGCTCAAGTATTTGAAGGAGTCCGGCGTGAGCCAGCGAGTGATCGTCGCGATGGTCCGGAGCGCCCGGACACCGCCGCCACCCGTTGCGCCGGAGCCGTTCATCACCCAGGTAGCCCCGCAGGCGCCGGAACCGCAGGTCGTCGTGATCGACCATCGCGAGCCGGAGCGCGTCAGGGAAGTGCCCGTAGCGGTACCGATTTATTACTTTCCGATTGTGCAGAATTCACGGATCTCCCGCCACGTTGGTCGCGTCGATCGCGTCTTCGATCCCTACGACTTGCGGGATCGAACGAACTCGTCGTCCAAGCCGGACCATCCGTCGAGGCACGCGCCGCCAGTGTATTGGGGTACATCAGGGAAGCTGCGCCCCGACGCCTGGAAGCCTCAGTAACTTCCCGCTACCGAGCTATGCGGCGCGGCTGGCTTTCGGGGCGTCCGGCCTCTTGCGCCGAAGCCCTTTCCCGATCTTCACCGCGGCCGGTAGCAGCAACGCCGCGCCGATGATCAAGTCGCTCGGACGCACGCCGTGCTCACCGCCCGGCGGCTTCCCATCCAGGTCGCAGTTCACATCCTCGGGGAACGGGCGAATCGGGATTTCTCCTTTCGCACGACGCTCTTCGTAGTCCCGCCTCGCCATCGGCCCGATCATCTTCTTCTCTCCAGGCACCTTCTCTCCCGGAGCCTTCCCGTATGGCGAGGCGTGCTCGATCTCCGCATTCAGCTCGGCCCCGGCCAGAATGGCGAGGCCCGAGAGGTAGAACCACGTCAGGACGACGATGAAGGCGCCGAGCGTGCCGTAGGTCTCGTTGTAGTTTCCGAAGTAGCTGAGATACGCCTTGAACGCGAGCGAGACGAGAACCCAGAGCACCGTTGCGAGGACGGACCCCGGCGTGATCCAGATCCAGTCCTGTTTGGCGTCGGGCGCGAAATAGTAGACGAGGCCGATGCCCGTGGCGACGAACATGAACACGACGGGCCACTGGAGGACCCACCACGCCCACTTGAACGCCGTGCCGAGGTGCAGGCTGACCGCGACGTGCTCGGCGAGCGTGGGTCCGACGAGCACCAGCGCGATCGAGACGAGCACGAACAGCGAGAGGCCGAGCGTCAGCGCGATGGCAGTGAGCCGCACTCTCCAGAACGGCCGGCCCTCGGTGATGTCGTACGCGGCGTTCAGCGTCGTGATGATCGAGACCATCGCGCCGGAGCTGCTCCAGATCGTCAGCAGGAAGGCCAGTGTCAGCACGCCTCCCTGATCGCTCTGCGAAATCTGCGTGATCTGATCCGTGATGATCTTCAGCACGTCGGGGGGCGCGAACCGGCCGAGCACCGACACGATCTCGTCGACGAGGTTGGCGACGGGAAAAAAGCTGGCGATCGAAATCAGCGTGAGAAGCGCGGGAAAGAGCGCGAAGACGAAGTAGTACGCCTGCTGAGCCGCCAGGCTCAGGATGTCGTCGGCCCAACTCTCCTTGATCGTTCGTTTGATCAGTTCTCCGAAGCTCAGCGGCATTTGCAGGTTCGCCAACATGCCGCGGAAAATAGCAATCCCGCTGCCAACAATTCGGTCTCTCTGCCCGTTTGCGTACGTCAGCCGCAGCGTGTTTCTCAGCAGAATCAGGAGGAGAGGGCTGATGATGATTCGCGTGACTGCATGGACCATGGCCGTGGCGCTCGCGGCATCGACGCCGGGGGCGGCGCCGCGTCACGCCGCCACGAAGACCGTGACGTGGACCGGCTGGTTCTCGGACCAGCAGTGCGCCCGCGTACGGGATGGCGAGGTACGCCCCGAACAACCCGGACTGCGTCAAGAAGTGCCTGAACGACGGCGCGAAGGCGGTGTTCATCAGCGAGCAGGCCAGGGCGCTGTTCGTCGTGAAGGACCACCCGGCGGTGAAAGAGGACGTCGGGCACCGCCTCGAGATCACCGGGATCGTCGACGAAGAAGCGAAGACGATCTCCGTGCTGTCGGTGAAGCGCCTGTCCGAAGCCCCGGCGATGTGCGCGGTGCCGCGACTTTTACCCCCAGACACTTTGGGAGTTGGGAGTTGGTTTTTTGGAGGTTGATCAGTTACTTGCGCGCGCCGCTTCCTTCCGGTCGGCCACGCGGGCGCGCCAGGCGAACCTGGGCGCCCAGGCATTCGGCCGGCGCTCGACGACGTCGGCGATCAGGGGACCGAGCACTGGGGCGAACTTGAAGCCGTGTCCGCTATCGCCCGCCGCCACGACCAGGCCGGCACGGTCCGGATCGCGATCGATCCAGAAATCCCCGTCGAACGTGTCGCAGTAGAGGCACAGACGCGTTGCCGCGATCGGTGCCTCTGACAGCGCCGGAAGGCTCTCGCGCACGAACTCCCGGAAGGGGGCGAGCTCGGAGGGCAGGACGGTGCGGGGGTCATCGGGGTGCACGCGGCGCCCCGGGCCGTGACGGCCGATCTTCAGCGTTCCGTCCGCGAGGGCGGGGAAGCCGTACCAGCCGGTGTTCGAGATGTCGGCCGCCCACACAGGGAACTTCGGCGCCTGCCAATCTGCCGCGCGCTCCACGGTGAAGTGGACGACCGGCTGCCCTACGGGCCACATCACATCGGGCAGGTGCGGCAGCAGCACCGGCGTCCACGCCCCGGCGGCGACGAGCACGGCATCGGCGCGGAGCTCCGTTGACTCCGTTGTGCGGATGCCGGCGACGCCGGCGTCCGTTTCCAGGAGCCGATCGAACGTGACCCCTTCGGCGAGGACGACGCCGTCAGCGGCGGCCTGCGCCGTGAGACGCTCGAGCGCCCGGCCGCTCTCGACCCAGCCGGCGCGCGGGCTGAAGTAGCCGTCCCGATATCTCGCCTCCGCCCATCCGGTGAACCGGCCAGTCGAATCGCCGGGCCGGATCCGCTCGGGCGCGTGGCCGCGGCGCCGCAGCAGCGCGAAGCTCTCGTGCTCGAACCCGCCCGGCCGCATCGCCTCGGTCGAGAGCAGCAGGAAGCCGTCCTGATGATAGAGCGGCGATCCCCACGCCTCGTTCCAGCGATCCCACCCGGACAGCGCGGCCTCGCTCATCGCGGTGTAGAGCTCGTCGGCGCCGTAGTCCATGCGCACGACCTTGCTGATGTCGGTCGACGCCGCCACGGGTCTCGGCACGGGACCGGGATCCACCACGGTGACGTCCCATCCGCGCTTGCGGAGCTCGAGTGCGGCGGTGACGCCGAATATGCCGGCGCCGACGACAACGATCGACCGAGCGTCCTGCATGGAAGCATTCAGTCTAACGCGCACGGCTCGGGTTTCGAGTCGCCCTGGACCGCGTACGGTACAGGGATCAGACCCCAGTCGTCGGGTTACACACCGGTCCTGATCCGGTCGCCGTTTTCGCCACTGATCGCAGATTCTGCAACGATGTCCGGAACGCCTTACCGCACCGCGCTTTAACCGGGGTCAGACCCCAGTCGTGGGGTTGCGCACTGATCGCAGAATCTGCCCTCATGGACCGCCGTACGGTACAGGGGTCAGACCCCAGTCGCCGGGTTACCCACCGATCGCAGATTCTGCACTCACCGCGCTTGACAACCCGCGCTCGAAGCGCGCATAGTGCTGCAGCCATCGTTAAACGATGCATCGCCTAACGCGGACTCCAGACAGATCATGCGCAACAAGACCTCGATCAGCTCCGAGCTGCTGCCCGGCACGCTCGAGATGCTCATTCTGAAATCGCTGACGAAGGGCACCGCCCACGGCTACGGCATCGCGCGGCACCTGGAGCAGACCTCCGCCGACGTGCTGCAGGTCGGCGAGAGCTCGCTCTACCCGGCATTGCAGCGGCTCCTCGTGAACGGGTGGGTGACCGCCGAATGGGGGGAGACGGATACCGGCCGGCGGGCGCGCTTTTACCGGATCACCGCGGCCGGCCGCAAGCGGATGGCGGCGGAAGCCGCCGGCTTTCAGCGGGTCGTCGGCGCCATCACCGCGATCATGCAGGAGGGGTGAGCCATGTGGACGCGGCTTCGCAACAAGCTTCGCTACCTGGTGCACGGCACCCGCATCGATCGCGATCTCGCCCAGGAGCTGGATTTCCATCGCGACATGCTCACCGACGATCAGGAGCGCCTCGGCTACAGCCGGGAGACCGCCATGCTGAACGCCAGACGCAAGATGGGGAACACCGCGCTGATGACGGAACACTCGCGCGACGCGTGGCTCGTCGCCTGGTTCGACACCCTGATGCGCGACATCCGGTACTGCCTGCGGTCCTTCGCGCGGAACCCCGGGTTCACGACGGTGGCGCTCCTGACGCTCACGCTGGGGATCGGCGCGAACACCGCGATCTTCCGGCTGGTCGATACGATCATGCTGCGGCTGCTTCCGGTGCAGCAGCCGGAAGAGCTCCTGGCCGTCCGCGGGTCCCACTCCTACTGGCGGTTCGAGCAGTTCCGGGATCGAAACGAGGCGTTCAGCGCCATGTTCGGGACGCACACGCTGCAGGACGTCGCGCTGACCGCCGGCGACCAGCCGCTCGGCCGTGCCTCGACGGCGCTCGTGTCGGGAAATTACTTCTCGGTCCTCGGCGTACAGGCCCACGCTCGGCCGGCCCCTCACCCCGGACGACGATCGCACGGCGGGGGGCGGTCCGGTGGCGGTCATCAGCTACGGTCTCTGGCAGCGCGGGTTCGCGGGATCGCCGGACGTCCTCGGACGCACGATCCGCCTGCGCGGCGGAAGGCTCGGCGGCGCGGGCACGAGCGGCTTCGAGCCCGATGCCCCGAAAACGCCGCAACCAGACGAAGTGGTCCTCACGATCGTCGGCGTCGCACCGCGGGAGTTCTTCGGCGATACCGTTGGCAAGCTGGTCGACGTGTGGGTGCCGATCACGATGCAGCCGATGCTGATGCCCGGGCGCGCGTGGCTGACGCGGAAGACGGCCTCGTGGGTGAGCCTCATGGGCCGGCGCCGCCCCGGGATGACCGACGAACAGGCGCGCGCGGCGCTGACGCTCGTCTGGCGCCAGATCCGCGCCGACGAGATCGGCCCCGCGATCTCCGACGATCAAAAGCGCAGTCTCGCGACCGCGGAGCTCGCCGTGGAGCCCGGCGACAAGGGTTTCGGCCAGCTCCGGCGCTGGTACTCGCAGCCGCTCCTGATCCTGATGACGGTCGTCACGCTGGTCCTGCTGATCGCCTGTCTCAACGTGGCCAACCTGCTCCTGGCGCGGGCGACCGCGCGTCAGCAGGAAATCGCGATGCGCCTTTCACTCGGGGCCAGCCGCGCCCGGCTCGTCCGCCAGCTCCTGACCGAGAGCCTGCTGCTCGCCGGGACGGGCGGTGTCCTCGGCCTGCTGCTCGCGAGCGCCGGCGCGCAAGTGTTGGTGAACATGGTCGCCGGCGACGCGCAGCAGATCGCGCTCCGCCTCGCGCCCGACGGGCGGATCCTGGCGTTCACGATCGGCGTGTCGCTCCTGAGCGGGGTCCTCTTCGGGCTGATCCCGGCGTTGCACGGCACGCGGCGTGACGTGCAGCCGGTGCTCAAGGCGACATCGCGCGCGGCGGGCAGCGGTCGAAGCCGCGGGGCACGAGTGCTCGTGGCGGTGCAGATCGCCGTGTCGCTCGTGCTGCTCGTCGGCTGCGGGTTGTTCCTGCGCACCCTCTACAACCTGAAAGCCGAGGCGCTCGGATACGACCCGACGAACCTGGTTCTGGCGCGCCTCGATCCCGTCGGCGCGGGCTACAGGGGAGACGACATCGGCCGCGCGGCGGTCGAGCTGATGCACCGGCTGGCCACCCTGCCGGGCGTCCGATCGGCGACGTTCTCGGAGAACGGCCTGTTCAGCGGCACGGAGTCGGGCACGCCGATCGAGGCCGAAGGCTTCACGCCCGCGTCCGATGACGATCGCAACGCGCGCTTCGATCAGGCAGGCCCGGGCTATTTCACCAACGTCGGCATTCCGCTGGTGCTCGGGCGCGACTTCACCGAGCGCGATGCGCCGGGGGCGCCCCGGGTGACGATCATCAACGACACGATGGCCCGCTTCTACTTCCCGAACGGCAGCCCGATCGGGAAGCACATCCAGGTCAAGGGGCCCAGCGACGTCGCGCTGGAAATCGTCGGCGTCGCGCGCGACGCTCAGGATCACAACCTGCGAAACAAACCGGTGCGGCGCTTCTACGTGTCGTACCTGCAGCCGATAGACGGCCTGACGACCGTCAACTTCGAGGTCCGTGCCGCCGCGAACGCCGTCGCGCTCATCGGCCCGATCCGCGCCGAGATCCAGCGCTTCGATCCGAAGCTGCAGATCCTGAGCCTGAAGACCGCGCAGACCCTCGTCGACGACAGCATCGTCCGCGAACGCCTGATCGCGAAACTGTCGGCGTTCTTCGGCGCGCTTGCCGCGGTGCTCGCCGCCATCGGGCTCTACGGCGTCATGTCGTACACCGTCGCGCGGCGGACCGGCGAAATCGGCGTGCGCATGGCGCTCGGCGCGTCCCAGTCGTCCGTCGCGTCGATGATCCTCCGCGAGATCGTCGTGCTCGTCGCCATCGGCAGCGTCGTCGGCGCGGTCGCGGCGCTGGGGCTCGGGAAGTTCGTGGAGAGCCTCGTGTTCGGGTTGAAGCCGCGCGATCCGGTGACCGTCATCGCCGCCGTGTTCTTCCTGCTGCTAATTGGGCTGGTCGCCGGGTATCTCCCCGCGCGCCGCGCGGCACGCATCGATCCGATCGTGGCGCTGAGAGCGGAGTAGGAGTAAGCGGAGGGACTGACTCCGTCGCCTCCGTTACCTCACTCACGGAACACAGTCCGCCCGGCGACGATCGTCCGGACGATCTTCGCGTGCCGGATCTCGGGCCCGGGAATGGTCCGCAGATCCCGATCGATCACGGTCAGGTCCGCGAGCATGCCGGCGGCGATCGTCCCCTTGGCGTGTTCCTCGAACGACGCGGCCGCGCCGGCCTGCGTGTAGGCCTTCAACGCCTCTTCCACCGTGATCTTCTGCTCGGGCACCCAGCCGTCCGCGTGCTTGTCGTCGAGCGTGCGCCGCGTCACCGCCGCGTAGATCCCTTCGAGCGGCGTCGGCGGCGCGACGTACCAGTCGCTGCCGAACGCCAGCCGCGCGCCGGTGTCGAGGAGCGATCGGAACGCGTACGTCGTGCGGCTTCGCACCGGCCCAATCACCCGTTCCGCCCATCGCCCGTCGTCGATGGCGTGGTACGGCTGCATGCTCGCGATGACGCCCAGCGCGCCGAACCGCGGAACGTCCGCCGGCGCCAGGTGCTGGGCGTGCTCGATGCGGAAGCGGCGATCGCGCGGGCCGTTCTCGCGCGCCACGCGCTCGAAGATGTCGAGCAGCGTCGTGTTCGCCCGATCGCCGATCGCGTGCACGACCACGTGCAGGCCGGCCTTGTCGGCGCCGGAGATCCGGCTGTAGAGATCCTCTGGCGGCGTGACGAACAGGCCACGCTCGCCGGGCGCGTCGGTGAACGGCGTCATGGAAGGCCGCCGTGTGCGATCCGAGCGAGCCGTCGACGAACCCCTTGAGCGCGCCGACGCGCAGCCAGGCGTCGCCGCGTCCCTCCGGTCCGAAGCGTTTCGCGGCGACGGTGTCCCGCAGTCGCTCCCAGCTGTCCAGCGGAACCGCGGCGTAGATTCGTGTGGCCAGGCGGCCGGCGCGCGCGGCGCGCGTCGAACACGGCGAGATCGTCCCACGACCCCATGTTGTGGACGGTCGTGACGCCCTGCGCCGCGACGTGGCGCATCGCCGCCTCGAGCGCGCGATCCTTCAGCGCATCGCCCGGCGGCGGCACCTTCGCCGCGACGAGATCCATCGCGTTGTCTTTGAGGACGCCGGTCAGCTCGCGCCTCGCGTCGCGGACGATCTCACCGCCCGCGACATCCGTCACCTCGCGCGTCACGCCCGGCGGCGCGCAGCGCGGCCGAGTTGGCCAGCGCCATGTGGCCGTCGAGCCGGTTGACCCAGACCGGATGATTCGGCGTCGCCGCATCGATCCAGTCGCGGCGCGGCAGCTCTCCGCCCCAGAGCGTGTGGTCCCAGTCTCCGCCGGTGATCCACGTGCCCGCCGGCACGGTCGCGGCAAATGCCGTGATGCGCGCGACGAACTCCTCGCGCGTTGCGGCGTCCCGCAGCTGTACTGACGTCAACCGGAACCCGCCGTCGAGGAAGTGCACGTGGGAATCGACGAAGCCCGGCACGACGAACCGCCCGTCGAGATTCACCATCTCGCCGCCGTGGTGCTGGCCGATGTCGGCGGTCCGGCCGACGGCGACGATACGGTCGCCGGCAATGACGATCGCTTCGGCTTCGGGCTGCGAGGGGTTGCCGGTCCAGACCCGCCCGTTCACGAGCGTCATCGTGATCATGGTGCCTCCGGCGTAGCGCGGTGTCCCCCACCCGCAGCCCATGGCGACGAGCGCAAGAAGCAGGGCGCAGCCAGTGACGATGCATGTGGCCATTCTCCGGGCCGACCTGAAGGTAGGCCTACTGCTTCGGCGACTGGGGATATGGCCGTCGAGACCGTGGCCGTCTTCGCCGGATCGCTCTGGGAGACGGCCATCACCGTGACTTTCGTTGGCGCCGCGGAGGTGGCCCTCCGCGTCACGTGGACGGGCACGGCGATCGACTCGCCGAACTTCATCGCAACGAGCTCGTTCTGAAGTGCGGCGGACCACTCGGGACTGTCGACCGCGATCGAGAGACGATAGATGTCGCTCAGCAGGTAAGGTCCGGCATCCTGTGGATGCGGCGACGGTGTCCTGGCGGTTGCAGCGGCGCCGGTATTCCTCAGCGTCACGTTGAACAAGGACGATCCGGCCACCGCGACAGCCGCCGGCGCCGACACCGCGACGCCGCGTGTCTGCGGCCCGTCGCCGTCGAGCGATCTGACGCCGACGGTGTAAGAGAGAATGCCCTTGCTCGTCCCTCCGCATGTCGATCACATAGAAGTGGAGCCGGTTGGCAGTGTCCTACCATTCGTACGCGCTCCCGGAGCGGAGCCCGGCATGGAACAGCGCGTCGTTGAGCTGCCGGTAGTCGGCAGGCGTCCGCATCACGCGCGTGCCGTCGGGCCGCGTGAAGTCCAGCATGTTGATGTCCTTGGCGTGCGCGTCGATCACCCAGGTGAAGCAGTTGTACCCGCAGGACTGGCCTTCGCCGTTCTTGTTCTTCGCGATGAGCACGCCGTTGTCGGGCGTGAACGAGTCGTAGCCAATCCGTTGCACGACCTCGACGGTGTAGAAGTTGAACACCGACTGGCCGGCGCACAGCGGGTTCACGGACATCTCGCACGGCGGCGTCCGATCCTGCTGGCGCGTCGCCGTCGAGCTCGATGCTCATGCCGGCGAGCGCGCCCGGCCCCGGCTCGACCGCGCGCGCGGTGATGGTCGCGACCGCGAGCCCGGAGGCGGCCAAGCCGTTCCGATTCAGCTTCAGGACCTGCTCTGCCGTCACGAACTCGTAGCGCATGCGGTTGCGGAGCATGAACCCGGCCGGCATCGACGCGCCCTCGGTGGCCGGCACGACCCACCGCCGGTGCGGCCCGCCAGGTCCGTTGAACGACCCGCGGTCCATGATGTCCCACGGACCCGATCCGACCCGCCGGTACGGCGTGGCGTACGGGTTGTTGTTGTTGTCGCCGGTGCGGAAGGCGAAATGCGCGATCTCGTGCGTGATGGTGCCGGAGTTCTCTCCCTGCCGGACCGACGACAATCCCCACTGCATCTGCCCGGCTTTCCACGTCGTCCAGGGCACGTAGCGCGTCGCCACCCATCGAGGCATCGAGGTGTCGGGGTTCCCCCACTCGGCGGGGATGTCCTCCTTCGACGCGAACTTCATCTCGCCGAACTCCTGCCACACGCTGGTCTCGTCGTAGCCGGCGTAGATCCGCAGGACGATGTCGGTACTTCGACTTGATGTCGGCGCCCGCGTCCGCCAGCCACAGGGCGTCGACGTCGGGCTCCATCCGCGTGTTGCACGTGAAGCCGCCCGGGCAGCCGCCGGCCTGGCCCCATTCGTTGAGGCCGTACTGAAACAGGTTCTTCGGCATCCGGTACGGCCCGAACGCGTCGATTGGCGGGATCCCCACCTTGCCGCGCGACTGCTCCATCCAGTAGCCGTTGATCGTCTGGCCGTGATTGATCGGACTCGGCGTGCCGAGGAAGTCCCTGTAGAACTTCGCCACGTCGGCGCGCGGAATCGGGTCGATCTGCGGGTTGCCGAAGAGGTCGGACTGCTTCGGCACCGTGATGACGAACGGCTGGTCGGGGAAATCGACCGCGACGAGCGCGACGCGGAGCTTCCGCTGCGCGACGAGCGAGGGATCGGCCCAGTTCACCCCGGGGATGGGGCGATAGTCGGCCCACGTCATCTCCTGCTGGTCCTGCACCCGCTGGGGATCGAGGGGCCGGATCTCCGCCGCCGGCTGTGTCCCCGCGGGTAAGCCGCGGGCGACGAGTGCGATGACGAGGGCGAGCCAGGCAAGACCGGAGACGAAGGTGCGGCGCATCCGCCAGATTCTAACAGCGGCATGGTCCGGCTGCCGCCTTCGCCGCCTACCGACACCGCGGCTACGGCGGCCAAGAAAGCCGGACGCCACCGGTTCCGACTATTCGAATGTCAGCCCGTACCTCACGCACAGTTCGGGAATGCTGTCGAAGTCGATCTCGATCCCGTACTCCGCCGCCAGACGACGGAGTGCGGGGTCGGTGCTGTTGGCGCCCGCCGCCAGCAGCGCCGAAAGCCGCTGCCAGTACACGTCGGACTCGCCGGGAACCAGCAGCTCGATGAAACGCAGCGGCGTGTCCCCCGGGTTCCAGACCGTGTGCCACTGGCCGCGCGGCTTCAACACATACGAGCCGGCTTCGGCGATCACCACGTCGTCGCCGAGCCTTGCTCCGAGCCGTCCTTCGAGCACGATCGAGAGCTCGTCCTCGCGCGAGTGGCGGTGCAGCGGGGCGGCAAGGTGACGCGGCGGCAGCGTGTGCTCGACGATGGCGACGCGACCCTCGGTGACGAATCCCGGCACCTTGTGAACCGCGCCCAGCGGTCCGAGCGGGGCCTCGAGCCCCTGATTCGGACCGACGACCGTCGGGAGCGTGAAGAAAACCATGTGTTAACTTCCTATCCGGGCCGTCGTCAGCCTGACGTCGGCGTCCTTCCACACTTTCGTGAATCGCGCTTCGGCCGCCGCGGCCTCCGCGTCCTTGCCCTGCGCCTTCAGCGCCTGCACCAGCCCGAAGAGCGACCAGCCGTTCTCGGCGTTCTTCCTCAGGTCTTCCCAGAACACCGCTTCCGCTTCGTCGGCGCGCCCGGCGGCGAGGAGCACGGCGCCGAGGTTCTGACGGACGGGCGCGTGCCAGTCGGCCGGCTCCTGGAAGATCAACGCGTCCTCGTAGCGGATCGCGCGGTCCATGTGCAGCACGGCCTTGTCCCAGTCCTTCCGTTTCGCGGCGATCTCGCCCGCGACTACCTCCGGGGCGATGCGCATGATCGCGTAGCCCGTGTTGTTCGAGAAGGTGACCTGCGCCTTGAGCTCCGGGTCCGACACGAGCACCCTCAGCTGGCCGAGCTCCATGCCGGCCTCGTCGAGGCGATCCTTCGCGCTGAGCGCCATGGCGCGCGCGTACCGCCACGCGGCGCGGGTGAAGACGGTCTCGTGGCGCGGTCCTTTGTCGGCGAGGATGTCGTCCCATCGGCCGAACCGGACCATCGCCCAGTAAGGGACCACGAGGAACCCTTGCAGGATCGGCGTGGTCGCGAGCGCCTCGTGCGGAATCGCGCCGGCGAGCTTCTGCGCCGATTCCAGCGCCAGCCGGCCCTGCCCGCTCGCCGAGGCACCCATCCAGATGAAGTGCAGGTTGTGCGGGTAATAGGCAAGCGGATAGAGGCCCTGCGCGCGGCACTGGGCGATGTAATCCTCATCGGCCTTTGCCGCGAGCTGGTTGGACTTCACGACGTCGGCGTGACGCCCCACACGCTGGTAGATGTGCGCGGGCATGTGGACGATGTGCCCGGCCCCCGGCATGAGCGGAAGCAGGCGATCCGCCTCGGCCTCCGCGCGCTCGGGCGTATCGGTGGCCTCCCAGAGATGAATCCACAGGTGCAGCGCGCCGGGATGGTTCTGGTTCTTCGCCAGGACCCGCTCGAGCGACGCCTGGATCTCGCGCGTCTCGTCGTACGGCAGACCGTCGCGCGTCCAGTAGTTCCACGGACGGAGATCCATCAGCGACTCGGCGTAGATGGTTCCGGCGTCCTGATCGTCCGGATACGCCTTCACCACCGCGCCCATCGCGTCGGCGAAGGCCCGGTCGGCTTTCTTCCGGTCCTCGGCCTTGCCGGTGTAGCGGTTGGCGAGCGCGTCGATGAACGCGCGCTCTCGCGGCGTCACTTTCGCCTTCAGCGCGATGGCTTTCTGCACCAGGTCGCGAGCCTTCGGCTCATCCTCCGCGTTCATCGCCGCGTTGATGTTCGGCCCGAGGACGAGCGCGTGGCCCCAGTACGCCATCGCGGCCTCGGGATCGAGCCGCGCGGCTTCGGAGAACGCGCGCACGGCCTCCGCATGGTTGAACCCGTACGCGAGGTTCATGCCCTGGTTGATGAACAGCTGCGCGCGGTCGCTCTTTGTCGTGACCGCAAAGGTGTGGACCCCGAGATTCTGGAGCCGCGGCGCGACCGGCATGCCGGGCGCCACAGCCTGGTCGTACCCGGCCGGCTTGTCGTAGTGCTTATGGGTCGGCACCGCGGTGGTCTGGCCGTCGGCGCGCGCCACGAGCTGCGGGGACAGCGCGCAGGCGGCGAGGCAGGCGGCGGTGATATACAGGCGTTGCATGTGTCTTAACCCTCCACCGAGAGAATACGGGTCTTCCGCAGAAAAACAGTTATCAGGACGTGAGTGTTCGGTAACGATTGGGTAAGAGGCCGGGCGGCGATACAATTGGCCTTCCCGGGCGAGAGCACCTCAACCGTATGAAATCGGAATCTCTCCTGGCGTTTGGCGAGTACCGCCTCGACGCGGTCAGCGGTCACCTGTACCGCGGCGCCGTCCCGATGCCGTTGACACCAAAGGCTTTCGCCCTCCTGCAGTACCTGGCGGAGCGGGCCGGGAGGCTGGTCCCGAAGCAGGAGCTGCTCGACGCCGTCTGGCCGGGCGTGTTCGTCGGCGATGCGGTGCTCAAGGTCACCATTCGCGAGGTCCGCAAGTCGCTCGAGGATGACCCGCGGACGCCGCGATTCATCGAAACCGCGCACCGCCGCGGGTACCGGTTCATGGCCCCCGTCACGGGCAGCGACGCCGCGCCGGGTCGTGTCGTGGAGGAACCTGCCGCGCCCGCGAGTCCGGCGCCGGTCCCGGCCACGGCCGTCCCCCGCGTCAGCTACGCGCGGAGCGGGAACGTGAACATCGCCTACCAGGTCGTGGGATCCGGCCCGATCGATCTGGTCTTCGTCATGGGTTGGGTCTCGCACCTGGAGTACTTCTGGAGCGAGCCGTCGTTCGCCCGGTTCCTCGGACGCCTGGCGTCGATGTCGCGCCTGATTCTGTTCGACAAGCGGGGGACGGGGCTGTCCGATCCGGTCCCCGTCGCGCAGCTGCCCTCGCTCGAGCAGCGGCTCGACGACGTGCGGGCGGTCATGGACGCGGTGGGATCGGAGCGCGCGGTCCTGCTGGGCGTCTCCGAGGGCGGACCGCTGTGCAGCCTGTTCGCGGCGACGTACCCGGAGAAGACCGAGGCGCTCGTGATGATCGGCAGCTACGCCCGGCGGCTGCGCGACGAGGACTACCCGTGGGGCCCGACGCGCGAGGAGCGCGATGCGTTCTGCGACGAGATGGTCGCCGAGTGGGGGGGCCCGTCGGCATCGAGATGCGGGCGCCCTCGAAGGCCGCGGATCCCGCGTTCCGCGAGTGGTGGGCATCCTACCTGCGCATGGGCTCGAGCCCCGGCGCCGCCGTGGCGCTGACGCGGATGAACGCCGAGATCGACATTCGCGACGTGCTGCCTTCGATCCGCGTGCCGACGCTCGTGCTCCACCGCCGCGGTGATCGGTGCATGAAGGTCGAGGAAGGACGCTATCTCGCGTCGAGAATTCCCGGCGCCACGTTCGTCGAGCTCTCGGGCGACGACCATCTGCCGTTTGTCGGCGATCAGGACGAGATCCTCGTCCAGATCGAGCGCTTCCTGTCGCACGCCCACGTGCGGACCGGACCCGAGCGGGTGCTCGCCACGGTGCTGACGGTCACGTCCGACGCGGGCCCGGCCGATGCCGGGCATCTGCGCCGCGTGTTCGCGCGCGAGGTGGCGTGGTATCGCGGCCGGACCGTCGCCGCGGAGGCCGAGCCGCTCGTGGCGATGTTCGACGGCCCCGGCCGGGCGGTCCAGTGCGGCTGCTCCGTGGCCGCCGTGGCTCAGCGGTCGCGGATCGGTGTCCGCGCCGGCGTCCACATCGGCGAGTGCGAGCCGTCGGAGCCGCACGGCCCGATCATCGAGATCAGCAGGGACCTCGCCGCCGCGGCAGGGCCCGGCGAGGTGATCGTGTCGCGCATGGTCGTCGACCTGGTGCCCGGCTCGGGCCTGCAGTTCGCCGACCGTGGCGCGCTTCGCCTGCCCGGGTTGCAGCGCGACCTGCCGGTGCTCGCCGCGTCGCGCTGCTGAAGGGGGAGTTAACGGAGGAGACGGAGATAGCGGAGGTTTCAACAGGAGAAACGGAGGAACGGAGAAACGGAGGAAATTTTGGTTTTGTAAAAAACCAAATCTCCGTTCCTCCGTTCCTCCGTTCCTCCGTGTTGAAGACGTTCGAGTTGAGGACTCCGCTAACTCCGTCCCCTCCGCTGACTCCAGGTCAGGACTTCGTCGCGCTCCACGCCGCACCGCCGGTGCCGCGCATCGAGTTGCCGTTGACGCGTCCGGTGTACTTGGTCGTGCCGACGCTGAACGTGATCTCGTCGCCCCGCAGCTTGCCCTCGGTGATTGGCTTGCCTCCGAGCGTGCCCGTGACCTTCTGAAACACTTGTTTGAGCGTGAGCGCTTCCTGCCCGAGCCGCCACGTGCCTTCGACTTTCGCGGGGATGATCCAGAACAGCGCCGTGCACCAGCTCGTACACCCGTCGGTGATGGTCGCGGTCTCGTCGGCCTCCCAGTCTTCCATCGTGAAGGAGTTCGACACGATCCGCGTGCCCGGCTTCAGATCGAGAAGCGTGGGCCGCAGCTTGAGGTTCAGCGTCGGCAGCAGGAACAGGGTGACGACGGTGGCCTTCGAGTAGTCGCTCTCGAAGATGTCGGCCTTCATGAAGGAGGCTTTGTCCGACACGCCCGCCTTCGCCGCATTCTGCTTGGCGAGCTCGACCATATCCGGGTTGTACTCGATGCCGAGCGCGCGCGCGCCGCGCTTGGCCGCCGCGATCACGGTCTTGCCGTCGCCGGATCCGAGGTCGATGACGTAGTCCTGCGACGTCACCTTCGCCATGTCGAGCATCTTCTCGACGAGCGCGTCCGGCGTCGGCACCCACACGACGTCCTTCCCCGGCTGGCCGACAGACGGCACGAAAGGCGCCTGCGTAGCAGGGGTCTGCGCCGAGGCCGCCGCGGCCGCCAGCGCGAGCAAAACAGTCAAGACTCCGCGATGAATCACACGATATGTAGTCATGAAGGCCCTCTCCAGGTTGCTATTACGCCACGCTCTCGTGTGCCGTTTCGCCAACATCATATGTCGAGTAGTGCCGACCTTCAGGTCGGCAATTCTGCCGGCCCCGAAGTTCCGGCACCTGCGCGGGACGTGCTGGTGTGACGGTCCTCCCCGGCTTCATTTCACGGGCGGCGCAACCGGCGCCGCGGGCAGCATGTTGCGAATCGCGGCGATGCGCCAGCTGCCGGACGTTCGGACCAGAAGAAACGTCGTCCACATCCTCCGGGTGCCTTCCTGGGCGCCGGTGATCTCGTACCGGCCGTCGGCAAGCGCGACGCCGGAAGCGGGGAAGCGGATGGTCTCGAGCGCGATCGTGCGCGTTCCGCCGGTCTGCTTGGAAGACGCCAGAGTGCCGCGGACGATTTCGTCCCGTCCCTTGCGCCACTCGCCCGACGACGTCAGTTGATCCGCGCCGTCCGCGAAGAGCGCGCCGATGGCCGCCGCGTCCGACCGTTCGCGGGCGGCCACGTACGCCTTCACAACGTCACGAATCGCGGCCTCGTCGCGCGCCGGCTGTTGCGCATTCGGCGCCGGCGCCTGGAGTAAGGTCAAGAGCGCAACCGTCACACCCAGAATGAGACGCATAAAGGAACCTCCCATGAACTCACCATCGTCAACTTGAACAGGAGGTCAGGAGATCAGGAGATTTGTATTCCTTGCTTCCAAGCCAGCAAGCGGTAAGCAGTCGGAATACTCCTGTTCAGTTCCTCAGGGCAACGCTCCGACTCGCGGCCACCCGTCCTCCCACACCATCGTCGAGATCTGCAGCGCGGAGCCGCGCCCCAGGCCGGCGCCGTAGTAGGCGTGAAAGAACAGGTAGTCCTGGCCCGCTTCACGCAGGACCGCCTGATGTCCCGGACCTCGCCACGCCGGCGTCGCCGCCGCGATGACGAGCGAGCCGCCGCCCTCTGTCATCTTCGTCCCGGTCTTGTCCACGTACGGACCCGTGATGTCGCGGGATCGCCCGACGACGACGTTGTAGGTGCTCTCCGCGCCGCGGCAGCAGCGATCGAAGGAGACGAAGAGATACCAGTAGTCCCCCCGGCGGACGATGGTTGGCGCTTCGACGGAACCGCCGATCGGCTGCTCCCGCGGCCGGCTGCTCAGCGCGTGCATGACCGTATCGGTGCTCGAAGGCTTCCCCGTCGCGGGATCGAGACGCCTCATCTTGATGCCGCCCCAGAAGCTCCCCCAGGTCAGCCAGACGTTCTTCTCGTCCTCCATCACCAGGTTCGGATCGATGGCGTTCCAGTCGTCCTGATCCTGGTACGAGCGGAGCACCATGCCTTCGTCCACCCACTTGTAATCCGGGCTTGCCGGATCGAGGGTGCGGGTCGTGGCCAGGCCGATTGCGGAGTTCCGGCTCCCGAACGACGAGACGGAATAATAGAGATGGTATTTGCCGTTGTAGAACGAGATGTCGGGGGCCCACGCGTTTCGAGCCTGCGGGATCTCCCGGGTCGCCCATTCGGGGAGCGCCGCGAAGACGTATCCCGACGCTTTCCACGTCCGCAGGTTCGTGGAAGTCCGGATCGGGATGACGCCCTGCCCGGCCCGTCCGCCCGTGCAGAACACGTAGTAGGTGCTGCCTTCTTTGATGACGACGGGATCGTGGACCGGGCTCACGTCGCCGTCGAGCGCCAGAACCTCCTGGGCGGGAGCGGCGGCGGTCCGGGGCCAGGGCAGCGCCGCTACGGCGAGGATTGAGACAATCCTGGAGAAACGGGTGAGCCCAGTCATGCCCGCGGAGCATAGCACTCCGCGGCGTTCCTCAGGGCGAGCGGCGCACGACCGTCACGGCTCGACGATTGCCGCGCCGGACTGCGCGGCGTTCTCCTTCCACGTCGCCATGGCGGCCGCGCCGAGCACGAGGAAATTGGCGACGATGACGGGTGGCGCCCCGACGAGCACGCCGTAGGCGACCCACATGACCGCGGCGATCATCTGCACGCGCCTGAGCGAGCCGGCGCGAGTGAAGAAATACGAGGACGTGAACACAGCAGTCGCCGTCCAACCAAGCCAGTCCGACATGGGGTCCTTTCAGAGAGAAATCCGGGCAGGGCTCAAGCCCCGCGCTACGTACGTGGCGTGCCCTAAGCCACCGACGACGCGTCGCTCACTTCAGGGTGGGGGGCTTCGCCGATCGTCAGCCAGTCGGTCCGGACGCGCTCCCACTCGAGCAGCGGCAAACCGTACCGAGTCGAAGACGCCCCGGATCGCCGGCGCGCTCCAGCCGACGCGGCGCAGCACCGGCACGAGGACGCTCAGGGCGCTGTCGCTCAGCACGGTGCGCTTCGCGATCCGCGAGAGCATCTGGTTCTCGGAGACCGCGATCGTGAACCCGTCCCGGTTGTTGACGTGCAGCATCACGTGCACATCGGAGCTGCCGTCGCCGACGTAGATCGTCCGGTCGGGGCTGATGTCCAGGTGCCGCTCGATCTCCTCGAGCACCTCGACCTTGCCGTAACCGGCCGGCACCTGCCGGACCGCGCGCACCTCTTCCGTCGACGGGTCGTAGTCGAGCTCCGTCCCATAGATGTGATCGGGCGGGACGATGCCCTCGAGCGCCGACTCGATGACCTCGCGGGGCGCCGCCGAGACGACGTAGAAAGAGAAGCGGGCGCCCTCGATCCCCCGGTCCAGGAACTCGACGAGCTGTGAGATGTGGTTCTTGAGCCGCACCCGCCGCCCGGCCTCGACGAGGTTCTCCCGCCGCACGCCGCGGAACTCCGGGTCGTGCCGAATCAGGTACGCGAGCTCCCCGCCCTGATGGACAAGGTTGCTGCGCCGCAGCCCGTTCACCTTCTCTTCGAAACCGGTGACGCCGAGCAGGTCCGCGAGGACGGTGCCGGAGTCGTTGAAACTGAGGGTCTGGTCGAAATCCGACGCCAGCAGGTAATGTCGAGTGCCTTCGAGCTTGTTCATAACTTCTACCACCGCAGTTTCTAAATGATATATCAGCTTAAGGCTCGGATCAACCAGAGTCTCCAGCAATAAAGTGACAAGATCTGCACAAACAGCTAACATTTTTGTCCGAACGTCACTAAGTTGTCATATCATTAGGAATGCCCAGCACCGCCGCGCCGACTCTGCCGAAATACCAGCAGATCTATAACGCCCTCCACGGCGAAATCGTGGCCGGAACGGTCAAGTCGGGCCAGCGGCTGCCGAGCGAGGCCGAGCTCGTCAAGACGTTTGGCGCCTCTCGAATCACCGTGACCCGGGCCTTGCGCGATCTTCAGCAGGCCGGGCTGATCGAACGGCGTGCGGGATCCGGCACGTACGTGCTGGGCACGCGGCGGCATCCGCGCGCGCAGGCGTTGTCGTTCGGATTGCTCGTGCCCGAGCTGGGCGAAACCGAGATCCTCGAGCCCATCTGCCAGGGCATCGCGAACGCGCCGGCGGCACGCGAGCATGCGATCGTCTCGGGCGGTGTGGCGAACGGGCCGGAGCACAAGGAAGAGATCGCGTGGGCACGCTGCCGGCAGTACATCGATCGGCGCGTGGCGGGCGTGTTCTTCGCTCCGCTCGAGCTCACGCCGGGAAAAGATGCGGCGAACTCGCGCATCACGGCGGCCCTGAAGAAGGCGGGGATTCCGATCGTGCTGCTGGATCGGCCGGTGCAGCCCTACGGCTGGCGGGACGATCACGATCTCGTGGGGATCGACAACCGCCGCGCCGGCTACCGGATCACCGAACACCTGCTGCGCGCCGGCTCACGGCGTCTCGCGTTCGCGAGTCTCCTCAATGCGGCGCCGACCGTGGACGCGCGCCGCGCCGGATACCACGAGGCCTTGCACCGGTATGGCGCGCCGGTCGAGGCGGGTCTGACGCTGGAAGTCGATCCCGAGGATCGCGAGCGCGTCCGCCGCTTCATGGTCGAGGAGCACCCGGACGGGATCGTCTGCGCCAACGACCGCACGGCCGCTCTGGTCATGCAGACGCTGCTCTCGCTCGGCTGCGCGATTCCAGGCGACGTCCGCATCGTGGGCATCGACGACGTGCCGTACGCGAGTCTGCTTCCGGTGCCGCTGACGACCCTGCGTCAGCCGTGTCACGAGATCGGCGTGGCCGCCATGGCGGCGATGCTGGATCGTGTCGCGCGTCCCGAGCTCCCTCCGCGCGACATCTTTCTCCACCCCACACTGATCGTCAGGCAGTCGTGCGGCGCGCCCGCCGTCTGAGACCACGACAAAACCCGCTCGTGGCATGCGGCTTCAGTCGACCGTGAGTCGTTCAACCATGTTCACCTCACTGTTAACCGGCGACGCTGCCCAGAGTAATTAGCTTGCAACGCTGTCAGCCCGCGGCAGATTCTCGCCGGGACCTGGCGGATCGAACCATGCCGTCGGGACTTCCGTAACTGCACCCATGCTCAGAGATCTGCGCTTTGCCCTGCATCTGCTCGCCAAGGACCGCTGGTATTCAACGGTGGCCGTCGTCGCGCTGGCGCTCGGCATCGGCGTCAACGCGACGGTGTTCACGCTCGTCAACGCGGTCCTGATCCGCGGTCTTCCGTTCAAGGATTCCGGCCAGCTCTACATGCTCGGCTCGCTGCGCGCCTCGGACACGGGAGGCAACGGCGGCAGCGTCTCGTACGCCGACTTCCAGGACATGCGCGCGCAGACCCGCGCGTTCGCCGGTCTGGCCGCGTTCACGGGCACCGGCTTCAACATCAGCGACGATCGCGGGCTCCCCGAGCAGGCACGCGGATCGCTGGTGACGGCCGAGACGTTCCGGCTGATCGGCCAGGCGCCGCTCGTCGGCCGCGACTTCGCGCCGGCCGACGACCGCAAAGGCGCCGAGATGGTCGTGATCCTCGGCTACAGCATCTGGAAGAACCGCTACGGCTCCGACGCGGGCGTCATCGGGCGGCCGATCCGCGTGAACGGCCAGCCCGCCACGATCATCGGCGTGATGCCCGACGGGATGAAGTTCCCGACGGGCGCCGATATGTGGGCGCCCTTCATTCCAACCGTCGAGCAGGAGAAGCGCGGCAACCGCCCGCTCAGCGTGTTCGGCCGGTTGAAGCACGAGTACTCGCGCGGGCAGGCGCAGACGGAGATGAACACCATCGCCGCCCGGCTCGCGGCCCAATATCCCGACACGAACAAGGAGTTCACGCGCATCGCGGTCGCGACCTTCAACGATCGGTTCAACGGCGGTCCGATCAGGGCCGTGTTCCTGTCGATGATGGGCGCGGTCGGGTTCGTCCTGCTGATCGCGTGCGCGAACGTCGCCAACCTGCTGCTGTCGCGCTCGGCGCACCGCTCGCGCGAGATTGCCGTCCGCATCGCGCTCGGCGCCACACGCTGGCGGGTGATCCGGCAGCTGCTCGTCGAGAGCATCGTCCTCGGCTTCATCGGCGGCGCGCTCGGACTGCTGCTCGCGCTCGTCGGCGTCCGCCTCTTCGACGCCGCGGTGCAGGACGTCGGCAAGCCCTATTGGATCGTCTTCACGATGGACTACGTCGTCTTCGGGTTCCTCGCCGGCATTTGCGTGCTGACCGGCATCCTCTTCGGCCTCGCGCCGGCGCTGCAGGTGTCGAAGACGAACGTCAACGAGGTCCTGAAGGAAGGCGGCCGCGGCACGAGCGGAGGACGGCGCGCGCGCTGGTTCAGCTCGACGATGGTCGTCGTGGAGCTGGCGCTGACAATCGTGCTGCTCGTCGGCGCCGGGCTGATGATTCGGAGCTTCCTGAAGCTGTACACGGCCGACATCGGCATCGACCCTCGCCACCTGATGAGCATGCAGATCCGGCTCGACACGAAATACAAGACGCCGGAGCTGCGCCGCGCATTCTACGACCGGCTCATCCCCAAGCTGACCGGCGATTGCGGGGGTCGAGGCCGCCGCGCTCACGACGAGCGTGCCGCCGAACGGTGGATGGCGCCGCGGGTTCGAGATCGAGGGACGTCCGGCACGCAAGGCCGGTGAGGATCCGCCGCAGGTGACGTCGGTCACCGTGAGTCCCGGCTTCTTTGCGACCGCCGGCGTGCAAATCCGCCGCGGGCGCGGCTTCTCCGAGACAGACGGACTGGCCGGCGCCGAAAACATTGTCATCAACGCGGCCCTGGCGTCGCAGTTCTTCCCCGGCGAGGATCCGATTGGCCGCCGCCTTCGCTTCGTCTCGCGAGAGGCGCCCCCGGCCGGCCAGCCGGCGCCGATCTGGTGGACGGTCGTCGGCGTCAGCCCCTCGATCCGTCACTCGAATCCTCAGGATCCCGCGTCGGGCTCAGTCGTGTATCTGCCGCACCGCCAGGATCCGCCAGGCGGCGCGTCGCTCATGGTCCGCAGCCATCTCGAGCCCGGCGCGGTGATGAGCGAAGTGCGCCGCGCGGTGCAGGCCATCGATCAGGATCAGCCGGTCTTCACCATGCAGACCATGAATCAGATGCTCGCGCAGCAGCAGTGGCCGTTCCGCGTGTTCGGGAGCCTCTTCGCGATCTTCGCGGTGATCGCGGTCACGTTGTCCGCGGTGGGTCTCTATGCCGTGATGGCGTATTCGGTCACGCAGCGGACGCAGGAGATCGGCGTCCGCCTGGCGCTTGGCGCCGGAGGAAACCAGGTGTTGTGGCTGATTCTCCGCCGCGGCCTGATCCAGGTGGCCATCGGCGTGACCATCGGCCTCACGGGCGCGTTCTTCATGAGCCAGGCCCTGGGGTCGCGTCCTCGTGCAGATCACGGCCCGCGACCCCGTGACCTTTGCGGGCATCTCGATCCTGCTCGTGCTGGTCGCGATCGCCGCGTGCGTCATTCCCGCGCGGCGCGCCTCGCGGGTGGACCCGCTTGTGGCGTTGAGGACGGAATAGCCGAAACTTTCGCAGGCGAGTTTTACAGGAGGTCAGGAGGTCAGGAGATTCATTCTTGAAACAAAAAAATCCTGATCTCCTTATCTCCTGATCTCCTGTTAGGTCCTATCTCCGCACCGTCACCGGCACGATCACCGTCAGGTTCCGTCCGGGCCCGACGTGCAGGTTCGACACCTCCAGCTCGAGCTGGACGACATGCTCTCCAGCGGGCGTCGCGGAACTGAAGCCTGGACGGAGCACGGTTTCCCCGCCCGCCTCGATTCTCATGGTGCCCGGGAAGCTCACCCACTCCGGTGCGCGGCGGACGGCGATGCGCATCGGGATCGAGGACGTGTTCCGCACTCGCAGGATCGGATTCCTCTCGGGCGCGGTCTCGACCACAATCGCGCCTTTCCAGATGCCCAGAAGAAGCTCTTCCGCGCCCCACACCTCGTCGCCCAGCCAGGCCGCGGTGCGCCGGGCCATGAGCGCCTCGCGCACGCCGTCGAGATCAACCGTTCGCGCGAAGAGCAGCGTGATCGGACGACGGAAGCCGGCCGTGCGGGGCGGGAGGGGATTGTGCGCATCGCTGTTGGCGAGAATCGTGAGCTTCCGCTCGGCAATCCAGGGGTAGGCGTCGGCGTAGAAGTCCGGGCCGTTCACGAGCTCCATGCCCTGAAAGAGACCCGCATCGAACGCGCGCGCGATCGGTGCAAACCAGCGCGGCCGCTCCACTCTGTAGCCCGGGTGGTTCCAGAACACGAACGCCTGCTGCGCTTTCGCGCGGCGAAGCGCCTCCATCAGGTCGTTCGGGACGTTCAGGGCGTTCGCATCCGTGACGAAAAGAGCGTTGAAGTGCTGTGGGCCTTCGGCGAGGACGAGCGGCGCCGGCGGGTCGGGCTTGGTGATCTCGACCCCGGGGACGAGGATCACGCCGAGCTGGTCCGCCAGGGGTTTCGCGACCGCGTACGACCGGCCGCCGTCCACCTTCACGTCGCCGGTGTGCGGATGATACTCGGCGTGCTCGGTGAGCGCGATCACGTCGAGGCCGTCGCGCCAGGCCTCCTGCACGTGGACCGTGGGCCAGACGTTGCCGTCCGAAAAGACGGTGTGGAGATGGAAGTCGGCTTTCAGCGTTCGAAAGCCGGGTAGATCCGGCACCGCGAGCGTCTGGCGAACGGGGGTCTGCCCCTGCGCCGCCACTCCGGCCAGGAAGGCGCCCGCGACGACCAGAGACCTTCTCACCAACCGCCCCATGGCGACTCGCTCCTTGCCGAGCCCTTCCTTCCAGGCTCGGCGGGACTATACTTCCGCCGGCAGCTCAAACGGGAGGACTTATGAATACTCGCATCATCGCGCAGGCCGCGATGCACGCGGCGGCCGTCGCCGGCGTTCTCATGGTGTGCGCTCCAGCGGCAATAAACGGCGCCCCGCAGGCGCCGGCCGGCCGGCAGGGCTCGAAAAACGATCCGAACCAGAAGGAATGGATCCAGCTCTTCAACGGCCGCGATCTCACAGGCTGGACGCCCAAGTTCGCGCACCACGATCTCGGCGAGAACGTGAACAACACGTTCCGCGTCGAGGACGGGATGCTGAAGGTGCGCTACGACAAGTGGCCCACCTTCGCGGACCAGTTCGGGCACCTCTTCTACCGCGAGCCGTTCTGGTACTACATCCTGGCCGCCGAGTATCGCTTCGTCGGCGAACAGGTGAAGACGGCCCGCACGGATCTCGGATGGGCGATCCGCAACAACGGGCTGATGATCCACTCGCCGGATCCGAAAACGATGCTCAAGGATCAGGACTTCCCGATCTCGATCGAGGTGCAGCTGCTGGGCGGGGCGGGCGACGGCAAGCCGCGGACGACGGCGAACCTCTGCACGCCGGGGACGAATATCGTCATGGACGGGAAGCTCCGGACCGCCCACTGCACCAACTCGAAGTCCAAGACGTACGACGGCGATCAGTGGGTGCGCGTCGAGGTGCTGGCACACGGCGACGAGCTGATCCGCCATATGGTCGAAGGGGAGACGGTGCTGGAGTACTCGAAGCCGCAGATTGGCGGCGGCTCGGCGTCGCCGACCGATCCGGCTGTGAAAGTCGATGGCACGCCGCTCACCGGCGGGTTCATCTCGCTTCAGGCCGAGACCGCGCCGATCGATTTTCGGAAGGTCGAGCTGCTGAACCTGGAAGGCTGCACCGATCCCAAGGCGTCCAACTACAAGACGTACTTCGTGAAGGCTAACGCCGCGAAGTGTAGGTACTGAGCGAGCGGAGAGTACGGAGTCAACGAAGTTCAAAATCACCCACGTTATTGACACGGAGAAACGGAGAAACGGCGGAACGGAGGAACGGAGAAGGATTTGGCAAAAGCCAAAAAACCCTCTTTCTCCGTTTCTTCTTCTCCGTCTCTCCGTTCCTCCGTGTTAGGAAGCCCTTCGCTGTCTCCGTGCCCTCCGCTAACTCCCGCCGTACATCAGCACCCCGAAGGCCCAGCAGATCAGCGCGTTGCCCGTCGCCATCGTGAAGTCGTCCGTCCCTCGAGGCGAGAACAGCTCCAGCAGCGTGTTCGAGATGGAGATGACGACGGCAAGCGCGATCCAGGGCGCCGGGAGGCCATGGGACAGCACGACCCATAGGCACAACACCAGCGACCCTGCGAAGCAGGCGATCGTGCCTTCGATCGATTTGCGGTTGACGTCGCCGATGCCCCAGACGCGAATCGTCTGCCGGCCGAAGAGCGACCCGCCGATTTCCGCCATCGCGTCCGCGGCGATGTACGAGCCCCAGATCAGCGCAAACACCACCGCGAACTGGCTTGGCGGGAAAATCGCCGCGAGCCTCGCGCCGATGGGCACCAGCACGAACTTGAACACGGTCCACAGCGTCGTGATGAGCAGGCTGTTCGCGCGGGCCAGGACGCCGTCCATCACGCGCGACTGTGCGCCGTAGAACGCCGCCGCCAGGAAGCCGTCCGCGTAGAAGAACGCGAGAAAGATCCAGCTGGTCACCACCGCATCGAACAGGTTGTCGGCGAGGAAGAGCGTGGCAAACCCGGCGGGCTGCTCCGCCGACACGTGGGCGTACAGATAGAAGAAGCCGGCCATGGCGAGCGTCATGAAACGCCCGCGCCGCCCGATCATGTCGACGATGCGGATCCGGCGCTCGGAGTGCCGCGCCACGAAGTCGGGCACCTCGAACGGCTCGCGCATGCGCGAGCTGAACGCCTGCCGGCGCTCCTCCTTCGAGAAGCCGACGAAGTACGTGAGCAACAGGGTCTTGACGCCGTACCAGATGAATCCCCACAGGACGTAGAAGAACAGGACCCCGCCGCCGATGCGGAAGACCGTTCCACGGTCGATGTTGTAGTGGGGAAAGAAGATGGTCTCGCGCTGGGTCAGCGCGACAACGATCCACAACACCGTCAGCGCGGCGTTGAAGAGGAGCGCGCCCCGAAAAACCCGGCCGGCAATTCGCCGACGCTCGGCGAAGGACTGGCCGTGGGGCGGACCGGCGGGGGCGACAGAGATTTCCACGGTCGCCGATGTTAACAGGATGTAACGGTCGCGGCACTGGAATCGTCCCTTGGGGAATCGGGTACATGACAAAGGCTCGCGATGTGCGAGCCTTGCCGGAGTGAGCGCGGAGCTGTGGAGCGGGAAATCGCTATGCGGTACGAGCGGCGCGCTTCGGGTCGAACGCGATCACCTTGGTGTCGTGCATGTCGTGCGGGATGATCTGCGTGTGCTGCGCGCACACGTCTTCCAGGTGCTTGGCCTGCTTGTAGAAGTTGCCCATCGCGTATCCGCACAGCAGCGCGAAGCTGTACTTCAGCGCGAGCTTGTTCCAGAGGATTTCCAGCTTGATCGCCGCTTCCGGACGGCCCTGCTTCCAGAGCACGTCGACCATCTCGCCGTAAGCGCGAATCAGCGGGCGGCCGCGGCCGTCGACCATCTGCTGAATCAGGCGTCCGACGTTCTGCTCGAACAGATCCGGATCCGGGACACCCCGAACCATGAACTGACCGAGCATGTCCTCCGCGTCGAGCAGGAGCAGGCTGCCGTTGCGCCTGGCGCTTTCACAGTCGATCAGGCGGCCGCAGAGATGCTCCACGATGGCGGTGCGATGTGATTCGGTCGCGACCACGATCGCCGGTTGCCCCACGATCAACCCCTCGCACAGGAACCCGGCTACCGTCGTGAACAGGCTCTGCTCGTTCCCGTAGAACTGCACGGCGTGCTGGTGTCTGTGGAGTGGCGTGTCTTCCGTGGAGTTCATCACAACCGAGAATATCACTCTCCAACTATCGCGGATAGTGCATACCTTCCCAACGGTTCAGCTTAATACTGTCCCAACGAACGCAGGATGCTTGTACACATCCTGCCTGACGACGCTGGTCCACTGCAGTCGCTACTGCTCAGTCGGTTTCTTGAGTGTCGCGCCTGCGAGCTGTCCGAGCGCCCCCAGCGTCGTCTGGGCCGCGTTCAACCCCAACAGGAAGTCCTTGTCGGAGTAGGTCGTGAAAACGTCGCTCGGCTGGTGCCAGTTCGGGTCCCAACCGGCCCCAATCTGCGGGCCGCGTTCGTTCTCGCGCAGGCTGATAGCCGGTACCAGATTCATGAACGGCCCGGAGTCGGTGTTCGACATGTGCGGCCCGACCGTGGCCGGATAGTCGGTCGCGTACTTGTTGTTGGCCGTTTTGAACACCCACGCCAGCGCCTGTGCGCCTTCCGCCATTTTCGCGGTCGACTGGAACTCGATGTTCACGTCGGCCTCGCGCCGCTGCTCCGGGCTGACCTTCCCGTCGGGACCCGGCATGCCGTGATCCCACATCATCATGTCGTGCTGGATCATGCCCAGCCACTTCGGCTCGGGATATCGGCCCGAGCCCGGCGGATCTTCCTTGCCCTGCCGATCCTTCCGCTGGTTGACGTACGCCCATGCGCCGTTGAGGCCGCTTTCCTCGTTGTTCCAGAGGACGAAGCGAATCGATCGTTCGGTCTCGACGTCCGGCGCGCTGAAGATGCGCGCGAGCTCCATCACGAGCGCCGTGCCCGATCCGTCGTCGTTGGCCGCCTCGCCCCAGCCGAGGCCGTCCATGTGGGCGCCGACGATGTACATCTCGCCGGGCCTCGTGGCGCCGATCTTGGTGCAGTAGACTTCCTGCCGCTCGCCTGGCGTCGTCGGCTCCGCATTGAGCGCGCGCAGGCGGGGATCGAGAGGCGCCGCCCCCGCGGCGTCCGGGTTGTAGACGCCGGTGCGGGCGCGCGTGCCGAACTGGGTGCCGCCGCCCGGACCGCCGCGCCGCGGTCCAGGAGCCGGCGGGTTGGCGCCGCGACCGCCCCCGCCGCCGGCGCGCTGGCCGGCGCCGCGGCCGCGACCGGCGCTGGCAGGATCCGACGCCTCCGGTGAAGGATACGTGTAGGTGATCCGCTCGGTGTTCGTGCAGCCGTAGCTCTTCAGCTGCGCCTCGATCCAATCGACCGCCTTCCGATTGCGTTCCGTGCCCTGGCGCCGATCGCCGAACGCGGTGAGCCCTTTGATCGTGGCCTTGTACTTCTCGAGGTCGAGCCGCTCGACCATGACCTTGACGGGATCGAAGACAGGCGTCGCCGGAGCCGGCACCGGTGGTTGCGGATCGTCTTGTCCGGCGGCCGTCGCCGCAAGTCCGCACACGAGGCACGTCGTCAGCAGGATCGATTTCGAACGCATCCTGAATGATAACCTAGCGACGTTCTTGGTTCTGCGTTCTTGGTTCTGCGTTCGTTTTCGCTGGAAGCGGGAAAGCGCCTGCGGCCCGCGCGAGGCGCGAGTCTTCGAGCGCCGCAGCGCGAGCGAGCGGGGGTGGGGCCCCGCGAGCAGTGAATAAAGCAGCGGGAAGCTGGAAGCTGAAATGAGCGCGCAACGGTGCAACGAGCTGCGCCTGACGGGATCCGGCGGCGCCAACCGCGTCATGGAGGCGGAGTTCAAGCGCCTCGTGATGCGCTCGCCGTTCGACGTCCGCGTCGAGAAGCCGAAGCGCGAGGGGGACGCAACGCTGCTCTACCCCTTCGACGCGCGCGTCGCCTGGGTCGCGGCGTGCCATCACCGCACGTCGTCGCGGATCTCCTGGGATCTGTGCTCGAGCGCCGCGGTCCGCCTCGAGCCGCTCTTCGACGATCTGCTGCCCGCGCTCTCGTCGGACGACCGGCTCCCTGGAGGCAAGCGCCTGCGCTTCTCGGTCGAAGTCGGTTCCTCTTCGGACTTCGAGGCGTCGCCGCTCCAGCTCCGCGGTGTCGTCAAGAACGCGCTCGTCGAGGCGCTGGCGTCGCGAGGCGTTGCGGCCGACATCGAGGCCGACTCGCCTGACATCGTGTTCACCGTGCGCCGCGCGGGCGCGCCGGACGCGCGGCGTACGGTGGTCGGCATCGACATCGGCGGGGGAGCGCGGCATCGCCGCGGTGCGCGCGTGGCCGCGGGGCCCGCGCCGCTGCGCGAGACGATGGCGGCGCAGTTGATTCTGTTGTCGCGCTGGGACGCGCGCTCGGAGCCCCTCGTCGATCCCATGGCCGGCGGGGCCACGATTCCGATCGAGGCGGCCGGCCTCGCGGCGGGCGCCGCCATTCGCCGGCCGTCGGATCTCCCTCAGCGCCATCTCGCCGCGTTCAAGGATCTGCCGCCCGAGGCGCCCGACCTGTTCCCCGGGACCGTGCCGCAGATCGTCGCGCTCGACGCCGATCCGGAGCTCATTCCGGCGATGGTGGGGAACCTGCGCGCCGCCGGTTTGACTGGCCCCGCCTACAAGGACTCCATCGTCATCGGGCAGCAGGACGTTCGGGACCTGACCCCGGCCGACGTCGAGCGCATGCTGCCCGCCGCGCGCGGCATGAAGCCGGGGGTCTTGTGCTTCAACCCGCCGTACGGCGTGCGCATCGGCGCGGAGGAGGGCGAAGAGCAACTGCTCGCCCTGTACGCCGACATGGGCCGCGCCTTTGCGCGCTTCAGCGGCTGGCGCGCCGCCTGTTTCGTCGCGAACCCGAAGTTCGTCTACGCCTTCGCGCACACGCCGATCATGACGAAGCCCGCGAGCAACGCCGACCTTCGCGGGACATTCCTGGTCTATCAGCTTTAACTCGCCGCGATACCTGCTGGAGCCAGACCCAGGTCGTTGTTACATACCCGATCGCAAGTTTTGCAGCCATCGCCGTATCCCGTTCCCGGCCTATGCTTTAACCGGGGTCAGACCCCATTGACGGGGTCCCCAGGTCGTCGTTACATACCTGATCGCAAATTCTGGAACGTTCGCCGCATCCCCTTTCCGCCCTGCGCTTTAACCGGGGTCAGACCCCCACTGACTGGGGTCTGACCCCACTAGAACTCGATCAGCACCCCTGCCGACGGCACGAGCGGGATCATCGAGTTGAACATGCCGAACGCCTGTCCCGTGCGGATGTCGATGCCCGGCTGCTCGAAGCGCACGTTCTCGCGGCCGAGGACGTTCATGACCTCGACGAACAGCGTCAGCCGCTTCGTTTGCCAGTTGAACGTCCGGTTGGCGCGCAGGTCGAGCCGCGAATACACCGGCACGCGCAGCGCGTTGCGGACCGAACCGACGAAGAACGCGTCGCCGCGCTGCTCCCAGTAGCCCGTGGCCGGCACGTTGCTGCCGGTCCGCAGCTTCGCTGCCAGGCTGAACCGATCGGTCAGGCGGAAGAGGCCGTAGGCGTTGAACGTGTGGCGCTGATCGAAATCGCCGTCGAACGATTCACCGGTGGCACGGTCGTGATACCGGTTGAACCCGAGCGAGTACCAGACCCACCCGGAGATCCCGCTCGTGCTTCGACGCTGTACGAGCACTTCCACGCCGCGCGCGTACCCGTCGAGCGTGTTGACCCACGGAGCGCTTGGAAAGAGGCCGACAAGCCGCCCGGCCTCGACCCTGATCTCCGACCCGGGGAGCCGCAGCACGTCGCGCTCCTCCCTGTTGTAGAACGTGACCTGCCATCGGGCCGTGGCGCCGATCGTCTGCTCGACGCCGAGGTCGGCGTGGTACGCGCGCTCGGGCTCGAGCCCGGATCCTGCCTGCAGCCCCGTCGCTTCCTCGAAGCCGGGGAACTGCCGGTAGATGCCCGTGCCGCCGCGCAGCTTCAGCGATCGGCTGAGCCGCAACTCACCCTGCAGCCACGGAGACGCCGTTGTGTCGTCCGTCAACGACCATCGATCGACGCGAGCGCCCGCGTACAGTGCGGCGCGAGTGCCTCGCGACCACCCTGCCGTCACATATCCTGACGACAACTGCGCGTCGCCGTCGTGCGACTTCACCAGCAGGGACGCGCCGCGGGGCCCCAGCTGGCGCTCGAAGAGCTCACGGTGCTGCCGCTGCACCTGCGCTCCGCCTTCGAAGGTGAGCGCCGCCGGTCCCGTCGCGTTGAAGTCCGCGCGCCACGTGAGGTCGCGTCCCGAGCCCTCGCCCAGCTCGAACCCCGTCCCGTTGGTGTTCCTGAACTTCTGAATCCCAACTGCTACCCGCTGCGTGACGACGAACGACGGGGACGCGGTGAAGCGCCAGCCCGCGTTGACGAGCGCCGCCTGGTTGCGCCCGTCGCCGACCGTGTTCTGGTCGTCCGGCTCGGTGTCCTGATCCAGCCGTGAGCGGCCGGCGACGACGCCGAGCTCGAGACGATGCGCGCTCGACACGTCGTAGACGAGCTTCGACTGCATGTCGCTGAAGCCGAACCCGAAGTCGTCGTCGTCCTCGTTGATTTGCTTCAGGAGCAGCTCGAGATAGCTCTTGCGCGCCGACACCAGCCACGATCCGGCCTTGTGCCCGCCGAGCGGACCTTCGGCGACGATCGACGCGTCGGTGCCGCTGACGCCCACACGGACCTGCGAGCGGTCGCGCGACCCCTCGCGCATGTGGAAGTCCAGTTGCGCTCCGAGCCGATTGCCGTAGCGCTGCGGGTACGATCCGTTGAGCAGCGTGATCCCGTCGAGGATGTCCCCGTTCACCATCGCGATCGATCCGCCGTCCTGCACCAGCGGCACCGTGTGGAGGAGGAACGACGTCTGGACTCCGTCGAACGTGAAATTCATGTGGCCGAACGGGCTGCCGCGGACCGCGAACTCGCTGTGGAAGTCGTCGCCCGTCGTGACCCCCGGCAGCACCTGGATGGCGCGCATCGGATCGTTCGTGAGCAGGTTGCGCAGGTTCTGGATCTCGGCGCTGCCGAGCGTCTGCTGTCCGGGCACGGCCTTCTCCTGCTCGCGGAAGCGCTCGCCCGAGACGGTCACGTTCTCGCTGTACGTCCCCGTGCCTTCCGATAGCGCGATCGTCAGCTCCAGCGTGCTGCCCGCCGCGATCTCGACTGGCCGCTTCACGAGGATGAACCCGACCACCGACACATAGAGGGTGCGGCGGCCGGGGGGCACTCCGGTCAGCTCGAACCGGCCGGCGTCGTCCGTCTTGACCGTCAGCTTTTCGTCCTGGAGGCGGACCGAGACGTCCGCGATGGGCGATCCGTCCGCGCGATCGAGGACGACGCCACGGATGGTCGCGAGCTGGTCCGCCGGGGCCGCCTGCCCGGCGGCCGGCTGCTGCGCCCCTGCCGCGCGCGCCAGCGTGATGATGAGAATACAAACGAGCACAACTCCAGCGATTCGATGCGCACGGGCATTCGACATGGGTACCCTCGTGTTGTTTGTGAGAAGACGGGATTCGAGCGACGCTGTTATCAGCCGGGTTGCCGGCCTGCGTCAGCTCATTGCTTGTGTCCCTTGCCGAAGAGCCATCCGAAGCTCAGGCCGAATTCCGGGCCGCTGTAGTTGTCGCTGGAACCGACCGGCCGGGTGAAGTCGACCATCCAGTTGTAGCCGGAGTTGACCCCGATCGAAAACCCGCGAGCGACGTGGAAGTCCACGCCGCCGCCGATGTGCCCGCCGACCGTGGCCTGCACGCTCTCGCCGGCGAACCGCGAGGACGCGCCGGAAAAGCTTCCGGCGCTCGCGCCGAATACCGGACCGATCGCGGCGCCGAGATACGGCTTCACCGACTGCCCCCGGTGATCGCCCTTCAGGGGATTCCAGCGCAGCCCGACCGGGCTGGCCATGATTGTGGCGATGCCTGCGAACTCACCCTGCGAGCCGATGGTCACCCCGTTCTCCGCGCTGACCGACTGGAACGCGAGCGTCAACGCGAGATCCTCCCGCAGGTAGCGCGTGTACTGGGCTCCGTTGAACATGTTGCGTATATCGACTCCCGCGACGAAGCCGCTTGGATCGTCGCTGCCGGTCCGCCACATGCCAAAGCGCATCTCGAGACGGTTTCTGCCCTTCGACCGCGAGGCGGAACGGCTCGTCTCCGCCGCGGCGCACGGTGGCCTCGCGCGTGGTGACGCCGAACTGACGGGGGTCGAGCACGACCCGCCCCCCTTCATCCACTGTCGCCTTGGCGAGCATCGACGACTTCTGTACTTCCATCCGCACTTCGTACGCGCCTGGTTCGATCCCGAGCTCCACCCGGCGCCCGCGCGGCTTGAACAGCTCGACGATCAGCTCCCGTGCGGCGTTGCGGACGAAGAACCGTCCTTCCAGATCCTCGCCGAGGACGAGCGTCGCGCTCGTCTGGCGGACGTCGGTCATCACGACGTCGCCGGTCCCCGACAGGTTGATGTCGTACGACGGATGCTGCGCGCCCCCCTTCGTATCCACCGTCCGGTCGAGCGTCTCGTTGGACGCGAACTGATATGCCTCGTTGAGCGTGACCTTGCCGTCGCCCGAGAGATCCGCGGCGCCCCTGAACCCGGAGACGAGATAGTGCGTGAAGTACAGCGCGCGGATGCGATCGGATTCCTGCGCGGCTTCGGTGGCCGCGCTGGACGTCAAGAACGCATGGCCGCGCATGGTGGCGGACGCGTCGACGAGGAAAGCCGGCCGCGCCTTGCCCCCCTTCAACCGCGTGAAGGCGCCGGACGCGCACGCGTCGAGGACCGCGATGCGCACGTCGGCGGGAATCTGATCGAGTCGATCGCGGAGCGAAAGGTACGAGTAGCGATCGTCGCCGAGCAGCAGGCCCCGCTCGTCGGCGTGCCCCGAGTAGTAGAACAGCACCTCCGTGCGGCCGCCCGCCGCCCCCGGGGCCCGGCGCGCTTCCATCACGCGCGCGCTCAGCTGATCGAGCGCGTCGAGCAGCTCTTTGAGCTTCGGTTGCCTGAGGATGATTTCGTTCTCCGGACTCACGCCGCCGAGCTCGATCAACACGCGGGCGAAGCGCTCGGCGTCGGAGACCGCGTACCGCAGGCGGGGGCGCTCGGCCCCTCCGGAGTTCGCGCCGATGACGAGCGTGAACCGCTGGACCGTCGCGGCCGCCTCGGCACTGACTGCGCCCGGCACGGCGGCAAGCGTCAGCGCCAGGCAGACGTGCGACGCGAAGCGGCGGGCGGGGATCCGGGACGACATTGACGTGAACTTCACGGTCTGACCTCTTTCTGCAGGGAGAACGTGGACTGCGTGAGCTCGCCGGGGATCGCGAGCGCCGCGGGCGGCGATCGCAGGTCCCGGGCCGCCGACCGGCGCGCCGCGTCGAGGATCGGCGCGACTTCGAACGCGCTGTCACCGGTGATGAAATAAAACCGCTCCCAGCTCGGCGCGTCGTCGAGCTCGTACGCCTGATCCAGCAGCACCTGACCGTTGCGGCCGAGCGAAGCCGCGCGCCCGCCGTTCGGAGGCAGGTGGAGCGTGACCGCTCCGCGCCCGTCGATCGACACGATCACGCCATACGCTCGTCCGGCGGACGTATAACCCAGCCGCAGGAGATCGCCCGGACGGGCGACGTCGCCATCGGCGAGCGTTTCGGTGCCCCGGGCGGAGCGGCGAAAGACCGCCAGCGCTGGCCCCAGCCCCTTGATTCGATCGGTGTCGGTCACCGGCGCGGGTTTCCAGAACGGCGTCGTGGCTGGATGCGGCAGCATGAAGACGAGCACGATCGCCGCGGCGCCGATCGTGGCTGGAACGCCCCACAGGCGCACCCGGTCGCGGGGCCGTACCGGGACGCTCGATCCTCGCGACTGCCGCTCGCGCACCCGCTCGGCCATCCAGGCCGGCGGATACTGCCTGGCGATTTCCGCGTCCGACCGGTCGAGCGCTTCCAGGCGGTGCTGAAGCGTTTCATCCTCGCGCAGCAGCCGCTCCACACGCTCCACGTCCTGGGGCGGCAGCTCGTTGAGGCGGTATTGTTCCAGGATCAGGTCGGGGACCTCGAGCCTGTCGTGTGCGGTCATTGATCCATCTCCGTCAGCCTCTTTCGTAACTTCCGCAGCCGTTTTCGGACGCCCGACACCGAGAGGTCCGTGTGCCGGGCGACTTCCTCCAGCGTGAGTCCGTCGACGAAGTGCAGCACCGCGATCGTCCGGCTGGACTCCGGCTGCCGTCCGAACAGCCAGTCGAGAATCAGCCTCGCCTCACTGCCTGCGCCGGGCGACTCCGCGCACGCGATCGATGCGAGCAGCTCTTCGTCCCGCGTCGCCGGCCGGCGTCCCCGATCACGAATTCGGTTCAGGCAGACGTTGGTCGCGATTCGGAACAGCAGGCTCGACGGATACGCCGCATCGAGCCGTTCGCGGCGCTGGAGGACACGAAGGAACACGTCCTGGGACGCGTCCAGGGCCTCCTCTTCGTCTCCGAGGAGGCGGCGGCACCGCCGGAGCACCATGGCGCCGTACTGGTGGCTGAGCGCCTCGATGTCCAGCGCATCTCTCAATCTGTCTTCTGTAACACCGCGGCGGGTCGGAACTGTCACCGGCGCCGAAACGAGGGGGGGAACCTGCACGATGGCCGTGCCCGAGCAAGATGCGCTCCCGGCGGCTGAGCTTAAATTGGCGGTGTTCCCGGGACTCGAGACTGGGCTGACCTGTCCGCGTTACGCCCGAAGTCACCGGCCCAGGACAGGGAGCGGGGTAATATCCCGGAATGATTCGCTGCTTTCTCCTGATTCTTGTGCTTGCCGCCGGGGCGACCCTGCCGGCCCGCCCGGTGGCCGACGGCCTGGCGCCCGGCGGGCGCGTGCTGCTCGACGCGCACAATTGTTATCCGTATGACGGCCGCTTCGCCAATCGGTTGGATCGCGCGCTCGCGACCGGGATCCCGCTGGCCATCGAGCAGGACCTCGCCTGGTACCGCGATCCGGGCACCGGCCTGGCGCGATCGATCGTGACGCACGGCGAGCCCTACACCGGCGCCGAACCCGGGATGCGCGAGCACTTCTTCGAGCGGATCCGCCCGATCGTCGAGACGGCGCTGCGCGAGAATCGCACCGATGACTGGCCGATCCTCACGCTCAACCTCGATTTCAAGACCCTGGAGCCGGAGCATCTTCAGGCCGTGTGGACCCTGCTCGGGGAGTACGAATCGTGGCTCACCACCGCCGAGCGGCCCGCCACCGAGGGGACGATCGCCGTCCTCGACGTCAGGCCCGTGCTGGTGCTGACCGGGGACCAGGCCGAGCAGCAGGCCGCGTTCTACGACCGCGTGCCCGCGGGCGGGAAGCTGCGGCTGTTCGGGGCGATACCGCGGCCGGTCAAGGGCGCGCCGCCCATCGCGCCGGTCAGGACGAACTACCGGCGCTGGTCCAACAACCCGTGGAGCGTCGTCGAGCCGGAGGGGCAGCCGAAATCGGGGTCCTGGACGCCCGAGGACGAGGCGCGCCTGGTGTCGGCCGTCCGCGCCGCGCACGACGCGGGGCTCTGGATCAGGTTCTACACGCTGAACGGGCACGACCCGGCCGACGTGTCCGGCGGGTGGTCCGCCTCCTACAACTTCGGGTCGCTGGCCGCCGCACAGGAGAGGTGGCGAGCCGCGATCAAGGCCGGCGTGGACTTCGTGGCGGTGGATCAGTACGAGGCGTTCGCGAAGGTGTTGAAGTCCCGGTAGCGTCCGGGGTCAGGTCCCTTCAGCCGCCTTGCGCAGCCGCCTGACGACGTCTTCCGGGATGTCGACGGCGTGGAGCTGCCCGGCCTCCTTCCGCGTGCACACGGCGGTCATCGTCCCGGTCCCGATGAGCGTGTCGCGGCAGGTGATGGTGAACCCGTACTGAATCGATCGCCGCGTGACGGTCGCCAAGTGCACTTCCACGTCGAACTCGTCTTCGAAGCGCAGCGGGTTCTTGAAATCGAACGCCACTGACACGCGCGGCCAGCCGCCGGTTTCTTCGGCCTTCCCGATCGACAGTCCCGCCGCGCGCCACAGCGCGTGCTCAGCTTCCTCGATGAAGCGGAAAAAGGCACTGAAATGCGCGATGCCGGCGAGATCGGTTTCGGAGAACTGGACGCGCCGCGTGTAGTGGAAGCCGCCGGCCATCAGCGCCGCTGTCCCTCCGGCAGCTCGAGATGCGGGGCACGCTCCTCGACGAGCGCGCCGGGCGTACCGGCGTCCCACGGCGGAATCGGCTTCTTGCCCGGCTTGTAGAGCGATTCCATCGGTCCCCAGACCGCGTCGACGCGCGTGTTGAACAGGTCGCCGATGAGGAGGTCGGTGATCGTCCCGCGCAGGTGCGGGTACTTCCGCACGAACTGGCCGAAGCTGAAGCCGTCGTAGAACTCGCACACGAGCCGCCGCATCCGATCGACGCCCTGATTGAAGTCCGCGCCCCACCGGCCGAGCTGCGCCTCGCTGAGGTCGCCGCTCGCAAGCCCGTCGACGATGGCGTCGGCGGCGAGCTCGCCGGATTTGAGCGCGAGGAGCACGCCTGACGAATACAGCGGATCGAGGAACCCGAACGCGTCGCCGACGAGGACCCAGCCGTCGCCCGCCACGCGCGTCGACCGATACGAGTAATCGCGCGTGACGAAGTACCCCGTCATGCGCGTCGCGCCCGCGATCCGCTGCTTCACCGCGGGGCAGTGGTCCACTTCTTCGAGATACGTCTTCTCGTGGTTCGTGCCGCGTCCTTTGAACAGGTAGTCGAACGGCGAGACGATGCCGACCGAGACCGTGTCGTCGTGCTGCGGAATGTACCAGAACCAGCCGTTCTTGTTGTCCGTCTGGAGGACCATCGTGGCCCCTTCGTCGCGGCCGGTATCGCGATAGGCGCCGCGCCAGTAGGTCCAGATCGCCCCTTTGTTCAGGATCGGATCCCACACGCGCAGCTTGAAGCGGTTCTGGAGCAGCGCCGCCTGGCCGCTCGCGTCGACGACGACCTTCGCGCGGACTGTCGCGCTTGGCGCCGTCCGCGCCCCTGATCGTCACGCCGACGGCGCGATCCCCCTCGAACAGGACCCCGAGCACGTGGACCCCTTCGTGCGCGTCCACGCCGTGCTCGCGCGCGTTCTCGAGCAGCATCTGGTCGAACTCGCTCCGGATCACCTGCCAGGTCTGCGAGCACTCGTGAGGCTTGTTGTCGTGAAAGTAGAACGGCGCCGAGAGCTTGCCGCTCGCGTTCACGAACTGCACGCTGTACTTCTTCACGAAGTGGCTCTGCTGCATCTTCTCCAGCATGCCAATGCGCTTGAGCACCCAGTAGGTCTCGGGGATCAGCGATTCGCCGATGTGGAAGCGGGGGAACGTCTCGCGCTCGAAGAGTCCAACTGTGTGGCCGCGATCGGCGATGAGGGTGGATACCGTCGAACCGGCGGGGCCGCCGCCGATGACGATGACGTCATAGTGTGGTGATGGGGGCATGAAGAGTCTGAATACTGTCCGTTCTTGGTTCTCTGTTCTTGGTTCTTGGTTTCGTTCTCGTTCTCGTTCTCGTTCCCGGTTCCGTCATCATGCGCCGTGGCCGCCGCGCCGGCACGTGAACGAAAACGAGGAACGAACGCATAACCAAGAACCAAGAACCGAGAACGTCGTTAGGTGTATCGAATCCCCGCGTGCTGCGGCAGGAAGAATCGGGGCAGCAGGACGTCCACGCGCAGCAGCCCGGCGCGGGTCAGCGCGATCCGCTCCTGGTCCGCGCCGGCGAGGTAGCCCGTGCCCTGCAGCGACGCGAGCGGTTCGGCGAAGCGCTCCAGCACGTTGACCCCGTACTTGGTCGCGAAGTAGTCCGGTCGAAGCGCGCCGCGTTTCAGCTGGAGCACGAACTCGCGGATCATGCGCTCCTCGGCCGTCGGGCGATAGGCGCGGGCGAGCGGGATCTCGTCGCGTCCGATCGCCTCGCTGTATTTTTCCCACGTGTCCAGGTTCTGCATGTGGACGCCGTTGACGTGCCCGAACGACGCGACGCCGAGGCCGACGAGGTCCGCCCCCTGCCACAGCCGATCGCGATACGCGAACGTCGTCTTCGCCGGGTTCTTGACCGCGGTGTAGGCGCTGCCGATGTGATAGCCCGCGCGCTCGAGTGCCGCGAACGCTTCATCCACCCAGCGGCGCTTCGTCGCCCAGTTGGCCACCGGATCGGTGAACTGTCCCTTGTGCTTCAGGATGTCGCTGCTGATGGTCGTGTTGTACGGCAGCTCCATCTGGTAGATCGTGACGCTGTCGGGATCGAGATCCAGCGTGCGCTGGATGCAGTCGCGCCAGTTCGCGTCGGTCTCGCCGAGCATCCCGGCGATCAGGTCGATGTTGATCTGCGGAAACCCGAGCGTCCGCGCGATGGCGAACGACCGGCCGATCTCGGGCGACCGGTGCGCGCGGCCGTTCAGCTCGAGGATGCGGTCGTCGAAGTTCTCGACGCCGAGGCTGAGGCGGGTCACCCCCAGCTTGCGGATCGCCACGAGCTTCGCCTCGGTGAGCGTCCCCGGCTCGCACTCGAACGTAATCTCCTCGGCCGCCGACCAGGGCGAGACCGCCGTCAACCGGTGGACGAGCGACTTGAGCTGCTTCGTGGAGAGAAACGACGGGGTCCCGCCGCCGAAGTACACGAAGTCCAGCTTTCGTCCGGCGATCGCGGCCATCGGCGCGTACAGCTCCCACTCCCGCGCGAGGAGATCGAGGTACGACTCGACTTCTTTCGCGTTCCGGTCGGTGTAAACGCGGAAGTAGCAGAAGTGGCAGCGCTTGCGGCAGAACGGGATGTGGAGGTACAGACCGAGCGGGATGTCGGGCGCCGGCGGCGTGGCGAGCGCGGGCCGGGCGTCGGCTGCCACGGCGTCGGCCGTCCAGACCGAGAACGGCGGGTAATTGGCGACGAAGTAGCTGCCGACCTCGGTCTGCTCGACCTCGGCCGCCGGGGGATTCGGGGACATGTCTTCCCATATTACTGGTCGGGGGGGCATAAGTGCTTACCGGATGGGCATTTCGCTCGATTCGACGGGGATGAGTCGGGCAACGGGGGACAGACCTCTGTCGTTCGTCCACCACATCTGGGGGTCCCTCAGCAGTCCGACCCCACTCGTTGTACGACCGACAGTGCAAATGGGGTCAGACCCCGATGCGCCCCTCCGGCTGCACAACCGGGGTCAGACCCCAAGCGGGCGTCGTGAGCCCAATCGTGGGGTCAGACCCCTGGGCCTGCCTCAGCCCGGTCGAGCTTTGTGCGGACCCCGGGAGCCTATAATTCCAACCAGGCCCCTCTTCTGACCCACGAAGACTCCGTGAATGCACTGACGACCGCATGAAATTCCTCAGGCCGCTGCCGCGGCGAGTCACGCGTCCCCTGTCCATCCTCGTTCTGCTCGCCTGGGTCGCCACCATGGTGGTCCTGGTGCACCGATCGTTCGTCCAGGCCTCGTCCGCCAATCTGGCGTCCGACCTGGCGCGATACGGAAGCGCCGCCCAGTGGCGCGGGGTGTACTACCGCAACGAGAAGATCGGGTTCACCGTCAGTCAGACCGTCGCGACCGATGACGGCCTGGAACTGCAGGAGGACGGCCGGCTGCAGATGTCGCTCCTCGGCGCGCAGACGGCGGCCGCCATCCGAACCACCGCGCGAGTGGACCGCGCGTTCACGCTCCAGTCCTTCGAGTTCTCGCTCGATCCCGGGACCGGCCCGACGACGGTTCGCGGACAGGTGGACGGAACGCGGCTGCGCCTGTCGGTCACCTCGCCGAGCGGCACCCGCAGCGAAGTTCGCGAGATCGCCGCAGCCGCCGGTGCTCGCGCTCACCCTGGCGCGACGCCTCGCCGCCGCCGGCCTCACGAGCGGCGCGCACTACGAGTGGATCATCTTCGATCCCGCGACGATGTCGAGCGCGCCGGTCGCCCTCGATATCGGGAAGCGCGAAGTGGTGCACCTCGACGGACGGTCGCAATACGGGATCCCGATGTCGGTCCCGGCATTCCGCGCCGAACTGCAGTACGCCGGGCTCCGCACCACGTCCTGGATTACCGACACCGGCGAGGTCGTGCGCGAGCAGAGCCCGATGGGACTCGAGACCGTGCGCGAATCGCCCGAGCGCGCGCGAGCGATGGCGGTGCCCTACAAGGTCCGCGAGGATCTGCTCGAGGCCTCCGCGGTCGTGCCCGACTCGAAGCTCCGCGTCGACAATCCGCGCGATGTGCTCCGCCTCCGCATGCGGCTGACCGGCGCGGATTCTGTCGAGCCCCGATCTCCGCGGCGTCGGCCAGAGCGTGGACGGGGACATCGTGGAGCTCCGCGATCCCCGCGGCCTGCGGCCCGAAGCGGCCGATCCGGATGTCGCCCGCTACCTGACCCCCGAACCGTTCCTCGAGAGCGACGCTCCGGAGATTCGCGCCGAGGCGGCCATCGCGGTCAAGGGCGTGACCGGCGTTCGGGCGCGCGCCGAGCGCCTCACACGTCACGTCAACGCCATCCTCGAGAAGAAGCCGACCGTGAGCCTGCCGTCCGCGCTCGAAGTGCTGCGGACGCGGGTCGGCGACTGCAACGAGCACACCGCGCTCTACGTCGCGCTGGCGCGCGCGCTGGGAATCCCCGCGCGCATCGCCGTGGGTCTCGTCTCGGTGCGCGGCGCGTTCTACTACCACGCCTGGCCCGAGGTGTACCTGACCGAAGGAAACGGGCGGGGCATGTGGCTGCCGGTCGATCCGACCCTGAACCAGTTTCCGGCCGACGGCACGCACCTGCGGCTCGCCCGCGGCGGCCTGGACAAGCAGGCGGCGATCCTGCCGCTGCTCGGCCGCCTGAAGATCACGATCCTCGATCTCGAGATCGCGCCGAATACGACCCCCGTCGTGGTCGGCCGGCAGGCGGCGGACGTCAGCCCGCTCTCGATTCCGATGCCGACGCGCGCCGGGCCCGGCGACTGCTGGTCCGCGGGCCCGCGCACGGGCCGCCGCCGATGATCGCCGTCCACGATCTCGTCAAGAAGTACGGCGCGTTCACCGCCGTCGACGGCGTCAGCCTCGAGGTGCCGGAAGGGCAGATCCACGGCTTCCTCGGCCCGAACGGCGCGGGCAAGACGACCACGATCCGCATGATTGCGGGGCTGCTCAAGCCGACGGCCGGCCGGATCCTGGTCAACGGCCACGATCTGGCGGCGGAGCCCGAGCGCGCCAAGGCCTCGCTCGGCTTCATTCCCGATCGGCCGTTCATCTACGAGAAGCTGACGGCCGGGGAGTTCCTGCGCTTCCACGGCGGGCTCTACGGCATGGACGGCGACGGCGTCCCGCAGCGCGTGACCGAGATGCTCGATCTGTTCGAGCTGACGAAGTGGGAGCACGAGCTCGTCGAGAGCTTCTCGCACGGCATGAAGCAGCGCCTGGTGATGTGCGCGGCGTTCATGCACCGGCCGCAGGCCGTCCTGGTCGACGAGCCCATGGTCGGTCTCGACCCGCGCGGCGCCCGGCTGATCAAGAACGTGTTCCGGCGGATGAGCGAGCACGGCGTCGCGATCCTGATGAGCACGCACACGCTCGAGGTCGCGCAGGAGATGTGCGACACCATCAGCATCATCCTCAAAGGCAAGATCATCGCCCGAGGCACCGTTCCGGAGCTGCAGGCGATGGCGGGGAGCCACGACGACCAGTTGACCGCCGTCTTCCTCAAGCTCACGGGCGGAAGCGGGCTGCAGGAAATCGACGAGGTCGTGTAGGGGATGAGCCAGCCTTTTCCCTACTTGCTGCTCCCGTCCATCTGGGCCGCCCGCAATCGCGCGAACCGTCGCGAGCGCGGCGATCTGTTTCGCGGCCTCGCGTTCGGCGGCATCGCGGTGGTTGTCGGGCTCTCGCTCTTCGGCGGATCGTTCTGGCTCGCCTGGCAGCTCGCCGATTACGCGGAGCTCGGCGACTACCTGCTGCGCATCGGCCTCTCCTGGCTGTTCCTGACCTTCCTCTCCTTCCTCGCCTTCAGCGGCGTCGTCACCGCGCTGTCGACGTTCTTTTTGTCCGACGATCTGCGTCTGCTGCTCGCCGCGCCGGTGGCGCCGCGCCGCTTGTTCCACGCCAGGTTCATGCGCACGCTGGGTCAGGCTTCGTGGATGGTGGTGATCTTTCTGGTGCCGCTGCTGCTGGGCCTCGGGATCGCGCGCTGCGCCCCGGCGTCGTTTTACCTGACGGCGATCCTCACGGTCGTGCCCTTCGCCGTCATCCCGGTCGCGGTCGGGACCGCGGCGACGCTCCTGCTGGTGAACATCTTCCCGGCCCGGCGCGCGCGCGACATCCTGATGCTCATGGGGCTCCTCTTCGCCGCCACCATCGTCATGCTCCTGCGCTACATCCAGCCGGAGCGGCTGCTGCGGGTCGAGTCGCTGCCCGACATCACCGATTTCTTCGCGACCCTGCAGTCGCCGGTCGCGCCGCTGCTGCCGTCGTTCTGGGCCGGGGAGACGCTGTTTGCCAGCCTGCAGGGCGGGCGCGATTGGCTGCACCTCGGCGCGCTCTGGACGACGGCGCTCGCGCTGACGCTGCTCGTCCGCGCCGCGCACGAGCAGTGGCACTTCAGCGGCTTCAGCAACGCGCAGGAGGCGCGGAAGGCGCGATTCACCCGGCTGCACGGCCTCGATCGCGTGTTCCGCCTGTTGCCGCTCTCCGTGGTGCGCCGCCATCTGCTGCTGAAGGACGTGAAGGTGTTCCTGCGGGACGTCAGCCAGTGGTCGCAGCTCCTGCTGCTGCTCGCGCTGGTGCTCGTCTATCTCTACAACTTCCGCGTGCTCGATCTGGAGCGCGTCCCGTACATGAGCGGCGTCATCAAGAACGTGTACGCGTTCGTGAACCTCGGGATGGCCGGGTTCGTGATGGCGACCGTCGCGGTGCGGTTCGTGTTCCCTGCCGTGTCGGCCGAAGGGGCGGCATTCTGGATCATCCGGACCGCGCCGATCTCGTTGAGCGATTTTCTGTGGTCGAAATTCTGGACCGGGTTGGTGCCGGTGCTGACGTTGAGCGAGGGGCTGACGATCGCCGCCAATGAATTGCTCGGCGTGGACCCTGTGCTGAAAGTGGTCACCGCGCTCGCGATCGTGTTCATGAGCCTGGCGCTCGTCGGCCTGGCGACGGGCCTCGGCGCGCGCTATCCGCGGTTTGCCGCCGACAACCCGAGCCAGGTCGCCGGATCCTACGGCGGGATCGCCTACATGGTGATCGCCGTGCTGTTCATCCTGATCACCATCGCGCTGCTCGGCTGGCCGTCATCGGTGTATCTGTTCCATCAGAGCCGCGGGATTCCTCTTGACGGCTCCCAGCAGCTGGCCATCGGCGCGTGCTTCCTGGCCGCCGCGGTGCTGAGCATCGCGACGTGGTGGTTCTCGATGCGCAGCGGCGTGCAGGCGCTGCAGGAGATGGACCGGACGCCTGCCTAGAGTTCTTAAGTTCCAGGTTCCTCGTGACGATCGCCGTGAACCACTGACTTTCTGCGTCGCCATGCCCGTGCCGCAAGGCCCGCCAATCCGGTTCCGAGCAGCGCGATGCTGGCGGGCTCAGGAACGGGTGCGAGGGACGGCTCAACGAATGTGGCGAAAGCCATGTCGCCCGTAAAACTGGAAATGTCCTCCCAGGGACTCCCCTGACCGTCGAGGTTCCGTCGATACGGTCGTCCGCCTGCATATGGTCCGCTCCGGTCTATCACCCAGCCAAAGTTTTGAGGATTGTTCGGATCGGTGCGCAGCACAATCGCGAGTTGCTGTCCCGCGACGACCGGCACATCCAACCCGTTGAAGAACACGTTGAAAGAGAATGCCCGGGGGGGTTGGATGCTGGAGTTTGGCAGAACCGCCTGGGCAAGTATCAAATCACTGGGCAAGCCACCGAGTGTCGTTCGAATCTCAAGGGTCATCTGCCCTGGAAAGGGATACGCCTCGCCTTGGGGGATCACGAGAGGCAGAGCGACGGTATGCAGCATTCCAGTCATTCCTACGGTGAATGTCTGCCCCAGGTCGCTCCCGATGCAGCACCCAATCGCGTCGAAGGCACTTGGGGGAGACGTTTGATCGAGGGTAATCGGGTCGGCACTCGCAATCGTCAAAAAGCCGCTGAGAACGAGTCCTACGAATGCGACCAGCGCCACCTGAGCAGGGCGTCGTCCCCGCGATTTGGCGGCCATACGCATGAGCACGCGCACGGTCATGAGTTCCCTCCGAGTCCACAAAACGAGCAACTGTCGTCGCCCGTGAGGCGGTTTCCGGACGTCGGCCGACCGTGGTGCAACAGAAATGCCGCCTGCCGCGCTCCCAGCGCGCGTGGTTTGCCGCGCTGTCAGGGGTTTTCGCAAGCTGGTCCGGGGACGCGGCTACTTCGTTCCGATCGCCATCAGGTGCTGCGGGGTCCGGAAGAGGAGCCGGCCCTCCGAGATCGCCGGCGTCGCCAGCACGGGCGCGCCCATGTCGTTCAGCGTGACCAGCTCGTAGGCCGGCCCCGCCTTGATCACGAAGACCTGACCGTCTTCGTTGGCGAGGTAGACCTTGCCGTCCGCGGCGACCGGGGACGCGGTGAACGCGGACGTGCCCCCCGCGAGGCGCTCCTGGTATTTCCGCTCGCCGGTCTTCGCGTCGTACACCGTGAGGATGCCGTTGTAGCGGACGATGTAGACCAGCCCGCGGTAGGCGAGCGGCGTGCACATGTAGCCGCCGTCGCGCGTGTAGCTCCACGCGACGCCCGCGTTGCTCGACGCGCCCGCCGCCAGGCTGATGTCCCCGGCCGCGGTGTCGCGGATCGCATAGACCGGCGACATCGTCCCGTGCGCGTTGGTGATGTAGATGAGGCCGTCGCTGACGACCGGAGTCGGGACGGGAATGTCTCCGCCGCCGGAGAGCTTCCACACTTCCTTGCCGGTCTTGAAGTCGTACGCGCCGGCGTGCCGCATGCCGTTGACGATGATCTGGGGCTGTCCTTTCACGACGTGCACCGTCGGCGTGCCCCACGTCGGCACGTCAGTGCGCGTCACGCGCCACAGCTCGCGGCCGTTCTTCGCGTCGAATGCGGCGAGAAACGATCCCTTCTGCACGTCCGCCTGGATGATCACGACGCCGTCGTGAATGACCGGGGAGCTGCCCGTCTCCCATTGCGCCTCCGGCACCACGTAGTAGCCGGCATCGAGGACGCCGAGGTCTTTCTGCCAGAGCAGCTTGCCCTTGAGGTCGTACGCGTAGACCCCTTCCGATCCGAAGAACGCGATGAGGCGCTCGCCGTCGGTCGCCAGCGTGGAATTGGCGTGCGAGTTCTTCGTGTGGCGCTTGATCTTCGGCACGCCGGTGTGCGCCGTCTGCTGCCACAGGATCGCGCCGGTCTTCTTGTTCAACGCGTAGACGCGCCACTCGTGCGGCGTGTCGTCGGTCACCGATTTGATGTCGCCGTACAGGCCGGGCCGCACGCTCGCGCCCTTGTCACCGCTGATCGCCGTGCTGACAAACAGCTGGTCCCCCCAGACGACGGGGCTCGACAGTCCGAGGCCGGGGACCGCGGTTTTCCAGAGGACGTTCGTGCCTGCCGCCACGTTCCACGTGGACGGCGTCGGCGTGCCTTCGGAGATGCCGGTTGCGGAGATCCCGCGGAACTGCGGCCAGTCGACGCCCGGACGCGGAGCCGTGTCTGCGATCGCGCGGGTATAGGACGCCGTGAAGGCGGCGCCGAGCACGAGCGCGCCGGCGAGGATCCAGGACTGAATGCGCATGCGGTTCTCCGTGGAAAGACGACGTCTACTGATTAGGGCCGATGCGCACGACCGGCACATCGGCGGCATCCCCGAACTGAATCGCGAACTGGTTCCGCGCGTACCACGTGCCGGTGGACTGCCGGTACACCGCGACGTCCGTCGTCCCGTCGCCGTTGTAGTCACCAGGCACCGGCGTGTCCGTCGCGTCGCCGAACTGCACCACGAACTGGTTGTACGCGCTCCACGTGCCGCTCGAGGTGTGGTACACGGCCAGGTCCGTCAGCCCGTCGCCGTTGTAGTCACCCGGGACCGGCACGTAACCCGAGCCGCCAAACTGCTGCGGAAGCTGGTTGCGCACGAGCCAGAACCCGGTGGACGGCCGGTAGACCGCGATATCGGTCGCGCCGTCGCCGTTGTAGTCCCCCGGGACCGGGATGTCGCCCGGCTCGCCGAACTGCACCCCCGGCTGATTGCGGATGTACCAGAACCCGGTCGACGGCCGGTACACGGCGACCTCCGCGACCCCGTCGCCGTTGTAATCACCGGGCACCGGCATGTCGCCCGGGATGCCAAGCTGCACCGAGAACTGGTTGCGCACGTACCACGTCCCGGTCGAGGGCCGGTAGACCGCCACGTCCATCCGCCCATCGCCGGTGTAGTCGGCCGGCACCGGCGTGTCCGAGGCATCGCCGAACCGCACCGACAGTGTGTTGCGCACGTACCACATGCCGGTCGAAGCGCGATACACGGCGACGTCCGTGACGTTGTCCGCATCGTAGTCGCCGTTGGACGGGGAGAGCGGCTTCGGACCGGGCAGGATCGGTTGGTCCATGGCATCGCCGTGCTGGATGACGAACTGATTGCGGACGCGCCATTCACCCGTGCCCGGCCGGTAGACGGCGATGTCTGTCGTGCCGTCGCCGTTCCAATCGCGCGCCAGCGGAATGTCACCGGGGTCGCCGTAGCCGATAGTGAACTGATTCCGCACGAGCCACATGCCATCCGACGGCCGGTAGACCGCGAGATCCGCGGAGCCGTCTCCGTCGTAGTCGCCGACCGCCGGCACGCTGCCGGGTCCCCCGAACTGGATGGCGAGCTGGTTGCGCACATACCAGAACCCGGTCGACGGCCGGTAGACCGCCACGTCGTCGGTCCCGTCTCCGTTGTAGTCGCCGACGACGGGGATGAAATCCGGCCCGCCGAATTGCACGGCGAACTGGTTGCGCACATACCAGTAGCCCGTTGCCGGACGGTAGATCGCCACGTCGGCCGTGCCGTCGCCGTTGAAGTCTCCGAGCACCGGCACATCGCCGGGATCCCCGAACTGCAGCGCGAAGATGTTGCGCGCGAACCACATGCCGGTCTTCGGCCGGTACACCGCGGCATCTGTACCTCCATCGCCGTTGTAATCCCCGGCGACCTGGACGTCGCCCGGGTCGCCGAACTGCACCGCCGGCTGATTGCGGATGTACCACATACCGGTTGCCGGCCGGTAGACGCCGATGTCGGTGACCGCGTCGCCGTTGAAGTCGCCGCCGCTCACCGAACGCACGGTGAGGATCCCGGCCGCGCTCAGGGCACCGCCCGACCCGTTGGTGAACGAGGCCCGGAACCGTTTGCCGTGGTCAGCCGCCGTCGCGGTGAACGCATAGGTCGGCGAGGTCGCCCCGCCGATGTCCCCCCAGATGGCGCCGCCGTCGGTGCTCACCTGCCACTGCACCGTCGGCGTCGGAACGCCGCTCGCCGCGGCGGTGAAAGTTGCCGTGCGGCCTGCCCGCACGGTCTGGTTCGATGGGTGCACCGTGACTGCCGCGGGCATCGCTTCATACGTGAAGCCCCCGACCAACGTTGCCTGCAGGCCGTCGGGATTCTGCACGACGACGTCGGATGCCCCGCCGGCCGCGTGTACCCCGGTCGTGGCGGTGATTTCCGTTCGGTCTATCACCGAAACATCGGTCGCCGCCACTCCGCCGATCGTGACGGTCGCGCCTTCGAGCACATACGTGCCTGTAATCGTCACCACGGTCCCGCCGTTTGCCGAGCCGTGGTCCGGCGTTATCGCGCTGACCGTGATCGCGCCTCCAAAACCGTAGACGCTGATCGGTGTCGGTGCGACCATCGTCGGTCCGATTCCGAGCTGGCCGTCAGTGTCGCCGCCCCAGCATTTCACGCCTCCGCCGCTCGTCAGGACGCAGGTGTGAAACGCGCCTGCCGTGATGGCGGCGACGCCGCTCGCAAGCCCGCTCACCGGCGTCGGCGTCGAGCGATCCTCAGTCGTCTCGTCGCCGAGCTGGTGGTTCTCGTTCAAGCCCCAGCACATCGCGCCGCCGCCGTCCGTCACCGCGCACGTATGTAAGGGACCGGCCCCGATCGCCGCGACGCCACTCCCGAGCCCGGTCACCGGCGCCGGCGTCCAGCGATCGTCCTCCGTCCCGTCGCCGACCTGGCCGTGCCCGTTCCAGCCCCAGCACGTCACGCCGCCGCCGTCCGTCAGCGCGCACGTGTGTTCCAATCCCGCCGCGATCGCAACCACGCCGCTCTCCAGCCCGCTCACCGTCGCCGGGCTGAATCGACCCTGCGTCGTCCCGTCTCCGAGTTGGCCCCGCGAGTTGAAGCCCCAGCACAACACAGCGCCGCCGTCCGTCAGCGCGCAGGAATGAGCCCCGCCCGCCGCAATCGCTGCTACGCCGCTCGTCAGAGTACTCACCTGCACCGCGGTCGTTCGATAGGTCGGGCCGGATATAGAGTTCGGGACCCCGAGTTGGAGGGCACCATTCTGACCCCAGCATTTCACGCCACCGCCCGTCGTCAGCGCGCACGTGTGCGCCGTTCCTGCCGCGATCGCAACCACCCCGCTCGCGAGCGCACTGACCGACGCCGGCGTCCATCGATCCTCTGTCGTCCCATCGCCCAGTGAGCCGTGCGAGTTGGCGCCCCAGCACATCACGCCGCCGCCGTCCGTCAGCGCGCAGGTGTGTTCATCTCCGGCGGTCATGGCCGCCACGCCGCTGTCGAGTCCGCTCACCGGCACCGGCACCGGCCGATTCGTCGTTGTCCCGTCGCCGAGCCGGCCAAACCCGTTCGCGCCCCAGCATGTCGCGCCGCCGCCCGTCGTCATCGCGCACGTGTGCCAGTAACCGGCCTCAACGCCCGTCGCGGTTTGCGCGGCGGCGGTTCCGACGCCGCCGATCCCCACGCAACAAATCACGATCACGAGATGCATCAGCCTTGCGATCAACGTGGACTCCAGTCGCGTCCGAACGGACGTTTCCGTTTTCAGCCCGTCACTTCTTCCCGAGCGCCCGTTCGAGCTCCTCCATCTGCCGATTGATGTCGGACCATCGGCCCTGCTCGCCGGCAAGCTCCTGGACGATGCCGGACTCCTCGACCTGGAGCCGCTGCACATCCGTCGCGGCCCGCGCGGACAGAGTCTTGAGCACTGCGAGCTCCTCCTCCATCTGTGGACGCTGCTGGGCGCCTTGAGGAAAAACACCAGACTTGACCGTCTCCTCAACCGCGTCCACATGTTGTCGGAGTTTCTCAGCCTCCCGCTGAGCGGCCGCGAGGCCGGCGCGCGCCGTCTCGAGCCTGCGGAGCAGGTTGTTGACCCGTTGCTCCTGGAGCTGCAGGCGTCCGAGCGCGAGCTGCACGCGCGGCCCGGCCGATGCCATCTGCTCCATCGCGGCGCGCAGGCCGCGCACCTCGATCAACAGAGCGGGCAGCACGTCCTGCCCTTGAGATCCCTGAGCGGAGAGCCTGCCCTGCAGCGCCGCACCTACGCCCAAACACGCCGCAACCAGGATGAGAACGCTGATGCCTCGTCGCATGTCGCCTCCAGTTCGGGACAGTCTAGCCCCAACCGGAGGCCGTCATCGGTCGCGGTTTTCCTCGTTTGGCTCCTCGGTTCATGATTCATGACCTGACCCGTCCCGCGGCTGACCTGCGCGGCGAGCCTACTTTCTCGTGAGCGCGCGTTCGAGCTCCTCCATCCGCTGGTTGATGTCGTTCCAACGTCCCTGCTCGGACGCGAGCTCCTGGACGATATCGGACTCCTCGACCTGCAGCCGCTGCACTTGGGCCGCCAGCCTCCCGGACGCGATCTTGAGCGCTCCAATCTGCTCCTGAACCATTTGTTCGACCTGTGCGCGCGGTACGCCCTCGGGAACGACGCCACTCTTCAACGACTCCTCCGTCGACGCAATCTGTTGCCGGGTATTGTCCTCCTCCAGTTGAGTGGCGGTCAGGCCGCCGCGGACCGTCTCGAGCCTCCGCAGCAGGTTGTTGACGCGCTGCTCCTGGAGCTGCAGCCGTCCAAGCGCGAGCTGCACGCGCGGTCCGGAGGACGCCATCGCCTCCATCGCGGCGCGCAGCCCCCGCACCTCGACCAGAAGCGCGGGCAGGACGTCCTGCCCTTGGGCCGCTTGCCATAGCCTGCCCTGCAGCGCGGCCCCCAGGCCAAACCCCGCCGCGACCAGGATGAAAACGCTGATATTTCGTCGCATGTCGCCCCCGTTTCCGCCAGTCTAGCCCGCATTGTTCACGAACGCTGCGCTTCGACAACGCGCCGGCGGCAGTGTTCGCGCTGCCGTCGGTTTCGACGCCGCGCCCCGCGCGGTGCTCAAGACGTCGCCCGGGCTAGTCCTCAGCGAAAGGCCCCAGAATCGGGCCTGAGTCGAAGCCCGGAGGGCGGACTATTCGGGCCTTCGTCGCAGGAATAGTCCCGGTCCAGCTCCAACCGGCCGCGGGCCCGATATAATGTGATTGCGACCCATGGACAACCCGTAGCACAGATACGACACTCGGCGGAGTGGAGCGCGACCCCGGCCCCGCGGTCGACTTCATCCGCGCCATCGTGTCGGCCGACGTGAAAGCCGGCCGGAACGGCGGGCGTGTCGCGACGCGTTTCCCGCCGGAGCCGAACGGCTACCTCCACATCGGCCACGCGAAATCCATCTGCCTGAATTTCGGCGTCGCCTCCGAGTTCGGCGGCACGTGCAACCTGAGATTCGACGACACCAACCCGACGAAAGAGAACGTCGAGTACGCGGAGTCGATCAAGGCGGACGTGCGCTGGCTCGGATTCGCGTGGGACGGGGAGCCGCGCTACGCCTCGGACTATTTCCCGCAGCTCTACGAGTACGCGGTCCACCTGATCCGGCACGGCCACGCCTACGTGGACAGCGTGAGCTCCGACGAGATTCGACAGCTTCGCGGGACGCTGACCGAGCCGGGCACCGACAGCCCGTACCGGAACCGGTCCGTCGAAGAGAACCTCGATCTGTTCGCCCGCATGCGGGCCGGCGAGTTCGAGGATGGCGCACACGTGCTCCGCGCGCGGATCGACATGGCGTCGCCGAACATCAACATGCGCGACCCGATCCTCTATCGCATCCGGCGCGCGCACCACTACCGGACGGGCGACGACTGGTCGATCTACCCGATGTACGACTTCGCGCACCCGCCGTCCGACGCCATCGAGCTGATCACGCACTCGCTCTGCACGCTCGAGTTCGAGGATCACCGGCCGCTCTACGACTGGCTCATCGAGCACCTGCCGGTGCCGGCCAGGCCGCAGCAGATCGAGTTCGCCCGGCTCAATCTCACCTACACGGTGATGAGCAAGCGCAAGCTGCTCGACCTCGTGCAGGAGGGCCACGTCAGCGGGTGGGACGATCCGCGGATGCCGACGATTGTCGGGATGCGCCGGCGCGGCTACACGCCGGAGGCGATCCGCATGTTCTGCGAGCGCATCGGCGTCGCCAAGCGCGAGAACACCGTCGACGTCGCGCTGCTCGAGCACGCCGTCCGCGAGGATCTCAACCGGACGGCGCCGCGCGTCATGGGCGTCCTCGCGCCGCTCCGCGTCGTCATCGAGAATTATCCGGAGGGGCAGTCCGAGACGTTCGAGGTCGTCAACAATCAGGAGGATCCGTCGGCCGGGACGCGCGCCGTGCCGTTCTCGCGCGTGCTCTACATCGAGCGCGACGATTTCCGCGAGGATCCGCCGAAGAAGTTCTTCCGGCTGGCGCCCGGGCGCGAAGTGCGGCTGCGCGGCGCGTACTTCGTCACCTGCACGCAGGTCATCAAGGATGCCGCCGGCGAGATCGCGGAGCTTCGCTGCACCTACGATCCCGCCACGCGCGGCGGCGACGCGCCCGATGGCCGGAAGGTGAAGGCGACGCTCCATTGGGTCTCGGCCGCGCACGCGCTCGACGTGGAGGTCAGGCTCTACGATCGGCTGTTCACGACCGAAATGCCGGGCGCTGCCGGTGACTACGTGGCCGATCTGAATCCGCGGTCGCTCGAAGTGCTCGAGGCCGCGAAGATCGAGCCGAGCGTCGCCGGTGCCCCGCCGGGGACCCGCTATCAATTCGAGCGTCTCGGCTACTTCTGCGTCGACGCTGCCTCCGCGGCCGGGCCGGCTCGTGTTCAACCGGACCGTCACGCTGAAGGACACGTGGGCGCGCATCGAGCAACGCGGGTAGGACCGAAGACTCGAGACCAAAGACCTACCAAAGACCTGAGACTCGAGACCTGAGACCTGCCCCGAGACCGTAGCCCGTGCTCAAGACTGTCTTCCTGGACGCCGGCGGCGTTCTCGTCTTCCCCAACTGGTCGCGCATCAGCGACGGGCTCTCGAGGCACGGAGTCCACGTCGATCCCGGTGCGCTTGCCGCCGCCGAGCCGATCGCGAAGCGCCGGCTGGACGACGGCGACACCATCAGAGTCACCAACGATGCGTCTCGCGGGTGGCTGTTCTTCAACCTGATCCTGACGGAAGCGGGCGTGTCCATCACGCCGGAGACGGACGCGGCGCTCGCCGAGCTGCACGCGTATCACCAGGAGTCCAATCTCTGGGAGCTGGTCCCGCCGGATGTTCTGCCGGCGCTCGCGGCGCTGCGCGCGCACGGGTTGAAGCTGACCGTCGTCTCGAACGCCAACGGCAAGCTGCGCGGGCTGTTCGATCGGCTCGCGCTCGCCGGCTGCGTGGACTGCCTTCTCGATTCGCACGACGAGGGGATCGAGAAGCCGGACCCGCGGTTTTTCGAGATCGCGCTCGCGCGCAGCGGCGCCGACCGCGAGACGACGATCCACGTCGGCGACATCTACCAGGTCGACGTCGTCGGCGCGAGAGCCGCGGGACTTCGCGGCGTGCTGCTGGATGTGGCGGGCTTGTATCCCGAGGCCGATTGTCCGCGCGTGCGGTCGCTCGGCGAGCTGGTGACCGAGATCGAGCGCGGCGCGTTCGACTAGGGCAGGCTTCCCGCTTCCAGCTCCCAGCTTCCCGCTTCCAGCTTCCCGCCTCCCGCTTCCCGTTTCCCGCTTCCCGCTTCCCGCTTCCCGCTTCCGAGTCCCGAGCCCCGAGCCCCGAGTCCCGAGTCCCGGTAGCGAAGTCCGCCGAGGGCCGCGAAGCCTGCCGAGGCAGCGGAGCCTCCTGTTGACATTCAACATGAACGCGGATACTCTCATGTTGATATTCAACAGGAGAAGGACGTGAACCAGCCCAAGTCCGACGTGCTGCAGGGCACGCTCGATCTGATGGTCCTCAAGACCCTCGAGACGCTCGGCAGCATGCACGGGTACGGCATCGCGCAGCGCCTGCAGCAGGTGTCGAGCAACATGCTGCAGCTCAACCAGGGCACGCTGTATCCGGCCCTGCTGCGCCTGGAGCAGCGCGGGTGGATTGCGTCGCGCTGGGGGACGTCCGACAACAACCGCCGCGCGAAGTTCTACAGCCTGACGCGCGGCGGGAAGAAGCAACTGGCCCGCGAAGCCGCCGAGTGGCAGCGTGTCGTGGACGTCATGGGCCGCCTGCTCGGGGATCAGGGCGCATGAGCCGGCTGCGCGAGTGGGCGAGCCGCCTGGCGGCGTTCGTGCTTCGAGGCCGCCGCCACGACGGCGCCGATCTCGACGACGAGCTGCAGTTCCACCTGGCGATGACGGAAGAGCAGCTTCGTGCCGGCGGTATGAGCGCAGCGGACGCCCGGCGCGAGGCGCGGGTGCGGGTCGGCGGCCTCACGCAGGTCGCCGAGGCGTACCGCGATCAGCGCGGCCTGCCGATCGCCGAAACCGTGCTTCAGGATGTCGGCTACGCCGTGCGGACGCTGGCGAGAACTCCCGGGTTCACGCTCGCCGCGCTCGTGACGCTGGCCCTCGGGATCGGCGCCAACACCGCCATCTTCAGCGTCGTCAACACCGTGCTCCTCCGGCCGTTGCCCTATACCGACCCGGATCGGCTGGTGATGATCGGCGATCGCGATCCGGATGGATCGCCGGCCAACGTCGGCTACGCCACGTTCCAGGATCTGCGCGACCGCAGCCGCACGCTCTCGGAGATGGCGGCGATTCGATCCTGGACTCCGACGCTCACGATCGGAGGCGAGGCGGAGCGGTTGAACGCGATGCGGGTCAGCTGGACCTACTTCGCGATGCTCGGCGTCGCGCCCGCGCTCGGGAGCGCGTTCACGGCAGCCGAGGACCGTCCGGACCAGTGGCATGTCCTGCTGTTGAGCGACGGCCTGTGGCGGCGCCGCTTCGGGGCGGACCCCGGGGTCGTCGGCCGCACCGTCCTGATGAACGACGTGTCGTACCGGATCGCCGGCGTAATGCCGCCCTCGTTCGAGCCGCTCGTGTCCGCGAGGTTCTACAAGCCGGCGGAGCTGTGGGCCCCGCTCGGCTACGACACCTCGCTCGGCAACGCGTGTCGAAGCTGCCAGCACCTGAAGATGCTCGGCCGGATCAAAGCGGGTGCGACCGGCGCGGAGGCGCGAGCGGAGCTCAACACCATCCGTGGGCAACTCGCAGCGATCTATCCAACCGACTACCCGGCGGGCGACGTCGCGGTCGTGCGCCTGCAGGACGAGATTGCCGGCCCCGTGCAGCCCGTCCTCTATGTGCTCCTCGGCGCCGTCGGCCTGGTGCTGCTCATCGCGTGCGCGAACGTCGCCAATCTGCTCCTGGCCAGGGCGATGCACCGGTCGCGCGAGATGGCCGTCCGGAGCGCGCTCGGCGCCGGGCGCGCCCGTCTCATCCGCCAGGTGCTCACCGAGAGCGTCACGTTGAGCCTCGCGGGCGGCGTGCTCGGCGTGGCGCTTGCCGCGCTCCTGATGGGAAGCGTCGTCGCGCTGGCGCCGGTCTCGATTCCGCGCCTCGATCGCGCGTCAATCGATCCCGGCGCGCTCGGCTTCGCGCTCCTGCTGTCGGTGGTAACGGGCGTGCTGTTCGGCCTGGTGCCTGCGCTGCGCGTGTCGCGGGATAGTCTTCAGTCCGCGCTGGCGCTCGATTCGCGCTCGAGCGTCGGCGGCTCGTCGCATCGGGCCCGCGGCCTGCTCGTCATCGGCGATCTCGCGCTGGCGCTCGTGCTGCTGGCCAGCGCGGGCGCGATGGTCAAGAGCGTGATCAAGCTGATGGAGGTGAACCCCGGGTTCAACACGGACCGCGTGCTCACCCTGCAGTTCTCGCTGGTCGGCACGCGTTACCGGGAGGATGCCGCGGTCGTGTCCTTCGTGGACCGTGCCCTCGACCGCGTCAAGTCCATCCGGGGGGTCGAGGCGGCTGCCGCGGCGGGTCAGATCCCGCTTGGCGGCAACGGCGACACCTGGGGATTTCACATCGAAGGACGGATCAAGCCGAACCCGTCCGAGGATCCGGCGGCCGAGCGCTACTCCGTCACGCCGGATTACTTCCGCGTGCTCGGCATCCCGCTGATCGAGGGCCGCCTCATCACCGACGCCGATCGGGCCGGCAGTCTGCCGGTGATCGTGATTTCCGCAACCACCGCGAAAACGCTGTGGCCCGGGGAAGATCCCATCGGGCGCCGGGTTCGCATCGGCGACGCGTTGACTGGTCCGTGGCGGACGATCGTCGGCATCGCGGGCGACGTTCGGCACAGCAGTCTCGCCGCGCCCCCCACGCTCCAGATGTACCTCGCGCAGGCACAGGTCACCGACTCCTATCTGGTCCTGACAGTCCGCGAGGGACGGTCGCCGCGCCCCGGAGCCCGCGGCCGCGCCGTCTTCGGCCACGCCGTCCGCGGCCACGCTTGCGCCGCAGATCCGCGCGGTGTTCCGCGAGATGGACCCGGCCGTGCCGATTTACGAGGTCGCGACGATGGAGGAACTGGCGGGGAAGTCCGTGGCCGAGCGGCGCTTCGTGATGCGCGTGCTGGGCGGATTCGCCGCGCTCGCGCTGCTGCTGGCCGCGGTGGGTCTCTACGGCGTCGTATCGTACACCGTCGCGCAGCGCACGCGCGAGGTCGGCGTGCGGATGGCGCTCGGCGCCGGCTCCGCCGACATTCTTCGGCTCGTGCTCGCGAGCGGCGCCACGACCGTAGCCGCGGGCCTGGTGGTTGGTGTCGCGGCCGCGCTCGTCGCCATGCAGTCCATGCGCGCGCTGTTGTTCGACGTCAGCGCGTCCGACCCCGCGATGCTTGGCGGAGCCGCCGCTACGCTCTCGGCGGTCGCCCTCGCCGCGCACCTCGGTCCCGCGCGGCGCGCGCTGCGGGTCGATCCCGTCATCGCGCTGCGGCAGGAGTAGTCCGCCGGCTCCCGGCAATGCCCCGCTGCCCCGCGCACCCTAAGTCGCGAAACCATTTCGTCCCCGGTGATCGTCCAATAGCGGGACCGCTTGGGTCCCCTCGGAAAAACGAGACCACTCGAGGCCGCGAATGCCTGCAATCGAAACCATCCTCCAGGACTTACGGTACGGCGCGCGGACGCTGCTCCGCACGCCCGGGTTCACGTGCGCCGCGCTGGCGACGCTGGCGCTCGGCATCGGCGCCAACACGGCCATCTTCAGCGTCGTCAACGCGGTGCTGCTGCGCCCGCTGCCGTACCCCGAGCCCGAGCGAATCGTTCAGCTGGTTCGACGGAATGCCGGAGGCGACAATCCAGGCCAGACCGGGCTGCGGTACCTGTTCTTCCGCGACAACATGCGATCGTTCGACGCGATGGCGGCCTGGCGAGGCACGACCGGCTTCAACCTGGCGACCGGCGATTCGGCCGAGTACGTCAAGGCGATGCCGGTGTCGAAGGAGTTCTTCCCGGTGTTCGGCGTGCGGCTGCAATTCGGCGAGCCGTTCGGCGACGAGCACGATCGACCCGGCGGGGCAGACGCCGTCATCCTCAGCCACGGACTCTGGACGCGGCTGTTCGGCGCGAATCCTGCCGTCGTCGGCACCACCGTCACGCTCGGCGACCGCTCGCACGCCGTGCTCGGCGTCATGCCCCGGGGTTTCGTGTCGGTCCCGCCGGCGGACGTGTTCATCCCGCTGCGGCCATCGACCACCGGGGCGGGCGGCGGCTTCAACTACGCCGTTGCCGGCCGACTGAAACGCGAGGTGAGCGCCGGCCAGGCCAACGGCGAGGCCTCGTCGGTGTGGGAGGCGTTTCGCGGCGCGCATCCTGCCGCGATCAGGCCGACGGAATACACCGCCGCGTTCCTGCCGTACCAAAGCTCCAGTGCGGGCTTCGCGCGACCGGCGCTGCTCCTGATGCTCGGCGCGGTCGGCATGCTGCTGCTGTTGACGTGCGCGAACACCGCCAACCTGCTGCTGGCTCGGGCGGCCGGCCGCGGGCGCGAGATTGCCGTCCGGGCGGCGCTCGGCGCCGGACGGGCGCGCATCGTCCGTCAGCTCCTCACGGAATCGGTCATGCTGTTCACGGCCGGCGGGGCGCTCGGCGTCCTGCTCGCGCACCTGGCCCTCCCCGCGCTGCTGTCGCTGACGCCGGCAGGCTACACGAACTACCAGGAGGTGCGCATCGATGCCACGGTCCTGACGGTGGCGCTCGCGGTGTCGGTGCTCACGGGCCTGCTGTTCGGCCTCGCGCCTGCGCTGAGCCTCTCGGGTCACGATCTCGTCGGGGCGATCAAAGACGAGGGGACGAGGACGACGCGCGAGCCGGCGATCGGGCTGGCTGCGGCAGACGCTCGCCGTCACGGAAGTCGCGCTCTGCATGCTGCTCCTCGTCGGCGCCGCCCTGCTCGTGCAGACGTTCGTGCGCATGCGTGCCATCGATCCGGGCTTCGACCCGCACGGCGTCCTGACCGCCCGCATGTCGCTGCAGGGTGAGCGCTACGCGACCGCGGACGCGATCAACCGCTTCTTCGACGAGGGGCTCGATCGCATCCGCAGGATACCGGGCGTCCAGTCCGCGGCGGTCGTCAACAGCGTGCCGATCGATCGCGGCCTCAACATGAACGTCGACGTGCTCGACGGTCCCGAGGCGGTTGAAGACCAGATTACGGACTGGCGGTATGCCAGCACCGACTACTTCAGGACGATGGGCATTTCGATCGTCTCCGGGCGCGGCTTCGCCGATTCCGATCGCGCCGGCGCGCCGGCGGTCGCGGTCGTCAGCGAGCAGTTCGTCAGCCGGTACCTGAAGAACACGAACCCGATCGGCCATCACGTTCGCGTCTACGCGTCGGAGTCGCTCGAGATCGTCGGCGTCGCGAAGGATTTGCGCGAGGGCAGCCTGTCGGTCCCTTGCTGCCGGTGATGTATGTGCCGGTCGCCCAGGCCAATATCGGAGGCATACGCGCCAGCCACACCTACTTCCCCATGAACTGGGTCGTGCGCGCGACCGACACCGGTCCGGAGACGGTCCGGCAGATCCGCGAGGCCGTGCGGACGATCGATCCGAAGCAGCCGTTCTCCACGTTCGCGACGATGGATGACGTCAAGTCGGGCGCGATGTCGAACCAGACGTTCCAGATGACGCTGCTGACGGCTTTCGCGGTCTTCGGCCTGCTGCTGGCGACGGCCGGGCATCTACGGGCTGATCGCGTATTCGGTCGCCCAGCGCAGGCGCGAGTTCGGCATCCGGATCGCGCTCGGCGCCACGCGCGATCGCATCCTGCGATCCGTCGTGCGCGAGGGCGCGACGCTGGCGGCCATTGGCGTGCTGGTCGGGCGTCGGCGCCGCGTTCGCCCTCACGCGGACGCTCCAGAGGTTCGTCTACGGCGTCAGCACTCTCGATCCGCTGACGTTCGTATCGGTAGGCGTGCTGCTGATCGTGGTGGCGGTTGTCGCGAGCCTGGTTCCCGCGTTCCGCGCGGTGCGCCTGAACCCGACCGCGGCGCTGCGGGAATAAGAACATCTGCCTGAGCCGGGTCCTGAAGACCCGGACCTCAGGGATCGACGTCGGTCAGGGTCTCCTGACCCGACCTCGGTAAGATCCCCTGGTGGCCCCCGAGCCCCTCCCGATCGATCCCTTCATCCCCGAGATCGTCGCGCGCGTTCGCGAGCGCCGCGCCCTGGTCGTGACGGCCGCGCCGGGCGCGGGAAAAACGACGCGGGTCTCGCCGGCGCTCGCCGCCGACGGGGCCGGTCATCGTGCTGCAGCCGCGCCGTGTCGCGGCGCGCAGCGTCGCGCGCCGGATCGCCGACGAGCAGGGCTGGACGCTCGGCCGCGAGGTCGGGTGGCACGTCCGGTTCGAGCGCCGGTTCGAGCCCGGCACGCGCCTGCTCCTCGCCACCGAGGGGATCCTGACCGCGCGCCTTCAGCAGGACCCGCTTCTGTCGGGCTTCCACACGATCGTTCTCGACGAGTTCCACGAGCGCAGCATTCACGCGGATCTCGGGCATCGCGCTGGCGAAGCAGGCGTGGCTCGCCCGCGACGATCTCCGCATCGTGGTCATGTCGGCGACGATGGACCCGGCCCCGGTCGCGGCGTACCTGGGCGGCTGCCCGGTGCTCGACGTGCCGGGCCTGACGCATCCGCTCGACGTCTCCTACCATCCGGACACGTCGTTGCCGGCCGCCGTCGGAGCGCTCGTCGGATCGACGCCGGGACAGGTGCTGTGTTTTCTTGCCGGCGCGGCGGAGATACGCCGGGCGGCAGCGGAGGTCGCGGGCATCGCCGGGGCGATCGGCGATCGAGATCGTTCCGCTTCACGGATCGCTCGAGCCCGCCGATCAGGATCGCGCGCTGGCGCCCGTCTCGACTCGCCGGATCATTCTCGCGACGAACATCGCCGAAACGTCGCTCACGGTCCCTGGCGTCACGGCGGTCGTCGACACGGGCATCCACAAGGTCGCGCGCTACGATCCCGATCGGGCGATCGACAGCCTCGAGCCGGAACGAATCTCGCGCGACTCCGCCGACCAGCGCGCGGGCCGGGCGGCGCGTCTCGGCCCCGGCATCGCGTGGCGCCTGTGGCATCAGGCCGCGAAGCTTCGGCCGCACAGAGAACCCGACATTCACCGGATCGATCTATCGGGCCCGCTGCTCGACGTGCTCGCGTGGGGCGGCGATCCGCGGACGCTGGACTGGTTCGATCCGCCCGCGTCCGATGCGCTTGCCGCAGGAATGGACCTGCTTCAGCGGCTCGGCGCACTCGACGGAAGCGGTCTGACGCCGCTCGGCACGCGCATGCACCGCCTGCCGATCCACCCGCGGCTCGCACGCATTCTGATCGCGGCCGGCGGCACGCGCTCCGCCGCGCTCGGCTGTGCGCTGCTGTCGGAGCGTCACTTCCTGCCTCCGCGCGCCGAGACGACCGATTGCGATCTGCTCTCCGGCATCGAGCGCGAGCGCGATTTGCCGCCCCATGTCCTCCGCGTGGCCGAGGACCTTTCGGTGGCGTCCGGCTTTAGCCGGACCAATTCGGCTGACCCGGTGGCGTCCGGCTTTAGCCGGACCAATTCGAGCCGATGCCTCGTTCCGCCACGCGCTGCTGCAGGGTTATCCCGATCGCGTCGCGAAGCGCCGCGAGCCGGGCTCGCCGCGCGTGCTGCTCGCGTCCGGCCACGGCGCCGTGATCTCGGAGGAAAGCGGCGTGCGTGGCGGGGAGTATCTGGTTGCGCTCGACGTCCAGGCAGAACGGCGAGGTGAAGCCGGGCCGCGAACAAACCGCGCGGCGGGAACCGAAGCGCGGATCCGGATGGCGAGCATTGTCGAACCGGAGTGGCTGTCACCGACGGCGACCCGCGTCGAGCACGAGCTCGATCACGGCGTCGGGGACCGTGCGCGCATACGCGCGTGATTACTACGGCAGCATCGTGCTTGCGGAACGGAATGCGGCGCCGGACGCCGACGAAGCGGCGCGGCTTCTCGCTGCCGCGTACATCGCGCGCGGGTTGACTGCCGCCGATGAGCAGTTGATGCGCCGCCTGCGTTTTGGCGGGTTCGAGCCGGACATCGCCGGCGCTCGTGGCCGACGCCGCACGCCTCAGCCGCTCACTCGCGGAAATCGATCTCGAGCGCGCGCTCAGCTGGACGACCCGGAACGAGCTCGCCCGCGCCGCGCCCGAGACGCTCGCCGTCCCGAGCGGACGATCCCATCCGCTCGACTACCAGGCAGACGGATCGGTGTCCGCAACGGTGAAGCTGCAGGAGCTCTTCGGCCTTGGCGACACGCCGCGCATCGGCGCACGCGCAGAGCCGGTGCTCCTGGTCCTGACCGCGCCCAACGGCCGGCCGGTGCAGATGACGCGCGATCTTCGCAGCTTCTGGGAACGCACGTACCCGGAAGTGCGCAAGGAGCTGCGCGGGCGGTATCCGAGGCATCCCTGGCCGGAGGATCCGTGGACGGCCGTCCCGACCGCGCGAACCACGCGGCGGCGCCGCGACTAGAATCAACTCTCCAAGAAGACCAACTTCACACAGATGTTGAACAGGAGGTCAGGAGATCAGGCGGCGGCCCGCGTCTTCAACCGTCCCAGCTGCGTGATCCGATCCCGCAGCGAACGCGCGAAGCTCACGGCGTCCTCCGCGCTCGCGCCGCTGGCCGCAAGCGCCGCCCGCAGCTGCTCGTCGGTGATCCGCCCGAGATACCGATGCAGCCAGCGCACGTCTTCGACGCGGATCCCGCTTGAGACGTCGGCGGTGCGCTGGCCGGCGTAGCCGAACTGGACCAGGCCGTCCTTCACGCCCGTGACGAACTGCGGCGTCTGCGCCGCGAAGCCTTCCGGATCCCACCGGCCGCGGGTGACGATGTTGCTGCCCCAGCGGCCCATGGATCCGCCCCAGTCCGTGATCAGGTACCGTGCCTCGCGCCGCCAGCGCGAAACGCGATGCTCGAAGATCGCGGTGTTCGATCCGCGCGCGACGTCGCGCCGATCCTTCGTGTCCCAGTCCGACAGCAGCATGACGAGCACCTTGAGCCCGTGGAGGTGCGGCGTGCCGAGGAACGGATTGTCGTTCCACGCCCAGCTGTGCTCCTCGAACATCATCCTGACCGCCGGATCTTCCAGCTCGAATCGCGCGTCGGCGAAGCGGAGTCGTCACCGATGCAGGCGCGCGCCCGCTGCAGGCCTTCCGCTCCGTCAATCGTCCCGGCCGCGATGAAGTAGGTCGTTTCGGCGAAGTACCCGCACGCCCAGGCGAGGCGCACCGCGAAATTCTCGGACCGGACCTCATCGCCCCATTTCACGCGCCATAGCCGATCGCGCGCATCGCGGACCGCGACGCAGGGTTGAGATCCAGTCAGATGCTCTTCGACGAACCTGAACGGCTGAGCCGGCTCCCCGTCCACGCCTCCCGGTCCGCCGGCCATGTCGGATCGCGCGACGTCACCCGGATCCCGCCAGAGGACGTGGTGCGTCGCCCGGAGGTGCCTCGGGCCCGCCCGCCTGATGCGATACATCCCGCGCGCACGCCACACGAGCCGCACACATGCCGCGGTCACCATCGTGCCCACGATCGCGATGAAGACGTACAGGAAGACGTCCGCGGTGTCCGAGAGCTCCATGGGGTCTAAACTTTCTGATGGGATCCGGGGTCTAAAGAATGGACATGCGGATACTGCGCGGCTTGTCGAGCAAGTTTCTTTCCTGCGGCTGCCTGACGGGCGTCTACGAGACGTACCGATGGTACCGTCGTGGGGATTCTCGACGCGAAAGCCGGCACGTGCCGCATCGCCGCGCATCGGAACGGGAAGAAGATTCCCGTCGATGCGTCCGTTTCCGCGCAAGCCCAGCCGTCCGACGACCTCAAGCCTGCCCGGGATTGATCCCACCGACTATCCCACTGACCCATCCGTGGCGGGTTAGAGTTAGGTCCTGCCGAACCGGCAGCGGCGGACACAGAATCTCCATCCGATGATAATCGCGACCTGGAACGTGAACGGCATTCGAAAACGCCAGGCAGAGCTGCAGGACTTCCTCGATCGCGACCACCCGGACATCGTCTGCCTCCAGGAAATCAAGGCGGAAGTCGATCAGCTTCCCGTGTGGTTGTGCGAGCTCGAGGGGTATTGGTGCTACTGGCATGGAGGCAAGGGGTACTCGGGCGTCGCACTCCATGTCAGCAAGAGCTTCGCCCCGGAGCGCCCTGCGTTCGCGCATCCAACGTTCGACTACGAGAACCGGATCGTGCTGGTGCGGCTCCCCACGGTGACGGTCGTATCGGTGTACGTGCCGAACGGCGGGAAGGACTTCCCGGCGAAGATGCGGTTCCTCGCGGCGCTCGAGCAGTTCGTCGAGGACGTGCGGAGCGAGCCGCAGCCGATCGTGATCTGCGGCGACCTGAACATCGCGCGCACCGACATGGACGTGCACCCGAAGGAGCGGAAGCCGCAGTCGATCGGGCAGCTGCCGGAGGAGCGGGCGCAGCTCGAACGGATCATCGGCCACGGGCTCGTGGACGTCGGCCGTGCGCTCGAGCCGGACAACGATCAGATGTTCACGTGGTGGGCGCCGTGGCGTGACATGCGGAAGCGGAACATCGGCTGGCGCCTGGACTATTTTCTGGCGAGCCAGCCGTTGTTCGACCGCGTGCGACGCTGCACGGTGCAGAAGGAGACGGGGACGAGCGATCACGCCCCCGTCGTGGCCGACTTCGACATCTAGCCTCCTTTCGTCCGAAAGGATGACCCCTTTCGTCCCCGGCTGACACATTGGTGGACGAGGACGTTCCTGGCACTGACTCGCACCAGCCTCGACGCACGCCCGTTCCGGGAGTTCCAGTGCGTCCGAATCCGGGAGTTCAAAGCATCGCCTGGAGGTAAGTCATGGAAAAACGATGGCTGTTGTTCGTCGTTCTCTTGACGGGTCTGTGCGTCAGCTCCCTCGCGGCTCTCGGGCAACAGGAGACCGCCACACTCAACGGGCACGTCAAGGACGAGTCCGGCGCGATCGTGCCGCGTGCGATGGTTACCCTCACCAACGTTCAGACGAATATCAGCGTGAAGGCCGAAACCGATGACGCCGGGTTCTACGTGTTTTCCAGTCTCCGGCCCGGGGCGTACTCGGTGACCGCGGAAAGCCCGGGGTTCCGCAAAACCCAGCTCACCGGTGTCACGCTGCAGGTCGCGCAGGTGGCGCCCCTCGACCTCACCTTGAAGACCGGCCAGCTCTCCGAAACGGTCGACGTCGTCGGCGGTATATCGCTGCTCGAGTCTCAGACCTCCTCACGCGGGGTGGTCATCGATCAGAGGAAAATTGTCGAACTGCCACTGAATGGACGCGACTATAACCAGCTCGCCCAGCTCTCCCCGGGAGTGCTGCCCGGGACGCCGCGTCTTGCGAGCGTCGGTTTCAAAGGCGTGCTGAACGTCAACGGCAATCGCACGTTCAACAACGTCTTCCAGCTCGACGGCGTGGACAACATCTGGTACTCGAACTCCTTCCGCGGCGAGAACGTTCAGCTCGTGCAGCCGTCGATCGAGGCGCTCCAGGAATTCAAGATTCAAACGAACGCCTACTCGGCTGAGTACGGGCGCAGCTCGGGGGCGGTCGTCAACGCCACGATCAAGTCGGGGACGAACACCGTGCGGGGAAGCGTGTACGAATTCCTCCGCAACGACGCGCTGGACGCGAACAACTTCTTCTCGAACGCCCTCGGGACGCCGAAGCCGAAGCGCGAGCGCAACCAGTTCGGCGTCGCGGTCGGCGGACCGCTGGTCCCGAACAGGACCTTCTGGTTCGGGGATTACGAAGGCCTGCGCGATCAGGAGGGCATCCCGCGCACACGCCTGGTGCCGACAAGGGCTGAGAAGCTGGGCCGGTTCAGCAGCGCGGTCGTCGATCCGTTCGCGCCCGGGCGCCCGGCGTTCAGCCGGAACGCGGAGGGGCAGTGGGTCATCCCGCCCGAACGCTGGGACCCGGTCGGCGCCGCGATCGTCGCGCTCATCCCCGACCCGAACGTCCCGGGTTCGACGATCTACGCGTCGACGCCCGTGACCGACACGCGGCAGGACCAGTTCGACGTCCGAATCGATCATCAGATCACGAACAAGCTGACGCTATTCGGACGCTACAGCTTCGTTGACACGCTGACGTTCCGCCCGGGCCCGCTGCCGAAACTCGCCGAGGGCTCGTTCAACGACGCATTCGGATCGAACGACAACCGGTCGCAGGGGCTCGCGCTCGGACTCACGTGGACGATTTCGCCGAGCTTGGTCGGCGACATCCGGTTCGGTTACTCGCGCGGCGATTACTACACAACCCCGCCGAACTTCGGAATCGACGGGGCGGCGGAAGTCGGGCTGACGAACGTCCCGAACGATCCGGCCATCGTGGGCGGCGTCCCGAAGGTGAACATCCAGGGCTTCGACGCCGTCGGGCGGCATACGTCGACGCCGCAGTTTCAAACGCCCAGGTCGTGGAATCCGCGGGCCACGTTCAGTCTCAGTCGCGGGGCACACTTCATCAAGTTCGGCGGCGAGTTCCTCCACGTGCAGACCCGCATCAACGACCTGAACGCGACCGTGGGGCGCATGAACTTCGAGAACCGTTTCACCAACCTCGCGGTTGGAGACCTGCTGCTCGGCCTGCCGTCCCAGCTCGCCCTCACGAGCTTCACGGTGATGGATCAGGGCCAGGACATGCAGTTCTACTTCGTGCAGGACGACTACCGCGTGACGCCGACGCTCACCGTGAACGCGGGCGTCCGCTACGAGTACGCGACGCCGCCCCGCGAGAAGGACAACCAGTTTGCCAATTTCGATCCTTCGACCGGAACGATGATCTTCGCCAAGGACGGGAGTACGTACGATCGCGCGCTGATTCATCCCGATCGCAACAACTTCGCGCCGCGCGTCGGCTTCGCCTACACGCCCATGTCCCGCATGGTCGTGCGCGGCGGTTACGGCGTGTTCTACACGCACACCGTCAGGCAGGGGCGCGAAGGACTGCTCGGCTTCAACCCTCCGTACCTGGTCGACAACCTGCTGCAGACCAGCGTCTCCGGCGCGGCGGCGGTCGCGTCCGCGGCCCCGTTCCGGCTCGTCAACGGTTACCCGTCCGGGCTTCTGGATCCGACTTCGCTCTCGCCGACCGTGGCGCGCCGCGGGCAGGATCCGAATCAGCGCACGCCGTACATCCAGCAGTTCAACGTCGGCGTGCAGTACGAACTGATGCCGGATGTCGTGCTGGACGTGGCCTACGTCGGAAACAAGGGAACCAAGCTCAATGGCTTCCGCAATCTGAACCAGCGTGCCCTGATCACGAACGCGGATGGATCGCAGACGGCCGGCGCGCGGCCCTACCCGGCCCTTGGCGACATCCAGTGGATGGAGAATCGCGTCACCTCGACCTACAAGTCGCTGCAGATGCGCCTGGAAAAGCGCTTTTCGAAGGGCTTGACGGGGATGGTCAGTTACACGTGGGGAGAGGCGCTGACCGGCGCGCCGGATCACATCTCAACGAGCGGCGGAGGCGCGGGAGTGGACACCGGCGTCTTCCGTGAGCCGCAGGACGGGAACAACCTGGACGCCGAGTGGGGTCCCGCGGAGTTCGACGTGACCCACCGCCTCGTCGCCAGCTACGTCTGGGAACTCCCCTTCGGCCACGATCGCCACTTCGGGAACGGGTGGAGCCGTCCGATGAACTTCGTCCTGGGCGGATGGCAGCTCAGCGGCATCCACGTTGTCCAGACCGGGCTCGCGTTGACGGCCACCCTCGCCGGATCGAGCGTGCTCAATCTCGGCGGCGAGCGGAGGGCGCGGCCCAACCTGGTGGGCGATCCAGTCCTGCCGGAATCTGAACGAACCCTGGCCCGCTGGTTCAACACCGGTGCGTTCGCCGCCTTCAGCCCGGGACAGCAGGCGTTCGGCAACGCCGGGATCGGCATCATGCGCGGACCAGGGCTGGTGAACTTCGACTTCACGCTCGCGAAGAACTTTCCCATCAGCGAGCGCCGGTACGTGCAGTTTCGCACCGAGCTCTTCAACGCGTTCAATCACCCGAGCTTCGGTCCCCCGAACATCATGCGGGATTCCAGCGGCTTCGGACAGATCCTGAGCGCGGGCAACGCGAGAATCATCCAGTTCGGGCTGAAGTTCTACTTCTGACCTGAACCAGTTGTCATTTTGCGGAGACCGCTGCCGTCACGGTTCATGACATAGAGCTCGGGCTTGCCGTCGCGATTGGAGAAGAAGGCCAGCTTCGTGCCGTCAGGCGACCAGTAGGTCGAGCCGGATTTGGTCTGCTCGAGCCCAGGCGCCCAGGACGGCGCGAGGTCCGCGCGATCGACCCCGCTCGCCGGCGCCACGTTCTCCGACTGGCCGAGCGCGAAATTGATCGTGACCATCATCATCACCGCGACCGGCTGCCCGTTCAGCAGCGTCGGCGTGAACTGCCACTGCTTGACCGCATCGAGCGCCGCGCCGTCGAGCAGCGGAATGGAGCGCATGACAGTCGCGGTGCCGACGGTGCCGTCGGGCTCGATGCGGATCTCCATCAGGACAATTCCCTGGACACCCGCGGCCTGCGCAATCGGCGGGTACACCGGCTTGACGTCTTTGACTTTCGCGGGAGCCCCGATACCTCCGTGCCCAACCCTGACGATGCCCTGGCTCGAGGAAGCCTGGGTCGGCCTGGCCTGGAACGCCATTTCAACGGGGGGCGGTTCCGAGCCGTAGCGCAATGTCACCGGGAACGAGATGGGCGCCTTGAACGGCGGGTCGTAGCGCCACAGCCTGACCGCATCAGTCGCGGCGCGCACCAGGGCGTCGTACACCTCGAGCATCGGCGCTGTCTTGCCCGGCGCACCCACGAGCATGCCTTTGAGCTGGTTGCGAAGATCCTCATTTCTGGCCGACACCGAAGCTCTGCTCAGCTCCATAACGGGCGATGCAATCCCGAAATGTATGGCGCGCGCCTCGGCGACGCGCCCGAACTCGTCGAGCGTGACCTGGAGGGTGAGGTCGCCGCCAGCCTGCACAGCTGCAGCTTCGGCTGGATAGGCCATGTTCTCGGAGGTCAGGCGCCGCGGAATCGGATTCTCCGGCGTAATCGGGTTGGCCCGTTGCTCGAGCGGCCCGGCCCCGGCTTGCGGCGCCGGCACGAACGTCATCGAGTGTTGCAGCGGAAACGCCGACACCGCATACCAGCTGCCGGCGGCGACGATCGCGGCCATGAACGCGCAAGACGAGACGATCCGCCGTGAAGACATGTCAACCTCCCTCGAGACGAGTCCAATGCGTCGGAACAGGTGACGGCGGCGCGCGAACGCGGCCGTCGGGACGAGCGATGTGGAGTCGGAGAACGTCAGCAGCGCCTCGACGTAGACCTTGCGGCGGCCCGTCACCATGACGGCGAGGTCGTCGACCACTTCCTCGCGCGCGAGCTGGATGCGCGAGATGAGCCACCAGGCGGCCGGTTGAAACCAGAGCGCGGCGCGTACGATCTCCTCGGCGACCAGCCAACCCCAGTCGCGGCGCTGTACGTGGAGCAGCTCGTGTGCGAGGACGGCGCGCTGGATGTCGGCCGGCCGCGAGCGCAGCGAGTCGGGCAGCAGCACGACCGGCCGCCGCACGCCGAAGGTGACGGGGTGCTGGAGATGCGGGACATAGCGGATGTCGGCGCGCGTGCCGAGCGTCTCCTGAAGGTCCGACTCGAGATCGGACGCGGCGCCGGGCGCCGACCTCGCACGCAGGCGGCGCAGCTCCACGAGGCCCGCGGCGATCCACAGCAACCGCGCGGCCGCGCCGGCGGCGATCGCGAACGCCGCGAACGCCGCCCAGTCGATCCGGACAATCGGGTCACCCCCCGCCGCGGTCACCGCCGCGGTGACGGCCTCCGCGGTTGCGGCCGCGAACGGCGCCGCCGCTTCGCTCGCCTGCCGGTAGGACTGGATCCACGGCAGGGCCACGCAGAGCGCGGCGATCGCGCGCCAATAGAAGTACCGGACGCCGGGCGCATCGACGCGCACGAACCGCTGCAGGAGCGCCGCGATCGTCACAATCAGCGCGAGCTGCGCGCCGCCGGCGACGAGGTTGTGGATCTCGGTATCGGGGATCATTCGTCCATCTCCTCGATGATTCGCTTCACGGCCTTCCGCTGCCGATCCGACAGCCGCGCATCCTTTGCGAGGTGCAGCAGGAGCGATTCCGACGCCCCGTCGAACACCCGATCGACGAAGTCGCGGACCATCGCGCCGACGACCTGGCTGCGCGGCTTCGTCGGCTTGTAGACGTGCGCCCGGTCGACCATCGTTTTCTGGAGGTAGCCCTTGTCCTCGAGGACCTTCATCATCGTCATGACGGTCGTATACGCGACCGGGCGCGCTTTTCGGAACGCCTCGTAGACGTCGCGGACGGTCGCGCTTTCGAGCCGCCACACGACCTTCATGATGGCGAGCTCCTGAGGGGTGAGAGTGCCGCTCGGCTTCTGCATTGCCTACTAAGTATTTAGTAGTTAGTAGCTGTTGTCAAGCCCCTCGCGACTGCGGGTATCATGAAGCCGGAAACGCTCGCCGAAGCTCGACAGAACAGCGTAGCGCGGCAAGCGGGAAGCGGGAAGCTGGAAGCGGGAGGGCATTCATGACTGCGTTCATCGCTGCGCTCGTCGCAATCGTTCTGACCGTTCCTGAGCCGCAGCGGCCGCCCAGAGATCCCTCGCGGCCCGCGCCGGCCCCTGCGGCGGCCGCCGTGCGCGACACGGCCGCCACGGAGGCGGAGCTGGCCGCGAAGATCGCCGCGAGCCCGAAGACCCTGCCGCTCTACTACGAACTCTCCCGGCTCCAGGAGCGCCGCGGCGCGCTTGCCGAAGCCGAGGCCACGCTGCTGCGTGTCAGGGAGGCGGCCCCCGCCGACAAGAGCGGAGCGGTGACGCTCGCCGGGTTCTACACGCGGCGCGGGTTGCTCGATCAGGCCATCGCGGCCTGGGAAACCGCGGTCCAGATCGACGGCAGCGATCCCGGGATGCACATGATGATCGCGAGGTCCTACCTGGACAAGGTGAACAAGGACAAGGCGCTGGCGCCATTGCAGCGCCTCACCTACGTCACTGAAGCGATCTCGGCGACGGATCGAGCGCTGGCGCTCGATGCCGACAGTGCTCAGGCGTTGAATTTCAAGATTGGTCTGCTCAAGCAGCGCGCGACCCTCGAGACCGATCCGGCGCAGAAGCAGAAGCTCGTTGCCGAGGCCGATGAACTGAGCGCTCGCGTCAAGGAGGCGAACGCCGGGCAGCCGGCGAAACAAAGCGGTACTCACGCGTACCGGCCGGTGACGGGGCCTGTGGGAGGGCCGGACGGGATGGCGCCCGTTCGCGTTGGCGGCCACATCAAGGTCCCGACGAAGGTCCGGGACGTCAAGCCGGTCTATCCGCCGGAAGCGCGGACCGCCGGCATCCAGGGCATCATCATTCTCGAGGTGACGGTCGCGGTGGACGGCCGGGTCTCCGACGCGAAAGTGCTGCGGTCGATTCCGCTGCTGGACGAGCCGGCCATGGACGCGGTCCGTCAATGGGAGTTCGAGCCCACGCTCCTGAACGGCGTCCCGGTGCCGGTCATCATGACGGTCACTGTGAATTTCTCTCTGCAGTAGGACGCAACGGAGGGGACGGAGACAACGGAGCAGTTCTCTGCGCAGCACCGGGATCACACGGAGGAACGGAGAAACGGAGACTGAGAACGGAGATCTCTCTAGGTTTTTTACCAACCAATTTTTTCCGTTTCTCCGTTTCTCCGTGTTAGACCCAAGGTGGAATGAGATCTCCGTTCACTCCGTCCCCTCCGCTCTCTCGCCCCAGACCTGGCACAGCCCCACGATCACCTCCACAGCCTTATCCATGTCCTGCGCCGACACCCACTCGAGGCGCGAATGGAAGTTGTGTTCCCCGGCAAACAGGTTCGGCGTCGGAAGTCCCATGAACGACAGGCGCGAGCCATCGGTGCCGCCGCGGATCGGGCGCTCGATCGGCTCCAGGCCGGCGCGGCGGATGGCTTCGCGCGCGCAGTCCACGACCCGCGGGTGGCGCTCGAGCACCTCCCGCATGTTCCGGTAGGATTCCTCGACCACGAGCTCGACCGACGCGCCGCCGTGGGCGGCGGCGACCTCCCGCGCCAGCCGCTCGACGACGGCCTCCTTCTCCTTCAGCGCCGCGGTGACGAAATCGCGCACGAGCACCTTGACGCTGGTCCGGTCGACCGACGCGTGAACCTGGTAAGGATGCAAATACCCCTGATAACCCTCGGTCGTCTCGGGCGACATCTCGTCGCGCGGCAGCCGTGCGATGAAGTCCGCCGCGAGCCTGATCGCGTTCACCATCCGCCCCTTCGCGTAGCCGGGATGGGTGTTGAAGCCCTTGAACGTCACGGTCACGGCATCGGCTGAAAAGCTTTCGAGCTCGAGCTCGCCGCGCCCTCCGCCGTCGAGCGTGTAGGCGCACGCGGCCCCGAAGCGCCGGACATCGAAGTGGTCCGCGCCGCGCCCGATTTCCTCGTCCGGCGTGAACGCGAGCCGCACGGGCCCGTGCGGTATCCCGGGATGCGCGATGAGGTACTCCGCGGCGGCCACGATCTCGGCGACGCCCGCCTTGTCGTCCGCGCCCAGCAGCGTCAACCCGGACGCGGTCACGATGTCGTGGCCGATCTGCTGTGCGAGGGCCGGGTTCTCCTTCGCGCGAAGCACGACCGACGGATCATCGGGCAGCACGAGATCGCCGCCATCGTACTTCTCGTGCACGATCGGCCTGACCCCGTCACCGGGCATCTCGGGCGACGTATCGACGTGCGCGATGAACCCGATCGCCGGCAGGTGAGCCAGCGACGCGGTCGCCGGGATGGTCGCCATCACGTAGCCGTAATCGTCGAGGACCGCGTCCGCGAGCCCGAGGGACTGCAGCTCCGCCGCGAGCTGGCGCAGCAGCACGAGCTGACCCGGTGTGCTCGGAACGGTCGACGAGTGCTCGTCCGACCGCGTGTCGATCGTGACGTAGCGGAGAAAGCGCTCGAGCGCTGACGTCTTCATCGAGGATCCGGTCCTTCGAGCCGCGCGAACCGCCATGCGACGGCCTGCGTGTCGACGACGTGGAGGAGAAGGAGGTCGGCCATGCGGACGGCTTCGAGGAAATCAGCGGTGTCGGGCGCCGCTCCGGCGTCGCGGGCCCGCAGGACGGTGTGGTGCCGCACGAGTGCGGCGCAGGTGCGCAGCCACTCGACGATGGAACGGAGGCCGCGGCCCTGGTAGGCAATCCAGTTGGCGAACACGCGCGCGGCGAGATAGTTCTTCATCGCCACGTCGAATCGAGGGAACGCCGGCGCGACCCGTAGCTGCCAGGTCTCCTCGAAGCGGGCCGCGTTGTCCAGGCGCGCGGTCTCGTCCGATGGATAGTCGCGGATGACGTCCTCCGGCACCCGGCCGCTGCACAGCGCGGCGACGGTCTCGATGGCGCGCGACTGCGCGTGCGCGTCGGCGCCTGCCTCGGGGCGCGCGTCGCGAAACGCGGCGTGGACACGCTCGGAGAGGCTGACCGTACCGGGCCGCCAGCCGCGGATCTCCTCGGTCGCCGCCGCAACGAGATCGAGAGCGCTCTGAGAAGAAAGGTCCGCGCGGGCGAACGTCGCGACGCACGCCTGTTCCCACGCGCCGTAGCCATCGAGATCGGTCAGCACGCCCGGCCTGACGAGCGGCGGCAGCGCATCGGTGGCGTCCATGCCTTCGACCGGCTCTGACAGGCGCAGCGGCGGGTGTGCGTCAACGAGTTGCAGCGCGTCGCGCGCCGGCAGCAGGGCCGCCGCGGTCGGGCAGAAATGCGACAAGGAGATGAAGGTCCCACGGCGGTCCCGAAGAATCTGCCGCGGAAAATGCCTGCAGGCTGACGGCAGCGCATCGGCTCCCGCTTCGCGATGGATCGCGCACAACCGTCCTCCATCCCGATCGAAGAACACGCAACTCCCGTCGGCGTCGCGCGCCACGCTCCATCGCGGGGCGTCACGCGCGGTCGCGGACTCGACGAACAGAGGTCCCTGCACACCCTGGCGCCTGATCGCGTGCGATTCGACCATTTGGATCACGCGGGGCTCCGCCGGCACGGTCCAAGTCTGACAGCATGCCCCGGCGTGTTGGCATTTATACCGGGCGTGCAGGCTCAGGCACCACGTGCGCATGGGAACCATGATGGTAAGCCGGTGTCCGCGGCGAAAAAGGTAAAACGTGCTCGAATTTGCGCAAGTGGTTACAAATTTGGCACGACGGGGAAGGTAACCCGGCAGGAATCTTGGAATTATCGAGGACGCTCGTCGGCGTGAGATTTGCTCCTGTATTCGTACCCCTATGTCGGAACGAGATACCTTCGGCCCCCGGCTTCGCAGTGAACGTGAGCGGCGCGGCATCAGCATCGAGACAATTGTCCTGGTTACGAAGGTCGGCGCCGACCTGTGGCTGGGGCTCGAACGCAACGACTTCTCGAAATGGCCTTCCGGGATTTTCGCGCGCGCGTTCGTCCGCGACTACGCCAAGGCCGTCGGCCTGGACGCGGACGAAATCGTTGACGAGTTCTGCCGGCTGTTTCCGCTCGGCGACCGCCGTGCCGCCCGCATCATCAAGGCGCAGGCGGAGATCATCGGCCACAATCCCTCGTCGGTCGAGGACACCGCACTGATTCCGGCCCAGGGCGATCGCCGCTCGATCGCGCGCGAACGGAAAGCCGAAGCGCGCGCCCGGCGCATCCGCCTGGCGCCCCGGACTGTCGCGGCGGCCGTCGACGCCACGTGCATGCTGTCGCTCGCCGGCCTCGCGTCGGCGTTCTCCGGCGTCGGCTTCTGGGCGTCTGTCGGCGTGACGGCCATCCTCTATTTCAGTCTTTCCACGATTCTCAGCGGCGCCTCGCCCGGCACCCACGCGGCGGACCTCCTCCGCCATCGCCTGCCGGCGCTCTTCGCCGTCCACGACCGCGCAACCGCGTAGGCGGTAGTCCGTGCGCGTCGCCGTGGTCCGATCCAACCCTGCCGTAGCGTTGGTCCAATTTTCCGTAGCAGGGCCCTGCGCTACGTCGCGAATGCGCTACGTACCGAATGCGCAACGGCGATGCAACGTGCGAATGCGGACAGCCGCTCCGCGGGTTCCGGTGTCTAATTCTCCAGAGCGACTGAATGCTCGAATGCCCGGCCTCCCTGATTACGAGACCCCCATCATGAAGCGCACCGTATTGTTTTTGTTTCTGGCCGTCGTGTGTCCATGCACATCGGCCCTCGACGCGCAGTCGCTTCGCCCGGAGCCGGGGCTGACCATCGTCAACGCCGGGCCGCAGGGCGAAGTGGCCTCGCTCGCCGAGGCCAATGAAATCCGGATCGTGTTCTCCGAGCCGATGGTGGCGCTCGGGCGGATTCCGGCCCGCGTGCAGCCCGCCTTCTTCAAAATCGAGCCGGCAGTCCCGGGCGCGTTCCGATGGTCCGGGACGACCATCCTTATCTTTACCCCGGACGCCAAACGGCCGCTTGCGCTGGCGACGACCTACAAGGTGACGATCGCGGCGGGCACGGCAGCCGTGAGCGGCCGCAAGCTCGCGCGCCCGTTCACGCTGACATTCACGACGCCGACGGTCAGGCTGCTCAGATACCAGCTGGTACCGGCGAGGGGACAGGTTCGACGACACGATGATCGTCGCGCTGCGGTTCAATCAGCCGGTCAGGCCGCGCGACGTGCTGGCCCACCTGACCGCGCGCTTCAGCCCGCATCCGTGGAAACTCGACGACCTCGAACCGCTGCGCGCGCGGCTCCGATCGTCGCCGGCCGGGCAACAGGCCGTCGATCGCCTCGATGCGAAGGTTGCGGCGACGAGGGCCGTCGCCGGAGCGGACGGCCTCGTGGCGCTCGCCTTGACGCCCGACTGGGACAAGAAACGGTTTCCTCCTGCTCCTGACCTCGTCGTGGTCGAAGCCGTGACCGCGGTGCCGCCGGAAAGCTGGGTCAACGTCGCGCTCGACGCGCAAGCCCCGTCGCCGGCGGGCGCAGCGACCCCCGGCAAGGTGCAGGACTACACGATCAAGGTGCTGCCGGCGTTCTTCATCGAACAGTTCGACTGCATCGAGCAGTGCAATCCGGACTACGGCAATGGGTTGAACATGCGGGCCCCGGTCAGGATTGCGGATTTCGCAAGCGCGATCAGCGCCAAGGACGTCACGGCGCTTCCGCGGGAAATCGGCATCACGAAGCCGCGCCCGCCGCGCACGAAGAACGCGTACGGCGAGCAGTATGACGTCTCGTCGGATCCGACGCTCGAAGACGCCGGCTTCGATGCGCAGCCCCCGGCGCGCACGTACGCGATCACCGTCAATCCCGAACTGCGCGCCGCCGACGGTCAGACGCTCGGCTACACGTGGGTCGGCACCGTGCAGAACTGGCACCGGCCGGCGTTCACGAGCTTCGGCGACGGCCACGGTGTGTGGGAGACCGGCGGCGGAACGCTGCTGCCGTTCTACGCGCGGAACTTCCGGAACGCCACGCAGTGGGCCGCGCCGCTTCAGCTGCGCGATCTGATGCCCGTCATGCAGCGGTTGCAGGAGAACAACTTCAACGAGGCGCCGGCCGGGCCGGGAACGCCGCGGCCCTTCGGCGTCGTGGCCGATCGAATCCAGTCGCACGGGCTGGACCTGTCGCCGGCGCTGGGGACGAAGCCCACTGGGATCGTGTGGGCGGCCGTGCGGCCCGGCGCGGCGATTCCGCAGGCGCAGGTCCACGGCGAAAGCGACAAGACGCGCGCCTCGCTCGTTCAGGTCACCAACCTCGGCATCAGCGTCAAGGACAGCCCGCAGAACACGCTGATCTTCGTGACGCGGCTCGACACCGGCGCGCCCGTCGCCGGCGCCAGCGTCTCCATCGTCCGGCTCGACAACCGCGTGTTCTGGCGCGGGACCACCGGCGCCAACGGCATCGCGATGGCGCCCGACACGGCGCTCCGCGACGAGCATTGGTGGAAGTTCGCCTTCATCGTCACCGCCGAGAAGGACGGCGATGCGGCCTACGTCGGGAGTGACTGGAACGAAGGGGTGTCGCCGTGGGACTTCGGTCTGCGCTTCAACCTCCAGGAGGCCAGCCCCCTGCTCCGCGGGACGGTGTTCACCGATCGCGGGGTCTATCGCCTCGGCGAGGAAGTGCACTTCAAGGCCGTGCTCAGGGAGAACAGCGCGGCCGGGGTTCGTCTCCTGCCCGCCGGCACGCCGGTGCTCCTTTCCGTGCGCGACAGCCAGGATCGCGTCGTCGACGACCGGACGGTGAAGCTGAACGCCTGGAGCAGCGCCGAGTGGACGATGACGCTGCCGCAGGAAGGATCGCTCGGCAACTACTCGGTGCGGGCGATTCTCGAGCGCGACAAGCCGAAGCCGAAAAAGCCTGAAGCTCTGCGGCCGGGCGACGAGCCGGGGCCGGACAACGACGAGTTCGTGGAGTACATCAAAAGGGTGGACGCTTCGTTTCTCGTGGCCGCGTACCGGCGCCCCGACTTCCGCGTCGATGTCGCGCTGACCGGGACGCCGGCGCTCGCGGGATCCCCGCTGAACGGCGTGGTGAACGCGCGCTACCTGTTCGGCGCACCGATGGGCGCGCGGCCTGTCTCGTGGTCGCTCTCACGCGCGCGCCTGTATGGCGTGCCGGTCCCGATCAAGGAGAAGTTTCCCGAAGACCGGTGGGAGTTTGTCGGCTACCCCTACGACGAAGACGGCCCGGCCAGTGAACCCGTGCAGTCCCAGGAGACGACGCTGACGAAGGCCGGCACGTTGCCGCTGAAGCTGGTGACGGAGAAGAGCGACGGCAAGCCCTGGCAGTACGCCCTCGAGGGCGACGTCGAAGACGTCTCGCGTCAGCACATCGCGAACCGCACGGCGATGACGGTGCACCCGGCGCCGTGGTACGTCGGCGTGAAACGGATGCCGTACTTCGCCGAGCAGAAGAACGGCCTGAAGACGGAGATCGTCGCGGTCGGTCTCGACGGCGTCCCGGTTGCGGGCGTTCCGGTGGAGCTGAAGCTGACGCAGATCCAGTGGCAGAGCGTCCGCCGGTCGGAGGGCGGCGGCTTCTACACGTGGGACACGAAGCGGGTCGAGATCCCGATCGGCGCCTGGACCGTGACGACCGGCGCGGAGCCGATCCCGTTCGACGCGACGCTGCCCAACGGCGGGAACTTCGTCCTGACGGCGACGGGCCGCGGCGACGGCGAACTGTTTGCGGTGACGCACACGTCCTTCTATGCGCTCGGCGACGGCTACACCGCATGGGCGCGCTACGATCACAATCGCATCGAGCTCGTCCCCGAGCGCAAGACGTGGAAGCCTGGCGACACCGCGCGAATCATGATCCAGTCGCCGTGGGAGCAGGCCACGGCGCTGCTGACGACCGAGCGCGAGGGCATCCGCACCTATCGGCAATTCGCGCTGACCTCCACGCAGGAGTCCGTCACCGTGCCGATCACGGAAGCCGACATCCCGAACGTGTTCGTGTCCGTCCTGCTCGTGAAGGGGCGGAGCAAAGCGGTGGCCGGCGCCGCCGCGGCGCAAACGCCCGCCACGATCGAGGAAGCCGATTCGTCGGACCCGGGCAAGCCGGCGTTCCGCCTCGGCTACGTCGAGCTGAAAGTGGAAGACGCGACGAAACGATTGACGGTCGCGGTCAAGGCCAACAAGGACGAGTATCGTCCCGCGAACGCCGCGAAGGTGGACCTCGACGTGAAGGATCGCGAGGGACGCGGCGCCTCGAGCGAGGTCACCTTGTGGGCCGTTGATTACGGCGTGCTGTCGCTGACGGCCTATCAGACCCCAGACGTCCTCAAGTCGGTCTACGTCGAGAAGGCGCTGCAGGTGATGAACACCGACAACCGTCAGCGCATCGTGTCGCGCCGCGTGCTCACGCCGAAGGGCTCGACCGACGGCGGCGGCGGCGGAGAAGACTCCGGCGCGGGCACGATCAGGAAGGACTTCCGCGTCCTCGCCTTCTGGCTCGGATCGGTCACGACCGATGCCGCCGGTCACGCGAGCGTGGACGTGAAGCTGCCGGAATCACTGACGACCTACCGGATCATGGCGGTCGCGGCGGATCGCGCGTCGCGCTTCGGCTCCGGCGACACCGAGGTCCGGATCAACAAGCCGATCACGATGAAGCCGACGTACCCGCGGTTCCTCGCCGTCGGCGACACGGCGCTGTTCGGCGCGGTCATTACCAGCCAGCTGAAGCTCCCGGGCACCGCGCTCGTGACGATGAAGAGCCTCGATCCGGCCGTCCTCGATCTCACCGCGGCGGGCGAGCAGTCGCTGCCGATTGGCGCCGGCGGATCGGTCGAAGCGCGCTTCCAGGCGGCCGGCCGCGCCATCGGCCGCGCCCGCATCCGGATGACCGTGAAGGTCGGCGACGAGACCGACGCCTTCGAGGACGTCATTCCCGTCGAAGTCCTGGCCTCGCCGGAGACTGTTGCCGCGTACGGCGAAACCACGGACGCGAGCCCGACAGCGACCGAATCGCTGACGATCCCGCGCGACGTGGTGGCCGGGTTCGGCGGCCTTCACGTCGAGCTCGCGTCGACCGCGATGGTCGGGTTGGGCGAGGGGGCGCGATACCTCGTCGAGTATCCGTATGGCTGCGCGGAGCAGAAGGGATCGCGGGCGCTCGCGCTGTTGCTCGCGGCCGATCTCGGCGACGCGTTCACGCTCCCCGGCATGGACACGTCGACGATGCGTCCAGCGGTGCAGAAGACGATGAAGGAGCTCGAGGCCTTCCAGTGCCCCGACGGCGGGTTCGCGTACTGGCCGGGGCAGTGCTGGTCGAGGTCTCCCTACCTGACCGCGTACCTGCTCCACGTCTTCAAGGCCGCGGCGGATCTGAAGTATCAGGTGGACCCGGGCATGCGCGAGCGCGCCTACGCGTACCTCGAGAAGGAGCTGGCGGAGGCGCCTCCGGTCAACGAGGGCTGGTGGCCGTCCTACACCGCCTGGCAGTCGTTCGCGGTGAAGGTGCTGGCCGAGGGCGGGCGCAACCAGGATTCCAACATCAACCGGCTCTACGGCTATCGCGACCGGATGCCGGTCTTCGCGCTCGCGTACCTGCACGACGCGCTCGTCGCGAAGGGAGAGTCCGGCGCGCGGGCCGCGGATCTGCGACGGCGCATGGCGAACGCGATCCTGCCTGAGGGAGGTAGCGCGCACGTCGAGGAGCTCACCGATCCGTACCTGCTCTGGTTCTGGAACTCCAACGTGCGCTCCACCGCCATCGTCTTGAACAGCCTCGTCCGGGCCGAAGCGACCGAGGTTGCGCCGCGAACCATCGTGCGGTGGCTGATGGCGGCCCGCAAGAACGGGCGCTGGGGGAACACCCAGGAGAACGCGCACGCGATGGAAGCGCTCGTCGCGTACTACCGGAAGTTCGAGTCGGCCATCCCGGACTTCAGCGCGGTCGTGACCCTCGGCGCGGCCGACCTCGTGCGCCAGGAGTTCAAGGGACGATCGTCGGTGTCGGTCTCGAAGGACGTGCCGATGACGACGGTGCTTGCCGGCGGCGCCGCCGGCTCGTCCAGTCCGCTCGCCTTTACCCGCGAAGGCGCCGGCACGCTCTTCTACACCGCGCGCCTGCGGTACGCCGCCGATCGCCTGTACCAGCAGGGGCTGGACCGCGGGTTCCGCATCGAGCGCTCGTACGCGCCGTACGTCGAGGCGGGGACCAGGCCGGCCTCGACGACGTACAAGGCCGGAGACCTCGTGGAGGTCACGCTGACGTTCCGGCTCACCAAGGAGCGGCGGTTCGTCGCCGTTACCGATCCGCTTCCGGCCGGATTCGAGCCGGTCGAGTCCTGGTTCGCGACGACGGCTCGAGCGCTTGGCGCCGATCAGGATCGGCAGCCGGAGTCCACCGGCAGCTGGATGAGCTGGTGGCAGCGCGGCGGCTTCGACCACGTCGAGCGGCACGACGATCGGATTCAGCTGTTCGCGACCCGTCTGAGCGAGGGCGTGCACAACTTCGTCTACATCGTGCGCGCGACGACCGCCGGCTCCTTCCGCACGGCGCCGACGCACGCGGAGGAGATGTACGAGCCGGAAGTCTTCGGCCGCACCGCGACGACGGTCATCGAGATCCGGAGATGACTGCTCCGGTGGCATCCGATTCGGTGGCATCCGGCTTCAGCCGGATTAAAGCAATGAAGAGAAAACTTCTTCAAGTCATTCGCACGCGCCCGCGCGCATCCGCCGCTGCGTTCGCAGTGGTCGGGTGCACGGCGCTCCTGTTGTGGCTGCGTCTCGGGCCGATCCCGGCGGACCTGCTCGACGACCGGACGAGCGCGTCCACGATCGTCGTCGATCGCACCGGCGTTCCGTTGTACGAAGCGCTCTCGGGCGAAGGCACACGCAGCGTGAAGCTGACAGCGGCGGAGTTGCCGCCCGGCCTCGTGGCGGCGACGATTGCGGCGGAGGATCGCCGGTTCTGGTCGCACCCGGGCGTGGACCCCCTTGCCATGCTCCGGGCGCTGAAACGGAACCTCGAGGAGCGGCAGGTCGTCGAGGGGGATCCACGATCACGCAACAGGCCGCCAAGCTGCTGCTCAACCGGCGGTCGCCGCACAGACGGCGCGGGCTCGTGGCGAAAGTGTACGAGGCGGTGCTGGCGCTGCGGCTCGAGCACCGGCTCACCAAGCGCGAGGTGCTCGCACTGTACTTGAACGTCGCGGCCTATGGGAACCAGACCGTGGGCGCTCAGCGGGCCAGCCGCCAGTACTTCGGACGCGACGCAGCGATGTTGACGCCGGCCCAGGCCGCCTTCCTGGCCGGACTGCCTCAGCGTCCCTCCGGCTTCAACCCGTACCGCGGCCGCGCGGCGGCGCTCGTGCGCCAAAAGGTGGTGCTTCGCCGGATGGCGGCTGCCGGGGCGCTGACCGCGGACGAGGTGCGTGAGGCGGCGGCAGAGCGGCTCGAATTCACCCGCGCATCCACGCGTTTCAGCGCGCCGCACTTCGTCGAGATGGTGCTGGCCGCCGCCGGCGACACGCGGCCGCCCGTGATCCGGACCACGCTCGACGCCGCTCTTCAGGCGGAGGTGAACGGGATCATCGACAGCCACCGCGAGCTGTTGAAGAAGCACCGGGCGTCCAACGTCGCCGTCGTCGTGCTCGACAACGCGACCGGCGAGTGGCGCGCGTGGGAGGGATCCGGCGACTACTTCGACGCGCAGAACGGCGGCGCCATCAACGGGCCGCTCATGGCGCGCCAGCCGGGATCGGCGCTGAAGCCGTTCACCTATGCGCTCGGATTCGAGCACGGCTTCAGCCCGGCGACCGTGCTTCCCGACGTCCCGTCGCACTTTCCGACTGCCGAGCCCGGCGTCTTGTACAGCCCGCGCAACTACGACGGCCGGTATCGCGGGCCGCTGCTCGTCCGCCGCGCCCTCGCCGGATCGGAGAACGTGCCGGCCGTGGCGTTGGCGTCAGAGCTCGGCGTGCCCAACCTGCTCAGGTTCCTGATCCGTGCGGGCTTCACGACCTTCGATCGCAACGCGTCGTACTACGGCCTCGGGATGACGCTCGGCAACGCGGAAGTCCGCCTCGACGAGCTCGTCGCCGCGTACTCGGCCTTCGCGCGCGGCGGCGTCTGGATGTCGCCCACCTACCTGCCGGCGGGCCCTCGCGACGCAGGTCGCTCGCTCATGAGCCCGCGTGCAGCGTTCTGGATCACCGACATCCTCTCGGACCCCCAGGCCCGCGAGTACATCTTCGGCCGCGGCGGCAGCCTCGAGTTCCCATTTCCGGTCGCCGTCAAGACGGGCACGTCACAGGCGTATCACGACAACTGGACGATCGGGTACTCGCGCCACGTGACGGTCGGGGTCTGGGTGGGCAACTTCGATCGAAAGCCGCTGCGCGACTCGACCGGCGTCACCGGCGCCGGCCCGATTTTTCACGCGGTCATGCTCGCCGCGGAGCAGCGTGCGGACGCCGGCGAATCGGGACCTTCCCCATTCATGCCGCCCGTCGGTGACGCGGACGTCGCGCAGCGCGAGATTTGCGCGCTGTCCGGGATGGCCGCCAACGCCTGGTGCCCGGCGCGGCAGCGCGAGTGGATCGCCGCCGGATCCGACGCGCTCCCCTGCAGCTGGCACCATGTTTCAGACGAGGGGCTACTCACGGTGTGGCCGCCGGAGTACCGGCAATGGGCGCAGGGGATTCGAGGTGTGCAACGGGTTCAGAAGGTCCAGGCCGTCCAGGGGGTCCAGAGCGTCCATGGCATTCGGACCGAACCGCTGCGGATTTCCAACCCGCCCGACGGCGCGACGTATCTGATCGATCCCACGCTGCGCCGCGAGTTCCAGACCCTCGCGCTTGGCGCCGTCGCCTCGGTGCCCGGGTCCGTGGAGTGGAGGGTCGATGGACGCCCGCTCGCGACCGCCGGCTCGGAGCGCGAGGTCCCGTGGCCGCTCGCGCCGGGACGGCACACGTTCAGCGTGACGGATCGGGAAGGGCGGACGGCGACGAGCACGGTGGTGGTGCGGTAGGTGTCAGGTCTCTGGTCTCAGGTCTCAGGTGTCTTTGGTCTTTCGTGTCTCCGGTCTCTGGCGTCTTTGGTCTCTACTGTCTTTGGTCTTTGGTGTCTTTTGGTCTGTGGTGCGGCCTGAGACCAGAGCCCGTCGGGGGACTCCAGACCCAAGACACCAGAGACCCGAGACCCACGACCCGAGACCGACTAGTGCGAATGCAGCGCCCGCGTGGGATCCACGGACGCGGCGCGACGCGCGGGGACCAGGCTGGCGAGGAGCGCGACGGCGGCAAGACCGGCCGCCACGAGGACGAAGGTCGCCGGATCGTGCGGCTTCACGCCGAACAATTGTCCAGACAGGACGCGCGTCAGCGCGGCCGAGATGACGATGCCCAGCACGATGCCCGAGACAACCGGCCACGCCGCCTGCTTCACCACCAGCGCGACCACGTCCCGCCGCGTCGCGCCGAGCGCCATCCGCACGCCGATCTCCTGCGTTCGCCGCGTGACGAAATAGGCGATCACGCCGTAGATGCCGACTGCCGCCAGCACCACGCCGATCGCGCCGAGCAGCGTCAGCAGCAGCGTGTTGAACTTCGACGTCGCCAGCGACTCACGAAGCCGCTCCTCCATCGTCCGGACGTTGAACAGCGGCACGCCGGGAGCGATGGCGCTGACGGCTGTCCGCAGCGGGACCGCCACGGTCGCCGGCTCCATCGACGTCCGGGTCGCGACGTACATCGTCCGCTGGATCCAGTCCCAGGCGACGTCGGGCACCTGCGCCGCCGGGAGGTAGAACTCAGGAGCCGGCGGCTCGCCGAGGCCGCGCGACAGCACATCGGCGGCGACGCCGACGACGGTCTTGTAGTCGGGACTCTTCCCGTCGGCTGCGGCTTCGCAGCAGGCGATGCGCTTGCCGATCGGATTGTCGCCGGGGAACGCCACGTCGGCGAGCGCCTGGCTGATCACCATGACCTTCAGGCCGCCGCGCCGGTCGCCGTCCTGAATCGCGCGCCCCCTGAGAATGGGGATGCGCATCGTTTCGATGTAGCCGGGCGTGACGATTCGCAGCCGGCTGAGGATCGTGTTGCCTGGTTCGAACGCCCGGCCTTCCGGCACGAGGCCGTTCCCATTGCCGCCCGCCCCCATCGGGACCTGAGACGAGATCGCCGCATTCTCGACGCCAGGAATCTGTCGAGCGGCTTCCGCGATCCGCTCGAACGTCTGCACGACGCGTCCCGCGTCCGCGTATTCGGCCGCGGGCAACGCCAGGCGCGCGCTCATGACGCCGTGCGGATCGAAGCCGGGCTGGACGCGCTGAAGCGCTATGGAGCTGCGGATGAGCAGGCCCGCGCCGACGAGCAGCACGAGGGCGACGGCGAGCTCGCCGACGATCAGGCCGGTGCGCAGCCGGTCGCGCACGCCGCCCATTGCGGCGCCACGTCCGCCTTCCTTGAGGACCGTCTGCACGTCGGAGCGCGCCGCGCGGACCGCGGGGGCCAGGCCGAACAGGACGGCGCTCGCCAGCGCGATGAGCAGCGTGAACCCCACGACGACCGGGTCGAGCGTGGTCTGCTCGAGGCGTGGCACGCCGTCAGGCGCGGCGGCGATGAGCGCGCGAATTCCCCAGGCCGCGAGCGCGAGCCCCGCGGCGGCGGAGATCAGCGCGAGGACGAGGCTCTCGGTGAGGAGTTGCCGGACCATCCGGCCGCGACCGGCGCCGAGCGCGGCGCGAATCGCCATTTCCCCGGCCCGCGCGGCCCCGCGCGCGAGCAGCAGGTTGGCGATGTTCCCGCACGCGATGAGCAGAACGAAGCCGACCGCGCCGAGCAGGATGAACAGGCGCTGCCGGTAGTCGCCGACGAGCTCCTCCATCAACGGCGCGATCGCGAAGGCCAGCTCCGCATCGTCTTTCGGGAAGCGCTTGCGGAGATCGGCGGCGAACCCTGCCAGCTCCAACTCCGCCTGCCCGGCCGGCACGCCCGCCTTCAGCCGTCCGTAGATCTGAAAAGTGTGCTCGTCGTGCTGTGCCTTGCGCTCCGCATTCCACGCGATCGGGACCCACAATTCTTCCGTCTGATCGGTGAAGTCGAACGATCGCGGCATGACGCCGATGACTTCGTACGGCCGCCCGCTCATGCGGATCTGCCGGCCGACGACCTGGGGATCCGAGCCGAACCGGCGCGTCCAGAGACGATGGCTGAGCACGACGACCTGCTCGCGCCCGGGTTGATCCTCCTCGACGGAGTACACGCGCCCGAGCGCCGGCGGCGTCGCGAAGACGCCGAAGAACCCCGCGGTCGTCCGCGCGCCGATGATGCGCTCGGCGTCGGCGCTGTCGCCGAGATTGAAGCTCGAATACAGGATGGCGGTCGTGTGGCTGAAGCTCGTGCTCCGGGCGACCGCGTCCACGTAGTTGCCCGCCGACATGCTGCCGTTGTTATTGCGCCAGAACTCGTAGACCGCGACAATCCGATCCGGATCGGGGACAGGGAGAGGCCGAAGCACGACGGCGTGGACCGCGCTGAAGATCGCGCTCGTCGCGCCGATACCGAGCGCGAGCGTCAGGATCGCCACGACCGAGAAGCCGGGGCTCTTGGTCAGCTGCCGGCACGCGAAGGTCACGTCCTGCGTCAGTTCCGAGAGGTATTCCGTTCGTCGCATGTCCTGGTCCCTCTGTCTGCCGAGGCGCCGGCAGGTCTGGTTCACGCGGTTGATGTCGCCGAAGCGGCGGACCGCCGCGTCCCGTGCGGCGGCCGGATCCATGCCCGCCGCGATGTACTCGCGCGTCCGCATCTCGACGTGGAAATCGAGCTCGGTCCCGACTTCGTCTTCGAGGCTGTCTCTCCAGAGGCGCGAGCGCAGGGATCGACCGAATTTCATGGCTGAAAACGTTCAGAGAGAACCGCTGCCTCCCGTACGAAGCCTAGACTATCAGGGTATTCGACGGGTGGCGTAGCGAAATGGTTGCAGGGCCCTTGACGCCAACGTGTCTTGGTCCGGCTAAGCCGGACAGCCTCCATGTTTTGGTAGACTGCGAGAGGAGCATCTCATGTAGCGCCTGGCCACGTCCCATGGAAGCGGCTGGCGGGATTCAGAGCGTGCAGCGACCCCGCTGCCTGGTCTCAATCCCGGCACATCCGTTCAGCTCCTTCCCCAATTCAGCTTGCCCGCACCCACGCGGCCGCCCGCGTGTCACGCGCGAGGTCCGTGCGACGCGATTGTCCACGGGCGTTGCGGCGGCACGCCTGCGCCATCGCGGCCCGCCGGTCAGGAGGGTTGATGGGAACCGTCATGTTGCGCGTGTCCGCGGTCGCCAGGCGGCTCGGCGGCGCGCAGGTCCTGGAAGACGTGTCGCTCGACGTCTGCGGCGGTGATGTGTTCGGTCTCGTCGGCCCGAACGGCGCCGGGAAGACCACGCTCGTGCGAATCGTGCTGGGCCTGACGCGGCCCGACACCGGCGAGGTCGAAATGCGCGCGCACGCGACCGGCTACCTGCCGGAGGAACGCGGGCTCTATCAACGGCAGACAGTCCGAGATACGTTGATCTACCTCGCCAGGCTGAAGGGGTTGAGCGCTGCCCATGCCGCCGCCGAGGTGGCCCGCTGGCTCGACCGCGTCGACCTGACGCACGCGGCGGGGCGCCGCGTCGAGCAGTTGTCGAAGGGACAGCAGCAGAAGATCCAGATCGCCACGGCATTCATCGGCGACCCCGGCCTGCTGGTGCTCGACGAACCGTTTACGGGGCTCGATCCGCTCAACACCCGGCTCGTCTGCGATCTCGCGCGCGACGCCGCGGCCGCAGGGACTGCGGTGCTGATCTCGGCGCACCAGCTCCCGCTCGTCGAGCAGATCTGCACGCACGTGTTGATGCTCTCGTGCGGACGCGTCGTGCTCGCCGGCACGATGGCGGACATCCGGCGCGACCATCGTCAGTCGCTCGAGGATCTGTTCGTGGCACGCGCGGCGTCAGGAGGTGAGCGATGACGCGGATCTGGATCGTCGCGCGCTGGGAGTTCCTGGCAACCGTCGCTCGCGCCGGTTTCATCGTCACGGTGCTCGCGCTGCCCGCGGTGCACCTCGGGCTCGGCTGGCTCCTCGCGACGTCTGTCCGCACCGCGGCGGAGCCGGCCGGGCAGAAGCCGGTAGCGGTTGTCGATCGGGCCGGCCTGCTCCGCGACGCGCCGGCGGGCCGGGACGTGATCGTCCGCGACGAAGCCGAGGCGCTGCGCACGCTCGCCAAGGGAGGGTTCGAGGCGGTCTTCGTGCTCGACGATCACTATTTGGAGACCGGTGGGATGCAGGCGTTCACCATGCGCGCGTCAGGTCTCTTCGGGTTCGCCGACGCCCTCGCACGCCGGGAGCGCGCCGCCTCGGTCGTCAGGCACGGGTTGCTTGGCCCTGTCGTCCCGGCTGCCGTAGCGGCACGCGTGGCCGATCCGGCGTCGAACGTCGTCAGCTTCCGAATCGATCGCGAAGGCAGACGCCTTCCGGATCCGGTGACGCCGCTCGGTGCGCTCAGCGGCGTGTTCGGGTTGTGCCTTCTCCTCAGTCTCGCGATCTTCATGTCCTCGGGCCTGCTGCAACAGGCGATGACCGTCGAGCGGCAGAACCGTGTCCTCGAAGTGGTCCTCGCCCTGATCCGTCCGTCGACGCTCCTCATCGGCAAGGTCCTGGGCCTCTCGGCCGCCGGCCTCCTGCAGGTCGGCGTTTACCTGACGCTGGTCATCGGCCCGGCGCCCGCGATGCTCGGCATGAGTGCGCTGCCCGCCGCCACGATCGGAGCCGCGTTTGCGTGCTTCGCCGCCGGTTTCGTGTTCTACGCGTGCCTGCTTGCCGCAACCGGCGCGCTCGGCCGTGACACGCAAGAGAGCGCGCAGATCGCCACCACGTGGATCCTGATTGGCGCGGCCCCGCTGTTCCTCCTCGGTTCGATCAGCGCCCATCCGTCGTCCACGGTCGCCCACGTCCTGAGCTGGATTCCCCTGACGTCTCCCACGGCGCTGCTGCTGCGCATCGGGGCGGACGGCGTCTCCACGTTCGAGCTCGCCGGGGCGCTGCTGATGACGATCGTCTTTGCGGGCGTCACGCTCGCGATCTCCGCGGCGCTCCTGTTGCGAACATCGATCTCGGGCGGTTCGCTTCAGCCGGGAGCGTTCTTTGCGCGAAAGGCCAGGCCGGATCGATAGGATAAAATGAGGCTGTTGCAGCCATGATTCGCATCACCACGCTCGACTCGCCAATCGGTCGCCTCACGCTGGCGTCTCGCGACAATCGCGTCTGCCTCCTCCATTTCGGAGGAGACGATCCGAGCGTGCGGCGGACGCTCCAGCGGTGGTATCCAGCCGAATCGATCGAGCCGCATCCCGACCCCGCAGGGGCGGCCACGCATCTCAGCGAGTACTTTGCCGGACGGCTCGACGCGGTGGACGCCATCGACGTCGAGCTGAACGGCACACCGTTCCAGAAGCGCGTGTGGGCCGCGCTCAGAACCGTCCGCGCCGGGACGACGGCCGCCTACGCGGAGATCGCGCGTGCGATTGCGGCCCCATCCGCCATCCGCGCCGTCGGCGCCGCCAACGGCGCAAACCCGGTTGCCGTCATCGTCCCGTGTCACCGGATCATCGGCACGAATGGAAGCCTGACGGGCTACGGGGGCGGGCTCGACCGTAAGCGGTGGCTCCTCAGAGCACGAGGGGGGTTCCACGGGGTTCCTCTAGGTTCCGCGAGGTTCCACCAGGTTCAGTTCCGCAGGGTTCCGCAGGGTTCCAGGTTCCAGGTTCTGCGGTCCGCGCGGAACCACGCAGAACCGAGAACCGAACCCAGAACCCCGCCGAACCCCGTAGAACAGAACCTTGTGGAACCCCGCGGAACCCTGTGGAACCCAGCGGAACCATTAATTGTGGCCGCCCACTTGCAGAGTCTCCCGCAGGAGCAAAGGGGGACGGTATGGAGATTCTTTCTTGGATAGTGTTCGGCTTGGTTATCGGCATCATCGCCAAAGTGTTGATGCCCGGCAGGGATCCCGGCGGGTTCATCGTCACGACGCTGCTGGGTATCGCGGGCGCCATGATCGGTGGTTTCATGGGTAGGGCGATGGGCTTTTATGGTGAGTCACAGTCCGCTGGCTGGCTGATGTCCATCCTCGGCGCGGTCATCCTGCTGGCCATCTACCGCATGATGGTCCGGCGCCGGGTCTAACGCGCCTCGCATTACACACGTTCGCCGACCAGGACGCACGGGCTTTCTGCCAGCCTCGTGCGTCTTCGTCTGTACGAGATAGCGGAGTGGGTTCTTCTCCGTTTACTTCGTTAGCTCCGTGGTGAAAACCGTCTCCGCTACCTCCTCCAGCATGTGGCACAATCGATCCACCTGCCCGAGCTTCCAAGGAGAACGTCCATGCGCCGGTTGTTATCCGTGAGTGCCGCACTGGCGGCCGTCTCGTTCCTCGCCGCCGGCGCCGTCCAGGCGCAGACGCTCGACGAGATCATCGCGAAGAACCTCAAATCGAAGGGAGGCCTCGAGAAGATCCGCGCCACGAACAGCGTGAAGATGACGGGCAAAGTCGCCGCGGACGGCAAAGACATCACGATGACGATCTGGGCCAAGCGGCCCAATATGATGCGGCGCGAATACACGGTGGACGGACAGACCATGGTGAACGCGTTCGACGGAACCACGCTCTGGGTATCGGCCGGCACGGCGCCTCCTCAGCCCATGCCCGGTCCGCAGGCGGCCTACGCGAAGCAGGAATCCGAGTTCGACAGCGTGTTCGTGGACTACAAGGAAAAAGGGCACACAATCGAGTTTCTCGGCACGGAGAAACTGAACGGCAAGGACGCGTATCGCGTGAAGGTGCAGAAGAAGGGCGGTCCGCCCCAGGACTACTACCTCGATGCCGAGACCGGCCTCGAGATGAAGATCAGCACCAACGCCGGCCAGGGCGGAGGCCCGGCGGTCATCGTCACCGAGATGTCGGACTACCGGGATGTGGACGGACGTCTCGTCCCGTTCAGCACGAAGCAGCTCGTGAACGGGAAGGTGATGGCCTCGATGGCCATGGAGAAGGTCGAGTTCAACGTGCCCGTCGATGAATCCGTGTTCAGGATGCCGAAGTAGCCACCGCGCCGGCGTGGAGCATCAGGATCAGATCGTCGCGCGTGAACGGGCGCACGATGATGCCGTCGGCGGCCGTCGTGCCGGCGTCGCCGAAGAACACCGCGCGCAGGGCCGGGTGATGCTGCCGGAGCGTCGCGGCGAGCGTCGGCCCGGACGTCTCGTCGAGCTCGAGCTCTGAGATCAGGATATCGATACGGCTGGTCAGGCCGGCCAGCAGCGCGTGACCGGAATGGGCGGCCTCGAGGACGTTGTACCCCTCACGCGCCAGGACGCGCGAGACAACGGCCCGCAGATCCGCGTCGCCCGTGACGAGCAGCAGCGTGGGGCCGGGCTCGACCGTATCGGCGTTCGACATGTTCGCCATGGGAATCCTGATGCGGCGTACGGTATGGCTTTCCATGGTTGTGGTCTGTGCAAAAAGGAACAGGGTCGCGTCCTCTTTGGCAAGGGTGGTACCGCGCGATCGGGGCAGGATTTTCAATCGATTGCGGCCGGTTTGACGCGACCGGGTCGTGATGAACCCGATCGCGTCTTACAGTCTTTTGCGGGTACTTACGATAGTGGTGGATACCTCTGCGGGCCGGTTCGCGCGGCGCCCGAGCTCTACGCTTTCAGCCGGTCCTGCAGCTTCTCGCGATACCCACGACTGAGCGTCAGGCGCGTCCCCGTCCGCAGGAGCACGGCGTACTCTCCGTTGAGCCACGGCTGAAGCTCCTGGATCCGCTCCATGTTGACGATGCGCGAGCGGTGGATGCGGAAGAACTTTTCCGGATCGAGCCGCCCCTCGATGGCGTTCATCGTCTCGCGCAGCAGGTGAGAGGTCGTCCCGACGTGCAGGCGGACGTAGTTGCCCGCGGCCTCGACCCAGTCGATCTCGTCGGCGCGGAGGAAGAAGAGGCGTCCCCCGGACTTGACGACGAGACGCTCGGCGCGCGGCTGATCCTTGCGGAGATCCTTGACGAGGGCCAGAAGCCGGCGGCCGATGTCGCCGGTCTCGTCGCGTTCGATCTGCTTGCGGGCGCGGGTCAGCGCGTCGCTGAACCGTTCACGGTCGAACGGCTTCAGCAGGTAGTCGAGCGCGCGGACCTGGAACGCCCGCAGCGCGTGCTGATCGTAAGCGGTGACGAAAATGACGAGCGGCATGCGCTCGGTCCCGACCGCCTCGATCACTTCGAACCCGTTCATCTGCGGCATCTGGACGTCGAGGAACACCAGATCCGGCGTGTGATCCATGATTGAGGTGATGGCCTCTTCGCCGTCGCGGCACTGGCCCACGAGGTCGATGTCGGGCTCGTTCGCCAGCAGGCCCGTCAGGCGCTCGCGGGCGAGCGGTTCGTCGTCTACTACAAGGGTCCTGATTTTTTTCATGTCGTTGTTCCCACGTTAGGCCGGCAGCCGGCCGGGTGTTCAGGCGCGAGCCCCTGTCGCGCCCATCGCGCCGATGGCGCCGGTCGTGCCCCGATCGATGGTGGCGTGCGCCGGGCCTTCGTTCTCCGGGATGGGGCAGTGTTCCGTCCGCCAGGGCAGGGCGACCACGACCGCGACGCCTTCCTCCAGCCGGTGGAATTCGAACCGGTAGTCCGCGCCGAACTGGTGCTGCAGCCGCGCGCGCGTCGTCGACACGCCAATGCCCTTCTGCAGCGCGTCCAGCGCCGTTTCCGACAGCCCGAGCCCGTCGTCGCGCACCTCGATCCAGAGCTTGTCGTGATCGCGGCGGGCGCGAATGTCCACGTGGCCCGGTCCGTTCTTCCTCGAGACGCCGTGCTTGATGGCGTTTTCGACGAGCGGCTGCAGCAGCAGCGTGGGGAGCAGCGTGTCGAGCGTCTCCGGCTCGATGTCGAACCGGACGACGAGCCGGTCGGCAAAGCGGGTCTGCTCGATGTCGAGGTACTTGGAGAGGAAGTCGAGCTCGGCGTGCAGCGGGATCTCCGTGTGGCCCACGTGCTCGAGCGTCATCCGCAGGAGGTCGCTGAGCTTCATCAGCGTGCGGTCGGCGGCTTCGACGTCGCGGTGCATCAGCGCCGAGATCGCGTGCAGCGTATTGAAGAGGAAGTGCGGCTGGAGCTGCTGCCGGAGCGCGGCCATCTGCGCGGCGATCAGCCGGGTCTCGAGCTGCGAGGCGCGGATCGCGCGGTCGCGCGACTCGCGGTAGTAGAGGACGGCGTGGCTGAGCCCGGCAATCGCCCAGTACGTCATCATCTCCCAGTCGAAGTTCTTGAGCGCCGATGCCTTGAACTCCGCCAGCCAGTTGAACGGCCGTCCGTCCACGACCGCGAGCCACCACAGCGCGGTGGCCATCGCGGCGATATGCGCGAGCGAGAACAGGGCGACCGACGGCAGGTGAATCAGGACCGCACGGATGAGCCCCTTCCGCTCGAACCTGAAGTGCTGCGACAGCCACACAATCGCGGGGGTGAAGATCGCCCAGACGTACCAGTAAGTGCCGTTCAGGATGACGAGCGTCTTCCAGTGCGTCTCGGGCCTCCCGACCGCCAGCGTGAACTGCCACGCGAGCACCGACGAGACCGCCCCGAGGATCGTCGCGACCACCAACACGTGCGGCCACCTGAGCCCGTAGCGCGGGCGTGCGGGCGCCGGAAGGTCGATCCCGGACCCCTGCGCGTCGAGTCGCCGATCTGCGGGCGGTTTCATATGGTGATCGCGGACCTCCCGCCGGTGTCAGGGGAATGTTGACGGTTAGACGTATCGCGCGGCCGTTTCGTCTTGCCGAATTGCCCCTGTTTTCAATGCATTCGCCCGGCCAGCGGCACGCGCGCCGCGCCGCAAATGGCAGATCTGGCGGTTCGTCCGCTCATTCGTGCTATTCGGCCCAGCAAGGGGACCGCTTGTCCCACGGTTCGTCACGACGCCGGGACCGGCGAGAATCCCGAAACCGGGCATGTACGCGCCCGAATCCGAACAAACGGATCCGGATTCTCGGAGGGCCGGCTCGCTGGCGCTCGCCGGTAGGGCCGCTCGCTTCGCTCGCGGTAGGGCGGCTCGCTCCGCTCGCCGTCGGGGCCTCGGCGCTGCGCGCCTCGGTGGGGCACGACAAGCGTTCGCTGGACGGATGGCCCGACCTTCGTGACCTCGGGCCGCGAGCGCAGCGAGCGGCCTACCGGCGGCGCGCAGTCAGCCGAGCCCCTACGCGAGCGAAGCGAGCGGCCCTACCGAGGCGCGCAGCGCCGAGGCCCCTACGCACGAGCGCAGCGAGTGCGCCTCTACGCGAGCGAAGCGAGCGCCCTACCGCGTGTGCGAAGCGAGCACGCGGCCCCTACCGAGGCGCGAAGCGCCGAGGCCCCTGCGCCCCTACGGCGAGCGGAGCGAGCCCTTCGACTCGCGCGATCCGTGCGCCGCTCAGGGCAGGCCGCCTTTACGCGAGCGAAGCGAGCGCCTACCGTGTATCATGTTCGCGTGAGTAGCTCTACGACTCGTGGTCAGCGCAGCTGGCAGGCCGGAGGCGCCTTCACTGTCACCGATGCCACTGAGCTCTACGAGGTGGAGCGCTGGGGCAAGGGCTATTTTTCGATTTCCTCGTCGGGCCACATGCTCGTGCACCCGACGAAGGATCCGGCCCGCTCGATCGACCTCAAACAGCTCACCGATCACCTCATGCTCCGCGGGATCCAGCTGCCGGTGCTCATCCGGTTCCGCGACATCCTGCGGCACCGCGTCGGCGACATTCACAACGCCTTCCGCACGGCCATCTCGCAGCACCAGTACCAGGGCCGCTACGTCTGCGTCTACCCGATCAAGGTCAACCAGCAGCGCCAGGTGGTCGAGGAAGTGCTCGATTTCGGCCGCGAGTACGGCTTCGGGCTGGAGGCGGGCTCCAAGCCGGAGCTGCTGGCCGTCGCCGCCACGGCGTACAACGACACGCCGATCATCTGCAACGGCTTCAAGGACGCCGAGTTCATCGAGATGGCGATGCTGGCCCAGAAGATCGGGCGCAACGTCATCCCGGTCGTCGAGAAGTACACCGAGCTCGGCCTGATCCTCAAATATGCGGAGAAGGTCGGCGTGCGGCCCCAGATCGGGATGCGCGTCAAGCTGGCCGCCCGCGGCGGCGGCCGATGGCAGGGCTCGGGCGGCTACCGGTCGAAGTTCGGGCTGACGGTGACGGAAGTGCTGCGCGGCCTGGATGAGCTCAAGGTGCTGGGCATGCAGGACTGCTTCAAGCTGCTGCACTTCCACCTGGGCAGCCAGATTCCGAACATCCGCATCGTCAAGGGCGCCCTCAACGAGGCGGCCAGGATCTACACCGAGCTGTCGAAGTCGGGCGCGGGCCTGCAGTACCTGGACGTCGGCGGCGGGCTCGGCGTCGACTACGACGGGTCGCAGACCAACTTCGAGTCGAGCGTCAACTACACCCTCGAGGAATACGCCAACGACGTCGTCTATCACATCCAGACCGTGTGCGACGACGCGGGCGTGAAGCATCCGACGATCGTGTCCGAGAGCGGCCGCGCGATCGTGGCGTACCACAGCGCCCTCATCTTCAACGTGCTCGGCGTGTCGGCCTTCGGCGAAGAGAAGATCCCGGACTCGATCAAGCCGGACGAAGCGGAGCAGCCCGTCATCGACCTGCTCGAGACCTTTACGAACCTCTCGAGCCGCAACGCGCTCGAGAGCTACCACGACGCGCAGCAGGCGCTCGACATGGCGCTCAACCTGTTCACCGGCGGCTACATGCCGCTCGAGCAGCGCTGCCAGGCCGAGAACCTCTACTGGGCCATCCTGGTCAAGCTCAAGAAGCTCGTCGCGCAGATGGACGACGTGCCGGAGGACCTGCAGGGGCTCGACGACACGATGGCCGACACGTATTTCTGCAACTTCTCCCTGTTCCAGTCGTGTCCGGACAGTTGGGCGATCAAGCAGCTGTTTCCGGTGATGCCGATCCACCGCCTGAACGAGGCGCCGACGCACCACGCGGTCCTCGGCGACATCACCTGCGATTCGGACGGGAAGATCGACCAGTTCATCGACCGCCGCGACGTCAAGCGGACGCTGCCGCTGCACACGGTCAACGGCGATCCGTACTATCTGGGGGTGTTCCTGATCGGCGCCTACCAGGAGATCCTCGGCGACCTCCACAACCTCTTTGGCGACACGCACGCGGTCCACGTCAGCCTCGACGAGCACGGCAGCGTCGTGCTCGACGCGGTCATCAAGGGGGACACGGTCAAAGAGGTGCTCGACTACGTCGAGTTCGACGCCGACAGCCTCGTCCGCAAGCTCCGGCAGGACGTCGAAGTCGCGGTGCGCGAGGGACGGATCAGCTACGAGGAATCAGGCCGGCTCCTCGAGTTCTACGAAGAAGGCCTGCACGGCTATACCTACCTGGAAGACCCTAAAGAGAGATAGCCGCGACCTACGCAGTCTGCTTCGCGCAGTATTTATCGAACGCCTGCGTGAGCTCCGCCGCGATCATGTCGGCGCTGCGCGTCTCGATCTGGCTGCGCTCCATCATATAGAGCAGCTTCCCGTCCCGGAGGAGGCCGATTGAGGGCGACGACGGCGCGTAGCCGGTGAAGTACTGGCGCGCGCGATCGGTGGCCGCGATGTCGGCGCCGGCGAACACCGTCGCGAGCACATCGGGCCGGTTCGCGTGCTGGAGCGCTTTCGCCATCCCCGGCCGTGCCTTCCCGGCGGCGCACCCGCACACGGAGTTGACGACCAGCATCACGACGCCGCTGCTCTTCTTCACGACTTCGTCGACGGCTTCGACCGTGCGCAGCTCGCGCGCACCCATTTCGGTCATTTCACCACGCATCGGCGCGATCAGATGTTCGGGGTATGGCATGTGATCCTTCCTGAGTTCAAGAGCTCTTACGTTTGTCTTTGAACAGGAGATTAGGAGATTTCGTTATTTCTTCAATGACTCTTCCCGCTTCGCCTTGAACTCGTTGCCCGGCTTCCACTCCGGGAACTTGGCCGCGTTGGCAACGCGGTAGCCGACGGCCATGAGCAGCTGCGCGTCCTCGGCGGCGCCCGAGAGATCCCAGTCCGGCTTTATCTCGTCGGACGGCCCGTGATAGTCGTTCTTGTTGTACTCGTCGCGCTTCGTCTTGCTGTAGTCGGCGCTCTTGCCGGCGAAGTCCACGCCTGAATCCGGATCGAGCGCGGGGACCCCCTGCTTCGCGAAATGGAAGTGATCCGACCGGTAGTAGAAGCCTTTCTCCGGCTCCGGATCCGGCGACAGCGTGCGTCCCTGCTCGCGGGCGGCCGCGAGGGCGTAATCGTCGAGGTCCGACGCCCCCATCCCGATCAGGGTCAGATCCTTCGTGCGCCCCCATTGGTTGACGCCGTCGATGTTGATGTTGGCGACGGTCTTGTTGAGCGGGTAGAGGGGGTTGATCGAGTAGGTACTGCGAGCCGAGCAGCCCCTGCTCTTCGGCCGTCACCATCAGGAAGAGGATGGATCGCTTCGGCGGCGGCTGGACCTGCGTGAAGGCGCGCGCGATTTCGAGGACCGTCCCGACGCCGGTCGCGTTGTCGAGCGCGCCGTTGCAGATGTTGTCGCCGTCAGCCGCCGGCGCGCAGACGCCCAGGTGATCCCAGTGCGCGGAGTACACGACATACTCGTCCCTCGTCCGCGCGTCGCTCCCTTCGAGCCTGGCGACGACGTTCTGTGAGTCGATCGTGCGGAGGGTGTTCCGGACCGCGAACGACGCCTTGACGCCGAGCGGCACCGGCTTGAACTCGCGGGTCATCGCCTGTTTCTTCAACGCGTCGAAGTCCTGTCCGCCCATCGCCAGGAGCTTCTTCGCGGCGTCGAGCGTGATCCAGCCTTCGATCGCCGCGCGCCCGGCGTTCTTGTCGGGCGTGATGAGGTCGAACTTCTCCCCGAGGTTCCCCTGGACGACCGAGAAGGGATAGCCGGCTGGTTCCTCTTCGTGCACGATGAGAATCCCCGCGGCTCCCTTTCGCGCGCCTTCCTCGAATTTGTAGGTCCAGCGGCCGTAGTACGTCATGGCCTTTCCGCCGAACGTCTTCGGATCGAGCCTGGCGGGGTCGGCGGGGTCGGGGACCGCGGGATCGTTGACGAGGACGACGATCGTCTTGCCCTTGACGTCCACGTCCTTGAAGTCGTCCCAGTTGAACTCCGGCGCCACGACGCCGTAGCCGGCGAAGACGACGTCGGATGCGTCAATCGAGGCGCCGTCCCCGACGCGCTTCGTCCAGGCGACCACATCGTCAGACCACTTGAGGGTGCGCTTCTGGGTGCCTTTGGTGATGGTGAGCGGTTTGGCTTCCTTCCCGAGGATGCCGACGAGCGGCACTTTCTGCACGAAGGTGCCGTCGGGGTTCCCCGGCTTCAGCCCCAGCTTCTTGAACTGATCCTCGAGGTACTTGACCGTGAGGGGCTCGCCGTTGGTCCCGGGCCTGCGCCCTTCGTATTCGTCGGACGAGAGCACCTTGACGTGCTCGAGAATCCCCTGCTGGTCTACCTTCGGCAGCGCGGCGAGCGGCACCACGGGAGCGGATGAGGCGGCGGGCGCTTCTCGCGGCCCCGCGGGATCGGTTGAGCTGGTGCAGCCGGTGGCGCAGCAGGCGAGAACTATCAGGACCGTCAGTCGTGTCATGGATCGATTCTACTTCGCCGCGCGCTCCTGGCCGGCATCTTCCCCGGCGGTCGAGCGGGTGCCGAGCTCGCGGTCGAGGTCGAGAAGGGACGCGGGATCGCTGCCGACCATCTTGAATCGCGCGACGATCTCGCGGCCGGTTTTTTCTTCTTCCACCTGCTCGGTCAGGAACCACTGGAGCTCGGCCACGGCGGCAAACGCCTTTTCCGCAAATGCAATTTCATAGAGCGAGTCGATCTGCCGGCTGACCTCCTGCTCCTGCTCGAGCGCGGCAACGAACACGTCGGCGACGGTGTTGAAGGCGATGCGCGGGCGCTCGATGGCGACCAGATCGACGTTCTCGTCGCGAGCCAGGACGAAGTCGAAGAGCTTCATCGCGTGCATGTACTCTTCCTGGCTCTGCAGCCGGAGCCAGCGGGCCGCCCCGGTAAATTTCAGCCGCTCACAGAACGCCGACATCGCGAGATACGAGTACGACGCGCTCAGCTCGGAGTTGATCTGCCGGTTGATGGCTTCCACGACGCGTGCATGCATTCGACACCCCTCACACAAAACTCCATTGTATTAGCTTCAGGCTGTCAGCTACCAGCTACCGTTCCCAGTTCCTGGATCCGGCCTCTCAAACAGGCTGCGTGAAGGTCTGCGTACCAAGGAAGCGAGAGGATTGCGGAAAGTGCGACGCGGTGTGGTCCGCCTCCGCGACGCCTTCGAAACTGACGATGACTTCGGCGTCGCTTCGGCGAGACAGCCTTCGCGTGTCGGGTCGTTCGCGCGTGCCAGGCAGGTGAGGGTCCTGACGCTGACACAGCCTGCCTAGCCGTAGCTCACGCGAAGCGTGCGCGAAGGCTGGCTGGGAAACCGGGATTCGAACTACGCGGCGCGCCTGAGGGCATCTTGCATCAGACTCTAGCTCTTCTTCACGCTCGCGCGGGTGATCGCCAGCGTCGCCAACCGGCAATCACCGCCCACCACACGACCACCGAAACCAGAGCCGTGACGACCATCCACCGCGTGTCGCCGGAGGCGCCATGAAATCCTCCTGCGATGCCGACAACGACCAGCAGCATAGGGTAGACGGGCGCCAACGCGGCGCGCGCCGGCCACTGAAGGCCGGCCGCGTCGAATGCGTACGCAGCCACCAGTGACGTGGCCACAATCGCAACCGCCCACCCTACGCTGCTGGCTCGATGCATGTCACTCGTCTCCTATTTGCAGGAGCTCGACGAGTCGAACAGCGGGCCCTGATCGACGCAGCTGTTCTTGCCCCGATCATGTGGCACGCACACCGTGATGGTCTTTTGACAGCTGCCTCCGCGACCATCGCTTCCCTGCATGAACAGATGATAGACGCGGCCGTCACCGCTGCCGTCGCGTCTGGCGGCCAGCGAGATCGCGCTCGTCCCGATGCCGAGCGCGTCGCCACAGATGTCGCCTGGCTTCCTGAATTGCGGCTGCTCATCCTGGCGGACTTCGCTGACGACGACGCCGACGGCGTCGCCGTCCGGATCGGTGACCCCGCTGATCGTCACCGGCACGAAGCGGCCATTTGGCGGCCAGATCTCCGTCACGTCCGCCACGGCCGCATCACAGCTTGGCGCGGCGTTGCTGCGCACGACGAGATCGACCGTCGCGCTGTTGGACAGCAGCGGCTGTCCACGCACCGTCGCGAGCACCGTGACACGATCGGTCGTGCCATCGGGCGTCGTTGCCGGCGGCAGGACGTCGACCTCGATGCCGGCCGCGCTGTTCTGATCGATCACGACGCTCGCCGGCGCGACCCTGCGAACGAAGCCGCGGTCGTCGCGCGCCGTGATGTCAAAGGTGGCCGTCGGACCGACGTTGAGCACCGAGAAGCGGAGCGTCGTCGTGACGTTGATCGGAATCCTGTCGGGCACCGATAGCAAGTCGACGACGACGCGCGCGACCTGCGGTCGAATCAGCTTCGGGACGACGCGTTGGACTCCGAAGCCGAGCAGGTCTGTGCCGCGCACCAGCACACGGAACGCCGAGCCCGGCAGATCGAACGAGCCGGTGTAGTCGGCCTCGTCGGCATCCGGGTGCCCGGTGGTGAGAGGCAGGTCGCCGAGATGCGCGGCGTCCATCCCAATCGCTTCGAAGGTCGGGCCGTCGACCGGCCCGCCCACGCGCGCGAGCGCGGTGACCTCCTGTCCGGCGAGCGGCTGTCCGCCAACGGAGAAGAAGCCGGGATGTTTCGGGTTGCCGAGCTGCACGAACTGGAAGGTCTCGACAAACAAGTCCGTATTGCCCTGCGCCGCAACCGAGTATTCACCGGTGCCCTGCACCCTGAGTGTCCACGTGCCGGCGGCCGGTGAATCGATCGTCACGATGCGGCCCGTCGCCACGCCAAACTGCGAGAGGTTCAGGTTCGACACGCCGGGATCGCCTGCGGCAACCGCGGTTCCATCAGGGCGAATCAACGTGGCGGCGGCGAGCGAATCAACCGATGCCGAGAACACCGCGCGGCTGACCGTGCTGTCGATCGCAACCGTGAACTCACTCGGGCCGCTGGCGAGCACGCCGCTGGCCAGCAGCAGTGGTTCGAAATCGCCCGTCACTTGCGGGATCACGAGCGGGGTCAGCAACTGGACCTGGCCCCGCTCGATGACAAACAGTTGTCCACCGGTTTCGGCCGCGTTCCGCTTGTAGACGGGGTCGATAGGGGAACAACTTCCGGTCAAGATCGGTGAAATACGGATGTTGCGATCCTGCGCGAGCGCATTGACCGCGCCGCCCAGTCCGGCATCCTTTGCGCTGGCGTCGCTGAACAGGAACATGGCCGAATCGGGCAGGCTCTCGCCGACCGCTTTCAACAACGCGCCCTGCGACAGCTCCGGGCAATCCCCGCCCCCGCCGGCGCTCAGCGAATTGACTTGGGCGCGAAACGCCGCGGCATCTGTCGTGACGAACGGCTCACCGATGTCCGGGTCGCCGAAACGCACGAGCAGGTACTCGGGGGTTTCGCCCGCCGCTTCCGCCGCCGTCACGAGTGCGTTGACGATGCTCCGCACGCCCGCGATGTCCGCGCTCATGCTGCCCGTATCGTCGACGACAAAGGCCAGGGTCGTGACGCCCATGAGCGCAGCCGTGGCCTTCAGATTGTTTCGCACGCCATCGGCGTCGAGCAGGCGATTGATGACCGCGAGGGTTGAATCGCGGGCCAGGCCGCTCGCCGCGCCGAAATTCGGCCGGCCGTCATGATCCTTGTTCGTGCCCGCGTGGTTGAATCCCGGGAACCCGTCGAGGCCGTGGTAGCACTTGTTTGCCGGGAGTTGGGCGTCGTCCGAGCCGGTACATCCAAACCAATACCCTGACGTCAATCCGGGGAACGCGACGTAGGTTCCGGTGTTCGGTGGAGGCTGACACGTGGCGACGCCGGCGCCGACGGCGCTGAACGTGCTCACGCCAAGACGATCGTCGACACCGCCGCCCGATTCCGCGCGATTCGAATGCGCGTAGTAATCCTGTGTCGCGTGCAGCGCCTGGCCGAGCAACCGCCGCGCGCCCTCACCGTCGGCGCGCGCCTGCAGCAGTCGCGCCTTCGCGTCGTCAATGCGCTGCTTGAGCAACGCGGAAGCCGGTTGCAGCTCCTCGCCGTCGAAGTGGTTCGCCGAGATCGAGAAGGGCGGGCTCGGCGAGCCGAAAGGCGGGAGGCACCAGCCGTCGTCCTGATTCTTGTTGTTGTCGACGATTTGCTGAATCGCTCTTGCGGTGAACTTGAGCGTGTGTCCATCGATCGTGCGCGTGATGTCCCGCAGCGCCTGACGGGTGAACTCGTCGTGGTAACGCGGCTTGAACGCGAGTGACGGAGGAACCGTGAATAGAATCCACCCGCAGACGGCTAGCGCGAGCCAGCTGCGGCCTGTGCTGGTCTTCATACAACCTCCGACTGCGGGAGGAATCCCGCGGGTTGAGAGACAGGTAGTCGAGATGAGCCCGGAGCATACTCCGAAAACGGTCGAGCTAGCACTCCAATCCCCGGAACGTCGCGCGGATTCCGGAAGCGGGAAGCGGGAAGCGGGAAGCTTCCCTATCGCTCTCTCAGCCGGAACAGGAGGAATGTGGTCCGCTGGCGCCGGCTGAAATTGTCGTCGCTGACGAGGAGAAGCGTGCGGCTGCCGTCGGGCAGCGGCGGTCCGAATCCCATGCCCTCGAAGTTCTCGAGGCCCGGGACCGCCGGGGAGAGGCCGCGGACGTCGGCCAGATCGAGGACGAGCGTTTTCCTGGCCGGCCTGACGTCATCCCGTCCGCGCAGCGAGTCGAACGGCGAGATGTCGGTGGCGCCGGCGATCGAGGTGTGGAAGATGCGGATGCGGTTCATGTTGTGCTCGCCGCCCGCTTCCTCGACATACGCGCGTTCCAGGGACAGCAGCTCGCTGTCGCCGAGGGCCAGCAGCTCGACCAGGCCGCTGATGAAGATACCCGGGGTGAAGGGAGCCGTCGGCAGCGGATCGACCGGATACGCGAATTCGCCGCGCGGCTCGAACGATCCGCTGTTGGCCTTGTACTCGAGGATCCGGGCCACCGTCCCGTGCCGGGCATCGGCGGGTTCGCCGTCCTGCGCCAGCGCCGTCTCGGTCGCGGTAAAAAGGCGCTGCTCGTCGGGCGTCAGCGTGAGGCTTTCGAACGCGGCGTTCGCGCGCACGCCGTGCGTCAGCGGCCCGGTGGCGGGAGGGATGAACTTCGACGGGATCGCGAGCTGGCCGGCGTAGTCCGCGCGCCGCGTGAACTCGACGATTGCCGGAGGCACACGCGGCTCCACTCGTCCGAAGCCTTCCGACGCGATGAACAACCGGCCCGCGCGCGTCATCGCGAGCCCCTCGGGGTCGATCCGCTCGGGTGCTCCCGCACCGAGCGGCAGCGGGAAGTAGGCCCTCAGGTCGATGTGGAACGGACGCGCCGCGATCTCGGGCCGGAACACGAACACGCGGTTGGGCCCGCCCTCGTCGCAGATGCCGAGCAGGTCTCCCGTCGACGGGTCCAGCACCACGCCGGAAATGCCGCCGAACCGCGCCGTCGCCAGCAGGTGCCCGGCCGCGACCGGTTCGACAGTGAGCTCGCCCAGGAACTCGAGCGCCGGAACGGGTGCGCGGACCGGGGGGGCGGCTGGTGGCGTGTGCGCCGAGCAGGCCGAGAGTGCGAGGACGACCGCGCAGCCAAGCAGGCCTCTCATCGCCCGCGATTCTACCGGACGAACCGCAATTCGGACCTGCGGACGTCGAAAGCGGTTGCGGCCGTATTTCAGAATGCCCGTTCAGTCTCGACAGGCGGGTTGGCTTGGACGCCCGGCGGGCTTTTGGAGTATTTTGATGAATTCGAGGAGGTAATAATGGCGTTGCAACTAGGGGAAGTGGCTCCGGATTTCGAGGCCGAGACGACCGAAGGCCATATCCGATTTCCATGAGTGGCTGGGCGACTCGTGGGCGGTGATGTTCTCGCACCCGAAGGACTTCACGCCGGTGTGCACCACCGAGCTCGGGTACATGGCCAGGATCAAGCCGGAGTTCGACAAGCGGAACGTGAAGGTGATCGGCCTGAGCGTGGACCCCGTCGAGAGCCACAAGAGGTGGTCCAACGACATCAAGGAGACACAGGGGCACGCGCCGAACTACCCGATGATCGGCGACACCGATCTGAAGGTGTCGAAGCTCTACGGGATGCTGCCCGCGACGCTGGAAGGCTCGTGCGACGGGCGGACGGCGGCCGACAACCAGACCGTGCGCAACGTGTTCGTGATCGGGCCGGACAAGAAGGTCAAGCTGCTCATCGCGTATCCGATGACGACCGGCCGGAACTTCGACGAAGTGCTGCGGGTGATCGATTCGCTGCAGCTCACCGCCAAGCACAAGGTCGCGACGCCGGCCAACTGGAAGCAGGGCGACGACGTGATCATCGCGGGCTCGGTGTCCGACGAGGATGCGAAGAAGACGTATCCGGCCGGCTGGAAGTCGCCGCGCCCGTACATCCGCATCGTCCCGCAGCCGGGGAAGTAGAGCCGACCTTCAGGTCGCCCCTCCGGGCTGGCCTGAAGGCCGGCGCCACATCACGCCGGCCCGGCGTCGAGCAGGCAGATGAACTCGCCGAGCACCATGGCGGTGGCCCCCCACACCTGGTGCCCGAGGAGGTCGAAGTAGGGATACTCGACCGCGACGCCTTCGCGAATCCTGGTGCCCTGCCGGATTCGCGAGGCGTCGCGGAGATCGAGCAGCGACACCTCGAGGATCTCCTGGACCTCGTCTGGCGCCGCGCGGAAGTCCGGCCGGCGGTCGGCAATCCCGACGATCGGGTGCAGCGTGAAGCCGCTCACCAGCACGTGCACCGGCGTCAGCGCTCCCAGCACCCGCACCTCCGACGGATCGACGCCGATTTCTTCGGCGGCCTCGCGAAGCGCCGCCTGCGCGAGCGTTTCGCCGGGCTCCGTCGCGCCGCCCGGCAGGCTGATCTGCCCGGCGTGGCGGGCGAGCCCGCTCGCACGCACCGTCAACGGGAGGGCGGCGCCGGACGCGTGGGGATACAGCAGCAGGAGCGCGGCCGCCGCGCGCGACTCGGCCGGAAAGACGCCCGTGCGCCACGCTTCGCGCAACAGCTCCGGCGCGAAGCGCATCTGCGCCTCGATGCCAGGAAGCGTGCCCGCCAGGCGCTCACGCAGGGATTGCTCGATCTCTCGTAACGGCATACTTCCGTTCTTGGTTCTCGGTTCTTGGTTCTCGGTTATTCGTTAGTATGAAGCTATGTCCGCATTTCCGCCCATCGACGCGGCCGTGGGCCGCCGGGTGCTCGAGCTCGTGCGCGGCTGCACGTTCGACGACTTCATCCTCTCGCCGCAGCGCAGCGTGCTCGAGCGGCGCGATCCGGCCGCCATCGACCTGTCCTCCCGTCTCTCGCGCCGCATCACGCTCAAGCGGCCCATCGTCTCGGCGAACATGGACACCGTCACGCGCGCGCCGATGGCGATCGTCCAGGCGGAAGAGGGAGGCATCGGCATCATCGACCGGGGCTTCCGGCCGGGCGAGATCGAACCGCAGGTACGCGAGGTCGGGATCGTCAAGCGCACGCAGCACGGCGTCATCACCGATCCCTGGAGCATCGCGCCGGACGCGCCGCTCGACGAAGCCGCCGCGCTGATGGCGCGCTCGCGCGTCGGCACGCTCGTCGTCGTGGACGGCCGCAAGCGCCTCGCCGGGCTGCTCACCGAGCGCGACATGCGGTTCGTCAGCCGGCGCGGCTCCCGCGTCTCGGATCGCATGACCCCCGCCGGCCAGCTCGTCGTGCACGAGGGGCCGCTCGAGCCGGAGGCCGCCGAGCGCATCATGATCGAGCGGAAGGTCAAGAAGCTGCCGCTCGTCGACGACGCCGGCGTGCTGATCGGCCTCATCACCGCGAGCGACCTGCTGAAGCACCGCCGCATGCCGTTCGCCACGCGCGACAGCCGCGGGCGATTGCGGGTCGGCGCGGCGATCGGGGCCACCGGCGACTATCTCGAGCGCGCCGCCGAGCTGATTCGCGCGGAAGTGGACGTCCTCGTCATCGACATCGCGCACGGCCACTCGGTCGTGATGGAGCGCGCGATCGCCCAGTTCAGGAAGCGCTTCGGCGACGCGGAGATGATTGCCGGCAACGTCGCGACGGCCGAGGGCGCGCGGTTCCTGCTCGACGCCGGCGCCGACGGCGTCAAGGTCGGGATCGGTCCCGGCGGCGGCTGCACCACGCGGATGACGACGAGCTTCGGCGTGCCGCAGGTGCAGGCGCTCGTCGAATGCCGGCTCGCCGTCGGCGGCTCGGACGTGGCCGTCATCGCCGACGGCGGGATCAAGCGGCACGGCAGCCTGGTCGAGGCGCTGCTGTTCGGGGGCGACTGCACGATGCTCGGCAGCGCCTTCGCCGGCACCGAGGAGGCGCCCGGAGAAGTCGTCCACAAGTCCGTCGTGCTGCCCGAGTCGCAGAAGACGGTGAAGGTCCCGTTCAAGGTCCTGCGCGGGATGGCGTCGCTCGAGGCCATCCGCGACCGGCTGGACGTCGAGGACGCCGACAAGGTGGAGCTCGAGGCCATCGGCGCAGAGGGAATGGAGATCAGCGTCCCCGCCCGCGGCTCCGCGCGCACCATCGTCCGCGACATGATCAAGCACGTGTGCTCGTCGATCAGCTACGGCGGGGCCGCGAGCCTCGCCGATCTGCGCGCGAGCTTCTGGGCCGATCCCGAGAAGTTCCTGATCAGGCAGTCGCCGTCGGCGCGGCGGGAGTCGTACGAGCGGTAGAGATCAAGAGATATGAACAGGAGGCCAGGAGGTCAGGAGAAATACACAAAAATACACAAAACTTCTAATCTCCTGATCTCCTGTTCAACCTACTGATCGGCGTAGCGTTTGGCCGCCGCGAGATCCTTCCGGAGCTCCTCCGCGGTGCGACGGGGGCCGTAGCCCGGGGTGTCGCGCTGGATGCGCCAGCCTTCCTTCAGCGGTCCGGCGTCGACCGTGTCGAAGCCGAACTGGTCGAGCAGGCTCGTCACGGTGGCCTTCGCCGCGGGGTCGTCGCCGGCGATGACCAGCGCGCGGCGGTTCTCCGATCCGGCCGGCTTCCCGTCGGTCGTGAGTTGCGCGGCGTAAATATGGTTGAACGCCTTGACGACCTTCGACGTCGGCAGGTGCGCCTGCAGGAGCTCGGCGGTGGTCGTCGACTCGTTGTCGAGCTCCGGGATGTGCCCGTCCCGCTGCGGGTAGTAGTTGTTGGTGTCGATCACGATCTTGCCCGCCAGGGGCTCGACGGGCACGTCACGGTAGTTCTTGAGCGGCACGGTGACCACGACGATGTCCCCGGCTTGTGCGGCGTCCGTCGAGGTCGCCGCGCGCGCGTTCGGCCCGAGCTCGGCGACGAGCTCCGCCAGCGTCTCCGGGCCGCGCGAGTTGCTGATCACGACCCGATACCCGTTCGCCACCGCAAGCCTCGCGACCTGGCTTCCGATGTGTCCGGCGCCGATGAGCCCGATGGTTTTCATGATGGTGAATATAGCTTCAAAGTTCTAACGATCAAAGATCTAAAGTTCAAAGTTCCAAACTTTCCCCCGTTCGCAGTTTTCAGTTGCGGGATACGCCGCCGCAACGTTGAACCTTAAACGTTAGAACTTGGATCGATGCCCTCCACGCTCCTGACGGCCTCCGGCATTCGCCGGCGTCTGATGGCGCACGCCGATGCCTCGAGCGTGGCGGTCCTGCAGCGCTTCTTCAAGACCGGGCCCGGCCAGTACGGCGAGGGCGACATCTTCGTGGGCGTTCGGGTTCCGGCGATGCGGGCGGTCTGCAGGGAGTGCCGGGGCGCCGGCCTCGACGTGATCCGCACGCTGCTGCGCTCCGCCGTTCACGAGGAGCGATCGCTGGCGCTGCTCCTGCTCGTGGACGCCTTCCCACGCGCGGACGACGCAGGCCAGCGGGCGATCTACGACCTGTACCTCTCGCACACCGCGTTCATCAACAGCTGGGATCTCGTGGACGCGTCGGCCGCGCAGATTGCCGGCGGATATCTCTACGCCAGAAGCCGGGCGCCGCTGCGCAAACTGGCGAAGTCTTCGTCGCTCTGGGAGCGGCGCATCGCGATCATCGCGACGTTCCACTTCATCAAGCGCGGCGAGTTCGACGAGACCTTCCGCATCGCGGACATCCTGCTCGACGATCCGCACGACCTCATTCACAAAGCGGTCGGCTGGATGCTCCGGGAAGTCGGCAACCGCGACGGGGCCGCCGAGCGCCGCTTCCTGACCGACCGCTACCGGCGGATGCCACGGACAATGCTGCGCTACGCGATCGAGAAATTTCCCGAGCGCGAAAGGAAGAGGTACCTGGCTCGATGAGAGGGAGCGGAGGGGACTCCTCCGTTATCTCTCGAGCTCGGGGCGCAGCAGATCCACCAGCCCCGCCGCCGAATCCGCGAACAGCTCGTCCCCACGGAAATCGGCCGGGCTGAACCGGAATCCGAAGCCGTACCGAGCGAGGCAGACGCGCGTGCCGGCGCTGCGCGCGGTCGCCATATCCATCGGCGAATCCCCGACCATCAGCGTGTGCTCTGGCAGGACGCCGGCCGCGGACACCAGGTGCAGCAGGCCCGCCGGCTCCGGCTTGCGCCCGAACGCCGTGTCGCCGCCGACGACGTCGCGGAAGTGATGGCGGAGAGCGAGGCCGTCGAGCATCAGGGCCGTCGGTCGAGTGGGCTTGTTCGTCAGCACCGACATCGGCACCCGTTCGCCGATCCACGTCAGCGCCTCGACCATGCCGTCGTACGGCGCCGTGTGCACGAGCAGGCTCGAATCGTAGAGCGCGAGAAAGCGGTCGAGCGCGCCCGGCGTGTCGGGGTCGAGTGACGCGGCCGCCAGCGCGCGCCGCACGAGCAGCGGCGCTCCGTCGCCGACCATGTCGACGATGGCGGCGGCAGGCAGGGGCGCGCCGCCGAGCGCCTCGAGCAGCGCGTTGGCCGCGTTGGCGATGTCGGCGCTCGAATCGACGAGCGTCCCGTCCAGATCGAACACGACGAGACCGATCATTCCTCGATCGAGTCGATCCCGGGCTTTTCTTTGTACCGCACGGTCGCGAAGGATATCATCTCACTCACTCCCCGGGCTGTGCGGCGAACGCTACCAGGAGGTCAGATGCGCCAGCGGACTTCGAGAATCGCGACCGTTGCGGCCGGGCTGGCCGTCGCCGCCGCGCTCGCCGGCGGGCCGGGCGCGCAGGGCCCGCGCCGGGCCGACGCCGAATACCTCCGCACGGCGTACGACACCTACCGGTCGATGGCGCGGTCCTCTCCGTACGCAGGCGTCCCGTGGCAGTACCTCGGTCCGACGAACATCAGCGGCCGGGCGACCGACGTCGCGGTCGCCGACCGCGGACCATCGCGCCGCATCTACGCCGGGTACGCCACCAGCGGTGTCTGGCAGACGGACGACAACGGCGTGACCTGGACCTCGATCTTCGACGGGTATGCCTCGACGAGCATCGGCGATCTCGCCGTGGCCCCTTCGAACCCGGACGTCCTGTGGGTCGGCACCGGCGAGGCCAACATCTTTCGCGCCTCGATGCCCGGCGTCGGCATCTACAAGTCAACCGACGCCGGCCGCACGTTCGCGCACATGGGACTCTCCGACACCCAGACGATTGCCCGGGTGATCGTGCATCCGACGAGCGCCGACACGGTGTTCGTCGCGGCGTCCGGGCACGAGTGGACGGACAACGAGGAGCGCGGCGTCTTCAGGACGACCGACGGCGGCCGCACGTGGAAGAAGGTGTTCTACCGCAGCCCGCGCACCGGCGCGATCGATCTCGTCATGGATCCCGCCAATCCCAACACGCTCTACGCCTCCATGTGGCAGCGGGTGCGCCGCAAGTGGAGCGATCCCCGCGTCGAGCCGGGCTACAACGAGGGGGGCATCTGGAAGACGACCGATGGCGGCAACAGCTGGACGGAGATCAACACGGGGCTTCCGGCGGCGCCGTTTCGCGGCCGCATCGGTATCGACATCTCGCGCTCGAACCCGTCGGTGCTCTACGCGCTGGTCGACAACTACGAGCCCGGCCGGCCCCCGCGTGACGGCGAGCGGGACGCCTATGCCCGCCCGATCCAGGAAGCGCGGATCAAGGCGGCCGAGGTGTATCGCACGGACGACAAGGGCGCCACGTGGCGCAAGGTGTCCGAATCGAACGACTTCATGTCCGGTCATTCGGGCACCTACGGGTGGGTGTTCGGTCAGATTCGCGTCGATCCGAAAGACGAGTCGACCATCTACACCATGGGCCTCTCGCTGAACGTGTCGCGCGACGCCGGCAAGACGTTCACGGTCCTTCGCGGCATGCACGTCGACCACCACGGCCTCTGGATCGACCCCGCGAATTCGTCGGTGCTCTACAACGTGAACGACGGCGGCATCTACCTTTCGGCCGATGCGGGCGTCACGTGGAAGTTCGCCGTCTCGGCCGGCGGCGCGCAGTTCTACAACGTCACGCTCGACGCCAGCAGCCCGCCGTGGGCTTACGGCTCCATCCAGGACGTCGGCAGCCGCCGCGGCAAAGTCGACGTCAGCGGAGGGCGCGAGAAGATTCCCGCGGTGGAATGGACCAGCGCGCCCGGCGGCGAAGGCTCGTACCAGGCCGTCGATCACGAGAACCCGAACATCATCTACTCGCACGGCTTCTACGGAAACTTCACGCGCGAGGACCTCAGCATCCCGGCGCCGCCGCGCGGCCGCGGTGCCGGCCAGGCCGACGCGCGCGGGGCCGGCGCGGGACCGCCGGCAGGCCGCGGCGGCCCGCAGCGCAGCACGCGCATCCGTCCCCCGGACGAGAACCTCCGCGCGCAGTGGATGGCGCCGATTCTCGTCTCGCCGCACCACGCGAGCACCATCTACGCCGGCTTCCAGTACGTCTTCCGCTCGATCGATCGCGGTGCGGCCTGGGAGAAGATCAGCGCCGACCTCACCGACAACGACGCGTCCAGGATGCTGCGCCGGAGCTCGAGCGAGATTCCCTACCAGACCGTGTCCGCGCTCGCCGAATCGCCGAGGAAACGTGGCGTCCTCTACGCGGGCACCGACGACGGCCGCCTGCACCTGACGGTGGACGACGGGAAGCAGTGGACCGAGTTGACCGCCGGGCTGCGCATCCGGAAATGGATCTCGCGCGTCGTGCCTTCCCAGCACGCGGACGCGACGGTCTACATCACCCAGCGCGGCCGCGAAGACGACGACTTCGCGCCCTACATCTACAAGTCGGCCGACTACGGCAAAACGCTGACGAGCATCGTCAACAACATCCCGGCGGGCCCGGTCAACGTGATCCGAGAGGATCCGGGCGACCCGAACGTCCTCTACGCGGGGACCGATTTCGGCGCGTTCGTTTCCGTGGACGGCGGCCGCCGGTGGCACGTGCTGGGAGGGAACCTGCCGTCGGTCCAGGTTTCGGACCTGCAGTATCAGCCCCGCGACCACGTCATCGTCATTTCGACGTACGGCCGCGGTATGTGGGCGATGGATGCCACGAAGCTGCGCGGCCTGCGATGACACAGGCGTTCGAATCGGATCAACTTCCCAAAAAAGACCAACTCCCAACGTAGGGCAGAGGTTTGTCTTTCTTGGTTCTAAAGACCAAAGACCAGAGACCAAAGACCAAAGAGACAGACCAGAAACCCGAGACCCGAGGCCTGAGGCCGATCAAGTGTTACCGTGAGGCCGATGGACCAGCCGATCGTCTTCGACATGCCGCACGCCACGCGTTTCACCGAGGCGCGCAAGGCGTGGCTCGACGGCCTGCTGCGGCCGCTCATCGCCGCCCACGGATACAAGACGGCGGTCGATGTCGGCTGCGGGGTGGGCTACTTCTCGTCCTATCTCCAGGAGCTCGGGCTGCGGGTGGTCGCGACGGACGGGCGCGCCGAAAACGTCGCGGAAGCGCAGCGGCGCCTGCCGGGCGTCACCTGCGTCGTGCACGACGTCGAGAACCGATCGCTGCGCCAGCTCGGCACGTTCGACGTCGTCCTGTGCGTCGGGCTGTTGTACCACCTCGAGAACCCGTTCGCCGCGGTCCGCAACCTGCGCGCCCTGACCGGCCAGCTGCTGATCGTCGAATCGGTCGTCATGCCGGGCGCGGGGACGACCGCCGTGCTCCTCGACGAGCCGGGCGGCCGCGATCAGGCGCTGCAGGACAGCGTGCTGGTCGTCTCGGAGCCGGCCCTGATCAAGATGTTGTACCGCGCCGGCTTCCCGTTCGTGTACCGCGTGGACACGCTGCCCGATCACGACGACTTCCGGGACTCATTCCTCCTCGAGCGGCGCAGGACGGTCGTCGTGGCCTCGACCGCGCCGGCCGATTCCCCGTTGTTGCGGCACGCGCCGGAACCGCCCAGTCGCAGTCCCTGGGAAAAACGGTGGGCCAGGCGCGTGTGGCGCGTCGCGCGCTTCATCCGCCGCGGCAGACGCTGATCGGGAGAAAGTTCTAAAGTTCTAAAGTTCTAAGGTTCGAACGTTCGAGAGTTCTAAAGATCAAGAATGGGTCCGCGATACCATCGCGTCGATGCGCGCCTTGCTCCTCGTGGGGCTCGCCGCCGTCGGGCTTGAAGATTCTCGTCTGGTGGCTCGAGCCGCGGATGGCGTTCTTTCCCACGCGCGGCGTGCAGGAGACGCCCGCGTCCGCGCGCCAGCCGTTCGTCGATCTGCGGATTCCCACCGACGACGGCGAGACGCTCCACGCGTGGTGGCTCGAGCATCCGGAACCGTCCGCCCAGGTCCTCTTCTTCCACGGCAACGGCGGCAACCTCTCGATGTGGCTCGACGTCGTCGTCGAGCTGCGGCGGCGTGGCTTCAGCGTCCTGGCGGTCGATTACCGTGGATACGGCGACAGCACGGGCCGTCCGACCGAGCGTGGCGTGTATCGGGATGCGGACGCGGCGGTGCGCCTCTTCAACGAGCGTCTCCGGCGCCCCGGCAGTCCCGTGATCTACTGGGGCCGATCGCTCGGCAGCGCCGCGGCGGCATCGGCCGCGTCACGCGGCGCCTCCGATGCCCTCGTGCTGGAGAGTCCCTTTCCGGACACGCGAGCGGTCTTTGCCGGGAACCCGGTGATGCAGCTGCTGATCCGTGTTTTCGTCGTACCGATTTCCCACCTCGAGGTTCATCGAACGATACGAGCGGCCGCTGCTCGTCATCCACGGCGACGCCGATTCGATCATCCCGTACGCGGCCGGCAAACGCGTGTTCGACCTCGCGCCGGCCGGCCGAAAGACGCTGATCACGATTCCGCGTGCCGACCACAACGATCTGCACGTGGTGAATCCGGTGATGTATTGGCAGGCGATCGACGGGTTCGTCGGATTCGGTGCGAGGCTCGATCTGCCCGCTACAGACCGGACCGGCACCGACGACCGGCGACTCGCTGCCGCATCCGTATTTCGCCGCGAACATCACGACCGGGTGTAACGTCTTGATAAGGATGAACTACTTCTGGACCGACCTGCGCTCCGGCGTCCGGATGCTCGTCAAGTACCCGACGCTGTCGCTGGTCGCCATTCTGACGCTCGGCCTGGGCATCGGCCTCGGCACGACGGTCTTCTGCGTCGTCAACGGCGGGCTGTTCAAGGGCCTGCCGTTCCCTGACGCCGATCGCGTCGTCTCCCTGGTCGCGACGAAAGCTTCCCAGAACCAGCCCCGCCAGCCCATCAGCGTGCAGGACCTGGCGGTCTGGCAGGCGCGGCAGACGTCGTTCGAGAAATTCGGCGCGTTCGGGTTCGCGCCGCTCAACCTGTCCACGGAGGAAGGGCGGCCGGAGCGATTCAGCGGCGGCCAGCTCACGGTCGGCGCGTTCGAGGCGCTCGGCGTCCAGCCCATCCTGGGCCGCGGCTTCCGCGACGGCGACGATCGGCCCGGCGCCGAGGCCATCGTGCTGCTGAGTCACGACCTCTGGCGGGATCGGTACGGCAGCTCGCCGCGACATCGTCGGGAAGACCATCCGCGCCAACGGCGTGCCGCACACCGTCATCGGCGTGATGCCCGAGAAGTTCGGGTTTCCGATCCAAGAGGTGTTGTGGATCCCGCTCTCGATCGATCCGCTGGCGAAGCCGAGGGGCGACGGGCCGAGCTATTTCGTGATCGCGCGGTTGAAACCCGGCGTGAGCATCGCGCAGGCCCGATCGCAGGCGGCGACCATCGCGGCACAACTCGAGCGCGAGTTCCCGGCGACCAATCGCGGCGTCGGCGCCGACGTGATGCCGTACGCGAAGACCATTTTCGGACCGGAGATCTACGCGCTGCTCTACACGATGCTCGGCGCGGGCATCGGGGTGCTGCTCATCGCGTGCGTGAACGTGTCCAACCTGCTCGTCGCGCGCGCGTCGCTGCGCCAGCGCGAGGTCGCCGTGCGCATGGCGCTCGGCGCCGCACGGTCGCGGGTCGTGCGGCAGCACCTGACCGAAGTGCTCGTGCTCGCCGTCATCGGCGGGGGCCTCGGCATCGTCCTGAGCTTCTTCGGCATGCAGCTGGTTCACGCAGGCGCTTTCGGTGAACCCGCCGCCGTTCTGGGTCACGTTCGAGCTGGACTACCGCGTGATGCTGTTCGTGACTGGGGCTCATCGTCCTCGCCAGCCTGTTCGCCGGCGCGCTGCCGGCGATGCACGCGGCGCGGGTGAGCGCGGGCGCGGTGCTGAAGGACGACAGCCGATCCTCGACCAGCGCCCGCCTCGGCAAGTTCAGCAGCGGCCTTGTCGTCGCGGAGCTGGCCGTGTCGTGCGGCCTGCTGATCGCCGCGGGCCTGATGATCAAGAGCGTCGTCCAGCTGAAGAACGTGCAGATGCCGTTTGCGATCGAGAACGTCCTGACCGCGCGCGTCGATCTGCCGCTCGCGGACTACCCGGACTCGGCGGCCAGCATCCGCTTCTTCGAACAGCTGCTGCCGCAGCTGCAGGCGGTCCCGGGCGTCGAAGCGGCGACGCTGTCGGACGGCCTGCCGGCGGCCGGCAACGGCTCGATCCCGGTGCAGATTGAAGGCAAGGCCTACCCGCAGAACGCCGACTATCCGCTCGCGCGCGAGGGCATCGTGACGGCCGGGTACTTCGAGACGTTCCAGACGCCGTTGCTGAGCGGACGCGAGTTCACGCCCGCCGACGTCGCGACCAGCCAGCCGGTCGCGATCGTCAACGAGTCGTTCGCGCGGACGCACTTCCCGAACGTGGACGCGATCGGCCGCCAGATGAAACGCATCCGCCCGAATTCGAAGGAACCGTGGCTGACGATCGTCGGCGTCGTGCCGGATCTCCTCATGGAGGGCATCGGCAACAACAACGCGAGCCCGGTCGGCTACTACATTCCGATCGCGCAGAGCGACGTCGCCAACGGCGTCCGCATCGCCGTGCGCACGCGCGGCGAGCCGCCGGCATGACCCCGCTGATTCGCTCGGCGGTGACGTCGCTCGATCCCAACCTCGCGATCTACGAGATCAGCACGATGCGCGCGGTCATCGACCGGCAGACGTGGTTCTACACCGTGTTCGGCACGTTCTTCATGGCGTTCGGCATCTGCGCGCTGTTTCTCGCGGCGGCCGGCCTCTACGGCGTGATGTCGTTCGCCGTCACGCAGCGGACGCGCGAAATGGGCGTCCGCTCGGCGCTCGGCGCGCCGGGGGCGCAGCTGATCCTGCTCGTCATGCGCAAGAGCCTCTTCCACCTGGCGATTGGCCTGTTCCTCGGCCTGGGCATCGCGCTCCTGGCGTCCGGCTTGCTCCAGCCGGTCCTCTATCACGTCGACCCGCGCGACCCGGTCGTGCTCGTGACGGTGCTCGTCGCGCTGGCCTCGGCGAGCCTGTTCGCGAGCTTCCTGCCGGCCTGTCGCGTCACGAAGATCGATCCGGTCAGCGCCCTCGCGACGGAGTAACAAAGCCGGCTCTGGTGTTGACATTCGACACCAACACCGGTTAGTGTCGTCATTCGACACCAATGACTCGACACGCGGCACCCGACATCCTCCAGGGCACGCTCGACCTCCTGATCCTCCGGACGCTTCAGGCCGGAACGATGCACGGGTGGGCGATCTCGGAGCGGATCCAGCAGATCTCGCAGGACGTGCTGCAGGTCAACCAGGGATCGCTCTACCCGGCGCTCCACCGTCTCGAGCACCAGTCGTGGATCGAAGCGGAGTGGGGCGTGTCGGAGCTGGGACGCCGCGCCAAGTTCTACCGGCTCACCGCCGGCGGCCGCCGGCAGCTGACGATCGCGGCGGGCGAATGGGAGCGCATGACCACGGCGATCGGCCGTGTGATGAAGCTGGCCTGACGTAAGCCGATGACCCTGCGCGATCTTCGCCTCCGCGTTCGTGCCCTCCTGGCCCGGCGCCGCGCCGAGCGCGAGCTCCACGACGAGCTCGAGTTCCATCTCGAGATGGAGACGCGCAAGCACGTGGCGGCAGGTTTGAGCCCGGACGACGCCCGTGCGCGGGCGAGGGCGCGGTTCGGCTCGGCGGCGGTCGCGGCGGAGGCAGTGCCGCGATGCCCGTGGGACCGTCTTCATCGAGACGTGCCTGCGGGACGCCGCCTATGCGGTCCGCGGCTTCGTCCGCGCGCCCACGGTCGCGCTCACCATCGCCGGCACCGTGGCGCTCGGCCTGGGACTCGTCGCCGCGGTCTTCACGATCTTCAACCACTTCGTCTTCCGCGTCGATGCCGTGCGGGACCCCGGCGCGCTCTTCGCCGTGGAGCGTCCCCGGTCCGGCGGCTCGGACCGCGCCCGCTTCACGCTGCAGGAGTTCGAGGCGCTCCGCCGCGAGACCGCCGTCTTCTCCGATGCCTTCGCCGTGCTGTTCGACGTCACGTCGCGCATCGACGGCCGCATGATGGAAGGCCACATCGTCACCGGCAACTTCTTCCAGGTGGTTGGCGTGGACGCGGCGCTCGGGCGCACGATGACGCCCGCCGACGACACGCGGCCAGGGCGGCCGGTGATTGTGCTCAGCCACAGCGGCTGGATGCGGTTGTTTGCCGGCGACCGGAATGTCGTCGGCCGCAGTGTGCTCGTCAAAGGGTTCCGCTACGAGATTGTCGGCGTGACGCCGGAAGGATTTCGCGGGCTCTCGTTTGCCGCGCCCGACTACTGGGCGCCGCTGTCGCTCGTCGCCCAGTTTCGACCCTGGCTGGCCGGACGCGAACACACGCGTCGGCATCGACGTCATCGGCCGGCTGAAGCCAGGGCTGTCGGAGCGGACGGCTCTGGCGGGGCTCAACGTCTGGGCCTCCGGCGGTGGTTCGGCGAATTCGAACGGTTCCGGCCCGCCGCGCATCAGGCTCCAGCAGAGGGGCACCGCCATACCGCTCTCGCCCGGCGTGCTGCTTGGGTTCTCCCCGCTGTTCTTTGCGTTCGGGCTCATCCTGATGATTGGCTGTGCGAATGTGGCCAACCTCCTCCTGGCGCGCGCCGTCGCGCGCCAGCGCGAGATCGGGATCCGTCTGTCGCTCGGCGCCTCACGCGGGCGCGTCGTCCGGCAGTTGCTCACCGAGAGCCTGCTGCTCGCGCTCGCGGCGGCCGCGTGCGCGTTCGTCATCTCGCGTGTGATCCTCGAAGCGACGGTCTCCGTGCTCCTCGGCACGATGCCGCCGGAGTTCGCCGAGATGGTCAGTCTCTCCGCGCCCGGCGCGGATTGGCGCGTGCCCGTGTTCCTGGTGTTCGCCGCCATCGTCTCGACTCTTCTTTTCGCGCTCGTGCCGTCCCTGCAGGCCACGCGAGTCGATCTGGTCCGCGCGGCGCGCGGCGAGCTCACCCGGGACGCCCGCCCAGGCCGCGCGCGCAACGCGCTCATCGTCGTGCAGGTGACCGCCTCGACCGTGCTCCTCATCTGCGCCGCCGTCTTCCTCCGCAGCGCCTGGCACGCCTCGACCGTCGATCCCGGCTTGCGTACGGCCGACACCGTCTTCGTCGAAATCCTCAACGAGCCGTCACGCGCCGCGATGGTCGCAGCGGTGACCGGTCAACCGTCCGTGCAGGCCGTGGCAGCCTCGTTCCCGGAGCCGCTCAGCCCGCCGCGGATCGCGTCCGGATCGCCCGCCTTCGCTGAAGCCACGCCGGCCGGCAGTCCGGTCAAGTCGACGCTCGCCTATCGGTTTGTCTCTCCTGAGTACTTCAGCGTGCTCGACATCGGCGTGTCGCGAGGCCGCGTCTTCACGCGCGCCGACGCGAGCTCGAACGCAGCCGTCGCCGTGATCTCCGAGTCCACGGCGAGGCAGATCTGGCCGAATGGCGACGCCGTCGGCCAGGTGCTGCGCCTCGAGCCGGATCCGAGCTCGGAAACCCGGCGGGACGAGTCTCCGCTGCCGTCGCAGACGTTGGTCGTCGTGGGCGTCGTTCGCGACGTGGCCGGCTTTCGAATCGCCGGATACGCGGAAGCGGGCGTGTACGTTCCGACCGGCCCCGAGAAGGTCAAGACGAGCCTCATCGTGCGCGTCCACGGCGATCCCGAGCTGGCGCGTCGCGCGTTGCTCGAACGCCTGACGGCGATCGACCCCAACCTGGGCATGGTGATGACGCTGCGGACGCTGGGCAGGCTCGAGACATACCCCTTGCAGGTCGCCTTCTGGCTCACGGTTCTACTCGGCGGGCTGGCGCTCCTCCTGACCCTGTCGGGCATCTACAGCGTGCTGTCGTACCTCGTCGAGCAGCGCAGGAAGGAGATTGGGGTGCGCCTCGCGCTCGGCGCGACCACGGCCAACGTCACGCGGCTGGTGCTGTGGCAATCGCTGCGTGTGGTCGCGGTCGGCCTCGCCGCCGGCGGCGCCTTGGCGTGGGGTCTCGCAACCGTGTTCGTGTCGACGCCTGTCGCCGCGCGGATCGGCGGCATCGTCCATGTCTTCGACCCCCCGGCGTACGCCGCGAGCCTCCTCTGCATCGTGACGGCCTGTGCACTTGCGGCGTCGATCCCCGCGGTGCGCGCCGCACGCATCGATCCCATCGCCACTCTGCGGCACGAGTAGCAGGCCCCTCCATCGCCCACTCACGCGGCTGTGCGGCTGAGCTGAAATCCGCTGGCTCCGCCATGAATCTGGCTCTGTATACTTGCAAGTTGCAGTTCGCGGTTTGCGCCCAGCCCCGCGCGTCGACCTACTGCCGAATCTCACATGCCGCACGCGACGCCTGACGACCTCACCGCCCGCCATCTCTCGAAGGTCGTTGAATCGTCCGACGACGCCATCGTCAGCAAGGATCTGAACGGCATCATCAGGACCTGGAACCGGGCAGCGGAACGGATGTTCGGCTACCCCGCGGCCGAGGCGGTGGGCAAGTCCATTCGGATGATCATTCCCGCGGATCGGCAGACCGAGGAAGACGCGGTCCTGGCTCGCATCCGGGCGGGGGAGACGGTCGCACACTTCGAGACGATCCGTCTGCGCAAGGATGGCTCGTTCGTCCCGATTTCGCTGACCGTCTCGCCGATTCATGACGACGCCGGCACGGTGATCGGCGCGTCGAAGATTGCCCGCGACATCACGGAGCGAAAGCGCGCCGACGCGGCCGCCGGGCGGCTCGCCGCCGTGATCGAATCATCGGACGACGCGATCGTCACCAAGAGCCTCGACAGCATCATCACGTCCTGGAATCCCGCGGCGGAACGGATGTTCGGCTACACCCCGGAGGAAGCGATCGGGCGATCGATTCGGATGCTCATTCCGGACGACCTGCAGGGCGAGGAAGACACGGTGCTCGCCAAGATTCGGGCCGGCGAGATGGTCGATCACTACGAGACGGTTCGCGTGCGGAAGGACGGCGCCCTCAAGTGGATCTCGTTGACCGTCTCACCGATCCGCGACGCCTCCGGGACCATCATCGGCGCCTCCAAGATCGCCCGGGACATCACCGAGCGCTCCCGCCTGCTGGCCGCCGCGCAAGAGCAGGCCGCGATCAACGAAAAACTGGGCGAGGTTGGCGCCGCCCTGGCGTCCACGCTGGAGCGCGACGTCATCGTCCAGAAGGTAATCGACACCGCGACGGATCTGACGCACGCGGAGTTCGGCGCATTTTTTTACCACGTGCGTGATACGCCGTCGGGCGAACTCCGCATGCTGTCCGCGCTGTCGGGGGTGCCCAGGGACGCGCTGAAGAGTGATGCGCAGCCGCATGCGACGAGCGTCTCCCGGCTCTCGTTTCGAGGCGAGGGGACGGTCCGGCTGGACGATGTGACGCGGGATCCCCGCTTCGGAACCAACGACCTGCACTTTGGAGTCCCCGCCGGGCACCTTGCCCGTACGCAGCTACCTGGCCGTTCCGGTGAAAGGCATCTACGGCGACGTCCTGGGCGGGCTGTTCTTCGGCCATTCCCGCGCCGGCGTGTTCACCGAACAAGCACGAGCGGCTGGCAGAGGGAATTGCCGGATGGGCCTCGTTGTCGCTCGAGAACTCCCGCCTGTACCTGGAGGCGCAGGATGCCAACCGGATCAAGGACGAGTTTCTCGCCGTGCTCTCGCACGAGTTGCGGACGCCGCTCAATGCGATTGTCGGATACTCGCGGCTTCTGCGCGGCGGCATTCTCTCCGGCGAGAAGGCGGCCCGCGGCCTCGAAACACTCGAACGGAACGCGACGTGGCTGACGCAGATCGTCGAAGACGTCCTCGATGTCTCCCGGATCGTCGCGGGGAAGATCCGGCTGGACGTGCAGCCCGTGGAGCTGCCGTTGATCGTGGACAACGCCGTGGCCACCGTTCAGCCTGCCGCGGACGCGAAAAGCGTGCGCCTGCAGACCATCATCGATCCGCGCGTGGGTCCCGTCTCCGGCGATCCCGATCGCCTGCAGCAGGTCGTGTGGAACCTGCTGACCAATGCGGTGAAGTTCACGCCGAAGGGCGGTCGCGTCCACGTGCGATTGGAACGGGTGAACTCGCACGTCGAAGTCGTCGTCAGCGATACCGGTGTCGGCATCCGTCCGGACTTCCTGCCGTATGTCTTCGAGCGATTCCGGCAGGGCGAGGGAGGGACAACCCGCAAGACCGGCGGGCTCGGTCTGGGGCTCGCGATCGTCCGGCACATCGTCGAGATGCACGGCGGCACCGTGATGGCCTCCAGCGGGGGCGAAGGCGAGGGCGCGACGTTCCGCGTACGGCTGCCGCTGATGATCGTGCATCCGGAAGCGTTGGACGCGCGGCGCGAGCATCCGCGCACCGAACGAATGGAAGCGCTGGCCGGACTCGGCGACCTGAGTGGGATCCGGGTGCTGGCGGTCGACGACGAAGACGATGCCCTCACGTTGCTGCGTGTCGTGCTCGAGGCGGCGGGCGCGGAGGTCACGACTGTCGCCTCTCCGCTCGCCGTGCTGGAGCGCATCGAAGCGGTGCGCCCGCATGTGCTCGTCGTGGATCTCGGCATGCCCGAGATGGACGGGTTCGAGCTGATCGCGCGCATCCGCGCTTCGACAAGTCCCCATGTCCGCGATGTGCCGGCCGCGGCCCTCACGGCGTTCGCGCGATCGGAGGATCGCACGAAGGCGCTGCGAAGCGGCTTCGAAATGCACCTGGCCAAGCCGGTTGACCCGGGCGAGCTCGTCGCCTCGATCGCCACGCTCGTCCGGCGGACCCGCGGCCCGAAGTAAGCCGGCCCCACCGAGGCGCGAAGCGCCGAGGCCCCTACGCGCGGTGCGACGTGAGTGCGCGCCGATCGCCTGTACCACGATCGTGTTAGCCGGACATGTCCTGCCCGTGGTAGCGCAGAAACCCTCTCTGGGGTGATGCGTGCGCCGTACGCGGGAGCTATCGTTCGTGCACGCTACTGTCGTGTACGACGAAGGAGCAAGCCATGAGCAGAGAAGGATCCGGAGCACAAGCGGCCGGCTCGCGTACGAACATCGTCACCACGCGGGACGGCACGCAGATTTACTACAAGGACTGGGGTCAGGGGCAGCCGATCGTCTTCAGCCACGGATGGCCGCTCACCGCGGACGCGTGGGACGACCAGATGGTGTTCCTGGCGGCGCGCGGTTACCGATGCATCGCCCACGACCGCCGCGGCCACGGACGATCGAGTCAGCCGTGGAACGGCAACGAGATGGACACCTATGCCGACGACCTGGCCGCGCTCGTCCAGGCGCTGGACCTCCGGAACGCGGTGCATGTGGGTCACTCCACCGGAGGAGGTGAAGTCGCGCGGTACATCGGCCGTCACGGCACGGCGCGCGTCGCGAAGGCCGTGCTGATTGGCGCCGTGCCACCGCTCATGCTGAAGACGCCCGCCAACCCGGGCGGACTGCCGATGGAGGTGTTCGACGGCATCCGCGCGGGGGTCCTCGCGGATCGCTCGCAGTTCTTCAAGGATCTCACCGAGCCGTTCTACGGCGCGAACCGGCCCGGCGCCAAGGTGTCGCAGGGCGTGAAGGACTCGTTCTGGCTTCAAGGGATGCAGGCCGGACACAAGAGCGCGCTCGACTGCATCAAGGCGTTCTCGGAGACGGACTTCACCGCGGATCTCGAGAAATTCGACGTGCCGACGCTGATCCTCCACGGCGACGACGACCAGATCGTGCCGATTGGCGCGTCGGCGATGCTGTCGTCGACGCTGGTCAAAGGCTCCACGCTGAAGGTCTATCCCGGGCTCTCGCACGGCATGTGCACGATCAACAAAGACCAGGTCAACACCGATCTGCTGGCCTTCATCAAGGCGTAGTTAGGGATTCGTCGTGAGCCCGAGGAACCGCCGCAGGCGATCCAACTCCGCCTCGAGCTCGCGCGCGAAGGCGGGGTTCGATGGCGGCTGCGACGCCGTGTAGCCCACGTCCCATCGCAACTGCCCCTGCGCGACCGACACGTTGCCCCAGCCGATCACCTGGTCGCCCCAGAGGAGCGGCAGCGCGTAGTAGCCAAGCTTCCGCTTCGGCGCCGGAGTGTAGGCCTCGAAGCGGTAGTCCCAGCCCCAGAGCAGCGCAAAGCGCCGGCGGTCCCAGACAACGGGATCGAAGGGCGTCAACAGGCGCACGACGTCAGGCGTCGCCTCGCGCCTGACGCGCTCCTTCGCGGGCCAGTACCAATCGACGCCGTCGACGCGTGCGTGTGCCAGTCGCGGCAACGCCCGCCCGAACGCGGCCTTCAGGTCGCGCTGCCACTGCGGCACGCTGTAGCGGAGCCGGCTCACGAGCCCGGCGAGGCTTGCGCGCGGCAGCGGCGCGTACTTCCGTACCACGACGTCGACGAGGGCGTCGACGCGCGCGCGCCGTGCGTCGGGGCCGGTGGGGCCGGGCGCGTGTTCGTGTGCGGAGTAGAGGCGAATGCCGCTCTCGCGCCCCACGATGCGAAGCAGGCCCTGGTAGTGCATCTGGTCCAGCAGACGCGTCGTGGCGCTCGACGAACCTCCCCAGTAGTTCGTCACGCGGCCGTGCGCGAAACGCGCGTCCACCACGCGCGGGTGCACGGCGCCCTGCTCGCGCACGAATTCGAGGAGGCTCTGCACGCGTTTCGTGCGGCTGGCCGGCCAGCCCGAGGCGCGCTGCCGCGGGTGCATCAGGCTCTGCACGGCGCTGGTGACGAACCCATAGTTGACGAAGAAGTCCTCGTGGACGTCGAGCGTCGGATAGCGGCGTTCCAGATCGCCCGCCTGGTAACCCTTGACGCGGTGACGGAGCGTCAGGTCCTGCGCGCGTGCCGGGGCACGGATGGGGTCGGCCTGCACGAACCCCAGCCGGTCGAGGGCACCCTGCAGCGAGGTCGGCGCGAAAAGGCTGCGCGCGACGGCGAAGCGGCGCAGATCGTCCAGCGTGATAGTAGCCACAGTGAGTACTTTTCTCCGTTTTGCTCCGAAATCAACGCGATCGCGATCCCCGATACGGCTCAGGTGTGGGCCGGGCCGCGTCGTGCCGATAGGCGTTCAAGAAGGGAGTCAGACCGTGTACTTCGCAGACAATCCTCTCCACCTCGCCCGCGTGCAGCGCGGCATGGGCCTGTCCCAGCTCGCGGCCCGGACGCTGCTGAGCGGCCCCATCATCGACAAGATCGACGAGGGCCGTTTTGCCGAGCTGCCGGGCGGCCTGTATGCGAGATCCTATATCCGCGCGTTCGCTTCGGCCGTCGGTCTCGATCCTGAGGAAGCGGTCCGGGAGCTCGCCGAGCGCCTGCCTCCTGCTCAGGATCCGTTTCCTGCCTTGCGCGAGAGCGCACGTCTGAGTGACCCGGCGTGGCTGACCGCGCTCAACGACCTCGTCCCGTCCGCCACGAAGTGGCTGGCGGCAAACACGGCCGGATGGACGGGCATGACGCGGCGGACCGTAGCGGCGTCGATCGACGCGTCGGTGCTGCTCACGCTTCTGGCCGTGCTGATCCAGGTCACGGCGTGGACGTGCGGCGTCCACCCGCACGCTCTGCTCGAGTCCGCCAGCGGCGCGCTGGCCGCCGTCTGGGGAATCGTGGTGATCCTCTACTTCGTGATGCTCGGAGGCATCGGAGGGAAGACGCCCGGTGCGTTCCTCAGCCAGATGCCGATAGCCGAGGAGCCCGCGCCTCTCCAGCTGCCGACCGTCCTCGAGCGCGCGCTGATGCACTAGCCGGCCAACGTGAAACGGTGGATGGTTGCAGAATCTGCGATCAGTGTGAAACACGACGACCCTTCGACTCGCGTGGTCCGAAGCGCTCGCTCAGGGCAGGCTGGGGTCTGACCCCGGTATGTACGGCCCCGCCATTCCCTCCCGCGCCTCCAGCCTTCGCTCGCCTAAAACGGCGAGCTTCGGCTCGGCAGGCTCCTTTGCTTACTTGACGGCGAGCGAAGGCTGGCGACGTGCGAAGGCTGCCACCTGACGTAGTCTGGAGCACACCGTCGCTTATGCTGGGCGATGGTCTATGGAGGTGGACGATGGCGAGACCGGGGACGACGGCGTTGGGAAGGAATGCGGGTGGCTTGATGAAGGCCGGATGGCTGCTGGCGCTCGTCGTGGCCGCCGGGATCGCGACTGCGGAAGCGCAGGGCCAGCGCGGGCGCGGACCGCAGGGCCCGCCGGACATCACCGGCAAGTGGTCGGGCACCTGGAGCAGCTTCAACCCCGCGCAGGCGACGGCGCAGCCGAAAGAAGTGTGCAAGCAGCTCGATGCCGACGTCGTGAACAACGGCGACGTCTGGGTCGCGACGTTCGAGGGCGACTGCGGCCGTCCTTACAAGTACAAGATCAGCATGAACGGGCGCCTGTCCGGCGGCGTCGTCCTGTTCACCGGCACGGTCGATCTCGGCGCGAAGGACGGGGGCGTCTTCGACTGGGTGGGCCGTGCGACGAACAGCGAGTTCATCGGCTTCTACACGAGCGCGCACGCGACGGGTTTCTTCAATCTGGCGCGGGCGAAGTGAGCGGCCTGCCGGCCGTCTCCACGCGTGACGGGGCGTAATTCGGTCAGCCGGCCGACTTGCGGCGTCGCGGCGCCGCGGCAGGCTCTTCGGCCGGAATCCACTTGTGCGCCCACTCCGCGATCGCGTCCATCGCGGCGGCGAGCGCGCGGCCCTTTTTCGTGAGCGTGTACTCGACGCGGACGGGCGTCTCCGGAACGACCGTCCGCTCGACGATCCCTTCCTGCTCGAGCTCCTGAAGGCGTTCGCTGAGCATCCGGTCCGTGATGTCGGGGATGGCCATGCGCAGCGTCGCGAACCGGCAGCGTGACTTGAGGAGCACGAAAATGATCGCGCCGGTCCAGCGGCGGCCGATCAGCTCGCTGGCGCGGTGGAACCGCGAGCAGAGCTCGGGCGTGTGCCGGGCCGTATCCTTTGCCACGTCATCAGGATAGCAGGATCGCCTACGCATTCACAATCTACTTCTTGACATTTAGTTACTATATTTAGTATAGTAAGTCACCAGAAGGAAGGTGAATCGCTATGGACACAGGATTACTCATCGCGCGGCTGGTTTTCGGGAGCGTCATGGCCGCGCACGGCGCGCAGAAGCTCTTCGGGTGGTTTGGCGGCTACGGAATCGCCGGGACGGGCAACTTTTTCGACTCGCTGGGGTTCCGCCCCGGCCGTGTGCTGGCTGTCGCGGCCGGGCTCGGCGAAGTGTCGAGCGGAGTGCTCGTCGTGTCAGGCCTGTTGGGGCCAGTCGGCCCGGCCGTCATGCTGTCGGTGATGATTGTGGCGAGCAGCCTCCACTGGAGCAACGGGTTGTTCGCGATGAAGAACGGGATCGAGTTGCCGCTGCTCTACAGCACCGGCGCCGTGGCGCTGGCATTGACGGGATTCGGAGCGTATTCGCTCGACGCCCTGTTCGGGATTGGCGAGCTCTGGACGCCGGCGCTGATCTGGGCGACGCTCGCGGTCGGCGCGATCGGCGGCGCGGTCAATCTGGCGCTGCGGAGTGTTCCGGCGCAGACGCCCGTGGCTTCGTGAGAGCCGGGGGGTCAGGCCTTGAAACTTGAACGGGGACCAGCTGACGGGGGCCCGGGGTCAGGTCTTGAATCTTGAACGCGGGCTCCGGTCCGCCGTGGTTCAAGTTTCAAGGCCTGACCCCCGGCAAGGCTGACCCCCACTAAAGGAGCATCAACATGTCGGTTCGGCCCATCAGGAAAGTGCTGCAGGCGACGCCAACGCGCGAGGGCGCCGGCGTGAAGCTGCAGCGTGCGTTCGGCTTCGGCGACACCTCGGAATTCGATCCGTTCCTGCTCTTCGATGATTTTCGCAACGAGAACCCCGAAGACTATCTCGCCGGGTTCCCGTGGCATCCTCACCGCGGCATCGAGACGATCACCTACGTGCTCGCCGGAACGGTCGAACACGGCGACAGCCTCGGCAACCACGGCAACCTCGGCGCGGGTGACGTGCAGTGGATGACGGCCGGAAGCGGCATTCTCCATCAGGAGATGCCCCGCGGCGATGCGCACGGCCGCATGCACGGCTTCCAGCTCTGGGCGAACCTCCCCTCGTCGCTGAAGATGACGAAGCCCCGCTACCAGGACGTGACCGGCAAGGACATTCCCGAAGTCGTCGATGACGACGGCACGGCTGTCCGGGTGATCTGCGGCGAGTTCTGGGGCAGGAAAGGTCCCATCGAGGGAGTCGCCGCCGATCCGCGATACCTCGACGTGTCGGTGCCGCCTGGCCGGATGAAGCGTCTGGCGGTGGAGACCTCGCGCCACGCGTTCGCGTACGTGTTTGCGGGCTCCGGGTCGTTTCGCGACGCCTCCGATCCTCAGGGCGTGCTGACCGAGGAAATCGTGACCGGGGCCACCGTCCGCGATCACGACACCAGGAACCGCTCGCTCGTGCTCTTCGATCGCGGCGACGAGGTCGTGGTGCAGGCCGGTGACGAAGGCATCAGGTTCCTGCTCGTGTCCGGCAAGCCAATCGAGGAGCCGGTGGCGTGGTACGGACCGATCGTCATGAACACGAAGGAGCAACTCCAGCAGGCCCTCACGGAGCTGCGAAGCGGAACCTTCATCAAGGACCGCTAAGGGGTGCGATCAGACCGCCGTTCGGTTTCCGGCCGGACGGCGGTCGGCGCGTCCGTCACGAAGCTCACGCGGCCTGCTCATGAGTCGGATTTCAAGCGGCAGCGCCTTTCGCCTTATACTAATGGCCTCTTCCCCAGCTTCTCCGCACGACCCGTCTGGCGTCGCATAGAGCCGGACGATTCTCCCTGAACCTTTCGCCCACTCGCTCCTCGGCGCTGTGGCTCCGTGGTCAGCGCCTGGGCCGGCCTCCGTCGTTCGGTGTCCAAGCCTCCCGAGGAGAGTGTGCATGCTCAGGGCCGGTGCCAGAGGTCTCGCCATCGTCGCGATCCTGTTCCTGGCGATCCTGCCGGGCGCGAGCCAGGGTCGCGCCCTCACGATTCTGAGCGCGAGTCCGGACGGCGATCTGACGGAGCTCGCCGACGCCGGCCAGATCCGCATCGTCTTTTCAGAGCCGATGGTGCCTCTCGGCACCGTGCTCTCGGGCGCGGCCCCGCCGTGGATTCGCATCACGCCGGCGGTGGCCGGCAGCTTCTTCTGGTCGGGCACGAAGACCCTCATCTTCTCGCCGGACGGATCGCACGCCGTTGCCGTACGCCACGCGCTTCACGGTGCGCGTCGACGAATCGGCGGCGAGCGTGGCCGGCCGTTCGCTCGGCGCTCCGTACGAGCTCACGTTCACGACTCCAACCGGTCCAGCTGCTCTCGGCTGATTGGTACCGGCAGAACGGACGCTTCGACGGCCCGGCCGTCATCGCGCTGCGGTTCAACCAGCCGGTCAGGCCGGAGGATGCCGCGGCGCACGCGCACGCCGCGCTCCTTCCGCACCGATGGAACGCACCGGCAGTGACGGCGGAGATCCGTGAGCGATGGCGGCAAGCCGATCCGGCAGGGCTCGCGCGCTTCGATGACAAGGTGACGGCTGTTCGAGGCGTGACGGCGAGGTCGGACGCGCTGGGTGTTCGCGTCGCTCGTTCGTGGAACGAGACACGATTCCCGCCGGAGCCGGCCCGCGTCGTGCTCGAGACGATCGACGCGCCGCCGCCGGAGGCCTGGCTGACGATCACGATCGACGACACGATGCCGAGCCCGGAGGGCCGGGAGACACGCCCCGCGCACTCGACGGTCGTGCACATGGAACCGGCGTTCTTCGTGGCCGGGACCGCCTGCACCGTCTGGTGCGATTTCACGTTCTCCAACCCGATCACGCTGACGCGCCCCGCCGAGCTGGGTGCGCTGCAGCGCGCGGTGACGGTCACTGATGTGACGGACGGAGGCGCCGAGCGCCCGCTGTTTCCCGAACGCACCATCCACAACGTGTGGCGAGAGAGCTCCATTGCTGGATTGCATGATCTCGGCTTTGACCGTCAGCCGGCGGCCCGGACCTGGCGGTTGCGGATCGATCCCGACTCTCACCGCCGCCGACGGCCAGACGCTCGGCTATTCGTGGACGGGATTTGTCGAAACGGTGTACGCGCAACCGTTCGCGGCGTTCGTCGGGGCCGTGTTGGAAGCCGGGGCCGGGCCCGTGCCCGTGCACGCGCGCAACGTCTCGTCGCTGACGCAGTGGATGGCGCCGGTTGCGTTGCCGTCCGTGATGCCGCGGCTGCGCGCGTTGCAGCGAGATTCCTCGTTGCGGCCGCCGGCACGGAGCGAGACGCGCACCCTCAGCGTGCTGCCCGATGCCGTACAGATTCACGGTCTCGACATCCGTCGCCTGCTGTCCCCCGGAGGCACGGGCCTCGTGTGGGCAACCGTGGCGCCAAACGACGTGCTGCCACGCTCAATACCAACCGATGGGAACACGCCCCGCGGCTCGCTGCTGCAGGTCACGAACCTCGGCGTCACCGTCAAGGACAGCCCGCAGTCCACGCTGGTGTTCGTCACGCGCCTCGATACGGGCGTGCCAGTGGCGGATGCCCGCGTCGCGCTCGTGGACAGCGCGAACCAGACGCGGTGGCGCGGGACGACCGGCCGCGACGGCGTCGCCCTCGCGTCCGCCGTACGCCTGAACCGCACTCCGGATCTGTCGTTCATCGTGACCGCCGAGAAGGCCGGCGACGCGGCGTTCGTCGGATCGAACTGGGATAGCGGTGTGAGCCCCTCGGACAGGTCACTACGACGGCGACGAGTCCATCGCGGTGCTGCGCGGAAGCGTCTTCACGGATCGCGGCGTGTACAAGGAGATGGAAGAAGTCCACGTCAAGGCGGTCGTGCGAGACGACACGCCGGGCGGCATGCGGCTGATACCGGAAGGCAGCAGGCTCGACGTCGTCGTGGTCAACGATCGCACTCGGGAGGCCGACCGGCGAACGGTCACGGTAGGCCCGTGGAGCAGCGTCGAATGGACGTGGCGCGTGCCGGCCGGCACGGCGCTCGGCCGCTACTCGGTCTTGATGTCTCGCGCCGGTATTGCGGCGAACACTCGGGGCGCACACACGATCGGCGGAACGTTTCTCGTGGCCGCATTCCGCCGGCCCGACTTCCGCGTCGAGGCGACGCTGACGGGCGATCCCGCCGTGCTGGGCTCGACGCTCCGGGGCACGGTGGACGCGAAGTACCTGTTCGGCGGCGCGCTCGGCACACGGCCGGTCCGCTGGTGGCTCCGGCGACAGCTGGTTCAGCAGGTTCCGTCAGCCATTCGCGAACGGTATCCCGAAAACCGGTAAGTCGTGGGCTACCTGCCCGAGTACGACCCGCTGCGCCCTGAGGATCCGCAGCTCCCTGCGACGACGACGTGCTTGGCGTCGATGGCCGTCTGACGGTGGCGTTGCCGACGTCGCCTGACAGGGACGCTGCGTACTGGTCCTCGCTCGAGGGCGACGTGGAGGACGTGTCCGGCCAGCACATCGCGAATCGCGCCGAGCTCGTCGTTCATCCCGCGTCGCTCTACGTCGCGATGTCGCGGCTGCCGATGTTCGTGGAGACGAAGACCGAGACGACGACCGGCGTCGTCGCCGTCGATCTTTCCGGCAGGGCGCTCGCAGACGTTGCCGTGACCGTGTCGCTCGTCCGCAAGCAGTGGGTGCCAGGGCCTCCGGATCGCTGGAGAGGGATCACCTGGGAGCGGCGCGAGATCCCCGCGGGGGAATGGACCGTGCGGACCGCCGCCGGAGAGACGCCGGTGCCGATTCCGCTGCGCGAGGGCGGCAGCTACATCCTCCGCGCGATCGCCCGCGACGCGAATGGCCGGCAGACGCGGACCGAGATCGACTTCTACGCGCTCGGGCCCGGCCTGTCGTCGTGGCGCAGCGAAGGGAATCGCATCGAGCTGACGCCGGAGCGCGAGACCTGGAAGCCGGGCGAGACAGCGCGCATCCTGGTCCATTCGCCCTGGCCGCGCGCCACGGGGCTCGTCACCGTCGAGCGCGAAGGTGTTCGCAGCCATCGAACCGTTGCCATCACGTCCACGCAGGACACTGTTGATGTGCCGATCACCGAAGCCGACGTGCCGAACGTGTATGTCTCGGTGCTGCTCGTCAAAGGACGCACGTCGACCGAGCCCGGCTCCGACGGCACCGACCCCGGTGAGCCGTCTTTCCGGGTCGGCTACACGGAGCTCTCGGTGGACGACTCGTCGAAGCGGCTGCGGGTGGACGTGTCCGCCGATCGCGACGAGTACCGTCCGCGCGCGCCGGTGACGGTGTCGGTGGCGGTGACCGGGCGCGACGGGAAGCCCGCGGCGAGTGAAGTCACGTTGTGGGCGATCGATCACGGATTGTTGTCTCTCACTAAATACACGACGCCCGACGTGCTGAAGGCGATCTACGTGCCGAAAGCGCTGCAGGTGACGACCGGGGACAACCGGCAGCGGCTCATGAGCCGGCGGCCGATGACCGGCCCGCCTGGTGGCGTTGTCGCCGGCAGCCGGACCATTGAGACGTCGTCGTCCAGCGTCGCCGAAGCCATGGAGGTACTTGCCAAAGACGGCCTCTTCCAGCGGCCTCCGGGTGTCGAAATCCGCCAGGACTTCCGGCCGCTCGTCTTCTGGCTCGGCTCGGCGACGACTGGCACCGACGGCCGCGCGACGACGACGGTGACGCTGCCGGACTCGCTGACCACGTATCGGATCATGGCGGTCGCCGGCGACCAGGCCTCGCACTTCGGCTTCGGCGAGCGCGAGATCCGCGCCACGAAGCCGCTGACACTGCTGCCTTCGTTCCCGCGCTTCCTGAGCAAAGGGGACCGCGCGTCCTTCGGCGCCGTGGTCACGAATTCCAGCAAGGATGCCGGCGACGCCATCGTCACGATTCAGAGCCTCGATCCAGCTTCGCTGGAGTTGGGGGCCACCGCGACTCGGACGGTCCGCCTTGCGCCGAACGCCTCCGAGTCCGTGAGGTTCGACGCGCTCGCGAAAGGCGCCGGCAATCCTCGGGTCCGGATCGGCGTGACGCTGGGCGCCGAGACCGACGCGTTCGAGATGCCGCTGCTCGTCAGCGAGCCATTGCGGCCGGAGACAACGGCGGCGTATGGCGACACGACGGGGACGGCAACCGAAACGATCGCGCTGCCGCCGGGCGTGCTGCCCGGCATGGGCGGCTTGACGGTCGACCTGGCGTCCACGGCGCTGGTCGGCCTGGGTGAGGCCGTCCGTTATCTCGACGAGTATCCATACGGGTGCGCCGAGCAGAAAGCGTCGCGTGCGCACGCGCTGCTGCTCGCCTCCGATCTCGGCGGCGCGTTCACGCTCTCGGGCCGGACAGCCGGGCAATACCGCGCCGCGGGCACGGCCGCGCTGAATGCGCTCTACGGTCACCAGTGCGAGAGCGGCGGGTTCACGTTGTGGCCCGGCCAGTGCAACGCCGAGTCCGTCTACCTGACCGCCTACGTCCTGCACGTCATGAAGGTCGCCGGCACGCTGCGGGTTCCCCTGAAGTCCGCGGCGGTCGAGGACGCGCTGGACTACCTGGAACGGGAAGTCGCGGACACGCCTCCGGAGATCGAGTGGTGGCCCGTCTGGGCGGCGTCGCACGCGTTCTCGGTGAAGGTGCTCGCGGAGTTCGGCCGGACGCCGGCCACGGAGATCGCGCGGCTCGTCGGGCTGGCCGATCGCCTGCCGGTGTTCGCGCTGTCCCATCTGGCCGACGCGCTTGCAGCCTCCAACGATCGAGGTCCTCGCTATCAGGACATCGTTCGCCGTCTGACGAACGCGATCCGGATCGACGCGGACCGCGCGCACGTCGAGGAGATCGACGACGACGCGCTGTCGTGGGTGTGGAATTCGAACGTGCGGGCGACGGCGGTCGTGCTCGACGGCCTCGCACGGCGCAAAGACGCCGCGCCGCTCGTCGCGCCGCTCGCGCGCTGGCTCCTGGCGGCGCGCACGAACGTCCGATGGGACACGACGCACGAGAACGCGATGGCGCTCGAAGCGCTGGTCGCGTACTACCGCGCCTTCGAAAGCACTGCGCCGCGGATGACCTCGACCGTCACCGTCGGCTCGGCAACCGTCGGCACCGTGGCGTTCAGCGGCCGATCGACGGTCTCCCGCCAGATGCAGATGACGATGGGGGATCTGGTGAAGCAGGCCGCCGCCACGCGTCCGCCGGCGCTCTCGATCTCGAGCACGGGCGTGGGGCGGGTCTACTACACCGCGCGGCTCCAGTCGTTCGCGCCCGAGGCGCCGCAATCCGTGGATCGCGGCTTCCAGGTCGAACGCCACTACGAGCCGTACAAAGAGGCCGGCACGAGCGCGGCGGCGACGTCGTTCAGCACCGGCGATCTCGTGCGCGTCCGCGTTGCGGTGACGATCCGCGGCGAGGGGCGCTATCTCGCGCTGACCGATCCGGTCCCGGCCGGTTTCGAGCCCGTCGAACGATGGTTCGAGACGACCGCGTCCGCCCTGTCGCGCGACGCGGCTGGCGAGACGGACTGGTGGGCCCGGTGGCGACGCGGCACGTTCGACTATATCGAGCGGCACGACGACCGCGTCCAGGCCTTTGCGACGCGGCTCGCCTCGGGCCGCCACGAGTTCACCTATCTCGTGCGCGCGACGACGCCCGGCACGTTTCAAGCCGCGGGCGCGCGGGTCGAGGCCATGTACGCGCCGGAGCTCGGCGGGCGCAGTCAGGCCGCAACCGTGACGGTGAGATAAGAGGAGTCTGGTCATGCGCTCCGCCATCGTCGCGATGTTGGCACTGGCGATCCTGCCAGGCGCGGGGCAGGCTCCTGCGCTCAGGATTCTGAGCGCCAGCCCGGCCGGCGAGCTGGCTCAGCTCGCCGACGCCGATCAGATCCGCTTCGTCTTTTCCGAGCCGATGGTAGCGCCCGGCACCGTGCCTTCGGGCGCGGCGCCGCCGTGGATCCGCTTCACGCCGCCGATGAACGGAAGGTTCTACTGGTCGGGCGCCAACACGCTGATCCTGCTGCCGGGGCCCGCGGCGCCGCTGCCGTACGCGACGCGCTACACGGTGCGCGTCGACGGCTCGGCGACGAGCCTGGCCGGCCGTGCGCTCGGCACGCCGTACCGAGCTCACCTTCACGACGCCGACGGTCCGGTTGCTCTCGGCCGAGTGGTATCGACCAAACGATCGCTTCGATGGTCCGGCCGTCATCGCGCTGCGTTTCAACCAGCCGGTCCGGCCGGAAGACGTGGCGGCGCACGTGCGCGTCGCCCTCACGCCCCACGCATGGATCGCGCCCGCCTTGAAGGCCTCCGCTCGTGCGCGGTGGCGGCTGGCGGATCGGGCAGGGCTCGCGCGCTTCGATGCGAAGGTGGCGGCCGTCCGCCGCGTGACGTCGGGCACGGACGCAGTCGCTGTTCGCCTCGCCGGTTCGTGGGACGAGCGGCAATTCCCGCCCGCGCCGACGCTCGTCGTGCTGGAGACGACCACCGCACCGCCGCCGGAGAGCTGGCTGACCGTCACCATCGACGGCGCGATGCCGAGCCTCGCCGGCCGCGAGACACCTCCAGCGCACTCGGCGATCGTCAAGCTGGAGCCTGCGTTCTTCGTGACCGGCACAAGCTGCCCGACCGTCTGCGAGGAGTCCTCCGTCCCGTCGATCCGCCTGACCCGCACCGTCGAGTGGGACGTGCTGCCGCCCGCGGTGACGGTGACCGACGTCACGAACGGCGCCGGCCATCGTGCGGTGATTCCGGTCCGCGGTGTCACCGCCGGGATCAGCAAGGTCACCGACGGTCTGAGCCTGTCGGACATCGGGTTCGACCATCAGCCGCCGGTCACGACCTGGCGAGCGCGGTTCGAAGCGAACCTCACGGCCTCGGATGGCCAGACGCTTGGCTATCCATGGACCGGATTCCTCCAGACCACGCACGCGCTGCCGATCGTGAACCTTGGCGGAACCGTCTGGGAAGCCGGGGGCGGGCCGCTGGTGACGGTGCACACGCGCAACGTCCCGTCTCTGACGCAGTGGATCGCCCCCGTCACACTGGCCTCGGTGATGCCGCGGTTGCTCGCGTCGGACGGGGACATGGCACGTCTGCCGCTCCACAGGAGCCGGACGCCCCGCATCACCCTCACGGCCGACGCCGTGCAGAAACACGGCCTCGACGTGAGCCGTGCACTCTCGCCCGCCGGGACGGGGCTCGTATGGGCGACGATTTCGGCCGCCGCGACCCTCGGGCAGTCGGAGTACTCCAGCCGCACCACGGCACGCGCGCTGCTGCAGATCACGAACCTCGGCATCAGCGTGAAGGACAGCCCGCAGTCCACGCTCGTGTTCGTCACGCGCCTCGATTCCGGACTGCCCGTTCGGGACGCCCGCGTCGCCATCGTGGACCAGACGAACGTGACGCGGTGGCGGGGAACAACGGATGGCGACGGCGTGGCGCTCGTTCCCGCACTGGCGCTGCGCAGCCCCGACGACCCATTCGACTTCAGGTTCATCGTCACGGCAGAAAAGGACGGCGACGCAGCCTTCGTCGACTCGCATTGGGGCAGAGAGGCGAACCTTCCGTCCACACACCGCAGCGGTCATGTCAACGCGTCCGGCGCCGCCCTGCGCGGGACCGTGTTTGCCGATCGCGGGGTGTACAAGGAGTCCGAGGAGGTCCACCTGAAAGCTGTATTGCGCGAGGACACGCCGACCGGCATGCGCCTGCTGCCGCCCGGCAGCGCACTCGACGTCGTCGTGCGCAATGCTTACCGTGTCGAGGTGGATCGCCGAAGGATCGCCGTCAACCGCTGGAGCAGCGCGGAGTGGACGTGGCAGGTCCCGGAAGATGCCTGGGCCCTCGGCAGATACTCGATCGAATTGTCGCGCGCCGGCACGCGGCGGCCCGATGAGGCTCCACGGGACGTCGAGGGCTCCTTCGTCGTCGCCGCGTTCCCGCAGCCCACGTTCCGCGTCGACGCGACGTTGACCGCCGACCCGCCTGTTCTGGGATCGACGCTCCAGGGCACCGTCGTGGCGAGGTTTCTCGCCGGCGGTGCGCTCGGCGCGCGGCCCCTCCGTTGGTCGTGGCTTCAAGATGTGGTCCAGCGGCCGCCGCCAGCCATCCTGGAGCGATATCCGCCGGCCCGCTACGCGGTGGGCTATCTCCCGGAGTCCCGCAAGCGATCGCCTGCCGATGAACGGCTTCCGCAGCACACCGGGCTGCTTGGTACCGCCGACGCCACGATTGTTGCGCTGACGACTGTCGCCGCGGGAGACCTCGCGTACTCCTACACTTTCGAGGTTGACGTCGAGGACGAGTCCGGTCATCACATCGCGAGCCGCGCCGGGCTCGTCGTGCATCCGGCGTCGCTGTATGTCGCGCTGTCGCGGCTGCCGAAGTTCGTCGACACCACGAAGGCCGGACAGACCGTAGGCGTCGCGGCCGTGGATCTGTCCGGCAGACCTGTCGCGGACGTGCCCGTCACCGTGTCGCTGGTTCGCGAGCAGTGGGTGCCCTCCGATCGCCAGAGGAGCGGATGGGAGCGGCGAGAGATTTCAGCAGGGGAGTGGACAGTCCGGACGGCAACTGGAGAAACGCCGCTGCCGATTCCTCTGGGCGAGAGCGGCCGCTACGTCCTGCGCGCGATCGCACACGACGCGGCCGGACGGCGGACGCGCACCGAGTTCGACTTCTACGCGCTGGGGCCGGACCTGTCGTCGTGGCGCAGCGAAGGCAATCTCATCTACCTGACGCCGGAGCGCGAGACCTGGAAGGCGGGCGAGACGGCCCGGATCCTGATCCAGTCACCCTGGCCGCGTGCCACGGCCCTCGTCACGGTGGAGCGCGAAGGTGTCCGCAGCCATCGCGTCTTTACCATCACGTCCACGCAGGACACGGTGGACGTGCCGATCACCGCGGCCGACGCACCGAACGTCTACGTCTCGGTGATGCTCGTCAGAGGCCGGACGTCCACCGGGCAAGTCGCTGAAGATGCACCGTCGTTCCGCGTCGGCTACACGGAGCTGTCCGTAGTCGATCCCGCGAAGCGGCTGCGCGTGGACGTGTCGGCCGATCGCGACGAGTACCCTCCGGGCGGGCCCGCGACGATCGCGGTCGCGGTGACGCCTAGCGACGGCAAGCCCGCGCCGGCCGAAGTCACCCTCTGGGCGATCGATCAGGCGCTGCTCTCTCTAACCGACTACACGACGCCCGACCTGCTGAAGGCGATCTACACCCCAACACCGCTGCAGGTGATGACCACGGACAATCGTCAACAGCTCGTGAGCCGGGGCCCAATGAGAATGAGAATGATAGCGGCCGGCGCCTGCTGCGGCGTCGAAGGAGCCTTGTTACATGGGTCGCTTTCGCTGGAAGGAATGCTTGCCGAGGCGCGAAGGAGATCCGCCAGGGACGCGTTCATGGCCGCACGTCAGCGTCCCGGCGTCCCGATCCGCCAGGATTTCCGGCCGCTCGTTTTCTGGCTCGGGTCAGTGGTGACCGACGCCACCGGCCGCGCGACGACGACCGTCACGCTGCCCGACTCGCTGACGACGTATCGGTTCATGGCGGTCGCGGGAAACGAGGCGTCACAGTTCGGATTGGGCGAGCGCGAGATCCGCGTGACGCACGACCCGCGCCGGCCGTAGAAGGCGCCACGGCCGGAACGCGTCGTTCAGAGTCAAAGACTGTCAGGAGAACGGACTCATGCCCACAGGCGCCAGAGGTCTCGCCATCGTCGCGATCCTGTCTTTGGCGATCCTGCCAGGCTCGGGCCAGACTCCTGCGCTCAGGATTGTGAGCGCGAGCCCGGCCGGCGAATTGGATCAACTCGCCGATGCCGGCCAGATCCGCATCATCTTTTCGGAGCCCATGGTGGCCTTGGGGAGCGTGCCTCCAGGTACCGCGCCGCCCTGGATTCGCATCACCCCGCCGGTGACGGGGAGCTTCTTCTGGTCGGGCACGAAGACCCTCATCTTCTCGCCGGACGGATCGGCGCCGTTGCCGTACGCCACGCGCTTCACGGTGAGCGTCGATCGCTCGGCGGCCAGTGTGGCCGGCCGCACGCTCGGCGCCCCGTACGAGCTCACGTTCACGACGCCGACCGTCCGGCTGCTCTCGGTCGAGTGGTATCGACGAAGCGGACGCTTCGACGACCCGGCCGTCATCGCGCTGCGGTTCAACCAGCCGGTCCGGCCGGAGGATGTCGCGGCGCACGCGCGCGTCGCGCTCATGCCGCACACGTGGACCGCCCCGGCGTTGCCGCGGCAGGCACGTGAGCGGTGGCGCCAGACGGATCCGGCAGGCCTCGCGCGCTTCGATGACAAGGTGGCCGCCGTCCGCCGAGTGACGTCGGCGTCGGACGCGGTGGGTGTCCGCGTCGCCGGTTCCTGGAACGAGCGACGATTCCCGTCCCAACCGACCCGCGTCGTGCTCGAGACGACCAGCGCGCCGCCGCCGGGAGGACGGCTGGCGATCGCCATCGACGACACGATGCCGAGCCTGGGAGGGCGGGAGAGGCACGCGCCGCACTCGGTGGTCGTGCAACTCGAGCCGGCGTTCTTCGTGACCGGCATCAGCTGCCAGAGGTCGTGCGAGTCCACGGACCATAACCCGATTCATCTCACGCAGGCCGTCGAGCTGGGTGCGGTGCGGGCTGCATTGGCGGTTGCCGACGTGACTGACGGCAAGAGCGACCGTCCGGTGACGCCGGCGCGGAGCGTCGCCGCCTACACCCAGGCGACGGCCTATCCTACGTTGGGATTTCTCGGCTTCGATCCCCAGCCGCCGGTCACCACCTGGAAACTGCGGCTCGACGCGACTCTCAAGTCCGCCGACGGCCAGACGCTCGGTTATCCGTGGGTTGGGTTCGTCGAGACCGTGCACGCGCAGCCGTTCGTGGGGTTCGACGGGTTCGTCTGGGAAGCCGGCGGCGGGCCGCTGTTGCCGGTTCACTCGCGCAACGTCTCGTCGATGACGCAGTGGATCGCACCGGTCGGACTCTCTTCTGTGGTGCTGCGGCTCCTCGAGTTGCAGCGAGAGTCGTCACCGTTGCCGCCTGGCCGCAGCGTGACGCGCCCCCTCAGCCTCACGCCAGACACCATCCAGGCACACACGCTTGACCTCCGCCGGCTGCTCTCGCCGGCAGGCACCGGCATCGTGTGGGCGGCAGTGAAGCCGGGCGAAGTGCTGCCGCGATCTGTACCGCCCGATCGCGACATCCGGCACAGTCTGCTTCAGATTACGAACCTCGGCGTCAGCGTCAAGGACAGCCCGCAGTCCACGCTCGTGTTCGTCACGCGGCTCGACAGCGGAGCCCCCGTGGCGGATGCGCGTGTGGCGATCGTGGACGGGGCGACCCGGACGCGCTGGCAGGGAACGACCGATCGCGACGGCGTGGCGCTTGCGCCCGCGCTGGCGCTGCGCCAGTCCTTCGGGCCCCGCGATCTGTCGTTCATCGTCACGGCCGAAAAGGACGGAGACGCGGCCTTCGTCGGATCGAACTGGAACGACGACACGAAGCCGTCGGCCTGGAACATCAATTACGACCCCGGCGAGTCCGGCGCCGTGCTGCGGGGAAGCGTGTTCACCGACCGCGGCGTGTACAAGGAGGAGGAAGACGTACTCGTCAAAGCGGTGGTGCGCGACGACACGCCCAACGGAATGCGTCTGCTGGCGGCCGGCAGCGCCCTCGACGTCGTCATGTACGACGCCCGCTATCGCGAGGTCGATCGCCGCACCGTCACGGTGAACCGCTGGAGCAGCGCCGAGTGGACCTGGCGTGTGCCCGACGGCGCCGCGCTCGGCCACTACCAGATCGCGATGTCCCGCCCGGATGCGCGGTCGTCGAACAGGGCACCGGTCGTCGGCGGCAGGTTTCTCGTCGCCGCGTTCCGCCGGCCCGACTTCCGCGTGGAGGCGACGCTGACGGCCGATCCCGCGGTGCTGGGGTCGACGCTCCGAGGCATGGTCGAAGCGAAATACCTGTTCGGCGGCGCCCTGGGCACCCGGCCGGTTCGCTGGCAGATCCGGAGAGAGCCGGTTCAGCAGGCACCGGTAGCCGTTCGGGAACGCTATCCGGAGGATCGCTACGCGGTCGGCTATTTTCCAGCTTACGACTCGCGGCGGAGTGAAGGGGCGCCGCTTCCGCAGAAGACCGAGACGCTTGGCGCGGACGGGCGCGCGACCATCACACTGCCGACATCGCCGGAAGGGGACGCGGCGTACACCTACTCGCTCGAGGGCGACGTGGAGGACGTGTCCGGCCAGCACATTGCCAATCGGGCCGCGCTCGTCGTGCATCCGGCGTCGCTCTACGTCGCGATGTCGCGCCTGCCGATGTTCGTGGATACGAAGACCCAGCCGACGGTCGGCGTCGTCGCCGTCGATCTTGCCGGCGGAACTCTCGTAGACGTTCCCGTGACGGTGTCGCTCGTCCGCGAGCAGTGGGTGCCGGTGCGCCGTCCGGAGAGCGGAGGAACGAGTGACTGGGAGCGGCGCGAGACTCCGGCGGGGGAGTGGACCGTGCGAACGGCCGCGGGCGAGACGCCTCTGCCGATTCCCGTGCGCGAGGGCGGCAGCTACATCCTGCGCGCGATCGCGCGAGACGCGAACGGCCGTCAGACGCGCACCGATATCAACTTCTACGCGCTCGGGCCGGGCCTGTCGTCGTGGCGCAGCGAGGGAAACCGGATCGATCTGACGCCGGAACGCGAGACCTGGAAGCCGGGCGAGACGGCGCGGATCCTGATCCGCTCGCCATGGCCGCGTGCCACGGCGCTCGTGACCACCGAGCGCGAAGGCATCCGGAGCCACCGAAGCTTCACCATCACGTCCACGCAGGACACCGTGGGCGTGCCGATCACCGAAGCCGACGTGCCGAACGTCTACGTCTCGGTGATGCTCGTCAAAGGACGGACGTCGGCCGAGCTGGCCGCGGATGGTTCAGACCCCGGGCAACCGTCGTTCCGGGTTGGATACACGGAGCTGTCCGTGGACGACTCGTCGAAGCGGCTGCGCGTGGACGTGTCCGCCGACCGCGAAGAGTATCGCCCTCGCCAGCCGGTGACCGTGTCGGTAGCGGTGGCCGCGCGAGACGGGACGCCCGCGGCGAGCGAAGTCACGCTCTGGGCCATGGATTACGGTTTGCTGTCTCTCACGAAGTACACCACGCCTGATGTGCTGAAGGCCATCTACGTCCCGAAGCCGCTCCAGGTGATGACCGGGGACAATCGCCAGCGGCTCATGAGCCGGCGGCCCATGGACGTCCCGCTCAGCGGCGCTCTCGCGGAAATGGTGGAGGAGGAAGTGTACGCGTACGCGGCGGCGTTGGTGCCCATGAACTTCGTGCCGCCTGCTCCTGCGGCTCCTCCCCCTCCCCCACCGCAGGGAGCCGAGATCCGGCAGGACTTCCGGCCGCTCGTCTTCTGGCTCGGCTCAGCGACGACCGGCGCGGACGGCCGCGCGACGACGACCGTCACGCTGCCGGATTCGCTGACGACCTATCGGATCATGGCGGTCGCCGGCGACATGGCCTCGCAGTTCGGATTTGGCGAGCGGGAGATCCGCGTCACGAAGCCGCTGACTCTACTGCCTGCCTTCCCGCGCTTCCTGAGCAAGGGAGACGGCGCTTCCTTCGGCGCCGTGGTCACCAATTCGGGGACGGACGCCGGCAACGCCGTCGTGACCATTCAGAGTCTCGATCCCGATGCGCTGCAGTTCCGTGACCTGACGACGCGGACGTTCCGCCTCGAGCCGGGTGCGTCCGAGGCAGTGAGATTCGACGCGATCGCACGCGGGACTGGCAGCCCTCGTGTCCGGATGATGGTGACGCTTGGCGCCGAGACCGACGCCTTCGAGATGCCGCTCCTCGTCAGCGAGCCGCTGCGGCCGGAGATCACCGCGGCGTACGGCGACACCACGGGGACTGCAACGGAAACAATCGCGCTGCCGGCGGGCGTGCTGCCTGGCGCGGGCGGCTTGAGTGTCGACCTGTCGTCCACGGCACTCGTCGGACTGGGTGAGACGGCGCGCTACCTCGCCGAGTACCCCTACGAGTGCGCCGAGCAGAAGGCGTCGCGCGCGCTGGCGCTCCTGCTCGCGTCCGATCTCGGCGGCGCGTTCACGCTCTCCGGCATGGAACCCGGGCGATACCGCGCCGAGGGCATCAGAGCGCTGAGCGCCCTCTCCGGCTTCCAGTGTTACAGCGGCGGTTTCTCGCTCTGGCCAGGGGAATGCGGCAGCGAGTCGGCGTACCTCACGGCCTACGTCCTCCACGTCATGAGAGTCGGCGGGACGCTGCAAGTCCCGCCCAACGCGCGCGTGGTCACGAGCGCGCTGGACTATCTGGAACAGGAGCTGAAGAAGGCGCCACCGGCGATCGAGTGGTGGCCCGTGTGGGCCGCGTCGCACGCGTACTCGGTGAAGGTGCTCGCGGAGTTCGGCCGGAAGCCGGGCATGGAGATTACCCGGCTGACCGGCTTCGCCGAGCGGCTGCCGATCTTCGCGCTGTCCTATCTCGCCGACGCGCTCGCAGCCACTGGCGATCGCGGTCCTCGCTACCAGGACGTCGTCCGGCGTTTGACGAACGCGATCCGGATCGACGCCGACCGCGCGCACGTCGAGGAGATCGACGACGACGCGCTGTCGTGGGTATGGAACTCGAACGTGCGCGCGACGGCGGTCGTGCTCGACGGCCTCTCCAGGCGCAACGATGACGCGGCGCTCGTGGCGCCGCTTGTCCGGTGGCTCGTCGCGGCGCGCACGAACGGCCGATGGGACACGACGCACGAAAACGCGATGGCGCTCGAGGCGTTGGTCGCGTACTACCGCGCGTTCGAAAGCGGCGTGCCGCGGATGACGGCGACCGTCACGGTCGGATCGGCGGCCATCGGCGCGGCGTCGTTCGACGGTCGATCGACGACAGCGCAACACCTGCAGGTGCCGATGCGGGATCTGCTGAAGCACGTCACCACGACAGCGTCGCCCAGGCTTTCGATCTCCCGCACTGGGACGGGCCGCGTCTATTACACGGCGCGCCTCCAGTCCTTCGCGCCCGAGGCGCCGGAGGCCGTCGATCGCGGCTTCCAGGTCGAGCGCCGCTACGAGCGTTACGAGAAAGACGCCCCGAGCGCGGCGGCGACCTCGTTCGCCGCCGGCGATCTCGTTCGCGTCAGGGTCGCGGTGACGATCCGGGGTGAGGGCCGCTTCCTCGCGCTCACGGATCCGCTCCCGGCCGGCTTCGAGCCCATCGAGGGCTGGTTCCAGACGACGGCGCGGGATCTTGCGCGCGAGGCGGCCCAGCAGGGCGGCGGGGACTGGTTGTCGCAGTGGCGCCGCGGCACGTTCGACCACGTCGAGAAGCACGACGACCGCGTCCAGGCCTTCGCGACGCGGCTCGCCTCGGGCCGCCACGAGTTCACCTATCTCGTCCGCGCGACGACGGCCGGCATTTTTCAGGCTGCAGGCGCGCGGGTCGAGGCCATGTACGCGCCGGAGCTCGGCGGGCGCAGCCAGGCCGCGATCGTCACGGTGAAGTAGGAGGAACTGACGCCTGACAACTCCCAAAGACCAACACCCCCGCCTTCGCGCGCGTAAGATCATGGCGCGCTTCGGCGAGGCCTCGCCAAAGCTTGTCGCTCGGGCTGGGAGCGCGACAAGCGGCGGCGGGCAACTCCCAAAGTGTCTGGGGGAGATTAGACAATAAAGAAAATCTCCTAATCTCTTGACCTCCTGTTCAACGCTTGGTGGGCCTTACTCGCCGGCTTCGCCGGTGGGCGCCGGCCGGTCGAAGCCCAGCTTCCCGATGGTGACGCCGTCGCCGGAGGCCCGTTCCTCGTCCTCGCAGACCGCGTCCAGAAGCGTCCACCAATCGAGCGGCCGGCACAACGGATCCGGCGCGGGCGCGACGCCTCGTGCTTCGACCCCGGCGCGATACGCCTCGCAGAAGTCGGCAAGGACGCTCAGAAAATCGTCACGATACTCGATGCGCTTCGTAAAGATTGGAAACGCCACCAACAGGCCTTTTTCGGCCGAGGCGCGGAAGACGAGCAGGCGATGCTCGGGCGCCATGATCGCGAGAACCTTCTCGCGCCGAGGCAGCCGGACCGCCGGAAGCGGTTGTCTACGCACCTTGTCGGTCATCGTCATCGTCGCGAATGGCGGCAGCCCGAGCTCCCGGGAGAAGATCGCAAAGAACGACGTCTCCATTCCATCGATGGCCCGGAACATTCTCATCAAGTCGGTGCGAGCCCGCGACTCGGAGAAGAGCGGCTGCCCGTCGGTCGGCCACCACGTCGCGAACTCCTTGCCGCGCAGTTTGCTCCGGCTCTCTCTGTAGACCATCTGGGGGTCGAACAGGATCAACGGGTTCGACGGCTCTCCAACGACGAGAGGCTCGGGGCAATACCAGAGTGCTTCTACGCCGCGCGTCGCCAGCAGCTCGCGCGCGCCCGCGAAGTGACTCCCCGCTTCCGGTGTCGCCTCCGCGTAGCCGAAGAGGGCAAAGCGGTGCGTGTCCTCTTTCACCTCGAGCACGGGAAGCATGCCGCCTCGAAACAGGCGCTCGCTGAAGAGCGGCACCACAGCGGCGCGCGTACCACTGGCCTGCAGAACCTGCTTGAACCGCGAGCGAAAGCCCGGCAAGCCCGGTTGGTGGACCGTCCTGACGACAGGCCAGTGGGTGGGAGCGTTGGACGTCAATGTGACCGTGCGATGTTGCCCCATGGTTTACCCTGCGCGAAGCAGTCTACGCCCACGGCCCGTCAGCCGCGAGCGGCGGAACGTTTCCGACACGCCCCTCGTCGAACGACCATGGTCGAGCGTCTACCCTCACGCCAGCGAGTGATGGTAGACTGACTACCATCAGCGAGGAGACACGACATGGGCTGGCGGCACTGGTTCAGGTCCGGGCGGTTGACGCGGGACGAGCGCGAGCAGGACATCGAGCGCGAGATCCGCTCCCACCTGGAGCTCGAGGCGGAAGACGCGCAGGACGCCGGGAGCACGAAGGAGGCCGCGGGGTACGCCGCCAAACGGGCGTTCGGAAACCGGGCGCTGGTCAGCGAGGACGTCCGCGCCGTCTGGGGCACGCCGTCGCTGGACGCGCTCCTGCAGGACGTCCGCTACGCGTTGCGGACGATGCGGCGGGCCCCGGGATTCACGGCGATCGCGGTCGGTTCCTCGGCCCTCGGCATCGGTGCGTGCTCGCTCATCTTCGCCATTGTCAACTTCGCGATGCTCAGACCCCTTCCGGTCGCCGATCCGGGACGGCTGCTCAGCCTGTCGGAGCGAGACGGGCGCTCCGGCGAGGCCGGCAGCTCGCTGTCGTACCCGGACTTTCGAGACCTGCGGCAGGCGCGCGCCTTCGAAGGCCTCGCGGCCTCCAAGTCAATGCTGCCGGCTTCCATCGGCTCGTCCGGCGATCCGCAACGGCACTGGGGGGCGCTCGTCACCGCCAACTACTTCGCGGTGGTGAAGCCGGGGTTCGCGGCGGGCCGCGGGTTCGATCCGGGCCGGGACGACACACCGGGGGAGCCGCCGGTCGTCGTGCTGAGCCATGACCTCTGGCGAACGCGGTTCGCCGGCGACCCAGGCATCGTGGGCCGGATCGTCTCGATCAACAAACGGGCGGCGACGGTCGTGGGCGTCACCCGGGCGGGCTTCCGCGGCACCGACGTCGGCCTCGCCTCGGAGTTCTGGATCCCGTTCTCCATGATCGACGAGATCGGGCCGAGAAGCGGCGCGATCGCCGCGAACCGGACGCGCTACTGGCTCGACGCCGTCGGCAGACTGCGCCCCGGCGTCGACGTGCAGGCGGCGCGCGCCGAACTGGACGTCATCGGCCGGACCTTGAACACGACGCACGCCCGTGATGAGTCCCGAGGCTTCCATCTCGAACAGGCGGGACAGATCAACCCGGCCCTGCGCACGATGGCGCTGACGCTGTTCTCGCTGTTGCTGGGCGCCACGCTGCTCGTCCTGTTGACTGCGTGCGCAAACGTCGCCAACCTGCTGCTCGGCCGGGCATCGGCTCGCCGGCAGGAAATCGCGGCGAGGATGGCGCTTGGCGCCAGCCGCGGCCGGCTCGTGCGTCAGCTTCTGACCGAGAGCCTCGTGCTCGCGCTGCTCGGCGGCGCCGGCGGCTGGATCGTTGCGGCGTACGGCGCCTCGCTGACGGGCCTCGTGCGAATCCCGCTCGGGTGGCCCCTGGACCTCTCGTTCTCGCTCGACTACAGGGTCCTGCTTTTCTGCGCCGGACTGTCAATCGTCACGGGCGTCCTCTTCGGGCTCGTGCCGGCCTTGCGCGCCACGAGATCGGATCTGGTCACGGACCTGAAATCGGACCCGCGCGTGATGGCGCGCGCTCATCGGTTCGGTCTTCGGAACGGGCTCGTGGTCGCGCAGGTGGCCATCTGCACGCTGCTGCTCCTGTGCACCGGCCTCTTCCTGCGCAGCCTCCAGACGGCCCGCGGCATCGACATCGGCGTGAGCAACCGCAACCTGCTCCTGCTCGCATTCGAACCTGCCCTGGACCATCGTCCCGATCCACAGGCCCGGCAGCTGCTGCGAGAGATCCTCGACCAGGCGCACGCCGTGCCCGGGGTGGAGTCCGCCACCCTGACGACCGGCGTCCCGCTGACGTTCATCATCGACAACTCGAGGTTCCGATCGGAGGAGAGCGCGGCCGATCCGAACAGCCCGCGGACCGGCGCCGATATTTACAGCATCGGGCCCCGCTACTTCGAGACGCTCGGCATCCCACTGCTGGCAGGTGAGGCGTCTCGCTTCGACCAGGGAGGGACGGAGATCGCGATCGTCAACGACGCGTTCGCGCAGGCGGTGTTTCCCGGCCGGTCGGCCCTGGGCCGGCGGTTCGTTGGCGATGGAAAACGGTTGGAGATCGTGGGGGTGGTCGCGACCGCCAAGTCGCGCACGATCGGCGAGCCACCCCGCCCGGTTGTTTACCTGCCGGTTCTGAGCGGGTACTCGGCCGAGGTCCGGAGGGTCGTCACGCTCGTCGTGAGGACCCGGGCAGCGGCCGCGACGTACGCCGGGCCGATACGGGAAGCCATCCGCCGCGCCGATCCATCGGTGGCGGTCTTCAACGTCCGGACGATGGAGAGCCAGCTCAGAGATGCCCTGCTGGTGCCGCGTCTGACCGGGGCGCTCTCCGCGATTGCGGCGTCGATCGGCATCGCGATCGCCACGATCGGTGTCTACGGGGTCGTCAGCTTCGCCGTCGCCCGCCGCCGGCGCGAGCTCGGCATCCGGCTGGCGATCGGCGCACGCCCGCGCGAGATTCTCGTGATGATCGTGAGGCAGGGGATCCTGCCGGCTTTGATCGGAACCGCCGTGGGCGTCCTCGCCGCCCTGGGCGTCACCCGTTTCGCCGCCAGCCTGCTGTACGGTGTGGATCCGATCGACCCGATAACGTTCGTGGTGGTGCCGCCGTTCCTCATCGCGGTCGCGCTCCTGGCCTGTCTCTTCCCCGCCCGGGCCGCGGCGCGGCTGGATCCGGTGGACGTGCTCCGGAGCGAGTAGGGCCCCCTACCGAGGCGCGCAGCGCCGAGGCCCATACGGCGAGCGGAGCGAGCCGCCCTACCGCGTGTGCGAAGTGAGCACGCGGCCCCTACCGAGGCGCGTAGCGCCGAGGCCCCTACCGGCGAGCGTAAGCGAGCCGGCCCCTAGAACTGGAACCTCGCGACGATCTGTCCGTTCCGCGGCAGGATGTTCGGCGTCGCGGTCGGGTTGATGTACCCGAAACCGCCGGTCGGCTCCCCGCGCGAATTGAAGGTGCGCGTCGAGAGCGGGTTGTTGTTGAAGTCCGTCGGCATCCGCAGGTTGGTCCGGTTGAAGATGTTGAAGAACTCGGCGCGGATCTCGACGAACGTCCTGCCGCCGGTGGCAAAGCGGCGGCCGACGCTCATGTTCTCGGTGACCTGATGCTGCCACCGGTAGTCGTCGTAGAACGCCGACGACGTCGCCGAACTGCCCCGGCGCAGGATCGGCCCAGGCCGCGGGATTGAGCACGAAGTCCGCGCGCGGGTCGATGCACTTGCAGTTGGGATCCTTCACGAACAGCGGCTGGCCTTCCACCCGGTTCATGCGCGTGTTCTGGAAGACGAGCGAGAAGAGATTGTTCTGCGCCCCGGGCACCGGAATCAGCGCGCCGCTCGAGTAGCGCAGGAGGCCCGCGAGCGTCCAGTCACCGAGGAGCGCGCCGGCGACCTTGCCCGACGGCCGCGGCGTCATGTAGTTGAAGCTCGTCACGAAGATGAACGGCTGCGAGTTCGCGGCGAGCCCCTTCTGTGCCGCGCGGTCGAAGACGTTGTTGATCGGCCCGCCGCCGGCGCTCGGGTTGCCGCCGCTGCCCAGGGCCCGTTCCTTCTGCCACGTGAAGGCCGCGGTGAGATCGAGCCGGTGCCACTGCCGCTGCGTGAGATTGACGTGCAGCGCGTCGTACCACGTGTTGCCGAGCGGCGCCCACCGGACGGCGAGGCCGTCGTTGAACTGCGGGAACGGCCGCAGCGTCTGCGCGACGGTCGCGCTGCCAGGGTATCCGGCGTACGGCGCCCTGAACCCGCGCGACGCCGCGAGGGCGGAATCGATCCGCGACGTGAGGAGCGTCCGGTCGGCCGGGTTGTTCAGATCGAGACCGAGCTCCTGGAACCGCGTCAGCGGCGTCGCGTTGTGGCTGACGAGATTGTTCGCCTCGAGCCAGACGCCGCGGTTGCCGACGTAGGACACCTCGACGATCATGTTCTTGAAGAGCTCGCGTTGGATGCTGATGTTCCACTGGTTGATGCGCGCCGGCCGGCCGCCGTTCGGGATCGTTGATCTGCGCGCCCCACGCGGGCGGAACGTTCAACTGGCCCGGAGACGGCCGGATGCCCGGGTCGAACGACGCTTGGTACAGGTCTTCGTTTCGTAGTACTGGAGGCCGTCCTGCAGCCGCAGCGCGGCTTCGCCGAACGCCGGGTTGGTCCAGTTGAGCGAGTTGAAGCCGACGCCGAGCGTTGACGACCCGCCCGTCACGTACCACCAGTTCGACAGCGCGCTGTAGGTGATGCCCCAGCCGGCGCGGACGACCGTCTTGTCGTCGAGCTTGTAGGTCGCCCCGAGCCGCGGACCGAACGCGTAGGGATAGGTCTTCGTGAACTCGCAGTTGCACCGTCCCGTCACCGAACCCTTCGTAGACGAATCCTCCAGGCAGCCCACCCGCCGAGGGATTCGGCGTGGTGAGGCCGACCTGGCTGGTGCGGTAGATTCGCGCTCGTGCCCCTGACCCGCCGTAATCCCAGCGCAGTCCGTAGTCCACCGTCAGCCGCTGGCCGACGCGCCAGTTGTCCTGCGCGTACAAGCTCCACCGCGTTCTTTCGCCATTCCGGATCGCGCACGGCCGTGACCGCCGCCTGGTCCAGGTGGCCGAGAAGGAAGCTCGCGTAGCCCAGGCCGACGCTGCCGCCGCCAAGGTTCTGTCCCTGCGTCGACGGCAGACCCGTCTGGCGCGCGTTGAAGAACAGCTGCCCCTGCGAGTAGGTCTTGTTGATGTCCGTCCCAGACTTCCTGCTTGAACTCGCCGCCGAACTTGAACATGTGCTGGCTGCGCACCCAGGTGAGGTTCGCCACCGCCGGTCAGCTTGTCGTTGTAGTACTTGTTCGCGTTGCCGGGCCCCATCGAGAAGTTGTTGAAGCCGCCGGCGCGTTGCTGCCGAGGCCCGTGATCACGGGGAACCCCGACGGGTCGGTCGCGCTGCCGACGAACCCGAGCTCGCCCGCCGCGTCGTAGTTGAGCACGTCGTCCGGGCGAGCTGTCCGGGTTGTGGAAGCGCAGAGAAGCCCACGCCGGCGTGCAGCTGGAGCGTCGGCTTCAGGGTCTTGTCGACGTTGACGCCGGATGCGTGTGACCGTAGATTTTCTGATCGCGCCGCGACGTGATGGGGATGGGCATCCCGTCCGGCGCCGTGATCTGATCGGTGAACTGCGCCGACCAGTACCCCGAGAGCTTCGTGCCGGCTCCCGAGGTTGTGGTCGATCTTGACCGTCGGGATCGTCTGATATCGGTGGTTCTGGATGTCCGGGCGCGTAGTTGTTCAGCAGCTCGCCGTTGTCGGGCGCGGGAATCAGCGACTGGATCTGCAGCGCGACCGGATCGAACAGCTCGCTCGGAATGACGTTGTTGGGGAACGGATCGCGGACGACCTGGCCGTTGACGATGCGCGTCGTGCGCGGGTCGTAGATCGCGTTCTCCATGATCGGCCGGCCGAGCGGATCCGTCCCGAGCACGCGCCCGGTCAGCGCCGCGCTGAAGTCGCCGTTCCGATAGGCCTGCGTCGGGACGGTCGCGCGCGCGCCGGGAGAATTCGTCCGGTTGCGGAACACCTCCAGGTTGGCGAAGAAGAACGTCCTGTTGCGGCCCGCGTAGACGCCGCGGCATGGTGACCGGGCCCGCCGACGCTGAAGCCGAAATTGTGCTTGCGGCTGAGCGGGCGCGCGCCGGTGAACGGCCGATGGGCATCCAGCGCCTCGTTGGTGATGTAGTCGTAGGCGCTGCCGCGCAGCTCGTTCGTGCCCGACTTGGTCGTGAAGTTGAACAGGCCGCCGAGCACCTGGCCGTACTCGGCCGAGAAGTTCGGCGGTCTGCATCGAGAACTCGCCGATGGTCTCGACCGAGGCGGCCGCGACCGTGCTCGTCCACACCGTGTCGTTCGAGCTCGTGACGTCCTGCCCTTCGAGGTAGATCTTGAACCCGCCGCCCGGGGCGCCGTTGACGCTGGCGCGCTCGTTGGTGCCCGAGACGCCGGGCGCGAGGACGACGAACCCGAGCCAGTTGCGGATGGCGCCGACGTTGCCGCCGCCGCCGCCGAAGTTCAACGGCAGCGCGTTGATCCGGTCGCCGCTGACGTTGATGCCCTGTTCGGCGTTGGCGGTCTTCAGCAGCGGCGCTTCGGCCGTTGACGCTCACGATCTCGGTCGGTCGTGCCGATCTCCAGGGCGGCGTCCACGCGCGTCGTCTGCGCGACCTGCACGCGCACGCCGTCCGAGACGAACGTCTTGAATCCCGGCGGCCTCGATGATCAGATCGTAGCGGCGCGCCGGCAGCGAGCTGAGCGTGTAGTCGCCGGTCGCCGTCGTGACCGTGCGATGCTCCGCGCCCGGTTCGACGTTGCCGGGCGATGACGACCGCATTCACGACGATGGCCGACTGCGGATCGGACACCCGGCCGGTGATGACGCCGCGGTCGCTCTGGGCCGCAGCCGGGACCGGGTTGGCCAGCGACTGGAGCGCGATTCCGAGACGGCGAGGAGCTGGAGCGCCTTGGCATTCCGCATGCTGACTCCAAAATAAGTGATCCCTGCGCGGGCCGCCGGATATCGGCGCCGCCGCCAACGTGAGCTTCGAAGCGTTGACCTGTGCTAGTGTCCCGACATCGCTCTTCTGACCCGGGACCCCACCCCAGCCTCTGCGGTACCGAGCCCGTCGGATGCTACGGGGTTGGCATGGCCGTGTCACCAGCCGAAAGTTGGGGGGGATGGTTAGCGGCGTCTTGTGGCCAGTCGACTTCACAGGAGTGTCAGGAGTTCAGGAGATACATTCAGATCGATCTTAAGAACCAAAAGAAAGACCTTCTAATCTCCTGATCTCCCGATCTCCTGTTCAGGCAATTCATGATCCGCGTCCTCATCGTCGACGATCACCCGGTCGTCCGGTTCGGGCTGGCGGCGATCATCCGCCTGCAGCCGGACATGACGGTGGCCGGCGAGGCCGGCTCGGGCGAGGAGGCCTGCGCGATCTGCGAGGAGCGGGCGCCCGACGTCGTGCTGATGGACCTGCGCCTGCCCGGGCTGAGCGGGGTCCAGGCGATCCGGAAGATTCGCGAGACCAATCCCGGACGTCCGCTTCATCGTGCTCACGACCTATGACGGCGACGAGGACATCCGCCGGGCGCTGGATGCCGGCGCGCAGGCGTACCTGCTCAAAGCCATGTCGCACGTCGACGTCACGGCCGCGATCCGGAAGGTGCACTCGGGCGCGCGCGTGATTCCGCAGTCGGTCTCGAAAACGCTCGCGGAGTGCGGTCCGCATTCGCAGCTGAGCAGCCGGGAGGTCGAGGTCCTGGAGCTCATCGCCAACGGCTTCAGCAACAAGGAAATCGGCCGCGCGCTGGGCATCACCGAGGCCACGGTCAAGTGGCACGTCAACCTGATTCTGAACAGGCTCGATGTGGCGGATCGCACCGAGGCCATCGTCGCCGCGCTGCAACGCGGCATCATCCACCTGCCGTGAGGGCACTCACAACTCCCAACCACCAACTCCCAACTCCCAAACAGTTTGGGGGTGGAAGTCGTCGCAACTTCCACCCATCGGTTACAAGCCGGTTGCCTTGGGAGTTGGGAGTTGGGTTTTGGCAGTTATCTGCCGTGGTGTTCTTCCTGCTGCTCTGTCTCCTCGACGTGACAAGGGCGGCGGCGCAACCCCCCGCTCCCGGCGCGCCTCCGCGCCCGGATTTCTACAGCCGCCGGGTCTGGCAGAGCGCGGAGGGCCTGCCCGAGGATTTCACGCAGGCGCTCGCGCAGACGGCGGACGGCTATCTCTGGATCGGGACGAGCGGCGGCCTCGCGCGTTTCGACGGCGTTCGCTTCGCCGTGTTCAACGCCGGAAACGAGGCCGCGTTTCGCGACGACAGCGTCTACGCGCTCCTGACGGCGCGCGACGGCACGCTCTGGGCGGGGACCGAGGGCGGCGGCCTGGTCCGCTACCGCACAGGCGCCTTCCGCACGTTCGGCGCGGCCGAGGGCCTCACGAATCCGTTCGTTCGCGTCGTGTTCGAAGATCGCAGCGGCCGGCTGTGGGTCGGCACCGACCGCGGCCTGTTTCGACTCGAAGGCGACGCGCTGCATCGCGTCGACGGCCGCGACGGCGTCCCGTCGATGAGCGTCCACGCGATCTGCGAAGATCGCGAGGGACGCCTGCTCGTCGGCGGCGCGGGCCTGCTGGTCCTGAACGGCGGCGCTGGTCGAGCACTACAGCTCGACCGAGAGCCGCGCCGACAACAGCATCCGCACCATTCGGGAGACGCGGGACGGCGCCGTCTGGATCGGCACCATCGCCGGCCTGCGCCGGCTGGACCGCGGCGTTCGCGGCAATCCCTTCACGCGTCCCGAGGCTCGTGGACGGCACCAACATCAGCGTGCTCTGCGAGAGCCGCAGCGGCGACTTGTGGATCGGCACCTACGGCCGCGGCCTGATGCGCTTTCGGCAAGGGCGCTTCGTCACCTTGTCGGCGCCGGTCTCGCTCCCGCACAACAACGTGCTGGCGGTCTTCGAGGACGCGGAGGAGAACGTCTGGGTCGGCACGCAGGGCGGCATGCTTCGCCTGCAGCCGGGCGCCGCCAACACCATCACGACGACCGACGGCGCGCCGTTGAGCATCAACACGATCTACCAGGATCCACGCGGGTCCGTCCTGGTCACGGCGCTGAACGGACGGCTGTTCCAGGTCGCGCGTCAGACGCTCGTCCCCGTTGACCTGCCGGCGTCCCTGGCCGGGCTCGTCATCCGCAACGTCTTCCGCGACAGCAAGGATCGGCTGTGGATTGGCACGGACGGTCAGGGCATCGCGCGGCTCGACGGCAACCCCTTCGACGCGGCTCAGGGCAGGCCGTGGTCAGGTTCACGATGAAGGAAGGGCTCGTGAACGACTTCGTCCGGGCCTTTTGCGAGGACCGTGAGGGCGGCCTCTGGATCGGCACCGACGGCGGGCTGAGCTACTGGCGCGACGGAACCTTCCGCAGCTTCACGGCGGCCGACGGCCTGATCTACGGCAGCATCCGCGGCCTGCTGCTCGATCGCGATGACAGTCTCTGGGTGGCGACCGAGCGCGGGCTGACGCGGTTCCGGTCGGGCGCCTTCGTCAGCGATCCCCTGCTCGAGCGCCTCGCCACCACGAAAGTCTGGGCGCTCCACCAGGATTCCGAGGACGGATTGTGGATCGGGACGCAGGGCGCCGGGCTCTTCCTCCTGAAGTCGGGCCGCCTGACGCAGTTCACGACGGATCACGGCCTGCCGAGCAACAAGATTCACTTCGTCGGCGAAGACCGGCTGGGCAATCTCTGGATGAGCGGCCCGAGCGGCGTCGTCTCGGTGTCGCGGCGCGATCTCGAATCGCTCCCTCCCAACGCGTCCCGGCACGTGCCGGTGCGGCTCTACGACACCACCGAAGGCCTGAACACGAACCAGATGAGGGGCGGCGTCCAGCCCGCGGGCGTGGTGACCACGACCGGTGAGGTCTGGCTCCCCAGCACGAAGGGGGCCGTGCTGATTGTGCCCAACGTCCCGGAGCGGGCGAGCCGCCTGCCGGTCGTCATCGAGCAGGCCATCGCCGATGGCCGTGCTGTTCCCTTCCCGGCCGCTCTCGAGCTGCCGCCCGGTGAGGGCAAGCTCGAGATCCAATACACGTCGCTGCGCCTGGCCGCGCCCGAGCGGCTCCGCTTCAGATACTGGATGGAAGGGTTCGAGCGCGACTGGACGGCCGCCGGGCAGCGCCGCGTGGCGTACTACACCAACCTGCCGCCAGGCCAATACCGTTCCACGTCGTCGCGTACGAGATCAACGCGCCGCAGAACGCCACCGAAAGCATCCTCGCGATCCGCCTGCGGCCTCATTTGTACGAGACGGAGTGGTTCCTCGCGCTCTGCGGCGTGCTCGCGGCCGCCGCGGCGTGGGGCGCGTACCGGCTGCACGTCCGCAACATCCGCCGCCAGTTCGCCGCCGTCCTCGAAGAGCGCAACCGCCTCGCTCGAGAGATGCACGACACGCTCATCCAGGGCTGCGTCGGCGTGTCGACGCTGCTCGAGGCGGCGTCGCACGCGCAGGACGTCTCGCCGGAGCTCGGCCACGATCTGCTCGATCGGGCGCGCGCCGAAGTCCGCGCCGCCGTGGACGAGGCGAGGCTGGCGGTGTGGAACCTGCGGCACGGTTCTTCGAATGGCGACCACCTCGTGCCCGCGGTGTCTCAACTCGCCCATCGCATCGGCCTCGACGCCGGCATCGACGTGAAGGTCGAACGTCGTCGGGCACTCCCGTCGCCGTCGGCGGCGAGATCGAGCGGAACCTGATGCTGCTCATTCGGGAAGCGCTGCAGAACGCCATCCGCCACGCCGCGCCCCGCCGGCTGTCGGTGTTCATGCGCTTCGATCCCGGACAGCTCCACCTGTCGATCGAGGACAACGGCGTGGGCTTCGATTCGTCGCTCGATCAGCCGGAGCAGTCCCAGCACTACGGCCTGGTCGGCATGCGGGAGCGCGTGGAGCGATTGGGGGGCGAGTTCAACCTCACGAGCTCGCCCGGCGAGGGGACCCAGGTGCGCTTGACGATTCCCGTGGCGAAATCGACACGGACCGTTTGAGGCTGGCGGAAAGCCGTCACTTACAGGGTATTTCACTCCGGCCTCATCTATTCCTCACGACTTTGGCCTCCGGCAGGTCTACTGTAGAGCTATGGTCAAACACCGGCTGTGCTGGGTGCTGTGCCTCGGGATCGCCGGATGCGGGGGAGAGACTCCCACGGCACCGTCACCCGGTGGCCCGGGCCTGGCCGGAGGCCCGGGTCTGCCGGCACCCACAATCCCCCAGTTCAACACTGGCCGGTATCTACTGAAGATGACTGCCCCGGAATGGTCTGTCGATCCGCGTCTGCCCCCGTGTGCGGGCTCGATTGGCGGGCCCCCGGCCGACACGTCAGTGTCGCTCCAGTTGACCGTCGTCAAGGATGGCGAGGAATGGGTCGGCCGGACCTCCGGCGCGACGGCTGACCTCGAAATGCGGTTCAGGGATGCGGGAGAGCTGCCGTCTGGCGCGCGGGCATTGACAGGCACCATTCGCGGACAGGCCCGCGACACGGGACTTATTCCCGGACTGTTCCCTCGGGATTTGTCCGTGACTGTCGCCGGGACTGTCGCGACCGGGGCGCTGATGGAGGCGCAGACGATCTTCCCGTTCTCGGTATTCATAATGGTCGGCCAAGCCGTTGGCGATTTCCGTTTCAGCAACTCAGCCGGGAATCTTGGAAGGTGCTCGACAGTGCAGGTCCAAATCAGCGGCTGACCTCGCGCGCGAAAGCGGGCCTCGAGGCTCATGAACGTCCCGAACTGATCGCCCACAGAACATTTCAGCCGTTCTTCATCTGTTCCTCACGACTTCCCCCACCGACCGGCCTACCGTAGAGGGCATGGTCAAACATCGACTGTGCTGGTTCCTGTCTCTCGCGATCGCCGGCTGCGGTGGATCCTCGCCGACGACACCGACACCAGGCGATTCGCCCGGACTCGAATTCGCGACCGGCCGATACCGGCTGAAGATGATCGCGTTCGACGTTTCCTTCGATCCGCTTCAGCCCTCGTGCCCGGCCTGGCTCGGCGTGCCCTCGATCGGCAAGTCGGTCACGCTCGACCTCGACGTCGTCAAGGACGGCGTGGAATGGGTCGGCCGGCCTGCCGGCGCGTCGGGTGATGTCGAAGTGCGGTTCAGGAATGCGGGCGAGCTGCCGACGGGTCAGCGGGCCATAGCCGGAACCATTCGCGGCCGGGCGCCAGACATGGGCATTCCCGGATCGGTCGCTCCGCGCGATGTGTCGGTGACGGTGGCCGGGGCCGCGACGGGAGCGGTGCTGGACGCGCGGACGGCGTTCTCGGTCTCCGTCGACGAGCTCACCGGGCGAGCCTCAGGCGTTTTCAATTTTCAGAACTCGGCCGGCGACGTGGTCTCGTGCCCCGTCGTGTCGGTGTTCATGAACGTCCTGAAGTGAGTGTTGCCGGCGTAGCTAAGTTACTGAATCTGACTGAATGGAATCGTCAGCGAGCCGACGGACCCGGTGGTGGCGTCGCGGACGACGACCCGGACGCTGATGGCCGCGGGCTGACGGGGGATGCGGCGCTGCCGAATCAGTCCGTCCTTTGCGATCTTCGCGTAGTTCGCGTCGGTCAGCGCCAGCGACAAACTGTCCGACACGCCTTCACCTTGAGCGCGGCCCTGCTCGTCCTTCTGCACGTAGACGATGTCCACCTCCGCCTTCCAGCGATCCCCCTCCTTCGTGAACGTCACGACACCGGGAGGGATCTGCACGAACAGGTTGAGCGTATTCGGCTCGGGCTGGTCGATGAAGTCCGCGCGCACGTTCATCGCGACGGCCGTTGACTCGAGCGGGCTCCACACGGCCGCCCGGGACTCGTCCTGCCGGGTCTTGGCCGTGTTGTCCAGCGGCTTCAGCGCAAAGTACCCCTTGCGGTGGCGGACGTCGAGACGTGGCCGGTTCACTTTGACTTTGATATCGCGGAATTTCCCGTCCTGGGTCTCGTCGGTGGAGTAATAGCCGACGGTGTAGGTCACGCGCGTGTCGTCGATCGCCCGCCGCACGGCGCTCGCCAGATCGTTGGTGTTGTAGGCGGCGCGGCCGCCCGTCCGATCCGCCAGCTCCTGCATCGTATCGATGTTGGCCCGGATGGGGGTCATCCTGGAGGCTATGGGGGGTCCGCCACGCTGGGTGAAGGATCCGCGGGTGGACGCGTCCATGCCGGGGATCACCATCAGCCCGCGCGCATCCACCGGATAGACGGCGACGCCGGAGTTGTTGAGCGCGCGAACGGCGGCCTCCGTTTCGCGGGTGAACGTGCTGCTGTCGCGCGTCGCTCTCCCCTGCGGCATCGCGTCGAAGCCGATCGTGAGGGGGAAGCCGCCCGACAACCAGATCAGGTTCTTGCGGCCCGGGATGCCCGAGAGGTGCTGCGCGATCGCCTCGAGCGTCGCCAGCGTGTTCACAATCCGGCCGGTCGTGTAGAAGTCCGCCTCGCGCTGGTTTGCGTCGGCGATCGATTCCAGGCCGAGACGCTGGAGCTCCGTCTGCGTGTCGAGATTCAGCGTCGAGGCCGCGAGGTCCGAGGCGATCTCCCCGCTGGTCTTCTTCAGACGCTCGATGAGCGACGCGGCATCGGTCGTGTAATCGTGCATCAGGCTCAGGCGGCGGCTCCCCAGCGCGAAGAGGGCAATGCGATCCTGAGGCTGGATCTGTCCGAGAAACTTGATGAGCGCCTTGCGCGCGTACAGCTGATCGGTCCACGACGTGTTCAGGAGATCGAGAAGCACCACAGTGACGCTGGTCGGCACACCCGCACGACCGGTGAAGACGTTCGAGAAGATATGAGGCGGAAGCGGCGCGGAAGGCGCGGCCGGCCTTGTCGGCCGAGGCCATCGAGAAAAAAACGACCTGCTGCGGTTTTCCTCTCTCCGTGATCGTGAAGTCTTCCTTTTTCAGATCGCTCACGGGCTGGCCGCGGGAATCGTGGACGACAACGCTGACCTCGACGAGCCGCGTGGCAGTGCGGAAGACAGCCGGCGGTCCCTGAGTTGGAGCGGTCGCTTGCGGGGGCGTTTGGGGCGCCTGCGGCCCGCGCGAGGATAGCGAGTCTTCGAGCGCCGCAGCGCGCGCGAGTGGGGGTGGGGCCCCACGAGCAATAATAAAAGTCCCCTGGGCGACTGCGAGAAGAATGGCGATCAGGCAGTAGAGCTCGCGCATAGGGGGACACTCCCCGACCAGCATATATCGACCGGCGCGCGCCTCTCGAGTTACGGCGCGCGGTACAGCCGCAGCAGCCGCATCGACCATGCCGGCGCGTCGTTGACGGCCGCGGTCTGGGTGATCCGGACGAACTTGGCGCTGACCGGCGCGAACGTGATGACGGTGACGCCTGGTGCGCCCTGGCCTTCAGCGACCGGTGCGCTCCAGGTGTTGCCATCAGCCGAGACCTGGACCCGGTAGCCGCGCGGGAAGGTCCATACCGGCGGCGCGCCGGCGCGCCCGCCGCCGGTTGCAGAGGTGAACTGAAGCTCCGTCAGGAGCAGAGGCGCGGGCAACTCAACCTGAAGCCACATGCCCGGCTGTTGCGGCACGCCCGTCGTCCAGCCGAGGAAGTTCAGGGCGCCCGCTGCATTGCCGATGAAATTGAAGCCCCCCTCGGCGTTCGCCTGCGGCGCCGGCCGCTCGTCGTGGCTGGCCGTGATCTTCCACGAGGCGTCGGGAACGAGCGGGCGCGGCAGCGATGCCTCCAGGTCCGGGACCGTCCACGGCGTTTTTCGATCGCCGCTTGAGGCACGGACCCTGGCCACGTCCTCAGGGGTCGCGAACGTGCCGGTGTTCCCGAAGCTGTTGCGCACGTACGAGGTGACGTCCGCAATCCACTGATCCTTGTTCGAGCCCATCGCGACCATGACCTGCGGATAGACCTTGCCGTCCACCGGACCGGCCAGCCCGTGCAGCAGCGTCTTGATCGTGTAGTCGCGGTGGCCGTTGACGCGCGCCGAGCCGGCCAGCGTCGGCGCCAGCACCGACCCGGCGGCCGCGCCGGGCGTCGGCGTGCCGCGCCCGTCGGCGCCGTGGCACGCATAGCACAGCTCGGTGTAGATGACGCCGCCGCGCTCGAGGCTGCTGGCAGTCTCTGGCGTCAGCGGCGGACCGCCGCGGCCGCCGCCGCGCCCGGCGGCCGCCGGCGCATTCAGGATCCTGTCGGCCACGAACTGCACGCCGCGGGCTTTGTTGCCCTCCATCACCGCCTTGAACGTCGTCGAGGCGTCGGGCACCTTCAGGACGTTCATGGTCAACAACGCCTGAATCACGACGTCCACGTCCGTGTCCTTCGAGCGCGCGCGGTAGTCGCCGTCGAACGATCGGTCGCCCGCCTTGTAGAGCGTCTCGCTGGCGCGCATCGCCTGAATCCGCATGCGGGGATCCGGATCGCCGAGCGCCTCGCGCGCGAGCGCCGCGCTCAGGGCGCCCAGCCCCTCGAGCGTCCACAGCGCGTGGACGCGGGCGAGCGTGTTCTTCGAGGTCCGCACCACCGACTGGAGCGCGGGCACGACCGACTTGTCCTGCTTCAGCACGAGCAGCTGCTGCGCCGTGTCGCGCCACCAGCCGTTGGGATGCGAGAGGTGGGCGACCAGCTGCGCGGGCGTCTCGTTCAGCATCCGGGGCTGCGTTCGATCGCGCGCCATGCCGTCGTAGGTCAGCCGCCAGACGCGGCCGTGACCCGTGCTGACCTTGTCCAGCTGGTACTGCTTGATCTTCGCCCGAAGATAGGTGCCCTCTTTCGCCCACTCGGCGCCTTCGATCATGCCGCGATACATGTCCGCGATGTAGATCGTGCCGTCAGGCCCGGTCGTCGTGTCGGCGGGACGGAACAGCGGGTCGAGCGAGCGGATGAACTCGGACCGTGGATAGACGTTCCGCAGCTGCGTGAGGCCTTCGGTCTTGAACGGCCTGAGCCGCCGCACGGTGCGCGACACCATCTCGCCGTGGAGGTAGTCGCCAATCAGATCCTTCGGCAGCCGATCGCCCCGGTAGACCTCGTTGCCGGCGGCGGCGGTCGCGTAGATCAGCGACCCATCGGGCATGCGGGTGCCCGGCAGCCCGGCCTGGATGTCGCCGACGAGGATCGGCGCGCCCCACATGATGTTCAGGTCCGGCTCGAACTGATCCGGCGGCGTGAAGTTCCCGTAGTGCACCGGGAACTGGAAGTAGCCGGGCATGCCGCTCGCGCCGCCTTGAAACCAGACCTTGCCGTCGTTGTCCTGCGTCACGCCCCACTGGGAGCTGTTCGGCCCGGTCGGCTCTTTCAAGAGGCCGTTCGGCGTCCATCGCAGGCGGAACGCGTTCACCGTGCTGTAGAGCCAGTTGTCCATCGCCCAGAACAGGCTCGCCTGCTGGGATTCCATGTTGCCGGCGCGCCCGAAGCTGGTCGCGAACAGCTCTTTCTTGTCGGCCACGCCGTCGCCGTTGCTGTCGGTGTGTTTCCACACTTCGTCCGCGTTGGTCTCCATCGTCAGGATGCTGTTTGCGCCGAACGGCGTGACGAAGCGCGGAAAGACCATCTTGTCGACGAACACGGAGTGGCGCTCGTAGACGCCGTCGTTGTCGCGATCCTCGTGCATCGACACGCGGCCGATCGGCGGGATCAGATCGATGCCTTCGGGCGTCTGATAGTAGCCGCGCACCTCGACGACGAACATGCGGCCGTTGCCGTCGAAGGCGATCTGCACGGGGTCTTCGATGATCGGGTCGGAGAGCACCGGCTCCATCCGATACCCGGCCGGGAGCCAGAAGCGCGTGGCCTGCTCGGCGGGCGTGGCGGCCAGCACCGGCGGCTTCGGCGACAAGTCGGCGTTCGCATTGGCCGGGTCGCTCGCCCCGGGCGCGGCGCCGGGACCTCGTCCGCCGCCGGGTGTCTGGATAGCGGGCCGTTGCGGGTTCTGAGCGTGCGAGATGAGGAGCAGCGGCGAGAGGAGCGCCGCGCAGAGAGCCAGACCTCTAATCACGCGAAATCTCATAAGCGCCTTCAAGTGGGCGCATTATACCGCCTGGCTCCGGGCGGCTCGCGCGCGACCGCCGGCTCGACCGATATGCAGATTGGCTTGATATGCAGACTCACTTCATATAGACTGCCACACTATGGAACCGCTTCATGGCCTGCTCGACATGCTCGTGCTCAAGACGCTGATCCTTGGACCCCTCCACGGCTACGGCATCGCCAAATCCATTCATAGCCGGTCGAACGAATCGATCGAGATCGAATTCGGCTCGCTGTACCCCGCGCTCAAGCGGCTCGAGGTCAAGGGCTGGATCGTGTCGAAGTGGGGGATATCCGAAGAGAACCGGCGCGCGAAATTCTACCGGTTGACGCCGGCCGGTAAAAAGCAGCTTCAGCAGGAGCACTCGGAGTGGCGGGAGTTCGCGTCCGCGATCGCGCAGGTGATGCTGCCGGCGCCGGAGGAACAGTCATGAGTCTCTGGACGAAGCTCGCGCTACCTGCTGCCGTCCCGCAGCCGGGCCGCGGAGCGCGACATGCGCGAGGAGCTGGCCGCGCTGAAGGAGATGGCGGGTCCGGGCGAGCTCGGCAACCTCACGCTGGCCGCGGAGGACGCCCGCGCCGCGTGGACGTGGCTGTGGCTGGAACGGCTCGGTCAGGACCTGCGCTACGCCCGGCGTTCGATGTTTCACAACAAGGCGTTCACCGCGCTGGCCGTGCTGTCGCTGGCATTGGGGATCGGCGCGAACACGGCGATCTACAGCTTCATGGAATCGATTCTGCTGCGGTCCTTGCCCGTGCCGGACCCGCAATCGCTGGTCGTGATGAAGTGGCGCGCCGAAAAAGATGTACTCGACCGCTTCCAGCGGCATGGCGTTCTCTACCGGAGGGTCGTATACCGATCCCGAGCGGGGGGACGATCGGCACGCAGTTTCCCTACCCTGCGCTCGAGCTGTTCCAACGCAACACCGACGTGCTGTCGAGTGCCTTCGGCTATTTCGTCGTAGAACGATCTGAGCGTCACGATCGACGACGAGACCGAAGCCGTCAAAGGCGCAGTACGTGTCGGGAGACTACTTCCGCGGGATGGGCGTGCCGCCCGCCGCGGGACGTCTGATTCTTGCGGGCGATGACGAAGCCGGCGCCGCGACCGTCGCCGTTCTCAGCCATCGGTTCAGCCAGCGCCGCTTCGGAGACGCCCGGCTGGCGGTCGGCCAGAACCATCCGAATCAACGACAAGCCCTTCTCGGTGGTCGGCGTGACCCCGCCGGGGTTCTTCGGCGCAGAGCCGGGGTCCGTGCCGGACCTCTATGTTCCGATGCGCGCCGAGATGGTCGCTCGAGTCGGCCAGCGGCCGCGACGGTATCAGGACTCGAACTTCTACTGGATCGAGATCATGGGCCGGCTCAAACCCGGTGTGAGTCTCGCTCAGGCGCAGGCCGTGCTGGCGCCGCAGTTCCGGCGTTTCGCCGAAGACTCTGCGACAACCGAACGCGCAGCGCGCGGATCTTCCCGAGCTCAGGATCACGGAAGGCGCCGCGGGTCTGGACAGCCTCCGGTGGCGATACGCGAAGCCGCTCTACGTCCTGATGGCGATGGTGGGTCTCATTCTGTTGATTGCGTGCGCCAACGTCGCGAACCTGCTGCTGGCGCGGGCGACGGCGCGGCGGCGCGAGATCGCGGTGCGGCTCAGCATCGGCGCCAGCCGGATGCGGGTCATTCGACAGCTGCTGACCGAAAGCGTGGTGCTCTCTTCGATCGGTGGAGTGCTCGGCCTGCTGTTCGCCTCGTGGGGCATCGGCGTGCTCACGCTCCTGCTCGCCAACGGCCGCGAGAACTTCACGCTGCACGCGGAGCTGAACTGGAACGTGCTGGGCGTGACGCTCGCGCTGTCGGTCCTCACCGGATTGGTGTTCGGGCTGGCTCCCGCGATTCAGGCCACCCGCGTGGATCTGATGCCGGCGCTGAAGGAGATCCGGCCCGGCGCGCTCGCCGGAACGGCCGGCCGCAGCTCGAGTCGCGTGGGGCTGAGCCAGATCCTCGTCGTGGCGCAGATTGCGTTTGCGCTGGTGCTGGTCGTGGCCGCGGGCCTGTTCGGGCGCACGCTGTCGAACCTCCATGCCATCGAACTGGGATTCAACCGGGAGGACGTGCTGCTGTTCACGATCAGCGCCCGGAGCGGTAGGTTACGAGGGCCCGGCGCTGAAGCGCCTGTACGGCGATCTGCGGGAGAGGTTGAGCCAGCTGCCGGGCGTTCGCAGCGTGAGCCTGTCGAGCCGCCCGCTGCCCGCTGGTGGCGGCACGACGATGCTGGTGACGGCGGTCGGCGTGCCGCCGCCCTCCGGCGGCTCCCGGGGAGCGCCCACCCAATGCAGCGGGTGTGTTCAGCGTCGGGCCGGCGTTCTTCGAGACCATGCAGATCCCGTTGACTGGCGGGCCGCGAATTCGATGCAGCGTGACGACGGCAGGCGCGCCGTCGGTGGTGGTCATCAACCAGCGGCTCGCGAGGGTCCTGGGCCTGGAGAACCCGGTCGGCAGCAGAATCAGCCTTGGCGCGCGACGACATACCTTTGAGATCGTCGGGGTCGCCGGGGAGGCGCTCTTTCTCTACCTGAAGGAAGATCCGCGGCCGATGGTGTACTTCCCGTATCTGCAGGATCCTCTCTGCGCGGGCTCCGGGCTGCCTGACCACATGACATACGAGGTGCGGGCCGCGGGCAACCCGCTCGGCCTTGCCAACACCGTGCGCCAGATCGTCCGCCAGCTCGATTCCCGCATTGCGGTGTCCGATCTGAAGACGCAGGCCGCGCACATCGATCAGACGATCAGCCAGGAGATCGCGCTCGCGCGGCTGTGCACGGTGTTCGCGCTGCTGGCGCTCGTCATCGCCTGCGTCGGCTTGTATGGGACCGTCGCCTACACCGTTACGCGCCGGACCGGCGAGATCGGGATTCGCATGGCGCTTGGCGCACAGCGCGCCGGCATCATCTGGCTGATTCTGCGTTCGGTCCTGACCCTCGAGCTGCTCGGCCTGGCGATCGGCGTCCCCGTCGTGCTCGCGGGATCCCGCTACGTCGAATCGCTCCTCTTCGGCATCAAGCCAAACGATCCGGCGGCGCTCGTTGCCGGGATCGTGGTCCTGTTCACCGCGGGCCTGGTGGCGAGCTACGTGCCGGCACGCCGGGCGTCGAGCATCGATCCGATGGTGGCCGTGCGCCACGAGTAGGCCTCGGCGCTGCGCGCCTCGGTAGGGCGCACTCGCTTCGCTCGTGCGGTACGGGCTACTTCGGGTATTTCGCGTGTGCCTTGATTTCGCGGACCTGCAGAATATGCCGCTGCGAGTGTGTCGAGATCATCAGGAACCACTGATACAGATCCTGATACCCGCCTTCGAGTGCCCGCCCGCGAAAATCTTCCTGCGACGTTTTGGCCGTGTCCAGCATGGTCGCGCGCAGCTTCCGGAACGACGCCAGTGATTCCTTCACGCTCGGGAACGTTCCTCGAGGCACACGCGCATCCCCCGTCGTCGTCCGCTCGGTGCGGTCGATCCCGTACCAAAGGATGCCGGCGTCGGTTGCTTGCGGCTTGAAGCCCTCTTTCACAGGCTGCTTCAGCGGATCCTGCAGGTTCTTCCAGTACTGCGGCTCCGCGATGGCGAGGTGCTCGACGACGTCCATGATCGTCCAGCTGTCGGGCGTCATCCGGAACTTGACCTGGGTGTCGGAAAGACCGTCCAGCTCGCTCACCAGCCAGGCTTCCGTCATCTCGAAGTGGGCGACGAGGCGCTGGCGTTCCCCGGCGGTCATCGGACCCGCGGCGGCGGATGTGGTCAGCGAGAGGAACAGAGCCAACAGAGCGGCATACTTCACCATGGCGCAGCCTAGGCAGGCGGGTCGCGGACCGTCAATGCTGGTGGTACGAGATGCGCGCGGGGTGTGTCGGGTAGCAGCACGAGCGAAGCGAGTGCTGTCCCCTACCGCGCGAGCGTAAGCGAGCGCGGCCCCTACGGCGAGCGAAGCGAGCCGCCCATACGCACGAGCGAAGCGAGTGCGCCCCTACCGAGGCGCGCCAGCGCCGAGGCCTTTACCGCGGGAGCGAAGCCAGCCGCGGCCCTCCCGTGGTTTAATCCCCCATGGCGAAGAAACGCGTGGTGAAGCGGCGGAAGAAGAGCACGCCGAAGTCCATCGGCCTGACCCCCGCGGAAACCCAATCCGCAGCCGATTCCGCCGTCGAACGGCTGACCTCCGAGGTGGAGTCCGACGGCGGGGCCGTGCTGACCGCGTATCGCGAGCCGTTCGGCGGGACGACAGTGCTGCTGGCGGCGCTGCCGATCGATCGGGTCGAACCGACGCCGTTCCAGCGGGATCCGTCCCTGCCCCACGTCAAGCGGCTCATGAACGTCATCGAGACGCTCGGGCGCTTCCTCGATCCGATCGTCGCGATTCGTCAGGACGAGGCCTACTGGACGCCGAACGGCAACCATCGGCTCCAGGCGATGAAGAAGCTCGGGGCGAGGACCGTGATCGCGCTGCTGGTGCCCGATCCCGATGTGGCGTTCAAGATCCTCGCGTTGAACACCGAGAAGGCGCACAACCTGAAAGAGAAGTCGCTCGAAACGATTCGCATGGAGCGGGCGCTCGCCGAGCGGCCCGGCAACCGGCTCGAGCGGGAGTTCGCGTTCGAGTTCGACCAGCCGGCGTTCCTCACGCTGGGCGCCGCGTACGACAAGCGGCCGCGCCTCAGCGGAGGCGCCTATCAGCCGGTGCTCCGGCGGATCGAGGACTTCCTCGACGAGCGCCTCCCGAAAGCCCTCGCCGAACGCGAGCGGCGCGCCGCGAAGCTCCTCGCGATCGACGACGAGGTGAGCCGCATCGTGCAGAAGCTGAAGGGCCGCGGCTTCACGAGCCCGTATCTCAGGCCGTTCGTCGTCGCGCGGATCAACCCCATCCGGTTTTCGACGTCCACCGAGTTCGACGTGGACGAGGTGCTCGACAAGATGCATCGCAGCGCGTCGAAGTTCAACGTCGACAAGGTCAAGCAGCAGGACATCGTCCGGGCGGGCGGGGCGGCGGAAGAAGAGTGAGTCGAGTATCATCGCGGGAGATCCGCCATGAGCCTGTCCCATTTGACGCTGTCCACCCGGGACGTCGAGAAGACCGCGGCCTTCTTCGAGACGACGCTCGGATATCTGCGCGATCCGATCCCGGGAAACGTGCCACGCGAGGCCGCGTGGCTGAACGTCGGGCACGGCCAGCAGATCCACCTCGTCTACGTCGAAGGGTTCGAAGCGTCGCCGTTCGAGGGTGAGTTCGGACGGCACGTCGCGGTCTACTACCCGCGGCCGCAGTTCGCCGACCTCAAGCAACGCCTGACGCAGCAGGGAGCGGAATTGATCGAGCCGCTCCGGACCGCGCCCTTCGAGCGTTTTTTCTTCCGCGACCCGGTCAACGGGTATGTCTTCGAGGTGATCGATCAGGCCCGATCGGGACGGCCTGAGGCGAAATGATCGTCGTCGCCTATTTTCCCAGCCACTTCGACCAGTAGAACGTCATCGGCACTTTCCCGGTATTCGTGATCCCGTGGATGGTGTTTCCCGCGCAGTACATGATTGCACCCGGGCCCACCTGGGTCGTCTTGCCCCCACACTCGATCTCGCCGGTGCCCGACGCGACGATCAGGAACTCTTCCTCGGGATGCTGATGCGGCGGATGCGGCGTCGAGCCGGGATCGAGCACCGCCATACCGGCGCACATACCGCTCAACTCGTCGGTGGGCCCGTTGAAGTGCGTGAAAACCGTGCACCCGGCCACGGGATCGGAGGACTCGAGCACATCGAGGCCGATGACGCCGTCGGCGAGTTTCGGTGCGGTGGCGGAGGCGCTGACGACGTTGGGATTTGATTGAGCCATGGTGCGTCGATCCTCCAGCATTTGCGCGGCTGCGGTCAAGGGCGGTAGGGCCTCGGCGCCGGCGCCTCGGTAAGGCGCGCTCGCTGCGCTCGCGCGTAAGGGCGGCTCGCTTCGCTCGCCGCTAGGGGCCGCGACCTGGTCCGGCCGAAACGTGAACGCCAGTATCGCGCCCGGGTGCTCCTGGCTCGAGGCGTCGGTGGCCACGTAGATCGTCAGGCCGTCCGGCGCGACGAGGACGTCCCGGTACCGATCGCGGGCTTTGAAGTACTCGAGCGTGGGCCCGCTGGCCGCGTCACCGGTCTCATTCAGCTTCACGCGATACACCGTCCCGCGGATGAGCCCGGTGACCAGCACCGATCTCGACCATCCCGGGATCCCGCCGGGGCTCGCGGTGTACACGTCGATCCCGGACGGGGCGATCGTCGCGTTGCCTTGCTGCGCAAACCGGTACTCCGGACCGACCGTGAAGAACGTCCTCAGCGGCGGCACGAAGTCGAAAGCGGTCCAGTCGCTTTCCTTGAACTGCGGCACGCCGGGCGGCGCAACGATGTCGTTGAACTTCAGCGTCGAACAGGGCGCGGGCGCCGCGCGCGACCAGTTGGCGTAGACGTACACCCGGTCGTCCCGGTAGCCTGCCACGTAAGGCCATCCGTAGTTCTGCCCCGCCTGAATCAGGTTCAGCTCGTCGTCCATGCTCGGACCGTGCTCGGACGCGTAGAGCTTTCCGTCGGGCGCCTGGATCAGGCCCTGCGCGTTTCGATGGCCGTACGAGTACACGTGGCTGCGCGCGCCGCGGAGCATGGGGTTGTCGGCCGGAATGGATCCGTCGAGACCGATACGCAGGACCTTGCCCTCGTAGCTCTCGAAACTTCTCGCCCGGACGTCGTCCGCGGTCGGCAGCTCCTGCGACCGGATCGGTGTGCAGTAGAGAGAGAGCTGGTTGTAGCCCTGATCGCCGACGGTCAGGTAAAGCTTCTGGTCGAGGCCGAAGACCAGCCGGCCCGAGATGTGATCTTCACCGGCGGGCAGGTTGTCCAGGATGACCGTGGGACTGCCGAGCGTTTCCGTGCGCGGATCGTAGGTGTAGCGTCGAATCATCAGGCGGCGCGCTTCCGCTTCTCCGGGGTCCACGTCGTGGGTCAGGGCGACGTACACGAAATCGGCGCCACGATTCTTCAGCAGGTCAGGGTGCAGCGCCAGGCCGAGCACACCATCCTGGGCGTGCCGCTGGACCGCGTCGGCGATCGTCACGGCTACGGTCTTGGAGCCGTCGGCGGGATTGACGCGCACGACGCGCTTGCCGCTTCGCTCGGTCACCCACAGGCGCCCGTCGGGTCCCCACCGCATCTGCCAGGGATTCGCGAGGTCTGTTGCCACCACGCGCATCGAGAATCGTTCGGGGCCCGGCACCGCGTCTTGAACGGGGGTGACAACCCAGGTGAAGAGGAGGAGCACCCAGAAGGTCGGCATGCTGTCATTCTGAGCGCGTTTGACGGGCCCGCGCAACCGGAGCGGGGTCAGGCCTTGAATCTTGAATCGGGCGGCAGGGGGCGCAAATCCGGCCGGAACGGTGGGGTCACGTCATGAACGCGACGGGGCGCAACCGGACCAGGCGCCGGCGAGGGGGTCAGGTCTTGAATCATGAATCGGGCGACGGGCGCAGGCCGAGGGGTCAGGTCATGAATCGTGACCAGCGGCCGGTGTAGCATCAGCCACCATGAAGCGCAGAACCTTTCTCGAGCGATCGACGCTGGCGGCGGCCGGTCTGGCCCTGCCCGGAGCGTTTGGCGGCGTGAGCGCCGCGTCGCAGGCGACCCCCGCGCTCCGCATCGATCCCACGCCTCGCTTCGAGTTGTCCCCCTACCTTTACATGCAGTTCATGGAGCCGCTCGGCGTGACCGACGGGTCCGTCGAGGCCGCCTGGGATCACCTGCGCGACGACTGGCGCGACGACGTGGTGGAGGTGACGCGCGAGCTGGCGCCGACGATGCTTCGGTGGGGCGGGATCTTCGCCGACTTCTATCGATGGCGTGAAGGCGTGGGCCCCCGCGGCGCGCGTCCGCCGATGATCAACCTGCTCTGGGGCGGCATCGAGTCGAACCAGGTCGGGACCGCGGAGTTCGTGGACTTCTGCCGGCGGGTGACGGCCGAGCCGCTCGTCTGCGTCAACTTCGAATCGGACGGACGCCGGCAATACATGAAGGTCAAGGACAGCGTCCGCACGGGCGATGCGACAGGAAGCGGCGGCGTGGGTGGCGTACTGCAACGACCCCGGCGAGTCGCGAGCGGCAGGCCCACGGTCACGCGGCGCCGCTCGGGATCCGGCACTGGCAAATCGGGAACGAAACGTCCTACGACAAGAACGGCTTCGATCTCGAGACCGCGGCGCGCAAGACCGTCGAGTTCGCGAAGGCGATGCGCGCGGCCGACCCGTCGATCCGGGTGATCGCGTGGGGCGACAGCGGGTGGGCGGGCCGCATGGCCGAGATCGCCGGGGACCACGCGCAGTACCTCGCGTTCCATCACATGTTCGATCCCGACTCGCGCGAGCGGCCGGTGCTGCGCGGCGAGCTGTACCGGCGCGACCCGGACGCGACCTGGGATCAGTTGATGAAGGCGTGGCAGATGACCGACGCGAAGATCCGCACCGTTCGCGACAGCCTGGGCGCCCGGAAGATTCCCCTGGCGATGACGGAATGCCATTTTGCGATTCCGGGCCGCGATCGGTGCGACGTGCTCGCGACGTGGGCCGCCGGTGTGTCGTACGCGCGAATCCTCAACAACCATCAGCGGCACGGCGATGTGCTGAAGATCGCGACGGCGGCCGACTTCTGCGGCACGCGCTGGCAGAACAACGCGGTGATGATTCCGGTGCCGAAGGGCAACAACCGCGCGTATCTCCAGCCGGTGGCCCGGGTGATGGCGTTGTATCGCCACCATATCGGCACCCACGCGATCGGCGTCTCGGGGATCCCGGACGGGCTCGATGTCGTGGCCAGCCGCCGCGGCGACCGGGTGTTCCTCCATGTCGCGAACACGCTGCGCACGAAGCCGGTGACGGCCGTGTTTCAGGTCGACGGCCGGACGGTGCAGACCGGGCGCGTGTTCGAGATCACGGCCGATCCGGCCGTCGAGCTGTCGTACCTCAATAGCGCCGAGGTGATGAAGACCGTCGAGCGGCCGCTGACGGCCGGCGCCTGGGAGTTTCCGGCGGCCTCGGTCTCCGCGGTGGAACTCGATCTGAAAGGAGATCAGGAGAAGTAGGAGATCAGGAGACGAGGAGTTCAGGAGGCGCGACGTCTATCAGTAGCCATTTGTCTAACGTTAGCAAATATGCTAACGTCCCTCTGTCGTGCGTGAGGACCGAGCCGGTCGCCCATCGCACGCGCAGGAAGCCGCAGGAGCATGAAGCCGCGTCGTCCCATCCGCGCCAGGCCGCGCGCGTCGTCGCCGCCCCGGCCACAGGCCACGCACAAGACGCTCTCGACCGAGCGCGAGGTCGGCGCCTACATGCACCGCACGCGCATGTCGATTCTGGCGGCGTTGGGCGCGGGGCCGGCGACGGTCTCGCAGATCGCCGCCCGGGTCGGCGTGCATCCGGCCAACCTCACGCGGCACGTCCGCATCCTCGAGGACGCCGATCTCATCGTCCTCGTCGAGAAGCGCGACACCGGCCGCAACCTTGAAAAGTACTACCAGGCGGCGGCGCACAGTTTCGACGTCGCGCCGGACGCCGACGCGCTGACCGCCCCGCACAAGATCGCGCTGGCCATGGCGCGAAGCGAGCTCTCGGCCGCTCTCGCGCGGCTCCCCGATACGTCACCGGGCGCCGTGCAGGTGTTTTCCATCGGCGCCCGCCTGGGCCGGAAGCGCACGCGTGATTTTGTCCGTGCCCTTGCTGCGCTTGCCGCCGAGTTCGAAGCCGCCAGCGAGGAAGAGGGGGCGTCGTTTCGGATGACGCTGGCGATGTTTCCGGGCGAAGACAGCAGCCTGCAGAACGATGCGCGCGTGGTGCTGGCCCCGAAGGCGGGCACGTGAGCCGCGTCATGTCCCGGGCTGCAGCGGCCGCGCGCACGCTCGTCGCGGCCTGCATGAGCGGAACGATCGCACGACGGAAGACGGGCGTGCCGGCGACGGAACTCGCCGCCTCCGCCTGGGACGCCTGGCGCGCAGGAGACGTCGCCCGGGCGCGCGAGCGATCGGGCCTCGCGCTTCAACGTGGCGAGGACGCGGATGCCGCCCGCCACGTCCTTGCCCTCGCGGCCCACGTCGCCGGCGACCACGCGGACGCCGTCGCCGCCCGGCACGCGATCGGCGCGCGCTATCGGCGGCTCTCCGAGCTCGACGAACCGATCCTGTGGTCGCATCTCCGGCTTGGCGACGTCGCCGCCGCGCACGCCTTCGCCGAACGGCGCGGCCTCCTGCGTAACCGCGCGACGAAGGAGCGGCTCCGGCTCGCCGCGGAGAAACCGCTGCGCGTCGAGATGTGCGGCGTCATCGAGTTGCCCTTCACCGGCGATCCGTTCTCACCGCTGATGCCTGGCGTGGACGTGCAGGTACAGGGACGCCCAATGGTCGCCCGGCTGGATACCGGCGGCTCGTACCTTCATGTCACTCGATCGCAGGCGCGGGCGCTCGGGATCGAATATGGCGGCTGCGAGCGAGGCTTCGCGGGTCTGGCGAAGAACACGATCTGTTACGGCGCCGCCGATCTCGCGCTCGGCGGCGCGCACATCCGGAACGCGCCGGTGTGGGTCCACGCGGACGACACGTTCCCCGTGGCAGTCGTGGCGAGCGCGTTCGGGGCCGAGATGGGCGCCATCATCGGCACCAATGTCTTCCGGCAGTTCCTGACGACCATCGACGCGCCGCGGAAACGGCTCGTCCTTTCAGACCGTCGCGATCCGGCGGCACGGGCGGCGCACATCGCCCGCCTGCCAGGGGATGCGCACGAAGCGCCGTTTGCGTTGCTGGGGGAACACTTCATGATCGTGCGGGGCCGGCTGGGTGAACGGCGCGACCTCAACTTGTTCGTCGATTCGGGACTTGCGTTCTTCAGCACCGATCAAGGACAGCCAGGGCTGCTGGTCTCCACGAGCACGCTCGAGTCCTGGGGAATTCCCGCGCCTCCCACGGGACGTTTCGCCGGGATTCCCGGCCCGATGGCGCTCGGTGCCCTGCGGCAACACGGCCTGACCGCGGTCGCCGTTCCGGATCGCGTGTGGCGCGACTTCGGCGACTGGAATGGCATGCGCGTCGACGCGCTGCTCTCGCACGCCTTTCTCAAGAGCTACGCGTGGACGATCGACTTCGACCGCCAGGTGTATCTGTTCCATTGCGGCGCCACGTAAGCTCGGGACTCGGGACTCGGGACTCGGGAGTCGGGATTCGGGATTCGGGACTCGGGACTCGGGAAGGTCAGCCTGGTGCTACAGTCTCACCCCGAGCGCATAAAGGCGTTCCGGGAGGCCAATTTGCGTACGACTCGCAGAGAAGCGTTGGGCGCGGCCCTGGGATTTGCCGTCGGATCGCGGCCGCTTCTGTCCAGGGCGCAGACCCCGCAGGCTGCAGTACCCGCGCCGCAGCCGCTGCGCCCTCCGCTGGCTCCAGGCACGCTCGCGGAGTTCGAACCGCTGGCGAAGCGGCGCATGACCCACATGGCGTACCAGTACGTCTCGGCCGGCGCCGGCGACGAGGTCACGCTTCGCGAGAACCAGACGGCGTTCGATCGGCTGCGGCTGCACCCGCGCGTCCTCGTCGATGTCTCCGCGATCGACACCCGATTGACGCTGTTCGGCCAGGCGCTCGAGTTTCCGATCCTCCTGGCCCCGACCGCGTATCACCGGCTCGTGCACGCCGAGGGGGAGATTGCCACGGTGCGCGGCGCCGGCGCGGCGGGCGCCACGCTCGTCGCGAGCTCGTTTGCCACGACGAGTATCGAGGACATGGCCAAGGCCGCGCGATCGCCGCTGTGGTTCCAGCTCTACGTCAACAAGGACCGGGGCTTCACGCGCGATCTCGTCCAGCGTGCGGAGTCGGCGGGGTGCGGGGCGCTCTGCGTCACGGTCGATTCGCCGCTGACGGGGAACCGCCATCGCGAGCGGCGGGCGGGGTTCGCGCTTCCGCCCGGCCTCGAGCGATCGAACCTCAAGGCGCTCGGCGCCGCCACGGCGGGCGCCACGCACCGGCCCGAGAGCACGATCTACAGCGCCGTCCTCGATCCGGCGCTGACGTGGAAGGACATCGAGTGGCTGCGCGGCATTTCGCGCGTGCCCCTGATCCTCAAGGGCGTGCTGAGCCCGGAGGACGCATCGACGGCAGCAGAAGCGGCAGCGGGCATCATCGTCTCGAACCATGGCGCCAGAAATCTCGACACCGTGCCGGCGACCATCGACGCCTTGCCGCGGGTCGCGGACGCGGTAGGGGGACGCGTGCCGATTCTGATGGACGGCGGGATCAGGCGCGGCACCGACGTGCTGAAGGCGCTGGCATCGGGCGCCTCGGCGGTCCTCATCGGCCGGCCGTACCTGTTCGGCCTCGGCGCCCAGGGCGCGGACGGGGTCGCCAGCGTCGTCCGAATCCTGCGCCGCGAATTCGAGATGTCGATGGCGCTGACCGGCCGGCGGTCGCTGAAGGAGATCGATCGAACGGTGCTGTGGCGCTGAGGGGGCACCGAGGGGTCAGGCCTTGAATCATGAACCCGGCTCGTGCCGGTGGCGCGTTCACGTTTCATGACCTGACCCCCCGGCTCGGACCCCGCCGCTACTGGGCCATGACGGCCCCATCACGTTCATGATTCATGACCTGACCCCCGGCAGTCCCCGCCGGCCCCACCACGACACACTACGACAGTCCGGCTAAAGCCGAACGCCACCGATTATTCGCTCCGCAGCGCCTCCAGCGGCTCGATCCGTGACGCGCGGCGCGCCGGCAACGCGCAGGCGGCGAGTGCGACGGCGCCGAGCACCAGCGGCACGGTGGCCAGCGTGACGCCGTCGACCGGCGAGATGCCGAACAGGAGCGTCCGCATCAACCGCCCCGCGGCGAGCGCGCCCCCCATCCCGATCGCGATGCCCAAAGCCGTCAGCGCCGCGCCGCGCCGGACGACGAGCGCGAACAGCGAGGCCGGGCTTGCGCCGAGTGCGAGGCGCACGCCCATCTCGCGCTGGCGCCGCGCGACCGCGTAGGCCATCACGCCGTAGATGCCGACGCCGGCGAGGAGCGCCGCCGCCGCCGCGAAGATGCCGAGCAGGAGACCGGCGAACCGCTGCGTCGAGATGCTGGCCGCTGCCTGCGTCGAAAGCGGCGCGACCGACGCGACCGCGACGTCGCGATCCAGCCGCGCGACCTCGCGCCGCAGCGGCCCGGCCAGCGCCGCGGGATTGCCGGCGGCGCGCACGACGACCGTCATCAATCCCCACGCGTTCTGCCGGTGCGGCACGTAGACGAGCGACCGCTCGCCGTCGGCGAGCCCGTTGTAGCGGACGTCCGACACGACGCCGACGATTTCGCGCAGCACGTTCTCGTCGCGCCACGATCGCATCCGCCGGCCGAGTGGATCGCCGGTTCCGAAGACACGGCTGGCCATGGTCTGGTTGATCAGCATGACGGGCGTGGCCTCCGCGGCGTCCCGCTCCGTGAAGGAGTCGGCCCTTGACGACGCGCATCCCCACCGCATCGAAGAAGCCGGGCGTGACGACGTTCCAGCCGGCCGGGTAATCGTTCGAGGCGGGAGGCTCCGGTTGCCCGTCGAGGAGGAACACCCGCCCGAGGCCGAAGCCGCGGCCGCCGGCCGGGACGTACAGACGCCGCGGCGGCAGTCTCGACGCCCGCCACCGCCCGCAGGTTCGCGGTGAGCTGCTCGAAGAACCGCACGCGGTCCGCGTCGGCCGTGTAGCGCGCGCCCGGCAGCGACACGCGCCCGGTGATCACGCGCTCGACGTCCACGCCGGGATCGACGTGCACGAGCCGCGACACGCTGCGCAGCATCAGCCCTGCGCCGGCGAGCATGACGATCGCGAGCGCCATTTCGGCGACGACGAGGCCGTCGCGAATGCGGCCGGCGCGCCGGCTCGATCCCGCGCCGTGCCCTTCGCTCCGGAGCGTCTGCGCGGAGCGGAGGCCGGACGCGGAGATCGCCGGTGCGAGCCCGAACAGGATCGCGGTCCCGGCGGTCAGCGCGATCGCCGCCGCCACGACCGGCGCATCGATGCTGACGGCGTCCGCGAAGGGCAGCGCCGCCGGGGCCGCCGCGACGAGCGCGCGGACGAGCCAGTTTGCCAGGGCCAGGCCCGCCGCGCCGCCCGCGGCCGCGAGCAGCAGGCTTTCGGTCATCAACTGGCGGACGATCCTGCCGCGCGACGCGCCGAGCGCCGCGCGAAGCGCCACCTCGCGGGCGCGGTCCGCGCCTTTCGCGAGCAGCAGGTTCGCCAGGTTGACGCACGCGATGAGCAGCACCAGGCCGACGCCGCCGAGCAGCACGAGCAACCCGAGGCGCAGCTCCGGATCGACGATGTCCTCGCGCAGCGGGATCAGGTTGCTGCTCCAACCCGTCCTGGATTCGGGATGCTCCTGTGCGACGCGCGCCGCGATGGCGGCGACACGCGCGCGTCCCTGCTCGAGGCTGACGCCGCCGCGCAGCCGCGCGATGCCCTGAAAGATCATGTTGTCGCGCCGGGTCCGCGTGTCGTCGTCCAGGAGATCCGGCCTGAGAGGGAGCCAGACATCGGCGTCCGGCGGCCACGTCTGGCGCGCGTCGATCACGCCCGCGATGGTCGCGACCGTTCCCGCCAGCCGGACCTCGCGTCCCGCGATCGCGGGGTCGCCGGCGAACCGGCGGCGCCACAGCCGATCCGAGATGACGATGACCGGTGCGGCGCCCGGGCTGTGGTCGCCGATCGCCAGGAGGCGGCCGGCCAGAGGCCGGGCTGCCAGCGCTCCGAAATATCCGTCGGTGACCAGGAGGGCGTCGACGCGTTCGGGCGCGTCGGCGCCCGCAAGATCCCGCGGCACCTGCCGGTAGACGGCGACCTCCTCGAAGACCTCCTTCTCGGCCCGCCAGTCCACGTGGTCGGCGTACGTCACGCTCGCGCGCTCGAAGCCCCGCGCGGCGTTGGTGCTGACCGGGACGACGAGGCGCGACGGGTCGACGAGCGGCAGCGGCTTGTAGAGGATGGCGTAGACCGCGCTGACGATCGCGATCGTCGCGCCCAGGCCGAGCCCGAGCGCCGCAATGGCGGTGACCGTGTGGGCCGGCGCGCGACGAAGCAAGCGGATCGCGTACGTGATGTCGTGCATGACGTCTCCCCCAAAACGTTCGACGCTTGGACGGGACAGAGGGCTGGAAGGTTGGTCTCAGGGAGGGGCGGCTCGCTTCGCTCGCCGTAGGGGCCTCGGCGCTGCGCGCCTCGGTAAGGGTGCCTGTTCAGGGAGACCGGCGAGCTCCGCTCGCCTCGAGAAAACGGATGGGCTCGAATGCGCACTGCTGTTGCCAACACCCACACGGCCGTCACATGATGCCACCTCAGACATCATGAGAGACGTGCGCATCGGTCTCTTCGGCATCGGCCTCGACGCGTACTGGCCGCAGTTCGACGGGCTGCACGCGCGGCTGCTCGGCTACCTGGACGTGGTGGCCGAACGGCTGCGCAGGCCCGGAGTCGAGATTGTCAACGCCGGGCTCGTCGATACGCCGGTGAAGGCGCTCGAGGCCGGGCATCGCCTCCGGCGGGAAGACGTCGATCTGATCTTTCTCTACGCCACCACGTACGCGTTGTCGTCGACCGTGCTGCCGGTCGTGCAGCGGGCGCGCGTGCCGGTCATCGTGCTCAACCTCCAGCCTGCGCCGGCGATCGACTACGCGGCGTTCAACCGGATGAACGACCGGACGGCCATGACGGGCGAATGGCTGGCGCACTGCGGCGCGTGTCCCGTGCCGGAGATCGCGAACGTGTTCCGGCGCACGGGCGTTGACTTCCATCAGGTCACCGGCATGCTCGACAACGATCCCGTTTGCTGGAACGAGGTGGACGCCTGGATCGACGCCGCCCGCGTCGCCGACGTCATGTTCCACAACCGTCTCGGCCTGATGGGGCACTACTACGGCGGCATGCTGGACATCTACTCGGACCTCACCCAACACTGCGCCACGTTCGGAGGCCACCTCGAGATCCTGGAGGTCGACGAGCTCGCGGCGCTCCGGCGCGACGTCACACCGGAGCAGATCCACGCCCGGGTCGCGCACATTGCGGACGTCTTCGACGTGCAGCCCGACTGCCCGGCCGCCGAGCTCGAGCGCGCGGCGCGGACGTCGGTCGCCCTCGACACGCTCGTCGAGCGGCACGATCTCGGGTCGCTGGCGTACTACTACATGGGCGTCGGCGTGGCCGAGAACGAAGACGCCATCAGCTCGATCATCATCGGCAATTCGCTGCTGACGGCCCGGGGCATTCCCGTGGCCGGTGAATACGAGGTCAAGAACGTCCAGGCGATGAAGATCCTCGACACGCTTGGCGCCGGCGGATCCTTCACCGAGTACTACGCGATGGACTATGCGGACGATGTGGTGCTGATGGGGCACGATGGGCCCGGCCACCTCGCGATTGCGGAAGGGAAGACCAAGGTGCGGCCGCTGGAGGTGTACCACGGCAAGGTTGGCCGCGGCCTCTCGGTGGAGATGACCGTGAAGCACGGACCCGTCACGCTGTTGTCGGTCGTCGAGACCGGCGCCGGGCGCCTCGGCCTGCTGATGGCCGAAGGCGAATCGGTCCCCGGTCCGATCATGGAAATCGGCAACACCAACAGCCGCTACAGATTTCCCATTGGGGCGCGGCGGTTCGTCACCGAGTGGAACAGCCATGGCCCCGCGCACCACTGCGCGGTGGGTACCGGGCACGTCAGCGACCAGCTTGCGAAGCTCGGGAAACTGCTGCGGATCGACGTGGCTCACGTCTGCTGAAAGGACCAATCCCTGATCCCTAAGTTAATCGTTGAATCGTTGAATCCGAGGACTTGGCGATTCGACTCGAGATTCGGCGATTCAAGGATTAGTGATTTTAAGTGATTAATCCCTTCCTCGGCGTCATCTATCACTGGGCCGGCGGGCTCGCGGCCGCCAGCTTCTACATTCCCTACCGGCGCGTGCAGCGATGGGCGTGGGAGACGTACTGGCTCGCCGGCGGCGTCTTCAGCTGGGTCGTCGCGCCCTGGGCGATGGCGTGGCTGCTCGTCCCGGATGTCCCCGGCGCGCTGCGGGCGACGCCGCCCGACGCGCTGGTCTGGGCGTTCGCGTTCGGCGCGCTGTGGGGCCTTGGCGGCCTGACCTTCGGATTGACGGTCCGCTATCTCGGCATCGCGCTCGGCGTGGCGGTCGCGCTGGGCCTGTGCAACGCTTTCGGCACGCTCCTGCCGCCGATCGTCAGCGGCGACTTCGACGCCATCGTGGGCAGCCAGTCCGGACGGGTCATTCTCGCCGGCGTCGTCGTGTCCCTGATCGGGATCGCGGTGAGCGGCCTGGCCGGCGTGTCCAAGGAGCGGGAACTGTCCGCGGCGGAAAAACGTGCGGCGGTGCCGGAATTCAACTTCGCGAAAGGCATGCTGGTCGCGACGTTCTGCGGAATCATGAGCGCGTGCTTCGCCTACGGGCTCACGGCCGGCGCGCCGCTCGCACAGGCGACGCGGGCGCAGCTGCTGGCGTCGGACCGGAGCGAGCTGTGGCAGAACCTGCCCGTGCTGATCGTCGTGCTGGCCGGCGGCTTCATCACGAACTTCGTCTGGTGCGTCATCCTCAACGTGCGGAACCGCACCGGCCACGAGTACTTCAACCGGCGCAGCCGCGCCGTCGCGGAACCGGCGCCGCTGCTGAACAACTACGCGTGGTCGGCGCTGGCGGGGATCGTCTGGTATCTGCAGTTCTTCTTCTACAGCATGGGCGAGACGCAGATGGGCCGGTATGGCTTCTCGAGCTGGACGCTCCACATGGCGAGCATCATCATCTTCAGCACGCTGTGGGGCATCGCGCTGAACGAATGGAGGGGGACGCGCCAGCGCACGCACCGGCTCATCGCGGCCGGCCTCACCCTCCTCGTCGCGTCGACGCTCATCGTCGGCTATGGGAACTACATCAAAACGGCGCCGCCGTCCTCGGCCGCCCGCCACGCTGACGGACCCGATCGATAGGACGCGTCAGGCATCAAAGGGCGCCTGCGGCAGTCCGGGGTTCTGCCGGCGTTCCTGGCTGCGGCGAAGCCAGGCCTCCAGTCGATCGAAGTCAACCGGCTTGACCATGTGCTCGTCGAATCCGGCGTCACGAGTCCGTCGCCGATCGATCTCCTGGCCGTATCCGGTGATGGCGACGAGCTCGACGTGCCCCGAGTCAGGCTGGTCTTTGAGCCGTTGCGCGACCTCGAACCCGTCCATGACCGGAAGACCCAGATCGAGGAGCGCCACGTCCGGATGAAACGCGGCCGCCATCTCCAGCGCGCCCGGTCCGTTCAGGGCCACGAGCGTGAGGTGCCCGCACGCGCGCAGCGAATCGGCCAGCATCTCCGCGGCGTCCGCGTTGTCGTCGACCACCAGGATCCGCAGCCCCGGCATGACCGGCAGGGATGGAGCCTCCGCGTCCTCCGCTTCGGCCTCTGCCTGGTGCGGCGCCAGCGGCACGCGGATCGTGAACGTCGCCCCGCGCCCCTTCCCGTCGCTGTGCGCGTCGACGGTTCCGCCGTGCGCCTGCACGAGGCTCTTCACGATGGCCAGTCCCAGGCCCAACCCGCCCTCGGACCGGTCGATTTCCTGACGCTCCTGCGCGAACAACTCGAAGATGCGCGGGAGCATCTCCGGATCGATTCCACGTCCGCTGTCGGTGACGGTCAGCAGGGCCTGTGAGCCCTGGCACGCGCCCGTCACGCCGATGCTGCCGCCGGGGTCGCTGTACTTCGCCGCGTTCGTCAACAGGTTGGCCATGATCTGGCCCAGACGCGCGGCGTCGCCGTTCACCACGAGGCCCCGCGGGACCTGCACGTTCAGCGAATGCCTCCGGCTTTCGATCGCCGGGCTCGTCATCTCGATCGCCTTGGCGACGATGTCCGCGAGGTCCAGCCGTTCACGCCTGAGCTGCACCTTCCCGCGCGTAATCCGGGACACGTCGAGCAGGTCGTCCACCAGCGACACCAGGTGCTTGACCTGGCGCTCGATGATCGTCCGCTCGCGCTCCGCTCCCGCGACGTTGCGGAGGCGCATCAGCTGCAGGGCGGTCAGAATCGGGGCCAGTGGGTTCCGCAGTTCATGGCCGAGCATCGCCATGAACTCGTCCTTGGCGCGGTTCGCCGCTTCCGCCTCACGCCGCGCGTTGGTGAGCTCGGTGACGTCGAAGGCGACCACCGCGATGCCCGTCACGTGATTCTGGTTGTCCAGGAGCGGCTGAAAGACGACGTCGAAGTACGTCTCTTCCTGGGTGTCGCTGCGGCGCCGGATCGCGGCGCGGATCGACCGTCCGACGAACCGCTGCCCCGACTCGTACACCGCGTCGAAGCGCTCGTAGATTCCCTGGCCGGCCAGCTCCGGCAGTGCCGCGCGAATAGGCTTCCCCATGATGTCCCGTCCGGCGACGAGATCGAGATACTCGCGGTTGGCGAACTCGAACACGTGCTCGGGGCCCCGGAGGATGGCCACGCCCACGGGCGCGTGCGCGAACACGCTGGCCAGCCTGACGGCATTCGCCTCTTCGAGCGATCGCATCTTGACGTGCACGAGCTGCGCCTCGACGCGCGCGACGAGCTCCCGCGCCGAGAACGGCTTCACCAGATAGTCGTCGGCCCCCGCGTGGAGCCCGTCGAGCCGCGACTCTTCCCCGGCGCGCGCCGACAGCATGATGATCGGAATCGTGCGCGTGGCCTCGTCGGAGCGCAGCGCCGCGAGGAGCTGGAACCCGTCGCAGCCCGGCATCATGATGTCGCTGACGATGACGTCGGGACGCTGCCGCCGCACGGCTGCCAGCGCGGCGGTTCCGTCCTCGACCGACTCGACCTGAAATCGCACGGAGAGCACGCGATTCAGGTAGTCGCGCATGTCCGCGTTGTCGTCGGCAACCAGGACCCTGGCAGTCGAAGCGTCCGCCACGGCACGCGGCGTGTCAGCGCCCGCGGACGAGTCGGAGGGGAGCCATCGCAGCGCCTCTTCGACGTACGGTGTCGCGCCAAGACCTCTCGGCGCAGGCGCGGCGGCGCGGCTGTCCTGGACCTGCGCGATGTGCTCGGCGGCAAGATGTGCCGCCCCGAGCGGAAGACGAACGGAGAAGACGGAGCCTTCTCCGGCGACGCTCGAGGCGCGGATGGCTGCCGCCGTGGATCGTGACGAGCTCGCGGACGAGCGCCAGGCCGATGCCCGACCCTTCGTGCGTGCGCGCCGCGGCGCGTTCGATGCGGTGGAACCTGTCGAAGACGCGGTCGAGATCGCTCGCGGCAATGCCGATGCCGGTGTCCCGCACGCGAAGCTCGACGTGCCCGTCCGTCCGGCTCGAGCTCCACGGCAATCGATCCCTGGAACGTGAACTTGAAGGCGTTCGACAGGAGATTCAGGACGATCTTTTCCCACATCTCGCGGTCGACGTAGACCGGTGCCGGCAGCGGCGGGCAGTCCACGATCAGCCGCAGCCCGGCGCGCTCCGTGGCGGACCGGAACGCGCTCGCCAGATCGGTGGTCAGCGCGGCGAGGTCCGTCGGTTCGAAGCGCGCGTTCACGCGTCCGGCTTCGATGCGTGAGAAATCCAGCAGGGTGTTCACCAGTTTGAGCAGCCGCCGTTCGTTGCGGTGCACGGTCTCCAGATCCGTGCCGCGCAGGGCGCGCTCCGGGGAGGCGAGGGCTTCCTCCGTCGGACCGAGCATCAGCGTGAGCGGCGTGCGAAACTCGTGGCTCACATTGCTGAAGAACGCCGTCTTGGCTCGATCGAGCTCCGCCAGGGCCTCGGCGCGCGCCTGCGCTTCCTGCAGCGCCTGGGCGGCGGCGATCGCCGTGCCGATCTGGGACGCGACGAGCGAGAGAAAACCGCGATACCCGTCATCCAGCATGAGCCGCGGGCTCGTGCCCGCGACCAGGATGCCCATCGGATGATCGGCGCCCTGCCGCGTGATCGGAAGTGCGAGCAGGCGTCCCGCGCCAGCCGTCGAAGACGCGGGAGTCGGCGCCGCATCGAGCCCCAGCGAGATGTCCAGCACCTGGGGCCTGCCCGGCCGCATCATGCCCGCGAACGGCCCGGTCTCCAGCCGGATCGTCTCCGGCAGATCCGGCGCGAGCGGTGCCACCCCGCATGCCGACGCCAGCGTGGCTTCCCGCCGGTCGTCGGCGATGAGGTAAATGCGGGCGAACGGGAGATCGGCGGCGTTGCCGGCCAGCACCCGGCCGGCGATCAGGCAGGCATCCTTGACGGTCCTGGCGTCCCTCGTCTCGGCCGCGAGCGCCTGCGTGGTCTTGAGACGCCGTTCTCCAAGCAGCCGCTGCGTCGTCTCGGTCACCGTGACGAGCACGCCGCCGACACGGCCGCTCTCTTCGCGAATCGGGCTGTAAGAGAAGATGAAATAGCACTCTTCGGTGAACCCGTGCCGATCCAGCGGCAGCAGGAAATCGACGAGCGTGGTCGGCCTGCCCTCCATCACGCCCTGGAACATCGGCCCGATGATGGTCCAGATCTCGGCGAACGTCTCGCGGGTGCTGATCCCCATCGCCATGGGGTGCTTGGTCGAACCGAGAATCGGGCGGTAGCCGTCGTTGTAGAACTGCGTGTAGCTCTCCCCCCAGGCGATGTACATGGGAAAGCCGGTTTCGAGGAGGATGCTGAGCGCCGTGCGCAAGCTCTGGGGCCACCGTTCAACGGGCCCGACGGCGGTCTTCGACCAGTCGATGGAGCGCATGAGCGCACCCATCTCGCCGCCGCCGGACAGAACCGTATTGCGGTCGAATTGTGTCATCTGGTTCGATGGGCGTTGCTGCGCGAACTTACGCCGGTAGAAGGCCTCCGTCGGCCAATTCTGTCAGTCGGCAACCGAAAACGCGACCCACGAACTTCGGAGACGTCGGCGATGCCCGAACGGATCAGGTGGCTTCGCGAGCGGCTTGCACAAGTGAACGTGTTGTAGCCCAAAAACCGGCAATCGGCCAACTGGCACTTGTCGTGCTCTCTTGAAGTCATGGCTTCTGGTGCCATGCCAACTCTGCACGGCTGCGAGCAGTGTCGCGCCGGGCGAAGGGGTCCGGGACGCGAGCGGAAATGACCATGCCTATCGGTACCCCTTGGGATCCCAACTCGATCATGCCAGCGGCGGCTCGCCCGGCCGCCGGCGCGGCAGGACCAGTGTTGCACGGGCCGCGATCGACCGCGCTGACGTACGAGGCGTTCTACGGCCTCAAGGAAAAACCGTTCAGCCTGGCGTCCGATTCCCGATTCTTCTACCAGAGCCGATCGCACGCCCCGGCGTTCGAAGATCTCCTGGCGAGCATCCGCCGGAGAGAGAGCCTCTGCGCCTTGACCGGCGACATCGGCACCGGCAAGACCACCCTCTGCCGGGCCGTCCTCCAGAACCTGGATCGCAAGACCTTCAGCGCCTTCGTGCCGGATCCCTTCGCGTCGCGCGAGGATCTGCTCAAAGTGCTGCTCATGGACTTCGGCGTCCTGTCGGTGGACGACCTCACCAGCGGCCGCTTGAAGGGCGCGTCACGCACGGAGCTCAGCTACCTGCTCTATGAGTTCCTCGACACGCTCGCCCCGCTGCAGGCGTTTGCCGTGGTGATCATCGACGAGGCGCAGAACCTCTCGGTCCCGCTGCTCGAGGAGATCCGCATCCTCTCCGACTCCGACGGCCGCGAGCGGCAGCTGCAGGTGGTCCTTGTCGGACAGCTGGAGCTGCGGCAGAAACTGCGACTGCCGGAGATGCGCCAGGTCGATCAGCGAATCTCCGTGCACTGCAAGCTGGAGCCGCTGAGCCGCGACGGCGTGGCCGGCTACCTTGCGCACCGGCTGCAAATCGCGGGAGGAAGTCCCGGACCGCGTCACGTTCTCCACGGGGGCCATCGACGCGCTGTATCGAGTGTCGGGCGGCGTGCCGCGCCTCATCAACCGCATCTGCGACCGCGCCCTCTACCAGGGGTACTTGAGACGCGCCGCCACGATTGACCTCGAGATCCTCGAGGCCGCCATGCCCGACGTGGATCACGCGGCGGCCGTGCCCGCGGTCGAGCCCCCGGTATCCCTGAAGCCTCCGCAGAGACCCGTCACGACTTCCGTGCCGGATTTCCGGTTGCCGGAGGACTCTCACGATCCGATCAGCGACTGGCTGGCCTACGCGGAAGAGACGTCTCCGCCTCTCGCCACGCCGCAGGACGCCGCGCCATCGCCGCGTGGGGCAGTGGTCATCGGGCCGACCATCTCGATTCCTCTGCTGCCCGGAGCCGCGGGCGATCGCAAACAAGGACCGCCGCATCTCGACTTCGTCCCGCGAACCCACATGCAGAGGATGCTGAGCAGATGGGGGCGCAGGCTGGCCATCGCGTCGCTGTGGCTCATCGGCGTCCTCGGGGTTGCCCTTGGCGCCGGCGCCGTGTGGACGCTCTCGACCGACCTGGCAACACCGGTCGTGCTTCCCGCGCTTCCCCCGGAACGGCCGATCTGGATCGCTCCGGCCCCCGAAGTCCCCCGCTTCCCCGACAACCTTCTGTTGGACGAGCCGGCAGCGGCGGCTAGGGGCCGCGTGCTCCCTTCGCACACGCGGTAGGGGCCTCGGCGCTGCGCGCCTCGGTAGGGGCGGCTCGCTCCGCTCGCCGTAGGGGCGCACTCGCTTCGCTCGTGCGGAAAAAACTCCTGATCTCCTATTCTCCTGATCTCCTCCTCTGACAGGCTCGAACACCGGGCGCTGCGGATCGACAATCAGCCAGCAGACCGCCCCGAGGAGAAACAGCGCGGCCAGCAGGTAGAGCGGAAAGTTCCAGCTGCCATACCACTGGACCGAGTAGGCGACGATCAGCGGGCACAGCAGGCTGGCGATCTGCCCGGAGGTGTTCATCGTCGCGCCGACGACGCCGGCGTGATTGCGGCCGATCTCGATGCAGATGCTCCAGGCCGCGCCGAGGGTGAACATGGCCGACGCCGTCGCCAGCGCGATCATCACGGCCGCGACGATCGGCGTGGGAGACTGCGCCGCGACGATCAGCGCCACACCCGAAATCAGATAGGCGACGGCGCCCAGGCCGCAGCGGCCGATCCGAAATCCATAGCGCACGGCGAGCTTGTCCGTGACGAAGCCGCCGAACAGATCGCTCGGCACGCTCACGAGCAGCGGCAGCCCCGCGAAGAACCCCAGCCTGGTCGCTTCGAAGCCGTGACGCTCCTGCAGGTAGGTCGGCAGCCACGTGATGCAGAAGTACATCACCGCCGCGTTCGAGGCGTACATCACGCACAAGGCCACGATGCTCGGATCCCGCAGCAGCTTTCCCCAGTAAGCCCAGCCTGTGAAGTGCGGACTGTCCGGCGGACGTTCGGCGACGATGCGCGCGAGCTCCGCGGCATTGACGCCGGGATGCTCCGAGGGATCGTTGCGGAACCAGGTGTGCCAGGCCGCGGCCCAGAGGAATCCCACCAGGCCGAAGCAGACGAAGATCGCGCGCCACGGCAGATACGGCTGCAGGGCGACGACAACGAGCGGCGTGAGCCCGCCCGCCAGGTGGGCGCCGGCGAAGAAGATGCCCTGGATCGTGCCTCGCTCGCGGGCCGGAATCCACCGGCTGAACGTGCGCGCCACGCACGGCCACGCGCCCGCCTCGCCTGCCCCGAACAGGAATCGCAGCACCAGCAGCGTCGCGTAGTTGTAGGCCGCCGCCGTCGCGATCGTGAAGCTGGACCACCAGATCACGATGCGCGTGAGCACGCGGCGCGTGCCTTCACGGTCGGCCCACCACGCCGTCGGGATCTCGAAGAAGGCGTAGGCGAGCGTGAAGGAGCTGAAGACGTAGCCCATCTGAATCTTCGACAGGCCCAGATCGCGCATGATGTCGGGCGCGAGCTTCGAGATGCAGACGCGATCGAGGTAGGTCACCATCGCCAGCGCGACCGTCAGCGCGACGACCCGGTAGCGGACCCGCGTGGGCCGTTCGGGAGGACCGGTGGCGGGGAGTGTCAAGATGGGACCATCTCAGGCGTGATCAAGGTGCCCAAAAATAGCAGAAAAGTGCCGCCGGCCCAATGGTCCAGCTCCCGATTCGATCGCAAGAGACGGAGTGTTCAGCGCCGTCGAGAGCGTCATAGTGAGGAAGCGCCTGCGGCCCGCGCGAGGAGAGCGAGTCTTCGAGCGCCGCAGCGCGCGCGAGTGGGGGTGGGGCCCCACGAGCAGTAAAAATGACTTACAGAGACAGGGCAGGAGACTATGACTATGACTGCCGTGAGAGCGAAACAGGTGCGCGGCGATATGCCCGCTGACAGGCGACCCGAGGTGGGCCGCCGTCGCCGCGCGCGATCGCCGGGCGGACGGCACGTTCTACTACTCGGTCGAGACGACGGGCGTCTACTGCCGTCCGTCGTGTCCCTCACGCCGGGCGAACCCGAAGAACGTCCGCTTTCACCGCACCACGGCCGGCGCGGAGCGGGCGGGGTTCCGGCCGTGCCGGCGTTGCAAGCCGGATCAGCCGCCGCTCGAGCAGCTCCACGCGGCCAAGGTCGCGGAGATCTGCCGCGCGATCGACGCGGCGGACGAGACACCGAGCCTGGCGGCGCTGGCCACGCGCGCGGGGCTCAGTCCATACCATTTTCATCGCGTGTTCAAAGCCGTGACGGGCGTGACGCCCAGGGCGTACGGCGCGGCGCGCCGGACCGCGCGCGTGCGCCGCGAGCTCGAGAAGAGGAGCAAGACCGTGACTGAAGCGATCTACGACGCGGGGTTCAATTCGGGCGGGCGATTCTACGAGACGTCCGATCAAGTGCTGGGCATGACGCCGACGGATTTCCGCGCCGGCGGCGCCGAGACGGAGATGCGCTTCGCCGTCGGCGAGTGCTCGCTCGGGTCCATTCTGGTCGCCCGGAGCGCGAAAGGCGTGTGCGCCATTCTGCTCGGCGACGATCCCGACGCGCTCGTGCGGGACCTCGAGGATCGCTTTCCGCGCGCGACGCTCGTCGGCGGCGATGCGGCGTTCGAACAGATCGTCGCGAAGGTGATTGGCTTTGTCGAGCGGCCGGCGCTGGGGCTCGACCTGCCGCTCGACGTGCGCGGCACCGCGTTTCAGCAGCGCGTGTGGCAGGCGCTCCGCGGGATTCCGGCGGGATCGACGGCGAGCTACACCGAGATTGCGGCGCGCATCGGCGCTCCCACCGGCGCACGCGCCGTGGCTCAGGCCTGCGGCTCGAATCCGCTTGGCCGTTGCGATTCCCTGCCACCGCGTGGTGCGGACCGATGGATCGCTGTCGGGCTACCGCTGGGGCGTCGAGCGGAAGCGCACGCTGCTCCGGCGAGAGGGCGTCTCTCGAGCGAGGCTATCAGCAAAATAAGCCTTTCTAAATCAATAATTTACGCGCGTATATTTGCTGGGCTGTCCCTCACGCCGCCAAGGCCCCTCTCTACCCTCTTGACCATTAATCTGTTCGGTCTAAGCTCAGGCATCGTTACTCAATAGTGAGATGTGTGTTTTTCGGAACTCGGGCCCATCTGCTTGCCGCGACTGCTTGACAGTCCGCGTTTGTCTTGACGATCCGGGATCGATCATCGACTCGAAAGGCCAGGTGCCATGAGCGTCTCGTCCGCCTCTGACGTTGACCTAATTGCCCTTCAACTCACGATCAACCCCGGGGACCGCGGCGGTCGCCAGACGCTCGCCATGGCCACGCTGATTAGCCCGGTTGAAGCCGTAACGGCCTATCATGTGCTCCACAGTCTGGGCCCCGAGTCAGAACTGACCGTTCGTCTTCGCAACACAGAGTCATATCCGGTGGCCGTCGTGGCGACCGACCCCGCAGCGGATCTCGCTCTCCTGAGAGCGCCATCCCCGCTTCCTTTTTCAAGTAGACGCGTTGCGGAGCGGGTGCCCGTGACGAACGAGCCATGGATGTCGTTCCTGATTCCTCCGATGGTGCCTGATGGGATAGCGCTCGCGGGAGTTGTGCTCGGCCGCGATGTGGTCGATGGAATAGAACACCTGGCTTTGTCCGTGTCCGGGGCAAGCAGTCCGGCTGGGTCCAGCGGTGCCCCCGTGGTCGTCGACGGTGCCGTGGTGGGAATACTGGCGCGTGCCAATCCGGATGGGACCAATTGGTACGCTCTACCGGTCACGACAGCCAGCGTCGAGCGGCTTCGGGATCCTGCACGCCAACTGGAGCGTAGCGGTTACATCGAACGTTTCGAACCGCGCGACTTCTTTGCCCGTCTCAGTCCCTCCTCAATTGCGGCCTTCAATCATGCCGACGGAATGCGTCTGGGAAATGGTCAGGACAAACTCCACATGGAGCACCTGGTCATGGGCCTCTACCTCAAGGAGAACGGGCCAGCTCAAGCGCTCTTCACAGCCGCCAGCATCGGCAGCGAGCGTGACCTGCGAAAGATCCTGAACGGAGCGACCGATCTGCACCTGCCGGGCTTGTACACGCCGTCTGAGCTGACGGCGTTGCCACCAATCTCCAGACACGTGCAGGAGGCGCTGGAACACGCGCAGCGGATCGCACGCCGGACGGAACCGACCCGCGTCCGGAGCCGGCATCTGTTGTCCGGCGCGCTCTCGGTCGAGGATTGCGATGTCATCAAGGCGCTGGTGAGACAAGGCGTCTCGCGAGATCGGATCCGGTTGACCGACGCGGGCACTGACGACACGGGAATACCGATCGTCGGCGCGGACAGCGATGCGCCGAGCGGGATCGATCGCCTGGGCCTCGAGACGGAGATCGACACGCTAAGCGCCCTGGTCGCGTCGCGGTCCACCAAGACGCCGATGTCGATCGGGCTGTTCGGCAACTGGGGCAGCGGCAAGAGCTTCTTCATGCAGAAGATGGACGAGCGCATCCGTGTGTTTCGCGACAGCGCTTCCGACGACCCAGACTCGCCCTACTGTAAGAGCATCATCCAGCTGAAGTTCAACGCGTGGCACTACATCGATCGGAGCCTGTGGGCCAGCCTCGGCGCAGAGATCTTCGAGGGACTCGCGCACGGGCTGACCGAGGTCGAGACCAAGAAGGACGGGCCTCAACTGGAGGACCAACGCACCACGCTGCTTGTCAAGCGGGCGGACGCGGAAGCGCAGCGCGTGAAGGCTCAGGAGGTGCTGGCGCAATCGACGGCGGATCTCAGCGTGCACAGGAGGGAGATCACACGCATCGAATCCCAAACCGATCGTGAGATCGAACGCTCCCTGGGCAGCAAAGCGATCGTCGAAGAGGTCCTGGCGGTGACTTCGTCCCAAAAGGAAGTGAAGACCGCGCTGGACTCGGCCGCCAGGGCGCTCGGGTGGGCGGAACTGAACGACCGTGCCGAAGTCGCTGCTGGCCAGCTCAAGGAAATCCTGGCGCTGGCATCTGGTACTGGCAATCTCTCGTCACCACCGTGCGCACCCGCAGCAGCGCCCGTTGGTGGCTTGCCGTGGCCGCGGTGGCCGGCATCGCAGTCCTGCTTGCTCCGTGGTTCGAACCAACCGCCCCGATCTTCGAGGGGCCCGTGCGACGGAGCCTTTCTGCGTTGATCGCGTTCAGCATCGCAGCGAGCCCCGTTGCCGCAATGGCCCAACGAGTCACCGCCTTGGTCCGCGGTGCCAGGGCCGCGATGCAGAAGCGGATCGACGACAAACATCAAGCCGATCTCGAGGCGGCGGAGCGTCGCCGCGCCGAAGCGGAGCAAAAGACCGACGCCGACTTCAAGGAACTTGAAAAGCGCCGTCAGGCCGTCGAAGCGATCGACGAGCAACTCGAGGCCATCAAGCCCTCCCGTCAAATCGTCGACTTCATCCGCAAGCGCAACCAGAGCACGGACTATACCCAGCACTTCGGCGTGATCGCGAGGGCGAGGCAGGACTTCGAGGAGCTGACCCGGCTGATGCAGCTTGTCCGGGATAATCCCACGAACGAGGCGCCATTCGCGCCCGTCGACCGCATTGTCCTGTACATCGACGATCTCGATCGCTGCCCGGAAGACAAGGTGTTCGAAGTGCTCCAGGCCGTGCATCTGTTGCTCGCGTTCCCGTTGTTCGTCGTCGTCGTCGGCGTCGATCCGCGCTGGCTGTTCCACTCACTGAGGACGAGGCTGCGCGCTCTTAGTGGCCAATCCGATGATGACGTCGACGGCGATCATGAGGAGCAGCGTCGGGGCTGGCGGTCGACGCCGCTCAACTACCTCGAAAAGATCTTCCAGATACCGTTTACGCTCCGCCCGATGGGAGATATCGGGTACGAGCAGCTGATTGACGACCTGACGATCTCACCGGAGTCGAAGGAATCGGTGCACTCGCCGCAACAAGCCGAAGTAAAGGCAACGGCCACCACTCCCGAGCCGCCTGGCCAGGTTGCGGCCGACCCCGGGAGCGCCGCGAAGGTGCACGCACAGGTTGTTGACGCTGATGCCAGCGTACCAAGCAGCCAGACAGCAGCCGATCTCGACGAGAAGAAGCAAGCCGTGGCGCACGCCAAACGGGCGCATGCACGGTTGGCGTTGAGTGCGTGGGAGACGGAGCACATGAAGCGGCTGTTTCCCTTGATCCCGACTCCGCGGGCCACCAAGCGGTTCGTGAACGCCTACCGGCTGCTCCGAGGGCTCACCACGGGAGCGCAGCGGACGGCGCTCATCGGCAATGAGTCGGACGGCGGTTATCGCCAGGCCCTCGTGCTTCTGGCGATGGTGACCGGGTATCCGGTCGAGGCCACCACAGTCATGCGCGAGTTACTGGAACGCCTGAAACAGAAAGACTGTCCGGCGAATTGGTGGAAACTCCTCGAGGCGATTCGCGCGAGTCATGAACCGGCTCCGCTTCCAGCGGCTCCGGCTCGATCGAAGCGCTCAACCCCTGGAAGTCAGCCGCCCGTCGAGACGCGGACTCCGCTCAAAGACCCTGACCCGAGAGACGACGACCAGTGGGACGAAATGTTCGACAAGCTGGAAGAAGTCCGCAAGCTCGTCGGCGACGCGCTCACGTCAAAGACCATGGGAAAATGGGCACCCATGGTCGCGCGGTATTCGTTCGCATCGGGACGGCTGCTTGTCGCCGACTCGAAGCTGGCCGGCCAGGCTGAACACGTGCATTGAGCCTGCGCGTGTTCGGACCAGGACTGTTCGGCTGTGAACATTCGCTTCCCAGGATCGGTCATGGAAAACGAGCTCGGTCCGCCAATCGCCGAAAATCGGCCGGGCGCAGCGGTACGTTGGTTGCTGTCCGAGTCGGCGCCATGAGCACCTTTCTCCGGGATCTTCGTGTCGCCGCGCGGCAGCTGGCCGGGCATCCGAGCTTCACGCTCATCGTGGTCGTGACGCTCGCGCTCAGCATCGGCGCCATGACGACGTGCTTCGCTGTCCTGAACGCGGTGGCGTTCAGGCCGTTACCGTTCACTGACCCTGACCGTCTCGTCGCGGTACACGCCGTGGACCGCCGCGGAGGCGGGTGGTCGCGCCTCTCGCTCGGCTCCTTCACCGCGCTGCAGCACACGCAAGGCGTCTTCACGGGGTCAGTCGCGTACGACGCGCGCGCGGTTACGGTGACGGGCGCCGGCGTTGCCGAGCGTGTGCAGGCGGCCGCGGTTTCGAGCGACGTGTTCGGGTTGCTGGGCGTCCCGGTACACATGGGCCGCCCTCTTGCCGCGACTGATGCGGGCACACGCGTTGTCGTCATTGGTCACGATCTCTGGGTGGACGGACTTGGATCGAACCCCAGTGTCGTCGGCACGACCCTCTCAGTGGATGGCGACACCCACGTCGTCGTCGGTGTCGCCAGGCGTGGGTTCAGCTTTCCGCAGGACTCGCGCCTGTGGATGCCGATCGCCGCGGCATCGCAGGATCGGCAAGTCGACGTTGTCGCTCGCCTCGCGCCTGGTGTCTCCGGCGCGCAGGCTGATGCGACCCTGGCGACCGCGCCGGCCGGCACGCTGTTCGGGCCCGGAGATGGAGGCCAGGCGGCAGCCGCGACGGCCTCGCTGCGGTCGCGAATGATCGGCACGAAGCAGCGCGACATGGCGCTGTTCGTGCTCGCTGCCGCGGGCCTGGTGCTGCTCGTGGCGTGCGCGAACCTTGCTGGAATCCTGACGGCATACGTCGGCGCGCGGAAGCACGAAATGGCGTTGCGCGCCGCGATCGGCGCAGGCCGCTCGCGGCTCGTGCGACAGCTGATGACGGAGAGCGGGGTGCTCGCGGTCGCCGGCGGCCTGATGGGCCTGCTCCTCGCTCAGTGGGGCATCGATCTGTTCGCCGCCACGCTCGGAAAGCCTCAGGGCGCGGACTGGATCGAGTTTGCCGTGGACGGCCGGGTGGTGATGTTTGCGGCGGCCGCGTCGGCCGTCACCGCGCTGTTGTTCGGGCTGGCGCCGGCGCTCGGCGGCTCGCGGGTCGACCTTCGCAGCGTCCTGCAGGAGGGTGGCAGAACGTCCGGTTCCGGGCCCCGCGCGCGGCGGGTTCGTGGTCTCCTGGTTGCCGGACAGGTGGCATTGTCGATTGCACTCGTCTCCGGCGCGGCGTCACTCGTGACGAGCTCGATGCGGTTCGACGACATCGACGTCGGCTTCGAGCGCGACGGGATTCTGGCGCTGAGAGTCGCCCTGACGGGGCGCGCCTACGAGCAGCCCGAACAGCGGTTCGCCTTCGTCGATGCCGCAACCGCGCGCCTGCGGTCGCTGCCCGGCGTCTCGGCGGTGGCGGCCGCAAGCCACCTGCCGCTGATCGATCGGAATGTTCCGTACGCCGGGTTCGTACTCGACGGGAGCGGCGCGACCGGACGGCCGCCATCCGGTTCCGTTCGGTTCGTCGATGCCGGCTACATCGCGGCGATGGGCATTCCCATGCGCCGGGGGCGCGCGTTCGCCCCGACGGAGGCGCGAGCGCTTCGCGACCGCGCGATTGTCGTCAACGACACCATGGCCCGGCGCTACTGGCCGGATCGCGATCCGATCGGCGCCACGCTGCGGCTGACTGGACCCGCGGATGTCGAAGGGTCGTACAGGGTGATCGGCGTGGCTGGTGAAGTGACTCAACGCCAGCTTCCAGCCGAACCGGAAAACCAGATGTACTTGCCGCTGGCGCCGGCCCGGGAGCTGACCCTCATGATTCGGGCCGGGTCGGATCCCGCCACGGTCGCGTCGCGGGCCCGCGACGCGGTTCAGGGCGTCGATCGCTCGCTGGCGATCGGCACGAACACGATGAGCGCCGCGCACGGATGGTACGTGCGCGATCGGCGCCTGCAGGGCCTGGTCATCGGCAGCCTCGGACTGATCGCCATGCTGCTGGCCGGGCTCGGCGTGTACGGGGTGATGTCGCTGCTGGTGAACGAGCGCAGCCGTGAGATCGCGATCCGGATGGCCCTCGGATCGTCTGCGAGCGCGGTCCTGCGCCTGGTGCTGACTCGCGGCCTCGGTCTCGCAACGGCCGGTGTTGGTGTGGGCGTGCTGTTGGCAAGCGCGCTCACGGCGTTTCTCTCGTCGGTGTTCATGGGGGTTCGCGCCTTCGACGGGTTCGTGCTCTGCACGGCGGCGGCGCTCCTCGGCCTGGTCGCAGTCCTATCCTCGTGGTGGCCCGCGCGGCGGGCGATGCACGTCGAGCCGATGATCGCGCTGAAGGAGTGATCGGTCAACACGCACTCGCCCAGCGCAGCACGCGGAGGGCGCGAAGGGTGTTCCAGCGGCTCGGCTCGCCGGCGCCGCCTTCCATCTCGAAGTGCACCGGCCCCGGATGCGGATTCTCGAGCGGCCATCGCCCGTTCTCGTCACGCTTCTTCGCCACCAGATCGACCGCCTCGGCGATGCGCTCGTCTGGCGCGAAGCCCGCTCTGCGCAGGTAGTCGAGCCCCCACAGGATGTCGTAGTGCCAACGCGTCGGAAACGAACACTGCGTCCACGCGGCGGGCTTCCGGAGTTTCCGATCGAAGTCGACAATCTGTCCAGTCGATCGCGATCTGAACAGGCCGCGCTCGAGGAAGTATTCCTGTCCGCGAAGGCGGGCGTTGGTGACGTCGGGCACCGGGCCCTTCGCCCTCTCGTACTCCAGCAATCCTTCGAGCACGCAGATCGTCGTATGGAAGGACGACCGCTGGCTGCCCGGGGCGTCGCAGTTCCAGCCGCCGTCGCTCAACTGCTCCTGAAGCAGCCGGCCGGCGAGACGATCGCGGGCCTCGCCGAAATACGCACCGATCGCAAGCACCCGACCGTTGATACAGGGCTCGACCTCGCCGTCGAAGAAGGGCGAGTCGCCGAACTCCTCGCCCCACGTGCAGCGCTCGCGCACCCGGCCGATGGCCCTTCGCACCCGATCGCTCGCCGGGTCCACACCGAGATCCCGCAACAGCTGGAGCGTGTCGTGGGTGGAGATCCAGGCGTGCGGCACGAACGCCGCGCCGCCCCAATGGCCATCCGATCCTTGAAGGTCCAGCAGGCGAGCCCCCCAGCCCTCAGCGGCCACACGCGATCGCTCACGCGCGACGGCCGCGTCCGGCCCGGCGATCAGGTCGCGCATGACCTGCCACCGAATCGACGGATCCGAATCGAGCAGCCACTCGATGACGCTCATCCGGATACTTTAATCTAGCCAAACGTTGCACCCTCCCGGCGGCGGCGGCGGGTTGCCGCCACCAGGCGTCCGTGCCAGCACGTCGGTCCCCAGCCCCAAGTCGAACACCGCCGTGCGGCCGTCCGGGTTCACGAGCTCGAGAGTCGCGATCAAGCACGTGCAGTCCGAAGGCGTGACGTCATGCGGCACGGGAGTCAGCACGGCCCGGATCGACCGGCGCAGCTGACCGGCGGTCAAGATCTCCGTCGAGCGCAGCCGAAGCCCGGCCGCGATCTGGGGCTGCAGCGTGAAGGAACTTTCGATCGGATGGCCCAGCCCGTTGCGGAAGACCTGTCCGCTCGCATCCACGAAGGACGCCCTGACCCGGCAACCGGGATGGCTCTCGCTTCTTGGACTGACCAGGACCAGGTTCAGGATGGCGGTCTGACCCTCGGCGAGACCGATCATCCCGAACGCGGGCAACTGCGACTGAGCCCAGGCCAGAGTTCCCAGCCCGAGAGCCGTGGTCAACGCCACGACCGACGCGACCAATCGCTTCCCGCATCCTGTCTGTCCAGATCGCTGTTCTCTCATTACCCCGTCCTCCATAACTCTTCCTGCGTCATCTCGATCCTCGAGGGGCCATCGCGATCCGTCGCTCGGCGCGACCGGTCGCTGGATGGCCGTCCCCGAGGGATCTCCGCAGCCGTTCGTAGCCTTTGATGAGTAGAGATCGGGACTCTTCCGCGGCGCCGCCCAGCCGCCACAGGCAGGCGCCGAGCGCGCTCTCCGCTTCGCCGCGGCGCCAATGGCTCTCCGGCAGCGCCTTCTCAGCCTCGCGCAACGCCTCCCGCAGAACCGGCTCCGCGTCGGCCACCCGGTCCTGCTCCGCAAGGGCCTCACCCAGGCCGATGAGAATCTCCACGGTCGTGATGTGGGGCTGCCGCCGCGCCTGCCGTTGAACATCGAGCGCCTCACGAAAGAGCTCCTCGGCTCGCACGTGCTCTCCCAACGCCGCTCTGGCTCTGGCGGACGTGGCGAGGGCCGTGGCCACCGCCGGATGCCGCGTGCCGTACTGCGCCGTGCTGATGGCCACACTCTCGTCCAGTAGCGGAAGCGCGTCGTGGGCTCGTCGCTGGCCGATGAGCGCCGAAGCCTGGCGCTCGAGAGTTCTCGCCAGGAGCGGGTGATCGCGACCGATGACGCGGCGGAGCAGGACGGCTGACGTTTCGAACAAGGGCATGGCCTCCTCGAACCGCGCCTGCTGGGCCAGGGCATGAGCGAGGTTGGTGAGCACGATTCCGACGTCACGGTGCTCCTCACCCTTGAGCTTTCTGTCCATGGCGAGGGCCTGCCGGTAGAGCGTCTCGGCGCTCTCGAAGCTCTCCTTTGACGTGCAGCGTCACCGCGAGGTGATGGAGACTCTCGGACACCCAGGGATGCTCATCGCCATAAAGCTGGCGGCGGATGCTGAGCGATTCCCGGTACGACGCTTCCGCGCCGCCGATGTCCCCGTCCTGCAGCAGCGCCACGCCGAGACTGGTCAGGGACGTGGCGACCGAGGCGTGTCGATCGCCGAGCGCTTTGCTCTGGATGCGCACGACCTCGCGCTGATGCCCGGCAGCGGCCGCGTAGTCGCCCTTCATGTAGAGGACATTGGCGAGGTTCGAGAGCGACACGGCCGTGCGTGGGTGCTCCGGCCCCAGCCGCCGCTGACGGATCGCGAGAGCCTCACGATGCAGAGGCTCGGCTTCGGTCAACTTCGCTCGCTCCCTCAGCAGGACGCCGAGCAGCTCGAGGCTCGCCGCCAGTTCCAGGCTGTCTGCCGGCAACAGCCGCCGCCTCTGGCCGAGCGCCTGGCGAGCGACGTCCTCGGCGGTGGCGTAGTCGCCCGAGCTGTGCAGGATCCAGCCAAGCGTGTCCAGGGCCTCGGCGACCTGAAGGTGGTCCGGCCCGTACGCCTGTCGCGTGCGATCGACCGAACGCTCGCCGAGCGCACGCGCCCGGTCGTAGCGGCCGAGCGACTGCGAGATGACCGCCACCGTCTCGAACAGCTCCGCCTGAAGCGCCGCATGACCGGCCAGGTCTCTCTCGATCCTGTCCGTGCCGCGATCCAGCAGCTCGCGCGCCGTGATCGCCTCCCCCTTGGACGCCACCGGGTCGGACGCCTTGAACAGATCGACGAGGAACCCTTTCACCTTTTCCGCGCGCTCCGCCTCCGTTCGCGCGCGATCGCGTTCGCCCGCCGCCACCGCCATCTGCCAGGTCGTGCCGACCAGCCCCAGCAGCAGGGACAGGGTCACCACCGCCACCGCCGCAACGCCGACCTTGTGGCGCCGGACGAACTTGGCAGCCACGTAGGCCAGCGTGTCCCGGTGTGCCTGCACCGGGTGGCCGGCGAGGTGACGCCGGACGTCCTCGGCCATGGCCTCGGCGGAAGCGTAGCGGCGCGACGGCTCCTTGCTGAGGGCCTTCATGACGATGGTGTCGAGATCGCCGCGGAGCCGCTTCGCGAGGCGCGGCTGTGACGCGGCGGCAAGCGACGGCGGCCGGGGCTCGACCTCGCAGACCGCGCGCGCCACGTCGGTCCGGCCTCGCGCATCGGCGTCGTGGGGAAGACGGCCGGTCAGCAGCTCATAGAGGACGACGCCGAGGGCGTAGACGTCGGTCGCCGTCGTCACCGGCTCTCCCCGCACTTGCTCCGGCGCCGCGTAGTTCGGGGTCAGGACATGCGCGCCTGCCTGAGTGAGTGCGGGCGCGTCATCTTCCTCGACCAGCAGCTTGGCGATGCCGAAGTCGAGCAGCTTGAGCCGGCCCTCGCCGGTGACCAGCATGTTGGAGGGCTTGAGGTCGCGATGGACGACGAGCTGTCCGTGCGCGTGCTGCACGGCGCGGCACGCGTCCTCGAAGAGTCGCAGGCGTTGCTCGACGGTGAGCTCGCGGCCGTCGCAGTACGTCGTCAGCGGCTCGCCGTCGACGTACTCCATGGCGAAGTACGGCTGGCCGTCGTCCGTGACCCCGCCGTCGAGCAGGCGGGCCACGTTGACGTGCTCGAGTCCGGCGAGGATCTGCCGCTCGCGCAGGAAGCGGCGCAGGATGGCGTCGCTGTCCATGCCGCGCTTGATCAGCTTGATGACCACGCGCTGCGCGAATCCTCCCTCGGCGCGCTCGGCGAGATGGACGACGCCCATACCGCCGCGGCCCAGCTCGCGGAGAAGCCTGTAGGGGCCCACCCGGCCGCGGGATGGCACGACCTCGGAGGTCCCTTCGAGGAGGGCCACGCCGCGCTCGCTGTCGAGAGCGTCCATGAAGTCGCCGGCGTGCGCATATGCGGAGAGCAGCGATTCGACCTCGGCGCGCAAACCCGGAGCCGCGCCGCAGGCCGCATCGAGAAACGCGCCGCGCTCGCCGGGCGTGCGCTCGATGGCCTCGCCGAAGAGGTAGGTCAGGTGCTCGGGGTTCGCACGTGACTGGGGCGACGCGCTCATCAGACGACCGGTTCCCCGCGCAGCTCCCGGTAGAGCCACGCGCGCGCGAGCGCCCAGTCCCGCTTGACGGTGCGCGGCGCGAGCTCGAGGGCCTCGCCGGTCTCCTCGACTGAAAGACCACCGAAGAAACGGCACTCCACGACGCGCGCCTGGCGGGGGAAGAGGGCCGTCAGCCGTTCCAACGCCTCGTCGAGGTCGCGCAGCTCGGCGGCGAAGTCGTCCACCGCGACCTGGAAGTTCGTCGAGGTTGAGCGGCGCCTCGCCGTCGCCCCGCTTGAGCCGGCCGCGGCGGCGCGCGGCGTCCACCAGGACCTGGCGCATGGCGCGCGCGACCGCGGCGAAGAAGTAGGCCCGGCTCTGCAACGGCACGCGCGCGTGGTCCACCAGCTTGAGGTAGGCCTCGTGCACGAGGCCGGTCGTGTTCAAGGTCTGCTGCCGCCACTCGCGTGCCAGGTGCCGGCGCGCCATCTGCCGCAGTTCGTCGTACACGAGCGGCAGCAAGTCCTCGAACACGTCGCGGCCCTCCCGCTGGGCCGCGATCAGCACCTCGGTGACGGCGCTTCTCGGGCAGGACAGATCCACGTGCTCGCTCCTTTTGGGCGGTGTTGGCCGGTCCGCCGACACGGCGATTCCCTCGCACGCGCGGCGGCTTCTTCATCGCCTGCGCGGTGCTCGCGGCCAGAAGTACGGACGTCCCGTATCCGGGACTGCGGCCGCGCGCTGCTGTGGGGAACAGCCTGGTACCGATCTGTGCCGTCGGCCAAACGCTCAGTCCTTACAACGTCCCCGACGGCTTTTTGGTACTGCCCCCCCGGCGGGCTCTGCCGGCGAACCGGCAAGGCGATGGCCTTTGGAGCACCCGAGCCCTCTCACGGTTTCGCATGGTCCGCGCGGTGTGGCCCCCGGAAGCCGGTCACGACGCATGGACTGACGACGGACGCGGAGGTCAGGAGGATCAGGAGATCAGGAGGTTGGGAGATCAGGAGATCAGGAGGTGACGCATGCGGACGGAATGAATCAGGAGGGACGAATGACTTCACGCACTTCAATCAATTCGTTGAGTAACCATTCAGAAAGGAAAACTGCCATGAAACGACTCTTCTCTGTGACTCTTGCAATCGCGCTTGGCCCTCCCGAGCGGCGTGCTGGCCAATGACTACGTGACGGGCACGCATTCGACTGCCAGCGTCACCATCGACGGCCCGGACAACTGGATCGTAATCAGGAGCGTAACCGTGACCATTCTTCCGTTTTTCGATACGGGAAGTCATGGGTGCGTGGTCAACGCCAGTGCGAACGTGAAGTGGCTCGGGGGCGGCCCGGTTGAGACCGAGAACCGATATCGGTTCGTCCTGGCCCGCAACAATCCGAACCCGCTTACCGGTACCGGGACCGAACGGATTCTGTCGATGGTCGATCACGCCGATGTCAACGATCCGAATTACTACCCCGTCAGCACAACCGGCGTCTATACAGGCCTCACCAACGACAACGGTGCTGAACGGTGGAGGTGCGCACACCTTCTATTTGCTGGGCAGAACGGTGGCGGATGAGGACCCGACCGTTACGCCCAGGCATCGCTCTCGGTCGTCTGCGTCCACACGCCATAACGAGCCCCACTCGCCATCTAACCAGCCAGGGGCTCTGCCGGTGATATCCCGGCAGAATCCCTGGGCTGGTTACTCCCACCGCAACGCCGTCAGCGGATCGACGCGTGTCGCCGAACGCGACGGCAGGTAGCACGCCAGCAGGGTGACGGCTGCGAGGAGCGCCGCCACGCCGGCCAGCGTTCCGGGATCTGTTGGCGTGACGCCGAAGACGAGGCTGGCGAGGGTCTGCGCCGCAGCCAGCGTGGCCAGCACGCCACACCCGATACCAAGAGCCGCGACGATCAATCCGTGCCGGAGGAACAGCCGGAGGACCTGGCCCTCGGTCGCGCCAAGCGCCATGCGGACGCCGATTTCCCGCCGCCGCTCGGCGACGCCCTGTGCGATCACGCCGTAGAGGCCGATCGCGGCCAGGAGCACGGCGACGCCGCCGAAAACCGAGAGCACGATCATCGCCACGCGGCGCCGGCTGCTCGCCTCCCTCATGACCTGTTCGACCGTGCGGTCGTTGAACACAGGCACCGAACGATCGAGATCGCGGATCGCCGTTTCGATCGACGAAATCGAGACCGTGCCTCTCGTGCGCGCGATCGCAAAAACAGTCGTCCGCGTCTGCTGCACGACCGGCAGGAAGATCTGTTGCGGCGTATCCTGATCGACGCCGTGCTGCTTGACGTCGCCGACAATGCCGACGATGGTGCGCCACGGGCCGTAGCCCTCGGCCGGGCTCCCACCTGACAGCCTGATCTGCTGCCCGATCGGATCCTCATCGGCGTTGACGAACGCCGGGCCGATCTCCTTCGCGGACCGGCCGCCGTTGCGCCAATACAGGTTGACCAGGCTGGTATTGATGATCGCAACGGGCTGCGAGTCCGGCGTGTCTGAGCGGTCGAACGAGCGCCCCCGGATGAGGGGGATCTTCAGCGTGTCGAAGTAGGTCGCGCTCACCGGAACGATTCCCGCACTTGGCAGGTCCATCATGACGGCACCCGGCGGGACGGGCCTGCCGGCCACCGTGAACCAGTTCCACCAGTTCGAGCCGAGGATGGGGAGCGAATACGTGAGGGCGGCGTTCTCGACGCCGGGAACCGCCTGGAGCCGCTCGACCGCCTCGGCGAAGAACGCCTGCTTTCGCGGGTCCGGCCACGCCGGTCCTGCCAGCGAGAACATGACGGTCTGCAGGTTGTGCGGATCGAAGCCGGGATCGACGCGCGACAGCCGCTGCATCGTGTGGACCATCAATCCGGCGCCGGAGAGGAGCACCGTCGCGACCGCCACTTCCCCAATCAGCAGGCTGCGGCGCAGCAGCGAGTTCTGCCTGGTCGCGCCGCGGCCCGACCGCAACACCGTTCCGTGGCCGCCGGCGCCCGACGCCCTCAGAGCGGGCAGCACGCCGAACAGGAACGCACAGGCACAACTGAAGAGCGTCGTCCAGGACAGAACCGCGACGTCCAGGCGGATCTCGTCGAGTCGGGGCATGTTGCGCGGCGCCACGCTGACGAGGCCCGTGAGGATGGCGCCGCCGGCCAGCGCGCCGAGCACACCACCGGCGACGATGAGCAGCCCCTGTTCGATGAGGAGCTGGCGGATCAGGCTCCAGCGGCTGCCTCCGATGGCTGCGCGGATGCTGAACTCGTGGGCGCGCGCCGCGCTCCTGTTCAGGAGCAGGATGGCCAGATTGACGCACGCGATGAGGAGGAGAAGGCCGACCGCCCCGGTGAGCACCGTGAGGGTCGGCGCCATGTCCTCGACGATCCGATCGGCGAGCGCGACGAGCTGCACATCGGTGCCGTGGTTGGTCTGCGGGTACTCGAGGGCCAGCGCGGCGGCGATTGTCTGCAGCTCCGTTCGCGCGGACGGCACGCTGACGCCCGGTTTCAAACGGCCAAGCGCGTAGAGATTCGTGCGGCTGCCGCGGCTCTGCATCCCGCGATAGTTCGCCGCGACCTGCCGATCGAGCAGCAGGTACACGTCCGCCGGCGCCACGAATCGAAAGTCCGGCGGCAGCACGCCGATCACGGTGAAGGGCGTGCGGAACGCGATTGTCCGGCCTATCGCCGCGGCGTCGCCGCCGAGCTCGCGCATCCAGAAGCCGTGGCTGACGACGGCGGTCGAGATCGCATCCGGCCTCGCGTCGGATTCGTCGAAGAGGCGCCCACGGAACGGCGAAACGCCGAGCACTTGAAAGAAGCTCGCCGAGACGCTTCGCGATTCAAAACGACGGGGGAACTGCCCGCTCGTGACGACGACCGCGTCGGTGAGCGAACAGGCCAGGCCGTCGAACGAGCGAGCGCGGCTGCGCCAGTCCTCGAAGTTCGGCCACGCGACGCCGGATCCGCCTTTTTCCGCGATGAACACCAGCCGATCGGCGTCCGGGTACGGCAGCGGCCGCACCAGCACGGCGTACCCGATCGAGAAGATGGCCGTTGCCGAGCCGATGCCCAGGATGAGCAGGGTGAGCGCGGTGATCGTGAACCGTGGCGAGCGTCTGAGGACCCGTGCCGCGTATCGGACCTCGCGCCAGGCGGTGTCGAGCCAGATCGCGCGAACATCGCGGACCGATTCCGTCGCGTGCGTCAGTCCACCGATGTCCCGGAGCGCCAGCCGGCGCGCCTCGTCGGGCGGTACCCCGCGCGCGCGATGGCGCTGCACCTCGCGCTCGACGTGGTCCTGAAGCTCCTCGCTGATTTCGCCGTCGATCCGGCGGCGACGGGCGAGACCACGCAGGAACGCGATCAAACGGATGAACATGAAGCCTCCCACGGCGGCGCAACTCCCCTCGGTACTCCGAGAGGAGTCTAGTGCGTGACCTCTCGGAGGTCAAGAGGAGCCACCCGTCGCAATTCCGGTAAACCTTTCCGCGGAAGATCCCGTCAAAGGGGTGTTACCCCGGATCGGCGGATTTTTTCACACTCTCTTCAGGCCTGCCTCGGCCTCGTGAGATGCGCCTCACTCAATGGCTCGACGAGCTCCGGAACGATCTGAAATTCGCGCTCCGCCAGCTGAAGGTCTCGCCCGCCTTCACGCTGGTGGCGACGCTGACCCTGGCGCTCGGCATCGGGGCCAACAGCGCGATTTTTGCGCTCGCCGACGCCACGCTGCTTCGCCCGCTTCCGTTTGGCCATCCCGATCGCCTCGTGTCGATCTGGGAGAAGAGCGCGACCATTCCGCGGAGCTACGGGTCGCCGCTCAACATGCTCGACTGGAACGATCCGCAGCCGCACGTTCGAGAAGGTTGCGGGCTTCACGCCGAGCGTCGGCGGAATGGTGATGGCAGGCGCCGACGGCAACGCCGAGACGGTGTCGCGGCAGTGGGTCACGGCCGGGATCTTCGACGTGCTCGGCGTCACACCCATTGCCGGCCGGACGTTTTCCGCAGAAGACGACGCCAAGCGCGCAAACGTGATCGTGATGAGCGAGGCGTTCTGGCGCACCCGGTTCAACGCCGATCCGGGCGTCGTCGGCCGCGAGATCCGTCTCGACGGATCGCTCTGGACCGTCGTCGGCATCGTGCCGAAAGACTTCCAGCTGATGGGGCAGAGCAGCATCTGGGCGATGCGGCCGCTCGTCAACCTTCCGCCACGCGCCCGCGCGGCCTACGTGCTCCACGTCGTCGGACGCATGAAGCCCGGCGTGTCGATCGAGGCCGCCGAAGCCGACCTCGGCGCCGTCGCCGACAATCTCGCGCGCGAGTTTCCCGCAGACCAACAAGGGCCGGGGCGTGACGCTCGAGCGGCATGCACGACTCGATCGTCGGCAGCGATCTGCGGCTCACCTCGATGCTGTTCCTGGGCGTCGTCGGATTCGTGCTCCTCATCTGTTGCGCCAACGTCGCCAACCTGTTGCTCGCCCGCGCCACCGTGCGCATGCGCGAGCTGGCCGTCCGGTCTGCACTCGGCGCCGGACGCCGGCGCATCGTCCGGCAGCTGTTGACCGAGAGCCTCGTGCTGGCGTTGATTGGCGGCGCGCTCGGGACCGGCGATCGGCGCCGCCATTCTCAGCGTGGCGCCATCGCTCGATTCCGGAGGGTCTGCTGCCGGCGAGCGTCTCGCTCACGTTCGACATGCGGGTCGTCGCCTTCTGCGCCGCCGCGGCGCTGTTCGTCGGGCTGCTCTTCGGCGTGATGCCGGCGTGGAGAGCGACCGCCTTCTCGTCCGCGCAGGTGATCGGGTCCGACACCCGGACGACCACCGGCAGCAGCGGACGGCTTCGCGGGCTGCTCGTCATCGGCGAGGTCGCGATGGCGGTCTTCCTGCTGTCTGGTGCGGGGCTCCTGCTTCGAACGCTCGCTCGCCGTCGAAGCCTTCGATCGCGGGTATCGCGCCGACAGCGTCCTCTCGATGCTCGTCGATCCGCTCGGCTCGAAGTATCCGACCGCGAAGCGCTGCAGCAGTTCTACGATCAGGTCGAGGCGGAGATCGCCGCCGTTCCGGGCGTGGCCGGCGTCGCCTGGGCGAGCGATCGGCCGCTCGATTTCTTCGATGCCGGCGGGTTCTCGTTCGAGATCGTCGGCGACCCTCCGCTCGAGGATCGGGAGCGGCCGGGCACGGCGTATCAGGTCGTCAGCCCGGCGTACTTCTCGACGCTCGATTTGCCCATCCTGGCCGGACGCGCCTTCGATCGGCGCGATGCGCGCGACGGCGTGCCGGTGTGCATCGTGAACGAGGCCTTCGCGCGGGCGTTCCGCGGGCGTTCACCGGTCGGCCAGCGCGTGGCGCTGCGGCCGACCTCGTCGCCGGAAGCCAAACCGGTCGTTCGCGAGATCGTTGGCGTCGCGCGGCAGGTGAAGGGACGCCCGGATGAGACCGCCGAGTTCGTCCAGGTCTACGTGCCGATGGCGCAGGATCTCTCCGACGACATCTTTCTCGTCGTGCGGCCGAAATCCGGCGCGGCGGAGGCGCTGGCGCCGTCGGTCCGTGCCGCCATCTCGCGCGTCGACAGGGAGCAGCTGGTCAGCGTCAGGAGCGTCATGACGCTCGAAGACATCGCGCGGGCGGCCACCGGCCGTCATCGGTTCCGCGCCGTCATGGTGATGGCCTTTGCGGCGCTGGCGCTCGTCCTCGCCATGGTGGGGGTCTTCGGGATTCTCGCCTATACGGTCCAGCAGAGCGTGCGTGATATCGGCGTGCGCAGGGCGCTCGGTGCGACGACACACGACGTGCTTCGGCTCGTGCTCGTCAATGCCCTTCGCGTCGTCGGCACCGGCGCCGGCGATCGGACTCGTGCTGGCCGCCATGAGCGGCCGCTTGATCGAGACGATGCTGTTCGGAGTACGGCCGCTCGATCCGATCGACGTTCGTCGCTCGTCACGATCGTGCTGGGAATCACGGCCGCGCTGTCGATCGTCGGACCTGCGTGGCGTGCGGCACGCATCGACCCCGCCGTCGCCCTCAGGAACACGTGATCCAGCTTCAGCTCGGCCATGCTCTTCGGTGGTAGTCGGCGGGCTTTGAGCCGGACCTTTTCCGCTCGGAACCGCCACGTCTGACCTATTCCTGCCGGAGGGCCGTGAGAGGATCGACCGTAGCCGCGCGCCTGGCCGGCAGATACGCCGACGCCAATCCGATGACGAGCAGCGTGATGACCGCCGCCGCGAGGGTCAGCGGATCGTTCGGCTGAAGACCATACAGAAGGCTCGCCGCCGTTCTGCTCGCGGCCATCGTGATCGCGAGCCCCGCGACGATGCCGATCGCGAGCAGCCATCCGGTCTGGCGCATCACGAGACGGATGACCGCGCCGCGATCCGCTCCCAGCGCCAGGCGGATGCCGATCTCACGCCGCCGGGTTTCGACCGAGTAGGAGAGCATCCCGTACAGGCCGGCCGCGGCGAGCAGCGCAGCCACCACGCCGAATCCCATAGCCAGCGCACCCACCAGCCGCTCGCGCACGACGGATTGCCGGATCTGGGTCGCAAGCGGCACGAACTCGACATCGATCGAGGGACCGACCGACGCGACCGACTCGCGGATCGCTCTGGTGACCTCCGCCCACGGCAACGTCGACCGAACGACGTACCGGGCATAGTTCGACGTGAACGTCCTTTGGGTCGTCGTAAAGAAAACGATCGGCTGGAAGCCCTCGCGAAGCGCCCGGTATTTGGTATTCCGCACCAACCCGACGATCCGGCCGGATTCGGTCCCCTCGAAACGAACGCCGCGGCCTACCGGACTCGCGCCAGGCAAAAACGCCCGGGCGAATGCTTCGTTGACCACCAGGGCGGTCTCCGCGTCCTCGTCATCCATCGGACCGAAATCCCTGCCGGCGAGGAGAGTCGTCCCGAGAGCCTCGAAGTAGCCGGGACTCACCATGCTAATCCGCGTGGAGACGGTTTGGCCGTTGTCCAGCGTGACGCTCGTGTTCGATTCCCAGCCGCTCATCGGGACGATGTTCGACTGGGCGGCGGCGACGACGCCCCGCGTCGCTCGCAACTGGGCGAGCAAGTCGCCGAACAGCACCTTCTGGCGCTCGCCGTCGAGCCCGAGGCGGCGCGTGTCGAGCGACGTGATCAGCACCTCGCCAGGCTGAAAGCCGACGTCCCCGGTGAGGAGGTTGTACACCGTGCGGCCGAACAGCATCGCGCCGGCTACCAACACGACGGTCAGAGTGATCTGAACTGCCACCAGCGCACGGACGGCCATGGATCGATCCGGAGCGCCCGCGATGCTCCGCGTACTGGCGGGCACGGACGCGGCCGTGCGCAGCGCCGGCGCCAGCCCGAAGAGCGCGCACGTTATCAGGGCGACGAAGGAAGAAAACGCGAGGACCCGCCAGTCGAGGCCCGTATCGAGCGCCACCGGATTGTCCGCCGTGACCAGAAACGAGACCAGCGCAGTGCTCGTCCAGCGGGCCACCGCCAGCCCGAGCGCCGCTCCGCCGAGCGCGAGGAGCAGGCTTTCCGTCAGCAGTTGCTGAACCAGCCGTCTCTTCGTCGCTCCAAGCGCCAGCCGCACGGCGGTCTCCTGGCTTCGCGCACTTGCGCGCGCCAGCAGCAGGTTCGCCAGATTTCCGCACGCGATCAACAGAACCAGCGCCGCCAGGGCGAGCAGCAGCCACAAGGGCTTCTCGTAATCGACGCGGAGCCAGGAGAATCCCTTTCCAGCGGGCACCGCGTGCAGCCACATCGAGGTGTATCGCTGCCTGTCGTCGGCGGAGGTGATGTCCTCAGGCAGGGTCGCGGAGAACACCTCCGCCGAGATCAGGCGCAGGTGCTGGTCCGCCTGGCTTGCGGTCCGTCCGTCGGCGAGCCTGCCCATCACGGAGAGCCAGTAGTTGTGCCGGCGCGCGGTCAGCTGGCTGTCCGGCCCGGCGAGCAGCGCTTCCGCGCAGAGCGGAATCGCGATGTCGTACGAACGGCCGACTTCGATCCCGAAGAACCGCTCCGGTGTGATGCCGGCAATGGTGAACGGATGCCCGTCGACACGCAGCTGGCTGCCGACCGTGGCACTGTCGCCCCCGAGCGTCCGCTGCCAGAACGCGTAGCTGACGACGGCTGCCGGCGAGGCGCAGCCGTCGTCGTGCGGCCCGAGCAGACGTCCCCGCCAGGCCGGTACGCCCAACATCTCGAAGAACCCCCCGCTGACGACCATCCCCTCGGCTGGCCGCCGCTCGCCGCCGCCGGCGAGATTGAACTGGCGAGGGCTCCATGCGGCGATGCGGGTGAACGCCTGCTGCCGGCGCTCGATCTGCTCCCATTGCGCGTACGACAGATCGCTGTACCGCGAAGTGAAATTGCCGGAGGGGGCATGACTTCCAATCCGGACCGCATGGAGCCGATCGGGCGCGCGGACCGGCAGGTCGCGCAGACGCACCGCGTCGATCACGCTGAAGATCGCCGTATTGGCGCCGATGCCGAGCGCCAGCGTGAGCACGATGATCCCGGCGAAGCCGGGGCTTCTCACGATCAGGCGGACGGCATACCGCACGTCTCGTCCGATCTCGTCGAGCCACGCGCCGTGGCGATACGTACGGACGCGTTCCCTGGCCTGCTCGATGCCACCGAGCTCGAGGATCGCCAGCCGGCGCGCGTGTTCGGGCGGGAGCCCGCCGCGCACTTTCTCGGCCGCGGAGATCTCGAGGAATGCGTGAAGCTCGTCGTCCAGTTTCTGCTCGGCCCGCTTCCGACGGACCAGCCAGCCCAGGACAGATGCGAGGCGATGCAGCCACGTCATGCACCCTCCAACACGCTCGTGATGGCGAACGTGACGCGGTCCCAGCGCTGTCTCGCCTGCTCGAGCTGTCGCCGGCCGGAGGCCGTGAGCCTGTAGTACTTGGCTTTGCGATTGCTCTCGCTCGGCCGCCATTCGGCCTTCAGCTTTCCATCCTGCTCGAGGCGGTACAGCGACGGGAACAACGACCCCGGATTGACGTGAAAATTGTCGTGACTGAGCGCGGCCAACCTCTGCGAAATCCCGTAACCGTGCAGCGGCTCACGGGTGAGGATCGTCAGGATCATCAAGTCCAGGGTGCCTTGCGGAACATCCAGCTTCTCCACGCGCGCTCCTTTAGGGCAACAAGATGAGAGCGCGAGGATACGAAACTCACATTTAGGATGTCAAGAGGAAGGACCGACCGGAACCTTGAGCCGATTCTTCAGGGTCGGATACCATCGCCTCGCTGAGTCCGATGGCGAAGGCCCTGTTTGCCGGTTTGCCGCTTCACGGGCACACGAACCCCTCGTTGCCGCTGGTGCGTGCGCTCGTCGAGCGCGGCGAGGACGTGGTGTATTTCTCCGCCGCGCCGTTCGCGGACAAGATCCAGCAGGCGGGGGCACGATACCGCCCGTATCGGAATGCGTTCCTGTCGGACCCCAGGCAGCTGGCCGAGCGGACGGAACAGATCGCGTGGTTGCTGATGCGGACCACCGGCGAAGTGCTCGCGGACGATCTGGACGCGTTCCGCGCCGAACGCCCCGACTACATCATCAGCGATTCGGTCGCGCCCTGGGGCCAATGGGCCGCCGAACTGCTCGGCGTGCCGGTCGTGACGTCGGTGACGACCTTCGCCGTCAATCGGCACGTGCTGGCGTTTGCCGCGAAGCACGGGACGCGTCCCAAGAGTGCCCGGCTCGTGCTCTCGAAGATCCGGCATGTCGCCAAGGCCGTCCTGCTCGGCCGGCGGCTGCGCCGCGAGCACGGCGTGAAGGGCCCCGGCATCAAGGGCCTGGTGTTCGGCTCGTCCGACCTGAACATCGTCTATACCTCGCGCCACTTTCAGCCCTGCGCCGACAGTTTCGACGATCGCTACCTGTTCATCGGGCCGTCAATCGGCCCACGAACCGAGACCGGCGGCGTCCCCTGGGACGAGGCGCCGCCCGTCGACTCGTGTAACCATGCGCTCGCTCAGGGCAGGCAGACGGACGTGATCTACGTCTCGCTGGGCACGCTGTTCAACGCGGAGCCGGCGTTCTACCGGAGCTGCTTCGAGGCGTTCGGGGGCCGGAATGCCCGGGTCGTCATGTCGATCGGCACGACCGTCAGCGAAGCGAGCCTCGGCGCTCCGCCACCGAACGTCGTCGTGAGGCCGTGGGTACCGCAACTGGACGTGCTGCGCCGCGCCTCGGTGTTCGTGTCGCACGGCGGCATGAACAGCGTGAGCGAGAGCCTCTACTGCGGCGTACCGCTCGTGGTCGTGCCGCAGATGGGGGAGCAGAAGATCGTCGGCAGGCAGGTCGAAGGGCTTGGCGCGGGGATCTGCCTTGCGAAGAAAGACGTCACGGCGGACCGTCTTCGAGCGTCGGTCGATCGCGTGCTGGGTGACAACCGGTTCCGGGAGCAGGCCGCCGTCATACGTGAATCCTTCGAAGCGGCCGGTGGCGCGGGCCGCGGCGCCGATGCGATCCTCGCTTTCACGAGGCAGCGTGACCCGCGCAACGTGGCTTGAGCCAGGAGCCGGATGCCCGCTTCGGTTTTGAAACCGGCTCCAGGCGGCGTATTGTGAGGACGGAGGAGGCGTTCTCATCCTGCGGCTCGCTTCCGCCCAGAACGGATGTCCACGTGAATCGACGGCATGTTCTCGTCGCGCTGATCGTTCTCGCCCACGTCACGGTCGTGGCGTCGCAAACCGTCACGTCCGATCTCGACTGGAAGACACAGAGCGCGAACCTCAAAGGCACTCCCGAAGCGGCGTTCATCATCAGGATTGGCGATGTCGACAATCTCGGCTTCGGCTGGCCGGAGAAGTTCGACCCGTTCTGCGGCCGCATGACCCAGTCGCATCCGTACCCCTGGAAGGCGAACGAGACGGACGCCGCCGGGTTCGATCGCATGCTCGTCTCGAGCAAGTTCGATCCGCGCGCCGCCGGAAGGACCTGCGGCAGCGACGGCTACGCCGCGAGCGAGGATCCCCGCGCCGCACGGCCGGTGCCGTACTCTCTCCCGATCGATTCGCTCAAAGGCGCCGCGATCGCGAACGCCTATCTGCAGATGTTCATCGACGACTTCCAGGCGCCGATCTTCTGCTCCAGGTTTCAGTTGACGCTGAACGGCACGCGGTTCGTCGAGGGTGAGAAGGTGCTGAACGCGATCGAGCAGACCGGACCGGTTGGCAAGCTGGTGACGCTCAGGCTGCCGGAGGACTTCTATCCGGCGCTCATGGCCGGCGGGGCGCTCGAAGTGAAGGTCGACGACGTCAACGGCGCGGCGGACGGCTTCGCGATCGACTTCATGAGATTGCTGGTCAATCGGAATCGCGACGCCGTCTGCAAGGGCGATCAGGCCGGCCGCGTGGTGGACAAGGCAACCGGCGCGCCGATCCGCGGCGCGCGAGTGTTCGCGCCGGACGTCACGGCCGCGACGACCAACGCCGACGGCTACTTTCAGCTGAAGGGCCTGGCGTCGGGGTTTGAAACGATCGGCGCCTCCGCCACCGGATACAACGACGGAAGCACGGTGGCCGACATTGCCAATGGCGTCGACAACCCTGACGTCACCATCTCGATGGAAAAGGGCCAGGGCACGGTTGAGTTCGCGGGAAGAAACCTGAAGGCCGGCGAGACCGTCAGCCTCAACAACATCCTGTTCGATCAAGGCAAGGCCGACTTGCGCCCGGAGAGCAGGGCCGAGCTCGACAAGATCGCGGCGTTCATGAAGGCCAATCCGCGGGCCGAGATCGAGCTCAGCGGACACACATCGTCTGAAGGCGACGGTGCTCTCAACCGATCGCTGTCCTACCTGCGAGTCAAGGCCTGCAAGGACTACGTGGTCGCCAGGGGCATCGACACCGGAAGGATTCTCGCGTCTGGCTACGGCCCCGATCGGCCGGTCGCCTCCAACGACACCGAAGCCGGCCGGGCGCAGAACCGGCGCGTCGAGATGCGGGTCTTGAGGCTCTGACCCGTCCGTGGCGTCCGGCTGTTAACGGGAGGGTTCCTGGCGCGGTTTGACGCAGATCAGGATTCTGCGCCCGGCGGTTCGCGATCCATCGCTTCTTCGCGACCCTCGAGTTTCGGTTCACCAGTTCGACTTTGTCAGATTCTCTTCAGCACGGGCATCAGCGGGCGCTCGCCCGCCGATCTCACGGTCTGCAGATCTGACGAAGTCGGACTAGCGTCCTGAGTTAGAACCGCCCTACGCGCTGACGTAAATCGCCGCTACATGTGTTCCGCCCTCAGCAGGTAGCTGATCAGCCTCGGTTTGGAGTCGCAGGCGTAGACCCTCAGCAGATAGCTCTTGCCCCCTGTCAGCGTGAGTGTCCGTGTCGCCTCGTACCAGGCGTTCCCTCCGTAGCTGGTCTGCCAGAGCACGCGATTCTCGTCGTCGCGCAAGTCACCACACCACGCCGTATCAGCTCCGCGAACGTCGGGCAGGAGGGCTGCCACCGTGAGATGAGCGGGACCGGTGCGGCGCTGGCCGAACGTGAGTTCGGCCAGAGACGTCAAGCGCGCATAGGGGGAAGAGCCGATCGCATCGATGATCATGCCGGCGGCCGGCGTGAGCCGGACCATGATCGGCGAACCCGCATCGACAGTCACCTCGGTGTCGTCAAAGAACGGAGCGGACACGCGGAGCTTGACCACTCCGATGACGTCGCGGAGCGCGAACCTGCCGAGTTGATTGGTCGATGCGGTGACGCCCTCGTACCTCCCGTCGACGACGGTCACCAGAGCCTCGATGACGGGCTCCGCCGTGGGACCAGTCTGCGTGACCACTCCGTTCATCTGGCGAACGCTGGACTGGACCCGAATCGAGACGAGGCTGGTGATCCCCGCCGAGGTGGCCGTGATGGTGGCGCCGCCCTCTCTCCATGCCGTGACGAGCCCGTTCGCGCTCACCGTCGCGAACTTCTCGTCAGAGCTGGTCCAGCGGACCTCGAATCCCGTGGTCAGCGTCAGCCCGTCCGACTGCGTCGCCGTCGCCACGAGCTGCAGGGTGTTGCCAGCCGTCATCGTTGGCGTAGATGGCGTGACATTGAGCGCCGTGATGGCCGGGACCGGCTGCGTGGGTCTCGAGGGAGAGCCCCCTCCGCCGCAACCCCCCAACAGGCTGCCGGCAAGCGCGATGGACGCGAGGATTCGGGAGGTTCGCGACGCAGAACAGGCCGTCATAGGTCCTCCGAGCGACATTCTACGCCTTCGGAACCGACGACGCGAGCGACTGCAGCGAAGCAGGGAAGTCCGAGGGGCGAAGCCCTCGGATGAACTACCGCAGGACGGCGTTCCTGCCGTCAGCCGCGGTCGGCGCGCTGCTCGACATCGTGTCCTGAGTCTAGAAGCGGATGCTGAACGCAGCGCCCATCGCGACCTCTCACGGCGCGGCGGCCTCCGGCCCCTCTCGCATGTAGAGAATCTGCAGCTTGTGCCACACGTTGTCCTCGGGGCCGTTCGTGAGACGTCTGAAGCACCACGCGGCTGGGAAGGATTGCCCCTTCGAGTAAATCGGGAACGATCGAGGGCACACGCGTACAGCAGTTAACCGACAATCAGTGGGAGGAAGGTACGCCTGCGTGGCGACCCTGGAGTCGAACAACCCAACGATAGAAAACTTTCCTCCCGAGCTTCAGCCGGACCATTGCGGCTGAAACCGCGTCCGCGAGGCGCCGTCGAGGGCCAGATTCCTGGCGACCTCGGTCGTGGACCTGACTTTGTTGAGGGTGTAGAAATGCAGGCCTGGCGCTCCCTCGCGCAGGAGCGCTTCGCACTGCCTGGTCGCGTACTCGATACCGAACTGCACGACGGCTTCATCGTCGCCGTCACGCCTCTCGAGCTCCTCGACCAGCGGCCGCGGCAGCGCCGCGCCGCACAACGTGACGAACCGTTTGAGCTGCGCGGTGCTGAGAATCGGCAGAATGCCCGGGACGATGGGGACCGTCACACCGTGCCCGGCCAGGAAGTCCCGGCACTCCAGGTAGTGGCGATTGTCGAAGAACAGCTGCGTGATCACGAAGTCCGCGCCGTGATCGATCTTCATCTTCAGCCGGTGCCAGTCCTGATGCTTGCCGTCCGCGCAGGCGATATGTCCTTCCGGGAAGCCGGCCACGCCGATCGAGAACGCACCGGCCTCGCGAATCAATCGCACCAGCTGGTAGGAGTACTCGAACCCGCCGTCCGTTTTCACGAACCCGCCGCCGCCGTTCGGCGGATCGCCGCGCAGCGCCAACACGTTCCTGATCCCGAGCTCGCGCGTCTGGTCCAGCACCCCGCGGGTCTCGTCGATGGTCGCGTTGACGCAGGTGAGATGCGCCATCGTCGTAATCTCCAGCTCCCGCTGGATCCGGTCGACGATCGTGAGCGTCTGCTGGCGCGTGCTCCCGCCGGCGCCGTAGGTGACGGAACAGAAGTCGGGATCGAGGCCTCCCAGAGCCGGGATCGTCTTCTGCAGCAGCACTCGCTCCGCTTCCTCCGACTTCGCCGGAAAGAACTCGAACGAGAGCACCGGCCGTCCGGCCGTCCGCGCCGCGGCGAAGATGTCGTGGATGTACTGGATCAACGGCGTATCGTGAACCAAGACCGCGGCCGGCGCAAGAGGGATAGTCGATTCCGGCTACTGAACGGTGATCGTCACGATCGTCGGCCCCGTCAACGCCATTGACGTGTCCCGGGCGCGATAGATGAACGAATCGGTGCCGGCGAATCCCGGCGCCGGCGTGTAGACGAACGAGCCGTTGGCGTGCAGCGCGAGCGTCCCGTTCGACGTCCCGCTCACGAGCACCGCCGTCAGCGCGTCTCCGTCGGGATCGAAATCGTTGACGAGCACGCCCGGCGCCCCGACCGTCAGCTGCGTCCCGGCCGTCGTCGTATACGAGTCCGGCAGCGCGTCGAACTCCGGGTGACTGCTCAATCCGGTGATCGTCACCGTTGCGATGGTGGATCTCGTCGGGCCGTCCGATGCCCTGTAGGTGAAGGTGTCGGAGCCGTGGAACGTCGAGTTCGATCGGTAGGTGAACGACCCATCAGCGCGGAACGTCAGGCTGCCGTGGAACGGCCGGGCGATCAGCACTGCCGTCAGCGTGGCTCCATCCGCGTCCGTGTCGTTCCCCAGCACACCGGGCGCCGGCACGTTGATCGTCTGGCCCTCGTCGTTCCAATAGATGTCGTCCGCCGCCACCGGCTTGTCGTTCACCGGCGCCACCACGAACGTCACCGTCGTGTCCGCCGAGCGATCGGCGCCGGCGGCCGCGCGATAGACGAGCGTGTCGGTGCCGTTGAAATTGAGCCCCGGTTTGTACTTGAGGGATCCGTTTGCCGCGAACTTCGTCAGCGTGCCGTGGAGCGGACCGCGGACGAGGATCGCCGTCAGCGGCCGGCCGAGCGGATCGCTGTCGTTCGCCAGCACTCCCGGCGCGGCGACGCTCAGCAGCGTGTCCTCGTTGGTCGAGTATGGATCGGCGTTGCCGATTGGGAGATGGCTCGACGGCGCGATCGCGATCGAGACGGTCGCCACGTTCGAATCGCCTGTGCCATCGTTCGTCTTGTAGGTGAACGCATCGGCGCCGGAGAAGCCGGCGGCCGGCGTGTAGGTGAACGAGCCATCCGGCTGCAGGGCCAGCGTGCCGTGCGACGGGCCGCTCACCAGGATCGCGCTGAGCGGATTGCCGTCCGCGTCGGTGTCGTTCGCGAGCACCCCGGGCGCGCTGACGGTCAGCGCTGCGCCCTCGCTGGTCGCGTACGCGTCGGCGGTGGCGACCGGCACGTCGTTGATCGCCGCGATCGCGATCGAGACGGTCGCCACGTTCGCAGCGGCGCTGCCATCGTTCGCGTTGTAGGTGAACGCATCGGCGCCGGAGAAGTTGGCTGCCGGCGTGTAGGTGAACGAGCCATCCGGCTGCAGGGCCAGCGTCCCGTGCGAGGGACCGCTCACCAGGATCGCGCTGAGCGAATCGCCGTCCGCATCGGTGTCGTTCGCGAGCACGCCCGGAGCCGCAGCCGTCAGCGGGGTATCCTCCGTCCCGTTGAAGCTGTCATCGGTCGCAACCGGCGGGTGATTGGGCGGGATCTCCGAGTAGACGATCGTCACCTGCTCGACCGACGGCGTCGAGCCGGGGTCGGTTGACGTCAAATTGGCGCTGTACTGCAGATATCGCGAGCTGCCGCCGATGCCGCCGCCCGAACCCGGGACTGGCGCGAACGCCGTCCACGTCGCGTCCGGGACGGGCGTATCGCCATGCCGGACGAGGAACACGGCGCCCGTCAACGGCGGCGCGCTCAGCGTCCACGACAGCGTGCCCCAGTTCACCGCGCTGCCCGCATCGAAGACGCGCGACAGGAACGTCCCGCTCGATGCGTACGGACCCATGCGCATCCAGTCCACCGTAACAACGCCGGTCCCGGCCGCCAGGTCGCTGACGAGCAGCCGCATCGACGCGCCGATCGCGATCGGGTGCGTTGCGACAACCGCCCCGTCGACGGAGTACTTCACCTCGGCCGGCGTCCAGTCGATCCGGAAGCGATGCGGCACGCCGAGCACCGCTCCGGCAATCGGGGTGTTCGTGCCGGCCCCCCCGAATCCGTGCGGGCGAACAGCCCGCCTCCCGCCGCCGTGCTGAACATGGCCCATGGCCCGGCCTCGAACGTATCGCCGAACCCGGCGTGCTGGAACGGCGCCCCGCTGAACGTGGCGACGAACTCGAGCGATCGGCCGGCCGGATAGCTCGCGAGCGTCCCCGCCCGCGCGCCATCGACGGCGAGCGCACCGTCCGACACCGTCGCGGCGCCGCCCGGGGCCCACGCGGTCGCCGACCAGTCCGGCGGAAGCGCGGCGCCCGGGAACTCGCTGCCGGCCGAGGGGCTCAGGATGACTTCACCGTCCGCGCTCCGGGCGATGAACACCGAGCCATCGATCGTGCCCGCGCCGAAGTCGGCGACCGTCGTGTCGGTCGCCGCGAACACCATCGCGGGCATCGTGAAGCTGCCGGCCTCCGTCGTCGCGGTGTTGCCGGCGCCGTCCGTCGAGGTGACGCGGAAGTAGTAGGTGGTGGACGGCGAGAGCCCGGCGAGCGTGACGCTATGAGACGTGACGGAGAGGGCGCTGGCCGCCGTGCCCGTCAGCCCGTCCGGCGACAGGCCGAAGTCCACGCGGGAATCCGCCGGTTCGTCAGTCGTCCAGGTGATCGCTGCCGTGTTTTCCAGGCCCGGGGTGGCCGCGACCCCGGAGATCGCCGGCGGGGTGACATCTACGAAGTACGTCGCGAGGTAGTTGCCCGACGCCGCAGAGAAGAACGCGTACTCGACACCCTTCACGAACTGCACGTCGAACGTGACCGGCGCGCCATCACGAATGATCCCGCTGAGCACGCCTCCGTTCGCATGACTGGGCACCATCGCGGTGAGGCCGTTGGCGCCGGGCTGCGCGTCGATCGTGAACGTCAGGTTTCCGGCATTCCACGCGATCGATCCAAACGACGAGCCGTTTCGTCCGTCGAGCCAGTCGAGCATCTGCTTCGCCGAGACGACCGGCACATTGCGCGCGATCGCGGACGCGACCGTCGCATCCGACTGCGGGATCGTCGCAGAATCGGTGTGGTGATTCGCGGTGAAGACGCCGTAGTAGCCGAGCGGTCCGAGCGCGCGATCGAGCAGCGTGTCGGCGGTGAAGGGATAGGTCTGTTCCGATTCGTCCGTCATCTGCGTCGCCGCCTGGTAGACGTCGATCGTCGTGCCGTCCAGATCGGCGAACCGCATCGGCATCGCCGAGCCCGTGAAAAGCCCGGGCCGGTTCTGCACCCACTCGGCCGGATAGAAGTAGTAGTTCGTGTCGAACCGGATGCCGTTGGCGAGCTCGATCTTCGGCTGCGAGACGTAGTCGCTCCACGTGATGCAGTGGGTCCGGTTCGTCTGAAGCGGCGGCACGCCCGGCTGTTCCGCCTGGAACTGCGCGATCTGGGACGAGTAGAACGCGGCGAGCGACGCCGGCGTCCAGTTCGCGCAATTGCTGGAGACGTGGAGCGCCACTTCGAACCCGTCGTTCACGAACCCGAGCGAGGTCGCGGCGTCCATGCCCGGTGTGCCGTTGTAGATGTACGACGTGCCGCGGATGCACTGCCAGTCGGCCACCGAGCAGCCCGGCGCGCTCAATGCCTTGTACTGGTTGAACCGGCCGACGGTCCCGCCGTTGGCATGGTCGTCTCCGGTCATCACGATCGCCGCTTTCAGGCTGCGAGGCAGATACCAGAATCGCGGCAGCGGCTTTCGCGCCCGGTTCAAGTAGAGGATCAGGTTCGCGAGCAGGCGTTGCTGCTCGTCGGCTTGCGGAATCGCGACCTTGTTGAGATCGACCCAGTCCGCCTGCACGTCGCCGGCGGCCGCGCCGAAGAACAAATCGTCCGATCGGATCGGCCCGTTGCCGTCGCGCTCCCGTCCCGACCACGCGGGGTTTCCCTGACGCGTGTAGACAATCGAGCGCGCGAGGTCGAACGTGAAGGCCGCGGCATGGCCGCCGTTCATCCCGACCGGCGCGATCGTGACCGCCGGGCTCGTGGTCGCCGCCGCCGCGTCGCTGAACAGCGTCGCGATCGTGGTCGCGCCGTTGGCCGCGTAGCGATCCGCCGCGCCGTGGAACTGAATCGTGTCGGAGACGATGCCGGCGCCGGGCTGCGTGGACGTGTCGATCTGCAGATAGGCGTTCGAGAGCGTGCTCGATTGATCCGTCAGCCCGAGCAGCGCGGCGAACCGCTTGTCGGGGCGCATCGCCACCAGGTTGCCGCCGGCGAAGACATAGTCGTCGAGCATCGCGACGTGCGCCGCGGTCAGCGGGATCTCGCCGAGGATGACCACGTCATGGGCGCCGAGGATCGCCGGCGTGACGAGCGAGATGTCCGACACGGTGAACTCGTTCAGCCCCTCGGTCCGGAGGATCTCGGCGTAGTAACGGCTGAATGGGTTCGACGTGCTCGAGATGACGAGAATCGGCCCGCCCGGGCCATCGTCCGCGGGGGGCGCCGGGTTCCCCGTCGTGAAGGACCAGACAAAATCAGACGCCAGCGCGTTGCCGGCCAGGTCCCGTACGCCATCGGGACCGCTCTTGACGATGGCGATGTAGAGGGACTGTGGCAGCAGGCCGGCCGTCGTTGCGAACGTCGCCGTCCGGGCCGAGGGGTCGTAGGAGACGTCGCCGGCCACGGGCGCGCCGGCCATGTCACGCAGCTCGAACGTCGACGCGTTGATCGTGGCCGCGTCGATCGCCTCGCTGAAGATCGCCCGCGCCGGAGACGACAACGCGACACCGGTTGCGCCGTTCGCCGGGACGACGTCGGCCACCACCGGCGGCGTGACGTCCGGGCCGAGATCGGTCTGGAACACGACGTCGACCCAGTAATTGTTCGACCCGCCCAGGGCCGGGAACCCGCTGGGCCCGTACTTGAACACGCCGTTTGGCCCGTCGGCGCCGGATTGCAGCGCGTGAAGCGGCGGCGCGTCCACGCCCGCTGTCGCGAAGAAGCCGCCATCGAAGGCGAAGAACCCGGAGTCCGCGTGATACGAAGCCACGTAAGTGGTGTTGGCGGCGATCGCGACCGCGGGCGACAATTGCACTTCCTGCCAGCCCGAGGCGGTCTCGCCCGTGAACGTCGCCTCGGCGAGCAGCGTGCCGGCCGCCGACCAGAGGTGGCCGACGTGCGTGCCGGTGTTCTGCCCGCCTTTGTAGAATCGGATGGCCGTGACGAACCCGTCCACGTCCGATCGGAACTTCACGCCGGTCTCGATCGGCTGCCCGTCGGTGAGCGCGGGATTGGCCGGCACGGCGCCCGGCAGCCAGATCGAGCACGGGCAATTCGGACCCTGCGCGAGGCCGCGGTCACCGGAGGATGCGGCGATCGCGGCGCAGAGCAGAGCGGTACCGGCGCGGAGAAGTCGGTTCGTCATAGCAGTGCATACCGAACGGGGAGCGGTGAAAACAAAGGACGGAGGAATTATGAGGGTGCGCACGGCTACGGCAACAACAAACTGCCTTCAGCCGCGACGAATTCAACCGATCACGAAGTCGTTCGGAGAATCACATTCCTGACGGAAGTTTTTTGGGGTGGGCCGGGTAATCTCATCCTTGTGGGCTGCTTCACGGTGAACTCACTTTAGGAGAAAACGTGATGATCATTCGACGCGGCTTCTTGTCGTTGCTCCTGGCCTCCCGCTCTCGTGACGGCCGGATCGGCCCAGCCTTCGGTGGAGATCCCGTACGACGTTCTCGCCCGGCGAATCGTCACGGCGCTGCAGGTCTCCCGCGGCGAACGCGTTCTCCTGCGACACGAGCCTTCCACGCTCGCTCCGCTCGAGCCGGCGGTTCGGGCCCTGCTGACCAGGCAGGGCGCACTGGTCGAGACGATCCCTTACGGACCGGCGCCGAACTTCCAGGCGCAACTGGACCGCACCGACATCTACATCTGGCTGCCGGCGGGCGCGGCGGCGACTCCCGCGGATCAGCAGGCCGCCCTGGTCAAGTGGCTCGACGCCGGCAAGGGACGCCAGATTCACTTCCACTGGACCGGCGGCACGCAGGACCCGGACGGACTGGCGGGCGTGCACTCGGCCGCGTTCGACAAGGTCTACGTCGAGGCGCTCGACATCGACTACGCGAAGCTCTCACGGGATCAGGACAAGGTCATCGCGAAGCTGCGCTCAGGCGAAGTCCGTGTGACGACGCCCGCCGGCACAGACATGCGATTCAGTGTCGGCATGCGTCCCTTCAACAAGCAGGACGGCAATGCCGCCAGGGCGCGCACCGATCAGGCGAGGACCCGCGTGGACCGCGAGATTGAGCTGCCCGCCGGTGTGCTGCGCGTGGCGCCGATCGAGAGTCACCGTCAACGGGGTCATGGTGATCCCGGCCGCGCGGCTGCCCGGTGATGCGAAGGCCACGAACATCAGGCTCGAGTTCCAGAGCGGCAAGGTCGTGAAGGCCACGGCCGGGACCGGTCAGGCGGCGCTCGACGCGTACCTCGCGGCGTCGCCCGCGCTCACGTCCTTCCGGGAGATCGGCCTCGGCTTCAACCCCAGGCTGGTCGAGGCCCGCCGGCAGCCCGTACCTGCCGTACTACGGGTATGGTGACGGTGTCGTGCGACTCAGCCTGGGCGACAACACCGAACTGGCGGGCGAGGTGCGCGGCGGCGTCTCGCGCTGGCTGTTCTTCCCCGACACGACGATCACCGTCGGCGCCGACCGCATCGTCGAGAACGGCCGGCTGACCGCCGCGTACCGCTGAAGCGCGCATCACGGGAGGTGATGATGGAATGGGTGTTCCGGCCATGGCCATGGTTCGTGGCCGGCCCGATCATCGGATTGTTCGTACCCGCGCTGCTCCTGATCGGGAACAAGCTGTTTGGCATCTCGAGCAACCTGCGCCATCTCTGTTCGGCCCTCGCGCCTGGCCGTATCGCGTATTTCCAGTACGACTGGCAGGCGCGGGGGAGATGGAACCTGTTCTTCCTCGGTGGCATCGTGCTCGGTGCGTTCGTCGCCGTCACGTGGATGGGACGGACCGATGTCGAGATCTCCCCGCAGGCCCGGGCTTCGCTGACGGCGTTGGGCCTTCACGATCTGTCGGGGCTCGTCCCACGTGAAGTGTTCAGCTGGCCGGCCCTGCTGACCGCCGGCGGGTTTGTCTCCGTCGTCGTGGGCGGGTTTCTCGTCGGGTTCGGGACGGCTTACGCCGGCGGGTGCACGTCGGGCCACGCGATTGCCGGCCTCGCCGATCTTCAGCTGCCGTCGCTGCTGGCCGTCGCGGGCTTCTTCGGTGGAGGTTTGATCGCCACCCACTGGATCATTCCGCTGCTGTTGTGAGGCCGATCATGACCGGTGTCGAGACCGTCGACGAGAGGGCGCGGACCGGAGGCGCGTCGCTGTTTGTCTACCTGGCGCTCGGCGTGCTCTTCGGGATCACGCTGGTCAAGTCGGAAGCCGTGTCCTGGTTCCGGATCCAGGAGATGTTCCGGTTCCAGGCGTTTCACATGTACGGGATCATGGGATCGGCGCTGGTGGTCGCGGCGTTGTCGGTCGCGCTGATCAAACGGTTTCACCTCGAGACGCTGGATGGCGAGCCGATCGACATTCCGGCCAAGGAGTTGGGCCGTGGCCATCGGTACTGGGCAGGCGGAGCGATCTTCGGCGTGGGTTGGGCGTTGACCGGCGCGTGTCCGGGCCCGCTCTTCGCTCTGGTCGGGGCCGGAGCGACGGTGGTGACGGTGGCCGTCGTCAGCGCCGTGGCCGGCACGTGGGTCTACGGATATCTGCGTCCGAACCTGCCGCACTAGCGCGATCGTCGGTGGCGTCCGGCTTCCCGCCTCCGCTCCAATCGTTGTGCGCGGAGCTACGGCGGGCAAGCAGCCGGACCAGAATCCGGTGGTGTCCGGCTTTAGCCGGACCAAGACAGGTGTTCACTGCCACGTCCCGAGTTGTGTCGACACTGCCATTGTGGCAAGGTGACGATTCCATGCATCGGCGCGAAACGGAACGGCTGCTCGCCGCGATCCGGCAGGCGCAAGCCGCGCCCGAGCGCGTGGCCCTGGCCACGGTCGTGCGCGTGAAAGGGAGCGCCTACCGGCGCGAGGGCACCCGGATGCTCGTGCGTCAGAACGGCACGTTCGAATGCGCGCTCTCGGGCGGCTGTCTCGAACCCGCCGTCGCCGAGGCCGCCCTCCGCGTGATCGAGACGGGCGAGCCCCGGATCGTCAGCTACGACCTGGCGGACGACTCGCTGTGGGGGCTGGGCATGGGCTGCAGCGGCGCGGTGGACGTCCGCATCGAGCGCCTGGACGATGATGATGCGATGACGCGGGAGTGGCTGGACGTGCTCGAACGCGGAGAGGCCGCGGTGCTGGCCACGCCGCTCTCCGGAACGTCAGGACGGGTGCTGGTTCGCGGAACCGGCGAGATCGTGGGAGGCCTGGCCGACGCCGGCGATCGAGCGGGAAGCGGTCGCTCGCGCCCAGCGACGCAGCTGCGTGCGCCGTTCCCCCAATCGGGTCCCGTGCACATCGGCAGCAGCGAAGTCTTCTTCGAGATCAGCGCCCCGCCGCCCGAGCTCGTGATCTTCGGCGCCGGACCCGACACCGTGCCGCTGGCGCAGCAGGCCACGATGCTCGATTTTGCCGTGACCGATCGTCGATGTCCGCGCGGCGTACCTGACGGTCGATCGCTTTCCCGCCGCCACGCTCGTGTCCGCCCACTTCAGTCAGTTCGCCGACGCCGTCCAGCTGCGTGCCGGCAGCTTCGTGCTCGTGATGAATCACCACGTCGAGCGCGATCGGGAAAGCCTTCGCTTCGCTCTCGATTCCGAGGCCGCGTACATCGGCGTGCTCGGACCCCGCTCGCGGTACCAGAAGCTGCTCGCCGGCCTGGCGGCGCAAGGCTACGTCCCGCCCGCGTCGAGCCTCTCGCGCGTGCGGAGCCCGGTGGGCCTCTCGCTCGGCGCGGAGACACCCGAGGAAGTGGCGGTCTCCATCCTCGGGCGAAATCCTGGCGATTCGCCGCGGATTCGAGGGCGGGTTTCTGAGCGGCTCGACCCGCAGCCTTCATCGTCCGGACGCGAGCCGGCTCTTGACGAGCTCGTAGTCCTCGGGCGTATCGATATCCATCAACAGATCGGCGGGGAAATGCAGGACCAGCGTCCGGTCGTGGTGCCGCTCGAGCACCGACCGGCCCCGTGCTGCAACTGGGCGAGCTCGGGGAAGAACTCGCTCGTCGAACAGATGCGGCGGCGCCATGACGTCGCCGTAGCGGACGCTGACGATGGCGGGCGCGTGCTCGCGGTAGGTGTCGAGCACGGCCCGGTACTCGTTCGCCGTCACGAACGGCTGATCCGCGAGCGCGAACATCGCGGCCGCGCTGTCCGTCAGGTGCGAGACGGCCGTGCGGAACGAGCTACCCATGCCGCTCGCGTACTCCGCGTTCACCGCGTGGCGGATCGGCAGGCCGTCGAGCGCCGCCAGCGTGTTCTCCCAATCGTTCCCCAGCACGACGAGCACATCGTCGAAGCCGGCGTCGCAGACCTGCCGGACCGTGCGCCGGACGAGGGGCTCGCCGCCGAGCGGCAGCAGCAGCTTCTGGCCGCCCATGCGCGTCGAGGCGCCCGCCGCGAGAACGACCGCGCTGATCATGCGTTCTGACCTCTGTGCAATGAATCACGGTTCCATTCTACCGATCCCGCCGGGGCCGTTCGCGTGTAGTAGACTACCGCCCTTCAACAGATCAGCTTGCGTGTTCCGGCGTGGGGACTCCACGGCCGACGCAGCCGAGGCAGGAGGGTGGCCTAGTGATTCCTGCAGCCTTCGAGTACGTCCGGGCCCACACCGCAGACGAGGCGTTCGCCTCCCTGCAACAGCATGGGGCCGAGGCCCGCGTGCTGGCCGGCGGGCAGAGCCTCATCCCGGCGATGCGGTTCCGGCTGGCGCGTCCCGCGGTCCTGGTCGACATCAACCCGCTGAACGACTTGAGCTATCTCCGCATCGACGGCAAGGTGCTGGCCATCGGCGCGATCGCGCGCGACGTCGACATCGAGCGGGCGCCGTGGATCGCCGACCGTCGCTGGAGCCTGATCCACGATGCGTCGCGCGTGGTCGCCGATCCGGTCGTGCGCCAGATGGGCACCGTGGTCGGCAGCCTGTGCCACAACGATCCGGCAGGCGACTGGACGGCCGTCGCGCTCGCGGCGCGCGCGTGGTCGTCGTTCGCGGCAAGGCCGGAACCGCGCCGCGTCAACATCGACGAGTTCCTCGTCGACAGCTACACGACGGCGGCCGGCGAAGGCGAGATGGCGCTGGGCGTCGAGTTTCCGGTCCCCGACGACCGACTGCCGGCTCGTATCAGAAGGTCGAGCGCAAGGTCGGCGACTTCGCAACGGCCGCGGCGGCCGTGCAAATCTCGCTGGACGTCGACGGCACGATCCGCGAAGCGGGCATCGCGCTCTCGGCCGCGGGGCCGTGCGCCGTGCGCGTGGACGAGGCCGAGCGGCTGCTTGCCGGACAGAAGCCGAGCGTGGAGCTGATTCGCGCCGCGTCCGACGCCGCGTGGAAGCGGAGCGTGCCGCAGGCCGACCTGCGCGGCAGCGTCGAGTTCAAGAAGCACCTGGCCGGCGTTCTCGTGTCGCGCGGGTTGCGGCAGGCGTTCGCGCGTCTCGGGGTCCAGGCAGGTCTGGGGGTGCAGGTATGAAGATCCACGTGAAGGTCAATGGCACGAGCTACGAGCGCGAGGTCGAGCCGCGCACGCTGCTCGCGTATTTCCTGCGCGACGACTGCGGGCTGACCGGCACCCACGTCGGCTGCGACACGTCGAGCTGCGGCTGCTGCGTCGTGGTCGTGGACGGCGACCCGGGCGGTGAAGTCCTGCTCGATGTTCGCGGCGCAGGCGGACGGTCACGAGGTCCTCACCGTCGAAGGGCTCGCCGAGGGCGGCAAGCTGCACGCGCTCCAGCAGGGGTTCTGGGATCAGCACGGCCTGCAGTGCGGGTTCTGCACGCCGGGCATGCTGCTGACGTCGTACGTGCTGCTGCAACACAACGCGTCGCCGAGCGAAGCGGACATCCGGCAGGGGCTCGCCGGCAACCTGTGCCGGTGCACCGGCTATCAGAACATCGTGAAGGCGGTGCAGCAGGCCGCCGAGGTTTTGCGTCAGCCGGCCGCGGCCAGCAAGTAACAACGCTCTCGAGGGAACGACGATGAGCATTCAGGCGAAACCGTTGTATGCGGTCGGCGTGGCGATGAAGCGCAAGGAGGATCCGCGCTTCCTGCAGGGCAAGGGGAACTACGTCGACGACCTCTCGTTTCCGGGCATGCTCTACCTCTCGCTGGTGCGCAGCACGTATCCGCACGCCGAGATCAAGAGCATCGACATCAGCGAGGCGATGAAGGTGCCCGGCGTCAAGGCCGTCATCACGGGGAAGGATCTCGAGGCCGCCGGCCTCGGCTGGCTGCCGACCTTCCACGGGTTCGACAAGCAGATGGTGCTCGCGATCGGCAAGGTGCTCTTCCAGTATCAGGAAGTCGCCGCCGTGTTCGCCGAGACGCGCGCCGCGGCGGTCGACGGCGCCGAGGCGGTGCAGGTGGACTACGCGCCGCTGCCGGTGGTCGCCGATCCGTTCACCTCGAAGACCGACAAGGTCCTGCTGCGCCCCGACCGGGAGAGCAAGACGAACCACATCTTCCACTGGGAAGTGGGCGACAAGGACGGCGCGGCGCGCGCGCTGGCGTCGAGCGCCAAACGCGTCAAGCAGCGCATCTGGTTCCAGCGCTGTCATCCGGCGCCGCTCGAGCCGTGCGGCTGCGTCGCGTACTTCGACACGATGGGACGCCTGCAGTTCCACGTGACGTCCCAGGCGCCGCACGTCTATCGGACGGCGCTGTCGCTGGTCACCGGCATTGCCGAGGACAAGATCCACGTGATGTCGCCGGACCTGGGCGGCGGCTTCGGCAACAAGGTGCCGGTCTACCCCGGATACGTCTGCGCGATCGTCGGCGCGCTCAAGCTCGGGCGCCCGGTCAAGTGGATCGAGACGCGCACCGAGAACCTCACGAGCACCGGCTTCGCGCGCGACTACCACATGGACGTCGAGATCGGCGCGACCGCCGACGGCCAGGTCACCGCGCTGCACGTCGCGACGACCGCCGATCACGGCGCGTTCGACGCGGCGGCCGATCCCAGCGAAGTACCCGGCGGGCATCTTCGGCATCGTCACCGGCAGCTACGACTTCCCGGTCGCGCACGCGGAGGTGGACGCGTTCTTCACGAACAAGGCGCCGGGCGGCATCGCGTATCGCTGCTCGTTCCGCGTCACGGAAGCGAGCTACGCGATCGAACGCGGGATGGACATCCTGGCCGACGAGCTCGGGATGGACGCCGTGGAGCTGCGCAAGAAGAATTTCATCCGCAAGGATCAGTTCCCGTATCCGTCGGCGCTCGGCTTCACCTACGACAGCGGCGACTATCACCAGACGCTGGACGTCGCGCTCGAGAAGATCGGCTACCAGGCGCTGCTGAAGGAGCAGGCGGAGAAGCGCGCGCGCGGCGAGCTGATGGGCATCGGCTTCTCGACGTTCACCGAGGTCGTCGGCGCCGGGCCCGTCGAAGCACTTCGACATCCTCGGCATCAAGATGTTCGACAGCGCGGAGATCCGCATTCACCCGACCGGCGCCGGCATCGTCCGCACCGGCGCCAAGTCGCAGGGGCAGGGGCACGAGACGACGTGGGCGCAGGTCGTCGCCGAGGAGCTGGGTCTCGATCCGCAGACCATCATGGTCGAGGAGGGCGACACCGATACGGCGCCGTACGGCCTGGGCACGTACGCGAGCCGCAGCACGCCGGTCGCCGGCGCCGCCATCGTGATGGCGGCGCGCCGCATTCGCGAGAAGGCGAAGAAGATTGCCGCGCACCTGCTCGAGGTCGGCGAGGCCGACGTCGAGTGGAGCGACTACAAGTTCCAGGTGAAGGGCGTGCCGGCCAAGACCGTCACCATGAAGGAAGTGGCGTTCGCGGCGTACACGAACATGGCGCAGAACGAGCCGGGCCTCGAAGCGACGTACTACTACGATCCGCCGAACATGACGTATCCGAACGGCGCCTACGTGGCGGTCGTGGACGTCGATCGCGAGACCGGCGACGTGAAGGTGCGCCGCTTCCTGGCCGTGGACGATTGCGGCACCGTCATCAATCCGATGATCGTCGAAGGCCAGATTCACGGCGGGCTGACCGAAGGCTTCGCGATGGCGTTCATCCAGGAGATCCAGTACGACGCCGAGGGCAACAACCTGAACACCAACTTCACGGATTACCTGGTGCCGACTTCGCAGGAGACGCCGCACTGGGAGACTGGCCAACACCGTCACGCCGAGCCCGCATCATCCGATGGGGGCGAAGGGCGTGGGCGAGAGCCCGAATGTCGGCAGCCCGGCGGCGTTCGTCAATGCCGTCGTCGATGCGCTGTCGCCGCTCGGTGTCCGGCACATCGACATGCCGATGAGCCGGAGCAAGGTGTGGACGGCGATCCGCGACGCCGAAGCTCGTACGTAGCGTCCGGCTTCCCACCTCCGCTCGATGTGGGTGCGCGAGCTACGGTGGGCAAGCAGCCGGACCAAGACGGGATTATCAGATTGAATCTGCAGTACAGCGGCGAGGAGAAGATCCCGGCCGACGTCGAGACGGTCTGGGCGTTTGTCACCGATCCCGAGAAGGTCGGGCGCTGCTTTCCCGACGTGGTCGAAGTCACGGTCCAGGATCCCACGCACCTGGAGGCGGTCGTGAACGTGGGCGTCGGGCCGGTGCGCGGCAAGTTCAAACTGAAAGTCGAGCTCATCCCGGATCCGTCCAGGCATCATCTCGACATGAAGATGTCCGGCGGCGGCTTTGGCAGCGCGGTCGATCTGACCGCCAGCGCCGACGTGGCGGACGGCGGCGACGGCATGACGCTGCTGACATGGAGCGGCCAGGCCGTCCCGCGCGGTCCGATCGCGGCCGTGGGCGGCCGCGTGCTCGACGCCGAGGCGAAGAAGGTGATCGCGAAGGCGTTCGCCAACGTCCGCCAGCAGCTGACCACTCCCTGAGCCGGACGCGCGCACATGCCCAGGGTCACGCTCCGCGAGCGATTCTTTCCGCTGCATGCGCCCGCCGACGTGGACCAGTTCCTCGGCGGGTTCCCGTGGTGCGCCATTTTCAAGGCGGGCACGAGCGAGAAGACGTTCGATGCGTGGCTGGTGGCGCAGAACGCGCTGGAGCCGCGGGCGGACGTCGCCGTCGGGTTCATCCGGCTTCCCGAGGATCGCCCGGCCAGCGATCGCGTCAGCGCGCGTTCCGGCATCGCGCACCGCACCCCGCAGTTCGTGCTGTTCCACGAGGGGAGCCGCGTGCGTCCATCTGGACGAGCTCGCGATTTCACCCGATCGGCTCGTGCCGCTGCTGCGCGAGCACCTGCCCGCCGACGTCGGGGCCGCGGGTTCGCAACGAAGCGGTGGTGACGCTCGAGCGATACCGGGGGCTCGTGACGGAGTACCTGGCCGGCCACCTGCCTGAGGAGCGCTTTCAGTGGGCGTACCTGGAGCGCCTGGCCAGCGAGGCCGCATGGCGCGATGACGAGACGTTCGACGTGCTGAACAGCCTGTTCGAGAACCCGTGCGGGGCGCGACATCACGGCCGCGCGCGTCGTCGCGGTCGAGTTTCAGGGCCAGTTGGCCGGCCGGCTCGAGCCGCTCGAAGGAACGGGCGGCGCGGCTGCTCGAGCGCCTGTCGGCACTGCCGTAGCGCCGACGTTGAACAGGAGAGCAGGAGATCAGGAGGTTTCTTTGTTAAGATCAAAGAACTCTGATCTCTTGATCTACCTGATCTCTTGATCTCCTGCTCTGATCGGTCCCTGATGATCAACTTCTTCGAGCAGGTCGCGGCGCTGCAGCGCGAAGGGCAGTCGTTCGCCGTGGCGACGGTCGTCGCCCGCCGCGCACCGGTGTCGGCGCACCTCGGCGACCACGCGATCGTCTTCGCGGACGGCCGCATGGAAGGGTTCGTCGGCGGCGCGTGCTCGCGCGAGATCGTGCGGCAGCAGGCGCTCGAATCGCTGCGCGCGCGGCACGGCCGGCTGGTGTCGATTGGACCCGACGCCGGCGAACGCGTCGAGTCGACGCCGGAGCGTGTCGTCGTGTCCGATGACCTGCGCATCGGAAGGAGCCGTGGACGTGTACGTCGAGCCGTTCGTTCAGGCGCGCGTCCTCGTCGTCGTCGGCGCGACGCCTGTCGCCGACGCGCTGGCGCGGCTGGCGCGCAGCATGGACTACCAGGTCACGCGGGTTGTCGATGCGGGGGAGCCGGCCGACATCGGCGAGGAGGCGGCGGCGCTCGGCGTGAAGGTCGCCACGCTCGACGCGCTCGAGGCGATCCTCGGCAGGGCGCCGCGGTGGACACGGCCGTGGTCGTCGCGTCGCAGGGGCACTACGACGAGGAGGCGCTCGAGGCGAGCCTCAAGAGCCGTGCGCCGTATGTCGGGCTCGTCGCGTCGCGCAAGCGCGGCGCGACCGTCCGCGCGCTGCTCGAGGAACGCGGCGTCCCTCGCCTCGCAGCCGCTGCGGAATCCGGCCGGCCTCGATCTCGGCGCGCGGACCCCGCAGGAGGTCGCGCTGTCCATCCTGGCGGAAATCGTTCAGATCGCTGCCGAGCGGGAAGCCGATGCCGGCAGGTCGGCAACGCCGGCACCCGCCTCAACGCCCGAACCGGAGAGCGAGCCCTCGATCCGGTCTGCGGCATGCAGGTCGACTGTCGCCACGGCCCGCCACACGGCGGAGGTCGACGGCATCCTGTATTACTTCTGCTGCGCGAACTGCCGCGCGCGCTTCGTGAAGCAGCCGCAGGACTATCCGCGACGCCCATGACGGACGCCGAGACGCATCCGCGCCCGCTTTCCGCGAGCGCGCGTTCATCGTCGACGAGGCCTTCGCGACCGCGCTGCAGATCATGCTCGCGCTCGAGAAGCCGCTGCTGATCGAAGGCCCGGCCGGCGTCGGCAAGACCGAGAGCGCCAAGGTCCTCGCCGAGGTGCTGGGCACACGGCTGATTCGGCTGCAGTGCTATGAAGGCCTCGACGCGATGGCGGCGCTCTACGAGTGGAACTACCCGCGCCAGATGCTGCGCGCGCGCCTGAGCGAGACCGAGGGCTCGACGCTCGAAGAGCGGGAAGCGCAGATCTTCAGCGAACAGTTCCTGCTCAAGCGGCCGCTGCTCGAGGCGATTACCCAGGACCGCTCGCCGGTGCTGCTCATCGACGAGGTGGATCGCGCCGACGAGGCGTTCGAGGCGTTCCTGCTCGAGATGCTGGCCGAGTGGCAGGTCACGATTCCCGAGCTGGGAACGATTCGAGCCCGGCACAAGCCGCACGTGATCCTGACGAGCAACCGGACGCGCGAGCTGTCCGACGCGCTGCGGCGGCGCTGCCTGTTCCTCTGGCTGCCGTATCCGTCGCTCGATCAGGAGATCGACATCCTGCGCGCCCGCGTGCCCGGGCTGGCGGAGCGGCTGGCGCACCAGATCGCGAGCCTGATGCAGGTGCTGCGCGGCCTGCCGCTGCAGAAAGCGCCGGGTGTGGCCGAGAGCCTGGATTGGGCGATGGCGCTGATGAGCCTCCACCGCGATCACCTCGACGCGCGCGCGCTCGAGCAGACGCTCGGGTGCGTGCTGAAGGTGCACGAGGATCACGCCGTCATGCGCGCGCACCACGCCGCGTTCGAGCCGATTCTCGAGGGAGCGCCGGCCGCGCTCGAATCCGGCGGCCACAGCCCCGGAGACCGATTTCGGGTTCGGATCGGTCTCGACGCCGCGCCGCTGATGTACCCCTTTGCCAGCCTGCCCGAGAACCTGATCGCGTTCTGCGCGGTCCTGCGGCGCGATCATGGCTTCCGCATCGGCCCGGGCGAGCTGCACGACGCGGCGCGCGCGCTCGAGGTCGTGGACCTCGTCCGACGAGCGCGCGGTTCGCCACGCCCTTCGGCCCATTCTGAGCGGCACGCTTCACGATGCGATCGTCTTCGACCAGGCGTTTACCGACTTTCATGTTTCCCGGCCCGGCCGGTGTCCGGCAGGACCAGATGTCCCCCGCGCGCCGGCGAGCCCGCGTCGGACGCCGGCGGCCGCGAGGAGCGCCTCGAACAGGAACGCCGCGGGAATCGGCCTCACCTCGATGCGGACGACGTGGATGTTGCGCCGGCGGGGCGCGACGGGCCGATCGCTCCGCTCGAGACCACTGACAGCGATGTCGAAGAGAGCGGCGCTTGTCGCGCGCTCGAGCTACAGCCCGCTCGAGGCCGACAGCGGGGATGCGCCGGCGTTGACGCGAGCCGAGAGCGCGTGGCGCGATGCCGCGCGATCCCTCGTGCGCCGCCTGGATGTGGGCCTGTCGCGCCGCTGGCGGCCGGCCCGGAAGGGCACGCGCTTCGACCTTCGGCGCACGCTGCAGGGTCAGCCTGCAGACCGGCGGCGAGGCGCTCACGCCGCGGTGGCTGCGCCGCCCCCGCCGCGCCCCGCGATTCGTGCTGCTGATCGACGGCAGCCGCTCGATGAGCGCCTACGCACGCGGCGCGCTGCAGGTCGCCGTGGCGCTGGCGAGCATCACGAGGCGCGTCGAGGTCTTCACGTTCTCGACGGCGCTGCAGCGCGTGACCGGCGACGTCCGGCGCGCCGCCGCGGGCGAGACGCATCGACCTCGAGTCCGTCCAGTACGCCTGGGGCGGCGGCACGAGCATCGGCGCGTGCCTGCGTGAGTTCCTGCGGACGTTCGGCGAGCGCCTCCTGGGGCGGGACACGGTCGTGATCATTGCCAGCGACGGGCTGGACGTCGGCGAGCCGGACACGCTCCGCGGCGCGATGATCGAGTTGCGCCGCCGATCGGCGGGGCTCGTCTGGCTCAATCCGCTGCTCGAGACGGCCGGCTACGAGCCGACGGCGCGCGGCATGAGCGCGGCCCGGCCGTATGTCACCACGTTTGCCAGCGTCACCGACGCGGCGTCGTTCGCGCGGCTGTCGCGTCTGGTGCGCGTGCGTTCATGAATCACCTCTCCTTAAGCACGGCACTCGCGCTCTTCGTCGGGATCATCACGCCGCTCGCGGAAGTGGCGCGGCGCCGGCATCAACTGCTCGACCCGGCCGCCATCCCGGCGTGGATTGACGACATGCTGCTCGGCGGATTTCTCCTCTATGGCGCGTGGCGCGTCTCGTCCGACCCACGAACCGGCCGTCCCATTCTCGCGGCCGCGTGGGGCTTCATGTGCGGGCTGGCCTATTACAGCTTCTTCGGACAACTCCAGCGTCTCGCCGAGCCCGATCCGTCCGGCCTCGCGCCGATGTGGGTCATCGCCGTCAAGGGCGTGGGACTGGTGCTCGGAGTCGTCGGCATGGTCGCGGCCCTGCGGGCACCGGCACGGCACACCGAGTAGCACATGGGCGAGCTTCCTCGAGTTCGGCCGAAATCCCGCAAGGCATGGCGGGACTGGCTCGCGAAGAATCATGAAGTGTCTTCGGGTGTGTGGCTCGTCTACGCAAAGAAGCATTCCCGGCTCCCCTCGCTGACTTACAACGACGCCGTTGAAGAGGCGCTCTGCTTCGGATGGATCGACAGCAAGATCAATCCCATAGACGATGACTTCTACATGCAGATGTTCACGCCACGGAAGCTGAAGAGCGCCTGGTCCCCGTTGAACAAAACGCGCGTCGAGCGGCTGCTGGCTGCCGGGCTGATGACCCCTGCCGGCCTCGTTCTGGTCAAGGCGGCGAAGACCTCGGGCACCTGGGACGCGAGCAAACACGTCGAGGAGCTGACCATCCCGCCGGATTTGGAGAAGGCGATCAAGGCCAACCCGGACGCCAGCCGGAACTGGGCGTCTTACAGCGCGAGCCGGCGGAAAGGCGCTCTCTACCGCCTGGCCGGCGCCAAGCGGCCCGAGACCCGGGCGAAGTACCTTCAGGAAATCATCGAGAACATGGCCCGCAACATGTCCCAGGCTGAACGCATGGAGAGGGCCGGCTTCCGGCCGAAGCCGAAGCCTTCACGCGCAGTGAAGGGTTAAGGCTTCCAGCTTCCAGCTTCCGGCTCCAGCTTCGTGCGAGGGGAGCTGGCGGCTGGTCTACCAGTTCTTCAACCGGATATTTCGGTATTCGATTTTCATCGGCGGCCCGACGTGCACCTGCATGCCGAGCAGTCCGTCCGCCGGCCGGTTCGGCACGTCGTCGTCGATCGTGACGCTCATCAGGCGGCCGTTGAGCAGGTGCATGAGCGTGTTCCCGCGAATGATCAGGTGCACGGCGTTCCAGTCGTCGGTCACCGCCACCGCCATCTCCGACGGATCCCCGATCGTGGAGAGCACGACCGGCGGGCGGCCGCCCACGATGCGCGTCACCTGCCCCCGGACGCCGACGAACAACCGGCCCTTCTCTTCGTAGTTGTTGCCGGCGTAGCGTTTCCCGCCGTCCAGATCGAACTGATAGCCGCGCAGCGCGAACTTGTTGTCGGGCGTCACGGGGTCCGGGACGCTCGCGCTGCGGTAGTTGATGCCGCTGTTTCCGGCCGGCGTGATGCGGTAGTCCAGCTTCAGCTCGAAGTCCTTCGGCCGGCCGCCCCGCCAGATGATGAACGTGTTGCTCTTGACGACGGTCGCCGGCGTGATTTCGCCGACGAGCACGCCGTCCTCGACCCGCCAGTATTTCGGGTCTCCCTCCCACCCGCTCAAGGTCTTGCCGTCGAAAATCGGCTGGAAGCCGGGCTCGTCGCCCGGCACCGGCGTCGGACGATCGCTTTGCCTGGGCGCATACGTCGCCGCCGGTGGCGCCTGTTGACCTGCATCCAGCGTTATCCCGACAACGAGCATTCCGCCAAGCACCGTGGTGGTCCGACCTGTAACTCGCAACGCGCCCTCCTGTCGTTCTGCCGGGAATCGGCCGTCGTGGAGCAGCGCCGATGATAAGACGAAACGCCTCCGCCGCGCTCGGCGGGAGACGACGCGGAGGAGGGGCGAGCTGGAAGCTGGAAGCTGGAAGCGGGAAGCGGACTATCTGGCCCTGCGCGGTGTCTCGGCGACAGCAGGGCGCAGCGCTTCGCTCAGGACCCGGCCCGAGGATCCAGCCGGGATCTCGACGCCGGCGAGCGTCGCCAGCGTCGGCGCGAGATCGTTCAGCGCCGCATGTTCCGAGTACTCGCCGGGCCGTATCCGGCGGCCCATGAGGATGAGCGGGATGTGGGCGTCGTAGTTGTAGGGTGTTCCGTGCGTGGTGCCCTCGGCCTGGCGCATCCAGTACGGCTCGAGGATGATCTCGAGGTCGCCCGACCGCTGGGCGTTGAAGCCGCGCAGGACGCGGCTGCCAATCCGATCGGTGGCGACATTGCCGAGCAGCAGCTGGTCCCGCGTGTAGACGCGCGCCACGTGCGGAACCTTGACGGCGGCCGCGGCCGCGACCCGGCGCACCTCCGCGGCATCGAGCCCGAGCTTCTCCATGAGCTCGTAGTTCAAGTACGGCGACGATCCGGCCGTCGCCATCAGCCACTTGCCTTCGCCGAATCTCGCCGCGAGCGCGTGCTGAATCGGGTCGAACAATTCCTTGGTCGTCATGCGTCCGCCGGGCAGGCCCCGATCGCGCAGCGACTCCGGCACCGGGGCGACGCCGTGGTCCGTCGTGAAGGCCACGAGCGTGTGCTGAAGCCCGACGGTCTTGTCGACGTGATCCAGGAGACGCCCGATCGCCAGGTCGGTCCTCCGCGCGATGTCCCGCACCTGCGGCGAATCCGGACCGTACTTGTGACCGACCGAGTCGTTCGAGGAGAAGCTGACGGAGAGCAGATCCGTCGCATTGCGCATGCCGAGGCGCTCGCGGTCCAGGAGCTCGCCGGCAAAGCTGAGGACCAGCTCGTTGCCGACCGGGCTGCCGTAGACCGCGTCGTAGAGGTCCGCTCCCCGTTCGGTCGGGAACTGCCGCAGCGAGGTGGACGGCGACATCAGACCCGTCCATGACCGCGCCGGCCTGCGCGTCCGCCGGCTTCTTGTCGTTGAAGGTCCGCACCCAGTCCGGCGTGTCGGCGACGTAGTACGTGCTCGTCGCGAAGCTCCCGGTCTTCGTGTCCCACCAATACGCCGCGTCGGCGCCGCGGCCGACGGGCAGGATGGCCGAACGGTCTTTCAAGGACACGCCGAACACGCGCGGCGCGCCGGGCGCCCCCTTTGGCTGCAGCGACGCCATCTTCAGCTCGTCGCCCAGCGTGCTCACCAGGAGCCGCCGGGGTGATGCCGCTGAAGCCGTCGGCGATCCGATCGGCTTCACGGTGAGATCCGAGACGCTCTGCACGACCTTCCCGGTTTCCCGATCGAACCAGTCGTTGCCGATGATTCCGTGGACCGAGGGTGTGGCGCCCGACAGCATGGTCGCGTGACCGATGGCGGTCACGGTCGGGTAGTGCTCGAGATTGGCGTTCGTGAAGACGGCGCCTTCGGTCAGCAGCCGCTTGATGCCGTCCGTGTACTCCGTTCGGAAGCGCGTCAGGTAGTCGTAGCGGAACTGATCGACCGCGATGAGCAGCACCAGCCGGATGTCCGGCCCCGCGGCCGGCTGCGCCGCCGGCAGCGCGGCGACGAGCGACGCGAGTGCGAGCGCGATCGCGGCAAGCTTCTTCATTCAGACCTCTACGATGGCCGCCCGGGGAAGAATCCCCGGGCGTGAACGCGCATTCGCATTCTATCAGCCCGTGTGGCTACCTCGCAGGTGTGCCGGGCATCCTGACGTCCAACTCGACTTCGGCCTTGCCGCGCCGATCGGCCGTCGCGGTCGCCACCTCCTGGCCGTCGATCACGAACGTGAACGCCGCGCCGGCCTGCAGGCCGCGGACGGAGAACTCGATTTCCTGCTTGACTGGCGCGGATTTCGCGAACTCCACTTCCGCCTCGCCCGCCGCATCGGCCACGATCCCCGTGGGCTTCAGGACGGCCTTCCGCTCGACATCGTCGTCGTCCTCGTCGGCCGCCGCGAATTGCCCCTGGAGCACGACCTGACCCTGCGCATCTCTGACTTCGGCCGCGGCGGCGTTCGTGAAATTGCCCGTGACGCCCGTTGCCTGAGCGTTGAGCTGAACCACCATGTACATCGCGGCGGCCGCCGTCGCGATGAGACCGCCGATCGGAATCAATTGACGCCTGTTGCTCATGACACCCCCTTTGGGTTGTTGTTTCGTTCTCCAACCAGAGTAGCGATCGGGGCATGAACAGGAGATGAACGCGTTCGCTCTGGTTCAGCTCAGCGGCGCGCGGGGAGCGACACGGTGAAGGTCGTTCCAGCCTGGGACGATTGCGCCAGCACGACGTCCCCGCCGTGGACGTTGGCGATCCAGCGCGCCAGCGCGAGGCCCAGCCCGGCGCCACCGTGGGAGCGGTCCCGGCCGCGAGCCGCATCCCCGCGATAGAAGCGCTCGAAGATGTGCGGCTGAATGTGGGCGGGAATGCCCGGGCCCTGATCGCTGATCGAGATGACGTACCCGTCACGCGTCTGCCCGAGCTCGGCGCGCACGGTGCTGCCACGCGGCGCATGCCGAATCGCGTTGTCCAGCAGGTTGACGATCAGGCGCCGGATGAGATCTTCGTCGCCGGTGAACGCGGCGGAGGGGATGGTGACCGGCTCGATCGAGACGTCCCTGGGTGACGCGAGCACGCGGGCGGCGCGCACCACGTCGTCCACGACTTCGTCGAGGTACATCGGGGTCGTGTGGACCGGGATAGTTCCCGGCGTCCGCGCGCGCGAGCGTGAACATGTCGTCCACGATGCGCGAGAGCCGCGCCGTCTCCTGTTCGATGATCTCGAGCGTCTCCCGGTAGTCGCGCTCGTCGCGATGCGGCTGCTGCAGGGCGATGCTGGCGGCGGCGCGCGATGTCGCCACCGGCGTGCGCAGCTCGTGCGACGCGTCGGCCATGAACTGCCGCTGCTGCGTCAGTGACGCTTCCAGCCGGCCGAGCAGCTCGTTGAACGCGTCCGCCAGCCGGCCGAGCTCGTCGCGCGGGTTGGCGACCGGCAGCCGTCCACTCAGGTTCTCGACGCCGATCTTTCGCGCGCGGTCGGCCATCGCGACGACCGGGGACAGGCTCTGGCGCGCGAGGAACCATCCGCCGATCCCGGCGGCAACGAGCGCAATCGGGACCACGTAGCCGAGGATCCCGCGCAGCGACTCCAGCTCCTCGTCGGTCGGCTCGAGGGAGCTGCCGACCGCGACGACGTATTTCGTTCCGGCTGGAGGGATGGTCACGCGGCGGAAGGCCAGGCGGTGGCGGTCGTCCGTGTCCTTCGCTTCGACGAGCGTCAGAAGCAACACCCCATCGGTCGGGATCGTGTCCAGCGCCGGCAACGCGAACACCAGGTCGTCGTCGCGCCCTTCTTCCGCCAGCAGTCGGCCCGTGGCGTCGTAGATCGCCACCATCTGCTGCCGTGAAGCCAGTTCCCTCGCCGTGCTCCTGGCCGCATCCTCCGCGTCCTGCCCCTCGGCGAGATCGTTGGCCAGCGACGTCATCGCGATCTGCATCACACTCTGCAGGTTGTCGTCGATCCGGGCATAGAGCGCGCGGGCGAGCAGCACGTAGATCAGGCCGCCGACCACGACGAGCACGGCCGCCAGCGCGGTGACATACCACAATGTCAGCCGCGTACGGACCGTTTCAATCATCAAGGGCTTCACCGAAGGCCGCTGCAAGCGTGTAGCCCGCCCCACGCCGCGTCTGGATCAGCTTCAGCTTGTGCCCGTCGTCGATCTTCCGGCGCAGGCGCTGGATGTACACCTCGATGAGGTTCGACATCGGATCGAAGCTGTCGTCCCAGACATGCTCGGCGATGTCCGCGCGGCCCACGACTTCGCCACGCCGCCGAATCAGGTACTCGAGGAGCGAGTACTCCTTGGTCGTGAGCTGAATCGCGTGCACCGCCGCGTTCGACCCGCCGCGCGCGCGTGTCGACCGTCAGATCCTCAGTGGTCAGGACCGCGTCCGCGAGCGCGGGGCCGCGGCGGAGCAGCGCACGGACCCGCGCGAGCAGCTCTGGAAAATGGTACGGCTTGGGCAGATAGTCGTCGGCGCCCGCATCGAGCCCTTCGACGCGCTGGTCGATTCCCCCGCGGGCGGTCAGCATCAGGATGGGGACGGTCGTGCCTTCCGCGCGAATCTGCCGGCACAGATCGAGCCCGTTGACGCCCGGGAGGAGGACGTCGAGGATGACGAGATCGTAGTCGTTGACGCCGACCTGCTCGAGCGCGAGGTCGCCGTCGGCCGCGACGTCCACGGCGTACGCGTGCTCGCGCAGGCCTTTCGCGAGCACGGCCGCGGCGACCGGCTCGTCTTCGACGACCAGGATCCTCATGGGGGTAAAGTTCTAAAGTTCTACGCCGCCTTCGCCGGCGAGGTACACGGTGTTGCCGGCGCCGATGGCGACTCCCTCGCCCTGCGCTTCGCCGACCGGCTTGAGGTCCACACGCCGTTCTTCGCGCCAGTTGCCGGCGATCAACTCCGCCGTTCGATGGAACGTCGAGGCTCTGTTCCGTGCGCAGCACGACCCACTGGCCGTCGGCGGACATGGAGCCATCGGTGATTCGTTCGTGCGCGGCCGGTTTGCCGGGTCCGCGCGGCTTGCCGACGCGCTCGAGCTGATGGGTCGCGCCCGGGCGCAACTCTGACGGAAACCGGTACAGCGCGACGGCGCCCGTATCGCCTTTGGTGACGATGAAGAGACCGCCGGCCGGCGTGACGAGAAGCGCTTCCGCGTCGTGCGCGCCGTCCGGGTAGGTCGCGTGGAACACGTCCTTCACCGCGACCGACGCCTCGACTGCCGAGGGTTCCTGCACGCGGTAGATAGTGATCCGCTTGCGACTGGCATCGTTGTCGCCGATGTCCGCCACGTAGAGGCACGATCCGGCAGGACATGGTCCCACGGCCAGGGCCTCCCAGTCGTCCACGCCGGCGCCCGACAGGCGCAGGCGGCCTGTGACCGATCCCCGCGTGTCGAGGGCAAAAAGCATCGGATGGCCGGAGTCGTTGTGGGACCACAGCCGCCCCGGAACGGTCCGGCTTGCGGCGATGCCGCTCGCCTCCGGCAGCTCCTGAATAGCCGCAACCGGGCCATCAGCCCGGCAGTGCGGCGCCGCGCCGCGGGTCTGACCGGCGACGGTCATCGACGCGGCCAGGCCCAGCAGCAAGGCGGTACAACCTGCAAGCGCTCGCCCTCGCGGAACTGAAGAGGAAGACGCGCTCGGACTCTGCATCATGGCCGCTCTGGTGTTTCGCATGAGGGTCACGATAGCTGTTGGGATGTGAACGTGGGATAAACAGGCTTACGGAGCGCGATCCGGCTCGTCCATAGCCAGAAAAAGCAGCCCTACATAAAGGCCTGCGCTACGTACAACTAGCTCAAGCCGATTCCCGCGGCGGCCGCGCGAAGCACGTCCGCGGACCGCGTCAGCCGTTGCCGCTCGTCCGCGCTCATCTCCGGCTCCAGCACGTCTGCAGCCCCCTGAGCGCCGACGACAGCGGGCAGCGACAGCGCGACGTTCCGCAATCCCAGTGCGCCCTCCTGCACGCGCGAGACCGTCAGCACGCGGCGCTCGTCCCGAAGCAGGCAGCGCAGCAAATCAGCCGTGACCAGGCCGATCGCGTGGTTGGTGGCGCCCTTGCGGCGGATGACTTCGTAGGCGGCCCGCCGCACCTCCTCAGCCAGCGCGGGCTCGCGGTCCGCGTGCCACCCGGGCCAGTCCCGCAGCGGCAGGCCCGCGATGCGTGCGGCCGACCAGAGGACGACTTCGGAATCGCCGTGCTCGCCGACGACGTGCGCGTGAACGGAATGGGGATCGACGTGCACGGCCTGGCTCACGACGTGTCTTCAGCCGCGACGTGTCGAGCATGGTGCCCGTGCCGACGACGCGAGCGGGTGGCAGACCGGAGACCTCGGTCATCACGCGCGTGAGGACGTCCACCGGGTTGGTGACCATGACGATCGTGCCGCGGCAGCCTTTGAGTTTTCCCGCGATGTCGCTCACCACGGCCGCGTTCTCGCGCAGCAGCTCCAGCCGGGTCTCGCCGGGCCGCCCGCCTCGCCCCGCGGCGACCACCACCGCGTCCGCATCGGCCATGTCCTCGATCGGCGCGGGCCGGACGCTGGCTGACGGATAGAACGGGGCGCCGTGCGCCAGGTCCATCGCTTCACCTTCGGCGACCTCCCGGCGGACGTCGCTGAGGAGCAGTTCGTCCGCCACGCCGGAGTGGAGCGTCGAAATCGCGACGCTGGCGCCCACCCACCCGGTGCCGATGATTGCCACACGTCTCTTCATGACCTGACCCTACCGAGGCGCGCAGCGCCGAGGCCCTACGGCGAGCGAAGCGAGCCGCCCCTACCGCGCGAAGCGAAGCCAGGCGCGGCCGCTACCGCGTCAGCGAAGGAACCGCGGCCCTAGTGACCTGACCCCGCCGTCACGTTCACGACCTGACCCCGCCGTCACGTTCATGACCTGACCCCGCTACGGGCGGTCAGTAGTCGGCGAACGCATCGTCCGGATAGCAGTACAGCCATCGCTCGCCGGGCTCCGCGGATGCGATGACGGGATGGCCGCTGGCGTGCGCGTGCTTGGTGGCGTGGCGATTGGGCGAGTTGTCGCAACACAACGTCGTGCCGCATTTCTGGCACGTCCGGAGATGGACCCACTTGCCGCCGATCTTCACGCACTCGTCGCACTCCTTCTTCTTGGCGTGCGTGACGGTCGTGATCGCGCCGATGTGCGCGCACGTGTCGGGAGATGTCATCCTTCTCTTACTCCTGCAGGACGCGGTGCACGAATGACACCGCAATGGAGCCTTCGCCGACGGCGGAGGCCACGCGTTTGATGTTGCCGCACCGGACGTCGCCGACCGCGAACACGCCGGGCAGGCTGGTTTCGAGGAGATGCGGCGACCGGGTCAGCGGCCAGTGCGCGGCCGCCAGGTCGTCTCGCGACAGATCCGGTCCGGTCTTGATGAATCCCTTGGCGTCGAGCGCGACACACCCGCCCAGCCAGCGCCGTGTTGGGCACGGCGCCCGTCATGACGAAGACGTGACTGACGGCGCGCGACTCGATGTCCCCGGTCTGGCTGTTCTGCCAGCGCACACGCTCGAGATGGCCGTTGCCCTCGAGGCCGACGATCTCGGTGTGCGTCCGCAGGTTGATCGCCGGATTGTCCTCGATTCGCCGGATCAGATACCGCGACATGCTGTCCGGCGAGACCCTCCGAGCGGACGAGCATGTGCACGCACTTGGCGGTCTGCGCGAGGAACACGGCGGCCTGCCCGGCGGAGTTGCCTCCGCCCACCACGATCACCTCTTCGCCGCCACAGAGCTGCGCTTCGATGAACGTCGCGCAGTAGTAGACGCCCGACGCCTTCGAACTGCGAGAGGTTGTCGACCGGCAGCTTGCGATACTCGGCGCCCGTCGCGATGATGACGGCGCGCGCCGGCACCGCGGGCCCGTCGTCGATCGCGACGGCGTACGGTTTCCGATCGCACGTCAGCCTGGTGGCGCCCTTTCGCGATGAGCACCTGGGCGCCGAACTTCTGTGCCTGCACGTAGGCGCGGCCGGCGAGGTCCTGACCCGAGATGCCGGTCGGGAACCCGAGGTAGTTCTCGATCTTCGAGCTCGACCCGGCCTGCCCGCCCGGGGCCGTTCGCTTCCAGCACCAGGACGTCGAGCCCTTCGGACGCGCCGTACACCGCCGCCGCAAGCCCGGACGGGCCGGCGCCCACGACGACGACGTCGCGGACGTGCGTCTGGTCGATGGCGACGTTGAACCCGAGGCTGTCGGCGATCTCCTTGTTGCTCGGCCTCCGCAGGACCGCGCCGCCGCAATTGATGAGCACGGGCACGTCCGCCACGGCGACATGGAAGCCGTCCAGCAGGCTCTGGACGTCGGCGTCCTGGTCGAGATCGACGTACTTGTACGGGTGGCCGTTCCTGGTCAGGAACTCCTTGATCCGAAGCGTGTCGGAGGAATGCACCGACCCGACGAGCACGACATCCCCGATCCCGCTCGCAATCAGCTCGACCCGGCGCAGGATGAAGGCCCGCATCAGAATCTCGCTGAGCTCGCGTGTCGGTCTGCACGAGCGACAGCAGCTGTTCGCGGCTGAGCTCGATCACCTCGCCGGCCATGGTCGCGCGCGCCCGTCACGAGCGTGCGCCGGCCGGAGAGCATGTTGACCTCGCCCGTGAACTCGCCGGGTCCGTGGACCGTGACGAGGATCTCGGCCGTCGCCGGTCGGCCGGACGATCTCGACCTGGCCCGCGGTGACCACGAAGAACGGCAAGACGTCGGCGCCGGCCTCGACGAGCACTTCTCCCTGATGGACCTGCCGCGCGCGTCCATGCGCCGCGATGCGCGCAACCTGCGCCGCCGTCAGCGTCGGAAATACGTGGTCGGCACGCGATCCCCGCGTGAGCGTCGCTCCAACTCGAGCCGTGGGTGGACGTGTCGGTGGTGGCCATGGTTTCTTCCGATTATGTTATGTATCGGGCGGTCAAACTACGGGTTCCTGCAAGGTACACTATGCGGGACACGCCGGGCCCCGCATCACCGTATCGAGTGAGGGCCGGTTACTTCCCGAAGACGCTTCCGAGATACCACGATCGTGTTACGACAGGCACTGGAGTCTCATCGATTCCTGCTTGCGGTCCCGGCTGCGCACGATACGCTACGACGGTCAGGTTTCCCGCATGTGCCGCTCCACAAGAGTCCTCGGCCGGCTGCTCGTTGTGCCGCTCTGCCTTCTCGCGGCCGGGTGTGGCCGGCGGCCTCCCGCCGTTGAACCGGTCATCGAGTTCAGCACCGTGCCCCCGGCAGCCGAGGGCGGTTCGGAGACGCTCGCACCAATCGCGGGGCGCGTCACCGGCGCGCGTCCCGGCCAGCGGATTGTGTTGTACGCGAAGAGCGGCGTCGGCGTCTGGTGGGTGCAGCCGCTGACGGTGGAGCCGTTCACCACCATCGAAGCGGATTCGACGTGGAAGAGCCGGATTCACCTCGGCACCGAATACGCGGCGTTGCTGGTTCGCTCCGGATTCCGCCCGCAGCCCACGACCGAAGCGCTGCCGAAGCCGGGCGGGGACGTCATCACCATCGCCACCGTCAAAGGGACCGGAGAGCTCGTATCGGGGCGGCCAAAGGTTCTCTCGTTCAGCGGATACGAATGGGAAGTGCGGCAGACGCCGAGCGATCGCGGGGGGATGAACGACTACGCATCCCGACAACGCGTGGACGGACGCCGAAGGCGTGCTGCACCTGAAGCTGAGACAACGTGAAGGCCAGTGGACCAGCGCCGAGGTGATCCTGACGCGAACGCTCGGCTATGGCACGTACGCGTTCGTCGTGCGCGACACATCGCAGCTCGATCCGGCCGCGACGATGGGCATGTTCACCTGGGACGATCAGGGGGCGGACCAGAATCACCGCGAGCTCGACGTCGAAATCAGCCAATGGGGCGATCGGAGCATCCCGGGCGCCCAGTTCGTCGTCCAGCCCTACTACGTTCCGGCGAACGTCGTGCGGTTCACCCCGCCGCCCGGGCGCCTCACCCATTCGTTCCGCTGGGAACCCGGCCGGGCCCTCTTCAGAACCGTTCGCGGAGCGGGCTCCGGCCCGCAACCCGTCGTCGCCCAGCACGAATTCACGTCCGGCGTGCCGGTTCCGGGCAACGAGCGCGTGCGCATCAATCTGTACTTCTTCCGCTATTCGCCGGTCCCTCCACAGAGCGACGTCGAGGTTCTTATTGAGCGGTTCCAGTATTTTCCCTAGCGGCACTGCCCGACGGCTTTGGGCCGGCGCAGTGCTGGCCACCGTCGTGGTGCTGGGCCTGGGCGATCGGGCGCACGCGGTCGATCCGGATCGCGCCCTCTCGCAGTACATCCGCGACCAGTGGGGCCGCGAGAGGGGATTCCCCGGCGGTCCGGTGAACGCGATCACCCAGACGGCCGACGGCTATCTGTGGATCGGCGCCGAGAAGGGGCTTGTCCGTTTCGACGGCCTGAGCTTCCGTCTGTTGCAGCCCGCTGGATCGAATCCCGGGACGGGTCCAACGGTGCTCGGCGTCGCGGCCGCTCCGGACGGAAGCCTGTGGGCGCGGCTGCGAGGCCCCGCGCTGTTGCGGTATCACGACCGGTCCTTCGAAAGCATCCTCTCGCAGATCGGCCTGACGGAGTCCGTCGTGACGGCCATGTTCCGGCCGCGGCAGGACGTCATGCTTCTCGCCACGCTCGAGCACGGCGCCATGGCCTATCGCGGCGGCAAGGTCACGACGATCGCGTCCGCGAGAACCATTCCGACTTCCTCCTTCGTCATATCCATGGCCGAAACGTCTGACGGCGACGTCTGGCTCGGCACGCGCGACGCCGGTCTGCGCCGGGTGCAGGGAAGCCGCGTGACGCGGATCATGGAGGGGCTGCCCGAATCTGAAGATCAACTGCCTTCTTCCGGGCCCGAACGGCGATCTCTGGATAGGCACCGACAAGGGGATCGCGCGGTGGACGGGGACCGAGGTGACGCAATCCGGGCTACCGGCCGCGCTCCACACGCTGGGCGCGCTCGCCATGATTCGGGACCGCGAATCCAACGTCTGGATCGCGGCGGGGTCGAGCGGCCTGCTCCGTGTCAACGGCAGCGGCGTCGTGCGGCTGGAGGAGCGGGACACGCGCCTCGGCGGGGCCGTCACGGCGCTGTTCGAGGATCGCGACAGCAACATCTGGATCGGCACGACGAGAGGGATCGAGCGACTGCGCGACGGCGTGTTCACGAGCTACTCCGCCGCGCAGGGCCTGCCGTCCGACAGCGTGGGGCCGGTCCACGTCGATTCGGCAGAACGCATCTGGTTCGCGCCCGTCGGCGGGCGGGCTCTACTGGATGCGGGACGGGCAGGTCCGGCAAATCGATCAGGCGGGACTGCGCGACGACGTGGTGTATTCGATTGCCGGCGCCGGCGACGACGTGTGGATCGGCAGGCAACGTGGCGGATTGACGCGTCTGCGGCCCGTGGGCGGACGCATCGTTCACGGCGGAGCGCTTGACGCAGGCCAACGGGCTGGCTCAGAACAGCGTGTACGCGGTTCATCAGGCGCGTGATGGCGCGGTCTGGGCCGGCACGCTGAGCGGCGGCGCGAGCCGGTTCAAGGACGGCGCGTTCACGACCTACACGACGGCGAACGGGCTGGCCTCGAACACCGTGGCCTCGATCGTCGAAAGCGCGGACGGAACCATGTGGTTCGCGACACCGAACGGCGTCAGCACGCTGTCGCGCGGCGGCTGGCGGCGTTACGCCACGAAAGACGGCCTGCCGGCCAACGATGTCAACGTGCTCCTCGAGGATTCGGCCGGCAACGTCTGGGCCGGAACCGCCGCCGGGCTGGCGGTCTTCCGGGCAGGTCGGCTGCAGACGCCGGTCAACGTCCCCGCGATGCTGCGCGGCTCCATTCTCGGGCTTGCGGAAGACCGGAGCGGGTGGCTGTGGATCGCGACCGCGGATCGCGTCCTCCGCGTTCACCGCGAAGGGCTGGCGAATCCGTCGTTCGCGAACGCGGCCGTCCGCGAGTACGGCATCGCTGACGGCTTGCTGGCTGTCGAGGGTGTCAAGCGGCATCGAAGCGTGGTTGCGGATTCGCGCGGGCGCATCTGGTTCGCGATGAACCGCGGGTTGTCCATGGCCGATCCCGAGCACGGCGACCGGCGCGACATCCCCGCGCTGACACATGTCGAGGACGTCCTCGCCGACGGGACGCCCGTCGATCTGCGGGAATCCGTTCGAATCCCTGCGGGCCGGCGGCGTGTCACCCTCGCGTATGCGGGCCTGAGCCTCGCCGTGCCCGAGCGAGTGATGTTCAGGTACCGCCTCGACGGCTTCGACGCGGATTGGAGCGAGCCCGTCGCGGAGCGGCAGGCCGTCTACACGAACCTGACTCCCGGTCCGTATGTCTTCCGCGTCACCGCGTCGAACGGCTACGGCGTGTGGAACGGCGACGAAGCGGCGGTCGGTTTCGACGTCCTGCCGAGCGTCTGGCAGACGGCCTGGTTCCAGACCTCCACGGTGCTCCTCTGCGCGATCGCCGGCGTCGCCCTCTACCGCCTGCGCGTCTTTCGCGTGGCGAGACAGCTCAACGTCCGGTTCGAAGAGCGGCTGGCGGAGCGGACACGCATCGCCCAGGAGCTCCACGACACGTTGCTGCAGGGCTTCGTCAGCGCGTCGATGCAGCTCCACGTGGCGGCGGATCGCCTGCCGGCCGATTCGCCCGCCAGGCCGTCCGTCGACCGGGTGCTCGACCTGATGGGACGGGTCATCGAGGAGGGGCGCAATGCGGTCCGCGGGCTGCGATCGTCGAGCAGCGCCCCTCACGATCTCGAGCAGGCCTTCTCGGGACTTCACCAGGAGCTCGCGGCCGGTGAGCACACCGACACCGACTATCGCGTCATCATCGAAGGCAAGGCCAGGCCGTTGAACCCGGTGATCCGCGACGAGGTGTACCGGATTGGCCGGGAAGCCCTGACGAACGCCTTTCGCCATTCCGGCGGAAGGAACATCGAGGTCGAGCTTGCGTATTCGTCGAGCGATCTGCGGATGCTCGTGCGCGACGACGGCCGTGGGATCGACCCGCTGGTCGTGCGGTCGGGGACCGACGGGCACTGGGGCCTGACGGGGATGAGGGAACGCGCCGACAGCATTGGCGCCAGCTTCAAGGTCAGGAGCCGCGCGGCGGCCGGCACCGAAGTCGAGTTGACCGTGCCCGGCAACGTCGCCTTCGATGGGGCGGCGCCGGTTCGTGCCGGCAACTGGATGCCGCGGTTGTTTCGGAGGGGCCGGGCACGGCGCCACGACAGCACGGAGAAAGACATATGAGCGATCAGCCGAACATCCGGGTCTTCAGCGTCGACGACCATCCGCTCCTGCGCGAAGGCATCGCGGCCGTCATCAACAACCAGCCCGACATGCTCATGGTGGCCCAGGCCTCGACCGGCCGGGAGGCCATCCAGCTGTTTCGCGAACAGCGCCCGGACGTCACGCTCATGGACATCCGGCTGCCGGACATCAGCGGCATCGACGCGATGATTGCCATCCGCAGCGAGTTCCCGGACGCGCGCATCGTCATGCTGACGACGTTCGAAGGGGACGTCGAGATCCAGCGCGCGCTGGGGGCGGGCGCGCGCGGGTACGTGCTGAAGAACATGCCGCCCAAGGATCTGGTCGAAGTGGTCCGGCAGGTCCACGCGGGGAAGAAGCGCATTCCGCACGAGATCGCGGCGCAGCTCGCCGAGCACGTCAGCGACGAAGCGCTGACCGTGCGCGAGATCGACGTGCTCAAGCACGTCGCCGGCGGCAACCGGAACCGCGACATCGCCGAGCAGCTGTTCATCTCGGAGGAGACCGTGAAGGTCCACGTCAAGCACATCATGGAGAAGCTGGGCGCGAGCGATCGCACGGCCGCGGTGGCCATCGCGGTGCGCCGGGGGATCATCCAGCTGTAACTGTCCTTGAACAGGAGATCAGGAGATCAGGAGTTTCTTAGTGTTTCTCCTGACCTCCTATTCGTGACCTCCTGTTCTCCTGATCTCCTGTTACCCGATAGTGGTAGTCCGCCATTCCAAGGTCTAGGGATTCGCCCGGGAAGGGTATCCGGTACTCTGAGTGGGGCCCTTCGACCGGCAGGCCCGCTTCGAAACGCGTGCGAGTGGGGGTGCAGTCCCCGCGAGCAGTAGAAAAGGAGTGCCGCCTGCAGCGATTCTTCTCGACGTTTCCCGGTCGGTCGCCCGGCGTCGGGCTGCTGCTGTTGCGGGCCGTCGTCGGTATCACCGCGGCTGTTCAGGGCGTCGCGTACCTCACGGGGCGCGAACAGGCGACGGCCGCGATGTGGGCCCTCGGGTTGTCGGCCATCGTCAGCGGCGCCTCGCTGCTGATCGGCTTTCTCACGCCCGGCGCCGGCGCCGTCGCCGGCCTCAGCCTCCTCGGGATCGCGGTCTCGTGGATGCCGTCGCTGCCAACCGATCCCATCCTTGACCGGGCGAGCGCGCTGCGCCTCGCCGCTGTTGCGGTCGCGCTCGTCCTGCTCGGGCCTGGCGCGCTGTCGCTGGACGCCCGCCTCTTCGGGCGCCGCGAGATCGTCTTTCCTCACGACCCGCATCCGCCGAAGTCGTGAATCAGCTTCCCGCTTCCAGCTTCCAGCTTCCAGCTTCCCGCTTCCCGCTTCCCGCTCCCATCTTCCCGCTTCCCGCGTTCCGCGTCTCCGGCGGTAATCAATGACCTTCCGCTTCCCGCTTCCCGCGGGGCCCATACCCGTTCTTGGAGTGGTAAGCGGGGGTGTTATCGAGAGAAAATGAAGCCACGTCATGACCTCTGATACTCCGGCGCCGCGCGTACCGGGTCCCCGGCTGCACTACGCCTGGATCGTCGCGCTCGTCACCTTCCTGGTCCTGCTCATCACCGCCGGCATCCGCGCGACGCCGGGTCTTCTCATGGTGCCGCTCGAGTCGGAGTTCGGCTGGAGCCGGGCGGCGATTTCGGGCGCGGTCGCCATCAACATCGCGTTGTTCGGCCTCATCGGGCCCTTCGCCGCGTCCGCCATGAACCGGTGGGGCATCCGGCGCCTCGTCGTCGCGGCGCTGGCGCTCCTCGCCGTCTCGGTGGCGCTGACCACCCAGATGCAGAACCAGTGGCAGATGACGCTGCTGTGGGGCGTGTGTGTCGGCACCGGGACAGGTGTGACGTCGATGGTGCTGGCCGCCGTCGTGGCGACGCGATGGTTCGACGAGCGCCGTGGCGTGGTGCTCGGCGCGCTCTCGGCGGCCAACGCGACCGGCCAACTGGTGTTTCTGCCGCTGCTGGCCGGCGTGGTCGAGAAGTACGGATGGCGCGCGGCCGCACTGGTCGTGGCGGGCGCTGCCGTGGCCGTCTTCGCCGTCGCGCTGATCTTCCTGCGCGATCGGCCCGAAGATCTCGGGCTCCGTCGGTACGGTCAGCACCCGGACGCGACGGCCGCCCCGATCGCGCTCTCGCCCTTCGCCGCGCTGCGCGTGGCCGTCCGGTCGCGGGCCTTCTGGATCCTGGCCGGCACGTTCTTCGTGTGCGGCGCGAGCACGAACGGGCTCATCGGCACGCACTTGATCGCCGCCTGCCACGACCACGGCATCCCGCAGATGCGATCGGCGCAACTGCTCGCGGTCATGGGGATCTTCGACATCCTCGGCACGACGGCGTCGGGATGGCTCACCGATCGGTACTCGAGCCGCCACCTGCTGTTCGGCTATTACACGCTGCGCGGGCTCTCGCTCCTGTTTCTGCCGTTCACGCTCGAGAACGGGGCAGGAGCGCTCGGCCTCTTCGCGGTGTTCTACGGGCTCGACTGGATCGCCACCGTGCCCCCGACGGTCCGGCTCACCGGCGAAGCGTTCGGACGCGAGAACACGGGCGTCGTCTACGGCTGGATCGGCGCAAGCCACCAGATGGGCGCGTCGCTCGCCGCCTTCGGCGCGGGCGCGATTCGCACCGTGGCCGGCGATTACCGTCTCGCGTTCTGGATCGCGGGAGTGCTCTGCGTGCTGGCGGGACTGTCCTTCCTCACGTTGGGCCGGCGCGCGTTCAGTGCCGGTCGTCCGATGGGCAATCTTGCGACTGCGTCCGCCGGCTCCGTTCCTTAGCGCGTGTAACAAAACCCGCGACGTGACGCAGTTTCTCCCCGTCGCGGCTTGGTGTTGACAGCCGACACCAGCCGGTATTAGTGTCGTCAAACGACACCATGACCCGACACGCCGTTCCCGGCCTTCTTCCGTCCACGGTGATGAAGCTGGCGTGAATCTGATGAACCTTCGCGATTTGTTCCTGCGCGTTCGCGCGCTGGCGGCTCCGCGCCGGGTGGAACGCGAGCTCGACGAGGAGCTCGCGTTCCATGTCGAGCGCGAGACGCAGAAGCACGTCGCAGAGGGCCTGAGCCCCGCTGCCGCCCGCGCCCGGGCGCTGGCGCGCTTCGGCTCGGTGCCCCTTGCCGCCGACCAGTGTCGCGACGCCCGCGGCACCGCCCTCGTCGATGATCTGGCGCGCGACATTCTCTACGCCTTCCGCACGTTCCGCCGCGCGCCCCTCGCCGCCGTCACCATCGTCGCGACGGTCGGTCTCGGCCTCGGGCTGATCAGCGTGGTGTTCACGGTCTACAACACCATCTTTCTTCGTGCCGATGCGGTGCGGAGCCCCGGCGAGCTGTTTGCCGTGGAGCGGCGGACGGGCCCCGGCGCGGATGCGTCGCTGCCGTTCACCTGGCCTGACTACGACGCGCTGCGGCGGGAGACCAGCGTCTTCACTGATGCCTTCGCCATGCTGCGCCCCGTGCGGACACGCATCGAGGGCCGGGTCGCGAATTCCGCCCTCGTCACCGGGAACTTCTTTCAGGTGCTCGGGGTCCAGGCAGCGCTCGGGCGCCCGTTGATGCCGGGAGACGACGAGCGGTTTGCCGGCCGGCCAGTAATCGTGCTCAGTCACCGGGGGTGGCAGAAGCTGTTCGCGGGCAATCCGGCGGTGATCGGCCAGAGCCTGCTCGTCAACCGTCTGCCCGTACGAGATCGTCGGCGTCATGCCCGAGGGCTTTCGTGGGCTGGGGATCCTGCCGCCCGACTACTGGGCGCCACTCGCGCTCGCCGGGCAGTTCCGCGAAGCCGATGCAGGGAGAGAGGACGAGATCGCCATTGACGTCGCAGGGCGGCTGAAGCCGGGGATGTCACCAGAGGCGGCGACGGCCGGGCTCACGATCTGGGCGACGGGACGTACCGGGCTGAAGACGGTCCCCGGGCGTCCCCTCTCCATCAGGCTGAGACGGAGCCAGGGCACCCTCCCGGCCAATGCGCTCCAGGGGCTGATGATCTTCTCGCCCATCTTCTTCGCCTTCGGCCTGATTCTGATGATTGGCTGTGCCAACGTCGCCAACCTGCTGCTCGCGCGCGGTGTCTCGCGCCAGCGGGAGATCGGCATCCGCCTGTCGCTCGGAGCGTCACGCCGGCGCATCATCCGGCAGCTGCTCACGGAAAGTCTCCTCCTCGCACTCGCGGCGGCAGCATGCGGTCTGGCCGTCGCGCGGCTGTTTCTGGAGGGTGCGCTCTACATGGCGACCACCATGGTGCCGCCGGAGATCCTCGAGGTGGACCTCACCCGGTACGCGCCCGCCACCGCGGACTGGCGGGAGCTCGTGTTCCTGGTGGCTGGCGCGATTGTCTCGACGGTGTTCTTCGGGTTCGTGCCGGCGCTGCAGGCCACTCGCCTCGAACTGGTGCGGACGATGCGCGGCGAAGTGACGAGGGCCGCGCGTCCGGACCGCGCACGACAGGCGCTGATCGCCGTCCAGGTCGGCGCATCGGCCCTCCTCCTGATCTGCGCCGCCATATTTCTGCGAGGCGCCTTTGCCGCCGCGACCGTGGATCCCGGCGTGCGGACGATCGACACGGTGATGGTCGCAATCGCCAACGAGCCACGGCGCGCCGCGCTGCTCCAGGCTGTGAGGGCCCATCCGTCGGTGGCGGCCGTGGCCGCTTCGTCTCCGCCGGCGCTTGCAGTCGCGGAAACGACCGTCTCCGCTGAGGCGACGGCGGGCAGGCCGGAGATGTCGAGATTACCGGTCGAGCAGATGACCGTGTCGCCGGAATACTTCGATCTGCTCGACATCGATGTCGTGACAGGGCGCGGCTTCACGCACTCGGAACGTATTGCGGAGGCGGGCGTGGTGGTCGTGTCCGAGACCATCGCGCGCCGGCTCTGGCCGAATCGCAACGCCGTGGGGCAGGAGGTGCGCCTCCAACCTCCGCAATCGGGCTCGCCGGGCGCACCGTCGCTCTCGTCCGCCGACGCGCGCCGCGCGGAGGTGGAGCCATCGCGCACGTTCACCGTCGTCGGCGTCGTGCGCGAGGCCGGGGACGTTGTCCTGATGCCCGACCGGTTCACCTTCCGTGGCGTGTACCTGCCGACTGGTCCCGAGAACCCCGGGACATCGCTGACGCTGCGCGTCCGCGGCGATCCCGAACAGGCGCGGCAGGCGCTGCTCGAACGCCTCACGAGCGTCGACCCGGCTTTGGGCACGATCACCACCGTGCGGGCGATGGCCGGAATGCAGACCTCCGTCCTGCGGATCGCCTTCTGGGTGACGGTGGTGCTTGGAGGGCTGGCGCTCGCGCTGACGTTGTCGGGTCTGTTCAGCGTCCTGTCGTACGTCGTCGAGCAGCGGGCGAAGGAGATTGGCGTGCGCATGGCGCTCGGCGCGACGACACGGAACGTCGTCCGGGTGGTGCTGTCGCAATCGCTTCGCCCGGTCGGCATCGGGCTCGTGGCCGGCGGCGGCCTGGCCGCCGCGCTGGCGATCGTCCTGATGTCGACGCCCGCCGCCTCGCAGATCGGGGCCGTCGTCCATGTCTTCGATCCCGTGGCGTACGCGGCGAGCCTGCTGCTCGTCGTCACGACGTGCGCGCTCGCCGCGTCGGTTCCCGCCTTGCGCGCCGCTCGTGTCGATCCGATCGCGACCCTCAGAAACGACTGAGCCGCGTCAAATTCGACGCCACAGACAAGCCTGATTTGTATTCAGGCTCGGATTATGTGGACAGGAATACCGAGTCAACCCCGGGCTCAGTCGCGCGACGGCTAGCGGCCGGCGTTCATCGCTTCCGTCGACGGCGGCACGATGCCTTTGAGCCTGAGATAGACCGCCATGTAGCCGTGTTGCTCGTTGGAATGCGCGATCATGCTCACGAGCAGCGACAGCCTGGTCAGCTGGAAGCCGGATTGTCCCATCTTGACCATTTCGTTCGCCTGAGCGTCGGTCAGCGCCGCGAACGCGACGTCGCAGATCGCGAACGATTCCTTGAGCGCCGCGAGCAGCTCCGCTTTGGTTCGCTTCTTGTCGGCGTCGAGCGTCTTCGCGCCGGCGCCGGAGACGAGATGGCAATTGCGGGCCTGCGCCTCCGCCACGTGGGCCACCGCCTCGCCAAAGGAACGAATCCCGGGTACAGGCGTGAATGCGAAATGCTCCTCGGGCATCTTTTCGGCCATCGCGCTGAGGTTTCGCTTCACGGCCTCGTAGTAGTACCGCTTGAGCTCGGTGATGAATGGCGAGGTGGTCTGAGCGCGCGGGCCGGCGGCGGCCACGCACACGAGAGCGGCGGCGAGCAGTGACCGTTTCATCGAGCGTCTCCTTCTGTCACAGCGGAAGCCTGAACGGTGATCGCGTGACGTTGTGGACCGTGGTCACTGGGTAGAACTTTATCTATGTAGAATTCAACTGTCAACCCCTGACCCCGTCCGCGGCTTGAGCCGCGAGGTCGGTGGGTCTACGGCTCGAAAGCCCTCCAGGCTTTCCGTACCCCCTCCATCAAGCGACCGAACCGCGGCTCACTCCGAAGACTCGCGAGAAACGGCTCGTACTGCCACAGCCATGGCGCGTTGATGAACCCGAATTCGACCGCGCGCTCGATGAAGTCAATCGCCGCATCAGCCTCATTCACCAGCGCGAAGCAATCGCCAGCCCACCAGGCGAAGATCTCATCCCATTCCGCCGCGGCGCGCAGCTCGGGCGTCATGATGCGCATCAGCTCGTCGCGCTCACCACGGAGCGCACAGGCCATGGCCGGCGCCAACCTCGCCCATGCCATGGCGGATGCATCGCCTGCCACCGCATCGAGCATCGCCACGCCCTCTTCGCGACGCCCGTTCGCCGCCAGCATCAGCGCGTGCATCATCCGCGGGGTGGGATTGGCCGGATCGATGTCGACCGAGCGTTGCGTCCAGGTGAGCGCTTCGGGATAGTTGCCGTCGAACATCGCGACCATCCCGTACATCGTGAGGTTGATCGACGTCAGGGGATCAACCTGCTGCAGGCGATCCATGAGCGCACGCGCGAGGTCGGGTCGCCCGGACACGGCGTAGTGATAGCCAAGCCACAGCAGCGCCTCCGGATCGTTGGGATCGAGTACCAGCGCCTTCTTGTAATCGCGAGCCGCTCCCTTCGGGTCGGCACGGGTGTGCCGGATCGCTCCGCGCAGGCCGTGCCCTTTCGACGATTCCGGGTTGAGTGCGAACACCTTCGCGGCGCAGTCTTCCGCCTTCCGCAGGTCCTCGTCGGTACTGCGACACGGGTACGATGCCCACGTTGACATGCTGCCAGTAGATGAGCCCCTCGGCGACGAACAGCAGCTCGTTGTCACCGACAATGTCCTCCGCGCGCCGGACGAGCTGGAGCGCGTGGTCGAGCGATTGGGTATTGAAGCTCCAGATCTCCTGGCGCGCGAGCAGGTAGGTACTGGTACGCACGGAGATCCCCGATGGGACGCTGCGCCAGGCGCCGATCCTCGGTCGGCGTGAGTCTGAGCCGCAACGCGTCGACGATCTGGCGAGAGAGACGCTCCTGGATTTCGAAGACATCCTCCAGCGCGCCGTGGAACTTGTCGGCCCAGAGCTGCGCGCCGGTCCTGGCGTCGACGAGCTGCGCCGTGATCCGGAGGCTGGAACCAGCGCGCCGGATGCTCCCGGTCAGCACGTAACGCGCGCCGAGCTCGCGCGCGATGGTCCGCAGGTCCTTGTCGCTGCCCTTCAAGCGCATCGCTGATTGTCGCGAGATGACGCGCAGCGTCTTGATCATCGAGAGGTCGGTGATGACCTCGTCGGTCAGGCCATCGGCGAAGTGATCGGTCTCCTGCCCGGCCGTCACGACCGCAAACGGGAGCACGGCGATCATCGGGACTTCCGTTTCGACCATCGACCCCGGGCCACGGGTCTGCGCCGACACGAGGTTGTCGAGCACCTCGAGGATCTCGCGCGCACTGGCCGGCCGATCGTCGGGGTCCTTTTGGAGACAACGCTCGACGAGCACGGCCAGGGCCTCGGGGACATCTGCTCGTTTTGTCGCGATCGGCGGAGGCACGTCCACGATGTGGGCGCGAATCAGCGACGCGACCGAACCGGCAAAGGGCGGCTCCCCCGCGATCATCTCGTAGGCAACGCAGCCGAGCGCGTAGAGATCGACCCGGTGGTCGAGGCCTGCATCTGCGGCGGCTTGCTCGGGAGCCATGTAGCGCGGTGTGCCAATCACAATTCCCAGGGCGGTCCTCGGCGCCGAAACCGTCACGGCATGGGAAGCCAGCAGGGCCTTGGCGATTCCAAAATCCGAAACGGTGGCCGTATTCCCGGCGAGCAGGATGTTGTCCGGCTTGATGTCCCGGTGCACGACACCTTTGGCGTGCGCGAACTCCAGCGCGCGCGCGACGTCTCTGAGGATGCTGACCGCTCCGGCGATCGGCATGGCGCCGGCACGCATGAGATGCACCCGGAGCGACTCCCCTTCGACGAACGGCATCGTGTAGTAGGGCAGCCCTTGCGTCTCTCCGGTCGTGAACACCGGCAGGATGTGCGGGTGCTGCAGCTGGGCGGTGAGCAGGATCTCGTGCTTGAAACGCTCAAAATTCACGCCGGCCGCGAGATCGGGCGAAAGCACTTTCACCACGACCCGGCGACAGAGCGCGCGCTCCTCCGCCAGAAACACGCGACTCATTCCACCGCCGCCGAGTTCGCGTTCGACGCGATAGGCGCTGGTCAGCGTGGTCTGCAGCCGATCTCGAAAATCGGTCTCCAAGTCCTCAACCTTCGCTTTTGAGCAGAGCCGAGAGGAAGGACGATACGTCCGATCGACCCTGACCACGGCTGGCCGCGCGCTGCCGAGACGGGCCCACCCAGACGTCCCGGCACGCGTTCACCGGCCAGCCGTACATTGGCCACGCCAACCGAAGTCCCTAGGATGACACGCGCGCGCCCGAACTCGCGGCAATATCCCCCACTCCTGATCAACGCCGTGGGTCGTCGCAGAATCTCGAACGGAGAGCTTCGCGACGCAGGGCCTGTCCTGAGCGAGCGACGGATCACGCGAGTCGAAGGGCCGACGCTACAGCGGCACCGCGTTCTTGCCGATGAACTGGTCCAGCCGGCTGGCCGTGGGGCCGATGTAATGGAACGCTTCGGCCCACTCCAGCCCGTAGCGCCTGCCCAATTCCCTGTCCGACGGTACGCCGCGCAGCCCGATGGAGTCGAAATCCAGGACGATGTGTTTGATGTACTGCCGGTTGGCCGTCTCGTCGTCATTCCCCAGGAGGGGCAGCCGCTGCTTCTGCGATGCAAGCCTGGCCCTGAGACGCGCGCCACTTTCTCCGGCCGGACCCTGAGTCACGTTGACTCGATTGGATTCGACCTTCTGATCGATGCTCCCGCTGATGTCGACGATGCGGGTGACGAGCTGTGGGCCCCTGGCAAAGTAATACTTTTCGCGCACGGCGTGGGGTTTCAGCCCGGCCTCCAGGTGTTCGACGTAGTCCCGGCTCGATCCAGCCATCCAGCACGCGGATTCAACCACCTGCGCCGTCACGTAGTGGTCCGGATTCTCTTCGTAATGTCCCCACGGGTCGTAGCAGATGATGGTATCCACCTGCAAAAGACGGAACAGGTGGATGAGCCGGCCGCGGATTTCCTGGCGCGATTCGTTGTCCATGCGGTGGTTGCGGTAATTGAAGTTGAACACCTTGGTGAGGCCGAGCGCCTTGGCGACCGCATCGTTGTCGCGCTCGTTGTTCAGCACCACTTCGCCCGTCGTGGCGCCGCGGCCCGCCTTCTCGTCGTTCGTCATGCGGATGAGACATCCGCTGTAGCCCTCGCTTATGAGCTTCGCCACCGTGCCGCCGGCGAAGAGCGGAATGTCGTCCGAGTGCGGCTGGATCGCGGCCAGGACCTTTCCCGCGTGAGGTCGTCCGGCCATCGGCCGTTCGATGACGCGCTCCCCCTCGCGGAACATCTCGGCCGGAAGGGTGTCGGCGACTTGTGCGACCGCTGGGATTGTCGAGCCAGCACGTACGACCGCGCCGCCAAGCAGGGCCTTCTCGAAAAACTCGCGACGCTTCATGGTGAATCGCTCCCTTCTCTACAGGAGACCTCAACCAGTTGTAACCGACCTGTCAAGACGCGGTCCAACCGCGGTCCCCTACGGCGCTCGAGCGCGCGCCATCACATGTGACGGGTTGCAGGTTTCGTCATAAAATCCCACCGTAACCCCGGCCGCCGTACGGGATCAGGGCCGCCCCTGACGCCGGCCCTTCACGCATGAAATTCTCCAGCAGCCAGTTCGCGTATCTGATCGGCAACCGTGAGGCGCGCGGCAACCTCCGCGCCCTGGTGAAGTACGTGCTGACGCTCGTCGCGCTCATCACGCTGTACGCCGTCGTGTTCCACGTGATCAAGGTGCGGGTCGAGGGGGAACAGCACTCGTGGATCACCGGCTTCTACTGGACGCTGGTCGTGATGACCACGCTGGGGTTCGGCGACATCACGTTCACGAGCGACACCGGCCGGCTGTTCAGCATCGTCGTGCTGCTCTCGGGGGTCGTCCTGCTGCTGGTGATGCTGCCCTTCATGTTCATCAGCCTCTTCTACGCGCCGTGGCTCGAGGCGCGGGTGCGGATGCGGGCGCCGCGCGAGGTGCCCGAGGGCACGAGCGGCCACGTGATCCTCACCGAGTACGACGCCATCGCGCACGGCCTGGTCGAGCGGCTGAAGACCGAGCACATCCCGTACTACGTGATCGAGCCGGATCCGACGACGGCCGCCCGGATGGTCGGCGAGCGGATCTCGGTCGATCGCCGGCGACAACGACAGCAGCGCCACCTACCAGCGGACCAACGCGGTCGGCGCCCGCATGCTCCTGGCCAACTGCGAAGACACGGCCAACACCAACATCACGATCACCGCCCGCGAGATCGCGCCGGACCTGCCGATCGTCGCGATCGTCGAGGAGGAAGACTCCATCGACGTGCTGCAGCTGAGCGGCGCGACGACCGTGCTGCCGCTGAAGCACCAGCTCGGCGAGTATCTCGCCAACCGCGTCGACACCGGCGACAGCGACGCGCACGTGATCGGCGCCTATCACGGGCTGCAGATCGCGGAGCTCCCGGCGCGCGACACCGTCCTGGCCGGCAAGACGGTCCGCGACACTCGTCTTCGGGAACAATGCGGCGTCAGCGTGGTCGGCCTCTGGGAGCGCGGCAAGCTCCGGCCGGCGTTTCCCGATTCCGTCATCCAGCCGAACGGCGTCATCGTGCTGGCGGGCACCGAATCGCAGATCGCCGCGCTCAACGCGCTGATGCCGGGCGATCGCGGGACCCCGCCGCCGGTGATCATCATCGGCGCCGGGAAAGTCGGCTCATGCCGCGGCGCGCGCCCTGAAGCGGAAGGGGGTCGAGGTCCACGCCATCGATCGCAGCGCGGCGGCGCTCGAGCCGATGCGTGAAGACGGCGTCGCGCTGTTTCCCGGCGACGCGGCCGACCGCCGCCTCCTCGAGCACGCCGGCATCCATCAGGTGTCGTCCGTCCTGCTCACCACCAACGACGACGCGATGAACATCTACCTGGCGGTGTACTGCCGCCGGCTGAACCCGGCGCTGCGCATCGTCAGCCGCATCACGCACGAGCGCAACGTCGAGGCGATCCACCGCGCCGGCGCGGACTTCGTCCTCAGCTACACGACGCTCGGCGTCGAGTCGGTCATGTCGCTGCTGCGCGGCTACGAGCTGGTCGTGCTCGGAGAAGGCGTGGAGCTGTTCTCGGTTGCCGTGCCCCCGTCGCTCAGCGGCCGGCGGCTGGCCGACTCGGCGATCGGATCCGGCACCGGGATGAGCGTCGTGGCGCTCGACCGCGCCGGCACGCTCGTCACGAGGCTGACCGGCGAGACGCCGCTCGAGAAAGGCGCGGTGCTGCTCATGCTCGGGAGCCTCGACCAGCGCCGGAAGTTCGCGGAGCTGTTCGAAGAGTCGGCCTGACTCGGGACTCGGGACTCGGGACTCGGGACTGATCGGGATCGGGATCCGGGATTCGGGATTAGGGATTAGGGATTCGCTCGTGCCCCCACCCAGGACGGTCCGCGTCACGCGCTACGTCACGCCGCTGCGCGAAGGCGGCTCGCTCCCGGCCATCGTCGAGGCCGATGACGACGGGATGTACGTGTTGAAGTTTCGCGGCGCGGGGCAGGGTCCGCGGGCGCTCATCGCGGAGCTGGTGTCGGGAGAGATCGCCCGTGCCCTCGGGCTGCCCGTGCCGGAGCTCGTGTTTGCGGATCTCGATCCCGATCTGGCGCGGACCGAGCCGGACCCGGAGATCCACGCGCTGATTCTGGACAGTGCCGGCCTGAATCTCGCGCTCGATTACCTGCCCGGTTCGGTGACCTACGATCCGATTGTCCAGAAGCCGGATCCGGAGCTGGCCGCGCGCATCGTCTGGTTCGACGCCTACGTGACGAACGTGGACCGCACGGCGCGCAACACGAACATGCTGATGTGGCATCGCCGCCTGTGGCTGATCGACCACGGCGCGACCCTCTACTTTCATCATGCGCCGGAGTGGGAATCCGACGCGGCGCGGCCCCGGGATCCGTTTCCGATGATCGGGAACCACGTGCTGCTCGAGCACGCCGGCCTGCTCGGCAGCATCGACGAATCCATGGCGCGCGCACTCGGGCCGGAGGTCCTCTCGACGATCGTCGGGTGGATTCCCGAGAGCTGGCTGACGGCGGCCGGGCCCGGTGGCGATCCGGCCCAGGCACGGGCGGCGTACGTGCGCTACCTGCTCGAGCGCGTGGCGGCGCCGCGGGCGTTTCGTCGAGGAGGCACGGCGTGTCCGCTGAATACACCTACGACTACGCGATTGTGCGCATCGTGCCGCGCGTGGAACGCGGCGAGCGGATCAACGTCGGCGTGATCCTGTCGTGCGCGGATGTCGAGTTCCTCGACGCACGGATCGAGCTCGACACGGCGCGGCTGCTCGCGCTGGATCCGGCGCTCGATCTCGAGGTGATCCGGGCCGGCCTCGCCGCGATTCCCGCGATCTGCGCCGGCGGCGCCGGCGCGGGTCCGATCGGCGAGCTGCCGCAGCGCGGCCGCTTTCGCTGGCTCGTGTCGCCGCGCAGCGCCGTCATCCAGATGTCGCCCGTCCACACCGGACGGACCAGCGACCCCAAGGCCGCCCTGGAGCGATTGCTCGACACGGTCGTGAGGCAGCTGAATCCCTAATCCCTAATCCCTAATCCCTAATCCGCCCACAATCCGAATCCTTGAATCGTCGGGTCGCGCCCCGCAAGAGCCATCTAACAGGAGAACAAGAGATCAGGAGATCTCGAGTCTTCCAGGACCGTTGTTTCGGCTCTCCGGGCGCACTCAGGTGCGGTCGAATGCGGAAACAAGCCGAGAACCCCCATCGCAGTTTACGCAACGTTCGAGAACCGTTAGCGCCGCAAATACTGCCAACCTCGATACCGACATCCCCGAAAACCCTCGAAAAACGAAACGGCCCACTTCGTGCTCCGGCTGGCACGCATGACTGCCATTCCTGCGGAATTCGACCAGCTGACGGAGAAAATTATTGGCTGCGCCATTGAGGTGCACCGGATTCTCGGACCGGGATTGTTGGAATCCGTGTACCGGGAATGCCTGGTCATCGAGTTGAGACGGGAACGCCTACGCGTCGAGAGCGAGCGGCACGTCCCCCTGGACTACAAAGGCGAGCGCATCTGCGCCGGCCTCAAACTGGACCTGCTGGTCGAAGGCCGCGTCGTCATAGAGTTGAAAGCGGTCGAACACCTGCTTCCAGTTCATCAGGCGCAGGTGATCACGTATCTCAAGCTCACCGGATACCCGGCAGGACTCCTCATGAATTTCAATTCAACAAGCCTCACAGCCGGCCTGAAACGCTTGGATCACCCAGACTTGTACGTGAAGAAGACCTCCCGATTCTCCTCCTGATCTCCTGATCTCCTGATCTCCTGTTCTGTACGTACGTGCCTGAATGAACTCCTGGTCTCCTGACCTCCTGTTCGTACGTCCGTGCCTGAATGAACTCCTGATCTCCTGACCTCCTGTTCAACCCTACCTCCTGGCCTCCTGTTCAAACCCGCAGCAACGACTGCGGATCGGCCCGTGCCGCGCGCCGGGCCGGCACGTAGGCCGCGGCCGCGACGACGACCAGCACGACCGCCAGCACCGCGGCGTACGTCACGCGATCGTCCGGAGCGATGCCGAAGAGCAGACCGCGGATGGCGCGGCCCGCGACGACGGCGGTGCCGAGGCCGAGGGCCAGGCCGGCGAGCACCCGCCGGCCGGCACGCACCAGCACGCCGCGGAGGATGCCGCCGCGCGACTCGCCGAGCGCCATGCGGATCGCGAACTCGCGGCCGCGGTGCGCGACGTCGAGCGCGACGAGGCTGAAGAGGCCGAGCGCCGCGAGCCCGAACGCCAGCGTCGCGAACAGCACGAACATCCACATGGTGAGGCGCCACGGGGCCTCCGCGCGGCCGACGACGGCATCCATGGTCGTGACCGCGTCCACGACCGACGTCGGATCGAGCTCCCGCGCCGTCGCCCGCACCGCGGCCGCAAGCGCGAGCGGATCGGCCGAGGCCCGCACGAGGATGTTGTCCGCCGGCCGGCCGACCTGGAGCGCCGGATCGTAGACGTCGAGCTGCACTTCCTCTATGCCGCGGTACCGCACGTCGCTGACGACGCCGACGACCGTGCGCCACGCCCTGCCGGGTTTGCCGGGAGTGAAGGCCGCCATCGAGAGGCGCCGGCCAATCGGATCGCGGCCGGGCCACAGCCGCCGCGCCGTGGACTCGCTGACGATCGCGACGCGAGGCACGTCGGCGGTGTCGGCATCGGTGAAGAAGCGCCCGGCGCGCAGCGGGATCCCGAGCGCCTCGAAGTACCCGGGCGTCGCGATTTGATGGTTGAGCGTCGGGTTTGCCTCCGCCGTCTCGCGCGTCTCCGGCTGCCCTTCGAGAAACACCCGCACGCCCTGACCGATCGGGCCCAGCATCAGCGGGCGGAGGTAGACGGCGCCTGCCGCCTCGACGCCCGGAAGCGAGCGGACCCGCGCGAGAAAATCCCGCAGCCACACGTTGGGCGGGACGTTCGTGTTGCCTGGCTGCACCGTGAGGCTGAGCACGCGGTCGGGCGTGAAGCCGAGATCGACGTGCCGCAGGGCGACGAAGCTCCGCAGGACGAGCCCGGCGGCAACGAGCAGGACCACCGACAGGGCAATCTGGATCACGAGGAGCGTCGAGCGCACGCGCAGCGTGCCGCGGCCGGCGGTCGAACGTTCGCCTTCCATCGCTGACAGCAGGTTCGCGCCGCCCGCGTGGCGCAGCGGGACAGCGCCCGTCACGAGCGCCACGGCGAGGACCGCGGCAAACGTGAACAGCGCGACGGTCGAGTCGACGGCGATGTCGGCGACCCGTGGCAGGTCATCGGGCGCCAGCGCGACGATCGTCTTCGCCAGCCACTGCGCGACCGCGAGGCCGAGCACGCCGCCCGCAGCCGCCACGAGCACGACCTCGGACATCCACAGGCGGGCGAGTGCGCCGCGGGTCGCGCCGAGCGCCAGGCGGATCCCGTCTTCGTGGCGCCGCCGCGAGATGCGCGTCAGCATGAGGCCCGAGACGTTGGCGCACGCGATCAGCAGCAGCACGCCCACCGCGGCCCACAGCACGCGAAGGGCCGGACGCACCGGACCGAAGACGTGATCGACGAACGGCGTCGCGACGGTCTTCGTGCCCCATTTGAGACGGCCGGCGTCCGCGGCATCGAGACGCGCTTCCACGCCGTCCACCTCCGCGCGCATGGCGGCCGGGCCGAGGCCGGTCGCGAACGCGGCCGAGAACGTAGAACACGCCGAGCGTGTCGAGGCTCGTCGTGTTGGGAGGCGTGCCGCCGGCGAGGAAGGGCACAACCGGGATCCAGAACTCGGCGCCGCGCGGAAAATCGAGGCCGGGCGGCATCACGCCCACGATCTCGACCGTGTTTCCATCGAGGATCATCGTCGTGCCGACGACATTGGGATCCGACCCGAACCGGCGCACCCAGGCGCCGTGGTTCAGCACCGCGACCGCGGGGGCGTTGGGCACGTCGTCTTCAGCGCGGAACGTCCGGCCGAGCAGCGGGCTGACGCCGAGCGTGTCGAAAAAACCGGCCGACACGCCGTTGAACCAGATGCGCGACGGCTCGCCGCGCCCCTGGAGAACAGCGCTCCAGTTGTGCGATCCCATCACGGCCGCGCGCGTGAAGGTCTTCCCGGCCGCCGTCCATTCGCGCAGATGCCGGTAGGTCAGCTCGATCACCGCCCGTCCGCCGGCGTCGGTCTGCCAGACCACCGCCAGGTCCTCGGGCGCCTCGACCGGCAGCGGCCGCAGCAACACGGTGTTGACCGCGCTGAAGATGGCGCTGTTGGCGCCGATCGCGAGCGCGAACGTCAGGATCGCGGTCGCGGCGTATCCGGGGGATTGCCGCAAGTGGCGAAACGCGTGATGGAGATCGGCGATCGGGGTCATGGCGCCGTTATATCGTCTCGCTGTGGCGGGTTCAAGGGATTGGGGACGAGAGTGGGGACGATACCGCCGCGGCCCTACGCGAGCGAAGCGAGCGCCCCTACCGCGGTGAGCGAAGCCAGCCGCGGCCCCTACGCGATGTATAGTTTCGGGTCAGAGGATCCATGTCACAGACGCCACTCACAGAATTGCTGCGCCTCACGTCGCCCCCGGTGGCGATCACGTTCGTGGACCACGCGCCGCCGGGCGTGCCGCACGTCTCCGCCATGGAGCCCGCCGGCTGCGGGTACTGGCGCCGCGCCGCCGCGGGCGAAGTGTTCTACACGGTCGCCGACGATCACAAGCGGTGCCCCGTGGGCGCGCACACGCACAACGTCACGCTCTCGCCTTCAGAACAACAGGAACTGATGGGCCTCGTGCAGACGATGGTGGGCCTCTCGTATCTGAAGATGGAGGACGTGCCGCGGATCCCGACCCGCAGGACGCCGCTGCAGGTGGCGGTCTACGCGCCGCTCGATGCCGCGCCCGTGCCGCCCGACGTCGTCTTGATCCGCGGGAACGCGCGGCAGTTGATGCTCCTCGCGGAGGCGGCGCAGGCCGCGGGCGTGGCCGGGGCCGGCGCGACCATGGGGCGGCCGACGTGCTCCGTGCTTCCCGAAGCGATCAACTCAGAGCGGACTGCTGCGAGCTTCGGCTGCGTCGGCAACCGTGTCTACACCGGCGCCGCCGAAACCGAAGCGTACTTCGCCATCCCGGGCCCGCATCTCGGGGCTGTCGAGGAGAAGCTCGCGGTGATCGTGCGCGCCAACCAGGAGCTGGAGCTATTCCACCGGGCGCGTTCCGGTCAGTAGAAGACTATGTGTTCGACTGGCGGCATCCGGCTTTAGCCGGACACCACGAACTCGACGCTCTTGATAAAGCCGGGCTGGGAATCGAACCACCGGGCGCCGCAGTATGATGAGCGCTCAACGGATCGCGAAATTTCGTGGAGGAGTATATGAAGTACATGGTGCTTTTCGGTCTTGGGCTGGCGGTGCTCGGTTTTGCGGCGGCCTCTTCGGCGGCAGACCTGAAGGTCGGCGACCAGGCGCCGGATTTCACGCTGCAGGCGAGTGACGGCAAGACGTACAAGCTCTCCGATTTCAAAGGCAAGCAGGCCGTCGTCATCGCGTGGTTCCCGAAGGCGTACACGCAGGGCTGCACGATCGAGTGCAAGTCGCTCGCCGAGAAAGGCGACCTGATCAAGAAGTTCAACACGACCTACTTCATGGCCAGCGTCGACACGCTCGAGGACAACAAGGGCTTCGCCGAGAAAGAGAAGGCCGACTTCCCGCTGCTCAGCGATCCGACCAAGAAAACGGCCGAGGCCTACGGGGTGTTGAACCAGCGAGGCATGGCCAGCCGCTGGACGTTCTACATCGACAAGGACGGCAAGATCCTGGCGATCGACAAGGAGATCAAGCCGGCGACGTCGGCGGAAGACATGGCGGCCAAGCTCGCTGAGCTCGGCGTCGCCAAGCGCTAGCGGCGGCCCGGCTGCCTGCCGGACGCCACGGATAAGGATTGTCACCGTTCCGGCTTCGTGACGACGGTCGCGAGCAGGTAGCCGTGCCGCCGCACGGCCGGGACGTGGCGATCGAGGAACACGAACGGCCGTATGGACGCGCCGGTCACGACGGCGAGCGGCCGGCACCACGCGTGGCACGCGAGGTCCAGCATCCTGAGCCACCCGGGAATGAACAGGATGGCCGTCTCGGCGACGACGGTGAGCCCGGCGCGTTCGAGCATCGCCCTGAGCGCCCGGCGTGAGTAGGATTTTTCGTAGCCATACGCGTACAGGCCCAGCGCCTGGAGCACCGTGGCCAGCAAGGGCCGGAGGAACGGATCGTACCGGTTCGGCACGCCGACGATCGCGCGCCCGCCGGGTTTGAGCACGCGAGCCATCTCTTCGACGGCGCGCTCGGTTTCGTCGAAGTGCTCGATCGTGCCCATCGAGTAGATCGCGTCGAAGCTGGCGTCGGGGAACGGCAGCTCGCGGACGTCGCCGACGGCGCCCTGCAGGCAATGCCGGGCGCCTTCCCCGGTGTCGAATGCGGCGCGCGCCTGAATCACGGTCGGTTCGGAGATGTCGATGCCGTAGGATCGCGCCCCCTGCCGGCTGGCCCACGCGAGAATGCGCGTGTTCTTGGCCTCGTCCCACAGATCGGTCTTGAGAATCCTCAGCCCCTCGAGCGACGGGAAGTGCTCCCTGAACAAGCGGCGTTCGTTCTCCGCGTAGTAGCGCGTGGACGCGGCGCCGTCGAGATCGGGAAACCGCTCGCCGACCCCGGCCCAGAAATCCCGGTACGCGGCCGGCGTCACGGCCGGTCACCCTGGACGGTCCAGCTCCACGTGCCGATCGCAAACGACAACGGGCGCGTGTCACCGTTTGCGATGGCGTCGCTCGCCACCGTCGGCGGATCCACCGGATGAAAGACGAGCTCGTGATTGCCCGGACTCACGGCGAGCGGACCGATCTGGTGGATGCGGCGCGGCGGTTCGATCACGAGCGTCTGCACGGGGCGCCCGTCCAGGCGCACCTCCATGCGGCGCGCCCGATGAAACGCCGACAGCTCGACGCCGACGGTCGCGACGATTGGCTCGGCGCCCCCGTTCACAATCGACCATGCCGCCTCGTGGCCCATCCATCGCCACGTCCACTCAGCGTTGTGCTCGCGCGGAAAGAACCCTTTCATCATTGAAGTGTAGATGGGCAGGGGTCCGCGGCACGACCTCGAACACCTGCGCATCATCGAAGCTGGCGGTGAGACGCAACCCGTCCGGTGCAGGATGCCCGGCGAACCATTGTCCGTCGGCCGAGTCCCGCCGCACCAGCAGGTGGGTGTAACCATTCGCGGCGAGCTTCTGCGGAGAAATTCGGCTCCGAGCAGTCGCTGATCGAGCCGCCCAGCAGCGACACGCGATACCCCGTCAGCCACCGGACGGATTCGGACTCCTGGGTGACCGGCGTGCAATCGAGGACCGGCACAGGCACGCGATACTCCTGTGCCATCACCCAGCGGTGCGCGGTCGTGGGCAGCACGTCGCGCCAGAGCGCCGAGGGCGACACCACGTACTCCCCGGCGGCCAGCGCCACGAGGGTGAGGCCGGCAAACCGCGCGCGCCTGGTCCCGGTCCGCCGGAGATAGTCCACCCCGATGCCCGCCAGCAGCGCCGCCATCAGCTGCACGACGACCCCGAACCGTGCATACGACCGGAACATCGGCGCGACGTAATACAGCAGCGCGGAAGGCCTGACGAACGTGAACGCGCCGATCGTCCGCTCCGGCGACAGCGAGCACACGAGCGCGGCCACGGCAACGATGACGAGGACCGGCACACGCGCGAGCGAAGGCTGCTTGCCGGAGGCCAGCCACCGAAAAACGGCAATCAGCCCGAGCGCGACGACTCCCCACCCGAGGCTGACCTGTTGCTCGAGCAGACCCTCGCGTACGTCGACCGCGGTCCAGATGCGATGCGCGGTTTCGCCGAGCAGCGGATGCGCGACCGGTGGAACCAGATAACCCCACCACTTCGCGCTGTAGCGGAACAGGTCGGCGCGGGGAAACGCGAAGACCGAGCGGTCCACGGCGAACGTGCTGGTGTAGGCCACGCCGCAGGCGGCGATCACCAGGAGAGTTCCGGCGGTGATGCCCAGCCGGCGCATCGATTGCGAGTCCGTCCGGGTGGTGACGAGCCAGTAGGCAGCGACGGCGATCGGGGTGATGACGCCCACGATGAGACCCGCGTAGAAGTTCGAGAGCGTCACCGCGATCGTCGCGGCGGCGAGAAACGCGACCGCCGCCGGCGTCGCGGCGTCGAGACACCGCCACAACGCGAGCAGGTAGAGCGGGATCCACTGCGTCTGCGCGATGTGAGGGTGATAGGCCGCCTGCGCGACGTGGAACGGGGAGAACGCGTACGCCAGTGCGGCGACGGCCGCGCCCGTCGGAGACAGCGCCAGATAGCGCGCGAGCAGGTACGCCGCGGCGGCCGAGAGTGGAAAGCTGAGAAGGACCAGCCAGTTGTACGCGGCCACCGGACCCGAGAGGCGCGCGAGCAGTGCGCCAGGGAGATCGGTGACGGGCTGCGAGTACACGCCGAACGTGATGCGGCGTTCGAACTGGGCCATCACCGTGAACGGATCGTGGTGGCGCCCGACGATCTCCATGCCGAAGAGGCGATCGGACGGCGCGCGGAGCACGAATGCCGCCATCGCCACGGTGACGAGCGCGGCCAGCGCCGAGACGACGAGGACTTCAGCGGCGCGGCCGGGCAACGTAGATCACCGCGGCGAAGATCAAGACGGGGCCCACGACCGCCCAGCCGCGGACGTCGCGCACGTGCGCGGTCAGGCCGGAATGACTGGCGAGCGCCTGGAGCGCGAGAATCCCTGCCGCCTGCGTGAGCCCGAGAATCGCCAGTCCGGCGACGAAGCGCTTCCACCCCACGGCGACGAAGGCCGCGACCCACAGCGCGAGATACAGGCTGACCTGAAACGCGGGGAGGAACGCGAGGGCCCCCTGCGGATCGTCCAGCGGCGCGCCGGCCTGAGAGGCGATCGCGCGCGTCGAGAGAGGACCGAGCAGGCAGGCGACCGCGACGCCTGCGCCGACCCCCGCCAGCGCGTGGACGGGGGCCGCACGGCCGCCGTGCCGCCACACGGCGGCGAGGCAGACGACCACCACGCCGAGCAGCAATTGATAGAACGCGTGTACGAAGAACAGCGGCGACGTCACCACGTCAGGCAACGCGACCACCAGGAGCCGCGCGATCCCCAGGGCGACGAACAACGGCGCCGCGGCGAGCATTCCCACCATCAGCCGCCGCCAGGTTCTCGAGTGCGCGCACACGGCCGCCAGATAGACCGGGATCAGCGGCGTCGAGATGCACTCCTGCGTGACGAGGAACCCTCCGCGCGCCGTCCAGAGCGCGTTGGCCGTCGCGTGCGCGGTGATCCCTGCGATCCCGAGGATCGCCGCAGCCGTGCGTGCGATGAAGCCGGCCACCGCGAGCACGCCCGAGCTCTCGAGATAGAGCGGCGAGACGGCTGCAAACAGGATCAGGAACGCGACCGTGAGCACGACGAACGTTCGCGTCGGTTTCAGGCGCTCAACGGAATCCGCAATGGGCGTGTGTTCGACCGGCTCCGGGAAACGATGGGGCGCACGGGTTTCGCCCTGCACGTGCGGCGTGTCCGCGAGGCGCATCCAGGCGAACACGTATCCGGCGATCGCAATCGTGAGCAGAGCAGGCCAGACGAAGACGTGGAGCGTGTCGAACCACGCCGGCGAGGCGGCCGCCTGCCCGAGCGTGCCGATCCGCAACGTGTTCAGGCCGAGGATCAGCGCGGTGGCGCCGGCCGCGCCGGCGAGGCGCGCTCGCCACGGCACCGGGTAGGCGAGCACAGCTGCGAGGCACAACGCCAGCGCGTCTGTCCCGCTGCACGCAAGCGTCACCTGGACTGGCGACGCCGGCAGGCCGAACAGGCCCTCGGCCACAGAAGCCTGCACGCGGGTGAAGGGCAGCACGGCGTGCGCTTCGGTCCAGCTCAGGCGGAGCAGGCCGAACAACCCGAGGCTCCACCCGACGCCGCGCAGCGCGAATCTAATCGCGTCCGTCCGACCCTGGGTCGTGTCCGTCGGCACGGGCGATCTCCTGCACGGTGACATGTTTCGCGCCGAAGGATCGGCGCAGCTCGTCGATCGCTTCGAGGCTCTTGAGCCTCGTCGAGCAGGAAAAGATGTCGATGTTCACGGTGCCGGTTTCCGGCCACGTGTGGAGCACGGCGTGCGACTCGCTGAGGATCAGGACGCAGGTGAGGCCGGTCTCCGGAAACGAATGGGAGACCTCCTGCACGACCGTCGCGCCCGCCCGGCGCAGCGCCGCGCAGAACGTGCCCATGATCTCGTCCGGCGCGCGGTCGCCCAGATCGCTGCATCCGCGGAGGTCGGCCGAGAAGAGGGCAGGCGGGACGTGGGGCTCCATCCTCCTAGACTCTAATCGCGGGTAAGCGACTGGGCTGTTCAAAACTGAACAGAGGCGGGAATCACGGATGTGTATTGTGTAGATCGACGTAGTGACGGCGATTGGTCCGTCACTGAGACCTAGGAGCTCCTCAATGGTGCGCAAAGGCGTGGGCCTGCTGGCAGCTTCGGCATTCGCTGCCCTTCTCGGCGTGGCTGTTCTCTGGGCCCAGGCCTCGCTCGGAACGGCCCAGGCGTTCGCGGTCCTCGGGGGATCGACGGTCACCAACACCGGGCCAACCGTGGTCGAGGGAGAGCTCGGCGTGAGTCCGGGTACGGCCGTGACCGGGTTCCCGCCGGGGATCGTCGTGGGGGGCACGATTCACACCGGCGATGCGGTCGCCGCGCAGGCCCAGGTCGATGCCACGACTCAGTACAACACGCTCGTCGGGACACCGTGTACCGCCGATCTCACGGGACAGGACCTGGGTGGAATGGTGCTCACCCCCGGGGTGTACTGTTTTTCGACGTCGGCTCAGCTGACCGGTCCCCTCGTGCTCGACGCGCAGGGAAATTTCGCCGCTCAGTTTATTTTCAAAATCGGAAGCACGCTGACCACCGCCAGCGGAGCGACGGCGCAGGTGATCAACGGCGGGAACCGGTGCGGCGTGTTCTGGCAGGTCGGCAGCTCCGCCACGCTGGGGACATCCACGTCGTTCGTCGGCAACATCCTCGCACTGGCGAGCATCACGTTGACAACCGGTGCCAGCATCACCGGCGGCAGGTTGCTGGCGAGTAACCGGGGCGGTGACGCTGGACAGCAACAGCATCAATTTCTCGACGTGTGCCGCGCCCGTGCCGGCGCTGCCGCCGTGGGCGATTTACGGGCTCGGGAGCCTTCTCGCGCTGGCGGGCTGGGCGACCCTCCGCAGGCGGCAGGGTCTAATCACCAATCACTAATCACTAATCGTCGAATCCTTGAATCCTTGAATCCTGTCGCGCTGCGACGATTCATGGATTCGAGGATTAGTGATTAGTGATTGGCTCGAGCCGCAGTGGCGCGGGCGGCACTGCTCCGGTGATCCCGGATAGAATGGCGCGATGAAGCGACTGCTGTTTCCGGCGCTGGGGATCGCCTGTGTCTTCGCCGTGATGCTGTCCGCGCAGGCGCAGCAGGAGGCGCCGCCCGCGCCGCTGCGGCTCGCGATCGCCGGTCTCGTGCACGGGCACGTGACCGGATTCCTCCGCGCCGCCCAGGCGCGCAAGGACGTGCAGATCGTCGGCGTCTTCGACCCCGACGCGGCGCTGCGACAGAAGTACGGCGAGCGCTACGGCGTTGCCGAGGCCGCGTCGTTCGGCGATCTCGCCGTCATGCTCGACCGCACGAAGCCGGACGCGGTCGCCGCCTTCACCAACACCTTCGACCATCCCGCGATCGTCGAGGCCGCCGCCGCGCGCGGCATCGACGTCATGATGGAGAAGCCGCTGGCCGTCAGCAACGCGCACGCGCAGCGGATTCAGCGTGCCGCCGATCGTGGGCGCATCGACGTCCTCGTCAACTACGAGACGACGTGGTACCCGAGCCACGGCGCGATCTGGACGCTCGTCAAGGAACGGCGGGCCGCGGGCGACATCCGGAAGATGGTGGCGATGGACGGCCACGAAGGGCCCAAGGCGATCAACGTCCAGCCGGAATTCCTCGACTGGCTGTCCGACCCGAGTCAGGAACGGCGGAGGGGCGCTCTTCGACTTCGGCTGCTACGGCGCGAACCTCATGACGTGGATGATGGACAATCAGCGGCCGATTGCCGTGACCGCGATCACGCAGCAGTTCCAGCCCGCCGTCTACCCGAAGGTGGACGACGAGGCGACGATCCTGCTCGAGTATCCGAAGGCGCAGGGCATCATCCAGGCGTCGTGGAACTGGCCGTTCAGCCGCAAGGACTTCGAGGTCTACGGCGAGAAAGGGCTCGCGATCGCCACCGGCGGCAACGGCCTTCGCGTGCGGCTGCCGAAGGAGCCGGAGCGCGCGGTGACGCCGGATCCCCTCGCGGCCGGCGAGAAGGACTCGATCGCCCATCTGATGGCGGTCGTGCGCGGGACGCAGAAACCCAACGGCCTGTCCTCGCTCGCCAACAACATGATCGTCACCGAAATCCTCGAGGCGGCGCGCGAGTCGGCGCGGACCCGCAAACGCGTGCCGCTCGGGCGCGAGTGACCCGTGCGCGGGGCGGGCCCCGGGACGTAGCTCAGCGACCCATCGAGATAAGATCCCCGGATGACCCCTGACCGCACATCGCCTTCTGAATCGCGCCAGGTTGCAGACGAAAACATCCGCACGGTCGCCCGGCTCGAACAACGGGCGGCCGAGCGCCGCACGATCGCACAACGCATCAGCGATCGTGTGTCGGCCTTTGCGTCCCGCGACTCGACCGTCGTCTGGCATGCCGCGTGTGTTCGCGATCTGGATCGCCGCCAACGTGCGGCTCTTTCCGATCGAGCCCTTCGATCCGTATCCGTTCAGCCTGCTCACGATCCTCGTCGGACTGGAAGCCATCTTTCTCACGTTGTTCGTGCTGGCGAGCCAGAACCGGCTCACGCAGGAAGAGAACCGGCGCGCGCACCTCGACCTGCAGGTCAACCTCCTGGCCGAGCAGGAAATGACGCTGGTGCTGCAGATGCTCAAGGAGATCTGCGAGCACCTGGGGCTGCGCGACACGATTCAGTCGCGCAAGTTCATCGAGCTCGTCAAAGCCACCGACGTCAGCCAGCTGGCCGAGAATCTGGAGCGGACCCTGAGTCCCGAGGACCAGCCGGCGCCGCCCAGCGCGAGTGATACGCGTCCCTCCTGATCTCCTGATCTCTTGATCTCCTGACCTCTTCAGCGCTATCCTCTTGTCGGTAACTGAGGGGAGCAACCCGCCATGCGCTGGGCCCGCGCGCTTCGTCTGCGTCTTCGTTCGCTGCTGTTGAGCCGCCGCGCAGAGCAGGAGCTCGACGCGGAGCTGCGCTATCACCTGGAGCGCCTCGAGGACGAATACATCGCCGCCGGCATGACTCCCGCCGACGCCCGCTACGCCGCCCGGCGCGAGATGGGGGCGATCGAGCCGCGGAAAGAGGAGTGCCGGGACGCGCGCGGCCTCGCGCTTCTCGACAGCGTTCGCAAGGATGTCCGGTTCGCGCTGCGCGCCCTCCGGAAGAGCCCGGGTTTCACCGCGGTCGCGATCCTGTCGCTCGCCCTCGGCATCGGCGCAAACACCACGATCTTCACCTTCGTCAATGCCGTCCTCCTCCGGCCGCTGCCGTATCCAGGATCCGACCGGCTGGTCGTCCTGCGCGAGCAGGCGCTCGGCGCCGACGGCACGGTCAACGTCCATCCGGTGAACTTCGTCGAGTGGCGCGCCCGCGCGCGCGGGCTCGAGGCGCTCGCGCTGGTGCAGACGCCGCCGCTCAACGTCATCGGCAGCAACGGCGCCGAACAGATCTCGAGGATCCAGACGACCGTCGGAGCTCTTTCGCGTCTTCGGCGTGGCGCCCGCGCTGGGCCGTGTGTTCACGGAGGCGGAGACGCGGCCGGGCGGGGAAGAGGTCGTCATCCTCGGCTACGGCTTCTGGCAGCGGTGGTTTGGCGGCGACCCCGGCGTGCTCGGACGACGGCTGGCGGTGCCGGGAGGCTCGCACACGATCGTCGGCGTCGCGCCTCGGGGACTTCGCATCGGCGTGATGGACCCCGACGCCTACACCCCGTTGGCCATCGATCCCGCCAACCCCGGCGCCATCGGGTCGCGCTCGTTCCAGTGTTACGGCCGGCTGAAGCCGGGCGTCGGCCTCGAGACGCTCAGGGCCGAGATGACCGTCATCGCCGCGGCGCTCGCTCGTGAGCATCCAATCGACAAAGACATGGGCGTCTTCGTGTCGGGGCTGCAGGAGTATCTCGTCAGGGAAGGGCGTCCGGCCCTCCGGCTCCTGATGGCGGTTGTCGCGACGGTGCTCGTCATCGCGTGCGTGAATCTCGCCGGCCTGTTGATGGCGCGCGGGATGGGCCGTCGCGGCGAGCTCGCGCTGCGCGCGTCGCTCGGCGCCAGCCGCGCACGCCTGGTCAGGCAGCTGGTCATCGAGAGCCTCGTGCTGGCGATGTTCGGAGGGGCCGCGGGACTCCTGGTCGCGTACTGGGCCACGCACGCGCTCGTGATGCTGACCGCGGGCGCGCTGACCGTCGGGCGCACCGAGCCGATCGGTCTCGACGTCACGTGCCTGGTCTTCGCGCTCGTGGTGTCCACCATCACCGCGCTCGTCTTCGGGCTCGTGCCCGCGTGGCAAGCCAGCCGCGTCGAACCGCAGGCCGCGCTCCGGGAGCAGAGCCGGGGAGGCACCGCCGATCGCCGGCATCATCAATTGAGAAGCCTGCTCGTGGTGACGGAGGTCGCGCTGGCGGTCGTGCTCCTGGTCGGCGCCGGCCTGCTGCTGCGTACGTTTTCGAGCCTGATCCGCGTCGATCCCGGCTTCAAACCGGCCGAGACGATCACCATGGGCCTGTTCCTCGGCCTGCAGCCGCCCGAGGCGCGAATCGCCGTCATCGATCGGATCCTGGAGCGCGTCGAGGCGGTGCCGGGGGTCAAGGCCGCGAGCACGATCCAGTTCCTTCCCCTGACGGGCATGACCTGCGGGACCGGTTTCGTGTTCGAAGGCCAGGCGCCGGGTGATGCGTCGGCCACGCTGCCCACGGACTGCTCGCTCATCAGCCGCGGGTACTTCGACGCGATGGGGATACCGGTCCTGGAGGGGCGGCCGTTCGACCGCCGGGATCGCGCGGGCGCCCCTCGCGTCCTGGTCGTGAACCAGTCGTTTGCCAGGCGGTACTTCCCAGACGGCCGTGTCCTGGGCCGCCGCATTCTCGTGCACGGATCGAACCAGGCCCTGGCTCAGATCGTCGGCGTCGTGGGCGACGTTCGGCACAACGGGTTGACAACCGAGCCGGCGCCGACGGTGTTCCTCCTGCACGCGCAAACCCCCGGCTACATCACGACCCTCGTCGTCCGCACCACCGGAGACGCGGGCGCAAAGGCGGCCGCCATCCGCCGCGCCATCCACGAGGCGGATCCCACGCAGGCCGTGTCGGCCGTCAAGAGCCTGGAGCAGTACGTCGGGGATGCCCTCGTCAGGCCGCGGATGTACGCCGCGCTCGTGGCCAGTTTCGCGGCGATCGCGGTGACGCTGGCGGCCATCGGCGTCTATGGCCTCATCGCCTACGTCGTCGCGCAGCGAACGCACGAGATTGGGATTCGGCTGGCGCTCGGCGCCGCGCGGCGGAGAGTCTTCCTCGACCTGTTCGGACAGGGTGCACGGCTCGTGCTCGCCGGGCTCGTCGCCGGCATCGTGGCGGCAGCCGCGCTTCGGGAAGTGGTGTCGGCGTTTCTCTTCGGCGTGACGCCCGGCGATCCGGTCAGCTACGCGGTCGCCGCCGCCGCGTTCGCGGCCGTGGCGCTTGCGGCGGTCGCGCTTCCGGCGCACCGCGCCTCACGTGTCGAACCGTCCAGCGCCCTGCGCCACTCGTAGCGCAGCACGGAGGAATCAGAGAGGTACTCCAACCAATCAACGGACTACGCTGTCAAACAGGCTTCGCTGTTCTTCCAACACGGAGACCACGGAGCGCACGGAGACTCTAACTTCACCCTCCCGCACGCACTCGAGCCGCGCGGAGCGCGGTGCAGGGTCAGGCGAGATCGAGAATGCAAGCGGCGACTCACTCGGCGCAGGCTGTTTGCATTCTCAGTCTCGCCTGACCCTGCAACGCCGGCCTCGTGTGGCACGCAGGCCGGCGCTCGAGTGCGTTGCCGCCGTGGACTCTGATCAGTGCTCTTGTTTGTTCGCGCTTGCTTGCAATTGAGCGATCCTGTCGAAATACGAACTCCAACCCAGTCGCTTCGGTCCCTGAGCCTCCGTGCGCTCCGTGAACTCCGTGTTGGAAGACACGCGCAGCCGAGGCGTGACAGTAACCGGCGTTCACAACCACCAGTTTTCATTCGTTGGGGTGAACGCAGCTCATGGGCTGAATCCCTGAATCCCGACTCGGACGGGCGGTCAGCGCCGCGGGAACTGATCCGGATTGTCGGTGAACAGCGCGTCGACGCCGAGGTCGTACAGGAACGTGGCCATCTCCTCGCGGACCTTCTTGTCGTCGGCGCGGGCGGCTGCGCGAAACGTGTAGGGCGTGACCGTGAGCTGCGCGGCGTGCGCACGTGCCGTCAACTCCCGATCCGCCAGCAGCAGAGACTTCGCGGGACCGATCCCCGCCGCGAACTCGCGCACCTCGCGGAGCCCCGCGGCGGTGAGCCAGCGGTCTCGCGCGGCGTCCAGGTCGCTGATGAGGAACACGAGGGGCAGGCGGGTCCCGAGGCCGCGCATCTTCTTCAGGCTCTCGGCGGAGAACGACTGCACGATCACCGGCGTGCGGGGATCCGCGCCGGGCGTGTCGAGGCGATTGGCTTCGAGTTGCTTGAGCACCAGCCCTTCCATGTCGAAGCCGCGGCTGCCGTAGACTTCCGGCCCTTTCGTTTCCGGGTACAGTCCAGCCTTCCCGCGAATGAGATCGATCGCTTCCTGCCAGGTGGGGATGCGTTCGCCGGCGAACTTCGCGTCGAACCATCGGCCGGCATCGAGGCGCTTCAGCTCCGCCACGGTGAAGTCCGACACCGCCCAGTGCTTCGCGCCGCGCGCGTCCGCCTTGAACCGGTCGGGGTACACCTCTTCGACATCGGTCGTCCGCTCCAGCGTGAGGTCGTGCAGGCAGACCAGCACGCCGTCCCTCGAGATCTGCAGGTCCTGCTCGACGAAGTCCGCGCCCTGCTCGAGCGCGAGACGGTACGCGGCGATCGTGTGCTCCGGCGCGTAGGCGGACGCGCCGCGGTGCGCGATCAGCTTCTTCGTCGATGGCGGCGGCTGCGGCATGCGGGCAGCTCCGGCCGTCGTGGCGATGACGGCGATCACGAACACGAGCATCAGGAGTTTCATGCGATCGGCTCCGACACGGAGATCGGAGATCAGGAGATTAGGAGTGTTTTGAGTCTTGACAGAGAATAAATCTCCTGAGCCTCCTGACCTCCCGGATCTCCTGATCGTCCCGTTACGAGTTCTTGACGCGCCGGTTACGCGAGCGTGATACTCCGCTGCGAGGGTATCAGCATGCGCAAACTCACGACTGTTTTCGTGCTTCTGTTCCTCGCCACCGCCGCCCCGGCGCTCGCGCAATTCGATACCGCGTCGCTCGTCGGGACGGTCCGCGATCGCTCGGGCGCCGCGGTGCCGGGCGCGACGATCACGTTGACGGCGACCGCGACCGGCGTCAGCCAGAAACAGACGGCCGACGAACACGGCGGCTTCGAGTTCGCCACCGTCCGGATCGGCGCCTACGTCCTCACCGCCGAGCAGCCCGGCTTCTCCGTCGCGCTCGCCGACAACATCCAGCTCACCGTCGGCGCCCGGCAGCGCGTCGACCTGACCCTGCAGGTCGGCCAGGTCACCGAGCGTGTCGAGGTGTCGGCCGCGGCCGCGCGGCTCGAGACCGACAGCAGCGATCGCGCACAGGTTATCACCGGCGAGCAGATTCGCGCGCTCCCCTTGAACGGCCGCGAGTACTCGTCGCTCGCACTGCTGACGACCGGCGTCAGGCTCTCGGCGCTCAACACCGGCGGGTTCACGCCGCGCGAGGGCTCCTTCAACGTGAACGGCCTGCGCAGCACCTTCAACAACTTCCTGATCGACGGCGTGGACAACAACGCCTACGGCACGAGCAACCAGGGGTTCTCGAACCAGGTCATGCAGCCCTCGCCGGACGCGGTGGCTGAATTCAAGGTCGTGACCAGCAACATGAGCGCCGAGTACGGGCGAGCCGGCGGGGCCACCATCAACGTCGCCTACGCCGCCGGCACGAACGCGTTCAAAGGCAGCGCGTGGGAGTTCAACCGGGACACGCGCCTGAACGCGACCGGGTTCTTCAAGCCGGCGAACGGGGAAAAACCGCCGCTCGAACGCAACCAGTTCGGCGGCGTGCTGGGCGGACCGATCCTGCGGAACAAGGCCTTCTTCTTCGCCGACTACGAGGGTTTCCGCCAGACCCGCGGTGTCCCCTCGAGCTCGACGATCCCGACGGTCGCCCAGCGCCAGGGCCTGTTCACCTTTCCGGTCCGCAACCCGTTGACGGGTGATGTGTACCCGGCCGGCACGCCGGTTCCGATGACCGCCTTCGCACGCAAGGTGCTCGGGGACCTGCCGGCGCCGACCAACAGCCAGAGCTCGAACAACTACACGCTCCTTCAGGAGTTCGACAACGTCACCGACAAGGCCGCCGGGAAGATCGATGCCTCGCTGAGCCCGGGGCTGCGCGGGTTCGCACGATACGGATACCGCGACGTGGATATCGAGGATCAGCCGCCGATTCCGCTGCCCTCTGGCGGGGGCGGAAACGGGCGCACCTACGTGACCAACAAGCAGCTCGCGGCGGGTGTCACGTACGTGTCGGGCACGCGGTCGCTGCTGGAAGCGCGGTTCGGATGGTCGGATACGAAGGCCGGCAAGGACCCGTTCGCCCTCGGCTCGGCGAGCGCGTTCGACACCTACGGCATCAGCCGGGCTTCCCACCGACGAACGGGTCGCGGGAGGGCTCCCGGCGCAGCTCATCACCGGCTTCTCGGATCTCGGCCGGCAGGCCACGAACCCGCAGTGGCAGTACCCGGCGGTCTACAACCCGAAGATCAACTACACGTCGATGCTGGGGCGGCACTCGCTCAAGAGCGGATACGAGTTCCAGCACATCGCCACACAGGTGCAGGACGTCAACCCGCTCTACGGCCGGGACCAGTATGTCGGGCAGTTCACGCGTCCCGCCACCGAAGCCGCGTCGTCCACGTACAACCTGGCCGACTTCATGCTCGGTCTCCGGAGCACGTACGCGCTCAGCAACATCCTCGTCGCCGACCTGCGTCAGAACATGCACTTCGCTTATCTGCAGGACGATGTGCGGGTGACCGGCCGGCTCACGCTCAACGTCGGCGTGCGGTACGAGTACGCGACGCCGTGGGTCGAGAAGAACAACGTGCTCTCGAACTTCGACCCCGCGACGCGGCAGATGGTGATTGCGAGCGACGGCTCGCTGGAGGAGCGGTCGACGATCAAGCCCGACCGGAACAATTTCGGGCCCCGTCTCGGATTTGCCTTCACGCTCACGCCGGCGACCGTGGTCCGCGGCGGGTACGGCAAGAGCTTCGTGCACTTTCACCGTGCGGGCGGGGCGAACGTGCTGCCGATCAACGGACCGCAGGTCATCACCGCCGTCGTCGTGCAGGGCAACCCGCTCGATCCGGCGTTCCGGCGGACCGAGCAGGGGTATCCCACGGACCTCACCGATCCGTCGAAGTTCAACCCGCTGGCGGCGAACATCACCTACATGCCGAACGACTACCACTCGAGCGAGGTGCAGAGCTGGTTCGTCTCGGTGCAGCGTGAGCTGGGCCGCAACATGCTGCTCGATCTCGCCTACGTCGGGAACCGGGGCGACGACCTGCTGCTGTTCGCGAACTTCAACCAGGCCGTGCCCAACAACGCCGCCGGTTCGATTCCGCTGCAGGCGCGCCGGCCGATTCCGGAGTACGCCGACATCACGTACTCGTTCAACGGCGGCAAGTCGCGCTATCACGCGCTCCAGGCCAAGTTCGACTGGCGGATGCGCGGCGGCCTCTCGCTGCTCACCGCGCTCACGCTGTCGCGCGCGAAGGACAACGGGTCCGGCTCGCTCGAGAACCCGAACGGCAACTTCCCCGCGCCCCAGGACTTCCGCAACATGGAGGCGGACTACGCTCTGTCCGGTTACCACCAGCCGTACAACAGCACGACCAGCTTCGCGTGGCAGCTGCCGTTCACCGGCCCCATCTTCGGCGGATGGCAGATTGCGGGCGTCAACAGCATCTACAGCGGAGAGCCGGTGACCTTCATCTACAACCCGTCGCCGGCGTTTCAGGTGTCCGGCATCCAGCAGGATTTCCGGGGCGCGAACAACTACCGGCCCAACGTGACCGGCGACCCGCTGGTGCCCGATGGCGAACGCACGGTGCAGAACTGGTTCAATCGCGCGAACGTGGTGATCCCGACGGATCCGAGCCAGCCGTTCGGCAACGCCGAGCGCAACAGCGTGCGCGCCCCGCTGTTCTGGCAGCTCGACCTGCTCGTCGCCAAGCGCGTACCGATGCCGTGGAGGTCGGGCGCGCTCGAGCTGCGCGCCGAGTTCTTCAATCTGCTGAACCGGACGAACTTCCGTGCGCCGAACGGCAACCGGAGCATGGCGGCCTTCGGCACGATCACGCAGACCTACGATCCGCGTCAGATCCAGTTCGGGGCGAAGATTAGTTTCTGACGGAGCGGAGATCAGGAGGAGAAGTTTTGAACAGGAGAACAGGAGTTTAGGAGTTCTTGTTTTTCTCCTGATCTCCTGTTCCAACTCAGCCGCCGGTCATCATGTAGCGTTCGAGCGTCGAAATCGTGAACTTCTGCTCGTCGACCACCGCACGCACCACGTCACCTATGGAGATGACGCCGACCAGCTGCCCCTTCTCGAGCACCGGCAGATGGCGGACGTGCTTCTCCGTCATCAGCGCCATGCACTGATCGGCCGTCCAGCCCGGTTCCACGCTGATCACGTTCGTCGTCATGATCTCGCCGACCAGCGTCTCCTTCGACATTTTTCCGTGGAGGACGACTCTCCTGGCGTAGTCGCGTTCGGAGAGGATGCCCTGTAACTCTGCCCCCGAGACGACGAGCACGGCGCCGATGTTCCTGGCTGCCATCAACGTGAGCGCGTCGTAGACGCTGTCCTCGGGTGTGACGGCATAGATGTCTGGTTTGGCGGCGAGCATGTGCCGCACGGTGGTCAACATGGCTGGTCCTCCAGGAGCGCGATTTGTCCGCCGAGGGTTAACGGCCGGAACGAGAGGTACGGAGATAGCACTTTTGGACCAGGGCTTCAAGACAAACAGTTGGCTGACTCGTTGTCTCTTGAATCTTCCTGTATCGGGGCCCGATTTCGGCGGCAGCTTTCAGGTTTGCTATCTTGTTGCTGCTTTGTGCCATCCAAGGAGCCTCCAATGACCCCGACTGACGACATCGGCAACGGTCCGTTCGGTCCCATCTCGCGGCGCTCCGCGATCGGTTCGGCGCTGCTGGCTGGCGCGGCGTTTCTCGCGCCCGGCCTTGCCGCTGAGGATGCGCGCGCGCCGGGGCCTGCCGTTCAGGCGCCGCGCAAGCGCTACGACATGAAGAAGTCGATCAACCTCTGGGCGTTTCCCTACCCCCAGAAGATGACGCTCGTCCAGTGCCTGCAGCTGGCGAAGGACGCGGGCTTCGACGGCATCGAGCTGAACTACGACCTCGAGTCGGACCTGTCCCCGAAAGCCGGCACCGCCGAGTTTCAGCGAATCCGCCGCGCCGCCGATCAGATCGGGATCGCGATCAGCGGCCTGTGCTCGTTCCTGTATTGGCCGTACCCGCTGACGAGCAACGACGAGTCCAAGCGCAGACGCGGCCTCGAGCTGGCCGGGCTCATGGCGCAGGCCGCTCACGACCTGGGCACGGAGAACGTGCTGGTGGTCCCGGGAGCGGTGCACATTCCGTGGCGCGACGATCACGAACCGGTCCGCAACGACATCTGCGATCGCCGGGCGCGCGAAGCGGTCGGCACGATGGTCAAGACCGCCGAAAAACTGAAGGTCTACCTGAACATCGAGAACATCTTCTTCAACGGCTACCTCCTGTCGCCGATGGAGATGAACGCGTTCGTCGACAGCTTCAACAGCCCGCACGTGCGCGTGCACTTCGACACCGGCAACATCATGCTCTTCCAGCATCCGGAGCACTGGATTCCGATCCTGGGACAGCGGATCCGCAACATCCACTTCAAGGAGTTCACGAAGAAAGGCACCGACCACTCGCTCGAGTCGTTCCGGCCGCTCCTGGATGGGACGACCAACTGGCCGGCGGTCATGGACGGGCTGGACGCGATCGGCTACCGCGGCTACTGCACGTTCGAATACTTCCATCCGTACCCGCACTATCCCGAAGCGCTCGTGTACCAGACCTCCGACTCGCTGGACCGGATCCTCGGGAGGAAGTGAGTCGGTCGCAGGTCGCAGGTCTCGAGTCTCAGGTCTCAGGTCTCGGGTCTTCTGGTCTCAGGTCTCGGGTCTCAGGGGGTCTCAGGTCCGATCTGGACCAAGGGACCTGAAGACCGAAGACCCAAGACCGGAGACCCGAGACCGACACCGAATGAGAGGTTCCGCCCCCCGTTCCCGCGTACCACAGTGAAGGGAAACAGGGGGGAACATGAACCCATTCGACCTCAACGGACCGAATTTCCTCGTGTTCTACACGGTGTGCGGCGCGGTGGTGTGCCTCGTCCTCTATCTGTTGCGGCTCCAGGAACCGCAAACGCCCGATGGCGCGGTGTCCACCGACCCACAGATGATCGCCTACCTCAGAGGAGGGGCGACGGAGGCGCTCAGGATCACCGCGGTCACCCTTCTCGAGCGGGGCGCCCTGGTCCTGGGCCCCAACGACACATTCAGCACTGACCCGAAGCACACGCTGCCGCGCGACGCCTCGGCCATCGACCGTCTCGTGTGCGAGCACTTCCGGACGGAAGAGCCGGCGGTGTCGCTCTTCAAGAGCGAAAGCCTGGCCTTGCGAGTGGCAGCCCATCTGGCGCGACCGCTGGAGGAAGCCGGCCTCCTTCCAGACGATGAACTGCGCGCCGCGCGGTGGGGCAGGCTGCTGACCGCCGTGACTGTGCTCGGCACCCTGGCGGTTGTGAAGATCGCCCTCGCGCTCAGCCGCGGCCATTCGAACGTCGGATTTCTGATCATCGAGGCCGCGGTCTTCAGCCTGGTCGCCTGCCGCCTGACCATCCGGCATCGGACGCCGGCGGGCGATCGCGCGCTCGACTATCTGAAGCACACGTTCGAGGCCGTCCGTGACCGCACGAAGCCGTTGGAACATCCGGATCCGCTGGACGTCGCGGTTGTCGCCGCCGTATTTGGTCTCGCGGCGCTCCCCGCGGCCTCTTATGCCAACGTCGATGGCTTGCAGCCCCGGAAGGACAGCGGCGGCTGGTTTGGCGGGGGTGACAGCGGTCGGCGGTGACAGCGGCGGCGGCGGCGACGGTGGCGGAGGCGGGGCGGCGGGTGCGGCGGCGGGTGCGGAGGCTGTGGAGGGGAATGAGCACATGATCACCAACGACCGGTTCGGGCTGACGTGGCATCCGGCCCTGGCGCCGGACATCGCGCGGGCGAGCGGACGAATCGACACGATCGAAGTGATCCCGGAAGTCGCTCTCCGGGCCACGCGCGGCGACCGCCATTTCCTGCGCATCCTGGCGAAGGAGTTTCCGATCTCGCTCCACGGCGTCTCGCTGGGGCTCGCGTCGGCGTCACCGGTCGAGGAGTGGCGCCTCGAGGAGATGGCGCGCCTGGTCGAAGAGGTCGAGCCTGAAGACTGGTCGGAGCACCTGGCCTTCGTCCGCGCGGGCGGTATCGAGCTCAATCACCTCGCGGCGCCGCCGCGGACCGACGCCGTCCTCGAGGGGCTCACCGCCAACCTGCGCCGCGCGCGCCGGATCGTCGGCAGCGCGCCGGCGCTCGAGAACGTCGCCACGCTGCTCGATCCGCCGGGCAGCACGTGCGACGAGCAGACGTGGTTGTGCGACGCGCTCGCCGCCACCGGCGCCCCGCTGCTGCTCGATCTGCACAACGTCTGCACGAATGCCGTGAACCTGCGCTACGACGCGAAGGCGTTCATCCGTGCGCTGCCGCTGGAGCGGATCTCCACCGTGCACATCGCCGGCGGCACGGATGCGGTGGACACGGAGACCGGGGCTCACGCTGCGGGTGGACGACCATCGTCACGACGTTCCGGCCGAAGTGTTCGAGTTGCTGACGCTGGTGGGTGCGCTCGCGCCGCAGCCGCTGACGATCGTCCTGGAGCGGGACGGTGATTTCCCGCCGTTCGAGCAGATGCTCGGCGAGCTCGAGCGAGCCAGGGTGGCGCTCGCGGCCGGACGGCGGGCCAGGAAGTGGAGGGGCCTGTGAGCGCCGTGCTCGAGTCGTTCCTGGCGCGGCTCTACACGGACCCGCGGCTACGGGCCGAGTTCCTGCGCGACCGCAGCGGGACTGCCGGGCGCGCGGGCTTGTCTGGAGATGATGTCCGGGGACTATTGACGATCGACGAGTTCGCGCTCGCGCTCACGGCAGACACCTTCGAGCGGAAGCGTGCGCGACGCCCTCCGTCAGCGGCGCCCGCCCACGCCGACGCGCTTCATCAACGGCCGGAGACGCGGGTCGTTTCGCAGCGCCGCAAACTCCGGATCGACAGCGACGAACACGATCTGCGCCGCTTGCTCGTCGGCCGCACGAGACAGGTGCGCGAACGCCTGGTCCGGCTCCTTCAGCGCGGTATAGACCTTGGCCGCGTAATAGGGGATCACGTGCTGCGACGCCGGATCGGCTTCGAGCTGCTTCACGATCGCGATAGCGGCCTTCCGGTCGCCGCGGATCGCGGCGATGTACGCGCCGAGCGCCATCGACTCTGATGTCACGTCGTCGGGACGCTTCGTGCGGAGTGTGTCCAGCGCGCGTTCGGCCTCGTCGATGCGGCCCTGCTGCGCGTAGACTCGCGCGGCAAGGACAAGCGCCATCGGGAAGTTCGCCTCCAACTCGAGCGCGCGCGCGATCGCCGCGAGGGCGGCATCGTGCTCGCCTCGAAAAAAGTACGTTCGCGCCACGTTCCAGTGGATGATCGGCGACAGCGGGTCGCTCTGCGCCGCGAGTTGCGCTTCGGCGAGCGCCTTCTCCAGATCCCGGCGTGTCGCCAGGAGGACCGCGTACCACTGCCGGGCCGTGGCGTAGCCGGGATTGATCGCGAGGGCACGCAGAAACTCCTGCTCGGCGGCCTGCCCGTCGTCCCATTCGTAGCTGAACTTCACGCGGCCGAGCGACGCGTGCGGCTCCGCCAGCCCCGGATCCAGCAGCAGCGCCTGCCGGGCGGCGTCGCGCGCCAGCGGGTAGCCGTCGCGCGCCGGCACGAATCCGAGGCTTGCCTGTACCGCGTACGTGTCAGCCAGCCCTGAATACGACTGTGCATGCCCGCGGTCCATTCGGATCGCGGTACGGAAGGCCTCCGCGGCTTGTTCGAGCGCGCGCTTCGAGCGCGCATTCCAGAGGGAGCGTCCCTTGAGGTAGGCCTCGGCCACTTCCGGCCGCACCGGGCGCGTCTGCGCGAATCGTTGCTCTTCCTCAGGGCGGATCGTCACGGCGACGTGCCGCGCGATGTCGCGCGCGACCTCGTTCTGCAGCGTCAGCACGTCTTCCAGCGGGCGGGTGAAGGCCTGGCTCCACAGGTGCTCGTCCGTAAAGGGATCGAGCAACTGCGCGGTGATGCGCACCTGCGTGCCCGCTCTGGTGACGGTGCCCTTGACGAGATACTCGACGCCGAGCGTTCGGGCAATCTCCGCGGGCGGCGTCCTGGTGCCGCGATACCCCAGCGTGGACTGCCGGGAGATCACGCGAATCGCGCGCACCTGGGCGAGATCCCCGATGAGCACTTCCGTGACGCCGTCGGCGAAGTACTCGTCTGCGGCGCCGGAAAGGCTCTCGAGCGGAAGCACGGCGATCGAGACGCGATCGCGCGGTCGGCCGGGTCGCGCCGCGAACCACCATGCGCCCCCCGGCGACGAGCAACGCGAGAAGCGCGGCGGCGGCCCACAGCCATGGCGGCCGGCGGGTCCGCGCGTGCCGCGTCGATGCCGGCTCGGGCGACTCCAAGGCCGCGCGCACCTCGTCCGCCGTCTGGTAGCGGCGCGTCGACATCTTTTTCCAGGCACCGTCGAACGACCGGTTCGATGCCGGGCGGCACCGTCGAATCGAACGGTTCCGGATCGTCACGCAGGATCGAGGAACTCAGCTCGAACGCCGTCTCCCCTCGAAACGCCGCCCGGCCGGCGATCATCTCGTACAGGACGACGCCGAGCGACCACAGGTCACCGCGCGCATCGACGCTCTCGTTGCGGAGCAGCTCCGGTGGCATATACCGCAGCGTGCCGGCGATGGGACCGGCCTGTTCCGCTTCCCAGGTGACGGACTCGCCCGTTCCGAGCCGCGCCACGCGCCGGGCGACCCCGAAATCCAGCACCTTCACGTGGGCCTGGGGAGTGATCATGATGTTGGCGGGCTTGAGGTCCGCGTGAACCAGACCCGATTCATGCGCGTGCGCGAGCGCGTCGGCAATCTCGAGCGCGTAGCGGCGCGCCACATCGAACGGCAGCGGGCCGCCGTGCAGACGCTGCTGCAGGGTGACGCCCTGCACGAGCTCCATGCTCAGGTAGGCCCGGCCGTCGTGCTCGCCGACCTGATACACGTGGCAGATATTCGGATGGGAGAGCCGCGCCGCCTTGCGCGCCTCGGCCAGCAGGCGCGCGTCGGCCGTCGCGTCGCCGCGGCCTCGCAACACCTTGAGCGCGTGATCGCACTCGAGCCGCAGATGCCTGGCGCGGTACACGTGGCCCATCCCGCCGGATCCCAGCCGCTCGATGATCTCGTAGTCGCCGATCCGGGTGCCGATCGGCAGATCGCCGTCGTCAAGGCTCGCGAGCGACGCGACCAGGGGGTTGTCCAGAAACCACGGCGCGTCCTCCGACGCGTGGAGCAGTTCCCTGACCTCGCGGGCCGTGGCTTCGTCGCACGCGGCCGCGAGAAACGCCTCGCGCTCCGCCGGCGGGCGCGCCAGCGCCTCGTGAAACAGGGCCTCGACGCGGCTGCCGTCAGCTCCCATGCTCCATCGTCCTGCGCAGCCAGGCGCGCGCGTATGTCCAGTCCCGCATGACGGTGGCCGGCGCGATCTCGAGGACCTGGCCGACCTCTTCCACGGTCAGGCCGGCGAAGTATCGGAGCTCGACGACGCGCGCCTTGCGTTCGTCCTCTTTTGCGAGAAGGGAGAGCGCCTCGTCGAGGGCGACGAGGTCGGGCGACGGCTCCGGCGCCACCACCGCGACGTCGTCCAGGGAGACATGCACGGCGCCGCCGCCGCGCTTGGCGTAGCCGCGCGATCGGGCGTAATCGACGAGGATGCGCCGCATGATCTGTGCGGACACCGCGAAGAAGTGGGCGCGATTGTTGAAATGGGCCCGCCGCTGATCGATCAGCCGGAGGTACGCCTCGTCGATGAGCGCGCTGGTCTGCAAGGTATGATCGGCTCGTTCACCCCGCATCAGGCGATGCGCGACGCGGTGCAGTTCATGGTGGACGACCTCGATGAGACGATCGAGGGCCGCGGCGTCGCCGCCCTGCCAGCGGTCCAGCAACGCCGTCACGTCGTAGGTATCGGACTCAGCCATTATAATGCGCACGAAATCCCGGGCGCGCCGCTGCGAATCTTAACAAGCTTGCGGCCCCACGAGCATTTAAGAAGCATGTTTCACCGCGGCTAACGAAGATCACGGAGCCTGAATCCATGAGAATGCGGACCCTGCTCGCGTTGTTGATCGGCTCGCTGGCGCTGTCACCTGTTCGCGCGCAGGAGACGAGCGTGAGCTACCCGGCCCGGGCCGGCGCCGGCCAGGGACGGCATGTCGTCTTTCTGGCGGGCGACGAGGAGTATCGGAGCGAGGAGGGGCTGCCGATGCTGGCCAAGATCCTGAGCCAGCGCCACGGCTTCAAGTGCACCGTGCTGTTCTCGGTCGATCCGGATGGGACCATCAACCCGAAGAGCTCGAAGTCGCTCTCCAATCCCGCGGCGCTCGACACCGCCGATGCCGTCGTCATGCTGCTCCGCTTCCGCGCCTGGCCGGACGAAGACATGGCGCGCTTCGACAAGCTGCTGCAGTCCGGGAAGCCCATCGTCGCGCTGCGGACCAGCACGCACGCGTTCAACGGGTTCCCGAAAGGGAGCCCGTGGGAGACGTGGAACTACAACAACGAGGGGGGATTCGGCAAGCGCGTGCTCGGCGAGACGTGGCTCACGCACTGGGGGCGGCACAAGGTCGAGGCCACGCGCGGCGCGATCGAAGCGTCGCAACGCGAGAATCCCCTGCTTCGCGGCGTCGCCGGCCTCTTCGGCGACACGGACGTGTACGAGGCCTATCCTCCGTCCGATGCGACCATTCTCGTGCGCGGCGTGGTGCTGAAGGGAATGACGCCCGACGCGGCGCCCGCCGACTACGTGAAGAGGCGCGCCACCGACAAGGTCGAGCAAGGCGTCAACGATCCGGCCATGCCCGTGGTGTGGACGCGCATGAACAAGAACGCCAACGGCACCACGAACCGGATTTTGACGACGACGATGGGATCGGCCACCGATCTCGAGAACGAAGGACTCCGCCGGCTCGTGGTCAACGGCGTGTACTGGGGACTCGGCCTCGACGTCCCGCAGAAAGCCGACGTCACGTACGTCGACGAGTACGTCCCGTCGTTCTACGGCTTCGACGGCTTTCGCAAAGGGCTGCGCGCATCGGATTTCGAGCTCGGCAAGAAGGTGCCCGGCGTGCCGCTGCCGAGACCTGCGCCCGCCGCCGGCCGCGGTGGCGAGCGCTGATCGCCACCGCGAAAGGCCGAGCTGCTCGATCGAGACAAGCGAATTGCTTTCGTCTCAATAAACGTTACGAAGATGAAATGCGGATCCGTCATCATGAGTTCCGAGCGTCTGGTCGAACGGGAGGCACATCATGAAAGAACGAGACACGACGGCGGATGAGCGGCGGGATCTCGAAGCTGAGGAACTTCATCAGGACCGCAGGGGCACGCCGGCCGCGGGGCCGGCAAGCGATCCGATTGCGAGCGGCCCCCAGGACGATGCCGTCGCGTCGGCTTTCGGCGTCGAGCCGGCCGGCCGCCGGCGATGGACGCGCGCCCGATCCAAGCCCCCGGCCACCGGGCCCAGAGCGGATGAGTTCAATCCCAGCTCCCGGGGCGACGAACGCGGCGAAGTGATGTAGTGCCCTGAGAGCGGGGTGGCTCCAGAGCTCTCGATGAGGTAAGAGAGATGCCAGATAGCCCACGAGTGCTCACGCCGCTGCGGCTGAAGGGCGGAGCGGGAGTTGCCGTCTCAGCGGCTCTCATCGCGGCCGTCCTGGCTGCGTGGCCGGCCGTCAGGGTGGCCGCGGCGGATAAATGGATCGAGGTGAAGAGCCCGCACTTCACGGTCGTCTCGAACGCCAGCGAGAGGAGCGCCCGCAAGCTCGCGTGGCAGCTCGAGCAGGTCCGCAGCGCGACAACGGCCTTGTGGTCATGGGCGCGGGCGGACCTGAACAAGCCGCTCAGCGTGATCGCGGCGAAAGACGAGAACAGCCTGCGGGCGCTCGCACCGCAGTACCGGGAGGCAGCGGCGGTCGATCCGTCCCGCCAGCATCTGGGTCACTGGCCCTGATAACCACTACCTGGCCATACGGGCCGACGTCGAAGTGGACCACGCCGGGACCGTCAACCCGTACATCACCGCCTACTACGCGTACGTCAATCTGGTGCTGGCTCAGAGCATCGATCGCGAGCTGCCGCTCTGGTTCCAGCATCGGCTTCAGCGATGTGTTGAGCAACACCATCGTCCGGGACGATCACCTCCTGCTCGGCGCGCCGATTCCGTGGCAGCTCGAGATCCTGCGCGAGCGCCCCCTGCTGCCGTTGCCGAAGCTGCTGGCCATGACGCGCCGGTCTCCGGAGGTCGTCGAGGCCGATCGCCGGGAAGTCTTCGACGCCCAGACCTGGGCGTTCGTGCACTTCCTCATGTTCGGCGAGGAACGGAGGCGCGCTGACGAAGCTCGATGCGTACGCGAAGCTCGTGAGCGGCGGCACGGACGCTTCGGCGGCGTTCGCCGAGACCCTCGGCCCGGTCGAAGCGCTCGAAGGACCGTTCCGCAGCTACTTCCAGCGCAGCCTCTTCACCTACCGCCGGATCAACGTCGACGTCGGCGTCGAGCGCGAGCGGTTCCCCGTGCGCGCATTGCCGCCGGCGGAGTCCGCATCGGTCCGCGCCTCGTTTCACGCAGCCATGAATCGTCCGGTGGAGGCGCGCGCCGCCATCGCCGAAGCGCGGAAGGCCGACGCGAATGCCGCGGGCAGCTATGCGGCCGAGGGCGTGCTGTTCGATCGAGAGGAGAAGCGCGACGAAGCGAAAGCGGCGTACGCGAAGGCCGCCGAGCTCGGATCGACCAGCGCGTTCGCGCACTATCGTCTCGCGTCGCTGACGTGGCAGCCCAGCCCCTCGCGCGAGACGCTCGCCGAGATCGAAAAGCACCTGGCCAAGGCGATCAGCTTGAACAGCCGGTACGCAGCCGCGTACTCCTGGCTCGGCGAGACGAGGGCGGCTCTCGGGACCGGCGATCCCATGGGGTTGATCCGGCGGGCCATCTCCATCGAGCCGAGGGAGGCCCACCATCGCCTCCGCGCCGCCCGCGTGCTGATCCGCCAGGGCAAGCCCGCCGAGGCGCGCCCCGACGCCCAGGCCGCGTTGGCGCTCGCCGAGACCGACGCCGATCGCCGAGAGGCGCAGGAGTTGCTGGACACGATTGCGAGGGCGAAGCCAGGCGGCGACGCGCGCGCACCGGCCGCCCCGGCAGGGCTGCAATCCACGCTGGTGCTCGTTGCGGAGAGAATGTCCGCTCTCGACCTGGAGGCGAGGGTCGTCACGTGTCCGGATACGCATTCCGTTTTTTGTGCCGAGCTTGTTCCGATCCTCGATGCCCTCTGCGGCAAACGGCATGCCCTCGGCTGCCGGCTCGCCGGAAGGTTGTTCGAGAACGGTGGCCAGGTCGTGGCCGATCCGGTCCGCGCGGCTGCGTACTATCAACGCGCCTGCGACGCCGGCGATCGTCTCGGGTGCGAGGGTCTTGCGCGCGTGGCGGCTCGAGGGAAGGCTGTGCCGAAGTCCCCCGGCGCACGATCGTGATACCGATGTTCCACGTCGTTGACGCGCTCGTCGTGCGGCAGATCTATCGTGGTCCCCGGAGGCCACGATGGATCAGCACCAGGTTACGCAGGCGCAGTGGCGAATCGAGCGGGAGTATCTGGAGATGCCGGGGCTGAGTCTCACCGAGGCGCAAACGCGCAGACTGCTGGGGCTCCCGCGCGATCTGTGCGAAGCGGCGCTGAAGGGCCTGGCTCGGCACGGCTTCCTCGTCGAAACCGCGGGCGGAACGTTCCTGCGTCGAAGCCTGACGCCAACGGCATCGGGCGTCGTGACGCCCGCCGTCCACTCACTGCTGGTTACGCGCCGTTGGAGTAGCGCAGGGCTTTAGCGGACGCGAGTCGGCGTCTGAGCGTCACGCGCTATTTCTTCCGCTCGCGCTCCTCGTCATCCAGGTCGATCGCGTACGGCGAGAACACGGCGGTTCTGACCGGCGGATAGGGCTCCCGCCACCCACGGACCAGCCCCCACACGATCCGGTTCAAGCGATCGGTCGGCGCGGCGTCGGGGACATCGAATCGCATGCGCGCCGTTTCTTCAGCCGCTCTCCGCAGCGGGCCCGACATGGCGCTCGCGATCGGGTTGCGCTCGAACAGCGACTGTTTCGGCTTCACGGCGGTGTACGGCCGGAGGTCGGCCGTCGTCGCAAAGCTGGCGCGCATGTCGGTCGCGATGAGATCGAAGAGCGACAGCGTCGGCAGCCCGAGCATCAGCTCGATCGTCTTCACCATGCTCTGGTGCGCGTAGAACGTCGAATCAACCCCGCCGCGGCGGATGTACGGGGAGATCGCGAGCGCGACCGTGCGATGCCCGTCTACGTGATCCACGCCGTTCTGCGCATCGTCTTCGACGACGAGGATCGCCATCTTCGGCCAGAACGGGCTCTTCGACAACGCCTCGACGATCTGCCCGAGCGCCAGGTCGTTGTCGGCCACCATCGCCTTGGGGGTCGAGTAGTCCGCCGTGGCGCCGCGTGTGTGGTCGCTCGGAAGCTGCGCGATCACCAGGTTGGGCATCACCCCTCGAGCTGTCCACTCCGCGAGGTCCTTCAGGAAGATCTGCGCGCGGACCACATCGGGGACCGACTGCGAGTAGGGCGGGTAGTTCTTCGCGAGCACCTCGTTGAGCGGCGCAAGCGGCGCGGTGATGTTCCAGTGCCGTGACAGGTCGTCCCCCTTCTGCCATCGATCCAGCAGCCGCGAGCGCTCGGTGAGATCGTTCTCCGGAAGCCGGCCGGCGTATTCGCCGTACACCTTCACGGTCTTCCCGCGCGCGCGCGCGAGGTCCCAGAGGAAGCCCGAGCTGGCGTAGGCGATCGGATCGGTGCCGTCGAACGGATAACTTCGTCCGACGTAGCCCGGCCACAGCGCGTAGCTCGTCTCGCTGGCCTGCGTCACCCACTGGTGACCGTCGCCGGAATTGCCGCCGGTCGCGTAGAAGTTGTCCAGGAGCACGAACTCGGTCGCAAGCTTGCGGTGGTTGGCGGTGACGTCTTCACCGAACATCACCAGCGACGGATCACCGTTGCCCCTGGGAAGGTCCCCGAACAACTGATCGTACGTGCGGTTCTCCTTGATGATGTACACGACGTGCTCGATGAGCGACGGATCGCCGGCGCGCCTCGGCACCGGCAGCGGCGCCGCGGCGCGCGCCTGGCTCGTCGAGAGCTGCTGTCGCGCCGTGGCGATGCGGTTGTTCTCGGCGACCGCGGTCGTGTAGCTATCGAGCTGGGCGGCGTCGGGAACCGGCACGACGCTCACGGAGCCTCTGTACGAGTGGACGAACCGCTGCTGCGGCTGTCCCCGGTGTCCGGAACCGGCCCCCAGAAGCGTCGCAATCGCGAGCTTTGTGCCGGTGTCGTTCAGCGCCAGGTGATTTGGATACCAGCCGGTTGGAATCAGGCCGAGGATCGCCTGCTTGGCCACGTCCACCATGGCGACGCCGTTGAGGCCTCCAAGCGCGACGAACAGCGTCGCGCCGTCCGGGCTCACGGCCAGCGCGGTGGGCGCCGCTCCCTTGAGCGCCAACCCGAACGGCTCGAGACGGATGGTGGAGACGACCTTGCGCGCCGACGTGTCGATGACCGAGATCGAATCGGCGTTGGCGTTCGCCACGAACAGCCGCCGGCGCGCCTCGTCGTGCGCCATCGCGGTCGGGTGAAGCCCCACGTCAATCGTGTCCGTCACCTGCTGCGCGTCCAGGTCGATGCGCGCGATCGTGCCCGTGGACGCGATGCCGCGCTCGTCCACGACGACACGATCGGCGCCGGATGCCAGGCCTGTGGGAAGCGTGACGTCGCCATCCTTCGGCCAGCGTCCACCCCAGTTGCTGACCCACGCCGACCGGCCATCGTTGCTGATCACCGCTCCGAACGGCGCAACACCGCCCGTCTTGACGCGGCCTGCCACCCGGCCCGTTTCCGCATCGAGGATCGCCAGGGCGTTGTCGAACACAAGTGGGACGACGGCGCGTCCGCCGGGACCAGTGCGCGCGAGCGCTGGAGCGCCGGCCAGGTGGCGTCCCAAGTCTGGGGCAAGTGGGACGAAGGACGTGCCGTCGTGCTGCAGCAGTTGCACCGCGCCGCCGGCCCGGTTGCCGGCGGCCCTGGGCGGAACGGTGAGTCCGACCAGCGGGCTCTTGCGAACCGGATCGAACACCAGTCCCTGAAGTGCCGCGGTGCCGTCGAGCTCCCATCGGCCTCGCGAGCGATTCTCGAGCCAATCGAGCCGGTACACTTCGGTGCGGCCGGCGCGCGTTCGACCGGTCAGCACCCACAGGTCCGCATCAGTGGCGCCGAACGTCACGCCGTACACCCGGCCGTCGAAGACGCTCTGAACGCCGGCCGGCGTGATGGCCTGCCCCGTGGTGATCACGCCAGGGTCGGTCACGCCCCTCGACGGTTCTACCTTGGACTCCACCCCAGCGCGCCCAGACCGCGCGCCGGGGGCCCCGGGTTGCGGCGCCTGGGACAGGAGAACGGCCGCCGCAAAGAAGAGCACGGTCAGGACCGCAGCGATCGTACGAGTCGCGTTCGATGGCATGTCGTGTCTCTCAGAACATGAAACGCGCGGCGAGCTGCATCGTTCGAGGGCCGCCGGTGGTCGAGGTGATGCGGCCGGCCGTGCCGGGGCCGTTGGCGGCGAACGTCGAAGCCGGGTTGTTGAAGACCGGCGTGTTGAGGGCGTTGTAGACCTCCCATCGAACTTCGAGACGCTGACGGGCGGAGAACGGGAAGGTCCTGCCGATGGTCATGTCGAGTTGCACTTGAGAAGGACCGCGCAGGATGTTGCGCCCCGTGTTCCCCCACTGATCCAGCGAATCCTGGAACGCGGCCACGTTGAAGTACGCATCCAGCCGATCCTGCACGCGCCCCGAGAGGTTGGCGTCGTCCACGGTCATGCCGGGGGCGAAGCTGACGCGCACGCGGCCGGGCTGCGCGAAGAAGGCGTTCCGCGTGGGCGCCCCGAGCACCGAGAACGGCGTCCCCGACTGGTAGGTCAGGATTCCCGACAGGTTCCAGTTCCCGGTGAGGGCGTGCACGAGGGAGCCGTCGGATCCGGCGGCCGGGACATTCACGACGAAGCTCGTCGTCAACCGATGGGTCCGATCGTAGTCAGACGGTCCGAAGTTGTTCTCGGGCCGCGTGGGATCGTGCTCGACGAGGCCGCCGTCGGAAGAGAGCGTGTCCATCGAATGGCTCAGGGTGTAGGCGACGTTGGCGATGAATGCGGACCCCGCGTTCGCCCGCACCTTGGCCTGCAGGCTGTGATAGGTGGAACGGCCGACGTTGGTGAGCTGCTGGAATCCGCCGTTGCGATTCAGGCCGAGGAATTCGGCGGGGACGAAGAAGTCCGGGTTGATCAGGCGTCCAAGCTGGTCGTAGATGTCGGTGAAGCCGTTGACCGGCGTGACCCGCGGGTCGAGCGGCACCGCCAGGTTGACCTTGCCGAGCAGGCCCACGCCCCGCGATCCCACGTAACCCACGTCGAGGATCAGCCCTCGCCGCACTTCGTACTGCACGTTCGTCGTCCACTGCTGCAGGTACGGCGTGCGGATCTGCGGATCGACGAAGACTTGCTCTTGGCGTTGAACGGCGAGGAGGCGGGGAACGGCGTTCCGTCCTCCTTCAACCAGCGCGCGGCGCCGTTGGCGTCGCGGGCGATGCGGACGTTGAGCGGAATCTGAAACGGGTTGACGTTGAGCCGCGGGTACGGATCGGCCATGTCCGGCGGCGCAGGCACGTTCTGCAGGATGAAGAACGGCGCGGCGAGCTGCAGGTCCTTCTTGTGGCTGGCCCCGGTCCGCTCGTAGTACACGCCCCACCCTCCGCGCACGACGAACTTCGGCGCGAACGACGGGTGCCACGCCAGGCCGATGCGCGGCGCGATGTTGTTGTAGTCGCCCTTCACCGTCGATTCGTACTTCGCCTCGTGAATCTGGCTCAGGTCGATTCGGGTCCCGGGATCGACGACCAGACCGATGGCCAGCGGCGTGAAATCGGGCTGGAAGAACGGCGCGTTGGCAGGCACCTGAAATCCCGGCTGGACGCCCAGCGCGGCCGCCGCGTCGGGGAGGTAGTAGTTGCCGATGCGTCCGTTGCGCTCGCTGAAGTTCCCGTAGATGTCGTAGCGCAGGCCGGCGTTGACGGTCAGGCCGCCGCCGACGTGCCAGTCGTCCTGCACGAACCCGCCGATGTCGTTGGCGAGGAAGTCGCGCCGCGTGTCCCCCTGATCGAGATCGGATCCGCCGCCGGCCGCGCCATGCCCGGTGAAGAAGAAGACCCAGTTGTCATAGTCGAGGTCTCCGTTCGTGCGGGCCATGTACTCGCCGGTCAGATTGATCCGCCGGTACTCGAACCCGGCCTGGACGGTGTGGCTGCCCGGTGACGAGCGACAGCGATCCGAGACGCTCCACAGGCGCTGGACGTCGAAGAAGTCCCAGGCGTTGCCGATCCCGCCGGAGTTGCGCTGCGTGCTGATGTCGATCGTCGGCATGAGCGCCGCGAGGCCGCCGATCCCGTGCTCGAGCGGGTTGTAGATGCCGAGCGTCGAGTTGAAGATGTCGCGGTGCTTCGAGATGCGCGTGTTCTGCAGGTCGAAGTACCCGATGCCGACCTCGTGCAGGAGACGCGAGCCGAACGTGTGCGTGTTCGAGAGGCTGCCGAGCCATGCGGGCGTTTTCCCGAACGTCGGAGAGGGCGACGCGTCGGCCCAGCCGAAGGCTTCGTCCACGTCCTGGTTCGATCTGGTCAGCGTCGCGCGCGTCTGGTTCGACGAACCGGCGCGATGCTGGATCGATCCGAAGCCGGAGAATGCCCGAAGCTCGGTCGGGATGACCTGCTGCTGGAGATACTCGCGGCCGAATGTCCCGTTGCCGCGGAGCACCGGCTGGGCCGACGTCGGCGAGGGAATCAGCAGTTTCCCGTCGCGCTTCGTGTTCAGGATGTTGAGCGCCACCGGATGGATGTCGGCGGGCGTCAGCTCGCGGAACACGAGCCGCGCCGGATCCGCGTAGAACGTCGCGATGAGCCCGGCCTGCTGCTCCGCGGGAAAGGCGCGCAGGGCGTTCATGAAGTTCGCGGCGAACAGGGGATCGTCCTGCACGCCGGTTCGCATCCATTCGTTCGCGACGGCCGCGATCGTGTCCGCGGTGCGCAGATCGGTCAGCCCCGTGGGCAAGCCGGTCGCGGCGTTGGCATTCGACGCATAGCCGGACTTGAAGCCCTGGCGCTGGGCCGCCCCGAAGAAGAACGTGCGGCCCCGCCGCATCGGGCCGCCGAGCGTGACGGTCGTGTCGTTGCGGCGGAACTCCGGCTTGTCCACGGCGGCGCGGTTCAGGAAGAACTCGTTCGCGTTGAGCTTCTCGTGCTGAAAGTAGTAGCCGGCCGAGCCGGAGAAGCGATCGGCCCCCGACCGGGTGACGAGGTCGACGTTGCCGCCGCCGTTTCGCCCGCGCGCCGCGGACGGCAACGCCGTCTGCACCTCGCACTTCGTCGAGGGCCTCGAGCGGAATGCCGACGTTGTTCCCCAGTCCGCCGCCGGCGTTGAGCATGTTGGTCGCGTCGACGCCGTTGATCCGCAGCCCGTTGTTCGTCGGCCGCGCGCCGTTCACGCTGGGATTGAGCGACTGCGACGCGTCGTCGCCCTGTGCGCCCGGCGTGGTCGCGATGTTGAGGCCCTTGCCGGTCCGATCCGGCAGCGGAGCGTTGACGCCCGCTTCCGCGACGATGACGTGGGTATAGTTTCGCGAGGCGGTCGGCAGGGCGTTCAGCGCCTCGTTCGACAAGCCTCGCCGACTGCGTGGCCGTGGCGGCCTCCAGCACGATCTCCGATGCCCGGACTTGAACGCTCTCGCTCAGCCCGGCGACCTCGAGCGTGGCCGCGACTGTCGCGGGCTCGCCTGTGTCGATGCGGACCGGGGACTGCGTCTGCGAAAAGCCCTGGAGGACGAACCGCACGATGTACTCGCCCGGCCGGACCGACGTGAATCGGAAGACCCCGTCCGCATCGGTCGTCGTGGAGTCGAGGGGACGGGTGTCAGCCGCTTTGCGGACGAGCTGGACCGTCACTCCAGGCAACCGCGCGCCGCTGCTGTCCGCGGCCGTGCCTTGAAGCGAGCCGGGCGTCTCCACTCCGGTGCGCACGGAACGCGCGGCAGGGGCCGCGGATTGGCCCGCTGTTGCCGGCGTCGCCATGGGGAGCACACACAGGACGATGAGGACTATCCAGCGGAGTAGATGCTTCACGTGGTTCTCCTCTCGACAGGTTCGCGACAGGCAGTGTCAAAACCCGCACGCGTTTTGAAACCAGTTCGAGTCGTGTCGCGAGAGACCTCGTGAATGTAGGGTTTGGAGGCGACAGAGGAGTCTCGTCCCTGACAATTGACAGTAAAGTTGGCGTGTCGGTAGTACGTGCGCGCGTGTGACGTCTCTGTGATTCGCCCAAGCTGTAGGACAGAACTAATTCGGGCTGAACATGCCTGAGATTCATCCGATCTTCACGTTCGAAGTCGCCCAGTCGATCGACCTCGACCAAATCGAGCGAGTGCTGGCCGGTGCGGAGCGCCCGGCGTTCCGCCACCGCGGGCGCGCCACGTCGTTGTTTCAGTACCGGCCCGCGCCGCTTCGGGTCAGCCTCGAGGGCCCTCGTCTGACGGTTGGACGATGGCGGACCGATGCCGTCGTGGACCTGGTGCTGTTCGACTTCGGGGCGGCGTCGGTCGCCTACAGTCTTCCCGTTGACGGCGGTCTCGACGAACTTCGCGAGGCCAGCGTCTCACTCCAGCAGGACAAGCAGCTCCGCGAAGACGCCCGGCAGAAGGTAGACGGCCTGCTGCGTTCGGCGGGTAGTGCGGTCGTAAAGCTCCACGTGGCGAACCTCACCGAGGACTACACGATTTTCGGTCTGCGAGAGGCGCCCCAGGGGACGACGGTCACCGAGTTCTGTGTCCGGCACGCGGCGTTGATCGCCCAGATCCTGCAGCCCGACGCCGGGGAGCTCTCTCCGGAAGAGGTCGCGAACGCGACCGAGGTGCGGATTTCGTTCGGTCCATCCGATCTGACGATCGTCGACTGGGATGGCGCCTTCGTGATCGATCCGGATCCCGAAGACGTTCGCGCGGTCCTGGAGTTCGCCAACGTCCAGCTGCTCGAAATGCGCTGGCTGGACCTTCAAATGGACGACGCGATCGAGCGTTCCTACCAGTTGTTGAGCCGGCGGCCGGGGTGGCGGGCCTTCTGGCCGAGCGCGGCGGGCGGCGACGTGCGCCAGGTGGCGGAGCTGCAGCTCGAGAGCGCGGTTCTGCTGGAGCGGGTCTCGAACGCGCTGAAAGTCTTCGGCGAAGAATACCTCGCCCGCATCTACCGGCTTGCCGCACGGCGGTTTCAGCTCGGTGAGCTGGACGCGATCATCAGCCGGAAGCTCGCCACGATCGAGAGCATCTACCAGAAACTGTCCGATCGCGCGGCCCACATCCGCATGGAAGCGCTCGAGTGGGTCGTGATCATCCTGATCGCGCTGGAGATTGTGCTCGGCCTGCTGCACTGAGCGGGCTTCCCGCTCCCCCCGCCTCCGCGCGTCCAGAAACTCAGCGCGCTTCGGCGCGGCCGCGCCAAAGCTTGTCGCCCGTGTTCATCGCGCGACAAGCGACGGCGGGCGCTTCCCGCTTCCCGCTCCCCGCTACCCGCTTTGAGTTGTTTCTGAAACGGCGCGCCTCATCGGTCGAGCAGCTTCGTGACCGATCGCCGCCGGTTGATGTTGAAAATCACGCTCGCGAACAGCCCCATCAGCGACACCTCCCGGTACCACGGATGCTCGCGGGCGAAGTCGCTGCCACGCCACACGGCGTCGGTGCCGACGATCATCTTGAACAGACCGTCTTGAAAGCCGCGATCGAGCCTCTCGACGGCGTCGCCGTTGAAGAACGGATGCGAGCAGATCACGTAGACGTCGGACGCGCCCTTGTCGAGCACGAGCCGGCAGCTGTTGAGCAGCGTCTGGCCGGTTGCCACCATGTCGTCCGGGATGATCACCCGCCGTCCGGCGACGTCGCCGACCAGGCGCATGCTCTCGATGGCTGACGGGGCGGCGTAGTTGCGGGCCTTGTCCGCCACGGCGAAGTCGCAGTTCAGCGCCCGCGAGTAGAGGCGCGCCATCTGCGCCCGGCCGGTGTCGGGCGCCACGACGCACAGGAGATCGAGCGGAATCGTGCGGCGAAGAAACGCGATGATTTCCTTCGAGGCGTGCAGGTTCTCGAGGACGGCGCGCCGGAAGAAGCCCTCGATTGCCGGCGCGTGGATGTCGAGGGTGATGATGCGGCCGGCGCCGACGTCCTCGAGCGCCGCCGCCACCACGCGCGCCGTGATCGGCTCGCGCGCCCGCTTGCGATCCTGCCGCGCGTACGGAAACTGCGGGATGACGGCGGTGATGGAGTCCGGGTCGCTCTGATAGACAGCGTTGACGGCCGTCAGCAGCGCCATCAGGTTGTCGTTCACGCTTCTCGACGACAGCGGATCGTCGATGCACTGGACGACGTAGACGTCGTCTCCCCGGATGCTCTCGCGGATCACCGTCTTGGTCTCGCCGTTCGCGAAGCGGACTTCCTCGGAGTCGCGAACGACCGCCTGCGCGGCCCCGTCGGCCTCGAGGATGATCCGGGAGAGCGCCTCGGCCAGCCCGGTCGCGAAGGCGCGGCCCGAGTCGCACGAGATGATGCTCAGCCGGCCTCGGTTGTTCGTCTGGACCAGGGCCTCCATGGCGGCGCTCCTTGTTGTGCCGGCACGTGCGTCGGGAACTGGATCAGCGCGGCAGCAGCTCGGTCGTCGTCTTCCGCCGCTTGATCGACCGAAAACCGGCCACGTACTTGCGTGCTGCCGGCGTGATGTATTTCTCCGCGTAGGCCCGATCGACCGCGTCGATCAGGCGCTCGCCTCGAACCTGTCTGGCGCGCACCGGAATCTCGCGGCCCGGCGGGATGTGAATCCGGCCGCGCGGCTCCTCCCGGAATGCGCGGTACCACCCGCCGGGCTTGTCGTTCCACGGCCGGACGAAGACGCGCCCGTCAATCACGACCGCCCAGATGCCGATGAACCGGTGCGGCCGGATGCCGGCGCGGATGCCGAGGATCCGGCTCTCGTGAATGGCGGCGAGGACGGGCTTCGAGAAGCGAAGAGCGCTCATTGGGAATCCATGCGAACCGGTGGCCGGGAGTGATCGGCATTCTGGTCCGGCTGCCTGCCCGCCGTAGCTCCGCGCACAACGATTGGAGCGGAGGCGGGAAGCCGGACACCACCGAAGTTGCCGTCAGGATGACGAGGCCGAGTGCCCCGCCAGCGCCGGCTGCGCTGTCGCGCCGGCGAGCCGGTGCACGGCCTCGCCGGCCGTGATGATCCGCGCTCGATGCGCCGTCAGCAGGCGATCCATGCGGTGGAGCAGCCACGGGCCCATCCGCCGCAGGAAGATCCGGTTGCGCAGCCAGTGGCCGTCCACGCGCGGCCGCGCTCCGAACTCCCACGGATGCATGTAGTAGCTCGTGTCCCCCTGCCGCAGCGCGGACAGGAGGGCGATGCGCGTCCAGTGAAACCCGATGATGCGCGTGATGATGCTGGAACCGGCGGCGATTCGCAGCCCCGGGAACACCGGCAGCGGCAACTCGACGAGCGCGGCGTCGCCACGTTCGGCGATGTTCTCGTAGCTCGGGTGGTACGGCACCGTCGGGGCGCGCAGCCACCCTTTGTATTTGCCGCCGATCGATCGCGACGGGCAGACGCTGGCGTCGTAGAGAAATCCCTGCCGTTCCAGGATCGCCGTCGCCCAGGACTCGTACACGAGATTGGGGGCGCGGTAGCCGACAGGGCGCGCACCCGCCAGACGCTCGAGGAGCTCCGCCGACTCCGCGAGGTTCTGCTCGAACCGCTCGGGCCCCAGCACGCGCATGTCCACGTGAATCAACCCGTGCGACGCGATCTCGTGCCCCTCGCCGGCGATTTCCCGAACCAGATCCGGATAGTACTGCGCGATTTCGCCGAGCACGAAGAACGTCGCCCGCACGCCGTGACGGCGGAACAGATCCAGCAGCGCGCGGGCCGGGGCGATGATCTCGCCGGCCGGCCGGTCCGCGCCGTACAGCCGCTGAAACAGCTCGCGGTTGTCGACGACGCCGTGCGCCTGCCGTCCGTCGACCCACCGCCGCGAGTGATACCACTCGTCGAGGTCCACCGAAAGGACGAGCCGGTGCATCAGCGCGCCACGTCCCGGCGTCGAAACGCGAAAAGCGTGTAGGAGTGGCCGGCCTTCCGCTCGAACTCCTCGAAGCCCTGGCGGGTGACGGCAGCCGCGACGCTGTCGGGCGGATGGTAGTAGAGGTTGAACTGCTTCATGCTGGCGAGCGCGTAGCGAAGCGTCCGCCGCCACAGCGGGCCGCGCGTGTCGACGATCACGAGCAGTTCCCTGGTGGAGGCGGCGACCTTTTTCAGCAGCCAGTCGATGTCGCGGTAGTACTCGATGACACCGACCATGAGGCTCACGTCCGCGGACGGCACGTCCTCGTTCACCATGTTGAAAACGCGGAACTCGGTGCGCGCGCCGAGTCCGGCGCGGGCCGCCTCCTGCCGCGCGATGCGCACCATGTCCTCGACGATGTCGAGGCCGACGACGGAGGCGCCGAGCCGCGCGGCGACCAGCGAGACCTCCCCGGATCCGCACCCGATATCGATGACCTGCTTGCCGGACACGCCGAACGCGCGGAGCACGGCTTCGACGTCCTCCGTCCGCCGCTCGAACGTGCGCCGCCGGAACATCCTGTTGATCGTGCGATGGAGGAACGACTGGCCGGCGCCCTGAAACGCTTCGTGGTAGTCGTCGGCGAAGCTTCCAAAATAACGCTTCGCGATTTCCGCCTCCGATACCGACTGGCGTGTCGCGGCGGCTTTCTCGTCAATCATCACGTCTGCCTCGTGGGCCATGGCCGTATTCCGTCTGCGAAGGCCGGTCCGGGGCTCGGGCCCGCGCCCGGCGCGCCACCGCAGGATCGCACAGCACTTGGCGGAACTCTATGTCTTTTCTGATGAGGGCGCACTCGCTTCGAAGGGACCTCGGCGCTTCGCGCCTCGGCAGGGAAGCGCGCGTGGACACACGCCTCCTCAGTGATTAGACTGGCCGGGCTCCATGAGATCGCGCGCACGTTTGTCGATCGCGGCCTCGTTGACCGCGGCCATCGCGCTTCTGATCGATTCCGGTCACGCTGCCGGGTCCGCTCAGGACCCGGCCGAGGCACTGACGCTGCGGATGATCGTCGTGAGCTCGGCCGAAGCCGCCCAGCGGATCGTCGAGCGGCTGAACAGCGGCGAGAGCTTTGCCGCGCTGGCGAAGACCGAGTCCACCGGGCCGGGCGCGGACGGCGGGGGCTGGCTCGGCAAGGTGACGCTGTCGCAGCTGCGTCCGGAGGTGAGGCGCGCCGTGCAGGGCGTCTTGCCGGGCAACCTCGCGCCCGTGGTCCGAATCCCGACGGGGTTTGCGATCGTGAAAGTGGAGGAGGACGACCCCTCCACTGGCGCCGCGACTGTCACTCCCGCCCTCGCGTCTTCGGGGGCCGTGAAATACATGTACGACGTGAGCGGGTTCACCGAGGCGCGGGTCAGCCTCGAGTCGTTCGCCAAGGCGCCCGGCTGGAACATGGATCCCCGTACGATCTGCGAGGCGCGGACGCAGGCGCTCGCGGCCACCCGCTCGGCGGTCGAGACGTTCTTGTCCCGGGAAGGCCAGACCGCCTCGGCCTCCCTCCCGCTCGACGTGATGCAGCTCCACTTCGGCCTGGGGCAGCTCGACGCCTTCGAAGGACTGATGGACCGCGCGATCGCCCGGTTCCAGCAAGCGGGTGCGATTGCCGTCGCTCAGGTTCCGGCCGGCGCGCTGCAGATGGAGGAAGCCCTCGGCATCGCGTACCTCCACAAGGCCGGGATGGACAACGACGCGTTCGCGACGCCCGGTGATTTCTGTCTGCTCCATCACCGGCCCGGGCAGTCGTACGCCCGGAGCACCGATGCCGCAAAGGCCGTCGATCACTTCCTCCGCTACCTCGAGCAGAAACCCGACGAGCTCGAGGTGAGATGGCTGTTGAACCTCGCCTACACCGTGCTCGGAGCGTACCCGGACAAGGTTCCGCAGAAGTATCTGATTCCGCCTTCCGCATTTCAGTCCACCGAGGATGTCGGACGGTTCCGCGACGTCGCGCCGCAGGCCGGCCTCATCAGCTTCGGATCGGCCGGCGGCGCCCTCGTCGAGGACTTCCGCAACACCGGCCGCTTCGACGTCGTCACGACCACGGCCGACAAGTGCGGCGCCATGCGCCTGCTCGGCAACAACGGGAACGGCACCTTCACCGACCGGACGACGGAGGCCGGTCTCGTCGCCCAGTTGGGCGGGTTGAACGCGGTGCACGGCGACTACAACAACGATGGCTGCTCCGACATTGTCATCCTGCGCGGGGGCTGGGAAGACCTGGCGCAGCGCAAGTCCCTCCTGCGGAACAATTGCGACGGAACGTTCACCGACGTGACGGCCGCAAGCGGCCTCGCGGCGCCGACGACCACGCAGACCGCCGTCTGGACCGACGTCGACAACGACGGCTTTCTCGATCTGTTCGTCGGCGTCGAGAATGGGCCGGCCCAGTTGTTCCGGAACAAGCGCGACGGCACGTTCGAGGACATCGCCAAAGCCGCCGGCGTGGACCGTACCGCGTTCACCAAGGGCGTCGTGTCGGTCGACTACGACAACGATCGCTATCCCGACCTCTACGTCTCGAATTACGGCGGAACGAATTTCCTGTACCGCAACAATCACGACGGCACATTCACGGAGCTGTCGGCCGCCGCACGGGTCTTCGGGACGCCGCAAGGGTTCGCGACGTGGTTTTTCGACTACAACAACGACGGCTGGCAGGATCTGTTCGTGACGAGCTACGTCGCATCGCTCGACGACCTGGCGCGCGATTACCTCGGCATGCCGCACAACGGCACGACGATGAAGTTGTACAGAAACCTCGGCGACGGATCGTTCCGTGACGTGTCGGTCGAAGCCGGCCTCGACAAGCCCCTGATGCCCATGGGGGCGAACTTCGGCGACATCGACAACGACGGATTCCTGGATATGTATCTTGGCACCGGCAACCCGTCGTACGGCGCCCTGGCCGGCAGCGCGCTGCTCCGCAACAAGGACGGGCGTGCCTTCGTCAACGTCACGGCCGCGTCCGGAACGGGCGAGCTCCACAGAGGGCACGGGGTGGCCTTCGCCGACCTCGACCACGACGGCGACGAGGACATCGTCTTCGAGGTGGGCGGCATGACGCCCGGAGACCGCCACGCGATCCGTCTCTTCGAGAATCCCGGCCACGGCAACGACTGGATCGCGCTGAAGCTCGTCGGGGTGAAGTCGAACCGGACGGCCGTCGGCGCGCGCATCAAGGTGACGGTCGAGGACGAGAAAGGTCAGCGGCGCGCGATCCATCGGACCGTCGGGACGGGGGGATCGTTTGGCGCCTCTCCCTTGCTGCAGCACATCGGCCTCGGGAGGTCAGCGAAGATCGCCGAAGTGGAGGTCTGGTGGCCCACGACCGACACGCGGCAGCGCTTCTCGAACGTCGGCCGGAACCAGTGGCTGCAGATCGACGAGCTCGCCGATCGCTACACGCCGCTGAAACGGGAACCGCTCCGCCTGGGTGGCAGGAGGGCTCCCTGATGATGATGATGGGACGCGCCGTTGGGCTCGCGCTGCTCAGCTTCCTCTTGGCGTTCGCTCATCCCGCCTGGGCCGGCGAGCGCTACAGCGTCACCGGCATGGTGCTCGAAATCGACGCGGCCCGCCGGACATTCGTCGCGTCCATCGAGAGCATTCCCGGCTTCATGGAGGCGATGAGCATGCCCTTCGAGGTCCGCGACGCCACGGAGCTCACGGGCGTCGTGCGGGGTGCGATCGTCGAGTTCACGCTGGTTGTCGAGAAGGGCTCGTCGTACGCCGAGGCCGTCCGGATTCGCCGCTATCAGGGCGTCGAACAGGACCCGCTCGCCGCCCGGCGCCTGTCGCTCCTCAAACAGATTGGGGGCGGCGGCGCCGCGAAAGCGGTCGGCGTGGGCGATCCGGTGCCCGATTTCAGGTTGACCGATCAGAAGTCTCGCGAGATGGCGCTCTCGCAGTTTCGCGGGAAGGTGGTCGCGGTCAACTTCATGTACACGACATGCCAGCTGCCGGATTTCTGCCTGCGGGTCGTCAACAACTTCGGCGTGCTGCAGAAGCGCTTCAAGGAGCGGCTCGGCCGGGATCTGGTGCTGTTGACGATCACCTTCGACCCCGTGCGCGATCGGCCCGACGTGCTGGCTCGGTACGCGAGCCAGTGGAAGCCCGATCCCGACACCTGGCGCTTTCTCACGGGATCGGTCCCCGACGTGCAGCGCGTCCTCGAGATGTTCGGGATGGCCGCGTTTCCGAACGACGGCCTGATGGATCACTCGCTCCGGACGGCGCTCATCGGCCGGGACGGGAAGCTGGCCGCCAACATCGAAGGCAACAAGTACTCGCCCGATCAGCTGGCCGATCTCACGCAGGCCGTGCTGAAGACGCGTTGATAACGCCGTGGAGTAGACGGTTTCAAAACCGAAGGTGGCATCCGGCTTTGCAGCCGCGGGTTTCGAAACCGGCGGCAAGGGCAAAGCCTGGTGGCCTCTGCCTCCGGATGATATCCGGATCGCGGCCGCAAGGGTTCATAGCCCGCCAGGCTTTTGCCCTTGCCACGTTCGGTTTTGACCGTCTTCAGGAAATGTGCACCGGGGAGCTCGCGTAAGCCGGGGCCGTCTTGCCCTGCTCGGCGAACGCGGGAAGCGCGGCGCTCTGCCCGCCGCTCGTCGCGTACGCTTCCTCGCCGTGCGACGTGACGTCGAGCCCCGCGATCTCGTCGCTCTCGGTCGCCCGCAGCGGCATGACGAGGCTGATCAGCTTCAGGATCACGAAGCTCATGGCCCCGCTGTAGACAATCGCCGCCCCGACGGCAACGGCCTGGATGCCCAGCTGCGCGGGATTGCCGAAGAGGACTCCGTCCGCCACGCCGTTGAGGGCCTTCTGCGCGAAAACACCGGTCAGCAGCGCCCCGACCGTGCCGCCGACGCCGTGGGCCGCGACGACGTCGAGCGAGTCGTCCAGCTGCGTCTTCGCGCGCCAGACCAGCGCGAAGTAGCTGGGGACGGCGGCAATCGCGCCGAGCAGAATCGCGCTCATCGGTCCCACGAAGCCGGCTGCCGGCGTGACCGCGACGAGCCCGACGACGATGGCGGTGGCGGCGCCGACCGCGGTGGATTTCTGCTGACGGACGGCGTCGAGGAGCGTCCAGACCACCAGGGTGCCCGCCGGCGCCAGCATGGTCGTCGCGAAGGCGAGGGCGGCGATGTTGTTGGCGGCGACCGCGCTTCCCGCGTTGAACCCGAACCAGCCGAACCAGAGCACGCCGGCGCCGAGCAGCGTAAACGGCACGTTGTGCGGCACGAGGGCGGACGACTTGTAGTCGCTGCGCTTGCCGATTACCAGGGCGGCCACGAAGGCCGCGGCGCCCGCGTTGACGTGCACGACCGTCCCGCCGGCGAAGTCGAGCGCGCCCATGTCCGCCAGCCAGCCGCCGCCCCACACCCAGTGCGCGATCGGGCTGTAGACGAGCAGGGCCCACATGCTGATGAAGACCACGTAGGCCGAGAAACGCATCCGTTCGACGATCGCGCCCGAAATCAGCGCCGCGGTGATGATGGCGAACGTGCCCTGGAAGCACATGAAGAGCAGATGGGGAATCGTCCCCTGCGGCTCGAGGCCGACGCCGCGGAGGAGGAACCGCGATCCGTCGCCGATCCAGTTATTGCCCGGCGCGAAGGCGAGCGAATACCCCGCGACCGCCCACAGCACGGCGACGAATCCGAGCGAGATGTAGCTCATCATCATCGTGTTGAGGGCGTTCTTGGACCGCACCAGGCCGCCGTAGAAGAACCCGAGGGCAGGGGTCATGAGCAACACGAGAGCGGTAGCGATCAACATCCATGCAGTGTCGGCTTGGTTCATGTGAGTCCTCTGGGAAGCCGTGATTTACGAGTGCTGAGTCTGAAGGCACTATCAAAAGCTGCGCCACAGCCCAGCCGCCGTCCCGCGCGGGAATGCTCAGTATTTCGCGCGAAACCGTGCCAGAGCGGCAACGGTCGACCAGACCTTTTTGTCTGAATCGCACGAATGGCCGACAAGAATGTTGCAAGTCGGGATTGGGCCGGAAAAGCCCGAAGGACCAGTGATTCAGGAAAAAATACGCCGGCCGGGTTCAGCGGCCCGCGTGCGATCGAATGAACAAGAGTGTCCCACGGCTTGTATTGGACGACAATTTTGTCGCGACTCGAAAGCCAGAAAAGTCGGGGGTCGGCTCTTTCTGTCGTTGGGGTCAACGCCCTACGGACGCCGCCGGATCTCGAGTCCTCTCGAACGATTCAACGGCCGGACGGGGAAGGACCGGCCAGCGCCCTTGCGATCTGATACGCGAACTCGAGCCCCTCGTTGAACGACCTCACCAGGATCCGTTCGTCCTTCCCATGCGCCCGCACGTCGTCAGGATCGTAGGCGATCCCGGTGACGCCGTACACCGGGATGCCGGCGTTGCGGAGGAACAGGCCGTCGGTCGCGCCGGTTTCCATGAACGGAACGATTGGGACTCCCGCGGACTTCGACGCGCCGGCGAAGGCGCCGGGCCACGTGGCCCGCGCGGCGATCGCGATCGCCTTGAAGACGTCAGGGGCGAGGGGAGACGGCCGGCTTGGCGTCGGCGTTCCAATCGGCGCGACCGCGATCTGCGGATCGGCCAGAACGCGCTCGAGCGTCCGCTGCACCGTTGCCGGGCTTTCGTCCGGAAGCAGCCGGCAATTCACTGTCGCCTGGGCGGTCTGTGGCAGGGCGTTCTCGGCATGACCGGCCTGGAGCTCGGTCGCGACACACGTCGTCCGCAGCAACGCGTTGTAGAAGGGGGACCTCGCACTCAACCGCGCCGCAGCGGCGGGACTGGGCGCCTCTTTCGAAACCGCGCGCATATCCGCCGCGCTCGCCCGTGCGGAAGGGGAATCGGCCATGCGGCCAAAATACGCGCGCGTGGTGTCGTTCAGACGCACCGGGAACTCGAACGCCGCCAGGCGCCCCAGGCCGGCCGCGAGCCGATAGATGGCGTTGTCTTTGGTCGGCAGCGAGCTGTGGCCGCCCGCGTTCTTCACCGTCAGCGTGAACGAGGCGTACACTTTCTCGGCCGCCTGAACATCGAGGGCCGTCAGCGTGCCGCCGCGCAGCTCACCGCCGCCGGTGTCGACGTTGATGCAGTACTCGGCCTCGACGAGGTCGCGGCGGTTCGCCAGGAGCCACGAGACGCCGTTGTCCGGTCCGCCTTCTTCGTCGGCCGTGAGCGCCAGGATCAGGTCTCGATCGGGGACCCACCGCTCCTGCCGCAGGCGGACGAAGGCGGCGACGAGCGTTGCGGCGCCGCCTTTGACGTCGAGCGTGCCCCGCCCGTAGAAATAGCCGTCCTGCTCCGTCAGTACAAACGGATCCAACGACCAGTCTTCGCGCCGGGCCTCGACCACGTCCAGGTGCGCGATGAACAGGATCGGCTTGCGCGCGCCATTGCCGCGGTAGCGCGCGACCAGGTTGCGTTTCTTTTCGGCTGCCCCGACGACCTGCACGTCGGCTTGGGGGAATCCGGCCGACACGAGGCGGGCCGCCATCCGTTCGGCCGCCGCCGTGACGCTCCCGCTCGAGAGCGTGGTGTTGGTCTCGATCAGCTCTTTCAGCACCTCACGGCCGAGGCGCTGGTGATCGGTGGAGGTGTTCTGTGCGATCGCGGGGACAGCCGCGAGCAGCATGATCGCGGACCCCATCGTCCATGCCCGGATGTTGCGGTTGCATCTCGTCACAGACCGTACTTATCACAGCCACTCTGTGGTAAATACGCGCAGTGACGGAATCACTGATTCTCGTAACGGGCGGCGGCCGCGGGATCGGGCGCGCGATCGCGCTGGCGTTGGCGGGAGGCGGCGCCACGGTGGCGGTTGCGGCGCGCACGGCCGCCGAGATCGAGCGGACCGCCGCGGAGATCCGGGAGCGGGGCGGCGAGGCGCTCGCGCTCGAGATGGACGTCACCGTGCCGGCGTCCGTCGGGCGTGCCGTTGCGGCGCTGCGGGATCGCGGCGGCTCGCTCGGCGTGCTGGTGAACAACGCGGGGATCGGCGGCGGCGAGCCCATCGAAGGGTCCGACGAGTCGGCGTGGCGGCGCGTCATCGACACCAACCTGACGGGGACCTACCTCGTGACCCGCGAGGCGCTGCCGCTGATGGGGTCCGGCGGACGCGTGATCAACATGTCGTCCGTGCTCGGGCGCTTCGGCGTCCCGGGCTATACCGCGTACTGCGCCGCGAAGCACGGGGTCATCGGCTTCACGCGCGCCCTGGCGCTCGAGCTGGCGCCGCGCGGGATCACGGTGAACGCGCTGTGCCCCGGGTGGGTCGAGACGGAGATGTCGCTGCAGGGCATGACGCTCGGCGCCGAGGCCACCGGCACGACCTACGACGAGTTCCGCCGCCGCGCGCTCGACGCCGTGCCGCTGAAGCGCATCATCCAGCCGGAGGAGGTCGCGGGGCTCGTCCGCTTTCTCGCCTCGCCTGACGCGTCCGCCATCACGGGTCAGGCCTACAACATCTGCGGGGGACAAGTGATGAGCTGAGTCTTGAACAAGAGATCAGGAGATCAGGAGATTCATTTTTTTGAAAAACAAGAACAACTCCTGACCTCCTGACCTCCTGTTCAAGGTCAGCCTCTTTGTCTCTTTCGCTCGAGCGCGCGCTCCGAGTTCAGGCGCTCGAGCTCCACCGCGGAGTGATCGACGAAGCGCATCGCGGCCGCGACCGCTTCGTGGCCGGCGCCTTTCGCGATGAGCGTGTGCATCTGCTGGCAGACACGCCGGTACGCCGGGTGCCCCTGCGGCGCGGTCCGGAGCTCGATGAGGTGCATCGCTTCGCGCGCGTTCATCTCGAGGTAGAAGCGCACGCGGTACGCCATCGCGACGCTGTAGGGGGCAGCCGGCTTCGACCCGGCGGTGACGATCGCCTCGTGCAGGTCCGCGGAGCCTTCCATCACGCGCTCCCAGTCGTCGTGCGCGCCCGCTTCCACGATCGCCTCCGGCTCGGAATACCCGTGCCGCGGCGTGAGCGCCTGCCATTCCAGCGTCAGCAGGCGATGACGCTGCAGGTCGCGGAACGCGCCGTAGTCGGTCAGCACGTCGAAGCGATACATCGTCCGCTCGAACGCCCGGCCGGGGCGGTGCCGCCGGTTCGTGCGCTCGCCGACGTACGCGCGAAGCACGGCGACCCGTTCGTCCGCCGGTCATGCGCCGCGCCATCGCCAGCAGCTGATCGTCGGGGAGCTCGCAGACCGGGTACAGCGCCGCCGCGACGATCTTGACCTCGCCGTCCGGATCGAAATCGGTGAGCGTCACCTCGTCGCGCGCCTCGGGCTCCGCCGCGGGCATTGTGAACGCGATGTGCTCCATCCCCACGCGCGCCGCCGACAGGTACTCGCTCCAGCGTCCGCCGCGGTCCGGCTGATCGACGCGGGTCAGAAACGCGGGGATGAGCTTGCGCAGCTCGACCAGCATCTCGTCCGCGCACGCGCGCACTTCCTCGAGCGGGTTCGCCCGCATGCGCAGCAGGAGCGACTCGAACGCCTGTCCGGTGCCGTAGATGCCGACGTTTGACTGCGTTGCGGCGGGAAGCATCCCGCGCAGCGTGTCGAGCGCCTTCGCGCGGATGGCGGCGCGGTGGACCGTTTCCGAATCCGCCGCGCCCCGCGGGTAGCGCCGCTCGAAGTGCTGCTGCATCGCCGGAATCCACTTCGCATACGTCTCGAACGCCGCGTCCATCGTCCGCACGTACCGCTCCCGCAGCGCGCCGGAGCCGAGCTCGGCCGGGACGTGGTACCGCCAGCGGCCGTGCAACTTGTCGGTGTACGGCACGTAGCGCGTGGACTGCTCGAGATACGCCATCAGGCGTCCCCATTCGAGCACTTTCGTGAGGATGTTGGACACGTACTCGCACGCGATGTGCGCGCCGCCAAGCTGCGCCACCGAGTCGTCGCCGTACTCGTTGAACACTCTCGCGTACAACTTCTCCGCCCGCTCGACCGCCGCCGTGGAGCCCGCGCGCGGCGCCGGTCCCTCGTCCGCTCCCGGGACCTTGTCGGCGAACTCGTCGAGGAACAGCCGGCGCAGCGATTTCGCCGACCGCGAGTACCGGGCGAAGAGCGCGCCCTTGACGGTTTCGGGCAGGTTCGTCAGCGCGAAGACGTGACCGTCGAGGTTGGTGAAGTACGGCGCCAGTCGCGCGCGCTCGGCATCGGTGAACTCTTCGGCAGGCACGGGTGAATTGTACAGCGCCGCGAGATCAAGAGGCCAAACAGGAGATCAGGAGGTCAAGAGGTCAGGAGGGTTTTTGTTCAAGAAGGATCTCCTGATCTTCTGATCTCTTGTTCAAGCTCTCGATCTTGGCGACCGAGCCGCGGACCCGCGGCCTTACACCCCTCAGGTTCCCCCGTATCCAATCGTCACCTTGTCGGCCTCGACGATGACCGGCACCGAGCGCGCGCCCTTCGAGTAAACGAGCATGCGCGCGAGGTCGGCCGGACTCTTCTTGACGTTGTGATACTCGACCGGGATGTTCTCGGCGACGTAGTGATCGCGCGCGGCCTGGGTGTACGGACAGCCGTCCTTGCCGAAGATCAGCACCATCCCACAAGCGTAGCGCGAACGGCGTTGGCGCGCATGGTGAATTTGTGAAAGAGTTCACATGATCTGCGGGAAGCGGGAAGCGGGAAGCTGGGAGCTGGAAATGCCGCGTGCGATCGCCGTTCTGCTGGTCATTATCGTTTCGTGGGCCACGGCCCCGCAGACGCCCTCCGCCGACGAGATCGCGCGCCGCGTGCACGACCGCGACACCGGCCGTGACTCCCGGTCGACGTTTCGCATGAAGCTCGTCGACCGCCGCGGCCGCGTCCGCGAGCGGGCGATGGCGTTGCTGGCGCTCCGCGGGCGCGGCAAGCCGGGCGTGCCGGACACCGCCCCCGACGGCGATCGCCTGCTGGTCCGTTTCACCCAGCCGAACGACATCCGCGGCACCGCCTTCCTCGTCTGGGAACACCCGTCGTCGGAGGACGAGCGCTTCCTGTATCTGCCGTCGCTCGGGCGCGTGCGACGCATCGCCGGCGCCGAGACACAGGAGAGCTTCGCCGGCAGCGACTTCACGTACGAGGACATCGGCGGCCGCGAGCTCGACGAGTACACCTACGCCCTGCTCGACGGGAACGCCTCCTGGTCCGGCCCCGGGGGAGCGGCGAGGCCCCTCGACGCCGCTCGGGACAGGCCGGCGTGGCGGCTGGAGTCGCGCCGCAAGGACGCCTCGGCCGAGTTCCCGCGCGTCGTCTCGCTCGTGCTCAAGGACGCCTTCGTCGTCGTGCAGGCGGACATCTACAACAAGCGGAACGAGAAACAGAAGGTCTACACCATCCGCCGGCTCGAGCAGATCGAGGGTGTGTGGACCACGATGGACGTGGAGATGACCAACGCGATCGAGAAATCGCGGACCGAGCTCGTCACCGAGGCGGTAGACTACAACGTCGGGCTGAAGGAGAGCGACTTCAGCCGCCGCGAGCTCGAGCGGGGCCTGGTCAAGTGATGGTCAAGTGAGCGAGCGCCTCGCCGGGTTCATCTACCGCTGGCGCCTGCCGCTGACCGCGATCATTTTCGCCGGGGCGATCCTGTCGATCCCGCGCGCCGACATCACGCACATCGACAACGACATCACCGCGTGGTTCTCGAAAGAGGACCCGGTCTACAAGGACTACGAGCGCTTCCGCGCCGAGTTCGGCGGCACGCGGTCGCTCATCGTCGCGCTGCAGGCCGATTCCGCCGGGCGTCTGTTCGCGCGGGACACGCTGGCGTTCATCGAGCGCGTCACGGGGGACATCGAACGCGTCGACACCGTCCAGCGCGTCGCACAGCCTCGCGACGGCGACGATCGTTCAGGCCACGGCGGACGGCCTCGACGTGCGGCCGCTGCTCGACGGGCTGACTCCGACGGCGAGCCCGGCACGCGAGGAGCTGGACCAAAGCCGGCCCAGCCCGGCACACGACCAAGGCCGGGCCAGCCCGGCACACGACGAAGGCCGGGCCACAGGAGTTTCACCGGAGACCATCAAACGCCTGGCGCTCCGCGACGATCTGATCCGCGGCGATCTCGTGTCCGAGGACGCGACCGTGACCGCGCTCGTGGTGAGCTTCGACGAGGATCGGATCGACCAGGTCCGCGCCGGCGTCATCCAGCGGATTCACGAGATCGTCGATCCGCAGCTCCCCGCGGGCGTGAAGGCGTTCTACAACGGCAGCCTCGAGATCAGCGAGACCTACAACCGCGTCACGCTCGACAACCAGACGAAGTTCGTGCCGCCGATCCTGATCGTCACGCTGGGGGCGATCTACCTGGCCTTCCGCTCGTGGCGCAAGACGCTCCTGTCGGTGGCGGCGATCGGCGTCAGCATCGTGCTGACCCTCGGGCTCTATTCGCTGATGGGCTACACCTACAACGTGCTCACCAGCATGCTCATCCCGCTCATCGTCGTCCTCGCGATTGCCGACGACGTGCACATCATGCAGCACTGGGAGGAGGAGCGGCGCCGCGGCGATGCCGAGTACGCGTTCAAGGCGACCGTGTCGCACCTGGCCGCGCCGCTCTTCGGGGCCAGCGCCACGACGGCGCTCGGCATGCTGTCGCTCGCGACGAGCAGCGTCGTCGCGGTCCGGAGCTTCGGCATCGGATCGGCGGTCGGCATCATGGTCGACTTCGTCGTCTCGATCGTGCTGGTGCCGACGCTGCTCATGTGGACCAGGGCCGAACCGGCCGAAGCCCCGCACGAGCGCTATCTGGTGGGGCCGCTGCAGCGCGTGGCGCGGCTCGCCTGCGCGCACCCCGGGCGCGTGCTCGCCGCCTCGCTCGCCATCGGCACCGTGGCGGCGCTCGGGATGCTGCGGCTGCGCGTGGACACCAATCACATCAACTTCTTCAGCGCCTCCCATCCGCTCAGCCAGTCGGCGGCGGTGATCGACAGGCAGCTTTCAGGCGTCTACAGTTTCCAGATTCTCCTGGAGGGGCCGCCCGACTCGCTGGCGGCGCCCGACGCGCTCCAGCGCATGGATCGCCTGGAGGGAGAGCTGCGGAAGTTCCCGCACGTGAGGAAGGTCACCTCGGTGGCCGACTACGTGAAGCGGATCCACAGGGAGCTGAACGACGGCCGGCCCGAGGCGGACATCGTGCCGCCGGGACGCGACACCATCGCGCAGGAGCTCTTCGTGTTCACGCTCGGCGGCGAAGGGCGTCACGAGCTCGAGCGCGTCGTCGCCAGCGACTACTCGAGCGCGCAGATTTCGATCAAGCTCGAGTCGATGAGCTCGGACCTCGTGCTCGAGCAGGTCGAGCAGGCGGAACGGATGGCGAAGGCCGCGTTCGCGGGCACGGGGATCTCGGCGCTGACGACGGGGTCGGGGCGCCTGTTCAGCACGCTCGATCATTACCTGGTGACGTCGCAGGTGAGCAGCTTCGCGACCGCGTTCGTGGCCGTCTTCGCCGTGATCATCGTGGTCTTCCGATCGGCGCGGTTCGGCCTGCTGACGATCGTGCCGAACGTCCTGCCGGTGCTCGCCGTGCTCGGGGTCATGGGCTACCTCGGCATTTCGCTGAACATCGCGACCGTCATGGTCGCGAGCGTCGCCCTCGGCGTCGTCGACGACGACACGATCCATTTCATCAACCGCTACCGGCGCGAAGTGGCGGCCGGTGCGACCACCGACGGCGCGATCGCGATTGCGACCGCGCACGAGGGGCGGGCGTCGCTGACGACGGCGATCATCAACAGCTGCGGGTACGGCGTGCTGCTGCTGTCGGAGTACAAGCCCACGGCGTGGTTCGGGGGACTGCTGGCGCTGACGATGGCGGTCGCGTTCCTGGCGGAAGTGTTCATCCTCCCGGCGATCATCAAGCTGCTGCCGGGGATCTTCGGGGCCGAGGCGCTGCGCCAGCGGAGATCAGGAGGTAAATGAGCTCAGGAGCAAACGCGATCGGAGTCAGGAGATCAGGATTCAGATTCCAATATGATGCGCCTTCTCTTGATCTCGCTCGCGCTGGCCCTCTTCGCCGCCAGCGCGCAGTCGCAGACACGGCCGACTGGGGACGTCACGATCACGGCGGACTACCTGCCGAACAGGAACCGGACCTCGGAGCTGCGGGCGCGCGTGTTCGCGGAGCAGGTGCTCGACCCGACGCCGCGGCTCCTCTTCACGTTGTCCGGCTTTGCCGAAGGGCTCCTTGCGCGCCGGGGAGTCGAAGGCTCCGCGGAGCGCACCGATGTGGGGGCGGCCATCGTTCGCGTCCAGGAGGCGAGCGCGCGGGTCATGACGTCGCGGTTCGACCTGCTCGCCGGTGTCGGCCGCGTGGTATGGGGCCGGCTCGACGAGGTGCAGCCCACCGACGTCATCAACCCGCTCGACGTGTCGCGGTTCTTCTTCGAAGGGCGGAGCGAGGCGAGGCTGCCCGTCGCGGTGATCCGTGCGCGGGCATTCCTCTCGGAAAAAGCGGCCTTCGAAGGTGTCTACGTGCCGTTCTTCAGGCGAGGGCGGTTCGATCAGCTCGACGAGCCGACGTCGCCGTTCAACCCCGGGCCGGGTGTTGCGCTGGATCCGGCCGCGGTCGAGCGGCGGGAGCCGCCGGCGTCGTTCGGCAACGCGCAGGGCGGCGCACGGTTCACGGCCACCACGGGCCGCGTCGATTGGAGCGTCGCCGCGTATCGCGGCTTCGAGCCGTTCGGGTTCGGGACATTACCGCAGGCGGCGGCCGTTCCAGTTCAGATCGTGCATCCGCGGTACACGATGATCGGCGGCGATTTCGAGACCGTCCGCGGCCCGTGGGGCCTGCGCGGCGAGGTCGCGGCGTTCGTGGCCGACAATTTCCAGCACGAGTTCCTGAGAGTGGTCGAGGGGAGCTCCATCGACGCGGGGATCGCGCTCGATCGCAAGGCGGGCCACTACCGGATCAGCGCCGGCGTCTTCGGTCACCGGGAATCGTACGACGAGCCGATCGCGCGCGCCGACGACGGGCCGCGGCGATCCCGCTCGGAGGTCTCGTTGATCTTCTCGACCGATCGGAGCTTCGACGCGGAGCGGTACCAGGTCCGCACCTTCGGCGTGTACAACGCGACCGACAGCTCGGCGTTCCTGCGGGGCATCGCGACGGCGAAGGTCCGCCACAATGTCGCGCTCGAGGGATCCGTCGGCTGGTTCGCTGGCGAGGGAGGAACGGTGATCGGACGCTTCGGCGACAGTGATTTTGTGTATGTTCGGGTCAAGTACTCCTTCTGATGCTACGTACTCTGGAACGTTAGAACCTTGTGGAACTTTGGAACTTTAGAACTTTAGACATGCACTTCATCCTGCTGCCCGCGGGCAACCCGTCAGCCTGGACGGGACCGACCGGCAACAACACGTACCTGCTGCGCGGACGCGTGCCGGTCCTCGTCGACGCGGGTGTCGGCGACCCGGCGCACCTCGATGCGGTGGAGGCGGCGCTCGAGGGCGCGGCGCTCGCGGCGATCCTGATCACGCATGGTCACTCGGATCACGTCGGCGGGCTTCCGGCGCTTGCGGAGCGCTGGCCGTCGGCGCGTGTCGTGCGGTTCGGAGAGGGAGCGGACGGTCCCATCCCGGCGGGTGACGCGCAACTCGTGCCGATCCACACGCCGGGGCACTCGCCGGATCATCTCTGCTTCTTCGACGAGTCCGGGGGGGACGTGTTCTGCGGCGACATGGTGCGCATCGGCGGGACGATCGTGATTCCCGCCAGCCACGGCGGCAACCTCCGGCAGTACCCTGGACTCGCTGCGCCTCCTCCGAAAACTCGCGCCGCGGCGGATGCTGCCGGGCCACGGGCCGATCATCGACAGGCCCGAGGTGACCATCGACGACTACCTGCGGCATCGCGAACGGCGCGAGGCGCAAATCGTCGAGGCGCTCATCGCGGGCGCGACGACGCCGGGCGCCATCGCCGCGAGTGTCTACGGTCAGCTGCCGCCCGCGATCGCGCCCGCAGCGGTCGAGAGCGTCCTCGCGCACCTGATCAAGTTGGCGGAAGAGGGGCGCGCGACGAACCAGGGAGTGGAGGCAGAATGGCGACTCTCGTAGCGCAGGGCTTCAGCCCTGCACCATGGTCTTTCTGTTACGGGAAGCTGGACGCTGGAAGCGGGAAGCGGGAAGCGGGAGCTGCCAGCTTCACGTTCACGCCGGCTGCCAGCCCTTTGGCAGATCCGGCAGACGCTCCGCACGCTTCGCCGCCCTCGGCATGGCGTCTCGAATGACCTGCTCGAGCTCCTCGAGATAGGCCAGGAAGCGCTGGCGCCCTTCGGCGCTCAACCGGCACAGCGTCTGCGGGCGGCGGTTCTCGAATCCCTTCCAGACTTCGACGAGGCCCGCTTCGCGGAGCACGTCGAGGTGCCGGCTCAGATTCCCGTCCGTCAGCGCGCACAGGCGTTTCAGATCGGAGAAGCGCAGCCCTTCGGGGCGCGTGACGAGCGAGGTCATGATGCCCAGCCGGGCCTTCTCGTGCAGCACGCGGTCGAGCCCTTCATAAGCGAAGCGCCCGGGTTCTTCGGCGCGTTCAGCCTTGTGTTTCTTCATCGCTGTCCTGCGGCCTCCGTCGTTCGAGGTTCCAATAGAGCACCGCGGCGGCGAGCAGCTGGCCCGTTCCGAACGTGCTGCCGACCCACCAGCCGCGGAGCGGTTCGGGGCCGCGCGCGCTCCAGAGCAGCGTGATCCCGACCACGTAATAGAAGAGCGCGACCCAGCCGGTGGCGCGCGGGAGGTACGGCCGGGACGCAAACGCGCCGAGGCCGAAGCAGATCGCCCACAACCCCGGCAGCAGCGGCACGAGCGCCGAGCTCAGGTGCACGAAGCTCGCGGTGATGATCGCGCCCGCGAGCACGCTCGGCAGGAACTGCCCGACCACCTGCCGCGTCCGCCGCCGCGCCGCCGCGTCTTCGTGGACGACGTAGTTGTAGATGATCTCGCTGGCGCCCACCAACGCCGCGCACACCGCCACCGTGGACCAGTAGATGACGAACCCGATCGGATCGGCCGCCCCGAGCGCCGGGGCCTGCATCCACCCGGCGACGAACCCCATGAGCCCGGAGGCCGCCAGGGGGAGCGATCGGTACCCGCGGTAGATTTCTCCCTTGGCCATCTGCTGATGGATGTCGGCGATCTGGTCCAGCGCGCGGGAGAAGTCCATCAGTCTCTATACTTTGCACTACAAAGGGTGGGCAAGTCAACGACAGCCGCGGCTCAGGAGCCGCGGATTGGACGGATTACACGGATTACACGGATCCTGTCCCGCCGTCCCTTATCGCGCCGTGAATCGCGTGGCGCGCCGAGGCGCGTCTTTCCAACACGGAGGACACGGAGTCTCTGGGAGCGAAGCGACTGAGTTTCGAGGTACAAGGTTCGACAAGATCCACTCGTTTGCAAGCAACCGCGAACAACGCTGAACACTGATTGCCGGTGCCCACGGCGTGAACGCACTCGAGCGCCGGCCTCTGGATTGCTGCGGCCGGCGTGACATGCCCGCGCTCCGCGCGCCTCGAGTGCGTTCGGGAGGGTGAAATTAAAGCCTCCGTGCCCTCCGTGTCCTCCGTGTTGGAAGGACAGGTGACCGGCGTTCGACTTTGATTGCCACCGGCGTCCGACCGATTCACTCACCACTTCAGCTATGCTCCCCCGGTGCTGGAACGCCTCTTTCACCTGTCCGAACACCGCACGACCGTCAGGACCGAGATCGCCGCCGGGGTCACGACGTTCCTGACCATGGCCTACATCATCTTCGTGCAGCCGACGGTGCTCGGCGCCGCGGGGATGGACTTCGGCGCGGTGCTCGTCGCGACCTGTCTCGCCAGCGGCATCGCGACGCTGTTGATGGCGTTCCTGGCCGAACTACCCGATCGCCGTGGCGCCGGCGATGGGCCACAACTTCTTCTTCGCCTTCACGGTCGTCGTCGGGATGCGGGTGCCGTGGCAGATCGCGCTCGGCGCGGTCGCGGTCGCGGGGCTGATCTTCATCCTGACGGCGGGCGTCGGCCTGCGCGAACGGCTCATCCCGGCGATCCCCGAGTCGCTCAAGCACGCGATGGCGGTCGGCATCGGCCTGCTCGTCGCGCTGATCGGCCTCGAGTGGGGCGGCATCGTCGTCGCCTCTCCCGGCACGCTCGTCACGCTCGGCAACCTGAAGTCCGGCCCCGCGCTGCTGACCCTGTTCGGCCTGCTGACGATGGCGGTGCTGATGGCGAGGCAGGTGAAAGGCGCGCTGCTGCTCGGGATGCTCGCGTCAACCGTGGTGGGGCTCGCGGCCGGGCTCGTGCACTACCAGGGGATCGTGAGCCGGCCGCCGTCGATTGCGCCGACGTTCATGCAGCTCGACATCCCCGGCGCGTTCACGTCGCCGATGATCCCGGTGATCTTCGTCTTCTTCTTCCTCGCGCTGTTCGACTCGGTCGGCACGCTCGTCGGCGTCGCCAGCCAGGCCGGGTTGATGCGGGGCAAGACGCTGCCGCGCGCGCGCCAGGCGCTGCTCGCCGACGCGATCGGCACGGTCATCGGCGCCGGGCTCGGGACCTCGACGGTGACGGCCTACATCGAGAGCTCCACCGGCGTCGCGGCCGGCGGCCGCACCGGCCTCGCGAACGTCGTCACCGCCTCGCTGTTCTTCCTGTCGCTGTTCCTGTTTCCGCTCGTGCGGATGATCGGCGGCGGCCACCCCGTCGGCGGCGGCCTGGTGCTCTATCCCGTCGTCGCGCCGGCGCTCGTGCTCGTCGGCACGATGATGATGTCGAACGTCCGGACGATTGCGTGGGACGACCCGACTGAGGCCATTCCGGCGTTCCTGACGATCGTGATCATGCCGCTCGCCGTGAGCATCACGGACGGCATCGCCTTCGGCGTCATCTCCTACGCGGTCCTGAAGCTGGCGACTGGCCGAGGGCGCGAGGTGCACGCTTTGATGTATGTCTTCGCCGTGCTGTTCGTGTTGCGCTATGCGTTTCTGACGTGAGCTTCCAGCTTCCAGCTTCCAGTTCCCAGCTCCCAGCTTCCCGCAGAACGAGAACGAGAACGGGAACGGGAACGGGAACCAACGAAGAACCAAGAACCAAGAACCAAGAACGGTAGTACATTCTTAAACAATGAAAGGCTACGCGAACCCGAAGCTGCTCGTGACGCCGCGCGAGCTCGCCGACGTGCTCGACAAGCGAGGCAGCGAAGCGCCCGCTGCTGCTGGACCTGCGTCCTCCCGACGCCTACGTGGCCGGGCACATCCCGGGCGCGGTGCACCTCGACCTCTGGGGGGTCAGCCTGATCGACACCGATCCGGCGCCGCTGAAGGCGTTCATGTGGATGATCGAGCACCTCCTCGTCGTCCACGGCGTGGAGGCCTCGACGCCGGTGGTCGTCTACGACGATCAGTCCGGCATCCGCGCCGCGCGCGCGTTCTGGTTCCTCGAATACTTCGGGCATCCGTCCGTGCGGCTGCTCGACGGCGGGTTCACCGCCTGGATCGGGTCGGGGCTGCCGGTCTCGCGCGACGCCGCGCCGGCAAAGACGAGCGAGTGGACGGGCAAGCGCGAGGAACACAAGATTGCGACGTGGAAGGAAGTCCGGAACGCGCTCGGCCGCGGCGACGTGGTGATCCTCGACACGCGCACCGACGGCGAATACACGGGCGCGGCCGTCCGGGCGCGGCGCGGCGGCGCGGTGCCGGGCGCCGTCCACATCGAGTGGACGCGCAACCTCAACGCCCGAAGGCGACTTCAAGCCGGCGTCGGAGCTGAAGAAGATGTACGAGGACGCCGGCGTGACGCCGGAACGCGAGGTCATCACGTATTGCCAGGGCGGCTACCGCGCCGCGCACTCGTACGTCGCGCTGCGGCTGCTCGGCTACCCGCGCGTGCGCATGTACGTCGGGTCGTGGAAGGAATGGGGAGATAAAGAGGAGCTGCCGGTGGAGCTCCCGAAGCGGAACTGACCCCGACAGGAGCCCACGAATAACAGGAGATCAGGAGATCAGGAGAATGTATTTTTTTTGCAAAAAAAATCTCCTGACCTCCTGACCTCCTGTTCAAAACTCCGCAGCGATAGAATCAAGCTATGAATAAAGTTATCGACCACGTCAATACCAACCGCGATCGATACGTCGAGCAGCTCAAGGAGTACCTCGCGATCCCCAGCATCAGCGCGCTGCCGCAGCACGCGGCGGACGTGAAGCGCTGCGCGGAGTGGTCGGCGGAGGAAATGCGCCGCATCGGGCTGCAGAACGTCAGGCTCATCGACACGCCCGGCTTTCCGGTCGTCTACGGCGACTGGCTGGGCGCGCCGGGGGCGCCGACGATCCTCTTCTACGGCCACTACGACGTGCAGCCGGTGGACCCCGTCGAGCTCTGGGAGTCGCCGCCCTTCGAGGCCACGGTCCGCGACGGCGAGATCTACGCGCGCGGGTCGGCCGACGACAAGGGCCAGGTCTTCATGCACTTCAAGGCGATTGAAGCGCACATCAAGCAGCACGGCCGGCTGCCGGTGAACATGAAGATCATCCTCGAGGGAGAAGAGGAAGTCGGCTCCGCCAACCTCGACAACTTCATCAAGTCGCACAAGGACGACCTCGCCGCCGACGTCGTCGTCATCTCCGACTCGCCGATGTTCGACCGCGGCATCCCGTCGATCTGCTACGGCCTCAGGGGCCTCGTGTACTTTCAGATCGACCTGCGCGGCACGAAGAGCGATCTGCACTCGGGATCGTTCGGCGGCGCGGTCGCGAACCCCAACATGGTGCTCGCGCAGGTCCTGGCGCAGATGAAGGACCGCGGCGGCCGGATCAAGATTCCCGGGTTCTACGACGATGTGCGCGAGCTGAAGCCGGAGGAGCGGGAGCAGTGGAAGCTGCTGCCGTTCAACGACCGGCGCTACGCCAAGGAGCTGGGCGCGCCGAAGCTGTTCGGCGAGCGCGACTACACGACGCTCGAGCGCGTGTGGGCGCGGCCGACCTTCGAGGTCAACGGCCTCCTCGGCGGCTTCACCGGCGAAGGGGCGAAGACCGTCATCCCCGCCGTGTCGATGGCCAAGGTCAGCATGCGGCTCGTGCCGGATCAGGATCCGGAGAAGATCGCGAACCTGTTCGAGGCCTACGTCAAGAAGGTCACGCCGAAGACCGTCACCCTCAAGGTCACCCGCATGCACGGCGGCAAGCCGTGGATGACCGACTTCGACAACCCCTACGTCCAGGCCGCCGGCCGGGCGATCGAGAAGGGCTTCGGGAAGACGCCGGTGTTCAACCGCGAGGGAGGCTCAATCCCCGTCGTCGCGACGTTCCAGGAGATCCTGGGGCTCCCGTCCGTCCTCTTCGGCGTCGGCCTGCCCGACGAGAACGCGCACGCCCCGAACGAGAAGCTGGATCTGGGAAATTTCCACGGCGGGATCATTGCGTCGGCGTACCTGTACGACGAAGTCGCCAAAACGCGGTCGGCCTGAGTCAGCTGGTTCAAACCCTGGCGGCCTGCCCTGAGCGAGGCCCGTGAGGCCGAGTCGAAGGGGTCCTGTCCGCGAACAGCCCCACTTGGTGCTCGTGCCGAAAAGCACGTGTACGGGAGACGACACCTGCGCGCCAAGCGGGGCGGCCCCGTTCGCGGCCACCCGCGGGAGGTTTGAACCCTCCCCTACGGCGAGCGAAGCGAGCCGCCCTTACCGGCGAGCGCTAGCGAGCCGGCCCTACCGCGGATGAGCGAAGTCAGCCGCGGCCCTACCGAGGCGCGCAGCGCCGAGGCCCAGCCCCGTTCGACCTTGGGACGGAACTGTCCCCGATCGGACGAAGCAGACCTGTCGCAACCCCGTCGGCCGAGGCCCGGCACCACACGAAAAGCGTTATCGCGCGGGCCCCGCCGACCGGATGCTTCAGTCGGATTCGGCGAGTCCGTGCCGCACGGCGTACACGGCAAGCTGGACCCGCGTCGCGACCCCCATCTTGGCGTAGATGCGGGACAGCTGGTTTTTGACCGTCTGCGGGCGGATTTGCAGCCGTTCCGCGATGCGGTCATTGGAACAGCCCGCAACCACCAACTGCACGACTTGCCGTTCTCGCGGCGTCAGGCGGAAGGTGGGCAGGGCCGGTGTGTGCGACACGGCGATCGTGTCGAGCGTGGCTGCGTCGATTCCGGTGTGATTTGTCGTGTCCATGTACGGCAACAACGACGGCCAACCAGAAAGCGTACAAAGGGCCTCGGCGCGAAGCGCCTCGGGAGGGGCCGGCTCGCTGGCGCTCGCCGGTAGGGGCCGCTCGCTGCGCTAAAAACCACCCCTTGGCTGTTTTGAACCTTCCCGGCGAGCGAAGCGAGCCGCCCTACCTGGCATCCCTCTGGCAGGATGCCAGCGTAGGATGCCAACGTAGGATGCCAGCGTAATGTGGGCCGATTTCCGGTATTCGGCGAGGAGCCTCACGCGGGCTCCCGGCCTGGCGCTGACCTTATTGCTCACAATTGCACTCGGAATTGGCGGCAACGCCTCCGTCGTGGGATTCGTCCGCGGGCTGGTGACGCGCGATCTGCCGCTCCCGGGGGTCGAAAAGGTCGTCTCGCTCTTCGCGCGGGACGCGCAGGACGCGTTCGGTCCCGTCTCCTACGACGCCTACCTCTCGCTCAAGACCGGGCTCGACGTGTTCGACTCGCTCGGCGCCGTGCGCGAGTCGCGGGGCAGCGTCGTGCTCGGCGGGCGCTCGTCGGTCATGGCCGTCGCCGCCGCAACCCCGGAGTTCGCGGATCTCTTCCAGCTCCCGCTCGGCGAAGGGGCGGTCATCAGCCGCCGCGTGTGGCACAGCGAGTTTGGCTCCAAGCCCCGCGTGAGCGGCCAGGAGATCCGCATCGACGGCGTGCCCGTCCGCGTGGCCGGCGTCGCGCCCGAGTGGCTCGAAGGGCTGTATCTCGGCAGTGCCGTGGACCTCTGGGTGCCGCTGCGCGAGGAATCCCTTCAGGGGACCGATCGCACCAGCCGCACCTTCTGGGTGCTCGGGCGCCTGCGCCCGGGCTTGTCGGCCAATCGGGCGCAGTCCGTCGTGAACGAGACCCGGAGCGGCGACGACGTGATCGCCGTGCAGCCCTACACCGGGATGACGCCCGAAGCGGCGGGCGGGATGTCGCGCCTCCGCACGCTCCTCCCGGCCGCGGCCGGCGCGGTGTTCTTCATCGCGTGCGCCAACGTCGCCACGTTCCTGCTGTCGCGCGCGTCCGCCCGCTCGCACGAGACGTCCGTTCGCGTCGCGATCGGCGCCAGCCGCGGCCAGCTCGCGAAACAACTGCTGTCCGACAGCGTGCTCATCTCCGCCGCCGGCGCCGCGTTCGGCATGCTGATCGCCTACTGGGTCGCGCGCATCGTCCCGGCGCTCTTCTTCGATCAGGACGCCGAGCACCTCGTCTTCGCCCCCGATCTCGCCGGCATCGTCATGGCGTCGGCCGCGTGCGCCGCGATCACGGTCGCGTGCGGTCTCGTCCCGCTGTTCGAGATTCGCCACGATCGTCCGGCGACGGTGCTCCAGCGCGAGAGTGCCGGGCCGTCGAAGGCCATGCGCCGGGTGCGCGCCGGGCTGGTCGTGGCGCAGATGGCGGGCTGCTGCCTGCTCGTGATCTCCACCGGCCTTCTCCTCGAGGGCTTTCGCACCGCGCTGCAGACGAGCGCCGCCCATCGTCTCGGGCCATCGGTGATCGCGACGCTCCAAACGCGCCACGGCTTCAACCGGCCCGATCTCGGTCTCGAGTTCTTCCGCGCCTCGGAGCAGGCGGCGCTGTCGCTGCCGGGCGTGTCCTCGTCCGCGCTGGCCGGCACGCTGCCGGGCGGCCGGCCGGTGTGGCAGTCGGTCCGCATCGAGCCGCCGCAGCTGCCGCTCAGGGATGTCGAGATGGACGTGGCGGCGTTCACGGCCCGGTCGCTCGATGTGGTGACGGTGCCGCCAATCGCCGGACGGATGTTCGGCGGCGAAGACACGTCCCGCACGTGCACGGTCGTGATCGTCAACGAAGCGGCCGCGCGCGACCTCTTCGACGGGGACGCCGTCGGCCGATCCATCGAGGACCCTGGCGGCCAGCGCGTCGAGATCATCGGCGTCGTCGCCACACGCCGGACGGCGAAGACGCCGGCGCCTGATCGCCCGACGATTTTCTACTACGCGGAGCAGACCGGCACGCCGATGGACCAGGTCGGCCCCGCGCGCTTCCGGGTCCCCGTTCGCGGCGACCCCGCGCGCGCCGTTCTCGACATGAACGTGGTGTCGCGCAGCTTTTTCGACGCGATGGACCTGTCGCCGATCGCCGGCAAGATCTTTCCGGACGATCCCGCGCCGGGCAGCTGCCGCACCGGGGTGATCAACAAGGAAGCGGCCGAGCTCTACTTCGGCAACAACGCCGTCGGCGGCGCGGTCATCGACTTCGCCGGCCGCCGCACCGAGATCGTCGGCGTCGTCCAGGCGCCCCTGCTCCGCGCCTCGCAGCGGCGGGTGGCGGCGGCGATCTACCTTCCCGCGGCGCAGGATTTTCAGCCGCGCATGACGCTGATCCTCTCCGCGCGCGAGGTGGACGACGCGATGCTGTCGGCCGTGCGCCGCCGGCTCTCCGGCGTCCCGGGCGGCACTCAAGACCCGCGCGTGACGACGCTCGACGAGCACCTCAGCAAGACCGCGCTGGCGCCCGAGCGCATCGCCGCAACCCTGGTCGGCGCGTCCGCCGCGATGGCGCTGACGCTCGGCGTGCTCGGCTTGTACGGCGCGATGACCGAGAGCGCGCGTCAGCGCCGCCGCGAAACCGCGATGCGCATCGCGCTCGGCGCGCAGGGCTGGCGGGTGATCCGTCAGGTGCTGGCGGAAGGGTTGCGGCTTGCCGGCGCCGGCACGTCCGCGGGCATGCTCGGATCAATCCTGGTGGCGCGATGGCTGGCGCGAGTCACGCCGGGCGCCGATTCGCCGACGGTGTGGGTGTGGCTGGCCGCGCCGCTCGTGCTCGTCGGCGCCGTCGCGGTCGCGAGCGCGCTCCCCGCGCGCCGGGCGCTGACGGTGGATCCGCTCACGATCATGCGGGCTGATTGAGCGGGAGATCAGGAGATTCAGGAGATCAGGAGGAAGGAGCGATAACGGCGGTCCGCCGTACCCGAGCGTCCGGTTCGATTCTTGTGCGGTTCACCAACCCTCACTCCGGTTCCGCGCGAAGGTTGTCCGCCATCAAAGTTTGTCCGGTTCGTCGATGTCGTCGACGTGCACCTGGTGTCCCGAGGCCCATGCCCAGCTCGCCCGTGGCCGCGAGCCGCGGGACTCGCGCGCCTCTGAGTTTTCGCCCGAGGCCGCACGCGAGGCGGTGTATCCTACGAACACCGCCGATGCACATGCTGCAGCGCCGACGCCCCGTCGCGGAGTCAGGCTCAGGGCCGTCCCACGAGACCTCAGCGGCGCCGTCGGCTTCTCCGGCCGCGATGCGCCTGGTCTCGCTCGACGCCTACCGCGGCCTGATCATGCTGACGCTGCTCTGCGGCGGCATCTTCCACTCGCTCGCAGGGCATCCGATCTGGGGCTGGCTGGCCCACCACAACGAGCACGTCGAATGGGAGGGCGCGGTCTACTGGGACCTGATCCAGCCGGCTTTCATGTTCATGGTCGGCGTCGCGATGCCGTTCGCCTTCGCCGCCCGCGCCGCCCGCGGCGACACGTGGGGCAGCCAGGCGCGCCATGCCCTGCGCCGGGCGGCCATGCTGGTCCTGATCGGCGTCCTGCTCGATCACGTCGGCGCCGACCGTGTGCAGATCGGCTTCATGCGCGTGCTCCAGCAGATCGCCGTCGGCTACCTGGTCGCGTTCCTCGTGCTCGGGCGCTCGCTGGCCACGCAGGCGGCCGTCGTCGCGGTCATCCTCGTGGCGCTATCAGGTGCTGTGGATGGTCAACCCCTGGAACGGGCCGGGAGGCCCCTGGGCCCAGGGCCACGAGAACATCGGCAGCGCCTTCGACTTCTGGCTGCTCGGCCGCCACTACAGTGGCTACTACGTCGGGATGAACGCCATCCCGTCGAGCGCCACGATCATCCTCGGCGTGATGGCCGGGCAGCACGTCCTCGCCAGCCGTGATCCCCGGCGCACGAGTCTGACGCTGCTGCTGGCGGGTCTGGCGATGATCGCCGTCGGGCTGGCGGTGAGCCCGTGGGCCCCGATCATCAAACGCATCTGGACGCCGAGCTTCACGATCTACTCCGCGGGCTGGACCACGCTGCTGCTGGCGGCGTTCTACTGGGCGGTCGAGGTGCAGGGGTGGCGGCGCTGGACGTTTCCGCTCCTTGTCGTCGGCATGAACTCCATCGCCGCCTACGTCATCGGCAATGCCTTCGGCGGTTGGTTCACGCAGCGCGACCAGGGCGTGGCTCGGGTTGCTCGCGCCTGCGCTGGGCCCGGTGTGGCTGCCGGTGGTGCAGCGTGCGCTCTTCGCGCTCACGGCGTGGGCCGTGCTCCTGTGGCTGTACCGCCGCCGTGTGTTCTTCAAGGTCTAGCTGACGGCCTCGCCGAACCGTTGAACCAGCCGGCGGCGGAGTCTCCACCCGAATCATGCCGCTTATTTGTGAGGCGGAGGTCGTCCTTGCACATGCCGGACACGAGCGCTGACCCATGACTCGCGCGCGCGGCGTGAGGACGTCCGTCAGGCGTCGAGAGGAAGCAGTCGGAACGACTTGCCGCCTGAGCCCTTGAGCGCGCGGAAGTGACGCTCGTCCGTGCACAAGAGCTCCAACGTTCTGTGGCGGTTGGCGAGAACGACCACCGACGCATCCGCCAATCCGATCCGAAGATCCGCGTACCGCTCCATGATTCGCTTGGCGTGGCCCGTATCCTCGGACGAGAAGAGCTCGAGCTGGTACGCCCCGCGCGTGACCTCCTCGATGAGCGCCATCTGCGCCTGGTGCCCGACTCGATCTCCAATCAAGTAGTCCAGTTCCGCGAGAACAAAGGGCGAGATGACGCGCGGTGGTGTCGAGGCGACAAGTGCCGCGACTGCGCGGCCGTGCAGCGCTTCGTTCGCGTCAAGCGCGGCGTAGAGCCCGCCTGTGTCCAACACGATCACCGGACGCCGAAGCCTTCCAGTGCGCCGTCGATCTGCTCGGCAATCGACGGTCCGGTTGCACGGAAGAGCGGCAGCTTGGGGACCGGCGCCTCGGCTTCGCCAGTGAGCCGCGAAACCGCTTCGCGAAGCAGCTCGGCCTCGCTGCACCGGCGCTGCGCGGCGACTCTCTTCAAGGCCCGCTTGAGTTCGGGCGGGAGGTAGACCGTGGTCTTCGTCATACCATACATATACCATACATTCTGCTACCCACGGGTGGCGTACGGAGCGCAGGCCCTTTAGGCCTGTCCGCGCGACCGAAGGGAGCGCCCTTCGACTCGCGTGACCCGTGCGCCCGCTCAGGGCAGGCCGCGGCCCAAATCCGCTAGAGCCTCGCGAAGCGCTCCGTCTCCTCGATCAGGGCGCTGCGAATCCCGGGCTCGGTCATGGAGTGGCCGGCGTTCGGCACGATGACGAGCCTCGCCTCGGGCCAGGCGCGATGGAGGTCCCACGCCGAACGGATCGGGCAGACGACGTCGTATCGTCCCTGGACGATGACGCCGGGAATCCGGCGGATCTTCCGGACGTCGCGCAGGAGCCGATCGTCGGGCTTCATGAAGCCCCGGTTCACGAAGTAGTGAGCCTCGATGCGGGCGAACGCGTCGGCGAACCTGCCGCCGCCGAATTTCTTCACGAGCGCCGGGTCGAAGAGGAGCTTGCTCGTGCTCCCCTCCCAGATCGACCAGGCGCGCGCGGCCGTCCGGCGCACGCGGCGGTCGGGGCTGGTGAGGCGCTTGTAGTAGGCCTTCATCATGTCGCCCCGCTCGCGAGCGGGGATCGGCGCGAGGTAGTGCTCCCACGCGTCGGGAAAGATCTCGCTCGCCCCCTCCTGGTAGAACCAGAGGAGCTCGCTCCGGCGGAGGAGGAAGATGCCGCGCAGCACGAGCGCCTTGCAGCGATCCGGGTGCGTCTCGGCGTAGGCCAGCGAAAGGGTGCTGCCCCAGCTTCCGCCGAACACCACCCACCGGTCGATGCCGAGGTGCTCGCGCAGCTTCTCGATGTCGGCCACGAGATTCCAGGTCGTGTTCTCCCTGAGCTCCGAGAAGGGCGTGCTCTTGCCGCAGCCGCGCTGGTCGTGCAGCACGATGCGCCACTTCTTCGGATCGAAGTAGCGGTGGTAGAACGGTTCGATACCGCCGCCTGGGCCGCCGTGCAGGAAGACGAGCGGCTTGCCGCGCGGGTTGCCGCACTCCTCGAAATGGATCGTGTGCAGCTTCGAGACCTTCAGATCTCCCGAGCTGTACGGCTTCGTCCTGGGAAAGAGAGCGCGCAGGCCCTTCGTCGTCGGTTTCATGGCCCAACGCTACCACGCACGACTGTCCGACAGGAGACAGGAGGAAGCACGAAGCTGGGAGCTGGAAGCGGGAAGCGGGGAGCGGGAAGCGGGAAGCGGGAAGCGGGAGGCTCTGTCCCGTCACTGGCTCTTCTGCCGCAACAGCGCGGCCTTCTTCCGATTCTGCCGTTGGCCCAGCGCGTCCAGAGTCGTAATGATCACGGCGAACGCGAGCATTCCGCCCATCAGGATGAACACGCCTGTCATGGGTCCCTCCTGTGCCAGGACGAGTCCCGACCCGATGAGGCCGCCCCACAGTATGAGTCCTGCGCACGCCAGCCAGATCGAGAACCGGTCCGCGAGGAACTGTCCGAAGAGGAGGGCACCGGCCGCGAGGTTCCCCGCGTCGCACAGCTTCTCGGCCAGCAGAGTGCGCTGATCCTGATTCAATATTAGCATCGCCTTCGCCCGCCGATAAGTGCAGAATCTGCAACTATTCCCGCGAAACTACGGGTTTTCACTCCGGTCCAGCAACCGCCGCGCCATCTCCTTCCTTCTGCCTCCTTCCTCCTGTCCTATCGATAGCCGATGCGTCTGCTCCCTCTGTGCGCGACCCTCCTCGCGGCGCTTTCTGCCTCCTGTTCGGATCCGGAGAAAGCGCAAGAGAAGGCCGGAATCAAACCCACCTACGACAAGACCACCGGCAAGCTCAAAGAGCTCACCTACGACTCGAACCACGACGGGAAGGTCGATACCTGGACCGAGATGGACGGCGCGCGCCCCCTGCGCACGCGCATCGATCGGAACGAGGACGGCAAGCTCGATCGCTGGGAGTACTACGACGCGCAGGGGCAGCTCCAGAAGGTCGGGTTCTCGCGCAAGGACGACGGGAAGCCGGATGCGTGGGCGTTCTCGTCGCCCGACGGGAAGATCGAGCGGATCGAGATCTCGTCAAGCGGCGACGAGAAGAAGATCGATCGGTGGGAGCGCTACGACGCCTCGGGGCTCGTCAGCTCGGAAGACGACGGGAATGCCGACGGCGTCGTGGACAAGTGGGAGACCTACCAGGCCGGCGCGCTCAAGACCGCCGCCTGGGACGACAGCGGCGATGGCAAACCGGATCGCCGATTCACTTACGACGGCGGCACGCTGGTGACGATCGAGAGCGAGCCCGACTCAGCCGGTAACTTCACGAAGCGGGTCGACGTCAAATAGCTGCCAGCTGCCAGTCCGCTCCCAGCTGCCCGCTCCCCGCTCCCCGCTTCCAGCTCCCGCTCCCCGCTCCCCGCTTCCAGCTCCCCGCTCCCCGCTTCCAGCTTCCCCGCCTCACGCGCGCCCGCCCTCACCGCGCGCTTCGACGGGCGCTTCCCGCGAACGAACGAACGAACGAACGAACGAAGAACCAGTAACCAAGAACCAAGAACCAAGAACCAAGAACCAAGAACCAAGAACGGCCCTGCAGAGCTTCCACCGCTCAGCTGCACATCAACACACCGTAATAATTCATCTCGTGTGCCCTATTGCACACACGACCCGCACGCATATCCGATAGCGTAGGTGTTTGTCTGAGTCATCAGCGACTCCGGCAATCAGTTTATCGACGGCGCGAACAGGTTCAGTGTTCGGCAGGGGTACTGGGAGTGTCAGATGCGAAAAGTATTCGTCCTCGCGCTGACCGTCGCGATCGCGGCGGCTGGCGTCCCCGTGAGCCTGGTCGCGGCGCCCGCGCGGCAGCTGACCACCGGCGGCGTCGAGGGTCTCGCGAAGGACGCGCAGCAGCAGAACCTGCCGAACGTGAAGGTGCAGGTCCGCAACGCGAACGGCCAGCTCGTGGCGACCGGGACGACCAATTCGAGCGGCTCGTTCGCCTTCACCGGCATGCCGCCCGGCTCCTACACGATCGAACTGCTCGACGCAGCCGGCAACATCGTCGGCACGAGCGCGGCCTTCGCCGTCACGGCGGGCGCCACGGCGACCGTGACCGTGACCGCGGCCGCGGCCGGAGCGATCGCCGCGGCCGGCGGCGGCGGCGTCGGCCTGTTCGGCCTCGGGACGATCGGTACTATCGCGGTCATCGGGGCCGCGGCGGCGGTGACGATCATCGCGATCCAGGCGACGAAGGACGACGCGAGCGGGTCGCGGTAACGCTGCGAGACTCGAGCGCAACGGTCGTCCGCATCAGTTCACGAGCACTGGCACAGAACATCTGATCACCGGCGCGCCAGCGCGCCGCAAGCGGCTCGAATCAGCCGCCCTGTGCGAAGTGTGCCCGGGTCCTGAGCGAGCGCAGGCATTTCGAGCGAGTCGAAGGCCCGTCGAACGACCGTGATGTAACTCACGGGGCGGTAGCGCGTACGGTGGCTTCTCCTCACTCCTCCTCTTCGAACCGGCGCGCGGTGGCTCTCCTGCGCCGAGCTCTGCTGGCCTGCTTCCTTTCCTGGAACGCGGTCTGGGTGTCCGCCCAGACTCCATCAACCCAATCGAACGACGAGGCGAGGAAGAACGCGAGCGTCCACTTCGGGCCGTTCTACGTCACGCCGGCGTTCCATCTGAAGGAGCTCGGCGTCGACACCAACGTCTTCAACGAGGCCGGCGAACAGAAGTCGGACTTCATGTTCAACTTCTCGCCGAAGGCCGACGTGTGGGTGGCGATGGCGCGCCGCGCGCTGATCACCACGACCGTCGCGACCGACCTGGTCTGGTACAAGAAATACGACACCGAGCGCTCGGTCGATCCCCAGGCCTCGGTCCGCGCCGAGATCTACCTGCAGCGCCTGACGCTCTTCGGGCAGGGCGAGTACCTGAACACGCGCCAGCGGTTGAACTACGAGATCGACCTCCGCACGAGGCACGTCGAGAACAACTTCGAAGCGGGGGTCGAATACCGGCTCACGCCGAAGCTCTCGCTCTCGGTCTCGGGCCTGCGCGCGGCACCTGAGGTTCGATGACGCCGCGGTCTTTCTCGGCACGAGCCTCCAGGAAACGCTGAACCAGCGACACGACGGGCTTCAATGCCGCGATCAAGCACAAGCTCACGCCGCTGACGACGCTGCTGGTGCGGGGCGAGCGCTTCACCGACGAGTTCCCGTTTTCGCCCGAGCGCGACGCCGATTCGATCCGCGTGATGCCGGGGTTCGAGTTCAAGCCGCGGGCGCTCCTCAACGGATCCGCCTTCGTCGGGTTCAGGACGTTCACGCCGAAGGACCCCACGGCGTTTCCGGAGTTCACCGGCCTCGTCGCGAACCTCGGCCTGTCCTACACGCTCCTCGGCGCGACGACGTTCGGCGTCAGCTACGCGCGCGACGTGAACTACTCGTTCGAGCCGCTGCAGCCGTACTTCCTGTCGGACAGCGTGGGCGCGTCCGTGCGCCACGCCCTCGGCCGCAGGTTCGACGTGCAGGTCTCCACCGGCCGCGCCGTCTACGCGTACCGCGACCTGCGTGGCGGAGCGCCGGTTGCCGGCGCGCCGCCTCCGCTCGACGACAGGGAGGACACGACGTGGAACTACGCGGCCAGCCTGGGCTACCGGCCCGGACCGGCAGACCCGCGTCGGCTTCGGCGCCTCCTACTGGGAGCGCGAGTCCACGACCGTCTCGTCCCGCGACTACGACGGCCTCCGCATCGGGACGTCGGTTACTTACGGGTTTTAGTATGCAGAGCACCCAGATACTCGACAATTCTTCGCAGCTTTGAACAGGAGGTCAGGAGGTCAGAGCTTTGCTTCAAAAGCAACTCCTAACCTCCTGATCTCCTGTTCGAGATCCCTCCTGATCTCGCTCGCCGTCCTCGCTCTGCATCGCCGCCCTCTCCGCCCAGTCAGCCGGCGACTACGCCATCGGCGCCTCCGACGTCCTCACCATCCAGGTGTTCGATCAGCCGGACCTCGGCGGCAAGTACACGGTCGAGGCCGACGGCACGTTCAGCTTCCCGCTGATCGGGCGCGTCAAGGCCGGCGGCATCAGCCTGCGCGCCTTCGAGACGCAGCTGAAGAAGCGGCTGGTCGACGAGGGCTTCTTCCGCAACCCGCAGGTGACCGTCGCGGTCGAGCAGTACCCGCAGCCAGCGCGTGTTCGTGATGGGGGAGGTGCGCGCGCCGGGCCCGGTGGCGCTGACCGGCGGGATGACGCTCATCGAGGCGCTGTCGCGGGCCGGCTCGACGCTGCCCAGCTCCTCCGGCGAGGTCGCCATCGTCCGGGCGCCGCACGGGGCGAAGGGCCCGGTGCTGCCGGAGCAGGGCGGGTCGGAGATCCTCCGCGCCAGCATCCGCGACCTCGAGGCCGGCAAGATGAAGCAGAACATCGAGCTGCGCGACGGCGACACGATCTTCGTGCCGCGCGCGGAAAGCGTCTACGTGTTCGGCCAGGTGAAGAACCCCGGCGCCTACAGCATCCAGAAGGACACGACCGTGCTGCAGGCGCTCTCGCTCGGCGGCGGGCTGACCGAGAACGGCGCCATGAACCGGATCAAGATCGTCCGCATCGTGAACGGCGAGAAGACGGAGGTCAAGGTCAAGCTCACCGACCTCGTCAAGCCCGGCGACACGATCATCGTCCCGGAGAGGTATTTCTGATGTCAGACCAGTTGCATCTCGATCCAGCCGCCGCCCGGGCCGCGGGACGAGTCACGACGGGCGCGCCGAGGCTGCAGGCGGCCCCCGCCGCCCGACGGCGCGCCGGACGCCGCGCCCGGCGGCCGCGACGTGCACCTCATCGACTACGTCAAGGTGCTGTACAAGCGGCGCTGGACGGCGTTCACCGCCTTCGTGCTCGTCGCCGGCGGCGTGACGATCTACACGTTCACCGCGACGCCCATCTTCGAAGCCCGGACGCGGCTCCTGATCGAGTCCGAGAGCGGAACGTCGTCTCGTTCAAGCAGGTCGTCGAGGAGGACCAGACCAAGGCGGACTACTACCAGACGCAGTACAGCATCCTCCAGAGCCGCGTGCTGGCGAGGAAGACGCTCGACACGCTGAAGCTGTGGGAGCACCCGCTGTTTGCGGGGGCGCCGAAGGGGCCGACCAAGGTCAACCTCAGGTGGGCCCTCGCCGCAGGTCGCCGTCCTCCTGAGGTCCGAGGAGGTGCCCGGGAGTGAAGCGCCCGGGGCCGACGAGACGGCGGCGAAGTCGAAGGCGATCGACGCGTTCCTGCGCGGGCTGACGATCGCGCCGATCCGCAACAGCCGGCTCGTGGACGTCAAGTACCGCTCGCCGGATCCGGCGCTGGCGGCGGCGGTCGTGAACGCGCTGGCGCGGAACTACATCGAGCAGAACCTCGAGTACAAGTTCATGGCCTCGAAGGAGGCGAGCGACTGGCTGGGCGAGCGGCTCGGCGAGCAGCGCAAGCAGGTCGAGGGCGCCGAGGCGAAGCTGCAGCGCTACCGCGAGCAGAACGACGCGATCTCGCTGGACGACCGCGAGAACATCGTCGTGCAGAAGCTGGCCGACCTGAACGCCGCGGTCACGCGCGCCAAGACGGAGCGGATCCAGAAGGAGGCGATGTACAACCAGCTGCGCGCGAGCCAGAACGACCCGGCCTCGCTCGACACGTTCCCGGCGATCCTCGGGAACAGCTTCATCCAGCAGCAGAAGACGCGACCTGGCGACGCTGCAGCGGCCAGCTGGCGCAGCTGTCGGAGAAGCTCGGCGACCGGCACCCGCAGATCGTGGCGCTGCAGAACTCGATCAAGCAGGCGCAGGCGAAGCTCCAGGCGGAGATCGGCAAGGTCGTGCAGTCGGTGCGGAGCGAGTACCAGACGGCGCTCGCGCAGGAGAACAGCCTGACGTACGCGCTCAGCCAGCAGAAGGGGGAGGCGCTGTCGATGAACCGGAAGGCGATCGACTACGGCGTCCTGGCGCGCGAGGTGGACAGCAGCAAGCAGCTCTACGACAGCCTGATGCAGCGGGCGAAGGAGACGGGCGTGTCGGGCGAGCTGAAGACGAGCAACATCCGCGTGGTGGACGCGGCCGAGAAGCCGCGGGCGGCGGTGAGCCCGCAGAAGCGGCTCAACCTGCTGCTCGGGCTTGTTCGGGGGCGCCCTGCTGGCCTGCGGGCTGGTGTTCTTCTTCGAGTACATCGACAGCCGGATCAAGACGCCCGACGAGATCCGCGCGCACCTCGGGCTGCCGTATCTCGGCATGCTGCCGGCGCATCGACGCGAAGGCGTCGGGCCCGCATCCGATGATCAGCAACGGCGTGCCGGCGAACTTCAGCGAGGCGTTCCGCGCGATCCGGACCAACGTGCTCTTCTCGTCGGCGGAGGAGGGCTCGCAAGTCGGTCGTGGTCACCAGCACGGGGCCGGGCGAAGGCAAGAGCATGGTCGCCAGCAACCTGGCCGTCTCGCTCGCGCAGGCCGGCCAGCGCGTGCTGCTGATCGACGCCGACATGCGCAAGCCCAAGGCCCACGAGATTCTCGGCGTCCCGCAGGAGCCGGGCCTCTCGAACCTGCTCGTCGGCAACGCCAAGGCGAGCGAGTCGGTGCGGAAGACGGCGGTGCCGAGCCTGTGGGTTGTCGCGGCCGGCCGCATCCCACCCAACCCCGCGGAGCTGCTCGGCTCGACCCGGTTCCGCGACTTTCTCGGGTCGCTCAAGGACCACTTCGACTGGGTCATCATCGACTCGCCGCCGGTGATGGCGGTGACCGATGCGTCGCTCATCGCCCACCACGCGTCCGGCGTGCTCTTCGTCGTCGGCGCGGAGATGACGAGCCGCCATGCCGCGCAGCGGGCGCTGGAGCAGCTCGAGCAGGTCCAGGCGCGCTTCGTCGGGTCGGTGCTCAACAAGGTCGACCTCGAACACAACGCCTACTACTACTCGCAGTACTACCGCCGCGAGTACGCCGAGTACTACCAGAAGACCATTGCTTCCTAGCCCGGCGCGCTCCCTGGCGGGATGGGCGGCCCGCTTTCCCAGGGCGCGCTCCCGCCGCATCTCGATCGAAGGATCGTGGATTGTCATCGGCCAGGCCGCGGCCGTGCTCGGGTCGATCGTCGGCGTGCGCCTGATGACGGGGCTGCTCGACCCGTCGGCCTACGGGGAACTGGCCCTGGGGATGACGGCCGGCACGCTCGTCAACCAGACCATCCTCGGGCCGCTGCTGAACGGGGTCTCCCGTTTCTATGCGCCGGCAAAGGAGGAAGGGGATCTCCCTGGCTACCTGAGCGCGGTCCGCCGCATGGCCATGTCGGCGACCGCGGTGATCGCATCGATTGCCGTGTGCGCGTGCGCCGGCCTGGCGATCGCGGGGCGAACGCGCTGGGTACCGATTGCGCTCGTAGCGCTCGTGTTCGCGACGCTCAGCGGCTACAACTCCCTCCTCAGCGGCATCCAGAATGCCGGCCGCCAGCGGGCCATCGTCGCCCTTCACCAGGGGTTAGGATCGTGGGCGCAGTATCTCGTCGCCGCCGGGGTGATGGTGTGGCTCGGCTTCAGCAGCCTTGCGGCGATGACCGGGTACGCCGCGGCGATCGCCCTGGTGCTCGTCTCGCAGTGCGTGTTCTTTCAACGGCTGGCGCCGCAGCGGTTGAACCAGGCCAGCGGGGCTCGATGGAGGGAACGGATCTGGGCCTACTCGTGGCCGTTCTCCACGTTCGGCATCTTCACGTGGGTGCAGCTCGTGTCGGACCGCTGGGCTCTGGGGATGTTCGCGAGCACGAGGGACATCGGGCTCTTCGCAGTGTTATTCCAACTCGGTTACTACCCCGGCGGCGATGGCGACCGGTCTGGCGATGCAGTTCCTGGCCCCCATCATGTATCAGCGATCCGGAGGCGCGACCGATCGCACGCGAAACATGAACGTCAGCAGGCTGAGCTCTCGAGTCACACAGCTCGTGGTAGTGCTCACCGGTGCCGGGTTTGTTCTCACCCTGTTCTTTCACAAACTGATTCTGACGGCCCTCGTGGCTCCGGAATATCAGTCGGTGTCACCGTACCTCCCCTGGATGCTGCTCTCGGGCGGGCTCTTCGCCGCCGGTCAAACGATCTCGCTCAACCTGATGAGCCAGATGAGGACGCGGGCGATGATCGCGGCCAAGATCGTCACTGCGGTGCTCGGTACTCTGTTCAACTGTCGCCGGTGCGTACTGGCACGGCATCGCTGGAGTCGTGATCGCGAGCAACCTGTTCTCCATGTCTGTGACTTCGCCTGGATGATGGCGCTCGCACGCTACGAGGGAGGCGAGAAGCCATTAGCACGCACCGCCTGATCTCGCTGGCGAGACCGTTCGTCGAGCCGTTTCCCGCAGTCGCGGCCCTTTACCGCCACGTGCGCGACAACCTCGAGTCGATGGCGACGCCGCAGGTGACTCCCTGGGGTTTCAGGCTCGCCGGCAACCCAGACATGGCGAGCGGCGCGTTCGAGCCGCGGGAGACGGAGCTCGTGAGAGGCCTGCTTCGTGACGTCGATATCCTCGTCAACGTCGGCGCGAACGTCGGCTATTACTGCTGCCACGCGCTGAGCCTGGGGAAGCCGGTGATTGCCTTCGAGCCTGTTCAACGGAACGTGCGCTACCTCTGCGAGAACATCAGGGCCAACGGATGGTCCGGCGCAGAGATCTATCCCGTCGCGTTGTCCAAAAGAGCCGGAATACTCGAGATCTACGGCAGCGGCACCGGCGCCTCGCTCGTCAAGGGATGGGCCGGCACCTCAGAGAGTCATGTGACCCTCGTGCCGTCTTCGACCATGGACACTGTGCTGGGCGACCGATTGCGTGGCAAGAGAGCGCTGATCATCGTGGACGTCGAAGGGGCGGAAAAGGCGATGCTGGAAGGGGCAACAGCGGTGCTCGCCAATGTCCCGAAACCGACATGGCTTGTCGAAATAATGGCTACGGATCACCAGCCGGGGGACGTCGAGATGAACCCGGATTTCGTCCAGACCTTCCAGGTGTTTTTCCGAAACGGTTACCGAGCCTTCAGCGCCGACAAGGAAATGCGGGCGATACCGGCCGGCTACGTCGATTCGGTTTCGAGACACCTCGTGCAGCCACACATTCATAACTTTGTGTTTCACGAGTAAGACCAGCCACAGTCCAGTCCCACCCCGTGATCCAACTTCGCCAATCAATTGCTGCCTCGCCACATCTGAGGTCGGCATCACTCCGGGCCCTGTCGATTCTCGCGACGTTCGGCGTCGACCCGTTCTCCATGGCGCGCTCAGTTCGAGGGATTTCGCGCTTTGCGTCCGATGCCGCGAAATTCCGATCGCTCTCCCGCGCCGCAGGCATCCGAACGCGTCTCGAGCTCTTTCATCCCATGTTGTCGGATTACCACGCCGGCGCGGGTGTTGCGCGGGGCCACCACTTTCACCAGGACCTGTGGGCGGCGCGGCGGATCTTCGCGACCCGCCCGGAGCAGCATCTCGACATCGGTTCGCGCGTCGACGGCTTCATCGCACACCTGCTCGTCTTCATGCCGGTCACTGTCATCGACGTTCGCCCTCTCACGACGGACGTGACGGGATTGAACTTCGTCCGCGGCGACGCCACTTCCCTCGACGCGTGGGCCGATGACTCCGTTCCGTCGATATCGAGCCTGCACGCGGTGGAACACTTTGGCCTGGGCCGGTATGGCGATCGCCTCGATCCAAACGGCGCCTCGCGCGCCATGGGCGCTATGGCCCGCGTGCTTGCGCCCGGAGGCCGGCTGTACTTCTCGGTTCCGATTGGCGCGGAACGGATTGAGTTCAACGCACAGCGGGTGTTCGCGCCGGCGACAATCCTGCAGACCTTCGCGGAGCACCGGTTGCAACTGGCCGAGTTCTCGGCCGTGGATGACCGTGGCTTCCTGATGCCGTCCGCCGATCCGTTGTCATTCACGGGCGCCCACTACAGTTGCGGTCTGTTCGAATTCAGCAAATGAGCTGGTCACAGCGTGCGGTGTAGTCGGCTTGGAACGCCTTTTCGCTCGGTCCTTTGTCTGCCGATAAAAGCATAAATCGCATGTTGGGCGTTTTGGTGTGAGGAGCGCCCTGTGCCATCGCTTGTGCAAGGCCTATGGAACTTAAGGCTAAAGTCGGGCGGGCCGTCCGTTGCTTTCCGGGCGGTGACCACGTGATCGAAGGCGCGAAGGGCGTCGCGCGCGGCGCTCGAACGTACGCGCTCAAAGCCCGATTTGGTCGACACGCGTACCTCGCCTGCGGCGGGATTTCGGTTTGCAGCGACCTGGAAAGCCCCACTTACGCGTGGTACGACGGCTCGAGCCCCAACCTCGAGCGTGACCGGCTCCTGTTCCGCCGGCTTCTTCCCTTTACTTCCGGCTCGCTGTTCCTGGACGTCGGGGCTCATTTTGGCTACTTCGCAGCAATGTTCGACGCCGAGATGGTTGCGGCCAACAGAGACGGGAAGGTCATAGCCGTCGAGCCCGACCCAGACGCGTTCTTCTGTCTACAGCAAACTGTGAGGCCAAGCCGGACCTCGACGACGTGTGTCCAGGCTGCCGTCGGCCGCGAGCGTGGTGTCACTACGCTGCACCGCGGTAGTGGGACCTGTTTACACACCTATGTCGAGCCCGGATCGGAGGAACGCGGCAGCATTCCAGTGATGAGCATTGCCGACCTCTGCGGTGAGGTCGGGACAGGTCAGGAGCAGATCGCCTTCGTCAAGATTGACGTCGATGGCTTTGAACCGGTCGTCATGGACGGCGCCGCCGAAGTGATGAAACTTCACCGGGCTCTTGCGCTCATCGAATTCTGCCCGGATGCCATCCGGAGCGCGGGTGGCGAGCCTCGGGCATTCTTCGAGCGGCTGTGCGGCGACTTCGTCGTGCACTGGGCAGACTGGCGCGAGGACCCGATCGGTCGCGTCTCCGCAAAGGATCATGACCGGATCGCCTCCCGAGTCGGGTCTGGCGTTACCGACCTCCTCCTCAGTTCAGGTCAGCTCCCAGACGACGTTGTCATCTGAGCACCCAGCCAGAGTGGCGACAACCAAGAGTCGGGCTGCCGCGAGGCCGTCCCCCCCATCCGTTGCGGAAGACGCCCGTGAGGTGAGGAATGCTGCATGAAATGTGTTCTGGTTACAGGTAGCAGCGGCTTGATCGGGTCCGAGGCCGTCGTCCACTACGATCGGCTCGGGGCCGCCGTGCATGGCGTCGACAACAACATGCGCAGCGAGTTCTTCGGACCGGCAGGCGACACGCGCTGGAACCTCGAGCGTCTTCAGCGAACGACACGGGGCTTTACCCACCACCACGTGGACATTCGGGACCGCGAAGCGGTCTTCGCACTGTTTCAGCGGCACCGGTTCGAGCTCGTCATCCACTGCGCCGCGCAGCCGTCCCACGACAAAGCCAGCTCGATCCCGCTCGTCGACTTCGACGTCAACGCCGTCGGCACGCTGAACCTGCTCGAGGCGACCCGCCGGCACGCTGCCGAGGCGGTGTTCATCTACATGAGCACGAACAAGGTCTACGGAGATGCGCCGAACGAGCTGCCGCTGACGGAGACTCGAGACGAGGTGGGACTACGCGCGGCCGGAGGACCTGAACGGCAGTCAGCGAGACGTGCCGGATCGACAGCAGCCTGCACTCGCTGTTCGGCGCCTCGAAGCTCGCGGCCGACGTTCTGACGCAGGAGTACGGCCGTTACTTCGGCATGAAGACGGTGCGCCTTCCGCGGCGGGTGCCTCACCGGCGCGCATCACTCCGGCGTCGAGCTGCACGGCTTTCTGAACTACCTGGTAAAGGTGGCGCTGTCCGGTGGCAGACGTACACGGTCTTCGGCTACAAGGGGAAGCAGGTCCGCGACCAGATCCACAGCGCCGACGTGGTCGCGGCGTTCGACGCGTTCGCCGCGAACCCGCGGCCGGGCGAGGTCTACAACCTCGGCGGCGGCCGCGAAAACAGCGCCTCGATCCTCGAATGCTTTCAGATGCTGGAGTCCAGGTTGGGGCGCAGCGTGCCCTTCGCATACGAGGACACGAACCGGCGCGGCGACCACATCTGCTACATGTCGGATCTGCGAAAGTTTCGTGGGCATTTCCCGGCGTGGCGCATTACGAGGCCGCTGGACACGATCATCGATGAACTCGTTGAATTCGAACAATTACGCCTCGAGTGCGCACGGAGCTGACCGGCGAAGCGCCTTCAAGAAACTCACGCAGTGCTTGGACTAGACGCGGTGCTGCGTAGCGGAGCGGTCGTTCCCCTGAAGAAGACGCTCTTGCGCGTGAGAGGGGTCCGGGAGGCGTGGGCGCCGATCAGAGAACGGCTGCTCCATTCGGAATACGTCCAGCGCCGGGAGGCCTACCACTCGCGTGCCGCAGCCGCCGGCTTGCGGTATGACGAGAGTCAGGTATCCCGCCTGGCAGCGGAGCGGCTCGCGCGGCGAGGCTACGCGCCTCAAAAGCGCAGGCTGGGCGATGTCCATACCTTCGCTTTCATTCCCCGGTTCGGCTGGCACTCGGCCCTGTATCCCGATTTGAACGAGCTCGGGCCCGTCTCCGAGTACGACTACGTGGCCGACGGCTATGACATTCGCGGGTTCCTCCGAGGTGACACTCGCGGCAGCGAGCTCATGAATCGGGCGTTTGTCGAGGCCGCGTGTCAGGCCCACGCACGGCGGCCGATCGACTGGATTTTCATCTATGCCAGCGGTCTGGAAGTGCTTGGCGGAGTCGCTGCGCGAGCTGCGCGACCAGGATCGGCGTTCCCATCGTCGCGATGTGCCTTGACGACAAGCAGTCCTGGTCCGGCTCCACAATCGGCAGCCAGCGGCCAGGCATGATCGACATCGCCAAGTGGCTCGACATCGCGTGGACGTCATCCACTGTTGCGACGGAGTGGTACCTCGTCGAGGGAAGCAACCCGGTTTACCTGCCTGAGGGATTCGATCCTTCCGTCTACAGACCAATGAAGGTCGACCGCGACATCCCGGTCAGCTTCATCGGCGAGGCCTACGGCTTCCGCCAGTCGTTCGTCGGGTTTCTTGGAAAGCACCAGATACCGGTCACTGCCTTCGGCGGCGGGTGGAACACCAAGCCGGTCTGGGGCGCAGACCAGGTGGCGATCATCAACCGAAGCCGCATCAACCTCGGCCACGGCGGCATCGGCTATTCCGAAGAGCTGACCAACGTCAAGACGCGCGACTTCGAGATCCCGGGGACCGGCGGCGGGCTATACGTGACGACGTTCAATCCTGACCTCGCCAGGCATTTCGTGATTGGCGCCGAAATCGTGTGCTACCGCTCGCGCGAAGAGGCCGTGGAGCTGATCAACTATTTCCTCGCCCGTCCGGACGAGGCGGATGGCATAGCGGCCGCGGCACGCCGGCGATGCATCGGCGAGCACCGATGGTTCCATCGTTATCGTCGGATTCTTGAGTTGTTGAGGATCGTAGAGCCGGTGTCCCAATGATACGTCTGCGCTACCCGGCCTTATGGTCCGCTCGGGTGCGAAACCCGCCGCTCGAGGGCGCCGGCAGATCTGCACTGTTTGGAATCTGGCTCTCAGGCCTCAACTGCCTCGTGTCACTCCCGGCGCTCCTGGTCGCTGAACACTACGGCACCGTGCGCCTGCTCGCGAGCGCTTCCCTCGTCCTCTTTGGCTTCCTCCTTTTTCGCCGTCTCGACAACATCCTCTTCCTCGCCAGGACGTTCTTTCTTGGGCTCGTGGGCTACTACCCCATAGCCGTCAAGGTGTTCGCCGGTGAGGACGCGCTTTTCTCATTGTACGAAGCGAGCACCCAGGGTCTTGACATCTCCATCGTCATGTACGTTGGTACAAGCTTGGCGCTCCTCGGCAGCGAAGTTGGCCTGGCTATCGGGTCACGGCAGCGGCCACGGCGGCCCGCCGCCGCGGCTGATCCTGAGTTGTGGCGCACGATTTTCTACATATCCATCCCGCTTGTGGTCCTGGTGAGCGTTCTGGTGATCCGGTCTGCTCCCACCGTCTTTGCCGCCGTCTATGGAAGTGCGTACAGCGAAGACTACTTTCTTGGCAACACTCAGAGCATCGGGATCATCTGCCTGCTGTCGATGTTCGTGGCCACGTACAAAGTAAACGTCAGGCATGGGCGTCTAATGTTGACGCTTCTGGCAGTGCTGCTTCTGGTATGGGGAATGTTCTTGAGGGGTGCGCGGCAGGACGTGCGTCACGACGCTCCTCGGGCTTGCGGTGTGTTACGGTCTCGTGCACGGCGAGTCATATCGACTCAGCGTCAAGAACGTTGCTGTCTTGGCAGTCGTGTTTGCCCTTGTGGAATTCATGGGGGCGGCGAGAGCAATGTTCGCGGTCAAAGGAGTGACGATCGGCGAGATATGGACGCACTTCACCTCGACGCTGCTTCTATGTGGATGGGGCATATCATTTTGGCACCGTCAGTCCTGACGCCACGACGTTTGCAAACACCGTCCACCTTGTCAGATTCCAGCACCATGGATCCGCTATGGGGATGGTCGTATTGGGAGTTCATCCCCAGAACGCCGCCGGCATTCATCTCTCCAGACAGACCACGGGATTACGCGTGGATGTTTCCAGACTACGGGCTCAGCGCTGGCGGCGGCTTCTTCGAATTGGCCGAGGCTTATCATGAACTTTGGGCTTTTGGGGACGCTGGTGGTACCTGGCCTGATATCGTTCCTGATGGCAAGGGCGTTCGTGAACGCGAAACAGAGACAAACGGCAGTCGCATACTTTCTCTTGTTCAGCTTTCTCGGAATATTTTTCCGGGGAGCGATGTATCAGACCTTTGCTTTCTACAAGTCTTTCCTGACGGCCATCATCTTGCTCTTCTGTTTTTCTGCCGTCCATGCGCTGCTGGGACGCGGAAGGGGTAGTGTCCGCCGGCCCGTTCCCAACTGGTCCGCGCCAAGGGAATTGACCTCAACTCGCAGGAACGTTGGTTAGTGAAGTTCCTGATCGCCGGCGCCTGGCAGTGGGCACCCTTCGAGGCTGCGTTTGGTGACGCGCTGACTGCAGCTCGGCCACGAAGTGGTGCCGTTCTCGTTCCAACCGTACTTCACCGGACGCCTCGGCCGCTATCAACAGGCGCTCCCGGTGCCGGCCCTGGCGCTATGGAAGCTCAATCGCGATCTGCTCAGCCTTGTCCACGCTAGTCGCCCGGACGTCGCTCTTTTGTGGCGACACACGCACGTCCTTCCAAGAACGGTTCGCAGGATGAAGAGCCTGCGGGTATTGACCGTATCTCACAACAATGACGACCCATTTGGGGCGTCACTGCGCCGCACTACCCCCTGGCACCATCGATTTCTATGGGTGTGGTATCTCAGGTGTCTGCGTAGTGTTGATGTGACGACTGTATTCAGGCAGATCAATGTCACCGAAGCAAGAAGCCATGGCGCCACCAATGTGAGTGTGTTGAAGCCTTACTTTGTGGCATCCACGCACAACGCAGTGGCACTCTCGGCCGACGACAAAAAACGATTTGCGTGTGATGTGGTATTCGCCGGCCATTACGAGGCAGATGGACGCGAGGAGTATCTCGGCTGCCTCGTCGACGCAGGCATTCACGTCCGCCTTTTCGGAGGCCCTTACTGGACGAAGAAGGTCCTGAAGCGTCACGCCGCCTACTTCGGCGACATTGTGCCGGTCTACGGCGACGACTACACCAAGGCTCTCTGTGGCGCGCAGGTGTGTCTTGCCTTCCTGTCGAAGATGAACCGCGATACGTACACGTTTCGGTGTTTCGAGATTCCCGCCTGCGGACGTCTCCTTTTGTGTGAAAGAACGCCGGACCTGGAGGCCATGTTCACCGATGGCCAGGAAGCCGTGTTCTTCTCCAGCAAGGAGGAGCTTCGCGAGAAGGCGTTGTGGCTCCTGAGCAACCCGCAAGAAATCCGGCGAATCTCTGAGGCGGGCAAAAGGCGAGTCTACGCTGACGGCCACGACGTGGTTAGTCGCGCCAGGCAATTCGTCGACCTGATTGCGACGACTGCGCCACGGCCGAATCGACCTTCAGGACCCGCATGAACATCGACCGACATTCGGGTGAGGAACTGAAGATTGTGTTCTTGTACGACGAGATCGTCGGATTTGCGATCACTTTATTTGAGGAAATCTGCCGGGAGTACAACGCGCGAATATGGGCGGTGGGCAGCACGTCGAGAAAGCTGACTCCCTTCTTGCCGCACAGCGGTGTCAGCAACATAACATTCCTCAAGCAGGGAGACGTCGACCTCTGCACGTTTGTCAGAGCGACAAATCCGGACCTCGTGTGCGTTTCGGGATGGCGAAACGCCGAATATCTTCGAGTGGCCAGGAGCGTCGCCGGGGTAATCCCCGTGGCGTGTGTGTTCGATAACAAGTGGACGGGATCCTTCAAGCAACGACTGTTGACGACGTGGCCATTCCGGCAATTCATCAGACGTCATTTCGACAAGGTAATCGTGCCGGGTCCGCACCAATTCTGCTACGCGCGTCTTCTTGGGTACGAGGCGAAGGACATCCTCCTGAACGTGTTGACGTCAGATACCGACACGTTCGACGCCATATACAGCACCACGAAAGAAACGGGCCTCGATGAATATCCTCACGCGTTTCTATTCGTCGGCCGATTCTCTCCTGAGAAAGGCTGCGATTTGCTTGTCCAGGCCTTCAACGATCTGTGCCGGTTGCGAACCCACGACTGGCGATTGACTCTTGTGGGCAACGGCAATGTATCCGGAACCGAACAAAATCCACGAATTACCGTCAAGGAGTTCATGGCCAAGCACGAGGTCTGTCAGGAAATGGGCGGAGCAGGCGTGTTCTGCATGCCGAGCCACCGTGAACAATGGGGTGTTGCGATTCACGAAGCCGCCACATCAGGTCTGCCGTTGTTGCTGTCCGACGCTTGCGGTTCTGCGCCTGTCTTTCTGGTGCCCGGCTACAACGGCTGGCTGTTCAGAGCTACATCCCGGGAGTCCCTGTTGGAGGCTCTAGCGAAATGCCTCGATACAGCCGATCGGGATCTGCGGAAGATGTCAGCTCGAAGTCATAGTCTTGCGCACCGAGTGACACCGAAGATCGCCGCCGCCAGCGTCGTAGCGGCGATAACGTAGCCGTTCCAGAGCGACAGTCGGCAAGGACAGTCTAGAACGCTCTCCGGCGGATAAAAGAGATCGTGAGGTGAAAGTGGGAATATGTGGGCGCAACATCGAACACTGGACGCCTGCCTACATAGCCAGTCGTCTCGGTGTCATGCGAGATCAACGCAGGAATCCCGGGGCGCCATGGCTCACGGGCACGGCGACTTCAATCATTGCCTCGTGGCTGAGAGGCAGCGACAAGGGACTCGAATGGGGTTCGGGTCGAAGCACGCTGTGGTTTGCCGGGAGGTCATCGCACCTGACAAGTATCGAGCATGATGTCCACTGGGCCAGCTGGGTCAATGCTCGGCTTGTGGGCGATCTCAAGGGTCGAGTCTCCTATTTTGTTGATCCCGACGGCATTCATGAATCAGCAGAGAGCTCGTATGTCAACCGCATCCAGGCATTTGCGGACGAAAGCCTGGACTACTGCCTGGTCGATGGCCTGGCCCGCGATCACTGCGCACTCGCGAGCCTTGACAAGCTGCGACCTGGAGGGCTCCTGATCGTTGATAACGCGAACTGTTTCTTCCCGAGAGTTCTGCCGTTGTCAACGCCCGGGTTCCAGATCCGTTGTTGACGGTTATGCCTCCGAAGTGTGGGCCGAGGCCGCGGAACGAATGAAAACGTGGCGGTGCATCTGGACTACAAACGGTGTGTGGGACACGGGTTTGTGGATAAAGGAAGAGACCGCGCTCCCTCATATGACACACGCCGTCAAAACCCATTTCGATCGCCTGTCCTCTCGGTACAGCCGGAATTTTTGGGTCGCAGGAACGGCAAGAGCTTTGAGTTCGGCAAACGGGTCGAGCTGGTGGAGCTCGCTGGTTCGCCATTCCTCCGGCACGCTCCTCGACTGCGCGTGTGGAACGGGGGAAGTATCCGCGAGCGCATTGCGGGCCGGGTCGTTTTCCCGTGCCGTGCTGGTGGACATCTCGAGCAAGATGCTCGATCGCGCCGCGGCGAGAGGGGAAGACTTGTCGTGCGCCGATATTCAGTTCCGCCAAAGCGACATATTCGAGTATCGACCCGCCTCACACGACAAGTTCGACGTCGTCCTTTGCCTCGGCCTCATTGCGCACACCGGTGAATTGCCCCGGCTGCTGGCGCACCTGAAGACGATGCTTTGTCAAAACGGCCGGATTCTGCTGCAGACTTCGGTGGCGGATCAGCTGGGAGTCCGCATCGTTCGATGGGTGCTCGGGAACCGCTATGCCGGCCGCGCGGGCTATCGCCTTTCGTACTTCACGCTGGCCGACATAGCAGCGGCATGTGCCGAGTCCGGGCTGAGTTGTCGAGGAGACCAGACGGTACTGCTTCGGGTTGCCCTTTGGCGACAAGGTTTTCCCCTTTGGGAACTACTGCCTCGAGAAGGCGATGGAGCCGCTGTCGGCGAGGATTGGCGCGGAGGCCATTTGCGTGCTGGCTCACGGCAGATGAAGGCCCACACCATCGTCGTCGACGGCCTGTCTGCGCTTCAGGGCGGCGGCCAGACGTATCTGATCAATCTCTTCAGATACCTTCCAGAGAGATTTCGTGACTCGCTTCGCGTCATCGCCGTCATTCCCGAGAGCGGCGACGTGTTCAAGGTCAACGGCCAGATCGAATACGTCCAGTCGTCGTTCGCCTCCGGAGGCCTGGTCCGCCGGATGATCTGGTCGAAGCTCAGGCTGCCGAGCCTGCTTCGACGAACCAGGGCGCGGGTTCTGTACTGCCCTGGCGGTTTCGTCTCCACGTTCGGCGGCGAATGGAAGACGGCTGTCGCGTTCAGGAACATGCTGCCGTTCAGCGACGAGGAACGTCAGCCGCTACCCGTACGGCTACACCCGATCCAGGCTGGCGATCCTCAAGCACATCCAGTCGCGATCGTTCCGGCAAGCCGACCTGGTCGTCTTCATTTCCCAGTTCGCCAAGTCGATTATCGATATCGTCGTGGGCCCGAGGGCCGGAAAGGCCGTCGTCATACCCCACGGCGTGAACGATCGATTCAGAGAGCCGGGCGAGATGAATGCCGAGTTCCACCTGCCCGAGCGCTATGTGGCCTACGTCTCCATCGTGACCGTTTACAAGGCACAACTGGAAGTGGTTCGGGCCTGGGCGTTGATGAGAAAAGCACGCCGGTCGTCAGAGAAACTGCTGTTCGTCGGGCCGAGCAACCACGAGTACGAAGAAAAAGTCCGTCATCTCATTGCCGACCTTGGCTTGCAGGATGAAGTCATCCTCCTCGGCGACGTGCCCTACGACGCGCTGCCGGCCGTGTACCACGCGGCCGTCGCAAACATCTTCGCCTCCTCCTGCGAGAACTGCCCGAACATCCTGCTCGAGGCGCTGGCCGCCGGCAGGCCGGTTCTCTGCTCGGACTACCAGCCGATGCCGGAATTTGCCGGCGACGCGGCGCTGTACCTCGATCCCTACAACCCCCAGAGCCTCGCGGCGCGGCTATGCGAGGTGCTGGACGATCCGCGGCTGTCCGTGGAACTGGGTCGAAGGAGCCGGGAACGGTCGGCCGAATTCCAGTGGAAGCGGAGCGCCGAGGCCACGTGGCAGGCGCTGAGCGACCTCGCGGCCGAATGACAAGGCGTCCTGAAAACATGTGCGGCATCGCCGGTTTCGTAGGCCGCTTCGATCCGGAGCTGCTGCCGCAGATGAGCCAGGCGCTCGCCTACCGCGGTCCGGACGACGCGGGGGAATGGTTCGACTCCGCGGCCGCCGTCGGGCTGTGCCACCGCCGCCTGTCGATCATCGACGTCTCGCGCGCTCGGGCACCAGCCGATGTGGGAGGCCAGCCGGCGGCTCGCCATCGTCTTCAACGGCGAGATCTACAACTACCCTGCACTGCGAAAGGAGCTGGTCGGCCAGGGCTACGCTTTCGCGAGCCAGACCGACACGGAAGTCCTGCTGAACCTGTACTTGCGGGATGGCGAGGCGATGCTCTCCCGGCTCAACGGCATGTTCGCGTTCGCCATCTGGGACCGGGAGCGTTCCGCGCTCTTCCTCGCGCGCGATGCGCTCGGCGTGAAGCCGCTCTACTACACGGAGACCGCGAAGGGGTTTCTCTTCGCGAGCGCGCTCCACGCCTTGCTCTGCGATCCCGGTGTGTCCGCGGATCTCGATCCGACCGCAGTCCTCGATTACCTCACGCTGCTGTATGCGCCGGCGCCGTCAACGATGCTGCGCCGCGTGTCGAAGCTCGAGCCCGGGAATGCCCTCGTGGTGAAGTCGGGCCGCGTCGTGCGCAAATGGCAATGGCGCGAGCTACCCCTCCAGACGGCCAAGTTCAGCGGATCGTCCGCACAGGCCGCCGCGTCGCTCCGGGACCATCTGGAAGCCGCGACCGAGCGGCAGATGATAGCCGACGTGCCGGTGGGCGCGTTCCTGTCCGGTGGTCTGGACTCGAGCTCCCTGGTCGCCCTTGCCAGGCGGCACGCGAAGGACGGACGACTCGACTGCTTCACGATCGCCTTTCGCGACCGCGCCTGGAACGACGAAGGCATGGCCGACGATCTGCCCTACGCGCGGTCGGCCGCCGACCATCTCGGTGTCCGCCTGCACGTCGTCGAGGCGGGCGCGGAGATCCTCGACGACCTGTCGGAAATGATCTACCACCTCGACGAGCCGCAGGCCGATCCCGCTGCGCTGCACGTGCGTGCGATCTGCCGGCGGGCGAGGGAGATGGGCGTCAAGGTGCTGCTCTCGGGCACCGGCGGGGACGATCTCTTTGCCGGCTATCGCCGCCACCGCGCGCTGATGAACGAGGGGTACTGGTCGTGGCTGCCGACTGGCGCGCGGTCCCTGCTTGCGTCGATCGGACGCGGCATGGACGTGGCGACTCCCGGAAAACGACGATTGGCCAAAGCCTTTCGCTACGCGGATCGCACCCAGAACGAGCGCATCGCCACGTACTTCGATTGGATCGATCCGCTCTCGCGCAACCATCTGCTGAGCAGCGCACTGCGATCGCAGTTGATGGATCGGATCGACCGGATTCCGCTGCTCGATTCCGTCAATCTCCTGCCCGGCGGGTCTCTCGGCTCTCGATCGGATGCTGTACCTGGAGCAGAAGCATTTTCTTGCCGACCACAATCTCAACTACACCGACAAGATGAGCATGGCGGAGGGTGTCGAGGTTCGCGTGCCGTTCCTGGACCCTGATCTACTCGCCTTCGCCTGGTCGCTGCCCGACGACATGAAGCACCGGAACGGACAGAGCAAGTGGATTCTGAAGAAGGCAGTGGAGCCGTTGCTGCCGTCGGGCATCATCCGCAGACCCAAGGTCGGGTTCGGCGCCCCTTTGAGGCAGTGGCTGCACCATGAACTCCGAGAGTTCGTGCAGGATCACCTGTCCGAAGAACAGATCCGCGCGCGCGGCCTGTTCGACGTCGCCGGCGTTCGCCGCCTGATCAAGCTGGACAAAGCCCGGCAGGTGGACGGCGCCTATACGATCTTCGCCCTGCTCTGCATCGAGATGTGGTGCCGCCTGTTCGTCGATGGCGACTGGAGGAAACAGGTGGTGCCGAGTCGCTCCCACGCTGCGGCACTCGTAGGACTACCTGAATGAAACAGGTCCTCCAGAACCTTAACACTCGCGATACCGAGCTGACGGACGTCCCGTGCCCGCGCGCGAGCGCCGGGCGGTAGAAGTGTCCTGAGTTTGCCGTTGTTTCATCAGGCGAGCGATAGGACGGCGACTGGGTTTGCTGGGGTGCGTGATACTTCGGGCGGCAGTGAGCGCGGTGTGCCGCACCGAGATTTGCTATGAAGCTACGACCGTTGGTTTCTTTTGTCTGGAATCACCCTCTGAACGCTGCAAATCGGTTTGGAGCGCTTGGCCGTATAGTTCGCTGGCAGGTCGCGTCGCGCCTGCTGTCGGGGCCGATTGCCCTCCCGTTCGTCGAGGGAACTTCGCTCTTCGCGTCGCGCGGGATGACTGGGGCCACGGGCAATTGGTACTGCGGTCTCCACGAAGTGCGAGACATGGGGTTCGCGCTGCACCTTCTTCGGCCCGGCGACCATTTTCTTGACGTAGGTGCCAACGTCGGCAGCTACACGGTGCTCGCAGCGGGCGCTGTCGGCGCACGCGTGACGTGCGTCGAGCCCAGCCCGGGGACGTTCACCAACCTTAAGCGCAACATTGATCTCAAAGGTCTCGCAACCATCTGAGCGTGTCGTGAAGCAACTCCTGAACTCGCCACGCACCGGGGCGGTCCACGTGCTGGATGTGCCCGCCCCATCCGTGCGGGCGAACGGCATTCTCGTGCAGACGATGGCGTCGCTGATTTCCGCCGGAACCGAGCGGGCCGTAATGGGCTTCGGCCAGAAATCCCTGCTGGCCAAGGCCCGCAGCCGTCCGGACCTGGTGCGCCAGGTGCTCGATCGGGCGCGCCGCGACGGTTTCTTCGAGGCGGCGAGAATTGCGCTGGCCCGTCTCGACCAGCCCGTTCCCGCCGGCTACTCCTGCGCGGGCGTCGTGCTCGCTGCCGGGCCGGAAGCCACCGAATTTCTTCCAGGCGACCTGGTCGCGTGCGCAGGAGCCGGCTACGCGTCACACGCCGAGGTCAACTACGTCCCGCGAAACCTGGCCGTCCATTTGCCGCAGACGCCATCGGGTCAGACGATTTCGTTCGACGAGGCGGCCTTTGCGACGATCGGCGCCATCGCCCTGCACGGCGTCCGCCTCGGGCGCCCTCAGCTCGGCGAACGCGTCGCCGTCATCGGTCTCGGCCTGGTCGGGCTGCTGGCCGGACAGATCCTGCGCGCGCACGGCTGCCGCGTCCTCGGCATCGATCCGGTGCCGGCGCGGCGGGCGCTCGCCGAGCAGCTCGGGTTCGCGGCGACCGCGTCGCCCGAGGCCGCGCCGTCGCACAACCTCGAGCTGACGCGCGGTCACGGCGCCGACATCGTGATCATCGCCGCCGCGGCGGAGGGCAGCGCCCCGGTGATCCTGGCCGGCGAGCTGGCCCGCGATCGCGCGACGGTCGTGGCGATCGGCGCGACCGGCCTCGATCTTCCACGACGGTCCTACTACCAGAAAGAGTTGTCGGTTGTCGTATCGCGCAGTTACGGGCCGGGAAGGTACGACGCGGAGTTCGAGGAGCGCGGCCGGGACTATCCGATCGGCTACGTGCGGTGGACCGAACGGGAGAACCTCCGCGCGGTGCTCGAGCTCGTCGCCGACGGCCGCGTCGTTGTCGAGCCTCTCATCTCGGCCCGCGTGAAGATTGAAGATGCAGCGTCCGCCTACTCCCTGCTGGACACGCCCGGCACTCTGGGCGTGCTGCTCACGTATCCAGTCCAGCCGCACGAGCTGAAGCTCGCCACGCGCGTGGACCTGGCAGCGCGCGGCGGTTCCGTTCAGGGAGCCGTGGGCGTCAGCATGATCGGCGCCGGCGCATTCGGCCAGGGCGTGCTGCTGCCGGCGCTGAAGACGATAGACGGCATCACCCGCCGAGGCATCGTCACGGCCGGGGGCGTCAACGCGCGATCGGCCAGCGATCGGTTCGGCTTCGCCTTTTGCTCTTCCGACGCGGACGCGGTATGCGCCGACGAGGAGACGCGCGCGGTCATCATCGCGACGCGGCACGACCAGCACGCGGCCCTTGTCGAGCGGGCGGTGGCGGCGGGCAAGGCGGTCTTCGTCGAGAAGCCTCTGGCCCTGTCCGAACCCGAGCTCACTCGGCTGTGCGAGGTCGTAGACGAGGCGGCGGCGCACGGGACGCCGCCGCTGGTCATGGTTGGTTTCAACCGGCGCTTTGCTCCGATCGTTCGAGAGGTCCTCGACTGGCGCCGGCGCCTTGCAGGTCCCGTCACCGTGAGCTATCGAATCAACGCGGGAAAGCTGCCTGCCGGAAGCTGGATATCGAACCCATCGGAGGGCGGCGGCCGGCTGCTCGGCGAAGTGTGTCACTTCGTGGACTTGTCCACGGTGATTGCGGGCGCGCCAATCGCGCAGGTGTTCGCGCAGGGATCCGCGGCCCAGGGCGCCGACGACGCGACGGTGACGTTGAAGTTCGAGGACGGATCGCTGGCGAGCATCGTCTATGTGTCGAGCGGCGACCGCTCGTTCGCGAAGGAACGCGTCGAGGTCTTCGGCGGGGAATCGACCGCCGTCATCGACGATTTCCGGCGGGGATCGATCGTCGAGCGCGGATCGAGAACCAGGCTCGGCGGATGGATGGGCCGCCAGGACAAGGGCCATCGCGCCGAGCTGTCGGCATTCGTCCAGGCGGTGCGTTCCGGGGCGGCCAGCCCGGTGCCCTTCCACGCGGCGGTCGCCAGCACCCGCGCCACGCTGGCGATCCAGGAGTCGTTGACGCGTGGAATACCGATTGACGTGATGCAGACACGGGCTTGATTGAGAGAGTCCCTGACTCGGCGTTCACCCGCACTCGGCCGGCTGGCGTACCTCGCCAGAATTGCCCGCGTCTATGCCCGGCCGTCAACGGGGCCCTTGTCGTTCTGGCACGAGCGGCCGGAGATCAACGAGGCGGCGTTCGGCGACGGGCGAGAGTACTTCATGCGTTTTCAGGGCAAGGCCGCGTACGCCGGCCCGTTCGACAGGGCGGGTGTCCCGCTCCTCGACTATCACGGCGACATCGGCAGGCAGCACAACCCGATCGCCATCGCGCAGTACGGCCTTGCCCGGTTCAATCGCTGGTGCAACACGTCGGACGATGCCGATCGGGTCGCATGGCTTGCTGCGGCACGGTGGCTCACCCGGGAACTGAAGCCGAACACCCACGGCATCCCGGTCTGGTTTCATCATTTCGATTTCCCCTATCGGCAGCTTCTGAAAGCTCCGTGGTACTCCGGCCTGGCGCAAGGAAACGGACTGTCCCTGCTCGTGCGCGCCGCGCAGGCCACCGGCGACGCGGCGTTCGCCGAGACTGCCCATCGCGCCTTTGAGTCGTTTCAGCGACCTGTCGCCGAGGGTGGCGTGCTGGTCGAGGACGAGCGCGGACACGTCTGGATCGAGGAGTACCTGGTCGATCCGCCAAGCCACATCCTGAACGGCTTCATCTGGGCGCTCTGGGGCGTCTACGATTTCGCCAGGTGGACTGGTCGCGCAGAAGCGCTGAATCTCTGGAAGGCCGGCCTTCGCACGCTCGAGGCGCGCCTCGACGACTTCGACACGGGTTGGTGGTCGCTCTACGAATCACCAGCCGGAGCCACCCGGATGCTCGCGAGCCGGTACTACCACACGCTTCACATCACGCAGCTGCGCGTCCTTCATCGCCTCAGCGGGGTTGAGGCATTTGCCGCTCGAGCGGAACGGTTCGACGGGCAGTTGCACAACCGCGGCTATCGTCTCAGGGCTCTGGCCGGGAAGGCCCTGTTCAAGTTGTGCCACTACTGAGCGGCGCAGTGACGTCGCTCTGACCGGCCATGCAGATCGCATATTTCTGCCAGTATTTCGTCCCGGAAACCGCCGCGCCCGCAGCGCGCGTCAGCGAACTGGCGCTGGCGTGGGCCGACGCCGGACACCAGATCACCGTCGTGACGGGCCTGCCCAATCATCCAACCGGACGCATACCGGACGAGTATCGAGCGACAGTGTTTCGCCGCGAGCGGCTGGGGGCTGTGGACGTATGGCGAAACTGGCTCTACGCCACGCCAAACGAGGGAATCGTCAAGAAGACCCTGAGTCACTTGTCGTTCATGCTGTCGACGCTGTTCCTGAGCGTTCCACGGCTTCGTCGTGCGGACGTCCTGATCGTCTCCTCACCGACCTTCTTCGTCGCGATCACGGTGTGCCTCGCCCATTGGCTCTGGCGGGTGCCGTACATCTTTGAAGTGCGCGACCTCTGGCCCGGCGTCTTCGTCGAGCTCGGGATCATCAGGAACCGCTTGCTCATCAGGTTGCTCGAAGCCATCGAGATGTTCCTGTACCGCCGTGCCGTCCTGGTCGTCGTTGTCACGGAGTCGTTTCGGGAGGTCCTCATTCGCCGTGGTCTGCCGGCCGAGCACGTGGCGGTCATCACCAACGGCGTGGACGCAGAGACGTTCCGGCCGGATGCCGGGGCAGCGTCGGTGATTCGGGCGACGCACGCGATCGAGTCCCCCTTTGTCGTGCTCTACATCGGCGCCCACGGCATCTCGCATGCGCTCTCGAGCATTCTCGAAGTCGCGGCGCGGTTCCGCGACGAGCCCGACGTGTGCTTCGTCTTCGTGGGCGACGGGGCCGAGAAGCAGTTGCTCGTGCGCCGGGCGGGAGAGAGAGGCCTGTCGAACGTCCGCTTCCTTCCGAGCCAGCCACGGGAGACCGTGCCGGCGTGGTACGCAACCGCGGACATCGTGCTGGTGCCGCTGCGTGACATCCCGGTCTTCGACACGTTCATTCCCTCGAAGATGTTCGAGATTCTTGCGTGCGAGCGTCCCATCATCGGATTCGGTGCGCGGCGAGGCCCGCCGCATTCTCGAGCGCTCCGGCGGCGCGGTCGTCGTCGATCCGGAGGACGTCGATGGCATCGCACAGGCGGTTCGGACTCTCCGTGCGGACGCGGGCTTGCGCGAACGGCTCGGCCAGAACGGGGGAGCTTTTGCCCGGACCGAATACGACCGTCGCGTGCTCGCTGACCGCTATCTCTCTCTGCTCGAAGCCACATGCCCCCAGCGTTGAGCCTGTCGCCCGAAGTCATTGCTGCGAGGAAATGAACTGAATGTCTCGCGTGCGCCGCCGTTTCGATGTGTTGGTTGCGCTGGGAAGTCTCGTGCTTCTCTCGCCCGTGCTCCTGTTCATTGCCCTTCTCGTCAAGCTCACGTCACCAGGCCCGGTCCTGCACTGGTCGAATCGGATTGGCGTCGACAACACGGTCTTCCGCATGCCGAAATTCAGGACCATGCGAACAGACGCTCCAGACGTCGCGACCCATCTACTGGAGGAGCCGCATCGTCACGTGACGCGTTTCGGAGGGTTTCTGCGAAGGTCCAGCCTGGACGAGCTCCCCCAGCTCTTCTCGATTCTGAAGGGCGACATCACGATCGTCGGTCCCAGGCCGGCTCTCCACAACCAACACGACTTGATCGCACTCAGGACAGAAAAGGGCATCCACAGGCTGGTGCCAGGCCTGACCGGCTGGGCACAGGTCAACGGACGAGACATCCTGTCCATTCCCAAGAAAGTCGAGCTCGACGAGTACCTACCTGCACCATCGCTACATGCGTCTGGACTTCAAGATTGTTCTCCTGACCTTCGTGAAAGTTGTGCGTACCGAAGGAGTCAGACACTGAACGTTCCGTTCGTGGTCCGCAACCCTGTCCCTATGAAAAGCCTCCTCCTGACTCTTTCGCCGGCTGACCGTCAGCGGGTCGTCTCAACGCTGGTCAAAGCGCTGATGAGAAGCGCAGAGGTGTCGCGTGCGTGATCGCATGTCGCGCGCGGCCGATATCGCGCTGCGCTTTCACCGCGCCATTTCGATTACGGCGCAGCTCGCGCTCGTGGTCTGCTCGAACGCCCTCGCCTTCATGCTCCGGTTCGACGCTCAGCCGCCGCCCTGGGCGTGGGAGGCGTTCTGGCAGATGCTGCCCTGGCTCGTGGCGGTTCGCGCGCTGATCTTCATTCCTTTCCGCTTGTACGAAGGCCTGTGGCGATACACGGGCATCTACGATCTGCGGGCGCTCGTCGGCGGCGTTGTCGCGAGCTCCGTTGTCTTCTTCCTGATCGCGCAGACGCCCCTCGGCCCCGCCGTGTATCCCCGCTCGCTGTTCATCATCGACGCCATCGTGCTGACGCTGCTCCTCGGCGGAGTCCGGATGACGCGCCGGGTCCACGCGGAATTGTGGCACCCCAAACCCGGCAAGCGCGTCCTGGTGTTCGGGGCCGGAGATGCCGGCGAGCTGATCGTCCGCGAGATGAAGAACAACGCCTGGTATACCTACCAGCCGATCGGCTTCGTGGACGACGATCGGTCGAAGGTCGGAAGGCGCATTCACGGCGTCCCCGTGCTGGGCACCCGGGCGGATGTCGCGGCGATACTCAAGAAGTACCGGCCCCACGAGGTGCTGATTGCGATGCCGCGCGCGGAACCGGCCGCCGTGCGATCGATCGTCCGCGCGCTCGAGCCGTTCAAGATCCCGATCAAGACGCTCCCGAACCTGCGCGACATCATCGACGGCCGCGTCGAGATCGCCCACATCCGCAACCTGGCGGTGGAGGACCTGCTGACGCGCGCCCCCGTGGGCCTCGACCCCGCTCCGGTCGAGCGCCTGGTCGCGCGGCCGCCGCGTCATGGTCACGGGCGCCGGCGGCTCCATCGGGTCCGAGCTGTGCCGCCAGATCGCGCGGCTGAACCCGTCGTCGCTCGTGATGCTCGAGCGCTACGAGAACAGCCTGCACGCCATCCGCATGGAGCTCGACGATGCGAAGCTGCCGTTCGCGCTGCACGCGGTTGTCGCCGATGTGACGGACGAGGCGAGAATCAACGACGTCCTCGATCGGCTGCAGCCCGAGATCCTGTTCCACGCCGCCGCGCACAAGCACGTGCCCCTGATGGAGGAGAACCCCTGCGAGGCGGTCAAGAACAACGTCCGCGGCACGCGGCTCCTCGCCCAGGCCGCGGAGCGCTGCGGGGTCGATCGCTTCATCCTGATCTCGACCGACAAGGCGGTGAACCCGACGAGCGTGATGGGCGCCTCCAAGCGCATCGCCGAGCTCGTCCTTCAGGCCCAGGCGGCCGGCAGCGGCACCTCGTTCTCGGTGGTCCGCTTCGGAAACGTGCTGGCGAGCAACGGCAGCGTGGTCCCGCGGTTCCTCGAGCAGATCAAGAAGGGCGGTCCGCTGACCGTCACGCATCCCGACATGCGCCGCTTCTTCATGCTGATTCCCGAGGCCGTTCAGCTCGTGCTGCACGCGGCCGCGCTGGCCGACAGCGGAGCGATCTACGTGCTGGAGATGGGGGAACAGGTGAGGCTCGTCGACATGGCGCGCGACCTCATCCGGCTGTCCGGGCTCGTGCCGGACGAAGAGATTGCCATCGAATTCACCGGGCTGCGGCCCGGCGAGAAGCTGTTCGAGGAGCTCGTGGGCGTGGGGGAACACGTCGGCCCGTCGCCGGTCGAAAAGCTCCTGCGCGTGAAGAACCGGGCGAAGCCGGACGCCGGCCTGTGGGCCTCCGTCGAGGAGCTGGAGCACCAGGCGCGGCAGGGCGCCACCGCCGACGTGCTCGCCGCGATGCACGCACTGATTCCCGAGTACGGCGCGTCCGCAACGACCGCGCCGCCTGAACGGCCGCCGGCGGAATACGAGGTCAGCTCGGAAGTCGTCGCGGAAGCGCGTCGCGCCGGCGAGCAGGCCTGCCCACACTGCGCCGGCGCCATGCACCGATCGCACGCGCGCTCGCTGCCCGAACGGGTGAAGAGAGGGTTCTCGCACCAGCGCCTGTTCCGCTGCGACGGGTGCGGGTGGCGCGGCTGGCTCGTTCCGCTGCAGTTCGGAGAGCACGGCCCGCTCGAAGCTCCTCCCGCACCCGATCTCGCTTCGCTGGACCTGGCCACGCAGCCAATCCAGGCCCCGCCACGTCCGCTCTTTTCCCCACGCAATCTCCAGTGACACAGGCGCGAGACACTCAGCTTCGCTGCTGCCGCTCAAATCGTCACGGTGGCAGCGCTGGCGTGGGGTGCCCTCGCGTTCGGCGCGGTGTATCCCTGGGCGTACTGGCCGCTGATTGCGGCCTGCTGCCTCGCCGGCTTCGGCGGCCTCTTCGTCGAACGCCGGGCCGGCGCCAGCCGCGCGCTCGTCATCGCCCTGGCGCTCACCGCCGCCGCCGGCCTGCTCCAGGTCGTGCCGCTGTCGCCGGCCATGCTCCGGCACGTCAGCCCCTCGGCGCCCGGGCGTCGTCGCGCAGCTCGAACCCGCCTACGCCATCGGCGTGGTAGACGCGCACCCCGCGTCGATTCACCCGCCGCTCACCTGGACCGGCCTCGCGCTCCTCGCCTCCTTCTTCCTCCTCCTGATCGGAAGCTCGCGCCTCTTCTCGCTGGTGGGGACCTCGACGATCGTCAGGGCGCTCACCGTGCTCGGCGTCGTGCTGGCGCTCGCCGGGATCGTTCAGAACGCGATGTACAACGGCAAGGTCTACGGCTTCTGGACGACGCAGATGGCCGCGAGCCCGTTCGGCCCGTTCGTGAACAAGAACCACTTCGCGGGATGGATGCTGCTGGCGCTGCCGGTGACCCTCGGGCTCGTGTGCGCCGGCATCTCGCGCGGCATGCGCGGTGTCAGGCCGCGTCTGGCGCGAGCGCTTCCTGTGGCTCTCGTCGCCCGAAGCGAACGAGCTGATCCTCCTGCTCGCCGCGTCCGCGGTGATGGCGCTCGCGCTCGTCATGACCATGTCGCGCTCGGGCATCAGCGCGATGGCCCTCGCGCTCGTGCTGACCGGCGTGGTTCGTCATGAGGGGACACGGCACCGCCACGCGCAAGGCGGCCGCGGGCGTCTACCTTGCCCTGCTCGCGCTCGCGGTGATCGGGTGGGTCGGCGTGGAGTCCATCAGCGCGCGCTTCGCGCAGGCCGACTGGATGGACATCAACGGGCGCAAGGGCACATGGTCCGACGCGTGGCGCATCGCGACGCTGTTTCCGCTGACGGGCACCGGCCTGAACACGTACGGCGTCGCGTCGCTGTTCTATCAGCGCATCGATCCGTCCGCGCACTACGCGCAGGCCCACAACGATTACCTCCAGCTCGCCGCCGAAGGCGGCCTGCTGCTGGCCGTGCCGGCGGCGGTCAGCCTCGTGCTGCTCGTCCGCGACATCCGGCGCCGGCTGCGGGAGGACAGGGGCGCCTCCGCCTACTGGATCAGGGCCGGCGCCATCACCGGCCTCGTCGCGATGGCGCTGCAGGAAACCGTCGAGTTCAGCCTCCAGATGCCCGGCAACGCCGCCCTGTTCGCCGTCGTCTGCGGCCTGGCATTGCACCGCTCGCCGCCACGCAGAGCGCTCGCGAACCGGGATCCGGGACTCGGGACTCGGGGCTCGGGGAGCGGGAAGCTGGAAGCTGAAAGCTGAATGCACCTACTCCACGTCGTCGGCGCGCGGCCGAACTTCATGAAGGCGGCGCCCGTGCTCGCGGCGCTCGCGGCGCACCGCGTCGAGCAGACGCTCGTCCACACCGGCCAGCACTACGACGTCAAGCTCTCCGACGCCATCTTCCGCGACCTCGGCCTGCCCGACCCCGACATCAACCTGGGCGTGGGCTCGGGCTCGCACGCCGAGCAGACGGCGCAGATCCTCGTCGGCATCGAGCGCTGTCTCGTCGAGCGCAAGCCCGACATGCTGATCGTCTACGGCGACGTCAACTCCACCCTCGCGGCCACGCTGGCGGCGGTGAAGATGGGCATCCCGGTCGCGCACGTCGAAGCGGGCCTCCGCTCCGGCGATCGGTCGATGCCCGAAGAGATCAACCGTCTCGTGACCGACCGGCTCGCGTCGCTCCTCTTCACCCCGTCGTCCGACGCCAACGAGAACCTGATCGCCGAAGGGGTCGACAGGACGAAGCATCCGGCTCGTCGGCAACGTCATGATCGACACGCTCGTCCGGCTCCTGCCCCGGGCCGATCCGTCGGTCCTGCTGAAGACGCTCGGCCTGATGACCATCCTCGGGCCGAGGTCCTTCGTCCTCGTCACGCTTCACCGCCCGTCCAACGTGGACGACGACGCGATGCTGACGGACCTGCTGCGCGCGCTGACCGAGATTGCGCAGACCGTGCCGGTGGTGTTTCCCATGCACCCCCGCACGCGGGCGCGGGTCCGCCCGGAGCAGCTGGGATCCGACGGGCTGATGGTGACCGAGCCCCTGACCTACCTGGAGTTCCTGGGCTTCCAGCGCCACGCGTCCGTCGTCATCACCGATTCCGGCGGGATCCAGGAAGAAACCACTTTCCTCGGCGTGCCGTGCCTGACGATGCGGAAGACGACCGAGCGGCCCGTGACGGTGACGCTCGGCACCAACGAGCTGCTGGGCCGGGACACCGAGAAGCTGAAGACGGCGCACGCGCGAGATCCTCGACGGCCGCGCGAAGAAGGGCGTCGTGCCGCCGCTGTGGGACGGGAAGGCCGCCGAGCGCATCGCGGAGCAGATTCTCGCCAGAGCGGAGTAGAGTTTTACAGGAGATCAGGAGATCAGGAGTTTTTGGGTTTTTTGTTTTCTGAAAAATGACCCTCCTGACCTCCTGGCCTCCTGTTCAAAAGCTCGGCATCGGGGATACTCTTCAGCATGACCATGGACGCCAGAATCTTCGTCGCCGGGCACGGGGGGCTCGTGGGCTCCGCGATCGTCCGGCATCCGCGCCTGCAGGCGTCGGGCAAGGTCCTGACCGCCACCCGCGACCAGCTCGACCTTCGCGATCAGGCGGCCGTGAACTACTGGTTCCGCGCCAACCGGCCGGAGTACGTGTATCTCGTCGCCGGCACGGTCGGGGGCATCCTCGCGAACTCCACCCGGCCGGCCGAGTTCATCTACGACAACATGATGATTCACGCCACGGTGGTGCACGCGGCGCACCAGTACCGGGTGAAGAAGCTGCTGTATCTCGGCAGCTCCTGCATCTACCCGCGCGAGTCCGCCCAGCCGATGACGGAGGCGCAGCTGCTCACCGGGCGCGCTCGAGCCGACCAACGAGGCCGTACGCGATTGCGAAGATCGCCGGCATCAAGCTGTGCGAGGCGTACCGGAAGCAGTACGGCGACGACTTCATCTCCGCGATGCCGACGAACCTCTACGGCCCGAACGACAACTTCGATCTCGCGAGCTCGCACGTCATCCCGGCGCTGATGCGGAAGTTCCACGACGCGAAGATCGCCGGCGAGCGCGACGTCGTGATCTGGGGGACCGGCACGCCGCGGCGCGAGTTCCTGCACGTGGACGACCTCGCCGACGCCTGCGTGTTCCTGATGGAGCGCTACGACGGCCTGCAGCACATCAACGTCGGCACGGGCGAGGATCTCTCGATTCGGGAGCTGGCCGAGCTGGTCGGGGCCGTCGTCCATCCCGCGGCGAGGCTGACCTTCGACACGACGAAGCCGGACGGCATGCCGCGCAAGCTGCTCGACGTGTCCCGGCTGCACGGGCTCGGATGGCGGCATCGCATCGGCCTGCGCGAGGGCATCGCCTCCACCTACGCCTGGTTTCTCGACAACCAGACGGCGCTGCGTCAGTCCACCGTCGCGACGTCCACCACATAGAACAGGAGGTCAAGAGATAATCAACGGACGACTTCGTCTTTTATTGGTCTAAGGTAAACACGGAAGTTTGAAGTCACAAAAACAAACAAAAACTCCTGAGACTCCTGGATTCGGCCTGTTCCCGACCCAGTCATGCCCCTGCGCATCGGTTTCGACATGGATGGCACGCTCGCCGACTTCGGCTCACGCGTTTCACGCCGTCGAGTCGCGGCTGTTCCGCGCCGGGCCGGAGCTGAGCCCCGGGCAGCCCGAGAGGGAAGAGGCCGAGCAGGCGGCCGCCGAGGAACGTCTCGCGGCTCGCGGGGGATCGCCCCCGCCCGACAAGGCCGCGCCGAAATCAACACCGGTGGAGGACTTTCACACCGCGCGGAAGGCGGCGCGCGAGCTGCGGCGGCGGCGCGACGCGATCTGGGACGCGATTCAGAAGACGCCCGATTTCTGGATGACGCTGAAGCCCATCGAAGACGAGCGCGGTGCGCCGGATCCACTCGCTGATGATGCAGCACCGGTGGGAAGTGTTCTTCATCACGCAGCGGCCGGCGACCGCGGCGACACGGTGCAGCGCCAGACGCAGCGATGGCTCGTCAAGCAGGGGTTCGACCTGCCGAGCGTGCTCGTGCTCGGCGGCTCCCGCGGCGCGGCGGCCGGCGCGCTCCGGCTGACCTACCACGTGGACGACAGCGCGCAGAACTGCCTCGACGTCGTCTCGGACTCGCGCGCCAAGCCGATCCTCATCGTCCCCGACAACGATGCGGCGACGATCACCAGCGCGCGGAAGCTGGGCATCGGCACCGCGCAGTCGATCGGCGAGTGCCTGGACGTGCTCGAGAAGGCGACGACCGCGCAGACGCAGCCCGGCATCCTCGCGCGCATCGCGACGATGGTCGGGTGGAAGTAGGAGGCCGGGCTGCCTTCGCACCCGCGCTCGGTGGCCAGCTCGACCTGCGTCGCCGGTCAACGCGCCGCTCGCTGTCGACGTCGCGCGTCGAGGACCGGCCATCTGCGACGTGGCGGCGTGCTCAGGTTGATGACCGCGGCCCTCCGAAGTCACGTTCAATGACCTGACCCCTCCTGCTATTGCTTGAAAGCCGCCTGATCTCCTCCTGTTCTCCCGATCTCCTGTTCACGTTTCCAGGAGCGGGAGCGCCGACTCGGCGATCTGCGATCCCCATCGGCGATAGCCCTGGACGGATGGGTGGAACCGGTCGGTCCCGAACATCCCGCCGGCTGGGTCGAGATACGACGGGCTGTGCACGACACCGGCGAGTGACCGGGCACAGCGTCGCGCGGCGCGGTCCAGCGCGGTGGACCGCAATCCCAGCACACCTCGCAGCGGTTGGGGAAAGGCAGGAAAGCGTCCCATCGGCGGCACCGATGCCAGCACGACCGGGGCCGCGCCGACACGTGCGCGAACATCGGCGATCAGCTGCCGCAGATCACGCGTCCACCCGCCGGGCGCGTGGAGGCAGAGCACATCGTTGACGCCAAGGGCGAGCACGATGAGGTCAACGGCAGTCGCGGGAATGCCGGGGACCAGTTGCGTCCGTGCCACGTGCGCGGTTGCGCCAATCTTCCCGACCGCATGCCAATGCACCGTCCGGCCCGTGCGCGCCGCGAGGGAGGCGGCGATCTGCCCGGTCAGCGCCTGCGCGTGATCGGGCGCGCCACAACCCGCGACCGTGGACTCGCCGATCACCAGCAGCCGCAGAGGAACACCGGCGGCCGGGATCGTCCCGACGGTCGGCCCCGGCGCCCCCGGGAGACGCGGCGTGTGCTTCCGTACATGGCGCCCCTGCAGCCACAGGATCGGCAACAGCGGCGTGGCCAGGAGCGTCGCCGTGCGAACGGTCGCCGTTGCCCATGCTGTCCTAGACGCGGCTGAACGCGGCGTGGTACTGAATCTTGCCGGACGCGCCGCGCAGGCAACCGTCCTGAAGCTCCACGGCCATGAACACGTCTTCCGGCACGTCGTATTCGCAGCCGATGCCGAAGCGCGTGGACGGCTGGAACCCGAAACGCGGGTAGTAGTCGGGATGCCCGAGGACGACGACGGCGCCGAAGCCGAGCCGGGCGCACTGTTCGAGGCCGGCGCGCACGAGCGCCGGACCCGATGCCCTTGCGCTGATGCTCCGGGCGACGGCCATCGGCGCGAGGCCCATGATCTTCAGCGCGGGATGACCGGGGAGCGACACGGGCGAAAACAGGATGTGCCCGACGATGGCGCCGCCGTCCTCCGCGACGAGCGAGACGATCGGCTCCGCCTGTTCGCGCAGGAGGTCGACAAGAGTCGCTTCGGCGGGCGTCTCGAACGCGGTGGCGTTGACGGCGTGGACCGCCGCCCGGTCTCGGGGTGCTTCAGCTCGAATCAGCATCGCGTTCAACAGGAGATCAGAGATCAGGAGGGCCAAGAGAACAGGAAAATTACAAAACTCCTCCTGATTCTCCTAATCTCCTGATCTCCTGTTCAACGATAGCTACAGGCCTTGCTTCACGGCCGACCGCACACCCGAAGTTCCCGGCATCGTTCGTATCCCCTTTGCCGCTGTAGACGGCGACCTTCGGATACGGACAGAGGGGACGGGATCGATCGACGACGCCGTTGGTCGAGTGCCTCGCGACGGGAGCTTCCGGCGCGATGCCGCGTTCCACCCACTGCTCCAGCGCGGCCTGCATGTCGAATGTGTTCGGACCGGGTCCGCCGGCGCAGTGCGCCATCCCGGGCGCCATGAACAGCCGGTAGAAGCTCTGGACGTCCTGCAGGGTTTTCGCTCGGTCCCGATTGCGGCCGCCGAAGAACGACACGACGCTCTCGTAGTAGTCGATGCTGTTCTGCGCGGCGATCAGCTGGTCGTTCCACCCGTGGTACTGGATCAGCTTGCCGCCGCGCCGGCGGAACTCCCGCAGGTTCGGATCGGTCGCGTTGAGGATCCGCGCGAACTTGGATTCGGCCTTGAGGAACGCCTGGCGGCCGGCCGGATCCGTGAACTCGAACGTCCGCCAGTCCCAGTTCGGATTGGCGAACACGAGCCACTTGTAGTGCGCGATCGGAATGGGAAACGGGGGTCGCGGGGTTGCGGTTGGGCCAGAGCGGCTCGCTTCCAACCGCAAGACCGGGATAGAGCTGCGCGCCGGTCTGTGAATCCTTGAGCCCGGTGTACACGCGCCGCGCCGCCTGGACCTGGGCCGCCGTGAGGCACGCGGCGGGCGCCTGACCGGCCGGGCACGTCAACGAGGCCGGATCGAACGTGCACTTGCGCGGATCGTCCAGCACGCCGTCCACGACCCCGTCGATGCCGTCACATGCCGCGATCGTCGCGCGGTTCAGCACTTCCAAAGCCGGCGGCGGAAGGTTGGCTAGCCGGATCCTTGACGACGGCAAGGACGGCTTCGAGGTCGCCCGCCATGAGCCGCGTCCAGTTGTTCGCCGGTGCGCCGGCGACGATGCCGTCGTAGTCCGCCGGGAACCGCTGCGCCTCCATCAACCCTTCGTAGCCGCCGGACGAACACCCGACGAAATAGGCGCGCTCGGGAGCCTTGGCGTAGAACTGCTGCGCGATCGCTTTCGCCTTCGTCGCCAGCTCGTGATGCGAGCGATAGGCGAAGTCGATCAGCTGTTCCGGATGCTCGAAGGCGAACCTGGCCATGTCCTCGCCGCTCACCGCCACGTGGCCGGTATTCGTGGAGGCGGCCGCGTAGCCGCGCCGGATCTGAGTTCCGAGAGCACCGAAGCTGATCGTGCCGGCCCAGCCGCCGTTGCCCACACCGGCGAGCTTCCCGTTCCACTGCTCGAGCGGCAGCCACACCTCGAAGAGGATGTTCGAGTCCTTCGCCGGCTTGATCGCGCCGGCCACGCGGCAGAACGCGGGCAGGTTCGCGATCGGGTTGGTCGATCCGGGAGGCGTGAACGATCCGCCCTTGACGGTCTCGGCCGCGGTGATGGTCGTGTCGGGAAGCCGCACGCCGGCCAGCGTCTCGCAGGCGACCGGCTGCAAAACCGCCATGGTCCGGCTGCCTGCCCGCCGTAGCTCCGCACCCAGCGATCGGAGCGAAGGTGGGAAGCCGGAGCGCCACGACAGGTTTGGAGCGGTCTGCGCCGCCGAGATGAACGCGCCGGCAAGCAGCGCGACGACGGGAGCGGAAAGCAGGAAACGTGATCTCATGAGCCGGATTTCTGCAGACGATACGCGATCAGTTGAACCCGGCGACGCGCTTGCGCAGCGTCTTCACGTGCTCCCAGATCTGCGTCGCGTCGTCGTCCGGCGGCGGGTTCTCCGGGTCCCCGTCCTCGTCGTGGCCGGCGATCAGGTCCGGCTCACCCGGCTCGGACGACTTGGGCACGAGGCGGAGGTACTCCTCGAGATCGCGCAGCGCCGCGGCGAAGTCCTGCAGGTGATACGCGAGCAGCCCGCGGTCGCGGAGCTCCGAGATGGCGGAGGGGTCGACGGTCAGCAGCAGGCTCGAGATGAACCGCGCCTGCGGAAACGAGCGCATGCGCACGTAGAGCCGCTTCAGGTTGACGAGCATGCGCACGACGATGTCGTGGCGCGTGGCGGGGGCGAGGAGGGTGGTGTCGAACGCCGCTTCGTCGCCGACGTGCTGGCGCAGGAGCTGACGGCAGTCGTACTCCGACAGCTGCGCGCCGCCGTGGAAGGGGTCGATGATCACGACCTCGCTGCCCGAGTCGCTCCCGTCGCCTCGCGCGCGCGCAGGAGGAAGTGCCCGGGGAAGTTGACGCCGTCCACGCGCAGCCCGGCGCGGCGCGAGACCTCCAGATAGATGACCGCGAGGCTGATCGGGATGCCGGTGCGCCGGTCGAGCACTTCGTTGAGGAAGCTGTTGCGCGGATCGTCGTAGCGGTCGCGATTCCCGGCAAAGCCCTGCTCGTCGTAGAGGTACTCGTTGAACGCGCGGACCGACTCCTCCTGCGGGCTCGCGGCCACCGATCCGATGCGCTTGGCCGCTTCCCTCCCCATGCGATCGAGCGTCGCCACGTAGGGCCGCGGGTCGAGCGACGGGTACTCGATCCGGGCGATCGCCAGCGCCGCCGCGGCCAGGTCGTCGCCCGGGGCGTTCATGGCGCGCTCCAGTTCGGCGGCGACTTGAGGGATGCGGGCGGTCAAGTGCAGGGAGAAGGACACTTGGGTGATTGTAGTCCGGTCTTGGTCCCAGGTCTTGGGTCTTTGGTCTTAGTGGTGGGTCTTTGGTCTGGGGTGGTTCCTGGTTCCTCCGATCTCCGATATCTCCTGATCTCCTGTGCGGGCTACAGCCCTGAACGAGCTCCGGGGTGATCTCGTCGAGCGAGGTCACGACCCGGTCCGCCATGGTCAGCCCTTCGCTCGGGTAGGTATGGGTGACGCCGATGCACGACATCCCGGCTGATTTCGCGGACTCGATGCCCCAGCGCGAGTCCTCGATGGCCAGGCACGCCGCGGCGGGAGGCCGTGGAGCTCCGCGGCGCGGCGGTACGGATCGGGCGCGGGCTTGCTCTGGAGCGTGTCGCCCGACGCGACGATGAACCGGAAGTGCCGCTCGAGCCCTTCGCGCCGGAGCACCGCTTCGATCTCGTGCCTGAGGGCGCCCGACGCGATGCCCAGGGGAAACGCGGCCGCCATCCGTGCGATGCAGGCCGCCGCGCCGGGGTAGAGCACGCTCGTCGAATCGATCACCGCGTCGTAGACCCGGCCTTTCTCCGCGATGAGCGCCTCCAGCCGGCGCTCGTCCATCGCCCAGCCCCTGCGCCTCCGCCAGCTTCCTGAACATGTCCTCGTCGTTGTATCCGAGAAAGTGCGCGTAGTAGTCCTCGCGCGTCAGCGTGACGCCGAGCGGCGACAACACCTCCTGGTAGGCCCGGAGGTGCAGCGGCTCGGAGTCCGCGAGCACGCCGTCGAAGTCGAACACGATCGCCGAGATCACTTAGCGGCCGCCGGCGGGCCCATCTTCTCGCCCGCCTTGACGGGAATCTGCAGGCGGTTCTCGCGCGGGGGATACGGGCAGTCGTACTCGGCGTTGTAGTAGCAGTACGGGTGATAGGCGCGGTTGAAGTCGAGATCGTAGATGCCGGTGGCGGTGCGATCGAGATCGAGATAGCGGCCGCCGGGATAGGTCTCGGTGCCGTTGGTGAGATCGCCGAAGGGGACGAACAGGCGGCGCATGTCCTCCTGGTCGGCCTCGACGAACGCGGTCAGCGTCAGCGGCTGCCCCTTCAGCGTGAACTCGAGCCGGCCGATCCGGCGGTGAGGGCGCCGCTTGCCGAGCGACGTGGGGATCTCGAGCACGTCGTTGCCGCGCGCGACCGTGAGCGCGGCCGGCACGCGGTAGTCGAGCTCGACCGGGAAGTACGACAAGAGGGGGAAACGAGGCGCGCTGCGCCTTCGGGATGGGCGACTGCGTCCGCCTCGCGCATGAACCGATCGACGCTCGCGCGGTGGGCGTTGATTTCGTCAGGATACGGCACGGCCGCCGGCGTGCACGCGGCCACGAACAGGAGCGAAGCGACGGCCGTCCTACCCGCCAGAGTCACGAATACATCATAACAAGGTGCGAGGCTGTCACAAGATCAACAGGAGATCCCAGGAGAGGCAGGAGGTTTTGTTTTTCAAAACAAAAATCTTCTCCTGATCTCCTATTCTCCTGTTCAAATCTCCTGATCTCCTAATTCTCCTGATCTCCGCTCCCTTTCCAGGATCAGAACGGGTACGCCCTCTTGTCGACCGCGACGTCGGCGATCTGGCGGCGGAGCGCGACGGTGTTGACGGGCGCCGACTTTGAGAACCCGCCGCAGCGCGGCGAGCAGCGTCCGGAGCGTGTCACCCTCCGACATCGCGGCGAGCGCGGTGCGCGCGGCGATCTCGACCCGCGCGGCCGCGTCGGAGATGTAGACCTGCGCCGCGGCGTCGTGGAGTCCCGTCTGGTCCGGCTGAAGCCGGCCGCCACCGGTGCGACCCGTGGCATCGCCTTCAGGCGGAGCGACTCGGCGCGCAGCAGCACGCTCTCGGCGGCGAAGACGTCGATGATGATGTCGGCGGCGAGCGTCAGCACTTCCTGCTGATCCGTGAGCTTCTCGCCGTAGGTCTGCATGGCGGTGCCGAGCACCATCAGCGCGACCTTCTTCAACGCCGTCACGGCGCGGCGCTCGCCCTCGAGCGGCGCGCCCGACGCCGGCTCGGGCATCGACGGCGTGAGGATCTCGTCCTGCAGCTTCTTCGCCGCGGGTATGAGCGGCAGGTCGCCCTTCACCGCGCGCCGGATCAGCATGCCGGGAATCAGCAGGCGGTTGATCTCGTTGGTCCCCTCGAAGATCCGGTTGACGCGCGCGTCGCGGTAGTGCCGCTCGGCCGGGTAGTCGCGGACGAACCCGTTGCCGCCGTGAATCTGGACGTTCTCGTCCACGGCGTAGTCGATCATCTCGCTCCCCGCCACCTTGAGGATCGACGCCTCGACGGCGAACTCCTCCAGCGCGGCGCGGATGGCCTCGTTGGCGTGGCTCCCCTGGAGCGCGCCGTCGATCAGCCCGGCGGTGCGATAGAGCATGCTCTCGACGGCGAAGAGCCGGATCGCGATCTCCGCCAGCTTGTGCTTGATCGCGCCGAAGCTCGCGATCGGCTGGCCGAACTGCTTCCGCTCGGCCGCGTACTTCGCCGCCTCGCCGACGATGGCGCGCGCGCCGCCGCTGCACATCGCCGCGAGCTTGAACCGGCCGTAGTTCAGGACGTTGAACGCGACCTTGTGCCCCTTGCCGATCTCGCCGAGCACGTTCTCGGCCGGCACCTTGACGTCCTGCAGGATGATCGGCGTCGTGGACGATCCGTGCAGGCCCATCTTGTGCTCTTCCTTGCCGCTGCTCACGCCGGGGAACGCGCGCTCGACGATGAAGGCGGTGAAGTCGGTGTTGTCCACCTTCGCGAACACGATGAAGAAGTCGGCGAAGCCGCCGTTGGTGATCCACATCTTCTCGCCGCTCAGGAGGAAGCTGCCGTCGGGCTGGCGCATCGCGCGCGCCTTGGCGCCGAGCGCGTCCGAGCCGGACCCCGACTCGCTCAGCGCAGTAGGCGCCCGTCGTCTCTCCGCTCGCGAGGCCCGGGAGGTATTTGGCTTTCTGCGCCTCGGTGCCGAAGCAGAGGAGCGGCGTGATCGCCAGGCCCGTCTGCGCGCCGAACGTGGACGCGAACGACGACGCCCGGCCGACCTGCCTCGCCGACGATGATCGACGCGACCTTGTCGAGGCCGACCCCGCCGAGCTCCTCGGGCACGTCGGTGCCGAGGAGCCCCAGCTCGCCGGCCCGCTTCATCAGCTTGCGCGCGAGCGCCCAGTCCTTCTCCTCGAGCTGCTCGATCGCGGGCATCACTTCGTTCGTGACGAACTCCTCGGCCGTCCCGGCGATCAGGCGATGCTCGTCCGAGATCTGTTCGGGCGTGAAGATCGAGTCGGCCGGGACGTCCTCGATGAGCCAGGATGCGCCGCGCGTGGTCGTTGCTGTCGTCATAGTTTGTCCTAACGTTGTCCAGTTTCTGTTAGCGGCTACTGCGGCTGTCGGTCTTACAGGAGGTCAGGAGGTCAGGAGAATTGTCTTTCAACAGACAAAAAATTCTGATCTCCTAATCTCCTGATCTCCTGTTATTCGTTTCACATCGCGTTCGAAAATTCCCGCCGCTCCCATCCCGCCACCCACGCACATCGAGACGAGCCCGTACCGCGACTTTCTCCGCCTCATCTCGTAGAGCAGCGTCGTCGTCAGCTTGGAGCCGGTGCAGCCGAGCGGGTGCCCGAGCGCGATGGCGCCGCCGTTGACGTTCAGCTTGTCCGGATCGATCGGCAGCTCGCGCAGGCAGGCGATGACCTGGGCGGCGAAGGCTTCGTTGAGCTCGACGAGATCGATCTGGTCGAGCGTCAGCCCGGCGAGCTTCAGCACCTTGCGGATGGCGGGCACGGGACCGATCCCGAAGCGCTCCGGCTCGACCCCGGCGGTCGCGAACGCGACGAACCGGCCGAGCGGCGCCAGCCCGAGCTCGCGCGCCCGGTCCGACGACATCACGACGACCGCCGAGGCGCCGTCGCTCGTCTGCGACGAGTTCCCCGCGGTGACCGTGCCCTTGACGTGAAACGCGGGGCGCAGCTTCGCCGAGCGCGGCGAGCGACGTGTCGCGCCGCGGCCCTTCGTCCGTCTTGAAGTTTCCGGCGATCGCCAGCGACACGATCTCGTCGTCGAAGCGGCCCGCATCGATCGCCGCGACGGCCCGCTGATGGCTGCGGAGCGAGAAGGCGTCCTGCTCCTCGCGCGACACGGACGCTTCGCGCGCGTGGTTTTCCGCGACGAGACCGGTCGTCAGGTAGACGTCGGGATAGCTGTCCACGAGCGCGGGATTCGGCGCGACCTTGTGGCCGCCCATCGGCACGAGGCTCATCGACTCGGCGCCGCCGGCCACGATCGTGGTCGCGAAGCCGGTCATGATCCGCTCGGCCGCCGAGGCGATCGACTGAAGCCCCGACGAGCAGAAGCGGTTGACCGTCACGGCGGACGCCGTCACGGGCACGCCGGCGCGCAGGCTCGCGATCCGCGCCACGTTGAGCCCCTGCTCGGCTTCCGGCATCGCGCACCCGATGATCACGTCCTCGACCTCGGCCGGATCGAGCCCGGGCGCGCGACGCAGGGCCTCCGCGATCACGACCGCCCCCATCTCGTCCGGGCGCGTCGCGCTCAGCGCGCCTTTCGGCGCTTTCCCGACAGCCGTCCGGACGGCGCTGACGATGACAGCTTCCTTCATGGTTTCTATCCCTCGAAATCCCCGAGCAAATCCTCGAGCGCCTCGCCGACTTCGGCAGCCTTCCCCTCGAAGAGTGATCTGGCCCCGTCGATGACGACGAGCTCCTTCGGTTCCAGCAGCGCGGCGTAGAACTTCCACATCGCTTCGAGCGGGCACACCTCGTCGGCCTCGCCCTGCACGAAGAACTTCGGCTTGACGCTGGCGAGCGTCCCGTCGAAGGTGTACCTGTGCCCCGAGATCGACGTCGCGACGGGCGGCGCGATGCCGATGAGCGCCGACACGCGATCGTCGGCCGCGCCGGCCTCGAGCGCGACCCAGGCGCCGAACGAAAAGCCCGCCGACCAGAGCTTCGCGCCGGGATACCGCGCGGCCATGTAGTCGAGCGCGGCCGCGAAGTCCGCCTTCTCGCCCTCCCCTGATCGAACTGGCCGGCGCTCCGGCCCACGCCGCGAAAGTTGAACCGGAGCACCGCGCACCCGATGCGCGTCAGCCCTTTGGCGCCCTGATACACCGCCTTGGTGTGCATCGTCCCGCCAAACTGCGGGTGGGGATGCGCGAACACCACCGCGGCGCGCACCGGCGCGTCCGTGCGCGCGGGCGGGTCGAGCAGCGCTTCCAGCGGCCCCGCGGGGCCAATCGAGATCGGTCAGTGTCGGCATCTAAAGTTCTAAAGTTCTAAGTTCTAAAGTTCGAACAGGAGATCAGGAGACCAGGAGATCAGGAGGAACACAAATTTTTTGATCTCCTGATCTCTTAATCTCCTGATCTCCTGTTTCGAGGAAGCTGCCCACGATCCCTGCGAATTCCGCCGGCCGCGTCAGCATCCCGATGTGGCCGGAGCGCTCGATCTTCACGTACCGGGCGCCGGGGATCAGCGTCAGGTACCGCCGCGTGATGCCGGCGGGGACGACCCGATCGAGCCCGTCCTCGCCGGTGACGACGAGCGTCGGCGCCGTGACGCGCGCGCAGTCGGGGGCGAAGTCGAGGCTCTGCTGCAGCCGCACCCGCGCCGCCGCGGACGGCGGAAACATCGGCGCGGCGAGCACGCGCGCGCCGTGGACCGCGCTGAACATCAGGCGCTGCGGCCACGTGTCGTAGGCGGCCTGAATCTCCGGCCACACGCGCATCGGCGAGGTCAGCACGAACTTCGGGAACGTCAGCAACGGCCGCGCGATGTAGCGCCGCTGCCGCTCGGACGGCGCCCAGCCCGGCGAGGGCGCCGAGACGAGGATGAGCCGCGAGACGCGCTCGGGCCGCAGGGCGGCATAGCGCAGCGCGATGAAGCCGCCGTACGAGACGCCGCAGAGCGCCGCCTGCTCGAGGCCCGTCCGCTCGAAGACGGAGTCGAGCTGCCGCGTGTAATTCTCGAACGCCAGCTCCGGATCGAACCGCATCCCGGACCCGGCGTCGCCGCACAGCGTGTACGACACGGTCCGGCAGCGCTTCTGCAGCTCGCGAAGCGCAGGCGCCATCCATTCCCAGCGTCCCTGGACGCCGGGGATGACGATGAGCGGTGGGCCGGTTCCGTGATCGAACATTTCTAAAATTCCAAAATCAGATCTAAACAGGAGGCCAGGAGGTCAGGAGGTCAGGAGAAAAACAAAAAAAAGAAAATTTCTTAATCTCCTGATCTCCTGATGCTCCTGTTTGATTTTTTAGTTCCTCAACGGCTTGCCCGTCTTCAACGTATGCGCGATCCGTTCCTGGGTCTTGCGCTCGCCGCAGAGGCTCAGGAACGCCTCTCGTTCCAGGTCCAGCAGCTGCTGCTCGGTCAGCGTGGTCGCGTGCGGCGCGTCGCCGCCGGCGAGGATCCACGCGAGCTTGCGGCCGATGAGCGCGTCGTGGTCGCTGATGCGCCCGGCGCGCCATGCCAGGTGCACGCCCAGCTTGAGCGCCGCCTGCACGCCCGCGCCGCCGACGCGGATGGCGCTTCGCGGCTGCGGCCGCACGTATTCGGGGACCCGGGCGAGCGCCGTGGCCTTCGCGTCCGCGATCAGCCGATCGCGATTCATCGAGAAGCCGTCCGCGTCGCGCAAGTAGCCGATGCGCTGCGCGTCGGGGCCGCTCGCGGACGTTTTCGCGAACCCGATCGTCTCGAACACGCGCTGGACGTACGGCAGCACGTCGGCGCCGGCCGGCGCGGCCTCCATCGCGCGCGCGAGCATTTCCTTGGTGCCCCCGCCGGCCGGAATCAGGCCGACCCCGACCTCGACGAGCCCCATGTAGGTTTCGGCCGCGGCGTGCACGCGATCCGCATGAAGCGCGACCTCGCACCCGCCGCCCAGCGCGAGGCCGGCCGGTGCGACGACGACCGGCACGTCCGCGTACCGCAGCGCCATCGTCGCGCCCTGGAACGCGCGGATCATCATGTCCACCTCGTCCCAGTTGCTCCTCCTGCGCCTCGAGCAGCAGCAGCATCAGGTTCGCGCCGGCGGAGAAGTGGAGCCCGTCGTTGCCGACGACGAGGGCGGCGAAGTTCGCGTTGGCTTCCTTCACGCCGGCCTGCAGCATCTGGATCGTGTCGCCGCCGATGGCGTTCATCTTCGAATGGAACTCGACGCACAGCACGCCGTCGCCGAGGTCGACCAGGCTCGCGCCGGCGTTCTTGCGGACGACGCCGCGGCTCGCTTTCGCGGCGCCGAGCAGCGTGACGGGCGCGGAGGCGGTGCCGTTGAGCTCGAACGGCCCGAGCTCCCATCCGAACCCCCAGCGCATCGCCCGATCGATGTCGCCGGGCTCGTGCGCGATCTGCCGGCGCGACACGCCCGGCGTAGTCGAGCGTCGGGGCGAGCGTCGCGCGGAGGAAGCGGCCGACCTTGTCTTCCCCCTTCATCAGCGTGCGGACCCGCTCGGCCACGTCTTCGATCGATCGCGCGGCCTCGAGCGACGGCAGCCGCGCCGGCTGCTTCGGCCGGTACTCCATCGTTGTCGGATCGAGGGTCAGGATCTCGCCGCTCGCATCCTTCTTGTAGAAGCCCTGCCCGGCCTTCGCGCCGATCCATCCCCGCTCGACCATCGTCTCGACGAGCGGCGGCACCGCGAAGATCGCCCGGTCCTCGGGGCTCTCGAGCCGCTCGGAGAGGTTGCGCGCCACGTGCGCGAGGACGTCGATGCCGGCGATGTCCATCGTCCGGAACGTCGCGCTCTTCGGCCGGCCGATCGCCGGCCCGGTCATCGCGTCGATTTCCTCGATCGTGTACTCGCCGGTCGCCAGCGCGCGGAAGATCTGCATCACGCCGTAGAGGCCGAGGTGGTTGGCGATGAAGTTCGGCGTGTCCTTCGCCAGGACGACGCCCTTGCCGAGCCGGCGGTCCGCAAATTCCGAGATCGTGGCGACGACGGCCGGGTCGGTATCCGGCGTCGGGATGACCTCGACGAGACGCAGGTATCGCGGCGGATTGAAGAAGTGGGTGCCGAGGAAGTGACGGCGGAAGGGTTCGGAGCGTCCTTCGGCCAGCGCCGCAATCGGGATCCCCGACGTGTTCGAGCTGACGATGGCGTCCGCGCGGCGATGCGGCTCGATCTTCGCGAAGAGCGACTGCTTGATGTCGAGCCGCTCGACGATCGCCTCGATGATCCAGTCGCACGTGCGACACCGCCGCGAGGTCCTGGTCGAACCCGCCGGTGCGGATCGAGCGTGTGCGTGGACGGCGTGAAGAACGGGTCGGGCTTCATCGCCTTCGCCCGCTCGAGCCCTTCGCGCGCGACTTCGGGGGTGACGTCGAGCAGCAGCGTCGGCACGCCGGCGTTCGCCAGGTGCGCGGCAATCTGCGCGCCCATCGTCCCCGCGCCGAGCACCGCGGCTGTTCTGATCCGAGTCGTCATAATTGAAGGCATCTACTTGATCTTTGAACAGGAGATCAGGAGATTAGGAGGTCTGGAGTTTCTGTTTTGCTTTTCAAGAACAAAACTCCTCCCGTGCTCTCCTGATCTCCTGTTCATGCCATTCGATCACCGCCCCAGACCCCCGACGAACAGATCGACGACGGCGTCGGCCTCGGACGCCAGCGAGTACTTCCGCTTGCTCAGGATCCAGTTGGTCGCCATCTCGTCGAGCGCGCCGAAGAATACCTTGGCCGCGACGGTCGGGTTGATCTGCTTCCGGAACAGGCCCTTGGCCTGCCCCTCGGCGATGACGTCGCGGATGAGGCCGAGGTACTCGCGCAGGTGCGTGGCCGAGAAGCGCTCCATGAACTTGGTGGACTGCCGCAGCTCGACCTGAAAGACGATGGCGAGGTCGCGGTCGCGGCCGAGCCGCCCGAGGTGCAGCGCCGCGATCTCGCGCAGCCGCTCGAGCGGGGTGGATTTGCTGTCGACGCTCTGGCGCCCCTCGGCGATCGCTTCCTTCATCGTGCGCTCGAAGATCGAGATGAGCAGGTCGTCCTTGCCGCGGAAGTACAGGTAGACCGTGCCGGCCGCGACGCCCGCGGCGCGCGCGACGTCGGCGACCTGGGCGTTGAAGAACCCGCGGGCGGCGAAGGTCTCGATCGCGGCGCGCAGGATCGCCTCGCGCTTGTCGGCTTTGTCGGCGCGCCCGGCCAGCGCAGGGGCCCGGCGGGCGGCGGTCAGGGCCATGAATGAATGTTCATTCAGTCTGGCTGAAATGTCAAATGGGAGACGGAGTCCGTTCCTCTTTCTTCGCTCTTCGTTCTTGGTTCTTTGTTCTTGCGTTCGTTCTCGTTCGCCGTTCTCGTGTCGCGTCGTTCGCATCGTGTCTCTGCGCTCCTGGGCGCATCCCCGTGCTCCGCACGATCTCCATGGCGACATTCAAGCGGCCGGAAGATGTTGATGCGTATCGGCTTGCACTCGAATTGCGCGACCGGGTGTTCGCACTAACTGCAACGCCGGCGGTGGCCAGGCATTTCAGATTCTGCGATCAGATTCGAGACTCGGCACGGTCTGCCCCGGCGAACTGTCGGAGGGTCTCGGGCGCTACAAGCCGCGGGACAATGCGCGATTCGTCCGTAACGCGCTTGGCTCCTTGAACGAGACCCTGACGCATCTTGATGAGGCCCACAAGGAGAAGTACATCGAAGAAAAGGACTACCAGGAGCTCTCCGCTCTCGCCGGAAGGGCCATCAAGACTTCGACGGGATGGCACAGCTATCTCGTGAACTGCCCCGTCAAGCCCACCAGCGAGAGCCGGAATCCGGGACCGAGGTCGAGAACGAAGAACCCGGAAGGGCCCGGCAACCGGGAACCAGAGCGACGAAAGATCGAACGGCGGACTACCGAAAGGCGGCAAGGCGAGCGGCGAAGAGCGGAACGGCGAACGGAGGGCGAAGAACGCTGAACGAGAACGAGAACGAGAACGAACGGAGAACCAAGAACCGGACCGAACGGACCAAGTGTTCAAATTTGAACAGGACCTGCGATATATTGGCACGTCCGGCAGGGAATTTTTTTTGTGTGCCGCGACAAAGGGCGAGGAGTCCCCACATGAAGTCAATCCGCGTCGCATTCACCATGGTCCTGGCGGCCCTCGTGGCCTCTTCAGCTCTTGCGCAGTCCCGCGGCAACGCCCGCCTCAACGGCAAGGTCGTCGACGAGCAGGGACAGCCGATCGCCGACGTCGCCATCAGGGCGCAGATGGCCGGGCAGACCGAAGCGCTGACGGCCAAGAGCGACAAGAAAGGGGAATGGCGCGTCAACGGCATGGCCGACGGCCAGTGGGAGGTCATCCTGATGAAGGACGGCCTCGACCCGATGAAGGTGCCGGTCGAGGTCCGGAACGAACGGGCGACCCCGCTCAACGTCACGATGCTGAAACCGGCCCCGAAGGTGGATCCGACCGCCGAGATCAACGGACAGGTCCAGAAAGCGGCTGAGCTCGCGCAGGCACGGGAAGTTCGCCGACGCCCGCAAGATCTACGAGGACCTGCTCGTGAAGTACCCCTCGATCTATCAGCTCGAAGGGTTCATCGCGCGCACCTACGCGGCCGAGAGCCAGCCGGCCAAGGCGCTCGAGCACCTGAAGATCGCGATGGAGAAGGAACCGAACGACGTCGACCTGAAGCTCCTCCAGGCGGATCTGCTGATCGAGAGCGGGGACAAGGCGGGCGCCAGGGCCATCCTCGACGGGGTGGACATGACGAAGGTGAAGGATCCGTTCCCCTTCATGAACGCGGCGATCACGCTGATCAACGAGAAGAAGGGCGCCGAAGCGGTCGCCTCGCTGACCAAGCTGCTGGCGCAGTTCCCGAACCAGAACGAGATTTACTACTACCGCGGCCGCGCGTACCTGTCGGACAGCAAGATGGACGAGGCCAAGGCCGACCTCGAGAAGTTCGTGTCGGTCGCGCCGACCGCGAAGGAAGCGGCAGATGCGAAGAAGATTCTCGAACAGATGACAGCCAAGAAGTAGGAGGCGGTGAAGCGACTATTCGCCGCGACGGGTCTGGGGCTGCTGATATCCGCCTGCGGCGGATCGAGCAGCCCCGCGCCTCCGCCGCCGTCGCCGCCCACGTCCGAAAATCCCTGCGCGGCCGTCGCCATCGAAGAAGAGACTGAAGCCAGGCCGTCTGCCGCCGACATTGCTGCCGCGCGCGCGCGCAAGACGAACGTCCTCGACCGCAACCCGAGATGGCGCGTCCTCGATGCGCTGTGGACCCATCGCGAGGCGGAATCACGACGCGACTCCGCGGTCGTTCCCCCGGAGCGCGACACCGAACCCCGCGATCGGCGCCCGATTCGCCTGGCGCCTTCACGCAACAACGTGGACGTCGGCGAGATCGCCGTCGTGCAGGACGAAGGCGATCTGATCCTCCCGCCCAACACCTACGACCTGCGCAGCCTCGGCTTGCGGTTCACCCGCAACGCCGCCGGCGGCTACGACGTCGTCCGCATCGACGGGGCGTTCCGGTCCGCTCTGGGGACCCGGCTGACGCTGACCGACGACGACAGCGCGACCAGCACGATCCCGTTCGGCTTTTCGTTCTACGGCGAGAACGGAAACGGCCGCGTTCGTGAACTCCGACGGCAACATCACGTTCGGGGAGGCGGACAGGGCGAGCACCGACCGCGACGTCGCGCGAGTGCTGACCGGCCCCGCGCGCGTCTCGCCGTTCTTCTCGGATCTCGACCCGACGACCGGCACCGGCCGCGTCTTCCTCAACGCGGCGTCCGATCAATACACCGTCACGTGGTGCAACGTCCGCGGCTTCGACTCGACGCGAACCACGACCGTCCAGGCCACGCTGCTCCCGAACGGCAGCGTCGAGATGAAGTTCGGCCCGACGGTGACGATCACCGACGCGGTCGTCGCGCTGTCGCCCGGGCGGACCGGCATCTTTGCCCCGGTCAACCTGGGCGAACCGGGCCCCACGGCCGGCGGGGCGGCGGCCGTCGGCGAGCGGTTCGCGGCTGACGCGCAGCTCGATCTCGTGGAGCTGTCACGGAAGTTCTTCCGGACGCACGCCGACCTCTACGATCAGCTCGTGCTCTGGACCGACGCGCCGCTCATCAACGACGCGTTCGCGTACGAGACCACGATCAACAACGAAGTGCGCGGCATCGGCCTCGATATCTTCAATCTGGCCTCGGACTTCGGCAGCGGCGGCCGCCTGCGCAGCCTGGTCGTGATGGACTGGCTGGGGAAGTACCCGGACTCGCCGACCCAGAAGTTCCTCGGAGAGAACAACACGTTGAGCGTCCTCGGACAGGAATCCGGCCATCGATGGCTGGCGTTCCTGGAGATCTCCGACCACAACCGCCAGCGGTCGGACATCCTCCTCGGCCGGGACGTGGCGCACTGGAGCTTCTTCTTCGACTCGGATGCGTCCGTCATGGAAGGCAACGACATCGAAGACCTGGGCGGCGGGTCGTTCCGGACCGCCGGCGCCGTGCAGCGCTACAGCCTCCTCGATCAGTACGCGATGGGACTCGTGCGGCAGAGCGACGTGCCCCCGTTCTTCTACGTCGAGAACCCGACGAACACGTCGACGCCGATGCCGCGCACGCGCGAGTCGGCGCCCCAGGTCGGCGTCACGTTCAACGGCACGCGCCGCGAGGTGCGGATCCAGGACGTGGTCGACATCCATGGCCCCCGCGCGCCGACGGCCGACGAGTCGTCCAGGGTCCACCGTCAGGCGTTCATCTACCTGGTCAGCGCCGGCCGGACCGCCGACTCCGGGCAGGTCGCGAAGCTCGATCAAATCCGCCGCGCGTGGGAAGGGTTCTTCCTCCAGGCCACCGATCGGCGCATGCAGGCCGTGACGGTCCTGCGGTGACTCGGGGCTCGGGGCTCGGGACTCGGGACTCGGGGAAGACCGAAGACCTGAGACCGACGGCGACGACGACCCAGACCTGTCTATAATCGCTACATGAGACAGCTCGTGGCCGCTGCACTGCTCGTGCTCGCCGCGGTCCCCTTTACGGCGCAGTCGCCGCAGCTGACCGACGCGGGCCGCGTTGACCCCGCACGCCCGGCGCGCGCCGGCGAGCCTTCGCTCGACCTTTCGAAGCTCGACGCGATCGAGCCGCTCGTGACGCAGGCGATCGGCGAGAAGAAGCTGCCCGGCGCCGTGGTGCTCGTCGGGCGCGGCGACCGCATCCTCTACCAGAAAGCCATCGGCCACCGCGCGGTCGTGCCCGGCCCGGAGCCGATGACGCTCGACACGATCTTCGATCTCGCGTCGCTGACGAAGGTCGTCGCGACGACGACGAGCGTGATGATCCTGATCGAGGAAGGGAAGATCCGCCTGACCGACCGCGTCTCGGTCTACATCCCCGGGTTCGAGCGCTACGGCAAAGCGGACATCACCATCCGCCACCTCATGACCCACGTGTCGGGGCTGCGGCCGGACGTGGATCTGGGCGAGGTCGTGGAGCGGATCGGAGACGGCCATCGGCCTCGCGATCGAAGAGGTCCCCGCGGCGGCGCCCGGCGAGCGCCTCGTCTACAGCGACATCAACTACTTCCTGCTCGGCGACATCGTCCGCCGCGTGAGCGGGGCGCCGCTGGATCGGTTCGCGCACGACCGCATCTTCGCGCCGCTCGGCATGAAGGACACGATGTTCCTGCCGCCCGCGGCGGTGCGGCGGCGGATCGCGCCGACGGAAAGCTGCACGCCGCTCGGCTGGCCCTGCCAGGGGCCGGACATGTCGATGCTGCGCGGGATCGTCCACGATCCGACGGCGCGCCGGATGGGGGGCGTCGCGGGGCACGCCGGCCTCTTCAGCACGGCGGCGGACCTGGCGATCTTCAGCCGCATGCTCCTCGACGGGGGCGTGTACCGCGGCGTCCGGATCCTGTCGCCGCTGGCGGTGGCGAAGATGACGACGCAGGCCACGTCGCCGGGCGAGCGGAACGTCCGCGGCCTCGGATGGGACATGGATTCCACGTTCTCGTCCAACCGCGGCGAGCTGCTGCCGGTCGGATCGTTCGGCCACACGGGGTTCACCGGCACGTCGCTGTGGCTGGATCCGGCGACGGGGATGTTCGTCGTGTTCCTCTCGAACCGGGTGCACCCGGACGGGAGGGGAGACGTGACGCCGCTGCGCGCTCGTGTCGCCACCGTCGCGGCCTCGTCGACTCGACGACGTCCCCGCCGACATCCGCAGCCGCATGTTCACGGGACGTGATTTCGGCCCGTCGGGACCCGCGCCGGCTCCGCCGCCGTGGACGCCGGCGCTGACCGGAATCGACGTGCTTCGGGCCGACGGCTTCGCGTCCCTCCGCGGCAAGCGCGTCGGGCTCGTCACCAATCACACCGGGCTCGCCCGCGACGGCGCGACCACGATCGATCTGCTGCAGGGCGCGAAGGACGTCTCGCTCGTCCGGCTCTTCAGCCCGGAGCACGGCATCCGCGGGATTCTCGACGCCAGCGTGCCGTCCACGATCGACGAGAAGACCGGGCTGACGATCCACTCCCTCTACGGCGAGACGCGGCGCCCGACGGCCGACATGCTCGAGGGCATCGACACGATGGTCGTCGACCTCCAGGACATCGGCGCCCGCTTCTACACCTACATGACGACGATGGCGTACGTGATGGAGGAGGCGGCGAAGCGGAAGATCGCTGTCGTGGTGCTCGATCGGCCGAACCCGATCAACGGCTTTCAGATCGAGGGCCCGGCGCTCGACAAGGGCATGCTCGCGCTTCACGGGCTACTTTCCGCGCATGCCGATCCGCCACGGCATGACGCTCGGCGAGCTGGCGAAGCTGTTCAACGCCGAGAACAAGATTGGCGCCGACCTCACCGTCGTGCCGATGCAGAACTGGCATCGCGATCGCTGGTTCGACGCGACCGGCCTGCCGTGGATCAACCCGTCGCCGAACATGCGGAACCTGATCCAGGCGACGCTCTATCCCGGGATCGGCGCGATCGAAGGGACGAACGTGTCGGTCGGCCGCGGAACCGACACGCCGTTCGAGCAGATCGGCGCGCCCTGGATCGACGGCGTGGCGCTGTCGGACGCGCTGAACGCGCGCAACCTGCCCGGCATCCGCTTCTACCCGGTGCGCTTCACGCCGGCCTCCAGCAAGTACGCGAACGAGGCGTGCGGCGGCGTGTTCATGATCGTCACCGACCGGGCCGCGATCCGCCCGGTGCGCGTCGGCGTCGAGATCGCCGCGCTGCTGCACAAGTTGTACGGCGCCAAGTACGAGCTGGACAAGGCCGAGCGGCTGTTCGGATCGAAGGACGGGCTCACGCGTATCCTGGCGGGGGAGGATCCGTCCGCCGTCGCCGCCAGCTGGTCCGCCGCGGAGGCGCGCTGGAGGCTGCTGCGGAGTAAGTATCTGCTGTATCGGTGAACGCTGAACGGTGAACGTTCTTGGTTCTTTGTTCTTGGTTCTGGGTTGGCCGTTCCTAGTTCCTCGTTTGCTGTCCCTGGTTCGGAACGACGAACGAAGGAACGCAAACCGAGAACCAAGAACCAAGAACCGAGAACGGCTAGCGCCTTTTATCCAAATACATCCTATCGTCAGCAATCTTGACGATCGCCATGATCTCCGTCGCCGTCGCGGGCACTTCGGCGCACCCGATGCTGAGGCCCACGCCGGCCGGGAGCGAGGCCGCCTCGGACGACTCCTCGAAGGCCTTCTGCAGGTCGTACGCCTTCCGCACGGCTTCCTCCTCGCGGCACGAGATCAGGATCAGGAACTCGTCGCCTCCCCACCGGAAGACGTAGTCGGCTTCGCGGACGTTGCGGACCAGGAACACCGCGACGCGCTGGAGGACGCGGTCCCCGGCCTCGTGCCCGAGCGAGTCGTTGATGGCCTTGAAGCGATCGACGTCCACGAACAGCAGCGACAGCGGGATGTGATAGCGGCGATGCCGCTCGATCTCGCGGCCGATGATCTCGTCGAAGAAGCGGCGGTTGCGGCAGCCGGTCAACGGATCGGTGGTCACGAGCTGGCGCAGCTCGCTCTGCGCGGACTCGAGGCGCTTGTTCGTGAGGCGCAGCTCGTAGGTCATGTCCTCGAAGGTCATGAGCTGCATCCCGAGCGCGGTGACGAGATACAGCGCCAGGCTCACGAAGGTCTGGCGCTCGAGCCCCGCGCCTGCCGGGCCGCCCGCGCCGAGCGCGACCCAGGCGTTCGACACCGCCAGCAGGAGCATCATGCCCCCGACGACGGCGGCGCCGACCAGGCGCGTGTCGCGCAGGAGCCGCAGGTGCGCCACGCCGGCGGCGCCCAGCCCGCCGGCCGCCAGCAGATGGCCGGGCGCGAAGACCGCCACGGCGCCGAGCGCCAGCGGCGCGAGGCCGAACCAGATCAACAGCGGCAGCAGGACCAGGGCGTGGTGGCGGCCCAGCCTGAGCCGCGTGCGGTACGCGTCGGCGCTCAGGACGAAGACGAGCGCGCCGACGATCGCCAGGAACTGGGAGAGGCCGTACGCCGCGAGCGACATCCGCTCGCCGGGGAACTCACGCGCGGCGAGCAGCCGCGACGCGCCGATCAGAACCCACCCCGCAACCCAGCAGAGGATGTAGGGCCGGCGGCGATAGAAGTAAAGCAGGGAGAGCAGAGCCGCCACGAGGAGCGTCGCGGCGCCGGCGAGCGTGCGCACGTCGATGACCGTCAAGGCCGGCGCGATCGCCTGCGCGCGCGCGGCGTCCCACGCCAGCGCGGCGGGATCGGCCGTGACGATCAGAAGGGCTGCGCACACGAGCACCGCGCGGCGACTCGGTATGCGCATCATCTCCCGCGGATCTTAGCATCGACAATGTTCGGGATCCGGCGTTAAGACGGTGACTTTGGAGTACTTACGTACTCGTAATGCGGGGGAAGGTTCAAACGTTCAAAAGCTCGGCGTCCTGGGCCTCGACTGTGAGCCCGCCTGGCTTGGCAGTACCAGTTCCGTCAGCGGATCTCATTCTTGTAGCGCCCTCGAACTTTTGAGCGCTTCGACTCCTGAGCTCTTCGAACTCTCGAGCTCCGTCGAACTTTAGAACTTCAGAACTTTAGTACATCCGATACAGCATCAGGTAAACGATGACGCCGGTGACGGAGACGTACAGCCAGATCGGAAACGTCCACCGCGCGATCGCGCGGTGCCGATCGAACCGGCTCCTGAGGCCGCGCGACAGCGTGATGATGGCCAGCGGAAGAACCGCGGCGGCGAGGACGACGTGCGTGATGAGGATGCTGAAGTAGACGATGCGGATCGGACCCTGGCCCTGGAACGGCCTGGAGCCGATGTTCGCGTGGTAGATGACGTACGAGGTGAGGAAGAGCGCCGACACCGCGCACGCGCTGATCATCACGGCGCGGTGCTGCCGGATGCGGCCGCGGCGAATCAACGTGAAGCCGATGACGAGCAGCACGCCGGCCGTTGCGTTCAGCGACGCGTTCAGGAGCGGGAGATCGGATAGAGTCAACGTGTGTTTCAATCACGTTCGAAACGTTGAAACACGAGACACGAGATAACGGATCCCGAAATCCGCGAATCAGATGCAACGAAGACCGAAGCGCAAAACGGTGCAAGAATCCAAGAACTCAACGAACCAAGAACCAATGAACCGAGACTACACTCTTCCCGCAATCATCAGGATCCACAGGATCGGCAAGTAGATGATCGATCCGAAGAAGAGGCGGCGGGCGTCCGGGACCGCGCGGGTGCGCGCGAACTTCATCGTCAGGCCGAGGAAGAGCAGCGAAAGGACCAACGCCGCCGCGAAGTACCCGGTGCCGGTCATGCCGAGGAGCGTCGGCGCGAGGCTGACCGGAAGCAGCGCCGCGCAGTAGAGGCTCGCTTGACGCCCCGTGCTGCGGCCGTCCGGCTCGACGACCGGGAGCATCGGGAAGCCGGCCCGCGCGTAGTCCTCACGGTAGATCCACGCGATGGCGAGGAAGTGCGGCAGCTGCCAGAGGAACACGATGCCGAAGAGCACCCAGGCGCCCGGCGACAGCGAGCCGCTCGCTGCCGTCCAGCCGATGACCGGCGGCAGCGCCCCCGGGACGGCGCCCACGACGGTCGCGAACGACGACCGGCGCTTGAGCGGCGTGTAGACCAGCGCGTAGGTGAGCAGCGTCGCGCCGGCGACCGCGGCGCTGATCAGGTTGACGCCGAGAGCCAGGATCAACAGCCCGCCGGCCGACATCGCGGTCGCAAATACGAGCGCTTCGCCCGGAAGGAGCCGGCCATCCGGGACTGGGCGCAGTCGCGTCCGCTCCATCAGGCGGTCGGGCCCGCGCTCGATCACCTGGTTGAACGCGGACGCGCCGGAGGCGACGAGCGCGGTGCCGGCGAGCATCAACAGCAGGCGGACCGCGTTCGACGTGTCCCCACCGGCCATGAGGTACCCGGCGAGCGCCGAGGCGACGACGAGGAAGTTGAGGCGCGGCTTGGCCAGCGCGATGAAGTCGTTCGTGCGGCTGCGCGTCCCGGTCAGGACGACGGTGTCCACGCCGGCCTTCACGAGCGCGCTCCGATCGGAGAGCCCGCCGGCACGGCGCGGCCGGCGTCCCGCGCGGGCGACAGGCCGAACAGCGGCCGGAAGCTCCGGAGCGTCAGCACGAGGGAGGTTCCGAGCACGAGCGCGCCGTTCACGACGTGCGCGCTGTTCAGCAGCGGCTGAAGTCCCGACAGCACGACGAGCCCGCCGAGCGCGCCTTGCACGAGAACGAGCAGAACGAGCAGCGCCGCGGGACGGAACAGGCCGCGCCGCCCCCGGTGGTGACGCCGGACGTGAAGCGCCGTCGCCAGGATCGCGCCCGCCACGATCAGCGCGCCCACGCGGTGCGCGAAGTGAAGCGCAATGGGCGTGGACCACGCGGGTGGAATCACGTGCCCGAACGCCAGCGGAAAGTCCGGGATCGCCATTCCCGCCCCAGTATGCCTCATCGTCGCACCGAGCAGAATCTGCGTGTAGACGAGGACCGTCGTGACGGCGGCGAGCCGCCGCAGCTTCGGATCGTCCACCGGATCCACGGACGCCGCCTGCCATCCAGGCGACGTGAACACCGCGAGGCTCAGCGTCAGGCAGAAGAACAGCTGCGCGAGGCCCGCGTGCCCGATCGAGACGGGCGCCGGGAGGAGCAGCAGCACGGTGAGCCCGCCGAGCAGACCCTGGAGCACGACCGCGCCGAGCGCGCCGACCGCAAGCCATCGCACCCAGCGCCGCGGATCGACGCGCCACACCCACACGGCCAGGACGATCGTGAGGAAGCCAACCGTGCTGGCGATCAGGCGATGGCCGTGCTCGTAGAAGATCCCCCCGACCCACTTCTCCATGGGGAACGAGAACATGAACCAGCCATAGGTGTTCGGCCAGTCCGGAACCGCGAGCCCCGAGCCGGTGCTGGTGACCATCGCCCCTGCCGCAAGCAGCAGCACGGTCGAGGCGGCGACGAGCTTCGCGTATCGGTGGAGCCAGGGCATGTCGGTCTCGGGGCCTCGGGGCTAAGTCGTGTTGTGTTGCCCAGTATTCAACAGGAGATCAGGAGGGCAGGAGTTTTGTTTTGAAAAAACAAAACAGACCCTCCTGATCTCCTGATCTCCTGTTCAATTGGACGGTGCGGCTTTGAACGTGAACGTTACCTCTTTCGACTCTTTTTCCCCAAGCGTGACGCTCTGCGTCTGCGTGCCGAGCTTCTCGTGCCAGGCCTCGACCGTGTACGTGCCGGCCGGCACGCCCTTCAGCTCGAACGTTCCGCCGCCGTGCGTCACGGCAAAGTACGGGTGATCGAGCACGCCGACGTACGCGTACATCCAGCTGTGCACCTCGCACTTGAAGGGGACCATCACCTCCGGGGCGTTGAAGGTTTTCTTGTTGGTCATCTTCTGCATCGCCTGCGACAGGTTGAACGGCGGGTTGGCCTGCCCCATGGCGTGGACGGTGTGCAGCGTCTCGTCGCTGTTGGCGATCTCGAGCGTCTGCTTCACGCGGAGGCCGGTGACGTGCGGCACGTAGACGCACCCGACCTGGTCCAGCTTCACCACCTCGGCCGGCGGCTCGAAGTAATAGCCGCTCAAGCCGTCCTTCACGTAGACGAAGACGTTCTCGAGCCCGCCGTTCTCGACGACGAAGTGCTCGAAGCGCGCGCCGTTCGGGTGCACGCGTTCGCAATAAGGATCGCCCGACATCTTGACGGCCGGGTTCTCGGGCACGGGGCCGTCGAGCACGACCCGCCCGGTGACGGTGCCGGCCGTCGAGGCGTCCACGCGCTTGGCGTTGGCCGGCGGCGCGGCCGGCTCGGGCGCCCCGCCGGAGCACGCCGCCGCGAGCGCGAGGAGGGCGACGGCCGGGAGCAGTCGCAGGTGGTTGAGGGACATGTTCCTTAGAGTTCCAAAGTAAACAGGAGAACAGGAGAAAAGGAGTTTTCTGCTGTTGGGTATTCTAACTTGGCGGCTTCAGCTTTCGCAGAATCCGGTCCTGGATCCAGTGAGCGTCCCACCACTCGACCGGGTTCACCATGTGACCGTTGACCAGCATCGTGAAGTGCAGGTGATCGCCGCCGGCGAGGCCGGTCATGCCGCTCCGCCCGAGCGGCTGCTCTTTCTCGACCGTCTGCCCGGCCTTCACCTCGATCGCCGAGAGGTGTCCGTACAGCGACTGCACGCCCATCCCGTGATCGACGATCACGCAGTTCCCGTAGATGCCGAGCTCGTCGGCGAAGAGCACCTTGCCACGGTTGGCCGCGAGGATCGGCGTGCCGGCGAACGAGGCGAGGTCGAAACCCAGGTGGACCTGGTGGTCCACTTCCTTCCCTTTGTAGAGATACGTCCGCTGATCCGCGAACGCCGATTCGACGGCGTTGTTCGAGAACGGGTGGAAGACGACGCCGCGCCAGAGCATCTCCGGGGCGGTCTGCTTCGCGAACGAGGCGATCTTCTCCGCGTTCTTCCGCCGGAGCTCGCCGTTGATCACGAGGTATTTCGCCAGCGTGTCCCCCTCGGGCTTGACGTCCGTCGTGCCCTCGAGGATCGCCGGGACGATGCGGTCGAGGAGCGCGTCGTCGAGGTTGATGATGCTCTTCTTGAACGGCTTCGGGAACTTGCGGGAGTCGAAGTCGGCGCGCGCGGTGTTGCCCGCCTCGTCGCGCGCGAACAGCCGGATCGGCGAGTTGAGATCCTGATCGTAGCGGAGCGCAAAAAACGCGATGCGGACCGCCGGGTCATCGATCTTCACGCCGTCGACGGTGCCGGCGCCGGATCCGGGGTAGCCGGGATACTCGAGGTCCCCCACGAGGACGCCGGAGGTGACGTCGGGGGGCGTCGCGCGGTAGACGACCATCTCGGTTCCGCCGAGGTTGACGTAGTGGTGCGTCGAGATGACCGACACCTTCGGGCGCTCGAGCCGCACCTGCACGTCGCGGGTCGCCGTGGACGCCGCGTTCCGGATGCCGTAGAGCACGGGCCGGGACGCCGTCACGATGATCCGGGCGGGGCCGTTCTGGATCTCCGGAACGGCCTGTTTACCGATCTCCCGCGTGAGACGGATCTTGTCGGGTCCGTCCTGTTTCAGCTCGGTTCCGGGCGGGTTGGCCATGGCGTAGACCGGCGTCTGCTTGCCGTTCTGCTCGAAGACGACCGTCAGCGACGTGAGCTTCGCGCCCGGCGCGCCGACCGTCACGTCGAGCGGGGTGGCCGCGCCGACGAACTTTTCCGGTTTGCCGATCTCGATCGAGGGACCGCCGGTCCGGCCGGCGACGACGTAGGCCCCGCCGGCGACGAGGGCGGCCACGAGCACGAGTCCAAGCAGATAGCGCATACGGTGAATGGTAGCCCGGAAATGGAGGCAGGGAGGGGGACCGGGATAACGGATGGGGCAGTGACCGTCTGGAACACGACAGAATTCTCTCCAGCCGCCGCTTGACCGTCCGCCGCGGCGGCGCTAACATTAAAAGTTCCTGTCGACCCGAGTGCCGGTATCGTCTAGGGGTCAGGACACGTGGTTCTCAGCCACGGAACCGGGGTTCGATTCCCCGTACCCGGTACCCACCTTCGCTCAGCGTGATCGTGAGCTGAGCTACGGCGGGCAAGCCAACCTTCGCTCATGACTCACGCGAAGGTTGCCCACCGAAGCTCGCGGTGAATTCAGGGCGAGCGAAGGTGGGCTGCCTATCCATCCTTCGCTCGCCTGAACCGTGAGCGAGCTACGGATGGCAAGCCATCCTGAAGGTCCCTCATCCCCGACCATTGGCGAGCTCACGCCACCGACAGGCGGAGGATGGACGCGTGCCCGAGCAGGTCGCGCACCTGGCCGAGAGGCACGCCGCGCTCGACCTGTCTTGAAGCGTACTCGTGGCCGGATGTTTCACGTCCACTAGTCCGATCGCGACCGCTCTTCTCGCCACCACGAATCACGTCGTTGATTCCATACGAGGGACCGGGGGCCCAGATTTTCCCCACATGGAACCGGGTGGCGGATTGGCTCAGTGAGGCTGGGCGCTTTTCGACGGCGGCGTAGGTTCGAATCCCACCCGCTCCGCCAACATAACGCCTTAACAATCAATTAGTTGCAGGTGCGTGTTTTCCACTATACCTGTCTTGTACCTGAAGGTCTGGCACGTGGGTGGATTTTCCACGCGCTCCACTGGCGGAAGAATCTAGTAAGTCGGCAGAGCGCCGCGCGGCAATTCGTCAACGCTAAGCAAAGCGATCGACATCACGACGACGTCGGTCGAACGCTACAAGGCGCTCCGGCTCAAGGACAAGGTCGCGCCCGCGACGCATTCAGGACGCATCCTCGACCGTTAGCCCGTTTACATCCGGCATTGACGCGACGCAACGACGCTCGTATCCTGCCGCGATGCAGAACATCAGCCGGCGAGCATTCCTCCAGTCCGTGGCCGCCGCGAGTGGCGCCTCCGCAGTCGTCGTGCCGAACTTCAGGTCGGCCGCGGGCGCGCAGGGCGTGAATGAATGGGGTGTGCCCGTCCTCGACACGCACATGCACCCGCGCGCGACGCCCGAGGCCCACATCGCTCATCTGGATGGGGCCGGCGTCACAATGGCCGTGCTCCTGACGGGCGCCGCCGCTGAGGATCGCGCGAAGCAGGCGGTCGCAGCATATCCGTCTCGCTTCATCCGGTTCGCCGCCATCGACGTGACGCAGTCGAACTCGGTCGAGTATCTGCGCGCCGCTCTGGAGGGCGGCGCGAAGGGGTTCGGTGAAATCAAGTCGCAGGTTGCGGCGGCAGGACCGGAAATGCAGCGCCTCTACGCGCTCGCGGCCGAGCTAAACGTGCCGATCGTGATCCACTTCCAGGAATTCAGCCCCCCGGGAGGCCCGGGAACGTTCAACACCGGCTTCAAGACGTTCGACGCGATGCTGAAGGCGTTTCCAAAGACGACGTTCGTCGGCCACGCCGACGGGTTCTGGGCAAACGTGAGCGCCGACTACGCCGAGGAGACGTCGTATCCGACAGGCCGGATCAAGCCGGGCGGCGTGACCGACAGATTCCTCGGCGAGTACCCGAATCTCTATGCCGATATCTCTGCAAACTCAGGGAATAACTTTTTGACGCGCGATCCGGAATTCGCGGCGCGCTTCATCGAGCGGCAGCAGAACAAACTGATCTTCGGCAGCGACTGCCCGTGCCCGGACGGCCGCGGCGGCGCCACCGGACGCTGCATCGCGCGCGCGACGCTGACGCAGCTGAAACAAATCGCAACGCCAGAGATATTCAGAAAGATTGTGTGGGAGAACGGGCGGCGGGTGCTGAGAATAGCCTAACCATCAGCATCGGGCGCTGCGGCGCGAGGCAGAAGACATGTAGAATCACTGACCTGTTTTGTCCCTGATACTCAGATTTTTCTAGTGCATTTGGCGGGTTCTGGCGGTTTTGCTCGGGCCTAAACCCTTGAGGGACGCGGGTTCGTCGGGAGCAATCCCAGCCTCTCCGCCAAAACTATCCTCAATTACAGTTGCCGTCGAGTTGTGCAACCGTTACCTCCGGTGGTAACATTTAACTCCCGTGGGCAAGCATCGGCGGGGCGGTATGTCTTCATCACCTGGAAAGGCGACCATCCGCCGCGGCACGTGCACGTCTACCGCGACGGCACGCTGATCGTTAAGTGGGATCTGGACAATCGGAAGCCGATGAAGGGCGCAGCGACGCGCCGCATCCTGGAGTTGGTCGCCGCGCTGGAGGCTGAGGGGCTGCTGTGAAGATTCGCTCCATCGGGCACAACAACCGTAAGAAAGTGTTCGAAGTCCGGACCTCGACCAGGACGCTCGTCTTCCCGTTCTCGAAGGCGGATCCGACACCTACGACCGACGACCCGGTCATGGAGCTTCATGTCGACCCGGAAGCCGGTCGGGAGGCCTTCACCTACGTCCTCGGATCGGGCCGCACGGGTACCGTCCATGTTGAGCAGGTGCTGGAGTACAACCAGGATCCAACCTATCTCCGCAACCTCCTGCTGTATCGGCTCACGCTCGAAGCCCAAAAACGAGTCGCCGAGAGCCCGCTCTCGAAACGCGAGATCGTGCGCCGTCTCGGCACGTCGGCGGCGCAGTTGTATCGTCTGCTCGATCAGACGAACTACCGCAAGTCCGTTGATCAGCTGTTGGCCCTGCTGCAGGTGCTTAACTGCGATGTCGACCTGGTCGTCCGGGCAAAGACGGCGTGACGGCGCTTTTCGAAGCCGCGACCGCTTGAAAGATTCTTGAGACCTTTGCGCGCGAACCAGGCCGTGTCCTGGGCCGACCGGACACTTCATGCCGCAATCCCTGCGAATTTCACCGTGCAACCTTTCGCAAGACCCCGTACCGGTACCAACCTTCGCTCATAACTCACGCGAAGGTTGCCCACCGTAGCTCGCACCGGATGCAGGCGAGCGAAGGTGGGCCGACAGTGACGTTCGCAGCGAGCTACGGTTGGCAAGCCATCCTTCGCGTACCACTCACGCAAAGGCATTGACAGTTATCAGCGAGTTCACGCCACCGACAGGCGAAGGATGTCCACCGAAGCTCGCTCAGCGGCAGCTCCGCGAGCGAAGGTGAACTGCATGACGTTGCTAGCCATCCTCGGTGCTCTACCAGTCTGCACGTGACAACTGCAGTTCCCCTTTTTTCGCATCGCAATCCGATAGTCGTTCAGATCGGGCGTTGTTTCCTTGCGGCAAGGGGTTTGCTCGCTGGGCGGCTATGTCGAAGCGTTTCGTGTACGTGCTCAGGAGCCAAGAGAATCCTTCGAAGTACTACACTGGCCTCACGTCAGACGTGGCGCGACGCCTCACCGAGCACAATGCCGGTCGCTGTTCTCACACCGGCGATGACGGTCCATGGTCAATCGACGTGGCAATCGAGTTCGCCGACGAGCGTCGCGCTGTCGCCTTCGAGCGCTACTTGAAATCCGGGTCAGGAGTTGCGTTTGCACGCCGTCACCTCCGATAAGGGCAGATGACCACAACGCAAGAGATCCTCAGCCTGACTGCGCTCCTTAGAAGCGGTGTCGATCCGTTCTGGGTGCGACTACGCGAGCTCCTGTCGGAGCGCGGTTTGGCCCTCGATAAACTGATGCTTGCGAGTTCATTCCCAGACGACACGAACTTAGAGTTTGGCATAGTGGTCACGAACGACCGGCGCGTCTATCAGTTCGCGTTCGATTACTTGGACAAGCCTGTCGAGCAAGGCAAGTTCACCGAGTGGGTCGATCTGACTGAACGACATGCATCCTCGCCGTACCACGAAGAGGTTGCTGCCGCGCTCGACTTGCTGCCGGAGGCATGACCCCTCTGACTTGAGCGCACAAGAGTTAGGCTCCGGCGAGACCGAATTGGGGAATGACCCTGACCCGACCGCTTTGGGCTGATCATTCTTGGAGTAGGCTGGCCGCGATGTTCCGTTGAATGTCCGCTGCGGGCGTGCCGCGCGGTCGGGTCGACGCCTGTCCCACCCTGACACACCGTGCGGTACAATGGCGGAATCGTTCTGATGCATCAATCCATCGACAGCGCCTTGCTGCGCCCGCCGCTGAAATGGGCCGGCGGGAAGCGTTGGCAGGTCCCCTTCCTGCGCCCGCTGTGGGAACCGCATTCTCACCGACGCCTCGTCGAACCGTTCTGCGGTGGATTGGCGGTCGCGCTCGGCCTCGCTCCAGACACCGCCCTGTTGAACGACGCGAATTCCCATCTGATCCATTTCTACCAGTGGCTCCAGCGCGGGTTGCGCATCGAGATCCCAATGGAGAATGACGAGGCGCTGTTCTACGCTCATCGCGATCGGTTCAACGACCTTCTGCGAAACCGGATGGCCCAGACCGCCGAAGCGGCGGCGCTCTTCTATTACTTGAATCGCACGGGCTTCAACGGCTTGTGCCGGTTCAATCGGTCGGGCGAGTTCAACGTGCCTTTCGGAAAGTACGCGCGGATCGGTTACACCCACGATTTTTCGGCATACCGGGACGTTGTAGGAGGATGGACGTTTACAAACGCGGACGTCGAAGCCGTGCGGCTGAAGCGCTCTGATTTTGTGTACGCTGACCCTCCGTACGACGTGGAGTTCACAACGTATTCGAAGGGCGGGTTCTCGTGGGCGGATCAAGAGCGTACGGCCGCCTGGCTGACCCGGCATCCTGGACCCGTCATTCTCGTCAATCAAGCCACGCCTCGGGTCGAGTCGCTCTACAGGAAGCTCGGTTACAAGGTGAAATTCCTGAAGGCGCCCCGCCGGATTAGTTGCACGGGCGATCGCACACCCGCCCGCGAGATTGTTGCAACGCGAAACTTATGAGTCGCCTCAACAAGAACACCGGCGCGGTTCTGGAGGCGATGATCCTTCCGGCGCTTGCGCGTGGCGGGTACGCCTGTGAGGCGCAGGTCAAGATCGGAAAACGGTGCGGCGGCGGGATCCACAAAGTGGACGCCATTGCACGGAACGCGACGGCGACGGTGCTCGTGTCCCTGAAGTGGCAACAGACCGGCGGCACCACGGAACAGAAGGTTCCCTTCGAGGTGATGTGCCTGGCGGACGCAGTTCGGGCAGGGGCGGCTGATCGTGCATTTCTGGTGCTCGGGGGCGACGGTTGGACACTCCGTGACTACTACGTTTCGGGCGCACTCAACGAGCACCTGACGCACGCTAATCTGGTGCGCGTTGTGACGTTGGAGGCTTTCATCCGATTGGCGAACAATCGAGAGTTGTGACGTACATGAATCCGCGTCCCTGCTCGAAGTCTTGCGAGGAATCAGGCCGCCACCCCAGGCAACTGCGCGAAGTCTGCCTTCGCACCCGGTCAGTTTGGAGGCGGCGTCGCACGTTTCCCAGGTGGAGAGCGTGACCGGTCCGATTCCGTCCCATCCGCTGTTGACCACGTTTGAGACACTCACGCGTCGGCTTGTGGACGAGTGGATTGCAACACGTCGCGTGGAGGATCTGACGCTCGACTTTAAGACAGCGCCCCAGCACTTCGAGTCCTCCGAGGAGAGGCAGGCCCTTGCAAAGGCGATCTCCGGATTCGCCAATGCAGCGGGCGGGCTGATCGTTTGGGGCGTTCGGGCGAAGCGGGACACTGAAGGCCTCGACGCCGCTCAGGCCGTCTCGCCAATTCGCAATCCTGCTAAGTTTTTATCGAACCTGACCTCATACTCAGGTTCGGCGGTGTCACCCGCCATCCCCGGCGTAATTCATCGCCTCATCGATGACGCGTCGGTCGCCGTGACGCTCGTCCCAGAGAGTGTCGGCGGACCGTACATGGCAAACCTTGGCCATGGAAAGTACTTCACCCGCGCTGGCAGCAGCTTCATTCAGATGGAGCACTTCCAGGTTGTTGATGCGTTCGCACGCCGCCAACGGCCGGATCTGCGCGTCTCTGTCGAGGTGTTGGCCAACTCGCGGACGATCCTGGTGAGCCTCGTAAACATAGGGCCGGTAAGCGCCAAGGCTCCCTATGTGGAACTTCGGCCGTCCGGTCCATGGGTGTTGTCACCCCATGGTGTTGACGGGAACGGCCGATGGAATCTTCCCGCGATTGGTCACGGCGGCCGCGAGAATAGTAGTGATCCACGTTTCGGCGGGGATTTGATGACCGTGATTCATCCCTCTACACAGTTGGACGTTTGCGTCCTTGTCTGGACAGGTAACCTGGAAGCGTTGCCCGAGACCGTGAAACTGTCATACTCGGTCGCCGCGGAAGACGTGCCCATGACTCAAGACGACCTCGTGGTTGAGCGACGGGCGGGTTTCTGCACGAACTCATGACCGTCAGTTCTGAGGCCGTATCGCCTGAAGCGGCCTCGAACCGCCCTTCACGCGGCAATCCTGTGAATTTCACGGTGCACCCTTTCGCATAACCCCGTACCGGTATACCAACCGCAGTCATGCGATTTGCCCCGGCTTGAGGGCTTTTTTCAGCGACCTGTTCGGTATTTCTCGTCGACGGCGCTTCGCCGCTGGCGGAGCTGTCCGCGGGGATTTGACAAGATGATAGAAACTTCGCAGGATGCCGAAACGGCCTGAGAACTTCATTCGATGTCCGAGATCTCACCCGGAACAATTTCCCGCTACTCTGGACGTTCACCAGGGCCGCTACGCTTTGCGTGGTGGTTCGGTGCCCCATTTCTCGCTCTCGCGGCTCTTGCGTGGGGCCTGCAGGAGGAGCGACTCGTCGCTCCGGCGGTCGTGCTGTTCGGTGCAAGCGGTGTTGCCCTCGCGGTGGATGGAGTGCGCACGGGTGTGATGGAGGTAAAGTTCGGAACCTTCTCGCGCTCGCAAAACCCGATCAACTTCTGGTTTCACGTGACGGTCTTTTTTCTGCTCGGCGTGGGTGTCCTCGCAGGTGTTGCCGCCCGATGGTTGGGCTGACTTGCTCGCCTGGCGAGAGTGGGTACTTCCGGATGACAGACCTTATTGTAAAGACTATCGACCATCCCGATGGTCGCCGGCGCGTCGACATCTACCAGCGCACCAACGGCACGTTCGGATTCGAAGAACTGGAATACGGAGTGGAAGAGCAGGCGTGGTACCCGGTTGGTCGTTACTCGTACGCGGTCATCGATACACAGGACCGCGCCGAATCAGAGGCCAGGTCGCGAGTGAGCTGGCTTTCGTCCGAGGGCTGAGCCTTCCGCAGACGTGGAGCCCTGTCTATCCCTTACGCGGCAATTCCCGAGAATTTCACGGTGCACCCTTTCGTAAAACCCCGTACCGGTAAGCCAACTTTCGCGGTCTATTCATGCGAACGTTTGTCTCGCCGAAGAAGCGGCTGCCCGTATGCGGCTCGCGCTGTCCCTCATCAGCGACATTGGCGACCTCACGCCATTTGCGATAACTTGCCCGACAGCCAACACGATGGAAATACGACAACCCCAGTGGCAGCTTCGACGAGTGTGTCCTGTCTGTGAGCAAGGCGGACTGGTGCTGGTGGCCTGTCCGGAGTGCTCGCATGTTGCAGTTATCTGCGATGAAGAGGGTTTGGGATTTCAGAACGTTCGCACCATCGCACCCGAATGGGCAGTGGACCCCGAATCCGTTCAATGTCGGCAGTGTGGCCGTGCGCTCTTGAGTGCGTTCAGGGATGCGACTTCCGATCAGATCCTGAGTGCCGGTCTGAGCCCGACCGAGTATGAGTAATCTGCGCGCCGAGCATCCGAGTGCCGGCAGGAGTTACCGGTGAAATACAGCATCGTTCCGCTGACGGTGATCGGCAGCGCCCTGGCGTGTCTCGCCGCCGCGCTCCCGATGCAGGAGCCCGCGCCCAGGACGGATCGAGTCGAGACCATTCGCCGGATGTTGATGGAGCTGCACGAGAACGGTGAGTTCACCGGCAGCGTGCTGGTGGCCCAGGCGGGCATCGTCATTTACCGTGACGCGATCGCGTCGCCGCCCGATGATGCACGCCAGCTTCTCACGAGCCCGTCCAACATCGCCTCCGTTGCCAAGCCATTCACCGCAATGGCGATCATGATGCTGGCCGAGCAAGGGAAGCTCAGCTACGACGATCTCGTGGCCCGTCACGTGCCGGAGCTCGCCGGTGCGACGCCCGGCATCACGATCCGTCACCTTCTCACCCACACGTCGGGCATCCCCGACGTCGGCGACCTCGGCATCGACCGTCCTGGCTTGCGCGAACGCGACGTCGTGGACGCGGTGCGGACGCACCACGCCCGCTTTGCACGACCCGGCCTTCGATACCGCTACAGCAACGCGGGGTACGTGATCCTCGCGATGGCCGTTGAGAACGCATCCGGACAGACGTTCGACGGATTCCTGCAGAGCGGGATTTTCGACCCTCTCGGGATGAACAGCACGCGCGCGGAGGCAGGACCGCGGAAACCGGACGAGACGAAGGGTGATGGCGGGCTCGTCTCTACGGTGGATGACCTGCTGAAATGGGATCAGGCCCTCGCGAGCGACAAACTGGTGCGCACGAAGACGTTCGGCGAGGCGTTGGTGCCGGCCAAGGTGGCTGAAGGAGAGTCGACGTACGGATTTGGCTGGAACGTGGTGCAGAGAGGCGGAGACACGTACATGTGGCACCAAGGCAACTCGGGAGGGCAGCGTGCTTTTATCGGCCGCCACCTGGGCGATCGCCTTGCCGTCATCATCCTGACGAGGGGCAACAGCCGGCGGATCGAGATTGCCGACGCGATCATCGACATCGTCCACGGCCGTCCGTTCGATCGGCCAAAACTCTCGATTGGCCGAAAACTTCTGGCGGCGATCGATGCACAGGGCATCGATGCCGCCGTTGCGCTCTACCAGCAGCAGCGGACAACAACAGGGACACGTTACGATTTTTCCGAGTCGGAGCTGAATGGCCTCGGCTACACCCTTCTCGAGAGAGGCAGAAACGCCGACGCGATTCGCGTCTTCGAGCTCAATGTCCGGCAGTTTCCGAGCTCGTCGAATGTCTTCGACAGTCTCGGAGACGCCTTGTTGCGGAGCGGCCGGCGCGTCGAGGCCGCGCAGGCTTACGCTCGGGCGCTCGAGCTCGACCCGAGCAATGTGAATGTACGAGCAAAGCTGCTGCAGCTGAAGTAGACGTACTTCTCGGGGATCTTCCATGACAAGAAGGGCGACGAAGTCCGGGTTGGGTTCACGCAGGAAGCCGTTGTCGTCCGTGGCGAGCCACGCCCGCCGGGGGTGGACGGGTCAGGCGCGCGTGCTTTGCGCGATCTGTCTGATCGTCTGGTCGCCCGTGGCCGCCGGCCAGACGGCAGCTCCTGCAGCCCTGTCCGGAACGCTGAGGGACCACCTGAAGAACGAGCGGTTCGACATTGTCACCTCGATCAGGGGGTTTCCGATCGGCGTTCGCGATGGACTGCAGACGTTGTTCGGCAGTCAGCGGCTCGACATCGCCGAACCCGGAGCCGGGTTTCAAGCGACCGCGGCGATCGGTGATTCAACGCTGCCGCTTCGTCGATTGATCGCGGGCGGCTGCTCGCGCGATCATCACTGCCTCGTCTACTACGAGCGCGGCGGTGGCACGCGCACGTGGCGGGTGGCGCTCTTCCATTGGACGCCGGCCGCGACCCGATTCGAGTGGGGCGGCAACGCACGAGGCGGCCTGGCCACCATCGACGACGTCCGCAACGCCGTGCTGGCCGGCGCCGTCAAAGGCCCCGCCACGTCCTGGTAGCCGGCCGTTACTCCGATCGCAGCGCCTGCACGGCGTCGACACGCGACGCACGGGCAGCGGGCAGCAGCGACGCGAGGATCGCCGCGATCACGAGAAGCGTGGCCGCTCCGGCGCTCGGCAGCACGCCCGGCATCCGAACCACGCCGAACAGCGCCCGCGCGAACTGCGTCAGCGCGAGGCCGCCGAGCGCACCGGCAACGATGCCCGCGGCGGCAATCATCGCACCCTCGCCAAGTACGCGGGCCAGCAGATGATGCGGTGCGGATCCGATCGCGAGGCGGATGCCGAACTCACGCATGCGTGCGCTCACCGAGAATGCCAGCACGCCCGCGACGCCGACGATCGCGATCGTCAGCGCGACGAGCGCGAAGCCGCCGAAGACGAGCGCGTTCAGCCGATCGGGCGTGAGCACCTCGGCGCGTACGTCCTCGAGCGTCGCCGGCCGTTCCACCGGCTGGTCCGCCGACATCTGGCGAATGACGCGCGTGATCGACGGCACCAATGTGTACGGATCTTCCGCGCGCGTGCGGACGAACAGCCGGCCGCTGATCCCCGGGCTATAGACCGTCATGACCGGCCCCGGCACGAGATTCTCGTCGTCGATGTCCGCGGCGACGCCGACGATGCGCCGCGGTTTGCCGCTGACGCCGCCGAACTGCCGCAGGTTCGAATCTGTCCATGCGAGCCGGCGGTTGACGGCGGCCTCGACGCTCGGGAACATCCGCTGCGCCAGGCTCTGACTGACGATGACCAGGTCGTCGCTGCTGCGCCCGTCGTCGTCGGTGAAATCGCGGCCGGCAACGATCGGCACGTCCAGCGTGGCAAAAAATCCCGGCGAGGTGGTGCGCCAGCGGGCCCGCGGATCGTCCTCACCGTCCGCTCTCGCGTACCCTTCGACCGAGAACTGAGAGCCGAACGATGCGAGCCCATCCCGCCAGGGCACCGAGGATCCAAGCGCGACGCGCTCGACGCCGGGCAGCTGCCCCACCTGCCGCATCATGTCCTGGTAGAACGCGAGGGTTTGATCCGGCGTCCGGCCGCCGCGCATCACCGGGACGTTGACCGCGAGCACCTGCCGCGTCTCGAAGCCGGTCCGGGTGCGTTGCAACGCGATGAGCGTCGTCAACAGCATGCCGGCGCCCGCCAGCAGGACAAACGAGGCCGCGATCTGCATGACGGCAAACAGCCGCAGGCGGCGGTTCGTGCCCGACGTGATGCGGACGCTTCCGCTCGACAGTCCGAAGCCGCCAACCGCCTCCGCCGACGGCAGACGCGGTACGAACGCGAGCAGCACCGCCGCCGCCACGGCCAGGCCCACGCCGACCCACAGCACGCTGGCATCAACCGTCAGGTCGAGGGCGCGAACCGAGAAGCGGGACGCGTAGCGGCTGAGGATGGGCACCATCCACAGCGCAACGATCACGCCGAGCAGGGCGCCGATGCCGCACAGCAGCAGGCTTTCCGCGAGCAGCGTGCGGCGTAATGCGCCCGAACCCGCACCGAGCGCCGCTCGGATGGCCAGCTCGCCTTCCCGGCGGACCGATCGGGCCAGGATCAGGTTCGCGACGTTGGAGCACGCAATGATGAAGATCAGCGCCGACGCGGCCAGCAGAACGAGAAGCACCGTTCGCGCCCGTGACGTGATCTGCTCCCGCAGCAGCTTCGCGTCGATGCGGAAGTCGGACTTCGCCGGATAGGCCTCGGGGTACTCGTGGACGATGGCACCGTACACGGTGCGCAGCTCGACGCGCGCCGCCTCGAGATCCGCGCCGGGCGCCAGGCGGCCGAAGAGCTCCGTCATCCGATGCGTGCGGCCCGTCACCATCGTGGCCGACAGGTGGTGGGGGCTCGTCACGACGTTCGCGATGATCTCGGTTTCGGTCGGATAGGGCACGGATGGCTCGAGGATGCCGATGATCGTCGCTGAGCGCCCGCCACCGAGGCGCACCGTCCTGCCGACGACACCGGGGTCGCTCCCCAGCGCGGTGGTCCAGAAGCGGTGCGTCAACACCGCGACGGGCGCGGCATTCGGGACATCATCCGTGGCGTCGATGAGGCGGCCGCGCAGGGGCCGCAGACCCATCACGTTGAAGAACGAGCCGCCGACCACTCCCGAGCGCACGACACGAGGCTCGCCGAGACCGACGATCGTAAAGCTGGTGGTCGAGAAGTCGCCCAGCTCGGTCACGGTTTTCAATCGCGAGCGCAGATCGATGAGCTCGGGCACCGAGAACGTCATGTTCTCGACTGCGATACCCGGCGCGCTCTGGCGGATGTAAATCAGCCGCGATTCGTCCCGGTTGACGAGCGGCCGGAGAAGCACGCCGCGGACGACGCTGAACATCGCCGCGTTGGCGCCGATGCCCAGCGCGAGGGTCACGATGACGGTCAGCGCCAGCCCCTTGGCGCGCGTGAACGACCGGAACGCAAATTTCAAGTCGGCGACGAAGCTCATAAGGGCTCGTGATCGAAGCGACGCATGGCAGCTTGCATGCCATATAACGTCAGAGCGAGACGTGAAGCAACAGTGAGTTACAGCCAGGGTCCGGGGCGGTCTGTCCGGTTGTGGGACGCGTGCGTCCGGACGCGCACAAAGGGAGCGCCGCCGCTTCTACTTTGTAGCCGCAGATACCGGGACCGCATCCACGGCCGATTCGAAAGCGATAAAGAGCACGCACGGTGCGCTGCCGCGGCACGAGGCGGTATGGGGAAGCTTTGCCGGCCCGTAAGCGTACATTCCCGGCCTGAGTACCACTTCCGCCTGTTTCTGGTAGCGGACGGCAAGTTCTCCTGAGACCAGCACCATGCGCTCGGCGGACGTGTGCCAGTGCTCGGGAATCGTGGCATTGGCAGGCACCCGTAGAAACACGTCGGCGTTCGGCTTCGCCGGATCGCCGTGGAGAACGGCCAGGCCGCAACCAGCCGGCATGAATGCCGGGCACGGCCCCCACTGGAGCTGAGGATCTTGCGCACTACGTGTCGCGGCCTGCTCCTGCGCCTGAGCAATCGCCAACGCGCTGATGAGGGCCGCCAGCAGGCATGTCGTAAAGCCGTGTCTCATCATGTGTCTCCCTTCGCTCAACATAAGCCGCAACTCTGCTTCAACAGGCTCAAGACAAGGCCTGGCACGGCATCCACTACCTTATTTACTGGGATTTACTGGGCGCCCGACCCGGCGGAGACGTCGATGAGGGGCTCGGGATTCAGGTGGCCGAGCCGCGAGGCAGACGACGTTTCGCGGTGTCCAATCTCAAGAGCAAGCGTTCTCGAATGCTGCCTGCCCGATCGACAGTGAGGCATCCATGAGATCGACACCAGCGAAGATAGCTGTTCAAGTACCTGATCTTCGTCGTCGTCATCGTGGTAATGAGCGCTGTGAGCATTTGGCTCGGCACCGGACCGGTTCTGTTCTCTCCCTGACCCTCTACAGCTCCGCCAGCCACGCCCGCGCCAGCTTCACCGCGGCCGCGGTGGACGCCTCGCCGGCCCGGAAACAGGCCTTCCAGAGTGCGCCCTGTTTCTCGTCGGCGGGGTTGACGAAGAGCGTCGTTCCGTTCTTCTCGACGGTCTGCGCCTTGAAGTTCACCTTGGCGGCGATGGCCACGAACGTCGTCAGCTGCTGTTTCAGCTGTCCCTTGAGGTTGTGGCCGTCATACGCGAGCTGTTCCTTCTCCTGCGTCACGCGCTTGTGGATGGCAAAGACGGCCTCTTCGGTGTCGGGGCCGCCGTTGTCGATCGACTTGAGGACGGTGTAGCCGCGCACGAATTTCTCGTCGCTCGCGGCCAGCCCTTCGAGCGGCTGCGCCCTGGCGACGAGCTTCTGGAACTTGGCCCGGTCGCGCCGCTTCGGGTCCGCGGCATCCTTCTTCCAATCGGCCAGCTCCTGCTCGAATGCGGTCTTCAGGAAGTCGGCCGGCATCATCCGGACCTGCTCCACCACGATTGCGACGGTCTCGCGCGCCTGGATGGCCTCGATCGCCTTCAGGTCGTTCTTCTTCAAGGCGTCCTCTATGCCCATCACACCCTTGAGGCCGTGATCGACGGCCTGGTGCTCGGCCTTGATGTACTTCTCGTGCTCGGCGAGGAACGTGGCCGACATCACCATCGACTTCAGCGCCGTCCCGATCGTTTCGACCAGCGCCACCTGTGCGGACTCGCCGAGTGCGTGGGCGGCGACAACCGCGGCGGCGGGAATGTAGGGCAGCTGGTCCCAATCGCCGTTGGGTCGCAGGTTGACGCGGCCGCGCAGCACGTGATCGGCCGACTGGCGCACCGGCAACTCGCTCATCTCGAGCGGCGCCGCCGCCTTCTTGTCCGCGGACGCGGCAGCCGCCTTGGTTGGCGCCGACGGGGGGGTGGCGGGCGTCTCGGCCGCCGGCGTCGAGGCAGGAGCCGGGGCCGGATCCGCCTTCTTCGGATCCGCTTTCTTCTTCCCCTCGAGCGCCTCCTGTGCCTTCTTCTTCAAGCCGCCGAACTGCGCCTCGACCGGGGCCGACACCACCGCCATCGCGACGGCCAGGACCAGAGCTATCTGCCGCTTCATTCGGAACCCTTCCAGAGGCGCGGCGACATGCCGGCTCCCCTTGACCTGGCGAGTATGGCAGGAAGCGGCGGGCTTCCCTAATGGCACGCGAATGACACACGCCGGGCGGCCCGCTCGTGGAGATTGTTCGACCGGGGTTGCCGTAGTAGCATGGAGGTCCCCAGCCTCGCGCTCCCTCCAAAATACTCCTATGAAACGATTCTGGCCGTGCCTCGTCGCCGTGCTGGCGTTATCGGCCTGCACTCCGGTTGACGACTTCGGCGCCTACTGGGACAAGGGCTTCGCCGATCCCGCGCTCGAGGGATCGTGGAAGAAAGCCGGGCTGCCCGGAGAGAACATCGGGAGCATTCCGGGCGCCGATCTGATGCGATTCACGAAGAACGGCGCGAGCTACGACCTGCAGCACATCAATTCCCTCGATCCGGCGCTGGACCCGGAAAAGCTCGAACAGAGGCGGAAGGACAACGAGCAGAAGATGAGCGCGCGATCGCTGCAGATCGGCAAGCATCGATTCCTGATGGAGCGCGAGCCTGCCGGGAAGGGGAGGGGATTCCTCCACCGCTACGAGATTCAGGGAACGACGCTGCGGGAATACTGGATCGCGAACGGTGCGGCCGTGGACTTCCTGAAGACGAAACATCCGGCGGCGAAGAACATCAGGAAAAACGTCGGTGAAGGCACCTACGTCGTCATCGGGAGGTTCGACGACGAAGTATTTCAGGTGTTGTCGGAGATGCTCGACACCCCCGCGTGGCGCCTCAACTGCGAATACACGAAGGTGCCGTGAAGGTGAGCTGCCATCACCGTGCACTGACCATGAGGCCGCGCGTTGCCACGGGAATGGCGATCGCCACGCGCGCGAGCCCGTCGCGCGCGCCAACCCGCGTCGTCCGGTAGATCTCGATTGCCGGCAGCCCGATGATGTCGAGCCGAGGCATGTTGCGAAGCCGTTCCAGAATCGACCCGTAGGCGGGTCCCAGGTCCCATGACCCCACGTATTCGGTGATCGCGTGATCGCCGCCCGGCGTTCGCTGGCAGCCAATCTCGCCGTCGGCTTCGAACGTGGCCGGAACCTGAACACAGCAGTCGAAGCGAATCTTGGCCGCGGGCGTTATGCCGGGCGCATCGCGGGCGACGCCCAGCAGCAGCGGCGTTCCGCCGCCTCGACGGAGCGCCCACGCCGTCACGCGCGCGAAATCGTCCGGCGAGACTCTTTCGTAGGGTCCGAGATGACGCTTGAAGGCCACCGTCAAGGGCGACAGCCGGACGATGCGAGTGGTCGAGAGCTCACCACGCGGGGCCTGGTCCGGCGCACGCTGGAATCGTGCGCGCCGCGTGCCGTGCTCCAGGCGAAACCACTGCTTCCGATACTCGCGCGGCGACGTCAGGAACCGGCGGCGAAAAGCCCGGCTGAACGTCTCGTGATTCCGATACCCACATTCCAGCGCCACGTCCACCACGGAGACGCGGCGAATGCGGAGCTGGACGGCCGCCCACTCGAGCCGCAGCCGCTCGACATATGCCTTCGGTGTCTCGCCGGTCGCGGTTTGGAACAACTCGTGGAAGTGGTACTTCGACAGGCCGACGTGATCGGCGAGTGCGTCGAGCGACAGCTCCTCATCCAGGTGCGCTTGAATAAGTACCAGCGCGGGAATGATTCGGGTCAGCGGCGGCATGGCTTCCTTCCCAAGAATCGTCAAGAACGCGTTCGCGCCGATGATTATGCTTCGTCACATGACACTCGGTCGCGTCGCTGCGCTGGCAGGCCTGGCTCTCGGTGTGATGGCGGCCAATGTCGCCATCAGCATCCTGTACATGGTCGTCTACAGTTACGCGATCGACCCCGGTCACGAGAAGGCATACTACGAGGCACACGTCCAGATCGCCGCGCCGTACTGCAGCATTGTCGCGGGCATCCCACTCATGTTCCTGGTTGGCTGGTGGGTGGGCATGCGGCCCGCCATGCTCGTCTGGCTGGTCTACGCCCTCGTTGACGTCGCCGTTCTGGCGGTATCAGGACCGACGTTGAGAATCGGCGCCGTCGTTGCCGTCTCGTTGCTCACCAAGCTCGTCTCCGCCTGTCTGGGTGCGCTCGCCGCCAACCTGCGCTCATGATTCACGCGAAGGTTGCCCACCGAAGCTCGCGGTGAATTCAGAGCGAGCGAAGGTGGGTTGCTAGGATCGTCTGGGGACCGCGCAGAAACTCGACGCTGACGATACGGTGGACCCAGTCAGTGCTGAGGCCGACCCGGCGGAATCGCTCGAGACCGCCTCGGCGGACAAGTCGTCAGCGGTTTCTGTCTTCGCCTCGAATGTCTTTGCGACGGCAGGGCTTGTCTTTCGCAAAATCCCGTACTCTGGTCTCTCTTGTGCTTGAACCGTCGTGAGCACCGAGGTGACACCAATGCATGCGTTCGGACCCCAGAGGCGATGGCTCGTTCTTACGGTGGTGGCGCTTGGGATCGCGGTCTCTGCACACGCGCAATCTCGACCGTATTTCGGCGGAGCCGTGACCTTCGTTACCCAGACGCGTTCAACCAACTTACAGCCCGGCGGTACGACGTGGGGCGGTAGCCTCCTGTTCGGTGTGCCGCTGTCTCCGCGCCTGAGCGTCGAGTTCGAGCCGTTGTTCGTCGGCTCCCTGGCTGGGCAGTACACGTACTCTCCCACTCAGTCGACCAGTGCCCGCGTGATCACGCGCAGGCGTGACAACTTCTTCACGTTTCAGCTTCGCACAAGAACCGGGTTTCTCGAGCCGGTCGTGGGCGTCAGCTACGTTCGCGGGGCGGCCAGCAGGCAGGCCACCTTCATAGACCCTCCCAGTCCCTATTTCGATGACCGTCAGTCGCAGCATGCGCTGGCCGTGGTGGGCGGGATCGATGCCGCCGTCAAGCTCACGTCACACTTCTTCTTCGTCCCGACGTTCCGCACGTTCGTCGTCGCGCGGCCGAGTCCTGAAGGCCCCATAGGACAACAGACCAGCGGAGGACGCTTTGCGTTCCAGTACGGTGCGGGTGTCCGCGTCGCCTTCTAGCGTCCATTGCCTTTCGACGTCGATCGCGTGGGTGGGCACGCGGGGCCGCTCCGCGACCGTGCACGATAACCCGCTCACTCGCATCGCGCGCGATTGAACTCGGCTCAGCCGGCGCGTTACACTGCGACCGGCCCCAGACTCGAGATCCGTCATGCAGGATGTTATCGAGGAGCTGATTCGCGGGATCGGTTACTTCGCGCTCCGGCTCGTCACGCTCGGACGATACCGTGGCGGGTGTGACAGCCGTCTTGCCGAGGGCGCCATCGGATTTGGGCTCGTTGTCGTCGCCGCGTATCTCATCCTTGGCTAGTGTTTCGTCTCAGAAGTCCTGTTAGCATCGAGGGCGGCGATGCGCCCGGCTGGCAAGGCGCGACGACCGAGAATACTGCGCGTATTTGAGGGAGGAGCAACGCAGCCAGACGGGATGCAGCGCCGGCCGAATGCAACAGGAATTCTGAGACGAGACACTAGCTTGCTGATGGTTGGAAACGAGCCCGTCCCAGGTAGGAGGACTGGACCATGAGGATGATTCGGAACCTCGCGCTCGTGGCGGCGGCCGCCGCCGTTGCCTCCACCGGCGTGCTCGCCCAGGACGCGGGCATGAAGAAATGGGTGCAAGGCAAGGGTTGGGGCTGGGTCTGGGGTCCGGCAGACGAGGTCGGCAACCTCAACGAGATGACCGATGCGTCGAGGCTCGCCGCGCTGCGATTGGCCACACGAGGCAAGGTGTACGACCTGGGACTTCCGTACGACCGGAGCTCGTTCAAGTGGCCCGGTCACAGCGCCGGTGAGATCGTCAGCTTCCGGTCGCCGGCAGGTGTCAGAACGCAACAGGACATGCCGTTCACGACGCCCGGCGGCGGCAACACCGGCGGCACCGCGTGGCACAGCAACGTCATCTTCATGAACGACAACGTGGCGACGCAGATCGACGGGCTCGCGCACATTACTCACGGACCGGACAGTCACTTCTACAACGGCATGAAGGCCGCCGACTGGGGCGGCGACTTCGGCCTGCGGAAGGCGGACGTCACGACGATCCCGCCAATCGTCGCCCGCGGGGTGCTCATCGACGTCGCCGGCTTCAAGAAGGTCGATGCCCTCCCCTCGCAGTACGAGATCACCGTCAGCGATCTCGAGGCGGCCCTGGCGAGCCAGCGCGTCGACGTCACGCCCGGCACCGTCGTGCTGGTCCGCACCGGCACCGCGCGCTACTGGGGCGCGAGTGGAAGCGATCACGCCACGATCGGCGAGCACGACTCGGCGGGGATCGGTTTACGGGCGGCCCGATGGCTCGTCGAACAAAAGGGCGCGCTCGCCGTTGGCACGGATACTTCGGGTGTCGAGTACGTGCCGCCGAAGGCAGAGGACTCGAAGGCCATGGGAGGCAGTTTCAATCCGGTGCACGTGTACCTGCTCGTCGAGCAAGGCGTGCACATCCTCGAGTTCAACAATCTCGAGGCTCTGGCGGCCGACCGCGCATATGAGTTCGCCTACATCCTCACCACGAACGCGATCCGCGGCACCGTGGCGGGGACGGCGCTCCGCCCAATCGCATTGCGATGATCGGTTGCCGGAGGACCGGCTGTTCGCCGGCGGCTGCCTTGACACTCTACGAGCGCAGGTACAACAATCACGACGGTCGGGGGTGGCCGTCAGATGCCCAGCAAGCTTCGAGATGCGTTGGTCGCGCTCACCGGCGCCGCGGCGGCGGCGGCCGCGTTTTACGCCGCAACCCCGACGGCCGGCCAGGCCGGCTCCAGGATCCCGCGCACGACGGCTGGCAAACCCAATCTGAACGGGATTTGGCAGGCCCTGAATACCGCCAACTACGACCTCGAGGCGCACGTGGCACGCCCGGCGCTGGCGATGCGCCCGGGTCCCGTCATCCCCGTGCCTGCCAAAGAGGTGCTCGCGCTCGGGGCGGTCGGATCCGTTCCAGGCGGCGTGGGTGTGGTCGTGGGCGGGGCCATTCCGTACACGCCTGAAGCCCAGGCGAAGAAAAAAGAGAACCAGGACAACTGGCTGACGCGCGATCCCGAGATCAAGTGCTACCTGCCGGGCGTTCCGCGCGCGACCTACATGCCGTTTCCGTTTCAGATCTTCCAGAGCGACGCGGCGTTCTTCATCGCCTACGAGTATGCGGGCGCGACCCGCAACGTCTACCTGAAGGATCCTGGTCCACCGCAGATCGATTCGTGGATGGGGCAGTCGGTCGGACGCTGGGAGGGGGATACGTTTGTCGTCGACACCAATGGATTCCACGATCAGAGCTGGTTCGATCGCGCGGGCAACCACCACAGCGAAGCGCTGACCGTGACCGAGCGCTACACGATGACCGGGCCCGATCACATGCAGTACGACGCGACGATCACGGATCCCAAAGTCTTCACGCGCCCGTGGACGAATCAGCATGCCGTTGTACCGGCACGTGAACAAAGACGCGCGGCTCGGCCAGTTCAAGTGCGTCGAGTTCGTCGAAGAGTTGATATATGGCCACCTTCGCAAGGAACCGGTCAAGTAGGACCGAGATGAACAGGCGGTATTGGCGATCGATCTGCCTGTTGGCGGTGGGCGCCCTGACGGCCATCGTCTGGCTGACGCCCGCCACCGCGCAAACGCCTGCACCGGCCGCTACGAAAGGCCCTGCCGCCAAAGCGAAACCGTGGACCATGCCGCGCACGCCGGATGGCCGTCCGGACCTCCAGGGCACCTGGAGCAACGGCACGATCACGCCGCTCGAGCGCCCGGATGGCGTCAGTCTGGTGATGTCGAAAGACGATGTCGCCCGGCTCGAGAAGGGCATGGCGGATCGCGTCAAGCGTCTCGACGAGCCGAGCGATCCGAACCGGCCGGCCCCGCCGAAGGGCGGCGATGGATCGACCGGCGCGGCAGGCAACGTGGGCGGCTACAACAATTTCTGGCTGGAACCCGGCGATCGGGTCGCCGTCGTCAATGGCGAGTGGAGGAGCTCGCTCATCGTCGACCCGCCGAATGGCAAGGTTCCCGCCCTCACTCCGGAAGCGCGGCAGCGGAACGCGGCGCGGCTGGCCGCGATGAGAGGCCGCGGCCAGTACGACCACCCGGAGTTCCGGCCGCTCGGCGAGCGCTGCATCATGTCGTTCGGCTCGAACGCCGGGCCGCCCATGCTGCCGAATTACTTCTACAACAACAACTACCAGATCGTACAGACCAGGGATCACGTCATGATCCTCGTGGAGATGGTGCACGACGTCCGCACGATTCGGATGGGCGGCGAGCGCCTGCCGAAACATCTCCGTCCCTGGATGGGCGACTCGATTGGACGCTGGGAAGGCGACACGCTGGTCGTCGAGACGACGAACTTCCACCCGCTGCAGATTTTCCGGAGCGCGTCCGAGAACCTGAGGGTCATCGAACGCTTCACGCGGACAGGCCCGGACACGATTCTCTACAAGTTCACGATCGACGATCCGACGACGTTTGCCCAGCCGTGGAGCGGCGAGGTGCCCTTCAACCGCACCGACGAGCTCATCTACGAGTACGCGTGCCATGAAGGGAATTACGCGCTCTTCAACATATTGAGCGGAGAACGCGCCAGGGAACGCGAGCAGACGAAGAAGAAGCAGCCATAGGTGATCCCATGCGAAGAACGCTCTCGATACTGCTTGCCGCGTGTGGTCTCCTGGCCGCCACGATGCCGGTGGCCGGTCACCACGCGTTTGGCGCCGAGTTCGATCCGGATGCACCCATCAGGCTGCGGGGGAAGGTGGTCAAGCTCGAGTGGGTCAACCCGCACGCCTGGATCCACATCGAGGTGAAGAAGCCGGACGGGACGACCGAAGTCTGGATGGTCGAAGGCGGCACACCGAACACGCTGCTGCGCCGGGGACTGACGCGGGATTCTCTCACCTACGGCACCGAGCTCATCGTCGACGGCTATCAGACGAAAGACCACTCGCTGAAGCGGGCGAACGGCCGCGACGTCACGTTCACCGACGGTCGCAAGATCTTCATGGGCTCGTCAGGAACCGGCGCGCCGAACGATGGCCGCGATCCGACCGAACCGAAGAAAGGGAAGGGAGGCGGCTGACAAAGGCAAACGGGAAGCGGGAAGCTGGAAGCGGGAAGCTAGGAAAACCCAATCCACCGTCCCGCGGCGGCGACGGTGAACCACAGGGCCAACGACATCATCGCGACGATTCTGTGCCTGGCCGTCGTCTCGAGCGTGCCCGCCCGCGCAACGCGCTGACGTACTGTCAGCGTGAACAGCAGGGCCAGGGGGATCGTCGTGATCTTCACCCAGAAGGCCTGACTGTAATAGCACTTCACTGATTCCGACAGGAAGAGCGCCGTGCCGGTGGCGACCATCACCCCGATGCTGCCGAGGAGCCACGGCCGGGCGTCCTGTGCGAGCTCGGCAATCGGCTGGACGTCGCAGGCCCACGCCGAGCATCCGCAGATCCACCACGAGCAGCGATCCGCCCAGCACGCAGAGTCCCAGCAGGTGTCCGGCCTCGATGACCGGAAACAACCAGACGGAATCCCTGATGGCGTGGCCGATCGCGGTCGCCTCACACCACTCGAAAAGCGGGAGCAGTGATGTCTCCACGGACGTGGTCATCGAGGTGGAACGACGCAGCCGGCGGCCCAGTTGATGAAATCGGACTGTGGCTGGATGTCGCAGTCGAACCAGTTGTAGGCGATCATCCGGCCCGCGACGACGACGCCCGCCCACAGGACGAGCGAGACGACGGCGGCCACACGGGCCGGGAGAGGTGTGACCGGCGCCAGATCCCAGTCCGCCACGCGAGGCTCGACGCGCGAGTGAAACAGCCACACGTTCAGCCCGGCCAGCAGAAGCATCCCGACCTTCACCCGGAAAAAGACGCTCTGATAGGTCCTGACGGGAATGGCGTAGAAGAGCAGCGCGCCGGTGATCACCATCACCACGAAGCCCGCCTTCGTCCACGGGAGCAGCCGCGCGGTGACTTCCGAGACCGGGACGCGCCGCAACGTGAGCCCCAACAGCCGGAGGTCGATCATCGCCGCGAGACCGACGAACAGCCCAAGCGTGAGGACGTGCGCCGACTCGACGAGGGGATAGAGGTAGAGCGACTCATGGAGCGCAATGCTCCAGCGCGTGCTCGCCAGCCACTCGACAAAACTCAGGAGCGACATGTCCGGATGCCGGGCGGGGGTCTCGATTAAGATCCCCTGCCCGCGGCGTTGGGCCGCATCGTCGGCAAGGCGTACTTGGCGTGGCAGGCGACGCAGGCGTCGTAGACCTCGGCACCGGCGTCGAACACGGCCGCCTTGTTCTTCGACTCCGCCGCCTTGATGGCGCGCTGCCCGACGTCAACGAGCGCCTGCGACAGCCTCATCCACTCGACTTCGTCCTTCGCACGGCCGTTCATCATCAACAGGTTTCCGGCTTCGGCCACCACATAGGCACTGTTGCGGACGGCGGCCCACTCTTCGTCGGTCTTCGGCTCGATTTCCACCGTGCCTGTTTTGTCGACGACCGTGCCCACCGCGTCCCAGTAGACCTCTGCGGCCGGCTCGATGACCGACGACATGAGCTGCTTGACGTCGGCGACCGGTCGAAACGGCGGCGGAGGCGCGAGCCGGGGGCGGAGGCGCGGTGCGGTTGCAGCCAGCGCCGAACAGCGCGCCGAGCAGAAGGAGCCATCTGGAGAGTCGCACAGCGTGGGGATTCTACGTCAACTCTGCTACGTATCCGCGAAGGTTAGCCGCATCCGTTCGTTTTGAACAGGAGAGCAGGAGGTCAGGAGAACTTTCAGTGTTTGGAAGTGAAGGTGCCTTACCTGCTAGCATCCGCAATCGGACAGGAGGCCGTCCGTGCGCACATGTATCGCGGTCGTCATGCTCGCCGCAGGGCTTGCGGGCGCGGGAGCCTCGTCCCCCCAATCAGCGGCGCAATCCCCACCAGCCACCAACGAGCAGGCGGCAACGAGAGGCGCCACGATCTACAAGACGCAGTGCGCGGCGTGCCACGAGTCGGTCTCCACGAGAGCGCCCGATCGCGAGACGCTGAGGCGCATGACGCGCGACACGATCCTGGCGTCGCTCGTGAGCGGCACGATGTCCGTGCTGGCGATGGACCTGAGCGCGGCCGACAAGCGCGCGGTTGCCGAGTACCTGGGCGGGACGTCGTCGCCGGCGGTGACCACGGGACTGTGCGCGAACGCGGCGGCGCCGCTCGGCGATCCACTCGCTGGGCCGCACTGGATCGGCTGGGGCGCCGATCCGGCCAACACGCGGTTTCAGTCACAGAAGGACGCCGGTATCCGGGCGGAAGACGTTCCGCGGCTGAAGTTGAAATGGGCGTTCGGCTTCCCCGATGCGACGCAGGCGTCGGCACAGCCGTCCATCGCCGCCGGCCGCGTCTTCGTCGGCAGTCAGAAGGGGGCGGTCTACGCGCTCGACGCGGCGACAGGTTGTGCGCACTGGTCGTTCACGGCAGCGGCCGGCGTACGCACGGCGATCAACCGTCGGACGGATGGGCCCGTCCCGGCACGTCGCGCCCCGCGGTGTTCTTCGGCGACCTCGCGGCACATGTCTACGCGCTCGATGCGGCAACGGGCGAGAAGCTCTGGCAGGCGCAGGTCGACGATCATCCGGCGGCGCGCGTGACGGGGGCGCCCGTTCTGTACGAGTCACGCCTGTATGTGCCGGTCTCGTCCGTCGAAGAAGTCGCCGGGGGACGGCCGGCGTATGAATGCTGCCGGTTTCGCGGCAGCGTCGTGGCGCTCGACGCCGCCACCGGCAAGGTGATCTGGAAGAGCTTCGCGATTCCCGCCGAGCCTCGGCCGACACGGAAGACGCCCGCCGGAAGGCAGCTCTGGGGTCCGGCCGGTGCGGCGATCTGGTCGTCGCCGACCATCGACGTGAAGCGGCGGCTGATCTATGTCGGCACCGGCAATGCCTACTCCGAACCTGCCGCGAAAACGTCCGACGCCATCCTCGCCATCGACATGGCGACCGGGGACGTTCGCTGGTCGCGTCAGATGACACCCAACGACGTGTACGTGATGGGGTGTCAGACCACGAGCCCGAACTGTCCGGAGACGGTCGGCCCCGACTTCGACTTCGGCGCCTCGCCGATCCTGCGTTCGCTTTCCGCCGGCCGCGACATCCTCGTCGCCGGGCAGAAGTCCGGTGTCGTGTATGGTCTCGACCCGGACCGCGAAGGCGCCACGTCCTGGCAGTTTCGTGCCGGTCAAGGCGGCCCGCTCGGCGGCATCGAATGGGGGATGGCCGCGGATGAGGAGCGCGTGTATGTGGCGGTCTCGGACGTGTTGCGCCCGGCGCGTGAGGCGGGCGGGTTGTTCGCGCTGCGCCTCGACGGAGAGAAGGTCTGGCATACGCCGGCGCCCGCGCTCGCCTGCACCGAGGGACGCGGCTGCACGGGAGCGCAGTCCGCGGCGATCACGGTCATTCCCGGGGCGGTCTTCTCCGGATCGATCGATGGCCACCTGCGCGCGTACTCGACACGCGATGGGCGGGTTCTGTGGGACTACGACACGGCGCGCGAGTTCGACACGGTCAACCGCGTCAAGGCGACTGGTGGATCGATCGACGCGGCGGGCCCGGTGATCGCGGGCGGCCTGCTCCTGACGAACTCGGGGTACGGTCTCTGGCGCGGCAAACCGGGGAACGTGCTGCTGGCGTTCGACGTCGGGAAGTGATCAGAAGGGCCGGCCCTTGCGTGCCGGCCCTGACGTGAACGGCGAAGGTGTGCCGCGTCGTGCTTCACGGAGCGTCGATTTGGCCAGCAAAGGGTGCTGGCACTTCACACACTGCTCCTCCGGTGGGCCCGCTGGTGGAAGGATTGGGCTTATGGAGCTCGATGTTGCCGCCGCCACCAAGGACGTCGTCGAGTGAACCCCTCGCGAGATAACCGTTGGACAGACGAATGCCAAACCGGTCAGGGGTTCCAGCTGCACTGTTGTCTTCCATTTGCACGTGAAACTGGACGGTCTCGCCCGCGTTGGTCTTCGCGGAGCCGCAGATATCGCGCCTGTTCGGAGCAGCCGGATTGAACAGGTAGGCGGTGATCTCCGTGCTCTTCACGTGGTACGGAGATTTGCCCATGAACTCGCCATGGTCCACGACGTTCAGCTGTCCCCAGAAATCACCGTGCTTGCATCCGCCGTGCGCGCCGAAGTTTACCTTCTCACCCAACCTGGAGACGAATCCTCCGCCGGTGATGAAATCACAAGGCGCCGGAACAACCAGAGGGGGTTGAGCTCTCAGGGGAGCGTTCGTAATGATCAACCCGGCGGCTGCCAGAGCCGCAACGATGAACGACGAGGCGACCTTGCACATCGGCATTTCCTCCTCAGGCACCGAGGGATTTCGGTGCGTTCGTTCCAGGCCTACTGAATTCCGGCGGTCGCAGATGCGACGACCACGTCGGCCACGCCAAAGACGGTGGCGTGAATGGCATTGACCGTGGTGCCGGCCGATGACGTCTGCTGTTCGTTGAACACCAGCCGGCCGCCGGGGATCGCAATGGTCTGATTGGGGCTGCCGGTCAGCACGACCGGCACGCCGTTGACCGAGAGGTTGCCGATGAGCGTGCGCGCCGTGACGGTCCCGTCGAGCGAGGCCAGCGCGCTGGCCATGACCGAGTCGGCGGAAATGCCGATGCCGCCGACCGCAATCGTGAGGTTCCCGAGCGAAGCCTCCGAGACGACCTGATCCGGCCATCCGACCGTGACCGCGCGGAGGACTTCCGCGCTCAGCAGAGACGCAGCATTCCCCGTCGTGAGCACCGCGTCCCGCGCGTCACCGGTGCTTCCCAGGGTTCCGGTGTCTGCCAGAACGATGGTGGTCAACAACGTCGTGGCCTGCACCGCTCTTGCCTGGCCGGTTACGGTTTGCACGGTCCTGCCAGCCGGCGAGGCCGACATGCCGGCGAAGGCAACGGCCAGCGCCACCGCGCTCAATCGAGAGGAAGCTCTTCTGTTCATTCTTTCCCTCCACTTCAGTGCATCCACGTCAGTGCATCGCTGCTGATCCCCTTCTGCTTTTTTGCACTCGCCTGAAGTGGTGCATGCCTGACGGCTGCGCGTGCTTGTCCGCAGAGGCAAAACACGCGCCGCGCTCGCGCGACTCCACATGTCGGTGTTGGTCCGACGAAAGCGGCAGAAGATTTCCCAGAATGGTGAAAGGAGGGGCAAGGACGCCGCGGCGTCTCGCTATAGTGACGTCGCCGACGCTCGAGGCGGCTCCACATGCGAGCAACGATGAGCTTGTCGGGCGCTCGAGACTGTGGCCGCCGGGTCCACCGTCTTAGCTCGGCGTCACGCTCGTCGCGCCGGTCATGATCGCCACGGCGTCGGGCATCTTGATGTCGCGCGCCTTCACCAACGCGGCGCGCCGGCCGAGGCGCTGGATGTGAATGCGATCGGCGACGTCGAACACGTGCGGCATGTTGTGGCTGATGAGAATCACCGGCAGGCCCCGGTCGCGCACGCGGCGGATCAAGTCGAGCACCATGTTGGACTCTTTCACGCCGAGCGCCGCGGTCGGTTCGTCCATGATCACGACGTGCCGCGCGAACGCGGCGCCGCGCGCCACCGCCACACCCTGCCGTTGACCGCCCGACAAGGTCTCCACGGCCTGCTTCATCGAGCCGATCCCGATCTGCAGGTCTTTCATGTGCGCCGCCGCCTCGGCGCTCATCTTCTTCTTGTCGAGCAGCCGCAGCAGCCGCCCCAGGACGCCGGGCTTGTGGATCTCGCGACCCAGGAACAGGTTTTCGGCGATGGTCATCGCCGGAGCCACCGCCAGCTCCTGATACACCGTTTCGATGCCCTGCCGCCGGGCATCGATCGGCGTGTGAAACCTGACCGGCTTTCCGTCCAGGAACATCTCGCCTTCGTCCGGAACGAGCGCGCCGGACAGCGCCTTGATGAGCGTGGACTTGCCCGCACCGTTGTCGCCGATGACGGCGAGGATCTCGCCGGGCAGCAGCTCGAAGTCGGCGCCATCCAGAGCGGTGACGTGACCGTAGCGCTTGACGAGCCCGCGCGCTTCCATGACCAGGGCAGAAGGCGGCGTCGACATGCGCCTACATCCTCCGGCGGGACAGCTGATCGGTCGTGACAGCCAGGATCACCAGGATCCCGGTAATCAGGATTTGATAGACCGACGGGACGCCCATCAGCGTCAGGCCGTTGCGGAACACGCCCGACGATGAGCGCGCCGATCAAGGTGCCGAGGATCATGCCTCGCCCGCCGAACAGGCTGGTGCCGCCGAGGACCACCGCCGTGATGCTGTCCAGGTTATCGGTCTGTCCGGCTTGAGGGTCGCCCACTCCGGTCCGCGCGACGGCCAGCAACGCGGCGATACCGTAAATCAGCGCGGCCATCGTGTACACCGACACGAGCAGGCGCCGCGCGGGAATGCCCATCAGACGCGCGGCTTCCGGGTTGTTGCCGAGCGCGTAGATATGCCTGCCCGGCGAGGTCTCGCGCAGCAGGAACCACGCCGCGAGATACATCGCCAGCATGAGCACCGTCCCGTAGGTCACAGCCGTGTGGCCGATCCTGAAGGTCGTGCCGAAGAACAACAGCGCGTCGGGCAACCCGGACACCGTCTGGGACTCCGAATAGATCTGCGTGATGGCGAAGGCGATGTTCAGGGTTCCGAGGGTGACGATGAAAGGCGGCAGACGGGCGTACGTGATCAGGGCGCCGTTCAGGAGCCCGAATGCGCCGCAGGCGAGGAGTCCGCAGGCGATCGCGAGGTACGGATTCATGACGGCATCGGCCGCGAGCTTGGTCATCACGATGGACCCGAGCGCCATCACCATGCCGCAGGACAGATCGATGCCCGCGGTGAGAATGATCACGGTCTGCCCGATGGCCATGACGCCGACCACCATCACTTGCTGCAGGATGAGCGAGAAGTTCTGACCGGTGAGGAAGCGATCCGTCTGCGACGCGAAGAACGCGCACGCCGCCAGCAGCGCCAGCAACGGGCCGAACGACGCGACCTGCGGCACTGTGATCATTCTGGTGCTATTTCGTCCCCCAGCAAGCGTTCGTCCCGAACGTGGTGTCCTTGCTATCGACGCCGGCCCTGGGCTTGTCGGTGATGAGCGTCACGCCGGTATCGGTGTAACCGGACGGCCTCTTGCCGGTCCTGGCGTACTCCACCGCCGCGTCGACGCCAAGCGACGCCATCTTCAACGGGTACTGTTGCGAGGTCGCCGCGATGATGCCCGCCCTGACGTTCTTCACGCCGGCTACAGCCGCCGTCCACCGAGACGATCAGCACGGCTTTCTCCTTCCCTGCCGACTTGAGCGCCTGATACGCCCCGGCCGCGGCCGGCTCGTTGATCGTGTAGACGACGTTGATGTCGGGCGCCTTCTGCAGGCAGTTTTCCATCGCTGTCTGCCCTTTGGCCTGATTGCCTTGCGTGTCCTGGCTGCACACGATGCGGGGATCGCCTTCCTTGATGCCGAAACCCTGCAGGAAGCCGTCGTGGCGCAACGTGCCGACCGTGATCCCGGGCGCGAGGTCGAGCGTCGCGATCCTGGCCGGTTTGCCGGCCATCGCCGCCCTGGCATACTGACCGATCAAGACGCCGGCCTTGAAATTGTCCGTCGCGAACAGCGCATCGGTGGCGCTCTGCGGATCGGTCGGCGTATCGAGAGCGATCACGAGCACGCCCGCAGCGCGCGCCTTCCTGATGGCCGGCACGATCGCCTTCGTGTCGCTGGGGGTGATGAGAATCGCCCTGGCGCCACCGCTCACCATGTTCTCGATGGCGGTGACCTGGGTGGCATTGTCGCCGTCGAACCTGCCGGCCGCGCTCATCAGCCTGGCGCCTTTGGCTTTCGCCGCCTCTATGGCGCCTTCCTTCATCTTCACGAAGAACGGATTGGTATCGGTCTTCGTGATGAGGCCGACGACGACGTCCTGAGCATGCGCGAGGGACGGGGCGCACGCGTAGACGCAGAGCAGGATGCGTAACGTTGATTTCATGCCGGCAAGCCCCGCGAGTTCACCACCTTCGATTGAAACACACGACGATCGGAATGTCCCGGCTCGATTAAACGCTTGCAATCCACAGGAGTCTAGGCATAGACTCCTATGCATGGCACGAAACGGCGTATCCAAGGCACTCTGGATCTGCTGGTGCTCAAGACGCTCGATTCACGCGGCCCTGTCCATGGCTACGGCATCGCGACCCATATCCAGGACGTCTCTGCCAACGTGCTGCGTGTCGAGGAGGGGTCGTTGTACCCCGCGCTCCACCGGCTCCAGCAGGCCGGGCTGATCACGTCCGCGTGGCGGGCCTCCGAGACGAGCCGGCGCGCACGTTTCTATCAGCTCACGGCCCAGGGGCGCCGCGAGCTGAAATCGGAAGAAGAAAACTGGGAAGCCGTCACCGCCGCCGTCACCCGCGTCCTGCAATACACGTGAGGGTACAGCCATGAGCCCGAACCTTCGCTGGTTTCAGCGCCTCACCGCGCTCGTACGGCCGAACCGCCTGCAGCGCGACCTGGATGACGAACTGCTCTTCCACGTCGAAGCGCGCACCCGCGACAACATCGCGCGCGGGATGCCCCCGGACGAGGCACGGCTTGCAGCCCTGCGGCTGTTCGGCAACCGGACCCTGATGGCCGAGCGCATGCGCGACGCCGACGTGAACCGCTGGATCGACGCCGGCCTCCGCAATCTCCGCTACGCCGCACGCGTCCTCCGGCGGAACCCCGGTTTCACCGCTGTCGTGGTGCTGTCGATGGCGCTCGGCATCGGCGCCAACACGGCCGTCTTCAGCCTGCTCAACGCGGTGGTCCTGAAGAGCCTCCCGGTCAGGAATCCGGAGGAGCTGGTCATCCTCGAGGCCCGCGTCAAAGGGCCCGGCGCTGAGAGAACCCCGTACGATTGGCACGGAGACTTTCGCAACTTCCAGGCCCATGCCGGGCAGTACATCGAGCTGTTCACGACCTCCGAGAGGTCGGCTGTCACGACACTGCGAGACCAGGCCGAACAGGTCTCGGTCGGGTTGGTCACCGGCAACTACTATTCACTGCTCGGCGTGCAGCCGGTTCTCGGCCGCCTGCTGGATCGCGAGGACAACAGCGACAAGGAGCCGCGTCTTGTGGCGGTGCTCGAGTACGACTTCTGGCGACGCCGGTTCGGCGGCGACCCCGGCGTCACGAGCCGGCAGATCGTGCTGAACGGGGTCTCGTTTTCAATCGTCGGCGTGACACCGCGGGGATTTGTCGGAACCTCTCTGCACCCGCCGGCGAGCGTCACCGTCCCGGTACAGACGGAGAGCCGTCTCGCGGATAGTGAATCGTTCCGGACGATCGGAGGGAGACTGCGTCCAGGCGTGTCGCGGGAGCAGGCCGCGAGCGTGCTCACCAGTCTCTTTCAAGCGGCGCCGCACCACCGGAATCACGTGATCGTCCTGCAGGACAACAGCCGCGGCGAGTATCGCGATCGGGAGCGATTCGAGAAGCCGCTCTATGTGCTGATGGGCGCGGTGGTGCTGGTGCTGCTCATCGCCTCGGCAAACGTCGCCGGTCTGCTCCTGGCCCGCGGCGCCGCCCGGCGGCGTGAAATCTCGATCAGGCTCGCGATGGGCGCCGGCCGTGGCACCATCGTGTCGCAGCTCCTCACCGAGAGCGTGCTGATCGCGCTCCTGGGAGGCGCGGTGGGGATCGCGCTCGCCTACGCCGCGGCGGGGGCGCTTGTCGGCATGCTTGGCTCGGGAACCGCCCTCCCCCTCGATATTCGTCCGGACGCCCGGGTGCTGACATTCACGACCTGCACAGCCGTGCTCACGGGACTCCTGTTCGGACTGTTTCCGGCATTTCAAGCCGGCCGTTCGGAGCTCAATCCCATGCTGAAGGACGGCACCGGCATTGTCGGACGGCGGCCGCGTCTGGTGGCGCGCCGGGCGCTCGTGGCGGCGCAGATCGCGCTGTCGCTGGTGCTGCTGTCGGGCGCCGCGCTGTTCACGCGGAGCCTCGCAAACCTCCGCACCTTCGACAGCGGGTACGACCGCCGGGGCGTCCTTCTCGCGACCTTCGAGCCCGACGATCCCCGTTACTCCGAGGACCGGCGCCATCAGATTCACAACGCTGCGCTCGAACGTGTGCGGGCCATTCCCGGCGTGGAGTCTGCCGGGGTGGCGAGCACACCGGTGCTCGCGGCCGGGGAATACTCGACATCATTCAAGATCGATGGCCGGGCGACACCGTGCAAGGCTTCCATGACGATCGCCTCGCCCGGGTATCTCGAAACGATGCGCATCCGTTCGGTCGCGGGCCGCGTGTTCGCAGCCCCGGACAATGCGGCTGCAGCGCCGCATACGGTGATCGTCAACCAGGAGCTCGTCAGGCAGTGCTTCGGTTCGCGGAATCCGATCGGGCAGCAGGTGAAAGCGGGGTTCGGCGTCAAGGCCGAGATCATCGGCGTCGTGACGGATGCGAAGTACCGGGACCTTCGCGAGCAGGCGCTTCCGATGTATTACATCCCGCCGAGGTCGGTGCATCCGTACGGTCTGGTCCTTCACGTGCGGACGGCGTTCGACCCGCGTGCGGCAGAGGAGCCGATCCGGCGTGCGCTCCACGAAGTGGATCCCGCGGTGCCGCTGACCCAGGTGCGCACCCTCGAGGAGCAGAGCGACCTGTCCGTAGTGCAGGATCGCCTCCTGGCCACGCTCTCGACCACGTTCGGCATCGGGGCGCTCGTGCTTGCGGCAATCGGCCTCTACGGAGTCATGGCGTTCATCGTCGCGCGGCGGACCAACGAGATCGGGCTCCGCATGGCGCTCGGCGCACCGCGTCATCAGATCGTGCGCCTGATCCTCGCGGAGTCATCGTCTCTGCTGCTCATAGGAGGTGTGCTCGGCGTGATCGCCGCGTATGCCGGGCAGCGGCTGATCCAGAGCCTCCTCTTTGGCGTGACCACGTCGGATCAGTCGAGCCTGCTGAGCGCCGCCCTCGTCCTGTCGGCCGCCGGTTTGTGCGCGAGCCTCATCCCGGCGCTGCAAGCCACGCGGATCGATCCGATCGCCGCGTTGCGGCACGAGTAAACGCTTCTACCCGCCTTTCGGTGAATCGCACTGCGAGGACGACCGAGCCATCTCCAGGCTGGCGTCGACGACGTGTCCGAGCCTGAAGGCACGCAAATCTCTGTCCCATACCAGGAACACGATGGCCTCCGTACCGACTGGAAGCGGCTGTTCGTTGTCCCAGCACGGCTGGCGGCCATCCTCTGTCTGCATGAAATTCCGCCGCTCTATGACTCCCACGCGTTCAACCGGCAGTGGCAGCAGAGGATGGCGCTTGAAAATGCCGAGCACGACTGCCGTGTGGAGCGTCAGGCGTTCGTCGTCGGAAGGAAGAGGGCGGTGGGCTTCGAATCGGACTCGTGCGATCGCGTGAGAAAGCCCCACCCAACCCATGGGATCCGACGCATCAAGGACGTAATCCGCCGCGAGCTCGGTGGGGACAGAGGTCAGGAGCAGCGCGAAGGCAATCGTCTGGAGCTTCCGCACGTTCTTGTTTGACACCGCGGCGCTTCAGTCGGCTCATTCCGGACCGGCGGGTTCGGGCCGCGATATACTCTCCGCGCAGATCTGCCGTGACCGACTACGACGATCCCGCCGTCGAGGAGCAGTGGTGCCAGGAACGTCGCGCCCAGGTGGAAGCGTACCTGCAGCACCAAGGCGTTGCGCACGGGCCTGTCGGCGAGTGGCCCGCCTGGCGCATCGCTCCTTATGTTTCGCTGTGGGCCATCGAAAGCAAGGTGCGTCCGGATTGGGTTGGCTGGTGGGCCATCTGCGGCGACCTGCCCACGGACTACGTGTCGGCCGCGAACATCAAACATCCACGTGAGGCCGTCAGAGTCATCGCCGAGGGGTGGCGGGAGCAGGCGCGGCTGATGACGAGCCGTGAGCGCGACGCGGACATCCGAATTGGTCAACCGGAGGACTGGCCGTCCCTGTCGCTTCTGCTCGATACGCGGGCGTCGCTGCTCCTGGACTGGGTCGCCGACGACGCGCAGTGGGAAGCTCCCGACGATCTCTGAAGGACCGCGCATGCCGCCGAAGCGACGGCATGCGCGCCACCTCATGATGCTAGCGACTCGTCTGAGACGTCGGCAGCGGTCCGAACGCGGGCGGGGAGACTCGCCGCTTCGACGCGGCCTCGTACGCGGACGCTACCTTGAGGATCGAGGTCCTCCCGGCCGGGGTCGGCGCGGAACACGAGCGAGAACGGCAGGCCCGGCGCCGGCAGCGATCGTCGGCGTGTTGTTGTTCGTCGGCCACGTAGCGCTTCTTGTCCGCGCTGAGCACGAAGACGGGGTCGTAGACCGTGGCGCACGTAGCCCGCGGGAATCAGCACTTCGGTCAGCCCGCCATTCGGACCGAAGGCGGATTCGCCGCGGACGGTCGCCCTCAGGACCCGGCTGCGCCGCGAGCCCGATCTTCCCCGGGGGCAGCGGCGAATGCAGCCGCACGACCACGTCGAGCTTGTTCTCCTGCATGACCTTCATCTCGACGCGGCGCAGGAACTCGCGCAGAAGGAAGCGTTCGTGAATGCCCTTGCCGCTCGTCGATGCGGGTTGCGTGATGTCGTCGACCTCCTCCCAGTTCTTGAAGGCCGCGCGCTGGTCGTCGCCCCAGAACTTCGACCGTGCGTTCAGCGTCGGGAAGTCGACCAGCGTTTCGGTGAAGCCGCGCGCCGCCCAGTCGGCCGCGCGCCGGCGTCGCGTACTGGACGAAGTGGAACCGGAACGCCTGCGACGGCGCCTGCGGCTGGATGGTCCGGATGTTCAGGTTGGCCGGCGGCGGCACCTTGCCTTCGGCGAGCGCCGACCATGTAGTCGGCGGGCGCCATCGTGCCCGACCCGAACGTCACGCCGGGCGCGAACGCGGTCGGCTTGATCGCCGCGGCGAACTCCGGGAACACCGGCTGCTGCCGCCGCTCGGCCGCCGCCGCCACGCCGGATACAGGATGTCGGGGAAGAAGACCGGCAGCAGCTCGGCGATCGCCCTGCGTGTAGGTCGTCGTCATGTTCTCGATCGCCGGATCGTCCGGCCACCTCGGATCGACCGATTCGACCAGCGTGGCGCCGAGATGGTCGCCGAGGATCGACTTGATCTCCTTCGCGGCCGCCTTGACGATCGGCTCGTCGGCCTTGACGCCGGGGAAGGTCAGCATCGACTCGCGGATGATGCCGATGCGCATCCCCTTGAGCGAGCCCTTCGTCCCCGGCGTCGCCGCGGCTGACGTCGCGTAGGGCTCGTCGAGGACGGCCGACCGCGGGATGGTCGTGAACACGTCGCGCGGGTCGTAGTAGCCGTTGATCCGGATCCTTCAGCGCGTCGAGCACCTTCGCCGAGTCCGCGATGCTCTTGCAGTGGATGCCGGTGCGGTCGTTGTGGATGTCCGAGCCGATGGCGCCGCCGTGGAACGAGATCAGCGCCTTCTGCGGCAGGAGCAGCGCGACCGAGTTGTGATTCGCCGGGCCGCGGCACGAGGCGCGCGTCTCCTCGCACAGGCTGCACATCGCGAGGTTGGCGCCGACCGACACGCCGGATCCCGAGCTCGAGCCGAGCGAGGCCGCGCGCGTCGTGTCGTACGGGTTGGACGGGTTGCCGGCCCACGTGCTGCGCTGGTAGCCGAGCGTCGACACGAGCACCTTGGTCGGGTTCGTGCCTGCCGCCCGGATCGCCGGCGCGCCCGTTGTATTCGGTCGTGTTCGCCTTCGCGTAGATGATCGCGCCCTTGGCGCGCAGCTGCGCGACCAGCGTGTGATCGCGCGCCGGGAAGTCGATGTCGTAGCGCGCGTCGCCGCCGCCGGTCGACCGCATGTCCTTCGTGTCGAACGGATCCTTGAACGAGAACGGGACGCAGTACATCGGCAGCGCCGCCAGGTCCGGGTTCCGGCCGTACTGGGCGTCGAGCTCGGCGGCCCGCTCGAGCGCGTCCGGCATGCTTGCGAGAACTCCTCGCAGACCTTCGGGCGCCTGCCGGCAGCGGCCGGTCGACGGCTGCGTGTCCGAGTCGCCCTTGCAGGTCACCGACCGCTCGCCGCGGATGTTGATCATGCCGATGCGCGTTGACCTGGCCGGCGTTGGGAATGCCGACCGTCATCCCGTACTGCTGCTGCACGTCCGGATCGGAGGCGGTCGCCTCCATCCGGCCGAACTCGATCGGCGGCCCCGTGTACTCGATCGAAGTTGGGAAGCACCGTCGAGATCGGCGACCGTCGTCGTCGGGAACTTCAGCGGCGCGCCGGCCCGCACCTGTCCCGGCGGCGGCCGGAATGGCCGCGCCGTCCTTCGTGACGAGCTAGTTGGACGACGCCGTTGTAGGCCTTCGCGCGATCGAGATAGGCCTGCACGACGCCACGGCAGGTGATGCGCGCCCTGCTGAATGGCCCGATGGATGCCGGCGATCGTCGCTTCCTCGATCTGAAACGGCGGGGCCTGCGACTGAACCTGGCTCGCGCTCGACGGCGACGAGCGCGATGATCGTGGCGACGCCAGATCCCTGGACGCGTGTCGAGAACGACATTTCGCAATCCTCCAGGCGTCCGCGTCCGGGCCGGACGCAAGACCGTTCCTCTGTTGCTGACAGGGCTGCCGCCGATCAGAAGGCGGTCCGGAATCCGAGCTGCAGCATGCCGCGGCTGATAGGCCACGTTCAGGTTCTGCGTCGGGCTGCCCGAAGCTGGCTGTTGCTCTCGTTCAGCACGAAGCTGCCGTAGTTGGCGTGGTTGAAGACGTTGAACACTTCGACGATGCCCGTCGACCTTGCGCCCGGCCGACGACGAAGCGCTTCTGCAGCGCGCATGTCCATCGCGGTGCATCGATGGCAGGTCGAAGCTGTTGCGCGCGATGAGCGTGCCGTTGGCGCGGACGCGGCCGGCGCCGCTCCGCCGGTCTGCAGCGCGTCGACGCCGGAGGTCGGCGTCGCCTAGCCGTTGTCGCCGTAGAGGTACAGGCCGCTCACCTGGAAGCCGTCGTCCGATGTCCCAGATGCCGTTGAACGTGACGCGGTGGCGCTGGTCGCCGGTCAGATACCACTCGTCGACGAGCGTCGGGATGCAGCTCGAACGGGACGTCGCACACCGGCTGCCCGCTGGCGTTGAGCGTCGTCGGGTACTCGCAGCCGACCGGACCGGCGCCGTCTGCAGGTTCCACTGGCCGGCGAGCAGATAGGTCGCCGACGCCTGCCACCGGTCGCTCATGCGCTTGGTGAACGCCATCTGCAGGCCGTGGTAGTTGGACTCGCCGATCGATCAGCCGGTTGTTCACCGAGCCCCAGTCCGGATACGGCCGCTTGCTGATGTCCGTGAACGGGTAGTTCACGCCGGTCGCCGGGTTGTAGGCCAGGTTCACGTTGAGCGAGTCCACGTTCTGCGCGCGGCTGCCCGGTGTAGACGTAGTCGGCCTCGAGCGACATCGCCGCGCCGAGCTGCCGCTGCACGCCGAACGACGCCTGATTGCTGTAGGGGATCTCGTTGTAGGGCGAGGCGAACGTGCCGATGCTCCGCCGCAGACAGTTCGGCCCCGGAGCAACGGTGCACAGCGTCGCCGCCACCTGGTCGAAGGTCGGAATCGGACCGTTGAACGGGTTGGCGGCGAAGTCCGCCCGGCCGTCGTTCAGGATCTGCGGGATGCAGCGCGCCTACCGCCGAGACGCGTCCAGTAGGCGGTGTGCGATCCGGGATCCGCGAAGAACCGGCCGCCGCCGCCGCGGAGCACCGTCTTGTCCGTCAGGCTGAAGGCCGCGCCGAGCCGCGGCGCCCAGTTGTTCGTGTCGTTCGGCCGTCCCGGCCTTCGAGGAACGGCTCGAGCTCGACGTCCTCCGCGTACACGCCGGTCTCCAGGTCGTAACGGAGGCCGAGGTTCAACGTCAGCCGCGACGCCAGACCTGCCAGTCGTCCTGCACCCAGCCGGCGAAGATGTTGAGCGGCGCGTACTGCTGCATCTGGCCGACGCCGAGCGTGTAGCTGCGCACGACCGGCGAGATCGCCGCAAGGTTCCACGTCGAGACGTCGTTCCACACCGGGAACAGCTGACTCGATGTTCGCCGGCACCGCCCCGCCCTGCGCGTCGTAGATGCCCATGCAGCGGTTGCACAGGAACACCGGGTTCTGCTGATAGACGTACTCGCCGCCGACCTTGATGTCGTGCCGTCCGGCCTTGTCGAACGAGAACGTCAGGTTGTCGCGGAACGACACGTGTCCACTGCCGCTCGTCCTCGTGGGAGTTGGTGTGCGCCTGGCCGATGGTGTAGCCGCGCAGCTGGATGATCGGCGTGCCGTAGTCGAGTGTCGGATAGGGGTGATCGGGCCAGGCGACGATCGACTGCTGAATCCAGTAGTAGCCCGCGTAGCTGCCCGCGGAGCTCGTTGACGGCCGACCCGCCGAGCACCTGCGTCAGCGTGGCGCTCGATGTCGCCGCTGTGCCGTGTCGGTCGTGATGGCCGACGACGGATGACGGGCGGCGCCACCGGTGTAGCGGGCGTCGTAGGGCATGTCGCACCATCGACATGTTGCCCGCGCACGCTGAGCCGCGTCTGCGGCGTGAACTGCATGTCGCCGCGGCCGAGGCCCTTCTTCTCGGTCCGGGTGCCGCTGTGATCGAAGTTGAAGCTCGGCCACGGACTGGAGTGGCTGAAGGTCTGCGGCTCGAGCTCGTGCTCGTAGTTGGCGAAGAAGTGCAGCCGGTCCTTGCAGGATCGGCCCGCCGAACGTCCCGGACTCATCTGCGAGTCCGAGTACGGGCAGCACGCGGTTGGCGACGAAGTCCTTCGCGATGAACCGGTCGTTGCGGAAGTAGCCGGAGAACGTCCCCGCGAACACGTTCGTGCCGGACTTCGTGATCGCGTTGACGAGGGTGCCGGCCGAGCCGCCCTGCGTCGCATCGAACCGGTTCGTGATGAACTCGAATTCGGCGATCGCATCCCGGCTGTACTTCGGCTGGCCGAAGTTCGCCGGTCTGGTTCTGGGTCACGCGCACGCCGTCGACGTTGAGCTGATACATGCCGCGCCGCGCCGAGCTCGTCGGTCGAGGCATTCTGCCGGCTGCCCGGCGCCAGCATCGTGAGGTCCACGAAGTTCCGGCCGTTGAGCGGCAGCTCCTGCATCTGCCGCTGATCGACGTTGCCGCCGACGGTCGAGATCGTGCGATCGAGGAACGGCGCGTCGGCGGTCACCGTCACCGAATCCTGCATCGCCGCGGGCGCCAGCTTCAGATCGACGGCCGCCGCCTGACCGACGAGCAATTCGACGGTCTTGGTGGTCGGGGCGAACCCCGTGAGCTCCGCCGTCACCTTGAAGCCGCCGGTGCGGACGGGCAGCCGGAACATGCCTCGCGTGTCGGTGACGGCGAGGAACTTGTTCCCGGTCGATTCGTGCACCGCCACGACCGTCGCGCCTGGCAACACACCGCCCGTCGTATCAGTCACCGAGCCAGTCACGACCGCTTCTTGAGCCAACGCACGCATCGGCAGCGCGACGATCGCGCCGGCGATCAGCAGTCGTTCGAGCCTGCGCCAGGTGAGCATGAAGCCTCCTCGTGCTGCGCGGGATCGTGTTCACGGCACCGGATGTCATCGACACCTCGGCGCCGCGCGCGCGAGCGTTCGGGCGGTTCACCCGTCGCACTCGCCTCGATGATCCCGATGGCGCCGCCGTAGCAAGTGAAGCGCCACACCGCGGTCACGGGCGCGGATGCAGCGGCTTTGTTCGCAAAACTCTCGAATCCACGGGCGCCGAATCGAGCGCACGAATCACGGCGCGTGCGCACGCGCGGCAAGAAAGTCGACAGGCTTGTCTGGATCGCGCGAGCGGGGACCCAAAGTGTCGATCGCGCGGCGCGCGATCGGTGAAGGTGAAGAAACAGAAGGTGACGCGCGAGTGAGGACGGCCGTCGGCGCGTGTTGGCGATTGCCGTCACCGATGCAGTCAGACACGATTGTCGGCAGCGCGCCGATCAATCGACGGAGATGTCGTGTTCACCGATGCACATGGATACTTGACTGCCGGCCTCGCGCACGGACGACGTGATCGGATCGGGCAATGAGCCGGCGCCGACTCAGCTGCTGTATGAAGGGTCTTGCGATTCCGGCGAATTCGCGTGTGGTACGGTCCATCGCGTTCAAGAGCGGCCAAACGGTTTTGCCACTGGAGGCACATGCGAGTCAGCCACACGGAGACGAGCGCACTGGGCGAGCGCCTGATCTCGGGGAAGAACGGGATCAGGATTGTTCTCTTTGCCTGCCTCGTGCTGTTCGCGAGTGGAGCGGCGGTCGAGGCGCAGACGAAGCAGGATGAGGAATCATTGCGCAGCCTGCCGCAGGCGTTCAGCAACGGATTCAACAAGCGCGACGCTCGTCAACTGGCTGCGATCATGGCTCCCAACGTCGACTTCGTCACCGTCGGGCTGACCTGGCTGCAGGGCCGCGAGGATTTCGAGACGTATCACTCCCGGCTGTTCAGTGGCCGCTTCAAGGACGTCTGGTACAAGGTCCTGGAAACGCATGTGCGGTTCATGCGTCCCGACCTGGCGTTGGTGCGCCACAGTTGGACGATTCAAGGAGACAAGAACGCGGACGGCTCGGCTCGCCCGCAACGATTTGGTCTGATGACGATGATTGCTGAGAAACGCGATGGAGCCTGGCTCGTCGGCGCCGTCCAGAACACGAACGGACCGACCGGAGTCGCGGCCATCACGCCCGAGGCCGAGGGCATCAGGACGCCGCCGATCGTCGTACCCAGACCGAAGTAGCCTCGGGCCTTCGGCGCTCGGGCTTTGCTCGCGGCTCCCGCCGCCGACCTCAGCGATACGCACGGCCGCGCAACGAAACGCCGGCAGGTCGCAGTAAGATCCCACCGGTCGGTCGCGCTCGGCTGAGCTGAGAAGTACCGCACTCCCCGGCGGTGCCTGCGGCCCATGCAGGTCCATCATGAAAACACATGCCTTCTCCCGGAAGCACGCGTGGCATTTCGCGGTCCTGGTTACGCTGTCGTCTTTCATCCCTGCGTCCGCGGAGGCGCAGACCTGCGGGCTGCTGACGAACAGCGGTTTCGAAAGCGACCTCGCAGGCTGGACGAGCGCCGGGACCACGGTGATCACCACCGACGTTCACTCGGGCGCGAAGGCGGCGCGCGTCGGCCCGTCCGAGGGCGGCCTCAACCGCTCGGGCGTGATCCCGGTCAGCGCGGGACAATCCCTGACCTTCCAGTTCTGGGCCAAGGTGGCCGGCGGTCCCTCGTGGGCCGGCGTGGGCGTGGACTTCCTGAACTCGTCGGGGACGGAGCTCAGCGAGATCAACCTGCAGGTGACGAGCACCGCGTACGCGCTGCGCTCGGTCACCCAGGCCGTGCCCGCGGGCGCGGTCAACGCGAGAATCTGGACCTGGAAGAGCGGCGCCGCGGGGACCCTCTTCCTCGACGACTTCTGCATGACGGGCCCACCACCCGCGGACACGCAGGCGCCGTCGGTGCCTTCCGGCCTGGCCTCCTCGTCCGTCACACAGACAGCCTTCACGCTCACGTGGAGCGCTTCCACCGACAACGTCGGCGTCACGGGCTATCAGGTTTTCCGCAACGGCACGTCGGTGGGAACTCCGACGGCCACGTCGTTCGCCGTCACCGGCCTCACCGCCGGCACCACGCACGCCATGACCGTCCGCGCGCGCGACGCGGCCGGGAACTGGTCGGCGCAGAGTGCCGCGTTGAACGTCACCACCGCACCCGCCGCTCCGTCTTCGTGCGGCGTGCTCACGAACCCCGGGTTCGAGAGCGGCCTCTCGGGCTGGACGAACGACGGCAACACGTCAATCTCGAGCAGCGCCCGCTCCGGTGCGAGCGCCGCGTCCACCGGCCCCGCGGCGGGCGGACTCCACTACGGGAGCACGGTCCCCGTCGTCCGCGGGTCAGACCGTGGCTCTTCGCGCGTGGGGCAGGGTGTCGGGTGCTCCGTCGTGGGCGGGCATCGGCCTCGACTACCTCGACGCGGCGGGCAACGAGATCAGCGAAGCGGTGCTGACGGTCACGGCCGCGGCGTACACCGAGTACTCGTCCACGACCGTCGCCCCGGCGGGCACCGCACGCGTCGCCCTGTGGACGTGGAAGTCCGGTACCGCGGGGACGCTCCTCGTGGACGACTTCTGCCTCACGGTGTCAGGCACAGTCGGCGACACGCAGGCGCCTTCCACGCCCACCGGCCTCGCGGCTTCCAACATCGGGTCCACGAGCTTCACCTTGTCGTGGACGGCCTCCACGGACGCCGTGGGCGTGACCGGATACGAGGTCTTCCGCGGCGGCGTCTCCATCGGCACGCCGTCCGGCACGACCTTCAACGTGACGGGGCTGACCGCGTCCACCGCGTACAGCATGCGGGTCCGCGCCAGGGATGCCGCCGGCAACTGGTCCGCGCAGAGCGCGGCCTTGACCGTCACCACCACGGGCGCCCCGACCACTTTCAACGTGACCGTCAACAAGGCGGAGCGTCATCAGACCATCGACGGCTTCGGCTTCTTCGGCGCCATGAACACCTGGTGGTCGAGTGCGTCATCGCTGTGGAGCGACGCCTGGGGCGATCAGGTCATCAGCGATCTCGGGATCACCATCTGGCGGAACGAGTACTACCCGCCGTCGGATCAGTTCAACACGCAGGACGCGGACTGGAACAAGCAGCGGCCCGTCGTTCGAGGCCTGAAAGCGAAGGCGGACCAATACGGCGTCGATCTCAAGTTCATCTTCACGGTCTGGAGCCCGCCCTCGTCCATGAAGGTCGCGGTCCAGAACAACGTCCGGCAGATCGGGACGCCGCACCCGTTCGGAACCAAGCAGGGCGGGGCGCTCGATCCGACGAAGTACACGGCGTTCGCGGACTGGCTCGGCGCGGGGATCAACCTCTATCGCAGCGAAGGCATCGAGCCCTACGCGATCAGCCCGCAGAACGAGCCGTTCTTCGTCCAGAGCTTCAACAGCTGCTGGTACAAACAGGAGTGGTATCCCGAGATGCTGATCGGGGCCATCTCCCGCGTGAAGGCCAACTACCCGGACGTCAAGATCTTCGGCAGCGAGGGCATGCTGGAGATGGAGGCCGCGGACAACAACTGGCCGTGGTTCTACCACAAGCAGATCCTGGACAGCCCGCAGGCGCGCAACAACGTCGACATCCTGGCCGTGCACGGCTACAGCGACGGCGTCGCGCCGACTTCCGGCAGTACCCTCGGGCACCTGTGGTCGAGCCACAAGAGTCACTTCGCCGATCCGATGGGGAAGCCGCAGTGGATGACCGAGACGTCCGGCTATCAGGACGCCTGGAACGGCACGCCCGGTGCGTTCAGCCTCGGCGTGGACATCATGTCCGGCCTGAACAACGGCAACATGAGCGGGTGGGTGTGGTGGCAGGGCAGCGAGAACCCGGGCTCCGCGAACGTCGGCGACTTCGCGCTGATGAACGGCAGCGTCAAGGGGAAGAAGTACTACGTCTCGAAGCAGTTCTATCGATACATCCGGCCGGGCGCGGTCAGGGTGGGGGCGACGAGCACCAACGCGAACGTGTTCGTCTCCGCCTACGAGCACACCGCCCAGGGCACCCACACCATCGTCCTGGCGAACACGTCGACGGCGACGCAGAACGTGACCGTCGGCGGAGCGGGCCTGCCTGAGACCTTCACGATCTTCAGGACGTCGGCCACCGACAACGCCGCGGACGTCGGCACCTACACCGCGGGAACGACCTTGAGCCTGCCCGGCCGCTCCTTCGTGACCCTGCAGGCAGGCGGCACGCCGCTGGCGACACAGCGGTAGGAGTCAGTCGCGCTTGTCCGGACGTCGGAGCTCCGACAGTGCGCCGGTGGGCTGTCTTCCTGCAGCTAACCGTCGTCGTCGTCGTCGATCTCGGCGCCTGTCATCAGTTGTGACATCTCTTCGATCCGAAGGTCCTTGCCGTGGATGAAGCCGGCGGCCCGGTTCTTCGATCCCTTGCGGAGGATCCAGGCGTTCTCCATCAACTGCATCATCGACGGCAGCCGGGCATCGTCGTAAGAGGAGCAGAAGGTGACGTGGAACGTGATGCGCCGGTGCCCGAACGCGGTCGCGTGGCAGTCAACGATCTCTTCGTTCAGCGTGCGGCCGCGAATGATCCTCGAGTGACTGCACGTGTTGCAGAGCGGTTCGTCACCGTGACACCTCGTCCCGCCGTGGATTTTCACTTTCATGTTCCTGCTCCCACCGTATCAGGGAGCACAAGGCTTGCCACCGATCGATCTGGTCGAATCAGGCGCATTTCCGGCGCGGCGGTCGCCCTTACGGGCTTCGATCGCGCACTTTCTGCGGCAATCCGCGGCTTGGAAGATCGCAAGAACTGCCACACGGTCACGGCGAAGAAGTGGGGTCTGCCACGCGGTCACGCCGGAGAAGTGGGGTCTGCCACGCGGTCACGCCGAAGAAGTGGGGTCAGGTCATGAATCTTGAACGTGGCGCCTGGACCCCTCCCCTAAGCTCCTCTTGCGGACCACATCTTGACTATCAAGATGTAACGCGGCTATCCTCGACGCTCCACCCTCGTGTGCCGGAGGCGCCGTGAGCCAGGACCATACCGATCTGGACAATACCGATCTGATACAGGGCACGCTCGACATGCTCATCCTGAAGGCGCTCAGCCTCGAGCCGATGCACGGCTTCGGCATCTCGCGCCGCATCGAGCAAACGTCGCGCGGCGTCTTCAAGGTCAACCCCGGCTCGCTCCTGGTCGCCTTCCAGCGGCTCGAACGGGCGGGGCTCGTCGACGCCGAGTGGCGGCAGACGGACAATGCCCGGCGCGCCAAGTTCTACGCGCTCACCCGCGCCGGCCGGAGGCAGCTCGAGGTGGAAACCTCGAACTGGGCCCGCCGCGTGTCCGCCGTCGCACGGCTGCTGAAGGCGGAAGGCTGATGTCGCTCTGGCGGCACCTGTCGCGCGGGTTGCGTGTGTTGACCCGCCGATCCGCGGCCGACGAGGACCTCGACCGGGAAGTGCAGCACTACCTGGACGAGGCCACGGCCGCGTACGTGGCGCGTGGGCTGTCCCCGGCCGATGCGCGGCGCGCGGCGCGCATCGAGGTCGGCAGCGCCACGGCGGTCCGGGAACAGGTGCGCGATTCCGGATGGGAGGGCGCAGTCGGCACGCTGCTCGCCGACGCGCGCTTCGCGGGACGCATGCTGCGGAAGAGCCCGGTCTTCACGTCCGTGGTCGTCCTCGTGATCTCGCTCGGCAGCGGCGCGGTCACGACGATCTTCAGCGGCATGCATGCGCTCGTGCTCCGGCCGTTGCCGGGGGTCGCCGATCCCAGTGCGCTCGTGGGCCTGCGCCCCGCCCGGCCCGACGGGACCGCCGCCGAGCAGGGGTCGTACGCGTACTACGCCTTCCTCCGCGATCGCGCGCACACGCTCGACGGCATGGCCGCCTGGGGCAGGGTCTCGCTCACCGTCGCGACCGGCGGCGAGGGCACCGCCATCCTGGGTCAGATGGTGAGCGCGAACTACTTCGACACGCTCGGCGTGCGTCCGGCCCTCGGGCGATTCTTCGCCGCCGACGAGAATCGGACGCCGGCGTCGCACCCGGTCATTGTCTTCTCGCACGCGTTCTGGAAATCCCGCCTCGGCGGCGATCCCTCCGCCCTGGGACGCACCGTCTCCGTCAGCGGCCATCCGTTCACGGTCATCGGTGTCGCGCCGGAACCGTTTCGCGGCATCTACACCGGCCTGCAGGCAGACGCATGGGTCCCGCTGATGATGCAGCCGGTCCTGCGGCCGCGTTCGAACCTCACCAACGCCTCGTGGCTGTGGCTGTTCGGGCGGCTTCGCACCGGCGCCACGCTCGACGGCGCGCAGCACGAGCTCTCGGCGCTGACGGCCGCGCGCGCGGAGGAACTGAGCGGCCGGGACGGCGCGCGGACGTTCACCGCCATGCGCGTCGCGCCGTTGACGGGCCTTCCCAACGGCGAGGGACGGAGCCTGCTCGGGTTCATGGGCCTGCTGCTCGCGGCGGCCGGCCTGGTCCTGCTGATCGCCGGCATCAACGTCGCGGGGATGCTCGCCGCGCGGTACATCGCACGCGGGCGCGAGATGGCCGTGCGTGCGGCGCTCGGCGCCGGACGCGCGCGGCTCCTGCGCCAGCTGCTCACGGAAGTCCTCGCGCTGTTCCTGCTCGGGGCCTTCGGCGGCTTTCTCGTCGCGCTGTTCGCCACGGCGGCGCTGGAGCGGCTGCCCCTGCCAGGCACCGTGCCGATCTCGCTGGAGCTGTCGCCCGACCTGCGCGTGTTTGCGTTCACGCTCGCCACCTCGCTCGCCGCGGGCCTGGTTTTTGGCCTCGCCCCGGCGTGGCGCGCGGCGCGGACGGACATCGTGTCGCGACTGCGGGACGACTCGCCCGGCAGCGGCAGCTCTCGCGGGTTCCTGATGCGCGGGTTGATCACCGGCCAGCTGGCGCTGTCGCTCGTGCTGCTCGTGGCCGCCGGGCTGTTCCTGCGGGCGCTGGACAGCGGGCAACGGATCGATCCGGGCTTCGAGACCGCAGGCGTGGCGACGGCGTTGCTCGAGCCGGAGTCCTGGGGCTACGACCAGGCGAGGTCGCGCGCGTTCTATCGCACGCTCCGCGCACGGGTCGAGGCGCTGCCCGGCGTCAGCGACGTCTCCTACACCGGCCGCCTGCCGCTCATGATGAGCAGCTCGCCGGACGAGATCACGGTGGACGGAAGCACCCGCGTGCCGGTCCACACCGGCAGCGTGGACGCGGGGTATTTCCCGGCGCTGCGGCTGCCGCTCGTGCAGGGGCGGGCATTTCGCGCGTCGGACGACGAGGGGGCTGCGCGGGTCGCGGTGATCAACGAGACGCTCGCGCGGAAGGCCTGGCCCGACGGCAGCGCGATCGGCCGCATCTTCCGCTTCCGCGATACCGCCACCGCTCGTGGTCGGCATCGCGCGCGACGCGAAGTACGCCAGGCTCGACGAGGCCACACCGCCGTTCGTGTACTTTCCGCTCGCGCAGGTGTGGCAGCCGAGCCAGACGCTGCTGGTCAGGACGGCCGGCGATCCGGAGCGGCTCGTGGCCGCCGTGCAGCAGGCGGTGCTGTCGATCGATCCGTTCCTGCCGCGCGTCAGGATGGCGACCATGGAGCAGGCGACCGCGATCGTCCTTCTGCCCCAGCGCGCCGCCGCGATCGTCACCGGTGCGTTGGGCAGCGTCGGCCTCGCGCTGGCGGCGGTGGGTCTCTACGGGCTGATGTCATTCTCCGCGAGCCGGCGGACGCGCGAGATCGGCATTCGTGTGGCGCTCGGCGCCGCGCGGTCGCAGGTGCTCGGCATGATGGTTCGCGATGGCATGCGGCTCGCCGCGATCGGCATCGCGATCGGCCTGTTGCTTTCCGTCGCCGCCACGCGTCTCATCGCGGGCTGGCTGTTCGACGTCAGCCCACTCGACGGCTCGACGTTTGCCGGCATGGCCATGCTGTTCGTCGGCGTGGCCTTCGTCGCGAGCTATCTGCCGGCGCGTCGCGCCGCCGCGCAGGATCCGCTCGGGAGCGGCGGCTCGCTTCGGTCGCCGTAAGGAGGGCCTCGGCGCTGCGCGCCTCGGTAGGGGCCGGCTCGCTGCGCTCGCCGGTAAGGGCCGCTCGAGGCGCTCGCGGTAGGGGCCGCGCACTGACTTCGCTCTGCGCGGTAGGGGCCGCGGCTCCCTTCGCTCCCCGGGGTAAGGGCGGGTGCGAAAAGGGTGGCATCCAGCTTGCTGTCATCTAAGACAGCTGCGCTCGGTTGCCACTCTGGCGAGCCGACACACTCCAACCTACTCGACGGGGACGCTCTTAGTCCCCGCTCGCCACGTACAGGCCACTTGATTCTGCGCCGGATTCTTCGTGCGCACTCCTGTGTGTAGCCGACCACCCTGCACTGAAGTGTAGGTAGCGGTCTACCCACTGGTGTATCCAAAGCCCTACCGTAACCGGGCCCTGTCGGCGAGCGAAGCGAGCCCTTCGACTCGCGCGCGATCCCGCGTGCTCGCCAGGGCAGGCCGCCCCCCCCGAGGCGCGAAGCGCCCTTTCGACTCGCCCTGAGTCCCGTGCGCTCGCCCAGGGCAGGCCGGCCGTAATACATTCAGGATATTGCGGGCGCCGCGGAGACTGGCCCTATAATGTGGGCTCCGGAACAGCCGTCACAGGCGGAAGCTAGTGTGCGGAAACGCGCGCTCTTTGGAGGCGTTGAAACATGCAGGCAGCGCACGCTGCGGCGTACCCTTCGGCCCAGACAGGGTCTTTTGTCGATCGACTGAACGCTGAGTGGCACGAGATCGCCCTGCGGACCTTCATGGTCATCGTGCTGGCGCACTGGGCGGAGCACCTCCTGCAGGCGTTCCAGATCTACGCGCTCGGCTGGCCGGTCCCCGAGTCGCGTGGCGCGCTGGGCTACTTCTTTCCGTGGCTCGTCAAGTCGGAGACGCTCCACTACGGCTACGCGCTCGTCATGCTCGTCGGGCTGTTTGCCTTGCGGAAGGGCTTCACCAACGTCGTGGAACGCCGATGGTGGACGGCCGCGCTGGTCATCCAGTTCTTCCACCACATCGAACATGGCCTCCTTCAGATGCAGGCCATCACCGGAACCAACCTCTTCGATCGTCCCGTCCCCACGAGCATCGTCCAGCTCTGGGTCCCGCGTGTGGAACTGCACCTCTTCTACAACACGATCGTCTTCATCCCGATGGTGATCGCGATGTATTACCACATGTTCCCCACCGAGCCCGCGGTCGCGCCGAAATGCACGTGCGCCTGGCACCGGGGCGCGCGAGCTGCCGTCTGACGGCGGGTTCCTCCACGCGCCCCACGACGGTTCTCATCTTTCTGATGGCCGGCGGCACGGTGGCGGCCGCCTGCGACCGCCCTGTCGCTCCGGCAGACGACGTCGCCGTGGAATGGAAGGTGACGCCGGCCGAACCGGCTGTTGATGCGGAAGCGGTGGCGGAAGTGACGCTGCTCGATCGAGACCGCCGGCCCGTCCGCGATGCCACGCTGCGAATCGAAGCGCACATGTCGCATCCCGGGATGGCGCCGATCATCGAGCCCGCCGTCGAAAAAGGGGCTGGCGTTTACACCGCGCGGCTCCGCCTTCCGATGGCGGGCGCATGGATCCTGTTCGTGAAGGGGGACCTCGCGGACCGCCGGCCGATCAGTCATCGCCTGGGCGAGGCCCTCGCGCGCCTGCCTCGTTGACGCGCGGCAACGCTCAGTGGAACTTGAATGCAGGAACCGATGCGGGGCATCAGGGGTTCGCCAATCGCCACGGACGTGCTCCAGTGGCCGCTCGTCGGCCGGCTGCTCCGGTGGCGCCACGCCCGGACATCTCTTCAGCTCGTCTTGCTCGCCGCCGCCGCGGCCGTCGTCCTGCACGGCCTCTTCGGTCCTGACATCGCGCCGGGCAATCTCGCGACGGTCCTGACCTGGGTGCACTACCGGGGGTTGCTCGTCATTGCCCTCCTCGCCGCCGGGAACTTCTTCTGCGCCGGGTGCCCGTTCGTGCTCGTCCGCGACTGGGGCCGCCGGCTCCACGCGCCGGCGCGGCTGTGGCCGAAGCGTCTTCGCGGCAAGTGGATCGCGATCGTGCTCTTCGCCGCGGTGCTGTTCGCCTACGAGCTCTTCGATCTGTGGGCGCTGCCGCGCGGCACGGCGTATCTGGTGCTGGCGTACTTCGGCGCTGCGCTGGCGATCGACACGGTCTTCAAAGGCGCGACGTTCTGCAAGCACCTGTGCCCCATCGGACAGTTCAACTTCGTGGCCTCGACCCTGTCGCCGCTCGAGCTGCAGATTCGAGAGCCGGCGACCTGCGAGGCGTGCCGGACGTCGGACTGCATCGCCGGACGCCGGTCGCCCGAGCCGCCGTTCCAAGTCGTCCAGCGGGGGTGCGAGCTGGGCCTCTATCTGCCCGCCAAGGTCGGCAACATCGACTGCACGTTCTGCCTGGACTGCGTGCACGCCTGCCCGCACGACAACATCGGCATCGTCATGCGGACGCCGGGTATCGAGCTGGCCGACACGCGGCGGCGATCGGGGATTGGCCGGCTCGTCAACCGCCCGGACATCGCGGTCCTCTCCGTGCTCTTCGTGTTCGGGGCACTGGTGAACGCGTTCGCGATGACCGCTCCCGTCCATCATGTCGAGCAGTGGATGGCGGGAACGCTCGGGACCACGTCCGAGACACTTGTGCTCGGATGCCTGTTCGTCCTCGGGCTCGGTGTCGCACCGCTGGCGCTCCTCGGAACGGCGGCGGGCCTGACGCGCGCGCTTGCCGGATCCAGCCCCCGGTACCGCGCGCGCGGTACAGTACCGGGGTCAGACCCCGGCGGGTCCGTTACCCACATTGCAGATTCTGCGCGCATCGGACACTCGGGATTCGGCGTCTCTCGGTCGAGTTGCCCTGCAGTATGCCTATGGCCTGGTTCCCTTCGGCTGCGGCATGTGGCTGGCGCACTACGGGTTCCATTTCCTGACAGGCGCGCTGACGGTCGTTCCGGTCACCCAGAGCGCGGCGATCGACTTGATGGGATGGGCGGCGCTGGGCGATCCGCTCTGGCGATGGGCGGGGATGCGGCCGGGGGCCGTCTTCCCGATACAACTGGGATGCATTCTGCTCGGAGCGCTCGGCTCGATCGCCGTGCTGCACGACATCTCTCTCCGCGCCTGTCCCGGCCGGCCGGTCCGCGCCACCGTGCCATGGGCCGTCGTGGTGCTCCTGCTTGCCGCGACGGCGATCTGGATCCTGTTCCAGCCGATGGAGATGAGAGGGATGGGATTGGGAGGGTGAAGCGCGCGGTCAGGGGGATCCCGATCGTCTGGGGCGCAGTCCTGGCGGCTCTGCTCGCTGGCGGCCCGGTCCTGGCGCACAGCGGCCCACCGTTTCCGATCGTCTCGAGCCGCGCCGCGGGCCCGTACGAAGTGTCGGTCTGGACCGATCCCGACAGCACCGACGATGGATCGGCAGGCGGACAGTTCTGGATCACCGTCCGCCCGTCAAGCGCGGCGGCGCTTCCGGCCGGGACGCGCGTGACCGTCGCGCTCGAGCCGCTCGGCCGGCAAGGCCCTTCCCGCACAGCCTCTGCCGAGCCTGTCGCGGCCGATCCCTCTCAGCGTTTTGCGGCGCTGGTGATGGATCACGAGGGGCGCTTCCGCGTTCGCGTGACCCTCGACGGTCCCCTGGGGGCCGCCCAGGTCGACGCCGAAGTCGACGCCACCTACGATCTCCGGCCGTCGCCAACCGTGATTGCCGTCTACTTGATCCCGTTCGCGCTGATCGGGTTTCTCTGGATCAAGGTGCTCCTGAGACGAAGGGGCAAACCGTCCTAGGGGCCGCGCACTGACTTCGCTCTGCGCGGTAGGGGCGGCCTGCCCTGAGCGAACGCACGGATTGAGGCGAGTCGAAGGGCGCTGCGCGCCTCGGTAGGGGCCGCACTCGCTTCGCTCGTGCGGTAAGGGCCGGCGAGGGCAGGCCAGATGAAGGCCTGCGCTGCGTCTAGCCTGTCCGTTCAGTTCCAAACCCACAGCGCTGCAGCAGCCGACGTACATCTTCCTGTGACGCCTCGAGCTTCGGTGCGCTGGCGACGAGGTCGTCGGCGACAACCGGATACCAGTCGCGGCGGGTGCGATCGAGAAGGCCGGCGGTGTCGAACGGCTCGATCGCGCGGTCGATGCGATCGAAGAGGGCGCTCCGCGCGGCGCCGATCGGAGCTTCAGCGGCGAGCGCGGCACACGCGCGAAGCTCGGCGCCAAAATGCGGGTGCGCGTTCAGCAGGAACCCCGGCGCCAGATGGGGCCGCCCGAGGCGCCGGACGGTTTCGCTGTAGCTCGCGGCGGCAAAGTAGAGAAGGCTCAGCCGCTTGAAGAGCGCCGGGTCGGCCATGCAGGCGTAGAGCGCGCCGACCAGCTGTTCGGTCACGTCGAGCTCCACCTGCGTCGTGTGCGCGTAGGCGGCGAGAGCGGCCTGACGCTCCGCCCCTGGCGCCGTGTGCTCCAGCACATCGAGAAGCCGCGCGATGCCAAGGAGCGTCAGCGGAAAGCCGGTCGAGAGCAGCGGATCGATGACGCCCGCGGCCGACGGGAGGAGCGCCCATCGCTCGCCCGCGACCTCGCGGCACCGGAAGGCCACGCGCGGCGTGTACACGAACGGCAGCGTCGCGCGCGCCGACTGGAACTGTTCCTGAACGGACGGCAGCGATTGCAGCAGGCGATCCCACGCCGGCGCGCCCTCGGAGGCGCCGAGCGTCGCGGCGAGCCGATCGGTCAGCGCGGCCCCGGCGCTCGTGATGCCGTTGTTGAAGCGGAGGACCCAGATCCAACCGCCGGGAAACACGTGATGGAGCGCGGCCGCGTCGGGCGGGTACGGCGGCGTCCCGTCAGCGGGCACGACGTCGTTCCAGAGATCGACGTGCTCGAAATGCGTGAACAGTCCCTGGGTCGGCGGCAGCCACCGCAACGGCGCGCTCCCCGTGCCGAGCGCCGTTGTCAGAAAGCCACGAGGTCCGCTCGCATCGATCACGAAGCCCGCGGTGATCCCGACGGCAACTCCGTCGCGCGTGCCTTCGAGCGTCATCCCGGCGCCGGCGTCCCTGACCTTCTCGAGGCGCGTCTCGTCCAGGTAGATCGCGCCGGCGGCCCGCGCCTGCTCCACGAGCGCGAGATCGAACTCGGGACGGTACCAATGCGTATCCGCCACCTCGTCGTGCGGGCTCGCCGCGACGAGCAACTGCCGCGCGTGCGCAGCGGTGTCGGCGAACGGTTCCCCGTGCCGATGAAAGAGGAAGGTGAATCCGCGTTTGAGGCCGCAGGCCACATCGGGCCGCGCCCGCTGCCACGTGCCCCATTTCGAGAACGAGCGGATCCGCGGCAAGTCGTAGCGATCGGCGAGCTCTTCGAGGAGCAGGTTGGTCAGGGGCGTCGTGGACTCGCCGATCGCGAACCGCGGATGACGGCCGCGCTCGATGAGGGCGACGCGCCGCCCGCGTTGCCGGAGTGCGAGCGCGCACAGGGCGCCGGCGAACCCGGAGCCGACGATCGCGACGTCCGCGTCGATGGCAAGCGTCACGAGGCGGACATCGAGGCCGGCAGGGCTGCGCAGTGCGCGCAGATCACCTGCGGCTGATGTCGCTGCTCCAGGTTCATGGCGCGGAGACGCGCGCGGCGCGCGTCGAGGCACCGCGCACAATCGGCGAACCGCTCGAGATCCCAGACGTCGGCAAAGATGCGCGCACCGCCGTCAGGCACGAGGTCGCGCGCGAGCGCGAGACTCCGCTCGAGGTCGTGGAGACGTGGTGACAGGAACGATCCTTCCCCGGCCAGTCCTTCGAGCGCGCCGTTTCCTGGCCGGGTCGGGATGAGCGAGACGACGGACGCGCCGGCGGCCAATGCCGTGTCGATGGAGCGCAGGAGCCACTCATCCTGTTCGGCGGCCGGCACGAACGGCGGCGAGACGAGCACGAACACCCGCAGCGCGACGCCGAGCGACTCGAGGCGATGTGCCGCGAGCAGAAACCCGTCCACCGTCATCCGCTTGTGAAGGCGCTCGAGCGCGCCGGGGTGCGCCGTCTCGAGCCCCATCGCGACTTCGAGCGCCGGCGTGGCCTGATGACGCCGCAGCGCGTCGAGGAACCGGGCCGTCCTCGCTCCGACAAGCGACGGGTGCGATTCGACGATGATGCGCGGGAAGCGGGCGAGATCGGCAGCCACCGCGTCGTAGTCGTCGTCGGGCACCGCACGAGGATCGAAGAAGCTGCCGGCGTTGTAGAGCTTTATTTGACCGACGTGCTCGCCCGACTCGTCCAGGATCTTGCAGGCCGCGGCCACCTGCGCCGCGATCGCGCCTCGCGGCGTGTCGCTTTCGGTCGTGTGCTGCCAGAGATCGCACATGACGCAGCGCCACGGACACTCGCGGCCGGTGAGGAACACCGTCGCGACACGCGCGATCGTTCCGTCGGCGGCCCGCTCGTCCTCGACGAGGAGTCCCTGGGCGCGCCACGGGTCGTGCGCCGGCCTGGGCGGACGGCGGTCCAGGACGAATCGATCTCGGGCTGCGGGGCTCGAAGGGTACCGAGACATGTGGAGATCAAGAGTCTAGAACAGGAGATCAGGAGATAAGGAGGTCATTAGTTTTTTGAAAAAAAACAAAAACAAAAAAACCCTCCTGACCTCCTGACCTCCTGTTCAAGACACGTACAGCTCGTGGAACGCGCGGCGATAGCTCTGCTCCGTGCCCCCCAGGCGCGTACGCATCGCGTCGGCCGGAATCGCGCCGTGCTGGAACCGGCGTTTCGGGAACACCGGCATGTCGAAGCCCGTGACCGCTTTGACGCCGCGTCCGACGATCTCGCCCTTGAGGGAATACAGCGCCGGCACGTCGTATCGCGTCAGCGCCGCGAACGGGATCCCTTCGGCGACCTCGATGACGGCAGGCTGCGCGTACGGGCTGAAGCCGGCAAAACCGTAGCGCCGCGCGGGCGCGTACGTCCGCACGTAGCTCCGGCTGAGCCCGCCGCTGTAGGTCAGCGAGTGCTTGATGCGTCCGACGCCCCACCCTTCCTGATACAGCATCCGGTTGTCGATCACGCTCCGGATCGTCAGCTCGTGGTTCTCTTCGATCGGGTAGTCCTTGAGGTTCTCGTCGCCGCCGTCGCCGTCGGCGAGATGGCGCCAGTCCGGGTAGCGGGCGCGGACGGCCCGGCAGAGCTCGAGGCCCATCGCCGCGCACTCGACGTCGAGCGGCTTGTAGTCCTCGAGCACGCGCAGCGTCTCCCCGATGTCCAGGCCGTCCGGCGACGCGTCGATTTCCTCGAGGAAGAGCGACAGCCCGACGGCCGAGAGGAACGCGCGCGCCTGATCCACGTCGGGCCCGGCGCCGAGGTTCAGCACGAAGGCCTTGAGCCGCGCCGGCGACAGGCCGAGCCGGATCATCGTGTGGTAGGTGACGAGAAAGACCGCGCCGCTGTCGATGCCGCCCGAGAACGCCACGCCGATCGGCTCGTTCGGGGCGATGTCCCGCAGCCACCGATTCGATCTCGGCCGCCATCGCGCCGACGTAGCGGCGGCCGATCTCGTCGAGCGTTGCCGGCAGCGCATTCGGCTTCGGCGTGAAGAACCGCGTGTAGATCGGATCCGGGTCCGGACAGCCCACGAGCGCGATCTCCACGACGTAGTGGGCGGGGACCATGCGCGTGTAGCTCGGGTGGAACTGCTTCGCCAGGCCGTCGGCCGTGAGCGCGGTGTGCAGCGTGTCGATGCGGTCGGCGACGTAGAGGGCCGGGCCGTCGTAACGCTTCGCCAGGAAATAGCGCATCGGCCGGTCGAGCGACCGCGCCAGCCGCACGGTCACGCCTTCGGAGGCCACGAGCGCGAACGAGCCGTCGATGCCGCGAACGCCGTCAGGCTCACCCGCGAGGACGCGGCGGCGCGCCTCGTCGAGCGTCATGTTGCAGAGGCGGTTCAGGGCGGGATCGAGGAGATCCACGATCCGGCTGACGGGTTGGAGCATGGGCGGAATTGTTGCCCAGCCGATAGGCGGACGCAAGGAGCCGTGTCGGACGATTTCGACTTGCGCACGGGTGGTCTGTCCAATTAGAATCCGGCCCGCCAAAGTGGCTTGTCCACTTTGCCCATCACCCTGCGGATCCGAGAGGAGTTGAGAACATGCACAGCCTCCAATCGAGAGCGGGCCTGACAGCCACCCTCCTGGCCGGACTGGTCCTCGCGGCGGTTCCCTCCGCCACGGCGGCCATTACCTTCGATGCGGCCAGCCGGGCTGCCACGACCTCCACCGGCCGTACGTCCCTGTCGTGGCCGCACGTCGTCGGCGGGGGCGCCGACCGTGTGCTCGTGGTCGGCGTGGCCGTCGAGGATGCGTCCACCACGGATGCCAACATCACGTCCGTCACGGTCAACGGCGTTCCCCTCATCCCGGTGCCGAACTCCAAGCGCAGCGGGGGAGGCACGGGGATCATCCAGACGCAGCTGTTCTACCTGCTCAACGGAAGCCTCGGCGCCGCCGGGTCCCGCACCATCACCGTCACGATGCAGGGCGCGGTGGACGGCATCTCCGCGGGCGCCGTCTCGCTGGCGGGGGCGAGCCAGACGGCGCCTCAGGCGGCGGCCACCGGCGTCGATACGAGCGGCGCGGACTCCATTTCCACCAGCATCACGAGCCCTGCCGGCAACTCGTGGATCGTGGACGTGGTGGGAAGCGGCAACTCCGGCTCCTTCACTGCGGCCGCCGGCCAGACCGAGCGCGTGGACATCGCGGCGAGCGGCATGACGGGCGCCATGAGCACGAAGGCGCTGACCGCGGCCGGCGCCACCACCCTGGGCTGGGCCCACAACGGCGCCAACCGCCTCGCGCACTCGCTGGTGTCGCTGGCGCCCTCGGGAGGGACGACGCCGAACACCTTCACACTGACGACGAACGTCAGCGGCTCGGGATCGGTGTCGCGCAACCCCAACGCGGCCAGCTACAGCGCGGGCACCGTGGTCACCCTCACGGCCAACCCCGCCGCCGGTTTCCGGTTCTCCGGCTGGAGCGGCGACCTCACCGGCTCCGCGAGCCCGACCACGATCACCATGAGCGCGAACCGCACGGTGACGGCGACCTTCACGCCCATCACCCCGGGCCCCTTCACGCTGAGCGTCAGCGTCACCGGCTCCGGTACCGTGAGCCGCAGCCCGAACCAGGCCACGTACCCGGCGGGCACCGTGGTGACGCTGAGCGCGACCGCGGGCGCGGGCTTCCGGTTCGTGAACTGGAGCGGCGACCTCGCGGGCGTCGCGAACCCCGTCACCATTACCATGAACGCCAACCGGAGCGTCGTGGCGAACTTCGCGCAGGTCACGGGCGGCCTGGACTTCGCGCTCTATGGGTTCGCTGCAACTGGCGCGGGAACCACGGGCGGCGGGAACCTGGCTCCGATCAACGTGAGCAGCCTCGATCAGCTCCGGACCCTTGCCGGCCAGGACGCTCCGGCCGTGATCCGCGTGGTCGGGACGATCACGGGCAACGAAGCGATTCGTGTCGCTTCCAACAAGTCCATCGTCGGCGCACCCGGGGCGCGGCTGGTCGGCATCGGCTTCAGCATCGGCCGGAGCAGCGCGTTCGGCCAGATCAGCAACGTGATCATCCGGAACCTGATCATGGAGAAGCCGCTGGCCCCCATCGACAAGGTTCTGGTCCAGTACGGCGCGCACCACGTGTGGATTGACCACAACGACTTCTCGAGCGACCTGGACAACGGCGTGGACTTCTACGACGGGCAGATCGACATCACGCACGGGGCGGACTTCATCACCGTGTCCTGGAACATCTTCCACGATCACTTCAAGAACTCGCTGGTCGGCAACAGCGAGAACACGGGCGACGAGGACAGCGGCCACCTCCGCGTGACCTACCACCACAACCTGTTCACGCGCGTGGACGGCCGAAACCCGAGCATCCGCTTCGGCACGGGGCACGTCTACAACAACCACTACCTGAACATCCCGGACTACGGCATCGCGTCGCGCCAGAACGCGCAGGTCCGGGTGGAGAACAACTACTTCGACAACGTGGATCAGCCGATCAGGGCCGACACGAGCCTGAGCGACGTCGCGGGGCAGGTCAACCAGGTGAGCACGAACATCTTCGTGAACTCAGGGCCGAACAGCATCACGACGCCCGTGTCGAACTTCGTGCCGCCGTACACCTATCGCCTGGATGCGGCGAGCAGCGTACCCGCCCTCGTGCAGCAGGGAGCGGGCGTGGGAAAAGTGGTCTTCTGATCGTTGTCAAATCCCAACTTCCCAACTCCCAAACTGAGTCTCTTCGAAGAGATTTCTTTGGGAGTTGGAGGTTGGGGGTTGGAGATTGGCGGATTTTTTCACACTCTCTTCAGACCCGCCCGCGCGCCGCCCTGATCGTTTACCATTCAGTCGTCCGTTCTTGCGTAAGGGCGTCTGAAGGAGGCGGGTATGGCGGCGATTTCGAGACGGGAGTTCTTCAGGAAAGCGGCAACCGACGCCGCGGTCGTCGGGTTACTGGCGGCGGCGGCCGGCGAGAGCGAGGTCAATGCGAATCCGCTGGGGCTGCCGATCGGGAGCCAGACGTATCCCCATCGGCAGAGGATCCAGAGCGGTGACTTTGCGGGGCTGCTGAAGGACATGAAGGGCGCCGGCATCGACGTCATCGAGCTGTGCTCACCGAGCTACGCCGAGTTCGCCAGCCTCGCCGACGGGAAGGCGGCCAGGAAAATCATCGAGGACAACGGCCTCAAGTGTCCGAGCGCACACTTCGGGATGAACGTCCTGCGGACGAAGCAGCCCGAAATGATCCAGTGGGCCAAGGACATCGGCATGACGCAGATGGCCACGGCCACCCTGACCGGGAAGATGACGAACGGGATGACGACCCTGGACGAAGTCAAGAGGGCCGCCGACGAATACAACAAGATCGCGGCGGCGGCCAGAGCCGCCGGTCTTCAGCAGCTGCTGCACAACGAGGGCTTCGAGAATTCCAGGCTCGAGGACGGCAGGCTGACCTATCCCGTCCTGCTCGAGTATCTCGATCCCGATCTGGTGAAGATGCAGTTCCAGATGTCGTCGATGAGAACGATCGGCGACCCGATCATGTACTTCACGAATCATCCCGGCCGCTTCATTTCGGCGCACCTGCAGGGCGTGGACACGACGCTGGGGATGCAGGCGTCCCGCGCGGGCGTTCCGCCGGTCAAGCCGACCCCGGAGGAAGCCGCGGCAGCCGCGCAAGGCCGCGGGGGGCGCGGCGGCGGCCGGGGCGGCGCCCCTGCCCTGGCGGTCGGCGAGGACACGGTCGACTGGCCGAAGGTCTTTGCGGCCGCGAAGATCGGCGGGCTCAAGAACTACTTCGTCGAGCAGCCCTGGGACGTCACGGTGAAAGGCGTCGCGTACCTGAAGACCGCTATCCACGAGCCCGCCCGCGCCGCGTTCGTGATGGGGCCCGACAACGGCCGCGTGCGGTTCCAGGCCGTCGTCTCGCGGCCGGACTTCGACGACTTTCGCGCCGCGCAGACCTCATTCGCCCGCCTCGCCGCTCTCATCGACGTTCAATCCTTCGCTGTCGAGTCCCGCGACGACGGAGCTGGTGCAGGCGGAAGCGGTCACCGGTGACTACTTCCAGACGCTCGGCGTGACTGCGGCGCTCGGCCGTGCGATCCAGCCGGCCGACGACCAGCCGCCGGCGGCCGTCGCGGTCCTCGGCCACGATTTGTGGCGCGCGCGATTCGCGTCCGATCCGCGCATCATCGGGCAGACGGTGCGGATTGGCGCGCTTCCCTTCGAGGTCGTCGGCGTCGCGCCGCATCCTTCGCGGGAGTCATGTCGGGGTTCGGCCCGTCCGGCACGCGCGTGTGGGTGCCGCTCGGCACCGGCGCCGCGATTCGCTGCCCGCGGTCAGGTGGTTCGCCGCGCCGGCGCGTCCGGGCACGGCCGAGACGCCCGAACGCGAGCGGCGCCAGCTGACGGTCGTTGGACGTCTGCGTCCCGGTGTCCGCATCGAGACGCGCCGCCGCGGAGCTGTCGCGGTTCGGGACGCCCTCGACGCGTCGTTTCCCAACACGATTCCATACCGCGGCAGCCAGACGATTCCGCGCCGCTCGTGGTCGGCCCGCACGGTCGCGGATGCCCGGACGGAAGCGACCGAAAACTTCGTCGCTTCGGCATCGTGGTGGCGGGGCTGGTGCTGCTCGTCCTGGCGGTCGCGTGCACGAACCTGGCGAACCTCGTCCTCGCGCGAGGCACGACGCGGCAGCGGGAGTTTGCCGTGCGCCGCGCGCTGGGCGCGCCGCGGTGGCGCCTCGTGCGCGAACAGGCCTCGGAGAGCCTGCTCATCGCGCTGCCGGGGCGCTGGCTGCCTACGCTCGTGATGCGCGGCCTCGTGGCCGTGCTCGCCGTCGATCTGCCGTTGTCGCGATCGATCGATCATGTCGATTCAACCGGCGTCGATGCTGCCGACGCTGCTCATGGCGGCCGCGGCGCTGTTGATCTCGCTGACCGTCTTCGGCCTCGAGCCGGCGATTCAGCTCACACGAGCGCGGGACGTGAGCGGAGAGCTGGCCGAGACCGCCGGCGGCCTCGGCGCCCCGAAGGCAAAACGCCAGCGCGTGCTGCTGCGCTGGCAGGTGGCCGTCTCCACCGGGTTTTTCATCCTCGCGTCGCTCTTCGTGCGGTTCGCTTCGTCGAAGTCGGTCACGACGCCGGCCTCGAGATCGACCGCTTCGCCGTCGCGTCGCTGAACTTCCACACGCAGGGGTGGGACGAAACCCGCATCCGGCGCGCGCTCGGCCGCGTCCTCGAGGAGGCGGCGCGGCAGCCGGGCATTGCATCGGTCGCCGTATCGACTGGACTGCCCCTCGGCAGAAACGGCCCCGCGTTGCGGCTCTCGACGCCGGACAAGCCGCTCGTCGCGAAGGGGGTCTTCGCCGATGCGCGTCTCGTTGCGGCGACGCCGGGTATCTTCCGGACGATCGGTGTGCCCATCCTGCGCGGGCGTGGTCTCGACGATCGCGATCGGCCGGCGCGCCCGCGATCGTCATGCTCAACGAAACCGCCGCGCGCCAGCTGCTCGGCACGTCCGACGTGGTCGGCCGCCAGATCCTGATGCAGGTGACCGGACGTGGTCCGGATCAGCCCGTGCGGACCGCGACGATCGTCGGGTCGCCCGGGACACCGATACCTGGTACCTCTCGGAGCGGCGAGGCGGCGTGGTCTACGCGCCGATCGAGCAGCAGTTCGATCCGTTCATCACGGTCACCGCGCGTGCCGCGCGCGATACCGCCGCCGCGGTCGGCGCGCTCCAGGCGGCGATTCGCCGCGCGGACCCCGACGTCGCTGTCGAGGCCGTCGGCAGCGGGCGGGCCATGCTCAGCGGTCCGTATGCGTTCCTGCGGTTCCTCGGGCTCGCTCGCTGTGCTGAACGTCTGAGGTTCTGCCGATCGCGTGCCGTCTTGCCCGCGCTGCTAGAATGCGATCGGACGCACCACTGCATCAGCCTTGCGAAAGCTTCTAGCCGGTCTCCTGCTCGGCGCGGGCGCGGCCGCGATCGTCCTCGCCATCGCGGCGGCCGGGCTCTTCGAGACGGCCGAGCTGAAGCTGTACGACTGGCGCATGCGGCTTGCCGCCGCCCCCGAGTCGGTCAACAAGGACATCGTCCTTGTGGGGATCAACGACACCACCATTCGCGACATGGAGCCGGTCTTCGGCCACTGGCCGTGGCCGCGCCTCGCACTGTCGTACCTGATCGACTACCTGCGTCGCGCTCCAGCGAAACTCGTGGCCGTCGATCTGATCCTCGGGGAACGTGACAAGGTCGACCAATACGACATCGGCGGACAGAAATGGAAGGGGATCGAAAGCGACAACGCGCTCGCCGAAACCGTCAGGTTATCGGGCAACGTGATCATGCTCGCTGACGCTGTCAGGAAGGGCTGGTCAGCGGCGAACAGGACAAGAACGCCGCGACGTGGCGGGATTCGGGCTATCGCAGTCGCCGAGTTGGCCGAGCCGCGTCCGGTCGTCCTCGTGCCATACCAGTCGCTGGCGGACGCAAGCGTCGGGTTTGGTCACAACTTCATCGTGCTGGATCCGGACGGGCCCGCGCGGCGCATGCCGCCATTCATCAAGCACGAGGGCAAGTACCTGCCGTCCCTTGGCGTCGCGGCGGCGCTGAGAGTCGGTGGGTTTCGTCCCGACGAGGTTTCCGTGGATGGCACGACACTGCAAATCCGCGATCGGCGGATTTCGCTGGTGACCGTCAAGGTGCACGACTTGTACGACCCCGGCAAGAGCCGCCCGCAGCGGTCGATGCTGGTCAACTATCGCGCTCCTACGCTGCTGGCCGGTGGGGCGAGGCCGTACTCCTACTACGAATTCCGCCACCTGTTCTTGTCCGAACAACAGCTCCTCGCCGGAGAGAAGCCGCTCGTGGATCCCGTTGTTTTCAAAGACAAGATTGTCTTCGTCGGCGTCACTGCGTACGGCCTCCTGGACGTGTTCAACACGCCCTTCGGTGCGACCAGAGATGCCCGGTATCCAGCTCCACGCGAGCATGGCGGACAGCATCCTGGCGTCCCGGTTCATCACGCCGGCCTCGGGGACATCGCGGATCGCGTCGGTCTTCATCGTCGCGATCGCCGTTGGACTGCTGTCTGCGTTCCTCCCGTTCGCCGCCGCAGCCGGCACGACAGCGGCGATCCTGGGCGGCTGGACGTGGTTCACCGTCAGCGCCTTCAAGGGCGGATCGTGGCTGAACATGGTCCAGCCGCTCGCCGCGGGCGCCATCGCGCTCTTTGCCGGAACCGCCTACCAGTACTTCGTCGAAGGCCGCGAAAAGCGGAAGGTGAAAAAACTGTTCGGCCGCTACGTTTCGCGCGACGTCTACGAGCAGCTCACCGCGCACCCGGAGCTGGCCGAGCTCGGCGGTAAGCGCCGCGAGATGTCGGTGCTCTTCTCGGACATCCGCGGCTTCACGACGGTGACCGAGAAAGGCAACCCGGAGCAGCTCGTCGCGCAGCTGAATGAATATTTTTCACGGATGGTCGAAGTCGTGTTCCGGCACAAGGGAACGGTGGACAAGTTCGTCGGCGACATGGTCATGGCCCTGTACGGTGCGCCGCTCGACGACGTTGATCATGCCGAGCACGCGGTACAGGCGGCCATCGACATGGTGCGCGAGCTGGGGCTGCTGAACAACGGGTGGGCCGCGCGCGGGATGGCGCAGCTCGACATCGGCGTGGGGGTCAACTCAGGGGACATGATCGCCGGAAACATTGGCTCTTCCTCGATCATGAGCTACACCGTCATCGGGGACAACGTGAACCTCGGCTCCCGGCTCGAATCGCTGAACAAGGACTACAAGACCCGCATTATCATTAGTGACGCCACCCGCACCCGGCTCAAGGGCAATTACGATATTCGTCCGCTCGGGGACGTGGTGGTCAAGGGCAAGACGAAGCCGGTCGCGATTTTCGAGATCCGCGTGCCGGCCCCTATTCAGGAACTGGGACAGACCATATGAAGAAAAGCATCGTCGTCGCCGCCGCGCTCTGCTGCGCCGTGTCCGTGCCCGCGTACGCCCAATTTGGCGTTGGCGACCTCACCAAGAAAGCGGGCCAGGCGCAGAAGGTCGTGGACACGGCGAACAAGATCAAAGACCTGAAGATGTCGGACAAGGAGGAGCGGCAGCTCGGCGAAGCCGTCAGCGAGAAGCTGCGCCAGGAGTTCGGCGTCTACCAGAACAAGGACGTCGCGAAGTACGTCTCGCTGGTCGGGAGCGTCCTCGCGCAGGCGAGCACGCGCCCCGCGCTCGACTGGCAGTTCATCGTCCTCGACACCGACGGCGTCAACGCGTTCGCGGCGCCGGGCGGCCTGGTGCACATCACGCGCGGCGCGCTGGGGCTGATCAAGAACGAGGCGGAGCTCGCCGGCGTCCTCGGGCACGAGATCGTCCACATCACCGCGAAGCACACGGTCAATTCGATTCGGAACAGCAACGCGGTCTCGCTGACCGCTGACGAGGTCGGCGGCAACAGCCTCGCGGCCTCGGTGATCGCGAAGCTCGCCGAGGCCGCCTACAAGAACATCATCAACAACGCCTTCGATCGCGACGACGAGGTCGAGTCCGACAAGGTCGGGGTGACGCTCGCCAACAAGGTGGGGTACGCGCCAGGGGCGTTGTCGGGCGTGCTGACGCGGATCGCCGAGCGCAACAAGAACCAGGCGGAGCCGAACGGGATGTTCGCTTCCCACCCGCTCATCAAGGATCGGTTGTCGAACATCGCGAAGGTGATCAAGGAAGGAGAAGCTGACGAGCACCGCGACGGTCGCGGCCCGCTACACGAGCACGATCAAGTTCGACGTCAAGCCGCTCGAGGCGATCGAAGTCATCGCCGGCGCGCGCGGCCTGACCGGCGGCGAAGCGGCGAAGACCGACACGGCCAAGAAGGAAGAACCCAAGAAAGAGGAGCCGAAGAAGAAGGGCGGCCTTCTCGGCAAGTTCACCACTTCGCCGAGCGAGCAGAAGCAGTCGAGCCAGACCGTCGCCTCGGCCGGCGCCCGGGGAGGCGTGCCGGACCGCGACGCCAAGGGCGGCTCGAACCCGAACAAGCTGACCATCCCGGTGACGCCGGCAGAAGTCGCGGAGTTCAAGAAGGGGATCGCGTAGCGGCGGATGTCCCTGCAACACCTCGGGCACTTGATGCTGGGCGTCGCCGCGCTGGCGGCGACGCTCGCGATCTCGGGCCTGTCGGTCAACCGGCTCGTCAAGCGCAAGCTCAAGCTCTCGGTTTTCCTGCTCGGCGCGTACGTCGTGGTGCACGTCGGGCTCGCGCTGTGGCGAACGCTGCCGCCCGAGACCGAGGCGCAGCTCGTCTCGTTCGAGCGGCTCGTCTTCGCGGCCGGCGTCATCAACCTGCTCGTCATCGCCTTCATCAACCCGCTCCGCGCCGACCGCGTTCCCGATCGCTTCCCGAACATCCTCCAGGATTTCATCGTCATCGGCAGCCTGGTCGTGGTGGCGACGTTCGTCTGGCACGACACGCTGCTCACGACCTCCGCGGTCAGCGCCGTGGTCATCGGCTTCGCGCTCCAGGACACGCTGGGGAACGCGTTCGCGGGGCTGGCCATCCAGAGCGAGAAGCCGTTCCACGTCGGCCACTGGATCCAGGTCGGCGCGTTCGAGGGACGGGTCGCCGAGGTCACCTGGCGCGCCACGAAGCTTCGGACCAAGTCCGGCAACTTCGTCATCGTGCCCAACAACATCGTCTCGAAGGAGGCGATTACGAATTACTCGGAGCCGGCGGCGCCGACCCGCATCGAGGTCGAGGTCGGCGCGAGCTACCTGACCGCGCCGAGCGCCGTGAAATCCGCCCTCGAGGAAGCGCTCGCGAACTCGCCGACCGTGCTGACGGCCCCGGCCTCCGACATCCAGCTGGTCCGCGTTCGACAACTCGTCGATCGCCTACCGCGTCCGGTTCTGGATCGAGGACTTCGAGCGCGACGAGGCGGCGCGCGACGAGGTGCGCACGGCGATCTACTACGCGTTCGCGCGCCACGGCATCGAAATCCCGTATCCGATCCAGGTGCAGTACGACCTGAAACCCGGAGTGCCCGATGCGGCCGACCTGCAGAGCGAGCGCGAGCGACTGCTGGCACGGGTCGATTTGTTGTCGACGCTCAGCGAAGAGCAGCGGCGCGAGATGGCGGCGGCGACGCACACCAGGGTCTACGGCAACGGCGAGGCGATCGTGCGGCAGGGGCGGCCGGGCGAGTCGATGTTCGTGGTGGGATCGGGACGGGCGGCCGTCGTGCTGGAGCCGGACCGCCGCGAGGTCGCGACGATTGAGCCCGGCGGGTACTTCGGCGAGATGTCGCTGCTGACCGGGGAGCCGCGGACCGCCACCGTCGTCGCGCGCGGCGACACGCTCGTGGTCGAGATCAACGCCGACCTCTTCCGGAGGCTCGGCGCGGTGAGCCCGCAGGCCGTCGAGCAGATCGGCGTGGCGGCCGTCACCCGCCGCGTCGAGCTCGATCGAGTCCGGAGCGCGTCGCCGGGAACCGCGGTCGCCGACGCGCCGGCCTCGTTCTTGGCGCGAATGAGGAAGTTTCTACATTTCTGAACGTTCTTGGTTCTTGGTTCTCCGTTCGTTCGTCGTTCGTCGTTCGTCGTTCTCGCCCCGCTCGTTTACCGGTATCGCCCTTCCCGGTACCCCCGGTCGTAGCCGTCCTTGAACCCCTGCCGGTAGACGTCCTTGTACGATTCGCGGTTCCCGTAGCGGCCTTCGTAGTGGCGATCGCCGGAGCGATACCATGAGTGGCGAAGCGGGTCGTACGACCGATTCTTGCGCGCGTCCTCGGCGCCCTTCTCGAACCCGTCGTTCACGCCGTTCTGGAATGCCGGGCTGCCGTACCCGCGCGACTGCGGCGGATAGCCCGGATACGCGTTCGGATAGCCCGGATACGCGTTCGAATAGGCAGGTCCCCGCGAATCGCGACGCGAGTCCGGGCCGTATCCGTAGTTCCTGGCGTAGCGCTGGTAGCCGTCCGAATACCCGGCGGAGTAGCCGCTCCGGAACGCCACACGGTAGCGGTCGAGCGGGCCGTACTCCCGGTGATAACCCTTGTCGGCGCGCTGGAACGTGCGCTCGTCCTGAAACGCGAAGGCGTCGTTCCTGCGGCCGTCGTGCTCTCCCCGCTTGATCCCTTCGCGGAAACCGTTGTCGTACGCGGCCTGGCGCGCATCGAGGTACAGACCGCTGCGCGTATCCGAGCCGATCGCTGTCCCGCCATCCGGGCGACTGCGCGTGCGCGGGAACGGCCAGCGCGAGCGCGGTGACGGCCAGTGCGGGTATCACGAATAAGCGTTTCATGTGGGCCTCCGGTTGACAGCGCCCTTCGCGGGTCGGCGCTCCACCCGTCAATGCGCAAGAAGTGCGCCCGGAGGGATTGTGGTCAAATTCGAAGAAAGGGCGCCGCTGGCCGGCCCACCCGTCTTGGACAGCGGACACGGGTGCGGCCGGATGAGGACAGTGAATCGCTAATCCCTAATCCCTGATCCTTGAATCCTTGGTTCGAGGATTCAGGGATTAGCGATTAGGGATTAGGGATTCACTGCGACCACACGAGCACCCGCTCGCCTGAGGTCGAGCGGTGATCGACGATCAGAGTGGGTCCGAAGCGCTCGAGGTCTTCGACCGTCAGTTTCATGTCCTCGAGGTCGAAGCGGTTGCCGTTCAGGTCAATGGCCGACCCTTGCATCTTCATCCGGAGCAGCCAGAACGGGATGCTCACGCGCACGATGTGGCCCTCGTCGGGATCGAACGCCATGACGTGCAGCTCGTCCGGAGACTTCGCGTTGGGGACCGGCTGACGGTCGGTATGGGATCGAAGGTAGCGGCCGCGGTCGTCGAGCTCGATGAGCGGCTTCTGGCCGGTGAACCGGGTGGTGACCTGCTCGAAGTCGCGCGCCGCTTCCGCGGGAGACGCCGCCTTCGAATCGATGTGCTGCGAGAAGAAGTACAACCCGACGCCGGCCATCGCGATCACGCCGAGGATGCCGATCACGACGATGGCGAGCACGACCCAGACCCAGGTCTTCACCTTACCGGCCATTGGAGCTCCTCAGAAGTGCCCGCGCGTCCTGGACGCACACCGGATCGTTGCCCCGCTCGCACAATGTCCGCGCCTCGCTCCCCTCCCGGGCCGCCGTGGCCCGGTCGCCGCGCTTGAGGGCAAGGCGGCCGAGCTCGACCCGCGCGCGGCCGTTGACCCAGGCCTGCGCGCCGGCCGCGGTGGCGGCGTTGAGATCCGCGAGGGCGGCGTCAACCCGGCCGAGCGCGGCACGCGCGGCGCCGCGTTTGTAGCGCCACAGCGCTTCCTCGCCGGGCATCCGCTCGCGGCGCTCGGTGGCGAGCATCGCCAGCCCCTCGGTCAGCAGGTCGTCGGCCTGCTGAGCTTTGCCGCCCCTGAGGGCCGTCGCCCCGGCTTCGAGCAGCAGCAGCCGGTTGCGCGGGTAGAGCCGCCGCAGCTCCTGCAGGACGCGCACGCCGTCGTCGTAGCGGCGCTCCCGGTTGTACACCAGAATGAGCGCGAACATGGCGTCCGTGGCGGCGTCGTTGGCCACCGCGTCGCGGGAAGGGTTCGCGCCGCCCCGGTAGGCCGCGGCCTCCTGGAGCATCTGGACGCCGCGCTCGCGGCCGCCGCCGAACCCGGCGACGTACGCCATCATGCGCATCGGCAGCGACAAGGTCGAGATGACGTAGCGATAGGTCCCCACGACCAGCCCGGCGTCCTTGCGCGAGGGGTCGAGGTCCAGGACCCGCTCGTGCTCGGTGAACGATCGGCGCGCCGCCGTGAACCCGGCGAGCATCTTGCCTTCGATCGTCGCGACGTACGACGCCCGCAGGCCGAGCGCCGATCCCAGATCGTAGTGCGCCTGCGCGTCCTTCGGCCGGGCGGCGACGCGCGCCTCCGAGAGCGCGACGGCGCGCTCGACATGGCGGCGGAACTCGGCGTCGGCCTGCGGCGGCGGTTTTGGCAGATCGACGCTCGAGCGCGAAAACGATCCGAGATAGTGATCCACCGTCACCGCGCCGCGGCGAAACAGCATGTTCAGCAGCAGCACGCTCGCCAGCGACCGGTGCGGAGCGGGATCCTCGGGCGCGAGCGCGACGGCGCGGCGCAGAAGATCGATGGCCTGATCGTGATCGAGGTTATAGGCGAGATCGAGGGCCTGCAGGCGCAGCGCCGTGGCCGGGACGGCCCCCGGGCCCTGCGTCGCGGCAGAGGTGAGTGGCAGCGCGAAGATGGAGATGAGCACCGCAGCCGCCGCACGACGGAGACGGCGATCGCGTGCACCCGTTGGCCGCCGCGGGTTCATCGGACTATGATAGCCGTTCAGCGCCGCACCGCAGGCGCGCGAGCGTGACACTGAATCGAGGAGGATTGCATGCCCCCAGGGCGACCGAGAAAAAACCAGGACGTGCTGATTAAGTCCGCCGAGTTGATAGGCTGGGCCATCGGCGGACTCGAACGTGAAATCAGCCACACGAAAGACAGACTGGCCGCGTTGACCGCCCAGGCCGCCAAGCTCCGCAAGCGGGCGGGCGTCAAAGCATCGGCAGCCGCCACCGCCGCCGGGGCAGGTGCCAGCGCCGCAGCGGATATCGTCTCCGGACGAAAGAAGAAGCGCCGCAAGATGTCGCCCGAAGCGCGCAAGCGGATCTCGGAGATGATGAAAAAGCGGTGGGCCGAACGGCGCAGAGGCAAGTAGGCGACTGACAACGCCCAACGTCCAACTACCAACTCCCAAGGCGCATGCCTCGTAGCAGCCGGGTGCAATCCGCCGCGACTTTCACCCCCGGACACTTTGGGAGTTGGGAGTTGGTTTTTTTGGGAGTTGACAGCGTTTTTCTCAGATAACGAACCCCCGGCCCAGGCCGCGCTCCGCCGCCTTCACGTAGGCGAGGTGCGCGGCCGCCACGTCCTCCACGGCCATTCCGAGCGACTTGAAGATCGTCACTTCGTCCGCGGACCCGCGGCCGGCGACGAGGCCCGCGGCCAGCTCGCCCAGCTCCCCGGCAATGCTCACGGCGCCGTCCTTCATCGCGAGCAGCACGTCGCCCGCTTCGCTCAACGCGCCGCTTCTCGAATCCACGAACAGACGCCCGCGCGACACCAGCGCCGAGTCCATTTCGCGCTGATCGGGCCTGCACGCGCCGACGGCGCAGACATGCGCGCCGGCGCCGATCCATTCGCTGCGGACGACCGGCTCGCGCGCCGACGTGGCGAGCACGACGATGTCGGCGCCGTCGAGGGCGTCGCGGGCCGACTCGCACAGCGTGATGGGCGCCTGGGTGCGCGGCTGCATCTCCCGCGCGAAGGCGCCGCGGCGTTCGGCGTTCGGGCTCCAGACGCGCACGCCGCGGAGCGGACGCACGCGGCCGATCGCGTCGGCGTGGCTGCGCGCCTGCACGCCTGATCCGATCATCGCCAGCACGCCCGCGCCCTCGCGCGCGAGCAGCTTCGTCGAGACCGCCGACACGGCCGCCGTGCGGGCCTCCGTAATGTAGCGTCCGTCCATCACCGCGAGGAGCTCGCCCGTCATCGAGTCGAGGAGGACAATCGTCGCCAGGTGCGTCGGCAGGCCGACCGCCGGGTTGCTCCCGAAGACCGTGACGAGCTTCGCGCCAAGGGCCCCGCCGTCGCCAGGGCTTTGGCCGGGTCTCGCCGCAGTTCGCGAAGGCTCCTGCCGAACGTAGGCGGACGCCGACTCGGGAATGCACGCGGGCATGACACCGAAGAACGCCTTCTGCAGGCCGACCTCGATGACCGTGCGCAGCGGCTGCGCGACGTGGTTGGCCGAAAACGCCACCAGCGCCGCCTCCATGGCGCCGATGAGGTCGTCCATCGAGAGGACGATGCGGACGTCCTGTTCCGAGAGGAGGATTGGCATTTCGGGTTGTAAGCTTATCGCGAACGTCCAGCTGGAAGCTGCACGCGGGGAGCTGGGAGCGGGAAGCTGCCCGCCGTCGCTTGTCGCGTGATGGGCACGAGGCGACAAGCTATGGCGAGGCCGCGCCGTAGCGCGCTGGACCCAGACGCGCGAAGGCGGGGGAAGCGGCTATAGGACACTGCCCCTTTTGGGGGGTTACTGCAGATCCGATGATTGGCGAGACGATCGGCAAATACCGCATCGTCGCACGGCTGGGCCGCGGCGGCATGGGCACGGTCTACATGGCCGTCGACCAGTCGCTCGAACGGGACGTTGCCATCAAGGTGCTGAATCCCGGGGTCAGCGAGCCCGACGTGCTGAAGCGGTTCCGCGCGGAAGCGATCACGCTCGCCAAGCTGAACCATCCCAACATCGCGACCCTCTACGAGCTCGGCCAGCACGGCGATCAGCTGTTGATGGTGATGGAGTTCGTGCGCGGCGAGACCTTCGACAAGCTGTCGGAGCGCGCCGGGCCCATGCCATTCGAGCGCGCGGCGTACCTCGTCGCGCAGGTGCTGGACGCGCTCGGTCACGCGCATCGCGTCGGGATCGTCCATCGCGACATGAAGCCCGCCAACTTGATTCTGTCCGAGTCGGGCGTGGTCAAGGTCATGGACTTCGGCATCGCCAGGATGGTGGGGACCGAGCACCTCACGAACGACGGCTACATGATGGGCACGCCTGCCTACATGGCGCCGGAGCAGGTGTTGGGAAACGAGGTGGACGGCCGCGCCGATCTCTACAGCGTCGGGGTGATCCTCTACCGGATGCTGACGGGCCATCTGCCGTTCAAGGCGGACACGGCCGCGGCGATGGCGCAGAAGCAGCTCAAGGATGCACCGACGCCGCTGCGGCAGGTCCGCGCGGAGCTTCCGGTCTGGTGCGAGCAGATTCTCGAACGCGCGCTGGCGAAGCCACCGGAGCTGCGGTACCAGACGGCTGACGAGTTCCGTTCGGCGCTCATGCTGTCGGCGCAGCTTGCGCCGGCGACCGAGGTCACCTCGGTGCTCGCGATTGGCAGCGTGACGGCGGATCCGGACTTGACCGTCGGCCCCGATTCGATGCCGATCCCGCAGGAAGCCGTTCCGCCTCCGGTGCGCCCGCCCGTGCTGCCGCCTGCGGCCGCGGCCCGGCCCCCGGCTGTGCCGCCCGCACCGGTGTTCATCCCGATCGCCGGACCGCCGTCCGCATCGGCATATGTCGCGGCGAACCCGCCCGCGTCGCCGCCCCGGGCCGGCGGACAGACGCGCGCGCCGATGAAATCCTATGCGGGCCTGGTGGGCGTCCTCGCGGTACTGGTGATTGGCGCCGCGCTGTTCGTGACACTGCGGCGGCCTTTCCAGAGCGACACACCCGCGCCGACACCGACGGCCGCGCCTGTGGCACCGGCTGCCGCCGCGCCCGAGGCTGCGCCTCCTGCAACCGCCGCCGCCGCGCCCGAGACTACGCCTCCGGTCCAGGCGCCCGCAGCCGCGGCTATCGAGAAGCCCGCGCGGCGCGGATCGCCGCCGCCGTCCGCCGCGACCCCGGTGTCCCCACCACCGTTGCGCGGCATGGCGAATGCGGAGCGGGAATCCAGCCCGGCACCAGTCACACCGAGCCCCGAGTCGCGTCCCATCCTCCCGTCGATGACGTTTGCGCCGGTACGGCTCGTTGTCCTGGTCGGGACCAAGGCGAGCGAACAGGAGACCTCGCTGCAACTCACCCGCGACGCGCTCGAGTTGCCGGAGAAAGACGGGAGCGGCGCGATCAAGACGGTGCCGTATGCCTCGGTGATCGCGATCTTCTACTCGCGCTCGCGCGAGCCTCAATGGGTCGGCCCGACCGGCGCCGTCCTTCCGATCGTCAAGATGGACGGCGGGATGTTCGGGTTCCTGAGGGGAGATCGCGACTGGGTGAGCGTGCGCACGAACGCCGAGTTCGTGATGCTCCGCCCCGACGGACCTCTCGTCGCGCGCGTCATCGAGGCGATCGAGGCACGAACCGGCCTCGCGACCATTCGCGTCGGCAAGCGAGGCGACGACAGGGACTGAGTCGTCTACCTTTACCGGCGAACGGAGTGAGCCGGCCCCTACCGAGGCGCGCAGCGCCGAGGCCCCTACCGCGGGAGCGCAGCGAGCGCGGCCCTTCCGCGAGCGCAGCGAGCGACCCCCTGCGCTACAATTCAGGCTTGGCTGATACACGGGAGGCGTGATGGAGAAGCGGGGAAACGAAGAGGACTACTTCCATAAACAGGATCTGGAGCTCCTCGAGCGGATGCGGAAGGCCAAGGCGGCCGAGCAGGCGCACAAAGACCTCGGCGACCGGAGCGGGCTCCGCGATCCGGAGCTCCTGAAAGATCTCGAGGATCTCGGGTTCGCGCCCGACACGCTCAAACTGCTGCCCCTCGTCCCCGTCCTTCACGTCGCGTGGGCGGAAGGGTCGGTCAGCCCGGAAGAGCGGAAGCTGATCCTCGACCTGGCGCGCAGGCGCGACATCGCCGAAGGCAGCGCCGCGGATCGTCAACTCAAGGAGTGGCTCGCGCACAAGCCGCCGCAGCACGTCTTCACGCGCGGCGGGCGCATCATCATGGCGATGATCGCGGCCGGATCCCCGGAAATACGCGATCTGTCGCCGGACGATCTCATGAAGTACTGCGAGAGCATCGCCGCCGCGTCGGGCGGAGTCCTGGGGCTGGGGAAGGTGTCGGCCCAGGAGCGCGCCGCGCTGGCGCAGATTCAGGGGTTGTTGAAAGCGCGAAATCCCTAATCCCCGATCCCTGATCCCGAATCAGTTCAGGATGAGGGATCGGGGATTCAAGGATTAGGGATTCAGGGATTAGGGATTTCAGTATCCTATCGCCAGGCCGTCCTTCCGCGGATCGGACCCGCCCATCATCACGCCTGTCTTCGGGTCGAACAGGATCGCCTGGTAGCCGCCGAAGATTCCGATCTGCGTGACGAGCGAATGCCCGCGCTGGTTGAGGCCGAATCGTGCCTCGGGGGAGATGGCGGACTCGAGCGCGAGCCCGGCGGCGGAATGGCGGAACCGCGCCGCCTCTCCCGCCTCCTGGACGTTCATGCCGAAGTCGATGAGGTTCAGCAGCACCTGCACGTGCCCCTGCGGCTGCATGTCGCCGCCCATCACGCCGAACGACAGCCACGGCCGCCCGTCCTTCATGACCATGGCGGGGACGAGCGTGTGGAACGGCCGCTTGCCCGGCACGAGCACGTTCGGGTGGCCGCTCTTCAGTGAGAACAGGTTGCCGCGGTTGTGCAGGACGATCCCGGTCTCGCCGGCGACGATGCCGGAGCCGAAGTTCTCGAAGATCGATTGAATGAGCGAAACGACGTTGCCGTCGCGATCGGCGACGGTCATGTAGATCGTGTCGCCGCGGGCCTGCGGCGGTTCGACCGGCGTCTGCGCCGATCCCCCGATCGTCAGCGGATCGTACGCCTTCGCGGCCTGCTGCGGATTGATCTGCCGGCGGCGCTCCGTGGCGTAGGCCTTCGACAGCATTCGCTTCAGCGCTTCGGGGGGCACGGCCGTGGAATCGGCGAGCCACGCATCGCGATCGGCGAACGCGATGCGCTTGGCTTCGACGAGCAGGTGCAGGTACTCGGCGGAGTTGTGCCGCATCGACTTCAGATCGAAGCCCTCGAGGATGTTCAGCATCTCGAGCGCGACGACGCCCTGCGTGTTCGGCGGCATCTCCAGGACGTCGTAGCCCCGGTAGGTCGTCGAGATCGGCTCGACCCAGTCGGGCCGGTTCGCCGCGAAGTCGGCCTCGGTGAGGAGCGCCTTGCGGCGGCGCATGTCGTCGGCGATGGCCTTGGCGATCGGCCCCTTGTAGAACGCGTCGCGCCCGTCCCTGGCGATGAGCTCGAGGGTCGCCGCGAGGCGAGGGTTGCGGAAGACGTCACCCGCCGCGGGGGCGCGGCCGCCGGGGAGGAACGTCGCGGTTGCCGCCGGGTCGCTCAACAGGATTGGCTCGGCGTCCTTCCACTGCGTCGCGATGATGTCGGGGACGGCGTAGCCTTCGCGCGCGTACGCGATCGCCGGCTCCAGCGCGCGATCCAGCTTCAGCGTGCCGTAGCGCGCGAGCAGCTCGTGCCAGCCGTCCACGACCCCCGGCACGCTGATCGACAGCGCGCCGCGATACGGGATCGCCTCGAAGCCCCGGCGCCGGTATTCGTCCGGTGTCGCCGCGGCCGCCGAGCGCCCGCTCGCGTTCAGCGCGCTCACGCGCTTCGTCTTCGCGTCGTACACGATCGCGAACAGGTCTCCCCCGACGCCGTTCATCGTCGGCTCGACAACGGACAGGACCGCCGCGGCGGTGACCGCCGCGTCGATGGCGTTGCCTCCCTGCTGCAGGACGCGCAGCCCGGCGGCGGACGCGAGCGGCTGGCTGGTGGCGATCAGACCGTTGCGCGCCAGCACGGGCGATCGCGTGCCTCGCGGATTGGATGCGGGACGATCGCCTGGAGCCTGAGGAATGAACGCCATCATCGCCGCCGTGCAGACAACGAGACTGAGTGGCCGCATGTGCGCTTCTCCCGATACCTCTCCCGGCATGGAGAGCCCCGCGATTCTAACATTGGCGCGTGAGGGACGCCGGCGCTGCAGGTCGCAGGCCGCTCGGGACGGCGGGTGATTGACGCGAGCGATCGGCTAATCCCACATGCGGGGATCAGCTCGACGCTCCGTCAATGAGGAGAAGTTGTTCGTGGCTTCTGCGGTGTACTTCGTTGTGGCTTCCGCCTTCCGGCGGAAGATCCGGCGGGAGAACTCCGCTTACACAAATGTCACTGCGAGAATCGCCACTGCCAGGAGAATCGCCACGAGGGCGTCCGCATTGCTCGAGAAGTCCAGGTCGATCATGATGTAGTTTCCGTCCTTTCACCAGCTTAGACGACCCCTACACCGCAAAGGTTTAGCGCGTCACCGTTCTGTCACCGTTTCGGTCGTCGCCACGTAACTCTTACGCGCTCGCGCGGTCATTGACGGCTTTTGTTTGATTTTCAGCTCGAGCTTGTGAATCTTCCCGTCGAGGAGCTGCGGGCTGAAGCCGAGCACATACTGGCTGTGCAGCTCCTGCGCGACGCGGGTAAAGGTCGGGCCCAGCTCGTCCGTCTTCTTCAAGAGAAAGAACCCGCCGCCGGTCTCTTCCGAGAGCCTCTTCAGCCCGCGGTCGGGCGACGATCGCACGCGCTGCTGCCCGTTGTGGTAGACCGTCTCGAGGCCGACCGAATAGATCATCGTTTCCTCGACGCGGGCACGGTCCGTCATCTCGCCCGACCCGACCTTGCTCGCGTTGTCGTCGCCGTCGGTGAAGACCAGTACCACCCTTCGTCCCGGAATGCCCTTCAACTGCGCCATGCTCTGATTGACGGCGTCGTACAGCCGCGTCGGGTAGCCGAAGTCCAGGTCTTTGAGCGCACGGATCAACACATCGCGGCTGCTGGTGAACTCTCCGTCCGGGATGAACTGGATCTTGTCGTTGAACGCGCCGACCATGCCCTGATCCTCCGGCAGCAGGCGCATCAGGAACTCCTCGGCGGCCTCCTTCACCAGGTCGAGCGCGACCGTCATGCTGCCGCTCGTGTCGAGCATCACGACGACCGTGATCGGCAGCGGCTTGTTGTCGAACGACGTGATCGTCTGCAGCTTGCCGTTGTCGTAGATCTCGAAATCCTCTTCCACGAGATCGGTGACGAGCCGCTTGTCCGAGTCCGTGACGGTCGCGTACATGGCGACGGTGTTGGTCGAGACCCTGAACTTCTTCTGCGGGTCCTGCGCGGCCGCCGGCGGCTTGTCCTGGGCGAGGAGCACGGTGGCCGCGGCGAGGACTGGAAGCGCGGCGGCGAGGACTGGAAGTAGTGTTCGAATAAACATTCTGGGCTCTTTGTGCAGAAACCATTCCACGGACGGGCCGGAAAAACCCCCGGCTATTCGAGAGTATCACCGGCAGGCGTTCTCAACAGGATACAACCCGAGTCCCGTTCCTGGGACGCCGATTCAACCCGCCGTTCATGATTCATGACCTGACCCCTCCCCCCAGGGGGCACCCGGGCGGTGTCAGGTCATGAATCATGAACGGCGCTCGACTTTAGCGCAGGGCCCGTTCCAGCACGGGACCGATCGCCTCGGCCATGCGGCGGTAGCCGGCGGCGCCGGGGTGCAGGCCGTCCGGAGAATCGAACAGCCGGTCGGCGTTGTCGGAGGCCGCCGCCGCCGCGCGGGTATCGACGAAAACAATCCCCGGCTGGTCCCGGACCCACGCGTTGATCTGCCGCATGCGCGCGTTCTGCTCCGGGGTCGCCGTGTTGTAGGGGATGATCGATCCCGCCACGACGCGGATGCCGGCCTGCGCGGCGCGCGCGTACATCGCGCGGAGCTGCTCGACGACGTGCTCGACCGGGCGCCCCTGGTAGACGTCGTTGACCCCCGCGATGATCACCACCGCCTTCGGGGCCGCCGCCACGACGTCGCGCTCGAACCGCGCGCGGATCTGGTCGCTGCGCTCGCCGTTCACGCCGCGGTTGAGGACCTCCCACTCCGGGTGCGCCTTCATCAGCCAGTAGGCGTACTGACTCGTTTCGTCGCCGCGGCCCTTGGGCGGCGCCTCGGTGGGCGACTTGAACCCCGGCGTGCCCGCGGTCGTGGAGTCCCCCAGCGCGACGATGCGTGCGGGGTCAGCGGAGGTGAACATCGCGGTCAACAAGAGGTTGATCACCAGAGAAGCGGCCGTGATTCCGGGTATCGTCGCTGATGGCATTTTTTACTGCTCGTGGAGCCCCACCCCCACTCGCTCGCGCTGCGGCGCTCGAAGACTCGCTATCCTCGCGCGGGCCGCAGGCGCTCTGTCTCCTGTCTCCTGTCTCCTGTCTCCTGATCTCTACTTCCCGTCCAGCACGAGCGTTGACGGCCCTCGCTCCGCCTGCAGCTTCTTCGCGACCTTCTCCGCCTCGCGCATCACGCGCAGCACGTTCTGCCCGATGATCTTCTTGATCTCGTCGTCTTTGTAGCCGCGCCGCAGCAGCTCCGCGGTCAGCGCCGGGTACGTCGAGACGTCTTCGAGCCCCTGGACGACGCTGTCGATGCCGTCGAAGTCCCCGCCGAGGCCGATGTGGTCGATGCCGGCGACCTTGCGGATGTGATCGATGTGATCGGCGGCTTCGGTCAGGACGGCGCGAGGTGCGGGATTCGCCTTCGTCCAGGCCGCGATGCCCGCGGCTATCTCCCTGGCGTCCTCGTGGGTCCTCACGATCAGGCTCGCGTCGTTCGTCGGTCTGCCGCTTCGTCCACGCCGCGACCTGCGGCGACAGGAACCCCGGCACGAACGTCACCATCACGACCCCGCCGTTCTTCGGGAGCCGCTGCAGGATGGCGTCGGGCACGTTGCGGGGGACGTCGTTCACGGCGCGCGCCGACGAGTGCGAGAAAATCACCGGCGCCTCGCTGACGCGGATCGCATCGTCCATCGTGCCGGGCGAGACGTGGCTGAGATCGACGAGCATGCCGAGCCGGTTCATCTCGCGCACGATCTCCTCGCCGAATGCCGACAGGCCTCCGAGCTTCGGTTCGTCGGTGGCAGAGTCCGCCCACGCGGTGTTCTTCGAGTGGGTCAGCGTCAGGTAGCGCGCGCCCAGCCGGTGGAACATCCGCAGCGCCGCGATCGAGTTGTCGATCGAGTGACCGCCCTCCATCCCGATGAGCGAGGCGATCTTTCCCTTCTTGAAAATCCGCTCGACGTCGTCGGCCGTGAGCGCGAGCTCGAACGTCTCCGGGTAGCGGCTCACCATCTGATGGACGATGTCGATTTGCTCGAGCGTCGCGGTGACGGCGGTCTGCCCGGCCAGATCGGCCGGCACGTACACGGACCAGAATTGCCCCCCGACGCCGCCCGCCCTGAGGCGCGCGATGTCGGTCATGATCGACGGTTGGGGCCGGGAGATGTCGAGCTTCTGGAGGTTGCGCTGCGCTTTCTCCCGAAGAGCCCACGGGTAGTCGTTATGGCCGTCGATGAGCGGCGTCTGCTTGTGCAGGGCGCGAGCGCGCTCGAGCAAGGCGCCATCCGGCGGCTGCTGGGAGCGGAGCGTCGTGATGGAGAGGAGCAGAACCGCAACAATGGTGAGCTTCCTGAGCATTGCGTCATGGTACCTGATTCACATTCGGGCTCTTCGAGCGGGAAGCTGGGACGACGCGGAAGCGGGAAGCTGGCCTCATATCCGACTTGACTGGTCGGATATCCCCGAGATAGGCTCTGAAAACGAGATCAGTCGCATTTTGAACGGGGTTCCTCCCATGCTGCAGGCCTTCGTCATAACTCTACGGGAAGGGCTCGAAGCCTTCCTGATTGTCGCTATCAGCCTGGCGTACCTGAAGAAAACAGGGCGTCAGGCGCTTCTCCCGGCTGTTCACTGGGGGATCGTGGTGTCGGTGCTGCTGAGCATTGCCGCCGGGTTTCTGCTGGCCCAGGCCAACAACCAGGCGCTCTGGGAAGGCATGCTCGCTCTGGTGGCCGCCCTGCTCGTCGCCTCCTTGACCATGCACATGCTGCGGGCGGGGAAGCGGATGAAGAAGGAAATCGAGGGCCGGCTCGAGGTGTCGTCGCAGAGGGTCGGCCGCGCCGCGTTCCTCGGAGTGTTCGGGTTCACCCTGCTGATGATCACGCGGGAAGGGATGGAAACGGCCCTCCTCATGACGCAGCTGATCTTCACCGTGCAGTCCGCCCAGATCGTCGCGGGCGCCGCGGCCGGCACGCTGTGCGCCGCGGCCGTCGCCTGGCTGTGGTCGCGCTACGGGTACCGCGTGAACCTCTCGCGGTTCTTCCAGGTCACCGCGGTGTTCCTCCTCGTCTTCGTGGTGCAGCTCCTCATCTACGGCTTCCACGAGCTCGCCGAGGCGAACGTGTTCCCCAACAGCCAGCCGCTGCACGACGCGACCGAGGCCTACGGCCCAGACGGCATCTACGGCCAGTACCTGACCTACCTCCTGATCGTGCTGCCGCTCGGATGGCTTGCGGTCTCGAGCTTCTTTCATCGCAGCCAGCCGCAGCGATCGATGACAGCGTAGCCAGCTGGCACCAGCTCCCAGCGAGAAGCGGGAGGCTGGCAGCTGGAAGCTGGCCGCGCCCGCAGCGCGCTGTGTCGCTTGTCGACGCGCAAGCAGGCGAAAGCGAAGCGCTAAAATGCGCTATGCCGGATCAGGCCGCTCCCGCGAAACCGTCCACGGTCATCGAGCTGATCTGGGAACACGACCTGGTCCTGGCGGGCAAGTCGGGCGCCGTCACGATGACCCTCGACAGCGAAGCCAAGGCCGGCCCTTCGCCGATGCAGGCGCTCGCATTCGCGCTGGCCGGCTGCATGGCGATGGACGTCGTGCACGTCCTCAAGAAGGGCAAGAACGACCTGCGCGGCCTGCGCGTGGACCTCACCGGCGCCCGCGCTTCCGAAGATCCCCACCGCTTCACGGCGATCGCCCTCCACTACGCCATCACCGGCGACGTGCCTACGGCCAAGGTCGAGCGCGCGATTGAGCTCTCCAGAGAAAAATACTGCTCCGTGTGGCACTCGATGCGGCAGGACATCGAGCTGAAAGTCACGTTCAAAGTGGCGACAGGCGTCTGACGTCCGGCGCGGACGATGAGCGACGCCAGCCAGCGGCGTGGATACCTCGATTGGATGCGCGGCCTCGCGGTCCTGATCATGATCGAGGCGCACACCCTCGACAGCTGGACGCGCGTCGACGCGCGCGAGGGGTCGGCGTTTCGATGGCTGATGATCGTCGCCGGATTCGGGGCGCCGCTCTTCCTCTTCCTCGCCGGCGTCACGGTTGCGCTCTCGGCCGGATCCAAGCTCCGCCGGACCGGCGACGTGCGCACGGCATCCACGGCGGTCGTGCGGCGCGGTCTCTGGGTCCTGGTCCTGGCCTTCCTGTTTCGCGTGCAGGCCTGGGTCCTGGGGATGGGGTCGCCGAAATCCCTGCTCAAGGTGGACATCCTCAATATCATGGGGCCCTCGATCGCGGCCGCGGCCGCGCTCTGGGGGGCCTTCCGCACGCCGCGCGCGCGTGTCGTGGCGTTTGCCGCAACCACCCTGGCCATCGGGCTGCTGACGCCGATCGTGCGTGTCACGCCGCTCCTCGACCCGCTGCCCGATCCGCTCGAGGCCTACATCCGTCCGATTCGGGGGCTCACGAGCTTCTGCATCTTCCCCTGGGCGGGGTTCCTGTTCGCCGGCGGCCTGGCCGGCGTGCTGCTGGACGGCGTGCGCGATCGCGACGTGGAAACGCGCCTCCAGGTGCGGCTCTTCGCGGGAGGCGCGGCGCTGGCGCTCGGCGCCTACGCGGCCTCGTATCTCCCCAGCCCATACGCCCGGTCGGAGTTCTGGGGCAGCTCACCGGCGTTCTTCCTGCTGCGCGTCGGCATTGTCACGGCGGGGCTGGCTCTCGCTTATGCGTGGAACGCCCGCCCGCCCTTTTTCCCGGGGTGGAGCCCGCTCCAGCAGCTCGGCCGTTCCTCGCTGTTCATCTACTGGATCCACGTGGAGATGGTGTACGGGCTGGTCTCGCTCCGGCTTCACAAGAGCCTGAGCTTCGGGGCGGCCTGCGCCGGGCTGGTGGCCTTCGCGGCCTTCATGCTGGTCTGCTCCATCGTCAAGGAGCTGGTCGTCGCCTGGTGGTCGGGGAGGACGCCCCCTTCCGAATCACTAATCACTAATCCCTGAATCCTCGAATCCCCTAGCCCCAAACCATTGCGATTCTTCGGCAACAAGAGCGCCTGCGGCCCGCGCGAGGAACGAGTCTTCGAGCCCGCAGCGCGGCGAGTGGGGGTGAGGGCCCCGCGAGCCAGTAAAAAAAGATAAGATGTGCCTTCGGGGGCGGCACGATTGGGGCGTGAGCCGTCGCCTTGGACAGTCAGGCGTTACCTAAACCCCGTAAAAGCCTATGATTAGCGTTGCCGCGATCCGGATGCAGCAGTTCGGCGTGCAGTTCTACCAGGCCTCCCTCTCCGCCAGCGACATCGACAAGCTCGTCCGCTTCGAGGTCCTCAGCTACGGCGAGCAGGGGCAGCCGGTCCGCGGACGCAAAAAGGCGCCGACGCCGACAAAGGTGAACTGGGATCTGCTCGAGCGCCGCATCGGCGCCAACGAGAAAGCGTATCAGCGCCAGATCATCCGCAAGAAAATCGACGAGCTGGTGCAGTACTACGAGCAGTGCCGGCAGGCGCGCGATCTGCCGTCGATCCCGGGCGCGGTCATCATCTCCTGCGACGAAGCGCTCCGCTTCGAGCCGATGGAGGACGGCGGCTCGATCGGCACGCTGAAGGTGCCCGAACGTGAAGGGATCCTGCGGGCGATCGACGGCCAGCACCGGCTGCTCGCGCTGCACGCCGACATCGACCGCTTCGGCGACGAGCCGTTCTCGGTGCCGGCGGTGATCTTCGATCGCCTTCCCGACGATCACGTCGTGCAGATGTTCGTGACGATCAACGCGAAGCACACGCGGCTCAACCCGTCGCATCTCGTGTCGCTCTCCGGGCGCCAGCTGTACAGCGACGACAGCCTCGCCGCGGCGCACGACATCGTCCGCGCGCTGAACGATCGCGAGGACTCGCCGCTGCACGGAGAGATCAAGCTGCTCGGCGTGGGCAAGGGCCGGGTCGCGCAGGCGCCGCTCGCGCAGGAACTGAAGAAGCTCTTCGCCGCCGATGCCTTCGGTCCGGGGCGCAAGGGGGAAGCGTTCCGCGAGGAGTCGAGGAAGTTTTTCGTGAACTACCTGAAGCAGGCCGCGCAGGTCTTCGGTGCGGCGTGGAACGGCCGGAAGTACAGCATCAAGAGCGCGACCGCGCTTCGCGCGTTCATCCGCGTGGCGCCGGAGGTCGTGCGCCGGCTGGACCAGGAGCACGCGGACCGCACCGACTACCGCGCGATCGGCCGCGTGATCGCGCCGTGGGGCCGTCGCATCGGAGATTTGCGGTTCGAGACCGAGGGGGCGTGGAAGCGATCGGGAACGACGGTGGATTCGCTCGCCAAGGAGCTTCGGCTCGCGCTGCAGTATCCGGAGGGCGCGGTCGTTTAGCGCGCCGCAAGCATCGAACAATAAAAAAAGGGCATCGTCGTGAGACGATGCCCTTTGCGGATTTGCGGGCGACCCGGCTCCCCAGCAACTCACGGCTCCCTGCCGTAAATATTCAGGCCGCCTGCACCCTCCAATAGAGCAAGCGGCGTACCGCCTGATTCCTTGGGTTTTTGTCGAGTTCAGGCAGTCGAAAACAGTGGTGGCCGACACGGAAATGTCGGTTGGATCACAATTCTGATCGCGCGTTCCGAACGCACTCGGAGTCACGCCTGCAAGCCGACCACAATGACCCGCCAGAGACTCGCGGCGTGCGCCCTGATTGCCGGGCTGGTTTGCCCGGAGGTCGCGTTGTCAGGAGCCGTCAGAGGGCGTTCTGTGCGCGCTGGGGTGGAGGCCGGGGTGGAGGGCGGGGCCGCTGGGGTGGAGGAAACAGGCGCGATTCATGGCCGCGTCGTCGATGCGCGGACGGGCGCCGGTCTGGGGAACGTGCTCGTGCTGGTCGAGGACGGCGGCCCGTCCACGCGGACGGACGCTAGCGGGGCCTTCGAGCTGCCGCGTGTCGAAGCCGGAGCGCGGCGGCTCTACGTCTCGGTCGTGGGCTACATCCTGGTCCGCCGTGACGTGCAGGTTGAGCGCCGTGCGGCGCTCACCGTGACGATCCCGCTCAGCGAGGGCACAGGCACCTACACGGAGACGGTCACGGTCGAGGCGGATCGCTTCCGCTCCGCCGAGCCGGCGGTGGCCGCGCAGCACGTCCTCGGCAGCGCGGACATCCAGAATCTGCGGGGGGTGCTCGCCGACGATCCGCTGCGGGCCGTCCAGGTGCTGCCGGGCGTCGCGGCGGGGGACGATCTCCGCAGCGAGTTCAGCGTCCGCGGCAGCCACTTCAGCCATGTGAACATGACAGTCGACGGCTTCTCGACACCGTTTGTGCTGCACACGGTGCGCGCCGTCGAAGACGTCTCGGCGTCGGGCTCCGTCGCGATGATCAACAGCGACGTCCTCGAAGATGTGACGCTGCTGAACGGCGGCTACCCGCAGCGCTACGGCGACCGCACCGGGGCGGAGGTCGATTTCCGGCTGCGCGAGGGATCCCGGGAGCGCCGGCAGGCGCGTGTCGCCGTGAGCGGCACGAGCGCGTCGCTCGTGCTCGAAGGGCCGCTTGGCGGCGCGCGCCGCGGGTCGTGGCTGATGTCGGCGCGGCAGAGCTATCTCGACCTGGTGGTCGATCAGATCTACGAAGAAGAGGAGGGGGTCAACTTCGGCTTCTCGGACGCCCAGGCGAAACTGGTCTTCGACATGACGCCGGCGCAGCGCGCCACGCTCACCCTGATCGCCGGGCGCTCGAAGCTCGAGGAGCGCCGCCAGGATCTCGACGCCGATGATTTCTTCACCGGCCGCAACGCCTCGGCGATCGCGATCGGCACGTGGCGCTACACCGCGCCGCGCGGCATCCTGACGGGCCGGCTGCTCGCGTCGCTCAACCGATTCAGCAATCACGCCGCCGACGACACGACGCTCGACGACGGACACGACGCGCAGGGAGCGGGGCGGATCGATGCCAGCCTGACCGCGGCCGCGGGGCTTCAGCTCGATGCGGGCGTGCAGGCGGAGTGGACCGACGAGACCCGGATGCGCCAGCGGTTCACGCAGGGGCGCTACCGGGTCATCAACGAGTTCGGCGGACGTGCCACGCGCACCGGCGGCTACGCGCAGCTGCGCTGGTCGGCGGGCCCGCTGACGCTCGTGCCAGGCGCGCGCGCCGATCACTGGAGCCTGACGGGGGAGACGACGGCATCGCCGTGGCTCCAGGGAGACTGGAAGCTCACGTCCACGATGTCGCTTCGCGGCGGCGCGGGCGTGTATCGGCAGTTCCCGGACTTCGATCAGGTCATTGGCTCACTCGGACAGCGCGACGCGAGAGCGCAGCGCGCGACCCAGTACGATCTGGGATTCGAGCAGCGCCTGGGCCAGTCGATGCGATGGCAGGTCACGGTGTACGACCGGGAGGAGCACGGGTTCTTCCGCCGTCCCGGCGCCGAGACCCGGCTGGTTCTCGGCCGTGTCGTGCGCGGCTCGACGTCGGCGCCGTTTCAACAGAGCCTCGACGGCTTCGCCCGCGGCGTCGAGCTGCTCGTGCAGCGGAAGAGCACGAGCGGCGTGTCGGGATGGCTCTCGTATTCATTCGGCCGCAATCGCGTCAGCGACCAAAGGACCCGCGAGACCTACTGGGCCGATCTCGACCAGCGCCACACGCTGAATCTCTACGTGTTCCACCGGATCTCGGACCGCACCAGCGTGAGCGCGAAGCTGCGCGCCGGCAGCAACGTGCCCGCGCCCGGCTACTACACCCGGCAGGGGGACGAATACTTCGTCTCCTCGGCACGCAACGAAGTGCGCCTGCCGTACTATTCGCGCGTCGACGTCCGCGTCAACCGCACGTTCAACTGGTCGCGCAAGCGCCTGACGCTCTTCGGCGAGATCGTGAACGTGCTCAACCGCGACAACGTCCGCTTCAACCCGCCGGGCGTCAGCACCGCCACGGGGCGCGTATCGAGGATCTTCGAATCGATGATCCCGATCGTGCCGTCGGCGGGGATACTGATCGAGTTTTAAGGGTTCCACAGGGTTCCACTAGGTTCCGCGGGTTACAGAACCTTGCGGAACTCCCGTGGAACTGAACCTCGTGGAACAGAACCCAGTGGAACCTCGCGGAACCTTGTGGAACCCAGTGGAACCCAGACTTGTGTAGTCTGTGTCGGTGAAAACCCTCCTCGCAGCCGCGATCGTGGCCTCGGTGACGTCGGTGACCGTGGCGCAGCCGGATCTCAGGACGACGGTCAGAGCGTGGGTGGCGTCGCATCAGCGCCAGGTTGTCACCGAGCTCGTGGAGCTGCTGTCGATCCCGAACGTCGCCGCGGACAGGCCGAATATCCGTCGCAATGCCGATTACCTGGTGGCGATGCTGCAGCGGCACGGGTTGACGGCCGAGCGGCTCGAAACGGCGGGCAACCCGCTGGTGTACGGCGAGCTGAACGTCCCGGGCGCGAAGCGGACGCTGCTCCTGTACGCGCACTACGACGGGCAGCCGGTGGCGCCGGCGGCCTGGAAGCAGGCCGATCCGTTCACGCCGGTGCTACGCACGGGACGCATCGATCGGGACGGCCGCGATGTGCCCGATGCGGAAGGGAAGACGACGGCGTTCGAAGACGACTGGCGGCTGTACGCGCGATCCGCGTCGGACGACAAGTCGCCAATCGTCGCGCTCTGCGCCGCCATCGACGCGCTGAAGGCTTCGGGGCTGACGCCGACGTCGAATGTCCACGTCATCCTCGACGGCGAAGAGGAAGCCAGCTCGCCGAGCCTCGTGCCGGCGATTGCGCGCTACCGCGACAGGCTGCGCGCGGACCTGATGATCATTCTCGACGGCCCGGGGCACTCGAGCGGCCGCCCGACGGTCGCGTTCGGCGCGCGCGGCATCGTCACGTTCGACCTGACCGTCTTCGGCCCGCGGGCGGGCGTGCACAGCGGCAACTACGGCAACTGGATTCCGAACCCCGCGATGCGACTGGCGGCGCTGCTCGCGTCGATGAAGGCCGACGACGGCCGCGTGACCGTCGCAGGGTTCTACGACGGCGTCGTGCCGCCGGGACCGCCGGAGCGCGCGATCCTCGACGCGGTTCCCGAGGACTCCGAGCGCATGCTGGGGACCTTCGGCGTCGCGGCGCCGGAGCGGGCGTTTCCGAAGCTGCAGGACGCGCTGCAGTCGCCGACGCTGAACGTCCGCGGCCTGGTCTCGTCGCACGTCGGCGCGGGCGCCCGCACGATCATCCCCGACCGCGCCACCGCCGCGATGGACATCCGGCTCGTGAAGGAGACCCGGGCGGACGATCTCCTCGACAAGGTGCGGGCGCACATCCGGCGCCAGGGCTACCATCTGGTGGACGGCGAGCCGGACGACGCGACGCGGGCCGCGCATTCGAAGATCGCGCGGCTCGACGCCGGCGAGGCGGTCATGCACGCGTTCCGCACCTCGCCAACCGATCCCGGTGCCCGCGCCGTCGTCGCCGCCATCGAGCGGACGTACGGCGCCCCGCCCGTCCAGCTCCGGACGCTGGGTGGCGCGGTCCCGATCGCCGGCTTCATCGATGCGCTCGGCTTCCCGGCGGTCCTCGTGCCGGTCGTGAACTTCGACAACAACCAGCACGAGGAAAACGAGAACGTGCGGCTCGGCAGCCTGTTCGATGCGATCGTCACGCTGGCGGCGGTGCTGCGAATGTGAATAGGGGGTTCCACGGGGTTCCGCCAGGTTCCACAAGGTTCCGCAGGGTTCTGTTCCGCGGGGTTCGCGGGGTTCAAGGTTCACAGGGTTCTGGGTTGCAGGGTTCCGCAGCGTCCCGAACCCCGTAGAACCCGAACCCTGAACCCAGAACCCAGAACCCAGCGGAACCTCGTTGAACAGAACCTTGCGGAACCCCGCGGAACCTTGTGGAACCCAGTGGAACCCAGATTCATGCGCACGATTGATTTGAACTGCGATATGGGAGAGTCGTTCGGCGCGTACAGCATCGGCGCCGACGCCGCCGTGATGGCCAGCATCTCGTCGGCCAATGTCGCGTGCGGGTTTCACGGCGGGGATCCGGCGGTGATGCGGCGTACCGTGCGGCTCGCGCGCGACGCGGCAGTTGCGGTGGGCGCCCATCCCGGGCTTCCGGATCTGGTGGGGTTCGGCCGGCGCGAGATGCGCGTCACCGCGCAGGACGCCGAGGACCTGGTCCTCTATCAGATCGGCGCGCTGGCGGCGATCGCGGACAGCGAAGGCGTGCGGCTCCGGCACGTCAAGGCGCACGGCGCGCTCTATAACATGGCGGCGCGGGATCGGGCGCTCGCCGACGCGATCGCGCGCGCGGTCCGTGCGTTCGATCCGGCGCTCGTCCTCTTCGGGCTGCCGGCGTCCGAGCTGATTCGCGCGGGGCAGGCCGCCGGGCTCCCGGTCGCGTCGGAAGGATTCCCGGATCGCGCGTACGAGCCGGACGGCTCGCTGACGCCGCGCTCCCGGCCCGGATCCGTCATCCACGACGTGGACACGGTCGTGCGGCGCGCCGTGCGCATGGTCGAAGACGGGCGGGTCACGGCCGTGGACGGCACCGAGATCGCGCTGCGCCTCGACACCTTGTGCATTCACGGCGACACGCCCGGCGCGGCGGAGCTGACGCGCGCGCTCGCCGCCGGCCTCGAGCACGCGGGCATCGCGATTGTCCCCGTCGGCGGGGCTCCGCGGTGACGGCGCTCTTCGGCTGGTGGCGCGCCGGAGACGCCGATGCGCGCCGCGCCCTCATCGCCGCGGCGCTCGGCTGGATGCTCGACTCCTTCGACGTGATGCTCTACGCGCTCCTGCTCAAGTCGATGATGCCGGAGCTCGGCATGTCGAAGGAGGTCGCCGGCATCCTGGGCTCGGCGACCTTGCTGGCCTCGGCCGCCGGCGGGCTGTTCTTCGGCGTCGTCGCCGACCGCTACGGGCGCACGCGCGCGCTCATGGCCAGCGTGCTCATCTACTCCATCTTCACGGCGGCGTGCGGCCTCGCGCAGAACATCGCGCAGCTGGCCGTCTTCCGCGTGCTGCTCGGCATCGGCATGGGGGGCGAGTGGGCGAGCGGCGCCGCGCTCGTGAGCGAAACCTGGCCGGCCGAGCACCGCGGGAAAGCGCTCGGCCTCATGCAGAGCGCCTGGGCGATCGGCTACGGCGCGGCCGCCGTCGTCACCGCGCTGGTGCTGCCGCGCTGGGGGTGGCGCGCGGTGTTCTTCGTCGGCATCCTGCCCGCGTTCCTGACCCTCTGGGTGCGCCACAGCGTGCGCGAGCCGGCCATGTGGCGGGACGCGCGCGCCCGGCCGCCGGCCGACCGCGGACGCTTCGGCGACATCTTCCGCGGCGGGATGCTCCGGCTCACGATCGCGGTCACGATCATGAACGCGTTCACGCTGTTCGCCTGGTGGGGATTCAATCTGTGGCTGCCGGCGTACCTGTCGCTCCCCGTCTCGTCAGGCGGACGGGGTCTCTCGACGAGCGTCATGGCGTCCTTCGTCTTCGCCATGCAAATCGGGATGTGGTTCGGGTACGTGACCTTCGGGTTCGTCAGCGACGCCGTCGGCCGCAAGCGCACCTACATCGTCTACCTGGTCACGGCCGCGATCCTCGTCTTCGTCTACACGAATATCAGCGCGCCGCTGGGCCTCCTCGTGCTCGGACCGCTCGTCGCGTTCTTCGCCACTGGATACTTCAGCGGCTTCGGCGCCGTCACCGCCGAGATCTATCACACCGGGATCCGCGCGAGGGCGCAGGGCTTCACCTACAACATGGGGCGCATTGCGAGCGCCGCGGCGCCCTTCGCCGTCGGCTCGCTGGCCGAGACGCGGGGCTTCCACGTCGCGCTGCTCCTGACGTCGGCCGCGTTCCTGCTGGCCGCCCTGACCTGGATCTGGATCCCGGAGACCAGGGGACGGCAACTGGCGTAGGCCACGGATTGCACGGATTCCACAGATTGCACCGATGCTCCGCTTGAGTGACGCGATCTGGGTGAAAGTCGCAGCAGGTTTTACCCAGCTGGTCGATCAGGTATCTTGGGGGTTGGTGACCAACTCCAAGGCGTGCTCGTCCCAGCTGGGTGTATTCCGCCGTGACTTTCACCCCCAGACACTTTGGGAGTTGGGAGTTGGGTTTTTTGGGACTTGTCAGCTTCAGTTCCTTACGGGTTGACCATTGAGATGATCAAAGGATCCAAGCCGGGGCTCGTCAAGAAGGTGCAGCCCGTGAGCATTCACGGGCAGATATCGCTGGACGTCTACCTCGTGGATCCGGACGACCCGGACGGGCAGGTGAGCCGTGCGAGGATGGGTCCGGAGGCCGTGCCGCGCGGTCTGGAAGCCGGAGATAAGGTCGAGCTGCACTACCTCCTCGGCGTCGTCACGCAGATAACCCGCCGGCCCTGAAGAGAGAAGCCTGTCAGCGGTTTGCGAGTTCAGGTGTAGTAAGATTCGATGAAGCCCCCCACCTACGAACAGGAGCTTTTCAGCATGCGCGTCAGTCATCCTCGTCCGGGCCGAGCCTTGTCTCTGCTCGCGCTCGCGCTGTCGTCCCTGCTCGTGGAGCCCGGGCTGGCCCTTTTTGCCCAGGGGGCGCCGGCGGCGCAGACACCGAAGCCGGCCGCTCCTCCGGCGAAGACCGCCACCGCGGCCAAGCTGCCGCCGGCCCGCGCGATCATCGATCGATACCTCGAGGCCGTCGGCGGGCGGAAAGCAATCCTTGCCCACTCGTCGTCCCGTGCGAGCGGAACGATGAACGTGCCGAGCAGCGGCATCAGCGGCACGCTCGAGGTCTTCGGCGCGAAGCCGAACAAGACGCTCGTCAGGATCACGATGGGCGGCATCGGCGAGATCACCGAGGCGTTCGACGGGAAGATCGGCTGGAGCCTGAACCCGATGACCGGCCCGAGGCTGACGGAGGGCAAGGAGCTCGAAGAGAAAGCGTTCGACGCCGACTTCTACAGCGATCTCCACGAGCCCGGACGCTATGTCTCGATGACCACGGTGGACCAGGTCGAGTTCGACGGGCGGCAGTGCTACAAGATCAGCCTCGTCCGCAAGACCGGAGGGGAGGATCTCGAGTTCTATGACGTCAAGACCAGCCTGAAGGCGGGCGTGATCGGGACCCGCGAGTCCCAGATGGGGCCGATGAACGTCACGCAGTTCCAGTCGGACTACAAGAAGTACGGCGGCTTGCTGGTGCCGACGACGTTGAAGCAGTCGGCGATGGGTGTGCAGCACACCATCACGCTGACCGCGGTCGAGTTCGACACGGTGGATCCGTCGGTGTTCGCGCCGCCGGCCCAGATCAAGGCGCTCATCAAGTGAGGCGATCGACGTGGCTCCTCGCGGTTGCGGCGGCAGCGCTGGCCCCGGCGCTGCTCTCGGCGCAGGTGCCGCACGGCGTCGAGACGTTCGACGCGGCGTGGACGACCATCCGCGACTCCCATTTCGACAAGACGATGAACGGCGTGAACTGGGACGGCGTGCGCGCCGAGCTCAGGCCCCGCGCCGCCGCGGCCAAATCCGATAGCGAGCTGCGCGCCGTCGTCCGCGACATGCTCGGGCGTCTCGGCCTGTCGCACTTCGCGTTGATTCCGTCGTCGGTGGACGCGCCGCACGACGCGCCGCGCGGGTCGTCCGATCTCAGCGCCGACCCGGGCTTCGACGTGAGGCTCGTCGGCGGCGAGTTGCTTGTCACCAGGGTCGACGGCCCTGCGTCGTCGGCGGTGCGCCCGGGCTGGCGCGTCGACGCGATAGCCGGGACGCCGATGGCCGATGTGCTGCGCAGGCTTCGCGAGGAGCACCGGGCCCGTCCGGACGCGAGCGCGGCTCCGCCGGAAGCGGCCGGCGATCGCCTCCTGAACGTCGAGGCGTGGCGCATCGCACAGACACGCCTGCGCGGGAGCGTCGGGTCGACGGTCGATGTCGCGTTCGAGAACGGCCAGGGGGCGCCGGTCAAGCTCTCGCTGGAACGCCGTCCCGAGAAGGGTGAGCCGGTTACCGTGGGCAGCCTGCCGACGATGTTCGTGCGGGTCGAGAGCGAGCAGAAGCAGACACCCGGCGGGAAGACCGCGGGGGTCATCCGGTTCAACGTGTGGATGGCCGCGGTGGACGCCCTCTTTCAGCAGGCGGTGGACCGATTCCGCGCCTTCGACGGTATCATCATCGATCTCCGCGGGAATCCCGGAGGGTTGGCCGGGATGATAATGGGGACCTCCGGTCACTTCGTCGGTGAACGCAAGACGCTCGGCGTGATGAAGACGCGCGAGAACGAGCTGCGTTTCTTCGTGAACCCGCGGCTCGTGAGCGCCGCCGGGGAGCGGGTGCAGCCCTACGCGGGCCCGGTCGCGATTCTCGTCGACGCGATGAGCGGAAGCGCCTCGGAGTGTTTCGCCGGAGGCATGCAGTCGATCGGCCGCGTGCGCGTGTTCGGCCAGCCGTCGATGGGCCAGGCGCTGCCGGCGCTGTTCGACAAGATGCCGAACGGGGACGTGTTGATCCACGCGTATGGGGACTTCGTGACAGCCGAGGGCACGCGCCTCGAGGGGCGCGGCGTGATTCCCGACGAAGTCGTCCCGCTCGTCCGCGCGGATCTGCTGGCCGGCCGTGACCGGACGCTCGAGATGGCGCTCGCGTGGATCGACAGGCCAAGGGACGCGGCGCCTGCGGCCCGAGAGCGAATGGAGCCCCGCGAAGAGTGACTATGCCTCCAGCGTTCCCCACCTCGGGCACCGGCGCGATTACTGTTGCGCTGGCGATCGGGTCTCTGGTACACTCGCAACACCTACGGCCAACGGCCCTTTTTCCAGCCTTACACGGTTAATCTCGGGAGAGTTTATGGAGCAGCGCCCGCTGCGTCTCGGTGACATATTGGACGACTACTGTCCGCGCGAACGGCGGCTGACCAATCACGCGATCGTGGCGATGATCGAAGACGACATCCGGCAGACACGCTGCACGACGTGCGACGCGGAGCACGCGTACAAGGGCGGCAAGGTCCCGAAGCGGCGCAAGAAGGAAACACCGGCGGCGCTGTACAAGGAAGTGCTGGCGGGAATGCCGGACTCGGAAGCGGCTCCCGTCCTCTCGAGCGCCGGTCACGGGGCCGCGGACGGCGTGGCCGCGGACGGCATGGCCGCGGACGGCGCGGCAGCCGACAGCGTCGCGGGCGATCCGGTCGACGCCAACAACGACGCGGATTCCGCGGACGCAGCGGTCGAAACGGTAGTCGAAGCGGCGCCACAGCCGACGTTGACCAGGCCGGCCGTCGCGGCGGTCCCGGCGCAGGTCCCTCCGGCGGCCCCGCTCGCGAAGGCGGCCGCTCCCGTCAGCCAGTCGGAGAACGAACCGGTCGAAGTCGAGGAGGGTCCTGTTCACAGGCCTTTGATTCGAGCGCAGCTTCCGAGGATCGAAGGGCAGAAGGAAGAGCGGCGGCTGCCGGAATTCACGATCCGTCAGGCGACGCGCGGCCCCGGGCATTTCCGCGGCGCCGATCCCCGCATGAAGCAGCAGCGCCCGGGAGGGCCTGGCAACGGCAACGGCAACCGTCCGCACGGCGGACCGCGCTTCGCCGGATCGCGGCCTCCGGGGCCCGGCCGTGGACAGGGCGGCCGCGGCGGTCCCGCACCCGGCGGGTTCCGCGCCGGTCAGCCGCCGCGTCACGGCGGCGGCAAGAAGCGCTCGCGCTGACTGCGACCCGGCCTCCGCTTGCGACCGCCTCACATTTCAACACAGCGTATTTCGTGGTTAAATCGGCAGAGAATGGAAGGCTCTGTCGATGACTGATCTCAACGGCAAGACCGGCCTCGTCGTCGGCGTGGCCAACAAGCGCTCGATCAGTTGGGCCATCGCGCAGGCCGCGTCGGCCGCCGGAGCGCGCCTCGCGGTCACGTACCAGGGCGAGCGTCTCGAAGAGAACGTTCGCGAGCTGTCCGCCGGCCTGAACAATCCCCTCATCCTCCCCTGCGATGTGACCGACGATGCGCAGATCGCGCACGTCTTCTCCGAAATCGAGCGTGAGTTCGGCGGCCTCGATTTCCTGGTACACGGCGCGGCGTTCGCGCAGCGTGAGGAGATGGCGTCGGATTTTCACTTCGTCGACACGTCGAGGGCCGGCTTCAACTTGCGCTCGACGTCAGCGCCTACTCGCTGATCGCCCTCTCGCGCGGGGCGCTGCCGCTGATGGAGCGCCGCGGCGGCGGCAGCATCCTCACGCTGACCTACCTGGGAAGCAAGCGGGTCTTCCAGAACTACAACGTGATGGGCGTGGCGAAGGCGGCGCTCGAGTCGACCGTGCGCTACCTCGCCGCCGATCTGGGCCCGAAAGGGATCCGCGTGAACGCGATTTCCGCCGGGCCGATCAAGACGCTCGCGGCGGCCGGCATCTCCGGCTTCAGCAGCATCCTCGAGGTCTATCGCGGGCGCGCCCCGCTGCGGCGCGCGGTCGACACGGCCGAGGTGGCCGACGCGGCCATGTTCCTCCTCGGCCCCGCCGGCCGCGCGGTGACCGCCGAGGTGCTGATGGTGGACGCCGGCTATCACGCGATGGGGATGTGAATCCCTAATCCCTAATCCCTAATCGTGAATCCTCGAATCCCGAGTCCCGAGTCCCACAGCGCCTACCCAAGCCGAGGCTCCGCCGATGAAGAAGGCACAACTCGCATCCGTATTCCTGCTGGCCCTTGCCGTGATGGTCTCGGCGTGCGCCAAACCGGCGGTCAAGGGCACGAGTGACACGATCGACGACGGGATGATCACGGTGCGGGTCAAGACGGCATTCATCAACGATCCGGTCGTGGGCGCCGCGCGCATCGACGTCGAGACGTTCAAGGGTGTCGTGACGCTGTCCGGCCGTGTGAAGAGCAAGGACGACGAGACCAAGGCCCTCAGCCTCGCGCGCACCATCAAGGGTGTGACCGACGTCAAATCCACGCTGCAGATCCAACCGTAAACCGTCGTGTCCGACCTTGTGCTGCGCGTGAGCAGCGTTCGCCGCGCGACGCCGGGCTCGCGCATCGTGAGACTGGATCTCCAGGGCGCGGCGTTCGATTACCAGCCGGGCCAGTGCGCGGCGATCGGTCCCGCGGGCGCTTCTGCGCGCGTCCCGTACTCGATTGCCTCATGTCCCGAAGAAACCACCCGGGACGGCCGCCTCGAGTTTCTGACCAAGACCGATCGCGTCCGGACGCTGGGGCCTGCACTTCGATCCCTTGCGGCGCGGCGACATGCTGGCCGTCCACGGGCCGTCGGGCTCCTTCGTGTTCCCCGAAGGTCCGCCCGAGCGCCGTTTCCTGTTCATCGCCGGCGGCACCGGGATCGCGCCGCTGCGATCGATGATCAGGCACGCCGTCATGTCGGGGTACCATGGCCGGCTGAGCCTGCTGTACAGCGCGCGCACCCCCAAGGACTTCGCCTATCTCACGGAGCTTCGCGCGATGGCGCGGCGCGGCGAGATTGATTTGTCGCTGGCGGCCACACGCGAGTTTCCCCCGCGCTGGCGCGGCGCCCGCGGACGGCTCGTGGCCACGCAGCTGGCGCTGCTCGCCGACGACCCGGCGACGCTCTGTTTCGTCTGCGGCCCGGCCGCGATGGTCGCCGACGTGCCGCCGATGCTGGAAGCGCTGGGAATCGATCGAACCCGGATCAGGCTGGAAGACTGGTAGAGAGGAGAACTGAACAGGAGGGCAGGAGGTCAGGAGAAAAACAAAAAAACTCCTAAACTCCTGATCTCCTAGATCTCCTGTTCCCGTCACTTATAGGATGCCCGCCGCGGCGCGCTGGATGTCGAGGTCGGTGAGCTCAGGGTACTGCGACGCGCTCAACGGGTCGTGGCGCGTCAGCTCGCGGCCCCCCTTGCGCTTGCGGATCGACTTGTCCTGGTACATCCGGCTGTCGGCCGTCGCGAGCAGCGCTTCGTACGATTCGCCGTCCTGCGGGAAGACCGCGGCGCCCACGCTGATGCCGAGCTTCACGGGCTTCCCCGGCCGCGCTTCGAAATACACGCCGTCGATGGTCTGCTGAAGCTCCTGGCGCTTGTGCTCGGCTTCGTCGGCGCCGCACCCCGACAGCACGACGATGAACTCGTCGCCCGCGTACCGGACGCAGATGTCGTACGGACGGATCGCCGTCCGCAGCACGCGCGCCACTTCGCAGAGCGCGTGGTCGCCGACGTGGTGCCCGTGGGTGTCGTTGATTTCCTTGAAGTTGTCGAGGTCCATGACCATCAGCGAGACCTCGGACTTCAGCCGCTCGGCGCGCGCGAGCTCGCGCGTCAGGTGCATGAACAGGAAGCGCGTGTTCGGCAGCCCGGTCAGCGGATCGGTCAGCGAGTCCTCCTGCGTCTGCTCGAACAGCATGGAGTTGTTGATGACCGCCGCCGCCTGCTCCGACACCCGGTCGAGCAGCCGCCGGTGATCGTCGCGGTAGAACGCCGCGTCGACGTGATAGACCGAGAGCGTGCCGATGAAGCGCTCGTTGAAGAGCAGCGGGCAGACGAGCGCGGACTGCAGGTTGGTGTGCAGCTCCGCCAGGCCCGCCGCTTCGAGGTCGGCGCTCGGCCGCGCGTTCACGAGCGCGCGGCGGTTCCGCGCGACCCACCCGGTCAGCCCCTCGCCCGTGCGCACGGCAATCTGCTGGATGATCTCGGCGTCCGTGCCCGTCGCGAAGCGGCAGCGCAGCGTCTCGGTCTCTTCGTCGAACAGGAACAGCGCGGCGCACGAGAACGGCACGAGGTTGCTGAGCTTCGCCGAGATCAGCGCCATCGTGTCGGCGACGCCGAGGCTCGTGCCCATCGCCTGCGCGATCTCGTACAGCGCGTAAATCTCGCGGTGCGCCAGCGCGATGTCGTCGAACACGTTCTTCTTCGCCGGCTCGGGCGTGAGCCCGGTCGCCGGGCGCCCTCCCGTCTGCAGGCCGGCCTCTTCCGGGACGGGCCGCCGCAGCATCGCCTGCTCCAGCGCCGTCGCCTCGAGCTGCAGCGCCGGCAGGTTTTCGATGAACTTCTCGACGACGATCGGGTCGAGCCCCTTGCCCGCTTCCTGCTGCAGCAGGCCGATCGCGGCGTCGAAGCTCATCGCCTTGTGATACGGCCGTTCCGCCATCAGCGCGTCGAAGTAATCGACGACCGACAGGATGCGCGCGCCGAGCGGGATCTCTTCACCCTTCAGCCCGGCGGGATATCCCTTGCCGTCCCAGCGCTCGTGATGGCTGAGGATCAGCGGCGACACCGGGTACGGGAACGGCACGGCGCTGATGATGTCGGCGCCGACCTTCGGGTGGGCGCGGATCTTCTGGAACTCTTCGGGCGTGAGCGGCCCCGGCTTCGACAGGATGTGCTCGGGCACCGCCAGCTTGCCGATGTCGTGCAGCAGCGCCGCCGTCTTGACCCCCTGGATGTCGTTCTCGGTCATCCCCAGCGCGCGCGCCAGCGCCGCCGCGTACAGCTGCACGCGCCGGATGTGGGACTGCGAGGTCTGGTCCTTCGCGTCGATCGCCAGCGCGAGCGCCTCGATCGTCGCCAGGTGCAGGTCCGCCATCTCGCGCACGTGGCGCTGCTCGTCGTCGATCCGGCCGAGATAGACCTTGTAGCTGCGGTACGTCAGGTACAGCGGCGCCGCCGCGAGCGGGAGCAGCCACCGGATCGACACGAAGTTCGAGCACCCCGACCGCCCCCGCCGCCGCGCCGGCCCCCACGAAGTAGCTGGGCGCGCTCCACAGGAAGTTCTCGTTCCAGACCTTGACGACCCCCTGCTTCGTGGACCACGCGATCGCGGTCGCGATCATCGCCGTGTTGATGATGAAGTACGTCGTCGCCGCGCCGACGAGCGGCTTGGCCAGGGTCATGACGTCGAAGTGCCCCGGCACGCCGCCGAGGTAGATGTAGACGTGCCCCGCCGCCTGCACGGTGACAACCAGGCACGCCATGCTGAAGAGCGTGCGGTGCGCGGGGTTCTTCTCCTTGATGCGGAACGAGCACTGGCTCCAGGCGCTCGCCGCCGCCACGATCATCGTCTCGTTGGGGCCGAGGAGCAGCAGCGACGCGAAGTCCACCGCGTACGAGACCGACATCGTCGATCCGCTCCGCGCCAGCGGGAGGGTCACCTTGAAGACGGAGGTCACCGACGACAGCGCCAGCAGCACGAGAAACACGCCGGGCGACTCGAAGGTCTTGAACGGGAAGAAATACGCCAGGAGGCCCGCGGCCACGACGATGACCGCGCAGACGAACAGCCGGGCCGGAAGCGGCAGGGTTTTCATCGTCACAAACCCCACACGGCTTTGCACCGCGCAGCGCTCGCTCGAGACACCAGGGTCGGCACCGGTTTCATGTGTCGCGTGATTGCGTTATTCGAGCCGGGCGTGGCGCCTGCGCCACGAGGCCTTGGGTTGACGGCCGGCCGGCACGCCCCACACCACGTCGCCGCACGTCGGCGTGAGCGATTCGCAACTGGTGCCCCAGACGATGTTGTCTTCTTCCTCCCCCGTGCTCGTGCCCCAGACGATGTTGTCGGCGCATTCCTCGAGGCCGTCGCAGCTCGTGCCCCACACGGGCGCCGGGACAATCCTTGCCGCCGCAGGTGGCGCCCCACACGATGTTGGCGTCGTCTGCCGTGGTGCCCCAGACGATGTTGTTGCACGCCGAGTCCGCGCAGGAGGCGCCCCACACGGCGCTGCGTGCCGCGCCGGCAGCCACGTCCGGCTCCCACCCGATGGTGTCGCACCCGGCAGTCGCGCACACGGTGCCCCAGATGACGCTCTCGCCGTCGCTCGTGGTCGATGCGCCCCAGGGGACGTCGGTGCGCCACGCGTTGGCGTCCGGCTGCAGCATGCCGCCGCCGATGCGGTGATTGCCCCAGTTGATGTGCTGGTTCCACCGCGTCGGATCCTGCGACGTCGCGGGGGCCGAGAGATCGCCGCCGAGCCGCCTCGCGAGCTGCACGGCGCCGCGTGCGTTCAGGAAGCCGGCCCCCTGCGTCAGCGCGTCGTAGGACGAGCGGTGCTCCGACGTGTACTGGAGAATCGCCTTCACCAGGTTCGGCGTGAGCGCCGGGTTCGCCTGCAGCATCAGCGCGACGGTGCCGGCCACGACCGGCGCCGCCATGCTCGTGCCGGTCAGGCTCAGATACGGCTGCGTGACGGTGTCGACCGTGCCCCACAGCCGCGCCAGCGGATGCATCTTGAACAACAGGCTCGAGCCGTCGGCGAGCGATTCGATCCCGACTCCCGGCGCGACGAGATCCGGCTTGGCCGTGAGATCGAAGCGGCTCGGACCGCGCGAGCTGAACGGCGCGACGGAGTCGTCGGCGCGCGCCGCCGTGCCGTTGTGGCTCGTGGCGCCGACCGTGAGCACCCACGGGGCGTTGCCCGGAGCCGTCACCCCGCCGTTCTGCGCCCGGCCCTTGGCGTTGCGGCCGAAGTTGCCCGCCGCCGTGACCACGACGACGCCGGCCTCGACGGCGCGCCGGGCCGCGAGCGTGAGCGGGTCGGTGTTGTAGGACTCGTACACGCCGGCGGCGACCGACAGGTTCACGACGCGGATGTTGAACCGCGCGCGGTTCGCGACGGCGTAGTCGAGCGCCGCGATGACGTTGCTGATGTAGCCGTTCCCTTCGCCGTCGAGCACTTTGAGTACGATCAGGCTCGCGCCCGGCGCGAGGCCGCGGCGCGCCCCGTTCGAGTCGTATCCGTTGCCCGCGATGATGCCCGCGACGTGCGTGCCATGGCCGTAGTCGTCGTACGGAACCGGGTGGAACTCGACGAAGTCCGCGAAGTGGACCACGCGCTGCGAGCCGAGGTCGTCGTGCCAGGACGTGACCCCCGAGTCCACGATCGCGACGCCGACCCCGGAGCCGTCGACCCCGAGGTTCTCGCGGGCCCACGTCGCGCCGACGGCCGCGCCGGTACGCTCCAGCGTGCCGTGCACGGGCCGGTCGAGCCTCACGGCGGTCACGCCGGGGCGGCCGGCCAGTTCGTCGAGGGCCGAGTCGGGGATTTCCGCGACCTGTCCGTGAAGGAGGCCCAGGCGCCGGCCCGGGCGGCCGCGAAGCGATCGGATGAGGCTGTCGGCCGCCGAGCCGTCGGCGGTCTCGATGATGACCCGTGACGTCCCACGCTTCGCATGCGCGCGCGCCAGCAGGGCGGCGTCCATTTTGTGGTCGCCGCCGTGGCCGGTCGCTCCCGCAGCCGGGACGGCCCCTGCGGTCAGGAGCGTCAGGGCTGCGACAGCCGCCTGTCGGCCGATGAGGAGAAGCGTACGTCGAACCATTTCGCAGGGGGATCGATACACTTATACCGATCGCGCGCGTGAGTGCAATTGTTCTGCCCGCGGCCAGCCCGGCCGTCGGAGACACCCTATTTGACTGCGCGAGGGGCCTTTAGGACGGAAACGGCTCAGATACAATTTGTCTTGTTCCGGCTGGGCAGTGTCGTGTTTCTGTGCTGTTTCAGCACACGGACTACCAACGTTGCATGTAGGGCGGGCGCCAGAGGGGCCGCGGCTGGCTTCGCTCACCGCGGTCGGCCTGTCCTGAGCGAGCGTAACGGCAGTCAGGGCGAGTCGAAGGGCGCTGGCGTCTCGGTAAGGGCGGCTCGCTTCGCTCGCCGTCGTGGATCAATTCGAGGACTTACGAACAGCGGTCCGGGCCGGCTTCTGATCGTTTTCGAGACCGTATTCGACGATCTTCCGATAGAGCGTTCCGCGGCTGATTTCGAGGATCCCCGCAGCCTGTTTCTTGTTCCAGTTCACGGCCTCCAGGACCCGCACGATGTGCGCCCGCTCGGCATCGGCCAGCGACGGCAGACGCTGCCGCGTCGTGTCGGGAAGCGCTTCGCTCGCGTGCAGGAACTCGACGTCCGTGCCGCGGATCGTGCGGCCTGGCGACGAGAGCGCCGACCGCGCGACCGTGCTCTCGAGCTCGCGGATGTTGCCCGGCCAGTGATACGTCAGCAGGAGATCCATGGCCTCTTTGGCGAAGGTCTTCCCGTCGAGCGGCAGGCCGTTGGCCGCGCAGTAGCGCGCGAGAAACCGTTGCGCGAGCACCGGAATGTCGCTCGCCCGCTCGCGCAGCGACGGCAGGCGGATCGAGAACGCGTTGACCCGGTAGTAGAGATCCTCCCGGAAGCGCGAGTCGCGAACGAATTGGTCCAGCGGCCGGTTGGTGGCGGAGATGAGCCGGAAGTTGACCTCGATCGACTCGTTGCCCCCCAGCCGCTCGAAGCGCCGTTCCTCGAGCGCGCGCAGGAGCTTCGCCTGGCCGATGAGCGCGAGGTCGCCGATCTCGTCGAGGAACAGCGTGCCGTTGTTCGCCATCTCGAGGCGGCCCGGCTTGCGGTCGTGTGCGCCGGTGAACGCCCCTTTTTCGTATCCGAACAGCTCCGACTCGAACAGCGTGTCGGGCAGCGCCGCGCAGTTGACCCCCTGGAACTTGTTCGTGCCCCGCCGGCTGAGCTCGTGGATCATCCGCGCGACGACTTCCTTGCCCGATCCGGTCGGCCCGAGGATCAGGACGGAGATGTCGGACTTGGCCGCGGTGCGGATCCACTCGAATACGACGAGCATTTTCTCGTCTTTTCCGATCATCTCGCGGAAGCGCTGGACAGCCGGGGAGCGGTCCTCGTGGCTGACCGTGGCGCGCCGCTCGAGGAACTCGTCGAGCAGATCGCGGACGACGTCGTTGGCGGGCAGCTGGTACAAGAAGCGCGGCGTGCCGGGGCCCGGCGCCTTGGCGGCGACGCCGAACGTGACGAGCTCGCGCATGCAGTTCTCGACGTCGAGGCGCATGCGCCCGAACGTCTGCATGAGCGACTCGACCTCGAAGGACTCCTCGGGGCGCGCGCACAGGAACCGCAGGAGCCCCGCCCGCAGCGGCGACTGGACGAGCGCCTGGAAGCGGGCCTCGACTTCGCCCGGCTCGGCGCGCCGCGCGGCCGCCGCCGCGTTCTCGGCGTTGGTCATGATGGACGGCCGCTCCCGCCGCTGACGGGGGGCGTCCGCCGCCCAGCCGGTAGTGCTCCGACTGGAACTGCTCGATGAGCCGTTTCATTTCGACCGCGTGCGACTTGCGATGGCCGTGGCAGCGGACCGGGCTCGCGCCGCCGGAGCTTTCAATCATCACGTCCGCGAAGAACAGGTTTCGATCGATCAGCACCGACGCCACGTGGGCGAGGTGCATCGACTGTTCGCGTCCGCCGACGAGCTCCGGCGTGTAGTGCACGACGCTGGTCGGCGTGACCGCCACCTGCGTCGGGAACAGCAGGTTCCCGCGGCTGAGCCGGCTCGCGCGAAAGACGTGCGGACCAGGCAGAGCCCGGCCCTTGTACCAGAAGAATCCCACGACAATGATTATGAGGCCGGCAGCCACTGCGATCCACAGCGCGGCGCTGCCGGGATCGATACGGACGTCATTCATTTCAGGCTCGACTGTGGTCGCCAGGGGGGGCGCGATTACGTTCGCTCCGGAACCGCCCTGCTGTCAAGGTATTTCGGGTCGAGAGGTGCTAATCTTAGCGAAGCCGTGCAACGACGGCGGCCGATTGGGACGCCTCCGGCGTCCGCGCCCCGAAGCCGGGGTGGAAACCGACGCGGAGGTTCGTCTAGTGCCCCACCGAGCGCCCGGGTCTCCGGGCCATAGAGGCGCCAAGTACCTCACGGGAAAAGCCATCAAATACTACCGGCCGCGCGGCAGCGCGGAGGTGCGGCAGCTCATCGACGGCGGCTTCCAGGCCTTCAACGCCGGACGTCTCTCGGAAGCGTGTCACATCTTTGCGGACAAGATGCTGGCCCCCGAGGACGACACCACCATCGGCCTCACCGTCGCGGGCGCCCTCACGCCGGCCGGCCTGGGCGGCTGCGTGATCGAGCTGATGGACCGCGGCCTCGTCGACTTCATCATCAGCACGGGGGCCAATCTCTATCACGACCTCCACTACGCGCTGAACTTCACGCTGCACCGCGGGTCCCCGTTTCTCGACGACGTCGAGTTGTACGAGCAGGGGATCATCCGCATCTACGACGTGCTGTTCCCCGCGTCGGTGCTCCTCGAGACCGACGCCTACATCCGCGACTTCCTGGTCCGCTCGAAGCTCTCCGGGCCGATCGCGACCTCCGAGCTCCACTATCGCCTCGGGCTGGATCTGCTCGATCGCCAGCCGGGGTGCGAGGAGTACTCCGTCGTGGCGCGCGCGGCGCTCGCCGGCGTGCCGATCTACACCTCGTCGCCCGGCGACAGCTCGATCGGCATGAACATCGCCTACCACGAGCTGATGAACGGCTCGACGCTGATGATCGATCCGAACCGCGACGTCAACGAGGTCTGCGCGATCATCCTCGCGGGAAAGAAGAACGGCTGCGTCATTCTCGGCGGCGGATCGCCGAAGAACTTCTACCTGCAGGGGCAGCCGACGCTCTGGGAGGTCTACGCCATTCCCAAAGGAGGCAACGACTACTTCATCCAGATCACGACCGACTCGGTCGTGTGGGGCGGCTTGTCCGGCGCGACGCCCGCCGAGGCGGTGAGCTGGGGAAAGGTGAATCCGGGCGTGCTGCCCGATACCGTCGTCGCCTACTGCGACTCGACGATCGCGTTTCCCCTCTTCTGCGAGTACGCCGTCGGATCGGAAAACAGCCGCCGTCCGCGCAAGGAGCTGGTCCACAAGCGCGACGCGATGGTCGCCGATCTGTTGAGGCAGGCGAAAGAGGCGCAGACGACGCCGCGCGAACCGATCGAGTCGGAACCTGCGGAGATCGATCGGCACCGGTAGGCCTTCGAACAGGAGATCAGGATCGATTCAGGACGAGATTCTTAGACCAAAGACAAATCCATAGACCTGCCTGATCACCGAGATCTCCGATTAGATCACGTTGATGGGCACTCTGTCCTCCGAACTGAACCCGCTCGCGTCCCGGCTGATCGCCGCAGCCTCGCATCTACGCGGATGCGAACATGCCGAACGGCGTCGTGGCGTTCATGCGGAGCGCCCTCGCGTGGGATGTCCTGTTCGTGCTCGAGCACGAGGACCTGCGGCGCGCGCGCGACATCGAGCACTACCGGCTCGCGCGCCAGCTCGGCCGGACGATCGTCACGCTCGATCGCGACTACATCGACGACCGGAACTTCCCGCCGGCCGAGGGAGCGGGCGTGATCGTGTTCTGGGCGCCCGACGAGCCGCGGCTGCGCCGGCTCCTGGGGAAGGCGGACCGCACGCTGTTTCGCGCCGAACGCGCGGCCGCGCTGCCGCTCGAAGGACGCAAGCTGCACTGGCAACTGGACGGGGAGGACGATGCCCTTACTGGGTCTTGATATCGCGGACGGGCGCGTCACCGGCGTCGTCGTCGACAGCGAAGGCGCGGTCGTGCGCCGGGCGCAGCGTGCGAGCGGGGCGGCGCGTTCAGGACGCCGTCAACGAGCTCGTCGCCGGCCTGACGATCGAGGCGTTTGGCGTGGCGATCGACGCGGAGCCGGATGCGGTCGTGGCGCTGGAGCGGCCCGGCGCCTTGCCGCCTCCCAACCGCGTGCACACCCGGGGCCGCGGCGATCGTGGCCGAGGCCTGGGTGGGAGCGGCGCGCGGCTGCCGGCACGCCGTGGTTCTGAAGATTGGCGAGCGCGTGTTCGCCGGCATCCTGCTCGACGGCCGGTACTGGGCCGGGGCGCACGGGCTCGCCGGCTCCGCCGCGTGGCTGGCGCTCAACCCGGTCGAGCGCCAGGACTACCGCAAGTTCGGCAGCCTGGCGGCCGAGGTCAGCAACAAGGGGATCGCGCGCCGGCTGTCCTGGCGGATCCAGGCCGGCGACAGCTCCGCCGTGCTCGAACGCGCCGGAGACCTCGAGTCGATCACCGCCGACGCACGTGTTCGACGGCGCGCGCAGCGGCGACGGCGTGTCCATCTCGGTCGTGCGCGACACGGCGAAGTACATCGGCATGGCGGTCGCGAACCTCGCCAGCTGTCTCGATCCGGAGATCGTCGTGCTCAGCGGCGACGTCGCGGCCGCCGGCGATCTGCTGCTGGAACCCGTCCGGCAGGAATGCGCGCGGCGCCTGCCTCCCGGCATGGTGGATCGGGTCCGCGTCGAGATCTCTCCGCTGGCCGAGGACGGCGTCGCGATCGGCGCGGCGCGGCTCGCCGCGCTCGCGCGCGCATGATTGTTCTCGCCGGCGCCGACGTCGTCCTCCCCGATCGCCTGCTCAGCCCGGGCACGCTGCTCCTCGACGGCGATCGGATTGCCGATCTCGTCCCCGGCGCCCGGACCGCCGGCAGCGGCGACGTCCATTTCGATCTGCCGCAGCACTACATCGTTCCCGGTTTCATCGACGTGCACGTGCACGGGGTCGAGGGGACGGACGTGCTGGACGGCGACGGCGCGATCCGGACGATCGCGGCGCGCATGCCGCGATTCGGCGTCACCGCCTTTTGCCCGACGAGCATCGCGTGCGCGCCGGCCGCGCTGCGCGGCCTGCTCGCGGCCGTCCGTGCGGCGCGAACCGACCCGCAGTCCGGCAGCGCGAGGGTCCTCCCCGCGCACCTGGAGAGCAACTTCATCAACCCCGACTACAAGGGCGCCCAGCCGCTCGAGTGCCTGCGATTGCTGCGGGGCGGCGGCCCGGAGGGGGAATTCACCGGCGCGGAGATTCTCGAGGAGATTGCCGCCGCGCGGCCCGACGTCGGCATCGTGACGCTCGCGCCGGAGCTCGACGGCGGCCTCGATCTCATTCGCGACCTCGTGTCGAAGGGCCACCACATCTCGCTCGGACACTCGGGCGCGTCTGTACGAAGAGGCCATGGCGGCGATCGACGTCGGGGCGCGGCAGGCGACGCACCTCTTCAACAGAATGCCGCCGCTCGGCCACCGCCAGCCGGGACTCGCCGGCGCGGTGCTCGAGCACGAGGACGTCATCGCCGAAGTCGTCTGCGACGGCGTGCACGTCCACCCCTCGATGGTCCGCGTCGCGCTCGCCGCGAAGCAGACGTCGCGGATCATGGCGATCACCGACGGCACGGCCGGGTCCGGCCTCCCGCGCGGAACCCGATCGGCGATCGGCGGCCGCCCGATCACCGTCGGAGACGTCGCCACGCTGGACGACGGGACCTTCGCCGGCAGCGTGTTGACGATGGACCGCGCGTTCGCGAAGCTGGTGACCGCTCATGGGCCTGAGCCTGGTCGACGCGGTGACGATCTGCGCGACGACCCCCGCGCGGGCGCTGCACCTGCGGGGGTTCGGCGTCATCGCCCAGGGCGCCACCGCCGACCTCGTCGTTCTGGATCGGGATCTCAACGTGGTCCACACGTTCATCGGCGGGGTGCTCACCTGGTCGAAGTGAACTCTGTTCGAACTTTAAAGTCGGAACGCACCCCCCCGTCCCCCCGTCTATCCGGGTATGAAGTCCACCCTGCTCACCGGCGCGCTCGTGATCCCAGCTCTACTGGCCGGCGGCTGCACCGTCACGGTCGATTCCCAGAGCCAGATCGTGCGGGAGGAGAAGCGCTTCACCGTGGCGGGCACGCCGACGGTGCGCGTGACCACCTTCGACGGCTCGATTCAGATTCAATCGTGGGACAGGCCGGACGTGCTGGTGGAGATCGAGAAACGCGGCCCGACCCGCGAGGCGGTGGACGCGCTCGAAATCAAGACGTCGCAGGACGGGAACTCGATCGAGCTCGAGGTGAAGCAGCCGCGCCGGGAGAGCTTCACGGGCATCGGCCTCAACCGCTCCGCGAGCGCGCGGCTGATCGTGTCGGTGCCGCGCCGCGCCGACATCCGCGCGCGCAGCGGCGACGGCTCGATCCAGGTCGACCGCGTCAACGGCCGTCTCGACCTGAACACCGGCGACGGCAGCATCCGCGCGTCGGAGGTCGGCGGGGAACTGACGCTGCACACCGGCGACGGCTCGGTCACGGTGGAGGGAGCGGAAGGCCGGCTCGATCTCGATACCGGCGACGGCAGCGTGAACGTGACCGGCAAGCTCACCGCCGTCAAGCTGCACACGGGCGACGGGTCCATCGTGTATCGCGCGCAGCCGGGCACCGCGATGACGGAGGACTGGGAGATCACGACCGGCGACGGCGGCGTGTCGCTCCACCTCCCGCCGGACTTCGATGCGGAGCTCGACGCGCACACCGGCGACGGCACGATTCGCAGCGACCTCGACCTCGCGTCGGGCGGCCAGGGCGAGGTATCGCGCCGCACCGCGCGGGGACGCATCGGCGCCGGGGGCCGGCAGCTCCGGATCAGGACGGGCGACGGGGGCATCACCCTGCGCCGCCAGGGCGAGTGAGGCTAGCTGACACGGAGATACACGGAGAAACGGAGCTAATCTCTTTTTAGACACCCAGAAATAAAAACTCCGCTGCTCCGTTCCTCCGTTCCTCCGTGTTGAATTGCCCTTCGCAACCTGCGCCAACTCCGCTACCTCCGGCCCCTCCGTATCTCAGGCTGCGTACTCTGTCGGGTCCTCGCCCCCCGCTTCCCGAAACCCATCACGACGCTCCCGGCACTTGCTGCAACGGCCGCAGTGCACTCCGCTCTGCGGCTGCATGCACGACAGCGAGAGCTCGAGCGGGACGGCCAGCGAACGGCCCAGCGCGACGACGTCTGCTTTGTGGAGTGTCGCGAATGGCGCCTCGATGGCGATCGGCGCCGCCAGGCCGATGGAGAGCGCGCGGGCCATCGCGTCGAAGAATTCGGCGGTTGCATCGGGGAAGGGATTGCCGGCGAGCGGACCGATCAGCACGCGTGAGATTCCCGCGCGCGCCATGTAGACCGCCGCTTTCGACAGCAGCACGACGTTGCGCCCCTCGAGGTACACGTCCTCGTCGGGCGTGTCGGACGCCGGCGCCTCGCCGCGCACGGCCCAGTGGCCCGGCGGATACACGTCGCGCATATCGACGCTCAGCGATACGAGGGGCAGGACCCGCGGGCCATAGGCGCCCGAGGCCAGCAGCCGCTTCGCCGCCGCCAGTTCCTGAGCCTCCCAGGCCAGTCCGGCGCTGACGTAGATCGGCTGCACCGCCTCGACATCCCGCCGCGCGGCCTCGGCCAGGAGCACGGCGCTGTCGAGCCCCGCGGAGAAGAGCACAGCAGTTTTTTCAGGCACGTGCGAGGCTACCATCTCCATTGTGCAGTGCCGACCTTCAGGTCGGCCCCGCACCGGCTGGCCTGAAGGCCAGCACTACACGATGATATTGTTCGAATCATGTATCTGGTCACCAAGCGCATCGAGTTCTGCTACGGCCACCGGCTGCTCGACTACGACGGCATCTGCAAGCACCCGCACGGGCACAACGCCGTGGTCGAAGTGGAAGTGCGCACCGATCGGCTCGACAGCCGCAACATGGTGGCCGACTTCAGCGACATCAAGCGCGTGGTGAAGGGCTGGATCGACCGCGAGCTGGATCACAAGATGATCCTGCGGCACGACGATCCGCTCGTGGCGCCGCTGCGGGAGCTTGGAGAGCCGATGTATCTGCTGGAGAGCAACCCGACCGTCGAACGCATCGCACGCCTGATCTTCGACAAGGGGCGCGAGCAGGGCATCGACATCGTCAACGTGCGTGTCTGGGAGACGCCGTCATCGTTCGCGTCGTACGACGGGGAACCTTGAATCCCTAATCCCTAATCCCGAATCCCAGTCCCGAATCCCGAATCCCGAGTCCCGAATCCCGAGTCCCGAGTCCGGTCCCGAGTCCCGAGTCCCGAGTCCCGAGTCCCGAGTCCCGAGTCGTCAACGCTTGAAGGGCAGCTCGTACGAGAAGTAAATGAACGCGCCCGTGTGCTGCGTGTCCTCGTTCCACGTGATTGGCACCGCCAGGCCGACGATGATCTGCTTGTCCCCGACGTTCCATCCGCCGCGAAACCCCGGCGACAGCGTGAAGCTCGACTCGCGGCCGGTCCCCTGCTCCAGCACGGTCTCGTCGAAGATGGCCACCGATTCCAGCATGAGGTGCAGCATGGGGCGCAGCCGGTAAATCCCGCTTGCGGCGAGGAACGGCGTGACGACGTTGTCGCGCCGCACCGTTGTCGAACCGTCGGCCTGCTCGAAGCTCGCCTCGGCCTGTGGCAGCCAGGTCGTGCCGGCGTTCCAGTGCCAGAACCAGTCCCCGGTCTGCTTGCTGAACGGCAGGTTGAATTGCAGCCCGGCCGACCCCGAGCCGAGCCCGCGGCTCGAGTTGCCGGCCGGCACGACCAGAGAGATACGCGGCGAGAAAGCCGGGCGGCCGGGCCCTTCCATGGACGCCTGGTAGCGGTAATTGATCAACACGTCCCCGACGCCGCGATGCTGGCCTGCGTCGAGCCACGCGAGCGTGTACCGAGAACTGGTGGGCCTGCGACCCGACCGGCCATTCCTGCGTGAACGCCGCGCCCCATTCGCCCTGCAGCCGCACCACGCCGACGATGTTCTGGAAGACACCGTCGGGCTGGTTGAAGGCTTCCTCGACGAGAAACGAGTTGTCCATAATCTTGAAGGGTTCGGCAATCTTGGGTTCGGCCGCCGGCGCGGCCGGCGCCGGAGCCTGCGCGAACCCCATCCCGGATAACAGCAGGAGGAAGGCGATGACCTTTGCGGTCTGCACGAGCACCTTGGAGGCCGCGCGCGCGCCAATCGTGACAAGCCGATCGTTGCGGCCGCGCAGCAGGACGCTGTCGCCGGCGGGGTTGCGTTCCTCGACGCGCACGACGTCCCCCGGCCTCAGCTCGTGCCGTTCGGCGAACTGGAGGAACTCGCGATCCTGATCGCTGACGCGCGAGACGGTCATGGGCGTGTCCAGCGGGCACGTCAACAGGCTGTCGTAGTCGGGCATCGGCACGGTGCCCTCCGGGCCGGGTATGGGATCGCCGTGCGGATCGACCGCGGGACGCCCCAGCATCTCGTCGATCCGATCGATGAGCCGATCCGAGACCGCGTGCTCCAGGTTCTCGGCCTCGTCGTGGACTTCGGTCCAGCTCATTCCCATCACCTTCACCAGGAACAGCTCGACCAGGCGGTGGCGGCGCAGGACGAGCGCCGCGAGCTTCTCGCCCGCCGCCGTCAGCCGCACCCCGGCGTACGGCTCGTAGCGGGCCAACCCTGCGTCTGCCAGCGCCTTGACCATCGTCGTCGCCGTCCCGGGGACCACGCCGATTGCCGAGGCGAGTTGGCCCATCGGCACGAGGGCTTCGGCGTCCCCGAGCGCAATTTGGGCCAGAAAAATGGCTTTCAGGTAGTTTTCAACGGTATGTGAAGGAACCATATTGACTTCGACGATTCTGATTATATACTTTGAGTGCTCAAAATGATATCCTTGAGACACTGAAATGAAGAATCTCTCCCGCCGGTCACTCTTCAAGCTCGCCGGTCTCGGGACGGCGGCGGGCGCCGGGGCGCTCGCGTCGCGGAACATCGCGGCCGGCGTCTCCGCTCAAGGCGCCTACGTGCAAGGCGGGGGGCACGCGGGTCATGGCGGCGGACATCTGATGGGGGCGGTCGGCCGGGTCACTCCGGGCGTGTTCAACCCCACGGCCTATCTCCGAGCCTGGAATTTCTCGGACCTGCCGGAGGAGACAGCGCGCGAAATTCTATCGCGAGACGCCCCGGCCGGACGGGTCCCTGCTGCGCGAGTACGAGATGGTCGCCGTCGATCGCGAAATCGAGATTGCGCCGGGGATGTTCTTTCCGGCCTGGACTTTCAACGGGCAGGTGCCCGGCCCCACGCTTCGCGCCACGGAAGGCGATCGGGTCCGCGTGACGTTCCTGAACCAGGGCTCGCACCCGCACACGATTCACTTCCACGGGTGGCATCCGCCCGAGATGGACGGGTCCCTGCCCGAGCACGAGGTCAAGCCGGGCGATCGGTTCGTCTACGAATTCGACGCCGAGCCCTACGGGATGCACCTGTACCACTGTCATGCGGCGCCGCTCAAACGCCACATTCACAAGGGTCTTTACGGTGTGTTCATCGTCGACCCGAAGACGCCGCGCGAGCCGGCCGACGAGCTCGTGATGGTGATGAACGGGTTCGACACCAACTTCGACGCGGACAACGAAGTCTACGCGGTCAACACGATCGCGCACCACTACATGCACGAGCCGATCAAGGTGGAGCTCGGCAAGCTGACCCGCATGTACGTGGTGAACCTGACCGAGTTCGATTTGGTCAACAGCCTGCACCTGCACGGCATGTTCTTCGACGTCTTCCGCACCGGCACCTCGACGGTGTCGTCCGAGACGACCGACACGATCATGCTGTGCCAGGGGGAGCGCGCGATTCTCGAGACGCGATTCCGATATCCCGGTCAGTTCATGTTCCACGCGCACCAGAGCGAGTTCGCGGAGCTCGGCTGGATGGGCATGTTCGAAGCCGCGGGGGTGCGCCGTGACACCTGAAACCGCCGTTCAGGCGTCGTCGTCGTGGCCGGCGTCCCGGCTGTGGCTGGCGGCTCTCGTGCCGCTGGTCCTTCTCGGCGCGCTCGTCGCCGTGATCGTCGCGACGCGGCCGGGGGAATCGCTCGCGCGGCGCGGCTCCGCCCGTGGAACGCCTCGTCATCGATCGCGCTCAGTTGGGGCCCGATGGCATCGTCCTTTCGGTTCTCAATGACGGTCCCGACGAGGTCACGATCGCGCAAGTGACGGTTGACGACGCCTATTGGGCATTCACGGCGTCGGACGGCACGGTGTTGAGCCATCTCGGCCGCACCAGGCTGACGATTCCGTACCCCTGGGTCGAAGGCGAAGCGCACCTCGTGAAGATCCTCTCGTCGACGGGGACGGCTTTCGACCACGAGATTCCGGTGGCGATTGCGTCGCCGGTGCCCGACGCTTCGCTACTTCCTGACGTTCGCGCTCATCGGCCTTTACGTCGGCGTGATTCCGGTCGCGCTCGGGCTGTTGTGGTTCCCGCTGGCGTCGCGCATCGGCCCCGTGGGGTTGAACGTGCTGCTCGCGGTCACGATCGGGCTCCTGCTGTTCCTGCTGGTGGACACCGTCGGAGAGGGGCTCGAAAGCGCCTCGATGCTGGCGTCGTCGTATCAGGGGCTGGCGTTGTTCTGGGCGGCTGTCGCCGGCGCGTGGCTGGCGCTCGATCTGGTCGGCGCCTGGCTGCGCGGCCGGCGGTCCCACGCACGCGAGGCGGGCTCGGCGGGCGCCGTGCTCGCGCTCCTCGTGGCGGTCGGCATCGGCCTGCACAACTTCGGCGAGGGGCTCGCCATCGGCGCGGCGTTCGTGCTCGGGGAGGCCGCGCTCGGCACGCTGCTGATCATCGGGTTCACGCTTCACAACACGACCGAGGGGCTGGCCATCATCGCGCCGATCGCGAAGGAGCGCCCGAGCCTGTGGACGCTGGCGCGGCTTGGCGCGATTGGCGGGATTCCGACGATCGCCGGGGCGTGGATCGGAGGCCTGGTGTATTCGCCGGCGTTCGCCGTCCTCTGTCTCGGGCTCGGCGCGGGCGCCATCGCCCAGGTGATTTTTCAGATATCCCGCCAGATGGCAGGGACCCGTTCCGTCATGTCGCACTTTGCTTCGGCCCCCATGGCTGTCGGTCTGCTCGTGGGATTCGGAATCATGTATGCGACGGGCATGCTCGTCGGATGACCAGCACTTATTGCGTGAGTAACAGATAAATGAGTCGAACCAGGAAACGCGTCGCATTCACCATCTTCGTCACCGTGCTGCTTGGCGTGGCGCTGGCCGCCACTCTGCCGCGCATCGTGTCGTCCGACTCGGGCCGGGTCCGCGAGATTCACCTCGTCGCGCGCGACATGGCCTACTACCTCGACGGTCAGGGCGATCCGAACCCGACGCTCGTGGTCAAGCGCGGTGAGCAGGTCCGGATCCTGCTCCGAAACGTGGACGCGGGGATGTCGCACGACTTCAGCGTCCGGGCGTGGAAGAAAGGAACCGGCGTCATCAACGGGCTCGGCGAAGCGGCGATCGAGCTTCGCGCCCCCCGCTCGGCCGGTGCCGAGACGTACGCCTGCACGCCGCACGGGGAAATGATGCGGGGTACGATACGTGTTGAATGACGCTGCCGTCGCGACCGCCGCTCCGCGCGGCCCTGGCCTCTCCCGACAGTAAGAGCCGCTACGTCCGGCGGCTTTTCTCCACAATCGCCGATCGCTACGATCTGATTACGGTCCTGCTCTCCTACGGGCAGGATCGCCGGTGGAAACGGCGCATCGCCGAACTGACCGGCGCGGGGCTCGGCACGCGCGTCCTCGACCTCGCGTGCGGCACCGGCGACATCGCCTTTGCGGTCGCCGGCCGCGGGGCCCGCGTCGTCGGGCTCGACGTCACGCACCGCATGGTGCAGCTCGCTCGGCTCAAGGCGCCGGCGTCGGGCGCGGGCGTGCGCTTCGTGACCGCAGACATGATGGCGCTCCCGTTCCGCGACGAGGAATTCGACGTCGTGACGACGGGCTACGGCATCCGCAACGTGCCGGACATCACCGGCGCGATCGCCGAGATGCGGCGCGTGCTCAAGCCGGGGGGCGCGCTGCTGTCGCTCGACTTCAACCGCCCGGTGAATCCGCTCGTGCGCGGCGTCTACCTGACCTACCTCACGGTCGTCGGCTCGGCGCTCGGTCTGGCTCTCCACCGCGACCCCGACACGTATCGGTACATTCCGGAGTCGATTCGGCGATATCCCGGCGCCGTCGAGGTCAACGCGATGATTCGCCGCCAGGGATTCTCGGCGAGCGAGCACCTGCCGGTCCTCGGCGGGCTGATGGCGATCCATCACGCGACGAAATAGGCCGGGCCCCGACTGGTCAATGGCAGGCGCCCGATGGGCGGCAACTTGCTAAGGGGCCGGGCGCGGGGACGTTCGACCTTTCACGCCCGGACAGGGCAGAGACCACGAAATCGCCAATAGCCATACCGATCGGCGGGCAGCCTGGCCGGGCGGCCATACCTGCGGACGGTTTGCACGAAGTCGTCCGATCCAGACGGTTTTGGCTGGTTGTGTCTCATTTTGGCCATTGGCCATTGGCAGGCGGTACCATCATTGAGGTGGAACTGGATACGTCCGGCTGGTCGGGCGAAGGGGAGTTCACCCGGCGCATCATCGCGGCCCTCGAGGGAGTGTCCGGCGTCCGCTTCGTGAAAGTCGAGGACGCACCGGCGACCCGCGCCGACGCCGGGTTCAGCTTCATCAGCAACGAGCTGTTCGTGCAGTTCGCCTCGGCGCCGCGAGTGGTCCGCACGCGAAAGCTGGGGTTCATCCCGGTCTCGACCATCGTGGAGGACCGGCTGATGACGCTCATGGCACTGGAATCGCTTCTGTCGGCGGCAGCGGACGTCGGGCCGCCCGATTATTCGGACGACGGGATGCTGCAATACCTGCGGTCGGAGCGCATCGTGCCGGCGTACCAAACCAAGGGCTACAAACTGATCGAGCTCGTTCGGATTTACGAGGCGAAAGAACGAATCCCTAATCCCTAATCCTTGGATCCTTGAATCGTTGAATCCTTACCTCGCAGAGCGCCCCGAAGAAAGCGATTGGTGCTGTGTGACTGGTCTACTGGCGCCGCGATTCCGAGCCGAAAGATGATCGACAGGTGACTCTTCTCGATTCCCTCCTGGACGCGATCGTCCGGCTGGACGGTGAAGCGCTGATCATGCACGCCGGCGAAAAGCCGTTCGTCGTGCTGAGCTCCGCCTCGGAGAGCACGTACCGCGGGCCGCTCTCGTGGGGGCAGGTCGAGCTGTCGTCGCGGCCGCTGACGACCGAAGCGCTCGTCGGCATGCTCTCGCAGATGCTGTCGATGGACCAGAGCCGCATGCTCGACGAGGTCGGCGCCATCGAGCACGAAATCGCGGCGCCGAACCACTCCGAGGAGCGTTTCATCGTGACCGCCGCGCGCGGCGGCGACGACGTGTGGGTCGAGGTGAGACGCCGTCCCAAGTTCGTCGCGCCGGCCGTCGCGGCTGCTGCGGAGAGCGCACCGATCGTGGAAATCGAGGCGGCGCTCGCGCGAGATTCAGCGGAGCTCGAGATGGCGCTCGAGCTGGACGGGGACGAGGAGCCGACGGTCATTTCTCTCGACGGTGACGATGGCCTGCCGGAGGTCCTGTTCGAGATCGCGCCGCCCGCGCCGTACGTCCAGGTTGCGGCGGAGCGTGTGGACACCGACGAGATCAGCGCCGGTCCGGCCGCGGTATTCGAAATCACCGACACGGACGGCGACGCGCTCGTCGCCGCGGCGGCACTGGCCGCGAGAGAAGCGGCGCACGCGGCGGAAGCGCAGGCGGCGCTGGCCGCGAGGGAAGCGGCGCTCGCGGCGGAAGCACAGGCGGCGCTGGCAGCGAGAGAAGCGGCGCTCGCGGCGGAAGCACAGGCGGCGCTGGCCGCGAGAGAAGCGGCGCTCGCGGCGGAAGCACAGGCGGCGCTGGCGGCGAGGGAAGCGGCGCTCGCGGCGGAAGCAGCAGGCGGCGCTCGGCACGCGCAGGGAAGCGGCGCTCGCGGCGGAAGCACAGGCGGCGCTGGCCGCGAGGGAAGCGGCGCTCGCGGCGGAAGCAGAGGCGGCGCTGGCGGCGAGGGAAGCGGCGCTCGCGGCGGAAGCACAGGCGGCGCTGGCAGCGAGAGAAGCGGCGCTCGCGGCGGAAGCACAGGCGGCGCTGGCGGCGAGGGAAGCGGCGCTCGCGGCGGAAGCACAGGCGGCGCTGGCGGCGAGAGAAGCGGCGCTCGCGGCGGAAGCAGAGGCGGCGCTGGCGGCGAGAGAAGCGGCGCTCGCGGCGGAAGCACGAGGCGGCGCTGGCGGCGAGGGAAGCGGCGCTCGCGGCGGAAGCACAGGCGGCGCTGGCGGCGAGGGAAGCGGCGCTCGCGGCGGAAGCACAGGCGGCGCTGGCGGCGAGAGAAGCGGTCCTCGCGGCGGAAGCCGAGGCGGCGCGGGCGGCAAGGGAAGCGGCGCTTGGGGCGGAAGCGGAGGCGGCGCTGGCGGCCAAACAAGCCGCTCTCGCGGCGGAAGCCGAAACCGTGCTCGGCACGAGGATCGCTGCGCTTGCCGCGGAGGCGGAGGCGGCGCTGCACGCCCGGGAGGCCGCTCTCGCGGCCGACGCTGAAACCGTGCTCGCCGCGAAGGTCGCCGCGCTCGCCGCGGAAGCGGAAGCGGCGCTGGCCGCCCGGGAGGCAGCGCTAGTCGTCGGACGCGCAGACGGCCCTCGCCGCGAAGGAAGCGGCGCTTGCCGCCGAGGCGGAGACCGTGCTCGCTGCCAGGATTGCCGCCCTGACGGGCCATGCCCACGCGGCGCTGGCCGCGCGGGAGGCCGAGGTTGCCGCGCGCGTGAGAACCGCGCTCGTGGCGAAGGGGGCTGCGCTCGCCGCGGAGCTGGAGGCGGCCGTCGCGGCGAAGGAGGCGGCGCTCGCGGCGGCAGCGGAGACGGCGCTCACCGAGAAGATCGCGGCGCTCACGCGGCATGCGGAAGCGACGCTGGCTGCGAGGGAGGCCGCGCTCGCCGCGAAGGAAACGGCCCTCGCCGCCGAGTCCGAGACGGCGCTCCGTGAGAAGATGGCTGCGCTCGCGGCGGAATCGGCGACCGCGCTTGCGATGAAGGAAGCGGCGCTCGTGGCGCACGCGCAGACGGCCCTGGCAATGAAGGAAGCGGCGCTCGCCGCGGAACTGGAAACGGCCCTGGCGTCGAAGGAAGCCGCGCTCGCGGCGGAATCGGAGACCGCGCTCGCGATGAAGGAAGCGGCGCTTGCGGCGGACGCGCAGGCGGCCCTGGCAACGAAGGAAGCGGCGCTCGCCGCGGAACTGGAAACGGCCCTGGCGTCGAAGGAGGCCGCGCTGTCGGCGGAAGCGCAGACCGCGCTCGCGATGAAGGAAGCGGCGCTTGCGGCGGAAGCGCAGACGGCCCTGGCAATGAAGGAAGCGGCGCTTGCCGCGGAACTGGAAGCAGCCCTGGCATCGAAGGAGGCCGCGCTCGCGGCGCAAGCGGAGACCGCGCTCGCGATGAAGGAAACGGCGCTCGCGGCCGAAGCGGAAGCGGCGCTCGCGGCGAAGCTCGCGGCTCTTGTAGCTGCCGTCCAGCCCGTGCTCGGAGCGCGGGCCGCCGCAATCGTCCATCAGCCCGCGCCGGATCTCGTCGCGGGCCCGGCCGAGGCCGCGTCCCCGGCGTCCCCCCACACGATGGTGTCAGCCGGCGAGGAGGTCGACGCGCATCGGGCCGATGCGAGCACCGCGGCGGTCGTGCTTCCGATCGCGCGGCCCTCGCTGAAACTGCAGCCGCCGTCCCCGCCGCCCGAGGCGCCGGCCGCGTCGACGGAAGCGTCGCTGGTCGAGCTGCTCCGCGCGGCCGCGGGACACCGCGCCTCGACGCTCTACGCCGTGGTGGACACGCGGCCGATGATGCGCGTCGAGGGACAAATCGCCCTCGCGGGGACACAGGCCCCGATCGTGGCCGGCGACGTCGAGCGGTTCATCTTCGAGTTCGCGCCGCGGGAGCAGGTCGCCTACGCAGCCCCCGAGTGGACGTGCACCGTTCCCGGCGTCGGGCGAGTACGGTGCGTGACGTTCCACGACCACTCGGGCGCCGGCCTCATCTTCCACCTTCCCACGTCCGACTCGAGCTCGGCCGACAATCTCGGTCTGGGCCCGGAACTGCGGACGCTCTGCAACCAGTCGGACGGCCTGGTCGTCGTGGCCGGGTCGCGATCCAGCGGCAAGTCGACGCTGCTCGATGCGTTCGTCGATCTGATCAACCGCACGCGCTACGACCACGTGATCACGATCGAGTCGCAGATCCGCGTGGTGCACGAGAAGCGGCACTCCTTCATCAGCCAGCGTGAAGTCCGCGGCGACGGCGACGCGATCGCCGAGGCGGCCCGGGCGGCGCTGCGCGAGGGTCCCGACGTGCTCGTGATCGAAGATCTCCGCGCGCCGGAAGCGCTCGTCGCCGCGCTCGATGCGGCACGCGCCGGGCGCCTGGTCTTCGGATCGATCTCGGCGCCGACCGCGCCCGTCGCGGTGGAGCGGCTGATTGACGCGTTTCCCGCCGAACGCCGCCCCCAGGTGCGCGCCTCGCTCGCCGGGGCCCTTCGGGCCGTCGTCGCGCAGGTGCTGGTGCCCAACAGGGCCGGCGGACGGATCGCGGCGCGCGAAGTGCTGCTCAGCAGCCCGGCCGTGCGCAAACTCATTCTCCACGGCGCGACCTGGCAGCTGCCGATCGCGATTGAAAGCGGGCGGAACCTCGGCATGAAAACCATGGTCGATTCGCTCGGGGCGCTCGTCCGCGACGGCGTGGTCGAGATCGGGGAAGCGTGCGCCGCCGCCCCCGACCGGGCCGGGCTCATTGCCGCGCTCCAGCGCGACGGCGTGGACGTGTCGAACGTCGAGAGGCGGGCCTGATCCGCCATGGAAGTCTCGGAAGTACGCCGCCGCCTGCTCGGCGCCATGGAGAAGGCCCGTCAGGGCGCGGCGGAACGGCGCGTGCGCACCGACGCGGCGGCTCGCGACTACGAGGCGTTCCTCGGTCAGCGCGCCGTGCCGATCTTCCACCAGCTCGCGGCCGCGCTCACGGCCGAAGGCCACCTCTTCAAGGTGTTCACGCCGGCGTCCTCCGTCCGGCTGGCGGCCGAGCGATCGCCCGAAGAGTTCATCGAGCTCGTGTTCGACGACACATCCGATCCCCCGACAGTCGTCGGGCGGACCACGCGCGGCCGCGGCCGCCGCATGATCACCTCCGAGCGCGCCCTGCAGGGTGGCGCGCCGGTCGCGGATCTCACCGAGGAGGACGTGCTGGCCTTCGTGCTGGAAGAAATAGTGGTGCTGATCGAACGGTAGTGACTAGTCCCGAATCACTAATCGCGAATCTCTGAATCCGCGAATCCGAATCGTCGAATCGGGTTCAAGGATTCAGTGATCGAGCGATTCGGGATTAGTGATTCGGGACTAGCCACCGGGGATCAAATTGCCCCCGATGTTCTGAGTTCGTCGATCTGCCCGCCGGTCATTCCGCATTCGACTTCCAGAATCCGATCAGTGTGTTGACCGAGTGCCGGCGGGGCGGTCCGGACGCCGCCGGGCGTGTCCGATAGCTTGATCGGGACACCCAGCACGCGCACGGCTCCGGCGGTGACGTGCTCGACGGTCTCGATCATCTGGCGCGCGTCGAGCTGGGGATCCTCGAGAACCTCGCCGACCGCGCGCACCAGCCCGCAGGGGACGCCGGCCTCCTTCAAGCCCTTCACCCATTCGCCTCGCGTGCGCGATCGCAAGCGCTCGACGAGCAGCGGCCGCAGCGTGTCGTAGTGGCTCACGCGCGCCCGGTTGGTCGCGAACCGTTCGTCGCCGGCGAGCGTCGTCCGCCCCGAGGATCCCGCAGAACCGCCGCCACTGATCGTCGTTGCCGACGGCGACGACGAATTCGCCGTCCGAGGCGGCGAAGGTCTCGTAGGGGACGATCGTCGGATGGCGGTTCCCCATTCGGTTCGGGGCCGCGCCGGTCGCGAAATAGATGCCCGCCTGATACGTGAGCAGCGCCGCGGTCGAATCCAGCATGCCGACATCGACGCGCTGCCCACGCCCGGAGCGGACCCGCGCGAGCAGCGCCATCGCGATCCCCTGCGCCGCGAACATGCCGCTGACGATGTCGGAGATGGCGACGCCCAGCCGGAAGGGCGGACCGTCCGGCGCGCCGGTGATGCTCATCAGGCCGCCTTCGCCCTGCATGACCGCATCGTACCCGGGCTCGGCGCGCCGCGGGCCCGTCTGGCCGAAGCCGGAAATCGAGCAGTAGACGAGCCGTGGGTACCGCGGCGCCAGCGTCGTCGTAGCCGAGTGCCGAGGCGCTCCATCGTGCCCGGACGGAAGTTCTCGACCAGCACGTCCGCCCGCGTCAACAGGCGGTCGAGCACCGCCCGGGCCGCCCGGATGCTTCAGATCGAGCGTCAGGCTTTCCTTGTTGCGGTTGATGCTGAGGAAGTACGCGCTCTCGCCGTTGACGAACGGCGGACCCCACGCGCGCGTATCGTCGCCGCGGCCGGGCTGCTCGACCTTGATGACGCGCGCGCCCATGTCCGCGAGCAGCATGGTGCAGTACGGCCCCGACAGCACGCGCGTGAAGTCGATGATGGTGACGCCGTCGAGCGGCGGAACGTCAGCCGGCCCGGAATTGTGTGATGCCACGCGCTGGGTGTCTCCTTCGAATGGTGACCAGATCGGTCAGCAGCGCGTAGGCGGTGTGCGTCAGCCCGCCGTCGAGCTGGCAGATCGCGATGTCGCCGAGCAGATCGGTCTGCAGCACCAGCGCGTTCGCCTGGCCGCGGACGCCCGCCAGCAGATCGTCAGCGGGAAGCTCCACCGGGGCGACCGTCGCGTCGACGGCGCCGTCAGCGCGCCGCGACGCCGACGCGACGAGCCGGAGGCGGCGCCCTCGCTCTCGCGCGTGGCGGGCCGCGTCGCGGTGTGCTCCCCAATCCCCGTGCGCGCGCACGGCATGCGGAGTCATCCCCGCGTTCATCAGCACGTTGGCGAGGGCCGCCGTTTTCGCGGCCGCATCCCAGCCGTCGACGTCGAGCGACGGGTCGGCTTCCGCGATGCCTTCCGCCTGCATCCGCGCCAGTGCCGGCCCGAACGCCTCGCCGTCCTCGAGCGCCGACAGAATGTGGTTGGTCGTGCTGTTGACGATCCCTCGAAAGCCGAGCGATCTCGACCGCCGGCAGCGTGTCGCGGACGAGATTGAACACGGGAATGCCGTCCATCACGGCCCCTTCGAAGAGAAACGAGACGCCTGCGCCGTCCGCCGCCGCGCGCAGCGGCGCGAACGCGAACGCGGCAGGGCCCTTGTTGGCCGTCACGACGTGGCACCCGGCCGCAAACGCGGCGCGCACGTGATCGATCGCCGGTTGGCCGGCGGTGATATCGAGCGTGGTCGTTTCGACGACGATGCGCAGCTCCGCGTCCGAGCGCCCGAGCCGTTCGATGACGTCGAAGCTCGTCGCCGGTGCGGAGGCCGTTCGATCGGCCGCCAGCGGCTCGCCGCGATCGACGCGCCCGATGGCGGTCTCGGCGTCGATCCCGTCCGCCTCCCAGGCCACGCCGTGCCGGGCCGTCGCGATGCCGGCAATCCGGCAGCTCAGGTCGTATTCCGCCGCGAGCCGCGCGCCCTGTTCCACGAGCAGCCGGGCGAACCGCCGCCCGACGTTGCCGAACCCGATGAGGGCGAGGTCCGCACGCATGAAACTCTACCCTTTTCTCAAGTTCGGAAACGAAACAGGAGGACAGGAGAACAGGAGAAAACGAAAACTCAAAAACAAGAACTCAAGAAATAAAGACAAGACAAAAGACAAAGACAAAAGACAGGACAACCCAAGAGCCTCCTGTCTCTCCTGTTCTCCTGTTCTAGATCTTGCGGCTCACGGGAATCGCATCCATCACCTCCCCGACGCGCTCGAGCGCCGACGACAGGTGCGCCGGATCGGTGCCGAAGCCGATGCGGAGGTAGCCATCCATGTCGAAGTGATCCCCGGGCACGACGAGCACGCTCTGCTCGTCGCGCAGCCGCTCGACGAGAACCGTGGAATTGATCGCGTGACGGAAGCGCACGAAAACGATCGCCCCTGCCTCGGGGGGCACGTGTGCGAGCTTGGGCGCCCGGTGTTCGATCCACCGGCGCACGATGGGATAGTTCGCCCCGACGATGCTCCGCGTGCGCGCGAGGATCCGTTCCCGGCGTGGCCGCCGCGAGCGCCACGCGCGCGAGCCTGTCGTTCAGCGCTCCAGGCGCAATCGACGTGTAGTCGTGGACGCCCCAGAGCTCCTCGACGAGCGCCGGCGGACCGACAATCCAGCCGATGCGCAGCCCGGGCAGCCCATAGGCTTTCGACAACCCGCTCGTGACGAGGCACCGGTCGTACCGGCCCCAGACGGTCGGCGTCTCCACGCCGTCGATTTCGGCGCCGCGGTAAATCTCGTCGGACACCATCCACGCGCCGGCGCGCGCGGCGATGCGGCAGATGCCGTCGAGCTCGTCCGGCGGTGAACCGCGCGCCCGTGGGATTGTTCGGATTGCAGATCAGGATCAGCTTCGTCGTCGCCGTCACGAGCGCGTCGAGCGCCTCGAGGTCCGGACGCCACCGGCCCGTTGCCTCACCGCCGGCGAGCGGCCACGGGTGCACGCGAGCGCCGAGCGCCCGCGCGATCCCGCCCATCTGCATGTAGTTCGGCACCATCATCACGACGTCGTCGCCTCGCTCGACGAGGTGCCAGAGCACGATGCAGTTGGCCTCGGACCCGCCGTTGGTGACCTCGACGTGCTCGGGTCCGGCACCCGGGTACATCGCCGCGATCGAGCGCCGCAGATCCGGCGTCCCGTTCGTCTGCGTGTAGCCCAGCTCCTGCGCGAACAGCGCCGTCCGGTCCTCCGCGCGTGTCGGCGAGCTCCTCCAGTCGGAGCGGATGGACGCCGCTTTCCGACAGGTTCCAGGCGACCCGGTTCTCCCAGGTCGACTGCAGCCGTTCCATCGCGAACGGTTCCAGCCTCATGAGCCGGAAGTGTACCCGATACCTTCCGAATCCGCCGGCCGGCACCCCGTGCGCACCGGCAACAAACTTCTGCGCTATTCTGTGAACCGCGCTGCATGGCTGCCGACCTCCTGCCGGAACTGGCGCTGATCACTTCGGGCGAGTTCCTGATGGGATCAGACGACGCCGACGACGACGAACGGCCCGCCCACCGGGTCCACCTCGACGACTTTCTGATGTCCGTGCACCCCGTCACGCACACCGAATACGCCCGGTTCGTGCGCGAAACGGGCCACCGCGCGCCGGCCATCTACGAGCTGCCGCTGGTCGTGACCGCCGGTGGCCGGGACCGCGAGCAAAAGTTCAATTCGGTCGGTCAGCCCTACGTGTGGGTCGGCTCGGAAGCGCCCCAGGATCGGCTCGATCATCCGGTCACGCTCGTGCGCTGGGACGACGCGATCGCGTACTGCACCTGGCTCTCGGGCGCGACCAGCCGCAGGGTAAGGCTCCCGACCGAGGCGGAATGGGAGAAGGCCGCTCGCGGCGGTCTCGAAGGCAAACGATATCCGTGGGGCGATCGCCTCGATCGCAACATGGCGAATTTCCTGACGGACCCGTCGCTCAAGACGGCCAACGGCACGACGCAGTGCCGCACCTACCCGCCGAACGGCTACGGCCTCTTCGACATGGCGGGGAACGTCTGGGAGTGGGTGCTCGACTGGTATTCCCCGCAGTACTACGCGAGGTCGCCGCATCGATCGCCGCCCGGCCCGCGGGAAGGGACGCTGCGGGTCCTGCGCGGCGGCAGCTGGCTCGTGGCCGACGTGCGCATGCTTTCCTGCACCCATCGCCACAAGGTACCGCCTGATACATACTCGTACGGGATTGGTTTCCGGATCGTCTGTCCGGCTGATTACGCTCTGGTAACCCGGCCGCCAGCCGTCCGTGCCCGTCGAAAGTAGAGCCTGTCAAAATATGGAGGCTCTCGTGCTACCTCGTGCTTTGCTCACGCTCGTGCTTGCCGTATCGGCTCTCCCGGCCGCCGCGCAAACGCCCGCGCCCGCCAATGACCCCGTCGTCGTTACGACCGGCGAAGGGGCCGTGAAAGTCGCGCCCGATCGCGGCTGGGTCACGATTGCCGCCGAATCGCGCGCGCGCAGTCCGCGCGAAGCTCAGCGCGCGAACGCCGACGCCATGGCGGCGGTGCTGGCGAAGATCAAGGGCGCAGGCCTGCCCGCCGACGCCATCCGCACGAGTGGCTACGATCTGCAGCCTGAATTCGACTACAACAACGGCAAGCAGACGCTGCGCGGATATGTCGCTCGCAACACCGTCGAAGTGCGCGTGGACGATATCGGCCGGGTCGGGGAGATCCTCGACCTGGCCGTCGGCTCCGGCGCCACGAACGTGAGCGGCGTCCGCTTCGATTTGAAGGATCGCGCCGCGGCGGAACGGGAGGCGCTCCGGAAGGCCGTGGCCGACGCGCGCACGCGCGCCGAAGCGGCCGCGTCCGGCGCGAACCTGCGAGTGGACCGGGTCCTGCGGATCGAGGAGCAGCGCGCCGTCGTCGAACCCCCACGGCCCATGATGATGATGCGGCAGTCGGCCGGCGCGGTGGAGTCCCAGCCGCCGATCTCCCCCGGCGAGCTCGAGGTGCGTGCCCTCGTCACGATGACGTCGGCGATCAGGTAAGAAGATCTGTCGGGACTCGGGACTCGGAGTCGGGACTCGCATCTTTCGAATCCCGGATCCCGAGTCCCGAATCCCGACTGTCCCTACTCCTTCACCACCACCCCGTCGAGCGGCTCGTCGTCGAAGAGGCCGGTGAGCTCGGGAGCGCCGAGCGGGCGCGGGGTGTGGTCGATCATCTCGAGATCCGGCAGATCGTCCGGCGCGGTGACGCCTTTGTCCTTGAGGCGGCGGGCGGTGACCAGCACGCGGCTCTCGAGCGAGCCGATCGCCTTGTTGTAGGACTCCACCGATCGCGTGAGGCCGCGCGCGACATCCTCGAAGTGGACCGCCATCACGCGAATGCGCTCGTACAGCTGGCGCCCGAGGCCGCTGATCTCCTGCGCGTTCCTCGCGATCTTCTCCTGCTGCCAGCCGTAGGCGACTGCCCGCAGCAGCGCCATCAGCGTCAGCGGGCTCGCGAGCATGACGCCGCGGCCGAGGCTGAACTCGAGGAGCGCCGGATCGTGCTGCAGCGCGGCGCTGAGGAGCGCTTCTCCCGGCAGGAACATGATCACGAGATCCGGCGCCGGCTGGAAGTGCGCCCAGTAGGACTTGTTGCCGAGCCGGACGACGTGATCGCGCACTTGCCGGGCGTGATCGCGCAGCTTGCCTCCGCGAACGGCCTCGTCCTCCGTCTCTATTGCGTCCAGGTACGCCGACGCCGCGACTTTGGCGTCCACGACGACGTTCTTGCCGCCGGGGAGCCGCACGATCATGTCGGGCGTAAGGCGGATACCGTCCGCGGAGGCCGACTCCTTGAGGTCGAAATCGCAGTACTCGAGCATCCCCGCCGCCTCGACGACGCGGCGAAGCTGCAGCTCGCCCCACTGGCCGCGGACGTTGGGTGAGCGGAGCGCCTGCACGAGCCGTCCGGTCTCGGTCTGCAGCGTCTGCTGCGCCAGGTTCAGCGATCGCAGCTGCTCGGTGAGCGCCGAGGTCGATTCCCCGCGATCGCGCTCGACCTGCTGCAGCTTCGTGTCGGCCTGTTTCAAGGACTCCTTGAGCGGCGCCACGAGGTCTTCGATCGCCTTCGTGCGCCCGTCGAGGTCGAGCCTGGCGGTCTGCTGGAACTCCGACAGCGAGGTCTTCGCGAGCGCGAGAAACGACTGGTTGTTCTGGCGGAGGGCTTCGGACGACAGCGCCGAGAAGGCTTCACGGAGTTTCGACTCGGCGTCCTGCAGCAGCGCGAGCCTGGCGCCCGCTGCCGTCCGCTCGGCCTCCAGTTCGGCGCCGAGCCGCGCGCGATCCTGCTGGGAGGTCGAGAGCTCCTCCTGCAGCCGCGCGTGGGCGGCGTCCCGTGCGGCGAGCTGGCCGTGGGTCTGCGCCATCGCCGAACGGGCGAAGGCCCAGACGGCGACCGCGACCACAAGGCCGATCGCGACCCCGGCCGCGAAGAGGGCAATCGAGAAGAAGTCCACGTCGAGACGAAGTTTAGGCGAAAGCCGTCGAAAAGCTCAAGCGTCCTGCTTCCAGCGGCACCCGGCCCGGCAGCAGCAAACCTAACGGTATACGATACTTTTATTGCGTAAGGGGTATCGCTGAACTAATATAGGACTGTTATGGTCGTAGATACTGCCGGGACCGGGCCCGAGCTCGGAAACGTGCTTCAAATCAGCGAAAACGCCGCCGCGCTGATCAGGAAAATGACCCTGAAGAACGGCATTCCCGACGGCGGGCTCCGCATCGCCATCAAGGCCGGCGGCTGTTCAGGGTTGAGCTACACCTTCGCCTGGGAAGGGACGCCCCGCGACGGCGATCACGTGTTCGAGGGCGCCGGCGGCTCGAAAGTTTTCGTCGATCCGAAGAGCTTCCGTTTCATCCAGGGCACCACGCTCGACTACGACACGAGCCTGGTCAGCCGCGGCTTCATCTTCAACAACCCGAACGCGAAGAGCACGTGCGGATGCGGGAGTTCTTTCAGCGTGTAGCTTCCGGCTTCCAGCTTTCAGCCTCCAGCTTTTATGACCACAGCCACCGAAACCATCGAACAACTCGCGAACCGCGAATACAAGTACGGCTTCGTCACCGACGTCGAGAGCGAGACGATCCCGAAGGGCCTCAGCGAGGACGTCGTCCGGCTCATCTCCGCGAAGAAGGGAGAGCCGGAATGGCTGCTCGAGTGGCGCCTGAAGGCGTACCGGATGTGGCTCACGATGAAGGAGCCGACGTGGCAGAACGTCAAGTTCGAGCCGATTAACTACCAGGACATCGCCTACTACTCGGCGCCGAAGAAGAAGAAGGTGCTCAACAGCCTGGACGAGGTCGACCCCGAGGTCCGGGCCACGTTCAACAAGCTGGGGATTCCGCTCGACGAGCAGATGCTGCTCGCGGGCGTCGCGGTCGACGCGGTCTTCGACAGCGTCTCGGTGGCGACGACGTTCCGCGAGACGCTCGCCAAGCAGGGCATCATCTTCATGTCGTTCTCGGACGCGGTGCACGAGCACCCGGACCTCGTGAAGAAGTATCTCGGCTCGGTCGTGCCGCACACCGACAACTTCTTTGCGGCGCTGAACTCGGCGGTCTTCAGCGACGGCTCGTTCGTGTACATCCCCAAGGGGGTGCGCTGCCCGATGGAGCTGTCCACGTATTTCCGCATCAACGCGAAGGACACCGGGCAGTTCGAGCGCACGCTCATCATCGCGGACGAAGGCTCGTTCGTCAGCTACCTCGAGGGCTGCACGGCCCCGATGCGCGACGAGAACCAGCTCCACGCCGCGGTCGTCGAGCTCATCGCGCACGACGACGCGACGATCAAGTACTCGACGATTCAGAACTGGTATCCCGGCGACAAGGACGGCAAGGGCGGGATCTACAACTTCGTGACCAAGCGCGGCCTCTGCGGCGGACGCGGCTCGAAGATCACGTGGACCCAGGTCGAGACGGGCTCGGCCATCACCTGGAAGTATCCGAGCTGCATCCTGCAGGGCGACAACTCGATCGGCGAGTTCTACTCCGTCGCGACCACGAACAACTGGCAGCAGGCGGACACCGGGACGAAGATGATCCACCTCGGGAAGAACACGCGCAGCACGATCGTCTCGAAGGGCATTTCCGCCGGCCACGGCCAGAACACCTATCGCGGCCAGGTGCGCATCGGCAAGAACGCCAGGCACGCGCGCAACTACTCGCAGTGCGATTCGCTGCTCATCGGCGACAAGTGCGGCGCCCACACCTTCCCGTATCTCGACATCCGCAACAGCACCGCCAAGGTCGAGCACGAGGCGTCGACGTCGAAGATCGGCGAGGATCAGATTTTCTATTGCCGGCAGCGCGGGCTCACGGCGGAAGACGCGGTCAACATGATCGTCAGCGGCTTCTGCAAGGAAGTCTTCCGCGAGCTGCCGATGGAGTTCGCCGTGGAGGCGCAGAAGCTGCTCAGCGTCTCGCTCGAAGGGTCGGTTGGATAATTCATGCTTGATATCAAGAACCTGCAAGTCAAGGCCGAGGGGAAACAGATCCTCAAAGGGATCAACCTTCACGTGAACGCCGGCGAAGTCCACGCCATCATGGGGCCCAACGGGTCCGGCAAGAGCACGCTGGCGCGCGCGCTGTCGGGGCACCCGCAGTACGAGGTCACGGGCGGCGAGGTGCTGTTCGAGGGCAAGGATCTCCTCGACATGGACCCCGACGAGCGGGCGCGCGAAGGCGTGTTCATGGCCTTCCAGTACCCGGTGGAGATTGCCGGGGTGAACAACGCCTACTTCCTCAAGGCGGCGTTGAACGCCAAGCGGAAGCACCACGGCGAGCCGGAGCTCGACGCGATGGAGTTCCTGCAGCTCATCAAGGAGAAGTCGGCGCTGCTCGAGATCGACCAGAGCATGCTCAGCCGGGCGGTGAACGAAGGCTTCTCCGGCGGCGAGAAGAAGCGCAACGAGATCTTCCAGATGGCGCTGCTCGAGCCGAAGCTCGCGATCCTCGACGAGACCGACTCGGGCCTCGACATCGACGCGCTGAAGCTCGTGGCGAGCGGCGTCAACGCGATGCGCGCCCCCAATCGCGGGATCATCGTCGTGACGCATTACCAGCGGCTGCTCGACTACATCGTCCCCGACTACGTGCACGTGCTGAGCTCCGGGCGCATCGTGAAGTCCGGCGGCAAGGAGCTGGCGCACGAGCTCGAGAAGAAGGGCTACGGCTGGATCGAAGCCGGCGCCGCGCCGGTTGGAGCGTGAGCGCGATGACACCCGTAGCGGAAAAACTTCAGCCATGGCTGGCCGCGGTCGAGCAGCGGCCGCAGGGCGGCCCGCGGTGGCTCCAGGATCTGCGCGACCGCGCCGCCACGCGGTTTGCCGCGCTCGGGTTCCCGACCGCGCGTGACGAGGAATGGCGCTTCACGAGCGTTGCGCCAATCGCCGCCGCCGAGTTCAGGCCCACCGGCGCCGACGCCGCGCGCGCCACCGAAGCGGAGCTCGCCGGCTATCTCTACAGCGACGCGGCCGTCCGCATCGTCATCGTGAACGGCCGGCTGGCGCCCGAGCTGTCGCGCACCGCGAACCTGCCGGAGGGCGTCCGCGTGGGGTCGCTTGCCGCGGCGGTCACCGAGCAGGCCGACGTCGTCCAGCGTTACCTCGGGCAGCTCGCCGATTTCGGGTCGCGCGCCTTCACCGCGCTGAACACGGCGCTCGCCTCCGACGGCGCGTACGTCTACATCCCCGACGGCGTGATCCTCGCGCAGCCGCTGCACATCCTCTTCGTCACGACCGGCTCGGCCACGTCCGGTCCGATCATGTCGAGCGCGCGGGCGCTGATCGTCGCGGGCGACCGGACCGAGTCGCGCATTGTCGAGACGTACGTCGGACCGCGGGAGACCACCTACTTCACGAACGCCGTCACCGAGGTCTTCGCGGGCGAGAACGCGATCGTCGATCACTACAAGGTCCAGCAGGAGAGCGTCGAGGCGTTCCACATCGCGAGCATGCACATCCACGCGGCGCGCAGCGCCGTCGTGTCGTCGCACTCGTTCTCGCTCGGCGGCAAGCTGGTCCGCAACGACGTGAGCGCGCTCCTCGACGGGGAAGGCGCGGAGTGCACCCTGAACGGCCTGTACCTGGCCGACGGCGACCGGCTCGTCGACAACCACACGACGATCGATCACGCCAAGGCGCATTGCCCGAGCCACGAGATCTACAAGGGCATCCTCGGCGGCAAGGCGCGGGCGGTGTTCAACGGCAAGATCATCGTGCGCCAGGACGCGCAGAAGACCGACGCGAAGCAGACCAACCGCGCGCTGCTGCTCTCCGACGATGCGCAGATCAACACCAAGCCGCAGCTCGAGATCTTCGCGGACGACGTGAAGTGCACGCACGGGGCGGCGATCGGACAGCTCGACGAGGACGCGATCTTCTACCTGCGCGCCCGCGGCCTGACGTATTTCGAGGCGCGCGACATGCTGATCCACGCCTTTGCCGGCGACATTCTCGATCGGGTCAAGGTGGAGCCGCTGCGCGTCGCGCTCGAGGGCGAGCTGTACGCGCAGCTCGCGAAGGACCTTGCGGAGCTCGACGCGGCATGACCCCCCCGTCGGCCGCGTCAGCCCAGTCGACAACGTCCGCCGCCTCGGAGACGCGCACGGCGTTCGACGTGCAGAAGATACGGCGGGACTTTCCGATCCTGTCGGAGCGCGTGCACGGCAAGCCGCTCGTGTATCTCGACAGCGCGAACACGAGCCAGAAGCCCCTGGCCGTGCTCGAGGCGATGGACGCCTACTACCGCCACGACAACGCGAACATCCACCGCGCGACGCACCTGCTCAGCGAGCGCGCGACGGCGCTCTACGAGGGGGCGCGCGCGAAATCGGCGGCGTTCATCAACGCGCCCGATCCGCGGACGATTGTCCTCACCAAGGGCACCACCGACGGCATCAACCTCGTGGCGCAGAGCTACGGGCGCCCGATGCTCAAGGCCGGGGACGAGATCGTCATCTCGTGGCTCGAGCATCACTCCAACATCGTGCCCTGGCAGCTGCTCTGCGAGCAGACCGGCGCGGTGCTGCGCGTGATCCCGATCGACGAGATCGGGCAGCTCGACATGGACGCGTATGCCGCGCTGCTGTCCGCGCGCACGCGGCTCGTCGCGGTGAGCCACGTGTCGAACGCGCTCGGGACCATCAATCCGGTCCGCCAGATCGTCGAGCAGGCGCACGCGCGCGGCGCGGTCGTGCTCGTCGACGGCGCGCAGGCGGTGCCGCACCTCGCCGTCGACGTCCAGGCGCTCGAGTGCGACTTCTACGTGTTCTCGAGCCACAAGATGTTCGGCCCGACCGGTGTCGGCGTGCTCTACGGCCGCCGGGCGCTCCTCGAGGCCATGCCGCCCTACCAGGGCGGCGGCGACATGATTGCCTCGGTGACCTTCGAGAAGACGCTCTACAACGTCGTCCCGTACAAGTTCGAAGCCGGGACGCCGAACATCGGCGGCGTGGCGGGGTTTGGCGCGGCGATCGACTATCTGACGGCGATCGATCGGGAGGCCGCGCTCGCGCACGAAGACAGCGTCCTCGAGTACGCGACGGCGCGGGTGCGCGAGATTCCGGGCGCGCGCATCATCGGCGAAGCCCGGCACAAGACGGGCGTGCTGTCGTTCCTGCTCGAAGGCGTCCACCCGCACGACGCGGGCACGATTCTCGATCGCGAGGGCGTGGCGGTCCGGACCGGCCAGCACTGCGCCCAGCCCGTGATGGATCGCTACGGCATCAGCGCGACGATTCGGGCGTCGCTCGGCATCTACAACACACGCGAGGACATCGACGTGCTCGCCCGCGCGCTCGGCCGCGTCCGCGAGGTGTTCGCCTGATGTCGGACCTGACCGATCTCTACCAGGAAGTGATTCTCGACCACAACCGGCGGCCGAGAAACTTCCGCGTCCTGGAGACGCCGAGCCACCACGCCGAGGGTTACAATCCGCTCTGCGGGGACCGGCTCAACCTGTACGTGCAGGTCGAGGGGGACGTCATCAAGGACGTCGCGTTCCAGGGATCGGGTTGCGCGATTTCGAAAGCGTCCGCGTCGCTGATGACCGATGCGGTCAAGGGGCGCACCGTCGGGGAGGCGCGTGCGTTGTTCGAGCGCTTTCACCACGTGGTCACGACCCCGCCGGACCAGCCGGTCGAAGATCTCGGCAAGCTGTCGGTGCTCGCGGGGGTGCGGGAGTTTCCCGTCCGCGTGAAGTGCGCCAGCCTGGCGTGGCACACGCTCAAGGCCGCCCTCGAGCGCGAAACGATCACGTCCACCGAATAGGGCCATGAAACCCTTGCCTATGCTTCCATCGGATGCCGCTCCACCGCCCGCCGAGACGCCGCAGACCGAACTTGCGGTTGATGCCGGCAAGACCGCCGAGCTGAGACCGTCGATCGTCCAGGCGATCTCGACGGTGTTCGATCCGGAGATCCCGGTGAACATCTGGGAGCTCGGCCTGGTCTACGATATCGGCGTCGATGCGTCCGGCGTCGCGTTGATTACGATGACGCTGACCTCGCCCGGGTGTCCCGCGGCGCAGTCGCTGCCGGTCGAGGTGAGCAGCAAGGTCAAGGCGGTTCCCGGCGTCGCCGACGCGAAGGTCGACATCGTCTGGGAGCCGAGCTGGACGAAGGATCGCATGTCGGAGGCCGCGAAGCTTCAACTGGGGATGTGGTAAATGCTGCGCCTCTCTAAAAAAGCGGACTACGCGCTGATGGCGATGAAGCACCTCGCGACGCGAACCGACGTCGACTCGGCGAGCGCGCGCGAGATTGCCGAACAGTACGACATTCCCGTCGAGCTGATGGCGAAGGTGCTGCAGCGGCTGGCGCGCCGGGGACTGCTGACGTCGCACCAGGGCACACGCGGAGGCTACCGCCTGTCCAAGGCGCCGAGCGCGATCTCGGTCGCCGACATCATCCAGGCGATTGACGGACCGCTGACGGTGACCGCCTGCTCGACCGAAGCGGAGAACTGCGGCCAGTATTCCAAGTGCAGCGTCCGCGACCCGCTCTGGCGAATCAAGGACCGCATCCTGGCCGCGCTGGCGACCTGCTCGCTGCAGGAAGTGTCCGCCGAACCGCCGCCGCCGGAAGAACCCGCGATTCCGATCGTCCTGGCGGGGCGGGTTGCCGGGCGAAAACTCTGAAGGGTGAGCCGGCCATCGCGCGCCGGCCTGGCATGACTCGACCCATCTACCTGGACTATCACGCGACGACGCCGGTTGACCCTCGAGTGCTCGAGGCGATGCTGCCGTTTTTCACCGAGCACTTCGGCAATCCCGCGAGCCGCCAGCACGCCTACGGCTGGGACGCGCAGAAGGCGGTGGACGCGGCGCGGGCCCAGGTCGCCGACCTCGTCGGCGCGTCAGCCGGGGAGATCGTCTTCACCAGCGGCGCGACCGAGTCCAACAACCTGGCGCTCAAAGGCGTCGCCCACGCGCTGCGCGATCGCGGCGACCACATCATCACGGCCGCCACCGAGCACAAGTCGGTGCTGGACTCCTGCAAGCGGCTCGAGCGCGAGGGGTGTCGCGTCACCCGGCTCGGCGTGGATGCGCAGGGCTTCATCGACCTCGCCGAGCTCCGCGCGGCGATGACCCCGCGCACCATCCTCATCTCCATCATGGCGGCCAACAACGAGATCGGCGTGCTGCAGCCGCTGGCGGCCATCGGCGCCGTCGCGCAGGAGCACGGCGTGGTGTTCCACACCGACGCCGCGCAGGCCGCCGGCAAGATCCCGCTCGACGTCGCCGCGATGGGCATCGATCTCCTCTCGCTCACCGGGCACAAGTACCTACGGGCCCAAGGGCGCCGGCGCGCTCTACGTGCGGCGCCGCAAGCCGAAGCTGCCGATTTCCTGCCAGATTGACGGCGGCGGGCACGAGAACGGTCTTCGCTCCGGTACCTTGAACGTCCCCGGTATTGTCGGCCTCGGCCGCGCGGCCGAATTGTGCCGGCAGGAGATGGCCGCCGAGAGCGTGCGGCTCTCCGGCATGCGCGATCGGCTGCTCGCCGGCCTGCAGCGCCTCGACGATGTCCGGCTGAACGGTCCCGCCGGCGACCGCCGGCTCCCGCACAACCTGCACGTGAGCTTCGACGACGTGGAAGGGGAGGCGCTGCTGATGGCGCTCGGCGACATCGCCGTCTCCACCGGGTCGGCGTGCAGCTCGGGCAGTCAGGCGCCGTCGCACGTGCTCGTCGCGATCGGCGCGACCGGCGAGCGCGCCGGCGCATCCATCCGCTTCGGCCTCGGCCGCACGACGACCGACGAGGATATCGATGTGGCGATCGAGCGGGTCACCGCGGTCGTACGGAGTCTCAGGGTGGCGGCGCGCGTCTAAGGGTTCCACCAGGTTCCGCGGGGTTCCACAGGGTTCTACTGGGTTCTGTTCCACGGGGTTCTGCAGGGTTCTGGGTTCCGCGGGGTTCTCCGTCCCTACAGGAACCTCGCGGAACCGAACCTAGAACCCGCGGAACCCTGAACCTTGCGGAACCCCGCGGAACAGAACCCGGCGGAACCCAGCGGAACCCTGTAGAACCCCGTGGAACCCTGGATTACGCCGCCCCCGCCATGAGCCGCATCAGCCCGTTCTGCGTCGCCTGCGCGCGCGGCAGTTCGCCGGCCACCCGGCCGTTGCGGAGCACGATGATGCGCGTCGCGAGGTTCAGGATCTCCGGCAGCTCGCTCGAGATCAGGATCACGCCGCTGCCCTTCGACGCCAGCTCGTCGATGAGCGCGTGGATCTCCGCCTTGGCTCCGACGTCCACTCCGCGCGTCGGTTCGTCGAGGATCAGGATGCGGCAGCCCGCGGCGAGCCACTTCGCCAGCACGATCTTCTGCTGATTGCCGCCCGACAATCCCGCGACGATGGAGTCCAGGCCGGGGGCGCGGACGCGCAGGCGGTCGAAATAGGATCCGGCGATCGCCCGCTCGGCGCTCTGCCGGGTCAACGTCAGGAACGAGAGCCGGTCGATTGTGGGGAGCGTGACGTTGGCGACCCCGGTCATCCCCAGCACCAGTCCCTGACGCTTGCGGTCCTCGGGGACGAGCCCGATGCCGGCGCGCATCGCGTCGGCGGGCGTGCGGGGAGTTCCGTCGAGCCGATTCGCCCGCCATTGCCCATGGCGTCGGAAAGGTCTGAAGCCGGCAGGAGACGTCACGGGGGCGACCCACACCCGCCCGGTGACGCCGCCATCGAGGCCGAACAGCGCGTGCGCGACCTCGGAGCGGCCGGCGCCCACCAGGCCGGCCAGGCCCAGCACTTCCCCCGCGCGCAGCGTGAACGAGACGTCCTGGAAACGGCCCGGGCTCGACAGCCCCTCCACGCGGAGCAGTTCGGCGCCCGGTTCACCTTGGAGGTGACCCGGGAAGTACTCCGCGAGCGGACGGCCGATCATCGACTCGACGAGCGCGGCCTCGTCGAGCTCGCCGGCCGGGCGCGTCGTCACGTGACGGCCGTCGCGCAGGACCGTGATGGCGTCGCACAGCCGGAAGATTTCCTCCATCCGGTGGCTGACGTAGATCATCGTGACGCCGGTCTCGCGCAGCCGCCCGATCAGCTCGTACAGCTTCTGCGCCTCGTGCTGCGAGAGGCTGCTCGTCGGCTCGTCGAAGACGATGATGCGCGCGCCTCGTCCGACCGCGGCGGCGATCTGGAGCATCTGCTGCTGGCCGGTGCTCAGCTCCGCGACTTGCCGGTCCACGTCGAGCGTGGCGCCGATGGCCGACAGCATCACGCCGGCGCGCCGGCGCATCTCCGCGCGCGACAGGAACGGTCCTTTCGCGGGCAGCGCGCCGAGGCAGAGGTTTTCAGCGACGGAGAGGTTCTCGCAGAACGCGAGCTCCTGGTGCACGATCGCCACGCCGGCCGCCAGCGCCTGTTCCGGACCGCCGAACGCCACCGCGCGGCCGAAGATCGTCACCCGGCCGGCATCGACGGGATAGATACCCGCGAGGATCTTCCCGAGCGTGCTTTTCCCGGCGCCGTTTTCGCCGCACAGCGCATGGCACGACCCGGCGGCCACCTCGAAGCTGACGGCCTCGAGCGCCAGCACGCCGGGGAAGCGCTTCGTGACGCCCTCTAGACGGATGGCGGGGGTCGAATCACTAATCACTATCGCCGAATCCTTGAATCCTTGGATCGAGTCCCGAGTCCCGAGTCCCGAGTCCCGGCAGATCCTGTCCCCTACGGCATCTTGAGATACGACTCCGGCACGTCCGTGAAGCCCCAGTCCTTGAGCTGACGCGCCCACGTGCCGAGGTTCTCCTTGGTGACCTTGACGAGCTCCATCGGGATGATCTGCGGGACGTCCTGCTTCAGGTGGATCTTCTCGACGATCCGCTGCACCGACACGTAGCCCCAGAGATACGTCGGCTGGGCGAGCAGCACGGGCGCGAGGCCCTTCTCGACGTACGAGAGCTCCGCCGGCAGCGCGTCCACGGAGACGATCTTGATCCGCTTCGGATCGAGGTCGGTCAGCAGCGTCGGCGTGAAGAGCGCCCAGCCGCCGATCATCGCCCAGCCTTGAATCTGCGGGTAGGCATTCTGGGCGCGGATCACTTCGGCGGCGGCATCCTGCGGCGTCTCGATGTGATAGAACGTGTCGACGATCTTCATGCCGGGTACTTCGCGGCCTCCTGCTTGACGCCGTCGACCCGCTTGCGCAGGTTCGGTGCGTTCTGGTTGCCGGCCAGAATCGCGACGTTCCCCTTCTCGTGCATCTGGGACGCCAGCTCTTTCATCACCATCTCGCCCGTCTTCACATCGTCGACGCCGTAGAAGGCGAAGCGGCCCGAGTCCGGCGCATCGCTGTCGAACGTCATCACCGGCACGCCGCGCGCCACGGCGTCGTTGATGGCGCCCGTGACCTTGCCGGCGTCGGAGCAGGACACGAGGACCGCGGAGGCGCCTTCGTTGACCGCCTGCGCGATGCGCTGCGCCTGCACCTGGCCGTCCTCGGACGGAGGGGTCATCCAGACGATCTCGATGGGGACCCCGTGCTTTTGCGCCATCTCGCGCGCCGCCACCTCGGCCCCGGTCCGCGCCGAGAGGAACACCGGGTTGGTCGAGCTCTTCGCGATCATCGCGATCTTCAGTCCCGGAGCGCGCGTGGCGGCCGGCGGCGGTGATTCGCGGCTGCACGCGGCCAGCAGGACGAGGAGCGGCAGGATCGCGCACATCAGCTTCTTCATCGGGTTCGACACTCTCATGAAAACGCCTCCAGGCCGGCCAGATTGACACATGTGCGTCATCTTAAGCTATCGTCAGGCCCGGCGTGGACACCCCGTTTGAAAAGGACCTCAACATGATCCGGCCGCTCATTGCTTTCCTGGTCGCCGCGAGTCTCGGCTCCGGCTTGCCCCCTGCTTTGACCCAGACGCCTCAGCCGCAGGCGCCTGGCGGACGCGGCGCGCCTGCCGGCCGTGGGGCGATGAGCAACACCCCCGAGGAAATCCGGTTGTGGGAACAAGGGGCGCCGGGTGCGCTGGGAAACGCGGACACCGACACGCCGACGCTGACGCTGTATCGCGCCGCTCGCGGAGCCACCGGCACGGCGGTGGTCGTGGCGCCGGGCGGCAGCTACACCGCGCTCGCGATGGATCACGAGGGGCGGCAGGTCGCGTCGTGGTTCAACGCGATGGGCGTCACCGCGTTCGTGCTGAAGTACCGGCTCGGCCCGCGCTATCACCACCCGATCGAGCTCGGCGACGGGCAGCGGGCGATTCGAACGGTGCGCGCACGCGCCCAGGAGTTCGGAGTGCTCGCCGATCGGATCGGGATGATGGGCTTCTCGGCCGGCGGACACCTGACGTCCACCGTCGGCACGCACTTCGACGCCGGCAAGCCGGACGCCGCCGATCCCATCGATCGGGCGAGCAGCCGGCCGGATTTCCTGATCCTTGGATATCCGGTCGTGTCGTTCGATCCGGCCGTCGCCCACATGGGATCGAGGAGGAACCTGCTCGGCGAGAGCCCCGATCCGAAGCTGATCGAGGATCTCTCGAACGATCTGCGCGTCACGCCCGAGACGCCGCCGACGTTCCTGTTCCACACCAACGCCGACACGGGGGTCGTGCCCGAGAACAGCGTGCGGTTCTACCTCGGGCTTCGCAAGGCGAAAGTCCCGGCGGAAATGCACATCTTCGAGAACGGGCCGCACGGCGTCGGCCTGGCGCTGGGCGATCCCGCGCTGAGCGCGTGGCCCTCTCTACTGGCCAACTGGCTGCGCGGCCGGGGACTGCTGACGCGGCCGGCGGCTCCCGTCGCATCGCCCGGGCGCGGTGTCAAACACTAGAGAAGCTCGAAGTTCAGGAGTTCATCGCGGGAGTCAGCAATGACCGTCGTTCATCACGCCGGCTGGATCGTCCTCTCCCTCGGGCTGGCCCTCTACCGCCAGGCGCCGAATCCGAGACTTCCTCCTGCGGGCTGCGATCCATGTGACGTGCGGTTCGACCTGGCGCTGGACAAGCCGGCCTATGAAGTCGGAGAGCCGATCGTTCTGAAGATTCGCCTCACGAACGTCGGGAGCATGCCGGCCCGGATGCCTTCGACATCGGACGTGACGGGGCGGCACGACGGCTACGCGTTCGAGGTGAGAGACGCGCAGGGCGGGAAACTGCCAGATCCGGGCGCGGCCTCCCTCTCCCTCCTGAAGGCTCTCGGTAGTACTCGATCGATTCCATCAAGCGGCACCCACGCGCGCGAGCTCATGTTGAACGACCGAGTGCCTCCGCTCACTCCGGGCAGGTACGTCGTCCAGGGGATTTTTGCGCCGCGATACAAGGACCAGGACCTCCGGGCCGAGTCCCCGGAGCTCTCTTTCGAGATCGTCGAGACTCCGCCGGCGCATCTTCAAAAGAGGATTTCGGAACTGGCGCAGGACGTCAACCTCCGGCGCGATACACGGCGGCTTGCGCGGCTCCTGGGGTTCACGGGCGACCCGAATGCCCTCGCATTGCTGGTCGAGATGCTCTACGCCGCAGACGCCAACGCTCGAACGGCGGCCGTGGACGCGTTGCTCTATTTCGATCGCGCGGCTGTCACACGGTCCCTTCTCGAATCGCTGCGGACTCGCGGTCCACGGGATCGGATGGTGCACTTCCTCGTCGTCTCGCTGCGGGCCGAGAAGGCTGAGGTTACGCCTCTGCTCCTGCGATGGCTCGCCGATCGGGACGCGGATACCCGCGCCGCCGCCGTCGAAGGACTACGCCTCGGCAACCGCCCTCCGGATCCGAAGTTGTTCGCGCCGCTGGCGGCGATGCTCGGGGATCCGGTTGTGAGCGTCCGACACCATGCGGTCAGCGCAGTCGGCGTCTATGAGGACGCCGCCGCCCTCGAGGCGCTCAAAGCCGTTCTCGACGACCCGGAAGTGCGGGAACAAGCCGTCAACGCCGTGGCGTGGGTGGCTCACGCATCCAGCGGTGAACCCCGCACCGATGCCGTCAAAGTGCTGCGCAGCGTCCAGCAATCCGGCGGCCGCGCCGGTCAATCTGCGGCCTCCTGGCTGGCGAGAATCGGAGCTCAGTAACTGCTGACCATCGAATCGGTCTCGAAGCGCTTCCGTTCCGGGAACTACGGCGTCCTCGATCTCTCGCTGTCGGTGGACGGCGGCGTGCTCGGCCTCCTCGGGCCGAACGGCGCGGGCAAGTCCACGCTGATGCAGATGGTCGCGACGGTCACCCGGCCGACGAGCGGCCGCATTCTTTTCAACGGCGACGACATCCTCGCCAGGCCCGATGCGCTGCGCGCCCGCCTGGGCTATCTCCCGCAGGACTTCGGCGTCTACGACAACCTGACGGCGTTCGAGTTCCTGACCTACTTCGCGGCCCTCAAGGGCGTGCACGACGCACGACGCGTTCGCGAGATGCTCGAGACCGTGAACCTCCACGCCGTCGCGAATCGCGCGGTCGGCGGCTTCTCCGGCGGCATGAAACAGCGGCTCGGCATCGCCCAGGCGCTCATCAACCAGCCCGACCTCGTCATCGTGGACGAGCCCACTGCCGGGCTCGACCCGGAGGAGCGCGTCCGGTTCCGCCACGTTCTCTCGGACGCGGCGTTCGGCAAGCTCGTCATTCTTTCGACCCACATCGTCTCGGACATCGAGGCGGTCGCCGACACCATTGCGATCATGAAAGGCGGCCGTCTCGTCGCGCTGGCGAAGCCGGAAGCGCTCCTGCGCCGCGCGGCCGGACACGTGTGGGAAGTGGTGATGCCGTCCGACGATTTCGCCAGGCAGCGATCGACGATGACGATCTCGAGCGCGGTGCGGAAGAGCGACGGCGTCTGCGCGCGCGTGGTGGCGCCGGAGACGCCGGCGGCGGGCGCCTATCTGGTGGACCCCACGCTCGAGGACGCCTTCCTTTACACCCTCAACTACACGCCGGCGCCGCCCGCGGAAGGATCGGCGGGGTGAGCGGGGGCGTCCGGCGCGTCGTCGCCACCGTCAAAGCGGATCTGCTCATCCGCTTCCGCCGGCTCTCGACGCTCGTGGTGTTTCTCGTCCTGACGCTTCTGGCCTACCTGTGGATTCCCGATCCCGCGACCGGGAACGCGCTGCTCGTCGTCGAGGACGGCCGGCGCGCGCTCTACAATTCCGCCGCCATCGGAATGGCGACGGCGATGCTGGCGTCACTCTTCGTCGGGCTGGCGGGCTTCTACGTCATTTCCAACGCGATCGCGCGTGATGTCTCTTCACGGTGCGGCTTCGTCATCGCCTCGACGACCGTGCGGGGAGGAGAATACCTGTTCGCCAAGCTGCTCGGGAATCTCGCGTTTCTCGGCACGTTCACCGCCGGCTTCATGCTCAGCTCGATGGGCATGCTCATCGTCCGCAACGAGGCCGCGCTCGAGCCCTGGCTGTTCGTCCGGCAGTATCTCCTGCTGGTGCCCCCGGCGATCGTGCTCGTCGCCGTGCTCGCGATCGTGTTCGAGTCGGTGCCGTTTCTCGCCGGGCGGATCGGCGACGTGCTGTACTTCTTTGTCTGGCTGGCCTGTCTGGGCTTCACGACGACGCTCGTCGCCGCGGGAGTCGACCCGGGCCTCGCGCGCTACGTCGACTTCGCCGGGTTCGGCTTCGTCGCGTCGCAAATGATGCCTGGGATGCGGGAGGCCAACCTCTCCATCGGAGGAACCTTCGACCCGGCGAAGCCGCTGTTCGTCTTCCACGGGCTGACCCTGGACCGGGTGTGGGTGCTTCCGCGGATTGGATCGCTTCTGATTCCGCTGCCGTTGCTCCTCCTCGCGAGCCGCACGTTCCATCGCTTCGATCCGGCCTTCGTGCGCGGCGGCGTGGACCGCGGTGGAAGAGGCTGGATGGCGCAGGTAAATTCCGCGATGAAACCCCTGGCGCGCGTCCTCCGTGGTTTCCGCGGATCGTCTGCCCCGCCGTCACTCCTGTCGGCCGCGATGACCGACGCCCGGATGACCTTCGCGGCCTATCCCGCGTTGCTGCTCCCGGCGCTGGGCCTGGCCGTCGCCACGGCGGCAACTCCGGCGCGCGAGTTCATGCGCGGGGTCCTGCCGGTCGCGCTCGCCATCGTGTCGCTCGCGATCGCCGACCTGCCGTGCCGCGATCGCCGCGCCGGAACGCTCGGCCTGATTCATTCGGCGCCGCAGCTGCGCGCGAGATTCGTGTGGTGGAAGCTGCTCGCCGCGACAGCCGTCGCCGCGGCGCTGCTCGCCGTGCCGCTTGCGCGGATGGCTGCCGCTCACGCCGGATCGTTGCCGGCCTTCGTGATTGGAGTATTCGTCATCGTAGCGGCGGGCACATCGCTCGGCGTCATCAGCGAGACGCCGAAAACTTTCACGCTCGTGTTCCTGACGTTCTGGTACATCGTGACCAACGATGGGGGGGCCTCGGCCGAGCTGGACTTTGCCGGGTTCTACGGCAAGTCCACGCCACGGGTTGCGCTGACCTATGCGGCAATTGCGGCCAGCCTCCTCGTGGCGGCGCAGCTCGTGCACACCGCCCGAGGAGAGAGGAATCGCTAATCACTAATCCTTGAATCTTTGAATCAGAATGTTCCATCAGCGATTCAGCGATTAGGGATTCAGGGATTAGGGATTAGGGATTCAGCCATGCCTTTCAAGAGTGCCGCGCAACGGCGCAAGTTCGCGCAACTCCTCGTCGAGGGGAAGATCTCGGACCAGACCTACGAGGAATGGAATCGCGAAACGGGGAGCAAGGTGCTTCCCGAGCGCGTGAAGCCCAAAGCCGGGGCGAAGTCCAAGCCGAAATCCAAGGCCAGGCCCAGGACGAAAGCCAAAACGAAACGAAAGGCGGCACGCAAGACGACACGCCGCAAATAGCCGGCGACGCTCAGCGCCTGCCGACCACGTAAAGCACCTCGGCGCTGGCGAGAGCAAGAGGATCGTTCTGCTCGATATCGGCGAGCGCCGCGAGAAACGCGCGGCGCAGCGCTTCACGATCTGCTTCGCTCAGCCGTTCCAGGTCCTCGTGGGCGGCGGAGCGGGAATTCGCCCCCCAGGCCATGGCCCGATCCCGCATCGTGAACTCGACCGGCTCGGCAACCGTCGAGACGACGTCGAAGCCGGCCTCCTCGAGAGCGGCGTGCGACGCGGCCTCAGAGCCCAGTTCCTCGCTCGGATCGCGCAGCGCCAGCCCGAATGTCGCCGCGGTGTCCCGAAACACACGAGCCCCCAGCGGGGAGCCCGCGCGCATGGTCGAAAAAGCAACCCGTCCACCGGGCCGCAGCAGGCGGCGCCATTCCCGAAGCGCCCTGCCCGCGTGCATGTACAGAAGACCGGCCGCACACGTGACCGCGTCGAACGATTCATCGGCATATCGTGTCAGACGCGTCGCGTCGTCCCTGACGAGCTCGACGTTCTGTATCCCGAGGTTGGCAATCGCCTCGTGCGCCTGCCTGAGCATGCCCTCTGAAACGTCGACGCCTGTCACGCGGCCCGCTGCGCCGGTTCGTGCAGCAGCTGCGAGCGCGGCGAAACCGGTGCCCGTCGCTGCGTCGAGCACGACATCGCCAGGCTGGATCCCGCAGGCAAGGACCACGCGTTCAGCGCAGGCGCGATGCCAGTCGCTCCTGGGATACTCGGCGGCTCGGAGATCGAAGGACTCCGCGATCCGACTCAAGCCGGAAGAGAAGGGCTCAGACACCTTTCACGCCTGACGCGTCGCCGTCTGCGACAGATGCCGCGCCGTGAAGCTCGCGCTCGCCCGATCGAGGACCACCGCGACGATGATCGCGCAGCCGATGATGATCCACTCGTAGTTCTGATCGAAGTGGAGCGTGCGGATGGACTGCCGGATGAGGACGATCAGCAGCGCGCCGAGCATCGCGTTGAGAGCGCTGCCCTTGCCGCCCGACAGGCTGGCGCCGCCGACGACGGCGGAGGCGATGACGTACAGCTCGTAGCCGGTGGCGTCGACGCAGGAGGCCGACCCGTAGAAGCTCGCGCCCATGAAGGCCGCAATCCCGGCGGTCAGCCCGGAGATCACGAACACGCTGCTCTGAATGCGCCAGAGTGACAGGCCGGAAAAACGGCTCGCCTCTGCGTTGCCGCCGACGGCGAAGATGTGCCGGCCCATGACCGTCTGCCTCAGGTACACGGCTCCGAGCGCGGTGACCGCCACCATCGTCAGCATCGGCACGGGGTACAACGACGAGGTCAATCCGAGCGAGGCCTTGGCCAGGTTCGTGAGCGTCGGGGGCAGCAGGATGCTCTCGGCGCTGCTGGCCACGAACGCGATCCCGCGCAGAATCCACATGGTGCCGAGCGTGATGATGAACGGGTGCACCTTCAGGCCGACGACCATCAGCCCGTTGAGCGCGCCGCACGCGAGGCCGACCCCGACCGACACGGCGAGCCCCAGCGCAACGGTCTCGGCGGCCCCGGCAGGCCCGTACGCCCGAAGCACCATCGCCGTCGTCACCCCGGCGAGCGCGTAGATCGACCCGACCGACAGGTCGATCCCGCCGGAGATGATGACCATCGTGGCGCCCACCGCCATGATGGCGAAGAAGCTCGCGTCGGTCGCGGTCTGAATCAGCGTGTGCGAGTTGAGGAAGTTGTTGACCGGCTGTCCGGTCAGCCGATCGGCGTGCGAGCCCGCCAGCACGGTGAGCAGGCCGCCGAGCAGCAGGATGACCAGGACGAGCCCGGCCTGCTGCGAGGCCAGGATTTTGCGCAATGGGCTGGTGTCTCGGGATGTTGTGGTCAACAGGCAGATACTGTATTCCAAAGCGCGCTCGTGCTGTGACTCCTTGCGTACGTGGCGCAGGGCTTTAGAGCCTGTGAAAAAATCGCCAATCTCCAACCCCCAACCTCCAACTCCCAAAGAAATCTCTTCGAAGAGACTCAGGTTGGGAGTTGGGAGGTATCTGGTTACCGGGTGCTCGCCGCGAAGCCACATCGACCCCGTGGCGCGATGCGGCCAGCCCGCTGCGACAGGTCGAAAAATGTGCTGCAGGCGTACCCATCCGCGAAGGCGCCGTTTCGCCCCAGGCGCCGCGGTCCACCCGTATGCCCAACCGATGGTGCACCGGCGTTCGGCAAACCCGAGCCGAAGCGGCCACCGTCAGCCCAGCGCCGGAAGCGCATTTTTCCGGGCGTAGACAATATGGAATGACCGGCTCGCTATCGTAACGTTGTGGTGCTCGATGCACACAACCAGGTGGTGAGCCACCGCGATCGCGGGTTAACGCCGTGCGGCGTCAGAGCCGCAGACGAAAGGAGCCGGTCATGGAGGAGGTTACTACATACGTCGGGATCGATGCGCACAAGAAGGATCTGTTTATCGCGATGCTGACGGGGACGCACCCGACGCCAGTGACGTGGCAGGTGGCCAATGAGCCGACGGCCGTGCGTCGCCTCGTGCGGAAGCTCGAGCGAGAAACGTCGGGCCCGGTGCGCGTGTGTTACGAGGCCGGGCCGTGCGGGTATGCGCTGCAGCGCCAGATGACCACCGCCCGCATGGTCTGCGATGTGATCGCGCCGGGCTTGATCCCGCGCAAACCGGGTGAGCGCATCAAGACCAATCGTCGCGATGCGCGCAAGCTGGCGGAGTTGCTGCGGGCCGGGCTGCTGACGACGGTGCGCCCGCCGACGCCGGAGGAGGAAGCCGTCCGCGATCTGTGCCGAGCTCGGGACGATGCGCGCGTCGATCTTCAGCGCGGCCGCCATCGGTTGGGCAAACTCCTGTTGCGCCGCGGCTTGCACTACGGGGGCCGCAACTGGACGAAAGCCCATCGGCGGTGGCTGGACAGTCTGGCCTGGACGCATACAGCCGAACGCGTGGTCGTCGATGACTATCTCCTGGCGATCGACCATCTCGATGCCCGGCTGCGGGCGTTGGATGCGGAGATAACCGCGCTGGCCGAGACGGCGCCGTATCGGGAGCCGGTCGCCTGGTTGCGCTGCTTCCGCGGCATCGAGACGCTGACGGCGATGTTGTTGCTGGCGGAGTTGCGTGACCTGCGCCGCTTTCCCTCGCCGCGGGCGCTGATGGCGTATGTCGGGCTCGTGCCCAGCGAACACTCCAGTGGGGAGCAACATCACCGCGGGCGCATTACGCGCGCGGGCAACGTGTTGGTGCGTCGCCTGCTGGTAGAAACGGCCTGGCATTATCGGCGGGGCCCCGCGGTGGGGAAGGCGCTCGCGCGCCGGCGCAGCGGGCAGCCGACCCGGATTCTGGCCATTGCCGACAAAGCCCACCAGCGGCTCTGCCGACGCTTCCGCATCCTGCGCGCGAGGCAAAAGCTGCCGGCAAAGATCGTCGTCGCGGTGGCCCGTGAGCTGTCGGGGTTTGTGTGGGCGGCACTGCAACCGCCGCCGGTCGTGGCGGCTCTCAACCAGTCGTGAGAGAACCGGATCGACACGACCGGCCGTGACTGAGTAGACCGAACGTTGGTGCCGGCCCCGGAGACGACGGATGACGAAGAGGCACGATTGTGAGGATCGGCGGCTCGGCCATGCGATAGGACTGCGGTCCCAACTCGCGCGCGTAGTCTGCACGTCCTCCCGACGAAACACTGTCCTGCGTGCTCTGCCGCGAACGCTCGCGGTAACCACCGTATATCAGCGTGACTCGTCGTCGAAGCGCCCTCAGTCGTCCGTCGTCTCCGGGGCCCGCGCCCCGACGCGACGTCTCCATGCCTCTGTGTCAGCAAGCTCAGGCTTGCTGACAACAAGTCAGCCACCGACACGACAGGGGGGCTTGACAAAGGTCATTCCATATCAGGCCGAGGCGCCGCGGGGGCGATGTGGCTTCGTGGCGGCTCACACGGTAATCAAAGACGTTGGGAGTTGGGCCTGTGGGAGTTGACACGTTTTCCTCACAAGCGCTTTAGCCCTGCCAAGGCGGCGCGGGCAGACCTGAAGAACTGCGCGACGAACCCCAAACCAAGAAGGGCTGATACGATACCGCTATGACAGAAACACGGATCACCGTTGCGCACAGTCCCGATTCGGACGATGCGTTCATGTTTTTCGGGCTGGCGAGCGGGAACGTCGAGACCGGCGGCGTCGTGGTCGACCAGGTGCTCGCCGACATCGAGACGCTCAACCGTGCGGCGTTCGAAGGCCGCTACGAGGTGAGCGCGGTGTCCTTCCACGCTTACGCGCACCTCGTGGACAAATACGCGCTGCTGCCGCACGGCGCGAGCATGGGCGACAAGTACGGGCCGATCGTCGTGGCGCGGCAGGGAGCCGGACCGCAGGGCGTCAAGGGCAGCCGGGTCGCGATTCCCGGAACCCTGACGACCGCCTATCTGGCACTCCGCATTTACGAGCCGCAGTTCGAGTACGTCGTCGTGCCGTTCGACGAGATTCAGCAGGCGGTCCTCGACGGCAAAGCGGAAGCGGGGTTGCTGATCCACGAGGGCCAGCTCACGTATCAGGATGAAGGGCTGCGGAAGATCGTGGACCTCGGCGAGTGGTGGGCGGAGCGCACCGGGGGCCTGCCGCTGCCGCTCGGCGGCAACATCATCCGGCGGGATCTCGGGCCGGAGATGATCGCGAAGGTGTCGAAGATGCTGCACGACAGCATCGCGTACGCGCTGTCGCACCGCGCCGAGGCGGTCGAGTACGCGCTGCAGTTCGGGCGGGGGCTGGATCGCGCGAAGACCGATCGATTCGTCGGCATGTACGTGAACGACCTGACGCTCGCTTACGGTGACCGCGGCCGCCGCGGCCTCGAGCGGCTCATGTCCGACGCCTTCGAGCGGGGACTGATCCCTCAGCGCGTGCCGGTCGAATTCGCGGCGTAAGATCAAGCTCCCAGCTGCCAGCTCCCAGCTACCCGCATAGGTTCGGAACCTGGCGACTTCAGCTGGAAGCTGGAAGCTGGAAGCTGGAAGCGGGAAGCGGGAAGCGTGGAAGCTATTTCGCGAAGCTCTCCGGGTGCAGCGTCCGCGCGAAGAGCTCGACCGCCTCGGCGACCCGCGGCCCGGGGACGACCGTGCGCTGATCGGCGATGAAGTAGACACGGCCGCTGCGGACCGCGGGGACCGAGCGCAGCGCCTGCCAGACCGCCGTCTCCCGCGTCCTCGCCTCCGAAGAGAACTCCTCCCCGCGCAGATCGAGAATCACGTCCGGACGCCGCGACAGGATCAGCTCCGTCGTCGCCTGCACCGCCTGGCGCTTCAGGTCCGCGAAGAGGTTCGTTCCGCCCGCCGCCTCCAGCATGTCGTGGACGAAGCCGATGCCGCCGCTGGCGAAGATGCCCCGCAGCGCCATGGATTCGCGCTCGAAGACGACCAGCGTCCGCGGCCGGCGCAGGCCAGCCACACGCTTGGTGACCGCGGCGATGCGTGTCTCGATACTGGCCGCCAGATCGTTGGCCGGCCGCTCGCGGCCGACGCGCGCGCCGAGCGTGCGGATCGTCACCGTGACGTCGGCCAGGCCGGCGTGGCTGTAGATGTAGATGGGAATCTGCGCGCGCTCGAGCTGCGTGCGCAGGTCCGTCTGGCTGGCGTAGACCACCACGAGATCCGGGCGCAGCGACAGAATCCGCTCGACGTCGGGATCGATCAGGGCGCCGACTCGCGGCAGCTTCTCGACCTCGGGCGGAAACCGGTCGAAGCTGCCGACCGCCACGACCTGCGGGCCCGCGCCGATCGCGAACAGCATCTCGGTGACGGCGGGGATGACGGAGATGATGCGCGACGGGGCGCGCGGAGTCTGCGGGGTCGCCTGGTCCGCTGATGCAGCGTCGTAGCCGTAGCGCAGGCCTTTACAGCCCGTGGTGAAAGTCTGGCGTCGCACCGAGACGGGCGAGGCGCCTCGCGGGCAAGGCGCGACGACCGAGAATACCCTGAGTATTTGAGGGAGGAGCAACGCAGCCCCCGAGGATGCATCGCCCGTCGAATGCAGCCAGACTTTCACCACGGGCTGTTTAGGCCTGCCCGGGCCGTCGGCAATGAAACCGGATGCACCGGTGACGATCAAGGCGAGAACAGCAGCCAGCACTCTCATCGCTTCCTCACGAGCAGCCACAGAAAGAACGGCCCTCCGATGAGCGCCGTGATGACGCCGACCGGGAGCTCGAGCGGCGACATTGCCGTGCGCGCGACCACGTCGCACGCGATCAGGAACGCGGCGCCGAAGAGCGCCGATGCCGGCAGGACCACGCGGTGGTCCGAGCCGACCAGGAGGCGGACGAGGTGCGGCACGATGATGCCGATGAACCCCACGGGCCCGCCGACCGAGACCGCCGCGCCCGTGGCGAGCGACGCGCTGATGAAGGCGGCGCGCTGCGCCCGCGTCACATCCAGGCCGTGCGTCCCGGCGCTTTCCGCGCCGAGGCTCAGCAGGTTCAGCGGCCGCGCGAGCCAGGCGAAGATGCCAAACGACACGAGCACGAGCGGAAGCGCGGTGAGGAGCGGCTCATAACTGCTGATGTCGAGGTCCCCCATGAGCCAGCGCAGGATTCGGTAGGTCTGCGAGAAATCCGCGAAGTACTGGACGAACAGGATCAGCGCCGAGAAGAAAGCGTTCATCGTCACGCCGGCGAGCAGCAGCACGTTGGTCGACATCCCGCTGTGCCTCGCGCGTGCGAGCGCGTAGACGATGGCGACTGCCGCGAGCGAGCCGATGAAGCTGGCGGCCGGGGCGGCCGGGATGCCGGCCCAGGCGAACGACCAGCCGAAGGTGATGGCGAGCATCGCGCCGAGCGCGGCGCCGGCCGAGACGCCCAGCGTGAACGGCGTCGCGAGCGGGTTGCGCAGCAACCCCTGGAACACGACCCCGGCCGAGGCGAGCATCGATCCGACCAGGGCCCCGGCGAGGGTCCGCGGGAGGCGTGCGACGAAGAAGATCTGCGCGTCCACGTTGTCGGCGAAGGGAATCGCCGTATCGAACGCCCGCCGCAGGCTGATCCGGGTCGATCCGATGAGCGGGGCGATCACGATCGCGGCGACCGCGAGGGTCCCGAAGCCCGCCAGCGTGAGCAGGAGGCGGCGGCCGACGCGTGGGGTCATGCGCCGGTCCCGCCGGCCACGCGCCTGATCGGCACGACGACCAGACGGCCGGTTGCCGCGTGGCGGCTGACGTCCGCCTCCACGCCGTAGAGCGCGCGGATCCCGGCGGGCGTGAGGACCTCCTCGGTCGGGCCGGCGGCGAGCACCTCGCCGTTCTTCAACAGCACGAGCGTGCGGCATAGCCCGGCGGCGAAGTTGAGATCGTGGGTCGAGACGGCGATGGCCATCGGCCGCCGCCGCTGCAGATCGCGCAGCAGGTCGCCCAGCTCGAGCTGATACGCGAGATCGAGCGCGACCGTAGGCTCGTCGAGCAGGAGAATGCCGCTGCCCTCGGCCGCGCCGGCTATCTGCGCGAGCGCGGCGGCGATGATGACCCGCTGTTTCTCTCCGCCGCTCAGCGTGCCGAAGGGGCGGTCCTCGAGCGCGAGCGTGCCGGTCGCCGCGAGCGCCTCGCGCGCGATGGTGAAGTCGGCCGGCCCCTCGATCTCGAAGGCCGCGAGGTGCGGGTAGCGTCCCATCAGGACGACCTCGATCGCGCTGTACTCGAAGGCGAGCTGCGTCTCCTGCGGGACCACCGCCATGCGGCGCGCCAGCGCCGGCCGGTTCGCTGCGCGCGAGATCGGCGCCGTCGAGCAGCACGCGGCCCCGCGTCGGCTGCAGCAGTCCCGCGAGCATCCGCAGCAGCGTGGTCTTGCCGGACCCGTTCGGGCCGAGAATGCCGACGAAGCTCTCCGCCGGCACTTCCATCGACACGCCGCGCAGCACCGGCGGCGCGCCGTGACGGCCCCCCGGATAGCCGAAGGCGACGTCAGCGGCAACCAGCATGCAATGTCTCGTGACTTCCGCCTTCAGGCGGAATGTCGCATGCTCCGCGGCCGTGATGAGTCCGTGTCATCGGTGTCTTGGCGCATCAGAAGCCGACGCGCAGCCCCGCCCGGAACGCCCGCCCGAGCGCGGGGTATCCGAGCGGATCCATGTAGTCGGCGTCGGCGATATTGTCGCCCGCCACCGTCAGCGCGACGCGGCTCGACAGCCGGTACGCGGCGCGCAGATCCCAGGTCGCGTGGCCGTCATTCGACGTGATCGGCGGCTCGAGCGACGAGAAATCGCTGTCGACCCGCCGCCCGACGAACGTGCCGGTCAGCGAGACGGTGGTTGCGCCGCCGCTCCACACCGCCTCGGCGTAGCCGGCGTGCCGCGGGCGGCGGAAGAGCCACTGGCCTTCGGCCGAACACGGCGCTTCCCGGCGACGTGCTCAGCGTCACGCGCGACGGCATGAACGTGTAGCCGCCGCGGATCCGCACGGCCGCGACCGGGGCGGCGTCGCCCGCGAGCTCGAGCCCGCGCGCGCGCGTCTCGCCGATGTTGAAGAACTGCGATCGGAACGGGTTGAAGCTGAGCGTCCGCGTCGAGATGATGTCCCGGAAGCGGCCGTCGAACCACGTGGCTTCGATCTTGAGCCGGTCGTGCGCGAGCCGCTGCTCGATGCCGGCGTCGACGCTGCGCGATCGCTCGGGAAGCGAGATCCGGATTGCCGAGGAAGAACGGCGTCCGGGCTGTAGGACTCGACGATCGTGGGCTCCTTGATCCCGCGTCCGGCGCTCGCCTTGAGCCGCGTCTCGCCGACGGCGCCTCGCGACTGCCGCGCGACGAACGCCGCCGCCACGCGCGGCACCGTCGCGGTGCCGAAGCTGTCGTTGTGCTCGACGCGGACGCTGACGGTGGCGAAGAGCCTCGGCCACAGCGCCTGGTGCTGCAGCGTCCAGCCGACGTTGTCCCGGCGCGCCACGACCTCCGTCTGCGCCAGCGCGTCGGTCAGCGTCCCGCGCTCGCCATCCCAGTCGACCGCCGTCGTCACCTGGTGATCGCCGAAGCGCCCCCCGGTGGCCGGCCGCCAGTCGGCCTGATACGTGGCGTAGTGCCTGCGCAAATCCGTGCGGCTGTCGTAGGTGAAGTCGAAGAACTCGAACGGCGAGACGCTGGCGCCGAACTGCGGGGTGTACGGCGGGTCCTCCTCGAGATTCGTCGACGCCTGGTGGCTCACGGACAGCGCGTAGGTGGCGCGATGGCGTGAAGCCGGATCCGAGATCCTGCAGAAAGGTGGCGCCGCCGACCCCGTCGTGGCGCCGGAAGAACGCGTCGGTGTCGGCGCGGCCGAACGCGGTCGCGCCGGGGGCGCCGGACTTGCCGAGCTCGGCGCGCGCCACGCCGCGAATCGAGGCGCCGGCGCCGAGCTGCACGCCCGCGGTTGCCGACAGCGTCGTGTTCTCGAACTGGTTGTTGTCGACCCGATTGTCGGTCGTGAACCAGGCGGCGGCCGCCGAGTAGTCCGCGCGGCCGGACCCGCCCGCGATCCCCGCGCGCGCGCGTCCGGTGCCGTACGTCCCGCCTTCGATCGCCGCGTCGACTCGCGGCGCCGATCCCGCGCGGCCGCGGCGCGTGACGAGCTGAATCACGCTGGACATCGCGTCCGAGCCGAAGAGCGCGGACTGTGCGCCGCGGACGATCTCCACGCGTTCGAGGTTCTCGCTCGTGATGTTGCTGAAGTTGAAGTAGCCGCCCGGCTCGTTGACCGGGATCCCGTCGATCAGCACCTTGTTGTAGTCGCTCTCGCCGCCGCGCACGAAGAGCGACGTGACGCTCCCGTATCCGCCGGTCCGCGCGATGGTCACGCCCGGCGAGGCGGTCAGCAGATCGGCGACCGCGGGCGACTGCCGCCGCTCCAGATCCGAGGCGTCGAACACCGTGACGCTCGCCCCGAGCTGGCTCACGGGCGCCTCGCTTCGCGTCGCCGATACCGCGATCGCTTCGCGCACGGGCGCGAGGGTCAGCCTGACTTCGATCGGCCCGGCGCCGCAGGGCACGACCGCGGTCTCGAACCCCGGCGAGCAGGACTGCTCCGGACGCGGCAGTCTCGCGGCGTGAGTCCGTCGATTCCAGGCGGAAACGTCCGTCGGCTTCGGTGAAGCTCCCGGCTGTCGTCTTGCCGCCGGCGTCGAGGACGCGCACGTACGCGCGGGGCACCGGATCGCCGGACGGATCGACGACGCGGCCGGTCAGCGGTTGCGCCGACGAGGACGTGGCTGATAGCAGCGTGAAAGCGATCGAGACGAAAAACAGGACGGCCGGCTTGCGCATCGGGCTCCTTTTCGGCGTGTTCACGCGCCGAGGCCTCGTACGGGGACGAGGCGATGAAAGGACGGCCCGGCGTCAGGTATCCTGGCTTGCGGATCGTTATCCTTCGACTGCGCTCAGGACGATCCCGAGTTCAGAGGAAGATCGCAGCATCCCCGGCCTTCCCACGAGGAACTCTCCTCGCAGTGGCCGCCGGCCTCGACCGGCTGTGGGACTGCCGCTCCCCGCTTACAGTGGCGGCACCGCGTGGGCTTCACACCCACTTCGCGTGACCGCCGGGCAAGCCGGCGTGTGCAGCCCGCTTCCGCGTCAGTTCGGCCGTGAGTATAGACCAAGCGTTGCCGGTGGCATGCCGGCCGTTACCCGGACGCTAGGTGTGCAGCGCTATGGAAATGAACTGTCACCAAATTCGCGATGCACACACGACTGTCCGCTCTGGGGCTCGGCGACATTTCGGCGAAGCTGGACGCCGGCGAGCGCCTGACGCTCGAGGACGGCGTGCGGCTGTTCGACTGTCCCGATCTGCTCGCGCTCGGATGGCTGGCGAACCGGGAACGCGAGAAGCGGCACGGCGCGCGCACGTACTACAACTTCAACATCCGGCTCGAGGCGACCAACGTCTGCGTCGCGAGCTGCCTCTTCTGTTCCTTCGCGCGGCTGCGGCCCGGAGATCCCGGCTCGTACACGATGTCGCTCGAGCAGGCGTGGGACAAGCTGCGGCAGCGCGCCGATCAACCGCTGACCGAAATCCACGTCGTCAACGGGCTTCACCCCGAGCTGCCGTTCGACTACTACCTGGAGATGCTGCGCGGCTTCAAGCGCATCCGCCCGGGGATTCACCTGAAGTGCTTCACCGCCGTCGAGATTGCGTTCTTCGCGGATCTCTACGGCATGACGGACGAGCAGGTGCTGCGCGAGCTGCAGGCGGCGGGGCTCGACTCGCTCCCCGGCGGCGGCGCGGAGATCTTCGCCGAGCGCGTGCGCCGCAAGATCTGTCACGACAAGTGCGGCACCGACCGGTACCTCGAGATCCACAAGCTCGCGCACGGTCTCGGGATGCGCACCAACGTCACGATGCTGTACGGGCACATCGAGACCGCACGCCGAGCGTGTGGACCACATGCTGCGCGCGCGGGCGCTGCAGGACGACAGCGGCGGGTTCCAGGCGTTCATCCCGCTCGCGTTCCATCCCGACAACAACCAGATGCGGAAGCTGCCGGCGCCGAGCGCGACCGACACGCTGCGCGTGCACGCCGTCTCGCGTCTCGTGCTCGACAACATCCCGCACGTGAAGGGGTTCTGGATCGCGACCGGGGTCGAAATCGCCCAGCTCGCGCTGTGGTTCGGCGTCGACGACCTCGACGGCACCGTGCAGGAAGAGAAGATTTACCACATGGCCGGCGCCCGCACGCCCGAAGCCATGACCACCGGCGCCATTCGACGGCTCATCAGGGCGGCCGGGCGTGAGCCCGTCGAGCGCGACACGCTCTACAACGTCGTCACGGGTCCCGAGGCCCCTGACGAGGCCGCTGCACTGGTACAGATCAGGATCTCTTTGGGTCGAACCGACCTCGAACCTGCCAGCGGGAAGCGGGCAGCCGGAAGCGGGAAGCTGGAAGCTGACCATGGACATCAAGCTCCTCACCGACGTCGAGAAGGCGAGCATCGGCGAGCGTCAGCCGCTCCCGGAGCGATACCTCCGTCTCTCCGACGACGAGATGGATGCGCGGATCGGTGAAGCCAAGGCGAAGCTCGGCGACCGGTTGGTGATCCTCGGCCATCACTATCAGCGCGACGAGGTCATCAAGTTCGCGGACTTCATCGGCGATTCGCTGAAGCTCGCGCGCGCGGCCGCCAGCCGCGGAACCGCGGAGTTCATCGTCTTCTGCGGCGTGCACTTCATGGCGGAGAGCGCGGACATCCTCCGCGGACCGAATCAGAAAGTCCTGCTGCCTGACCTCGCCGCGGGGTGCTCGATGGCCGACATGGCCGCTCCCGATCAGCTCGAGATGTGCTGGCGCGAGCTCGCCGAGATGGGCGTGCGGACCGACGCGGTCGAGAACGGCCGCGCCGGGCTGGTGCCGGTCACCTACATCAACTCATCGGCGGCGATCAAAGCGTTCGTCGGCGAACACGGCGGCATCGTGTGCACGTCCACCAATGCCGCGGCCGTCATGAAGTGGGCGTGGGAGCACGGCGAGAAACTGGTCATGCTGCCGGATCAGCACCTCGGCCGCAACACCGCCTACAAGATGGGCGTGCCGCTCGATCAGATGGTGGTGTGGGATCCGAACGAGGTCTGGGGCGGTCTCCAGTCCCGAAGAGGTCAAGAACGCGAAGCTGATCCTGTGGAAGGGCCACTGCTCGGTGCACACCCGCTTCACCGTGGCGCAGATCGAGGCGTTCCGCAAGAAGTACCCCGGCGGCAAGGTCGTCGCCCACCCCGAGTGCACCTTCGACGTCGTCCAGGCGGCCGACAAGAGCGGATCGACCGAGTACATCATCAACACCGTCAAGGACAGCGTGGCGGGCAGCGTCTGGGCCGTCGCGACCGAGGTCCACCTGGTCAACCGGCTCGGCCACGACGTCGCGCCGGAGAAGACCGTCATCACGCTCGATCCGTTCGGGTGCCTGTGCTCGACGATGTTCCGCGTCTCGCCCAACCATCTCCTCTGGATCCTCGAAGGCCTGCTCGAGGGAGAGATCCACAACCAGATCATCGTGCCCGAGGATCACAAGCGCGGCGCCAAGCTCGCGCTCGATCGAATGCTTCAGGTCTAGTAGGAGTCAGGAGACAGAAGCCAGGAGTCAGGGTGAATTCTGTCTTTTCGTGGCCGGATCGCTCTGCCTCCTGACTCCTGACTCCTGCGTTCTTTCCGTGATTCGATCGCCCTGTCTCCTGTCTCCTGACTCCTGCCTCCTTCTGATAAGATTCAGCAAAGAAGGAGACAGCAGAAATGGCGCATGAAGTTCCACCGCTCCCCTACGACTACACCGCCCTCGAGCCGCACATCGACGAGCAGACGATGCGGATCCATCACGACAAGCATCATGCTGCGTATGTGACCAACCTCAACGCGGCGCTCGAGAAGTACCCCGACCTGCAGAAGAAGAGCATCGAGGATTTGATCAAAGGCATCAGCAGCGTGCCGGAGGACATCCGGACCGCCGTGAAGAACAACGGCGGCGGCCACATCAACCACACGATGTTCTGGCAGCTCATGGGTCCCGGCAAGGGTGGCGCGCCGGGCGGCGCGGTGGGCGATGCGATCAAGGCGTCGTTCGGCGGCTTCGACACCTTCAAGGAACAGTTCGCGAAGGCGGGGGTCACCCGGTTCGGCAGCGGCTGGGCGTGGCTGATCGATTCGGGCGGCAAGCTCACCATCGAGAGCACCGCCAACCAGGACAGCCCGCTGATGGAAGGGAAGAAGCCGATCCTGGGCCTCGACGTGTGGGAGCACGCGTATTACCTGAAGTACCAGAACCGCCGGCCCGACTACATCGCGGCGTGGTGGAACACGGTCAACTGGGACGAGGTCAACAAGCGGCTGAAGTGAGACGTCGGGACTCGGGATTCGGGGCTCGGGAATCGAAAACGAGTCCCGAGTCCCGAGTCCCGAGTCCCGTCAGGGCGCAGAGTCGCCGCGCGACGCTCCGTACAAGCCGTCGAGCGCCTGCACGATCTCGGCGTGAGACGGAAACTCCGCCTGCGTCTGCCCGATGAACGAGTAGCGGATCGCGCCCGAGCGATCGATCAGGAACAGCGCCGGCCTGGCGATGTTCCACGCATCCAGCCCGAAGGCGTGCCACACGCCGTATGCCTTGAGGACGTCGCGCGACTCGTCCACGAGGATGTTGAACGGCAGTCCCGTTTCTTCGATGTAGGTGCGCACCGGTTCGGACGACTGCGCGACGACGGCGACGACCTGGACGCCGCGTTGCGCGTAGGCGGGGGAGTTGCGTGCCAGTTCACCGAACCGGCGGCGGCAGTTCGGTCACCAGGTGCCGCGGTGGAACGCGAGGAGCACCGGGCCTGTCTGGAGGAACTGCGCCAGCGATCGCATGTCCCCTCTCTGCGTCGGGAGCTCGAAGGGCGGCGCCGTGGTGAGCGTGGATTGGGTCGACATGTCAGTTGGCGTTTCTCTCGTCAAAACAGCTTCACGTCCACGAGTTCACCCGCTTCGACGATGTCGGTCTGGGCGGGAATCTCGAAGTAGCCGTCGGCGTGCGCCATGCTCGTGATGTCGCCCGACGCCTTGAACGCCGGCACCGCCGTGCCGTCGGCGATGCGCACGGTGTAGAACTGGTGCCGGCCGGTCGTCGAGACGACGCGGCGCGCCAGCGGGAGCCGGACGACGTGCGGTTGATAGTCGGGCAGCCGGCCCATGCGGCGCAGCAGCGGTACGAGCAGCAGGTAGGCGTTCGACAGGCACGACGTGGGATAGCCGGGCATGCCGAGGACCGGCGTGCGGCCGATCTTTCCGAAGACCGTCGGCTTGCCGGGCTTGACCGCGATGCCGTGGAAGATCACCTCGCCGATCCGCTGCAGCGCGTCCATGATCAGATCGCGCTCGCCGACCGAGCTGCCTCCCGAAAACACGATGATGTCCTCGGCGGCCGCCGTTTCGATCGCGGCGGTGAGCTCGGGGAGGCTGTCGGGGGCCGTCGGGCCGTCCACCGCGGCGCCGCCGTGCGCGCCGATGATCGCCGACAGCGTGAACTGGTTGATGTCGTAGATCTGGCCCGGACCGAGCGGCCGCCCCGGCGCGACGATCTCGTCGCCGGTCGAGAGAATCGCCACGCGCGGCTTCGCGAAGACGTTGACGTCCAGGACTCCCGTGGCCGCCAGGGCGCCGATCCGGCTCGGGTTGAGGAGATCGCCGCTCGCGAGGACCGTTTGACCGGCCGCGATGTCGGCGGCGCGGCGTCCGACGTGCTGCCGCGGGTAGACCGGCGTGAACACGCGAACGTCCGAGCCGTCTCCCTTCTCGGTTTCCTCGACCATCACGACCGCGTCGGCGCCGTCGGGCATCGGTGCGCCGGTGGCGATCTCGATGCACTCGCCGTGCGTCACGCGGCGGGTCGGGACCTGCCCGGTGTAGACCTTCTCGATGGCGCGGAGCACTTTGGGATCGTACCGGCCCGCGCCGAACGTGTCCGCGGCCACGACGGCGTACCCGTCCATTGCGGCGCGGTCGAACGGCGGCACGTCCCGCGCCGAGACCGCGGCTTCCGCGAGGACGCGGTTGTTCGCCTCGCGGATCGGCACGCGCTCGACGCGCTCCACGGGGATCGCCGCCTCCATCAGGAGCGCGATCGCCTCGCCGAGCGGAATCGTTTCCCGGATGGGCCTCATCGAATCACTAATCACTAATCCTCTAATCCTTGAATCACTGATCTCGAATCGCTCGAATCCTCAATCCCCGAATCGCTCGAATCCTCGATCCTGAATCTGGAGCGCTCGACTCGAAGGATCATCGCATGCGTCGCAGGCCCGGCTGAAGGATTCGCGATTCAGCGATTCAAGGATTCAAGGATTAGTGATTAGCGATTCAATTCCCGCACCACGTGTCCGATCTCGGGAACGATCAGCTTCGTCATCGCGAGGCGGACCGCGTGCTCCGACCCCGGCAGCGAGAAGACCGCGCAGCGGCCGACCGTGCCGGCGCACGCCCGGCTCAGCATCGCGGCCGGGCCGATCTCCTCGTAGCTGAGCATCCGGAACAGCTCGCCGAACCCGTCGAGTTTCTTCTCGAGCAGCGAGGCGATGGCTTCGAAGGTGCTGTCGCGGGCGGTGATGCCGGTGCCGCCCGTGGTAATGATGGCCTCGGCGGCGAGCGCCCGGGCGCCGACCACCTCGCGCACCGCAGCCGGGTCGTCGCGGACGATGTCGCGTCCCGTCACCTCGTGCCCGGCGGCCGTCAGCGTTTCGACGATGGCGTCGCCGCTCGCGTCCGTGTCCGGCGTGCGCGTGTCGCTGATCGTCAGGACGAAGCACCGCACGCCCGCCCGCGCGTCCTTGCGGTGGAGAGGAACGGACACGCTCGGATTATAAGTGCGGTTCCGGGGTCGGGCCAGGGGCCGGCATCGATGGTATAATCCGAGATTCGCTTGCACGGGTCAGCGGTCACCGGCCCGTCACAGCGCGCCCTTAGCTCAGTTGGATAGAGCGTCTGGCTACGAACCAGGAGGTCGCAAGTTCGAGTCTTGCAGGGCGCACCAACCTTCGCTCGCCTGAATCAGCGCGAGCTACGGTTGGCAAGCCAGGATTCCTAAGAAAAATCAGCCGTTCTCGAATCAGTCGCTCGCGGAGCGCTGCGCTGACTGACAAATGACTGACAATTCGTAGCGGCCCTGTCACATCGCCCAGATCGGCGAGGTCTCGTGGTTCGGGACAATGGGCCAAGGCCCTGAGCAGGAGGCACAACCATAGTCATGGTCGGCAACATCATTCGCGACTTCCAGTACGCGATTCGCTCCTTCGTCCGAAGGCCGCTGTTCACGGCGGTGATCGTCCTCACCCTGGCGCTCGGCATCGGCAGCAACGTGGCGATGTTCAGCGTGGCGAACGCCGTTCTGGTTCGTGCGCTGCCGTACGATCATCCCGAGGAGCTGGCGCTCGTGTGGACGCGCCTGCAGGCGACCAATGTCGAGCGCTCGCTCGTATCGGGACCCGATTTCAGGGACTACCAGACCCAGACCACGCGGTTCGAGGACTTCGCCGGGGCGGTGGCCGTCCCCGGCACGCTGACCGGCGCCGGCCAGGCCGAGCGCATCACGAACGGCTACACGACGTGGAACCTGTTCGAGCTGCTCGGCGTCCGGCCACTCCACGGCCGGACCTTTAGAAAGGATGACGCGATCACGATCGATCCGAAGCAGTTCGCGAACCCCAATCCCGACCTGCCGCCGGGCAAGGTGATGCTGAGCTACGGGCTGTGGCAGCGGCGATTCGGCGCAGATCCGAATGTGATCGGCCGCACGATCCAACTGGATGGCTGGGGCTCGGTCGTCGTGGGCGTCTTGCCGCCGACGTTCCGGATCTATCTGCCGGCGGACGCGGCGATGCCGACGAACATCGATGCCTGGGGCGTGCTGCCCACCAACATCTCCGACTTCGCGCGGGACGCGCCCTGGCTGACGGTGGTCACGCGGCTGCGTGACGGCGTCACGCTGGAACAGGCGCAGCAGGAGATGGACGCGGTCGCCACGCGGCTGCGCGAGGTCCACCCGTTCCACAAGACCCAGAGCCTGCAGATCAGGGTGAACGGGCTTCACCGTGATGTCGTGAGCCACGCGCGGCCCGCCCTGCTCGCCCTCCTTGGTGCCGTCGGGTTCGTGCTGCTGATCGCGTGCGCCAACATCGCGAACCTGCTGCTGGTCAGGGCGACCGAGCGTGGACGCGAGATCGCGGTGCGGGCGGCGGTCGGCAGCGGCCGCGGCCGCATCATCGCGCAGATGCTGGTCGAGAGCGCCGTGCTCTCCTGGGCGGGCGCCGTGCTCGGCGTGCTCCTGGCGTGGCAGGGCATCAGGCTCATCACGGCGTTGAGTCCCGGCAACCTGCCGCGTGTCGAACGCGCGGCCATCGACCTCGCCGCGCTCCTGTACACTGCGGGGGCTGCGTGCGTCGCCGCGATCGTGTTCGGGCTCGCGCCGGCGCTACGAGCGGTCGCCGGCAACCTGGCGGACGCGCTGCGCGACCGGGGAAGCGACACCGGCGGCCTGCGCGGCAACAAGCTGCGCAGCGCGCTCGTCGTCCTGGAGGTCGCCCTGTCGCTCGTGCTCCTGATTGGCGCCGGGTTGATGATCCGCAGCTTCGCCCAGATCCAGCGAGTCGACCCGGGGTTCGACGCGCGGAACGTCGTCACATTCAATGCGCCCCTGCAGTTCCTCAAGTACCTCACGTCGGCCAAGCGGACGAACTTCGCCAACGAGCTGGCCGATCGGCTCCGGGCCATCCCGGGGGTCGAGCGCGTGGGCGGCGTCACACCGCTGCCGCTCGCGGGCGGCGAGCAGTACTCGGTCGGGTCGTACGGCCGCGTCGGCGGCCCAGACGACGTCTATCGGGCCAACAAGGCCGACTACAAGGCCGTGCTGCCGGGATACTTCGAAGCCATGGGGATCAGGCAACTGTCGGGCCGCACCTTCGAGCGTCTCGACAATCGGGAGGAAGCGCTCGACGTGGCGATCATCGATCGGAAGCTCGCGAAGAAAGTTTTCGGCGAAGAGAACCCCCTCGGCGCCGATCTCCTCGTCGACCACTTCAACGAGAAGACGTTCTCGCTCGAGCGACTCCCCGTACGGATCGTCGGAGTCGTCGACAACGTGCGGTCGGCATCGCTCGCCGCGGAGGGTCGCGAGACGGTCTACGTCCCGTACGTCTTCAACTCGTTTCTGCCTCTGACCTACGTGGTGCGCACGGCTGCGGATCCCGCAGGCCTGATCGGGCGCATCCGCGCCGAAGCGGCGGCGATGGACCCGGACGTGCCGATCGCCGAACTGTCAACGCTCGCGTCTGTACGTCTCGAATGCCATGTCGCAGACGCGGTTCCTGCTGGCGCTCATCGGCGCGTTCGCCGCCCTGGCGCTGGGCCTGGCGTCGCTCGGCCTCTACGGCGTGATCTCGTATTCGGCGAGGCAGCGGACGCGTGAGATCGGCGTGCGTGTCGCCTTCGGTGCGAGCGAGCGCGATGTCATGCGGCTGATTCTCGGCCAGGGCCTGGTCGTGGCGCTCGCCGGTATCGCGCTCGGCCTCGCTGGCGCCGCCGCCCTGACCCGCGTCGCGAGCTCGTTCCTCGTGGGCGTGAGCGCCACCGATCCGATCACGTTCGCGGGCGTGCCGGCGCTCCTGCTCGCCGTGGCCATCGTCGCGTCGTTCGTCCCGGCGCGGCGGGCGAGCCGTGTGGATCCGAACGTCGCGCTGCGCGACGGCTGATCTCCAGCGATCGGCGGGTGGACAGGCGCTCAGCGAATCATCTGTGAGCGACACGTGCCGACCGCCCTTGGGTCGTCGTAAGCCCGGGAATCCGTCCGTATCACGCATCGCCGCTCAGCCCGCGAGCGGCGCTCACAAGTATCTGGAATCCTGACCGACCACGCGCCGCTCGACGGCTGCAGCGGCTGTCAGGCCGCTCGACTTACCTGTGCGTGAGGCGATGATTTCGCATCCGATACTGACACCGAACAACGCCGCTCCGGCGAACGCTGGAGCAAGATGGATGGGATTCACATACCCTTCCACATAATGAGTCCCGATCGCGCACCCGAACCCGGCGACTCCGGCGATGGCGACCGCTTCATGAAATGAACGACTCGGCCGCGAGTAAACCGCACACACCGTCAGCAGGACACCGATCGTGGCGAGGCCGCCACCAAACCCGGCCCGGTCGTGGGCGATGAGTGGGACGAGACGTGGGTTGAGGTCATCCAGCATCTGACGCGTGACGCCCATGAAGCCGAGATCTTCAGCGACAAACACTTCTGTCGAGCCGAGGTAGAGAATCACGAGTCCTGCGAGCCCGATACCCAGACCCGTGGCCAACAGCCCCCATCGGCCAAGCCGCAAGGGCCAAGCGGCGGCTTTCATTTCCTCGGTTCGGATCCACGGCGTCGCCGGCGCTGTTGCGAGTCGTCGAGAATACAGCAGTCCCAGAGTGAAGGTCGGCAACAGCGCCAGTGTCGCGATGCCGTGCCACATGTCGAGGTAGCCGTAGCCGAGGTACGTCAGAAAGCTCGCGAAACCCAGCGCTCCGCTCGCGACGAAAGCCCACCACGCCCACGCCGCTCCCTGACGCAAGGGAAAGGCTGCGAGCCAACAGGTACAGGACCGCAATGGCAATGAGCGTGCCTCCAAATGCGACGCGATCGTGAAACATGAAGCGCACAACCCGGCAGTCCGCGAACCGGCACAATTCAGCGGCCGACATGTCCAAGTAACTCACATCGTGAGGAAGAAACTCTCGTCTGAACGACAGAAAGATCGCGAACACTCCGGAGAGCAACAACGCGACAGCGGTCAGCAATAGCGCTGGTCGTCCGTCGCCGATCAGCTCGCGAAGCAGGCCTCGATCTTCATGCATCGGGAACTCGAGCCGCTGTCGGCCTAACGTCTCGCATGAGCCGCGCGCCCGCAGCAACACCGCACAGAGACCATCGGGCGCGACGGCTCCATTCGGTGGTTAGCCAGCACCTTTGGTCAAGAGCGCAACCGATCCGCGAGCCTGCGCTCTGATGACCTGCCCCGTAATCCATGCTGCATTGTCGCCTGAAAGCGATCGCGCCAAGCGTGCGATCTCTTCCGGCGATGAAATCCTGCCCTCCGGCGATGCTTGTAAGATCTCTGACCTCAGCGCGTCTGATATCCATCCGGTATCGGTAGGACCCGGGTCTATCGCATTTACCGTTATGCGTCGCCCTGCCAGTTCGGCACTTAGTGTGAGCGTCAGTGCATCCAATGCCGCCTTTGTGACCACGTACGCAATTTGCCCAGGCATCGGACCGTGACCCTGCCCCGACGTGATATTGATGATGCGCCCCGGCCTGTTGGGCTTTAGCTGTCGTGCGAACTCGGCACACAACATGACCGACGCCCGAACGTTCACGGCATAGTGGCGGTCCAACTGGTCTGCACGAACTTCGTCGATGCCTCCCGCTTCCCAGTAAGCCGCATTGTTGACCAGGATGTCGATCTGCCCAAAGCGTTGCAGCGCCTGACGGAACAGATCTGCTGGCGAGGCAGGTTGACTGAGATCCAGCTCTGTTCCCGCCGCATCATCGGCGATCGAGCCGAGTTCCTTCAGCAGCGATTCAGGTTCGTTCGGTTCGATACCCCAGACCTGCTGCTGGTCGTACTGGCGGAAGAATGTTACGAAGAGCCTCGCCCCGGCTCGTCCAAGTTCGCGCGCAATCGCCGCCCCGATCCCTGCGCGTCTGGTAACACCAGTCACGAGCGCAGTCCTTCCAGTGAGTTCTCTACCGCTCATAAGCTGCATGTCTCGGCACAGACTGGCTAACGACCGGCGCTGAGCCGCGCGCCGAAGGCCAGGATCCAACAGATCGTCTGGCGCGGCGACCGCTCCCGCCCTGCCGGCGCAGCCCAGATCGGCTGCTGATCCCGGCGGCCATCGTCTTGCTGATCGCGCCGGTAACGACTCTTGGGTCAGCGCATCGATTTTCATTCATGCTTCCAGCCATTGGCGGCCTAACGCCTAGCTAAGCTGCAAGCGAGTCAAATAAAAACGAGCGCAGCGAGCAATCAATAGATCGCTTGCCAGCCTCAGCGTTCGTTAGCCGGCAGCCTGTAGGAGCTCGATGTGCGCCGCAGTCGCCGAGATCTCGAGCCGCGCGTCGTCCTCGTCCTCCCAATTCGTAAAGCTGAAACGGCGCACGGCGCCCTGGGGCGGTAACTCGGAGAGCGTGTACAGGAGCATGCCCTCTGGCCTCACCGCCTGAAGCTCTGTCACGCCGGAGAAGGTCACAGAGTAACGTTGTCCGCTCTCGCCGCGTACCGTCACCCGCACGCGATCGGCTGAGCGGTCAACACTTTCAATGCTCCCATCGTGGAAGTCGGCCGGGCCGAGATGCCGAACGGAAGAGTCGGACACTGAGACAAATCTCTGTTGCTGGCTAACAGCTCTTGAAGTAGACCGACAAACACGGGCGTACCGCCGAGAATCTCTGGGTCACTGTGAACGCCGGTAGCGGTGTCCGGCATGTCGGCCCTCTCTTCGTCGATCCTAGCGCGATGCCCCGCTTGAGACCACTTGAACTTGAAATAGACTGCCTCTTAGGTCGGCCTCGTCAGCAAAGATCGGCCGGTCGACTCCGACTGACAAATGACTGCGATCGGTGGCGGGCGGGTGTTCTCGAGTTGCCGCCCACCACAGGACATGGTTCCCTCCGTGTCGCCATTCTCCCCGGAGGCAGCGTCCATCCCCTACGTCCACCCCTCCGGCTTGACGGAAACCCTGCGGCGGTCTACCGTTCACACGCCACCCTGCCAGATGCCCGCCCCGCGAATGCCGCGCCCTGCACTCGTTCTCGTCGTCGCGATCGCCGCGGTCGCGGTGCACCTTCATGCTCAGGCTCCGGCGCCTCGGCCGGTTTTTCGAGGCGGCACCGATCTGGTTCAAGTCGATGTCTCAGTGTTGGATAAGAAACGCCATCCGGTCCGTGGGCTGACGGCGGAGGACTTCAGTATTTTCGAAGACGGCCAACCGCGCCAGATCCAGGCTTTCACCGAGGTTTACCTGCCCGATCGTGTCCGGGCGCAGGACGCCTCGTGGAACCTCGAGGTGCCGCGGGACGTCGTGACGAATCAGATCGCACGGGAAGAAGGACGCCTGGTGATCATCCTGCTCGATCGGACGATTCCGCTCGGTGAGCCGACGGTCACGGCCAGGCGGATTGCGGCCGCGGTCATCAACCAGCTCGGTCCCGGCGATCTTGGCGCCGTCGTCTCGACCAGCAACGGCGCCACCCAGAACCTCACGTCGGATCGCGCGCGGCTCCTGCGCACGCTCGATGAGTCGGATCTCAGTACGGACATCTCCGACGAAGCGAAGGAAATTGAAGCCGCGGTGTTTGCATTAACGGGGCGCTCGTGGAGCACTCTCAACGACGGCCGATGTCTGTGCGGCATCTGTGTGCTCGATACGATCGCTCGAGTGGCGGACGCCGTCCAAGGCACGCCAGGTCGGCGCAAAGTAATGTTCTTCATCGGGAGCGCATTGATCCTGCAGGCGGCCGGCTCGGCCGGCGGCGCCAGCAATGACGTCGGTTGCGAAACACGTCTGACGGAGGCGCGCGACGCGATGTTCCGGGCGGTGGACCGCGCCAATTTGACGATTCACTCTCTCGACCCGTCGGGCCTCGTCAATGTCGGCCCTGCGACCAGGGCCGGCTCGACCCTCAGAGGCGGCCAGGTTTCCGCCGCGACCCTCTCGTCCGCCAGTGACAACCTCCAGCGGCAGGGTGACCTGCGAGTGTTGCCGGAACGCACCGGCGGCCGCGCGGTGATGAACACAAACGGTCCGGATTCCGTCGTGCCTGACATCTTTCGTGAAAGTGATTCGTACTGACTTGATCGGGTTCCGTCCGGCCGACCCGAGTCCAAACGGCAAGTTCCACCAGATCACCGTCAAGACCACACGACGCGGACTGGACGTCCACGCCCGGAGCGGCTACACGGCGCGCGCCGCAGCAGAACGGGCCGGCGTCGGGAGCGCGGCCGTGTCTGAGCCCGTCCGCGCGGCGCTGACGGGGCTCCTGCCGGCGAGCTCGACCCCGCTCGACGTCAACGCCGCCACGTTTGCGGTTCCTGGCGCGCGCACAGCGGCCGTGGTGCTGACCATCGGCGTGAAAGCCTTCGCTGAACTCGCCGCTGGAGCGCCAACGATCCGCGGCGCGCCGCTCGAGATCGTGGCGAGCGCGTTCGATCGGAGCGGCCGCCCGAAGGGCATCGCGCGCCAGACGCTGGAGCTCTCGTGGCCCGCATCCGTGTCGGCGCAGGATCAAGGCTTCGAGGTGCTCTCGCGTCTCGACCTGCCGCCTGGCGAGTACGAGATTCGTGTCGCCGTGTCCTCGAGCGCCGAGGCGCCGCCGGCGAGCGTCTTCTCCTACGTCACCGTGCCGGCCTTCGCGGCAGCGCCTCTGTCGCTGTCGAACATCATCATCGGCGCTACGGCCGGCACCCTGACGGCGCCCAGGGACTTCCTCTCGTCGCTGCTGCCGATCGTGCCGACGACGCGGCGCGAGTTCGCACGGGCCGATCGACTCGTCGCGTTTTATAGGATCTATCAAGGAACGAACCGCACGGATCCCTTGGCGCCGGTGCAGCTGCGATCCTCAATCGTCGACGCTCACGATAGGGTCATCGCCAGCGAGGCAGGCGTGCTGGAGATCGGGGAATTCGCGAAGGCGCGGACCGCCGACCACTACATCACGCTCCCCCTCACAGCGCTCGCGGCGGGCGAGTACCTCCTCAAGGTGGAAACGACCATGGGCGCACGGACCGCCGGGCGCGCCATGCGGTTCGTGGTGAAGTAGCGAGCTTCGGCGGGTTCCCGTCGCCGCGTGCCATCTTGCCTTCGTGCATCACGGCGAACCACGTTCGGCGCCATCAGCAAGGCTGGCCGCGTCTGGGTGAGGAGGCCGCGATCGGCGCAGGCGTTCGAGCGTGGCGACGACTCCCTGTCCCGTCAGCCCCCGCTGGAAGGCTTACGGGCGCACCACGCGACGCTGCGCGCGCTTCTGACGCACAGCCGCCACGACCGCGACAACGCCGGACACGCACGTGAGGAACAGGGCTGGCGCGACAACGCCTGCGATGTCTCCGTCGTCCCCTGTCTTTCCGCGGGCCAGGACCATCAAGATCACGATTCCGGCCGTTAACAGCACGCCGGCCGCGATCGCGGCGTACCTGACGGTCTTTAGGACACGTATGTCGTCTCTCATACCGTTCCTCCTCAACCGCGTGGACGGGTTCTCTGATGATGGCCGTAAACGTCTCGGCGAACGCCGCACGATTGCAGTCGCGCCCGGCGTCTGCAGATTCCTTTATGCCGCTCCTCGCTTTGGCTCGGTGTGTAGCGCGTCGATGACCGCTTTCGGATTTCTGGCAGCCACGCGGAGAAGTGCCAGCGCCGGTCCGTCTGGAGTACGCCGCCCTTGCTCCCAGTTGCGCAGTGTCGCCACACTGACGCCGATCATGAGAGCGAACTGTGTTTGGGACGTACCCAGCTTGGCCCTGACGGCGCGAACATCCGCCGGCCGAAACGCTGCCACCCGCGACGGCTTCAGCGTGCCCCGCCGAATACGGCCAGCCTGCCGAACACTGGTGAGCAGTTCTTCAAAAGCTGTTGGCTTCATTTGAATTCCTCACGAACGAGCGACCCCAGCACGCGTGTCTGAGCCGGCGTCAAGTCTCCCTGCTCCGTCTTGGAGTAGACGTACAGCATGTAGAAGACTCGCTCCAGCGGCGCCCAGTAGTAGATCACCCGTAACCCACCACGCTTTCCGGCACCCCGGTTTCGCCCAACGCACCTTGCGCAGACCACCAGAGGCCCGAATGATTGGGCCCTGCTCGGGACGCAGCATCAGCGCGATCTGGAGCTGCCGGTACTGTTCGTCGTCAAGATGCTTCCGCAGCGCGGCCGTGAACACTGGCGTCTCGACGAAACGCATGTCTGGACACGATACGCCAATGGCGTATGTTAGGAAAGCGCGGCGAGGGGCCATTCCGACTGACAAATGACTGACAATCCGTCGCGGCTCGAGGTGTTCTCGGATTGCCTCGGCTGTGAGAAAAGACCCGCAAACATTGGGGCAGAGGTTTTCCCGCTGGCCCAGGCGTTCCAGCATCAGTCCTATTCGCTCCGCAGCGCCTCCATCGCGTCCACCGTCGTCGCCCGCCGAGCCGGCAGCACGCAGGCCGCGAGCCCAGAGCCGAGGAGGGCCAGCGTCACGGCGACGAACACGTTCGCGTCGGTGCTGGCGACGTCGAACAGCAGGCCCGAAACGAGGCGCGTCGCAGCGAACGAGCCGGCGAGGCCCAGCGCGACGCCGAGCGCCACGAGCAGCATCCCCTCCCGTACTACGAGCCCGAACACCTGGGCCGATCGCGCGCCGAGCGCAATCCGGATCCCGAGCTCTCGCGACCGCCGCGTGACCGAGTACGCGAGTACACCGTAGAGACCGATCACAGCCAGAAGGAAGGCCGCCCCGGCAAATCCCGCCAGGAGCCCGGCGCGGAACCGGACGTCCCGGATCGAGCCGGATAGGATGTCCTCCATCGGCTCCACCGACGCCAGCGGCACATCAGGATCGAGCTCGCGGAGTACCGCGCGCACCTGGGGCGTGATGGCTGTCGGGTCTCCCTGCACGCGGGCGACGAGCCGCATCTGCGTGGCGCTGAACCCCGCTCCGGACTGGCGGATCGAGAAGTACATCTGATCAGGTACCTCGTTCGTCTGGCCGTAGAGGCGTACATCGCTCACCACGCCGACGATCTCCCCGCGAAACGGCTTGCCGAAGTCCACGACCAGTCGCTCACCCACCGCGTTTCGGCCGGGGAAGAGCCGCCGCGCCAGCCGCTCGTTGATCAGCATCACGCCTGGACCGTCGTCCCGATCGGTCCCGGTGAACGCGCGTCCGCTTCTCATGGGGATCCGCATCGTCTCGAAGTAGTCATCCGTCACGACCGAGACAGTTGCGTTCAACTTGTCGGCGTCGGTCGCCGGCGGACGGCCATCGACATAGAAGTAGGTGTCGCCGCCGCCACGGAGGGGAAGCAGCGTCGTGCCCGCGGCCGCCTCGACACCAGGGATCGACCGCACGCGGCCGGTGAGCGCGGACCAGAATCGATCGGCATCCGCGCGCACCGGGTACTTGACCGCCGGCAGCCCGATCTCGGCCGTGAACACGCCGTGAGGATCGAACCCCGGGTCCACGCGCTGAAGCTGCCAGAGGCTGCGGATCAGAAGGCCGGCGACGATCAGCATCACGAACGACACCGCCACTTGAGCGACGACGAGCCCGTCGCGCGTGCGTGCACCGGTTCGGCCGCCCGATCCCTTTCCGAACGACGTCATCGCGCCCGCCACGCCGCCCTTCGCCGCGTGGAGCGCCGGCGCCAGCCCGAACACGAGGGTGGTGGTGAGCGACAGCGCGAACGTGAACACCAACGCGGTCTGGTCGAGTGCGAGCTCGGCCAGCCGCGGCACGATGCCCGCACCGGCGGCGCGTACGCCCTGCACGAGGTAATAGGCGAGCCCGAGCCCGACCGTCCCGGCTGCCAGGCCCAGTACGAGGCTCTCGGTGAGCAGCTGCCTGACGAGTCGTGGACGCGACGCCCCGAGTGCCGTGCGGATCGCCATCTCGCCGCTGCGCGCCGTCGCGCGCGCGAGCAGCAGGCTCGCGACGTTGCCGCAGGCGATGAGGAGTACGAGCCCCACCGCGCCCAGAAGCACGATGAGCGTCCGGCCAACGTCACCGACGACGACCTGGCGGTACGGCACCAGCCGGAGCCTCCACGTTTCGTTCTCCGGGTATGCCTGCTCGAGCTGTCGCGCGATGCCGTCCATCTCCCGCTGCGCCTGGGCAACCGTGACGCCAGGCGCGAGGCGGCCGAGACCGCGCAGGAAGTGGAAGCGGCGTACCGACGTCTCGTCTGTGCTGAACGGGACCGGCCGCCACACCTGCACGTTGATCATGCGGTCGAGGAGCGGCGGCAGGACGCCGACGACGGTGTGCGGGCGTCCGTCGATGGAGAGGCTGGTGCCGAGGACGCCGGGGTTCTTCCCGAAGCGCTGTTGCCAGAGTCCGTGTGAGATGAGGACGACGTCGTGAGCGCCCTGCTCCTCGTCGGACCGGAACGCCCGTCCCAGGATCGGCTGAACGCCGAGGGTCGAGAAGAAGTTGGCGGTGGCGATCGACGCCGGCACGCGCTCCGGTCTATCCCCTCCGCCGATCACGGCGCGGCCAAACATCGTGCGCGCCGCGAGCGAAGAAAAGACAGTCTGTCGCTCGCGGTAGTCGAGGAAGTCCGGCGGCGAGATCGACGCCTCGTTGCCCCCGCGGAACGCTCCGTACAGGTACACGAGCTCGTCGGACCGCTCGTAGGGCAGCGGCTGGAGGAGCACCGAGTTGACGATGCTGAACATCGCGCTGTTGGCGCCGATCCCGACGCCCAGGGTGAGCACCACCAGAATGGCGAATGCCGGGCGGCGGAGTGAGCCGCGCAGCGCGTAACGGATGTCCTGGAGCATGTCTCGAGCCTCCTTTCGTCGCGAAGAACCCCGAGGCCGTGCGGGAACGCCCCCAACGTGCGAAGGAGAATGTGTCGAAGGCTTGTCGTAAGAGCGTGCCCGAGTCGATTCGCATTAGACGGGCGTCGCGTATCAGGGGTTGGAAGGGGTCGCACACGGCGGTCGGAGCCGCTTGGTTGGCGCGCGAATTTGGTCAACGAGGTCCGGGTCTCGTCCGGACTGACGTTCCCCTTCAGACGCTAGCTGGCGGACCGAGCCTCGTTGCCGGCACGCTTCGTCCGCAACAAATCGCCACCCCGTTCCGCCGCCTCGCGCACGAGGACGCCCATTTTCGGGTGCGAGGCCTCGAGATCGGCACTGAGGCCGCGACGCGCGATCTCTTCGGAGGTGGTCGGGCCGATCGAGGCGACGACGGTGCGTCGCAGCCCTTGCAGCAGGTCCGGTTCGAGACCCATCCCGTCAGCGATCTGGAACAGGTGCGCGAGCTGTACGCCCGACGTGAGGATCAGGACGTCCACCTCACCCCGCGTGACCGCGGTGACCGCGTCGTGCAGCGGCTGGAGGTCCTCCGGCAATGTCCACTGATAGACCGGCACGGGGGTGACCCGGGCTCCGCGCGCGCGCAGGGCGTCCAGCAGCTCCAGGTTCGACACGCCATACTCCTGCACCGCGACCCGCGCACCGGCGAGCGGACGTTCGCCGGCTCTGGCATCGATGGCCGCCACCAGCTCGCGCCAGGTATTCGGCTCCGGTGCCGTCACCCACACCGGCACCTGCAGCTCCCGCAGCACGGCGACCGGCTTCGGCCCGCGCGCGGCCACTTTCGTGCGGGCGAGCGCGGCGGCGAACGCGTCGCGAGGACACGCCGCTTCCACCACCTTCATCAGCGCCCGTGCGCCCACACCGGTCAGGAACACGACGATGTCGAACTCGTCGCGCATCAGCGCGGCGGCGAACTCCAGCGCTTCCGTGTTCGTCTCGAGCGGCACCTCGCGCAGTGAGGGCGCCACGCGCGGCTCCCCGCCGAACGTCGTGATGAGCGCGCCGATCTCAGTTGCGCGGCGGCTTTCGAGTGCCAGCACCCGGAGGCCGCCAAAACTCGGTAGGGTCATGCAGCGTCAGGCTGTTTCCGCGCCGAGGAGCCGGCGCACGACCCCACGATAGCAGAAGATGCCCGACTGCTTCACCGCGTCCTGATGCCAGCGCGCGCTCCACTGCGAGCCCAGCCGCAACAGCGCGACCGCGCCGCCCATGCACGCGATCGCGATGACCACGAGACCGGGGGCGTAGCTGCCCGTCGCGTCCTTCGCGGCGCCGAGCAGCGATGGCAGACAGAATCCGCCAAGCCCGCCCGCGGCGCCGACTACACCTGTGACGATGCCGATCCGGTCCGCGAATCGCTGCGGCACGAGCTGGAAGACCGCGCCATTTCCCATGCCGAGCAGCCCCATCGCGCAGAACAGCACGACGACGACGATCGGGAGCGGCGGGATGGTCGCGACGGCGAGAATGGAACCGCCGACGCCAACGAGCAGGAGCAGCAGCAGCCGGTATCCGCCGATCCGGTCCGAAAGCCAGCCGCCAACGGGGCGCAGGAAACTGCCGGCAATCACCACGATGGTGGTGAAGTCGCCGGCGCCGACCCGCGAGACCTGATACTGCTCGTGGAAGAAGGTGGTGAGGAAGCTCGCAAATCCCACGAAGCCACCGAATGTCACGCCGTAGAGCAGCGCGAACCAGAACGTGTCGGGCTCCTTGAGCACAGCGGCGTAGTCGCGCCACGCCGGCGGCCGCGTACGGGTCGGACTGTCGCGCGCGAGAAGCGCGAACACGATCGCCACGAGAACAATCGGCAGCATCATCAGGCCGAACGTATTCGCCCATCCGAATCGCTCGGCGAGCCGCGGGGCGAACAGCGTGGCGACGAGCGATCCCGAATTGCCGGCCCCGGCGATGCCCATGACCAGTCCCTGGTATTGCGGTGGATACCAGCGGCTCGCGAGCGGCAGCGCCACCGCAAAGCTGGCGCCGGCAATGCCCAACAGCAGGCCGAGCGCGTAGAAGTGGGCGGGCGTCGACGCCCACTTCCAGGCAATCACCAGCGGCACCAGCGTGAGCGCCAGGCCGATGAGCCCGGTGCGGCGCCCGCCGATCCAGTCTCCGAGCACGCCGAGCACCGGCCGGAACAGCGAGCCGCCGAGCAGCGGGATGGCGACGAGGAGCCCCTGCTGCGTGGCCGAGAGGCCCAGCTCCTCGCGCAGGAACGGCGCGAGCGGGCCGAGCAGCACCCACGCCATGAAGCTGACGTCGAAGTACAAGAGGGCGGCGATGAGCGTCGGAAAGTGACCGCTGCGCAGGAACCCTTCGCGTCGAGTCGTCATGCGGCCTGGTCCGCGTCACCGGCCTCGACAGCGAGCGGCAGCTCGACGAGCACGACTCCCCCCTCGACGCGGGTCGGATAGCTGCGCACGCAATGGGCCATGCCGGACGGCCGCTCGACCGCACCGGTACGCAGGCTGATCTTCCACGCGTGAAGCGGGCAGACAATCGCCCCGTTGGCGACAATGCCGTCGGCGAGCGGGCCGCCCTGGTGAGGACAGCGGTTGTCGACGGCGACGAAGCCATCTCCGAGATTGAAGATCGCGATCTCGCGCCCGGCGACGAGCGCGGCGCGGCCTTCACGCACCGGAATGCGGTCGGCGGCGGTGATTTGTACCCATCGGTCGTTGTTCACATGAGCCCCTGTTCAATCGGCTGTAACGGAATGAACTGCGTCGGGTGCACCGGCTGCGCCCCTTCCTGCCACGCGTCGCGCGACCGGGCCTTGGACTTTCGCAGGCGGTCGAGCAGCAGGCGGCGCACGCTGTCGGGCGCATACACCGTCTCCTTCCGGATCCGGTCGATCCCGACGCGCTCGACGAAGTCGTAGGTTCGCTCGAGGTAATTGGCGTGCTCGCGGTAGTACTGGAAGAAGACTTCCGCTGCCTCGATGGCCGCCTCGGTCGTCTCGACGGTGATGAGAAGGTCCGCCTTCCGGACGGACTTGCCCGCGGCGCCGCCGACGACCACCTGCCAGCCCCCCTCCTGGCCGACCAGGCCGATGTCCTTCACGGTGGCTTCGGCGCAGTTGCGCGGGCAGCCGACCGAGGCCATCTTCACCTTGTGGGGCGTGAACAGGTTTTCGAAACGCCGCTCCATCTCGATCCCGGCGGCGGTCGAGTCCTGCGTCCCGAACCGGCAGAAGTCCGTGCCGACGCAGGTCTTCACCATGCGGAAGCCCTTGGTGTACGCCTGCCCGGAGGGCATCCCGAGATCGGCCCACACCTTCGGCAGGTCTTCCTTCTTGATCCCGAGCAGGTCGATCCGCTGGCTGCCGGTGATCTTGACCATCGGAACCTTGTACTTGTCGGCCACGTCCGCGATCCGCCGGAGCTCGTCGGGGCTGGTGACGCCCCCGCGAATGCGCGGCACGACCGAGAAGGTGCCGTCCTTCTGGATGTTGGCGTGCACGCGATCGTTGATGAAGCGCGCCGACCGGTCTTCGTCGTGATCGCCGCACCACAGCATGTCGAGCATGTAGCTGATCGCCGGCTTGCAGACCTCGCAGCCGTGCCCGTTCCCGTAGATGTCGAGCACGTCCTGCACGGCGCGCAGCTTCTGACTGCGCAGGATGTCGCGGAGGCTCTCCTGGTCGAACGGCACGCAGCCGCAGAGCACGCGCCGGCCTTCTTCCTCGAACTCCGGCGCCACCGCCTTGAGCAGGTCCTGGCACAGCGACGTGCAGCTGCCGCACCCGGTACTGGCCCGCGTCGCCTCTTTGAGCTGGGATAGCGTGTTGACACCCTGGCCGTGAATGGCCTGGATGATGGCGCCCTTGGTCACGCCGACGCACCCGCACACGGTGGCGCTGTCGGCCATCTGCGCGATGTCGAGCCCCGTGTCATCGCCGGGTGGCGGGAACAACAGGTGGCGGCGCTGCTTCGTCAGATCGGCAGCCGAGCGCAGCCACTCCATGTATCGGGCGCTGTCCGACGTGTCGCCGACCAGGATCACGCCGGCCAGTTTTCCGTCCCGGACGACGAGCTTCTTGTAGACGCCTTCTCCGGGATCTTCGAAGCGGACCGGTTCGGCCCCATCGGCATCCGCCCAGACGCCGGCGGAGAAGACGTCGACGCCCATGATCTTGAGCTTGGACGCCTGCACACTGCCGGTGTACGTGGGGCCCTTGTTTCCGGTGATCGTCGAGGCCAGCACCTTTCCCTGTTCGATGAGCGGCGCAATGAGGCCGTAGCAGACGCCGTTGTGCTCCACGCACTCCCCGACCGCGAAGATGTCGGGGTGCGACGTCTCGAGATGATCGTTGACGACGATGCCGCGGTTGACGTGCAGGCCGGCCTTGCGACCGAGCTCGACGTTCGGGCGGATGCCGGCCGCGACCACGATCAGCTCCGCGTCGATACACGTGCCGTCCGCGAATTCGACCGCCTCGGCGGCCGCGCCGCCGCGGATCGCTTTGGTGCTGCGTCCGAGCAGCACGCGGATGCCCAGGGCTTCCATCCGCGTCGTCAGGTAGCCCCCACCGGTGGGATCGAGCTGACGCTCCATGAGGGTGTTCATCAGGTGCACGACCGTGACGTCGCAGCCCTGCACCTGGAGGCCTCGCGCCGCTTCGAGACCGAGCAGCCCGCCGCCAATCACGACGGCCCTGGCGCCGGCTCGGGCGCGGCCGAGCAACGCGCGCGTGTCGTCGAGCGTGCGGAACGCGAACACCCCGTCCTTGTCGAGCCCTTCGATGGGCGGCATCCAGGCGGAGCTGCCGGTCGCGAGGAGGAGGGTGTCGAAGGGGGTCACGGCGCCGTCCTGTGACGTCACCGTCTTGGCGACCGGGTCGACGTCCGTGACGCGAGTGCCGACTCGCAGCTGGATGTTGTTGCGCTCGTACCATTCGATCGGGTTGAGCGCGATGTCATCCGACGTCTTCTCGCCGGCCAGCACCGACGAGAGCAGGATCCGGTTGTAGTTGACGTGTGTCTCGTCGCCGAAGATGGTCACGTCGAACCGCGGCGCATGCTTGAGGATCTGCTCCACGCAGGCGACGCCGGCCATGCCGTTGCCGACGACGACCAGCCGGTTCATCCGGGAGCTCACGCGGACTCCTGCTGCAGCTCGAAGCCCGGCGCGCCGGGCGGCGCATCGACCGTCCGGCACGCGAAGTCGATGATCTCCTGCACTTCGGGCCGGCACGAGCCACAGCCGGTGCCGGCGCGGGTGGCGTCGCAGACGGCCTGCAGCCCGCGCGCGCCCGCCATGACGGCCTCGATGATGTCCCCCTTCGAGACGGCGTTGCAGTCGCAGATTTGCGCGCTGTCCGGCATGCGCTCGGGTGATGGCAGCGGCGTGCTGAACGACAGCGGGAACAGCAGCTCGGCGCGGTTGGCGTCGAGCGCGGAGCCGTCGCCGAAGACCTGGAGCAGCGACGGCACGATGGCGCCGTCGCCCATGACAATCGCGCCGACGAGCCGGTCGCGGCGCACGATCAGCTTCTTGTAGACGCCGCGCGCCGGCTCCTGATAGCTCACGACCTCGTCGCCGGCGTCCTCCGGTTCCTTCCGCCCCATCACGGCCACGTCGAGGCCGGCGACCTTGAGCCTGGTGGACGTGCGCGAGCCGCAATAGAGCGCCCCGGGATCCCTGCCGCTCAAGCGGTCGGCGAGCACCCGGGTTTGCTCCCACAGCGGCGCCACGAGTCCATAGACGCGCCCGCGGTGCTCGGCGCATTCGCCGACCGCATGGACGTCCGGAGTTTCGACGCAGCCGAGATCGTCGCCGACCACGATGCCCCGGTTGACGCGGAGCCCCGCCCGGCGGGCGAGCTCGACATTCGGCCGGATGCCGGCCGAGAGCACGACCATGTCGCACTCGAGCGTGCTGCCGTCCTTGAACGCCACGCCGGCGACATGCCCGTTGCCGAGCACGGCCGTGGTGAGCGTCTCGAAGTGCAGCTGCACACCCATCTCGGCGAGCTGCCGCTGGAGGATCGCGCCGGCCGCGGCATCGAGCTGCGCGTCCATGACGTGCGGCATGAGGTGCACGACGTGCACGTCGATGTTGCGGTTGAGCAGACCGCGTGCGGCCTCGAGCCCGAGCAGGCCGCCGCCGATGATCACCGCGCGCCGCGCGTGCCGCGCGAACGCCATGATCCGGCCGCAGTCGTCGAGCGTACGGAAGACGAAGACGCCGTCGCGGAATCCGCCGTCTTCAGCGATCAGGCCATCCATGCGCGGCACGATCGGCTGGCTGCCCGTCGCCATCACCAGCGTGTCGTACTCTGCGACGATGCCGCCGGCGCCGCGCACGCTCCTGGTCCCGAGGTCGATCTCGTCGACCCGCACCCCGGCGTGCAGCGTCACACCGCGCGCGGCGTACCAGGACAAGGGGTTGATGAGAATGTCCGCGGGGCTGTGATGCCCGGCGAGAACGCTCGACAGCAGGATGCGGTTGTAGTTCCCGTGGGGCTCGTCGCCGAAGACGGTCACGTCGAACCGATCGGCACCGTCCCTGGCGAGCAGATCGTCGACGAACCGGGCGCCGGCCATGCCGTTGCCGATCACGACCAGGCGGTGCCGCGTCATGAGCACGACTCGCCGCGCACCGCGCAGACCTTGAACTCGGGCATGCGGCTCACGGGATCCAGCGCCGCATGGGTGAGACGGTTGATCGATTGCGCCCCGCCCCAGTGAAACGGCACGAAGACGGTGTCCTCGCGGGCGCTCGTCGTCAGCTTCACTTTGAAGCGGCCCGCACCGCGGCGCGTGGTCAACGTGACGAAGCCGTCGTTCTCGAACGCCGAGACGGCGCGCGGTCAGCGGGTGCAGCTCCGCGATCGGCTCCGGCGCGAGCGCCTGCAGCGCGGCGACGCGCCTGCGTCTGCGTGCCGGACTGATACTGCGCGAGCACCCGGCCGGTGGTGAGGTAGAGCGGATAGTCGCTGTCGCGATCCTCCGCCGGCGGCTGGTGCGCGACGGCGTGAAACCGCGCGCGGCCGCTGGCCGTCGGGAATCGGTCCACGAACAGCCGCGGCGTACCCGGATGAGCGAGGCCGGGACACGGCCAGAACACGCCGTCCTCCGCGTCGATCCGGTCGTAGGTGATGCCCGGAGTAGTCGGCGATGCCGCCTTCGCTCGCCCGGCGCAGTTCCTCGAACACCTCGCTCGGCGCGGCGGTCGGGAACCAGCGCCCGCGGCCCAGCCGGCCCGCCAGGTCCACGAGCATCTCCAGGTCGGTGCGCACGTTCGGTGGAGGGTCGAGCGCACGGCGGCGCCGCAGAACGCGGCCTTCGAGGTTGGTGGTTGTGCCGTCCTCTTCCGCCCACTGCGCGCTGGGCAGCACGACGTCGGCGAGCGCCGCGGTTTCCGACAGGAAGAATTCGGAGACGACGAGCAGGTCGAGCGACTCGAGGCGCTTCTTGATCCGCTCCGCGTCAGGAGCAGACACCAGGACGTTGGAGCCGATCACCAGCAGCGCGCGCACGCCGTCGTCGCGGCCGAGCGTATCGAGCAACTCGAAGGCCGGCTTCCCGGGCCCGGGGATCGAGTCCTCGCGAACATCCCACACAGCAGCCATGTGGCGGCGCGCCAGCGGATCGTCGATCTTCCGGTAACCGGGAAGCTGGTCCGCCTTCTGGCCGTGCTCGCGTCCCCCTTGTCCGTTTCCCTGGCCGGTGATGGTCCCGTAGCCGCCGAACGTGGTGCCGACTTGTCCGAGCGCCAGGGCGATGTTGATATAGGCGAGCGCGTTGTTGACGCCCTGGGACTGCTGCTCGGGACCCCGTCCGGTGAGGACGATGACCCGTTCCGCGGAGCCCAGCGTGCGGGCGGTTTCGATGAGCTCAGCCTGTGGCACGCCGGTCAGCCGTTCGACGCGCTCGGGCCAGTAGGTCGCGGCGAGCTGCCGCACTTCGTCGAATCCTTCAGTCCGGCTCGGCGATATAGGCCGTGTCGATCAAGTGTTCGGCGATGAGGACATGGAGGATTCCGTTGGCCAGCGCCGTGTCCGATCCCGGTCGCGGCCGCAGGTGAGTCGACGCCCACTCCGCAGTGGCCGAGCGGCGGGGGTCGATCACCAGCAGCTTGCCGCCGTTGGTCCGCAGGGCAGAGAAGTACTGCATCAGCGGGGGCATGGTCTCGGCGACGTTGCTGCCGACGAGCAGCACGACGTTCGCGTGCGCGACGTCCTCGAGCGGGAACGGAAGGCCGCGGTCAAGACCGAAGGCGCGGGTCGCTGCCGCAGCCGCCGAGGACATGCAGAAGCGCCCGTTGTAGTCGATGTTCGACGTGCCCAGCGCCACGCGCGCGAACTTGCCGAGCAGGTAGGCTTTCTCGTTCGTCAGCGCGCCGCTGCCGAAGACCCCGACCGCGTCGGCGCCGTGGCGCGCCTGCACGCGCTGGATGTCCCGGGCGACGCGATCGAGCGCCGCCTCCCAAGTGGCGGCGACCAACGCTCCGCGTGCGTTGCGCATCAGCGGATTGAGCAGCCGATCGGGGTGGGCGAGGGTGTCGGCTGCCGACCAGCCTTTGACGCAGAGTCCTCCCTTGTTGACGGGAAAATTGCTGTTGCCGGAGACCGAGAACGTTGACGCACGCTGGGCCACGTGCATGCCGCACTGCATCGCGCAGTAGGGACAATGCGTCGCCGCCGGACCAGCCGGCCGAACAGCAATCATTCATTGCACCGGACGATCGCCGCGCAAGGGGCGCCATGCACTCGTCCTTCAACGTCGAGCAACCGATGTGCCGCCCTGTCAGCGGCGCCGCATGGCTGCGTATCTATGCACAGGAAAGAGGTTACGGCCCGAAAGTCAGCAGGCCACTTGCTCGCTCAGGGGCGACGAAGCTGTCGCCTCACCTCGGAAGCCCCACATTCCTGAAGCTTTCTGCTGCCGGAGTTAAGTGCCGTACGGCTCGGGCCGTGTCGGCTGATGTGAATGTTGTTCGAGGCCGGCGGAGCGGGTGGGACACAATTGTCACGATCGCGCGGCGAGCTACATTTAGCGCGCTTGCGGCATCAGCCGGCGTGGTGCCGTGCAGGCCAACGCGCTTGCCCTCAGTGTCTTCGAAACTGGTGGCCGACAGGGCCAGGGATTACAAACGACGATGTCGATAACTGCCCAGGCAGGCTTTCCTCTGTAGGAAACCGGTTCGTACTGCCACTGCTTTGTTGCTGCGATGGCGGCTTCCGTCGCACCGCGCAACGGGCGAATCGCCGTGACTGCGTCCACCTTTCCATCCGGACGCAGGGTCAACTCCAGTACCATCGAACCCGTCTGTGCGCCCGTCGGGTACTTCGGAACGACCGTCTTGATTTTCCTGGGCACTGGACTATCGCCCCTGTAGAGAAGAAGCGGGGATTCCTTCGTCTGGCCGTTCACCCCTGTAGCCATCGCGGGAGCGGCGGTCAAGATGGCTGCTACGATTCCGGCACGGAGAGCCTTAGCCATGTAGTGGTTTGACACCGCGCGATTGCAACTGGACGCAACAGCTGGTGACGGTCGGAACTAGTCCCCACCAGCGTCGCTCCCTCTTTCTTCGATTCACGCCACACACGAATATTGGCGCCTTTCGTCACGCCACGAACCGGGCCTGCTAGGGCTGCTGGATCGCACGGTGGATACGGATCAGAACAGGACGGTCACGTCGATCACTACGTGAGAGCGCCGGTCGTAGATGACGGCGTTACCGTCGAAGACTCCGCGGCCGTAATCCGTTGGCAGGGGTCTCAGCTTGCGCTCCAGTTCGATCGGGAAGGGCTGCAGTTTCTTCTGCCAGCCTGGCGGCAACTGTCCGCCGCGCGCGACCTTCTTCTTGAGTCCCGGCGGAAGCGACTTGTATCGAGGGCCGTAATAAGTCTGGAGGACTCCCGCGTCGCCCGTCGAGAAGTGGACTGCGACGGGAGTGGGATTGTCTGCGACCTTGCCGTGCTTGGCGGTCTTGTCCGGCTTGCCACTGCCGGGCTTCTGGTCGGCCGAGCCGGTGGTGGCCGCAGCGAGTACCAAAGTCAGAACGAACATCGCGCGTTTCATTTAGTCATCTCCCGGCTGGATTCAAGCACCGTCAGGCGGTACCCGCAAGGGCGCTGCCAATCTGCCGCAGAGGTGGGTCATTCCGTCAAGTCGCACGTGCCGCACGGTTGGCGGACCTGTCGCCGAACCGACCAGCAGGCTGCCTCGCGATAACTGTAACGACGGGAATGAATCCGTCAGATCGCGAGTCCTTCGACTCCGGACCGAGCCGAAGGACGTTCAGAAGCGGAACGACGCCCGCAGCGTCACGACGAAGGTTCCTGACTGTCAGAGGCTGGCGCGATCTGGACGACGCGGGCGCGCTCGCAGAGCGGATAGAAATCCAGGAACGGCTGCAATGCGGCGCGCATCTCGACTGCCGTGCGGCCGTACACGTAAAGTGCGGTTTCGGTCGGGAAACCTGACGGGGCTGCGCCCGAGCGATCATGCTAGGATTTGGCGCAGCACGCCGGCCGGTGGCGGCGGCCGCCGTACTCTCCGCTGCAGGCTCCGTGCGATCTTTCGTTCCCTCGCCACTCGATCGAAACCGAATCCTTGGGGGTGGTCAATGGTGCGCAGGGGGGCTGCACGTTACGCTATCTGTCTCCTCCTTTGGCTGCCGCTCTCGATTGCCCCTGGACTGCAAACGCCCCGGCCCCAAGCGAACCCCGTCACGGCACAGACGTTACCCGCGTCGCCTTCGGTACTCGCCACGGTTGCAAATCGAAACGAGCGGCTCGAGTTGTTGGTTCTCTGGCGGGGCTCGCCGGGCTGGTTTGCGCTGCCATCACAACGACGGGCCAGCTACTCGGAAACAGACGGCGTGTTATCGGCGGCTCTGGCGTACGGCGGCCTGGACTTGCGGCTGTCCTTCGATCCCGCCGGCCGCACCGCGACGATCCAGGACACGCGTGTCCCGTTGCAACCTGACGCGAACGTCCTTTTGGTTGATGATGTGGACGGACCGAAAGGGCCCAGGCTGGTGCGGGCATTGTCCGTGCCGTCTGGTGGTAGTTCCGCTGATCCCAGCTTTGGGACCCTCGCTCCATTCGTCAAACGCTCCGAGGAGGTAGTCGCCTTTCTGCGTTGTGATGTCGGCACCGCGAGTAAGGAGTCAGACCAGATGGTTCGCCGGATTCTCTGCGACGATCTGGGTACGCGACCCCGATAGACACGACGCGGCGGTGTGTTCCTACTGTCTTGATGGGTCGAGGGTCGTCTGTATGAAATCCGCACCAGCCTTCTCATTCCGGCATGCCGCCTGGCAGGCGTTGTCGAGAGTATTCGGCACCCCAACCCAATTGGAACAAGAGCTGACCGACCACCAGCGGACGGAGGAAGTGCTGGCGAAGCGGACGGCTGAACTCGAAGATGCCAGGAACTTCCTGGACTCGGTGCTCGAGAACCTGCCGGTCATGCTCTTCGTGAAGGATGCCAAGGACTTGAAATTCGTCCGCTGGAACAAGGCGGAGGAACAAGCGCTCGGCATCGACCGCAGCGCCGCGATCGGGCGAAGCGACTACGATTTCTTCCCCGAGGAGCAGGCCAGCTTCTTCGTCGCGAAAGACCGTGCTGTGCTGGACGGCGGTCTCATGGTGGAGATTCCCGAGGAAGCCATTCAGACAGCCCATCGTGGCCTGCGCTTCCTCCACACCTTCAAGGTCCCGGTCCTCGGCGCCGACGGAAAGCCCAAGTATCTGGTCGGCATCTCCGAAGACATCACCGAGCGCAAGCGGGCGCAGGAAGAGTTGGCCCGGGCGCGCGAGCAGGAGGTCGAGATCGGCTTCAAGATTCAGCAGACGCTGCTCCTCGACCAGCCCCCCAGAGACGTGCCGGGCGTGCGCGTGGCTGCCCTCACGATTCCTTCGCAGCGAATCGACGGCGACTTCTACGATTTTTTCAAGCACCGGGACGATTGCCTCGACGTCATCGTCGGGGACGTGATGGGCAAAGGGATTCCCGCGGCGCTGCTCGGCGCCGCCACCAAGAGCCACTTTCTTCAGGCGCTCAGCCGCCTGATTTCTCTCGCCGCTCCCGGGACGCTCCCGGAACCGAAGGACATCGTGACGCTGGCGCACTCGGAGGTCGCCCGGCAGCTCATCGAGCTCGAAAGTTTCGTGACCGTCTGCTACGCCCGTTTCGATCTCCAGAACCATCGCGTCGATTTCGTGGACTGCGGCCACACCACGACGATCCATTTCCAGGCGCGCACGGGGACGTGCGCCATGCTGCAGGGCGAGAACCTGCCGTTGGGCGTCAGCGAGAAGGAGATCTACGAACAGACTCGCGTGCCGCTGCATACGGGAGACGTGCTGCTCTTCTATTCCGACGGCCTGACAGAAACCCGGAACAGCGCCGGCGAGCTGTTTGGCATCGAGCGGCTGGCGGAGTGTGTCCGGACCCACGGCCGGCTCGAACCAGAAGCGCTGATCGATCAAATCCGCCAGGCGGCCGTGGCGTTCTCGAACTCGGAGACCTTCGGGGACGACTTGACCTGCGTCGCGGTGAGGATTGACGAGCGGGAGCTGCCTCTCGCACGAGCCGAGCTGGAGATTTCGAGCGACCTCAACGAGCTCGCGCGAGCGCGGGCCTTTGTTCGAGAGGTCTGCCGCACGCTCCCCGGCCCGGCGCTGGACGAGGAGTCTGTGAGCCAGCTCGAGCTCGCGATCACCGAGGCCGCCAGCAACGTCATGCGGCATGCCTACCGCGGGCGCCCGGAGCAACTGATTCAGCTGGACGCGGAGGTGTTTGCCGATCGCATTGTCCTGCGGCTTCATCATCTGGGCGAAACCTTCGACCCCGGCGCGGTCAAGACGCCGGCGTTCGATGGCACCCAGGACGGAGGCTTTGGCATGTACATCATCGCGCAGTCCGTCGACGACGTGCAGTACTACCGCGACGAGCGCGGGAGAAACTGCATCTCTCTGGTCAAGAACCGCAAGACCGGCTGAAAAGCGCCTGCGGCCGCGGCGAGCGAGCGAAGCGAGTCGAGCCGCCGCGAGTGGGGGTGGGGCCCCACGAGCAGTAAGTAAGGAGAACCCGATGGAGCTGACGACGGAAAAGATCGGTGACGTGACGGTCGTGGTCCTGCCGGGCGAGCAGCTCGACGCCAGCAATGCCAAAGAATTCAAGCGGGATATCGCGCCGCTGCTCGAGCCGCGCGGGAAGGTGGTCTTCGATCTGGCCGGGCTGCGCTTTGTGGACAGCTCGGGCCTGGGCGCCTTCCTGTCGTCGTTGCGGCAATTGAATGCGACGGGCGGAGACTTGAGGTTGTGCGGGATGACCAAACCGGTGCGAGCGCTCTTCGAGCTCGTCCGGATGCACCGGATTTTCGATATCCGCGGCACGAAGGACGAGGCGATCCGTTCGTTCACGGAATAGCGCCGGGTCTCCCGGCCTTCAGCCGAAATAGCGGAGACCCACAGAGAGAAGACCCAGGAACGAGAAGAACCCACAGAGATCGGTGCAGGCGGTGACGAAGACGCTGGAAGCCACAGCCGGGTCCGCGCGCAGCCGGTGCAACGTGAGCGGAATCAGGCTCGCGACCAGAGCGGCCACGAGATAGTTGACGAGCAGCGCCAGCCCCAGCACGACGGACAGGAGCGCGTTTCGGTGCAACAGGAAGCCCGAGACGCCGGCGGCCAGCCCCAATGCCGTCCCGTTGCCAAAGGCGACCGCGAGCTCCTTGACGAGAATCCCGCGCGCGTGGACCAGCGTGATCTGTCCCAAGGCAAGACCCCGAACCATGACCGTCAGCGTCTGCACCCCGGCATTTCCCCCCTGGGCGGCCACAATCGTCATCAACGCGGCGGCAATCGCAATGGTCTCGATCGTGCCTTGAAAGAGGCCGATGACGCTGGCGCTGAGGCTGGTCGTCACGAGATTCAACCCGAGCCAGGGCAGTCGCCGACGGATCGGTACGCCCGGGTGAGTCGAAGATGGGCTCTTCCTGCCCCAGGCCGGAAAGCTTGGAGAAATCCTCGCTGGCCTCCTCTTCGAGCACGTCCACCACGTCATCGACCGTGATCCGGCCGAGCAGGGCGCCGCGCGGATCGGTGACAGGCAGGGAGAGCAGGTCGTATTTCCGGAAGAGCTGCGCCACCTCCTCCTGGTCCGTGTCCACCGTGACGGAGACCACCTGGCGATCCATAACCGCATCGACCGTCTCGCCGGTGCGGGCGAGAATCAGCCGCGCCAGCGGAAGCACTCCCAGAAGATGGAAGCGATGATCGACGACGAAGACATTGTGGATGTTGGACACGGCCTCGGCCAGGCTGCGGACGATCTCGACCGCCTCCTCCACGGTTGCGCCTTCGAGCACGGCCGCATATTCCGATTGCATCAGCCCGCCCGCCGTGTCCGCGGGGTAGCGCAAGAGTTGCTGGATCCGCGCGGACAGGGGCCCGGGCAGGCCCGCGAGAACATTCTGCGCACGTTCCTTCGGGATCGAGCCCAGCAGATCGGCGGCGTCGTCCGAGTCCAGCTCCTCCAGAATCTGCCGCACGTGGTCGTCGGACAACTCCTGGACGATCTCCGCGCGGGCGAGCGGCGAGACCAGTTTCAAGACTCTCGGGGCGATGTCCGCCGCGAGAGCGCGAAACAGCCGGTTTCTGAGCTCGGCCCGCTCGAGCAGGTCGATGAGCTCGGCCACATCGGCAGGGTGCAGCGAGGCCACAGCCTCCTCGACATCGTCGTCGCGCCCTGTCTCGACGAGGGCGATTAACTGCTCAAAGGTGTCGGCTCGCGGGATCCCAGTTGGTGCTGGTTCGGCATTCATGGTCGTGCTCTGATGGTTAGGTGTTGCAGGCCCTTCGACTCGCCTGAGTCACTCGCTCGCTCAGGACAGGGCGCAGACAGCCTACTCGTCCGTCCGGGCTAGTCAAGAATCCCCGCAACTGCCCGGGCCCGCGCGGCGGCTCGCAGCTTCAGCCGGACCGATACGACTCGCTCGGGACATCCAGCCCCACCGCGCGCATCAGCGCGAGCGCGTTGCTCCGGGTGACCGGCCCCGGCTTCATCCGGTAGTCGAATTTCATGTCGCCCTCTTCGAACCAGTCCTCGAAGTGCACGTTGGCCGCGCGCGGGGACAGCTCCTCGGCGACCGACGTCAGCGCCAGGTCGTGCGTCGTGATCAAACCCATGGCCCCGCGATCCAGAAAGCTTCGCAGGACGCCCGACGCGCCCTGAAGCCGATCGTGCGAGTTGGTGCCGTGAAAGAGCTCGTCCAGCAGGAACAGCAGCGGCACGGGACCGGCCGCGATGTCCGCGAGCTTCCGGATCCGCGTGATCTCCGCGTAGAAGCGGGAGCGCCCCTCCTGCAGCGAGTCCTGGATCCGCAGAGTGCCGCCGATCGCCAGCGGCGAGAGCCGAAGCGAGGCGGCTCGCACCGGCGCGCCGGCCAGCGCCAGAACCGCGTTGATCCCCACCGTTCGCAAGAGCGTGCTCTTCCCTGACATGTTCGAGCCGCTGACGACAAGGAGCTGCAGATCGCCGGCAAGGCGGACGTCGTTGCGGACCATCGTGGCACGAGGCAACAGCGGGTGCCCGAGCTGGATTCCCTCGAACAGAGCCAGGGCGCGCGTCGCATCACCTGCCGGCACGAGCTCCGGGAAAGGATCCTCGTGGCGCTCGTACCGATAGCCGGACAGCGAACTGAACGCCTCGAATTGCGCCACCGCCTCTATCCACACGCGCACGGCGCCGCCATGTCGCCTCCGCCATCGCCCGACCGCAAGCGCGATGTGGGGGCGCGCGAGCTGCAGCACCGCGGCCGCGCTCAATCCGGCCAACGCGAGCGCAATTCTTCCGGACAGGATCAGCGCCAACGGAAAAAGGGCCGCGTTCTTGAGCGAATCATGAATCTCGGAAAGCCGTTGCAGTCGTCGAATGAGGCGCGACGCGGGCACGCCGTCGGCGGTGAGGCTGCTGCCGAGCGCCGCAAGCCGGCCGCAGCGGAACGGCTGGGGCTCCAGGTGCCTGAGCAGGCCCGCGACGACGGCCAGATCCGACGTCCGGTTGGACAGGGCATCGGCAACGAAGTGGGAAGACTGGCCGGTGTCCTTCGCCGAAAGGATGGCGTTCATCGGCTCACGCAGCCGGCTGAACACCAGCGCTTGCAACCCCACGACAGTGCCCAGAACCCCCCACTCCGCGGTGATGGCCGCGACCGGGATCGCGACGAGCACGGCCGCGGTGAAGAGCCAGGTGAACACTTCGAGCGCACGGTGCCGCGTGATCGGCGACTCGGCCCACTCGAGAAGGCGATCGGTCTGCACGGCCGCACGCACGTCGGCTCCCGCCAGCGCGAGCTGCTCCCGAAGATCCAGCGCAGGGCGAAGCTCCTCGACGGCCTCCTGCCGGGCCTGGATTTCCGGGACACTGGCCCGCGACGTCAGCCACCGTGCAAGCGTCTCCTCGCCTGAACGTGTTCGCGCCAGGGAGAGCAGCTCGAACAGCGAGCCGCGGCCAAACAGATCGAGATCGTTCGCGTAGACGTGATCGTCGTCGCGAAATCGATCCCCGGGCTCACCGGTTCCAACCCAGCGGTCCTCGAGCCTGGCCAGGCCACGCTCGTAAAAGGCGATGCCTCTGATGGCCGCGTCGCGCGAGCGGATGATCTGATCGTGACGCTTGAAGAGCCACACGAACAGCACCACCGGGACAAACAGCCACCACGCGGCAAGCTCAGACCGCCAGGCGAGAACCGCGAGGAGCACCGCGAACGCAAACGTCGCCAGACGCAGGTAACTGAAGCGCGCGTCGGCTTCCGTCAGCCTGTCGCGTTCGGCACGTCGAGTCACCAGACGTGCCATGTACTCGTGGGAAGGGGTGTGCGCCACTCGCCATTCTTACTCAAATCAGCGGCTGAGGCACGGGGGCCGGGGCGTGAAGGAAGGGGCGCGGCGAACCGCGCCCCTCGTTTGGGAAGCTTACTTGAGGTGGTCCCGCCGGAAGAGCGCGGCGCATTCAACGTAGTAGTCGATCCAGGTTCGCTCGCTCCACTCCTTCGAGTCCTCGCCGTAGGCATCCGCCGGCTGAACGGTCATCCGCGAGAACAGGTCCAGGAAGAATGCCTTCGTCTCCTCCTTGGTGAGGTTCTTTCCTTGCGCGTAGCCGGCCACCAGTCCACGGTTGTACGCGTTCTGGAATCTCACGCCGTACTCCGGATAGACAGAGTTGGGCACGGGCGAGTGCTTCATGAAGTGATACTTCACGTAGGATCCCGGCCGGCTGTCGGCGCCGAGCACCACGCCCCGGCTGAAGCCGGAAAGTATCTGGTCCGTGATGATGCTGTTGATCGCATCCGCGTGCGCGTTGCCAAGCGCGACGTAGACCGCCACCATGCCGGCCACCGGGCCGACGACTTCCAGCGGGAGGGCGAATACGCCCACCCAGTGCATCTTCTCGGCAATCGCGAGGCCGACCTCGATTCCCTCGACGATCTCGAGCCCGTAGTGCAACACGTGGCGGCCCGTTCCACTCGGCAGGTCGGGGAGGCCCTTACGTATCTGGACCTGCAGACTGCCACTACTGTTGGACGCGGGAACCGCTTGCGGGCCGGCAGCGACGGCGCTTGTCATGCCGAGCGCCATCACCAGAAGGAAAACAGTCAGGCGTTTCATAAGTCATCTCCTTGCGCGACACAGTCAATCCCACTAACTCGATGTTTCACGCGGTACACCGAGCGACGGCTACTGGCAGCTGTAGACGCTCTTCGCGTCCCGCTGCCGCTTGCCGATCCAGTCCTTGATCGATACGTACTCCTTCGGCATCGCCGAGCTCCCGCCCATCGGGTTGTCCGCCCACTTGCCGAGCTTGTCGATGGCCATCACGACCATGTCGTGGGTCATGCGCAGGTTCTCCAGCTGCATGGAGGTCATCTCCTCGCCCACGACGAAGTCGCTCTTCAGATGGGTGAAGATGCCGATCTCGGCGCCCTTGGCCTCGACATCCGCGATGCTCTTGATGTTCTTGTAGAGCTCGTCCTGGCTCACGGGCTTTCCCCACGTGATGTCGCAGCCGCCCACGATGTACGCCGCGCCGATCGCGCCGTACTTGGCCGGGCAGATGCGCGACCACTCGACGACGCGGTCGTCGGCGTCGGCGGCCTTCAGCTTGTCGAACCAACACGTGTACCGCCATTTGCGATCGTCGGTGCTCTTGTTGACGAGCGCCTCGAGGTGCTTGAGCGCCGTGTCGAAGCGGCCGGATTCGGACGGCGGCAGCGGCCGTGTCCCCCACACGAGCGGCGGCGCCGGCTTCGGTGCAGGCGCGGCGGGAGGTGCGGCCGCCGGCGGCGGAATCTTCGCCAGGATGCCCAGGAGCTCCTCCCGCGTGGCGGTCGCGAGCCTGTAGTGGAACTCCTTCGAGAGCTCGTCCTTCGTGGGCTTCGGGCCGAGCCGATCGAACAGCGTTTTCGCGTGGGAAGGGGGCACGCCGGCAAACAGCGTGCGCAAGCGGGCGCGCCGCGCGAGGAGCCCGGGATCCTCGGAGTCCGTGAACGGGATCGCCAGCTCCTTCCGCAGCGTCTCCACGACTTGCGCGTACGCCGCCGCGTCGTCTCCCCGGACTGTGACTACGGCGGTTGCCGCCATCGTCGCAGCCACGCAGGCCCAGACAACCAGACGCCCCGCGTGCCGTGCATTCATCGTTTCCATATAGCCTCCTGCGTAAACTCCCGGGAGGATCCCCGTTTGGATGTCGTGGCTCACTGACTGCCCGTCGCCTTCGGCACGTCGTCGAGCTCGAGGATCGTCGAGCTGGTCTTCTGCCGGCCCGAGGTCACCTCGCGGTTCCCGGTCAGGCGCCAGGCGATCTCGTAGTCGTAGTCCACCAGGTTCTTGGGCATGACGAAGTCGACGCGGCCGACGAAGTTCGGCGCCGCGGCGTTCAGCGTCAACTGCTTCACCTGTTCCGGCCCGTCCTGGGCAGCGCGGTAGAAGATCTTCACGCTCACCGAGCGCACGCCCTGTTCGGCCAGCCGCTTCGGGTCGCCCTGCAGCTCCACCGATCGACGCTGCAGGGGCGGCGACAGGGGAATTGCGCCCGCCGACGCCTTCGCCCAGGGCATCTCCATCGTGTGACCGCCGAAAAAGCTCCAGAGGGTCTGGTACTCGTAGTCCATCCAGCGCTTCCGGTTGTTGTCGCCTTTCCAGCCGTACAGCATCTTGAAGGTGGCCCCTTCCTGGTTGAAGTTCTTCCGGTCGATGCGAATCTCGTCGTCCGTCAACTCGCCGCTCTCGTGGCTCTTCCGCAGCCGCAGCGAGACGAAGTTGATGTACTGGCCGAAGTCCTCCGCGTTCATGCCATCGAGAATCGCGACGACCTCGCGCTGCTTGTAGAGCGGATCGTCGATGTTCACCTGCCGGAAATGGCCGCTCTTGAACAGCGGGCGGAGGTCGCCGATGTTCTCGTCGAAGCGGAAGACGCGCTGTTCGGCCGTGTGCTTGTTCAGGTCGATGCGGTAGATCCCGGTGGTGCGGGATCGCTTGAACTGATACGTGCCCATGATCGCGAAGCCAGGCTCGGCCGGCGTGTCTTTCAGCGGTTCGTCGCGCCCGGCCTTTGTCGCCTCCTGTCGCTTGGCCAGCGCGTCAACGCGCGCCGCCTCCGCGCTGGTGCGGAGCTCCGCGATGCGCGCCTGCGCCGCCGGATCCGGCGGGGCCGGTGCGCCGGCGACGACGGGCGTCGGTTGCGCGGCCGGCGCAGCCGCTGCCGGTGCGGGCGCCGGCGCCGCGGCTGGCGCCGGTTGCTCGGGCGCCGCCGGTTTTGCAGCGGTTGTCTCCGTGCCGGTTGTCGCTGCCGGCGGCGGTGCAGGCGCGACGGCTCCCGCTGCTGGCGGCGGCGTCACGGCCGGAGCAGGTCGCGCGGCCTCGGCAGGCGGCTGGCCGGCCGCCGGCCGGCTGGCGGCAGCCTCGGCGGCGCGCAGCTGCGCCTCGAGGTCGCCGGCGCGCTTCTCGGCAGCCTCGGCCGCTTCACGCTTGGCCCGGCGCTCGGCGTTCCTCTTCTCGATCTCGTTGTTCTCCTTCCGGACATCGTCGGAATGTTTTCTGGCGTCGCCCAGCTGCTTCGTCGCTCGACCCAGCCAGTCGTTTCCGCCACCCGCGCCGTCGGCGGCCGCCGGCGCGGCGGCGGCCCCCGCGCCCGCCGGCGGGGGCGAGCTCTTTTCGAACAGAAGCTCGACGAGCTTGTCGTAGGCCGACTTGATGATCTCGGCCATCTTGGCGTCTTCGCCGATCTGTGTGACCTTGATCACGTTCGTGCGCCGCAGCTCGTCGAACGTCCCCTTGATCTCGGCGCCGAAGAAGTTCCCCGCGATGCCGGCCGCGAACGAGTCGTGCTTCACGATCTCGTCGAGATTGGCCTCGATCGTCGCGCGGATGGGGCCGAGAAACCCGTTGATGGTCATCTCGAACTTGAAGCTGATGTCGGGCGTCGGCGTCTGAAACTGCTCCCAGAGGACCTTCGCGCCGAGCTTCGTCAGCGTGATCGACACCGCCGCCTTGTCTCCGTCGAGGACGGGGGCATTTCCCACGCCGAGGACCTGCGTCGAAAACTTGTTGTTGGGATCCTTGGGATCGGCCGCCGACGAGACGAGCGTGAAGACACCCGACTTGGGAACGATCGGCCCGGCGATCCGCGCGCCCGGCATCTGCCGCTGCAGATCGCGCTCCGCCGCGGTGAGCGCCTCCTTCGATACGCCGAAGGTCACGAGCGCATGGACGATGCCGCCGCCGGTTCCTTCCCGCGCTTCGGGCTCCTTGGCGCCGGATCGCACGTTCTCGACCCAGCGGAAGAACGAGAACTGCGGGACCCCGTTCGCGTCGGTCGCCAGCCGCGGCCGGGTCGGGGCGTAGTAGTACGCCTTCTCGTCGTTGATGCCCCGGAACATGACCAGGTCGCCCGCCCGGACCGGGTTGTCGAGCAGCACCTGCTGCGCGGCCGCGGGCGATGCGATCGCGAGCAGGAAGATCGAGAGTCGAATGGCTCTCATGACTGTGGCCTCCCTCCGAGGAGCTCCTTGAACTGGTCGAGCACGCTCTCCTTGGCGGTGTCGACGACGGTGTCGGCGGCTTTCTTCGCCTCCGCGTTCATCGGCGATCCGTCCTTCAACAGCTCTTCGGGAATCGCCGCGTAGATGTAGTCGTCGCCGACCTGCGCGCTCCACGGCAGCACGAGCTTGCCCTCGGTCTTGTGGTTGACGATCAGGCGGTAGGCGTAGCCGCGCGCGCCGCGGTCCATGAAGATTTTCTGGGCCACGATCGGCTCGTTCTTCGCCGGCGAGATCTGGATGTTCTCTTCGACTTCCTCGCCGAACTTCGGATAGTGGACCTGCACCGTCATGCGCGTGATGCCGCTCGCCTTCATCGCCTCGAGATCGCCCTCGACTTCGATCGTGCGCGGCACGACCGGAGGCGCCAGCGTCACGCCTTCCCAACTGCCTTTCTCCCACCGCGGCTTCGCCGGGAAGAGATTGCCCGCCGCTTGAGGCTCCATTGCGCCTGGTACTCGTAGGTGTCGGCGTTCCGTGTCCTCGCCGCGCGCATACGTGACGCTCGCCGCGATCCCTTTCTCCTTCACGTACTTCGCATCCATCGTGACGCGGTCCTCGAACGGCGTGCCGCTCGCTGCGCGTCTTGCGCACGTTCACGGTGACGTAGTTGACCGCCTGCGTCGAACATCTCCTTCGCGTCGAGATCGAGGATGAAGTTGATGTTCGCGGTGCTGGAAGAACGGATCGTTCAGGTTGACGGCGGCGACGCACTTCGGGTTGTCCTTCACGCGCGTCGTACCAGCTCGCCAGATTGCCCACGACCTGGAACGGCCAGCGCACCGCGAGCCGGTAGTTCAGCGTGAACGTCTCGACCCTCCGCTCCGACGATGTACTTGATCGACGTCTCGCGCTTGAACGTGTACGCGGTTGCCGAAGCGGATGTTCGGCGATCGCTGCTCCTTCTCCTTGTCCGTGGCAGGCGGGGGCGCCTCGTCCTTCACCGGGTCCGCCATCTTGTTCAGGAAGAACTGGAAGAACGCCTCCCGGATCTTCGCGACGCGCTCGTCCGCGATCTGCTCGTCGAACTTGATGTCGATGACCTTCTTTTCCTCGAGGAACTTCCATTGGTTGCGCATCTCGCTGTAGGAGTACGAGTACTTCCCCGCGCTGCTGAACCAGCACGCGAACAGGACGCAGCCGCTGCTGCTGTCCGTGCCGGTACGCGTCTGCGTGTACTCGGCGATGAAGCTGTCGCGCTCCCTGACCAGCTTGGACCAGTCGACGGTCACCATCCCGCGCGCGGCCGGCGTGAGCGTCTGGTAGCCGTAGTTGAGCGCGATCGAGAGATCCGTGATCGACCTCGACTTCTCGAACGTCGCCGCCAGCAGCTGCGCGCCGTCGGCCGCCAATCGCGACGCCGCCGCCGCCTTGCCGCCCGCCAGCAGCGGCGCCTTCCCGGATGTCACCAGCGCCGTCGTCATCCCCTTGTCGGACAGCGTCGCGGAGACGATTTGAAACGACCCGCCCTCGCCCGCCTCCTCGAGGGGCGCGGCGCCGATCAGCTCGGCCTTCCGCGCTTTCAGCGTCGCGCGAGAGCTCCGCCTCCTGCGGCGGCGTCAGGCCCCACTCCATCAGGAAGTGCATGAGGCCGCCGCCGATTCCCCCCTGCGCGGCCGACTTCTCGCTGGTGAACTTCAGAAAGAGGAACTCCGGCGTCCCGTCGGGCCGTTTCGACAGGCGCAGGTTGACGGGCAGGTAGTAGTACCGGTTGCTGCGCTCGGTCGACAGCGCGATCGCTTCGCCCAGCAGGATGACCTGCGTGCCGTCCTGGAGCTGGATCGTGATGCGGTTCGTGTCGTCGAGCACCACCGCGCTCGCGGGCGCGGTCAGCAGCCCCAGGAGGAGCAGAATCCAAACACTTCGCTTCAGCATCACATTCCCCCTTTGGGCAGTTCGTCCACGAACACCACGCCGGTCGCATCGCGCCCCTGGCTGGTCAGCCGGCGGCTGCCTTCGAGCTGCCAGGTGACGACGTAGTCGTACTGAAACTCGCCGAGCGGCAGCGTCGCCTCGACCGTCGGCTCGGCGCCCTGCTGGTCTGGCCGCACCACCACCTGGTGGCGGCGGCGCTCGCCGAAGAAGCCGGTACTCGACCTGCACGACGACGGCGCGGACCTGCTGTTTCTGCAGCGTCTCGCGGCTGCCGACGACCTGGATCGTGCGGCGCTCGTACGGCGCGAACAGGTCGATCATCGGCGCGCTGCTGGGCTTCCATGGCGTTTCGTATGCCCCGCCGCCCTTGAAGCTCCAGCGCGTGCGGTAGTCGTAGTTCAGCCAGGCCGTGCGGTCGTCGTCGCCGTTCCAGCCGTAGACCAGACGGAAGCCGGACGGCGACTTCGCGATCGCCGGCCGGTCGAGCACGAGCTCGCGGAGCGTCTCCTGCCCGTTCTGATGCTGCTTGCGCAGCGTGATGGTCACGCCGTTGATGTATTTCTCGAACTCCGGCAGCACCGCGCCGTCGATGCCGATGTGGATCTCGCGCTGCTGGAACGCCGGGTCGGCGAGGTTGACGGCGCGGAAGAAGTTCGGGTCGCTGCCGTAGCGGCGATGCAGATCGCCGATGTTGAAGGTGACGAAGCTGTGCCGCTCCACCGTCGCCCGGTGATTGAAATTGAGCGTGCTCGAGCCGGTCGTCCGGAGATCCTTGAGCTGATACGCGACGTTCGCGCCGAACCCGAGCTTGCGTGTGCCGCCGAGCGATCCTTTCGTGTCCAGCAGCGCGGTCGATGCGCATCGAGCATGCTGCCGCGCGTCGCGTCCGGGGCCTTTTCAGGCTCGACCGGCCGGAACATCAGCTCGAGCAGCTTGCTGTAGACGGTGTTCAGCAGCGCCTCCATCGACGCGTCCGTGCCGCTCGATCGGAGCTTGATCGCGTTGTTGCGGCGCAGCTCGTCGAAGGCGGCCTCGACATCGGCGCTGACGAAGTAGCACGGTGCCGCCGGCGTTGAACGACTGGTGCTTGCGCACTTCGGACCAGTCGATGGTCAGGTCCGCGTCGTAGGCTTCGGAGAGACCGGTGAACGTCATGTCGAACACGATCGACACGTCCGGCGTCCGCATCTCGAAGCTCCGCAGCAGGAGCGTCGCCTCGGTTGGCTTCAGATCGAACGAGAACGCGATCCGGTTGCCTTCCAGGACCGGCGCCCGGCCCGTGGCGAGCAGCTTCCGCTCGGGCGTGGACGTCGAGGGATTCAGGACGGAGGACACGAGCGCATACCGGCCGTCGCTGAACACCATCGGCCCGCGCAGCTTCACCTCGTTGTCCTTCAGCGATCCGGCGCAGCTCCTGTTGCGCGTTGGTGACGGTGCGCTCCGGCGTCTCCATCAGGACCAGGAAATGGAGCACGCCGCCGCCGCCGGATTCCGTGATCGAGCTCGTCCCGCCCGCCCCTGCATCGTTGGTCGACGTAGCGGACGAACGAGAACTGCGGCCGTCCCCCGTCGTCTTGCGCGAGCCGCGCTTCGGACGGCAGGTAGACGAACGTGCGCTGCTCGGTCGCCAGCGGGAAGCACCAGAGGCCCGCCGGCCCGCACCCCACGGTCGATCAGGACCTGCTGCGCGGAGGCAGTCGAAGCACACAGAACGAACAGGACGACGCCGACGACACGAGTCATCGCCCACCCCCCTGCGCCTCCGGGTGACGACGCCGCAGGCGGCGTCAGAAACAGATAGTCCGACTCGAGGACCTCGAGCTTCCCTTCGGTCTTGCCCGCCAGCGAATGCCACGTCACCCGCACGCCTATCTGGTGTCTGGCGGTCGTGATACACCGCCACCTTCGTCGTCGGCGCCGCGTCCGCGGCACGCAGGATCACCTTGCGCTGCAGGCGGGGCTTGCCGCCGACCATCGTCGCGAACTCGACGACCGCCGACGCGATGCCGTGCTTCGCGAACAGCTGCCGGTCGGCGTCGATCTCCACGACGCGCCTGGTAAACGGCGGCGTCAGCGACACCGCCGCGTCGCGCGTCTTCGCCCACGTATCGCCGGCGGGCACGCTGACCGTCTCGCCGTCCCGGACGCTCCAGCGAACCTGATACTCGTACTCGAGCCAGTTCGCGCCGCTCATCGCCGAGACGTGGAAACGCGACGTCCTGCACGGTCTTCCCGGCCTTCATGTCGGCCTGCGCCGAAATGCAGCGAACGCGTGAACGCCGGCTGGTCGGGATAGCTCTTGCGGAAGTTGACGGAAACGAAGTTGATCGTGTCCTGAAACGCGTCGACGTAGTCGCCGTCGACCTGGAAGTGGACGGGCCGGAACTCGAACGCCGGGTCGGACAGATCGACCAGGCGGAAGTAGCGCGAGTCGTCCTTCAGCGCCGTATACAGACCGCCGAGATTGCCGGCCGTATCCACCGGCACCTTGATGGTGGAGCTCTTCGCCAAGGTCAGCGTGAAGACGTTGCGCCGGATGTCCTTGCGGTTCTTGAGCACGTACTGGTCGTCGGTGTAGTACTGCTGGTTGCCCGATCCCTTGAACAACCGTCCAGAAAATCCCCGCTGCTGCCGCAGCTTGATCTGATCGCCTTCGAGCGACCGCTTCCCGTGGTGCATCGGCCGCCCATCCGGTCTTGTGAGTCGAACATCAGCTCGACGAGCTTGTCGGTCACCATCTGCAGGATGCCGGCCATGTCGTCGGGCTTGATGCCGAGTCCGGCGATGCGATCCAGCACCTCGATCTTCAGGTCGCCCTTCCGCTGGAGGTCGTCGATGACGCTGCGCACGTGGCGGCGTGTGTAACCCTCTTGTTGATTCGAGCACCCGGCTGAAGTGCGTGTAGACGGCGTCGACTTCGGCGGTCACGCTGCGCGTTGTAAGCCTTCACCGCGGCTTCGTAGTAGCGCGTGAATCGCGACCGACACGTCCGACGTGGGACTGGAGAGCGAGTCCCACAGCAGCGTCGCCGCCTGCTGGTTCGAGCATCGCGGCCACGACGGCCTTCGAGCCCGGCATCAGGGGCGCGCGGCCCGAGGTGATCACGTCGGCCGCCGACGGTCCCTTGTCGCGGTTCTTCAGGATGGCCGACACGATCTGGAACGAGCCGACGCCCTCCTCGCCGTTCTCGAGCGCCTGCATCAACGGCACGGGACCGGCGATGCGCGCGCCGGGGACCTGGGTGCGCAGCTTCTTTTCGATCGCGTCGAGCGTTTCCTGCGGCAGCGTGAACTCAATCAGCGCGTGGAACAGCCCGCCGTTCGTTCCGCCGGCCGCGTCGACGTACTTGAGGCACAGCAGCTCGAACGTGCCGTCGGCTTTCGCCGCCAGCCGCGGATACTGCGGGATGTAGTAGTACGCGAGCGGATCGAAGACGTCCTGCAGGAGCTGGATGCCATCGATCGATCCTCCGCCCGTCGTAGTTCACGAGCGCGCTGACGGGCGGCGCGACCGCCAGCAGCGCGGCGGTGATCGCCAGGCGCGCCGCGACCGCCGACTTCCGAACTCTGACGCGGGATGAAGCATGCCGTTTCATTGGTGGTCTCCCTGAGCGGTCACGTCGAGCAGTTGGGTCCACGCCGCGCGCTCGCGCCACGGCGTCGTCTTCGATCCGCCGTCCTGCGCGATCGCGAGGACGCGGAACCGGTACGGGCGATCCATGCGGACGGCGACCGGAAAGCGCAGGCTGCGCGCGTAGAGGTCCGGCTGCGACCGGCTGAACGTCGCCGTCAGCGTCACGGGCTTGCCGCCGACGCCGGCGGCCTGGATCTCCACCTGCGTTTCGTAGAGCGCCGTACTGGTTGCCCTGGTTGAAGTCGTAGCAGTAGACGTCGAGCGCCGCGTATCCCGGAGGCGCCGACTCGTTGATGTCGACACGGCGGACGATCCGCGGCCAGCGGGCGAGGTCGGCGGTGACGCCCACGGCGCCGGCGCGGACGACGTGCGGCACTCGAGGCGCCTCGCCGTCAGCCGCCGCGCGCGGGGGGGACAGAATCTGCCTCTTCAGCTCCGCGACGAGCTCGGGTGATCCCGACAGTTCCTGCAGCGGCTCGTCGGGCCCGATGCCGTCGGCGAGGAACGCGTAGCCGATGCTCAGCGCCAGGCGTCCCCGCTCGAGCGCGTCCGACAGAAGCTGTGCGTCGGCTGGCCCGAGCCCGAGCGTGTAGAGCCGCTCGGTCCAGTACCCGTCGCGCGGCGCCGCGGCGTTCTCGCTGGCTTCGAAGTGCCCGGACGGAAGCACCCGCGCCTTCTCGCCCGGTGCCGCCGCTGCGCCGGCTCCGTCAGCGGCCGCGTAGACGATCGCGGACTCGACGCGGCGGATCGGCAGCGGCCGCAGTTCCGTCGGGCCGCCGGCGGAGGCGGAAAGCGCCTTGCGCGCGTCGTTGATCTGCTGCAGCGTCGGTCCGCTCATGACGACCCGCACGGTGAAGATGCTGCGGACGACGGCCGTGCCGCGGTCGCCTGTCGCGGCGGAACCGGTATACCGCGCGTGCAGGAGATGGATGTCAGGCCCGCCTGCGTCGCCGGTGGCGATCACCAGGTCCCCCGGCGGGAAGTAGAAGAGGTTCTGCCGCGCGTCGTCCGGATACACGACCAGCGGGCCCGCGCGGCGCGCCTGCCGGAGATCCGGCCCGGCGAGCGCAGGGGCGGCGAACGCGAGGACGGCCATCGCGAGGAAGCGGGTCATCATGGCCGTTACCTCGCGGGAAGCGTCCCGAGTGACTGTTCGACCTGCGCCCGGCCGACGAGCACGCGGAGCCCGTCGCTCGCAATCCAGCGCGTGCCTTTGTGAACCGTCCCGTCCGGCATCGCCAGGTCGAGGCGGTATTCGAACAGCCGCTCGCCGTCGCGGCGGCCGGCGCTGTAGATCGGCTGGAGCGTGAAGTCCTGATTGTCGGCCTTCAGCACGAGCGTCTTCTCGCAGCACCGTGCGGTCCTTCGGGTCGAAGAACTTCGATCGGACCTGCGCGCTGAGCTCGTAGCCGCCGACGTCGGCCAGCGGCGAGATGGTGTGGAACGTGATCTGTTCGGCCGTCACGGCCGTCACGCCGCCCGTGATGCCGTCCAGCACCGCCTTGTCGCACGTGTCGCAGTTCTGCGAGACGTCGTAGTCGACCCAGATCCGCTTCGCCTCGGTGTCCATCCAGGCGGGAACGCGGGCGGCATCCCACCGCACGCGCGCCATCGGCGGCACCGCCGCGTTGTCGAGCGACCAGGTGTAGAGGATCGGCAGGTTGGTCCGCGGGTCGATGCAGAGCGCGTGCAGGTAGCGGAGCCGGAACGGATACGGCGTCAAGTTGCGGGGCCCCTCGTCGCGGTTCCAGCGAAGCCGGCCGAACGAGTCGCGATCGGCGAGCTGGATGGAGATCGGCACCTGTGGCGCCAGCGCGCCGCCGCTGGAGGTGAACGAGACTTCGCCGCTCACACCGATGTCCTCGACGAGGGCGAGCTGCAGGTTCTCCTTCGTCACCGGATCCGTGACCCACGACACTTCGATCTCGCCGAGCACGTCCGAGAGCGCCGTGATCGCGATCTTTTCCTTGGGGATGCTGTACTGGCCGAGGACGGAGCCGAACGAAACGTCCGTGCCGTTTTTTTCGAGCGGCAGGGGACGCAGCGCGTTGAAGATCACCGACGGATTGCGGCGCTTGTAGGCGTTGAGCAGGTCGGTCGCGAGCTGGACTTCCGAGAGATCCAGGCCCGACTTCAGCCGCGCGGCCATCAGCACTTCTCCTGCCGCGCCGGCGCCGGTCGCCGCACCGTACAGGATCCGCATGCCGTGGCCGCTCTCGGGCGTCCACTCGAGGTGATACGAGCGCGGGTGATAGTAGAAGATGCCGGAATTGGGGTTCTTGTCCGCGTGGATGCTGGTGGCGATGCTCAGCAGGTCCGCCGGGTCGAGGTCGATATCTTCAGTGCGCAGGCCTTCCAGCAACTCGATGGCCGCCGCCGCCGGTCCCTGCGCCCCCTTCTGCACGTCCTCCGGCCGGACGCCGTACCGGAAACTGTCGACCATCACCATCTTCGAATTCGGCCCGAGCTTGTCGGCCGCGGGCTTCGCCTTCTCGGCGACGGCCCGGTGATCGCGCACGTTGCCGGCCGCGGGCGTCCGCTGATCGCGGACGGTCTCGCGCGGCGGCGGCGCGGGACGCTCGGCGCGCCAGGCACCGGCCCCCGTGCGGTGATCGCGCACGACTGGCCGCGGCGACGCCGCCGGCGGAGCAGCCGCGACCGCGGCGGGCGACAGCACGGCGACGCCCATGGGCACCAGCACCTTCGGTGGCGCCGCGTAATCCGGCCGGCTCCCGAGCCGCGCGGCCGTCCCCATGGCCCGCGGCGCGACGGTGACGACCACGTTCGCCGGCGCCGGCGTCGCGTTCCACTGCTTCGGCAGCGCGTAGACCCTCGACACAACGGGGACAGAGGACCGCGCCGGATCGAACGCGACCAGCCGGAGGGACGCGGACTCGATCCGCGCTCCCTCCGGCACGCCCGGCTGCAATTCGAACGCGATCGTCGCCTCACCCGCGGCGTCCGTGAGCGTCACCTGCTGCGCGACGATGTATGGGTGCCGGCGCCGATCGCGTCCACGCACCTCACCTGCCAGCCGCAGGTTCGCGAGCCCGCTGTAGGCGACGGAGACCACGAGCCGGTTCGCGCCGTCCTCGACGACGACGACGCGCTCGATCGCGCGCGACGCGTCACGCGGCTCGCGGCCGCCGCCGAGCAGCTGCTCGAGGAGGCCGCCGATGAGCGCGTCTCCATCTTCGACCGCGCGCAGCGTCGTGCCGGCGAGGCTTTGCGGCTCGCCCGGCCTGCCCGAAACCCGCGCGGCCCCGAGGCCGATGGCGATCGCGGCGATCAGCAACGCGGTTGCGCCCCGGCCTCCACCCCACCGCGCACAGAACGCGCGGCGGGGGCCAGGGCGCAGGCCGTGACGAAGGTCCCCGGACCTTCCGGGCGCGGCATCCCGATCGGCAACCCGGCGGTCGGGCCGCTTCTCGCTGCGGGAGACTGGAGACCGTGTCATGAAGAACCTCTCGATCGCACCACGCGAGCTCGCCGGCAACCGCGGGGACCGATCCGGCGCTCGCTCATCCGGAATCGCGTTTGCAACCCCCCGCATGTCAGGTACACTCCCAAGAGCAACCTCGTGTCCTGACGTTCGCCTAGAACTTACGCAGCGGGGTGCGACAGCGTCCTGACGGAAGGTTGACGGATTCTTCACGTTCTCCTGACATGACCGACAAGCCAGAAGTACCGCGGCCGGAAGACGTGCTGATCGAGGCGCTCATGCAGGCTGCCGGGCGCTCGACGCACCCGGTGTACGAATTCGACCGTTTCAGGCTGGAGGTCGCCGAGCAGCGGCTCCTGCGAGAGGGCGCGCCGGTGGCGCTGCCTCCCAAGGAGTTCGAGACGCTCCGATTACTGGTCGAGCAGAGTGGGAGACTCGTGTCGAAGCAGGCGTTGCTGGACCATGTGTGGCCCGGGACGTTCGTCAGCGACGACACGATCGCTCAGCGCATCTCCGTGCTTCGCAAGGCGCTGGGGGAAGACGCGTCGACGTCGCGATTCATCGAGACCGTACCCAAGCGCGGGTACCGGTTCGTGGCGCAGGTCCGGGTTGTCTGAGCGATCAGGCGTCACAATGTTCCAGCTCATTTGGAGATCGGCATGACCTTTCTTACTGCTCGTGGGGCCCCACCCCCACTCGCTCGCGCTGCGGCGCTCGAAGACTCGCTGTCCTCGCGCGGGCCGCAGGCGCTTCTTACTGCTCGCGGGGCCCCAGCATTACTTAATGCGCCCGGGGCCCCACCCCCAGGCGCCGCGGCTCGACTCGCAGGGTCGCTCTCCTCGCGCGGGCCGCAGGCGCTTCGCGCCCGCGCCCGCTTGATTCTGCTGACCCTGGCGATCGCCGCGACGACGAGCGTCGGCGCGTCGGCTCAGCGCACCGTCACGACCGGCGCCCAGAACGTACCGCTCACGGCGGCCGTTCCCGTCGACCCGCGGATCACCGTCGGGACGCTGGCCAACGGCCTGCGCTACTACATCCGCAAGAATCAGCAGCCGCAGGGCCGCGCCGAGCTGCGGCTGGTCGTCAACGCGGGATCGATTCTCGAGGACGACGACCAGCGGGGGCTGGCCCACTTCGTCGAGCACATGAGCTTCAACGGCACGCGCCACTTCCCGAAGCAGGAGTCCATCGCCTTCCTGCAGTCGATGGGCGTGCGCTTCGGGGCGCACATCAACGCCAACACGAGCTTCGATCAGACGGTCTACCAGCTGCAGATTCCGACCGACAATGCCGGCGTCATCGACCGGTCGCTGCTCATCATGGAAGACTGGGCGCATGCCGTCTCGTTCGATCCGCAGGAGATCGAGAAAGAGCGCGGGGTCATCCTCGAGGAGTGGCGGGTGGGCCTGGGGGCGGGCGCGCGGATGCTGGACGCGCAGCTTCCCGTGCTTCTCAAGGACTCCCGCTACGCGGATCGGCTGCCGATCGGCAAGCCCGAGATCCTCCGGACGTTCCCCTACGACCGTCTGAAGAAGTTCTACACCGATTGGTACCGGCCCGATCTGATGGCGGTCATCGCGGTCGGCGATTTCGAGCCGTCGGCGATCGAGACGCTCATCAGGTCGCACTTCGGCGGCATCCCGGCGGCGGCATCGCCGCGGCCGCGGCCGATCTACGACGTGCCCGATCAGCCGGGCACCCGATATACCGTGGCCACCGACAGCGAGGCCACCGCCACCACGGTCAGCGTCTCCAGCCTGATGGCCGCACGGGATCAGACGACCGTCGGCTCGTATCGTCAGCAGACGATCGAGAGGGTGTTCGGCGGCCTGCTGTCCGCGCGCTTCGACGAGATGACGCAGAAGCCGGATGCGCCGTTCCTGGATGCGCAGACGAGCCGTGGCCTCTTCGTGCGCTCGGCCGAGGCGACGACGTTGAATGCCCTGGTCGCGGAGGGAGGCGTCGAGAAAGGGCTGGCGGCTCTCTTCGCCGAAGCGGCCCGGATCGCCCGGTTCGGCTTCACGCAGACCGAGCTGGACCGCTATCGCCTCGGCTACATGCAGGCGTTCGCGCAGCTCGCCGCGTCCAACGACGAGCACACCTCCCAGTCGCTCGCCGACGAGTACATCCGCAACTTCATGCAGCAGGAACCCATTCCCGGCATCGCGTACGAGAACGGCCTGGTCCAGCGGTTCCTGCCGGAGATCACGATCGCCGACATCAACAGCCTGGCCAACGACTGGGTGCCGGATCGCAACCGCGTCGTCGCCGTGCGTGCGCCGCTGAAGGCCGGCGTCGCCGCGCCCACCGAGGCGTCGCTGGCCGCGGTCATCAAGGGCGCCGGCGGCGGCGCGCTGACCGCGTACGTGGACGAGGTGAGCACGCGGCCGCTCATCGAGACGCTGCCCAAGCCGGGCGCCGTCACGAAGAGCGTGGCGAAGACGCCGGGCATCACCGAGTGGACGTTGTCCAACGGCGTGCGCGTCGTGCTCGCGCCCACGACGTTCAAGCAGGACGAGATCCTCGTCCGCGCCTTCAGCCCGGGCGGCACCTCGCTCGCGCCCGACCGGGACTTCGTGGCCGCCGAGACCGCCGACCAGGTCGTCGGCCAGGGAGGTCTCGGTACGCTGAGCGCCATCGATCTGAGCAAGAAGCTCGCCGGCAAGACCGCGTTCGTGCGTTCCGACATCGACGAGATGTCCGAGGGCCTGCGCGGCCGCGCCTTGCGTAGCGATCTGGAAACGATGTTTCAGCTGATCTACCTGACGTTCACGCAGCCGCGCGCGGATCCGGAAGCGTTTCGCGCGATGACCGCGCAGGCGACGGCGGCGTTGGGCAACCGCGAAGCCCTCCCGGAGACGGCGTTCGAGGACGCGCTCAACGCGGCGGTGAGCCAGAACCACTTGCGGGCCCGGCCCATAACGACGGCGCTCGTCGCGCAGATGAACCTGGCCACGTCGGTGGCGTTCTACAAGGATCGGTTCGCCGATGCGAGCGACTTCACGTTCGTTCTCGTCGGCAGCTTCGATCTGCCGGCCATCAAGCCGCTCGTCGAGCGGTACCTGGGCGGCCTGCCGGCGCTGCACCGCAAGGAAGCCGGACGGGACGTCGGCATCCGGCCGCCGCCGGGCGTAGTGGAAAAGGTCGTCAACAAAGGGAGTACGCCGAAGAGCCAGGTCGGGGTCGTGTTCAACGGTCCGTTCCAGAACAATCAGCGAAATCGCGTGATCCTCCAGGCGATGGCGAACACGCTCGGGGGCAACCTGCAACGGGTCTTGCGTGAGGACCTGGGCGGCACGTACGGCGTGAGCGTCGTGCCCGAGTTCACGAAACGGCCGATCGAGGAGTACCGCCTGACGATCAGCTTTGCCTGCGATCCCGCGCGCACGCAGGATCTCGTCAAGACGCTGTTCGACGTGATCGACGACTTCAAGACCACCGGCCCGGGCGCAGGGCAGGTCGCGGACGCGCAAGCGGCGCTGCGGCGGGATCTCGAAACGGACACCCGGCAGAACGGCCACCTGCTGAATCAGCTGGTGTTCGCGTATCAGTACCGACGAACCCGTGCCCGACCCGTCGATGCTCCGAGGGCTCTACGACCAGCTCAGCGTGCCGCTGCTGCGCGACGCGGCCCGCACGTACCTGGACACGACTCGCTACGTGAAGGTGGTGCTCTTTCCGGAGACGAAGTGACGTTCGGGAACAGGAGATCAGGAGTTCAGGAGTTTTGTTTGTATTTTTCTGACTTCTTCCGTCTGTTGCTTAGAGCCAAGAAAGACAAGTCTCCTGATCTCTTGACCTCCTGTTCAAAGGCGTGGACCGATTCGGAAATGGACCGGGACCGGCGGCCGGGCGGCCAGTAGAGTTCCTGGATGCCCACATTCGGCCGCTCCATGCTGGACCACTGGCTGCTCGACCCGGAGTGCACCTACCTCAATCACGGCACCGTGGGCGCGACCCCGCGGCGCGTCCTGCAGAAACAGCAAGCGATCCGCGACGAGATCGAGCGCCAGCCGTCGCGATTCATGCTGCGCGAGCTGAATGGGCACCAGCCGATGCCGTGGCGCGCCGTGTCGCGCCTGCGCGAAGCTTCCGATCAGGTGGCCGCGTTCGTCGGCTCGCGTCCCGACGATCTCGTGTTCGTCCCGAATGTCACGACCGGGCTGAACGCGGTGCTCGGATCGCTGCCGCTCGGCCCGGGCGACGAGGTGGTCATCACCGATCTGGCGTACGGCGCGGTCACGCTCGCGGCCGATGCGGTCTGTGATCGCAGCGGCGCGACCCTTCGAACGGTTCACATCCCGTATCCGGTCCGCGATGCCGGCGATGTGGTGGAACCGATCGTCCAGGCGCTCACACCGCGGACGAAGCTCGTCGTCATCGATCACGTCACCGCACAGACGGCACTCGTCCTGCCCGTGGCAGCAATTGCCGCCGAGTGCCGCGCGCGTGGAGTTCCGGTGCTGGTGGACGGCGCGCACGTCCCCGGTTCGCGGCCGCTCGATATCTCGTCGCTCGGTGTCGACTGGTATTCCGGCAACCTCCACAAATGGGCGCACGCCCCCAGGGGGTGCGGGATTCTGTGGGCCGCGCCCGACAAGCAGCCGGCCCTTCACTTTCCCGTCGTGTCCTGGGGCCGCAACAAAGGCTTCCGCGCCGAGTTCGAGCACACCGCCACCTCGGATCCCAGCAGCTACCTGGCGGCGCCCGAAGGCATTGCCTTGCTGCGCGAATGGGACTTCGACGCGTGCGTGAAGTACATGCACGCGCTCGCCTGGGAGGCCGCCGGCATCCTCACCGAGCGGTGGGGCACGACCTTCGAGATCCCACGCGACATGGTCGGGACGATGGTCACGGTGCCGCTGCCGGAGGACGCCGGCAGCACCGAGGCGGACGCGACGCAACTGCGCGTTGCGCTTCTCGTCGAGGAGCGCATCGAAGTCCAGCTCCACGCGTGGCGCGGCCGCCTCTGGACGAGAGTCTCGGCGCAAATCTACAACGATCCATTGGACATCACGCGCCTTGCCGACGCCGTGGCGCGCATCACAACACTTTCAAGAAAGCCACCAGGTCTGCCCGTTCCCGATCGGTGAAGACAAATCCCAGGTGCGTCTCGTAGTGGCGCACGACGTCTTCAATCGTCGCCGCGATGCCGTTATGGAAGTACGGCGCCCGAGCGGCAAGGGCCCGGATCGTCGGCGTCTTGAAGCGCCCGAGGTCCCTCCAAAGCCCGGTCACGTTGCCCCGGCCCGTATCGGTCAGCTGCCGCTCGTCGCCGGTCGTTCGATTACGGAACGTATAGAGAGGCAGGTCAGGCGTACGAGCCTCGGCCGACGCGGTGCGGATGTCGAAAAAGAGGTTGTCGACGTTCGTGCCGTTGTTGGCGGAGTTGTGGCAGCCGAGGCAGCTGCCGCCGCCGGGATTGGGATTGTTGAACAGCTCCTGGCCCCGCGCGATCTGCGCGCGATGCCGGTTGCGGGAGTTGATCCACGCGTCGAAGAGGTCGAAGCGTCCGGCGGTCCTGGTCATCTGCGACAGTTCCTCCGGGCCACCCCGCGCGCCGCCCGCGTTGAGGAAGCCGGCCTCGAAGCTGAACATCTGCGCCGTCGACAGCGAGGTCTCGAAATTGACGATGTCGGTGATGACCTCCGGCGGGGCCGGCGGGCCCTGCTGAGCGCCCGTCACGTTGCGGTTGGCCTGGTTGGTGAGCCCGGCCAGCTGGTCGGTCCCGATGGTGTTGCCGCCGTCCCAGTTGACGCTCGCGCTGCCAAGGTGGAAGTTGATCGTCGGCATCACGCGACGCCATTGCACGATCCGGTTGACGTTGGCGAACCCGTGCGGGTCGTCGACGGCGACGACGTCCCACTCCCGTTCGGCCCGCGGAGCGCCGCCGCGCCGGAACACGCCGCGGGTCAGCATCATGCTGAAGCCGGCCCATCGTGCGGCGACGGTCGGGAGCTCCACATCCGGGTTGTTGGCGTCGAGCGGGTTGAAGATGGGATGCGTCCCGCCCGTCAGCGCGAAGAGCAGCCTGATCGTGCCGGGGTTGATGCTCCAGGCATCCTGCGCGATATGACACGTCGCGCAGCTCCGGCCGTTGGTACCCTGAGCCTGGAAGTACTCGCCCGTCTGATCGACAAAACCTTGCGTGCTGAACGTGGCCGAGAGGCCACTCGCGTTCAAATGCGGGAAGTTGTTGGGGAGGGACCTGATGATGCTCCCCTCGCTTTCGGCGCCCTCTCGAGCCCTGGTCGCCACGCTGAACCCGAGCGCAACCATCGCGCCCGCCATCACCGCCACTCGGATGTGCCTGCCCGGACCACGCTGACCTGATCGCATTGTCGTCATTCCTCCACTGGTGTAAGCGGCATCCGGCGACGAATTGGCTCACGCCATTGCGAGTCGTGAGCCGTCACCGCGTGGAGGGGAGCCGGTCTTAGACCTTGTGGGGAAGGCGAGGATCGTGGCGCGAGGACAGGAACGCCGCGGTCGCGAGCATCAGCAGCACGTTCGGAAGCCAGGCCGCCAGGATGGCGACGCGCTCATCGCTGAACACAGCCTCGCTGACAGGTACTCAGTTGGAAGATGTAGTGAATGTAGAGAGCACAAAAGATGATGGCGATCCCGGCTGTAGCGGCGCGACCGGCCCGCAAGGCGGTTACGCCCAATCCGAACAGCGCAAAGACCAGAGCAGCTCCCCCGAGCGCCACGCGAAGGTGGAATTCGACGAGCAGGCGGCCACCCTGTCGCGGCCGGCCCTGGGCGTTCATGGCGAGCGCCTGCTCACGCTGCACGCGGGGCGTCATCTCGGCAGGACCTCTGGGAACCTCGCGGCCGGCAATGGTCACACGGAACGCCTGGTTGGCCGCCGGCACCAACCAGAAGATCGTACCAAGCGAGGCCAATGAGCCGGTCAGCCCGATCGCGAGAATGGCGCGACGGATACGGGCGGTCACCGTGCGGTTCCGCAATCCACAGAGCACGCCCACCAGAAGGACGACAGGGAGCGTCAGCGGAAGCGATTGGGGCAAGAGCAGCAGGATCAGCCACGCCGTCCAGCCGTCGAAGCGAGACCGAAGCAATGGTGGGGCAATGAACAGCGCGTTCAGTGCGATCATGGCGACCGCCGCGGCACCCAGCGCGCTGCCGAGGGTCCCAGTCCCGGACGCCGCCCATCCGCGCAGTGTCCGCCTCGCCCGGATCGGAACGTAGAGAGCCACGGCTTTCGAGAACGCAAGATAGCCCGTCACGAGGATCCAGCGGCTGCGCCACAGCCGCCCTTCTCGAATCGCCTGCTCGTGCTCGCGCTGCATGTCGCCGATGACGGGATCAACAAGAAGATCCATCGTCGAGCTCGAGCACACGCGGCTGGCGAACGAGCGGAGACGGGTTCCCGGTCTCGTCACGCGAGCTCCGGCATGAGGCGACGGGCCATCTGCGCCCACGCTCCGAGCACGCGCCGGCCGAAGGCCGACGCCTCGTACACACGGCGGGGAAGCCCTCCGGCGTCGGGCGGCGCCGGTTCGAGCCGCGACTCGATGTAGCCTTTTTCCTCCATGCGTCCGAGCGTCACGTAGACGGTGCCACGCTTCAAGCGCTTGCCGGACGCGGCGACGAGCTCCAGCCCGTACATCGCCTTCTGCCGGACCAGGAGCTCGAGAATCAGGGCTTCCTTCGGGGGGAGCGTCGGCATCCGCTGGCGTTGGACCATGACGGCGCCAAGTCTTACACTTTGTAAGACTGATGTCAAATCAGCCTTTGACCACGAACCCCTTCTTCAGCAGGAGGTCGCGGATCCGCTCGCGGTGATCGCCCTGGAGCTCCACCGTGTCTTCCGCGACGGCGCCGCCGGTTCCGCACGTCCGCTTGAGCTCCTTGCAGAGATCCTTCAGGAACACGGCGTTCCGCGGCAGCCCGAACACGACCGTGACGGTCTTGCCGTTGCGGCCCGCCTTCTCGACGCGCAGCTTCGCGACGATCCGATCGGGCACGGCCTGCTCCCGGCCCTTGCTGCACCGGCAGTCGTCGGCCGGCCACCCGCACCCGGGGCAGACCCGCCCGGCGCCGGTGGAATAGACGATGCGTGTGTTCGATCGATCAGACCCCATGCTGACTTCTATCGGAATGGCGGGCCATAGGCCGGTGGTCCGGGAATACTCATGTTCCACGCCATGCTCGGCTGCCACCGTTTCTTCGTTTCACGGGCCGTCAGGCGGCGGAGGATTCTGCCGCTGGGAATCGCGACCTCGTACCCCATCACCTGGCACCCGATTCCGCCGTAGCTGCCGCTGCATGGGACCTCCGCAAAGACCGCGATCGCGGAGGAACCCCTCGTCCAGGCAAGTCCGGACATGTTGTCGTGCGAACCGTACCATGAATCTGCGTCGCCCGGAATCAGACGTCACGGGCGCGGCGTGAGCCGGAGCAGGCGCCACGCCCAGAAGGTGAGCATCGCCGTCTTACGACCCGATGTGCCGGACCGCCAGGCCGGCCATAGCCGCCGCCGCGGTCTGTCGAACGTCTGCGCTGACGAAGACCAGGTTGGACGCCGTGACCCGAGCCGCGAATAGCTGCGCCGACGCGACGTGAATGGCGTCGAGTGTCCGGAGCGGCTGTGTCGCGACAAGGGTTTCGGCGGCGGCGAGAAGATCCTGGCCGATTTCAACCAGCGTCCAGTACGCCCGATCCGTGGCGATGCGCTTCAGGGTTTTCGCTACGCGTGCGGCGTCGAGCGTGCCCTCAGACACACGCCGTCGCAGCGCGCTCCGAAGCTCAACCGGCGCCAGAACTGATGTGACGCAGTCGTGTCGCCGCAGAAGTTGGATACCGCGAGACGGCCCGCCTCGTCGATGTAGCGTTTCACGAGCGCGCTCGTGTCGAAGTACGCCCACACGGCTACGCGCGATCGTCACGATCGTCGATGATCGTCTTGGAAACCGGTTTGCCCGTGACCTTGACCGGCCGCCAGCGAGCCGCGGGCATGGGTCCCCGGCGCGCCGCCCGTCTGATCAGGCCCTCGGCGGCCATGGCCTGCAGCGTAGATTCCGGGTCGTCCTCATCCTGCAGCGGCTTGATGACCGCGATGGATCGGCCGCGGTCGGTCAGGATGACCTCCTGGCCGGCGCGCACGGCCTTGATCGCCTTGGAGAACTGCTGGTTCGCTTCGCGCAGCCCGAGCTTCATGTAGTGATGATACTACATGCCGGCGTCCAGCGCCGCGTCGACTTGACACGGGCTTCGCGCCCCGGACGTCTGTTGGAATGGCAGGCCGGAATCAGACGTCACGGGCGCGGCGTGAGCCGGAGCAGGCGCCACGCCCAGAAGGTGAGCATCGCCGTCGCCACGGTCAGGAGCACGAACCACGGGTCCGTCGCCAGCCGTCCTTCCGCGAAGATGCGCAGGACATGAGCCAGGGTGATCAGGCCGAAGACCGCGCCGGTCGTCATGACGTACGCCCTCATCGAATCTCCTCCACCGATCGTCAACGCGCGTCACTCCAGATGGAGACGGAGCGCCGGCAACTCGATGCCGGAGAGCTCCGTGGTCCACGTCTCGCCGGCGTGGATCGGCGGCGGTGACAGGAGCGTGCCGGTCGTCACCAGCTCGCCTGCCTGCACCGGCTCGAAGAGTGCCTGGTGCTTCAGTACCTGGAGCAGGTGAGCGGCTGCCAGCAAGGGACTGTCGAGCACGTGCGATCCGCTTCCTCGCGCTTCCACCCTGCCGTCTTTCGCGAGCGCGATCGTGAAGGTGCGCAGCGCCCGGACGATGTCGGCCAGGCCTTCGACGGGCCGCCTGGGACCGACCACGAGCGCCCCGTGCAGGCCGAACGCCGCGATGGAATCGGCCGCGGTGACCTTCCAGCCGGGAAAGTGACACTGGACGATCTCGAAGCCATGGGCGATCCAGTCGATGTGCGACAGCAGCTCGGCCTCGTCCTGTGTCGCACGCGGGGCGCTCTTGAAGTGCAGCACGATCTCCGGCTCGAGCCGCGGCTGGGCGAGATGACCGATCGCCACGCGGCCGTCCGTGTCATCGAGGTGCGTCACCGTGCTGTCGTACACGCACGCCCAGATCGGGGCGAAGACGCCGTACTCGGCCCAAATCGTCCGGTTGGTGAAGCCGATCTTCCGGCCGATCGGCTTCTCGCCGCGGGCGCGCCGCCGCCGCAGAATCTCGGCGCTCACCAGGTAGGCCGCGTCCGCGTCGAAGCCGGGATCGCAGCGGGTGATCGGCCCGATGATCGTGTTTCCGTCGAGCGCGGCGAGCAGCTCGGTTGCAACGGCGTCGGTGGTCATGGGATGGCTGCCGGAGTCCGGTAAGAACTTAGTCACGCTCGAGCTTCGGCAGCATGCGTGCGTTCCACGCCAGGTACTGGTCTCGAATCCGCGCGAAGACATCGGCGCGCGTCGTCTTCAGGTCGTTCTTCTCCCCGGGATCGATCGACAGATCGAACAGGTGTTCGTTGCCGGACTCCTTGAGGTACTTCCACTGTCCCACGCGCGCCGCGTCCGCCGCCTGGGTGCGCCAGAAAAAGGTGCGGTCGTACAGGCCGCGGACGTTCCTGCACACGGGCATCAGGTCCTCACCGTCCAGCGGGTACGACGGGTCGGCGGAGGTTCCCGTCACCGCCAGGATCGTCGCGGTCCAGTCCATGGTAATGGCCGCCTGATCGGTCACCCGGCCCGCCGGTATCACGCCCGGCCACCGTGCAATCGCCGGCACGCGCGTCCCGCCTTCCCACAGGTCCACCTTCTGACCCGAGAACGGCCAGTTGAACGAATACCGTTCCCCGCCGTTGTCGCTCGTGAAGATCACCAGGGTGTCGTTCTCGAGCTTCGCGCGCCGGAGGGCCTGCAGCACGCGGCCGATTCCGGCGTCCATGCTCTTCATCATCGACGCGTACACCTTCAGCGATCCACCGCCGGTCATCGGGCCCGGGCCGTGGCTGGTGTGACTGATGGCAGCGTCCCCGGGTCCTTCCCACGGCGCGTGCGGCGCCGTGTAATGAAGACTCAGATAGAAAGGCTTCGTCCGGGGCCGCGCGATGAACTGTGCGGCTCTGTCCGAGAGCAGATCCGTCAGATACCCGGCGCGCTCGACGGGCTGGAGATTCTCCCAGAGATCGGGCTTCCTGGAGTCGCTGGAGCCGTGCGTGAAGTAGTCCCCGGCGCCGCTCAGGATGCCGAAGAACTCCTCGAACCCGTGCTGGTTGGGGCCGAACTCCGGCTTCCATCCGAGGTGCCACTTGCCGAGGAGCGCGGTGGCGTAGCCGTTGCCCTTCAGCAGCGACGCAACAGTCGGGTGATCCGGCGGCAGTCCCTTGTCCAGGTCCCGGGCTCCCAACGGCTCGCGCAGCCCCACGTCGAGCCGCTGCGCGTATCGCCCGGTGACGAAGGCCACTCTCGTCGGCGTACACACCGGCGCCGCCGCGTAGGCGCTCGTGAACTTCATGCCCTGCCGCGCGAGGTTGTCCAGGACCGGTGTTCGATAGTCCGGACGGCCGTAGCAACTGAGATCGCCGTACCCGAGATCGTCCGCCAGGATGAACAGGATGTTCGGCCGTTGAGCCGCCGCCGGGCGTCCGGCGCGCGACCCCGCGATCATCGCGGTGGCGAGCCCGGTGTTGAGAAACTCCCGGCGAGTGACCGTCTTTGCCATGCCTCTAGTACACGTCGCTGTTGCTGACGAACGCGATCATCCTGCTGTCGGGCGACCACGATGGGACGTTGATCGTGCCCTGCCCGCCGTAGACGTACGCGATCACCTTGGGGGCGCCGCCCGTGGCCGGCATCAGGCGCAGGTACACCCGTTTGTAATACGGGTGATCGGTTGGCGTGACTTCTTTCGGGAAGCTGATCATCGCGATCCACTGACCGTCCGGCGAGATGTGCGGGAACCAGTTGTTGTACTCGTCGTTCGTGATCTGCTCCGGATTCGTGCCGTCCGGCTTCATCCGCCAGATCTGCATGGTCCCGCTCCGGACCGAGTTGAAGTAGATGTGCCTGCCGTCGGGCGTGAACTCCGGCCCGTCATCCAGTCCCTTGAAGTTGGTGAGGTTGACCTCCGGCCCGCTGCCGTCGGCCGGGATCCGGTAGATGTCGAACTCGTTGTTCCGTCCGCCGGTGAAGATCAGATCCCTGCCGTCGGGCGACCAGCTGTGGAGGTACGACGGCGACAGCGTCGTGATGCGCTTCGGCGTGCCGCCGCCGGCCGGCACCGTGTAGACGGTCGAGCGGCCTCCGGATGCCTGGCTCTGATCGCTGATGCCGAGCATCGTGCCGTCGAACGAGAGGACGTGGTCGTTGTTGTTGCGATTCGCCACGCCCGTGTCGATGAGCGTCGACTGCCGCGTGGCGAGGTCGAAGCGATAGAGACCGCCCCACCCCTCGGCACGCCCGCTCCGGTTGTAGATCAGCGCGCTGCCGTCGGTCGTCCAGTTGGGCGCCTCGATCGGCTGTTCGAACCGCTGGAGGATCTGGCGGTGCCCGCTCTGCAGATCGAGGATCTCGAGCACGCTGCCGATGAAGTCGCGGTAGGGCACGAACGTGTCCTTCGCGGGCCTGACAATCCGGACGTCGCGGAAGATCGCCCGCTCCGTGACGTCGGCATTGTGCGAGCACAACGCCAGCCCGACGAACACGTCGTCGCCCAGGCTGACGTCCGCGATCTGGGCCGTGGTGAACGGATCTCCGTACTTCGCCGCCGAGAAGATATAGGTGCCGCCCTTGCGTTCGAGCTGGAGGACGTCGGCGCCCTTCACGGCCAGCTCGGTCTGCGCGGTGACGGCGCCCTTCGTGCGGCGGAACTGGAGCGACGTGAGGCCGTCGCCGTGCACCACGCCATCGACGTAGGCGGAGTCGGCGTCCTGGCTCGGCCGCACCATCAGGCCGGCCTTGCGATGCGGATCGACGCCCTGCCCAAGGAACTGCACGCGCGCCTGCAGGATGAAGTCGCCGGTCATGCGCTTCCAGACGAAGCGGAACTCGTCGCGCCCGGCCCACATGTTCACGCCGCCGGCGGCGAGCGCGAACTCCTGAGACACCGCGTTGTAGGTGGCCGATCCCGCGATCTTCGGCGAGCCGACGTCTCCGTGGCCATCGAACGGACCGAGGCGCGTCCCCTGGCCGGACACCGAGGCTGCCGTCACGATCGCGGCGAGAGTGCTGGCCGCCCACAACAATCCCACCCGTCCGCGCAAGCGCCGTCGAACCATCACCGCCCTCCAGTTCCGGCCGGTATTGTATCCGGTCGGATCGCGCGCCGCACAGCGCGTTGCGTATTGCCGCCGCCGTATTGTGTCGTGAACGATGAGATGACGCTGCGGCCGGTCATCGACCTGTTCGCGGCGGTTGCGCTACCTTATTCCTCATGAAGCGACGCGAGTTCCTGACAGCCGTTGCGGCGATCGGCCTGACGGGCCGAGGCGCGGCCGGCGCGGCGCCGGCGTGGCGTGCGGGCGTCGCGACGATCGACATCACGCCAGGGCGGTCGCTCTGGATGGCCGGTTTCGCGCGGCGCACGCAGGCGTCGCAGGGTGTCGCGATGCCGCTGCACGCCAAGGCGCTCGCGCTCCAGTGCGGCAGTCAGCCCACCGCCGTCCTGGTGACCGTGGATCTCCTGGGCCTGACGGCCCGCATCACGGGCCGCGTCGCAGCGCTCGTTCGCCGCCGTCACGGAATCCGCCGCGCAGACTTGCTCTTCAATGCGAGCCACACGCACTGCGGTCCCGTCGTCGATGAACAGTTGTCGGTCGCGTATGACGTATCGCCGCAGCAATGGGCCGACATCCGCGCCTACACAGCCGAGCTCGAAGGCAAGCTCGCCTCCGTCATCGGAGACGCCGTATCTCGACTCCGTCCGGCGCGGCTCGCGTACGCGCGCGACGAAGCCGGCTTTGCCGCGAACCGGCGCGTGGCATTCACTCCGCCCGGTCCGGTCGATCGCTCCGTGCCCGTGCTGAGGGTTGACGGCGCCGACGGTGTCCCGTTTGCGATCGTCTTCGGGTACGCGTGCCACAACACGACGCTGCAGGACCGGTTCGTTCAGTTTCACGGCGATTACGCGGGCGTCGCCCAGGCCGCGCTGGAACGGCGGCACCCGGGGACGACGGCGCTTTTCGTCGCCGGCTGCGGCGCCGACGCGAACCCGATGCCGCGCGGAACGCTGGAGCTGGTCGAGGCGCACGGCACGGCGCTCGCGGACGCGGTTGATCGCGCGGTGGTGGCAGCGGGTTCGATCGATCCGTCGATGCGCACCGCCTACGGCACGGTCGATCTGCCGTTCGCTGCCGGCGCGGCCCGCGAGCGCTGGCGAAGCGGGCTCACTATCGAGGACGTCTACCTGCAGCGCCACGCCGCGATCATGAAGGCCGCCATCGCCCGCGACGGCCGGCTTCCGGCGGTGCAGCGGGATCCCGTTCAGGTCTGGCGGCTCGGTCCGGACCTGACGTTCGTTGCGCTGGGAGGGGAGGTCGTGGTCGACTACGCGCTGCGCCTCGCCCGTGAATACCCGGAGCGCCGCATGTGGGTCGCGGGATACAGCAACGATGTCTTCGGGTATGTCCCCTCGGTTCGCGTGCTGCGGGAAGGCGGCTACGAAGGAGGGGACGCGATGATCTACTACGGCCGGCCGGGCCCGTTCACCGAGGCGGTGGAAGAGTTGATCGTCGGGGAAGTGCGCCGGCTGGGACGAGACGGGGGATAGAGGACGGCAGCTCTGCCGATGCCATGCGGATCCCGGACGGGACGGAGTAGAATCGGGCCGTCAACCGCACGACCGGCGGGCAGCGCCGGGTGCGACATTTCTTTCTTGGAGAGGACACACCATGCGTTTCAAGTACGGATCGGTACTCGCGGCTGCGCTCGTCATGCTCGTTCCGCCGGTCGTCGACGCCCAGGACGCGGCCCGCGCCGTGGCCGGCGGCGGTATCACCGCCAAGGGATGGACGGGAAAGATCGACGCCAACGAGGAAAAAGCGGGACAGACACTCAACAACGCGAAGCTCGCCCAGGAAGGCAACGCCCTGAAAGCCACCACGGGCCCAGCGGTGGCGTACTGGAATCCGGCCAACAAGGCAGCCGGTAACTACACGGTGAAGGCGACGTTCACCGAGGAGAAGTTCATGGGGCTGAACGATCACGCGCACCCGTACGGGATCATGATCGCCGGCAACGACCTCGGGACCCCGCAGCAGAGCTATCTGTACTGCGCGGCCTACGGCACCGGCAACTTCATCGTGCGCGGATTCGGGCCCGAAGGGTTTCAAATGAACGGCCGGCGGGGCGAGGCGAATCCCGCGGTCAAGAAAGCGGAAGGCCCCGGAAAGCCCGTCACGCAGGAAATTGCCGTCTCGGTCAAAGGGGACAAGGTCGAGTGCGCGATCAACGGCACCGTCGTCGGCAGCTATGACAAGGCCGCGCTGGTGACCGCCGGGAAGCTCAAGTCCACCGACGGCATCTACGGCATCCGCTTCGGCCACAACACCGAGGCGACCGTCACCGGCCTGACGATGACCAAGAACTGATCGTCAGCCAGCGCCACAGAGATAACGGAGATAACGGAGTAAACAAATTTTTTTGTTTTTCTCCGTTGACTCCGTTGACTCCGTTGACTCCGTTGACTCTGTGTGAAACACGATCATTCGATGACGCCGTTCGCGCGCAACCGCGCGAGCCGCTCGTCGGAGACGCCGGCTGCGCGCAGCACGGCGTCGGTATGCTCGCCAAGGCGCGGCGCCCGGTCTCGCACGGAGCCTGGCGTCGCGCTCAGCTTCGGCACCACTCCCGGCATGGCCACGTCCTCGCCGTCGCTGGCGGTCTGGCGGACGATCATGTCGCGAGCCAGGTACTGCGGGTCGCGCGCGATGTCGGCGACCGAGTAGACCCGCCCGGCCGGCACGCTCGCGGCGTCGAGCGCTTCGAGCGCATCGGCGACGCGGCTGCGCAGCGTCCACGCCTCGATGGCGTCGTCCACTTCCTTCATGCACGCGACGCGGCCGGCGTTGCTCTGGAGGTCGGCGCGTTGCGCGAGGTCCTCGCGCCCGATGCACCGCATCAGGCGCCTGAAGATGCCATCGGCATTGCCGCCGATCAGGAGGATCCCGTCCTCGCACCGATAGGCGTTCGACGGCGCGATGCCGGGCAGGGCGCTGCCGGCGGGCTCGCGCACGATACCCATCGCGTCGTACTCCGGGACGAGGCTCTCCATCATGTTGAAGACCGATTCGTAGAGCGCGACGTCCACCACCTGCCCGCGGCCGCCATTCCTCTGCCGGTGGTAGAGCGCCATGAGCAACCCGATCATCCCGTGCAGGGCGGCGATCGAATCGCCGATCGACACGCCGACGCGGATCGGAATCCGCCCGGGCTCTGCGGTCAGGTAGCGGAGTCCGCCCATCGCTTCGCCGATCACGCCGAACCCTGGCCGATCGCGGTACGGGCCCGTCTGCCCGTAGCCGGAGATCCGCACCATCACGAGGCCCGGGTTGGCCTCGCTCAGGGTTTCGTATCCCAGGTTCCATTGCTCGAGCGCTCCGGGGCGGAAGTTCTCGACGACAACGTCCGCCTGCGACGCCAGCGCGCGCACGAGCTCCTGGCCGTCCGGGTGCCGCAGATCGATCGCCACAGATTTCTTGTTCCGCGACTGCACGTGCCACCAGAGCGACGTGCCGTTGCGGAGCAGGCGCCAGTTGCGCAGCGGATCGCCGGCGCCGGGCGGCTCGACCTTGATCACGTCGGCGCCGAAGTCCGCCAGCAGCCGGGCACAAAAGGGACCGGCGATCAGCTGACCGAGCTCGAGGACCCGAATACCGCTCAGCGGGGGTGTGGCGGCGGGATTTGCCTCAGGCGCCATTCTGGCCAGCATTCTACCTATGATGCACGGTTCAGGGTTCCGCCGTCCCCGAACCTCGCGGAACCGGAGAACTGGCAGAACCCTGAACCTGGCGAACCCCGCAGAACCCTGTGGAACTGAACCCGGCCGAACAGAACCCAGCGGAACCCAGCGGAACCCTGTGGAACCCCGCGGAACCCTTGGTCAGGCCGCGCTGAAGGTGGGCGCTACGATCGGATCTGCAAGATGATGGGACGCTCATGACATTCCGCGCGATATACCTCGAAAAGGCCACCTCGGCACTCGTCCGCCAGCTCGATGACGGGGATCTGCCGGACCAGGGGGACGTGACGGTCGACGTCGCGTATTCCACGATCAACTACAAGGACGCGCTCGCGATCACCGGAAGGTCGCCGGTCATCCGGCGCTTTCCGATGGTCCCGGGGATCGACCTCGCGGGCACCATCGTCGAGAGCCGGAGTCCTGACTGGCGGGCCGGCGACGCGGTGATCGTCAACGGCTGGGAAATCGGCGAGAAGCATTGGGGAGGGCTGGCACAGCGCGCGCGCGTGAAAGGGGAGTGGCTCATACGAAAGCCGGAGACCCTGACCCTGTACGACGCGATGGCGATCGGCACGGCCGGCTACACCGCGGCGTTGTCCGTCATGGCGATCGAACGGCACGGTGCGACGCCGGAACATGGTGAAGTACTGGTGACCGGCGCGACGGGCGGCGTCGGCAGCCTCGCGATCCTGATGCTCGCCGCGCGGGGGTATCACGTCGTCGCGTCCACCGGAAAGCCGCACGAAGCGGACTACCTGCGCGAGCTCGGGGCGCGGGACGTCATCGATCGTGCCTCGCTCTCGCAGCCGGGCAAGCCGCTGCAGACGGAACGATGGGCCGCCGCGGTCGACACGGTCGGCTCGCACACGCTGGTCAACGTGTGCGCCGCGACGAAATACGACGGCATCGTCGCGGCGTGCGGGCTCGCGCAGGGGATGGATTTTCCGGCCACCGTCGCGCCGTTCATCCTTCGCGGCGTGACGCTGGCCGGCATCAACAGCGTGCTGACGCCGGTGGACCGCCGCCGTGCCGCCTGGATGATGATCGAACGCCTCGTCGATCGAGCGATGTTGCGGCGCCTCTCGCGCGAAATCGGTCTCGAGGAGGCGATCGCGGTGTCTCCCACCCTGCTGGCCGGCGCCGTGACCGGCCGGCTCGTCGTCAACGTGGCGACGTAGACGCGCGAACCTCAGCGCATTGCGGAGCCAGCCTGCTTCGTCCGCCACAGCTTCGGCAGCATGTACACGAGGTGCGCCCGCCACGTTCCCCAGTCGTGGCCGCCGTCGCCGCCGACGTAGTAGTCGTGCGTGACGCCGTGCTTGTCCAGGATCTGATGGAACTGGACGCTGCGGTTGGACGGCTGGTTCTCGTGCGTGCCCAGCCCGACGAACAGGTAGTCCACCTTCTTGTTGGTCGCGGGATCGTTGAGGAACTCCGGCGTGCTCTTCTCGGAATCCGGATCCCCCGCGCTGAGGATGCCGAAGGACGCGAACAGGTCGAGCGCCTTGAAGCCGACCAGCTGGGCATGCCGGCCGCCCATCGACAGGCCGGCCAGCGCCCGTCCCCGGCGGTCCGCCTGCGTGCTGTAGCTCTTGTCCACGAGCGGCACGATGTGCTGCCGCAGCTCTTTCTCGAAGAGCGGGAACGTGAGCTCGACGTGCTTGGGATCGCCCCGGTGCACGACCTGATTGTTCGGCATGGCGATGATCATCGGCGCGGCCTTGCCCTCCGCGATCAGGTTGTCGGCGATGAACCCGGCGCGGCCTTCGATGTTCCAGTTCGAGGCGAGCTCGCCGCTGCCGCCGAGCAGGTAGAGCACCGGGTAGCGGCGGTTCCGATCGTAGGACGGCGGCGTGTAGACGTAGATCTCCCGCTCGCCGTTCAGCACGGCGGAGTGATAGACGTGCCGCGTCACGGCGCCGTGCGGCACGTTCTTCGCGTCGTAGTATGCCGGCCCGTCTCCGTGGACGACCACGGTGCTGTATCCGGGCTGATCCGAGAATCCCGTGATGGTGTTGTTGGGATCCACGACCGCGACGCCGTCGATGAGCAGCTTGTAGACGTAGAGGTTCGGTTTGACCGGCCCGACCGTCAGCGTCCAGACGCCGTCGGCGCCCTTCTCGAAGGGGATGGGCGTGTTCCCCTTGCCGATGGCCAGCAGGATCGGGCCGCCGGTGAGCGCGACGGTGCGCGCGTCGGCCGCCTTCACCCTGAACGTGATCGTGCCATCGTCCCGCACTTCCGGCGAAATCACGTTGGCGCCGAAGGGCGTCAGGTTCTGGGTGTTCTTGTGCGGATTCCAGTCCAGGTTCACGTGCGCCTGCTGGGCGTACGCCGGCGCCGACGCGAACATGACTGCCGTGAGCACAACGTATGTGGTTCTCATGTGATGCCCTCGCGCGCATTGTATGGAGAATGGCCGCGCGAAGCCAGACGGGTGATTCGCCACGATTCTCGTGGATGCCTGATCCGACCTTGTCAGATCTGTCGACCTATTGCGATCCGTAACCACGTAGGTTACACATTACGAAGACTACCACTGAGGTTCGGTCCATGAAGATGCACAATCCACCGCACCCCGGTGAAGTGCTTCGGGAGCTCTGCCTGAAGCCGCTAGGCCTCACGGTGACGGAAGCTGCCGGCGCGCTCGGCGTCAGCCGCAAGACCCTTTCGAGCATCCTGAACGGCCGCGCCGGCATCAGTCCGGAAATGGCCGTTCGCTTGTCCCTTGCGTCTGGGACGACCGCCGAGAGTTGGATGAATCAACAGGTGCAGTACGACCTCTGGAACGCCGAACGAAACCGTAAGAAGCTGCGCGTGACGAGGTTTCCGGCGGCGTAGGGGCGCCTGACGCGTGGCGCGCCTCCCATATTCACCCCTCGCGCCCGACCCCGAGCGCGTCCGCGACCCGGTTGATGTAGTTGAACCACGACGCGATCAGCGTGATCTGCAGAATGCCCCGATCGTCGAAGCCGACCGCGCGCAGCCGATCGTGAAAGGCGGGCGAAATGCGCGTGGCGTCGCGCGTGATCTCCTCGACGTACTCGAGCATCACCCGGTCCTGCTCCGGCATGGGCGCCGACCGGAAGTCTCTCTTCAGCGCCTCGACGAAGCCTTCATCCAGCGTGACTCGACGCAGAAACTCTGCGTGTGAGTCCAGTCAATACTGGCACCGGTTCGTGGCCGAGACGACGGTCGTGATCATCTCGTGCTGCCGGCGCGTCAGCGGCAGCTCGGGTGACATCAGCGCGCCGAACGCCGCGAAGGCATGATAGAGCGCGTCTGGAATCAGCGAGTGCGACGCCACGATTCCGTCGGTGTCGGCGTGATGCGGGTGGGTCGGCGCCGCGTACTCGATCGGATACAGCGCGCGCTGCGCATCCCGCGCGCGCCTGAGCGTCTCGTCTTCGTCGAAGGGGATCACACGAATCCACGTCATGGGGTTGGCTCCTCGATCCGGGCCGCGCGCCGCGAGCTCCCGATCATCTGATAGACGGGCACGGCCGCCGCGACCAGCCCGATCCCGAGCAGCACCTGCAGCGGATTGTTGATGGCGAGCAGGATCAGCAGCACCGCCACCATCCCGAGAAACACGACCGGCGTCCAGGGGTAACCGGGCACGTGGAACGCCGGATCGCGCCGCCGGAGCACGAACACGGAAGCCACCGTCGCCGCGATGAAGACCACGGTGATGAACACGAAGTAGGCGACGATGGTGTCGAACGTGCCGAGCGCGACGAGCACGGACGCGAGCACCGCCTGCGTCGCGATCGCCCGGGCCGGCGTGCCGAACCGCGGGTGGACCGCCGCCGCACCGGCCGGGAACAGGCCGTCCTGGGCCATGGCGAAATACAACCGCGGCGCCAGCATCTGCATCGCGCCGAGGCTCCCCAGCACGCACACGATCACGACGAGCGCGACGGCCGCGCCCCCACCGGGCCCGAAGATGGCCTCGCCGACCTGCGCCACGAAGGCCTGTCCCTCGATGATCTCCCCGATCGGAATCACGTAGACGAACGAGATCGTGGCCGCCATGTAGACGAGCGTCACGACCACCAGCCCGAGCCAGAGAGCCTCCGGCAGCGTGCGCGCCGGATCCTTGACCTCACCGGCGATCTTGGTGACTTCCCACCACCCCCCGAACGTGAAGAACGCCGACACGAACGCACCCGCGACGGCTGCCATGAGCGGCACGGCGCCCGCATGACGCTCGACGAACGGCGTGAAGTGCGACCACGACCCGGCCGGGCTCGCCAGCGCGCCGAGCGTCAACGCGAAGACGAGCGCGATCTTCAGGACCGACACCGTGGTGAGCAGCCGGACCCCGAGCTTCACGCCCACGATGTGCACGACGGCGAACGCCGCGATGGCGGCGACGGCCACGAGCCGCGTGCCAACGTTCCCGAGCGGCATCAGGTAGGCCGCGTAGCTCGCGAAGCCGGTGGCCAGCGCGGCGGTGATGCCCGGGTCCATGATCAGCAGGCACTTCCAGCCGTAGAGGAAGGCGACGCGCGGCCCGTAGACCTCGCGCAGGTAGACGTAGCCGCCGCCCGCTTGCGGGTAGCGCGCGGCGAGCGCGCCGTAACAGAGCGCGCCGCAGATCGCCATGGCGCCCATGCCCGCCCACACCAGCAGCACGCCCAGCGGCGAGGCCAGCGTCCTGACGATCGTTCCGGGTGTCAGGAAGATGCCGACGGCGATCACCTGGCCGACGACGAGCGCCGTCGCCGCCGGCAGGGTGAGCTCCCGGGCGAGGCTGGCCCGCATACGCTAGAACGTGGCGCGCAGGGCGAACTGGAACGCGCGGGGCCCGCCCGATCCGAAGACGCCGCCGGCGGTGTTCACGGCCTGACCGAAGCTCGAGGACCGCAGGAACCCGGGATCGGCCGGATTCGCGCTGTCGCGCACGAGCACGTTGGCGTAGCCCGAGTAGTTCTTCACGCTGACGCCCAGGATGTTCGTGACGTTGAACACGTTGAAGACTTCCAGGATCGGCTCGACACGCACGCGGCCCCAGGTGATCGGCCGGGACACGCGCAGATCGAGCGACGAAAACCCGTCCCCGAACCGCACGTCATCGCGGATGAGCGGCAGGAGCTCGCCGTCGATGCCGCCCGCGGCATTCAGGGCGGTCACGGCGCTGTTGAACTCGGCCCCTGTCTTGAACTGCCGGCCGCCGGCATTGCGCTGGAACACCGGGATGCGCGACTGCCCATCCGGCATCAGGATGTCCATCGGCACGCCGGACGCCACCGTCAAGATCGGCGCTACGAGAAACCCCGCCGGGGCCTGCGCCCACGCCGCCACCGTGAAGCGATGCCGCTGATCGTTCGGCGTCGGGCCGTACTCGAGCCGCAGGTTCGTCGGATCGATGGGTCCGTTCGCGAAGGGAATCTGATCGTCGTTGGCGTAGTTGAGCGCCTTCGAGAACGTGTAGGAACTGCGGAAGCCCAGACGCGCGCCGCGGCGCTCGGCGCTCACGAGCAGCGCGTCGTAGTGCGTGTTCACGCTCGACTCGAGGTTGACGACGCGATCGGGACCGCCGACGACCGGGTTGAACACCTCGCCGATGGTGCGGCCGATGATGAAGTGCGTGCCGAGGTTGTGGACGCCGTCGACGCGGAGCACGACGCCGCGCGGGAGCGCATGCTCGAACCCGAGGTTCCACTGCTGCACGCTCGGGTTCTGCATGCCGTTGTCGATGATGTTGATCCCCGACGCCCCCTCGCCGGTCAGGATGAAGCCGGTGAACGGGTTCGCCATCGACGGGGCGAACGGCGGAAAGCGGCCGGTCGCGGGGTCGAGGAAGAAAACGTTGCCCGCGCGCACCTCGATCGGCAGCGCGCGCCCGTCCAGCCCGCGCTCGAGCGACTGGATCTGCAGCGTGATCCGGTCGTAGTAGATGCCGTAGCCGCCGCGCACGCTCGTCCGGCCGTCGCCGGGCGCCCAGTTGAAGCCGATCCGCGGGCCGAAGTTGTTCCGATCGCGGCGGCGCGTCCCCTGGAGGAACGGCTGCACGATCGGGTTGATCTCGTCCACGCGGCTGATGTTCTTGACGTCGGTGTCCACCTCGTAGCGGAGGCCGAGGTTCAGCGTCAGCGACGGGCGCACGCGCCAGTCGTCCTGCACGAAGAGCGCGACGTGATCGTTGTCGGCATCGGGCAGCACCAGCGCCTGATCCGGCTTGCCGCTGCGCAGCGTCACCGCAAACAGCAGGTCCCCATCGTCCACGCGGCCGTCGCCGTTGTGGTCGAACGTGGCGAAGTCCTCGACGAGCTCGATCCGCCCCTCCTGGAACACGCCGAGGTCGAACATCGAGTCCACGCGCTGCCACTCGCCGCCGGCGCGGAGGCTGTGGGCGCCGCGCACGAGCGTGACGGTGTCCGCGACCTGCAGCCGCGTCTGCGTCGTGCCCTGCGGGACGCGGAAGGATGTCCCGTCCTGGATGCTGGGGAACGTCAGCTGGGGACCGGAGGCGAGCGGCCGGATCTCGTTGTCGAACGTGCTGAACGAGACCGTCGCGGCGTTCAACAGCGCCGGGCTGAAGACGCGCGTCCAGGTGCCGACGACCGAGTTGTAGCCGTTGCTGCTGCGCTGGCGCTGCGACGCCGACCCGATCGCGCGGTCGAGGCTGCTGGCGCTGGTATCGGTCGCGCGCTCGCCCGCATAGCGGACGATGAGCGCGTCGGCGCCGTTCGGACGCCAGTCCACGCGTCCCGACCCGAGCAGGTCGTCGAGGGGCGCCGGCGCGAAGGTCCGCCGGATGGAGCGGGTGGCGACGTCGCGCGCGCCGACGAGCACGGCGCCGTCCTGGTTGCGGTACTCGGCCGCGCCGAACCAGAACGTTTTTCCCGAGACCAGCGGACCGCCCGCGGCGCCCGCCATCTGCTGCCGATCGAACGGCAACGAGTCGCCCGAGGACCGGTCGAAGGTCGCGGGCAGGCCCTGCCACTTGCTGTCGCGCGCGAAGAGCGACACCGAGCCGCGAACCTGATCGCTGCCCGACTTCGTCACGACGTTGATCACGGAGGAGGCGGAGCGCCCGGACTCCGCCGTGAACCGGTTCGTGGCGATCTGGAACTCCTGCACCGACTCCTGGGTTACGTTCTGCAGCGGTCCCCCGACCACGTCGTCGTTGTTGTCGGCCCCGTCGATGGTGATGTTGCCGCCGCGTCCGAGCTGTCCCGCGGAGGAGATGACCACGCTGTTCGATTTGGTCGGATCGAAATTCGGCGCCGGCGCGTTACCGGGCACGAGGAGCGAGAGCTCGAGAAAGTTGCGCCCGTTGAGCGGCAGCGCTTCGATGGCGCTCGTCGGGATGACGGCGTCCACGACCGAGCGCGCTGTGTCCACGCCCGTGACGCTCACCGCCACGTTCACCGATTCCCGCACGCCCGCGACCGTGAGCTCGATCTCCACCGCCGCCGTCTGCCCGACCTCGAGGACGAGGCCCTTGCGCTTCGCCTCGGCGAAGCCGCGGGCCGTGACCGTGAGGTCCACGACCGCCGGCGGCAGGTTGGCGACGATGAAGGTGCCGTCGCCCGCCGTCGGGACGACGCGGGAGAGCCCGGTGGCGCTGCTCACCGTCACGGAGGCCGAGGGAACCGCCGCCCCCTGCGCGTCCCGGACCTGCCCTCGAAGCGTGGCCGTCGTCTGCCCGTACGCGAGGCTGACCTGAAGGACGGCGAGCACCGTCCACGCTGCGGCTCGACACACACGATCCATGCGCGTTCTCCCTTGGTTTAATGAGGGGGTAGGATGGATCGCGGGCAGGGCGCCGTCTATGATGCGAACGCACTAGGCCAAGGCCCCTACCGGCGAGCGCGAGCGAGCCGGCCCTTACCGAGGCGCATAGCGCCGAGGCCCGCTGATGTCGTTGGGTGAGGACACCGCGCACTCTGCTGGTGACGGCCGAATGCGCAAGTGGACCGCCGGCGCTGGGGAAGTTCCTGGTATCCCAATTGCACGACTGCGCCCAATCCTGACACCGGAGTTGCCAAAAATGCTGTCTTACCGAGTATCCGTCCGACTGATCGCGTGCGTGCTGTTCACCGCGCTGACCGCCACGGTTGGCGCCGCGCAGCAGCGCACCGACTTCGGGACGCTGTCCGTCCAGGTTCGCCCGCCCAATGCGGAGATTTTCATCGACGGCGAGCGCTGGACCGGTTCTGAGGGCCCAGGGCCGCTGGAGGTCCAGGTCTCACCGGGCACCCACCGTGTGGAGATCCGATCGCCCGGCCGCCAGACATTCGTGCGCACCATCAGCATTCGTGCCGGGGAGACGTTGCCGTTGAACGTGTCGTTGACGCAGGCCGAGCCGGAAGGCCCGCCGCCCGCTGAGCCGCCGTCCGCGCCGCCCGCGCCGCCCGCGCCGCGGCGCCCCGCCGCGCCGTCTTCCCTCGCGCCCCCGGGCGGCATCGTCCGGGTCACGGCGTCTCGGGACGGATTCGTCTTCGCGCCGGACTTCCGCGTCACCGAAATCAATCACGAGACCAGCGGGCTTGTCGGCGCGTATGGCGGGTACGTGTTCGACGGGCGGCTTCTCGTCGGCGCCGGCGGCTACTGGCAGACCAACTCGACCAACGGCGCGCACCTCACCTACGGCGGGCCGGTGCTCGAGTGGCGCCTCTTCACCGACAGCACCGTCGGCCTCAACCTGCACGGTCTCGTGGGGGCGGGGTGGCGCTACTTCGACTACGCCGAATTCGCCTATTACGGGGACCCAGGGTTCGTCTACCCCCGCCCGCTGCGGGGCGGGCGGTACTTGCTGCCGTTGCGGGGCGGGGGGTACTCGCTGACGTACGGATCCCACGACGAGGTGTTCTTCGTCGCGGAGCCCGAGGCGCAGGTCGTCGTCCGTTTCGCTCCGTCGGCCCGGCTGCAGGGAGGCGTCGGCTACCGCGCGACGTCGGCCAACGGTTTGAGCGGTTTGAGCGGCAGCATCAGCGTCCAGATCGGGCGGTAGGGCCGGCTCGCTTACGCTCGCCGGTAGAGGCCGCTCGCTTCGCTCGCGGTAGGGGCCTCGGCGCTTCGCGCCTCGGTACGGACGGCTAAGCCGCAGTGCCTTTGGTGCCGTAGGGACGGATCAGGACGTCTGCGGCTATTCCACCAGGCGGAACTTGTTGCCGCCGATGTTGAAGACGACACGGTTTTCCCGCGAGCGAAGCGAGCGGCCCCTACGCGCGAGAGCGAAGTGTGCGCGCGCCCCTACACCCGGCTCACGTCGCTGCTCGTCCCTCCCGCGGCGGGGATGTACGCCGACAGCACGTAGTCCATCACCATCCGGTCGGCGCTGAACCGCCAGCCCAGCGTTCTGATCCCGCGCTTCACCCGCGCGATCCACTCACGCGGCAGGCCGTCGCGATCGCGATCGTAGTAGAGCGGCACGACCTCGGTCCGCAGCACCTTCGCCAGCGCCGCCGCGTCGCGCAGGTCGTGAATGTCGGTTGAGGAATGCGTCTCGCCCCGGCCGAGCGCAAACCCGTTCAGGCCGTCGTACGCCTCGGCCCACCAGCCGTCGAGCACCGACAGGTTCAAGCCGCCGTTGAGCACCACCTTCTGGCCGCTCGTGCCGCACGCTTCCAGCGGGCGCCGCGGGTTGTTGAGCCAGACGTCGACGCCCTGCACGAGGTGGCGGCCGACGTCGATGTCGTAGTCCTCGATGAACACGACCTTGCCCAGGAATCGCGGGTCCCGCGTCAGCAGCGCGACCTCCTGCAGGATCGTCTTGCCCGGTCCATCGAGGGGATGCGCCTTCCCGGCGAAGATCAACTGCACCGGCATCTGGGGATGGTTGACGAGCGCGGCCAGCGCCTCGAGGTCCTGCAGCAGCAGGTTCGCGCGCTTGTAGGTCGCGAACCGGCGCGCGAACCCGATCGTCAGGGCGTCGGGACTCAGCGCGCGATTGAGCTGCGCCAGCACCGACGCCGGCTCGCCCCAGCGCTGACCCTGCTGAACCGCACGGCGTCGCACTTCCTGGATCAGGCGCGTCTTCAGCGTCTGATGCGTCTCCCACAACTCGCCGTCGTCGATGCTCTCGATCGCTTCTCCCAGGGTCTCGCTGCTTCGCGCCGCCCAGGTCGCGCCAAGATGCCGGTCGTAGACGAGGCGCATCTGCGGCGACAGCCACGTGCTCACGTGGACGCCGTTGGTGATGTGGCCGATCGGCACGAGCTCCTCGCGCAAGGTCGAATAGAGCGGCTTCCACATCGCCCTCGAGACGCGGCCGTGCAGCGAGGACACGGCGTTCGCGCGATGACACAACTTCAGCGCCAGGACCGTCATGCAGAACTCTTCACCCTGGTTGGCCGGATCGACGCGCCCGAGCGCCAGGAACGCCTCCTCCGACAGCCCGAGGGAGTCTCGCAGCGGTCCGAGGTGCTCCTCGACGAGGGCCGCCGAGAAGCGGTCGTGGCCGGCCGGCACCGGCGTGTGGGTGGTGAAGACGACCTGCGACGCGACGCGGCGCATCGCCTCGTCCACGCAGATCCCCTCGGAGTCCATTCGCCGCCGCACGAGCTCGAGCGACGCGAAAGCGCTGTGCCCTTCGTTCAGGTGCACGACCCCGGGCGAGATGTCGAGCGCGGCCAGCGCGCGCACCCCGCCGATCCCGAGCAGCAGCTCCTGGCGGATGCGGATGCGGTGATCGCCGCCGTACAGCCGGGCGGTCAGCTCGCGGTCCTCGGGGCTGTTGCCGTCCACGTTGGAGTCGAGCAGCAGGAGCGTGTTGCGTCCGACCGCGATCCGCCACACGCGCGCGACGATGCGGCCCGTCCGCGTCTCGATTTCCACGGTCACCGGGACGCCGTCGTGCGTCGCCGGCAGAATCGGCAGCACCCGGTGATCGACGTCGATGTACTCCTCGCGCTGCCAGCCGTCGCCATCGAGCCGCTGCCGGAAGTAGCCCTGATCGTAGTAGAGGCCGATCCCGACAAGCGGGATCCCGAGGTCGGACGCGCTCTTGAGGTGGTCGCCGGCGAGGATGCCGAGGCCGCCCGAGTAGATCGGAATCGACTCGTGCAGGCCGAACTCCGCCGAGAAGTACGCCACCGGCCTGGCGCCGAGCACGCTGGCGTGCCGGGCGCCCCACGTGTGCTTCGACGCCAGATACTCCTGCAGGCGCCGGTACGCCTGGTTGATGCGGCCGTGCAGGGCGAGCTGCGATATGCGCAGCTCGAGCTGATCGATCGGGGTGATCTGCAGCAGCGCCAGCGGATTGTGATCGCACGCGCGCCAGACCACGGGGTCCAGGTCGCGAAACAGGCTGACGCTCTCGTCGTCCCAGCTCCACCAGAGGTTCCGCGCGATCGCGGCCAGCCGCTGGTGGACCGGCGCCACGAACTGCCCGACCGCGCGCGCCTCGCTGATGATCGGCGCCAGCTGGGCGCCGGCCGTCGCCAGCATGCGCCCGTCGCCGTCGCCGAAGCTCCGCGCTTCCGCCGTCTGGACCACGAGCACGCCCTGCAGGACGCCGCGGTCCATCAAGGGCACGCCGAGGAAGGTCCGATAGAGGTCCTCGCCGGCGTCCCGGAAGTACTTGAACCGCGGGTGCGTGGTCGTGTCGTGCACGACGACGGGCCGCACCTGTTCGGCGACGAGGCCGACGAGCCCCTCGGTGAGACGCATGCGCACGCGGCCCACGCTCTCGGGCCGCAGGCCGATCGTCGCCGCCAGCACGAGGTTGGCGCGATCGGGCTCGAGGAGGTACACGGAGCAGACGTCGGTCGCGAACCGCTTGCGAATCAGGTTGACGACGTTGGTGAGCGTTTCGGCGGGGCTGCCGGTGGGCGACACCAGATCGCCGATCTCTTCCCGCGTCCAGATCGGGGCGGACTGCTCCTCGGCGATTGCGATGTCGTTACGGTTCACTGGGCCTCCGGTGACGGGGTGAAGGGAACAGCCGTTGTAGCAAGAACGCTGCCCCTCGGCCGGCGCGGATATTCGACGCCAGCCTGCGGTCAGCGGTCAGTCGAATCAACACTTTCGTCGCCGGTGGCAAGCGAACGACATTTATGTCCGAAAGGGTTCTGCCGGTCGCCGTGCCGATCGCGCCTTCACGATACAGGATTCACTGGGGATTCGGTTGAATAGAGGGTGAGGACGATAGAACGCGCGGGTGGATCGCAGGTTGCTCCGCGTGCGTTCATGAGCTTCGCAAAAGCCGTGGATCGCGTGCGGGCCGACTTCCTCGAGATGCCGGGTCTCGAACTGACTGTTCCGCAGGCCGTGCGCCTCTGGAGCCTCGGCGTGGACGACTGCCGTCACGTGCTGGACGCGCTCGTCGACGCCGGCTTCCTGAAGTGGACCACCAAGCGCACGATCGTCCTGACCGGCCGGGGGGCGACGCTGGGGCTGGAGCCACAGCCGTCCTACATTTCTGTCCGGAAGGGGATCGGCGACGACAAGTCTGTCGGCGGCCTGTGAGCCCAAGGCGCGGTAGAAGCCTGTCAGTAGAAGATGGTGAAGCGGCCGTCGGGCCGCGCGAGCACCGCGGCGAAGCTCCAGACCGGGATGCCGGGGTGCGTGCCCTTGACCACGGTTGGCCGGCCATCCGCCCCGAAAGCCTGCCAGGCCAGCGACCCGCCGCGTGACCACGCCGTGCCTTCGGTCCACGCGAGCAGCACCGTGCCCTGTGCATTGACCGCCAGCCGGGGATGCTTGCGGCGCTGCGATTCGGTCGCCGCTGTCCCCGAAGGCGCCTTCGGTGAATCGCCGGGCGCCGTCGAGTTGAAGTAGACCTGTCCGTCGGTTTCCCAGGCGCGCAGGACCGGCGTGCCCGCCACGATGGACATGCTCGTCATCGGGCAGGCGCCGATCTCCCATCCCTGAACGCGCCCGCCCTCGAACGTGCGGCCCTGGTCGCGCGACACCAGCGAGTAGATGTCGCGATGAACCATGGCGGTTGCCGATCGATACAGCAGCTGCAGCTCGCCGGCCCGAGTGGCGACAAGGCGCAGGGCGCAACAGCCGCAGACGCCCGTCGCCGGATCCGACACCGGACGCTCTTTCCCGAACGTCGCGCCGTCGTCGTCTGAGCGCGCAATCCAGACCCTTCGTTCGTCTTCGCCGCCCTTTCCACTGAGCGGATTGCCGTGCCAGGCCACGTAGATCCCTCCGCGGTCGTCGGCCGCAATCGAACCGCCGCCATCCAGGTTGGTGGTTTCCGTCATGAGGTTTCGCTGTGGCTCGAACGCCGTCCCGGCAGCATTCGCCCGGGCGTAGAGCATCGGCATGCCGGCGCGCTTCGTCGTGGGGTTCACCGGCGGCCGGGGCAGGGCCTTGTCGGATCCGTTCCATGCGACATGGACGGTCCCGGTGCGGCCGATGGCGAGCTGAGCTCCCCGAATCGTGCCGGCCGCGATCGCCGTCCCTTCCTGGCTGTTCACCCGCACGGCTCGCGAAAATGTCTTTCCGCTGTCGGACGACCGGACGTAGAAGACGTCCGCGGCGCCAGGCTCCCCCGCGAGGTAGACCATATGGACGACCCCGGCCCGGTCGACCGCGATCTCGGGTTGAATGCCGCCGTTGGGGACGCGGACGAGATCGACGCTTTCATCAGCGGCACGACGGAACGCCGAAGAGGGCGCGAAACCAAGCAGCGCGACAAGCGTGAACGACAGGACCGTGCGCATCACGGCGATGATAACGCGGCTGCCTGCCGAAGACCGGCAGAGCCGGCTGTTTCTTCGCCCGGCTCGTTGTACCCTTGCTCGTTCTCCGACCACCGAGCCATTTTCGACGGGAGGTTCGCTTGGCGTCCGATGCTCCTGCTTCCGGTGTGGTGATCCCCTCCGCGGCGCTCCTCGAGCACTGGCAGGGGCATCGGCGGGTGACCCGCCGCGTCATCCAGGCCTTCCCGGAGGATCAGCTCTTTCGGTTCTCCATCGGCGGGATGCGGCCGTTCTCGGGCATGGCCCTGGAAATGATCTCGATGGCGAGCGCCGGCATCCGCGGCCTGGCCACGCGGCAGTGGACCATGGTGAGCGATCTCGATCACCACTCCAAGGCCCCGGCGCCAACCACGCAAGAGCAGCTCCTCGCGCGCTGGGACGCGGTCACCAGGGAGATCGACTCGCTGTGGCCTCAGCTCCCGCCGCGGCGCTTCGAGGAGATCGACAAGGCCTTCGGCGAGTGGGAAGGCCCGGTGTACGGGCTATTCCTCTACTGGATCGACAACGAGATCCATCATCGCGGGCAGGGATACGTCTATCTGCGATCGCTGGGGATCGAACCGCCGGCGTTCTACGAGCGGAGCTGATTCGAGGCAGGTCCGCTCGCGCGATCCGCGGGGATCACGGGAGCGGACCCCGGTTTCAGCGGAGATATCTTCACCACTCTGTGGTGAACACACTCTGCGCATGTGAACGTTCTGGCCGTCTCACCACCATTGGTGGCGATCGTCGCAATCGTCCTCGCGATCGTGATCGCGACGGTGATCGCGCTCCAGGTTGCGGCGGTAGACCGCCGCACCGACCTCGCGTCCCAGGCGGGCGCCATCCTCCTGATCGAAGCGGAAATGGATCCCGCCGTAGACGCGCGCGTCGTCGACGTCGCTGCCGATTCCCTTGAACCTGGTGTACTGCAGGGCCACGCCGGGCAGCGCCGGGTTCGACAGCGTGATGGCGTGCCGGCCGGCCCCGTAGATGCGCTCGAGCAGCTCGATACCGCCGTAGGTCCCGCTCGCGTGGTTCGACGGATAGCTCGGGAAACACGGCGTGGCGATGAAGGGTGCGAACGTCGTATCGGGGTCGGTGCGCGGGTTGCCGTCCGTATCGCCCGCGCGAATCGCGGTTTCGGGGCGCCAGAAATTGTGGGTGTACTTCGTGGCGAACGACACGATGAGGCTGTCGTTGATGGCCATGTTGAGCAAGGCGAGCGCCCGCGCGTTGTGAGAAAGCGAACGGCGCTGCGCGACGGACACCTGCCGCGCGGCTGCGTTCAACACCATGCCGGGCGAAGAGGCGGCGTAGAACTGCGCCACCAGCGCGCGATCCGCCGGCCGCTCCGTGCTGCCGACGCCGCCGACCCTCTTCACCTCGTTGTAGTCCCTCGCAAACTTCCGGCTGGTGATCGCCGGCGGGGGATCCAGGATGAACCGGTCGGCGCTCCGGATGCCGAACGGCGTCACGTTGCGCCAGTGCAGAAACACTCCGCCGGCCCCCGGACAACTCGGCGTGAGCTGCCAGACACCCGGATCCACCGACTCCGGCATGTAGAACTCCGGCGGCGCGGAACCGTCGTCGAGGCGCAGCGTGATCATGGCCGCGGCGGCCGCCTCACCCGCTGCGATGCCGCGGGTCTTGGCGGAGCCGTCGGGTATCGCGGCCAGCGAGGTCGCACGAGCGGCGTCGAGCGCTGCCCCCATTCCCGGGATGGCGTTCAGGTAATTCTTGAGCACCGTGTGTGCCGCGGCAATGGCCGCGGCGTCGGGTGACGCGCGTGGATGGGCGACGATCGTTCCAAGATACGGCTCGTACGCGTCCGTGATTGCGTTGACGGCCTCGAACACCGCGAGCTGCGTTATCGACAGCAGGCGGGCCTGAACGAACGGGCCCTGGCTGCCCGTGACGTTGACCGCGATTGCGTTCCACTCCAGAACAGCATCGTTGCCGCGTGCGGCCGCCGGGCTGAACAGCACGCACGCAACCGCGAGCACGGCCCCCACCCACCTCGCCGGCGACATCCCCTTCACCTTCAATCTCTCGAATTCCAAGGTCATAGCGTGTACCCTTTCCTCCGGCGCCAGCCGGCCTCCGAGTGCGTTACCAACAAACAGGCCGCGCATCGCATCACGCAATACACGACCGGCCAGACGTCATTGCCGGAGCGGCCAGGCCCGCGGACTCGCGCAGGACATCGCCGCCCGAAGCGGGCGCTGGCACACAAAACCGCTAGCTCGTGTGTCGAGACAGCGCATCATACCCACAGATCGTAAAACGCGCGCGATCTCCGACATCGAGCGGCGGGAGCCACCGGTAACCCGCGGGGGGCCTTTCTGGAAGGGACGAGGAGGAAAATCCGCTCCCGTATTCCGTCGGAACACGGGAGCGGTAGGCCACATTCACCGCAGGCGGCTCGCTTCGCTCGCCGCAGGGGGCGCCTGCCTGAGCGAGCGCATCGCATTACGCGAGTCGAAGGGCGGCTGGCTTGGCTCCCGCGAGAGGCGCCGGACAGTCGAGGCTCACCGGCTCATCTCCAGTGGTCGTCGTGATCGTCGCAATCCTCTTCCCGATCGTGCGGGCGGCGATGGTCGCGCTGGAGGTTGCGCCGGTAGACGGCCCCACCCACGTTCCCTCCCAGCCGTGCGCCTTCCTCCTGATCGAACCGGAAATGGATTCCGCCGAAGATGCGCGCGTCGTCAACGTCTGTTCCGATTCCATTCAGGTTGGAGTATGCAGCGCAACGCCCGGAACCAGGGGGTGCGTGAGCGTCAGGGCATGATGGCGCGTGCCGTAGATTCGGCCGAGCACCTCGAGGCCGCCGTAGGTCCCGCTCGCGTGGTTCGACGGATAGCTCGGAAAGCACGGGGTGACGATGAACGGCCTGTAGGAAGGATCGGGGTCGGTTCTCCGGTTGCCGTCTGTGTCGCCGGCCCGGATCGCCGTCTCCGGACGCCAGAAGTTGTAGTGGTATTTGTTGTCGAACGAGGCGATCAGGCTGTCGTTGATCGCCATGTTGATCAGCGCGAGGGCGCGCGCGCTGTGGGTCATCGATCGGCCCTGGGCGACGGCGATCTGCCGGGCCGCCATGTTGAGCGCGTGCGCGGGCGTGGTCACGGCCCAGAACTGCGCCACGACCACCCGATCCGGCGGCCGCTCCGTGCTGTCGACGCTGCCGACCTTCGTCAACTCGATGTAGTCCTTCGTATACCTTCTGCTCGTCAGGCCGGGCGGGGGATCCAGGAGGAACCGATCGACGCTGCGGATGCCGAACGGCGTCACGTTACGCCAGTGGAGAAACAACCCACCAACGGGCGGGCAGCTTGGCGTCAACTGCCACTCACCCGGGTCGAGCGTCGGCGGCATGTGAAATTCCGGGGTCCCCGAGCCGTCGTTGACGCGCAGCAGAATCATCGCCGCGGCCGCCGCTTCGCCGAGGGCGATGCCGCGCGTTTTGGCCGTGCCGTCCGGGATGGCGGCCAGCGAGCTGGCGCGGGCGGCGTCGAGCGCCGGCCCTACGCCGGGCGCGAGGTAGTTCTTCAGCACGGTATGGGCCGCCGCGATGGCGGCGGCGTCGGCCGACGTGCCGGGCGGCGCCGCGATGGTTCCGAGGTACGGCTCGGTACTTCCTGGTGACGGCGTTGACGGCCTCGAACACCGCCAGCTGCGTAATCGACAGGATACGAACCTGACGATAGGGATCGGGATTGGTCGTGGCGGAGACCGCGATGGCATTCCAGTCGAGGACCGCGTCGGCGCGGGCGGCCGCCGGGCTGAAAAGCACGCACACGACGGCAAGGGTCGTGCTCAGCCGCCTCGAGGTCGATGGTCGCGCGACGCGACGGCCCCCGCCGCGGCGTAAGGTCCCGGGTCCCAGGTTCATGGCGAGTCCCTCTTTCTCCGGCGTGGGCCGGCCTCCGGTTGGCTACAGATAAGCGCGAACTTCGTCCAGCGCTTCGAACAAGCGTTTGATGTCGTCCTCGGTGGTGTAGACGTACGCGGACGCGCGCAGCACCTCGCCGCCGAAGCGCGCGTTGACGAACGGCTGGCAGCACATGTGTCCCGAGCGGCACATGATTCCGTAGGAGTCGCTGAGCGCGCGGGCGATCTCCGACATCGAGCTTCCGGCGATCGACAGGCTCAGGATCGCGGAGCAGTCGGCGCCTGGATCCCCGGCCACGAACGCGAGCCCGTCGCGGCGCGCGGCTTCGGCGCGCATCAGAGTCGAGAGCGCGCGATCGTGCGCGGTGACGAAGTCGGCGCCGATCGAATCGAGGTAGTCGATCGCGGCGCCCAGGCCGTAGACGGCCGCGATGTCGGGCGTCCCTGCCTCCAGCGCGTGCGGCAGCTCGCGCAGGCGCTCCGAATCGTATTCGACCCAGTCGACCGTGCCGCCGCCGCGGCTCATCGGCCTGAGCGTGCGCAGCAGGTCGATGCGCCCGCAGAGGACCCCGATGCCCGTCGGCCCCAGCATCTTGTGGCCGGAGAAGGCGAGGAAGTCGACGTCGCTGCCGTGAAACCGGAACGGGCGGTGCGGAATGGACTGCGCGCCGTCGACGACGACCAGGGCGCCGGCGTCCTTCGCGAGGCGCGCCATGTCGGCGATCGGCGCGTAGACGCCCGTCACGTTCGAGCAGTGCGTCAGCACGACGACCCGCGGGCGCGCCTTCAGCAGGGCTTCGTAGTGCTCGAGATCGGCGGTCCCGCGCGCGGTGACGTTCACGTGCTCGACGCGGGCATGCTGGCGCCAGGGCAGCATCGCCGAATGGTGCGACTCTCCCTGGATCACGACGAGATCGGTATCGGGCCGCAGCGCCAGTCCGAATGCGACCATGTTGAGCGCCTGGGTGGTGTTCTGGACGAAGACGACCTCGGGCGCGGCGCACCCGATATGCCGCGCCACCTTGACGCGCGTCCTCTCGAAGTGGACCGAGGCGATCTCGCTCAGCATGTGCTTGCCGCGATGGATGTTCGCGCCGACTTCGCTGTAGTACTGGACGATCGCGTCGATCACGCATTGCGGCTTGAGCGACGTCGCCGCGCTGTCGAGATACACCAGCGGTGAACCGCCGACGACGCGGTTCGCCACCGGGAAGTCCGCTTTGAGGTTGGCGACAGTGGTGGCGATCATGAGTGGGCCGCCTCCGAGCGGCAGTGGAGGAACTTTCCCGATCGTTCGCTCGGCAGGTAGCTCTCGGGCTCGACTCGAACCGGCAGATCGCCGAACAAGTCGCGCAGGCGCTCGACGAGCTCTGCGGCGGTGGTCTGCCGGTAAGACGCATTCGTGAGCAGGCCCACCTGAAGATGGCGTTTCGAGTCCTGCACCACCTGATACAGATCGACGCCGGCCGGCGCGCCGACCGCCGCCGACACCTGGCCGGGCGTGATCGGCGTTCCGTCGTGCCGCGACAGGAAGTCGACGCGCCGCCCTTCCATGCTCACCGCGGGCCAGGTGGAGCCGCAGGCGCAGCCATCCAGCACGCGGAAGAAGTCGCCGGTCGCGTAGCGCACGTGCGGGCACAAGCGATCGCCGATGCTGGTCACGTACAGCTCCGCGAGATCGCCGGGAGCCGCCGGCAGGCCGTCGTCGCGCATCAGCTCCGGATAGTAGGACTCCGAGTTGATGTGCATCCGGCCGGCCGGGCATTCGGCGCCGATCGATCCGAACTCCGTCATGTCGAACAGGTTCACGATCGGCGCGCGGCCGAAGAAGGCGCGCCAGTGGGCGCGGCTCAACTCGGTCAACGGCGTGAACGTCGCCAGGCCGAGCCTCATCGGCGGCGGCGGAACGTTCCGCGCCGCGTAGGCACGAAGGAGGAACGACACGTGGGCGCCGGCGACGATCAAGGTCGTGGCGCCGAACGCCCCGATTTCGTCAATCGCCTGATTGAGCATGCGCGCGGGCGTCATCGTCAGATCGTGGGCGACGGGCAGCGCGAGGATCCCGTTCGGAAGCGTGCGCTCGCTCATGCTGCGCAGCGGGTTGGCGCAGTCGACGTCCGAGCAGGCCGGCGGACCGTACATGCAGATCGGATCCCGGCGCCGGCTCATGGCGCGCGCCAGCGCAGGCTGATTCACGCTCAACGTCCGGGCCAGGCGCTGCTCCGTATCGCGGACGTACCTCGCCGTCACCAGTCTCTCGCCGGTCCTGCCCGAGCTCCGCGGCAGCAGTACCTCGGGATCCTTGAGCGTCTTCCCACGGGCCAGAACGCCCATGGGGAAATGCCGGCGATAGTCCGCCTTGCGCGTCGGCGGCACGTGCCTGAAGTCCTCGGGCCCGCGCACCGACTGCGGCGTCAACCCGGCGGACTCGAGATGGTCTTTGTAAAAGGGTACGCGCTCGTAGGCGAACTCCAGTTCGGCCTTCGCGTGGCTGAACCGATCGGTCGCGGGCGCCGTCGCCGTCGCAGTCATGGTCATCGTTGAAAACCAGTTCCCATCTAAGAGGTCGCACCGACCGCGTGCCGTGCATGGTTGGATTCGAGATCGGCGGCGATCAGATCGATGTGTGGAGGCTGCATCACGGAGAAGTGATGGCCGCCGACGAACTTCCCGACGGCGCCGGCCCGGGTGTGCTGCGACCAGTCATACGGGCGGCGCAGGGAGCTCGCGAGCCATTCCACGATCGGCGCGTCGACGGTCGCCGGCCGGTAGTCGCGAACGAGCCGGAAATGCCGCTGATAGAGGTTCAGCCTCGCCTCGAAGGCCTGGCTCGAGAAGGTCCCGGCCGGAATGCGGCTCCGCGTCTCGCACCACGCGAGAAGGTCCGCGCGCGCAACGGAGCGCACCGCTTCGAGATCCGCTGCACCCAGGCCCGTCGCCGCGGCCGCCGGCTGGGCCTCGGCGATGATGGCCGTCAGCGCCAGGGCGAGCTCGTCCGACGCCGGTCTCGGCTCTGCGCTCGCGCGCGGCACGATCGCGTCGATCATCCCGACCATCTCGACTCGTGCGCCGCGCCGCTCGAGCTCGACCGCGACCGCGTGAGCGATGAACCCGCCCATCGACCACCCGAGCAGGCGGTACGGCCCCTGCGTGCGGACGCTCTGGACGAGCGTGGCGTACTCGACGGCCATCGACTCGAGCGTGTCGTGCTCGTCCTCTGTTTTGTGAAGTGCGCGTGACTGGAGCGCGAACAGCGGCTGATCGTCGCCGAGGAGGGCCCGGAGCCGCAGGTACGCGGTGACCTGACCACCCGCCGGATGCATGCAGAAGAGCGGCGCCCGGAGGCCCCGATCGTTCAACACCACGAGCCGTCCTTCGACTCGCGCGCTCCTGGGCTCGCTCAGGACCTGCGCATCGGGCCCGGGCTGCATCCGATCGCTGATGTGGCTGGCAAAGCCCGCGATGGTCGGCCTCGCCATGAAGTCGTCCGCCGTGCAGGCGATCCCGGTCGTCTGCCGAATCGCCGCCACGAAGTCCAGCACGCCGAGGGAGTCCATGCCCAGGTCCAGGCAGTTCTGGTCAACGGACAGCGACTCCGGCGGCTGCGCGACGATCTCGGCGACGTGCCGGCGTACGGATTCGATGAGCGGCTCCATCGAAGCGATCGCGTGGCGTGGCGTTGCCGGACGGGGCGCCTCGATCGCCTCGGCATCCCGCGTGTCTCGGGCCGGCGCCCTGGTCCCAAATCGCTCTCGCTGGAACGGGTACGTGGGCAGCGCCACGCGACGTAACGCGCTGTCCGCGTAGAAGCCGCGCCAGTCGGGATCGACGCCACGCACGTAGAGGCCGGCCAGGCTTTCGAGAATGTGTTCGCGGTCTTCCCGATCTCTCCGGAGCGACGGCACCCAGACGCGGGAGCCGGCGGCATCCCCGAGGCAGTCACGACCGGTCCCGGCGAGCACGGCCTGCGGGCCGATCTCGACAAAGATGTCGGCCAACGACGCCATGCCGGCCGGGAACCGGACCGGCTCACGCATCTGACGGGACCAGTACGTCGGACGCGACAGCTCGCCGGACGTTGCCGGCTTTCCTGTCAGCATCGACACGAAGTTCAGGCGGAGGGGCGAGTAGCCGATCCCGGCCGCCACGTGCTCGAAATCGCTCACGATCGGATCCGTTACGGGCGTTCGCGATCGATCCCGCACGGCGGCCAGCCGCCGGTTCGGTGGCAGCGACGCCGTCGCGCGGCCGCGCGCGGCCGTCAACGTGAGACCGTCCTCGAGCGTCATCAGCCCCGCAACCGTCGCCGCGACGCACTCGCCGACGTCGCTACCGAGGACGGTGTCGGGCTCGACGCCCCACGATCGCCAGAGCTCACACAGCGACCATTCGAGGGCGAAGAGCGCGGGCTGGCCGAGCTCCATGCGATCGAGCCGCAGCGCGGCCGGCCCTTCCGGCGGATCGGGATACAGCGCGTTCATCAGCGGCCGGGGCAACAACGGGTGGAGAATCTCGGCGCAGCGTTGCATCGCCCGACGGAAGACCGGCGCGGTCTCGTAAAGCTGCCGGCCCATCCCGACGTACTGCGAACCGATGCCGGTGAACAGGAACGCAACCTTGGGGCGCTTCCCGGTGGACTCCGGCGTTGTCCCGTGCCCGTACGCCAGCAGCTGTTCGCGGGCGCCTGAGGGCGTCCGCGCGACGACACCGACGCGGCAGGCGAAGTGCGAGCGCCCGGCGTTGGCCGTGAAGCAGTGGTCCGCGAACGCCGCTGGCTCCACGCCTTCGAGATGATCGGCAAAGCGCAGCGCCTGCTGCCGCAGCGCGTCCTCTGACCGTGCGGACAGGCAGAGCAGGAGCGGCGGCGGTCCCAGCACCGTCACGTCCGCGCGAGCGGGATTCTCCGTGCGGACCGGTGCCGCCGCGGGCGCTTCTTCGAGAACGACGTGCACGTTCGTACCGCTGAGGCCCATCGACGTCACACCGGCAAGGCGGCGGCGTCCTGCCGGGTGCGGCCACGGCTGCGACGTCCCCGGGATGACGAATGTCGAGGAGAGCGGCTCGAGGAGAGGATTCAGCGTATGGCAATGCAGGTGCGCGGGAATCTCGGCGTGCTCGAGCGCGAGGGCCACCTTCATCAGGCCGGCCGCGCCCGCAGCGGTCTCGAGGTGGCCGATATTGGTTTTGACCGAGCCGACGACGAGCGGCCGCGAGCGTCCGGTAAACACCGACATCGCCGCTTCGAGCTCGATCGGATCGCCGAGCGCCGTCCCCGTCCCGTGCGCCTCGAGATAGTCCACGTCTTCCGGCAGGACGTCCGCGTCGTCGAGCGCCGCGCGAATCACTTCCTGCTGCGCGCGGCCGTTGGGCGCGGTCAGGCTCGAGCTGCGGCCGTCGTGCCTCGCGGCGCTGCCTCGAACCACGGCGATGATGCGATCGCGATCGGCCTGCGCCTCCGCGAGGCGCTTGAGGACGATCATCACGCACCCTTCGCCGCGTCCGAACCCGTCCGCGCCGGCATCGAACGTCTTGCACCGCCCGTCGGCCGCCATCACGCTCATCTCGCTGAGACCCACGAAGGATCGCAACGACCCGATCACCTGGACGCCGCCCGTCACGGCGATGTCGCACTCGCCGAGGCGAAGGCTCTGGACGGCGTGGTGAATCGCCGCGAGCGACGACGAGCACAACGTGTCGATCGCCACCGCGGGACCGCGCAGGTCCAGGAAGTGGCACACGCGCCCGACGGCCATGGACGGGGCCGCGCCGAGGCCGGCGCCTCCCGCCGACGACGAGCTGTTGATGCCCAGGAAGAGCCCGGTCCGGCCGCCGGACAGGCCGCAGGGATCGTAGCCGGCATGCTCGAGAGCTTCCCAGGTGACTTCGAGCACGAGCCGGTGCTGCGGATCGAGCCTGCGGGCTTCGCGCGCGCTGACGCCGAAGAACTCGGCGTCGAACATGTCCGCGTTCTCGAGCAGCGCCGCCCGTCGCGTGTACATCCGGCCGGCGGTGCCGCGCGCGGGGTCGTAGAGCGCGTCCACGTTCCATCGGGAGATTTCCGCTGTCGCATCGACACCGTTCTTTAGAAGCGACCAGGTACCTGCTCGGGCGTGTCCGCGCCTCCCGGCAGACGGCAGCCGAAGCCGACAATCGCCACGGGCTCACGGGCCGCAACGTGGCGCACCGGCGCGTGCACCGGCGCCGGAGACGCGCCGGCGATTTCCGCGACGAGATGGCGACACAGCGCGTCAACCGTGGGATGGCTGAAGAGGAGCGTGGGGGCGATGGGACGCCCGAGCGCTTCATCGAGAGCGTGTCCCAGTTGTGCCACCCGGAGCGAGTCCAGTCCGAGCTCGCCGAAAGTGGCGCCGCAGGCGATCGGCAGCGGACGCGACGCCGATGGACGTGCGGGCAGGATCTCGCGGAGCTGCTCCTGAACCGCGTCGCGGAGGAGTGGCAGCCGTTGCGCGGGCACCGCCGACCGAAGCCGCCGAACCAGGTCCGTCTCGATCACGGCCGCCTGCCGGGTCATCAACCGCTGGCGGAGCTCCCGGACCTTGATCTTGCCGTTCAGTGTCTTCGGCAGTTCCGCGCAGAACCACACGCGCACCGGTACCTTCCGTGGTTCGAGATGCGCGCGGCAGTGGGCGAGGATCTCGTCACCGGTGACTCGAGATTCCGCGCGGCGAACGACACACGCCACGACCTGTTCCCCGAGCACCGCATGCGGCACGCCGACGACCGCGCATTCCTCGACGCCGGGCAGGCGTCGAACCACTTCGACGACGTCGCGTGGCGCGACCTTGACCCCGCTCTGGATGATCAGCTCTTTCTGCCGGCCGACCAGGAACAGCTCGCGATCCTCGTCCAGGTATCCCAGGTCTCCCGTTCGAAGCCAGCCGTCGGCAAAGGCCGCCGCCGTTTCCTCCGGCTGACGGTAGTACCCCGAGCCCATCCACGGCGTCCTGACGTGGATCTCGCCGACTTCGCCGCGACGGAGCTCGCGCCCGCGCTCGTCTACGATCCTCACGTCGACACCCTTCAGGATTCGACCGACCGAACCCTTCTTCGCCGCGCCGCCCGCAGAGATCCCACCTCCGGTTTCGGTCATTCCGTACGCGACCGACGGAGTGATGCGCAGAACGGAAGAGAGCTTCGCGATGAGTGGCGCCGGGACGTCCGCGCCCGTGATGAAGACGTCGCGCAAGGACGAAAGGCTGTACGGCTCGAGGTCCGGCAGGGCGATCAGGGCTTCGCCCATCGACGGCATCAGCACGATCGTCGTCACGCGATGGCGGTCGATGGCCGACAGGAAGGACCGGGGCTCGAACTTCTCGAGAAGGATCACCGTCCACTGATGGGCCAGCCGCCCGCTGAGCGTGATCGCCCCGAGCGTGTGCAGCGGCAGCGCCATGAGGAGCCTCGCCGACGCTCGCCGCGGCGCGCCACCGTGGCGCGCGTGCAGCCCCGCATGTGTGTGCACGACACCCTTGGGCGTTCCCGACGTGCCGCTCGTATAGCAGATGACCGCGGGGTCAGACCCTTCTCGAGGGACCGAGGCCGTCAACGGATGATGCCGGCCGATCAGCCGATCGAAACCGATCCAGTCCCCGGGTTCATCATTGGCATTGGCGCCGGTGACTATCCTGACGGGAATCGTCTTCGCCACGGCCTGTACCGCCGGGACCAGGCCGGGATTCGTCACGATGGCCGCGGGAGCGGAGAGCGCCACGATGCGCGCGATCTCGTCGGCCGAGGCGCTCGCAAACACGGGAACCGCCACGCCTCCGCTCCGCAGGATCGCCGCGAAGGCGATCGCCATCTCGACGCAGTTCGGGAGAAGCAGGGCGACGCGATCGCCGGGCGCCACGCCGAGCTCGAGCAGCCCGCTCGCGAGCCGGCAGGCGTGGTCGTGCAGGACGCCGTTCGTCCACGCGCGATCGTTGGCCACCACCGCGTCGTAGTCGCCGAATCGACGGACGTTCTCGTCGGACCAATCCGCAAAGTTCATGGGTAATGCCGCCGGACCAGCGGGGGCAAGGCAAGTGCCAGACTGATGAGGGAACATCCTGCCCTCGTGTCGGCAGAATTCGAATCAGCAGGACCGCGGATTCGCGCCGGGGCCGAAAACGGGACGCGATGTTGGCGGCCGGGTCCGCCCGCGGTACGGAGGAATCAGAACGACGTGGTGTTCAGGCCGGCGCGGAGCCGTTGAAGGCGGATTCTCAACTCGCCCGCGGTCGCGGGACGGCGCACGAGAACCGGCGAGAGGCTGTCGTGAAGGAGCGCGGCCAGCTCCGGGGGACAATCGGGGCGGAAATCGCGGACGTCGGGGATCTTCGTCGCTTGAATCCTCGCGATCACGTGAGCGACGCTCTCGTCCGCGAACGGATGGCGGCCCGTCAGCGCTTCGTAGAGCACCAGGCTGAGGCCCCACAGGTCGAACGACGGTTGCGGGACCTGCCCGGCCACGGCCTCGGGCGAGAGGTACAGCGGCGTGCCGACGACGCGCCACGTGGACGTCGCAAACGTCTGCAGCGGCTGCGATCGTTCGATGATGTCGGTGATGAGCTCCGGTTCGGCCGCCGGCGTCAACCCGCGGTCCAGCATCGCCGCCACGCCGAAATCGAGCAGCTTCGGGATGCCGTCGCGTGTGTAGCCGATGTTGCTCGGCTTGATGTCGCGATGGAGGACGCCCGAGGCGTGCACCCGGTCGAGCACGTCGGCGAGCACGATGCCCAGATCGACGACTTCTTCGACCTGCAGCACGCCCCGCTGGAGATAGTCCGCCAGCGTTCCGCCCTCCAGGTACTCGACAATCAGCAGCGGCTTGCCACGCCAGTGTTCCGCTCCGAAGATCAGCGCGAGGTTCGGATGGAGCACCGATGCCATCGTCCGGGCCTCGCGCTGCAGGCCCGCGGCGCGGTCCGGCGCCATGCCGGGAAGGGTCTTGATGGCGACCCTGCGGCCGAGTGTTTCGTCGATGCCCTGGTAGACGATGCCCATGCCGCCGGAACTGATCAGCCGTTCCACCCGGAATTTGCCTTTGACGACGACTGGCAGCGCTGCCGGAACGGTGGGCGTGCGACAGGAACAGATCGCCACGGTGCCCGACCACATCGCGCCGCACTCGGGGCATTGGGCGCCCGGCTCGTTGTCCCAGTTGACGGCTGCGACCGCGCCGGACTGTTGGGGGCGATCGCGGTCATCGCCCGCGAACTCCCGCAGCCAGCGGTTCTCGAGCTGGATCGCCGCGCGGCCGCTGATCGCCCTGACGAAGTGGCGATCCTGTTTGCCATAGGGCAACCCGGCCATGGGCTCGCCGAGCGCGATCATGCCAAGGAGACGGTCGGCCGAATCGATCAGCGGACACAGCAGCGTGAACCCTTCGTCAGCCAGCCACGCGCGATCGGCGCTCGGCAGCAGGCGCGCCATCGGGCCGTCGGCCTGCGCGTGCAACTGGATGTCGCCGCGAACCAGACGCAAGAGCTCCACGAGCACCGACTTCGTGCTCAGCGGCCGGCCCGTCCCATCGAGCGCGACGAGCTCGTTTCCGTCCTCGTCGACCAGGAACACCGCGATCGCCGCCGGATGGATGGCGCGGTCGATCTCGCCCGCGAGCAGCCCGGCGATCTCGCGGACGCTCCGGGCGTCGCGGAGCCCGTGCTCGATCCGCGCGAGCGCTTCCGCGTAATCGACGGCGCCTCGAAGAAACCAGCCGTCGACGGCCTGCAGCAGCCGCTCCCGGAACATCAGGATCGCGAAGCCGGCCAGGGCGAGGCCGAACAGCGCGGTCGGCTGACCGTGAACCTCGAGCTCCGCGGTCATGCTGGCGCGGTGCAGATACATATCCGCAACCAGGTAGGTCAACGGCACGACGCTGGCAATCCACACGCCGTACCTGGCGAGGGCATGCTGGATCGTCTTGCGCGGGGTGAGGCGCACGTCCAGGGCGCGGTGGACGACCACCGCGTACGCGGTGCTCGGGATGACGGAGAGGAGCGCACCGTACAACACCCATCCGATCGCGACGCGATGGAACGGATCGCCGGGCGCCGGGAGCCATGGCGTCGCGATGACGGTCAAGAGGATCGGCGTGATGCCGGCGGCGATGACCAGCGCTCCGCGTGGCTGCGCTTCCACCGTCGCGACTCGCAATCTCCACGCGAGGTAGGGAAGGGCGGCGGTTGCCGCGAAGAGCATCAGCCAGTAGGCCGGCGCCGGCGCATCGGGCTCGAGCACGCGCCACGCTCCGGCGATCCCCTCAACCCGCCAGGCGCTGGACGTGAACAGCAGCGTCCCCACACACGCCGATCCGGCCACGAACCCGTCCGTCAGGCGCCGCGCGAGCCGTCCGGCTGGTTCGGCAGGAAACGAGCCGACGAACAGCCAGAGCGCCAGAGGGAGGAACGCGTCGAACGGAAGTCTGCGGAGCTCCCCGATGTACGCGCCCGCGATGCCCGCGTCGGACTGGGGCATCAACGGGCTGGCGAATGCCGAGGCGATGATGATGTACAACGCGCCGAGCGATCGCACGCGACGATCGTCCGTTCCGCCCGCGATGAGCAGGGTCCCGGACAGACCGAACAGGAGGAGGATCAGGGCGAAGGGCCACAGTGCCGGCAGGGAAGCCGATGCGAACGCGGCCCACGCCGCCACGGCTACCTTCGCGCCTGCGACCCAGACGACCGTCGCCCATGCGGCCGACAGCGCGCGAGGCCACGCCGGACCTGCTGCCCGCGCGGTGTCGCGGTTGCCGGCGCCGACGGCGGCAATGATCCTGAATTGACGAACGAGATCGGAATTCGTGCCGCGGGTTCCCGCGCGCTCCACAAAGCCCCAATCCACACGCGCACCGTCGGCGATCGCGGTGACGAGCGAGTTGATCGTCCTGTGTGGGTCAGGCACGGCGCATCTCGTCGCCCAGGCGGAGAAGGGCGCGCCGGACCGCGAGCCTGGCGGCCTCCGGGGTGGCCTTCCGGAGCGTCAGCGCGAGCTGTTCGTACGTGTAGCCCAGCTCGATGCGCGCCACGATGGCGGACCGATCGGCCGCGCGAAGGCGCTTCAAGGCGGCCCGGTAGCGCCGGTGGTTTTCGCGGCTGACGGTGACGTCGAGCGGCGACGCCTGCGAGTCGACGAACGCGTCGGTGAGCTCGTTCGGCGACGGGTGCCGCGCCGCGTACCGAAACTGGTCGCGCACGCGGTTGACCAGCGTGCGGCGAAGGTAACGGAGCAGGGCGCCTTCCCGCTGCGGCTCGAAGGCCTCGAGGTTGGGGATCGTGTTCAGCAGCGTTTCCTGGACCAGATCGCCCGTGTCGACGCCGTGCCGCGCCCACGCCGGCACACGGCGATGCGCCCAGCGGCGGAGATGCGGGAGGTAACGGGCAAAAAGTTGGCTGAGCGCCTGAGTTTCACCGGTGCGAGCGCGGCGGAGCAACTCGGCGGACGCAAGCGCGGCGAGCGGAGACAGCTCCCCCGACTGTTTGGGAGTTCGAGCCATAGTGATGCCCGTCCGTGAGAGCAACTGCTGAGCCAGTCGCGTCCAGATAATTCGGTCGAGTCGGGTATTCGGCGTTACTCAATTCAACAAAACGTCGGTCGCGCCAGCGGGAACTCGATTCCCCCTGTTGGAGACTGAGCACGATATACCCAAATCGATGACGACGGTGAAAAAGATCGAAGCGTTTACATAGATTTTTTTGTTCGAGACATGAAGAAAATGCTTTGCGCGTATGCGAAAGTTCCGAGCGCGGTTCCTATTGATGACCTCGCTGCAGCTTGTAGGACGAACGGCGACGTGATGGACCCGGCCACGGAGCCATCGCACGATCGTGTCGCCGACGATCTGCGCGGATTCGGCCCGCTTGGCATCCTTGCGGTCGTCGTCATCGCCGCCGGGCAGATCCTGGCCCCCCTCAGCGCGGTGCTGGTGCTGGCCTGGACGAGCTTGTCGCGCACGCCGTGGCGCGAGATCGGCTACGTCCGCCCCCGAAGCTGGACCGTAGGCGTGGCTGTTGGAATTGTTTTTGGCGTCGCGATGAAGTTCCTGCTCAAGACGATCGTCATGCCGCTGCTCGGCGCGGATCCGATCAACCAGGCGTACCGGTATCTGGCGGGGAACCCCACCGCCGCCGTCGCGCTCGCGCTCCAGGTCGTGGTCATCGCCGGCTTCGGGGAAGAGACCGTCTTTCGCGGGTATCTGTTCGAACGATTCGGCAAGCTCTTCGGCAGGAGCCGTGGCGCAAGAACCGCGACGGTCCTGATCACGTCCGCCTTGTTCGGATCGATCCATTACCTCGAGCAAGGCGTCGCCGGCGTCCAGCAGGCCACGATCGTCGGGCTCGTGTTCGGCACGGTCTACGCGGTGACCGGGCGGATCTGGATGCTGATGTGTGCGCATGCCGCGTTCGACCTGACCGCGATCGCGATCATCTATTGGGACCTCGAGTCCGAGGTCGCCCACGTGTTTTTCTGAGCGCGCAAACGCCGTACATCGTGGTACGGGCGCAGGCCTTCATTTAGAGCTGCCCGCGCCGTCGTCGCTGGTTTAGCTACGAGCGGAGCGCTACGATCGGATTGACCTTCGTCCCGCGGCGCGCGGGGAGATAACAGCCTGCGGCCGCCACCGTGGCCAGCACCAGGGACGTGGTGACGAAGGTCGCCGGATCGGCGGGGCTGACGCCGAAGAGCAGCCCCGCGAGCGCACGGCTCGCGAGGAACGCGATCGTGATGCCGATCGCGACGCCGATCGCGGCCAGGCGCAGCCCCTCGACGAGCACGAGCCGGACAATCGCGCGCGGCTCGGCCCCGAGCGCCGCGCGGATCGCCAGCTCGCGCGTCCGCTGCACGACCGAGTAGCTCGTGAGCCCGTAGATCCCGATGGTCGCCAGCGCGAGCGCGAGCAGGCCGAAGAGCGCGAGCAGCGCGGCCGCGACGCGCTGCGGCCGAAGCGACGCGTCGATTTGCATGCGGAGCGTTCGGACGCTCGCGAGCGGCAACGTGTTGTCGAGCTCCTGCACCGCGGCCCGCAGCGGTCCGGCAATCTCCCGCGGATCGCGCGCGGCGCGCACGTGCAGCGTCACCGACGGCGTGTAGTTCTGGGTGAGCGCCCGATAGATGAACGGCTGCGGCGTCTCCATCAGGCTGTTGTACTTCGTGTCGCGGACGATGCCGACGACCTGCTGCGGCCGGGCGTCGCCGAAGAACCGGAAGTGCTTGCCCAGCGGATCCTCCGCCGGCCAGAATTTCTTCGCCATCGTCTCGTTGACGACGACCGCCGCCGGCCCGCCGTCGCGGTCGTCCGCGCTCACGTCGCGCCCGGCAATCAGCGGAATGCCGAGCGTCTCGAAGTAACCCGGTCCGACGATATTCGTCTGGACCACGACGCCGTCGCGCGACGAGCCGGCGGCGTTCCCCTCGAGAAACACCGTGCGGAACAGTCCGCCCGCGAACGGCGGGTTCTGCGCGAGCGCAGCGCTTCGCACACCGGACATCCCTCCGGCGCGCGCGAGAAGCTGCTCCTCGAACAGCCGGCCGGCCGTTTCACGATAGCCCTCGCGGCCGAGGTCGAAGCCCGCCAGCAGGATCGAGCGCGTTTCGAAGCCGGGGTCGACCGTCTCCGCTTTCTGCAGGCTCCGGATGAACAGTCCCGACCCGACCAGCGCGACGAGCGAGAGCGCCACCTGCGCGACGAACAGCGCCTGCCGCATCGAGAGGCGCCGGCCGGCCCGCCCAGCCGGTGCGTCGTCGCCTTTGATGATCCCCATGACGTTCGGGCGGGACGCGTGAACCGCCGGCGCGAGGCCGAAGACCAGCCCCGCGGCGAGCGTCACCGCCAGGGCGAAGATCAGCACGCGTCCGTCGAGGAGGTACGAGCGGTCGATCGGCATCGCGACGTTCGCCGCCGCCGCATGCACCGTCCAGTACGCGAGCAGGACGCCGGCGGCGCCCGCGATGAGCGCGAGGACGAGGCTCTCGGTCAGGAGCTGGCGGACGAGCCGTCCGCGCCGGGCGCCGAGCGCGAGGCGCGTGGCAATCTCGCGGCGCCGGGAGGCGCCGCGCACCAGCAGCAGGTTCGCGACGTTGGCGCACCCGACGAGCAGCACGATGGCGACGACGGTGTAGAGCAGTCCCACCGCGGCGAGGACGCTGCGGTTGCCGTTCGGGTCGAGCCGCGCATCGAGCAGCGGCACGAGCGCGGTGCTGCGCCGGTCGTTCTCGGCGGGGTGCTCCTGCTGCAACTGCCGGCTCAACACGTCGAGGTTCGCCTGCGCCTGACGGCGGTCCGTGCCGGGCTTGAGCCGGGCGGCCGCGCCGAGGAACAGGCCGCGCCGCGAGTTGTACCAGTCGAAGCCCGTCGGCACCGCTTGGTACATCATCATCGGCACCCAGACATCGGCGATGTTGAGCGTCACGCCGGTAAACCCCTGCGGCGCGACGCCGACGATCGTGAACGGCAAACGATTGATCGTGAGGCTCTTGCCGGCGATGGCAGGATCGCCGCCAAACCGCCGCTGCCAGAGGCCGTAGCTGATCACGGCGACCGGATGCGCGCCCGGCGCGCGATCCTCCTCGGCCACGAACGTCCGCCCGAGCACCGGCCGCACCCCGAGCACCGAGAAGTAGTCGCCCGAGACGAGCAACGCCGTCGCTTCGTCGCTGCCCCCGGCGGTCTGGAGACGGACCGGCGCCACGGTGTACGCCGTCATGCCCGCAAAGTCGCTGCTTCGATCCCGATAGTCGACGATGTTGAGATGGGAGTTCGGGAGGCGGCCCGGATTGCGCGCGTCGGTCGTGAAGAGCGCGACGAGCTCTTCCGGACGATCGATCGGCAGCGGCCGGAACAACGTCGCGTTGAGCAGGCTGTAGAGCGCCGTGTTCGATCCCACGCCCAACGCGATCACCGCGAGGACGAGCGCGGTGAAGGCGCGATCCTTCCGCAGCCGCCGCACGCCGATGCGAACATCCTGTAACAGCGTCTCCATGTACTACCTCCACCTGCGCAGATCGAGTGGACCGATCGGCCCCTGAAGTAGAACGTCGCAAACCGCCGTTCGGTACATGTATTGGGCCGTTACAGCGGTGTGCAATTGTTCGATACGCGCCTCGTACGGCGTGCCCACGCCGTACGTTACACGTGGCGTGCAACACGCCGATCGGGTACACGCATTCAGCGCTGCGCGGCGTGCAACACGCGGTTCAGTACAGACGTCCAGCGCTGCACCGCGTGCACCACGCCGTTAGGTACACGTGTTCATGTCGCGACGGCGTGCAACACGCGGTTCGGTACAGACGTCCAGCGCTGCACCGCGTGCAACGCGCCGATCGGTACACGCATTCAGCGCTGCGCGGTGTGCAACACGCCGTTAGGTACACGTGTTCATGTCGCGACGGCGTGCAACACGCGGTTCGGTAAGACGTCCAGCGCTGCACCGCGTGCCACGCCGTATATACGTGTTCATGTCGCGACGGCGTGCAACACGCCGATCGGTACACGCATTCAGCGCTGCGCGGCGTGCAACACGCCGTTAGGTACACATGTTCATCGTTGCGACGGCGTGCAACACGCGGTTCGGTACAGACGTCCAGCGCTGCACCGCGTGCAACACGCCGTTAGGTACACGTGTTCATGTCGCGACGGCGTGCACCGCGTCGCTCGGTACGCGTGTCCACCGCGGAGCAGCGTGTACGAATTCAACCGCGGCGGCGTTCTACGTGTATCGCGCGGACAGCTACGGGACGTTCGCGATCGTGAGGAGAGCGCTGCACCATGGACGGCCTCGTTTCGGCGTTGGTTTGCACAACCGGAGCAGGAGCAGCGGCGGGCGCGCTGAACGCCCTCGCGACCGACAACCGGCATCCGTGGCCGTCACGCGTCGCGTCCGGCGCCGGCTCCGGATTCTTCCGGCCGGGCCTCGCGCTCAACGTCGTCGTCGGCGCGGTCGTGAGCGCGGGCACGTTGTGGGCGTTCGCCGGGGACGCCGCGCCGCCCGCGGTGGGCGGCGAGGTATTGCAGCTGCTCGTCGGTATGCTGATCGGGTCGCTGGGCGCGCGGTGGATTACCAGCGAATCCGACAAGCGCATCCTGCGCGCCGCCGCGTGCAAGGCCGCTGCCGCGCCGGCCGCCGATCCCGCCACCATTCGAGAGATGGAAGTCGCGCCGCCCGCGGTGGTCCTCCAGACGGCCACCGCCCTCGAGCCGCGCCGCGCCAACCTTCGGTGACCACACAATGGACAAACCACTGTCGCCGCGGAATCATCTCCGGCTGATCAGCGCGATGAACACGCTGCTCGGCACGCTCTCCACGCCGGCGGAGGAAAAGGACGCGCTGTCCCGGTCGATCGAAGACGCGGCACGCGGCCTCGGCGCCGACAAGTACTTGCTGCTCCTCGTGCCGGACGTGCATTCGCCGCGCACCCAGGCGCTGTTCGTCCGCGGCGTCAGCGACGCGCACGTCCGCGCCTGCGAACGAGGCGAGGCGGCCGACGGTGTCCACACGGGGCTGATCCGCGCCGCGGTCGTGAACGGCACCGTCCAGGTCGATCACACCCCGCCGGCCGGCGCCAACGGGACGCCGGCCGCTCACGCGAGAGCGATTGTCTGCGCCCCGATCCTCGATCACGGCAGCGAAACCCCGATCGCTCTCTTGTACCTGCAACAGGACGGACACCCGGTGACGCTGTCGGCGGACGGCGAGCTCGCATGGGTGGCCGGTTATGCGGCGGCGATCTCGCGGCTGTTCGGCTACTACTTTCAGAAGCTCCGCGCCGAGCAGGAAGTGGCCGGTCTCGTCCGCGGCGGACGGCCGGAGCACGCGCCCGATCTCATCGGCGACTCGGCGCAGACGCAGGCCCTTCGGCGGGGGCTGCACGAAACCTACATTCCGGCGGCCGCCGTCGTCGATCCGGACCCGGTGCTGATCCTCGGAGAGAAAGGCACGGGGAAGGATCTCATCGCGCGCTACCTGCACGCGTACAGCGCCCGCCGCCGGCGGCCCTTCATCGCCGTGAACTGCGCCGAGATCAGCGACGAGCTCGCGGCGGCGCGCTTCTTCGGCCACAAGAAAGGTTCCTTTACCGGCGCCGTGGCCGACGAGGTGGGGTTCTTCCGGGCCGCGCACACCGGTGTCCTCCTGCTCGACGAAATCGCCGAGCTCAGCCCGAGGGCGCAGGGCACGCTGCTGCGCGTCCTGGAAAACCGCACCATCGTGCCGGTCGGCGAGACGCGCGAAATCCGCGTCGACGTGCAGGTGGTGCTCGCGACCAACCGCGATCTCGACGAGGCGATGGCCGACGGCCTGATCAAGGCCGACCTCGTCGATCGGTTCAGGACGCAGGCGATCCGGATCGACCCGATCCGCGACCGTCCGGCCGACATCCCCCGGCTCGTCCGGCACTTCGTCGCCCACCACGCGATGCGCATGCGCAAGGCGACGCTCGGCATCGACGACGAGGCGATGCGGTCGATGGTCGGCTACCCGTGGCCGGGGAACGTCCGCGAGATCGCGCGCGTCTGCTCGTTGCTGCTCACGCACCTCAAGCCGGGCGCCCGGATCGATCGCGCCCTGCTCGCGCGCTGTTATCCGGAGATGTTCCGCCAGGCGCACAATCCCAAGTCGGGCCCGCTGCTGTTCGACGAGCTGACGCTGCGCGACGCGCTCCGCGCCATGCAGCGGCAGCTCATTCTGTCGCGCCTCGAGCGCCACAACTGGAACGTCCGATCCACCCGCGAGAGCCTCGGCCTGCCGAAGACGACGTTCCATCGCTACGCGCTCGGCCTGGGCATCGCGGTGCAGGACCACAAGAACGCCGCTTCCAAGACCGCCGGGGAGCTCGGATAGGTGCGGATCAACCCGGATCCACGCGGCTCGAGCTGGAAAAGGGTTGGGAGGCTGAGCTGACTGCAGGTGAGATGAGATGACCGCTGTGCCCACCGCGACGACCTACGAGTTGTTTGCCACGCAGGCCGAGTACGTGGCGCTCAATGCCGCGTTCATCGACGGGATCCTGCCGTACCTCGGCTCGCCGGCCGTGGTCGCCGACCTCGCCTGCGGCACGGGCGTCATGAGCGAGCTGCTGCTGGCCGCGCTCGCCCGCGATCCGGCCGCACGCGTACCGCTCGTTGTCGGCGTCGATCGCGCGCGCGACTCGCTGCGGATTGCCGGCGCGGGCCGGCCCGGGAGTCTCTGGATGGAAGCGTCCGCCGGCGGGCTGCCGCTCGGCAGCGGCGTGGCCGACGTCGCCATCGTCGGCAACGCGATTCATCTGCTCGACGATCTCGATCAGGCGATCGGCGAGGTCAACCGCGTGCTGCGCCCGCGCGGCGTCTTCGCCTTCAACACCACGTACCACGAGGGGGGCGGCGGAGACATGCGGCGGTTCTACGGGGAGTTCTTCCAGGAAGCCCGGCGTCGCCTGAAGGAGTGGCGCCACCAGACGGAGCAGGCCGGCGATGTTCCGAAGACGGGGCGGGCGCGGTTGCCCGCCGTGCGCCTGAGGCCGGATGAGTACGCCGAGGCCGCGGATCGAAACGGCTTCACGGTCGTCCACATCGGCGAGCGCGTGGTCCACCTGACGCGCGCGAACTTCGAGGCGATCGCCGTCTACGGCGAGTTTGCCGCCCAGTGGAGCGCCTACCCGTCCGATGTCGTGGCCGCGGCGCTCATCGACGCCGTCGGGGCCGTCTGGGACCGCTTCGAGGTGACGACGCTGCCGCGCCGCTGGCTCGAAGTGGCAGCAGTGAAACGCTGACCGGAGGCGTCGTTCGGGATCTCGGCGTGGAAGGCGATCGCCGCGTTGCTGATCACGACCTTGCCGCGCTCGACGACGGACGATCGGAACACGATCCGGTCTTCGTCGCGCCACATCTCCGTCTTGATCGTCTCGCCGGGGAACACGGCTTCGGCGAAGCGGACCTTGATGCTCTTGAAGAAGCGCGGGTCGCCGTTCGGCGCGAACTGCCTGATCACGTGGCGCGCCGCGTAGCCGAACGTGCACAGGCCGTGGAGGATCGGCCGATCGAAGCCGAATGCCTTCGCGAAGCCCGGATCGGCGTGCAGCGGGTTCCAGTCGCCGGAGAGGCGATAGAGCAGCGCCTGGTTCTCGGGGATTCGTTCCGTCACGACCCCGTCGGGCGCGCGATCCGGCGGGACGTTCACGCCGGCGATCCCGGCGGGCCTTCTCCCGGCGGTCGCGCTTCGCCCCAGCCGCCCGCGCCGCGCACGAACGTCGTGAGCTCGTTGTAGAACAGCTCTTCGCGTGTCTCGTCGCTCGTCGAAACCGACCACACGACGAGCGCGTGCCTGCCCTTGTCGAAGATGTCCTTGATCTTCCGCGGTGGCGTCAGCTTCGCCCGTCGCGGGAGCGGCCGCTTGACCTCGGTGTACTGCTCGCCGTGCAGCACGCGATCGAGGCCGAAGTTGAGGCCCGGCGCCTTCAGGCCGTTTCTCGCGGCCTGCCCGCATCACGTTGAGCGGCGGGGTGACCGCGAAGGTCGGCAGCGCGTTGAAGCCGTCGCCGTGCATCTCGTAGACGAGCTTGAGGTCCGTGTCGTCGAGCGGGTTGTGCGCCGCGCCGACGCCGAGCGCGTAGAGCGCCAGGTCCCGCTCGTCGTAGCTCGACGTCAGCGGCGGAAACTCGTAGCCGAGCGCCGCGTCGACGTCGATGAACTCGTTGCCGCCCCGGCGCCGGCTCTCGAGGTTCGCGATGATCGGCTGCATCGACGCGGCGATGTCGACCGGGTGGGTGGCCTTCTCGAAGCCCGTGATCGCTCCCCACGACTCCTCGACCTCCTCCGGCGTGATCTCGCGGCCGAGCCTGAAGATCTTGCCTTCCGCGCGCTCCCAGCGAAGCTTCCCCATGAAGCCGCCGCCCACCTCGAAGAGCCCGCCCGTTCTCGGTGCTGCGCTCGTGGCAGAGCCACGCAACGAGCGGCGTGACGTACTCGGGCTTGAGCGCCTCGACGAGCTCCTTTGGAAAGACGGTCTCGGTCATGCGCGAGCCGGCGATCGGCGCGATCGTGTTGACGAGGACGTTCTTTTTCTCCCCTCGAGCGCGAGCGTCTGCGAGAAGCCGTGGACGCCGAGCTTGGCCATCGAGTAGTTCGCCTGGCCGAAGTTGCCGTAGATGCCGGCGGCCGACGCGGTGAAGATGATGCGGCCGTAGCCCTTGTCGCGCATGTGGTTCCACGCCGCGTGCGTCACGCGGAACGCGCCGAGCACGTGGACGCGGTAGACGAGGTCCCAGTCCTCGGCCGACATCTTCTGGAAGCTGACGTCGCGGAGGATGCCGGCGTTGTTGATGACGATGTCGACGCCGCCGAACGTGTCGATCGCGGTCTGGATGATCCTGGCGCCGTCCTCGACGGAGTCGTAGTTCGCGACCGCCTCGCCGCCCGCCGTCTTGATCTCCTCGACGACCTTGTCGGCCGCCGTCGTGCTCCTCCCGCCGCCCGTGAGGCCGCTGCCGACGTCGTTGACGACGACCTTCGCGCCGCGCGTGGCGAACGCGAGCGCGTGCGATCGGCCGAGGCCGTTGCCGGCGCCGGTCACGACGACGACCCTTCCGTCGAAGCGAAGTTCGCTGGGCATCGAACACCACGGCCTGCCAGAGACGTTCCACTGGTCGAGCGCGCTGATTCTCCTGATCTTTGATCTCCTGCCCTCCTGCTCTCCTGTTCCAACCCTCCTGATCTCCCAATCCTCCTGATCTCCTCGACCCGAAATCGGAACGCGCGGCACTCGACGGCGTCCAGCTTCGGACCTGTGGCGCGCCTCTTCCCGCCATTCGTCCGCCTGCGCAGCGCCGCGCGCGATCCGGCACCGACCTTGCCTCCGCCGCGGTCCGGGAGGTATCTGCCATGTTCGCGAGCGACGAGGACGACACCCGCACGTTCAAGGTCGTGGTCAACCACGAAGAGCAGTATTCGATTTGGCCCACCGACCGGGACACGCCGGCCGGCTGGCACGACGCCGGCAAGAGCGGCACCCGCGCGGAGTGTCTCGCCCACATCAAGGACGTCTGGACCGACATGCGCCCGCTGAGCGTGCGCGAGTCGCTGCAGCGCGCCGCCGGACACGCGTGAGTCGCGCGGGGATCGAGCCGATGAACACCTCCACGCCGACGACGAAGCCCGAGCCGCGGTGGTTCCGCCGCAACCTCAGGACCTCGAGCCCGTTCCGCTTGTTTTGCTTCCCTCACGCGGGCGGCAGCGCCTCGATGTATCGGAACTGGCACGACTGGCTCGCGCCGGCGATCGAGGTCGTGGCCGTGGAGTTGCCGGGCCGCGGAATGCACATCAGCGAGCCGGCGATCGATCGGATGGACGTCCTCGTCGAGCGGGTGCTCGGCGCCATGCGGCCGCTGCTCGATCGTCCGTTCGGGCTGTTCGGCCACAGCCTGGGGTCGCTCGTCGCCTTCGAGCTGAGCCGTCGGCTGGCGGCGATCGGCGGGCCGGAGCCGCACCACCTGGTCGTGTCGGGCATGGGCGCGCCGCACCGCGTGTCCACGAGCACGCCGATCCACACGCTGCCGGACCCGGAGTTCATCGAGGCCGTGCGGGCGCTGAACGGGATTCCGCCCGAGGTCTTCGCGAACGAAGGCCTCGTCGAGTGCTTCATCGACATCCTCCGCACCGATCTCCGGCTTGGCGAAACCTACCGGTGCGACCCCGTCGTCCGGCTGCGGCATCCAATCACGGCGTTCGGCGGCGTGCACGACGGGAGCTGCAGCCGCGAGGATCTGGAGGCGTGGCAGGAGCACACCGAGGCGCGCTGCGTCGTGCGGTGGCTGCCGGGCGATCATTTCTTCATCCGCGAATACGAGCACCTGGTCGCGGCGGCGCTGGCGGCGTTGCCCTCGGTCGACCCCGACCCCATCGCGAACGTGGCCGCGGTCTAGTGTTTCGTCCCATAAAGCCTGTTAGCACCGAGGGCGGCGATGCGCCCGCAGGGCAAGGCGCGACAACCGAGAATACTGGGCGTATTTGAGGGCGGAGCAACGCAGCCATGCGGGATGCAGCGCCGGCCGAATGCAACAGGATTTATGGGACGAGACACTAGAGTCGTGGGGGACCAGGCGCAGGGCGTGCGGCGCGTCGAGGCCCAGGGTGACTACCCGCTGACCTTCATGCAGCGTGAGATCTGGTTCCAATGCCAGCTCCACGCGGATGCGCCGCTCTATCGCCTCGGGCTCGCCTCGACCATCACCGGCACGCTCGATCGCGCGCTGTTCCGGCAGGCCCTGCAGGCGGTTGCCGATCGGCAATCGGCGCTGCGCACCGCGTTTCGCGCGCACGACGGCGTGCCCAGGCAGTTCGTCGTCTCGAACGTGGACGTGGATCTCCACTACGAGGATCTCTCCGCCGAGAACCTCACCAGCCTCGGCGAGTCGGCGCGGACGTCGCGCTTTCTCGAGCTGTTCGCGGTCATCGACAGCGAGCCCTTCGATCTCGGCCGGGCCCCGCTGTGGCGCGCCGCGCTCGTTCGCGTCGCCGACCGCGAGCACTGGCTGATCCTCCTCTTCCATCACCTCATCGTCGACGGCTACCACGCCGGCGCGCTGATCGGCGAGATCGGCGCGACGTATTCGCGCTATGCGGACGGTGGGGTCGAGCCGCTGCCGCCCCTCCCGCTGGAGTACCGCGATTTCGCGGTCTGGCTCGACGCGCGCCAGCGCAGCGGCTGCCTCGACGAGCACGAGGCCTACTGGCTGGATCGGCTGCGCGCGACACAGTCCGACGCGATGCTCCCGCGCGATCGGCTGGCGCCTGCGTCCCGGCGGTTCGTCACGGACGGGATCTGGCGCACCCTCGACCCTGCGCTGGCCGAAGCGCTCGCGCCGCTCGGCAGGACCTGCCGCGCGACGCCGTATCGCCTGCTGCTGGCGACGTTCGCGATGATGCTCGGCCGGCTCACGGGTGTCCGCGAGGTCGTCATCGGCCAGCCCTTTTCCACGCGGCCGCCCGAGCTCCGGGATGTGGCCGGGTTGTTCGCCAACACGCTGCCGATCCGGATTCAGCTCGACGCACGCTGTCCGTTCCAGGAATTCGCCGGCGCCGTGAGCCGCGATCTGGACGAGGCGCGGCGGCGGCGGGAGTTCCCGATCATCGACGCGTTCCGGCAGATGCGGATGGAGCGCGACCCCAACGCCGCGGCGCTCCGCGTGGGCGTGTCGCAGGTCGCCCGCATCGATCTTCAGCTCCCGGGCTTCCGCATCGAGCAGCGCCCATCCGTCTTCATCTCCGCGCACATGTACGACCTCTGGTTCGGCGTCATGGAATCGTCGGAAGCGACCTCGCTGACGTTCGGGCACTCCGCCGAGCTCTTCGAGCGGGACACCATCGACAGGTTCGCGACGTGCTTCGAGACGCTCCTGGCCGATGCCGTCCGCCACCCCGATCGGGCGATCGGCGACCTGGAGATGCTGCCGGCTTCCGATCGCCGCGCGGTGATCCACACCTGGAACCGTACGGCCCGGCCGTATCCGAACGAGTCGTGCATCCACGAGCGCTTCGAGCGCGAAGCCCGTCGAAATCCTGACGCCCCGGCGCTGGTATTCGGGTCCGCGGTCCTCAGCTACGGCGACCTCGACTCGCGAGCCAACCAGCTGGCGCACTGGCTGCGCGCCCGTGGTGTCGGCGCCGACACTCTGGTGCCGCTGCTGCTCGATCGATCGTTCGAGATGATCGTCGGCATCCTCGCCGTGCTGAAGGCGGGCGGCGCGTACGTGCCGTTCGAGCCGGGTACCCCGCCGCTCCGGCTCCGCAGCCTGCTCGACGGCATCACCAGCCCCGTCCTGCTGACGGAACGATTGCTTGCCGGCGAGCTGCGCACGGCCGGCGGCTTCGCGGGCGGGGTCCTCTGCCTGGACGACGAGTGGGCGGCGGTTGACAAGGAGCCCCGGTCCGCGCCGGCGAGCGCGGCGATCGCCACGGGCGCCGCGTACGTCAACTTCACCTCGGGATCGACCGGCACACCGAAAGGTGTTGTGGTGCCGCACCGCGCCGTCGTGCGCCTGGTGCAGAACGCCGACTACATCGCGCTCGGGGCCGGCGACACGGTCCTTCAGCTCTCCACGTACGCATGGGACGCGGCCACGTTCGAGATCTGGGGTGCGCTGCTGAACGGCGCCCGGCTCGTGCTGATCCCGCGCTCGACGGTGCTCGATTTCGAGGCGCTGGCCGATGTCGTGCGGCGCGAGCGCATCACCGTCCTTTATCTGACGACGACTCTCTTCAATCAGGTCGTCGATCAGATTCCCGATGCCCTGAAAGACGTCGAGACGCTGATCGTCGGCGGCGAGACCGCGTCGGTGCCGCACTTCCGGCGCGCGGTCGAACGGCTTCCGCGGACGCGCCTCATCAACGAGTACGGCCCGACCGAGAACACCGCGTTCTCGACGTGGCAGCTCGTCGAGCGCGTGCCGGCCGATGCGCCCGCGATCGCCATCGGGCGGCCCATCGCGAACTCCACCGCGTACGTGCTGGACGGGGATCTCCGGCCGGTGCCGATCAAGGTGAAGGGGGAAATCTGCGTCGGCGGCGATGGCCTCGCGCGCGGGTATCTCAATCGTCCCGACGCGACCGCCGAGCGGTTCGTGCCGAATCCGTTCGCCCCCGGCGAGCGCCTGTACCGCACGGGCGACTGGGGCCGCTGGCATCCGGACGGCACGCTGGAGTTCCTCGGCCGGGACGACCTGCAGGTGAAGGTGCGCGGTCACCGCGTCGAGCCCGGCGAGATCGAAGCGGTGCTCAGGCAGCATCCCGGCGTGCGTGACGCCGCCGTGCGCTATCACGACAGCACGGCGACCCCCCGGCTGGTCGCGTACGTGGTGACCGATGGCCGGGATCTGGGATCGGCGCTGCGCGATCACGCGGTCCAGCGTCTCCCCGACTACCTGCGCCCGTCGGCCTTCATCGTCGTTGACGCGCTGCCGCTCACCGCGACGGGCAAGGTGGACCGGAAGGCGCTCGCGGCGTTCGACGTCGACGTGCGCCCGGAGCCGGTCGAGCCGGAGACGGAGACCGAACGCGAGATCGCGGCGATCTGGCGCGAGGTGATCGGGACGCCTCGAATCGGCATCCACGACAACTTCTTCGAGATTGGCGGCGACTCGATTGCCAGCGTCCGCATCGCCGCCCGTCTGCGGGCGATCGGCCTGCCGCTCAAGGTGCGCGACCTCTTCGACCATCAGACGGTTGCCGCGCTGGCTGCCTGCGTTCGACAGCGGGGCCGCATCGCGGCGGGGCCGGACGTCAGCGTCCTCGACAGCCGCGTCACGGCGCAGGTGGACGAGGGCGAGCTGATGGCGCTGCTCGCGAGCGAAGGAGAAGCATGAGCGCGATTCCCCGGGAACTGGTCGAGGACATCCATGCGCTCTCGCCGGTGCAGCAGGGCATGTTCTTCCACACGCTGCTCGAGCCCGAGCTGGCGCCCTACGTCGAGCAGGGCCTGTGGCGGCTGCGTGGCGCGGTCGTTCCGGAGCTGTTCGAGCGCGCGTGGAACGAACTGGCGGTCCGGCACACCATCCTCCGGAGCGTGTTCCGGCAGGCGCGGCGCCAGCCGGTGCAGATCGTGCTCAGGGAGAAATCGATTGGCGTCCCGTTCTACGACTGGACGGCGCTGCCGGACGAGGAACAGCGCCGGGCGCTGCGCGACCTGGCTCGATCGGAACGGGCGCCGTTCCGCCTCGCCGACGGTCCTCTGCTGCGGCTGGCGCTCGTCCGGCTGGGCAGCGACGAGTGGCGGTTGCTCTGGACGTTCCACCACATCATCCTCGACGGGCTCACGGCCGCGATGCTGCTCGAGTCGCTGTGCGCGATCTACGACGCGCTGGTGTCCGGCGCGCCGCTGCCCGCACCGGAGACGCCTCCGTTCAGCAACTTCATCGTCTGGCTCGCCCGGCAGGATCGAGACGAGGCGATGGCCTTCTGGACGAGACACCTCGAGGGTTTCGCCGCGCCGACGCCGCTGCCGCGCGATCGGCCGCCGACGAGCGTGGCCGGCGGGATGCATCGGGCCCGCCACCGCTGGTTGAGCCGCGACACGAGCCGCGCGCTCGAGGACCTGGCGCGCCGGCAACGTGTGACCGTGTCCACGATCATGCACGCGGCGTGGGCGTTGCTCCTGGCCCGTTACAGCGGCGAGCCGGACGTCGTCTTCGGTGTGACGCTGGCGGGCCGCCCCGCCGACGTTCCTGGCGTCGAGCGGATCGCGGGGCCGTTCATCAACACGCTGCCCGTTCGCGTGCAGCTCGGCGGCGATCCTCGTCTCGCCGACCTGCTACGGGCCCTGCACCAGCAGTTCTTCGATCTCGATCAGTACAGCTACGTGAGCCCCGCCGACGTCCAGGGACGTACACCGATCAGGCCGCCGGCGGCGCTGTTCGAGAGCGCGATCAACGTGCACCCGCCGGTCGACTGGAACGGCTTCCGATCCGCGTCGTTCGTCCTCGGCGTTGCCGACGAGGAAGGGCCACCGGTCGGGCGCACCAACTACGACCTGATGATCGACGTCGCGCTGCTCGACACCATCGGCATCACGATCTCGTACGTCGAGGAAGTCTTCGACGAGGCGACGATCGCCGCTACGCTGGCCAACCTGGGCACGCTCCTCGAGGGAATCGCCGCGTGCGAGTCCGCCGTGCGCGTGTCCGAGCTGAAGGTGGTCTCGCCGGACGAGCGCGTCCGCGTGCTGGAGCACTTCAACCGGACCGATCCTCCGGTCGCCTTCGCGGAAGGTGTGGTGGCGCGCATCGAGACGCAGGCGGCGCGGACGCCGGACGCGAAGGCGGTCGTCGCCGGGGGGACACGTCTCAGCTACGACGCCCTGAACCGCCGTGCCAACCAGGTGGCGTGGTGGCTGCGCGCCGCGGGAGTGGGGCGCGAGGATCGTGTCGCGGTCTTCGGCGAGCGGAACGCCGGCTGGCTGACCTTCGTGCTCGGCATCCTCAAAGCCGGAGCGGCATTCGTACCGCTCGATCCGCTCCAGCCCGATGCGCGGCTCGCCTCGATCGTGTCGAGCTCCCGCATTCGCGTGATGGCCTGCGGGCCGGAGTCCGCTGCCAGGGCGTTGATGCTTGCGCCCGCCGCGGCGCCAGCACCGGCGGTCGTCTGCTGGGACGCCGCGCCGCCCGGCGTCGCGATCGATGACGCGGGCGTGTGGGCGGGCATGGCGGCCGCGAATCCGCCCCGCGTCACGGGGCCGCGCGACCTGGCCTGCGTGTTCTTCACCTCCGGATCGACCGGTGTCCCGAAAGGCGTGATGGTCGAGCACGCCGGGATGCTGAATCACCACGCCGCGAAGATCGCGCACCTGGGAATCGACGCCTCGAGCGTGGTCGCGCAGAACGCCTCGATCGGCTTCGACATCAGCGTGTGGCAGATGCTGGCCGCGCTCGAGGCCGGCGGCTGCGTGGCGATCTACGGCGACGAGACCGCGTTCGATCAGTCGCGCCTGGCCGCCGGCGTCGCCCGCGACGGCGTCACGATCCTGGAGACGGTCCCCTCGTTGATGGATTCGCTGATCGAAGCGGCGTCCGGCGTGGACCTCACGCCGCTCCGGGTCCTGGTCTCGAACGCGGAGTTCCTGCCGGTTCCGTTGTGCCGCCGCTGGCTCGAGCGGTTCCCGGACATCCCCCTCGTGAATACGTACGGACCGACGGAGTGCTCCGACGATACGGCCCATCACTGGCAGCGGGAAGCGCCTCCCGGGAACACCATCCGCATTCCGATCGGACGTCCCATTCCAGGCGCGCGCATCTACATCCTCGACAGGAAATTGCAGCCGGTCCCAATCGGCGCACCAGGTGAGATCGCGATGGGCGGGGTGGACGTGGGCCGCGGCTATCAGGACGACCCTGTCAGGACGGCGCTCGCGTTCGTGCCGGATCCGTTCGTCTCCGGCCCCGAATCCGCCGGGTCAGGCGCGCGCATGTACTTGAGCGGCGACATCGGCCGCTGGACGCACGACGGGGTACTCGAGTGGATCCGCCGCGACGGCGATCAGGTCAAGGTGCGCGGCCATCGCGTCGAGCTCGGCGAGATTGAGGCTGCGCTGCTGCGATTCGATGGTATCCGGCAGGCGGTCGCGGTGGTCCGCGCGAGCACCGCGGGCGAACCGCAGATCGTGGCGTACTGGCTCGGCGACGACGGGGTCGATCCGGCAAGGCTTCGAGAGTCGCTGGCGGCGGCGCTGCCGAGATACATGCTGCCGGCAGCGATCATGCGGCTCGAAGCCTTCCCGGTCACGTCGAACGGCAAGCTCAATCGACGCGCGCTGCCTCCACCGCCGGAGGACCAGGCGGAGACGGAAAACGTCGCGCCTGCCGATCCGATCGAGCAGGCCGTCGCGGACATCTGGTCCGAGGTGCTGGGCGTCGCGCGCGTGGGCGCGACCGACAATTTCTTCGAGCTCGGGGGGCAGTCGCTCAAAACACTGCAGATCCGATCGCGGCTGGCGCAGCGATTCGACGTCGAGATCCCGCTGCGCGCGATTTTCCTGAGCCAGACCGTGCGCGACCAGGCGCGCGTCGTGGCCGAGGCGTCCGCGCAGCGCGCCACGCCGCTGGCGGCGATCCCGCGGCTGGCCGACGCGGACGGCTATCCGCTCTCGCACGCGCAGCGCCGGCTCTGGTTCGTGCATCAGCTCGATCCGGCGGATACGTCATACATCCTGCTCGCGCCGGTCGTCCTCGAAGGCCGGCTCGATCTGATTGCCTTCGAGCGCGCCTGGTCGGAAGTCGTGGCGCGCCAGGCGAGCCTCCGGACCACGTTCGCGACCGTCAACGGCGAGCCCGTGCAGCGCATCGACCCCGACGCGACGCACCGGCTGTCGCTCGCCGACCTGTCGGCGCTGCCCGTCCCCGAACGGGTTCAGGAGGTCGAACGCATCCTCGCCGAGACGAGGAACACACCGTTCACGCTCGAGACGCCGCCGGTGCGCGCGCTCCTCCTGACGCTGACGCCCGAGCGGCATCTGTTCGCGCTCGTGCTGCATCACCTGGTGTCCGACGGCTGGTCGGGCGACGTGCTGCTGCGGGACCTCCTCGAGCTGTACCGCGCCGCTCGCACAAACACGGCGGCGCGCCTGGCGCCGATGCCGATCCGCTATGTGGACTACGCCGCGTGGCAGAACGCGCGAAGCGCCGCCGGCGCGTTCGCGGATGACGACCAGTATTGGATCGCGCGGCTCTCCGGCGAGCTGCCCGCGCTCGACCTGCCGGCCCCGCGACACGGGCAGCCCGCGGCCGGCGCCGAAGTGCACGCCGTCACGTTCGCGATTGATGCGGAGACGGCCGAACGGGTGCGCCAGGTGACCGCGGATCGCGACGTGACTCCCTTCATGTTGCGGCTGGCCCTGGTCAAGACGTGGCTCGCCCGCGTCACCGGCGCCGACGATCTGCTGATTGGGAGCCCGGTGGCCGGCCGTGACAGGTCCGAGACGGAAGCGCTGGTCGGGTTCTTCGTCAACCTGTTGCCACTGAGGACATCGCTCGCGGGCGACCCGTCGTTCGCCCGGATCGTGGACCGCGTCAAGCGGAGCTGTCTCGAGGCCTATGCGCACCAGGACTACCCGTTCGACGAGCTCGTGCGCCGCCTGAACCCCGAGCGGCACGCGCATCGCGTCCCGATCTTCGACGTGATGTTCATGTCCGGGTCGCGCGGCGCGACGCGGACTGTCGAAGGGCTCACGATTGGCGCGGCGTCCGCCGCGCGCGATCGGGCGCCGATGGTCTGGCCCGGCGCGACGCTGCCGGTGGCGCTGCTCGTCACCTGCCTCGAAGATCCGGACCACGCGCTGTCGTGGACGCTGACGTTCGACGCGCAGCGCATCGACCGCGAGACCGCCGAACGCGCGGCGGCGCAGTTCGAGACCATCCTCCGCGCGGTCGCTCGGCGGCCCCGCGCGCGCCTGTCCGCGCTCGACGTCGCGCCCGCCTCGGAGCAGGAGGCCGGCCGGCTTCGCCGCCGGGCGGACCGCGACGAGTATCCGCTCTCGCTCGCGCAGCGCCACGTCTGGACCGAGTCGCGTCTCCAGCCGGGCTCGGCTATCGGCACGCTCACGATGCGCGTCTCGCTCGAAGGTCCGCTCGAGCGGAATACCTTCGTCGACGCCCTGCAGTCGGTTGCCGGACGGCACGAGGCATTTCGTCTCACGTTTGGCATTCGCGACGGAAAGCCATTTCAGCGCGTCGGGCCCGAGGCCCGCCTGTCCATCCTCTCGGACGACCTGGCATCGTTGAGCCCGGCCGCGCAGGAGGACTTCGTCCGCGCCGCGGAAGACGATCTCGCGAGTCGGCCGTTCGATCTGTCTGCGGCGCCGCTGGCTCGCGCCGCTCTTTTCCGGCTTGGCCCCGACCGCCACCTCCTCGTCCTCGCCTGGCATCGGCTCGTCGTCGACGCGGAGCGGATGAGCGCGCTCCTCGAGTCGATCGGAAACACGTACGCCCGGATCCTGACAGGAGAGGATGAAGGCGTCGCCGATGCTGCCGCGGGACCAACCGATGTCGCGTTGTGGCAGGAGGCGCGGCTCACGTCAGGGTGCCTCAATCGCGAGGCCAACTACTGGCGCCGGACGCTGCAACGCGCGCCCGCGAACGTGACGTTCCCGGTCGACTGGGCGCCGAAGGCGGATCGGACGTTCCGGGCGGCGACGTTCATGCGTGCCGTGCCGCCCGAGACGATGAAGGCGATCCGGGCGTTGGCCAGGGCGCATCGCACGACGCCTCTGCGAATCGTCACGGCGGCGTTCGCGCTGCTGACCTCGAAGCTCACGCGGCAGAACGACTGCGTGCTCGCGGTGCAGATGTCGGCTCGTCCGCGCGGGGCCGCTTCAGTCGGGCCGTTCCTCCACGACGTTCCCGTCGCCGTCCGCATCGACGGCGCCGCGCCGTTCGAGACGCTGCTCGCCGACGTGACCGGGCGAATCACGAAGGCGCACGACCGGCGGGAGTTCGCCGCCGCCCTCGACTCTACCGAGGCGGACGACCCGCGCCGTCGTCTCATCACCATGGCGGTCTCGCGTGCCCGCCGGATCGACCGCGTCAGCGGCAGTCTGCGCATGCGCGCCGGCGTGCCCCTGTGCGCCGCCAGCCCGTACGACCTGTCGCTGACGCTCGTAGAAGGCGGTGGCGCGTCCGAGCTCCACCTTATATATGCCGCCGAACTGTTCGACGCCGATACCGTGACGCGCTGGAGCGACTACTTGATCGCGGCACTGTCGAACGCTGTAGCGGAGCCGGGACAGCGGCTCGATCGTGTCGGCATGCTTCCGGCCGGCGAGCGCGACTGGCTCGTGGACGGCGTGAACGCCGCCGCGGCGCCGTATCCCGCGACCGAGAGCCTGCACCGCCTCTTCGAAGCCGAGGCCGAGGCTCGTCCACACGCGCCGGCGCTGTCCGGTGGCGGACGCGAGTGGACCTACGGCGCGCTCAACCGGGATGCGAACCGCCTGGCGCGGCGCCTGGTCGCCGCCGGCGTCGGGCCCGGAATGCTCGTCGCCGCGTTCCTCGATCGCTCGCCCGAGTTCGTCGTGGCGGTTCTGGCCATCGTCAAGACGGGCGCCGCCTATCTGCCGCTCGATCCCGGCGATCCGCCCGAACGGCTGCGGGTGATGCTCGAGGACGCCGGCACGCCGCCGCTCGTCACGTCGGCGGCGCTGATGCCGCGCATCCCCGACGGCATCGTGACGCGCGCGATCGCGCTCGATCGCGACGCGGACGCGATTGCCGCGGAGGCGCCCGACAACCTCGGAATCGACAGCGACGGCGAGAGCCTGTGCCACGTGATGTATACGTCGGGGTCGACCGGCCGCCCCAAGGGCGTGATGCTCCCGCATCGAAGCGTCACGCACTTCGCGCGCGACACCAACTGGGCCGCCCTCACGCCGGCCGATCGCGTCGCGCAGATGTCGAAGTGCTCGTTCGACGCGTCCACGTGGGAGATCTGGGGCTCGCTTCTGAACGGCGCCTGCCTCGTCACGATTCCGCCGGACACGGTCCTGTCGCCCGCGGCGCTGGGCGCGGCTTTCGACGACAACCGGATCACCGCCGCCGCCGTGACGCCCGCGCTCTTCAACCAGATCGCCCGGGAGACGCCTGGATGTTTCCGCCGGATGCGGTACCTCTTTTCCGGCGGAGACGTGATGAACCCTCAGGCGGCGCGGCTCGTGCTGGATCGGGGTGCGCCCGGGCGGCTGATCAATGTCTACGGCCCTACGGAGAACTCGAGCCTGACGACCTATCAGGTGGTGGACGCCGCCGCCACGGAGTCGGCGGCGATTCCGGTTGGCCGGCCGATCACCAACACACAGGTCTACATCGTCGATTCGGCGTTTCAGCCGGTCGGCGTCGGCATCCCGGGGGAGGTGTGCGTCGGCGGGGCCGGTCTTGCTCACGGCTACTGGCAACAACCGGGGCTGACCGCGCAGACCTTCATCCCGGATCCGTTGGGCCGCACGCCTGGCGCGCGTCTCTACGCGACCGGCGATCTCGCACGCTGGCGCGCTGACGGATCAATCGACTTCATCGGCCGGGTCGACTATCAGGTGAAGATCCGCGGGCACCGCGTCGAGTTCGGCGAGATCGAAGCGGTTCTGCGGCGGCACGAGGATGTCGCCGACGCCGTCGTGGTCGTGCGCGAAGGCCGCACCGACGTCAAGCAGCTGGCCGCCTACGTCGTGCCCGTGCCTGGCGCGGCGATTGCCCCCGACGCCTTGAGGCGCTATCTGAGCGCGCGTCTTCCCAGTTACATGGCGCCGGCCTGGATCGTGCCGCTCGCGTCTCTGCCGCTCACGGCCACTCGCAAGGTCGATCGCCGGGCCCTGCCGGCGCCCGACGATACGCGGGCCGCGCTGGGCGTCGAGTTCGCCGAGCCGCGCACCGCGCTCGAGGCGGAGATCGCGGCCGTCTGGCGGCAGATTCTGCGCCTCGACCAGGTCGGCATCCACGACAACTTCTTCGATCTCGGCGGCGACTCCATCCAGTGCATCATGACGGTCGCTCACCTGGCCGAGCGGGGCATTCGAACCACGCCGAAAGCGTGCTACGCGAACCCGACGGTGGCTGCGCTCGCGGTGGCTGTCGAAAGCGCGACGCCTTCGATGACTCCTTCCGAAGCGCCGTTGTCCGGCCCGGTGCCGCTCGTCCCGGTCCAGCGCTTCATCCTGGAGCAGGACTACGAGTCCCTTCACCACTGGAACGTCGGCGCGCTCGTGCGCGCGGAGCGGCTGGATGCGGGCGCCGTCGAGCGCGCGCTGCAGGCGATCCTCGATCACCACGACGCGCTGCGCATGCGCTTCTCGCACGGGCCGGATGGGTGGCAGCAGCAGAATCCCGGTGCCGGCGAAGCCGTGACGTTCGAGGTCATCGACCTCGGAGACGACGCCGAGCGGCTGACCCCCGAATGCGCGCGCGTTCAGGCGTCCCTCGATTTGACGCGCGGGCCGGTGTTTCGGAGCGCGCTCTTCCGGCTGGCCGACAACACCGATCGGCTGCTCGTCATCACGCACCACCTGGTCAACGACATCGTGTCGAGCAAGGTCCTCGGCGAGGATCTGGCGCGGGCCTACGACCAGGCGTTGCGGGGCGTGCCGATTGAGCTGCCGGCCAAGACGACGTCGTACGGCCGGTGGGCGCAGACCCTCGAGGCGCGCGCGCCCGAACGGCTCGAGGAATTGCCGGTACCTGGCGGTCCGTCGTGGAGCCCGGCTGGCCGGCGCTCCCCCTCGATCACGACCTCGGGCCGAACGCGTTCGAATCGCTGGACCGCGTTCGCGTCGAGATCGACGGCGACGCCACTCGCGCGCTGCTGACCCGCGCGCGTCACGCGCTGCGGATGGAAATGCACGACGTGCTCCTCGCCGCGGCGGGGCGCGCGTTCGGCGAGTGGACCGGCGACTCCGCCCTCGGCGTGCTGGTCGAAGGGCACGGCCGTGAGGACATCTTCGAGGGCGTTGACCTCAGCCGCACCATGGGGTGGTTCACGACGTTCTACCCGATCCGCCTGGACACCAGCGCTGGTCTGGATCGGCGCGAACACCTGCGGCGCACGCGAGAGGTGCTCGGCGCCGTGCCGCATCGGGGACTGGGATACGGGCTGCTGCGTTACATGCTGCGGCGTCCGGAGCTCGCCCGGCCCAATCCGGACGTGAGCTTCAACTACCAGGGACAATTCGCAGCTTCCTCCACCGAGTCACGGTTCGCGATGGCGCGCGAGTCGCCGGGTCCGTTCATGGGCGTGCGCGGTCCCCGCGTCGCGCTCATCAACGTCGAGTGCGCGGTGTACGCGGGTCGTTTGATCGTGGTGCTCGTCTACAGCCGCAACAAGCACCGTGCGGAGACCATCGACGCGGTGGCCCAGCGCGCCGCCCGCGAGCTGCGCGATCTTGCCGCGCTGTGCGTGGCGACGCCGCCCGGCGCCGAGGCGATCTTCGAACGCGCTCCATCGTGGGAACAGGCCGCGGCCGGGGTCTAGCGATGGTGACGATCGAAGCTCGAGCGGCGGCGCGGGAGTCGGGAGCGGACGCGTCGCACCTGGCGGCGCTTCCCGGGAGCGACTGGAGCGTGTGGCGATCGGTGTGCGTGCGGGGCGCCGGCTTTCCGGCTGACGCGCTCCTGAATCTCGCGGCGCCCGCGAGCGCGCAGGCGGCCGACGCATGGATGCGCGCGACGCGTCGCGTATCCGAGCTCGAGGCCGAGCGGAGGCGGCTGCGGCGTGCCGCGCGCGGCGCCACGGCGGGAAGCGATTCGGCGGCGGACGCCTGCGCGGAAGCCGTCGCGGACGCGATTCGCGATGCCACGGCGGAGGCGGCAGCCGCGCGCGCGGCACTCGAAGAGGCGTTCGCGTCGGACATCGTGCGCGCCAGCGCGTGCCTTCGCGAGTCGATCGGGGACCCGCGCTTCAGGGAAGCGGTGCTGTGGCAGAACCGGCGCGCCGTTCACACCGCGTTCGAGCCGCTCGCGCGGGCGCCCGAGGCGCGCACGCCAAGCGATCGCGCCAAGAAAGAGCGGCTCGTCGCGAGCTACCTGCAGCGCTACTGCGCCAAGAACGACACGATTGGGTTCTTTGGACCGATTGGCTGGGCGCGCATCGTGTCCGCCGGCCCGGCCGTGCGGATCGAGCCCGGTCCCCGGCTGATCGGCGCGCGCTCCGTCCATTTCGAAGGATGGGCCATCGACGCGTTGGCGCGATCGTTCGACGCCCGGCCGGGAATCCGCCCGTGGCTGCCGCCCCGGCTGCTGCCGCAGGTGCGCGTCGACGGGACGCGATTGTTCATTCCCGGCCGCGCACCCGTCACGATCGCACCGGCGCACGCGAGGTTGTTGCGCGCGTGCGACGGGCAGCGGCCCGCGCGAAGCTTCGCCCGCGAGCTCGTGGGTGATCCGTCCACCGGAATGAAGAGCGAGCGCGAGGTCTACGCGTTGATCGACGCGTTTGAGCAGATGGGCCTCGTCACCTGCTCGCTGCAGGGCCCGCTGGAGCGCGATCCAGAGCGGAGGCTGCGCGCGTGGCTGGAGCAGGTCGGCGACGCGGCCGTTCGCACGCCGTGTCTCGCCGCGCTCGATACGCTCGAATCCTGCCGTCAAGCCGTGGCGCGCGCGGCGGGCGACGCCGAAGCGCTCGACCGCGCGCTGGCCGCACTCGAGTCCACGTTCACCTCCATCACGGGCACCGACGCGACCAGGTCGCCCGGCGAGACCTACGCCGGGCGCACGCTCGTCTACGAGGAGTGCCGCCGCGAGGCCACGATCGAGTTGGGGCCGGCGCTGCTCGATCGGTTCGGCCCGGCGCTCTCGCTGCTGCTCGAGAGCGCGCGCTGGTGCACGTCCGAGATCGCCGGGCGGTACCGCGCCGAGCTCCAGGCGATCGTCAGCCGGCTGACCGCGCGCACGGGCAGCACGACATTCGATCTGGCGGTCGTCCTCGCGGAAGGGATCGATCTCGGGCGCAAGGGCGAAATCCCCGTACCGATCGCCGGCGTCCAGGCCGAGCTCAGGCGCCGGTGGGCGGACATTTTCGCGCTGTCGCCGGACGCCCGGCAGGCGCGCTATCGCAGCGCCGATCTTCTGCCGCGCGTGACTGCGGCGTTCGCGGCGCCGGCCCCAGGATGGATGTGGGCGCGCCACGTCTGCCCCGATCTGATGATCGCGGCAGACGGACCGGCCGCCATCGCTCGCGGGGACTACGTCGTCGTGCTCGGCGAGCTTCACCTGATGAACACGATCCTGCACGCGGCCGCCGCCGGCGAGCACCCCGATCCGCTGGAGCTCGGGCGCGCGCTCGACGAGGACTGCGACACGCCGTCGGCCGTGCCCGTGCACAGCCGCGACGCGTTCACCGACCGCACCGCCATCGCCCTGCGGCCGTCGCGATCGTTCTGGTACGAATCGTCGCGCGAGATCGCTCCGGGTCCACCGGCAGGGATTCTGCGCACGTCGGACCTCGTCGTCGAATCGGACGGCGGGACGCTCCGGGTCTGCGCGCGTGACGGCCGTTGCCGGTTCGACGCCGTCGACTTCCTCGGCTACTTCCTCGCCCTCAAGTGCGCCTCGTCGTTCGGGCTCCTTCCCGATGCCGCGCACACGCCGCGCATCTGCATCGACGACGTCGTGGTCTCGCGCGAACGATGGCAGGCGCCGGCCCGGACGTTGGAGTGGGCCTGGACCCACGATCCGCTGGAGCGGTTCGTCGGCGCGCGCCGGTGGACCCGCGCGCACGGCGTCCCGCGTTTCGCGTTCGTGAAGGTGCCGATCGAGCGGAAGCCGTGCTACGTGGACTTCGACAGTCCCGTCTACGTGGACGCGGTCGCGAAGCTCGTGCGGCAGAGCGGCGAGTGCGCCGGCGCCGGTCCGGTCGCGGTCACCGAGATGCTTCCCGCTTTGGATCAGCTCTGGCTCACCGATGCGGAGGGCCGGCGCTACACGAGCGAGCTCCGCCTGGTCGCGGTCGACCCGCGAGTCTCCGGCCGATCCGAATCGGGACGAAGCGGGAGAGAAGCCGTGACGCCCGAAAACGGCGCCGAGGCGTTGGCGGCCTACCTCGCGTCACGCCAGGTCGATGCGGCGCTCGTCCGTTCCGAACAGGACATGCCGACGGTCGAGCGCGCGGCGGCGGCGCTCGGGACGCCGCCGGCGGCCATCGTCAAGTCGATCGTCTTCGAGCACAAGCAGGACTCGACGCGCGTGTGCCTGGCGATCGTGCCCGGCGATGCCCGGGTATCGCGGTCGAAAGTGGCCGGCGCGCTTGGCGTTCGTCAGCTCAAGCTGGCGTCGGCCGATACCGTGATCCGCGCGACCGGCTACAACCCTGGGGGCGTCCCGCCGGTGGGACACCTCACGCCGGTTCCGGTCGTGCTCGATAGCCGCGTGCTCACGCTTGACGTCGTGTTCGGCGGCGGAGGCGACGAGCGCCACATGCTGCGCATCTCGCCGCGCGACATTCAGCGGCTGACCGGCGCGGTCGTGGCGGACGTCACCGAATCCCTCATCCCTGATCCCTCATCCCGAATCCCTGATCCCTCATCCCGAGAGGCAGGCGGAACACCGCTCGTGGCGTCCGGCTTCAGCCGGACCATGGCGGTTCCTGAGTCACCTCGACCAACGAACGGCGAAACCGGGCGTCTTTCGCGGCCTCCTCATCCGGTGCTGTTCGAGCTGCTGTACGAGCCGCAGATGGCGCGTGCGCAACAGGACGTGCTGCCGTACCTGCTGGCGGTCGACGCGGCCCACGTCGTGATGCTCGCCGAGCGCGGCCTGCTCGGGCACGAGCCGGCGGCGGCGCTCCTCCGCGTCAACCGCGAGCTGACGGATCGCCTCGAAAGTGGCGGCGACGTGCTCGATGCGCCGCCGGGCCATCGCGGCGTCTACTTCGTGTACGAACGCGAGTTCATCACGCGGCTCGGCGAGACCGTCGGCGGCGCCGCGCATCTCGCGCGCAGCCGCAACGACATCAACGCCGCGATCGTCCGCATGCGGCTGCGCGACACGCTTGCCGGGACGCTCGACCGCTGCGCCGATCTGGTCGATTCGATTGCCGCCGTCGCCGCCGCGCACGTCGAGACCACGATGAGCGGGTTCACGCACCTGCAGCCGGCGCAGCCGACGACGCTGGGGCACTACCTGGCCGGGCTGGGCTTCGAGCTGCTGCGCGCGGTCGAGCTGCTGGATGGCGCCTCCGACGCCGTCAACCGATCGCCGATGGGAGCGGCGGCCGGCTACGGCACGTCGTTCGCCATCGACCGCGAGCGGGTGGCCGACCTGCTCGGGTTTTCCGCTGTTGTCGAGAACTCGCTCGACGCCGTGGCGTCGCGCGACTACGTCGTCCAGGTCCTGCACGCGGTCGCCGCGCTCGGTATCACGATGACGCGGCTGGCAACCGATCTGCAGGCGTGGTCCAGCGTCGCGTACGGATTCATCGGCTGGCCCGACGATCTCGTGAGCACGAGCTCCATCATGCCGCAGAAGCGCAACGCGTTCGTGCTGGAACAAATCAGAGGGCAGGCGTCGCAGGCGGTGGGCGCGCTCGTCTCGGCGCTCGTCGGCATGAAGAACGTGCCCTTTGCCAACAGCGTGGAAGTGAGCGCCGAGGCGGCGTCCCACGTCTGGCCGGCGCTGGCGGCGGCCGACCGCGCGACCCGGCTGATGCGGCTGCTGCTGCAGCACCTCGAGGTGTTTCCGGACCGGGCGCGGGAGTTTGCCGCGGCCGCCGACACGGGGATGACCGCGGCGGCGGACATGCTGGTGGCCGAGCACGGCCTCGCATTTCGCACCGCACACGACGTCGTCGGGCGTGCGCTTCGCGACGGCGCGAGCGGGGCCACGTTCGAGGCGCTCAGATCGCTGCTCGAGAAACACCTTGCGGAGGCGACGGGGGGACCGTGCGCGATCGCGGCCAGTGCGCTGGCCCGGGCGTTGGACCCGGCCACCTGCGTGCTCGAGGCCGCGTACGGCGGCGGTCCGGCGCCGGCGAGCGTGCGGGCCCAGCTTGGCCTGATTGCCGCAAGACGGGAGGAGTTGCAGGGTCGCTCGGACGCACGGCGTCGGGCGATCGCTTCCGCCGACGCGCGCCGCCGCTCGGCGGCCGGCGCGATTGGCGATGCCAGTGTTTCGTCTCAGAAGTCCTGTTAGCACCGAGGGCGGCGATGCGCCCGGCTGGCAAGGCGCGACGAGCGAGAATACTGCGCGTATTTGAGTGAGGAGCAACGCAGCCAGGCCGGGGCCCCCGCCGCGCGGTCTGTGCGCGGTGGGGTGGAGGCGGGATGCAGCGCCGGCCGAATGCAACAGGAATTCTGAGACGAGACACTAGAGAGGCAGGACGTGATGTGTCCAGTGGCGTGTGCGACTGAAGGTTCCGGCCGGCATCCGATTGACGACCGCCTGCGTGAGCGCGCCCGCGTCGTCGGCATGGGAAGCTGTCCGCTCACGCTCGGCGAATGCGTGCAGGGCCGGCTGCCCGACGGCCGCTTCTTCCTGATCACGTCTCCGATCGAGCTGTTCTCCCGCGCCGAGTTCGCGATCGATCTCACGCTCGGGGACGTGATCGTCGAAGCCTCCGGCCGGACGAAGTCGCTCGCGGCGGTCACGCGCTACCTGGCCGAGGAGGGGCTGCCGGCGAGCGGCGTCCTCCAGGTGGACACGCCGGTGGGGTTCGGGCAGGGCTTCGGCACCAGCACCGGGCGACATCACCGCGAGCCTCCGCGCCGCGGCGGCCGCATGGGGACGCAGCATCCCGCCCGAGCGGATCGCGCGGATCGCTATCGACATCGAGCCGACCGACGGATCGATGTATCCCGGGTGCGTCGCCTTCGCGCATCGGGAAGGGCTGATGCTCGAACCGCTCGGCCGGCTGCCGCGGTTCGAGGCGATCGTCGCCTTGCCGGGAGGCGTCGTCGACACGGCCGTGTTCGACGAGTACCGCCGCGACTTCTGGTACGGCCCGCGCGATCAGCAGGACCTGTTGACCGCATGGGCCATGGTCAAGCACGCCAACCGGACGGGGGACGTGGGCCTGATGGCGGAGGCGGCCACGATCAGCACGCGGATCAACGAGCAGCTTCTGCCGAAGCGGCTCTTCCGCGAGATGGTGGAGTTTGCAGAGCTGACGGGGATCGACGGGCTGATGGCCGCACACAGCGGCACGGCGCTGGCCTTCGTCCTTGATCCGGCGCGACCCGGTTACCTCGATCGGCTGATGGCCGCCCGCGCGTTCGTCGTGGGCCTCGAGATTCCCTGCTGGTTCCAGATCGGCAACGACCTGGTGAGCCATTCGCTCGGCGTTGCCGCTTCCGCGCGCGTCCGCTCGACAGTTCGGCAGGAGTTCTGGCAGGCGGAACGCGAATTGACGCGTTCGCCCGCCGCCCACGTCGGCCACGGATAGCCACGGATTACACGGACCACGGATACACACGGACAAACACGGATCAACACGGAACTCGGATGCGCACGGCTGTCCGTCTCATCCAACGTGTTGATCCGTTCTATCTGTGTCCGTGTGTATCCGGATCCGTGTGTATCCGTGTGCGTCCGTGGCTCGTGTGTATCCGTGGCTCGTGTTCATCCAGCCTTTTCCTATCCGTGTGCATCTGTGTTCATCCGCATTCATCCGTGTTGACCTGTGGCCCGGAATCGGACGTCGGTCACCGACACATGGTCCATGTTTGGAACGACGATGACAAAAGCTCACGAGAAACCAGTGAGCCAGTGTCAAAGATTCCCGTGCCTGACCACCGCCCAGCGTCCGTGTCGTGGCACTTCCCTTGCTCGACCGCGCCACGGCTGACAAACGACGGCAACCCCGGTGCGCCCATGCTCAGGAAGTGTGATTCCCTGCTCGACTTGATGCGCGATTCCACGCTCGTGCGGATCGCGCCGCGCGCGGCCGCACGGCCCGGAGCCGAGCTCTGGGCGCAGCTCGAGCTGACGCTGCCCGGCGCGATGAAGGACCGCGTCGCGCTGCAGATGATCGAGGACGCCGAAGCGTCGGGCGCGCTGCGGCCCGGCGGCGTGATCGTCGAGAGCTCGTCCGGCACGATGGGGGAGGGGCTGGCGCGCGTCGGCGCGCTCAAGGGCTACCGCGTGATCATCGTCAGCGACCCGCGCCTCGACGACATCGCGAAGGCCAAGATGCGGGCGCTCGGCGCGGAGATCGAAATCGTCGACCACTACGATCCGGTCGACGGCTGGCAGGGTCCGCGGCTCCGGCTCTTGCGCGAAGTGATTGCCCGCACGCCGGGCGCGTTCTGGACGGGGCAGTACGACAATCCGAGCAACCCCGGCGCGTATGCCCCGGTCGCGCGCCTCATGGCGGACGCCTTGCCGAACCTGAGCGCGATCGTCGGGACGGTCGGCAGCGGCGGGTCGCTCTCCGGCACGAGCCGCGCGCTTCGCCCGCTCGTGCCGGACCTGCACGTGGTGGCCGTGGACGCCACGGGATCGGTGATCTTCAACCAGCCGAACCGCAGCCGGCTCCAGAGCGGCAACGGTAACAGCCTCATCCCGGGTAACGTCGACTACGACGCGATCGACGAAGTGCACTGGGTCAATGACGGCGAGGCATTTGCCGCCTGCGGCGAGCTCGCCCGCGCCACCGGCATCTTCGGCGGAGGGACCTCGGGCGCGGCATACGTGGTCGCGTCATGGGTTGCCGGGCGCTTCGATCGCGATCGACAGGTTGCCGTCATCCTGCCGGACCGCGGCGATCGCTATGTCGGGACCATCTATTCCGATCCCTACCTGGACGAGCGCGGCTTGACCGGACAGCGGGCCGGCGCCGAGCCGATCCCGATCCGCTACGGCGTCGACGTGGCCGACCGCTGGAGCTATGCCGCCATGCCGCGCGCCGGCGGCGTGCCGTATCGCGCGCCGGCGGTCCCTTCCTCCATGGACATCGCCGACGCGATCGGGCTGACGCCCGCTGGTGTGTCATGAAGCGGTTCCTGTTCGTGGAGAGCAATACGACGGGGACGGGGAAGCTCGCAGTCGAGCGGCTCCTCGCGGCGGGGCATCACGTCACGTTTCTCACGCGCACGCCCGCGAAGTACCCCTTCCTCGCGAACCCCGGCGCCCGGCTCGAGGTTGCCGAGGCCGATACCAACGACGTCGACGCCGTCGTGCGCGCGGTTCGCGATCGCCAGTCGCGCTCGGGCGTAGACGCCGTCCTCACGTTTTCCGAGTTCTACGTCGTCATCGTGGCGCAGGCGGCGGCGACGCTCGGGCTGCGGTACCTCAACGCCGGCGCGGCGCGAGTCTGCCGCGAGAAGCCACGGACGCGCCACGCGCTGAGGCGTGCCGGCCTCCGGACGCCGGTCTTCTGGGTCGTCGGGTCGGAGGCCGAGGCGCGCGCGGTTGCGGCGAGCGTGTCGTACCCCTGCGTCGTGAAGCCGCCTGCCGACAGCTCGAGCCACGGCGTCCGTCTGGTCGCGAGCGCCGACGAGCTCGTCGCCCATTACCGCGTGCTTCATGGGTGGTTGGAGAACGTGCGGGGCCAGCGCCTGAACGGTGACGTGCTCATCGAGTCGCTGCTCGACGGCCCGGAATTCAGCGTGGAAACCATGACGCTCGGACCCGGCGAGACGCACGTCGTCGGAGTCACCGCCAAGCATCTCTCGGCGCCGCCGCATTTCGTCGAGATGGGGCACGACTTCCCCTCTGCGGCGCCGCAGCACATGATCCGCAGCCTCGCGGACACCGCCGTTGCGGCGCTCGCGGCCGTGCAGTTCGACTTCGGCCCGGCGCATACGGAAATCCGGTGGACCTCGTGGGGTCCGGCGATCGTCGAGATCAACCCCCGGCTCGCGGGGGGCATGATTCCGGAAGTCGTCGCCCATGCGACCGGCATCGACCTGCTGGGCGCCTGGCTCGATCTGGTCTCGGGCCAGCCGATCGATCTCACACCCACGCGCCACGAAGTTGCCTCGATTCGTTTTCTGACCGTCCCGGCGGCCGGAAGGCTGACCCGCACGGACGGTGTGGAAGAAGCCCGCCGCCTGGCCACGGTACGCGAGGTGGCCGTGACGCGCGCGGTCGGCGCCGAGGTCCGCCCCGCGGAAGACGCGTACGACCGTCTCGGCTTCGTCATCGCCTCCGGGCCTCACCGCGATCCCGTGGCGCGCGATCTGGATCGTGCGCTCGACATGATTCGCTTTGCCGTGGAGGCGCCGCAGCACGCGAGTGCGTGAGCCGCCGCTCATCGATGCCAACCCACACACCGGACATCGGGAGAGAGGTTGACCTTCGCAGCGACACGGTCACGCTGCCGCCGCCCGGCATGCGCGACGCCATCGCGCGCGCCCGGCTCGGCGACGACGTCTACGGGGAGGATCCGACGGTCAACCGGCTCGAGGCGCTCGCCGCGGATCTGCTCGGCATGGAAGCCGCGCTGCTGACGACGAGCGGCACGATGGCGAACCTGCTCGCCATGATGGCGCACTGTCCGCGCGGCCGGAAGGTGCTCGTCGGCGATCTGTCGGACATGTGGCGCTGGGAAGCGCACGGCGGATCCGTCCTGGCCGGGCTCGCATATCACCCGGTGCCCACGCGCGCGACCGGCGAGCTCGCGATCGCGGACCTCGAACGCGCCATCGACGATCCAACCGACCCGCAGTGCCCGATTCCCGGCCTGCTGTGCCTGGAGAACACGCACGGCATGTGCGGCGGGCGGCTGCTGTCGATCGACTACCTGGCCCGGGCGCAGGCGTTCGCGCGCCGTCACCAGATCCCGATCCATCTCGACGGCGCCCGCCTGTTCAACGCCGCCGTCGCGATGAAGGTGGCGCCGCGTGCCATCGCGGCGTTCGCCGATTCGGTGACGTTCTGCCTGTCGAAAGGGCTGGCGGCCCCGGTGGGCTCGATCCTGGCCGGCCGATCCGGCGTCATCGCCGCCGCGCGGCGTCTGCGCAAGATGCTGGGCGGAGGGATGCGGCAAGCCGGAATCATCGCGGCCGCCGGGATCTACGCCCTGGAGCACATGGTCGATCGGCTCGCGGACGATCATGCGACGGCGCGCCAGCTTGCGGACGGCCTCCGGCGCGTGCCCGGCATCGAGCTCGAACAGCCGGCCCCTCCGACGAACATCGTCTTCTGGCGCCTGGCCGAGCCCGGCGCCCGGATCGACGCCTTCATCTCGGCGCTCCGAGACGAGGGCGTGCGCGTGATGGAGCTCGGCCCGGGGCGCATCCGCGCGGTCACCCACTACGGGATTACGCCGGACGACGTGGTGCACGCGACGGCGGCGGTCGCCCGGGCGATCGATCGATCGCAGTCCGCGCCCACGGCGTCCGCGCCCGCGGCGTCCGCGCCCACGGCACACAACGAGAAGGAGCCTTCACCGTGGCGACAGCCGGCCGATTGCTGAACCGGAACTTCTCTCTCCTCTGGCAGGGCCAGTTCGTGAGCCTGATCGGAGCGCAGGTCTTCGGGCTCGCGCTTCTGATCTGGCTGAAGCAGGCCACCGAGTCGGCGACGCTCCTCGGGCTGCTGATGGCGACGTTCGTCGTACCCGGTCTGTTCGTCGGACCGATCGGAGGCGTCCTCATCGATCGCTATTCGCGGCGTCTCGTGCTGATCGTCTGCGATCTCGTGCGGGGCGTGGCGGTCCTGTCACTCGGCATTCTGTGGCTCTTCGTCCCGGCGGCGCACCCGGTCAGCATCGGCGGCCTGTTCGTGCTCGCCCTCATCGTCGGGAGCACGACGGCGGTGTTCCAGCCGGCTGTCGTGGCGTTCATCCCCGAGCTGGTGTCGCGGGAAGGACTGCCTCGGGCGAACTCCCTCATCCAGACCTCCCTTCAGTTCGGCGCGCTGATCGGGCAGTCACTGGCCGGTGTGATGTTCCGGCTCATCGGGGCGCCCGCGCTGGCCCTGTTCGACGCCGCGACCTACTTCTACTCCGCGGCAAGCGCGCTGCTGATCAAGGCCGCGCCGGCGGCCAGGCCGGTCGCGCCGGCGGCACGTCCTTCGGTGACCCGCGAGCTCCGCGCGGGAATGTCGTACGTGCGTTCCACCACCGGGTTGTGGGCCATGCTGCTGATGAGCGCGGGGCTCAAGTTCTTCGTTGCGCCTTTCACCGTCCTGCTGGCGTTCTACGTCGAGGGTCACTTGAAAGCGTCGCCCGACTGGTACGGGTTCCTCGTGGCCGGAATGGGCATGGGCATGATTGCGGGCTTCGTCGTCTCCGGCGCCGTCAAGCTCAGTCCGCGCCAGAACGGCAGGGCCATCGTCGTGACCATCGTCGGGCAGTCGCTGGCGATGACCGCGCTGGCGCTGGCGACGACCCCGTCGGCGGCGCTGGCGCTGTTCACCCTCGCGGGCGTGATGAACGGCTTCACCAACGTGAGGTTCACGACGCTCCTGCAATTGGCGACCGCGGTGGAGATGCGCGGCCGCGTGTTCGGACTGCTCAGGACCGTCACCGAGGGGCTGATCCCGGTCGCGACGATCCTGGCTGGCATTGTCGCCGACCTGACGGGCCGCAACATCCCGCTCGTGTACGCGGGCTGTGGGATTGCGCTGACGTGCATCTCGCTGGCCCTCGCGGCGAGCCCGTCGTGCCGGGCGTTCCTCGCCGGCGACGTGGCGCCTTCCGCGACGCCGGTGCGCGCGGACGCGCCGGCCGTCACCGCCGGCGCCGGCGGCTAGTGGAGTGCACTTACCCGCCGGAGTTTCGGATGGAGACGACGACCATGGACGAAGGCTATCCGCGAGATCGCGCCCTCGGCGAGCTCGTCGAAGCGCAGGTTGCGCGCACGCCCGACGCGACGGCCGTGATCTTCGGGAGCGACAGCCTCTCCTACGATCGGCTGAACCGCCGCGCCAACCAGCTCGCGCGCCATCTGCGAGCGTGCGGCGCCGGGCCCGGCGCGCGTGTCGCGACGTTCCTGGACCGGTCGGCCGAGATGGTCGTGGCCTGGCTGGCGATCCTCAAGGCCGGCGCCGCGTACGTTCCGCTCGATCCCGACTATCCCCAGGAGCGCTTGCGCTTCATGCTCGACGACTCGGCCGCGAGCGTGCTGGTCACCACGGGACGCTGGCGGCCGCTCGTCCCGCCGTGCGCCGCGGTCGTTTCGCTCGACGACGACCGCGAGAAGATCGCCGAGTACTCCGACGTCAACCTCCCATCGGACGCGACGGAGGACTGGCTCGCGCACGTGATCTACACGTCCGGATCGACGGGCCGGCCCAAGGGCGTCTGCATCCCGCATCGCGCGGTGAGGCGGCTCGCGTTCGACACGACCTGCTGCACCATCACGAAGAGCGATCGCGTGTCGCAGACGGCGAACGCGGCGTTCGACGGCGCGACGTTCGAGGTGTGGGGCGCGCTGCTGAACGGCGCCTGTCTCGTCGGCGTCCCGCGCGAAGTGGTCCTCTCGCCGATCGATCTCGCACGCGTGGTGCGCGAGCAGCGCATCACCGTGCTCTTCCTGACGACGGCGGTCTTTCACATGGTCGCGGCCGCCGATCCGCGTGCGTTCGCCGGCGTGGGCGCCGTCTTCACCGGCGGCGAGGCGATGAACCCGCGCGCCGCCCGCGACGTGCGTGAGGCGGGCCCGCCCGGGCGGCTGGTGAACGCGTACGGTCCCACGGAGAACGCCGTGTTCACGACCTGCCACGTGGTCGAGGACGTGGCGGCCGGGGCGGCGACCGTGCCGATCGGACGGCCCATCGATCGCACGGAGGTGCACGTGCTCGACGAGCGGTTCGAGCCTGCGCCGCCGGGCACGGCCGGCGAGCTGTGCACGGGCGGCGAGGGCCTCGCGGACGGGTATTGGGACCGTCCGGACGTGACGGCCGCGCACTTCATTCCGCATCCCTTCAGCGACCAGCCGGGAGCGCGGCTGTATCGAACCGGCGACCGCGCGCGCCTGCTCGCCGACGGGACGTTCGAGTTTCTCGGCCGCCTCGATCAGCAGGTGAAAGTCCGCGGGCACCGGATCGAGCCCGGCGAGATCGAAGCGGCGCTGCTGCAGCATCCGGCGGTTGCCGAAGCCCTGGTCATCGTCCGGGAAGATCGGCCCGGCGAGAAGCAGCTGATCGCGTACCTGAGACACACCGGCAAGGCGCGCCCCAGCGCCACCGAGCTCCGCGCGTTCGTCGCCGATCGGTTGCCGGCGTACATGATTCCGTCGGCGTTCGTGGTCCTCGATTCGCTGCCGCTGACCGCCGGCGGCAAGGTGGACCGCCGCGCGCTTCCCGTCCCGCCGTCGTCGCGGCCGGCACTGGCTCAGGCCTACGTCGCGGCGCGGACGCCGATCGAGGACGTGCTCACCACGTTGTGGGCGTCGCTCCTGGGTGTCTCCGAGGTTGGCGTTCACGACGACTTCCTGGAGCTGGGCGGGCACTCGCTCCTCGCGGCGCAGCTCATGGCGCGCATCAACGACACCTTCGCCGCGTCGCTGCCGCTCCGGACGATCTTCGAGCGGCCGACAGTGGCGTTGATGGCGGAGCAGCTGGCCACGATCGATCGCATCGGGTCGGCGGCCCTCGCGCCGCTCGTCAAGGCGCCGCGCGGCACGCCGCTCCCGCTGGCGTACTCCCAGGAGCAGGTCTGGTTCCTGAACGAGCTGGAGCCGGGCAACCTCGCGTACAACTTCCAGGCGCTCATCCGATTCACGGGCGCCCTCGACGTCGCGGCGCTCGAACGGACGCTCGAGGAAATCGTCCACCGCCACGAGATCCTCCGCACGGCGTTCGTCACGGTGGGCGATCGGCCGGCGCAGACGATTGTGGCGCCGATGCCGGTCACCCTGCCGGTGATCGACCTGCGTCATCTGCCTGAGGACGAGCGGGCCCGCGACGCGGAGCGCTGGTTCAACCGGCAGTGCCAGACGCCGTTCGATCTCGAGCACCCGCCGCTGGTGCGGTGGACGCTGCTGCGCGTCGGCGACGATCGGCACGTGCTGATTCACGTCGAGCACCACCTGGTCCACGACGGATGGTCGTTCTCGGTGCTGCTGCGCGAGCTGAAGACGTTGTATCAGGCGTTCTCCAAAGGCGAGCCGTCGCCCCTTCCCGAACCGGCGTGGCAATTCGCCGACTACGCCGCATGGCAGCGGCAGACCCTCCAGGGAGAAGTGCTGGACGCGGAGCTCGCCTTCTGGCGCGGCCAGCTCGCCGGCGCGCCCTCGGCGCTGGATCTGCCCACCGATCACCCGCGGCCCGAGGCGCTGAGCTTCCGCGGCGGCGGCGACCGGTTCGAGCTGCCGACCGGGCTGTATGCCGCGCTGCGTGCCTTCAGCCGTCGTGAAAAGGTCACGCTGTTCATGACGATGGCCGCGGCCTTCAAGGCGCTGCTGTGGAGGTATACCGGCCAGGAGGACATGGTCATCGGTTCGGGGATGGCGAACCGGACGCGCCGCGAGCTCGAGCCGGTGCTGGGCATGTTCGTGAACCCGGTGGTCATGCGCACGGATCTGTCCGGCGATCCGTCCTTCCGCGAGCTCGTGCACCGGGTGCGCAAGGTCGCACTCGACGCCTACGCGCACCAGGACACGCCGTTCGGCAAGCTCGTCGAGACGCTTCAGCCGAAGCGCGATCCGAGCCGGAATCCGATCTTCCAGGTGCTCTTCAGCTTTCACGACGCCGCCGTGCCGGACCTGTCGTTCGACGGCCTGACCGGGACGATCGTGGAGCGCCACAACGGATCGGCGAAGTTCGACCTGAACGTCATCTGCATCCCGCGCGTGGAGCAGCGGGTGGGAGACGGGGCGGTCTCCGAGGAGCTCGGGCTGACGGTGATGTGGGAGTACAACACCGATCTGTTCGAGCGGGCGACCGCGGTGCGGCTGTTCAACGAATACCAGAACCTTCTTGCCGCGGCCGCGGCCCGTCCCGACGAGCGGCTGTCGGAGCTGCCGTTTCTCGCGCCGGCCGATCGACGTCGCGTCGTCGTCGAATGGAACGATACGGAGACCGCGTACGACGAGCCGCACGTGCTCCATTCGCTCATCGAAGCCCAGGTGCGGCGCACGCCCGAGGCCGTCGCGGTTTCGTTCGAGGGACGGCAGCTCACTTATCGCGAGCTGAACCGGCGCGCGAACCAGCTCGCGCATCACCTCCGGCGCCACGGCGCCGGGACGGAAACGCTCGTCGGGATCGCGATGGAGCGGTCGCTGGAAATGGTGATCGGGCTCGTCGGCGTGTTGAAAGCGGGCGCCGCGTACGTGCCGATCGATCCGGAGTACCCGGCCGATCGCGTCGCCTTCATGCTGGCCGACGCCGCGGTGCCTATCCTCCTGACGCAGGAGCACCTGAGCGCCGCGCTGCCGTCGCACGGCGCGCGTGCGATCGCGCTGGACGCGGACTGGCCGAGCATTGCCATGGAGCCGGACGACGATCCGGCGAGCGGCGCAGGTCCGGGCAATCTCGCGTATGTGATCTACACCTCGGGATCGACCGGACGCCCGAAGGCGGCGATGAACTCTCACGCCGCCATCGCGAACCGCCTGCTCTGGATGCAGGAGGCGCTTCAGCTGACCCCTGCCGATCGCGTCCTGCAGAAGACGCCGTTCAGCTTCGACGTCTCCGTCTGGGAGTTCTTCTGGCCGCTGCTCACCGGCGCACGGCTCGTCGTCGCGCGCCCCGGTGGCCACCAGGATCCGGCGTATCTCGCTGACTTGATCGGCGCGGAGCAGATCACCACGCTGCATTTCGTTCCGTCGATGCTGCGGGCGTTCCTGGACGAGGCCAATCATCACTCCTGCGGATCGCTGACGCGGACGGTCTGCAGCGGCGAGGCGCTGCCGTTCGAGCTGCAGGAACGATTCTTCGCGCGCCTGCCCGGCGCTCTATACAACTTGTACGGGCCGACGGAAGCCGCCGTGGACGTGACGTGGTGGCGCTGCGATCCCGCCTTCGCACGCCGGACGGTGCCGATCGGCCGCCCCATCGCGAACACGCAGATTTACCTGCTCGATCGATCCCTGCGGCCGGTCCCAGTCGGCGTGCCGGGGGAGCTGCACATCGGCGGCGTGGGGCTCGGGCGTGGATACTTGAATCGACCGGACGTCACCGCCGACCGTTTCATCCCCGATCCGTTTGGGGGTCCGGGTGCGAGGCTCTACAAGTCCGGCGATCTCGCGCGCCACCTGCCGGACGGCGCCATCGAGTTCCTCGGGCGAATCGACCATCAGGTCAAGGTGCGGGGCTTCCGCATCGAGCTGGGAGAGATCGAGTCGCGGCTGCGCGATCACGCGGCGGTGCGCGACGCCGTGGTCGTCGCCCGCACCGATGCCTCCGGCGACACGCAACTCGTCGCCTACGTCGTGCCGGCGCATCCGGACGGGCAGGACATCGACGACGCGCGATCCCATTGCGGCGGTCCTGCGCGAGCACCTCAAACACGCGCTGCCGCACTTCATGATTCCGGACGCGATCGTCACGCTCGACTCGCTGCCGCTGTCCCCGAACGGGAAGATCGACCGCCGCGCGCTGCCCGATCCACCCGCGCCGGATTCCGGCGACGCATACGTGGCGCCACGCACCGACCTCGAGGCGCAGATCGCCGACATCTGGCGGCAGGTGCTCGGCGTCGATCGCGTGGGCGCCCGCGACTACTTCTTCGACCTGGGAGGCCACTCGCTCAAGACCGTGCAGATCAGGTCCCGGTTGTCGGAACAGCTCGGCGTCGATCTGCCGCTGCGGGCCGCGTTCGAGCATCCGACCGTCGAACAGCAGGCGCAGCTGCTGTCGTCGCTCGGCGCGGGGACGCCGCCGCCGCGGCCGGCGATTCCGCGGTTACACGGCGAAGGGCCCTATCCTCTCTCCCGTGCCCAACGCCGGCTGTGGTTTCTTCACCGGCTCGATCCCGGCGATGGCTTTTACAACCGGCCGGTCCGCGCCGCCTTGCACGGACCGCTCGATCGCGACGCGTTCGCGCGCGCGTTCGATCGCCTGGTCGATCGACACGAGTCCCTGCGCACGAAGTTCACGCTCGCCGGCGACGAGCCGGTCCAGTCCATCGTCGACGGCTTTCGGGTCGAGATCGACTTCCATGATCTCTCCGGGTCCGACGACAGCCGCCGCGAGGCCGACCTGCGGTCGCTGTTGATCCGCGTCGAGTGGGTCCCGTTCACGCTCGAGACGCCGCCGATCCGCGCGGTGCTCTGCCGCCTGAGCGACGAGCACCATGTGTTCGTGATCGTGCTCCATCACATCGCGACGGACGGCTGGTCGGGCCAGGTGCTCCTCGAGGATCTGGCCAGCCTTTACGCAGCGGAGCGCCGTGGCGTCGAGCCGAACCTGCCGCTGCTGCCTCTCCGATACGTCGACTTCGCCGCGTGGCAGGAAGGCGCAGGCGAGCGACGGCGCGCTCGAAGAGGACGAGAAGTATTGGATCCAGCAGCTCGCCGGTGACCTCCCGCAGCTCGAGCTGCCGGCCGACGCGACCACGGACGACGAGCCGCGGAGCAAGTCGCGCGTCGAGGTGGTGGAGTGCACCGCCGCGGACACCGCGCGGCTCACCGGGCTCGCGCAGCGTTGCGGCGTCACGAGCTTCATGCTTCGCACGGCGATCCTGCAAGGCTTCCTGGCGCGCTTCACCGGCCAGCCGGACGTGCTGTTGGGGACGCCGGTTGCCGGGCGCCCGCGCCCCGAGCTCGAACGCCTCGTCGGCTTCTTCGCCAACACGCTGGCGCTGCGCACGGACCTGTCGGGCGATCCGTCGTTTGCCGGCGCGGCGGAGCGCGTCCGGAAGACGTCTCTCGACGCGTACGTGCACGAAGCCTATCCGTTCGATCTCCTGATCGAGCGCCTGAACCCCGTGCGCGACGCCGATCGGCTCCCGCTCGTGCAGACGCTGTTCGCCGTCGAGCCGGCCATCGAAGCGCGGACGGTCGAAGGCGTGACGTTCGAGGGGCTGCCCGATCTCGCAATCGACCTCGCCGTTGCCGGCGGCGCGATGTCACGGACGGGGAAGCTGGACCTGACGGTCAGCTGTCTGGAGAAGTCAGGAGGGCGGCTCGCCTGGGTGTTCCTGCTCGACGGCCGGCGCGTCTCCGCCACCGCGGCTCGTCGTCTCAGCGCCGCCTTCCGGACGTTTCTCGCCGAGGTTCTCGAGCGCCCGGACCAGCGCCTCTCACTGTTGCCGGTGCTGCCGGCGAGCGAGCGGCACCGCGTCGTCACCGAATGGAACGCGACCGACGCTCCGTATCCTGTCGCGTGCATCCACGAGCTCATCGAGGCGCAGGCCCGCCGCACGCCGGACGCCGTCGCGGTGGTGTGCGGTCCCGATCGCCTGACGTTTGCGGAGCTGGATCGCCGCGCGAACTGGATGGCGCACCGCCTGCGGGAGCTGGGTGTCGGCCCCGACACGCTGGTGGGCCTCTACCTCGAACGGTCGCTCGACCTGGTGATCGCGATGGTCGCCACGTTCAAGGCCGGCGGGGGGTATCTGCCGCTCGATCCGAACTACCCGCGGGCGCGACTCGAATGGATGCTGGCCGACGCGGGCGCGTCGGTCGTGCTCACCGATCGCGCGCTCCGCGACCGGGTCCCGGCGCTGCCGGGCGTCGAGGTGTGGCCGCTCGATTGTGTCTGGCGCGACACCGCGGCATCGGCCGACGCGCCGCCCGTCACCGGCGTCACACCACGGCATCTCGCGTACGTGATCTACACGTCGGGCTCGACCGGCACCGCGAAAGGCGTGGACATCGAGCACGCCAGCGCCTGCGCGTTCCTCCACGCGGCGCGGCAGTCGTTCACGCGCGAGGAGCTGGCGGGCAGCGTCGCGTCGGCCTCGATCTGCTTCGACTTCTCTGTCTTCGAGATCCTGACGCCGCTCGCCTGGGGCGGCACGGTGATCCTGGTCGAGAACGCCCTCCACATCGCGTCGCTCTCACCGTCCGTGACGGCGACGATGGTCAGCACGGTGCCATCCGCCATGGCGGAGCTCGTGCGCGGCGGCACGCTGCCGGCGTCGGTTCGCGTGGTCAACCTCGGTGGCGAGGCGCTGCAGAACCGCCTGGCGCAGGAAATGTACGAGCACGCCCGCGTCGAGCGCGTGCTGAACGTCTACGGGCCGACCGAATGCACCACGTACGCGACGATGGCGTCCATTCCGAGGGGCGCGACCGAATCGCCGGCGATTGGGCGGCCGATTGCCAACACCCGCGTCTACGTGCTCGACGCGCACCTCGAGCCCGTGCCGATCGGCGCGGTGGGAGAGTTGTTCATCGGCGGCGCAGGCCTGGCGCGCGGCTATCACGGGCAGCCGGCGCTGACGGCGGAGCGCTTCGTGCCGGATCCGTTCTCCCGCCACGGCGGCCGTCTGTACCGCACGGGCGACCGCGTCCGCCATCGTGCCGACGGCGCGCTCGAGTACCTCGGCCGATCGGATCATCAGGTCAAGCTCCGCGGCTACCGGATCGAGCTCGCCGAGATCGAAGCCGCGATTCTCGGACACGCCTCGGTCAACGAAGCGGTCGTGCACCTGCGGGAGGACGCGCCGGGCGACAAGCGGCTCGTCGTGTACGTCGTGCGCTCGCAGGACAGTCCGCCGACTGCATCGAGCCACGAAGACGAGGACGCGGCCTTCGCCCGCACGCTGCGCCGGTTCGTCGAGACGAAGTTGCCGCCGTACATGGTGCCCTCCGCCATCGTGACGCTGGAGGTGCTGCCACGGATGCCGAACGACAAAGTGGACCGCGCCCGGCTCCCCGCGCCCGTCATGTGGGTGGATTGCGAGCGCGTCCTGCCGCGGACCGGCCTCGAGCGGGACATCGCGGCGATCTGGGAGGACGTGCTCGGCGCCGGGGCGATCGGCATCGACGACAACGTGTTCGAGCTTGGCGCGCACTCGCTCATGGCGACCAAGGTCCATCGTCGGATCCAGGAACTGCTCGTGGTGCAGTGGATGGGCGCCGGCGCGAGCGCGCCCGCCCCGCTCGCGGCGCGGATTCAGCGGCAGGTCCGCGACCTCGTCGCGGAAGCGTTCCCGCTGCGCGCGGTGTTCGACTATCCGACCGTCCGCACGCTCGCGGCGTCGGTCTCCGGCGGATCGGATCACCCCGCGGGGCCATCGGATCCGGAGGCCGCGTCCCCGCGCGAGCCGGGTCGCGACCGCGCCGAGCGAAGAGCCGATGCGATCGCGCCGGTTCCCGAAGCCGGGCATTACCCGGCGTCGCACGCCCAGCAGCGGATCTGGCTGGCACAGCGCCTGGATCCCACCGGGAGCGCCTACAACATCGTCTTTCCGCTGCGCCTCGCGGGGCCGCTCGACGCGTCCGCGCTCGAGCAGGCGCTCCGGCGGATCGTCGATCGTCACGGCTCGCTGCGGACGACGATCGGTGTCGTGGACGGCGCGCTGACCCAGCGCATCCACCCGCAGATCGACCTGCCGTGGGCGGTGCACGATCTCTCGTCGCTCGAGGAGGACGAGCGCGCCGCGCGCATCCGCGAGCGCCTGCAGCACGCCGCGCGCGAACCGTTCGATCTCGAAACCGGCCCGCTGGTCCGGGCCGAGCTGCTGCGCGCCGGCGATCGCGACCACCGGCTCCTGCTGGGCGTGCACCACGTCGTCATGGACGGGCGCTCGTGGGAGATCGTCTTCGAGGAACTGGTGGCGAGCTACGAGGCGATCTGCTCCGGCGCCGGACACGCGACTCCGCGTCCGGTCCTCAGGTACGTGGACTATGCTGCCTGGCAGAACGCTCGCCTGGCTGAGGGCCGTCTCGAGGCCGCCGGAGCGGTACTGGCGAGGCCGTTTTGCCGGCGGGATCCCCGAGCTGGCGCTCCCGGCGGATCATCCCACTCCACAGACGCGCACGTTCCAGAGCCACGAGCACCTGGCGGTTTTCGATTGCTCGACGGCTGATCGCCTGCGTGAGCTCGCCCGTCAGGTCAACGCCACGCCGTTCATCGTGTACCCTGGCGGTGGTCACGGCATTCCTCCGGCGCATCACCGGCCAGGACGATCTCGTGGTCGGCACGCCGGTAGCCGCGCGCGAGCATCCCGACCTCGATCGCGTCGTCGGCTGCTTGACGAACACCGTGCTCCTCCGCACGTCGCTCGGCGGCGATCCACGGTTCGCCGACCTCGTCGGCGCCGTGAGGGCCGAGACCATCGAGGCCTACGCGCACCAGGAGTACCCGCTCGACCTGCTGGTGCAACAGCTCGCGGCGGAGCGCGACGCCGATTGCGCGTCGCTCGTGCAGGTCGTATTCTCCATGGTCGATCCTCAGCGGCCGCGTCCCGGTGCGGGCGTCGAGTTCTCCGTCCAATCGCTCGCGACCTCCGCCGGCAAGGAGATTGGCGCGGCTCTGCCGGTCAAGTTCGATCTTCTGGCGCGCGCGAAGGACGAGCTCGACGGCCGGCTCACGTGGGTGCTCGATTTCAGCGCCGACCTGTTCGAGGCCGCGACTGCCCGCCGGCTCGCGCGCCGCTTCGAGATTTTCGTGGCCGATCTGGTCAGCCGCCCGGACGCGACGCTGTCGGCGCTCTCGCTCGTCACCGATGCGGAGCGCGACGACCTGCGGTTTCAACGGGCTGCCGGCCGTACCGAGTATCCGCTGTCAGTCAGTCAGCACGAGACGTGGGCCCAGTGCCAGCTCCATCCCGGGAGCGGCCTCCACAACGCCGCCGTCGACGTCATGCTGACGGGCCCGCTCAACATCGGGGCATTCCAGGACGCCTTCCAGGCCGTCGTCGATCGTCACGAAGCGATGCGGACGTCGTTTCACGCGCCGGAGGGGACGCCGATTCAGCGTGTCGAGCCCGTGCGCGCGCGCGCCGTCGTCCGCGATCTGGCGGAGGTGCCGGCCGCGGCTCACGCCGAGCACGTCCGCGCCCGAAGCGAGGCGTTGGTCCGGCAGCCGTTCACGCTCGATCGCGCGCCGCTCTTTCGCGCCGAGTTGATCTGGGTGGACGGTTACCGTCACGCGTTCCTCTTCGCGTGTCACCAGCTGATTCTGGATGCGTTTCACCTGCCGCAGTTTCTCGACGAGCTGGCGCACACCTACGAGCGGCTCCTCACCGGCGATCGCCGGCCGTTGCCGCCGCTGGCGCTGCAGTTCGGGGACTTCGCGACGTGGGAGCAGCGCACCTCGGCCGCCGGTCTTCTGCCGCCGCACGAGAGCTACTGGCGGCGGCAGCTGCGCGCGCCGCTCCCCTCGATGGCCATTGCCGCCGACCGGCAGCCGCAGTCGCAGCGCACGCTCGAGAACGGCTACTTCTCGTTCCGGCTGCCCCGCGAGCTCGCCCGTGCGCTCACCAGCGTCAAGCAGCGCTACGAGACGACGACGTTCCGGATGATGACGGCGGCCTTCAGCGTGCTGCTGGGGCGGCTGACGGGCGAGAGCGACCTGCTGCTGGCCTTGCCGGTGTCGACGAGGCCGGAAGCGTTCGAGGACGCCGTCGGCTGTTTCGCCAATACCCTGCCCCTGCGGGTCGGGCTGGATGTCGATCAGCCGTTCGACCAGCTGCTCGCGGCCGTGACCGCTCAGGTGCGTGACGCGCGTGCGCGGCGGGAATTCCCCCTCACCGCGGCGCTTCGCAAGCTCGGCGTGGCGTGCGATCCCAATCGTCCGGCGCTGCCGATTTGCATTTCGCAGATCCGCCCGTTTTCCGCCACCGCGGGCGCGCTGCACCTGCACACGCAGCGCGTATACGCGGCGGCGAGCGGCTTCGACCTCTGGCTTGTGGTCGCGGCCGCCGGCGACGACATCGAGCTGGGGCTGCACTACGCCGCTGAACTATTCGACGCGGCGACCATCGCGGCATTTGCCCGGGCGTTCGAAGCGCTGCTGGCGAGCATCGTGGCGCGTCCGAACGTGCCGCTGCGGGCGCTCGAGATCCTGGCAGCCGAGGATCGGCTCCGTGTTGCCGCGTGGGGTGATGGCGGTGCGGAGGACGCCCCTTCGGACGATGTGATCGCGCAGATCGCGGGCGTTGCGGCGCGAACTCCCGACGCCGTCGCCGTTGTCGCCGGCGCCGCCCGATTCACGCATGCGGAGCTGCACGATGTCGCCCGGCGCGTCGCCGCGCGGCTGCGCGCCGCCGAAGTGGGCCGCGAAGACAGAGTCGGCATCCTCGGCACACGCAGTCCCGGCATGCTGGCGGCGGTCCTCGGCGTGTTGCAGGCAGGGGCGGCGTTCGTCCCGCTCGAGGCGAGTCAACCCGACGTGCGGCTGCGGGCGATCGTGGCGGCGGCCGGCCTGTCGGCCATCGTGGCGGACGAGGCGTCGCTGGCACGTGCACGAGAGCTGGGCTCGACAGGTGCACCGCTCCGGGTGTTGTGCTGGGACGAGCCGGCTGAGTGTAGCGCCGACCTTCAGGTCGGCCCGTCGCCGGCTGGCCTGAAGGCCAGCGCTACAACAAGGCATCGCGCCGGCGCAGTACCGGTCGAGAAACGTCCAACCGATCTGGCTTACATCTTCTATACGTCGGGGTCGACGGGAGCCCCGAAGGGCGTGATGGTGGAGCGTGGCGCGATGCTGAACCACCTGCGCGCCAAGATCGCGACGCTCGAGCTGAATGCGAGCAGCGTCGTCGCGCAAAACGCGTCGTACGGGTTCGACATCGTCGTGTGGCAATGGCTGGCGCCGCTGCTGGCCGGCGGGCGCGTCGTGATCTACGACGACGCGACGGCGGAAGATCCGGTGGCGTTGCTGGCCGCATTGGCCTTCGACGGGACGACGGTTGTCGAAACCGTGCCGAGCTTCCTCGAGGCGCTGGTCGAGGTTGCGGAGCGATCGGCGGCATCGCCGCTCCCCGCGCTGCGCTGGATGGTGTCGAATGCCGAGGCGCTGCCGCCGGCGATCGCGGGGCGCTGGCTGGCGCAGTATCCCACCGTGCGGCTGCTCAACACGTGCGGCGCGACCGAATGCGCTGACGACACGACGCACGTCGAAGTGACCGCTTCCGACGCCGGGCGCGCGCGGGTGCCGGTCGGGCGGCCGATTCCCGGCGCGGCCGTGGCAGTGGTGGACGAGTTGATGCGGCCGGTCCCCCCGGGGTGTGTTGGAGAGATTGTGTATGGGGACGTTGTAGTGGGCCGCGGCTACGTCGGTGATCCGGTGGCGACAGCGAGGGCATTCGTCCCCGATCCGCGAAGCGCGGCGCCGGGCCGCCGGTTGTATCGGACGGGGGATCGCGGGCGGTGGCGTACGGACGGCGTGCTGGAGTGTCTGGGGCGGCTGGACGATCAAGTGAAAGTGCGCGGGTACCGCGTCGAGCTCGGTGAGGTCGAGGCGGCGCTGGCGACGTTGCCGGAGCTCTCGCAGGTCGCGGCGGCGGTGCGCACCGATGCGCACGGACAGCCGCGGCTGGTCGCGTACTACGTGGCGCAGGCGCCGTGCGACGGCGCCGCGGTGCGGAAGGCGCTCGCGACACGCCTGCCGGCCTACATGGTGCCGGATGCGATCGTGCGGCTCGCGGCGCTGCCGCGGACGCGCACCGGGAAGCTCGATCGCGCAGCCCTGCCGCCGCCTCCAGAGCGGGAAGCGTCCGGCGGATCGGATCGTCCGGAGACGCAGGTCGAGGAGATCGTCGCGGCCGTGTGGCAGGACGTGATGCAGATCCCGTTCGTCGGCCGCCAGGACAATTTCTTCGATCTCGGGGGCCACTCCCTGACCGCCATTCGCATCGTCGCGGCGCTCAAGGATCGGCTCGGACGGCACGTGCCGATCCGTCAGCTGTTCATGACGCCGACGGTGGCCGGGCTCACCAAGGCGCTCGGCGACGCTCCGGCCGATCGCGCGGCCTTCACTCCTTCGGCTGACTCGGGCCGCCTCGAGCAGCGTCAGGGGCCGCCGGCGCTCACGCGTGTTCCCGATCGACCGTGGTATCCGATTTCCACCGCGCAGCGCGCGCACTGGGTCATGCACCGGATGAACGTCAACCGGTGGTATCCCCCGCGCATACTGCAGCTCGACGGCGCGCTCCATCGCGACGGGCTGGGCTTCGCGCTCCAGGGGCTGGTCGATCGCCACGATGCGCTGCGCACCACGTTTCTCGAACGCGACGGCGAGGTCGTGCAGGTCGTGCAGGACCGGGTCGAGATCGACGTACCGCTACGACGACCTGTCCGATCTCCCGTCCGACGATCGGTTGGCGCGTGTTCGCGAGATGCTGCAATCCGAGTCGATGCGGCCGTTCGATCTCTCACGGCTGCCGCTGCTCGACGCGGGCGTGATCCGGATCGAGCCGCTTCGGCACCTGCTGTGGTTCCGGCTTCCGCACATCATCACCGACGGTTGGACCGAAGGCCTCCTCGCGAATGACCTCGGTGCGCTCTACAGCGCGCATCGTGCCGGGCGCGCGCCAGCGCTCCCGGCGCTCGCGCTGCGCCATGCCGACTTCTGCGCGCGCGAACAGGACTGGCTCGCGGCGCCGGCCCTCGAAGCGCAGAAGGCCTACTGGGTGAACCGGTTCTCCGGCGACCTCCCCACGCTTCTGCTCCCGATCGATCCCCCTCTGCACTCCGGAGCGGAACGCCATGCCGCGTTCGCGACGGCGCTCCTGGACGAGGCGGCGATCCCGGCGCTGCGACAAGTAGCGGCCGCCTCCGGGACGACGCTGTTCGCGGCATTGCTCAGCGCATTCAAGATCCTGCTGACACGTCTCAGCGGGCAGACGGACGTCATCGTGGGGACGACCGTGGCGGCCAGGGGCTGTCCCGAGCTCGAACGCGTCGCGGGAGTGTTTGCGAACGTGCTGCCGCTCCGCACCTCGCTCGCCGGCAACCCGTCGTTCGCGGAGATTCTCGCGCGTGTGAGCGAGACGACGCTCGAGGGACTGGCGCACCAGGACTACCCGCTCGTGCAGTGGATGGAGGAACTGCGCCGCGCCCGCGGCGAATACGACCGGCGGCTCTCCTCTGCGTTCTTCGACGTGCACGAGGAGGCATTCGGCCCGGCGTTCGACGGTCTGGCGGCCCGCTGGTTCAGCACCAACGCGTTCGGCACGGTGCCGCACGCGCGGTCGCTCCCGTGGAATCAACGCCAGCAGGTCGCGTTTGCCGCGAGCGAGACCGGACGCGGATGGCGGGTCCAGCTCATGGGCGACTCGTCCGCCTTCGCCGAGGCGTCACTGGACCGCATGCTGGAACAGTGGATAGCGATCGTCCGTCAGGTGACCGCCGATCCGGGCCGGCGGCTCGCCGAGATCGAGTTGCCGGTCCGCACGGGCTCAGGACCGGGCTCGTCGGTACGCCACGGTCGCACTGGACCGCGACGAGTTCGAGCATCTGTTCGCGTGAGATGAGATGACCGAAAGGCAGCCGCAGGCGGAGGACCTGGTGTTCGCCAGCCGGACCATCTGGGAGCAGTTAGCCAGAGGCGTCATCGGCATCGGCGCGTTCACGTGTGCGGTGCTGTGGGCGGCGTCGTACCCATGGCTGGCGTTGCTCGCGATACCGGTGGGGGTGCTTGCGTTTCGCGGCTGCCCGATGTGCTGGACGGTCGGGCTCGTGATGACGATCGTCGCGAAAGTCCAGGGCCGGCCGGCCGCGGACAACTGTTCGCGCGGCTGCGATCGGAAGGACTCCGGCCCCGGTGGCGTCCGGCTTTAGCCGGACCACAGTGACAGCGGTGGCGTCCGGCTTCAGCTGGACCAGAGTGACAGCGGTGGTGTCCGGCTTCAGCCGGGCCAAGAGAGGCTACTCGTGAAGTATTCCTCAATACTTGAAACGGTCCACGAAACGCCGCTGGTCGGCCTGCCGAGGCTGAGCGCGCGGACGGACCGCGCGATCTACGTGAAGCTCGAGTCGAGCAACCCGGGCGGCAGCATGAAGGATCGCATCGCGCTGTTCGGAATCGAGGAAGCCGAGAGGCGCGGGGACCTGCGCCCGGGGGCGACCATCGTCGAATCCACGTCCGGGAGCCTGGGGACGAGCCTCGCGATGATCGGCGCGCAGAAAGGCTACGCCGTGGTGTGCGTCGTCGATCCCAAGACGACCGCCGCCAACAAGCAGCTCATGACGCTGCTCGGCGCCCGCGTCGTCTGCGTCGACACGCCGGACGCCAACGGCAACTACCTCGACGCGCGGCTGCGGACGGTCCGCGAACTGCTCGCGCAGTTGAGCAATGCCTGGTGGTTCAACCAGTACGAGAGCTGCGACAACCCGCGCGCCCACTTGTGCCACACCGGGCCGGAGATCTACCGCGACATGAACGGCGATCTCCAGTGGGTGGTGTGTCCTGTCGGCACGGGTGGGCTTGCCGGAGGGCTGGCCCAGTACTTCAAGTCGACGCTGCCGGGCTGCCGGATCATGGCTGTGGACGCGCACGGTTCCGTCGTGCTGAACGGTCCGGCTGGACCGCGGCGCCAAATCGGAATCGGCTCGAACCGCCGATCGGATTACCTCGACCTGAGCCTGCTCGACGAGCTCGTCTACGTCTCGGATGACGAGGCGTTCGCCGCGGCCGTCGGCCTCGCGCGGGAAGAGTCCCTCTGCCTCGGGTGCTCTTCGGGCTCCGCGATCGCGGGGTTGCTCAAGCGTCTCAGCCGAACGAATCCCGGAGACAGGATCGTCGTCATCTCCGCCGACAGCGGCATGAAATACCTCGACACTATTTACAACCCCCAGTGGACCGGCACGCTCGCGAGCGCCGTGCTCGCGGGAGAGCCGGTCGCGCCGGCGGTCCTGGTCTAGCCGTGACGACACAAGCCGCCGTTCAGACGACTTCGTTCGGCCCGTTGCTCGAATCCGGCGAGCTCCTCTACCTGACCGGGCGGGACGTGGAATCGCTCGGCGTGTTCGATTTCGCCGCGAACCGGGCGAGCGTGATGGAGGCGTATCGGGCGCATTGGGCGGGCGACGTGCGCATGCCGGGCTCCGATTATTTGAAATACGAGGGGCGCCCGAGCTACGACCGCGTCATCAACCTGCTGGGATACCTCGGAGGCTCGATCCACGTCAGCGGATCGAAACTGATTTGCAGCGCCGTGGGCAATCGTGCACGCGGACTGCCACGCGCCTCCGGGCTCATCACGCTGATCGACAGTGCGTCGCAGCGGCCGTTTTGCGTACTCGAGGCGTCGCGAATCAGCGCGGCTCGAACCGCCGCCGTCACTTCCGTGGCCCTGGCTTGCCTCGCGCCGGCGCCGATTCGGGTCGCCGCTATGCTCGGCTGCGGATATCAGGCGAGCATCCATTTGCGTGTGATGGCGGCGCTGGCGGATTGCCGGCCGCAACTGATCCGTGTCTTCGATGTCGACCCTGGTGCCGCGCGCCGTCTCACCGCCGAGGCGGTAGACCTGGGGCTCGTGGCGGAAGTCGCGGCGACCGCCGAGCAAGCGATCCGCGGAGCCGATCTCATCGTGCCGCTGACGACGGCGGAGGCGCCGTACATCGAGGCCGCGTGGCTCGAGCGGCCGTCGCTGTATGCGGCCGTGTCGTTGCTCGACGCCACCCTGGGCGTGTTCGAACAGGCCGACCTCGTCGTGGTAGACGACGAAGAAGCCTGCAAGCACGAGGGGCGGCCGCTCGAGCAGCTCGAGCGACAGGGCAAGTACGGCAGTCTCAACGTCACGACGATCGGCCAGATCGTGTCCCGGGGATTCCACCCGCCGCCCGGACGGGATCTCCGGATCGTCTTCAACCCGATGGGTACCGTCATCACTGATATTGCCGTCTCGGTCCGGCTGTTCGAACGGGCGATGGCGGAGGGCATTGGCAGCCGCCTGCCGCTGTAGCGCCGAGGGAGTCCGGATGAGAAACGCACACGTCGATGCCGAACCGGCGATGCGGCTGCGGGAGCGCGGCGGCGCCACCGACTGCGCCGATCGCACGCCGCACGCGTTCACGCTTCGGCGAGCCGCGGAGCGCACCGAGTACCCCTGTCGTTCAACCAGCACGAGATGTGGGCGCAGTGCCAGCTCTACGCCGGCAGCGGCCTGAACAACGCCGCGGTCGACGTGATGTTGACCGGCGCGCTCGATGTCGAGGCCTTTCAGGATGCCTTCCAGGCCATCGTCGATCGGCACGAAGCGATGCGGACGGCGTTCCACGCCCCCGGCGGCACGCCGGTCCAGCGCGCCGAGCACGTGCGGGCGCGCGCGGCCGTCCGCGATCTGTCGGACCTGCCGGAAGCGGTCCGGGCCGGGCACGTCCTGGCGCGAAGCGCGGCGCTCGTCCGCGAGCCGTTCGCGCTGGACCAGGCGCCGCTGTTCCGCGCCGAGCTGCTGCGTCTCGATCGCGATCGGCACGTGTTCCTCTTCGCGTTTCATCACCTGATCCTGGATGCGTTTCACCTGTCGCAGTTTCTCGAGGAACTGGCGGGCATCTACGAGCGGTTCGCCTCAGGCGATCGCCGGCCGCCGGCGCCGCTGGCGTTGCAGTACGGCGACTTCGCGATCTTCGAGGAGGGCACGTTCGCCGCCGGGCTGCTCGCGCATCACGAGAGCTACTGGCGGCGGCAACTGCGCGCGCCGCTCCCCTCGATGGCCATTTCCGGGGACCGCCAGCCGCTAACGCTGCGCACGTTCGAGAACGGCTACTTCGCGTTCCGCCTGCCGCGCGGCCTCTCGCGCGAGGTCGCCAACGTCAAGGCGCGCTACGACACGACGACGTTCCGCACGTTGACGGCCGCGTTCAGCGTGCTGCTGTGGCGGCTGACGGGCGAGACCGATCTGCTGGTCGCGCTGCCGATGTCGACGCGCCCGGAGGCGCTCGGCGAAGCGGTCGGCTTCTTCGCCAACACCCTGCCGCTCCGCATCGCGCTCGACGTGGACCGGCCGTTTCATCATCTGCTCGCCGACATCACCGCGCAGGTGCACGACGCCCGCGCGCGCCGCGAGTTTCCTCTCACTGCCGCGCTGCGCAAGCTCGGCGTGCAGCGCGATCCCAATCGTGCGGCCCTGCCGATCTGCATTTCGCAGGTCCGTCCGTTTTCGGCCGCCGCCGGCGCGCTCCACATGCAGAAGCGCCGCGTGTTTGCCGGCGCGAGCGGCTTCGATCTCTGGCTGGTCGTTGCGGCCGAGGGCGATGAGATCGAACTGGGGCTGCACTACGCGGCGGAGATTTTCGACGAGGCGACCATCGCGTCGTTCGCCCGATCGTTCGAGGCGCTGCTGGCGAGCATCGTGGCGTGTCCGGACGTGCCCCTCCGCGCGCTCGACATGCTGTCGGACGACGATCGGGTGCGCGTGAAGGCATGGGGAGACGGCGGTCCCGTGGCGGCAGGGGGTGACGTCGTCGCGGAGATCGCGGCGGTGGCGGCGCGGACACCCGAGGCGATTGCGGTGGAGGCGGGGCCGACGCGGTGGACGTATGCGCGGCTGCACGAGGCCGCCGCCCGCGTCGCGGCACGGCTGCGGGGAGCGGCGGTGGGCCCGGAAGCGCGCGTCGGGATCCTGGGGACACGCAGTCCCGGCATGCTCGCGACGGTCATCGGCGTGTTGCAGGCCGGGGCGGCCTTCGTCCCGCTCGAGGCGAGCCAGCCCGATGCCCGCCTGCGCACGATGGTCGCTGCCGCGGGGCTGGCGGCGATTGTCGCGGACCGGGCGTCGCTGCCGCGTGCTCGACAGCTGACGTCAACCGGCACAGCGCCCTCTGTGTTCTGCTGGGACGAGCTGGTTGAATGCAGCGCCGACCTTCAGGTCGGCCCGTCGCCGGCTGGCTTGGAGGCCTGCGCTACGACAAGGCATCGCGACGGCGCAGTACCGGCCGAGCAACGTCCGACCGCCCTGGCCTACATCTTTTATACGTCCGGCTCCACGGGGACTCCCAAGGGCGTGATGGTGGAGCGGCGCGCGATGGGCAACCACCTGCGCGCGAAGGTCGCGACGCTCGAACTGGATGCGGCCAGCGTGGTCGTTCAGAATGCCGCCGCCGGATTCGACGTCATCGTCTGGCAATGGCTTGCGCCGCTCCTGGCCGGCGGGCGCGTCGTGATCTACGACGAAGCGACGGCCGACGATCCGGCGACGTTGCTGGCGGCGCTGGCCCGTGACGGGGCGACGGTGATCGAGACGGTGCCGAGCTTCCTCGAGGCTCTGGTGGAGCTGGCCGAGGAGACCGGCGGCGCGCCGCTGCCCGCGCTGCGGTGGATGGTGTCGAATGCCGAGGCCCTGGCGCCGGCGGTGGCGCGGCGCTGGCTCGCACGGTATCCGGCCGTGCGGCTGCTCAACACATGTGGGGCAACCGAGTGCGCCGACGACACGACGCACGGTGAAGTGACGGCGGCCGACGCCGGGCGGGCGCGCGTGCCGGTCGGCCGGCCGATCCCGGGCGCCGAGGTGGCCGTGGTCGACGAGCTCCTCCGGCCGGCGCCGCCCGGATGCGTTGGCGAAATCGTCTACGGGAACGTGCCCGTCGGCCGCGGATACGTCGGTGACGCGGTGGCGACCGCGCGCGCGTTTGTCCCCGACCCGCGAAGCGGCGTGCCGGGTGCGCGGCTGTATCGGACGGGCGATCGCGGGAGGTGGCGCACGGACGGTGCGCTGGAGTGCCTGGGCCGGCGCGACGATCAGGTGAAGGTGCACGGGTACCGCGTCGAGCTTGGGGAGGTCGAGGCCGCGCTGGCGACGCTGCCGGAGCTGTCACAGGTTGCGGCGGCGATGCGCATCGATGCGCGCGGGCGGCGCCGGCTGGTCGCGTACCTACGTCGCGCCCGCGCCGCACGACCCCGCGGTGCTGCGCAAGGCCCTGGCGAGCCGGCTGCCGCTCTACATGGTGCCGGATGGGTGGATGTGGCTGCGGTCGCTGCCGCGAACGCACACCGGGAAGCTGGATCGCGCGGCCCTGCCGGCGCCGCCGGTGGTCGAGGCGCTGGGCCCGGCCGCGCCACCCGCGACGGCGGTCGAGGCGATCGTCGCCAGTGTGTGGCAACAGGTGCTGCACCTGCCGTCGGTCGGCCGTCACGACAACTTCTTCGACCTCGGCGGGGACTCGATTCAGAGCATCCTCGTGGCGTCACATCTCACGCAGCGCGGGTTCCGGCTGTCGGCACGGGAGATGTTCGCGCACCAGACCGTCGCGGAGCTCGCGCAGGTCGTCGAGCGGGTCGAGCCGCCGCTGGCTGATTAGTGGACTGGCGTACGGGTACAGGGGTCAGACCCCAGTCGCTCGATTACCCAGCATTTCCCGCGGCTGTTGCAGAAACTCTCACGTCAGCGCGCAGCCGCCGTCGATGACGATTGTCTGCCCCACGATCTGCGAGGCAGCCTCGCTGCACATGAAGACGACGAGGTTCGCGACCTCGTCGGGCGTGGTCAGGCGGCCGGTGGGCGTGCGCGAGACGGCGCGCTCGATGCGCCCGTCCTTGTCGGGGAACGCGTCGAGCGCGGCGGTGCGGACCATGCCGGGGCAGACGAGGTTCACCGCGATCCCTCTCGGCGCGAGCTCCTGCGCGTAGTAGCGGAAGAGCGAGTCCAGTGCTCCCTTGCTGGTCCCGACGGCGGCGTAGTGCGGCAGCGCCCGGCTCGCGCCCTGCGATGTGATCCCGACGATACGGCCCCCGGCCGGGATGTACGGCAGCAGGCCGCGCAGGAGCTGGTGAATCGCGAAGACGTTGACGTCGAGCGTCCACTTCAGGTGCTTCGGCGTCAGGGCCGTGATGTCGCGATGGACGCCGCTCGCCGCGGAGTGGATCAGCACCTCGATGCGCGGCGCGTCGCGCGTGATCGTGGCGACGCACCCGGCGACGTCCTCGTCGTCGGTGATGTTCACGCGCAGGCACTCGATCGCGAGATCCTCGCGCGCGGCCTGGGCGGCCAGGTCGGCGGCCGACTCGCGATCGCGCGCGTAGATCGCGTAGACGGCGCGGCCCGATCGCGCCAGCGCCACGCTGATCGCGCGTCCAATGCCGCGCGTGCCGCCCGTCACCACGGCGACCGCCCGCCCGGTCATGACTCGGGGTCTCCAAGCGATCGGCCGCCGTCCACGGTGAGGACGGTGCCGGTGATGTAGCCCGCCTGCTCCGAGCACAGGAACCTGATCAAGCCGGCGACGTCCTCTGGCGTGCCCGCCGAGCCCGCCGGGATCTTCCCGCCCACCCCGCCCGGCCGCTGCGCGAGACCCGCGATGAAGTCATGGGTCAGCGGCGTTTCGATCAGGCCGGGCGCGACGACGTTGACCGTGATGCCGCGGTGCGCGAGCTCGATGGCGAGCGTACGGGAGAACCCCTCGAGCCCCGCTTTCGCAGCCGCGTAGCTGGTCTGCCCGCGCTTGGCGTAGCGGGCCGAGATCGACCCGAGGTTCACGATCCGGCCGAACCGCGCCTTGTACATGCCGCGGACGACGAGGTGGGCCAGCGCCATCGTCACGACGAGATGTTCCTGGACCAGCTCCAGGTGGGCCGCGAAGCTCGATCCCGTGAAGAGCTCGTCGTGGCGGCCGCCGACCGAGTTGACGAGCACGTCCGGTCCGCGGCCGAACTCCCGCCTCACGCCCTCCACCAGGGCGCAGGCGTCGTCGTAGGTGCGAAGCCGGCCGGCGAACGCGCGCACGGCCGATCCCTGATTCAGGCGCTCGAGGTCGCGCCTCGCCGCTTCCGCCCGTTCGTGGTTCGAGGCGTAGGCGAGGGCGAGGTCGTGATCGGCGACGAGGAGGCGGGCCGCCGCCAGGCCGATGCCGGAACAGCCGCCGGTCATCAGCGCGAGCCGCTTGTTCATGAGTCCGATCGCCGGAACACGACGCATCCGTTCTGGCCGCCGAAGCCGAAGTTGTTGCTCAGGATCGCATCGAGCCGCGCCGCACGGGCGTGGCACGGCACGTAGTCGAGATCGCAGTCGGGATCCGGCTCGTGGTAATTGATCGTCGGGGCGAGCCGCTGATCCTGCAGCATCACGATGCAGCTCACCGCTTCGAGCGCGCCGGCCGCCACGGTCGAGTGGCCGACCTGCGACTTCAGGGCGGTCACCGGAATCCGCGCCGCCTGCTCGCCGAACAGGAGCTTGATCGCCTTGGACTCCAGGCTGTCGTTCATCGCCGTCGACGTCCCGTGGGCGCTGATCGCGCTGACGCGCTCCTTGGGAATGCCGGCGTCGGCGATCGCGTTGCCCATCGCGCGGACCGCGCCTTTGACGTCGGGGCGGCCGTCCGTGAGCCGGTACGCGTCGGACGTCGCCGCATAGCCGGCGACGACGCCCAGTACAGTCGGCGCCGCGCGCCTCGGCGGCCTCGCGGCTTTCGAGGATGAGCGTGGCGGCCCCTTCCCCGCGCACGAACCCCGATCGATCTTTCGAGAACGGCCGGCTCGCCTCGGACGCCGGCACGTCGGCGGTGGTGAGCGCGCCGAGCATCTGAAAGTTCATCAGGTTGTCGGGCTTGCACCGCGCGTCGATGCCGCCCACGAGGGCCCGCCGCCATTCACCGCGGCGGATGCGCTGCAGGGCGATCCCGATCGCCTGGTTGCTGCTGATGCAGGCGTTGTTGAGCGCGATCACCTGCTCGTCGCGGACGTGGCCGTTGCGGTGCGCGGCCACCATGGCGCGGAGCAGTTCGAGCGTGGTTTCCGCGCGCGTCGCGTTCCAGTCGAACCGATCCGCGTCGAACCCGCCGAACGACTCCCTGATCAGATCGAAATTCGTCCACTCCGCCGCCGCATACACGATCGCGTCGATCTCGTGCCCCGGCGGCAGGCGGTCGAGCGCTTCCTCGGTGGCCGTTCCGGCGAAGCGCCAGGCGAGCGGTGTCGCCTCCGGCGGCCGGCAGTCGAAGCGCCAGGCCAGCGGCGTCGTGTCGGGCGGACGGCCGGCGAGCAGCGACGGCTGCCCGAGGCGCTCGCGCGGCACCAGCGCCGCGACGCGCACGGGAAACGTGTCGGCGACGAGCGTCCCGCGGATGTCGACGCCGCCGGAGTCGCCGGCAAACATCCGCCGGCGGAACTCGGGCACCCCGATGCCGAGCGGCGACACGATGCCGCACGCGGTGACGACGACTTCATGCAGGCGCATTGGATCGGAGACCCTTCACGTACTCGATGAGATCCTGCACGGTGATGTCGGGGGAGGCCGTGCCGGTCGCCGTCTGGCGATCCTTGAACAGCTTGCGGAAATCGACTTCCACGTTGAACTCCTTCTCGATCTCGCAGCTGATATCGAGAAAGTCGATCGACTCCGCCCCGAGATTGCCGACCAGCGTCATCGACGGCACGATCGGCCGGTCGTTGACGTTCAGCACCGTGCGAAGCGCGCGGTCAATGTGCGAGAACAACTCCTGCTCGATCGAGTGGGACATCGGCGAGGCTCCTTGAGGCCAGGGTTACGAGATCGGTGGCGATTCCGAACGAACACGCGGGCGACTGGCAGGGAAGCCACGACCAGTCGGTACGGTCCCCGCCCGCCGTCAGCACCAGGCAGGCCGCGCCCTCCGACAGCGTCGCCCTGGCGGGGGCCGCGCGGCGGGTTCGCATCGCGAGCAGCGGGTCGTCCAGCGTGAAAGAGCTGCACACCAGCGCCGCGTGCACGGTGGCGGTTTCCAGGTCCCATTCGGCCTGCTCGAGCGCCTGCCGGCAGGCGAGCCGCGAATGCGTGTAGGTGTAGAGCGGGCCCATCACGCCGAGAAAGATCGCCAGCTGCGCCGACGGCACGTTCGCGAGCATCTTGAAGTAGTGCTTCGGCGAGCGCAGGGACTTGTACGACGCGGGAAACTCGGCCGGCGGCGTGTTGACCATCTGCTTGGCCGAGCCGTAGTCGTTCGGCCCGTTCTCGATCGCGCAGTAGATGCCGACGCTGAACGGGTCGGCGTCGACCAGCGGGCCCAGGACGTCGCGCGCCGGCAAGCCCGCCGCGACCAGCAGGAGCCCGGCGCGGCTGAGCGAGCGATACGCCCGGCTGTCGGGCAGCACCACCAGATCCTCGTCCTTCTCCGCGAACGCGGTGATCCGCGGCACGCGGAACTCGTCGTCGTAGATGTCGTAAACGCGGTCGCGCGGCTCAGGCGACGACGGTGTGAGCGCGTTCGCCCACTGCAAGCGGCTCATGCTGGCCTCCATGGCGACGTTGCCAGGCCCCGATAATCAAGTCCTGCTCCGGCGGTTCCGCCAGGGCCCGCGGCACGAAGACGGCCAGCAGCTCCGCCTGGCAGACCCGCACGCCGTCGACCTCGACGATGCCCGATTCAATCGCGTAATCGCTGTGGGTGACGATGTCGACCGTGATTCGACAGCGATCGCCCGGGCGGATCGGCCGGATGAACTTCGCCGATTTCACCGAGCCAATCAGCGCCTGCATCTCCGGCCGGAGCAGCCTCAGGCTCTTCCCGCCGGTCTGCGCCACCATCTCGATCTGCAGCACGCCGGGCACGATCGGGTTGGCGGTGAAATGATCGAGAAAGAACAGGTCGGAGAGCGGGAACGTCTTGACGCCCACGGCGCGCCGGCCCGGTTCGCATTCGAGCAACTGGTCGATCAGAAACCACCTCACGTCCGCCTCCTGTCCGCGTCCGGGCCTGCCACGGGCAAGTCGAGTGCCACGCCGCCGGCGCGAAGAGGCCACGCAGTGCGCGGCTCGCGGGTGTGTGGATGGCCGGCCGGACCGAAAACGGACCGCGGCGTTCGAGACCGGGTCCGGCCGTGGCACCCGCCGTCGCTGGCCGCCGTGAGGACGGACCGGCGGCCAGCTATGGCGGGCTGCGCTCCGCCGTCGCTGGTCGTCTGACGAGACCAAGCGACCAGCTAGGGCGGGCTGCGCTCCGCCGTCGCCGGTCGTGACGTCCGGCTACGTACGACGCAACGGGGGAAGCTCGCCCGCGCCGAGGTCCGGCCCGCCCGAGGCCGCTTCGCGTGCGACGATGCGTGGAGGCGCAGGCGCCTGGATGGCGACCGCCATTCGAGCCGATCCCGGAGGCTCGAACAGGGCGAAGTGCCATTCCGACGCGGTGTATCCGGCAGGAGGCTGGAACGTGACGGCGTGCTCGTCGTCCAGCCCGAACGACATCGAATCCAGCGGCATCGTCAGGCCGACGCCGACCGCTTTGACGAACGACTCCTTCAGCGTCCACAGCTCGAGGAAGCGTAGCCTGTGGGCGTCGTCCCGGCAGCGCGCGAGCGACGCCACCTCGAACGTCGAGAAGTAGCGCCCGGCGATCGCGCCCGCGTCGGTCAGCCTCGCGGCGCGCTCGACGTCGATGCCGATCGGCGCGCCGGCGGCAATCGCGCAGGCGACGAGCTGCCGCGTGTGCGACAGGTTGAACGAGAGCGTCGGGTCGCTCCCAAGGTACGGCTTCCCGGCCGCGTCGGCCTGGAAGTCCCACGCGCCCGGCTCGACGGGGCGATATGCCGAGAGACACCGCCGCAGCAGATCGTGGGCCAGCGTGAAGTCGCGCCGATCCTCCGCGAATACGAAACGGTCAGCGCGGAGGCGCTCGCCGGCCGACAGGGTCGCCCGCGCCGCCTCGACGGTCGCGGCGGTCGCCGACTCGGTCCGCCGAAACCAGATGTGGACGTCGTGCGGATCGAGAGCGGCGGGCATCCGCGCGCATCGTACCCAGGATCACCAGTCCGGTCCGGCTCACGACCTCCGACGCTGGGTCTAAGGGTTCCACCGGGTTCCGCGGGGTTCCACAGGGTTCCGCAGGGTTCAGTTCCACGAGGTTCCGCTGGGTTCTGGGTTCGCCGCCCAGGGAACCCTGTTGAACCCCGGTGAACCACGAAGCTCGAATCCTGCAGAACCTTGAACCTGGCGGACCGCAGAACCCGTGGAACTGAACCTGGCGGAACAGAACCCGGCGGAACCCCGCGGAACCTCGTGGAACCCCGTGGAACCTGGGTTCACGGCGATTCGCTCAGCGCGCGCTTCCCGGCAGCGATGACTCGCAGGATCGCATCGGCGTCGAACACCGCGCCGCCCCAGGTCCCGCCGCTTGCGTCCTGCAGGGCGGCCCAGATGCGCGTGTCGTCGGGCAGCTCGGGATCCGGCGCCAGCTCGGGGTGGGGCACACGCTGCTCGAGGATGCGAGCGGCGGCCTCCGGTCCAACAGTCCCGGCCGCGTCGCCGACGATGTTGATCGAGCCCGCCAGTGTCTGGCGATCGACCACGATCTCGATCAGGTCGCCGTCGCGGAGCCTGCCGATCGGGCCTCCGGCCAGCGCTTCGGGCGAGATGTGACCGACACACGCGCCGGTTGACACGCCGCTGAAACGCGCATCAGTGAGGAGCGCGACCTGCTTCCCGAACGGCAGATAGCGCAAGGCGCTCGTCACCTGATACGTCTCTTCCATGCCCGCCCCCATCGGACCGCGTCCGATCAGGACCACCACGTCGCCAGGAGCAATCCGGTTGGCCTTGATGGCGGCGATCACCGCGGGCTCCGTGACGAAGATCTTCGCCGGACCCGTGTGGCGATAGACGCCATCGGCGCCGATGACGCTCGGGTCGATCGCCGTGCTCTTGATGACGGCGCCCTCCGGCGCCAGATTGCCCTGCGGAAAGCAGACCGTGGGCGTGAGCCCGTGCCGGCGCGCGTCGTCCGGCGACATGATGACGTGGTCCGGGTCCACGTGGTCGCGCTCGCGCAGCTGACGGCGAAGCCCGGTGCGGCGGCTCGAAGACTCCCACGCGTTCAGTTGCTCGTCGAGCGTCCACCCGCCGACTGTCTGGACGCGCGTATCGAGAAGTCCGGCACGCCGCAGGTGCAGCATCACTTCCGGGACGGCGCCCGCCATGAACACCTGCACGGTCGGGTGATTGCGAGGGCCGTTCGGCAGCGCATCGACGAGCCGCGGCACTCCGCTGTTGACGGCCGCCCAGTCGCGCGAGTCGGGTCTGCGCAGGCCCGCCGCGTGAGCAATCGCCGGGAGATGCAGGATCAGGTTCGTCGATCCGCCGAACGCCGCGTGGACGACCATGGCATTGCGAATCGCGGCGTCGGTCACGATATCGCGCATCGTGACCTGACGGCGCTCCATCTCCATCAGCGCCTTCGCGGACCGGCGCGCCATGTCGAGCCAGATGGGATGGCCCGAAGGGGCGAGCGCCGAGTGGCCGAGCGCCATCCCCAGCGCTTCACCCACGACCTGCGACGTCGCCGCCGTGCCGAGGAACTGACAGCCGCCGCCCGGCGACGCGCAGGCGCGGCAGCCGACATCGGCCGCCTCGGCCAGATCGATCTGGCCGTGGGCGAAGCGGACGCCGATCGACTGTACGCGGCCGGCGTCTTCGCCTTCGAACGGCAGCAGCGTCACGCCGCCTGGAACGAGGACGCACGACAGGTCGTGGCTGGCGGCGAGCGCCATCATCATCGCCGGCAGGCCCTTGTCGCACGTCGCGACGCCGAGGACGCCCCGCCGTGTCGGCAGCGATCGGATGAGACGACGGAAAATCGTCGCGGCGTCGTTCCGGAACGGGAGGCTGTCGAACATCGCGGTCGTTCCCTGCGACCGCCCATCGCACGGGTCGGTGCACGCCGCCGCGAACGGGATCGCCCCCTCCTGCTTGAACGCCCGCGCGGCGGCCTCCATCAACAGGCCGACCTCCCAATGGCCGGTGTGATAGCCGAGGGCGATTGGCGTGCCGTCGGGCGCGCGGATGCCGCCGTGAGTCGAGAGGATCAGGAACTCCTTGCCGGTCAGCGCCGACGGGTCCCATCCCATCCCGGCGTTCTGGCTCCACCCGAACAGGTGCCCCGACGGGAGATCTCGAAGCATCTCGCTCGTCAGCGGCAGCGAGCCCGGGGGCCCCGCCGCGCGCGTCACGACATCCAGCAGGCCGGGCTCTTCGGAATCGAATGGGTTGGAGCTCATCCCGGTCATTCTCCCTCACGTGGCAGCTGTCCGGCTGGAGCAAAAATGCTAGAATAATGAGTTGAATAACCCGCCGATCGACGAGCTCTTGATGAGAGCGGCGCTCGAGCAGGCGCTCGAGGCACAGCGGCGCGGCGAAGTGCCGGTCGGTGCGGTGGTCGCGATCGACGGCGCCATCGTCGGCGTGGGATACAACCACCCGATCGGGACGCACGACCCGACGGCGCACGCGGAAATCGTCGCGCTGCGCGACGCGGGGAGCCGGATCGGCAATTACCGGCTGACGGGCGCGGCGCTCTATGTCACGATCGAGCCGTGCCAGATGTGCGTCGGGGCGATGATTCACGCACGCATCGCGCGCCTGGTGTACGGGACGCGCGAACCGAAGGCGGGCGCGATCGAGTCCGCGATGCGCGCGCACGAGCACCCGTCGCTGAATCATCGGATGGAGGCTGTGGGCGGCGTGCTCGAAGCCGAGTGCCGGGCCCTCGTCCAGGAGTTCTTTGAAGCGCGGCGCAAGTCGACGCCGCGGGCGTAGCGCAGGGGCTTAAGCCCTGCGTCAGTTTTCTAAGGAGAGGTACCGAAGTGGTCGTAACGGGGGCGCCTCGAAAGCGTCTTGCCGGGTAACCGGCACGGGGGTTCGAATCCCTCCCTCTCCGCCAATTTCAGTCGCGACATCACGGGGATCCATGCTCTGTCCCCTCGTCCTCGCCGTTGGGCTTGTCACCGGGCCGGCCTCAGTGGGTCAGGCGTCTCAGCCACCCCAGGAACGGATTCAAGTCACCGACTCCGCTTTACCTCCGGCAACCTTGGAGGAGATGTGGAAAGAGGCCGACATCGTAGCAGTCGTCCGCGTTCAGGCGGTGCTTTCCAAAGAGATTCAACGCTCGCCGATTCTTCCATCCATGCTCTTGACCGAGCACCGTGCGGTCATCTCCGAACTTCTCAAAACCAAAGAGTCTCTCGAGGTGGGCGACGAAATCAGCATTTCCGTTCCCGTTGGGACAAAGACTTCGGCTGAGGGCCAGAGAGTCAAGGCAGTCGCCGCAGGTGTACGAGCATTCTTACCCGGCGAGGTCCTATTGGTTTTCCTGAAACGCTGGCCAGCAGCCGGCGGGTATGGCCTGGCGTACGGTCAGGCCGGGTACTACCAATTTGACCAGCCTGAGATTTCGCTGCCATTTCACGTTCGGGAGTGGACCCCTTTTGCTGGCCGCCAGACTGTCTCCAGAGCAGAGTTCATGTCCGCTCTCCGACGCCTCAAGAATCTCGAGTGATCCGGTAAATCCCTACCGAGGCGCGCCGCGCCGAGGCCCCTACGGCGAGCGAAGCCCTTCGACTCGCCTGATTTCGTGCGCTCGCTCAGGGCAGGCGAGCCGCCCTCGTTACAAGCGGGCGTTCACCAGCCACTCGATCGCGCCATGCGCGGCGAGCAGGACGTCCGCCCTCAGCCACAACCCCGCGGCGGCTGACAGAACGATAACCGCCGTGAAGGCGAGCGGGAGCAGAGGCGCCGCAGATCGGGCCTCCGGCCGGTTGAGGAGCCGGTGGACACGCCGCTCGACGCATTCCCCGCTGTGGAACGCGAGCACGGGAACCGCGGGAACGGCCTGTGTTCCCGTCATCTTCGCCACTCGGATCAGCGCGGATGCCAGGCAGAGACGTGCCTGCGGGTCATCGACAGTGGCCATGTCGTCGGCGGCCTCTTCGGCCGCCTCATGCCACGCGCGCTCGATGTCCGGCCGCACGAGATTCAGGACGTCAGGCAACCCACTCAGCAGCAGCCGCACGACGTTGTCCCGCCGGCGGGCGTGTGCGAGCTCGTGCTTCGCAATCACCTGCAGCTCATCACCGGGGACTTGTTCGAGAACGCGCCGGGCAACCAGAAGGCAGGGCCGCCAGATGCCGGCCAATGCCACCAGCGGGAGGGTGGTGTCCAGTTGCCACGCCGGCAGCGGCACGTCCGGCATCGCGACCCTCGTGGCCGTGCGCTCCACCATCCGAAGGAATCGATACGTCGTCCGGCAGCGACCGATCAGCCGCCACAGACCAGAGACTACGAGAGCGGCCCCGACCGCCGCGCCGCCGAGCAGGATCCATCCGGGCGACTCGAGCGTGTTTCGAGGTTCGTGCCGCAGGAACGCAAGCAGGCCGACGACACACGCGAGCAGCCCGAAGACCAGAGGCGCCAGGCGGAGCTCGACGAGCCGTCTCGCGCGCGTCCTGGCAGGCAGCCGGCGGAATGCCGCGTCGAGCCTGCGCCAGGACAAACCAATGCAGACCGCCGTCGCGGTGCTCACCGCGGCGAACGTGACGAGCGTCACGAGAACGATCAATGCCTGGTAGCGCATACGTGGCTCGAGCCGAGTCTGTCGGCCTCCATAGCCTGCCACATCGCGTGAACTACGACCATTGGTAGTAGAGACCGTGTTACAGCGATCCCACCAGGTACATGTCCCCCGTCGGTTGGGGGACGCCGCCCTCCCGCTCGATGGTCAAGGCGATGGCGGTGGGCTGACCGGCCGTGATTTGCGACACGTCGCGCAGCCGGCCCGCGCTGTCGGGACTCATCACCCCGACACTGACTTTCACCGTGCCGGTCACGATCCACAGCTGATACACGCGGCCGGCCGGCAACGGCGGGAGATTGGCCGCCGTGAACACCAGCCCGCGCGACGGGCTGTAGAACGCCCGGCCGGTCGCCTGCGGCGCAGCCGGCTGACCGCCGAGCTCGACGCGGACGACATCCGGCGCGCCCAGCACCTCCGCCGTCCGCCACGCATCGTCCGTCATCCCGCGCCGCAGCTCCACGACCTGCGTCTGAAGCGCCGCGAGCTGCGCTCGTGCGGATTCCAAGGCCGCGTCCGTCTCGCGCAGCCTCGTCTGCAGCGTCCATGCATACAGCCCGAGCGCGACGGCCGCGAGCGAAGCCGCCAGCAATAGCCACGGCCCGCGCAGAGACCTGGACGCGGGGCCCTCGAGCCGCGTGTCGGTTTTCGTCGAGGCGACCGCAGCCTTCAGCACGCGGTCGCGCAACCCTGCCGGCGGCTCCTGCTGATCGACCGCGCGTCCGAGTCCTTCCGCGACCAGAGCTGCACCGCGGACCTCGAGCCGGCACGCCACGCACGCGGCGAGGTGCGCCTCGAACGCCCAGCGATCGTCCTCGCGCAAGGCGCCGAGCGCGTACGGTCCCGCGAGCTCGCCGAGGCGATCGTGGTCTGTCATCGGTCTCCACCGACCTGCAGCGCGGCGCGGAGCTTCTGCAGCGCCGATCGCATCCGCGTCTTGACGGTGCCAAGCGGCTCCTGCAGCTTCTCCGCGATGTCCGTCTGGGTCAGCCCCTCGTAGTATGCCAGCTCGATCGTCCGGCGCTGCGCCTCCGGCAAATCGCCGAGCGCCTGCCGCAGCCGCGCGGCCGACTCCGCCGAGATCGCTTCGGCTTCCATTCCCGGTCCCGCATCCGGCACGTCGGGCAGCGACGTGTCGGACGTGTTCGACGCCGCCGGGCGCGCCGCGCGCGCGCGGACGCGATCGATGGCGCGCGCCCGGGTCATCATCAACAGCCAGCCGGTCACGGTGGCGCGGCCCTGATCGTACCGCGACGCCTGTTGCCACGCCTGGGTGAACACCTCCTGGACGACGTCCTCGGCATCGGCGCGGTCGGTGACGATGCGGCAGGCGAGCGAGTACACCCCTCGGCCGTGCCGATCGTACAACGCCGCCAGGGCGGACGGGTCGCCTCCGGCCACGCGATTCAGGATCGCGCGGTCCGCGGCGTGTGGTTCGCCGCCGGCCACTTCCAGCCCGGTCATGCCCATCCCTTGTCGCGTGTCGCCCCTCAGTTCTCTCTACGTGCCGGAGCCGGGTTTGGATTGGGCGGCTCGCTGCGCTCGCCGTAGGGGCCGCGGCTCACTTCGCTCCCGCGGTAGGGGCGCGCGCACACTTCGCTCTCGCGCGTAGGGGCCGCCTCGCTGACGCTCGGCGGTAAGGGCCGCTCGCTTCGCTCGCGGTAGGGTGAGCGCCGCCAATCCGCCGTGCGGGGACCCTCCGTAGAGCGAGTGAGCGCCGCGAATGGCGCGGGAGGTTCACATGCATCGAAGCGTCATGAGCGGGGTCCTTGCGGCGGCGGTTTGCGTAGCGGCGCTCGGAACGGCAACGGCACAGGAGAAGACGGTGATGGTCGGCGGCGCGGCCATGTACCCCTCGAAGGACATCGTCGCGAACGCGATGAACTCGAAGGACCACACCACGCTCGTCGCGGCCGTCAAGGCGGCCGGGCTCGTCGGGACGCTGCAGGGGACAGGCCCCTTCACGGTCTTCGCGCCCACCAACGCGGCGTTCAGCAAGCTGCCGGCCGGCACGGTCGACACGCTCCTCAAACCGGAGAGCGCCGGCATGCTCAAAGCCGTCCTCACGTATCACGTCGTCGCCGGGCGGCACGACTCGAAGGAGCTGATGGCCTGGGCGAAGAAGGGCGGCGGCAAGACCGAGCTCGACACCGTCAGCGGCGACAAGCTCTGGATCGTCCTGGACAAGGGGACGCTGTGGCTGCGCGACGGGAAGGGCATGAATGCCGCGATCACGACGGCCGACGTCTACCAGTCGAACGGCGTCATCCACGTGATCGATACGGTCGTGATGGCGAAGTAGGGCGTCCAACGAGCGGAGACGCGGCCGGCGCCGCGCTCTCCGCTCGTCCCGAATCATCGATCCAGCGCGTCCCGCACCTGCCGCTCCAGCTCCTCGGCCGTGAATGGCTTGTGGACGAACGGGAGGCCGCGATCGAATCCGAGCTTGTGCACCGTGGATTGAAGCGTGTAGCCGGACATGTACAGCACTTTCACCCCGGGCGCTCGAAGTTCCAGACGGCTGAGCAGCTCCGGACCGCCGCGGCCGGGCATGATCACGTCGGTGACAACCAGATCGATCGAGCCCGGATGGTCAGCGAAGACCCGCTCGGCGTCGACCCCGTTCGAGGCCTCCAGAACGCGATAGCCGGCCGCTTCGAGGATGCGCCGCGACAGCCGGCGCAGCGCGTCCTCGTCCTCGACGAGGAGCACGGTCTCCGACGGGATCTTGACCGGTGCGGTGATGCCCCGGCCGGGCGCCTTCACTGCGACGTCACGGGTCGAGCGCGGCAGGTAGACTTTGAACGTCGTCCCGCGGCCGGGCTCGCTGTACACCCAGATGTACCCCTTGCTCTGCTTGACGATCCCGTAGGTCGTCGACAGGCCAAGGCCGGTGCCCGATCCGATTTCCTTGGTCGTGAAGAACGGCTCGAACAGGCGCCGCTGGGTCTCCTGGGTCATCCCGGTGCCGGTGTCGGTGATGGCGAGCATCACATACTGGCCGGGCACGACCGGCTCGTCGTGGAAGGAGGAGCTCTCGAGCTCGACGTCCGCCGTTTCGATCGTCACGCTCCCGCCATCGGGCATCGCGTCTCTCGCATTGACCACGAGGTTCATCACGACCTGCTCCAGCTGACCGGAATCCGCGAGCGCGAGCGCGAGCTGGGGCGGCAGGGCCAGCGCGATCTCGATGTGCTCGCCGATCAACCTGCGGAGCATGCCGGTCATGTCCCTGATGAGCGCGTTCACATCGAGAGGCACGGCGTGCAGCACCTGCTGGCGGCTGAACGCGAGCAGTTGCTTGGTCAGCCCCGCGGCGCGCTCCGCCGCCTTGATGATCTCCGCGAGGTCCTGCGCGTGTTTTTTCGGCACGTCCGCGGTCACGATCTCGGCGAACCCGAGAATGACCGTCAGCAGGTTGTTGAAATCGTGGGCGACGCCCGAAGACAATCGCCCGATCGCGTCCATCTTGCTCGCTTGCCGGACCTGGGCTTCGAGCGTCCTCCGTTCCGTGATGTCCTCGATGACCGAGATGACGTGCTGGGACAGCCCCGCGGTGTCGCGATGGACGGACATGTTGACCCTGGCCCAGACGAAGCTGCCGTCCGCCCGGCGATATCGCTTCTCGTCGATGACGTACCGGGCCAGCGTGCCGGCAGCCATCTGCAGGAACGATTCGGCCTCACCATCGACGTCTTCCGACTGCACGAGCTCCCGAGCGGCAGGACTCTGCAACTCCGCGCGCGAGCGCCCCAGGAAGTCGCAGAGGCGCTGATTGACACGCAGCCAGCGCCCGTCCAGGGCGACGTGCACGATCCCGACCGGCGCGGCGTCGAAGGTCGACCGGTAGAGCCGCTCGCTCTCGACCAGGTCGGCCGTCCGCGAGCCCACCTCGCCTTCGAGCATCTGGCTGTACTTGTCGTGATAGTCGCCGTAGGCCTTGAGGCGCAGCAGGTTTCTGACCCGCACGCACAGCTCGGCGCGACTCACGGGCTTGGTGAGAAAGTCCTCGGCTCCCGCGGTCAGCCCGTGCATCCGGGCGCTGCGATCGTCCGCCGCGGTGAGCATGATGACGGGAATGTTCTTGGTGGCGGGGTTGCCTTTGATCTTCGCCGTCACCTCGAATCCGTCCATGCCCGGCATCATGATGTCGAGCAGGATGAGGTCGGGCGGCTCCAGCGCGATCATGGCCAGCGCTTCTTCGCCGCTGACGGCCGTGTGCAGTTGAAAGCCGTCCGGCGAGAGCATGACTTTCAGCAGCTCCCTGTTGTGACGTTCGTCGTCCACAATCAGGATGCGTGCGGGGCTGACGGTGCGTTCCGGACTTAGAAAGCGCGTGGAGGGTTCAGCGATGACGTCCGGGTTGACATCAACCGCGTGACCAGGCCGTTTGCTGTCCACGGGCATGTATTCTCGATTTCCTCTGTTCCAATCCCGAGCCGCTGGAGTGCCGTCAACGGAAGATCGAATCAACATGACCGGGCCGGTCAGGGGTGGCCGGCCGTATGGACATTCCTCCTATAACGGTACCAATAAAGAGAACTCGGCGGCTGTTCGGTTTTGGACAGGGTGTCCGTTACGGCCCAGGCAGGATTCTCGTGCATGACGCGTCGTGGAATAGCGCCAAGGTTCAGCCCTGCCAGGCGTCGCAATCAAAACGATTGGTGGGCGGCGCTACGGAACTCAACACAAGGTGAGACTGAAGCTGAGCGTGGGGTGTTCGGGTACACGTCGTGCTAGACGTGAACTCTTGTGTCTGTATCGATCAGCTGTCCTCAGCTCGGCGATGCCGTCGTCCGCTCTCAGCTGGCCCGTGCGGTAGAGGACGTCATCAGGCGCTGGCGCCCGTCGTTCGAGAACTGGCGGTTGTCGCTCTTCAAATCACAGTGCGGCGGCGGATGGGACCTGGCCATCTCCGGCCCGCGCTTCCGCAAGGTGTTCAGCCTCCACGGACCGGTCGACGATCTGCCGGGGCTCGTGGCCGCCTATATCGACGCCATTCTCTCGCAGAAGAAACCCTGACAGAACCAAGCGCTTCCCGCTTCCAGCTTCCAGCTTCCCGCTCCCAACAAGACAAATCTCTTGATCTCCTGATCTCCTGATCTCCTGTTCAATTCAGTTTCACTGTGCGCGAACGACGACGAGCGTGGTGACCAGTCCGGGCTGGCCGTTGACGCTGATCTCGATCTCGTAGCGGCCGAACCGCTCGATGACCAGATCCTGCAGATCGAGCGACATCTCCACCGACCCGGCGTCGCCGATGGCCAGCGCCGGCGGGTCCGGCGTTTCGGTCACGTTCCCCTGCGGTGAAAAGATGCGGACCGCGAAGGGCACTACTTCTCCCGGGTTGCCGCGAAACTTCAGGTTGAGCCATCCGTGCCGCAGCGGCTGTGGCAGATCGTCGAAGGCGATCGCGTCGAAGATCCCGATCATGCCCAGACGGTGCTGGGCGTCGCGGAACGGATGCTCGCAGAGAATCGCCCATTCGCACTCGGCCATCCGGGAAGAATAACCCAGCCCCCGCCGCGCGGAAGGCCGGCCGGGGTCGTTCGTGAGGGCCCGGCCAGCGCGGCCGTTCGTGCGGTCGGGCTTGCGTCGGCCCGGCCGGGTCCATAAGCTGGAGCGATGGGTGTTGCCGAGTGGATGCGCGTGATCGATGCGGTCGGCGGGCTGGCGCAGATGACGGGGAAGCTGCGCCCGAGAGCCGCGCCGGCCGGTGACCTGCAGACGACGCAGGAGCCGGGCGCGGGCAGGCTCGAGACTCACCTCGCCGGCGTCGTGGTCGCGGCGCTGAAGGAAGCGTTCGACCGCGATCGCACGCGCATGGAGCTCGAACGCACGCAGATCGAGTCCGAACGGCGGCGCGCCGAGGAAGCGCTCGCGGCGGAAGTGCGGCGGCAGGCCACGGAACGGGCGCTCGGCCAGCTGCGGCTCGTCGCGGTGATGGCCATCACGGCGTGGATGCTGTCGGCCGCGCTCGCCTCGTGGCTGCCCGGGATGCGCGCGGGGATCCCGCGTGCCCTGCTCGGCACGGGCTGGGCGCTGGCGTTCACCGCCCTCGGCTGCACGTTTGCCAGCTGGCAGCAGATATCCGCGTGGACCATCCGAACCGCCGCGGCGACGTCCGGCAGCGATTCGCCCACGAGCTTTGCCGCGTCCGCCGCGCCGTGGACGCTGCTGCTCGCGCTCGCGGCCATCGGCGGGAGCCTTCTGGCCGCGCTCTGACCCATGGCGCTCCGAACGATTTCGGCCGACAATCAGTAGCAGTGGTTTCAAAACCCGCGAGGTCCGGCTCAAGCCGGATGCCACCTTCGGTTTTGAAATCGGCTCTAAAGCAACACCGGAAATCGACTCATCATGATCATCATCGTCTACGGCGCCGACTGGTGCGAGGACACGCGACGTTCGCTCCGGCATCTCCGGAGGCTCGGCGTCCCGCATCGATACGTGAACATCGACGAGGACCTCCAGGCCCTCCACCGCGCGATGGCGCTCAACGGCGGGAATCGCCGCACGCCGACGATCGATCTCGGTCTCGGCGGACCGCCGCTCGTCGAACCGGACAACGACTCGCTGACCGGCGCGCTCGTCGAAGTCGACATGCTCTCGCAGGCCGCCGTGGTCGAGCGTCTCGACGTCCAGAACGTCGGCGACTTCGAGCGCGCGCTGAGGACGACGGCCGGCGCGGCGGCGTGGCTGGCGGCCGGCCTGGCTCCGCGTTCCGCGCGGTGGCCCGTGCGGATGGCGGGGGGCGCGCTCATGCTGTCCGGGGTGATCGGGTGGTGCCCCGTGTACCACGCGACCGGCGCCTCTTCGATCGACGGCCCGGGGGATCGTCCGGACGAGGCGCGCCGCCCCGGCTGGCTGACCCCCGTTCGACGCCTTCGATCGGGGGCGCCCTCCCCGCGCGCCGGCGCCGCCGATCCGTCCGTGCGCCGCGGCGGCGCGAGGGCGAAGGCGTCCGGATGAGACGTGACGCGATGCTCAAGGCGCTGGCCGAAGCGCGCCACGCGGATCCGTTCAGCGTGCTGGGGCCGCACGTCGAACCCGGCGGCGTCGTGATCCGCGCGTGCATCCCGCCGGCCGAGCGCGTCACCATTACACGTCCCGGATCGCCGCCCGTCGACATGACGCGGCGGCACGCGTCGGGAATCTTCGAGGCCACGCTGGCAGAGGCCAGGGAGATCCCCGACTATCGGCTGCAGGTGGCGTTCCCAGGCAGCGTGAACGTCGAAGTGGACGATCCGTACCGCTACGGGCGCGTGCTCTCCGACGTCGACCTCTACCTGTTCGGCGAAGGCAAGCACACCCGCCTCTACGACAAGCTCGGCGCGCACCCGATGACGATCGGCACGGCGGCCGGCGTGCACTTCGCGGTCTGGGCCCCCAACGCGTATCGCGTCAGCGTGGTCGGCGACTTCAACAGCTGGGACGGCCGCCGGCATCCGATGCGCGTGCTCGGGGTGAGCGGCGTCTGGGAGATCTTCGTCCCCGGCGCCCACCTCGGCCATCGCTACAAGTTCGAGATCCTCTCGCGCTACGGCGAGGTGCTGCTCAAGTCGGATCCCTTCGGGTTCGAGTTCGAGCCCCCGCCGCTCACCGCGTCGATCGTCAGCGTGCCGCGGTACGAGTGGGCCGACGAGGCGTGGATGCAATCGCGGGAGCGCCAGGCGTCGTGGTTCAGGCGGCCGATGGCAGTGTACGAGGTGCATCTCGGATCGTGGGGGCGCGTGCCCGAGCACGGCGGCCGCTACCTGACGTACGGCGAGCTGGCGGCCCGGCTCATCCGGTACGTGAAGGAGATGGGCTACACGCACATCGAGCTGCTGCCGGTGATGGAGCATCCCTTTTCCGGATCGTGGGGCTACCAGGTCATCGGGTTCTTCGCGCCGACGAGCCGCTTCGGCCCGCCGGCCGAGTTCAAGGCGTTCGTCGACGCGTGCCATGCGGCGGACATCGGGGTCATCCTCGACTGGGTCCCCGGGCATTTCCCGAAGGACGCGCACGGTCTCGCCTCCTTCGACGGCACCTCGCTCTTCGAGCACGCCGATCCACGGCAGGGGGAGCATCGCGACTGGGGCACGCTCATCTTCAACTACGGGCGGAACGAAGTTCGCAACTTCCTCCTGTCGAACGCGCTGTTCTGGCTGCACGAGTACCACGCCGACGGGCTCCGGGTCGACGCGGTCGCGTCGATGTTGTATCTCGACTACTCGCGGCAACCGGGGCAGTGGGTGCCGAACCGCTTCGGCGGCCGGGAGAACCTCGACGCCATCGACTTCGTCCGGCAGCTCAACACGCTGACCCACGCCGAGCAGCCGGGGTCCATCACCATCGCCGAAGAGTCCACCTCGTGGCCGTCGGTCAGCCGGCCGACGTACGTGGGCGGCCTGGGGTTCACGTACAAGTGGAACATGGGGTGGATGAACGACATCCTCGAGTACATAAGCAAGGACCCGGTCCATCGCCGCTGGGATCACCGCCACCTGACGTTCTCCCTCCTCTATGCCTTCAGCGAGAACTTCATCCTTCCGTTCTCGCACGACGAGGTGGTGCACGGGAAGGGATCGATGTTCGGCAAGATCCCGGGCGACGACTGGCAGAAGGCGGCCACGCTGCGCGCGCTCTACGGCTTCATGTACGCGCACCCGGGGAAGAAGCTCATGTTCATGGGGTGCGAGTTCGGCCAGCGCGCCGAATGGCACCACGACCACAGCCTCGACTGGCATCTGCTCGACGAGCCCCTGCACCGTGGGCTGCGCCTGTTCGTCCAGGATCTGAACCGTGTCTACGCGTCGGAGCCCGCGCTGCACGAGATCGATTTCGACCCGGCCGGCTTTCAGTGGATCGACTGCAACGACAACGAGAACAGCGTCGCCTCGTTCATCCGCCGCGCGACGGCCCCCGAGAACTTCGTGGTCGCGATCGTGAACTTCACGCCGGTTCCGCGCGACGGCTACCGTATCGGCGTGCCGGCCGCGGGTCCCTACGTGGAGCTCGTCAACAGTGACAGCCACGTCTACGGCGGCAGCAATCTCGGCAACTCCGGCGCCGTCTTCAGCGAGCCCATTGCCTCGCACGGCCACGCCGATTCACTCCGGCTCTCGCTTCCCCCGCTCGGGTTCCTCATGCTCAAGCCTGGGAATCCCTAATCGCTAATCCCTGATCCCGAATCCCGAATCCGAATCCCGAATCCCGAGTCCCGAATCCCGAGTCCCGAGTCCCGAGTCCCGAATCCCGAATCCCGAGTCGCGAATGGACCGCTTCCGCAGGTTTTCAGATCGGAAGGTGCGTGAAGCGGAACGCGCCGCGTTGACGCCGCTCGAGACGATCGACGGCCGGATTGCGAGCGCCGGATGGATCGGCATCGGCAGTGCGTGGACGCGACGCCTGTACGACGGTCCTTTCTACATCCCTGCAGACGCGGAAATCACCGCCGTCGGCACGCCGTTGATATCGCTCGTGCTCGTGCAGTCTCGCGACGGGAACACGGGCGCGGACGATCCGTCGGAGCTCGGCGGCGGACCCGTCGATCAGCATCTGATTTACGAGGGGCTGTCGCGGGTCGCGGCGGATGCCGTGATGGCGGGAGGAAAGACGGCGCAGGGCGAGGAGGTCTTCTTTTCCGTCTGGCACCCGCAGCTGGTGTCGCTCCGGGCGGAGCTCGGGCTCGCGCGCCATCCCGCTCAGATCGTCGTCACCGGAAGCGGTCGCGTGGATCTCGAGCGCTGTCTCGTGTTCAACGTACCGGAGGTGCCGGTCTTCATCCTCACGAGCCCCAACGGCTCTGCGCGGCTCGAACCGGCCGCGGCGCGCCGGCCGCACATCGAGCTCGTCCCGATGCAGGGCACGGATCTGAGGCACGGGCTCGCGCATCTCCGCGCCCGCGGCATCCGCCGCATCTCCGCGATCGGAGGACGGACGCTGGCGTCGGCGATGATCGATGAGGGGCTGGTGCAGGATCTGACGCTGACGACCTCAGCGCGCCCGGGCGGCGAGCCGCACACTCCGTTTTACGTCGGCAAGACCCCGCCGTCTCTCGGGACACTCGTCCGCAAGCGCGGCACGGACGTTGAGTATCCGATAGTGGTGGAGCAATCCCTGATCGCGAATCCCTGATCATTGAATCGCGATCAGGGATTCAACGGATGAGGGATTAGGGATTAGATTGGGGATTAGGGATTAGGGATTCACTCACCGGTCCCACCCGTCCCACGCGAGCTTGTACTTCTTGCGCAGGTCGCGCCGGACGCCGGGATAGACGGCCGCGGCGCGCGCCGTTTCGTCGGCCGACGACATCGAGGTGCGCAGGCCGTTGGCGAGCTGGGTGACCTCGTTGAGCCACTGCGTGCAGTGCGCATCGCGGGGATCGATGGCGGGCTTCTTGTCCCAGATCGCAAACCACTCGCGATCGCCGCCCGTGAACGTCCCGGCCGGGCGGCACGACGTCCGGAACCGGCCCCAGTACTCGTCGATCGAGTCGGCGCGGTTGGCGAGCGATTTCATCGTGCGATCGTAGAAGGCGGACCCCTGATCCCTGTCGGTGTCGCTTTGCGACCGGTTCGGGGCGAACGATCCGGCTAGCGGGCCCGGCGCACTGGATGAACCCGCCGGCGCGCCGATGAGCTCCGCCGGGCGTCCCTCGAGCAGCGCCTTGGCATGATCGATGGCGACCGCGAACCCCAGCGATTCGGAATTCATCGAGGCTTTGAGCGTGGTGATGCCGATCACCCGGCCGGATCGATCGATCAGGGGACCGCCGCTGTTGCCGGGATTGATGGCCGCGTCGGTCTGGATCAACATGACGCCATTGGCGTTTCGCACCGCGCTGACGATGCCGCGCGTGACCGTGTTCTGCAGCACGCCGAGCGCCGATCCAATCGCGATCACTTCCTGTCCGGCACGGGCGGACGACCACGAGCCCATCGGCACCACGCTCTGACCGGGCTGCGGCGCGTTCGGGCTGACGATCGCGATGTCCACGACCGGCGAGGTGCGCAGCACGCGCGCCGGCATCGAGGTCCCGTTCGAGAGCTTCACCATCACGAAGCCGTTGTTCTCGACCACGTGCGCGTTGGTCACGATGAGCTCGGGGCTGACGAAAAACCCGGTCCCGCGGCTGCTGCCCGCTTCAATCGACACGACCGCTGACGCGGCGTTCCCGACGATCTCCTCGAATGAGGAGTTGGCTGGGGGCAGCGTCACCGCCGGAACCGGCAGCGGCATGGTGATGACGCGGCGGGTGACGGGCACGGCAGCGGGCTCCGCGACCGGAGCGGCCGGCACGGACGCCGGCTGAGCCGGCATCTGACCGGCGACCGCCAGCTCGCTGAGCTCCTCCTTCGGCGTCGATCGCATCAGATAAACCGTGACAGCCACCACGATCAGCACGATGATCACCGTCGGGCCGATCCAGGCACGTTCCGAGGGCTCCTCGGCCTCGACGGCCGAGACGGCCGAGACGGCCGAGACGGCCCCGACGGCGGGCGACGAGAAGTCGTAGCCGCAACGGCACTGGCCGACGCGCGGGGGCACGCGGCGATCGCAGGACGGACAGACCCGTGGCGATCCGGAGTCCGGTTGTTCAGGCATTATTGGGGACTTACAGCTGGGGGACTTTGATCGTGCGCTGTTTGACCCCTTCCTGTCAACCGTGAGCCGTTTAGCGCTCCATGGACTCCAACCTCTTCCATTCGTCGTCGCTGACAGGCATGACCGACAGGCGCGGGATCCGGGTCAACGGAAAGGCGGCAAAAGACTTGTCGGCCTTGACGGCAGCCAGGGTCACCGGCCGCTTCAACTTTCGGACGGGCAGGATATCGACGGCGTAGAGCTTACCGCTGGGGTCGGCGGGATCGGGATAGGCAGGAGCGGCGGCCTTTGCGATGCCGACGACCGCTTTCTCGTCTCCCGTATGATAGAAAAAGATGAGGTCGCCCTTTGAAACCGCGCGCAGGTGCTTCTGTGCGAGGGGGTTCCTCACGCCGGTCCAGGACGTCTTGCCGTCTCGCGCGAGGTCGTCGTAGCTGTAGTTCGCGGGTTCTTCCTTGAAGAGCCAGTTCATTCCGGCATCCTATGTCACACGAGCCTGATATCGCCACCGGGTTCCTGAACCGTGTGGCGAGGCCCCGCAGCGAACGGCACATGCGCCTGCTGTTCGACAACGACCTCGCGGGCATCTTCCGGACTTCGTGGGAGGGCGTCATCCTCGACTGCAACGACGCGTTCGCGCACATGCTCGGCGTGCAGTCTGCCGGAGAGCTGATCGGCCGGAGCATCCTCGATTTCCACGACGATGCCGATGCACGCGCCGGCGTGCTCGCCGAGCTCGAACACGAGACGACGACGCACCTGGTGCGCGAGGCCTGCCTGCGGCGGGCAGACGGATCCATCATCTGGGTCCTCGCCAGCGCGGGGCGGGTGCCGGACGACACCGCGCCTCCCGAGATCGCCGGGACCGTAATCGACATCACTGCACGCAAGCACGCGGCGGATGCGCTGCTCGAAAGCGAAGCGCGATTCCGGTCCGTCGTGAACATGGCCGGGTCGGCCATCGTGTGCCTCGATCTCGAGCACCGGATCACCGAGTTCAACGCGGCCGCCGAGCGGGTGTTCGGAAGGCGGCGCGCCGACGTGCTCGGGAAGGACTACCCGATGCTGCTGCCGGCGGCGGTGCGCGACAAGGTCCGCTCCGATTTCCGGCGGGTGGCTGCCGGCGACGCCATTGCGGATTTCGAGAACGTCGTCGTTCGTCCGGACGGCGAGTTCACTGTGCTGCTGTGGAACATCCAGCCGTTTGCCGACAGCGACGGGGGCAGCCGCGGCGTCGTCGCCGTGGGGCAGGACATCACCGAGCGGCAGCGCGTGGAGGAATCGCTGCTCCGGCAGACGCGGTACCTGCGGGCGCTGACCGACACGGATCGCGCCATCCTCGCGCTGCAGAAGCCGGAGACGATCGCGGCTGCGGTGCTGCGGCACATCGAGGATCTGCTGCCGTGCCGGGGCTCTGCGGTGATCGCCTACGACTTCGAGGCCGGCGAGGCGCGGCTCCTCGCCGCGCGCGGCGATCCCGGCGGCCCGATCGTCGCAACGCGTCCGCTCACCGATCGCGATTTCGGCGACGACCCGGCCGGACCCGGCGAGCCGGCGGCACGCTCGCTCGCGCTGCCGCTGGTCGCGCAGGGAGTCCCGATTGGCTTGCTGCAGATCAACCACCTGAGCGGCGCGGGCCACGTGACGGCCTCCGAGACGGAGCTGGCGAGCGGGGTCGCCGATCGGCTCGCGGTCGCGCTCCAGAACGCCCGGCTGTTCGAAGGGGCCCGCGATGCCCGTCTGCGGCTCGAGGCGGTGTCGGTCCGCCTGGTGGACGTGCAGGAGTCGGAGCGGCGCCGGATCGCGCGCGAGCTGCACGACGAGATCGGCCAGGCGCTGACCGGCCTCAAGCTGCAGCTCGAGATGTCGGTGGCGGGAGCCGGCGCGTCCGACGGCCTCCGGTCCGCGTGCTCGATCGCGCAGCGGCTGATTGAACAGGTCCGCGATCTCTCGCTCGATCTGCGTCCGGCGATGCTCGACGACCTCGGCCTGGTGCCCGCGCTGCTGTGGCACATCGAGCGCTACACGGCGCGGACCGGCGTGCAGATCAAGCTGCTGCACGACGGCCCGCGCGATCGCATGCCGGCCAACGTGGAGACGGCCGCGTACCGGATCGTTCAAGAGGGGCTCACGAACATCGCGCGCCACGCGCGCACCCACGAAGCGACGGTCCGCGTGCGCCGCACGGCGAGCGACATCGAGCTCGAGATCGTGGATCGCGGCATCGGCTTCGATCCCGCGGTCACCGATCTGAACCTGTCGACCGGCGTGTCGGGCATGCGCGAGCGGACGACGCTGCTCGGCGGGACCTTCCGGATCAGTTCGACGCCCGAGTCCGGCACTGTCATTCGCGCGGCGCTGCCGCTCGACCGCGCGCCGAGACGGCATACCATTCCGGACATCCTCGCGCGGACCCGCGCCGCCTACGAACGGGCGCGCGGCCGGCGCCAGGCCCGGTCCGAGCGTGAGGGACAGGCGACCTGATGCTGTCGATCATCATCGCCGACGACCACGCCATCGTGCGCACGGGCGTCCGGCTGCTGCTGGAGCGCGAGCCGGACCTGCACGTGGTCGAGGAGGTTGCGACAGGCGAGGCTGCGATCCTCCGCACCGTCGAGATCCAGCCCGACGTGCTCGTGCTCGATCTGTCGATGCCTGGCGTGAGCGGGTTCGAGGTGGCCCGGCAGGTCCGCGAGCGAAGCCGGGGCACGCGAATCGTCGTGCTCTCGATGCACGCGAACGAGTCCTACGTCCACGAGGCGCTGCACAGCGGCGCGCTGGCGTACGTCCTGAAGGAAGCGACCGGCAGCGAGCTCGTCCGCGCGATTCGAAGCGTCGCCGAGGGGCGGCGGTTCCTCAGCACGCCGTTGTCCGTCGAGCGCCTGCGCGCCTACGCCGCGCTGTCGGGCCCCGACACCGACTCCTACGATCGGCTGACCGCACGCGAGCGCCAGGTGCTGCAGTTTGTCGCCGACGGCCACACGAATATCGAGATCGGCGCTTTCCTGTCCGTCAGCGCGCGCACCGTGGAGGCCCATCGAGCCCGGCTCCTCTCCAAGCTCGGTCTCCACGGACCGCAGGAGCTGTTCCGATACGCCCTCCGGCGGGGTCTGATCACGCTCGACAGCTGAACCGTTTTCGAGTGTACCGTCGTACTCGGGTACTAGGTACTGGTACGTATAGCTGGTGTGTTCTGAACGCGCTACAGTTTCACCGGCTTTTTGGTCGCGCTCGCATGCCTGCGAAAACGCGCGCGCGACGGCCGGCTGCGCCTTCGGAGGAAAGCGCGCCGCCCATCTCCAGTCCCCGACAATGGCCCCCATACACGACGCGCCGCCCGTTCACGAACGCGAGGCCGGCGCAACGCGGCGGTTTCGTGCGTTTCAACGCCGACACGGTCGGGTAGTGCCGCCGCGCACTGCCCGGGCGCAGGCACACGAATGACCGCACGGCGCCCCGTTCTCCTCGTGGTCGACGACGAGCCGAGCATCCTTCGGCTCCTGCGCGACTTCGGCAATCGCTCGGGCTTCGACGTGGTGACCTGCGGTGGCGGCGCCGAGGCCATGGAATACCTCCACGCCCAGACGGCCAACATCGCGATCGTCGATCTGCAGATGCCGCAAATCGGCGGCCTCGACGTCCTGCGCGCGATCCGCGAGGCGGACGCGCAGTGCCAGACCGTGCTGATGACCGGGCATGCGACGGTCGACAGCGCCATCGAGGCCATCCAGTCGGGCGCGATGGACTATCTGAGCAAGCCGCTCGACTTCGGCCGCCTCGGGCAGCTGCTGGCGGCGGTCCTCTCCGAAAGCGACCGGCAGCGCGCCGTGGCCGCGGCGGACCAGGAAGCGGCGCGCCACCTGGTGTGCGGACAGATGATCGGGCGCGACCCCGCGATGCAGGAGCTCTTCCGCCTGATCCGCCGGCTCGCGCCGCACGCGCGCACCGCGCTCATCACCGGCGAGACCGGCAGCGGCAAGGAGCTGGTCGCGTCGGCGCTGCACGAACACGGGCCCCGGCGCGGACGCCGGCTCGTCACCATCAACTGCGCCGCGGTCGTCGAGACACTGTTCGAGAGCGAGCTCTTCGGGCACATGCGCGGGGCCTTCACCGGCGCGACCGACAACAAGCCCGGCCTGTTCGAAGCGGCCGACGGCGGCACCGTGTTCCTCGATGAAGTGGGCGAGCTGCCGCTCAACGTGCAGGCGAAGCTGCTGCGCGTGGTGGAGCACGGGGAGATCCAGCGTGTCGGCGCGCTGCAGGCGAAGCGGGTGGACGTCAACGTGATTGCCGCGACGAACCGCGACCTCCTGGGGGAGTCCGCCGCAGGCCGGTTCAGATCGGACCTCTATTACCGTCTGAACGTCGTGCAGCTGCACGTGCCGCCCCTTCGCGATCGGCGCGACGACATCCCGTATCTCGTGGCGGCATTCGTCCGCGAGTGCGGGGCCAGGATGGGGAAGCCGCTGACGGGGGTGACCGCCGGCGCGGAACGGGCGCTGATGACGGCGCCCTGGCCCGGGAACGTGCGCGAGCTGCGCAACGCCATCGAGCGCGCCGCCATGCTCGCGGAAGGCGACCTGATCAACGAACGGGACGTGATGTCGGCCGCCAAGATCGGCCGGCCCGCCGCCGATGAAGCCCCCACGATTCAGCGCCGGGCGGCGCCCGGGGAATCCGATCGCCTCGATCTCGTCGAGCGCGATCACATCCTGAGCATCCTCGAGCGCACCAGAGGCAACAAGAGCGAGGCGGCGCGCGCGCTCGGCGTCAGCCGCCGTGCGTTCTACCGGAAGCTCGATCGGCACGGCCTCGGCGGGCCGCGCGGCGAGGCGGCCAGGGGCACGGACACCGACGGCACGCAGAAACCCCAGCCGTCTTGACCGCCGAAAACTCACTGAGTCAGGTTTTCGGCGGGCAAGCGGCGAAACAGTAAACAATGCCGCCTAGCCAGGCGGAGCCGCTCTGGTCTGAGGCGCAGCCTCGCTAGGACTCCGGCGGGTAGAATCGTCCGGCATGATATCTCCCGGAGGCGCGCCGCGCCGGCGCGCCAGGCCCGTTGAACCAGCCGACTGGACGCACCTGCGTCTGACGGATCGCATCAAGCCCCGCGTGCGCGTGCTCTTCGTCGGCATCAACCCCGGCGTGCGGTCTGCCCTCACCGGTCATCATTTCGCCGGCTATTCGAATCGATTCTGGAAGCTGCTCTTCGAATCCGGCCTCGTCCCCACCCCGATCACGTTCGAGCAGGACGATCGCCTGCCCGACTACGGGTTCGGCATCACCAACCTCGTCGCCCGGCCGAGCCCCGGTATCGACGACCTGACCCCGGCGGAGTATGTCGAGGGCTGGGCGATTCTTCACAGGAAGATCAAGCGATACCGGCCGCAGATCGTCGCGCTGGTCGGGGTGACGCTCTATCGCGCGATCGTGCCGCTCTCTCGTCCAGATGGCGAAGGCGCCGCACCCGGCCGGAAGGCCGCGGCCATGAAATCTCGCCGCATCGAGCCGGGACGGCAGGCGGAGGTCGTGCACGGGGCGCGCGTGTTCGTGCTGCCGAATCCGAGCGGCCGCAACGCCAACTTCACGTACGCCGAGATGCTCGCCGCGTTCAGGGGTTTGCGGCGCGCTGGTGCATCGAGGGCCGAAACCAGCTCAGCCCGCGCCGCAAAACGTGAATGACACGACGAAGGCGTGCTTCTCGCCGGAAACGCCCCCGGCTGACCGCGAAACAGGGTACAGTCAGAGCGCGGGTCACTCGGTGAGGAGGTGCGATGTCGGCAAAGAACGGGGACAAGTCACGGTTTCAGGTCAACAGGAAACGGGCGGTCCTGCGGCGGACGAAAACGCGCGAGCTCGTGAAGGCTTTGAAAGCGGGGACCGCCGCCAAGCCCGAACCCAAACCGGCGAGCTAGGCGTGCACGCCGGGCGCTTCGTGCCCGGTGCGCTCGACATACTCGACGTACGAGCCGAGGTAAGCGTGGGGCTCGGCGTCGGTGCCGCTCTCCCCTCCGAGCTCCAGCACGCGGCTGCTCAGGCCGCGCAGGAACGTCCGATCGTGCGACACGAACAGCATCGTCCCCTCATAGCCCGACAGCGCGTGGATCAGCATCTCTTTCGTGGCGAGATCGAGATGGTTGGTGGGCTCGTCGAGCACCAGGAAGTTCGGCGGGTTGAGCAGCATCCGCGCCATCACCAGCCGCGTCTTCTCTCCGCCCGACAAGGCGCGGACCTTCTTGTCGACGTCCTCTCCTGAGAATTGAAAGGCGCCGAGCAGGCCGCGCAGCGCGCCGATCGACTCGTGCGGGAAATCCTTCTCGATCTGCTCCCAGATCGTGAGATCGGGGCTCAGGAGATCGAGCGCCTGTTGCGCGAAGTACCCCATCTTCAGGCTGGCGCCGAGGCGGACCTCTCCCGAGTCCGGGGTCAGCGCGCCGGCCACCATCTTCAGCAGCGTCGTCTTGCCGGCGCCGTTGCGCCCCATCACGCACCAGCGCTCGCCGCGCCGGATCGTGAGGCTCAGGCCGTCGTAGACGACGCGGCGGCCGTACGCCTTGCGCACGTTCTCGATGACGGCCACCTGCTCGCCCGAGCGCGGCGGCTGGCGGAAGTCGAACTCGACGACGCGCCGTTTCTTCGGCGGCTCGACCTTCTCGATCTTCTCGAGCGCCTTCACGCGGCTCTGCACCTGCGCGGCCTTCGCCGCGTTGGCCGCGAACCGGTCGATGAACCGCTGCTCCTTCGCGAACATCGCCTGCTGCCGTGCGTACGCCGCCTCGCGGTTGGTCTCGCGGATCGCGCGTTCCCGCTCGTAGAAGTCGTAGTTGCCCGAGTAGGCGGTGATCTCGCCGCCGTCGATCTCGGCAATCCGGGTCACGACCCGGTTCATGAACTCCCGATCGTGCGACGTCATCAGCAGCGCGCCGGGCTGCGATTTCAGGAACGCCTCGAGCCAGATGATCGACTCGATGTCGAGGTGGTTCGTGGGCTCGTCCATCAGCAGGACGTCGGGCTTGCCGAGGAGCACCCGCGCCATGGCGACGCGCATCTTCCAGCCGCCCGACAGCGCGCCGACGTCGCCGTCGATGCGCTCGTCGTCGAAGCCGAGGCCGTGGAGGACCTCGCGGGCCTGGCTCTCGAGCGCGTAGCCGCCGAGGTGCTCGTACTCCTCCTGGACTTCGCCGAACCGCGCCAGCGTCCGATCCATCTCGTGGGCGCGCCCGGGATCCGCCATGGCGTGGTTGAGATCCTCGAGCTCGTGGTGCAGGTCGCCGACCCGGCCGCTGCCGGCAATCGCTTCGTCGATCACCGATCGCCCGGACATCTCCTCGACGTCCTGCCGGAAGTAGCCGATCGTCAGCTTCTTCGGTACCGACACCTCCCCCTCGTCGGGGGCTTCCTCACCGACGATCATCCGGAAGAGGGTGGTCTTTCCGGCGCCATTCGGGCCGACGAGCCCGACCTTCTCGCCCGGATTGAGCTGGAAGGACGTGTCGACGAAGAGCACCTGGCGTCCGTACTGTTTGCTGATGCGGGAGAAGGAGATCACGGTGACACGACCAGCCTAGCACGCCGGCGCGGGCGAGCGCCGGCCGCGGCCTGCCCTGAGCGAGCGAATGGGACTCCGCGAGACGAAGGGCGCCGCTTCAGAAGCTCCAGATGGCGCTGACACGGATGGCGCGCGACTGCACCATGCTGTCCCCGGCATCCCATTCCGCGTGGCGGCGGTGCAGCAGGTTGTCCAGGGTCAGGTTCAGCCGCAGGCGATCGCGAATCACGCGCGACACGTGGATGTTCGCCTCCGCGTATCCCGCGATGGCCTCGCCGGGAATCTCGCCGACGTAGCGCACTTCCGAAGTGACGCTTACCCTGAACGGAAGGTCCGCATAGGCGCGGACGTAGAACAGGTTCTTGGCGTTCTTGCCTTCGAAGGCCTCGGCATCCTCGTCGTTGCTTGCCGGGTTCGCGCGCAGCTGGATGTTCAGCCGCGTGTAGTTGCCGCTCAGCTGCAGCGCGCTGTTCACGGTCCAGAAGGCGGTCACCTCGGCTCCGGCCACCCGCCCGCGTCCATGGTTGGCCCGGAAGAGAGGGGTGATCACGCCGGCGATCGGTGTGGCGGTCGCGAACCCGTCTTCCGTCTCGATCGTCTGCAGATCGTCGTAGACGTTGTAGAACGACGCCACGTCGACCGACAGCCGCGTGGCGGACACGAACCGGTAGCCCGCCTCGTAGGACGTCAGCTTCTCGGGCAGGAATCGCGGCGAGGCCACGAGCAAGTCGTACTCCACCTCGCCCTCGTCGTTTTCGGAGATCGAGTCGAGCTCGAACTGGTCGCGCTCGTTGCGTGAGGGCACCCGTACCGCGCGGGAGACCGCCGTCCACATGCTGTGTCTCCGCACGGGGGCCCACAGGACGCGCAGTGTCGGCTGGACCTCGATCCCGGAAAACGAGTTCCATTCGAGCTTCGAGCCGGCCGTGAGCCTGACCGAGTCGTGACGGAGCGCGATCTCGTCCTGGACGAAGCTGTTGTACGTGCGGGCGGTGTACGAGACCGGTGTGAACCAGCTGTCGAACGCAGGCTTGACCGTGTCCCGCACCTGCCTGAAACCGCCGCCCCAGACGATCTCGTGCTTCCCGTCGACCTTCAGGTGCTGGTTGAACTCGACGTCGGTCGTCCTGATGAACTCGTCTTTGTCGTGCCCCCGGCCGTCGTACTGATGGTTGCGATCGTGGAAGACCTGCACGTCGAACTCCGATCCGCTCCGCCGCTTGCGATTCCACCGCGCCAGCAGGAAGCTGGTCGTGGTCTTGTCGTGCTCCTCGACCGTGGCTTCGAACGGCGGGGTGAACGAGTTCACCTCGTCGTCCATTTCGTGGAGGTTGCTCCGCGACCAGTCGCCGCTCAGCGTGACGTGGTCGGCCGTGCCCGGTGACCAGTCCATCCGGCCGCCCTGCCGAAAGCTGTTCCAGCCGCCATACGGCGTGGTTCCGGCGGCGTCGTGGAGGCTCGGCCTGGAGAAGTACTTCGAGAACACGCGGTACTGCGTGTTCTTGCCGATCGACCCGCCATACCGGGCGGCAACCGAACCGTCCTCGAACGCGCCGACGTGATAGCTGACGAGTCCGCCGCGGGTCTCGACGGCGTCTTTGGTGATGATGTTGATGACGCCGTTGACGGCGTTCGCACCCCAGAGGGACGCGCCGGGTCCCCTGACGATCTCGACGCGGTCGATGTCCTCGATCATGGTGTCGTGGACGTCCCACTCGACGCCCCCATAGACCGGCGAATACAGCGTCCGTCCGTCCAGCAGGACCAGCAGCTTGTTCGCGTGCTTGTCGTTGAAGCCGCGGATGCTGATCGACCATTCGCCGGTGGCCTCTCGGGCGACCTGGATGCCGGGCACCTGCCGCAGGAGCTCGGTCAGGGTGGACGCGTTGTACCGCTGTATGTCGTCGGAGGTGATGACGTAGACGGCCGCCGCCGTCTCGGTGATCAGCTGGCCCCTCTTGCCCGCGGAGGTGACCTTGACGGTCAGCAGCTCTTCCAGGCTCACCTCGGCCAGGTCCACGGCCGTGCGCTGGCCGCCGGCAGCCGACGTGGCCCCGACCGCGAAGACAAAACAGAGGGTGGCGAGACCCGCGCGCGAAGGGACGCGATGCCGTTGAGGGACCGATTGCATGATTCATTGACTTTCGCTCGCAAGCGCGCGTGATTGACGGCAGTGAGGTGACCGGACTAAGGCGCCGCTTTCGACAGTGCGTGGGACGACGAGCGGAGCGCGTCGAGGGCGCGCGTCACTTCGATCGACAGCGAACGCCAGGCGCCGGCCATGGCGTCGACTCGCCGTTCCGCGGCGACGCGTTCGAGCATTTGCGCCGCCTCGAAGACCGCCGTGATCGCGACCGTGGCGGCGGCCCCCTTGAGTGCATGCGCCGCGACGCGCACGAGCTCCGGGTCGCGCTGCTCGATGGCGGACGCAATCGCCGCGAGATGCGCCGGGCAATCCTGGAGAAACTGTTCGACCATCTCGGCGACCAGCTCCCGGTCGCCCGCGACCCGGTCGGCGAGCTCGCGGCGGTCGAACACGGCGGGCCGGGCCTTGGCGCCCCCCGACCCTTCTTCGACGACGTCGAACAGCAGTTTCGGGTTGATGGGCTTCGAGAGGTAGCCGTCCATTCCCGCCGCAATGCAGCGGTCGCGATCGCCCGTCATGGCGTGCGCCGTCATCGCGATGATGCGCGTGTGGCCGCCTTCTTTCGCTTCGCGGGCGCGAATGGCGGTCGTGGCCTCCAGGCCCCCCATCTCCGGCATCTGCACGTCCATCAGCACCAGATCGAAGGACTCGATCGCGAGCATCTCGAGGGCCACCCGGCCGTTCGCCGCCACCTTGACGGTGTGGCCGCGGCGGCTCAGCAGGCCGACGGCGACGCGCTGGTTGACGATGTTGTCTTCCGCCAGCAGGATCTTCGCCGCGCGCACGACGGGCGCCGCCGCCGGCGCTGCGGCCGTGGCGGGCGCCGCCGGCTTGACGGTGTGCTCCAGGACACGGCAAATCTGCGTGAGCAGCTCCTCCTGCCGGACCGGCTTCGTCAAATACGCCGAGATCCCGAGCTCGCGGCAGCGCCCCGCATCACCGTACTCCCCGGACGAGGTGAGCATCATGATCGTCGCCCCGGCCAGCTCCGGCTGCGCGGCCATCTGCGCCGCCACGTCGAACCCGTCGAGATCGGGCATGTTGGCGTCGAGGAGCACGAGCGAGAAGGCTTTGCCCTCCGTCGATGCCGCGAGCAGGGCGGCGAGCCCCGCCTTGCCCCCGGCGGCGACGGTCGGCGCCATCCGCCACCGCGTCAGCTGCTCGAAGAAGATCCGGCGGTTGACCGCGTTGTCGTCGATGACGAGGACGCGCAGGCCCGCCAGCATCGGCTCGACGGACGCCGTGTCCGGCAGCGTCGCGATCCCGAGGGGCGCCGTGAAATGGAAGGTGGTGCCGACTCCCGGCTCGCTCTCGAGCCAGATCTTCCCGCCCATCATGTGGACGAGGGTCGCGGAAATCGTCAGCCCGAGCCCCGTTCCGCCAAAGCGCCGCGTCGTCGAGCCGTCCGCCTGGCTGAACGCTTCGAAGATGGTGGCGTGCTTGTCATCCGGGATGCCGATTCCGGTGTCGGTCACCGAGAAGTGCAGCATCGTGCCGTCGTCGGTGCGCGCGTCCTCGCGAAGCTCGATCAGCACGTGCCCGTGCGCGGTGAACTTGATGGCGTTGGCGACGAGATTGGCCAGCACCTGCTGCAGCCGCACCGGATCGCCGACGACGCCGGCCGGCACGCCGGGCATGATGTGCGCGATGAGCTCGAGCCCTTTCTGGCTGGCGCGCAGCGCAAAGGGCCGCAACATGTCGTTGACGACGTCGCCGAGCGCGAACGGCACCGACTCGAGCTCCAGCTTGCGGGACTCGATCTTCGAGAAATCGAGGATGTCGTTGAGGATGGACAGCAGCGATTCCGCCGAGCTCTTCACCGTGTCCAGGCACTCGCGCTGCTCGGGTTCCATGTTCGAGCCCAGGGCCAGCTCCGTCATGCCGATGATGCCGTTCATCGGCGTGCGGATCTCGTGGCTCATGTTGGCGAGGAACTCGCTCTTGGCGCGGCTTGCCGCCATCGCCTTGTCGCGCGCCGCCACCATGTCGGCGTTGACGGCCCGGAGCTCGGCGGTGCGGGCTTCGACGGTGTCCTCGAGGTTGCTCTGGTTCTCGAGCAGCGTCAGGTCGCGATGCTGGATCTCGTCCAGCATCTTGTTGAACCCGTCGACCAGCTCCCCGATCTCGCCGCCGCCGCCGTGCTGGGCGCGGATGTCGTACCGCCCGTCGTGCGTGACGACCCTGGTGATCTCGGTGAGCCGCAGCAGCGGGACCGAGATGACGCGCTGCAGCCTGAATGCGACCGCCAGCGCCAGCCAGAACGTGCCGAACAGCACCCCCGCCACGATCTTGCCGAGGTCCGCCGCGCGCGTCCAGATCTCCCGCTGATCGGCCTCGATGAACACCGCGCCGATGATTTCCTTCTCGAGGACGACGGGGCGCATCAGCAGCAGCCCGCCCCTGGTGAACGCATACCACGGCTGACCGTTCTGCAGGGCCTCGGCGGGGAACGACGGGCGGCCGGTGGGGGAGCCGTCGCGATCGAACCGCGCGAACACTTCTCCTTCGCGCGTCAGGATCACGCCGAAGACGACGTGCTTGTTCTCCGCGATGCCGCGCAGGAGGTCCTCGGCCGCTTTCGCGTCGCCGAACGAAAGCGCGGCGGTGCTGTTCCGGCCGATGACGTCCGCCAGCAGTCCCATGTCGCGAACGAGCCGCTCCCGGGAGCTCGAAAAGTCGTAGGCGAAGAACACGGCGCACGCCAGGATCAGCGAGGCGACGGTGGCGATGACGCTGATGCCGGTCAGCTTGCGCGCCAGCGAGATGTGCGCGAACCAGGCCTTAACGCGGCGCTGCATTGGGTTCGTCCTTGACCAGCATTGCCAGGCTCAGCAGCCGCGAGCTCAGACGGAGCCGGCAGCGCTGCGCCGATTCGACGTTCACCGCGAACCGCATCCGTTCACCCTCGACGAAGAGGTGCGCCGTCCCCCCGAGCCGCGTGAACGCAGGCAGATCGCTCACCGTCAGCACGGCCACGCCTTTCACCGACTCGAGCAGCTCGATGGCGCGTTTGGTGACGAGGCCTCCCGCATAGAGCACGTGGCACGAGCGGATCGGACCGTCGGCGTCCATCTTCCGGACGACGACCCGATGGCCCTCGATCTCCCGCTGCTTGACCGTCCGCTCGAGCGCGTGCAACACGGCCGGGTCGCCCATGACGCACAGGTGGAGCGGCGCCGACGCCGGCAGGGCGTCCTCCGGCCAGACGGTGAACGTCGCGAAGTTGAAGACGAACGCGGCCTTCAATTCCGCCGCGGTGACCGTCGCGGCGCGGGCGTACGGGGTCGACAGCGACAGCATCACTGCGACGCACACGAACCGGCGTCGACAATCGCATTTGCGCATCGGCTTCAGTTCCGCCACACACACTGACGCGCCTTCCCGGCCGTCGGCAGGCGGGGTCAGCGCGAGAATCACTCAGGCCGGGCTACGCCGCCATGACCTTCAACCGGCGGAACACCGCGTTGACGCGCGACAGCAGCACCTCCGGATCGAAGGGCTTGATGATGTAGTCGTCGGCGCCGAGCTCCAGGACGCGCCGCTCCACGCCCGGCCCCTCCTCCGACGTCAGCACCAGGATCGGCATCATCGCCAGCGCCATCTCGCGCCGGACGCGGGTGATCGCTTCATAGCCGTCCATCTCCGGCATGTTGAGGTCGATCATCAGCAGGTCGGGCCGTTCCCGGATCGCGATTTCAACCGCGTCGCGGCCGTTGGCGGCCTCGAGGACTTCGAACTGTTCCCGCTCGAGGAGCAGCTTGACGAGCATCCGCGTAATCGGCTCGTCGTCGGTGACGAGGACGCGGTGGCGTCCTTTCGCCTTGGCCGCCGCCGCGCCGCCGTCGGCCGCGAGGACGCGGTTGACCTCTTCGATCGACGTCAGGCCCATCACCACCAGCCGCAGCGCCTGTTCGCGCATGGTCGGGAACCCGGCGGCGCGCATCGCGGCGCGAATCTCGTGCGCCGTGGCGCCACGGACGATCGCGTCGCGCAGCTCGTCGGACGGCGTCAGCAGTTCGGTCACCGGCACGCGGCCGGCGTAGCCCGTCTGCTTGCAGTGCTCGCAGCCCGGCCCGGCCGACGCCGGCACGGAGCTCACGTGATGCTCGATGCCGCGGCGGCGCGCCTCGATGTCGTGGTGCACGTGGCGGCAGTGCTGGCAGAGCGAGCGGAGCAGGCGCTGCGACAGGACCGCCGAGAGGCACTCGGCGATCTTGTAGGGCTCGAGGCCCAGGTTCGTCAGACGTGTGATGGCGGTGGCGGTGTCGACGGTGTGCATCGACGACAGGACCAGGTGGCCGGTATAGGCCGCCTGTCCCACAATCTGCGCGACCTCGGAGTCGCGGATTTCCCCGACCATGATGACGTTCGGATCCTGCCGGAGGAGCGATCGGAGGCAGTTCTGGAACGTGTTGCCGGCCTTCACGTTCACCGGAATCTGCGTGACGCCGGTGACCGTCCGTTCGACCGGATCCTCGACGCTCACGATGTTGGTCCGTCCCGTCCGGAGATGGGCGAGCGCGGCGTAGAGCACGGTCGTCTTGCCGGACCCCGTGGGACCCGTCACCAGGATCAGGCCGTCGGGACGGGCCAGGGCCCGCTCGAACCGTGCCAGCGTCTCGTCGTCGTAGCCCAGGCGATCGATCGTCTGCAGCGTGCTGTGGCTGTCGATGACGCGCATGACGAGCTTCTCGCCGTCGACCGTCGGCAGGCTCGAGAGGCGGATGTCGACCTGGCGGCCGTTCACTTTCAACCTGAACGCGCCATCCTGCGGGCGGTGCCGAACCGAGATGTCCGCCTTCGCCATGATCTTGAAACGGTTCCGGACCGGCTGAGAGACCGAGGCGGGCAGCGTCAGCACCGGCTCGAGGACACCGCAGATGCGGTAGCGGACGAGCGTGCCGGAGTTGCCGCACTCGACGTGCACATCGCTGGCGCCCACTTCGACCGCGCGTCCGATCAGGTGATCGCAGAGCTCGATCACGGTGGAGACCGACGCCGTCGGCACACCCCTCAGATCGCCGTTCTCGACGTCCGGCCGCTCCGACCGGAGGCGCTCGGCGAGCACGTCGAGCTCGCGCAGCTTGGGGTAACAGCGATCGAGCGCGTCGGCGATGCCCGAGCGGGTCGCCATGACCATCTGCGTCCGCCGTCCCGATGCGAACGCGACGTCGCGTTCGGCTTCCGGGCTGAACGGACGGCAGGTCGCGAACGTCAGCGTGCGATTGTCGACGGTCAGCGGGATGACCAGGTGCCGGCGCGCGAGGCGTTCGGGCAGCAGGCGGATGGCCAGCTCGCTCGACGGCGTCTGGACGAGATCGACGAAGTCCGCGCCCGCGGCAAGCGCGAGCGCCGCGTAGCTGTCGGTCTCCTGCACCAGCCCGAGCGTGACGACGGCGTCCACGAGGTCGGCCCTTTCGCGCAGCGCATACTCTTCCGCGATGGCGAGGTCCTGCCGGTTGACCAGCTGGCGTTCGAGCAGGAATGCCGGAAACGCCGGCAAGGCGCCCTGGGTAACTGCACGCTCGTTGACTTGTTCACTCAAGACCGTTGCTCCTTCGGCTGGACGTGCCAATCAAGGGTTGCTGGAGCAAGACCGGATCCAGTGGAGGAGTGGACTAAGGCATTGAAAAGGCAGGACTTTTCACTCAGCAGCGGGGTCCGTCCCTGTGCGGCGTGCGGGGATCTGAGCGCATCTGGCACAACCGTGCCGGCGTGTCGAATCCGCACATTCGACCCCGCGCAGAGCCGTGATTGCTCGCGTTTCTATACCGCCTTGACCGGCGGGCGTGTGCGGGGCCCCTCTCCGGGTTTGCGCGAGGCGGCTGATGCGGGGATTTCGTGGGTCGGCAGGCCGTCGAGGACCGCGCGCACGGCAAGCGCCAGCGACGTCGGCGAGAACGGCTTCGACAGAAAGGGCACGCCCGTTTCGAGCAGCCCCTGGTCGAGGATGGCGTTGGCGGTGTACCCCGACATGAAGAGCACGTTGAGCTCCGGCCGGAGCTCGCGAAGGCGCCGGGCGAGCTGCGGTCCGGTCATGTTCGGCATCATGACGTCGGTCACCAGCACGTCGAACGTCCGGCCCGGCGTCGAGGCGATCGCGAGGGCATCCGCGGCGGTGCGCGCCGTGATGACCTGATAGCCGCTGCGTTCGAGGACGACTTCGGCGAGCTCGCGGACGGCATCTTCGTCTTCCACGAGCAGCACGGTCTCCGCGCCCCGGCCATCCGCCTCGATGAGGGCGGGCTCCGGGAGCCGTTCCTGGGCGGTCACGCGCGGGAAATAAATCTTGAACGTCGTCCCGTGTCCTTCCTCGCTGTAGATCCAGACGTGCCCGTGGCACTGTTTGACGATGCCGTACACGGTCGACAGGCCGAGCCCGGTCCCCTTGCCGATTGGCTTGGTCGTGAAGAACGGCTCGAACGCACGGGCCTGCACCGCCGGGCACATGCCCGAGCCGGTGTCGCTCACCGACAGCAGCACGTACTGCCCCGGCGCGGCGCTCGGATGCAGGCGCGCATAGTCGGCGTCGAGCTCCACGTTCTGCGTCTCGATGGCCAGGCGTCCCCCTTCGGGCATCGCGTCGCTGGCGTTGACGGAGAGATTCAACAGGATCTGCTCCATCTGACTCGGATCGATCAGCACGTTCCAGAGATCCGGCGGGACCGCTGTCGTCACCTGGATGTGCTCGCCGAGCAGCCTCGGCACCAGCCCGCCGAACCGCGTCAACGCCGACCTGAGGTTCACCACGTGCGGGTGCATGACCTGCTTGCGGCTGAAGGCGAGCAGTTGTTGCGTCAGGTCGCGTGCGCGCTGCCCCGCGGCCTGGATTTGTCCGACGTCGCTCGCCATCCTGGACGTCGCCGGAAGATCCACCAGGACGAGATCGCAGTAACCGAGGATGGCCGTCAGCAGGTTGTTGAAGTCGTGCGCGACGCCGCCGGCGAGCTGCCCGATGGCTTCCATCTTTTGCGCCTGGCGGAGCTGGGCCTGGAGAAAGCGCCGCTCGGTCAGATCCAGCAGCGTGCAGTCGATCGTGGCCGGACTCCCGGCGGGTCTGGTGATCACGGCGTTGACGAGGCACCAGACGACGGATCGATCGCGCCGCTTGAGGCGGAGCTCATGGTTCGTGATGTGGCCATTCCGTTCGAGCTCCAGGCGGAACGCCTCGTGCTCCTCCCGCTCGACGTGGAGCGCCGCGGTGTTCACGCCCCGCAGCTCCCCGATGCTGCCGTAACCCAGGATGGCGGCGGCGGCCGGATTGACGTCGATCAGGCAGCCGTCCTCGGTGCTCTGCCAGGCGCCGGCGGCGCTGCTCATGAAATGGGTGCGGAAGCGGTCGCAGGCCTCGAGCACGGTCCCACGGGCGGCCGCGCGATGGACCGCGTGGCGGAGACAGCGGAGCAACGCGTCGGGGGTGAGATCCGTCTTGGCGAAAAAATCCACGGCGCCCGCATGGAACGCCACCAGCGGCAGGCCGGGATCCTGACTCGCGGTCATCAGGATGAACGGGCGATGGGGATGGAGGGCCAGTCCGTCGTGAATCAGTTCCAGGCCGCGGCTGTCCTGCGCGCCGGAGTCCACCAGGGCCACGTCGTAATCTCCGGCCCCGATGAGCGTGACGGCCTCGTCGATCGACGCGGCGACCGTCGTTGCGGCGGCAGCGCCCGGATGACGCCGCAGGATCTCCGCGACGGATTGCGCGTACGCGAGGTCCGTGTCGATGATCAGCACGCGGATCGGCCGGGCAGATCCCTGAGTCTCCGGGGGTCCCGCGCTAGCCGGCTGGGCGGATGAAGGGGACATTGAAATCGGTCGCGCTCGCGTCCTGCCGCGGTTCGACCGCGCTCGCGCCACTGCAGAATCCATACCCGGGATCGGCACGCGGAAACGTGTGCGGCGGGGTGGTGCTGTGCGCGAAGTGAGCACCTGTCGCCCACCCGTGCGGCCCGGCGCACGTCTCCTCGGCAGCCAGGTCCCGCGTACGCATGGAAAGGAAGCACCGCTCCAACAGAACTCGTCGGGACCGCTTCTTGCTCTGCCAGAGAAGCATCACGCACAGGTGCACAGGGCGCGGGTGCCTGGCCGGCGAGCTAACGCGATGGGGGGAGATTGCACGATGGGTCCGAGGTCCGGTATCGGCAGCGACAGAATCGACAGCGCCGATCGGTCCGATCAGGAGCCGTGGCTCCGCTCCTCCGGCGCACCGACGGCGGTCGCTCCGTGCTTCAACTGGGCGGGATTCGTCGAGTCGCTCGGTGACGAGGAGCTCGCAGCGGAAATCGTCGCGCTCTTCATCGTGGAGGCGCCGGCGATGGTGGACCGTGTCCGCGCCGCGGTCTTCGGCGACTCCACCGAGGAGATCCGGCAGGCCGCCCACGCGTTCAAGGGGGCCGTCGGCAACCTGACGCGGCAAGGGCCGATGGAGACATCCGCGCGGCTCGAGGCGATGGCTCGCGGCGATGCACAGGGTGATGCGAAGGCGCTCATGAGGCGGCTCGACGAACAAGTCGTCGGCCTGCTCGACGAGCTGAAGGCCGTTCCCCTTCCAAAGGATCCATGCGCGTTCTGATCGCTGACGACGACCGGGTGATGCGCCATGCGCTTGGGCGAAAGCTGTCGTCCTGGGACTTCGAGCCGGTCCCCTGCAGCGATGGTCTCGAAGTGCGCCGCGTCCTGCAGGAAGCGCCGCTGCCTCCTCTCGCGCTGATTGACTGGAACATGCCGGGCGTGGACGGACTGACGCTGTGCCGCGAGATCCGGAGCCTGCCGGACGGGGGCAACGTCTACCTCATTCTCATCACGTCCAATGCCTCACGGCAGGACGTGCTGTCCGGGCTGACGAGCGGCGCCGACGACTACGTGCTGAAGCCCTTCGACTGGGAAGAGCTGCGCGCCCGGGTCCGGATCGGCGCGCGGACCGCGACGCTCCAGCAGACGCTGGCCGAGCGGGTCAAGGAGCTCCAGACCGCGATGTCGCGCGTCCGCGTCCTCGACGGGCTCCTGCCCATCTGCTCCTATTGCAAGTCGATCCGGAGCGACGAGAACTACTGGGAGCAGCTCGAGGAGTACGTCAGCAACCACAGCGAGGCGACGTTCAGCCACGGGATCTGCCCGGCGTGCTTCGATCAGGTGAAGGCCAGCTACAGCTGATCGCCCGGCAGCCGTTCCCCCCGACAAAAAATCTGCGGCTGCGCGCCGGAGTGGCCGCGTTAGACTGGGTGTCATGTCGATCTGGACACGGCTCGGACTCGGCCGCACTCCCGATGGCCCGGAATTCGACAGCCTCGAGGAAATCGAAGCCGCGCTCACCGGTCTCGACCCGGCGCGGCGCCGCTACGTGGCCTGCTTTGCCTACATCCTGACCCGCAGCGCCCGCGCCGACCATGAGGTCACCGACGGCGAAGCGCGCGAGATGGAGCGCCTCGTGGCGGAACACGTGGGGATTCCGGCGAATCGGGCGGCGGAGGCGGTGCGGCTGGCGGCCATCCAGGCGCGGCGGTCGGGCGGCACCGATGATTTCGTGGTCACGCGCGAGTTCGACGCCGTCGCCTCGCATGCGCAGAAGCTCGCGCTCGTCGATGCCCTGTTCGCCGTCTCCGGCGTCGACGCCTCGATCGTCACGATCGAGGACAACGAGATACGGCGCATCGCCAACGAGCTGAAGATCGAGCACGCCGAATACATCGCCCTCCGCGCGAAGCACCTCGCGCACTTCGAAGTCCTCCGCTCCCGCACCCGTCAGACCGAGCCGTAGAGCGAATCCCTAATCCCTAATCCCGCTAATCCCGAATCCCGAATCCCGAAGTCCCGAATCCCGAATCCCGAGTCCCGAGTCGACCGCCGTGCATGCGGCCAACTTGGCATCGAAGTATGATTGACGTCCTTCGCCCGGAGGTTCCTGTGCACAAGAGCGTCCGCGACATCCTCGACTCCGCAGAGTTCCGGCACCTCGTCGCGACGCGGTGGCGCGTCTCGCTGACGCTGACGGCCCTGCTGTTCGTGCTCTACTACGGCTACATCATCCTGATCGCGACCAACCCGCAGCTCTTGTCGCGCCGCGTGACCGCGTCGACGACGATCGGCATCTACCTCGCGGCCGGGGTCATCGGCGGCGCCTGGGTCCTGACCGCGCTCTACGTCGTGTGGGCGAACCGGCGCTACGATCCCGAGGTCGCGCGGCTGCTCACCAAAGTCAGGACTGACTGAGTCGGGACTCGGGACTCGGGACTCGGCGGATTCCGGGATTCAAGGATTAGTGATTAGGGATTCGTTCAGGGATTAGCGATTCATGCAGACGAGTCTTGGAAGCCCGACCCTGTCGGCGGTCCTCTGGTTCCTCCTCATCGTCGTGCTCACGCTGGCGGTCACGTACTGGGCGGCGCGCCGGACCCGCTCGACGAAGGACTTCTACGCCGCGGGACGGTCGGTGAGCCCGCTCCAGAATGGCCTGGCGCTCGCCGGCGATTACATGAGCGCCGCGTCGTTTCTCGGCATCGCGGGGCTCGTCGCGCTCCGCGGATACGACGGCATGATCTACGCCACGGGATGGCTCGTCGGCTGGCCGGCGCTGATGTTCCTGATCGCGGAGCCGCTGCGCAACCTCGGGACGTTCACGTTTGCCGACGTCGTCGCGTTCCGGCTGCGGCAGGTGCCGATCCGCATCGCCGCGGCGTTCGGCGGGATTCTCACGCTCCTCTTCTACGTGCTCGCGCAGATGGTGGGCGCCGGCAACCTGATTACGCTGCTGTTCGGCCTGCGCTACGAGTGGGCGGTGTTGTCGGTCGGCGCGGTGATGCTGGCCTACGTGCTCTTCGGCGGGATGATCGCCACGACGTGGGTCCAGATCATCAAGGCGATCCTCCTCCTGTTCGGGGTCACGCTCCTCACCCTGCTCGTGCTCGCGCAGTTTCACTTTTCGCCGGGCGAGCTGTACAGCGCGGTCGCGTCCCGCTACGGCCAGGGAGCGCTCGAGCCCGGCGGGCTGGTGACCGATCCGGTGGACGCCGTGTCGCTCGGGATCGCGCTGATGTTCGGGCTCCTCGGGCTTCCGCACATCCTGATGCGGTTCTACACGGTGCCCGACGCGCGCGCGGCCCGGACGTCGGTGCTCTACGCCACCGGCTTCATCGGCTACTTCTACCTGATCATTCCGATCGTGGGCTTCGGCGCGTCCGCGCTCGTCGGCCGCGAGGTGATCAGGTCGGTCGATCCGGGCGGCAACATGGCGGCCCCGCTCGTGGCGGAGCTGCTCGGCGGGACGCCGTTTCTCGGGTTCATCGCCGCCGTCGCGTTCGCGACCATCCTCGCGGTCGTGGCCGGGCTGACGCTCGCCGGCGCCAGCGCGCTGTCGCACGATATCTTCACCCACGCCATCCGGAAGGGCCACGCGTCCGAGAAGGAGCAGATCCGCGTCGCGCGTCTCGCCACCGTCGCGTTCGGCATCGTGGCGGTCGTGCTCGGCATCCTGTTCAAAGGGCAGAACGTCGCGTTCATGGTCGGTCTGGCGTTTGCCGTCGCCGCCAGCGCCAATTTTCCGGCGCTGCTCCTGTCGATCGTCTGGAGACGTTTCACCACGGCTGGCGCCGTGTGCTCGATCGTGACCGGCTCGCTCCTGTCGGTGCTCCTCATCCTGCTCAGCCCGACGATCTGGGTCGACCTGCTGCAGAACAACTCGGCGGTGTTTCCGCTCCGCAACCCGGCGATCATCTCGATGCCGGCCGGCTTCATCGCCGGGATTGTCGCCTCCCTGCTGTCCCGCGACCTGGAAGCCGAGGAGAAGTTCAACGACGAGAAGCTGCGCACCTATCTCGGGATGGGCGCGGAATAGGAGCTCGAAAGACGGGCTGCTGACAACTCCCAAAAAGCCAACTCCCAACTCCCAACTACCAAAGCGGATGCTTCATACCAGCTGGGTGCGATCCGCCGCGACCTTTCACCCCCAGACGATTTGGGAGTTGGGTGGTGGTGGTCTTTTGGGAGTGATCAGCGTCAGTCCTTTCTACTCCGACCTCAGCGCTATCAGCGGATCGACGCGCGACACCCGGTGAGCGGCGGCGAGCGCCGTGACGGCGCCCGTGACGAGCAGCAGCGTCACCGACAACGCGGCGGGGGCGATCGAGGCGCCGGCGATTTCCGGGAATACGCTGGCCAGGATCGCGACCGACACCATCGAGGCCGCAAGACCTGTCGCGGCGCCCGCGCCGAACGCCCGCAGCGCCCGCGCGGCGACGGACCACCAGATCTGCCGCGGCCGTCCTCCGAGCGCGAGGCGCACGCCGACCTCGCGGGTCCGCTCGACGACAGTACGCGACGTCACACCGTAGATGCCCACCGCGGCGAGCAGCAGGCCGAGGCTGCCGAAGATGGCGAGCAGCACGCTCCGGAACCGCTGCGGCCCCAGCGAATCGCTCAGAAATCGATCCAGCGTGTTGACGCTCGCCAGAGGCTGCGCCGGGTCGACCGACCACACGGCCGCCTTGACGGCCGAGGTGAAGCCGAGCGGATTGCCCGGCACGCGGACGACAAGCGAGACGGGCGAGGTCGCGACGTTGTTCTGCGCGTACGGAATGTAGATCGTTGCCTCCGGCACCTGGCCGTACCCCACGTCATGGACGTCGCCGACCACGCCGACGACCGTGAGCCACGGCGCCGACGGGCCCGAGCGCCGCACCCGCCGCCCGATGGGATCTTCGCCGGGCCAGAACCGGCGCGCGAACGACTCGCTGACGACGGCGACCGGCAGGCCGCCGGCCCCGTCGCGTCCGTCGAACGCCCGTCCGCGGCGCTGCGGTATGCGCAGGGTGCGGAAATATCCCTCGCTGATCCGCCGGAACTGCACCGTATGCGCCTGCCCGTCCGGGGTGGGACGTCCCTCGATGTGAGTGAGGGTGACGAAGGCGAATCCCGGCACGAACAGGTTCATCGTGGTCGCGGCGTCGACAACCCCGGGGATCGCCCTCACGCGCGTCAGCACGGCGTCGACGAAGCTCACCCGGCTCTGCGCCGATTCGTAGACGACCGCAGGGAGTCGAAGCTGCGCGGTCAGCACACCGGCACGATCGAACCCCGGGTCGATCCGCGACGTTTTCTCGAACCCGGCGGCCACGAGCCCGCCGGTGATCAGCAGGGCAATCGCGATCGCGGTCTGCATGGCGAGCAGCCACGACCGCAGGCGCTCGTGCCGCGGTCCGCCCGCGGCGCGGCGGCCGCCTTCGGCAAGCGCCGCAGCCGTATCGGCTCCCGCGATGCGGAGCGTCGGCACGATCGCGGAGGATCCGACAATCAACAGCGCCAGGCCCACCGCCCCGGCCACGACGCGCCACGGCAGCGCGAGCGGAATGCCTGTGAGCGCGCCGGACGGGTCGAGCGCAATCAGGGTGGGGAGGAGAATCACCGTCAGCAGGAGGCCGGACGCGGCGCCCGCGCCGGCGATCAACACGGTCTTCACGGCCTCCGGCCAGAGCAGATCCGCGCGCGACGCGCCGAGCGCCACACGCACCGCGATGTCCGATCGCCGCGCCAGCACCTCGGCCAGCGTCAGGTTGGCGAGATTCGCGGTCGCAATCAGCGACAGCGCGAGCACTGCGACCAGCAGGAGCGACACGGCGGCGGTCTGCGGCCCGTACTGCGCCTGCCGAAGCCCCATGGCCTCGACGGTCCAGCCGTTGAGCGTCGCCGGCGACTCGAGCGCAACAGCCCCGAGCATCGTCCGCAGCTCGGCACGCGCCTGATCGATGGTCGACCCTTCCCGAATGCGGCCGACGCTCTGAATGAACGTCGCCGTCGGTAGCACCAGGTGTCCCTCGCGGACCTCGAGGGGGGTCCAGAATTCCGACTGGACGAAGACCGGCTCGAACCCGGGCGCCATCACGCCGACGATCTCGTGCGGCTGGCGGTCGATCATCAGGCTCCGGCCGATGATTCCCGGATCGCCGCCGCTTCGGCGCATCCAGAATCCCGTGGCTCAGGACGACCACGTGCGCGCCCTGCCGAGCTTCCTCTTCGGTGAACGTCCGGCCGAGGATGGGCGAGGCGCCAAGCAGATCGAACAGGCCGGCCGAGACCGAGGCGGCCGGCACGCTCTCGGGCTCGCCGTCTCCGCCGATGGCCCGCTCGGCCGCCCAGATCCCTTCCAGCCGCTCGAGGAGGCCCGGCCGCTCGCGAAACCGGATGAACTCCAGCGGATGCAGCGGATTCGCATGGGCAAAGTCGGGCATGCCCGGCGGCTGCGTGAAGACCCGCACGAGGCGTTCGGCGTGCTTGAAGGGAAGCGGCCGGAGCAGCATCGCGTCGGCGACGAGAAACACCGCGCTGCCCGCCCCGACGACGAGCGCGAGCGTGACGATGCGGATCGCGGCGAGCCCGCGCCGGGCCGCGAGCGTGCGAAGGGCGAGTCGAACATGCCGGCCGGGATCCATCATGACGTTCCCTCTTGCGCTGGGTTCGAGGGGACGGTAGCATTACGGTTGTTTATTAACAATAATGATTAATAATCAAATACTATTAATAAATACTGATGCATGCCTGAAAGGCCGGCTGAACATGGAGCTGCGCCAGCTCACCACGTTCGTGACGGTCGTGCAGGAGGGCACGTTCAGCGCGGCCGCGCGCGCCCTGAAGTACTCGCAGGCGGCCGTGACGCTGCACATTCAGCAGCTCGAACGGGCGCTCGGCGCGCGGTTGTTCGATCGGATCGGCAAGTCGGTCCGCATCACGCCCGCCGGCCGCCGGACGCATGCGCGGGCGCGGCAGATCCTCGAAGCGGCCGAGGAGATGCGGCGCGATGCCGTGGCGATCGAGGCCGGCCACGCCGGCCAGGTCGCGCTCGGCTGCATCGAGCCGACCGCCACCGTGCGGCTTCCAGGCGCGCTCGCGCGGCTGTGGACGGTGTATCCGCGGATCGAGGTCCGCGTCGACGTGGGCGGGACGACGTCAACGTCCGAGCGCGTCGCCGCGGGCGACCTGGATCTCGGGATTGCGTCGCGCCCGCCGGCCGAGCTCACGCTGACATTCGAGCCGCTGTTCGATGAGAAGCTGGTCGTGGTGGTTTCCGCCGCGCGCGCGCGAAAGATGCGCGCGCCGCTTCGCGCCCGCGATCTCTCCGATACGCGGCGTCGTGCTGACCGAGCACGGCTGCGCCTACCGCCGCGCGGTCGAGGACGCATTCGCCGCGGCCGGCGCACGGCTGCGCGTCACGCTCGAGATGGGCAGCAGCGCCGCGCTGCTGGGATGCGTGCGCGAAGGGCTCGGGGCCGCCATCGTTCCGGCCGCCGCGCTGCGCCATCAGGACAAGGGGCTGGCCGTCCGGGAAATCGCCGATGTGCCCTTGAGCATCGTCATCGGTCTCGTCGCGCGCGAGCGGATCGGCGAGCCGTCCGCCCTCGTGCAGGTTCTGCGCGATCACCTCAGAGCGCGGCTCGTTCCCTCCGCAAAGTCCCGGCGCGCCTGACGGTTTGACGGGGTCGCGGCGGGGCGGGCGGACCGGCGTATTTTCCCACCACATTCCTCTTGACCGACCAAATTGGTCGGATATAGCATCTGTGGTGTTGAGACTGATTCTCAACTTGCGGTGACGCAGAAAAGAGGCCTGTCGAGCGCTACCACGCCCGACAGGCCGCGTCTTTCGCCCCGGGTCCGGCAAGAACCTTTACGCGCGCGAGCGCGCTGGACGTCCGACAGGCCCATTCTAGGGTCAGACGCCATGGCGCGCAAGGAGAAGCCATGGCGTCGCACAGCTCTCAATCCTCGCTCCCCTCGCGTCTTTCTTCCAAAAACACCAGTAAATTGACCGATCGCGCGGCCGGACGACCCGGCCGTGGATGATGACCGGCGCGCTCGTCGCGTGCACCGCCTTCGGCGGGCCTCACCGCGCGGCCGGCGTTCGCGCAGACCGTGGACAAAGTCGAAGGCCAGGATATTTCCCTCGAGCTCTGGCTCGATCGCCGGTTTCCGCTCGGGGCCGTTCCCTCGCTGCCGCCTTACCCGTTCCGGCAGGATGCGGCGCCCGCCCTGCCGGTCCGCGTCCGCGCGCAATACGCCGGGTCCACGCTCGCGGTCATGGCCGAGGGCCAGGATGTCGGCCGGCGGCGCTACGACATTCCCGCCGGCCCGCTCGATGCGGCGCTGTCGGCCTATCAGGCCGCGAGCGGCGTCGCGGTGACCTTCCCGGCCGAGCTCATCCGCGGCCTCACCTCGCCCGGCGTGTCGGGCGTCTACACCGCCGATCAGGCGCTCGGCCAGCTGCTGCGCGGGACGTCGCTGACGTTCCGGTTCACGGCGCCCTTTGCCGCGGCGCTCGAAATCCGCATTGCCTCTGAAGCGGTCGAAGTCAGCGGCGTCGCGCCCCGCCCATCGTCGCCGAAATTCACCCAGCCGCTGCTCGACACGCCGCAGACCATCACGGTCATCCCGCAGGCGGTGATCGAGGCGCAGGCCGCGACGAGCCTGCGCGACGTCCTTCGCAACGTGCCGGGCATCACGATCCAGGCGGGCGAAGGCGGCACGCCCGCGGGCGATCAGATGACCATTCGCGGGTTCAGCGCGCGGACCGACATCTTCATCGACGGCGTGCGCGACTTCGGCGGCTACTCGCGCGACTCGTTCAACTTCGAGCAGGTCGAAGTGACCAAGGGCCCCGCGTCGGCGACCATGGGCCGCGGCTCCACTGGCGGGTCCATCAACCTCGTGAGCAAGTCGCCGACCCTCGGCGTCAGCCGGCAGGTCACGACCGGGGTGGGCACCGCGGACTTCAAACGCGTGTCCGCGGACATCAATCAGCCGATCAACGGCATCGACGGCGCCGCCGTCCGTCTGAATGTGCTCTTGCAGGACGCCGGGGTCCCCGGACGGGACGTGGTGGAGAACACGCGCTGGGGTCTCGCGCCTTCGCTCTCGCTCGGGCTCGGCTCGCCGACCTCGGTCACGTTCAGCTACTTCCGGCTCGACCAGAGCGGCATCCCCGATTACGGGTTGCCATGGGTGCCGGCGACGAACATCCCGCTCAGCGACTATGCGAACCAGGCGCCGCCGATCGAGTTCAGCAACTTCTACGGCATGCGGGCGCGCGACTACGAGGAGACGACGACAGATTTGGGAACGGTGGTCGCGACTCACGAAGCCAGGCCGGGGCTGACGCTGCGAAATCAGGTCCGCTACGGACGCACCGGCCGCGACTCGCTCATCACTTCGCCGCGGTTCGTCAGCAACACGAGCACCGACATCCGGCGCACCGACTGGAAGTCGCGCGACCAGACCACCATCATCGCCGCCGACCAGGCCGACGTGACGGCGCGGTTCAGGACGGGACCCGTGGCCCATGCGCTGGTGACCGGCCTCGACCTCGCACGTGAGAGCGACGAGAACCGGACGCGCGTGGAGACCGGCCCGGCCGCGCCCGACACCGATCTCTTCCATCCGAACCCCGACGACGTCTACACGGGCTCGCTGGAAAGGAATGGCGCCAGCGCGAAAGGCACGGCGACCACCGTCGCCGCGTACGCGTTCGACACCGTCAGCCTCGGCGAGCGGTGGGAGCTCAGCGGAGGCGCGCGCTGGGATTCGTTCGGCATCGACTACGAGTCGGTTGCCGCAACCGGCGTGGTGACGCCGCTCGAGCGCACCGACCGGATGCTCAGCTGGCGCGCCGGGGCGGTGTTCAAGCCGCGGCGCTTTGGAAGCATCTACGCCGGCGCCGGCACGTCGATGAACCCGTCGGCCGAAGGCCTGTCGCTCAGCGCCGCCACGGTCAACCTCGATCCGGAGAAAACGACGAACTACGAGGCCGGGACGAAATGGGACCTGCTCGGGTCGCGGCTGTCGCTGACCACCGCCGTCTTCCACACCGAGAAAACCAACGCGCGCACGCCGGGCATCAACCCGGGCGATCCTCCCACGGTGCTCGAAGGCCGGCAGCGCGTCAACGGCATCGAGACCGGCGTGTCAGGGCGGCTGACGCCGGGATGGGATCTGTACGGCGGCTACACGTTCATGTCGAGCAAGATCGTCGAGTCGAACACGCCGGCCGATCTCAGCAACGACCTGACGTTGACGCCGCGCCACTCGTTCAATCTCTGGTCCACGTTCCGCCTCCCGTGGGAGATCACCGGGGGCGCCGGCGCGCAGTTCATGGACGCCGTGTTCCGGAACACCGCCAACACGACGGAGGTGCCCAGCTACTGGCTCTTCAACGCGATGGCGTCGCGCGACCTCGGTCCGCATCTGACGCTTCGCTTCAACGCCACCAACATCACCGATGAGCAGTACGTGGATCGCGTGGCCGGTGGACACTTCGTCCCGGGCACGGGCCGATCCGTGTCGCTGACCGCAGGCGTCAAGTTCTGACGCGGTTCCGGACCCGTTACCCATGCTCCTGCACATTCCCGACATCCTGCCCGCCGACGCCGTGATCAACGCGCGGCGTGTCCTCGAACAGGCCGACTGGGTCGACGGCCGGGTCACGGCCGGTCATCAATCGGCCCGCGCCAAGGACAACATGCAGCTCCCGGAGGACTCGCCGGCGGCGCGGCAGCTCGGCGACGTGATCCTCGCCGCGCTGCAGCGCAATCCCCTGTTCATCTCCGCGGCGTTGCCGTATCGCGTCTTCCCACCGCTGTTCAATCGCTACGAAGGCGGTCAGTCATTCGGGAATCACGTGGACAACGCCATCCGCCACATCACCGGGACGGGGCATCGCATCCGGACCGATCTGTCCGCCACGCTGTTCTTTACCGGTCCGGACGAGTACGACGGCGGCGAGCTCGTCGTCGAAGACACCTACGGGGTCCACGCCGTCAAGCTGCCGGCGGGACATCTGGTCCTGTATCCCTCCACGAGCCTGCACCACGTGCGGCCGATCACGCGCGGCGCCCGGGTCGCCTCGTTCTTCTGGATCCAGAGCATGGTGCGCGACGACGGGCAGCGCACGCTGCTCTTCGATCTCGATACGGCGATCCAGCGCGTGACTCCGGAGCTCGCCGACCAGAGCGCGGTCGTGCAGCTCACGGGCGTGTACCACAACCTGCTCCGGCGCTGGGCCGAGGTGTAGCGGTGAAAAACGTGCGGCGCATCGTGTTCTGGCTTCACCTGGCGACCGGCGTGTCGGCGGGCGCGGTCGTCCTCATCATGTCCGTCACAGGCGTGCTGCTCACGTACGAGAAGCAGATGCTCAGGTGGGCCGATACACGCACGTACCGGCAGCCGCCTCCCGAGGCCGGCGCGCAACGGCTGCCGATCGGTCGCCTGGTCCGGGCCGTCAGCGACGCCAACGGCGGGGCGGCCGCGACGACGGTCACGGTATGGGCCGATCGGTCGGCGCCCGTCGCCGTCGCGATCGGGACGCGTCCGGTGTACGTCAACCCGTACACCGGCGTCGTCCTCGGCGGGGGTTCGGAGAAGCTGCGTGCGTTTTTCAGGCGCGTGACCGACTGGCATCGCTACCTGGGCGCGGCCGCCGGCCCGGGCCGCGTCACCGGGCGCGCGATCACGGGCGCCTGCAACCTGGCGTTTCTCTTCCTGGTCGTGAGCGGCTTCTACTTGTGGATGCCGAAGATCTGGACGAGGCGGCAGATACGAAATATCGCGTGGTTCAAGGGGGGCCTCCGCGCGAAGGCGCGCGACTTCAACTGGCACAACGCCATCGGCTTCTGGTCCGCGGTGCCGCTCGCCATCGTCGTCTTCAGCGGCGCCGTCATTTCGTATCCGTGGGTGAGCAACCTCGTCTACCGGATCGCGGGTGAAGCGCCGCCGGCACAACGCGCGGGCGGACCGGGTGCCGGCGGACCGGGTGCCGGCGGACCGGGTGCCGGCGGACCGGGCGCGAGCGGCGGTGGCAGGGGAGAGGGCCCGGGGGCCGGGCGCGGCGGACAGGTTCCGTCGCTGGACGGCGTCGAGAGAATGTGGGCCCGTGCAGAGAACCAGGTCGAGGGATGGAAGAGCATCGCGGTCCGGCTGCCCGCGTCGACCGGCGCTCCGGTGGTCTTCACAATCGATCGCGGCGAAGCGGGTCAGCCTCAGAAGCGCTCGACGCTCACCCTGGATGGCTCGACGGGAGAGGTCACGCGATGGGAACCGTTCTCGAGCCTCACACCGGGCCGCCGGCTTCGATCGATCCTTCGCTTCGCGCACACCGGTGAGGTGGCGGGGCTTCTGGGACAGACGATCGCGGGAGTCGTGTCGGCAGGCGGAGCTGTCCTCGTCTGGACGGGCATCTCCCTGGCGCTACGGAGATTGTGGGGCTGGCGGCGGCAGCGATCGAGTGCCGGCGCCGTGCAGGAGAGTTACGCGGCGGGTTCCACCACGAGCGTCTCCTCGGCGAATCCCGATCGATCGTCGCGCAACCGCCACGTACGCGCCTCTTGAGGGTTTCCGGCGCGGACCGACACGATCACGTACCGGAGGTTCGGCCAGGCGTGCTCGAGGTCGAAGGCGGAGGGCACGGCTGGATGATCCGGGTGCGAGTGGTAGAAGCCGAGCAGCTCGCCGCCTGACTGGGTGGCGCGCGCCTCGGCGGCGCGATAGTCGTCCGGGCCAATCAGGAACCGGCGGCGGCGCTCGAGGTCCGTCGTGTTCGACAGCTCGAATGCCTCGGCGACCGGCCCGGATTCCTTCCCGATGAGCGCCCCGCAGCATTCGTACGGGTACGCGACGGCCGCATGACCGCGAATGGTGTCGAGCACATCGACGGGCACGCGCACGGTTGCGTCCTCGGACTCCGGCGACTTCTGCGCGGCGGCCTCGCCTTCGCCGTCCTTCCAGAATCCCTCTGACAGATAGCGGTCGCCCCCGTCCGGGAAGATCGTGACGATGACGGCGCGTTCCACGCCGTCGGCGACGCGCAGGCACGCCGCCAGAGCCGCGCCGCTCGACGGGCCGACGAGGATTCCTTCCTCCCGCGCCAGCCGTCGAACGAGCGCGTGTGCCTGCTCGGTGGCCACACGCTCGTCGCGATCGGCGAGCGTCGGGTCGTAGATCGCCGGCACGATCGCCGAGGCCATGTGCTTCAGCCCTTCGAGGCCGTGCAGCGGCGATTCAGGTTGAATGGACACGAGCCGTACCGAGGGGCGCCACTCACGCAGCCTGCGTCCCGTGCCGATGAAGGTCCCGCTCGTGCCCAGCCCGGCCACAAAGTGTGTGAGGCGGCCGCCGGTCTGCTCGATGATCTCCACGGCGGTCGTGTCGTAGTGCGCGCGCCAGTTCGCCGGATTGCTGTACTGGTCTGGATAGAAGTAGCGATGCGGATCGCGCTCGTAGAGACGCCGGGCCTCGCGAATCGCGCCGTCGCTGCCTTCCATCGGATCGGTCAGGATGAGCTCCGCTCCGTACGCCTGCAGGAGGCGCTTGCGTTCGACCGTAGCGTTGGCCGGGAGGCAGAGCGCGACGCGGTATCCGCGGGCGGCGCCGAGCATGGCGTAGGAAATACCGGTATTGCCCGAGGTCGCATCGAGGAGCACGCGGCCCGGCTGCAGCGCGCCGGTGCGCTCGCCGTCGAGGATCATCGCCAGCGCGGCGCGATCCTTGACCGATCCCCCCGGATTCTGCGACTCGAGCTTCGCATAGATCTCCACGCCAGGCCTCGGCTCGAACCGTCCCAGGCGGACGAGCGGCGTGCGCCCGACCAGCGCCGCGGGGTTCGTGATGTCGCGGATAGGTGCTTCGATCATAGGGTCCATAAAAAGAAAAAGGCCCGGGGAACGACCCGGGCCTGATACATACCAGCGCTGGTGATGGAAACTGAAGACTAGGTCGTATTCACCCCCGCTCGCACGAACGGCACCGGGCCCAAGGTGGGCCGACAACAGGCGCATCCGAGTCGGAGCAGGGTGGACGACATGATTCCTATCATTATTAATACTTCAGTCAGCGCCGCGCGTCAACCGGTAACCGAAACAGGGTCCCGGGCACCTGTCCGTGGCGCGTGGTTGCAGAGTCGGGCGTCCGGGGCCGTCAAAGCCGCCACGGCCAGGTCATGACCCAACGCGCCTGCCAGGGAGTAAGCTAACGCGTTCGGGGAGGACTTGTGCCATCACGCCGACGCTTGCTGCTGTTCGGATTCCTGGTGTTGTGGCTGGCCGTACCTCGGCCGCAGCTCCAACCTGTCGCCGCCGCTGCCCCGGTCGCCGCAGACCGGTTCCAGAGCGCCATCGACGCGGCGCGCTAACGTTCGAAGGTTCGACAGCCCGAACGTTAGAACGTTAGAACTTTAGAACTTTAGACACGGTTCACAACTTGTCGATCGCCTCCGACACCCGGTAGGCCGATCGCGTCGCGGCTTCCATGCCCCAGTTCAGGTTGTCGGCGTAGGCGCCGACGAAGTGAATGCGCCCGTGCGGCTCGATGAGCGTCGGCCAGAACCTGGCGAGCTGGCCCGGGCGGTACGACGTCGTTTCGCACGCCGAGGCCCAGGGATTGCTCGCCCAGGCGACGACATGCGCCTTCTCGATGTCTTCCGACTTGCCCGGATAGCGCTTGCGAAACACCGCCAGCGCCGCCTCGGGTGTGACCACGCCAGTGGCCGTGCCGACGAGCAGCCCTCGCGAGGTCTCCACCTCGTCGCAGGTCGTCCACACGTGGTTCAACTCCCGATCCTCGAACTCCATGCTCGGAGTGATGCCATCGCGTTTCCAGAACTGCGTGCGCGACTGGAAGATCACGCGCGAGTCGAAATAGTACGGAACGTTCTGCAGCGCCCACGCCTTGTCGGCAGGCCAGGCGGGCTCGACTGGGATGGCTCGCAGCCGCACCGCGGACATCGCGCAGACGAGAAGATCGGCTTCGTGCGTCGTGCTGCTCCCGTCGGATGCGCACGTGACCCGTACGCCGGTCTGCCCGTGCTCGATGCGGGTCACCGGCGAGCGCAGGCGAATGCGCGAGCCCAGCCGCTCGACGAACGCGTCGGGCAGCTTCTGGTTCCCGCCCACCAGCCGGTAGACACGCGGGGGAAACAACGGGACGCCGCGCAGCTTGAGGATCGCCGCGTGCCACACCGAGTACAGCGCCGAGCCGCCGCCGCCAATGAAGTTCAGCGCGCCGGCCGAGGCGCCGTCTTTGCGGAACAAGTCAGCGGTAGAGATTTGATCGAGATGATTCAGGCCCGCGTCGAACGGCCGGTACTCGTCGCGGAAGGCGTCCATGTAGGGCGCGTAGTAGAGTCCCGCGAGCTCGGGGAACGGGTGCGTCTTGAGGTAGTCCAGCTCGCGGCGGTTCAAGCCGAATCCGGCGAGCACCTTCTGATCGGCCAGCATCTCGGGGGTATACGTCTTCCCGCCGATGAAGCGGAGGATGTTGTCCCGCCGCGGGTAGTAGCGGTGCGGCAGCTTGAACTCGTTGACGTACGACCAGTACCGCTCGTAGCCCGGCTGGGTGAAATGCTCCGCCCCCGCATCCGCATACAACCCGTCGTCGAGCGGATCGCGGAACGTGAAGACGTGGCCGCCGGTGCGTTCCGCGGCCTCGAGCACGACGACCTCGTGCCCGCGCCGCATCAGTTCCCAGGCGCAGCTCAGCCCGCCGATGCCCGCGCCGGCGACGATCACTTTCCGGGCGGTGCGCGTGGCCTGGGTCTTGACGGCCATCAACGCGCCGGCCGTCAGCTTCAGTGCGTCGCGCCGCGAGAGCAGCGTTTCGGGACATCAGACACCATCGTCCTGAATCCCTTGAACCTGATCGTCAGAGGATTCTGAACGATTAGTGATTAGGCCGATTACGCCGTACGATACCCGCCCGCTCGCCTGATCGATCGTGACGAGCGTATCGACGCGGTCGATGGCATAAGACACCGCGTCGCCTCCGGCCCATCGCACTTCCAGCTTCGACACCTTCGTCTCGCGGCCGAGCCCGACGTGGACGCGAAGATCCGACTGCGAGATCTGGCCGCGGCCGCTGGCGACTTCCCCCCGCCGCCGCAGGCCGCCCGCCGTGACGAACACGACCGAGCCGATGGCGTCGCGCGGGCACTTGCGGCCGGGGTCGCCCACGAGCCGAATCGTCAGCCAGTGGCCGGCCGCGCCGCCGCCGACGTTGCGCGCCACGGTGGGCGCGCCGTCGATGTTGTTGATGACCACGTCCACGCCGCCGTCGTTGTCGAGATCGCCAACCGCCGACCCGCGCGACACCCGCGCTTCCGACAGGCCGTCGCCGGCCGCCGCGCCGATCTCTTCGAAGCGACGGCCCTCCAGGTTGCGGAACAGGAGCGCGCGCTGCGCGTACGAGGTGTTCCACGGCATCGTGTCGGCCGCCGGGTAGACGTGGCCGTTGACGACGAGCAGATCGAGCCAGCCGTCGTTGTCGTAGTCGAGAAAGTCCGTGCCCCAGCCGAGGAACGGAATCGACACCTGCGCGACGCCCGACTTGAAGCTGACGTCGGTCACGCTCGCTGCCGTCGTGATTGCGATAGAGCACGTTGAAGTCGTCGGCGAAGTTCGTGATGTGGATGTCGTCGCGTCCGTCGTTGTCGTAGTCGCCGATCGCCACGCCCATGTGGGCCTGCTCGCGGCCGCTCCCGTCGAGCGCAGCGCCGGACGGGTAGCTGATGTCCTCGAACCGGCCCTGGCCGGCGTTGCGGTACACGTAGTTGGGCCCCGAGTCGTTGGCGACCAGCAGGTCCAGCCGCCCGTCGTCGTCCAGATCGAGCCAGGCGACGCCGAACCCGTAGAGGCCCTTCGCGTCGGTGACGCCGGCCTGACGTGTCGTGTCGGTGAAGGTGCCGTCGCCGTTGTTGCGGAAGAGGTGATCGGGTGCGCCGCGGAGCCCGCGCGGACCGCACATCACCGGAAGCCCGCGGTAGGTGCAGTACGCCGCGCCGGCCGAGTACGCCGCGCCCATCCCGCCCGCTCCCTGCTGCGCGGGGGCGTCGGCGGTCGAGACCCTGACGCCGCGGCGGCGACGGCGGCGGCTTCTGGGCGTCGAACGCGACGTAGCCGGCGACGTAGAGGTCCAGCCAGCCGTCGCCGTCGTAGTCGCCGAAGGCGCAGCCCGTCGACCAGCTCTCGACCGCAACGCCCGCGCGGACGGCCACGTCGTCGAACCGGCCATCGCCGAGGTTTCGAAACAGCCGATTGGGGCCGAAGTTGGTGACGTAGAGATCGGGATCGCCGTCGTTGTCGATGTCGCCGGCACAAACGCCCTGGCCCCACCGCTCGTTCGCCACGCCGGCCGCGGCAGTCACGTCGCGGAACGTCCGGTCGCCGTTGTTCCGGAAGAGCGCCGCGCGCGGCGGGCCGCCGGCGCGCGGCTCCAGCGTCGAGCCGTTGACCAGGTAGATGTCGAGCAGGCCGTCGCCATCGAAGTCCCACAGCGCCACGCCCGAGCCCGTGGTCTCGATGATGTAGTTCTTGTCGGCGCCGCCGGACACGTGCCGGAAGCCTGACAGACCCGCCGCGGCGGTCACGTCGGAGAACCGCACGTTGACGGCCGCGTTCGGCGAAGCCTCCGGGATCCGGCGAGTGGGTGGGACCGCCTGTCCCTGCAGCCCGTGGTGAAAGTCTGGCGTCGCACCGAGACGGGCGAGGCGCCTCGCGGGCAAGGCGCGACGACCGAGAATACCGCGAGTATTTGAGGGAGGAGCAACGCAGCCCCCGAGGATGCATCGCCCGTCGAATGCAGCCAGACTTTCACCACGGGCTGCCAAGCCAACAGCGCCGAACCCCGCGGCGGCGAGCATCCACCCGACGACCAGCCGCGATGTTTTGTGTGGCGCCATGCTGGACAGCTTCACCGATCTCGTCAATCTCTCATCGGGCTCTATCGGCCGGCGCGCAGTTGCTCGGCCTTCTTGAACGCATCCTGCGCGCGAGCGGTGTCGCCCGATGCCTGATACGCCAGGCCGAGCATGTAGTGTGCTTCAGACATCCCAGGTTCGAGCGCGATTGCGTGCTGCAGCTTCGCGATGCCTTCGGCGGTGCGCCGGAGCTTGACGAGGGATGTACCCAGGCCGGCCCAAGCCACTGCCGCCGACGGGCTCCGTTGCACGGCCTGCTCGAACTTCGCGAGGGCCCGCTCGTCGTCCTGCAGGTAGCTGTGGCAGACGCCGAGACCGTACGCGCCGTCGAACGTCGGCCGAATCGCCTCGGCTTTGTCGTAGAGGCCGATCGCTTCCTCGCATGCCAGCCGGATACGTTTGAGCTTCGCCAATCCCAGCAGCGCGTCGAGGAGGTCCGGCTTCGCTTCGAGCGCCGCGGCGTACTCCTTCTCGGCGTCGGCGCGCTGTTCACGCGCTTCGAGCATCTCGGCCTGCAACTGATGGACACGCGCGGAATCGGGCGCCATCCGCACGAGACGCTGAAACTCGTCGGCAGCCAGGCGGCGCGTCACCAGGCCGAGGTAGTAGAGGACGTCCACATCTGCGGGATGCGCCCGCGCCGCGCGGTTAGCCATTCGATAGGCGTCGTCCCACTCCTCCCGTTGCAGGTGGACGCGGACGATCAGCACCTGCGCGCGCACGTCCCCCGGGTTTCGCTTGAGATAGGCTGTGCCCAGTTGCAGGGCGCGATCGGTATCCCCTGCGTCCAGGGCGCGCGAGGCCTGGGTCAGTGCCGGGTCGGGGCCTGCGCGTGGGGCTTGCGCACGGGCCGTGGGTGCGACGATCACGACCAGCGCGATCGTCGCGCACGCCATCACGAAGCGGCTGGCCGCATAGGTGTCGGGTCCGGCTGAAGCCGGACACCACATTCGGCGGCAGGAGGCGGGCAGAGTAAGAACGATGCCGCTCATCGGGCGTACGGCTCGGCCTTGATGATTCGCAGAAACTCCTGGGCCCGCGCCTCGCGCTTCTCCATGAGCGCAGCCACCCTGGCCGCCTGCGCCTCGCGTCGCGGATCCTTCATCCTGGCGTAGAGCGTCGCCAGGTTCACCGACGCCGCGTAGTGATCCGGTTCGATCGCCAGCGCCTTCGCGAGCGATTGCTCTGCCGGCCCGTACTCGTTCGAGCGGGTCTGAATCAACCCCAGCTCCGCCCACGCATCGGCCAGGCCGGCATTGAGCTGCAGCGCCCGCTCGATTTCGCGCCGGGCCGTCGTGAGGTCGTTGGCCTGCCGCGCGATGCGCCCGAGAAAATAGTGGGCGCCGGTCGCGGTCTCCGGCGTACGCGCCGCGCGTTCGAGCTCGGGTTTGGCCTCCTCGAACTGGTTGCTGTAAAACCGCGCGGCGCCCAGGGCGAAGTGGCCGCGCGCGTCGTCCGGCTCGAGCCGGACGTACTTCTCGAAGTACGGCAGCGACTCGGACGGCTCGTGCCGGTGCGTGGCGACGGCGCCCATGGCGTAGTTCACCAACGGGTTGTCGGGATCGAGCTCGACCGCCTTCTTCATGGACTCGTACGCCTCGCGGCCCAGGTCCTGCTCGACGCACACCATCCCGAAGAGAAAGTGGACCGCCGCGTTTGCCGGCTCGAGCGACCGCGCGTGCGCCAGGTAGCCAAGCGCTCCCTGGTAGTCCTTCAGCTTGACGGCTGTCCGCGCGAGCTCCATCAGCAACGATGCCGAGGGCGCGGCGACAGCGGCCACGCGTTCGAGGATCTGGCGTGCCTCGGCGAACCGCCCGGCGCGGATGTGAATCGCCGCGAGGGCCTGAAGGGCAACGAGGCGAAGCGAGCGCGCGACGATCCAGCGCGTCGAGCATGAGCGCGGCCACCGCGTCGCCCGGACCAGCCGGTAGCGCCGGGAGCGCGGCCAGGACATCGGCCTCCGTCAGTGCCGGATGTGCCGCGAGAGCGAAGACGGCGCGGCGTGCTGCCGTCGTGTCGCCCAGGCCGCCGAGGTCGGCGGCAAGGACCGCGAGCGCCTGCGGGCGCTGCCGGACGTCCTCCGGCAGCCGCTCGAGCATCGCGCGGCTCGCGGCAAACTGCCCGTCGAGCGCCAACAGGAAGCCGCTCTGGAACATCCCTTCGACACTGGCGGGATCGGCATCCAGCAGCCGCCGGTAGATCGCAATCGCCTTGGCGCGCATCGCGGGATTGCCGTCGGCGCGCTCCTGATACAGGCGTCCGAGGTTCTCGTACGCGGCGGGACTCCGTGACGCGAGGCGAATCGCCGTCTGAAAGTGCGCCTCCGCCGATTCGAAGGCGCCCTGCTGGGCGGCGATGACGCCGGCCAGGTTCTGCAGCACCGGATCGGCAGGATGCGCCTTCAAGGCCGGCTCGACCGCGCCGCTGGCAGCTGCCACATCGCCGCGTTCGAGGAAAGCGGCGATCCGCTGCAGCGTCGCCTGGGGCGCGAGAGTTTCCTGGCCCGGAGAGGCCGCCGCGAAGGAGGCGGCGACGCACAGCACGATCGCCGCCGCTGCGATACGGATCATGTTCACCGCACGGGCTCCCGCCGGGCGTCGTGCAGCTTCTTGAAGGTCGTCATCGCCGCATCGGCTTCGGCCGTGCGGCCCTGCCGCCGGTAGATGCGCGACAGCGCATAGTACGCTTCGGCATACCCGGCGTCGGCCGACGTGGACTGCCGCAACGCCTTCACCGCATCGTCCATGCGTCCACGCTGCTCCAGAACCGCGCCGAGCTGGTAGTAACCCGGGGCGAAATGCCGATCGTAAGTCAACGCCTCGCGAAACAACGCCTCGGCCTCCTCCATGTCACCGCGGGTGCGGAGCAGGATCCCGAGGTTGAGCGCCGGCCACGCCGAGGGCGCCTCCTTGTCCAGACGATTGAGCCGCACTGCCTCGCGGTAGTGCGGAATCGCCTCGTCTGTCTGATGGAGCGCTTCGTAGCAGAGACCCAGATTGTCGTGCGCGCGGGCAAACGCCGGCGCCTGTGCCACGACGTCCTGCAGCCGGCGAATCGCGGAGGCGTACTGGCCGCCATCGTAGTCCAGCCGGGCAAGCCAATAGCGCGGGATCACGTTGGCGGGCTCGGCCAGGGCGAGGCGTTCCAGCTCGGGACGCGCCCAGTCGCCGCGTTTCATCGCGATGTAGGCCAGGGCCAGCTGCAGCCGCGCGTGGCCGTCGAGCGGGCCGAGGGTTTCGGCCTTCTTGAGCGCGATCGCCGCGTTCAGAGGCTTGCGGTCCATGATGAAGACGCCGGCGATCCGTGTGAGCAGCTCGCGGGACGCCGGCTGCCGCTCGATTGCGTCGGCGAGCAGCCGTTCGGCGCGCTCGTAATCCCGCGCCGCCAGTGCCTTGTCGATCTCGGAGCCCGGGGGCGCGCCGCTCCTGGCCGGCGGAGGCGCGCTGATCTCCCGCTCGAGCGTTGACATCGTTGTTGCCTGGGGTGCCTGCGGCATCTGGGGCTGCGCTGCCGTAGACACGGGCGCCAGGCCGAAGAGCATCAACGGCACGCACACCCACGCGATGTCTGCATAAAGTGTTGCCTCTCCGGGTCTCCTTATCTCCGCTGGCGCGCGGCCTCGATCGCGGCCTGCAGCGCGCGCGCGTCCTTGCTGCCGGGCGCGAGAACCAGGGCGCGCGCGGACGCGCGCCCGGCCTCGTCCAATCGTCCATCAGCCAGATAGATCCGCGCAAGCGCCAGGTGGACGTCGACGAGCGTAGCATCGCGGGCGATGGCGTCCCTGAAGGCCCGCTCGGCGAGATCCGCTCGTCCCTGCTCCAGGTACTCGCGGCCAAGGGCCTGGCTGAGGCGCGCCGCGCGCGGATCGATCGCCTGGATCCGGGCGTGCGCCGATTGCGACAGCCTCAGGTAGGCCTTGCCCAGGCGGTAGGCATACTCGGGATTGGCGGGCGATAACTCCACCAGGGTGCGGTACTCGTCGGTCAGGCACAGGTCGTCCTTGATGCGCTCGCACGCGTCGGCACGCTGCAGGTGCACGGCCGGCTCGCGCGGCATCAGCCTGGACGCCACACCGAGCTCGGCCACCGCGGCCCTCGCCTGACCCAGCGCCAGGAGACTCGTCCCGGCGAGCAGGCGCGACGGCCCGAAGGACGGATCGAGACGAGATGCGGCGCGGAACTCGACGAGCGCGTCTGCATGCCGCCCGCGCTGCTGGAGCACGATGCCGAGGTTGTGGCGGACGAAGGCGCGGTCACCGCCGTCGCGGATGACGGAGCGGAATGCCGCCTCGGCCGCGTCCAGCTGACCGGCAGAGAGCGCCGCGACACCTTCGGAGAAACGCGTCGCCAGCGCCGGAGGAAGATCCTGTGGAGCCTGCCGCGCCGAAGCAGATGGTGATGAGCGCTGCGAAGGCGGAGATGCCCCGGCAAGCGTTGGCACGAGCAGAGCCAGTGTCAACGCCGGCCGGAGCAGCATCCGAGTCAAGACGGCGTGGAGACTAGAACTCGATCCGCGCGGCCACCTGCATCGTGCGCGGCTCGGTGACCGATCCGTTCCATCGGCCAAAATCCGGGCTCGCCAGATCGTTGTCGAAGGCCAGCCCGCCCCACTGGCCGGGGTTCGTGAACATGTGCCAGTTCCACAGGTTGAAGATCTCGAACCGGATCTGCAGGTTCGTGCCGCCGGCCATCCGCGTGTTCTTGATGAACGACAGATCCTGGTTGTGATAGCCGAACGCCCGCACCGATTCCTCGATCCGGTTGCCCTTGCCGTAGTAGAAGTTGAACGCCGACACCGGCTCGAAGGCGTCCTTGTTGAAGAGCGGTCCCTTCGCGGGATCGAAGCTGCCTTTGTCCTGCGCGAACACCGACCCCGCATTGGTGATCGCCGGGTATGCACGCCGCACGAAACGCGCCCGGCACGTTGCAGAAGCCCGACCGGAAATACAGCGGCAGCCCGGACGAGTACTTGAAGATCGTGCTCATCTGCCAGCCGCCGGCCAGCACGTTGGTGATGCCGCCCTGGTTCAAGTACTTCTTGCCCGCACCCACGGGCAGCTCGTAGACGAACGCCGCCGACAGGACATGGGGCGTGTCGGTAGCGGCGATGACATCGTTGCGATCCTTCTCGAATGGCGAGATCACACCCTGCAGACCGCTCCAGGTGACGGCCTCGCGCTGCGTGTTGTCGGACGCGCTCGACATGGTCTTCGACAACGTGTACGAGACCAGCGCGTAGATGCCCTCGGAGAAACGCTTCTCGAGCTTCAACTGCAGCGAGTTGTACATCGAGGATCCGTGGTTCTCGTTGAGACCCTGCAGGTTGTCGCAGTATTGCGGGAAGGGCCGCAGCGCCTGCGCGACCGACGGCGCGCAGCCGGTCATCTGCTCCACCCATCCGGCATACGGCAGCGGCACGCCGTCGAGGCTCGTCATGCCGGGCGTGAACTCGTGGTTGAGGGCGTCGCCCATCGACAGGAATTTCGGGTCGATGGCGTTGAGCGGGTCGATGCTCGACGGCAGACGGCGTCCCGCGCTGCCCACGTAGGCCATGCTCAGGGAGAGATTTCGCCCAATCTCGCGGTCAACGGTGATGTTCCACTGGTGCGAGTACGGGCGCTTGTTCGCGTCCACCGGGCGGTACAACAAACCCTGGCCGTTCCGGTAGTCGGACTGGATGAGCGGCGGCCGCTCGAAATTCTGCGGCAGCCCCTGCTCGAGGAAGAACGCCGGCTGGATGCCGCCGAGCGTGGTGTTGAACGAGGGCGTGGTCGAGAACCCGTCCTGCGAGATGCCCCCGCCCCAGCCCGGATAGAACGCCTGCATATAGAAGATGCCCCATCCGCTGCGAAGCACCGTCTTGTCGTTGACCCTGTAGACGGCCCCCAGCCGCGGGGCAAACCCGCCGTAGAAATCTTCTTCGGGATAACGGGCGCCGTAGCTGGCTGCTCCGTAGCTGTCGCCGGCAAAAGCGAGGCGTCCCGGGCGGCCGCCGGCGCCAGGATTGGCTCCGATCGGATCGAAGAAGGAGAAGCGATCGTACTTCTCAGACGACGGCGAGTAGTAGTCCCACCGCAGCCCGTAGTCGAACGTCAGCTTCTCGTTCACCTGCCACGTATCGCCGCCGAAGAAGATCCACGCGTTCTGCCGCGGATACGCGGAGTCCACGGCGCGGAACGCCGCGTTGGCGCTGTCGACGGCCCCCAGCAGGAAACTGGCGATGGGGCTGCCGCTGTTCACGCCCACCAGGCCCGTCGAGCCGCGCCCGAACGTGAAGCTGCCGGCCTGATTGCCGTTGTTGTGGATGTTGCCCATGATCTTCCGGTATTCCATCCCGACTTTCAGCGTGTGCACGCCTTTCGTCCAGGTCAGCGAGTCGTTGATGATGAACGTCGGCCGCGTGGTGACGTTGCCGATGTTGATGCCCGCGTTGGTGCCGAACTGCGCGAAGTCGTCGCTGAACGACATCTGCGGCGGCACGTTGTAGCCCGCCACGCCCGCGATCTTCGGGAAGTCATCCACGAAGCTCTGGTTCACCGAGCCGTACCCCTCGTTCCGGTTCAGGTACCCCATGGACATGTGGTTCAGCAGGTTGTTGGTGAACGTGCGGTCCCAGTTGAGCCGGCTGACCCACGAGTTCTGTGGATCCGAGTACGATCTCGCTGGCGATGGGCTGCGGCAGCACGGACACGAACTTCGCGGGCGCGCGCTGGTGCCAGACGCTCGTGAAGATGTGATCGTTGTTCTTGATCTGCACGTCGAACCGGCCCATGTAGTAGTCGGAGTTGCCGAGGATCGTGTCCGGGATCGCCGGCCCGAGATAGTTGTTCAACGGGCCGCCGCTCGTCGGTGTCGGCAGCGCTGACAGCCACGGCCGAACCAACGGGTTGATGCGGCTGGGACAGATCACGTTCGGCGTGTTCCCGTCGCAGCCCATGAACTGATCCTTGATGAAGCCCCCCTGGCCGTCGGAACGGATCGTCACGGATCGTAGATGGGGATCAGGTTGCCGCTGGCATCGCGCCAATCCCTGAAGTCGCCGTTGCGCTCCTGGAGCGACGGGATCGACAGCGTCGGCTGGTTGGAGCCCCCCGTCTGCCGGTAGCCCTCGTAGTTGAAATAGAAGAAGCTCTTGACGCTGTCGGACCAGAGGCCCGGCAGTTTCGCCGGGACCGCCGAGGTTGGCGCCGTAGTTGTTGCGCTTGAACGGGGGCTTCTCGTCGGCCCCCCACTGCTTGGCCTTCAGCGTATCGTCGCGGTGGAACTCGAAGGCCGCGCCGTGAAACGAGCTGCCGCCGGACTTGGTGACGGCCATGATCTGCCCGGAGGTCGACGACCCGTACTCGGGCGCGTAGTTCGAGGTCAGCACCTTGACCTCGCTGACCATGTCGGGCGACATCGGGAAGTCCTGGAAGATCGAGACCATCCCGCCCTGGCTCATGAAGCCCTGCTGCATGCTGACGCCGTCGAGCGACGCCTCGTCGCCCGATTGCAGCCCGCCGTTGATGCGCGCGTCGAAGGCATTGTTGCCGCCGCCCGTGCTGACGCCGGGCATCAGCGTGGCAAACGACGCGGCCGCCCGAGGACCGCTGTTCATCAGCAGCGGAAGCTGATTGAGGGTCTCCGGCGAGATCCCGTGCTCCTGGGTGCCCGTGACGCTCAGGACCGAGGATCCGCCGACCACTTCGACACGCGTCTCCTGCGCCCCGATCGGCAGCGTGATGTCCACGCGCTGCACCGAGCTCAGCGTCACGTCGATGTCGGGATGCGTCACCTGCTGGAAGCCCGACTTGATCGCCTCGACCGAGTACTTCGCCGGCGGAAGATTGCGGAACGCATATTCGCCGTTGGCGCCGGAGACCGCCGTCGCGATGGTGCGGTCCGTGGCGATGTTACGCAGCGTCAGGGCCACGTCGGCGACAACTCCGCCGGACGAGTCCTTGACGACTCCGGTAATGGCGCCGTTGACGCTCTGGCCCAAAGCGGCCGCAGGCATCAGCAGCAGGATCAACAGTGCACTGGCAAGGGAGCGACGGACCGTCATTGAACCTCCATGACGTGGAAGTGGATGGGACTTCGAAACGCCAGCCTCTCACGTCCACCACATGATGACGACGCAGGCGAGGGGGGTTGCGTCGGTACGGAATAATACATTGATAGTAGGAGTGTCGACGGAGGCGTACGCGTATATCCCCGGGTCGAGACGCTTCAAAACCCGGCGCGTCACTGAGCCTGGTAGGGTAGAGGCTACCCGGTGGTGGGACCGCTACTCGCTTCGCAGCGCGAGCATCGGGTCCACGCGAGCTGCTCGTCTGGCCGGGACGTAGGCGGCGGCCAGCGTGACGACCACGAGCACGCCGAGAACCAACGCGCTCGAGACCGGGTCCGCGGCGCTGACGTCGAGGAGCAGCGTCTTCAGCATCCGGCCCGTCGCGAACGCGGCGGCGGCGCCTGCCACCAGCCCGACCCCCACCACGCGCAACGCATCGCCGATCACGAGCCACGCGATTTCACTCCGCCGTGCGCCGAGCGCCATGCGGACGCCGATCTCCCTCGTGCGCTGCGCGACGGCGTACGAGAGCACGCCGTAGAGGCCCACCGCGGCCAGCAGCAGGGCCAGGCCCGCAAAGCCCGACGACAGGTACGCGACGAGCCGTTCCCGCCCGACGTGCTGCGCCAGACGCGAGGACATCGTGACGACGTTGTCGACGATCAGCCCGGGCTCGGCGCGGCGCATCGCCTCCCGGACGGCGCGGGCGGCCGGGCCCGCGTCTCCGGCGACGCGGACGTCCAGGTTGATGGGCGTCGTCACCCCCGTCCGCCCGGCTGGCGCGACACGCCCGACGAGATTCAGCCACGCAATGCGATCCTGCTCGACCCACGGCCGGCTGCGATCGGCGCTGCCGTACGCGCTCGAGTTGGTCTGGTATTGCAGGAGCGGCTGCAGGGTGAGTGGCAGCCATACGTCGGGTTCGCCGTCCCTCCAGATGCCGGTAAACCCCGGCGGCGTCACGCCGACCACGGTCACGCCGACGCCGTTGACGACCAGCGTCTGCCCGATGGCTGCATCGGCGGCGCCAAGCGACCGCTTCCAGAAGCCGTCACTGATCACGGCGACGGGCTCGATCTGATCGACTCGTGCGTCGCCGGCCGTCAGCAGGCGCCCGCGCACAGGCGACACGCCGAGCGTGCCGAAATAGCTGCCGGAGACCAGTTGCCCTTCGACCGGCATCACCTGGCTGCTGCCGGGAAGCCGCACGATGAATCTGTTGGCGCGCGTGACAGCTGCCAGGGAGCCCTGCGTGCCGATGGCCTGTTGGAGCCGTTCGAACCTCGGGTAGGAGAAGCGCAGGTATCGGCCCGTGCCGCCCGCGGCGTCGGGCACGCCTTCGGGGGCGTTCTCGTAGAGCGTCACGAGCTCGTGAGCCGCCGGGACGGGGAGCGGCTTGAAGACCACCGCGTCGAGCAGCGTGAAGATCGTCGTGTTCGCGCCGATGCCCAGTGCCAGGGTGAGGACGGCCGCCAGCGTGAAGCCCGGCGTGCGCCTGAGCGATCGCACGCCGTAGCGGACGTCCTGCAGAAAGATGTCCAACGAGGCGCCCGTCCGCGCGTCCCGAACCTGGCTCTTCACGGAGTCCACCCGTCCGAGCTCGAGCATCGCCGCACGGCGCGCGTCCTCCGGCCGCATGCCCTGCTGAATCTTTTCATCGATCAGCAGGCCCACGACGCCGCGCACCTCGTCGTCGAGATCGCGTTCGATACGATCGCGGTGCACGACGTTGCGCCACAGGCTGGCCACGCGGGACATGAGCGGCACGGGAACCCCTCCTCCTCGATGGCGATTTACGCGTCGAGGGCGCGGGCCATGGCGAGCGCGATCTTGTTCCACTGCGCCGTTTCCTCGCCGAGCTGCCGCCGCCCCGATCGCGTCAGCGCGTAGTATTTCGCGCGCCGGTTGTTCTCGGAGGGCTGCCACGTGGAGGTGAGCCAGCCGGCCTCCTCGAGGCGGTGCAGCGCAGGGAAGAGGGAACCGGGCTGCACCACGAACGTGCCGCCGGTCATCTGATCGACCCGGCGCGACACACCCAGGCCGTGCAGCTCGCCGGTCGCGAGGGCCTTCAGAATCAACAGGTCGAGCGTTCCCTGAAGGATGGCTGTCCGGCTGTTCGGCATGCGTGTTTATCCTATCGACATTCGATACGAGCCACCATTGTGGGCCCGTTCATATCGAATGTCAATAGGAGCGGGCCGGATGCAGATTAGGTGGCAGGGCAGCCCTGACCTTAATTGCCGGGCCGGGCCGCCAGACGCGTCAGTTGATCCCGTGACGTCTTCAGCAGCAGGAGCTCGCCGTCGCCGTCCTTCCACCGCTCGGCGAGCGCCGCATAGAGCCGCTTCGCGTCGTCGGGCCGGTTCTGCCGCTCGTACACCTGCGCGAGCCCGACGTGGGAACGCACCCACACCTCTTGCGTTTCATCGCCGAGGCGCGGCGTGCCGACGAGCTCCTCGTAGCGGGCGGCGGCGTCGGTCAGCCGGCCGGCCGCGGCATACGCACTGGCGAGCGAATCCATCGAATGGGCAGACTTCAGGGCGACGTGGGCGGGCTCGAGCAGCTCGATGGCGCGAGGGATCCGCCCTTCGGCCATGTCGAGCTCCGCCTGCGCCACATCCACCCAGGCGCGGTCGAGGCCGGTGTTGCGCGAGACCGAGGCATCGGCGGTCGTCCGTCCGGTCGTCTTCAGCATGGCCTGCAGTAAGCGCTTCGCTCCCGCGATGTCGCCGCGCCGCGCTTTCATCTTGATCGGACGGGCGAGCCAGTCAGGGGTCAGCGTCAGCGTGGCGATGCGGCGATCGAGCGCGGCCCATTCCGCAGCCCCCTCCCGCGACCGTCCCAGCGCATCGAGCGCGGTGACGAGGAACAGCCGCTCGCGGTATTCGCCCACCTCCTGGTGATACGTCTGATCGATCGCGATCGCATGGCGCAGGCGTTCGACGGCCGCCACGTATCGTCCCCGGTACATCTCCAGCAACGCGAGCGATCGAAACCCGCGGGCCCGGAGGCTCGGCGGATCCGCTTCCTTCGTCATCCGGACGAACAACGCTTCGGCTTCGGCGATCTTTCCCGCTTCGACGAGCGCGAATCCGTATTCGTGGTTGATGAACACGCCGAGAATCAGGGAAGGGTTCAGGGTGAACGCCTTCTCGTAGCTCCGCATCGAGTTCTCGAGGTCGCCCTTTCCCCCGTACGAGGTCGCCAGGTTGACCCACGCCGCCGAGTCGTTCGGCTCGAGCGCCACGACCCGCGTGAAGCCGGCGATCGCCTTGTCGAATTCCCCGAGCGTCGCCATCCGCGTCCACGACACCCTGAACAGCGCACGGACGTCGTCCGGATACTGGTGGAGATACGTCTCATACGCCCGGACCGCGCGCTCACGGTTTCCACGCGAATCCTCCGCGACAGCCTGAATCCACAGGCGTTCGCGAAGCGTCAGCCGCTGGGTAGCCGACAGCGCCTCTTCGAAGTGCTTTTCGCCGGCTTCCCGCGTTTCGCGGCTCGGGGTCAGGTAGTACCGCCGCCCGAGCTCGGCATGCGCGAGGGCGAATTGCGGATCGAGCTTGATGGCCTGCCGCAACAGCTCGTCGGTGGTGTGGTCTTCGGACGGCTTCTCAGCGATCATCGCGTCGGCGTAGAGCTTCAACGCGTCGAGCGACGATGTGGTGATGCTCGGCAACGGCTTGGATTGATCCGACATCGACGCCACGGATTCGCCGAGATTGGCGCGGACGCGGGTCGCGAGCTCGCCCAGCGCCGTGAGGATGCCGTCTTTGCTCGCGGCCGTGACCGACTCGGTCAGGACGGCTTCGCGCGTCTCCGGGCGGATGAGCCGCGCCGTCAGCGAGTAGGTGTTGCCGAGCTGCGCGATGTCGCAGGCCAGGAGGCCGCGCACGTTCTCGCGTTCCGCCACTTCGGCGGCGAGCGTCTCGTCGAGACGGGACGCCGGCGGGCGCCGCATCCGCTGCAGGGTGGCGGCCACGCGATCGCGCGGATACACGTTGACGTACTGGGACTGCGCGATCGCGACCTCGAGCGCGACCCGAAGCGATCGGTCGAACACGGCGTCGCCCGTCATGTTGTTGAAGTCGGCGACGATGATCCAGTCGCGCTCCTTGAAGGCCAGCGCCCGCTCGGGCGCGAGGAACGGCAGCGGCCGTACCCACGTGACGATGCCGGCGAGCGCGATCAGGCCGGCGAGCACGGGCACCATGATCCAGCGCGGTGTCTTGCGAGGCGGAGGCGGCGCGGAGGCTGATGCCCCGGGATTCTCCAGCTCGATCCGGACGTCGCTCAGCGACTGGTAGCGGCGATCGCGATCCTTCTCGAGGCAGCGGGCGACCACGTGCGCGAGGAGCGGAGACGCGCCAGTCGCCGTCTGATCGAGCTGCGGCGCCGTTTCGTTCAGGATGGCGTTCGCCGTCTCGAAGATCGACGCGCGCATGAACGGATGCCTGCCGGTCAGCAGCTCGTGCAGCAGGAGTCCAAACGCGAACGTGTCGGATCGCTGATCGACGGCCTCGCCTCGCAGCTGTTCCGGCGACATGTAGGCGAGGGTCCCGGTCAGCTCGCCGGGGACACTCGCGGTCGGGACGGCGACGGTCTTCGCGTCGGCGGCGGCCGGCCCCACGCGCTTCGCGATGCCGAAGTCCATCACCTTGACGTGCCCGTCGGCGCCGAGCATCACGTTGGCCGGCTTCACATCGCGGTGGACGATCCCCCGCGAGTGCGCGAAGTGCAGCGCCTCGGCCACTTCGGCGGCGATGCGGAGCGCCTCGTCCTTCGGCACCCGCCCGGCCGCCAGCCGCTCCTTCAGGGTCACACCGTTCACGTACTCGGTCGCCATGAACGGCCGGCCCTCGTGCTCGCCGACCTCGTAGACCTTGCAGATGAACGGATGATCGAGGTGCGCGGCCGCCTTGGCTTCATGGAGGAGCCGCCGGTCCGCCCCGTCGGTCATGAGCCCGGGCAGCAGGAATTTCAGCGCGACTTTGCGATCGAGCGAGAGATCCTCGGCCAGGTACACCTCGCCCATGCCCCCGTGTCCAAGGCGGGAGAGGATCCGATAGTGGGAGACCTGACTGAGTAGCATTGGCGAGCTGTCCCCCGGCAACGCGATCCTGGTCACTCAGGGGCGTCAAGGCGAGGGCTCCTCCTTAATGTAATGAATTGGCGGTGTGCCCGGGGCAATTTCCGCAGCCGGGCCATCCGTGTTTTGTCTGCCGGGTGCCGAACAGGATGGCAGAAGGTCGGGGGTGTTTGCTGCTCATTTTCCGTGTTTTTGCCGTTGCTGCCTCAGATCCAAGAAAGCCAAATCTCCTGATCCCGTGATCTCTTGACCTCCTGTGCAGCGCGCGAAATCATTATGCCCATGCGTGACGACCTGAAAGCTGCCCTTCGCTCGCTCCGGTCATCCAAAGGCTTCACGATCGCGGCCCTCGTGGTGCTGACGCTTGGCATCGGCGCGACGACCGCGATCTTCTCGGTCGTCGATGCCGTCGTCCTTCGCGGGTTGCCGTTCGACGAGCACGACCGCCTCGTCGCGGTTGGCGAACGGTCGCGGCCCTCCGGCCAATTCGCCTATCTGGACCGCGAGCCCGAGGCGCTCGGCGCGTCCGCGCCGCAGAACTATCTCGACTGGGCCGCGCAGCAGCGTGTGTTCGAATCAATCGCCGCGGTGGCGAGCGGCTGGCTCACGCTGCGCCAACCGGGCGTCGAGCCCGAGTCGCTGGTGCCGCAGCGCGTCACCGCCAGTTTTTTCAGCGTGCTGCGCGTCCGGCCGGCTCTCGGCCGTCCGTTCACCGTGGACAACGAGGCCGCCGGGCGCGATCGCGTGGCGGTCCTCAGCGATGGCGTGTGGCGGCGCCGCTTCGGCGCGGATCCTCAGATCATCGGCCGCGCGATTCCGCTCGAGGACCTCGAAGGGGGCAGGGGAGCTACTGAAGGGACCGGTTACGAGGTCGTCGGCGTCATGCCGCCTGACTTCGCCTACCCGGTCGGCGCGACACGTTCCACCGACATCTGGATTCCGTACGTGGTCCCGCCCAACCAGCGGATCCGCGATCCGTCGCAGCGGAACAACTACCTGCAGGTCATCGCGCGCCTGAAGCCGGGCGTGTCGCTCGCGCAGGCGCAGGCGCAGATGGATCAGCTCGCGGCTGCCATCGAGCAGGCCAACCCGGTCTGGAACAAGGACAACCGGGTAGGCGTGCGGCCGCTGGCCGACCACTTCGTTGGCGCGCGCATCCGGTCGTGGATGCTGATGCTGCTCGGCGCGGTCGGCCTCGTGCTGCTGATCGCGTGTGCGAACGTGGCGAACCTGCTTCTCGCCCGCGCCAGCGCGCGCGAGCGCGAGATCGGCATCAGGGCCGCGCTCGGCGCCGGCCGGTGGCGTCTGGTGCGCCAACTGATGATCGAGAGCCTGACGCTGTCCGCCGCGGGCACGGCGTGCGCGATCGTCGCCGCGTGGTGGGCGGTGGCGCTGCTCCGAAGCTCGATGCCCGACGGCGTGCCGCGCGTGACGTCCATCGCGCTCGACACTCGCGTGCTGGCCGCGGCCGCCGGCCTGGCGCTTTTCACCGGCGTCCTGTTCGGCACGGTTCCAGCGCTTCAACTGTCCCGCCCGGATCTCTCCAATGCCTTGAAAGAGGGTGCGCGGAGCAGCGCGGGCGCCGGCCGGCGGCGGCTGCGGGGCACACTCGTGGTCGCCGAAGTCGCGCTGGCCGTCGTCCTCCTCGTCGGCGCGGCGCTGTTCATCGGCAGTTTCGTGTCGCTCCTTCGCATCGATCCCGGCTTCAACCCGGCACGGGTGTTGACGACGCAAATCTCACCGCGCATCGAGTCGCGAACGGCGCCGGCCGACTGGGCACCGGCGTTCGCCGAGCTCGTGGAGCGAATCAGCCGCATTCCCGGCGTGACGCACGCGTCGATGATTGCAGGCGGGATCCCGCTGAGCGGCGGCGTCAGCGTCACGAGCTTTCCGTTCCAGGGCGGCGTCATGAGCCTGAGTGTCCGGCGGGTCACGCCGGACTATCACTACGCGCTGCAGATTCCGCTCCGCCAGGGCCGCCTGTTCAGCGCCGGCGATCGCGCGGGCGCGCCCGCCGTCGCGATCATCAACGAGTCCGCGGCGAAGAAGTACTTCCGCTGGACACAACCCGCTCGGCCGCCCGCTTCCCATCGACGGCAACCGTACTGTCGTCGGTGTGGTCGGCGACGTCCATCAGTTCAGCCTCGAGGTCGAGCCGCTGGCCGAGGCCTACGTGCCGATGGCGCAGTCTCGCGTGCCCGGCGGCGAGCTGGTGATCCGGACGAGCGGCAATCCCTACGACGTGCTGCCGGCCGTCAAGGCCGCAGTGTTCGCGGTGCTGCCGGATGTTCCTCTTCGCAATGTCCGAACGATGGAGGAGCTCGTCGCGAGACGCATCGCGCAGCGCAAGCTCACCATGCTGCTGCTGGGCCTCTTCGGGCTACTCGGCCTGGTGATCGCCGCCGTCGGCGTCTACGGCGTCATGGCGTACGTCGTCTCGCAGCGCACGCGCGAGATCGGCGTGCGCATGGCGCTCGGTGCGACGCGCGCGAACGTGGTGGCGATGGTGCTGGTCAACGCCACTGCGCTGGTCACCGCGGGGCTCGTCATCGGCGGCGTCGCCGCCTGGTACCTGAGTGCCGCCTCGAAAGCCTTCCTGTTCCGGCTGGAGCCGACCGACCCGCGCGCGTTCGCCGCGGCGATCGTGTCGCTGTTCGTGGCGGCGCTCGTCGCGAGTGCGATACCCGCACGGCGCGCCGCCAGCGTGGATCCGATGGTGGCGCTGCGGACCGAGTAGTTTTGCTGCCCGTTGTCGATTCCTGGCTGGCCCGTTCGTCTACCTGTCAGAGACGATCGATGAAATCCAACGTGTTGCTGCGGGTGTGCAGGAGCACGCCTTGCATCGGCACCGGAGATGACCATGAAGATGAATACGTACGTGAACTTCGCCGGGAAATGCGCCGAGGCGTTCAGCTTCTACGAGAAGCATCTTGGCGCCAGGATCGGGATGATGATGAAGCACGGGCAGGCTCCGGAGCAGACCAAGGTCGATCCCGCATGGAAGGACGCCGTTCTGCACGCGCGCCTGTCCATCGCGGGCACCGAGCTGCTGGGCGCGGATATCCCGAACGCCCAGCCGATGCGCAGCGCCTACCTGTCGCTGAGCGTCGAGAGCGATGCCGACGCGGAACGCATCTTTTCGGCGCTCTCGGAGGGCGGCGAGGTCTTCATGCCGATGGAGGAGACGTTCTTTGCCTCGCGGTTCGGCCAGCTGCGGGATCGGTTCGGGCTCAACTGGATGATTCTCCACGAGCGGCCGATGCCTCCACGCCCGTAGGCTTTCCGATCTATCCTTTATTAGATCGCCGATCACGCTCGCGATCGACGAGGGGCCTCTCAAACGGCGAGACGCGGGCTGTATGGGAATCGTTGCCCGCGAATCAGATCCTTACATCGACTCTGCGACGCACGCGGCTATTCTCGACGGCTCGTACGAGGCAGCGCCCCACCCACGCACCGCCGAGGCAGTCTTTCGGTTTCCTCCCATAGCGCCCGATTTCAACAGGTACGACGGCGTACGATTTGCTGGATAAGCACAGCGCAGCTTGTCTATCTGGCTAACCCGGCAGGCCAGTTTCCAAACACGTTCGTGCAACCGAGGTCTGACACGATATGGAAAGCAGAGCCAAATTCCTGGGCCATCCGATTCACCCGATGCTGATCGTCCTGCCGTTGGGACTCTTTATTGGGGCAGTCGTTTTCGACGGCGTTTACCTGTGGCGCGGGTCACCTGCGTTCGCCGCCGCGGCGTACTGGAACATCGCGGCGGGCATCGTGGGTGGTTTGCTCGCCGCGGTGTTCGGGGCGATTGATTGGTTCGCAATTCCTGCCGGCACACGAGCGAAACGGATCGGACTCCTCCACGGCGGGGCGAACGTGGTCGTGGTCCTGATCTTCGCGCTGGTCTGGCTGATGCGAGGAGACAATCCCGATACCGCAGCAACCACGATGCTGTTCTCGCTCGAGGTCGTGGCGCTTGGGCTGGGCAGTGTCGGGGGATGGCTCGGCGGCGAGCTGGTCGATCGGCTTGGCGTTGGCGTCGATGACGGGGCACATCTCGACGCGCCGAGCTCCCTGTCCGGACGTCCGGCTCGACAGCGATAACGGCCACTACTCACTGGGAACGCAGGCCGTGGCTCATGTCCTCATTCGTCCCGGACAGCTGTACGCGTGGCGGGGTCCGTCCTTGTTGCTCGTCGACACACGGGGCGAGTGCGGCGAGCCCGAACAGTTATCCGGGTACTATTTCCGCGAAGCGCGCTTCCTCCGGACGTTACGGCTCGAAATCAACGGCCGTCCCCCGTGGCCGTGTGAGGCCAGCCTTCTCGAGCCTCACGCACTCGCGTTCACCTCCATCTACCCTGAGCTCACGGAATTCGGCGGCGGTGGCAGCGGACAGTCCGGTGACGACGTCTCCACGGATGCCGAGGGCATCCCGCATCGGGCGTTGTCGTTGCGCGCGAACTACGCGCTGGGCATCGCCGGGCTGACCGCGTCGCTCACGATTCGCAATCACTCGACCCGTCGTGTCGACGCAGATATCGCGTGGATCCTGGACGCTGACTTCGCGGACATTCAGGAGGCGCACGAGGGCAGGCGCGAACAGCGCGGCGAGGTACATCGAGAGTCCTCCGGCGATCGTCTCTCTTTCACGTATCGGCACACGCAGCTCCACTATCGGACCAGAGTGGCGCCGATCGGGTCTGCGCGCTGGACCGCAATCGACTCGAGGATCAAGACGCGAGTCCAACTCGAACCGCAGGAAGCGGTCGTCCTGGGCCTCCAGGTGGAGGCGTCCGACACGAACGGCGAGGCGGCGTTCAACGATGCGGCGGCTCGCGAGCGGCACCTCCGGACCTGGCAGGAGCGCTTGACGCGGGTCGCCATTCCCCCGAACCGCCTAGCCGAACGCATCCTCCACGGAAACGTCCGGGACTTCGCGTCATTTCCTCTATTGGAGGGTCCGCCCGATGAGTGGCTGACACTCCAAGCCGGGATGCCGCTGTACCCCGCCCTGTTCGGGCGCGACACGCTCACGGCGGGATGGCAGGCCGCGTTTCTCGATCGCGGTGACTCGCTCGACGCGAGCCTGACGCGGCTGGGACGTCTGCAGAGCGATCGCGTGTACGACTGGCGGGACGAGGAGCCTGGGCGCATTCCGTACCAAGTGCGTCGCGGACCACTGGCTCTGCTCGACGTGAATCCCTATTCCGCGTACTACGCCGACTTCGCGAGCCCCCTGATGTTCGTGATTTCGCTGGCGCACCTCTATTCCTGGACAGGCGAGAGGACCTGTGTCGAACGGCATTGGGACGTGGCGCGGCGCATTCTCGACTGGGCCCGCACCTACGGCGACCAGGACGGGGACGGATACCTCGAGTATCACACGCGATCGACGAAGGGCACCAAGAACCAGGGGTGGAAAGACAGCGGCGACGCCATCGTCTACGACGACGGCACGCCGGTGCCCTCGCCGCTTGGCACCTGCGAGCTGCAGGGATACTGGTTTGCCGCGCAGCAGCTCATGGCCTTCCTGAGCGGGGCGATGGGCGCATACGCGGACGCCGCGGCCCTGTGGGACAGCGCCGCGGATCTCAAACGGCGGTTCAATCGTGACTGGTGGGACGACACCGAGGGTTCGATAGTTCTGGCGCTCGATCCGGAAAAGCGGCAGGTCCGGGCGGTAACCTCGAACGTCGGACATTGCCTCGCCTGCGGAATCATCAGCGACGAGCATCTTCCGCGGGTGGTAGGGCGCATGTTTGCGCCAGATATGTTCAGCGGGTGGGGCGTTCCGCACGCTGTCGTCCGATCACCGTGCCTACAACCCCTTGAGCTACCACCTGGGAACGGTGTGGGCCGTTGAACAGGCCACGATCGCGTTCGGTCTGCGCCGGTTCGGCTTCGACACACGCGCCGGCGAGATCGCGCAGGCGCTCTTCGACCTGGCCCAGCTGTATCCGGAATTCCGCATTCCCGAGTGCATCGGCGGATACCCGCGCCACGACGGCGGCGGGCCCGGCGCCTATCCACGAGCCAACACGCCGCAGCTGTGGAATGCCAGCGCATTTCCGCTCCTGATCCACAGCCTTCTCGGTTTCCAGCCGGTCGCGCCGCTCGAAACGCTGTTCGTCGATCCGGTGCTTCCCACGTGGCTGCCCGAGCTCGTGGTCCAGGACCTCCGTTTGGCGGGCGCCACAGCCTCGCTGCGATTCTGGCGGGATGGTTCCGGAGCCTCGCACGGGGAAATCCTCGACAAGCGTGGCACGTTCCGGATGGTGAAGCAGCCACCGCCCGAGTCATTGACCGCCGGCGTCGTTGATCGTTTGACGGCGCTCTTGGACAGCGTTCGACACTGAAACGGGCAGTCACGATTCGTCACGCCCACGGAGACCCAGGAGAACGAAGATGAAACTCGCACTCAAGCCTCTCGACGAGCAGGTGATCGTGATCACCGGCGCCTCCAGCGGCATCGGGCTCGTCACGGCCAGGCATGCCGCGCGGCGCGGCGCGTGTGTCGTGCTTGCCGCACGCAACGAGACAGACCTCCGTGGCGCGACGGAGGCGATTCGCCGGGCCGGCGGACGCGCGGTATACGCCGTGGCCGATGTCGCCGACGCCGCGCAGGTGGAGGCGATCGCGGAGACGGCGATCCGCGAGTTCGGTCGCATTGACACGTGGGTCAACAACGCGGCCGTGTCGATGTACGGTCGAATCGTCGATCTCTCGATTGAAGACATGCGGCGCCAGATGGACGTCAACTACTGGGGCCAGGTGTACGGGTCGCGCACGGCCGTGCAGCACCTGCGTCGCGCCGGCGGGGCGTTGATCAACGTCGGCAGCGCGTTGTCCGACCGGGCCATCCCGCTGCAAGGCGGCTACTGTGCGGCCAAGCACGCGCTGAAAGGGTTCACGGATGCGCTCAGGATGGAGCTCGAAGAACAAGGAATACCGATCGCGGTCACGCTGGTGAAGCCCGCGAGCATCGATACGCCGTTCTTCGAGAAGGCTCGGACCTATCTTGGCGTGGAGCCGCGACCCGTGCCGCCGGTCTATGCGCCAGAGGTGGTGGCCGGCGTGATTCTGCATGCCGCGCAGACGCCCCTCCGGGAGCTCATTGCCGGAGGGTCAGGCGCCAAGTTGAGTGCGGCGCGATTTGCACCCCGTCTCGCGGACTTGTACATGGAGCGGTGGACGTTCGACTCGCAGCTCACCGGCAAGCCGGCCGATGGCCGGCCGGACAACCTCTATCGAGCCGGTTCCGCACGATGGCGGCGAGAGAGGACGAAATTGGGAAGGGCATACGCGAAAGAGCAGCGTGTTTACGCGGGCGGCCTTGAACCCGCGTGCGACCGCTGCGGTCATCGCGGCGGTCGCGCTCGGTCTCGGGGCTGCATCGGCGTCACGACGCGTCGCCTCATCGCGTGTGACCAGGGGCGCGGGATGAGGAAGAACGAGGGAGCCGTGGCCGTGCATCGCGGGATCGTCTGAGTTGTTCGTGAACAAGGCCGGCGATGGTCTTCTTCACGCGGTCGCTGTTCAGAACGCGGCGATTCGTTCGACCAGCCAGAAGCTCGCGAGCCCACCGATGGCATACGGCGCGATGCGCCAGATCCAGGCGGGTTGCGACAATCGAAGCCGGTGTCCCGCGCGCCAGCCGGCCGCGATCACTGCCAACACAGCTCCGACGAACATCAACTGCCCAATCTCGACGCCGACATTGAAGAACAGCAGGGCGATCGGAATCGACGACTGCGGCAAGCCGACCTCCGCCAGCGCGCCGGCAAAGCCGAATCCGTGCAGCAGGCCGAACGTGAAAGCCACGACCCACGGATAGTGCTGCGTCACGCTGTAGCGGCCTTGCCGCGTGTGGACGATCTCCGACGCGACGAAGACGATGCTCAGCGCAATCGACGCTTCAACGGGAGGCCCGGGGACGTGCACCCAGCCGAGCGTTGCCCCGGCAAGGGTCAGACTGTGCGCGGCGGTGAACGCCGTGATGGTGACGAGCAGTCGCCGGGTCCCCTGCACCAGGAGCACCAGAGCGAGCACGAACAGGAGGTGATCGAACCCGGACAGGATGTGTTCGATCCCGAGGATCGTATAGGTCCTGACCACTTCCAGCCGACCAGGGCTGGGCCTGCCGACGAAGCTGGGGTGCACTGGCAGGATGCGCTCGAGTTGCACGCTGCCGTCCAGGCGCACGAGCCGCGCGAGCACGTCGATCCGCGTTTCCGAGAGCTGGGAAAAGAAGATGGCCTTCCCATCGAGCCCGTGCGGCACCCGGATACGCCAGCGCTGCACCGTCACGCCGCGCGAAAAGGTGCTGCGCACCTCCGTGAGTGCCTCGGTCCCGTCGGGGAACTGCGGCTTCACCTTGAGGGTGGTCGACTCGTCGATCGCCGGGACCTTCCAGAGGACGTCGTACGTCTCCCGGTCCAGCTGCGTGAGCTGCAGGTACCCCGGCTTGAACTCGTCCGCGCGACCTGGAACGATCGCGGTGAGGAGCAATGCCACGACGACGAGCGGGAGAGAGACTGTTCTCATCGCCGTTCCGTCGCCAGCTCCGTCTCGATACTGACCTGATATTCGCCGCGCATCTTGGTGTAGGCGTCGTTGCGCGCGCGCTGGCGGCGTTCGTTCTCCCATTCGCGCACGACATGGTCGCGCACGGCCGCGAGTTGCGGCGCCACCGCCGGCGTGCGATCCGAGACGCGCACGAAGTGCGCCCCGAAGCTCGAGTCGATCGGCCCCACCCATTCGCCGACCGGCGCCTTCTCGAGGGCCGCGGCAAAGGAGGCGCCGAAATCGCGCGCCACCAGATCGGCAGGAGTCCGCGTCATCCGATGCGGCAGCAGCGTCGGCTTGCCAAGTTCCTCGGGGTCAGCACCCTTCCGAAGGGCCTCACGTGTGACCGCCACGGCATGCACCACTCCCGGACCGGACGTGGATTCTCCGATGAAAACCTGCTCGAAGGTGAGGATGGCCGGCTGAACGAAGCGCGCCTGGTTCGCCGACGAGATACGCGGACAGGTCCGCGTCGGTCGGCGCCCGTGTCGAGGCGTCCTCCTCCGCGATCATCTCGATCTTCTGCCGCACTCGACGCTTCACGACGATGTCGTCACGCTCGAGCCCGAGTCTCACACCTTCCCGGTACAGGATCTCATCGCGAACGTACAGACTCAATCAAGTGGTTCAACTCGGTGGTGGACGGTTCGCGACCTCTCGCCGCCACATGCTGTGTGACGAGGTCGTCTACCACCCCCTGGGTGATGACGATGCGGCGCCCGCCGGAATCGCCGGGCGCCATCCATCGATAGGCGCCGAAGAGCGCGATGCCGATCAGCAGGAAGTGCAGCATCGGCTCGCCGAGAAGTTTTCGAATGCGCATGAACGACGCAGCCTTACTTCGGCGAATACCAGATGGGCGACGTGAACGCCCGCTCCTGCGTCGTCATCGGCACCTTCGGGTCCGTGATCTTGATCTTGAAGTACGCCGCGTCGTACGCGGTCCAGCGCGGCGTCGGGATCTCGAGGACGCGCGCGTAGTAGACCGCGCGGACCGACGGATCGAAGTCCGGGTCCGTCCACACGGTGACGAGTTCCGGATCGCCGATGGTGTTGGTCCACGTCGCGGTGGCGACGTCCACGGTGTTCCCCACCGGGGTCAACTTGCCGTTGACGATCCTGCGCCGGTCCTTGTCGCCCCAGACCACGTCGTAGATCTTCTCCTGCGGCTTGCCGTCCTTGCCCAGCCATCCCTTGATGATCTGGATGCGATCGAGGTTGCCGCTGAACCTGTCTTTGAGCGCGGCGACGAGGAACGTCGGCGCCTTGCCGGCCGGCGCAGCGGGAAGATCGCCGCCCATCGGCACACCTTTCGCGTAGCCGGCCACCGCCGGCGTGCGCGTGGCGTCAGCCTGGGTGAAGTCGTAGCCGCCGAAAAACCGGACGATCATGCGGGGACCGCTCGTCGCGTAGGTCTCCCGGCGCATCATCGCGTCCCACAGCTCCGCACGCGTGTTGCCGGTCGCCCAGACGGCGGTGTATCCGGCCGCCGTCATCTCCCAGCCTTTCACGATGCGGTTGGGGCCGAAGTTCATCGCGTCCTCGTCCCACCGATCCGGCCTGGGCTCGGCACTCGGGAATTTGGCGAAGAAGTTGTCCTCTTCGGCCGCCACGAGGCCGTTATGGGTGTCGGTTCCGCCCGCCATCCCGAACTTGAACGGGTTGGTCCCCAGGTCCTGTTCCACCTTCAGGCCGTTCTTGAGCGCTTCGCGCGCGTATTCGCCGGCGAATCATGCCGGGCTTCTTCGGCGTCTGGGTCAGGTTGCCGCGGTCCCAGAGCTCGTAGGCGGCGAAGTCGTCGGTCGGCGACAGCGACGGATGCGACTCGCTCTGCCCCTTCATCTGAATCGCTTCGAACAGCGGCTCCCACCGCTGTCGCGCGTCGGCCCACGCCTTGGTCAGCGGGTCGCCGCTGAAGGTCGTCAGCGCGAACATCCGGCCGTTCGAGAGATTGCCGTTGTGCGGGATCGCGAGGAGCTTGCCGCCGGTGGTCTTCTCCCATTCGGTCATCCACTGTCCAGAGGTCCTCGGGGTTCTCGCTCTGGAACGTGGTGTAGGGCAGCACCTGGTCGGCCTTGTCCTTGTTGTCGCGGTAGATGATGTTCCGGTGCAGGTTGTCGCCGCCGCCGGCGTTCGACGTCCACTCGTAGCCGATGAACGCCGTGAAGCGCCCGGGTTCGTTGTACTTCTCCGCGATCGTGGTGTTCTTCGCCCAGACGCTCTTGGCAAACTTTGGATCCGTCGCGGCCGGCGGCAGCTTCTTGCCCGCCTGCGCGGCGACCAGTTCCATCACGCCCTTCTTCGCCTCCACCGGACCGCCGTTGAACATGTCGCGCCACCTCTTGAGCGTCGGGTCGGCCATCATCTCGGGATTGCCGCCCTTGATCTCGGTGATCATGCCCATCATGTCGGAGTGATCCGTGATGGCGACCCAGTCGAGCGGCTGTCCGAGCTTCACCGGCTGGCCGCTGGTCGCGGTGACTTCCTCGCCCCGCGCAAACCGCGTGGCCTCCTCGGGACCGAGCGTCGCGCCGCTGCCGCCGGCATCAACCGACCACGCGGTGTGGACGTGCTCGTCACCGAAGTACGGGCGCTCGGGATAGCGCCGGCCTGCGTACGGCGAGTAGCCGGGCTCCTTGTGGAATTTGGCCGGATCGGCCGGCTGGATCTCGCCAGTGTCGGCGGTCAGCGTCCCGGCGCCGGACGGCGGACCGCCAAGTTGCACGGCCGGCGGCGGTTCCGCGGCAGGCGTGGCCGGGGGG